>OZ241346.1:0-4519352 GCA_965199875.1 Candidatus Azotimanducaceae bacterium | reverse complement strand
GAAGTGCTGCGCGGACCGGGTCTCGCGGTCGTCCTCGCTGACGATGGCGCGAATGGGCACGGCGGGCAGCTTGCTGCCGGCGCCGACGAAGATCCTCACTCGGCACGACATGCCGGGGCGCAAGCGAACGTCATTCAGCGACGTTCGATCCATGTACACGCGGACGCGGAACGACAGCGCCCTGCCGGCGGCGTGGTACTTGGCCGTGTTGGCGATGAACTCGACCTCGCCGGCGACGGGCTGCTCGGGATAGGCAACGGCAACCACTTCGACGCGCTGGCCGACGAGGACGTCCGAGACGTCCGCTTCGTCCACGTAGACTTCGGCGCGGATGCTGCCTGGGTCCGCAATCACCATGAGTTCGCTGCCGGGTATGTTGGTGGTGCCGGTGATCGCGGTCTCTCCCGCCTCGATGTCCAAGGAAGTGACGATGCCGGAGATGGGCGAGCGCACCTGGGTCTTGTCGAGCTGCTCGGCGGACTGGGCGAGGCTCGCCCCCGCCTGGGCCAGCAGTTCCCTGGCCGACGCGAGGTCGATGTTCGCGGCCTCCAGCTGGTGGCTGGCGACATCGAAGGCGTGGGCATCGAGCAGGCCGCGGTCGAACAGGCTGCGACTGCGCTCGTGCTGGCGTTGCAGATTGTCGATGGCCAGCTGCTTGCGCTGGATGTCGATCTCCTGCAGCCGCACCGCAGCGCGGTTGCGCTCCACTTGCGCGGCATACGCTTCGTCGTCGATGGAGAGCACCAGGTCGCCCTGCTGGACGGCTTGCCCTTCCACGACGTGAACGGCCTTGACTCTGCCGATCACTTCGCTGGTCAGGCGCACTTCCTCTTCGTGGACGATCCGCCCGGAGGCGAGGATCGACGGCTGTATTTCCTGCCGGCCCAGCTGTTCGACGGCAACCGGCCTGCCCTGCTCCTTGCTGACGGCAAAGCCGATCAACACGACGCCGCCGAGCAGCGCGACGACGATGGCGGCTGCGGCTTTTTTCACGCCTGTTCCCTCCCCACAACAGATACTAGAGCTCTTGGCCGAGCATCCCAAGACCAGAGACGAGGGCCGACACCAGGCCAACGCCGAACCCCACCGAAAGAACGGCGTTCAACGGCTTCGTCCGCCTTGCCAACAGCCAGGCCGCCAAGGCCAGAAAGGCCCCGAGCACCACGTAGCGCAGCGACTCGATCCAGCGAAACGCCAGCAGGCCGTCCACGCCGGCCTGCACTTCCTCGGCAGTCGTCAGGTCGTCGAGCGACAGCGGCTCTGGCGCATCCAGCAGCAGCAGCGCCACCGCAAGCCAAACGAAGGCGCAGAAGATCCACACCGAACGCGCAACGGCAGCGACGACGCTCCTGGCGCTCAAGGCGTCTTCTTCCAGCCACCAGAGCATGACGCCGCAGGCGAGGCCGAACAGCGCCACGAAGCCAAGCAGCAGCGCCGTTGCCATCAACGCCGCCACGTAGGCCGCCAGCCGCGCCATGACGAACATCGCGTGATGCTCGGCGAACAACGACTCGACGCAGAGCACGGTGAACAGCGCCATGCCCGCCAGCCAGACTGCCACCGGCAGCATCGGAGCGGTCAGCACTCGATTCCAGTCGCGCACGTCGCCTCCTGACTTTGCACTTAGGGTTTTGGTTCGTAGGCCGCGGCCAGATCCGCGGTGACGACGGCCTCAACGCCAGCGGCGGCCGTCAGCGCCGCAACGCCAAAGGCCAGCACCGTTCTCCAGGGCATGGACTTGACCACCGCCCAGCCGCGTTCGGAGCCGTCGAACGCCAGGCGCAGGCCCTGAAAGCCCACGGCGCCAGCGATGCAGAAGGTGCCGAGTTCAAGAACGCCGTGGGTAAACAGCAGGTCCACCGCGGCGCTCGTCGGCATCCCGGACGCCATCGCAAAGCCGAGGGTCTGGCCAAGCGCGACGCCGTTGGCCAGGAGCACCAGCAAGGTGATGGCGCCGGCCGAGAGCAGGCCGGCGAGCAGCCAGACGTAGACGGTCAAGTTTCTGCCGAGAATGAACAGGAACTCGTCGAGCCTGGACGGGGCGGCAACTTCGGCGACCTCCTGTTCCGCGGCGTCCGCCGCCGCCTCCAGCCATTCCTCCGGCAGTTCCTTGGCTTCGGCAGGCATGCTCTCGGTCCATTCGACGATCCCCAACCCCAGCGCCGTGCCGCCCAGCCAGATCAGCCAGGACGCGACGAACGCGAAACCCCAGCGGACGGGCTTGACGTCCACTTCGCGTCCCTGCACGGCGTCGCTGGCTGCTGGCATCGTCGCGGCCAAGGCTCACTGGCTCAGCAGCCAGCGCAGCAACTCCGGGCGGCCGAAGTAGATCTCGGGAATGGGTATTTCCGAAGGCGACAGGTAGCACTCGTCCTGCCACAGATAGCCGCCGCAGCCTTCGGGCAGAAGGCGGTACAGCTGGTTTTCGAGGCTGGAAGCGGCCATGTTGCCCGGCGCCAGGGCCGCCGAAACCGTCAAGCCGACGGCCAAGGCCGCCGAGAAGAGTTGCTTGTTCATGGTTGAAACTCCTTGTAGAAGGTGGGTCAGCGTCGCCACCATAGGCCAGACCCCGCCTCGGCGCATCGCCGATGGCGCATTTCCTACAGCAATTTCAGACAATCGCCCGGCGAGCGGGCGATCTCCGCGGTTTTCGAGCCCGGCAAAGTGGGCTAGGAAACCTCTGTTTAAGTGTCCCGGGCAGACCGTGAACCCTTCTGGGACGGCGGTTGTTTTTCCCGCAAAGGTACTTGATCAGACCTTCCCTAGAGGACGGGCGAAGCCTCGCTGCGGCTAGATGCCAGCGGCGATCAGGTCTTGCAGCCGCACCACGCCGACGGGGCGCTCGCCGTCGAGCACCACCAGCTCGGTGATCTGGCTTTGCTGCATTTGCGCCAGGCAGTCGGCGGCCATCGCCCCCGTGGTGGTCGCCCCCCGCACCCGCGCCGGCGCCGAGCTTTCGCTGCCCCGGCGGCTGCGCTCGAAGCAGTCGGCCACGGTGAGCCGCTGGACGGGTTCGCCGCGCAGCAGCAGACGGCGGATGTCGGCATCCGTCACCACGCCAACGTGTTCGCCAGCATCGTTCACCACCACCGCCATGCCGATGCCCTTGGACGAAATCTCGTAGACGAGGTCCGCGAAGCGAGCCGCGTCGCTTAGCAGCGGCAGCGCGTCGCCCTGGATCATCACCTCGTCTACCGACAGCAGCAGCCGCTTGCCCAGCGCGCCGCTGGGATGGAAGCGGGCGAAGTCGCGATCGGTAAGCCCCTTCGACTGCTGCACGAGAATCGCCATCGCGTCGCATACCGCCATCGTCGTGGCGGCGCTGATGGTCGGCGCGAGGTCGAAGGCGTCGATCTCCGGCAGCGGCGGAATGTCCAAGGCGATGTCGGCGATGGCCGCCAGGCGGGACTGCGGTTCCGTCAGCGAAATCACCTGCCCCTTGGCAACGGCCTTGAACTGGCGGGCGAACTCGATGGTCTCGGCGTTGCCGCCGCTCTTCGACAGCGCCAGCAGCGCGGAGCCAGGACGCACGATGCCCAAATCGCCGTGCAGGGCTTCCACCGGATGCACGAAGGCGGCCTGGGTGCCGGTGCTGGACAGCGTCGCCGCCGCTTTCTGCGCCACCAGGCCGCTCTTGCCGAGGCCGGTGACGATGAGGATGGAGTCCAAACCCGCGACGAGTTCCACGGCGCTGGCAAAGCGGGCGTCGAGCAGCTGGCGCGTCGCCGCCATCGCCGCGGCGTAGCGGCCGAGCATGGCGCCGCCGCGTTCGACGAGCGCGTTCGATGCGCCGCTACGCTCCTCAAGTGGCACAGGGCGCGCCTAGGCTTCTTGAGTGGGCGCGACCTTCACGCCCGGGAGTCCAGAGCTTCGCCGCCGGGCACGGAGTTTGCGAAGCAAACTCGAACGCGCCCCGCAGGGCGCGCCTAGGCAAGGAGCCCATGCACCACTTCGGCGATCTGCACGCTGTTCAGGGCAGCCCCCTTGCGTACGTTGTCGGCGACGATCCAAAGATCGAGCCCCCGCTCGTGGCTTAGGTCTTCGCGAATGCGGCCGACGAAGACGGCGTCCTGGTTGGCGGCGTGGTCGACGGCCGTGGGGCTGGCGTTCGGATCGTCGATCACCGTCACCCCAGGGGCGCGGGCAAGCAGTTCGGCGGCATCCAGCGCCGAGAGGGGGTCGCGGGTTTCGATGTGTACGGCTTCCGAGTGGCCGTAGAAGACCGGCACGCGCACGCAGGTGGGGTTCACTCGGATGTCCTCGTCCTCGAAGATCTTCCGCGTCTCGTTGACCATCTTCATCTCTTCCACCGAGTAGCCGTTGTCGCCAACCGGCCAGGCGTGCGCCACGGCGTTGAAGGCGATCTGCGCGGGATGCGCCTTGAACTCGTCGAGCGGCTTGGCGTTCAGCAGATTGGCCGTCTGCCCGGCCAGTTCCGACACCCCGGACATGCCCGCGCCGGACACCGCCTGGTAGGTGGCGACGTTGATGCGCTCGATGCCCACGGCGTCGTAGATCGGCTTCAGCGCCACCGCCATCTGAATGGTGGAGCAGTTCGGATTGGCGATGATGTTGGGGCCGAGGCCGTCGGCGATGCGATGGCCGTTCACCTCCGGCACCACCAGCGGGATGTCGTCGTCCATGCGGAACTTCGAGGTGTTGTCGATGACCACGGCGCCGGCTTCGGCGGCACGCGGCGCGAACTCGGCGGAAATGCCGCCGCCGGCCGAAAAGAGCGCGATCTGGGTGTCCGAGAAGTCGAAGTCGTCGAGCACTTCCACGGCAACGGACTTGCCGCCGACGCGAAGGCGCTTGCCGGCCGAGCGCTCGCTGGCCAGCAGGCGCACCTCGCCCATGGGAAAGGCGCGCTCGTCGAGGATTTCGCGCATCGCCTCGCCCACCGCGCCGGTAGCGCCGACGATGGCCACGTTGAGTGGTTCCATTTGCTCTCCCAAGCGTCCAGCCGACTTTCTTCAAATCTCAAGATTGGCGCAGCCTATTCGTCGCTTCGCAGCCCTGCGATCACGGCATCGGCCATCTCGTCCGTGCCCACCTGCCTCTGCTCGCCGCCAGCCGTGGCAGACAGGATGTCCGCCGTGCGCAGGCCCTGATCGAGCACCTGGTTGACGGCGTTTTCGATGCGCTCGGCGGCGGCCGGCTCGTTCAAGCTGTAGCGCAGCATCATCGCCGTCGAGAGGATCGTCGCCAAGGGATTGGCGACGTTTCTGCCGGCGATGTCCGGCGCGGTGCCGTGAACCGGCTCGTACATGCCCTGCCCGGAAGCGTTCAGCGACGCCGACGGCAGCATGCCGAGCGACCCGGTGAGCATCGCCGCCACGTCCGAGAGGATGTCGCCGAACATGTTGCCGGTGACCACCACGTCGAACTGCTTGGGCGCCCGCACCAGCTGCATGGCGGCGTTGTCCACGTAGAGGTGGTCGAGCTCGACCCGCGGATAGTCGGCGTGGACTTCGCTGACGACGTCCCGCCACAGCTGGGTCACCTCCAGCACGTTCGCCTTGTCCACGGAAACCAGCTTGCTGCGCCGCTTGGCGGCCAGGTCGAAGGCGACCCGGGCGATGCGCTCGATCTCGCGTTCGCTGTAGACGTAGGTGTTGAAGCCGCGCCGCCCGCCGTTGTCCACGGTGACGCCCCGGGGCTCGCCGAAATAGATGCCGCCGGTGAGTTCGCGGACGATCAGCAGGTCGAGGCCGGCCACCAGCTCCGCCCTCAGCGAGGATGCCTCCGCCAACGGCGGGAAGAGCAGCGCCGGGCGCAGATTGGCGAACAGATCGAGGCCCGAACGCATGCCCAGGAGCCCCTTCTCTGGCCGCTGGTCCATCGGCAGATGGTCCCACTTCGGGCCGCCCACCGCGCCGAGCAGCACGGCGTCGGACTGCCGCGCCGCGGTCAGCGTATCCGGCGGCAGGGGCGTGCCGTGCCGGTCGATGGCGCCGCCGCCGAGATCGGCGTAGGCGAAGTCGAAGTCGATGTCGGTCGCCGCCAGCACGCGCAGCGCGTGCGGCATGATCTCCGCACCGATGCCGTCGCCGGGCAGCACCAGAACTCGATGGCTCATGCGGGGCTTGCCTCTTCGTCGAATACCCAGGGCGCTCGGCGACGATGCTCGGCCTCGAAGGCGCGAATGGCCTCGGCGTGGTTCAGCGTCACGGCGATCTCGTCCAGCCCTTCGAGCAGCAGCCGCTTGCGCTGCGGCTCGATGTCGAAGCGCAGCTGCAGCCCGTCGCTGGCGAGGGACTGGGCGGGCAAGTCGACGGTCAGCTGGAAACCCTCCTCGGCTTCGACCCTGGCGAACAGATCGGCCACCGCGCCTTCGCGGAGCGCGATCAGCAGCAGGCCGTTCTTCAACGCGTTGGTGAAGAAGATGTCCGCAAAGCTCGGCGCCAGCACGCAGCGAAAGCCGTGTTCCAAGAGCGCCCAGACCGCGTGTTCGCGGCTGGAACCGCAGCCGAAGTTCCGCCGTGCCAGGAGGATGCTGCCGTCGGCGTAGCGCGGCAGGTTGAGCACGAAGTCGTGGTTGACGCGGCGCTCGTTGGGGTTCATGCCGATGTCGCCTTCGTCCAGATAGCGCCAGGCGTCGAACAGGTTGTCGCCGAAGCCGGTGCGCCGGATGGACTTCAGGAACTGCTTGGGAATGATCTGATCGGTGTCGACGTTGGCGCGATCCATGGGCACGACGACGCCAGTGTGCTGGTTGAACGGCTGCATCAGAGCATCTCCCGCACGTCGGTGAAGCACCCGGCGACGGCCGCGGCCGCCGCCATCGCCGGGCTCACCAGATGGGTGCGTCCGCGGTAGCCTTGACGGCCTTCGAAGTTGCGGTTGGACGTGGCTGCCGAGCGCTCGCCGGCGTGCAGCCGGTCGTCGTTCATCGCCAGACACATGGAGCAGCCCGGATCGCGCCACTCGAAACCGGCCGCCTTGAACACGGCATCCAGACCCTCGGCTTCGGCCTGCTGCTTCACCAGCCCGGAACCCGGCACCGCCATCGCCTGCACGACGTCGGCAGAAACCTTGCGCCCGTCCAGCACCTCGGCGGCGGCGCGAAAGTCCTCGATGCGGCCGTTGGTGCAGGAGCCGATGAACACCCGGTCCACGGGGACGCCAGCGATGGGGGTGCCGGGCGTCAGATCCATGTACGCCAGCGCCCGCTCGCACAGCTCCCGTTTGCCGGCATCGTCGAAGTCCGTCGGTGCTGGCACGGCTTCGTCCACGCCCAGCACCAGTTCCGGCGAGGTGCCCCAGCTGACCTGCGGCGCAACTCCGGCGGCATCCAGCTTCACCTCGCGGTCGAAAACGGCGTCCGCATCCGACACCAGCGTGCGCCAGTGCGCCTCGGCCCGGTGCCACAGCTCGCTGGTGGGCGCAAAGGGGCGGCCACGTACGTAGTCGATGGTGGTGTCGTCGACCGCCACCAGGCCGGCCCGGCCGCCCGCCTCGATGGACATGTTGCACAGCGTCATGCGGCCTTCCATCGACAGCGCGCGAACGGCGCTGCCGGCGTACTCGATGGCGTGGCCGGTGGCGCCGGCCGTGCCAATGCTGCGGATGATCGCCAGCACCAGGTCCTTGGCGGTGACGCCGTGGCCAAGCTCGCCGGCCACGTCGATGCGCAGGTTGCGGCTCTTGCGCTGCGCCAGGCACTGGGTGGCCAGCACGTGTTCCACTTCCGAGGTGCCGATGCCGTGCGCCAAGGCCGCGAAGGCGCCGTGGGTGGAAGTGTGCGAGTCGCCGCAGACGATGGTCATGCCCGGCAGCGTCGCGCCCTGCTCCGGGCCGACGACGTGGACGATGCCCTGGCGAACGTCCGTCATCTCGAACTGGCGAATGCCGAAGCGCTTGCAGTTCTCGTCCAGCACCACCACCTGCTCCTTGGCGACGGGGTCGTCGATGCCGTCGATGCCGGCGGCGCGATTGGTCGTCGGCACGTTGTGGTCGGGCGTCGCCAGGTTCGCATCCAAACGCCACGGCTTGCGCCCGGCGAGCGCCAGACCCTCGAACGCCTGGGGCGACGTCACCTCGTGCAGCAGGTGCCGGTCGATGTACAGAATCGTCATGCCGTCGTCGCGCTGCGCGACCGCATGGGCGTCCCAGATCTTGTCGTACAGCGTGCGTCCCGCCACCGAGCCTCCTCGCTCGCCTGCTTAGGTGTCCGCGAATAGTAGGTTGCGGGCAAGGCCAATACAACGCGCCGGCGAACACGTCGTGGCACGGCGACACCCTTGATGTAGAGTTGGCCTCCATCGGAACCAGGACCGCCACCCATGGGCTACCCCGCCGACCCGAAACTCAAAGGGCTTGCCGCAGTCACCTACCAGCCGGAGCACTTGGCTTGGCTGTACGACATCCGCGCCGTCGACGCGGAATCCGACGAGACGCCGCGCGTCAGCGACTGGCACCGGCGACGCGGGCGGGCCAACGCCAAAGACCGCAATATCGAGCGCGCTGCCGAGGCTGGCGTGGCGCCGGTGCGTTCGACGCGCCGCGTTGGCCATGACGGATGAGCCGCTAGGCCCGGCGTTCGACACGTCGACGCTGATTCGCCCCACGCAACGCAAGTTCGTGTGCTGCTGGATGGAAGATGCCAGCACGCGAACGCTGCTGTTGCCGCAAGTGTGGACGGAGCTGACCCACGGCGCGGGAATGACGTCGAAGTTCCGTTCAGCCGACGCATGGCAGCGGCTGTCCGAACAGCCGGACTCCCCTTTCCGATGGGCCGAGTGGTCGGACGATCTGGAAGAGGCCGCCCTGGACTTGCGAGGGCTCTTTACGCAAGCCTGCTTTCCTCGTCGCACCGCCGAGCAGATTCCATACCACAGCGACGCGATCATGGTGTCCCAGGCGTTGGCGCTGGGCACCGATCTGCTCGTCACCAGCGACATCAACAGCATGGATCACTACGAGATCAATCTGATCGTCGAGCAGCGGCTGGGGCGCAATGCCGGCTTCGTGGTGACGCTGGACGACGCCATCCAGAAGGCGTATCCCGGCGGCGATGCGGGGCAGGCCCTGCTGACCCTTGCCTTGTCCACCATCGCACCTGCGCCAGACCAGCGCTGGCCCGTAGACGTCGCGCACCGGCAGCTAGGCAGCCTGCGCGCAGCAATGGCCGGCGCGGCCTTGCGCCAAACTGCGGCGAGGCTCGAAACAAGATGGGAGCAGTGCCCCGACCTGGCCGGGACGTTGCAACACGCCCAAGCTCACGCGGCGCAGTCGAGGGCGTTGGAAGTGGAGCGCATACGGGCCCAGTGGCACCTTGCCGGCGGGCAGGAAATCACCGCTACGTAGAGCTCCACGACCCCACGGAGTCATCCAGGTTCTCTGTACTGGCACCGATCCCACGCCTTCCTGGGCTCTCTCTTCTTGCCCCGGCCCAGGCCGTTCGGGCCGTTCAGCAGGCGACTCTACGGGTGCGTGGGGTACGGGCCAGGGAGATCTTCGGCGAGTCGCGGTGGCGGGCCGTCGGCGCGGCCGAACGCTGCCGACTCGGCGGCACCGGGGCCGTGCTCGGCGCCGCAGAGGAGATGGGGGTTTGCCTTGATCGCGCCGCCGAAGCGGGGCGAGCCGTGGCTGGCGACGAAGGGGCGCGGGCTGCGGCTGGCGGCGAAGGGGCGGACGTCGAAGGCGCGGGCGGTTGCGGCAAGCGACGCCTCGGCGCCCGGCTTGCGCCACCGCGTCAGGTCGCCGGTCGCGAACGTCGCCCGTCCGCCCGTGGCCTCGTAGAAGTTGTACGTCTCGTCGTCCTCGTCGTCCGCAGGGTTCGAGAAGCCCCGGAGCAATGCGCTGAGTTCCTCGAGCGCCTCCCGTTCGGGCGGATGTTCCCGGTCCGCGACCAGCACGAACGCGGCGCGAAACGCCTTCTGCGAGTCCGCCACGGCGGGCGTCCTCGGGCCATGTTCCTCGATGATCCGCTCCACGGACCAGTCCTCCACCTCCGACGCGGCGAATATCCGCCCGTGTTCGTCGTTGTTCTCGTAGGTCCACTCGCCATCCCTTGCCACCCAGATGTCGGGCACCTCCTCGGCGGGCAGCAACCCGGCCAGGTAGAGCTCGAGCGGGCTGTACGGCTTTCCGTCGGCGTAGTCGGGCCGGAAGCCGCCAGCCGCGTACCGGCCCTCGCCCAGTTCCACGAGCTTCGATCGGTCGAAGCCGCCCAGCAGGCCGTTCGCGCTGCTGAACCCCCAGTGCGGCGCATACGGCAGCACGAAGTTGGCCCACCCATGCATGATCTCGTGCGCCAGCGTGCTGTAGTCGAGACAGCTGTGACTGGGTATCCGCACCACGCCCGTCAGCTCTCCTGCCGACCCGAAGTACGGCTGCCGGTAGTCCAGCATCCGCACGCCCGTGCCGGCGACGGCGTTGCCGACGGTCTCGTACCAGCCACACGACAAGGCTCCCTCGACGGCGGAAACGTTGGACTGGAAGATCACGTAGTCGAATGCGTCCTCGTAGACTTCGTAGAGCTTCCGGGCCAGGCGGTCGAGAGGCTGGGAGTGCCTCAGCAACGAGTTGGTCTCTCCGGAGATCTCCATCACGACGAGGTTCTCGTCGAACTGGGCGACCGCGACCCGGGGGGCGTCTTCGACGATGGCCGTGTATTCGCCCGTCAGAGCGCCGAGGCGAATCACGCCGTCCGCGCTGCCGTCCGCAGCGTCCGCTTCGCCGAGAACGCCCGTCGACATCGCGACGGCTGTTCCGGGGCCAACGCGGCTCCCGCACCGGTCGTAGTAGGTCAAGGGGCGGAAGGAACCGACGATCAGATCCAGCGCCGCGTCGCCGTCCAGGCGGGACGCCAAGGGCTTGCTGTAGCCGAGCCGTTCCCCGCCGGCGCCGACGAACTTCCACAGCCCGATGCCGTCCGGCTCGAGTTCGTCCAGCACGATCGCCGATTCCGCGGCGTCGAGACCGCTCAGGTACGCTCCAGACATCAGCCAGGCGGCGCCGTGCCAGCGAGGCTCCTGGCACGAGGCGCCTGTTTCAGCGTTGCCGTCGGCGAAGACCACGTCGCCAAGGCCGTCGCCGTCCACATCCGCGACGACCGAGTTGAACGCAAGGTTGCGGCTGTAGCCATCGTCGCGGACTCCCGGCGCCAGCACCCGGGCGCCTTCCTGCTCCGCGGCCAGTTCGAGGCGCACCGTGCGATCACCGGCGCCGTCCGCACGGTCGGCGGCGTCCAGCGCGGAAGCCGGAACCAGGTAGCTGGGAAAGCTCGCGCCCTCGGTCCAGCCGTTGTCGTATTCGCCGAGCGGGCCCGACACCACGATGTCGTCCAAGCCGTCGCCGTCCACGTCCCCGACCGACAGGTCATGGACGTACCACTTGAAGCCTCCGGCCGAGTCGTCGTCCTCCCGCCCCGACAGCCGCCACGAGGCGTCGCCGAGCCCGGAGCGCCCGAGGTCCGCCGTGCCGTCCTCGGCCCCGTCGGCGGCGTCCAGATGCGGAACGTCGGCCGCGGCGAGCAGATAGAGCGCGCCCGGCGTGCCGCCGACCGCGAGGTCCGGCTGGCCGTCGCCGTCGAACTCGCCGACCGCCAGGAAGTAGCCCAGACCCTCTCCCGGCGCGCCGACGACCCGCCGCGAGCGCGTCCCGGCGGCGATGGACGCCAGCGCGATGCTGCCGTCGACCTCGCCGTCGGCGGCGTCCAGCGACGCCAGGTCGCGGCGCGCCAGCAGGTACGCGGCGCCTCGGCGGTCGCCGCCGCTGCCAGCGCCCTCCGTGCCGGAGTGCCACGACGCGCCGACGACCAGCTCGTCGAAGCCGTCGCCGTCCCAGTCCGGCACGCCGGCCACCGCGTTTCCCGCATTGTCCCGACGCTTCTCCCCGAGGAACTCGTAGGAGCCGGGCTGTTCGGCCAAGTGGCGAACGTCGACGATGCCGTCCACGCCGCCGTCGGCGCCGTCGGCGGCGGGCAGATCCAAGGCGGACACCAGGTATGCCGACCCGGCGAAGTCGTTGTACGCCCGGCCGCCCACAAGCAGGTCGCCGCAGCCGTCTCCGTTGATGTCGCCCACCGGCGCCACGCTCCCGCCGAGGTAGTGCGCGTGCCGGGCCGCTCCGAACCCCCTCTTGCTGTCGCCCACCAGCTTCCACGACCCCGGCTCGGCGGCGATTCTTCCCAGGTAGACGACGCCGTCGGCCTGGCCGTCGGCGGCATCCGCGGCCGGCAGGTCCGCCGCCGACACCAGATAGACGGCACCGGGGTCGTACTGGCTTTCGCGGTGCTCGCCACCGACGTGGCTTGGCGCGCCGACGACGACCTCGTTCGCGCCGTCGCAGTCCACGTCGGCAACCGCCATCGACCAGAACGCCCGATCGGACGAATGCTCGCCCACGAAGCGGTAGCGGCGGAGGTCGGCGACGTTTCGCGGCTCGTGCCCCGAAGCGTCGAGGGGGCGCGCGTCGAACGCGTCCTCCACGCCGTCGCCGTCGTCGTCGTCGTCCGCCAGGTTGCCGATCCCGTCGCCGTCCGTGTCCACGCTCTCGGCCGGATCGTAGGGCAGCGCGTCCCAGGCGTCGGCGATGCCGTCGTTGTCGTCGTCGACGTCGGCATGGTCCGGCGCCCCGTCGCCGTCCGCGTCGCCCGGCGGCCCGCGCATGGCGGTGGAGATGTTCGTCAGCCGCCCGGCGCCGCTCTCCATCAGGCTCATCACCCGCAGCGGCTGGGCCGACTCCACCGACAGCCGCCACATCCCCTCGCCGTCGCCCAGCCGGCCGGACAGCTCCGCCCCGCCCTCCTCCAGCTGCGCCGCCGTCAGCGTCGTCGCCGCGCCCGCCGGCACGGCCAGCCGCACCACGCCAGCGCCGGGCCGGCCCAGATCGTCGGTTCCGCCCACCTCCACGTCGGCCGCCGCGGTTCCGACGTTGACGATGCGCAGCAGGCTCCGCGGAGCGAAGCTCGAGATAGCCGTCGGCAGGTTCGACGCCGGGGCGAAGGTGGCCACCCGATGCCGGCCCAGGCCGCTCGGCGCCACGTCGTGCATCGACGTCACGACTCCGTTCGCGTCGCGCGCGTAGGTGAGCGCCACGATGTCCAGATCCGACGTGAAGCGCAGCCGCCATTCGCCCGCGCCCGCGCCGACGCCGCCCGACAGGCCCTTCTCCGGGTTGCCCGCCTCGAGATCGCCTGAGTTGAAGTGCCGCGTCTGCCGCGATGCCAGCGCCAGCTCCACCGGTTCGCGGGCGACGCCGGCGTCGTCCACCGCGAAGATGCGCACCGTGCCAGCGTGCGAGTGGTTCGCAACCCGGACGAAGCCCTCCCGCTGCGGGTTCCCCGCGCCCGGAAACAGCGGTGCTTCCAAGCGGTGCGGCCGGGTCGAAAGGTTGCTCAGATCCCCGCCAGGGGTTTCCAGCAGGCTCCAGCCCTTGTAGGACGCCTCGCCTCCCCCAACTCTAAGCGTATCGATGCGCCACTTGCCGGTTCCGTTGCCGAGGCCCGCCTCCTCCAGCTCCGTCGCGGAGAACCGGTTCGGCTTGTTGTCGAACGCCAACACGCGGACCTCGCGCCGCACGCCGGCGTCGTCGTGGGCCTGCAGCAAAAAATACCTGCCGAGGTAACCCCGCTCCAGCGCTTGCAGCCGCACCACCGACGCCTGGTTGCGGTTCGACCCGGGATTGACGGTGTCGAACTGGGGCAGGCCGCCGCGGCGCGAAGGCGCCGCGGCGTGCAGCGCCGTCAGCAAACCGTTTCCGGCGCGTGCGTAGACCAGCACCTCGATGTCGAGGTCCGTTCGGAACTCGATCCGATGGGGAACTCCGGAGAAGCCCCAGGCGAGCCCCTTTGCGTAATTGCCGGCCGTCAGATCCCGAGTGGAGAAGTTCACCGCCGCACCGCTGGCCAACTCGAACGCGGGGAGCAACTGGCTGCCCTCTCCGATGAATCCGAACATCTTGACTTCGCCGCTGTCGGCGCTATGGTTGATGATCCGAAGAAGCCCCTCGGCAGCGCCGGACGGGAACAGCAATACATCGGGCCGGTCGAACTCCAGCGCGACGCCGTGTCGCGCAATGCGCGGCAGCACTTCGTTCAAGGATGCGCGGCCCAGCGGATTGCCGCGCAGATTCACGTCGGCACCCGGGCCGTGCCAGGCGCTGTCGGCCAGCGGCGCGGCATTCGCCACCTGGTTGCGGGACAGGTCGAGCGTCCTCAACGCCGTCAGGCCAGCGAGCGGCCGGAGGTCCGCGACCTGGTTGTCCGGCAGCAGCAGCTCCTCCAGGTTGGCGGCCAGTTCCAAGCCGTCCAGCCGGACGATCGCGTCCAGATGGTCGCCCTGGTGCCGAAGGGTGCGCAGCCGGTGCAGATCGCCGCGAACGATCGGCTCGGACGGGCCCTTGCCGAAACAGGCCCTCAGCCTCTCCGCCAGTACGCCGTCGACGACGGGCACCGGCATCAGCCGGGTCGCCCAGTCCAGTTCCGCGGTCTGCTCCGGGCCGAAGAGCGCACAGGAGGAAGGCGTTTCTGCAAAGGCGGCCGCCGGCCACAGCAGCGCACCCGCAAGCGCCGCCCACCGCCAGTGGCAGGTGCGAGGCGGCCGGAGCACACCATCTTGCCGCCGAGACGCTCGACGGGCTGTGCGAGGAAAGGACGCTTGGGCGTGTGTCATCGCGTTCGTTCGGCACCCCGCTAGATTGGTCACCCGCCCGGCGAGGTACCCCGGGGTACCCCAAGGGTGTTCGGCACTATACGCCATCCCGCCCGAGGATGCCGCGACGCCGCACAGTCCTCGCAGATCTTCACGTGCGCGTCCAGTTGGAGCCGCCGATGTCGAAGAACAGCAGCACCTTCACCGTGTTCCGGCGACTCCACGGAGTCGGCCAGGTTCCTGTACTGGCGCTGATCCCACGCCTTCCTAGGCTTCCTCTTTGCCCAGCCCAAGCCAGCCTGGCCGTTCAAGCAGGCGACGCTCTACGGGTGCGTGGGGTACGGGCCAGGGAGATCTTCGGCGAGTCGCGGTGGCGGGCCGTCGGCGCGGCCGAGCGCTGCCGACTCGGCGGCACCGGGGCCGTGCTCGGCGCCGCAGAGGAGGTGGGGGTTTGCCTTGATCGCGCCGCCGAAGCGGGGCGAGCCGTGGCTGGCGACGAAGGGGCGAGGGCTGCGGCTGGCGGCGAAGGGGCGGACGTCGAAGGCGCGGGCGGTCGCGGCAAGCGACGCCTCCGCGCCCGGCTTGCGCCACCGCGTCAGGTCGCCGGTCGCGAACGTCGCCCGTCCGCCCGTGGCCTCGTAGAAGTTGTACGTCTCGTCGTCCTCGTCGTCCGCAGGGTTCGAGAAGCCGCGCAGAAACGTGCTGAGCTCTTCGAGCACCTCCTGTTCGAACGGATGCTCCCGGTCCGCGACCAGCACGAACGCGGCACGAAAAGCCTTCTGGGAATCCGCGACGGTCGGCGTCCTCGGGCCATGTTCCTCGATGATCCGTTCCACCGACCATTCCTCGACCTGCGACGCCTCGATTATTACGCCGTATTCGTCGTGGACCTCGCCGCGCGACCGGCCATCCCTGGCTACCCAGATGTCGGGCACCTCCTCGGCGGGCAGGAACCCGGCGAAGTAGAGCTCGACCGGACCGTAGCCGTAGAAGGCATCATAGCTGCCCACAGCGTATCGGCCATCGCCTAGGTCCACGAGCTTCGATCGGTCGAAGCCGCCCAGTACGCCATTCGCGCTGGTGAACGTCAGATGCGGCCCGACTATGGTCGGCTGCGG
Source organism: Candidatus Azotimanducaceae bacterium (assembly GCA_965199875.1). Classification (GTDB taxonomy): domain Bacteria; phylum Pseudomonadota; class Gammaproteobacteria; order Pseudomonadales; family Azotimanducaceae; genus VXYL01. The sequence continues at coordinate 4,503,634 of OZ241346.1, read as the reverse complement.
AAGCGCGTAGTTCGCCCACGTATGCATGATCTCGTGGTTCAGGAGCAGGTAGTCCAGGCAGCCGTAACTGGGAATCTCCACTATACCCGTCAACTTTTCCGTTCCGGGAATCCGCACATGGCGCGACCTTTCCCTGCCTGTGCCCCGGACATCGTCGCGGACGCGGGCGACGTAATAGACACCACAGTAGGGAACATGGGCGGTCATGTTGGGTAGGAAAATCAGATAGTCGAAAGCGTCCTCGTAGATTTCGTAGAGCTTTGGGCCAAGCTGCCGGTATCGCAGACCGTGCCTCAGCAATGCGTTGACCTCTCCCGAGATCTCCATCAGGACGATGTTCTCGTCGAACTGGCTGGTTGCGGCCTGGATGGAGTTGTTGACAATGGGGCTGTACTCGCCCACGAGGGAACCGAGGTAAATCACGCCGTCCGCGCTGCCGTCCGCGGCATCCGCTTCGCCGAGAACGGCGGTGGACATCGCGACGGCCGTCCCAGGGCTAGGGCTGTGCCAACCCTGGCCTAGCTCACACCCGGGCCAGTACGCCCGGGCGCCGTAGGAGCCGATGATCAGATCCAACGCGCCGTCGCCATCCAAGCGGGACGCCAAGGGCTTGCCGATGCCGAGCCGTTCCCCGCCGGTGCCGATGAACTTCCACAGCCCGGCGCCGTCCGGTTCGAGAGCTTCCAGGGCGATCGCCGATTCGGTCGCGTCGAGACCCCTCAAGTACGAGCCCGACACCAGCCAGGCAGCGCCCTGCCAGCGAGGGCACCCGCCGCCGCCTCCTTCGGCCCCGCCGTCTGCGAAGACCACGTCGGCAAGGCCATCGCCATCGACGTCCGCAACGGTTGATTTGAACGTACTGGGGCCCCAGCGGGGATTTCCCAGCACCAACCGCAAAGAACCTTCCTGTTTCGCGGCCAGCTCGAAGCGTACGGTGCGATCGCGCACGCCATCCGCACGGTCGGCGGCGTCCAGCGCGGACGCAGCAACCAAGTAGCTTGGATTGTTCATGTCGGGGCACACGAAGCAGTCGTCGCCAAAGTAGTCGTCGTCTTCGCCGAGCCCGCCCGACACCACGAGGTCGTCGACGCCGTCGCCGTCCACGTCCCCGACCGAGAGGTCCCCGATGCGCCAATCGGCGGCAGCGTCGACCGCGTCGGGCCCCGACAGCCGCCACGAAGCGTCGCCGAGCGCAGCGCGCTCCAGGTCCGCCGTGCCGTCCACGGTGCCGTCGGCGGCGTCGAGAAGCGGAATGTCCGCCGCAGCAAGCAGATAGAGCGCGCCGGGCACGCCGCCGACCGCAAGGTCCGGCTGGCCGTCGCCGTCGAACTCGCCGACCGCCAGGAAGTAGCCCAAACCCTCTCCCGGCGCACCGACGATCCGCCGAGAGCGCAGCTCCGGCTTGATGGACGCCAGCCCTATGGTTCCGTCAACGTCGCCGTCGGCGGCGTCCATGGCCGCGAAATCACGGCGCGCCAGCAGATAGGCGGCGCCTCGGCGGTCGCCGTCCTCGCCGACGCCTTCCGTGGCGGAGTACCACGACGCGCCGACGACGATCTCGTCAAAACCATCGCCATCCCAGTCGGGCACGCCCGCCACCGCCACGCCGGCGTTGTCGCCGTCCAACACAGCGAGCAACTCGTCGCCGCCCCTCTCCCCGAGGAACTCGTAGGAGCCGGGTTGCTCCACCAAGAGGCGAATGTCGACGACGCCGTCCGCGTCATCGTCCGCCCGGTCGGCGGCGGGAAGATCCATGGCGGACACCAGGTATGCCGAACCGGCAAAGCCGTTGCGCGCCCTGCCGCCCAGAAGGAGGTCGTCGCAGCCGTCTCCGTTGATGTCGCCCGCCGGCGCCACGCTCGTGCCGAGATAGTGCGACGGTCGGTGCGTTAGCCGCCAACTGTCGGTGTTGCCCACCAGCTTCCACGACCGCGGCTCGGCAGCGACTCTTCCCAGGTAGACGATGCCGTCGGCCCGGCCGTCGGCGGCATCCGCGGCCGGCAGGTCCGCCGCCGACACCAGATAGACGGCACCGGGGTAGGACCAGGCCCTGATGTGCTCGCCGCCGACGTGGCTTGGCGCACCGATGACGACTTCGCGCGCGCCATCGCAGTCGACGTCGGCAACCGCCATCGACCAGGACGCCCTGTCCGACCAGTGTTCGCCCACGAAGCGGTAGTGGCGAAGATCGGCAACGTCTCGCGGCTCATGCCCCGAAGCGTCGAGGGGCCGCGCGTCGAACGCGTCCTCCACGCCGTCGCCGTCGTCGTCGTTGTCCGCCAGGTTGCCGATCCCGTCGCCGTCCGTGTCCACGCTCTCGGCCGGGTCGTACGGCAGCGCGTCCCAGGCGTCGGCGATGCCGTCGTTGTCGTCGTCGATGTCGGCATGGTCCGGCGCCCCGTCGCCGTCCGCGTCGCCCGGCGGCCCGCGCATGGCGGTGGAGATGTTCGTCAGCCGCCCGGCGCCGCTCTCCATCAGGCTCATCACCCGCAGCGGCTGGGCCGACTTCACCGACAGCCGCCACATCCCCTCGCCGTCGCCCAGCCGGCCGGACAGCTCCGCCCCGCCCTCCTCCAGCTGCGCCGCCGTCAGCGTCGTCGCCGCCCCCGCCGGCACGGCCAGCCGCACCACGCCAGCGCCGGGCCGGCCCAGATCGTCGGTTCCGCTCACCTCCACCTCGGCCGCCGCGGTTCCGACGTTGACGATGCGCAGCAGGCTCCGCGGAGCGAAGCCGTAGAAAGCCGTCGGCAGGTTCGACGGGGCGAAGGTCGCCACTCGATGCCGGCCCAGGCCGCTCGGCGCCACGTCGTGCATCGACGTCACGATTCCGCTCGCGTCGCGCGCGTAGGTGAGCGCCACGATGTCCAGATCCGATTCGAAGCGCAGCCGCCAGTCGCCCGCGCCGGCGCCGACGCCGCCCGAGAGGCCCTTCTCCGGGTTGCCCGCCTCCAGGTCGCGGGAGCTGAAGTGCCGGGTCTGCCGCGCCGCCAGCGCCAGCTCCACCGGCTCGCGGGCGTCGCCGGCGTCGTCCACCGCGAAGATGCGCACCGCGCCGGCGTCGCCCGAGTGGTTCGCAACCCGGACGAAGCCTTCGCGCCGCCGGTCCCCCGCCGCCGGAAACAGCGGCGCCTCCAAGCGGTGCGGCCGGGTGGAGAGATTGCTCAGAACGTAGTCGACATGCCGGTGATGCAGCAAGCTCCAGCCCTTGTACAACCCCGCGCCCCAAAGCCTAAACGTCTCGATGCGCCACTTGCCGGTTCCGTCGCCGAGACCGGCCGCCTCCAGTCTCGCCGCGTCGTAAAATTTCCTAGTTCGCGGCATCCACACCGTGGCCTCGCCCCTCGCACCAGCGTCGTCGCGCGCCCGCAGCAAGACTCTCTCCCGGTGCAGGTCCGGGTCCAGGCTTGCCAGCCACACCTGCGACTCCTGGTTGCGGTTCGACCCGGGATTGACGGTGTCGAACTGCGGCAGGCCGTCCCGCAAGGGCGCCCCGTCGTGCAGCGCCGTGAGCAAACCGTCCCCGTGGCGCGCGTAGACCAGCACCTCGATGTCGAGGTCGGTGCGGAACTCGATCCGTTTGGGAAGTCCGTCAAAACTCCAGGCGAGCCCTTTGCGTGGATTGCCGTACAGCAGATCCTCGTTTTCGAAGTTCACCGCCGCCTCTGCGGCCAGCTCGAACGCGGGCAGCAGCTGGCGGTCCTCTCCGACGTGTCCGAACATCCCGACTTCACCATCGCGGGCGCTGTGGTTGATGATCCGCACAATTCCCACGCCAATGTGCGGGAAGAGCAGCACGTCGGGCCGGTCGAACTCCAACGCGACGCCGTACTGAGCAACACGCGGCAGCGCCTCGTCCAGGGATGCGCGGCCGAGCGGATTGCCGACAAGCTTCACAGCGACGCCCGGACCGCGACTGGCGCCGGCGGCCAGCGGCGCGGCGTCCACTACCTGGTTGCGCGCCAGGTCGAGGGTCCTCAGCGCTGCCAGGCCAGCGAGCGGCCCCAAGTCTACGACCTGGTTGTCCGGCAGCAGCAGCTCCTCCAGGTTGGCGGCCAGTTCCAAGCCGTCCAGCCGGACGATCGCGTCCATATGGTCGCCCTGGTGCCGAAGGGCGCGCAGCCGGTGCAGATCGCCGCGGACGATCGGCTCGGACGGGCCCTTGCCGAAACAGGCCCTCAGCCTCTCCGCCAGTACGCCGTCGACGACGGGCACCGGCATCTGCCGGGTGGTCCAATCCAGTTCCGCGGTCCGCTCGGGACCGAAGAGCGCACAGGAGGAAGGCGTTTCAGCAAAGGCGGCCGCCGGCCACAGCAGCGCACCCGCAAGCGCCGCCCGCCGCCAGCGGCAGGTGCGGGGTGGCCGGAGCACACCATCTTGCCGCCGAGACGCTCGACGGGCTGTGCGAGGAAAGGACGCTTGGGCGTGTGTCATCGCGTTCGGCGTTCGGCATCCACTAGATTGGTCACCCGCCCGGCGGGGTACCCCAAGCGTGTTCGGCGGAGCCGCCCACTTGGGCGGAGTCCCTTACGTTGACGCTGAAGTCGATCACTCTTGTTGCAGGGCTGCTGCGGTACGAGAAGGTGATGCTCGCACCGGTCGACGACCCTACGATGCTTGCTCCCCTTGCACTCCAACTGTAGGTGTAGGGCCGCGTGCCACCCGACACGGTGGCCGTTGCGGTGCCGCGGCCCCTGGACGTCGAGGAGACGGATATCGAGACGGACAGCACCTTCAATTTACGGCATTGGACGTCGTCACCCTCGCAGATGCCCAAGCACTTCCACTCCCACGCCAATGTCGTCGTGTCGGCTACGTCCTGAAGCGTACCCGCGGCGCAGCCGTTCTCGACGGTATTGTTGCAGATGCCGTTCGTCTCCGGCGTGACCGTGCACGTTACGTTGGTCGGGATCCAAGTGCCCGCGTTGCATGTGAACGTTGCGGAGCCGGAACGGCAAGATGAAGTGTCGTTCAGGGTCACGCTGCTGCCCGATCTGGTCGTGGTTGCATCAGCGGAGCAATCACCCCAGGTAAGCGTTTGTCCGGGACAATCGCAGGGGGGGCCGACGCAGGACTCTGTTATCCGCTCAGCGGGCTTGGTGTCGTCGGGGCAGGCGCTGCTGCCGCATTGGCAAGTGACGGTTCGGTTGCGGATCTTGTGACCGGCTGCGTTGCAGGCAGCGCTGCAATCGCCCCAAGCGCCCCACGATCCTTCTACCCACCTAGGGTTCGGCGGGTTCGTACACGACTGCGTCTCAGTCGGTGGCGGCGGCTTGCTTTCCTCGACGCAATCCGCCCCGCCACAGCCGGGAAGCGCGCAGCTGACGGGCTTCGTCCTGCTCTGCTTGCATGTTGAAGGACTGCAGGTGCCCCACGGTCCCCACGGGCCGATCTTCCAGACGCCATCCCTCGGATCATCTCCCAAGCAGGGTTGCGTTGTGGATCCGCTACATTCGCGTCCGCCACACCCCGGAGTCGGGTCGTTGCACACCCTCGTCTGCGTACCCCTAGCACCGCAGGCGGTCTCCGAGCAGGCGCTCCAATCCGACCAGACGCCATCCCTCGGGTCGTCTCCCGTACACGGTTCCGTTTCGGACGAAGCCGGCTTGGGTGCGGGGCAGGCGGTGCCGCATGGGCAAGTGACGGTCCGCGTTCGGGTCTGCTGACCTGTCTCGCCGCAGGTGGTCTCGCTGCACTCGCTCCACGCGCTCCACCGGCCAATCGTCCAAGCTGGGCTTGGGCAGGCACTCGTCTCCGTCTCCGCTGGCTTGCTCGACTGATCGCAGGGGGCTCCGCCGCAAGCGGCCGTGCAGGTGACGGTACGGCTTCTGCTCCGACTGCAGATCGAACCGCCGCAGGCGCTCCACCGCCCCCATGGGCCGGTCGCCCAGACGCCATCCACCGGGTCGTTCCCCGTGCAGGCCTGCGACGACGCGCCGGCGCAGCTGCCGCCGCCGCACCCCGGCGTCGGGTTGGTGCAGGCCCGCGTCTGCGTGCCGCTCGCGCCGCAGGCCGTCGCCGAGCAGGCGCTCCATGCCGACCAGCCGCCATTCCGCGGGCCGCTCCCCGTGCAGGTCCGCGACGATGCGCCGGCGCAGCCACTGCCGCCGCATGCCGGGGTCGGGTTGGTGCAGGCCCGCGTCTGCGTGCCGCTGGCACCGCAGGCCGTCGCCGAGCACGCGCTCCAGTCCGACCAGCCGCCGTCCACCCGGTCGCTCCCTCCGCAGGCACGCGACGACGGGCCGGAGCAGACGCTGCCGCCGCAGCCCGGCGCCGGGTTGTCGCAGGTTCGCGTCTGCGTCCCGGTGGCGCCGCAGACGCTGACGGAACAGGCGCTCCAACTCGACCAGCCGCCGTCCACCGCCGCGGCGCCGGTGCAGGCGCGGGTCTCGTTCGTTCCCCTGGTGCCGTCCAGTTTCAGACATTCCTGGCCGCCGCGTGCGGGAACGGGGTCGTTGCAGGTTCGCGTCTGCGTGCCGCCGGCGCCGCAGGCGGTCGCCGAGCAGGCGCTCCAATCCGACCAGCCGCCGTCCACCGCGATGAACTTGAGGCACTTCTCCGAGTTCTCGCCGCCGTGCAGGCCGTCGCAGCGCCAAAGGTAGGCGTTCGAGCTGTCCGGGATCGCCGCGTCGTTGGCCGTGCCGGCCGCGCAGCCGTTGCGCACGCTTTCGTCGCACACGCCGTCCACCGGCACGTCCGACACCCGTATGGAGCACTTCTCCGAATCCGCGCCGCCGTGCTCGCCGTCGCAGCGCCACAAGTACAAGGTCCGGGTATCCGGGAGCGCCGCGTCGTTCGCCGTGCCCGCCGCGCAGCCGTTGCGCACCGTTTCATCGCACACGCCGTCCACCGGCACGTCCGACACCCGTATGGAGCACTTCTCCGAATCCGCGCCGCCGTGCTCGCCGTCGCAGCGCCACAAGTACAAGGTCCGGGTATCCGGGAGCGCCGCGTCGTTCGCCGTGCCCGCCGCGCAGCCGTTGCGCACGCTTTCGTCGCACACGCCGTCCACCGGTTCCTGTCCTGCGACGGGCTGGGCAGCGCACAGCGCCCAACCCGACAGCACGGTTGCGGCAAGGCGCTGCCAGCCCCGGTTTGCTCCTCTCGGTTCCGCCATCGTCCGCCTCCCTTGAAACTTGGCCATCTGCGAGGAACCGCACCGGCACTATACGCCATCGCGCCCGAGGATGCCGCGACGCCGCACAGTCCTCGCGGGGCGTCGCTCGCGACGGGCGCGGCCCCCTTGGCGCCTACCCTACTTCGAGAGGAAGTTCATGCCCTCTTCGAGGCCGCGGATGGTGAGGGGGTACATTTCGCCGTCCACCAGTTCCTGGGTCATGGCTACCGAGCTGGAGTACTCCCAGGTCTCCTGGGGGGTGGGGTTGATCCATGCCAGCTTGTCGTAGGCGGAGGCGAAGCGGGACAGCCAGACGGCGCCGGGTTCCTCGTTCCAGTGCTCGACGCTGCCGCCGGCGTGGGTGATCTCGTAGGGCGCCATCGTCGCGTCGCCGACGAACACCACTTTGTAGTCCCGGGCGTACTTGTTGAGGATCTCCCAGGTCGGGATGCGCTCGTTCATACGCCGGCGGTTGTCGCGCCACACGGATTCGTAGATGAAGTTGTGGAAGTAGTAGCTCTCCATGTGCTTGAACTCGGTGTGCGTGGCGGAGAACAGTTCCTCGCAGATCTTCACGTGCGCGTCCATGGAGCCGCCGATGTCGAAGAACAGCAGCACCTTCACCGTGTTGCGGCGCTCCGGGCGCATGCGGATGTCCAGCATGCCGCCGTTGTGGGCGGTGGAGCGGATGGTGTTGTCCATGTCCAGCTCTTCTTCGCGGCCGGTGCGGGCGAACTTGCGCAGCCGGCGCAAGGCGAGCTTGATGTTGCGGGTGCCGAGCTCCACGGAGTCGTCCAGGTTCTTGTACTGGCGCTGATCCCACACCTTCTTGGCCTTCTTCTTCTTGCCCCGGCCGAGGCCGTTCGGGCCGTTCCGCCCTTGCCGTTCGGCACTGCCCTCCTGGCCGTCCTTCCCCTCCTGCCCTTCCGCTTCGGCCTTCTCTTGCTCCTCGCGGGCCTCTCTGAACGCTTCGATGAGTTTCTCGAGGCCGCCCAGGGACTTGATGCGCTGCAGCTCTTCCGCGGTGAGGCTCTTCTCGAACTCGCGGCGCAGCCACTCGTCGGGAATCAGCGACTCCAGCAGGCCGTGCAGGTCTTCGAGGCCCTTGAAGTAGGCGCTGAAGGCGCGGTCGAACTTGTCGTAGTTCTTTTCGTCCTTCACCATGCAGGTGCGCGCCAGCAGGTAGAAGTCGTCGACGTTGCTGTACACCACGCGATGGTCCAACGCGGCGATGAGGTCCATGAGCTCGCGGATGGTCGCCGGCACCTTGTAGCGGCGCAGCGTCAGAAAGAAGTTGATGAGCATTGGCGCAGCCCTCCTGTTCGCTCAAACCTGCTCGAACGGCTCAGCCCAAGCGCTCAGCCGCGGCTGTCGCGTCGGTTCATGAACGCCAGGCGTTCCAGCAGGTGGACGTCCTGCTCGTTCTTCACCAAGGCGCCGTAGAGAGGCGGGATGGCCTTGGAGGTGTCCCGATTGGTGAGGATCTCGTCGGGGATGTCGTCCGCCATCAGCAGTTTCAGCCAGTCGATGAGCTCGGACGTCGATGGCTTCTTCTTCAGCCCCGGCACCTTGCGCACGTCGAAGAATATCTCCATCGCCTCCTTCACCAGGTGCTGTTTGACGCTGGGGAAGTGGACCTCGACGATCTGCTCCATGGTTTCCCGATCCGGGAAGTTGATGTAGTGGAAGAAGCAGCGGCGCAGGAAGGCGTCCGGCAGTTCCTTCTCGTTGTTGGAGGTGATGACGACGATGGGCCGGTGCTTGGCGACGACGGTTTCGTTCAGCTCGTAGACGAAGAACTCCATGCGGTCGAGTTCCTGCAAGAGGTCGTTGGGGAACTCGATGTCCGCCTTGTCGATCTCGTCGATCAGCAGCACCACCCGCTCGTCGGACTCGAACGCCTCCCACAGCTTGCCCTTCTTGATGTAGTTGCGGATGTCCGCCACCCGCTCGTCGCCCAGCTGCGAGTCGCGCAGACGCGACACCGCGTCGTACTCGTACAGCCCTTGCAGCGCCTTGGTCTGGGACTTGATGTGCCAGGAGATGAGCCGCAGCCCCAGCGTGTTGGCGACTTCCTCGGCGAGCAGGGTCTTGCCGGTGCCCGGCTCGCCCTTGACCAGAAGCGGCCGTTCCAGCTTCACCGCGGCATCCACGGCCATGGAGAGCTCGTCGGTGGAAATGTAGGTGTCGGTGCTGTCGAAGATCATTCAGTGTTCCGTTGCTTCAAGGCGCGACTGGCCAAAGCGCGCAACCTTACCCCATCTTTGCCGCCGCTGTTTTGCGTGCCGCGGTTCGGCTGTTCGGGCTTCGCGGCTGCGACCGGCGGCGTCTGGATGCGAGCAGCCAGTGGACGCCGAGCCCGGCGAAGTGCAGCGCCAAGACGGCAACCGTGCCGAGCAGCAGCACTCGCCACGCCGGCGCCGATGGCACGCCGTCCTCCAGGAACTGGCGGAACGTCGCCACCAGGAAGGCGGGCGCCAGGTGCTTGCCGTCGAAGCTCACCGGGATCAGCGCCCACGCCAGCACCAGGGCGGCCGCGAGAAACCGCCAGTGGCGCAAGCGGCGCAGCGCGACGAACGCCAGCAGCGCCGCGCCGGATGCGGCCGCCGCCGCGATCAGCCAAGCCATCGCATAGCCGCTCATGGCTCGTGAATCCAGCGAACGACGTGTTCCTCGAGGGGTTCCTCGGCATGCACCGCGTCCTCGGCAACGACGTTGCCGCCGACGCTGATGCCGGCTTCGGCAACCGTGCGCGCATCGCCGGACACCAGCGGATGCCACCAGGCGAGACCGCGGCCCTCGGCGAGGCGACGGTAGGCGCAGGAGTTCGGCAGGTAGGAGTACTGGCGCACCTTGGCGGCGTCGAGGTGCTGGCACTCGGGCACCAGGAAGTGGCGTCGGGAGTAGTTGGTGCAGCGGCAGGTCTCCAGGTCCAGCAGCCGACAGGCAATCGACGTGGGATGGATTTCGCCGGTTCGCTCGTCCTCGAACTTCAGCACGCAGCAGCGCCCGCAGCCGTCGCACAGCGACTCCCACTCGTCGCTGCTCATCTGCTGCAAGGACTTGCGCCGCCAGAACGGAACGGCGTCGTCGGCGCTCATCGCTTGCCCGCCAGAACGTCGCGGAACGCGTCGCCCACCCGTTCGCCGCGCCAGCCGCGGTACGCCTCCGGCAGCTCGCCGAACTGCCGATGGTGGCGGACGACGTGTTCCAGATCGCGCTTGCGCGCCAGCAGCTGCGGCGCCATGCCCAGGCGTTCGGCTTCGGCCTGCGCCGCGGTGCGCAAGGCGCGCAGCACGTCGTTGTCCGGACGCCGCAAAGGGCGCGGCGGCTTGGGCGGGTCGGCATCGTCCAAGCCTTGCGAGTGCGCCTCGACCAGACTCCCCGCGTAGCGCCTGGCGATGCGCCGGGGCAGCAGCGGCAGCACGTCCGCGGCGCTCAAGCGTTCGCGTCGCGCCATCGTGAAGAGGGCGTCGTCCGGCACCGTCCACGCCCGGGGCAGGTCCCGGCGGCGGGCTTCGCGCTCGCGCCAAGCGACCAGGCTGCGCAGCACCGCCAGCTGACGCGCGTTCAGCCGCGCGATCCCCTTGAGGTTTCGATACCAGCTCTCCGGCGTGTCCGGCGGCGTTGCCAGCAGCCGGCGCATCTCTTCGTCGAACCAGGAGAGGCGGCCAAGCCGGGCAAGGGCCTGCCGCTGGGCTTCCCAGATGGGCAGCAGGTAGATGGCGTCTTCGCGGGCGTAGGCGAGTTGCTGCGCCGTCAAGGGCCGTTGCAGCCAGTCCGAGCGGGTTTCGTGCTTGGGCAGCGCAACGCCGGCGTAGTGCTCCACCAGCGTCGCGTAGCTGGGGCCGAAGTTCGGCGACAGAAAGGCGTGGGCGATCTGCGTGTCCACCAGGTTGCGCGGGCGCAAGTCGAAGTGCCTGGCGATCACTTCGAGGTCCTCGGAGCAGGAGTGCATGATCTTGATGCGCGACGAGTCCAGCAGCAGCGCCTTGAGGGCATCGAACGTCGCCTGGGCCTTCGCATCGACCAGCGCCACGGTGCTGGAATCGGCCAGCTGGTAGAGCGCCGGAATGGGGTGGAAGGTGCGCACGCGCATGAACTCGGTGTCCACGCCGACGCGGGCGCCAAGCGCGGCGATGCTCGCTGCGAGGCGCTCGTCGTCGGCGATCAACGCTTCGCCGTCCGCTAGCTGCGGCGCACCCTGGGGGCTAGTCGACGGCACGTCGGCCCTGCAAGGCGTGGACGATGGTGCCGCCGTCGATGTACTCCAGCTCGCCGCCCAAGGGCACGCCGTGGGCGATGCGCGTCACCGCGGTACCGCTGTCGTGCAGCGACTCCTTGATGTAGTGCGCGGTCGCTTCGCCTTCCACGGTTGGATTGGTGGCCAGTATCACTTCGGCGGCGCCGCTCGAGCGCACGTGCGCCGGCAGCTCGGTGAGGCCCAGCTCCTCGGGCCCGATGCCGTCGATGGGCGACAACCGGCCGTGCAGCACGAAGTAGCGTCCGCGGTAGCCGCCGGCCTGTTCGATGGCGACGATGTCCGAGGGGGATTCGACGATGCACAGAACGCTGGCATCGCGCTTCGGGTTGGCGCAGATCGCGCACAGGTCGGACTCGGTCAAGGTTCGGCAAACGCGGCAGCGCCGCACCCGCTGCGCCGCTTCGGCCAGCGCGGCCGCCAGCGCTTGCGCGCCTGGGCGGTTGTGTTGCAGCAAGTGCAGCGCCGTGCGGGTTGCGGTCTTCGGCCCGACGCCGGGCTGCGCTTGCAGCGATTCGATCAAGCGGTCGATCAGCGGGCTGATCCGCATCAGAACGGCAGCTTGACGCCGGCCGGCAAGCCAAAGCCCCGGGCCAGGTCGTCCAGGCGTTCCTTCTGCATTCCTTCCAGGCGACGCACGGCGTCGTTGATGGCGGCGGCAATCAGATCTTCGAGCACCGCGAGTTCGTCTTCGACCAGCGACGGGTCGATGTCCACGCGCAACGCCTGGAAGCGCCCGTTCATGGTGACCTTCACCAGCCCGGCGCCGCTCTCGCCCACCGTGGTCGTGGACTTCAGCGCTTCCTGGGCCTCGCCAAGCCGGGCTTGCATGTCCTTCATCTGCTTGAAGACGTCGTCGAGATTCATGGCGCTGCGCTCGTCGGGGGGTTCGGGTTCACCAATTGCGCCGACTGCAGCCGGCCGTCGAACTCCTTCAGCATGGCCTGCACGTTGGCGTCTCGCAGCAGCAGCGCTTCGGCCTGGGCCTGCTGCTGGCGCCGCTGGCGCTGCTTGCACTGGGAGGGCGTCTCGCGGCTCGGCTTGCCCATCTGGAACTGCACCGCCACCTTGCCGCCTTGAACGACGCTGGCCAGCCGCTCGATCTCGCCTCGGCGCTTGTCGTTCAGCAGCGACGCATGGGTTTCGTCGAGCAGCACCAGCCAGCGTTCGTCGTTCCTCTCCAGCAGGTTGGTGTTGTCGAGAATCATCTGCGCGACGCCGGTCGCGCCCAGCGACTGCACGATGGCTGACCAGCCGTCGTCTTGCTCGGCTTGCGCGTCCGCGCCAGGCGCAGGCGCGGCGGTGGCGACCGTGGCTTGCCGTTCGGCCGCCGGCGGGGTCGGCGGCGGGGCCGAGGCAGGGGCTGGCAGTGGGCTGGCGGTGGGCGCTTGCGCCGCCGCGGCTTGCTGGGGCGAAGTCTGAGCCGCGGGCTTCGGCGGTTGCTGCCCGCCCTGCTCCGTGCGGCCGCCGCGGTGGGCGATCCCGCTTGCTTCTTCTTCGGCCTGGGGCTCGAAGGAAGCCAGCCGGATCAAGGTCATGTCGAAGCCGATCTTCGGGTCCGGCGCGAACATCAGATCGCGGCCGCCGAGCAAGGCGATCTGGTAGTAGAGCTGCAAGTCCTCGGCAGAGAAGGCGCCCTTGAAGCGTTCGTAGGGCGAGGCAGGGGCGGTGCGCAGTTCCGCCGCCAAGGCGAGATCGTGGAAGGCGCGCTGCAAGTCGCCAAGCAGCGCCGCCAGGTCCAGCGAGCGCGCCGCCAGATCGTCGCCGGCGGCCAGCAGCCGGGCGCTGTCGTGCGCCGCCAGCGCATCCAGCAAAGCGCCGATCTCGTCGCGGCCGGCGATGCCCAGCATGTCGCCGACGCTGGCCGCGGCAACCTCGCCGCCGCCGTGGGAGATCGCCTGGTCGGTGATGGACAGGGCATCCCTCATGCTGCCCGCGGCGGCGCGGGAGATGGTCGCCAGCGCAGCCGGTTCGGCGGCGATGCCCTCTTCCCGAAGCACCTTCGCCAGCTGCGCCTCGATCGCTTCCGGCAGCATGTTCTTCAGATTGAACTGCAAGCAGCGCGACAGCACGGTGACCGGAATCTTCTTCGCTTCGGTGGTGGCGAGCAGGAACTTGACGTGCTCCGGCGGCTCTTCCAAGGTCTTCAGCAGGGCGTTGAAGCTGTGCCCGGTGAGCATGTGGACTTCGTCGATCAGATAGACCTTGCAGCGCCCCTGGCCGGGCAGAAACTGGGCGTTGCTGAGCAGCTCGCGGGTGTCGTCGACGCCGGTGCGGGAGGCCGCGTCCACTTCGATCAAGTCGATGAAGCTGCCGCTGGCGATCTGCCGGCACGCGACGCATTCGCCGCAGGGCGTGGAGGTGACGCCCCGTTCGCAATTGAAGCAGGCCGCGAGAATGCGCGCCAGCGTGGTCTTGCCGACGCCGCGGGTTCCGGTGAACAGGTAGGCGTGGTGCAGACGCTGCTGGTCCAGCGCGTTGGCCAGCGCCCGCACGACGCTCTCCTGGCCCACGACATCGGCGAACGTCCGCGGCCGATACTTCCGAGCCAATACCAAATAGCTCATGATGCGCGGGATGTTAACCCAATCTCCAAGCGCCTTTGCGGTGTTCGGCCATCGCGGCGCCAGCGGTCTTGCGCCGGAGAACACCCTGGCCAGCTTCGCTCGCGCCGTGGCGCTGGGCGTGGACGGCGTGGAGCTGGACGTGCGCCTGACGTCCGACGGCGAAGTGGTGGTGCTGCACGACGAACGGCTGGAACGCACCACCAGCGGCGTCGGACTGGTTGCCGAAACGTCCTTTCGGGCGCTGCGCCGGCTGGATGCCGGCAATGGCGAGAAGGTGCCGACCCTCGCGGAAGTGTTCGACCGGGTTCCGGCGCATGTCGCCGTCAATGTCGAGTTGAAGGCCGCGGGAACGGCGCTCGCCGTGGTGGAGGTGCTGGAGCAGGCCGCGCATCCGCTGCTGGTTTCGTCCTTCGACCACGCCGAGCTCGGCCGCTTCCACTCGGCCATGCCCGGGGTGGCGTGCACGCCGTTGGCGGCGCGCTGGCGCGAGCGCCTGACCGCCGTGGCCGCTTCGCTGGATGCTTGCGCCATCAACCTGGCGGAGCGCGCGGCCACGCCCCGGCGCCTTGCGGCCCTCGCCGAGCGCGGCTTCGGCTGCCTGGTCTACACCATCGACAACGCGCAGCGCGCCGAGCAACTGCGGACGGACGGCGCCGCCGGGGTGTTCACCAACCGCCCGGACCGCGTTCTCGGTTCCGCGGGCAAGGGTCATCTGCGCCTTGGCGGCAGCTTGCAGCGCAAGGCTGAAGGAGGCTGAAGGGCTGAAGAGGGAAGGGCCGCAGTCTGGGTCAGCGGCCTGGCTGCAGCGTCTCGAACTCGCGGCGCAGGTCGTAGCGGCTGTCGGTGACGATCCGCTCCAGCGTCTCCACGCGCTCGCGCAGGTCGTCGATTTCGCCCTGCATGCGCTTCTCGCGCTCGGCTTGCTCGCGCGCTTCGCGGCGGGCTTTCTTGGCCGGAGTGTTGCGCCAGATGGCCAGCAGGGGAATGGCCAGCGTCATGACGGCGATGACGAAGATGGCGGTAGACCAAGGCATGGGTGGTTCCTCCTGGGGTTCGAGGGTGGCTACGATGCGTCGAGCTTCGCCAGTTGGCGGTGCAGCTCGTAGCGGCCCGAGGTCACGTGGGCCTCCATGCGCCGCAAGCGCAGTTCCATTTCGTCGAAGCTGGCGTCCACGTCGCGCAGGCGCCGCGCCGGCGGCGCCTCGGTGCGCTCCCGACGCGCTTTGCGCGGCCGGCGGGCAGTGTTCCCGGCTGCTCGGACGGGAGCGGCGTCCTCGCCGGGGTCCACGTCAAGGATAAGCGCCGTCACCAGATAGGCGACGAACACCACCCAGTTGAGAAAGATCAGGCCGGTGACGGCGACGCAGCGCACCACCCAGGTTTCGATGCCGTAGTAGTTGGCGATGCCAGCGCAAACGCCTAGGACCTTGCCCTTGTCGGCATCTCGGTAGAGCTTGGCGGAACGCGGCCGATCGCTCCACAGCCAGGCGGGCTCGCGGTATTGGTAGCGGTATCGGTAGCGGTAGCGCGGGTGGGCCCAGCCGTAGCCGGCGCCGGAATCCTCGCGCAGCCGTTCGGTGGCGCGTTCGACGTAGTCCGCCGCCCGCTCGCCGGCGGCGCTGGCCAGATCGTTCACCGCCCGTTCCAGCCGCGCCACGGCGTCGGCGACGCGTTCGCTCTCGTTGGCGTCCTGGTCGGGCTGGCGGGGTCGGCGCGAATCGCTCATGTCGTGCTCCTCGGGGCGGACGCGCTACTCGGCTGCCGAGTCGCGGCGACGCCAATCCGGCGCGTCGCTGTCGAGAATCGACTCCAAGGTTTCGATGCGTTCGCGCATGTTGTCGGCAGCGGCCGAGAGCCGTTCGATGTCGGCACGTTCGCCGTCCGAGAGAGAGGCCTGCGCCCTGCCCTTGGAACGGTAGTGCATGACGATCCAGATCGGCGCCACGAAGATCATGAAGAGCACCGTCGGCACGACGATGATCGGGACGATCTCATCCATTTGACGAATCCTTCGGCAGCAAGTCGGCGGGTTGGCGCGGCGCTCAGCCGTTGCCTTCGCCGCCCTGCTTCGCCGCGCCCTTGACGCTCCTCTTCAGCGCCTTGAGCGCCTTGTCCACGCTCTCGTCCACGGCGAGCTCGTCGATCTGGTCCTTCAGATGGCGCTGGCCCAGATCGTAGGACTCCACCTGGCCTTCAAGGTCGTCCATCTTACGCTCGTACTGCTCGAAGCGCGTCATGGCGTCGTCGATGCTGTGGTCGTGCAGCTGCCGGCGCACGCCAAGCCGGGTCTTCGCCGCCTGGCCGCGGACCACGATGGCGTTCTGCCGGGCCTTGGCGTCCTTGATCTTCTGCTGCAAGGCGTGGATGTCCTCGCCGAGCTTGGCCAGGGTGCCGTCCAAGGCGGCGAGTTCGTCGCTCATCGCCGCGGCCATCTCTTCGGCCTTGGCCTTCTCGACCAGGGCGGCCCGGGCCAGGTCGTCGCGCTGCTTGGCAACGGCCAGCTCGGCCTTGCGCTGCCAGTCCTCGGCCTCTTCCTGCAGGCGCTGGCGGCGGCGGTCCAACTCCTTCTTGTCGGCGATGGCGCGCGCCGAGGTGGTGCGCACCTCGACCAGCGTGCCTTCCATCTCCTGGAGGATCATGCGCACCATCTTCTCCGGGTCCTCGGCCTTGTCCAGCAAGGCGTTGATGTTGGAGTTGACGATGTCGGTAATGCGAGAGAAAACGCTCATCGGCTGTGCCTCCTCAAAGGTGCTGTCAATCGCGGTGCGTTGTCGTTGCTGTGTTGCTTTCAGAAACCGTGCCAGCCTCGCTCGATATGTATCTAATCACCGTAAAATCAGTGCTTTATGGTGAAGGACGTTGGGAACCTTCGATGATCCGGTGGCGGATTCGCCCAACAGTTGGCTAGAATCGCCCTGCCCTGGCCATCATTCCGCTCATGCCGCGCCCGCCGCAACCCGACGACTTGATCGGCGACTCGCCAGCCTTCCTGGAGGCGCTGGAACGGGTGAGCAAGGCGGCGCCGCTGGAGAAGCCCGTGCTGGTGGTGGGCGAACGCGGCACCGGCAAGGAACTCATCGCCTCGCGGCTGCACTACCTGTCCAACCGCTGGGACGGCGAGTTTCTGAAGCTCAACTGCGCGGCGATCAGCGACACGCTGATCGAGAACGAACTGTTCGGCCACGAAGCCGGCTCCTACACCGGCGCTGCGCGCACCCACCAGGGCCGTTTCGAGCGCGCCGACGGCGGCACGCTGTTCCTCGACGAACTGGCAACCACCTCGACCTTGGTGCAGGAGAAACTGCTGCGGGTGATCGAGTACGGCGAGTTCGAACGGGTCGGCGGCAGCAAGACCCTGCGCGTCAACGTGCGCCTGATCGCCGCCACCAATCGGGACCTGCCGCGACTGGCCGCCGAGGGCCGCTTCCGCGCCGACCTGCTGGATCGTCTCGCCTTCGACGTCATCACCCTGCCGCCGCTGCGCGAGCGCCCGGACGACGTTCTCGTGCTGGCCGAGCACTTCGCCATCAACATGGCCACGGAACTCGGCCGCGACTACTTCGCCGGCTTCACGGAAGCCGCCCGTCGGGCCCTCTGCGGCCATCCCTGGCCCGGCAATCTGCGCGAACTGAAGAACGTCGTGGAACGCGCCGTCTACCGCGCCGAGGCCGACGAGACCGTGGACGAGATCATCCTCGACCCGTTCCACTCGCCCTTCCGCCCGGGGCCCAAGGAAGAGTCCGGCGCCGGCAGACCCTATGCGCTGCCCCTCGACATCAAGAAGACGGTGCAGGAACTGGAGATCGACCTCATCAACCGCGCCATGTCCGCGGCGAAGTTCAACCAGCGTCGGGCGGCGGAGCAGCTGGGCCTTACCTACCACCAGTTTCGCGGCTACTTGAAGAAGTACGAACTGCACACCCGTGGCGAGTAGCGTCCGCTTTTGGCTGGCCAACGCTTGGCGCAGTCAGCCCTTGTCGAGCAGGTCGCGCAGGTCGATCAACGCCGCATTGACCCTGGAGATGTAGGAAGCCATCACCAGCGAGTGGTTGGCGAGGAAGCCGAAGCCGCCGCCGTTCAGAATCATCGGGCTCCAGATCGGCTCCTGGGTGCCTTCGAGCTCGCGGATGATCTGGCGCAGGCTGACCCGGGCGTTCTTGTCGTCGAGCACCGCGGCGAAGTCGTGCTCCACCGCCTTCAGCAGGTGGATCAGCGCCCATGTCTGCCCCCTTGCCTCGAAAAAGACGTCGTCGATCTGGAACCAGCTGGTGCGGGTTTCGACATCCGCCGGGGCGTCGGTGGCCATGGTCGCCGCCGGTTCGCCGGCCAGATCGAGATTCAACTGCCGCTTGCCGACGCTTTGCGACAGCCGCTGCGAGATGTCGCCAAGGCGGGTTTCAACCTCTTCCAGCCAGCCAGCCAGATTGTCGGCGCGGGCGTAGAACTGCGTCTCCTGGGCGCTGGCTTGGGCCAGTCGCGCCGCGTAGCCGCGCAGCCGCGCCGCGCCGTCGGCGTATTCGCTTTCGGACTGCGGGAATATCCAGCTGGCGTTGTCGTAGAAGAAGTTGCCCTGGGCGACGGCGAGGTCCGGATCCTCCGCCGACTGGCTTTGCGAGCGGCTGAAGCTGTTGCGCAAGGCGCGGCTGATGTCGCGCAAGTACACCAGCACGCCGAACTCCCAGCTGGGCGTGTTGTCGAGGTAGACGCCGGGCGGAAAGATGTCGTTGGACAGATAGCCGCCGCGCTTCTCGAGCAGCGTCTCGGCCAGCACCGCGGCGGTCGTCGCGGTGGCGTAGCCCGTCACCAGGGCCTGCCCGGCCGGGTTCGACCGCGCCGCCCGGGCTTGCGCTTCCGCCACCGGGTCGAACAGGTCGGGCTCGAAGGACCACCACCAGCCCAGGGCCAGCACCAGCAGCAGGTAGGCCCCGACAACGGCCCCGGCAACGATGCCGATGACGTTCTTCGAGGCGCCGAGCGCACTGCCGACGCGGGTGGCGTAGGGGCTGCCCTGCCAGAACTTCCAGTTGATCTTCATTGGCCGTCGAATCGCCGCACCGGGAACACCACCTCTTGCCGCTCGCCGCTGGCGAACACCGCGTGCAGCGTAACCTCCTTGGCGTTCGCGTCAACGTCGAAGAGCATCAGGTGCTTGCCGCCGGGGCGGAGCGACAGGGTCTCGCTCGGCGCGATGGTCAGGCCGTCGAGTCTTCGCATGCGCGCCATGCCCTGCTCCAGCTTCGTCTCGTGCAGCTCGACGCGCACGCTGCCGTCGAAGCCGGTCAACGTCACCGCGGCGGCGCCCTTGTTGACGATCTCGCAGTACCCGGCGGCGACGGTCTGCCCGGGTACCGGACCGCGAATCCACGCGCCCTCGAACGCCACTCCGGGCGCCGCGGCCAGCGGACAGGCCAGCAGCAGGCAGCACGCCAGCGTCGGCGGCGTCAGCCATCGTCGTCGCTCGGCAGCAGCAGAACCGTCACCTTGGGCGGCAGGCCGATTTCGACGCCGGCGCGGATGCGCCGTTCTCCGGGCGCCCGACCAAGTTGCTCGTAGATCCATCGACCGTCCGCGTCATTGCCGACGCGGATGGTAACCCGTGCATTGGCGCGACGCGCCTCCCGGCCGAACTCGGCCAGTTTCCGTGCCAGTTCCCCACTACGGCGACGCAGCGCCGGCCGCTCCACGTCCAGGGCAAGACGAACCGCCCGGGCCAGCAGCTCCGCCTGGCGGCGCAGCGGTTCGATGCCCGGATGAGCGTCGTCGACCAGACTCGCCCGCTGCAGCAGGGTGTGCGCCGAAGACCAGCGTTCGTGCTCGATGGCGCGACGCGCCAGGGCGAGGTAGCGTTCGACGATGCGCTCCAGCCCGTGCGTGGCGGCGGGATGCGCGGGGTTCAAGTCCAGTAGCTCGCGGTAGTAGCGATACGCAGAGCGCTCCGGCGGGGTGGTCAGTCGATCCTCCGCCAGCGCCAGCGCCGCGGCGTCGAGCAGCATCCGCACGGCGTCTTCGTCCACCGCCGGCAGCGGCTCCGCCACCGCTGGCGTCAGCGTCGGCGGCGGCTTGGGCGGCGTTCGCGGCGCAGCGCAGCCGAAAGACAGCGACGCCAGGGCCATGACGACCGCCGCGGAAGCACCTGCCGCCGGCCGGCGGCAGCGGACGAAAGGCGGGACGCGGCGGCGAACCGCGCCCCGCACGCCTTCAACCGCGGACGAAGTCGCGGATAACTTCGCCGGGCCGATTGCCGGTGTACTCGCCGTTCTCGATGACCACCTGGCCGGCCACCAGCGTGGCGTCGTAGCCGGTGCTCTTCACCACCAGCCGGCCGCCGTTGTGCGGGAAGTCGTTGCGGTACTCCGGATGGCAGGAACGCAACTCGTCGTAGTCGATGATGTTGATGTCGGCGTGCCAGCCTTCGCGGATTTCGCCGCGTTCCTTCAAGCCGAGCACCTCGGCGGACTTGCCGGTAATGCGCCGCACGGCTTCGGGCAGGGTGTAGACGCCGCGCTCGCGGGTGAGTTCGCCAAGCAGGAAGGTGGGCGAGTCCGCGTCGGTGAACTGCCCGACGTGGGCGCCGGCGTCGCCGAGCATCGGCACCACGTAGGGAAGGCGCATGTAGTTCCACTGGTTCTCCAGGGAACCGCCGAACGCCCAAAGGTTCCACATCTCCCTGCCTTCCGAGGCGATCAGCCGATCGACGTACAGGTCTACCGGATCCACCCCGGCTTCGTCGGCCAGCTTTTGCAGGTTCGCGTTGTTGTCGAGGTCGAAGTCCGGGTAGTCGCCGGTGCCCATCGGGTGCAGAATGCGCGCCACCTGGCCGAAGCCGCCTTTCTCCTTGGCCTCGGAGGTCAGCTTCTCCCGCGTCGCCGGGTCCTTCAACGCCAGGACGCGGTCCGGAATGCTCGGCAGCTTCATCAGTTCGATCCACGCCGGGGTGCGCAGATACGCCTGCTGCGCCAGGCCGAAGAACGAGCCGCTAGGCCGGGTGTGGCAGATAGAGGCGATGCGGCGCCCGGCTTCGTTGTTGCGGCCGAGGAACTCGGCCCAGCGCGAAACGCCGCCGTCGCCATCGCCTCCAGCGCCGCCGGAGAACAGCACCTGGCAGCCGATTTCCGCGCCGCGTTCGAACATCTCCCGCTCGATCTGGTAGCGGGTGCGCATGTCCGGCGCCACCTGGAACAGGCCGCCGCGCCCGCCGGCGTCCACCACGGCCTGCTGAATGGCCTCGGTTTCCCGGGGGTCGGCCCAAGTGCCCGGCGTCAGGCGGCCGTCGGGAACCCGGTGGCCGAGGAAGCGCGAAGTGGAGAATCCCACGGCGCCGCCTGCGACGGACTCCTTCACCAGATGCACGATGTGCGCGAGTTCTTGATCGTCGGCCTGCACGCCTTCGTCGCAGCTCTTGTCGCCCATCGCCTCGAAGCGAATGGCGGAGTGGCCCACCAGGCCAACGACGTTCAGCGCCGGACGCAGGGCTTGAACGCTGTCGAGGTATTCGCCGAAGCTCGTCCAGTTCCAGGGCAGGCCGTCCATGATGGCGTCGGCGGCGATGTTCTCCACCGCTTCCATCAGCTTGGCCAGGTAGCGCCGGTTGTCTTCCGCGCAAGGCGCGAAGGTGACGCCGCAGTTGCCGATCAGCGCCGTGGTGACGCCGTGGTAGGAGCTGGGCCGCATCTCCGGCTCCCAGCCGATCTGCGCATCGAGGTGGGTGTGCAGGTCGATGAAGCCGGGGGTGACGATCTTGCCGGTGGCGTCGAGGGTGCGTTTGGCGCTGGCTTCGGACAGCTCGCCGATGCGGCTGATGCGGCCATCGTCGATGGCGACATCCGCGCGCTTGGCGTCCGCGCCGGTTCCGTCGATCAGCGTGCCGCCGGAAATGATCGTGTCGTGGACCATGTGGAATCTCCTTGCTTGGGCCGTTCCCTATTGGCGAAAGAGCATACACCCAAAAGCGCCGCGTGCGTGGTTCGGGCCAGACCGGCCAGCATCTCCCGAGCAACGCCTCGCGCAGGCCGGGCGGTCGCTAGGCGCTGCCCCAGCGCACGGCGTTGTCGAGGATGCGCCCGAAGGCGTCGGTCTCCCACGCGCCGCGGAAGGTTCTCGGCGTCGTGCCGCCGGCGGCGACGCTGGCGTCGACGAAGGGCTGGCTGTTGGTGGCGGGGGAGTGGCAGTGGCCAAGGGCGACGTAGGCGACCGCGCCGCTGCCGACCTGCCGTTCCAGGCCCAGCACCCGGGTTCTGCCGTCGGCGCCGAGGGAGGTGTCCTCGTCGTAGACGAAGCCGAAGCCTTCCGGCGACGGGTCTTCGGGCAGTTCGGTGGTCAAGAGCACGGTGCTCTCGCCGCGCGGTTCGATCAGATACAGCTCGTCGGCAACGCCGAAGCTCGGCGGCAGGCCGTCGAGCAGCGGATGGCCGGGCGCCTCGACCGCCACGTCGAAGTGGCGCACCGGTGGATGGTTCAGAAAGAAGGCGCCCAGCAGATCGTGATGCGCCAGTTTCACCATCTTGCGCTGGCGGCTGCCGTCGATGCGCCGGGCGCGACCGCCGCTGCTGCCGTGCAGGGCGAACCACTTGCCGCCGCCCGCCAGCCAGTTCTCGATGACGCCGCACTGGTCGTCGTCCGGGTAGGGCCCGGCGACGTAGCTGATCAGCAGATCGACGCCTTCGAGCACGCGGTCGACATCGGCGAAGCCGTTGCCGACGGTGGTGCTGTAGCCACCGGCGTAGAGTTTGCGCAGCAGTTCGATGCGCGCGTAGTCCATGTCGTGGCCGGCGCTGGAACCCAAGGGGTAGCCGCCGACGATCAGATGTGCCCGCTTGGCCATGTTGGGCCTCTCCTCACGTGTCTCAACCAGAGTGCATTCGATTCTACTTCGTTCCGGGGTGCGCGTATCATCGCTCTCGAGACGAAGCGGAGAGGCGGATCCATGAAAGTCATCACTGGCGTTGGCGGCTGGCCGGCCGCCGTGGCGGCGCAAGCGAAGCAGGCGGAAGCCGACGGCTTCGACGGCATCACTTGCGGCGAACTGGCGCACGACTCGATGCTCGCCATGACGGTGGCGGCCACCGCCACCGAGACGATCGGCTTGCAGACGTCGGTCACCATCGCCTTTCCGCGCAGCCCGATGGTGCTGGCGATGGAAGCGTGGGACTTGCAGCATCTCTCCGGCGGACGCTTCTGCATGGGCCTCGGCAGCCAGGTGAAGGGCCACAACGAGCGCCGCTTCGCCGGCGCCTGGTCGCCCCCGGCGCCGCGAATGCGCGACTACATCCGCATGATGCACGCGGTGTGGGACTCCTGGCAGGACGGCAAGGCGGCGCAGTTCCTCGGCAAGCACTACAGCTACACGCTGATGACGCCGAACTTCAACCCAGGCCCGATTCCCTTCGCCCGCCCGAAGGTGGGCCTTGCCATGGTGGGCCCGAGCATGGCGCGGGTGGCCGGCGAAGTGGCCGACGTCGTGATGCCCCACGGCGGCATCATGTCCGACCGCTACATGCGCGAAGTTCTGCTGCCGGCCATTGGAGACGGTCTGCAGCGGCACGGGCGCAGCTGGGCGGATCTGGAAATCGCCGAGAGCGGCTATCTGATACTCGGCGACAGCGACGGCGAGATCGAGCGCAAGGCGCTGGCCATGCGCCGGGCGCTGTCCTTCTACGGTTCGACGCGCACCTACCACAAGGTGCTGGCGCTGCACGGCCTCGAGGAACTCGGCTTGAAACTGCACGCGCTGTCGCTGCAGGGCAAGTGGAACGAAATGCGCGACGCCGTCGCCGTGGACGACGTCCTTGCGCTGGCGCAGACCTGTTCCTACGACCGGCTGCCGGAGTTCCTGGCCGAACACCGGGAGTACGCCGTGCGCACCGGGCTTGGCCTGCCCCGCGAAACGCCGGAGCAGGAAGAGCGTTTTCAGGATGTGCTGCGGCGCGTTCGGGCGCTCGACAATCCCGGCGTGCCGCGCGGATTGGAGATGTAGCCGCATGGCCTACGACCCCAACAACGTCTTTGCGAAGATCCTGCGTGGCGAGATGAAAGCCGAAGTGGTTCTGGAGGACGAACACTGCCTTGCGTTCATGGATGCGATGCCGCAGAGCCCCGGCCACACGCTGGTGATTCCCCGGCAGCCGGCCGAGGACATCTTCGCGCTGGACGAATCGAGCCTGTCGCATCTGGTGCTGGCAACCCGGCGCGTGGCGCGGGCGGTGAAGGCTGCCTTTCAAGTGGGCGGCGTCATGGTGCTGCAGCTGAACGGCGTGGACGCCGGCCAGACGGTCTTCCACATCCACTTCCACGTCATCCCTCGCCGTGCCGGGGAAGAGCTGACGCAGCACTCGCGATCCGTGGCCGCGCCCGGCGAACTGGCGGCACACGCGGCGAAGATTCGGGCGGCGCTCGACGGCTGATGCGTCGGCTCGCATGCTTGGCGCGGAGGTTCGACCAACCACAACCCATCGCCGGCGGCGACGCCGAAGTTCACACCGACACCGACACTTGGCCAACGACGGTGCGTGGCGGTTTCGCGCTCGGCGGCACGTCGCCGGACTTGGGCGTCGCGTCCCAGCGCGCCGTGGCCAGGTAGCGCAGCGCCGCCTGCGTCGCCTTGGGCGACCGAAGCCGTTGCAGCGCTTCGACGGCCCAGCCGCGCACGTGGTGATGCCAGTGGTGCAGGTTCTCGCACAGCGGCGCGACCAGCGCGTCGCCGTCGCCGAGGTCCGCCGCCAGACGCGCCGTGGCCAGCGCGGCGTTCCGGCGCACCAGCGCGTCCTCGTCCATCAACGCCATCGCCAAGTGCCTGCTGTCGATGCGCTGGCCTTGGGCCACCGTGCCGAGGGCTTCGGCCGCGTAGCGTCGAACGTTGACGTCTTCATGCTCGACAGCAGCCGATATGCAAGGCAGCGCATCGACGGCGGCTGGGCCAATGTCGCCGAGCACGTCGACGATGCGCACGGCAAGGTCGGCGTCTGCCTGGCGCAGCCGCTCCGCCAGCCACGGCGCCGCCGCGCGGCCGGCCGCCACCAGACCGTAGGCGG
Organism: Candidatus Azotimanducaceae bacterium; assembly: GCA_965199875.1. Taxonomy (GTDB): domain Bacteria; phylum Pseudomonadota; class Gammaproteobacteria; order Pseudomonadales; family Azotimanducaceae; genus VXYL01. The sequence continues at coordinate 4,478,665 of OZ241346.1, read as the reverse complement.
CGATGGTCCTCGTCGCGACCTCGTCGCCTAGAAAGCGATCGCGCAGCAGCTGCATGGTTTCCGCAGTCGCTACCGTGCCGCACGTGTACGCGGCGGCGAGCGCGGCCGGTTCGTCCTCGCCGTCGAGATCCGCAACCCGAAACGGGCGCGGAGCGTTGCTTGGCGCGCCTCCGTGCCAGGCCCACATCGACCGCCACACCGGCGACATGGCGTCGTCCATATCCGGCCACGGCTGCCCGAGGTGCCGCCAGGACGGCTGGCACGGCTCGCGATCGCGCACGAAGATGAACTTCACCATGTGTCTGGGCAGGTTCGTGGCGTTGGCGCCGTAGCGCCCGTGAACGAGATCGAAATGCACCACCGAGAAGGTGCCGGCTTCGCCGACGAGGGGAACTTTGGCCGCTTCCCAGGGTTCTTCCAGCTTCTCGATGGCCTGGAACAGCGCCGGATGGTCGTTGCGAAACCGCTCCAGGCGGTGTTGCAGCGCGCGTTGCGCCTCTTCGCTGGCGTGGATGCGCTTGCCGAACTCCGCCTCCACCTGCTGTCGGCAGCGCCGCTGGGCCTCGTAGACCTTCCGCCGCGCCGCTTCGAGCCTGCGGCGGGGCAGATACTGGCTGCGCGGCACGATGCCGGTCGGCCCCTTCTCCAAGGGCGTGTCCTGCGGGTAGTAGAAGAGCATGGCGAAGCGCGTTCGGTGCATCCGTCGCAAACCGTCGACGGCGTAGTGCGAATGGTTGTCGCCGTCCTTGTGCAGCGGCTGGGCGGCGCCGGGAAACTGGAAGTGGTCGTGGCGGTGGAAGTGCAGGTAGTAGCTGGCGCCCAGAACGGACGCGAGGGCGCCGCGCACCTTGGGTTCATGCAGCAGCTGCGCCAGCTCCGGCACGCAGGGCAGCAGGTTGTTGTGGCCCAGCGGGCCGCCTTCCTGCAACTCGTCGAGAGCGGCGAACATGCGGGCGTGGTAGTCCCGCGGCAAGTCGGACCGCAGCGTGACGCGGCCTTCCGCGATGAAGCGCTGCATGGCCGCATCGTCGAGCAGCACGGGCTTTTGCACGTCGAGGAACAACGCGGCTACTCGTTCGAGATGGCGATCTCCTTGTCCGTGATGAACTCCAGGAGCGCGGGCTGGCCGGCCCGGGTGGCCGCCAGGCCACGGTCGAGGGCGGCTCGGATGTCGCCCGGATCCTCGACGCGCTCGCCGTAGCCGCCGAACGCCTTGGCCATGTCCGCGTAGTTGCCGGAGATGTCCGTCGAACCGTACTTCTCCTGCGCCACCTGCATGATGGGTATTTCGATGGCCATGGAGAAGTTGTTCATCAGCACCGAGAGGATGGGGATGCGCTCGCGCGCCGCGGTCTCGAAGTCCATGCCGGTGAAGCCGATGGCGGCGTCGCCCCAGACGTTGATGCAGGTCTTCTCCGGCTGCGCCACCTTGGCGCCCATCGCCAGCCCCAGGCCGTAGCCCAGTTGCGTCGTCTTGCCCCAGCCGATGTAGGAAAGCGGCGTGGTGGATTCCCAGAACGGCGACAGCTGATCGCGCGGGCTGCCGGCGTCGTGGGTGATCACCGTGTTGTCGACGTCCACGGCCTGGTGCAGCTCGTTCAGCACCCGGTAGGGGTTGATGGGCGCCGAATTGTTGGCGCGCTTCGCCTGCCACTCCGCCAGCCAGGCGGCCTTGAGCTCGCCGATGCGCTTCTGCACGGCGCCGCGCCGCCTCTCCGCCTGCGCGCGGTCGCGGTCTGCCATGGCTGCGCTGAGCGCGGCCAGGGCGAGCTGGGCGTCGCCGATGAGGGCGTGCTGGGCTTCCACGTCCTTGTTGAGATCCATCGGGTCCAGCGTGGCGTGGATGATCGTCTTGCCGCGCGGCATCGGCACGCCGAAGCCGGTGAGGGCGAAACTGCAGCCGACGCCGAGGATCACGTCCGCTTCGTTCAGGAACGTCTTCACCGTGCGCGGGTTGGCGCGCCCGCCGGAGCCGAGCGCGAGCGGATGCGTTTCGTCGAACGCGCTCTTGCCTTCGAGGCTGGTGGTGACGGGAATCTGCCATTCTTCGGCCAGCGCCTTGAGTTCGTCCCACGCTCTGGCGTAATGCACGCCCTGTCCGGCATAGATCACCGGGCGCTCGGCGGCCGCGAGCACTGCCGCGGCGCGGTCCACGTCCTGCGGGTCCGGGCCCACGCGGGTGGCGTAGCTGGGCGTGTGCCGCCAATCCTCCGGCGCATCCTCGCGGAAGACGTCCATCGGCACTTCCACCAGCACCGGACCGGGGCGGCCGTTGCGCAGCTGGAAGAACGCGCGGCGCATCACCTCAGGGATGGCGCGCCCCATCGTCAGCGGCTCCGCCCACTTGGTGACGTGGCGCATGTTCAGCGTCGAGTTGAAGTTCGGGTAGTAGTGCATCAGCCGGCGCGGATAGCCGGCCGGCAGCACGAGGATGGGCGCCGACTCCGAATACGCCTGCGCCACGCCGCCGAAGGCGTTCTCCGAGCCGGGGCCGTGCTGCATCGTGAACACGCCGATCTTCTTGCCGGAGGAAAGGCGCGAGTAGGCATCCGCCATGTGCAGGCCGATGCGCTCCTGGCGCACGACGATGGTGCGGATGTCCGCCACCGCCGCGGCCTCGATGATCGGATTCACCGGATAGGTGAAGATGGTGTCGATGCCCTCGGCCTTGAGGGCGTGGGCGATGGCGTCGGCTACCTTCACTAGAGAGCCTCCCCTATGCGGCTGCGAGATGCACAACACTGTGCGCGAAATCGGCGCGGGGCGCAATGGCCGCGGCGCAAGAACGCCTTTGACTAAGCCATGCGGAAACGACTATACGTTGCCTCCTCCAACGAAGTGACGGTGGCGAAGGATGGCTGTGGAGACGCCGCGCTCGCGCAGTCGCGTCGACAAGGCGGGTGCCGTGCTCGTGAACGGCGCCGCTTCGCATGAGGAACGCCGCGAGGCGCTGGCCGTCGTGAGCGACTGGCGAGCCCTGCATGGCGTGCCGCTGAACGCGATCGAGGCCAAGTTGCGCGGTCACGTTGCCCCTTTCACCGAGCCGGCCGGGGAGCGGGCGTTCGTGGCGCAGCGCCTGAAACGGCTGCCTTCCATAGAGGCCAAGCTGCGGCGGGCGCGCAACATGCGGCTCTCGCGCATGCAGGACATCGGAGGCTGCCGGGCCGTGCTGCCGAGCGCGGCGGATTTGCTGGCGGCCAACGACCGCATCGAAGACAGCTTCATGCCCAACGATCTGCTCCGGCGCTACGACTACGTGACGCAACCGCGCGCCAGCGGGTATCGCGGCACCCACCTCGTCTACGCGCATCGTCCTGACGACAACAGCCACGGTGTCCATGCCGGGCTGTGCATAGAAGTTCAGCTGCGCTCTCGACTGCAGCATGCATGGGCGACGGCGGTAGAGACGGTTGGCGCCTTTTCCGGCCAAGCGCTGAAGTCCAGCGAAGGCAGCGACCGGTGGCTTCGCTTCTTCGCGCTGATGGGCACCGTGCTGGCCGAGCTGGAGGGTCTGCGGCCGGTACCGAGAACGCCGCCGTCGGCAAGCGCTCTGCGCCGGGAACTTACGCACACCGCGACGGAACTCGACGCCCTCGCGCGCTTGGATGCCTACAGCCAGATGTTGGGGATCCTCGAAGGCCACGTGCGCAACGGGCGAGCGCGGTACTTCCACATCTATCTGGAGATCCTCCCGGATTCGGCCCGCCTGCGCTGGAACGAATACGCGCAGGACGAGCGAGCGGAGGCGATCCGCGCCTACGACGAGGTGGAGAGCGCCATCCAACGCTTTCCCGGCGCCGAGACCGTGCTCGTCGCCGTGGATTCGGTGGACGCGCTACGCCGAGCCTATCCGAACTACTTTGCAGATACGCGCCTGTTCGCGGCCGAACTCGAGAAGGCCATTGGCTGACCAACGCCGACGACTGCCGACGTGAGGTCAAGCAAAGGCGACTACGAACGCGCTGGCGTTGGCGACGTCAGTCGGAGGGTTGCTTGTTCGCTGAACAGAACGCGACCAGACGATGCCAGTCTATAGAGCCGTGCGAGTCACAGAATCGTGTGGTGAATTGCTGAGAGAATTGGTTGACGAGTGCGCTGTGAACCACTCCGGCAGCCAGGCCGGGAATACCGCACTGTGGTTGCGGTTGCCGCACTCCGTGGCGCCATGCAGCACGTTGGTGGGGTACACCTTGTCGCGGCCGAGCCAGTTCTCCACCTTCTTGCCGAAGCCGCTGCCGACCTTGGATTCGTCGCGCAGGCGGTCCGTTTCGCTCAAGCTCCGTCGATTGAGGCCGCGTCGAGCTTGGGGAGCTCGGCGTGGCAGTCGCCGAGCAATATCGTTGCCGGCGGCGTCAGAACAACCGTGTCGTGCAATGTTGCCATGCCTTTGCTCACCCCACGCCGCCGCGGAACAGCCGCCCGGCCTGCGCCCCCGTGTGTTCGTTGCTCTCCAGGAACATTTCGCCGTTCACGATGGCGTTCTTGATGCCCTTCGCCACCTGCTTGAGGCGCGTGCCGCCGGCGGGGAGGTCGCTTACCACCTCTGGCATCTCAGGGCCCACCGTGTCCGGATCGAACACGACGAGATCCGCGTTCATGCCCTCGCGGACGAGGCCGCGGTCGTGCATGCCCCATTGCGTGGCGGTGTTGTAGGTAAGCTGGCGGACGGCGTCTTCGAGGCTGAGCGCCTGTTTCTCGCGCACCCAGTGGCCGAGCAGGTGGGTTTGCAGCGAGCTGTCCATGATCTGGCTCACGTGGGCGCCGGAGTCCGAGAACGTCACCACCGAGCGCGGATGGCGGATCATCTCCAGCACGTCGTCCTGGTTCTCGTTCGCGGCTGGCTGCCGGAAGAACTGCTCGAAGTCGGTTTGCAGGCCCAGTTCGATCATCAGATCCACGGGGTCCATGTTGCGCTCCTTCGCCACGTCGCGCAGCAGTCGATCGTCGCCGGACATGGAATCCATCACGTAGAAGTGGTCGTAGTCCGGCGGCCGCGCTTCCACGCCGACGATCCTTCGTTGCGGCGGTTCGCCGTGCGCTGCGCGCACCAGCCTGGCGCGCAGTGACGGATCGCGCAGCCGGGCGCGTTGTTCTTGGAGGGGCAGAGTGCGCACGTCTCGCCAGACGTCCCATGCATCGAACGGCATTTGCGTCTTGAAGGACATCAGCACGTTCAGCGCCCGCGAATGCACCTGCACGAACATGCGCCCGCCGGCGCTGGCGGTTTCGTCCACCAGGTCCACGAATCCGCGCCAGGAGTCCGGCGCGAAACGGGAACTGAACATGCCCCAGGTTTGCGGTACGCCGGACTCCACCGCGAGGTCGCGCAGCCGGCAGTGGTAGGCGCGCAGCCGGGCCGGATCGCGGCCGACGGCCTCGTGGGCAATCTCGAACACGCCCCGGCCGGTCTCGCCCACCGCGTTGACGATGGCGCGCACCTCGTCCCACGAGGCGGCACGGCTGGCCACCGGGCGGTCGTCGGCGGTGAGATGGTTCACGGTGCGCGAGGTGGAGAAGCCGATGGCGCCGGCCTGCACCGCCTCCTTGGCGAGCCGACACATGGCGTCGAGTTCGTCTGCGGTCGCCGCTTCGCCGAAGGCGCGTTCGCCCATCACGTAGGTGCGCAGCGCCGAGTGGCCGATGTAGCCGGCGTAGTTGATGCCCTTGGGCAGCGCGTCGATGGCGTCCAAGAACTCCGGGAAGCTCTCCCAGCGCCAGTCGATGCCGGCCAGCATGGCGTCGCGCGAGATGTCCTCGGCGCGTTCGAGGTTGCGGAACACCAGGTCGGCGTCCTGCTCGCGGCAGGGCGCGATGGTGAAGCCGCAGTTGCCCATCACCACGCTCGTGACGCCGTGGTAGCAGGAGCAGGAGCCCAGCTTGTCCCAGAAGATCTGCGCGTCCATGTGCGTGTGGCCATCCACGAAGCCGGGCGCCACCACATGCCCCTCGGCATCCACAGTGCGATGGGCACGGTCGCGCAGGCGGCCGATGGCGGCTATCTTGCCGTTGCGCACGCCAACGTCGGCCTGGAAACGGGCGGCGCCGGAGCCGTCCACCACGGTGCCGCCCTTGACGACCAGATCGAAGCCCATGCCTGCCTCAAGCCAATTGGGAGAGCGGGAGTGTGTCGCGTTGGCGCGCCTTCGGCAAGGCGCGAAGGAAGAAATCGACTACACTCGACGCTTCGCACAGGCCGCGGGGGACGGACGACATGGCAGAGCAAGGTCGCCTAGCCGGGCGGGTCGCTTGGGTAACCGGTTCGTCGCGGGGCATCGGGCGCGTGGTCGCGGACCACTTGGCGGGCCTCGGGGCCAAGGTGGTCGTTCACGGCACCACGCCGGTATCCACCCGCGCCTTCGACGAGGCGGAATCCCTGCAAGCCGTGGCCACGGCCATCGCCGAAGCGCACGACGCAGAGGTGCTGGCCGTCCATGGCGACCTCGCCTCGGAAGGGACGGTGAAGGAGCTGACCGCGCAGATCCGCGAGCGCTTCGGCCGCATCGACATCCTCGTCAACAACGCCGGCGGCGACATCGGCGCCCAAGGCACCGGCGGCGAGCGGGCCGGCAAGCCGGTGGTGAACGACGCCGTGGAGGTGTCCATCGACGACGTGCGCACGGTGCTGGAGCGCAATCTGATGACCTGCATTCTCGTCTGCCGCGAAGTGGTGCCGGAAATGATGCAGCGCAACCGCGGCTGGATCGTCACCGTCGGCAGCATTGCCGGCCTCGGCGGCCATCGTTCGGAAGTGATCTACGGCACGGCGAAGGCGGCGGTACACGAGTACACGCGCTGCCTGGCGGCGCAGCTGCGCCCCTACGGCGTGTACGCCAACGTCATCGCGCCGGGGGAGATCATCACCGCCCGCTTCGTCGCCAGCCGCCCGACCAAGGACGAGCGCAAGACCCGCGAAGGCGCGCTCACCCGCTACGGCTGGCCGGAGGAAGTGGCGCGCTGCGTGGAGTTTCTGGTCACCGAAGAGTCGTCCTACATCAGCGGCCAGGTGCTGCGCGTGGACGGCGGCGCACAGCTATTTCCGGCATAGACTGATGCCGAACGCCGTGCTGAAGACCATAGCCGTCATCCCAGGCGACGATGCGGCCCCGGAAGCCGTGCGCCCGGTCGTGGCGCTGCTCGACTCGCTGAACATCGGCTTGCACTGGGCGTACCCGGAAGTGGGCGAGGCCGCCGAGGCGAACACCGGCTCGCCGTTCCCGGCCGCTGCCAGGCAGATGATCGACGACGCCGACACGACTCTGTTCGGTTCCACCAGCGGCAAGTCCGGCGCTGCCTTGCACTACCTGCGCTGGGGCAAGGACACCTATGCCAACGTGCGTCCCTGCCGCTACCTGCCGGGATGCGCCAGCCCGCTGCGCGAGGCGGAGGGCATCGACTTCGTCATCGTGCGCGAGAATCTGGAGGATCTCTACGTCGGCGTCGAAGGCGACTTGCAGGACCTCGCGCCGCTGAACCTGACCGGGCGCACCGTGCGCAAGCCGGTTCACGAACTCGGCCGCGGCCGCTACGCGGTCAAGGCGATCACCCGCGAAGGCACGGAGCGGGTGGTGCGCTTCGCCCTCGAGCTGGCGGCCCAGCGCAACGGCAAACGCAAGGTCGCCTGCGCCACCAAGCACAACATGCTGCGCGAAACCGACGGCCTGTTCCTGGAGGTGGCGCGGCAGGTGGCCAGCGAACATCCGAACATCGAGTTCGAGTCCTTCATCGTCGACGACTTCGCCTGCCGCATGATCCGCGAGCCGCATCGGTTCGACGTGGTGGTGATGCCGAACCAGTACGGCGACATCCTCTCCGACGCCGCCGGCGGGCTGGTCGGCAGCCTCGGGCTTGCCGCCAGCGGCTGCTTCGGCGCCGACTACGCCTACTTCGAGCCCGCCCACGGCACCGCGCCGGACATTGCCGGGCGCAACGTCATCAATCCCACCGCAACCCTGCTTTCCGCGGCGATGATGTTGCAGCACCTCGGCTTCGACGGCCAGGCGAGCCGCCTCGAAGCTGCCGTGGCGCAGGTCTATGCGGACGGCCGGACGCTGACGCCGGACCAGGGCGGCAGCGCCAGCACCACCGAGTTCTGCGCCGCGGTGGCACGAGCGCTTTAGATGGCCGATGCGCCGCACTGGGAGGTGTGCGACGGCGACGGCCCCTATCTGCTGTTGATCCACGGCTTCCTTGCCAGCCGGGCGCAGTGGCAGCCGAACCTTGCCGCGCTCAGCGAGGTGTGCCGCCCGGTGCCGATGGAACTGTACGGCCATGGCCGTTCGCCCGCGCCCACGGCGTCCGAACGCTACGAGGCGGGCGGCTATGCGGCCGCCATCGACGCCATCCGCGAAGAACTGCGCGCGGACACCTGGTTCGTCTGCGGCTATTCGCTGGGCGCGGCGATCAGCATTCGCTACGCGCTCGCGCATCCTGGCCGCGTGCGTGGCCACGTGTTCACCAACTCGGCGTCGGCATTCGCGGACCAGGCCTTGGCGGGTGCGTGGCGGGCCGGGGCGCGGGAGTCCGCCGAGCGCATTCGCACGGGCGGCCTGGCAGCCGTGGAACGCATCGCGGTGCATCCGAAACGCGCCCGCCGCTTGCCCGGGCCGGTGCGCGACGCGCTGGTGGCCGACGCGGCGCGGATCGACCCGCTGGGCATCGCGGCGGCAATCGAGCACACCATGCCCACCGCGTCCGTGCGCTCGCACCTCAAGCGCAACACGCGCCCGGCGCTCCTGGTCTGCGGCCGCTTCGAGAAGCGCTTCGCGGCGCACCGGGCCTTCGCGGAGAAGACCATGCCGAGGCTGTCCGTCGTCGAGGTCGACAGCGGCCACGCGGTGAACATGCAGGCGGCGGACGCCTTCAACCGCGCCGTTTCCGAGTTCATCGTCGAACATCGATGACGCACATCGTCGACACGCTGATCGAAGAACGCGCCACCAACTGGCTGCGTCGTCCGCGCCTGTGGCAGCACGTGCAGCGCTGGATGAAACCGCTCTTGCTGTACGATCTGGCGCGTCAGATGGCCGACGACATCGCCCCCTTGAGCGGCGCCGAGTCGTTCGCCTATCTGCAGCGGACGCTGGCCATGGGCGTCGCCGTCGCCGGCTTGGAGAACGTGCCGAGACGCGGCGTGGCGCTGGTCACGCCCAACCACCCGGCTGGCATCGCCGACGGCATCGCCGTGTTCGATGCGCTGACGCGGGTACGCGACGACGTCACCTTCTTCGCCAACCGGGACGCCATTCGCGTTTGCCCCGGCCTCGCCGACTGCATCGTGCCGGTGGAGTGGCGCGACGAGGAGCGCAGTCTGGCGAAGACCCGGGAGACGCTCAAAGGGATTCGCCGGGCCTTTGACGGCGGCCGCCTGATCGTCGTCTTTCCTTCCGGGCGTCTGGCACGCCCCACCCCATTTGGCTTGTGGGAGCGGCCTTGGCAGGCCACCGCGTTCGCTCTGGCGAAGAAGCACGGCGCGCCGATCCTGCCGGTACACATCCAGGGCCACAACTCGGCGCTGTACTACCTGCTGTGGTTCTGCAATCGGGAATTGAAGGACATGACGCTGTTCCGCGAGGTCATCAACAAGCGCGGCGGACGCTATCGAATCGCCATCGGCGAAGCGTTCGCGCCGGCGGGCGATCCGGGCGACCTGGCCGTGGCGCTGCGCAAGTTCGTCACCCGGAACATGCGCCGCGGCGAACGCCGTTTCCTGCCGCGCTAGCGACTTGCGCAGGCATCTGCAAAGGGAAGGGCCTAGCGGAAGGGAAAGACGGCTTCGGTTTCGCTCTTGCCGCAGCTGGCAACGACTTGCAGCGGCGTTTCGGCGCGTTCGACGCGGATCGTGCGCGGCTCGCCGGTTGGCGTCTCGAAGACGACCTCGCCGCCGCGGACGGCCTTCAGCGTGGCGGCGCCGTCCAGCCGGCACTCGGCCACCTGCGCTTCCGGCGGATAGGCGGATCGTCCGCGCAGATAGGCCACTGGGCGTTCGCCGCGTTCCACCGCCTCTGCGAATCGGTCCGCTTCGTCGGCGAAGACTCGGCCGTAGAGCGCGCCCTGGGGCAGCACGAGCACGTTGGGGGCGAATCGATGCCCGCCGACATGGGTGGTCTGCCAGACGCGCCCACCGACCGCGTCGTGCAGTTTGGCGTAGGTCGGCAGGCCGTAGCGGGCGCAGCACAGGTCGCGCTGGCCGTTGGTGCAGACGAAGTAGTGCGGCGCTTGGACTTCGTCAAAGTCCGCCGAGCGAACATCAAGCCCGTCGAGGGCGCGGTAGCTGTCGCTGTGGCGGCGAAGCAGCCGGCCGTCTTTGCCGACGAACAGGGCGACTCCCGCGCTGGCGGACTCCGGCTGTCGAACGAACTGGGCTCTGGCCTTGCGGCCATCCGCCGCGTACATCGCGACGGTTTCTTCCAGCCACTGGCAGGTGGCGGCGTCGAGGTCGTTGTCTTCAAGGGCCTTGCGCCGCCAGGCGCCGCGGTATTCGAGCAGCAGCCAGACGTCCACCTGTCCGGCGGTGCCGAGCATCGGCTCGCCCGAAGCCAGGCACAGCTCCGAGCAGTAGGCGCGTTCGCTGCGTTGCGGGGACACTTGGGGGCTCCAGCTATTCAAGCAACTACCGTAGCACGATGCTGCGAAGGCTCGCCACTTGCGGCAATATGTTCTGCCCCAAAGCGGCTCGAAGGACTCCGGCGGTGCATGGGTTCGCAGTGTGCATTGAACAGCGCCGCGCCGTGCGCTGGCTGCCGGCGGCGATCGCGTTGGCGCTGCTTGGCGGGCCGGCCGCGTCGGCGCAGCAGGCCGTTGCCGATCCCATTCCCGAGGCCATCGTCAAGGGCGACCTGACGGTCGTTCTCGAACCCTTCGTGCAGGCGCCGCGAACCGAGGACCCGGTGCCGCCTGGCGTCGGCGCCAACGATGCCGTGGCGCGGATTCAGTATCTGCTGCCGGTGCCGGGTTCCAAGCGGCTGGCGTTCAACGATACGCGGGGAGTTCTCTACCTCACCGGGCCGAAGGGCGGCGAGGCTGGCGTCTACCTGGATCTGCGCGCACGGGATGTCGGCTTCAGCAACGCGCGATTCCCCAACGAGTCGGGCTTCATGGGCTTCGCCTTCCATCCGCACTTCGCCGCTGCCGGAAAGCCCGGCTACGGCAAGCTGTACACGGCGTTCAGCGCCACGCCGGCCAGCGGCGTGGCGGACTTCGAGGAGCGCCCGGGCAACGTCCAGGAAAGCGTCGTCCGCGAGTGGACGGCGGCGGATCCGAGCGCCGACGTGTTCCACGGCACCTCCCGGGAGGTGCTGCGCGTTGGCCAGTTCGCGCCCAACCACAACGTCGGCAGCATCGCCTTCAATCCAACCGCGGAGGAGTCTTCCGGCGACTTCGGCCTGCTCTACGTCGGCTTCGGCGACGGCGGCGGCGCCCACGATCCCGTCGATGCCGGGCAGAATCTGGCAACGCCCCTCGGCGCCTTGGCGCGCATCGATCCGCTCGCTGCCGCCACGGGTCGCGGCTACGGCATTCCCGCCGACAATCCGTTCGTCGGCCACGCCTTCGCAGTGGAGGAGATATGGGCCTACGGGTTGCGCCATCCGCAGCAGTTTTCCTGGGACGCCGACGGGCGGATGTTCATTGCCGACATCGGCCAGGACCAGATCGAAGAGGTGAATCTGGGCGAGGCCGGCGGCAACTACGGCTGGCGACTGCGCGAGGGCGCCTTCGCCACCGGTCACGAGTACCGAAGGCGGGTCGGGCCGGTGTATCCGCGGCCGGCCGCGGATGCGCGGGAATACCTCTATCCGGTGGCGCAGTACGACCACGACGAGGGCTTCGCCGTCGGCGGCGGCTACGTCTACCGAGGCTCTGCCATACCCTACCTGCGCGGCAGGTACGTGTTCACCGACTTCCCCCGCGGGCGCGTCTTCGCCTTCGACGCCGAGCGCCTGGATGCGACGGAGTTGGCGACCATCGAGGAACTTCGCCTGGTCGTCGACGGCAAGGAGCAGGACCTCGTGGACGTCGCCGGCTTTCCGAACACCTATCGCCGCGGCACCCGGCGCGTGGACGCCCGGCTTGGAATCGACCACGATGGCGAACTCTATCTGCTGAGCAAAGGCGACGGCTGGGTGCGCAAGCTGGTGGCGCACGGCCTCGATGTCAGCGCCGACGCCGCCTGCGCCTACTGGACGACTCGGCGCAACTGGGCGGTCTGCGAGGATGGCGACGTCGTTCAGCGTGGCGAGCCGTGCCCGGCTTGCGACGAAGATGGCGAGCGCGCCAGCTGCGAGTAGACTTACGGCCCATCAACCGCAATCGAGGAGTCCGGCAATGGCGGACGAAGAACTGGTCCTGGTGGAGCGCCGCGGCGAGAAGGACGGCATCCTGTGGCTGACGCTGAACCGGCCCAACAAGCTGAACGCGCTGACCTTTCCGCTGCTGCGGCGACTGCGCGAGATATTCGTCGACGCCCGCTTCGATCGCAGCGTGCGCTGCGTCGTCGTCACCGGCGCTGGCCGCGGCTTCTGCGCCGGCATGGACATGGGCGGCGCCGCCAATCCGCACCGCGAGCCGCCGCCCACCGACGGCCCGGACCCGGAAGGCTACCGGCTGAACTTCCGCCACGAGACGGAAACCTACATCGCCTTCCGGCGCTTGGAGGTGCCGGTGATCGCGATGATCAACGGGCCTTGCGTGGGCGCCGGCTTCGACCTGGCCAGCCACTGCGACCTGGCGGTGGGTTCCACGGCGGCGCGCTACCAGGTCGCCTACGTCAAGCGCGGCGTCTTCGCGGACCTGGGCGGATTCTGGTCGCTGCCGAAAATCCTCGGCTGGCGCAAGGCCATGGAGCTGATGATGACCGGACGCTTCATGAGCGCCGAAGAGGCGCACGAATCCGGCCTCACCAACTACCTGGTGGAACCGGACGAACTGGAAGCCAGGACCATGGAACTCGCCTTGCAGGTGGAAGCCGGACCGCCCATCGCCCAGAAGCTCGGCAAGATGCTCGCGCTGCGCACGGCGCACTTGGACTTCGACAGCGCCATGCAGTGGTCCGAATCGGCCATTCCGGTGGTGGGGCTGTCGCGGGACTCGGTCGAGGGGATGCGGGCGTTCGCGGATCGCCGCGAGACCGACTTCCAAGGCTACTAGCGAACGGCATCTAGCCGTGGTTGCGCCTCACCTTACCGCGACAGGTTGGTGAGGCGCCCGGCGTCGTCTTGCAGCAGGCTCATCACCGCCAATACACCGTCGGACTCCACCAACAGCCGCCACTTGCCCGAACCTTCGGCCAGCGCTCCGGCGACGCCGTCGGCCCCGCCCGTCTCGAGATCCTCCGCCGTCAACTCGCGCGTGGCGTTGGCGGGGATCGTCAAGCGCACCGGGTCTGCCGCCGGCGTGCCGTCGTCGTCGGTGCCGGTGATGCGCACGTTCGCCGGCGTGTCGCCCATGTTGACGATACGCAGCCAGCTCGCTTGGCGCGTGTTGCGCGCCGGATTGAAGAAAACGATCCGGTGCGCTCCCGTCCCTGTAACCGGCGCTGTCTCGTGGATGCTGTCCACGAATCCGCTCGTTGTCCGCACGTAGCCGTACACGCCGAGGTCCAAGTCCGAGTGCAGCTGCAAGCGCCAATCGCCCTGCGCGACGGCCAGTCCGGTCAACCCCTTGGCGTTGCCCTGTTCGAGTTGGCGGGAGTTGAAGTGGACGGCGCCGTGCGCGGGCAACGCAAGCGTACCCGCCGGTGCCGCGTTCCCGTCGGCGTCGAACGCCCGAACCCGCACGCTGCCGGCGCGTGGCGACTGGTTGACCACGCGAACGAAGCCCTCTCGTCCCGGCGAAGCCGCAGAAGGGAAGAGCGGCAGGTGATGGACCCGGCCGCTGCCGGAGGGCTCGGTTGAAAGGTTCGCACGATGTCCGGCAGGGTTGTCGAGCACGCTGAGAACATGCACGCCGTCGTAGGAAGTCGCCGTCAGCCGCCACTTGCCCACGCCGTCGCCCAGGCCGCCGTCCACGATGCCGGGGCCGACGCCTTGCTCCAGCGCCGCGGCCGTGAATTCCCGCACGCCGCCAGCCGGAACCGTTACCGCCGCGCTGGCCGCCGTGCCGCCGTCGTCCACTCCCTCGAGCAGAACCCGCGCCATCTTGTCGGTCGGATTGATCACCCGCAACCTGCTCGTTTGCCGCCCGTTGCTGCCGGGGTTGAAGGTCGGGATTCGGTGTTGCGCGTAAGCGTCGGGCGCCAAGGCGGTCATGCTGGTCACCAGCCCGTCGGCGTGGCGCATGTAGGCGAATACCTCGATTGGCAACGAGGAACGCAGCTCCAGTCGCCAAGCGCCAGCCCCGGCGCCGACGCCGGAGTGCATGCCTATATCCGCATTGCCGTTCTCCAAGTCGCCGGAATCGAAGTGAACGGTCTCGCCAGCGCCAACCGGCAGCGTCAGCGGGCCCAGGCGGTTGCCCGACTCGTCAATGGCCGTCACGTCTACCTCGCCGTGTCGGTCCGTCGGATTGACGATGCGGGCGAAGCTCTGCCGCCAGCGGTTGCCCGCCGCCGCGAAGACGGGCAGCAGGTGCGCTCGGTCGTCCACCAACACGGCGGCGCCTCGTTCCCGCAGCGAGGGCACGTGCTCTTGGGTGGCGTCCCTGTTCAAGGGATTGCCGCGCAAATCCACGTAGTCGCTGCTGCCATGAGAACGGACTTCGCCTGCGCCAAGCTCCATGTTCGCCGCCAAGGGCCAGATGTCGGCGATTTCGTTGTCGTTCAGCCAAAGTCTTTCCAGGGCGTGCAGGCGTGAGAGCGAGGAGATGTCCGACAAGCCATTGGCACTGAGATCGAGCGAGGACAGGAACTGCAAGCCCTCGATTGCGTCGAGGCTGGTGACGCGGTTGCCCGACAGCAGCAAGCGACGCAGGTTCAACGCGTACTCCAAGCCCGTCAAGTCGGCGATGTCCATCCCTCGCAAGTCGAGGTCCGTCAACGTCGCCATGTCTTCTTGCGTGATGACCACTTCGCTCGCGCTCGATTGGCTGGATGCGACCGGACGACCCGGCTGGCTTGGTCGCGTGGCCTTGCCCAACGCCTGCGCGATGCCGGCGCTCAATCGTTCATCCACGATTGCCACTGGCCCAACGGGATCCTCGGCGAGGGCGACCTCGGTCCGGCGAACCAGTCCTGCGCCGTCGCCGCCGATCGCGCGCACCTCGAATGCATAGCGCCGACCGTTGATCAAGCCATCGACGGTGTAGTTCATGGCACCGTTCTCAACGGCGTCCCACGGGCCGAAATCGGGCGACTCGCCGATACCGTAGCGCACCTCGTAGCGCACGACGTGGCAGCCGGCTGGCGCTGCTAGCCAGCTCAGTTGGACGGTTCCGTCGCCGGTCGTTGCCGTCGCCTGCGCTGGTGCTCCGATGCGTACCGCGTCCGCAAACACGGATGCGCCTCTGCTTCGCAACGCATGGACACCATGAGCATTGGTCCCGCACGGGATGCGATTGCTCTGCAAATCGACGTAGTCCGGATGCAGCCACCCCGCGCCAAGCCCGGCGTTGTCCACCAGCGGGGAGATGTCGGAGATCCGGTTGCTGCTCAAGTCTAGCGATGTCAGCGCTTCCAAGCCGCGCAGCGCCGACACGTCCACGATGAGGTTGCCGGTCAGATTCAATGTATCCAAGGACACGAGCCCGGCGAGCCCCGAGATGTCCGCAACCACGTTCTGATGGAGGCTCAAGTCAGTCAACGATGTGAGGCTCGCGAGTGGCGAGAGGTCCGAGATGGCGTTGCTGCCGAGGTGCAGAGTCTCCAACGAAGCGAGACCTCCGAGCGGCGAGAGGTCCGTGACAGCGCTGTCGACGAGCAGCAAGTGCGTCAACGATGTGAGGCGGGAGAGTGGCGAGAGGTCCGAGACGGCATTTCTGGACAGCAGCAGGCGCCTCAACGAAGCGAGGCCAGCCAGCGGCGAGAGGTCCGAGACGGCGTTGTCGACTAGCAGCAAGTGCGTCAACGAAGCGAGACCGGCCAACGGCGAGAGGTCGTCGATGTCGTTGTCGGAGAGGTCCAGCCTCGTCAACGAGGAGAGGCCAGCCAGCGGCGAGAGGTCAAAGAGGGTCTCGTTGCCGCGCAGATCCAAGGACGAGAGGTTGACGGCGAACTCCAGCCCCGCAAGGTCGGAAACGGTGCCGTGGGGGTTGTGAACCGGGTCGGGCCTAGGGCGGCCCGGTATTTCGTCATCGTACCGCACGCCGCAAGAGAGCTCCGAGAGCGTGGCCATTTCGGTCTCGCTGATGGTTTGCCCCGCGCCCTTGCCCAGCGCCCGCTCCACGCAGTGGCGAAGCGCCGCGTCGCCTATTTCCACGAGCTCCTCGGCTGCGGACGAGCAAGCCGCCGGCGCCTCCGTTGGCGGGTCGAAGTGTACGGTCACGCCGCGGCCCTGCAGCGTGGGAATGTGCGTGTCGTGAGCGGCAGCGCCCAGCGGATTGCCGCGCAAATGGACAAGGTCCGGAGCGACGAGGCCGACGTTCTGCGCCAGCGGGCCGATGTCGCAGATGCGGTTGTTCACCAAAGACACGTTGGCCAAGGCGGTTAGGTCGCGTAGCGGCGAGACGTCCGCAACGTGGGTCCAATCCAAAAGCAGGACATACAGCGACGTGAGGTTGGAGAGCGCGGAGATGTCGTCTATGGGGTTGACTTCCCGCTCCGCCTTGGTTCGGCTCGGCAAAATGGTAAGGTAATTCAGCGACGTTAGGCCGGAGAGCGGCGAGATGTCCGAGATGGAGTTGAACTCCAGCTCAAGGTTTGTCAACGACTCGAGCCCTGCAAGCGGCGACAGATCCGAAATGTCGTCGGCGTAGATCCGCAGATCGGTCAGTGACGTGCCGAACTCCAGCCCAGCGAGATTCGACAGCTCGCCAGCGTAGCACCCGAGGTAGGTGAGCGAGGCCATGTCGCTATTCGTGATGGTCTCTCCCGCTGCCTTGTCCAGCGCCTGCTCCACGCAATGGCGAAGCGCTGCGTCGGGAATGTCGACCGGTGGGGACGCGGCGGGTTTGTCGAAGTAGACGGACGCGCCGCGGTTCCGCAAGGCGGGGATATGCGTGCCGTGGGCGGCCGCGTTCAGCGGATTGCCGCGCAGGTCCACCGTGTCGCCGCTACCGAGGCCGGTGTTGGCCGCCACGGCGGCGATGTCGGCCACCGCGTTGTCGCGCAGATCGAGTTCCGCCAGCGAAGTGGCCGCGTCGATGCCGGAGAGGTTGGAGACGCCGGCGCTGCGACAGCTCAAACTCGTCAGCGTGGTCAGCTCCTTTTGGCTGATCGCTTCCCCGGCGCCCTTGTCCAGCGCCTGCTCCACGCAGCGGCGAAGCGCCGCGTCGCCTATTTCCACGAGGTCCTCGGCTGCCGGCGTGGCGGAAATCTCCACGGACGCCGGCCCGGTGCCGCCGCCGTTCGCGGCGCGCACCTGGAACCAGTAGGCCGTGCCGCTGGTCAGGTTCTCCGCCGTGTGGCTGGTGGCGCCGCCGGCGACGGAAGTCCACGCGCCCCACTCAGCAGGGCCCGCCTTCATGCGGTAGTGGTAGCCGGTGGCGTCGGCAACGGCGTCCCAGTGGAAGGTCAGCTGGCCGGCGCCGACGACGGCGCGCAGGTTCGCCGGCGCGGCGGCCGGCACCTCCTCCTCGTCCTCCGCGGATGTCGGCGTGGCCGAAATCTCCACGGACGCGGGGCCCGCCTCGTCGCCGCGCATGGCGCGCACCTGGAACCAGTACGCGGTGCCGTTGGCGAGGTCCTCGGCGGTGTGGCTGGTGGCGCCGCCGGCGACGGACGCCCATGCCCCCCACTCCGCGGTGCCGGCCTTCATGCGGTAGCGGTAGCCGGTGGCGTCGGCAACGGCGTCCCAGTGGAAGGTCAGCTGGCCGTCGCCGACGACGGCGCGCAGGTTCGCCGGCGCGGCGGCCGGCGCCTCCTCCTCGTCCTCCGCGGACGTCGGCGTGGCCGAAATCTCCACGGACGCGGGGCCCGCCTCGTCGCCGCGCATGGCGCGCACCTGGAACCAGTACGCGGTGCCGTTGGCGAGGTTCTCGGCGGTGTGGCTGGTGGCGCCGCCGGCGACGGGAGTCCACGCGCTCCATTCGGCCGAGTCCACCCTGATGCGGTAGCGGTAGCCAGTGGCGTCGGCAACGGCGTCCCAGTGGAAGGTCAGCTGGCCGTCGCCGACGACGGCGCGCAGGTTCGCCGGCGGGGCGGCCGGCGCTTCGTCTTCTTCTTCGCCGGACGTCGGCGTGGCGGAGATGGCGGCGGACGGCGGCCCGGTCCTGCCGCCGTGCACAGCGCGCACCTTGAACCAGTACGCGGTGCCGTTGGCGAGGTTCTCGGCGGTGTGGCTGGTGGCGCCGTCGGCGACGGGAGTCCACGCGCTCCACTCGGCCGAGTCCGCCCTGATGCGGTAGCGGTAGCCAGTGGCGTCGGCAACGGCGTCCCAGTGGAAGGTCAGCTGGCCGTCGCCGACGACGGCGCGCAGGTTCGCCGGCGGAGCGGCCGGCGCTTCGTCTTCTTCTTCGCCGGATGTCGGCGTGGCGGAGATGGCGGCGGACGGCGGCCCGGTCCTGCCGCCGTTCGCAGCGCGCACCTTGAACCAGTACGCGGTGCCGTTGGCGAGGTTCTCGGCGGTGTGGCTGGTGGCGCCGTCGGCGACGGGAGTCCACGCGCTCCATTCGGCCGAGTCCGCCCTGATGCGGTAGCGGTAGCCAGTGGCGTCGGCAACGGCGTCCCAGTGGAAGGTCAGCTGGCCGTCGCCGACGACGGCGCGCAGGTTCGCCGGCGGGGCGGCCGGCGCTTCGTCTTCTTCTTCGCCGGACGTCGGCGTGGCGGAGATGGCGGCGGACGGCGGCCCGGTCCTGCCGCCGTTCGCAGCGCGCACCTTGAACCAGTACGCGGTGCCGTTGGCGAGGTTCTCGGCGGTGTGGCTGGTGGCGCCGTCGGCGACGGGAGTCCATGCCCCCCACTTCGCCGAGTCCGCCTTCATGCGGTAGCGGTAGCCTGTCGCGTCGGCGACAGCGTCCCAGTGGAAGGTCAGCTGGCCGTCGCCGACGACGGCGCGAAGATTTTGCGGGGAAGTGGCCGGCGCAGCCCCTAGCGCCGCCACGGAAGCCGCGAAGCACGCGAGCAGGATGACGGGGCGAAGATGCCGAACACACCGCCCTCGGGTGCGCGGACAGTCGCTCGTTGTCAGAACCCGCACTGTCGTGTACGCCCTCTCGACTCGCTGTCCACACCATAGGGGGACGCTAGGGAAAGATCAACGTCATCAACATCCTTCCCCCTTCTCGCTCTCCCGAATACCTTACTCTTGCTCTTTGGCAACGGTAAAGTGGCCGACTAGGGACCGTCCTTGGCGAGAGCTCCTGAACGCGCCATGTTCCGCATTGTCCAAGGGCGGCATCGCGCTTAGCGTACGTCTGACGCAACCACTCCTTGGTGTCGCTCGCACGGCGTCGGCCGATCGCATGGAAGGATTGGCATGGAACTAGCCTGTTTGATCGTCAATGTCGGCGCTTTGCGCGCCAACTATCGGCTGCTTGCCGATGCGGCCCCGTGCGCTGCGGCGGTCGTCAAGGCCGACGGCTACGGGCTTGGCGCCGTTCGAGTCTTGCAGGCGCTGCGCCAGGAAGGCTGCGAGGACTTCTTCGTCGCTACCGTCGAAGAGGGGCTGCGGCTGCGCGGCGCCTCCTGCGACGAACGCATCTACGTGTTCTCCGGCCCAATCGACGACGACAGCGCTCAGGCGATGGCAAGCCACTCGCTCACTCCAGTGCTGAACGACCGCGAGCAGGTGCGTCTCTGGCAGCCGCATCGGCGACTGCCGGTCGCCGTTCACGTCGACACCGGCATGAACCGCCTGGGCTTTACCTGCGACGAACTCCGAGCGGAGCTGTTCAAGCCGCTGAACGTAGCCGTGCTGCTGTCTCATCTGGCGCACGCGGACGATCCCTCGCATCCGATGAACGCGATGCAGATCGACCGCTTCGAAGGCGTGGCGGCGATGTTCCCAGGGGTGAGAACCAGCTTCGGCAACTCCGGCGGCATCCTGCTCGGCGCAGCGTCCGACATGGCGCGTCCTGGCATTGCGCTCTACGGGGGCAGTCCCTTCGCCACGGCGTGGAATCCCATGCGCCCGGTGGCCACGCTGTTGGCCAGAGTCCTGGCGCTGCGGGATGTCGGCGCCGGCGAAGCGGTGGGCTACGGCGGTGCCTACGTGGCCGCGGCGCCAACCCGGGTTGCCGTACTCGGCATCGGCTATGCGGACGGCGTATCGCGCCGCCTGCAAGGGGGCGAAGTGGCCTATCGCGGCGTGCGCCTGCCGGTCATCGGCCGCATCTCCATGGATCTGCTGCACGTCGACGCGAGCGCCGTGGCGGAGTCCCTGGCGCTCGGCGACTGGGTGGAAATCTTCGGCAAGGAGATCAGTCTGGAGGAAGCCGCGGCGTGGGCAGGAACCGTCAACTACGAAGTGCTGACCCGCATCGGCGCGCGGGTGCGCAGGTGCTATGTCGATGGTTGAGTGCTAAGGTAATGCCGTTGAAAACACTCGAGGAGGGACGATGGCAGAGGTAAACCGCAACGGCGTCTTGGCCGGCCAGGTGGCCGTGGTGACGGGTGCCAGCCGCGGCATCGGCGAGGCGATTGCCAAGCGCTACGCAATGGAAGGTGCGAAGGTGGTGGTGTCCGCCCGCTCGGTGACCGCCGACGATCACTTTCTGCCCGGCTCCATCAACGAAACGGTGGAAGCCATCAAGGACGCTGGCGGCGAAGCCATCGCGGTGAAGGCCGATCTCTCTCTGCAGGAGGATCGCCACCAGCTCGTCTCGGCCACCGAAGCCGCCTACGGCGCCGTGGACATCCTGGTCAACAACGCCGCGGTCACGTGGTTCATGCCGGTGAAGGAGTTCAGCGAGAAGCGCTTCCGCATCATGATGGACGTGCAGGTCTGGGGGCCGTTCGAACTCGCGCAGCTGTGCCTGCCGTCCATGCTGGAACGCGGCGGCGGCTGGATTCTCAACATCTCCTCGCACGCCGCCATCCATCCCGACGCGAAAGCGCCGGGCGGCCACGGCGGCACCGTGTACGGCATGTGCAAGGCCGCCTTGGAGCGTTTCACCACCGGCTTGGCGCAGGAAGTCCACGGCAGCGGCGTGGGGGTGAACGTGATCTCGCCGGGCCTGGTGGCCACCCCGGGCGTGGTGCATCACAAGCTCATCAACGACGGCAACAAGGACCGGGTGACGCCGGTGGAACACATGGCAGAAGCCTGCCTGCGGCTGTGCCACGGCGACGCCAACGCCATCACCGGGCGCATCGACTACGCGGATCAAGTGATCGAAGAGTTCAAGCTCGATCCGGCGGACCTCATCTAGGCCGAGCGCGCGACGAAGCCCTATGCCGGACCCATGAGCACGCGCCTGCACAACGAGTTGAACCTGGCGCCGTACTGGATGCCGTTCACCGCCAATCGCGCCTTCAAGTCCAAGGCGCGGCTGGTGGAGTCCGCATCGGGCGTCCGCTATCGCACTGCGGACGGTCGCGAGCTGCTCGACTCCATCGCCGGCCTGTGGTGCTGCAACGCCGGACACTGCCACCCGAAGATCGCCGAAGCCATCGCCCGTCAAGCCTCCCGGCTGGACTACGCGATGGCCTTTCAGATGGGGCATCCGGCGGTGTTCCGGCTTGCCGAGCGGCTGGCGGACATGGCGCCTGAGAACATCGACGCGGTGTTCTTCACCAACTCCGGCTCGGAATCCGTCGACACTGCCTTGAAGATCGCGCTGGCCTACCACCAGGCCAGGGGCGAAGCGTCCCGCATCCGTTTCGTCGGCCGCGAGCGCGGCTACCACGGCGTTGGCTTTGGCGGCACCAGCGTCGGCGGCATCGGCAACAACCGCAAGGCGTTCGGGCCGCTGCTGCCGGGCGTTTCGCATCTGCCGCAAACCTACGATCACGAGCAGCAGGCGTTCAGCCGCGGCCAGCCGCGGTGGGGCGCGCACTTGGCCGACGAACTCGAACGCATCGTCGCCGTCAACGGCGCCGACACCATCGCCGCGGTGGTCGTCGAGCCCTTCGCCGGTTCGGCCGGCGTGCTGCCACCGCCCGAAGGCTACCTGCAGCGCTTGCGCGACATCACCGCCAAGCACGGCATCCTGCTGATCTTCGACGAAGTGATCGCCGCGTTCGGGCGCGTCGGCGCGGCTTTCGCATCGGAGCGCTTCGGCGTCGTGCCGGACCTCGTCACCACCGCCAAGGGCATCACCAGCGGCACCGTGCCGATGGGCGCCGTGCTGGTGCGCGACGACATCCGCAACGCCATCGTCGATTCGGCGCCGCCCGGCGCCGTCGAGTTCTTCCACGGCTACACCTACTCGGGGCATCCGCTGGCAACGGCCGCGGCGCTGGCCGCCTTGGACGTCTACGAGCAGGAGGACCTGTTCGCCCGCGCCCGGCAGCTGGCGCCGGTCTTCGAGACGGCGCTGCACGACCTCGCCGACCGGCCCAACGTGCGCGACATCCGCAACATCGGGCTTGCCGGCGCCGTCGAACTGGAACCGCGGCCGGGCGCGCCGGGCAAGCGCGGCGGCGAAGCCTTCGACCTCGCCTACGAGCGCGGCGTGCTGCTGCGCACCACCGCCGACACCATCGCGCTGGGCCCGGCGCTGGTCATTTCCGAGCAGGAGATCGAAGCCATCGTCGGCGTGCTCGGCGAGGTGTTGAGCGCCATCGATTGACGCCGCGGCGAAGACCGCTCAGCGGCGTTGAAGCACGCTGCTTGCCGCAGCCCATCGACGAACGCTGCCACGTCGGCACTCGACAGCAGACGCACGAAACGAACGTGCGACCAGCGCGGATCGACCGTGGCCGCCAGCATGTTGCGCCGCTTGCGGCGGTGCTGCGTGGCGATCCACCACACGAGCGAGTCCTGCTGCCGCCACACGGCAAGCTGCGGCCAGAAGCGCTCGACGTTGGTGCCCCAAAGCAGTTCGCCGCTTCGCCAGCGTCGCCAGGAACGGCGCAGGCAGCGCCAGACCAGCAACGGCGCTGGCAAGTCCAGCCAGACGATGGTGTCGAGGCGGGGCCAGAAGGCGCGCTGCGCCGTCGCGGTATAGGAACCCGCCGTCACCCAGCGTTCGCCTCGGGTGGCAGCGCGGAATCGCCGTTCCAGTTCCTCCCGGTCGGTGTCGTTGAGGCCCACCCAGTTCGGCAGCCAGTTGATGGCGTCCAGGTCGACGAAGTCCGCACCGAGAAGGTCGGCAAGGCGGGCCGCCAGCGTCGTCTTGCCGGAACAGCTCATGCCGACGACGTGGACGCGCCGGCCAATCGGCCAGCCCGGGCGCTGGCTCGGGCTGCACCTTTGTTGGCGGTCGGACATCCGCACGGCGGCTAGCCGCTGCGCGCCCGCTCGCAGCCCGCGGCGTAGTCCAGCTGCGTCAGCATTCGCGCCAAACCAGGGCCCCGATACACCAGCGCCGTGTAGACCTGCAGCAGATCGGCGCCGGCGTCGAACATGGCGCTCGCGGCTTCGACGCTGCCGATCCCGCCCGCCGCGATCAGCGTGGGCTCGTCGCCGATCAGCCGGCGCAAGCGCCGCACCGTGGCCAAGGCGACGGCGAACAGCGGCCGTCCGGACAGTCCGCCGGTTTCGCCGGCGCGAGGCGAACGCAAGGTTGCCGGACGGGCCGTCGTCGTGTTGACGGCGATCAAGCCGTCGGCGCCGCCTTCCAGCACCGCCGCCGCCGTAGCGGCGAAACCTTCGGGCGGCAAGTCCGGCGAGATCTTGACGAATACCGCTTTCGCGACGTCGTCCTTCTCGTTCGCCAAGCGCCGGCGCAGCGTTGCCAAACGCGACACCAGCGAACGCGCTGCAGCAGGCTCTTGCAGCGCTCGCAGCCCCGGCGTGTTCGGCGACGACAGGTTGACGGCGATGTAGTCGGCCAGGCCGTGCAGCGCCGACAGACAGGTTTCGTAGTCGCGCATGGCTTCGTCGAGAGGCGTGTCGCGGTTCATGCCGATGTTGACGCCGAGGGGCACGCCAAGCCTCCCTCGCAGCCGCCGCAGGTTCGCCGCCACGGCGTCGACCCCGGCGCTGTTGAAGCCCATGCGGTTGACCAGCGCTTCGTCCTCCTGCAGTCGAAACAGGCGTGGCTTGGGATTGCCGCGCTGCGGCCTCGGCGTCACCGTTCCCGTTTCGACGAAGCCGAAGCCGAGGCGGGCGAGGCCGGCGGCCGCGACGGCGTTCTTGTCCAGACCTGCGGCGACGCCGACGCGGTTGGCGAAGCGCAAGCCGTTCCTGGTCACGGGCTTGCCGCGCTGCCGGGCTTGCGCCGGCCAGACGCCGCGTGCTTTCAGCGCCGCCAGAGCCAGCGCGTGCGCCGTCTCTGGCGGCAGTGCGAACAGCAGCGGCCGCAACCAGCGGTACGCCACGGCTAGGGGTTCTTCGGGGTCGCGGCAAGGCCCTTGTCCACCACTTCGCGCACGTCGTTGGACCGATCGCCGTCGCCGATGGCCGCCAAGGCGGCGCGTGCGCCGTCGCCAGTATCGAAATGCAGGCGGGTTTCCTCGACGTCGAAGGGATAGGGCCGGTAGTCGGCAAGCCGCACGGGCTCGGGCGTCTTCGCCAACGCTGCCTCCGCAACTTCGGTTGGGGCGCACAGTTTACGGGGTGCTAAACTTCTGCGCCAGATTCTTGCGGGAAAGACGGCTTCCAAAGAGGCTTGCCAAGGGAGGAGCGTGATGCAGGCAGTGGACCAGCAAGTGATTGCCCAGGCGCGGGACTGGCTGCGCGACGGCCAGCCTTGCTGGCTGGCCACGGTGGTGGCCACCTACGGTTCGTCGCCGCGCCCGGTTGGTTCGCTGCTGGTCTGCAACCTCGACGGCCAGCTGACCGGTTCGCTCTCCGGCGGCTGCGTCGAGGACGACCTGCTCGACAAGCTGACTCGCGCCGAGATCGCCCAGGAGCGTCCGCAGTTCTTCCGCTACGGCGAAACCGAAGAAGAAGCTGAGCAGCTGGGCCTGCCCTGCGGCGGGCACTTGGACATCGTCATCGAACCGTTGGCGCTTGGCGCGGTTGGCCAGTTCGAGCGCATGGCGGAACGCCTGGATGCCCGCGCCTGCGTGCAGCGCACGGTGCGGCTGCACAGCGGAGGTTCCAGCATCCGCGACGTTCCCCGACACGCCGAGCTGCGCTACGACCACGCTGCCGGGGTGCTGGCGCAGACCTACGGCCCGCAGTACCAGCTGTTCGTCATCGGCACCAACATGGTGTCGGCCTACGTCGCCGAGATGGCCTTGGCGCTCGGCTACGATGTGACGGTTTGCGACCCGCACGAGGATCGCCTGGCCGCTTTCGACGTGCCGGGGGTGCGCAAGCTGCGCGACATGCCCGACGACGCCGTGCGCATCCACGCCAGCGACGCCTACTCGGCCATCGTCGCCCTCAACCACGATCCGCGCATCGACGACATGGGCATGATGGAAGCGTTGCGCACCGACGCCTTCTACGTTGGCGCGATGGGTTCGAGACGCACCTCGGCGAAGCGAAGGGAACGGCTGCTTGCCCTGGACTTGACGCCCGCCCAGCTGCGGCGGCTGCACGCGCCCATCGGCCTGCCCATCGGCAGCAAGACGCCGCCGGAAATCGCCATCGCCATCCTTGCCGAGATCACCGCGGTGCGCCAGCGACGGACCATTGATGCGTACGCTGCCATCGACACCCTCGCCACCGCGTCCTGACGGCGACGGCATGGGCAAGCGGTGCGCATCGCCGCCATCGTTCTTGCCGCCGGCGCTTCCCGGCGTTTCGGCAGCGACAAGCGCCTGCATCCCATCGACGGCCAGCCCATGCTGGCGCGCACGCTGTCGATCTATCGGCAGGCGTTCGAGGAAGTCGCGGCGGTGATCCGTCCGCAACAGCCCGCCATCGCCGAGATGGTCGGCGCGGCGGGCTGCCGAGTCCTGGAAGCCGCGGACGCGGCGCAAGGCCAGTCGCGCTCGCTGGCGGCCGGAGTGCGGGCGATGCGCGATGCGGACGCGCTGTTCGTGGCGCTCGCCGACATGCCCTTCGTCAAGGTGGAAACGCTGCGCGAACTGGCTGCGACCTTGCGCGCCCGTCCCGAGAACATCGTCCGACCAACCCACGCCGACCGCCCCGGCAACCCGGTGGGCTTTCCGTCCCGGTTGTTCGACGCCCTGGCCGAAGTGCAAGGCGACATCGGCGCACGGCAAGTGGTAGCCAGCGACCCATGCGTGACGCTGGTGCGCGTCGACGACGCCGGCATCCACCGGGACATCGATTTCATGCGCGTTTCGGATTCCGAGTAGACGCAGCCGGGTCTTCCTCGGCCTCGGCGATAGTGCGGTAGTCTGACGCGACCAATACAGCGACGGACTTGCAAGTGAACGAGAACAAGCGCTTGGCGGTGCTGGTGGACGCGGACAACGTGTCGGCGCAGTGGGCAACCGCCATCTTCAAGGAAATCGCCACCTTCGGCGATGCCACCGTGCGGCGCATCTACGGCGACTTCGCCTCCCAGGGGCTTCGGCCCTGGCGGAAGGTGCTGCAAGACCATGCGCTGATCCCGCATCACCAGCCGGCCTACACCAAGGGCAAGAACTCGTCGGACATCGCCCTGGCCATCGATGCGATGGACCTCCTGCACTCGCGCCATGTGGAAGGCTTCGTGCTCGTCTCTTCCGACAGCGACTTCACGCGCCTGGCAAGCCGCATCCGGGAACAGGGGCTGGAAGTCATCGGCATCGGCGAGGAGCGCACCCCCGAGTCGCTGCGCAAGGCCTGCAAGCGGTTCATCTTTCTGGAGAACCTGGAGCAAGAAGACGCCAGTTCGGCCGGCCAGGCAGGCGCCACGGCTGCCAAGGAGAGCGCCTCGAACTCGGCCAAGGCGGCCAAGGCGCGCAAGACCCAGCCGCCTTCCAAGGTCGTTCCGCTGGTGCTCGAGGCCATGCGCACGGTGGAGGACGAGTGGGTGCCGGTGGGCCTGCTCGGCAGCCTTCTGCACACCGCCAACCCGGATTTCGACCCGCGCACCTACGGCTGCGCCAAACTGTCCGATCTGCTGGAGAAGGCCGGCGCCTTCGAGGTGAACCGCAGTCCGCACGCCGAGGTGCGGCGCAGGAACGGCTAGGCAGGGCGCCAACGGCGACGCCATTCCCAGCAGGCACGTCAGTCAGGCGCCAGACTCCACCAGCCGCCGCAGCCCTCGCTATATAATCGCTTGCTACTCGCGCTGCGGACGCTCTTCAGCAAGTGACCTACTCCGTGTTCATCGACGGCCAGGCCGGCACCACCGGCCTGGAACTCGCGTCTCGCCTTTGCCGCCATCCGCGCATCGACGTGCTCGCCATCGAAGATCGCTTCCGCAAGGACGCCGGACGCCGCCGCGAGTTGTTCCAGCAAGCCGACGCCGCGGTGCTTTGCCTGCCCGACGCCGCCGCCGTCGAAGCAGCGCGGCTGGCGCCGGACGCCCGGCTTCTCGACGCCAGCAGCGCCCACCGGGTGGCGAACGGCTGGGTATACGGTCTGCCGGAACTCGAAGCGGGCCGGCGGGCGGCCATCCGAAACGCCCGTCGGGTGGCCAATCCGGGCTGCTATCCAACCGGCTTCGCGCTCTGCATCCGCCCCTTGGTCGATGCCGGGCTGCTGAGCCCGGAGACGCCGCTGCGCGTCCATGCCGTGTCCGGCTACTCGGGCGGCGGCAAGGCGCTGATCGCCAAGTACGAGGCCTGCAACGCCGCCGCCTGGCGCACCCGCCCCTACGCGCTGGGGCTTCGCCACAAGCACGTTCGGGAAATGCGCACCTACGCGAGGACCGCCACAGAGCCCCTCTTCATGCCTGCCGTCGGCCACTACTACCGCGGCATGCTGGTGCAGATCGGCCTGTTCGCGCGCGAGCTGGAAGGCGGCGCAACGCCGGCGGACGTGCAGCGCGCGCTTGATCAGCGCTACGCTGGCGAGCCGTTCGTCCACGTCCACGAACTGGCGCCGGATGCCGGGATTCTCGACGACGGCTTCCTGTCGCCGACGACGCTCAACGGCAGCAACCACCTGGACATCCTGGTGTTCGCCAACGACGAGCAGCTGCTGCTGGTCAGCCGCTACGACAATCTGGGCAAGGGCGCGGCGGGCGCCGCGGTGCAGAACCTGAATCTGATGCTCGGCCTGGCGGAGACGACGGGGCTGGCGGCATGAACGTCGCCTTGCACGCGCACTTCGCCGGCCAGCACGAACGCCAGCCGAGGGACGCCCGAAGTCGCTCGCGATACGAGGAGGCCCGCCAATGACCGACCGCCAAGCGCTTGAGCGACGGTTCCAGACGTTCAAGGGCGCCAACCTTTCGCTGGACCTCACCCGCGGCAAGCCGGCCGCCGAACAGCTCGACCTCGCCAACGGCCTCGACGGCTGTCTCGACGGCGACTTCCGCGCCGAGGACGGCACCGATGTGCGCAACTACGGCGTCTTGCGCGGCATACCGGAGGCGCGCGCCCTCGGCGCGCGGTTTCTCGACGTCGAGCCGGACGCGGTGATCGCCGGCGGCAATTCCAGCCTGACGCTGATGTTCCACGTTCTCGACGCGGCCATGAACGCCGGCCTGAACGGCCCGCCGTGGCGCGATGCTGGCCGGGCGAAGGCGATCTGTCCGGTGCCCGGCTACGACCGCCACTTCGCGCTGGCCGACGCCCTCGGCATGGAGCTGATCCCGGTGCCGATGACCGACGACGGGCCGGACATGGAGCAGGTGGAGGAAGTCGTCGCCAGCGATGCCGAGGCGCGCAGCATCTGGTGCGTGCCGAAGTACGCCAATCCCACCGGCTGCGTCTATTCGCCGGACACCGTCCGCCGCCTGGCCGAACTGCCGGGCAAGGCGAAGGGCCCGTTCATGGTGCTTTGGGACAACGCCTACGCGGTGCACGACTTCGAGTTCCCGCCGACCCCGTTGACGCCCATCCTGCCCCTTGCCAAGGCCGCCGGAACCGAGGACGGCATCGCCATGTTCGCGTCGACGTCCAAGGTCACCTTCGCCACCGGCGGCATCGCCTTCCTGGCCGGGTCCGAACGGTTCCTGGCGGCGATGGAAAAGCGCCTGTCGATTCTGATGATCGGCGCGGACAAGGTGAATCAGCTGCGCCACGCCCGATTTCTCGGCAGTCGCCTGGAAGAACACATGCGTCGCCACGCGGCGCTGGTGAAGCCGAAGTTCGATGCCGTGCAGCGCGGTTTGGAAAGCGGCCTGGGCGGCACCGGCCTCGCCACCTGGACGCGGCCGCGCGGCGGCTACTTCGTATCCCTGGACACGCTTCCCGGGCGCGCCGCCAAGACCGTGGCGCTGGCTCGCGAACTGGGCGTCGCGCTCACCCCCGCCGGCGCCACCTTTCCCCACGGCCAGGACCCCAACGACTGCAACATTCGCATCGCGCCTACCTTCGCCACGCTCGACGAGGTCGAAGCCGGCGTCGAAGTCCTCGCGCTTTGCGTCGAACTCGCCGCTTGAACCAGCCCCGCCGTCGATGAGCCAAGAGGAAGACACCGTGGCGTTCGGCGATCTGGCGCTGCCGGCGCCGGTCACGGCCGCCATCGACGACCTCGGCTTCACCGCCTGCACGCCCATTCAGGCCGAAGTGCTGCCCTACAGCCTTGCCGACTACGACGTCACCGGCCAGGCGCAGACCGGCACCGGCAAGACGGCCGCCTTCCTGATCACCATCCTCACCCGGCAGCTGGAGTTCCCGCGGCAAGCGCCGCTGCCGCCGGGAAGCGCCAGGTCGCTGGTGCTGGCGCCGACGCGGGAGCTGGCGCTGCAGATCGAGGCCGATGCCAGGGACCTCGCCAAGTACACCGACGCGCGCATCGTCTGCCTGGTCGGCGGCATCGACTACGACCGGCAGCGGCGTCTGCTGCGCGAAGGCGCCATCGACATTCTGGTCGCGACGCCCGGCCGCCTCATCGACTTCTGCAATCAGCGTCTGGCAACCCTGCGCCAAACGGAAGTGCTGGTGATCGACGAGGCGGATCGGATGCTCGACATGGGCTTCATTCCGGACGTGCGCCGCATCGTCTACCAGACGCCGAAGAAGCGCCACCGCCAGACCCTGTTCTTCAGCGCCACCTTCAACGACGACGTGATGAACCTGGCCGGACAGTGGACGCTGGACCCGGTACACGTCGCCATCAACCCCGAGTCGCTGGCGGTCGAAACGGTGGACCAGCGCTTCTGGGCGCTGCCCCGGGAGCGCAAGCGGCGCACCTTGCTGGACTTCGTGCGCGACCACGAGCCGGACCATACGCTGGTGTTCGTCAACCGCCGCGATCAAGCGCACCGGCTGGTGAGCTACCTGCGCCAGCACGGCGTTCACTGCGAAGGCCTGGCCGGAGACATACCGCAGCGCAAGCGGCTGACGACGATGCAGCGCTTCAAGGACGGCGACATCAACTTGGTAGTGGCCACCGACGTCGCCGGCCGCGGCATCCACGTCGAGGGCATCAGCCACGTGGTCAACTACGACCTGCCGGAAGACGCCGAAGACTACGTACACCGCATCGGGCGAACCGGGCGCGCCGGCGCTTCCGGCATTGCCATCAGCTTCGTCTCGGAAGACGACGCCTTCGACCTGCCGGCCATCGCGGAGCTTCTTGGGCACGAAATCCGAACCACGCCGCCGGAGCTGTAGATGACCCGCAAGTGCATCGTGGGGATCGTGCAGATGTGCGCGAACTCCGACGTTCGGGCGAACGTCGATACCACGCTCTCGCTGGTCGCCCAGGCGGCCGCGGCGGGCGCCGAGGCGGTGCTGGTGCCCGAGGCGTTCGCGTTCATCGGTTCGGAACGCGAACGCAACACGCACCTGGAACCGGTTCCATCCGGCAACGAACCTCCCGGCCCCATTCTCGCCGCCTGCATGGACGCGGCCCGAAGCACCAGAGCGCATCTGGTGCTTGGCGGCTTTCCCGAACAGGCGCCCGACGGACGCGCCTTCAACACCTGCCTGCACTTGACGCCGGAGGGCGAAGTCGCGGCCAGCTACCGCAAGATCCACCTCTTCGACGCGGACCTCGCCGACGGCACGCGAATGCACGAGTCGAGGGGCACGGCGCCGGGAGACCGGGCGACGACGACAACGCTGCCGTTCGGCCCGCTGGGCCTGACCGTCTGCTACGACATGCGCTTTCCCTTGCTCTACCAGGCGCTGGCGGACATGGGCGCGGTTGCCATCGCCGTGCCCAGCGCGTTCTTCAAGAACACCGGCAAAGCCCACTGGCACGTGCTGCTGCGGGCGCGCGCCATCGAGTGCCAGTGCTACGTCCTCGCGCCGGCGCAGCA
This sequence comes from Candidatus Azotimanducaceae bacterium, assembly GCA_965199875.1. Lineage (GTDB taxonomy): Bacteria > Pseudomonadota > Gammaproteobacteria > Pseudomonadales > Azotimanducaceae > VXYL01. The sequence continues at coordinate 4,447,306 of OZ241346.1, read as the reverse complement.
TGGCGACCACGGCCATCGCGGACGCCAATCCTACGGCCACGGGCTGGTCGTCGATCCCTGGGGCGAGGTGGTCGCGGAAGTCGACGGCGGCGACGGCTTCGCGCTGGCGGAGGTGGATCCGCTGCGCGTGCAAGCGGTGCGGGCGGAACTGCCGAGCCTGGCCAATCGGCGGCCGTTCGCCTCCGCCTAGGCAGCGCGACATGCGGCGCATGAACGATGGCGAGCACGCTGCCAGAAGCCCGCTGCTGGTGGTCGCCGCGCTGGTGGTGATCTTCGCCGGCGTCAAGGCGGCGGAGCAGGTGGTGGTGCCGATTCTGCTGGCCGCCTTCCTGGCGACGATATCCGCGACGCCGGTGTTCTGGATGCAGCAGCGGCTGAAGGTGCCGGTGGGCATCGCCATCACCTTGGCCATGCTGGCGCTGCTCGCCGCCCTGCTGGGGGCCGGCGCTCTGGTCGCCAACTCGGTGGCGGCGTTTCAGGACAAGCTGCCCGCCTACCAGGCGCGGCTTGGCGACGTGCAACAGGAGGCCAGCGCCTTCCTGGCCCGCTTCGGCGTGGATCTGTCCGCCCTTCCGGGGCTGGATCCGCAACAGGCGCTGGGCTTCGCCGGCAATGCGCTGATGAGCTTCGGCAACGTGCTCACCAACGGCTTCGTGATCCTGCTCAGCGTCATCTTCATCCTCGCGGAAGCGACGACGTTTCCGCGCAAGCTGCGCAACGTCCTCAACCATCCCGAGCGCGACCTGCCGCACTTCGAGCGTTTTGCCGCCAACGTCAACCGCTACATCGCCATCAAGACCACCGTCAGCCTGGCCACCGGCGTCTTCGTCGGCCTGGCGCTGTGGGCCATCGGCGTGGACTTTCCCATCCTCTGGGGCGTGTTCGCGTTTCTGCTCAACTACGTGCCCACCATCGGCAGCGTCATCGCGGCGCTGCCGCCGGTTCTGCTGGCCGGGCTGCAGCTGGGCTTCGGCAGTCTGCTGGCGACCTTTGGCGTCTTTCTGGTGGTCAACATCGTCATGGGCAACGTCGTCGAACCGCGGTTCATGGGGCGCAGCCTGGGGCTGTCGACACTGGTGGTGTTCCTGTCGCTGGTGTTCTGGAACTGGATGCTGGGGCCGGTGGGGATGCTGCTGTCGGTGCCCCTGACCATGACCGTCAAGATCGCCTTGGAAGCGAACCCGTCCACGGAGTGGATCGCCCACTTGCTGGATCCGGGCGAAAGCGAGCCCGTCGTCGCTGGCGCGGAGGCAGACGCCGACCGGTGAGCTACGAGCGCGACGCGATCCGGCGCATGGTCGGCTACGCCTACGGCGAACAGCCCCAGGGCGGGACGTTCATCAAGCTCAACACCAACGAGAACCCGTATCCTCCTTCGCCGGCGGTGGCGAAGGCGCTTGCCCGCTTCGACGCCAGCGTTCTGCGACGCTATCCGCCGGCCACCGCCGACCCGCTGCGTTCGCTGATCGCCGAGCGCGCTGGCCTGCGGCCCGAGCAGGTGGTCGTCACCAATGGCGGCGATGAAGGTTTGCGCCTTGCCGTCACCACGTTCGTCGACGCCGGCGCGACGTTCGGCATGGCGGAACCCGGCTATTCGCTGTATCCGGTCCTCGCCAGCGTTCAGGAGTGCATTGTGGAAACGGTGCCGCTGACGTCCGACTGGCAGCCGCCGGCGAACTTCGCCGGACGCATGAACGACGCCGGCGCCAAACTGACCTGCCTGGTCAATCCGCACGCTCCTAGCGGCGCGCTGATGGACGCCACGACGGTTGCGGCGCTGGCGGGGCGACTCGACGGCGTGCTGCTGGTGGACGAAGCCTACGTCGACTTCGTCGACCCGCAGCTGCGCCACGACCTGGTGCCGCTTCTCGCCCGGCACGACAATCTGCTGCTGCTGCGCACGTTCTCGAAGGGCTACTCGCTGGCCGGGCTGCGCGTGGGCTATCTGCTCGGCGCGGCCAGCCTCGTCGAACCCATGCTCGGCAAGACCCGCGACAGCTTCAACGTCGATGCCATCGCCCAGTCCTTGGCCGCCGCGGCCTTCAAGGACGCGGCATACGCCAGCGAGTGCTGGCGCCGCGTGCGCGAACAACGGCGACGGCTGACCGCGGAACTGCGCGATCTCGGCTTCAAGGTGCCCGACTCGCAAACGAACTTCGTCCTGGCGCAAGCGCCGAAGGACGCAGCCGGTCTGCATCAAGCACTGCGGCGGCAGGACATCCTGGTGCGCCATTTCGACACGCCGCGCCTGGCGGATCGCCTACGCATCACCGTCGGCAGCGCAGTGGAAAACGACGCGCTGCTTGAAGCGCTGGCGCAAATAGCCACGGCACCGGCAAATCTCCCACGCCAATGACAACGCCACTGCAAGCCGTTCAAGAAAAACGTACAGTTGTGTACGATACTGATTTTATTGAAAAAAGCCTTGCATGACGAACGCAGCTGACTTATGCTGGGCGCATGACTGAAGCCAGAACCAGCTACCGCGTTGCCCGTCCGCGCCAGCGCAGCCGCGTTCGCGGTCGCGAGCCAAGCGCGACAGCCGCCGGTTTTCCCGGCTGCGAACCCGTGCCCATGGACGCCGACGAGTTCGACCGTTTCGAGCGGCACGTCGAACACTGGGATTCGCGCAGCGAAGTCGCCTGGGTGGTGCGCGAAGCCAGCATCGAGCACGAGTTCCCGTCCATGCGGCTGGCGGCGCTGGTACACCGTATCGCGCAGTTCCGCGGCGCCGAGATCGCTTGCTGCGGCACGGTGTCTCTCCACGAAGGCAGGGCCGACGGAACGCTCCGCGTCATGGAAGCGGACCAAGCGATCTATATGGATGCCAGCCGGGCGCGGGCGCTGCGCTCGCCAGTGCTGGTGCAAGGCGGCGAAGCTCCGGACGTCGCGTTGGAAGTGGACTACACGACCGACACGCGGCGCAGAAAACTCGGCGTCTACGAGGAATGGCGCATCCCGGAGATCTGGGTGGAAGTACCCGACGCGCCATCGCGCAGCAGGCCGAAGAACCGTCGCTCCGGCGTTGCGATCTACGCGCTGGACGCCGAAACCAAGCGCTACCGCGCCGCCGAGGCGAGCCAGGTGTTCACCGGTTGGACGGCGGCGGAGATCCACGCGGCGTTGAACGAGCCTCTCGTCTCCGAACGCACTTGGGACGCCATCGGCCGGGTCGGACGAACCTTGGGCCGGCAGGAAGGCACGACGCCAACCGAAGATCCCGTTCTCTGCCGCTTGCTGCAAGAGGCAAGGGCTGCGGAGCGACAGCAAGGCCTAGCGAACGTCGTGTGCGCCATTCTGCGCCGACGCGGCATCCAAGGTCCGCCGGGCTTTCTGAACGCTGGGCTGCTGGCCAAGCACGCCACGGCGCACGTCGTCGAAGCAGCCCTTTCCTGCGAGAGCACGGAGGACTTGCTCGCTCGACTGTGACCAGGCCGCCATCCCGGCTGATGACGGCCCGGTCGGTCTCTACCGGCGGCTGCGCCCGAAGTTCTCGTCGTACTTGCGCAGTTCGCTACGGCCCACCACCAAGTGATGGACCTCGTCCGGGCCGTCGGCGATGCGCAGCGTGCGTTGGCCCGTGTACATGCCGGCCAGCGGCGTCCACTGGGAAACGCCCGAAGCGCCGTGAATCTGGATGGCCTGGTCGATGATCTGGCAGACGCGCTCTGGGATCATGGCCTTGCACATATGCACCCAGACGCGGGCTTCGCGGTTGCCGAGCACGTCCATGGCCTTGGCGGCCTTCAGCACCATCAGCCGCATGGCCTCGATTTCGATGCGCGCGCGGGAGACCAGCTCCAGGTTCTTGCCCAGCTGCACCAGCGGCCGGCCGAAGGCTTCCCGGGACATGCCCCGGCGCACCATCAAGTCCAGCGCCCGTTCCGCCTGGCCAACGGACCTCATGCAGTGATGGATGCGCCCCGGCCCCAAGCGGCCTTGGGAGATCTCGAAGCCACGGCCCTCGCCGAGCAGGATGTTCTCCTTCGGCACCCGGGCGTCGTTGAACTTCAGATGCATGTGGCCGTGCGGGGCGTCGTCGTGGCCGAAGACCGTCATCGGCTCGATGATCTCGACGCCGGGCGTGTCCTTCGGCACGAGAATCTGCGACTGCTGGCGGTGCGGCGGCGCGTCCGGGTTCGTCTGCACCATGGTGATCATGATCTTGCAGCGCGAATCGCCGGCGCCGGAGATGTAGAACTTCTCGCCGTTCAGCACCCACTCGTCGCCGTCCAGCCGCGCCTGCGTGGCGATCTGCTTGGCATCCGAAGACGCCAGGTTCGGCTCGGTCATCGCGTAGGCTGAGCGGATCTCGCCGTTCAGCAGGGGCTTCAGCCACTTCTCCTTCTGTTCCGGCGTGCCGTAGCGTTCCAGCACCTCCATGTTGCCGGTGTCCGGCGCACTGCAATTGAGGCTTTCGGAAGCAATGGGATTCTTGCCCAGCTCGGCGGCGATGTAGGCGTAGTCCAGATTCTTCAGCCCCTCGCCGGTGTCGGCGTCGGGCAGGAAGAAGTTCCACAGCCCCTGGGCCTTGGCGCTGTCCTTCAGGCCGCCCAGGATGTCCTCCTGGCGCGGCGACAGGCTCCAGCGGTCGCCATGCTCGAAGGCAGCCTCGAAGTATTCCGGCGTTTTCGGTTCGATCTCCTCGTCGATGAACTTCTTGACCGCGGCGTACAGCGGTTCCACCTCCTCGCTCATGACGAGGTTGTTGAGATCGGCCTCTACGTCGGCCAGTGCGGCTTCCGCCATCGTTCCCCCTGTCTGCAAGTGCTTGCGGAAAACGGCGAGTGTAGCAGTTCGACACCGGTTCGCTTCCCCGCCACGGTGTCGGTGTGCCGGCACCGCAGCAGCGACGGAGCGGGCCGCGGGCGTCGTGGCTTAGCGCGGCAGATCTCGTATGGCTGGCGCGAACACCTGGTGCATCCTGCCAGCGGCATCGACCAGCCAGTCCCGCGCAGCCGGCCACTTCTCTTCCTCGGAGACTTCGATTCCTCCTGCGTAGTAGAGCGAAATCCGCGACCCCCTTCTGTCGTCCAATCGGTCCCAATCCAGGGCTTCGCCCAAGTCCTCTTCAATCCGAGCTTTCTGCTCATGGAGGCGCTCGAACGCCGCCTTGTTCCTTTCTGTGTTCCCGACGTCGATGTATAGCTCGACCCGCAGCTGGTACTCGCCCTCAGGCTTGCAGAAGCACGGAGTAATGGAAAGGCCAGATCGGCCCGTCGGGAGTTGCATCCAACTGTCAGTGGTTGGTCTGTTTCGTCGCGTCCAGCCGGGGTACTCGCTAACGAGCGCCGGCAGAAATTCAGCCCAGAACCTTAGATACAGAAGCTCACGCCCGGTCTTGGCACGTTGCGTCGCCCGGACCGAGCGAAGCCAACCGTCTGGCTTGACTTCAACACGGAGCAGTGGGGCAGGCAACGAGTCGCCGATGCGCCCCGCCTCCAAGGCGACGCCGAAGAAACCGAAGTCCTCCGCGGAGATGGAGTTCAGCCAGGTGAGTGCCGAGCGGTGCTCTTCCCGGAACTCCGGCGAGATCAGCACGGCATAGGTCGCGCCTAGCCCGGCAGCGTAGGTGATCAGCTTGCCCAGATGGTCGTGGTCGGTGGCGCCGAACATGTTCTCCACGACGATCGCCTTCTGCGTGGATTCCTCGTGGAAGACCAGATCGGCGCTGTAGCGGCCCACCGCCGCTTCCGTCTCCCGATGCACCAGATCCATCCCCAGCGCCTCGCCGAGCAGGTCCGCGTTCTCCGCCAGCCACGGCGTGAAGTCCTTGGCTTCGTCTTGCCACACGTCGCGTATGCCCACCTTCCGAAGGTGGCCGATCTCCTCCATTGGCAAGTCCCCCCTGGCTGCCAGTGCATTGCGAAGGCGGCGAGTGTAGCAGTTCAATGCTGGCCCGCTCCTTGCTACGATGCGCGGCCTGCCCAAGAAACGGCAGCGAGGCCGATGAGGAAGTATCCGCCAACGCCGAAAGAGCTGCGCGAGTGGATGGATCGCAAGGGGCTGTCCAACAAGGACGTCGCCAAGGCGCTGCGGCTGTCGGATGGCCGCGTCGTGCGCTTCTGGACGGCGAAGAAGGATGCCAGAGCCATCCCCTACCCCAGCTGGTACACGCTGCGGCACAAGTTTCGCAAGCGTCAAGATACGCCAACCTCCGAGCAGCGCGACGAGCAGTCGAATGGCTGAGCGCGAGAACGTCCGCCGCATCGACCGGCTACGGCGTCCGTTCCAGGTGGAGCTCGAACTGCCGGGCAGCAAGTCCCTAGCGCTCCGGCACATTCTGATCTCCACTCTGGCGAAAGAACCGACGCGGTTGAGCGGCGTGCCCCGCTGCGACGACGTGGACGCGATGTTCGACGCGGTGGCGCGCCTCGGCACCCAGGTCGAACGCCGCCCCAAGCAGGCGCTGCTGACGCCGCCCGCAGCACCCGTCGTCCTGGACGTGGAACTGGACCTTGGCATGAGCGGCGTTTCCTTGCGCCTGCTGCTCGCCCACGCGGCCTTGCGCAAGGCGCGAACCTGGTTCACGGGACATTCCCAGTTGCAGCGCCGGCCGAACGCGGATCTGCTGGCGGCGCTGCAACGCATCGGCTGCGACGTGCGGAGTTCAGGCGGCGGCTACCTGCCCATCGCCGTCACCGGCCCGGCTTCGCCGCAAGCCGAGACGGTCTTGAACACCAGCGTCACCAGCCAGTACCTGACCGCCCTGCTGCTGGTCGCGCCGGCGCTGCCCCAGGGCCTCGTCATCCACCTCGAAGGCGAAAGAACCAGCGCTTCCTACGTCGGCGTCACCCAGGCGCAGATGGAAGTGCGCGGCGTCCGCGTCGACACGTCGAACCACGCTGCGGTGGTCGTTCCGCCGGGCGACTATCGCGGTGGCGACGTGGCCATCGAAGGCGACGCTTCCGCCGCCACCTACCACGCCGCCCTGGCCACCTTGCACGGCGGCCAGGTGACCTTCGGCAACCTCGGCGTCGACACCACCCAAGGCGACTACGGCTTCCTGGAACTGTGCGAGCGCCTCGGCGCCCAGGTCACCCGCGGCCGCGGCGCGACGACGGTTCAAGGCCCCCGGGCGATGTCGCCCCTGCACCACGCGGACATGCGCGACATGCCCGACGCCGCGCCGACCTTGATGGCGCTGGCGCCGTTTCTGCCAGCGCCGACCCGCATCGACGGCCTGGCCACGTTGCGCGTCAAGGAGTGCGACCGCATCGAAGCCGCCAGCACGGAACTGCGCAAGGCCGGCGTGGAGGTCGAGGAACACGCCGACGCCATGACCATCCACCCCGCTAAGGCGCCGCTTCGCGCCGCGGCCTTCGACACCTACGAAGACCACCGCATGGCGATGGCGTTGTCGGTGTTCGCCAGCAGGATCGGCGGCTGCGACATCCTCGGCGCGGAATGCGTGGCGAAAACCTACGCCGACTACTGGCAGGACTTCGCCCGCTTCGGCTGACGCGCTCCCGCCAAAACACCCGTCGTCACGCTTCAGGCGTGCGGCGTCCGCCCTCGTCAGCCCGTTTGGAAGCCGCTCGCCGCATGCGTTCGGCGGGCTGGCCCGTGTCGGCGTCACGGTCGTAGACGTTCCGCCCATCGGCCACGAACGGCACGGCCTGGGCCCACAACTCGCCGCTCGTGGAATAGATGGGCGCCGAGGTGTACTGCGCCAGATAGGCCCGGCGCGGGCGTCCCGTGGCGTTGGCGCCGCTGCGATGCAGACTGGTGCTGGTGAACACGGCGATGCTGCCCGCCGGCATCTCGCACAGTTCGCCCGGGTCGTCCCCTTCGTAGCCGACGAGGTCGTTGCTGCCGGGTTCCCGCCGATGCGGAAAGACGGTGTTGCGCGAACCGGCGCGCCGGTGGGGAAGCACGGCGATCGCGCCGTTCTCCCGCGACATGTCGTCGAGGGCGCACCAGCAGGTGAGGTAGGGCTTGTGAACGTTGCCCGGATCGCGGGACTGGACGTAGCCGGAGTCCTGATGCCAAGCGAACTTCATGCCCTGATCCGCCCCCTTCACCACCCACTGCTCGTTGAACAGATAGACGGTGGGGCCCAGGAACGCCGTCGCTACCGACTGCATCAGTTCGCCGAAGAGGAAGCCGCGCATGCGCTCGCTGTCCCGATAGCGATTGGCGATGAAGTAGCGCTTGCCCCGATGCGTGATGCCGAACACGTCGGTGCCCCTGCGCTGCAGCCAGCGGTCCGTGCGCTCGACGAAGACCGCGCACTCTTCGCGCAGCATGGCCAGCGTCTCGGCATCGATCACCGATTCCAGAACGGCGAAGCCGTCGCGCTCGAAGGACTCCCGCGCCGCTGCTGATACGCATTCCATAAACGACCTCGCTGCCCGCACGTTCCCGACGGGCGAATGAGACGACATTCGCAGACTTCGCGCAAGATTCGCGCAAACGCGCAAGAAAGCCCGGCGGAGTGCCTCTCGCCGAGGCAGCCGGCCGCCACGCAAGGTAGACTGCCGCCATGCGCAACGTGCTGGTGGTGGACGACGACTCGCACATCCGCGACGTGATCTGTTTCGCGCTGCGCCGCGCGGGCTTCGAGGTTGCCGAGGCGGCCGACGGCGAAGCCGCGCTGACGCGCATCCAGCGCGACAAGCCGGATCTCGTCATCCTCGACATCCTGATGCCCGAACTCGACGGTCTGGAAGTGTGCCGCACCGTGCGCAACGAACCCGTCGCCGGCGTCGGCAACGTGCCGATCCTGTTCCTCTCCTCCAAGGATTCCGAAGTGGATCGGGTGGTGGGGCTGGAACTCGGCGCCGACGACTACATCTCCAAGCCGTTCAGCCCCCGGGAACTGGTGGCGCGGGTGAAGGCGCAGTTTCGTCGCCTGGACAACCTTGCCCGGGACGACTGCAGCGAAATCGTCGCCGGGCCGCTGGCCATCGACATGGACGCCCACACCGTCGCCATCAACGACAACCCCGTGGAGCTGACCCGCACCGAGTTCGGCCTGCTCGCCACCTTGGCGCAGCGCCGCGGCAAGGTGCTGGACCGGGACGCGCTGATGAACGGCGCCTACTCCGGACACCGCATCGTCAGCGACCGAACCATCGACAGCCACATGCGCCGACTGCGGGCGAAACTGCGCAACGCCGGCACGGACCCGATCCAGACCATCCACGGCGTGGGATTCCGCCTGGTGTTCTAGCGTAGCGAGGCGAGGCGGCATCTTGTACACCCCGGCAAGAGTTTCCTACACTGTGCCTATTCGCATTCAGGCCGACGAAGGCGCAAAGAAGCTGATTGGCTGGGTTCTGCCGCGGGCTGCGTCGATCTGACTGGCATGGACGACCCTAGGGGCAATCGTGGCGGACATGATCGTAGTCTTTGTCGTAGCGGGCGCCGTCGTGCCGGCCATCTTCCTGTGGTGGTGGTATTGGGACAGCGCGAACGTCCGAGTCCAAGACGGCGTGAATGACGACGAGTCCGCCACGACGATGTTCATCGACGTTCTGAAAGCCGCACGGCATACGTTGGTCATTCACGACGACGGGAACAAGATGGAAGGGACGGTGTACGACGACGTCGGCGTCGTGGAAGCCGTTCGGCATCAACTGGCCGGCAACCGGGCGCTGCACATCCGATGCCTGTTCAACGACCGGGAAGACCTCTACCTGGTGCGGCAGATGAGGTCGGAGTATCCGGGCCGCTTCAAGGTCTGGTATCGCAATGGCGCTAGGCCGCCCCGTGACGTCCACTACAAGATTGCCGATGGCGGAGTCGTTGGCCACCTCTCGTCGCACGGACACCGGCAGCCGGAGCGGAAGTTCAAGCTGTTGGACTGCTCGGATGCCAAACCGCGAACGAGAAAGAGCGTATTCGGCAAGTACCTCGATCAATTCGAGGTTGACGTTGCGGCGGCGACGGAGTGAGCGAGTGCTTCCCACCGGTTCCGCTCTACATCGTAACCGGGATCATCGTGGCGATGTTCAGCGCCGTGACGGCCAGGATCGAGAGCGCTTCCGGCGAACTTGACAAGCGCGATCTGGCGTTCGCTGGCTTCTTGTTGATCGTGCTGGCAATCCCGCTCGTTCAACTGCTGCTAATACTCCTGACCACCGTGACCGCCGGCCAGTGCGGTACGGTTTCGCCAAGCTCCGACGCTTGGTGGCTGTTGACCTTCCACGTCGCGACGGTGTTCTTTCTGCTAACCGGCGCCGTCTACTGGTTCTGGAAACTCAGCAACGTAGGACGAAGACTGCGGGTGCGGTTCTAAATTAGTAGCCGAGTTTCTTGTCGATGACGCCTTCGAGTTCGACGCCTTGGCGCAGACGGGCGAGATTGCGTACGAAGCGATCCAGGTTGCGTTGGGCGCGGAACTGGCTGGCGCCGGCGGTGTGCGGCGTCATCGCCACCTGCGGCAAGGCCCACAGGCGGCTGTCCGGCGGCAGCGGTTCCCGGGGAGCCACGTCCAAAGCGGCGCCGGCGATGGCGCCGGACTCCAACGCCTGCACCAAGTCGTCTTCGACCATCACTTCGCCGCGAGTGACGTTCACCAGAATCGCGCTCGGCTTCATCTGGCGAAACGCTGCGGCGTCGAACTTGCCGCGGGTCTCGGCGGTGAGCGGACAGCTGATCGCCAACACGTCCGAGGCGCGCAGCAGTTCGTTGAAGCCGGCCGGCGGCAGCACCCGGTCCACTTCCTCGGAAGGCGGTACCGGGTCCCGGTCCAACGCCACGACGTTCATCCCGAAAGCGGCGGCGCGCTTCGCCACCGCTCGCCCCGTGCCGCCGAAGCCGAAGACGCCCATCGTCGAGCCGCTGAGTTCGATCTCCTTGGTGCGCATCTGCGGGCGGTGATTCCAGCCATCCGGGCCCAGCCGCAAGGCGGTGGCCAGCTGGCGAGTGAGCATCAGCAAGAGGCCAAAGGCGTGATCCGCCAGGTGCTCGCCGACGAGGCCCTTCTCGCTGGTGAGCATCACGTCTCCAGACACGAACTCGTCGTACAGGAACGCATCCACACCCGAGGCGATGGCGTGTACCCAGCGCAGCTTCTTCGCCCTGGCGTACATCCGCTTGGAAACGAAGCCGAGCACGACGTCCGCGTCCGCCACTTCGGCGAGTGCCCCGGCGGGGTCCGACACGACGACGTCCGCGCCGTCTCCCGCTGCCCGGATGCGCTGCACGTCGCCCTCGGCCACCTGCGGCAGAGTCAGACCCGGAATGATCAGTATTTTCATCGGAACGCGACGGCCACGCGGCCAATGTCGTTGCCGAAGTCGCCCTCCCAGCGCGCCGCTTCGGTCACGCGCTGGCGGGTGTAGGCGCCGGTGATGACCTTGGCGCCCGCCTCCAGCACTCGGTCGAACCGGCGCAACTGGCGAACCAGCGCGACGATGGACTCGAAGTGGTCGTCGATGTAGCGGGCGGCGACCACCGTCTCGACGTGCCTGCCATTCCGCCGCAAATGCACGCGAAGGGCGGAAAAGTCGAAGCTCAGCCAGTCCAGTCGCACCGGCGGACCGACGACGATGCCCCACTGACTGAGGTTGTCGGCCAGCCGCTCGACGAAGGTGGCCTGCCTCTCCAGCCGCTTCTCGTTGATCTCGAATGCCGGCGAGACCGCCTCGACGGCGGCGGCGGCTTCAGCGCGGGTGACGTCGCCCCGGAGCGTAGTGCCGATGTGGAAGCAAAGCTCGTTCTCGACGCCTACATCGGCGAAGCGACCAAGAGCGATCTCCGCATCGCTTTCAAGAACCCGCTCCGCCAGGATGTAGCCGAAGGGGCGGAAGCCCGCGCCCATGGCATCCCGGGACGTTCCAGAGGTCAGGCCAACCTTCCAGCCGCCCACTTCCCTGCCGCCCAGACGCTCAAGCTGTCGGCGAAGCCCCTCGTCGGTGGGCGAAGACTCAGACATCCGCAAACCGCTCGACGATGGAACGCCAGCGCAACGCCTCTTCCGGGTTGCGCGCCGCCTGCGCCATGCCGGGCATCGGATTCACCGGCACCAGCACCCGGCCCACGCCGTGTTTGGCGAGCGCTGGCAGTTCTTCAAGGTTCTCGGGGCAACTGACGGTGATTTCCAGCGCGTCGGGATCCCGTCCCTGCGCTGCCGCCGTCTCCTGCGCCAGGCGAATCAGCTCCAGCGGAAAGCTCCGCGCCGGAAAGAAGCCGTCGCCCAGCCGCCCGGCGCGCCGAGCGGCGGCCCGGGAGTGGCCGCCGACGTGGATGGGAACGGCGCCGTCGACCGGCTGCGGACGGCAGTAGGCGCCGTCGAACTCGATGAAGTCGCCTTGAAAGGCCGGGCGTTCCTCGCGCCAAAGCGTCCGCAGCACGGCGACGTATTCGTCCGTGCGCACCGCGCGGTCCGCGAACGAAGCGCCGATGGCGTCGAACTCCTCCTTCAACCAGCCGACGCCGATGCCCAGCAGGATGCGCCCGCCGGACATCGAGTCCAACGTCGCCACCTGCTTGGCGGTGATCACCGGACTGTGCTGGGGCAGGATGAGAATGCCGGTGCCGAGCCGGATGCGCTCGGTACAGGCGGCAACGTAGGCCATCCAGATCAGCGGGTCCGGCAGCGGAAAGTCGAACGCGCCGCCGGCCATTCGGCCGTCTTCGGAATAGGGATACTCGGAAGCATGGCCTTCCGGCACGACGGTGTGCTCCACCGTCCAGGCGGACTCGAACCCGGCCTCTTCGGCAGCCTGCACCAGTTCCACGGCCTTGGCGGCGTCCACGTAGCGCCCGGTGTTGCAGTAGCGCAGCCCGAATTTCATCGTTGGCGCGTCTCCTTGTTCCCAACCCGTCGCCAGCATAGCGCAAACTCGCGGGCGCTCTTTTCGCTCTTCGCAACCGCACGGGAATTGAACCGCGACGGCGTAGGGGGTAGCTTGGGCGGGTCAACGCGAGCCTTGGAGACAAGCGACCATGCGCAACGGCTATTCGATCATCGACACGGATTCGCACCAGATGGAGCCGCCGGGCATTTGGGCGGACTACATCGACCCGGCCTTCGCCGATCGGGCGCCGCGCATCGGCGACATGGGCAACGGCCGCGCCGGAATGTGCGCCGAGGGCGAGCCGATCACCAAGCAGGACGGCAACTATCCGATGCATGCCAAGGAGTTTCTCGAGGCCGCGGCCCGGGGCATGGAGAAGCACGAGAAGAGCCGCGCCGCCGGCTTCCGGCCCGAGGCGCGCGTCGCCGACATGGACGAGCACGGCGTCGATGCCCAGGTGCTCTACCCCACCGTCGGCGGGCAGATGCTCGGCAAGGAGTTCAAGGACCCGGAGCTGCTGGCCGCCGTCTGCCGCGCCTACAACGACTGGAGCCTGGAGTACTGCGGCCATTCCACGCAACGCCTGCGCATGGCCGCGATGCTGCCGGTGCAGGCGCCGGACCTGGCCGTCGAGGAAGCGCGCCGTGCCGCCGGCAAGGGCGCGGCCTGCTTCTACGTGCGCCCGAATCCCGTCTGCGGGCGCAATCTGCACCACGAAGACAACGAACCGCTGTGGGACGCCATCGAGGAGCTCGGCCTGCCGGTGTGCATTCACGACTCCGGTTCGCCCTATCTGCCCTCCTTCGGCGAACGCATGGAAACCCATACCTCCGGCCACATCATCGCGCATCCCTTCGAGGCGATGGTGGCGATGATGAGCCTGATCTGGTTCGGCGTCGTCGAACGGCATCCGAAGCTGCGCATCGTCCACGTGGAAGCGGACGCCGGCTGGCTGCCGTACTGGCTGCAACGCATGGAACAGCACTGGGAGTTCTCCGGCAACGCCGAACATCCGCTGCTGAGGAAGCGTCCCACCGAGTACTTCAAGTCCAACTTCCTGGTGGCCTGCCGGGGCGACGAAAGGACGCTGCCAGCGGTGTGCGCCCTGGTCGGCGACGACTACGTGACCTTCAACACCGACTATCCCCATCCCGACGGCACCTGGCCGGCGGGCATGGCGGCGCTGGAAGAGCAGCCGCTCCCCGAAGCCAGCATCCGCAAGATCTACTGGGACAACGCGGCGGCGTTGTTTGGCGTGGCGTAAACCGCGCCGCTTCAACCGCGAGACGACTTCCTCCCAAGCGACCGAACCGCCAATGCGGCGGGGCGCGACAGGTGCCGCTCGAGGCACCTGCCGCTCCGGGCGGCCCTAGCCCGCGTGTCGCAGCACCTGGCCGGCGCGTTCGCCGGTGTGTTCGCCGTTCTCCAGCGTCAGCGCGCCGTTGACGATGGTTGCCTTGTAGCCCATCGACTTCTGGATGTAGCGGGGAGCGCCGCCGGGAAAGTCGTGGACCAGTTCCGGCTGGCGCTCGCGCACCTGCGCGGGGTCGAACACGTTGACATCCGCCTTCAGGCCAGGGCGAAGCGCGCCGCGGTCGTTCAGCCCAAGCACCCGCGCCGGGCCGGAGGTCAGGCGCCGGACGCCCTCTTCCAAGCTGTACAGCCCGGCCTCTCGAACCCAGTGCGAGAGCACGAAGCTCGGCCAGCCAGCGTCCATGATCTGGGAGACATGGGCGCCCGCGTCGCCAAGGCTTGGGAAGATGTGCTCGCTCTTGAACAGGTCGCCCAGTTCCTTGAGGCTCTGGTTGAACATGCGCAGGTTGAACAGCCCCTTGCCGTCGGTCTCGTCGGACAGACGCAGGAAGGTCTCCACCCAGTGCTCCCCCGCCGCAGCCGCCTGCGCCTCCAGGTTGGCGTCCGCCGGCGCCGTGTAGTTCGGCGACTCGCCGTCGCCCAGATAGAACACGTTGGCCAGCGGCAGGCGCACCTTGGCCGCCTTGCCTTCCGCCACCAGCTTGGCGCGGGTGTCGGCGTCGCGGATGGCCGCCAGGCGTTCCGGCAGCTTCATCTTGCGCAGCGCGTCCCAGGTTTCTCCTTGCGCCGGCAGGGCCGACTGCAAGCCGAACATGAAGCCGGAGCCGCGCACCTGGGTGATGGCGGTCAAGTCGCCGTGCTGGCACAGCTTGGCCAGGTGCTCGGCTTGCGCCTTGCCCGAACCCTCCTGCGGGCCGGTGCCGTAGCTGAAGAGGATGCGCCCGCGAGTGGTTTCCGCCATCGCCTTCAGCACCTCGAAGTTGGCGCCGACCGCCTGCATCAAGCCGTTGCGCGGCCCCACCGCTTTGGCGATGTCCACCAGTTCGACGGGGTCCGCGAAGGTGCCCGGAATCGAGCGGCCGTCCGGCAGCTTGTGCGGCGGATAGCGGTTGGTGGAGAAGCCCACCGCGCCGCCGTCGATGGACTTGGCGACGACGTCCGCCATCTCGGCGCGTTCCTCCGCGGTCGCCTGTTCTTCGACGGCGCGTTCGCCCATCACGTAGAAGCGCACGGCGCAGTGGCCGACCATGCCGGCCACGTTCAGCGCCGGGTTCAAGCGTTCGATGGCGTCCAGATAGCCGCCGTAGTGTTCCCAGTCCCAAGGCAGGCCGGTGAGGATGGCGTTCTTCGGGATGTCCTCGACGGTCTCCATCATGGCGGCGAGCAGCTCGACATCCTTGGGCTTGCAGGGCGCGAAGGTGACGCCGCAGTTGCCGAGCAGCGCGGTGGTCACGCCGTGCCAGCTCACCGGCGTCATCTCCGGGTCCCAGCCGATCTGCGCGTCCAGGTGGGTGTGCAGGTCGACGAAGCCCGGCGTTACCGCCAAACCCTTGGCGTCGATCTCCCGCTTGCCGCCGCCTTCGACCTTGCCGACCGCGGCGATGGTGTCGCCGTCGATGGCAAGGTCCCCTTGGATGGGTGCGCTGCCGGTGCCGTCCACCAGCTCGCCGCCGCGAATGACGATGTCGTATGCCATGTTTGCTCCCAATCTCCCGTTTGTTGCTTCTGCCGCGAGCGCTCGACCTCAGTCGAACGCCGCGACGATTTCCTCCTCGACCTGGTGAAACCGCTCGGCGTTGCCGGTTGGCACGGCACCGAACATGATCTCGGCCACGCCCGCTTTCTCGAACTCGCCGATGCGGTCGATGATCTCGTTCTTCGGTCCGGCCATCGAGCCGGGGCCAAGCGCTTTCTGGAAGCGCTCGATGCGCGCCGGGTCCTCGGTGATCTGCAACGGCATCAGCAGCGTGCGCTTGATTTCGGCAGGATCGCGGCTGGCGTCCGCGCAGTGCTTCTCCAGCACGCCGATCTTGTGGCGGTACACCTCCAGCGACATGCCCTGGCCGGCCCAGCCGTCCATGTTGAAGATGTCGCCGTAGCGGGCGAGGGTGCGCAGGGTGCGGCGTTCGCCGGTGCCGCCGACCATGATCGGAATGTGCGGCTTCTGATAGCAGCCGGGCGACAGCGGCGCCTGGTCTAGCTGGTAGTAGCGGCCTTGGTAGTCCACCGGGCCATCGCTGGCGAACATGAGGCGCAGCAGTTCGCAGGCTTCCTCGAAGCGGTCCTGGCGTTCCTTCATGGACGGGAACGTCCAGCCGTAGGCCTCGTGCTCGCGCTTGAACCAGGCGGCGCCAAGGGCCAGCTCGAAGCGGCCTTCCGAGGCTTGATCGAGGGTCGTGGCCATCTTGGCCAGCAAGCCGGGGTTGCGGTAGGTGTTGCCGAGCACCAGATGGCCGAGGCGCAGTTTGCGCGTCATGCCGGCGGCAACGGCGATCAGCGTATAGCCCTCGAAGGCCGTCAGGTGCTCGTCTTCCCGGCGTCCCGGCGGCAGGAAGTGGTCGGCGAACCAGAGGCTGTTCCAGCGCGTTCCCTCCATCGCTTCGATGGACGCCTTGATGTCGTCCCAAGTGGTGCGGTAGCAGTTCACCTGTACGCCGAATTTCATCTCTTCCCCCTTGACTGAAACAGCGGCTGCGGCAGCTACCTTAGGCGAAGCGCCCGGCTGCCCGCAAGCGGAACGTCGTGGCGATCGTGGCGACGACCGCTACTCCTGGCGAACGCGCCCCGCGTCGCGCAGCGCCTGGCGGTGCGCTCGGCGTTCTTCGCCCAGCCGGCGCAGTCTCTCGACATCGGCTTCGTCGATGCGCATGTAGCCCTCGCGCCAGCCGTCGTCTTCGCTCCAGCGATGGGGCAGCTTGAGGGTCGTCTTCGATGCCGTCGCGCTCTCGAACAAGCCGACGGCGGCGGCGACGATGTCCTTCTGCATGGCAGCGTCGTAGGGCTTGCCGCAGGGATTGCCGAGGGGAAAGTCGACGAAGGCGAAGCGCGGCACGGCGCAGTGTTCAACGATGTCCAAGGCGGAACCGAGAACGACGGTGGGCATGCCGTTGGCTTCGAGGTGGCGGGCGATCAGACTCACGGTCTGGTGGCATACCGGTCACAACGGTACCAGCAGCGCGATGTCTGCGCCGTCCTCGCGACAGCGCTTGAGCACTTCCGGCGCGTCCGCCTGCCGCGTTCGACGCTGGCTGTACTCGGTGGGTGCGCAGTGGAAGCGCGGCGCCAGGGCGCCCAACCGCCCTTCCGCCACCAGTTCGCGCAGCGCTTCAATGGGCAGATAGGAACCCCGATCGTCGAGGTGCGTGGCGTTCTTGTCCCAGGACAGATCGTCCGCATACAGCCGCTTCGGCGGCGGCGTCAGCGCACCCGAGTCGACGTAGCGCGGATCGGACTCCTCCCGGTCGTAGCGCGCCGCGGTGGTCACCAGCGCCAGCGTGCAGTCGGCAAGCGGCTTGGCCAGCGGCGCGAACGGCGCGTCGTCGAAGTGCGCCCACGCATAGGCTTCGTCGAAACCCTGGGCGGCGTAGTAGCGCCGGGTTCGCTCCATGTAGGCAACGGGCTCGCCCATGTCGACGCCCCGCCGCCTACGGATCCCCGGCGCGGGACTGCTGCAGCAGTATCAGGCGCCAGCCGCGCCAGACGCCGCTTCGCAGCTGCTCCGTGGCGCGCACCGCGAAGCGCAGCCTTCCCGTCAGCCCGTCCTCGTCCGTCGCCACCACCGTCACCGTCGCCATGCCCTCGTCCAGCGCCTCGACGTACAGCATGCCGTCGCGCAGGCGCACCCGCACCACCGACTCGTCCGACGACTCCGCCTTGAACGTCAAGGCCTCGTCCGCCGCCTCGAAGCGCTCCGCCAAGTCCAGGCGCAGCGCGTCCCCTTCCGCCTCCAGCTCCTGATCGTCGAACGGCGCCGCCATCGGCGGCCGCTTGAAGAGCACCAGCGGCGCTCCCGCCTCGGCGGCGACCCCCTGGAAGCAGGGGCGCTGCTCGAACTCGCCGCACTCGGCCTCCGGCGCCGTCGGCGCCGCCGCCAGCCGAACCGTCACCGGCATCGCCCCGGCCTCCGCCACCGTCGCCGGCGGCCCCTGCGCGGCGCCCGCCGGCACCGACAGCGCGGCGCCGTCCGGCAGCACGTCGGGCGACGCCTCGAGAGCCGCCTGCAACGCGAACGGCGCTCCCTCCGCCACCCGCGCCGACACCGACGCCGGACCGGGCGCCCAGGGCTGCGCGTCCGTCCGAACGAGTTCCATGGCCAGCGCGAACGGCGCGCCCGGGTTGTCCTGCAGCTGCAGCTCCTCCAGCTGCCCGACGCCCTCGAACAGCCCGGCCGGCAGTTCCTCCAGCAGGTTGCCGTCCAGCAGCAGCCGACGCAGCGCGCCGAGACCCTGGAACGCACCGCCCGGCAGCGCCGAAAGGGCGTTGCCGGACAGGTCCAGCTCCGTCAGCCCGGCGTGCGCGCCCAGCGACTCCGGCAGCGCTCCGAGGCGGTTGCCGCCCAGCCGCAGCGTGTGCAGATTCGGCAGCGCCGCCAGCAGCCCCGCCGGCCACTCCGACAGACCGTTGCGCGACACGTCCAGCAGCCGAAGCTGCGCCAGGCCCAGCAGGTCCTCGACGCGCAGGCGCACCAGCCCCAGCTCCGCCAAGCGCAGCGACGTCCGCGACGAGAGGTCCGCCACCGCCTCGCAAGCCGTTGACCCGCGCAGCGCATCGCGGATCGCTTCGCTGCGGTCGCACACCCCTTCCTCGATGGTCACCACGGCGCTCGGCCGCTCGCCCAGGCCGTAGCCGGCGTCCGCGGCCGGCGGCGCCAGGGTCAGCACGAAGTGCTCCCGCAGCGGCTCCACCGCGTCGTCGTCCAGCACGCCGATCTCGATCTCGGCGCGCTCGGCACCGGCCGCGAACACCACCGTGCCGCCGTCGCCGCCGTCGTGGTCCGACTGGTCCGCGGCGCTCGACGGATGGCTTCCCGGCGCCACCGCATAGGCCACTTCCAAGCGCCGCTGCGCCGCGGGGCTGGCCACCAGCTCCAAGCGGACGGTGCCGCCTTCCGCGGCCGAGGCGTCTCCGGCGAACGAGACCACGATGCCCACTCGCACGTCGAAGGACTGCGTGGCGCTTAAGCCCCCGGAGTCCGTCGCCGTCACGGTCACCCTGGCGAAACCGAAGGAGCGCGCCACGACGAACAGCGCACCGTCGCGCACCGCCGTGGAAGCCACGCTCGGATCGGAGCTCCGCGCGGCGTAGGTCAGCTGGTCCGCATCCGGATCCCGGAACGCGCCGCCTAGGTCCAGCAACAGCGTCTCGTTCCCTTCCAGCGTCGCGTCCGCGAACGCCTGAAGAACGACCGGCGCCCGGTTGCCGAGCGGATCGAGAGGAACCGCCGGAACCGTCGGGTCCGTTGGATCCGTCGGGTCCGGAACGGAGGGGGCGCGCAGCGGCTGCGTCGCCGGATCGAAGCCGCCGAACTTCAGCGCCGGATACTGGCTCGACGTGCCGAAGTCCCACGGGTCGTCCATGTCGAAGTCGCCGTCCAGATCCATGTTCCAGGACGCGTAGATGCCCGTGTAGCGCGTGGGCGACTGCAGCGCCGCCGTATCCTTCGCCTCGCCGCGGGCGCTTTGCGCCTGTCCCGTGGCGACGCTGTCGTAGTAGCTGTTCGGCGCCGTCACGGCGGATTCGGGCAGGGCGGGGGACGCCCGGCCGATCAAGCCGCCGACCCAGGGGGCATCCTCGGCGGCCGCGCTCGTCCGCCCGACCGCGTAGCTGCCGGACACCGTCCGCGTTTGCCCGGAACCGCCGATGGCCGTGCCTATCAGACCGCCGACCTGTTCGCTTCCCTCCACCGTTGCGGACGAGTACGAGGCGGCGACGTCGCCGCGCAGCCGCCCGACCAGCCCGCCGACGACCGAGGCCGTCGGCGACCCCACTGCTCCCGAGACGTAGCAGGCCACGACATCGCCTCTGGCTTCGCCGGCGAGAATGCCCACGACCCTCGATCCGACGACCCGCGCTTTGCGCACGCCGACAGACTCGATCCGCGCCGTCGCGTCCGTCGCGCCGAACAGGCCGACCGGACCGTCGCGGTTGACGAACAGGTTGTCGATGGTGCGGCCGTTGCCGCGGAAGACCGCCGAGAAGCGCTCCGCGTCGGTGCCGATGGGTTCCCAGCCCATGCCGCCGTTGTCGTACTCGTCGCCGTCGCCCGCGAGCGTGCCGCCAGTCTCCGTCCAGGTGCGGCCGTTGCCGTTGGTGTCGAAGTCGAGGCCAGCCGCGAGCTCGTAGCCGGTGCAGGCCACGCTGGTGATCGTCGTGGGGCACGCCGTGCCGCCGCGTGGGTTCGGGAAGGCCGACGCGTACGTCATCGTGGCCGTGCTCGTCGCCATGCCGTCGCCGTCGAGGTCCCAGCGCACGGCGTTCAGCTGGGCGAGGTTGGCGATCTCGATCAGGCCGTCGGCGTCCGCGTCGTAGTCCATCGTGGTGTTGCGCACCTGCACCTGCAGGTCCGGGCCGGCGGCCACCGCGCCGTAGTTCGCCACGGTGTGGGTCAAGGTCGCCCTGCCGTCCAACGCCCGGGTGTGGTCCGCCACCGCCGTCACGGTGACGGTCTGCGCGGTGTTCCAGGTGATGCCGCTGAAGGTCAGCGTGCTCGTGTCCACCGTCGCTCCGACCGCGCCGGTCGCCGCGATGGTCACGGTGGCGCTGCCGGTCGCCGGCGGCGCGGAGAGCCGCACGGTGTAGGTGCCCGTACCGCCTTCGTCGATGGTCAGCGACGTCGGGGAGACCACGACGCCGGCGGTTTCGTCGTCGCGCACCTGCACGGCCACTCTGGGTTGCTGAATGCCGCTGAGGCTGTTGTAGGCGCCTGCGCCCGACGCCGTGGTGGTCAGCGTCGCCGTCTCGTCCGCGCCGTCGTCGTCCGCGACGGCCGTCACGGTCACCGTCTGCGCCGTGTTCCAGTCCGTCGCGTCGAAGGAGAGCGTGGTCTGGTCGCCGGTCGTGCCGGTGTCCGTGTCCGCCGTCACCTTCGCCGTCGCGCCGCCGACCGTCACCGTCACCGTCCCGGTCGGCGCGGTGCTCAGACGCACCGTGTAGGTTGCCGTCGCCCCTTCGGCCACCGTGAGCGACGTCGGCGACACCCTCAGGGCCGGCTGATCGTCGTCGCCGACGTTCACCACCTGGCTGGAGAGGGTCTCGCTGCCGTAGTCCGCGCCGGTGGGCGTGTGGGTCACGGTCGCTGAGCCAGACAGCGTGTTGGCGTCGTCCACGCCGGTCACGGTCACCGTCTGCGGCACGTTCCAGTTCTGCGCCGTGAACGTCAGCGTGGACGGCACCGCCGTGGCCACGGCCGTGGCCGAGCTCGCTACCGCCACGCTCACGGGGCCGCCGACCGGCTGCGTGTCGAGAACAAGCGTGTAGGTCGCGGTGCCGTTCTCCAGCACGCTCAGCGTGTTCGGGGACAGCGTCGCGCCTTTCGGGTCGTTGTCGGTCACGGTGAACGCCAAGGCGACGTCGTCCAGATCCTGGTAGTCGGCGCCGAAGATGCCGTGGTTCAGCGTCACGGACTCGCTCTCGCCGTCGTCGTCCTCGAGCGGCGTCACCGTCACCGTCTGCGGCGTGCTGTAGTTGGTCGCGTTGAACAGCAGCGTGTACTGCTCGCCGGCGGCGGCGTCCGTGTCCACCGACACCGCGTCGCCCTCGCCGGTGATCTGCACCCACACCGGGCCGGTCGGCTGGCTGGCCAAGCGCGCCGTGTAGGTCACCGCGCTGCCGCCCTCGGTGACGCCGCTGCCGGTGAGCGTCGTCGCCGCCAGCGTCAGGCCCTGGGTCTCGTCGTCGTCCACCGTCACCGTCAGCCGCGGGCCGGTCGTCAGCCCGGGAATGCCGGTCACCGCGTGGGAGATGACCGCGATGTCGTCAATCGCGTCGAGGTCCTGGAGGGCTCTTATTCCCACCGTCTGCCCGACGTTCCAGTTCGTGCCGTCGAAGGACAGCGGCGGCGTGAACGCATACAGCTCCACGTCGGCGTTGCTGCTGGTCGGCGTCACCGTCACGGCGCCGGTCGGCTGGCCAGCCAGCGTCACGTTGTAGGCTTCGAGGTTGTTGTTCGCACCGGCAGGATCCTCGTCTACGTCCAACATGCCGGTGCCGATGCCGGTGGGGCCGCCCAGCACGACGCCGAGAGTCGGCGCCACCGGCACCGTCTGCGTTTCCAGGTCGCTCGCCGAGCCGAGCGCCGCCGCCAGCACGCGCACCGCCAGCGTCGACTGCAGGTCGAAATTGGTGTCGTCGAAGCCCAGCGTCAGCGTCGCCCGGGTGTCGCTCGTCCTCGACGCCGAGGCGATGGTCACGCCAGCGATCGTCGTCGTCGCCTGGAAGCTCGATGCCGCCAGGCTGGCGCCGAACGTCGTGCCGGAGAGATCGACGACGACCGTCGCGCCGTCCAGGTTCGTCTCGGTCAGCGCCGTCGGCGACGTGCTGGCGATGCTCGCCGTCACCGGGAAGTTGACCATGGTGCTGGTGGCCGCGCCGGGCGTGAGCACGCGGCCAACTTCCCAGCGGCCGGCGCCGACGGCGGCGGCGGTCACCGCCGTCTGGTGGGTCTTGACGCCGGTGAACGTCGTGCCGTCCGAGTTGCGGGTTCGAGCGTTGTTGTAGTCGCTGGCGACCATCGCCCGCAGTTCCACCTCGGTGGCGCCGCCGGGCAGGTCCGATAAGGTCAGCGTCGTCAAGTCCGCCGGGCCACGGTTCCAGGTGTGGAAGCTGCTCTCGTGTTCCGTCGTCATCTTCCAGTCCGACCATGCGCCGGCGCCTTGGCGGTGGCGGTACTGGTAGGAGGCGATGGCGGCGTTGGACGGATCCGTCCACGTCAGCGTCGCCGTCCTCGCCGTGGTCGTGGCGGTCAGTCCCTGGGGCGCCGCCGGGCGGATGTCCGCGTCGTGCAGCACGGTGACGCCGGCCAACGTGCTCAGCGCCGTGACGTCGGCATCGGCCAGCTGCGTCTCGCCGCGCAGGTCGATGAGCTTCAATGCGCCGGCCGTCCAAGTGCCCGACATGCCGAGGCAGCCAGCCTCGGTGGTCTGGCCGGCGACGCTGCAGGAACCCGTCACCAGCGGCGTGAGCGTGCTGACCACGCTGGTCGTCCAAGTGCCCGAGGCGTCGGTGCAGGCGGCGCGGGTGGCGTGGCCGCCGGTGCTGCAGGTGCCGGCGTCGAGCGGATTGTCGGAGAGGTAGACGTGGGCCAGCTTGGTCAGGCCGCTCAAGGCCGACACGTCGCGGACGGCGTTGTCGTGCAGCTGGAGGAAATCGAGTTCCGTCATTCCGGCGAGCGGGGAGACGTCCTCGATGCGGTTCTCGAACAGGTACAGATCCTCCATCTTGGTCAGGCCGCGCAGCCCCGAGATGTCGCGCAGGTCGTTCCGGCAGTAGCTCATCGCCTCCAGGTTCACGAAAGTGGTCAGGTGCTGCGGATTCACCCGCTGGTCGCACAGCCACAGCCGCCGCAGCTTGGTCAGGCGGCGCAGCGAGCTCAGATCCTTCACCACCACGTCGTCGACTTGGTCCGCCGGGCAGTTTGCCGACGGCGGCCACACGGCTCGACCATGCTCGGGGCCCGCTGCCGTTCCCGTGCAGACGCCCTCCGGGGGGTAGGTGAGGCCACGGTTCAGCAAGAGCTCCTCAAGGTTGGTCAGATTCTGCAGCGGGCTGACATCGGACAGCAGGCTGCCGGCGAAGCTGAAAACCTTCAGTTGATATAGCTCCTGCAAGCGTTGGACGTCCAAGACTTGGTGAAAATCGATGAACAGCCGCTCGATATTGACGGCGTACTCGATGCCGTCGAGGCTGCGAATCCGGTTGTCGACGTTCCGGGCGCCGCTGCGTTCGTGGAGCCACTGAATGCGGGACATGTGGAGCTGCGTGATTGGCTCGCCCGCGCCAAGCCCCGGCCCCCTGCCGCCTTGAATCCGCGCTCGGACGCGGCCATCGAACTCCGCGTCCGGAATCGTCACGATGCCATCCGGATCGGCGGGCAGGGCGATGTCCACGTATATCGCATCGCTGTTGCCGTCGCTGTTGACGGCGCGCAGCTCGAAACGATAGCGAACGCCGTTGGCCAAGCCCCTCACGGTTGTCCAATACTCGTAACCCTTTGCCGCGTCGCTTCCGGTGGTGGCGCAGGCGGCGCCCGTCGCGGTGGGAGTGGTGGTCGCGCTTGGAAGTCCAGGATTGGTGACGACTGTACATCTGGTGTCCGTCAAGGGGATGTCCGTCCAATCCTGCGTCCAGGAGGTGGGGATCTCGGCCCGGTTCCAAATCGTGTAGCGGTACTGGTGCTTGGTGACCGTGGTGCTTGCGGACAACTCCCAAGCCATCTCGACCGAGCCATCCCGCTCCCACCACTGGCCTAGATCGTCCTGGTTCAAGACCGGCGCCGCCGCATTGGCGACGGACGACGCGGCCGCCAGCAACGTCAGCAGGAGCGCATGAATCAGTCGCCGACGCGGAGCGGCAAGAACTCGCGCTGCCATTAGCAATCCCCTACGTTGCTGTTGGGGGGGGGGGGGGGGGGGGGAGGGATGCATGAGCGAATCGTCCTTGGCCAAGCACGGCGCGGAGCGTAGCACGAATCGAAGCCTCTGCCGACGCTCCAAAAACACCCGGCACCCAGACGATTCGATTCGGTACAATCGCGCACTTTCTCCATCGTGGGGATCACTCGAGGAGGGGTTGACGAATGGCATCTCTGGCCGCCGGAACGAGGCTGAAAAGCGCCGTCTGCACGACGGAAATCATGGTCATCGCCGCGCCGGACGGCGACGTGGAACTCCGCTGCGGCGGCACGCCGATGACCGATGGCGAGGGCAACGGCGGCACGATGAATCCCGACTTCGCCGACGGCAGCGCCATCGGCAAGCGCTACGTCAACGAAGACGGCACGCTGGAAGTGCTGTGCGTGAAGGCCGGCGACGGCTCGTTGTCCGTCGGCAGCGACGCGCTGCGGGTGAAGGACGCGAAGAAACTGCCCAAGACCGACTGATCCGGCCCCAGCGCACTGGCGACCAAAGCCGGTCCACCAATCCAAGCACGCGGAGCACGTCGGCCGTGAACACCATGATGCTTCTGGAAATGGCGGCCGGCGGCTTCGGACACCGGGTCGCCTTCACGGACCCGGCCAGCGGCGCATCCATCACCTACCAGGAACTCTACGACGCCGCCGGCGCGGCGGCGCACGACATCCGCGAATCCGGCGCCAGCCGCGTGGCCATGCTGGACGTCAGCAATCTGGCGGTGCCCATCGCGCTCTTCGCCAGCGGCTGGGCGGGCGTTCCCTACGTGCCCATCAACTACCGCCTCACCAGCCAGGAGATCGACGCCCTCCTGGCCCGGGTCACCCCCGCGTATCTGATCGTGGACGGCGACCAGCTGGAACACTTCCACAACCGCGACGGCATCGACGCCCGTTCCCGGGACGCCTTCCTGAAGGTCGCCGGCGCCGAGGCCGACCCGCACGAGCAGCGCTCCATGGACCCGGAAGACGTCGGCGTGCTGCTGTTCACCAGCGGCACCACCGGCATTCCCAAGGCGGCGGTGCTGCGCCACAAGCACCTGGTTTCCTACATCGTCAGCTCGGTGGAGTACATGTCCGCCGAGGAGGACGACGCCGCGCTGGTGTGCGTGCCGCCCTACCACATCGCCGGCATCGCCGCGGCGCTGAGTTCCGTCTATTCCGGACGGCGCGTCGTTCAGCTGGCCAACTTCAGCGCCGACGCTTGGATCGAGACGGCCCGGGCCGAGCGCATCACCACCGCCTTCGTGGTGCCGACCATGCTGGCGCGCATCGTCGCGGCGCTGGAAGGCGAGAAGACCGCCAACATGCGGCACCTGCGGTCGCTCTCCTACGGCGGCGGCAAGATGCCCCTGCGGGTGATCGAGAAGGCCATGTCGCTGTTCCCGGACACCGACTTCACCAACGCCTACGGCCTCACCGAAACCAGCTCCACCATCACCGTGCTGGGGCCGGAAGAACACCGCGCAGCGATAGCGGCCAGCGACGAAGCCGAACGGCGGCGGCTGGTTTCCGTCGGCGTGCCGCTGCCCGGCATCGAAGTGGAAATCCGCGACGAAGACGGCGCCGTGCTGCCGGTCGGCGAACGCGGCGAGATCCACGTGCGCGGCGAACAGGTTTCCGGCGAGTACGAGGACCGCGGCAGCACGGTGGACGCCAAGGGCTGGTTCCCAACCCGGGACGCCGGCTATCAGGACGAAGACGGCTATCTGTTCCTGGACGGTCGCGCCGACGACGTGATCGTGCGCGGCGGCGAAAACATGTCGCCGGGCGAAATCGAGGACGTGCTGCTCGAACATCCCGCGGTGGCCGATGCCGCGGTGGTGGGCGTGCCCAGCGAAGAGTGGGGCGAGGCGGTGGCCACGGCCGTGGTGGCGAAGAGCGAAACCCCGGCCAACGACGAACTCGCGGCGCAGCTGCAGGGCTGGGTGAAGGAACACATGCGCTCGTCGCGGGTGCCGGAACGCGTCGAGTTCTGGAACGAGCTGCCCTACAACGAGACCGGCAAGCTGCTGCGCCGCGTGGTCAAGGAGCGCCTGCTGCAGCCGACGCAGAACGTGTACATGGCCATGCCGCTGCTCTACGTCCAGGACATGGAACGCTCCCGCGCCTTCTACTGCGACGCGCTCGGCTTCACGCTCACCCGCCGCTGGGATCCGCAAGGCCGGCTCTCCTGGTGCGAACTGACCATGGAAGGCGCGCGCATCATGCTGCAACGGGCCGAACCCGAGGACTTGGAAGGCTTGGCGAAGGGCAACAGCGACGTGGCGCTGTTCTTCCTGTGCGAAGACGTCGACGCCTTGTACGAGCAGATCAGCGCCAGAGGGTTGCAGCCGGATGCGCCGAGCAACGCCTTCTACGGGATGCGCCAGCTGACGCTGACGGACCCGGACGGGCGCCGTATCTGCTTCGAACACTCTCTCAAGGAGTAGAGCCTTCCGCCGGCGCCGTCAGCTTTCGATGGCGTCCACCAAGCCCCAGCGCAAAGCCGTTTCGACATCGATCGTCGCGCCGCTCAAGGCCATGTAGGCCAGCCGCTGCCGGCCGATGCGCGGCGGAATGCTCGCCGTGCCGCCGGCGCCGGGCAGCAGTCCCATGCCCACTTCGGGCAGCTGGAAGAAGGCGTCCTCTCGCGCCACCACCCGGGCGGCGAAGGCGGGCAGTTCGATGCCGGCGCCGATGCAGGCACCGTGCAGCCGCGCTTCGATGCGCTCGCGCAAGCGGTGGATCAGCGCCGCGGCGCTGCGCGTCATGCGCGAGGCGTGGGCAATGGCGGCGTCTCTAGCCTCGCCGAACTCGTCCAGGTCGCCGCCAGCGCTGAAGCAGGCGCCCGCGCCATCGAGAACCACCCGTTCGATGGAAGGGTCCTCGACGGCCAGCGTCAACGCTTCGCACAGGGCGTCGCGCAGGCCCGCGGAATAGGCGTTGCGCTTGCGCGGGCGGTTCAGAGTGACGCGCAGCACGCCCTCGGAACGCTGCAACAACGCGGCTGGCTCGGCCGGCTCCGGGCGCCGCGGGCGCCTGGTTCGAGCGGCAAGCCAGGCGAGAAACTCGGCGCCGTGCTGCAAGCTGGAGTAGGCCAGCGATTCCGCGAACAAGCTGTCGGCTACGCTGGCCGTCGCGTTGTGGCGCAGCAGGCGCACCAGCACCATCGCGGCGATGGGATTGCGGGCGATGGCCGACATCGTGGCAGCGGCTTCGGCTTCCGTGGCGACGACCACGTCCGCCAGGGCGGGAACCTCGCCTCTGCCGGCGATGGCGATCACCGGGCAAGCCGGCGGCGCGACATCCGGCACCGGAACGGCATCGACTTCCACAACGACGCAAGGTCGCCCA
Organism: Candidatus Azotimanducaceae bacterium; assembly: GCA_965199875.1. Classification (GTDB taxonomy): domain Bacteria; phylum Pseudomonadota; class Gammaproteobacteria; order Pseudomonadales; family Azotimanducaceae; genus VXYL01. Next base: position 4,419,283 of record OZ241346.1, on the reverse strand, counting down.
GCCAACGGCGAGAACGCCTCGGCCCCCGCTGGCGAACGCAGACGCGCCGCGAGGTCGGAAAGCGCAAACGTCTCCATGAGGCACGACTATACGCTTGCCGCTACCATCGCCCGCCAAGAGAGCTGGAGCAATCGGCAGTTGGCCGCACCGCCAGACAGCACGACTCTCATCGTCGATGCCGAAGTGGACGGCACGGCCGGCCTGGACGTGCGCTGCCGCCGGGGCCGCGTGGCAGAGGTCGGCAGAGGACTAGACGCCGTTGCCAACGAGCGCGTCTTCGATGCGCGCGGCGGCGCCCTGCTGCCGGGCCTGCACGACCATCACATCCACTTGGCGGCGCTCACCGCGGCCAGACGCTCGGTGTTCTGCGGCCCGCCGCAGGTGGTCGATCGCGAGGGTCTCGAAGCCGCGCTCTCGGCGGCTCCCGGCGAAAGCTGGATACGCGGCGTCGGCTACCACGAATCCGTGGCCGGAGAACTGGACGCCCGGGCGCTCGACGAACTGTGCGACAGCCGCCCGGTGCGCATTCAGCATCGCTCCGGCCGGGTGTGGTTCGTCAACAGCGAAGGCTTGCGGCGGCTGGCCATCGACGCCGGCGAGTCCAACGGACAGCTATTCCGACAAGACGAACGGCTGCGCCGCCAGCTTCCCCCGGACCCTGATTTCGAGGCGGCTCTGTTGGAGACGTCGCAGCTCCTCGCCCGCTGCGGCGTCACCGGCGTCACCGACGCGACGGCAACCAACAACCGCAGCACCGCCCGCTGGTACGCCGGCCTGGACTGGCGTCAGCGCATCCGCCTGATGGGCGACGAGAGCCTTGCCGAAGGCAGCCTGAAGATACTCCTGGACGACTTCGCGCTGCCGGAGTACGAGTCGTTTCGGCAGCGCATCGATGCGGCGCACCGGCGCGGGCGCCCGGTTGCCATACACTGCGTCAGCCGCACGGAACTGGTGTTCGCGTTGTCCGCCCTAGGCGAGGCCGGAACCTTGCCGGGCGACCGCATCGAACACGCCGCGGTGGCGGACGACGCCGCGCTAGGGCTGATGCGGAAGGTGGCGGGCGACGCCAGACATCTCACCGTCGTGACGCAGCCGAACTTCATTGGCGAACGCGGCGATCAGTACCTGCGCGACGTACCCCTGCGCGACCATCCCCACCTCTACCGCGGCCACGCCTTCCTGCGCGCTGGCATTCCCTTGGGCGGCGGCACCGACGCGCCGTTCGGCGACCCCGACCCCTGGCGGGCCATGCAGGCCGCAGTGCATCGGCGCACGGCCACCGGACGAACCATCGGCGAGGAAGAACGACTGACCTCTGAACAGGCGCTGGCCTTGTTCACGACGCCGCCAGAGGATCCGGGCGGCAAGCCGCGACGGGTTCGAGCGGGCGCCGAGGCGGACTTCTGCCTGCTCGACGTTCCTTGGCATGAAGCCAGAACGCAGCTTCGCGCCGAGCGGGTTCGGGCAACCTTCCTGGATGGCAGACCGGCGTTCTTGCGAGGCGACTGAAGCGGTCAGCGGATCACGTCGCCATCCCACAGCCGCTTGAGGAAGTCCAGCGCTGGCAGCACGCGCACGTCGTCCCATTGCGCGGCGCGTTCGCCGAAATAGACGCCGTAGCAGGCGGTGTGCGGCAGATGTTCGCGCAGGCGACGCAGGCCACGGTTGAAGCGCTTGTCCCAGCGCGTGGCGGACTTGATCTCGATGGCGACAAAACCGTTTGCGGCCTCGCACAGCACGTCCACTTCGGCGCCGTCGTGGGTGCGCCAGAAGTGCAGCCGGTAGTCGAGCGCCGAGTAGGCCAGATAGGCGCGCAGTTCGTTCAAGAGGAAGGTTTCCGCCAGCGGGCCGAGCTCCTCGCTGGTCGGCGGATAGGGCAGCCGCCCGCTGAGCGCCCGCGCCACGCCGCTGTCGAAGAAGTAGAACTTGCTGTGCGCCACCTGCTTGTTGGCGGACTTCAGCTTCCACGGCGGCAGCCAGTAGCCTATCAGCGTGTCCACCAGAATCTCGAAGTGGCTGCTCACGGTATCGCGCCCTACGCCCACCGCCTTGGCGATGCCCGAGGCATTGGTGGTCTGCCCGTTCTGCCGCGCCGCCACTTCCAGAAAGCGCGCGAACGCGCCGACGTTGCGCGCCAGCGCCTCGGCCTGCACCTCCTGCAGCAAGTAGGTTTCGGCGTAGCTGCGCAGGAAGGGGCGCGGATCCTCTGCGTCGATGGCCATCGGCAGCGAGCCGTAGCGCACCAGTCTGCTCGCGTCCACCCGATACGCCAGTTCCTCCGACACCAGGGGCATCATGGCCAGCACGATGGCGCGCCCGGCGAGCAGATTCACGTCGCCGCGGCGGAGCTTGCGCGCGCTCGACCCGGAGAGCACGAAGCGCAAGCCCCGCGTCTCGATGAGCCGATGCACTTCGTCGAGCAGCGCTGGCACCTTCTGCACCTCGTCGATGACCGCCCAAGCGCCCTTGGGAAGCATCGACAGTTCGCGATAGAGCGTCTGCGGCTCGCTGGTCAGGCGCAGCGTCTCGCCACCGTCGAGGAGGTCGTAGCTGGCGGCCCCGGGGAAACGGTCGCGCATCCAAGTGGACTTTCCGGTGCCCCGAGGGCCGAAGAGAAACGCGGAAGTCGCGGGCGTTGGGAGCGATCTTGCGTACACAATGCCGCAATTTTACGGTAAAAATGCAGGGTATAGGCATCACTTTTCCGGTAAAAGTGCAGGGTATAGGCATCACTTTTACGGTAAAAATGCAGGGTATAGGCATCACTTTTCCGGTAAAAGTGCAGGGTATGGGCACTGTGCCTCCGCCGCGAGCGCGACGGCAACGCCCTTGCTTGCGCTGTGCGCCTTAGCCTCGGTACATGCTGTCGATCAGTTCGGCGTACTTCTCGTTGACCACCTTGCGCTTGAGCTTCTGCGTCGGCGTCAGCTCGTCGTCCTCCGGGTCGAGCAGCTGGTCGATGAGGCGAAAGCGCTTGATGGTCTCCACCCGGGCGAACTTCGCGTTCACGGTTTCGATCTCGGCACCCACCAGGTCCTCGACTTCCTGGGCATGGCACAAGCTGGTGTAGTTGGTGAACGGCACGTCGTGGTCCTGGGCGAACTTGGTGACGTTCTCGTGATCGATCATCACCAGGCAGGTGAGGTAGGGCCGGCGGTCGCCAACCACCACCGCGTCGGTGATGTAGGGGGAGAACTTGAGCTGGTTTTCGATCTCGCTCGGCGTGATGTTCTTGCCGCCGGCGGTGATGATGATGTCGTTCATGCGGTCCACCACGTAGACGTAGCCGTCGTCGTCGATGCGCCCGACGTCGCCGGTATGCAGCCAGCCTTGGCGAATGGTGTCGGCGGTCTTCTCCGGCTTGTTCCAGTAGCCCCGGATCACCCCGGGGCTGCGCACCACGATCTCGTCGTCTTCGGCGAGCGCTACCTCGACGCCCGCGGCGGCCTTGCCGACGCTGCCGATGCGGAAGTCGCCAGCAACGTTGGCGGTGGCGATGCCGGAGCACTCGGTTTGCCCGTAGCACTCGTACATCGGCTTGCCGAGCGCCCAGAACCAGTCGATGAGTTCCGGCGCGATGGGCGCCGCCGCGGTGCCCAGCCAACGACACTCGTCGATGCCGAGGAGCCGCCGGACATTGCGCAGAACCAAAGCGTCGGCGAAGAAGCTCGCCAGGCGCAGCAAGGCCGGCGGCGGCGTTCCCGTCTGCCGGCACGCCGCTCGCCGCTGGCCCAGCCCAATGGCCGCGTGGTAGGCGGCGCGACCCAGGGCGGTGGCTTCCTTCACCTTGATCTGCACCATGGAGAACTGCTTCTCCCAAACCCGCGGCACGGCGAAGTGAATGGTCGGCGAAACCTCCTGGATGTCCTGCGCCAAGGTCTCCGGGTTCTCCACCAGATTGACGACGGACGCCGCCTGGATCACCGCGAAGGTGTAGAACATGCGCCCGGCGACGTGCGCCAGCGGCAGAAAGCCCAGCTGTTCGTCGCTGTCGCGGATGCCGTAGCAGCGCTGCAGCGTCGCCATCATGAACATCATGTTCGCTTGCGAGATCATCGCGCCCTTCGGCGGGCCGGTGGTGCCCGAGGTGTAGGTGAGCACCATCAAGTCGTCGGGGCGCGCTTGATCGACGGCCTCGTCCCAAGCCTCGGGATGGGTCTTCTCGAAGCCGCGTCCCAGCTCCAGCAGGTCGGCGAAGGACAGACACATCGGGTCGTCGAGATGGCGCAGACCTTCCATGTCGAAGACGACGACCTTGCGGAGCGTTGGCGTTCGCTCGCGAACCGCGAGCACCTTGTCCAGCTGCTCTTCGTCTTCGGCGAAGTAGAAGCGCGTGCCGCTGTCGTTGATGAGGTACTCCACCTGATTGGGCGAGTCGGTGGGATAGACGCCGTTGGTGACGCCGCCGGCGCAGATGACGCCGAGGTCCGCGAACAGCCACTCCTTCACCACTTCGGCGGCGATGGAACAGACGTCGCCGCGCTTCAGGCCGAGCGCCAGCAGACCGTTGCCGACCAGCCGCGCCTGCTCGCCCCAGTCCGCCCAGCTGTACTCGTTCCAGATGCCGAAGTCCTTCTCGCGCAGCGCCACCTTGCCGTCGCCGAGTTGCCGGACGCGATGCCGGAACAGCTGCGAAATGGTGCTGCAGCCGTCGATGGCCGTTGGCATCCCGGGGCCAGCGTTGGCCGCGTCTATCGCCAGGTCTTGCGTTGCTTCCATCTTCGCCTTCCTCGCACTCCCTGGTCCTTCATGCCCAGGTAGAACTCCTGAATATCCGTCGCGTTCTTGAGACGATCGCAGCTGTCTTCCATGACGATCCGCCCCACCTCCATGACGTAGCCGTAGTCCGCGACGTCCAGCGCCATGCGGGCGTTCTGCTCCACCAGCACGATGGCCATGCCCTGCTCCTGGTTGAGACGCCGGACGATGGCGGCGATCTCCGCCACCAGCCGCGGCGCCAGGCCCAGCGACGGCTCGTCGAGCAGCATCAGCTGCGGGTGCAGCATCAGCGCCCGGCCAATGGCCAGCATCTGCTGCTGGCCGCCGGACAGGAACCCGGCCGGCTGCCGGCGCTGTTCCGCAAGGGCCGGAAAGTAGCCGTACACCATGTCCAGATCGCCGCTCAGGTCGGCCCGAGGCCGGGTGAAGGCGCCGACGCCGAGGTTTTCCTCGACGCTGAGGAACGGAAACACCTCCCGGCCTTCGGGCACGTGGCCGATGCCAAGGCGGGCGACGCGGTCCGGATCCCGGGCGGTGATGTCGCGGCCATCGAACACGACGCTGCCCTTCTGCGGCGCCATGGCCCCGCAGATGGTCTTCAGCACCGTCGTCTTGCCAGCGCCGTTGGCGCCGAGGACGGCGACCACCTGGCCCTTGCCGACCTCCAGCGAAACGCCGCGAATGGCCATGATCGGGCCGTAGTAGGTTTCGATGTTGCGCAGCGTCAGCATGGCTGTGCTCGCCAAGTCAGTCGCCGAGATAGGCGCGCAACACCTCGGGATGCGCTTGGATTGCCGCGGGCGCTCCGGTCGCCAACGCCGCCCCGTCGGCCATGGCCAGCACCCGCCCGGACACCGCAGCCACTAGATTCATGTCGTGTTCCACCATCGCCACCGTCACGGCGAAGTCTTCGACGATGTCCTCGATCCAGAACGCCAGGTCTTCGGTTTCCTCCGGGTTCAGGCCGGAGGACGGCTCGTCGAGCAGCAGCAGTCGCGGTTCCGCGCACAGGGCGCGGCCGATCTCCACCATCTTGCGGGCGCCGTAGGGCAGATTGCCGACGATCTGCCGACGGTGGCTCTGCAAGTCCAGCAGGTCGATCACCGCTTCCACTTTCTCTCGAAAGGCGATCTCCTGGCGACGCACCTTGGGCAGAAACAGCAGGTCCTCGACCAGGTTGGTGCGCCGATGGGTGTGGCGGCCGATCAGCAGGTTGTCGAGCACCGTCTCGCGATCGAACAGCTCGGTGTTCTGAAACGTGCGGGCGATGCCCAGTTCGGCGACCCGGTGGCTCGGCGCGCCGGTCATGTCCGTGCCAGCAAAGACCATGCTTCCCGCATCGGCGTCGTAGAAGCGGCTGATGAGATTGAAGATGGTGGTCTTGCCGGCGCCGTTCGGCCCGATGATGCTGAACACCTCCCCTTCGGCGATCTCGAAGGACACGTCGCGCACGGCATGGACGCCGCCGAAGCTGAGCGACAGGTTCCGCGCGGCGAACAGCGGCTCGCTCCCTTGGCTTTCAAGCGCTGTCATGGACACGGCATCCTTCAATGCACCCGCTCGGTGCGCAGATAGGACCTCTGCCGCTTGAACGTCGCCTTGCGGTACAGCGGAAACTCGTTGAACCAGGAGCGCACCTTGCGCCAGCGGCCGTAGATGCCGAGGGGCTCGAACACCAGGAACAACACCAGAATGGCGCCGAACACGCCCAGCTCCAAGCCGGGTATCTGCCCCACCGCCGCCGGCAGAACGTCCCTCGCCAAGGCCAGTAGCTGCGGCAGAAAGCCAACGAACACCGCTCCGTAGACGGCACCGTGCAAAGAACCCAAGCCGCCGACCACCACCAGCAGCAGCAGCTGAATGGACGTCTGCACGGTGAACGCCTCCGGCGACAGGTGGCCGATCTTGTGCGCCAGCAAAGCGCCGGCCAAGCCCGTGAAGGCCGCGGATACCGCAAACGCCGCGGTCTTCGTCCGTGCCAGATGGACGCCCATGCTCTCGGCGGAAATCTCAGAATCGCGCACCGCCACGAAGGCCCGCCCGGTGGGGCTGCGCAGCAGATTCCCCGCGGCGAGCAGCCCTGCCGCCAGTACGCCCAGGCAGACGTAGTAGAAGACGCGCGCCTCGATCAGGCTGACGCCGAACCACTCCGGCTGCGTCACCGCCATGCCGCGCAAGCCGCCGGTGACCGGCGTCCAGTGCTCGATGGCGTAGGCGACGATGCGCTCGAAGGCCAGCGTGGCCACGGCCAGATACACTCCGGTCATGCGCAGCGCCGGAATGCCCACCAGGGCGCCGACCAGCGCCGAGATCAGAGTCGCCAGCAGCACGGCGACGGGAAACGGAACGCCGTACTTCAGCAGCACCGCATGGCTGTAGGCGCCGATGGCCAGGAACGCCGCATGGCCCAGGCTCACCAGCCCGGTGTAGCCCACCAGCAGCATCAGGCCGATGCCGGCGATGGCCCAGATGAACACCAGCGCCAGTTCGCCAGCGTAGAACTCGCCGACGAACCACGGCGCGGCCAACGCGGCCAGCGCCAGCAGTCCGTACCAGAAGTAGTCGCCGCTGTGCCGGAACCGGTCGACGTCCTGGGCGTAGCGCGTGGCGAGGACGAACCGCATCGGACGCTCAGACCTTCTTCGCCTGCAACGACGCGAAGATGCCCTGCGGACGCACGAACAGCATGAGCAGCAGGATGACGAAGGCGCTCACTTCGCCAAGCCCCGGCGGCAGATAGCGGCCGACGAACTGCTCCGCGATGCCGATGATCAGGCCGCCGACGATGGCCCCGGGCAGGCTGCCGAAGCCGCCGACGATGGCCGCGGCAAACGCCTTGATGCCCATCAGCCCCATCGCCGGATCGATCAACGCGAACGGCGCCACCAGCACCCCGGCGGTGGCCGAGATGGCCGCCGAAATGCCCCACACCAGGGAGGTGATGCGCTTCACCGGCACGCCGCTGTAGTAGGCGGCCAGCTGGTTCTGCGACGCCGCCTGCATGGCAACCCCGATTCGCGAGAAGCGAAAGAACAGCCACAGCGCCAGGCAGAGCAGCCCGGTGCCGACGATGACCACCAGATTGTCGTAGCCGACCACGACGCCGCCGTAGGTCAGCACTTCGCCGGCGTAGGGGGCGTCCAAGGTGCGCGGCTGATTGCCCCAGATCGCGCCGGCCACCGCGCGCAGCACGAAGCCAAGGCCGATGGTGAGCATCAGCACGGCGAAAGGCGGCTCGCCGATCATCGGCCGCAGCACGCCCCGCTCCAGCGCCATGCCGAAGCCGAGCATCAGCACCAGCGTCAGCCCGACGCCCAGCGCGAAGGGCATGCCGGCCAGGTTGACCAGGGTGAACGCCACGAAGGCGCCCACCATCATCAGCTCGCCCTGGGCGAAGTTCAGCATCTCGGTGGCCTTGTAGACCAGCACGAAGCCGAGCGCGATCAATCCATAGACGCAGCCGTGCGAGACGCCGCTCAGCAGCAGCTGCAGAACTTCCATCGGCTGGGCGCCGGCCTGCGGCGGATGTTGGGCTACTGCTCCGGCTGCGTACCGCCCGATTCGCCACTCGGTTCGCTGGCGAGGCGTCCTTCGGCGTCGCGGAACTCCGGGCCGTTGACGCGCACCCGGCCGTCGCCGAACTTGGCGTCGCGCTGGCGCAAGGTCTCGCGCAGGCCGATGCGCCCTACCGATTCGCGGAAGCCGAACGCCGCCTTGGCGTTGTGCCCGCGCACATCGTTTTCCGCGGCCATGCGCTGCAGGGTGCGAGCGCCCATCAGTTCAAGGCCCATGTTGATGATGCGCTTGTTCGTGGAGAGCAGGTCCGGGTCGATGCGGCACAGCCGATCCGCCAGCTGCTCCACTTCGTACTCGAGATGTTCCTTCGGCACCGCCTTCAGCACCAGGCCGATCTGCTGCGCTTCGGCGCCGGTGATGGAATCTCCGGTGAGCATCAGCCGCTTGGCCCACTGCGGGCCGACGTTGTACAGCCACATGTTGTTCGGCAGCGCGCCGAGATCCCGGGCCGGCGGAAAGCCGAACAGCGCGTCGTCGGCGCAGACGATCATGTCGCAGAGCAGCGCCACGTCGGTGCCTCCGGCCAGGCAGTAGCCATGCACCTGGGCGATGGACGGCTTGTGCATGTCGAACAAGGCCATGCGGTAGCGCTGCGCCCGTTCCAGCTGCCAGGCGTCGTCGTCGATGCTGCGCCCGCCGCGGTATTCGTTGGCGCCCGACTGCAACCGCGAAACCGGCACGTTGCCGTCGGCGCCGGTGAGGTCGTAGCCGGCGGAGAACGCCCTCCCGGCGCCGCGCAGAATCACGCAGTGGACGCCGGTGTCGTTGTCCGCCTCCCACAGCGCTTCGTTGAGCTCGGACTGCAACTTCAACGACAGCGCGTTCAGCTTCTCTGGCCGATTCAAGGTGATGCGGGCGCGTCCGTCCGCCACTTCGTAGTCGATGCTGTCGAAACCGCTCATGTCTCCCCCGATAGGCGTTCAAGTGAAGCCGACACCACGCCGGCCGGCTGGCGGCACAAGGTTACCGCGTGCGGCAGCGCCGCGCGCTACTCGGCTGGCTCGCGCAGCTGCGTCTCCACCACCCGGGCGAAAAAGCTCGCGCCCAGGGCCAGCGCATCGTCGTTGAAGTCGTAGCCCGGGTTGTGAACCGGACGCGTTTCCTCGCCATCGCCGTTGCCGATCAGCAGGTAGCAGCCGGGCACTTCGTCGAGCATGAACGAGAAGTCCTCCGAGCCGGTGCCCGGCGGCAGGTCTCGGCGCACCTGTTCCTCACCCACCAGTTCGTCGCACACCCCGGCGGCGACATCGGCGGCTTCGGCATCGTTGACCACGGGATGAAAGACGGCGTTGAAGTCCACCCTCGCCTCGGCGCCGTAGGCCGCGGCGACGCTCCCCGCCAACGCGACCATGCGCTCTTCGATGCGCTCCATCACCTCGTTGGAGAACGTGCGCACGGTGCCGGCAAGCCGCGCCACGCCGGGGATGACGTTGTAGGCGTCGCCAGCGTGGAACTGGGTGACGGACACCACCGCCGTGGTGGATGGGCGCAGATTGCGCGCCACGATGCTCTGCAGCGCCGTCACCAGCTGCGACGCGGCGACGATGGGGTCCACGCCGTGGTCGGGATGGGCGCCGTGCGCCCCGGTGCCGCGCACCTCGATGTCGAAGAAGGCGCCGGCCGCCGCCACCACCCCGGACTTCACCCCGAAGCGGCCCACCGGCATCCCCGGCGCGTTGTGCATGGCGAAGATGGAATCGCAGGGAAAGTCGCGGAACAGCCCGTCTTCGATCATCGCCTTGGCGCCGCCGAGGCCCTCCTCCGCGGGCTGGAAGATGAAGTTGACCTGGCCGCGAAAGTTGCGCGTCTCGGCCAGATACCTAGCGGCACCGAGCAGCATCGTCGTATGGCCGTCGTGGCCGCAGGCATGCATCACTCCTTCGTGACGAGAGCGGTGCTCGAAGGCGTTCTCCTCGACGATTGGCAGCGCGTCCATGTCGGCGCGCAAGCCGATGGAGCGCCGCTCGTTGCCCACCCGCAGCACCCCGACCACGCCGGTGCCGCCAACGCCAGCGTGGACTTGAACCCCGAACTCGCGCAGCTTCCGCGCCACGAAGTCCGCCGTGCGGTTTTCCTGGAAACCAAGTTCGGGATGCGCATGCACGTCGCGCCGCCAACGCGTCATTTCCTGCTGCTGCTGTTCGATGGCTTCGACCAAGGGCATGGCTTGCGGCGCCTCCTTCCACGGACACGGAGCGGGTTGCGGAGTAGCGTAACACTTGGCGGCCGACGCAGGGCCGGCGCCGGGGGTGCGGCATTCGCTGGCGTTCGGCCCTTGCGCAGGCCGAGCGGCGTGGGCAGCACCCTACTTCATAGGACAGCGACATTCCTTGACGCTTGGCCGACTTCCACGCTCCACCTTTGGATCCGGGCCGAAATCACCTTCGCAGAACCTCACGTCTACCCGCCGACTCTCGTCGCTGGTGCCCGGGAGGTCGCTCGCGTCAACCGCCTCGCCATGGGCGACTTCCCTGAACGCGAAACTCCCATTCCCTCGCAGACGGTCGCGCAGGCATAGGGACGCGCAGGCAGCCCGCATGTCCGACAAGTGCAGGTTGTACACCGCATGGCCGACCGACGTCGCATAGCCCTCCGTCAGAACCAGCCCGCTCTGCCGCTGCAGCAAGCCCTCGACGACATCCTTGACGGTGGCTTCGTTCTTCGCGTTCGTCTTGTTCTCGTCGTTCGCTTCCATTAGACGATGAGACTTCCGATCGAAGTAGAGCGCTCCCAGCAAATCGTCACAGGGAGCTGGCTGGTCGGAGGGAACGACGGAATCCGAACAATTCTCGCAATCTTTACCATCCCTGCCATCCCTGCCGTCCTTTCCATCAACGCCATCCCTGCCGTCTTTGCCGTCAACGCCATCTCTGCCGTCCTTCCCATCCTCGCCGTCTTTGCCGTCTTTGCCGTCCTCGCCGTCCTTCCCATCCTTCCCGTCCTCGCCGTCCTTCCCATCCTTCCCGTCCTCGCCGTCCTTTCCGTCCTTCCCGTCCTTCCCGTCCTCACCACCTTCGCCCGGCTCTCCGTCCACGCCATCCCTACCATCCTCGCCACCTTTGCCGCCCGTTCCATCAACGCCATCCATACCGTTCTTGCAGTCACCGCCGGTACCATCTCGTACTTCATCCAGACGGGCCGCCACGCCAGCAAGCCCGCAGGCGACCAGCGCACCCGCGGCATCCACTCTCTCCGCCAGTTCTTCAACGCCCCGTTTGATGCCTGCCGACTCCACGGCGATCACCTTCCCCACCCCCGCAAGCGCCCCAACGCCTTCTTTGACGCCTGTCAACTCCCGGGCGATCACCTCTGTCGACGTTGCAAGCCCCCGCAAGATTCCACCGTTGCCAGCTATGCCACCATCGATCGCGGATATCTGCTCCCTGATGCCGTCGACCGCCTCACCTAGGTGCCCCGGCATGGCCGGCGTCGGATTGCTCCAACAACCGAACTCGCTAGACTCCTCCGACGCCAACACGGCCTGAACTCGAAACAGGTAGACTACGCCGTTCACCAACCCTCGCACGACGTGAGAGTTGCCTTCTGTTGTAATGTCGTGAATCCGAACATGGTTCTCACCCTGAATGGATTGACGGTAGCGTCCGACCGCGAGTTGCCGGCCCTCCGGCAGTTCCCACGTCAACGTCACCTCGCCGTCATCAGGCAGGGCTGTCAATGTCGGCTTGGAGGCTGCACAGGGGTCCGATGGGGCCGCCACGACAAAGTATGGGATCATGAATGTCGCCAGTAGGAGCGACCCGACCGCCACCAGAGCTATCAGGCCGCGTTTCAACGGACGCGCGTCACTTATGTTCGCCCTGCGCGCGTCTGGATGAGTGTCGTCTAGTGAAGTACGCCCTCAACCTTCTCCACCACCCTACGCCCCGGCTATCGCGCTCGGGCGGATCATTAGGTGACAGCGGGCGGATGATATCGTCCAGCAATTGAATTAGTTTCTTGAATACATCCGAATCCAAGACGTCTGCGTGTTCCCTCGCGTATTCTGCGACAATCTGACCATTAGCTGTCACCATCAGTACGGATTTAACGTGTTCGCGCAGCTTTTCCTCGGTTATGCGGTCAGCAATCTGTTCGTGAATTCTCTCCTTCGTCGTCTCCTTATCGATCTTCTGGCTTATCCCTATTGTTGCAGGTCGAGAGTTCCAAAGGTATGGGATCCCAACGACGGACCAGGGTTTCCGCGGCACTTCGGGCCTGCCGGTTGAGCTCACTCCAAGTGAGGTTGTCCGGGAGCTGGTCTTTCGGTATTCGGCGCGGCTGGAATACGACATTTCATCGTTTCCCGCAGATGAAAAGGCGGCCTCCTCTGTTACGATGTTGGTGATCGAAGGCAACATCGGAGGAGACCGCCGAAGTGAATCGTATCAGGAAAGAAGTCAGCGGCAAAACGCGAAGCGGGCTGGTCGTCCGGTTCGAGGACCAGAGTCTCACGTCGCACGCCGGGCTGGTGGTGTTCCAAGGTCTGTTCTCGCGTCTCGGCCTGAAGGAGCGGCTGCGCGGCTGCTTCCGGCACGAGTCGGGCCGGCGCGCCTACGCGCCGCACGCGGTGACGCTGCTGCTGGTGGTGCATCTGCTGGTCGGCTGCCGCGAACTGCGCGACATGGTGCGCTACCGGAACGACGAGGCGGTGCGGCGGGCGGTGGGGCTGCGCCGGCTGCCGGACGTGTCGACGGTGTCGCGGGCGTTGTCGGACATGGACGCGCGCGGCGCGGACCGGCTGCGGGCGCTGGCGCGCGACATGGCGCTGGACCGGCTGCGGGCGCTGGCGCCGCGGCGGGCGACGGTGGACTTCGACGGCACGGTGCTGGGCACCCGCCGGCTGGCGGAAGGCACGGCGGTCGGCTACAACCCGGCCAGGAAGGGGCAGCGGAGCTACTGGCCGCTGTTCGCCACCGTCGCGCAGACCGGCCAGGCGCTCGACGTCCTGCACCGTCCGGGCAACGTGGCCGACTCCACGGGAGCCCTGGACTTCATCTGCGGAACCGCCGACCGGCTCCGCGCCGCACTGCCGGGCGTCCGCCTGGAGACGCGCATGGACGCCGCGTTCTTCGACGGCAAGCTGCTCGGCGAACTCGAGAAGCGCGAAGTCGAATACACGGTGTCCGTGCCGTTCGCCCGCTTCGCCGACCTCAAGGCCGCCGTCGAGGGGCGCCGCCGGTGGCGCCGGGCCAGCCCGGACATCTCCTTCTTCGAACTGCGCTGGAAGCCCGCCAGCTGGCATTGCCGACGACGCCTGGTGGTCGTCCGGCGACGGGTTCCCCTGCGCCGCAAGGAACCGCTGCAGCTCGACCTGTTCGAGCCCCGCGAGCACGGCTTCGAGTTCAAGGTCGTGGCCACCAGCAAGCGCGTCCGCGCCCGCGCCGTGGCGCTGTTCCACGAAGGCCGCGGCGCCCAGGAGGCCATGTTCGCCGAACTGAAGTCGCAGTGCGGCCTCGGCTACGCGCCGTGCCGCAAGGAGGCCGCCAACCGCGTCTTCGCCCTCGCCGCCGTGCTCGCCCACAACCTCGCCCGCGAACTCCAGATGGCCGCCCGGCCGCCGTGCCGGCGCACCAGTCCCAAGCGTTCCCCTCTGTGGGCGTTCGCCCAGCTGCGAACCATGAGAAACGACTTCCTTCTCCGCGCCGGCCGCTTCGTCAACTCCGGGCAGAAGCGCGTCCTGTCCATCATGAGCGACCCCAAGACAGAGGCCGCAATGTCTCAGTACCTCGATGCCCTCGTAACTTAGACGCCGAAAGCCTGCAACAATAGGGTTATCGCATCGTCAACTCTTAGAGTTAGACCATTTACCTCTCTGTTCATCTTATTCATCGCAAGGTCCCTCGATTTTTTGGTTTCACCGAGGGAACGATCCGACTTATTGATCATTTTCGCCAGCTCATCACCAGCGGACTTCTTCATCCATCTTATATCATGATCGACAGACTCTTTCATCCTTTCCACGTCGGCCTCCACTTCGTTCTTCATCTTCTTCAGAGTCTCTTTCGCAACGCGTTCTGCCTCTTGTTGCGTACCCCGGTCGATCCGAAACGTCATGAACACGAAGACGCCCGTGATCGTCGCGGTGGTCATACCGACCAGCACTACCAGGATGGGTTGGTAGTCCACAACGCCGCCAGCCTGCACGGTGTGCGCCGCAAGGTTCCAAGCGGCCGCCATCGGCCCTCCAATCCACATAGCCGCCACGGCCAAGGCAAAGGTGGGCTTCGCCCACTTTGGCCAGTCGTCCGAAAACCCAGTCTTGATTGCCACCTGCTCCCCTCACGCTAGTCGCGCTTCAACTCGTCCAAACGAATCGCCGTGCCGTTGGGCTGCCCTCCCCCAAGGGAAACAGCCGGTTAATCAGCATCGACGGGTAACGCCAGCCGCCAGCCGCGCGTGCCGGGCCAGTAGAAGTCCACCTGCACCTGGAAGCGCACCGTGGCAGACTGGCCAGCGGCGTCCGTCGCCACGACCTCGATCTCCGTCGCGCCCTCGACGCCGGGTTCCGTCGCCACCACCAGTTCGCCGGCCTCGACGCGGACGGTCGCCACCGATGGGTTCGACGAAGTTGCCTGCCAGCGCACCACCGGCAAGCTGCCCGCCGTCACCAGCGACGCCAGCGGTAGGCGCAGGTCTTCGCCGAACAGCGGCGCCGGCGCGGGAACCATCCCGGCCGTCGGTGGCACCGCGAACAGCACCAGCGGATCACCGGCCGCCAAGGTCAAGCCGCGCCAGCACGGGAAGCCGTCGCAGATCGTGTCCGGCACTTCGCCCACGGACGGGGCGACGCGCACCGCCGCCGAGTCGCCCGCGGCGACCGTCAGCTCCGCGCCCACCGTCTCGCCTGCCGCCAGCGGCACGGCGGCATCCTCGGCCAGCGTCCCGTCCGCGGACTGGAAGCCGCCGCCGTCCGCCACGAGGGAGACGTCCACGGGGAACGGCGCACCGGCAGCCAGAATCGTCTGGATCGTCGCCGGTGCTGCTGCCGACGCCGGCGCGTCGTTCCGACGCAGCTCCGCCCGCAGGGCGAAGGGCGCACCGGGGTTGCCGTCGAGACGCGTCGAGCGCAGCGAAGCAACGCCGGAGAACAAGCCGTCCGGCAGCGTCTCCAGCGCGTTGCCGTCGAGACGCAGATGGCGCAGTTCCGGCAGGCCGGACAGCAGACCGGCGGGCAGGTCCGCCAAGGCGTTGTCCGACAGGTCCAGTTCGCGCAGTTCCGACAGTCCGGCGAACGCATCGGCACGCAGCGCCGCAAGGCGGTTGCCGCCGAGCAGCACGAAGCGAAGGGCGGGCGCCGCCGACAGCAGCCCCTCCGGCAGCTCCGCCAGCGCGTTGCCGCGCAGCCCGAGCACCTGCAAGCCTTGCAGCCCCGCCAGGTCGTCGGCGTTCAGCGCCGCGATGCCGGCGTCCTCAAGCGACAGCGTTCGCAGCGCGGCAAGCGTGTCGTCCGTAGCCGTCTCGCAGCCGGCGTCTTCGACCACCAGCGCCGCCGCCACCGCCGGCGTCCGGTCGCAGACGCCTTCCAGCACCGCCACCGTCGCCCGCGAGCGGCCCAGCGCCACCGCGTCCGCCGTCAGCTCCACGACGAACCACTCCCGGGGCCGCTCGACATCCGTATCGTCCGCGATGCCGATCTCGATGGCCGCCTCGGTCTCGCCAGCGGCGATGCTGCCGCTGCCGGATGCGTCTCCGTATTCGCCGGAGTCCGCGTCCGCCGTCGCCGGATCCGCGTCCGCGAGCACCTTCCATGCGAACTCCGTAGGCACGTCGCGCACGGCGCTCAAGCGCACCGCGAGCGTCACCGTGCCGCCTTCGGCAGTCGCGCCGTCGCCGACCAGCGACAGCACCGTGCCCACCGTCACCGCGAACGTCTGCCCGACGCTCAAGCCGCGCGGATCGCTGGCCGTCACCGTGACCGTCGCCACGCCGGAGGAAACGCCGACCAGCACCAGCGCCCCGCCGGCCGTCGACGCCAGCACCACGGCCGGCGCCGACGACACCGCCGAGTAGGCCAGCACGTCGCCGTCGGGGTCCTGGAACGCGCCGGACAGATCGATCCTCGCCGTCTGCCCGCTGGCCAGCGTAGCGTCCAGCAGCGCGGTCAGCACTTGGGGCGGGGTGTTGGGAACAGCCGGAGGCTCCGGCTGATCGGGCGGCTCGGGCTGTTCCGGCGCTTCAGCAATTGGCGGGCGAGGCACGTACACCCGGCGGATGCGGTGATTGCCGGCGTCGACGATGTAGACGTTGCCCGAACCGTCCACCGCCACTCCGTTAGGACTGTCAAGCCGCGCCGAGGTCGCCGCCCCGCCATCGCCGCCGAAGCCCGTCTGGCCAGTGCCCGCGAACGTCGAAATGATCCCCGAGGCGTCCACCTTGCGGACGCGGTTGTTGCCCCGGTCGGCGATGTAGACGTTGCCCGAACCGTCCACCGCCACCCCGTAGGGATTGTCAAGCCGCGCCGAGGTCGCCGCCCCGCCGTCGCCGCCGAAGCCGCCCACGGTGGTTGTGCCGGAACCGGCGAAGGTGGAGATCAAGCCCGAGGCGCCCACCTTGCGGATGCGGTGGTTCCCAGTGTCGGCGATGTAGACGTTGCCCGAACCGTCCACCGCCACCCCCCGGGCGGAACTAAGCAGCGACGAAGTGGCCGATCCGCCGTCGCCGCTGAAGCCCTCCATGAAGCCTGTCCCACTCCAGCCCGCGAACGTCGAAATGATCCCCGAGGCGTCCACCTTGCGGATGCGCGACAGGTCGTATTCCGCGATGTAGACGTTGTCCGAACCGTCCACCGCCACGCCCCAAGTGAACCAGAGGTACGACGATGTCGCCAATGCACCATCGCCGCCGCTGCCGCCGCCTGCGACTCTCGAGACGTTCCCCGATGGGCCTACCTTGCTGACCGCTTCATCACGATCGGCAAGAGCATGGGCGAAATAGACGTCGCCCGAACGGTCCACAGCTACTCCTGCACCTCCCCGTACCGCGACTGTCGAAATGACCCCCGACGAGTCCACCTTGCGGATGCGGCGGCTATCCGAGATGTAGACGTTGCCCGAACCGTCCGCCGCCACCCCTCGGGGGAACGCAAGGTACGACGAAGCAGCTGGCACGCCATCCAGACCTATGCCGAAACTGCCCGCCGCGAGTGTGGAAACTTCATTTGTGAGGGCGTCCATCTTCAGGACACGAGAAAACTCCGCGACGTAGACGTTGCCCGAACCGTCCACCGCCACGCCTTGGGGAGTGTCGATGGCCGGAGCCGCCAGGATCGTCGAGATGGTCCCCGAGGAGTCCACCTTGCGGATGCGGTTGTTGCCCTGGTCGGCGATGTAGACGTTGCCCGAACCGTCCACCGCCACTCCAACGGGAAGTGCAAGCATCGACGAAGTGGCCGACCCGCCGTCGCCGCCGAAGCCCGATGTGCCGGTGCCCGCGAAGGTCGTGATGGTTCCGGACGAGTCCACCTTGCGGACGCGGTTGTTGGTCCTGTCGGCGATGTAGACGTTGCCCGAACCGTCCACCGCCACCCCTCGAGGAGAACTAAGCAGCGACGAAGTGGCCGATCCGCCGTCGCCGCCGAAGCCAGCGTTGTGGGGGAATGTGCCGGAGCCCGCGAAGGTCGTGATGTTCCCCGAGGAGTCCACCTTGCGGACGCGGTGGTTGAACCAGTCGACGATGTAGACGTTGCCCGAACTGTCCACCGCCACTCCAACGGGAAGTGCAAGCATCGACGAAGTGGCCGATCCGCCGTCGCCGCCGAAGCCCCGCATGCCGGTGCCTGCGAAGGTCGAGATGGTCCCCGAGGAGTCCACCTTGCGGACGCGGTGGTTGAATGTGTCGGCGATATAGACGTTGCCCGAACCGTCCGCCGCCACTCCCTGTGGGAACGAAAGCAGCGACGAAGTGGCCGACCCGCCGTCGCCGCCGAAGCCCGGTGTGCCGGTGCCCGCGAACGTCGAAATGACCCCCGAGGAGTCCACCTTGCGGATGCGGCTGGATTCGACGAAGTAGACATTGCCCGAACCGTCCACCGCCACCCCCCGAGGGCTTGCCGCCAACTCCGCCTCGGCGTCTCGGCCGCCCCCGCCCGCGAAGGTCTCGATGATCGGTTCCTGCGCGACCACCGGCACCGCGATGGCGACGGCGGCGAAACACGCCACGGCCCAACGCCACCAACCCATTGGCCGCCGCACACTTGGTTGGCAATACGTCGCCGCGTACACGTCGGCGCTCATCGGCTTCCGCTTCGAGATCACTTGAACACTCCTGTCCGTCCGTTCAGGTGGCGTCGGCTGCCGCAGCCATTCGGTCGGCGTTTTGCAAGGTATGCTGATGGCTCTCCTGCGGACTGGGCGCCGTCGGCGACGAAGGTCTCGCGCCACCGAGTCTGGCTGGAGGCGTTGCCAATGCGGGCGCTCGGCCAATACCGAGTCGGCAACACGGCACGGGTGCAAACGCACCTTCTAGGTAGCAGGCTCTGGACGAGGGATCGCTCGGGCACGGGCTGGCACCCGCGCGGCGAGAGGGCGCTGCTAGGTCAGCGGGTCGTGTCGGGGGGGGGGGGGGGGGCAAGAACCGTGCCAACTTTTACTTGGCACGCCGCGGCGGCGGAGCGTTCCCCGCCGGCCGGCACAGTCAAAGCAGCGTTATCGAGCACGCCTAGCGCACTCCTCCCCCAAGAACGCCGCCACCATAATTGCCCTCCCACTGGCATGTCAAGCGCCAATTCACGCTCGGGCGTGCGACATTGGTGGCATCCCACTGAACACGCCATTGGCCGGCACAGGTTGGGCTTGGGCAGAGGCGCCGCAACGCTTCCTGAATGTGGCCGCTTTGGTTGGTGCCGCTTGCCGCCGTGCCGCACACCCGGGGCGATTTCCCACGTTCCGCCAGGCGATGACGGCGGCGACAAGACGGCAACTTCCTACCTCCCGCCGGGGCGATGTCGCAAGACGCCGCCGGCGGCGGCGCGATAGCGTGTGCGCCATGGACGACCACCCGCCTCCGCCGATCAGCGACTCGATCTACAAGCGCCTCTACGGCTTCGCCCGCATGGTGGAGGACCTGCTGCGCAGCCTCTTCGGCGACGACGAACTCGACGCCGACTACGGCACCCTCGAGAAGCTCCCCTCCGAGTACGTCGGCGACGCCTTCCAGCAGCGAAGGGGCGACGCGGCGTGGCGGCTGCGCGCCCGCGGCGCCGCTGGCGGCTGGCTGCACGTGCTGGTGATGCTGGAATTCCAAAGCACCACCGACGCGGCCATGGCGCTGCGGGTGCTGGAGTACACGGCGCTGCTGTACGGCCTGCTGCTGCGCAGCGGCCGCGCCGCGCCGGGCGCGCTGCCGCCGGTGCTGCCGGTGGTGCTGTACAACGGCGACGCGCCGTGGCGCCGGGCGGTCGAGATGCGCGACCTGATCGCCGCGCCGCCGACGGCGCTGGCGGCGTACCAGCCGTCGCAGCGCCACGTGGTGCTTGACCAGCGGCGGGCGCGGGCGGAAGATTTGCAGCTGCACGGGCTGACGTGGGCGGTGGCGCAGCTGGAGCAGAGCCGCTCGGCGGCGGACCTGTCGCGGGCGGCGCGTCGGCTGGCGGGGCTTCTGGCCGGCGGCCAGGGCGAGCTGAGGCGGCTGTTCGCGCAGTGGCTGTGGGCGCTGAGGCGGCGGCTGGAAGGCGGCGGCCCGGCGCCGCATCTGCCGGAGGACGTGGACTTGGAGGACATGACGGTGAGCTTGGAAGAACGCGTGGCGGAGTGGCCGAAGCCGTACCTTCGGCAAGGCCGCGAAGAGGGCATGGAGCAGGGCATCAGCCTGGGGCGCGAGCAGGGCATGGAGCAGGGCATGGAGCATGAGCGCCAGCTGCTGCGCCGCCTGGCGGCGGCGCGGTTCGACTCGGCGACGGCGGATCGTCTGGCGGCGGCCATCGGCGCCGAAGCGGATCCGCAGCGCTTGATGGAGGTGGGCGAGGCGATCGTGCGCTGCGCGACGGGCCTCGAACTGCTGCGGGAAGTCGGCGGCCGCCGCTGACCTGCTTCCCCGCCCTTGGGGGCTCGCTGGATTGCCGCGGGCCCCTGCGCAGTTCCAGCCAGTCGGTCGCCCGCCGTCGTTGGCCGTCGCTCGGCAGCCGGCCGGAAATCCACCCCGTCTCCAAGGCGGGTGAGCCTCCTGCCACCAAAATGTCGCTACACCCTTCATGCGATTGACCAGCGGATCCGGTTCAGCGGGCCGCCGCATCCGGGTCCAGTAGGGAACCGAGCGCTCTGCTGGCCCAGTTCAAGACATTCGAAGAAGACTACGTGAACTTGAGGTACTTGAGGTCCACATAGCCGAACTTGGCAAGACGGTGCCCGGCCATGTCCACCACTGCTTGCGCCTGCTCCAAGGGGATGTAGCCGATCAACGGTTCGTAGCGACCTTCGGCCGCTTCCATCTCGATGAAGAGCGCCTCCGTGAGTACCGGCCGGAAGTCGCCCATGCGGAGCAGAACGGGGCCGCAGATGTCGCCGCTCACCACCGCCTGCGTGGCCGTTTCGGCCGTCACCGTGTCCAACTGCGTCAACTGCCCTAGCCGCTCGCGCCAAGCCGATGGCAAGATCAAGTAAGCGGCGCCGGTGTCCACCAACGCATCGCTTTGGATGCGAAACGACGGCTCTATTCCGTTTTCAATGCTTGCCGAGACGACGATCCGGCCCATGTCCTTGGCATCCTTTGGGGAGAACGCTAGTTTGGCACAGTTAAGCCGCCACACCCGCTTGCAAGACATCGTCGGGAGGCTGCGCCACGCATCTTTCGGCATGGAACGCGGGCTGCGGAACGCCGTGAGCCTTCTCGTGCTTGAGGCAGGTGTGGCGATCTCGGAACCACCTCGGTCTCGGTGGCGTCCACATGCCAGCCAATGTCGCACACCCATTCAGCTCGGCAGAGTTTCTGCATCCGCCACCGCCATGAAGCCCGTTGGCCAGGCGGAAGCCGTCGAGTCCCAGTCACGAACCGCCTTCGCAGCGCTTTCAGCGATCTCGCACATGCCGCGTGGCGGACATGGCCTAGGCCGTGGGCGCACCGACGCCCCCATCCGCGCCGGTTCCAGCCGGGCTGGCAGCCGGAGCTGAGATGCTGATGGTTGACGCGGCGGCGCTGAGCACGGAGGATGGCCGCGTCAACCCAGCCGCGGCGCTGCTGCGCCTGCAGCGCTGCCGGCTTCCGGCGCAGCTGCCGGAGCGGACCGCGGCGCAGACCGTCGACAACACTTGCACCCAACTGGCGCACGAAGGCCACGCAGGCCAACTTGGAGAGGCGCAAGGCATCCGGGAGGGAAACATGGCGAAACGACTGCTCGGCAAGCGGGTGCTGGTGACCCAAGGGGGCGACTACATGGGGCCGATCACCGTCGAGGTCTTCCAAGAACAAGGTGCGCAGGTGGTTGCCGACGATGGCGCCTTGACCAGCGCCGAACGCTGCCGAAGCCTAGTGGCCGAGGCCGGGCGCATCGACGTGCTGGTGGCCAATCTGGCGTCGCCGAACTTCAGCGGCACCGAGGTGGTCGATCTCGCGGACGACGACTGGCGCACGCCCTTCGCCATGTTGGTGGACCCGCTGCACTGGCTGACCCAGGCCGTGCTGCCACAGATGATCGAGCGGCAAAGCGGCAAGATCGTCGTCTACGGCAGCGCCACGGCCTTGCGCGGCTTGAAGACCGTGGCCGCCTACTCCGCAGCGCGGGCGGCGCAGGTCGGCTACGTGCAGTCCGTCGGCGTGGAGGTGGCGCCGCACAACGTGCAGGTGAATCTCATCGCCCAGAACTACGTGGAGAGCCGCGACTACTATCCGCCCGAACTGATGCGGAAGGACTCTTTCGTGCGTTCCCTCAAGCGGCAGGTTCCCGCGGGGAGGCTCGGCACGGCGCGGGAAGATGCGCTGTTCGCGTTGTTTCTGGCCAGCGACGAGAGCGGCTTCTTCGCTGGCCAGGCGTTTCCCTTCGCTGGCGGCTGGGTGCAGCGATGAAGATGCAGCGGACGGCGCTCGGCATCACCTTGCTGGCCATCGCGCTGGCCGGCGGCAACGCCTTCGCCACCACGCCGGCCGAGCACTACCAGCAGTGGTGCGCGGTCTGCCACGACAAGCCGCCCGATGCCAAGACGCCGCACATCGACGCCATCCGGCGCATGAGCCAGGTACGCATCCGCCATGCGCTCCTGCTTGGCCAGATGGCCCAGTACATCGGCGAAATGACCCGACGCGAGGTCATGGCGCTGGCCGATCATCTGGCCGAGGATCAACAAGCGCGGATGCCGAAGAGCGCCTACTGCCCCGGCGCTCCTTCCACGCGACCGGCGCTGGACCGCTGGGGCTTCGACGCCGCCAACAGCCGCTGGCAGCGCGACTCGGCCATCGACGCCGGGAACGTCGGCAGCTTGCAGTTGAAGTGGGCGTTCGGCGCACCCAACGTCTCCACCATGCGCTCGCAGCCGGCGGCGAGCGAAGACACCCTCTTTCTGCCCACCCTCGCCGGCCACCTGTTCGCGCTGGCGCGGGACACGGGCTGCATTCGCTGGACCTACCACGCCGACCGGCCCTTGCGCACTTCGGTGACCTTGGGCAGCGCCGGCGATCGAGCGGCGCTGTTCGTCGGCGACCAGGGCACGGACATTCATGCCGTGGACGCGGAAACCGGCGAACTCATCTGGCGGCAGAGTGCTGGCCTGTTCGACGCCTCCATGACCACGGGCGCTCCGGTGCAGCACGGCGAGACGCTGTTCGTTCCGGTCTCCGCGTTCGGCGTCGCGCTGGCCATGCAGCCGGACTACGAATGCTGCAAGTCCCACGGCGCGGTGCGGGCGCTGAACGCCGCCAACGGCGACATCCTGTGGACCGCGCGCATGACCGCCGAGGCCAAGCCAACCTACAAGAACGCCAAGCGCGTGCAGATGTGGGGCCCCTCCGGCGCTCCGGTGTGGACGACCCCGGCCATCGACGCCAAACGCGGCGTGCTGTACGTCGGCACCGGCGAGAACACCTCGTCGCCGGCCACGGAAATGTCCGACGCCATCGTCGCCATCGCCTTGGACACGGGCGCGATCAAGTGGCACTTCCAAGGCACTGCGAACGACGCCTTCAACATGGCCTGCGGCCGCGGCAGCGCCTCCGCCAGCTGTCCAAAGGAGAACGGCCCGGACTTCGACTTCGGCGCTTCCGTCGTCATCGCCAAGAACGCCGAGGGCAAGGACGTGCTGCTCGCCGGGCAGAAGTCCGGCGATGTCTACGCGCTGGATCCCGACCGCGACGGCGCATTGCTCTGGCAGCGGCGCATCGGCCCGGGCAGCGCCCTCGGCGGCGTGCATTGGGGCATCGCCGCCGATGCCAGCCAGGTGTACGTGCCCATTGCCGATCCGTTCTTCGCCGGCACCGGACGCAAGCCCGGCATGTGGGCGCTGCGCATCGACGACGGCAAGGACGTCTGGGGACATCCCGCGCAACGCGACTGCGTGCCGAACAGACGAGACCGGTCGACGCCGTGGCCGGAGTGTCCGTTCCGCAACGAGTTCTCGTCGGCGGCGAGCGTTGCCGGGGACGTGGTCTTCGCCGGCGCCTTGGACGGCAGGGCCTTCGCCTTCGATCGACGCGACGGCAAAGTGCTTTGGCAGTTCGCCACCCGTCGCGCCTTCCAGACGGTGAACGGCATCGACGGCCACGGCGGCGCCATCGACAGCCCAGGCATCGTCGCCATCGACGACCTGGTGCTGGTGCCCTCCGGCTACGACATGTTCGGCCAGATGCCCGGCAACGTGCTGCTGGTATTCCAAGTACCGCCGAAGCCACCGGCCAGGAGCGAGGAAGCCTCGTAGGCGAAAGCCTCGGCGCTACAGCCCGACTGCTTGAGAGGCGGGCTAGACCCCACCGCCGGTTTGCCCAGCATGGCGATCCTTGAACTGTTCACAAGCATCGTGCCAGCGCGTGAGGTCCACGAACGGGTGACGTGACGGGTGGTTGGGCCAAAACACCACGGTCAGCGGATGACCGGTCCCCGCATGGAGTTCCCACTCTCTGAAGTCGTACTTTGAGTCACGCAGCCGGTACTGCTCGTCGGGTCTTCTCAGGTTCAACTCGAAAGTCGACTCGAAGACCTCCCGCAAGGAACGGTCGCCCTCGAGCTTGCCCTTCAAGCCTAGGCAGACCAGCCATCTCGGACGCAGTCCCCACTTGATGGTGCGAAGCACCCACTCTGCGAAGGATTGGTTGACGTCTACATTGGTTGCACTGCCGCTTCGTCCCGGATCGAGGTTCATGTTCCCGAACAGCGCGTAGGCGTCCGTCTTCGAGCCGCCGGGCGGCGTGGCCATGGCGCGGGCAAGATGCCGAACTTTGTCCCAGTACCCTTTTAGGTCCCGGTAGTTCTGCACATGCGGATGGGGGCGACCTGCCGGCGGCAGCTCCAACGGGGCAGGCGTGTTGTCCCCGGCCTGCGGCGAGTTGCCCGGCGATGCCCCCAGTGTCACCAGCAGCGGATTGATCGACGTCGCGTTGCCATACGGCCAAACCGGCACAGGACATCCCTCGCGGAGTTCCTTTTGAATGGTGCCCAGCTGCGGGTCCGTGAGCGATCTCGCCGAACTCAGCCTCCGTGATGCCGACTGGCACCAAAGATCGGGATCGTGATCTGCCGCCTTACGCTTTCTCATAAGGGTTCGGTGTTGAGTCGGAGAAGTCGTAACGGTCACGCATGGCGGGGCCCCAAAGGGCGCAAACAGGTCAGCGACCGCCGGCGACTTCCCGCAGCAGTTCGAGGCCCGTCGCGCAGCGCACGATCGCCTCGCCCACCTCCATCAAGCGCTGCGGATCCGCTTCGGCGCCGATGGCCGCCGCCAGACGATCCGCCGTCGCCGAGTCGAACCGCGCCGCCGCCAGGCGGCGCAGCAGCTGGCGCTCATGCTCCATGCCCTGCTCGCGTCCCAGGCTGATGCCCTCTTCGCGGCCTTGCCGAAGGTACGGCTTCGGCCATTCCGCCACGCGTTCTTCCAAGCTCATCGTCATGTCCTCCAAGTCCACGTCCTCCGGCAGCGGCGCCGCGCCGCCGCCTTCCAGCCGCCGCCTCAGCGCCCACAGCCACTGCGCGAACAGCCGCCTCAGTTCGCCCTGGCCGCCAGCCAGAAGCCCAGCCAGCCGACGCGCCGCCCGCGAGAGGTCCGCCGCCGAGCGGCTCTGCTCCAGCTGCGCCACCGCCCACGTCAGCCCGTGCAGCTGCAAATCTTCCGCCCGCGCCCGCCGCTGGTCAAGCACCACGTGGCGCTGCGACGGCTGGTACGCCGCCAGCGCCGCCGGCGGCGCGGCGATCAGGTCGCGCATCTCGACCGCCCGGCGCCACGGCGCGTCGCCGTTGTACAGCACCACCGGCAGCACCGGCGGCAGCGCGCCCGGCGCGGCGCGGCCGCTGCGCAGCAGCAGGCCGTACAGCAGCGCCGTGTACTCCAGCACCCGCAGCGCCATGGCCGCGTCGGTGGTGCTCTGGAACTCCAGCATCACCAGCACGTGCAGCCAGCCGCCAGCGGCGCCGCGGGCGCGCAGCCGCCACGCCGCGTCGCCCCTTCGCTGCTGGAAGAGGTTGCCGACGTACTCGGCGGGGAGCTTCTCGAGGGTGCCGTAGTCGGCGTCGAGTTCGGCGCCGAAGAGGCTGCGCAGCAGGTCCTCCACCACGCGGGCGAAGCCGTAGAGGCGCCTGTAGATGGAGTCGCTGATCGGCGGAGGCGGGTGTTCGTCCATGGCGCACACGCTATCGCGCCGCCGCCGGCGGCGTCTTGCGACATCGCCCCGGCGGGAGGTAGGAAATCGCCGTCTTGTCGCCGCCGTCATCGCCTGGCGGAACGTGGGAAATCGCCCCGAGTGCGCGGCACGGCGGCAAAGCGGACCGGCCAAAGCGGCCTTCAGGAAGCGCTACGGCATCCTCCGGCCAAGCCCAACCTATGCCGGCCAGAGGCATGTTGTTCAGTGGGGCGCCGCCAAGTGGCGCACACCCCGTTCGCGTTCGCACGGTTGACTTGGCAATGCAGTTGACGACAATGCGCGCCACGAAAACGCTGGCGCCGGGCGACTTGCCGTGCGTCCGCACGGATGAAACTGAGGAGGCACACAAGCATGGGCAATTGCATGAGGTCGTTGCAGGAGGCGCTCCGGCGACGGCGCGTTCTGGTCGCGATTCTAGGCGCCGCGGTGTTCGCACCGGCCGCCGTCGCGCAGGACGAAGACGCCGACGACGAGACGGCTGGCGAAGTCGAAGAGGTGGTTGTCACCGGCTCTCTTCTCAAGCGGGACAACTTCGACTCCGCTTCGCCGCTGCAGATTCTGGACGACGTCGACATCCTGGCCGAGGCAACGCCTGCGCTGGGCGAGATCATCTACAACCAGACCTTCAACTACGGTTCCGACGCCTTCGCGTCGCACTACTCCGTCACCAACCCGGAAGGCAACCGCACCAGCGCCAACTTCCGCGGGCTTGGCGGTCGCGCCACGCTGTCGCTGCTCGATGGCAAACGGGTGACGGACAGCAACCTGAACAACCTCATTCCGCAGATCGCCATCCGGCGCATCGACATCCTCAAGGACGGCGCCTCCGCCCTGTACGGCTCCGACGCCGTCGCCGGGGTGATCAACATCATCCCCAAGAAGGAGTACGAAGGCACCGAGATCGGCGCGTTCTACACGATGGACTCCAAACGCGACCATGGCGAGTACGTCGTCAACATGGTGCATGGCGGGCTGACCGATCGCGGCTACTTCACCTTCGCCATGGAAGCGCGGGAAAAGACGGCCCTCTACCAAACCGAGCGGCCCAACATCTCCAACCGCTCGATATCGAGCTCCGGCACCGGCAATCCGGGCCGCTACAACGTGCCCATCCGATCGGAGAGCGGGGACTTCATGCGCAACGACGCGGGCGCGATCGTCCGCCAGACCTTGCCGGACCCCGGCTGCGGCGTGGCCGAGAGCCCCGGCGGAAACGGCGCCGACAAGGTGGGCAACTACCGCAACAACATCTCCGGGCGCCTGTCCGGCACCGTTTGCCGGTTCGAGTTCGGCGAGTTCTTCAACTTCGTCACGCCGAACAAGGTGGTCAACGCCTACTTGAACTTCGAACACCAAGTGACGGACCGGCTCACCTACGACGGCGACTTCATCTATTCCCGCCAGAAGACGCGCTCGCGCGGCTCCCCGACCAACCCCGGCGGCCGCATTCGCGACATCAACCTGATTCTAGGCGGCGTCAGCGGCGACCATCCGGGCAATCCCTTCACCGCGTTCTACGACCGCAACAAGAACGGCGCCATCGACATCGGCCCGGAAGCGCGGGAGCTGCTGTACGCGATGGACGCCAACGGCGACGGCGTGCCGGATCGCGACGACGACGGCCAAGTGATGCTGGCGAGCGACCCGTTCGATCCCAGCATGGGCATCGAGTTCAACGAAGACGTGCAGATCGCCGCGCTGCGGCTGTTCGGCAAGCTCGGCACGCTGCCGTCCAACCTGGACGAGACCGGCGCCAATCTCGGCTACGCCACCTACGACATCGACGCGATCCGGCTGACGCAGAACTTCACCTACCAGTTCGACAACGGCTGGGAAGCCCGCTTCTCGGCGATGCGCATGCAGAACAAGGACGTGCGTTTCCGCAAGAACGGCAGTTTCCGCGCCGTGCTGCTGGGGCTGCAAGGCGAGCTGGGGCCGGAGCCTGGCGTCTCGGACTACGCCAACGCGTTCCACTGGTACAACCCCTTCTCCACGTCGGCGCTGAACTGCCGCTACCGGGTCTGCACCGACCCCGGTGCCGCCAGGAACCCGAACCTCGGCGACTACCCCAACGCCCAGTACGTGGCGGACACCATCGACATCAACGCCATCCGCTTGCTCAAGACGTCGCTTACGTCCTACGACGTGCTGGCCACCGGAGACCTGTTCGAAGGCTGGGCTGGAACCATCGCCGGGGCCTTCGGTGCCGAATACCGCAGCTACAAGCTGAACTGGGACTCCCGCAGCGACGAAAACCAGTGCAACAACTGGTACGACGCCTGCAACTTCGACTACAGCGCCAAGGACACCATCACGTCGATGTTCTTCGAGCTGGGCGTGCCGATCTTGAGCAGCGACACCGCCGGCTTCGCCGAGCTGCAGGTCGCCGGCCGCTACTCGGACTACGACGGCATCGGCTCCACCTTCGACCCGAAGGTCGCGGCGCTCTACCAGCCGACGACGTGGCTGTCGCTGCGCGCCTCCTACTCCGAGTCGTTCATCGCGCCGAGCATTCCGGACCGCTTCGATCCAGGCGGCTCGTTCCTGCAATCCACCAACGACCCGCTGTTCAACGACTTCGAGGGCACCTACCGCACCAACACGACGTCGGGCAACCCCGATCTGCGGCCAGAGACCGCGCAGGTGTACAACCTGGGCTTCTCGATGGCCTTCCTGGATGGCGACCTGAACTTCGGCCTGGACTACTCGAACTACGACTTCGTGGATCGAATCACGCTGCTGCGCGGGCCTCGCGTGGTGGGCGCGGACTTCACCAAGTTCCTGGCGGCGTTCCCGCAGCCGGCGTGCAGCTCGTGTCAGACCGGCCAGTCCTACGACGTGAACCGCGACGACGCCTTGGCCTGGCTGTCGCAGCAGGACCCGGCGATCGTGCGCGGCGGCCCGCCCTCCTACACCATCGTCGAAGTCCAGGCGACCCGCATCAACGCCAACAAGATGGTGCATACGGCGTGGGACGCCTACGGTTCCTACAAGTGGCGAACCGACAACATGGGCGTGTTCAACTTCCGCGCCCAGGTCACCCGCATCGACGAGTACTCCTTCGACTTCGGAGAGGGCAACACCGGCGATGCCGTCGGCTTGCAGAACCTCGGCATCGACGTCATTCCGCCGCTGCCGGAGACCAGCGTGATCGGCACGACGACGTGGACGATGGGCAACTCCACGGCGCTGCTTCGGGCCCGCTGGGCGTCGGAAGTGGACGCCACCTGGGGCTCGGTGCTTGAAGCCTTGACCTACGTCGACGCCACCTACACCTACCAGGCCAGCGGCTGGCTGGGCGATGCCAGCCTGACCACCTTGGAGGCCGGCGTACGCAACCTGATGGACGAGTACCCGGAGCCGGACGGCGCCTTCGGCGCTGGCATCGAGCTCGCCCTGCACGATCCGCGCGGCCGGATGTTCTTCGGCAGAGTGACGCATCGGTTCTAGAGAGCCGACCCAGGCCTTTGCAGGCCTCGCACGAGGGGCGGTTTGCGACACGCAAACCGCCCTTTTCTTTGGGGGCGCGGAAGCTACTCGCCGAAGTTCGCCTCGACGCCCAAGTAGAACTGGCGCGGCAGGCCTGGGAAGTAGCGGTGGCTGCCGAAGGCGAAGTCGGCGCGGTCGGCGTAGGCCGCGTCCAGCAGGTTGAGCAGCCGGGCGAACAGCTTGACGTGTCCCGTCGCCCGCCAGGAACCCCGCCAGTTGAGCAGCGTGTGGCCGTCGTAGCTGGCGCTGTTGGCGGCGTCGATGAAGTGTTCGCCCAGGTGGACGACCTCGAACTCGGAGTCGAGCCTTTCGCTTCGCCACAGCCAGTGGGCGCTGGCCAGCCAGCGTGGCGCCGTGTCGACGAAGTTGCCGTCTTCGATGCGCTCGCCGCGGCCGGCGGCGCGGGTGAAGGCGTAGCGATGCAGCGCGTAGCTGGCAGCCAGCGACAGCCGATGCCGGCCAGTCTCATAGGCGAGGTTCGCTTCGACGCCTTGGGAAGTGGTCTTGCCGTCGCTGACGTTGAAGCCGTTGGCGTCGCGGAAGATCAGGTTCTCGGTCGCGTCGGCGTAGACGGCCAGGTGGTACTCGAACCCGCCGGCCTGGCCACGCGCACCGCCTTCCAGCGAGCGCAACGTCTCGCTGTCGAGGTCCGCAACCGTCTGGCCGCTCTGCAGGCGGTAGAGTTCGGTGGTTTGCGGAGGCCGGAACCCCTGCCCCGCCACCAGGTAGAACCTCCCGGAAGCCGCGCCGGGAGACCAGCTGACGCCTAGGCGGGCGGCGAAGTTGGCGAAGGAGTCGTCTCGGTCCGCCGGGCGCGTGTACAGGCAGCCGCCGAAGCCGCAGGGCGTGCCGTCGTCCTTGCTGTTGCCGTCGAGGTGCAGGTTGTCGTAGCGGTAGCCGTTGCGTTCCAAGCGGGCGCTGGCGATCAACTCCCACGTCGGACTGAGGGCGAAGCCGGCGTCGTACCACGCCGCCACGGTGGTGCCCTTCACTCGATAGTCGTAGTGGGTGCCGGGCGGGCGGGTGGCTACCAAGAACGCCGAGCCCCTCGTCGGCGATCGCTGGCGTTCGGCCAGCTCGGCGTCGAACGCCTCGAACGTGGCGCCGAGAACCCAGCGCCAGTCGCCAGCGCCGTGCAGCTTTGCCTGCGCCCCGATGCTGCTCTGGGCATTCGTCTCCAAGGGCTGGCCGGGCAGAAAGTGCTGCAGAAAGGCCATCGACGAGCGGCGCAGATAGGGCGTCACGGTCAGCTGCCGAGAAGCGCTGCCGGGCAGCGCGCGTCGCCAAGCGCTGGAAGCGCGCAGCGACCAGGCGTCGCGGTACGCCTCCGGGTTCGGGTTGCTGCGCCGCAGCGGCGAGTCGTAGGCATCGAAACCGCGCACGAAGCCGCCGGTTTCCTGGTTCAGCAACGTTGCCGTGGCGATGCTTGCGACATCCCAGCCACGCACCGCCGCACTGCCTCCGATGCTCGCCTTCTGCTGGCCGTAGCCAGTGTCGTCGCGATAGCCGCCGGAAGACGTGGAGTGCGCCTGCGCCCGCCAGTTCTCGCCGCCGCCGCCGAGGCGCAGCTGGGCATATTCGTACGGGCCTGCTTCCAAGCTGCCCCGCCAGCCGTTTCCGGCGCTGGCCATCACCGCATTGACGGCGCCGTGTACCGCGTTGCCGCCGAACAAGGCGCCAGCCGGGCCGCGCACGACTTCAACGGCTGCTGCCTGTTCCGTGTTCAACTCGAAGAGGTTGTTGACGTTGCAGAACCCCGCTGGGCGAATGGGGATGCCGTTCTCGAGCAGCAGAAACCCGCCGCAGGCGCCAGCGCCAGCGAGCACGCCGGAGCGAATGGCGGTCAGGTGCTCGTGGCCGGATCCCCGGGAAATCCATACGCCGGGAACGCGCACCAGCAGCTCGTGGGGATGGTTGGCGCGGGTGCGTTCGACAACCCGCTCGGCAAGGGTGGAAACGCTGCCCGCCAACTCGCGGCTGCTGGCGATGGATGCCTCGCCACGAACGACGATCTCTTCGAGACGCCCGGCGTCGTCGTCACTGGCCGCCAGCGCCGACAGGCCTGCTGAACCCAGGCAGGCCAGAGCGATTGCAGGAAGCCGCATTCAGCCGCGTTCCCAAAGGGCGCGCGTGGCATCGAGCGGCGCTTCGGCCACCCGCGTTCCCGCGTCGAGGATCAGCGTTCGACGCGCCGCCTGGTCGTAGGCCGGCCAGTGCTCGTCGTTGCCGGCGTTCGGATCGCCGCTGCGGGCGAAGGCCAGATACCTCGCCATCACCCGCTCCGACAGCCGCGCCACGGCGTCTTCGCTGCCGCAGAAGCGGCGCATCGCCGGCAGCGCGTAGGTTCCCCAGACGAACGGAATGTCCAGCGAGTGGCACGCGCCCAAGCGTCCATCGTGGGCCGGGGACGGGTAGTCGAAGCGGTACATCCACACCTTCGGCGTGTGCGCCAGGTGGCACTCAGCGGTGCGGATCGCCGGCAGCCTGAACATGCGGTCGGTGGACATCGCCGCCCAGACGTCGAAGGGCGTCGCCGGCAGGCCCGACTCGCCGCGCTCCTGCTCGTAGCAGGCAACGGCTTCGGCGGCACGGCCCGGGAAGACGTCCTCGGCAAGCTCCGCCAGGCGCTCGCGGTTCAAGTTCGCCAAACGCGGATCGAACCAGGTGAACAGCGTCGATTCGTCCCGGGTATGGCCGATCATCAGCGGCATGTCTTGCGTCGAACGGCCGCTGGCGAGCACCTCGGCCGCATCTTCGCGGATCGCCTCGCCATCCTGGACGGGCGCCCAGCGGCGGTCGCGATGCTCCAGCTGCCATTTCAGAACATCTTCGGTGGCAACCCCGCGCAGCCGGTCGAAACCGCCGAAGTCCGCCGCCAGCTTGGCGGCGGTGGCAGCGGCGGCTTCGGCGCTCTGCGCCTTCGTCAGCGAGCCGCTCATCGGCACCGCCCTGTCGAAGCAGCCCTCGGCTGCGGGCATCGCCATCAGCTGCACGATGTCGAAGCCGCCGGCCGACTGCCCGAACACCGTGACGTTGCCAGCATCGCCGCCGAAGGCCTCGATTTCCCCGCGCACCCAACGCAGCGCCGCTGCTTGATCGAGCAGCGCTTCGTTGCCGCTTGCGCCCAGTTCCGGCGCATGCAGAAAGCCGAGCGCACCGAGGCGGTAGTTGACGGTGACCACCACCACGTCGCCGATGCGCGCCAGATGTTCGCCGTTGACGCGCGGCTGCGAGCCAGCGCCGACGGTATTGCCGCCGCCGTGGATCCAAACCAGCACCGGGCGCTTGGCGTCGTCCGGCCCCGGCGTCCAGACGTTCAGATACAGGCAGTCCTCGCTGGTGCCGTGGGTGGCGATGCCGATGAGTTCGCCGATGTCGCCGGAAATGGCGGACTGCACCGCGCAAGGCCCGAACTCGACGGCATCGCGCACTCCCGGCCACGGTGCCGCCGGCAGCGGCGCCCGCCAGCGCAAGTCGCCCAGCGGCGGCGTCGCGAAGGGAATGCCTTTGAACACCCGCACGCCGTCGCATTCGACGCCGCGCAAGCGGCCCAGGCTCGTCTCGACAACCGGCATGTCAGCGGCCAAACCGATAGCGCAGCTTGATCACCAGACGGTCGACCAGCGGCTGGGCCATCGCGTCCTGGAAGAGATCGCCGAACTCGTCGTCCACGCGGTTGTCCAGATTGCTGCCTCGGGTGTAGACGACGAACAGGTCCGAGAGCGGCGCGATCTCCCAGCGGTAGCGCAGCTGGGCCGTTAGCCGACTGATCGCGAATCCCGTTTCCGCGGACGGATCTTCGCCGACCCGGCGCATCCGTCCGTCCTGGGAAACTCGCCAGAACTCCTGCTCCTTGGCGCGAATGCCCGCCCACTGCATGGTCATGCGCAACTGCTGCCGCGCCGTGATGAACAAGTCCACCGCCACGCGGGGCTGCCAGTGGGTGGCGCGATAGGTGGCGAAGTTGGCGCCGCCCTGCCACAGCAGCCAGGCGTCCTGCTTGCGCCGGGTGAGGTCGAAGTCCACCGAGACGCGATCCAGTGGCTTGTAGGTGAAGCCGGCGCCGATGGAGACGGCGGCACTCTTGATGGTCTCGTCCGCTCGACCCGCCTGCACGCTCCAGGACAACGGCTTGCTGGTGTCGGTACCGTAGGAAACCTCCACGATGGTGCGCGAGCGCATGCGAAAG
This sequence comes from Candidatus Azotimanducaceae bacterium, assembly GCA_965199875.1. Lineage (GTDB taxonomy): Bacteria > Pseudomonadota > Gammaproteobacteria > Pseudomonadales > Azotimanducaceae > VXYL01. Next base: position 4,385,541 of record OZ241346.1, on the reverse strand, counting down.
GCGCCATTGCCGCGGCTCTCCAAGTCGTCCCACTGCGGTGGCGCCACGTTCACCATCGCGCGCAGCTGATCGCGGTTGTGGAAGGTGAAGGAGCTGAAGAGGTTGAACCAGCTCGATACCTGCTGGCCCTCGCCGTTCACCCAGTGGCCGACGTTGACGCCGCCGGACCAGCGGCGCAGCCACGGCACGTCCGAACGCGACAGCCAGGTGGAGTAGCGCCCGCCGATCAAGTCGTTGCGGTTGAGAAAGCCCATGGCGTTGATGTCCAGCTGGCGATCCTGATAGTCCAAGGAAAGGCTGTGGGTGACGCCCTGGCGCTGGGTGTACTCCAAGTCGGCCCACACGCCGTAGCCGGTTTCTCCGTCCACGTCGCTGGCCATGCCCTGGACGTCCGTGCGCCACTTGCCGCTGGCGCTCTGGTGGTGGGCGTCGATGCCATGCACCTTGGCGTTCAGGCTGGGATGGCTGAGCAACGTGCCCAGATAGCCGATGGAGCGGCGCGACTTGCCGGTGCTCTCGTAGAGCACCCGGGCGACGCCGAAGTTGCGGCCGTCTCCGCGCACGCGCACCGATCGGCCGTTGTCCAGTTCGCCGCGCAGTTCGGGATCGTCCTCGACGGCGACCAGCGTGCCGTAGCGAAAGCGCCCGCTCTGCCCGGTGACCTTGGCCGCGCCGACCAGGTCCGTCGGGCGCGAGCGCTCGAAATCCGGCACGGCAACGCCTTCGGGCACTTCCACGCCGATGGCTGCGCCGCCGATGCGCCGGGTGTTCAGCAAGGCGGACGGAATGCGCGAGTACGTCGAACGGCTGCGCCGGGCGCCGCTGCCGTAGCCTCGGTAGACGCGAGAGCGAACGGAGGTAGTGAAGATCTCGCTGCCTTCCATGAAGAACAGGCGCTTCTCGGGGAAGTAGGTCTCCTGCGCCGTCAGGTTGACCACGACGTCGTCCGATTCCACGGCGCCGAAGTCCGGAAACGCCGTGGCGGTGACCTGGAAGTTGGTCGACGGCCGCCAGAACACGTCCACGCCGGCCTGGTAGCCCTGCTCGCCGCGCTTGGCGTCGAAGTCGGTGGAGGTGTACGGAAACGCCGCCAGCTGGGGCTTCGGCTGAACGCCGGGAAGATTCATCGGCTGCAAGGCGGACATGAACCGCGCACCGGTGAACGGCAGCGCCGGCCAGCCCCAGCGCTCGTCCACGTAGGCCACCTTGCGGTTGGTGTAGACGCCCATCACCCGCTCGCCGCTCGCCTGCGGCATGGTCATCATCGACCAGGGCAGAAACGCTTCCAGGCTCCAGCCGTCGTCGAGCTCCGCCGTGGCGCTGTCCCAGGGGCCGTCCCACTCGCGGGTAAACGTGCGCTCCGGCGCGACCTTGCCGTCGAGCACCGAACCGCCAAGGCCGACGTTGAACCAGTAGCCGTACAGACCTTCGCCGGAGGTGTCCAGGGTGATGCCCCAGCCGTCGCGGTTGATGTAGTCGTCGCGGGAAGACAGGCGGGCGATCAGCGTCTCCGGCGGCTGCTCGTTCCAGACGCCGACGTAAAGCCCTTGATCCGTGTATAGATAGCGCGCCACGGTGCGATGGCGCGGTTCCGCCAGCGTGTCCGGCTCCACCAGCACCATGCTGTCGTAGCCCGGCAGTTGCGCCCAGACGGCTTCGTCCAGGCGGCCGTCGATGCGTATGTCCACCTCGTCGAAGTGCGACACGACGATGGTTTCCTCGCCATTGCCCTTCACCGCCAGACGCAGGCCGCTGCCCACCGCTGGCGCTGCTTCAGCCTGTGCCGATGTTTTCGATGGCGCTTGGCAGGCTGGCGTGGCCGTGGCCGCCAACGAAGGCCTCGCGGACTCGTCGGCCCGGGCGACGCAACGCCGCCAGAACGGCCAGCGCCAGCGGCGACGCTTTGGCGCGGACTTCCGCGCCTGGACGACAGACTTGGCAATCTCCCCGCCATCCGCGACGATCCGTTCCGGCGGCTCGGCAGGCACGTCTTCCATCCGCGCCGGCGCATCCGGCCAGTACCAGACGTCTTTGAAGCCCATGTTCTGGCCGCGGGCGACCAACGCCTTGGCCTCGGCTTCCGTCGCCATGCCCGTGGCAAGAACTCGCCGATAGCGTCTTCCGGCGAGCTTCACGGTGACGATCCGGACCGGCACCTGCAAGCGCTCCTCGACGTCCCCTGCGACCTCCTGCGCCGTTCGCGCATCGCCGAAGCTGCCGAAGACCACCGCCCCCTCGGCGCCGACGCAGTCCGCCAAGAGCGCCATCGTAGCCACCACGCCGATGCCGAAAAGCCGCCGCACGCTCAAGCCGCCCAACGCCGCCAAAACCGCCGAGTATAGCCGCAGCGCGGCAGTCGTGGACTCACCCGAGCCGGTGCCGCCGTCGTTCGCCCCCTTCGCCAAGCCGCTCGGCGATGCCGGCGAACAACGCCTGCGCCGCCTGCAGATCTTCCGCGATTTCCCCGGCCAGCACGTTCGGCGGCGGCAGAGCGCTGGCGTCCGTCAGGCTGTCGTCCTTGATCCAGAAGATGTCCAGGCTCAGCTTGTCGCGCTCTAGCAGGCGCTTGTAGTCGTAGCTGCGCCAGCGGCCGGTGGGGTTGGCTTCGCTCCACGTCTGCCTTCGCGCATGGGGGCGGCCGGGCTTGTAGCAGGCGATGAACTCGTCGAAATCCTCCCGGCGCAGCGGCTTCTGCTTCAAGGTGAAGTGCTTGTTGGTGCGCAGGTCGTAGATCCACAGCTTGTCCGTCCACGCCTTGGCGCTGCCTTCCTTCTTGTCGAAGAAGAGCACGTTGGCCTTCACGCCGGGCGAGTACCAGATGCCGGTGGGCAGGCGCAGCAGGGTGTGGACGCGGCAGGTCTGCAGCAAGTTGCGGCGCACCTTCTCGCCGGCGCCGCCCTCGAAGAGCACGTTGTCCGGCACCACCACGGCGGCGCGGCCATCGATCTTCAGCAGCGTGTGGATGTGCTGCACGAAGTTGAGCTGCTTGTTGCTGGTGGAAGTCCAGAAGTCCTCGCGCACGATCACTTGGTCGTCTTTGGACGTCTCGCCTTCTTCGCTGACGAAGGTGAGGCTCTGCTTCTTGCCGAAGGGCGGATTGGCGAGCACCACCGAGTATTCGCCCTTCCACGGTGCGGCAAGGCTGTCGTGGCCGCTGTGGATCACCACCTCGTCCTCGCCTTCGCCGCCGATGCCGTGCAGGTAGGCGTTCATCGCGCACATGCGCCCCACCTTCGGCGACAGCTCCATGCCTTCCACCAAGTCCATCCGCAGGGATCGCAGCTCGTCCCTGTCCAGTTCGCCGCCGAAACGCTCCAGCACATGCTGATAGGCGTTGCAGAGGAAGCCGCCGGTGCCGGCCGCGGGATCGCAGATGCGGTCTTGCGGCGTCAGCCGAACCACCTCGCACATCGCCTGCACCACCGGACGCGGCGTGAAGTACTGCCCGGCGCCCTTTGAAGACTCCTGCGCCGACCGCGCCACCAGCTCTTCGTAGATGGTGCCCTTCACGTCCACCGGCAGGGACATCCAGTCCACGTCGTCCAGCAGGTTCACGATGAGCTGCTTGAGCAGCGCCGGGTTGTGGATTTCGCAGCGGGCGCCACGGAAGATCGCGCCGAGCATCCCCGACGCCCCGCCCAGCGCCTCCAAGCTCTTGCGGTACTGCGCTTCCAGCGCCGCGCCGTCCAGCCGCAGCAACGGCTGCCAGCCGAGTTCAGGCGGCACCAGCGGCTCGCGCTCGTAGGGCGGCCGGGTGAGCTGATCCGCCATCTTCAGGAACAGCAGCAGCGTGAGCTGCTCCACGTACTCGAAGCAGGAGAGGCCGGCGTCCTGCAACACCCCGGCGTAGCTCCAGGCGCGCTTGCCGATCTGCGAGGCGTCCATGGGGCGGCTACCGTATGGTGATGGCGAGGGGATGATCGACGAGCAGCCTGTCTGTTGTCAGGAATCGAAGGCGCTCGACTTGGGCCTGCACCAACAGGACTTCGTCGAAGGGGTCTTTGTGGCGCAGAGGCACGTCCAACGCTCGGACGGCATGGACCGGTTCGAGTGGCAGGAGCGTGACGTCTTCGCGCTTGAGGGTCGCGAAGACGATCTCAGGGTCGAAGGGATTCTTCCGCGCGCCCGAGCGATAGCGCGAACCGTACTTGATGCGCAGCTCCCAGAGCGATACGGCGCTGACGTGAATGCTGGCTCCCCGCTCTTCGAGATACTGACGCTCCGACGGCGAGAACAGCGCATCGGACGCCATCAGCCGGTAGAGGTAGGTCGTGTCGAGGAGGACGCCTAGTTCTGGGCGGGTCGTGTCGCGCTGAGACCCGCTAGTCATCGTCCTCCAAGCCGAGCACCTGGCGGCTGAGCGCGGGGTTTTCCAGAGCCGCGATCACTTCCCTCGCGACCTCGGGCGGATCGTCCACGATCCCCAAGCGCCGCTTCGTCTCCGCCAGCCGCTTGAAGTTGATGCCACCCCGGCGCTTCCGTTTGGGGCAGGCAACCAGTTCCACCGCGGGCTCCCCGCGCCGAGTGATGACCACCCGCTCGCCGCGCTCGGCGGCGGCGATCAGTTCCGAGAGGCGCGGCTTGGCCTCGCTGACGGCGAGTTGCATGGCTACTGCTCCGTTTGTCCTCGGGCGCAGTTTACGCCCATCTGCAGCTTGGCGGCTAGGCGGTGCCCGGCCAGTCGTCGTCCAGGCCCAGCACCTCGCGGCTGAATGCGGGATCGTGGAACGCCTCGATCATCTCCCTCGCGACCTCGGGCGGATCGTCCACGAGCCCCAAGCGCCGCTTCGTCGCCGCCAGCCTCTCGAAGTTGATGGCACCCCCGCGCTTCCGCTTGGGGCACGCAACCAGTTCCACCGCCGGCTCCCCGCGCCGGGTGATGACCACCCGCTCGCCGCGTTCGGCGGCGGCGATCAGTTCCGAGAGGCGCGGCTTGGCCGCGCTGATGGCGATCTCCATGCGGCTGCTCCAGTGCGTCCGAGGGCGGCAGCTTATGCCTTGCCTCTGTTGGCGGCAATGCGTTCGACGAGCTTCGAGGCTGGTTCGTCGTTGGGGTCTTGGGGCAGCAGGTTGCCGGTGAAGGCGCGGTGGAGAATCGACTGGCGCAGGCGCGTTGCCGAAGACAGCTTGTCCGTGAGCGTCGCGTCGATTTGCTCGATGCCGGCGGCATGGCCTTCAACGCAGTCAGCGATGGCCTGCTGCTCCGCCGTGGGTGGAAGGGGGAGCGACAGCCGCTTCACTTTGTTGACGCTCAGCGTGTACAGGCCGCTCGTGGAGCTTGCCGCTTGCTGAATGGCGAACTGTCCGATCGGCGAGTTCAAGAAGATGTCGACGTACTGTGGTAATACGCCGGTCGCCAAGCGCACCCTGATGATGTGGTTCTGGTGGACGCAATCTTCGATCTCGCCGTTCCACAACGCGCAGCGCCCGATCTCCGTCCGGCTGCCGTTGCCTTCCACTAGCAGAACGTCGCCCGTCTCCAAGCGCAGCTTGCGGAGTTCCTGGGGCGTCAACTCGAAACGACGCAGTTCATCAAGCTGCAACCGCCCGCGACGGACGTTCGCAACGCGCAGGTAGGGAAAGTGGTTGCGCTTGGGTACACGCGCCGGGGACTTCTGCAGCCCTCCCTGTATAGCGCCGATCTGATCGAAGCCAACCCACTCCCAGCCCGCCGGCAGGGGCGGCAGTTCAGCAAGCTCGGGCGCGACGGGTTCCTTGTACTTCGCCTTCCAGTTCTTCGGTGGCGTCTTTCCCCCGTCGGCGTAGGCGCGCAGCTGCCCTTGCTCCCAACGCGCGCGGCGCTCGGCGAGGATGCGTTGCAGGAGCGTGCTTGCAGGCTCGACTTCTGGATGCGCTGAGCGCCAGTCGGCGGTCAGATCGCCCTCTACCGCGGCCTTCAGCACCGAGGCGCGATAGAGGCGCAGCTTTTCCCAGCAGCGTTCCAAGGCCGCGACGCCCGTGGCTATATCGTCAAGCAGCTCGTCGAGTAGATTGGCGATGCGTGTTTGCTCGTCTCTTGGTGGTAGTGCGAGTGCGAAGGACTGCAACTGGCCGAAATCCACACGCGGGCGATCGCCGGCGTTGAGATGGCTGGCGAAGTCGACGAAATCGTAGGCGCTCAAGCGGTGCTTGAGGAATGCGCCCGATATGGCGTCGTTATCGGGCATGACCACGAACTCTCCGGAGCAAAGCCCGTCGAAATCGGGCTGATGCACTTTGTTCAAGTAGGGGCGCAACCTGCCGTAGAGAACGTCGCCTCGTTTGAAGACGTTGGCGCTGCTTTTCATCGCGCCCGCCGTCGTGATACCGAGCAACTTCGTGGTGTGCGCTTCGACGTGCTCCATGCCGACGAACTTGGCATTTGGCGTTGCTTGCGGGTCGGCTTTGACGCGCCTTGGTTCGATCACGTCACCGAGCGTCGTTGTTGCCCAGCCGTCGGGCGTAGTGTCGGCGCTCACGCGGCCAGCCGCTCGTTCAACTCCGCCAGCAGCGGCTTGAGCTCGTCGCCGAACAACGCATGGGCTCGTCCCAAGCTCCCTTGCTGGCCGAACCAGCCGCTCTCGAAGTCCGCGGGTTCGATGGCCAAGCTGTTGGCGATGTGCTCGGCGATGTGGTCCAGCCACTGGCGCTGGTCTTCGGTGAAGGCGTTGTCTGCGTCGCGTTCTTGCAGCCACGCCTGGTAGCGCTCGCGCAGGCCGTCCCGATAGGGCACCAGCGTGAAGTTCGGCAGCAGGGCGCAGCGGACGAGGTGTACCAAATCCGCCAGCGGTTCTCCGCCTTGGCCTTGCACGCGCTCCGGTGCGCTGGCCTCGAACGCGCGCCAAAGCTGCGTCGGCGTGGCAGCGAGGGGCGGCTCGGCGATGGCGCGGCGCAGTTGACGCAGGTCGGCAAGCGTCAGCTTAAGCGGCCGGGTGCCGGCGTAGATGGCCTGGATGGCGGCGATTTCGTCCTTGTTTTCTTTCAGCCATGCTTGGAAATCCGTCACTTTGGCGCGAGCCTTCTCCAGCGCCGCGGCGTCGAAGCCGGAGTAGAGCACCTCGTCGATGGTGTGGCGGTCCACGGTCTGCTCGCTCTGGCGCTGCACTTCCAGAATGCGGCGGCGCAGAGCCGGCTTGAGGAAGGGCGTCACGGCGTCGCGGGCGAGTTGCCGGGCGGCGGCTTCGGTCTGCGCTTCGCTCGGTTCTGCCACGTCGAATTGCGCTTTGGCTGCGGCAACTTGCTCGTCCGCATCGCCCGCTTGCAGCAGGCTGTGCGCCAACGCCGTCAGCGTCTCGCCGCCGGCCAGCTCGCGCAACTCGGCCAGTTCTGGGGTGGCGAGTCGGCGTTGCAGGCGGGCGAGGCGGCTTGCCAAGGTGGTCAACGCCTCCGGGTCCAAGCCGCCTTGGGCGATGTAGTCCAGCACCTGCTTCAGCGACTTGGAGGGCTGGCGATTGAGGGTTTGCGAATCCGTCTTGTCCTGTTCGCACACGCCCACCGCGTCCACGATGACGAAGCGGTCCTTCGCCTTGGCGCTGGGCGTCACGGTGCGCAGCTTGTCCGGCGAGATCACGCGCACGCCGCGGCCCTTCATCTGCTCGAAGAAGCCGGCGGACTTCACGTTGCGCAGGAAGAACACGCACTCGATGGGCTTCACGTCGGTGCCGGTGGAGATCATGTCCACCGTCACGGCAATGCGCGGGTGGTAGCTGTTGCGGAAGTTGGCGAGCAGCTCCTCGGGCGTCATGTCCGCGGTCTTCCTCCACTCGAAGGATTCTCGCTCGGCGCCGTCCTCGTCCTTCACAGTAGTCGGAACCTTGGTGAAGCCGGTGCGGTAGGTGATCTTCTGGCAGAACTCGTTGCCTTCGCCGAACTCCTCCCGCGCCAAGCGCACGATGTCCTCGGCGTGGGAGTCGTCCTTGGCGAAGACGAGCGTCTTCGGCACTTCCTCGCGGTCTGGGAACGCGGCGGGCAGCACAGCGTCTCGGAACTCGCGCAGCACGGTGCGAATCTGGCTCACCGCCACAACGTCCCGATCCACTTGGTTGGCGGTGTAGGTGAGGTCGTCCGTCAGCCGTTCCAAGCGTTCCTGGCGCGTGAGCTTGTCCCGCTGCGCCACGTAGACGGCACCGGGCTCGGCGGCAATCGTGGCGCCTTCTTTGGTGACGCGGGTGTTGATGCGGTACACGTCGAAATCCACGTTCACGCCATCCGCCACGGCTTCATCGTGGCCGTACTGCATCACCAGGTTCTGGTTGAAGAAGCCGAGCGTCTTGCCGGCCGGGGTTGCCGTCAGGCCGATCAGAAAGGCGTCGAAGTAGAGCAGCACTTGGCTCCACAGGTCGTAGATGGAGCGGTGGCACTCGTCGATGACGATGAAGTCGAAGAACTCCGGCGGAATCGCGGCGTTGTAGCAGACTTCGGGCGGCTCGCCGCGCCACGGAGTCGCGTCGAAGGCGGAGTCGTCCTCGTTGCCGGCGTCGTACTCGGCCTCGCCCTTGAGCATCGAGAACAATCGCTGGATCGTGGTGATGACGACCTTCGCCGCGGGATTGACGACATTGGCGTCAAGACGCTGCACGGCGTAGAGCTCGGGGAACTTGCGCGCGTCGTCGGGCGGCGCGAAGTTGGCGAACTCGTCGCGCGCCTGGCGGCCGAGGTTGTTGCGATCCACCAGGAACAGCACGCGCTTCGCGCCGGCGTGCTTCAACAGACGGTAGACGACGTTGACGGCGGTGAAGGTCTTGCCGGCGCCGGTCGCCATCTGAATCAGCGCCCGCTCGTCGGCCCTAGCGAACGATGCTTCCAAGGCGTTGATCGCGCGGCCCTGCACCGCCCACAGCCGCGACTCGTCCAGCGCCGGCAAGCGCTGCAGCCGAGAACGCAGGGTCGCCGCAGGCTGCGCGCTCAACTCCGCCAAGGTCTGGGGCCGCGGGAAGTTGAACACCTCCCGACTGCGGGGAACGGGATCGCTGCTGTCGGTGAAGTAGGTCTTGTGTCCGTTGGACTCGAAGCGGTAGCGAAGCGCGGGCGCGTATCGCGGACGGGCGTCGCGGACTTCCCACTCCCGCCTGGCTGCGCCAGAGGCGTACCGAGCGCTCTGCGCCTCGGTGCCAGACAACGCGCCGTGCGCTTTGGCCTCCACGATGCCCACCTTTTCCCTGTCGATGTACAGCGTGTAGTCCGGCGTACCCACCCGGTGCGACATGGGCACCTCCGCCACCGCCACGCCAAAAGCCGCGGAGATGTCCATGCGGTCCGCGCTCTGCACCTGCCATCCCGCAGCTCGCAGGTTGTCGTCGATGACGCCGCGGGCTTGCTGCTCTGGCCGGGCCGGTTGTTCAGGCGTGTCGATGGTTCTCGGATGAGTGGTCGGACGCCGCCAATCATACTGAGGTGGTACTGGATTTGGACAGCCCGCCCCTCCGCGTACTATCGTGCGGCCATGCGTGCCAACGACGCCGACGCCAAACGCCAGCTGCCCATCGGCATCCAGACCTTCCGCGAGATGCGTACGGAGGGCTACTACTACGTCGACAAGACGGCCTACTACATCCAACGGCTCGTGGATGGGGGCAAGCACTACTTCCTGTCTCGCCCGCGGCGTTTTGGCAAGAGCCTGCTGCTGGACACCATCAGGGAACTCTTCCTGGGCAGCGAGGAGTTGTTCCACGGGCTGTGCATCCACGATCAGTGGGATTGGCAGGCGCCGCACCCGGTGCTGCGGATCAGCTTCGGCGGGCGGAACTTCACCCAACCCGATCATCTGCAAATCGGTCTATCGGCGCAGCTGGACCGGGTAGAGAGGAGCGCCGGGGTGAGTTCGCCCTACCCCACCGGGCCGGAGCGGTTCGCCTACTTGATCGAAGCGCTGCGGGAGGCAGGCGGGCGGCGGGTGGCAATTCTGGTGGACGAGTACGACAAGCCGATTCTGGATGCCCTGGGAACGCCAGAGGTGGCCAGGGCCAATCGGGACTATCTGCGCGGGCTGTACTCCGTCATCAAGGAATGCGACCAGCACATCCGCTTCACCCTGCTGACCGGGGTGAGCAAGTTCTCCAAGGTAAGCCTGTTCTCCGGTCTCAACAACCTCCGGGATATCACCCTGGACCCACGCTACGGAGCGATCTGCGGCTACACGGACCGCGACTTGGACGCCGTGTTCGCGCCAGAGCTGCCCGGCTTGGACCGCAACGAGATACGCCGCTGGTACAACGGCTACAGCTGGCTGGACGACGAAAGGGTCTACAACCCCTTCGACATTCTGCTGCTGCTCGACACCCGCCGTTTCAAGGCCCACTGGTTCGAGACCGGCTCGCCGACCTTCCTGATCGACGCCCTGCTGCGGCGACGAGTCCCGACGCCGGACTTGCAGGGCATGACCAGCACCGAGGCGCTGCTCTCCGCCTTCGACGTGGACGAGATGGCCATCGAAGCGCTGCTGTTCCAAACCGGCTACCTGACGATTCTGGACGAAGATCACGAGCACGGCCTGCCCCGCTACCGGCTGGGCTACCCCAACTTGGAGGTGCGGCAGAGCTTGAACGAACAGTGCTGATCGCGCTGCTGCCGGACGGCGCCCGACGGCTGGCGCAAAGCAGTTCGCTGCGCCAGCTGCTGGCCGCCGAGGACTTCGAGGGGCTGGAGTCCTCGCTGCGCGCCGTCTTCGCCGGCGTGCCTCATCAGTGGCACATCAAGAACAACCTGCAAGACTACGAAGGCTACTACGCCAGCGTGGTCTACTCCCACTTCGCCGCCCAAGGGCTGGATCTCATCGCCGAGGACAGTTCGGCCGCCGGCCGGGCGGACATGACCGTGCGCACCGACCACGGCATCTATCTGTTCGAGTTCAAGGTGGTGGACGCAACGCCAACGGGCCAGGCCCTGCGGCAGCTCAAGGAGCGGGACTACGCCAGCAAGTACCGGCACTTGCGCCGGCCCATCCATCTGCTCGGGCTGGAGTTCAGCCGGGAGCAGCGCAACCTAGCGGCTTTCCAGGTGGAACGCGCCGCGTAGGCCATCAATCGGGAGCCGTTCCCGCCTACTGCGCTTCTATACGCGCGCCAGCGAGGCGTCCGCGGCCCTCTTGCCGGATTCCATCGCGCCCTCCATGCCGCGGTTGACCCGGGCGAGGTGTTCGCCGCAGAAGTGGACGCGGCCGCGCGGTTCGCCCATCGTTCTGGCGAAACGGGTGATCTGGCCTGGTCGGAAGTACGCCCAGCCGCCGCCGGCGAAAGCGTCGCCGCCCCAGCTTTGCCGGCCGACGTAGCGCAGCCGGCCCCGGGCCGCGGGCCGGGCGGCTTCGATTTCCGCAATCACCAGCGCCGCGGCCTGTGGTTCGTCCAAGCGGTCGAGGCGCAGCGCGTTGGCACCCATCGCCCAAGCGGTAAGCCCGGTCACTTCGTGAGGGTTTTCGCCGCGCCGGTTGGCCGCCACCATGCCCGCCGCGCCGTCGGTGAACATGCTGGGGCCGTAGCCGTCGCCCTCCCAGAAGGGGGCTTCGCAAGCGAAGTAGAGCTGCGTCATGGGCTGGTACGGCAGCACCTGCACGGCTTCGGCCTGCAAGCCGGTCAACGGCGGTTGCATGGACAGGCGGCGCAGCACGCTGAAGGGCAGCGAGCAGATCACCTGCCTGGCGCGCCAGATCTGGCCGTCGGCGCAGGTCAGCCGCACCTCTGCGCCGCGATCCTCGAGGGCCGTCACCACCGTGTTCAGCCGCACTTCGTTGGCGAGCCCGGCGGCAAGCGCCTCGGCAATGCGCTGCACGCCGTCGCGCACCGTGTAGCCGACGACGCCGGGCGGCGCTTGCCGGCGCTGGGCGGCGGAGAACGCGGCGCGGGCGAACAGCATCAGCGCCGAGATGTCGCCGGCGTCGCGTCCATAGCCCGGGTTCAGGTCGTAGCCCAGGGCAACGGCGGCTTCGTTCAAGCCCCAACCCCGCATCAAGGAGCGCATGGATGCGTCCTTGCCGAGATGTTCCGCTTCCAGCCATTCGCCCGATGCCGCCAACGGAGAGTGCCGGGCCGCTAGAACGCGACCGTAGGTCCACGGCAGGTGCGTTCGATCGCCTTCCGGGAAGGGATTGGCGGAGTGCGTCGGCCATTCGTCCTGGCGAACCAGTTCGCCGTTCAGCAGCAGCGACTGCTCGTGGAAGAACCTCAGCATGGGGGTTGCGTCGACCAGCGGCACGCCAAAGCGCTTGGCCGCGGCGGTCACCGCTGCATAGCCGGCGCCGATGGTGGCGCCGCCGGCTTCGCGCACGCCGTCGCCGCGGTCCACCGAGCGCACGCGGCCGCCCACCTCCGCCTTCGCCTCGAGCACCTGCGCGCTCACGCCCTGATCCTGCAAGCGCAAGGCGGCGGCGAGGCCCGAGAAACCGGCGCCGATCACCACGGTCTCGACGCGATTGACGGGCAACTCCCCGCCCTACTCCGCGCCGCACAGGGCCGGCAAGGCCGGGCCCGCAGCGCCCGAAAGACAGCAGCTGGCGGCGCAGAAATCCGGCATCGGCCCGGCGACTCCCAAGCTTGGCCGACGCGGATTCGCGGCGCAGCGTTCCACCACCAGGTCGCACACCATGCCGACGTAGGCCGGATGCGTGCCAACCGTTGCCGCGCGGGTCACCTCTACGCCTAGGGCGGCGGCGCTCCGGCGCGCCTCCACATCGAGATCCAGCACCACCTCCAGGTGATCGCAAACGAAGCCAATCGGCACCACCACGGCACCCGCGTGGCCGTCGTCGCGCATTTGCCGCAACGCCGTCTCGACGTTCGGTTGCAGCCACGGCTGCCGCCCGCCGCTGGCGCTTTGGTAGGCCAGCCGCCAGCGGTCGACGCCGACGTTGTTCGCCACCAGGCGGCAGGCTTCGCGCAGCTGCGCCTCGTAGTCGGCGCAAGCCGCCATCGCCACCGGCAGGCTGTGGGCGGTGAACAGCAGCGCCGCATCCGGTTCGGCATCATTGAACGCGGTGCGAACCCGATCGGTCACGGCGTCGACAAAGCCGGGGTGGTTCCAGTGCTGGCGCAGCTTGTCGATGCGCGGCGGAGCATCCAGCGCCGCAGCCGCCCGGTGCAGATCTTCGCGGTACTGGCGGCAGCCGCTGTAGGAGCTGAAGGAGCTGGTGACGAAGGCGATGGCGTCGCGCACGCCGTCGGCAGCCATGCGCCGCAACGTGTCTTCCAGCATCGGCTTCCAGTTGCGATTGCCCCAGTACACCGGCAGTTGCAGCCCGGAGTCGCGCAGGCAGGTTCGCAGCGCGCGAACGAAGGCCCGGGTGTGCGCGTTGATGGGGCTGACGCCGCCGAAGCGGGCATAGCGCTCCGCCGCCCGCGCCTTCGCAGCCGCCGGCACGTCTCGCCCGCGCAGCACGTTGTCGAGGAACGGCAGGACGTCTTCGGGCGCCTCCGGGCCGCCGAACGAGACCACCAGCAGCGCGTCGTAGCGCCGCGCTTCGTCGTCGACGAGGCGCTCCGTCACAGGGCGCTTTGCCACACGACGTGGCCGACGAAGAAGGGGCCCAAGCGGCTGAGGTAGCGCGAAGTCTGTTCGGTGCTGCGCATGGTCTGCACGAGGATGGAGAGCGGATGCAGTTCGCCGCCGAGCAGGCCGATGACGAAGTCGTTGTCCCGCCGGTCCAGGCCGTGGCAGGCGAAACGCACGTCGGCGGCAAGGCCGGCCGCGCCGAAGCGACGGCCGATGCCGCCGTGTTCGGCGAGAATCTGCCGCTGGCGTTCTTCCGGCAGCTGGTAGAAGCTCTTGCTGCGTTGCAGCGGATACCAAACCGCCCACGGCCAGTCCGGGTTCAGCACCCGCTCACGCGGGCGTTCCAGCAGCACATGCTGCAAGTCGTCTTCGTAGCCGATGGCGTAGGTGCGCCCGAGCATGTCGAACTTGGGCTTTCGCTTCATGCTTCGGAAAGGCTCCAGCCCGTATAGATCGGCGAGCGCGCCGACGAATACGGCTGGGTCTTCGGCCAACATCAGTACGCCAATGCCGTAAGGATCGTGGACGTCACGGTACACCGCACCGTCGAGGCCGTAGCGGGCGAGCACCCGCGCCGCCTTCTTTGGCGAATGGCAGCGGCCAAAGGCCGTGAAGCGCATGAACAGCCGCCGATCCAGGCGAGTCGGCCGACCGTCGCGACGGCCTTTCTCGCTGATGTCCAGCAGTTCGTCCGCCACTGCCTACGCTTCCTCGTACACTCTTTCTTCGCCTTCCTCGTACACCGTCCGCGCCAGCGCTTCGACGCTCGCCAGCGGCGTCTCGGGCAGGATGCCGTGCCCTAGGTTGACGACATGGCCCTGCCGCCGCACTTCGCGCAGCAACCGTCGGGTCGCGGCTTGGGTGGCGTCGGGGCCGGCCAGCAGGATGGCCGGATCGACGTTCCCCTGCACGGCGCGTTGCGGATGCCAGCGTTGCAGCGCCGGCAAGTCCACGCGCCAGTCTACCGCCAGCGCTTCCGCCGGCAATTCGGCGTAGGCATCGACCAGGTGCGGCGCGTTCTGCAAGAACAGAATGCGTGGCACGCCGGCGTCGCCGACGGTCTCCAGCATCGCCAGCAGGTGCGGGCGAATCAGCCGTTGCCAGTCCGCCAAGGCGAGCACGCCGGCCCAGGAGTCGAACACCTGCACCGCGTCGGCACCCGCCCGGGCCTGTTCGATCAAGTAAACCGCCATCGCCGTCGACAACTTGCCGAGCAGCGCGTCGACGGCGGCCGGCTGCGCCGCGGCGAAGGCGCGCAAGGTCGGGAATCCGGCAACGCCACGGCCTTCCACCAGGTAGGCGGCCAGCGTCCACGGCGCCCCGCAAAAGCCGAGCAGCGCAACGTCGTCGTCGAGTTCCGCACGAGCATGGCGGAGCGTCGCTGCCACCTCCGGCGCCAAGCCGCCCGGTTCCGGCGACGGCAGCGCCGCCACGTCGCCCGCGGTACGAACGGGTCTTGCGATCACCGGCCCCGGGTCGAAGTCGAAATCCACGCCCAGGCCAGCCAGCGGACTCATGATGTCGGCGAAGACGATGGCGGCGTCCAGCGGAAAGCGGCGCATCGGCAGCAGCGTCACTTCGGCGGCCAGCTCGGGCGACGTGGACAACGCCTTGAACGAATGCTTGGCGCGCAGCGCCCGGTACTCCGGCAGGTAGCGCCCCGCCTGGCGCATGATCCACAGCGGACGGCGGCGCACGGGCCGCCGGCGCAGCGCTTGCAGCAGCAGGCGTTCGCTCACCGCTCGGCTTCCGGCGTGAAGCGATAGCCGACGCCGCGCACGGTATGGATGTGGGCAGGCGCGTCGGCATCGCGTTCAAAGCGCTTGCGCAGGCGGACGATGAAGTTGTCGATGGTGCGCGTGGAGGGATAGACCTCGAAACCCCATACCTTGTCCAGTATCTCCTCTCGGCCGACCACCGCGTTGGGGCGTTCCGCCAACGCCTTGAGGATCATCGCTTCCTTGTGCGTCAGCGCGGCGTCGGTGCCGTCCCACGCCCGCGCCTGGTAGCTGCGAAAGTCCACCTCGTTGCCGCCGAAGAGGAGTTGCTCCTGTTGGTCCGCGTACCAGGCGCTGCGGCGCAGGATGGCCTTGATGCGCAGCAGCAGTTCGCGCAGGTGGAACGGCTTGACCAGATAGTCGTCGCCACCGGCTTCGAGGCCGCGAATACGGTCGTCGGGGTCGCCGCGCACGGTCAGAAACAGCACCGGCGTCTGCCGGCCTTGCCGGCGCAGTTCGCGACAGGCGGCCAGGCCGTCCATCACCGGCATGGTGACGTCCAGCACGATCAGATCGAAGGTGACTTCCACGGCCCGGCGCAAACCCTCGGCACCGTCCCGGGCCGTCTCCGCCGCGTAGCCCTCGGCCTCCAGGTTCTCGCGAATGCCGGAGGCGAGATGCGCCTCGTCGTCCACCACCAGAATGCGCGCGTTGGCGGGCATCATCCGCCGCCGACGGCGTTGCGCAGCTTGGCCGCCAGGTTCTCGTCCAAGCCGCCCAGATAGGCGTCCAGCGCTCCTTCCGGGCCGCTGCGCAGCAGCCCCTTGAGGCCCACGAGGGCAGGATGGGCAACCCGCTGCGCCAACGCTTCGGCCCAGCGCGTCGCCGCTGCCAGCTCGTGGTCGCCAAGTGGGTGCCCCAGTGCCTTCGCCAGCCGCTGAACGCTCTGCTCGACGGCATCTCGACGATGGGCTTGCAGCGCTGCGAACAGCGGCGCGTAGAGGCGCTCGACCAGGCGCTCGCGCAGACGCGGCAGCGCGGCATCCACCAGGGCGCGGGCCTCGGCGGCTTCGCCCAGCCGGGCGTCGCGGTTGCATTCGGCTTCGGAGACGATTTCGTCCATGCCGATGCGCTGGATTCCCAGCCGCGAGCAGGCAACGCGATCGACGTTCGGCGGCACGGCCATGTCGATGCACAGGGGCGGTTCGCCAGAACCCGTGCTGCAAGCAAGGCGGGCCAGTTCGGTCTCGCCAAGCAGCGGGTGTTTCGCGCCGGTGCTGACCAGCACGGCTTCGACGCCCGCTGGCGCCGCCCGAAACGCTTCCAGCGATGTCGCCTCGCCAGCGAAGCGCGCAGCGAGCGCTTGGGCGTTCGCCAGCGAGCGGTTGACGACGAGGAACGGCGTGCGGTCGTCGGCCAACGACCGCGCCGCGCGTTCGGTCATCGCCGAAACGCCGATCAGGGCGACCTTCCCCGCCGTGCGGCGCAGGCGGGCCCGAACGTGGGCCATCGCCACTTCCGCCAGCGACACCGAGCCTGCGCCCAGCAGCGTCTCGCGACGCACCTGGGCCGCGAGCCGCAGTGCTTCCTCGAACAGCAGCTCGAGCCCGGCGCCGGCCAACTCGGCCTGCCGAGCGTTGTCGTGGCAGGCGCGAACCTGGCCGACGACGTCCGCTTCGCCGAGCACTGCGGAGTCCAGCCCCGCAGCAACCAGGAAGAGGTGCTCGCAAGCCCCCTCGCCCTGCCACGCCTTCAGCGTTCGCGCGGCTTGGCCGACCTCCCCCGGGCGACCGGTGAGCAACTCGAAGGCAAGGGGGCGCATATCCAGCCGGCCGCCATCGGCACGTCTGAAGACGAGCTCCACCCGATTGCACGTCTCCAGATAGGCGATTTCGGCCAACGAGGCGCGCCGGGCGAACTCGCGCAACAAGCCGGCGCGGCTCTCGGCCGGCAGCGAGAACGCCGCCAATGCCTCGCTGCCGCGCTGCCGCCAGGAAACGCCAACGACGCCGAAGTCCTCCAACATGGCGGCAAGTCTAGTGCAGCCGTATACGCAATTGTCACGGCCGTGTCACGACGACAGGAGTTTCCACGTCCTGTTCCGAAGAACCGGTGTGGAGCACTGCTATTCCGAAGCGGTGCTTGGTCCGCCTCTTGAGCCGCGTCGCCGAGCGTGCAACTGACCGACGCCGTGCTATGGTGCGCCAACCTCGAACCACTGTTACGGACCGAGATGCAGCAATACCAGCGCTTTGTCGATGAGCTGGCTCCGCGCCTCGAGACGGCGCGGGCATTGGAGCGCCAGCTGGACGTCCATCTTGCCCGGCGCTTCAACGTCTTCGACTACTTGCGAAGGGACGAGTTGGGGCTCTCGCGCATCGTTGCGGACCTGCTTAATCCCGAAGGCAAGCATGGGCAGGGCGCGTCCTTCCTCAAGCTCCTGCTCGATGGCTGCGACCTGCAGACTGCATCGCCCGAAGCACGCACTGTCGAAGTCGAGGTGGAAAAGGCAATCAAGGACAACCGACGGCTCGACATCTGCGTGCGCATCGGCGGCTTTTGCCTTGCCATCGAAAACAAACCCTAGGTTGAAAGGCTATTTGGGAATATATCGTGAGAGTTGGAAGTCGGCCCCTTCCGAGCGTCTGAGCCGCAGCAGAAAATTTGGCAAAGCAACTCAAATCCGGTTGGAAGCAGAGCGGGAGATAGACCATTGGTGTATTGGAATAATGTCTGAAAATCCGAAGTTGACCCAAGAGGACCAGGAAGGATATCGACAGCTGAGGGATGCCCTTGCGGCGAGCGAAGGAACTGCGGACTGGATGGACTGGCGGGGATGGGTTAAGTGGCAGTGGGTCGACGAGGAATATAGGCACTGGAGCGCCATCATTCCTGCATTGAACCGAGAGTGCGAAGAGGACGGCGGTAAAGCGACGATGTACTTCGTTGAGAAGTTTGCGCGCATAGCGAAGGTGGCAATACCGATCATAGACCGCTACGAGAGGACCTAGAAACTGCGACTGGTGGCGCTCCAACACCCACCGTTCACTTCAGATTCAGCAGCGGATAATCCGGCGTTCTGGGCAGCAGAGTTTGCTTCGCGCAGTCCGCGATCAGGTCCAGCGATTCCAGCACGACTTGGCCGATCAGGGGTTCGCTCAAGGGTGGGCCGACGATGCAGTCCGTGCTCATGAATCGGTCGCAGACCTCGATGGTCACTGGGCCGGCCACCGGGCGTTCTTCCTTGCGGTCGTCGGCGTAGGTCACGACGACCGTACGGCGCGTCTTCAAGCCGAGGCGTTCCACCACGTTCTGGGGGAGCACCAAGGTCACCGCGCCGGTGTCGACGATGCCGGTGACTTCCGTGCTGCGGATTTTCGATTCGTCGTGGTAGCCCTGTTCGAAGGCGACGCGGTCGCCGGCGTTCTCCAGCTTGGCGGAAACGGCGATTTCTCCCATCGTCTGGCCTATTGCCGATACGGGCAGGCGCCGGTGCGCAAGTGTTCCTCGAAGTCGTCGCGGAAGAACCGCAGCGCGCTGGCCAGCGGTTCGATGGCGCCTGGCGCGTGCAGGCAGAAGGTGTTGGTGACGCCGCCGATGAACATGGCGTTGCGCTCCAGCAGTTCCAGGTCGCCGGGGCGGCCGCGGCCTTCTTCGATGTCGGTGAGCAGTTGCTCCACCCAAGGCAGGCCTTCCCGGCAGGGGGTGCAGAAGCCGCAGGACTCCTGGGCGAAGAAGTGTTCCAGATTGCGGCACATGTCCACCGGGCAGATGGAGTCGTCCATCAGAATCATGGTGCCGGTGCCCATGCGGCTGCCGGCGGCCTGGATGGTGCCGTAGTCCATGGCCAGATCGAGATGCTCTTCCACGAGGAAGTCCGTCGATGCGCCGCCCGGCAGCAGGCCGCGCAGCCGGTAGCCGTCCTTCATGCCGCCGGCGTGATCGTCGATGATCTCGCGGATGCTGGTGCCGATGGGCAGTTCCCACAGGCCTGGCTTGTTGACGCGGCCAGAGACGCCGTACAGCTTGGTGCCGGCGTCGTCGCCCTTGCCCAGCTCCTGGTACCACTCGGCGCCGTTGCGCACGATGGCCGGCACGTTGCAGAAGGTTTCGACGTTGTTGACGATGGTGGGCCGACCCCAGGCGCCGCTCGCCGGAGGAAAGGGCGGCTTCTGACGCGGCTGTCCGCGTTTGCCCTCCAAGGCGTTCAGCAGCGCCGTTTCCTCGCCGCAGATGTAGCGCCCGGCGCTGCGGTGGATGCGCAGATCGAAGTCGAAGCCCGTGCCGAAGATGCCGCTGCCGAGGTAGCCCTTCGCGTAGGCGTCGTCGATGGCCTGCTGAAGTTGCCGGTAGGGCCGGTGGTATTCGCCGCGCAAGAAGACGTAGCCGCGGGAAGCCTGGATGGCCCAAGCGCCGATGATCATGCCTTCGACAAGAACGTGCGGATTGTTTTCGAGGAGATAGCGATCCTTGAACGTGCCGGGCTCCATTTCGTCCGCATTGCAGACCAGATACTTCGGCCCGCCGTCGGCGGCATCGCCCTGGGGCACGAAGCTCCACTTCAAGCCGGTGGGAAAGCCGGCGCCGCCGCGGCCACGCAGATTGGCTTCCTTCACCTGATCGATCACTTCGGCCGGGGTCATGGAAGCAAGCGCCGCGCGAGCGCCAGCGTAGCCGTCGCGGGCTTCGTAGGCGGCCAGATCCACCGCCCCGCCCACTTCGTCGACGATGCCGATCAGCGGCCGCTCGTTGCTGGTCATTGCGGAAACTTCCCCATCGAACGTCATCCACTTCGCCCGGTCTGCCGCAAATGCGCCCGCGCAGACGAGGCGAAGCTCCAAGCGCCCACCATACCGAGCGCAGGGAACAGCGGCAAGCGGACGGAGACTGCAAACCGAAGATCGAGTGGCCCCTCGACTGCCGGGACTTGAAGGTCCGTCGCTGTCAACGCAGTCTGAGCGCCAGCTTCTCCCGCAAGTGCTCGTGGAACGACGGTATCCCGAAGGAAACAAAGCCATCGGCGTCAAGCGTCAGCACTCCGTGCTGCACGGCGTCGTCCACCGCGGTTTTCCCGTCCAGTCCCGCATCGTCGACGCAGCGCTGCGCTTCGTCCTTGTCGATTTCGCTCAGGCCGTGGCGATCCAGCTCCGCGACGACGGACAGCATGGGCTTGAGCAGATCGTCGCCCAGGCGCCCTTCGTAGTACCTGACGCGCGCTTCGTCGCCGGCGGCCAACGCTTCCCCTAGCGCCGCGTCCTCCAGATGCCCGTGCCTCTGGTGGGCTCTCTGGGCAGACTTGATGTAGCCGTGAATGTGCTGGGGAAACCCGTGCGACGCCTTGCCGAGCGCTCGCACCGTCTCGTCCGAGGCATGGCAGCCGAGCTTGCGCAGCCCTTGGCCGATGGCCTCTTCGGCCTCGCCTACCGACAGCGGGGAGAGCACCAGTGGCGGCGACGTCCTCGATATGCCGGCCCCCTCGCCGCCCTGCCGCAGGACGCTCGGCGTGTTTTGCAGGCCGACTCCCACCAGCATGATGGGGCAGCCGTGCCAACCTTCATGCAGTGTTCGCAGCGCCGCCATGCCCTTGGCGCCGACCGTCTGGAGCTCGTCTATCGCCAGCACGAGGGCCTTGCCCTCCCACATTCGACCTTTGCGACCCTGCATCGTGCGCTGCAACATGCCGCCCAGGCTGGCTTGCGGTCGCAGCCCGCCTTCCTTCGAGAAGCCGCCGCCCGTTCCCGCGACGCTCAGGTTGACGCCATTGGTCCTGCTCGTGGCGCCTACGGCTTTGAGCGCCGCCTTGCCGGCACCCATCGCCGAGGCTATCGCCATGAACATCTCCGCATCGTCGTCCAACGCGGGCGTTCCTATCGTCAGCGTCCGCACGCGCCGACCGTACTTGCCGACGGGCGCTTCCATCGCGCCACGCGAGAACACCGATGCGAGTTCCGTCTTGCCGGCGCCGGGCACGCCGGTGATGAGCACGAGGCAGTCCCGTGGCGACCCCGTCGCGCACAGCGCCGTCAACCGTTCCTGCAACGCGCAAAGTTCGGCCTTGCGCCCGGCGAAGTGGATCGCCGGGCCCCTTTCGTCGTGAAATGTCGCCTGCCCAGCCACAGCCGCAGTCTATACCTCGCCCGACCGCACCTGCCACCAGCTGTCGTCCAACGAGAAGTGGAATTCGCACGTGACGTCGGGCAAGTGTCCTACAGACAAGCGCCTTTCGAAGGCCGAGACTGCGCGCCGAAACCGTGCCCCGACGGCATGGGAATCCATCGGCGAAGACTTATGCTACTTTCACCACCGACGCGGCGACGGGCCGCATCGACAAGCCACCACGGAGAACCGCCACATGCCAACGCCTCTGCCGGCCGCGGCCGCCCGAACCGCCCCGAACGTCCGCCCCGCCGTCGCGGAGGACGTGTTCTACCCCTGTTCGGACGGTAGGCCGATGGCCGACAACATGTGGCAGGCGGACGCCATCATGATGGCCGCCGGCGACCTCAAGGCCGCGCACCCGCGGGCGCTGGTGGCGGCGGACATCCTGGTGTACCCGGAAGAGGGGAACAACAGGAACAGCATCGCGCCGGACGTGCTGGTGGCGCTCGGGCTCGGAACGCACAAGCGGTCGAGCTACTTCGTCTGGCGCGAGGGCAAGCCGCCGGACTGGGTGCTGGAGGTGGCGTCGCCGAGCACGCAGGCGAAGGACAGGGACTTGAAGCGCTGCCGCTACGCGGAGATGGGGGTGCGGGAGTACTGGCTGTTCGATCCGAAGGGCGACATGTACCCGCAAGGGACGCCGCGGCTGCAAGGGTTCGAGCTGGTGGACGGCGAGTACCGTGCGCTGGAATCGCGGCTGGTGGACGGCGAGCGGGTGATCCGCAGCGAGGTGCTGGGCTTGGACGTGCGCGTGGACGGCGAGCTGCTTCGCTTCCGGGATGTGGCGACGGGCGCCGACGTCCGGCACCGGCCCGAAGCCGAGGCAGCTGCCGAACGGGCCGAAGCCGAGGCCAGAGAGGAGGCCGCGCAGCGCAAGGCCGCCGAAGCCAGTGCCGAACGGGAATCGGCCCGCGCCAAGCGGGAATCGGCCCGTGCAAGCCGGGAAGCCGCCGCCCGTTCGGCGGCCGAGGCTCGCGTTGCGGAGCTGGAAGCTGCGCTGCGACGTTCGAGGGCGGATCAGCCGCCGACTGGTCACTGACCTGCGAATTGCTCGCACATCCGCGTTTTCCGGCTGGTCCACTTAGGTTAAGCTTAAGCGACGTCGGCTGAACGGGCCAGCTGATGGCGCTCGCGTTCCGCACACCTCTTGGGCTGCTGCTCAACCCCGCCGGGGCGTTCTCCGCCGTGGCGGAGGAAACGCCGGATCCGCACCGGGTGTTCTTTCAGCACGTGCTTTGGCTGGCGCTCTTGCCGCCGCTGTTCGCTTTCGTTGGCGCGGCAAGTTTCGGCTGGCGGCTGGGGGCGCACGAGGCGCTTCGACTCGGCGCCGCGGAACTGGTGCTGGTCAGCCTCGGCTATCTCTTCGCCTTGCTGCTCGGCTTCGTCGGCACGGCGCTGGCCGGCTGCTGGATGGCGCCCACCTACGGCGCGTCGGCGAACTTCGGCAAGCACTTGGAACTGGTGGCGGTGGTTGCGGCGCCGTTGGCCGTGGGCAGCGCGGCGCACTTGTTTCCGCACGCCTTCCTGAATCTTCTGGGGCTGATTCCGGCGCTCATCTGGAGCATGTATCTGCTGTACACCGGGCTGCCTGTCGCGCTTGGGACTTCTTCGGAACGCGGCATGCTGATGGCGTCTTCCCTGGTCGGCCTGCTGCTGGTGGCGGCGGTGACGCTGCTGGGTGCGACGGTGGCGCTGTGGGCGGCCGGCATCGGTCCGGCGGTGGGCGTGTGATGGCGAACGCCGGCGCCTACTCGGACCGGGTCGTTCGGGCGCTGACGTTCTTCGCCATCGCCTGGGCGCTGCTCGGCATGCTGGCCGGCGTGTACATCGCCGCCGAACTGGTGTGGCCGGGCTTGGACTTCGGCCAGCCAGCGCTCTCCTACGGACGGCTGCGCACGCTGCACACCAACGGCGTCATCTTCGGCTTTGGCGTTTCGGCGCTGATGGGCACGGCGTTCTACAGCGTCCAGCGCACCTGCCACGTGCGCCTGTTCGCGCCGGGGCTGGCGTGGTTCTGCGCGATTGCCTGGCAGGTCGGCGTGCTGGCGGGAGGAATCTCGCTGCTGGCCGGCTGGACGGCGGGCAAGGAGTACGCCGAGCTGGAATGGCCCTTCGACATCGCCATCGCCGTGCTCTGGGTGTGCTTCGGCGTCGTCTTCTTCGGCACCATCGCTCGACGGCGCATCCGCCCGATCTACGTTTCCAACTGGTTCTACGGCGGCCTCGTCATCGTCATCGCCATGCTGCACATCGTCAACAGCCTGGCGGTTCCGGTGACGCTGTCGAAGTCCTATTCGCTGTTCGCCGGAGCGCAGGACGCCATCGTGCAGTGGTGGTACGGGCACAACGCGGTGGGTTTCCTGCTCACCGGCGGCTTCCTCGGGATGCTGTACTACTTTCTGCCGAAGCACGCCGGGCGGCCGATCTGGAGCTACCGCCTGTCGATCGTGGCGTTCTGGGCGTTCACCTACAGCTACATCTGGGCCGGGCCGCACCACCTGCACTACAACGCCATCCCGGAATGGGTGCAGTCGCTCGGCATGCTGATGAGCTTGATTCTGCTGGCGCCGTCCTGGGCGACGATGATCAACGGCGTGATGACCGTCGCCGGCGCCTGGGAGCGGCTGAAGACCGATCCGGCGCTGAAGTTCATCGTCCTGTCGCTGGCCTTCTACGGCCTGGCCACCTTCGAGGGGCCGATGATGTCCATCAAGAGCGTCAACGTGGTCAGCCACTTCACGGACTGGACGGTGGGCCACGTCCACTCCGGCGCGTTGGGCTGGAACGCCATGATCACCTTCGGCACGTTCTACTTTCTGGTGCCGCGGCTGGTCGGCGGCAGCCTGTACAGCACGCGGCTGGCGAACGTCCACTTCTGGCTGGCGCTGGCCGGCACCATGCTGTACGTGCTGGCCATGTGGGCGGCGGGCGTCTCCCAGGGGCTGCTGTGGCTGGCTCTCGACGAACTCGGCGAACTGCGCTTCGGATTCCGCGACATCATGGCCAGCATGGTTCCCTACTACGCCCTGCGCCTGGTGGCCGGCGTCGTCTTTCTGGCCGGCGCCGGGCTGATGGCCTACAACCTGGTTCGCACCGTGCAAGGCCGCCGCACGGTGGAGGCGTTCCCGCCATGAGCGCCGTGAAGCTGCATCGGGCGCTGGAGAACAACGCCGGGCTGCTGATCTTCGGCATCCTCTTCGTCTCCGCCATCGGCGGCCTGGTGCAGGTGCTGCCCAGCGTCTTCGACGACAGCCTGGTGACCGCCGACGCCGGCGTTGCGCCCTACGGCCCGTTGGAACTCGCCGGCCGAGACATCTACATCCGCGAGGGCTGCGGCAATTGCCACTCCCAGCAAGTGCGACCGCTCTTGGCGGAAGTGAAGCGCTACGGGCCGTACTCCCGGGCCGGAGAGTCCGCCTACGACCGCCCGTTCCTTTGGGGTTCCAAGCGCACCGGGCCGGACCTGCACCGCAGCGCCGGCAAGTACACGGACGCCTGGCAGCGCCTGCACCTGCTGGACCCCCGCGCCGTGGTGCCGGATTCGATCATGCCTGCCTATCCGTGGCTCGCCGAAGCGCCGGCGGACGACGGCACGATCCAGCGCCGAATGCGAGCGCTGCAACGCCTCGGCCACCCGTACACGCAGGCCGAAATAGAAGCGGCGCCGGCGGCGCTGGCCGGGCAGATGGAGGTGGACGCGGTGGTCGCCTATCTGCAAGCCCTTGGTTCCTCGAACGGCAGGGAGCTTCGCGGATGAGTCGACTTTGCGACCGGCACTTGGTTTGCGGCGCCAGCTCGAACGCGCCCTGCGGGGACGTTGGCGAAGGAGCGACGAGATGACGTGGTTCCTGTTCGCTGGCGACATGCTGGTGATGCTGTTCATGGCTGCGGTGGCCGTGTGGGTGTTCTGGCGCTCCTCCGACGAGACGATCCGGGAATCCGCCGACATCCCGCTACGCGACGAAGCGCCCGGCCCGGAGGCCGACTGACCATGCCGACAGGCTTCTGGGTTGGCTGGGTGGTGGTGCTGACGGTGGCCAGCGTGCTCGCCTTGGCCTGGTTCGTCGTCAGCATCTACTTCGGCAACGGCCATGCGCAGAACGCCGAGGGCGATTCGCCGATCTGGGACGGCGATCTGCGCGAGGGCGACCAGCCGGCGCCCATGTGGTGGTTCTGGCTGATTCTGGCGACCTTGGTGTTCTCCGTCGTGTATCTGATGCTCTATCCAGGCTTGGGCAGCTACTCCGGGGCCTTGCAGTGGAGCCAGGGCGGGCGCCTGCAACGGAGCATGGCGGACTGGGAGCTGGAGTTCGGCGCAAGGCGTACCGAGCTGGCGCAGGCTTCGTTGCAGAGCTTGCGCGCGGAACCCGCGCTGATGGCGACCGCCGAGCGCATCTTCGCGCGCCACTGCGCCGCCTGCCACGGCGCCGATGCGACCGGCCAGGCGAATCTGTTTCCCAGCCTGCGCGACGACGAGTGGCAGTGGGGCGGCGCGCCCGGCGACATCGAGACTAGCATTCGCAACGGCCGCACCGCGGTGATGGTGGGCTGGGAGGCGGCACTCGGCGAAGACGGCGTCCGGCAAGTGACGGACTACGTGCGGGAACTGCCCCGTGGCGCGTCCGCCGAACATCCCGGCAAGGCCCACTACGACCGTCTCTGCGTCGCCTGCCACGCTGCCGACGGTTCGGGCCAGCCGCTGCTCGGCGGCCCCAGCCTCGTCAACGACATCCACCTCTACGGCGGCGATGCCGCGGCCATCGAAGAGTCCATCCGCAACGGGCGCAACGGCGTCATGCCGGCTTTCGGCGAGCGCCTGGACGACCTGCAAATCCGCCTGCTGCTGGCGTGGCTGGCGCCGTCGAGCGAAAGCTAGAAGCCGTCTATCGCAGCGGCCTGCGGCATTGGACCTCACTGCCCCGTGATCTGCGACTCGATCCCCATGGCAGAGGAGGCCGAAGGCCGTCGGTACCGCTACTGGCTGCACCGCGAGCTGGCCGCCGACGGTGTGGGCGGCCTGGTGTTCGTGCTGCTCAACCCCTCCACTGCCGATGCGCTGGAAGACGATCCCACGATTCGGCGCTGCGTGGGCTTCGGCACGCGCTGGGGCTATCGGGAACTCACCGTCGTCAATCTCTTCGCGTTGCGGGCGACGAGCCCGGCGGTGCTGCGCCAGCATGGTGCGGACGCCATCGGCCGCTGCAACGACGACGCGCTGCGCTGGGCGCGGAGCGAACCGCGTACGCGCACGGTCGTTGCCGGCTGGGGCAACCACGGCACGCACCTGGGGCGGGACGTGGCGGCCATGGACATCGTCCGTCCGACGATGGCGCTGCGCACGACCAAGCTCGGCTGCCCGGCGCATCCGCTGTATCTGCCGTCCGCCTCCGAACTGCAGCCCCAGCCCATCTTTACCATCGTGACAGGCGATTCGGGACGAATTCGGGGGTTTTCCGGAGCCTGGCCGTCGCAAGTCGTTGATTTCGCTGGAAGGCGATTCCGAAGAGGCCGATGTAGTGCCATAAAATGAGGGCGGGGCATTGAACTCCCCCGGGGCGCGGGTTACCGTCGCCCCATGTTCGTCCGCCGCACCCGTACCCGCGCCACCGACGGCGCCGAGTACCACACCCACCGGCTGGTGCGCTCCGAGCGCGACGGCGCCAGGGTGCGCCAGCGCACGCTGCTCAACCTCGGCCGCCACTTCGAGCTGCCCCGCGGACGCTGGCCGCTGCTCTGCCAGCGCGTGGAGGAACTGCTGGCCGGGCAGATGGAACTGCCGCTGGACTGCCCGCCGGAGGTGGAGGCGGAGGCGCAGCGGCTCGCGGCGCGGCTGGCCGCCCGCGAGGCGTCGCCGGCCTCGGCGGACGCGCCGGGGGACCTGCGGCGCGTGGACGTGGACTCGCTGGAACTGACGCGCCCGCGCTCGGTCGGCGTGGAGCACGCGGCGCTGTGGGCGATGGACCGGCTGCGGCTGCGCGAGCTGCTGGCGGGGCTGGGGCTGGGTCCGGGGCTGCTGGCGGCGGCCGTGGGCAACGTCGTCGGGCGCATGGCGCATCCGGCGTCGGAGCGGGAGACGCGGCGCTGGCTGGCGGAGCGCAGCGCCCTGGGGGAACTGCTCGACGCGGACTTCGAGACGATGGGGTCGATGCGCCTGTACCGGGCGTCGGACGCGCTGCTGGCGCACCGCGACGCCATCGAGGACCGGCTGTTCGAGCGTGCCTCGGGGCTGTTCGGCCTGGCGCCGACGGTGACGTTGTACGACCTGACGAACACGTTCTTCGAGGGCGGCGCGGCGGCGATGCCGAAGGCGGCGCGCGGGCGCTCGAAGGAGAAGCGCAGCGACCGTCCGCTGCTGACCCTGGGGCTGGCGCTGGACGCGAGCGGCTTCGCGCGCCGCTCGCGGGTGTTCGCCGGCAACGTCGCCGAGAGCGGCACGCTGGCCGAGATGCTGCAGTCGCTGGGCGCGCCGGACGGCGCCCTGGTGGTGATGGACCGCGGCGTGGCGACGGAGGACCGGCTGGCCTGGCTGCGGCGGGAGGGCTACCGCCATCTGGTGGTGAGCCGGGAGTCGAAGCGGACGTTCGACGCGTCGCAGGCGGTGTCCATCCGGGCGAAGTCCGGCGGCGCGGTGCGGCTGGTCCGGGAACTGTCCGAGGACGGCCTGGAGGTGCGCCTGCGCTGCCACTCGGCGGCGCGGGAGGAGAAGGAGCGCGGCATCGCCGAACGCTTCGCCCGGCGCTTCGAGACGGCGCTGGACGACCTCTCCGCCGGGCTGTCGCGCCCGCGCACGCGCAAGGAGATCGGATACGTCCGGGAACGCATCGGACGCCTCAAGGAGAAGAGCCGCGGCGCGGCGCGCCTCTACGACGTCGAGGTCGCCGCCGACGAGAGCGGCGGGAAGGCCGTGGCGGTGACCTGGACCCGGCGCCCGGCCGCCGGCACGATGGCCGACTGTCCGGGCGTGTACTGCCTGCGCAGCAGCGAGACCGACTGGGACGAGGAGACGCTGTGGCGCGCCTACGCCACCCTGACCGACGTCGAGGCCGTGTTCCGCTCGCTGAAGTCCGAACTCGGCCTGCGCCCCGTGTACCACCACAAGCAGGCGCGCGCCGAAGGGCACCTGTTCATCACCGTCCTCGCCTACCAGCTCGTGCAGGTGCTGCGCGCCGCGCTGCGCGAGAAGGGCGTCGACGGCAGCTGGAACACCCTGCGCAACATCCTCGACGGCCAGCAGCGCGTCACCGCGACGTTCCGCTGCGCCGACGGCCGCGCCCTGCACGTGCGCAAGGCCACCCGCGCCGAACCCGCCCTGCGGAAGATCTACGACGCCCTCGGCATCGATCCCCGGCCCGGAGGAACGCGCAAGACCACGATCTAGAATCCACAACGCGGCACTTTGTAGTGCCACTTGCCCATTTCAGTCAACGCAAGATGTTGATTGCAAATGACTTTTTCTAGGGGGTGGTAAACTTGGGCTACGAGGGTCGGCAGCCGTCTCTTGGAGGCGGAGACTGCTCCTAGACCGTCTAGCGCTTCAAGGAACAGCAAGCGGCAGCACGAATGCCGTCAGCCAGTGCCCGTACGTTCCGATGCAGATACCCTCGCCGATTCCGACGGCGCTGGCGGACGCGCAAGGACGAGTCGTGCTGGCGGTGTAGCGCCCCGCTTCGCCAAGCGCGACTTCCACGTCCTGGAAGCCCAGATATTCGCCGACCAATGGGTACACTGCCTTGTAGACGGCTTCCTTGGCGCTGAATCGCAGGGTCGTCTCGTCGCGCCGGGACAGCTGCTGGCGTTCCGAAAGCGTCAGCACGCGCCGGGCAAGCCGTTCGCCCACGCGCTGGCAGCGCTCGGCATCGACGCCGACGGCGGCGAAGCGAGACGCCCTGCCGAGCAGCGCCACCGCCAGGTCGCTGCTGTGCGCGATGCAGCCGACCACGCCATCCGGCCATACTGCCAAGCGCCCCTGCCGCGGCACGGCCACGGGGTCAAGCCCCAAGGCGGAGAGCGCCGCATGGGCGACGCGCCGGCCGGAGGAGTACGCCGCGGCTCGCGTCGCGCCCATGCCGGTCAAAGCCGCGCGTTCGCCAGGGAACAGCGCCTCGCAGTGATCGCCAACGCGGCCGACGGCCAAGGCCAGATCGGCACCCGCCAGCGGCCAATCGAACGGCGTCAAGCCGTCCAGAAAACGTGCTGTCCGCACTTTCCGTGCTTGCCTCGATTGTCTTGCCCCTGCTCGCCGCCTCCGCACACCTGCGCATCTCGTTGGCAACGCCACGCACCGCTGGCTACACTCGCTTGAAACGGCGCAAGCGCCACTGCTTGAAACGGCGCAAGCGCCACCGCATGCAGCAAGCACAACAGGGAGCAACGCCAATGATGCTCGTCGAGCAGATCTGGACCGGCAACGCCTACCGCAACTTCAACTATCTGATCGCCTGCTCGGAGACCGGCGAGGCGCTGGCGGTGGATCCGCTGGACTACGGCAAGTGCCTCGGCCGCGCCAAAGACAAGGGCTGGCAGATCGCGCAAGTGCTGAACACCCACGAGCATGGCGATCACACCGGCGGCAACGGCCCGGTCATCGAAGCGACGGGCGCGAAGCTGTTGGCCCACGCCAAGGCCGGATCGCGCATCGAAGGCATCGACGTCGGCCTGGCCGCCGGCGACACGGTGAAGGTGGGACGCTCGGTCGAACTGCTGGCCCTGGATACCCCGGGGCACACCATGAGCCACGTCTGCCTGCTCTCGAAGACCGATCAGCAGGCACTGTTCAGCGGCGACACGCTGTTCAATGCGGGAGCTGGCAACTGTCACGGCGGCGGCCATCCCGAGGAACTCTACAACACCTTCGTGTCGCAGCTGGCGGAACTGCCCGCCGACACCCTGATCTATCCCGGCCACGACTACATCACCAACAACCTTGCCTTCACGCTGGACCGCGAGCCGGACAACGCCGCCGCCCGCGAAGCGCTTGACGACCTGCAGAACAGCCACGACCCGGAGCATCCGCTGGTCACCACCTTGGCGCAGGAGAAGGAGTTCAACACCTTCTTCCGCCTCGCCAGCCCCAGCGTCGTCGCCAAGCTGCGCGAGGCGTTCCCCGACCTGCCCGAGGAGCCGTCGCAGAAAGAGGTGTTCCTGAAGCTGCGCGAGCTGCGCAACAGCTGGTAGGCGGCCCATGCGCCCGCGCGCTGGTGCCTAGGGAGGGAGTCGAACCCTCACGCCACGCAAGGACACTGGAACCTAAATCCAGCCCGTCTACCAATTCCGGCACCTAGGCGAAGGATGCACAGCCTAACGACGAACGGCGGCATCTGGCAAGGACGCGCGTACCCCTACCGGCCGACCGGCTTGCTGTCTACGAAGCCGGACTCGCTGCGCGCCGCGCTAGCCACGGACCGCACTTCGCGGCTTGACGTAGGACATCCGCCATCCGTTTGTGCGACATCCGCCATTGGCGCAGACACCGGGCAAGCTGCGCTTCACGATGGGTGCGGAACGTCCGAACGGCGCGCCAGACAGTGTTATGGTTCCAAGCATGGCCATGCAACGCCCAGCCGAAGCCGCCCCGTCGCGAACGGCGCCCGGGCCGGCGCCGGAGCTCGCCGAGCGCGAGGCGGCGGACGAAGCGATCAACGGCGCCGAGCTGTGCTTCGGCGCGGCGGTGCGCGAGCCGTGGGACTACGTGCCCACGCCGCCGGTCGTCGTCGACGACGACGGCTATCTGATCGCCGACGCCATGCCGCAGAACGACAGGCATCTGAGCCGCTTGCTGGTCTACGGGCCGGCATTGAAGAGCCGCTACGAAGGGCGCGGCGGCATGGTCGGCGCGGACCTGTCGATGCCGTACGTGAAGGGCAGCCCTGGCAAGACGCTGGCGCCGGACCTGTTCGTGGCGCTGGCCGCGGAGGAGCGCGAAGGGCGGTTGTCGTACAAGCTGTGGGAAGAGCCGGTGCCGGACTTCGTGCTGGAGGACCTGTCGCCGAACAAGTGGCGCCGGGACACGGTGGACAAGCGCAAGCTGTACCGGCGGCTGGGCGTGCGCGAGTACTGGATGTTCGACGAGACGGGCAGACGCCTGCGCGACGACCGTGGTTCGCGCCTGGGCGAGCTGCTGGTGGGCTACCAGCTGCGCAAGGGCGAGTACCGGCGGATAGGCGCCAACGACGCCGGGCTCCTGCCGAGCAAGGCGCTGGGGCTGGAGCTGTGCGTTCGCAACCAGCTGGTGCGCTTCTACGACCCGGCAAGCAGCCAATACCTGCCAACCTACGCCGAAGCCAGTGCTCGTGCCGAGACGGCGGAGCAGCGTGTAGCAACGGCAGAACAGAGGGCGGAGGCGGAACGGTCGAAAACGGCTGCCGCACTGGCGCGAGTAGCCGAGCTGGAGGCCGAACTGAGAGCGAAGCACGGTCGAGGTTAGAAAATCCGCTCGATTCTCGCCATCGCCGCACGCCCCGGGTTGCGGTAGCCGAAGACGGTGGCGTAGTCCGTGTTGAGCGCGTTGTCCACGAACACTCGCAAGCGCCATCCGGGCGCTGCCCGAAAGCTCGCATCGAGGCGCAGCAGACGGTGGCCGGAGAGCGTGGCGCGACGCGCCGGGAACGTCGAGTAGTCTCCGTCGAGGGAGGCGCTGGCGTGGGTCACGGCCAAGCCGGTGGACAAGCGCTTCGTCAGCGGGGTGCGCAGGGAGACGTTGGCCAAGTGCCGAGGACGACGAAATTCGCGTTCGCCGTTGCCGTCCGTGGCTGCTACGAAGGCGTAGCTGGCGTGTACATGCAGCCGCTTCAGCGTTGCGTCGAGCACCAGCTCCGCGCCGCTTCGCTTGCTGTCGCCGGTGCGGTTTCGCGCCGTGAATCCGCCCCGCTCGGCGTCGAAGGCGAAGCCGTCGATTTCCCCGCGCAAGGTGTTGTCGAAGGCGACTGCGGCCAGCGAACCGCCTGGCCACGTCCACTTCAAGCCGAACTCGAAGCCGGTGGCAGTCTCCGGCTGCAGTTCGGGATTGCCGATGAAGGTGTCTGGCGTATAGCCGAAGCGTTCCGTGAACGTCGGATTCTTGACGCCCCTGCCGACGCTGGCGAACCAGCGCGGATTGCCCAACGTCGTCGCGCCGACCCGGTAGGCGAAGGCGTGCGCGAAGGCGTCGTTGAAGTCTCGGCGCAGCGAAGCGGACAGCGCCGCAGAGGAGAAGTCCAGCTGGTACTCGCCCGCTACGCTGGCAGTCGCGGTGCGCTGGTTCTGGTTCGGGTCGCCAAAGACGCTGGCCGTGCCGCGCTGCTCGAACGCCTCGGCCTCGGCTTCGACGGTGAAGTTGAAGCGCTGCCGGTCCAGCAGCGCATTGACGGCCAGCGTGGCGCTGTCGCGGCGGCCGGCGTACACGTTGGCGAGGGCGCCATCGGCCATGTTCAGCGCCTCGGTGCGCAGGCTGGAGACCGTCAAGGACGGCGCAACCCCCTGCCAACCCAGGAAGCGCAAGTTGGCTTGCAGCAGCGAAACCAGGTTGCGCGTGGTTCGGTCGCCATCGATCGGTACGAATCCTGGCGCTGGAGAAGGGTCGAAGTCCAGCCGCGCATCCGTCCACCTGAAGCTCGACGACAGCTCCCAGCGCCCCAAGCCCCGCGCACCGCGAGCGTGAACGGTGCGGTTGGCAAAGCCGTCGTCTTCGTCGCCCTGCAAGGCCCCGTTGGTGCCGTCGCTCGCCAGCCAGCCGACATCGATGGCGGCGTGTCCACGCTCGCCCAACGCCGCCCACTGGGCATCGCCATCCACCGCGTTGTGGGAACCAAGACCCAAGGACAGCTGGCGGCGGCTTTCGCGAGGCGTGGTGTCGACGTACAGCACGCCAGCCAAGGCGTCGCTGCCCCAAACGGCGCTCTGCGGACCGGCCAGCAGTTCGACGCGGCGCATGGCGGCCAAGTCGAGGATGCCGAAGTCGAACTCGGAACCTGCCGCGAGGTCGTTGACCGCCACGCCGTCGAGAAGAACCAGCAGATGGTTGGCCTCGGCGCCGCGAAGCCGCCCTTGCGTGAGCGCGCCACGGTTGCCGGAAGTCGCCAAGGCGAGACCGGGCAGCAGGCGCAGCGCGTCGACGACGTGGGCGGCCGCGGCCAGTTCTTCCTCGTCCAGCACTTCAACGTGCTGGTCCACAGGCCCGATGCGGCTGGCGGAGACCACCAGTTCCTCGACGAGACGATCTTCGCTGGCCAGCACACTGGCCGGCATCGAAAGGACCGCCCCCAGCACCGCCGTCAGCAACGCATCTCGTAGAGCTTGGCGAGGGCGCAACTGAACACGGTCCGCTGACCGCAGCCGGTGGTCACGGGGCTCCGGCCGGCAGGGCCGGGCATTGGAATCCATCGTCATCGGGTCTCGGCGGCTCCGCTGTCCGAACTTTACGCAAGTGGAATTCGATTTTGACGCTGTGGATGCGTACAACGATAGATTCGGGACCAAGGCACATGACGGGTACCCTGCTGAAGTTCACGAGCGCAGGCTGCAGCACCTTCCTTCCCGATGCTCCCAGGAAGGCGTGTCAACGACGAGTCGCGGTCACCACGAGGATGGTGTTGCCGTACACCTTGCGGACGTGAACGATGTCGCCTGCCGATGCCGCGTTCAAGGAGTGAAGCTGTTTTCCGCAAAAAATGCGAAAGTCGGCTGTTCCGCCGGGAACCAGCACCAACCGCGAACGATCCGTTTCCGCAAGCGTGAACCAACCTTTCCTCACAGGATACGTATCCCGAACATGGAGTGTCCGGTCGGGATACCGTTCGAGCAGGACTGTCAGTCCTTCCCGGCATGCATCCATCCTGGGGTCCATCTCATACTCGGTGCGGAGCTGCTCCGGGGTGTCCCGATCCACCAGAAAATTGAAGTAGACGTATTGATGGGGATGGATCCGAACCATCTCCCCGGCGGTCACCGCCAGGCCGATTCCCATCAGAGCCTGGAGCGCGGCCGGGTGCCTGGCGAGGTTGCCGGCCCAGTGCAGGCCGAACACGGCGAGCAGGCAGAGCGGCGCATGGAGAAAGAACATATGGCGCCAGTTGTCGTAGAGGTGCGATCGCAGCACCACGGCCGCCAGGACCGGCAGCGCCAGACAGGCGAGAAGCAGCAACGCGAAGCGCAGATCGGTGTTCCCCAGGGCCTGGCGGGGCCGTAGAACGCAGAGCACGCAGACCGCGACCGCGCCCGTGACGCCGAACAGCAGCTCCATCGGCGGCGTCGATATGGCGATCCAAGTGGGGAGAAAATGCGGTGGCAGCCCGGATGCGCGGACCACGCTGCCCTGGAACATCTCGCTCGGAGTCGTCGGATGGTGCGCCAGCGTCCGCACCGCCGTGAAGAATTCGAACGGGTCCGCCCAAAGGTAGGGGGAGATCGCGTACAGGCTGCATGGCGCGGCCACCGCGAACGCGCCCATGGTCGCCAGAATGTGCCGCCTCGTGCGTTCCGTGCACAAGGCCAGATCCAGGCCCCGCATTGCCAGGATCGCCGGGAACGTCACGATCCCCGTGATGCGGAGATTGACCAGGATCCCGACGCCCACGCCGCAGAGCAGAAACGCTCCCACCGTATCCTTGCGAAACGCCCTGTGCGTCAGGCAGAGCGCGATCATGAACATGCCGAGAAAGGGTAGATCCTTGCTGTTGAAAAACGACGCGGCATACATGCGGGGATGCAGAAGAAACAACAGCAGAGCGATCAGGGCCAGTCGCCGGCTGTCGTACAGACGGTACACCAGCAGCGAACAACAGAAACCGCCGAGCAGAAAGAACACGTGCGAGAGCAGGTGGCGGGTGAGATGGATGTCGCGTGGATCCTTCAACCCCGCGGCGTGTTCGAGCAGCATCAGGGGCAGCTCGAAGGCAATGCCGTAGAACCGGTTGTGGTCTTTCGGGAGCGCGTCGGCGTTTCCCCGCATGAATTCGATGTTGGCGTTGGCGATCGCCCGCATGGCTTCCGCGTCCCACGATGCGCCATAGTCGTCCACGGCTGCGATGCCCGCCATCAGGAACGCCGCACATACGAGCAGCGCCTGGGCCGGCAGGGCCGACGGGACGTGCATTCGCCCGGGCAACGCCATGACGACCCGTGGCCGATTCAACAGCCGAGCCGCCGGCAACGGCCGTCGTATGCGTAGATCACCCGGGTCCCGACGAGGTGGAGGTTCCAGTCCCGACCGCCTTCCAGAACCGGGGCGCCGAGAAGCGCGTACCGTGCGTCGAACGCAGCACGGTCGTACAGGAACGCCTCTCGATGGTCCAGCATGAGCAGGCCCGCCACGTCCGCGGTGCGCTCGCACATGAGCATGAAGTCCACACGGTCGCGGAGCCCCGGGCAAGGCCGCTGACGACGATCCTCCCGGACAGGAAAACGGTTCAACGATCGCTCCACACACACCGCTGAACCCGGAGCTGTCACGGCAGAGGCTCGGGACGAACACCACCGCGCCTGCCGCGCTTTGCGTCTCGACCGCCCTCTTTCGTCATGTGGAACCGACCGGCCCCAAGCGGCGCTCGACGAGGCGATCGCTCTGAAGTCGAGTGCGCCGTGCCGTTCCCCGCTCTGCCGCCCCGCCCTGATTCGCAAGCTCACGCCACCCTCCAGCGCGTTCCCTGACGCGTGTCTTCCAGTTCGATTCCCTGCGCCGCCAGCTGGTCGCGAATGGCGTCGGCGCGGGCGAAGTCCCTGGTCTTGCGCGCCGCATTGCGTTCCTCGACCAGCCGTTCGATGTCGGCCGGGTCGGCGTCCGTGGCACCTTGAAAGTAGCGGACGGCCGGGCGGCCGAGCAAACCGAGCAGCCAGCCGCCGGCCAGCAGTTGCGCGCGCAAGGCGCGTCTTTCCCCAGCATCGCCGGCGCGTTGCAGGTCGGCGGCGATGCCGTGCATGGCCGCCAGCGCCCTCGGCGTGTTCAAGTCGTCGGCGAGGGCTTCCAGCACGCCGCCGGGAAAGGCTTGACGCGGCGCATCGGCGAAGGCCATGGACGTTTCCTCGGCCGAGGCGCCGTCGGCCCGCAGCGCCGGTGCCTCGTCGCTGTCGCGCAGCGCCTGGTAGAGCGAATCGAGGCTGGCTTTCGCTTGCGCCAGCAGGCCGTCGCCCCAGGCCAGGCTTTGCCGATAGTGGCCCGAGAGCAGCGCATAGCGCAGCGTTTCGCCATCCTGGGTGCGCAGCAGTTCGCGGATGGTGACGACGTTGCCGACGCTCTTGGCCATCTTGCCGGCGCCGAAGGTCAGCATGCCGTTGTGCAGCCAGTAGCGCACGCTGGCGTGGCCGTCGTTGACGCAGCGGCTTTGCGCGCACTCGTTCTCGTGGTGCGGGAAGACCAGGTCGCTGCCGCCGCCGTGGATGTCGATCACCGGCCCCAAGTGCTTGCGGATCATCGCCGAGCACTCGATGTGCCAGCCCGGCCTTCCCCGGCCCCACGGGCTGTCCCAACCGGGCAGCTCCGCCGACGACGGCTTCCAAAGCACGAAGTCCTTGGGGTCCTTCTTGTACGGCGCGACCTCCACTCGGGCGCCGTCGCGCATCTCCTCGAGACTGCGCTTGGAGAGCGAACCGTACTGGGCGTCGGAGGGCACGTGGAACAGCACGTGCCCCTCGGCTTCGTAGGCGTGACCAAGTTCGAGGAGTTGGGCGATCATGGCCGTGATCTCGGCGATGTGCGCGGTGGCCCGAGGCTCGACGTCCGGTTCCAGGACGCCGAGCGCGGCGATGTCCTTGGCGTATTCGGCGGCGAAGCCGGACGCCAGTTCGCCGATGGGCTGCCCGGCCTGCGCTGCCGCGGCGTTGATCTTGTCGTCCACGTCGGTGATGTTGCGCACGTACTTCACCTTCGCAAACAGCACCCGCAGCAGGCGCACCAGCACGTCGAAGGCCACCGCCGGCATGGCGTTGCCGATATGAGGCAGGCCGTAGACGGTCGGCCCGCAGACGTAGACGCTCACCACGTTCGGCGACTGCGGAACGAAGCGCTCCTTGCGCCCGGACTGGGTGTTGTGCAGGTGGACGTCCATTCCTTCCTCATGCCGGCTTCGAGCAGGCGGAGTTCTCGCAGAGAGGGGTTGGCGCTTGCGCGAACGCCCGCGTAAGCAAGTTTGATCATACGCCGAAGCGTTGTTGCAGATACGCGTAGACCGCGCGCAGCCCCATCGCTTCGCCGCCCTTCGGATGCGCCGGACGGGATTCCAGGTTCCACGCCATGATGTCGAAGTGTACCCACGGCGTCTCGCCCACGAAGCGTTCGAGGAAGAGCGCCGCGGCGATGGCGCCGGCGTAGGGGCCGGCCGGGGCGTTGGCGACGTCGGCGATGGAGCTGTCCAGCAGGCGCCGATACGGGGCATGAAGCGGCATGCGCCAGACCGGGTCTTCCGCTTCCTTCGCAGCGCCGGCGATGCCCGCGGCCACGGCGTCCCGATTGACGAACATGCCTGGCAGTTCGGTGCCGAGCGCCGTACGCGCCGCGCCGGTCAAGGTGGCGAAGTCGACGACGAGGGCCGGTTGCTCCTCGACGGCCAAGGCCAAGGCGTCGGCCAGCACCAGGCGTCCTTCCGCATCGGTGTTGTCCACTTCCACGGTGCTGCCCTGATAGGTGCGAATCACGTCGCCCGGGCGATAGGCGCTGCCGGAGACGGCGTTCTCCACCGCCGGAATCAGCACCCGCAGCTGGACGCCCAGGCGCCGCGACATGATCAGCTTGGCCAGGCCCAGAACGTGGGCCGCGCCGCCCATGTCCTTCTTCATCAGCCGCATGTTGGAAGCCGGCTTGAGGTTCAGGCCGCCGCTGTCGAAGCAGACGCCCTTGCCGACCAGCGCCAGCTTCGGATGTTCCGGCTTGCCCCAGCGCAGTTCCAGCAGGCGTGGCGCACTGGCGCTGGCGCGACCCACGGCATGGATGGTGTTCAGCCCGCGATCCAGCAGCGCATCGCCGCTGGTTGCCTTGAAGCCGGCGCCGTGCTGCTCGGCCAGCCGCCGGGCCGCCGCTTCGAGGTGGTGGGGAAGCATGTCCGCGGCTGGCGTGTTGATCAGATCCCGGCACAGCGCCACGGCGGCGAGTTCGTCGAGCACTGCGGAATCGCCCACCAGCAGCCGAGCAGGCGCGCGCTCGGCGGCCTTGTAGGCGGTGAAGCGGTACGCGCCGAGGCCCCAGCCAAGCGCCAGCCGGTAGGCGTCGGCGGCGTCGACGTCGGCAAGCCGATAGTCGCCGGGCGGCAGCCGATACGGCAGGCCGCCCAGGCTCTCGATGCCGGCCCGTTCGCCAACGCCAGCAATCAGCCGCCCCGGCAACCCGGATGAATCCGGCAGCCACGCGAAGTGGTTGGCCTTGGCCTCGAAGCCGGCGGCCCGAAGCCAGGCCTGAACGACCTCGGACTGGGCGTCTCGCCACGCCGGCCAAGCCGGCTTCGACACCACGTCGATGGCGGTCGCCGCCCGCCCGTCGTCCAGCATCATTGCACGGCCCTCGCCAGCTGGTCGGCACGATAGCTGGAACGCACCAGCGGGCCGGAGGCCACTTCGTCGAAACCAGCGTCGAGGGCCCAGCGCCGATAGGCGTCGAACTGCTGCGGGCGCACCCAGCGGGCGACCGGCAGATGGTTGCGGGTGGGTTGCAGATACTGGCCCAAGGTGAGCAGACGCACGCCGGCGGCGCGCAAGTCCTGCAAGGCGTGGTGGATTTCCGCGTCGGTCTCGCCGAGGCCGAGCATCAGGCTGCTCTTGGTGACCACGCCCAGGGAACCCGCGTAGGCCAGCACGTCCAAGGTCTGCCGGTAGCCGGCCCGGCGGTCGCGCACCGGATGGGTGAGGCGGCGCACCGTCTCCAGGTTCTGGGCGAACACGTCGACGCCGGAGCGCGCCACCCGCGCCACCGATTCGCGCTTGCCACGGAAGTCCGGCGTCAGCGCTTCCACCTTGGTTCGCGGACACCTGGCCTTGATGGCGCGAACGCACGCGGCGTAGTGGGCGGCGCCGCCATCGGCGAGGTCGTCGCGGTCCACGGAGGTGAGCACCACGTAGCCGAGGCCCATCAAATGCACGGATTCGGCGGCGTTGGCCGGTTCCTCGGCATCCAGCCAGCCCTTTGGATTGCCGGTGTCGACGGCGCAGAAGCGGCAGGCGCGGGTGCAGACGCTGCCCATCAGCATGATGGTCGCCGTGCCCGCGGCCCAGCATTCGCCGATGTTCGGACAGTGCGATTCTTCGCAAACCGTCGCCAAGGCGTGCTGGCGCACCGTGCGCCGCACCTCGGCGGCACGGCCGCCGCCGACCACGCGCACGCGCAGCCAAGGCGGCTTCGGCTGCCGCTCGCCGGTTTCGACGCGGCGTACCTTGATGCCGTCCTTCACCGCGCTGACGCCTTGCGCGGTGCGGTACTTGCGCCCGCTCGTTGCCATCGTCACGTCAGAACGCGGCGTTGTTGGGCACCCGGGGGAACGGGATGGCGTCGCGGATGTTCTGCATGCCGGTGACGTACAGCACCAGCCGCTCCAGGCCCAGGCCGAAGCCGGCGTGGGGGACGCTGCCGTAGCGGCGCAGGTCCCGGTACCACCACAGTTCTTCCTTCGCCGCGTCGTTCATGCGCTGGTCGAGCACGTGCAGGCGTTCCTCGCGCTGGCTGCCGCCGATGATCTCGCCGACGCCCGGCACCAGCACGTCCATGGCGGCAACCGTGCGTTCGTCGTCGTTCAAGCGCATGTAGAAGGCCTTGAGCTCCTTGGGGTAGTTGACGACCACCACCGGGCCGCCGACATGCTGTTCGGCGAGATAGCGCTCGTGCTCGGACTGCAAGTCGCGCCCCCACTCGGCGGCGAACTCGAAGTTCTGCCCGGCCGCTCGCAGGATGTCGATGGCTTCGCCGTATTCCAGGCGCGCGAACTCCGCCTCGACGACGTTGCGCAGACGCTCCACCACCGTGGGTTCGATGCGCTGCGCGAAGAAGGCCAGATCGTCGGCGTGGCGTTCCAGCACGTCGCCAACGACTCGTTTCAGGAAGTGTTCCGCCAAGTCCGCCAGCGCGTCCAGGTCCGCGAAGGCGATCTCCGGTTCGATCATCCAGAACTCAGCCAGGTGGCGGCTGGTGTTGGAGTGCTCGGCGCGAAAGGTGGGACCAAACGTGTAGACCTTGCTCATGGCCAGGCAGTACGGTTCGACGTTGAGCTGGCCGGACACCGTGAGGTAGGTGTCGCGGCCGAAGAAGCCCGGCGGCGCGTCGCCGGTGGTCACCCGGAACAGCTCGCCAGCGCCCTCGCAGTCGCTGGCGGTGATGATCGGCGTGTTCACCCAGACGAAGCCATGCTCGTCGAAGTAGCGATGCACCGCCTGGGCGATGCCGTTGCGCACCCGGGCGATGGCGCCGAAGGTGTTGGTGCGCGGGCGCAGATGGGCGACGCTGCGCAGGTACTCGAAGCTGTGCCGCTTCTTGGCGACGGGATAGCTCTGCGCGTCCTCCACGCCGCCGACCACGCGCACCTCGCTCGCCTGCACTTCCCGGTCCTGGCCGCGTCCAGGCGATTCGACCACTTCGCCACAGACTGCCACGGCACTGCCGACGTTCAGTTCCAGGATGGCGGCGTAGTTGGCCAGCGCTTCCTTCGCCACCACTTGCAGGTCCGCCAGGCACGAACCGTCGTTGACGGCGATGAACGAGAAGCCGCCCTTGGACGAACGCCGCGACTTCACCCAGCCCTGCACGGACACCTGCTCGCCCACCGCCACGGCGTGGCTCAAGATGGTTTTGACGGCAACTGCTTCCACGTTCTTTCGCGCCTACGACGCCTTCATCGTGGCGACCTTGTGCCGATAGCCTGCCACATCGACGGCGCTGCGGAACGGCGAGTGGCGCTCTTCGACGTAGGCGATGTCCTGCTCCACGTAGCGCCGTTCTTCGCGCAGATAGCGCTGCACCGCGTCGCGCAGGCGGGGGTCGCGAATCCAGTGCGCCGAGTAGGTTGGCTTCGGCAAATAGCCGCGGGCGATCTTGTGGCTGCCCTGGGCGCCGGCTTCGACGCGCTCCAGGCGATGCGCGATGGCGAAGTCGATGGCCTGGTAGTAGCAGGTCTCGAAGTGCAGAAAGCGGTGGTCTTCGATGCAGCCCCAGTTGCGT
This sequence comes from Candidatus Azotimanducaceae bacterium, assembly GCA_965199875.1. Lineage (GTDB taxonomy): Bacteria > Pseudomonadota > Gammaproteobacteria > Pseudomonadales > Azotimanducaceae > VXYL01. The sequence continues at coordinate 4,344,105 of OZ241346.1, read as the reverse complement.
CCGAACAGCGCGTCGTCGCCGATGAAGTTGATGGCGCCGGCGATGTAGCGGCCGGCGCGCTTGCACAGGATCAGCAGCACGCGCTCCGGCATGCTCTCGCCGATGCGGCTGAAGAACTCGCGGTTCAGGTACGGCGTGCCCCACTTGCGGTTGCCGGTGTCCACGTAGAAGCCGTAGAAGGCGTCCCACTGGGCTTCGCTGATGGCGCCCGTCAGCCACTCGATGTCGATGCCGTTGGCCACCGCCTCGCGCCGCTCGCGGCGGATGTTCTTGCGTTTCTTGGAGGACAGTTCGGCGGCGAAGTCGTCGAACGAGCCGTAGCCCTGGTTCTGCCAGTGGAACTGGGTGTCGACGCGCTTCAGGCAGCCGAACTCGGCGGCTAGCTGCCACTGGCGCTCGGGCATGAAGGTGACGTGCAGCGAACTGACCTCGGTCTGCTGCGCCACCTGCACGGCGACGTTGAGCAGCTGCCTGGCCACCTCTTCGTTGGCCTGGCCGTCGGCCACCAGCAGCCGCGAGCCGGTGGCGGGGGTGAAGGGTATGCTGACTTGCAGCTTCGGGTAGTAGCTGCCGCCGGCGCGATAGAAGGCTTCGGCCCAGCCGCCGTCGAAGACGTACTCGCCCCGGGAATGGGATTTCAAGTACATGGGCACGACGCCGATGGCGTCGTCCACGCCGCCTTCGGCCTCGGACAGCACGACATGAAAGGGCTGCCAGCCGGTGTCCGCGGAAACGCTGCCGCTGGCCTCCAGGGCGTGCAGAAAGCGGTGGTCCAGAAACGGGTTGTAGGAAGCGCTCGGCGGATTGGCGCAGCGGTTCCACGCCGCCGCCGAAACGGCACCGAGATCGTGCAGGACTCTGGCGGCTCGCGGCGGCAAGGCGTACCGTTCATTCGTTCAACGCAGTCGGGTGGCATTGTAGCCACAGAAGCCGAAGCGCCGCCATCGGAGGCGTTGGCCGTGTTGGCCGATGTTTTGCGCCGCGCAGGACAAGGCAAAGACAGCGGCCGGACTCGTGTACGCTGCCGTCCGTGGCGCCGTTCGCGACGCCTCGTCGCCGCACTACCGTGCATCTTGAACCGGCATCAGGAGCGTCGCATGGCCGACCCCGATCTGTCCAACTCCGCCGCCTTGAGCGAGCGGGCGTGGCGCGTGCTGCCGAACGGCAACAGCCGCTCCACCGTCAACCGCAAACCGCACCCGATCTACGTCGCCGAGGCCGCCGGCGCGGAGCTCGTCGACGTCGACGGCAATCGCTATCTGGACTTCAACAACAACATGACCTCGCTCATCCACGGCAACGCCTACCCGCCGGTGGTCGAGGCCGTGACCCGGCGTATCGCCGGCGGCAGCGCCTTCTCGATGGCCACCGAGGTCGAGGTAGAGCTGGCGGAACTGCTGTGCGAGCGGGTGGCGTCCTTCGAGCGGGTGCGCTTCTGCAATTCAGGCTCCGAAGCGGTGATGAATCTCGTCAAGGCGGCGCGCGCGTTCACCGGCAAACCGAAGATCGCCCGGGTGGAAGGCTTCTACCACGGCTCCTACGACTTCGCGGAAGTGGGCCTCCATAACGGGCCGAACGACCGGCGCGAGGGCATGCCCGTCGCCAGGCCGGTCTGCCACGGCACGCCGCGGTCCGTGCTCGACGAAGTGGTGCTGCTGCCGTTCAACGACACGGCGGCCATGGCGCAACTGGTCGAGAGGCACGCGGACGAACTCGCTTGCGTGCTCATCGACCCGTTTCCCCTGGCCCTTGGCATGGCGGCGTTCGAGACGGACTATCTGGCCGCCCTCGCGCGGCTGACGCGCCGACACGACATCCTGCTGTGCGTCGACGAAGTGGTGAGCCTGCGGCTGGGCTACCGGGGCGCGCAAGGCGAAATGGGCATCGAACCGGACTTGACGGCCATCGCCAAGATCATCGGCGGCGGCTTTCCCGTGGGCGCGGTCGCCGGCCGGAGTGCCGTGATGTCGGTGTTCGAGGAGACCGAAACCGCCAGCGCCCGGCTGCCCCACGGCGGCACGTTCAACGCCAATCCGATCACCATGACCGCCGGGCTGGTGGCGATGACGCACTTGGACGAAGCGCGACTGCAGGCGTTGAACGGGCTTGGCGACGAACTGCGGCAGCGACTGCGGTCGCTGCTCGCCGAGCTCGACGTCGACGCGCAGGTGGTGGGTGGCGGATCCCTATTCGGCTTGCACTTCCACCAGCGGCCGCTGCGCCGGCTCGACGACGTCGTCGGCACGGCGGACGAGCGGCGAAAGAGCCGGTTCATGCAGAGCTTCCTGCAGAACGAAGGCATGTGGATGGTCGGCCTCGGCGTTGGCGGCTGCCTCTCCACGGCAAACACCCAGGAACATGTCGAAAGGCTGTGCGACGCGATACGCGCCGGCCTGCAGGCGGAAGGCTTCAACGGCTGACCGACTTTTCGCCGGCGCCGGATGAGCCGGCCCATGTCGCCTTAGGCGCTCTTGGAACTTTGGTTTGGCCCAGTCAAGCCGCCAGCACCCGCTGCAGGAATCGTCCGGTGTGCGACGCCTTCACCTTGGCGACTTGCTCCGGCGTGCCTTCGGCGACCACTTCGCCGCCGCCGGCGCCGCCCTCCGGCCCCAGATCGATCACCCAGTCGGCGGTCTTGACGACGTCCAGATTGTGCTCGATCACCACCACGGTGTTGCCCTGGTCGCGCAGCCGGTGGAGCACGTCGAGCAGCTGCTGGATGTCGTGGAAGTGCAGGCCGGTGGTGGGTTCGTCGAGGATGTAGAGGGTCTTGCCGGTGCCGCGCTTGGAGAGTTCCCGGGACAGCTTCACGCGCTGCGCTTCGCCGCCGGAGAGGGTCGTCGCGCTTTGGCCGAGGCGCACGTAGGAAAGCCCCACGTCCATCAGCGTGTCCAGCTTGCGGCGCAGCATCGGCACGGCGTCGAAGAACGCGCTGGCCTCCTCGATGGTCATGTCCAGCACTTCGTGGATGTTCCTGCCCTTGTAGCGCACCTCCAGGGTCTCGCGGTTGTAGCGCTTGCCCTTGCAGATGTCGCAGGGCACGTAGATGTCCGGCAGGAAGTGCATCTCCACCTTGATGACGCCGTCGCCCTGGCAGGCTTCGCAACGGCCGCCCTTGACGTTGAAGCTGAAGCGTCCCGGCCGATAGCCCCGGGCGCGGGACTCCTGGGTCTGCGCGAACAGCTCGCGGATGGGCGTGAACAGGCCGGTATAGGTGGCGGGATTGGAACGCGGAGTGCGGCCGATGGGGCTCTGATCGATGTCCACCACCTTGTCGAAGTGGCCGAGGCCCTGGACGTCCTCGTAGGGCCTAGGCGTCACCGTGCTGGCGCCGTTCAGCGCCCGCGCCGCGATCGGGTACAGGGTGTGGTTCACCAGCGTCGACTTGCCGGAGCCGGAGACGCCGGTGACGCAGGTGAAAAGGCCGGCCGGCAGATCCACGGTGATGCCCTTGAGGTTGTTGCCGCTCGCCTTCACCAGACGCAGCAGCCGCTCCGCGTTCCAAGGCGTGCGGCTGGCGGGAACCGGGATCGACTTGGTGCCCGAGAGGTACTGCCCGGTGACGGAACTTTCGCACTTCGCCACGTCGTCCACCGCCCCGGCCACGACGATCTCGCCGCCGTGGACTCCGGCGCCGGGGCCGATGTCGACGATGTGGTCGGCGCTGCGGATGGCCTCTTCGTCGTGCTCCACCACCAGCACGGTGTTGCCGATGTCGCGCAGATGCGTCAGCGTGCGCAGCAGCCGGGCGTTGTCGCGCTGATGCAGGCCGATGGACGGCTCGTCCAGGATGTACATGACGCCCACCAGCCCGGCGCCGATCTGGCTGGCCAGGCGAATGCGCTGCGCCTCGCCGCCGGAGAGCGTGTCGGCGCTGCGATCCAAGGTCAGGTAGTTGAGGCCGACGTCCACCAGAAAGCGCAGCCGGGCGCGGATCTCGTTGACGATCTTGTCGGCGATCTCGCCACGCCTGCCGGTCAGACTCAGCGCCTCGAAGTGCGCTTGGATCACCTCCACGGAGCCGGCCGTCAGGCTGGGCAGGTCGACGCCGTCGATGAACACGTGGCGCGACTCTTCCTTCAGCCGCGAACCCTCGCAGGCCGGACAGGCGCGCACGGTGAGGTACTTCTGCAAGCTCTCGCGCACCGCCGCGGAGTCGGTTTCGCGGTAGCGGCGTTCCATGTTCGGAATGACGCCCTCGAAGCGGTGCCGGCGCGTCACCTTGTCGCCGCGTTCGTTGACGTAGCTGAAATCGATGCGCTCGCTGCCCGAACCGAACAGCACGGCGTCGCGCTGCTTCTTGTTCAATCGCCGGAAAGGTCGTTCGACATCGAAGCCGTAGTGCCGCGCCAGGGACGTGAGCATGTGGAAGTAGTAGATGTTGCGCCGGTCCCAGCCGCGAATGGCGCCTTCGGCAAGGTTCAGCGACGGTTCCGCGACCACCAGCTTGGCGTCGAAGAACTGCTTGACGCCCAGGCCGTCGCAGGCTTCGCAGGCGCCGGCCGGATTGTTGAACGAGAACATGCGCGGTTCCAGCTCGCTGATGCTGTAGCCGCACTTGGGGCAGGCGAAGCGGCCGCTGAAGACCAGATCCTCCGCACCTGCGGCGCTCTGCCCGGACGCCTTGCCCAGCGCGCGCTTGCCGCTCGTCGCCGGGGCGTCGGCGCTTGAAGAGTCGTCCAGCAGGCTGACCACGGCGATGTCCTCGCCGCGTTGCAGCGCCGTCTCGAAGGATTCCGCCAGGCGCTGCTCCGCACCTTTGCGCACGCGCAGACGATCCACCACCGCCTCGATGGTGTGCTTCTTGTTCTTGTCCAGCGCCGGCGGATGATCGAGACCGGTGACGATGCCGTCGATGCGGGCGCGGATGAAGCCGCTGGCCATCAGTTCCGAGAAGACGTGCTGGTGCTCGCCCTTGCGCTCGCGCACCACCGGCGCGAGCACCATGATGCGCTGGCCGTCCGGCAGCGCCATCACCTGGTCCACCATCTGGCTGACGGTCTGCGCGTCGAGGGGTTCGCCATGCTGCGGGCAGCGCGGCTCGCCCACCCGGGCGAACAGCAGGCGCAGGTAGTCGTAGATCTCGGTGATGGTGCCCACCGTGGAGCGGGGATTGTGCGACGTGGACTTCTGCTCGATGGAGATCGCCGGCGACAACCCTTCGATGTGGTCGACATCGGGCTTCTCCATCATCGACAGGAACTGCCGAGCGTAGGCGGAGAGCGACTCCACGTAGCGCCGCTGTCCTTCCGCGTAGAGGGTGTCGAAGGCCAGCGACGACTTGCCGGAACCGGATAGCCCCGTGACCACCACCAGCTTGTCCCGAGGGATGTCGAGATCGACGTTCTTGAGGTTGTGCGTGCGGGCGCCGCGCACGGCGATCTCGGTCAGCCCGGCATGGCTTGCCGGCTGCGTCGCCGGCACGGCCGCGCCGTTGTCGGCTTCGCCGCCCGCCTTGGCCGCTTTGCCGCGCCTGCCCTTCGCGGTCGTTGAGCGGGCGCCCGCCGCAGATCGCCGCCGAGCGCCTGTGGTCGCTTTCGCCAAGTGCCTAGAGCCCAAGCCAAAGCGGATCAAAGTACGATGGCGACGAACATTTCGCAACACCGGGAATGCGCTGCGATGCGCGAATGCGCGGTCGCGCATCAGTACGCCGGCGATCAGCGCCATGCCGCTGGTGGGATCGTCGGATCGTCCGTCTCGCGCAGGTCGTCGACGTTGTTCAACGCATCCAGTTCCTTTCCCTGCCTGCGAAGCAAGGCGGAGGCTCCGCGGAAACCGTAGCTTGGCACGTCGTGCGCAGCTCTCAAGGGACGGAGTACACGAGACCGTGCCGATGCTGCCCGTCGTTTTGGGCGACGAGAGGCAGTCCATCACCAAGCTGCTGCTATGCTCGATGCAGACATTGGCGGACGGGCCACAGCACGAAGATGAAGAGCATCGACATCGACTTCGACGTATACCAAGCCATCGTCGCAAACCAAAGCGGCTTCGACGAGACGCCGAACGCGGTGCTGCGTCGGCTGCTTGGCCTTAAGGCCGCCGACGCCACCGAACCGTCGGAACGCCCCGTCGTACCGCATTCGCACGAACACGCTTCGGTTGCGGAAGGACGCGACCATCCGCAAGCGGGCGGCTTGGCGGACCGGGCGCGCGGCTTGATGGTGGGTATCGCCGTCGGCAACTTGCTTGGGCTTCCCTACGAAGGCGGGCGCTGGAACCGCGCCGCCATCGCCGCCGAGTTCCCGGATGGCATCCGCGAAATCGCAGCCAAGGCTGGCTGGCCCGACGACGACGACCTTGCCCAGTCGATCCTCCTTGCCGAGGCGGGCATTGCCGCAGATGCCTACGACATCGACGACCTGGCGCGCCGATTCTGGGCGTGGGCGGAACTGAACGGCGCTGGGATGGGCGGTCAGACCGGACATGCGCTGCGCTTGTTCGGCGGCACTGCGCCACGCCGCGAGCTGCGCCAATGGCGCCGTTTCGGAACGGTTCCGACGGGCCGTCCACCACGCGCACCGAGCGGCCACGCGGCCATCGACGCGCCTCGCATCGCCTGGGAAGAACGCGACTCGACGGCTGCCGGAAACGGCGCGGCCATGCGCTGCGCTCCGGTCGCGCTGCGGTGGCTGGATGACGACGTCGCGGTGGTTCGCAACAGCGTCGTCAGTGCCGCAGTGACGCACTGGGACCCACGGTGTCTGTGGTCGACCGTGTTGATCAACCTGAGCGTCGCGCGTTGTCTGCGCGGCGAAGCGGTCGACCGCGCCGAACTGACGGCAACCGCCGACAAGGTCGCGCACGGGCTGCGCGACGAGCTGCGCTGCTACCCGCTTGGCGACGGAATGCCGAACGAGATTCGCGACTCGGCGCAAGCGGCGCTGCGCAGCGGCACCACCGTCGACGACTTGGACATCGACCACCCTGCCGCCGGATACACGGTCAAGACGATGCGCGCCGCGCTGTGGAGCGCACGCCATCCTGCCAACTTCGAGGACGGTTTGAGTGCCATCGTCAGCGCCGGTGGCGACACGGACACCAACGGCGCCATCGCTGGTGGCGTGCTGGGCGCAAGGTTCGGCCAGCAAGGGATTCCGACTCGCTGGCGCGACGCCGTCGCCACGATACGCGACCACACGCCGCCGGTAGCCAACTGGCCAGCGCGAGAGCGGCTCGAAAGGCTGGCCGACCGTGTGCTGGCGTCTCGACAGTCCGTTCAAAAGCAACGAACCATACGAACGCATCCGAAGGGAACGGTGCGAGTCAAGGAGGCCACGTTTCGCTACAGAAATGCGAAAGAAGCCTTGTGCATCGTCCTTCTGCAGCTACAACGAGCGGACACCAGTTTCTTGGGCCGCCTCTCGGGAGACCCGCGGTGCAATGGCAGAACTCGCAGGACGTTGGCTCGACGTCGCGAAGATCTGTATCCGGGGCGGGAGGACCTCCAAGCCAAGCAAAGCGTGGAAATCGCCGACGGCTGGTTCCTCGGTACAAACACCAACACACCGCAAAAGGTGGCGATCATCCGCGCAGCCGCCGACGTGGCGGGGCTGAAGTTCGGCGAGGACATTGTGGTCGACCTGTAGAGTTCAGCGGCTATGGCCGGCAAACTTGGGCCGTTTCCTGCGTTGCGCGTCGTTCCGCAAACTGCTTACACTGCCGCCGCTGCCGGACGAGTCCGCGGGCGATCCAAAGGAAGTCGAAGCCTATGAAACAAGCCAAGACCATCGGCGCGCTGAAGGCCAGCGGCTATCGGGTCTTGCCGGTGAAGGTGGAGCTGCGGCGCAACCTGGTGGCCAAGCTGCAACGCGGGGAGGCGCTCTTTCCAGGCATCGTCGGCTACGACGAAACGGTGATTCCGCAGATCGCCAACGCGATTCTCGGCGGTCAGGACATCATGCTGCTTGGCGAGCGCGGGCAGGCGAAGTCGCGCATCGTCCGGGCGCTGACGAATCTGCTCGATGCCGAAACGCCGATCATCGCCGGCACCGAGATTCCGGAGAATCCGTTTCGGCCCGTGAGCGCCCAGGCCCGCGCCATCGTGCAGGAAAGCGGCGACGACACGCCCATCGCGTGGCTGCCCCGGGAAGAGCGCTACGGCGAGAAACTGGCGACGCCGGACATCACCATCGCCGACCTCATCGGCGAAGTGGATCCGATCAAGATCGCCGAGGGGCGCTATCTGAACGACGAACTGACGCTGCACTTCGGCCTGCTGCCCCGGGTCAACCGCGGCATCTTCGCCATCAACGAACTGCCGGACCTCGCCGAGCGCATCCAGGTCGGGCTGCTGAACGTGCTCGAGGAACGCGACGTGCAGATACGCGGCCACAAAGTGCGGCTGCCGCTGGACGTGTTCCTGATCGCCACCGCCAATCCCGAGGACTACACCAACCGCGGGCGCATCATCACGCCGCTGAAAGACCGCTACGGGGCGCAGATCCGCACCCACTATCCAGACGCCATCGAGCACGAAATCGACATCATGGAGCAGGAAGCCACGGCGCTGGACATGGGCGACTACCGCGTCCTGGTGCCGGACTGGATGAAGCAGATCGTGGCGGAAATCACCCATCAGGCGCGTCGCTCGCCGGACGTCAACCAGCGTTCCGGCGTTTCCGTGCGCGCCTCGGTGGCCAACTACGAGGCGCTGCTCGCCAATGCCTTTCGGCGCGCCCTGCGCATCGGCGAACGCGACGTGGTGCCGCGGGTCTCCGACCTGCCCTTTCTGCAACCCTCGCTGCAGGGCAAGGTCGAGTTCGAGGCGATGGACGAGGGGCAGGAAGACCGCATCACCGCGGGCATCGTCCAAGCGGCGGTCAAGGCGGTGTTCGACCGCCATCTGCACGTCGACGACCTCGAGGAAGTGGTGCTCGCCTTTCACGAAGGAGTGCGCGTCGAGACGAGCGAAAGCGCAGGAGTGGCCGACTACCAGCGCATCGCGGAGACGCTGGCGGGAATGTCGGCCGCGGTGGAATCGCTCAGCCAGGAAGAAGCCGCGCGGCCGGCAGCCGTCGAGTTCGTCCTGGAGGGGCTGCATCTGCACAAGCTGCTGAACAAGCACAGCGCTGCCGGGGGCTGCATCTTTACTGCTTGACTCGGTGCCTCTTCCGCGCCGAGTGCCGCTCTCCAGGTCCGTCACGCATGGACGGTCCATTGCCGCTTGTCAGGGCGTCATGCGCCGTCGCCGCCGGGCTTGGGGAAGCCGATCTCCTCCTGCACGAGGTACAAGGGCCGCCGCTTGACCTCGCCGTAGACGCGGCCGAGGTATCCGCCGAGTATTCCGACGGTGAGCAGCTGCGCCCCGCCCATGAACAGCAGCGCAAGAAACAAGGCGGCCGAGCCGCTCAAGTCGTCGGCGAAGACGCCCACGGTCAAGGCGTCGACGATGCCCAGAAAACCAAGCCCGACGGAGGCGGCGCCAAGCCAGGTAGCAATGCGCAGAGGCAGCAGCGAGAACGAGTAGACGCCGTCCAAGGCCAGGCGGATCATTGCCGAAAGCCGGTACTTCGTCTTGCCGGCGTACCGTGGCGCCGCCTCGAAACGCACGAACTGCTGCCGAAAACCCGCCCACGCCAACATGCCGCGCAGCAGGCGGTGGCGCTCCGGCATGGCCAGGATCGCGTTGATCACCCTCCTGTCGATCAATCCGAACTCATTGACATCCCGGTGGATGTCGACGTCGGACAACCAGTTCAGCAAGCGGTAGAACAGCCAGGACGTGAAGCGCTTGGGCGCCGGCTCGCCGTAGCGCTTTTCGCGGACGGCGGCGACGACGTCGGCGCCGTCTCGCCAGCGATCCACCAAGTCCGCGATCACTTCCGGCGGATACTGCAAGTCGGCATCGAGCACGACGAGCGCGTCTCCCTCCGCCCTTTCCATGCCTGCGGTGATCGCCGCCTGCTGGCCGAAGTTGCGCGACAGCGAGATCACCCGAACCCGGTCGTCGTCGCCTTGCAAGCCACGCAGAATCTCCAGCGTCCGGTCTTCGCTGCCGTCGTCGACGTAGAGGACCTCGTAGTCCAGATCGGGAATGGCCGCCAAGGCGGCCGCGAGCCGCTTGCCGAGCTCGCCCAACACGGCCTCCTCGTTGAAGCAAGGAACGACCACCGAGAGCAGCAGAGGCCCGGTTCGGTCCGACTGGAATCGCGCCACTGCGCCCCCTTGAGATACAACGCTTGCCTTGCCGCCCGGGGCGTCCGCTTGCCCTCGCCCCAGCCGCGCAGCACCATGCTAGCAGAGCGGCCTGCGTTGGGCTGCAAGCGCCGGCAGGCACGGCAGACACGTCCATTCGACTTGCCGTACACTCGACGACACCGGTTGACGAAGGACGGTTGGAACAGGACTTGACCGAGGGTCCGGCCAGCGATTCCAGAGCACATAGATTTGCAGGGGGATGGAATGGACCAATTGACCGACGAGCTCCTGCGCGACATCCACCGGCGCATGGTGCGCATTCGCGTCTTCGAGACCGAAGCCGGACGCATGGCGGAGGCCGGCAAGATTCCCGGTGCCCTGCACCTCTACGTGGGCCAGGAGGCCGTAGCCGCCGGGGTGATGGCGCATCTCTCCGACGACGACTGGATCACCAGCACCCACCGCGGCCACGGCCACCTGATCGCCAAAGGCGGCGAGTTCGACCGGATGTTCGCGGAACTGTACGGGCGCGCCACCGGCTACTGCCGGGGCAAGGGCGGCAGCATGCACATCTCGAACATGGAACTCGGCATGCTGGGCGCCAACGGCATCGTCGGCGCCGGTCCGCCCATCGCCGTCGGCGCGGCGTTCTCCGCCAAGTTCCGCGACACGGACCGGGTGGCGGTGTCGTTCTTCGGCGACGGCGCCAGCAACGAAGGTTCGTTTCACGAGGCGGCCAACATGGCAGCGCTCTACCAGCTGCCAGCCATCTTCGTCTGCGAGAACAACGGCTATGGCGAATACACGCCGCAGGCCGGCCACCAGGCCATCGTCGATGTCGCCGATCGCGCCGCCGGCTACGGCATGCCCGGCGTCGTCGTGGACGGCATGGACGCGATCGCCGTCTTCGAGGCGGCCGCGGCGGCCATTGAACGGGCCCGCCAAGGGGAAGGCCCGACGCTCCTCGAAGCCAAGACCTATCGCTTCTTCGACCACGTCGGAGTGCGCGGCATGGGCCTCTCGTACCGCACGGACGCGGAACTCGAGGAATGGCAGAAGCGCGATCCCATCCACCTGTTCGAGGCGCGCCTCGACGAGCTGGGAGTGCTCTCCAAGGAACAGGCCAAGGCGCTGCACGAGCAGATCCTCGCCGACGTGAAGGCCGGCATCGAGTTCGCCGAATCGAGCCCGACGCCGGATCCCGAAACCCTCCTCGACGACGTCTACGCCTGAGCCGGGCGGGCAGACGATCACGGAGAAATCATGGCAGAACGCGAAACCACCTACGTTGCGGCCATCGCCGAAGCAACGCGCACCATCCTCGCCGAACAGGACAACGCCTTCGTCGCTGGCGAGGACGTCGCCGGCGCTGGCGGCGTGTTCGGTTCGTACCGGGGGCTGCTCGACGAGTTCGGCGCCAAGCGGGTGATCGACACGCCCATTTCCGAGGAAGGCATCGTCGGCCTCGGCGTTGGCGCGGCGGCAACCGGACTGCGCCCCATCATCGACATCATGTTCATGGACTTCATGGGCGAGTGCATGGACGAAATCGCCAATCAGATGGCGAAGATGCGCTACATGTTCGGCGGCGCGGCGAAACTGCCGATCACCGTCGTCACCATGTCCGGGGCTGGCATGAACATGGCGGCGCAGCACTCGCAAAGCCTCGAAGTGTGGATCTGTCACCTGCCGGGGCTGAAGGTCGTCGCGCCGGCGACGCCCCACGACGCCAAGGGCCTGCTGATCGCCGCGGCCCGGGACGACAATCCGGTCTTCGCGGTGATGAACAAGCTCTCGTTGCGCAACAGCGGGCCGGTTCCCGAGGGCGCCTACGAAGTGCCCATCGGCAAGGCCAACGTCGTGCGCGAAGGAACCGATCTCACTCTGGTGGCGTACAGCCGCATGGTGGGCGAGGCGCTGAGCGCCGCGGATGCGTTGGCCGCCGAAGGGCTGGACGCCGAAGTCATCGACCTGCGCTCGTTGCAGCCCCTCGACACCGACGCGGTGGTGGAGTCGGTACGCAAGACCCACCGCGCCATCGTCGTCCACGAGGCGGTGCGCTTCGCTGGCCTCGGCGGCGAGATCGCCGCGCAGATCCAGGAACTCGCCTTCGACGATCTGGACGCGCCGGTGGGCCGGGTCGGAGCGCCTTTCTCGCCGGTGCCGTTCAGCTCCGTGCTGGAGCAGGCATACCTGCCGAACGCCGACAAGATCGTCGCCGCCGCCCGCTCCCTGGTTGGCTGATGCCGTCCATCGGCCTGGTAGCGAACCCCGCGTCCGGCAAGGACGTCCGGCGCATCAGCGCTCGGGCATCGGTGTTCGACAACCAGGAGAAGACGGCGATGCTGCGCCGGGCGCTGATCGGCATTCGGGCATTCGCGGACTGCGCCATCCGCTACCTGCCGGACCTGCACCACGTCTGCAAACGCGCCATTGACGCCACCGGCATCGATGCGGAACCCTTGCCGATCGCGGTGGCCGCCCGCGCCGAAGACACCACGCAAGCGGCACGCGCGCTGGAGGGCGCGGCGGCGGTGCTGGTGCTCGGCGGCGACGGCACCAACCGGGCGTTCGCCAAGGGCTGGCTGAACGCGCCGCTGATATCGCTCTCCACCGGCACCAACAACGCCTTTCCGCAGCTGCGCGAAGCCACCACGGCCGGCGCGGCAGCGGCCGTGCTGGCCGCGGGTGAAGTCCGTCTGCCAAGCGTGGCGGCGCAAGCCAAGGCCATCCATGTGGACGTGGAAGGAGAAGCACCGGACCTGGCGCTGATCGACGCCGTGCTGACCACCGATCGCTTCGTCGGCGCGCGCGCCCTCGACCGGCCCGAACGGCTGAAGCTGGCCGTGTTGACGCAAGCCGACCCCGCCGGCGTGGGCATGACTTCCGTGGGCGGCTTCGTCAGCCCGCTTGCCGCCGGCGAGGACGCGGCACTGAAGTTGGGCTTCCGCGCCGACTCGCGGCAAACCGTGCTGGCCGCGCTGGCCCCTGGCAGGTTCGAGCGCATTGGCATAGCGGCAGCGAACCGGCTTCCTCTCGGCAAGGCGGTGGTCGCAAGCGGCCCCGGCGTGCTGGCCTTCGACGGCGAACGCGAACGGGTGTTGCAGCCGGGCCAGACGGCGACGTTTCGCGTGCTGCGCGACGGGCCGTGGGTGGTGGACGTGGCGAAAGTGCTTGCCCACGCGGCGGGCGCAAGCGCACTGGCGGACGCAGCCTGAAGGCATTAGGAACTCCAGCGAGCGACCAATGGCCACGGAAATCTATCTCGTCAAGGTTGGCATGACCATGCACGAGGGCACCGTCGAGGAGTGGTACGTCGGCGACGGCGAGCGCGTGCAGTCCGGCGGCCTGCTGTATCGACTGGAAACCGAAAAGGTGAATCTCGACGTGGACGCCGAGGCGACCGGCACGGTGAAGCACTTGGTCGCCGAGGGAACCACTTTGGAACCCGGCGACGTGGTGGGCTACATCTACGCCGACGGCGAGACCATTCCGCAGCAGCTCCCGGAACCCAGGCGCAAACGCGACCTGGCCGTTCGCGAGCCGCCGGCCCCCAAGTCGGCGCCCAGCGCGGACTCCGCGCGCAGCGGCAAACGCATCGCAGCATCGCCGGCAGCGCGCAAGCTGGCGGCGGAGTTGAACGTCGACCTGGCCGACGTGTCCGGCACCGGGCCGCGCGGCCGCGTCACCCGAGAAGACGTGCAGCAAGCGGCGGCAGGCGCGGCCGCCACGGCGCCGGCGCGGGCGGCAGAAGATTCGGGCGCGGAAACGCGCAACCGCATCCCCTTGCGCGGCATGCGCAAGACCATCGCCGAACGCATGCACGCCAGCCTGCGCGATTCCGCGCAACTGACCATGGACATGGAAGTGGACATGGATGCGGCGGTGCAGCTGCGCCGGGCCCTCGTCGCCGAGTGGGAGGCCGACGGCGTGCGCGTCACCTACACCGATCTGGTGCTGGCGGCCGCCGCCAAGGCGCTCGACAGACACCCGGCGATGAACGCCGCCCTGATCGACGACGGCATCGTGCGCTGGCAGCACATCGGCATTGGCGTCGCCGTCGCGCTGGACGAGGGCTTGATCGTACCCGTCGTCAAGGACGCCGCCGGCAAGAGCTTGAAGGAGATCGCCCGCGCCAGCGCCGAGCTCGCCGAACGCGCTCGCCAAGGCCGCCTGACCATGGACGATGTCGAGGGCGGCACCTTCACCGTCACCTCCCTCGGCATGTACGGCGTCGACGGATTCACGCCAATACTGAATCCGCCCCAGGCCGGCATTCTGGGCGTCGGGCGCATCTACGACGGCGTGCGCTGGGAAGGCGGGAAACCCGTCAAGACGGCGCGCATGCGCCTCTCCCTCACCTGGGACCATCGCGTGCTCGACGGCGCCCCGGCGGCGCAGTTTCTAGCCGCCGTTCGCGACCGCCTCGAAGCGCCGTTTCGGCTCCTGGCCTAGCTTTCGCGAGCGAAACGGCAAGTGCAAATCTCGACGAGCATCCTCGCGCTCCTCGCAGCGTTCCTGTTGGCGAGCGCGGTCCATGGTGAGGAGTGGCCGGCGCAGTGGTTCGACGGCGCCCAGACGGCCAGCGAGACGGGCCTTGTCGACTTTCGGCAGAGCCCGTATCTCGACAACCGCGGCCTGCCGCCTGTGGAGCAACGGCTGCCCGAAGACCCGGTGGTCATCCAGCCGCTGCACCGGCCGGGCAAGTACGGCGGCAAGGCGCGCATCGCCCTCGACGACAGCTGGCAGTTCTTCAACTGGGAGCCGGCCATCACGCTTTCGGCGGACATGCGCTCGCTGCTGCCGAACCTGGCGGAGCGCTGGACGATCAGCGAAGACGGGCGCACCACCACGGTGGCCTTGCGCCCTGGCCTGCGCTGGTCCGACGGCCATCCCCTCACCGCCGACGACTTCGCGTTCAACTTCAACAACATCTGGATGGACCCCGAGCTCTCGCCGGTGACGTCGCGCATGGTGCAGGGCGGCACGTTCGTGAAGATCGACGACAACACCTTCCAGTACGTCTTCGAAGACCCGAACCCCGGCTTCGTGTTCTTCTTCGCCCAGTACGGCAGCCACTTCGTCAGCCCCAAGCACTACCTGCAGCAGTACCATCCGGCGTTCACCGACCGCGAAGCACTCGAAGACTACGTTCAGGACGAAGGCTTCATCAGCTGGATGGCGCTGATGTCGGCGCTGCGCGGCTGGCAGAACGAACGCGCCGTGGAGGTGCCGACGCTGCGCGCCTACCGGGTGAGGCAGCGGACGCTGAACATGATGCGTCTGGAGCGCAATCCCTACTACTTCAAGGTGGATCCGGAAGGCCGCCAGCTGCCCTACATCGACGCCGTCGACGCCGAGATCATCCTCGACAACTCCGAGCTGGTCACCGCCAAGGCCGCCTCCGGCCAACTCGACTTCGCGGCGTTTTCGCTGCGCACCCAGGACATCCCGCTGTTGAAGCTCGGCGAGCGAGACGGGGTCGCCAAGGTCCATATCTGGACCCGCCTGCACATCAGCGACGTCGCCATTCAGCCGAACTACAACTACGCGGACGAGAGGCTGCGGCGGCTGATGTGGGACAAGCGCTTTCGCATCGCCCTCTCCCACGCCATCGACCGCGACGAGATGAACGACATCATCTACTTCGGCCGCGGCGTTCCGAGCCAGGTGACGGTACACCCGACCAGCATCTTCTACGAAAAACGCTTCGCCAACTCCTACATCGAGTACGACCCGGAGCGTTCCCAAGCGCTCTTGGCGGAACTCGGCCTGCGCGACGGCAACGGCGACGGCTTGCTGGAATACCCGGACGGCGCCCCGCTGGTGATCACCTTGGAGTATCTGGACTTCGAGACGCCCAAGGCCATCACCATGGAACTCGTTGCCGAGTACTGGCGCGCCGTCGGCGTCGATCTGCGCCTCAAGCTGGTGGACCGAAGCCTGCAATCCGCCCGCGCCCAGGCCGGCGAAATGCAGATGACCCTGTGGCACGCCGACAAATGCACCGACATCCTGTTCCCGCTGCTGCCGGACTGGTTCGTGCCGCACCGCGCCGGCTGGGACATCCACATGTGGAACGACTGGGCCCGCTACTACCAGACGGACGGGCGCATCGGCGAAGAACCGCCGGAGCTCATCAAGCAGATCCACCGCTGGAACGACGCCTTCCGGGAAGCGACGGACCCCGACGCCCGCTTCGCCGCCGGCCACGAGCTGGTCAAGGCCGCCGCGGAGAACCTGTGGACCATCGGCACAGTGGGCCAAGCGCCCCACCCAGTGGTGATCTCGCCACACTTGAAGAACGTGCCCAGCAAGGGAATCTGGGGCTGGGACAACCGCTGGACCCTCGCCTACCACCCCTCGACCTGGTACTTCGACAGCGACTAGGCGGTTGCTACGTGCTCGCTATCGGCGATACATGCACTCGGCCAGCCGCTCCAGTTGCTGTTGCTCCGCCACTGCCAACACCATCCCTCTGCTAGCGGCCCACCACCTTCACCTTCAAGCCATCGAGTTCCTCGGCGAGTTCGATCTGGCAGGAGAGGCGGCTGGTTTCGGAGACGTCGCCGTCGAACTCCAGCATGTCGCGCTCCAAGTCGCTGGGCGGGCCGACGCGGTCCATCCACGCCGGATCGACGTGGACGTGGCAGGTGGCGCAGGCGCAGCCGCCGCCGCACTCGGCATCGATGCCGTCGATGCCCTCCGCACGGGCGAGTTCCATCACGATGTCGCCGGCGTTTCCGGCAACCGCGACGGTGTCGCCGTCCAAGGTCTCGAAGTAGATGGTCGGCACGTTCCTACGGGGCCTGCTTCTTGGGGCGCGCACTATCGCCCAAGCCCGTCCGCCGTGGCAAGACCCATGCGGTGACGAGACCCAAGCCATCATTGTGGTCGATTCCGACGCTTCCACCCAATGCACTCGCCCCTTGGCACCTTACGACCTCGCGCTGCCGAAGACGACGGCGATCCTGCTCTCCGACTTCACCGACCATGCCAAACGCGCCGAGCAGCGCCGCCGTATACTGTTGACGCGCTTGGCGTGGGCAGCCCCGTCGCGCCACTGCACCTTTGCTAGCCACCAAGAGGGAGCCATGTCAGCCACCAACGGCACCAAGTGGACGCTGGCGGACTACGCGCCGAACGTCGTCGCCGTCGCCAAGCCCGTTCGCCACTATCGCTACCTGCATGCGCCGAACGGTGACTGGCTGGCCGCCCGGGACGGCCAGACGCTGCATGTGCAAGGCCATGTGGACGACGCCGCGATCTGGGACGAAGCCGAAGGCGGGTTTCGCCACGTTGCCACCGGGTTGCGGCTTGAAGCGGATGCAACGGACGTCGAACGCGGGACGCGGCTGCGCTTGGACGGCAACGAGCTGAACGCCGAGGGCGCAGAAGGCAGCGGCGTGGACTTCACCGTCGGCCACGGGCCGGAGAAGCTGCCGTCCGAATATCTGCGCGAGTTGCGCCAGCAGGGCTGGGTATCCCTCGCCTGCATTCTGCCGCCATCGGTGGTGGACGGCCTGCAACAGGTCGGCTGCGTGGATGCCTATGCGGGCAGGGAACCGGTTCGCCAGCCGCCGCTGGCGCAGCATCCGGCGGTGACGAAGGTGACCGTGGAGCCCGTCTCGCTTTGGCTGACCCGCGAGTACATGCGCATGCGCGACATCCGCCTTGGCCACTCGCCCGGCATCTCGGCGCTGCCCCCGGACGACGGCAAGCGCGAAGTGCAGGGCTGGCATACGGACTTTCCCTACCTGTGGGGCACTGGCGACCGCATTCCCGTGCCAGCCGGCGACCTGGCCGGCGATCTGGTGCTCGGCATGCAGCGCAACGTCTGCGTCTCGGACTTCACCGAGGTCAACGGCGCGACGCTGTTCAAACTGGGCAGCCACGCCAGCAACGCGCCGCCGCCGAAGGAGTGGGGACGTTCCACGCAAACCTACCGCAAGGGCAATCGCGCCGCGCGCGGCTTGCCCTACGGTGGGCCGGAAGCCGACGTGATCGAGGCGCCGGCAGGCAGCATCGTGCTCTACGATGCGCGCACCTGGCATCGCGCCGGCATCAATCGGACCGAGCACAGACGCGGCGCGATGATCCAAGCCATCGTGCCGGGCTTCATCGTCCCGTTCATGGACACCAGCGCCACCTACAAGGCGTTCCTCGCCAGCGCGGCGCGGCAGCCGCTGACCGAACGAGAGCGCAAGGAGCTCGACAAGCTGATGGTGCACAAGATCGTCGGGCCGGCCGGCGTGTTCGCCATCACCGTGGACCCGGAACTCACGGAACGCGCCCGCGCGCAGCAGGCGGAGCCGGCGTCGGTGTACTGACGGCGCTTGCCCGAAGCCCCTGCCTACGGCTTCGGGGCGTCGGTGGCCGGCGGGCGGAAGTCCTGCGGAAAGCGCTTCATGGCGCTGGTCACCGGAATCGGCGTCATGCCGCCCATCTGGCACAGGCTGGCGGCTTCCATCACCTCGCAGAGGTCGTCGACGAGGGCGAGCTGATCGTCGGTGGGCAAGCCCTCGGCCCGGGCTTGCAGTACCGCGTCCATGGTCTCCTTGCCGCGCACCGAGCCCAAGCGGCAGGGCGTGCATTTGCCGCAGGACTCCAGTTCGCAGAACTCGAACGCATAGCGCGCCTGCTGCGCCAGATCCACGCTGTCGTCGAAGACCACGAGGCCGCCGTGGCCGACGCCGGCGCCCAACTTGGCCATGTCTTCGTAGGTGACGGGGGTGTCGAACTCCTCGGGCAGCAGATACGCCCCCAGCGGGCCGCCGATCTGCACGGTACGGACGGGTCTGCCGCTGCGCGTGCCGCCGCCGAAGCCATGCACCAGTTCGGCGATGGTGATGCCGAAGGGCACTTCCACCAGGCCGCCCCGCTTGACGTTGCCGGCCAGCTGGAACGGCATCGTGCCGGTGGAGCGGCCGATGCCGAGACTGGCGTACCAGCCGCCGCCCTGGGCCATGATGGCCGGCACCGAAGCGAAGGAAATCACGTTGTGAACCAGCGTCGGCTGGCCGTTCAAGCCGCTGACGGCCGGCACCGGCGGCTTGACGCGAATCTCGCCGCGCTTGCCTTCCAGGCTTTCCAGCAAGGACGTCTCCTCGCCGCAGATGTAGGCGCCGGCGCCGATGAAGAGGTCGATGTCGAAGGCGCGCCCGCTGCCGAGGACGTCCTCCCCCAGCAGTCCGTCGGCGTAGGCGGCCTCCAACGCCTGCTGGAAGATCCCCGCGGCGACGGGATATTCGGAACGCAGGTAGACGTAGCCTGCGGTGGCACCGGTGGCGATGCCGGCAATGGTCATGCCCTCGATCAGGCGGTAGGGATCGCCCTCCATCAGCAGGCGGTCGGCGAAGGTGCCGGAGTCGCCTTCGTCGGCGTTGCAGACGACGTACTTGCGCGGCGCAGGCGTGTCGAACACGGTGCGCCACTTGATGTGCGCCGGAAACCCAGCGCCGCCGCGCCCGCGCAGGCCGGAGGTTTCGATAGCGTCGATCAGCGCCTTGGGTTCCTGCTCCAGGCAGTGTTCCAGCACGGTGGTCTTCGGCAGCCGCAGCGGATCGTCCTCGCCGGCGCGGCTGAAGACGACGCGGTGCTGCCGCCGCTGGTAGTCGACGTCCTGCACGGGGCCTAGGCACTTGGCATGCGCCGGGCCTTGCTTCAGGACATCGCCGGCGTCGGCGGCGTGGACGTTGGCGAAGGCCAGGCGCGAGCTCCGCGCGACCACTTCGACCAGCGGCTCCGCCCAAGCCATGCCGCGGGAACCGTTGCGCACCACCTGGGCGCCTTGCTCCTTGAACGCCGCGGCCAGCGCGTTCGCCCCGGCGGCCACGGCGGACGAATCCAAGGGCACGTAGACCGTCGTCATGCCGATGGATTTTACACGCCTAGCCGCGGTGCGTATGATGCGCCGCTTGACGGTCGCTGGACGCCAAGGCGTCGGCGCAGAAGGAGGTGCCATGTTGAGGATCGCGCATGAAGCGCTCACCTACGACGACGTTCTCCTGCTGCCCGCCTATTCGCAAGTGCTGCCTTCCGAGGTGCATCTGCAAACCCGCTTGACCCGGCACATTCCACTGAACCTGCCGCTCATTTCCGCGGCCATGGACACGGTCACCGAAGCCGGCCTCGCCATCGCCCTGGCGCAGGAAGGGGGCGTCGGCATCGTCCACAAGAACATGCCGCTCGAAGCCCAAGCGCGGCACGTGCGCGCGGTCAAGAAGTTCGAGAGCGGCGTGATACGGGATCCGATCGTCATCCGTCCCGAGGCGACGGTGCGGGAACTCATGGCGCTCACCGGCGAGCACCGCATCTCCGGCGTGCCGGTGGTGCGCGGCGACGATCTGCTCGGCATCGTGACCAGCCGCGACGTGCGCTTCGAAACCCGCCAGGACGCCAAGGTGGCCGACGTGATGACGCCGAAGGAGCGCCTGGTGACGGCGGCGGAAGACGCCTCGGTGGATGCCATCACGGCGCTCCTGCACCAGCACCGCATCGAGAAAGTGCTGCTGGTGAACGAGCGCTTCGAGCTGAAGGGCATGGTCACCGTCAAGGACATCGCCAAGGCGCAGGCGTATCCCAATGCCTGCAAGGACGATCAAGGCCAGCTGCGCACCGGCGCCAGCGTCGGCACCGGCGACGACACCGACGAGCGGGTGGCGGCGCTGGTGGAAGCCGGCGTCGACATCATCGTCGTCGACACCGCGCACGGCCATTCGCAGCGGGTTCTGGACCGCATCAGCTGGATCAAGCAGAAGTACCCCGCGGTGCCGGTGATGGGCGGCAACGTCGCCACCGGCGAAGGCACCCGGGCGCTGCTCGACGCCGGCGTGGACGCGGTGAAGGTGGGCATCGGGCCCGGCAGCATCTGCACCACCCGGGTGGTCACCGGCGTCGGCGTGCCGCAGATCACCGCCGTCTCGGAGGCGGCCCGGGAAGCGCAAGAGCTGGACGTGCCGGTGGTCGCCGACGGCGGCGTGCGCTCCTCCGGCGACATCGCCAAGGCCATCAGCGCCGGCGCTTCGGCGGTGATGGTGGGCTCGCTGTTCGCCGGCACCGAGGAATCGCCTGGCGAGACGGAGCTCTACCAGGGCCGCACGTACAAGTCCTACCGGGGCATGGGTTCCCTCGGCGCCATGGCCGAGCGCTACGGCTCCAGCGACCGCTACTTCCAGGAACCGCCAAGCGATGGCGGCAAGCTGGTTCCCGAGGGCATCGAGGGGCGGGTGCCCTATCGCGGGCCGGTCGGCCCCATCATTCATCAGCTGATGGGCGGGCTGCGCGCGTCGATGGGCTACACCGGCTGCGTGGACGTCGCGCAGATGCGCACCGCTTCCCGGTTCGTCAAAGTGTCGCCGGCCAGTTTGGCGGAGAGCCACGTTCACGACGTGGCCATCACCAAGGAGCCGCCCAACTACCCCGGCTATTCCGGCGCCTAGGCGCGTGGTCGGCAGCACCGCCGCCCGGGACCGCATCCTGGTCGTCGATTTCGGTTCCCAGTACACCCAGCTCATCGCCCGCCGCGTGCGCGAGGCCGGCGTCTACTGCGAAATCCATCCCTTCGACATCGGCGACGAAGCGCTGCGCGCCTTCGCCCCTCGCGGGGTCATCCTGTCCGGCGGCCCGGACACCGCCACCGGCAGCTCGCCGCCGCGCATCGCGCCGACGCTGTTCCGGCTCGGCGTGCCGCTGCTCGGCATCTGCTACGGCATGCAGGCGATGGCGGCGCAGCTGGGCGGCGCGGTGGCCCGCTCCAGCCAGCGCGAGTTCGGCCATGCCAGGGTGGCCATCGACGGCGCAACGCTGTTCGACGGCCTGGGCGAAACGCTGAACGTGTGGATGAGCCACGGCGACCGGGTGACCGCGCTGCCGCCCGGCTTCGACGTCATCGCCCGCAGCGCCGGCGCGCCCATCGCCGGCATGGCCGATGCGCGGCGGCGCTGGTTCGGCTTGCAGTTCCACCCCGAAGTGACGCACACCGAGGGAGGTGGCGAACTGCTGCGCCGCTTCGTCTGCGACATCGCCGGCTGCGCCCAGGACTGGACCGCCGACAACATCATCGACCGCGCCATCCGCCAGGTTCGCGCCGACGTGGGCGACGGCAAAGTGCTGCTGGGCCTCTCCGGCGGTGTCGACTCCAGCGTCGTCGCGGCGCTGCTGTCGCGGGCGCTCGGCGATCAGCTCACCTGCGTATTCGTGGACAACGGCCTGCTGCGCAAGCACGAGGTGCGCGACGTCCAGGCCGCGTTCGCGCCGTCGAACGCCATGCCGGTACGCCTGGAGACGGTGGACGCGGCGGAGCAGTTCCTGGCCGCCTTGCGCGGCGTCGTGGACCCGGAGGCCAAGCGCAAGGCCGTCGGGCGCGCCTTCATCGACGTCTTCGAGCGCCGGGCGCGAAGCATCGAGGGGATCGGCTGGCTCGCGCAAGGCACGATCTACCCAGACGTCATCGAGTCGGCGGCGTCCAGGCACGGCAAGGCGCGGGTCATCAAGTCGCACCACAACGTCGGCGGCCTGCCGCAGCGCATGAACCTCAAGCTGGTGGAGCCGTTGCGCGATCTCTTCAAGGACGAAGTGCGCCGCGTCGGCCTGGCGCTGGGGCTGCCGGAAGAGCTGGTCGGGCGGCATCCGTTTCCGGGCCCCGGGCTTGCCGTGCGCGTGCTCGGCGAAGTGCGGCGCGAATACCTCGACGTGCTGCGCGAAGCGGACGCCATCTATTTGCAGGAGCTGCGCCGGGCCGGCTACTACGACCGGGTGGCGCAGGCGTTCGCGGTGTTTCTGCCGGTGAAGTCCGTCGGCGTGGTCGGCGACGCCCGCCGCTACGAGCACGTCATCGCCCTGCGCGCCGTGGAAACCACGGACTTCATGACCGCCCGCTGGGCGGCGCTGCCGCACGGCTTGCTGGCGCGTACCAGCAAGCGCATCGTCAATGAACTCGAAAGCGTGTCGCGGGTGGTGTACGACATCACCGGCAAGCCGCCGGGCACCATCGAATGGGAGTAGACGCCCCGACCGCATCGGCCCCGACCGCCGCGTCGGCGGCGGGCGACGAGCGCTGGATGCGTCTGGCGCTTGCCGAAGCGCAATGCGCCGGGGCCGCCGGCGAAGTGCCGGTGGGTGCCGTGGTGGTGCGCGACGGCGAGGTGATCGGCAGCGGCCGCAATCGCCCCATCGCCGCTGCGGACCCGACGCTGCACGCGGAAATCGCCGCCATTCGCGCGGCGGCGCGGCGGCTTGGCAACTACCGGCTGCCGGGCTCGGCGCTCTACGTCACCGTGGAACCCTGCCTGATGTGCGCGGGCGCGCTGGTTCACGCGCGCATCGAACGCCTCGTCTACGGCAGCGCTGAACCCAAGACGGGCGCCGTCGAAAGCGCCGCTCGGGTGCTGCAAAGCCGGGCCGTCAACCATCGGGTGGAAGTGGCCGGCGGCGTGCTGGCCGCGGAGTGCGCGGCGTTGCTGCAGGCGTTCTTCGCGGCGCGGCGTTGAGAGTCGGCAGCGCATTCGCCGGGCGAAGGCCGCGACGAAAAGTCCATGCCACTGGCGCCGCCTAGTTCCCGTGCCGATGCCGCTGCGTCTTGAAGTCCTCAGCGGGCCGCCGGCGCTCTCGCGCGCTCGTCTGGCCAGCCACCGAGAGCGCATCCAACGCCAGGAACCGGGCGTGCGCGGCCTCTTCGCGGAGTTCGTCCACTTCCTGTTCCTCGACGGCGAACTCGACGCCGGGCAGCGGCGCATCGCCGCGGAGTTGCTGCGCTACGGCCCGCGGCGCGGCCTGCCGGAGAAGATCGGTGCGCCGTACTGCGTCGCCGTGCCGCGTCCGGGCACCATTTCCCCTTGGGCCAGCAAGGCCACGGACATCTTCCATCGCTGCGGCTTGACGACGGTGAGTCGGGTGGAACGGGGCGTGCGCTGGTACTTCGACGGTGCGCCCAGGCGGTGCCCGGAGCTGCTGTACGACCGCATGACGCAGACCGTCGTCTTTGGCGACGACTTCGCGTCGCTTGCTGCCGAGAGCGCCAGCCGGCCGCTCGGCCGCATCGCGCTAGGCGATGCGCCACGCCAGGTGATGGCGGCGGCGAACGAGCGCATGGGCCTCGCCTTGTCGGTTGCGGAAGTGGACTACCTGGCGCAGGTGTTCGGCGAACTGGGGCGCGATCCCACCGATGCCGAGCTGATGATGTTCGCGCAGGCCAACTCGGAGCACTGTCGGCACAAGATCTTCAATGCGCGGTGGCGCGTGGATGGCGAACGCGAACCCCGCGAGTCGCTGTTCGCCCGCATCCGGCGTACCAGCGAGGCGGTGCCGGGCATCGTCTCGGCCTACCACGACAACGCCGCCGTGGTGCGGGGCGATGCCGATACGCGCTTCCTGCCCGGCGCCGATGGTCTGTATCGCCGGCAGCCAAGCCCAACCCAGCTCCTGGTCAAAGTGGAAACGCACAACCATCCGACGGCCATCTCGCCGTATCCGGGCGCCGCCACGGGTTCCGGCGGCGAGATCCGCGACGAAGGCGCGGTCGGGCGCGGCTCCAAGCCGAAGGCTGGCGTGGTGGGCTTCACCACCAGCCACCTCAATCTCGACGAAGCCGAGCCGTGGTCGCCGAGGACGTCGAAACCGCAGCGCATCGCCTCGGCGCAGCAGATTATGCTGCAAGCGCCCTTGGGCGCCGCGGCCTTCAACAACGAGTTCGGCCGCCCCTGCCTGGCCGGCTACTTCCGCACCTTCGAACACCAGAGCCATCGCCCGGAGGAGACCTGGGGCTATCACAAGCCGGTGATGATCGCCGGCGGCGTCGGCGGCGTCGCCGCCGAACTGGTGGCTGCCAAAGAGATGTCCGCCGGCGTCAAGCTGGTGGTGCTCGGCGGCCCGGCCATGCTCATCGGCCTGGGCGGCGGCGCGGCATCGAGCTTGAGCTCCGGCGAGGCCGACGAGGATCTGGACTTCGCCTCGGTGCAGCGCGACAACGCCGAGATGCAGCGTCGCTGCCAGGAGGTCATCGACTGCTGCACCGCGCTTGGCGGCGCCAATCCCATCCGCCTGATCCACGACGTCGGCGCTGGCGGCCTCGCCAACGCCCTGCCGGAACTGCTGCAGGAGGCCAACTTGGGCGGGCGCATCGAGCTGCGCGCCGTGCCGAACGCGGATCGCGGCATGTCGCCCATGGAAGTCTGGTGCAACGAGGCCCAGGAGCGCTACGTGCTTGCCATCGCCGCGGCCGACCTGCCGGCATTCGAGGCGTTCTGCCGGCGCGAACGCTGCCCCTTCGCGGTGGTCGGCGAGGCCACTGCCGAGCGGCACCTGCTGGTGACGGATGCCGAGCGGCAAGAGACGGTGGTGGACATGCCGATGGCGGCCTTGTTCGGCAACCCGCCGAGGCCGTTGCGCACCTTCGAGACGACGCCGCGCCCGGCGTTGCCGTTCGACCACCATGGCATCGACCTGGCTACGGCCATCGACCGCGTGCTGCGCTTTCCGGCGGTCGCCAGCAAGAAGTTCCTGGTGACCATCGGCGACCGCAGCATCAGCGGCCTGGTGGCGCGGGATCAGATGGTCGGCAGGCGGCAGGTGCCGGTGGCGGACTGCGCCGTGACGCTGGCCGACTTCCACAGCTATCGCGGCGAAGCGATGGCGATGGGCGAGCGGGCGCCGCTGGCGGTGACGCATCCGGCAGCGGCGGCGCGCATGGCGATCGCGGAAGCTCTGACCAATCTGTTCGCCGCGCCGGCCGACCTCGAGCGCACCGTGCTGTCGGCGAACTGGATGGCCGCGGCCGGCCACGAGGGCGAAGACCAGGCGCTGTTCGAGGCCGTCGAGGCCGCGGCTTCGCTGTGCCGGCACCTCGGCATCGCCATCCCCGTGGGCAAGGACAGCCTTTCCATGCGCACGGCGTGGCAGGAGCACACGGTGGTCTCGCCAGTGACGCTCAACGTCACTGCGGTCGCGCCGCTGGCCGACGTGCGCCCGACGCTGACGCCGGACATCGACGCGACGGTGCGCTGGCCGCCGGGCAGCGCCGCAGCCATCCATGCTCGCGGTGCCGACCAAGCGGATCGGCAGGACGTGCCAGCCGCGCTGTGGCTCGTCGAACCGGCGTTCGCGCTCCAGCGCCGCTTGGGCGGCAGCGCCCTGGCGCAGTGCTTTGGCGCCTTGGGCGACCATCCGCCGGACGTCGACAGCCATCGGGACTTCAAGGCACTGCTGGAGCTGGTCGGCCAGCTGCGCGAACACGGCTGCATCGGCTGCTACCACGACCGTTCCGATGGCGGACTCTTGACCACGCTCTTGGAGATGGCGTTCGCGTCTGGCCGCGGCATGGACATCTTCGTCGCGGAAGACGCCGTGGCCGACCTCTTCGCCGAAGAACTCGGCGTCGTGATCGGCGTCTTCGGCGGCCGCGAACGGGAAGTCCGCGAGGCGGCGAACGTAGCCGGCTTGCGCATCGCCCGGGTGGCCGAACCGCGCCACGATCAGCGCGTCGTCGTCCACGCCGCGGGCAAGGAGGTCTTCGCGTCCACGCGCGGCGACCTCGAACGCGCCTGGGCGGCCACCAGCCATGCCATGCAGCGCCGTCGCGACGATGCCGCCTGCGCGGATGCGGAGTTCGCCGCCATTGCCGAGACCGGGCCGACGCTGGCGTTCGCGGCCGGCTACCGCACCGACGACGGCGTGGCGGCGCCCTACGTCGCCAGCGGCGTTCGCCCGCGGGTGGCGATTCTGCGCGAGCAGGGCGTCAACGGCCAGATCGAGATGGCGGCGGCCTTCCATCGCGCCGGCTTCGACGCCGTGGACGTGCATATGAGCGACGTGTTCGACGCGCCTGCGCTGCTCGACGGCTTCCAGGCGCTGGCCGCCTGCGGCGGCTTCTCCTACGGCGACGTGCTCGGCGGCGGCGGCGGCTGGGCGAAGTCGATCCTGTTCAAGCCGGCGGTGCGCGACGCCTTCGCCTCGTTCTTTCGCCGCGACACGCTGACGCTTGGCGTCTGCAACGGCGCCCAGATGCTCGCCGCCCTGCGCGAACTGATCCCGGGCGCTTCGACGTGGCCGCGCTTCGTCGCCAATCGTTCGGAACGATTCGAGGCGCGGACGATTCTGCTGCGCGTCAACGAGTCGGACTCGCCGTGGCTGGCTGGCATGGCCGGCGCTCTGCTGCCGACGCCGGTTGCCCACGGCGAGGGCCGGGCCGAGTTCGACGCGGATGCGGGTTTCGACGACTTGCTGCGCGGCGGCGGCGTCGCCCTGCAATACGCGGACGCCGGCGGCCAGGCCACCGAACGCTATCCCTTGAATCCCAACGGCGCCGAGCGCGGACTGGCCGGCATCAGCGCCGCCAACGGCCGCGTGCTGGCCTCGATGCCGCATCCGGAGCGGGTGTTTCGCGCCGTGCAGAACTCCTGGCAGGACGACCGCTGGGGCGAAGACGGCCCATGGCTGCGGCTGTTCCGCAACGCCCGGGTGGCGCTCGGCTAGCGCAACGCGAGCCTCGTACACTTCTGTACGATATTGATTTTTCTGAAAAAATACTTGCCAAACAACGGAGCCTTGGCTAGGCTGACTGCATGAGCGAACCACGCGCCACCTACCACCACGCCGGGATGCGCCGGCCGGCCCGCCGCGGCAACGTCGGTCGGCCGCCTTCTGCCGACGAAGCCGGCTTTCCCGGCTGCCGCGCCGTGCCCATGGACGCCGCCCAGGTGCGCATGGAGGATGGTCAGCGCATCGAATACTGGGACCGCGAAAGCGGCGTGGCGTGGATGGTGCGCGAGGCCGCCAGCGCCGTCCACGAGCGGCCGGCCCACCGCCTGGCGGCGCTGCTGGATCGCATCGGCGAGGCGCGTGGCGCGGCCATCGAGTGCTGCGGCGCCACCACCTTCTACGAGCGCGACGCCGATGGCAAGCACGTTCGCGCGATGGAGGCGGATCAAACCGTGTATCTGGATGCCAGCCGGGGCCAGACCTTGCGCCATCCGGCGTCGGTGCTGGGCAGCGAAGCACCGCCGGACGTGGTGCTGGAGGTGGACCACACCACGGACGTGCGGCGTCGGAAGCTCCGCGAGTACGAGCATTGGCGCTTCCCGGAGGTGTGGGTAGAGGTGCCGGAGGCTGAGCGCCAGGGCCGTTCGCGACGACCGCCCGGGTTGACGATCCACGTGCTCTGCGCGAAGTCCGGCCGCTACGACGAGGCGACGGCAAGCCGGGCACTTCCCGGCTGGACGGCGGACGAGATCCATCGCGCGCTGAACGAGCCCGCGAGGTCCGCCGACACTTGGGCGGCGCTGGAGCGCGTAGGACGCGCCTTGGGCCAGAGAGAACGCACATCCGGCGGGCCGCTCGTCAACCCTCCGCGGCGGCACGCGGGCGCGCGGCAGGCCGGTGAGCGAGCAGAGACCGTACGGCAGATCCTCGCCGAGCGCGGCATCGTCTGTTCGCCTGGCTTCCTCGCGGATGACAACGCCTATCGCCTCGCCGCGTACACGCCGTCGCAGCTGGTCGCCGCTGCTTTCGCATGCAGGAACGAAGCCGAGTTCCTAGACGCGCTTGCCGCCGAGACGCGCTGACCGCTGCCACGCCCAAGCACCGGCTGCGCCGGCGCCGAAGCGGCGCTGGCACGGCGGCGCCCATCTGCGCTATAGTCCGCTCAAGCTGAAACCCGCGAGCCAAGTGTACGCGCCGTGACTCGATCCTTCGCCACTGCCTGTCGCCGCCTCCCGTCTGCCGGGGGGACGATCCTGCATCTGCTGCTACTGCCGGCTTAGCCGGCATACGTTCTCACGCATCAGGGCCGAGTTAGCCCACCGTCAACCCCCCGCACTTTGGACGAAAGGGTTTACCGATGACCGTGCAGCAACAAGATGCCGCCTTGCCGGCGGCCCGGGTCGGCAGCCGCCAAGGCGCCATGCCGAGCAGCAAGTACCATCCCTTCGCGCCGGTCCACTTGCCCGACCGGCAGTGGCCGAACCGCGTGCTCGACGCGCCGCCGCGCTGGTGCAGCGTCGACTTGCGCGACGGCAACCAAGCGCTGATCGATCCGATGAACGTGGACGAAAAGCTGCGCCTGTTCGAGCTGCTGCTGCAGGTGGGCTTCGTCGAGATCGAAGTGGGATTTCCCGCCGCCTCGCAGCCCGACTACGACTTCATCCGCAGCATCATCGAGCGCGGCATGGTGCCCGACAACGTGACCGTCCAGGTGCTCTGCCAGGCGCGCACCGAACTCATCGAGCGCACCGTGGAAGCCTTGCAAGGCGCGCCCAACGCCATCTTCCACCTCTACAATTCCACCTCCGAGTTGCAGCGCCGGGTGGTCTTCAACATGGACCGCGCCGGCATCGTCGACCTCGCCGTCGAAGGCACCGGCGTGGTCAAGGAGGGCGTCAAGCACCTCGCCGGCACCAACGTCGCCTTCGAGTACTCGCCCGAGAGCTTCACCGGCACCGAGCTGGACTTCGCCGTCGACATCTGCGCCGCGGTGGCGGACGAGTGGGGGGCCACGACGGAGGCGCCGATCATCGTCAACCTGCCGTCTACCGTGGAGATGGCGACGCCGAACGTCTACGCCGATCAGATCGAGTGGTTCATCCGCCACTTCCCCGAACGCGAGCGGGTGGTGGTCAGCCTGCACACGCACAACGACCGCGGCACCGGCGTCGCGGCCACCGAACTGGCGCTGATGGCCGGCGCCGAGCGGGTGGAAGGCACGCTGTTCGGCAACGGCGAACGCACCGGCAACTGCGACCTCGTGACCGTGGCGATGAATCTGTTCTCCCAAGGCGTCGACCCGCAGCTCGACTTCCGCGACATGCCGCGCATCCGCGAGACCGTCGAGGCCGTCAACAAGCTGTCTGTTCACGAACGCCATCCCTACGCCGGCGATCTGGTCTTCACGGCCTTCTCGGGATCGCATCAGGACGCCATCCGCAAGGGCATGGCGCGGGTGGACCGGGCGCACTGGGAAGTACCGTACCTGCCCATCGACCCGGCGGACGTCGGCAGCTCCTACAAGGAGACCGTGCGCGTCAACAGCCAGTCCGGCAAGGGCGGCGTCGGCTTCGTGCTCGAGGAACACTTCGGCATCCTGCTGCCCCGCGCCATGCTGGTGGAGTTCTCGAAGTCGGTGCAGATGCTCACCGAACGCCTGGACCGGGAAGTGCGCCCGGAGGAGATACTCGAAGCGCTGCAAGCCGAATACCTGATCGAGAGCGGCCCGTACCGGCTGGACCACTACGACCTGGGCCATGGCGACGACGGGGCGCAGTACTGCACGGCGAAGCTCACCGTGCCGGACGGCCAGGTGATGGTGGCCGGACAGGGCACCGGCCCCATCGAGGCATTCGTCAACGGCATGGTGTCGACGCTGAACGAACCGCTGAACGTCGTCGACTACCACGAACGGGCGATGGGCGCTGGCAAGGACGCCAAGGCCATTTGCATCGTCGCTGTAAGCGACGCCGCCGCCGTTGGCAATACGCCGACCAGCGGCGACGGCGCCGCCAACGCCGCCTGCTTCGGCATCGGCGTCAGTCGCAACACCGTGACCGCATCGCTCACCGCCATCGTCTCGGCGGTGAACCGGCGCTGGACGCATCGGCAGTGATCGGCGCGGCGGACGTCGTCGTCGCCGCGCACTTCGCGTTCGTCGTTTTCGTCGTCCTCGGCGGCCTGCTGGTGCTGCGCTGGCCGGCGCTGGCGTGGCTGCACCTGCCCGCCGCGATCTGGGGTGCGCTGGTGGAACTGGCGGATCTGCCGTGCCCGCTGACGAGCCTCGAGTTCGCGCTGCGGGAAGACGACGGCGGGGGCGGCTTCGTGGCGCGGCTGCTGCTGCCCTTGCTCTATCCGGACCTGATTCGCCCCGGCACGCTGACGCCGGGCCTGCGCATGGCCCTCGGCAGCTTCGTCGTTCTCGTCAACGCGGCAGTCTACGCTTGGATCGTCAGGAAGCACCGGCGGAAGGCAGCTCCCGCACCTTGACCGTGCGCACCCTGTTGTCGGCTATCTGCATGGTTTCGATCTGATAGCGGTCGATGCGCAGACAGACGTTGGCGTCGGGTATGAACTCCAGGTGCTCGACGATCAGGCCGTTCAGCGTACGCGGCCCGGAGGTGGGCAGTTGCCAGCCGTGCGTGCGGTTGATGTCGCGCAGCAGCGCCCGGCCTTCGACGATGTGGGCGCCGTCTTCATGGCGCTGGACGGCGGCCAGTTCCGCGGCCGCGTCGGTGGTGAACTCGCCGACGATCTCCTCCAGAATGTCCTCCAGGGCGACCAGCCCCTGCACGTCGCCGTACTCGTCCACCACCAGCGCGATGCGCTGCCGCGCCTTCTGGAAGTTCGCCAGCTGAATGGGCAGCGGCGTGCCCTCCGGCACGAAGTACGGCTCTTCGGCTTCCTGAACGATGTCGGCCTTGGTGAACTCCGCGCGGCTTAGAAACTGCGCCGCCCGGCGCAGGTGCAGAACGCCCTCCACGCGGTTGATGTTCTCCCGATACACCGGCAGCCGCGTGTACTGCGAACCGCGGATGGCGTCGACGATGTCGCTCAGGTCGTCCTCCACGTCGATGCCCTGCACCTCGGAGCGCGGCACCATGATGTCGTCGATGGTGGCGTGTTCCATGTCCAGCACGCGGGTGAGCATGTCCTGGCGTTCCCGGGGCAGCGCCGTGCGCTCGTTGACGACGGTGCGCAGTTCTTCCGCGGACAGCTCGTCGGACTCGTTCTTTGCCCGGGAGATCATGGGTTCGGCCAGAAAGTTGCCGATGGCGTTGATGAGGGTGACCAGCGGATGGCAGACCTTCAGCAGCGGTTGCAGCACGTAGGACGAGGGGAAGGCAATGAACTCCGGCCGCCGGGCGGCGACGGTCTTCGGCGTCACTTCCGCGAAGATCAGCGCAATGGGCGTCATCACCAGCGGCGCGACGATGGCGCCCACCGCCTCGCCCCACAGTCGGGTGGCGATCAGCGTCGCCGAGGACGCAGCGATGAAGATCACCAGGTTGTTGCCCAGCAGAATGACGCCGAGCAGACGATCCGGCGTTTGCAGCAGCCAGTTCGCCTTGCGGGCGCTGCGGTTGCCCTCGTTCACCAGATGGCGCAGGCGATAGCGGTTCAGCGCCATCATCGCCGTCTCGGAGCCGGAGAAGAACGCCGACAGCAGGATCATGACGAAGGTCGTCAGCAGCAGAAGGCCAGTGGACAGTTCGTTCACGGTGCGGGGTGCGTGCCCTCCTGTAAGGAAGCCGTCCGGTGACCGTAGCAGAAAGTGTGCCTGCGCCGCAGCAATTTCGTCGTGGCGGCATGGCGGCGCCAGCGGGGCGGGGGCCGGGCGGGTTCCGCTACAATCTGCGGCACTTTCCGCAAAGGAGACGCCGCCCGACCATGTTCGACAGTTTGAGCGACCGCCTCGTCGGCGTTCTGCGCTCGGCGTCCGGGCGCGCTCGGATGAGCGAGGAGAACATCCGCGACTCCGTGCGCCAAGTGCGCCTGGCGCTGCTCGAAGCCGACGTTGCGCTCTCCGTGGTGCGCGGCTTCACCGGCCAGGTGCAAGAGCGCGCCCTGGGCAGCGAAGTGTCGGCCTCGCTCAACCCCAGCCAGGCTTTCGTGAAGGTCGTTCACGAGGAACTCGTGCAGGTGATGGGCGCCGCCAACGATGCGCTCGATCTGGCCGTCAATCCTCCCGCGGTAGTGCTGTTGGCGGGCTTGCAGGGCGCCGGCAAGACCTCCACCGTGGCCAAGCTGGCGCGCTATCTGAAAGAGCGGGAGCGCAAGCGCGTTGCCGTGGTCAGCGCGGACGTCTATCGGCCCGCGGCCATCGAACAGCTGCGCACGCTCAGCCAGGATGCGGCGGCCCGCTTCATCCCCAGCAGCGTCGACGAGGCGCCGGTCGCCATCGCCGAACGCGCTCTGGCGGACGCCCGGCAGCAGTTCGACGACGTGCTCGTCGTCGACACCGCCGGACGCCTCGCCATCGACGACGAGATGATGGCCGAGATCGCCGCCATTCACGAGGCGCTGCAGCCGGTGGAGACGCTGTTCGTCGTCGATGCGATGACCGGCCAGGACGCCGCCGCAACCGCCAAGGCGTTTCACCAGGCGCTGCCGCTCACCGGCGTGATACTGGCCAAGGCGGATGGCGACGCCCGCGGCGGCGCCGCGCTCTCGGTGCGCGCCGTCACCGGCAGGCCGATCAAGTTCCTCGCCGTCGGCGAAAAGACCGACGCGCTCGAAGCCTTCCACCCGGAGCGCATCGCCTCGCGCATTCTCGGCATGGGCGACGTGCTCACTTTGATCGAAGAGGCCGAGCGGAAAGTCGACCGCAAGAAGGCCGATCGGCTGGTGCGCAAGGTGCAGCGCGGTCGCCGCTTCGACTTGACGGACTTCCAGACGCAGATGCAGCAGACGTTCAGCCTCGGCGGCATGGACGCCATGCTGGACAAGATTCCCGGAGTCGGCCAGCTGCCAGCGCAAGCCCTGGAGCGCATCGACGACGCCCGTTTTCGACGCATGGACGTCATCATCAAGTCCATGACCCCCCAGGAGCGCCAGTTCCCCGACATCATCAACGGCTCGCGCAAGCGCCGCATCGCCAAGGGCAGCGGCACCAGCATTCAAGACGTGAATCAGCTGCTGCGCCAGCACAAGCAGATGCAGAAGATGATGAAGAAGGTGGGCCGCAAGGGCGGGATGCAGCGCATGATCCGCGGCCTGGAAGCGGTGCAGAAGCAAGGAATACAACCGGGGCGAAGGCGGCGGTGAAGGAGCGCCTGAGCGCCCGCGCATCGCGTCGCGCCGCCAACACGGCCCGGTGAACCACTTGAGCCCCGGCGTCTCGTTCGGCCTGAACCGCCTCGACATGCGTTCGCCGGCGCGCTTCGCCGCGGACGCGCTGCGTTTGGAATCGCTTGGCTGGGGCTACGGCTTCATCCCGTCGTCTCCGCTGCTGGCGCTGGACCCCTACGTGATGCTGGCGCGGGCGTTGGAAACCACCGACGCCATCGTGCTTGGGCCGCTGATCGAGAACCCGGTGATGCGGCATCCGGCGGTGATCGCGGGTTCCATCGCCACGGTGGATCGAATCCGTCCCGGACGCACGCTGCTCGGCATGGGCGTGGGCGACACCGCGGTGCGGCTGATGGGCAATCGGCCGGCCTCGGTGGCGACCTTGGAGCACGCCGTGAAGACCATCCGGGCGCTCAACTCGGGCGAAGAGCTGGCCGTCGGGGCACCCCGTCCGGCGCGCTTGCGCCACGCGGCCCAGGTGCCGGTGTGGATTGCCGCACAAGGTCCGAAGACGCTCGGAATGGCTGGCCGCGTGGCGGACGGCGTGTTCATCCGCGTCGGCGTCCATGCCGAGAATCTGCGCCTCGCGGTGGCGGCCGTGCGGGCGGGAGAGCGAGAAGCGGGCCGGCCAGCGGGCGAGGTGCGCATAGGCTGCGTCTTCCACACCGTGTTCGGCGAGGATGCGGCGAGAGTCGGCCGCATCGCCCGAGCCGTGGCCGCCGGCTACTACGAGTACTCGCCAGCGCTCTTCGCCAACATCGGCCTGCCCTGGGCTGGCGAAGCCGTAGCGAAGCTCAAGCGCCGGGTCTGGCCGGACTTCCACCACGCCCGCGACGTGGAAGCGGCTGGCCGCGTGGTGGCGTTCCTGCCCGATGCGGCGGCAGACGCCTTTGCGCTCACCGGCTCTTTCGGGGCGATCCGAGAACAGCTGCAAGCGGTTCTGGCCTACGGCCACCCCATCGAGATCGTCGTTCCCCATCCGGTGCCGACCCCGGCACCCGGGGAATACGACTACGCGCGGCACTTCGCCGAGCAGGTGATCGGACGGCTTGACTTGTGACCTGAGGGCAGTGGGCGGCGGCGGTAAAGGTGGGTTAACCTGCAAGCCGATGAGAAGGCAACGGACGTTCGACAGTCGAGGAAGCGCAAGTCGTTCACTTCCGAGGGCGACTCGATACCGCCAGCTGGAGCTTGAGTTGGACGGCACCGACGCGTTCGCGCCCATGCCCAACCGGGCAAGCCCGCTTGCGGCCAATGGGGATTGGGCTGTCCATGCGTTCGAGCTGGAGGACCCGGACTATCTGTGTCGCCAGCTCGTCACCTACATCGGCAACAAGCGCGCCTTGCTCAGCCCGATCGGCCAAGCCGTGGAGGCGGTCAAGAGGCGGCTGAACAAGATCAAGCTGCGCGCGTTCGACGTGTTCAGCGGCTCGGGCGTAGTCTCGCGCTACCTGAAGGCCCATGCCTCGCATCTTGCCAGCAACGACATCGAGGACTACGCAACGGCCATCTCGCGCTGCTATCTGCGCAACCGCTCCACCGTCGACTTCCCGGCGCTGCGCGAGGCGGTGGCCGACCTCAATGCCCGTGCCGGGCGGACGTCCTTGCCAAGGGGCTTCATCCAAGAGCTCTACTCCCCCGGGACGAGAACGCCATCGCTCCCGAAGATCGAGTGCTCTACACCACCGACAACGCCCGACGGCTGGACGACTACCGGCGCATGATCGACGAGGCGCCCGCCGAGATGCGCGAGCTGCTGCTCGCACCGCTCCTGCACAAGGCCTCCGTCCACGCCAACAACGGCGGCGTGTTCAAGGGCTTCTACAAGAACAGGCACACGGGCATCGGCCAGTACGGCGGCACGTCGTCGGATGCGCTGACGCGGATTCGCGGATCGATCGGTCTCGAACCTCCGGTTCTGAGCCGTTTCGAGTGCGACTACTCCGTGTTCAAGGGCGATGCCAACCAAGTGGCCCGGGGTGTCAAGGACATGGACATCGCCTACATCGACCCACCCTACAACCAGCATCCATACGGCTCGAACTACTTCATGCTGAATCTGCTCGTCCACTACGAGCGGCCAGCCAAAGTCAGCCGCGTGTCGGGGATACCGGTGGACTGGCAGCGATCGGGCTACAACGTCCGCGCCAAGTCGCTGCCGTTGCTTCGCCAATTATTCGACACCCTGCATGCGCGATTCCTCCTGGTCTCATTCAACGACGACGGGTTCATCCGCCCCGACGACATGCAGGCAACGCTTCGCCGACTCGGCGCGGTGCAGACGTTCGAGACCCGCTACAACACCTACCGCGCCAGCAGGAACTTGAGGAATCGAACGCTCCACGTCACCGAACACCTGTTCCTGGTAGAGAGGTCGTAGATGGCTCGCAAGGACCAGCGTCGTCAGCAGCTCTGGACGCTCTACTCCTGCCGAAAAGCGTCCTTCAAGCTCTTGATGGCTTCGTGATGCTGGCTACTCGCGCAGCTGCACGCCGCTGGCGCTGCCGACGAGCACCGCGTCCGGGCGTGTGGAAATGGCGAAGATGCCGTTCTCTACGACGCCGGGGATGTTGTTGATGCGGGCTTCCAGCGCTGCCGGATCGTCCATCGCCATGCCGTGTACGTCGAGGATGCGGTTGCCGTTGTCGGTGGCGAAGCCGTCGCGCGGAACCGGATCGCCGCCGAGGACGCGCAGCCGTTCCGCCACCAGCCGCTCGGCCATGGGAATCACCTCCACCGGCAGCGGAAACGCGCCAAGCCGGGTCACGAGCTTCGTGTTGTCGACGATGCACACGAAGCGCGCCGCGCCGGCGGCGACGATCTTCTCCCGGGTCAACGCGCCGCCGCCGCCTTTCAGCACCGCCCGATCGGGCGCCAC
Organism: Candidatus Azotimanducaceae bacterium; assembly: GCA_965199875.1. Lineage (GTDB taxonomy): Bacteria > Pseudomonadota > Gammaproteobacteria > Pseudomonadales > Azotimanducaceae > VXYL01. The sequence continues at coordinate 4,307,324 of OZ241346.1, read as the reverse complement.
CTCGTCGGCGCCGTCCACGTACACGATCAGCCGCTCCACGTCGTTCAAGTCGACGACCCGGATGCCCTTGGACTCCAGCCGCCGGGCACTGGCAACGCTGCTCGCGACCGCCGCCGCGAAGCGTTCGCGCTCGCCGGCCAGCACGTCGATGAAGTGGTTGGCGGTGCTGCCGGTGCCAACGCCGACGACGGCGTCCCGGCGCAGCGACGGCAGGATCATGGCCAGCGCCGCTCCGGCCGCTTGACGCTTGCGGTCGTCTTGGGTCATCTAGGCTTGCTGCGGCAGCACATGGCGAATGAACTCCTCCTCGAAGGCGAGCTTGCGCGGGTCCGAGACGCGGTCGATGTAGAGCTTGCCGTCCAAGTGGTCGAACTCGTGCTGAAAGACGGTGGCGAGGAAGCCCTTGGCAACCATGCTTCGACGCCGGCCCAGCTGATCGAAGAAGCCGATGCGGATGTGCTGCGGTCGTTCAACGTAGCCGCGCAGCCCCGGTACCGACAGGCAGCCTTCCCAATAGCCGGCGGTGACGGGATCGCGCACTTCGACGGTGGGATTGACGCACGCCGTCAGCGGCAGCGGCTGCATTCCCCCGGCGCTCGACTCGCGGATCTCGACGATGGCGACGCGCTCGCTTGCGCCGATCTGGGGCGCGGCCAGGCCGATGCCGCCGGCGTCGTGCAGCGTCTCCACCAGGTCGGCGATCAAGTCGCGCAGCCTGGCGCTGGCCAAGTCGGCAACTGGCACTTGCCGGGCCACCTGGCGCAGCGTCGGGTGGCCCATGCGGATGATTTCTCGAATGGCCATGCGGGTACGGCCGCTCAAGCGGCCGCCGCGAACATCTGCCAGCCGCGTTCTGTGGCCACGGCGTCGAGAGGCATGTCGCCGGGCTCGGCCGGCAGCGCGGCGACCCGCTGGCATTCGTGGGCGATGCCGATGCGCCGCACCGTCGGCGACGCCCGGAAGTAGCGGTCGTAGTAGCCGCCGCCCATGCCAAGACGTTGGCCGCGGTCGTCGAACGCCACCAGCGGCGCCAGCACGACGGTCGGATCGACGGGCCGCGGCTGCGCCGGTTCGGGGATGCCGTAGCGGTTGCCGTGCAGCCGCTCGTCGATGTCGTACGCCGCGAAGAACATGCCGCCGTCGGCCAGAACCGGAAGCGCCACCGCCGTGCCCTGCTGCCAGAGCGTGTCGATCAGCGGCGCGAGGTCCACCTCTCCGTCCCGGGCGAGGTAGGCGGCAACCACCTCCGTATGCGCGAGGCGACCGGCCACGGCATTCGCCACGGCCAGCGCGTGGCCGTGCTGGCTGCACGCGGAAAGACCGCGGCGTCGAGCGCGAAAGGCGACGCGCAGCTGGCGCTTTCGCGAGGGCTTCGAGCTGGTCCGACCGTCCACGTCTGCGAGTCGCGTTGCAAGGATTGCCAAGTCTAGCCGACCAGGGCCGGCTGCGCCTGCCAGCCGACGCACAACGCACACGCGCAGCGCCAACAGCGCTGGCGAGGAGATGGCCACCGCGACCGTCACACAGGCTAACCGGCTACCGAGGTCGTGGCACAGCGGCCGCGCTGGGAAGTGTGTAGGGAGAAAGATACTCCAGGGCTTGCAGAGCGCCTGCTCATGCGGTCAACTCGCGACGACGGAAACGAACTGCCCGAGACCGGGTACGACGACGAGCGCGTGATCGACGTATTTCGGCGTCAGCTCGCAGACAACCAAGGGCTCGAAACCGCCTTCAATCAGTACCGTAGCAGGGGAGTGAACCCATGGACGAACTAGCCATCGCAGCGGCGCGCGCCTTTATCGACGCCTTCAATGCGCAGGACCACGAACGCATTGCCGCGGCACTGAATTACCCGCACATCCGCTTGACGAGGGGATTCGCGCGCATCGAGTCGGCTGCGGAGTTCGTCGAGCACAGCCGTCGCGGCGAGGCGCGCCTGGCCGACGAGGGCTGGCATCACAGCGTGATCGATCGCATCGAGACCGTGCAGGCGGGCAGCGACAAGGTTCACTTGGCGATGACGGTGTTGCGATGCCGGGCGGACGGCAGCGTCTACAACACGTTTGAGACGCTGTGGATCGCCACTTTGCAGGACGGCCATTGGGGCATCCAATTCCGCTCCAGCTATCTGCGCTGACGGTTCGTCCTAGCGACTCGTCGCGCCGGCAGCCACCCGATCCGCAACCATCTCGCGTCGCTCCCAGCGGTCGCCCATCCGCAACAGTCGCGCACCATCGCCAGCGGCTGCGCGCCCCGCCAGCGCCTGCGAGGGCCGCCTCAAGCCCAACGCATTCCGCCCTCGACTCGAACCAGTACACACGGTGGCATCCGGCGACCGCGCAACGCATAATGCCACGCCAAACCCAAGCCGAGACGGAGAACCCCATCTCTCCACGCATCCGCACGTTCCTGCTCTTCGCGCTGGCGCTGGCCGTTTCGGCCGCGGTCGGTCTTCTGGTGCCTCCCACGTGGACGGTGGAAGAAACCACGCTCGACGTTCAAACCGACGCCTACGGCACCTACTACGTGGCCGAGAACGAGCCCGTCCGCTTCACGGCGACGCCGAAGTCGGAAACGCCCCTGCGCACCGCGCTGCTGAACGAATCCGCCGAGCCGCCAGGCAACACGGAAGACTACGTCTACGCCATGGAAACGGTGGATGGCCAAGTGCAGCAGGTCTACTACCGGCTGAACGCCAAGCGGCACTGGGGCTGGTGGTCGTTGCTGCCGGCGATCGTCGCGGTGATGCTCTGCTGGCTGACCAAGGAGCCGGTCACCGCGCTGCTTGGCGGCATCATCTCCGGGGCGCTGATTCTCGGCGGTTACGACATCACCGGCGACGTGCTGATTCCATCCGTCGCCACCACCAGTTCGGCGGGCATCGTCGTGCTGTACCTGTGGCTGCTCGGCGGACTGATGGGCATCTGGTCGCGCACCGGCGCCGCGCAGGCGTTCGCCGAGTTCATGACGGTTCACTTCGTGCGCGGCCCGCGCACGGCGAAGCTGGTCGCCTGGTCGCTCGGGGTCATCTTCTTCCAAGGCGGCACGGTGAGCACGGTGCTGGTGGGCACCACGGTGAAGCCCATCGCCGACAAGGAACGCGTCAGCCACGAGGAACTGGCCTACGTGGTGGATTCCACGGCCTCGCCCATCGCCTCGCAACTGGCCTTCAACGCCTGGCCCGGCTACATCCAGGCCTTCATATTCGTCGCCGGGGCGGGCTTTCTGGCCACCGAGGCCGATAGAATCGGGTTCTTCTTCTCCAGCGTGCCGTTCTGCTTCTACGCCATCTTCGCCGTGGTCGGCACGTTCCTGCTGAGCGTCGAGAAGCCGGTCTTCCTGGGCCGGCAGATGGCGGCGGCGATGCAGCGGGCGCGCAGCACCGGCCAGCTCGACGGCGAAGACGCGGACCCGCTGAGCCCCGAGGAACTCCAGGCCAGCAACGTGCCGCCGGGCTACAAGCCCCACGTGATCGAGTTCTTCCTGCCCCTCGGCGTGCTCATCGCCACCGCCGTTGGCACGTTCGTCTACTTCGGTTCGCCGAACGTCCACTGGGCCTTCGGGGTCGCCATGCTGCTGGCAGCGGCGATGGCGCTGGCCAAGGGCATGTCCTTGAAGGAGCTCCTTGCCGGGTTCCACGACGGCATCAAGGGCGTGGTGCTGGGCTCGGTGATACTGCTGCTCGCCATCACCATCGGCGGCGTCAACAAGGACACCGGCGGCGGCATCTTCCTGGTCGAGCAGCTGGGTTCCGCCCTGCCCTACTTTCTGCTGCCGGTGCTGCTGCAGGTGATGACCATGGTCATCGCGTTTTCCACCGGCACCAGCTGGGGCACCTACGCGGTGGCGTTTCCGCTGGCGATGCCGCTGGCGTGGGCGGTCGCCAACGCCCAGGGGCTGTCGCATCCGGAGCTCTACATGACGCTCTGTTTCGCCGCGGTGATGGACGGCAGCGTCTACGGCGACCAGTGCTCGCCGATTTCGGACACCACCGTGCTGAGTTCCGTGTGTACCGGCTGCGATCTGATGGACCATGTGAAAACCCAGATTCCGCAGGCCTCCATCGCCGCCATTCTGGCCGCGGTTCTGTGGACCGTCATCGCCTTCTTCACCGCTTGACACGCACGGGGATCATGAACGCCAGCATTCTGGAACGAGCGTCCAACGGCCAGCTGCCCGGCGACGCCGAAGCCCTCGAACTCGCCGAGTTCGCGGACACCCGCGCCCTGGCCGAGGTCGCCGCCCAGCTGCGCGACGACGGCTTTCTGAACGGCATCACCTACTCCAAGAAGGTCTTCGTCCCGCTCACCCACCTATGCCGCGACGTCTGCCACTACTGCACCTTCGCGCAGACGCCGTCCAAGCTCGAAACGCCCTTCATGGGCTTGGACGCGGTGCTCGATGTCGCTCGCCACGGCACCCGCATGGGCTGCAAGGAAGCGCTGTTCACGTTGGGCGAAAAGCCGGAACTGCGCTATCGGGCGGCGCGCGAGTGGCTTGCCTCGCACGGCTACGCCACCACCGTGGAGTACCTGCACGCCGCCGCCAAGGTGGTCTTCGAGCAGACCGGGCTGTTGCCGCATGTCAACCCCGGCACGCTGACGCCCGAGGAAATCGCGCAGCTGCGCACGGTGTCGCCGTCCATGGGCATCATGCTGGAGTCCGCCTCCGAGCGCCTGACGCAGAAGGGCATGCCCCACTACGGCTCGCCGGACAAGGTGCCCGCGGTGCGTCTGCGCACGCTGGCCGACGCCGGCGCCGCCCGCGTGCCGTTCACCACGGGCATCCTCATCGGCATCGGCGAAACCCGCCGGGAACGCATCGAGTCCCTGCTCGCCATCCGTCGCATCCACGCCGAATACGGCCATGTGCAGGAAATCATCGTGCAGAACTTCCGCGCCAAGCCCGGCACCAAGATGCGCAGCGCCCCGGAACCGGACCTCGACGAACTGCTGTGGACGATTGCCGTGGCGCGCATCCTGTTCGGCGCGCGGATGAGCATCCAGGCGCCGCCGAACTTGAGCCCCGGCGTGCTGCCGCAGATCGTCCGCGCCGGCATCGACGACTGGGGCGGCGTCTCGCCCTTGACGCCGGACTTCGTCAACCCGGAGGCGCCATGGCCGCACCTCGACGAACTGGCTAGGGAAACCGAAGCGGCGGGCAAGCACCTGCACGAGCGTCTCACCATCTATCCGCGCTTCGCGCAAGCGCCGGAAACCTGGCTGGGCGAAGCCCTGCGCGCCGCCGTTCTCGACAAGATGGACGGCGAGGGCATGGCGCGAACCGACGCCTGGTGCCCCGGCGACGACACGCCGCCTCCGGCCGACGTGCTGCAGCGCATCCCTCGCCAACCGGCACGGGTGTCGCCGAGCCTGGCGGCGGTGCTGCAACGCGCGCAGGCAGGCGACGACCTCTCCGAGGCGGACATCGTGCGCCTGATTCGCGCTCGAGGGGACGACTTCGGCGCCGTGGTGCAAGCCGCCGATCGGCTGCGCGCGCAGCACAATGGCGATGTCGTCTCGTTCGTCGTCAACCGCAACATCAACTACACCAACATCTGCTACTTCAAGTGCCAGTTCTGCGCCTTCTCGAAGGGCAAGCTGGCGGAGAACCTGCGCGGCCGCCCCTACGACCTGAGCCAGGACGAGATCCAGCGCCGGGTGCGGGAAGCGTGGCAGCGCGGCGGCACCGAAGTGTGCATGCAGGGCGGCATCCACCCCGAGTACACCGGCGCCACCTACCTCGACATCCTGCGCGCGGTGAAGCAGGCCGTGCCGGACATGCACATCCACGCCTTTTCGCCCCTGGAGGTGTGGCAGGGCGCCGCCACCGCGAACCTGCCCTTGAAGGAATACCTGACGCGGCTGAAGGACGCCGGCCTCGGCACGCTGCCCGGCACCGCCGCCGAGATTCTCGACGACGAAGTCCGCGCCGTCATCTGCCCGGACAAGATCAACACCGCGCAGTGGCTGCAAGTCATGGAAACGGCCCACGACGTCGGTTTTCGCACCACCGCGACCATCATGTACGGCCACGTCGATCAGCCGCAGCACTGGGCGCGGCATCTGCTGCGCATTCGCGATCTGCAAAAGCGAACGGGCGGCTTCACCGAGTTCGTGCCCCTGCCCTTCGTCCACATGGAAGCGCCGCTCTACCTCAAGGGACGCGCCCGGCGCGGCCCCACCTTCCGCGAGGCCATCCTCGTCCACGCGGTTGCCCGCTTGGCGCTCAACCCGCACATCACGAACATCCAGGCGAGCTGGGTGAAGCTGGGGCACGACGGCGTCGTCGCCGCTCTGAACGCCGGCTGCAACGACCTGGGCGGCACGCTGATGAACGAGAGCATCACCCGCGCCGCCGGCGCCGGGCATGGCCAGGAGACCTCGCCCGAGCGCATGATCGCGATGATCAAGAGCGCCGGCCGCCAGCCTCGGCAACGCACCACCACCTACGAGGACGTGGCGCCCGAAGTCGCCCGCCGCGGACTGCAAGCGCCGGAACTGCTGCGCATCGTCAACACCCCGGCGCGGAAGTACGAGCGCAAGCGCCGCCATGCACTGGTCAAGAACGCACTGCCCTTGGCCAGCTCGGAGTAGCACAGCCGCCGCAACCGGGCGCCGGGCCGAGCGCCAGTTGGTGTGGACGTGGCCAGCGATCCAGCCGCCGACGCTACCGCTGACAAGAAACGTCCGCCTCGGCGTCGCTGGCGCATGACCGCCGCCGTCCTCTTGGCGTTGTTCGTCGCGCCGGCGCTGGCATGCCTCGGCTGGCGCAGCTGGTCCGAGCAACCCCACTGGAGCGACGCCAGCCACCGCAGCAGCGGACAGTCGCCGCCCCCCGGCCAAGTGCGCGAAGCGGTGGTGCAGGTGTACGGCGCGCGAACCTGGGGACGGCGAGGCGCGCTGGCCATGCACACCTGGATCGTCTGCAAACGCACGAATGCGGAGCGCTACCGACGCTTCGAGGTCATCGGCTGGCGTCTGCGTTCCGGCTCGGCGGTGGTGGAGGACTGGCAGGCGCCGCCGGACGGCTACTGGTTCTCGAACCCGCCGCACTTGCTGGCCGACTTGCGCGGCGACGGCGTGGATGCCGTCATCGACAGCATCGAAGCCGCGGTCGCCGACTATCCCTATCGCCGCGAGTACCGCACCTGGCCTGGGCCGAACAGCAACACCTTCACCGCGATCATCGCCCGGCGCGTCCCGGAGCTGCGCCTCGAACTGCCGCCCATCGCCATCGGCAAGGACTACCTCGCGCACAACGCGCTGCTCGGCCCCGCGCCGAGCGGCACGGGCTACCAGCTGTCGCTGTTCGGCGTCGTCGGCGTGCTCGCCGGCTGGCGGGAAGGCGTGGAAGTGAATCTGCTTGGCCTCGTCGTCGGCATTCGCCCGTGGCCGCTGGCGATCAAGCTGCCGGGCATCGGCGCCTGGCCAGCGAAGAGCATCGCCAACGAGTAGAGCAAACCAGGCGCTTGGCGCGTCGGCGGATGTGCACCGGCAAGAGCCGTTCTTGCGTCAAGCGGCGTCCGGTTGGTTGCGCCTGTCCTCAAAGGCACTCAGAACAGGCTGCTTTGGCGCTGGCGGAAGAGGTCCGTGCGCAGCTCGCGGCGGCGCGGCGACTTGTCCAAGCCGTTCTTGCGCAGCGCCACCTCGAAGCGCTTGGCGATCAAGTCCGCATAGACGCCTCGGCCGCGCATCCTGGCGCCCCACTCGGCCTGGTAGGCCTTGCCGCCGTGCAACTCGCGCACTCGATTCATGACGTGCTCGGCCTTCAGCGGGTAGTGTTCCGCCAGCCACTCGGTGAACAGGTCCTTCACCTCGAAGGGCAGGCGCAGCACGACGTAGCCGACGAACTCGGCGCCGGCTTCGGCGGCCGCGGCAACCACCGCTTCGATCTCGCCGTCGTTGATGACGGGAATCACCGGCGCCATCATGGCGCCGACCGGCACGTCGGCGGCGGCCAGTTCGCGCACGACGCGCAGTCTGGCCGACGGCGAGGCGGTGCGCGGCTCCAGCTTGGTCTTCAGGGCGTTGTCCAAGGTGGTGATGCTGATCGCCACGCTGGCCAGGTCGTGCGCCGCCAGCTCGCTCAGCAAGTCGAGGTCGCGCAGGATCAGCGCGCCCTTGCTGACGATGGTCACCGGATGCCGGTACTCGAGCAGAACTTCCAAGACCCTTCGCGTGACCTGGTAGTGCTTTTCGCCGGGCTGGTAGGGATCGGTATTCGTGCCCATGGCCAGCGGCTTGCACTGGTAGCCGGGGCGATCCAGCGCCTCCCGCAGGCGCTCGGCGGGTTCCGTCTTGTAGAAGATCTTGGTCTCGAAATCGAGGCCGGGCGACAGATCGAGGTAGGCATGGGTGGGGCGCGCGTAGCAGTACACGCAGCCGTGTTCGCAGCCCTTGTAGGGATTGATGGACTGCGTGAAGGGAATGTCCGGCGAACGGTTGGTGGCGATGATGTTGCGCGTCGCGTCCGGCAGGAAGGTAGTGCGCGGGTCCGGCGCGGCTTCTTGCAGCTCCCAACCGTCGTCCACGGCTTCGCTGGGCGTCGTCTCGAATCGACCGGCGGGATTCGACACCGCACCGCGTCCCTTCAGCAGGCGCTTCTCGTCCATGCCGCCTCTCTTTGGCTTTCTGTATGCGCGTACAGTCTCAAGACAGTCGGCCGCTTTGTCAACCGAGACGGCGGCGCTGGGGCGTTGTCTGTTGACCCCGTACCCGCTCGCCCGTAGTGTCCGCGTTTCCGGGCGAAGCGAGGCGCCCCCTGAGAGCGCAGCAGGCATGACCACTACCGTTTGGGGCGTCGGCACGGCGCGTACGCTGCGCGCGCATTGGGCGCTGGCGGAACTCGGGGTGTCGTACCGTACGCGACGCATCGGCTCGCGCACTGGCGAAACGCAAAGCGCGGTCTTTCGCACGCTCAGCGTCAAGGAGAAGATACCCGTGCTGGTGGCGGACGGCGCCACGCTGACCGAGAGCGCCGCCATCGTCACCTGGCTTGGCGACCGGCACGGCGGGCTGACGCCTCGGCCCGGCAGCGTCGAACGAATGCGCTACTACGAATGGATGTCGTACATCCTGATGGAGCTGGACGCCCATACCCTCTACGTCATGCGCAAGCACGGCGATCTGAAGCACCTGTACGGCAGCGCCCCGAAGGCCATGGCCGCCGCCAAGGCCGGTTTCGAGAAGCAGATCCGCTGGGCGCTGCCGCGCATCGGCGCATCGCCCTACCTGGTCGGCGACGGTTTCACCGGCGTCGACATACTGATGACCACCTGCCTCGACTGGGCCGCCGCCTACGGCATCGAACTGCTGCCGGAACTCGACGCCTATCGTCAACGGCACCACGAGCGCCCGGCCTTCGTGCGCGCCGTGGCCCGAAATGCCAGCCCTCGGGCGCCTTCTTCTTGAACTGCCTTCAACGGTCGCCCGCCATCAGCCAGTCCATGATGCCGGCGTTCTCGTCGCGAGGCCAAGTGTGCGAGAGGTCGGCGATCTCGCGGTAGTGTACCGCCGCGCCGGCGACGCTCAAGGCGGCGTTGGCCTCCCGGGCCATCTGCACTGGAAACATCCAGTCGAGAGCGCCGTGCATCAAGTAGATGGGCAGGCCCTGCAGGCGTTCCTTGGACGTGGCGGCCAGCAGCAGCGGATGGAAGCTGGCGGAACTGGGCGCCAGATGCGTAAACGGCGAGTCTTCGCGCAGCCCGGAGACGTAGCAGAACGTGCCGCCGTCGCTCATGCCGGTCAGCAGCAGGCGTTGCCGATCGAGGTTCCAGCGCTGGCCGATGCGCTCGACCAGCGCCGCGAGGTTGGGGCTGTCGATGTCGCGCCCCATCAGCGCCCAGGTGCCGTCCTGCGCCGTCGGGCTGAGCAGAATCGCGCCTCGGCTGCGCGCTTCGACCAGCCAGGTCCAGAGGAAGTCGCGGCCATGTCCCGAGCCGCCGTGCAGGGCGACGATCAGCGGCCAAGCGCGCTCGGCGTCGTAGTATTCCGGCACGTAGAGCGAAAACCCGCCGCGCATTGCCCGTTCGTTGTCGGCGTGAACGATGCCGACGTCGCTCCGCGACGCATCCGCGGCGTGGAGCTTCGCGCGCAGCGCTTCGTCTTCCCGATAGTCCGCTTCCAGGAAGAAGCGGCTTACCGGCGGTAGCACGTTGGCGATGGGATAGAGCGCTTCCATGGCCCGGTTGCGTTGCCCCAGCGCCCGGTACGCGGGCATGGGGTCCTGCGAACCTGCCGCCGCCTGCAAGCCTTCGCAGGCGCGCAGGACGCAGTCTCCAGCCTGCTGGACTTGCGTCTTGAACGCACCGAGGTCGGCAGGGAACTCGGTGGCCGCGAATCGCCTCAAGCCGGCCGCAACGGGCTCTTGCTTGTCCACAACGGCCTTCGCCAAGGCAGCCAGGTTGGGAGGGTGCAGGTGGCGAGCGACGTGGTTCAGCGCCTCCAGCGCGGCCATCAACGGGGGCAGAACGCCGCTGATGGCGTCCAGGAGGTCGTCGGTCATTGGGTCTGCTCCCGGTTCGACTCGGTCACACGGTGTTCACCGCCCGAAGCGCGAGAACAGCTGCCATTGGCGCGTACTCGACTTCCCAAACAGTGCCCGTCAAGGTCTTCGACTGCACCACAGGGGAGTTCCTCCCCGAATAGCAGGGACGGCTCGTGCTCCAAGGAGTTCGCAACGTGGCACCTCGTCACTCATGCGCAGAGAGTGTAGCACCCGCCGGCGCCCGGAGCTCCGGCGGCCAGACAACCAGGCCAACCCACGCCATCCGCAAGCCGCCTACCACGCCTACCGCTCGAGACGTTCACTTGCCGACGACGTTGTATTACGCTTGCCGCTTGCCCCAATTCAAGGCAGTCAGATGCAGTTGCGCTGGTCGCACGCCTTCGTCCATGTTCGCAGCATGGCCACGATGCTGGACTTCTACACCAACACGCTGGGCTTCGAGGTCACGGACCAAGGCGATGCCGGCGGCAAGCGGGTGGCGTTTCTCAGCCAAGTGGAAACGGATCACCACCAGCTGGCGTTCATGGAGCGCGAGGAAGAAGAGCAGGATGCGCCCGGGCGCGTGGCGCACTTCGCGTTTCGCGTCGCCTCGTTGCAGGACGTGAAGATGCTGCACGAACGCCTGCAAGCGGACTCGCGGGTCGAGGGGATCAGCCCGATCAGCCACGGCAACGCATGGTCCGTCTACTTCAAGGACCCCGAGCGCAACGGCATCGAGGTGTTCTGCGACACGCCTTGGCACGTGCCCCAGCCGCAGGGCGAGGGGTGGGATCCGGCCGCCAGCGACGAGGACATCCGCCGCGCCACCCGGGACGCATTCGCGGCCACCGAGGGCTTCGGCGCCATTGCGGACTACTATCGAGAGCGGGCGAGCCACCTGGCAGAGAGGGCAGACGAAGGAGAGCGAACATGAGCACGCGCACGTTCAACCGCGCCGAGGAGGACTACGGCAACGTCCTGAACATGGAACACGTCAATCTGACCGTGCCGGACCAGCAGCTGGCGGCGCTGTTCTACGTCACCGGCCTCGGCTTCACCCGGGATCCGTACATCGACTTCGGCACCTTCAACATGTGGATCAACGTCGGCGAGCAGCAGTTCCATCTGCCGAAGCGCGACGCGCAGAGGTTTCGCGGCCACATCGCGGTGGTCGTGCCCGATCTGGACGACCTGAAGCGGCGCCTGGACTTCATCGACCGCCCCATGCAGGGCAGCGACTACAGCCGCCAGGAAGAAGACGGCCACATCGCCTTGAAGTGCCCCTGGGGCAACGACATCCGCGCCTACGGCCCGGCCTTCGGCACCAGCCTGGGCATTCCCTTCGCGGTGATGGACGTGCCCGCGGACAGCGCCGACGGCATCGTCCGGTTCTACACCCAGGTGCTGGCGACGCCGGCGAAGGTGGTGGAGAACGGCCATCGGCAGGCGGAAGTGAGCATGGGCGGCAACCAGCGGATGATCTTCCGCGAGACCACGCAGGACATCCCCGCCTACGACGGCCACCACATCGCCATCTACGTCGCCAACTTCTCCGCGCCCCATGCGGCGCTGAACGAGCGCGGTCTCGTCACCGAGGAATCCGACCAGCACCAGTACCGCTTCCAGGCCATCGTCGACCCGGACGACGGCGAACTGCTCACTGAAATCGAGCACGAAGTGCGCAGTCTGAAACATCCGATGTTCAAGCGCTTTCTGGTGAACCGCAATCCGGCGCAGAGCTTCATGAACTACACCCAGGGCCGCGACGTCTTCGTCCCCTAGTTCGTCTTTCGTCCCCTAGTTCAAGTTCATGCAGCAACCCTACTACCTGCCGCTGGCCGACGAGGTGGCGGAGTTCGAGGCTGCCTACGCCAGCCGGCTGCCGGTGCTGCTGAAGGGGCCGACCGGCTGCGGCAAGACGCGCTTCGTCGAACACATGGCGTGGCGTCTGAACGGCAGCGACTCGGCGCAGCTCGGCGACCATCTGATCACCGTCTCTTGCCACGAAGACCTTACCGGCACGGACCTGGTCGGCCGCTACCTGCTCAAGGGCGACGAAACCGTCTGGCAGGACGGCCCGCTCACCCGCGCCGTGCGGCAAGGGGCGCTGTGCTATCTGGACGAGATCGTCGAGGCGCGCAAGGACACCACGGTGCTGATCCACTCGCTCACCGATCACCGGCGCGTGCTGCCCATCGACAAGACCGGCGAACTGCTGGCCGCGCACGACGACTTCCTGCTGGTGATCTCCTACAACCCCGGCTATCAGAGCATTCTCAAGGACTTGAAGGCGAGCACCCGGCAGCGTTTCGTCAGCTTGAGCTTCGACTACCCGGAAGAGCAGCGCGAAGCCGAGATCATCGCCCACGAGAGCGGCGTGGCGACGGAGGTCGCCGCTCGGCTGGCGACGATTGGCGTCAAGGTGCGCCATCTGCGCGAGCACGGTTTTCGCGAAGGCGTCAGCACCCGGCTGCTGATCTACGCCGCAGCGCTGATCGAACGCGGCATCGAGCCGCGGCGCGCCGCCGAAGTCGCCATCGTGCAGGCGGTTTCCGACGACGCCAACGTGCAGGAGGCGGTCGCCGGCATCGTCGACGTCGTCTGGCCCTGATCGCCCTCGTCGACATCGACCGCGCCCTGGCGCTGTTCGCCGAGGGCATCGCCGGCCGGCCGTACCACATCAAGCCGCTGGGCGAACTCGGCGAAGGCCAGCGGGCGGACGACGCACAAGCCAGCCACGACGGGCGCAGCCTGTATCTGGCCGATGCCGTCGAGACCGGCCTAGGCGATGCGCTGGACCTCGGCGTCTATCGCCTGCGCGTGCTGCAACAGCTGGGTTATCGGGAGTTCGGCACCTACCGTTTCGACTTGCAGGTGGCGCGACGCCGCATGCATCAGCTGGGCGAAACGAAGCCGCAGACGGAGCTGCGCGAATCCGATCTCGGCGCGTTCTTTCGCAGCTTCGCGCACCCCGACACCGCTCGGGCGCTGTTCCGCATCATCGAGACGGCGCGCATCCAGGCCGCCGTGGAGCGGCGCTATCCCGGCAGCCGGCGCTACCGTCTGGCGCTGGCTGGATCGGTTGTCCACGGCCGCGCCGACTTTGCCGCAGCGCTAGGCGACGCTTTCGAGGCGTTCCCCGCGACGAAACCCCTCTTGCCGCTGGCCATCGAAGTTCTGCAGCCCGCGGCGGACGTCTACACGTCGGCAACCGCAACCGCCGCCTGCTACGAAGCGCTGGACGGCGGCTTGGAAGCCGCGCCGCCGGGCGAATCCGGCGCAGGGGAGCGGCTGGAGTGGCTGCAACGCGAGGCGCGTCTGGAGGACTGGCAGGAGGAACTGCAGGCGACGGACAACAGCATCGCCGTGCTTGAGTTCGCGACAGGCGCCGACGACGCCGAAGCCGTAACGACCGAAACGTCGAACGCCAGCACCCGCGAAGCAGGCGCCGATCTGGTGGCCGTTCGCGAGCGCCTGAAACGCCGCCTCGACATGGAACGCTCGGCGTTGCGGCATCGGTTCGGCGAAGAACGCCGGGGCGAAAGCCATACCTACGACGAGTGGAACCATCTGCAAGGCGCCTATCTGCGCGGCTGGTGCCGCTTGTACGAGGAACGCCTGCGCGGCGACGACGCCGCTGCCAGCCAGGCCTTGCTGACCGCGGTGAAGCCCTATGCCAGGGGCGTGCGTCGGCGCTTCGAGCACATCCGACCGGTCGGCTACCAGCGCATGAGGAAGACGCCCGACGGCGACGAGCTGGATCTGGACGCCATCGTCGAAGCCCGTGCCGACATCCGCAACGGCGCTTCCCCGGACGAGCGCGTCTACAGCCGCCGCGAGCGGCTGCGACGCGACGTGGCGGCGGCGTTCCTGGTCGATCTTTCCGCCTCTACCGACGACATCGTGCCGGAAGAACGCGAGCCGTCCGCCACGGCCATCGACAAGACCCAGGACATCCGCGATCCCTACTTCGACGAAGACGACGAATACGACTTCGCCGCGCGCATGGCCGAGGATGCGGCCAAGCGCCGCATCATCGACATCCAGCGCGAAGCGGTGCTGCTGATGGCGACGGCGCTCGAAGGCCTCGGCGACCGCTACGGCGTCTACGGCTTCTCCGGCTACGGACGCGACGGCGTGGAGTTCTACGTGGCCAAGGAGTTCGACCAGCCTTTCGACCAGGACGTCGTGGACGCCATCGCCGCGATGAAGCCGAAGCGCTCGACGCGCATGGGGCCGGCGATTCGCCATGCCGCGGCAAAGCTGCAAGCCAGCGGCGCGGCGTTGAAGGTGCTGATGATCGTCAGCGACGGCTTTCCCCAGGACCACGACTACGGCCCGCACCGGGGGGAGCGGGAATACGGCGTTCAAGACACCGCCAAGGCGCTCTCCGACGCCGAACGCGGCGGCATCGAGACCTTCTGCGTCACCGTCGACTGCGGCGGCGACTCAAGCCACGACTATCTGCGCCGAATGTGCCCGCAGGAGCGCTACATGGTGATCGACGAGACCCGCCAGCTGCCGGATGCGCTGCAAAAGGCATACCGGCAGCTGACGCGGATCTAGCCGAACGCCGCTGGCGAACGGCGTTCGGAGCATCGCTTGGTCAGTCGTCGCCGCCGAGACCGAAGAGCAGCAAAATCGAACTGAACATGTTGTACAGGCCGACGTAGATGCCCACCGTGGCGCGGATGTAGTTGGTTTCCTCGCCGCGCACCACCGCGCTGGTTTCCCAAAGGATCAGCGCCGCGCCGAAGAGGATGCAGATGCCGGCGAGCACCTGGTGCATCAGCGTCGAAAACGGGAAGAAGAACGACGCCACCACCGAGGCCACGATGACGATGGCGCCCACCAGCAGGAAGCCGGAAAGAAAGCTGAAATCCCGTTTCGTGCTGATGGTGTAGACCGACAAGCCGAAGAACGCCACCGCGGTGATGCCCAAGGACTGCGCGACCAGCATGCCGCCGTTCGCCGACGCCATCACCCAGCTGAGCAGCGGCCCCAGCTGGAAGCCGAGGAAGCCCGTCAGCACGAAAGTCCAAAGCAGGCCCCAGCCGCTGTCGGCCGTCTTGTGGACCGCGAACAGCAGGCCAAAGAAGACGACGAGGTTGAAGATGCCGAAGTGCGGCGCGTTCATCGCCACTGCGATGGAGGCGGTAATCGCGCTCCACAGCAGAGTCATCGCCAGCAGCGCATAGGTGCTGCGCAGCACCTTGTTGATTTCCAGCGCCGATGGCGCGCGGGCAGTGAAAGCAGTCGGGTCTGCCATAGCGGATCCTTCCTTTCGAGTCAGCAAAGACACACGGCCACTATATAGCCCTTCGCCGAGGACGTTTCAAGACGCTGTCCAGGCTCGACGGGCCCCGGTCGCTCCGCTCCCTTGCGCCCGGAAATCCAACCAGCTCCATCGAGAGTCGCATGGATTCGCAGACGTGGCGTGCGGCCCATTCGCAGGCGCAACTCGAAGAGGCGTTTGGTGGCGTTCGTCGTCTCGGCCACTTGGCCAGGCAGGGGCTAGTGTGCCGCTTCCGGACCAACTTGCGTTCCAGTGGGGCGGGTTTCGTCGCTCGACCTGGACACCGGTGGCCTTGCGGGCGGCACATCCTCAAGCAGCACGTGCCGAGGCGACGACGGACGGAACGTGCCATTTGCCACGTTAATTCGGAATCGAACCGCTAGCCGCGTCCGACTCCTCCCTCGATGGACGCCAGGATGGCGTTCTGCGGCGCATCGGCGCTTACCGAGACGCGGCCGATGGCGTCGCAGAGCACCAGCCGGAGGCGGCCGTCGATGGCCTTCTTGTCCATGGCCATGGCCTTGAGGACGGCTTGCGGGTGCAGGCCGGGCGCCGTCAGCGGCAGGCCGGCGCGGGTCAGCAGCTGGCGCAGCCGCTGGCAGTCCGTCTCGTCGACTCTGCCGAGGCGGGCGGAGAGGTCCATCGCCATCGCCATGCCGATGGCCACCGCTTCGCCGTGCAGGTAGCGGCGGTAGCCGGTGACGGCTTCGATGGCGTGGCCGAAGGTGTGGCCGAAGTTCAGGATCGCCCGGCGGCCCTGTTCGCGTTCGTCCTCGGCGACGACTTGCGCCTTGACTTCGCAGCATCGGCGCACGGCGTGGACGAGGGCCTGGGTCTCGCCGGCCAGCAAGTCGTCCAAGTGGCGCTCCAGCCAGGCGAAGAACGGCGCATCGGCGATCATCCCGACCTTCACCACTTCCGCCAGGCCGGCGCGGAACTCGCGCTTCGGCAGCGTGCGCAGCACGCCGATGTCCGCAACGACCGCGCGTGGCTGATGGAAGGCGCCGATGAGGTTCTTGCCGGCCGAATGGTTGACCGCGGTCTTGCCGCCAACCGAGGAATCCACCAGCGCCAGCAGCGTGGTGGGAATCTGCACCAGGCCGACGCCGCGCTGGTAGGTGGCGGCGGCAAAGCCGGCCACGTCGCCGACCACGCCTCCGCCGAGCGCGATCACCGTGGTGCTGCGGTTGTGGCGCTTGGCGATCAGCGCGTCGAGGATGGCGGCGTAGGTTTCCAAGGTCTTGAAGCGTTCGCCGTCGCCGATCTCCAGCACGTCCACCTGCGGCGCGTTCAAGCCGCGTTGCAGCGGCGCCAGGTAGGTGCCAGCGACGGTGGCGTTGCTGACCACCAGGGCTTGCGATGCGACGAACTCGTCGAGCAGGCCGGGGCGCGCCAGCAGGCCGTCGCCGAGCAGGATGGGATAGGCGCGTCCGCCGGCCAGCTGCACCTGCAAGCGCAGAACGTCGCCAGACACGCCGCTCATGGCGTCGCTTCGGCGTCGCTGCTGCACAGCAGATCGGCGATGTGCGCGGCGATGGAACGGGCGCCTTTGCCCTCGGTCTGCACTTCCCGGTGGGCGGCATCGCGGTAGAGGGGATGGCGTTCGCGGATCAGCGTCTCCACGGCAGCGCGGACGTCGCCCACTTGCAGCAGCGGGCGGCGGCGGTCGCGGGCGGCCCGGGCGGCGATCAGCTCCGCTGGCACGTTCAAGTAGACCACCGCGCCGCGATCGCGCATCAGGCGGCGGTTGTCTTCGCGCAGCACGGCGCCGCCGCCGGTGGCGACGACGACGTTCGGCTGCCGGGTAGCCAGTTCGAGCGCCTGCTGCTCGCGGGCGCGGAAGCCTTCCTCGCCTTCCACGTCGAAGATCCACGAGACGTCCGCTCCGGCGCGTTGTTCCACCAGCGCGTCGGTGTCTTGGAAGTCGTAGCGCAGCAACGTCGCCAGGTGGCGGCCGACGGTGGTCTTGCCGGAAGCCATCATGCCAACGAGAAAGATGCGCTGCGGGTGCATGGGCGCCTTGGTGCGGAAAGCCCGCATTATGCCTGCTCCTGGGCCGCGGCAGCGTCCGCGAGGACCGTCGGGGTGATGAAGATGAACAGTTCCTGGCGGTCGTCGCGTTCGCTGCGCCGCCGGAACAGGCGGCCCAGCACCGGCAGCTGGCCAAGCAGCGGCGTATGCGCCAGCAGGTGGTGGCGGTCGGTCTGGAAGATGCCGCCCAGCACCAGCGTGTCGCCGTCCTGCACCAGCACCTGGGTGACGATGCGCGTGGTGTTGATGCTGGGCACGCCGTGGTAGATCTGGCCTACGGTGTCCTGCTTGACGCTCAAGTCCATCACGATCCCGCCGTCCGGCGCGATGCGCGGCGTCACTTGCAGCTGCAGGACGGCGTCCTTGAAAGCGATGGACGTGGCACCGGACTTGGTGGCCTGCTGATAGGGAATCTCGACGCCGGCTTCGATGATCGCGGTGCGCTTGTCGGCGGTGACCACCTTCGGACGAGCGATGATCTGCGCCTGCCCGCGGCTTGCCAGCGCCGACAGCTCCACGTCCAGCCAGTAGCCGGCGCCGACGATCTCGGCCGACAGCGCCGCGACGTCGCCGCCAACGACGCCGATGCTCCTCGTGCTCCGCGGCAGCGGCTCGGCGGCGGTTCGCGACGACGTGCGCCGGGGCGCAAGGACCACGCCGTCGTTGCGCCATTCGACGCCCCAGCGAATGCCCAGCTGTTCCGAGACCGTGTCGTTGGCGGTGACGATGCGGGCTTCGATCTGCACTTGCGGCACCGGCGTGTCCAGGTTCGCGATCATGTCTTTGAGCGCCACCAGATTGGCGTCGGTGTCGGTGAGGATCAGCGAGTTGGTGCGCGCGTCGACGTGGATGCTGCCGCGTTCCGAGACGGCGACGCCGGCGTCCTCCGCGCTCAGCAACTCCGCCAACGGCGCGGCGGCCGCGTAGCGGATGCGTACGAACTCGGTGGTCAAGGGGGCCAGTTCGGCCAGCGCCCGGCGGCTGGACAGCTCCAGCTGTTCGCGGGCGGCGATGTCGGCCGCCGGCGCCACCATCAGCACGTTGCCGGTGTCCCGGGTGCCGAGGTCGTTGGCGTTCAAGATCACGTGCAGGGCTTCGTCCCAGGGAACGTCGGCCAGGCGCAGCGTGACGCTGCCGCCCACCGCATCGCCGACGACGAGGTTCAAGCCGCCGAAGTCGGCGACGAGTTGCAGGGCGCGGCGCACTTCCAGCTGCTGGAAGTTCAGCGACATGCGCTCGCCGGTGAATCCGGCGTCGGCGCCCGCCGCAGCAACGGCGACGAGCACCGTGGCCAACGCCGCGAGGGTTCGGAACAAGCGTGGCATGGCGTCAATCCTCCCGATCAAGGTTCGGCTGCCCAACAAGGTTTGGCTGCGGCGACGGGGCCGCTTCGCCGGCGGTGGACCGCCGGGGCTCTTCCGGCGGCGCGAGGGACAGCGAACGCTGGCGGCGAATCCAGCCACCGGCGCCGTCCTGGATGGTCTCGACCAACGCCACGGCGTCCTCCTGCACCGCTTCGACGCGGCCGTGGTCGGTGCCCACGCGGCCACCGACGGGAACCGGATGCACTTCGCCGGTGGGGTCCTGGAACAGGGCGTAGGCGATGCCGCGGCCGCTGAGCGTGCCGACCAGCCGCAACTGCGCGAGGGGGTAGTGCTCCAAAGGCTCCCGGGCTCGGTCGCCGTCGGGTTTCGCTGCCTGGGCCAGCGTTGGCTCGACGCTGCTGGCCGGCTCGAAGGGGCTGCGCAGGGCCGTCGAACGATAGACGGGCTGCTGCTTGCGAGCGTGGCGCGGTTCGTCGGGTTCGCGGTTCTGCGACGGCGGCGCAGCGCCCGTTGCGGCGTTGCCGCACAGCACGGCAAGAAGCAGCAAGGTCGTTGTTCGGCTCATGGCGCGGCGCCTGCTGGATCGGCGTCAAGCCGGTAGGTCCTGGCGGTGGCCGTCAAGGTCAATGTGGCAACGTTCGCTGCATCGGCTGGGCGCAGCTGGAAGTCGTGCAGGATCGCCAACTGCTGCAGCCCCGCGATGGCGGCCGCGAACGCGCCGATGCCGTGGTAGGTGCCGCTGACGACGATGGCGATGTTCAGTTCCAGGTAGCCGTCCGTCGACGCCGTCGACGAGGCGATGCGTTCGCCGGCCAGCTCGATGCGCTGCGTGGCCAGGCCGCTGTCCTCGGCGGCACGGGCGATGGAGTCGATCAAGCGGGGCACTTCGGCTTCGGACGGCAAGCGGCGGATCAGCGCCGCCAGCGTTTCCACCCCTTCCCGGCGTTGGCCGCGAACGCTCGACAGCGGTTCGGCAAGCAGCCGTTTGCGCTCCAGCTCGTCGCCGAGACGGTCTTCTTCGGCTTGCAAGCGGGCTTGTTCGGCGCGGCTGTCGGCGATGAGGATGCCGTAGCCGATGGCCAGCGCCAGCAGCAGACATGCGGCGTGGCACAGGCACTTCACGGCCGTCGGCCAGGCGCCGACGTCGGCCCAGTCGAGGCTAGGTTCCAGCGTCATGGGCCACCTCTCGTTCGTGCGGGGGCGTCACGGCGACGCTGATCTCGAAAGTCGCCGAGCGACTGCCGTAGATCGCCTCCGGCGTGTTGCCGATGCGTTGCAGCCGCGGCTCGTCGAACCAGTGCGAGGCGCCGAGATTGCCCATGAGTTGCGCCACGCGGTCGTTGCCGGCGGCAACGCCTTGAACGCTGAGCACGTTGCCCCGTTTCGCGATCGCGGTGTAGTGGGCGCCGACGGCAAGCGTCTGCGCCAGGGCGTCCAGAACGCCCACGGCGATGGCGCGATCGCGCCAAAGCTGCCGCAGGTGCTGGAAACGGGCGCGCAGATCGTCGTGGCCGCGACGCTCGACGTCCAGCTCCGCGATGCGCTCGTCGAAACCGCGAATTTGCTCGCGCACGGCCAACTGGCGCCGCTTGCGATCATCCACGCGGCCTTCGAGAACGAACTCCATCGCGCCGATTGCCGCCGCCGCCGAAACAGCGGTGGCCAGCAGTTGGCCGACGAAGACGTTGCGCTGCCGCTGACGGCGGCGCCGACGCCAAGGCAGCAGGTTGACACCGGGCGTCATGTCAAGCGCTCCCGCTCGTGGGGCCGTCGAAGAGCGCCAGGCCGCAAGCGGTCGTCAGCGCCGGGGCGTGTGCCGCCAACGCGGCCCGGTCGATGCGCTCGGAGACCTCCATGTCGGCAAAGGGATCGGCCACCTCGACGGGGCGTTGCAGACGCTGCGCCGCCAGGTCGGCCAGCCCTTCGACCCGGGCGCCGCCGCCGGCGATCAGCAAACCGGCAACGGGCTGGTTGCCGAGCGCCGCCTCGCCAAGCCGCAGCAGCCGCGAGATCAGTTGCAGCACCGCGTCCACCGAGCCTGCTGCCATGTGCCACGGCGATGTCGTTTCCGTGGTCGGCAGCCTGCTCTCGGCAAGGCCGGTGGCATCGAGCGTCTCTTCGCGGGTGAAGATCGCGGCTTCGTCCTGGAAGATCGAGAGCGAGGTGCGCTCGGCGCCGATGTCGACCAGCGCGACGGGCTGCTCGGCGACGGTGCGCGGCCTGGCGCGAAGCGCGCGGTGCAGACAGTACGTTTCGACATCCACGGCCACGGTTTTCAGTCCGCCGCGCCGCAACGCCGCTTCGCGGGCGGCGACGTGTTCCTGGCGGCAGGCGGTCAGCAGGACGTCCACCTTCGACGGGTCTTCCGCAGACAGATGCATGACCTGGAAGTCCACGGCGAGGCGGGCGTCGTCGAAGGGCAGGTTGTCCTCGGCCTCGAGGGCGACTTCCGCTTCCAGCTCCGCGTCCGTCAGCGCGGCGTCGAAGGACAGCGTTCGGGTTGCCGCTGCCGAACCGGCAACCGCCACGGCCGCACGCTTCGCGCGGCTGCCGGCTTGCTTGACGGCGCGACGGATCGCGTCGCCCACGACGGCGACATCGCCGACGTTGCCGGCGCTCACGACGTTCGCCGGCAACGGCGCGACGGCCCACGCCTCCACGCGGCCGCCGGCGGCGCGATGCGACAGCTCGACGAGCTTCACCGCCGACGCGCCGATGTCGACGCCCAGCAAGGAACCCGAAGCGGGGGAAAACAGTCTCACTTGCATTAAGCTCCACCAAGCGTTCAGTCAACTTCCTTTAGGTCCAAGGTCGCCAAGTGCCCCGACAACGCGCCAGCAACCGGATGCTTCGCAGCCCGAGGCCGTTCGGGCGCTTCGCCAACGCGCGCTTCGGCGCAACGCGGTTCGGTTTGGCCGCGAGGCAGCGGCTGCGACCCGTTCTATGGGCTATTTTGTGGCTGGCGGGGGCGGGCGTCTGTACGTTATCTCTCGGATTGGCGTCAGTTTTTCTCTACTTGGATCCGCAGATTCCGTCCACTGACACCTACAGACATTACCAATTCGAGACGCCGCTGCGGATCTACACGGCCGACGGCCTGCTGATCGGCGAGTTCGGCAACCGGCGGCTGATACCCATCGCGCTGGCGGACGTGCCCCGGCACTTCCTGGCCGGCCTCGTCAACACCGAAGACAAGCGCTTCTACGACCACGGCGGCATCGACTTCATCTCCCTGGCCAACGACTTCGTGGGCTTGTTCACCTCCGACGTGCGCACCGGCGCAAGCACCTTGACGATGCAGCTGGCGAAGATCGTCTCGTTCAGCCACAAGCAGCAGTTCATCCGCAAATTCAAAGAGATGCTGCTGGCCGTCAAGGTGGAGCGGGAACTCAGCAAAGAGCAGATCCTCGAGCTCTACGTCAACATCATGTCCTTCGGCAAGCACGCCTACGGGGTGCAGGCGGCGGCCTTCACCTACTACGGCAAGCCGGTTGGCGAGCTCGGCCTAGCGCAGCTGGCGATGCTGGCCGGCATCATCAAGAAGCCGGAAGCCGGCAATCCCATCAACGGCCCCGAGTGGGCGCTGAAGCGGCGCAATCTGGTGCTGCGTCGAATGCTTCAGCAGGGCGCGGTCGCCGATGGCGAGTACCAGCAGGCGGTGGCCGCGCCGATCACCGCCAGGGTGTTCGAGCGCGGCATCGATCTGCCGGCGCCCTACCCGGCGGAGTGGGTGCGCCAGCAGCTCATCGAGCGCTATGGAACCGACATCTATTCGGGCTACGTCGCCCACACCACGCTGGATTCCGAATTGCAGGCCGCCGCCCAGCGGGCGCTGCGCGACGGCTTGGTCAGCTACGACCGGCGACACGGCTACCGCGGCGCAGAACGCCGCGTGGCGCTTCCCGGTCTCGGCGACGGCAGCGGCGTGGATACGGCCGCGCTTCGGGAACTCGCCGACAGCCGCATCGTCGGCGGTCTGGAGCCGGCCGTCGTCGTGGCGGTGGACGAAGAAACCGCCGAGGTGCTGCGCAAGAGCGGCGACACGGTGCAACTGCCCTGGTCGGGCCTGCGCTGGCGGCGCCACATCGACGCGGACACCGTCGGCCAGGCCCCGCAGGAGGCGGCGGACGTGGTGGCGCCGGGAGAGGTGGTGCGCATCGAGCGCCGGGACGACAGCTGGCGCCTGGCGCAACTGCCGGACATCCAAGGCGCGCTGGTAGCGCTCGACGCCGACACCGGCAGCGTGCGCGCGATGGTCGGCGGCTGGGACTTCCACAGCAACCAGTTCAACCACGCCCTGCAGGCGAAGCGGCAGCCGGGTTCCGGCTTCAAGCCGTTCGTCTACTCGGCGGCGCTGGAAAACGGCGTCACGCCGGCCACCATCTTCTGGGACTCGCCGCTGGTGTTCAACGACGACAACCTGGAAACCGCCTACCGGCCACGCAACGACAGCGGCGACTTCCGCGGCCCCATGCCCTTGCGCCAAGCCTTCTACCAGTCGCGCAACGTGGTTTCCATGCAGGTGATGATGCAAGTCGGGCATCGCTCCATCATCGACCACGCCCGGCGCTTCGGCTTCGACACCTCGGCCATGCCGCGCAACACCCAGCTGGCGATCGGCGGCGGCACCATGACCTTCACGCCGTTGGAGATGGCCAGCGCCTACGCGGTGCTGGCCAACGGCGGCTTTCGGGTCGAACCCCACGTGATCGAACGGGTCGAACGGCTCGATGGCGCCGTCGCCTGGCAGCCGGCACACCCTCGGGTGTGCCGCGACTGCCCGGCAGCGGGCGCCGCCGAACCAGCGCCGAGCGAAGACGCGCCCGTCGTCGCGCCGCCGGCGCGCCGGGTGATCGACGAGCGCAATGCGTTCGTGATGAACAGCCTGCTGCAGGATGTCATCAAGCGCGGCACCGGGCGCCGGGCGCGGGTGCTAAACCGCGTCGACATCGCTGGCAAGACCGGCACCACGGACCAGGCGACGGACACCTGGTTCAACGGCTACCATCCGAACTTGGCGGTGTCGGTGTGGGTTGGCTTCGACGATCTGCGGCCGATGGGCGAGCGGGAGTACGGTTCCACCACGCCGCTGCCCATCTGGATCGACTTCATGCGCGGCGCACTGGCCGAGCTGCCGGTGGTGGAGCGGCTGATGCCCGACGACGTGGTCAGCGTCAAAGTCGCGCCGAGCACCGGCCGGCGGGCTTCGGCGGACGATCCGGATGCCGTCTTCGAGGTCTTCTTCGCCGACAATCTACCCACCGGATCGGGCCGGCAGGCGTCCCGACCGGGCGCGGTGGACGCGGTTCGGCCAGAGGACATTTTCTAAACGACAGCGGGCTGCGAGGAACGCATGAACAGCTGGATTCGACGGCTCGTCGAGAACGGTCGCCAGACCGTCCCGGCAAGCCCGCCGGAGGCGTGGGGCCTGGCGGGCGTCGCTTGGGCCGGCTTGCTGGCGGCGGCGGCTATCGTCCTGGAATACGGCTTCGGCCAGGCGCCGTGCGCCTTGTGCCTGACCCAGCGGCTGCTGGTGCTGCTGGCCGGGTTGACGGCGCTCCTGGGCTTCGCGCACAACCCGCGCCTCGGCGTCTATCCGCTGGCGATGGCAGTCGCCGCGCTGGCCGGCGGCGGATTCTCGATCCGGCACCTCTACCTGCTGTCGCCGTTTGCTGGCGAGGTGTCCAGCTGCGGCGTGGACTTCGCCTACATGGTCGCCGCCTATCCGCTCATGGACATCCTGGAGAAGATGACGATGGGCACCGGGGAGTGCGCCGACCAGTCGGCGACGATTCCCGCGTTGGCTTTGCTGGGCTTCGTCGGACTGTTGGCGCTGGCGGTCGCGCATTGGCGCAGCCGGTGACGTGTGGTTCGGCAAGCGTGGCGAACCTCGCCAGCCTTCGCAGTAAAGCCAGGCTAACGCCTTGAGAGGCCGTTCGGCGACGTACCCATTTCACGTAGGAAATCGCCGCGTCGTCGCGGGACGGTTGAGGAACGGGGCGGCGTCGCTAGTCCTCGTCCTCCAACTCGATGATCATCTCGCGGTCGACGATGTCGGCACCTAGCGGCTCGACGTTCACCACCACCTTGCGGTTCTTGCGCCGCACCTCGGCTTCCGCTTCGGCCTCCAGGCTCTTGAGCAGACCGTAGGCGTCGTTCGACGAGGACACCGCCGCGCCGGCGATGCGCTTGAGGATGTCGCCCGGCTTCAGTTCGCTGCCCGCCGGCGTATCCAGCACCAGCACGCCGGCATCCACGCCGAAGTAGTCGCCAAGATCTTCGCCGATGTCCGCCAGCTTCAGCGCGCCGTGCCGGCCCACCTCCATTTCCACCAGCTTGGGGCCGTCGTCGCGGCGCCAGAGAAAGCCCTTGCCCGGCCAGTCCAGATCCCCGAACGAGCCCCGCCATTGCCAGTGCTTGCGGGGATTCGCCGCGTAGGCCGTGGTAGCCACGTCGAAGCGATGTTCTTCGCCGTCGCGCAGCACCACCAGTTCGACGCTGTCGCCGGGGTTGGTGTCGTCCAAGACGCCATACAGTATCTTGAGCGGCCGGTCCGAACCCAGCAGCGACTCTTCGCCGATGGCCACGATGACGTCGTCGGTCTCGATGCCGGCCACCTCGGCGCCGCTGTCGGGCGAAACGCCGGCAACGCGAATGCCGTCCTCGTCGTGGCGAGCGATCAGCACGCCCAGGAATGCTCGCTTCGGCCGCCATTCGCGCACCCGTTCGGCGGTGATGTCCGCCACCGTCTTGGCGGCTTCCGCGAACCGTTCCTGCGCCTTGGCCAGCCGTTCCTGTGCCTCGGCCAAGCGGTGTTCCCGGGCCTCCTCGGCTTCCTTGGCGGCCGTGAGCTGCGCGTCGTGCTGCTGATCGTCCTGGGCGGAAACGCCCAGGCACACCAGCATGGCCAGCAGGCTAAGCATGGTCTTCATGCGGTTCTCCTTCTTGAACTGGGTCTGTCGAGACATGACCATTAGATGGCGCAACGACGAAAGGTTGCACGCTTCGCGCAAGGTTCGCGCTTCGTGCGCTTCGTCTTCGGCACGCCGAACGGCGCCCGTCTCGCGTACACTGTGCGCTGCATGGTCGAAGCCAAGGTCGCCAAGGGGGAGGAAGTGGTGCAGCGCATTCTGCCGGTCGTGCTGGCGGGTGGTTCCGGCACGCGCCTCTGGCCGCTGTCCCGGGAGCAGTATCCCAAGCAGTTCCTCAAGCTCGTTGGCGAGCGGACGATGATGCAGTCCACGCTGATGCTGCTGCGGGGCCTGGCGCACTCGCCGCCGATCGTGGTCTGCAACCACAGCCATCGTTTCATCGTCGCCGAACAATGCCAGGAGCTGGGCGTCGACGTCGGCGCCATCGTCGTGGAGCCGGCGTCGCGCAACACGGCCCCGGCGCTGTGTCTGGCGGCGCTGCGCGCCATCGACGATGACCCGATCCTGCTGGCGCTGCCTGCCGACGGCCACATCGGCGCCGTCGCCGCCTTCGAGGACGCCGTGCAACGCGCGCTGCCGCATGTCGGCGCTGGCCGCATCGCAACGTTCGGGGTCGAGCCGAGCCGGCCGGAGACCAACTACGGCTACATTCGCATCGGCGCGGCCGAGCCCGGCGCCGAGGGCGTCTTCAACGTCGAAGCGTTTACGGAAAAGCCTTCGCAACAGCGGGCGCGGGACTATCTTGCCGCTGGCGGCTACTGCTGGAACAGCGGCATGTTCATGGTTCGCGCCAGCGTCTACCTGCAAGAACTCGAGGCGTTTCGTCCGGACATCCACCAGGCCTGCGTCGAAGCCGTCGCCAGCGAACAGCGGGACTTGGACTTCCACCGCCCCGGCGCGGAGTTCCACCACTGTCCGGCCGAATCCATCGACTACGCGATCATGGAGAAGACGGCGAAGGCGCTGGTGGTGCCGGCGGACTTGCAGTGGAGCGATCTCGGTTCCTGGAACGCGCTGGCCGACAGCCAGGAGCAGGACGCCCAAGGCAACAGCGTGCGCGGCGACGTCATCGCCGTCGACACCCGGGACTGCTACCTGTCCGGCGGCGATCGGCTGATCGCGGCGGTAGGCCTGGACGGCGCCGTGGTGGTGGAGACGCCGGATGCCGTGCTGGTGGCGGCGAAGAGCCATGCCCAGGAGGTGAAGGCGGTGGTGGAGGAACTGCGCCAGCGCTCGCGCAGCGAACACCTGGAACACACCACCGCCTATCGCCCGTGGGGCCATGCGGAAACGTTCAACCGCGGCGGCGGCTACCTGGTCAAGCGCATCACCGTGCGCCCTGGCGAATCCCTGTCGCTGCAACTGCACCGCCACCGCTCCGAACACTGGGTGGTGGTAAGCGGCGAAGCCTTCGTTCAACGCGGCGACGAGACGTTCGTGGTGGCCGCCGACGAATCCACCTACATTCCCGCTGGCGTCCGCCACCGGCTGACGAACCGCGGCCCGGACCTGCTGAACGTGATCGAAGTGCAGGTCGGCGAGCGGCTTTCCGAGAACGACATCGTGCGCTTCGACGACCGCTACGGACGCGAGTAGAACCAACGGCTTCGCGTCGCGGTCGTCCGCCTTTCGCAGACGAGACCATGTCGGACGACCAGCAGCTAGAGCGGCAGGCCCTCTTGTTGTCCTCCGGCGCGGCTACTTCCAGGAAGGTTCCGCAAGGCCCAAGTGGATGAGCGTCTGCCCGGTCTCGTGCAGCGTGTCTTCGATGGATCGGGTCTTGAGCCCGAGGTCCGTTCGCGCCTTGGTGCAGTAGGCGCGCGGGCCGTCATGCACGCGGCCGCCGCGCCGCTCCAGATACTCCTGCATCTCCATCGGCGCGCCGCCGACGTGGATGTTCGGGAACAGGTTCTGCAGATGCGCCTGAAGCTGCCAGACGTCCAGTTCGCCGCTGCGCCCGGTGGCCGTCAGCTGATAGCGCGAACTCGGCTTCACGGTGCCGGATTCGGCAATCAGCACATGCGCCTCGGCGACGTCGCGCACATCGACGATGTTCCACAGCGCCTGCCAGCCGCGAGGACACGGCAGCCCTTCCAGCATTCTCGCCACGGCGTACTGCCAGGAACCCACGCCTTCCTGCGTCCTGGCCAGCAGCGGGCCGAGCACCACGCACGGGCACACCGAAACGGCGTCGAAGCGGCCGTCCTCCTCGGCGGCGCGGTTCACCTGCTGCTCGGTGGCCACCTTGGCCATCGCGTAGGCCACGCCGCCGTTCTTGTCGATGTTCTGCTCGTTCCAGTTGGCGTCGCCCTGGCGACCGTCGCTGGCCCAGTCGTCCTCCGTGAACACGTAGCCGCTCTGCGCCGGGTGGCCGATGGCGGCGAAGGAACTGGTGTAGACGAAGCGCTTGACGGTGCCGGCCTTCCTCGCCGAGTCCAGCAGGTTGCCGGTGCCGGCGACGGCGCCGTCGTAGACTTGCCGCGGCTGGTAGCGCCCGGCGTAGCCAAGCGGCGAACCGACGTGCAGCACGGCGCAGCAGTCCGCCAGCGGCTTGTCGTAGCTGCCGGCGGCGAACAGATCGGCGGCGAAGATGCGCAGCTTGCCGGGGCCGCCCGCGCTGTCCAGGGCCAGCAGGTGCGCGGTCTTTTCGGCGTTGCGATCGTCGGTGAGGCAGGCGTGAACGGTGTAGCCGCGCTTCAGCAGCGCTGCCACCGCATGCGAACCGATGTAGCCGGAAGCGCCGGTGACGGCGACGGGGCCGTCGTCGGGCGATACGGAGGGCATGGCGTCTCCTCGATGCGGATGGATGTCTTGCAGCGTAGCCTACTTGAGAGGGGCGGCCCTTCACAGTGCATCTTGGCCGTTCGTTCCGCTTCCTTGCCCCAGCTAGCCAGCTAGCTGGGAAGATGCACTCGTGCTCGTGCAGTTCGACGATGCTTGCTGCTCATGGCGGCACCAGCCCCAAGATGCGCGCCGGGGCGCCGCTGCCGCCTTTGATGTTCATGGGCAAGGCGACGACGTAGGCGCCTTGCTCCGGCAGGCTACCCAAGTTCGCGACGTTCTCGAAGACGGGCAATTCATGCGCCGCGAGGACGCGATGCGTCTCGAACAGCTTCGACCGCCCGAAATCGATGCTGGCCGTATCGATGCCCACGGCATTGACCTTCCGTTCGTCGACAAGCCACTTTGCAGCCGCGGGATGCAAGCCGGGAAAGCGCAGCTTGGCCACCGCCGCAAGACCTCGACCGGAGGTGCCCAAGTAGCGCTCGGCATCGGGCCAGTAGCGGCCGTAGCCGGTGCGAATGAGCACGATCGCACCCGCCGGCAGTGCGCCGTGCGCTTCCTCCCAGCCTTTCAAGTCCGCCACCGTCGCCTGGTAGTCGGCGTTCTCCAGCGCTTGCGCGGAGACGTCGACAACGGCCGCCGGCCCGATCAGGCGGTGCAGCGGAATCTCGTCCACGCTGCGACCGCCCTCGGCGAAGTGAACCGGCGCGTCCATGTGCGTTCCGCCATGTTCTGCGGCGCGGAAGCTGTTGGCCTCGTACCAGTAGCCGGCTTCGCTTGGCCCCTTGCTGTCCACCTGCAACTCGAAGCCAGCCGCCGTGGGCCAATAGATGGTGTCTCGCGAGTACTCGTAGGAGAGATCCACGCAGTTTGCCGAAAGATCGGCGGCCGACCCCGCCGCCGCATCGAGCAACAGGCCGAAGAACAACACTTTGCCAGACCTCGCCATGCCGCAATCCTACAACGGATGGCACCTGCCAGGCAGCTAGCCGCCACGAAGAAATCGCGTGCAGGAACGCCGCCTCGCCACGGCCGACGACCCTTCGTTGCGAGCTTGCAGAGCGTGCAGCAAGCGCTTGCGCCGAGCGTCGTCAAGGTCTAAGGTTGCGCCAACGCTCCGATGGCCAAACTGGACAAGGCATCAGCCTACGAAGCTGGGGATTGCAGGTTCGAATCCTGCTCGGAGCGCCAGCTCGAGTTACAAGGCCGCGGCCTTGCCGGAGAGGTGGCCGAGCGGCTGAAGGCGCTCCCCTGCTAAGGGAGTATGGGTCAAAAGCCCATCGAGGGTTCGAATCCCTCCCTCTCCGCCATGCGGGTGCGCCAGTATCAAGGTGGCAGGCTGGCAAAGGGTTGTCCGCGCCGTTGCCGCCGTAGATGCCAGTTCCCATGCTCGGTTCTCAAAGTCAGCGAGCAGGCGAGTCATGGCCGAATCACGGGCGCCAACGCTCGTCCAACGCATCCCGCATCCTGGCTGGCGGCTCGATTCCGAATTGACGTGGCAAATGGCACGTTCCGTCTGTGGCATGTTCCGTCTGTCGTCGCCTCGGACACGTTGCTTGAGGATGTGCCGTCCGCAAGGCCACCGGTGTCCAGGTCGAGCGACGAAACCCGCCCACGGGAACGCACGTTGTTCTGGAAGCGGCACTAGCGATCGTCGCTGGCGCGTTCCAGCAGGACGATGCGCCAGCCGCGCCACTGGCTGCGCAGCTGCTCCGTCGTGCGCACCTCGAAGCGCAGCGTGGCGGCCAGGCCGTCGGCGTCCGTCGCCACCACCGTCACCGTCGCCGTGCCCTCGCCAACCGCCTCGACGATCAGCAGCCCGTCGCGCAGCCGCACCCGCGCCACCGATTCGTCCGACGACTCCGCGACGTAGGCCAGCACGTCCTCCGAGTCGAAGCGCTGCGACAGCTCCACGCGCAGGTCGTCGCCGCCCGACTGCAGCGCCTGGGCCTCCAGACCCGCCACCGTCGGCGGGCGCTTGAACAGCGCCAGCGGCGGGCCCGCCGCAGTCGCCAGCCCCTCAAAGCACGGGCGGAGCAGTTCGCCCTGCTCGCACTCCGCGTCGGGAACCTCCGGCGCCGAGGACAGCCGCGCCAGCAGCAGCGGCGCTCCGCCCTGCTCCACCGTCGCCGGCCCGCCGCGCACCGCGCCGGCCGGAATCGACAGCGCGACTCCTTCCGGTTCCGCCAGCACCCGCGCGTCGCGGTAGCTGTCCTTCGCCCCCGCCGGCGAGGGCCGGTCGCGGAACCGGCCGAACTGCTTCATTGATCGAATGCGCCGGGCAGCAGTCGGGGGGGGGGGGGGGGGGGGGGGGCATAATGTGAGCGGCGACGGCAAGTCACCACCAGCGAGTCACTCCCTTGACCAACGCAAACATCCACCGCCGTCAACTTCAACACCTGTACTCCTGCACTTTGCCCAGCTTCAAAGGATCGGATCCACGCCACGCCACAGGACAGCCCAGTTGGGGATTGTGCCACAATCGACCCATGCGCTTCTTCAACACCGCCGGGCCGGTTCGCGCCGAAGACCACTACGCCATCCCGCCGCTCAAGCGCGGGAACGTCGCCGAAATCCTACAGCTGATCCGCGACAAGCAGTACTTCGTGCTGCACGCGCCGCGGCAGACCGGCAAGACCTCCGCCCTGATCGCCCTGCGCGACCTCTTGAACGACGGCCAAGGCAGCGCACCGCGGAACGACGACGGCGCGGGGAAGTTCCGCTGCGTCAACGTGAACGTGGAGGTCGGCCAAGTGGCGCGCGACGACGTGCAGGAGGGCATGCGCGCCATTCTCAGCAGCTTGGCCACGAGCGCCGAGTTTCTCGGCGACGACTATCTGGAGGATGTGTGGCCGGACATTCTGGCCAAGTCGGGCCCGAACAACGCCCTGCGGCGGACGCTCGCCGCTTGGTGCCTGGCGAACCCGACGCCGCTGGTGCTGCTGATCGACGAGATCGACTCGCTGGTGGGCGACACCCTGCTCTCGGTGCTGCGCCAGCTGCGCGCCGGCTACGAGCACCGCCCGCGGGGGTTTCCGCACAGCGTCGTGCTCTGCGGCGTGCGCGACATCAGGGACTACAGGATCCGCTCAAGCACGGGCGAGGTGGTCGCCGGCGGCAGCCCGTTCAACGTCGCCGCGAAGTCCCTGCGCCTCGGCGACTTCACGCGGCGGGAGACGCGCCGGCTGATGCTGCAGCACATCCTGGAAACCGGCCAGCGCTTCACGCCGGCGGCCCGCCGGGCCGTGTGGGAACACACCCGCGGCCAGCCGTGGCTGGTGAACGCGCTATGCGCCGGCGCCTGCTTCGACAACGAGGCCGGGCGCGACCGCTCCCGCGCCATCGGCGTGGAGGACGTCAACGCCGCCCGGGAGGAACTGATTCTCTCCCGGCGCACCCACCTCGACCAGCTGGCGCACAAGCTGGAAGATGAGCGCGTGCGCCGCGTCGTAGAGCCGATCCTCGCCGGCGGCGAAGCGCGATACGACCTGCACGATCTGGAGTACGCGCGCGACCTGGGGCTCTTGGCGTCGGACCCGCCGCCGCGCATGGCGAACCCCATCTACGCCGAGGTGGTGCCCCGGGAACTCGGCTACGTGCTGCAGGACAGGCTCGACGTGGACGACGCCTGGTACGTGGACGCCGCCGGCGTGGTGGACCTGCGCAAGCTGCTGACCGCGTTCGCCACGTTCTACAGCGAACACGCCGGGCACTGGCTGCGGCGTTTCAAGGAGTACAGCGAGGCGGCACCGCAGTTGATCCTGCAAGCCTACCTGCAGCGCATTGTCAACGGTGGCGGGCGCATCGAGCGGGAGTACGGCCTCGGGCGCGGACGCACGGACCTGCTGGTGCTGTGGCCGCGCGAGCAGGGAGCGCCCTACGACCTGTGGCGGCGCTTCGTGATCGAGTGCAAGGTGCTGCGCGATTCGGACCGCCGGAGCTTGGAAGGCACGGTCGAGCGCGGCGTGGAGCAGACCCTCGGCTACATGGCGAAGTGCAACGCCGAGGAGGGGCACCTGGTGGTGTTCGACCGCCGCGAAGGCACGCAGGAGCAAACGCTCGGAGAGAATCGCGCCCAGGGCCGCGTGGCCGTCTGGACGCTGTAGCGGCCCGCGGCGCCTGTTGGTGGCCGACCGCGACGCCCACAAGCGAACGACGAACCCATGCATGAAGCGCATGAAACACCTCTTCCTGTCTCCATACAGACAATCGAGGTGGGTGCTGGACCACAGCACCGTGCGGGAAGCGACCACCGCCAGGGGCGGCCGCAGCCGGCGGTCGTTCCGCCGTCGGCGCCGCACTCGACCGGTCACGGCCGCCGCAGTGCCAATCTATCTGAGCCGGCACAGGGTTCTGACGTTGCCGACGTTGTCGTCGTCACTAACGACGACGGCCGCTGTGACGAAGCGCCGTCAAGCGTCTTCGACCAGCTTGTTCAGCACGAACTGCAAGATGCCGCCGCACTTGAAGTACGCGACTTCGTTTTCCGTATCCAAGCGGGAGTTGACGCGGGTTTCCGTCGTTGAACCGTCCGCGCGGGTGATGCGCAGCAGCAGTGGTTGACGCGGCGTCGTCTCCGTCGCGCTTTCGGGCAAGGCGATGTCCACGGTTTCGTCGCCGCGCAAGGCAAGCGAGCGGCGCGACTCGCCGGCGGCGAACTCCACGGGCAGCACGCCCATGCCGATCAAGTTGGAGCGGTGGATGCGCTCGAAGCTCTCGGCGATCACCGCCTTCACGCCCAGGAGCCGGGTGCCCTTCGCCGCCCAGTCG
Source organism: Candidatus Azotimanducaceae bacterium (assembly GCA_965199875.1). Classification (GTDB taxonomy): domain Bacteria; phylum Pseudomonadota; class Gammaproteobacteria; order Pseudomonadales; family Azotimanducaceae; genus VXYL01. Next base: position 4,273,698 of record OZ241346.1, on the reverse strand, counting down.
CGGCTGGAGCCGGTGCCGTATTCCTTGCCGGCGAAAACCACCAGCGGCGTGTTCTCGCCCTGGTAGCGGACGGCGGCGTCGTAGATGGACAGTTCCTCGCCGCTAGGAGCATGGAGGGTGTAGCCGCCTTCCCGATCCGGCGTCATCTCGTTCCTGATGCGGATGTTGGCGAAAGTGCCGCGCATCATCACCTCGTGGTTGCCGCGGCGCGAACCGTAGGAGTTGAAGTCCGCCACCGGCACCGCCTGCTGCTGCAAATACTCGCCGGCTGGGCTGGCCGGCTGAATGGCGCCGGCGGGCGAGATGTGATCGGTGGTCACCGAGTCGCCCAGCAGCGCGAGGATGCGGGCGCCGTCGATCGCGACGGACTGATCCGCAGCGCCGCCAACCGAGAAGAACGGCGGCTCCTTGATGTAGGTGGAGCTTTCCCAGGCGTAGGTGGCGCTTTCGTCGACGTCGATGGCCTGCCACGCTTGCGGGCCGGTGAAGACGTCCTCGTACTGGCGCTGGAACATGTGCGCGGAAACCTGCGCTACGGCGTCTTGGACTTCCTGGCTGCTCGGCCAGATGTCGCGCAGCATGACGTCGTTGCCGCTTTCGTCCTGGCCAACGGGATCGCTCTCGAGGTCGATGCGGGTGGTGCCGGCCAAGGCGTAGGCGACCACCAGCGGCGGCGACGCCAGCCAGTTGGCGCGCACTTCCTGATGCACCCGGCCCTCGAAGTTGCGGTTGCCGGAGAGCACGGAAGAGACGATCAGATCGCCGGCCTCAATGGCTTGTGAAATCGCTTCGGGAAGCGGGCCGGAATTGCCGATGCAGGTGGTGCAGCCGTAGCCGACCAGATGGAAGCCGATGTCGTCCAGCGCACTTTGCAGGCCGGTGGCGCGGAGGTACTCGGTAACCACCTTCGAACCGGGGGCGAGGGACGTCTTCACCCAGGGCTTGACGCGCAGCCCGCGTGCAAGCGCTTTCCTGGCCACCAGTCCGGCGCCCAGCATCACCGCCGGATTGGAGGTGTTGGTGCAGGAGGTAATGGCGGCGATCACCACGTCGCCATCGCGCAAGCGGTCGTTGCTGCCCGGCACGGGGGCGCTTCTGGTCTCGCCGTTTCGCCCGGCAAGTTGCAGCGTTTCGTCGACGGCACGGCCCAGTTCGGCGATGTCCACTCGATCCTGCGGGCGCTTCGGACCAGCCAGCGAAGGGCGAATGGCGCCCAGGTCCAAGGCCAGCGACGAGGCGTAGTCGGCGTCGACGCTGCCGTCGCGCCACATGCCCTGGGCTTTCGCATAGGCCTCCACCAGGGCGACGGTTGACGCTGGCCGCCCGGAAAGCCGCAGATAGCGGATGGTTTCCGCGTCCACCGGGAAGAAACCGCAGGTGGCGCCGTACTCCGGCGCCATGTTGGCGATGGTGGCGCGGTCCGCGAGCGGCAAGTGGTCCAGGCCGTCGCCGTAGAACTCGACGAACTTGCCAACGACGCCGTGCCGACGCAGCATCTCGACCACTCGCAGCACCAGGTCCGTGGCGGTGATGCCGTCGGGCAGAACGCCGCGGAGCTCGAAGCCCACCACTTCAGGGATCAGCATGGAAATGGGCTGACCGAGCATCGCCGCTTCCGCTTCGATGCCGCCGACGCCCCAGCCAAGGACGCCAAGGCCGTTCACCATCGTGGTATGGCTGTCGGTGCCTACCAAAGTGTCGGGGTAGGCTGTGATGCGGCCGCTGCGCGATTTCGTCCAAACGGTTTGCGCGAGGTACTCCAAGTTCACCTGGTGGCAAATGCCGGTGCCGGGGGGAACCACGCGAAAGTTGTCGAAGGCGCTCTGGCCCCAGCGCAGAAATCGATAGCGTTCTCGATTGCGCTGCATTTCCAAGGCGACGTTTTCCTCGAAAGCGTCGGCGCTGCCGAAGCGATCGACCATCACCGAGTGGTCGATGACCAGGTCCACGGGAGACAGCGGATTGACGACGGCAGGGTTCTTTCCCGCGCTCACCACGGCGCTGCGCATGGCGGCCAGATCGGCCACTCCCGGGACGCCGGTGAAGTCCTGCATCAGCACCCGCGCCGGACGAAAGGCGATCTCTCGGGTGGGAGCGGGATCGCTCGCCGCATTCGCCAGCGCTTCGATGTCCTCGCGCCGGACCGTCGAGCCGTCCTCGCAACGCAGCAGGTTCTCCAACAGTATCTTCAAAGAGACGGGCAGGCGCGAGGCATCGCCGGCCCCCGCCGCGGTGGCCGCCGGGAGGCTGTAGTAGAGGTATTCCTCGCCGCCAACGCGGAGAACTTGCTGGGCACTGAAACTGTCGCGGTTCATTGGGCCTGGGCGTTGGTGGAAGGGTGTCTATTCTACACTCTGCGCCAGCTGCCTCGGCTGCCGAGGCGCGTCGCGGAGCCGGCCGCGCCGCGGCATTCGCGGCTAGGCGTGGCGCGGAGTTGCTGGCGTTCGGGCCGGGCGAAAGGCGGAAACTCGGTCAGCCGCCTTCGATGGGTTGCAGGAAGAACACCTCCGCGGCGGGGCCGATCGGTTCCAGCCAAGCGTCCTGGTAGATCTGGCCGTCGATGGCGACTGCGGACTTGGCGAGCGCTTCCTCAATGCCGGGCCACTTGGACTCCAGCTCCCTGACCAGGCCGCGGAAGTTCCGGCACTCCACTTCGATCTCTCGGACGCCGTTGGTGTTCGTGGTCAGATGCTCCGGGAAGACGACCTTTGCCATTGATGAGTCCTTCAGCCAAGTCAGCGAGATGCCGCAACGAACCGAGGATATTGCCACAATTCCTTCGCTGGCGGGCGTCCGGCGGCGCTACTCGCGCTCACTCCTCGGGGTAGCGCCACGGCTTGGCGGGTTGTTCGGCGCTGTCGTCCACCGCCCACTGGGGCAGCGCCATGCCGCCGCCGATGTCGGTCATCAGCACCCGCACGCGGGTGCCGATGCCCACCGAGCGCACGAGCGACTGCTCCGCCAGTTCGCCGGTCGGGGCCACCAGGTTGCCAGTGACGCGCAGGCCGTCGTGTTCGCCTGGAGCTCCCGCCTGCTCGTCCAGTTCCACCAGCAGAATCAGATACGGCAGGAACGGGCGGAACAGCGGCTGTATGGCGTGGTGGACTTCGCAGTACGAATAGATGCGGCCCTTGCCCGATACCGGGCGCCACCGGTAGTCCGCCGCCGAGCACCACGGACACGCGGTGGTGGTGGGATAGCGCAGCAAGTCGCAGGCGGTGCACGACTGCAAGTGCAGGCGGCCGCCGCCGCAATGCCGGTAGAACTCCTGATTGGGCCGATCCAGATCGTCGATGGCCACCGCCATGCCGAGATATTCGCCTTGCAAAGCCATTGGCGACCCTGTGCTCCTCTTGTTCGCTGTCGTCGTGTCGGCGCTGCGCCGTTCCGCTGCCCTTCGCCCGTCAGGCGGCTCTGGCCATCACCAAGGCGCTGCCGGTGGCCGGGGTCGCCCAGCCGAGGTTGGCGCTCAGTTCCACGTCCTTCACTTGCCGACAGCCGCCTTCCGAGTAGTCGTAGCTGTGCCGACGCCGGCCGTCGGCACCCACGGGGCAGCTGTCGTCCGCATCGTGGCGCAGCTGGCGGACGTTCTCGATCACCATGGCGATGCCGTGGGTGTAGCCCTCGCACAGGTGCCCGCCGCTGGTGTTGTTCGGCCGTTTGCCGCCGAGACGCATGACGCCGGAACTCACGTAGTCGCCGCCTTCGCCCTTCTTGCAGAACCCGTAGTCCTCCAGTTGCAGCAGCGTGGTGAAGGTGAACGCATCGTAGGCGCCGGTCACCTGGATGTCCTGCGGGCCGACGCCGGCGTTCGGCCAGAGGATCTCCTTGGCGTAGACTCCGGCGACCGTGGAGATGGGGCCGGACTGGTAGTGGTTGTCCACCCGCGGCTTGGAACAGCGGCCAACGACGCCGAGAATCTGCGCCGGCGCGTGGCGGCAGTCCCTGGCGCGTTCCATGGAGGTGACGATGATGCAGTTGCCGTTGTCCGTCTCCACGCAGCAGTCCAGCAGATGCAGCGGCTTGCAGATCATGCGGCTGGCGAGCACGTCGTCCACCGTGACGCGCTGCTTGTAGTAGGCCTTGGGATTGTTCGAGGCGTGTTCCGAGTGGATCGCCTTGACGTGCGCAACCTGCTCCGGCGTGGTGCCGTAGTCGTACATGTGGCGCATGAAGGTGGGCGCGAAGTTGTGCGCCGCGCTGGCCACGCCGTAGGCGCGGCCGAAGAGGGCATCGCCGGACAACGCGGAACGCCCGCTGCCGCGTCCGCTGCCGCCGATGCGAATCTGCGAATAGCCGTTCATGGCGCGGAAGATGGCCACCGTCTTGCACAGACCGGCTTCGATCACTCCGATGGCGATGCCGACCAGCGCTTCCGTGGACGAGCCGCCGCCCTGGCAGTCCATGTAGAAGTTCAAGCGGATGCCCAGATCCCCGGCGATGGAGGTGGACGGAACCGAGTCGTTGCCGTTGTAGGAGAGCATGCCGTCGATGTCGGCCGCCTCCAGGCCCGCGTCGGCCATGGCGTTGCGCACGGCGGTGGTGCCGAGGGTGCGGGTGGTGGTGCCGGAGCCCCGGGTGTACTCGGTTTCGCCGATGCCGACGATGGCGTACTTGCCGCGCAGGTGCTTGGGCGCGCTGGCGTCGATGGTTGAGTTCACGGCCCCTCCCTTGTCAAACCCGCACAGCCCTATCGTACCGCCTGCCACTGCCGACTCGCCACCACGAGGGCTTCGTCGCTTCGTCGCCCATGCTTTCTCCGCCAGCGTCGGCTGCTCGCCCACTACGCCTTGATGCGCATGGGACGACTTGAAGGTCTTGCGTTCCGACTTTCGAGTCCCGATTGTCCGTCTATCGAGATAATTTGGTATCCATTTTGAGTTCTTCAGACTTGCGATAGATATAATGTTGTCTAAATCATCTCTGCGAGTCGCCATGCGTCCATCCTTGACAACGCCTGCGGACGTTCAAGCGCAGCTGGCAAGCGCCGTGAAGCAGCAGCGTCGTAGGCGGAAGCTCTCGCGCCTGGCGTTGGCGCGGATCAGCACCGTTCCGGCTTCCACCATCAAGCGCTTCGAGACCACCGGGCAGATCTCGCTGCGCCAGTTCGTCCTGCTTTGGCAGTGCGTGGACGAGCTCGAACGCCTGGCGGCGCTCGCTTCGCCGCCGGAACCCGTGCCGCGCAGCATCGACGAGGTGCTGTCGCTGTGACGGCGTTCGCGCCGGTGCGACGGCTTGCCGTCTTTCGCCGGCTGTCGGATGCCCGCCGGCCCCGGGTCGGCGAGCTGGCGCAGAACCGGCGCGGCGTCTACTTTCAGTACGACGCGGACTATCTGCGCGAACATCCGTCGCTGTCGCCGTTCAATCTGCCCTTCGACGGCGCCCTGCGGCAAGCGCCGTCTTCGCCGCACGGCGGGCTGCACGGCGTGTTCGCGGACTCGCTGCCGGACGGCTGGGGCATGCTGGTGATGGACCGCGTGTTCCGCCAGCAGGGCGTTCTGCCGCATCAGCTGACGCCCTTGGACAGGCTGGCCTACGTGGGCGACCGCGGCCCGGGAGCGCTCGAGTACCAGCCGACTTCGCCCTACGCCCCGCACCTGGACGACAGCACGGATCTCGCGGCCCTAGGGGAACATGCGCGGGCCCTTTTCGACGGACAGGACCTCGACGTGCTGGCCGATCTGGCGGCAGCTTCGAGTTCCGGCGGTGCCAGGCCGAAGCTGCAGGTTCATCTTCCAGTGGAAGCCGGGCCGCAAGCCCGCCTGCGGCCAGCCGCGGGTTTCGAGCCGTGGCTGGTGAAGTTCACCTCGGCTTCCTTGCCGCTGGGCCACGAAGAAAGCCTGTGCGAGGCCGCCTATCTGCGCTTGGCGAAACGGGCCGGCATCGATGTCCCGGAGTGGCAGCTTCTCGATGCGCCTCCCGACTCGCCAGCCATCGCCTGGCTGGCCGTCAAACGTTTCGACTGCTCGGCGAACGGCCGCCTGCATCTGCACAGCCTTTGCGGCCTGCTGGATGCGGACTTCCGCGCCCCGTCGATGGACTACGAGGATCTGGTCAAGGCCAGTCAAGTGCTGTGCCGGAGCCCCGCGGTCGGGCAGCGCCAGTTCAGTCGCGCCGTCTTCAACCTGCTGGCCGTCAACCAGGACGACCACACGCGCAACTGGGCCTTCCTCCAGGACGACGCCGGCGGCTGGACGCCTTCGCCGTTCTACGACGTGACGTTCAGCCCGAATCCGCACCACCAGCACTGCACGGCGTTCCTCGGCCACGGCGCCGGGCCGCCCGTCGAGGCGATGCAGAAGCTGGCGCGGCAGGCGAACTTTCCCTCCTGGCCGCGGGCCAGGGAAGCGATTCAGCGGGTGGCGGAAGCCATCGACGGCTGGGCGGACGCGGCGGCCGGGCTTGGCGTTCGGCGCAGCACCCGACGACTGGTTGCCGAGCGCCTCGGCGAGGCCCGCCGGGCGAACGCCGCACTGCTCTGACTGGGAAGCCGCTCCGCTGTGGTTTACTGTGACGGATGGCGCAAGAGCCGCGCCGGATGGAGAGCGCGTGCAACCCAGTCGAATCGTCTTGCTGGTCGTGGTGCTGGCGTTGATCGCGCTGTTCTTCGCCTTCGACCTGCAACAGTTCTTCACCCTCGACTTCGTGCGCGCGCAGCGCGCCGCCATCGCCAGCTTCCAGGCGCAGAATCCGGCGCTGCTGTTGATCGGCTTCTTCTTGCTCTACGTCGTGGTGATGGCGCTGGCGCTGCCGGTGGCGGCGCTGCTGACGTTGGCCGCCGGCGCCTTGTTCGGCCTTTGGACGGGCGTGCTGATCGTGTCGTTCGCCAGCACCATCGGCGCGACGCTGGCGTTTCTGTTCGCCCGCTATCTGTTCCGCGACGCGGTGCGCGCCCGCTTCGCCCGGCAGCTGGAGGCCATCGACCGCGGCGTGGCCAGGGACGGCGCGTTCTACGTCTTCGCCATGCGTCTGGTGCCGGCGTTTCCGCCAGCGGCGATCAACCTGGCGATGTCGGTGACGCCGATTGGCACATGGACGTTCTACTGGGTCAGCCAGCTCGGCATGCTGGCTGGCACCTTCGTCTATGTGAACGCCGGCCTGCAGCTATGGCAGCTCGACTCGCTGTCCGGCCTCGTCTCGCCGGTGTTCGTCGCCTCCTTCGCGCTGCTTGGAATCCTTCCGCTCTTGGCGAAGAAGGCCATCGACGCCTACAAGGGCCGCGTGGCGCTGCGAAGGTTCAAGAAGCCCCGGCGTTTCGACACCAACATGGTGGTGATCGGCGCTGGCTCCGGCGGCCTGGTGGCCGCCCTGATCGCCGCCACGGTGAAGGCCAAGGTGACGCTGGTCGAACGCCACAGGATGGGCGGCGACTGCCTGAACACCGGCTGCGTGCCCAGCAAGTCGCTGCTGCGTTCGGCGAAGATCCTCTCCTACGTCGCCCGCGCCGAGGAGTTCGGCTTCAAGAGCGCCTCCGTCGATTTCGACTTCGCCGACGTGATGGAGCGGGTGCAGTGCATCATCAAGAAGATCGAACCGAACGACTCGGTGGAACGCTACACCGGCCTGGGCGTGGACTGCGTGATGGGCGACGCCACCATCGTCTCGCCGTACCGGGTGCGCGTCGGCGAGCGCGAGATCGCCACCCGCAGCATCGTCCTCGCCACCGGCGGAGCGCCCTTCGTGCCGCCCATCCCAGGCCTCGAGGAGGCCGGCTACGTCACCTCGGACACGGTGTGGGAACTGCGCGCACTGCCGCGCCGCTTCGTGGTGCTCGGCGGCGGCCCCATCGGCTGCGAGCTGGCCCAGGCGTTTCGCCGCTTCGGCGCGGAAGTCGTCCAGGTGGAACGCAATCCGCATCTCTTGATGCGCGAGGACGCGGACGTCGTCGACTTGATGCAGAGCCAGTTCGCCGCCGAAGGCATCCGCGTGCTGGCCAGCCACGAAGCCCGGCGCGTGGAGGTGGCCAACGGCGAAAAGCGCTTGATCTGCGCCGGCGCGGACGGCCAGGAGACGGCGGTTGCCTTCGACGAGATGCTGGTGGCGGTGGGGCGGGCGCCGAATACCGCCGGGCTTGGCCTCGAGGAAGTAGGGGTGGCGCTGGACGAACGCGGCGCCGTGGAAGTGGACGACTATCTGCGCACCAGCGTGCCCACCATCTACGCCTGCGGCGACGTGATCGGCCCCTACCAGTTCACCCACACGGCCTCGCACCAGGCGTGGTACGCGGCGGTGAATCCGCTGTTCAGCCCGTTCAAGCGCTTCAAGGCGGACTACCGGGTGATTCCCTGGACGACCTTCACGGACCCGGAAGTGGCGCGGGTGGGGCTGAACGAGCAGCAGGCCGAGCGCCAGGGCGTGCCGGTGGAAGTGACCCGCTTCCACCTCGACGAGCTGGACCGCGCACTGGCGGACGAAGAGGGCCGAGGCTTCGTCAAGGTGCTGACGCCGCCGGGCAAGGACCGCATCCTCGGCGTCACCATCGTCGGCCACCACGCTGGCGACCTGATGGCCGAGTTCATCTTCGCCATGAAGTGGGGGCTCGGCTTGAAGAAGGTGATGGGCACCATCCACATCTATCCAACCCTCGCCGAGGCCAGCAAGTTCGCCGCCAGCACTTGGCGCAAGAAGCACGTCCCGGAAGGCCTGCTCGGCTGGGTGGAGCGCTTCCACCGGCTGCGCCGCTGACTGAACGCCGCGGCTCGAGTCGTCGCGCTTGGCTGCCTACAGCTGCAGCACCGTCACCAGCAGCGACAGCAGGAAGCCGGGGATCAGCAGGATGCCGTAGGCGAACGACAGCATCGCCCACTTGCAGGCGGTCTTGAAGCGGCCGTTGCGGTAGTAGCGCCGCAGCGCCAGATAGTGGTACGCCGGAACCCACAGCAGCAGCAAGCGCGACACCCAGTCCAGCGTTTCGTCGATCCAGCTGTCGTTCTCGTCCTCCTCCACGGCCTGCCGACGCATGCGCAGCAGACGTTCTCTGCCGGTGGAGGTCGCGCGGCGGCTTCCATCGGCCTCCTGCGCGGCGAATTCGCGCACCACCTCGGCCAGCCGCGGGCGCTCGGGCGCATCGCCCGGCCCCGGTTCGTCCCCGTCGGGGATGGCCATCAGCAGGGTGAAGACGATGAACGCGAAGGAGTGCAGATGGACGGCGAACACCAGATGTTCCGTGTAGTAGCGGCGGCTGCCCCAGAAGAACACCTTCAGCAGCAGCGCGTAGGCTGGCAGCGTCACGAACATGGCGAAGGGCAGGTTGTCGAGCAGCAGCGCCATGCCGGCCTTCAGGTCTTCCAACCCATCCACGGCGCGCGCGATGAGGTATCGGTTCCACGCCGATTCGGTGTCCACTTCGGCAGCCTGCACGCTCTGCGCCAGCCCGTACAGGGTCGCCTTGGGCCAACCCTCCCGGGTCAGCATCCGGTCCACCTTGCGTCGCTGTTCCGGCGGCAGAATCGCCTTGAACGCTTCGATGTCCACCGCCTCGCTGTCTATCTTGATTTTCACCGGCAGTTCGTCCGGGCTGGCGGCGTCCATCTTCACCTCGGAGCGCCGGCCGAAGTCGGCGACCAGGGGCAGCAGAAAGAAGAAGACGATGCTGGCGAAGAGGTACAGGCGAATGGGCGGGATGTAGCTGGCGCGGCGATTGCGGGAGAACTCGCAGGCGAGCTCGCCGGGCCTCAGGAACATGGGCTTCAAGGTGTTGGCGATGCGCGAGTTGAGCTCGAAGGTCTCCTTCAGGATGTCGCCGAGCAGCGGCGGCAGCGAGCGGATGTAGTCGCGGTCGTTCTGCCCGCACTTGGGACAGAAGCGGTCGCTGCGCTCTTGGCCGCAGTTGGCGCAGACGATGGCCGTCGCCGAGCGGGGGGCGGGTGCTGGCGAGGCTTCCGTCACGCCGTCAGTTGCGCTTGATGTCGCGGAACGGGCCGCGGTCCATGCGCGGCTCCTTGGGCAGACCCAGCACCCGCTCGGCGATGATGTTGCGTTGGATCTCGTCGGTGCCGCCGGCGATCGAGGTGGCTGGCACGGAGACGAGGATTTCGGCGATCAAGCCGTCCATGGCCGAGTCTTCGCCGGCCAGCATGGCGTCGGCGTCGCCGACCAAGGTATGCACGTGGCAGGCGAGGCGCGCCACATGGCTTCCAGCCAGCTTGCCGAGGGAACCTTCCGGCCCTTGCGGCCGGCCCTGCTCCTGGGCGGCGCGGGCGCGGCGGGCGGTCCAGTCGGCGCTTTGCTTCAGCGTCAGCAGCCGGGCGATCTGCTGGCGCACGGCGGGATCGTCAATGGCGCCGGTGGTTCTGGCGCGCGGCAGCACCAGGTCCACCCGGCCGGCGCGCTGCGGATACCACCGGTAGGGTTCCTCGGCGATCTCCCGTTCGGCGCGCTCTTCGGCGTAGATGCGTTCGTTCCGCTGCCCGTCGCTTGCAGCGCCCTGGCTCGCCGTGCCGCCGATCCGATCCGCGGCGCGGCGCTCGTGGGCGAGGGTGGTGATGGCCACCTGCCAGCCGTTGCCGGTGCTGGACAGCTGGTTCTCGGGCGGCACCAGCGCATCGGTGAAGAACACCTGGTTGAACGACGCATGGCCGTTCATCTGGCGCAGCGGCCGCACCTCCACGCCTGGCTGCCGCATGTCCAGAACGAAGTAGGAAAGCCCCTGGTGCTTCGGCGCGTCCCAGTCCGTGCGCGCCAGCAGCAGCCCGTAGTCGGCATGGTGGGCGCTGGTGGTCCACACCTTCTGGCCGTTGACCACCCAGTGCTCGCCGTTGAAGTCGGCGCGGCTGCTTGCCCCGGCCAGATCGGAACCGCTGCCCGGTTCGCTGAACAGCTGGCACCAGGTGTCTTCTCCGGTAAGGATGCGGCGCAGGTACCTCGCCTTCTGGTCGTCGCTGCCGTGTTCGAGGATCGTCGCCGCCGCCAGCAGCCGAATGCCGGTCCTAGCGACGCCGACGGCGCCGATGCGGGCGAACTCGGCGTCCACCGCCGGCAGCAGCGCCTGGGGCAGACCGCGCCCGAACCACTGCTTGGGCCAGGCCGGCATGCCCCAGCCGGAATCCGCCAGCAAGCTGCGCCACTCGACGAGGCCGAGGTTGGGATTCCAGTGGGCTTGCAGCCAGGCGCGCACTTCGCGGCGCACGGCCTTCGCCTCCTCGCGGTCGCCGGCCTCCGCGGCGGGCGCAGCGTCGGCCGCGGCGCGTTTGACCGGTTCCCGCCAGTGCTTGAGCATGAGTTCCCGGTGCGCCGTCGGCGTGCCCAGAAACACTTCGGAACTCTTCGCCCGCCTGTACCAGAGGTGGCTGTCGTTGTCCCAGGTGAAGCCGATGCCGCCGTGGATCTGAATGCAGTCCCGCGCCGCCTGCATGTAGGCGTCTGCGGCGGCGGCCTTGGCGAGACTGGCGAGTGCCGGCAGGTCGCCGTCTTCGCGCGCCGCCGCGCTGGCGGCCTGATACGCTGCGGACTTGGCCAGTTCCACGGCCAAAAGCGTCTCGGCGCAGCGGTGCTTGACGGCCTGGAAGGAGCCCACCGGGCGGCCGAACTGAACCCGCTCCTTGGCGTAGTCCACCGCGGACTGCAGCAGCCGTTCGGCGCCGCCGACCATCTCGTTGGCGAGCGCCGCGGCGGCGAGCTGCAACGTCCTTTGCAGCGCCGGTCCGCTTTCGCCGGCGCTGCCGAGCAAGCGGGCCGGCGCGTCGTCGAAGGCGATGCGGGCGAGTTTGCGCGTCGGGTCCAGGCTGGCGAGCGCCTGGCAGGACACGCCTTCGGCGCCGGCGTCCACGGCATAGAGCGATACGCCTTCGCTGCCCTGGCTGCCGCTTCGCCGTGCCGCGACGACGAGCAAGTCGGCAATGCAGCCGTCCACGACATGGCTCTTCTGGCCGCTCAGGCGATCGCCCTCGGCCACCATCTCGATGCCGTCCGCGCCCCAGCGGCCGTTGGCTTCGAGGTGCGCCAGCGTCGCCAGACGTTCGCCCGCGGCGATGGCCGGCAGCAGCTCGGTCTTGTCGTCCTCGCTGCCAGCTTCGAGTATGGCGCTGGCCGCCAGCACGGTGGACGAGAAGTAGGGGCCGCAGTACAGCGAGCGCCCCATCTCCTCCAGCACGACGGCGAGTTCGGCGAAGGTGAAGCCTTGGCCGCCGTAGCGCTCGGGCACGTGGACGCCGCCGAGCGCCAGCTCCTGGCACAGCCGCCGCCACACTTCGGCGTCGTAGCCTTGCTCGCTGGCCATCAGCCGGCGCACTTCCGTGGTTGACGAGTGGCGTTCCAGGAAGCGGCGCACGGCGTCGCGCAGGGCGGCTTGTTCCTCGGTGAAGACGAACGACACGAGGCGAGGATCCCTACGCCGAACGCTTGTGCGGCAGGTCCACGAAGTTGCCCGGGCGCTTCTGGCGATTGGCCAGCATGGCCTCCTGCATTTCCGCCGGCTGCAGGAACGAGGCGTTCCAGATGGCGATGTAGTCCAGCCCGTCGGCGGTGTTGTGGTCGCGCGCGTAGTTGATCATGCGCTTGCAGCCGTAGACCGCCAGCGGCGGCTTGTCGGCGATCTCCCGGGCCACCTCGAATACCCCTTCGAGCATGGCGTCCTGGTCCGCATACACGCGGTTCACCAGCCCCACCTCCTTGGCCTCGGCGGCCGACATGCGCCGGCCGGTGTAGGCCAGTTCGCGCACCACGCCCTCGGGAATCAGCTTCACCAGGCGCGGAAACGTGCCGACGTCCGCGGTCATGCCGATGTTGATCTCGAAGATGGTGAAGTAGGCGTCTTCCGTGGCGTAGCGCATGTCGCAGGCGGAGACCATGTCCACGCCGCCGCCTATGCAGCCTCCCTGCACGGCCGCGAGCACCGGAATCCGGCAGGTCTCCAGACAGGTGAATGCCTGCTGCAAGTGCGCCGCGCCGTCGTAGAACGACGCGCCGTGGCGAATGCGCGCCGCTCGCGCTGCGTCTTCGTCCGACGGCGCCCCGCCGCTGCCGAAGGACGCGAGATCCATGCCGGCGGAGAAGTGCGGCCCGGTGGAGGAAATGACGATGGCCCGGGCCTTGACGTTGCCGTCGATGTCGGCGACGACGGCCGGCAGTTCGCGCCAGAAGGCCGGATTCATGCTGTTGCGCTTGTCGGGCCGCGAAAGCACGACGTGGGCAACGCGGTCGCGCACGTCGACCGTTAGAGCTTCGTAGGACATGTGGGCAGTACCTCTAGGGACGCGGGAACCCGTGCATCATACTTGCTGCGCAAGGCGAATCGTGAAAGCTGCGTCAGCAGGCCAGCTAGCCGACATGCCGCGCAGTCCGCGGCGGCCGCGATCGCCAAAGATGCCTTTGGCCGTAAAAGTCCAGTAGACTTGGCCGTATATGCATGGTGACGGCCAAAAACCATGAATAAGGCCAAAGAACTGGCCGTATCGGACAGGAAACTGGCCGTATTGGAGGAGCTTCGCGCGCGATCCGAAGCGCTGAGTCTGCCCGAGCTGCTGGCGTTGCTGCCTTCGGGATTCGCCGAGCGCTCGGTGCGGCGCTGGCTTTCGGAGCTGGAGAACGAGGGCCGGGTCGCCAAGACCGGCCGCAAGCGCGGCACCCGCTATCGCGCACTGGCGGAGTCGGCGGCGGAATCTCCGGCAGCGGGCCAAGGCGCGACGGCGCAGACGCCGGCAACGCCCCAGCCCATCCGCTTCGGCCAAACCGCGCAGGCCGCTGCGGCCTACGTCTCGCAGCCGCTCTTCCAGCGAGCGCCAGTGGCCTACGACGCCGACTGGCTTGCCGCCTACGAACCCAACCGCAGCGCCTACTTTCCCGCCAGCGCAGCAGCCGAACTCGCGGCACAAGGCCAAAGGGCGCCGCTGGGCGATCCGGCCGGCACCTACGCGAGGCGCATCTACGATCGGCTGCTCATCGACCTCTCGCATCACTCGTCGCGCCTCGAAGGCAACACCTACTCGTTGCTGGATACGGAACGGCTGCTCATCGACGGGCGCCCGGCGGACGGCAAGCTGGACTTGGAAACGGTGATGATCCTCAACCACAAGGAGGCGATCCGGCACCTGGTGGAACAGAGCGTGCCGCGCGGCGTGAGCTACGACGAGATCCTCACGCTGCACTTCCTGCTGTCGGACGCTCTGGTGGCCAGCGAGCACAGCGGCTCGATTCGCGATCACAGCGTCCGCGTCAGCGGCTCCGCCTACGTTCCGCTGGAAGACGCCGTCCGTCTCGAGCGCCAGCTGCGCAGCGTCGCCGAGAAGGCCGCCGCCATCGCCGATCCCTACGAACAAAGCCTCTTCCTGCTCGTCCACGTCACCTACCTGCAAGCCTTCGCAGACGTGAACAAGCGCACCGCAAGGCTCTGCGCCAACCTTCCGCTGCTCCGGCAGAACCTGGTGCCGCTGTCCTTCAACGCGGTCGACAGGGACGACTACGCCACCGCCGTCCTCGCCATCTACGAACGCAAGGCGCCGCAGCCAATGGCGGAGCTCTACGCCGCGTCCTACTTGCGGACGTGTGCGCAATACGACGCCACCGTCGAGGCGTCCGGCTTCGACGCGGTCCGCGTTCGCTATCGACAGCAGCGCCGCCAAGCCGTGGGCGGAATCGTCGCCAACGTCGCGTTCGGCGAAGCGTTGGCCGAGCGGGTTCGCGCCGCGGCGGCGGAAGTCGCCGCGGAGGACCGGCAGGCGTTCGTCGAAGACCTGCATGAAGATCTGGCAGCGCTGTCGCCGGCGAGAATCGCCGGCCTCGGCATCTCGCAACGACAACTGCGCACTTGGCTTGCGGCGAGGTCGCCGGCGACGACGGCCACGGCCCAGTGCGGGAGCACGAAGTGATCGTGGTAGACGATGGCGCCACGGAGCTCGTGGCACCAAGCTGGCGGAACGCTCCCGAACTCAGTCCGCCGCGTTCAGCAGGGCGCGGATCATCGGCAGGTGCTGGCGTCCGATGAACAGCTGATCGGCCACCAGATAGGTCGGGACGTTGAACACGCCACGGGCTTCGAGGGACAAGCGGTGCGCCTGCAGTTCGCCCTCGACATCCATGCCGTCGAGCCCGTCGGCACCCACCTCGGCCAGCACGGCGGCGATCGCGGAAGGGCTTTCGATGTCGACGCGACCGGCCCAGAAGGCGAACAGCAGCCGCTCGACGTAGCCGCGGCCGGCATTCGCCCGCCGGGCTTGCAGGCAGCCGGCGCAGGCGAGGCGGGAGTCGACGCCGGCGGCGTCGCGGTTCACCTCGATGCCCTGCACGCTGGCGTAGCGGGCGAAGTCCATGGCGGCGTACTCGGCGCGCACCCTGGCGTGGCGCTCGCCAACGCTCTCGTCCGGGCGGGCCTTGGGCGTGGCGCGGGATTCGGCCGGGAACGGCAGCCAGTCGATGTCGATGCCGAGTTCGTCCGCCAGCTGGCAGGTTGGCTGGAACGCCAGCAGCGAGGCGGTGCTGGCGAAGTCGAAGGCGAAACCTATCGCGGCGTTCGGCACGGCGGCGACCGTCATTCGGGCAGCTCGGGCTGCTCGTAGGCGACGTCCGGCGCGGGGCCCCGGCGTCCGCCGAGCAGCCAGCGCACCATCGGCAGGTGTTCGCGGCCGAAGAATATCTCGCCCTCGGCGACGTAGGTGGGCACGCCGAAGATGCCAGCCGGGTGCAGCTGCGCTTGCAGATCGTCGTGCTGCCGCCGGCCCTGGCCGTCGCACCAGCGCAGAAACCCCTCGCCGTCGCCGCCGGCTTCGGCAACGACGTCGGCGACGACGCCGGGCTGCTCGATGTCGAGTTCGCGCTTCCAGAAGCGTTCGTAGACGATGTCCAGGTAGCTTGCCAGCAAGGCCGGCTCAGAGCGCGTCCACAACATGCCGATGGAGGCCAGCGACGAGTCCCAGATCTTCTTCGGGCCGTACACCAGGAGGTCGCGCTGCCGGGCGTAGCGCTTGGCGTCCATGTAGGCGTAGCGCACGCCCTGCCACTGGCGCGGCGTGCGCTGGTCTTCCAGCACTTCGCCGCGTTCGCCGACCTTGGCGCTGCCCAGGTAGCTGGGAATGTCGAGGGTCAGCGGGCGCCAGTCGATGGCGATGCCGAAGTCCGCCTCCAGGCGCCGCGTCGGATCCTTGGCGAGGTAGGCGTAGGGGCTCTTGATGTCCAGGTAGACGATCAGCGGCGAGTCGGAGCGCAAGGGATGCATGTGTTTCTTCGTTCCCAACGGTTTGGATGCGCTTGAGGATGGCGAAACGACGACGCGCATGGTATCAAAGCGGCGTGCGGTCGCGGCCCGTCGATGGTGCGAACCGACGCGCCGCCACGCACTAACATAGGCAAAAACGGAAGCACTGTTGGGGGAACCATGAAATCGCCTATCTGCGACATGCTCGGCTGCGAGTTTCCGCTCGTCGCCTTCAGCCACTGCCGGGACGTGGTGGCGGCGGTATCCAACGCTGGCGGCTTCGGCGTGCTCGGTGCCGTGGGCCACTCGCCGGAGACCTTGGACATCGAACTGTCCTGGATCGACGAGCAGGTGAAGGGCAAGCCCTACGGCGTCGACTTGATCGTGCCGACCAGCCTCGACAGCAAGGAGGAAGCGCTGTCGGCGCAGGAGATCGAAGACCGCATCCCGCCGGAGCACAAGGAGTACGTGCGCAACCTGCTCGCCCAGTACGACATACCCACCGACGATCTCTACGCCGCCAAGCCGCGGCGCGGCGTTGGCGACAACATGCGCGCCAAGGGCGCCGAGATCGTCCTCGACGCCGCCTTCGAGCATCCGGTGCGGCTGATTGCCAACGCGCTGGGGGTGCCGCCGCCGTTCATGCTGGAGCGCGGTCGCCGGGAAGGGGTGCCGGTGGCGGCGCTCACCGGCGCGCGCGAACACGCCGTCAAGCATGCCGAAGCCGGGGTGGACGTCCTGGTCGTCGCCGGCACCGAGGCCGGCGGGCACTGCGGCGAGGTTTCCACGCTGGTGCTGATTCCCGAGGTGCTGGAGGCGCTCGAGTCCTACGGCGACATCCCCATTCTCGCCGCTGGCGGCATCGCCACGGGACGGCAGATGGCGGCGGTGATGGCGATGGGCGCCCACGGCGTATGGACCGGTTCGGTATGGCTGACCACCGCCGAGGCCGAGACGGCGCCGGCAGTGAAGGACAAGTTCCTCACTGCCAGTTCCCGCCAGACCGTGCGCTCGCGCAGCCGCACCGGCAAGTACACCCGGCAGCTGCGCTCGCCGTGGACCGACGCCTGGCACGATGCCGACGCGCCGGAGCCGCTGCCCATGCCGCTGCAAGGGCTGGTGAGCGAGCCGGCGCTGGGCAAGATCGCCCGCCTGGCGGAAGCCGGCCACCCGGGCGCCAAGCAGCTCACCACCTACTTCGTCGGCCAGGCCGTGGGATTGATGAACCAGGTGCAGTCGGCGCGTCAGGTGGTGTACGACTTCATGGAAGACTTCGCCAACGCGACGGAACGGCTGAACGGCTTTGTCGAAGACGACGCGGCGTAGCTGCGCAACGCCGGAACGAGATCAGCGCTTGTGAGCTGGGAACGGGAAGTCGCCGACTTGCAGCGCCAGACGGCGCTGGCCAAGCAGATGGGCGGCGCCGACAGCGTCGCCTTCCACCACTCCCGAGGGCGGCTGACGGTGCGCGAGCGGGTGGCGCTGCTCGAAGACCCGGGCAGCTTCCACGAAGTCGGCGCCATCGCCGGCACCGCGCAGTGGCAGGACGACGCCGTGGTCGGCTTGAAGCCGGCCAACTCGGTGGTTGGAACGGTGCGCGTCGACGGCCGCAAGGTGGCGTTCTCCGGCGGCGACTTCACCATTCGCGGCGGTTCGGCGGACGCCGCCGTCGGCAACAAGGGTTCCTTCGCGGAACGCTTCGCCCTCGACGCGCGCATCCCCTACGTTCGCCTGCTCGACGCCACCGGCGGCAGCGTCAGGACCTTCGAGCAGATCGGCCGCACCTACCTGCCGGGCAACTCCGGCGCCAATCTGTCCGCCGAACTGCTGCAGTACGTGCCGGTGGTCTCCGCCGTGCTCGGCTCGGTGGCCGGGCTGCCGGCGGTGCAGGCCTGCCTGTGCCACTTCAACGTCATGGTGCGCGGTACCAGCCAGCTGTTCGTGGCCGGCCCCAAGGTGGTGGAGCAGGCCACGGGCCAGCGCATCGGCAAGGAGGAGCTGGGCGACGAGCGCATTCAGGTGAAGAACGGCGTGGTCATGAATCTGGCCGACGGCGAAGAGGACGCCATCGGCCAGGTGCGGCGTTTTCTCTCCTATCTGCCGGCGAACGTCTGGGAAGCGCCGCCGCGGCGCCCGCCCGACGACGACCCGGCACGGCGCGAGGAGTCGCTGCTGGCCGCGGTGCCGCGCAATCGACGGCAGATCTACGATCCGCGCAAGATCCTCGATGCGGTTCTGGACCGCGACAGCTTCTTCGAGATGGGCCCCTACTACGGCCGGGCGCGGATCACGGGCCTTGCCCGGGTGGACGGACACCCGGTGGGCGTGATGGCCAACCACCCGAAGTTCAACGGCGGTTCCATGGACATCGCCGCCGGCGAGAAGACCATCCGCCTGATCGAACTGTGCGACACCTTCCATCTGCCGCTGGTGTACTTCGCCGACGAGCCCGGCTTCTCGGTGGGCAAGGCGCAGGAAGAACTCGGCATCGTCCGCTCCGGGGCGCGCATCGTCGCCACGCTGACGCAAAGCAAAACGCCCTACGTCTGCTTCGTGCTGCGCCAGCTCTACGGCGTCGCCGGCGGCCTGCACCAGCGCGGCAGCGGGCTGTATCGACGCTACTGCTGGCCTTCCACCCACGGCGGCTCCATGCACATCGAAGGCGGCGCCGCCATCGCCTACAAGCGCGACATCGAGAACGCGCCGGACCCGGAGGCCAAGCGCCGGGAGATCGAGGCGCGCCTGCAGGCCATTTCTTCGCCGTTCCGCAACGCCCACGCCTTCGGCATCGAGGAGATCATCGACCCTCGGGACACCCGGCCGCTGCTGGTGGACTTCGTCGCCGACGCCCAGCGCGTGGTGGCGACGCAGCTGGGGCCGGGCAGCGGCCTCAGCTATCGGCCCTGAAAGGCAGCGGGCAGGAGCTTGCGCCGATGACGGACTACCGCTCCAAAGTGCCGCGCTACGTCTTCCCCGAGACGCTGGCGGAGCAGCAGGAGGCGCTCGCGTCCCATCCGATGATGGAACGCCTGGCGCAGTCGCGCCGGGCGCTGGCCGGAGATCGGCATCGGCCCATCTACCACTACGTCAACCCGGAAGGGATGCTGAACGATCCCAACGGCCTGTGCTTCTGGCAGGGCCGCTGGCACCTGTTCTATCAGGCCTATCCGCCGGAGGACCCGCGCCAGCACTGGGGCCATGCCGTCAGCGACGATCTGATCCACTGGCGCGACCTGCCCTACTGCATCTATCCGCACCCGGAAGAGTGCTGCTACTCCGGCGCCACGCTGGTGGAGGAGCACCGGGTGATCGCCATGTACCACGGCACCAAGGCCGGCAACATGGTGGCGGTTGCCCGCGATCCCCTGCTGCTGAACTGGCAGAAGCTGGACGACGCTCCCGTGATACCGATGGCCGCGCCCGGCGAACGGCTGCCGTACCGGGTCTTCGACCCGTGCATTTGGAAGCAGGGCGGCAGCTACTACTCGCTGTCGGCGGGGCAGCTCCCGGACGGGCCGGGCGGAGCGCCGGTGGCGGCGGACTTTCTGTTTCGTTCCGAGGATCTGCGCCGCTGGAAGTACCTGCATCCGTTCGTCGAGAACGACCGCTTCACGCTGCTTGGCGACGACGGCGCCTGCCCCTACTTCTGGCCGATAGGCGACCGGCACATGCTGCTGTTCTTCAGCCACATGAGCGGCGGCCAGTATCTGCTCGGCGACTACGACACGAAGCGGCAGAAGCTCCTGGCCACCGGCGGCGGCAAGTTCAACATGGGGCCGGTGTCGCCCGCTGGCGTCCACGCGCCTTCGGCGACTCCCGACGGCAAGGACGTCGTGGCGATCTTCAACATGAACCCGGGCAAGCCCACCGAGGGCTGGAACCAGATCATGAGCTTGCCGCGGCGGCTGTCCCTGGACGACGACGGCGGCTTGCGCATGGCGCCGGTGGCGGCGGTGGCGTCGTGCCGGCAGACGCGCCTGGGCGGTGCGGCGCAGACGCTGCCGGCCAATCGGCAAGTGGTGCTGCCCGGACGCTTCGGCGATGCCTTGGAGATTCGCGCAACCGTGGCGCCGGGCCGGGAGTCGGCGCTGGAACTGGAGGTGCTGCGTTCACCCGGCGGCGAAGAGACCACGCGCATCGTCTTCTACCGAGACCGGGGCTACCGGGACCATGTTCGGCGCAAGCGCCCGAGGGAGAGCCTGGTGACCTTGGACACCACCCGCTCCTCCACCGCCGCCGACGTGCGCAGCCGCGCCCCGGAAACCGCCAGCGTCCGCCTGGCGCCCGACGAGCCGCTGCAGCTGCGCGTCTTCGTCGACAGAAGCATCGTCGAGGCGTTCGTCAACGACCGCCAGTGCGTGGCGGCGCGGGTCTACCCGGAACGTTCCGACAGCACGGGCGTGGCGCTGTGCTCCCGGGGCGCGGCCAGCGAACTGACGCGGCTTGACGTGTGGCAGATGGCGTCGATCTACTAGCCGTTTGACGCCAGAACTGCTCCCTACTACGGCTCTTGGGCGTGTTGCGAGCCCGGCATGGCGTAGCGCGCTGCCGACACCGCGGTGTGCGACGCGCCCAAACCGGCCGCCGTCGGCGAAGCGCACGGCGGCAACTTCCGCAAAGTGCCTCGGTCGAACGTTGCAACTAGGCTCGAAACGGAGGAGCGATCATGAGGGCATGTGTTTTCTCGGTCCTCGCCGCGATCAGCGTGATCTGCTGGAGCGACGAGCGCGAATAGCGTGACTTCCTCGGAATCATCCCCGACCCGGTGCTTGAACTCGATGCGGAGACACTGGACAAGATCGACGCCGATGTAGTCCGGTGGGACGAGCTCGACGAGATCTTCACCGCCGCGTTGGCAGAGCGCACGAACCTGCGGCGCGGACGCTGGGAAGGATTCCCCGAGGTGTTCTTCTTTCGCGTCCTGCTGGTGCAAACCGCCTTGAACGGGGAACGGACGTGCGAAGGCCGCCAGCGCTGCGCCGAACTCGACGCTGGCGCTCCCTTCGACTCCGAGACGCCGTACTGTTCGCCCGAAACCTGCGACAAACAGCACGGGGAGACGATGGCCACCTGCCAGGTCATGCTTGAGCAGGACTGCCCTGGACTTCCCATCCTTCGGCAGAAGTGCGAGGAACTTAGGCAGAGCGCATACGGAATCTGCATAGCCACTGCCGATTGCCAGCTGGATTGCTGCAATCGATCTTGCAGCGGGGTGAACTGCGCCCGCTGGGCCACCGGGGAGCAGGTGCGACCTTGCACGAACTGCTGAGGGTGGTACGCCCCGGGCTTCGGTTCCGGCTGACGTTGCGACGCGGACACCCAAAAGCCTCTTTCTCAACAAAAATCAACGTGTTGAGAGTTTACGGATAGGAAAACTAGAGAGAGCAACTTCGCACAACGTATCAACAGGTTGCCCCTTTCCTCTCGAGGGGGCTTCCGTTTTGACGCCAGCAACCTGGGTCGCCATCCTAGCCCGGCGTCGGCGAAGCGAGGTGCTTGTCCAGAAAGGCGAGGATCGCCGAATAGGCGTTGCGCCGTTCGTCTCTGCCGAAGATGCCGTGGCCCTGGTTGTGTTCGACGTGCCACTCCACGTCCCTGCCCGCGTCTTGCAGGGCGTCGTGCAGGCGCTTGGCGTGTTCCAACGGAGCGCGCCGGTCCAGCGCTCCGTGGATGAGCATGACGGCGGCGCGGATGCGGCCCGTGCGATGCACCGGCGAGCGGGCTCGGCGCTTGGCCGGCGTGCCGAGCACTTCGTTCAGGTAGTGCAGCCCGGCGCGCCGTGTGCGGATGTCGCCGTACCGGTCCATGGCTTCGAGGTCGTAGACGCCGGACAGCCCCACCGCGCAGCGGTACAGCTCGGGCTCGCGGACCGCGCCCATCAGCGCCGAGTAGGCGCCGTAGCTGCCGCCGAAGATGCAGATTCGCTCGGGGTCCGCGATTTTCTGCGCCACGGCCCAGCGGGTGGCGTCGGTGACGTCGTCCTGCATCCGGCCGCCCCATTCGCCGAAGCCGGCGGACAGGTACGAGAGGCCGTAGCCAGCGGAGCCGCGGAAGTTCACCTGCAGCACGTGGTAGCCGCGGCTGGCGAGCAGCTGCGCCTGCCAGTCGAACCTCCAGTAGTCGCGCACCTGGTGCGGTCCGCCATGCACCAGAACCACCATCGGGCCGGGGCGCTCGGCGTCCGGATGGCTGGTGACGTAGCCGTACACGGTGGTGCCGTCGCGGACGTTCAGCTCCATCGGCTGCACCGGGCTCAGCATCTCCGGCTGCAACTTGGGGCGACGGCTGGCGATGGGCTCGATGCTCTTCCCCTTCACGTTCACCAGCACGAAGTCGCCCGGCTTGCGATCGCTGCTGATCTCCGCCACGGACAGGTTGTAGTCGCGGGTGGTGCTGGTGAACTCGATGGTGTGATCGGGATACGCCTTGCGCAGCATGGCGTGCTTCTTCGCCAGCGGATGGTCCGGCTGCAGATAGACGGTGTCCGGATAGTGGTGATCGAAACGCACGCCCCAGATGCGGTTGCGGAAGTCCCTCTCGATAGCGGTGAAGTCCACCGTCGGATGGCGGACGAAGGTCTTCTCGTGGGTGTTGGTCTTGGCGTCGTACAGGCCGACGCCGGCGGTGCCGCCGCCTCGGCGGTCGCTGACGAGGTACTTGCCCGCTGCGCCGGAGTACCACAGCGGCGTCCAGCCGGGGTCTCCGTAGCCGTGGCTCTCCACCAGCTGCCAGGATTCCTTGCCCTCGCGAAAGTACACCTCGGTCTTGTTGTCCATGCTTTCGCCGGTGCTGAAGGCGATGCCGCCGTCGTGGGTCGGCACGAACGAGCCCCGCGGCGCGGCGCCCCTGGCCACGCGATTGCGCGAGACGCTGCTTCCGGCGCGCCGGAAGCGGGCGTTGAGGTTCACCTTGTACACTTCTCCGAAGCGATCCTCGGCCAGATAGAAGAGCACATGCTCCGGGTCGTCGGGCATGGTGTCGAGCACCTGGCCCCAGCCGAGCCGCCCGGCGCGCCCGGTCTTGATGGGCACCACCATGATTTCGCCGGTGCTTCCGAGACCGGCCAGCACCATGCCGCGGAAGGCGGGCGCCACCAGCAGATGGTGGTCCGCCGCCCACTGCAGGTCGGCGATCTCGCGGTTTTCGTCGAAGTTGCGGTTGATGACGATGTCGCCGCTCTCGCGGTCCAGCACGCGGAACGTGGCGCCGTCCTCGTGGCGCATGGTCAGCGCCAGGTACTCGCCCGTGGGGGAGATCTCCACCGCGCCGAAGTCGTCCGGGTCCGTGAACGCGGCAATCGGCGGCGGCCCCGTGGCGTCGTCGGGCGCGGCGGCGTCTACGTCCTCGGCGCCGAGCGCGGGCCAGCCGACGGCGCTGCCGATGCAGCAGCCGGCGGCGAACCAGCACCCGACTCCGCGCATGACGCTAGCGATCGTCGGAAACGAGCACCAGGGTGCCGGTGGTGGAGAGCGTGCCGCCAGTGCCGTTGACGATGCAGGCCGTGGCGCTGGTCTGCTTGCCGTCGATGCCGTTGACGCCGTCCTCCGCGCTGCGCGACAGCTGGCGGTACGCCTCCACCAGGAGCTGCATGCCGTACATCCCGGAGTGGTTGAAGGAGAGACCGCCGCCGTTGGTGTTGATGGGCAGGCGCCCGCCCGGCGCCGCGTCGCCGTCCTTCCACAGCGTGTAGCCCTTGCCGCGCGGGGCGAGGCCGAGCATTTCCGCGGTGATGCCGGCGGTGATGGTGAACGAGTCGTAGATCATCGCCATTTCCATGTCGTCCGGCCCCAGGCCGGCCATCTTGTAGGCAGTAGCCGCCGAGCGCGACGCGGAGGTGGCCGTGAAGTCTTCCATTTCGAGCATGTTCTGATGCCCCATGGTTTCGCCGGCGCCGGCGATCCACACCGGATTGGTGCGCAGGCTGCGGGCGATTTCCGGGCGGGCGACGATCACCGCGCCGCCGTGATCGGTGACCAGACAGCAGTGGTAGAGGGTGAGCGGCCAGGCGATCAGACGCGCCTCGAGCACGTCTTCGACGGTGATCGGGCCGCCGAACGGGCTTTGCGTCTTGCCGTACATCACGGCCCGGGGATTGAGCTGCGCCCACTGCCGGGTGACCACGGCGATGTGCGCGAAGTCCTCCTGGCTGGTGCCGAAGCTGTGGAAGTGGCGAACCATGGCGTGGGCGTAC
This sequence comes from Candidatus Azotimanducaceae bacterium, assembly GCA_965199875.1. Lineage (GTDB taxonomy): Bacteria > Pseudomonadota > Gammaproteobacteria > Pseudomonadales > Azotimanducaceae > VXYL01. Next base: position 4,249,381 of record OZ241346.1, on the reverse strand, counting down.
TGCGAGGGCGCGCCGAAGGTGCCGTAGGCGGCGGTCATTTCCGCGCCGGGGCTGACCTGGCCGCGCCCGCCCCCGCCGCCTCCGCCGCCGCGATACGACCAGCCGGCTTCGCCGTGGCTGACCAGGGCGATGTCGATGATGCCGGCGTGGATGGCCGCCAGCGCGTGGTGGACGTGGATCTGGAACGAGCAGCCGCCCACGGACGTGGTGTCCAGATAGCGCGGCTTCAGCCCCAGGTGTTCGCACAGTTCGCCGGACCAGCCGGCGGAGAACACTCCCTGGATGTCCGCGATGGGTATGCCGGTGAGCACACTGACGTTCTTGATGGCCTGGATGTGGTGCTGCAGCGACGTGACGCGCTCGCCGATCAGTTCCATCGGATAGCCGATGACGTCGGACTCCGCGGCGCCGACGATGGCCGCGGCGTTGCTAAGGTTGGGAGCTGCCACGGCCTATTCCTCCACGACGCGCCAGAAGGGGATGAACGTGTCGTCGTTGGCCTGCTCGAACTCCACCGAGACCCGGCTGCCGATCTTGATGTCCTCCGGTCGGGCGGCATCGACGCCGCGCAGCACGGTCATCATCCGATCGCCCTCGTCGAGGTCGATGAAGGCGGTGACGTAGGGCACTTCCTCGGCCCAGCCGCCAAAGGCGCGATGCTGCACGGCGTAGGTGTGCAGGCGGCCCTTGCCGCTGCCTTCGACCCACTCCAAGTTCATGGAGTGGCAGAACGGGCAGATCAGGCGCGGATACCAATGCACGCGATTGCAGTCGCGGCAGCGCGGCAGCATCAGTCTGCCCGCCTTGGCGCCCTCCCAGAACGGCTCGGTGTGCTGCCCCTGCGGGGGAATCGGTTTGTCGTAGGCCACGGTTCGCCCTTGCGTCGTCGGAACGCATAACCTAACACGCCGGCCTTGCCGCGCAAACCGCTGGCCGACGCCTCTCGAGAACCTTGGATCCTTGAGAGGCGCCGACCTTCACAGAAGAGTCGAGCTGCGGCAGGCACGGAGTCGCGAAGCAAACTCGAATGCCCCCGCAGGTGCGCCTAGGCAACGCGCTCCAAGCCGCCTTGGGCGATCACCGACTGCGCCCAGGCGGCCGCGACCGCCGCTTCCGTCAGACCGGTGGCGTCCGCCTCGTCGAACACCCTCGCCAGGCGCGAGCCGACCTTCGTGACTTCGCTGTCGAAGCCGTCGCGGCCCAGGAACTCCAGCCCGGCGCTGATGACGCCGCCAGCGTTGATGACGTAGTCCGGTGCGTAGCGGATGCCGCGCTGCTTCAGCGTCTTGGCGGCTTCCTCGGAGGCCAGTTGGTTGTTGGCGGAACCAGCGACGGCGCGCGCCGGCATCGTTGCGGCAATATCGGTGCTGATGGCACCGCCGAGCGCGCAGGGCGCCACGACGTCCACCTCAGCCATGAGCACGCCGTCGACGCAGGTGGCCTGGGCCTGCAGACGGTCTTGCGCATCCTCCACCTTGGCGGTGTCGATGTCGGCGACGACGAGCTCCGCGCCAGCGCCGTGCAGCAGTTCGCAGAGCGCCATGCCGACGTTGCCGAGCCCTTGCACCGCAACGCGCAGACCGGCCAGCGCGAAGGGGCTGCCGCCCAGCCGTTCCGCCACCACGCGAATGCCCTCGAAGACCCCTTGGGCGGTGCGCGGGCCGGGGTTGCCGCCGCGCCCGTCGCGGCCGATGCCGGTGACGTAGCCGGTGCGTTCGGCCATCTGCCGCAGATCGGCCACGCGCATGCCGACGTCTTCCGCGGCCACGTACTCCCCGCCGAGTTCCTCGATCCACTCGCCGAAGCGCAGCAGCTGCGCGCGAGTCATCGGCCCGGCTGGCGCGCCGTCGCGCTGCCCCGGACGAGCGGGCGCGAGAATGACGCTCTTGCCGCCGCCGAAGGGAATGCCGGCGAGGGCGTTCTTGTACGTCATGCCGTGGGCCAGCCGCATCACGTCGGCACGGGCGGCGTCGGCGTCCGCATAGCTCCAGCGGCGAATGCCGCCGAGCGCCGGCCCCAAGGTGATGTCGTGCAGAGCGAACACGGCTTGCAAGCCAGTGCTCGGGTCGTCCTTGAAGACGACGCGGTGAAATTCGTCAACGCGCATGGTCCTGTGAACTCCGCGATTGCCAGTTTTGGTGGCGGGAATGCTATTGCGCTCGCAAGGGGCAGGTCATTGCAATGTTCGTACTGTATAGGATGGAAAGCAGTATTTTTTCCTAATATCGGCATCAATTGGAGTACGCCACGTTCAACTAGCCGCAGGGGTCTGCCAACAGCCAGGCGCGAGACCTGACGACAGAGACCGACGGACCGTAGAGCAGGCATCGTTCCGCTACAATGCGACGGCAAGCCCAGCCTATCGCGCAAGGACCGGACGCCCGCCGTGCAAACCGTCAGACAGGCCTGCACACCTCGCCCCGGCGTCTTCGACGCCAGCCGCCGCGACACGGTTCTCCATCTCGGCGACTTGGTGGCGGAGCGCATCGACCCGGCCGCGTTCTTCGCCGAGAACTACATCACCGAAGGCATGCGCACGCTGCTCACCGAGGGCTTCCGGCGCCTGGAGGGCGCGTCCGCGCAGGGCGTCTTCAAGCTCACCCAAGCGATGGGCGGCGGCAAGACCCACAACCTGCTGGCGCTCGGGCTGTTGGCCAAGCACCCGCAACACCGCGCCGAAGTGATGGGCGCTTTCTACGCGCCGAACGCCGCCCTCGGCCCGGTGCGCGTGGTGGCGTTCTCCGGGCGCGAGAGCGACGCGCCGCTCGGCATCTGGGGCGCAATCGCGGAGCAGCTGGGCAAGCGCGATCAGTTCAACGAGTATTACGCGCCGTTGACGGCGCCCGGCCTCACCGCGTGGGTGAATCTGCTCCAAGGCGAGCCGCTCGTCATCATGCTGGACGAGCTGCCGCCCTACTTCGTGAACGCCGCGGCCAGAAGCATCGGCAATTCTGACCTGGCCGCCGTCACCACCACGGCGCTGGCCAACCTGCTCGAAGCGCTGGGCCGCGAGGAACTGGCCAACGTCTGCGTCGTCATCGCGGATCTGGCCGCCAACTACCAGGCCGGCAGCGCCCAGATCAACGCCGCGCTGCAGGATTTGGAAGGGGAGACCGGGCGCGCCGCCATGAACTTGGAGCCGGTGCGCATGAACACGGACGAGTTCTACCACATCCTGCGCAAACGCCTGTTCGAGAAGCTGCCGAGCGAAGCAGAGGTGGCCGAAGTGGCCCAAGGCTACGCCAAGGCCGTGCGCGACGCCAAGCAGATGGACGTCACCAACGCCTCGCCGGAGCAGTTCGCGGCGGACGTGGCGCAGTCCTACCCGTTCCATCCGGCGCTGCGCGATCTGTACGCCCGCTTCCGCGAGAACCAAGGCTTCCAGCAGACCCGCGGCCTTATTCGCCTCATGCGCATCGTCGTCTCGCGCATCTGGAGTTCCGAGCGCGACCCGTACCTGATCGCCGCCCACGACTTGGATTTGGCGAACCGCGAGACGCTCACCGAAATCAACCAGATCAACAGCACGCTGGAGAACGCCATCGCCCACGACATCGCCTCGAACGGCAAGGCGGTGGCGGAGACGGTGGACGCCAACCTCGGCGGCGGCGAAGACGCCCAGGACGTGATGCGCCTGCTCTTGATCGCCTCGCTCGCCAACGTGCCGAACGCCGTGAAGGGGCTGACGGTGCCGGAAATCGTCGCCAACCTGTGCGCGCCCGGACGCGACATCGCCCACTTGCAGAACGACATCGTCGCCCGCCTCGCCACCGCCGCCTGGTACCTGCACTCCACCAACGACGGCCGCCTGCATCTGCGCAACGTGCAGAACCTGGTCGCTCGCGTGACCACCACCGCCGGCGCCTATCTGCGCGATCAGGCCACCAAGGAACTCAAGGAGCGCCTGACGGCGATCTTCGAGCCGAGCGAGGGCGACTGCTACCAGCGCCTGCAACCGCTGCCGGCCATCGACGAAATCCACATCGACCCGGATCGCGTGACGCTGGTGGTGGCCGAGCCGCACCCAGCCGGCCTGCATCCCGAACTCGCCGCCTACTACGAGCAGCTCACCTACCAGAACCGCGTCTGCTTCCTCACCGGCCAGCGCGCCTTCGACTCGCTGCTCGAACGCGCCCGGGAACTGAAGGCGATCAACCAGATCATCAGCGAGATGCACGAGGAAGGCGTCGCCGACGGCGACGTGCAGATGCAGCAGGCCCGGGATCAGCTCCTGCCGCGCTTCCTGACGCAATTCCACAGCGCCATCCGCGAGACCTTCACCACCCTGCACTATCCAAGCCGCGACCGGCTGGCGAAGGTGGACCTCGCGATGGAGTTCCGCGAGAACCGCTACAACGGCGAAGAACAGGTGCGCCAAGCGCTCTTGGACAAGATGAAGTTCAACCAGGACGTGGAGAGCGACGATTTCCGCCAGCGCATCGAAGCGCGCCTCTTCACCCAGCAATCCATGCTGTGGCAGGAGATCAAGCGCCGCGCCGCCACCGCGCCGGTGTGGCAATGGCACCGCCCGGACGCGCTGGAGCGCATGAAGGCACAGCTGCTGCACACCGACGCCTGGCGCGAGGAAGGCAGCTACGTAAACAAGGGGCCGTTTCCGAAGCCGGCCACCGCCGTCGCCGTGCGCGAACTCGCCCGCGACGACGACACCGGCGTGGCGAAGCTGCGCCTCTCGCCGGTGAACGGCGACACCCTCTACGCCGAAGTCGGCGCCGCGGCGACGCCGGCATCTGAGAAGCTGCAAGGGCGGGACTACCAGACCGCGGACCTGCGCGTTTCCTTCCTTGCCGTGGATTCCAGCGGCGAACACGAAACAGGCGAGGCTGCGGCGTGGAGCAACCGCATCACGTTGAAGTCCAGGGAGTACATGAATGGCGAACAGCGCATGGTGGAAATCCGCGCCGCGCCGGAAGCGCCGATTCGGTACACCACGGACGGCTCGGACCCGCTGGTGGCGGGCGGCGCCTACGATGCCCCGTTCGCCGTTCCGCCGGATGCGCGGCTGGTTCTGGCCGTGGCGGAGAAGGACGGCATCGCATCCGAGCAGCATCGCCGCGAGATCGCGGAAAAACCGGTGGAAAAGCCGATCGTGCGCGACCAGCCCGCGGTCTGGCACCCGGCAAGTGGTTTCGATTTCAACACCACGCGCACCGCCTACGGCTTCATCGCCCGCTTGAAGAAGCACGCCAGCGCGGCGAGCGGTCTGCGTCTGGCCGTGCAAGCGGAAGGCGAGCGCCAATGGGTGGAACTCAACCTCTCGGACGACCTGCAGCTTGACGGCGAGCGCATCGAGCAAGCCGTGGAACAGCTGCGGGCCCTGCTCGGCGACGGCGAAGTGCTCATCGATGCGAAGCGCATCCACTATGCCACCGGCCAGCGCTTCCTCGACCACATCGCCGAGTTGCGAGCGCAATACAAGCGCGACGAGGTGGAACCGTGAAGGCAAGCCCCAACCCCAAGCCGCGCGGCTTCGGCTTCCTGCCCGAGGAGACCGAGCATCACTTCGTGGTGACCATCCCCCCCGGCACCCGCCAGGACGTCGCCATCGCCGAGCACCTGACCTTCGACGCGAAGCGCGGCTACCCGCCGCCTTCCCTAGGCACCGGCCTACAGGACGCCAAGCTGCGCGTGGTGCTGCCGCGCCCCAAGTGGACCGCCATCGCCGACGAGGCCCGCGTGGAGTTCAACCGCCGCTTGAAGAAGCAGCGCCTGCCAACCAGCCGCTGGAAGCGCGGCGACAACCCGGTGATGCGCCTGCTGGGCAAGGAACTCGCCCTGCTCGCCTGGGCCGTCGAAGACGCCGACCCGACGCTCATCCCCACCGCCATCAAGAACTGGCTGGGCCTCGCCCCGGAAGAGCGCTGGTGGCTGTTCACCATGACCAACGCCGCCACCGGCCACGCCCTCCACGGCAGGAACACCGGCTGGCGCAAAGCCGTGCGCTTCGCGCTGACGGAGAACCCGGTGCTGGACCGAGCGGAGCGGGGCGGCGAGGTGTTCCGGCTGGTGGCGGGGAAGGGGCGGGCGGCGAATGGGCAGGCGGGGTAGGTTTCGTGCAATACTGCGGCGTGAGGTGCGTGGCGGTCGTCAAGTCGGCGCAGTCCTCGTGGGGCTAGCGGAGGATTAATGGCTGCCGCGGTGACGGAAGCTGAGAGTGCGTCGATCGTGTTGGTGGGGAGCTTCAACCCCGCCATCCTGCACCCGCAGTGGTTCGCAAAGCATGGGCTGATCCCAGAGGGAGAGGCGGAGGCGGCGCAGGTCGCGGTGGTCAGCCCGAGCCTGACGGTAGTACAGTTCACTTGGTTCACTTTGCAGGTCACGGATAAGTGGTTTACTGCGACCACCACCGATCCTTCCCAATATCGTGCTCTTGAAGAGTGCGTGTCGGGCACTTTCACGTTGTTGGAGTTCACGACAATTATGGCGATGGGATTGAACAGTGAACGACATGTCCGAGTACCAACGGAAGACATTTGGACGCCTTTGGAGGACAATCTGGCACCACGCGAAGTTTGGTCGAGTGTCCTCCCGGGATAACGAGATGGGGCATCGGCCCTCCAAACGTTGTCTGTTGTGGGCAATCGACCAGAATCGCCTGCCAAACACTTGAGCGTGACGATCGAACCTTCGCACCGGTTCCAGCCGGGTCTCTTTCTGCGGACGAACGAACACTTCGGTTTCGACGAAGGCGATGATGCAAGAGTACCCATGCAGCAGCTCCGCGAGAACTGGAGTGGTGCTTTGGCCTACGCGGACCGTGTAACCGACAACATCATGAGGATGGTGAATTGACGATTGGCGCTTCGACAAACGCTGTGGACATCGGTGCCGGAACGAACCGCGGTCCCGTCGTCCACTTCAGCCGGGAGGACAAGCCCAGCTCCCTCTCGTCTGTCCTGCCAACCCAAGCGGGCGAGATGGCAGAGCTTGGGCACGTCGATGCGGTTGTGTCCATACCGAAGGCACGGGCCATTGATGGACACGAACTCGGCAGCACCGACTCCACATCGCTTCGGCACCAGCCGGAAGAGCGAGCACTTCTGTCGACCAGCTTGAATCCGATGCCAACCCCGTCGCCCTATGTCCTGCCTGTGCCGCCAGTACGCCCGGCCCCCTACACCTTTCGTCTGCTGCAGCAATGGGAAGGCACCGTCACCGAGGTCGCCGATGGCGAGTTCTCGGCGGAACTCCGCGACCTCACGGACCCCGCAAACTATCGAGAGGAAGCGACTTTCGATCTGGATGAAGTTTCCCCCGACGATCAACTGCTGCTGGCGCTTGGCGCGGTGTTCCGCTGGAGCATCGGCTACAAGACATCGAATGCCGGCCAACGGGAACGCGTTTCCCAAATCCGCTTCGTCCGCATCCCTGGCTGGCGCAAGTCCGCGGTTGAGGAGATCGAGCGCCGGGCCACGCAGTTGCAGGAGCGCTTTCCGTTGACATGACCGCGGTCACTCAGCCGCCCTGCCCTGCGCCGACTTGGCGAACGAGCTCATCGAGCCTACTGCACGCGGCCTGTCCGCGGGCCGAAACCGCGTCGCAAGCCGCCCGCCGTGGAGCGCACCGCTCGCGAGGTCGCCAAGCGTCGCCGGCCGATGGAAGGGCCGCTCGGACACATAAGGGTTCGCGGTTCACTCGCCGACCACTCGCCCTTGCGCGTCGAGCTCTTTGGTCCTGCGTTCGAGGTGGCAGGCGCCGCCTGAGAGTGGACAAGCGGCCTTTGTCTCGGATACTGTATGTGCAGCCATGTTACGGTTTGAGCCATGCGACTCGCTGAACCGCCAATCGCCGACGACTGGGACGACTGGAAAGACGCACTGGGCCTGACCGCCCGCCGTGCGCCCGAGGTCTACGCGGACGCTGGCGAGGTCGGGGACGTGCCCCACGCTGGCCCCATCCGAACGGCCTTGCGCGACCTCGGCGCGGATTGGGTGTTCTGCATCGAGGACGTGCCCACGGCGGTGTTCTTCGCGGCGGAGGACGCCGATGCTTCGCACATCGCGCCGCTGCATTCGGCACTCTGGAACCAAGGCCTGGCGAGCGTTCTGGCGGTGGTCTGCGGCGACGCCATCCGCATCTACTCGCTGGCAGCGCGACCGAAAGACCGCCGAAGCGACCGCTTGGACGACGACTGCCTCATCGAGGTGCTGGGGAAGGTCGAGGACGAGGCGTGCGTGCGCAGCCTGATCCGCAGCATGGAATCCGGCCGGTATTGGCAGGAACACGACGCCTCGTTCAACGCCAAGCAGCGTGTGGACAGGGTGTTGCTCGACAACCTCAAGCACTCCGATCAGCGGCTGCAATCCGTGGGACTACCGCCCGAGGCCTCGCAGGCTCTGTTGATGCAGGCCATGTTCATCGCGTACTTGGAAGACCGCGGCGTCATTGACAGCCACTACATCCAAGAAGCCACGGGTGACGACGAGTTGTCCACCTTTGCGGACATTCTGCGAGTGCGCAGGGTGACGGCCTTCTACGCTCTGTTCCGCCGTCTCAGCGACCACTTCAACGGCGACCTGTTTGTGAAGCCTTGCTCGTTCGGCGAATCCGGCCCGAGGCTAATGCGCGAGCACCTGCCGATTTTGGCGGATTTCCGCGGCGGCATGGTGGAGATGGGGCAGCACGCGGACCAAACGCGCCTGTTCTGGGCGTACAACTTCAAGTTCATCCCGGTCGAGCTGATCAGCGCCGTCTACGATCAGTTCCTCGGCACCGCAGATCGAGCACCCAAGGGCCAGTTCCATACCCCCAAGCACCTTGCCACCAGCGTGGTCTCGCAGCTTTGGGACGAGCCGAGGTTCCTCGCCAAGCGCACCAAGACGAACGGCACCTTCCTCGACCCGGCATGCGGCTCCGGCATCTTCCTCGTCTGCGTCTTCAAGCGGCTCTGCGAGCAATGGCGGCACAGCAAGGCCACGCAGAAGATTCAGTGGCGCAGACTGGAAGCGTTCATCAACCAGCTCACCGGCTTGGACATCGACGCCAACGCCGTGCGCGTGGCGATCTTCTCGCTCTACATCGCGCTCTTGGAAGAGGTCAATCCACCGGACATCCGCAAGCTGATGGCCGCCGGCAAACTGCTGCCGGAACTCTGGGGAGTGCGGCTGCGCCAAGCGGACTTCTTCGACGACGGCGAGAGCGCCAAGGTCGACGTGGTGATCGGCAATCCGCCGTGGCGAAGCGGGGATCAGGCGGCGGCCGAGTGGTGCGGCGAACGTGGCCTGCCGGCGCCGGACAAGCAGGCCGCTTGGGGATTCGCGTGGAAAGCGCTCCGTCACCTCAAGCAAGACGGCAAGCTCGCTTTGCTGCTCCCCGCCATGCCCTTCCTGCACACCCACTCGAAGGGCGCGATGGCGGCGAGAGCCACGCTGCTGAAGAAGCTCCGCGTCAGCCGAATCGTCAACTACGCCGACCTGCGCCGCCAGCTGTTCGCCAAGGCCGTGCAGCCCACGGCGCTGTTCATCGGCGGCCCCAACCGAGACGACGCGCCGCACTGGTTCGAATACTGGACGCCGAAGGCCGAGGCCGGCTTCGACGCCACGCAGCGCTTGACGATCAACGACCTGGACAAGGATCGGATGGACACCATCCAGCTCGACAAAGACCCGCTGCTGTTCAACAAACGCCTATGGATGAAGGGGCCGGAAGACAAGCTGTTCCGCTACCTCAAGCGGTTCGCGCCGTTGCGGGATACGGTGGCGCAGTTCAGGTACTCGAAGCGGAAGAACGCCAGCATGGGCCAGCCTTGGATCATCGGCCAAGGGTTCCAACCAGCCACCCAAACGACGTCAAGCCAAGCCGTTGCCATTGGTCAGTACCTGCCGGCTACGTCCTTCCGCATACTGTCGCCTGATTTGCAGGCTCTGGCTGCGCGACACGGCACAACCTCTCGCCGCCGAGGTTTCGAGCGGGGCTTCGCCGGCCCCCGTGTGCTTGTCACGCAAGGTGCCGGGCGCAACCGGCTGCGCGCCGCCTACACCGAGGCGCCTTTCGCCTTCCAGGACGCCATCCAAGCCATCGTGGTCCCGGAGTCCGACAAGCGGCGGGCCAAGGCGCTGGCCGCGATGCTGAACAGCAAGCTGATGTACTGGTTCGCGTTCCACTCGTCGGCGTCCCTCGGCAGCGAGCGGGCAAAAGTGCATCAAGATCAGCTACTTGACTTGCCGTTCCCGAAGCCGACGGACATGGAGGAACCGCAGCGGGCCGAAACCGCAGCGGATCAGCTAGCCGCGTTGATGGACGAAGCGGAAAAGCGCCTCGGCGCAATCACTCGCCCGCCAGACCTCCTGCCCGAACTGCTTGACCGCATCGACGGTCTGGTCTACGACTACTTTGCCCTTTCCGACTTGGAAATCCTCCTGGTGGAGGATACGTTCGACTACATCGCGCCTTCGGTACAGCCCAACCCATCGTCCTCGTCTCCGCTCTGGCGGCGAACCACGCCGAGTGATCGCAGCGCCTACGCCCCCGCTCTAATCTCCATCCTAGAGGCTTGGATGGAACCGGGCCGGAGGGTCAGCGTGTCGCTCATCGCCCGCGATGACGACCTCGTTGTGGCCAAGCTGCACTTGTGTGCGGCTGAGGATTGGACCGAGTACTCGGAGCAGAACCTTCCGCTAGGCGAGGCGTTGGCGAGGGTGTCCCGTGCGATGGACCGCCCGCTGCCGGGCAACCTCCATCAGCTAGGCAATCTAGGGGTCTACACGGGACAGGACCTCTACTTGGTGAAGCCGAACCGGATGCGGTTCTGGACGCGCTCGGCCGCACGGGCGGACGCGGAGGACATCCTCATTGACCTGTGGCCCAAGAAGGAGACGACCGATGATGGACGGTGAGCAGCTCGGCTGGAAGGCCGAGTACCGCCGTCGAGACGATCTCTTCTTGCGCTTCGTCATGAAGATTTGGTGGCAGGTAGTGGCTCGGCTGCCCGCGGATGCTCTCGAGGACACGATCACGAAGACCCTCGTAAACCGGCTGGATGCAGATGCATGGGTAAGGTCGCTGTTCTACTGCGACTATCAGTTCGTGCCGATGGACAGGGCACGCGACGGCTCGCTAGCGGAAGACCGCTTCATCGACATCGCCATGATCATGGACAACGATCGCAGCCGCTACCTCGCATACGAATGCAAAAGGTTAAACGTGCGCCGCGATGGGGCGCGGCGTTCTCAAGCCGGAAGCTACGTCGCTGAAGGCATGATGCGCTTCGTCACCGGCCAGTACGCCGAGGGCCTACCCGTCGCCTGCATGATCGGCTACGTCATGGATGGCGACGTATCCTTCGCGTACGCCCGCATCAAGGCGACGATAGGGGAGAACGGAAGCGCGTTGCGCCTTCAGAATAGCCCAACGGAGGAACCACCCCTCGACGCCATGGCACGCTTCGTCACCACGCACGGGCGAAACGGCGACGGCATTGAGCTTCGACACACGCTGCTGCCATTGGTGCGCGTAGCATAGCCTCATGCAACACGCCGCCGCTCCCCCGTTTCAAACCTGCCCCGGCTTCGCCAGCGGCGCACTGTGCTTCTCCGGCACGAAGATTCGCGTGGAGACGCTGTTCAACCACCTGTGCGATGGCGGCACCATCGACCAGTTCATCGACGAGTTTGACGGCGCGGTGAGTCGCGATCAGGCCGTGTGCGCCCAACGCTGCGAGCGTCGCTGAGCCATGCACGCATACACGGCAATCGTTCAACATTGTCCTGTCACGGGCTTGTACGTTGGCCACGTGCCCGGCCTAGCCGGTGCCCACAGCCAAGGCGAGAGTCTGGCAGAACTGGCCGCGAACGTCCGCGAGGTCGTCGAGCTCGTGCTAGAGTCCGACGAGTCGCTGGCTGTCGGCGAGGGCATGGACAAGCCCTCTCGTGCCGACGGCATATGCATCGCCATGCGAGGAGACACGGATGTCTGACCACAGCGCCATCGAGTGGACCAACGCCTCGTGGAATCCCGTCACTGGCTGCACCAAGCTCAGTGCGGGGTGCGACTTCTGCTACGCCGAGCGCTTCGCCGAGCGCTTTCGCGGCGTACCAGGCCATCCCTTCGAGCCGGGCTTCGACCTCACGCTGCGCCCGGAACGCTTGGATCAACCCGCCCGTTGGCGGCGACCGCGCTTGATCTTCGTGAACTCCATGAGCGACCTGTTCCACAAGAACATCGGCGCGGGCTTCATTGGCAGCGTGTTCGACACGATGGAGAGCGCGGACTGGCACACCTACCAAGTGCTCACCAAGCGCAGCTCGCTGATGCGGAACCTCGTGAACAAGCGCTACCCGAAGGGGTCTGTGCCCAACCACGTTTGGCTGGGCGTGTCGATCGAGAACAAGAGCGCCCTCAGCCGCCTGCGCCACCTCAAGCAGACCCGCGCCGCCGTGCGCTTCGTGTCGTTTGAGCCGCTGCTTGGGCCGATTGGCGAAGTGGACCTGTCCGGCATTCACTGGGTGATTGCTGGTGGCGAAAGCGGCCCGGGTGCGAGGCCGGTCGAGAAGGAGTGGCTGCGCCAAATCCGCGACCGATGCCAAGAGCAGGGCGTGGCGTTCTTCTTCAAGCAGTGGGGCGGTCGGACACCGAAGGCCGGCGGCAACATGTTGGATGGCAGGCAGTGGTTGGAGTATCCGGGTTGCAAACCCTATCTTCGCCAAGAACGAGCGGCATGATGGCAAAGAAGACGCAAGCATCGAAACAAGGCCACAACAAGCCGCGGATTTCTGGCGGTGAAGTGCTCAAGCTAGTCAGCGATGCTATTGCCTTTTCGAGGGTATCTTGGCTCGCAAAAGAAGAAATCAAGAAATTGGGTGCTGATCAGGTTGATTACCACAAACCGATTCACGGCGATCATGGTTGGCCGGCCGGTAGCGTGTGGGAATCCCTGCAAACGGTATGCCATTTTAATCTCGCGACGTCATTGGAATTGACACTGAAAGCACTCATACGCTTGGATCGTCCCGAGCGGCAACAGCGGGGTCCACATAGACTGAGTGTCTTGTACGATAGGCTTATCCCGTCTACTAGGAACCGACTTGAAGCAGCTTGGAATATGATTGACAAGTCTATTCCAATAGAGCTTGTTGCCTATGTGGAAGCAGACCGACGTCCGGATCCACCAAGGCAAAGCAGCTTCAATAGCCTCCGAGATTGGTTTGCCTACTTCGACACGGATCTGCAGATGCATACCAAGAGATATTCTTGGGAAAACCTCGCCAAAGGGGAATACCGGCAATATATCATGGATCTACGACCCTTTTACGGCGTCTTTGAGATCCTCCGTGTCCTAGTTGTCGATAGGGCTAGAGGAACTGGTATTCTGCTTCCAGATAGTCGCAGTGATGAATGGAAGAAATCACTAGACTTCCTCTCGAATTCGCTCGTTGATTTGGATTCATTTTACGAGAAGAGCGGATGGCACAAGGACGGCAACGGCCAGTGGACGAAATTGCGGTTGGATGGAGAACGTGTTCTGGTTCATCGTCCAGATGTCTTCTGGAAGATGCTCATAACGGAGGGAGAGAACTACCTCACCGTCGAAACCGGACGAGCTTGGAGCAGTACCAGAAACCTTGATAGTGGCAAATACACGGACCCTGTCCTCGTGGCTGAACTGATGGCTGACGTCACAAAATGAAGGAAGGAATCCGCCCACCGGCGAAGCTTGACGTATCGAAGTCAGGTGTGGAGAGCTTCATCGAGACCCAGTTCCCCGTCTCGCGCCTTTCCAAGGAGAGCTACAAGGAGCGCAAGGCGAACTACAGCCAGACGTTGACGGGGCTTGGCAAGTGGTGGGGGCGCAAGCCGCTGGTGTTGGTGCGGGCGGTGATCCTTGGGTTGTTGATGCCGGCGTCTGACGATCCGCGCAAGGATCGCGAGGTGTTTCTGGCGCTGCTGACCATGGACGACGAGGGGCTGCGGCGGCGCAAGAGCCGCAACATCCCGCTGAAAGAGATGTATCGGCGGTTCGGCGAGGACGAGCGTCCGCGCTGGTTCACGCGCACGTCCACGGCGGACGCGCCCAAGCTCAAGGCCACCAAGGCCGTCGGCAAGCGGGAGGCGCGGGCGCAGATGCAGGCGCTCCTGTTCGAGCGCATGAGCTACGACGAGAAGCTGCGTTGGTGCGATCGGCCGGAGCATCTTGATGGGCCGTCGCCGGAGGCTTGGGAGGCCATCAACGCGCATCTCGGCACGAGCGCCGCCAGCCTGTCGGAATTGGTGCGGGAGTTGGGCGAGCGGCGCTTCGGGCGCGTGCCGCGGGTGGGGGATGCGTTCTGCGGCGGTGGCAGCGTGCCCTTCGAGGCGGCGCGCATCGGCTGCGAAGCCTACGGGTCGGACTTGAACCCGGTCGCCGCGCTGCTCACCTGGGGCGCGCTCAACATCGTCGGCGGCGGCGAGAAGGTGGCCAAGGAAGTGCGTGCGGCGCAGAAGGCCGTGTTCCAAGCGGTGGACGCGCAAGTGACCGAGTGGGGCATCGAGCACGACGAGCACGGTTGGCGGGCGGACGCCTTCCTGTATTGCACGGAAACCAAGTGCCCGGAGTGCGGGTGGCGGGTTCCGCTGGCGCCGAGTTGGGTGATTGGCGAGAAGACGCGCACTGTGGCCAAGCTGAGGCCGGACGCGGCGAACCAGCGCTTCGACATCGACATCCGCTCCGGCGAAAACCGTGCGGCCCTCGCCGCAGCACGCGCCGCCGGCACGGTGCGCAGCTCGCGTTTGGAGTGCCCGAACTGCCACGCATCCACGCCGATGGCGGCGATTCGCGGCGATCAGCGCGGTGGTGGCGGACGCGGCTACGGCCTGCGGCAGTGGACGAACGACGATCTCGTGCCGCGCCCGGTGGACGTGTTTCAGGAACGCCAGTACTGCGTGCGCTGGCGGTCTCCGGGCGACGATCCCGTGGTGGAATATCGCGCCGTCGCCGAAGCCGATTTGCGGCGCGAAGCCGAGGCGCTGCGCCTGCTCGAGGAGCGCTTTGCCGATTGGCAAGCGAGCGGCTACATCCCCGGCCGCGCCATCACGCCCGGCGACGAGACGACGCGGCTGATGCGCGAGCGCGGCTGGACGCATTGGCATCATCTGTTCAATCCACGCCAGCTTTTGTTTGCCGGTGCGTTCGTTCAACAGATAGTCGAGCGGGCTGACCTCAGCATGAAGCAGCGACAAGCGTTGGCTTTGGTGCTTGCGCGATGCCTCAACTTCAACAGCCGCCTCACACGATGGGTGGACAACGCGGCGAATGAGAA
Organism: Candidatus Azotimanducaceae bacterium; assembly: GCA_965199875.1. Lineage (GTDB taxonomy): Bacteria > Pseudomonadota > Gammaproteobacteria > Pseudomonadales > Azotimanducaceae > VXYL01. Next base: position 4,234,130 of record OZ241346.1, on the reverse strand, counting down.
AGGTGCGGATACGTTTGCCAATCAAGCCCTCAATACACTCCTTGTGTATGTCACGCGCCCGTGGCCCCGCATGGCAACCATCGTCACACAGCGCCTTGCGGTGTCGCGGGTCGCGGAATCTCACGTCAGGCCACTGGACGCTCGGGCGAACTCTTGGTCAGCTGACGTGTGGGTGACCGATCCACCGTATGCCGACGCGGTCAACTATCACGAGCTGTCCGAGTTCTTCCTGGGATGGTATGGGCGAATCTGGAAGGAGCTGTTCCCGCGCTGGCATGGCGACAGCAAACGCGCCCTTGCCATCCGCGGTGCAGACGCTGGATTCCGCAGCAGCATGGTTGACGCTTATCGGAACCTCGCTGGCCACATGCCAGACAACGGCCTGCAGGTGGTCATGTTCACCCACCAGGACGCCACGGTGTGGGCCGATCTCACGCTGATCCTCTGGGCGGCCGGCCTGCGCGTTACCGCCGCGTGGACCATCGCTACCGAGACGGATTCCGCCCTCAAGGCAGGCAACTACGTCCAAGGCACCGTGCTGATGGTGCTGCGCAAGCAGACCTCCGAGGACACCGCGTTCCTGGACGAGCTGGTGCCCGAAGTGGAAGCCGAAGTGGAGCGCCAGCTTGAATCCATGCTCGCCCTCGACGACCGCGACGATCCCAACTTCTCGGACGCGGACTACCAGCTGGCCGCCTACGCCGCCGCCTTGCGCGTACTCACCAACTACCGCGCCATCGGCGACGTGGACGTCGCCCACGAACTCTCCCGCGAGCGCAAACGTGGCGAGCAGAACCCCATCGAGAAGATCATCGCGGACGCCGTGCGCACCGCCAGCAACCACCTCGTCCCGAACGGCCTGCCCGGCCACATCTGGCGCGCGCTCGCGCCCACCGAGAAGCTCTACCTCAAGGGCTTGGACGTCGAGCGCCACGGCGACTTCCGCGCCGGCGTCTACCAGGAGTTCGCCCGCGGCTTCGGCGTCAAGGACTACGGCCACCTGCTGCACACCGGCAAGGCCAACCAAACCCGCCTCAAGACCGCCACCGAGTTCGCCAGCGCCGACCAGGACGGCACCCTGCTCCGCCACGCCCTCTACGCCACCTGGCGCGCCCGCGAAACCGGCGACACCGCCGAGAGCCTCACGTGGCTCCGCACGGAACTCCCCGCCTACCACGGCCCGGCGCGCGAATCCGCCGCCGCCGTGCTACGCTACCTCGCCAACATGGACACTGGCCACTGGCGCGAGGACGCCGCCGCGGCCAAGCTGGTGGCCGGGGCTGTGGAGAACGACCATGTCTGAACTGGCGGAACCCCTGCGCCGAGTTCTTGGAGAGACTGGCTATTTGAAGCCGGATGGCCGCCCCGCCGCCTCCACGGTGACCATCTGCAACGGCGACGAGCCACAGCGCGGCACCCTCAAGCCGGATGTGCGCTGGCGCCACGCCAACCTGAACGTCTACTTCAAGTTCGAGGAAAACCCAGCCCCCGAGGCTGTCGGTGCCTGGCAGCGGGAGGTTTGGAACGAGGGCACCGTGCCTCTGCTTTGGCTAGTGGAACCGCACCAGACGACGCTCTACAACGGCTTTGCCGCGCCGCAAGGTCCCGTTGCGGAAAGACGGCTGGATGCCTTCGCCTTGCCCACCGCCCGAGCTCAGGCGGACGCGCCACATCTTGGACTGCGAGAACTGACTGCCCGCGCAGGTCGCCTCTCGATGGAGACTGGCAGGTTTTGGCAGGAAGAACGGCGGGTGAATCGCGAGCAGACCGTAGATACGCGACTCCTCAGCGACTTAGAACAGTTGCAGGGCCAGCTTCAAGATGGCGGGCTCTCAGTGCCGCGGGCTCAAGCGCTGATCAGTCGCACCATATTCGCGCAATACTTGGTCGATCGGGGAATCATCACCGAGCAACGTCTGCAACGCAAGTACGGTGCCGAAAGCCTGCCGGATGTATTGCGAGATCGGCAACAAGCCGTACGCTTGTTTCGTTGGCTCGTAGACACGTTCAACGGCGACATGTTCCCGAATGCTGGCGTTGTGCCGGCGGGTGGATACTTGGACGATGTGGCAGCCTTCCTAGAGGGTGGGGCATCGGGCCAAAGGTCCTTGTTTCCCTACAGATTCGATTTGATTCCCGTGGAGCTCATCAGCGCCATCTACGAACAGTTTGTCCATGCGGCCGACCCGGCAGGCACTAAGGGCGACAGCGTCTTCTACACACCGCTTTCCGCCGTGTCGTTGGTCATGGACGAGCTGATGCAGGACATTAGCGGCGACGAAACTGTCCTAGATGTGACATGCGGATCGGGCGTCTTCTTGGTCGAGGCGTTGCGACGGCTCGTGAGTGCCAAGACGGACACAAGTCCGGCCACTCGCGCCACGGTGCGGCACGTCTTATACAAACAGATCCGCGGGGTGGACATCAGCCCAGCTGCGGTTCAAGTGGCGGCTTTCAGTCTGTATTTGGTGGCTCTGGAGTTGGAACGGGAGTTGGCGCTCCGTCCCCCCGACTTGAGGGGGCTGCGGTTCAGGCATCTCGTAGGAAAGACATTGCTCGTGGGAGACGCTCACAGCATTGAGCGGACGCCCGCTGGCAAGAAGCAGTTGCTGTCGGCATCCGGGCCCAAGCGTTTCGACATCATCGTTGGCAATCCGCCTTGGAGCTTTGGTGGTCGAGCGGGTACGGCGAAGAGACGCGATCGGCCAACCGCGGAAGCACGGTCGCCACGCGGTGTGAGCCTTGACTTCGTGGAGTGTGCCGAGCGCTTTTCTCACGATCAGACGAAGTTCGGATTGGTTCTCAGTGCAACGCCGTTCTTTAGCCGCAGCGGCACCGGCCTGAACGCGGTCCAAGCAGTGGTCAAGCGCCTCAGACCTGTCACGTTGGTGAACCTTTCCGACCACGCGCCGTGGCTATTTTGCCGGCCAGGGCACAGCGGGCGCGGTGCCCAAATGCCGGCTATGGTCCTCTTTGGCAGAAACGGGCAATCAGATGGCCGGATGATGCGCCTAGTGCAAGCGCCTTGGATGGCATCGGGGAAGGAAGGCGGAGCACTCGCAGTGGCGTTGGCGGATGTCAAGGAACTCGACACGGAAAGCTGGATGCGTCAGCCAGAACTGCTCAAATGCCGCCTCTTTGGCGAAGAGCAGGACATCGCCTTGTTGGACTACCTTAAGCAGAAATTTCGCACGTTGAACACAGAGCTGGCGAGTGCGAACACTGCCCTTAGAACTGGCTTGACGCTCGGCAACAGGAAAGGCGACGCGACGTCCTTGGAGGGCATGAAGCGCCTGTGGGACGACGGTCGCCGTGGCCAAGAACCGTGCTTGGAACGCTTTCGGGTACGCCAGAACTTGCCGTTGTTCAACGACAGCCACGCAGAGGAACCACGAGCTGTCGACACCTTCCGTGCGCCCCTTGTGATCGTGAAGGAGGGCTTGGAGCGGTCCTTGGATGGGCTGGCGGGCCCACGGCCGGTCGTAGCGGTGGCCGAAGAGGACATCGTGTTCAAGAATGCCTTCTTCGGCATCTCCTTGGCGGGCCACGATGTGGCGATGGGACACCTATTGGCCGGCATCCTCGGTTCGGCGTTGGCTAGCTGGTATTTGCTCATGACTGGATCGACCTTTGGTTTGTGGAAGAGGCTGAATCGTCGGGCGGACATCGGCTCCTTGCCCCTGCCAAATCTCCGCGAAGCCATGCAAGACAAAGCGGGGAAGCGAATCGTGGAAATCGCATCGAACTTCCGTGGCGCGGATTCGACGGAGGCTGATTGGCGCATGTTGGATGAAGCAGTGTTGGACTTGTACGACTTGGACGATGCGGAAAGAACAGCGGTCCGCGATGGGCTGACGCGGGGGAGCTGGCAGTGGAAGGCCGGGCGTATGCGATCGGTTGCTCCGGCGGACATGGAAGACCTTCACGGTTACGCCTTGGCGTTCAACTCCGTGTTCGAGGATGCGTTCCACGTCGCCAACAGGCGGCTGAGGGCCGAGATTCTCCACTCAAATGGTGTCGGGCCTCTTCGCGTTTTGCGCTTCGTGGCTGAAGATGCGGCTTCACCATCGGTGATAGAGCAGGTGGCGTCGCAGCCCCTGGATCGATTCTTCGCCGAGATAGAGCACCGATTCGACGTGGACGCCAACGAGCGGCTCAGCAAACAGGGCGAATTGCGCTTGGCCAGCCGGGAGGAAGTGGTGGTCGTGAAGCCCGCTGCTCGTCGACATTGGCTGGGTGTCGTTGGTACATCCGATGCGTGGGCGTTACTGCCGGGGAACATGGTGCGGCGCGGCGACACGGCCGTTGACGAGGACATGGCGCTTCGCTATCGCGCTGGGTACAGGGATTCGGTGGCACTTGAAGACGAACTCGAAGGCTGGACGGAGGCCGGCGCATGGCCAGAGGACTGAACCAAGTGCGTCGCGGCGAGATCTGGTGGCATGAGTTCAAGGCACCAGACAAGCGCCGACCCGTGCTAGTGCTGTCGCGTCAAGAAGCCCTTGCCGTGATTCGGACAGCCATTGTCGCGCCGATCACGTCCACGATCCGCGGATTGCCCAGCGAGGTCGTGGTCGGCATTGACGAAGGTTTGCCGCACGACTCGGCGGTCAATCTGGACAACTTACGCACGGTTGAGCAGTGGAAGCTCCGCGGCTTCATCGGCTCGCTAGGCGAGGAGAAGCTACGGGAAATTTGCCGAGCGCTGGGCGTAGCGACGGGTTGCACCTTCGCGGTCGCGTAGGCAAACAATCTCTATGTCACAACTCGCCGCATGTCCTTCTTACCGGCGCTATGGCTGACCGCCGCTTGTCGCCTTGCTAACCCGCCACTCCTCCCGCCGCCAACCGCTCGACGAGGCGTTCCTCAACCAACGCCTCGCCAACGCCCAGAGCTACGACCGCATCGCCGGCTACTTCTCCTCCTCCATCCTCGAAGTCGCGGGCGAAGCGCTGGAAACCATCCGAGGCCCAATCCGCGTCGTCTGCAACTCGCAGCTCTCCCGTGTGGACGTAGACGTCGCGAAGCTCGCCCAAGCGGCCATGCGCCGCGAGTGGTGCGAGTCGCGCCCGGAAGCGCTTGGCGAGAACGCGAGGCCGCGCTTCCAGCGGCTTTACGACTTTCTGCGCTCCGGCAAGCTGGAAGTGCGCGTGTTGCCGGACGACGTGTTCGGCTTGATCCACGGCAAGGCCGGCGTCGTCACCTTGGCCGATGGCCGGCGCACGGCGTTTCTCGGCAGTGCCAACGAGTCCAAGACGGCCTTTCGCCTCAACTACGAGCTGGTCTGGGAAGACGACTCGGCGGAGTCGGTCGCGTGGGTGCAGGCGGAGTTCGATGCGCTGTGGCAGTCGCCCTTCGCAGTGCCGCTCGCGGATTTCGTGGTGCAGGACTTGGATCGGCTCTCCCGCCGCGAACTCATCGGCGAAATCCAGCGCTGGCGCGACGAACCGGAACCGGCGTCGGTGGTGGTGGAAGCGCCGGTCTATCGGCGGGAAGTGGGCCTGTGGGAACACCAGAAGCACTTCGTGAAGCTGGCCTTCGACGCCCATCGCGGGCCGTTCGGGGCGCGCTTCGTGCTGGCGGATCAGGTGGGCCTCGGCAAGACGCTGCAACTGGCGATGGCCGCGCAGCTAATGGCACTGGTCGGCGAAAAGCCCGTGCTGGTGCTGGCGCCGAAGCCGCTCCTGCGCCAGTGGCAGGAAGAGATGGACACGCTGCTTGGGCTGCCGTCGGCGATTTGGGCGGGGCGGCTGTGGCTGGACGAACGCGGCGTCGAACATCCGGGCGTGGGCGCCGAGGCCATCCGCCACTGCCCACGGCGCATCGGCATCATCTCCACCAGCGCCATCACCAGCAACTCGGATGTCGTGGCGCATCTCGAAGCCATGCGCTACGAATGCGTCATCTTGGACGAAGCCCACCGGGCGCGTCGTCGCCGGGTCGGCCAGCGGCCCTATGCCGCCGCCGAACCGAACAATCTGCTGCGCTTCCTGCGCGCGATCTCGCCGCGCACCAAGAGCTTGCTGCTCGCCACCGCAACGCCGGTGCAGCTGCATCCGGTGGAGGCATACGACTTGCTCGACGCCTTGGCGGAAGGCTCGCCAGCGGTGCTGGGCGTGCCGGGCAGCCCGTGGCGCGACCCGGCCAAGTCGTTGCCAGTGCTGCTCGGCAAGGCCGAAGCGCCAACGGACTTCCACGAGCGCTGGGACTGGCTGCGCAATCCCTTTCCGCCAGCCGAGGAAGGCCGCGATTTCGAGATTCTGCGGCGGTCGCTCGAACTCGAAGACGCCCAAGCCTACGCGCCGGGCAATGCCGTGGAGTCGCTCCGGCCAGCGGACAGAGACCGCTTGAGCAACGTCTTCCCGCGCTTTCTGGAGAGCCACAACCCGTACATCCGCGCCATCGTGCTGCGCACGCGGGAGTATCTGGAGAACACAGTGGACCCCGAAACTGGCGAACCACACCTCGCCCGCGTGGGCGTTCGCCTGCATGGGGACGGCGATGAGGACGCCATCGCTCTGCCGCCGTTCTTGAGCGATGCCTACCAGCAGGCCGAAGCGTTCTGCCAACTGCTTGCCGAACGCCTGAACGCGGGGTTCTTTCGCACCATGCTGCTGCGGCGCATCGGCAGCACGATGGTTGCCGGACGCTGCACCGTCGCCAGGATGTTGAGTGGCTGGGAGGATGTCGAGACCGACGAGCACGACGAAGACGCGCCGGCGCAGTTCCGCACCCTGACGGCGGAGGAACGCGCCCGGCTCGAGCGTCTTGCCGAAACGCTGGAAGCCCACGCGGAGCAGGATCCGAAGTGCGCCGCCGTGCTGCGTCTGCTGAGAGACGACGGCTGGCTTGCCGAAGGCTGCATCGTCTTCAGCCAGTTCTACGACTCGGTCTGGTGGCTGGCGAACCAGCTCTCCGCCGAACTGCCGGTCGAACCCGTTGGCATCTACGCTGGCGCGAACCGATCCGGCGTGCTGCGCGGCGGCGTGTTCGAGCGGCGCAGCCGGGACGCGCTGAAGGACGCCATTCGCGGGCGCGAGCTGCGCCTGCTCATCGGCACCGATGCCGCCTCCGAAGGCTTGAACCTGCAACGCCTCGGCACGCTGGTCAACTTGGACCTGCCGTGGAATCCCTCCCGCCTTGAACAGCGCAAAGGCCGCATCCAGCGCATCGGCCAAGTGCGCGCGGAAGTGGACGTGTGCAACATGCGCTACGCCGGCTCGGTGGAAGACCGCGTCCACGCGCTGCTCTCGGAGCGCTGCGAGCACATCTCGGCGCTGTTCGGCCAGCTGCCGGACACGTTGGAGGACGTCTGGGTGCAAGTTGCGCTCGGCGAACTGGCCGAGGCGCAGCGCACCATCGACGCCGTGCCGGAGCAGCATCCGTTCGCGCTCCGCTACCGCGACGTGCGCCATGTGGACTGGGAGTCCTGCGCCCGGGTGTTGGACGGTGCGGCTCGCCGGCGGCGCTTGGAGGAGGGCTGGTAGCCGCAGAACTCGGCCTCCCCTCCGGTCTTGCCGTGCGGAAACCCGACGTTGGAGTCGTTTGGGAGTTCCCGGCCCCTCCTTAAATGGCGTAGTCCGCCGAATCTCGAATCAGCGCCGCGAGTCGGGAGCGAAGCCCTGCCTCCCTGGCATCGTGGCCGCTGCGGCGCAGAACGGCGATGCAGAAATCGAGCAGCACGTCTTCGTCCGCCAGGGTTTCCGCGTCCACCGCTGGCAGGTTCGCGTGCGCCTCCAGCACTGCTGCCGCATAGACGCCGCGGCCGTTGCGTCGAAAGCCGCCGTCGCTGGCGAACACCTTGACGCCAGCCAGCCCGCAACTCGGCGAGCGGTCGGCGAAGATGTAGCCGCTGGCGCCGGCGACGACGGGCGCTACGTCGGCGGCGTAGCGCTGCAAGCGCGCCGTGTAGTACAGGCTGGGGTTGGCGACGGCCACCGCACGGGGGCTCTGCGCTCCACCGACCAGGCGAATCGGCGCTCGCGGCGTGCCCATGCCGATTCCCGCTTCGGGGCACAGGCCGATCAGCGTGAACAGCTTCTCGACCCGGCGCCGCGGCCAGCAGTCGCCGTTGTGGTCGCCATCCCAGCGTACGCGGTGGCCAAGCAGACACTCGCTGACGGCGACGGTGGCCAGTGGCGCGGCAAGATTGGCAAAGTGCGGCGTGTTCATGGCGGCTTGCTGTACGCGAAGGCTTGTCCGGCGTGGTTCGCCGCTCGGCGGAGCAGCCTCGCTAGCCCATCGTCCGCGGCAGCCAGAGCACCAGATCCGGCGCCGCCAGCAGCACGGCGACGGTCAGGACGTCGGCGACGAAGAACGGCCCGATGCCGCGGAACACGTCTTGCAGCGGGATGGCCAGCGGTTCGCCGTGGCTGCCGCGCAGTTCCCGGGCGACGCCGGCGACGACGAAGCAGTTCAGCCCGATGGGCGGCGTGATGAGGCAGATTTCCGCCATCTTCACCACGACGATGCCGAACCACACCGGGTCGTAGCCGAGGGCGATCACGGCCGGATAGACCACCGGCAGCGTCAGCACCAGCATGCCAATGGCGTCCATGAACATGCCGAGCACCGCGTAGGCGAGGAGGATGCAGACGACGATCAGCAGCGGCGGCATGTCCAGCGCCACCACCCAGTCCGCGAACGCGGCGGGCAGGCCGGCGAAGCCGAGGAAGCGCACGAACAGGAAGACGCCCCATACCAGCGTGAAGATCATCACCGTCAGCTTCGCCGTCTCCATCAGCGCATCGAGCAGCCGGGCGCGCATGGCGCCGATGGAACGCTGCCGCCAGGCGCGCCAGACGTACATCGCGAACACCACGCAGGCACCCAGCGCACCGGCCTCGGTGGGCGTGGCGGCGCCGGAGTAGAGCGCTCCGAAGATGATGCCGACGACGGCGAAGATCGGCAGCGCTCCGGGCAGGCTGGCGAAGCGCTGCCCCCAGCTGAAGCCGCGTATGGCTTGGCCCAGCTCCGGCTTCAGCACGCACATGCCGACGATCAGCCCAGTGTAGATGAGCACCGATACCAGGCCCGGCACCAGGCCCGCCAGCAGCAGCTTGCCGACGGACTCTTCGACGATGATGGCGTAGATGACCAGAATCGCCGAAGGCGGTATCAACGACGCCAGCGTGCCGCCAGCGGCGATGACGCCGGCGGTCAAGCGCTTGCCGTAGCGGTTCCTCAGCATGTCTGGAATGGCAACGCGGGAGAACACCGCCGCGGTGGCCGTCGAGGCGCCGGACACCGCGGCGAAGCCGGCGCTGGCGAAGACCGTGGCGACGGCCAGGCCGCCGGGCACCCAGCCCACCCAGCGCCTCGCCGCCTCGAACAGGCGGCCGGTCAAGCCGGCATGGAACGCGAGAAAGCCGATCAGGATGAACAGCGGCAGCACCGAGAGCGGATAGGTCACCGTCTTGGAATGCGGAATGGTGCCGGCGATGGCGGCCGCGACGTTCCAGCCCTTCAGCCACACCAGGCCGAGGAAGCCGGTCAGCGCCGCGGCGATGTAGACGCGCACGCCAACCGCCACCAGCGCCACCAGCACCAGCACGCCGACGATGCCGGTGGCGAGTTCTTCGCTCATCGGCGGCGCTGCTCGGCCGCCTCGGCCAAGGCGATCTCTTCGTGGGCCAGCGCGGCGGCATCCTTGACGACGGGCACCGCGACAGGTTCGAGCGCGGGGTTCGCCAGCAAGCGGAGGTAGCCGGCCAGCTGCACGAGGAGGCGCAGCAGCAGCAGGCCGAGCGCCACCGGCACCACCAGCTTGGCCGGCCAAGTGGCGAGTTCGATGTCGATGGTGCTGTCGCCGAACTCGAAGGCGCGCTGGAAGTGGCGGTACGAGTAGGGAATCAGCACGGCGACGACGAACGCCGCGGCCAGCGCGCCGATTGCTTCCAAGAGCCACAGCGCCCGGCCGCGCAGCCGTCCGATCAGCAGCTCCATGCGCACGTGGGCGCCAAGGCGCTGCACGAAGGCGATGGACAGCACGGCGAAGCCAACCATCGCCACTTCGACGACGTCGATGTAGCCGAAGATGGGAGCGCGGAAGGCGGTGCGCAGCAGGATTTGCGCCACGCCGAAGAGCATCAGCGCGAAGATCAGCAGCCCAGCGGCCAGGTTCAGGCCGTTTTCGACGACGCCAAGGATGCGGTCGATGCGCTGCAGGCCGCGCCCGAAGGCATCATCCGAGGGTTCGCCCAAGCGAAGCTACTCGTAGCTCTGCCCGGCGGCGGCGAACACCGCCCGCACCAGGCCGCGGGCGTCGAAGCGGTCCTGGTTGTCTTCGATCCAGTCGTCGATGACGGGCCTGCTGGCCTCGGCCTCGAAGCGCGCCAGCTGAGCCGGCGAGTAGCGCACTTCCTGCAGCGACTCCTTCAGCAGCGGCAGATTCACCCGGTCCACTTCGACGTAGGCCTGTATCTGCGCGGCGATCACGGATTCCTTCACGTCTTCAAGCAGTTGCCGATATTGCGCCGGCAGCGCCCGGTAGGCGGTAGCGGAGAACGCCAGCGGGCAGTCGGCGGTGCCGGGCGAGAGGTTGCTGGTGAACCAGTCCGCCACTTCGTGAATGCGATAGGCGACGTGGCTGTAGGTGAAGGGGAAGGATGCCGCGTCCATGGTGCCCTGCTGCACGCCGGTGTACACCTCGGTGGCCGAGGAACTGGCCGGCGTGGCGCCGAGGCGCTGCATGGCCTGGCCCAGGCCGCCACCCGCGCGCACCGTCAAGCCCTTCCAGCCTTCGAGCTCCACCGGCGCCTCGCCGCGGCCGAGAAACTCGTACTGCGGCAGAAACGAAGACGTGTAGGCGACCGCGTTCCAGCGCTTGAGTTCCGCAACCACCGCCGGGTGGGCGTACACCGCCTCGCGCACGCGGCGGTTGTCCTGCCAGTCGTTCATGGGCAGAAAGGGCAGCGTCAGCACCATCAGCGCCGGATTCTTGCGCGGGTGGTAGAAGTTGCAGAACATCGCCGCCTCGAAGGCGTCGATGGCGAGGCCGTCGAGGTTCTCCCGCGCCTTGGAGAGGGCTTCGCCGTAGTGCAGCGCGATGCGCCAGTTGCCGCCGGTCTTCTCGTCCACTTGCGCGGCCAGCGCATCGGCGACGACGGTGCCGGCCCGGGGCTTGCCCCAAAGGGAGACGTCCCACTTCAGCTTGGGGCCGTCCACCTCGGCAGCCGCCACCCAGGCGGGGTGAGCGAGGCAGGCGATCACGACGAGTCCGAACAAGGTGCGAGGCATGGGCCTATGGTACACGCCACGAACGGACGATCGCCGCCCGCTGGTCTTCGAGGTTGGACGGGGCGCTCGTCGAGCGATTGTGTTCACCGCCGGCCATGCCTCGTGCCTCATCCGGAGTGTCGACGGGTTCTCGGTAGCGGAACGTCCGCGCCGAGTCGGCATCCGGCGCGTGCCGTCGTTGGAACTACAGCAACGCCAACGTGTAGTCGGCGGCTAGCGGCCCTGGGTCCGGCACGCGCAAGGCGATGGCAACGGCTTGCCCCGGCGCCATCGTCCGTGCCTGTGTTGGCTGGAGATAGCGAGCGGGTTCAAGCCGGTGCTCGGCGAACGTTTCGCCGCTCTTGGTGCGCAGGGCCACGGCGATCAGCGGGAAGGGTTGGCGGAAGCGAGCGCGGTTGACCAGTTCCGCGCTCAACTCCAGCGCTTCGGGCGGGCCGCTGCGAACCTCGCCGCGCTCGCGCACTTCGATGGCCGCCAGCGAGCGCCTTGGCGGCAGTTGGCAGCCGACGAGTTCGCAGCCGATGCGGTAGGCGTCGCGCAAGGCGGGCGCCTGGGACCAGGAGCGCCACTGCAGGGCGCCGATGTTGACGACGAGCAGCAGAGCGGCAGCCAGTGCGCCGAGCGTCGGCAGTGCGGTGCCGCTTCGCCCCGCCTTGGGCGGCCCGGAAGCGGAAGCCGCGGCAGCTGGTTGCCCTGCGCGGTTGCCAGCGGCGCTTGGCGGTTGGGAACCGGGGGATGGCTCGTGGGTTGCCGTTTGCGCCGAGAGCTGCGCCTTGGCGTCGAAGACCGTCAGGCACGCGCCGCAGCGCACCCTCCCAGCGGCTGCCGCGAGCTGGTCCTCCGCGACTTGGAAGCGCGTGCCGCAAGCCGGGCAGGCGCAGACGCCTGCGACGTCGAACGAGATGTCGACAGGAACGCTCCCGCCGGCCGGTTCAGACACGGCGCTGCCCGCACAGCAGGACCCAGCCGTCCTTGACGGCGGGAGCGAGAAACTCGATGGACGGGTCGGCTAGCGAAAACGCGGCCTTCACCCGCTCGGCTTGCGCCGGCAAGATGCCCGACAGCACCAGCACTTCGGCGCGCGCGCAGAGCGCCGGCGCCAGGTCGCACAGCGTGTCGGCGACGATGTTGGCCAGCACGATGCCGTAGCGGCCCTGCGCCTCGTCGAGTTGCCCCGCTACGCGCACTTCGACGCCGTTTTCCCGGGCGTTGTCGCGGGTGGCCCGGCGCGCCTGCGGGTCGCGGTCCACCGCCAGGCAGAAACGCGCTCCCAGCCGAAGCGCCGCAATGGCGAGTATTCCCGAACCGGAACCCACGTCCAGCACGCGCTTGCCGTCGAGCGGATGGGCGGAAAGCCAATCGAGGCAGAGCGCGGTCGTCGCGTGCGCGCCGGTGCCGAACGCAAGGCCCGGATCGATGCGCAGCAGCACGTCGTCGTCTTTGCCCACCGGGCGACAGCCCTTGTGCGCCACCACCAGCCGCCCGAAACGCATGGGCGCGAACCCCTGCCGCCAGGTTTGCGACCAGTCTTCGTCGGCGAGGAAGTCGACCTCGAAGGTCACCTTCGGCAGCGCGTCCAAGTTCGCGTCGGGCGGCATCAGGGCTTCCAGCCGGACGTTTCGCCACAGCGGCGTTTTCTCCGGCGGAGGTTCAAGTATCGCGCTCGGGCAGGATTCGCCCGGCAGCAGAGAGACGGCCAGCGCGCCCGCTTCGCGCAGGCGGTCGGCGATGCCGTCGGCCTGCTCGGCGCTGGTTGCAAGGCGAAGGCGCAGCCAGGGCATCGGTGTGGCCGGAGGAAGCGGAGCGGCCGCTTGGCCGAAGTCAAAGAATGCGGAACAGGCCAGTGCCCGTTTCGATGGCCTGGCCGTCTTGCAGCAGCACCTCGGCGACGGTGCCTACACGTTCGCTCTTCACCTGGTTCATCATCTTCATGCTCTCGATGATGCACAGCACGTCGCCCAAGGCCACCGCGTCGCCGACCGCCACGAAGGGCTGCTCGCCGGGCGCCGGTGCGCGGTAGAAGGTGCCGGACAGCGGCGCCGCGACGACGACGCCCTTGGCGGCAGGCGGCGGGTCGTTCGTCGCGCCGGTGCTGGCCTCGGATGGCCTCGCCGGTGCCGCTGCCGGCTGCGCCGCGCTTCGGGCGATGCGAATGCGCTCGTCGCCCTTGGCGACTTCCAACTCGGCAAGGCCCGTTTCGTCCATCAGCGCGATGAGTTCTTTGATCTTTTCGGTGTCCATGCACTTAGCCTTGTCGGTTGGGGGAGGCGTTCAGCCGAGCGCGTCGATGGCCGCGGCCAAGGCGTAGGAGTAGCTGCGGGCGCCGAATCCGCTGACCACCCCGGCGGCGATGTCGGAGAAGTAGGAGTGCCGACGGAACGCCTCCCGGGCGTGGACGTTCGAGAGATGCACTTCGACGAACGGTATGTCCACGCCCAGCAGGGCATCGCGCAGCGCCACGCTGGTATGCGTGAAGGCCGCGGGGTTGAGCACGATGTAGGCGACGCCCTGCGCCTTGGCTTGCTGCACCGCCTGCACCAGTTCGTGCTCGGCGTTGCTCTGCAACGTCGTCAAGGCGTGCCCGGCGGCCTCGGCCTGGCCGCGCAGGCGCTCGTCGATGTCGTTCAGCGTCTCGGCGCCGTAGATGTCCGGCTGCCGAGTGCCCAGCATGTTGAGGTTCGGCCCGTGCAGAACCAGCAGTTTGGCCACGATGTCTCGCAAAGACCCGCCGAGGCGGACTGGCGCGGATTATGGCACTTATGGCAGCGCCCGGAGCGGCGGTTCAACGTTCAACCGGCTGGCGTCCCGCCGTCCTTCGGCGCGGCCAAGCGTACCGGCCGCGTCTGCGGCGGATAGCACAAGCCGTAGTCCGCGCAGCCCTGGTAGCGAAAGCTGGCGACGACCTCCGATCCCGCATGTTTCAGCACCGGCGCGCTGACTTCGACGCTGCCGTAGTAGACCTCGGACTCGCCGAAGACGTCGTCGACGATGCGCCGGCCGGCTGGCACGTCGAGCTCGCCGAGCTGCACGCCGTCGCCTGGTTCGATGCGGAACTGCCGACGGTACAGGTAGTAGCCGGCGGGCATTTCCCAGCGCCCTGTCAGGCGCTCCCCATCCAGCCGAGCGCTGAAGACGAAGGCTTCGTCCACGGCCAGGAACTCGGGCTCGTTCGCAAGAAGATCTTCGCCGCGCTTGACGCCGTTGGCGTCGATGCCGGCGAGCGCCAGCAGGAGGACCAGCGCGAAGCAGCTAGGGTGGCGCATCTCTACGGCTTGGGTTGTCGGAGGCCGGACTATAGCGGATCGCCCCGGATTGGGCGGTTGATGTCCGAACTGCACCGTAAAGGCCCGCGCCATGTGCGCCACTTGGCCGGATGCCACCCAAACGCAGATCCTGCTATAAGGGCGGACTGAAGCACGACACGGAATCCGCCGAAGGCGACACGTTCGATGCGAATGGACCTCGAGTGCGAGCGGGCTTGGAGCGCTTGCCCGTCGCGCCGGCCTGCTAGGGCTGGATTGTCTGGCGCCAACCCGTGAGCGAACTGCGCCTGGTCGAAGGCTATCGCGCCGATCTCGCGGGAGGCGAGCCGCCACGCATCGGGCTGCGGCGGATGCTGGCGCTGGGGTTGCGCACGTGGCCGTTCATGCGCCCCTTGCTCAAGCACCTCGTGGCGCTGCTGGTGCTGGCGTCGTCGGGCTTCTTGACGGTTCTCGTTGGCGGTCTGGTGGGCACGGACCTGCTCACCAACAAGGTTCTGCTCGGCGAGAAGCTGCAACCCTTCCAAGCCGCGGTGCTGTTTCTCGGCGAGGAGTACGTCACCACCGATCCGCAGCTGCTCGGCGAGGGCGCGGCCGAGTCCGCGTCGTCGGACGGCACCGCGGACGACGCCGAGCCGCCGGCGCTGACGCCGGAGCAACGCCGGGAAGTGCGCGATCGGCTGATCGCGTGGGGGATCGTCGGCGGCGTGCTGGGCGCTCTCTTGGGAGTCGGCGGCTACTACTACTCGGTGTGGGTGTGGCAGAACATGAACCAGAACCTGCGCGTGGCGATGGTCGAACGGGCCGAGTCGCTGTCGCTCAAGTACCACAGCCACGCTCGGGTGGGCGATGCGATCTTCCGCGTCTATCAGGACAGCGCGATGATCGTGAATCTCATTCAGAGCGGCATCGCCGCGCCGCTCTTCGGCGCCTACGGCCTGCTGGTGGCACTGGTGGTGGTGGCCGCCTTCGATCCGTGGTTCGCGGCCATCGTCGTGGCGTTCGGCACGCCGTGCTGCTGGCTGGCCGCCAAGGCGACGCCGCGGGTCAGACGGCGGGCGCTGGCCAACCGCATGGCCAACAGCGATCTGCTGTCGCGCACCCAGGAGGCGTTCGCCGCCTTGAAGGTGGTGAAGGCGAACGGCGCCGAGCAGCGCCTGTTCGAGCGCTTCCGCAAGGACTCCCAGAGCGCGTTGAACGCCGCGTACTTTCTGCGTCTGGACATGGTGCTGGTGACGCTCGCGGTCGCGCTTCTGGGAGGTGTCGCGCTGATCCTCGGCGAGTACTTGATGGTGCGCTGGGCCATCGAGGAACGGCAGACGTTCCTCGGCGCGTCGGCGGCCGCGCTGGTCGGCTTCGCGATCTGGAACTACGGCGCGGTGGCGAGCGCCCGTGGCCGCGTCGAGGAACTGGCGTCCGGCGCGCGCGGCCTCCTGGGCGTGTGGATGCGCATGCAGGACCTGTTCATCGCCCTGGAACGCGCTTTCCAGCTGCTCGACATCGAGCCGGACGTCGTCGATCCGGAGCAGCCGCTGCCGTTCCCCGCGCCGGTCGAGCGCGTGGCGTGGCGCGGGGTGTCGTTTGGCTACGACGCCGACCGGCCGGTGCTGGAACGCGTGGATCTCGAAGCGTCGCGGGGCACGATCACCGCCATCGTCGGCGCCACCGGCAGCGGCAAGTCCACGCTGATGTCGCTGCTGCTGCGGTTGTACGACCCGTGGCACGGGCAAGTGCTGATCAACAGCCGCGATCTGCGCGACATGGCGGTGGACGACGTCCGCGCCCATGCCGCGGTCGCATTGCAGAAGAACGTGCTGTTCGCCGACACGGTAGCGGCCAACATCGCGTTTGGCGCAGCGCGCGCCGACCGCGCCGACATCGAGGCCGCGGCAGAAGTCGCCTGTGCGGACGACTTCGTCCGCGCCATGCCGAACGGCTACGACACGCACTTGGGCGAAGGCGGCGGCAAGCTGTCGGCCGGCCAGCGGCAGCGGCTCTCCATCGCCCGCGCCGTGCTGCGCGACACGCCCATCCTGATCCTCGACGAACCCACGGCGTCGCTGGACGCGCAGACGGAGCGGGCCGTGCTGGCCAACCTCGCCGCGCTGGGCGCCGATCGGGTGATCTTCCTGATCACGCATCGCCTGGCGACGATCAGGAGCGCGGACCAGATCGCGTTCGTTGCGAACGGCCGCGTGGTGGAGTGCGGCGCGCACGACAGCTTGATGGCGCTGCCGCAGGGACGCTACCGCGCCTTCGTCAGGCAGTCGCTCGGTGCCGATGGCTGACGACGCCGCCGAACCGTCGCGCTCCGGCCCGGCGGCGCTGCTGCGCGAGGTCGTCGGCAGCAACCGGCGCTTCGACGACCGCGTCGACACCCGTCCCGATCTCACCACCGCCGAGGCGCTGGCCGTCATGGGGCGCTCGCTGCGGCTCGTTGCTCAAGCGAGAACGCTCTTCGCCTGCAAGTTCTTCTTGCAGCTCGGCTTGATGCTGCCCGGCCTGCTGCTGCCGTGGCTGGCGAAGATCGTGGTCGACAACGCCCTGCAAGGGCTGCCGTTCGGCACCACGGAAGTGGCCTATCCGCCGTTCATGGCGCCGATCCTGAGTCTGCTCGAGGGCAAGGATCCCTTGGGCATCATGGCCACCGTCACGGTCGTCTACGTGCTGCTGCTGGCGGTCATCGGCGCCCGCGCCGGCAATACCCAGGCGGCGCTGCTGCAAGGACGCGACGCGGCGACGCAAGCGGAAGACCAGCTCAGTGCCGGCAGCAGCGAAGGCAGCGGCCTCGTGGGTTTGGCGGAGTTCATGGTGAGCGTGCGGCTCACCCAGACGATGGCGAATGGTCTGCGTACGCGCCTGTTCGAACGGCTGGCGCGGCTGCCGATGACGACGCTCGGCGATCAGCGCACCGGGGACAGCATGTACCGCGTTCTCTACGACGTGCCCATGGCCCCCGGCCTCGTCTACATGCTCACGCTGGTGCCGTTCTTCATGCTGCTCGGCGCCATCGTCAGTCTGTACCTGCTGCAATACTCCTACGGCCAGGTTGCGCCGGAAATCGTCGTCGTCGGGTGGCTCACCGTGCCGGTGGCGTTCATCATCACGTTCCCGTTCTCGGGCGCGCTGCGCCGCACCAGCCAGAACAAGCGCGCCGCCGGCGCGGCGACGACGAACGCCATGGAGGAGTCCGTGAGCAGCGTGGCCGCCGTGCAGAGCCTCGGCGCGCGCCGGCAGGAGCGCGAGCGGTTCCGGGCGCGCAGCGCCCAGTCCTTCCTGCGCGAACGCTACAGCTTGGCCGTGATCTCCGCGTCGGGGCTGATCGCCGCTGCCGCGCTCGGCGTGGCGGGCATCTACGTGACCGTTCTCGTGACCGACCGCGTGATCGCCGGGACGATGTCCGCCGGCGACTTCGCCACGTTGATCGGCGTCTTCTACGGCATCGTGGTGCCAGCCGGGTTCTTCGGCGCCTACTGGATCAAGCTGCAGGAGGTGATCGCCGCGGTGCGCCGCGTGTTCTTCTTCCTGGACTACCAGTCGGAAGAAGACCGGCGAGGCGGGCAGGTGCTCTCGGACATCGTCGAAGGAGTGCGGTTCGACGGCGTGGGCTTCGCGTACCCGGACGGTCCGCCGGTGCTGCGCGACATCGACCTCGAACTGCGCATGGGCGAGTTCGTTGCCATCGTCGGCCCCACCGGCGCCGGCAAGACGACGCTGGCGCAGCTCGTTCCCGCGCTCGTCGCGCCGACCTCCGGCCGCGTGCTGATCGACGGCGTGGACGCGACGACGGTCGATCTGGACGGTCTGCGGCGGCATGTGGCGTTCGTCTTCCAGGAACACTTCCTGCTCGCCGAATCGATCCGCGAAAACCTGCTGCTGGCCAACCCGGACGCATCGCCAGCGCAGATCGCGCAGGCGCTTGCCAGCGCCGGCTGCATGGAGTTCATCGACGACCTGCCGGACGGGATCGACACCGTGCTTGGCCGCGCCGGCGACACGCTGTCCGTAGGCCAGCAGCAGCGCATCTCCATCGCCAGAGGGCTGCTGCGCGACGCCCGCATCCTGATCCTCGACGAACCGACCGCGGCGCTCGACCCGCACACCGAGGCCGCCTTGGTCGCAACGCTGCGGGCGGCGACCAAGGGCCGACTGGTGATGGTCGTCGCGCATCGGCTGTCGACCATCCGCAGCGCCGACCGCATCGTCTTCCTGGACGCCGGGAGCGTCCGCGAGGTCGGCAGCCACGACGCGCTGATGGCCAATCCCCAAAGCGCGTATCGAGCGTTCGTGGAGATGCAGTAGCGGGCCGTCTTGCGGCACCACCTCGGCGACGGCGGTCGCTCTTGGCCTGGTTCATCATCTTCGACGAACCTCTTGCGAACGAGCCGAGTTTCCTGGCCGTGGACGAAGCCTTACGTCTCAGCGTCTTCAGGGGCCGGATTGACGAGTGTTCGTCCTTTGGCTGCGCCTCAAGAGACGTGGCGGCGCGAGAGATCGAGGTCATCCTGCCGTCGCGCCGGGGCAAGCTGGTGGCCGGCGCGGGAGGGTTCGCGGAAGGTGATCGCGTGGTAGTGGTCGTCCAGCGCCACGAAGATGCCGTTGGCTTCTGCCCAGCGCCTCATCCCCTGGTTGCAGGCATGGGCCCAGGAGAGCACTTCCACCTTCCAGCCGCGGCCATGCATGCGTTCGAGCGTCCGATGGAAGCCACGGCCTTGAGCATAGCCGGCGCCGTCGCCGGTCAGCAGGGAGACGACGCCCGGATCGCCGTTGTTGTCCAAGGCGTCTTCCAGCATCTGCAGTTGCAGCAGACGATCGGGCAGTTCCTGCTCGCCCCGGTCGCGTTCGTAGCGGTCCACCAAATGCACCTCGACCCCGGCGTTCTCCATTCGATTCCAAAGCTGGCGCATCTCCGGCGGCACGGAACCTGCGGCCACCGCCTTGGCCAAGGGCCGGTCGGCATGGGCGAGGCGCAGCAGGTTGTCGAAGTGGATGCGAACCAGATAGCGCGCTTCTGGCGTTCCCTCCAGCTGGTCGGCGAGACGCTGGGCTTCGTGAAAGACGTTCGAGTTGTCCCAGTAGACGAATACGCGATCCATGACCGTCACCTCTGGCGCTCCCGCCAAGTATACTCCATGCCCGCGCTTGGTTGGCCACGCACGCCGTGCTTGGCCGCGTCGAGCGCGGGTTCGACGCTGCGTTGGGGAACCGCCTCGGAGAGCTTTGCTACGGCTTCCGCCTATCCTGCGGTGACCGTCCAAAGCCCGCTCGCAACCCCCTCAAGTCTGGAAAGTGAAGAAGCGAAAGAATGGCCGCGACAGATACCCGGCAGCGCCTCGACGACTTCATGGCGGGGCTGATACGGCGCAATCCGGGCGAACCGGAGTTCCACCAGGCGGTGCGCGAAGTGGCCGAATCGCTGGTGCCCTTCGTCGCCAGGCACCCGCGCTACGCCGAGGCGCGCATTCTCGAACGGCTGACCGAGCCGGACCGCATCGTGGCGTTTCGCGTCACCTGGCAGGACGACGCTGGCAACGTGCGCGTCAATCGGGCCTGGCGGGTGCAGTTCAACAACGCCATCGGACCGTACAAGGGCGGCTTGCGCTTCCATCCCTCGGTCACCCAAGGGGTGCTGAAGTTTCTCGGCTTCGAGCAGATCTTCAAGAACAGCCTCACCGGCCTGCCGATGGGCGGCGCCAAGGGCGGCTCGAACTTCAACCCGAGGGGCAAGAGCGACGCCGAAGTGATGCGCTTCTGCCAAGCGATGATGCGCGAGCTGCATCGGCACATCGGCGAAGACACCGACGTGCCCGCCGGCGACATCGGCGTCGGCGCTCGGGAAATCGGCTATCTGTTCGGCGCCTACCTGCGCCTCGGCAACCGCTTCACCGGCGCGTTCACCGGCAAGGGGCTGGCCTTCGGCGGCAGCCTAGTACGCAAGGAGGCTACCGGCTACGGCACCGCCTACTTCCTGCAGAACATGCTGGCGGCGGCGGGCGAGGAGCTGGCCGGCAAGAGAGCGGTGGTGTCGGGTTCCGGCAACGTCGCGCTGTACGCCATCGAGAAGCTCTGCGCACTGGGCGCCAAGGTGGTCACCGCTTCGGACTCCGAGGGCTTCGTCTACGACGCCGAGGGCATCGACGGCGAACGCCTGGCCTGGCTGAAGGAACACAAGGAGACGCGCCGGGGGCGGGTGAGCGAATACGCCAAAGAGTTCCGTTGCGAGTACCACGCCGGCAAGCGGCCTTGGGGCGTGGGCTGCGACCTCGCCGTGCCCTGCGCCACGCAGAACGAATTGGACGCCAGGGACGCCAAGGCGCTGCTCGCCAACGGCATCGTCGCGGTGGCCGAAGGCGCCAACATGCCAACCACCGCGGCGGCCGTCGGCTTGTTCCTGAAGCACAAAGTGCTGTTCGCGCCGGGCAAGGCCGCCAATGCCGGAGGCGTTGCCGTATCCGGCCTGGAGCAAAGCCAGAACTCCTCGCGCATCTCCTGGTCGTGGCAGGAAGTCGATCAGCGTCTGCAGATCATCATGCGCGACATCCACGCCAAGTGCTGCCTCGAAGGCGCTGGCGAAGACGGCCTCGTCGACTACGTCAAAGGCGCCAACGTCGCGGGATTCCGCAAGGTGGCGGACGCCATGCTGGCCTACGGAGTCATCTAGCCAGTACCACCTGGGCGTGCGGTACGCGACGGGGCAATGGCTTCAGCGGCTCCACCACGCCGAGGACCAAGCGGCGTGGCATGGCGTTGGACGGTTCTTGCAAATTGACGTCTTGATCCAGTGTGCGCTTCCAGAGCAACTTGCGTTCCAGTCGCCCGGCTAGCGGAAGTTCGGCATCACCTCCTCGGCGAACAGCTGCGCCGGTTCCAGCGTGTCCTTGCCGAAGAACTCCATCACGAACATCGTGCAGCCCAGGTCGATGTGCTTGCGGATCTGCTCGGCGCAGCGTTCCGGCGTTCCGGTGATGGCAAGCGGCCCCTTCGGATCGCCCATGTGGCCGCCGAAGATCTTCTGCGCGCGATCGGCCATCGGCCCGGCGCGCTCGGCGTCCGGCGCGATGGTCACCAGGCACTGCTGGCTGGCGACGACTTCGCCGAAGTCCCGGCCTTCGGCGTCGCAGTGCCGTTTCAGCACCTCCAGCTTGTGTTCAAGGGACGGTTGCTGGCCGGCCAGGTTGTTCCAGATGTCCGCGTGCCGCGCCACCAGGCGCAGCGTCACCTTCTCGCCAGCGCCGCCGATGAGGATGGGAACCTTGCGTGGCGGCTTCGGCTGGCAGACGACGTTGTGCGCCTGCACGTACTGCCCGGAGTAGCTCACTTCGTCCTCGTCGCCCCACATCCGCTTCAGCAGTTCCACCGTCTCGGCCAGCTGCTTGAGGCGTTCGCCGGTGCCGAGAAACGGCATGTCGAAGTCCGTGAACTCCCGGGGCATCCAGCCGCCGCCGAGGCCGGCGATGACGCGACCGCCAGCGATGTTGTCGATGCTGGCGACCACCTTGCCGAGCTGCGCCGGATTGCGCATGCCCGCCGGCGTCACCAAGGTGCCGATCTGCACCCGTGCGGTGATGGCGGCGACGGCGGAGACCATCGACCACGCCTCCAGAATCGGCAGCTGGGGCGACTGCGGGCCGTACAGGTGATCGCAAACCCACAGCGAGTCGAAGCCCAGCTTCTCGAAGCCGCGAGCCGCCTCGGCGGCGGCCACCCACGGGCGCTTGATCTGCGGCAGGGTCACGCCGAAGTGGGGTTGGGCGCTGGTCATGGCGTCTCTCCGTCTGTGCCTTCAAGAAGCGCCAAGCGTATCATCAGGGGCGCTTGTCGCCGTGTTGGAGCGCGAAAGTCGTGGCGCAGATCGAGTTCGAGGTGGTCGAGGGCTGGGAGCGGCTGCCCGAGGGCTGGAGTTTCGTGGAAGTGGCCGGAGTGGCCACGGACTCCCGGGATCGGGTCTACGCCTTCAATCGCGGCGAACATCCGATGATCGTCTTCGACGCCGACGGCAACTTCCTGGACGCCTGGGGCGAGGGCGTGTTCGCCAATCCGCACGGCATCCACATCGGCCCGGACGACCGCATCTACGCCGCCGACAACTTCGATCACACCGTGCGCATCTTCACGCCCGACGGCCAGCTGCTGCAAACGCTGGGCGAGAAGAACAAGCCGGCGGACACCGGCTTCGTCGCCGGCAAGACGCCGGTGCGCTTCGGCGGCGGGCCGTTCAATCGCGTCACCAACGCGGCGCTCTCCAGCGCCGGGGAGCTGTACGTGGCCGACGGCTACGGCAACGCCCGGGTTCACAAGTTCTCCGCCGACGGCGAGCATCGCTTCTCCTGGGGCGAACCCGGGCGCGGGCCGGGCGAGTTTCGGCTGCCCCACGCCATCGCCCTGGATCGGGACGACACGGTGTACGTGGCGGATCGGGAGAACTCGCGCATCCAGGTGTTCAAGCCGAACGGCGAGTACGTGAAGGAGTGGACGCACGTCAGCCGTCCGGACGACCTGTACATCGACCGCGACGACATCCTCTACGTGGCGGAGCTGGGCGAGATCGCCGGTCGCAGCCCGGACGTGGAGATTCTGCCGCACATGCCCCACGCTCGGGTGACGCTGCTGGACCTGGACGGCAAGGTCGTGCAGACCTTCGGCGGCGAAGACCCGGTGCAGCCCGGCAGCTTCTTCGCGCCGCACGGCATCTGGGCGGACTCGAGGGGCGATCTCTACGTCTCCGAAGTGATCGTCAGCGGCGGCGGCAATCGCGGTCTGGTACCGCTCGACTGCCACTCCTTGCAGAAGTTCGTTCGCATTCGCGGTTGATTTCGATGACGAAGAATGCGCCGCGAGGCCATCCGTCCTCCGTTGAGGAAAGCGAGGAGAGGCGCACCGCGCGGGCCAGCTGGCCGGTGCGCAAGTTTCGCCTGGGCGAAGAACCCGTGGACGACTACTCCGCCTGCACGGTCGGAGAACGCATGATGATGGTGTGGCCGATGACCTGCGACGCCTGGGCGAGCGCGGGACGGCCGATGCCCGCCTACTCGCGCCGGGAAATGCCGGTACGGATCATCCGCGAGACGCCCTTGGGCAACGACGGGGGCGAGGAGTGAACGACGACTTCCTCGACTTGCTGGGCGCGTTCGGCGACGCGAACATTCGCTTTCTGCTGGTTGGCGCCCACGCCGTGGCGGCGCACGGGGTGCCCCGCGCAACCGGCGATCTGGACGTCTGGGTGCAGGCGGACGCCGCGAACGCCGAGCGGGTGTGGCAGGCGCTGGCGACCTTCGGCGCACCCGTCGAGGCGCTCGGCGTCGCGGTCGAGGATTTCGCCACCGTGGGCAACGTCGTGCAGCTCGGCCAGCCGCCGCGGCGCATCGACGTGCTGACGTCCATCGACGGCGCGGACTTCGCGTCGGCCTGGGAAAGGCGCATCGTCGCCACCGTCGGCGACTGCTCGGTGCCGGTTCTCTCCTATCGCGACTTGCTGCGCAACAAGCGCGCCACTGCCAGGCCCAAGGACGTCCAGGACGTGTTGATGCTGGAACAGGCCCAGGGACGACGCCAGCCGTGAGCCGGTCGGCGTCCGGTGGCTGCATCCGGTGCATCCGACGGACGCTGCTTCTGGTCGCTTCGCTGCTGGCCACGGCGCATCCCGTGCTCGCCGCCGAGTCTTTGACGGTGACCGTGCATCGCGTGCTTCCCCACGACCCGGACGCCTTTACCCAAGGGCTCCTGTGGTGGCGGGGCAAGCTGTACGAAAGCACCGGGCGACGCGGCAAGTCGGAACTGCGCCGCTTGGACCCGGCAACCGGAGACATCGAGCAGCGCGCGGCGATTCCGGTGTTCTTCTTCGGCGAAGGACTGGCGCGTGTCGGCAACCGTCTGGTCATGCTCACCTGGCAGGGAAAGCGCGCCTTCGTCTTCGACGTGGACACGTTCGCGCGTTCGGCCAGTCTCGACTACCGGGGCGAGGGATGGGGTCTTTGCCACGACGGGCAGCGCTTCGTCATGAGCGACGGCAGCAGCACCCTCGCCTTTCGCGACAGCGCCTCCTTCGCCGTCGCCGGCACCGTGGAGGTCGTCCACGAAGGCCGCCCGGTCGCTCGGCTGAACGAGCTGGAGTGCGTAGGCGATGCGGTCTACGCCAACGTCTTCGGGCAGGACATCATCGTGCGCATCGATGCGGCCAGCGGCGCAGTGGAGCAGATCATCGACGCTGCCGGCCTGCTGCCCGAAGCGGCGGCGCGGCAGGCCGACGTGCTGAACGGCATCGCCTTCGATCCGACCAGCGGCCGCTTCTACCTCACCGGCAAGCTCTGGCCAAGCATGTTCGAGGTCAGTTTCCAGTGAGCGCGCCGACGAGCGTGGAGCGTGCGCGTCTCGACGCCGCGCTGGCCGAGATTCCAGCCCTGGCGACGCGCTACGACGACGTTCTGGACGCGCCGGATGCGGCACGGCGTCTATGGCAGCGGGCGCGCGACGACGTGCAGCAGGACCGCTGCTTCGACGACCGCCCGCTGTACTGGGCGCGGCTGAAGCTGCTGCGGCGACTGCGCGACGCCAAGAGCGTGGCACCGGCCGAGCGCGACGCGCGCGGATTCGCTGTCGCCCCGGCCGAACACGCCCCCACGGCGCTGGTGACCGGCTTCGACCCGTTCCACTTGCAGCGCGACATCGCCCAGAGCAATCCGTCAGGGCTGGCGGCGCTGGCGTTGGACGGAACGACCGTCGCCGGCTGCCTGGTGCGCTCGGCGGTGTTCCCGGTGCGCTACGCGGACTTCGACCGCGGCTGCGTCGAACAAGCGCTGACGCCGTTCTTTCGTCGCTCGCCGCGGTTGGTTCTGACCGTCAGCATGGGGCGAAACCGCTTCGACCTGGAGCGCTTCCCCGGCCGGCGGCGATCCGCGACGGCGCTGGACAACGGCGGCCAGCAGGGCGGCGGCAGCGACGCCACGCCAACGCCGCCGGCGAACCTGGACGACGGCCCGGAGTTTCTGGAGTTCTCGCTGCCGGCAAGTTCGATGCAGCGAGTGCCGGGGCGCTGGGAAGTGCGCGACAACCGCGAGGTACGCACGCTGGAACGCGGCGCCGTCGCCGCCCAGTCGCTTGCCGAACTGTCCGACGACACCGCCGTGCAAGGTTCCGGCGGCGGCTTTCTCTCCAACGAAGTCGCCTACCGCAGCCTGCTGCTGCAACGGCGGCTGGGCGCCCGGTTCCCGCTCGGCCACTTGCACACGCCGACGGTGCGCGGCTACGACGAGGCCGTGGAACGGGCGATTGTCGAGCAGATCAAGCGCATTCTTGCCGCCGCGCTGGCCTGATCGGCCACGTTGGCCGCCGACTGCTCCGATCGGAGACAAGCGAACGCTCCGCCGAACGTTGCAGCGGCCCGAAACGGCCGCGTCGTGTAGCCGTCCGCGCCGGCTTTGCCCTATGCTCGCAGGCCAAGGGAACGAGGACAGACCCGTGAAGCATGGTCACGTCGCAACGCGGTCCTCGAGCCAGGTCGAGATCGACTGCGGCATCGCGCGGGTTCGCATCGAAGCAACCGGCGATGGCACGAACCGCGTGCGGGTGGAGGCGGTGGCGTCCGCGCCGGCGCTCAACGACGACGAGTGGACCACGGCCTACCCCGTTGCGTTGATCACCGAGCTCCTGAAGGCGAAGGGTCCGGCGTGGTTTCTGGACGAGATCAAGCGCGACGAATCGCCTACCTACGTGCAGCCGGAGCTGGAGCTGGGGATGCTGGCGTACTCGGCGCCCGAGGACTTCAAGAACGCACGCATCCTGGACTTCGGCTGCGGCCTGGGCAGTTCGACCATGATTCTCGGCCGTCTCTTTCCGAACTCGACGATCGTGGCCGTGGACTTCGTGCGGCAGTTCGTGGAAATCGCCCGATCCCGGTCGGAGTTCTGGGAAGACCGCCTAGGCAAGACGGGCACCCCGTTTGCGAACGTGCGTTTCGCCGTGTCGCCGGACAGCGACAGCCTGCCGGGCGGACTTGGTCTCTTCAACGCGATCGTGCTGAGCGGAGTTTTCGAGCACCTCTTGCCCGGCAGAGGCGGGAGCGGTGGCGAGCGCGCCACGGTCATGAGCCTGCTGTGGTCGCATCTGCAACCGGAAGGCGTGATGTACGTCAATCAGACGCCGTGGAGGTGGTTTCCATGGGAGTTCCACACCACGCGCTTGCCGCTCGTCAACTACCTCCCGGCCAATATGGTGCTGCGGATGCTGCGATTCTCCAAGCAGGTGCCCGCCGACGCGAGTTGGCCGGAACTGCTGCGCATGGGAGTTCGGGGCGGTTCGGTTGGCGAGATCGTCGGTCTCCTGCAAGACGCAGACCAAGAGCACGTCCCTGTCGTGCTGAGGCCCAACCGCTTGCGAATCAAGGACAGGGTCGACCTTTGGTACGAGACGCGCTGCCGCGGCGCACAGCGTCGCAGGTGGCCGAAGCGCCTGTATCGGGGTGCGGCAAAGGCGCTCGCAGGGGCGACGGGAATCGAAGCCGTTCCTTCCTTGACGCTGGCTCTGGCGAAGCAACGACGTCCAGCTTGAACAAGCTGCAGTCGTCCAGCGGCGGACCGTGCGAACAGTACGCGCTATAGCCCTCGGCGCCCGGTTTGCCCTATGCTCCCCTGCACAACGAACGAGGAGAGATCCATGAAGCATGATCTGGTGATTCGCGGCGGCAGCGTGGTGGACGGCAGCGGCACGGAACCCTTCGTCGCCGACGTGGCCATCGACGGCGACACCATCGCCGAAGTCGGCAAAGTGGACGGCAAGGGCAAAGAGGAGATCGACGCCGAGGGCTTGAGCGTCTCGCCCGGCTTCGTCGATCTGCATACGCACCTCGACGCGCAGATCGGCTGGGATCCGCAGGTGACTTCGGTCTCCTGGCACGGCGTCACCACGGCGCTGCTCGGCAACTGCGGCGTCACCTTCGCGCCCTGCAAGGCGTCGGACCGCGAGTTTCTCGCCGGCATGATGGAGACCGTCGAGGACATCCCGAAGAACGCCATCCTGCACGGCCTGCCGTGGAACTGGGAGTCCTACGGCGGCTATCTGGACGCCCTCGAAGCGCTGGGGCCGTCCATCAACATCGCTGGCCTCGTGGGGCACTGCGCCGTGCGCTTCTACGTCATGGGCGAACGCGCCGTGGAAGAACCCGCCAGCGACGACGAAGTGCGCCAGATCGCGGAGCTCGCCGGAGCGTCCGTGCAAGAAGGCGCGCTGGGCTTTTCCACCAATCGGCTGCCCGGCCACCGGCTGCCGGACGGCCGCTCCATCCCCGGCACCTTCGCGCATCGCGACGAACTGCGCGCCGTGGCCAAGGAGGTCGGCAAGCACGGCGGCATCATGCAGACCGTGTCCGACTTCCGCGAGTTCGACGACGAGCTCGACTTGATCCGCGACGAAGCGCGCAGCGCCCGCGGCGCCCTGTTCAGCTCCGCCGTCGAACTCGGCCACGAGCGCTTGAACGAGCGCGTCAGCGCCATGCGCGAAGAGGGCCTGAACGTCACCTCGGTGACCGTGCCGCGCAGCGGCGGCGGCGTTGGCGGCCTGTCCACCAACAACCTCTTCCGCACCCCGGCGTGGAACCAGCTACGCTCCCTGGACTTCCCGACGCGGCTCGCCTCCATCCGCAATCCCTATACCCGCGAGCGCTTGATCCGCGAAGTGAAGGCCCAGGGCGATCAGCTCGCCGAAGGCATGAAGCGCTGGTTCTACATGGGCGACCAGGCGCGGCCGCGCTACACCCAGAATCTGGACGAAAGCCTCTACCACCAGGCCCAGGCGGCCGGCGTTCATCCGGTGGAAACGTGGCTGCGCATCAGCGACGAGACCGACGGCAAGGCGCTGTTCCACCTGCGCGGCTTCAACGTCGACCTGGCCGCGCTCGAAGAACTCATCCGCACGGACTGGGCCATGCCGGGCCTCGGCGACGCCGGCGCGCACGTCAGCCAGATGATCGACTCCGGCTGGTCGACGTTCATCCTCTCGCACTGGCACCGCGACAGCGGCGTCTACTCCCTGGCGGAGGCGGTGCGTCGCATCAGCGCCGTGCCGGCCAACGTGCTGGGGCTCGCGGACCGCGGCACCCTGGCCGTCGGCAAGCGGGCGGACGTGAACGTCTTCGACATCTCCCGCCTGGAAGAACGGATGCCGGAGATCGTCCACGACTTCCCCTTCGGCGCGCCGCGCTTCATCCAGCGCGCCGTCGGCTACAAGGCGACGGTGTGCAACGGCAGCGTCGTGCTGCGCGACGACGAGCTCACCGGCGAACGCCCGGGACGGGTGCTGCGCAACCCAGGCGCCGCTGCCGCGTAAGGGACGTAGTACGGCCGGGTGGCTGCCATGCCGCCCGGCCTTGCGTTCAGCAAGGCTGTCTGGCGGGCTGCAAAGCTCGAGTGCCGGCGGTGCGTTCGCGCCGCTACCGTTGCTGGCGCTTGGCCACCGCGGCGGCCAGTTGGCGCAGGCAGGAGGCCGTCTCGTCCCAGCCGATGCATGCGTCGGTGACGCTTTGGCCGTACACCAGTTCGCCGCCGAGGTTCTGCCGGCCGGCCACCAGATTGCTCTCGACCATCACGCCCATGAGCTTGTCTTCGCCGGTTTCGATCTGGCTGGCGATGTCGCTGCATACCTGGAGCTGGCGGGTGTGGTCCTTCTGGCTGTTGGCGTGGCTGGCATCCACCATCAGCCGGCCGTGCAAGCCGCCCTGTTCCAGAATGCGGCTGGCGTAGTGCACCGACGGGTTGTCGAAGTTGGTCTTGCCGCCGCCGCCGCGGAGGATGACGTGGCAGTCGTCGTTGCCGGCGGTGGAGAAGATCGCCGAGTGGCCGGCCTTGGTCACCGACAGAAAGATGTGCGGATGCAGCGCCGACTTCACGGCGTCGGCCGCCACTTGGATGTCGCCGTTGGTGCTGTTCTTGAAGCCGGTGGGGCAGGACAGGCCTGAGGCCAGCTGACGGTGGATCTGGCTTTCCGTGGTGCGGGCGCCGATGGCTGCCCAGCACACCAGGTCGCCAACGTACTGCGGCGTGATGGGGTCCAGATACTCCGTGGCGGTGCCCAGCCCCAGGTCCACGATGTCGCGCAGCAGGGAGCGCGCCGTGCGCAAGCCCAGGTTGATGTCGAAGGAGTCGTCGAGGTTCGGGTCGTTGATGAGACCCTTCCAGCCGATGGTGGTGCGCGGCTTCTCGAAGTAGACGCGCATCACGATCAGCAGTTCCTCGGCCAGCTCGTCGGCCACGCCTTTGAGGCGGGCGGCGTAGTCCCTCGCGGCGTCGGCGTCGTGAATGGAGCACGGCCCGACGATGGCCAGCAGCCGCCGGTCGCCGCCCTTGATGATGGCGCTGGCCTGCCGGCGAACGTTGAAGACGAGGCCGGACTGCTGCGGCGAGATGGGCAGTTCCTTGATGAGATCGGCCGGCGCCTGCACTTCGGCCATGCCGGTGATGCGCACGTCGTCGGTGAGGTATTGCATGTCCCCGCAAGCATCCCTTGGCTTCGGTGTTCGCCGGCAACTTAGCGCGACGGCGGCCTGTTGTACACTCGCAAGCCATGACGCTTTCCCGCCACGCCTACTGTCGACGCTTGGGCATCGACGTCTGGACCCGTCGCCGCAGACGCGCCGCGGCCGTTCCGGCCAACCCGCCAGCGCCGCGAAGCCGGCGCCGCCCGCGAACGCCAGCCGCCAAGGACGTTTCCCAAGCGGCGGCCCCGCGCCCGGCAGGCCCGCCGAAGAGGGAAGCGCCGGCGTCCGCCGAAGCGAACGCGCCGGCCAGCCAACCCTTCCGCCTGCGCTGCTTCCACTACGGGCGGGTGTTCGTGGCCATCGCCGAAGACAGCTGGCCGCGGCGCCGCCTGCTGCTCGACCTAGCGCACGCCATGAACGGCTTTGCGCCAGCGCAGCGCCAGGACATCGCCTTCGACTGGCCGCCGCCCGGCGCCGCCGCCGACGGCGCAGAACGCGCCTTTCGAGCGTTCTTCGGCCACCAGACCAAGGACGGCAAACGCGCCATCGTCGCTGGCCCGCGCGTCGCCGAACTGCTTGGCCACGAGGCGCCGAAGCAGGCGGCGCTGCTCGACGGCCACCTCTACCTGCCGCCGCAAGCGCCGGATGCGGCGTCGAAGCAGGCCCTCTGGCGGCTGCTTCGGGCATCGTGAAACCGCAAACGAGGAGAACGGGCCGCGCGGCAACGGCAGAGCGACTGTCGATGGCGCCGACCAGAACAACGCGAAAACGGCCACCAAAGGCGCCGCGCTATGTGGCACACTAGGCGCGACGGCCGCGCCGACACTCGCAAAACGGCAAGAGGCAGCCGACGATGGAAGCGTGGTTCGTGGGCGTTGCTGTGCCGGTTTAGTGCCTGACGCGCAAGCGCTACACGAACGCAAGGGCTTGCGCTAAAGTGCAACGACACGGGATGGGGGATCGAACAGGCACATGGTAACGAGACGAGCGCTTGTTGGCGGCGCCTTGGCCGGGGGCGCGGCTGCTCCTTGGCTGCGGGCTTCGGCTGCGGAGGTTGGTGCCGGAGTCACCGAGTCGGAGTTCACCCTCGGCGTGTCGGCGGCGTTTTCCGGGCCGTCCCGAGGCCTCGGCATCGAGCTCTACCGCGGCGCGACGGCCTATTTCGAGCACGTCAACGGGCAAGGCGGAGTGCGCGGGCGGCGCATCTCCCTCAACATCTACGACGATGGCTACCAGCCGGACCCCTGCGTCAAGAACACCACCGAGCTGATGCTGAGGGATCAGGTCTTTCTGCTGTTCGGCTACGTCGGCACGCCCACCGTCACCCGCGTGCTGCCGCTGCTGAAGAAGTTCCAGGATCGCAGCATGTACCTCTTCTTTCCCTTCACCGGGGCGCAACCCCAGCGCCAGCCGCCCTACGGCGACTTCGCCTTCAATCTGCGCGCTTCCTACGCCCAGGAGACCGGCGGCCTGGTGGACAACTTCGTCGACATCGGGCGTCGGCGCATCGCCGTGTTCTACCAAGCGGACGCCTATGGACGCAGCGGCTGGGCCGGCGTGCGCGCCGCCCTAGGGCGCCACGACTTGGAGATCGTCGGCGAGGCCACCTACAAGCGCGGCTCGAAGTTCACCAGCGTCATGCGCCGCCAGGTCGAGATCCTCAAGGAGGCCGAGCCGCAAGCGGTCATCTGCATCGGCGCCTACGCGGCCTGCGCCGCGTTTGCCAGAGATGCGGTGGACAACGACTTGCGCGTGCCCATCGCCAACCTGTCCTTCGTCGGCAGCGAGAACATGCTGAAGCTGCTGACGGAAGGCCGCACGCCCGAGGACGCCGCCCGCTACACGGACCTGCTGGTGAACTCGCAAGTGGTGCCGAGCTACGAGGACACGTCCATTCCCGGGGTCCGCGAATACCGCGAACTGATGCAGCAATACGATCCCGAACCGCCGGCGGATCTCGTCACCGAGGAGTACACGCCCTTCAAGCACAGCTTCGTCAGCCTCGAGGGGTTCCTCGACGCCAAGCTGATGGCGGAGGTGCTGCAACGGCTCGGCGACCGGCCGTCCCGCGAAGGGCTGGAGCAGGCCGTGTTCACGGTGCGCGACGTCGACCTCGGCATCGGCGAACTGGTGTCGTTCCGACCCGACCAGCGGCAGGGTCTGCAGCGCGTCTACTACACCATGGTGGACGACGGCAGGTTCGTGACGCTGGACGATTGGCAGGAGCGGTTCTCTTTGGATCGGGCGTAGGTCGGCGCCGAGCACAGCAAGGCGCGCAAGCAGGGCAAGCAAGGAGAAGGTCGCGACGTGAAGATCAAGAGGCTCTTCCAGAAGACGCTGTTCGGCATCATCGCGATGCTGGGCGTGATCGGCTTTTCCACGTCCTGGCTCGCGGTGGACACCGTTGAGGACCATCTCTCGGAGGAGTACGTCAGCAACAGCCGCAACATCGCCAAGACCATCGCCGATTCCAGCGTGGACATCCTGCTGAACCGCGACCTGGCGACGCTGCAGTCGCTCATCGATCAGTTCCTCGGCATCCAAGGCATCAAGTACATCTACATCAACAACGAAAAGGGCGAGTACATCGCGCACACCTTCGTGCCCGGCATTCCGCCGGAAATCCGCGCCAGCGACCCGCAGAGCACCGAGACGGTGAACCGCGACCTGACGAGCTATGGCTACGGCACCTGCGTGGAGGTCGGCAGCCCGATTCTGGCCGGGGAAGCAGGCACCGTTCACGTCGGCATGGACCTCAACCTCATCGCGTTGAAGATCTCCGCCGCCATCGGCCAGCAGGTGTGGCTCATCGGCGCGGCATTCATCCTCGGCGTCGGCGGCGCCATTTGGTTCGTCCACCTGGCCGCCAAGCCCATCGGCCAGGTGCTGGCGTACGCCGCAACGCTCGCGGAGTCCACCACGGTCGCGCCGACCGACGGCGAAGGCCTGCTCGAACGCAAGGACGAAGCCGGCGATCTGGCGCGTCTCTTCCAGTTCTTCGCCCGCCCGAGAGAACCCGGCAGCGGCGGCGAAGCCGCCGCAGCAGCACCGGCGGCGGCCGCAGGAGAGGATGCATCAGACCCATGACGCCAAAGGTCCCCCGAGTCGTTACCGCAGCGCTGTGTACGGCGCTGCAGATCTGCTTCGGCACGGTCTACGCGTGGAGCTTCTTCCAGACCCTGCTGGTTCGGCAAGCGGGCTGGACGTTCACCGAGACGGCATGGGCGTTCAGCATCACCATCTTCTCCTTGGGCACCTCCGCAGCCTGGGCCGGGGCGGCATTGCCGAAGCTGGGGCCGCGCCGTCTGGCGCTGATCGGCAGCGTGATGTTCGCCGGCGGCTACTTCATCGCCAGCCTGGCGTTGCACTTGGATTGGCTGTGGCTCTTCTATCTCGGCTACGGCGTCATCGGCGGCGCCGGCATCGGCCTCGGCTACGTCACGCCGGTGGCGACGGTCGCCAAATGGTTCCCGGATCGCAAAGGGCTCGCCACCGGCGTGGTGGTGATGGGCTTCGGCGTGGGCGCATTCCTGCTCAGCAAGGTGCTCGCGCCGGTGCTGGTGTGGCAGGCGCAAAGCGATCTGTCCACCGTGTTCCTTTTGCTGGGCCTCGTCTTCGCCGCCATTCTGATTCCGTCCAGCCTGCTGCTGCACGACCCGCCCTTGGACTACGCCACAACCGCCAGCAGCGGCCCGGCGGAACCGGACGCGCCCTTGAACACCTACCTGCAAAGCCGCGAGTTCGTGGTGATGTGGATGGTCTTCTTCTTCAACATCTCCGCCGGCATCTCGGTGATCAGCTTCCAGTCGCCGCTGCTGCAGGACGTCTGGGGCCTTGCGGATCCCTCCATCGAGCCGGAGGCGCTGGCGGAATACGGTGCCACGCTGATCGCCATCAGCTCGCTGTGCAACGGCGTTGGGCGCTTGCTCTGGGGGCTGCTCTCGGACCGCATCGGGCGCGTGCGCGTGTTCCGCATTCTGCTCGCCAGCCAGATGCTGGTGTTCGGCTTCCTGATGACCGAACGCGATCCGTGGGTCTTCTCCGCCCTGGTCTGCTACGTGCTGCTCTGCTTCGGCGGCGGCTTCGCCACCATGCCGTCCTTCGTGCTCGACGTGTTCGGCGCGAAGCGCATGTCCATCATCTACGGCGCCGTGCTCACGGCATGGGCGGCCGCCGGCATCTTCGGGCCGCTGTACGTCGGCCATCTGAAGGACCAGTATCCGGACCGCGCGGTGATCTACTGCTTCCTCATCGGCATCTTCATCCTCGGCCTCGGCTTCGTGTTCACCTACCTGCTGAACGACGACCGGCTGCGCATCGGCAAGCCGACGGTGATGGACACCTTGCGGCAGTACGGCATCGCGCTGCCGCGCGCCGCTTGAGACGCGCCGCCGGCGACGAATCGTCCGAGCGCCCCAAATCGACTTCCGGCGTCGACCGTCGCCCATGGCCGCTAGCGCGTCTCTCGCCGCGGACTTGACGTGCGCTGCGGCGAGCGCCGGGCTTGCTGAGGAAGTCGCCCGCCGCCGCACCTTCGCCATCATCTCGCACCCGGACGCCGGCAAGACGACGGTCACCGAAAAGCTGCTGCTGCACGGCAACGCCATCGCCCTGGCCGGCACCGTCAAGGCGCGCAAGTCCAACCGCCACGCGGCTTCGGACTGGATGGCGCTGGAGCGCGAACGAGGCATCTCGGTCACCACGTCGGTGATGCAGTTCGGCTACGCCGGGCGCAAGGTCAACCTGCTCGATACGCCCGGCCACGAGGACTTCTCCGAAGACACCTACCGCACGCTGACCGCGGTGGATTCGGCGCTGATGGTGATCGACGGCGCCAAGGGCGTGGAGGCGCGCACCATCCGCCTGCTGGAGGTGTGTCGGCTGCGCGACACGCCGATCACCACGTTCGTCAACAAGCTCGACCGCGACATCCGCGAGCCCATCGACCTCCTGGACGAGATCGAAGACGTGCTGCAGATCGAATGCGCGCCGGTCACCTGGCCCATCGGCCGAGGACGCCTGTTTCGCGGCATCTACCACCTGGCGGAGGACCGGATCTGGCTCTACGAGCCCGGCAAGGGCGACCGCGTCCGCCGCTTCGCGTCGATAGACGGGCTCGCCAGCGAAGCCGCCAAGCGCTGGCTGGACGACGAATACGCCGACGTCGTCGACGAAATCGACCTGCTGCGCGGCGCCAGCCACGCCTTCGACCGCGGCGCCTACCTGGACGGTTCCCGCTCGCCGGTCTTCTTCGGCACCGCGCTTGGCAACTTCGGCGTCCGCGAGTGCCTCGACCATCTGGTGCAGCACGCCCCGGCGCCCGGCGGCCGGGACGCCGTCAGCCGCAGCGTCGCGCCGGTGGAAGACCGCTTCTCGGGCTTCGTGTTCAAGATTCAAGCCAACATGAATCCGCGCCATCGGGATCGCATGGCCTTTCTGCGCGTCTGCTCCGGCCGCTTCCGCCCCGGCAAGCGCCTGCGCCAGGTGCGCACCGGGCGCGACTTGAAGGTTTCCGACGCCGTGACGTTCCTCGCCGGCGACCGCCAGCAGGCCGACGAAGCGGTGGCCGGCGACATCATCGGCCTGCCGAACCACGGCGCCATCCGCATCGCCGACACCTTCAGCGAGGGCGAAGACCTGCACTTTCGCGGCATCCCGAACTTCGCGCCGGAGCTGTTTCGCCGCGTTCGAGCCAAGGACCCTCTGCGCTCGAAGCAGCTGGACCGGGGCCTCCGCCAGCTTTGCGAGGAAGGCGCGACGCAGGTGTTCTTTCCGCTGCTCGGCAACGACATCGTGCTCGGCGCGGTGGGCAGCCTGCAATTCGAGATGGTGGCGTATCGGCTGAACGACGAGTACCGCGCCGACTGCGTGTTCGAGGCCGTGGACACCGCCACGGTGCGCTGGGTGAGCGGCCCCGCGGCGGCGCTCGACCGCTTCAAGCGCAAGAACGCCGAGCGGCTGGCCGAGGACGGCAGCGGCTGCCTCGCCTACCTGGCGCCGACCCGGGCCAACCTGAGGCTCGCCGAAGAGCGGGCGCCGGACCTCCGCTTCTCGCCGATCCGCGACCACGCCGAGGGTGCGCCATGAACGCCGAATCGACCGCGGCGCTGCGCCGCTTCCTGGACGCCGGGGCGACCGACCCGGTGGAAGGCGCGCTGATCGTCGCGGCGATCCTCGATCCGACATCCAACGCCGAGTGGGTGCGCGAGCAGATCCGGCGCATTGCCGACGACATGCCCGCCAAGCGCGACGTCGAACCGCACGACCTGGTGAGGACGATGGCGGAGCACGGCTTCCACGGTGCCGAGGACAGCTACTACAGCATCGAGAACAGCGTTCTCGACCACGTGCTGCGCACCAGAGCCGGCATTCCGGTCTCGCTCGGCGTCGTGTTCATGGGCGTTGCCCGGCAGCTCGACTTGCCAGCTTCGGGCGTCAACTTTCCACGCCACTTCCTGGTGACCATCGGTGACCAGCTGGTGGACCCGTACCACGTCAAGCCAACCACGGTGGAAGCGTGCCAAGCGTGGCTGCGGGAGAACAACGTCGACCAGAAGGGCGCGTTCGACATCGCCGAACCCCGGGACATCGTGCTGCGCATGCTGAACAACGTGCGCCTGGTGGTACACGACAAGGGCGACTTCTCCCGCTCGCTGGAGCTCTCCGACTTCGAGCTGATGATCGCGCCCGACGCCTACGGCCTCTATGTGGAACGCGCCGACGCCTGGCTGGGCCTGGACGCCTACGAGATGGCGGTGACGGAACTGGAGAACGCCGCGGCGCGCGCACCCGACGAGACGATGCGAGACAAGCTGCTCGACCGCGCCAACCGCGCGCGGCGCTTGAAGTCGGTGGTTCACTAGACGCCCCGGGCTCCGCTCGGTCCGCGCCTTCCTGCGTCGGAAAAGGCCGACGAGTGGGCGCGTTTTTCGTCGCGGTGCCCGAAATCCGATCAATATCCGAAAATTTCGCACATTCGGCCGGGCGCATGTCGCTACGAACGGCCTGGCGGAGCACCTAGGATTGCACTGCCTCTTGGCACTCGAACTCAACATTCAAGAACACAAGGAGAACTTCCATGAAAACGAAAATCGCGCTCGCCGCCCTCGCTGCCGTCGTCGGCTTGTCCGTGCCAACCTCGGCATCGTTTGCCGCCTCTTCGGAGCCGGTCGCGCAGATCGGCTTTCACATAGGCGTGTCGAAGACCAAAGGGATGAAGGCGAAGGAGCGAGTCCTGATCGTGGCAGCGTCCACCTTCATTGGCGCGGTCGTCGGCACCCTCGCCCTGCCCCGCACGCCCGCGTTGGGGGCCTTCGTAGGCGCCCTGTAGCCGGGCAGCTGGCAGCAAAGGCGCTTAGCTTGCGAGGCACAAGCCTATCCCCAAGCCAACCACAAGGAGACAACCCATGAAAACCAAAATCGCGCTGGCCACGGCAACCGTCGCCGCTGGCCTTTGCCTGACCGCATCCGCCTCGTCCAACAGCTACGGAACCACGCCAGAGGTTCAGCTGGGGCGCGTACTCGGTGCGTGGACGGCATCGGCGGTTCCAGAAGAACGGCGCAGAGCCCACCGGGCGAAGACAAGCGAAGTCGGAGCAGCCGTCGGCCATGCCGTCGGCTCGCTCGTCGGAATGCCTGCGTTCGCCACGATCGGCGCCGCCTAGAGCGGCAGCAGGGGACGTGGCACGCCGTCGGCGTGTCACGTTCCTTGCACGCCTCGCCGCCAACGCCAACGGAGAGCGGCCTGGAGCGGGCTTGGATCAACGGTCGATTTCAACGCTGCCGGCAAACGGATTGCGAACGCGCAAGTCGATCGCCTTCCGATACGCCGGCGTCCGCACTTGCTGTGCCGAGAAGTGCAGATCCTCGCCGTTCAGGACATCCTCGCCGTACCGGTAGATCGTCTCCGCGGCGCCGCTGCTCGCCCGGGCGTCGTAGTCGCGCGCCCGCTCCGACACCTGCTCGTTCAACGCGGCGTAACGCTTGGCGGCGGCGCGGCCCTGGCGTTCGAGGGCCAGCCGGCGGGCGACGTGGGGCGCCAGCAGCACGCCGGTCGCGTTGTTGCCGCCGAATCCCTTCGAGTTGACCAGCGCCATGTCCAGCGCCGCGGGGTCCACCTCCGCGTGCTGCGGGCGAATGGCCAGGCGATCGTGCTGAACGTCCTCGGCGGGCTCGTCGATGGTCGCAATGCCGGGTATCCAGCCGTCCTTCCACGTTCCCAGCGCAAACGCCGTCTGATCGCCGGACGCCGGCGCCAAGGTGTGCCCCAAGTACGCCTTCACCGCCGCCACCGGCCAGCTTTCGATGCCGAACGTCCTTGCCATCTCGTTCAGGATGCGGCTCTCGGTCACTCGATTCTGCGGCGTGCCGGTGCCGTGGGCGTGAACGAAGGAACGCTGCCGCACGGCCTGTTCGCCGAGTATCGCCCGCCCCAGCGCCAGCGCCTTCGCCATCGTCAGGTAGTTGCCCACGCCGGGCCCGGGGATGGACTGCTTGAAGCCGTCGGCGTTGACGAACACGCCAGCGACGGCGCCGTGGATGTCGCAGCCCAGCTGCACCGCCAGCGCGTCGTCCGTCAGCACCACGTAGACGGCGGCTTCGGCAAGCGTGAAGCCGCAGTTGCGGCCGAACGGCCGGCAGGCGCGGCGGTTGTCCACCGTGCTCGTGCCGTCGAGGGCCATGAGCTCTTCGTCTTCCGCCAAGGCGCCCATCGTCCGGTACGCCTCCACGACCTCCGGCACGATCGGAGCTTCCGCGCCGCCCACCACGGCAACGCGGCAGCGCCCGGCGCGAATGTCGTCCACCGCCAGGCGCAGGTTGTAGAGGAACGTGGCGCAGGCGCCGATGGCGCCGCCGGTGCCGCCCATGCCGCCGATGACGTAGGCATTGACGAAGTCGGCCGGCATTTCGCACAGGCTGAGCGCCGCCTGCTTGGAGGTTGGGCGCTTGCCCAGCAAGGGCGCCTGCATCATGCCGCCAGCGCCGTGGACGTCGAGCTGTCCCATGGCGCTGCCGGAGTAGCAGGCGAACTGATCCGGCGCCGCATGCTGCTTGAAGTCCTCCCAGGGAACGCCCACCGACTGCACCGCGTCGGAAGCCGCAAAGATGGCCAGTTGCAGACCCCGGGGATGGCTGCGGGAAGGATAGAGCTTGCCCGGCTCGAAGCCCGAAGGCGCCTGGCCGGCGGAGGAGACCTTGGAGACGCGGCGGTCCGGCAGCAGGACGCTGGCGCTTTCCGCCACCACTTCGACGCTGCCGTCTTCCAAGCCGCGAAGCTGCCAGCCTTCGGGAGTGACCGCGGGAACGTCCTTGCCGCGCAGCGCGAAGGCGAGCGGCGCCCCGGCACCGCCTAAGCGCGCGCTCCGCTGGCAGTACACCCGTTCCGGATCGAAGCAGTCGATGCGGCGAATCAACGTGTGGTCGCGGATGTGCCGGCGCACCTCGTCGTCGCTTGAATCGCCCTCGACGTTCATCAGCGCGGCGAGGCTGGCGTAGGTGTCGTCGGCGGACGCCTGGTCGATGGCATCGATCACCGTGCGCCGATAGGCGTGGTGGAAGGAGACGCGGCCGGCCGGATTGACGCCGCCGAATCCCACGATCACCGGGAGTGGTTCGCCCACCTGCTCGCTCCTGCCGTCTGCCGCGCGACGCTAGCCGCGTCGAGCGCCCGGAAGGTGGGCGCGGGTCATGCCCTTTCCAACTCGTTCACGGCGTTGACGGAGCGCGGCGGTTCGGCGCGTTCTTGGAATCGCGGCAGCAGTTCGACGAAGTTGCACGGCTTGAAGCTGGCGTCCAGCTGGTTGCGGATGATCTTCTCCCAAGCCGTGCGGCAAGCGCCGGTGGAGCCCGGCATGGCGAAGATCAACGTGCCGTTCGCCAAGCCGCCGACGGCCCTCGACTGAATGGTGGAACTGCCGATTTCGTCGAACGACAGCCAGCGGAACAGTTCGCCAAAGCCGTCGATGGTCTTGTCGAACAGGGGCAGCAGCGCTTCCGGCGTGCTGTCCCGTCCGGTGAAGCCGGTTCCCCCGGTGGTCAGCACCACTTGCACGTTCGGGCTGGCGATCCAGGCGCTGACGACGGCGCGAATGGCGTAGATGTCGTCACGCACGATGC
Organism: Candidatus Azotimanducaceae bacterium; assembly: GCA_965199875.1. Taxonomy (GTDB): domain Bacteria; phylum Pseudomonadota; class Gammaproteobacteria; order Pseudomonadales; family Azotimanducaceae; genus VXYL01. The sequence continues at coordinate 4,194,053 of OZ241346.1, read as the reverse complement.
GGCGTTCCGCCAAGGCGTGGCCGGCTTCTTTCAGGCTCGCCGCGAGCAGCTCTCCGGAGGTGTCTTCGGCCATGCCGCGGCTGTCCGAAACGGTGAGCACGGCAATGGCAAGAGAGTGGGACATGGCTTGTTCCTGGCAGCGGTCTCCGCCAGCGGCGAGCGCGCGGCTGTTCTCGAAGGCGAACCTTGCAGTGGATTTATCGCCGAGTTTGTGGAAAGGTACGGCTCGGCATTATAGCGGCTTACGAGCGATGGATTCCGCAACGCAAGCTATGTCGAACAGCGCCGTCGATGCTGCGGCGGCCATGGATGGCGACGAGCAGGACGCCTCGTCGGATCGATTGTTTCTCATCGCCGAAGAACTGGCGCGGGATTCCTCGCTGGTGCCGGAAGCCGAGCGGCAGTTCGACCCGCCGCTGCGCGGGGTGCTCGCCGAGGCCGAGGTGCTGCGCCGAGCGCAAGCGCTGGACCATCTGGACATCGACTCCTACATCGACGCCGTGATGACCGGCGCCAACGATCCGAAGCGCCTGCCGGCGCCGGAAGCCATCCGCCGCCTCGGCCAGGTCGAGAAAGAAACGTCCGACGGCCCGTTCTACGCCGCGGTAGTGGCGATGGACTTCGACGGCAGCGAGCGCCGGCTGGGCTTCATCGCGCAGAATCGCGCCGTGCGCAGCGGCGAGTGGATGCCGGAACACCACCTGCTGGCCGCGGCCAGCATCGAGGAGTTCTCCAATCGCTCGCTGCCCATCGTCAGCCTGATGGACACGCCCGGCGCCGCCGGCGACGAAACGGCGAACAAGAACAACCAGTCGCACAGCATTTCCCGCCTGATCGCCGAGATGTCCAATACCGACGTGCCCAATCTCGGCATCGTCTACGGCCTCGGCTACTCCGGCGGCGCCATCCCGCTGGCGGCCAGCAATCTGATTCTCTCGGTGCGCGACGGCGTCTTCAGCACCATCCAGCCCAAGGGTCTTGCAAGCATCGCGCGGCGGCTGAATCTGTCCTGGCAGCAGTGCGCCAAGCAGGTGGGCCTGTCTCCCTTCGAGCTGAAGCGCCAAGGCAACATCGACGCGGTGATCGACTACGTGCCGGGGGAGGACGTCGCCAATTTGCGCCTCGCCATCGTCTCCGGCATTGGCCACGTCGAAGAGAGCACCAAGCGCTTCGTCGCCGACCATCCCTACATCCTGGACCACTACCGACGCAGCTTGCAGCGCTATCTGCATCCTTCCGAGCGGCTGCGCCAGACCCAGGCGAGCGCGGCGCTGAAGCTCACCAAGAACCCGACGGAGTACCTGAACGTCTTCGGCGTCGCCTACCGCTATCTGCGCTATCTGCGCGTGCGGCGGCGCATCAAGGCCACCACCACCCGGGCCTACGGACGCCTGGCGGAACAGGAGCTGCCGTCCGGCGAACTGCAGGCGCGCACCGACCGGGAGCGCCGGCAGACGTTTCTGCGCTGGCTGCAAGACCCGGACAAGATCGCCTACGACGACACGCTGGCCAGGGCGTGGCGGAACTACGTCGAAAAGAAAGCAACCGTCAACGAGGCCAGAGGACGCATCGCGCAGTTCTTCCTCGGCGAGCGGCGCAAGAACTTCGAGGACGCGCGCGCCCATCTGGTCGGCAGCGTCGGCACCTACCTCTACAACCGCTGGAAGATCGACGCCGCCAGCAACTTCCGCGCCCTCGGCGCCTTCGTGCAGAACGTCGCCGAGACGCGCTCGCTGATTCGCGTCGCCGAGATCGCGGCACCGCGCGCGCTCATCGACGCGCTGCGCGACGATGCGATGCTGGGGCCCTTGCTGCGCACTCGATTCAGCCACGAAGGCATGAAGCTGTTCGCCGACAACGCCGACAAGGCCGAGGCGTTTCTGCGCGAGCAGCTGGCCGCCGAACTCAACATGGCCATCACCGAAGGGCCGCTTTGCGACGACGCGCGCCTTCGCGAGGTCCTCTCGCCCACCGCCCAGGCCTTCGTCAACGGCGAGTCTTCCGCCATCGTCGGCAACCGCCGGATCATCGACGACCGCTTCGGTTCCGTGCTCGCCCGCGCCGAGGCAGGCGCCGAGCGCAGCGCCTCGGAACTCACCGTCGTCGACGTGGTGCTGCACGAGGAACTGCGTTCGGACTTCGCCAAGGAGTGCGAAAACCTGGCGCTGTTCGACCGCGTCTACGACCACGTCGTCGCCAACCTGGACTCCATCGCCAAGGAGGCGGAATCCACCCGGGCGCTGTCCCAGGAGTCGTTGAGGAATCTGCTCGAAACGGCGCTCGCCGAAGCCGCCAAGAAGATGGCGAACGAAGACGTGGATACCGCAACCGCGCGCTATCGCACGCAGTTCTTCGACTGGTACCAGCGCACCTCGAAGGCGCCCCGCTCCAGCCGCTTCTACCGAGACGTGGAAGAGTGGAAGAAGAACGCCTCGGCGCACGTTTCCGACACGTTGTTCGTCGTCGTGACGTTTCTGTTCGAGAAGCTGCTGTCCTCCTACTTGCAGGCCGAGTGGGATCAGAAACGCTACGAGGGTCGCATCGCGCCGCGCAACATCGGCCGCCGCAAGGACTTCTGGAACCGTCTCATCCAAGCCTATCGAGACTTGCTGATCCGCGACGTCCTGCAACGCCACAAGCGCGCGGCGCAACTTGGTCCGGCCGCCTTCATCGACGCCTTCTTCGACGATTTCGAAGAACACGACGGCGACTTGATCAGTTCGGACCCGCATCGCTTCCCAGGCTTGCGCCAGTCCATCGAAAGCGCCTTGCAGAAAGGCCAGTCGCCCTGCGGCGTGGTCGCCGGAACCGGCAGATTCAAGAACGGCGAGGGCGGCCTCGCCGTCGGCGCGGTGATCTCCAACACCTCGTTCAAGGCCGGCGCCTTCGACATGGCCAGCGCCGAGAAGTTCTGCAAGCTGCTGGTGCATTGCGCGCGCCGGCGGCTGCCGGTGATCTGCTTCATCTCCTCCGGCGGCATGCAGACGATGGAAGGCGCCGGGGCGCTCTTCTCGATGGCCGCGGTGAACGATCGCATCACCCGCTTCGTGCGCGACTTCGACCTGCCGGTGATCGTCTTCGGCTTCGGCGACTGCACCGGCGGCGCGCAGGCGAGCTTCGTGACGCATCCGCTGGTGTACACCTGCTACATGTCCGGCGCCAGCATCCCCTTCGCCGGACAGATCGTCGTGTCCAGCTATCTGCCCTCGGACTCGCACCTCGCCAACTACCTGAGCGCCGTGCCAGGCGCCATGAGAGCATTGGTGAAGCATCCGCTGCTGCCGGACCTCGACGCCGAGCTGCGCACCATCGATCCCTTGATCCCGACGCCTCGGGAGACCGTGCAGGACGTCGTCGGTCGAGTGATGGCCGGTGCCTTGGAGGAAGAGCGCCCGCTCACCGAATCCCCCGAGAAGCGCATCAGCGAAGCGACGTTGTATCGGCCCGTGGAGAAAATGCTGGTTCACGCCCGCGGCTGCACGGCGGTGAAACTGATTCGCGTTGCCAAGCGCCAAGGCGTTGCCGTGGTGCTGGTGCAGTCCGACCCGGACATGGAGTCCGTGGCCGCGGACATGCTCACCGGGAACGACGCGCTGATCTGCATCGGCGGCAACACGCCGGACGAGAGCTATCTCAATGCGCGTTCGGTGGTCAGCATCGCCGAGCAGGAAGGGGCGGATTCGCTGCACCCCGGCATCGGCTTCCTCTCCGAAAACGCCCAGTTCGCCGAACTGGTGCGCAGCCACGGGATCAACTTCGTCGGCCCGCCCACGGCCAGCATGGAGACGATGGGCAACAAGTCCAATGCCATCGCCACCGCGCTGGCCCAGGGCGTGCCGGTGGTGCCCGGCAGCCACGGCGTTCTCACCGACGGCGACCGCGCCGCCGCGGTGGCCGCGGAGATCGGCTATCCGGTGCTTGTCAAGGCGGTCCACGGCGGCGGCGGAAAGGGCATCGCCGTGGTGCAAGGGCCGGACGACTTCCACGAATCCTTCCACCGGGTTGCGGTCGAAGCGCGAAGCGCCTTCGGCAGCGGCGACGTCTACCTCGAGCGCTTCGTCAAGTCGCTGCGCCACATCGAGGCGCAGGTGCTGCGCGACCGCTACGGCAACACCCAGGTGCTGGGGCTGCGCGATTGCAGCGTGCAGCGCGACAAGCAGAAAGTCATCGAAGAGTCGGACTCCACCGCCCTGCCGGCCGACTTGGAAAACGCCGTTCGCCAGCATGCCGCGACGCTGGCGGACGCGGTGCAGTACGTTGGCGCAGGCACCGTCGAGTTCATCTACGACCTGGACGCCGGCGAGGTCTACTTCATGGAGATGAACACCCGCCTGCAAGTGGAGCATCCAGTCACCGAGCACGTCAGCGGGGTCGACATCGTGGCCGAGCAGCTGCGCATCGCCGCCGGCCACAGCATCGCCGACCTGGCGCTGCGCGACAACGGCTACGCCATCGAAGCGCGAGTCAACGCCGAACGTCTGACGCAGTCGTCCGAGGGCCTGAGTTTCCAACCGAGCCCAGGCGAAATCCGCGAGTGCGAGTTTCCGCAGGAAGACGGCATCGACGTCATCGCCGCCGCCGCCGAGGGCAAGTTCGTCTCGCCGTACTACGACAGCATGGTGGCGCAGATCATCGTCCACGCCGAAGATCGCGACGCCGCCGCCGAGCAGCTGGCGAACTATCTGGAGCGGGTGCGGATTCGCGGCATCGCCACCAACATCGCGCTGCTGAAGCGCGTGCTGCGCGACGAGGTGTTCCGTCGCGGCGACTACGACACGGGCTACCTCGACGAGTTTCTGACGCGCCTGGACGGCACCGAACTCGTCGCCGAAATCGGCGCCGATGCCGACATCGGCGACAGCAGCATCGGCGCCGAGGCCATCGCCATCCTGGACAGCGACGAACTGAAGGTTCTGTCGCCATCCACCGGCATCTTCTACCTCACTCCGTCGCCCACGGAACCGCCGTTCGTCTCCGTTGGCGACCGGATCGCCGCCTCCGCCACCTTGTGTCAGCTCGAAGCGTTCAAGATCTTCACGCCGGTGCGGCTTGCCGACTTCAACGCCGCTGGCCAGAAGGCGCTCTACGATCCGAGCCGACGCTTTGACGTCGTGCGCATCAACGTCGCCAGCGGCGCGCAGGTGAACGCCGGCGACCTGCTGTTCGTGGTTCGGCCAGCAGCGTGATGGTCGCCGCCTGACCGATCGGGCAAGGCCAGCGGGCGAGGCACACGAAGGGTGCCTAGTCCGCTTCTCCGGCCAGCGCCTCGATCACGCGGTTGACCACCCCGGCGGCGTCTCCGGCCCAGCGGGTGACGACGATCAGCTCGTGCTCCGGCACCGCGCAGACCAGATTGCCGCCGGCGCCCAAGGCGGCGAAAGCCTGTGGCGACGCCTGCTGCCAGAACCTGCGGCCGGTGTTCAGCCACCACAGAAAGCCGTAGGACGGATTGACGCCGCAGGGCGTCAACGCCGCATCGACCCAGGCTTCCGAGAGGATCCGCGTGCCGTCCCAGCTGCCCCCGGCCAGCATCAGCAGCGCGTAGCGGGCATGGTCCAAGGCGCTGATCCACAAGCCGCCACCCCAGTGCGCTCCGCCCGGCACGGATGGCATCCGCCGGCTATCCACCTCCACTTCGGCGTTGTCGTAGGCGTGCCACTGCCAGTCGCTGCCGGCGCCGATGGGCGTCATCACTTCCCGACGCAGCACATCCGGCAGCGGTTCCCGCCAGACGCGCAGCGCCGCCAGCGCCAGGGCGTTGACGCGCACGTCGTTGTATTCCGAATAACTGCCCGGCGCGCGCAGACGACGCGGATGTCCCTTCCTCGGCGCCCCACCCGTCCGCGGCGGCTCGCGGCGGTGGACGGCGCGATGGTGATCGACGCTGTCGGGGATGCCGAACAAGCTCCCGCTCCACTCGCTGGTCTGCTGCAACAGGTGCCGCCAAGTCACGGCACGGTTGCGTTCGCTGGCGAAGTAAGCGCTCGCTATCGCGTCCGCCACCGGATCGTCGACACTGCCGATCATGCCGCGGTCCACGGCCAGGCCGACGCCGGCCGCCAAGTAGCTCTTGGTGGCGCTGAAGGTCATGTCCACCCGTTCCGGCGTCCCCCACTCGGCGGCAATCGCGCCGTCCTTCACCACCACGCCAGAGGCCGGGCCGCGGGGTTTGGTTGGGCCGATGGGGCGGTCGTGCGGCGGCGGATCCGCCCGCGCCACCATGGCGCCGACGTCCACGGGCCAGTCGATTTCCGTCGTCTCGGCGTAGTTGACGGCTCGAGCGAGCGCCGCCGTGTTGAAGCCCAACGTTTCCGGCGCGGCGCGACGCCACTCGGCGGCCGGAAAGCTCCGTGTCGTCGTCGGTCGAGCCCTCGAAGCGTTCATGTCGGCAGGAGAAGATCGTCGAGAAAACGTAGAATAGCGCGTCTCTTCCACATCGGGTTCGCCGAGCAAGTTCATTCATGGTCGTCATCGTCGACTACGACGCCGGCAATCTGGCGAGCGTGCAGCGCGCCTGCGCGGAAGTTGGCTTTCGCGCCGAAATCTGCAACGACGCGAGACGCATCCGTGCCGCCGAGCGCATCGTTTTTCCCGGCGTCGGAGCGGCTGGCGCCGCCATGCGCAGCCTGCAAGCGAGCGGCATCGGCACCGCCCTGGTGGACGCCTTTCGCGCCGGCACGCCGATCCTGGGCATCTGCCTGGGGTTGCAGATCTGCCTCTCCCGCTCCGAGGAAAACGACACCGAAACCCTCGGCATCGTCGCCGGAACGGTGCGCCGGTTCGCGCTGACGGACGCAACCCTGAAAGTGCCGCACATGGGCTGGAACGCGGTGCGGGTGGCGAGGCCGCATCCGGTTCTGCAAGGCATCGAGGACGGCGACGAGTTCTACTTCGTCCATGCCTATCGCCCGGTGCCGGACGACAGCCAGGACGTTCTGGCGGAATCCGTCTACGAGGGGCCGTTCTGTTCCGCCCTGGCGCGGGGCAGTCTGGTGGCCACTCAGTTCCACCCGGAAAAGAGCGGCCGGGTGGGGCTGCGCCTCTTGGAACGCTTTGGCCGCTGGGACGGCCGCGTACCCGGCGATGCTTAGCAAGCGCGTCATCGCGTGCCTGGACGTGCGCGACGGCCACTTGGCGAAGAGCGTGAAGTTCGTCGACACGCGCAACATCGGCGATCCGGTGGCCAAGGCCAGGGAGTACTATCTGGACGGCCTCGACGAGCTGGTGTTCTACGACATCACGGCATCGAGCGAACGGCGCAAGATCATCCTGGACGTGGTCGAGGCGGTGGCCGAGCAGGTCTTCATCCCCCTCTCCGTGGGCGGCGGCGTCGCCTCGGTGGACGACGCCACCGATCTGCGCCTGGCCGGCGCCGAGAAGATCAACGTCAACTCCGCCGCCGTGCGCCGCCCGGCGCTGATCGCCGAGTGCGCCGAGGCCATCGGCAGCCAGAACATCGTGCTGGCGATGGACATCCGCCGTTCGGCAGCAGACGCCGGACTGCCGAGCGGCTACGAAATCGTCGTCGACGGCGGCCGCACGCCCACCGGCAAGGACGCGCTGGCCTGGGCGCTGGAGGGCGAACGCCTCGGTGCTGGCGAGCTGGTGGTGAACGCTATCGACGCCGACGGCACCCGCGCCGGCTACGAGCTGAAGCTGACGCGAATGCTCAGCGAAGCGGTGCGCGTTCCGGTCGTCGCCTCGGGCGGCGCCGGCGAGCCCGCGCATTTGTACGACGTGCTCAGCGAGGGAAAGGCGGACGCCGCGCTGGTCGCCTCCATGGTGCATTTCGGCGACTACACGGTTTCCGGCTTGAAGCGCTACCTGCACGGGCGCGGCGTCAAGGTGCGCATGTCCTGGTAGCGGCGGCGACCCGGCCAAGGCAAGAAGCAAGGCAAGGAACGAAGGCATGAAGGCGATTCTGGTAGCCGACGGGGAACTGGCGCTCGGCGATGCCGAAGCCCCCGAACTCGGCCCCGGACAGGTGCAAATCGAAAACCACGCCAGCGCCGTCAATCGCGCCGACCTCGCCCAGCGGGCTGGCGGCTATCCACCGCCACCCGGCGCGAGTTCGATTCTGGGCTTGGAGTGCGCCGGAGTGGTACGGGAGGTGGGAGCGGGCGTCTCCCGGGTCGAAGCCGGCGACCAAGTGTGCGCTCTGCTGGCCGGCGGCGGCTATGCGGAAACCGTGGTCGTGCCGGCCGGCCAGGTGCTGCGCATTCCCGCCGGGCTGTCCTTCGCCGAAGCCGCGTCGCTGCCGGAAGTGTTCGCCACCGCGTACCTCAATCTGTTCATGGAAGCCCGTCTGCGCAAAGGCGAACGCGCCGTCGTCCACGCCGGCGCCAGCGGCGTCGGCACGGCGGCGGTGCAGATGTGCCGGGCCTTCGGCAGTCCAGCCTTCGTCACCGCCGGCTCGGCGGAAAAGGTGGAACGCTGCGTCGAACTCGGCGCCGAGGCCGGCTTCAACCGGCACGACGGCAGCTTCAAGGACGCGGTTCGGCAGTGGAGCGGCGGCAACGGGGCGGACGTGATTCTCGATCCGGTCGGCGGCAGCTATCTTGCCGACAACCTGGCCAGCCTTGCCGTCGATGGCCGTCTGGTGGTGATCGGCCTGCTCGGCGGCGCCAGCGCCGAACTGCCCCTCGGCGCACTGATGGTGAAGCGGCAGCGCGTCATCGGCTCCACCCTGCGCGCCCGCCCCATCGCCGCCAAGGCGCTGGTGATGGACGCCCTGGCCGAGCGGGTGTGGCCGCTGCTCGAAAGCGGCGCCGTCAAGCCGGTGATCGACCGCGTGCTGCCCCTCGCCGAGGCGGAGCAAGCGCATCGGGCGATCGCCGGCAATCAAACCTTCGGCAAGGTCGTGCTGAAGATCCGCAACTAGCCGAATGGCCATGCAGGTACGCGAGGAGCAACCGCCGGCGGACGTCGTGTTCCAGCGGATGCGCTCCTACGCAAGCGACTTGGAGCGCGCTTCGCCGCCGGTGTTCGTGGGGCGCGAAGACATCCTGGACGAGCTGCGATTCGTCGTCGAACGGGTGGCGGCGGACAACCCGCGCGGCATGACGCGCCTCGTGCAAGGCGTTCCCGGCGCCGGCAAGAGCTCGCTGTGCGACGAGTTCATGGCGTCCGTCCAAGGCACGGAGGTGGCGGGCAGGCGCGTGCTGTGCGCGAAGCTGGACCCCAGCAACCTCGCGCAGCCGCCCTTGGAACTGGTCAACAAGCTGACCGACTCGCTGCCCCGCGCGCTGGCGCCGGTGCCGGGCACGCAGCGGTTCGTTGCAGATAGACACGTGCGCTTCGCGGAGCTGGCGTCTGCCGCCCTGCAAGTGATGCGCCGCCCGTCCGTGCGCCAGATGCATGAGGCCAGCCACGGGCTGACGGCGGAATCCGACTTGGGCGCATGCGTCTCCGCCCATGCCCGACGCCTGTGGCCGAAAGACGCGCTGGTGGTGCTGGCCTTCGACGAAATGCAGGAGTGCCCGGCCACGGCCCGGTCCACGGCGGCCTTGCGCATCCTCAACGAGTGCATGCACGACGCCCGCATCCTCGTCGTCTGCTTCGGCTTGCAGAACACCGAAGCCGTGCTCCGGGAGGACTTGAAGCTCTCGCGCATTCCAGCGGATGCCGTCACGGACATCGGCCCGCTGGCCCGCGGCGAGGGGCGGGAAGTTCTGGAACGGACCCTCGACCACTTCGGCGCTTCGACTGGCAACGATGGATGGCTGAGCTACCTCTTGGCGGCGGGCGTGGACCCCAATGACTGGCGCGCATGGCGCAGAGACCTGCTCGACGACCTTGAAGAACGAGCCGGAGACTTCCCGCAGCATCTCACCGCGGCGTTGCGAGCCACCTGCCAAGCGCTGTGCCGGAACCGCGAGAACCCCGCGCCGTCGCCGAGCCTTGCGAGCGAGATCGTCGAACGTCTAGAACGCAACAAGGCCGACTACTACGCGAAACGCATCGGCGACGAGCTGCGGCTGCACCGGATCGCCCTCGGCGCACTGGTGCGAGCGGCCGAAGAGGCGGAAGGCGTGCCGCTGCGCGATGCCCTGGCGTGCTTCATGGCCGGCGACGACGCCGGGCGCAGCGTGGACAGCGAGCGGGCCGAGCGGCTGGTGCGCCTAGCCGTTCGGCGCGGGGTGCTGGAGCAAGCCGACGTGGACGGCGTGCTGTGCTGCATTGCGCCGCCAACGCCGTCGATGACACGCCACCTGCGAGATCACTACGAGCGAATGCTGACCCGCGAAGACGCCGGCGCAATGGCCTCGGCGGAAGTGCTCGGATTGGCTGTTTGAACCGCGGCTTGGGAGCGGATGTGCTGGCTATCCATGTTGGGTTAGACTTGCGACATCAAGCAACACGAGGAGAGCAGCGTACCCGTGAAGCAGACGATGGTCTTGGCGGCACTCGTGTGCGCTTACGCTTGGGCTGATGTCACCACCACGAAAGCAGGGCGAGATCGACATTGTCGGCATTGACCAACAGGGCGAAATCCACGCGATGGAGGTGGCCTTCCACGTGGCGGGTCTGAACTATGGCGACAGCACAGACACGGAGAACGTCCTCAAGAAGATGCTCCGAACTCTTTCCATCCTACGAACCTACCACCCGCCCCAGATGCCCATCCACATCTACTTCCTCTCGCCGAAAGCGCGGCGCAGAGTCCGGCAGACTTTGGAGACCAAGATCGCCGCTCTACAAGAGGCATGTGACGACGTGCTGGCGGGTATTCGCCGCCTACTAGACGGCGAGAGCGGCTTGGAACGCGCGGACGGGCGGGACGTGTTCGAGGGCCGGTTCGGTTCGCTGCGCGATTCGGGCCTGTCGCCGCAAGCGCTGTATCGAGACATTCTCAGGGACGTCTTCCACGCCGGCATCAACGACGTGCTGCGTCTCGGCTTCGTGCGCGGGTCGAGCGGCGAGATCGGCCTGAAGGCGAACAACGCCATGCATTACTTCGGCGTGGTCACCATCGGCGACGCGGGCAGCTTCCGCAAACTGGTGGCCGAGCGCGCGCCGGAGATACTGATGCAGGAGGAAGCGGTGCTTGGACGGTCTCTTCGACAGCATCAACACGCCGGACACCACCATCGACGTGCTGGTGGGCGCCCGCAAGTTCATGGAGGGCTGGAACTCCTGGCGCGTCTCCAGCATGGGGCTGATGAACGTCGGCCGCCGCGAAGGTTCGCAGATCATCCAGCTGTTCGGGCGCGGCGTGCGCTTGCGCGGCCTGCGGCATGGTCTGAAACGCAGCAGCGCCTTGGACGGTGCGCATCCAGAACACATCGGTCTTTTGGAAACGCTCAACATCTTCGCCATCCGCGCCGACTACATGGCGCAGTTCAAGGACTATCTGCAACGCGAAGACCTGCACACCGAAGGCGTGGTGGAACTCGCCTTGCCGATACGCCCGAACCAGGCGTTCCTGCGCCAAGGCTTGTTGGTGCCGCGGGTACCGGACAACGCGGCCTTCGCGGACGAGGTCGCGACGGCGCTGTCCCCCCTCGCCGGCGCCGAGGTGTTTCTGGATCGGTCGCTGCAAGCGCCGTCCATCGAAAGCGCAAGCGGCGCATTCGCGGACGAAGGCGCACAAGCCGGACGCAATCGGCGCATTCCGCCCGCCAGCGTGCAACTGGTGGATTGGAACCGCGTCCATCTGGAACTGCTCGCCTACCGCGAACAGCGCGGCTACCCGAACCTCGCCTTCGCCCCGCAAGACATCCGCGCCGTCTTCGAGTCCACCGATCCGCCGTGCCTCGAGCTCGCCGCCGAAGACAACCTTGCGGAACCCAAGACACTCGCGGACGTCGCCGCGCTCTCGGAAGCGGTGCTCGCGCTCGCCAAGAAGTACATGGACCGCTTCTACCGGCTGCGCCAAGAACGCTGGGCCAGCAAGCGCATGCGCTACAGCGAGGTGCGCGACACGGACGCCAACTTCCAAGACTACGTGGTGCGCGTTCCGCGCACCGGGCAGAACGACGGCGATTCGGCAAGGGGGAACGTGCAACTGCTCGAGGACATCAAGCAGCTAATCGAAGAAGGCGAGCGCATCTACCAACGCGAAACCGCCGAACTGCCGAACATTCACTTCGACCGCCACCTCTACCAGCCGCTGCTGGTGCAACGCAGCGCCAAAGTCACATCCAAGCCGCCAGCGCTGAACGAAAGCGAACGCCGCTTCGTGGAAGACCGGCGCGACTACTGCCGCCAAGAGAAGGACGGGGCCCTGGCAGAAAAAGAGCTGTTCCTGCTCCGCAACCAAGGCCGCGCCCAAGGCGTCGGCTTCTTCGAACGCCGCGGCTTCTACCCAGACTTCATCCTCTGGCTGAAAAGACGCCAACACCCAACGCATCGTCTTCGTCGAACCCCACGGCATGATCCACGCCGCCGCCTACGCCCACGACGACAAGGCCCAGCTGCACGAGACCCTTGGCGAGTTGGAACGCGAGATGGCCCGCTCGCACACCAGCACCCTCGATGTGCGTTTGGACTCCTACATCGTCTCCGCCACCCCGTTCGAGGACCTGCAGCCCAAGTACGACGACGGCAGTTGGGACTTGGCGCGCTTCGCAGCACGCCACATCCTGTTTCCGGTGCGGGATGGGAGCTACGACTACTTGGCACGGATGCTGGCGATGCCAAGCGCGCAAAGGGGTCGCTAGAACTCCAACCGCAACGTCACACTGACCATTCGTGCCGGGCCGAGGAAGAAGGTGCCGCCTTGGTCGCCGTCCGCGGCCGAGAGGTAGCGCTCGTTGGCGAGGTTGCTGGCGTTGAACTGGACGCGCATGGCCTCCACGGTGCGGCGCGGGCGCTGTTCGTACTGGGCGTTGAGGCCGATCAGGGTGTAGGCGGGCACGTTGGCGGAGTTCGCCAAGTCGGCGGCGCGGTCGCCGACGTGCTTGACGTTCGCCGAAATGCGCCACGCTGGGGCCGGGCGCCAGGTCAACTCGCCGAACCATTGGCGCTTCGGCACGCTCACCAGGCGCTTGCCGGCGACGATCCCTTCCGCTGGGACATCGTCGGTGTATTCGGCCGCCAGTTGCGAGAAGGCGGCGTAGGCGGCAAGCGTCTCGCCCACGTCGAAGGACGCCGCCAGTTCGAAGCCGTGGCTGTCCACGCCGCCGACGTTGAGGACTTCGATGGCGCCCTGCAGGTAGAGGTCGCCGCCGATGGCGGCCAGGTTGACGGCGCCGAGCCGACCGTCGAAGCGCTGCGCGAAGACCTGCATCACCAGGCCGCCACGGGCGGCGTTCCAACGCACGCCGAGGTCGACGTTGTCCGCGCGTTCCGGGCGCAGGTGCTGGGTCGAACCGGCGGCCAGCAGGTCGTCGGCCAGCATCAGCACGTTGCGCGAGTAGCTGGCGAACAGTTCGACATCGCGCCGCCAGGCATAGACGGCGCCGAGCTTCGGCAGCCACTCGCGCCGCGATTGCCGGCGCCGCACCGCGTCGAGACGCGATGCATAGCGCGTCTCCACCGCGTGGTAGACCAGCGCCGTGGTCAGTTCCAATGCGCCGACGTCGATGCGGTGCTGCAGATAGCCGCGCTGGCTCACACTCTCGAAGCGCCGCTTGAAATGCGTCCAGTGCAGCGCCGAGGAGGCCGGTTCGATGGTGCCAGGATCGCGCCGGTCGAGATCGAACCACTGCCGGTTGTTGTCCCGGTTCTGCCGTTCAAGCCAGACGCCGGCGGTCAGCGTGTGCCTGCCGAAGACGCGCTCCGCTTCCGCCGTTGCGCCACGCCGATGGTTCCAATAGCCGGAGCGCCGACGCGATGCAATCCGTTCGGCGCTGGCGCAGTCGAAGGTGGGGACCACGGCGTAGTCCACCGTGGCGCCCGGGTAGTGGTCGCGCAGGCAGGAATGGTGCGCCACGGACGTGTTCGGCGCCGGCAGCAAGCCGCCGCTGGCGCTGCGCTGGAAGGTGCCGCGGTAGAACTCCGCGGCGCCTTCCGGCCCTTCGATCCGGCCGTCCAGGGTGGCGATGCGGTACGGCGGCACCCACCAGCCCCAGCCGCGCTGCCGGTGGATGTACGGAGTGAGCGTCAACTTCGCGGCGGCCCCTTGGCTGCGGTGGCGGATTTCCAACGCGGCGGTCTTGTTCCAGCGCGTTCCGCCCCAGCCGGGCCGCCAGTACGCGACCGAGTGGATGTCGAAGTCGTCCAGCAGGCGGTCGCTGGTCGGGTCGGCGCGGAAATCCGCCAGCGTGACGGAGTTGTAGTCGGTCTCGTTGCGGTAGTTCCACGCCGCTTTCAGCTTGGCGGTTGTGCCGCCGGCCCACTCCTTCGCCACCTTCAGATCCATGTGCTGGCGGTCGAAGCGCCCGGAACCCTTGCCGATCCACGAGCGCAGCGAAGAGTCGGAGACGCTGAGGTAGGACGCGACGCCAGCCGCCAGCGGGCCGGTGTCGGCGCGGAAGAACACGCGGCTGAGGCGGTGTTCGCCGCCTGTGACGTCAAGTCGAACGCGCCGGCGGTCGTGGGGATCGCGCGTCGCGTAGCGGATGGTGCCGCCGAGCGCGGAGTTGGAGGCGCTGGCGATGTCCGCCGTGTTCTGGCCAACCCGGACCGCAGCCACGTTTTCGTTGTCGACGAACGAGCCGGGCTTTTGGCCGCCGCCGTACACCGAGTCGCCGTTCGGCAAGCCGTCCACCATGTAGCCGATCTGCGCGGTGTCCGTGCCATTGCTCATGCCGCGAACGTAGATGCGCGTAGACCAGTCGTTGCCGCCCACGGCATCGCCGTAGGTGACGTTGACGCCGGGCAGCCGGTTGAGGCGGCCGAGCACGTCCAGCATCGGGTTCTCGCTCTGCAGCGCTTCGCCTGCCACGGTGTTGTTGGCGTGCGCCTTGCGGAAGCCAAGCAGGTCGGCGCGCGCCCGGACGACGATTTCCTCGATGGCATCGGTGGCGCCGTCGACTGGTTCCGCATGGTTCTGGGCACTAAATGAAGCCGACGCGCAGAGCGCCAGTGCCGCCGACGCCAAGCGCTGGCAGGCATCTTTGCGCCGACAGCCTCGCAATCCCGCTTTGTGTGTCTTGCCGTCCATGCCTTGCTTCTGCCGTAGAGGTGTTGCAAGGATACAAGGCGGCCGTTGCTGGCGGCATGCGCTGCCCTTCACCGGAGCGCTCAACGGCACGGCACCCATGTATGCTACGTTCACTCGCGGCCACCGAGCGGCCGCCCTGCAACCTAAAGAGCGAGACCATCGCCATGCTTCGCTTCGCCGAGGAGATCATGCTCTTGCTGCTCGACGACCAGGGCGGCAGCTTCGTCCCCCTGTCGGATCGCTCGGTACACTACGCGCTGGCTGGTGCCGTGCTGATGGACTTGGCGCTGGAGAACCGCATCGATGCGGACCTGCGCCAGCTGTACGTGGTCAGTGCGGAACTCACCGGCGACCCCACGCTGGACGCGACGCTGGCCGACATCGTTGCCGAGCCGCGAACCCGCGAACCGCGCTACTGGGTGGAGCGGGTTGGCGAACGTGCCGCCGCCATTCGCGCCGCCGCTCTGGGACGTCTTGTCGAGCGCGGCATCCTCAAGCGCCAGCACGGCAAGTTTCTGTGGGTGTTCCGTGCTCGCCGCTACCCCGTCGTCGATGGCCAGGCTCGACAGGAGGCGAAGCTGCGCATTCTCGACGTGCTGCTGGGCGACGGCGTGCCCGATCCCCGGGACGTCGTGCTCATCTGCCTGGCGGACGCCTGCGGCATCTTCGGCGAGTTGCTGACCAAGGACGAACTGGCGCAAGCGCTGCCCCGCTTCGAGCAGGTGCGCAAGCTGGACTTGATCGGCCAGGCCGTCACCGCGGCGGTGGCGGACCTCGACAACGCCGCCGAAGCACGGGTGAAGTTCATGATTGACCAGGCAAGGCCCCGCTAGCCCGACTTCGCAACTCCGCCGCGTTGCTGGCGGACATGGCCGGCACGGACCCGGCGGGCGCGGAGTCGGCGCTGCCGACAATGGACGAGCTGGAAGGGCTGGAAGGGTCGAAAGGAGGAACGGAAATGACAACCGTGTCGCAAGCGCGGCTGGGCAAGTGGTTCGAGGAGTTCCGCGCCGAGAATGTGGCGCAGGGCGTCCAACAGGGCATCCAACGGGGCATGGAGCAGGGCATCCAACAGGAACGCGCCCGATGGCTGGCGCGATGCGTCGCCATGCCGCGATCAAGTTCGGCGCCCAGACGGCCGAGCGGCTGGCGGTCCTGCTCGGCGCCGCCATCGCCGCCGAGCAGATGGAACGCGTGGGCGACTGGATCGTGGAGTGCGACCGTGGCGAGGATCTGCTGGCGCGCGTGTCCGCCATGCGCGCGAACCGCGACGACGGGAGCTAAGCTCGCGCCATCGGACGGGTCGACTGGCGGAGCGCTAGGCGTTCGCCAACCGCAGTGGCCAAACCGCCGCAAACTACGAACTGCTCCGAGTTGCGGAAGTCGCGTTAGATTCCTCAAGCACCCCGCCAATCTAGTCCAAGGCGAACTTGATGCCCACCGAAATCGTCAGGAAGCCGGGCCGTTCCGCACGGATGCCGTAGCGAATCGGCGCCCCGCCGGCGGCAACCGTGGAGTCGTGGTCGCGCAAGGGCCGCCACGGATTGTCGCCATCCTCGAAGTCCGCGAACGCCTTGCCCCAGCGCAGTTTGGCGGTAACGGTGCGCCCTCCCTTCAAGGCGGTGTCGAAGCCGGCGATCAGCTGATAGCCGAACAGCGTGTCGGACAGATCCTCGTCGGCGCGGGACGTCGTTCCCGCGGCGTTCGGATTGCGGCCGAGCGCCGCCAGGACGGAGCGGTCCGAGTTGCGAATCGACAGCGCCTTGTAGCCGCCCTGCAAGCGCATGGCGCCGACGCCGACGCCCACGAACGGGCTGAATCGGCTTTCTTCAGCGCCACGTTTCAAGTCGTAGAAGACGTTGGCGAAGAGGTGGTGGCCGCCGAGATCGTCGAACTGCTCGCTGCGCTCGACGAACTCCTGCTGCTTCGGATCCCCCGGCACCACCAGCGGCAGCCTCTCGCCGCTGCGCCGTTGGTGGAAGTAGTCCGCCTCCAAGCGGAACTCGCCGAAGCGACGCCCGACGTTGACGCCAATCGCATGGCCCAGGCTCAGGTCGAAGGTGTTGGCGCTGGCCGGCAAGGGTCTCGGCTGGCACTGGCTGGCGGGCAGCGGCAGCGTGGTGCCGTCGGCCAGCGTCGCCGCGCCCAGCCACTGATCGCAGTTCGTGGGCACGCCAATGTTGGTGCGCGTGGACTCCACCTCTCCGCCAAGGGAGGCGCCGAGTTCGATGCCCCAGTAGAGGCCGTCCGCGGCGGCTGTCGGCAGCGCCAAGGCGCCGACGGCGACGAGCGCCGCCAGCAAGCGCCAAGCGCGTCGCCAGTGGGGAACGCGGGCCAGCGACACGTCCATGCGGAAAATCGATCCTTGCGCCATATTCGGCCTCCTGCCCTCATGCGGCTTGCGAGACTGCGGATTATAATGCGCCCGCAGGACTGGCCACGAGTGCCGAATCGCGCACCGAAGGCCCGATCGCCAGCGCGACGAGACGCCGTTCCCGATGCCCCAGCGAGGCGAGGCGAGGCGAGGAACAACGCCAGCAGACGCAAAGGAGAGACCAGCGTGAGCATCCAAATCCGCGACCCGCGCTTCCTGGACGTGGTCGGCGACAGCTTGTCCTTGGAACAGCTGGCCGGAGACTTCCAGTTCACGGAAGGCCCGGTCTGGCACCCTGGCGAGAAGCACCTCACGTTCAGCGACATCCCGGCCAATCGCATGTTCCGCTGGAGCGAAGCCGACGGCCTGACCGTGTTCCGCGATCCCAGCAACATGACCAACGGCAACACCTACGACGGCGAAGGGCGCCTCGTCAGCTGCGAACACGCCACCAGCCGGGTCACCCGCACCGAGCCGGATGGCGCCATTGAAGTCCTTGCCAGCCACTACGACGGCAAGGAGCTGAACAGCCCCAACGACATCGTGGTGCGCAACGACGGCACGATCTGGTTCACCGACCCCACCTACGGACGCTTCGGCCGCACCGGCGTCGAGCGCGAACCGGAGCTTGGCTTCTGCGGCGTCTACCGGCTGCACCCCGACACCCGCCAGCTGGTGCTTCTCAGCCAGGACTTGCAGATGCCGAACGGCCTTGCCTTCACGCCCGATCAGCAGTCGCTGTACGTTGCCGACACGCCAAGAATGCACGTGCGCAAGTTCCGCGTCGAAGCGGACGGCGCACTGTCCGGAGGCGACGTCTTCGCCGAGTCCACCGGCGACGGCGCCGGCGCGCCCGACGGCCTGAAGACGGACAGCCTGGGCCATGTCTTCTGCGCCGGGCCAGGCGGCGTGCATGTCTACCACCCGGATGACGGAGCGTGCCTCGGCGTCATCGAAACGCCGGCCTTCTGCGCCAATTTCACTTGGGGCGACGACGACTTCAAGACCTTCTTCCTGACGTCTTCGACCAGCTTGTACCGAGCCCGGGTCAAGGTGCCTGGATTGCCATTGTTTCAACCCCGAGGCGCGTAGAACGACGTCCGAGGAATCGTGCGCATATTCTCATGGCCGAACTGACTTCCATCCGAGAAGCCATCAAGTCCCTGGGCGGTCGGGCCGATGCCCTTCGGGGGTATCTTTGACTTCGCCGCCAAGAAGGAGCGCCTTGTCGAAGTCGAGCGCGAGTTGGCGGAACCCGATCTCTGGAGCAAGCCCGACCGCGCATCGGCGCTAGGCCGGGAGCAGGCGTCGCTGGAAGCCACGGTGGGCGTGCTGCAACTCGTCGAGCGGAACTTGAACGATCTGGCCGAACTGGCGGAGCTGGCCGCGGTCGAGGACGATTCGGGAGCACTCGACGACATCGACGACGAACTCGCGCAACTCCACGGCCGCTTGGCCGAGTTGGAGTTTCGGCGCATGTTTCAAGGCGAGCAGGACGCCGCCAACGCGTATCTGGAAGTCCAAGCCGGCTCCGGCGGCACCGAAGCGCAGGACTGGGCGGAAATGCTGCTGCGCATGTACTTGCGCTGGGGCGAGAAGAGCGGCTACGCAACCGAACTGGTGGAGGTCTCCGAGGGCGAGGTGGCCGGCGTCAAGAGCGCCACGGTGCAGGTCGCCGGCGACTACGCCTACGGCTGGCTGCGCACCGAAACCGGAGTGCATCGACTGGTGAGAAAGTCTCCCTTCGACTCCGGCAATCGCCGTCACACGTCCTTCGCATCGGTGTTCGTGTCCGCCGAAATCGACGACAGCATCGTCATCGAAATCGATCCCGGCGACGTGCGCACGGACACCTACCGGGCCAGCGGCGCCGGCGGCCAGCACGTCAACCGCACCGACTCCGCAGTGCGGCTGACGCACCTGCCGACCAACGTCGTGGTGCAGTGCCAAAGCGAGCGATCGCAGCATCAGAACCGCGACCGGGCCTACAAGCAGCTGCGCGCCAAGCTGCATGAACTGGAACTGCAAAGGCGTCGCGAGGAGCAGCAGGCGATTGAAGACTCCAAGGCCGACATCGGCTGGGGCAGCCAGATTCGCTCCTACGTCCTCGATCAATCCCGGGTCAAGGATCTGCGCACCAACGTGGAGCGGCACGATCCCGGCAACGTCCTCGACGGCGACCTGAGCGAATTCATGGAAGCGAGCTTGAAGGCCGGGCTGTGAGCATCCAAGAGGAAGCGAAAGACATCGACGGTTCGGAGGCATCGATCGCCGCCCACCGCCGGCGCAAGCTCGAAAGGCTGCGGCAGCAGGGGCAAGCGTATCCGAACGCGTTTCGCAGAGACGTGTTCGCGGCCGACCTCGCCGCCAGCTACGGCCAGCGCAGCAAAGCGCAGCTCGAAGAGGCGGCAATACCGGCCGCCGTCGCCGGCCGCATAGCGCTTCGCCGAGTGATGGGCAAGGCCAGTTTTCTCACCCTTGCCGATCAGAGTGGCCGCATTCAGTGCTACCTGCGGCGCAACGACCTCGGCGAAAACGCCTACGGGAACTTCCTCGACACCTGGGACCTGGGAGACATCGCTGGCATCTCGGGCACGTTGATGAAAACCAACAAGGGCGAGCTCACCGTGCATGCCAAGCGCATCGAACTGCTGGCCAAGGCATTGCATCCGCCGCCGGAGAAACACCGCGGCTTGAGCGACCAGGAGGTGCGCTATCGACGACGCTACGTCGATCTGCTCAGCAACGATCAAGCCCGGGAAGTGTTCCGCATCCGCTCCCGCGTCATACGCGCCATGCGCGGTTTCTTCGATGCCCGGGACTATCTGGAGGTGGAGACGCCGATGATGCATCCCATCCCAGGCGGGGCGGCGGCGCGGCCGTTCGTCACCCATCACAACGCGCTGGACCTCGACCTCTACTTGCGCGTGGCGCCGGAACTGTACTTGAAACGCCTGGTGGTCGGCGGCTTCGAGCGCGTCTACGAGATCAACCGGTGCTTCCGCAACGAGGGGCTGTCGCCGCGCCACAATCCGGAGTTCACCACCATCGAGTTCTACCAGGCCTTCGCCGACTACCGCGACATGATGGATCTCACCGAGGAACTCCTTCGCCATCTGCTCGGCGAGCTGGGCCTCCGCGAGAAGATCGCCTTCGACGGACGCGAGATCGACTTCGGCGCGATTCGCCGCCGCACGATGACATCCGCGGTGGCCGAGTCCCTCGGCATCGACGAAGCCAAGGCCGCGCAGGCCAAGGAGCTCGAGCGCGTCGCCAAGGCGGCGAACATGCCCGTGCAGGGCCGCAGCTGGGGGCAGCTGCTGCTCGATGCGTTCGAGACGCGGGTGGAACCGAACCTGCTGGCGCCCACGTTCATCACCGGCTATCCCGCGGAAGTGTCGCCGCTGGCCAGACGCAGCCCCGACAACCCGCTGCTTGCGGACCGCTTCGAGCTGTTCGTCGCCGGACGCGAGGTCGCCAACGGCTTCAGCGAGCTGAACGATCCCGACGAACAGGCCGAGCGGTTTCGGGCGCAAGCCGAACTGAAGCGGCAAGGGGACCCGGAGGCGATGCACTTCGATCAGGACTTCGTGACGGCGCTGGAACACGGCATGCCGCCCACCGCCGGCGAAGGCATCGGCATCGACCGGCTGGTCATGCTGCTCACCGACTCCGCCAGCATTCGCGACGTGGTGCTGTTTCCGCAACTGCGTCCGCTGCCGGCGACGCCCGGCCAGCCGTGAGCGCCAACGCCGACCGGGTGCGCCTCCACGAATCGTGGAAGCACGAGCTCGGCGGCGAGTTCGAGGCCGGCTACATGCAGAAGCTGCGCGCCTTTCTGCTCGCCGAGAAGCAGGCGCGGCGCACCGTCTTTCCCAAGGGCGCCGAGATCTTCGCCGCCTTGGACGCCACGCCCTTGGAGTCGGTGAAGGTCGTTGTCATCGGCCAGGACCCGTACCACGGCCCGCGCCAGGCCCACGGCCTGTGCTTTTCCGTGCAGCCGGGCGTGCCGCTGCCGCCATCGCTGGTGAACATCTTTCAGGAGATCAACACCGACATGGCGGACGACGACGTGCCGTGCGGGCGCAGCGGCGGCGTCGTGCCGCCGGACCGGGGCTGTCTGGCGCCTTGGGCAAGGCAGGGGGTGCTGTTGCTGAACGCCGTGCTGACCGTTGCCGCGGGACGGCCCGGTTCGCACCAAGGGCAGGGCTGGGAGCGGTTCACGGACCGCGTCGTCGATGCGGTGAATCGCCAATGCCAGCACGTCGTCTTCATGCTCTGGGGCAGCTACGCGCAGAAGAAGGGCGCGGCGGTGGATGTCTCCAGGCACCTGGTGCTGACCGCACCGCATCCGTCGCCGCTGTCCGCCCATCGCGGCTTCTTCGGCTGCCGCCACTTCTCCAAGGCGAACGAATACCTGGTGGAGCACGGCATCATGCCCATCGACTGGTTCGACGTGGCGTGAGCAGGCTTCGAGTCCCCGCACGCGCCGCGTCCGTGGCGGCCTTGCCTCCCACGGCTGGCGAAGCCCCGCGTACCATGCCGTTCCGCTATGCTTGAACGCACCAGCAGCTGCCGGCGACGCCGTGGCGCGTCGATCCGCCACTTGACGACCGCACCATGATGGATCGGAAAGACCAGTCCTTAGGCAGGTTCCTCGAACTGGAGCGCGCCGCGCTGGCCGAAATGCCCCGCCATCAGACGCCGCAGACGTACTTCCGCTGGGCGCGGGAGACCTTGCCGCAGGCTTTCCCGAACGCTTTCATCGGCGAAAGCCCGGACGACAACGAAAAGCTCGCCTTCTGGATCGCCCGCGGACTGTGGAGCAATGCACCGCTGCCTGCGCGCAAGTTTCGCCCCAAGCCGCTGCCCGAACCCAAACGCAACGACTCTTGTCCATGCGGCTCGGGGCGCAAGTTCAAGGCGTGCTGCAGCCGCTTCCCAACCGCGGTCGGGCCGCCGCGGCTGGACTTGTGGCCGGCATTCGTGCGTAGCCAGCCGGAAGAGTACTGGTTGCAGGCGGCCGCCCAGCTGCCGACCGTCGGCGTGGCGTCCGTCGGCCGATGGCTGATGGAACGGCAGCGCTGGAAACCGCTGGTAGAGCTTCTGGAGCCTCGCTTTGCCGACGGTCAGCGGATCACCAGCGAACACGCCGACTTTCTGCATTGGCTGTGCGAGGCCTACGAGCAGTTGCCGGCCAGTTCGGCGAAGGGGGAAGCCTTGGCGGCAAGGCTCGCCGACTGTCCCAACAAGGCCGTCCGCGCCAAGGCGAATCTGCGCCTCGCCACCGAGCTGCTGAGCCGCGACGACAGCGAGGGCGCGTGGAGCGCGTGGCGCAAGGCCGAGAAGGCCACGCCATCCAGCTCGCTCGTGGCCCTGGTCGAACTGAGCATGCTCGCCGAGGAAAGGCAGTACGAGCGCGCCAAGCGACGCGCCGGCTTCTGGCTGACGCGGCTGGCCAGCGACCCGGAGTTGAGCGAGCAGGAACTGGACACGCTGCTGCGCTTCAAGGACGACCCCCGTGGCGCATGGCACGAGGTCGGGGACGACGAGCAGAACTTGCTCCCTGCCGATCTCGAAGAGGCATTGGTCGACCTGCTGGACTGGACCCACGCCATGCGCCACAGGCCCTTGCCCGATCTCGAGTGGCAACCCTTGGAAGACGCGGACGACGCGCTGCGTGGCGCTTGCAGTCCTGTTCTGGCCGCCGCAGCCACTGCCCTCGAACGCAGCTGGCGGGAACGCACGGGCGTCGAGAAACCGTTTTCCATCGACCTGACGTCCGGCGAAGACGACGAAGCGCTGACTAGGATCGCCGACTGGCTGCCCTGGCTGAAGGAACACCCGGAGGCGCTGGACAGCTTCTCCATCCTCGACGATCTGGCGAGGCTCCTGTTCATCGTGGAAGATGTCGTGGATCCAACGGGGGACTTCATCGACGACCTTGTCGAGCGCGGCTACGCCATGCTGGCCAAGCACTGGCCAGAGGAACGCGCAGGAACGATACCCTGGGTGATCGAGGACAACCGACCGGCGTTGCGCCTGCTCAGCCACGGCATCGACGGGGAAGACTGGCACCGGCGAAATGAGCCCAGGCTGCGCCTCTACCTGCGCCTCAATCCGAACGACAACCACGGCTTCCGAACGGATTTCGTCAACCGGCTGCTGATCGATGCCGACGATGCCGAAGCCGTCGAAGTCGCCAGCCGCTACCCCAAGGACATGTTCGCCGAGGTCGTCTACGGCCACGCCCTCGGCTTGTATCGACTGCGGCGAATGGCCGAGGCCGAAGCGCCGCTCGCCAGAGCACTCGACCGCCTGCCCCTGGTGGCCGAATACCTGCTGGCCGAGGACGTCGACGAGCCGAAGTTGGACGAGCGCGGCATGGTCATCGGCGGCGATCAACAAGCCTGGCTGTATCGGCAAGCCATGCGCGGGGAGTGGCAGAAGACGCCAGGCGCGTTGGAGTGGATGGCGGCCCGACGCAAGGCCGGCGGAGTGCGGGCGTAGCCGCGGCCATGACGACGCCACCCGCGCCGGCGCTGGCCGGCATCAAGGTGCTCGACGTCGCCGGAACGACAGCGAGCGGCTACTGCGGCAAGCTGTTCGCGGATCACGGAGCGGAGGTCGTCAACGTCGAACCGCCGGACATCGGCTTCGACACGCGCCGCGAGCCGCCCTTCCTGGCGGCAGCAACGCCGCCGGAGAACAGCGCCCTGCACGCCTACTTGAGCACCAACAAGGCAAGCGTAGCCCTCAACGCGGGCGCCGAACCCCAGCGCCTTCGCGCCTTGGCGAAAGACGCCCACGTGGTTCTCGACGCCGGCGCCTACGACCTGGACGACTTTGCCGCCGTCGCGCCGCAGGTGGTGGTTTCCACCATCACCTGGTTTGGCCGCAGCGGCCCCTACGCCGGCTTCCAAGGCGCCGGCGGCATCTGCTGGGCGCTGGCCGGCATGGTGCGCAACGTCGGCCCGGCGGAGGGCCCGCCGCTGTTGCCGGTCGGCTGCGGGGCGGAAATCGTCGGCGGCTTGGCGGCCTACATCGGCTGCGTCGGCCAGCTGATCGCCCGGGAAGTCGGCAACGCCCATGGCCCGGTGCGCCTGGACACCAGCATCTTCGAGGCCAATCTGTGCTTCAGCGAACCGGCAGGCGTCGGCGGCTACCGCAGCGGTCGGCGCGGCCAGCGCCTGGGCGTCAACCGCTTCGCGCCCACCTATCCTTTGGGAGTGTATCCCTGCAACGACGGCTGGCTGGGCGTCACCGCGCTGACGCCCAGCCAGTGGAAGAGCTTCTGCGCACTGCTGGACATGGCCGAACACGCCGACACGCCGCAGTACCAGACCGCCATTGGCAGGCTGTACGACTACGACACGCTGGAACCGATCATCAAGCAGCGCGTGCGCCACCGCTCGGCGGCCGAACTGGTGCGCCGGGGCCAGAACTTGCGCATCCCGCTGGCGCCGGTGCCGACGATGGCGGAGCTCTTCGGCACCGATCAGTACGTCGCCCGGGACGCTTTCTCGGCCGTTTCAACCGCCAACGGCTACTCCTTCCAAGCGCCAGCGACGCCGTTTCGACTGTTTCGGACTCCAGCCAAGAGCGACAGCCGGGCGACGCCGCTGGGCAGCGCCAACGCCGAGCTGCTTGCCGCCGACGGGAGCTTGAGATGAGCCGGCCGTCGCTACTTGCCGGCGTGCGCGTGGTGGATCTGTCCATGGGCTGGGCCGGGCCCTTGGCGGCACGGCATCTTGCCGACATGGGCGCCGACGTGGTCAAGGTCGAGGGCTGCGTGCGCTTCGACTGGTGGCGCGGCTGGGAGGCGACCCAGGCGTGGATCGACGAAGACGGCGCGGAGAAGAATCCCGCCTTCAACATGGTCAACCGCAACAAGCGCGGCATCACCCTGGATCTGTCCACGCCCCAAGGCAGCCGCCTGCTGAAGCGGCTGGTAGCGGTGTCGGACGTCGTGGTGGAGAACTACTCCGCGCAAGTGCTGCCGAAGCTGGGCTTGAGCTATGACGTGCTGGCGGCAGAGAATCCGTCGCTGGTGATGATTTCGATGCCGGCGTTCGGCACCGACGGGCCTTGGCGGGACTATCGCGCCTACGGTTCGACGGTGGAACAGGCATCCGGCCTGCCGCATCTGTCCGGACGCCCCGACGACCCGCCGACCATGATGCACGTGGCGCTCGGCGACTCCGTGGGCGGCCTGAACGGCGCCGCGGCGCTGCTCACCGCCTTGCGCCATCAGCGGCGCACCGGCCAAGGGCAGCACTTGGACCTTTCCCAGTCCCAGTGCCTGTTTCCCTTGGGCATTCAGGGCATTCTGGCGCAGTCCGCCTGCGGTTGCGCACCTCGGCGGCTGGGCAACCGCTCCGAGCGCCATGCGCCCCACGGCGTCTATCCCTGCGCTGGCGACGACGAGTGGATCGCCATTCAAGTGCTGAACGAAGTCCAGTGGCAGGCGCTTGCCGCCTTCGCCGGTCTGCGCGGGTTCGGCGACGCGGCGGATCGGCTCGCCCGGGTGGACGAGCTGGATGCTGCGGTAGCGGCGTTCACGTCGGAACACGTGGCGGAGCTGCTGACGGCGCAGCTGCAAGCCGTCGGCGTACCGGCGGGCCACACCGCCAGCAGTTTGGAACTTGCCGTCGATCCGCACCTCGCCGAACGCGGCTTCTGGAAGCTGATGGAACGTCCTCACGTTGGCGAACTGCCGCATCCGGCGGCGCCCTACCGCGTTGGCGACGCGCCCTTCGACATCGACTCGCCAGCGCCCACCCTTGGCCAGCACAACCGCGAGGTGTTGACGAAACTGCTGGGGCTGGACGAATCGGAGATCGCCGAGCTGGAACGACAAGGCATCATCGGCGACAAGCCGCGCCTGCCATGACGACCGCGAGCGCTGCGCCGCTGCACGGCATCCGCGTCGTCGACGCCACCGGCCGCTGGGGCGAGCTGGCGGGGCGCACGCTGGCGGAACTCGGCGCCGAGGTGTTCAAGTTCAGCGCTAGGCCGGTCGACGAGGAAGACCCCTACTGGGCATGCGTTCGCGCCGGCAAGACGCTGGTCACCAGCGGCGATCTGTCCAGCTGCCTGCAGGACGCCGACGTTCTGCTCGAGTCCGGCCGTTCAGCCGACTACGGCAGCCGTTTTCCGCACTTGGTCCACGTTTCGATAACGCCTTTCGGCATTGACGGCCCGTTGGCGACGGCGCCGGCGGCGGAAGTGACCGTCGAGGCCGCCGGCGGGCTTGTCGGACTGCAGGGCGATGGCGATCGACCGCCGACGCCGATGGGCGTCATGCCGCAAGCAGCCTTTCACGCCGGCGTCCAGGCCGCCGCCGACGCGGTGATCGCCCTCTGCGAGAGGGAGCGTTCCGGGCTCGGCCAGCATCTCGACGTCTCGGCCCAGGCCTGCATCGTCTGGACGCTGATGAACGCCACCGGCTATCCGCCCAACACCGGCAGCAATCCGCCAGCCACCAGCGAGTTTCGCGGCCGGCCACGCGGCGTTGCCGGCGGGCGGCTGCGGCTGCCGGGCATCGTGCCCTGCAAGGACGGCCTCGCCCAGGTGCGCTTGCAGATGCCGCACCTCGGCGAGCGCACTTTCGACGCGCTCGTGCGCTGGGCGGAGCAGAGCGACATGGACGTTCCCGAAGCGGTGCGCGGCCTGGACTTGCGCCACTGGCTGGCGGACCTGCGCACTGAACGCATCGACGCCGCCGCAGCACAGGCCGCCGCCGATCTGGTGGCCGACCTTCTGGCGCAGAAGACGAAACGGCAAATCCAGTCGTACGCGGCAGAACACGGCCTCACGCTGGCGGCCATCCACACCGTTGCCGATCTGCTGCGGGACCCGCACCTCGATGCGAGGAACTTCTGGATTCGGCAGAACGGCCACGTCTACGCCGGTCCGTTCGCCCGTCTTTCCAGAACGCCGCTGTCTTCCGAGCGCGCGGTGCGCCGAGTGGATGCGCCACCACCCCGACCGCCACGGCCAGTGGCGAAGCGCGAGACGCCGGCGCCAGCTGCGCCGTTCGCGGACGTGAAAGTGGCGGATTTCAGCTGGGTGGGCGTCGGCCCGATGATCGGCAAGGCGCTGGCCGACCACGGCGCCACCGTGGTTCGCATCGAAGCGCCGCACCGGCTCGACCTGCTGCGCACGATACCGCCCTTCAAGGACGGCGAACCGGGACCCGACCGCGCCCAGTTCATGGCCAATTTCAACACCTCGAAGAAGGGCATGACCATCGATCTGAAGAACGCCGAAGGCCGAGTGCTGGCACGGCGCATGGCGGACTGGGCCGACGTGGTGCTGGAAAGTTTCTCGCCAGGCACGATGGCGCGCTTCGGCTTGGACTGGCCCACCCTCTCCGCCAAGCGCGAAGACCTGGTGATGCTGTCCACGTCGATGCGCGGCCAAACCGGGCCCGAGCGCAGCTACTCCGGCTTCGGCAGCCAAGGCGCGGCCATTGCCGGGCTGTTCGACCTGGTGGGCTGGCCGGATCGTCCGCCGAGCGGGCCGTGGGGCGCGTACACGGACTTCATCGCGCCGCGCTTCGGCATTGCGGCGCTGGCCAGCGCACTCCTGCACCGCCGTCGCACCGGCCTCGGCCAGCACATCGACCTCGCCCAGGTGGAGTGCGGCATTCGCTTTCTGGAACCGCTGATTCTCGACTACGCGGCAAGCGGCAAGATCGCCACCCGCCTGGGGCTCGCATCCTCTCGGCTGGCTACGCACGGGATCTTCCAAAGCGCGGGCACCGAACGCTACGTTGCCGTGGCGGCAGAGACCGACGAGCAGCAACAGGCTTTGGAGGCGGTGCTTCGCGGCCAGCCTCTGCGCGACTGGTGCCGCCAACGAGACGCCTTCGACACGGCCAGCGAGCTCCGCCATGCCGGTGTGCCCGCCTACGTGGTGATGCGCCCCAGCGATCTCTATCTGGACCAGCAACTGGCTGTGCGCGGGTTCTTCTGCACCCTCGACCACCCGGCGATGGGCAAAACGCCCTACGACGGCCCGGCGACGATCTTCTCTCGAACGCCGGCGAGGCTGCGCTCGCCAGCACCTTGCCTCGGCCAGCACAACGAGGAAGTGCTGCGCGACACGCTGCGCCTAGACGCTGGCGAGATCGAGCAGCTGCGCACTGCAGGCGCACTGGGCTAGGCGCACCTGCGGGGCGTTCGAGTTTGCGTCGCCAACTCCGTGGCTTGGCAACTCGGCTCATCCGCGAGGTCAATGCCACTCGAGAAGCTGGGCCAAGGCTGCCGCCTGGCACGCCCGGTGCGACTCGAACGCACGACCTTTGGCTCCGGAGGCCAACGCTCTGTCCAACTGAGCTACGGGCGCAGGCAGGCAACTCGAAGCCGCAACCATAGCAGCAATTGCCGCTGGACGCAGTTTCAGTTCCAGACACCGTCCAAACCGCCCAACATCTCCCGCATCTCCGAGCTGAACGTTGCGCCCTCCTGCCCAAGTGCGACAATACGCGTTGGCTCAAAAGGCGGTGACCCATGCTCAGCGAAGCCCAGATTGCGCAATACCAGGACGATGGCTACGTCGTTGTCGATGCTCTGCTTGAACGGCGGACGCTGGCGAAACTGCGTGCCGTCACGGAACGAATCGTGTCGGACGCCAAGGGCGTCGAGGATCACACCGACGTTCTCGATCTGGAACCAACGCACACGCCGGATGCGCCGCGCGTGCGCCGCATCAAGCGGCCGCACCTGGCGCATTCGTTCTACCGCGAACTGGCCGCGCACGCGGGCATCATGGCCGCCCTCGAGCCGCTGATCGGCGCGGACATTCGACTGCGCGCCGGCGGCAAGGTCAACATGAAGTCGGCCAGCTATGGCGCACCCGTCGAGTGGCACCAGGACTGGGCGTTCTATCCACACACCAATCAGAACGTGCTGGCCGTCGGCATCCTGCTCGACGACATGGAGGCCGACAACGGGCCGCTGCTGGTGCTGCCCGGCTCGCATCTGGGCCCGGTCTACGACCACCACAGCCGAGGCGCGTTTTGCGGCGCCATCGACGTCGAGAAGGCCGGGCTGGACGTTTCAGCGGCTCGCGAGCTGCACGCCGCCGCGGGTGCCGTCACCATCCACCATGCAAGGCTGGTACACGGATCGGCGCTGAACACGTCCAACCGCCAGCGTCGCGTGCTGTTCTACGAGTACGCCGCCGCCGACGCCTGGCCCTTGGCCGGCATCGAACATCTGGCCAAGCTAGACGACTTCGACGGCCGCATCGTCCACGGCAAGCCCACGCTGCAGCCGCGCCTGGAGGACGTGCCGGTACGCATGCCGCTGCCAGCGGCGCCCCATCAAGGTTCCATCTACGAGAACCAACGCACGCTTTCAGGACGCTATTTCGAGGGCTACGCCCACGCCGAACCGGTTCGCTAGGCGTCTCCGGCGGAGTTGCTCCGCCCGGCCCCGCAAGTCGGAGGCGCGTCTCCTAGCGCCGTCCAAGTGGCGCCGTGTTGAGGTGGTTGCCGCCGTCGAGCAGCAGCGTTTCGCCGGTGATCACGTCCGCACCAGCCACGAAGTAGAGGATGGCTTCGGCAACGGTGTCCGGCGTCGTCGTCAACCTCAACGGCGTACTGGCTTCCAGAGCTGCCTTGGCGGCTTCGTAGCGTTCCCTGCCCAGCCCCTGTTCCAGCCAGCCGCCCTGAATGAAGCCGGGGCACACGGCGTTGACTCGGATCTCCGGCCCCAGCACGCGCGCCAGGGACAGCGTAAGCGTCACCATCGCACCCTTCGACGCCGCGTAGGCGACGGAACTGCCGACGCCGGTCACCGCGGCGATGGAAGCAACGTTGACGACGCTGCCTCTGCCGCCCCGCCGCATGGCCGCCGCTACCGCCCGGGTCATCTGATAGGCGCCCACCGTGTTGACGGCGTAGATGTCCAGGAAGTCCTGCTTGCTCAAGCCATCGAGTTGATGGTGCGGATTGAACTTGGTGGTGCCGGCATTGTTCACCAGCGCGTCGATCCGGCCCCACTTCTCGAGTGCCGCCCCAGCCAGCGAACGGCACGAGGCGTCGTCGGCAACGTCGGCCTGAACCACCACCGTCTCGACGCCGAACTCCTCGCAGGCGGCTTCGGTTTGCCGCGCGCCGTCTTCGTTGCGGGAATAGTTGATCGCCACATGGCAGCCACGTTCCGCGAGTTGCCGGGCGCATGCCGCGCCGACGCCGGACGAAGACCCGGTAACGATGGCAACGCCACCTTCAATGTCCATGCATCTGCTTCCATGCGCGAAGTTCGCAGCCGCTGAGTATGGCAAAAGTCGACCCGCCCCGCCACGTCGCCAGCTTGCGAGCGTGGCAACCTGGCCGAAACCAACCGTCAGAATCTGGACAGAGACCAGTACTCCGCCCACAGATTGCGGAAACCGCCATCCACCACCATGTACTGCCCGGTGCGAATACGCTCGATGTCGTACGGCGGCAGCGGGACATTGGCCAAGCACGCTCCATCGGCCCGCACCCCGTATTTCCGGAACTCGAAGTCTCGATTCTCGAAAATCTTGAACATCTCGGGCAAGACCTCCGGGTTGATCGGGTAGACATGCAGGAGGAAGTTCGCCGCCACGGCTTCGGGCCGGCACTGTTCCTTTACGTAGATCAGACGATTGGCAACCATGTACACATCAAAGTTGGAGCGGATGATCGGCGTCCGGTCCGCCTTCAGCATCGCCAAGTAGTCCCGGATCGGCAGTGCCGCCATGTGCAGGTTGTGCAGGTCGACCCGCGCCAGCAGTTCGTCTAGGGACAGCTCCGTTTGAGTTTCCTCCACCCATAGGTTGTTGAAACCGCTCCCGGCCAGCTTGTACTGGCCGGTGCGAATCCGAGTGACGGCATAGCCCGGCAGAGGGACGTTGAGCAGGCAGACCCCATCGGCCAGCACCCCGTACTGCCGGAAACGGAAGTCCCGGTTCTCGAACCCGCGCTCCTTGAACAGCTCCTTCAGGTTGGCAGCGTCGGCCGGATACAGGTGGAGCATGAAACGCGCTTGGGCCGCCTCCGTACACGACTCCTTCGTGTAGACAAGTCTGTTGTCCGTCACGTACACGTCATACTGGGATCGGATCGCCGGCAAGCTCTTCCCCCGCAGCTGGGCCAGGTAGTCCCGGGCTGGCATCGCCATCGCCCGCACCGATTCCACCGCCGCAGCTTTCGGCAGCACCATCTCGGACACGCACAATGCCCCCGGCCCGCGGCTCGTGTTCCCGGGTAGGAAGACCGTTTTCGCGCCCGGAGTGCGCCAGCTCCATACGATCACTTCCTCAGGCCTGCAATTGCGGGCCAGTGCCAAGGCCAGCCGATGGATGACCAGCAGCCCCACTTTTCCCTCGCGCTTGTCGAAGTGCGGCGCCAACCCTTCCCAGACGCGGGTGTCGGCTGCCTCCTTCAGCGGTGTGGTGGCGGTGATTGCGAGCCGTCTCTGATTGGGATCCGGTGGTCCGTCGAAAAGGGTGTTCTCAATGTTGAATGGGGCGCCACGAGCGCGAGCGGGGTTGACATAGTGGGTGATTCCCGTTTGCCGAACATAGGGAGCAAGTTCGCCTGAGCTGCCGAAAAGGCTGTTCCTCGTCCCTGTCGCCCCTCGAGCAGTCAAGGCCAACCCGTTCGTCGCCCGAAAGTAGTCGTAGGAGTTGGCCAGACCGTCCAGGTTGACCACCGGGAAGCGGCTGAAGTAGCCGGTGACGCCGGTGTCCCAAGACCCGATGACACTGTTCTCGGGCAAGATGCGGTTGGCAACCTGCGCACCCATGTAGATGGCCGGCGCAAATCGTCTGGCATCGGAATTGCTGCTGCGGTCGACGAACCGGAACGGTTCGGCGAAGTCCGCCTTGACCAGCAGGGCTGCCACTCCGCCAACGACCACGCTCAAGCTCAGCAAGCGGGCCGTTCGGCCCCACCGGGAGCCAATGTACCGCCGAATCAGGTACATGGCGACGCAACACCGAACTGGAATGATCAGCGCCGCCAGCAGATAGGCCGGAACGTACTGCCAGGAAGCGTGGCCGAGGCGAGGATGTACCGTCAACACGGTCTGGACGAACTTGGCGACGTGGCCGACGCCCAAGCTGAACACGCCCACTAGGAAGGCCAGCAGCAGCCAGTCCCGCCGACGCTCGGCGCCGCGGGCCAGCCACCAGACCAGCGGTGCATAGACGCAGGCTTCCAGCGCCACTCGAAGTTCGTAGCCGAATACGGAAATTTGCAACATCTTCTGGAAGTTCCGCAACAGGCTGTAGCCTGCTCCGGAACTCCACATGTTCTGAGACCAAGCGGCCTTGACAGCGGCGCTCACCGGCACAAGGCCGCCGAACGCCAGCCAGTTGTAGGCGAAGTAGACCAGGACGCCGGCCACCGCAGCCAGGAAAGGCGCCGTCGCGGTCAAGGTGAGCCGGTCGCGCCAAGCCATCCCCCCGGTGCTAGCGGCGTCTGTCGGTTCCCGCCTCCTAGCTGTCAATGCGCCCAACGCGGCGGTGGCGGTCAAGGATATGGCGACGTACTCCAGACGCGCCCAGGGCAGGGCGAAGGCCACGGCGGCCAGCAGCCATTGCCAGCGCACCGGCTGCCGGGCGTACAGCCCCAGCGCCAGGAAGAGCAGCCCCAGCATGAACAGCGCGGCCGCCGCTTCCAGCCCGCTGAACAGGATGATGTTGCCGTAGAGCAACGGCGGCAGGGCGAACAGCAGCAGCCAGGGCTGGCCGGCGAGCCGGGCGGCGACGACAATCAGCAGGACGGCCCCGGCAATGAGAAGGATCTCGAAACCCTTGATGGCGAACAGCGCCGTTTCCGCATCCACGAACCAGTAGAAGGGCGTGATCAGCAGCAGCCAGAGGGGATGGTAGCCGTTGGTCTGGGTGATGCCGCCGTCGAAGGTGGAAAACTGCCCGGCGGCCATGTTCTTGGCGATCTGAAGGTAGTAGAAGGCATCGTCCAGGTTGACGTCGCGGACGAGGTTGAGCAGGTCGAGGCGGCTCAGCAGATACCAGGCGAAAACGAGCCCGTAGGCCAGGATGCCGACGAGGAAGAGCGCAAACAGCCTGTTTCGCCACGGCAGCGATCGGCCGGCCGCACCGGCGGCGATGCGACGCCCGCCGGCGATCAGCGCAGCCCAAGCTACTTTGGCTTCCTTGAACGGCACAGACATTGACATTGAGTCAAGCTGGTACGGCGTATTCACGCGATGACAAGCAAGGTTTCTCCACAAGGCGAACGACAGTATAGCCGCCCGTAACCAATGCGTGCAGAACAGGCTTCCAGATGGCGGACCCGCAGCCCTGGAAGCGTCGCCAGCAGGTCAACCCGCGCCCACTTCGTCGAAGGACCGGTCCGTGGGCACTTCCTCCTTCCACAAGTTGTTGAAACCGCTGCCTTCCTCCCAAGTGTACTGGCCGGTGCGATCCGCATGATGGGGTAGCCTGGCAGGGGGACATGGACTAGGCAGACCCCGTCGGCCTGCACCCCGTACTTGCGGGAAACCGAAGTCCCGGTTTCAAACCCGCGCTCCTTGAACGGCTCGGCCAGGTTGGTAGCGTCGGCCGGATACAGGTGGAGCATGAACCGGGCCAGGTCGTCCTCGCCGCACGCCTCCTTTGTGTAGACAAGCCTGTTCTGCGTCATGTAAAAACGTCGTACTGGGAACGGATCGCCGGTACGCTTTTCGCCCGCAGCCGAGCCAGGTAGTCCCGGACCGGCAGCACCGTTGCACGCACCGACTGCAATGACGCAGTCTTCGGCAGCACCATCCCGGAAACGCACAAGCTCCCCGGCCCCGGCTCGTGTTGCCGGGCAGGAAGACCGTCTCGTCCGGCGTTCTAGATCTGAAGCTCCATGCGACGACTTCGACAGGTGCGCAATGGCGAGCCAGCGCCACTCGGCGGATCACCATGAGCCCCACGTCTCCCTCTTGATGGTCGAAATGCGGCGCCATTCCTTTCCAAGTAGGGGGGATTCCGTGACCGCATCCCTCAGTGGCACGGCGGCGGTGATTTTGAGGCGTCTCTGGTGGACGTCCGGCGTTCCGTCGAAAAGAGTGTTCCTCGAGCCGAACGGAGCGTAGGCGATGTCGTACCACGCTTGATGAGATCGACGAGGGCGAAGCGAACGGCCCAGCATAGCCGCACCGTGCCGGGCGACTGCTGGCCCAGCCCGCCCAGCGCATCCAATGTACACTCCGCTTCCTCCTCGAGGAACGCCCTTGCACCCGATCCACCGCCGCTACTACGCCGAAGAGCTGGTCCGCCTACGCCGGGCCGGCGAAAAGCGCCGCTACGTCGCTGCCCAGCGGCGCGGCCGGGTAGACCCGAATCCGCACCAGATCGAAGCGGTGATGTTCGCGCTGGAGCGCATTCCCCACGGCGGCTGCATCCTTGCCGACGAAGTGGGGCTGGGCAAAACCATCGAAGCCGGCCTGGTCGTCGCGCAGCTGCTGGCCGAAGGCACAAGCCGGGTGCTCATCATCGTGCCGCGACCGCTGCTTGGCCAGTGGCAGGCCGAACTGCGCGACCTCTTCGGCATCGACGCGCGGGATGCGAGCGACGACAACGTGGATGTCGCGGCAGCCGGCGTGTTCATCGCCGGGCGCGAATTCGCTGGCGGCGAACGCGGCTTCCAGCGCTTGCAGCAGGCGCCGCCCTTCGAGCTGTTCCTGATCGACGAAGCCCACGAAGTGTTCGCCGGCATCCACCGGCGCTACGACAAGGAAGGCGTCTACAACGAAGCGAGCCCGCACGCACGCACGGCGCATCGCGTGCGGGCGCTGATGGGCAACGGCATGGCGCCGGTGCTCCTGCTCACCGCCACGCCCATGCAGAACTCGCTGGACGAGCTCTGGGCGCTGGTGCAGTACATCGACCGCACCGGCACGCTGCTCGGCGACAAGCCGACGTTCGACCAGCTGTTCAAGGCAAGCGCGGGAGGCGAGGGCAGCGAGAGCAACGGCGCTGGCGTGGAACAGGCCGCCGAGTTGCAGCGCCGGCTGCAGCGGGTGGTGAAGCGCACGCTGCGTCGCCAAGCCATGCCCTATCTGGACCGCCCCTTCGTCGGCCGCCAAGCCAAGCTGTTCGCCTATCGCATGAGCGCGGCGGAGAAGGCGCTCTACGACGACGTGACGGGCTATCTGCTCGAACCCGATCTCGCCGCTTTCAGCGGCCGGGCAAGACAGCTGCAGGTGATCGGCTTCCTGCGCCGCATGGCCTCTTCCAAAGCCGCTTTGGCGGCAAGCCTCAGGGGCGTGGCGGCACGTCTGCAACGCATGAGGCAAGGCGACGCCGTCGAAGATGCGGCCGACCTTGACGACTTGGAAGACGAACCAGATCCAGCGCCGACCACAGCAGACGAAACAACCCCGGTTCCAGATTCGCCGCCGCGCCCAGATGCCGCGCAAATCGCCGAGGAACTGGATCGCGTCCAGAACTTCATTCGTCGCGCCGAAACGCTGCCGGACGACACCAAGGCGGAAGGCCTCGTCGAGGTGGTTCGCGGGCTGCTGGATCGGCCGCCGGACCGCCGCAAGGTGCTGATCTTCACGGAATCGCTCACCACCCAGGACTATCTGCGCGATTTGCTGGTCGAGAAGACCACCCTGAACGAACAGGACATCACGCTGTTTCGCGGCGTCAACGATTCGCCCCGGGCTGCCGAAGCGCTGCGCGTCTGGCGCGAGGAAGAAGACGCCGAGACGCCGCGCCACTTGCGCGCGTCCCTTGCAGTGGCCGTTCGCCTGGCGCTGGTGCATGAGTTCCGCACACGTTCGACAGTGATGATCGCCACCGAAGCCGGCGCCAAGGGCCTGAACCTCCAGTTCTGCGACACCATCGTGAACTACGACCTGCCGTGGAATCCCCAGCGCATCGAACAACGCATCGGGCGCTGCCACCGCTACGGCCAGCAACGCGACGTGACGGTGATCAACTTCCTCGCCGAAGACAACCAGGCGCAGGTGCTCACCTTCGACATCCTGAGCAGCAAGCTGGATTTGTTCGGCAAAGTGCTGGACATGTCGGACGTGGTCCTGCAAACGCCCCGCTCGGACTCCTCCGCGGCGCTGGCTTCGGCGCTGGGGCCGGATTTCCAGGCGCAAGTGCGGCGCATTTGGGAACGCGCGCGCACGATCGACGACGTGGAGGCGGAACTGCGCCAGCTGCGCGACACGTTGGAGGAACGGCGCCGCGACTTGGACCGCACCCACGAACGCACCGTGGGCCTCATCGAACAGCGCCTGGACGCTTCCGTGCGCCAAGTGTTCGACCGCATCCAGAAGGAACTGGCGCCGGCGCTCGCGGAACTCGACGGCGAGCTCAAAGCCGTGCTCTGCGCGTATCTGGATGCCCAGGGCATCGCCTGGGGCGAGAGCGAACGCGCAGGGCACCCGCTGCTCCACTTTGGCGCCTCAAGCCGGTTGCCGGAACCCTTCGCCGAAGGCGGCAGCGTCGTGCTCGGCGGCGCGCTCGGCCTCGCCGGCGCCGATCCCCTGCACGTCGGCCACCCACTCGTCCAAGCCGCCGTCGCAAGCGCGCGAGAGGACTGCGCGGGCCGATACCGGGTGCGCTTTCGCCTCGACGCCACAGCACCAAAGGCACTGCGAACGCGCCGTGGCAGCCGTGGACGCCTCGCGTTGACGCGAATCCGCTACGAGGGCTTCGAGCCGGAGGAACGCCTGCGCGTGACCGCGGTGTTCGACGACGCCGAAGTGCTGCGTCCAGCCGAAGCGGCGCTCGAACTGCTGCGCCAGCCGTGCGAAGACCTCGCCGAGCCCGCAACGCCCCTCGAGATCACCGACGCGCACTTGGACGAAGTCGTCGACGAGGAGCTGTTCGAGGAGCAGGGCCGTGTTGCCGACGTCAACCAGCAGGGCTTCGAGCAGACGATGACGCAACTCGAACAGTACCTCGCCGACCGTGCGCTGGTGCTGCGTCGCGAGCAACGTCGCCAGACGCGGCGCTTGGCCGCAGCGGAGCGGCAGCGCGACCAGAGCGTCGGCGCGGACAGCCGCGCCCGTGCCCAGAAGCAGGTTGTGCAAGCCGAGGCGGAAGTAGAAGAGATCGACGCCAAGCTCGCGGCGCTGGTCAACCACGAAGACGACATCTACAAGAAGTGGAAAGAGCACGCCCACGAGCGCCGCTACGCCACGCCCACCGGCGAACGCTTGTTGAGCGCCGAGTTCGTGATCGAATGAGCCTCGCGCCCGCCCATGCCACGGCGACCGGCGAGCACCCCAAGGAGGGAGACATGGCGCTGACCTTGCTGCACACGGCGGACTGGCACCTGGGCCTGCGCTTTCGCGCCTTCGAGCCGGAGCAGGAGAAGCGTCTGACGCGGGCTCGGTTGGAGGTCGTGGGGCGCATTCTCGACGTCGCCGAGAGTCGGCGCGTGGACGCCGTGCTGTGCGCCGGCGATCTGTTCAACGAACCGGCGCCCGAGCAGCATTGGTGGAACGGCGTGCTGCAGGAGTTCAAGAAGCGGCAGCAACGCGGCTGGCAGCGCCCGGTCGTGCTCCTGCCGGGCAACCACGATCCGCTGACGGCGAACTCCATCTACCACGAAGCGCATCCGTTCCGGCGCGATCTGCCCGAGTTCGTGAAAGTGGTGGACAAGCCCGGCTGGGAACTCCCAATTGACGACAACGCGGTGGTGGCGGCGAGCCCCTGCACCTCGGCCGCTGGAGACACCAAGCTCGTCGAATCCCTGCCGAAACGCGAGGACGGCGACCAGCGCATCCGCATCGGCCTGATTCACGGCCAGACCTTCGACATCGACGGCTGCCAGACCAACTTCCCGATTCCCGCCGGCAGCGCCGATGCGCGTGGCCTCGACTACTTGGCCATCGGCGACACCCATGCGTACCGGATTGTGGAGCCGAACGCGCACGCACCGACCGTGTACCCGGGCGCCCCGGAAGCCACCAACTTCGGCGAAAGAGACACCGGCCATGTGGCGCTGGTGTTTTTTCCCTTGGATCGCCGCCGCCGTCCTCTGGTGCGGCAAGAAAAGGTCGGTTCGTGGGCGTGGCGCGACGTAACCTGCCACTCGCTGCCGGAGTTGCGCACGCTGATGGACGAGCCGAATCTCGCCAACACGGTGCTCCGCCTCGCCCTGGACATGACGGTGCCGATGGCGGAATACGACGAAGCCGAGCGCCTGCTGACGGAGCTTGCCGGTTCCGAAGCGTCGACGCCCCGCGCCGGCGTGCTCCAAGTTCACCGCGAGAAGCTGCGCTTGGACGCCGACGGCGGCAGCGATCTCGCAGCGGATTTGCCGCCTGTTCTGCAAGCCACGGCAGACCGTCTGCGAGCGCTTGCCGGCGGAGACGATCCGCTGCAGAAGGAACAGGCTGAGCGCGCCTTGCACCATCTCTACCGGCTGATGCGGGACGCCGCGTGACTGTCTCGCGCAACAGGACCACTTCCATCCAGCGCAACACCGCCAACGCGAACTGCTTCAATTCGCGTGCGGTCCTGCCCTATTCGCTGCGAATCGTGGACTTCCAGATCGCAATGCAGGATGTCTACGATCTCTTACACGACATCAACGGGCTGCTCGTTGACCGCGGGCTGCGCCGACTGGAAGACATGCTTCGCCCCGCGGCGATGTCCGGGATGATCTCCGACCTGCTAACGGCGAGTCTTGGGAACCACTCCCGAACCTTGACGGAGAACAGGTACTTCAACGGTCACCCCGACCTGCTGGTTGAAGGCATGTATCCGAACAACGCCGTGCAGGCCGGCACCGAAGGCGTGGAAATCAAGTCGACGCGCAAGGCGGGCGGCGCCGTGGACACGCATGGGGCACGGGATCAGTGGATGTGCGTATTCGTCTATGCCGTGGACCACAAGACCGAGCCGGTCCGAGAGCGTCGTCCGATGGCGTTCACCGAGGTCTATCTCGCGCAGGTGCAGACCGATGACTTCCGACGCAATGCGCGTGGCGCACTGGGCACGCGGACGGCAACTTTGCATCGCCAAGGTCTACGGAAGCTGCGCGAGCACTGGATCTATCGGACACCTTGAGCGCTTGCGACGGCCTGCGGTTTGCCAAGCCACTGTGCCACAGCCCACGGGATGCCTCAGGTCGGCTGATACTTCGCCAGCAGCGGGATCGCCTCTTGGGCAATTGCGAAGTAGCGCTCGTCCTTCTCCACCCCAATGCTCGCATAGCCCACGGCCTCCGCCGCGGCGAGCGTGGAACCGGCGCCGCAGAACGGATCCAACACGGTGCCTTCGCCAAGCGGCAGGACGCCGCGTACCAGCTGCCGCAGAAACGCCTGCGGCTTCAGATTCGGGTGCGGCGCCAGCGCCCTCTCCTGCTTGCGGGTCGGGGCGGAGCGGATCACGTCGCCGAACGGCTTGTCGTTCGCCGGCCGCCGGAATCCGCCGCAACGCCACTTGCGCAGGTTGTCCTGCACTCTGCCCTGCAACGGCTTGCGGAACACCAGCCACGGCTCCCACATGGATCGCGGCATGGCGCTGACTTCCGCGAACTCCTCGTGGGCGCCCTTCGGGCGGTCGCCGCCGCGCATCGTGGTCACCAACCGAACGATCTCGCCTCGCCGCTCCAAGCCTGCCGCCGCAAGGGCTCCTGCAACCAGATGGGAGAGCAGCGGGTTGGCAGCGACCACCACGTTCGCGCCGGGCGCAAGCACCGGCAGCAGCAGCGCCGTCCAGTCGCGGAAGAACGTGGCCACCTGTTCCTGGTTGGCCGGCGAGAGCACGGTAAAGCGCGGCACCGGCGACCTGCGAACGCCGTCGAAGGCAGGCGGTAGGCGCCAGACCCCGCCCCTGCCCCGGCGCAGCTTGGCCTGTTCCTTCGGCGTGTACTCCAGCAAGCCATAGGGCGGATCGGTCACCACCGCCTCGATGGAGTTGGCCGCCTGGCCGCGCAGCCACTGCGTGCAGTCCGCACGAACCAGAGTGGCATTGCCATGCCGCGTGTACGGGTAATCGGCCGCACCCAAATCCTCGGCATTCGACAGCGCCGTCGCCACGGGCGTTCTGTGCAAGTTGCTCGCAACCATGTGGATAAGCATACACAATCAGTGGCCATGTGGCGCAACACTGGATCGACCACCCTTCCGTATCGCCGCTGCCGGAATTTCGACCCCGCCCCGTTCCTGTCTACCAAGCTACCAAGCTCGAACCTGCGAACCCGCACACGCGCTCGGCGCTGTGTGGCATCATGTCGCACATGGGCGGTGTAGCGGCAAATCGAGAGCGTCTGGCAACGTTGCGCGACCTCCTGCGCGGGAACTTGGACTTCCACGGCGCAACCGGCCCACGCTCCGCGCACGGCTGGCATCCGTTCCCGGCGAAGTTCCCGCCTCAGCTGCCGGCGCACTTCATCGAACTCCTTTCGGCACCGGACGACGTCGTGCTCGATCCGATGCTCGGCTCCGGCACGACCATCTTGGAAGCCGTTCGTCTGCGCCGTCGCGCGGTAGGTTGCGACATCGACCCGTTGGCGCGGCTCATCACCGAAGCCAAGCTCGCACGCCTGAACCCCGTGGCCATGCTGCGCCTCGGCAGGGCGGTGGTGGACGACGCCAGACGCAGCTTCTTCACCGAGCCCAACAGGCTCGACGCCTCGCTGGCGGAACGCTTCGACAGCAAGACGAGGGCCTTCGTCGACTACTGGTTCTTGCCCGGACAGCAACGAGAGCTGGTCGCGCTGCTGAACGCCATTGAAGGCCGAGCACCGCAAGCGTCCGCCCCTCAAGGGGCATTGAAGTTCCTGCACATGGTGTTCTCGTCCACCATCATCGCCAAGTCGGGCGGCGTGTCGCTGGCCCGGGACCTCGCGCACACGCGCCCGCATCGGGTGCTGGACAAGCAGCCGAAGTGCGCGTTCGACGAGTTCGCCAAGCGTTTGCATCTGGTGCTGGCCTCGCACTGCGCCACCGAACCCTGCGGCGATGCGCGGATCCTGGCAGCTAGCGCTGCCGACACTGGCCTGCCGGCGCGGTCGGTGGACCTGGTCGTCACTTCGCCGCCCTACGCGAACAACGCCATCGACTACATGCGGGCGCACAAGTTTTCGCTGGTGTGGCTGGGCTGGACGATTGGCGATCTGACCGACATTCGCGCACGTTGTCTGGGCCACGAGGCGAAGACCCAACGTGTGTGGAGCGATCTGCCAGAGCAGTGCGAGCGCACCATCTGCCGACTGGCGGACGCGGACGACCGCAAAGCCGCGGCCTTGCGGCGCTACTTTGGGGAAATGTCCGCGGTTGTCGCGGAAATGCACCGCGTACTGAAGCCCGGCAAGGCCGCAATTGTCGTGGTGGGCAGTTCCAACCTCCGTGGCATCGACGTGGAAACCCACAAGGGCATTGCCGCCCTCGGCGTAGCGGCGGGGTTCCAGCTTGCCCACATCGGCGCTCGTCGCTTGGACCGGGACAAACGCATGATGCCGGCTCGGTGGAGCAGGAACGGCACGTCGCAGATCGAGCAGCGCATGCACGAAGAGCATGTGATCGGCTTGTTGAAATGAGTAGTGGACAGCTGTCCGCGCTGCGACAGGAATACCACCGCCGTATCGTTCGCGATGTCTTGCGTCTGAAGGACGGCGTTCCGAACAATGCCGACCGTGGTAGCAAATCCAGCATCGCGATAAGTCGCGGCATTGTCGAGGAGATCGGCGGCGAGGTGCGGACCGAAGCGCTTTCCGGCCAACCGCCGGCAATCGCTTTGAAGCTGCAACAAAGGATTTCCTAATGAATGCCTTTGGCTACCTGCAGCATCTCCGCCCAGGCGATTGGGAGTTCTCGCTCGGCGGCAGCATCGGCGACTATCAGCAATATCAGCATCTGGACGCGATTAAACGTGCGATAGACGACAACAGCCAGTTGCGTGTGGTCTTCGGGGACTACATCGTCAAACCAGACATCGTGGTGTGCCGGCATCCAGTTGACGACGCAACCATTGACGCAAGTACAAGCCAGCTGGGCGATGACGCTGTCGCGGCGCTTACGCCATTCCGAAAGGCCAATTCTCAAGACCGTCTGCTGCACGCAAGCGTCTCCTGCAAATGGACGATTCGGAGCGACCGTTCGCAAAACGCTCGAACGGAAGGCTTGAACCTAGTGCGAAATCGCAAGGGGGCGACACCGCACATTGTTGTCGTTGTCGGGGAGCCGCTGCCGGCTCGCATTGCTTCCATTGCGCTGGGTACTGGAGACATCGACTGCGTTTACCACTTCGCACTTCCAGAACTATTGTCTTCCACTGAGGAATCAGATCTCGAGATGCTGACCGTGCTTGTCGAAGGCCAACGCCTTCGAGACATCAGCGATCTGCCCTTTGATTTGGCCGCTTAGATGGATTTACTCGAGTCGTCGCGGAAGGAACAGGCGGAACGCGCTTTGCGCCATCCGCGCCGACTGCTTAGGAACGCCGCCTGATGGCCATGTGGATTCGTCGGTTGGAAGTGGCGGACTGCGCCGGCATCGCGCAAGCCAGCGTTGCGCTTGAGCCGGGCTTGAACGTGCTGCATGGTCCGAACGAGCTCGGCAAGTCGACGCTGGCGAAGGCGATTCGCGCTGCCCTGCTCCTGCCAGCGACTTCCAGCGCCGGGCAGGCGCTGCGC
The DNA here is from genome assembly GCA_965199875.1 of Candidatus Azotimanducaceae bacterium. Classification (GTDB taxonomy): domain Bacteria; phylum Pseudomonadota; class Gammaproteobacteria; order Pseudomonadales; family Azotimanducaceae; genus VXYL01. The sequence continues at coordinate 4,151,021 of OZ241346.1, read as the reverse complement.
TCCTGGAACGTGGATGCGGCTCCGCAGGTGACGCTCACGCTGGAGGAAGAGGCGCAGCGCATCTGGCGCGTGCAGAAACGCTTCGGCGCCAGCGGCGCCCGCACCTACTTGGAGTTTTCCCGCGATGGCGAGACGTTTTCCCAAGACGGCAGAGGGCGCGAAGTGGAAGGATCGCTGCAAGGCATTCTGCGCTGGGGCATCGGGCCGTCCAGCGGCAGACGCGGCGCACGGGGTATGCCATCCTCCTTCATCACCACGGCGCTGCTCGGCGAGCAGAGCGCCATCGAAGCCATCCTAGGCACCGGACTCGACGACGACCCTAACGACTCTGGGCGCGATCGCCTCACCGAAGCGCTGCAGGCGCTTGCCGAAGACCCGCGCTTCAAGCAGGTGCTGGCCTCGGTGCAGGAAAAGGTGGACGAGGCGTTCACCAGAACGGGGCGCAGAAGCAGCGGGCGCTCTTCGCCTTGGAGCAAGTTGCGCGAGGAACGCATTGCCGCCGAACAAGGCGAGCAGGACATCCGCCAAGAAGTGGAGCAAAGCGAAGCGGCAAGGGAGCGGGTTCGGGAACTGAGCGAGCTGCTGCTCGAAGCGGATGCCGAAGCAGAACGGGCCGCGGCGGCACTCAAAGCAGCCCAAGAGCGAGAGGCGGCAACCCAAGCACTGGACGAAGCCGAGAAGCAGTTGCGGCAAGCCGCCCGGCAAGTTCGCGGTTTCGAGCGGAAGCGAGCCGAGGTGGACGCAACGCAGCAGGAAGCGACTGCCCTGCGCGAAGCCCATGCCGTCGCCGAACGCAACGTCTTGGAGGCGGAACCGCACGCCAAGGAAGCCCGCGATCGAGTGCTGCAACTGGCCTCCGGAGACGCGGAACAAGGTCGCCAGCTGCGCCTTCAGGAAGCGCAGAACCAGCGCCTGCATCTGCAACAGCGGCTGACGGCTTTGGATGGATCAGTCAAGCAAGCGCAAGCCCTGGCTGCCAGCGAAGCGGCTGTCGCGGCCAAGGCCGCAGACATCGAGCAGCGCACCAAGGCGCTCGCCGATCAGCGCAAGCTGCTCGCCGAAGCACACTCCGCTACCGATGCGGACAAGGAGCAGTTGACCGAGCTTGGGCGGGAGCGCGACTGTGCCCGCTACCGGCTTGCCGTGGCGAAGGCCAAGAAGTGCAAGGCAGACTTGGCCGCCATCGCCAAGCACCTGGATGCCGCAAAGGCCCTCGCAGAGCAAGCGAAAGCAAAGCGAGTCGAAGCGAAAGCGCTGCAAGCGCCAGCCGAAGCGGAACTCAAGCGGTTGCAGCAGCTGGACGAAGACCATCGCGTGGCGCGAGCGAAGCTGGCGGTGGGTCTGACCGTCGATTTCACCCCCGAACGCGCCGGCCAAGCCGAGCTGACCATCGACGGAGAAACCAGGCAGCGTCGCTACGCCGCCGGCGAACGCCTTGCCTATCAAGCCGAGCACGAGCTGCGGCTGACGCTCGACGGCATCGGCGCCATTGAAGTGCGCGGCGGCGGACGCGATCGGCAACGCGAGGCGCAGGCTGCCGCGGAGCGCTGGCAGGCCGAAGCAGCGCCGATCTTCGCTCGCGCGGGATTGGACGCGATAGAGGGCATCGATGCGCTTGCAGCCAAGGCAGAAAACGCTAGCCGTCTCATTGCGGAGGCCGCGAAACTCGACAGCGAAGCCACGCAGGAACGTCTGCGCGGCGAAGGCGTCGACGACGCCGAACATGCCGCCGCAATTGCGAACGCCGAAACGGAGCAATCTCGACTGGCCATCGCCAAGTGGCAGGAGGCGGGCGTTTCTCTCGACGAGGTCCTCAGCAGATACGGCGATGCGCGCAGCGAAGCCGTGGTTGCGCAAGAAGCGGATGCGCTGCAACAGCAGGTGAACGAACGCGATGCGCTTCGCATCAAGCGGGCGACGGAAGTTGAACTGGGAGACAAGGCGCTCGCAATCGCCAAGGCACAGCTGGCCAGCGACCAACAGGCGCTTTCTGACTCCATGCCGCAAGACGAGGACTGGCGCCGCTTGCTGACCGAGGGCGAATCCGAGCAGCAGAAGCTCGCGGACGATCTGCAAACGCAGGATGCGGCTATCGACGCGATCACCGCGGAAGCCACCGCGGAGGCGGAACAAGCCAAGGCGGAGCAGACCAGGCTTGAGAAGGAACTGGCGACGAAGAGCAAGGAACGCGACGACCTTGCACAACGCTTACAGGCGGAGGAGAGACAGCTGGAGGGGCTGCGAGGCGAGGCCAAGGTGTTGGAAGCGGGGACGAAGGAACTGGACATCGATGCCTTGCAAGCCGCCCGAGACGAGCGGCTAGCTGAACTCGATGCCCTGCCAGGCCCTGACGCGGACCTCTCCGCCGATCCGTCCGAACTCGAAAGCGAGGCGAAAGACGCCAAGGCTGCGGCTGCATCGCTGCGCGGCGAACTCGCCACGGCCCAAGGCGCGCTCAGCCAGGTGGGCGGACAAGCCATCGAGGAACAGGCCATTGCGGCCAAAGAAGCACTCGCCGCAATCGATCGCCGCGAGCACGAACTCGAAGTGGACTACGGCGCCTGGAAGCTGTTGCACGAGACGCTGGCGGAAGCCGAGAAGGAAGACGCCGCGCACCTCGGCGCCGCGCTCGTCAAGCCCGTCAGCGAGCGCATGAGCGAACTCACCAACGGCCGCTACGAAGAAGTGGGCATCGGCCCGCAGCTCGACGCAACCGGCATTCGCCTCGGCGGCGACGAACGCGCCATCGCCGACGTGTCCGTAGGCACTCGCGAACAGATCGCCCTGCTGCTGCGTCTGTCCATCGCCGAAGCGCTGGAGAGCTTCTTGATCCTGGACGATCACCTGACCCAATCGGACCCGAAGCGCATGGCGTGGATCCGCAATCTGCTCGGCGAGGCGGCGAAGAACATCCAAGTGGTGGTGATGACCTGCCACCCGGATGCCTACCTCACCGGCGCCGAGCACGCCGTGGACTTGACCCAGTGCATCATCCGGCACGGCACAAGCGTATGAGAAACGGCTAGTTCGCTGGCAGCAGCCGGGATGGCTTCTTGAACACTCCAAGCCGCCCCAAGCGGATCACCCGCTCCGCCAAGCCTCTGGGAACACCGGGAGTGCTTGTCGACGTCAAAGCGCAGCCTCGCCAGACCGTAACCTCAACGCAACGTCAGCGGCTGTAGTCTGCGTCCCCTTGCTGGCCGCTTTTGCCCTCCGAGCCGGCCAAGGCGCGGCGCTTCGGCGCCGAGGCGTACTCGCCGCGAAAGTCGCCGAACGGCCCGTCGCGCCATTCCAGCGCCGCCTTCAGGCCGTCTTCCCGCACTCGGCGGCCGAACTCGCTGGCCGCCGGGCGGTGCTTGGAGAGCGCCTCGACGTCGGTGCCGGACATCAAGCCGGTGCGAATGCCCATGATCTCGTACTGGCGGTTGACGGCGCGCTTGTTGTAGTTCAGCTGATCGTTGTCGATGTGGCCGAGACGGCGAGCGTACTTGATGGTGAACTCCTCGAGTTCGTCCTTCGGCTTGGCGAAGGTGGCCCAGCCGAACTCTTCCATCTCTTCGCCGCTGAACCAGTCCCCGGTGTAGGCGAAGGCGCGGGCCTTGCCGGGTTTCAGCAGCCACGGCGCCCACATCATGTCCATGGTGCCCATGGCGCGCACCGGCGGATAGCCCACGCGGGCGTCGTTCGCCACCATGCGCATGTCGCACATCGACGTGAGCTCGGTGGCGCCCGCCAGGCACCAGCCGTGGACTTGCGCGATCACCGGCTTGGCCAGTTCCCAGATGAACCAGTGGCCCATCAGCGCGTGGCGCGACCAGTCGTAGTGCTGCGGGTGGGTGGATCCGGTGTCCGGCATCCGCGAGCGGCTGCTCACGTAGTCGCTTTGCTCGTCCGGGTTCGGCGCGAGGTCGTAGCCTGCGGAGAACGCCCGGCCGGCGGCTTTCAAGACGATGACGCCGATGGCCGGGTCCGCCTCGGCCTCCTTCATGGCGTCGTACACCTCGCCGCGCAGCGCGTGGCTTAGGGCGTTCAGCTTCTCCGGGCGGTTCAGCGTGATGAACGCCAGGCGGTCGTCGGTGTCGTAGAGAATGTTGTTGTAGGTCATCTTGTGCTCCGTTGGTCGTCCTGCTTGTGGCAGCTATGGCAGCGTGCCCAGGAAGCCCAGCATGGCCGCGTTGGTTCCTTGCGGGTTTTCCTGTTGCGTCCAGTGGCCGATGCCGGGGAAGGTGACTACCTGGCGCAGGTTCGGCACGATGGCGCGCATGCGTTCCTGGTAGTTGGGCTGGTTGCGGGTGAGATCCCGGTCGCCAGTGATGAACAGCGCCGGCTGCTCGATCTTGCGGCCTTGGAAGGCGGCGGACAGCTCCCAGGTACGGTCCAGGTTGCGATACCAGTTCAGGCCGCCGCGAAAGCCGGTGTGCAGGAACTGGCTTGCGAAATAGTCCACGTCCTCTTCGGAAAGCCACGCGGGAAGCTCGTCGGGGTCCACCATCTGATCGAGAAAGCCAGCCGTCTTCGGCAGACGGTTGAAGCCTCGGCTCGCGTCGCCCGAGGCGGAGTAGAGGAGCATGCGCAAGCTGCGCTTCACGTCCTTCTGCAGTTCGTGCTCGGCGACGCCGGCGGTCTGGAAGTAGAGGATGTAGAAGAAGTCGTCGCCGAAGGTGGCTTTCATGCCAGCGGTTGGCGGCAGCGACGGGCGATCGTTCGCCGGCACGCTGAGCGCGATGACGGCGCGGAAGATGTCGGGCCGCCACAGCGCGGCGTTCCACGCCACCGGGGCGCCCCAGTCGTGGCCGACGATCACCGCGCTCGATGCGTCAAGCGCTTGCACCAGGCCGACGATGTCGCCAACCAGGTGGAACTGCGTGTAGGCGGAGGTGTCGGCCGGCGCCGTCGTGCCGCCGTAGCCGCGCTGGTCGGGAGCGACCGCGTGGTAGCCGGCCTCGGCCAGCGCCGGTAGCTGATGCCGCCAGGAGTACCAGGACTCCGGGAAGCCGTGGCACAGCACCACCAGCGGGCCATCGGCGGGGCCGGCCTCGGCGATGCGCATGTCGATGCCGTTGGTGGCGATGCTGCGATGGTTGACTTGCGTCATGGCCGACCGTGCCCCTCCTCTTGGTTCCGCTGCCATTGTAACCGCGAATCCCTGCTTGGCCCGTCGACGGCGAACGCCCAGAGCGCCCGTGAATCGCAAGCCCGACGGTCTACAAGAGCCGCCTCGCTAGCGCAGCAGGTCGGCGAGCTTGTGCCTCTTGTGGCGCACGGCCATGTCGAAGGGCGTGGCGCCGTCGGCATCCTTCGCATCGCGCTTGGCGCCGGCGTCCAGCAAGGCGCGCGCGTAGTCCGCCCGCACGCCGCGCCAAGCCGCGAAGTGCAGGGCCGTGCGGCCATCGGCATCCGTGGCGTTGACGTCGACGCCCCGGGCGAGCAGCCATGCGCTGGCCGCCGGGCGCTTGAAGTACATGAGATCCATCAAGGGCGTGCGGCCGTTGAAGGTCTGCTCCCAGTTGGCGCCGTAGCGGTCGAGCAGCTCGCAGCCTTGGGTGCCGCCGTCGAAGGTTACGGTGAACACGCCGGGGTTGGGATCCGCGCCGCATTCAAGCAGATGCTCGGCCAGCGCGTAGTGGCGCTGCCAGGAGAGCGTCCGCCACAGCGGCGTGGCGGAGAACCGTTCGTCGCCTTCCGGTATGACCTCGCCGCCTTCCAAGCCCGCGCCGGCATTCAGCAGAGCGTTGGCGCAGGCAATGGCGCGGTCGCTGCCGAGGGTCTTCCAAAGGCCGGAGAGGGCAACGTAGTCGAGGGCGGTTCTGCCCCGCGCATCGGGCCGACTGGCGGCATCCGGCTTGGCCAGCGAACGCTTCAGACGGCTGCGATCGAGCAGCGCGGCGGCGAGGTGAAGGTCGCGCCGGGTGCGGCCGCGCAGCGCCTCGATGAAGTTCTCGGCCGGTGCCATGAGGGCGTAGGCCAAGGGCGGCAAGTCGTGCGGCCCGGCGCTGATGTTGGCATCCGCGCCAGCGGCCAGCAGGGTCGTCAGCGTGGCGGCATGCCCGGCGTGCTTGGCAATGGTGGCGTGATGCTGGGCCAGTCGCGTCAGCGGCGTATGGCGGCCGCTGGTGCCGGAGCGAACGTTGGGATCGGCGCCGGCATCGAGCAGCGCCTGCACCATGTCCGCTCGTCCGGCGAAGGCGGCATCGACGATGGGCTTCCAGTGCTTCGCCGCCTCGGCGTCGCCGTCGATGCCGGTACGCAGCGCGTCCAGACTGCCGTTGGCGACGGCAGCGCACAGCGCTTTGTAGCCAGTCGCCAACGTCTGCCCTAGCCGGGCTCGCCGTGGCCCATCTGCGACTGAAGGTAGTTCTGCAGGCCCACCTTGTCGATCAGTTCCAGCTGGGTCTCCAGCCAGTCCACGTGCTCTTCCTCGGAAGTGAGAATGTCCTCGAACAGCTCGCGGCTGACGTAGTCCGCGTTGGACTCCGCATCGGCGATGCAGTCGCGCAGCAGCGGCATGGCGGCCATTTCCAGCTGCAGGTCGCAGCGCAGCATTTCCGGCACGTTCTCGCCGATCCTCAAGCGCCCCAGCTCCTGCAAGTTGGGCAGTCCGTCCAGGAACAGGATGCGCTCGATCAGCCGGTCGGCATGGCGCATTTCGTCCAGCGACTCCTCGTGTTCCTGCTTGCCAAGCGCCGTGAGGCCCCAGTCGTTGAACATGCGCGAATGCAGGAAGTACTGGTTGATGGCGGTCAGCTCGTTCTTCAGCACCTGGTTCAAGTTGTCGATGACTTTGGCGTGTTGCGGTTTCATGGCGGCGTCTCTCGTCGGCTCCTACATGGCCTCGACTATGCCTCTTCGCCATCGGGGTTGCAATGGTAAATCGTTGATTTATATGGGAATTAAGAATGTAAACGGTAACGTGTCGCGTTGTCGTTGCAGCACCTGCCGGCGACATCCTGGCGCAATCGCGGGCTTGGCGCGAAACCGCGCCGAATCGGACGGGAGGGCTTGACGGGGCTACTCGCTGGCGGAGCGCAGCCTCTTGTAGCGGCGCATGTGCCGCCTCGAAGCCAGTTCGTCGCCGCGCAGCTCGAAGATGCGCGCCAGGTTGTAGTGGGCGTCGGGAACGCCGGGCGCCTGGCGGTAGTAGCCGACGGCGACGTCGAGCTCGTCGAGTTCGTCGAACACCGTGCCCAGGTTGTAGTAAGCCAGCTGATGCTCTGGCGAGGCGTGCAGCGCCAGCTGATAGTGGCGGGTGGCGCGCTTGAGATCCCCATCCACCTGGAACAGCCGGCCGAGATTGACGTGGGCATCGGCGTTGCGGGGATTCAGCGCGATGGCGCGACTGTACGCTTCAGGGGCCTTCTCGGCGTCGGTTTCTTCCAAATCTAGGCCGAGGTTGTACCAGTCGTCGCTGTCCAAGGCATGCGCTTCGACGGGCGCTTCGGCGTTGCCGTGGCCGGACGGCGCCGTGGCGGCCTTGGGCTGGCCCTTGCTGGCCACGCCGCGCCGGACCAGCTCGCGCACCTCGCCGCGCCGTTCGGAGGCGAAGTCGATCTGCCCCTGGCCGGTTTGCGCGTCCCAAAGCGCGTCGTCTTCGCGCACCGCGACGACCGCCCCGGCGGCGCAGACCGGCAACGCCGAAGCCGGCTTGTCGGCTGCGCTCGCCAGTGCCTGCAGCCTGGCCATCGCAGCCAAGGTGCGCCGCGACGAGACTTCGGCATCGAGCAGCTTCTTGGCGGACCTAAGCAGCACGATGTCCTGAAACGAGAAGCGGTACTCCCCGGTGCCGCCCCGGCCGGGCGACAGCAGCCCGCGGCGCACGAAGTGCCGCACCTTGGCCGGTGGCAGACCCACCGCGCCGGCGACTTGCCGCGTACTGTAGCCAGCGCAAGCGTTCCGCTCCGCGGACAACGGCGCTGCAGCGGACATGGCCACGCCGCTTCTAGCTTCCTGCGCCGCTTGCCCGCTTGCTGCGGGAGGTTCGCGAAGCGGCGGTCTTGCCAGCGCCTTTCGGCGCCTTTCGGGCCTTCGCCGTTGGCTGGCCGGCCTTGCGCGTGCCCACCGATGCCTTGAGCGCTTCCATGAGATCGATGATCTTGGCTTCAGGCTGTTCTTCCGGCGGCACGGCGATGTCCCGGCCGTCGATCTTCCGCTGGATGAGTTCCAGCGTCTTCGCCCGCACTTCGTCCTGGTACTTGTCGGGCTCGAACTTTTCGTTGACGCGCTGCTCGATGATCTGGATGGCCAGTTCAAGCTCGCCGTCGTTGACGTCGCAGACGTCCAAGGGCACTTCGTCGAGCTTGCGCAGTTCGTCCTGGTGCTTGAGCTGCTCCATGACCAGACCTTCGCCCAACGGCCGGATGAGCACCAGGTAGCTCTTGCCCCGCGCCGCGTAGCGCGCCAGCGCGGCGCGTTCGGTCTTCACCAGCGCCGCGCGCAGCAGGTGGTAGGAACGCCCGGCGCCCTTGTCCGGCCCCAGGTAGTAGACCCGCTCGATGTAGATGCGTTCGACGTCCTTGAGCGGGATGAACTCGTCGATGTCGATGGCGTTGGTTGCCGCCACGTGCAGCGCCTTGAGTTCCTCGGGCGTGAAGGTGACGTACTGGCCCTTGGTGAACTCGTAGCCTTGCACGCGATCTTCACGGTCGACGATCTCGCCGTCGGAAGCGCGGATGTACTGCTGGCGCAGCCGCGAGCCGTCTTTGCTGAGGTAGTTGAAGCGAACCGCCTTGCTGGTGTCGGCGGTGGCGAACAGCTTGCAGGGGATGGAAACCAAGCCGAAGGCGATGGTTCCAGAACCAATCGAACGAGCGGCCATCAGCGACTCCTCTGTAATGGCTTAGCGTCGCGGACTATAGCCCCATTCGACCACGTCCTCAAGCCGTTGCAGGCGTTGCAAGCCCTGGGTGTGCCTCGACGCCGCGACTCCGTGCTACCGGAGGTCATCGTCGCTGAGAACAAAGCCGTGGACACGGCAGCGCGTCCGCGTAGACTCCTTGCCATGGCAACCAGAGGCAAACCAGAGAAGGGAGCCTCCATGCTCGACTACTGCAAGGTCGACCATGAGCGCGACGACGAGCGCTTCGACGCAGCGGCGGCGCGGTGTCGGCAGCTCAGCCGAGACGAAGCCCGCCATTTCGTGGACAAGGGCTACGTGGTGGTCCGGGAGGCGTTCTCGAAGGACATCGCCGCGCTGGTGCGAGAATGCGCGTGGGCCGAACTGGCGCAGAAGCACGGCGTCGATCGTCTCGACCCCGGTACCTGGGCGCGGCAGTTCCACGGCCGGCGCGGCATGCGCGGCTATGTGCGGACCGGCGGCGGCGACCGACGCTTCGCCTTGCGCCGCGAAGCGCCGCGGGCGGCCATGGCGCAGCTCGACGTGCTCGGCGGCGCCAGCCGGCTCCCGTCCGGCGCGGAACTGGCGTGGGGCACCGGCGCCATCGCGAACTTGAGTGCTGGCGAAGACGTTGCGTGGCAGCCGCCGCAAGCGCGACAGCCCGGCTGGCACAAGGACGGCTGGCACTTCCGCCACTTTCTGAACTCGCCGGAGCAGGGCCTGCTCACCGTGCCGATCTATTCCGACATCCTGCCGAAGAGCGGCGGCACCTTCATCGCCACGGACTCCATCGCGCCGGTGGCGCGCCTCTTGGCCGCGCACCCGGAAGGCTTCCACGCCGACAGCGTACAGGGCGCCGGCTATCTGATTCCCTATCTGATCGAGCAGTGCTCCGCTTTCGAGGAACTCACCGGCGAGGCTGGCGACATGGCCATCCTGCATCCCTTCATGCTGCACCGCGCCGTGCCGAATCCGTCCGGGCGACCGCGTTTCATCGCCAACGTGGCGGTGGTGCTGAACGAACCCATGCGCTTCAGCCGGCCGCCGGGAGAAGCCTATTCGCTGGTGGAGCTGGCCGTGCTGCGGGCGCTGGAAGCGGAGCGGTTCGCGTTCGAGCAGACCAACCCTAAGGAGGCGTTCGTGCCCGGCCCATTCCGCGACGAGGAAGAGGCGAGGACGCAGCGCCTGCGGTTGGAGGACGAGATGCGCGCCACGGCGCTTGCCGGGCTGACGACGCCGGACTGGGCGACGGAGTGCGGCTACATGTCCAATCAACTGGCACTCTAATGCCAAACTACCCGCCCTTTGGGAGGCAACCATGAACAGACGACTGTTCGCGGCCATCGCGTGCCTGGCCTGGGCACCGACGAGCGCGGGCGCCGAAGCCGCACGGGCGTTCTTTGGCGATCTGCATGTTCACACGCGCTATTCCTTCGACGCCTTTCTGTTCGGCACGCTCGCGTCGCCGGACGATGCCTACAGGTTTGCCAAAGGCGAGGCCATCCCCCACGCCGGAGGCTTCGACATCCAACTCGACCGACCGCTGGACTTCTACGCGGTTACCGACCACGCCTTCTATCTGGGCATGTTCTGGGCATGGCGCGACCCCGCGCACCCGGACGCGGACGATCCGGCAGTGAAGGAGTGTACGCGCGCGAGCACCGCCGCCGAACGCGGCACCGCCTTTCGCACCTGCTTCGCCACGCTGGCCGACAAGGGCCGCGAAGCGGACTCGCGCACCGCGTGGCAGAGCATTCAGGCCGCCGCCGAACGCCACAACGATCCCGGCGCGTTCACCACCTTCATTGGCTACGAATACACCTCGTCGCGCGACGGCAACCTGCACCGCAACGTCTTCTACCGAGGCAGCGAGGCGCCACCCCTGCCGTTCAGCCGCCTGGACTCGCTGAATCCGGAAGATCTCTGGGCGTGGATGGACGAACACCGCGCCAAAGGCATCGACGCCATCGCTATTCCGCACAACGCCAACGGCTCCAACGGCAACATGTTCGACCTCGTGAAGTTCGCCGGCGAGCCCTTGGACGCCGCCTACGCCGAGCAGCGGATGCGCAACGAACCGCTGGTGGAGATCACGCAAGTGAAAGGCACCTCCGACACCCATCCGTTCCTTTCGCCGAACGACGAGTGGGCGGATTTCGAGATCTTTCCCTACCAGATCGCCAGCTGGGCCAAGAGCCGCCCGCAAGGCAGCTACGTGCGCGAAGCCTGGCTGAACGGCTTGGCGATGGAAGCGGGCGACGGCTTCAATCCGTACCGCTTCGGCATCGTCGGCGCCAGCGATACGCACAACGCTGGCGAACGCTTCGACGAGGACAAGTTCGTGAGCAAAGTGGGACTGCTGGACAGCGAACCGACCAGCCGCGGTTCGGTGCCGTTCTCCGACGAAGGCGGCTTCCGCGAAGCCTACAACCGCTTCTTCGGCGCCTCGGGCCTCGCTGGCGTGTGGGCGAAGGAAAACACCCGCGATGCCATCTTCGACGCCTTCCGCCGCAAGGAGACGTTCGCCACCAGCGGGCCGCGCATCATGGTGCGTTTGGGTGCCACCAACCACATAGTACGAGAAGAGTGGCCACTTGAGCCGCCGCCGCACATATGGGACCACGTACACGAGGGAGTCGCCGGCCAAAAGCCCGGCGTCGCCGTGCAAGGGGGCGAAATCGCGGCTGCCGAGGAAGGCCCGCCGGCGTTCCTAGCCTGGGCGATGGCCGATCCCGAAGGAGCCAAGCTGCAACGCTTGCAGATTGTCAAGGGTTGGGTGGCGGACGGACGCACCGAAGAGGCCGTATTCGACGTCGCCTGTTCGGATGGCTTGGTGCCGGATCCCTCCACGCACCGCTGCCCAGACAACGGCGCCGAGGTAGACATCAAGGACTGCAGCGTAACCGAAGACGTGGGTGCTGGCGCGCTGCATGCAGCTTGGTTGGACCCCACATTCGACCCTGCGGACCGTGCGTTCTACTACGTGCGCGTGTTGGAGAATCCCACTTGTCGATGGTCCACATGGGACGCGGTGCGAGCGGGCACCACGCCGAGGCCGGACTTGGCCAGGACGATCCAGGAACGCGCTTGGACGTCGCCGATCTGGGTGACGCCGGCCGACTAGCACACGTTAAGGAGAAACCTCGCGGTGAGGTGCCACCCTATCGGCAGGCAAGCCGTTTTCATTCCTCAAACGACCTCAGACCGCATCGCGTAGTCGAGCACGTTCGAGACTTCTGCGCAGTACCGCGCTGGGCGGTTCTCCTTGAACCACTTGAACCACTATCGTCCTCGCCACCGCCACGTCTTGCCGCTCAGTGCATTGCGCATCGCCGCCGCCGCGTCTTCGCTGGCCATGCAGCGGGCGAACAGTTCCTGCTCCAGCAGCAGACCCTCTGCCAAGCTGCGGTCCACGCCGCGGTAGATCGCCTCCTTGGCGGCGGCCAAGGCGATGGGCGATCGGGCGGCCAGGCGCGTGGCGTACTCCAACGCCTCTGCCTCGAAACGTTCCTCCGGCAGCAGCCGGTGTACCAGTCCCAGCGCCAGCGCCTGCTGGGGATTCACCAACGTGCCGTGCAGGATGAGTTCCAGCGCTTTGGCGATGCCCAGCAGCCGCGCGAAGCGTTGCGTTCCGCCGGCGCCGGGAATGATGCCCACGCCGGTTTCCGGCAGGCCGATGCGGTAGTCGCCGTCCGCCAACAGGCGGAAGTCGCAGCCGAGGGCGAACTCCAAACCGCCGCCGGCGGCATTGCCGTTCATCGCCGCCACGGTGACGAAAGGCGCTCGTTGGAGGGTGAGCAGCAAGCGGTTGAAGCGGTGCGGCGCCTTGGGGCTCGGTGGCTGCTCGCCAGCCGCTCGCCGCTCGCTCGCGTCCGCAAGTTCGCCGACATCGTAGTGGCGGATGAAGATGCCCTCGCCGCCGCCGGTGAAAACGGCCACGCGAACGTCGTCGCGTGCCAGCAGCCCGGCAGCGAAGGTTTCGAGTTCGGCGACCGCTGCGGCCACCAGCGTATGCGTTGGCGGGTTGCTCATCGTGCAGCGCACGATGCCTGGGCCCGGCTCGTCGACTCGCAGGTAGCGGAAATCGGGGAAGTGCGGGGATGCCATGCGGGCTACTACGCTAAATGCGGAACCGGTGCGGGCCGAAGTCCGCCTCGTAGAAGGGGGCCACCATTCGCCCAGGCGCGATCACCGCATCCACCGCCTTGAAGTGCTCTTCCTCCAAGGCGATGTCCGCGGCGTCGAGGTTGTCTTCCAGCTGCGCCATCGTGCGCGGGCCGATGATCGGGCTGGTGACGCCAGGCTGCGCCATCACCCAAGCGAGGGCGAACTGCGAGAGCGGCACGTTGCGCTGCTCGGCGATCGGCCGAAGCCCATCGATCACGTCGAAGATGCGCTCGTTGTAGCGTCGCCTTTGCATCGCGTTGGCGTTGGCGTTGGCAAAGCGACTGCCGGCGGGCGGTTCCTCGCCACGGCGGTACTTGCCCGTAAGCAGGCCGCCAGCAAGCGGGCTCCACGGGATGGTCGCGACGCCGAAGGTCTGCGCCATGGGCATCAGCTCGCGCTCGACACGGCGGTCGAGCAGGTTGTAGGGCTGCTGTTCGCAAACAAAGCGGTTCAGGCCGTGCTTTTCCGCCGCCCACAGCGCTTCCACGAACTGCCACGCCGCGAACGTGGACGTGCCGATGTAGCGCACCTTGCCTTGGCGAATGAGGTCGTCGAGGGCGCGCAAGGTTTCGTCGATGGCGGTGTCCGAGCGCGGGCGATGCATCTGGTAGAGGTCGATGCAGTCCGTCTGCAAGCGCGTCAAGCTCGCCTCGCAGGCGGCGATCACATGGCGGCGGCTGGCGCCGCGCATGTTCGGGTCGTCGTCCGCCATCGCGCCGTGGAACTTGGTGGCAAGCACGATGCGGTCGCGCTTGCCGTTGCGCTTCAGCGCCTCGCCGGTGGTGGTCTCGCTGATGCCCCGCGAATAGACGTTGGCCGTGTCGATGAAGTTGACGCCGCGCTCGATGGCGCGGTCGACGATCCGGTAGGAGTCCTCCGGCGGCGTGCGGTTGCCGAACGTCATCGCGCCGAGGCACAGGTTGCTCACCCGTACGCCGGTGCGGCCAAGCAGTCTCGTTTCGATGGCCATCGTCTCTTGCCTCCCGAGCTTTCATGCAGGTCTGCCATACTAGCGCCATGCGTTTCTACAACACCACCGGGCCCATCGAGCCCGAGCGGCACTACTGCGTTCCGCCGCTCCAGCGGGTGAAGCTGCGCGAGATTCACACCCTCGTGCAGCGGCGGCGGTACTTCGTGCTCCATGCGCCGCGGCAGACCGGCAAGACCTCGACCTTGCTGGCACTCAAGCAGTGGTTGAACGGCCAGGGCGACTGCGAGTGCATCTACGCGAACTTCGAGGTGGGCCAAGCGGCACGGGAAAACACCGAACAGGCCATGCGAGCCATGCTGGGCGAACTGGCGTCGCGGGCGCAAGCGGAAAGTTCCGGTTTTCCCCACGCTGCGTGGCCGCGCATCCTGTCCGAAGCCGGTCCTTTCGGCGCGTTGGGGGAGGTGCTCACCATCTGGTCGCGCGCCGCCGCCAAACCGCTGGTGCTGCTCATCGACGAAATCGACTCGTTGATCGGCGATACGTTGCTTTCCGTGCTGCGCCAACTCCGCTCGCGCTACGACCGCCGCCCGCGCGAGTTCCCGCAGAGCGTTGTCTTGTGCGGGGTGCGCGATGTGCGCGACTACCGCATTCGCTCTGGCTCGACGAACGAAGTCGTAGCCGGCGGCAGCGCCTTCAACGTCAAGGCCAAGTCGCTGCGCCTTGGCGACTTCAGCTGTCGCGAGGTCGGCAGCCTTCTGCAACAGCACAAGGAGACGGGCCAGGAGTTCACCGCGAAAGCGCGGCAGACGATCTGGGAACAAACCCAAGGCCAGCCGTGGCTGGTGAACGCGCTGGCGGACGAATGCTGCGAGGTCGTTGCCGACCGCGACATTGACGAGGCGGACGTCTACGACGCCCAGGAACGCATTGTCGCGCGCCGCGAAACGCATCTCGACCAGCTTGCGGACAAGCTGCGCGAAGAGCGTGTGCGGCGCGTGGTGGAGCCCCTGCTCAGCGGCGGCGAGACGCGCACCTTCACCGATCGCGACATCGAATACGCCCGCGACCTGGGATTGCTGGCGCTTGCGCCGCCGCTGCGCATCGCCAACCCGATCTACGCCGAAGTGGTGCCCCGGGAGCTGACGTGGGTGGCCCAGGAGGAGCTGGCGCAAGAGGCCGCGTGGTACACCGATGCCGCGGGCGAATTGGACGTCGTGGCCTTGATGGAGGCGTTTCAAGCGTTCTTTCGCGAACATTCGGAACACTGGCGACAGCGCTTCCTGTACCAGGAGGCGTGGCCGCAGCTCCTGCTGCAAGCGTTCCTGCAGCGGGTGGTGAACGGCGGTGGACGGGTAGAGCGGGAGTACGGGCTTGGACGCGGCCGCACGGACCTCTTGATCGTGTGGCCACAGCGCGAGCGGGATGCTCGCCACGTGATCGAGTGCAAAGTGCTGCGCCGAAGCGCGGCGGAGACCGTCGCCGAAGGCCTGCAACAGACGGCCGGCTACATGGACAGATCCGCCGCCGACAGCGGTCACCTGGTCGTATTCGACCGCGACGAAGACAAGCCTTGGAACGAGAAAATCTTCCACCGCGTCTTGGGCGTCAAGGACGTGGCGATCCACGTTTGGGGCATGTGATCCTCTCCTGCTACGTTGCGGAGCCGGAAATGAGCAGAAGCCCGCATTGCCAAGATTGCGGCCGGCGCCGTGGGTCAGGGCGATCACAGGCCGAGCCCGGAGCGCCGAGAGCGCCGACGTCCTGCTTGACCAGGCGTTACTCGCGCAACCATCGTCCAGTCTCAACTGGCAACTTTCCCAATTCGATCCGCGCACGGGCACGTGCCCGTTCAGGCTTGTCTCGGTATTGGCAACGACTGTCGTTGTACGGGCTTGACGGACTTGCGGTTTGCGACGCCGCACGCTGCTCGTCCAGAGCGCTTGATGGCCGTTCCCGTCATGGCGCTATGCTATTGGCTTGCCCCGCCACGAGTTCGCTGATCGTTGAGTTCCCTCAACAAGCCTTCGTTGCCGGCCGACGCTTCCGGGCAGGTCGCGGGCCTCGCGGCGTATCGCAAGAAGCGCGCCGCCGACGCCACTCCCGAGCCGTTTGGCGCTGCCGCTTCGGTGCCGGCGCCGGGCGGCAGAAGGCTGTTCGTCGTGCAACAGCATGCCGCCACCCGCCTGCATTGGGACTTCCGCTTGGAAGTGGACGACGTGCTGCGTTCCTGGGCCGTGCCCAAGGGGCCGTCGATGAACCCCGAGGAGAAGCGCTTCGCCGTCCAGGTGGAAGACCATCCGCTGGAGTACGCGGACTTCGAGGGCCGCATTCCCGACGGCAACTACGGCGCCGGACACGTGCTGGTGTGGGACCAGGGCACCTACCTCGAACTGGAGAGCTTCATCCAGGGCTTCGCCGAGGGCAAGCTGCTGTTCCACCTGGACGGCCACAAGCTGCGCGGCCGCTTCACGCTGATTCGGCTGAAAGGCAAAGAGAACACCGGCAAGGAGTGGCTGCTGGTCAAGGAGCGCGACCAGTGGGTGCGCACCGAGCCGCTGCCGGAGGACTCGGTGTTCTCGGGCCTCGGCCTGGCGGATGCCGAAGATCCCGGCGCCGTCGCCGCAGCCTTCGCCGCCCGGATCGGCGCCCTCGAACCCAAGCCGCCGCCGAGCGCGTCGCTGGTCGAGACGCCCATGCTGGCCAGCGCCTCCGAGCCGTTCCATCGCGACGGCTGGGTGTTCGAGATCAAGTACGACGGCTACCGGCTGCTGATCCAACGCCAGGGCGACGCCGTGGCCCTCGTTTCCCGCAACGGCATCGACTTGACGTCGCGCTTTCCCGAGCTGGTCAAGTGCGCTGCGCGACTGCCCTGCGACGACTTCGTCATCGACGGCGAGGTGGTGGTCCACGACGAACGCGGGCTGCCGCGCTTCGGCCTGCTGCAGGATCGCGCGGCGGTGCGCGGCGAAGGCGCCACCTTGCGCGCCGCGCGGCACAATCCGGTGACGTTCTACGCCTTCGACCTGCTGCACGCCTGCGGCTTCGACTTGAAGCAGCAGCCGTTGGCCGTGCGCAAGCAGCTGCTTGCCGAAGTGCTGCCGAGCATGGGCCTCTTGCGCTACTCGGAACACATCGACGGCAACGGCATCGAGACCTTCCACGCCATGGCGAAGCTGGGGCTCGAAGGCGTGGTGGGCAAGCGCGCCGACTCCTCCTACGAAGGAGGGCGCAGCCGCTCCTGGCTGAAGGTGCGCGCCAACCGCACCGGCGATTTCGTAGTGGTCGGCTGGGTGGCGCAGAAGAGCAACCCGTCCGACATCGGCGCCTTGGTGCTTGGCGAATACCGCGGCGGCGAACTGACTCTGGTGGGCCGAGTCGGCTCCGGTCTTGGCGAAGCGGCGCGCGCCGAGGCGCAGCGGCGGCTCGCCCGGCTGGACGCCGGCGAACCGCTGTCGAAGGAGGCCAACCACTTCTGGGTGCAGCCGGCGGAGGTTTGCGAAGTGGAGTTTCGCGAGTACTCGTTGAGCGGCAACGTGCGCCAAGGCGTGTTCCTGCGCTTTCGCGACGACAAGCCGCCCGTCGAGTGCGTCGGCCATTTCGACGTGCCGCCGCCCCAGGACGAGCCCGAGCCCGTGCGGGAGGTGATCGTCAGCAACCGCGAGAAGATCTTCTTCCCAGAGAAGGCGCTCACCAAGGGCGATCTGCTGGACTACTACGAGGGTGCCGCGCCGTGGATGCTGCCCTATCTGGCGGACCGGCCGCTGGTGCTCACCCGCTTCCCGGACGGCATACACGGCAAGTCCTTCTATCAGCGCGACGCGCCCTCCTTCGTGCCGGACTGGCTGCTGCGCAAGACCTTGTGGAGCGACAGCGCCGAGCGGGAAGTCCACTACTTCGTGGTGCAGAACGTCGAGTCGCTGCTGTACCTCGCGAACATGGGAACCATCCCCATCCACGCCTGGCACAGCCGCATCACCGACCTAGAACACCCGGACTGGTGCGTGCTGGATCTGGACCCCAAGGACGCGCCGTTCGCCCGCGTTCTGGCCACCGCCAAGGCGGTCAAGGAACTGCTCGACGAAATCGAGCTGCCCGGGTTCCTGAAGACCAGCGGCGCGAGCGGCCTGCACATCCTGGTGCCGCTGGCGCGCCGGCTCACCCATCGCCAGGCCACCACCCTCGGCGAACTGCTGGCGCGGGTGATCGTCGCCCGCCACCACGACATCTGCACCATCACCCGCACCGTGCGCAAGCGCGACGGCAAGGTCTACATCGACTTCCTGCAGAACGGCCACGGCCAGCTGCTGGTGGCGCCGCTGTCGGCCCGGGCCGAGCCGGCGGCGTCGGTCTCCATGCCGGTGAAGTGGTCCGAGCTGAACGCCCGGCTGAAGAACTCGAACTTCCATCTGAAGAACGCGGTGAGACGCTTGCGGCGCCACGGCGATCCGATGGCCGACGTGATGACGTTGGACCCCGATCTCGAAGGAGCGCTGGCGCGGCTGGGGGAGCTGCTGGCCGAGCAGGCGGGCTGAGCCGCGGCAAAGAGGCCGATCCCCGCGGCGTCTACTCGTCGCCCGGCTTGCTGGCGTCCGGCTTCGCCGCCGTGCCGCCGGTTCGACCGGCCGAGCGCAGCGTTCGCGCCACGGTCAGATTGCTCTCCCCGGCCAAGAGCGCGGCGCGCATGGCGTCGAACGCCGGTTTCGAGACGCGCTGGAATCTGCCCAGCGAACACACCGCGCCGGCCGCCTCGAAGGAGTTGCGCGACATGCCCTTGACGCGATCCCTGGCGCAGACCCGAAGGCTGGTCTGCTCGATGCTGAGGATCATGTCCTTGCGCAGGCCGATGCAGCGCCGGTGCAGCATGTTCAGCCAGACGTCGTCGCCACGGCCGTGGAAGGCCAGCGCCTGGCTGTTGACGATTTCCACGCGCCGATAGCGCGCCGTGGACAGGCACCGCGTCGTCTTGGCGTAGTCCGAGTCTTGCAGCGGATTGGCGAGAATTTCCTCCGCGCTCAAGGGCGCCTCGTCGTCCACGGCTGCGTTCTCCTGGCCTTGCGCCAGCCAAGACGCGGCAACCACCGCCAGCGCCGCCAGCCCGGCACGTTCCCGCGCGTTCAAGGCGCCTGCCTACCGCGGCAGTTCCGGCGCATCGCCGTAGCGACGCCGCAGGTGCTGGAGAAACGCGGAACTGGCCAGTTCCTCGCCGCTGGCCTCGGCAACCAGCTGCAACGTCGGCACTGAACTGCCGCGGCTGTGGATGCGGCTTCGCTGCCAGTCGAGCAGAACGTCGAACTCGCCGGCGCGGATGGCATCGTCGAGACCGGCGATCTGCTGCTGCGCCGCGCCGTACAGCTGCGCGGCCATGACCGCGCCGAGGGTGTAGGTGGGAAAGTAGCCGATCAGCCCGCCGAACCAGTGTACGTCCTGCATGCAGCCGTTGGCGAAGTTCCCCGCCGTGGACAGGCCCAGGGCGTCCTGCATCGCCGCATCCCAGGCGTCGGGGATGTCGGCGACTTCGAGCCCGCCGGCCAGCAGCTCGGTTTCCAGCCGGTAGCGCAGAATGACGTGCAGCGGGTAGGTCAGCTCGTCCGCATCCACGCGGATGTAGCCGCGCTCCACCTTCGTGGCGAGTTTGGCCAGGTTGTCCGGCTGCCACTGCGGGGCGGCGGTCTCGGCGCCGAGCAGCTGGCGCTGGATCACGGGTGCCGCGAAGTCGAGAAACGCCGTGCCCCGGCACACCTGCATCTCCATGGTCAGCGACTGGCTTTCGTGCAGCGCCATGCCGCCCGCTTCGCCCACCGGCTGGCCTCGCCAGGCCTTGGGCAGGCCCTGCTGATAGAGGGCGTGGCCGGTTTCGTGCAGCACGGCGAACATCGACTCCAGGAAGTCCGACCTGCTGTAGCGCGTGGTGATGCGCGTGTCGTCCGGCACGCCGCCGCAGAAGGGATGGTGGCTGACGCCGAGCAGCCCGCGCTCGAAGTCGAAGCCAAGGGCTTCCATGAGCTCGCGGGCAAGCGCTTTCTGGCGCTGCAACGGGAACGTACCGGGCAGCGGATCGGGCTGCGCCTGCCGGCCGAGTGCCTGGTCGACCAGCGGCGGCAGGGCGCTTTGCAGTTCGTCGAACAGCGGATCGATGTCTTGACGTCGCAGGTCGGGCTCGTACTCGTCGAGCAGCGCGTCGTAGGGTTCGCAGCGCAAGGCGTCGGCCAACGCCTGCGCCTTCTGCCGGGTGAGATCCACCACCGTCGCCAGCTTGCCGGCCACCGCCGCCCAGTCGTTGCGGCCGCGGGCGTCGCGCCAGGCCTGTTCGCAAGCGGACGCCGCCTTGGAGGCCGCCATCTGCAAATCCGTCGGCACCGCCCGCGCTTTGCGCCAAGCTCGATACGTCAGTTCGACGTTGGCGGCCTGCCAGGGGTCCAGATCCTCGTCCCGCGCCAAGGAGACCAGATCGACGGTTCGGCAGGCGGCCGTCAGGTCGTGGATCTCGCCCTCGAGGGCCGCCATCGCGTCCGCCCGCGCTTCGCCGGCGCCGCTCGGCATCATCGCGGCTTCGTCCCAGTGCAGGATCGCCAGCGCATGGCTCAAGTCGCCGATGCGCTTGCAGCGCTCGTGCAGGGCCTCGTAGTTCAGGGGCATGGCAACTCCGGCGTCATCGGTGGCAGGCATCGCATCGTATATAGTTGGCGCGCCTGTCGCTAACTTTCGACTCGTCTGCGAAAGTCAGTGCCACTCAAGGAATCTTGGAAGGAGAGTTTGCATGAGCGCCGCGGAAGGACTCAAGTACATCGGCACCCGCCCGATACGCCCCGACGGCATCGAGAAGGTGACCGGACGCGCCAACTTCGGCGCCGATCGCAACCTGCCGGGCATGCTGCACGGCACGGTGGTGCGCAGCCCCCACGCCCATGCGCGCATTCGCTCCATCGACACCGCCGCGGCGGAGGCGATGCCCGGCGTGCTGGCCGTCGTCACCGCCGCCGACTTTCCGGACCGCTCCAAGTTCAGCTGGCGGCGCAAAGGCTTCAACGACAATCTGCTGGCCAGCGACAAGGTGCTCTACCACGGCCATGCCGTCGCCGCGGTGGCCGCGGTTTCCCGTCAAGCCGCGGAAGCCGCCGCCGAGGCCGTGGCGGTGGACTACGAGGTGCTGCCAGCGGTCACCGACGCCATGCAGGCCATGCGCGAGGATGCGCCGCTGCTGCACGACGATCTCTACACCGAAGGCATGGCCGAGAAGCCGTCCCGGCCTTCCAACCTGGTCAAGAAGCAGGTCATCGCCAAGGGCGACGTCGAGGCGGCCTTCGCCAAGGCGGACGAAATCGTCGAACGCACCTTCGTCACGCCGATGGTGCATCAAGGCTACATCGAACCCCACGCCTGCGTCGGCAGCTGCAACGAGGACGGCCAGGCGACGGTGTGGTGCAGCTCCCAAGGCCACTTCGACGTGCGCAGCATGACCGCCATGGCGCTGGGCATGGATTCCGGAGACATCCGCGTCATTCCGGCGGAGATCGGCGGCGGCTTCGGCGGCAAGACCACCATCTATCTGGAACCGCTGGCGGTGAAGCTGTCGCAGAAGAGCGGCCGCCCGGTGAAGATGGTGATGACCCGGGAGGACGTGTTCCGCGCCACCGGCCCGGCATCGGGCACGGTCAACACGGTGAAGATCGGCTGCAAGCGCGACGGCCGCATCGTCGCCATGTACGCCAAGCTGGTCTACGAATCCGGCGCCTATCCGGGCAGCCCGCTGGGCGCCGGCTCGATGTGCATCTTCGCCCCCTACGACGTCGACGACGTGCTGATCGAGGGCTTCGAGGTGGTGGTCAATCGGCCCCGGGTGGCGGCCTATCGAGCACCCGGAGCGCCGCAGTCGATGTTCGCCGGCGAATCCGTGATCGACGAACTGGCCGAGAAGGTGGGCATGGACCCCATCGACTTCCGGCTGAAGAACGCAGCCGGCCAAGGCACTCGCGCGGCCTATGGCCCCACCTTCGGCTCGATTGGCCTCAAGGCCTGCCTGGAAGCCGCCAAGGCGCATCCGAACTACGCCCGGCCTTTGGGCGAAGACGCCGGGCGCGGCATCGCCGTGGGCTTCTGGTTCAACGGCGCCAACCAGTCGAGCGCCGAAGTCCACATCGCCGATTCCGGCATGGTGAAGGTGGTGGAAGGCAGCCCGGACATCGGCGGCAGCCGCGCTTCCATGGCGCTGATGGCGGCGGAAACGCTGGGCGTGCCCTACGAACGCATCCGCGTGCTGGTGGCCGACACCGACAGCACCGGCTACTGCGCCACCACCGGCGGCAGCCGCGTCACCTTCGCCACCGGCATGGCGGTGATCCGCGCCTGCGAAGACGTCATCGGCGAACTGAAGCGCCGCGCCGCCGCCACTTGGGACATCGACCCGGAACAGGTGGAGTGGTCCGACGGCGAAGCGCGGCCCAAGGCCGGCGTCAACATCGACGCCCAGCCCTTGTCGCTGAAGGAGCTGGCGCGAGGCGCCGCTCGCACCGGCGGGCCGATCTCCGGGCGGGCGTCGCTGACCGCGCAAGGGCCGGGCCCGGCGTTTTCCGTCAACATGGCGGACGTCCACGTCGATCGGGAGACCGGGCGCCCGACGGTAACCCGCTTCACCGCCATTCAGGACGCTGGCAAGGCCATTCACCCGGACTACGTGGAAGGCCAGATGCAGGGCGGCGCGGCGCAAGGCATCGGCTGGGCGCTGAACGAGGAGTACATCTACGACGACGACGGCGTGCTGGAGAACCCCGGCTTCCTCGACTACCGGGTGCCGGTGGCGTCGGACCTGCCGATGATCGACACGCAGATCGTCGAAGTGCCGAACGTCAACCACCCCTACGGCGTGCGCGGCTGCGGCGAGACGCCCATCGTCGCGCCGCTGGCCGCGGTGGCCAATGCCGTCAGCCACGCCATCGGCGTGCGCATGACCGACTTGCCGCTGTCGCCGCCGAAGGTGCTGGAGGCCATCGCCAACGGCGCGGACTGAAGCACTGGATTTCGACGCTTGGCCTAAGCTCTTGCCGCGGCGTTAGGGATACGGCGAAGGAGCTGGGCGGTGCGTTCGTTTCGCTGCGCTTGCGGCAACGCGGTGTACTTCGAGAACACCCGCTGCCTGCGCTGCGGCGGCGCCTTGGCCTTCGACCCGGCGCGAATGGCGATGCGCACGGTGGAAGCCGGGGACCGACCGTGCGCCCACCGCGCGGCCTTCGGCACCTGCAACTGGCTGGTCTCCACCGCGCAAGACGCGACTTGCGCCTCTTGCGCCCTGAACGAATACGTCCCCGACCTCGACGACCCGCGCCGTCTGGCCTTGTACGCCGTTGTCGAAAAGGCCAAGCGGCGGCTGCTGTTCACGCTCTACTCGCTGGGTCTGCCGGTGGAAGGCCGCGGCGTCCGCCCGGACGGCCTCGCGTTTCGCATCCTCGCCGACCCGCGGCTCGACGGCATGGCCGTGGAAGCGCCGGAAGACGCCGTGCTGACCGGCCACGCCGAAGGCCGCATCACCATCAATCTGATGGAAGCCGATGCGCAGCTGCGCGAACAGGCGCGCGCCGCGTTGAACGAGCCCTACCGCACGCTGCTGGGGCACTTTCGGCACGAATCCGGCCACTACTACTGGAGGCGCCTGCTGTGCGGGGAAGATCTCGCCGTCTTCCGCGCCCGCTTCGGCGACGAACGCCAGCCCTACGACGAGAGCCTGGGTACCTACTACGACGCGGGGCCGCCCGAAGACTGGCAAAGCGCCTACGTCTGCGCCTACGCGGCGAGCCATCCGCTGGAGGACTTCGCCGAAAGCTGGGCGCACTACCTGCACATGGTGGACACCCTGGAAACCGCCGCGACCTCGAGCCTCGCGGTGGCCGGCAGAGCGCTCAAGAACCCCATCGGCCTGCCGACTGGCGCGGCCGACTTCGACGTCATGGTCTCGAACTGGCGCCTGCTTGCCGAGGCGATGAACAACCTCAACCGCAGCATGGGGCTGGACGACGCCTACCCCTTCGCGCTGCCCGGCGCGGTGATCGAGAAGCTGCGCTTCGTCCACGAACTGGTGCATGGCGAGGCCCCGCCGTGACCATCAACTGGCGCGAATACGCCTGCGAAGGACTGTGGGACGAACTGGTGACGGCCTCCGGCCGCGCCCGCCCCGGCGCCGGTCGCCTGCTGGCGGCGCTGGCGCGTCTCTCCTCCGAAGAAGTGGCCGAACGCAGAACCGCGGCGGAACTGGCCATCCGCACCATGGGCATCACCTTCACCGTCTACGACGACGGTGCCAACATCGACCGCGAATGGCCCTTCGACATCGTGCCGCGGCTGATCTTGAAACGCGAGTGGGACGGCATCGCGCTGGGCCTCAAGCAGCGCGTTCGAGCCCTCAACGCGTTCATCGACGACGTCTACCACCATCGGCGCGCGCTCAGCGACGGCGTGGTGCCGGAAGACTACGTGCTGAAGTCCCGCGAGTACCGTTCGCGCTGCGCCGGCATCTCCCCGGCGCACGGCGTCTGGAGCCACGTCTGCGGTTCGGATCTGGTGCGCGACAAGGACGGCACGCTGTACGTGCTGGAAGACAACCTGCGCGTGCCGAGCGGCGTCTCGTACATGCTGGAGAACCGGGCGGTGATGAAGCGGGTGCTGCCGGAACTCTTCGAGGACTACGCCATCCATCCGGTGGACGACTATCCCGCCCGGCTCGCCGCCTGCCTGCGCTCGCTGGCGCCGAACGGCACGCCTTCGCCGCGCATCGTCGTGCTGACGCCCGGCATCTACAACTCCGCCTACTTCGAGCACGCCTACCTGGCGCGGGAAATGGCCGCGGACCTGGTGGAAGGCTCGGATCTGGTCGTCGGCAGCGACGACTGCGTGTACATGCGCACCATCGGCGGCCTGGAGCGCGTCGACGTCGTCTACCGGCGCATCGACGATTCCTACCTCGACCCGAAGGCGTTCCGCCCGGACTCGGTGCTGGGCGTTGCCGGGCTGATCCGCGCTTGGCAGGCCGGCAACGTCGCCCTGGCCAATGCGCCCGGCTGCGGCGTCGCCGACGACAAGGTGATCTACACCTACGTGCCAGAGATGATCCGCTACTACCTGGGCGAAGAGCCGCTGCTCGCCAACGTGCCTTCGTACCGCTGCGTCGAGAAGGAGCAGCGCGACTACGTGCTCGACAACCTGCGCGACCTGGTGGTGAAGCCGGCCAACGAATCCGGCGGCTACGGCATGCTGATCGGCCCCAAGTCCACGCAGAAGCAACGCGACGACTTCGTGCGCGCCATTCGCGCCAATCCGCGCAACTACATGGCGCAGCCCATGCTGACGCTCTCCTCCGCGCCGACCCTGGTGGGCAACCACGCCGTGGAAGCGCGGCACCTGGACCTGCGCCCGTTCATCCTCTCGGGCAAGGACATCTACGTCACCACCGGCGGCTTGACCCGGGTGGCGCTGCGCAAAGGTTCGACGGTGGTGAACTCGTCCCAGGGCGGCGGCAGCAAGGACACCTGGGTGGTGGAGCTGGAATGACCGCGGCGCTGTCCCGGGTCGCCGAGCGCGTCTACTGGCTGGGCCGCTATCTGGAACGGGTGGACGCCACCGCCCGCTTGATCACCGTCAACGGCAACCTGCTGATGGACTTGCCAGCCCGCCTGCCCCTCGGCTGGCAGCCGCTGATCGACATCACCGGCGCGGGCGGGCTGTTCGAGGAACTCTACGGGCCGAACGCGGACGCCAGCGAAAGGCACGTCTGCCGCTTCATGACCACCGACGCCCGCAATCCCGGCGCCATCGTCAACTCGCTCAGCGGATTGCGCGAGAACGCCCGCAACATCCGCGAAACGATGCCGCAGATCACTTTCGAGTACATCAACGATCTGCACCTGTTCACCCGCTCCGCCCTCGCCGCGGCGACCTCGCGCAGCCGCCGCGCAGCCGCGCTGGAGGGCATCAGCCGGCGCATCTCGCAGCTGGAGGGCTTCCTCTCCCAGAACATGCTGCACGACGCGCACTGGGACCTGCTGCGCCTCGGCAACTACATCGAACGCGCCGACATGACGACGCGAATCATCGACGTGCGTTCCACCAGCCTCTTCCTCGACGGCTTCGACCTGGCGCCCTTCGAGGACATCCAGTGGCGCAGCATCCTGCGCTCGTCCTTCGCCATGCAGTCCTACAACGCCTCGGTGCGCGAGCCGGTGACCGCTTCCCGGGCCCTGGACTTCCTGTTCAAGAACGAACGCCTGCCCCGCTCCTACCTGCGCTGCCTCGAAGGCGCGCGGCGCAGTCTGCGCGAACTGCCCCGCCACGAGGAACCGATGGCAGCCTGCGAAAAGGCCGTCGCGGCCATCGTCCGCACCGACGTGGGCCGCTTGGGCGAAGCCGCGAGAAACACCGAACTAAGCGCCTTCATCGACCGCTGCCAGGTGCAACTGGCGGACCTGCACAGGGCCGTGGTGGGAACGTACTTCGAGCACGAAGGTGGGGTCGGGGGGACCTGCAGCACGTTGGAGGCACGGTCCGTTCCTTCGTAGGCGACGCCTTCTACCCAGAAACCCGCCGTCTGCGTGTAACTCTGCGGTTCGAGTGCAGCACAGCTGCTTGCGTTCCCAAAGCGCCCCCACTAGTCTTCTCAAGGCAGGCACGGCAGCGAACATGGCGCGTGGGGATTGCGGACACTTCGGCCCAAGACGAGCGCATAGAGCCACCTTCGCAACGCTGGCGCTGGCTCGTCACTGGCAGCACGGTGGCCGTGCTGGCGGCCGCGGCCCTGCTGGCGATGCCGACGCTCACCCGCTGGTTCGAGGCGGAGATGAGCGTCTCCCGGGAGCGGCTGCGCACGGCAGCGGTCACGCGGGGCAACCTCGTGCGCGACGTGTCCGTACAAGGTCGCGTGGTGGCCGCCGTCAGCCCCACGCTGTACGCCACCCAGGCAGGCACCATCACTTTTCAGGTCGAGGCGGGCGACATCGTATCGGCTGGCGACGTGCTGGCGGTCATCGACAGTCCCGAGGTGGCCAATCGGCTGGAGCAGGAAGAGGCCACCCGTTCGCGCCGAGCCATCGAAGTGGAACGGCAGCGCATCCAGGCCGAGCAACACAAGCTGGCGACCCGCAAGGCCGTCGATCTGGCCAGCGTCGCGCTCACTGCCGCCCGGCGGGAGGCGCGGCGGGCGGATCAGGCATACGCCACCGAGGCCATCTCGCAGATCGATTTCGAGAAGGCGCACGACGAGCTGCGTTCGGCGGAGCTGGCTCACGAGCACGCCGCGGCCGATGCGGAACTGGAAGCGGAGCGGCTGGATTTCGAGCTGCGCACGTTGGAGCTGGAACTCGAACGCCAGCAACTGCTCGTCCATGACCTGCGGCGGCAGGTGGACGAACTGTCGATCCGCTCGCCGGCGGATGGCATCGTCGGCAATCGACTGGTGGAACAGAAGACGGCGGTGGGTCCGAACATGCCGGTGCTCGGCGTGGTGGACCTGTCCCGTTTCGAGGTGGAGGCGCAGGTGCCGGAGAGCTACGCCGACGACCTGGCCGTCGGCATGGCCGCTGAAGTGCGCGTGGGCCGGGCCCCCAAGGCCGCCACGCTGGTCGCTGTCTCGCCGGAGGTGATGGACGGTTCAGTCACCGTTCGGCTGCGCTTCGACGACGATGCGGGCACGGCTGGCCTGCGCCAGAACCAGCGCCTGACCACGCGCGTCCTGCTCGAAGCCAAGTATGGTGTGCTGCGCGTGACCCGCGGCCAGTTTCTCGAGTCCGGCGGCGGCCGCATCGCCTACGTCCTGGAGGGCGACATGGCGAGGCGGCGCGGCATCGAAATCGGCGCCCGCAGCTTGAACGCGGTGGAAGTGGTGGCGGGCCTGAATGCCGGCGACGAGATCGTCGTTTCCGGCATCGAAGGGTTCGCGGGCAAGGAGACGGTGCTCGTCACCGATTGAAGAATACGGTGAGGAGACCGCAGCAAATTGACAGCGGCGACTAAGGCCTGCCAGTGCGCCATCGCCGACTCGCTGCGGGAACAAGATGCCTGCCGACGACGACAGAGCAACAGACACGGCTGGATTGGGACGCGCAAGGGCGTCATGTCCGGCACATCCGCGGCTGCACCGACATGCCCTGAACTTGCCCACGTCGTGGTTGTCGCAATTGCAGAACGGCGAGGGAGACGTCCATGCTGAACATGACCAGCGTCGCCAAGGTCTACCGGACGGACGAGGTGGCCACCTACGCGCTGCGCGACATCTCGCTGACGGTGGAGGAGGGCGAGTTCGTGGCGGTGGCGGGGCCGTCCGGTTCGGGCAAGACCACGTTTCTCAATGTGGCGGGGCTGCTCGAGTCGTTCGATCAAGGCACCTATCGGCTGGACGGCGAAGATGTCGCCGGGCTGAACGACAGCGCCCGGTCGCGGTTGCGCAACGAGAAGATCGGCTTCGTCTTCCAGAGCTTCAACCTGATCCCGGAACTCAACGTCTTCGACAACGTGGATGTGCCGCTGCGCTATCGCGGCTTCAAGGCCGCCGAACGCAGGAAGCGCATCGAGACCGTGCTGGAAACAGTGGGCCTTGGGGGTCGCATGAAGCACTTGCCGGCCCAGCTCTCCGGCGGCCAGCAGCAGCGGGCGGCGCTGGCGCGGGCGCTGGCCGGGGAACCGCGCTTCCTGCTGGCGGACGAACCCACCGGCAATCTCGATTCCGCCACCGCCGCCGGCGTGATGGCGCTGCTCGACGATGTGCATGCCAACGGCGCCACCATCATCATGGTGACGCATGATGCGAACCTGGCGGCCCGCGCCGGGCGCATCGTGCGGCTCGTGGACGGCTGCGTGGCGGAGACGAGCGAGGCAGTGTGATGGGCTCGGCGTTCGCCTACTACGTGCGCTTGGCAGTGCTCAGCATTCGCCAGAGCCCGATCATGTCGACGTTGATGGTGTGCGCCATCGCGCTCGGCGTCGGCATCTGCATGACGGCCGTGAACGTCCGCTACCTGTTGACCAAAGATCCGATCCCGGCCAAGAGCGACGTGCTGTACGCCGTGCAGCTGGATTCCTGGAGTGCCAACCGTCGTCGCCCGGACGGCAGGCCGCCGCCGCAACTGACCTATCTCGACGCCTCGGCCTTGATGGCGGCGCAGCGGGGCGGCGAACCGCCGGCCTTTCGGCAGGCCGCCATGGTGCGCACGGGTTTCGTGGTGGAACCGACCGGCGAGGGCGCACGGCCGTTCGACGCTTCCGGGCGCGCCGCCAGCGCGAGCTTCTTCGCCATGTTCGACGTGCCCTTTCTCTTCGGCAGCGGCTGGGACGCGCGGGCCGGTCGTGACGGCGAGCAGGTGGCAGTGCTCGCCAAGGGTCTCAACGAGCGCCTGTTCGGCGGCGAGGATTCGGTTGGGCGCAGCATCCGCTTGACCGGGCGCACCTACCGCGTGGTCGGCGTGTACGACGATTGGCGGCCGCAGCCGAAGTTCTACGACATGAACAACAACCCCATCGGGCCGCCGGCGGATATATTCGTGCCCTTCAGCCTGATGGCCAAGCTGGACCTGCCGCGCAACGGCAACGTCAATTGCTGGAAGACCCGCGCCGACGGGCTTGCCGCGTTTCTGGCCTCCGAGTGCCTGTGGATACAGTTGTGGGCGGAGTTGCGCAACGACGAGGAGAAGAATCGCTATCTGGCATTCCTCGCTGCCCACACCGCCGAACAAAAGCGGCTCGGCCGGTTCGAGCGGCCGCTGAACAACCGCATCAGCGACGTCAACGCATGGATCGAAGACCGCGAACTAGGCACCGACCTCGCCGCCATGATGGTAGCGGTTGGCGCGCTGTTCCTCGCGGTCTGCTTGCTCAACACGGTGGGCTTGCTGCTCGCGAAGTTCCTCGGCAAGGCGCCGGAAGTCGGTCTGCGTCGCGCACTGGGCGCCAGCAAGCGAGCGATCTTCTGCCAATACCTGGTGGAGGCAGGCTGCATCGGCGTGGCTGGCGGCGCTCTCGGAGTTGGCGTGACGTGGCTGGGCCTGCGCGGCGTGGATGCCGCGTTCGGCGAACTGCTGGCCAGCCTCGTCGTCTTCGACGGCACGGTGCTGACGTTCGCCCTCGGTCTCGCCGTCGCATCGAGCCTGGCGGCGGCGCTGTATCCCACATGGCGCGCCTGCGGCGTACAGCCGGCGCTGCAACTCAAGGAGCAGTAGCGTGGCCGTGCCCACCGGCCCCATCCTGCGCGCGTTGGCACGGCGCAAGATCGGCGCCATTCTCATGGCGCTGCAAATCGCGTTCACCATGGCCGTGGCGGTGAACGCCTGGACGATCATCGCCGACCGGCTGCGGCTGATGGATCGGCCCAGCGGCTTGGCGGAGGAAGAACTGTTCCATCTCTCGCTCACCGGCTACACGCAGAACTTCGATGCGCGCGCGGCTACGAACGCCGACTTGGCCCTGCTGCGTGGGCTGCCGGGAGTCGTCGACGCAACGACCGTCAATACGGTGCCCATGTCGCAGAGCGGTTGGGGGATGGGGCTGCAAACGGAAGTGGGCGCAGATCGCGCAGTCATTTCGGTAGCCGTCTACATGGTGGACGATCGCGGCATCGACACCTTTGGGCTGGAGCTCGTCGCCGGCAGGAACTTCGGCCCGGAGGACGTGCGCGAGCGCAGCGCCGACGTCTCGGACTGGCCGCCGACCGTCATTCTAAGCGCGGCCACGGCGAAAGCGCTTTGGCCGGACGCGAGCCCGTTGGAGGTAGTTGGCCGCACCGTATTCATCCGCGGCGACGAGCCCATGACCGTGGTCGGCGTCGTCGCGTTGCTGCAGTCGCCGTGGCCCCCCGCAACCAACATCGACCGCACCATGCTCGTGCCGGAAAAGATCATCCGAAACAGCGTGCGCTACCTGGTACGCACCGAGCCGGGGCAATTGAACGAGACGATGCCGCGGGCGGAGGAAGCGCTGGCGCGGGCCAACCCGCAGCGCATCGTGCGCGCGCCCGAGTCCATGGCCGAGACGCGCGCCTTCGGCTATTGGCTGGATTCCGG
Organism: Candidatus Azotimanducaceae bacterium; assembly: GCA_965199875.1. GTDB lineage: Bacteria > Pseudomonadota > Gammaproteobacteria > Pseudomonadales > Azotimanducaceae > VXYL01. The sequence goes on along the minus strand of OZ241346.1, from coordinate 4,120,066 downwards.
CCTGTCGGTAACGCTGGGGGTCATCATGGCGGCGCTGCTGCTGGTGACGTCGTTCGGCATCGTCGGGCTGACTTCCTTCAGCGTGCGCCGGCGCACGAAGCAGATCGGCACGCGCCGCGCTCTGGGCGCCCGCAGAGCGGATGTATTGAGCTACTTTCTCGTGGAAATCTCGCTGGTCTGCGCGGTGGGCCTGCTGCTCGGTGCCGCGCTCGCGGTGGGCTTCAACGTCCTTCTGGTGCAGACGTTGCAGATGCCGAAAGTGGACTGGAACGTCCTGCTGCTCGGCGCGATCGCACTCTGGCTGCTGGGCCTGCTGGCGGCGCTGGGGCCTGCCTATCGAGCCACCCGAGTGCCACCCTCGGTGGCGACGCGCACGGTATGAGCGGGCGGGCAGGCGCTGACGCGGTGTACGACAACTCGTAGGTCGGTGGCGGCGCTACGCGATCGGGCGGCCTCTCAGCGTTCGGATTGGCTTCGCAGCTGGCGAACCAGCGCTTCCGGCTCCGCGACCTTTGGCCTCGGCCGCAAGTTAGGTATCGCAGCGGCGAGGTCTCAAGAAACGTCGGCCACCGTCCAGCTCTTTGCGGAACTCCTCCTCCGACATGTCGAAGGTGTCGATACCGTGCTCGCTCAGCTTCATCAGGAGCAGGGGCTTTGGAATGCCTGCCCACTCGGCAGCCGCTCCCGTGGAAAGGTCGCCTTTCCGATAGCGTTCGATCGCGGCCAGTACCCTGCCTTCCTCATCCGGGAGGCGAGGCTGCACCTCGGATCCACTGCGCCTCATCCGTCGTTCGCCAAGTACCAGGTTGGTGGGTGGTAGGAGAGCGTCCAGCGGTTGTCCCAGCCCCAGATGCCGTTGGGGATGACGTTCTTCAAGCGCCGAGAGACGGCCACCGGCTGCGGCGCCAAGCCTATCGTGCCGATGGTCCAGAGGTTCTCGGCATTGGCGCGCAGCAGGCTCTTGGCAAGTTCGATGCGGCGCTGCTGGTTCGTGGTGGTGCGAATCTCCTCGGCCATCCGTTGCAGTTGGCGGATGTGCGGCGGCGGCGCGACGCCAAGGCGCTCCGCTTCGGGGCGGTCTGCGGTCAGGAAGGCACGCGCCCAGTCGTTCCACATGCACATTTCCCAGCCGGTGGACACCGGCGCCCACCACCAGGGTTCCACCGGCAGCAGAATGTCGGTGACGCGATCGGCGTGCCACAGCGTCATTTCCATCGTCCCCGCTTCGGCGCGGGCGGATTGCAGGCCGTTGTCGACGATCTTCAAACGCAAGTCGATGCCGACGGCGCGCCAGTAGGCGCGCACCAGGTCCATGCTGATGGCCTTCGGCGTCTCGAAGTCGATGTACTCCAAGGTGATGGTGAGCGGCGATCCGTCCGGGAAGCCGAGCAGGCCGTCGCCGTCCGCGTCGCTCAAGCCCGCCTCGTCGAGCAGCGCCCGGGCGCGTTCCGGGTCGTAGCGCGTATAGGCGGTGGCGAACTGCGGCTCGAAGTAACTGCTGCTTGGATGCGCGGTGACCTGGCGCGGCACGCCACGCCCGAAGTAGATGATCTTGTTCATCTCTTCGCGGTCGATGGCCAGCGACAGCGCTTGTCGAAACCGCCTGTCCTGAAAGAGCCGGCGCAGGCGGGCGTCGGGATGGTTGTAGTTGGGCTGGATCGCCACGTCGCTGGCGTGCAGGCGATTCCAGATATGCACCTTCACCAGCCGACCGCGTTCGCCGAGCTTGAGCAGCGGGATGTCCTGGGTGCGCAGGTCGAAGGTGGCGAAGTCCAGCTGGCCGTTGGCCGCCTGCGCCGTGACGACCTCCTGGTTGTCCACCACTTCCGCATCCACGCGGTCGATGTACGGCAGCTGGTTGCCGGCGGGATCCACCTTGAAGTAGTAGGGGTTGCGCTCCATGCGCAGCATCTGGATCGAGCGGCTGAGCACCCGATAGGGGCGCAGCGTCGGCACTTCGGCGCTTTGTTCGATGCTCCAGCCGCGCAAGGCGCCCAGCCAGGCCATCCAGGTGATGAATCCCCGCTCGCGGACCCGGGCTTCGAGTTCGTCGCGATCCACGTACTTCGGATGGAAGTTCCTGAAGTAGTGTTCCGGGTCCACGAAGTAGTCGCCGAACTGCGCGATGAGGTTGACGAACAGCGGGTTGGGCTTGGCGAAGACGTAGCGGAACGTCCGCTCGTCCAGCTTTTCGATGCGCCCGCCGAGCACCCGGCGCGAGGTCACCGGCGCCCACTCGTCGTTCAGCCACAGGTCGTTGAAGCTGAACACGAAGTCGTCGCTGGTGAGCGGTTCGCCGTCCGACCAGCGGATGCCCTTGCGCAAGCGGAGCGTGATCGCCCGGCCGTCCTCGCTCACCTGCCAGGACTCGGCGAGATTGGGCAGGAAGCCGCGCATGTCGGCGGAAATGGTCAACGCCGACTCGCTGGGCACGAACTGGGGAAGGTCCGTCAAGACGATGCGGGCGCTGCCGCCGTAGCTGCCAATGCCCCGGTAGGGAACGACGACGGGCGGATCCTCGGGCAGCCTTTCCGCCAACGGCGGCAGTTTGGAGTCGGCAGCGTGGTTGGCGAAGTAGGGGCTTTCGTTGAAGCGGGCGATGCCGGCTTCGCTGGCCGTCGGCGGGGCTTGGAACCAGCCCGCCGGCCAGCCGCGCTCGTGGATGCGGACGTCCTGGCCTTCGAGCGGCTCCGCAACGGCACCGAACGCCAGGCCGAGCGCCAGCAAGGCGGCCGCCGAGGCGACCCGTCGGGCGTTCAGCACCAACCTCCGTGGCGGCGCTGGCCAGCCGAAGAGCGCACTCGCCGCTCGCCCACCGCATCGCCGTGGCCAGCATTCGAACCGTTCTGTCTTCATGGTCTGGCAGGGCCGCCGGCGGACGTGGCCGGATTGTAAGTCAGCGCGCGCCAGGCGGCAGCAGTTCCCCCTGCCAAAGCCGCCGCGCGAAATCCGCCGCCGGCAGAATGTCGATGCCGTCCTCGGTGCGTCTGGGGCGCGTTTCCAGACACGCCACGACGCGCTTGCCAACCTGCGGGTTGTCCTTGGCCAAGCTGCGCAGCCCCTTCAAGTGGCGACCGACGACGTTCGCGCTGGCTTTCGCCTCCACCGCCAAGCGCATGTCGCCGACCACGAAGTCCACCTCGGTACCGCCAGCGAGACGCCAGTACGCCATTGCTGTCCCATTAACTCCACGCGAACTTCATCTCGGTTTGCGGACAGGTCGGCGGGTCCTGAGTGTTGTTTCCGAGCAGGTCGTCGAGGGAGCGCCGCTCGAACAGGCTGAGCTGCAGAAGGCGCAGGATTCCGACGAGCTTCCAGCCTCCGCGGCTGAGGAACTTCACGTAGCACACCAGCAGGTACATGCACACGGCGATCCACAGCTGCGTCAGCACGGCGTTGCGCGACGTGCCCACGAAGCTCTTCACCTTCAGGTTCTGCTTGATCCACTTGAAGAACAGCTCCACCTGCCAGCGCGCCTTGTAGATGTCCGCGATGGTCTTCGCCGACAGCTCGAAGTTCGTCGTCAGGAAGACGCAGTGCTTCCCCGTCGCGGGGTCGCGGTAGCCGATCCGGCGCAGCCGGTGCGGGCACCGCTTGCGGCCCCGCGCGCTGGTGAGCTCGATCGTCTGGTCGGACGTGACGCCCAGCCGCTCGTTGACTTCCCGCCGCTCCACGACGCGGTGCTTGATCCGCCTCTTGAGCCGCGTCACCAGGAAAACACCTTGCAGAATCAACGAGTTGATCCAATGGAAGTCCATGTACGCCCGGTCCGCCGCGACGATGCTCCCCTTCGGCAGGCGCAGCGCCCGCGCCGCCTCGATGTCCGACGTCCTGGCGTCCGTCACCGTCATGAACGCCGGCAGGTGACCCGCGTGGTCCAGCGCCACGTGCGCCTTCACCCCGCCCTTCGTCCGCCGGAACTTCGCCCACGGAAACACCGACAGGCACAGATCGACCACCGTCGAGTCCAGCGAGTACAGCGGGTTCTTGAACCGGAACCCGTGCCCCGGCGACATCGGCCGGCAGCGCCCCAGCAGCACGCCGAACAGCTCCCGGTACAACTGCCACGGCTTCTCCGCGTTCACCCGCGCCAGCGACGACCGCGACACCTCGCCCACCCCCAGGTGGTACAGCTTGCGCGACTGCGCCGACAGGTTCGACACGATGTCCCGAAGGCTGCAGCGCCCCGTCAGCTGCGCCGCCCCCATCGCCACGAACTGGCCCCACCGCGTCAGCTTGCGCGACATCCGCCCCGTCTTGTGCTTCTCCGCCAGCTTGTCGAATTCATGTCTCGGCAACAGCTTGAGCAACTGCCCGAATATCGTGCTATTGTGCGCCACGGCTTGGATCTCCTGTGTTTCGATTGGTTTTCTCGAACGCAATCATACCGCACTGGACGATCCAAGCCTCCTAATTCTCCAAGTTAATGGGACAGCAGTGCCAGTACGCCAGCGCGTCGTCCCGTTCGCGGTAGGCGAGGAAGGCGGAAAGCTCGTGAAACACCCAGTTCTCGAATGCCTTGCCGTACAGTTCGGAGCCGGCCTCGAGCACGCCGCGCCGCGCCAGACGGTTGACGACGCCGACGTCCGAGAAGTAGAACTTGGGTGCAGCCACAAGCCTTCGTTTGGGTCGTTTTCGATAGGCCGGCAGCCAACGGCCGAGCAGCGTGTCCTCCAGTATCTCGAAATAGCCCCTTGCGGTGCGGCCGGAGACCGCGCAGTCGGCGGCGATGTTGGAGAAGTTGACGATCTCGCCGTCGCTCAGGGCTGCGGCGTTCAGGAAGCCAGCAAAGGCCGGAAGGCTGCGCACCAGCCCCTCGGCAGCCACTTCCTCCTTCAGGTAGTTGGCGACGTAGGCATCCAAGCGTCGCGTTGGCCGCTTGGCCTCGTACATTCTTGGCAAGTAGCCGTGGTTGAGCAGCCTGGTCAGGTTGAACTCGGCGCCCAGTTCGGCCGCGGTCAGGCCCAGCAACTCGAAGCGTGCGGCGCGGCCGCCAAGCAGGTTGGCGGCGCCGCGGCGGACTTTGCGGGCGCTGGAACCACACAGCGCGAACTGCACGCCGCGGTTCTCGATCAGCCAGTGTACTTCGTCCAGGAGGGCGGGAACCTTCTGCACTTCGTCGATGACGACCTGGCCGCCCGGCGGCAGCCCGTCCACCTCGATCTCCTCGCGCAGGCGTTCGGGATTGGCGGCGTAGCGGCCAAACTCGTCGGCCTTCAGCAAGTCCAGCCAGCGAGCGTCGGGATAGCACTGCTTGAGCAGCGTGGTCTTGCCGGTCTGACGCGGCCCCAGAGGAAGAACGAATCCTCGCCAGACGCCGGCAGAAGCAGGTTTCTTCTGAACATGCACTGCAAAATAACACGAATATCTGAAGTCGTACTTCAAATATGCATGAAATTTTAGCAGTAGCAATGTCGTCGCTGCGTTTGCGCTCGGCAGCGACGCTGGGCGACGGAAGCTACCGTGTCGGCGACTGGACGAAGTACCGGCACGGCGTGGCGCCCGAGCCGCCGGTCGTCGGCCCGGCAGGCGAACGTCGGCTTGCGTGGCACGGGCGACTGCCCCTACACTCGCCGCATGGCTACGCGACAAACCGCCACCTATCGCAGTCCGGCAAGCGAGTCTGGCCTGGGCGGTCGGCACTTGTTGATCGAGTGCTTCGGCGAGCAGGCAGGTTTCGACGCCACGGCACTGGAAGCGTTGCTGCGCCGTGCGGCTTCGGCAGGGGGCGCCACCGTGCTCTCCTGCCACATGCACGGATTCGGCGGCGGCCAGGGAGTTACCGGCGTGGCGCTGCTTGCGGAGTCGCACATCACCGTCCACACCTGGCCGGAACGAGGCTACGCCGCCTTCGACGTGTTCATGTGCGGCGCCTGCAATGCGGACCGCGCTGCGGCGGTGATTGCCGACGCGGTGCCCCAAGCGACCGTGCAGGTCAGCGCACTGGATCGTCCGTCCGGCACGGCGATCGATCAATCCAAACCAGCGAGAGCGACGTGAAGGCGAACGCGCGGCTGGCGGCCGTCGGTCTGTTGGCGCTGGCCGTCGCGCTTGCCGGTTGCAGCGACGGCACCCATGCGCGGGTGCAGAGCGCGATCGAGCGTGTCGAAAGCGGACTGGCGCGGCTGGGAAAGGACCTCGACGACAACCGGCTGCGCAACGCCAAGCTCATCCGGCAGTACGCCGACCGGGTTGCCGAGGCCAAGCCGAAGCTGGACGACTTGGCGAGGGTGCTCGAACGCGAGGCCACCCGCGACGGCGGGCTCTACACCGGCCTGCAAACGCGCCTTGCCGACGTCCGCAAGTCCTTGCCGGAGGAAGGCGCACCGGCGGAATCCTATCGCGCCGTGGCGGAGGAACTGGTCAGCCTGGCATCGGCGGTCGCGCCCGACGAGTTCGACCGGGCGCTGGCGGACCCGCTGAACGTGCTCGCGGACCTGTCCGACGGCGAGCTGCCGCGGGTGGACGCGGTCTCCGCAAACGCTTCGCGCAGCGCCAACAGCGCCACGGACTTCGGCGCCGGCAGCCAGCTGGTGGGCAACCCCACCTACGGCCACTGGCAGACCGCCTCCAACGGCACGTCGTTCTGGGTGTGGTACGGCCAGTTCGCGCTGATGCGCGATCTGCTCGGCGGCCCGCGCATCGGCTACGGCGCCTGGTCTTCCGGGCGCGACTACAGCTACTACCACGACTACGGCCGGCGCAACTACACCTCGCCAGCCGCGCGCCGACAGCAGGCGAACGTGCAGTCCACGGCGCGACGCAAGTTCGCCTCCGAAGGACGCACGTTCCGTAGCCCCTACGCCCGCCAGCGGCAAGGGGCGTCGAATCGCGTCGCTCGGCAGAAGTTCGCCAGCAGCGGCAGCCGGCCAAGCTCCGGCGCGTCCACCGGCGCAAGGACGAGCGGCAGCCGCGCGGCCGGCAGCCGCCCGGCCTCGATGCGCGGTTTCGGCAGCGGCTTCCGCGGACCAAGGCGCGGCAAATAGCAGACGGCGGCAACGGGCGGCGGGCAGACAACGCGGCGCCGAGCCACTGGGAGAACGACCATGATCGACGGCTTGAGCATCTGGTTCTGGGGCATCGTGGCGCTGGACCTGGCAGTCGCGGTGGCTGCCATGTGCGCCCTGCGCTACGGCTCGGGCGTGTTGTTCGGGGTGAGTTCCCGGGACGAACTGGCCGAGAAGGACAACTTCGCCTTCGGCATGGCGCTGGCTGGCGGCGCACTGGCCGCGGCGCTGGTGCTGGCTGCCGCCGGCGCCGGCGAACCGGCAGTGACGTTCGCCGAAGAGCTCGGCAGCGTCGTTTCCTATGCTCTGGTAGGGCTGGTGCTGTTGAAGCTGGGCATTCTCGTCAACGACTGGATCGTCTTCCACGACTTTTCCGTCAAGGCCGCCATCAAGGACCAGAACATCGCCGCCGGCATCGTCCAGGCCGCCAATCTGGTGGCGCTGGGCGTGCTCATCAACGGCGCCATCAACTGGGCGGAAGGCGGCTTGCTGCAAGGCCTGGTTTCGGTGGTGGTGATGTTCTTCCTGGCGCAGTTCGTGGTGCTGGGCGTGACCCGCACCCGCGCCGTCATCTATTCCCGCCGCCACGACGGCGAGGAGTGGCAGGCCGCCATCGAGAACGGCAACGCGGCGCTGGCGGTGCGCTACGCCGGGCACTTGATCGGCACGGCACTGGCCTCTTCTTCCGCCGGCGGCATGGTGTCCTTCATCGCCGGCGTGGACGCCAGCGCGTGGATCGCCTACGGCGCCTGGTTCCTCTGGGCGGTGGTGCTGGCGGCGGTGCTGCTGGCGCTGTCGATGCTGGCGCAGCGGGTGATCTTGAGCGGCATCGACGTGGTCGAGGAAGTGGACCGACAGCGCAACGTCGGCGTCGCCGCCATCGAAGCCGCGGTGTTCGTCGGCATCGGCCTGGTCATCCGGGCGGTGGCCGGCTGACGACGGCGCTCCCGCTCGCCCGCGCTGCGGGCATGAACACCTCCAGCCAAGCCGCCCCCAAGGGGGTGCGCTGGCACGATGCGGCGCTGATCGGCGCCATGGGCCTGGTCGCCGCCTGCGGCCTCGTCTACGAATATCTGATGGCGCACTACGCTGGACGCATTCTCGGCGCGGTGGAACCCACCCTCTACGCCATGATCGGGCTGATGATCGTCGCCATGGGCGTCGGCGCGTTCGCAGCCAAGTGGATCGCCGCCATCTACCGCGGCTTTGCGTGGCTGGAGCTCGGCATCGCGCTGCTCGGCGGCACTTCGGTGCTGCTGCTTTCGGCGGTCGTCGCCTTCGCCTACTCGCTGCCGGAGTGGCTGCGCGCGGTCTACGGCGTCGACGCCTTCGTCGCTTTCGACGGCGGCCTGGCGCAGGCTCTGGTGCAGTGGTCGCGCTTGCTGCCTTTCGTTCTCGGCTTTCTGATCGGCCTGCTGATCGGCATGGAGATCCCGCTCATCGCCCGGGTGCGCGAGCACGTTCACGCCCGCCGCCTGGAACACAACCTGGGCACGATGTACGGCGCCGACTACATCGGCGCTGGCATCGGCGCGGCCATCTGGGTGCTGGTCTGCCTGCAGCTTCCCATCGTCTACGCCGCGGTGGGCGCGGCGGCGGTGAACACCGCGGTGGGCGTCGGCTTTCTGCTCCTCTACCGTCGCCAGCTGCGCCCGGCCAAGTGGCTGTGGGCTGGTCATGGTCTGCTGGCGGCGCTGTTGGTGGTGCTGGCCGTCTTCGGCACCCGCTGGATGGCGGATCTTGGCGACACGCTGTTCAAGGACCGCGTCGTCTACCGCCTGCAAACGCCGTATCAGAACGTCGTCCTGACCAAGCGCCACATCGCCGCCGGCAAGCCCGACGTGCTGAGCCTGTACGTCAACGGCGCACTGCAATTCGCCTCCAACGACGAACGCATCTACCACGCCTATCTGACGACGCCGCCGATGCTGGCGGCCTACCGACGCGAGCATGTGCTGGTTCTCGGCGGCGGCGACGGCCTGGCGCTGCGCGATCTGCTGCGCTGGAATCCTCGCCAGGCGACGCTGGTCGACATCGATCCGCAACTGCTGCGCCTGTTCCGCGGCGAAGACGAGCAGGCCCCGGCCTGGCTCTCCAGGGCGCTGACGGAACTGAACGAGGGCGCCTTCGACGACTCGCGCGTGCGCGTGATCGAAGGCGATGCGTTCATCGAGGTGGAGCGCCTGGCCGCAGCCGGAAGGCGTTTCGACGTGGTGGTGGCGGACCTGCCGGACCCGAGCCACCCGGACCTCAACCGGCTGTACAGCGACTACTTCTACGCCCGCATCGCGCAGCTGCTGTCGCCCGACGGCGCGTTCGTCACCCAGTCCACCTCGCCGTTCCACGCCACCGCGGCGTTCCTCTCCATCGGCAAGACCCTGGCGCACGCCGGCTTCCACGCCGAACAGTACCGCGCCAACGTGCCGAGCTTCGGCGAGTGGGGCTGGACCATCGGCACCACCAGGGGCAAGCCCGCCTCGGCGCGCATCGCCGCCGCCGAACATCCCACGCTGCCCGACGGCTGGCTGACCATGCCCCAGTTGCAGGGCGCGTTCGCGCTGCCAGCGAACCTTGGCCGCACGGCGGACTCGGTGCGCGTCAACCGCCTGGGCACCCACACCGTCTACGGCTACCACCAGCAAGCCTGGCAGCGCGACCGAGGCGTGTTCTTCGCCGTCGAGCCGGGCTGACGCGGCTTGCGATTTCGCCGGAAGGGAGTGCCCTGCCTACCCCGTTGCCGTCATGTAGCAGCAACAAACAGGCACCGGGGCCAGCCCAGCCCCTTGAAATATGAGCACCCGCCGTTCATATTTCAAGGCAAATGGATGTCGCTAGAGAACATCACCTGCGTCGCGTGCGGCTGCTGCTGCGCGAGTTCCCCGTGGTTGCAATCCTAGGTGCGCGGCAAGTCGGCAAGTCCACGCTCGCCCGGCAGCTGGCGGCGGCGCGGCGCGGTCCGACGCACTGGTTCGACTTGGAGAATCCGGTCGATCTGGCTCGCCTTGCGGATCCAGGGTTGGAGCTGCGGCCCTTGCGCGGCTGGGTGGTGCTGGACGAGATCCAGCGTCTGCCAGAGGTCTTTCCCTTGCTGCGCGTGCTGGCGGACCGGCCGCGCACGCCGGCCAGGTTCCTGGTTCTCGGCAGCGCCTCGCCCAGCTTGCTCCAGCAAACCTCCGAAACCCTCGCCGGACGTGTCGGCTTCCATCACCTCGACGGCTTCGGCCTGCGCGAAGTGTCGAACCCCGACCGCCTGTGGCTGCGCGGCGGCTTCCCGCTTTCCTATCTGGCCCGCTCCGAGGCCGCCAGCCGACGCTGGCGAGACGGCTTCATCCAAACCTTCCTCGCCCGGGACGTGCCGGAACTCGGCAGCCTCGTGCCGTCGACGACGCTGCGACGGTTTTGGACGATGCTTGCCCACTGGCACGGACAGATCTGGAACGGCGCGGAGTTCGGTCGGGCCTTTGGCGTCTCCCACACCACGGTGAGGCGCTACCTCGACCTGCTGACTTCGGTCTTCGTCGTGCGCCAGTTGCAGCCGTGGCACGAGAACATCGCCAAGCGCCAAGTGCGATCGCCAAAGGTCTACATCCAGGACTCTGGCATTCTGCATGCGCTGCTAGGGCTCGCCAGCCGTGAAGACGTCGTTTCGCATCCCAAGGTCGGCGCGTCCTGGGAGGGATTCGCAGTCGGTCAAATCGTCAACTTGCTCGGCGCCGCAGCGGAGCAGTGCTTTCACTGGTCCACCCACTCCGGCGCCGAACTCGACTTGCTCGTCCTGGCCGGCAACAAGCGCTACGGCTTCGAAATAAAGCGTACGGAAGCACCGCGTCTGACGGCATCGATGCGCTCGGCTTTCGAGACGCTGAAGCTTGACCGCCTGGAGGTGGTCCACGCCGGCGACAAGCGCTTTGCCTTGGCCAAGGGCATCGGCACACTGCCAGCGTCCTCCCTCGCCGCAACGTTGCAGCCCTTGCGCAGATAGACGTTGGTGCGTTGCCGTCCTCGCCGCGCACTACCGCGAAATCGATTTGGCCGAAGACAGGCATAGGCGTATGGTTGCGGCTTGCCCCGTGCGGGAAGTCGCCGCCCACCGTTGAATCGACTCGACGGGAACCACGCACAGCACTTGAGAGCAGGCGGTAGGAAGCCATGAAAGTCGAGAAGAACCTGGATCCGACATCCCTCGTCGCCCGCATCATCGCCGAGCTGCAGGCCAGTCCAGAGGCGCAGCAGTTGCTGCTGCGAGCGCTGCTGACCAACGAGTTCCTCGGCGTGCCGGCGCGGTTGGACTGCATCGAAAAGGACGTTGCCGAGCTCAAGGTCGACGTCGCGCAGCTCAAGACCGACATGGCCGAGGTCAAGACCGACGTCGCGCAGCTCAAGACCAACGTGGCCGAGGTCAAGACCACCGTGGACGTGCTCCAGATCGACGTCGCCTGGCTCAAGGGCAGCGACCTCGAGAACCGCCTGCACCGGAAGATCGGGCCGCTGCTGAGTCAGGCGCTCGGTTTGAAGAGGCTAGCGATCGTTCAAGCGCCGGTGCAAATCCCCGCGAGCGACTTCCGCGACGAAATCGAAGATGCTGTAGACGATGGCCGGATCACGGACAGGCAGCTTGCCAGACTCAACGACACGGACGCCATCCTCCACGCCCAGCACCGCGCCGATCGGACGCCGGTGTGGATCGCCGTCGAGGCATCGCACACCGTACACGGCGGCGACATCAACCGCGCACGCGCTTCGGCCGATGCGCTGCAGGCGGTGTTCCGCACGGAAGCCATGGCGGTCGCTACCGGCTACCGCATCAGCGCGGCCAACGCGGAACGGGCCAAGGCGGCTGGGGTCGAGTACTTGGAGGTGTCGCCGCCGCGCCGGGCCTGAGGCACCGCCCAGCGGGCCGTCAACTTTCCACGCGATGGGCGCGTCCGGCGGCAACGGCTTGCCGCAACCGGGCCGTCTCGGCAGCACTTGCGCCGTCCGCGGCCTTCGCCAGCCCATCCATCCTGTCGACATCCTCGGCGTACTCGGCAAGCCGCCGACGGTAGCTGGCGCGGTTCTTGGTGCAAACGAGGGTGTACGGACGGCCCTTCTTTTCCGTCTTCGTATCGATGTCGAGAGCGGCCCTTCCGATCACGCCTTGCAAGTGGTTGCGCAGTTCCTCGCGCATCGGGAAGCGGATCGTCGTGGCTTCGGGATCCCGGCAGAAGGCGCGCAGATCCTTGCAGTACGCGCAGCCGCAGCCGGCGTTGGTCTCGATGTGCCAGTCTTGCGGTGCCGCGGGGGAGTCTCGCTGCGGGCAAGCAGGCGGTCCGTCGCATGGCGCCACAGGGCGGCATAGGCGGGCGCACCGCGCAAGCCGTCCTCTTGATGCATCGCCGGCAGGGCTTCGGCAAGCTCGCGTTGCGGCTTGATGACGGCCGCCTCATTCGTGACGAGGCGAGCCGTCTGTTCCGCTTCGCTCGTCAAACCGCAACGCCAAGCGAGGACGAACAGGTCGCGGACGGTAGCGGCGCTGAAACTCGGGCGATGGAATCGCCCGTAGGGGCTGTCGTCCTTCTCGCCGTCGAGCATCGTGCGAAAGGCGGCCAAAGCGGTGCGAACGCAATCCCGCAGCGGCTCGCGCCAGATGTCGCCCGCGGGCTGGTATCGTTCCACCACCAGCCGCTGGAGAGCCAGAACCTCTTCGGCATTCCCGTGGAAGTGGGTATGCCGCAAAGCAGAGCCTACGTTCGTTGACGTCGCCGTACCAAGCCGACAGCGACAGCGCCCGTGAGCAACGCGCAAGCGCCGCCGATCCATTGCCTCCATCGGCCCAATCTCCACGAAATCTCCATCAATCGGGCGCTTGACGCGCCGACATAATATGTCATAGTTCGCTGCACACCGCCCGGCACGCGGGCAACGGGTTCAACAACGCACGGGAGTTGCGCATGACCTTGGACGACCTGGCCTTCCGCCTCAACGAATACTCCGGCGAGGAAGGCACCACCTTCGACGCGCTCGTCACGGAGCGCGACATCCTGGAAGTCGTCTGCTCCAACAACGACGAGTTTCCCATTCACGTCACCATGACGGAAACGCAGATCCTCTCGGTGACGCCGCTGTTCGGCGTCGGCGAAGTCCAGCCGGACAAGCAGGACGAACTGAACGCCACGCTGCTGCGCCTGAGCCCGGCGGTTCCGCTCTCCGCCATCGGCTTGCAGGGCGACACCTACATCCTGTTCGGCGCGATGGCCCTTTCCACCCGGTTCGAGGTGATCGCCCACGAGCTGGAAGTGCAGGCGGAAAACACCATCGACGTGCTCGAAGCCATCGAGCAGCTGTTGGACTGACGAACAAGCAACGCACAGTTAAGGAGATACACATGGGTGTGCTGAGAGACATGCTGACGGCGCTCAAAGGCGGCGCCAACGAAGTGGGCGAGGCCATCGTGGACGCCAACGCCATCCGCATTCTGGAACAGGAAATCCGCGAGGCGGAGGCCGCCATCGGCAGCGCCAAGCAGAGCCTGACGCGCATGAAGAGCTCGGAAATCAAGCTCAAGCGCGAGATCGCCTCGCTCGATGCGGACGTCGCGGACTACGAGCGGAAAGCCGTGTCGGCACTCAACGCCGGCGAAGAAGCCCTAGCCGGCGAAGTGGCCGAGCGCATCGCCGAGTTGGAGTCCGAACGCACCGAGAAAGCCGGCGAGCAGTCGGCGCTCGACGCGGAAGTACACAAGATCCACGCCATGATCAAAGCCCGGGAACGCACCATCCAGAAGAACAAGCGCGAACTCGACAAGGTGCGCACGGTGCAGGAGCTGCAACGCGCCACCGAGAGCGTGTCGAAGAACTTCGCCGCCACCGGTTCCAGCGAACACCGGGTTTCCAAGGCCTTGGAGCGGGTAAAGGCGAAGCAGCAGGGCTGGCAGGATCGCATGGCGGCTGGCGAGTGGCTGGAAGGCCAGGAAGCCGGCTCGGACATCGACGCCAAACTGCGCGCCAAGGGCATCGGCACTCCCGCTGGCAGCGGCGCCAACGACGTGCTGGCGCGGCTGAAGGCCAAGCAGGCCGGGGCGTAGCGCCGATGCTGAAGAAGCTGTTTCGCGCCCGTTTCGGCGACAAGTCCGCCGAGACGGGCCGACAGCTGGAGAGCGTGGCGGACTTGCGCTCCGGCGATCTGCTCACCTTCAAGCATCGCCTGGTGCTGCCGCCGAGCGTGCAGGGCCAGACCTTCGAGGTTTCCAAGGTGGCCACCTACGAATACGCCGACGGGATGTATCCGCAGCTGACCTTGGACGGTGCCGAAGCCGGGCGCATCTACCTCAGTTTCAAGGACGGCGACGCCACGGAACTGAGCGTTGCCAAGGAAGCGCCGCGCAAGGACGTGCTGAAGCTGTTCGACGAAGAAGCGTTCAGCGCCTTGTGGGATGAAGACTTCGCGGATCTGCAGGTGAGCGAACCCCTCGACGCCTACGACGGCTGGCTGGGCAAGAGCTACTCGCAGACCAAGAAGTGGGCCGAGGGCTACTTCCACGACCGCGACTGCCGCGGCGAGCAGCTCTCCAAGTACCAGGACGACGACGCCGAAGAGCTGCGCTACCACGAATGCGAGGACGAATCCGGCCGCTTCGGGCTGACCGTGGAGGTGTGGGGCGACGGCGACACCGAAGTCTGCCTGGAGGTCAACTGCCCGCCGGACGTGATAGAAGCCATGTGGCCCGGCGACGAGTAATGGCCGAGGGGAGCAGCCGAGCAGTCGCCACGGACGGCGGGCGATTCCAGGCCGAACGCCGGGCGCTGCGCAAGATCCAAGTTCACTTCGAGTTCCAGCAGTCCGTGCTGCGCAAGGTGCGCATGGCGGCGGCGGCGGACAACTTGAGCTATGCCGACTACGTGCGCAAGGCCGTGGGCCTGCCCTACGCCAAGCGCCAGCGGCCGCGCATCAGCCTGTCGTTCAGCGAAGCGGACATCGCCTCCCTGGCCAGACGCTACGGCAAGCCAGCCTCCGAAGCCGGAGTGCTGAAACGCTGCGTGATGGACGAGATCAACGCCAAGCTGAGCGGCGATCGCGGCACGCCGAAGCGCACGTGATCCCCCGCTGGTTCCTGCGACGCCGCTACCTGCGTTTCACGCGCCACGTCGCCGGCGCCATCCGCCGGCGTCTGATTCGAGTCGTCGCCTTGTTCGCGGCGCTGTTCGTCGTCCACGTGGCGGTGATGATGACTGCAGAGGGCTTCGATGCGCTGGAAGCCGTGTGGCTGACGATGACCACCGCTACCACCGTCGGCTACGGCGACATCTCTGCCGAAACCCCCGTTGGACGCATCGCCACCATCGTGTGCATGTATCTGTTCGGCATCTTCCTGCTCGCCCAGGCGGCTTCCGACCTGTTCGACTATCGCGCCCTGCTGCGCGAACGCCGCCGGCGCGGCGAATTCAGATGGAGAGACATGAAAGACCACCTGCTCATCCTCAACGTGCCAGCCCAGGACGCCGACAGCTATTTGGCGCGGCTGGTCGATCACGTGCGGCGCACGCCGACCCTTGCGGACATCCCCATTCAACTGCTCACTCCGTGCTATGCCGACGGCCTGCCTTCGGAGTTGCTGGACGCCGGCGTCACCCACTACAGCGGCGTCGCCGAGAACTCCGACAACCTGGCGGCGGCGAACGCAGGCCTGGCCAGCCACGTCATCGTCATCGCCGACGAACCGAGCGACCCTCGCTGCGACGCCCACACCTACGACATCCTCAGCCGGCTGGGCGCGAATGCGGCCGAGGTCAGAACGAACCGAGTCGTGGTCGCCGAGGTGGTGGACGACGTCAATCGGGCGCGCATGCTCGCCGCCGGCGCCACCACCACCGTGCGTCCCGTGCGCGCCTATCCAGAGCTGGTGGTGCGCGCCTTGGTGGCGCCCGGCGTCGAGCAAGTGCTGGAGACCCTGTTCACCCACGAATCCGAACACCTAGCGCGTTTCGATGCGCCCTTCAGCGGCTTGCGCTGGGGCAGCATCGTGGCGAGCTTCGTCGACGGCGGCGCTGGCGTGCCCTTGGCCTACATCGACGCCGGCGGCGTACACACCAATCCCCACCAGGACGACGTCTGCGAAGGCAGCGCCATCATCACCTTGGTGGACGAACGCCTGGAGGTGAACGAGGAAACCGTGCGGGCGTGCCTGCGCACGGCGGTTCCCGCAAGCTAGACCATCCCGCTGCCGGGAACGTCCGGGGAAACGCGGGAAACGTTGGTTCCGCGCAAGCAAGGGGCCACGTCGACACGCTACACTTGCGCCGCATCCACCGGAGGGTCGACAAGCCGATGACCAAGGCCGCGCAGTGGAACGAGTCCGGGCAGCTGTCCGTGGCGGAGAAGTCGCTGCCGAACCCGGCGGCCGGGCAGGTGCAGATCGCCGTTGGCAGCGTCGGCATCTGCGGCTCGGATCTGCACTTCTACCGCGGCCAGTTCCGCCCCCGGGCCGGGGTAACGCCAGGACACGAACTGGCCGGAACGGTGACGGCAGTGGGTGGCGAGGTCCACGGTCTCAAGGAGGGCGACGTGGTCGGCGTCGAGCCGCTGCTGCGCTGCGGCGCATGTCCGTTCTGCGCCTCCGGCGACTACCACGTCTGCCAGCAGCGCGGGCTGGTCGGCGAAGCCATCGACGGCGGCATGAGCGAGCGCGTCAACGTACCAGCCAACACCGTCTATCGCACGCCGAGCAACGTCGATGCGGAACTCGGCGCGCTGGCGGAACCGCTGGCGTGTTCCGTGCATGGCTTCGACAAGGTGGATCTGCGCGGCCGCCAGACCGTCTTCATCGTCGGCGCCGGGAGCATCGGCCTGACGGCGATTCTGGCCGCCCGCGCCAACGGCAGCCAGGCCATCGTGCTGGCGCGGCATGCGCATCAGCAGGAAGCGGCGCGGAGGCTCGGCGCCAGCGAAGTGGTTGGCGACGACGAAGCCGGGCGCGAGCGCATGGCGGAACTGGCCAGGCTGCAAGCCGTCGACGTCGCCGTGGAGACCGTCGGCGGCCGCGGCGACACGCTGCTCGCCGCCCAGAGCGTGGTTCGGCCGAAGGGCAAGCTGGTGGTGCTCGGCGTCTTCACGCAGCCGGAGGTTCGCATCAATGCGCTGCTCCTGGCGCTGCGCGAAGTCGAGATCGTCGGTTCAATGACCTACGCCGCCAGCGAAGGGCGCGCCGACTACCAAACCGCGCTGGAAGTGATCGCGGACTACGCCGACGTCGCCCGCAGCCTGGTCACCCACCGCTTCGCCCTGGACGACGTCAACGACGCATTCGGCGCCGCCTTGGACAAGTCCAGCCAGTCGCTGAAGGTACACGTCAAGCCGAACTGAGCGGCGCCGCCTGCCCTGTTCGTTCAATCAACCGAAGGCTGCCAACCCGCTCAACGCTTCAGCAGTCGCCAGATCTTCTCCGCCGTCAGCGGCATGTCCACGGCCTCCACCCCGTAGCGCCGCAGCGCGTCGAGCACGGCGTGGACGATGGCTGGCGGCGCGCCGCAGGCGCCGCCTTCGCCGATGCCCTTGACGCCCAGGTCGTTGTCCGGCTGCAGCACTTCGTTGAAGGCGACGTCCAGCGCCGGCAGATGGCTGGCCCGGGGAATGCCGTAGTCGAGGTACGAACCGGTGAGCAGCTGGCCGCCGTCGTCGTAGCAGACCGCTTCGTGCAAGGCCTGCCCCAAGCCCTGGGCCACGCCGCCATGCACTTGGCCGGCGGCCAGCAGAGGATTGATGACGCGGCCGCAGTCGTCCACCGCGGTGTACTTCGCCACCTCGACGACGCCGGTGTCGGCGTCGATTTCCACCTCCGCGACGTGGCAGCCGTTGGGGAAGGTGTAGCCGCCGCCGCGGTCGTAGCGCAGCGTCTCGCCGAGGACCTCGCCGGTCATCGTCGGCGCCAGGCGGGCCGCTTCCAGGAATGGCAGTTGCGCATCACTGTCGGCAACGCGATACATGCCCGCCTCGAAGCGAATGCGCGACCGCTCCACTTGCAGCGCCTCGGCGGCGATCGGCGCGCCCTGCTCCACCACCGCCTTGGCGGCGCGCAGCAAGGCGACGCCGCCCATCTGCGACGAGCGGGAGCCGCCGGTGCCGCCGCCGAACTTGACGAAGTCGGTGTCGCCCTGCACCAGGCGCAGTCGTTCGACATCCACGCCCAGGGTCTCCGAGACGATCTGCGCGTAGGCGGTGGCATGGCCCTGGCCGTGGGAATAGGTGCCGACGGTGAGCTCGACCTCTCCGTCTTCGTCCACGACGACGCGGGCTTCCTCCTGGGGTCCGCCGCCGCTGGACTCCACGTAGCAGCCGAGGCCGATGCCGCGCAGCCTGCCGACGCGCTCGGAAGCTGCGCGCCGTTGCGGGAAGCCGTTCCAGTCCGCTCGTTCGAGCGCCATGTCCATGGTCTGCTCGAATGCGCCGCTGGTGATCGGAACGCCCATGTGGTTGACGTAGGGCAGGTCTTCGGGGCGAATGAAGTTGCGCCGGCGCAGTTCCCGGCTGTCGATGCCGGTCTGCCGAGCCGCCGCCTCGAACAGCCGTTCAGTGATGTACGCGGCTTCCGGCCGTCCCGCGCCCCGATAGGCGGAGACCGGCATGGTGTTGGTGAAGACGCACTTCACCGCCTGGTAGGTGCGCGGCGAACGGTAGACGGTGCCGCAGACGCGACCGCCGCCCATGGTGGGCACGAAGGGTCCGACGCCGGAACAGTAGGCGCCGAGATTGGCGTGGGTTTCGATCTTCAAGGCGCAGATGCGGCCGTCCGCGGCGAGGCCCAGCGTGCCGGTGGTGACGTTGTCGCGGCCGTGCGCATCGGCGAGAAACATCTCCGCCCGAGTGCCGGTCCATTTCACCGGCCGGTCCAGGTCGCGGGCGGCGAACAGGCACATGGCCGTCTCGGGATGCAGATCGCCGCGCACGCCGAAGCCGCCGCCGGTGTCGCCCGAGATCACCCGCACCCGGCTCGCGTCCACCTTGAACACCAGAGCGACGGAACCCCGCTGCGCCACGGCGCCTTGGCTGGGGTTGTAGAGCGTGAAGCGGCCGTCGGCGTAGTTCGCCAGCGAGGTGCGCGGTTCGAGCGGACCGGGCGCGACGCGGTTGTTCACCACCGTCAGGCGCACGACGTGGGCGGCCTTGGCAAGGGCGGCGTCCACGGTGTTCGGATCGCCGTTCTCCCAGAGGATCGACAGGTTGTCGCCGCGCTCGGGATGGATGATCGGCGCCTCCGGCCGCGCCGAAGCCACCAGATCGACGCTGGCTGGCAGTTCCTCCACTTCCAGTTCGACGAGTTCGGCCGCCGTTTGCGCTTCGCTGCGCGTTTCCGCGATCACCGCCGCCACCGCCTGGCCGACGAAGCGCGCGCGATCGGTGGGCAGCACCGGGCGGTGCGGAATGAAACAAGGCTCTCCGTGTCGGTCCTTCAGCTGCGCCCGACACGGCAAGCCGCCGAGTTCCGCGACGTCCGCGCCGACGTAGACGGCCAGCACTCCCGGCGCGGCTTTGGCCTTGGCCGTGTCGACGCCGACGATGCGGGCGTGGGCGTAGGGGGAGCGAAAGAACGCCG
Source organism: Candidatus Azotimanducaceae bacterium (assembly GCA_965199875.1). Lineage (GTDB taxonomy): Bacteria > Pseudomonadota > Gammaproteobacteria > Pseudomonadales > Azotimanducaceae > VXYL01. Next base: position 4,100,494 of record OZ241346.1, on the reverse strand, counting down.
CGTGCGCCTGGCGCGGCAGATCGACGTCGTCGGTGAAGCGGCCGCGGCCGGTGAGCAGCAGCGGATCCTCCACGCGGGGAACCGGCTGGCCGATGCCGAACTTCAAACCAACGCCACCTTGAGCGGCACCGTGTTCGGCAGGCCAGCGCTCGGAAAAGCAACGCGCCGGCGGCAAGGTCTGTGGGTTGCGATCATGGGGTTTGACGGTGCTCCGTCGTCTAACCAAGCCAGCGTAGCACGGCGGCAAGCAAGGATTCGCACACGACAGCGGCAGAGTCGTGCTGCACCGTTGCGAGGCAGTGCGTCGAGTGTTAGGGTAGCCCAAGGTTGCGGCACGGGGCCGCAATCGATGCCACTTGGGGCTGCTTCAGTTTGCACGAGGGAGTAGACGCCGCAATGCCCGGGATGCGTGCGGGCCTAGGGCTGTCGCTCTTTGCCGTTCTGCTGGCGTGTTCCCCGGCGTTCGCCGATGCCGCGGCGGCCTTCGGATCTGCTCCGGCGGTCGATCACGTGCGCGTTTCGCCGGACGGCGCCCGGGTGCTCGCCATCGCCTCGGGCGCTGGCAGGCGCGGGCTGGCGGTCATCGATCTTGCCGCCGGCACGAACACCGTCGCCTTGCAGGTGAAGGAGCGGGCGCGGTTCCTCGATTCCTGCGAGTGGGTGTCCAACCGGCGCATCGTCTGCACGCTGTTCGTCTTCCCCGGCGCCCGCGGCGGGCCGCCCTATCCGCGCCGGCGTCTGGTGCGCTTGGTCGCCATCGACCACGACGGCGGCAGCCTCCTCCCATTGCTGGACCGACCGCCGGCGAAGCCGGTGAGGATTGGCGGCAGCTTGCCCGTTCGTCGCATGATCTACGACGATATGGAGCACATGCTGCTGCATCCGCTGCCGGACGACCCGGAGCATGCGCTGGTCGCCGCGCCCCGCGAGGCGAAGCCGTACCGCAGCATCTACCGGGTGCATGTCGGTACCGGCGCCGCCGCCCGCGTTGTCGGCTGGCAGCCCGGCATCGTGCTGTGGCATGCCGACCACGGCGGTCGGGTTCGCGTCGGTACCGGCCGGTACGAATTCGGTCGCAGTATCATACCGTATATTCGGGAGGCCAGGCTTGGGCCGACGGCGGTGGCGGCAGACGCCGCGGGCCGGTTGCAGCGTGTCGACGTGGCGGATCTCTCGGCCAGGATCGGCGAGCGGGAGATGGCCGTGCCGCGCATCCTGGGCTTCTCCGCCAGCGGCGAACGGCTGTACTACGAAGCCCGGGTCCGGGGCGCCGATCGCTCGGCCGTGTGGGCCGCCAACCCGGCGACCCTGAAGCCGCTGCGAGAGATCGTCTCGCACCCCGAACGGGACGTACACGCCGAGGCAATTGGCGGGCGCGACTGCGGCGTGGTCGGCTTCATGCATCCGCTGCCCGAGCGGCCGTTCACCTGGCTGGACGCCGACTTCGGACGCGCCGTGGAGGCCGTTGGGGAAGTGGGCCACGGCGAGTTCGTGGCGGTGATGTCGATGTCCTCGGACTGCCGCCGGGCGGTGCTGGCGGCCACCGACGGGTACACGCGCCAAGGCTTCTACCTGCTCGACCGCGAGACCGGCGCCCTGCGGCTTCTCGGCGAGCAGTATCCGGCTGCCGCTGGCGAGCGCTCCTCGCAACGTCGCACTGTGCGCTACCGCACCCGGGACGGCCTCGACCTGCCGATGCGGCTGACCGCGCCGGTCGAAGGCGGGTCGCCGCCGATCGTGGTTCTGCTGGACGGCAGCCCCGGGCGCCGGAGCGCTGCGGCGCTGGACGCCTGGCCGCGCTTCTTCGCCAGCCGCGGCTATGCGGTGGCGCAGCCCGCCTTCCGCGGCGCCCGCGGCTACGGCGCCGCGTTCCACATGGCCGGCCTGCGCCAGCGCGGTGCGAAGCTGCAAGAAGACGTCGCGGACGCGGTAGCGTGGCTCGAAGAGGCCGGGCTGGGCGACGCGGACCGGGTGTGCTTCGTCGGCCGCGGCCGCGGCGGCCACTTCGCGCTGGCGGCGGCGTTCGCGGACGCGCCGGCGACGGGTCGCTGCGCCGCCGCCTACGCGGCGATGGATGTCGCGCTCACCAAACGCGCCGAGCACAATCCGTTCGACGGCAGGATCTGCGCCTACTTCCCCTGCGGCGACTGGATGCGCTGGGCAGCTCCGGCCAACATGCGCCGCGTCAGCAAGGGGGCGCCTTCGGACTGGCGGCTGAACACGCCCGAGTCCAGCCTGCTGCGCTCGCCGCTCGTGGGAGCGGAGCATCCCGGCTTTCCGGTGCTGATCCACTCCGATGGGCGCAGCGTCGTCCACGAGAGCGGTTCGAGGCGTTTTCGCGCGGACTTGAAGGAGCTCGGCTTCTTCGAGCAGGTCGCGCCGGTGGGAAGCGACGACGAGGTGGAGTTCCTCGCCGCCACGGAGGCGCTGTTCAGCGAAGTTCTGCACGGCAGCGAGGCAGCAGGCCGATGAACGGCGCCGGAGCGGCGCCTGCCGCTCTAGCCCCGGCGTTCTAACCTTATAAGGTACGGTTCGTTCCCCGCTGGCGAGTTTCGCCTAATATCTGCCGCGAGCGCCAAACCGCCTACATCCCCATGTACCAGTACAACGCATTCGATCAGCGCTTCGTGCAGGAGCGCGTCGAGCAGTTTCGCGATCAGACCCGGCGCTATCTTGCTGGCGAACTCGACGAGGACGCCTTCCAGCAGCTGCGCCTGCGCAACGGCCTGTACATCCAGCGCCTGGCGCCGATGCTGCGCATCGCCGTGCCCTACGGCCTGTTGACCGCCGCCCAGCTGCGCGCCCTCGCGGCCATCAGCCGCAAGTACGACAAGGGCTACGGCCACCTGTCCACGCGGCAGAACGTGCAGATCAACTGGCCGCGGCTGGAAGCCGTGCCGGACATCCTCGCCGACCTCGCCGAAGTGCAGATGCACTGCATCCAGACCAGCGGCAGCTGCATCCGCAACATCACCACCGACCAGTTCGCCGGCGTCGCCGCGGACGAGGTGGTCGATGCCCGCCCCTACTGCGAGATCATGCGCCAGTGGTCCACCTACCACCCGGAGTTCGACTGGCTGCCGCGCAAGTTCAAGATCGCCGTCAACGGCGGCGCCGCCGACCGGGCCGCGATCCGCGTCCACGACATCGGCATTGCCGCGCGCCTCGGCGAAAGCGGCGAGGTGCTCTTCGACTTCCACGTCGGCGGCGGCCTGGGCCGCACGCCGGTGATCGGCGCCTTGATCCGCAAGGGCATGCCGGAGAAGCACCTGCTCACCTATCTGGAGGCCATTCTGCGCGTGTACAACCGCTATGGCCGGCGCGACAACAAGTACAAGGCGCGCATCAAGATTCTCGTCCGCGCCATGACGCCGGAACGCTTCCGCGACCAGGTGGATGCGGAGTGGGAGCATCTGCGCGACGCGCCGAGCACCCTTCCGAAGGCGGAAGTCGAACGCATCCGCGCCTGCTTCCAACCGCCGCCCTACGCCGACTTGCCGAACGAAACAGCGCGTCTGGCCGAACAGCGGCTGGCGGACCCGGCGTTCAACGTCTGGATGCGCAACAACGTCAGCGCCCACCAGCGCGACGGCTACGCCATCGTCACTCTATCCACCAAGGCCACCGGCGTGCCGCCCGGCGACGTGACCGACGAGCAGATGCTGGCGGTGGCCGACTGGAGCGAGCGCTTCGGCTTCGGCGAAGTGCGCATCTCGCACGAGCAGAACTTCGTGCTGCCGGACGTGCCCCAGCGCCACCTGCGCGAACTCTTCCAACTGGCTTGCGACCATGCCCTGGGGCAAGCCAACGCCGGCCTGCTCACGGACATGATCTGCTGCCCCGGCGGCGACTTCTGCGCCTTGGCCAACGCCAAGTCGATCCCCGTCGCCGAGGCCATACAGCGGCGCTTCGACGACTACGACTACCTGCACGACCTGGGCCCCATCGACCTCAACATCTCCGGCTGCATGAACGCTTGCGGCCACCACCACGTCGGGCACATCGGCATCCTCGGCGTCGACAAGCGCGGCGACGAGTTCTACCAGATCTCCGTCGGCGGCAATCAGGCCGAGGATGCTTCCCTCGGCACGATTCTCGGCCCGTCGTTCCAGCGCAGCGAGGTGCCGGAGGTGATCGAGAAGATCCTCGACGTGTACGTGCATCGGCGCTTCGACGGCGAAGCGTTCCTGCACACCGTGCGGCGCATCGGCGTCGAACCGTTCAAGGAGCGGGTGTATGCCCGTGCTGGTTAGAGACGGCCAGGTTGTCGACGACGACTGGACGTTGATCGAAGACGGCAGCGCCAGCCCTGGCGTCATCGCCCCGCTGACCGCCTGGCGTGCAGCGCCGGAAGGCGCCGGCGTGTGGCTGGACGGCGATGCCGAGGTGGAGGACGTCGCCAGCGTCATCCTGGATGCGCCGGTGGTGGCCGTGCGCTTCGCCGCCTTCGCCGACGGCCGCGGCTTGAGCTTCGCCAGCCTGCTGCGCGGCCGCTACGGCTACCGCGGCGAACTGCGCGCCTTCGGCGAGATCGTCCCGGACCTCACCGCCTACATGCTGCGCTGCGGCTTCAACGCCTTCGTGCTGGCGAACCGAGAGCAGGCGGAAGTGGCCATCGCCTGCATGAGTCGCATCAGCGACCACTACCAGGCGTCGGTGCGAACCCCCGTGCCGCCCTTCCGTCGCGCCGCGTCCGCCACGCAATAGGCGCCTAGACACGCCACTGGCCGCGGAGCTGCGGCCAAGCTCTTGGGCATTGCCAGCAAAGCCGCTGTGCGATAGCTGCAAATCGCACCGCTATTCGTGTCAAACTATCGCCTGCCGCCGGAAGGGGCGGGCCTGCGCCCGCGGGAGCAGGCCAGCGCCTTGAGGCGCGAATTCAACTGTCCGTAACTTGGAGGAATCCATGCCATCGACTGACGAGATCGTACTGGGCATGTCAGCCGCGTTCTCCGGCCCGTCCCGGGGCCTCGGCAACGAACTCTACCGTGGCGCCACGGCCTGTCTGCAGCAGGTGAACAGCAACGGCGGCGTCGGCGGTCGGCAGGTAGCGCTGCGAACCTTGGACGACGCCTACCAACCCGATCAATGCGTGGCGAACACCACCCGGCTTATTCTGGAAGACAACGTGTTCGCCCTGTTCAGCTACGTCGGCACGCCGACGGTGGCGCGGGTGCTGCCGCTGCTGCAGGCGCTGCAGGATCGCCACACGTACCTCTTCTTTCCCTTTTCCGGCGCCCAGCCCCAGCGCGAACCGCCGTATGGCGAGTTCGCCCTCAACCTGCGCCCCTCCTACCGCGCGGAAACCGCCGGCCTGGTGGACAACCTGCTGGACATCGGCTGCGAACGCATTGCCGTCTTCTACCAGGACGACGACTACGGCCGCAGCGGCTCGGCCGGAGTGCGCGAAGCGCTGCGCCGGCGCGGCGAGCAGGTGGCTGGCGAGGCGTCCTACATTCGCGGCCACCCGTTCATGCTCACCACCAGCTCGCAAGTGGAAACGCTGAAGAACTCGGAACCCGACGCGGTGATCTGCGTGGGCTCCTACGCCGCCTGCGCCGCTTTTCTGCGCGACGCGGTGGACGGCGGGCTGAACGTGCCAATCGCCAATCTCTCCTTCGTCGGCAGCGAAAACCTGCTGAAGCTCATCTCCACGGAACGCGAAGACGTGCAGAAGTACACGGACCTCCTGGTTCATTCGCAAGTGGTGCCAAGCTACGAGGACGAGAGCATCCCCGCGGTGCGCGACTATCGAGCGCTGATGCAGAGCTACGACCCGCAGCCGCCCAGCCACTTGGACACCGAAGGCTACGAGCCCTTCTCGTTCAGCTTCGCCAGCCTCGAGGGCTTCCTGAACGCCAGGCTGATGGTGGAGATTCTGCGCCGCTTGGGCGACAGCGTGGCGCGCGAAAAGCTGGAACGGACGGTGTTCAGCATCGAGGACTACGACATCGGCATCGGCGAGCGGGTGTCCTTCTCGCCGGACCGGCGCCAAGGGCTGCTCGGCGTCTACTACACGGTCGTCGACGATGGCCGCTTCGTGCCGCTGACCAACTGGCAGGATCGCTTCGGCAACAACTAGCGACAGCGACGGCTGCGCTTGGCAAGGCGGCAGGCGCAGCCGACGGTCGTTGAAGAGGATGCGATTCGGCAGCGGCGGGGGTGCCAAGCCGCCTACCGCTGCCGCTTCCGCAACCGCAAGCTGGGCGAGCCTGGGAAAGGGGCCAGCGCTGGTCGTTCGACGAAGCGGTGGTTGACCTGCAAGTCTTCCGCCTGCGAGGCAGACGATGTCCGTAGGCATCATCGAGTCCTTCTTCGTCATCTTCACCGGCGCGGCGGCGCTGGCGGCGTTCGCGCTGTACACCCGCCAGCCGCTGATCGTCGCCTACATCCTCGTCGGCTGCGCCTTCGGGCCGCACGGCATGACGCTGGTGGCGGACGACCGCCTGCTCGCCGAAATCGGCGAAATCGGTATCATCTTCCTGCTCTTTCTGGTGGGCCTGGACCTGCCGCCCAGCAAGCTGAAGGACATGATCGGCGAGTCGGTGCTGACGGCGCTGGCCAGCTCGACGCTGTTCTTCGGCATCGGCTACCTGATGATGTGGGCCTTCGGCTTCTCGCAGATCGAGGCGGTGATCGTCGGCATCGGCTGCATGTTCTCCAGCACCATTCTCGGCATCAAGCTGCTGCCGACCACGGTGCTGCACCATCGGCACACCGGCGAAATCGTCATCAGTCTGCTGCTGATCCAGGACCTGATCGCCGTGGTGGCGCTCCTGGTGCTGGCCGGTTTCCAGAGCGAGGGCGGTGGTGCGCTGTCCACCACGCTGACCGTCGTCGTCGCCCTGCCGGTGGTGGTCGCGGCCGCATTCGCTGGCGTGAAGTTCGTCGTCGTACCCCTCTTGACCCGCTTCGACGTCTTCCAGGAGTTCACCTTCCTGCTCGCCATCGGCTGGTGCCTCGGCATCGCCAGCCTCGGCCACGCTCTGCAGCTGTCGTGGGAGATCGGCGCGTTCGTGGCCGGGGTGTCGCTGGCCAACTCGCCCATCGCGCAGTACATCGTCGACAATCTGCGCCCGCTGCGGGACTTCTTTCTGGTGCTGTTCTTCTTTTCCGTAGGCGCGGCCATCGATCCCCTGCTGATGCTGGACGTCTGGCTGCCGGCGATCCTCCTGGCGCTGGTGCTGGTGGGCGTCAAGCCGCCGGTGTTCCAAGCGCTGCTGCGCTGGCAGAAGGAGCCGAACGCGGTGTCGAAGGAAGTGGGGGTTCGGCTTGGCCAGGCCAGCGAGTTCTCGCTCTTGCTGGTGTTCGTCGCCGGTGCCGGGCTGATGTCCGTGGAAGCCGCCCACGTCATCAAGGGCGCGACGGTGCTGACGCTGCTGCTGTCCACCTATCTGGTGATCTTCCGCTACCCAAGCCCCATCGCCGTCTCCGCGGCGCTGCGGCGGGACTAGCCCGGCCCGTGATCGCCCTCGTCTTCAACGGCCAGTACGCGCTCTTCGCGCTGCTGCTGCTGGCGCTGGTGCTGTCGCTTTCCTGCCACGAGTTCGGCCACGCCTGGGTTGCCAAGCTGTTCGGCGACGACACCGCCGAGCGCGCCGGCCGGCTGACGTTGAACCCGCTAGCGCACATCGACGCGATTGGCTTGGCGATGGTGGTTCTGGTGGGCTTCGGCTATGCCAAGCCGGTGCCCACGGATCCACGCAACTTTCTTTCCAAGCGGGCCGATCTGTGGGTGGCCGCAGCCGGGCCGGGGATGAACCTGGTGCTGGCCGCGGCTGCCTGGAACGGCTTTCTGCTGATGCGCCTGAACGGGCTGGACTTCGCCTACGGCGAGGGCGCGGAGACCTTCTTCGTGCTGCTGGTGCAGGTGAACCTGCTGCTCATGCTGTTCAACCTGATTCCGCTGGGGCCGCTGGACGGCAACTACATCCTGCCCCATCTGCTGCCGGCGCGCCTGGCCGAGGCGTACCGCTTCTACAACGCCCGCTACGGAGTTTGGGCGTTGCTGGCGTTGATCGTCGTCAGCCTGCTGGGCGTGCCGGTGTTCTCCATGCTGATGTCCTTCGCCGCTGGCTTGCTGCCGCTGATCACGTTCGTCTCGTAACCTTCGCCTTGGGGCGAGCGCGGAGGAAACCTCACTACGACCTGACGACGAAGGACTCCGCCTCCAGGCCGAGCAGCGTCCGCCCGGCGTCTTCGATGAGATGCGGCGCCACCGTGGCGTGCTGGCGCACCACGCGCACGTCCCGAGCGATGCGTTCGAGAGGTTCGCCGATGCGATTGGCGGAAGTGCCAGCCGCTTCGCACAGCGTCTCCACCACTTCCACCGCGGCACGGGCGGCGTCCGAGGCGACGATGTGGAAGATGGCGCGCTGGCGGGGCGCCACTTCGTCGCCGGCCAGCACGGTCGCCCAGCTGGCTTCGGCGCGTTCGAGGAGCGCCGCCCGGGCGCCGATCAAGCGCGCTTCGGCGTGGGCGATGGCGCGCTGGGCGAAGGGCCGATCGCGCAGCGTTCGGGTGGTGAAGCGCGGCTGCTTGCGCGTGGCGAGTTCCACGAACGCGTCGATGCCGGCGCGGGCGATGCCGACGGCCACCGCGGCCTTGTTGTAGGCCAGACGATTGCCCAGCGGCAAGCGCAGCTGGGGCGTGGTCGCCTCGTTGCCGCCGAGGGGAGCGATGATGCGCTCCTCCGGCACGAAGACGTCGCGCAGGCGCACGTCGTGGGAGCCGGAGCCGCGCAAGCCGCCAACGTGCCAGGTGTCGACGATCTCGAACTCGCCCTCCGGCACCACGGCATAGCGGTTGCCTTCCACCGCTGGTTCGTCGCCGTCGCCGTCGTACAGCCGCACCGTTGCGCCGAATATCTGCGCGTTGTGGATGCCGCTGACGAACTGCCACTGCCCGGACACCCGCCAACCATCGCCATCGCGCTGCGCCCGTCCCACGGCCGCCGTGGAACTGGCCATGATGGTCATGGGATCCGCAATGAGCTCCGGGCAGCGATCGCGGAAGCCAGGGCCGATCAGGCCGAAGGTCTCGATGCCGATCATCAGATTCCAGCCGGCGCTGCCGTCCGCGCGGGATGCGGCTTCGATGACCTGGATTTGCGTCGTCGAATCCGCGTCCGCACCGTGGATGTCCGGCGTTCCCGCCAGCCGGTAGAGGCCGTTGCGGGCAAACGCCTCGGCCACCGGGCGCGGCAGGTGTCGGCGGCGTTCGGCTTCGTCGGCGTGGGAGCGAATCAGCGGCGTCAGCGCTCGCGCCTTCTGAACGTGGGAATTGTCTGCCACTTGCGGTCGTCCGCCTAAGGCCACAAGCCGAATCTTATACCAACGCCTACAAGCTGCTCTTGGATTCGAGTACATTGAAGCCGTGTACGCGCGGCGGCGAGGACAAGACCCCATGTACCAGGACATTCTCTACGAGGTGGACGGCCCGGCGGCGGTCATCACCATGAACCGGCTGATGGACGAAAGGCTGGAGCGCAGCGACTTCAACGAGGGCGTCAAGTCGTTCATGGACCGGCGACCGCCCAGCTTCGCCCGGCTGCAGCTCGACTAGACGGAGGCCCACTGATGAGCGCGTTGATCGCTACCGACCTTGCGGACATCGACTGGCCCGGCCTGGTTGCGGACCTGAACCGCCTGCTGCGCCTGCGCACCACGCCCATCGGCATGAAACGGTTCAAGACCGTCCGGGAAATGGAAGCTGTGCCGCGCATTCGCCGCCCGAAGCACGTCCACACCACGGACCAGATCGTCGGCCAGGCCAGCCGCAACGGCTGGACCGTCGGCATCACCGCCGACGATCTGGTAGGCGACCAGTGCCGGACGGTCGTGGGCCTGGCGCCCGCCGACGACGAGTGGCTCTCCGGCAAGCGCATGGCCGGCGTCTGGTACGCCGACGCCGAGGAAGCCGCCAAGCACCAGCGGGCGATGGACCTGGCGCCCTTCGGCGAGCACGAGGCGCTGGCGGTAAGCCCGCTGGCCAGCGGCCGGCTGCAACCGCCGGACATCGCTCTGATCTACGCGACGCCTGCGCAAATGATCCTGTTCATCAACGGCTTGCAGTGGACCGGCTACAAGAAGCTCGAGTGGGGCTGCGTCGGCGAATCCGCATGCGCCGACTCCTGGGGACGGGCCTTGGCCACCGGCGAGCCCAGCCTGTCGATCCCCTGCTTCGCGGAACGCCGCTACGGCGGCGTGATGGAAGACGAAATGCTGATGGCGATTCCTCCGGCCTATCTGCCGAAAGTCGTCGAAGGCTTGGAACGGCTGTCGCGCAACGGACTGCGCTATCCGATCCCCCAGTACGGCGTGAACAACGACGTTCGCGAAGGCATGAACGTCAGCTACGGCTAGCGAGGCAAGCGCCCTCAGACGTCAGCAGCAAGGGGCGAAGAGTGCCTAAGCGGATGGGTCTGCGAGAAACCGAAGCTTGAACGCTTGAAGCTGGCAGCTACACCATGCCGGCGCGGTTCCGTCCTTCACGCGTCTGCCGGCGTCCGCCGCACGGTGGCGCTTGCCCATGTGCCCACCTGGGCGCGCAGCGAACATCAGTTGGCCGCGAAGCAAACCGGCCGCCCGTCGACGCGGCAGGCGATCGTCCTCTTCAACGAGGTGGAGAGCCACCTGCACCTCCGTTGGCAGCGCTCGATACTTACCTGCAGGAGGCAGGCAGCGCCCCGTTCGAGGCGAAGCTGGAGCGTCACGGCCTGCTGAGAAGCGACGAGGAGCCGGTTGCTTGGTGTCCGCACCTAGGCGCTCTACTGTCTTGCGTCGACTTGCAACGGCGGTTTCCCGCCCGTTGACAACGCCGACGTTGCCAACAATACTGTTGCCAACGAAGCTGTTGGAACGGTGTGCTGATGAAGAAGGCAGGTGGAAACTGGGTCGAAGGGAACGGCTTCTTCGACCGTAAGGCGGAGCTTGCGGCCCTCGCGGCGCGGTCACCGGGCACTGGCTCTGCCGGGAGCGCCAAGCTGTGACCGCCACGCCCGCCCGCAAGTACAACCCCGGATTCTTGAGCGACGACCAGCTGGTGGCGTCGTTCTGCGTACGGACGCACGAGTTCCAGTCGATGGTCGAGATGCTGCGTGAATGCACGGGCAACTCGAACAAGCACCAGATCGTCATCGGCCCTCGCGGCAGTGGCAAGACGAGCCTGCTGCTGCGCGTGGCCGTGGAGGTGCGCCGCGACGCCGATCTGGCAGCTGCGTTCTTCCCCATCGTCTTTGCCGAGGAAAGCTACGAGGTGAGCACCGCCGGCGAGTTCTGGCTGGAGTGCTTGGCGCGCTTGACCATCCAAGCACCGGAACGAGAGGATGCGCCGAATCTGCACGGAACGCTCGCCGACCTACGCACGATCCAAGACGATCAGATGCTTGGCGAGCGTTGCCTCGCCACGTTGTTGGACTTCGCCGACCGCGAAGGCAAGCGACTGGTGCTGATGGTCGAGAACCTGAACATGATGCTTCGAGACATGATGGATCGGGACGCAGACTGGCTGCGCACGATCCTGCAAACCGAACCGCGCATCATCCTGCTCGCCAGTGCGACGAGTCGGTTCGACGAAATCGATCATCCCGACCATGCGCTGTACGACCAGTTTCGGGTACTCACGCTGCCCCCTCTGGATACCGCCGAGTGCGCGGCCCTCTGGGAAACGGTAGCTGGCCAGAGCCGCCCCACGAATACGATCCGTTCATTGGAAATACTCACCGGCGGCAGCCCGCGCTTGCTGGCGATCGTGGCTCGTTTCGGTGCCGGCCTCTCTTTCCGAGAACTCATGGACAGCGTGTTCGATCTGGTGGACGACCACACGGAGTACTTCAAGAGCCATCTCGAATCGCTCCCGGCCCAAGAGCGCCGCGTCTATCTGGCGCTTGCGGACATCTGGAAGCCCGCGCTCACCAAGGAAGTGGCCGAACGGGCAAGACTCGAAACAAGCAAGTGCAGTGCCCAGCTCGCGCGCCTCATAGAACGAGGCGTTGTTCGGCTCGACGGCGGCAGCACCCGACGCAAGCAGTACTACCTGAGCGAGCGCATGTACAACATCTACTACCTGCTGCGTCGAGGACAGGATCGCTTGGTTGAAGTGCTAATCCGATTCATGGATGCCTATTACTCGCCTGACGAGCTGAAAGAAATCGGCGCTCGCATTGCGCTTGAAGCGGAAGAAGTATCACCAGAGGCACGATCGCAGTATCTATCCGCCTCCGCAAGACTGATAGAAATGTCGGTGCGGGCGCACCAGCCCGAAGAAGGGAACGACGCGAGTGGCGAAGGCTCAGCTGATGCCGAAATTGCGGCAGCAAGAGAGCTGTTCGAGCAAGGTGAAGCACTTTGGAGACGAAATCGAAATGAGGATGCACTGGCAACCCTCAACGAACTGTTGAGACGGTTTGGCGCGGCCCAGACGCCGGAGCTCCTAGTAGGAGTGGCCGCCACGCTCATCAACAAAGGCCGCATGCTTCGCGCACTGGGCAGGCGGGGGGAAGAACTGACCACCTACGACGAACTCCTGCGCCGGTTCGGCGAGAGCGAGATGCCCGAGCTTCTCGAGGAGGTGGCGGGTGCCCTCTTCCAAAAGGGCCTTGCGCTTGGTGCATTGGGCAGGCGGGAGGAGGAACTGACCACCTACGACGAACTCCTGCGCCGGTTCGGCGAGAGCGAGATGCCCGAGCTTCTCGAAAAGGTGGCGCAGGCCCTTGTCTGCAAGGGCTGGACGCTGGGCGAATTAAACAGGCCAGAGGAAGCACTGGCCACCTACGATGAAACCCTCCGCCGGTTCGGCGAGAGCGAGACGCCAAAACTGCTGTTGGAGCCGGCGATGCGGGCCCTGGTCAACAAAGGGTTCACTCTTGGTAGGCTAGACCGACAGGAAGAAGGATTGGCCGCCTACGACGAGGTGCTGCGACGATTGTGCGAGAGCGAGGGGTCGGAGTTCGTCCAACTGGTGGCGGAGACCCTCTTCTGCAAGGGCTCCATGCTTGGCACGCTGGGCAAGCCGGAAGAAGCACTGGCGGCCTACGACGAAATCCTCCGCCGGTTCGGGGAGCGCGAGACGCCGGAGCTTCTCGAACGGGTGGGGCAGGCCCTCGTCAACAAGGGCGCGACGCTCGGCAAACTGAACAGGCTGGACGAAGCATTGGCCTCCCACGACGAAGTCCTCCGCCGGTTCGGCGAGAGCGAAACGCCGGAGCTTCTCGAACTGGTGGCGAGGGCGCTCGTCCACAAGGGAGCGACCCTTGGTGGGATGAATCGATACGAGGAGGCGCTGGCTGCCTGCGACGTGGTGGTGTGCCGGTTTGGCGAGGGTGGGACGCCTGCGTTCTTTGAGCAGGTGGCGGACGCCATTGACGTTAAATTCACCGTCCTAACCGATTTGAATCGTCCTGCACAACGACGGGACGCTGCGGTGTTGCTGACAATCCTACCGGAGCTCGATTCGCCACTCCGTATCTTTGGTGCTCTGCTGAAATTCAGCATTGACCTCGGCGCAGAGCAGATGCGCGAGTTGATCCTAGAGTCACCGGCGGTGGAGCTTCTATGGCCGCTGACGACAGCGCTAGAAAGGGAAGTGGGCCTTAATCCTCGAGTTCCTGAGGAAGTCTCCGAGGTTGCTGAAGATATCCGGCGGAAGTTGGCGGAGATGAGGAAAGCTCGCCGAGCCACGGACGCCCTGCGCAGTCTTCAGCGCGATGCGGCTCGGCGCGGACTCGATGAGCTCACCATGGGCGATGTGGACGAGGAAATCCAAGCGTTCCGCAAGGAACGGAAGGGCAGTTGAAGATCGTCGTCGACACCAATGTTCTGGTGTCTGGCCTACTGTCGCCCGAAGGCGCTCCGGCGGCGGTCTTGCGGTGCATATTGTCGAGCAGCGCACTGGTTTGCCTCGATGAACGCATCCTGTCCGAATACCGAGGCGTGTTGGCGCGCAGCAAGTTCGGCTTCGACGCCACGCAAGTGGCCAACCTATTGGAGTTCCTTGAGGCGCACGGCGAGCCTACGCTGACACCTCCTCTCAACCTCCCTCTACCCGATCCCTCCGACGGGATGTTCATTGAAGTCGCCATCGCATCTGACGCCGACTGCTTGGTGACGGGCAACCTCAAGCACTTCCCCACGAAGTGTCTACGGGGTGTGCGGGCGGTAACGCCGCGGGCGTTCTGCGAGATGCTTGAGCTCTGACTGAGAAGGCATGCTCCAAGTGGCCGAGCAGGCATCGTTCACAGCAAGCCTCAAGCGAACATCCCGTTCAACCGCTGCTCCCATTCCTCCTCGTCCACCACCTCGTATCGCACCACCTTCCCCTGCATGGCCGGCACGAACTCGGCCCAATCCGCTTTCCTCGCGTGTTTCGAACAGATGTCGAAGACCGAACGCTTGTAGGCCGTGTCTACCGCTTCCTTCAAGTGCATCCCTTTCGTCTCCACCACGAACACTTGGTGGAACTCATCGTCTTGGTTTGGTTCGTCGGGTTGCAGGGTGAGGATGAAGTCGGCGTAGATGCGTTGGGGTTTCCAGCCTTGGACGTAGTAGTCCTTGCGGGCGCGGTTGCGGTACCAGAAGAAGAGGCGGGCTTGGGTGTCCAAGTAGGTGGCGACCTTGTTCTCCAGGCCGTTGAGCTCGCCTTCGCTCACGCGCTCGAAGAGGCCGAGTTGGTACGGGCTGGCATCTTCGCGGTTGGCTTGGCGCTCGGTGGCGGGCGACTCGATGCGTTGCGGCGGGCGGTTGAACTGCAGGTCGTCGGTGACGACGATGAAGCGCATCGTGCCGGCGTCGAGGAGTTCGGCGAACACGCGCTGGGACAAACGGTCGCGCTCGGCTTCTAGGCGCTTGCGGAGTTCTTCGAGGATGAACACCGTGTTGGCCTGCACTTTCTCGCGGGGATGCTTCTCGAGCAAGGCGTTGAAGACGCGCTCGGTGGCTTCGGCGCCGCGCCAGGGGTTCGGCATGGCGTCCAGCAGGTGGCTGGCGGCGAAGTAGGTGTCGATGACGCCGGACTCCGCGCTCGCCGGTTCCCCAACCGCATCCGCATCAGCGAACAGCGGCTCGAAATCCAGCCCGGCGCGCAGCGTCACGTCCTTGCTGCCTTGGGCCTGCAAGTCCAAGCTGAACAGCGGGCTCACGTCCACTTCGTCCCACGGGATGCGGGAGAGGATGTCCGCTTCGTAATGCACCAGCCGCCAACGCCGGCCGTCGCGGATCATGAACGTCGGCAGCACCAGGCTCGCCGCCGCTTGGCGAAACCGCTCGCGTTGTTCGGAGACGACCAAGCCGCCGGGCCGCTCTTCCGCATCGGCTTTCACGCGCCCCTCCAAACCCTGCAAGCCCTCTAGCCCGAATCCCTTGCGAACATCCCGCAGCAGGTCGTTGGCATTGCGTTGGAAGCAGTACACATGGCTTTCGTCCAGCTCCTGCACATGCGTCTTGCAGGCATAGGGCTGGCGCAGGATGCGCCCGACCAGCTGCGTCAGCGCGCTCTTGGAGCCGGGGTTGGTGAGGATGGCCAGCACATAGGCGAAGGAGCAGTCCCAGCCTTCCTGCAACGCCTGCTTGGTGATGATGAAGCGGATCGGGCAATCGCGGGAGAGCAGCCCGCCCGCTTCGTCCACTTCCTTCAATTCGTCGCGTTGGCTGGTCTTCACCGCCACTTGCTCGGCGCTGATCTCCGGGTGGCGCAGCAAGTATTCGCGCACGTCCTCGGCGTGAATGAAACCCGCCTGCCGTTGCTCCCGACCGGTGCGCTCCACCTGCACCAGGCAGATGGGGCGGATGTAGGCGCCGGTCTCCGCTTCGTGTTCCCGCGCCTTGGCTTCCAAGGATTTGCGGTGTTCGATGGCGGCCAGCAGCGTGTCGTGCCAATCCGTGCTCGTCTTGTTGTGGATGTTCAAGTCCAGCTTGATCATCTCCTCGGCGTTCAGCGCCTGGCCGGTGATTTCCACCAGCACGTTGGCTTCCTTGGGCGGCGTGGCCGAGAGTTCGACGATCATGGACGGGTTGAAGCCTTCCAGCGTCTTCTTGGCGCCTTGGCTGTACGCCTTGTGGCCTTCGTCGAGGATGACGAGCGGCTGCAACAGGCGTAGCGTGTTGCCCAGCGACGTCTTGGCCTGCCTGCCCCACACACCGCTTGCGGACTCGAAGGTGTCCAAGTTCGGCACGTCGGCGAGCAGCTTCTCCTGGGCGGTGGCGTCGTCCTCTCTCGGGAAGAAGCTGTCGAATCCGCCGCTGTCCCGAAACATCCGCAGTTGTTCCTTCGTCTCGCGGTTGGCGGACGGCAGCATGAGCAGCAGCACGCAGAGGCGTTCGCGCACGTCCTGCGGCTTGAAGCCGGTGTTCTTCTCCAAGATCAGCGTCTTGCCGGCGGAGGAAACATCGAGTTGCTGGCGGTAGGGATGGTCGCGGTCCTTCAGCGCCTTCAGGGTTTGGTTGTAGATCTGCGTGGTGGGCACGATCCACAGCACCAGGCCAGCTTGCTGGCGGCGGTAGTGGGTGTTCACCAAGTCGATCACCTTGGTGGCGAGCAGCGTCTTGCCGCCGCCGGTGGGAATCTTCAAGCAGAAGGTGGGCAGCGGCTCGCCAAGGCCGTTCTTGCGTCGCACATAGTCGCGGCCGGTGCGAGCTTTTTCCCACGCCTCACTGACCCAATGGAAGGGAATGTCCATCTCCCGTGCCCTCGGTTCTTTCTGCCGTTGTTCGACGAGCAGGTCAAGGAACGTCCGCACGGCTTGCAGCGCGGTCTTCTGATACTCCTTGAGAATCATCGCCCGAGCCGATCCACCGTTTCGTAGATCTCGAACGGCAGTTGCTGGAAGGTGATGCCGTACTGGTGCAGAAACTCCCGATCGAGGTATTTGGTGGGCGCGAACACGAGCTTCGGGCGTTTGGCCCGCGAGAGCTTGCGAGCGACATCCATGGTCAGCGCCATGTCCTTCAACTGCTCGAAGTCGTCCGTGTAGATGAGGAACACGTCGTAGTTGCGGCTGCGCCCGATGAAGTGGCGCTCCGGCCGCATCTTGGCCGCGTCGAACTCCTCGCCCGTCGCCGTGAAGAAGATGTACGCCGCCAGCCGCTCGTAGCTCGGCAGCTTGCCGCGCTCCAGCATGGACTCCTTGCGCATCGACTTGCCGAGCTTGAAGTAGCTGAACGTGCCGCCCAACCCCTCGCGCAGCGCCTCGTCCTTCGCCGACGGCACGCCCTTGATGACGCGCCGCACCCGCTCGGCGGTGATGGCGTCCGCGTACTCCTCGCACTCGACGAGGATGAAGCGACGGCTGCCGCCGTCGGCCTTGTTGAGCGCGAGGACGGCTTGGGCGGTGGTGCCGGAGCCGGCGAAGGAGTCTAGGACGATGGAATCCTTGTCGGAGGCGATGCGGAGAATGTGGAGAAGCAGCGACGACGGTTTGGGCGTGATGAACACGTCGCCGGAGGTGTCGAAGTCCAGTATTGAGACGATCTCGCGCTTGGAGTCCTGCGTCGTCCCAACCTCTTGCCACGTCCACAGAGTCTGTGGCACCCGGCCTTGCTTGACCTCCGAAAGGAATATCTTGGGCGCAGGCACGTTGTTGCCATCCTCGCCCCACCAGATACGACCGTCCTCGTCCAACTCGCGCAGTCGTTCCTCCGATACGCGCCAGTAGGAGCCTCGCGGCGGCCCGTCGATCACGCGCCCGCTGGGGCAGGTTATGGCGTACAGTCCCTTGCTGTATCGGTTCCTCGCCGCTAGGTTGTTGGGCCGCCAAGGGCCTCTCGGGTCATTGTCGGGATTCTTGTAGACAGCGTCCTGCTGCTCCGTTCGAGGAAGAGGATTGGGCTGCCACACTTCCTTGTCTCTGGCATAGACAAGAATGAAATCGTGGTCGTCAGAGAAGTGCTTGGCCGAGCTCTTGGGCGCATAGACCTTCTGCCAGATCGCCGTGGCGACAAAGTTCTCCTCCCCAAACACCTCGTCCATCAAACTCCGCAGTCTGTGTACTTCGTTGTCGTCAATCGACACGAAGATCGCCCCATCGTCGCGCAGCAACTCCCGCAGCAGCTTCAGCCGCGGCAGCATCATGCAGCACCACTTGTCGTGTCGGGTCAGGTCGTCCCGATCCACCACCTTGCCGAACCAGTCCTTCATCATCGGCGAGTTCACGCGGTCGTTGTAGGCCCAGCCTTCGTTGCCGGTGTTGTACGGCGGATCGATGTAGATGCACTTCACCTTCCCATGATACGTCGGCAACAGCGCCTTCAACCCCGCCAGATTGTCCCCATGCACAATCAGGTTGTCGTGCAAACTCACCGGCTTGGATAATCCCTTCCCCCGCACCGGCGTCAACTCGTGGTACGGCACCCCAAGATGCAGATTCTCCGCGAACACCCGACCCTTGAAGTGCAAGGAGGTCATGCTCAGTAGTCCCTCACGATGTCGCAGTTCGGCAGCGCGTCTCGCAGCGTTTCAATGGCTCGATCTGAGATTGGCGTCCCGGACAGCAGGACGGCCTCAAGGTCTTGCAGACCAGCAAGCGGGGTGATGTCTTCGACGTATGTTCGCTCAATGTTCAGGAATCTAATCTGATGCATCTCGGCGATTGGCGTAAGGTCGGTGACGGGCGTACCGTCAAGCTCAAGCCAATCCAATCGATCGAGTGCCGTGATGCATCGCAGATCGGCAACCTGGGTGTCCGCGAGAATCAGCTTCTCGACATTGGTCAGTTCGGCAACCGGTCCGAGGTCCATCATGTTGGCGCCGCGCAAATCGAGGATTTTTTGATGCAGGCCGTCCGTTGCTCGAAACCACAGTTTGCGGACAGAAGCCATGGCGGTGCCGCACAAGACTGCATCCTTTGGCATTAGCATGGCGAAGAGAGAAGAGTCCGGGCCGTAAGCCTCGGTTCGCCAGTAGTAGTCCGAGTACCTGATTTGCGCACAGACGCACCACTCGACTGCCTGCACACGTTCTCGCCGGCCAAGTCCGGAGTGGGGATTGACGGCCAAGCGTGCGGCCAAGTGGGCGAGATTGAAGACCTCATCGCTGGCCTCCAGCCCTGCAAGATCGGAAAACTCCCCACCAAAGACGCACTTCGCCAGTTCGCTGTGCCACTCCGGTTTATCGGCCAGCATCTCGAAGAGGAAGCAGAAGGTCTCCAGCCAGCTGCGTTGTCGCGCCCAGCCGGCGAGGTCGGTTCGATTGAAGCCCAAGGATGAGCGACCGTTCTTGGCCCACGAGAAGCCGGTAACCTCGATGGCGAGGGCCGCCGCGGCGAAGTACTCCTGGAAGGAGAAGTGGCGGAAGGCGTACAGGTCGTCGCTTCTAGGGATGAACAAGCCGCTCCTGCGACCAACGAACGAAAGAAACTCCTCCGGGGTGGGCGTGTCGGCGGGCGCTTTGGTGCGATCCATTTCGCTGCCGAGCCAGTGCAGAACATCGTCGCGTCGCACCAGCAAATCCTCATCGCAGCCCTGCTCGCGCCGGCATTGCATCTCGAAGCCCACTCGGCCAAGCAACATCTGCTTGCGCAGCAGGTCGTGGGTGCCGTCGCTCAAGCCTCGGGACCGGTCGACAGACACCAGGTACGCCTCGGCAGTGCGTTCGTAGAGCAGCCACTTCTCTTGCGGCAAGGTGGCATCGATGCGGTGTATCAGCGCCATCAGCGCCAGCACGTTGGGCACGCGGGCGAGCCGCCGCAAGGCTGCGTCCTTGCGGATGGCGGCTACCAGATCGTCGTGCCTGCCAGCTTGGGCGCTGTCCAAGTCGCGCACGACGTACCACTTCCGCGCGAACAGCTTGATTCGTCCGTCGTCGAACGGGGCGATGTAGCGCTTGCGGATCTTGGCAGCGTCGAGATCCCGGGCGGCGTCGTTCTGCTCGTGCCTCGGTCGGCCAGCGCCCTCGAAAGGCACTTCGCCGTAGCCCACAATGCGCGACGTGAGCAGCCAGAGGCAATCGGGATAGCGCTCAATGCCGTTGAATACGGCTTCCCGCAAGCGGAGCCGCGCGTCTTTGCCGCCGAGCTCGTCAATGCCGTCTAGCATGAGCAGCGCCCGTCCTTCCGCCAACCTGTCCCGCAGGTAGTCGCCTTCTCGCAGCGGTTCGCCCACGGGGTGGCGTAGGAACGCTTGCAGCAAGCCGTCGAATGTGGTGACCGACTCAAACTCGAGTTCGCGCAGCACCATGGGCACGGGCAACACCCAGCCGAATCGCTTGATGAGGGGCGAAAGTCGCCCAGCGAACGTGAGCAGCCACGTCAGGTAGTCCAGCAACGTCGTCTTTCCCGTGCCCGGATCGCCGAGCAGCACCAGGCGTCCGTGTTGGTCAAGGGGGGCGTAGACGCTCTCGCACTCTTTTAGCCAATCATTGGGATCGGCATCCACGGAGATCGGGCGCTTGGAGAGCAGTGGCGACACGAACATGGACTTGATGAAAACGCTTGGGCGGTCGCGGAGGTCCGGCAAGCCAAGCAGGCGAATAGAGTCGTGCCGCTTCTGAACCCTGGCGAGGTATTCCCGCAGCGGTGGATTGTCGAAGAGTTCCACGACGGAAAGATCGTCGAAGCGGCGGCGCGTCATGGGAGTTTCGCCTGCAGATACGTCGCGTATAGGGCGGTCGCGGCGGACTCGGACATGTCGCGCACGATGTCCTGAATCCAGAAGACGTTGGCAGCCGTCGGGTCGGGGAACGTGTTCTGGTCGATTCCGGCCTCGCCCTCGGCTTCGGGACCGCCTGAAGCGGGGGCAACAGGCAGTTGGAGGGCCTGCAGAACGGCTAGCGCTGGCTCGTCCCCGCGGCACCACTTGCCGATGGCGTCGTAGAGGTCTTCGGGATTGGCCTGCCAGCGCACATAGAGATCGTGGTGGAACTGATGGATGTACGCGACCATCAGCAGGTTCTGCACGGCCTCTCGCCCCAGGTTGTCTCGGCCCTCGTCGATGTGGCTGGGCAGGCGCGCAAACAGACGAACCACCAGATTGGCGAGGCCCTTGAGCTTGCGCGGGTTCGGCGGCAGGCACCGGCGCTGGCCGACGACTTCCCTCAGCCAACCGATTTGATGCGAAGGAACATTGCCGCCGTCCGCAACGAGTTCGCACAGGAGCTGGCCGGGCGCGTCGGGGATGGGCAGATGCCACACGTTCTGGCAGATCTTCTCCAAGTAGGACGCAGCCCGTGCTTGGGCGTCTCGCCTTGCGTCCTCGTCGGTCAGCCCGCCGGCCAGCCGGTTGGCAATGGCGCCTTCCACCGCCTTCTGGTTCAAGCCGAGCACGAAGACGCAGTTGTCGAGCGTGAGATAGACCTTCAATCCTTCCAGCAGCCGGTACGCCGCCTCCGGTTCGCAGCGGTCCAGGTCGTCCACGAAGACGACCAACCGAGACGTGCCCTCGTTCCCCTCTTGTTTGTTCGCCTCCGGCAAGAGCAGCCGAATGGTCTCCTGCAGGTTCTTCCGCAGCGACTCGGATGGCAACGTGGCGGCGAGATTCTCCGCATCCCATTGGCGGCTTGCCTGCTCGAACTTGGCGTATTGGAAGCCGATCTTCTTCGTGAGTTCATCCAACGAAAGCAGCGTGCCGCGAAAGGCCACCTCGCTGAGCTTCTTGACCGCCAGCTTCTTCGAGCCTTGTTGTGCCAGTTGCGCCCGCATCTCCTGCAGCAGCGCCACGACAGGCACAGCCTCGGCGTGGTAGCGCCACGCATCGAACCAGATGGACTGAACCCGTTCCCTGTGGACGGCCTTCTTGGGTGCGTTCTTTTCTTCGAGCGCCTGCGGATTGTCGCCCGTCAAATACCAACGCACCTGATGCAGGAAGCTCGTCTTGCCAAGCCCCCAATCGCCATGCACGCCGAACACCTGCGGCGGCTTGCACGTTGCGATGGCCTCGCCCACCTCCTCGATGAGGGCGTTGCGGCGCAGCCGGTCGCGCAGTGTTGGTTCGTCGTTGTGCATGGGGTCGTGCCTGACCGTCAGCCCTCGCTGGCCGCAACGGAGTATTGCTTCACCGCCGTTGGGAACCAATCCACGAACACCTTCGCCGAGTTGTAGAGCGCAATGACGTCCTCAGCGGTCTTTCCAAACGCAAAGTCGCCAAAGTTCTTGTGGACAAGGCTGTTCCGCTCGCGGCCGATCTCCAGAAAGTCAGCTACCGACTGCTTCAATCTCTCGTCCCTGTTGACCGACTCTTTAGCCCGCTCCATGAAGTCGTCGCCGAACAGCTGGAAGAACCGGTTCGCGTTCCGCGCCTTCCAATCGAACCAGGTGTGGAATTGACGGCTGATCGTCCTGTGAACAAGCCACACCAGCACATGGTCATCCCCGGTCGCGTCTACTGCGATCCGTTCGACCTCACTGGACAGGCGGCTCTCGAAGTAGCTTGCTGCGGCCAGCAGCATTGTCTTCGGAAAGACGTCTTCTATTGCTGGCAGATGTTGCGGTGCGCCGTTTTCGCTCAGGAACTTCTGCAGGCTCGAGAACTCGTCGTGCAGACGAGCAACCGGGCCTTCAACGACCATCTCAGCCCGCATGAACCAGATCCGCCGCAATCGCCAGCCGCGTCTGTACGTTGTCGGTTTGTGTCGTCGCCTTCAACGTGGCCGCATTGAATCTCTCGTTGCGACGCAATTCCTCGACCTGTTCAGATCGAATGGCAGACTTGACAGTGTCCCGGTTGTCATAGGCCGCTCTGCATGTCGCCGTAAAGACGGCCTCGTAAAGAGCGATGTTGAACCGGTTGTTCTTCCTGTTAATGAACGTGCCATCTGCAAGATCGGCGGTGGCGTCCATAAAGGAGCAAAAGAGCGATTGCAGGTATTCATTGTCCTGTGGATCGTTGTCTTCGCACTTCTTAGAAAAGCGATTGAGGAACTTGATCATGGATGGTCGGTACTGGCTGCCGTCGATGAGCATGGCGAATCCGCGAAGCAGTACTTCTATGTCCTTCATATAAATGTCGGGCTCCTGGGACTGCAGGACTCCTCGCCATGCCGCGTTGGTGTTTATCCTGTTGAGCATGTCGTAGAA
This sequence comes from Candidatus Azotimanducaceae bacterium, assembly GCA_965199875.1. Lineage (GTDB taxonomy): Bacteria > Pseudomonadota > Gammaproteobacteria > Pseudomonadales > Azotimanducaceae > VXYL01. Next base: position 4,077,495 of record OZ241346.1, on the reverse strand, counting down.
GTCGGAGTGGTACATGCTGGTGCGGATTTCCTGCGGACGCAGGCTCACGCCCCCCGTATTGAGGCGATTGAAGACCTCGTACATCGCGGCGTCGTCGTCGCGTTCGCCGTTTTGCCTAATGAGGATGCAGCGGATGGGCCGCATGTCGAGCTTGCTCTGGTAGTCGCCCAAGGTGGAGTAGTTGAGCCCAGAGAGACGGTTCTTCTGGTCTGGGAGATGGCTTGGCAGCCTCAGCTTGAAGTCTCGGAAGTAGTCGTCGTTCTGAAGCAGCTGCTCCGGCAGCTTGCCGTGTTCATTGAAGATGCGTCGGACGTCTGCCCGCTTTTCCGGGCGCGGAAAGCGTTGCTCCTTGAAGTAGTAGATGGACATCAGGCGCTGCTGGCCATCGATGAGCAGGTAGTGGTCGCGATCTTGCTCGTAGAGAAAGAGCTGCGGGACCGGCACGCCGAGAATGAGCGACTCGATGAGCTTCGAGGCGCGGGTGAGATCCCAAACGAAGTGGCGCTGGAAGCCCGGAATGCGCACCCAGCCAGTATCGACAAGCTGCTTCAACGTCATCACGTTGAAATCGCTCGGTACCGGGGAGATGTCGTATTCGGCGATCGACACCTCGGTGTCGTCGGCGTCGGCGTAATCGTCGTAGGAGTCCATCACGCACCATCTCCTGTGTGCTCGCGTACGGTGAAGCGCGGCTGCCTCGGGCGCGCAAACCCAAGTCGGGGCGACAGCCTAGCACCTTGCCGAGCGACGCATCAACATGACGCGCCGCCTGTGCAGCCTACACCCCGTACAGCGCCCGCACGTTCCCCCGCGTGATCTTCGCCCGCTCCTCTTCGCCCACGTCCGCGAACAGCTCGTCGAGCACCTCCCGGGAACACGGCCAGGTCGAGTCCGTGTGGGGGTAGTCCGAGCCCCACATGAGGTTGTCCACGCCGATCAGGTGGCGGGTGGCGAGGGCTGGGCGGTCGTCTTCGATGGTGGCGTGGAACTGGCGGCGCCAGATGTCGTGGGGCGGCGGGCCGGCGTAGGGTTCGGCCATGTTGCGGCGCTCCCGTTGCAGGCCCTGGTCGACGCGGTCCAGCCAGTGGGCGATCCAGCCGGCGTTGAACTCGGCCACCACGAGGCGCAAGTTCGGATGCCGCTCGCACACGCCACGGCACATGAACTCGACGGTGGTGCGCTGCACTGCGCTCTGGGTGGCGGCGTAGTCGGCGATGGCGTCCGGACGCCACGGGCGAACGCGGCGCCCCTTCGGCACGTGGGCGTTGGTGCCAACGTGCATGGAGAGCGGAAAGCCGGCTTCCTCGGCGCGCGCCCAGATTGGTTCGTAGGCGTCGTCGAAGTACGGCCGCTCCGCGGGAGACGTGCAGGGGATGCAGCCGCCCTTGAAGCCGAGCTTGATGACGCGATCGAGCTCCGCGGTGGCGGCGTCCGGGTCTTGCACCGGAATGGCCGCGAGGCCGAACAGCCTGCCGTTGGCGGCGCTGGCGTAGTCGTGCAGCCAGTCGTTGTAGTTCTTCTGCAAGGCCACCAGCAGCGCCGTGTTCGCCAGGCTGAACATGCCGAAGAAGCCTGGGTAGAGGAACTCGGCGGCGAGGCCGTCCACGTCTTGATCCTCGAAGCGGTGGGCACCGTCCACCAGGCCCTTGCGCATCCCGGCGTAGCCCTTGCTGAACAGCGCCACCAGCTCCGGATCCTGCATGTGGGCGACGTCCGGCTTGCGGCCGGGCTTGCGCTTGAGCGGCTCGTTGCGCGCCAGGCGGGTGGCGGCCATGCCCATGCGGGCAACGCTGACGCCCTTCAAGCCACGGGCCGGCACCACGATGGCATCCACTTGATCGCCGACGTCCATGATGCGCGGCGCTTCGTCGCCGAAGCGCTCGGCGAGGCCGGTGAACACGTCGCGGCCCTCGACGACATGGGAATCCGCGGAGATCGGTTTCATGGTGCTCCTTCGCTTCGCTTGAAATCGTCTTTGATGCTACTCGCTTCGGCGTCGCATCTGGCGGCTGGCGTCTGGGGCGGGCGCGGGGATGGGCGCTGACTGCCGTTGCGTTACAAACGCACGCCTGCGTTGTTGCCAAATCACCCCCTGGATCGATGCCAAATCACCCCCTGGATCGATGCCAAATCACCCCCTGGATCGGCGCCAAATCACCCCCTGGGTCGATGCCAAATCACCCTTTGGGTCGATGCCAAATCACCTCTAAAGCCTTGCTGCAACGGCGTTTATCGACTATTGTGTAGGAATGTCCGAATCGGCCTACTTGCGGCGCGTCGTTGACGCGGAACTCGATGCCCTGTTGGATGCTTCCGGCGCCGTGCTTGTGGAGGGTGCCAAGGCGACGGGGAAGACGGCCACCGCCATGGAGGCGGCAGCCAGCCATGTGTTGCTGGATGTAGACGACAGCGCCCGAAGTTTGATGGGCGCCGATCCAGCGCTGCTGCTGGCCGGCGCAACGCCAAGGCTCATCGACGAGTGGCAGCTGGAACCGGCCATCTGGAATCTCGTGCGCCGCACTGTCGACGAGCGCAACGCTCGGCGCCAGTTCATTCTCACCGGCTCCGCCGTGCCAGCCGACGACATCACCCGACATACCGGCGCCGGGCGTTTCACGCGGCTGCGCATGCGGCCGATGTCGCTGTTCGAGATGGGTCATTCCACCGGTGCCATTTCGCTGCGGGAGCTGCTCGACGGGGCACCCCAGAACGCTCCCGCCACGGAGCTTGCCCTCCCGGACTTGGCGGAACTGATCGCCACCGGCGGCTGGCCGGCCAATCTGGGCAACTCGCCGCAGTCCGCGATGCGGGCGAATCGGGGCTATCTGGCCGACATCCAACGCACGGATGTCTCCACTGTCGCCGGCAAGACGCGGGACCCGGCACGGTTGCACCGCCTCTGCCAGTCCGTGGCGCGCAATGTCGCCACGCCAGTGGCCATGTCCCGCTTGGCGGCGGACGTTGGCGGCGCCGGCCCGGCCATGAAGCCGGAGACCGTTGCGGAATACCTAGACGCCCTGGAGCGCTTGATGGTGGTGGAGAATCAACCGGCCTGGTCGCCGCATCTGCGCTCCCGCGCCACGCTGCGTTCCTCGCCGATACGGCACTTCGTCGATCCGTCGCTGGCGGTTGCGGCGCTGCGTTCGTCGCCAGAGGCGCTGGTGGCCGATCCTGAGTTCCTGGGCTTCTTGTTCGAGTCCATGGTCATCCGCGACCTGCGCGTGTACGCCCAGGCGGCGGACGCCGAAGTGTTCCACTACCGCGAGAAAGGCGGCCTCGAGGTGGACGCCGTGGTGGAAGCCGCGGACGGTCGCTGGGCGGCTTTCGAGATCAAGCTCGGCCAGCGCTGGGTGGCGGACGGGGAGCGCAATCTCGAGCGCCTGGCGGCGCGGGTGGCGGACGGGCCGCACGGCCCGCCCGCCGCGTTGGCGGTGATCGTTCCAAACGGCTACGGCTACGCTGGGTACGAGAAGCAAGTGGGCGTGGTTCCGATCGGCGCTCTAGGGCCGTGAGGCGGTCTTCCTGCACATGGGAAGACAAACCGCGGCGGCGAAGTCCCGAACGGACCGATCAGAACGCCCAGCGCACCCGTCCGTACAGCAGTCGCCCGTTGTAGCCGGCTGGCGAGTAGCGCGGATAGAGCCGTCCAGAGCTGGGCGATCGCACGGCTTCGTCCGGGTAGGAGTCCAGCACGTTGTCGGCGCCGAAGTACGCCGACAGACCGTCGGCCACGTCGTAGCGCACGGCCATGTCCAGATAGGAGTAGCCGCTGTGGACGTGGTTGTCGTCGGAGTCGAACCAGCTGCCGAAGTAGTTGAGGCGGGCCATCGCGCCCCAGCGCACGGCGTTGTGTTCCAGCGACAGGCTGAGGCGCGAGCCCGGCGAGCCGCGCTCGATGGCTTGCGTCCTGCTGGCGGTCGACGCCTGGCCGAAGTTCTTCACGCTGGTGGTGGTGCGGTTGTAGCCGACCATGAGGTCGGTGCTGCCGGCGCCCCAGTCGAAACGCTGAGTGAGCACCAGATCGATGCCCTTGGTTTCCGTGTCGTAGTCGTTGGTGAAGTAGCGAATGCGGTTGAAGTCCGATGCGGCAACGACGCCGGCGGCGGTCAGCTGCTCGCGCAGGGCGTCGTCCACGGTGATGTTCTCGGAGAGCGCGATGCGATCCTCCAGGTTGATGCGGAACCAGTCGAGAGTGAGGTCCGCGCCGTTGTCGAACTCGAAGACGAAGCCGAAGGTGTAGTTGTTCGAGCTTTCCGCGTCGAGCGCTTCGCCGCCGAGCGCCAAGGCCACCGGATTGGTCGAGGCTACCGTGCCCTGCTCTCGGAACACGCCAGTGGCGGAATCCACCACGGTGGACAGGTTGTTGGCGTTCTGCTGGCCAGGCGTCGGCGCTCGGAAGCCGGTGCCGGCGGAACCGCGCACCGCCGCCATCGGCGACAGTTGCAGGCGGCCGGCCACCTTGTAGTTGGTGACGTTGCCGAAGTCGTCGAAGTTCTCGTAACGCAAAGCCGCGCCGAGGCGCAAGTTGTCGAGCATGTCGGCTTCCAAGTCCAGGTAGGCAGCCGTGTTGGCCCGATTCCACGCGCCGGAGCTGGCGGGATTGAAACCGCCAAAGCCGTTCGACCGAGACGAAAAGCCGTCGGCGCCGAACGGCCCGGTGTCCCAGGAAGCGCGCTCGCCGGTGGCGATCTCGAACTCTTCGTCTCGCCACTCGAAGCCGGCGGCGATGTTCAGATCCGAGGCGAGGCCGACGTCCACCAGTTGGGAGACATCGACGTTGAAGCTGGTGTCGGCCTGGGTGTACTCGCCGAGTTCGAACGAACGCGGCGTCGCCGGGCCGTGCGAAGCGTTGACCGTTTCGTCGATGAAGAAGTCGATGTTGTTGCGCCCGAAGTTCACCGAGACGTCGTAGTCCATGCCGTTGGCGAGGACGCCTTCGATGCCGGCGACGGCGGACAGGTCCGTCATGTCGGCGCCGAACGCCGGAGTGAAGCCTGCGGGCAGGACTTCCGCGAAGGCGAAACATTCGGAGTCCGAACGCAGCATGTCGCGCACCATGACGACGTTGTCCGGAGTGGCGGCGTAGTCGTACTTGGACTTGCACGCCGCGCCGCCGCCGATGAGGATGTTGCCGCCGCTGACGTAGACGCCGGAGCGGCCCTGGGGCGAACGGTAGAAGAAGGCGGTCTCCACTTCCCGCGTGGTGTAGTTGCCGAAGGCGTAGGCGCGAGCGGCATCGCCGATTTCCAAGCCCAGGTTGGCGAACGTCTTCAGGCCGCCCTTGACTTCGGCGTCTCCCCACGGCTTGGCGGGATCGGCTACCGCGACGCCAACGGCCTGCATGGCCACCGCATCCGGGTGTTGAACGCTGCGGTCGGTGGGCGACGAGGCGTTGTACTCCGCGCTCAAGTTGACGAAGCCGTTGTCCCCTAGGGGCAAGCCGACGTTGCCGGAAAGAACGGTGGTGTCTTCGGAGGTGTTCTCGGAGTAGACGCCGTACTTGGCTTCGAGGCTGCCTCCTTGGCGCGCGTCCTTCAGCACGAAGTTGACCACTCCGGCGATGGCGTCGGAGCCGTACTGCGCCGCCGAGCCGTCGCGCAGCACCTCCACCCTTTCGATGGCGGAAACCGGAATGGCGGATATGTCCGGCCCCTGGGCACCGTCCGAAGCGCCATTGGAAATCCACTGGATCACCGCGCCGCGATGCCGACGCTTGTTGTTCACCAGCACCAGGGTGTGGTCCGGCGCCAGGCCGCGCAGATTGACCGGGCGCAACAGCGCGGCGGCGTCGCGAGACGGATTGGTGCTGACGTGGTAGGAGGGAATGGCGGTGCGCAGCAGGTTGGTCATGTCGCCGCTGCCTTGGGAGGCCAGCGCCTCGGCAGCAATGGCGTCCACCGGCACTGGCGCGTCCGTGGCCGTGCGCGGCGCGGCGCGCGTGCCAACGGCGACGACGACTTCGTCGTAGTCGAGGTCGGTGGTTTCCGCAGAATCGGCTGGCGCGGACTGCTGCGCCAGCGCCAGGCCGGGCAAGGTGCAGACGAACAAGAAAACGCGGATAGCGGGCTTGGCAAGCATTGACTCTCCTCCTAGAAAGCGTCCTCAACGAACAGCCCTAGCGATGCGCGTTTGTTCCTCGCCTACACGCACATCAGAGGCCGAACCCTAGCACGCCAAGCCCCGTCTCGGCAATCCAGGCCCCGCAGCCACCGCAACGCGCAAACGCGAAAAATCGAGGGTTGACTTGAATGCTAACGAGAATCATTATCATTTCCAACACGCAACACAAAGGCGAAGCGATGGTGCCCGTGTCCAAACTCAACATCCGCGATCAGCGGCCAATAGACCTTCTTTTGTCGCGCCGCTCGGTATTGGCGAATCTCATGGAAGGGCCAGGCGCGGACGATCTGCGTTCGATCTTGGAAGCTGGCATGCGCGTGCCCGATCACGGACGGCTGACGCCCTGGCGCTTCGTGGTCATCCGCGGCGAGGCGCGCCACGCGCTCGGCGAGGTGATCGCCAAAGCGTTTCGGCGCGACCATCCCGATGCGGAGGAGAAGCGCGTCGGCTTGGAGCGCGGCCGCCTCGCCCGTGCGCCGGTGGTGGTAGCCGTCGTTTCGTGCGTCCTCAAGGAACACAAGATCCCCGAGTGGGAGCAGGTGCTTTCCGCAGGCGCCGCCTGCCAGAACATGCTCGTTGGCGCGTTGTCGCTGGGCTACGCGGCGCAGTGGCTTACAGAGTGGTATGCCTACGAGCCGCTGCTCTGCGAGGCGCTGGGGCTAGGCGGCGACGACCGCATCGCCGGCTTCCTCTACATCGGCACCGCCGAAGCGCCGGGAGAACGCGCCCGGCCCGCCTTCAAGGACGTAGTGTCCGAGTGGGGTGCTCATTGACGCTTGCCGCCGTGGCCCAATGGAAGTGGCGCGCCTGAGGCGATTGCACGGCCAGTCGGCCTTCTTCGCCATTCTGGGCGGTCAGCTGGTGTCGAGCGTCGGCTCGGCCATGACGCGCATCGGCCTGGTGATTTGGACGCTTGCGGAGACGGGAGACACCACCGCGTACAGCCTGCTCCTGTTGGCGTCCTTTCTGCCGCTGGGCCTGGCCGGCGTCGTCGCTGGGCCGCTGGTGGATCGCTGGGACCGCCGCCGGGTGATGATCGCCGCCAACGCCGTGGCAAGTCTGAGCACGCTGGCGGTGGCGGGCCTGTACTTCGCCGATGCGCTGAGCACCTCGCATCTCTACTTGGCGCTGTTCGCCAATGGCGTCGCCAATGCCTTCATCACGCCGGCTTTCGATGCCAGCGTGCCCCTCCTCGTGCCGAAGGAGCAGCTGGGGCGCGCATCGGGGATGGCGCAGACCATCGCGGCGTTGGAGATGGTGGTCGGCCCGGCGCTGGCTGGCGTCCTGCTGGGCGTGGTGGGGCTGGGCGTGATCTTCCTCGTCGATTTCGTCACGTTCGGAGCGAGCGTGGTTGCCCTGGCGTTGGCGGTCGTCCCGAAACCGCGCCCGGAGGAGAAGAACGCCGAGTCTGGCGGCGCGTCCGCCGGCTCTTTCCTGCGCGAGTTCGGCGCCGGCTGGGCCTATCCGCGCGAGCGACCGCCGCTGCTGGGCCTGCTGGCGCTTGTGACGTGGACGATGTTGCTGATGCCAGGCTTCGGCTTCGCGCTGTGTACGCCGCTTGTGTTGACCTTCGCCGACGAACAGGCGGCCGGCCTGGTGCTGGCCAGTTTCGGCTTCGGCGCATTGGCGTCCGGCGTCCTGCTCGCCAGCTGGGGCGGCCCGGAGCGGCGCATGGACGGCATGTTGGCGGCGCTGATCGGGGCGGCGCTGGCGATGACGCTGATCGGCTGGCGCGAGAGCGTGCTGACCACGGCCATCGGCGTCGCCTGCATCGGCGCCTCCTTCATGTTCATGATGGGCTTGTCGCGGGTGATCTGGCAGGTGAAGGTGGCGCCCGCCTATCTTGGCCGCGTCTTCGGCTTGCGCCTGGTGTTCGGCGTGTTGGCGCAATGCGCGGGCCTGATGCTCGCGCAAGGCGTGTTCGAGCCGCTGATGGCCGTGGACGGGGCGCTCGCGGATACCGTGGGCATCGTTCTCGGCGTCGGCGACGGGCGCGGCATGGGTTTCATGTACGCCGCCATCGGGATGGTCGTGCTGGCCACGGTTGGGATTTGCGCGGCGTTTCCCAGCATCCGGCGCCTTGAAGACCGGGTGCCGGATGTCGCCGCGCCAGAAGATGCACAAAACCCCGCGGCAACGGAGCAGAAATAGTGCCTTCCACCAAAGAACTGGCCGGCGAAAGCGCCAGAGTGCCGTGCGCCGCCGCAAGCCAATCGCGCCGCGAGGAGACCGCAGGCACGCTCGGCTTCTTCGACATCGGCATGTTCATCGAAGGCGTGGCGCCCTTTCCCCGGCTGGCATTGGCGTCGCTCTCGCCGGCGCTCTACGAGTTCAACGTGGAGACCTGGCGGCGATTCCAAACCAGCGGCGAGGGGCTGCATCCGCGCATCCTGCCCATCCGTCGCGAGCGCGCCGAACGCGCAGCGGAGCGCGGCGAGGGGCTCGCCGTATTCTTCTCGCTGCCGGTGCAGAACGCGCCGCCTCTGCAACTGCGCTATCAAGTGGCCAGCTACGACGGGCTGTTGGATTTCGACCTCGCGGCCATGCGCGACGCGCCGCAGGACTTCGCGGCCTATCGAGACGACGGCTTCCGTGTGCTGGTCTGCACGCACGGCAAGGTGGATCCGTGCTGCGCGGTGCATGGCAACGCGCTGTATCGCCATCTGCGGCAGCGGGACGACGTGGAGGTTTGGCACGGCGCCCACTTCGGCGGCTGCCGCTTCGCCGGCAACGTATGGTGCTTGCCGAGCGGCAACTGCTACGGCCACGTCGCCGCCGAGCACCTCGACGGCCTCATCGCGGCGGAGCGGGGCGGGCGCATGTACCAGCGGGGATTTCGGGGCCGCATCGGCCAGCCCACGGCGGAAGCCGCCACCGAGTGGCTGGTACGCCAGCGCGACGGGCTGTGGGGATTCGACGACCTCTCGGTCGCCAGCACAGGCCCAGCTACGGACGACGGCCAGTTGATGCGCGTCCGCACGCCCGACGGCGAGCAGCGCATCGCGCTGCGATTCGCGCCGGAGGGCGATGCCCACTACATGACCTGCAGAGCCACCGAAGCCCGACCGGCCCTCGCCTATCGCTTGGAAGCAGCGTAGGGTTCTGTTTGGATCGCCATTGAGGCAACACGAGAGGAGTCCGAAGCATGAGCACGATCGCCACCGAAGCCGACTTGCGCGCCGTGATCGGGCCGGAACCGCCCGGCCTTGCGGAGAAGAACCAGCCGGCGCTGGACGGTTTCGCCGTCGAGTTCATCGCCAAGTCGCCGTTCCTCGTGCTCTCGACGGCGGATGCGGAGGGGCGCATCGACGCCTCTCCCAAAGGCGATGCGCCCGGCTTCGTGCATGTGGAGAACGAACGCGCCATCGTGATCCCGGACCGCCTGGGCAACCGCCTCGCCTACGGCCACCGCAACATCCTGGCCAATCCGCGCGTGGGCGCACTTTTCATGATCCCCGGCACCCCCGAGACGCTGCGCGTGAATGGCCGAGCGGAACTTTCGGCGGAACCGGAACTGCTCGAACAGCTGGCCGCGCGGGGCAGGTCCGCGGTGCTGGCCATTCGCGTGCAGATCGAGGAGGTGTTCTTCCACTGCGCCAAGGCGTTCCTGCGCTCGCAGCTATGGAAGCCGGAGACTTGGCAACAGCGCCACGAGGTCTCCTTCGGCAAGATGTACGCCGTCAAGAAGAAGGCCGCCGCCAGCACCGCCACGGCGATCGACGCCGCCGTTGCCGCCGACTACCGGGACAACCTGTAGCGCGTCACCAAGTCGGCAACAAGGCGTCCGTCGTCAGCGGGAGTTCAGCCGTGCCGGCGAACCGATCCGGCTCGGCCAATGGACTGCTCGAACCAATGCTCGCTCAGGTGCTGGGCACGACGCGATGAGCGATCCCGAACGACCGCTCTGGCCCTCCGTTCTGCGCCAGCACGAAGGTGCGCGGCGGCGTTCAGGTCGATGAACAGGTCGCGTTGGGCGTTGCTGCCGCCGATGGCCGGCAGCTGCGGCGCAACTTCGTCCAAGGTCGCGGCGGCTTCGGCGAAGCGCCCGCCGGCGTAGTCGGCGATGGCGCCGCAGATGCGCCGCGCCATCGTTCCCGACTCGCCCGCCGCAGGCAGGGACGCCATGCGCTGCAACAACTCCTGCGAAGCGTTCTCGTCGCCGGCGCAGCCATGCGCCAGTGCCAGGTGGATGTTGAGGAACGGCACCCCCGGTTTGGCGAAGTGCCCATCGACGTAGGCAGCCAGTTCGCGGAGCTGGGCCTCCGTCGGTGCGCGGCCGTGCAGCAGCAGCCGCATCAGGAACGACGCGCAGTCGATGGTGGTGAACATGGGCAGCGCCGCCGAAGCCTGCGGGCGCACGGAAGCGCGATAGACGTCGAGCGCCCGCTCCACCGCGCCGCGCTGCAGCGCGAACAACGCCTGGTGCCAAGCCAGGTGGCCGTGCAGCAGTGCCTTGCGGCTGTAGCTTGGCAGCCAGGCGGCGATGAACGCCTCGCCATCCGCGGCGGCGCCTTCTTCGTAGTAGCCGTGGGCGCGACCGTGAACCGCATTGGCGTTGTCAGGGTTCAGCGCCAGCGATCGGTCGAGCATCGAGATGCCCTGCTTGGTGCGTCCGATCTCCACGTAGGCCCAGCCGATGGCGGCCAGAAACCACCAGTCCTCGCCCCAGGCCGAGGCCACCGATTCCAGCAGCCGCACCTGCTGGGTTTGGAAGTCCGGCAGGCCGCCGAAGCCCAGCAGGCCGTACACCCCAAGCGCGAAGGAAAGCGGCACCGCATCGCGGGGATGCGCCGCCGCGTGGGCGCGTACCGCCGGCAACGCCGCCGCAGACCGCCCATGCACGACCTGGCAGACGATGCGCGCGTGCTGCTGCTCCCGTGCCGACCGCCTTTCGGCCAGCTGCTTGCCCCGCTTGGCGAACTCCCTGGCCGAAGCGGTGCAGCCGGCCTGCAGCAGCGTGCGCGCCTTGGTGCAATGCGCCAGGGCGAAGTTCGGGTCGAGTTCCAGCGCCGCGTCGATCAATTCGCCGCCGCCCGGCTGCAAGGCGAACAGGCGGTCGTTCGCTGCGTCGTTCAGCTGCGCGGCGCGTTCCGAGTCGGTGCTGACGGGTTGCTCAAAACGATCTTTCGGCATGAACGGCGCAGCGACAGTAGGAAGTGGGGCAAGCCTTCGAGTTGGCTATGATACGCGCCTAAGCACGGCTGCCGGCGAGGAAGCGTTGCGGCTAAGCCTTCTTGTTCAAAGTGCGCCGCTGTCGACGCCAGCGGCTGGCGTCGCGCTGCGCTTCGCCAGCGCCGCGGTGGCGGCGGGACACACCGTGCAGCGCGTCTTCTTCTACAAGGATGCCGCGGCCATCGGCAACCGCTTCGCGGCCGACGACGACGGCGTTCGCGACGCTTGGACCGCACTGGCGGAGCGGGCCGGATTCGAACTCGCCATCTGCATCGCTGCCGCTGGCCGACGCGGCGTGGTGGAAGGCGAATCGCTGGCGGAAGGCTTCGCCATCGTCGGCCTCGGCCAGCTGGTCGAAGCGATGGAGCAGAGCGACCGGCTGGTGACGTTCTAGCGTTTCGCCCCACCATCGTGAAGAGCGTGCTCTACGTCATACGCCGCCGCCCTGGCATCCCCGCCGCCGAGAGCGTCGACATGGCACTGGTGTCCGGCGTCTTCGAGCAGCGAACCGCCGTGCTGTTCCTCGACGACGGCGTCTACCAGCTGCTGGGGCTTGCCGAGCGGCAGTCCTCGCTGAAGGCGCTGCCCATGTACGACGTCGACGATCTCCACGTGGCGGCGGACAGCCTCGAGGCCCGTCAACTGTCCCTCGAACGCATCGACCTGCCCGTTCGGAAAGCCAGCCGGGAAGCGATCCAGGCGCTCTTCGCCGACGTCGACGTGATCCTGACGGACTGACGCCGTGGCCGTTCTCCACCTGCTGGCGAACCCCGACGCCCGCGCCTCGTGCCTGGCGCTGGCCGCGGCCGAGGACTCGCTGCTGCTGATCGGCGATGGCGTCTTCGCGCTGCCCGCCGTGGCCGGCGCGGCGATCCGGCTTGGCGCGTTGCGCGACGACGCCGCCGAACGCGGGGTCGCGGTCCCCGACGCCGTCCAGGAACTGTCCTACGACGACTTCGTGTCCTGGGTCGTCGCCTGCGAACGCAGCATCACATGGACCTAGCGCGGGACGAAGACGGCCACCTGGCGAACGCGGAGGACTGGTCGGAAGCGGTGGCGAACGCCTTGGCCAGTGAAGACGCTGTCGAACTTGGCGAAGAACACTGGCAGGTCATCGGCGTCGTGCGTCGGTTCTACGCCGAGACCGGCGTTTCGCCCTCCATGCGGCCGCTGGTGAAACTGCTGCGCGAACGCGGCTGCCAGCAGCTGGCGTCGAGCATCGCGCTGCTGCGCCTGTTCCCGGGCAGCGCGGCGGCGCTGGCCGCCAAGATCGCCGGTCTGCCACGCCCGGACAAGTGCTTGTAGCCAAGGCCGTGATTGATGCCGCCCCCGGCGGGCTCAAGCGCCCTGCGGCTGCTCGGCGCGGTTCAGTCGTTCGCGGATTTCCGTCAGCCGCGACCACTGCTGCAACACTGCCGGCAGGCTGACGCCGGACTCGACGAACTCCCACGAGTAGCTGAGGATGGCGAAGATCATCCCCGCGGTGACGCCCGGAATGCCCGTCGCCATCCACAGGTTGGCCAGCACGAAGGCGAACATGCCGGCGTAGATCGCGCCGTACAGCACGGCTTCCGTGTCGGACAGCCGCACCTCGCACTTGCGCAGTCGCAGCAGGTGTTGCCACAGCGGCGTGGCCAGCCGTTGTTGCAGCACCGAAACCTGCTTTTCGATCTGCGCGTTCAAGTCGCTGTTCAGGCGGTAGAAGCGGCGGTGGAACAGCGCGTAGACGATGCCCAGCGCGGCCACCACGGACAGCGCCGAGTAGCCAAGCCGCGCGTCGAAGCTCCACAGGATGCCGACGCTGACCGCCAGCTGCACGGCCGCCGTCAGCAGCTCGGGAACGTAGCCCTCCAGGAAGTCCACCATTTCGCGGCTCATGTCCAGCCGGGCGTTCACCTGCGAGACCGGGCGGCCACGGATGCGCCCGACCAGCTCGGTGCCGAAATGCACGCGCATCGTGCCGTAGCAGCGCGTGTCGTAGAGCCGGCGCAGCACCGCCACGACAAGCAGCGCCGCCATGACGATCGCCACTTCCCACAGTGCGCCCGGCTGGCCATCGAGCAGCGCGTCGATGGCGCGGCCGATGAAGAACGGCACGAACGCCCAGCAGGTGTTCTCCACCAGCAACAGCAGCCAGGTGACCAGCACGCGCCAGTGGAAGTGGCGCAGCAGCAGCCAGACGTCCAGCGTGCCCGGCATGGGGCGGGCGTGGCTGCCCGCTGGTGTTTCACTCATGTCGTCTTCTCGCCTCGAACAGGAGCACCGCCGCGGCGGTGGCGGCGTTGATGGAATCGACCCGGCCGAACATCGGAATGCGCACCGCCTTGCCGTGCGCCAGCCAGTCGGCGTCGAGGCCCTTGCTTTCGCTGCCGACGACGAAGGCCACGTCGCCGTCGTAGGCGGGCTCGGTGTAGATCGTCGCCGCGTCGGGACTGGCGGCGAACACGCGCACGCCGCGACCGTTCAACCAGGCGCGGATGTCGGCAGCCGAAGCCACCGCCACGGCGACGGCGAACAGAGCGCCGACGCTGGCGCGAACGACGTTCGGATTGAACACGTCCGCCACTGGATCGGCCAGCAGCAGGCCGTTGCCGCCTACGGCGTCCACGCTGCGCAGCATGGCGCCGAGGTTGCCGGGTTTCTCGACGCCCGCGGCTACCAGCCACAGCGCGTTGCCGTCGCGCTGCCCAAGCGCCAGGCCGTCCAGGGCCAGCGGCGGCATGGCGGCGACGCCGAGCAAGCCATCCGGCGAACGGCGGTAGGACATCTTCTCGAACACCGCTTGGCTGGTGGCCACGCGTTCGCTGCCGGCGGCCGCGAACCGGTGCAGCAGTTGCGTCTCGCCACCGTCGCCCGGGTCGGAGTGGAACGCCTCGCAGTAGTAGACGGTCTGCACCGGGAAGCCGGCATCCAGGGCGCAGGCGAGTTCGCGCCGGCCTTCGACCACGAAGCGGCGCTGGCGATCCCGATAGCGGCGATTGCGCAGCTTCACCACGTCCTTGACGCGAGGATTGCGCAAGCTGGCCAGCATCGGCGGCTCTACGCCGGCGCGGCGGTCGGCGCGTCTCTGGGCGGCAGCTTGAATGCTGGCTCCTCGGCGTCGTCCGGGCGCGGCGGGCGCGGGTTGTAGCGCGCAGCCGCCAAGTGTTCCACCAGCCTTCGCAGCCAGGGATCGCACCGTTGCGCGCGGCGCTCCAAGAGCGCGATGGCGAGGCCGCTGACGTAGCGATCGTGGTCCGTCAGCGCCGTGCGCGCGACTGCGTCGAGGTGTTCGTCGTCGAGCGCCGCGTTGCACAGGGCGTACATCACGTTGACGCGCACGGTGGAGCGACGCATGCCGCCGTTGCTGGTGTTGTCCGGCTCCGCGGCAGGGTCCAGCCGCGCCAGCAAGCGGTCCACGGCGATCGTTCGCCGACGTGCGATGTTGCCCAGGGCGTAGGCGGCGTTGGAGCGCACCAGGTCGTCGGCATCGCCTTCCAGGCGTTGCAGCAGCGCCTCGTGGACGGCGTCGCTGGTCAGCCGCGCCTCGCCGGCGGCGTAGACGGCAACGCGGCGCACTCGCGCGTCGGCACTGGCCATGCCGGCGCGCACGCAGGGCTCGGCCACCGCGCCGGCAATGCCGGCGGCATAGGCCATGGAACGGCGCAGCGCTTCGTCGTCGCTGGCCAGCAGCCGGCCCAGTTCCGCGCGCATTTCGTCGTCTTGGCGCGCCAGCCAGCCGATCTCGTAGGCAAGGCCAACGCGCTCGTCCTCGGCGCTTGCAGCTTGGATGCGCCTTGCCTGGTCGGCGGCAACCACTGGCGCTCGCCAGGAGACGTCGCCGCGCAGCCAACGGCCGATGGTTTCGACCACCAGGGCCGATGCTTCGGAACCCATCGACGGCACAGCCATCGACGTACTCGGCCGGTGTTGCGGATCCCGCGTGCGCAGGTAGTAGAACTTGAACATGAAGCGCCGGCCGTCGAAGGCGGGAGCGGTGCGCGAACCGCGATGCATCAGGTCGTAGTGCGCCAGCACCACGCTGCCCGCCGGCAACTCCAGCTGGCGGCGCTGCACGTCCGGGATGCCCAAGGAGTCGACCACTGCCTGCAGGCGGCGATCGCGCTCCTCGAGGGCGGCGCCGTTCAACTCGCCGACGCGCAGGTTCTTGTCCAGCGCATCGCCGCGATGCCAGGTGCCGTCGGGCTTCTCGAAGTTGGTCGTCCAGTACTGGCTGCCGGGCAGCACCTCGGTGGGGCCGCTGGCCAGCGCAACCGGCTGCGGATAGTAGAAGAGCATCGCCCAGTTCGGCCGGTGCGCGCGGTAGTGGGCGCGGTCGTTCCACGGCAGGTTGCCGTCCTGATGGAAGCTCTGGTCGTTGCCGCTGGCTTCGTGGACGAAGTGATGCGGATGCAGCAGCCAGCCTTCGCCGAGCACGCTGTCGAGAGCGCCGCGCACCGTGGCCGAGTTCAGCAGCCGGTCGACGAGCGGCAGGCGGGCGCGCAGGTTGTCGCCGATCACTTGCAGATGCACGGCATCGCCCACCGCCCGCGCCTCGTCGTGAACGGCGCATGCCGCTTGGAACATCGCCGCGTGGAACCGCGCGTCCAGGTCGTCCGGGCGCAAGACGACGTAGCCGTCGCGCAGAAAGCCCAGCAGCTGTTCGTCGTCGAGGGAACGGGCGTCCGCGGCCATCGTCATGCCGGCACCATAGCGAGGCAGGCCAAGCCGGTCAAAGGGCAAGCGCCGTCGTTCTGGCCTGCGCACCCGCTTCGTCCGGCGACAAGACTACGCGCGGTGCAACACGTCCCTAGGCCTGACGCCAAGCGCCATCGCCGTCAGACCATATACCAGCAAGCCGCCGAGCACCGCCGTCGCCAAGCCGCCGATCCGCTTGAGCGGCGCGGCCTGCAGCCACCAGCCAGGCTCCGGAACGGCGTACCAGAGTACCGCGCACATCGCGGCAGTGGCCGCCGCCGTCGCCGCCGCGTTGCGGGCAAGATTGGCACTGCCCCGGTATTGGCCGCCCAGCGCAAGCCCGGTCACCAGCAGCCCGGCGTTGACGAAGGCAGCAATGCTGAGCGCCGAGGCCAAGCCGACGTGGCCGAGCCAGCGAAACGTTGCCAAGCTGACGACGATGTTCACCGCCACTCCGGCGATCGCGAACTTGAACGGGGTGGCGGTATCCTGGCGGGCGAAGTAGCCGGGCTGGGCGATCTTCATGACGATCAACGGCACCAGCCCAGCGGCGAACACTTGCAGCGCCAGCGCCGTCATCGCGGCGTCCGCCGGGCGCATTTCGCCGTGCAGGAAGATCGTCGCCACCAACGGCTGCGCGAGCAGCGCCAAGGCGGCGGCGGCAGGAACGCCCACCAGCAGAGCGGTGCGCATGCCCCAGTCGAGGGTGGCGCTGAAGCGTTCGCTCGCGCCGGTGGCATGCAGTCGGGAGAGATTGGGCAGCAGCACCGTGCCCAGCGCAATGGCGACGATGCCGATGGGCAGCTGCATCAGCCGGTCCGCGTAGTAGAGCCACGCTCGGCTGCCGGTTTCAAGGTACGACGCCAGCACGATGCCCACCAAGGCGTTGATCTGTCCCGCCGACGCGGCGAACGCCGCGGGCAGGAACAGGCGCCCGATCCGACGTGCGCCGGGGTGTCGCCAGTTGGTCTTCGGCACCGCCAGAAGGCCGATGCGCCGCAAGGCGGGGGCTTGGAAGGACAGCTGCGCCACCCCGGCGGCCAGCACGCCCCAGGCCAGGTAGTAGGCGGTCTGCTCGACGTTCCCGCCGGCGAACACGGCGGCGCACGCGGCCGCTATCAGGCAGACGTTCAGCAGCACCGGCGTGAACCCCGCGACGGCATAGCGGCCATGGGTGTTCAGCACCGCGCCGGCATAGGCGGTCATGGCGATCAGCGCCAGATAGGGGAACATGATCCGCGTCAGATCCGTTGCCAGCGCGAACTGCTCGTCCTTGTCGGCGATGCCAGGCATGAACACCGCCGCCAGGCCTGCCGCGCCGAGCACTCCGGCGAGAGCGACCGCAGCCAGCGCGACGCCCAGATTGCCGGCCATCGCCGCCACGAATTGGCGCAGCTCCGCGGCGCTCCGCTCCTGGCGGTATTCCGAGAGCACCGGCACGAAGGCCTGCGCGAAGGCGCCTTCGGCGAACATGCGGCGGAACAGGTTCGGTATGGCGAACGCCAGATAGAACGTGTCCGCGGCGGCGGTGGCGCCGAGCACGTAGGAGAGAAACACGTCGCGCACCAGCCCCGAGATCCGCGACAGACCGGTCGTGCCAGCGACCACGCCGCCCTGCGCGGCGACGTTGTCCGTGTCGCGGTTTTCGTCCACGTTCGAGCGGGGCCCCCTAGGCTGCCCGACAACGGGCCGTTGACACGCCGCCCGCCCGACGGCATATTACGCCGCCTTGCGCGGCCGGCGCCGCGCCAAACCGCAAGAGGAACGCTCTTGGCCAACAGTCCCCAGGCGCGCAAGCGCGCCCGTCAGGCGGAACGCCGCCGCGCCCGCAATGCCAGCCACCGTTCAACGGTGCGCACCTACATCAAGAGGGTGGTCGCCGCCATCGAAGCGGGGGATCGCAGCGCCGCGACGGCCGCTTGGCATGTGGCGGTTCCGGTGATCGACAAGATGGCCGGCAAGGGCATTCTGCACAAGAACAAGGCAGCGCGGCACAAGAGCCGCCTGGCAGCGCGGATCAATCAGCTGCCGCAAGCGGCGCCTTCCCAGCCCGACTGACTTGCCGGCCGCCGGAGCGCGGCCTTGCCGTGGCAAGGCCGTCAACCGCGGTTCTTGCGCACGGGCACGGCCTGTTCGCCTCAAAGCACCACCAGATTGTCCCGGTGGATGAGTTCGGGCTGTTCAACGTAGCCCAGTATGCCCTCGATGGCGTCGGATCGGCAGCCGATCAGTCGATGGGATTCCAGAACGTCGTAGTTGACCAGCCCTTTGGCCACCTCTTCGCCGCCGTCGTCGACCACCCGCACCATGTCGCCGCGCCGGAAGTCTCCAGCAACGGCAACGACGCCAACCGGCAGAATGCTGACGCCTCGATGGAGCACGGCGCGCACCGCTCCCGCGTCCAGCCGCAACTCGCCCTTGGCGCGCAGCTGGCCGGCAATCCAGCGCTTGCGGGCATCCATCGGCGCCACCGCGGCGGTGAGCATCGTGCCCTGGGGTTCGTCGTTGGCCAGCCGGACGAGAACGCCCGGCGAGCGACCGTTGGCGATGACCGTGTGGGTGCCCGACAGCGCCGCCATGCGCGCCGCGGACAGTTTCGTCAGCATCCCGCCGCGCCCCAGTCTTCCTGCGCCGGCGCCGGCCATGGCGTCGAGCTTCGCATCCGACGCCGCCGCCAAGGGCAGCAGCGGCGCGTTTGGATGCTGGCGCGGATCCGCCTCGTGCAGGCCGTCCTGATCGGTGAGCACGACCAGCACGTCGGCAGACAGCAGACTCGCCACCATGCCAGCGAGCGTGTCGTTGTCGCCGAGCTTGATCTCCTCGGTGGCCACCGAGTCATTCTCGTTGACAATCGGCACGACGCCCAGATCCAGCAGCGTCGTCAACGTCATGCGGGCGTTCAGGTAGCGTTGGCGATTGGACAGGTCGTCGTGGGTGAGCAGCACCAGGGCGGTGCGTCTGCCGTATCGACCGAAAGCCCGCTCGTAGGCTTCGCTGACGCCGGACTGGCCGACCGCGGCCGCGGCTTGAAGTTCGTGAACGGCCGTTGGCCGCTCGGCGAAGCCGAGCCGCCGGCATCCCTCCGCGACGGCGCCGCTCGACACCAGCACGGCGCGGCGGCCGGCTGCCAGCAGTTCGACGATCTGTCGACACCAGTCGTCCAAGCAGCCGGAGGCGACGCCTCGACCGTCGGCAGCCAGGAGGGCACTGCCCACTTTGACGACCCAGGTGTCGCTTTGCGCCAGGGATGGGCGGTTCACCGGGCCAGCTCCGCTTCGTCCATGCCGCGGCTGCCGTGGGAGCGTTCATCTTCGCGGAGCTTGGCTTCGAGCATCCGTTGCCGAACGTGATCGCCGACGCGTTGCGAGAAGTCCTGCTCTCGCGCCGCAAACTCGGCATCGGCGAGCAGACGCTGGCGAATCTCCGCGACGCGAACCATCGCCGCGCCGACAAGCGCGTCGACGCCGTGCCCGGAGACGGCAGACACGTCGAAGCAACGCCGGTTGGGAAACGCATCGCGGAAGCGGCCGACCGTGGCGCGTGCCTCCGGCAAGTCCGCCTTGCTGGCCACCAGCCAGATGTCGCGGCTGCGAAACGCCTCGCTGCACGCGAACAGCTCGGCCTCGACGCTGCGGGCATTGTCGACCGGGTCGCTGCCGTCGGCGGGGGCGGCATCCACCAAGTGCAGCAGCAGCCGCGCGCGCGACAGGTGCTTGAGGAATCGAAAGCCCAGCCCCGCGCCGTTGGCCGCGCCGCGAATCAACCCCGGAACGTCTGCCATGACGAAGCTCGAACGTTCGTCCACGCGAACGACGCCGAGATGGGGAACGAGGGTGGTGAAGGGATAGTCGGCGATCTTCGGGCGGGACGCCGAGACCCGCGCCAAGAGCGTGGACTTGCCGGCGTTGGGCATCCCCAGCAGGCCGACGTCCGCGACGACGCGCAGTTCCAGCCTAAGCCGCCGCTTGTCGCCAGGCGCGCCTTGGGTGTGGCGTCTCGGCGCCCGGTTGGTGCTGGACTTGAAGTGCGCGTTGCCAAAGCCGCGACGGCCGCCGTGCGCGACGATCAGCGTTTCGCCCCGGCGGCGCAGATCGCCGATGGTGGCGCGGGTCTCTTCGTCCAGCACGGTGGTGCCGACAGGGACGCGAACCGCCAGCGTGCCGCCGTCGGCGCCGGTCTTGTCCTGCCCGCGCCCGGCGCCGCCGTTCGCGCCGCGATAGCGTGGCTTGAAGCGAAAGTCCACCAGCGTGTTCAGCGCTCCATCGGCCACCAGCTGCACCGAACCGCCGTTGCCGCCGTTGCCGCCGTCCGGGCCTCCCTTGGCCAGATTGCGAGCGCGGCGAAAGCTCAGTGCGCCGTTGCCGCCCTTGCCGGCTTCGACTTCGATGACCGCTTCGTCGACGAATTGCACGGCGGCCCCGCCATGGGATTCGCTTAGGCCGAAGCGTCTTCGACTTCGCTGGCCACCACGCTCACGGTCTTTCGCTGGGCGCGGCCACGCACCTCGAACTTGACCACGCCCGGCGCGGTGGCGAACAGCGTGTGGTCGCGCCCGCAGCCGACGTTGGCACCGGGATGGAACCGGGTTCCGCGCTGCCGGACGATGATGTTGCCGGCCTGCACGCTTTGGCCGCCGAACTTCTTCACGCCAAGACGCTTGGAGTGCGAGTCGCGCCCGTTGCGGGTGCTGCCGCCAGCTTTCTTGTGTGCCATGGTGCCCTCGTGGGTGAGTGGGTGGCGGTTCCTTGCCGTCGCGACAGGCTAGCGCGAGATCGCCGTGATCTTGACGTCGGTGTAGGCTTGGCGGTGGCCCTTTCGGCGCAGGTAGTTCTTGCGCCGCTTGAACTTGATGACGTTGATCTTCTTGCCGCGGGCCTGGGCAACGACTTCGCCGGACACTCTGCCGCCCTGCACCAGCGGCGCGCCGACGACGACATCGTCGCCAGCGGCGATCATCAGCACCTTGTCGAAGATCACCGGATCGCCGGGTTCGCCGGCCAACCGTTCCAGACGAACGACTTCGCCCTCCGCCACTCGATGCTGCTTGCCTCCGCTCTCGAATACCGCGAACACTCGCCGCCTCCAATGCCATGCGTTGATGTGTAATACAATGCCGACGACTGGCCAGCCGGTCGTGCGGGCGCGGCATTGTAGGTGTCGAGCCGGGCGAATGCAACGGCGCACCTTGGGCGAACGCAAGAGTCTTTGCTGCCTCGATCGCGCCGGGCCGGACAACGCAACACTTGGATGAGCGTGCCCAACTCCGTCGCCCAACCCGTCGTTCCGCCGAGCAACGCTGCGCTAGCGGACATCTTCGCCCTGGTGCGCGAGGACTTCGACCGGGTCAACGCGCTGATTCCGCGCCAGCTGTCTTCCGACATCGCCTTGGTGGAGGAGATCGGCCGCTACATCGTGGACGCCGGCGGCAAGCGTCTGCGGCCGCTCATCGTCCTGCTGACGGCCCGCGCCTGCGGCGGCGCCGACCGCGGCGGAGATCACATCCGCTTGGCCACGATCATCGAGTTTCTGCACACGGCGACGCTGCTGCACGACGACGTGGTGGACAAGAGCGCCCGTCGCCGGGGCCGCGCCACGGCGAATGCGCTGTGGGGCAATGCGGCCAGCGTCCTGGTGGGCGACTTTCTGTACTCCCGGGGCTTCCAGCTGATGGTCGAACTCGACAGCATGGACGTCATGGGCATCATCAGCGACGCCACCAACGTCATCGCCGAAGGCGAAGTGATGCAGCTGGCCAACATCGGCAAGGTCGACATGATGGAGTGCGACTACCTGGAGGTGGTGCGGCGCAAGACCGCGATGCTGTTTCAGGCCTCGGCGCACACCGGTGCCGTGCTCTGTTCCCAGGACGCCGCTACGGTTGCCGCACTGCGCCGCTACGGCCTGCGCTTCGGCATGGCCTACCAGCTGGTGGACGACTGGCTGGACTACGCTGGCGACGGCGCCGCCATGGGCAAGGACCCGGGAGACGACCTGGCCGAAGGCAAGGTGACGCTGCCGCTGATCCATACCCTCGCTCGCGGCCGCGACGCCGACGCCAAGGTCGTGCGCCGCGCCATCAAGGCGCGTTCAGGCGAAGACTTCGCCTCGGTCGCAGAGGCGGTTCGGCGCAGCGGCGGCCTGGACTACACCAAGCACCGCGCCATCGAGGAGGCCGACATGGCCATGCAAGACGCCTTGGCGTTGCCGCCCAGCGCGTACCGCGACGCTCTGGCGGCGCTGGCCGCCTTTGCGGTATCGAGGATGGGGTAGCTCCACGGCCCGGCCCGCCGCGCAGCGGATGTTCGGCTCGCGGCAATACATCGGCCGCATGTGGATGGCGTATAGCTCCAGCGAGCTCCGCGTCGCTTGAAGTCCGCCGCCGATGCGGCTGAGACGCGAACAGGCCGCCGCGCTACGACCTAGGCAGAGCCGGGTCGTGCTTCTCGTCTCCGCGCCCTTTGCCCGTGCGCATCCGCAACACCGCTTCCAGCATGCCCTCGACTCGACCTAGCCGTTCTCGCACCTCGCCAAGGCGCTCGTTCACCTTCCGCTCCACCCCGTTGATGAGCTCTTCCAGCCTGTCGATGCGCTTGCTCAGTCCATCGATGCGCACATCCAGCCTGTCGATGCGGACGTCCAACCGGTCGATGCGCTCGTTCAGTTCCCGCTGCACCCTGTCGATGCGCTCGCCCAGTCCATCGATGCGCTTGCCCAGTCCATCGATGCGCTCGCCCATTTCCCGGCGCAGCGAGCGGTTCGAGGTGGCGATGGCGATCAGAATCACGATGCCCATGGTAATGACGGGCCAAAACTCGGCATTCACGACTGCATCTCCTTCTCGTCTTCGTCGACTGCCGCGCTGTTCGACACCGCCAAGCGCGTAACCGTCGAATCGAACGCAGAGAGCATCTTAGACCGACAAGGCAGCCGAGGAAGTACGCCGATGTCCCGACGCGATGTGCGTGTTTGCCGCTTTGGCGCGTAGGATATTGCCGTCTCCGCAAGGCACGGGCCGAACAGCGCAGTTTTTCCGCCACGCCACGCTGCCGTCTTGCCCTATAATGCGCATATCAGCGGAGTGTAGCTCAGCCTGGTAGAGCACTGCCTTCGGGAGGCAGGGGCCCCCGGTTCAAGTCCGGGCACTCCGACCAGTTCTCCGCACGCCCCTTCGTCGACGAGCATCGAAGCTGCGGGCTTGGCCGCCATCCGCGCTATATAAGCAGCTTCTCGCTGCGGTAGCGACGCGCCGTAGCCAGCATCCCGGCGATGCCGATGGCTGCGGTCGTGGTCGCCGACACCAGCGCGTTGGCGAGGTCGAGGCCCTCTCCTTTGATCAGTTCCGTCAGCAGGACGTGCTGCGACAGTCCCGGCACCAGCATCAGCGGCAGGGACGGCTGCGCCTGCATGAAGTACGCCACCAGAATGGGCAGCGACGGCACCAGCATGGCCACGCCGGTGTAGGTTTGCGCTTCTCGGAAGCTCTTGGTGTACGAGGCAAGCAAGGACAGGGTTCCGGCGCCGAACACCGCCACCGGCAGCATCAGCAGGTACATCTGCGCCGAGACGGCCGCCGACAGGTTGGCGTCCATGCCCAGTTCGGCCAGCGGCAGGAATCGGGAGACGACGGCGAAGGCGACGATGCCGAGGGCGACGGAAGCCGCCATGAACAGCGTCGCCGTGGCGAACTTGCCCAGCACCAGATTCAGGCGCGAGATCGGCAGCGTCAACAGCGGTTCCAAGGTGCCGCGCTCGCGCTCGCCAGCCGTGGTGTCGATGGCAACCTGCAGGCCGCCAAGAAGCGTCGCGAACATCAGAAAGTAGGTGATCATTCCCAGCAGGATCAAGGCTCTGCCGGAAGGCGTCGATACGTCGTCGGTGAGCACGGCCAAGGGACTGGCGACCGCCGGGTCGACGCCGCGCAGTTGCAGCCGGTGGACGCCGATGGACCGTCCGTACTCGAGAAGCGCCGCATGCAGCCGGGTTGTCGACACGCGGACATTGGTGTTGCCGCTGTCGGACACGACCCAGACCCTCGCTGGCGCACCGCTGCCCAAGGCGTCGGCGAAGTCTTCCGCCACCACCAGCCCGACATCGATCTCGCCTTGCCGCACGGCCTGGCGCAGCGCCGCCGGGTCGCCATAGCCGTCGGTGTCGATGTCGATCATACGCGCGTGCAGGTGGTTCATCAGGTTCTTCGCCCTGTCGCTGCCGACAACCGGCACGGCCACGGGTTCGAGTGCTTCCTCCAGCTGCTGGCTTACCGCGAAGTTGACCATCAGCGCGAAGCCAATCGGCCCCATCAGCGGGCCGAACAGAAAAGCGGTGGCCAGCGCCTTGCGTTCGCGCAGACTGTCGAGCACTTCCTTGCGCAACACCGCGAGCATCGAGACGCGAGAACGCGCGGCCGGGTTCGATGTCGACGGGCCGGCGGCACCCATGCTAGTCGGCGCCACCGCGCTGGCCCACCGCACGCATGAAGGCGTCTTCCAAGTCGTCGCATCCGGTGGCGGCGCGGATGTCGTCGGTGGTGCCGGCGACGGCCACCTTGCCATTCGCCAGAATGACGATGCGGTCGCAGAGCGCGGCGACCTCCTGCATCACGTGGCTGGAGAACAACACGCAGCAGCCGGCGTCGCGCCGCTCGCGCACCACGGCGCGCAGCGCCCGGGTGGCCATCACGTCCAGGCCGTTGGTGGGCTCGTCGAGGATCAGCGTCTGCGGGCCGTGTACCAGGGCTCGCGCCAGGGCGACGCGCACCCGCTGGCCTTGTGAGAACCCCTTGGCGCGACGATCGGCGATGCTTTCGATGTCGAGAGCGTCGATGACGCGGTCCACGGCCCTCGTTCGTTCGTCGCCGTCGATGCCCTGCAGCGAGGCGTAGTAGGCGATGTTCTCCCTCGCCGTGAGGTTGCCGTAGAGATTGGCGTTGTGCGGCAGCACGCCGATGCCGCGGCGCACGGCAAGGGGATCGTCGCGAACATCGACGCCGCCGAGGCGCACCACGCCCGAGTCCGCGCTCAGCACGGTGCAGAGGATGCGCAAGGCGGTGGACTTGCCGGCGCCGTTCGGCCCCAGGAGGCCGGTGATGCGTCCGTCTTCGGCGCGAAAGTCGACGCCGTCCAGCGCCCGCACGTCGCCGAACCGCTTCGACAGCCCCTGCACTTCTATCAAAGTGCTTCGCCTCCGCCGCGTAGCTTGGCCGTCACGGCGACGGTCCCATGGGCGATACGAACAGCGGAAAGGGCGCCAGGCGATCCACGCAGCCGAGATCGAGTGCCTGGAAGTCCGCGCTGTCGACGAAGTCCGCGATCAAGCGCTGAGCGCAGCCGACCGCCACCATGCCGTGCCCTTGGCCGGGCCCCACGACGTGCAGATGATTGGCCAAGCCCTCGGCGGCAAGTTCGGCATAGGAAGGAGGCGTGATGGGGTCGAGCTCGCCGCTCAGCAGCAACACCGGCTTGTCGGTCTGCAAGGGCTCTTTCAGGTCGTCGTCCACCTCGCCCCGTGGCCAAGCCTCGCAAACCCGAATCGTGGTTTCGACGAAAGCGCTGCCAAGATACGTCGCGGCCTGGGCATCCATGTCCACCTCGCCCCAGAACGGTTCGTCCTCGGCGCACTGCACGGCGTAGTTCAGACCGATGGCCAGCTCGTCGGCCAGCTGGGAGTAGGACGCGTCGGCCCGCGCGGCCAAGTTCGCGTAGTCGCCGGCGTGGGCGGCGTCGATCAGCGTCGGCAGGACGCTGGCGGTGAGCGGCGAATAGATCATCAGCCGCACGAGGCCGGCAAAGGCCATGTGATCGAACCGCATCGTCTTCGACTCGCCGTTGCGCGGGTGGACGTAGGACACCTCCGGGGCGCGACTGCGCAAGCGTTCCAGCACTTCGTAGAACCGATCCGCAAGACGGGGGTAGGCCGCTCGGCAGTCCGCATCGTCCGCGCAGCGCGCGAAGTAGCCGTCCAGCGCCGCTTGGCTGCGCAGCGGCACGTCCGGCCCCAACGACAGGCTGGGCGGCACGACTCCGTCGAGCACCAGGGTGCGGGTGTGCTGGGGATAGCGACGCGCGTAGTGCTGGGCGACCCGGGTGCCGTAGGAGATGCCGAACAGGTTGAGTTGCGCATAGCCCAGCTGCTGGCGCACGTGTTCCAGATCACGCACCGCCATGCTGGTGGTGAAGGTGCGCGGATCGTGGGGCAGTTCGGCCAGGCATTCGCGCATCAGCCGGACGGCTTCGTCGACGTCGGCCTCCATCGTCTGCTGGTCCGCGAAGCCGGCGCAGTTCAGCGCCGCCGAGCCGCCGGTGCCGCGTTGATCGACCAGCACGATGTCGCGCCGACGACGGATGCGCTCGAAGGCAGCGGAGGTGGCCGCGAAGAAGCCCGTCGCGGCCTGTCCCGGACCGCCAGCGATGACCGTCAACGCATCCGCCACCCCTCGTTCGGCCAACGCAGCCACCACCGCCACGCGGAGCTCGATGTCGCCGCTGCTTGCGTCGTTCCAGTCGAGTGGCACGGAGACCCTGCCGCAGCGCGCCGCCACCTCCTGACGCCCTTCGTTGGCGGCGAGCTTGCATGGCGACAGTTCCAGTTCCGCCGCCAGGGACGCGGTGTGCAGCAGGAACAGCGCCGTGGCCAAGAGCTTCGCGGCACGGACGAGCTTGGTTGGCGACGCTGGCAGTTCGCCTGCCCGCTGCTCCGTCATCAGCGCTTGCGCCTGGAGGCCAGCGAGACGACGTTGCCGATACGGTCGCGCAGCCCCGTTCGCGGTTGGCCAGACGACCGCTGGGAACGGTGCAGCGACAGTTCCCAAGTCCAGAGGTGCTTGTCGACCTTGGCATAGCCCCGCAAGCCATGTGCTTCCGGCAGAGCAAACAGCGCAAAGGCGACGGTGGCGAGGCCGTCTTGGGACCACAGCAGGCCGAGGTGGGGTTCGCTCTCCAATTTGGCGTGACCCTGCACGTCGAGGGCCGGGGCTTTCGCAGTCAAAGCGTAGGTGCCGAATTCGTCGGCCGCGATCCATACGGCAATCGAGCGCTCGTCGCCTTGGACGTCGAGCTTCGCGTCGATCGAGTAGCCCTTGCGGAAGGCATCGTCGGCGCCGAGGTCGTCCGAGACGTCGATCCGCGCCTTGAAGGATGTGCCGCGGGCTTCGTCGCTGGCACGAAACGAACCGCGTCCGAACCAGCGGCCGGCCGCCACGATCATGCGGCTAGTGGTCCGATTCCGAATTGACGTGGCAAGTGGCACGTTCCGTCTGTCGTCGCCCGGAAGACGCTACTTGAGGATGTGCCGCCCCGCAAGGCCGCCGGTGTCCAGGTCGAGCGACGAAACCCGCCCACTGGAACGCACGTTGTTCTGGAAGCGGCACACTAGCTGCCGAAGCGATAGCGGAACTTCACCACCAGATGTTCGCCCGTGGTCTCGTCCAGCGCGCTCGAGAACAAGCCCGCGAAACCGCGCCCGATCGTTTCGACGTAGGGCGCTGCGGCGTTTCGGGTGTACACCACGAACAGATCGGACAGCGGCGCGATTTCCCAGCGGTAGCGCATTTGCAGGTTCATGCGCGAGATGGCGAAGTCGTCGCTTGCGTCGTCGCTGTTCTTCTCGGCGCGCAGCAACGGCCCTGGCGAATCGGCCAAGCGAAAGAACTCGCGCTCGTCGGCCTGGATGGCCACCCACTGAAACGCCATGCGCAACTGCTGTCGGGCGGTGAAGAAATAGCTGAGGTCGAAGTTCGGGGTGAGTTCGTCGGCTGCGAAGGTGGTGAACGCGCCGTTCGACTGGTGCAGCAGCCAGGACTCCCGATCCACGTAGCGCAGCCCCAGCCCCATGGTGAGCCGATCCGTCGGCCGCCAGCGCAGGAAGCCCTGGGTGCGTCGATAGACGCCGCCGGTGGGCTCCTCGCTCCAGCGTTGGCGAACGGAATAGGCCAGCCGGCGCGAGGAGTCCGAGTAGTAGCGCAGCTCCATCTCCCAGGAGTCGTCGATGCGGAATGCGCCGTTGCCGAAACTGCCGCGGTCGTCGTAGCGGCTAGGCCGCAGTCGGCCGCTGAAGCGCAGCTGGGAGAGATTGTGCAGCGTCAGCCGTTGATCGACGGAGACCTCCGATCCGATCACCTGGCCGCTGGTGTTCCACATTCGGTCCAGCCGCAAATAGGTTCGGGTGTTGCGAAAGCGCGCCAGATTCGGATTCGACAGGCGCATTCGATAGGCCACGCGCCGATAGTCGTTGCGCCGCTGAAAGCCCATGTCGTTGAGCTGGACGGTGTCGTCGAAGGAGTCCAGCGACAAGTAGTGGGAGATGCCCTGACGCGGCGAATAGCTCACGTCCAGAAATCCGCCAACGCCGTCTTCGGCGCTGCCGTCGACGTCCGAGGCGACCACCAGGGAGTTGGCGCGCAGACGCCCCGCGGGGCTGATGTACTGGCCGTCGACGGCGCTCACCAAAGCGTGGCGCTGGGGGTGTCTGACCACGGTAGCCAGAACCCCGACGCCTTTGTAGCCGCCGTTCGCGTGTTCGTAGAGCAGCCGCAATGCGCCGAAGTCGCGCCCCTCCTGGCTGAGCAGGGTCGGCGTGCCGTCCTTGAACGCCGGCAGCCGCGCATCGTCTTCCATCACGCCGAGGAAGCCGTAGCGCAAGGAACCTCGCTGGCCGGTGGCCTTCAAGGCGCCCAGCAAGTCGGCGGGTTCGCGCAGGCCCTCTGCGGACAGCACGACGCCCTCCGGCGTTTCGGGACGCAGCGCCGGAGCGCCGATGCGGCGGGTGTGCAGCAGCACGGTGTTGCCGCTCGAACCGAAGCCCGATCGGCCGCCGGCGCTGAAGATCTCCTGCCCTTCCTGAAAGAACAGGCGCTTCTCGGGAAAGAAGGTTTCGTAGTTGGACAGATTCACCACGATGTCGTCCGCTTCGACGTTGCCGAAGTCCGGATTCAGCGTCGACGCCAGTTGCACGTTGCTGGACGGCCGCCACAGCAGGTCGACGCCGGCCTTCGCCTCCATGCCGCGGCTGCCGAAGCGGTCGTAGCTGGTGGACACGTAGGGCGTAGCGCTGTACTGCTGGCGCGGGCTTACGTCGGTAAGGCTCAAACGCTGGAACTCGGACAGGAACTTCGGCTTCGTCCAGGGCAGCGGCGGCCAGGCGTAGCGCTCGTCGGCATGGGCGACGTTGCGTTGCGCGAAGATGCCGATGGTGCGTTCTCCATTCGCCTTGGGCATGTTCACCAGCGACCAGGGAATGAAGTACTCGGCGCTCCAGCCGTCGTCCGTGCGCGCCGTGGCGCCTCGCCAGGCGCCGTCCCAGCTGTCGCTGTACTGCCGTTCGGGCAGGATCGTGCCGTCCGAGACGCTGTTGCCGAGATTCAGCTGGAACCAGAAGCCGTAGCGGCCTTCGCCGGAGGTGTCCAAGGTGAGCGAGAAGTAGTCCCGGTTCAGCCAGCCTTGATCGCGACCGCTCAGATGCTCCACCAGGGTGTCCGGGTCTTGCGCCATCTCCGCGCCCACGTAGAGGCCGCGGTCGGTGTAGAAGACGCGCATCCGGGTGGGCAACGAACCCGGAGCGAGGGTGTCCGGATCAATCAGGCGGAAGTCTTCGTGCAGTTCGAGACCTTGCCAAGCCGCTTCGTCGAGGCGGCCATCGACATGGACTTTCGCGTTGGATCGGCGCTCCAGCACCACATGCCCGTTGGTGGCGACCGCCAAGTCGCCCGCAGCGGGCACCGCGGTGGCGTCCGCCCCGGCACCGAGCAAGCAAAGGAACAGGGACATCCCGGCGAAACCGGGCAGGCGACTCAAAACAGGGAACTCCAACGGAAGGCAGTGCGCAAGCATACACCAACGTGTTGCGCTTGGCAGGGCCTAGCCGAAGAAGCCGAAGAGCCGAAAAGAAAGCAGGGCGCTGGCGTTGCGGGTTTGGCGGGCGCGGACCTGGCCGAGATCAGCCAGCGCGTCTGGCGCTGACCAGCACAGCCAGCGTTTCCACGGCAAAGCCGAGCAGCAGAATGAAAGCCGCCACGTTGTGGTCCAAGCCGCCCAGCCAATAGGCGATCTGCGCCAGCGCCGCCATGGCGAGCACCCGCAAGGCGCCGCCGATGGCCATGCCGGTCGTGCGCCGCCGCACCATCAGCAGGCCGTGGTAGTAGTTGCGCACGACGATGACGGCAGGCATCAGACACAACACCAGCACGGCTTCCACGGCATGCGCGAGCACCGGCCCGCGCACGCCGAGCAGGCGGCCAAGGATCCAGTCCGAGAGCGGCGTCAAGGCCACCGCCAGCATGATGCCGGTGATTCCAGCGCACACCAGCGCCATGAAGCGGCGCTTGGCGGCGAGGTGGTCGAGGCCGAAGGTGACGAAGAAGTGGCGGAACTGGTTCGCCGCCTGCTGAAACATGTGGCTGAAGTCGAAGGCCACCCGCAGCGCGGCGATGGCAGCGACGCCGTCGGGCATCCGCGCGACGAACGCGAAGAGCACCGGCCGGCTGATGGCGAACATCAAGCCAGTGGCCGTCATCGGCAGAAAGAACCGCACCAGGTCGAACACGCTGGCGCGCTCGTGCTCCGCCACGTCTGGCAGGCGGTAGCGGCTGCTCACGACCAGCTCGGACAAGCCCCAGTGCAGCAGTCCGGAGACCACCTGCGCACCCACCAACGTGGCAACCGGCGCGAGCTGCAGCGCGAATCCGACGACCAGTGCACTGCCCGCGCTGGCCAGAAACGCCACGTTCAGGATGGTCACCCAACCGGTGTGGTGGCCCTGCACCAGCAAGCCCGTCAGATAGAACCGCTGGCCGGTGACGAACAGCAGCGGCAGCATGTACAGCAGGTATTCGTGAACGCGCAGCGCCAGCTCGGTCTCGATGCCGAAGACCAGCTCGATGCCTCGCGCACCTGCATCGGTGACGCCAATGGCGGCCAACGGCAAGCTGAGCGCGATGCTCCAAGCGGCAATGAAACGGCGGCTCAGACGCAGTCCGCGTTTGCTCCGCGCAAAGACGTTGGCCAACTGCGAAGCGAAGTTGAGGCCGGAAGCGAACAGCCCGAAGACGCTCGTCGCCAAGGCGAAGACAGCGAGTTCCGTGACGGCGCCGGGGTAGCGGGCCAACGCGGCGTTCTGGAACTGAATCGCCAGCACGGTCGCCACGCCAGTGAGGGCGAGCGGCCAGTAGAACCGCCAGTACTGTCGCATCTTCGCCGACCGAACCTTGGTTGAAGCGAACGCAGGCCGTCAACCGTCTACGTGGGAGAACCAAACTTCCGCTGGACTGCAATGACTGGACGACGGCTTGGCGCAATTCGAGAACGTCGTGCCTTCGGACGCGCCCGACTGGATTTGGCCCGAACTCCAGAGCCCGCGCTCTCCTCAGGTTGGCGTTCAACCTCTGCCGACATCCCCGCTCGAACACACCGTGAATACCATGCCGCCGCGCCGCACCAGATACGGCTCGCGAACGAGGGGCGTGGCTATGTAGTTGTCGCCGTCGGGGTAGCGCTTGCGGAAGGCCGCCACGGGCGCCGGATTCAGCTTGTCTGGATTTACCTTGCACTCGACAAGGTCCACGCGGCCTTCCCGGGCGACGAACCACGAAATCGATCTCGCGGCGGGCCTTGTCCTGCCAGTAGAGCACGTCGTGTTCCGCGAAGCGCATCAGCAGGGCGTCCAGCACCAGATGCTCCCAGAGCAAGCCGCGGTCGTCGTCGCGGATGGTCTCCCACCCCCGCTCGTGGGTGACGAAGCCGGTGTCGAAGGCGTAGCACTTGGGGCGGCTGACGATCTCCTGCTTGCTTCCGGGGCCGTGGAACGGGCGCAGCAGATGGACGGCGCCGGCGACCTGCAGCGCCTCCACGTGCGCCTTCGCGGTCGGTCGGCTCACCTCGGCAAGGGAAGCAAGAGCGCCGATGTCCAGCTGGCCGCCGCTGCGTCGCAGCAGCAGCCGGAACAGCGTCAGGAAGCCCTCGCGATTGCGCACGCCGAACAACTCCAAGATGTCCCGGGCGTAGAAGCTGTCCAGCCATTCGGCGAAGAACGCCGGGTTTTTTTCCGCCGCCAGCAGCGGCTCCGGCAAGCCGCCGTGGAGCAAGCGCCTGTCCAATTCGCGCACGCCGAAAGCCGCGCACTCGTGCCACGGCACCGGGCACAGATGCACCGTCGCCTTCCGCCCGGTCAACGAATCCCGAAACTTGCGCGTGGCGGCGAGCGTGGAAGAACCGGTGGCCAGCACCCGGAGGCTCTGGTACTCGTCCGTGGCGATTTTCAGCACGCCGCTGGGATCCGGCAGACGATGCACTTCGTCGAAGATCACCGTGGCCCCAGCCGGCAAGCCCTCGTAGAACAGCTCGGGATCGGCCAACGCTCGTTGCGCCGAGGGCAGGTCGCAGTTCAGGTACGTCGCATCGCCCAGCATCTTCGCCAGCGTCGTCTTGCCGACCCGCCGAACCCCGGACAGCCAAACCAACGGCCGCCACGCCCACGCCTCGCGGATGCGTTGCAGCCATGACGTGCGCTCGATCATGAAGGCTATTTTACATCTGGGACGCTAAATGGAAAGTACGGTTTACGTTTGGTCGAACGCTCCCCGACAGAACCTCGCCCAGGCTGCTCGCTGCCCAAGATTGAAGTGGTGCCGACCTCTTCTAACGACCGGCTTGCGCAGTGCCGGGAACGCGGAAGGTCGCCAGCGGAGGCGTCTCGTCGAGTTTGCGCGTGATGCTGTCGAGCGTTGGGATGTGCGGGGCGCCGAGTAATTCCAGCCAACACGTTCGCGAGCCGCGTCGGCTTCGGATCGGGCCGGAGTAGAGGGCCACGGGTTGCGCCAAGTCCGAGACCAGCATGTTGACTTCGCCGGGCGTCCAGTCTGGCGCGCGGAGCGCTTCTAGCGGCAACGCCGTGTTGGTTCGGATGTATTCGACCAGACGATCTTGGACTACCCAGATCGTTCGTCCTCCCCAACTGTTGGCGGCTTCCGACTTCGCGATCATCTGCGACGCCATTCTTGCCCACACCTGCCGCACGTTCACGCCGGGCGCTTCCACAGGGTCGCTGACCGGCGTGTGCGCGAACAACACGGCGCGGCGGAAGGCGCCTTGGATGTCGGTTCCCTTTGCGCGGCTGCCGCCGGATGTGGAGCAGGTCATCACCTCGACGACTATCGGAGGCGCATCGGTTCTCGTGCCGCGAAGGACGTAATCCAGACGGTAGTTGAAGCGTCCACCGTCTGCGCCGACCTCCATCAGCGAGACTTCCGTCCAAACGGAGACCTCCTCGTTCGGCTCGAAGCCCGCGATAGCGAACACGCGGTTCGCAAGCTCCGCCTGACCGTCGGCAATGCCCCTGGGCCCGAAAGTCAACAGCCGCCGGGGACAAATCGCCCACACTACATCGTCCCTGGGCAGACGCACCGAGCACACGCCGCACGGCAAGTAGCCGCCAGTCGCCTCGCCAAGGCGCCGATGGAAGAACGGTCCTAGCGCTGGATCGGATGCCGCCACCCGTGCCATGTCGCGGTTGCCGCCGCCATCGCAAGTGGTGCGCGTGAAGGGGCACAACGCGGTTCTGCAGGCGGCTTGATCCATGCCCTCGGCGCGAAGGGGCTGCCCGTAGAGTTCTTCGACTATAGACACAGCGCTTGGCGCACCTGCATGGCGGCGGCGCGGGCCAAGGGCGGCGGCACGGCGTTGGCCACTTGGCGGTGCTGGTCCAAGTCGCGCACCCGGCCTGTGCGGCGGCGAATGGGGCCCTCGAACACGTGGCGGTCCGGGAAGCCCTGCAAGCGCGCCGCCTCGCGGGGCGTGATGTAGCGGTCTTCCAGCGGGTGGTAGAGCGCTTCCCCGCAACGCAGCGTGGGGGCGATGCCCTGGCGGTGCAGACGCCGGTACTTCGTCGTGTCCTTGCGGGTGAGGTTGCGCAGGATGTCCGCTGGCACGCCGGGCGCTTTCGCCAGCCACAGCCCTTCGGGAACGTAGGCGATGCGCTCGCGGTCGCGGGCCGGGGTCACGTCGATGTGATTGGCCACCGTCGGCGCTTCGTCTGGCGCCGACGGCATTGGCAGACCGCGCAGCGCCGCGCCCACCGTCTTCGTCTTGCCGTTCGGCGGCCCGAAAGCGAACGGCGCACCCGCCGGCACGCAGACGAACAACGCGCGCCGCCGCCGTTGCGCGACGCCGTGGGCTTGGGCGTCCACCACGTCCACGTGCATGTCGTAGCCAAGGGTGTGGAACTCGTCGCGCAGTTCCTCCAGCAGGTGCCGGCCAGCGGGCGTCCGCGTGCGCAGGAAGTTGGGCACCTGCTCGACGAGCACTGCCAAGGGACGAAGAACACGGGCAAAGCGCAGCACTTCGAAAATCAACGCGCCGCGTGGATCGTCCATGCCGCCGCGCTTGCCGATCTGGCTGAACGGCTGGCACGGCGGGCCGCCATGCAGCAGGCCGACGTCGCCAGGCCGCAACTGGAGCACGTCCAAGAGCCGCTGCGGGTCGATCACGCGCACGTCCGCTTGCCAGACGGCTTTGCGCGGGCCGTTGCGGCGCAGCGTGGCGGCGCAGTGCGGGTCGCTCTCGATGGCGCAGACGGTCTTGAAGCCGGCTTCTTCCACGCCGATGTCCATGCCGCCGGCGCCGGCAAACAGGCTGACCGCCGGAGAGTGAAGAGCGCGCGTCACGTTCGCCCCAAATGGCCGTCATCGAACTCGACGCGAAGGCTACCACCCATCGCGTTGGGCGTGTGGCGGAAACTGCGCCCAACGCTGCCCGACGGCCGACTCTGCGACTTGCTTCCGAAGCTCATGGTAGTCTCCGTTGATTCGACCACTCCCGGACTTCCATGCCCCAAGCAACGCAGGCAGCAGCAGAAGTCGGCGATTCGCCCTTCGCCGCCGACCCGCGCATCTCCTGGTACCGAAGCCCCATCGACAAGGCGGTGCTGGCGGAGCTCATGCGGCGCGACGACCTGCGGGCTTGGACGCAGACGCTGTGCCACTTGGGGCTCTTCTTCGCCACCGGCGCATTGGCCTACGTCGCCTACCTGAACATCGGCGCTGGCAACTGGCCGTGGAGCGTGCCGCTGCTCGTGCTGGCGCTGTTCGTCCACGGGACGATTGGGCCGTTCATGGGCTTGATCGCCGTTCACGAGTTGCAGCATTGCACGGTGTTCAAGTCGCGGCGGCTGAACGTGTTCTTCGAGCGGCTCTACGCCTTCATCAGTTGGTCGGACTACATCTGGTATCAGAAAAGCCACGCCATCC
The DNA here is from genome assembly GCA_965199875.1 of Candidatus Azotimanducaceae bacterium. Taxonomy (GTDB): domain Bacteria; phylum Pseudomonadota; class Gammaproteobacteria; order Pseudomonadales; family Azotimanducaceae; genus VXYL01. The sequence continues at coordinate 4,042,295 of OZ241346.1, read as the reverse complement.
ATCACCAGGCCACTTGCCATGCGGACTACGACGGCGAAGTGCTGCTGCCCGTTCGCTTCAGTCTGCGTCGGTGGCGGGTGTGGCTTGGCCTCTTGGCGTGGAATCCGCAAGCCACTTGGCAGCGCCTGAAGGTCGTTTGGCGACACGCCAAGGGAGACGTTCGGGGCGATTGGTACCGGCATGTGCTGCCGGCCTCGGATCAACGGCTGAGGCGAAGGCACCGCAACTGGGCGCGCACGCTGCTCGTCGGCCACGGCCTGATCGCGCTTGCGTTCATCGCCAGCGGCAACGGGTTCCTCGTGGTGGTCTACACCTTCGGCACGTTCTACTGCGGCTGGCTGGGTTTCCTGTGCGGCGTGCCGCAGCACTACGGGCTGAACTCGAACATTCCGGACTTCCGCATGAACACGCGCACGTTCACCTGCTCCTGGCTGCCGGCCTTCTACTACTGGAACATGCAGTACCACCTGGAACACCACATGTATCCCGCGGTGCCGTTCTACAACCTGCCGAAGCTGCGGCGGGCGATCGAGCACGACTTGCCGCCAGCCCCGCACGGCCTGCTGGCCACGTGGAAAGAGATGCTGGCGTTGAAGCGGCGGTTCCTCGCGGATGCCGACTATCGCTTCGTACCGACGGTGCCGACCGCCGCGCAGCCATCGGCGACGTAGCGGAACGGCGCTGGACGCGGAGATCGCCGAACTCGACGGCCCCGATCCGCTCACGCCGTCATGGTTCGATACGCTGCCAGGGCGTGTTCGTAGAAGGAAGGAATGCCGAACGAATAGCGCCCCGCTTCCTCGATCAGCACGCCGGTTTCCACGGCGGAGTCGATCACGGCCATCGGCGGCAAGCCCTCCGGGTTGTAGCCCGCGGGCAAGCGTTCCAGCGTCGCCACCGCCTCGTGCAGATACATTCCGTCGCCCTTCCCGGCATCGTCCATCGCGCCGGCGAGGTAGTAGACGATGCCCTTGGGCGCGCGTAGCGCGGACAGGCGCGTCTCGTAGTACTGGCTGCGAATCGCGTCGCCGCGGGCCAAGGCCGTCTCCAAGAACGCGCCACTGGATGCATCGTTGGTTTCGGCACTTGCCGCCATCGCGCCGGCAATGTAGCCGTGGACATGCTGCGGAAACCCCATCGATGCGGCTGCGAGCTTCTCGCCAACGTCTTCGGGACACTCCACGCCAAGGTTCGCAAGCCCCCGCACGATGGCCTCCTGCGCGTCCTCGCTGTCGAGCGATCCCAGGCGCAAGCGCATGGCGCAGCGCGAGATGGTGTGTGGATCCACCTGCGGATCGGCCAGCACTTTGGCCGAGTGCGAGAGGCCGGCGCACACCACAAGGATCGGACACCCGTGCAGCCCTTCGTGCAGTACGCGAAGCATCTTCCGCGCCGGCGGTTCGATGGTCTGTATCTCGTCGATGCTGACGATCATCGACTGCTCCTGCCACCAGCCGGAATCCTTGCTCAAGCGGAGCATTTCCGTGATCGGCAGATCGGGCGTGGTCGGGTTGTCCCAGTCGAACTTGCCGATGCCCGTCAGCGACAGCGACTTCGCCCGACGCTGTTCGCCGATGATGCCCAAGGCCCGCCGTCTTCCGAGCGGCATGGCGGAGGCGATGAGGAACATCAGGCTCTTGGCGTCCTCGGGAATGTCGGCGGTGGTCACCGCGAGGTGGAGCACGCCCTTTCCGCCGGCGCCCCCGGCCTGCTGGCGTTCGACGAACCGGCGCAGCAGCTGGGTCTTGCCGGAACCCGGCACGCCGTCGATCAGCACGATGCCGCCGCTGGGGTCGGCGTTGCCGAAGACGTACTCGGCGTAGCCCGCAAGCTGCCTCAACTCGTCGGCGCGCCCGGCGAAGTGCGGGGGCGCGTTGCGCTCCGTTCCCAACAGCCCTGTCGCTTGCATGGCTCCACCAATGCCCGTGGCGTGAATGCAGCCCTCTAAAGCGGCATTGTAGCCCCGCGCTGCTCCGCCGGGGGCGTTCGCCCGCCGCCAACGCGCCTGCCAAAGCGGCCTCGCAAAGCGCTACCATGCCCGTACGCCAGCCGAAGGAGCACGCTCTTGAAGAACCTCTGGTTTCATCTGATGCCGTACAAGGACCTGCCGGACGATTTCCGCGACGCGCACCCGTCCGTATGGGTGGACATCGACGCCAGCCTGCTCGACGCCGAGCGCGTCCACGTCCACTACAACGAGTTCCTGGACGAGCTGGAATACGCCGGCGAGGTGGGCTTCGACGGCATCTGTTGCAACGAGCACCACCAGAACGGCTACGGGCTGATGCCGTCGCCGAACCTCATCGCCTCCACCCTCACCCGCCGCACCTCCAAGCCGGCCATCTGCGTGATGGGCAATTCGCTGGCGCTCTACAACCCGCCGACGCGGGTGGCCGAGGAGTTCGCCATGCTGGACTGCATGTCCGGCGGGCGGCTGATCGCCGGCTTTCCGGTGGGCACGCCGATGGACACCATCTTCGCCTACGGCCAGAACCCGTCCAAGCTGCGCGACCGCTACTACGAAGCGCACGATCTGGTGATGCGGGCGTGGCAGGAACCGGAGACGTTCTCCTTCGACGGGCGCTACAACCAGCTACGCTACGTGAACGTGTGGCCGCGGCCCGTGCAGCAGCCGCATCCGCCGGTGTGGATTCCCGGCGGCGGCTCGGTGGAAACCTGGCGCTGGTGCGCGGAGAAGGACTACGTCTACAGCTACCTCTCCTACTTCGGCTACAAGGCCGGCGAAGCCACCATGAAGGGCTTTTGGGACGAGATGGATCGCCTCGGCAAGGACCGCAACCCCTACCGCGCCGGCTTTCTGCAGTTCGTCGCCGTTGGGGAAACCGAACAGGAAGCGCTGGAACTCTACAAGGAGCCGGCCGAGTACTTCTACGGCCGCTGCCTGCACGTGAATCCGAAGTGGGCATCGCCAGCCGGCTACCAGTCCGAAGCGACCATCCGCGCCAAGGTGCAGTCCCAAGTGGCGCTGGCGGCTCAGCGCAGCGCTTCGGCCCCATCCGGCGCACGCGGCGGCATGGGCGCGGCGCGGGATTGGCAGGACATCCTCGATCTCGGCTACGTCATCGCCGGCGATCCGGACCAAGTGGCCGAGCGCATCCGCGAGGTGTGCGTGAACCTGAACGTCGGCCATCTGATGCTGCTGTGCCAGTTCGGCAACATGAGCACCGATCTCGCCAAGTACAACACCCGCCTGTACGCGGAGAAGGTGCTGCCGCAGATCCAAGACCTGTTCGACGACCAGTGGCAGGACGACTGGTGGCCGAAGCCCTTGGCCGAACGCGCCACGCCGCGTTCGAGCGCTGCCGCCAAGGCGGCCTGATGCCAAGCGAACGCGCCGTCACCGTCGGCGGCCAGCCGGTTCGCGTTTGGGAAGCGGGGAGCAACCCGAGCGTTCCGCCAGCGGTGTTCTTCGCCGGCATCGGCGGACTGCCGAAGTGGCTGCCCTTCCTCGACGAACTGGCGGCAACTCGGCGCATCATCGTTCCCTCGCTGCCGGGCTTTCCTGGCGCCGAGAACTTCCGCCACTTGGACAGCCTGCTCGATTGGATCGTCCACGCGGTGGAGACGATGGAAGCGTTGGACGAAGAGCGCGTAGACCTGATCGGCAGTTCCGTCGGCGGCGCATTGGCGGCGGAAGTGGCCGCCATCGCCGGCAACGTCGTGAACCGGCTGGTGCTGATCGCCCCCTTCGGCTGCTTCGACGCGAAAGATCCCGCCGCGGACATCTGGGCGCAGGTGCCAGGGCCGGACTCCATCCCGAACCTGGTGTGCGAGAACCCGGAGAACTGGAAGCGCACATGGGAAGTGCCGCAGGGCGCGGAGGCCATCGACTGGCAAGTGATGCAGACCCGCGCCATGGAAGCCGCGGCCCGCTTGCTCTTCCCCTTCGGCGACACCGGCGTCCTCAAGCGCCTGCATCGGGTGCATCACCCAACGCTGCTGCTGCGGGGCGAGAAGGACCGCGTGTTGCCGGCCTCCTACAACCAACGCTTCGCCGACGCCTTGGCGGGGCCGGTACGCACCGCGACCATCGCGGAATCCGGCCACCTGCCGGAACTCGACGCGCCGGAGGCGTTGGCGCGGGAGATCAATGCATTCTTGGCGGATCAAGGGCCGTAACCGGAGGCACCGTGGCGAGACCACACCTGCTTGCAGCTACGGAGCGCATCCCAAAGAAGATGGTTGCATCCAGCGCTGAATAGTGGTTTTATGAACAGCATGATGTAAAGAGGCGAGCAGCACCAATGCCCGTAGAGTTGCCCCAGTGGCTGCAAGATGTGCGCCAAGTCGAGATCGTTGACCGCGTCCAGAACGATCCGCGGTCGCGGCATGGCACGTTCTTCGGGCTAACGCGTGCCGAAGCGATGGACTGCATTGAATGGGGCCAAGCGCGGTTCGACGAGCCCTGGCGCGACATGTCGCCTGCTGATCGCGCCCTGCTCTATGCCTTCTTCAACCAGAAGGGGCATTTGGAAGAGCTCACGGCGGCGTTCCGAATGGTCTTCGCGAACCAGACGCCCGACGCTCCCATCGTGATCGACTTGGGATGTGGCCCCGCCACCGGCGGCTTGGCCCTTGCGGGTGTGCTCGATACGCCTGACTTCGACTACATCGGCGTGGACCAGTCAGTGGCCATGCGCGATCTTGGCGAGCAATTGGCGGCCAGCGCATCGAGACTGGGGACAATGCGACGGTGCTGGGCGGGCGATCTCGAGTCCGTGAACTGGAACAAGGCACCCGGGTGGCGGCCAGTGCTTGTCATCGTCTCGTATCTTTTGGCAAGCCGGACCTTGAAGCCTGCTGCACTTGTCGGTCATCTCGACGCATTGCTTGCTAAACTCGGCAACGGGCGGGTCGCCATGCTCTACACGAATTCCCCGCGTCCTAGCGCCAATCGCAATTTCCCTGCGTTGGAAGAGGCTATGCGGCAAGCAGGCTTCAAACTGCCCGCCGACGGGACTGGCGAGATCACCATTGACAGATGGACGGGAGAACAACGCCGTCAACTTCGCTACGCTGTGTTCCATCGCCCTGAGAGAAGAACGCTCCGGCTTGGAGAGGGCTAATGCGATTGCCCACTTGGGAAGAGCTTGAGAGCGTCGAAGAGCAGCTGGACGTGCTCGAACATCCGTTGGACGAGTCGCTCTTCGTTGCCGGGCCGCCTGGGTCCGGCAAGACGGTCCTCGCCGTGCGTCGAGCACAGATGATTGGCGAGGATGAACCAGATGTCGTTGTTCTGACGTTTAACCGCATGCTCCGTCGTTTGATGGGTCTGCTGGACGAACAGGGCGGACGAACGCAACCTTCCGATGCCGCTGCCCCGGCCGGCCTCACTTTCGCAACGATGCAGAGTTATGTTTGGCGAGACTACCAGAGCAGGACGGGGACGAAACCGCCGACTCCGTCGCACGACTCGTACGCTTACATCTGGCTCGACATGCTCCACGCCTTGGAACAGAGGAAGGTTCAGGCCAATCGACCTCATTTGGTAGTAGACGAGGCGCAGGACTTGCCCGAGGGGTTCTTCAGCTACGCATCACGCTACATTTCCCGAACGACGTCCGTATTCGCTGACGATGACCAAGCGCTTATTGAGCAGCACACGACACTCGAGCAGATTAAGCGCGCAGGCGGCCTGCCCGACCCCATCATTCTCACGCAGAACCATAGAAACACGCCAGAGGTCGCTCGCCTCGCCGAGCACTTTCACGCCGGGAGGTTGCCGGCCGCGGAAGTTCAACAATCACGTCCTGGCGAGCTGCCACGTCTTGTCGAGGAACCATCGCTGCCAAGCATTGCGCGTCGAGTTTCGCATTGGCAGGCCAACCAAGGTGGCAGCACAGGCGTCATCGTCGATGAAAACGAGACCGGCGAGCGTCTTTGGCAACTGATTCGCGAGGATCTGCCAGAGGCTCGCGTACATATTTACACCAACAAGAGGAAAAACGAGGATCGGATCGACATGCTCCGGGATGGCGTGACGGTTCTCAACAAGGAGTCTGTCAAGGGGCAGGAGTTCGACACGGTGTTCCTGCTCGAACTCCATCGTTTCCTTCCATGCAGAAGCGAGAGCGAACGGCGCGGCATGTACATGATGTGCAGTCGCGCACGAGATGACCTGTGGATGATTTGCGGCCCGGATGGTCGCCTGACGCAAGCCATCAGCGATGCTCTGCCCAGTGCCGATGTCTTGGAGCGGCTATGAACGAAGACCGCCCCAACGATCCTGAAATTCCAGGGATGCCCGGAAAGGACGAGAGCCAATCTGCGCGTCAGTGCCCCCAACCTGCCGTGGGGTCCCCTCAACTCGGCCTGACGGTCGAGCACCGCCGCCTGTTCCAGGCCTTGGTTGCAGGCTGGCTGTGTCCGTTGGAGCCAGACGCTGGACAGCTACTGGGTGTCGACGGATTCGCAAGGGCACCCGCTCATGCCGGTTCGCGGCATCCAATTGCCGTGCGCGTGGGCATGGACGCGAGCAAACTGCCCGACTTGGAGATGCTCATCTTCCGCAACGGCCAATGGGAGCCTGGGCGTCTGCGGGACATCCAGCCATCAGATGACGCAGCGTATTGGCCCGGCGCAATTCCGGCCTTCGCGATTTCTCCCGTGTCGGTATGCTCGGCCGAGGAAAAGCACCGCCTGATCGGCTTGGCCCGTGCCGCATCGAACCTCGACCTCTCCGACTTGCCGATCGACGTTGCCGAGGCGGACGACGAGTGCGTACCTGCCTCCGCTCCGCCGTGCGAGACCAAGGACGAACTGGTGGTTCCGCCTTGTCAGGACGCCATCTTAGGTGGGTTGACGATGGCGGTATGGGCCGTGCCGCGTATCGACCCGTGGATGGACGTGCTGAAAGCCAGCGTGGCTGCCGATCCGGATCGTCTAGCCGATGCAGCTGCGAGCGTAGAGGCGCCTTGGTGGCGATTCCCGCCTTGGCAGCAACGGTACGAAGGTGCCCAAACGCTAGCAGAGTGCTTGTGGCTGGCAGCTATCGAGGTTTTCCAAGACGACTGCAATGAACGTCAACTGCGATCTCGGAACTTGCTGGAGCGCACCGCGGAGTGCGCCACGGGCCTTGACGGCGAGGCATTCAACGACGAGATCGCCGCTTGGCGAGCGAGCACGGGACGCATACTGCGGACGGAAGCAAAGGTGCAACTCCAAGACTGGCGGAAGAACCCGGTTGGCATTGCCATCCAGCTAGTGCTGACCCGCCCTGACGCCGACCGATTCAAGACTTGGTTCAAGGACATGCCCAACCTACCACCGGGCGTGGCGTGGTCGGCTGCGACGCTGTGCGGCCTGCTGAACGGCTACAAGAGGCTGGCCACGGCCTTTCGAGGCTGTGCATTGCAGCGCGAGTTGCTCACCGTAGCGGCCTTGTCGGCCTGCTCGCCGCAACTGGCAAAGATGCGCTGGCCCAGCGGCCGCCTAGACTTGCAGTGGCGCAAGGAAGGTGCGGGTTTCGTGCTATCCCATAGCCGCCAGGATTTCGCCCGCAAGGCCGAGCAGGCTCGCGGCAAGTGGTATGCAGCAGAGTTCAAGAACGACGAGATGCGCCAGGCAGCCGAGAAAGTTGCGGAGGAACTGAATTGGCCGTGTTATGTGGTGCGCGTCAAGGATGGCCAAGTACCTTCATCCGGTGCTGGCAAACTGAAGATCGCAGGCCGCAATCTCGAAGTAGTTGGCGAAGTCGCTCTCCACTTCACCACCCCGTCAACTTTCGACGTCGAGTCCTTCCGCCGATCTGTCGCCATTGAGCAGGGCGAGGTGCCGCATCCCCCTGTCGCGCAAGCGCCCGAGCCCCGGGCCAACATTCCCGGCCTCACCTACATGCCAGACTTCCTTGACGAAGCACACGAACAATGCCTCATCGAATGGATTGACCAACAAGAGTGGAGCAGCGAACTGAAAAGGCGCGTGCAGCACTATGGCTGGCGCTACGACTACAAGGCCCGTGAAGTGGACTCTTCAATGCGCCTTGGCCTGCTGCCAGCGGAACTCGCCGCGCTAGCCGAGCGCCTCTTCAAGGAAGATCTGGTGCCGCAGGTGCCGGATCAGGTCATCGTCAACGAATATCAGGCGGACCAAGGCATCACCGCGCACATTGACGTGAAGGGTTTCGCAGACGGCATCGCCACGATCAGCCTCTTGGAATCCTGGGAGATGATCTTCCATGCTCCTTGCAGCAAGGAGAAGGTGCCTCGGCTGCTCGAACGACGCAGCGTTGCCGTCATGCACGACGAGGCAAGATACCGGTGGAAACACGAGATCAGAAAGCGACAGTCCGAACCGTCGCTTGAGAAGGGCGGCAAGCGCCGCCAACGTGAACGCCGCATCTCGCTGACGTTCCGTAAGGTGCTCTCGCCTCAGAATTCATCCGCCAGAACGCAACGGGCAAAACATCCCGGGGGACGCCGAGCATGATCGAGGCCATTCTGTGGGATTTCGGCGGCGTGTTCACCACCAGCCCGTTCGAGGCGTTCGCGCGTTTCGAGAAGGCGCGCGGGCTGCCGAAAGACTTCATCCGCACCATCAACTCCACCAACCCCGACAGCAACGCTTGGGCGCGCTTCGAGTCCTCCGTGACCGACGCGGACGAGTTCGACGAGGAGTTCCGCCGAGAGGCCGAGGCGTACGGCCACAGCGTGCGCGGCAAGGACGTGCTGGAACTGCTCTCCGGCGAGTTCCGCCCGCGCATGATCGCGGCACTCGCCGAGTGCAAGAAGCACTACAAGGTCGGCTGCATCACCAACAACATGAAGAAGGCCGGGGACGGCCCGGCGATGGCCACAAGCGACGACCGTGCGGAACAAGCGACCAAGGTGATGGCCATGTTCGACGTCATCGTGGAGTCCAGCGTCGAGGGCGTGCGCAAGCCGCAACCGCGCATCTACGAAATCGCCTGCGAACGGCTTGGCGTCGTGCCATCGCAAGCCGTGTTCCTGGACGACCTCGGCATCAACCTGAAGCCTGCGCGGGCGATGGGCATGACGACGATCAAGGTGGTGACGGAGGAACAGGCGATACGAGATTTGGCGGCGGCGACCGGGTTGACCTTCGGGTAGTAGTGGCTAATCGAGCACAACAAAGTGAAGCGCTTCCCATGCCGATTGGCGCAACCGCTGCTACCGCTGCTCCTTCGTTGATGGTCGTGGCAAGAAGCTGCTCTCATGTGTGACGAACTTGCACAGGACGACGCTGCTGTCGTCACGGTATTGGCAGAGTAACTTTGGACACTGGGACCGATCTTCGTCGCGGTGAGGCCGCAGTGGTGTCGAACAACGAGGCCGCCTCGTCCGACCACGGCCCGACGATGCGCGCCTCGCAACCCGGCCTGCCCCTTCGTGCGCCGCGTCACGACACCAGCGCACCGCTCATTCCCGCCCGCATTCTCAACGAGTTCGTCTACTGCCCGCGACTTGCCTACTTGGAGTGGGTTCACAAAGAGTTCGAGCACTCCGCGGACACGGTGCAGGGACTTCACGTGCATCGGCGAGTGGACCGGCCGGGCGGAACGCTGCCTGAACCCGACGACCGCGACGAGGCATTCAAGATCGCCCGCTCTGTCGAGTTGTCGTCCGAGAAACTGGGGCTCGTCGCAAAGATCGACTTGATCGAGAGCAACGGCGGCGAAGTGACGCCGGTGGACTACAAGCGCGGCAAACGCCCTCATGTCCCGCGCCACGCCTACGACCCTGAACGGGTGCAGCTGTGCGCCCAAGGCTTGCTGCTCGAGGAACACGGCTATCGGTGCGGCACCGGCGTTCTCTACTTCGCGGGATCTCGAGAGCGCGTGCGCGTGCCGTTCGACGACGAACTCCGACGACTGACGCTCGAGTCGCTTGGCAAGCTGCGGGAGACTGCCAAAGGCGGAACGATTCCGCCGCCGTTGGAAGACAGCCCGAAGTGCCCGCGCTGTTCGCTGGTGGGCATCTGCCTACCGGACGAGATCAATGCGCTGAATTCCGGCAACAAGGAAATCCGCCCGTTGAGCGTTCGCCACGCTCGGGCGATGCCGGTCTACGTGCAGGCACACCGTGCGAAAGTGGCCAAACAAGGGGAACGCCTTGCGATCACCAAGGAGGACTCCGAACCAGTTCATGTGCGTCTGGCGGATACGTCGCAGCTCGTGCTGCAGGGCAACGTCTACGTCACCACGCCAACGCTGCACGAACTAATGCGGCGCGACATTCCCGTTAGCTGGCACTCCTACGGGGGCTGGTTCCTCGGCCACACGGTTGGCACGGGCCACGCGAACGTGGAGCTGCGTACAGCCCAGTATCGAGGATCCTTCGACGACGCCGTGTGCCTGAAGCTCGCTCGCGGCTGGGTGCAGGCGAAGATTCGCAACTGCCGGACGATGCTGCGGAGAAACTGCCGTACTGCCGCCGGCTTGGAAGCAGCACTGACCGACTTGTCCCGACTCGCGGACCGCGCCGGCCGAACACGCAATATGGACACTTTGCTGGGCGTTGAAGGCGCAGCGGCGGCCATCTATTTCCAACGCCTGCCGGGGATGTTGCGCAGCGACGAAGGCAAAGACGCCGGCGCATTGTTCAAGATGGAGAGCCGCAATCGACGGCCGCCGACCGATCCGATCAATGCAATGCTCTCCTTCGGCTACGCCATGCTCACGCGTACGTTCGTCAACACGCTCACGGCAGTGGGTTTCGATGCCTACCGTGGGTTCTACCACCAGCCTCGATACGGCAGACCCGCTCTGGCGCTGGACATGATGGAGCCATTTCGACCGCTCATCGTAGATTCCGCCGTCATTATGGCGGTAAACAACGGCGAGATACAGCTAACGGACTTCGTGCGCGAACCGATCGGCACGAGCCTATCCAATACGGGAAGAAGACGATTCATCGCTACCTTGGAGCGGCGTCTTGCCCAAGAGGTGACGCATCCCATATTCGGCTATCGGCTGGAGTATCGTCGGCTCCTGGAGATTCAGTCGCGGCTTCTCGCCCGATACCTGCTTGGTGAGACATCGGACTACCCAAACTTCATCACGCGGTAGGCTCTGCGCCGACTCGTTGCTCGAAAAGTGCGCATTGAGCTGACGACGGCGCTAGTCGGGCTGCGCCACTCAGACGACCTGGGCAGAAACCGTCCTGCTGGAGACGCTCTTCACAACGACAGAGCAGAAGGCCAGCAGATGAGGTGGAGGCAGAGGAAAGAGCATGGCATCCCACGAGAGAATCTACTTCGTTGTCTACGACATCGCCGACCCGAAGCGATGGCGTTCGGTATTCAAGACGATGCATGGTTATGGCGACTGGGTGCAGCTCTCCGTATTCCAATGTCGCTTGACGCCTATGCGCCATGCCGAACTCGTTGCAGACCTCGACGAGCTGATTCACCACGACCACGACCATGTGGTCATCGTGGATATCGGCCCGGCTGACCAAATGCAACCCCGCGTCATCTCGCTGGGCAAACGGCCGTATACACCTGTGGTGAACGAGCCTACTATTGTCTGACCCGCCGCATGCGTGCGAGCGCTCCGGCGACACCCGGTGCCCCGGGTAGCCCTCGCATAAAGGGAAGATCTTTAAAAATCAATATGTTAGCTCACAAGGACTGCACTTGTACGATCGACACCGGCGCAAACAGTCGTGCTATGGTCGCACCACTCGCGTCGCCCCACGGCAACGCTTGGCGTCCGAGGGGCTGCAGTACCGCCGTTTTCCCCCGCTTTCGGCGGGGGCCTCATTGAAGCAATCTGACTTCGCTTTGGATTGGCACTTGGCTTTGCCGTTTTCCCCCGCTTTCGGCGGGGGCCTCATTGAAGCGGTAATACCGACGCCGTCTCGAACAGCCTTCGTAAGGTTTTCCCCCGCTTTCGGCGGGGGCCTCATTGAAGCCGGCGAAGCGAGGGCGATCTCGGCCAGCGACCGGATCGTTTTCCCCCGCTTTCGGCGGGGGCCTCATTGAAGCGCGAACGCCAAGGAGTCGCGGCCGCCGTGGCCCGCGTTTTCCCCCGCTTTCGGCGGGGGCCTCATTGAAGCCCGAACCGCACCAGCACGGCGCCGGACCCGTAGGCGTTTTCCCCCGCTTTCGGCGGGGGCCTCATTGAAGCCGCATTGATCCGCCGGCTAGCGACCGGGGCGGAGTCGTTTTCCCCCGCTTTCGGCGGGGGCCTCATTGAAGCACCGCCAACGACGACGCCTACGCCGCGGACGGCAACGTTTTCCCCCGCTTTCGGCGGGGGCCTCATTGAAGCATGGGCCGGATCACCGTCGCCCGGCCGGTGCGCGAGTTTTCCCCCGCTTTCGGCGGGGGCCTCATTGAAGCGGATCGGAGCCGATCGTGAAGAACGTCCCGGCCGCGTTTTCCCCCGCTTTCGGCGGGGGCCTCATTGAAGCTCGCTCCCGACCCGGACCTGGACCGACATCTGGCAGGTTTTCCCCCGCTTTCGGCGGGGGCCTCATTGAAGCAAGTTCATCTATATTCGATACCGTTGTTTTTGGTGTGGTTTTCCCCCGCTTTCGGCGGGGGCCTCATTGAAGCCGTTGTTGATCCCGAAGTGGGAGTCGATGGGATCGTTCGTTTTCCCCCGCTTTCGGCGGGGGCCTCATTGAAGCCGGCGAGGCGAGGGCGATCTCGGCCAGCGACCGGATCGTTTTCCCCCGCTTTCGGCGGGGGCCTCATTGAAGCAGCCCGCGCCGCGGCTCAGTCCAGGAGCACGATGCCGGTTTTCCCCCGCTTTCGGCGGGGGCCTCATTGAAGCGCGCCCCGGGTGACGGTGGACGTGCGCCCCGGAGGCGTTTTCCCCCGCTTTCGGCGGGGGCCTCATTGAAGCGTGAGGCTCTCGCTGCCGCCGTTGAAAGTGTGTGGCGTTTTCCCCCGCTTTCGGCGGGGGCCTCATTGAAGCTGCGAACCCTTGTAGATGGGCGGAACGCGAAGACAGCGTTTTCCCCCGCTTTCGGCGGGGGCCTCATTGAAGCGGCCTTGCCGGCTGGCGCAGCGTCAAGCGTGTTCATGTTTTCCCCCGCTTTCGGCGGGGGCCTCATTGAAGCCGCTCCGCTTGTCCGCGTCGTCGAGGTCGAAGGCGGCGTTTTCCCCCGCTTTCGGCGGGGGCCTCATTGAAGCCCGCCTACTACAGGCGTTCCTTACTATGCAGGAGGTAGTTTTCCCCCGCTTTCGGCGGGGGCCTCATTGAAGCAATTCAGACGTGGGCTTTCTCGGACAGTGATAGCCGTTTTCCCCCGCTTTCGGCGGGGGCCTCATTGAAGCAGCAGGGTGGACAGCATGCGGGCCCTGGCATGGAGGTTTTCCCCCGCTTTCGGCGGGGGCCTCATTGAAGCTACGTGCCACGCAGCCGAACGAGCGTGTCGTGTGCGGTTTTCCCCCGCTTTCGGCGGGGGCCTCATTGAAGCGGCGGCTAGTCAAGCGGGATGCAAACTCGCTCAAAAGTTTTCCCCCGCTTTCGGCGGGGGCCTCATTGAAGCGCTGTGGTCATCGCCTAGTTGGGCACGAGGGCAAATGGTTTTCCCCCGCTTTCGGCGGGGGCCTCATTGAAGCGAGCTGGCGGAGCAGGACGCTCGCATCGACACGGTGGTTTTCCCCCGCTTTCGGCGGGGGCCTCATTGAAGCCCTCGTCGTCAACGAGGACACCGCCTCGCGCAGCAGGTTTTCCCCCGCTTTCGGCGGGGGCCTCATTGAAGCTGGTGTACGCTCCAGACTCGGCGTAGCGATGCTGCTCGTTTTCCCCCGCTTTCGGCGGGGGCCTCATTGAAGCGCGACAAGTTCAAGTCGAAGTCGGACGCAACGACCGGTTTTCCCCCGCTTTCGGCGGGGGCCTCATTGAAGCGCGTTTGCGGATGTGGAGACGTCGCCCCGCACGAGCAGTTTTCCCCCGCTTTCGGCGGGGGCCTCATTGAAGCCCGAACTACGTCCAGCTGGTGGATGCCACCTACTCGGTTTTCCCCCGCTTTCGGCGGGGGCCTCATTGAAGCGATGGCCGGGCGGATGTTGCCGGCGACATCGCGTACCGTTTTCCCCCGCTTTCGGCGGGGGCCTCATTGAAGCGAGGTGCAGGCGGGCGACGAGATCGGCATCGAGTGGGTTTTCCCCCGCTTTCGGCGGGGGCCTCATTGAAGCCTGCTTATGTTCTGGCTTTGCTCGGCGGTGGTAGTGGTTTTCCCCCGCTTTCGGCGGGGGCCTCATTGAAGCAAGCAAAAGCGGGTACGCATCCGCAAGGCACGCCCGGTTTTCCCCCGCTTTCGGCGGGGGCCTCATTGAAGCCCCATGTCGGCAGCGACCGGGTGCGTAACGAAGCGGTTTTCCCCCGCTTTCGGCGGGGGCCTCATTGAAGCTGGTTGACGACGGCCTTGCCGCCCTTGCCTCCCTGCGTTTTCCCCCGCTTTCGGCGGGGGCCTCATTGAAGCAAGAACACGGCGATGTACTCGTGGTCGACTCGAAAGGTTTTCCCCCGCTTTCGGCGGGGGCCTCATTGAAGCGAGAGTCGCCGTCGGCCGCCTGCTGGACGCTTACCCGTTTTCCCCCGCTTTCGGCGGGGGCCTCATTGAAGCAAGCTGCCGCCCCGCAGCGCCGCTGTGAGAGCGCCCTGTTTTCCCCCGCTTTCGGCGGGGGCCTCATTGAAGCAGTTCGGGACGAGGTGCAGCAGCACCTCGTCGCCGTCGTTTTCCCCCGCTTTCGGCGGGGGCCTCATTGAAGCGGCTCGATAGGCAAGCTGGGCGCGGCGCTGTGGGGCTAGTTTTCCCCCGCTTTCGGCGGGGGCCTCATTGAAGCGAGACACTCCCGGCCTGCTTCGACTGGCTTCCCACAGTTTTCCCCCGCTTTCGGCGGGGGCCTCATTGAAGCAACGACGCCACAGCAGCGCGTATCGCGCCAGAATAGCGTTTTCCCCCGCTTTCGGCGGGGGCCTCATTGAAGCGAGGTCGACGTGCCAAGCGACGTCGGCATCGAGGGGGTTTTCCCCCGCTTTCGGCGGGGGCCTCATTGAAGCGCTTTCTTCCATGCTTTCTTGTCCAGTGCCTTTCTTGTTTTCCCCCGCTTTCGGCGGGGGCCTCATTGAAGCTCCGCCCTCTTGTCGTCCAGATCGGCGACGATGGCGTGTTTTCCCCCGCTTTCGGCGGGGGCCTCATTGAAGCACGAGGACATTGTTTACCGATTGGGTGCAACGCAACGTTTTCCCCCGCTTTCGGCGGGGGCCTCATTGAAGCCGGCGTAGACGTGCCCCCGGTATGCCGCCGCAACGCGTTTTCCCCCGCTTTCGGCGGGGGCCTCATTGAAGCGGAGTTGGCTATGTCCAAGCTCGCTTTGTTCCGGCAGTTTTCCCCCGCTTTCGGCGGGGGCCTCATTGAAGCGGCCTCCCTTTGTGGGGAGGATACTTGTCCCCCATTCGTTTTCCCCCGCTTTCGGCGGGGGCCTCATTGAAGCTCGAATCCGACGCCCTTCTCGCCGCGGCGCGTGTGTCGTTTTCCCCCGCTTTCGGCGGGGGCCTCATTGAAGCCCGCCGTAAGCGACGGCAGGACGGACGGCGTTACGGAGTTTTCCCCCGCTTTCGGCGGGGGCCTCATTGAAGCCCCGACGACGAGTTCGATTGGGAGGCGGGGGGCGCCAGTTTTCCCCCGCTTTCGGCGGGGGCCTCATTGAAGCCTCGACCTGCCGGACTGGAGGCGCACGGCCGCGCAGCAGGTTTTCCCCCGCTTTCGGCGGGGGCCTCATTGAAGCCCTTACCGCCTGCCAGAGGTAGGGGAACGCCTGCGACGTTTTCCCCCGCTTTCGGCGGGGGCCTCATTGAAGCGCTTGGTCCGCGGTCGACACCGCACACGCAGGCGAGTTTTCCCCCGCTTTCGGCGGGGGCCTCATTGAAGCGCGTTCCCGCGCCGATTTCGTGACAATCGGTTTGAGTTTTCCCCCGCTTTCGGCGGGGGCCTCATTGAAGCTGGCAGATGCCGACCCCGCTGATCGGCAATGCCGTGTTTTCCCCCGCTTTCGGCGGGGGCCTCATTGAAGCGCCGACGTTGGCAACGAACATCCGGCGACGCTCGAGTGTTTTCCCCCGCTTTCGGCGGGGGCCTCATTGAAGCGAGGCCTGCTAGGCAGCGCAACCCGCGCCGTCGGTGGGTTTTCCCCCGCTTTCGGCGGGGGCCTCATTGAAGCCGGCGTCAGTTGGTACTTCGGGGCGTCATCGATGTCGTTTTCCCCCGCTTTCGGCGGGGGCCTCATTGAAGCGCCGGAGGGTTGCCCCGTCGCCGCGTTCGCCTGGCGGTTTTCCCCCGCTTTCGGCGGGGGCCTCATTGAAGCAATCTGGGCGCCTCGGTCAACTTCCCGAACTACACCCGTTTTCCCCCGCTTTCGGCGGGGGCCTCATTGAAGCAACTCGGCGCCCGCGTTCTGGGAGAGCGTGGTGTCTAGTTTTCCCCCGCTTTCGGCGGGGGCCTCATTGAAGCGCCAACACCGGCGCGTTCCAACTCGAACTGTCGGAGTTTTCCCCCGCTTTCGGCGGGGGCCTCATTGAAGCGTGCTGTCCTTGAGTTTCATGGGCAGGTCTCCTGTGGTTTTCCCCCGCTTTCGGCGGGGGCCTCATTGAAGCGAGATTGGACTCGACCGCTTTGGCGGCGTTCGATCCCGTTTTCCCCCGCTTTCGGCGGGGGCCTCATTGAAGCGTCCTGCGCGCGCGTCGTCGCGAACCCGCGCGTACGGGTTTTCCCCCGCTTTCGGCGGGGGCCTCATTGAAGCACCGGCATCGGCGCGCTCGTCCGTGGCTACTACGACGTTTTCCCCCGCTTTCGGCGGGGGCCTCATTGAAGCGTGGAAGTCCAGACGGCGTCGCAGGTGGCCGCGAGGAGTTTTCCCCCGCTTTCGGCGGGGGCCTCATTGAAGCGACGCGGAGGACGACCCGCAGACCTTCGACGGTTCGAGTTTTCCCCCGCTTTCGGCGGGGGCCTCATTGAAGCTACTGCGCCAAGCCGGCCACCGCCGAGAAGGAGGCAGTTTTCCCCCGCTTTCGGCGGGGGCCTCATTGAAGCCGTCGGTTGCAACGGCGTCTTGGCGACGCTGCTGGCGGTTTTCCCCCGCTTTCGGCGGGGGCCTCATTGAAGCGGCGGGCGGCAATGGCGGCAATGGCGCGGCACCAACCGTTTTCCCCCGCTTTCGGCGGGGGCCTCATTGAAGCGTGGTGCGCATGCGTATCCGTGGCCAGCATGTGGAAGTTTTCCCCCGCTTTCGGCGGGGGCCTCATTGAAGCGCCCAGGTCGGCGCGGTGACGATGCTGAACGTGGCGGTTTTCCCCCGCTTTCGGCGGGGGCCTCATTGAAGCATCACGAGGTTGCCGCCGACGACGATGGCCGTCGCGGTTTTCCCCCGCTTTCGGCGGGGGCCTCATTGAAGCCAGTTCGACCACGGACAGGCGATTGCTGGCTGCGCGTTTTCCCCCGCTTTCGGCGGGGGCCTCATTGAAGCCGGGCCTCGAACGTCGTCTGCGACGCGAACGCCAGGGTTTTCCCCCGCTTTCGGCGGGGGCCTCATTGAAGCGACCGACCTGGCGGCGAGATTCGCGATGGCCTTGGATGTTTTCCCCCGCTTTCGGCGGGGGCCTCATTGAAGCCGCAGGATGTCGTAGGTGTCGGAGTAAAGCGGCATGGTTTTCCCCCGCTTTCGGCGGGGGCCTCATTGAAGCGGGATCATGCGGCCGGACGGCCGCCGCCTCACCACCGTTTTCCCCCGCTTTCGGCGGGGGCCTCATTGAAGCTCCACGGGGCCATCGTGCTGGCGCATGCCGCCGTGCTGTTTTCCCCCGCTTTCGGCGGGGGCCTCATTGAAGCGCGGCCCTCGCCAACGGCGAAGTCGAAGGCAAGGGCTGTTTTCCCCCGCTTTCGGCGGGGGCCTCATTGAAGCTGGGCGCTGGCGCTGGCGGTGGCGGCTGGCGCCGAGGTTTTCCCCCGCTTTCGGCGGGGGCCTCATTGAAGCAGGGTGTAGGTCTTGGCGCCGAACCTGGCGCCGGCCGTTTTCCCCCGCTTTCGGCGGGGGCCTCATTGAAGCGTCGTCCACCCGCGGGAGGGCGGCGAGTGCGCCCTCGGCGTTTTCCCCCGCTTTCGGCGGGGGCCTCATTGAAGCGGGTTTCCTGGTGGTGGGTTTTGGTGGTGGTGCCGGCGGGTTTTCCCCCGCTTTCGGCGGGGGCCTCATTGAAGCACCGCGTCCACCGCGGCGTCGAGCACTCCCAGGGGAGTTTTCCCCCGCTTTCGGCGGGGGCCTCATTGAAGCCCGGTCGCCTGTGTCCGCCCTGGCGGTCCTCGCCGCCGTTTTCCCCCGCTTTCGGCGGGGGCCTCATTGAAGCGTGCCGAGCGACTACGCCTGGCAGATCCTCGACACCGTTTTCCCCCGCTTTCGGCGGGGGCCTCATTGAAGCGCTGCCCTCGCCAACGGCGAAGTCGAAGGCAAGGGCGTTTTCCCCCGCTTTCGGCGGGGGCCTCATTGAAGCTCCTTACTGTTGCCGCTGCACGACCACGGGGATAGCGGTTTTCCCCCGCTTTCGGCGGGGGCCTCATTGAAGCATCCTGGTGTTTTTCGCGGCGCGGTGGCGGCGGCGTCGTTTTCCCCCGCTTTCGGCGGGGGCCTCATTGAAGCTGGGCGCTGGCGCTGGCGGTGGCGGCCAGCGCCGAGGTTTTCCCCCGCTTTCGGCGGGGGCCTCATTGAAGCACCTCCGGCGCGATGCGCCGCGCCGGGAGGAACAGCCGTTTTCCCCCGCTTTCGGCGGGGGCCTCATTGAAGCTACAACCAGTCCGTGGTTGTGCCTCGGGCAATGGTTCGTTTTCCCCCGCTTTCGGCGGGGGCCTCATTGAAGCTCGGTGTCGTAGGCCACGACATGGCCATGCGCGACGGGGTTTTCCCCCGCTTTCGGCGGGGGCCTCATTGAAGCGGCTGACGGAGCGCGCCGACGAGGAGGGCCTCCGGCGTTTTCCCCCGCTTTCGGCGGGGGCCTCATTGAAGCGATGAGCGCAGGCTGTAGAGCACGACCGCTTTCGCGTTTTCCCCCGCTTTCGGCGGGGGCCTCATTGAAGCGTCGACGCTCTCCGCTCTAGACGACGCGACGCGTCGCGTTTTCCCCCGCTTTCGGCGGGGGCCTCATTGAAGCTCCGGTCCATGCGTAGCGCCCGCGCCATCTGACGCTGTTTTCCCCCGCTTTCGGCGGGGGCCTCATTGAAGCAGGGTGTAGGTCTTGGCGCCGAACGCCGCGCCGGCCGTTTTCCCCCGCTTTCGGCGGGGGCCTCATTGAAGCGCTTGTGCTTCAATCCCGCCTGCATGTGGACGTGCAGTTTTCCCCCGCTTTCGGCGGGGGCCTCATTGAAGCGACTCGCAGCGCCTCCTCGTCGGTCCAATCGCCGACGTTTTCCCCCGCTTTCGGCGGGGCCTCATTGAAGCATGTAGGCTTTGTAGGAAGCCTCAAGGTCGGCGACCTTGTTTTCCCCCGCTTTCGGCGGGGGCCTCATTGAAGCCAGTGGATCCGCCGCTTCGACAGGACAACGAAGACGGTTTTCCCCCGCTTTCGGCGGGGGCCTCATTGAAGCTACAGCATTTCGACAAAGGACGCCTCGAGAAACGACGTTTTCCCCCGCTTTCGGCGGGGGCCTCATTGAAGCGGCCTCACGACGGTTGCCTTGCCCGTGCTGCTGATGGTTTTCCCCCGCTTTCGGCGGGGGCCTCATTGAAGCGGCGTGAGGAAGTCGGCCGCGCGGTACGCCTGGAGGCGTTTTCCCCCGCTTTCGGCGGGGGCCTCATTGAAGCATCCAGCAGCGTCGTCCTGCACAGCACGGGCGAGCCGGTTTTCCCCCGCTTTCGGCGGGGGCCTCATTGAAGCATCTTGGAGAACTGGCACAAGTCGCCTGTGCGCGGGGTTTTCCCCCGCTTTCGGCGGGGGCCTCATTGAAGCATGGTGCTGGTTCGCACTGCGGGAACGGGAACGGACGTTTTCCCCCGCTTTCGGCGGGGGCCTCATTGAAGCGACGACGCCGCGGCGGCCGCGGCGGCAGTTCGCGCCGTTTTCCCCCGCTTTCGGCGGGGGCCTCATTGAAGCCGGCGACGCCAGGCGAACGCTGGCCAGTGGCAACCCTCGTTTTCCCCCGCTTTCGGCGGGGGCCTCATTGAAGCGCCTTCCTTCGGCGCAAGTGCGGTACTTCGCCCGACGTTTTCCCCCGCTTTCGGCGGGGGCCTCATTGAAGCAAGTTGCCCACCGAAGACCGCAGCGGCATCAAGGCCGTTTTCCCCCGCTTTCGGCGGGGGCCTCATTGAAGCTCGCGCACGTGTCGCGCAACAATCTCGGCAGTTTCCGGGTTTTCCCCCGCTTTCGGCGGGGGCCTCATTGAAGCATCTCCATCCGGCGGCCGCCATGCTCGATCCTGAATGTTTTCCCCCGCTTTCGGCGGGGGCCTCATTGAAGCATCGTCCGCAGCACTTGGCAGGCGTAGTGCGTGCGCGTTTTCCCCCGCTTTCGGCGGGGGCCTCATTGAAGCCACGGCGGCCAGCCCGGCGCCGGCAGGCGCCTCGCCGTTTTCCCCCGCTTTCGGCGGGGGCCTCATTGAAGCCGCTTCTGCCGCGCGCGCCATCGACGCCGCGGCGACGTTTTCCCCCGCTTTCGGCGGGGGCCTCATTGAAGCGACTCGGTCGTCGGCGTCGACGTCGACGACCGCTGCGTTTTCCCCCGCTTTCGGCGGGGGCCTCATTGAAGCTGCATGGTTCTGAACCCGCGCGACGTCCACAGTCGCGTTTTCCCCCGCTTTCGGCGGGGGCCTCATTGAAGCAGGCCCTCGATCACGCGCGAGGCCTCCTCGCGCGTCGTTTTCCCCCGCTTTCGGCGGGGGCCTCATTGAAGCACGGACTCCGACGCTCGGATGAGGGTGCCCGCCTGGGCGTTTTCCCCCGCTTTCGGCGGGGGCCTCATTGAAGCGCGCGCTGTCGTCTGGCCGCCCGCCAACGGCAGCAGAGTTTTCCCCCGCTTTCGGCGGGGGCCTCATTGAAGCGTCGGCGCCGAGAGCGGCGCCGGACGCGGCGACGCCGTTTTCCCCCGCTTTCGGCGGGGGCCTCATTGAAGCGCGGCGGCGGCGAGCAGCCCGGCGCGCCGGGCCTGCCGTTTTCCCCCGCTTTCGGCGGGGGCCTCATTGAAGCGTCACGGTGAAGCTGGGCCGCGTGTCCGTGGCGCCGTTTTCCCCCGCTTTCGGCGGGGGCCTCATTGAAGCAACCAGTGCCTGTCTTGGCCCCGATGCGGATGTCGACGTTTTCCCCCGCTTTCGGCGGGGGCCTCATTGAAGCATCGACCACCTGCGCCGCGAGGTGCCTCGCCGAATCGTTTTCCCCCGCTTTCGGCGGGGGCCTCATTGAAGCGCGGCGGCGGCGAGCAGCCCGGCGCCGCGCCG
Source organism: Candidatus Azotimanducaceae bacterium (assembly GCA_965199875.1). Taxonomy (GTDB): domain Bacteria; phylum Pseudomonadota; class Gammaproteobacteria; order Pseudomonadales; family Azotimanducaceae; genus VXYL01. Next base: position 4,020,885 of record OZ241346.1, on the reverse strand, counting down.
GGCCGTTTTCCCCCGCTTTCGGCGGGGGCCTCATTGAAGCCTTTGGTCAAGCATTGCTTGACCATGACAAGAGATCGTTTTCCCCCGCTTTCGGCGGGGGCCTCATTGAAGCTCGTCCTGCGGCGGCCACGCGACAGACCCGGTGAAGTTTTCCCCCGCTTTCGGCGGGGGCCTCATTGAAGCGAGTTGAGCTACGGTGGTCTCGGCCGGGCAGCGATGGTTTTCCCCCGCTTTCGGCGGGGGCCTCATTGAAGCGTGGCAGGGATCGGCGCGCTGTTGTCCGCCAGCGCCGTTTTCCCCCGCTTTCGGCGGGGGCCTCATTGAAGCCACGGCCGCACGTTCCCGGAGTCGGTCAACGTGCCGTGTTTTCCCCCGCTTTCGGCGGGGGCCTCATTGAAGCCCGTCGCCGTCCGGCTGCGGCAGCTGGCCCGGGGCCGTTTTCCCCGCTTTCGGCGGGGGCCTCATTGAAGCCGCGCGCCTCTAGTGATGAACGCCGCCCTGATCGAGTTTTCCCCCGCTTTCGGCGGGGGCCTCATTGAAGCGGCTCGCGCGTCGACGGCAGCCGGCCGCGCGGCATCGTTTTCCCCCGCTTTCGGCGGGGGCCTCATTGAAGCTGGGTGATGATCAAACGCGGGGCGGTGCCGTCCGCGGGTTTTCCCCCGCTTTCGGCGGGGGCCTCATTGAAGCTTCACCGCAGGAGACACACATGACGATCATCTGGGACGTTTTCCCCCGCTTTCGGCGGGGGCCTCATTGAAGCTTTGGGCCAGCCCGCCGTGCCAGCGGTGGGCTGGCCGTTTTCCCCCGCTTTCGGCGGGGGCCTCATTGAAGCGGCATCTAGCAACCGGATGCCCAAGCGCCGAAAGGCGTTTTCCCCCGCTTTCGGCGGGGGCCTCATTGAAGCTACGTCGCGCGCATCGACTGGATCGTCGAGCGCGCGGTTTTCCCCCGCTTTCGGCGGGGGCCTCATTGAAGCGGCTCTGTCTGCTCGGGAGCTGAACAAGCTCTTGTGCAGTTTTCCCCCGCTTTCGGCGGGGGCCTCATTGAAGCGACTTCGATCGCGCGACCGGCGCCGTGCTGCGGATGCGGTTTTCCCCCGCTTTCGGCGGGGGCCTCATTGAAGCTCGATCGCGCCCTCCGCGGCGCCGATCAGCCTCCGCGTTTTCCCCCGCTTTCGGCGGGGGCCTCATTGAAGCGGTTCTGGCGAAGGCGTTGCACGTGCACAGGAGGCTGTTTTCCCCCGCTTTCGGCGGGGGCCTCATTGAAGCCTGACACGTGCCTACAATCGGGTGGACACGGGCGCACGTTTTCCCCCGCTTTCGGCGGGGGCCTCATTGAAGCAGGATGTTGGCGCGGGCGGCGGCGTCGCCCAGCGCCGTTTTCCCCCGCTTTCGGCGGGGGCCTCATTGAAGCATGACATCCCCCGCCATCACGGCCACACAGGCAGGGCGTTTTCCCCCGCTTTCGGCGGGGGCCTCATTGAAGCACCACGACATCGAGCCGATCCACCGTCGCCTTGACGTTTTCCCCCGCTTTCGGCGGGGGCCTCATTGAAGCGGCGGACTGGCGCAGACGCAGAGAGTGTACAGGCTGGTTTTCCCCCGCTTTCGGCGGGGGCCTCATTGAAGCTGCGGCGCCGGCGGCGTCGCGCTCGGACTGATCGAGGTTTTCCCCCGCTTTCGGCGGGGGCCTCATTGAAGCCGCGTCGCCGCCGCGCGCACCGCCGCGATTCGCCGCGTTTTCCCCCGCTTTCGGCGGGGGCCTCATTGAAGCGACGAACTCGGCCACCTCGTCGGGCACCAGGAAGCCGTTTTCCCCCGCTTTCGGCGGGGGCCTCATTGAAGCCAAGTCTGGCCTAACCTTCACTTCCACGTCGCCATCGTTTTCCCCCGCTTTCGGCGGGGGCCTCATTGAAGCCGCGCATGGCGACGGAATGGCAGGCGCTCGACGGGGAGTTTTCCCCCGCTTTCGGCGGGGGCCTCATTGAAGCTCGGCCCTCCTAGGCCAGCTTGCTGAGATACGCGTCGTTTTCCCCCGCTTTCGGCGGGGGCCTCATTGAAGCGCCGCGCACGTCGTGCGCCGAGGGTTGCCGGAGGGTGTTTTCCCCCGCTTTCGGCGGGGGCCTCATTGAAGCTAGCGGATCACCTCGAAGAACATGTCGCCGGCCACGGTTTTCCCCCGCTTTCGGCGGGGGCCTCATTGAAGCGGCTCGCGCGGCGACGGCAGCCGGCCGCGCGGCATCGTTTTCCCCCGCTTTCGGCGGGGGCCTCATTGAAGCGCCGTCAAGGCACCGGACGGCGGCGGTGGCGCCGCCGTTTTCCCCCGCTTTCGGCGGGGGCCTCATTGAAGCCGGAGCAGCGCGGGATCCAGCTTCGACTCCGTGACGGGTTTTCCCCCGCTTTCGGCGGGGGCCTCATTGAAGCGACGTCCTCCAGTCGCGGGTCACGGGGCTGGCGGGAGTTTTCCCCCGCTTTCGGCGGGGGCCTCATTGAAGCGAGCCCGATCATCGCCAGGGGCAGCACGAGCAGCCCCGGTTTTCCCCCGCTTTCGGCGGGGGCCTCATTGAAGCGGATTGCCCGGCACGGCGATGCCGACGTGCGTTGCCGTTTTCCCCCGCTTTCGGCGGGGGCCTCATTGAAGCCCGGATATGCGACAAAAGAAAGCTGGCCAGGGCGAGGTTTTCCCCCGCTTTCGGCGGGGGCCTCATTGAAGCCGGGTCGGCCCAGGATCCGCTGCACCTGGCGCTGGGACGTTTTCCCCCGCTTTCGGCGGGGGCCTCATTGAAGCCCCTCGAAGCTCGGCGAACCAAGGCGGCGCCCGGCAGTTTTCCCCCGCTTTCGGTGGGGGCCTCATTGAAGCACGCACGCCAAGGCGGCGCGCCTCGACGTGCTGGTGGTTTTCCCCCGCTTTCGGCGGGGGCCTCATTGAAGCAGCCGCACTTGCCTGCCTATCGGCGAGTTCCTCACCGAGTTTTCCCCCGCTTTCGGCGGGGGCCTCATTGAAGCGATTGGCGCGACGTGAGCGCGGAGGAGCACCTGACTCGTTTTCCCCCGCTTTCGGCGGGGGCCTCATTGAAGCCGATGCTGCCAGCGCCGAGGGGTTGGGCCGCAGCGCCGTTTTCCCCCGCTTTCGGCGGGGGCCTCATTGAAGCCAGATCTACGTCCCGCCTCGCGCCAGCGAGGCGGCGCCGTTTTCCCCCGCTTTCGGCGGGGGCCTCATTGAAGCGTCGGGGAGGTCGACTACGTCGGGGTCGGACATCGCGGTTTTCCCCCGCTTTCGGCGGGGGCCTCATTGAAGCCCGGCCCGCGCCGAGGCGACGCGCAGCCGCCCGGCGTTTTCCCCCGCTTTCGGCGGGGGCCTCATTGAAGCGCGATCGGCGCGGACGCGAAATGCGCATATGGCGTGTTTTCCCCCGCTTTCGGCGGGGGCCTCATTGAAGCCAGCGCGGCGCGGTCCAGCGCGGGCGGGTAGACCAGGTTTTCCCCCGCTTTCGGCGGGGGCCTCATTGAAGCTGCGGACAATCAAAGACATAAGCGCCTTGCTCGCGAGTTTTCCCCCGCTTTCGGCGGGGGCCTCATTGAAGCGAGGCCGCGGGGATCCGGATCCCCGCGTCAGACGAAGTTTTCCCCCGCTTTCGGCGGGGGCCTCATTGAAGCCGGTCGAGGCGCCGGCGCTCCCGGCGCGCCAGCGTGCGTTTTCCCCCGCTTTCGGCGGGGGCCTCATTGAAGCGCGCGCGACCCGGCCGACGCGGCCGTGCTGCCGGAGGAGTTTTCCCCCGCTTTCGGCGGGGGCCTCATTGAAGCGCGTTTTCCCTTGCGGGTCTTGCGAACGCGCTTGCGGTTTTCCCCCGCTTTCGGCGGGGGCCTCATTGAAGCTCGCCCTCCACGGGCTGGCGCGCCGATCCGCCGCCTGTTTTCCCCCGCTTTCGGCGGGGGCCTCATTGAAGCGACGTCCTGCAGACCCGGGTCACGGGGCTGTCGGGACGTTTTCCCCCGCTTTCGGCGGGGGCCTCATTGAAGCGCCGCCGTCGGCCCAGTAAGGGAACCTGTAGTAGCGGTTTTCCCCCGCTTTCGGCGGGGGCCTCATTGAAGCCACGTGGGCCGTGGTCACGTCGGCGGCGCGCACCGCGCGTTTTCCCCCGCTTTCGGCGGGGGCCTCATTGAAGCGATGGCGACCACGACCACGGCGCCGGCAGGGCCACAGTTTTCCCCCGCTTTCGGCGGGGCCTCATTGAAGCTCCGCCTCCGAGATCGTCTGGGAGCACTCCGAGCGGCGTTTTCCCCCGCTTTCGGCGGGGGCCTCATTGAAGCCGGGATCACTCGCTGATCCCCAAGTTGGGCGCCGCCGTTTTCCCCCGCTTTCGGCGGGGGCCTCATTGAAGCGCCGGCACTTGCGCCGAGGATGCCGCCGTCGTGGTCGTTTTCCCCCGCTTTCGGCGGGGGCCTCATTGAAGCACGAAGAGCCGCGCGCCGATCGCCGCCGCGAGCTTGTTTTCCCCCGCTTTCGGCGGGGGCCTCATTGAAGCGGCGCCGTCGACGGAGACGCAGATCGACGAGGGCAGTTTTCCCCCGCTTTCGGCGGGGGCCTCATTGAAGCGACGCGGGCGCACGGGGCTAGTAACGTTCGCGCCATGTTTTCCCCCGCTTTCGGCGGGGGCCTCATTGAAGCCGCGAGTGGGTGGGCGAGCGGGTGCTGCGCGGCATCGTTTTCCCCCGCTTTCGGCGGGGGCCTCATTGAAGCGGGCGTGCGTCCCTGCTTGGCGCTTGGCGCGTGTGCCCAGTTTTCCCCCGCTTTCGGCGGGGGCCTCATTGAAGCGACGGCGCCCCGGCCGGCCAGGGCGCGGACGCCCGCGTTTTCCCCCGCTTTCGGCGGGGGCCTCATTGAAGCAAGACGAACGACAGGCACATGCTGGCCGCCCGCGGGTTTTCCCCCGCTTTCGGCGGGGGCCTCATTGAAGCGTGCAAACCTCCTCGACGCGCGCGCAGCCATGCGCGGGTTTTCCCCCGCTTTCGGCGGGGGCCTCATTGAAGCCTGCTGAGGATGTGGAGGTGCTCCCCCTCCACATGTCGTTTTCCCCCGCTTTCGGCGGGGGCCTCATTGAAGCTAGCGGGCGTTTTCGGCCGCGTCTGGCTGGTAGGGGGGTTTTCCCCCGCTTTCGGCGGGGGCCTCATTGAAGCCTGCCTGCAAGCAGCGTATCGAACACTTCGGTGTCGTTTTTGTTAGGCGACATGTAAAACTGACCCCCTAGCGACACGAAAACTGACCCTGACAAACAACCAGCAAGGAGGTTTGAAGGATGAGGAAGTGCGACGCTGCGCCGCGACTGAACGGATCGCGGGAGCGGGAGATGTTGAAGCCGGAGGAGGCGGCGCAGATGGTGCGGCTGCACGAGCTGGGCTGGGGAACGAGACGGATCGCGAGAGAGTTCCGCTGCAGCCGGAACACGGTGAAGCGGTACTTGGAGGCGGATGGCTGGGCGCCCTACGGGGGATCGGGCCGGGCCGGCAAGCTGGCGGGTCTGGACGATTGGCTTCGGGAGCGGTTCCACCGTCACCGGGGCAACGCGGAGGTGGTGCGCCAGGAGCTGCTGGCGGAGCTGTCGATCGACGCGAGCCTGCGCACGGTGGAGCGGGCGGTGGCGCGGCACCGCGGGCTGCTGGCGGCGGAGGCGAAGGCGACGCTGCGGTTCGAGACGCCGCCCGGCCGGCAGATGCAGATCGACTTCGGCGAGGCGCGGGTGCCGATCGACGGCGAGCGGACGAGGACGCAGCTGTTCGTGGCGACGCTGGGGTACTCGCGGCGGGGGCTACGCGGACGCCTTCGCCAACCAGAGGCAGTCGTCGTGGTTCGCGGGGATGGAGGGGGCGTTCCGGCACTTCGGCGGGGTGCCGGAGGAGGTGCTGGTGGACAACGCGAAGGCGCTGGTGGCCAGCCACGACGCGGCGACGCGGGAGGTGGATTTCAACGAGCGGTTCAAGGCGTTCGCGGCGCACTGGGGCTTCCGCCCGCGGGCGTGCGCGCCGTTCCGGGCGCGCACCAAGGGCAAGGACGAGCGCGGCGTGCGCTACGTCAAGGAAAACGCCGTCGCCGGCCGTGGGTTCGACAGCCTGGAGGCGCTGCGGGCGCATCTGGCGTGGTGGCAGCGGGAGATCGCGGACAGGCGGCTGCACGGCACCACGGGGGAGATGCCGCTGGCGCGGTTCGAGCGCGAGGCCGGGCGTCTGCGTCCGCTCGCCGACCGGCCGCCGTTCGGCCAGCTGCGGGACCTGCTCCGCACCGTGCATGCGGACTGCACGGTGGTGGTGGACACGAACGCCTACTCGGTGCCCTGGCGGCTGATCGGCGAGCGGGTGCGGGTGGTGGCGAGCGGCGGCCGGGTGCGCGTCCACCACGGCGCGGAGGTGGTGGCGGAGCACGCCGAACGCTCCGGCCGGCGGCAGCGGATCATGGTCCGCGAGCACTTGGCCGGGATCAACGCAGGGCCGCGCCGGGAGGATGCGGACGAGGGCCGGGCGGAGCCGGCGCTGCTGCGCCCGCTGGACGAGTACGCGGCGGTCGCCGGGGGGAGGTTCTGATGGTCGACCACGAGGTTCTGGCGGCGCGCCTGACGCGGCTGCAGCTGACCGCGATCCGCGACCAGTTCGACAGCCTGCTCGACGAGGCGGCGGAGAAGGGCATGACGCTGCGCGAGGCGGTGGCGTTCCTGGTCGAGCGGGAAGTGGCGCGGCGCGACGAGCGGCGCATCGAGATGGCGTTCAGGATCGCCCACTTCCCGGCGGTGCGCGAACTGGCGGACTTCGACTTCAAGGCGCAGCCGAGCGTCGACGAGCGCCAGGTGCGCGAACTGGCGGCGTCGCGGTGGATCGCCCACGGCGACGCGACGCTGCTGCTCGGCCCGCCCGGAGTCGGCAAGACGCACTTGGCGGTGGCGCTCGGCCGCGAGGCGATCCGGCAGCGCCACTCGGTGCTGTTCGCCACCGCCCAGGCGGTGATGGCGTCGCTGGTCAAGGCCAACGCCGAGGGCCGGCTGGACGAACGCCTCGTCTTCTACGCCAAGCCGAAGCTGCTCATCGTCGACGAACTCGGCTACCTGCCGTTCGAGCCGCGCGCCGCGCACCTGTTCTTCCAGCTGGTGTCGCGGCGCTACGAGCGCGGCAGCATGATGATCACGTCGAACCGTTCCGTGGCCGAATGGGGCGAGGTGTTCGGCGACGCCGTGGTGGCCACCGCCATCCTCGACCGCCTGCTGCACCACAGCCACGTGCTGACGATCACCGGCGAGAGCTACCGGCTGCGCGAGAAGCGCCGCGCCGGCGTGCTCAACGTCTCGGCGCCGCCGGCGGTTCAGGCGGCTGGGCGACCATGAGGCGGCGTCGGGCAGACCGCGACCAACTGGCCCGACCGAAAAGCGCGTCGGCAAAGGCAAAGGGGGGTCAGTTTTCGTGTCGCTAGGGGGTCAGTTTCTGATGTCGCTTGACAGTGTTTTTTTCCCCCGCTTTCGGCGGGGGCCTCATTGAAGCCCGACGACGCCCACTTTGCTGCCGAGCGCCGGCGCGTTTTCCCCCGCTTTCGGCGGGGGCCTCATTGAAGCAGCCCTTGCGCCTAGCAGTCCGCCTCGATGCAGAACGTTTTCCCCCGCTTTCGGCGGGGGCCTCATTGAAGCTGGGACTGTGAGGACGATGCTGCGGCGTTTCGCGCCGTTTTCCCCCGCTTTCGGCGGGGGCCTCATTGAAGCGCGACTAAACTTGGCGTTAGGTTTCGCCGATGCCAGTTTTCCCCCGCTTTCGGCGGGGGCCTCATTGAAGCAGGTACTCGCCAGGCGACATGGCCGCCGCCGCTCCTAGTTTTCCCCCGCTTTCGGCGGGGGCCTCATTGAAGCAAGGACATTCCGGATGAGTGGAAGCGTGACCCCAATGTTTTCCCCCGCTTTCGGCGGGGGCCTCATTGAAGCACGATCACGCGACTCTCCTCTCCAGATCCACCCAGACGTTTTCCCCCGCTTTCGGCGGGGGCCTCATTGAAGCGCCGCGCACGTCGGGTTGCCTGGCGCAGCAGCATGGGTTTTCCCCCGCTTTCGGCGGGGGCCTCATTGAAGCGTAGCAGACTGCCTAATGGCCTGAGCTATGGCAAGCTGTTTTCCCCCGCTATCGGCGGGGGCCTCATTGAAGCGTCGGCCACCGCGCCGGCGTAGGCGCTGACGCCGGCGTTTTCCCCCGCTTTCGGCGGGGGCCTCATTGAAGCGGCTTGAGCGGCGCGGACTTCTCGATCAGCCGATTCCAAGCGAAAGGTCATACGGCCACCGTCCAAGGCGGAACGCCCGGTCGCGGAGAGCGACATCAAGCGAACTGGAGGCGTTGCTGCGTCGGGATCGGCGTGCCTACCCACCGGCCCGAACGTGTTGTCCCGACGTTCTTCAACGTCGCGCAGCAGAGCCTCGAACGGTGGGCACAAATGTGCCTCGTCCAGGACAAAGAGCGTGTCCGCCCCCATGAAGCCGGCTTGGTACGGTCTCATTCCCCGCGAAACGCCGTAGCCCTCGAACAGCAACCGAGAACCCACCGTACGGTCTCATTCCCCGCGAAACGCCGTAGCCCTCGAACAGCAACCGAGAACCCACCATGTCCACCGTGCCGACAACAATGGCGGGCTTGGACGGATCATCCAGCCAAGCGCGATCGTCGGCCTTGCCGCCCCGCAGCGTGGAGACAAGCAGCCCTCTGTCGCCCACCCCCAGTTCCGCGGCCAGCTCGGACGGAAGTTTCTCACGCAGGTCTGCCGCGAATCGCGTGGTCTGATCGACGACGGCCCGGCGGTCGACGATGTAGACCAGCTTGCGCGGCAGGTCCGCACGTTGGACAAGCGCTATCAGCCACAACGCCATCACCGAGGTCTTGCCGAGCCCAGTGGGCACGTCCACAGCCGCCGGCGGCTGGCCAGCCACTAGGAGGTCGAAGAGCCGACTCTGCCAGCGAAAAGGACGATGGCCCGTCAGCGTGTTGAAGGCTGTGTCGAGGGATGTCGAGTTCGGCATTAATAGGAGCCAGGATGGACGTGTCCGTGCTCTTCCGAGCAACCACGGTTCCGCAGCCATTGTCCGCTGTCCACCGACGTTGTCAACGGCTGTCGAGGCGTTCCGCCGCACCCTTGCCGATCGCAACGGTCCTCGCGGCCAAAAAGAAAGGGCACCGATCTGGTGCCCTCCCTCGCGTTGCGTGTCTAGCGCCGTCAGGCGCTTGCCACTTGGCGCTTACGCCTGCTGGAACTCCGGGTAGGCTTCGATGCCCGTCTCGGCGAGGTCGACGCCGGTCATCTCGTCCTCTTCGGAGACGCGAATGCCCATCGTCGCCTTGAGGATCAGCCAGACCACCAAGGCCGCGACGAACACCCAGGCGAAGATGCCGACGATGCCCAGCAGCTGGCCGCCGATCGTAGCGTCGCCATTGTTGAACACCACCGCGATCACGCCCCAGATGCCGCAGGTGCCGTGAACGCTGATGGCGCCCACGGGGTCGTCGATCTTCACCTTGTCCAGCAGGACGATGGAGAAGACCACCAGCAGGCCGCCGATGGCGCCGATGATCATGGACCAGAAGGCCGATGCGGATAGCGGGTCTGCGGTGATCGCCACCAGCCCCGCCAAGGCGCCGTTCAGCGCCATCGTCAGGTCGGCCTTGCCGAACCACGCGCGGGCCAGAATCAGCGCCGCCACCAGGCCGCCGCAAGCGGCGATGTTGGTATTGACGAACACCTGCGCCACGGCGTTCGCCTCGTCGACGTTGGAGATCTTCAGTTCCGAACCGCCGTTGAAGCCGAACCAGCCGAACCAGAGGATGAACATGCCCAGGGTCGCCAGCGGCATGTTGCAGCCAGGAATGGCGTTGACTTGCCCGCCTGCGCCGTACTTGCCCTTGCGCGGGCCTAGCAGGATCACGCCCGCCAGGGCCGCCGCCGCGCCGCACAGGTGAACAATGCCGGAACCGGCGAAGTCCGAGTAGCCGGCGGCGGAAAGCCAGCCGCCGCCCCAGGTCCACATGCCCTGCACCGGGTAGATGACGCCGGTCATCACCACGGCGAAAATCAGGAACGCCCAGAGCTTCATGCGCTCCGCCACCGCGCCCGAAACGATGGACATGGCCGTGGCCACGAACACCACCTGGAAGAAGTAGTCCGAACGTTCGGAGTGGTCGGTGGCCACGCCTTCGGCGGTGCCGGCGACGATCTGCGCGGCGGTGTTCTCCGCGCCGATCAGCCAGCCGAAGCTGGGCAGAAAGCCGCCTTCGGTGGCGTCCATGTACATGATGTTGTAGCCGATCAGCAGGTACATGATGCAGGCGATGGAGTACAGCGCAACGTTCTTGGTGAGGATTTCAGAGGTGTTCTTGGCGCGTACCATGCCCGCCTCGAGCATGGAGAAGCCGCACGCCATGAACATCACCAGAACCCCCATCAGCAGAAAGTAGAAGGTGTCTAGCGCGTAGTTGGTTTGGATGAGATCTTCCACGATTCTTCTCCTTGAGCGACGCGGCCTACACCGCGTCGGTGCCAGTCTCCCCCGTTCGTATTCGCACGGCTTCCTCTAGCGAGAAGACGAAGATCTTGCCGTCCCCCACCTTGCCTGTGTTCGCCGCCTTGCTGATGGCCTCCAGGCACTGGTCGAGCAGCGCGTCGTCGATCGCCACCTCCACCTTCACCTTGGGCAGAAAGTCGACAACGTACTCCGCGCCTCGGTACAACTCGGTGTGCCCCTTCTGCCGGCCAAAGCCCTTCACTTCGGTAACCGTCATGCCCTGGACGCCGATTTCGGACAGCGATTCCCGAACGTCGTCCAGCTTGAACGGTTTGATGATTGCCGTGATGAGTTTCATGTTCCCTCCTAAGGTAGGCATCCGCCGTCGCGGCTGCGCCGCCCGGCGGATGCCCTAGGTCGTATCCTCGATGCGCTTCTCGTGGAAGATCAGACGCAACGAGGATTGTGCCTTGAGATCAAAGGCTTTTCGACAGCGAGATCACCGGGCGCAGTTCGTTGCCCGGGCTGCCGTCGTCGATGTTGGTGCCCACCAGTCCAATCGCGAAGTCCAGCCCCGCCACCGGCCCGCCGAGCATGACGGAGTAGTCCATGTGGTCGCCGGTGTCGCCGACGCCCTGGCCCACCTGCACGTCCAGCGAAGCGTTCTCGCCCAACCCGAAGCTGTAGCCGACGTAGGGATAGAAGAAGGTATCGCCGCCCTCGCCGAGGTATTCCGGCGAGTAGTTGGCGCCCAGCGTCAGGTCGCCAATGGCGACGGAGAACGCCACCTCGATGTAGTCCGCCGCGCCCTCGTTCGGGTACTCGAAGCGGATGAGGCTCAAGTTCCAGCTAGCGTTGTCGTTGATCTCGGCGTCGTAGCCGATGTAGAGGTCCCACTCCATCGACGTGTAGGTGGGGTCGCTCGGCCCGCCCTCCGATTCGCCGCGATAGGGGCCGAAATTCACGTTCGACGCCCAGGTTCCGATGGAGAAACCGGAGTCGAACGACAGATCGAACCCGCCTTGAATGGCCGGATCGCGCCCGGTCTGGGTCTCGCCGCGAAACGAGTAGTCGGAAGTCAAAGTGACGTTGCCCGAGAACTCCGCCGCGGTCGCCGGCGCGGCCAGCGCGGTGCTCGCCGCGAGCACTATCAGAAGCTTCTTCATGTCAGTAGTCCTTTTGTCGGCCCCCAAGGGGCTCAAAGTTGGCGTTCGCGTCCTGTTCCCGCCTCGCACGAGGAAGGAAGCGAACAAGACGCACGGCTGGCAAAGCACTTACCGTGCCAAACCGGCAGCCTAGGCATTCGGCACGCACGGCACTGCCTTCCCAGCAGAGAGCGACCAATGTTAGTGCAAAGACGGCGTGCAGGCGCACCGATTCAGTGCAACAGGTGTTTGCATGGGCGCAGGCTCACTGCAACGGAGGGCGATGTCCTACCTTGGCACGGGCGGATGTCGCTACGCCTGGCGTTTCTCGTCGCCTAGGCTGCGACGCATGTCCCGTCCCGTGCGAACCCGTGCCCAGCTTGGCATCGACGCGCCCAGCGTTCTGGTGGAAGCGCATTTCCAAGCCGGCACGCCGTCCTTCACCTTGGTCGGCATGGCGCAGAAGGCCGTGCGCGAGGCCCGGGACCGTGTTCGCAGCGCCATCAAGAACGCCGGCCTGAAGTTCCCGCAGGGCCGGGTCGTCGTCAATCTGGCGCCGGCGGACCTCGCCAAGCACGGCGGCCGCTACGACCTCGCCATCGCCATTGCCATACTGACGGCCAGCGAGCAGGTGGACAGCCGTCACTTGAGCCAGCTGGAGTTCCTGGGCGAACTGTCGCTCTACGGCCACCTTCGCGCCGTGCGCGGCGCCTTCTGCGCCGCCGCGAAACTGGCCGGCGCCTCGGCTCGGCTGGTGGTGCCAGCGGTTCACCATGCCGAGCTGGCGCCGCTCTCCAACGTCGCCGTGCATCCGGCAGCGACGCTGCTCGACGTAGTGCGGCTGCTGCAAGCCGAGCAGCTGCCCGAACCGGCGCCGGCGCCGTCCGCGCCCAAGGGGCGGCCGCCGTCGCCGCATTCGCTGAACGACGTGCGCGGCCAAGCGCACGCGAAACGCGCTCTGGTGGTGGCCGCGGCCGGCGCCCACCACCTGTTGATGACCGGCCCTCCGGGCACCGGCAAGACCATGCTGGCGCGCCGCCTTGCCGGACTGCTGCCGCCGCTCAGCAACGCCGAGGCCATCGAGGTGGCGAACATCCACTCGGTGGCCTCGCGCCGGACGCCTCCCTTCGGCGTGCGGCCGTTCTGCGATCCGCACCACACGGCGTCCACCGCAGCCATCGTCGGCGGCGGCAATCCGATCGTTCCTGGCGAAGTCACCATGGCACACCACGGCGTGCTGTTCCTGGACGAACTGCCGGAGTTCCAGCGCGACGTGCTTGAAGCCCTGCGCGAACCGCTCGAGGAAGACGCCATCGCCGTTGCGCGCATCCATCAGACGGTGCGCTTTCCCGCCTGCTTTCAGCTCGTCGCCGCGATGAATCCCTGCCCGGCGGGCTACGTCTGCGACGAAGCGAACTGCCGCTGCACGCCGCAACAGGTGCGGCAGTACAACAGCCGCCTGTCCGGGCCGCTGATCGACCGCATCGACATCTGCGTCGAAGTGGGCCCCGTTCCCGACCACGACCTATGGGCCACGGAAACCACGCTCAACGACGACGACGCGCTGCGCACCGCCATCGCCGCTGCCCGGCAGCTTCAGCAGCAGCGCGCCGGCAAGGCCAATGCGGCCTTGAACGCCGCGGAAGTGGACGCTCACTGCCGCATGGAAGCCGCCGCCGTCAATCTGCTGCGACGCGCCGCCAAGCGGTTCGGCCTGTCGGCCCGGGCCGTGCATCGGCTGCGCAAGGTAGCGCGCACCATCGCCGACCTCGCCACCGCAGAGGCCATCGGCACGGCGCACGTGGCGGAAGCGCTAGGCTATCGCCGCCACCCTTGGGGACACGCGCTGTGAGGTGCCGGGAACATGCGGCTGCCGGCGCTTTCGGCAGGCTATTCCGCCTCCGGCGGCGCGGTCATGTAGTCGATGGCGGCTTGCAGTTCCGCGTCGCTGCACGACATGCACAAGCCCATCACCGGCATGAGATTGAGGCCGGTCTTGGTGGTTTGCAGCATGGCCTCCATGCCCTTGGCCAGGCGCGGCGCCCATGCTTCGGCGTCGCCCGTCTTCGGCGCCTCGTTGAGGCCGGTGGCGTGGCAGGTGTGGCAGAACCTGTCGTAGACGTCGCTGCCGCTCATGGCGGCCGCCACCACCGGCGCCGGAGCGTCGCTGGCACACGGTTCGCCCTGCATGCAGAGCTTGCCGAAGGGCATGGTGCGTTCGCGGATGTCGGCGACCGTCCCCGCCGGGACGGCCTGCGCCAGAGCGACGGCGGCGGCCAGCGCAGCCGCGACGCTGGCGAGCAGTTTGGCCTTGGTGTGGTGCTGCAAGAGATGGTTCTCCAAGGATCAGGCGGCGGCGATTATACGCGCCGTGCAGCCGATTGGCCGTGCTGCGGCCGGGGCCGGCGCTATCGGCTGCCGTCCGCCTCACGCATCGTGCGAATGCGGATCTCTTCCACGCCGGCGAAGTCCATCAGCGAACGCAGCGCCGGTTGCACGGTCGGCATGGCCAAGCGTAGCCGAGTGGCCCAAGATGCGTTGGCAACGTGGATGGTCAATCGTCCGCGCTGGACGTCCGCCACTCGGCAGTGCGGGGCCAGATCCGCCGGCAGAACGGCGCGCAGCTGCTCGGTCCAGGCGCCGCGCGCGGACTCGTGCTTGACGAGACGCTCCAAGGCGTTGCGCGGCCACTGCCGTTCGGCAAGTATGTCGTCCACCTTGCGGCTGGTCATCGGCCATCGACTGTTCGAGTCCACCAGCGCGCAGTCTATCCGCAATGTCCGCAATGAACGCCTACCGCCAAGACGGGCTGCAAGCCGTGCGAATCAAGGCGCAGGCGGAGTAGAATCGCCGCCAGGCACTTCGGCACGCACAGCGCGTTCAACATGCTAGCAAACCTCGTTCGCAAAGCCTTCGGCACTCGCAACGCCCGCGAGATCAAGCGCATGCGCCGTGCGGTGGAACGCATCAACGGCCTCGAGCCGGACATGCAGGCGCTTTCCGACGATCAGCTGGCGGCAACGACGCCGGCGCTCAAGGAGCGCCTTGCCGCCGGCGCAGCGCTCGACTCGCTGCTGCCCGAGGCGTTCGCCGCGGTGCGCGAGGCCTCCCGCCGCTGCCGCGGGGAACGCCCTTACGACATCCAGCTGATCGGCGGCATGGCGCTGCACGAGGGCAAGATCGCCGAGATGCGCACCGGCGAAGGCAAGACCCTCGCGGCGACGCTGTCGGTCTACCTCAACGCTCTTGCTGGCGGTGCCGTCCACGTCGTCACCGTCAACGACTATCTGGCGCGGCGCGACGCGGCGTGGATGGCGCCCATCTACCGCGCCCTCGGCATGACCGTCGGCGTCGTGCAGTCGAATCAGGACCGGGCCAGCAAGTGCGCCGCCTACCAGGCCGACATCACCTACGGAACCAACAACGAGTTCGGCTTCGACTATCTGCGCGACAACATGGCGTTCACGCCCGAGGAGCGGGTGCAGCGTTCGCTGGACTACGCCATCGTCGACGAGGTGGATTCGATCCTCATCGACGAGGCGCGCACGCCGCTGATCATCTCCGGCCCGGCCGACGAGAGCACCGACCTCTACGTCAAGATCGACCAGCTGGCGCCGAAGATGGTTCGCCAGGAGAAGATCGAAACCGGCCTGCCGGCGGTGCTGGCCGGCAACGAACCGGAGCCCGAGGAAACCGGCGACTTCTTCGTCGACGAGAAGAACCGCCAGGTGGAACTCACCGAACGCGGCCACGAGCTGGTCGAGAACGAACTGCGCCGCCTGGGCATTCTGGGCGCCAACGACAGCCTCTACGCGGCGGTGAATCTGGGGCTGCTGCACCACGTCCACGCCGCCCTCAAGGCGCACTTCCTGTTTCAGCGCGACGTCCACTACATGGTGCAGGACGGCGAAATCGTCATCGTCGACGAGCACACCGGGCGCGCCATGTCCGGACGCCGCTGGTCCGACGGCATCCATCAGGCCATCGAGGCCAAGGAGCGCGTGCCCATCCGCAACGAAACCCAGACGCTGGCTTCCACCACCCTGCAGAACTACTTCCGCCTGTACGACAAGCTCGCCGGAATGACCGGAACCGCCGATACCGAGGCGATGGAGTTCAAGCAGATCTACGGGCTGGAAGTGGTCGTCGTGCCCACCCACAAGCCGATGATCCGCGACGACCGCAACGACCTCGTGTACATGACCGAGGACGAAAAGTACGACGCCGTGGTGGAGGAGATCCAAACCGCCACCGAAGCGGGGCAGCCGGTGCTGGTGGGCACCGCCTCCATCGAGTCCTCCGAGCGCCTGTCCGCGGAACTGAACCGACGCAAGGTCAAGCACAGCGTGCTCAACGCCAAGCAGCACGAACGCGAGGCCGAAGTCGTCGCCCAGGCCGGACGGCCGGGCACCGTCACCATCGCCACCAACATGGCCGGGCGCGGCACCGACATCGTTCTCGGCGGCAACTGGGAGGCGGAAGTCGCCACCCTCGGCGACGATCCCGCTGCCGACAAGGTGGCCGCCGTCAAGTCCGCCTGGGCCGGCAGGCACGAAGCGGTCATCAAAGCCGGCGGCCTGCACATCGTCGGCACCGAGCGACACGAATCCCGCCGCATCGACAACCAGCTGAGAGGGCGCGCCGGGCGCCAGGGCGATCCGGGATCGTCGCGCTTCTTCCTCTCCATGGAAGACAACCTGATGCGCATCTTCACCCCCGAACGGGTGCGCAACTTCATGAAGTCGCTCGGCCTCGAGAAAGGCGAGGCCATCGAGCACGGCATGGTCAACCGCTCCATCGAGAAGGCCCAGCGGCGGGTGGAGGGGCAGAACTTCGACGCCCGCAAGAACCTCCTCGAGTTCGACGACGTGGCCAACGACCAGCGCCACTACGTCTATCAGCAGCGCAACGAACTGATGGTCGCCGAGGACATCTCCGAGGCCATCGACGAAATGCGCGGCGAAGTGGTCAACGATCTCGTCACCGAGTACATCCCGCCCCAGAGCATCGAGGATCAGTGGGATGTCGACGGCCTGCAACAGGCGTTGGCGACCGAGTTCAACGCCAGTCTGCCGGTGCAGCAGTGGCTCGACGAAGACGACGAACTCGTCGAGGACACGCTGCGCGAGCGCATCGTCGCCGCCATCGACGAGGACTACCAGGGCAAGAAGGCGCACTGGGCCGAAGCCGGTGTCGACATGCGGCAGGTCGAGAAGCAGCTCATGCTGCAAGTGCTCGACCAGCGCTGGAAGGAACACCTGGGCATCATGGACCACCTGCGCCAGGGCATTCATCTGCGCGCCTACGCGCAGAAGCAGCCGAAGCAGGAGTACAAGCGGGAATCCTTCGCGCTGTTCCAGGAACTGCAAGGCAACATCGGGCGCGACGTCATCCGCTACCTGTCGCGCATCCAGCTGCAGAGCGAGTCGGACATCGAGAAAGCCGAACGGCAGCGCCGCCAGGCGGCGTCTCGACGCATGAACTACAGCCACGCGGAAGAAGAAGCCGCCGCCAGCGGCGATCGCCGCCGTGCCGCCAAGGTGGAAACCTTCGTGCGCGGCGAGCGCAAGGTCGGGCGCAACGAGCCGTGCCCGTGCGGCTCCGGCAGAAAGTACAAGCACTGCTGCGGCCGCATCGACGCCAAGGCCGCGAACGGCTGACGAGCGGCAGGATGCCCGGGCCAACAACGTCTGGCAGCCAGCCGTGGCGGTAAATCTGCCGTCGGTCGGCGAGCTTTCGCCCATCGACGGCATCGACATCGGCGCGACTGCGGCGGGCGTGAAGTACCGGGACCGGCTGGATCTGGCAGTTGCGCTGCTGGCCCCCGGCGCCGTCTGCGGCGCCGTGTTCACCCGCAACGCCTTTCAAGCGGCGCCGGTAGTGGTCGCCCGGCAGCGCGTCGCTTCGGCACGGGCGCTGGTGGTGAACAGCGGCAACGCCAACGCGGCCACCGGCCAACGGGGGCTGGCCGACGCCCGCGCTAGCTGCGCCCACCTTGCCGCCAAGGCCGGCCTGGAGGAAAGCACCGTCTTGCCGTTCTCCACCGGCGTCATCGGCGAGTTTCTGAACATGGACGCCATGCGCGCCGGCATCGACGCCGCCCTTGCCGCCGCTCGTCCGGATGGCTGGGAGGACGCCGCCCACGCCATCATGACCACCGACACGGCACCGAAAGCGATGTCTCTCGACGCTCGCTTGGGCGATACGCCCATTCGCGCCACCGGCATGGTGAAAGGCTCTGGGATGATCCGCCCGGACATGGCCACCATGCTGGCGTTTCTAGGCACCGATGCCGCCGTGTCGCCGGCTGCCGCCAGGCAACTGGCACTGGACCTGGCCGAACGCAGCCTCAACCGAGTGACCATCGACGGCGATACCTCTACCAACGACGCCTTCGTGGTCATGGCGACCGGGCGGGCCGGAAACGACGTCGCCGAACCCGCTTCGCAAGCCTACGAACAGCTGCTGCACGCGCTGACGCCGCTGGCGGTGGAACTGGCGCAGCGCATCGCCAGAGACGGCGAAGGCGCCACCAAATTCGTCACCGTGCGCGTCGAAGAGGGCGGCAGCGCCGAGGAGTGCCGGAAGGTCGCCTACGCCATCGCCAACTCGCCGCTGGTGAAGACCGCGCTGTTTGCTGGAGACCCGAACTGGGGCCGCTTCTGCATGGCCATCGGCCGCGCCGGCGTCCACGCTCTGCAGCCCGACACCGTTAGCCTGTACCTGGACGACGTGTGCGTTGCCAAGGGCGGCCTGGTGGTGGACAGCTACACCGAGGGCGCCGGCGCCGAAGTGATGGCGAAGGACGAGTTCGCCGTGCGCGTGCTGCTCGGCCGCGGCAGCGCCGTCGAAACCGTCTGGACCTCGGACTTCTCCTACGACTACGTGCGCATCAACGCGGAGTACCGAACGTAGTTGTGAGCAGCGCGGCGCGACACTCCGACCAGGCCTTCGAGGCCACCGTCGCAGACGACCTCGACACGCTGAACGGCCTGTTGGCGCGGCATCCCGAGCTCGGCTGGGCCACTCGCTCGCTGCCGGACTGGCCGGATTCGTCGCTGCTGCAACACGCCGTCTGGTGGCGCCGGACGGCGATGGTCGGTGCTTTTCTCGAGCACGGAGCGCAGCCGGGCTCGGCTGGGCCGCCGAGCAGCTCGAACTGGCCGATCCGATGAACGTCTTCGACTTCGAGAAACGCGCCGCAGCGGTACCGCCCTCGCGCCAGGTCGATCCGGCGCGGGTGTGGCGACCGGCCAGCTCCGTTCGCCGCGAACGCTTCATGTTCGCCTGCCAGTGGGGCCAGACGCCGCGGGTGGCGGCGTTCCTGGCCGAAGATCCGTCCCTCGTCCGCACCCGCACGATGTGGAACATGGGCGCCCTGTACCGTTGGCAGAGGCACTGGGGCCTCGGCGGCGATTGAGGGCGGTCAGTTCAGCGCCGCTACCTCCGGCAGCACCTTGTCGATCAGGAGCCTGGTCTGGGCCAGCATCTCGTCCGTGCCGGATGCGATGGGACGCAGAATGAACTTGTGGATGCCGGCGGCGCGAAAGCGGTTCAGCAGGGCCATGATCTCGGCGCTGCCGCCAACCGCGGTGTAGGCATCAGGCGACCGCCCGAGCAGGCGCGTCAGCCCTTCGTTGTGGCGTCTGACGATGTCTTCGTCGGCGCTGCCGAAGCGGAAGCTGAAGCCGGCGCCGAAGTGGTCCTCGTCGATGCTGCGCCCGAACGCCGCCGTCTTGGCCTTGATGGCAGCGACCACCGGGCCCACCTGGTGCGCCGACTCGATCCCCGCCTGCCAGCCCGTTCCCCAGCGCGCCGTTCGCTCGACGGCCTTGGCCGACGAACCGCCTATCCACAGCGGCATCGGCCTCTGCACCGGTTTCGGCGCAATGACCGCGGCGTCGAGACGAAAGAACTCGCCCGCCATGGTCACCGAGTCTTCGCTCCACAGCCGCGTGAGCACTTGCAGACCCTCGTCCATGCGCCGGCCGCGGCGCAGCGTCGCCGTGCCGGTCGCCGCGTAGTCTCTGGAGCGCGTGCTGCCAAGACCGAACGCCGGCAGCAGACGGCCTTCCGAAAGCACGTCGATGGTGGCGCACTGCTTGGCGGCCAGCACCGGATCGCGCAGCCCCAGGCTGGCCACGTTCATGCCGAACTTGAGCCGCCTCGTGGCGCCGGCGAGGGCCGCCATCACGCTCATGCACTCCAGGTTGTCGGCCGCCGAAATCAGCCGATCCGACTGCCAGATGGAATCGACGCCACCACTCTCGCAGAGGTCCACCCAGCGCCAGAAGCCCCGCGCGTCGTCGAAGGGAAAGCTGGCAATGCCGACGCCGGCGCTAATCGTCATTGTTCAACGCCCGGCCGGCGCAGCGGTTGAATGTGTGATGCCGTGCTGCAGCAGACGGTGGAAGTTGAGCGTGTGGGAGCGCCGCCGCCAAGGGCGCCGGGAGTCCAAGCGCCGACGTCGGTGAAGAACAACTGCACGTGGTTGGTTTCGGCCATGCCTCCTCGCTCTCCCGATGCGTTCCCGGAACACCTTGGATTGGGCTGGATCAGCTCCGCAGCGTCACGCCGCCCTTGCGAACTGAATCGCTGCAAGCGCCAGCGTATCATCGATGCACAGAGGCGCGGGGCGGCGTCTCTCGCTGCAAGCCCACAGGACCGTCCGCCGTTCAGGCTCATGCTGGATTGGATCGACTTCTCGGGCAAGGCGACAGTGCCGCGTAGTACGCCAGATCCACGATGTTCCGGTCCGTCAAGTCGGCGACGAGGGCTGCATGGAGACGTCCGTGCGCTCGCCGTCGCGGAACGCCGCGATTCTGCTGGGCCAGACAAGCCGCTGTCGCTGTTGACGTGCGCAGAAAACCACACAGCCCCCCAACGACAGGCTCTCGGAAGTCTGATTTCTTCTTGCTATCTTTTCATATTCGTTGTACTCTAGGTAATCCATAACGCTAGGATACAGAAATGGCCAGAATCGTGGAACTCAACAAGCTCATCGAGCAGCTCGCACGAAGCGCGACGCCCAGCCTCCGGGCGCGGCGCCGGCTAGAGCGCCGCCTCTTGAAGCTGATCGACGAGTACTTCGCGCACCCTTCGCGGCGCGATGGGCGGGGGCGCAAGTCGCAGCCGCTGCGCGATGGGGAACGGGCGCTGCGGCAACTGATTCACGCCACCGCCTGGCAGCACCGCGAAGACTTGGATCTCAACGTCCGGCAGGAAGCGAAGGCGCTGGTCAGGACGGCCTGCCACGGCCAAGTGCCGTTCGAGGCGCTGATGAACCGGGCCAGCGCACTGCGGGGCCGCGTCAACAAGGCCGGACGCGTGCGCAGGGCCCGCCAGCCCGTCGAGGGCTGCGATCCTCTGCGCGAAGAGTTGCCGCAGGGCTTTTCCGTCGAGCGGCTGCACACGGTGGAGCGACTTGCCGGGGCGGGCCATCGGTTCGGCAACTGCGCCAAGAACAACGGCTACGGCCTGCACGACAGGCTGCGAGAGCGCGAGTCGGACTTCTACTTGATGCTGCGGGGCGACGACCCTGTCGCGATGTTCGAGGTCGACCTGGAGACCGGCAAGATCAACGAGTTCCTGGGCAAGGGCAATGACGATGTGACGCTGCCGCGCTGCGTCTTGATCGGCCTGCTGCGCCGTCTGGAGTTGAACGGGGATGATGTCGAGGCCTGCCTGCAGCAAGGTGCCGCGTCCATCTTCGCCAGCGGATCGGGGGATGTGCTCCACCCGGACTGGGAACACGAGGGTCTGAAGGTCTGGCGCGGTGCGCGTCGGCTCGTCGTTTGGGAACACCGGAGACGCCGGAGGCGTGACTCATGGTCGAGCTTCGAGTGGGAGAGGGCGAACTGGGTCGCGTCGGACGCATCAAGCCGCCGTCGCTTGGACGCCCTGATGACTCTTCATCCGGCGATCGCCGTCTTGGCGCGCCGAGCGACGAAGTCCCGTCGAGGGGTCGCCAGGACGTGCCCCGTGGTGCGAAGGCGATGATGCTGCCGGGCGACCACCCGGCAACTCGCGCCGGTGGCACTCGGCTTGGTTGGCTAGGATTTCGTCGTACTATAGGTAGGCTGACTTCGGCGTAGGGTTGGCCGTGCCTTCAAAGCAAGAGATTCGCGTCGCCGATGAGGTCTGGCTGGCCACGGCTTCCCTGCACCGCAGCCGCCCCGATGCGCCGGACTTCGCCATCGCGGAGATCATGGCGCAGGCGGAGGCGGCTCGTTTGAACGGGCTGCCGTTGCGCGCAGGCGTCAAGATCCACGTCTATCTGCACTGCGTCGCCAACCGCCCCCCCAATCCTGGGCGCTACCGCATGTTGTTCGAGACCGCCAGCGGCCGGCGGCGCCTCTACCGGCCAAGCGACCCCTGCCACCCGCTCCGGTCTTCGGGCAAGGCCGTGCCGAAACGCGGCGACATCCCCGCCGCCGACGTCCAGCTGCTCGACTGGTACGAGAACGTGTACGCCGCGGGAGCGTCGGACACGGCCGCCGATCCCATTCTGGCGCTGCGTGGCCGAGGCCGCGAACTCTGGGCGGACGAGGACGCCGACGACTACGTGCGTCGACAACGGAAGAGTTGGCAGTGAGCCGCATCTTCTGGGACACCAACCTCTTCGTCTACCTGTTGGAAGACAAAGGCGAGCGAACCGAACAGGTCGTTGCGCTGCGCCAACGGATGATCGAGCGCCAAGACCAGCTGCTCACCTCGGCGCTGACGCTGAGCGAAATCCTCGTCAAGCCCCTGCAGGCGGGAGACCGCGAACTAATGCGCCACTACGAACGCACCATCACCGCCAGCGCCGCCGTCCTGCCCTTCGACCAGGCGGCATCGGCCGCGTTCGCCACCGTCCGCCAAAACCCCTCCATCCATCCCGCCGACGCCATCCAACTCGCCTGCGCGTCCGCCGCCGGCGTGGACATGTTCATCACCAACGACCAGCGGTTGCGCCGGCATGTGGTGCCCGGCATCCACTTCATCCAATCGTTGGGAGAGGCGAGACTCTGACACCAGCGGGAGCACCGACCGATGTATAGCGTCGGGAAGGCGCCGCCGCGCTCGTAGATTCGATGGAGGCGGATGCCGCCGACAACGTGGAAGCTTGGCGCCGTGTCGCGCAGCCGCGCCAGGTCCGGCGTTCGCGGCAGCTTCGCCACTGCCGGCTAGAGCCGCCGGGCGAGCTGCGCCAGCCTGTTCACTTCCCCGCCGCTGCGCAGCCAATCCAAGGGGCTGACGCGGGCGTCCACATCGTCGCCAAGGAAGAGGTCTACATGCGGCTGCGTGTACCAAGCATGCACCTCGACGGGATGCAGGTCTTCAGGCAGAGCGGCATTGACCTTGGCGATGTTCGGCACCAGGCGGCCATTCGGGGCGAACTGAAAGGCGGGGATGCGCCGGCGGCTGTCGAGCAGGACGCTGTACAGGGTGCGCCGGGCGATCATCTGCCGGATTCGGCTCTCCGGGATGCCCAATCGCTTGGCCGCCTCCTTCGTGGTGAGGCTGGTGCTGATGAGCGCCGCAAACTGCACGGTTGTTGCCGCCAGTGGATCGCCCGCTGGCTTCGCATCCAAGCGCACACCGCCGTCGATGAGCACCTCGCGCTCAGCTTCCGTCAACTCCCCGGGCTGATCGCCGTAGAGCATCGTTGGCATCGCATCCAGCACCTGCCGGAGCGCGGCGTTCAGAGCTTCAGGCGCCGTCGGGGCAAGCCCGCGAACAGCGAAGTAGTCCAAGGCTGCTTGTTGGAATGGCATCTGGCGCCGCCTCCAGTCGTGGAGCAACAGTGAGCACGCTACACCAAAGCTCCACTCCTGCCAAGCCACAACAAGCGTTCGAGCGCTCACATGCCCAGCAGACCGAGGCTGCCGTGCAGCCCACCAGCACTGCCCCAAGTGGCTTCCCCCACAGACACCACCAGTGCGGCCCGAATCCGCGTCAACCGGCACACCGGCCGCGTTTCGCGTACCCGATGGCGAGGGAAGTCCCATCAGCAACAGGCCCAGCCGCCATCAATACCCAACGCCATCCGCCAGTACATGGCTTCGCGCTACTGGAACCCACCAAGCCAGTGGCTTGGTATAGTGCGTTTCACTTTCTACCCTAGGTGGTCGGCATGGGGCTCAACATCAAGAACGAGGAGACGTGCCGCTTGGCCAGCGAGCTGGCGAGGCTCACGGGCACAACCAAGACTGGCGCGATCACGCTGGCGCTGCGCGAACGTTTGGAACGCGAGTCGAAGCGCCACGGCGTCGGGGCTCGCCTGCGCGCCATGCGCCGCAGTGCCGAACGGTGCGCTGCGCTGGTGGGCCCCGGGGATTCGGGGCAACACGGCGCCATGCTCTATGACGAGCGGGGGCTGCCCAAGTGATCGTGGACACGTCCGCGTTGCTGGCGGTGCTCTTCCGCGAGGCCGAGGCGCCGCGGTTCGAGGCGCTGATCGCCGCCTCGTCCTGTCGCATGTCGGCAGCGAACGTGTTGGAAGCCGCCTTGGTGGTGGAAGGCCGTGGCGGGCGGCAGGCGGGCGATGCGCTGGACGAATTCCTGGCAGCGGCCGAAATCGCGGCGGCACCCATCTCGACGGATCAACTCGAAGTCGCACGAGAGGCTTGGCGCCGCTACGGCAAGGGCAATCATCCGGCAGCACTGAACTTCGGGGATTGTTTCGCGTACGCGCTCGCAAGAGCGGAGAACGAGCCGCTGCTGTTCAAGGGAAGCGACTTCGCCCAAACGGACATAGCGGCGGCGGCACAACCCATCACCGGCAAGGCCTGAACGGACGACGTGCTCATCGGCCAGATCGTGCTCAAGTTCCTGGACTTGATCGCCGACTATCGCTGAGCACCTTGAAACTGCGAATGCCGACTATCCCTTGCTAGGGCATGAAGTAGCCGCTCTTCCAAGCCGTATCACCTCGCGTTCAGGCACGGTTCAGGGAGCACCCATTAGGGTTCAGCCTCCAATCCACAGCAAGAGGAACAATCATGTCGAAGTCCAGCGACGGCAAGGGCGGCCGTGACGGCCAAGGCGGCAAGAGCGGCGGTGGCCAAGACAAGGGCGGGCAAGGCGGCGGTTGGCCGAGCAAGACGGGCGAACCCTCCGGCCCCGACCGCGACAACGCCCCGCCGGGCGGCGACCGCAAGAGCTGAAGCCCGTGGCCGGGCGGCGCATCGGCGTCGTCCGGCCAACTGCTGAAGGCCGCTTCCGTCGTTGCAGCAACCTCGTCCAAGGGTGGTGGTCGAACTGCGACAGGGGGGCGACATGACGAAAGGCTTCCCACAGCGTTGGGAAGTTTTCGGTGACACCCTCGACGCCACATGCTTGCCGCCACGCTCGTAGATTCGATGGAGGCGGATGCTGCCAACAACACGGAGGCTTGGTGCCGTGTCGCGCACGGCCGTTTGTCGCCGAGCGCGACGCAACAGCGTAACGGCGCGGATCCTAGCAGCCAC
The DNA here is from genome assembly GCA_965199875.1 of Candidatus Azotimanducaceae bacterium. Lineage (GTDB taxonomy): Bacteria > Pseudomonadota > Gammaproteobacteria > Pseudomonadales > Azotimanducaceae > VXYL01. The sequence continues at coordinate 3,995,779 of OZ241346.1, read as the reverse complement.
TGCCGGTTGCTGCGCCATGTTCGACGGACACACGGCGCGTCGCCATCGAGCTCACGCGCCGGCGAACGCCCTCTCGAGCGCGCCGACGTCGAGCTTCGACATCTCCAGAATGGCCTTGAAGACCCGCTCGCGCGCGGCGTCGTCGGCATCGCTTCCGAGCCATTGCAGCCATCTTGCCGGAACGACCTGCCAACTGACGCCGAAACGATCCTTCAGCCAGCCGCATTGGCCGGGTTCGCCGCCTTGGGAGAGTTCGGCCCAGTAGCGATCCACTTCCGCCTGTCCCGTGCAGAGGACTTGCAGCGACACGGCCTCGTTGAAGCCGAAGCCGTGGTCGAGCGGACTGTCCATCACGGCGAAGCCGTGGCCGGAAAGGACGAAGCGGGCGTGCTTGACGGCGCCCGCGCCTTCTTCGCCCGCCGCGAATCGTTCCACCTCGACCACATGCGAGTTCGGGAACACGCCGCAAAGACGCTCCATCGCCGCCGTGGCGGCGCCGAACTGCTCGCCGCAGAACATCAACGCCGGCGCGATGGCCGGTTCCGACTCGCCAGCGGCCATCACCTGCCAGGAGACGCCGAAGCGGTCCGCCGCCCACCCGAAGCAAGCGCTCCAAGGGTATGCGCCGAGCGGCATCAGCGTCTCGCCGCCGCTCGACAATGCGGCGAACAAGCGTTCCACTTGGGCGGAGGAGTCCACGCGGACGAAGAACGAGATGCTCGGATTGACGACGAACCGCGGCCCGCCGTTCAGTGCCGTGAAGCGCTGTCCAAGCACCTCGAAATCCACGCTCATCACGCTGCCGGGCGGCAGCCCGGCCGGATTGTCGACCGAGCGCGGAAATCGGGCGTCGGCGAGGAGGCGGCCATCGCCGAAGGTCTCGACGTAGAACGCCGCAGCCTCTTCGGCCTGTCCGTTCAGCCAAAGGCACGGCGCGAGAATCGGATCGTCCAAGCAGGTTCCTCGTGGTAAGGGGGGCGAGCCGCGTTGAGTTTTGATTGTCCGTCGGATGGCGGGGATGTCAACACACACGACAGGCGCCAGGGTCGAGCGGCGAGCCTGACGACCTCTACGAGGACTTCTGGGCAGCCGCAAGCGATTCCCTCCGCAAGGCACCGGATTCCGGCGGCGTATGCCGATCCAAAAGTACTGGTGGCCGAGGCCGAGGATGCCGGAGCCGAACATCAGCGCCACCTCGATGTACAGCCAGGTGGGTGACGATCCTGCGCCGCACGCCCAGGGTCTTCATCAGGCCCCAAGCCATGATGCAGCCCACCAGCACTTCCCAGGTGGCCTCCACCCACAGATGCCCACCCACCACCAGTACTCGTCCGTCAAACCGTCCTCGACTTAGCGGCTCAACTGTGGCAGGCTTGTCGAATACGGAGGAGGCAGATCAAGGCGCAAGGGAAACAAGCCGTGGGCGGCGTGGGCATGATGTCCCAAGGGTGCCATTCCCGCCTTCACTGCGCTAGCCAGCTCCTGCATCATGCCGGACAAGAACAGTGGAACCGACGCTCACATGGCTTGATCTCACCGGCACAGACCGAGAACAGATGCGGCGTGTGCTGGCCTCGTTCAAGGAAGGCACTGTCGACGAACTGGGGTTGGGCACGCTCCGCGATGCCTTCGCCGGCGAGCTCTTCCCCGGAATCACGTCGATTCAGACCCGGCTGAGGTACATGCTGTTCGTACCCTGGATGTATCAGCAACTTGAGGCCAAGCGAACTCGCAGTGACGGCGTTGCGAAGGCAGCCCGTCGGGCAGAAGTAGCGCTGATTGACGCCTTGGCAGAATCCGACGACGAACGAGATTGGGGCGTCATCGGCATCAATGCCCGCAACGATCTGCAGCGGCTCCCGAGCTCCGTCTATTGGCGGTGCTGCATACGTTGGGGTGTATTCACGCACGACAGGGTACAGAGCTGGTATCACACTCACTTTGCGCGGCTCAGCGACACGCGGCATGAACAGGCGGACGATCCTGGCGTGGTGTCGCGTGGACAGCCCAACTGGCACCCGCAACTGCCTCCGAGACCGGATGGCTTTCCAAAGGAAGCCGGCTTTGCGCTCACGCATGACGAAGCCGAGTTCCTGCAAGCCCGTATACAGGCCAGTTGTCAAGGAACTTTGCTGGCCAAGCTCTCGGCCACCCCGCGTCGGGATTGGTCGGAGAGCCTTTGGGACGAGCCGGATGCGGTTGGCGCGACGGGCAACTTGCACGAGACCGTCAGACTCGCGTGTCGCTTCTCCCACCATGTGGAAGGCATCCCGCTACTCTACAACTTGATGCTGGCGGAGAAGAGGCGGGAATGCGACAAAGACAGTGAGGAATCGCAACGTTGGGCGGAGGGTTACGCCGAGCAGTGGGGACAGTGGGCCGAGAAGGAGGCGCAGCAGGAGCACTTTGACGGCAACGAGCTATCTGCATGGCTCGCTCGCCGTGCGCACCGGTACCCTACAGGGCAGCGACGTTTCCTCAGCGCTTGGACAACGCGGTTGGCGACGATCGGCCCGGAGACCGCCAAGGACGACGTCGAACTTCGGAAATTGATAGCAGACCGAGAGTACGGCCTCAAGAGAGGAAGGGCGAGGTTGAAAAATGCCAAACGGCTCTTGCACTGGCGGGGACGTTCGGGCGTCGGACGGATGCAGTTCAACTGGCCCCAAGCCCGTCAAATGCTATTGGATCTGCACGAGAGTCTGGTCTGATGCTCTCGCCTGACGTTCGTGCAGTGGCGATGGACCTCCTTCGTCCGCCCAGCCAACACCGGCTGGACTTAGCCGTATTGACGACCTACACGCTGGACCTCGAGGCGCTGCTCGCCCTTCCCCTAGCCGTGCTTTCTCAGTCTGACAGCAGTGTCGAGGAACTGATGGCAGATCCGTTGCGGCTCATTGCCGCCTTGCAGGAAGCAGGCGACCGCATACATGTCTTTGTCGACGCGACTGGCATATCAATCCCGGACCAAGGCCGAGAGTTGGTCTCTACGCTGGAGTCTAGCGTTCATCCGGTGCGAGCGCCCAACGGAGGGGTGTTCCATCCCAAGGTGTGGCTGGCGCGGTTCGTGCCGGAAGAGGAGGACGGGCGGGAGTTGCTTAGGCTGGCGATCCTATCGCGGAACCTCACTTTCGATCGCTCTTGGGACATCGCGTTGACATCCGAGGCACCAGCTGGCGGACGACGGGTGGCAAAGAGCCGGCCACTCGGCGAGCTGCTCGCTGCCCTGCCGAACATGGCCTCTAGAGCAGGCGCACGGTTGCCGAAGGGCGTCTCTGATGCCGTAGCCGAGTTGGCAGAACAGGCGAGGCGAACAGCGTATCCGGCCCCCGACGGCTTCGATTCACCCCTTGAGTTCCATAGTTTCGGCATCCAATCGCGGCCCGCAGGAACGTGGCCGCCAAACGGTGGTGCGACACGGCTACTCGCAGTTGCGCCGTTCGCGAATGCCTATGGGACGAAGATGGTCGCCGCTTTGGGACGCGAGGGCATGGACCGCACCTTGATTTCCCGGCCGGAAGAGCTTGATCTGATCGAACCGGCCGCTCTAGATGAGTGGTCTGAAGTGCTGGTCTTGTCCGAGGAGCCCGCATCCGGCGAGAGTGCCGAGGAAGCAAGACGACCGTCCGGGCTGCATGCGAAGATCATCGCCGTGGAACATCGCGGCGATGTTAGCTGGTACTTTGGTTCGGCGAATTTGACGCACGCAGCTCTTGCCGAACACAATGTGGAGGTATTCGCCCGCCTTACCGGACGGCGGACACCGTTCGGCATTGCGCAATTCCTAGAGGGATTCCGCGGCCTGTGTGAACCCTACGATCGCAGCTTGGCTGATACTGAGGAAGAGGACGCTACGCTGGCAGAAGAACGCCGGCGCGGTACGCAGATGTTGGAAGAAGCACGAACCGCAGTCGCGCAATCCGTAAGCTGTGGCGGGCTTCGCATATGGTGCAAAAAGGGGAAGAGAGAGGACGATGTTTGGGATTGGCGCATGGATGGCGACGTAGACCCGAAGGGCGTGACGGTGCAATTCTGGCCGATGTCCATCCCCGAAGAGCTGTCCCATCCTTTGGACCGGCGATCATGGTCCCTGCCGGTGTCGTCCTTGACCGCCTTTGTCGCGTTTCGCATGGGCGTCGGTGTAGACGGAGTGGATGACGTACGATTCGCGATGAAGCTCCCGACGACGGGCTTGCCAAGCCACCGGGCGGCTCGGATACTGAGGTCGTTGATCGACAGCCCCGACAAGTTCTTGCGGTTCCTGAGAGCACTGCTGGGCGGAGTAGAGGGGGAGAGCTTCTCCTTGTTGCGAGACGGAGATGGGACCAGTAGCGCTGCATTGACGGGAATGTTTGATGGGCAGACGTTGCTCGAAGACCTCTTACGCGCCGCATCCCGATACCCCGAGCGTCTTGATGTAGTAAGGCGGCTTGTGCAGGACCTTCGACAGACCGAGGACGGACGTACGATAATCCCTCCCGACCTGTATGAGGTCTGGCAAGCGATAGACCAGACGGTGGCCGTCCGATGAAGCCCCCGACAAAACCTAATGCGGAGAGCATCGTCGCTCCTCTGAAGCCCTTTCAGCGACGCACAGTCGACCACGCCTTTCACCGCTTGTTCGAGGCCGGCGACAGTTCCTCTCGGTTTCTCGTCGCTGACGAGGTGGGCCTTGGGAAGACCTTGGTTGCACGGGGAATCATCGCGAGGGCCATCGAACATCTGTGGGATACGACAGAACGCATCGACATCATCTATATCTGCAGCAATGCCAGCATTGCCCGATCCAATCTGCCGAAGCTCCGGGTTGGCGGAAGTGAAAGCCGGTCACTGCCTGCGACGCGGCTGACGATGTTGGCAACTCAACTCGCAGCCGCTGACACTCAGCTTCAAGATAGCAAACTGAACTTTGTTAGCTTCACACCAAGCACGTCGTTCAAACTCGGACACTCCGGCGGCCAATCCCACGAGCGGATCGTGCTGTATTACTTGCTGAAGGAGCACATTCGCTCCCAGCGGCACACCGGCCTCAAAAACCTCCTCCAAGGAGCGATTCGGAGCAAGGAGCGCTGGCGAGCAAGGATAGAACAAGACGTCGATCTGCCTCTGGACGATTCAATCAAGGGCGACTTTGCAGATGCCTTCAACGGGGCGAAGTGGAAAGATCTAGTCGATGAGACCATAGATCGTTGGTTTCGCAGATACAACAGGTCGGGATTGCCAGAGGAAGCGCGCCAACAGCGCAGTTACGTCATCGGCAGCCTGCGCAAACTACTGGCCGAGTGCTGCGTCAAGGCGCTCGAACCAGATTTGGTCATCATGGATGAATTTCAACGCTTTAAGACTCTGCTTGAAACCCGAGAGGGCGATGCCGCTGCAGAACTCGCCCAAGAACTGTTCAGCGCACGGACGCCCGAAGGTCACCCTGTGCGAACGCTCCTGCTGTCCGCTACGCCGTACAAGCTCTACACGACGGATGCGGAGAGGGGCGGAGAGGACGACCACTATGCTGACTTCATCGCCACGACCCGATTCCTCTTGGACGACGAGGATCGGCTCAGCGATCTCGGGCGCAGCATCGCCGAGTTCAGAGGTGCGTTGAAGGAAGCCACCTATGGTCTGAAGTACGACGCTACGACGGCGAAGGTGAAGGGCGCGAAGGAGAGCGTCGAGAAGATGCTGCGCAACGTCATGGCGCGTACCGAGCGTGTTGTGGCTACCGACGACCGAGATGCCATGGTGAAGGAACACAGGGCCGCGCTTACGCCGAGAGTGGCGGAAGTCCAGCAATACTTGGCCGCCGACGATCTGTTTCGCGCCGTCGGTGCTAAAGACCCGTTACGGTATTGGAAATCCGCCCCGTATCTGGCCCACTTCATGCGAGGCTACAACTTCGACAGGAATGAGCTGCCCGATGGCATCGAGAACTCGCCCGAGAAGACTGCTGATGCGATCAGACGCCACGCCCATGCCTACCTTAGATCAGCCGAGCTAAATCGGTTTGGCGCAGTTGACCCCGGCAACGCGAAGCTCAGCGATGAAGTGTCGACGCTGTTGGATACCGGGCTGTGGAAGCTCCTTTGGATGCCGCCCACTGTACCCTACTGGCCACTGGAAGGGCCGTTCGCTGGGCAAGAAGGCAAAACCAAGACGCTGCTGTTTTCCGCTTGGAACGTCGTGCCGGACGTCGTTAGCGGCGTGCTGAGCTACGAGGCAGAGCGCCGCATGGTGCAGGGCAGCAGGGTACGCGCTTACAAGGATCCGGCCGGTCAGCAAGGTCAAAGGCTCACGTTGGACGCAAAAGGCGCTGTGGGACACGCCCGGACGCGCCATCGACTGCTCCTGCTGCTAATGCCGTGCCTGCCGCTAGCGGACATTCACCCGCTGTCGGCGCCGCCCGGGGCGGACTGCCGCGAGTGGGTCGCTGAACGAGTAAACGACTTGCTGCGGGGTCGGCTAAGGGATCAGCCCGATCAGCCCAACCTACGGTCAGGCCAAGAAGATGACCGATGGGAGTGGGCGGCACCACTCTTGCTCGATGATGGCCTTCGTGGCTTCTTGGAAGAGTGGCGGGACGATCCAGGTCTACCACCGTCAACGGATCAGGAGTCTCGCATCAACAAACACTTTCCGAACTACTTGAACGATCTACTGGACTTAGATGTGTCCGAACTCGGGCGTGTGCCAGACTCGCTGTCGAAGCTGCTCGCGGACGTGGCTCTGGGGTCGCCGGCCATCGTGGCAGCGCGCATGCTGCGAAACGACGGTGTCACGGAAGACAGCAGACGCCGCTCGGCGGTACGAATCGCTGATGCGTTTTGGCATCTATTCAACAGACCAGCAGTGATTGCCCTGCTCGATCAGCTCTACGGCGCGATGCATGAGCTGCACTACTGGCGAGCAGTGCTGCGCTACTGCCACGACGGCAATTTGCAGGCCGTTTTGGACGAGCAGTGGCATCTGCTATGGGAACAGAGCAAATGGAGCGAATCCTCTGACGACGACACCATGGTGGATTGCTGCAGTCTGATGGTAGACGCCATTCTGCCAAGGCCTTCGCGTGTGCATATGCGCCTCTTTGACGACTTTCTTGAAGATGAGGAAGAGCCGGCGTTTCGTGATGACCTTCGTGTGCGGACGATCTTTGCACTTCGATTCGGCCAGACGGAAATCGAAGCCGAAGATGGGCGGCCTGTCAGCCAAGATGTCGTCCGTGGTGCGTTCAACAGCCCATTCCGGCCGTTCGTTTTGGCAAGTACGTCGGTCGGTCAGGAGGGCCTCGATTTTCATCCGTGGTGCCGGCGAATCGTACACTGGGATCTGCCCGGCAATCCCGTGGACCTCGAGCAACGCGAGGGGCGTGTTCATCGATACAAGTGCCACGCTGTACGCGCTAACGTCGCGGCAAAGTGGGCTGGGCGGGCGTTGGAGCGGTGGCGGCTGGGCGACGACCTGTGGCAGTTGGCTTTCGATCTGGCGGACGAAGCAGCGCGGGAGGCAGGCGAGCATGACCTTGTGCCTTTCTGGCTGGCACCGGGCGAACACTACGTTGAGCGCCATGTGCCCCTTCTCTCCTACAGTCGGGAAGTAGAAGCGTTCCAACGGCTCAAACGCCAGCTTGCCGCGTATCGTGTTGTTTTCGGTCAGCCGCGCCAAGAGGAGCTGGTTACGCTCTTGGCTGATCTTGACCTCGCACGGCTTCGTGACTGGGCAATCGATCTTTCGCCGCCGTAGACGGGTTTCAGGCTCGTTTCGGATTGAACGACTTGTCCTTTATGGGCAGGCCGAAAGCCCCGCGTAGTACGCCGCGAGATCCTCTACGTCCTGGTCCGTCAAGTTCGCCACGAACGGCTGCATCGACACGTCCACCCGTTCGCCATCTCGGAACGCCTTGATCTGCTTCGCCAAATACGCTTCCTGCTGTCCCGCCAGGCTCGGCCACAGCGGGTTGCTGCTGATGCCGTTCTGGCCGTGGCAGGCGGCGCAAAGGGCCGCCTTGGCGGCGCCTGCATCCGCATCGCCAACCGCCACGGCGCTGCGCGGCCACGCCAGCAGCAGCGCGCCGATGGCCAAGGCGGCGAACAGCGCCCAGCCGCGCCTTGCGGTCATGGGGCGTCCGGTTCGCGGGGCACGGGCTTGGCCGGGCGGGTCTCGTTGCGGCCGATGGCGAGGAAGTCCCACAGCAGCAGGAGCAGGCCGAGGGTCATCATCACGCCGAAGATCATGCGCCAGTACATGGCCTGCACGAACCACATCGTCGTCTGCCCCTCGAAGTAGGCCTGCCACGTCGAGCCGCCGATGGCGCGTTCGGTGAACGACTGCTCGTAGCCGGCGATCAAGAGCGCGATGGTCATGCCCAAGGCGCCGACGTTCAGCAGGGCGAGCGCCCACTTCCACTTCCAGCCGCGGTCGGGCAGGTCGCCGGACATCCACACGTCGCCCCGCCAGCGCTGCAGGGCCAGGTAGACGAAGGCCACCACGATGGTGGCGTAGGCGCCGAAGAACGCCAGGTGGCCGTGCGAAGCCGACCACTGGGTGCCGTGAGTGTAGATGTTGATCTGCGGCAGCGTCTGGATGAAGCCCCACACGCCGGCGCCCAGGAAGTTGCCGAAGGCGTGGGCGATCAGCCACGCCAGCGCCGGGTGGTTGTTGCTCTGGAAGCCGTGCCGGCCGGCGTCGTAGACGGCATGCACCACCATCGCCACCAGCGGGATGGGTTCCAGGGCGGAGAAGAAGCCGCCGATGCCCAGCCAGTACTCCGGCGTGCCGATCCAGAAGTAGTGGTGGCCGAGGCCGAGGATGCCGGAGCCGAACATCAGCGCCACCTCGATGTACAGCCAGGTGGTGACGATCCTGCGCCGCACGCCCAGGGTCTTCATCAGGCCCCAGGCCATGATGCAGCCCACCAGCACCTCCCAGGTGGCCTCCACCCACAGATGCACGACCCACCACCACCAGTACTGGTCCACCGAGAGGTTGGTGGTGTAGAACATGCCAGCGAAGTACAGCCCGGCCAGCGCGATGAGGTCCAGCACCAGCGTGCCGGAGATGCCGCTCCAGCGCCCCTTCATGAAGGTGGCGGCGACGTTGTAGAAGAACGCCGCCATGCACACGACGATGCCGATGTCCGCCCAGCGCGGCGCCTCGATGTACTCGCGCCCTTCGTTGATGAGCCAGATGCTGCGCATCTCGCCCGGCCCCGCCTGCACGACGAGGAACACCACGACCACGGCGGCGACGGCGGTCGTCAGCACCCAGAACGTGGCCTGGGCGATGCGGATGCCCACCAGCGGCACGCCGGCTTCGTCCTCCACCAGCCAGTAGATGGCGCCGATGAAGCCGTACAGCATCCACACGATCATGGCGTTGATGTGCACCATGCGGTTGACGTTGAAGTCCAGCACGCCGTGCAGAAAATCCGGCATCAGGAACTGCAGGCCGGCAATCAAGCCGAACACCATCTGCGCCAGGAACAGCACCATCGCGACGAGGAAGTACTTGAGCGCGAGGCGCTGCGCGGCGGAGAGCGGCGTCGCTTCGGCGGAGACGGGCCGGGCAGAAACCCCAACCCCGCCGACGGGCATGTCCACGGCGGCTTCGGCCATCACGCGCCTCCCTGGGGCAGCGGCTTGAAGCCGCGCGGGAAGCCGTTGGTGTCCACGGCGGACATCCACTTCAGGAAGGCGATGACGCCGCGCACTTCGTCGTCCGTGAGGTCCATGTCCGGCATGCGCCGGCCGGTGCCGAAGGTGCGGGCGTTGGCAATCGGGTCCTTGAGGAACAGCGTCATCAAGGTCTCCCGCGCCTGCTCGTTGCCCCAGCCTGGGTCCAGCCACGCCTTGGTGAGGTCCGGCGCGTAGTAGGCGCCGTTGCCGAGCAGCGTGTGGCAGTTCATGCAGTTCTTCGCCTGCACCGTGAGCTTGCCCAGGTCGACCAGTTCTTCGGCCTCGGCTTCCGTGAGCTTGTGCCCGAACAGCGGCGCTTCGTCGCCGATCACCGGCACTTGATAGCCGCGCTCGCGATCCATCCGGTAGTCGATGCGGTGGTTGACGACGGAGTACGCCGGCACCCGGCCAGCGCCGCTCTGAATCGCCGCCAGCGAATGGAAGGTGAGCAGGATGAGCGCCAGCGCCATGAACGCCGTGACGAAGATGGCGCACTTGCGCCAGAAGTCCTCGGCGGCCCACCACGGTGCGCTACTCATCCGCGCGTTCCTCCCGATGCGCCTCTTCATGCGTCGCCACCGACAGCCGCCACACCGCCCGCGGCGCGACGAAATAGCCAACCAGCACGATGGCCACGAGAACCAGCCACAGCCCTTGCAGATTCAGCGCCCAGCACAGCGCCACCGCCGCCAGCACCACGCCGGCATACGCAATCAGCGAAGCGCGGCGCAGAACCGCAAGGCCACGGGCGCGGCCAAGGGCGAGCAGGAGCGCATAGCCGGCCGCGCACAACACCAAGGCGGCGGCTGAAAACCCCGCTGCGGCCAGCTGCGGAATGTCGTCTGCTGCCATTGCCCGAGAGCCACGCGCACACATGCGGACCATACCACGGTCGGGCGAACGCGAACATAAGAAAAACACCGGAATTAGCGCGGCGGCAGCGTCGGTCTTGCTGCCAAACAGGCTGTCCTCGCAGCGGCGATCTCGACCTACAATCCGCACGTCGCACGCGGCGTGATTCGCGGATGTCCGCACTGCCTCGAGACACCACCATGCACTTCTACACCGATGCCGAACTCGAAGCGTTGCTCGCGGACGTGGAGTCGGATCTGGTCGAACGCAAGGAGACCTTTGCCGGGGGCGCGCCAAGAACCGTGCGCCAAGCCATTTGCGCGTTCGCCAACGACTTGCCCGGGCATGGCAGGCCGGGCGTCGTTTTCGTGGGCGCGCGCGACGACGGCTCGCCGTCGGGGCTGGAGATCAACGACGCCCTGTTGCTGCACCTCGCGCACTGCAAGACGGACGGCAACATCCTGCCCATTCCGACCATGACGGTGGGCAAGCGGCGTTTGGCAGGAGCGGATGTCGCCGTGGTGATGGTGGCGCCGGCCGACTCGCCGCCGGTGCGCTACCAGGGTCGCATCTGGACCCGCGTCGGCCCGCGACGAAGCATCGCCAGCGCCCAGGACGAACGTGTGCTGAACGAAAGGCGCCGGCATGGCGACGCGCCGTTCGACGTGGCGCCGGTGCGCGGCGCAACCCTCGCGGACCTCGACCTGCCGCGCTTCCAGTACCTTCACCTGCCCCAGGCGTTCGCCGCCGAGGTGCTGGCGCGCAACGACCGCACCGTGGAGGAACGCCTCGCGGCGACGAAGATGATCATCCACCCGGACGATCCCACGCCCACCGTGCTCGGCATCCTCGCGCTGTGCCCCAAGCCGGTGCGCTTTCTGCCGGGCGCCTACGTGCAGTTCGTGCGCTTCGATGGCGAAGAGCGCGCCGACCCCATCCTGGACAACGAGCGGGTCGAAAGCCCGCTCGCGGAGTCGATCGCGGAGGTGGACCGTCTACTGCGCGCCAACGTCCGCGAGTCCGTGCAGCTTGGACGCACGGAAGTCCGCCGCGCCACCTATGCCGTGGCGGCATTGCGGGAGCTGGTGCGCAACGCGGTGCTGCATCGTTCCTACGAAGGCACCAGCAGCCCCGTTGCGCTGCACTGGTTCGCGGAACACGTCGAAGTCATCAGCCCGGGCGGCCCGTACGGGCAGGTCACGCCGGACAACTTCGGCCGGCCCGGCCTGGTGGACTACCGTAACCCGAACTTGGCGGACGCGATGCGCGTCGCCGGCCTGGTGCAGCGCTTCGGCGTCGGCCTTGCCGAGGTGCGCGCGGCACTCCACGCCAACGAGCAGGAGGAACCACGCTTCGAGGTGGACGCGCAGTGGGTGCGGTGTATTGTTCGCGTGCGGCGGGACTGGCCCGGCAACCTGCCGCCGGATCGCCAGCCGCCGCGCGATCTGTGACGGACGCGGCCAGCGGGCCTTCGCAACCGCTTAGCCGCTGCCGATCAGCTTCGTCGGGTCCACCGGCTTGCCGCGATCGCGCACCTCGAAGTGGAAGCGTCTGGCGGCGGCGTCGCCATCGCCGACCTGCACCACGGTGGCGCCACTGGCCACGGTGTCGCCTTCTTGCAGTTTCGGCGTCGCGTTGACGCCGTAGGCGACGAGATAGCGTTCGCTGGCCTTCACGATCACCAGATGGCGAAAGCCACCAAGCCCGGGGCCTGCGTAGACCACGACGCCTGGCGCGGCGGCGCGAACTTCGGTTCTCGGAGGAAGCGCGTAGTCCAAGCCGTTCGAGCCGCCGCCGAAGCCGCGCACTGGCCGGGCAGCCACCGGACGCAGCCACTGGCCGGCCGCACGTGGCGCGGGTGGTTGCGGCTTGGCCGGCGCCGGCTTCTTGGGTGGCGCAGCAGGCGTGGGCGAGGGCGGTTTCTCGGTTGCTGCTGGGGCGGGCGCCGCCGCGGGGCGGCTTGGCACGCTCGGCGTCGGTAGTGCCGGTGGAGGCTTTGGTGGCATGGGCGTGCTGGCGATGTCGGGACGTTGGTCGTCTTCGGCGCGACGTACTGTTGGTGGGGACGCTGGTTGGGAAATCGGACGAGCGGGCCTTGAAGCCGTTGCGCTTGGCTTCGCCGTGGCGGGCGCCGCCGGCGCTCCAAGCAAGCGGATGCTCTGACCCGGGTAGACCGTATAGGGCGGACGGATGCCATTGGCCTCGGCCAGCGCTTGGTACTCCAGATTGTGTCGCCAGGCGATGGAGTAGAGCGTGTCGTTCTTGCGCACCGTGTAGGTGTCGGGCCTGGCGGCCCCGGCCGACGAGCGATCTTCCACCGGCGCTCGGCTGGTGGTTGCGCAACCGGCAAGCAGGCCGGCAAGACACAGCGCAGCCAAGCTCCAAAATGTGCCGCGTCCCAGCCGCCGGCCCGGTGCGCTGCCGCAGCATTGTCCGTCGCTGGCCGAGAGCGGCATCGACTATCCAACCCCAGGCCGTGCGCCGCGGCGAGCGCGCAGCCCTAGCGGCAACACGATCAGCACCCCGGCCAGCATGGCGAAGACCACGCCGGCAAGCCAGGCATCTTCGGTGGGGGCTGCTCGCCATGGCCAGATGTGGACCAGCGAACCGGCCACGAAGCCGGTGAGTACCGCGGCAAGCGGCTCGCGCATCCGGTCCAGCAGCCAGCGCAGCAGTTTGGAGACGCCAAGCAGGCCCGCCGCCAAACCTCCGGCGAAGATGCCCAAGGTCGGCAGATCGAGCTGTTGCAGCGCTTCGAGCAGCGGCCGGTAGAGGCCCAGCAGCAGCAGCATGAACGAGCCGGAGACGCCGGGCAGAATCCACGCCGTGGCGGCCAGCGCGCCGGCGCCGAAGATGCCGAGCGCACCGACGTCGCCCGCCGGACCCGACTTGGAAACAAGCCCCAGCGCCAAGCCGGCGGCAAGCCCGGCGATACCCAACGAGCACAGCCAGCGCCAGCTCGACTGCGCGGCCACGTGGAACACCGAGCCGGCGATCAAGCCGAAGAACAGGCCGAAGACGTAGACGCCGTGGGTGGTGAGCAACGTCGCCAGGACGTTGGCGACGATCAGGAAACTGGCCACCATGCCGCCGCCCAGGGCCAGGAAGAAGACGACGTTGTGTTCGCGCGCGAAGGAGCGCCAGCCCTGGCGGCCAAGGCGCAAAGGCGAGCGATGCGAGAACGACGCCAGCGAGCGCACCAGTTCGTCGTAGATGCCGGTGACGAACGCAACGGTGCCCCCGGAGACGCCCGGCACGACCTCGGCGGCGCCCATCGCCAGCCCGCGCACGAACAAGCCGCGCGGTGGTATTTCCGGGCCTTCGGCATCGGCGGGGCGTGGAGCGCGGGGCAGCATCTCGGCCAGCCAGGCGCGCAGCGAGCGCATCGGCGGCACGCTCACGCCCGCACGCCCGGCAGCAGCGGCACGAAGCGCACGTCTTCCAACGTGTTCCCGCGCCAGGCGTCGCCATTGCGCTTGAACACCCGAAGCTGCTGCAAGTCGCCTTGGCCGACGGGAATCACCAGCGGCGCTCCGTCCGCCAGTTGCTCCATCAGCGCGTTCGGCACCCGGGTTGCGCCGGCGGTGACCATGGCGGCGTCGAAGGGCCCGGCGTCGGGCCAGCCCAGGTTGCCGTCGGCGTGCTTCAGATAGACGTTGTGGATGCCCAGGTCGCGAAAACGCCGCCGGGCTCTCGACAGAAGCGCCCCGATGCGCTCGACGGAATACACGCGCTCGACGAGGCCGGCCAGAATGGCCGTCTGATAGCCGGAGCCGGTGCCGATCTCCAGCACTCGCCGCGCGTGCTTGCCGCGAGGACGAATGCTGGCCAGCACCGCCGCGGTCATCGCCGCCACGATGTAGGGCTGCGAGATGGTCTGGCCGTGGCCGATGGGCAAGGCTTTGTCTTCGTAGGCGCGATGGGCGAGGGCTTCGTCGATGAAGATGTGCCGAGGCACCGTGGCAATCGCTTCCAGCACCCGTTCGTCGTTGATGCCGGACCTGCGCAGCCGCTCGACCAAACGGTTGCGAGTGCGCTGCGAGGTCATGCCGATGCCGCGCAAGTGGACGTCGTTCACGGCGTTCCGTTCGCCTCCTGCCGAGCGCTCGGTACGTCGTTGGCGGCGCCGTCGACGACGAGATAGAACGTCTCGCCTTCCGCCACCATGCCCAGATCCGTTCGCGCCCGGGCCTCCACGGCGTCCAACCCCTGCTTCAGCGCCATCACTTCGGTGGTCAGCGTGCGGTTGCGCTCGGCGGCTGCCTCGGTGCGGCGATCCTGAACGGCAACCTCCTCGGCCAGTTGGCGCACGGCGAACCAGCCGGATTCGCCGAACCAGAAGCGGTAGAGCAGCAGCGCCAGCAGCACGATGCCGCTGGCGGCGACAAACTTGACGGCGCGCAAGCTCACGCCAGCTCCTTGCCGCCGCGGTACTCGGCGCCGTCGCCCAGCATGGCGTCGATGCGCAGCAGCCGGTTGTACTTGGCAACGCGGTCGGAGCGCGAACAGGCGCCGGTCTTGATCTGGCCAGCGCCGGTGGCCACGGCGAGATCGGCGATGGTGGTGTCTTCGGTTTCCCCGGAGCGGTGGGAGAGCACCACGCGATAGCCGGCGTCGACGGCAAGCCGGATGGCGGCAAGGGTCTCGCTCAGCGTGCCGATCTGGTTCGGCTTCACCAGTATGGCGTTGGCAGCTCCTTCGCGGATGCCCCGCGCCAGCAGCCGGGTGTTGGTGACGAAGAGATCGTCGCCCACCAGCTGCACGGAGGCGCCCAGTTCGGCGGTCAGCGCTTGCCAGCCGGGCCAGTCGTCCTCGGCCAGACCGTCTTCGATGGAAGCGATGGAGAACTCGGCGGCCAGATCCGCCAGATAGCGTCGGAAGCCGCTTGTCGAGAAGGACCTGCCTTCGCTCTCGAGGTGGTACTCGCCCTGCTGCCACAGTTCCGTAGCGGCGACGTCCACGGCCAGCGCCACGTCCTCTTCCGGCCGATAGCCGGCCAGCTCGATGGCCTTCAGGATGGCTTCCAAGGCCTCGGCATTGGAACCGAGATTGGGCGCGAAACCGCCTTCGTCGCCCACGGTGGTGGAAAGACCGCGATCGCCGAGCACCCGTTTCAGGGCATGGAACACTTCAACGCCGCAACGCAGCGCTTCGCGAAAGCTGCCGGGGCGCACCGGCAGGATCATGAACTCCTGAACATCGACGTTGTTGTCCGCATGGGCGCCGCCGTTGACGATGTTCATCATGGGCACCGGCAGGCGTGCGTCGGCAGCGCCGTAGAGTTCGGCCAAATGGCGAAAGAGCGGCTCGGACCTGGCGGCAGCGGCGGCTTTGGCGTTGGCCAGCGAAACGGCAAGGATGGCGTTGGCGCCGAGACGGCTCTTGTCCGGCGTGCCGTCGAGTTCGATCATGGCGTCGTCCACGGCTTGCTGCTGCGCCGGATCGAGACCGCGCAGCGCTTGCGCGATGGTCGTCTCGACGTTGGCCACCGCGTGCCGCACGCCCCTGCCGCCGTAGCGAGACGCGCAGCCGTCGCGCAGTTCCACGGCCTCCCGGGATCCGGTGGACGCGCCGGATGGCGCCAGCGCCAAGCCGCGCTCGCCGGTGTCCAGGAGCACTTCGGCCTCGACGGTTGGATTGCCCCGGGAATCCAATGCCTCGCGGGCCACGACGGTTCGTATCGCGCTCATGGCGCGGCCGCCTCCAGGAAGCGATGCCGCTTCACCAGCGCGTCAATGGCGACCAGCTCTTCAAGCAACTCCTGGAGCAGCGCCGTCGGCCAGCTGTTGGGGCCGTCGGAGAGCGCCGCATCCGGGTTGGGGTGGGTCTCCATGAAGAGTCCCGAAACCCCGGCGGCCACCGCGGCCCGGGCCAGCACCGGCACCATCTCGCGCTGGCCGCCGGAACGGCCGCCAAGGGCGCCGGGCATCTGCACGGAGTGGGTGGCGTCGAACACCACCGGGCAGCCGGTTTCGCGCATGATGGCCAAGGAGCGCATGTCCGAGACCAGATTGTTGTAGCCGAAGCTCGCCCCGCGCTCGCACACCAGCACCTGCTCGTTCCCCGTCGCCTTTGCCTTGGCGACCACGTGGCGCATGTCGGACGGCGCCAGGAACTGGCCCTTCTTGATGTTCACCGGCAAGCCCCGCGAGCAGACGTTCTGGATGAAGTTGGTCTGTCGGCACAGAAACGCCGGGGTTTGCAGCACCGAGACGACGCTGGCCACTTCGTCGAGGGGCGTGTCTTCGTGGACGTCGGTAAGCACCGGCACGCCGACCTCCCGGCGCACCCGCTCCAGAATGCGCAGGCCCGTTGTCAACCCGGGGCCGCGAAAGCTGGCGTGGGAGGAGCGATTGGCCTTGTCGAAGGAGCTCTTGTAGATGAACGGGATGCCGACGTTGGCGGCGATATCCTTCAGCGCCGCGGACGTCTCCAGGGCCAGCGCTTCGGACTCGATCACGCACGGCCCGGCAATGACGAAGAGCGGCTGCTCCAAACCCGCCTCGAACGCACCCAGCTGCACGCTTGCTCCTGAACGAAGATTGCCGGCGACTCAGGCGTTGGCGTCCGCGTGGCGGTTGGCCGCGGCCACGAAGCCTCGGAACAGCGGATGGCCGGCGCGCGGCGACGAGTTGAACTCCGGGTGGAACTGGCAGGCGACGAACCAGTCGAGGCCGGGCAGTTCGATCATCTCCACCAGGCGGTCGGCTTCGCTTAACCCCGACACCAGCATGCCGTGTTCGCGGAGCGTCGGCAGATAGCGATCGTTCACCTCGAAGCGGTGGCGATGGCGCTCCAGCACCGATGGCTGGTCGTACAGCCGGGCCGCTAGGCTGGACGAATCCAGCCGACAGCGCTGTTCGCCGAGGCGCATGGTGCCGCCCTTGTCCTCGTCGCCGTCGCGCCGTTCCAGCGCGCCGTCCGGCTCGCGCCACTCGGAGACCAGCCCGATCACCGGATGACGGGTGTTCGGGTTCACCTCCGTGGAGTGGGCGTTGTCGAGGCCGGCGACGTTGCGCGCGAAGTCGATGACCGCGGCGTGCAGCCCGTAGCAGATGCCGAGGTAGGGCACGTTGTGCTCGCGGGCGTAGCGGGCCGCGCTCACCTTGCCCTCGAAGCCGCGCTCGCCGAAGCCGCCCGGCACCAGGATGGCGTGGACGTCGGCGAGCTCGGCGCAGCCTTGGCGTTCGAGATGCTCGGCGTCCACGTAGCGCACGGCCACCTCGGTGCGGTTCTCGATGCCAGCGTGGGCGATGGCCTCGGACAGCGACTTGTAGGCGTCCAGCAGATCAAGGTACTTGCCGACGATGGCGATCTCGGTGGTGCGCCGGGGATGCTGCAAGGCGTCGATCACCCGCTTCCACTCGCCGAGATCCGCGTCTTGGCAGCGGATGTCCAGCTTCTCGACGACGAAGTCGTCCAGGCGCTGTTCGTTCAGCATCACCGGCACCTGGTAGATGGACGGCGCATCCTGCAGCGAGATCACGGCGCGCTCTTCGACGTTGGTGAACAGCGCGATCTTGCCGCACACCTCGGCGTCCAAGGGTTCTTCGGAGCGGCAGACCAGCACGTCCGGCTGCAAGCCGATGGCGCGCAGTTCCTTCACCGAGTGCTGGGTGGGCTTGGTCTTGATCTCGCCAGCCATCGCCAGCTTCGGCACCAGCGTGAGATGGATGAACAGCGAGTTGCCGGCGCCGAGTTCCAGACGCAGCTGCCGGGCGGCTTCCAGAAACGGCTGCGACTCGATGTCGCCGACGGTGCCGCCGATTTCGACGATGACGACGTCGAAGCGCTGGCTGGGCGTCGTGTCTGCCGACTCGCCGCTGGCACTCGTCGGCATGTCGCCGAGCGCCCGGATGCGCTGCTTGATTTCGTCGGTGATGTGGGGGATCACCTGCACGGTGCGGCCCAGGTAGTCGCCCCGTCGTTCCCGGCGGATCACCGCGTCGTAGACGCCGCCGGTGGTGAAGTTGTTGCGCGCCGACATGCGCACGCCGCTGACGAAGCGCTCGTAGTGGCCGAGGTCCAAGTCGGTTTCGGCGCCGTCGGCGGTGACGAACACCTCGCCGTGCTGGAACGGGCTCATGGTGCCTGGATCGACGTTGATGTACGGGTCCATCTTCAGGATGTTCACCTTCAGCCGGCGCGCTTCGAGGATCGCCGCCAAAGACGCGGTGACGATGCCTTTGCCCAGGGAGGAGACGACACCGCCAGTCACGAAGATGTATTGCGTCATGGAGCGCCCATCTCGACGAACCGGCAGCACCGCGCTACCGGAAGATGGGACTGCACCTTAGCACGTTGCCGCGCCAAGATGAACCGCGGGGCGACGCCGCTCCTTGGCTCCGGCCTGCGAGGCGCAGTGCCCTCGCAGCGTTCGGCGCGGGCTAGCGGAGCTTCATGATCTTGATCGACCCGACGTAGGAGCTCGCAGGGCGGTTTCCTTCACCCCGAGAATCTGGTTTCCAGATTCCAGATGTGCCACTGCTCATGCGTCCAACAGGCGCATGGCGTTGGCGATCAGCTTCGGCACTCCTTCGGCAACGGTCTCCATGCGCGGATCCGACGAATCGCCGACTTTCCAGCGATGGTGGAGCTGCTGTATGACGGTGGCGGTCTTCCACAGGGCGAACGCTTCGTACCAGCCGATGTTCGTCAAGTCCAAGCCGCTTCTGGCTTGGTAGCGGGCAACCAGTTCCGATCGCCCAGGCAGCCCCATGCGGTCCATGCCGTCGTGGCTGAAACGCTTCTGGCCCTCGCCGTCGGCCGGGTCCGGCCAGTAGTTCAGCAACGTGCCGATGTCGATCAGCGGATCGCCCAGGGTGGTCATGTCCCAGTCGAAGAAGGCCGTCACACGGTCCGGGTCCGCCGGGTCGAACATGCAGTTGTCGAGCTTCAAGTCGTTGTGTACCAGCGACGCCCGCTGCGGCGCTGGCAGCTGGGCTTCCAAGCGCCGATGCAGTGCAGCCATGTCGGCGTCGTAGCGGTCTTCCGCGACCAGATCCCAGCGCTTTTTCCAGCCGCGCAGCTGACGTTCGACGAAACCGTCGGGGCGGCCCAGATCGGCCAGCTCCGCCGCCTGGGGTTGCAGGGTGTGGAACTCGGCAATGCGTTCCACCAGCGCCATGCCGATGCGCTGGCCGACGTTCGGGTGGTGGCGCATGGACTCGGGCACGACGCCGCGCACCACTTCGCCGGCGCGCCGTTCCATGACGAAGAAGTCCGCGCCGGCAATGGCCGGATCGGCGCAAAAGAGATAGGCCCGCGGCGCGGCGTCGAAGACGCGCCACAGGCGCGACAGCACCCGATACTCGCGCTTCATGTCGTGGGCGCCCGGCGCCAAGGTGCCGAACGGCGGTCGGCGCAGCACCAGTTCGCAACCGCCGCAGCGGATCAGGTAGGTGAGGTTCGCCGAACCGTTGGGGAACTGGCGCACCGCGAACGGGCCGTCCAGGCGACCGGCTTGCGCCGGCAGGTGCTGGCGCAGATGGCGCTCGATGGTCGGCCAGTCGAGGTTCTCGCCCTCGCGCACCGGAGCGGTCTCGGGCGCTGCCGCGCCGGCGAATGGATCCACGTCTGCGCGTTCCGCCATGGTTTCTCTCCGGTTGACGGGCGTTCACTCGCTTGTGAACATCTTGTTGACGAGGCCTGCTTGCTGTATACAGTACCAGTATTCCGCAGCGGACTTCGCTGCGGCGTAGATTACCCCAACCGGCAAACGGTGCAGCCAAAGGAGCCAAGCATGGACGCCACAACCAACACCCCCGCTACCAACACCAAGGCCCACACCCCTTCGGCGGATTCCGCAAAGGTCCTCGCCGAAGACCTCGTCGCCGACTGGAAAGCGCTGATGCAGCAAACCTGCCGCCTGCTCTCTCGGCTGCGCGAGTTCGACCTGCAACGCGGCTACGCCCAGCCGCGCAAGGGCGGGCGCAGGGCGTCGTCGTGCGTCGACTGGCTGCACGAAAGTCTCGGCATCGACCGGGACGCGGGCCGCGAAGCGCTGCGCGTCGCCTACGCCCTGCTGAATCTGCCGCGCATCGAAGACGCCTTCGAGGCCGGCGATCTCTCCTACCGCAAGGTGCGAGCGCTGACTGCCACCGTCAACGCCGCGGACGAAGCGGGCGTGTTGGACTTCGCCCGCGTCATGACGGACGCGCAAGTGGAGTGCTACTGCCGGACGATCGGCGGGCGGCGGTCTGCCGGCGGCACGGCGCCGCAGCGGCCTCCGCCGGAGGACGCCGACGCTGCGCTGGCCGTCGCCTGAAGCCCGTTGCCGCGCCAGCGATGGCTATACTTCCTTGCAACCCAAGCATCAGCGAGACGCCGCCGATGAATCGCATCGTCCTCTACCACAATCCGTCGTGCAGCAAGTCGCGCGGCGCCTTGGCCATCCTGCGCGAGCGGGATGTCGAGTTCGACGTCGTGGAGTACCTCAAGACGCCTTTGTCCGAGGCAGATCTGAAAGCCGTTCTGCGGATGATCGACGAGCCGGCCGCCGCGCTGGTGCGCAAGGACAGCCACTTCAAGGAACTGGGCCTGGCAGCGGACGACTACGCCAGCGAAGAAGCGGTGGCCGATCTGCTGGCGAGGCATCCGAAATTGATGCAGCGGCCGGTAGCCGTGCGCGGCGACAAGGCGGTCATCGCACGGCCTTCCGAAAGGGTGGAAGAACTGCTGTAGCGCAAGGGACGATTTCGTCGACGCTTGCGAGGGCTCGCGCACCAACCCGGCGCTAGTGCAACGCCGTCGGGTCGCCCGCATCCTATGAGCGAGCAGCAGACGGTTGCCCTCGGCGTCGAGTACGACGGCGCGGCCTTCCACGGTTTTCAGCGCCAGCGTCACGCGGCCAGCGTGCAGGAGGCGCTGGAAACCGCTCTCTCGCGAGTTGCCGACGAGCCGATTCGCCTCGTTGCCGCCGGACGCACCGACGCTGGCGTACACGCCACGCTACAAGTGGTCAGCTTCGCCACGACCGCCACGCGCTCTGCGAACGCATGGCGGCGCGGCGTATCGACGCTGACGCCGGATGGCGTTGGCATCGTCTGGGCGAAGATCGCGGAGCCCGGCTTCCACGCCCGATTCGACGCGCTGTGGCGGCGCTACGTCTACCTCTTCAGCGACGCCGCCGAGCGTCCGGTGATTCATCGGGGCCTCGTGTGCTTCGCTTCCGAAGCGGGCCAGCTTGATGCGACAGCGATGCACCGGGCTGCCCAGTGCCTGGTGGGCGAACACGACTTCTCGGCGTTTCGCGCCGCCGCCTGCCAGTCGCGCTCGCCTCGCCGGCGTGTCGACTCCCTGCGCGTGCGGCGTCTGCAGAACTACGTCGCCGTGGACATCGAAGCCAACGCCTTTCTCATGCACATGGTGCGCAACATCGCTGGCGCACTGCGGCACGTCGGCAACGGCAGGCTGCCGGTTGCCGCCCTGCGCGAGCTGCTCGAAGGCCGCGACCGCACCGTGGCGCCGCCGACCGCACCGCCCCAGGGCCTGTATCTGGTCGGCGTCGGCTATCCCGGCTGGCACTGCGTTCGCACGCCGCCGTTGCTGGCTACAATGCCGGACACCGGCTAGCGGTAGCCACCAGCGGCGACCGGCCACGGAGGAGACATGGAAAACAACATCGGCGCCTGGCTCGCCAAACGGGCATTCCTGACGCCGCACCGGGACGGCTACGTCGGCGACGAAGGCAGCGTGCTGACCTTCAGCGAACTGAACGCCCGCTGCAATCGCTGCGCCAACGCCTTCCTGCAAGCGGGGGTGCGCAAGGGCGAACGGGTGGGCCTGCTGCTCATGAACAGCCCGGAGTTCCTCGAGGCCTACTTCGCGCTGGCCAAGATCGGCGCCGTGGTGGTGCCCCTGAACTGGCGGCTGGTGGCCGACGAGTTGGAGTTCATCTTGAAGGACAGCGGCACGACGCGGCTGGTTTTCGACGACGACTTCGTGGACGTCGCCGCCGATCTGCATGCCCGCGGCGACAAGACCGACATCCGCCAGTGGCTGCAATCGAGCTCGATCACCGGCGGCGAAACCGCCTACTTCGCCACCGACTACGCCGTCTTCCGGGATGCTGCCGAGGCTACCGAGCCGCCCATGGGCGCCCGGGACGACGACATGCTCTACATCATGTACACCTCGGGCACGACGGGGCTGCCGAAGGGCGTGGTACACACCCACAACACCTGCATCTGGGGCAGCATCACCATCGCCGCCACCACCTACTTCCACGACGGCGACCGCTTCCTGTCGCCGCTGCCGATGTTCCACGTGGGCGCCTTGACGCCGCTGACGCTGGCGGTCTACCGGGGCGTCACCAGCGTCGTCATGCGCAGCTTCGACCCGCTGCGCGCCTGGCAGCTGGTCCACGAGCAGAAGGTCACCACCGGGCTGGCGGTGCCGGCGATGCTGAACTTCATGCTGCAAGTTCCCGATCTGGAGCGGTTCGACTATGCGCGCTGGCGCTGGTGCATGTCCGGCGCGGCGCCGGTGCCGGAATCGCTGATCGAAGCCTGTTCGCAGCTCGGCATCGAAGTGCATCAGGTGTACGGCCTCACCGAATCCTGCGGCCCGGCCGCGCTGATCGACGCGGAAAACGCGCTCAAGCGAATCGGCTCCACCGGCAAGGCGTTCTTCCACACCAAGGTTCGCGTGGTGGATGCCGGAGGCCGCGACTGTCCGCCCAACGTACCGGGCGAAGTGCTGGTGGCGGGGCCGCACATCATGCGCGAGTACTGGAATCAGCCCGAGGCGACCGCGGAGACCATCGTCGACGGCTGGCTGCACACCGGAGACGTCGCCCGGGTGGACGAGGACGGCTTCATCTACATCGAAGACCGCATCAAGGACATGATCATCTCCGGCGGCGAAAACGTCTATCCGGCAGAGATCGAGAAGGTTCTGCAAACCCATCCGGGCATCCAGGAGGCGGGCGTGATCGGCCAGCCGAGCGAGCGGTGGGGCGAGTCGCCCTTCGCCGTAGTGGTGAAGAGCGACGACGCCCTCAGCGAAGGCGCGGTGCTGGAGTTCTGCCGCGGCAAGCTGGCTGGCTACAAGCAGCCCAAGGGCGTCGCCTTCGTGGAGACCGTGCCGCGAAATCCCAGCGGCAAGATCCTGAAGCGCCTGCTGCGCGAGAGGTTCCCGGGGCCGGCGCCGGTCTAGGCGCTCTGCGGGCGCGTTCGAGTTGTTCGCAACTCCGCGCCTGCCGCAAAACTCGACTCGTCCGTACCCGTCCAAGGACGACCAGCGGGCGGAACCGTTGGCCAAGAGCGTCGTCCACGGCTATGATCCACGTTGTTCCGCTCACGACGAACAACCCTCCCCATGCGCCGCATTCTCGTCACCAGCGCCTTGCCCTACGCCAACGGCGCCATCCACCTCGGGCATCTGTTCGAGCACATCCAGACCGACATCTGGGTGCGCTTTCAGCGCATGCGCGGGCACCAGTGCGTCTACGTCTGCGCCGACGATGCCCACGGCACCGCCACCATGCTGCTGGCCGAGCGGCGGGGCACCACGCCGGAGGTGTTGATCGACCAGCTGCGCGAGGAACATGCCGAAGACTTCCGGCGTTTCCACGTCAGCCACGACAACTACTACTCCACCCACTCGCCGGAGAACCAGCACTACGCCGGCTTGATCTACCAGCGCCTGTCGGAAGGCGGCTGCACGCATACCGCCGAAGTGCAGCAGCTGTACGACCCGAAGCGACGGCTGTTCCTCGCGGACCGGCAGGTGCGCGGCAGCTGCCCGCGCTGCGGCGCCGCCGACCAGCCGGGCGACAACTGCGACGCCTGCGGCGCCACCTACGACGCGACCGAGCTGGGCAGCCCCCGCTCGGCGCTCTCCGATGCGCAGCCGGAACTGCGGCAGAGCGAGCACTTCTTCGTCGACCTGCCGCAGTTCAACGATTTCCTGAGGCAGTGGACGGCCAGCGGCCCCATACAGCCGGAAGTGGCCAACAAGCTGGCCGAGTGGCTGGACGCCGGCTTGCGGCCGTGGGACATCAGCCGCGACGCGCCGTACTTCGGCTTTCCCATACCCGGCGTCGAGGGCAAGTTCTTCTACGTCTGGATGGACGCGCCCATCGGCTACATGGCGAGTTTCCGCAATCTCTGCGAACGCACGCCGGGGCTGAACTTCGACGACTTCTGGGCCCCCGATGCCACGGGCGAGCTGCACCACTTCATCGGCAAGGACATCGTGAACTTCCACTGCCTGTTCTGGCCGGCGGTGCTGTCGAAGTCCGGCTTCCGAACGCCAACGCGGATACACGTCCACGGCTTCATCACCGTGGACGGCGCCCGCATGTCCAAGTCCCGGGGCACGTTCATCAACGCCAGCACCTACCTCAAGCACTTGGACCCGGAGTACCTGCGCTACTACTTCGCCACCAAGATGACCGCCCGCATCGACGACATGGACATCAACCTCGACGACTTCGTGCGGCGCGTCAACGCCGACCTGGTGGGCAAGGTGGTGAACATCGCGGCGCGCTGCGCCGGCTTCATCGAGAAGAACTTCGGCGGCCAGCTGGCGTCGTCGATTGGCGATGAAGAGCTTTGGCGGGAAGTGGCCGACGCCCAGGCGGCCCTCGCCCGGCACTTCGAGGACGGCGACGTCGGACGCGCGGTGCGAATCATCGCCGCGCTGGCCGACAGCGCCAACCGCGCCATCGCCGAACAAGAACCGTGGAAACACGTCAAGAATCCAGATAGGCACGACGAAGTCCACGCCGTCTGCTCCCTCGGCATCAACGTCTTCCGCGCCTTGGCGATCTACCTGAAGCCGATCCTGCCGGCCATGGCCAGCAAGGCAGAAGAGTTTCTGAACGTGCCGCCGCTTGCCTGGAACGACGCGGCGACGCCGTTGCTAGGGCACCGGATCGCCCGCTACCGACCGCTCTTCACACGCATCGACCCGAAGGCGGTGAAGAGCATCGTCGACGAGACGCGCGCCGAAGCGGCCGCCGAAACGGCGACCTCCGAGACCCTGGAAGAGGACGCCGACACCATCGACATCGAGCAGTTCCTGAAGGTGGATCTGCGCGTCGCCCGCGTCGTCGAGGCGGAGCACGTGGAGGGCGCGGACAAGCTGCTGGCGCTGACGCTGGACGTCGGCGACCACCGGCGCCAAGTGTTCTCCGGCATCCGCAGCGCCTACGATCCCAAGGACCTCGTCGGCCGCCTGACGGTGCTAGTCGCCAACCTGGCGCCGCGCAAGATGCGTTTCGGCACCTCCGAAGGCATGGTGCTGGCGGCCGGCCCCGGCGGCAGCGACATCTTCCTGCTGGCGCCGGACGCCGGCGCGAAGCCGGGGATGCGGATTACCTGACGGACGTGGCCGAGCTGCTGCTCATTCTGCTTTCGGCGGCGCTGGTCAACAACTTCGTGCTGGTGCAGTTTCTTGGCCTGTGCCCGTTCGTTGGCGCTTCGGCGCGTTTCGAGACCGCCGTGCCGATGACCTTGGCCACGGTGTTCGTGCTGACCGTGGCCGCCGTGGCCACCCACTTGGTTCACCGCCACTTGCTGACGCCCTGGGGCCTCGGCTACCTGCGCATCATCGCCTTCATCGTCGTCATCGCCGGTACCGTGCAGGGCACGGAACTGTTCGTGCGCGCCGCCAGCCCCGTGCTGCACCGCCTGCTGGGCATCTTTCTGCCACTCATCACGTCGAATTGCGCGGTGCTTGGCGTGACGCTGATCGCCATCGACCAGGGCCTGTCGCTGCCGGCGACGATTGCGCTGGCCATCGGCGCAGGCCTGGGTTTCGGCATCGCCATTCTCGCCTTCGCGAGCTTGCGCGAGCGCATTCACGATCCCGCCGTGCCGAAGGCGTTTCGCGGCGCGCCGCTGGCATTGGTGACGGTCGGCTTCATGGCGCTGGCGTTCTACGGCCTGCGCGGCCTCGACGGCGGGCTTGCGCCGTGATCGCGGCGTTGGCGCTTGGCGGGCTCGGGCTCGCCGTCGGGCTGCTGCTGGCGGTCGCTCGTCTCGCCCTAGCCGGCAAGGAGGGCGACAACGCCACGGCGCTGGTCGATGCGGTGGACGCGCTGCTGCCGCAGATGCAGTGCGCCCAATGCGGCTACGCCGGCTGCCGCCCCTACGCCGAAGCCGTGGTCGACGGCGAGGCTCTGGACCGGTGTCCGCCCGGCGGCGCGCGCACCGCAGCCGCCTTGCAGGCGCTTCTGGGCAGCGAACGAGGCATCGCTGGCGTCGTCGAACCGCAGCAGCAAGTGGCGCGCATCGTCGAACCGGACTGCGTCGGCTGCCGGCGCTGCCTGGAAGTCTGCCCGGTGGACGCCATCGTCGGCGCTCGGCAGTTTCTGCACGTGGTCATCGCCGAAGACTGCACCGGCTGCGAACTGTGCATCCCGGCCTGCCCCGTCGACTGCATCGAGCTGGTGGACGATCCGCGCAAGCGCCTGCCAACGCGATGGCGGCCGGCCGCGGCTGCGCCGTGACGAACCGGGCGGAGTCGGCCGCGGACTTGCCGCCCCTCGGCGACTCCGCGGCCGCGGACGCCATCGTGCAGCGCATCGCCTGGGCCGGCATCGTCGGCATGGGCGGCGGCGGTTTCCCCGCTGCGGAAAAGATGCGTCTGGCGATGGCGGCCAAGGCCGACTTCGTCATCGGCAACGGCATGTCCTGGCAAGCCGACGCGCATGCCGATCGCACGCTGCTGCAACGGCATTTCGTTGAAGTCGTCGGCGGCCTGGAAGTCGTCCGCCAGTGCCTGCCGCGTGGGCGCAGCGTTCTCGCGGTGCCCTCTGGCAGCGCCTTCCCGCCGCCAGCGGCGCAAGCGGGCGCCGGACACGCGGCTGGGGACGAGCGAAGCCTGGCCGCTCGACTGGCGCAGCGCGTCGTACCCGTGGACGGCTATCCCACGGACGTCGGCGTCGTCGTCTTCAACGTCGCCACGCTGTTCGCCGTCTTCGAGGCGGTGCGGCGGGGCAGGCGCCCGCGCCGCCGGCTGGCGACGGTGGCCGGGGAGGACCGCTGGCTCGCCTTCGGCACGCCGCTGGCCGACCTCGGGCTCGGCGCTGGCGAACTGCGCGCGGGCGGAGCACTGACCGGCGTGCCGGTTTCGTCGAGCGCGGTTGTCGAACCGACGACCTTCGCCGTATCTGCGCCACGCCCGGCCAGCCTCGCCTGCATCCGCTGCCAGCGCTGCGAACCGGCGTGTCCCGAACGGCTCGATCCGCAAGCACTGCACGACGCCTTTGAGACCGGCGCCGAGTGCGACGCCGTGTTCGACTGCATCGAGTGCGGCGCCTGCACGGCGGCTTGCCCGAGCGGCCTCGATCTGGTCAACGAGTTCCGCGGCCTGAAGGAACGCACCTATCGTCAACACCGCCGCCAGACACAGGCAGCCCTGGCGCGACGGCGCTGGGAGCGGCGCCAGCAGCGACTGGCAAGGCAGGCGGAGTCGCAAGCGCAACGGCGCAGCCGACGGCTTCGGCAGCAGCGGCGGTGGTAGGCGCCTGCCGGGCCACGCTTGCAGCCTGGCGGCAGGACGACTCGAAAAACCGCGGCGACGCCGTGGCCACGGCCCCGCGGCACCGATCATAGCTCCGCCGCGCACGCGGCTTTTGCTAACATCCGCTGCTCATCGGCTGCCCACCGTTTGCGTTCGGAGCTCCTGCATCGCATGGCCATTTTCAACGCCCGAAGCGGGGCGATGTGCTTCGAGCATCGCGGCGCCCGCGCCAGCCCCCGGGCGCTGCTCGTCCACGGCTTGGGCTGCCAGCTGACGCAGTGGCCGGATCGATTCGTCAGCGCCTTGGCGGAGAGCGGGCTGTGCGTCGTCACCTTCGACAACCGCGACGCCGGGTTGTCGCACGGGCCGGAGGACGTTCGCGCCCCTTCGCCGGAAGCCCTGCTCGCGGCGCGCCAGGACGCCAGCATTCTGAAGCCGGCCTACAGCCTGTCGGACATGGCCGCGGACGCCATCGATCTGCTCGATCACCTGGGGCAGGCCGGAGCGCACGTGATCGGCTTCTCCATGGGCGGCATGATCGCCCAGCGCATGGCCATCGAGCATCCGCATCGCGTCTACAGCCTCACTTCGCTGATGTCCTCCAATGGGGATCCGTCGTTGCCGGAAGCCGAGGAAGATGCCGTGCGCGCTCTGCTGGCCCTGCTGGCCACCGAAACCACCGAAACCGCCGTTGCCCACATGGCGAGAGCCTGGCGGACGTTCGGCGGCGAGCACTTCGATTCCGAACGCCTGGGCCTGGGGCGCTTTGCCCGCCAGGCGGTCGAGCGCGCCTACCGGCCGGACGGCGTCGGCCGGCAGTTGGCCGCGATTCTTGCCGACGGCGATCGCAGCCCGGCGCTGGCAACGCTGGCAACGCCAACCCTCGTCGTACACGGCAAGGCGGACCCGCTGGTGCCGTTCCAGGCCGGCGAAGCGACTGCCGCGGCGATCCCCGGGGCCCGGTTCCTAGGCATCGACAAACTCGGCCACGACCTGCCGGAACCGTTGATCGATACCGTCGTGGATGCGATAGCAGCCCACGTTCACGCGGTCGAAGTCAGTCGTTAGCGGCGAACGGCTGGATCGGGCAGTCGAGTCCGGGCGCAAGCCTCGCGAGCGCAGTCGGGCTTTCAGAAGATGGCAGCCGCGGAACCGCCCAACGAGTTGACCGACGAGCTGAAGGAGCGGATTCAGACCGCGTACCGCGCCTGGCTTCGCCAACGGGGCTTCAAACCTCGCCGCGGGCAGCGCGACATGATCGCCGAAATCGCCCGAACCCTGGCAACGCCGGGCAGCCGTCGCTGCGTCGTCGAGGCCGGCACCGGCACGGGCAAGACCGCCGCGTACTGCCTGGCGGCCATTCCCATCGCCCAGGCGTTCGACAAGCATGTGGTGATCTCTACGGCCACCGTGGCGCTGCAGGAGCAGGTGGTGCTGCGCGATCTGCCCGATCTCAAGCGCAACACCGGGCTGGACTTCACCTTCGCCCTGGCCAAGGGGCGCGGGCGGTACCTGTGCCCGAAACGCCTGGACGACCGCATCGCCTACAACGAACAACGCGAAGCGCCGCTGTTCGAACCGCCGGACGACGGCGATGTGGCCATCTATCGGCGCTTGCGCTCAGCCTTCTCGAAGGACTCCTGGGACGGCGAACTCGACAGCTGGCCCGAAGGCGTGGCGAAGCGAACCTGGGCGCCGATCACCAACGACCGCGCTGGCTGCGGGGCAGGGCGGTGCAGCTACTACCACCAGTGTCCGTTCTTCCGCGCCCGGCGAAGGGTTGGCGAAGCCCACGTGGTCGTAGCCAACCACGACCTGGTGCTGTCGGACCTGGCACTGGGCGGCGGCGTGGTGCTGCCGGCGCCGGAAGACACGATCTACGTCCTCGACGAGGCGCATCACTTGGCGGAGAAGACCCGGGACCACTTCACCGCCACCGTTCGGCTGCGGACGTCCCGCGAATGGCTGAACCAGGTGGTCGACAGCGTCGACACCATGGCCCGGCGCTTCAACAACCCGCCGGAAGTCGACCGCGCCAAGCGCCAGCTCGCCACCGCCGCGGCCGAGGTGCGCCCGGCGCTGCTTGAACTGGAACGCCTGGCCCGGCAGCTGCCTTTCGAGTCGAGCGGCGGCAGCGCGCCGATCTACCGCTTTCCGCTGGGCGCTCTGCCGGAATCCATCGTCGAACACGCGCAGCCGCTCGGCGAAGCGCTGCGCGGCACCGCCGAAGTGCTCGACGGACTGCGCGAAGCCGTGGGCGAAGCGATGGACGGCACCCTTTCCTGGGACAACGCCGAGCAAGCCGACGCCTGGCTGCCGGCCATTGGCCAGCTGGCCGCCCGCGCCGCGGCCGGAAGAACGCTGTTCGCCGACTACGCCCAGGGCGGCAGCGACACCGCGCGCTGGGCCACCTTGCGCAGCTTCGACGCCGCAGACGACGTGGAACTGGCCAGTGCGCCGCTGGACCCCGGTTCGATTCTGCGCGCGGCGCTGTGGGAGAACTGCTACGGCGCCGTCGCCACCTCTGCGACTCTATGCGCCCTCGGCAGTTTCCACCGCTTCCTGCAAACCGCCGGGCTCGGAGAGGAAACCCGTCAGCTGCGCGTTCCCAGCCCTTTCGACTTTCCGAGAATCGCCGTCTTCTCAGTGCCGAAGATGCAGTCCAGCCCGTCCGACGCTGCTGCGCACACCGAAGAGCTGGCGGCGCTCTTGCCGGAACTCTTGGCGTTGGAACGCAGCGCCCTGGTGCTGTACACCTCCTGGCGGCAGTTCGAGAACGTGGTGAACTCGCTGTCGGACGATCTGCTCTGCCGCTGCCGCTTGCAGGACACCGCCTCCAAGCAGGCGCTGCTGAACGAACACCGGCAAGCCATCGACGACGGCGAAGAGAGCTACCTGTTCGGCCTGGCCAGCTTCGCCGAGGGGGTGGACCTGCCCGGCGACTACTGCCGCCACGTCGTCATCGCCAAGCTGCCCTTCTCGGCGCCCGACAGCCCGGTGGACGACGCCATCGCCGAAGCGTTGCGCGGCGAGGGCCGTGATCACTTCCGCGAAGTGTCGCTGCCGGAAGCCTCGCTGCGACTGGTGCAGGCCTGCGGTCGGCTGATCCGCAACGAAAGCGACGGCGGCCGCATCACGCTGCTGGACCGGCGCATCGTCACCCGCCGCTACGGCGAAGCGCTGCTGTCCTCGCTGCCGCCCTACCGCCTTGAAGTTGGCTGAGTAGGCCGTCCACTCTTGCAGTGGCGGGGACCCCGAAAGCTCCTCCAACGGTCAAGCAGCTATGCCGCGACCTCCACGACTAAGTGAACTCATTGCTGTCCCATTAACTCCACGCGAACTTCATCTCGGTTTGCGGACAGGTCGGCGGGTCCTGAGTGTTGTTTCCGAGCAGGTCGTCGAGGGGGCGCCGCTCGAACAGGCTGAGCTGCAGAAGGCGCAGGATTCCGACGAGCTTCCAGCCTCCGCGGCTGAGGAACTTCACGTAGCACACCAGCAGGTACATGCACACGGCGATCCACAGCTGCGTCAGCACGGCGTTGCGCGACGTGCCCACGAAGCTCTTCACCTTCAGGTTCTGCTTGATCCACTTGAAGAACAGCTCCACCTGCCAGCGCGCCTTGTAGATGTCCGCGATGGTCTTCGCCGACAGCTCGAAGTTCGTCGTCAGGAAGACGCAGTGCTTCCCCGTCGCGGGGTCGCGGTAGCCGATCCGGCGCAGCCGGTGCGGGCACCGCTTGCGGCCCCGCGCGCTGGTGAGCTCGATGGTCTGGTCGGACGTGACGCCCAGCCGCTCGTTGACTTCCCGCCGCTCCACGACGCGGTGCTTGATCCGCCTCTTGAGCCGCGTCACCAGGAAAACACCTTGCAGAATCAACGAGTTGATCCAATGGAAGTCCATGTACGCCCGGTCCGCCGCGACGATGCTCCCCTTCGGCAGGCGCAGCGCCCGCGCCGCCTCGATGTCCGACGTCCTGGCGTCCGTCACCGTCATGAACGCCGGCAGGTGACCCGCGTGGTCCAGCGCCACGTGCGCCTTCACCCCGCCCTTCGTCCGCCGGAACTTCGCCCACGGAAACACCGACAGGCACAGATCGACCACCGTCGAGTCCAGCGAGTACAGCGGGTTCTTGAACCGGAACCCGTGCCCCGGTGACATCGGCCGGCAGCGCCCCAGCAGCACGCCGAACAGCTCCCGGTACAACTGCCACGGCTTCTCCGCGTTCACCCGCGCCAGCGACGACCGCGACACCTCGCCCACCCCCAGGTGGTACAGCTTGCGCGACTGCGCCGACAGGTTCGACACGATGTCCCGAAGGCTGCAGCGCCCCGTCAGCTGCGCCGCCCCCATCGCCACGAACTGGCCCCGCCGCGTCAGCTTGCGCGACATCCGCCCCGTCTTGTGCTTCTCCGCCAGCTTGTCGAATTCATGTCTCGGCAACAGCTTGAGCAACTGCCCGAATATCGTGCTATTGTGCGCCACGGCTTGGATCTCCTGTGTTTCGATTGGTTTTCTCGAACGCAATCATACCGCACTGGACGATCCAAGCCTCCTAATTCTCCAAGTTAATGGGACAGCAGTGAAGTGAACTAGGCCGTGACGGACTGCCAGCGTTGGGCCAGAATTGTCAGTTCTGACCGTGGTATTCTTCGTAAAGATCACTAAGGAGATCGTCATCGTATAGCCAGTACTGTGCTGGTCGCACCGGTTCATTTTCAGCTCGTCCTAGGGCAAGGTTCGTCGCCTTTGTGAAGGACATTTCTGTGCCTCTGAACATGACCTTCTTGGCGCCGACAACGGTCGCTTTGAGACGACGGTCTTGATAGAACACCAGTGTTTTTTGATCTCGAATACCAAGATCGTGGAAGTTCAGATTCGGGCGGCGCCTCCTCTCACGGTCTCTAGCTGCAACCTCCTCCTTCGGTACGTCCTCGTTTAACGTGGCACTGGTCGGTTCGGTCACGTCATTGCCATTAGGCCAAGATTCCAATATGGCGACCACCTGACTTTCAGCAAGCCGAAAGAACTCGCGCCCCGGGTTTACCCTGTACGGCTCGAATGCGCTGTGGAGCATTTTTTCGACGCCCTCGGCGGACGGCACTTCCACCGCCTTGACGCACTCGAATGGGAAGGGTACGCCCGTAGTGTAGAGCTCCGCCATCCTCGTGGTCTGATCGTCACGGTCCGTCCTACCGATCTTCAGGAGCCCCGGCATTCCCGGATTCTTGAGGACATAGACGATGCTCACCATGTCGCGTTCCTCGCCAGAGTGTCCGCTTCGCGCTTCTCGCCCGCCTGCGCAGACACTTTGAATTCATCTTTGCCGCTACTGTAGCACAGCACGATGGTGACCGTTCAAGCTCGTACTCTTGGCCGCGTCACAAGTGCCTGTGCACAGGCCGCAGATCAATCCGCTGGCTCATGCCTCGAACATATCCGTCGACCGATCGTGGTCGATGAACTCGGTGTGGAGAAGTAGTAGATCTCCCCTTGCCTGTTCTGGAGGGTCGATGCCAGCGCTTCTGTGGGAGCGTGTTCATGTGGTCGAAAACGACGGAGTGCCGAAGCTCAGCCCGCCGCTCTCCAAGGTGAGCACGCCATGCGCGATGGCTTGGCGCACGGTTTCTTCGCCATCAAAGGACGCATCGTTGATCGCCTGCACGGCCTCTTCTTGCCCACAAGACGTTCTTGTTCTGTTCCCGCATGGCGCACGCGACGGGGAGCACGGCGTCTTGTGGAGGTCTGCCGCCTTGCGGAACTCGCCCTCGGCTGCCAACGCCCGACTGCGCGAACTCGTCGAACGCGCCAACGCCCGTTTCGCACAACCGCCGCAAGCGCTTGCGCAAGGCCGCAAGTTCGTCGCCGCGACCAGCGAAGTACGGTAGCGGGTCGCGCTGTGTGCTTAGCTCGGCAGGTCGGAAGTCGCTCATCGTGCAAGCGTAGCACCCTGCCGCTGGCGCCACGACGCGTGGCCGCCGGGCGAAGCCGCTCGGTGTCGGAAGTTCGTCGGTAGCCCTTCGCCGTCGTCAGTTCCAACAGGCGGTAGGCATCGCGCTTGCGTCCGCTTGCGACGAAGGGATACACGGTCTTTCTACCTGAAGAACGCATTCGTCGGCCAATCCCAAGGGGTGCCTTCCGCCAACATAAAGCACAGCCCAAGGCTGTCGCAGCGCCGCCTACGTCGGGTCCGGCGCAGGCTTGGCTTCTTCGGCAGGCGGATCGTCCAACAGGTCGCCGAGCGCGGACAACAGTTCATCGAGCGGCGGACGATCACGGTAGCCAGGCACGGCGCGCTTCAGGCGGATGGTCCCCGCAGGATCGATGTAAAGCACGCCAGGGTGCGGCACGCCGTGGGCGAAGTGTCCTTCGGCGTACTCCTCGTTGAGAATGCCGAACCGCCGGGCGTGGGCGCCGCCCTCGTCGGACAGCAGCGGGTAGCCGATGCTCTGCGTGGCGGCAAAGTCCGCCAGCACCGCAACGTCGTCGTAGGACATCGCAGCGACGTTGACGCCCAACGCCTCGAACTTGCCTTGCCACTCGGTCAGCTGAACCAGCTGACGCTTGCAGAACGGTCACCAGTCGGCACTGCGCACGGCGAAGAGCAGCAAACCACGCTCGCCGCTCAGACTGGCCAGATCGCGCGGTTCGTCCGCTTGATCGCGCGCGGCGATGGATGGCAAGGCGCTGCCGACGGGCGGACCCCACGCATCTTGGTACTGCTCGCCGGTGCCGATCGGACTGGTCGCTCCGATGACGGCGGCGCTGGCCGCCAGTGCGGTCGCAGCCAAGCAATTGCGGTTCATCTTCGGCGTCTCCTAGCTGGGCGGAGCAGAGTAGGAGTGCAGCAGGCCGGCTGTCAACGGCGCTGGCCGCGCTTCAACGTGCTTTGGCACGGGCGCGCGGATGGGCGGCGTCGTACACCTTGGCCAGGTGCTGGAAGTCCAAGTGGGTGTAGATCTGAGTGGTGGAGATGTCGGCATGGCCAAGCAGTTCCTGCACGGCGCGCAGGTCGCCGCTCGACTGCAGCAGGTGGCTGGCGAAGCTGTGCCGGAGCATGTGCGGATGTACGCCGTCGTTGGCCGCGGCGAGCACCGCCAGTTTCTTCACGCGCAACTGCACGCTGCGCGGCGAGATGCGCGCTTCGCCACGGCCGGTGAAGAGCGGCGCGTTGGCGGCGGCGTCCGGTCGGGTCTTCAGCCATGCGCGAATCGCGTCCCGGGCCGGGCCGCCCAACGGCACCACGCGGGTCTTGCTGCCCTTGCCGGTTACCGTGACCAGCCCGCCGGCGAGGTCCAAGTCGCGGATGTCGATGGCGACGAGTTCGGCCAGGCGCAAGCCGCAGCCGTAGAGCAGTTCCAGCATGGCACGGTCGCGCAGTTGCACCGGCGTCTCGGCGTCGCTGGCGAACAACTGCGCGGTTTGATCGACGTCGAGCGCATGGGGCAGCCGCTCGCGTTGCTTGGGGGCGCGAATGCCATTGGCTGGATTGGCGCCGAGTTCGCCGCGGCGAACGAGATGGGCAAAGAGACCCCGGGCGCTCGACAACTGCCGAGCGATGGATCGCGGCGACAGGCCGAGGGCGTGCAGACGGCTGGCGAAGGCACGGACGTGATGGCCGCGCACCTCGGCGCTGGGGATGTCGCCGACGATTTCGACGAAGCGCTGCAAGTCGCGGCGATAGGCTTCCTGGGTGTGCAGCGACGAGCGCCGCTCGACGGCAAGGTGGCGCAGAAAGCGGTGCGCGTCGTGGGAGAGCGATCCAGGCGGCGGATCTTCGCCCGCACCGTCCAAGTCTGCCGGTTGCTCCGCCTCGACCGTCTTTGCCATCTCGTTCATCCGTGAACGCTGCCTGGATCAGCCTGAGCCGACGCCGCGTTCAAGTCGCGCCAGCGTGCGCGACACCGCCTCGCCCAGAAACGACAGGAACACCGTCCCCATGTTGGGCGAGAAGCGCCGCGGGTCCTTGGCACCCATCGCCAAGGTTGCCGCCGTGCGGCCCTCCCGACGGTCGAGCGGCACCAGTGCCGCGGAACCGGGGCCGGCCAACTCGGCGCCTCGGAACAGCCGGCTGTACTCCTCGGCACGGTAGACGCCGCAGGTGGCCTCGGCCTGATCGAACAGGCGCGGCAGCGGCGCTTCGCCGACGACGCCAACGACGTGCCGCACGTCGCCGCCGGGCACGCTGCCGTTCAGCAGGCAGGCGGCGTGGTCGAGCTTGAAGCCCTCCACCAAATGCTCTGCCAAGACGCTGTCGAGGTCGGCGAAGCTCTCGACCTCCATCAACGCCAGGGCGAAGTCCCGAGTGTCGGCGAAAATGCGCTCGTTGTCCTGGGCGTGGACAACCATCGTCGTCATTCGCCCGCGCAGGTCCGTGTTGCGGCGACGCAGAACCGATACTTGCTTCTCGGCTAGGGGTACCACCTCTTGCGCCTTCTGCTCGCCCGGCTGTTGTCCTTCGTCCGGGCCGGACAAGCCCAGTTCGGGCAGCAAGTCCGGGCGGCGGGCGAAGAAATCGCCGTTGGCGGCCAGGTATTCCGCCACGACATCGTCGTCCACGGCGGCTCGGCTGGTCTTCTTCATAGTTCGATGCAACCTCGGTAGACAAGCTCGGTGGCGCCGGAGAGCTTAGCGCTTGCGCCAGGCCCTTGCCAGGCGAGGCGCAGCTTGCCGCCGGGCAGCGACAGCTTGGCGCGATCGTCGAAGCGTTCGTGCAGACGCCCGGCCACCATGGCGGCGCAAGCGCCGCTGCCGCAGGCGCGGGTTTCGCCAACGCCCCGCTCGTAGACGCGCAGACGTCCGAAGCGGCGATCCACCACCTGCAGAAAGCCGACGTTCACCTGCTTCGGGAACTGCGGATGGCGTTGCAGGGCGCTGCCGATGCGCTGCACCTCCGCGGCATCCACATCGTCGACGAACAACACCGCGTGGGGATTGCCCAGCGCCACCGGCGTCAGCCGCAGCGGTTCGCCATCCACTTCGACCCGGCGGGAGATCGCTGCCGACTGCCGAGAGCAGGCGCCATCGACGCCTTTGGCGAGGAACGGCACGTCTTGCGGCTCGACGCTGGGCACGCCCATGTCCACCTGCACGGCGCCGCGCTTCGTCGTCGACGTGACGACGGCGCCGCCAGCGGTTTGCAGCACCAGTTCGCGTTTCGGCGTAAGCCCTTCGTCGACGACGAAGCGGGCGAAGCAGCGTGCGCCGTTGCCGCACTGTTCGGCCTCGCTGCCGTCGGCGTTGAAGATGGAAAAGCGGAAGTCGGCCTCGGGGTCGTCGGGCGGCAGCACGGCGAGGAACTGGTCGAAGCCGATGCCGGTGCGCCGGTCCGCCCAGGCGCGAATGCGTTCCGGCGACGGAACCATGCGCTGGGTCGCCAGGTCGACGATCATGAAGTCGTTGCCGAGCGCGTGCATCTTGGCGAAGCGC
The DNA here is from genome assembly GCA_965199875.1 of Candidatus Azotimanducaceae bacterium. Classification (GTDB taxonomy): domain Bacteria; phylum Pseudomonadota; class Gammaproteobacteria; order Pseudomonadales; family Azotimanducaceae; genus VXYL01. The sequence continues at coordinate 3,958,360 of OZ241346.1, read as the reverse complement.
AACTGCATCGAAGGCCCTTGCCTTGCGGGATCAGTGAAACTGCCCGGCGATTATACGATGGCCTCCAAACGCCAGGTCTCGCTGACCGCCTCGCGCTTTCGCGCCACCCGGAAGCCGCCTTCGTCGACCACCACTTCGGCGGCGCGGGTGCGCCCGTTGTAGTTGGAGCTCTGCACGAAACCGTAGGCGCCGGCGCAGCCAATCGCCAGCAGGGAGCCTTCGGCAACGGCCAGCGTGCGTTGCCGACCGAGGAAGTCGCCACTCTCGCAAACCGGGCCTACCACGTCCCAGCACGCGGCTTCGGCCGCGGATGCTTCCACCTCGTTGATGGGGTGCCATGCCTGGTACAGCGCTGGGCGCAGCAAGTCGTTCATCGCCGCGTCCACCACGGCGAAACCCGGCTGGCCGGGTGCCGGCGTTGGCTTCAGATACTCCACTCGCGTCAACAGAACGCCGGCCTCGGCCAGCAGAAAGCGCCCGGGTTCCACCAGCAGCGTCTGCGGCCTGCCAGCCAGTTGCTGGCGCAGCGCCGCACCCAAGGCGTCGAGGTCCAACGCCGCCTCGCCGCCGCCGTAGGCGATGCCGAATCCGCCGCCGATGTCGATGTGGCGCAGCGCGATGCCTTCCGCCGCCAGCGCTTCCAACACCTGCAACAGCGTCGCAAGCGCTTGTTCGAAGGGTGCCGTCTCGGCAACTTGCGAGCCGATGTGGCAGTCGATGCCGACGATTTCCAGGGCGGACGAATCCCTCGCTTCTCGATACAGCTGCCGCGCCTGGCTGGCGGGAACGCCGAACTTGCTCTCTTTCAGTCCGGTGGCGATGTACGGGTGGGTGTTGGGGTCCACGTCGGGATTGACGCGGATGGAGACCGGCGCCGTGCGGCCCAAGAGCGCGGCCCGGCCCTCGATGCGGCGCAGTTCCGCGGCGCTTTCGACGTTGAACGTGCCGATTCCGCACTTGATGGCGAAGTCGATGTCCATCTCGGACTTGCCAACGCCGGAAAACACCACGTCGGTCGGCTTGCCCCCGGCGCGCAGAACGCGCTCCAGCTCGCCGCCGGAGACCACGTCGAAGCCGGCGCCCAGACGTGCCAGCCGGGAAAGAATGCTCAAGTTCGCGTTGGCCTTGACCGCGTAGCAGATGCGGTGGTCGATGTCGCCGAGCGCCGCGGCCAGGCGCTGGTAGCGGTTGCGAACGTCGGGCCAGGAGTAGACGTAGACGGGCGTGCCGACGGCTTCGGCGATGTCGCGCAGAGGGACGCCGTCGACCAGCAGCTGGCCCGACTCACGCGTGAACGGCATGGGCGGGAACCCCGTGGCGCACCTGTTCTTCGGGCAAGGTCAACGGGCCCTTCTGCCCGCAAGTGGCGACGAGACACGTTGCAGCGCCTAGAAGCAGCGCGGCAAGCCAGCGCATGGGGATGTCCATCACAAGAAAGTCGCAGGGCGTTCGGTGAACGGGCAGGGCGTGTTGGCTGCCCTTCAAGTTGTGCAGTATAAGCGAACGCATGAGACCACGTTGGACCTTGTGGGCGCGCAGCACGGTGCTGCTGGGCGCCTGTACCGCGGCGATTGCCCTCACGTCCATCGTCGCGCTGGTGGTGTTCGTCATTCTGCCCATCGAGGACCGATCCGCCGACGACGAGGCCGGGCTGGTGGTGCTGGCGGCGCAGACCTGGGTGGAACTGCCGCCGGAGGTTCGCCACTACTTCGCCATCGAACTGTTGGAGAAGCACGATCTGGTGATCACTCCGGATCCCAGGGACCTGCCGTTGGCCGATCCGCACAACCGCTACTTCAGCTTGCTGCAAGAGAAGCTCGGCCAGCGTCTGGGCGAGCCGCTCGAGCTCATGGAAAGCGACGAACTGCTGTGGGCGAACGTGTCGATGGGCAGCCACGTTCTGCAGGTGGGCATTTCGCCGCAGCGCCAGGACGTGCAGCCGGTCTACGTGGGTTTCGTCATCGTGCTGGTTGGCGCGGCCATCGTCGCCGCCGCTTCCGCGCTGGTGCTGCGCCGGGTGGCGCGGCCGCTGTTCCGGGCGGCGCAAGTGGTGGAGTCGTTTCGCGGCGCCGAGAGTTTCGAACCGCTGCCCGAAGAAGGCCCCACCGAGCTGGTGACGCTGGCGGCGAGCTTCAACGCCATGGCCCGGGACGTGAGCGAGCTGCTGTCCAACCGGACCACCTTGATGGCCGGCATCTCCCACGATCTGCGCACGCCCTTGACGCGCATGCGCTTCGCCTTGGAACTGCTGCCGGAGAGCGTGCCGAAGGACGTCGTGCAGCGCTTCGAGCGCAACCTCGTGGCCATGGACGAGCTGATCGCCGACGCGCTGCGTTTCGCCCGGGGCGCTGGCGAAGAAGCCAGCGAGGTGGACTTCCGCGACTATCTCGATCAGGTGCTCGCTGGCATCGGCAGCGAACTGCGCATCGACTGGAACGGCGACCCTGGCCGCGTTCACGTCGCCCCCGGTGCCTTCCGACGAGTGGTCGCCAATTTGGTTCACAACGCCCAGCAGCATGGCGGCGGCGTGCGCATTCGAGTGGACTGCGACGCCAAGCTGGTCGTTCACGTGCGCGACGACGGCCCGGGCATCCCGGCAGCCGAACGCGACAAGGTCTTCCGCCCCTTCTACCGCTTGGAAACCTCCCGGGACCGCGCAACCGGCGGCAGCGGCCTCGGGCTCGCGGTGGTCCACCAGCTGTGCCAGGCGCACGGCTGGCGGGTGGAGCTGAACCCCGGCGACGACGGCGGCACGGACGCCAGCATCGAAGTGCCCCGCTAGGCCGTTCGCACTACCCGCAAGGCCCGGGCAAGTCGGACAGGACAGGTCCGACAGGTTGACGGAGCCAAGCCTGATCGCTACGGTTTCCGCAATGCAATGGCGCAGGTGACCGTCGTGGTCAGCGATCAAACCCGCGATGACATTTGGCAAGAGATGCTCGATTCCGACCGGCTTGCGCGGTACTACGGGGCGGTTGCCAACCACTATCGCCGCAAGCATGCGCTGACGCTGCTGCTGTTGGGGTTCGGCGCTGCCAGTTCGTTCGCGGCGGTCTTCGACGTCCTGCCCAGTGCCGTTCAGTCGATCGCCGAGCCAATTGCCCACGCCCTCGTGGGCTTGGTCGCGGTCTGGGTGTTCCTCGCCGACTACGCCAGGAAGTCCGCAGTCGCCCACACCATCGCCAGCCAATGCAACCGTCTGGACATCCGCTGTCGGGAACTGTGGGCGGATGTTGAGCGACTCGACGAAGACGCAGCTCGCGCACGCCTGGCCGCTCTTGCCAACGAAATTGCGGAAGTGACGCAACGCTCCGGCGATGCGGGCATCGTCGACAACCGCCGGCTGAACGAGAAGAGTGAAGCGGTCGCGTTCAAGACGGTCAGCGAACGCTATGCCGGATGACAAGGTCGTTGCCAGCGGCGCATCGCGGCGCTAACGAAGTCATGGAGGCAAGGCCTTGAGCTACCGCGAGATTCTGTACGCCGTCGAAGAACAGATGGCGCTGGTGACCATCAATCGGCCAGAGAAGCACAACGCCATCTCCCTCGACACGCTGCGCGAGTTGCAGCAGGCCGTGGCCGAGGCGGGCGCCGACGACGCGGTGAAGGTGATCACCATCACCGGCGCTGGCGGGCGAGCGTTCGCTTCCGGTTCCGACCTCTCGGAAGTGCTGAACCGCGACTTCCGCAAGGCCCTAGAGCCCATCGTTCAAGGCTTGGCGGAGCAGCTGGAACGCACGCCGAAGCCCACCATCGCGGCCATCGACGGCATCTGCATGGGCGGTGGCCTGGAGGTGGCCCTCGGCTGCGACCTGCGCATCGCCACGCCCACCTCGCGCTTCGCCACGCCGGAAGGCAAGCTCGGCATCATCCCCGGCGGCGGCGCCACCGCCCGCCTGCCGAGGATCGTCGGCCGTGGCTGGGCGATGGAAATGATGCTGATGGGGGATCCGATCGACGCCGAACGCGCCCTCTCCATCGGCCTAGTGACGCGCCTGGTGGCCAAGGAAGAGCTTATTCCCGAAGCGCGGCGCATGACCGCCCACCTCGCTGGCTTCGCCCCCTTCGTGCCGCGCACCATGAAGGCGATGGTTCACTTCGGCATGGAGGCGAGCCTGGCCGGCGCCCTGATGCTGGAGAAGTACGCCCAAGGCGCCTTGGTGCAGACGGAAGACAAGCAGGAGGGCATCACCGCGTTCCTGGAGAAGCGCAAGCCGGCCTTCAAGGGCAAGTGACCCGTTCAAGCCTCAGCCTCTCGGCAGGGCGCAACGGGGCTGCAATCTCTGCTAAGTTAGGCGGTTCGCAACCAACAAGCCAACGAGGAGACGCATGGCAGTCGAGAAATTCACCGTGGAAGCAAGCCACATCATGATGTTCGCTCGCTCCATCGGCGACGGCAATCCGGTCTACTACGACGCGGAACACGCCAAGAACACCGAACCGGGCAGCATCATCGCGCCGCCCACCTTCGCCCAGGCGAGCGCCCAGTTCGACCCGGACTACGGGCTGCGCCCGAAGGTCGATGGCGACGGCTGGTTCGGTTCCGGCGGCAAGCCCTCGGGCGCCAAGCCCAGGGAGGGCGGCGGCAGTGGCGGGGGCGGCGGCGGAGGCGGCGGCCTGCACGCCGAACAGCGCTTCATCTACCACCGCCACCTGAAGCCGGGCGATGTGCTCACCGCCACCGGCAAGCCGGGCAAGACCTGGGAAAAGCAAGGACGCCGCTCCGGCAAGCTGGTGTTCAGCGAGTCCATCACCGAATACCGGGATCAGAACGGCGAACTCGTCGTCACCGCCATCGGCGTCGGCGTACGCACCGAACGCCCGGTGGATCAGAGCTAGAGGAGGGACGACAGATGGCCTTGAACGCAAATGAACTGAACGTCGGCGACAGCCACAGCGAGCGCCTGGTGGAAGACCTCAAGCGCACGCAGATCGTCATGTACGCCGGCGCATCGGGCGACTACAACCCGGTACACACCGATGAAGTCTTCACCACCAAAGTCGCCGGCTACCCCAGCGTCTTCGCCCACGGAATGCTGACCATGGGCATGACCGGCAAGATGCTCACCAACTACGTCGGCGACGGACGTCTCACCGAGTACGGCGTGCGCTTCACCAGCCAGGTGTTCCCAGGCGATACGCTGGACGCCACGGCCACGGTCACCGCGGTGGCCGACGGCATCGTCGAACTGGACGTCTCGACGGTGAACCAGAACGGCGTCGAAGTGCTGAAAGGCAGCGCCAAGGCCCGCGTGGACTAGGCGGCTTCCGGGCGCGGCCGCGTACATGCGGCCGCGCCAGCCCGGCCCCGGCCTTCCCTAGCAGAGCTGGCGGGCGAGGTCGCGGTAGTCTGCGGCGCGGATGTCGAAGCCGCCCGTTTCGCCGCGGCTGCCGGCTTCTTCCAGTTTCGGCTTCACGTAGGCGGTTCTCAGCCCCGCCGCCTGGGCGGCGGCGAGGTCCGGCGGATGCACCGCCACCATCATGGTCTCCTCCGGCTTGGCGCCGAGCAGTTCGGCGGCGTAGCGGTAGGCCCTGGCCTCCGGCTTGTAGACGCCCAGGAACTCGCAGGAGAGGTAGGCATCCCAGTCGATGCCAGCGTGCTTGGAGCTGTCGACGACGATGGACAGCGACAGCACCGTCAGAGTCGAAACGACGTAGCGCTCGCGCAGCTTCGCCAAGGATTCGGCGACGTCTTCCCAGACGCCCAGGCGATGCCAGACGCGGTTCAGCTCGTCGCGGTCGGCGGCGCTCAGCTGCAGCGCCGGATGCTGCTCGGCCAGTTCGTCGAGGACCGCGCGATGCAGTTGATCGGCGTTCTGCCACGGCCGCTTGCCGGCTCGAACCTCGGTCAGCTGGTCGAACATGCGCCGTCGCCAAGTGAACGCGAAGGCGCGGTCGTCCACCTCCACGCCGCGCTCGGCGGCCAAGGATCGCACGGCGCTGCGCGTGGCCGTCTGCCAGTCGAAGATGCTGCCGCCCACGTCGAAGGCAAGTGCCTTGATGCCGTCCATCGGGTTTCCTCTTGTGCCCGCTCAGCGGGCCACTTGCGCCTTGGCCCAGCGGTAGTCGGCCTTGCCGTTCGGGCTGCGCAGCACTTCGTCGGCGATGACGAACGCCTTGGGCAGCTTGTAGCGGGCGATGTGCCTGGCGCACTCCTCGAGCAGGCTCTCTTCGCTGGCTGTCTTGCCGGCCTTGAACTGCACGATGGCCACCACCTCGCTGCCCCAGCGTTCGGAAGGCCGTCCCGCCACCACCGCGTCGTAGACGTCCGGATGGTGCTTGATGGCTTGCTCCACTTCTTCGGCGAAGATCTTCTCGCCGCCGGAGTTGATGGTGACGGACTCGCGGCCGTGCAGTTCCAAGGTGCCGTCGGCCAAGAGCCGCACCTTGTCGCCCGGCACCGAGTAGCGCACGCCGTCGAGAACCGGAAAGGTCTTGCGCGTCTTTGCTTCGTCGCCCAGGTAGCCGAGCGGAATGTTGCCGCTGCGCGCCCACCAGCCAAGCCCGTCGTGGCCCGGTTCCAAGGTTGCGGTCATGGCGTCGTTGAGCACGGCGTTGTGCGGCGACAGCTTGAACCTGCCGGTGGCGGCGCCGGTCTTGGCGTTGCTGGTGTGCGATGCCTGGCCGCCGGTCTCGGACGATCCGGCGCTGTCGATGATGTTGACGTGGGGCAGCGCCTCGAGCAGTTCGGACTTGATCTTCGCCGTCATGATGGCGCCGCCGGTGATGAGGTTGCGCAGCGTCGGGCAGCGGGCGTTCTTCGCCCGCAGCGCGTCCGCCAAGGGCCGCCCGAAGGCGTCGCCCACCAGCAGCATGTTGTTCACCCCTTCGCGTTCGATCACCGCCACCGCGTCGGCGGCGTCGAAGCGCTTGACTTCGTTCTGCACCACCACCGTGCTGCCGGTGTTGAACGCCTGGAACGCCGCCCAGTGTCCAGCGCCGTGCATGAACGGCGGCGTCGGGAGCGTCTTGCGATGGGCTGCGCAAGCGCGGTCGATGTAGCCCTGCAAGCTGTCCAGCACGGTGCCGTCGGTGCGCCGCGCGCCGAGGCTGGCGATGAGGATGTCGCCGTGCTTCCAGAGCACGCCCTTGGGCATTCCCGTGGTGCCGCCGGTGTAGATGACGTACAGGTCGTCCGGGTGCCACTCGAGGTCGGGTCTTGCGGTGCTGGCGCTGGCCAAAGCGGCCTCGAAGTCCACGGCGCCGTCGAGCAGCGGGCGCTGGTCGTCCTGCACCTGCAGCAGCACTTCCAGCGTTGGCACCTGCTTGCGGATGGCGGCAACGTGATCGGCCAGGGAACTGTGGAACACCATTGCCTTGGCGGCGGCGTCGTTCAGCAGATAGACCAGTTCTTCGTCCACGTAGCGGTAGTTGACGTTGAACGGCGCGACCCGGGCCTTGTAGGCGCCGAGCATGGCTTCGAGGTATTCGTTGCCGTTGTAGAGGTAGATGCCGAGATGGTCCTGGCCGGACTGCCACTCCTTCAGCGCCGGGCGCTCGGCGTGCAACCCCAGGCCCCGCTCGATGAGGTAGTTGGCCAGCCGACGGGTGCGTTCGGTGAGTTGACGGTAGGTGAACCGCCGGTCGCGGAAGACGATGGCCTCGCGTTCCGGCACCGCCTCGGCGATGGCTTCGTTGACGGTGGCGAGATTGAAGTGCAAGCCCTGTTCCTCGTTGCTGCCGACGTCGCCATTCTATTCGAGGCGGGCGCTGGTGGGTCGAGTGGGTTGACTTGCCTGCCCGCCGACCGCATGTTGGGTGTATCGAACCCAGCCGCCGAGGAAGGAGCAAGCCATGTCGCGAGTCCAGCTGGCGCTCAACGTGCCGAATCTCGCCGACTCGATCGCGTTCTACCAGTCGCTCTTCGGCGTCGAGCCGCACAAGGTGCGCGAAGGCTACGCCAACTTCGAGATCGCCGAGCCGCCGTTGAAGCTGGTGCTGGTGGAGAACGACCGCGAGCAGAAGCTGAACCATCTGGGCGTGGAAGTGGCAAGCACCGAGGAAGTGGTCGCCGAGACGCACCGGCTGGCGGAGGAAGGCATGAAGACCGCAGTGGAGGAGGCGACGGTCTGCTGCCACGCCGAACAGGACAAGGTGTGGGTTCGAGATCCGGGCGGCATCCGCTGGGAGGTCTACACCATCACGGACGACTTGCCGGAAGCCGGCAAGCGGCGAGACCCCCGCCGCGCCAAGTGCTGCGCCTAGGCTCGAACCGTCTGCCGACGGCTGCCAGCAGTTCAACGACGTAGCGACCGCGCATCCGCCCCGCGTCACCCGTGCGTCGACGTCAAGTCCCCTAGAAACTCGCCGACGAGGGTCCAAACCGGCGGGTGGAAGAGGAACTCGCCGTGCGCCACGTCGAAGGTGTGCAGCTGCGCCTTGTCGCCGATCAGCCGCACCATCGCCTCGCTCTCCCGGAAGCGGATCACGCGGTCGTTGGGTGCTGCGAAAACCAGCGTCCGGGGCATGGCGTCCACCGCGGTTTCGGCGCGGAACGGATGCTGCAGCAGCCAGCGGATGGGGAAGATCGGATAGCTGGCGCGGGCGATGTGCTCGACGCTGCGATAGGGGCTGACGAGCACCAGGGCGTCGGGCTTCGTTCGCGGCGTTGCCAGCGCGGCGACGCCGGAACCCAGGCTCAGACCGAACAGCACCAAGGGGCGGTTGGGGAAGCGCTCTTTGGCCCAGTCGGCGACGGCCACGGCGTCTTCCACCAGCGCGCTCTCCGACGGCTTGCCGTCGCTCTCGCCGTAGCCGCGGTAGTTGAACAGCACCGCCGTGGCGTCCTGCGCGGCGAAGCCGTCGACGTGCGCGGACACCTCCTCGGCGTTGCCGCCGAAGTAGACGACCAGCGGCCCGTCGGCATCCTCGTTCACGGTCCAGCCGCGCAGCACCGCGTCGCCGCGTTCCAGCGCGACGGCCCTCGCTGCCGGATTCCTCGGCTCGGCCACGAGCCCGCGCGGGTGGAAGATCAGCTTGTCCTGAACGGCCCACAGCGCCGCGCACAGCGCCAGGTAGATGCCGCCAAGAACCAGGACGACGCGCAGCGCGACGGTCGCCGCTTCGGGCCAGGACACGGGCCTATGCGGCGTACAGGCCGTTGAAGTTGACGGCGAAGAACCGCCGCCGGGCCGCGCCGATCAAGCGCGAGCCCTCGTCGCGTAACACCGCCATCGAGCGGTCGCCGGCAGCGGCCGCGGCTTAGGGAAGCACCACCACGGCGTGTCCGGGGCAGGTCGCGCCGCCGTGCTGATTGACGACGTTGATCGTCAGGCGGACGCGGTTCTCGCCGTCTTGGCAGGTCTTCTCGGTGACTTCCCCGACGACGGTGAGCACGTCGTCCTTCTGGTTGATGGCGCGATACTGGCAGCCCACTTCGCGCACCACGCCCTCGTCGCCGATCCAGTCGTGCAGGGCGTTGACGATGTAGGCGTAGCGCAGATTGCCCATGCCGAACGCGCCCTGTTCGTTGCCGGCGCGGCGACCGGCTTCGTCGTCCATGTGGAACGGCACGAACTCCTCGTTCACCGCCGCATAGCGGTTCCACTCGGCGAAGCCGGTCTTGCGCGACCACTCGGGCAGCTTGTCGCCCACTTCCACGTCGTTGAAAGCAATGCTCATGTCGGTGTTCTCCTCTTCATGCGAATCGTCGCCGGCTGCGGTCGGTCAGCCACAGATAGTCGTCGTCCCGCCAGCAGCCCTGGGGCAGCACTTCGGACACCAGGCCGTTCACCTGCGCTTGCGAGACGGCGCGCGTCGGCGCTGCCGTGTCTTGTAGCCCCTTGCCCATCGCCGCGCCGTCAGTAGCGGATCGAAATGGACAGCCGCGTCTTCACGTGTTCGTCGTGCTGGTTGCGCCACTCGATTTCGGAACGCACGTAGAGCGTGTGTCCGAGGCGGCCTTCCCGTTCCCACCAGTCGAGCAGCCGGCTGCGGGCGGAAACGACGTCGCCCGGGCGCATCGGCGCACCGTAGGTGTCGGTCTGGCCGCCGTTCATGCCGGTCAGCGGCTTGCCGTCGGGACGTTTGCCGGCCAGGTTCGGCGAACCGCCCCCTTGGCGCTGCACCGGCCACGCGAAGGGGTTGAAGTCCGGCGGCGCCACGATGCCGCCCCAGCGGCTGGCGGCAGCGTATTCGGCGTCCCAGTAGATGCGCGGCGGCTGCTTGGGGTAGAACGTGGCCATCGCCCAGCGGCGGATGTCCGTCTCGGTGATCGGCGGCGCCGTTCGGCTTTCGCCCCAAACGCCCTGGGCGGTGCGCATCTCGTCGGTGACGTAGGTGAGTGGACTGGTCATGGCATCCCGTCGACGTTCGGCAACGCGTCGATTATGGCGCAAACGGGACGGCAGTCGCACCGGCGACGGCCTGGCTGGCCCAATCCGGCATCGGGTGCGGTGGTTTGGCCAGTCGTTGTGGATGCGCTTCGCTCAAGCGGCGAACTCGCGCAGCGTCACCAGCACTTCTTCGGCCAGATCCGCGCTCAGCGGCTCGCCGTCGGGGGCGGTGACGCTGACCCGGGTGCTGGCCTCGGCACGTTCGACGTGGATGGCCACCGGCGTGTCGCGGCCCACCTCGCCGCCGGGCACGATGCGCTTCAGCCAGCCGCGCTGGCCGGCGGTGGGAAAGGTGGCGCGGTAGACGGCCTCCTGGTGGTTGACTTCGGCTTCTATCTCGGCGCGCTGCAAGGCCTGCCCCACGGTCGCCCAGGCGCGGTCGAAGTCCACGTGCAGATGCAGGATGGGATAGCCGGTGTCGTCCTTCACCATTTGCGCCTTGGCCGCGGCGGCGATGTCCCGCCCCACCATGGACACCGCGGTGGTCACGCCGGCGGCGAAGTACTCGGCCAGCTTCGCCACCACCTCGGCTTCCACTTCGCTGATCGCCGGCGCGGTTTCGTCGCCGACGCCCAAGGCCCGTTCGTGGCGCACGTGGACTTCCGTGGAACCGCGCCGGATGCCGCGTTCGACGCGGATGCGCAGCCGATCGCGGCCGGGCGGAACGGCGCTGCCGGCGTTTGCAACGTGCTCTTCGCGGCCATCGCGGATGGCGCTGCGCAGCACGTCGCCGTAGTCCTGCTCCGCCACCACGATCCAAGCGCTCTCGACGACGCCGCCCCGGGGGTCTTCGCGGCCGATGCCGACGCCGTTTTCGCCAAGAAACTGCTTCACCATCGGCCAAACCTGTTCCGGGGCGTCGCCGAGCACGATCCAGCGGCGTTGGCCCAGGCGCTGAATTCGCACGGCGTCAAAGTCCTTGCCGACCAGCACCGCGGGCCGTGGCGCACGGCGTGGAAACACCTTGACGATGGGCTGCGGGGCGATCTCCGGAATCGGCCAGGCGTCGTTGATGGCGGTCTCGGCCAGGTCGTCGGGAACCACCAGCGGCTTGCCCGGCTCGGCATCCAGATAGTCGTCCCGGGGGTCCACGAACAGGCCCTTGTCGTCGCGGGTGAGGCGACAGCTGGCAAGGGCGAGAATCAGGCCGGCGAAGGCCAGCCAGCGCCAGTTCGGATGCGTCACAACGCGCCTAGGTTGCTCAGTCTTGCGCGCACTTCGACTTGCGCCGCCGGGGTGAGTTCCACCAGCGGCAGGCGAATGCCGCCGTCGATCCGACCCATGCGCGACAGCGCCCACTTGGTGGGTATGGGGCTGGTCTCGACGAACAGGATTTCGTGGATCGGCTGCAGCTCGGCGTCCAGCTGCCGTGCCTTGGCGTCGTCGCCATCCAGATACGCCTGGCAGAACGCGGACATCTTCTCCGGCAGCACGTTGGCGGTCACCGAGATGGTGCCGCGGGCGCCGAGCTCCATCATGGCGAGGGTTTGCGCGTCTTCGCCGGAGAGCAGCACGAAGTCGTCCGCGACCAGGGCCTTGATGTCCGCCACGCGGCTGGCGTCGCCGCAGGCCTCCTTGATGGCGACGATGCGCTCCACTTCGGCGAGGCGGGCGACGGTTTCGGCCTGCATGTCGCAAGCGGTGCGCGGCGGCACGTTGTACAGCACCATCGGCAGATCGACGGCTTCGGCAATGGCGCAGAAGTGGCGGTAGAGGCCCTCCTGGGTGGGCTTGTTGTAGTACGGCGTGACCGAAAGGCAGTAGTCGGCGCCGTCGCCCTTGGCGGCCTCGGTGAGTTCGATGGCCTCGGCGGTGGCGTTGGCGCCGGCGCCCGCCACCACGGGCACCCGGCCGTCCACTCGGCGCACCACCGCCTTCACCACCTGCTTGTGCTCGTCGTGGGTCAGGGTGGCGGATTCTCCGGTGGTGCCGACCGGCACGATGCCGTGGGTGCCGGACTGCAAGTGCCAGTCGACCAGCGCGTCGAGCGCCGCCCAGTCCACCGCGCCGGTGGCGGTCATGGGCGTTACCAACGCCACCAGACTGCCGCGCAAATCTTCAGTTGCCTGCGCCATGACGCCGCGACCCAACTAGGAAAGAGGCTAGGCAGTGTACAAGATGGCGCGAGCGCTTGGGCGGCCGGAGAACCGTCTGTCTCGTCCTTCTAGCCGTCGGCGCTCTCGGCTGGCGGCGAATGGCCGATGCGTTCGAAGATCAGGATGTCGCCTTCGGAATAGACGTAGGCGTGCCGCCCGTCCGGGCTCGTTGCCAGCGCTTGGCTTTTGAACTCCGGTATGTAGTTGTTGAAGCGATCCGCTTGCCAGTTGGCCACGTAGTCCGTGGCTTGGAGTCTGGCGGGATCGCCGGCAGCGCGGACGGCGGCACTGAACGCCGAGTTGCGGCAGAAGCCGTCAATCGCGGCCGCGCCATTCCTTGCCGCGATGAAGCCGCACTCGCCGTGGACGTCGCGCCAGGATGGATTGCCGACGGCGCCGAGAGTGTCGAGGTGTCGGGGCACGGCGGAGTTGGCGGCGAGTTGGTAGGCGTCGGCGGCGCCACTTTGGGCCAGCGCCACGAGGTAGGCATCGTCGTCGCTGATCGCGATGGCACGCGCGTAGGTAATGGCCAGATCGACTTTGCCGGCCGCAGCCAGTTCGCCGGTGTTCTCGTCGCGAGTGAACGCCTGCAGCGAATCGCCGTCGGTGGCGTAGACCCTTGTGCCAGCGTGGTTGATCGCCGCGTGCTCGAAGCGTTCGATGGCCAGGCTCTGCACGCTGGTCAGGCCAGTCTCGCCCAAGGCATACACTTGCACGCCACCCGCGTGGCCGTGGTACAGGAACGCTCCCGTCGAGTCCAGCAACGCGACGCGGACGTCACACGTCGGCACATCGTCATCGATGCTCCCCAGCGCTTCTTCCCACGCCAGTGTCGGGCGCGAGCCGCCCCTCGGCGCCAGCTGCCGCCAGACGCAGCCGACCAGCGCGTACAACCTGCTCTTGCTGCGGTCCCACAGCAGCGCCTTGGGTTCCTCCTCAATGTCGAAGACTCGCGCTTGCGCCAGCGCTCCGCTGGCGGCGTCTCGGGCAAGCAGGTGGACGCCTTGGGACGTGGCCAGATAGAGCACGGCCCCGCGATCCTCGAATGCCAGGGCTGGCGTCGCAACGGTTCCCGGCGCGTCCAAGCCAAGCGCCGATGCACGCAGGCGGCCGGCGTAGCGAAGCCACGTCGGCGCGTCGGCCTCGTCCCAGTTCAGCGTCGATTCGGCGTCGCTGCGATCGCCACGCTGGCCCACGCGTATCAGGTAGCGCTGCTCCGCGGCGGCGTCGAACAGCACGGCAATCGCATCGTCCGCGTCCGGCGCCCGCCAGTCGCCATGACTTCGCGCCACCAGCTGCAGGCCGTCCAATCCAGCGCCGTGCGCGCGGTAGACGGCCAGCGTTGCCGAGGTCGTCCCCTCCAGCCAGAACCGGTACCAGCCGGCCTTCCTCGGCGTGAACGACCACCACAGCGAGGAGTCTCCCAGCATGCCGTTGCGCTCGCCGGGATCCAGCGTGCCGAATCGATTGGCAAAGTTCGTCGAACCGCTGCTGCCGTTTAGGCCGATCGCTTGCGCCAGAGAGTCGTTGGCCGGCGTCTTTCCCCATTCGAGAGTAGCAGAGCGATTGAAGCCGAACGCAGCGTCGTCGCCGGAATGGTATCCCGCCGAAATCCAGTAGCGCCGACCGCCAATGGCGTCGAAAGCGAGCTCGGTACCCGTCACCTTGGGCCCGGTGCTGGCAAGGGGTTGCAGGGTCGACAGCGAAGGCGCGCCCTGGTCGGCCGGCGCGAAGACGGCGACCTTGATCTCGGTGTACTGCGTGTCGGCAAGACGCCAAGTGAACCGGCCGCTCGACGGTGCCGTCCAGACCCACCAGCGCGTCCTTACGCCGCTTTGCGCGGGCTCGCCGGGTTCCACGCTGCTGCCAGGCGAAATCCGCTCGGAGCCGGTAGCGCCGTCGAGCTCGACGGCGTACGCGAAGTCGTCCGCGTCGGCGGCGCGCTCGTATTTCTGCCACATGAGCGTAAACGCTCTCGCAGCCCAGTCTTCCCCGGTACCGAGGAGGTCCGTCGCCGCGACGGCAATGCGGTACTCCGTCCCAGCCTGTACGCGTATCGAGGCGCTTTCGCTTGGGTACCCCGAGACCAGCCGCAGCGCCGCCACATGGTCGCCAGTGAAGACGAGCACAGGAGGTTGTCCTTCGTCCATTCTGAACCGCCAAGCACCGTCGTCGGGTGCGGTCCAGCGATACCACACCGTTGCAGCCAAATTGCCGAACCGCTCTCCTGGTTCCAGCGTGGCGCCGTTGTTGTCGCCGTCGATATCGCCTTCGGCATCCAGCAGTTCGACGGCAGCGGCGAAGTCGTCGTTGGCAGGACGTGGGCCTTGCGACCAGCGCAGCGTCACGGCAGTCGAGTTGCCGTGCTGAACTTCCTGGCTTACGCGCACGCGATACGTCCGGCCCTCTTCCGCGAAAAACGAGACGCTGCCCCACCTATTGGCTACCGTCTGCGTCAACGCGGCGAGTCGTTCGCCCTGCAAGACGTCGATATGCCTGTTCGATGAGCCGAAGTGAACGGCGCCTCGCGCCGGCGCGGTCCACTGATACCAGATGGACCCGATAGGGGACGTGCCGCGTCCCTGCGTTGCGGGTTCACCTGGCTCAAAGGTAGCGGCCAGCAGATCCGCATCAACGCTGCCGCGAGCGCCATGGAGCGTTGCAGCGTCCGCGAATTGGTCGTTTGCCGGTGGCGCTGCCGGGGCCGTTGGTTGCGTCTCGGAGTCGTCGGTGGTGGCGAGTGCAACCGAGGCCGTAGCTGGGTTTGCGTTCCAGGAGCTGGCTGTGAAGTACAGCCGCTCCGCGTTCCGCCAGAGAGTCAGGTCCACGTCGAACTCGATTCGCTGCCGTTCTCCGACGCCCACTTCTCCCACCACTGTGAAGTCGCTCGTTGGCGATCGTCGGGTGCCGTCTTCCCCCGTCACGGGCAGTATTCGCCCGGTCGGGCTGCACGTCCCACCATCCACAGTGCGGCAGGCGTACATGGCCACCTGCACGCCTGCGGCGACGTAGGCATCCACCGACAGCGAGAGTGCAACACGATGCCGCCGCTCGGCAATGAGACGGCTCTCCTCCACATTGAGGCGAAGACTGGGCGTGGAGGCGCCGCGGATGACCGTCCATGCCAGGCCGGCGCGTGGTGCCGCCGTGTAGACGCGTTGCGGCACGACGCGGGCCCGGTACGTGCCTGCCGCGGGGTTCTTGACGATGATCCACTCGACGTTGTCGCGCCGAGAGGTGGACGCGTACTCGCCGCAGGCAGCCGCGGCGCAGTCGGCGTCCTTGTCCAGCCAGAGGTCGAGGTCGTTCAACACGGTGCTGGCGATCGTGTCGGCGGGCGGTTCGTCCCACGCCAGGACGAGATCCAAGCGGCTGGCGCCTTCCGGCACGACGATGTCCTGATAGCCGTAGCTTCCCGCCGTCAGCGTCGAGGCCACGGCGCCGTTCTCCCAGCCGTCCGCTTCCTTGCGCTGCAGCACGCTGGTGCGCGCCGACGCCTTGCCGAGGCCGAATTGCGCCTGCAAGCGGCCTGGCCCTTGGCGGTTGTCGGCTGGAAAGGCGCTGCCGGCATCCAGCCAGGCATCCGGTTTGATGGCGCTGGCCATCAGCCGCGCCCGAGTCAGCGCCGGCTGCTCGCGATATTCGGCAACGGCGTCCAGCAAGAGCGCGGCGACGCCAGCGACGGAAGGCGACGCCATGCTCGTGCCGCTTAAGCTGACGTAGCCGCCGCGGCTGCCTTGGCCCCGGGCCGAGTAGACATCCGCGCCGGTGGCGACGAGCTGCGGGGCCAGGCGGCCGTCGAAAGTAGGCCCCCAGCTGCTGAACCGGGCGAGTTCGCCGTTGTCGTACACGGCACCCACCGACAGCGAGTTCTTGGCTGCGCCGTAGTTCGAGAAGCCGCTGATGCTGGCATTCGACTGCGCAACGACGTAGAGCTGCCGATGCGCCCAGACCACTGCGTCCAGCTTGCGCTCGCCGGAAGTTCGGCCGTGCCACTCTCTGCTGTTTGCTGCAAGGCTCATGTTGACGACCAGCGGCTTTGCGGCTTCGCTGCCGCAAGCGGACGCTTGGGCGAGATAGTCCATGCCCCGGAAGATGCCGTCGGAAAACCCGGAGCCGCTTCGGCCTAGGACTTTGGCGAAGCGTATGTGCGCCACCGCAGGCGCCATGCCGGCATAGCGCGGCTTGGCGAAGCCGTTCCCCGCAATGGTGCCGGTGACGTGGGTGCCGTGGCCGTTCTGATCCATCCACAGATCCGCGTCTTCGTTTCTGTGATCGTTGTAGACGAAGTTGGCGCCGCAGATGCTCGAACGATGGCTGGCGATGTCCACGTGGTTGATGTTGAGGCCGGTGTCCATCACGCCGATGGGCACGGCGGCGCCGCCGGTGCCGCGGAAGAGGCCCGGCTCGTCCATGTGGACGCGCACGGCGTCCGCCCCCATGGCCGGAACCGCGGTGTCGTGGGCGGCGTGGTACATGCCCATCGGCTCGATGGCCAGCACGAAGTCGGCTTGCAGAGCGCCGTCGAAGGCGGCGGCATCGACGTTGGCTGCATAGGCGCGAATGTCCGCGTCGAAGCGCCCGACCTCGACGCCGAACGCCTGCAATGCCCGCCGCCAGCGATAGTCCGGGTCGTGCGCCATCAGCGTGATCAGAACCGGCAGCTGGCGGAACGGTGCGGCGTGGAGCTCCGCCCTGAAGGCGTCGCGCGTCTTGCGTTCGGGCGGCACGACGCCGAGGCCCGACACGCTGGGCAACGCGGCGACGGCAGCGAGGCTGGCTTCGTCCGCCGGCAGACGGCTGCGCAGCAACGGCCCGGACGCGGCCAGAATGTCGACTCCGAGCGGCGCCACGGCGTTGCGCGCGTCTTGTGCGGTGGCGCCATCGGCGAGGCGCAGCCAGCCGAACACCCAGTCGCGCTGCATCTGCTCGGCCAGACCCGCGACGGCCGCCGAAGACGCGCCGCCATCGGCAAAGAGCCAGTCCAGGCCGTCGTCTTGCGTGGGCTCGCCGGCGGCGGGTTCCGACGTTGGGTGGTAGGCAGCCACCGCCAGTTTGGTCGGCGCCGTGGTGAAGGAGTAGCCGTCGGGCGCCGCAGGCGCCGGGACGGGGAACGGCTCGGTCGAGCTGGAAGGCAGCGGTGCGGCTTGCACCGTGGCCTCGCGCACGCGGCCTTGGGCGTCGGCGGCGATCTGGCGGCGCGCCTCTTCGAGGCCTGGAGACTCTTCGGAGCGTTCGGGGGATGGCGCGCGGACAGCGGAACGGCCGTCCATCACGACCACCACGGCGACGGCCGCACCGAGCACGGCGACCGCGGCCAGGACGCGCAAAGCGACACTGCTCATGCCCCACCTCCACCTGTCATGCTGGCAGCCTTGGCCAGTGAACCAGCGCCACCTTAACCCTCTGTACCGTCAACTCCAAGTGCGTGTGCGGCCGTACTGCGCAAGCAACAGCAACTACGGCGAAGCTGCTGCCTTCGGCCAGGCGTTGTAGACGGCCTTCACCAGCGTCGCCAGGGGAATGGCGAAGAACACGCCCCAGAAGCCCCAGATGCCGCCGAATGCGAGCACCGCGACGATGATGGCGATGGGATGCAGATTGACGGCTTTCGAGAACAGCAGCGGCACCAGCACGTTGCCGTCCAGCGCCTGAATGACCGCATAGGCCACCATGACGACGAGGAAGTCCATCGTCCAGCCGAACTGCAGCAGCCCGGCAGCTGCCACCGGCAGGGTGACGGCGGCCGCGCCGACGTATGGAATGAGCACCGACACGCCGACCATCAGGCCAAGCAGCGCGGCGTAGTCGAGGCCAAGCGCGGACAGCACCAGGAAGGTGACGCTGCCGACGATGACGATCTCCAGCGCCTTGCCGCGCATGTAGTTGCCGATCTGCACGCCCATGACGCTGCTGATCTGATCCAGCAGGCGGCGTTTGCGCGGCAGCAGCCTCTGCAAGGCGGCCAGCATCCGCTGCTTGTCCTTCAGGAAGAAGAACAGCGCGATGGGCGCGAGAATCAGGAAGATGAGCACGCCGAGAACGTTCGGCAGCTGCGCCAGCAGCTGCTGCACGACGCTGCCGCCGACCTCGGTCACCTGGCTGCTGAAGCTGGCGATCCAGTTCTCCACCGCTGGGCCGGAAAACAGCTCGGGGTAGTCCGCCGACAGCTCCGCGGCGAGTTCCCGCACCCGTTCGATGAAACTCGGCAGTGCGTTCACCAGGTCGCTGAGCTGGCGCCAGACCAAGGGCAGAACGCCCAGCACCAGGGCGATCAACGCGCTGAGGAACAGCACTTCCACCACGCAGATGGCCAGCAGCCGGGGAATGCGCAGCCGCTCCAGACGGGCCACGGCGCCTTCGAGCAGGTAGGCGAAGGCGAGACCGGTGAGAATGGGCGCCAGCACCGTGCCCAGGGTCGCCAGCACGAGAACTGCGGCGGTGATCGTGACGACCAGGAAGATCGCCTCTTCATTGGCGAAGTAGCGGTTGATCCAGCCGCTGATGACCTCGACGAACTTCACGGCATTGTCGGCATCGGCGCGCTGGCTGTTCCTTGCCGGAGTCCCATGCCCGGATGCACGGCCTCGCGCTAGCGCGTTTTCTTCTTCAGCAGGTAGTGGTAGCGGCCGTTTTCCTGGCGCGACTCCAGCAGCGCGTGGCCGCTTTGCTCCGAGAACACCTGGAAGTCGCGCACCGAGCCCGGATCGGTGGCGACGACGCGCAGCAGCTCGCCGGCGGCCAGTTCGTTCAACGCCTTCTTCGCCTTGAGCAGAGGCATCGGGCAGTTCAAGCCGCTGGCATCCAGCTCGGCTGCCGGGCGTTCGTTGGCGTCGGCGGACATGGCTCGATTATGGCACACGCGGCATTGGCCAGCAGGCGGTTTGACGGATAGGATGGCTGGCTTGGCTGTCATAGTTCGCGACGCTGAAGGTGCAGGTAGAGGCAAGAATGATCGTTGGGCGGAACCGTCTTGCGCCGATGCTCCGAGCGCTGGCGTTGGCCATCGTCGCGCCGGCCATGCTCGCGAAGGGGGCGGCGGCTGCCGATCTGCCCTCCTTGGGCGACGGCTCTTCCGCCATCGTCTCTGCCGCCGCCGAGCGCGATCTGGCCCGGGCGGCGCTGAAGCAGATTCGCGCCAGGGTGCGCACGGTGGACGATCCCATCCTCAAGTACTACGCCCGTCTGAACGTCTATCGGCTGGCGGAGAAATCCGATCTGTTCGAGGCCGCCCTCGACACGGTGTTGATCGACAGCCCGCAGATCAACGCCTTCGCGGTTCCGGGGGGCATCGTCGGCATCAACCTGGGCCTGTTCCTCTACGCCCAGGACGAAAGCGAGTATTCCAGCGTCATCGCCCACGAGCTGGCGCACTTGAGCCAGCGGCACTACGCCCGGGGCATCGAACAGCAACGCGCCATGACGCCGTGGATGCTGGCTGGAATGCTGGCGTCCATCCTCATCGCCGCCTCCGGAGGCGGCGACGCCGGCATGGCTGCCGCCTACGGCACGCAGGCGCTGCTCGCCGACCAAGGGCTGCGTTTCAGCCGCACCCGGGAGCAGGAAGCGGACCGCATCGGCCTCAACACGCTGGTCAAGGCCGGCCTCGAACCGGACGGCATGGCGCGCATGTTCGAGCGCATGCGGCAGGCGTTTCGCTTCGACGACCGGCCGCCGGAGTTCCTGCTCACCCATCCGCTGACGGAAACGCGGATCAGCGACGCCCGCAATCAGCTCGAACGGTTCGAGAAACGCACGCTGCCGCCGGCGCTCGACTACCAGCTGATGCGCGCCCGGGTGCAGATCCGCTACGCCGAGTCGCCCCGACGCGCCTTGGAGGAAGCGCGCGCCCGCACCGGCGGCAGCGACGTGGACCGCTACGCCGTGGCTTTGGCGCTGGCGCAGATCGGCGAACACGAAAACGCCGCCGATCTGGGCCGGCAGCTGCACCGCCGATATGCGGACAGCCTGCTCATGACGGCTTCCTACGCCGAACTGCTGATCGCCGCCAAGCACGTCGAAGAGGCGCTGGCGCTGCTGTCCCGGCAGCTGGCCATCAACCCGGACAACGAACCGCTGACCTTCCTCTACGCCTTGGCGCTGAATGCGGACCAGCGCTACGCCGAGTCGGTGGAGGTGTTGCGTCGCCACCTGCACGTGAACGCCCAGGACATCGACGTCTGGGAACTGCTCGCGGAAACCGCCGGACTGGCCGGCGACACCATCGGCGTGCACAGAGCGCGTGCCGAGTACTTCGCGCTGGTGGGCGACTACCGCATGGCGGTGCAGCACATCGACTACGCCCGGCGGCTGGTGGACGAGGAGGACCGCCGCCTGCTCGCCGGCCTCGATCAGCGCATCATCGACCTGCGTACCGAGCTGGCGGCCACTCGGGAACAGCGCGGGGGACGCCAACAGCGCCTCGGGCGGGATGTGCGAACCGAGGCACCCTGGATGCCTTGAGCGGCGTCGACCTTCGCCGAGGAGTCAGGTTGGCGACGGATGCGCCCCGCCGGACGCGAACTACGCGACTGGCTTGAGTCCAACATGCAGTAGCGCGAGGGGCATGGAAACTGTATTGTTGATGACAACCGCAGACAAGACGACCCATGAATGAAGAGACCCAAGGGATCTCGCAACCACGCCGCCGCGGCAAGCGGAACGTCGCTGCTGGCCAATCAGCGCAGCCAGAGTCTCGCCTTGGCCGGCTCAGCCCCCCCCCCTCCCCCGACTGATCTCGTTTCCACGCAGCTTGGCCAAGGTCGGCTTCGCCGGGACGTTGATCGCGCTCTCATTCGCGGTCACCTATACTTCCTCCCCAGAGGCATTTTCCCCATCTGACTTGAAAGCGATCCTGTTGCTCGGCGCAGCCAATGTAGGCCTGCTCGCTGGTGCTGCCCTTCTGTTGCGGCGTCTTCCCAACCTCAGCAATGCGCTCACGGCGCTGATCACGACTGTCGGCGTGGCGACAACCCTCGTCGTCCATACCGAGCTCTGGCTCGTCGACAGCCGAGTCACTGCCTTCGGGCTGTTGAGCCTAGCCGCCTTCGCTCTGTTCATCGCCTGCCGGGCTATCGATGAAAAGAGCGGGGTTGGTGCCGGGCTGTGCATGATCACCGCGGTCGGTTTCGCGGCATGGGTCGCCAGCCACACGCCGCCGGTTCAGGTGGAAAGCGTGTCGGGCGACACTTCAAACATCCGCTACGTCTCGTTCTCAAAGACGCCAAATCTCTATTTCGTTTCGTTCGATTCCATAGTTCCGAGGAGTTTGCTGAAGAAGCACCTCGATTTAGACGGAACGGAATTCCACGTTGTCTTCGACGGTCATTTTCGACGGTTCAAGAACTTCTTCGCCAATGGCTCGCATACACTCAGAACGTTATCCGAATTGCTGTCTCTTGATCCGGAAGTATTTGGAGTCAGTGGCGCCAGCTCGATGAGAACCCGTACTTGTTCGCTGGGTTGAATCCGAGCCCGCTGCTTGAGACCATGCGCCGAAACGGTTACACGACGACGACGGCGTATGCCACCGACTACCTTGGAAAGAGGCAAGGCCAGTTTGTGGACCAGTACCTTGTCAAGACGGGCTCGACGTACTGCAATTTGCTCGACGACAGCTTGCGAAACTGGGCTTCCTGGGGATATTGTCTACTGGCGGTAGTCCCCCGGTCCGAGCTGACTCAGACGCGTGCGTCTTTCTACGTCAGTGCCAGCGGCCCTCGCTTCACTATGGAGCACATTGACTTTCCAGGGCACACCAACCTTTCCTACGACCCTTCCGATGAGCGGCAATTTCGCAAATTCAGAGACCAATACTTGCGGCGAAGCAGCGACGCAGCCAAGGACTTGTCCTACATCCTTCGACGGCTCCAACAAGAAGATCCGAATGGCATTCTTCTGGTATACGGCGACCACGGCATGTGGCTCTCCCGTGGTATGGATGTCGTTGAAGCGCCTGATTTCGTCATTCAGGACCGCTTCGCCGTTCTTGGGGGTGTCTATCCGCCATCGGTATGCGACGGTTCGTTCGATGAAGTCCTGTCGAAGGGGTATATGACCACGCTGGACGCCGTTCATGCAGTGCTTCGGTGCTTGTCGGACGGTCAGGATCCCCTCGTTCGGCCCATCGTGCAGCAGCCGGAACTCGTGTACACCCGCGCTTTGGCTTTGGCAGGCTACGAAGGCGCGACGGATTTCGCAGGTTCCATGTATGAATAGCCAATTTATGCTTGCATACATAGACCCCGGCTCGGCGGCCTTCGTCATCGTCTCCATACTGGGGTTTTTGTCCGCTGTGGGCTACACGTTCCGGCGCGCATGTCAACGCTTGAAGGAACGCTTTTTTGGCAATGCTCGGCCGTCGCCCGGCGAGGCAGAGGAAGCCGCGCCCGACGGGGTCAGCGGCGACCTTGATGAAGAACCTCCACGCTGACGACGGCTCTTTCAAGGATCCGGCAGGACGGGTCTATCGAGTTGGGGGTGAGCATGGCGAGAGGGTCATCCGCGCCCTGCGCCTCGATGCCCTCGAGGACTTGACAAGGCTCCTTAGCGCTCCGTTCTTCCGACGTCTGATGCAAGACGGCGATGTCGTCCGTACATGGATGCTCGACGCAGGAGACGCGCATGTACGGCGAATAGGCGGGGGGCAGCAGCTGGCAGGCGCGATCGAACATCAGCCGATCGACTTCCTAACCTGGCCTTACGAGTGGCCGTTTTCCATGCTCAAGGACGCCGCGCTGCTGCAACTGCGCCTGCTGGCGACGGGCATTCCGCACGGCTGGACGCTCAAGGACGCTACGCCGTTCAACGTGCAGTGGCCAGGCACCCGCCCAACGTTCATCGACGTGCCGTCCTTCATCCCCTGGAGCGGCCAATACTGGCACGGATACAGACAGTTCTGCGCGACCTATCTGACGCCGCTGCTCATGGCGGCGCACCTTGGCATCCCCTCGCCGCCGCTGCTTCGCGCACGCTTGGAGGGCATTCCGGCCGAGGAAGCCCTACGCTACTTCCCGGGTCTGCGGCGCTTTCGGCGCGGCGTCCCATTGCACGTCTGGTTTCCGGCCAAAGCAGAGCGCGCGGCAGCAAGGCAAGCGCTCGCAAAAAGTTCCGGCAAGCAATCTCAGACCGCGTTGCTGGCATTGGTCGAGAGCCTGCGGCGGCTGGTGTCAAGCCTCTCGTATCGACCAGCTTCGCCGTGGACTGGATATTCGGGCACCCATTCCTACGCCGATGCAGACTACGACAAGAAGGAGCGCTTTGTCTCCGAGCAAACCGCGGCGAGACGACCCCACCTCGTATGGGATCTAGGTGCGAACACCGGCCACATAGCGCAAGTTGCAGCGCGGTCGGCCGGCGTTGTAATCGCCGTGGATAGCGAACACGACGCCATTGAACTGCTCTACCGGAAGATCAGCGGTGCAGACCAGCCGCGCAATGTCGTCCCGCTGGTAGTGGACATTGCCAACCCGTCGCCGGGCCTCGGCTGGGCAGGTCGCGAACGCCCGGCCTTCGACAGCCGGCGCAAGCCTGACATGGTGCTGTGCCTCGCCTTGATTCACCATCTGCGCGTTGCCGCCAACGTACCGCTTGCGCTATTGATGGACTGGCTGCGCAGCCTGCAGGCAACGATCGTCATCGAGTTCGTCGAACGCCGCGACGAGATGTTCAAGAAGCTGTTGGCGAACAAGGAGGAACAGTATGCCGACTACACGCGGGAGAACTTCGACAGGCAAGTGGCGCAACGCTTCAGAGTACCCGCTCGGCTGCCGTTGAAGGACGGTTTGCGTGAACTCCTGCTGCTCGATCCACGCTGAGCTGCGCAAGGCTTCGCCTGCAATTGTGCCGGCGTCGCCGTCAGCCGAGGGAGAATCTGCAGCGGCCGCATCGCCCGTCCACCAGAATCTCGTTGGCGCTGGTTTCCAAGAACTCGCCTCTGTTTCGGCATAGAGGAATTAGCAAGAGCCCTCCTGTAGGCCGGCAGCGCCTCGTATGCGAGCGAGTGGGTTATGCCCAGACGACCGCGACCGGAGGGGGAGGGCGGAACCCACCGCAAATGTCACTTTGCACCGCGGCCTAGGTGAACTCCGCTTGCGGGCGTTCCCTGCCTGCCGTCAGCGTGCCAGCAAGTTGCGAAGGGCTTGGCGTTCTTCCAGCCTTCCAGCGGTAGGCGTTGAAGTCGCGCTGGTCGGTGGTGAGGATGCGGTCCCCGAGCTCGGTCGCAGCGACCACCAGGGAAGCGTCCGCCAAGTCCATGGGCAGGTCGGCGTATTCTCCATGAGTGCTTGGATGGTGCCGAGGTGCGCCTTGGCGAGTTCGTGGAGTTCCACGTTGCTGGCGATCTGTTCGATGAACCGCGTCTTGGCGTGAGCGCCGAGGCGCGAGAGTGGTCCCGCCTATTGGCAAGCGCCAGCCAATAGCCGGTGTCAGCGAACACCATGCTTGTCTTCCAGCGCCTGCGCGAGATGCTGCTTGTAGCGGCTCGACAGATCTTCCGGCCCTTCCGCGCAGTCCACGAAATCGCTGGCCAGCAGCGCCTTCGTCTTCGCGCCACATCGTCCCTTGTCGTCAACTTTTGACGTATCCCGCTGGTGCCATCCTTGGCTAGCGGTCGTCGTTGGCGCGTTCCAGCAGGACGATGCGCCAGCCGCGCCACTGGCTGCGCAGCTGCTCCGTCGCCCGCACCTCGAAGCGCAGCGTGGCGGCCAGGCCGTCGGCGTCCGTCGCCACCACCGTCACCGTCGCCGTGCCCTCGCCAACCGCCTCGACGATCAGCAGCCCGTCGCGCAGCCGCACCCGCACGACCGACTCGTCCGACGACTCCGCGACGTAGGCCAGCACGTCCTCCGACCCGAAGCGCTGCGACAGCTCCACGCGCAGGTCGTCGCCGCCCGACTCCAGCGCCTGGGCCTCCAGACCCGCCACCGTCGGCGGGCGCTTGAACAGCGCCAGCGGCGCGCCCGCCGCGGTCGCCAGCCCCTCGAAGCACGGGCGGAGCAGTTCGCCCTGCTCGCACTCCGCGTCGGGAACCGCCGGCGCCGACGACAGCCGCGCCAGCAGCAGCGGCGCTCCGTCCTGCTCCACCGTCGCCGGCCCGCCGCGCACCGCGCCCGCCGGAATCGACAGCGCGACTCCCTCCGGTTCCGCCAGCACCGCCTCCATCGGGAACGGCGCCCCCTCGCGCACCCGCGCCGACAGCGACGCCGGACCCGGCGCCCACGCCTCGGCGTCGGTGCGCTCCAGCTCCACCGTCAGCAGGAACGGCGCGCCCGGGTTGTCCTGCAGCCGAACCTCCCGCAGCGCCGCCAGACCCTCGAACATCCCCGCCGGCAGTTCCTCCAGGGCGTTGCCCGACAGGTCCAGGCGGCGCAGGCCGGATAGACCGCGCAGCGCACCCGGCGGCAGTTCCGACAAGCCGTTGCCCGGCAGGCGCAGATCCGCCAGCAGGGACTGCTCGCCCAGCGACTCCGGCAGCGATCCGATGCGGTTGCCGCCGAGACGCAGCGAGCGCAGGTTCGGCAGCATCTCCAGGGCGCCGCCCGGCCACGCCGACAGCCGGTTGCCCGACAGCTCCAGCAGCCGCAGCCCCGACAGGCCCAGCAGGTCCTCCGGCCGCAGCCGCGAAACCCCCGCCCCCGCCAGACGCAGCGAACTCCGCGACGACAGGTCCGCCACCGCCGCGCAGGCCAGCGACCCGCGCAGCGCGTCGCGCACCGCCGCCTCCCGGTCGCACACCCCCTCCTCGATGGTCGCCAGCGCGCTCGGCTTCGCCCCGAGGCCGTAGCCGGCGTCCGCCGCCGGCGCCGACAGAACGGCCACGAAGCGCTCGCGAACCGGCTCCACCTCGTCGTCGTCCACGATGCCGATGGCGATCTCCGTCCGCTCCGCGCCTTCCTCGAACACCGCCACGCCGCCGGCGCCGCCGTCGTGGTCCGCGGCGTCCGCCGACGCCCCCTCGGCCGCCGGCGACAGCACGTAGGGAACCTCCAGCCGCCGCGGCGCCGGGCGGCTCGCCAGCAGCGCCAGGCGGATCGCGCCGCCCTCCGGCGCCGAGGCGTCGGCGGCGAACGACACCACCGTGCCCACCCGCACCGCGAAGCTCTGCGACGCGCTCTGGCCGCCGGCGTCCGTCGCCGTCGCCGTCACCCGCGCCTCGCCCGGACGCAGCGCCGCCACCGCCAGAATCCCGCCGCTCAGCGCCGCCGACGCCACCCGCGGATGCGAACTCTCCGCCCGGTAGGTCAGCGCGCCGCCCTCCGGGTCCCGGAACGCGGCGCCGAGGTCCAGTTCCACCGCCGCGCCGACGTCCAGCTCCAGGTCCGCCAGCTTCGACACCACCTCCGGCGCCAGATCGACCACCGGCGTCTCGGGCGCCGGCGTCTCCGGTTCCGGCGTCTCCGGTTCCGGCGTCGGCGGCGGGACGGCGAACTGCTTCGTCACGTCGAAGCCGCCCCACTTCAGCGACGGGTACTGGCTGGAGGTGCCGAAGTCCCAGGGGTCGTCCGGGCCGCCGTCGCCGTCCAGGTCGACGTCCCAGCCCGCGTAGATGCCGGTGTAGTCGATGGGCCGTTGCAGATCGCCCGTGCTCTGGCCGGCGCCGCGGGCGCTCGTCGTCTGGCCGGTGGCGACCGTGTCGTAGTAGCTGGCCGTGGTGGCCGCGGCGTTGTCCACGACCACGCCGACGAGCCCGCCGACCCCCGACGCGCCGGAGACCGGGCCCGCCGCCCAGCTGCTGTCGATGGTCGCCATCCCCGGGTTCGCCACGCGGCCGATCAGTCCGCCGGCGTCGTGCGCGGACGTCACGCGGGCGGTGGAATAGGACGCCGCAACGCTGCCGTCGCTGCCCCCGGTGGAGCCGAAAGCGCCGATCAGCCCGCCGCCAGCGGCGAACTGGGCATCCGTCGCCACGACCCTTCCCGTCGAGTAGCAGCCCGCCACCGCGCCGTTCGACCAGCCCGCCAGCAGGCCGCTGTACCGATCCCGCACGTAGCCGTCCACCAGGCCCAGGGACTCGATCCGCCCCGCGCCAGCGACCAGGCCGAAGAGCCCCGCGTAGCCGGTGGCGCCCCTGTTCCGGTTGACGAACAGGTTCCCGACGACATGGCCGTTGCCGCGGAAGACGGCGCGGTAGTAGCTCGACGGAACGGCCGTGGCGTCGCCGATCGGCTCCCAGCCGAGGCCGCCGTTGTAGTAGTCGTCGTCTTCGTCGCCGCCGACGACGCCGCCGGTTTCCGTCCAGGTGCGGCCGTTGCCGTCGGTGTCGAAGTCCAGGTCCGCGGTCAGCTCGTAGCCGGTGCATGCCACGCCCGAGACCGACGTCGGGCAAACGCCGCCGCCGCGCGGGTTCGGGAACGCCGCGGCATGCGTCGCGGTGCTCGTGGCGCCCGCCGCCGGCGTGCCGTCGCCGTCCAGGTCCCAGCGCACCGCGTCCAGCTTCGCCAAGCTGTCGATGTCGATCAGACCGTCCGCGTCCGCGTCGTGGTCCACCGTCGTGTTCGCCACCGTCACCCGCACGTCCGGGCCGGCCATGACCGCGCCGTAGTCGGTCACGCCGTGCCTCAGCACCGCCTCCGCGTCCGACAGCCGGTCGTGGTCCGCCACCGCCGTCACCGTCACCGTCTGCGCCGTGGCCCAGCTGGCGGCGTCGAACCGCAGCGTGCTCGTCGCCACCGTCAGCCCGGCCATGCCCGACGCCGCCACCGCCACCGTCGTCGTGCCGCTCGCCGGCGGTGCCGTCAGCCTCACTTCGTACGTCGCCGTGCCGCCTTCGGCGATGGTCAGCGACGACGGCTCCGCCATCACCCCGGCCGTCTGGGCGTCCGTCACGCGCACGTCCACGCCGGGCCGCCGGATCGGCGCCAGCGAGGCGTAGTTCCCCGTGCCCGTCGAGTCATGCGACACGACGACCGTCTCGTCCTTGCCGTCGGCGTCGTCCACGCCGCTCACCGTCACCGTCCGCGCCGTGTCCCAGTTCGTCGCGTCGAAGGACAGCGAGGACTGGTCGCCGGTCGTCTCCGGGTCCGTGTCCACGGTCGCCTTGAGCGAGTTGGTGACCGTCTGCACCGTCACCGCGGCCGTCGGCGCGACGTTCAGGCGCACCGTGTACGTCGCCGTCGCGCCTTCCGCCACCGTCAAGTTCACCGGCGACACCTTCAGGCCGGCAACGTCGTCGTCCACAGCCGTCGCCGTGACGTCGGAAACGGCTACGCCGTCGTAGCCCCCTCCGGTCGGCGTGTGGCTGATCGTCTCCGACTCGTCCGCCGTGTCGGTGTCGTCCACGCCCGCCACCGTCACTGTCTGCGGCGCGTTCCAGTTCTGTGCCGTGAACGTCAGCGTCGCCGGACGTGCCGTGGCAACCGTGCCGGTCGTGCTGGCCACCGCCACGCTCACGGGGCCGCCGACCGGCTCGGTGTCGAGGACCAGCGTGTACTCCGCCGCGCCGTTCTCCTGCACGTTCAGCGAGGTCGCGGACAGCGTCGCGCCCTTCGCGTCGTTGTCCGTCACCGCGAACGACACGTCCACGCTCGTCACCGCGCCGTAGTCCGCGCCGCTTGGATCGTGGCTCAGCGTCACCGTCTCGTTCTCGCCGTCGTCGTCCTCGCCAGCCCGCACCGTCACCGTCTGTGGCGTGTCCCAGTTCGTGGCGTTGAACAGCAGCGTCGCCTGCTCGCCGGGGGCCGTCGCGTCCGCGTCCGCCGTCACGGCGCCGTCGCTGCTGGAAACGGCCACCGCCACCACGCCGGTCGGCGCGCTGGCCAGCCGCGCCGTGTAGGTCGCCGCCGCGCCCTCCGCCACGCTCAGCGTCGTCGTCGCCAGCGTCAGCCCCTGGGAGTCGTCGTCGGCCACCGTCACCCGCACCCGCGGGCCGCTCGCGACCCCGGGGATGCCCTGCACCGCATGGGTGATGAACGCCACGTCGTCCACCGCGTCGTCGTCCCCGCCGGCGGTCACCGCCACCGTCTGCGCCGTGTTCCAGTTCGCCGCGTTGAACGCCAGCGCGCCGCCCACCGTCACGTCGTCGTTGCCGCTCGTCGGCGTCACCGTCACCGCGCCGTCCGGCTGCCCGGTCAGCACCGCCGTGTAGCTGCCCTCGTTGGCGTTCGTCGACCCGGGCGCCTCCTGCAGCGCCAGCTCCGTCGCCGACAGCATCACGCCGAGAGTCGGCGTCACGTCCACCGTGCCGGTGTCCAGATCCCCGCCGAAGCGGTGCGCCGCCGCCCGCACCCGCACCGACAGCGTCGACTGCTGCGTGAAGTCCGTGCTGTCGAAGCGCAGCCGCAGCGTCGTCGACGTGGCGCTGTTCCTCGTCGCCGTGGCGATGGCCAGGCCGGCGATGGGCGGCGTGGCGACCAGCTGGAAGCTCGACGGCGAGATGCCCGCTCCGAACACCGTGCCCGACAGCTCCACCGTCACCGCCGCGCCGTCCAGGTTCGTCTCGATGAGCGCCGCCGGCACGATGCTGGCGATGGCCGCCTCCGCCTCCGGCACCGTGGCCATGAACGTCACCGTGCCGCGGTCGCCGGGGCCTTCGTTGCTGTCGCTGTCCTCCACGACCACCGTCGCCGTGGTGGAGGTCGCCGCCGTCGGCGTGCCGCACACCGTGCGCGCGGTCGCGCAGTTCGGCAGGCCCAGCGACAGGCCCGCCGGCAGCCCCGACGGCGTGTAGACGTAGGCGCCGTTGCCGGCCGTCACCGCCGGCAGCTGGAACGGCTGGATGGCGACGCCGCCCGGAAACGTCATGGCGGCAAGCGTGGAGGTGGCGAACGCCGGCGCCGTGTCCGGCTGCGCGTCCAGCTGCGGCGCAGCGGCGAGGCCCCGGTACTTGAGGATCGGGTGCTGGTTCGGGCGCCCGAAGTCCCACGGGTCGGCGTCGCCGCCGTCGCCGGTCGCGCCGTCGCCGTCCACGTCCTGCTCGTCCCACATCGCGTAGATGGCCTCGCCCGGATCGCCGACGACCGTGTCGTAGGACGTCGGCGCCTGCAGCACCGCCGTCGTCCTGCCCTCCGGCGGCTGCGGCGGGTCGTCCGTGTCGTCGTCGATGCCGGTGAGGTTCGTGTCCCAGTAGCTCGCCGGCGCCGTGCCGTTGTTGACGCTCGCCAGACCGCCCCTGACCTCCGTCGGGCAGTTGCCGGTTATCTCGCCCGTGGCGTAGCTCGCCGCGATCACGCCGTCGTTGCGGCTCACCAGCGCGCCGGCGCGCGCCCAGTTCTGGTTGGCCGTGCATTCCACGTCCGCCGCTGAGTACGACGCCACGATCCGCGCCGACGCCGACCGCATCTCGGCTACCAGGCCGCCCACGCCGCCCGCGCCCCGCACCGTGCCGGTCGAGTACACCGCGGCGATGCGGCCGTTGAACGTGCCGGCCAGCGCGGCCAGCCGGACGCCCGCGCCCGTCACCGAGACGTCCACCAGCCCCAGCGAGCGCACCGTCGCGGCCGTCGTCGCCGTCTCGAACAGCCCACGGTCGTCGCCGGTGCCGCTCACGGTCAGGTGCTCGATCACATGGCCGCCGCCGTCGAGCGTCGACGCCCAGCCGGGCACCGGCGTCCAGGTGGCGTAGGTGTTCGGGTCGTTCGAGTCCACGTCGCCGTCGCCGTCGGTGTCGAAGTCCAGGTCGTTCAGCAGCTCGTAGCCGGCGCAGTCGTCGTCGTCCGCGTCGGCCGCCGTCGTCGGGCAGAGGCCGGCGCCGCCTGGGTTGAAGCGCGGGTTGAAGAACGCGCGGACGCCGTGGTAGTTCGACTCGTTGCCGGAGGACGGGGCGCCGTCGCCGTCGACGTCCCAGCGCAGCGCGTTCAGCTGCTGGAGCGTCGAAATCTCGATCAGCCCGTCGTCGTCGGCGTCGTAGTCGGTGCGCTGGGAGGCCGGGTCCAGCCCGCCGTAGTTCAGCGCCGGGTGGTTGTAAGCCGTGCCGAAATCCCACGGGTCCTCGTCCGCCGTGCCGTTGCCGTTCACGTCCAGATCGTCCCACGCCGCGTACAGCGTGCCCGTCGCCGAGGTCGGCCCCTGCAGGGCGCTGGTGGTCTGGGCCGCCGTCCCCGCCGTGAGCCCCGTGGTGCCGGAGTCGTAGTACACGTTGTGGTAGTTCTCGCCGCTGCCGTCGTCCGCGGCGGTCACACCGCTCACGCCGCTGCCCGCAACCGTGCCGGCGAAGTACGACGCCCTCACCGTCGTGGGCCCAGTGTTGCTGCCGATCAACCCGCCGGCACGCACGTTGCCGCTGCCGCCCTCGTCGACCAGTCCCGTCGCGTAGCAGGCCACCACCGTCGCCCCGCTATGGATCAATGCGGCCAGCCCGCCGGCGTAGGAGGCGAAGTTGCCCGCGCCAGTGACGCTCGCGGTGGAGTAGCTGGCCGCCAGCCGGGAGCCGGAACCGGTCACCCTGCCCACCAGCCCGCCGGCGCGGGCGAGGCCGCTCGAGCCGACATGCACGCGCCCCGAGGCCCAGGACGCGATCACCGTTCCGTTGACCACCGCCGCCAGCGGCGCGATATCGGTGCTGCTGCCGCCGACGCCGCTCACGTCGACGTCCGCCAGCCCTAGGCCGCGGACGGTGCCGCTCACGGTGTTGAACAGTCCCGCGCTGCCCGCCGCGTCGACGATGGTCAGGTTGGAGATCACATGGTTGTTGCCGTCGAAGGTCGCCGAGTAGGTGCCGCCGATGGACGCCCAGTTGGGGTAGTCGTCGTCCGAGTCCACGTCGCCGTCGTCGTCCGTGTCGAAGTCGAGGTCCGCCATGAGCTCGTAGCCGGCGCAGTCGCCCTCCTGGTCCGCGTCCGGGCCGTCCAGGCAGCCCAGGTCCTCGGCCATGATCGAACCGGCGAAGGCGCTGCGGTAGCTTGTTTCGTTGGCGCTCGAATCCACGTCGCCGTCGCCGTCCAGGTCCCAGCGCACCGCGTTCAGCTTGGCCAGCGAGTCGATCTCGATCAGGTCGTCGTCGTCCGTGTCGTAGTCCGCGCCGTCCATCTCGTCGTCCTGCGCCGTGGCGGCGATGTCGATGGTGGCGGCGCTGCCGTACTGGGCGCCCACCGGATCGTTCGCGATCGTCCCCCGCTCGCCCACCGCGTCCGCGTCCTGCTCGGCGAGCACCCGCACCGTCTGCGCCGTGGCCCAGTCCGTCGTCGTGAACGTCAGGCTCGCCGCGCTGCCGAAGGTTCCCCCGGACGTTCCCGCCACGATGTCGATGGCCGGGTTGTCGCTTGCCACCACCACCGACACGTTGCCGCCCGTCGGCAGCGTCGACAGGCGCACCGTGTATCTCGCGGTCTGCCCTTCGTTCAAGGCCAGCGGCGTCGCCTGGTCGCCGGGCGTGTCCGGGTCCGTGTCCACGACCACGCCCACGTCGTCGTCCGCCACGGTCGCCACGAGCCGCGCCGTGGCGCCGTCGTAGCCGCCGCCCTGCGCCGCGTGGTCGATTGCAATCTCCTCGCTGTTCGGGTCGGTGTCCTGCACCGCGGCGAGGGTCACGGTCTGCGCCGTGTCCCAGTTCGTCGTCGAGAAGGTCAAGGTGCTCTGCAGGCCGGTCGCCGCGGCCGTGTCCACCGTCACGGCGGCCGGGTCGGTGCTCGTCACCGTCACCGTCACCGTCCCGGTCGGCTCGGACATCAGCTTCACCGAGTAGGTCCGCGAGTTGTCCGCATGCATCGCGTCCTCGCGCAGCGCCACCGGGCCGGGATCCACCACGGTCGCCGTGCTCGGGTCGGCGTCGACGACGATGCCGCTCGTCTCGTCGTCGTCCACCGTCACGCTGACGCTCGCCACGGTCGGGCCGCCGTAGTTCGATGTCGCGTGGTTGATGGCGACGGCTTCGTCGTCCGCGGTGTCGTCGTCCACCGGCGACACGGTCACCGTCTGCGCGGTGTTCCAGTTCATGGGCGTGAACGTGAGCGTCCGCGTCTGCGGCGTGGCGTCGGTGTCGATGGCCACCGCCGCGTCGTCGCTGGTCGCCGCCACCACGGCGTTGCCGACCGGCTGGCCGCCCAGGCGCACCGTGTAGGTTGCGCTGCCGCCGCCTTCCGTCAGCGACAGGCTGGTCGGGCTCACCGCCACCGACGGCGTGGGCACGACGTTCACCGTCGCCGTCGTCAGCGCCCCGGCCAGCGTGTGCGCCGAATCGGCCACCGTCACGGCGAACGTGCGCACCGTGTCGAAGTTGCCGCCCGAGTAGCCCAGCGTCAGCGTCGCCGACGTGTCGCCGGCGCTCACCGTCGCCACCGAGGCGACCGACAGCCCGGACAGGCCGGGATTGGTCGTCAGCGAGAAGTTCGCCGCCGTCGCGCCGACCTCGAACGCGGCGTTGGTCAGCGCCACCGTCACCGTCGCGCCGTTCAAGGCGGCCTCCGCCAAGGCCGCCGGGGAACTGATCGCCGCGGTCGGCGTGACCACCTCCACCGTGAACGTCAGCGTGTCCTGGTCGCCCGAACCCATCGTCGAGTCCGAGTCCGAAACGGTGATCGTCACGGTGACCGGCGCCACGGTGTCCGCGGTCGGCGCACCGCACACCGTGCGGGCGTCGGCGCAGGTCGGCGTTCCCAGCGACAGGCCGGCCGGCAGCCCGTTCGCCGCGTAGCGCAGGACGCCGTTGCCGGCGCCCGCCGCCGGAATCTGGAACGCCGCGATCGGCTGGCCGTTCTGGAACGTCCTGTCCGCCACCGTCGCCGTGCCGAAGTCCGGCGCCGAGTCCGGCTGCGCGTCCAGCTGCGGCGCCGCCGCCAGGCCGCGGTACTTGAGGATCGGGTGCTGGTTCGACCGCCCGAAGTCCCACGGGTCGGCGTCGTCGCCGTCGCCGGTCGCGCCGTCGCCGTCCACGTCCTGGTTGTCCCACGCCGCGTAGAGGGCCTCGCCGCTGGCGACCGTGTCGTAGCTCGTCGGCGCCTGCAGAATCGCCGTCGTCCTGCCCTCCGGCGGCTGCGGCGGGTTTTCCGTGTCGTCGGCGATCTGGCTCAAGGTCGTGTCCCAGTAGCTCGCCGCCACCGTGCCGGCGCTGCCCAGCGCGAAGGCGGCCGTGCTCGCGCAGGTCGCGCCGGTCACCGTCCCCGTCGAGTAGCTCGCCGCGATGGACGAGCCGGCGCCGGTTCGGTCGCCCACCAGACCGGCCCCGGAACTGTTCGTGCCGGCGCAGGCCACGGCCGCGGCCGAATAGCTCGCCACGACCGAACCGCCGCCGGACAGATCGCCGACCAGGCCGCCGGTCGCGGACGCGCCGCCCACCGATCCGGACGCCCACACCGCCCCAACATGCCCGCGGTTCTCGCCGGCCAGCGCCCCCGTCCGGCCGCCCGTGCCGCTCTCCACCCGCGCGTCCGGCAGGCCCAGCGCCACGACCGCCGCGTCGCCGGCCAGCCCCGCGAACAGCCCCGACCGGTTCCGCGCGCGGTTCACGAACAGGTTGTCGATGAGCTTGCCGTTGCCGTCGAACGTCGCGTTGAAGTGCGTCGCGGCGGTGACGGCCGTCGCCGGGCCGATGGGCTCCCAGCCCATGCCGCTGTTGTCGTAGGCGTCGTTCATGTCGCCGGTGAGGGTGCCGCCGGGTTCCGTCCAGGTGCTGCCGTCGCCGTCGGTGTCGAAGTCCAGGTCGTTCAGGAGCTCGTAGCCCCGGCAGTCGTTGGCGTCCGCGTCGTCCTCGGTCGTCGGGCAAGGGAGGCCCGTGTCGTCGGCGTTGAACACGGGATGGTTGAACGCGCCGCTGTAGTAGCTGGACTCGTTCCCAGCCGACGGCGAGCCGTCGCCGTCGAGGTCCCAGCGCACCGCGTTCAGCTGCGCCAGCGTCGCGATGTCGATCAGCCCGTCATCGTCGGCGTCGTAGTCGTTGTACTGGGAGGCCGTGTCCATGCCGCCGTACTTCAGCACCGGGTAGTGGTAGCCGTTGCCGAAGTCCCAGGCGTCGTCGGCGGCGTCCACCACGCCGTCGCCGTTCGTGTCGTGGTCGTCCCAGGCGGCGTAGATGCCCGTGTAGCCGGTCGGCGCCTGCAGGTCGCTGGTGGTCTGGCCGCCGCCCTGCCCCGTCGTCTGCCGGTCCCAAGTGGAGCCGGGGGCGCTGCCGGACTGGCTTCTTCGGCCCAATAGGCCGCCCCGACGGGCGGACCCGGCCCAGGATATGCGCCCGCGCGCGTAGGAGTTCGTGAAGACCGAGAGGTTGGACACCGCCCACCCGACGAGCCCGCCGGCATTCCCCGTTTGGCTGCTGACTTGTACATGCACCCTCCCGGCCGCGTAGCTGGCGACGATGGGGGCTGACGCATACCCCACCAGGCCGCCGACGGCAGGCGAGAACACCCCGTAGCCCGAAACAGCCGCCGTCGAGTAGCAGGCGCGGATGACGCCGTTCCAGAGGAGGTACCCCACGAGGCCGCCCACCAAGACGCCGCGGCCGCCGCCGCTGGACGCCGACACCGTGCCGCCGCGGACGTAGACCGCCTCGATGGTTCCATCAGCGTGTCCGGCCAAGGCGCCCACGCCGCGGTAGAGGGCGCTGGGGCCGCTGGTCGACGTCACGGAGAAGTCGATCAGGCCCAGGTTCGACACGCGGCTGCTGCCTCCCAGTCCATAGAACAGCCCCCGTTCGCCGCCGCCCCTCATGGTCATGTTGGAGATCGTGCGGTTGTTGCCGTGGAAGGCGGCGTTGTAATCGCCGCCGATGGGCGCCCAGTTGGGGTAGGCGTCGCTGGCGTCGACCGCGCCGTCGCCGTTGGTGTCGAAGTCCAGGTCCGCGGTCAGCTCGTAGCCGGCGCAGTCGCCGTCGGCGTCCGCGTCCGAGTCCGGGCAGCCCATGTGCTCTCCCGTCGCCGCGCCGGCGAAGGCCGCGGTGTAGCCCGGGTTCGACGACGCGCCGCTGCCGTTCAAGTCCCAGCGGATGGCGTTCAGCTTGGCCAGCGAGTCGATCTCGATCAGGCCGTCGTTGTCGGCGTCGTAGTCCGTGCCCGTCGCCTCGTCGTCGTCCACCACCACCCGCACCTCGCCCGAGAGGCCGTTGTAGCTGGTGTCGGTGCTGCTCGCGGTGTTGGTGACCGCCGCCGCCTCGTCCACGGCGTCGGCATCGCCGCCCGCCGTCACGGTCACCGACTGCGCAGTGTTCCAGTTCTGCGTGGTGAACGTCAGCGAGCTCGTGCCCACGGTGACGGCCGCGTTGTCGCTCGCCACCGCCACCGTCACGTTCGCCGAGGGCGCCGTGTCCAGCACCACCGTGTAGCTGCCGCTGCCGCCCTCCGTCAGCGCCAAGCGCTCCGGCGAGACCACTACCGCCGGCCTCTGCACCGTGATCGTGAACGTCAGCGTGGCGCGGTCGCTGTCCGCGACGTTGGCGTCGGCGTCCGCCACCGTCACGGTCACCGTCGCCACTGTCGTTGACGTGGGCCTCGGCGTGCCGCACACCGTGCGCGCCACCCTGCAGGGCCCGGTGCCGTCCTCGTCGAAGAAGAGGCCGTAGGGCAGGCCGGTCACCGTGTAGTCGTAGGTGCCGTTGCCGCCGGTGGGCGCCGGGATCTGGAACGGCTGGATCGCCGTGCCGAACGCGTAGGTCTTGGCGGACACCGAGATGCCGGCGTAGCTCGGCGCGGTGTCCGTCTGCCCGACCAGCTGCGCCGCGAATTGCGCGGTTGGCGAGTGGTCGCCCCACTTCAGGACCGGATACTGGTTGGCTTGGCCGAAGTGCCAAGGGTCGTCGTCCGCATCAATGCGGCCGTCGTCGTCGATGTCGTAGTCGTCCCAGTACGCGTAGATGCCGGTGGCGCTGGTGGGGCCTTGCAGCGCCGCCGTGGTCTGGCGCGGGACCGAAACGCTGGCACCCAGCGTCTGGAAGTCGACGCAGTTATTTTGCCCGGTGGCCGTGCCGCAGTAGCTGTCGGGCATCGCCGTGCCGCTGCCGAAGGCCGTGCCCGCCAGCCCGCCGACACGGTGGCCGGAGGCCCCTTCAGTGACCGCGCCAACCGCGTAGCTCGCCCTGATCGCGCCGCCGGTGACCGCCCCCCACAACCCTCCCGCGCGTTGGTTGTTGCCCCCGGGCCCGCTGGAGACAGCGGCCGCGGAGTAGCTGGCGAGGACGACAGCGTTGTCGCCGGCACCTGCCAGGCCGCCGACTCTGACTACGCGAGTGTTGGTGGCGGCAACGGCGCCGCCGGTGTAGCTGGCGACTATCCTGCTGCCGGTCTGGATCTCGCCCGCCAGGATGCCGATGCCGACGATGTCGCCTAATTGGCCGGTGCCGCGCACACTGGCGTCCGCCACGCCCAGGCCGCGGATCACGCCGCCGCTGCCCAGCGTGTCGAACAGCCCGATCTGGCCGCTGCGTTGGATCGTCAGGTTGGAGAGGACGTACCCATTGCCGTCGAGGACCGCGGTGTACGTGCCACCGATGGGATCCCAGTTGGCATAGGTGTCGTCCGTGTCCACGTCGCCGTCGCCGTCGGTGTCGAAGTCCAAATCCGCGGTCAGCTCGTAGCCCGCGCAATTGCCGAGCGCGTCGGCGTCGCCGCTGTCCGGACAGCCCATGCCCGCCGCCGCGCCGGGGAAGGCGGCGGCATAGGCCGTGGCGTTGCCGGAGGACGCCGCGCCGTCGCCGTCCAGGTCCCAGCGGACGGCGTTCAGCTTGGCCAGGCTGTCGATCTCGATGAGCTGGTCGTCGTCGGCGTCGTAGTCGGTGCCGGTCCTGGTGTCGTCGTCGGAGACCGTGACGCGCACGGTGCGGTTCGCCGCGGCGCTCGACGAGTAGCCGCCGCCGGTGGCGACGTTGGTCACCAGCGCCAGCTCGTCCACGGTGTCCGCGTTGTCGGCCGCCGCGGCCAACGAGACGGACTGCGCGGTGGCCCAGTTCGTGGTGCTGAAGGTGAGCGTGGTGGACGTGGTGGAGCCGCCCACGGTGACCGCGGCGTTGTCGCTGGTGACGGTGACCGTGACGTTGCCGGTGGGCGGGCTTTCCAACACGACCGTGTAGGCACCGGAACCGCCCTCGGCGAGCGCGACGGTCTTGGCGGAGACGTTGACCCAGCGCGCCACGCCGACCGCCGCCGTGTTGGTGGTGGTGAGCGCCGCGTTGTGGGTCGTGGCGGCGGCGTCGACGGTGACGGCGATGGTGGCGGCGGCGTCGAAGTCCGAGCCGTCCCAGTGCAGGCGCAGGGTGGCGACGTTTCTGTCGCTGTTGAACGTCGCGCTGTGGACGGCGAGGCCGGGTATCGTGGTGGTCAACGTGAAGTGGGAGGGTGCCGCCGCGGCCGTGTAGGTGGCGCTGGCGAGGGTGACGGTGAGCGTCGCCGCGCGCAGGTTGCTCTGGTTCAGCGTGGCGGGGCTGGAGGCGGTGATGGCGGCCGACTGCGCCAACGCCGGTGCGCCGGCGAACAGCGCCGCCAGCGCCAAGAGCCCGTGCGCGAGGAACCGACTAATCGCCGCCATGCCGGGCCGGAACTTGGCCCCCGACATAGGGGGAGGGGGGCTCACTTCACTGGGACAAACACCATCCGCCCTTATCCACTCTATCGCCATTTGCCAGCCAAGCCCGCAGCGCTCTGTGTGGCACAATCATAAGCGGTACGACAACTTTAGGACATAACCATGCGCCTTTGGCTTCTTGGGAATGTGAAGTCTCCGGTACGGCGCTTTGGAACGCTCGCCATTGCGCTGGTCGGCGTCGCGGAGTGGGCCTTGGCGGGGGAGGCGCCCGGCGCCGAACGGACCGAGGCGCTGGACTGGCCGCTGCCGGTCGGCGCCGTGGCAGCGCAACACGAACAGCGCCTCGGAACGGCAGGAGGCCCGCCGACGCTGATGGAAACGCCGCTCGGCCTGGTCGTCGACAAGCCGGGGGTCTCGAGCGGGTTCGTCCTGTTCACGAACGGTTCCGCGGGCACCTTCCTCATCGACAACGCCGGGCAGGTGGCGCATCAATGGGAACACGCCCTGGTCAACGCCAAGCTGCTGCCGAACGGCAACGTGGTGGGCACTCAGGCGGGGTACCTGTACGAGATGGATCCGCAGGGCAAGCCGGTGTGGGAGTACGAGCCGTCGCAGCCCATGCACCACGACTACCTGAAGCTGCCGAACGGCAACGTGCTGCTGCTGCTGACGCGCAACCGCTCCGCCGCCGAGGCGATCGCCGCCGGCGCCAATCCCCAGTTCGTCGATCCAGACCTTGGCCTCACCCACGACGAGCTGGTGGAGGTGCGCCCCTCCTACCCGGTCGGCGGCGAGATCGTCTGGCGGTGGTCCGTGTGGGATCACCTGATCCAGGACTTCGACCCGACGAAGGAGAACTACGGCGACGTGGCGGCGCATCCGGAACGGGTGGATCTGAACTACGCCTTGGCCGAACTCTTCCGAACGGACAAGCAGGCCGACCGCACGGACTGGCTGCATGCCAACGCCCTGGACTACCACGCGGACCTAGACCAGCTGCTGATCTCGGCGCGGAACTTCAGCGAGGTCTGGGTGCTGGACCACAGCGCCACGCAGGAAGAGGCCGCGACCGGCAAGGGCGGCCGCAGCGGGCGCGGCGGCGATCTGCTGTACCGCTGGGGCAATCCCCGCGCCCACCGCGCCGGCACGACCGCCGAGCAGCAGCTGTTCTAGCCGCACAGCGCGCACTGGATCCCGCCCGGCCTGCCGGGGGCCGGCAACATTCTGGTGTTCAACAACGGCGACGAGTTCGAAGGCTTCGAGAGAAACCACTCGACGGTGGTGGAGTTCGAGTATCCCGTGGCGGACGGCAAGCCGGCGACGCCGGCGCGCGGCCAACCGTTCGCCCCGGCGCGGCCGGTGTGGGAGTACGTCGGCGATCCGCCGGCGAGCTTCTTCTCCCAGCGCACGTCGAGCGCCCAGCGCCTCGCCAACGGCAACACGCTGGTGCTGGCCGGCCTGCAGGGCACGATGTTCGAGGTGACGCCGGCCGGCGAGACGGTCTGGCAGTACGTCAATCCCTTGGACACGAACAGGGCGCTGGCACAAGGCGATCCAGTGCCGATGAGGCGCCACCGCAACCGTTGGGTGTGGGCGAACATGCTGTTCCGGGTGCGCAAGTACGCGCCGGACCATCCTGGGCTCGAAGGCCTCGACCTGGCACCCAAGGGCGCCTTGGAACGCGACCGCGAACAAGGCGCGTCGGGCATCGTCGCCGGGCAGTTTCTGGAGTGAACTGCCGCGCTGCGCCGAAGATCCAAGAGTCGCGGCTTCGATAGGTCGAAACCGGATCCACGCCAACGCCCGCATGCCGCAGGCGCATCTACGCGGCTGGCTTGAAGTCCAACATGCGCTGCAGCGGCCGCAGCGCTCGTGCGCCGGTTTCCGCGTCCACCAGAATCTCGTTGGCACCGGTTTCCAGGGAACTCGCCAAGGCTTCCAGCTCGTTCATGGCCATCCACGGGCAGTGGGCGCAGCTTCGGCAGGTGGCGCCGTCGCCGGCCGTTGGCGCTTCGATGAAGCGCTTGCCCGGTGCCGACTTCCGCAGCTTGTGGAAGATGCCGCGGTCGGTGGCGACGATGAAGGTGTCGTGGGGCAGTTCCTGGGCGGCGCGGATGATCTGGCTGGTGGAACCCACCTGGTCGGCCATGTCGATCACCGCGGCGGGCGACTCTGGATGCACCAGCACGCCGGCCTCCGGATAGACGCGCTTGATGCCCTCGAGGGCCTGGAACTTGAACTCCTCGTGAACCACGCAGGCGCCGCTCCACAGCAGCATGTCCGCGCCGGTCTTGGCGCGGATGAACGCGCCGAGGTGCTTGTCGGGCGCCCAGATGATCTTCTCGCCCTTGTCGGCCAGGCGTTCGACGATCTGCAAGCCGACGCTGGACGTCACCACCCAGTCCGCCAGCGCTTTCACGGCGACCGAGGTGTTGGCGTAGACCACCACCGTGCGCTCCGGATTGGCTTCGCAGAAGGCTTGGAACTCCGCCGGAGGACAGCCGAGGTCCAAGGAACACTCGGCCTTCAGCGTGGGCATGAAGACGCGCTTGCCGGGCGAGAGGATCTTCGCCGTCTCGCCCATGAAGCGCACGCCCGCGACGATCAGCGTGCTCGCCGGATGGTCGCGCCCGAAGCGCGCCATCTCCAGCGAATCCGCCACGCAGCCGCCGGTTTCGTCGGCGAGGTCCTGGATGTCGCCGTCGACGTAGTAGTGCGCCACCAGCACGGCGTCCCGATCCTTGAGCAGGCGTTTGATGTCGGCGCGCAGCTGATGCCGCCGCGCCGCACTCGGCAGCGCCGGAACATGCACCGGCACTTCCTGGGGTTGCAGGGCGTAGTCGCGCAGCATGGCCGCGATCATACACCCGCTGCGTTTCGCGTCGGGCTTTGGCGCATAATCCCCGTCGCGGCGCTTCGGCAGGGAGTGATGGTCACGGATGACCGGAACATCGGCTTGCCGGACATGAACGCGAAATGTGGCCGACAACGGGATTTGGCGGTCACGGATGGCCGGTTTCCCGTTCTTGGCGATAATGGCCGGTGGCTGTGGGCAAGCGAACGCTGGCTGCCCATGCCGGAGACTGGAGCCGACCCATGCCGAGCATTGCCTTCTTCGTCGCCGGCGCCGGTGCTGCCGCAAACGGTCGGCGCCCGGCGAACGACAACCACAAGCGGCTGCCGCGGGCGTTCGCCTCCGCTGGCTGGACGGTGGCGCTGTTCGACCGCGAGTCCCTTGCGGTCGAGAACAACCGCCTGGTGGCGGAAACGCTCTTCGGCAGCCGCCGCTCGTTTGCCGATTTCGACCTCTACTTTCCCTTGGGCTTCGGCAGCGCGGCGAGCTTCCTGGACCGAATGCAGCTGTTGCGCAGCCTGTGCCAGCGGCGCTTCGTCAACACCGTCGATGCCCTCGTCCATCTGCACGGCAAGGCGTCGCTGCTGTTCGCCTGCCCGGACGTGCCGCAGCCGCTCAGCCACCTTGGCAACGATCCGCGCCAGCTGGCGGAGGTGGTCGCCACGGGCGGCACCTGGATCGCCAAGCCATCGGCTTCGAGCTTTGGCCGCGATGTGTTTCGGCTGCGCCCGGGAGACACCAACACCAGCGCCATCCTGGAGAACCTCACCCGCGATGGACGCTATGCGCTGTTGCAGGAATGCTTGGACGGGGCGGCCGAGCGCGAAAAGCGGGTGCTGCTCGCCGCCGGCGAAGTGATCGGCGCCTACCGCAAGCAACCGGCGGACCACCGCGGCAACCTGGACGCCGGCGCCACGCCGCTGGCAACCCGGCTGAGTGCCGAAGAACGCCTCGCCACAGAGCGCTTGGCGGCCAGGCTCGACGACCTGGGCGTTCGCTTCGCCAGCGCCGATCTGGTCGACGGCGTCGTGCTCGAGGTCAACATCGCCAACCCGGGCGGGCTGGCCACCTACGAAGCGGTCGCCGGTGCGGACTTGACGCCGAAGGCGGTCGAGGCGCTGCAGCGCTGGTGGAGATCGAGGCGTCGCTAGGACGTCGCGGTCCAGGCGTCGCTACGGCCGCCCGCCGCACACGACGCAGTCGCGGTTTCTCGGCAGCTTCAGCTTCTGCCACTCCATGCGCTTGGCGTCCAGATACAGAACGTGGCCGATCAGCGCCTCGCCGACGCCGGCGATCAGCTTCATCGCCTCCATCGCCTGCACGCTGCCGACAATGCCCACCAACGGCGCCGCAACGCCGTTTTCGGCGCAGTTCAACGCCACGTCGCTGGCGTCGGCGTACAGGCACTGGTAGCAGGGCGAATCCTCCAGGCGCGGGTCGAACACGCAGACCTGCCCTTCCATGCGAATCGCCGCGCCGGACACCAGCGGCGTTCGCGTTGCCACGCAAGCCGCGTTGATGGCATAGCGGGCCGCGAAGTTGTCCGTGCCGTCGAGCACCACGTCGGCGTTCTTCACCGCGTTCGTCAGCCCGTCGCCGTCGAGTTTGGCCGCCACCGTGTCGACCTGGGTGTCTGGGCTTATCGCCTTGATGCTTGCCGCCGCCGAGTCCACTTTGGCCTGCCCCAGCGAGCGTTGCTGGTGAATGATCTGCCGCTGCAGGTTGGAAACCTCCACCGAGTCGTGATCCACCAGCGTCAAGTGGCCGACGCCGGCGGCGGCCAGGTACAGCGCCGCTGGCGATCCCAGGCCGCCGAGGCCGACGATCAGCGCCTTGGCGTCCAGCAGGGCCGCTTGCCCGGCGACATCGAACTCCGGCAGCATGATCTGGCGGCTGTAGCGCAACAGCTGTTCGTCGTTCACGCTGAAGCTCCGCCGCGGCGGCCAATCGTCACCCGTTCCCGGCGTTCGATGTCCGGGAAGGTTCGGATGTCTTGAAACCCGTTCGCAGACAGCAGCTGCCGCACTTCGGCTGCT
This sequence comes from Candidatus Azotimanducaceae bacterium, assembly GCA_965199875.1. Taxonomy (GTDB): domain Bacteria; phylum Pseudomonadota; class Gammaproteobacteria; order Pseudomonadales; family Azotimanducaceae; genus VXYL01. Next base: position 3,914,664 of record OZ241346.1, on the reverse strand, counting down.
TGATCGCGGCCGTGTTCCAGGCAAAGCCATCCCTGCGGCGCTAGATTCGCCGGCGCTTGCCGGGCCAGCCGGGCCAGGAAGCGAAGCCCGTCGTCGCCGCCGACCAGGGCGAGCCTGGGTTCGAAGCGCAAGTCGCCGTGGCGAAGATGCGCATCCTCCGCCGCGACGTAGGGCGGATTGCTGACGACCACGTCGAAACGCTCGCAGATGCCGTCGAAGCCGTCGGCGACCCGGGTGTCCACCGCGAGGCCGAGGCGGCCGGCGTTGCGCCGACACAGGGAGACGCAACGCGGGTCGATGTCCGTGGCGACTATCCGCGCTGCCGGCCGCTCGGACGCCAAGGCCAGCGCGACGGCGCCGCAGCCGGTGCCGATGTCCAGAACGTTCGCCTTGGCGCTGGTCAGGCCAAGCGCCGCCTCGACCAGCGTTTCCGTATCGGGGCGCGGAATCAGCGCGTCTGCGGAGACCTCCAGATCCAGCCCCCAGAAGCCGCGTCTGCCGGTGATGTAGGCAACCGGTTCGCCGCGCCGCCGCCGACGCACCCAGTCGTTCAGACGCGCGGCCGCCGAAGCCGAGACGGCGCGTTCCGGAAAGGCGTAGAGCTGGCTGCGGGGCAATGCCAAGGCGTCGCAGAGCAGCAGCTCCGCGTCCTCCACAGGCAGATGCCCACGGGCGATGGCGGCGCAGGCGCCGACGTTGGCGTCAGCCACTTGGTTCGCCCAGCTTGCCGAGCAGGTCGGCTTGATGCTCCTGGGCCAGCGGGTCGATGAGGTGGTGCAGGCTTCCTGCCACGATCTCGTCGAGCTTGTAGACGGTCAGGCCGATGCGGTGGTCGGTCACCCGCCCTTGCGGGAAGTTGTAGGTGCGGATGCGTTCGGAACGGTCGCCGCTGCCCACCAGCGAGCGCCGGGTCTCGGTCTGCTCGCTGCGCTGTTCGGCTTGCGCCGCGGCCAGCAGCTTGGCGTGCAGGAGCTGCATGGCTCGGGCGCGGTTCTTGTGCTGCGAGCGTTCGTCCTGGCATTCGACGACGATGCCGCTTGGCAGGTGCGTCAGCCGCACGGCGGAGTCGGTCTTGTTGACATGCTGGCCGCCGGCGCCGGAGGCGCGGAAGGTATCGACGCGAATGTCGCCCCGATCGAGATCGACGTCCTCGATCGCTTCCTGTTCCGGCAGCACGGCGACGGTGCAGGCGGAGGTGTGGATGCGGCCTTGGGACTCGGTTTCCGGCACGCGCTGAACCCGATGGGCGCCGGACTCGAACTTCAGCCGGGCGTAGACGTCCTTGCCTTCGATGCGAACGATGACTTCCTTGTAGCCGCCGCGTTCGCCGCTGCGCTGGCTGAGCAGCCCCACCTTCCAGTTCCTGTCCTCGGCGTAGCGCGTGTACATGCGGTACAAGTCGCCGGCGAAGAGCGCCGCCTCGTCGCCGCCGGTGCCGGCGCGGATTTCCAGGAAGACGTCGCGTTCGTCGTTCGGATCCTTGGCAACCAGCAGCCGCTTCACCTCCTGCTCGATGCCGCGCAGGGTTTCGCGCAGTTCGACGGCATCCTCTCGGGCGAGGGCGCGGATGTCGGCGTCGTCGTCGGCTTCGAGGGCGTTGGCTTCCTCCAGTTCCGCGTTGGCCTTCTGATAGGCTTGGTAGGCGTCGATCACCGGTTGCAGTTCGGCGTATTCCCGGGACAGCTCGGCGAAGCGCTCCCGATCGCCACCCACGTCGGGATCCGCAAGCAGCGCCGCAAGCTCCTCGAAGCGCTCCACGAGGTCGCTCAACTTGGCAACGATGGATTCGGAAAGCGACATGGCGGCAAGTTTACAGGCCAGCTTGGCGGCGTTGCACCGCAGCTGCCTGGTCGCGCCCTTCGCCTTGGTGCTCGCCGGTCTCGCGGGATGCGTCGCCCCGTGGCCCAAGGACGTCCTGGACTCGGACTTCCGCTTGCGCGGCCGCGTCGGCATCCAGGACGGCGAGCGGACGCTCTCGGCTTCTTTCGACTGGCGGCAGGCCGGCGAGCGCTTCTCGATTCGCATGTGGGGGCCGTTCGGCCAGGGGCGGATCGCGCTCAGCGGCAACGGCGACGTGATCAGCATTGCCGACGGCCGGGGCGCCATCGTGGAAGGCGAAGACCCGGGCCGGCTGATGCACCAGACCCTTGGCTGGTCGCTGCCGGTACGGGCGCTGCAACGCTGGGTCACCGGGCACGTCGACCCGGGAGCCCAGGCGACGCGGCTGCCTCGGCAAGGCGACGGCACTTTGGCCTTCGAACAGCACGGCTGGCTGGTGGAGCTGTCGGCTTGGCAGGAGACGGCCATCGGCCCGGCGCCTGGACGGCTGGTGGCGACCCGGAACGGGCGTCGGATCGTGGTCCTCTGCAAGGACTGGGCGTTCGATTGAACCAAGCCTCGCGGCGCAGTATGTTGGCCCTGCTCGAGTCCTATGCACACCCGTGCGGAGAGGGGTGAAATGCCACCGGCTTCGGGTTCTCGGCAGACGCGGTTCGGCTGTGTCGCGCTTCTCTTGGCTGCCCTTGCCGTGGCCGGGGAGGAGCAGACGCGCAGCGGTGCGGCGGCCAACGTCGGCCACTACAACTACGAGAGCCCGCACTCGAATCCCATCGCGGCGCTGCCGGACGGGTCGCTGGTCTACGTCGCCAACACGCCGGCGGACACCGTGGACGTGGTGGACGCGGCGAGCGGCGCGGTGGTCGCCCGCATCCACGTCGGCATCGACCCGGTGGGCATCGCCGTGCGCCCGGACGGCAGGGAGGTCTGGGTGTCGAACCATGTCTCCGACTCGGTCAGCGTCATCGACGCCGCGGTCGGCAGCCGCACGCGGCACCAGGTGCTGGCGACGATTCAGGACTTCGACGCCGCCACCCGGTCGACGCGCTTCGACGAGCCGGTGGGCATTGCCTTCGCCAGCAATTTGAAGGCCTACGTTGCGCTCTCTTCCTCCAATCGCATCGCGGTGGTCGATGTCCTGTCGCGGCGCGTCGTCCGGCATCTCGACATCGCCGCGCAGGATCCGCGAGCGCTGGCGGTGCGCAGCGGCCGCCTGTACGTGGTGCCTTTCGAGTCCAACAACCAGACGCAGATTTCCGGCTGCTGGCGGGAGAACCTCGACGGCGAGCTGTGTACCTTCGACGCCCGCCGCCATGTGACGGAAGCCCCGGGGGGCGCCGCGCAGAGCTTGTCCACCGGCTACGTGGCGGACATCGTGCGCCACCCCGACGTTCCGGACCGCGACCTCTACGTCTTCGACACCGCCACCGACCAGCTGCTTGAAGTCGTGGACACGCTGGGCACGCTGCTGTACGGCATCGCCGTGGACTCCGGCGGGCGCGTCTTCATCGCCCAGACGGAAGCGCGCAACGACGCCAACGGCAAGGCTGGCACGCAAGGTCACGGTTTGGCGGAGATGGAGAATCGCGCCTTCCTCAACCAGATCACCACGTTGGCTTGCGGTAGGCGACCTTGCCGACCGCCGCGGCGCTTCGACCTGGAACCGCGGCCGCCGCTGCATCCGGACAAGCAGCTCGCCCTCGCCACGCCCTTCGCCATCCAGGTCAGCGCCGACGATGCGACCCTGGTGGCCACGGCGGCCGCCTCCAGCCGGCTGTTCACGGTCGATGCGGCAACGGGCGCGGTGCTCGGTCGCGTCGACGTGGGCGAAATACCCCGCGGCATCGCCTTGCAGAACGCCGCGGATGGTTCTCCGGCATGGGCCTGGGTGCTGAACGCGCTGGCCAACAGCGTCTCGAAGGTGAACTTGGCGGCCCTGCGCCGCCCCGTCGTCGAGCAGACGATCGCGCTTGCGGACCCGACGGACGCGGAGCTGCGCCGTGGCCGCATCGCCTTCAACGATGCCGATGCGTCCAGCACCGGCACCTTCGCCTGCGCCAGCTGCCACCCGGACGGCCACACCGACCAGCTGCTGTGGATCCTCGACACGCCGCTGTGCGATGCCGGCTGCGATCAGATCCAGCCGCGCCTGGTGCAGGACATCCGCGGGCTGCGCGGCAGCGCCCCGTACCACTGGGACGGCACCTTGGGGGATCCCTACGGCGGCGTGAACACGCCCAACACGACGCGATTCGTGCCGCCCAACTGCGACGCCGACGACGAGGAGAGCTGCACGCGGCACCTGGTCGATGCCTCGCTGGCCACCACCATGTGCGACCAAACCGATTGCGAGACCAACGACGAAGGAGCGCCCGGCGCACTCGACGCCGTCGACCGAGAGGCGCTGTCGAAGTACCTGCTCAGCGTGCCGTATCCGCCCTCTCCGGAACGCCCCTACACCAATGCCATGACCAGCCAGGCAAGGGCCGGCATCCGCAAGTTCCAGTTCGAGAAGCAGTGCGGCAACTGCCATCGCATGCCGTTCTGGACCATGACCAACATGGGCGGCAGCGGCATGGACGTGCCTTCTTGGCGAGGCGCCAACGACCGCTGGAAGAACGCGCCGCAGAACCGCTTCTTCTTCGCCGACCGCATACGCGGCGACCGCCGGGGATTCCCGGAGCGCTTCGGCTTCACCAGCGACCGCGACATGTTCCAGATGATCCTGGAAGGCAGCGTGGGCTTCTCCGGCGCGCATGGCCGGCAAACCACCTTGAACGCGCGCACGGCCCGCCGGAGCGAGACCAGGCTGCTGCTCGATGCGCTGGAGCAGTCTGCGGCCGAGGGTGGCATCGTGCTGCAAGGCGAGGGCGTGCTGCTGCGGGACGACGGCTCCGACGACGCCTTGGCGCTGGAGTACCGAGACGGCGCCTACCACGAGCGGGATCGCGACCGCTCGTTCACGCGGGCAAGCCTCGCGCGCCGGGCGGCCCGCGGCGAGGCGCTGCTGACGGTGACCGCGCGGCTGGGGGCCAACGCCGACTACGCCCGCCCGCAGCCGACGCTGCGCCCGCACGAACTGCCCATCCTGCCGATGTTCCCGGGCGGCCGCCCGGCGGACTTCCCGGAACTCTACCGCAACGAACCGATGCGCCTGCGCGGCGAACACATCCAACCCGGTGCGCACCCGATCGTCGACGGCCGCCGCGTGCCCGGCACGGTGCGCTGCGAGGCTGGCGAGTTGCCCGACTGCGAGGACGACGCCGTGATCGTCGAACTGGCCGAACTGCCCGCCGAGCCCGGCATGCGCCTGCTGCAGGTGCAGAACCCGGCTGGCCTCTTCAGCAACGATTTCGTGTTCTTCGTGCTGGACGAGTCGATCTTGGCCGAGAGCGGCAACCTCATTGCCAGCGGCGGACGCTTCAACGGTCGCGGTCGCTGGAACGCGGCGCTCTCGGGCGCCTCGGTGACGTGGAATGGCGAGGCGGACTTCGCCATCGACGTGCCAAGCGAGCAGCCGTGGCGTGTGAGTCTCGTCCACGCCGTGTCGGTTCGCGCGGGCATCGAGTACTCGATCTGCTACGCCGCCAAGGCCGCCGACTACCGCTACATCGAAGTGAACGTAGACAGCGGCCCAGGCGGCGACCGCCCCTACCGCAGTCTGATGGGCACCGCCTTCACGCCGGAAGTGGGTGCCGCCGAGCGCGGCACGGGCGCCAGCTTGAACCGCCAGTACCACCGGTTTCGGCACCGCTTCGTCGCTCCGCGAACCGACGTCAGCGCCAGGCTCACCTTCAACTTGGCGCAGAGCGACGTGGATGTGCAGATCGACGACGTAGGGCTCTACGAAGGGCGCGCCTGCGGCGTGCCTTGACCCGGCCGGCAAGTGCAGAAGACACGACCGGCGATGCGAAAGCAGGCGTCCCGTGGAGCGGGGCGCTGCCTTGGCATACACTCCCGCCATGAAGTCGACGCAGCAACGCCTGTTCACGCCCGGCTCGGGGGGCACCCCTCCGGCGCTCGTCGGGCGCAAGCCGCAGCAAAGGGTGTTGAGCCGCTGCCTGGCGGACCTGGCGAGCGGCGCCTCTCCGCCGCACGACGTCGTCCTGACCGGGCCGCGCGGCAACGGCAAGACGGTGCTGCTCAATTGGTTCAGAGACGCTTGCGAACGCCGCAAGCTGGACGTGGTGGCGCTGACGCCCGACGAAATCCCCAGCCGGGCGGCCCTTGCGGCCGTGCTGTCGCCACGAACCTGGGCGTCGAAGCTGCTGCCCCGAAAGGTGGGCGTTGCGGCCGTGGGTTCGGTGGAGTGGGCGGGGTCTGTCGCCGAGGCGCCTGACCATCTGGCGCGGCAATTGAGCGCCCGATGCCGCAAGAAGGCCTTGGCGGTACTGCTGGACGAGGCGCATACGCTCGATCCCGAAGTCGGCAGAACGCTGCTCAACATCGGCCAGCGGGTGCGCGGCGAAGCGCCCTTCCTGCTGGTGCTGGCCGGCACGCCTGGGCTGCCGGCGCATCTCGGCATGATGAATGCGTCCTTCTGGAGTCGGTTGGGGCAGGGACGGGTGGGCGTTGGCCTCTTGAGCGAAGCGGCCACCCGGGAGGCTCTGGTCGGGCCGTTGGCGGCGAACGGGGTGGACATCGACGCCAACGCCGTCGACGAGATGGTCGAAGACAGCCAGCGCTATCCGTATTTCGTCCAGCTCTGGGGCGATGCGCTGTGGAACCGGCATCTGGCCACCGGCACCACGCGCCTGACCAACGCACACGTTGCCGATGCGCGACCCGAGGCAACGGCGTGGATGACGGACTACTACCAAGAGAGATATCGGGAACTGGAGGCCGGCGGCCTGCTGCCCGCGGCCGAGGCGCTGGCGACCGTCTTCCGTAGCGGCGCGGACGCCACCGCGTCCGACCACGACATCGACGCCGCCCTCGCCATCATCGGCGCAGAAGCCGCCCGGCTGGCTGCCCGCGAGGCGCTGCACCGGCTCGGCTACATCTGGTGCCCACCGGGTCAGCTACCCCCCGTCGCTTGGAGCGCCGGCATCCCCTCTCTGATGGCCCATGTCCTTGATCGCAAGAGACCCTCCCCGGGCAGCGGCGGTCGGGCCCATCGGCGTCACCCAAAGTCCAAACTCGTGACGTCGAGTGCTCGGCAACGCTGATGAGCGCATGCGTCGGGGGACGAGCTCTGGCGGCACTTCTGCTTGTGCTTCCCGGAACCTTGGCTTGCAGCAAGGACGCGGTGCTGGAGGCGGTGCGCCAGCACGCCGAGAGCCACTACGACACCCGGCGCCAGGAACGGCTGCGCGAATGCGAGCTGCGGCTGAGCGAGCCGGAGCGGGAGCGCTGCCGTCGGGAACTGCCGCCGGCCTCCTTTGAGGAGTACGAGCGTTTGCGGCGCACCGTGCCCAGGTAGTCTTCCGACTGCCTCGCAACTCTCTTCACTTGAAGCGGCCATACTTGGCGCATGGACTACTTTCGCATCGCTGGCGGACGTCGGCTGCACGGCAGCATCGCGCCGATGGGCAACAAGAACTCGGCACTGCCGCTGCTTGCGGCGTCGCTGCTCACGGACCGGCCCCTGGCGATCGGCAACGTGCCGGACATCGGCGACGTCCGCACCCAGCTGGCGGTGCTGCGCAGCATCGGCGTCGACGCGCAGCTTCAGAACGACGTCTGCACGCTGAACGCCGCCGGCGTTCGCGCCACGGCGCCGGATGCGGACTTGAGCAGCCGCATCCGCACTTCGGTGCTACTCGCTGGTCCGCTGCTCGCCCGCTTTGGCGAAGCGCAGATATTCCGCCCCGGGGGCGACCGCATCGGCCGGCGCCGCCTCGATACGCACCTGCTGGCGCTGCAAGCGATGGGCGCCGAGGTCTCCGCCGAACGCGACCGCTACGTGCTGCGCGCCAAGCGCCTGCGCGGCGGCGATCTGTTCCTGGACGAAATGAGCGTCACGGGCACGGAACAGGCGATCTTCGCGGCGGTGCTGGCAAGGGGCACGACCATCATCTCCAACGCCGCCATGGAACCCCACGTGCAGGACGTCTGCCGCTGCCTCAACGCCATGGGCGCCCGCATCGAGGGCATCGGCACCCACGATCTGGCCATCGAAGGGGTCGACCGGCTGCACGGCGCCCGCTACCGCATCGGCCCGGACTACATGGAAGTGGGCTCGTTGATCGCCCTTGCCGCCGCCACCGGCTCCGGCATCCGCATCGTCGGCGCCCATCCCCACGAGCACCGAATGACGCGCATCATGTACGGGCGCCTGGGCATCGCCTGGCAGGACGACGGCGACGACATCGTCGTTCCTGCGCAGCAGCAGCTCGCGGTGATGCCGGACTTCGACGGCGCGGTGCCGAAGATCGACGACATGCCCTGGCCCGGCTTTCCGCCGGACCTCATCAGCATCGCCCTGGTGGTGGCGACGCAAAGCCGCGGCACGGTGCTGATTCACCAGAAGATGTTCGACCGGCGCCTGGTGTTCGTGGACCGGCTGATCGACATGGGCGCCGGCATCGTGCTGTGCGACCCGCACCGGGCGCTGGTGATGGGGCCGACCCCGCTGCGCCCGGAGCGGCTGGTCTCGCCGGACATCCGCGCCGGCATGGCGCTGGTGATCGCCGCGCTGTGCGCCGAAGGCGAGAGCACCATCCACAACATCGGCCAGATCGACCGTGGCTACGAGCGCTTGGAAGAGCGATTGCGGGGAATCGGCGCCGACATCGAGCGTCTTGCCGAGTAGGTGCGCGACCTCCTTGCGAGAACTCGACCACCGCAACGCAATCCATCGACCCCTGAAACGTGGCAGGATCCCGGTGAATGCCACCGGAGGGCCTTGCCATGCAGCCACTGTTCGACGACGTCTACCGCATCCTGCCCAGCAAGGTCACGCCAGCCAAATACTCCAGCCTGTTCGTCAAGCGCGATGCCGGCAACCTGCTGTTCTCTTGCCTAAGCGGACACAGCAGCATCGATTCGAGCTTCGACGAGATGGACGAGCTGGGCGGCGTCGCCTTGCACCTAGTGGGCGACATGCACTTCGCCGCCCGCTACAACGACGACGTGGACCAGCGCTTCGGCACCGCCACGCAATGCAGCGAGGTGGAAGGCCCGGACGTCCGGCGCAAGGTGAAGAACGTCGCCACCTTCCCGTTCAAGCGCTTTGAACTGGCGGCCGGCGTGGAAGTGATCCCGACACCCGGCCATCGTCCCGGCGCCGTCGCCTACCTAGTGGAGACGACGGCGCGACGCTGTCTGTTCATTGGCGACACCATCTACCACGACGGCAAGTCCTGGCGCGCCTTGGCCAGCAAGAAGAACCGCAGGATCATGCTGGCCACTCTGGAAGTGCTGGCGAAGGTGGAGTTCGACGTGCTGCTGGCCAACACCGGCGCGACGAATCCGGTGTGCTTCGTCGAGCTGCCGGGCAGCGAGCGGCCGGCGTTCCTCGACCGGCTGGGCACGGCGCTGGGCTGACGGCACTGGCCGTCTTTTGGATGCCGGGCGCGTCAGCTCAGGTAGGTCTTGCAGCCGGTGGCGGCGAGCACTTCGTCCAAGGCGGCGTCATCGGCGACGGCGGCGTACTTGCTCTTCAGCGCTGCCAGGCTGCGGGCGTGGTACTTCTGCGGCCTCTGGTTCCAGCGCTTGCCTTTCAGCGTCACGTCGAACTCGTCGTCGCTGGCGGCAATGGCCGCTGCGTTGGCAACGCTCCACGGCAGGAACATCGCTGCAACTTGGTCGCGCAGCAGCGGCAGCAGCGTTGCTTCGAGGGCTGGCCATTCCTCGAAGCCGCCGAGGTTGGCGGGATTCAGCATGCGCTCGACCCAGGCGACGACGTTGGACACTTCGGCCACCAAGGCGCCAGCGGTCGGGTCCCGCCCACACTCGTAGATCTGACCCCACAGGCCGAAGTCCGCCAGTGCCGGGCGGGCGCCGAACAGATAGGGGCGCGAGGCGAGGTGGGCATCGAGCAGCGGCAGCGTGTCGGCGAGGCTCTGTTCGATCTGCGGCGCGGTCACGTCGTTGGCGCCGACGAACCACACCCGCGGCACCATGCGCTCGCGGATGGCCTTCGCGGTGGCTTCGACGTCCTCCGCCTCGGCGGCAAAGCGGCGCGACACCGCCACTTGATCGACTTCCCGCGCCCAGCGCATGTGGAACATCCACTTGTTGCCCCACTCGTCGCCGAACTCTTCGAGCAGCGCCGAGACGAACTCCGCCACGGCGCCCGGCGGATGAATGCCGGGCTCGGAAAACTCGGTCTCCATCGTCTCGATGATGGGCGTGGAGTCCTGAATGCCGCGCTCGTCCGGCGTCACGACCAGCGGAATCAGCGGCAGGCGGGCGTGCTTGGCGTACAGTTCAGGCACCTGGCCGCGTTGGCGCCACTGGTGATCGATGCCCTTGTAGCGGAAGTACGAGCGAACCTTCACCGAGTAGGGCGATTCCTCGGAACCGATGACGGTGTAGTTTGCTTCGGCCACGGTGCTAGCGGCCCGGCTAGGTTTGGCGGGTGCCGGTGATCGAGGCGTTGCCGAACGCGCCGAGCTTCACGTTGCCGCTCAGTTCGTCGCCTTCCGCCTTCACCGTAAACTCCAACGTCAGCGGCATCGGGCTGGTCAGATCCGCCTTCCAGGAACCCTCGTTGCCGTTGGCCGCGCCGTCGCGCAACGCCAGCGTGCCTTGCGCGCCGGCCATTTGGCCGGTGAGCGTTTCGCCATCCACCGACAGCGTCAGCGTGCCCTTCTGCGCACCCATCGGCGAGTTGACCACGGTGTCCCAAGTGCCGTCCAAGTCGCTCATCTCGTCCCTCGTAGCAGGTTGATCGCGCCGAGTATGACAGAACGCCCGCGGCACTGCGCCATCGCGTTGCGCACCTCGCCGGCGCAAACGGCGACCGCAGGACGACGGTGCGCGCGCCCATCCGAATGCCTCATGCGAGCGTGGACGCCCGTTGCGCGAGGCCCGGTATCGCCACCTTGACGGCGTCTTCCAGGCGGTCCACCAGCGTCACCTGCATCTCGTCGCGCACCGGCGCCGGCAGCTTCGCCAGCTCCGCTTCGTTGTCCCGGGGCAGAATCACGTGGCGAATGCCGGTGCGATGCGCGGCGAGCACCTTCTCGCGGATGCCGCCAACCGGAAGCACTAGGCCGGAGAGCGTCAACTCGCCGGTCATGGCGATGTCGTCGCGCACGCTCTCGTTGCTGTACAGCGACGCCAGCGCGGTGGCCATGGTGATGCCGGCGGAAGGGCCGTCCTTCGGCACAGCGCCGGCGGGAACATGAACGTGGATGCCGTTCTGCTCGATGGTGGAGCGGTCGATGCTGAGCTGTTCGGCCACCGACCAGATGTAGGAGCGCGCCGCCTGGATGGACTCCTGCATCACCTGGCCGAGGTGGCCGGTGGTGATGGTCTTGTCGTCCTTGTGCGTGAGCGTCGCTTCCACGTAGAGCACGTCGCCGCCGACCTCGGTGTACGCCAGCCCCGGCGCGACGCCGGGCGCCATGTTTTCGCGCTGGCGGTCGGTCTTGAACTTGTCCGGGCCGAGCAGCGTCGGCAGATCGTCCACGGTGATCGGCGAGCTGCCGCCTTCGGCCTGCACGACCTGCCGGGCGCGCTTGCTGGCGATGCGCCCGATGACCCGGTCCAACTCCCGCACGCCGGCCTCCCGGGTGTGGCGGCGAACGGCCCAGTACAGCGCTTCGTCGGTGAAGGCAAGCTGCTCGTCGCCGAGACCGGCGTTCTCCTGCTGCCGGGGAATCAAATAGCGGCGGGCGATTTCCAGCTTCTCCAGCTCGCTGTAGCCGGTGAGTTCCAGCACCTCCATGCGGTCGAGCAGCGGACGGGGCACGCCATCGAGATGGTTGGCGGTGGTGATGAAGAAGACCTTGGAGAGATCGAAGGGCAGGTTCAGGTAGTTGTCGCGGAACTCGCGGTTCTGCGCCGGATCGAGTATCTCCATGAGCGCCGCCGCCGGGTCGCCGCGAAAGTCCCGCCCCAGCTTGTCCACTTCGTCGAGCATCAGCACCGGATTGCGAACCCCGGCACGGCGCACGGCTTGCAGGATGCGCCCCGGCATGGCGCCGATGTAGGTTCGGCGATGGCCGCGCAGTTCCGATTCGTCGTGCAGGCCGCCAAGGCTCATGCGCTCGAACTTGCGCCCCATGGCGCGGGCGATCGACTGCCCCAGGGAGGTCTTGCCGACGCCCGGCGGGCCGACGAAGCAGAGAATGGACGCCTTCGCCTCGGGATTGAGCCGGAGCACGGCCAGGGATTCGAGGATGCGTTCCTTGACGTCTTCGAGGCCGTAGTGGTCTTCGTCGAGCACCGACTGGGCGTTGTCGAGCTCCAAGGCGTCCTCGGTGACGACGTTCCACGGCAGTTCGGCCACCAGTTCCAGATAGCCCCGGGCCACCTGGTAGTCGGCGGCGTTGGTGGACATGCGCGACAGCCGCTTGAGCTCGCGGTCCACTTCCTTGCGCACGTCGTCCGGCAGGTTGATGTTGCGCAGCTGTTCGCGCAGTTCGGCGACGTCTTCGTCCTCGCTCTCTTCGCCGAGCGCCTCTTCGATGACGCGCTTCTGGTGCCGCAGCAGGTGTTCGCGCTGGCTTTGCTCGACTTCCTCCCGCGCTTGGGATTGCAGATCGCGCTGCATCTCGACGACGGCCAGTTCCTGCCTCAGCAGGCCGTGAATGGCCTCCAGGAAGGTCTGGATGTCGTCGATTTCGAGCACGCGCTGCTTCTCTTCCTGCCCGACGTTGCGCAGCAGTTCCGCCAGCCGGTACATCTGCGTGACCGGATCTTCGATGGCGCCGACCATCTGCTGGAAGAGCTGTTCCGGGTTCTGCGACATGATGTGCGCGATGCGCCGGGCGATGTCGAGGTTCTCGCGCATCAGCGCCGTCGCCTTGGCGCGGGCTTCGTCGGCTTCCGGCACGGCGATGGGTGGCAGCTCTTCCACCTCGGCTTCGATCAGCGGCGAATCGCCGTCGCTGGCGCTGATGTCGTGGATGCGAACCCGGCGTTTGCCGCGCACGATCACTTGAGCGCCGCCCTCGCGCTTGTCCACGCGGGTGACTTTGCACACCGTGCCGATGTCGTGGAGGCCATCCCGCATCGGCTGTTCGTCCTTGGGGTTCTTCTGCAGCACCGTGAGGATGAAGCGGTCGTGGTCGACGGCGGCCTTCACGGCCGCAAGGGATGCTGGCCGGCCGACGATCAGCGCCTGGATCAGCTCCGGATAGACGGTGACGTCCTTGAGGGGTAGCAGTGGCAGCTTGTGCGTCGTCAAGGTGGTCGCTCCTCGAGCGCGTCGGTGGGTGAGCATACGCCGACCAGTTGCCTCGTGCATTCGCGTACGAGCAACCTGTCAGGGCTAGCCAGGCGTTCCAAACAAAGATGTGCGTCCTGGGGCGACGATTTCAAGCCCGCGGCGGCAGCGTTTGCGGCGATTGCTCCGGAAGGATTCCGGCGTTCAAGAGGACGTTTGGCTAGCGGCAAGCGAGCCACAAGGGTGGGCGAGGGCCAGCGCGAAACGTCGCCAGCGTCGGCTGGCGACGAAAACAGGCATCGGCTTGCAGCTGCAACAGCCGCGCCTCTGTCGGCCTCAAGTGAAGCGGGCGGCAATTTCGGCCGCCAGCTTGGCTGGCGGCCTAGTGCGGCACGGCGATGGGCGATGCGGCTAGCTGAAGCTGCGGCCGCCGCGGCCGCCGCGATCGGTACGGGGGCGCGCTTCGCTGACGCGCAGAGTGCGTCCGCTGAGCTGCGACGAGTTCAGTGCGTTGATGGCCTCGGTGGCCTCCGCGTCGTTCGGCATGTCGACAAAGCCAAAACCCTTGGAGCGCCCGGTTTCGCGATCCATGATGACGTTGGCTTCACCCACACTGCCGTATTGCGTGAACAACTGCTCGAGTTCCTCCGAACTGGTGGAATACGGCATGTTCCCGACGTAAATCTTCAAGTGCGTTCTCCTTTGCCGCTGGTCGACCTTGCATGCACAACATGCATTGCCGCCAACGCGATTCAAGATGTGAACCATACGCCCTCGCCGCGTTTCGCGCCATTGTTTTTTGCCTGTATTTTTATCGAGGTCTTCGCCGTGGCGACCGGGCGTTGCGGACGCTGGCGATGCCAACCCGTGGACGCGATAGGCTTATGCGCTCGCCGGACCGGCCCGAACGGTGCTTTGTGCGCACGATATTGGCGGCTGGCGAACTCGCAAGGCAGAGGTTGATCGATGGGCTTGGCGGACGACATTTGGCCGAAACTCGCCACCATGGCCGAGATGCAGGAGCGGCACAACCTGCTGGTTCACCCGCAATGGGCAAGCCAGGGCCACGACTACTACCGGGCGATCTGGGTGGAGTGCGCCGAGCTGCTCGACCACTTCGGCTGGAAGTGGTGGAAGAAGCAGGACGCCAACTTGGCGCAAGTGAAGCTGGAAGTGATCGACATTTGGCACTTCGGGTTGTCGGAACTGCTTCGCGCCGGCGAGGTGGACTGCCACTTGGCGCACCGCTTCGCCCTCGCCCTGGCCGAGCCGCCCCCGGGCGACTTCCGCGAAGCCGTCGAGAATCTGGCGCGCATCAGCCTGACGCGACGCGGTTTCGACTTGGCCGCCTTCGCGGCGCTGATGCTGGCGCTGCCGATGGAGTTCGACGAGCTGTACCGCATCTACGTCGGCAAGAACGTGCTGAACGCCTTTCGCCAGCGCCACGGCTACCAGTCGGGTCGGTACCGCAAGGTGTGGAACGGCCGCGAAGACAACGAGCACCTCGCGGAGCTGGCGCTCGGTCTGGACGCTGGCGCGGAGACCTTTCCCGCTGCCCTGACGGACGCGCTGGCGCGGCGCTACGCGGAGGGCCAGCCCTAGTGTGCCGCTTCCAGGACAACTTGCGTTCCAGTGGGGCGGGTTTCGTCGCTCGACCTGGACACCGGTGGCCTTGCGGGGCGGCACATCCTCAAGCAGCACGTGCCGAGACGACAGACGGGACGTGCCATTTGCCACGTTGATTCGGAATCGAACCCTAGCCGTGCCCAACACCACGCCGGCCGAAGTGCAGGCAGCGCAGGAGAAGCCGTCGCCACTCGGAATCGCCGCCGCCTGCTGGGGCGCGCTCGGCCTCGTCGCTCTGCTCGTCTACGCCATCGCGCGTCTTGCCGGCATCGTCGCCGCCGGCTTCGAGCACGCTTGGCAGTGGCCCCAGGTTGCCGTCGCCGTCGCCAACGGCGTCTTCATGGCCTGGTCCGAGGGCTATCGCGGCTTTCAGCTGCGCTTCTCGCCGCGCTCGGCGGCACGGGTGAAGTGGCTGCTGCATCGGCCTTCGCCGCTGCGCGCGGCGCTGGCGCCGCTGTTCGTCATGGCCTACTTCGACGCACCGCGACGACTGAAGATCGGCGTTTACGCCCTCACCACCGGCATCGTCGTGGCGATCGTCGTCATCCACGCGCTGCCCCAGCCGTGGCGGGCGGCCCTCGACATCGGCGTCGTCCTTGGCCTCGTCTGGGGCCTGGTCAGCTTCGCCGTTTCGCTGTGGCGGACGCTCGGCAGCAGCGCGTATCCGGCGTCGCCCGAAGTGCCGTAGGCGCCGAAGGCCATGGCACGGGAGGAGATCAGTTCGGACGCGGCGGAGACACCTCCAAGTATCGAACGCCGGCCGCGTCGGCGCGTTTCGCGTCAGTCGGGTCGATGCCGTATCCCGCAACGACCGCCATCGCCTGCGCGCCGAATATCGCGTCCAGCGCGTTGGCCGTGGCCCGAACCCGTTCGATGTCGCCGGCATGGACTCGGTTCGACGCTTCCACGGCGACCCACACCGGCGTCCGGTCGGTGCGCCGCTGTGCGCGAATGATGAAGTCCGTGGCCTCGATCCGAGCGTCCTGGCTGCTCGTGATCTGGCCGCTGTCCAGCGCGTCCTCGACATCGTCTGCGAAGTTCGCCGTCGTCTCCTGCACCGGGCTCTGTACGATCCGCGGCCGCCTGAGGTCCAGCGCTTGGCTGACCAGCGCCCTGATTCGTCGGTGCAGGCGGTTCTCCAGATCGCTCCCCTTGAGGTACGCGACGTCGGTCTTGAGCCCCGCGACGTCGGTCTTGAGCCCCGCGACGTCGGCCTTGAGCTCGGCGACGTCGGCTTTAAGCTCGGCGATGTCCTTCTCGATGCGGTCCAGACGGGCCGGCATGCCGAGGAACTCGTTGGTCAGCAGCGCACGCAGCAGCAGACGCTGGGCGTCCGGGTTGGCCTGCAACTCGGCGATGACGCGGGCAACGAGCGATGTGGGATCCAACTGGCCTTCGGCTTTCATGAGTGCTGCTCCGGGTAGAACGGTTCGACGGTCTTTCGTCCCCGATACTACACCCGTGGTCAAGGTCGATGGGCGAGTGCGGCGAGGTGAGGCGCGGGCTGACGGAAAGCATGCGGCTGATCGTCGCATCGCCGCGGCGCAACGATGATAGGCTTGCACGACAACTTGTGCCGAGAGGAAAGCATGGCCGATTACCAGAACGTCCTGGTCGATCGCGTGGGCACCGACGACCGAGTCGGTCGCATCACGCTCAACCGCCCGGAAAAGATGAACGCGCTGTCGCAAGAGCTGCTCTTCGAGCTGAACGACGCGCTGCACGCCATGGAAGCGGACGACTCGATTCGCTCCATCATCGTGCGCGGCGCCGGACGCACCTTCAGCGCCGGCTACGATCTGACGCCAAGCCGAGGCCGAGGCGCGGACGCGGTGGTGCGACGACATCGTCAGGTCGACGACAAGGGCCGCCGCCTGCTGATGGGCATTCGCACCGGGATGCAGCAGATCACCGACATCCACTTGTACTTCTGGAACATGGCCAAGATCACCATCGCCCAGGTTCACGGCTACGCCATCGCCGGCGGCTGCGAGCTGGCCATGATGGCCGACCTGGTCGTGGCCGCCGAGGACGCCCAGCTGGGCCATCCGGGGCTGCGCGGCCTCGGCACTTCGCGCACCGGTGTCATCTGGCCCCTGGTGATGGGCATGCGCAAGGCGAAGGAGCTCTACTACACGGGCGAAAACGTCACCGGCGCCGAAGCCGAGGAAGTCGGCATGATCAACTACGCGTGGCCCAAGGACGAACTCGAAGAACGCACCATCGCCTTCGCCGACCGCATCGCGGTGATGACCGCCGACCATCTGGCGATTCTGAAACTCAACATGAACCGCTTCTACGAGAACATGGGCATCTACTCGTCGGTGCGCAGCAGCACCGATCTGGACGCCGCCGGCCAGTTCACGGGCTTTTCCTACGACTGGCAGGAGAAGATGCGCGACGTGGGCATGCGCGACGCCGTGCGCTGGCGCGACGGCCTGTTCCGCGACAACGACTGGTACAAGCACCCAAGCAAGGCGGGCGATTCGTCCGGGAAGGACGCCGAAGCAAGCGAATGAAGGGGCTCGCCGTAGCCAATCCAATTGCCGCCGAGCTGGGACGCCGGCCTTGGTGGATGAACGCCCTGTGGGGCTTCTGCCTGTACATGACGTTCATCTACGTGCCCTTCGATCTGTTCTTCAAGCCGGTGGCCGAGGACGAAGAGGTCTGGTTCGGCTTCGTGCTGCGCGGCTGGGCGGCGAAGGCCACGGAACCGCTGCACTGGCTGATCTACGCCGCCGGCGCCTACGGATTCTGGAAGATGTCGCGCTGGATGTGGCCGTGGGCGGCGCTCTACGCCGCCCAGGTCGCCATCGCCATGCTGGTGTGGAACATCGTCGATTCCCGCGGCAGCGTGTTCATTGGGATCGTCTCCGCAGCGATCTTCGTCGTGCCCACGTTGGCGCTCTGGCGCGCCAAGGAGCGTTTCCGCGCGGCGCCGGCAGGCGACGCCGCCGCAGCCACTCAACCACAGTAAGGCCCAATGCCATGTTCGGATCCCAGTTCTACAACCAGCAAACGTCGTGGGAAGACATCAAGAGCGTCCTCGAAGTGATGGAGGCCGGACGCTGGACCAGCGTCTACACCTACGACCACTTCGTGCCGCCGTGGACGCGCACCGCGGATGTCGCCGAGAGCGACCTCCTGCCCACTTTGGAAGGATGGGCGCTGCTCGCCGGCATGGCGGCGGTCACCACGCGCCTGGAACTCGGCGTGCTGGTTTCCGGCAATACCTACCGCCACCCGGCGCTGACGGCCAAGATGGCGGCCACCATCGACGAAATCTCGGGTGGGCGCGCCATCCTCGGCATCGGCGCCGGCTGGAACGTGCGCGAGCACGAAGCCTACGGCTGGCCGTTCCCCTCCATGCGCGAACGCCAGGACCGCCTGGAGGAAGCCTGCGAACTCATCCACCTGCTGTTTCGCGCCGATCGCTTCGTGAACTTCAACGGCAGGTACTACCAGCTCAAGCAGGCGCCCTTCGCGCCCAAAGGCGTCAAGCGCAGGATTCCCGTCATGGTCGGCGGCACCGGCCCCAAGCGCACGCTGCGCACGCTGGCCAAGTACGGCGACATCATGAACGCCATCTGCGGCCCGGAGGATCTGAAGCGGCACTGGCGCGTCGTCGAGGCGCACTGCGAGGACGTGGGCCGGGACCCGGCGGAAATCAAGCGCTCGGTGCACGTGCCGATGCGCATCGTGCGCGACGAGAAGGAAGCCGAACGCCTGCGCCGCGGCAACGACTGGACCATGATCGGCCCGGTGCAGCACGTCATCGACCGCTGCGGCGCCTTTATCGAAGCGGGCGTGGACGAGTTCTGCCTGCAGTCCATCCGCCAGCAGCCGGAAGTCTACGCAGAGCTGAACGAAGAGATATTCGGTGCCTTCGACTGAGCGCGAAGTCGACGCCGTGGGTCTTTACTGTCCCGAGCCGCTGATGCTGCTGCGCAATACCGTGCGCGGCATGGCGAGCGGCGAGCGCGTTTCGGTGGTCGCCACGGATCCCTCGACGGTGCGCGACTTCACCAACTTCTGCCGCTTCATGGGCCACGAACTGGTGCAGTCCGACCACGACGGCGATCGCTTCCTGTTCGTGATTCGCAAAGGCTGACGACACCCGGCTACCGACGGGCCTGCCGGAGGCTGAAGGCTGATGGCCGAGCGATGCGACGCCGTGGTGATCGGCGCCGGAGTCGTGGGCCTGGCCGCCGCTCGGGCGCTGGCCCTTGCCGGGCGGGAAGTGGTGGTGCTCGAACGCCTTGGCGTCGTCGGTTCGGAAATCTCCAGCCGCAATTCGGAGGTGATTCACGCCGGCATCTACTACCCGACGGGATCGCGCAAGGCGCGGCTCTGCGTGCGCGGCAAAGCGCTGCTGTACGAACACTGCGCCACCCACCAGGTACCGCATCGGCGGCTCGGCAAGATCATCGTCGCCACCGCCGAGGCGCAGCTGGCGGCACTCAAGGACTACCAGCGGCAGGCGCTGGCCAACGGCGTCGGCGAGCTGCCGTGGTTGACCCGCTCGGACGTCCTGGCGCTGGAGCCGGCCGTGGATGCGTTGGCCGGCGTCTACTCGGAGTCCACTGGCGTCATCGACAGCCACGCCTTCATGCTGAGCCTGGTGGGCGACGTGGAAGCCGGCGGCGGCATGATCGCGTTTCACACCGAAGTGGACGAACTGCAACGGCTGCCGCGCGGCGTGCGGCTGATCTGCAAGGATTTCGCGCTGGACGCCAACCTGGTGGTGAACGCCGCCGGCCTGCGCGCGCCCGGCTTGGCGGCGCAGCTCGGCGGCGCCTGGCAGGGCTACTACGCCAAGGGGCACTACTACGCGCTGTCCGGCGCTTCGCCGTTTTCGCGCTTGGTCTATCCGGTCGCCGAGGCGGGCGGCCTTGGCGTTCACGTCACCTTGGACATGGCCGGGCAGGCGCGGTTCGGCCCGGACGTGGTCTGGCAGCAGGACGAAGACTACGCCTTCGATCCGTCAGGCTTCGAGCGCTTCGTTGCCGCCATTCGCCGCTACTACCCGGCCTTGGACGAGAGCCGCCTGCACCCGAGCTACACCGGCATTCGCCCCAAGCTGGCGCCGGCGGGAGCGCCAGCGGCGGACTTCGTCGTCGAGGGCCCCGAGCAGACCGGCGTGCCGGGCTTCGTCAACCTCTTGGGCATCGAGTCGCCTGGGCTCACCGCGTCGCTGGCGATTGCCGAGCAGGTGATCGCGCTGACTTCAGCACGCCCTGTCTCTGTCTAAGCGCTACTGCCGGTAGCTGGCCAGAAAGTCGGCGATGCGGGCGATGGCGTCGCGCAGGGTGTCGGCGTTGGGCAGAAACGCCAAGCGGAAGTGGTCCGGCGTGTCGATGTTGAAAGCGCTGCCCTGCACGACGAGGATCTTCTCCTTGCGCAGCAGGTCGAGGACGAAACGCTCGTCGTCGACGATGTTGAAGCGCCGCCGGTCCAGTCTTGGGAAAACGTACATCGCGCCGGCCGGCTCGACGCATTCCACGCCTTCGATCTGGCTCAGCATGGAGTGGGCGACGCGCCGCTGCTCGTACAGCCGCCCTCCGGGCCGGATGTACTCCTCGATGCTCTGGTAGCCGCCGAGCGCCGTCTGGATGGCGTGCTGGGCGGGCACGTTGGCGCACAGGCGCATGGACGCCAGAATGTCGAGGCCTTCGATGTAGTCCCGGGCTCGTTCCTTGGGGCCGCTTACCACCATCCAGCCGGTGCGGAAGCCGGCGACTCGGTAGGCCTTCGACAAGCCGTTGAAGGTGACGGTGGGCACGTCCTCGGAAAGCGCGGCCAGCGGGTGGTGCATGACGTCGTCGTAGACGATCTTGGCGTAGATTTCGTCGGCGAACTGCACCAGCCCCGCGCGTCGCGCCAGTTCGGTGATTCCTTCGAGCACTGCGCTGGGATAGACGGCGCCGGTGGGATTGTTGGGATTGATCACCACGATGGCGCGGCTGCGCGGCGTGATCTTGCTCTTGATGTCGTCGAGGTCCGGCGTCCAGCCGGCGCTTTCGTCGCAGCGGTAGTGAACGGCCACTCCGCCGGCCAGCCTCACGGCCGCGGTCCACAAGGGATAGTCCGGCGCTGGCAGCAGCACTTCGTCGCCGTCGTTCAGCAGCGCTTGAACGCTCATGCAGATCAGTTCGCTGACGCCGTTGCCGATGATGATGTCGTCGACGTCCACCCCGGCGATGCCGACGCGCTGGCACTCCTGCATCACCGCCTTGCGCGCCGAATACAAGCCCTTGGAGTGGCAGTAGCCCTGGGAGGCTGGCAGGTTGTGGATGACGTCGCGCAGTATTTCCTCGGGCGCGTCGAGGCCGAAGGGCGCCGGATTGCCCAGGTGCAGCTTGAGAATGCGATGGCCTTCCTCTTCGAGGCGGGCGGCTTCGGCGACGACCGGGCCGCGAATCTCGTAGCAGACATCGGCGAGCTTGGTGGACTTGCGCACCTCCCGCCGCTCGGCCAGCGGCAGAGTGGTCACGTTGGCTGCTTGCTCGTTGTTCATCGTGGCTGGGGCGCTCTATTCGCTGGCAAGGACGTACCTGTGGCGAACGCTGTGGCGGGCAAGTGTAGCAGCCAGCTGGTCGTGCCCTGGCCACGGTGCAAAAATTTCCGAGTTCGCTAGCTGGTGCGTTCTGGTCGCCTAGGCATGGTCGTCGGCGGTTTGCCCATGCCGAAGGCGTTGTCGTACAGTGCGTCTCGAAGCCATTGCGCGGGCGTGTCGTTCGTTCGGGACACCTGCCTTCAAACAACTTGCGTCGGCTTGAGCGGCGGATCGCTTCCTGCCTGCCCGGTCGATGAGGCCCGCGTCGCCGGGATTGGATGCTTAGGGCATGAGGCCACCGGGTGGTGTCGCCGGCGGAGACGGTACGCTCGAGTCCTTCGACCGTATCGTGTCCGCGCTGCAAGAAGCGGCGCTCGGAGCTGGCGTCTGGCCCCGCGCCACGGCGCTGATCGACGCTGCCTGCGGCCTGCACGGCAGCCACCTGTTTCTGCTGCGCAACCGCGCCTTGACGACGCCGAGCTATCTGTGCGGCAACTATCTGAGCCACGGCTTCGCCAGAGGCGACATCGAGCGGCGCTACGCGCTGCGCTACTTCGTCTTGGACGAGCGCGTGCCGCGGCTGCTGGCCATGCCGGCCGGATGCCTGCTGCACAACGACGATCTGCTCGCCGAGCAGGAGCGGGCGAAGTCCCCCGTCTTTGTCGAATATCTGCGCGCTTGGGGCGGGCTGGATCAGTTCAACGTTCGGCTCGACGTCGCCGACGGGCTGCAGCTCTTCTGGACCGTCACCCGGGACGCGGCCAGCGGCCGCTGGCGCGGCCATCAGCTACGCCTGCTGCAACGCTTGCTGCCCCATGTTCGCCATGCCGCGCGGGTCGCCCACGCCCTGCGCGAGGCGGCCCGACGGTCCGCGACGTAGGCGTCGGCGCTGGCGCGGTTTGCAGGCTTCAAGAACCTTGGAAGTAGCGCACCAGCCGCAACGCGGCACCGGTTTCGCGGCCGTTCAAGGCGGAAGGGATGACCACGCCGCCATCGAACAGGCGGTCGCGGCTGTTGCGTCGATAGCGGGTATGGCGCACTTCCAACTGAATGGAAAACCGCTCGCCCAGCTGCCGCTCCAGCCCTGCGCCGAAGATCCAGGCGTTGTGGCGCCGGTCCACGGTTTCGCTGAAGCTGGCCAGCGGCGTGGGCGGGCACATCAGCTCCGGCCCCGGACAGCCGGTTTCGGTGATGGAGAACTCGCTCGCGATGCGGCGCAGCCCCGCCAGCGCGTACAGGCCGAACCCGGTGCCTTCCATCGAGCGGCCGAGCCGCGCGGTGACGCCGTAGCTGGTGTTGCGCTTGAGCCACCAGTCCTCCGGCCAAGTGTCCGTCCAGGTGTATCCGGTACCCTCCAGGTGCCCGTCGAGCCGCTTCCGCTGCCATGCCACGTCGACCTCCGCATCGAGGCGCAAGCGGCTGCCGCCCGGCAGAGGCCAGCGGTAGCCGGCGAAGCCACTGAGGCCCGGCAGGGTCTGGTCGGCATCGCCCTCGGCTTGGGTGTATTGATCCCGGCTTCCCTCGACGTAGACGGTCTTGCCGTAGGTGAACCGCTGGCCGTCCACCGCACCCGCCAAGCCGAGATAGAACCGCCCCTCTTCGGCGTGACTGGCCAGCCCGGCCAGCACGCCAAGTCCGACGAGCAGGCAGCTCCGGGGCAGCAAAGCGCGTGGGAGGTTCGAGTTCATCCAGACCATAGCCGCAACTCCAACAAGTGAACCAAGCCGAGTATAAGGCCAAGCGCGGCACCGGGCTGACACGCTGCGCCGTGGCGCGTTGCGCTAGAATGGCCCCACCGAGCCACCAGGACGCAAGCCATGTCGGAAGCCCAAACCGAATCCGCCGCCGCTGACAAGGTCGTCAAGTCCGACGCCGAATGGCGGGCGGAACTCAGCGCCGAGGAATACCGCATCGCCCGTCGCGCCGGCACCGAACGCGCCTTCACCGGCGAGTACTGGCAAACCAAGACCGACGGCGTCTACAACTGCCGCTGCTGCGATGCGCCGCTGTTCGGTTCCGACAGCAAGTACGACTCCGGCACCGGCTGGCCGAGTTTCACGGCGCCGGTGGAGTCCGAAGCCGTTGCCACGCGAAAAGACCGCTCCTTGTTCATGGTTCGCATCGAAGTGCTCTGCGCCCGCTGCGACGCCCACTTGGGGCATGTCTTCCCCGATGGCCCGGCGCCCACCGGGCTGCGCTACTGCCTGAACTCCGCGTCCTTGCGCTTGCAGCCCGAGGACGGCTAGAAGCCAACCGCCGCGCCTTCCTTGCGGTGGTCCGAGGCGGCCAGGTAGCCGCCGTCGGGCAGGCGGTGGACCAGCTGCGCTCCGCCGAACAGGCCCTCGCCGGACGAGAACGCGACGTCGTGGCCGCGTCGTGCCAGTTCCGCGGCGACGGCCGGCGAGAATCCTTCCTCCAGCAGCAGCCGAAAGTCCGGCGCGACGTGCCAGCGCGGCGCGTCGGACGCCGCCTGCGGGTTCTCGCCGTGGTCGAAGATGCGCGTCACCATCTGCACATGGCCCTGGTGCTGCATGTGCCCGCCCATGACGCCAAAGCTCATGGCCGGCCCGCCAGCCCGGGTGACGAAGCCGGGAATGATGGTGTGGTAGGGGCGCTTGCCGGGGCCGACCCGGTTCGGGTGCCCCGCTTGCAGGCTGAACCCGGCGCCGCGGTTCTGCATCGCCACGCCGGTGCCAGGAATGACGACGCCGGAACCGAAGCCCATGTAGTTGGACTGGATCATCGAGACCATCATGCCGTTTTCGTCGGCCGCGCTTAGGTACACGGTGTCGTGGCCGGTCGGCAGGGCCACCGGCGGCAGCGCAGACGCCGCCTTGCCGATGCTGGCAGCGGCCTTGCCAATGGCGTCGGCATCCAGCAGCGCTTCCGCCGGCAAGCGCATGGCGCCCGCATCCGCGAAGTGATCGAAAGCCGCTCGAATGGCGATCTTCATGGCCTCGGCTTGCAGGTGCGTCCACTCCGCGGAACCGGGCTCGTGGCCTGCGGCGCCCAGCCGTTCCAGCAGCGCCAGGGCGATCTGCGCCGCCAGGCCCTGGCCGTTGGGCGGCATCTCCACCAGCTCGACGCCCCGATACGGCTGCGCGATGGGGTTGCCCCAGTCCGCTTCATGGGCCGCCAGATCGGCCATCGTCAGCGCCGCGCCGGCACTCGCCGCCGTGGCTGCGATGCGCTCGGCCAGCCGGCCGCGGTAGAACGACTCGCCGCGGCTCCGGGCAATCTCGGCGAGGGTGGCTGCAAGGTGCGGATTGCGAAACACCGTGCCCGCGGCGGGCGGTCGTCCGCCGGGCAGAAAATGGTCTTGGAAGTCCGCGAACCCGGCGTAGCGGTGCTTGGCGTCGGCCCAGATGGCGGCGGTCTTGTGGCCGACGTGAAAGCCGTCCCTGGCGTAGCGGATGGCCGGCTCGAACAGGTCGTCGAAGGGCAGGCCGCCGAAGCGCCGAGACAGTGCCACCCAGGCGCTGACCGCTCCCGGCGTGGTGACCGACTCCCAGCCCTGAACGGGCATGGCCGCGTAGTCGGCGAAACGTTCAGGCGTCCAGGCGGCAGGAGCACGTCCCGATGCGTTCAGTCCGAACAGGCCGTCCTTCCAGACGATGGCGAAAGCGTCGCTGCCGACTCCGTTGTTGCACGGTTCCACCACGGTCAGCGCGATGGCGGCGGCAACCGCGGCATCCACCGCATTGCCGCCTCGCCGAAGCATCTCCAAGCCAGCGCTGGCCGCCAGCGGCTGGGACGTCGCCACGACGTTGCGCGCCAGCACCGGCGCCCGCCTGGACGAATACGGGAAGCGCCAGTCGAACGTCGGCGAAGCGTCGGGGCGGCCCGCCCCGTGCGCGGAATCGCCGGAGCGTGCCGCTGCGTTCACCGCTGCTGCTCGCGCAGCAGATTGGCCGGCGAGTACTGGTCGCTCAACGGCCGTTTCGACGTATCCCAATCCACTTCAAGCGACAAGCGCTCGGGGTAGTTGCGAATGGGCACGTCGTAGGGGCGAAGGCGCTTGCGCCACGCCTTGGCGTGGTCGCGCAGCGCCGCCTTCGACGGCAGCGGCGCGTTGCTGGCGAGGATGATGCGGTTGCCGCTGCCGGGCAGCTTGAAGTTGAAGAACAGGCCGAAGACGGCGCGGTAGGTTTCGGACTCGTGGTCGTACAAGCGCGATGCCGAGAACGTATTGGCGGCCACCACGCCGCCCGGCGTCAGCAGATTGCGGGTTTCCTCGAGGAACTCCCGGGTCATCAGGTGTTCCGGGATGTAGTCGCCGGAATAGGCGTCGAGCATCACCAGGTCGTAGCGCCGGTCGCGCATGAGCGCACGCTTGACGAACACCCGGGCGTCCTGCACATGTACGCGCAAGCGGTCGCTGGCGGCGAAGTGGAAGTAGGACTCCGCCAAGGCCAGCACGGCCGGGTCGATTTCCACCGCATCGACCTGCACCTCCGGCAGCAGTTCCACCAGGGCGGTTGGCAGCGTGCCGCCGCCGAGGCCGACGACGAGGACGTTCTTCGGCGCCGGAACCAGCAGCAGCGAAGCGAGCATCATTCGCGTGTAGGTGAACACCAGCCGCTTGGGTTGTTCCGGGTTGACGCAGGACTGGTTGCGTTCGTTGCGGCGCACGGAAAAGCGCAGACACAGACGTTGCGGCTGACGAGTGATCAGGATGGTCTGGTAGAGCGAGCGTTCGCGGTGCAGCACTTCCACGTCGGCAGCCGCCGAGAAGGCCAGCGCCCCCGACAGCAGCGCTGCGGCGAGCCTCGACGCATCCACCCCCGCGGCCATCAGCGCACGGTGTTCGCGGCGACCCGACCGGCCAGCAAGGCGGCGATGCCGAGCCCAAGCAGCGCCGCGGACAGCCCGCCGACGATGGTGTCGATCTCGAACCACAGCACGAAGTAGAAGCTGGTGGCCAAGGTGCCGAGGGCGCTGCCCAGGGTGGAGACGAAGTACAGCGTTCCCGCCACCTGCCCGGATGCCTCCGCTTCCACGACCAGCAGCCGCACGGCGTAGGGAGAAATCGCACCCAGAACCACGGTGGGCCCGACGAACAGCAGCAGGCACGCCGCCAGGCTGCCGTAGCGAGGGTCTTCGATGCGCTGGAATATCCACTCCATGGCCGGCCCTGCGAACGTGATGGTGGGGTACAGCACCAGCGCGGCGAGGACGAAAATGGCGCCGAAACGGAACAGCGAGGGCGACCTCAAGGACAACCGCCCGCCGAGCAGATAGCCGACCGACAGCGACAGCATGAACACCGTGATGATGCTGCCCCAGACGTAGATGCTGCTGCCGAACCACGGCGCCAGTATCCGCCCGCCCAGGAGTTCAAGCGACATGATGGCGAAGCCGCCGCAAAACGCCAGCACGTTGACGACCAGCAGCGTCGCAAGCGGAGGCTGGCCACGGGCCGTGGTCGAAGGCATGGCTTCCCTTGCGTCGCGGCGCTTCTATCCCAGCCCCTACCGCGGCGGATACTTCGCCAGCGCTTCTTCGTTCGGCTGCGTGCCCCAGCCTGGCGTGTCCGACAGGTGCAGATGGCTGTCGCGGATGTCCGGCGCGACGGTGAACAGCTCGGCGTCTCTCGCCACCCGGTCGATGTCGGTTTCCATGATGCGCAGGTTGGGCGTGGCGGCGCAGAAATGCGCGCTCATCATCGACGAGAGGTGGCCGTAGTAGTTGTGCGGCGCCACGTTCACCTGATGCGCTGCGGCAGCGGCGGCGATCTTCATCGACTGCCAGACGCCGTTCCACACCGCGTCGATGATGGCCACGTCCATGGCGCGCAGGCGGAAGTAGGGCAGAAACGCCGGCAGCGTCAGCAACGACTCGCAGGAAGCGACCGGGTGGGGGCTCATGGCGCGCACGTCCGCCAGCGCTTCCGGGTGTTCGGTGTCGATCTCCACCCAGAAGAGGTCGAAGTCCCGCAAGGCGCGCAGAATGCGCCGATAGCCTTCGGGCGTGGCGTTGTAGTTGAGGTCCAGCAGGATGTCCACGTCTTCGCCGGCGCCTTCGCGGAACGCTTCCAGGTGACGACGCAGCTGGCGAACGACGTGCCGTTCGACGTTGCGGTCCGGCGCGTAGGGCGAGCCGAAGCCCGGCGCCCAGCCGCGCACGCGCCCGCCGCTCTCGACGGCGCTGAAGTCGAAGACGTTGGTCTTCAGGCCGGTGAAGCCGCGTTCGCGCACTTCCTGCCCCAGCGCCTTGACGCCGCCGAGATCGGTGATCGCCGGCGGATAGAAGTCCGGGCGGGCAATGCGCCAGGTGCCGCAGTGCGACCAGTAGACGCGCACCGCGTCGCGCACCTTGCCGCCAAGCAGGTCGCAGCAGGGCACGCCGAGCGTCCTGGCCTTGGCGTCGAGCAGCGCGTTCTCGATGGCGCCGATGCCCATAGCCATGACGCCGGACATGGACTGCCGGGCGCGCGCATGCAGCCGGGCGTAGACCCGCTCGATGTCGTGGACCCGCTCGCCAAGCACCATCGGCGCCAGCTTCTCCACCACCGTGGTGACGCCGATGGCGCCTTGGTGCTCGTCGTACTCGCTCCAGCCGACGACGCCGTCTTCGGTGGTCAGCTTGACGAAGTGGTAGTTGCGCCAGCCAGCGTCGCAGTGGCGCGTTTCGATGGATCGAACTTGCATGGATTGCCCCTTGGCCGCTGCGGTCATCAAACCACAAAGAGGGTTGGTGCTCCACCTCGGCTGCGCGGCCGCGGGGCGCGGGCACCGTTGCAAGATTGAGCCTAGGGCCGCTGCCGGCCCAGAAACGGTCATGCTTGACTCGCACAGGTCAGACCTAACCGAAGTTTCTTGTTGAAAAGTTTTCTCGCCAGCGATGGCGAATCAAGAAACTACTAATCTTGACAGTAATTAGTATTTAATTGATACTAAGCCTTTGTTTGCTCGTTACGACAACCGCCGCAAAGCGACCACCAGTTTGCCACACGCCCCATGAAGATTCCCGACGACCCGCCGCCATTTGCCCGTCTGCTGCGCAGCGAAGGCCCGGAGCTCTTCCGCATCGCCTCCTCCGGAGCGGGAAGAGCCCCTGAAAACAAATACTTGCACTGGTCTCAGATGAAGTACCGGACGCCGCCCGATGGTTGCACCGTGGAGCAGTGGTGGCTGGCGGCCAAGCTGGCGCGGATGTCCGCACGGTACGAACTGCCCCTCGAGGATGCCGTCGGGAAGCCGTTCGCCTTCACGGACTCGGGGTATCTGCACCGCTTGCTGCACCAAGTCGACCGCGCCCTCGGCGGCAGCGTGGCACTGCCCGAAGACGTGGCGAATCCGCAATCGAGAGACTTCTACCTGAAGAGCTCGCTGTTCGAGGAAGCCATCACCTCCAGCCAGCTCGAAGGCGCCTCCACCACCCGCCTGGCGGCGAAGGCCATGCTGCGCAGCGGGCGCCCGGCGCGGGACCCCAGCGAGCGCATGATCCTCAACAACCACCGCGCCATGGAGTTCGCGCGCGAGCTGGCAGCCGCGGACCTCTCCATGGACGCCTTGCTCGAACTGCACCGCATCGTCGCCGCCGACACCTTGGACGACAACACCGGCCCCGGGCGCCTCCGGCGAGCGGATGAAGAGGTGGCCGTCGTCGACGAGCGCGACGGCACCGTGTTGCACAGGCCGCCGGACGCGGCGCTGCTGCCGGAACGGCTTGCCCGCATCTTTGCCTTCGCCAATGCGCCGCAGGAAGCCCGGTTCCTGCATCCCGTGGTGAAGGCCATGCTCCTGCACTTCATGGTGGGCTACGAGCATCCGTTCGTGGACGGCAACGGACGCGCGGCGCGGGCCCTCTTCTACTGGGCCATGGCCCGCGCCGGCTACCCGCTGGCGGAGTTCCTGTCGATTTCCACCATCATCCGCAGGGCGCCCGCCCAGTACGTGCGCGCCTACCTGCTCTCGGAACGCGACGACAACGACACGACGTACTTCCTGGACTACCACCTGCGCGTGGTGCGCCGTGCGGTCGACGCGTTGAACGGCTATCTGCGCCGCAAGGCGAGGGAAATGCGCGACACCGAGCGCCAGCTGGAGCACGCAGTGCAGGACGTTGGCCTGAACCACCGCCAAGTGGCGGCGATTCGCGCGCTCGGCAAGCAGCCCGGCAGCACGTACACGATCGAGGAACACCGGCGCACGCACCACGTCACCTACCAAACCGCGAGGACGGACCTGCTGAAGCTGGCGGAACTGGGCATGTTGGCGATGAGACGCGCGCCGCGGCAAGGCCGAGCGTTCCGCTTCACGCTGGCGGACGACCTGGCCTAGTCGCGCTCCTGGGGGGCGTCCACCAGTTCCACCAGCCGATAGACGTCGCGCTTGCGCCGACTGGCGACGAAGGGGTACACGGTCTTCTCCACCTCGAGGATGCACTCGTCGGCCAAGCGTCGCTCCTGCACTGTGTCGGCCAACGACTTGTGGTAGCTCAAAAGGAGCTTCTCGCCCGTGTCAGTCCGCTCGACCTCCATGCGGTTGCGGATCGACAGCACGTTGATGCGCACCCGGAAGCACTCCGTGGTCGTCGTCGGTTCGCCGATGTCTTCGAGCAGCGCCCGTACTCTCGTGATCTCTTGGCCATCGCCATGCCACTCGTACGGCTTGTCCGGTGCAGTCCACGTCAGGTCGGCGGCCACGTTCTCGCGTTCCAGGACGGTTAGGAAGTCGCATAGCGACTTGCCAGCGTGAAAGCCGACGGCATGCACGCGATCGGAGACCGCGTCCGCGTCTGCACGGAGAACATCAAACACTTCCCGCAACGCCGTCTCCAGCGCGGAGACGCCCGTGAGGTCGGGTGCCGTATTGCCGATGATGGCAAGCTGCGTGCTGCCAACGCCGATGTCAACAAGCTGGAGGTCCAGTTCGCGAACGAAACCCGCGTCGATCCTTGTCGCGTCTCCCTTCCTATCCCAGACGCGCCAAGCGGACTGTTCGAGTGCTGCGTTGAGGTGATCGGCCAGCTTGGCGAGCAGCCGGAGGGGCACGCCTCCCCTAGCGAGTCGGGCACCTTCCAGCTTCAAGCCGATCACTTCGTGCCTCCTCTCGGCCTTCGCTCGATGCAGTCGCTTCTCCAACTCGCCGCGCAGCTTGTGCAAGCTGGCGAGAAAGATGCCGTCGATTTCAGGAGTCGTCGACTTGGCCAGCGCCTTCTCGTCTTCCTCGCACATGCCGAGCACACGGTGCAGTTCAGCTTCAAGGTCGGGGATTTCGGTTGGAAAGTTCATAGCCGAATGAAGGGAATGCCCTTCAGATTCGCATGGTCCGGGTTGTTGGAGAACAACGCCCGGAAGTAGTGGTGACGCTGTGGATTGGTGCTGTCGAAGATGTAGAAGTCCACCTGCCATTGGTTGCGAACATGGTGTCGGCCTTCCTCTGCCGCGTAGTATCCCAGCCGTCGCCGATGCTCGTCCGAGAGCGCCCGCAGGGCCACTGGCGACATCGAAAGCGCAATATCCACGTCGCGTGGGTCTGGTTTCTTCGTGGCATACGAGCCATTGATCCAGATGTCGCCGTGGACACCGAGGTTGGCGAGCACGCCGACGAACAGCCGAAGCTGGTTGGTCAACCTCCGCCGCAGCGGGGTGTCGAATCCCGGGGCTACGAAAGCCTCGTCTAACGTTTCGATGGCCATCTGGTGGAGCCCCGGCGGGAAAATGGGTGGGTAGGTCCGTTCACTGTACGCCATTGCGCGTAGCCGCGACCGTTCAGCCGAGATGCATGTAGCGTAGCACCGTTCATGTCGTTCGATGCACGACCCTGATGCGGGCAGCAGTGGATTTGTCCAAATATCCCCATAAAACAAACAATAGACATTGATTATAAGGGGTTGTTTCGTTACATTGCGCCCTATGCTTCGGCACCAGATCGACACCTTGCAGCAGTGGCTCGCCGCGCCTCGGCGCAAGCCGCTGGTGATTCGCGGCGCCCGGCAGGTGGGCAAGTCCACGCTCGTGCGGCTGTTCTGCGAGGCCGCCGGACGGCCGCTGGTTGCCGTGGATTTGGAACGGCAGCCGGAGTTGGCGGCGGCGTTCGGCCGCGTCAAGGAACCTCGCGGGCTGCTGAATCTGATCGAGGCAGCTGCGAACGCCGCGGTAGGCCCGCGCACCGTGCTCTTCCTGGACGAGATCCAGGCGGCGCCGCCGGCGCTCGCCGCGTTGCGCTACTTCTTCGAGGACATGCCGGATCAAGCCGTGCTGGCGGCTGGATCGCTGATGGAGTTCACGTTGGCCGACAAGGCGTTCCCCATGCCCGTGGGCCGCGTCTCCTATCTGCACATGGGCCCGATGACGTTCACCGAGTTCCTGCTTGGCTGCGGTCAAGAGGGTCTTGCCAAGCAGCTCGACGCGTTCGAGTGGCCGCCGGCTAACGCCACGCCTGGACTCGATCCGACGTTGCACGGTCTTGCGCTTGAAGCGCTGCGTCTCTATCTGTTCGTCGGCGGCATGCCCGAGGCCGTGCGGGAATACGCGGAAACCGCAAGGCTGCGCGCCGTCGGCGCCATCCACGCCGGCATCGTGGAGACCTACCGCGACGACTTCCTGAAGTACGCCGCTCGCCGCGATCCGACGCGGATGCTGCGCGTGTTCAACTTCGCGG
Source organism: Candidatus Azotimanducaceae bacterium (assembly GCA_965199875.1). Classification (GTDB taxonomy): domain Bacteria; phylum Pseudomonadota; class Gammaproteobacteria; order Pseudomonadales; family Azotimanducaceae; genus VXYL01. The sequence goes on along the minus strand of OZ241346.1, from coordinate 3,882,755 downwards.
CGCGCCAGGCCGGGCGCAAGGTGAAGTACAGCAGCGTCTCCGAAGGCGAGCCGAGCGCGACGATCCGGCGCGACATCGAGCTCCTGGCGATGGCCCGCGTGGTGGCGAAGGTGACGCACAGCCACTGCGTCGGCCTGCCACTGCAAGCGCATCTGAAGGAGCAGGCGTTCAAGCTGATCTTCCTGGACGTGGGCCTGATGAACGCCATCTGCGGGCTCGGCTGGGAAGCGCTTGCGAGCGACGGCGAAGACGGTCTCGTCAACGCCGGCGCGGTCGCCGAGCAGTTCGTCGGCCAGCACTTGCAGCACCTCTTGGCCGAGCGCGTGAACCGCGAACTCACCTACTGGCTGCGCGAAGGCCGCTCGAACAACGCCGAAGTGGACTACGTCGTCGAGTTCGACGGCCGCATGGTGCCCATCGAAGTGAAGGCGGGCCGCGCCGGCTCCTTGAAGTCCCTGCACCAGTTCGTCGCCGAGAGGAACGTCGAACTCGCGGTGCGCTTCGATGCCAACCCGCCGTCGCTGCAAACCGTGGAAGCTCGCATTCCCCGGGGCCGGCCCGGCAACGGCGGCGAGCGCGTCCGCTACCGGCTGCTGTCGCTGCCGCTGTATCTGGTCGAGCGGCTGCCGGAGATGCTGCGAGCGGTTGTTGCGGCGGAGTAGACTGCGTTCGCACACGCAGGTACGAGGCACATGACCACGGCAGACATGGAACGCCGTTTTTCACGGTGCCAACGCCCGTCACAACCTCCATGTCTTCCCGAGCGTCATGCCGAAGCCGCCTACAACGCCAGCCGCCGAGCGTTGACGGCGGAAAAGGGATGCGCCCCTACACCTTCGCGACTGGATAGCCAGCTCTTTCTTCGCCGCCTGCCTCTCAACCCGCTTGCGCACCAGCGTGAAAGCCCTGCTTTGCGCACCCCGCGTCCCCGTCGCCTAGTTTCCGGTCGCGACAAGGCGTAGACTGCCGTTCGATTCGACTTGAACGGCAACTCAAGGGCAGGACATGGCAGCAGGGACGATTGAAGAGGGCAAGGCAGCGCCGCTCTTCACGTTGAACGACGCGGACGGCAACAAAGTCGCATTGAAGGACTTGAAAGGCAAGAACGTCGTCGTCTACTTCTATCCCCGGGACGACACTCCCGGCTGCACCAAGGAGGCCTGCGGCTTCCGCGATCACTGGCAGGAAATCCAGGCTGCGGACGCGGTGGTGCTCGGCATTTCGCCAGACACCGAGGAGTCGCACCGCAAGTTCCGCGCCAAGTACGATCTGCCGTTCACGCTGCTTGCCGACCCGGAGCGGAAGGTGATGACCAAGTACGGCGCCTACGGCGAAAAGACGATGTACGGCAAGAAGACGGTGGGCGTGATTCGCTCGACGGTCTGGATCGGTCCCAACGGCAAGGTCGTCAAGCACTGGCGGCGGGTGGCCAAGGCTGCCGATCATCCGCAGAAGGTGCTCGGCGCGCTGACTGCGGGTTCTTGAGGCATCGTCCGATGCCGGCGGGCTGACTGCCGCGGTCAGCGGTTCGTCGTTCGGGACGCAACGCGTTGGCCGAGCAGCAGCCAAGCGGTTTTCGCATCGCGGCGGCGGCGTTGGCCTTCGCGCCGCTGGGCTTCGTCGGCGGCACCGTGCTGGGCGCCCACTTGAACGCGGACGTTCTCGCCGGTGCCGACTTCGTCGACAAGAACGCCGTCGCCGCGGCGGGTGCGGCCATGTTGGGGCACGGCCTGTTCGGTGCGCTGGCGGCGGCGCTGACGGCGGCCGGGGTTGCCGCAACGCTGCCGGCGAAACCTGTGCGCGTTGCAACGCTGGTCGCCGGCGGGGCGTCCTTTGCCGTCGTCTTCTATCTGGTGGCGAACTTCGCCGCCCGTCGCATGGCGGCGTCGGAGGCCGCCGATGTCGCCTACGAGGCCATGCCGCCCTTCGAGTTCACATTGGCCAGCGACGACGCCCGCCGGGCACCCCTCTCAAGCCTTGGCTTCAACTCCCGAAGCCGCGACTACGCCGCACGGCGCCCGGGCGGTTGGCTTTGCCGTGGCCGCGCAAGCCGCCAGGACACGGTGGCCATGTTTCTAGCGCTATCGGTCGTTCCTCAACCCGTCGGCGGCCCTACCCATGCGCAAACGGGCAAAGAACGAGCGCCGGACTCCGCGAGCGAGTGCCCGCTGCGGGCGATTTGGCGCATCGCCGATGGCGACGAGCGCGCGGCATGCATCGACGATTCCGTTCCCTTGGCGGTCGCCGCCGATGCGATGGTCGATGCCACCGAGCGCAAAGCGTCTTGTCGGCGCGAGCGCGGATAGCGCCTTCGTTCGCTTCGCCACTCCGCAAGGCCGAGGGCTCTGGCTCACTTGGAAACCGATCGCCGCACGGTTCTCACCGCCACGTCGTCGGGTGGACACGCATCGCGCAATTCCGCGAAGTGCGCGAGCAACGACGGGATGGCTGGACGGCATGCGCCGAGTCGGCTCTCGAGAAACCCCTGGTCGCGCAGCTCCTTGATGGCCTTCGAGGCACGCGCCGCATCCACGGGTTCGCCGAAGTCGTCCGAGGCCATGAGCGCCCTCTTCACGTCGCCGACGTTCGTCCACCCGTCGTTGCTGCCGTCGAACGCATGTGCCAGCGCGATGGAGTGCTCCGCCCAAGGACGCAACCGAGCGTCGTAGTAGTCCTTCTTGTGTTCCCGACACCGCTCCCTGAGCTCCGCTGCCGGGGGCGAGTCGCCGATTCCCTGGCGCAGGGCGATTTCCGCCAGCGCGCTGCAACCGTTGGTCAGGTGCTGAGGAAAGTTGGCGCTCTCGTCGAGAATGGCGTCCGAAGCTTCGCTGATCCAGCGCGAACGCGGGTTCTCGCCAAGGGGCCCTTCGTCGAACGTGTAGTCGGCAAGTGCAACTTCGAGCGTGCCCGTGACGCACTGCCTGGCGTCCTCGTTCGACAACACTCCTATCGTTCGCGCGTGTCCGCTCGCAAGCCGCGACAGTCCAAGCTCGCGCAGGCGATCGACCGTGTTCTGCAATCCGAAACATGCGAGAAGCATTTTCGTCCGTCCTCTCACACCTTGATGCAGAACGTCCAAATGGCGTCGGACCCGAGACGAGTCCAGGAGGTTTTGCGCTTCGTCCACAAGCAGCATGATGATGCTGTCGCGCCGGTTGAATCGAAAAGCGACGTAGTCCGCAATCGCGATGGGGAGCGAATCCGGCGCCTTGGCCGATGGGCGAAAGCTGGCGAGGTCTTTTTTCCTCAGCGCCGCGAAGAGCGCGCGAGCCGCCAAAGTTGCACCGCCAAGCGCGCGGTTCGTCCTCCGAGCCACGTCGTCGGATGAACAAAACTCGCGGAACTCCTTGTCGATTTCCTCGACCATGGCTGCCGGGGGCGAATCCAGGACGCCCGGCGTCAACGGAACGGGAACGACCAGCCGGCCGGCGTCGTCGGATGCCAGCAAGCGAGTGGCGTATTCGTTCAGCAAGGCCGTCTTGCCTGCTCCGGGCACTCCCTGAATCACCACCGTGTGGCCAAGTTCGCCGCGCTGGACGCCGTGCAACGCGCCGTTCAGCAGCGAGAACTCGTCCTCCCGCCCGGCGAAGACCACCGGGGGCGTCCTGTCGCTGATCGTGGCCAGTCGAGCGAGGGACTCCCGAACCGCTGGCGAAAGTACACGGCCCTGCACCATGCGCATCAGCCTAGCAGGATGTTGCACCAGCGCAACGGCGCCCCCGTCGCCGTTTGCAGTTTCGCGTACTGCCTGCCACCATGAACGGCGACACTGCGGGAGGCTTGGCACGGTGAAGTTTGGCATTTTCTACGAACATCAGCTGCCCCGGGACTGGCAGCCGGACAGCGAGCACAAGCTGCTCAAGAACTCGCTGGCGCAGATCGAACTGGCCGATCGGCTGGGCTTCGACTACGCTTGGGAGGTCGAGCACCACTTCCTGGAGGAGTACTCCCACTCCTCCGCCCCGGAGGTCTTTCTGGCCGCCGCCAGCCAGCGCACGCGGCGGATTCGCCTGGGCCACGGCATCGTGCAGATGACCACCAACCATCCTGCTCGCGTGGCGGAGAAGATCGCCACCTTGGACCTGGTCTCCGACGGCCGCGTGGAACTCGGCCTTGGCGAAGGCGCCTCGGTGACCGAACTGCATCCCTTCAACCTGCGTTTCCGCGACAAGCGCGATGTCTGGGAAGACGCCGTGCGCTGCACGCTGCCGATGTTCTGGAACCACGGCTGGGAATACGACGGCGAGTACTTCAAGTTTCCACTGCGGGCGGTGGTGCCGAAGCCGTTGCAGAAGCCGCATCCGCCGCTTTGGGTGGCCTGTTCGCAGCTGGACACGATCAAGTACGCGGCGCATCGGGGCATGGGTGCGCTGTGCTTCAAGTTCGTCAGCCTGGACGCCGCCCGCGCCTGGGTACACGCCTACTACAACACCTTCACCTCGCACCTCGAAAAGCTGGAGGACTACCGGACCAATCCGAACATCGCCGTGGTGTCCGGCTTCATGTGCGCACCCACCGACGACGAAGCCTGGGCGAAGGCCGACGGCTGGACGTTCTTCCAGTTCGCCTTGCAGCTGTACAACAAGGAAGGCCCCTTTGCGCCCGGCACGATGAACTTCTGGGAGCGCTACCAGGAGTGGAAGCAGACGCCAGCGGGGCAGAAGCGCTCCGGCAGCGAGTTGATCGGCTCGCCGGACACCATCCGCGAACGCCTGCAGGAACTGGAGCGGGCCAACGTGGATCAAGTGATTCTGCTCAATCAGGCGGGCAAGAACACCCACGAAGACATCTGTTCCAGCTTGCGTCTCTTTGCCGAGGAGGTGATGCCGGAGTTCCAGCAGCGCCACGCCGAGCAGGAAGCGTGGAAGGCGGCGGTGCTGGCTGGCGAGACGAAGCTCGAAGACATCGACACCGAACCGTTCAACTTCGCCGCCCGCGGCAAGCCCACCCAGGCCTCCAGCAAGGAGGCGCGCAACATGATCTCCGGCGTCGCCGGGCGGCCCGAGGCGCAGACCATCGCCAACTAAGGCGAGTGGGTTTTGCGCGAGGCGCGGAGTTGCGAAGCAACTCGAACACGCCCTATGGGGCGCGCCTATACATTGCCGCCGCTCAGAACCACGCCAACGCGCCCTTGCGCAGTGCCTGGGTTTTCCGCCATCGCCGCCAGCGTAACGGCCGCCGAAGGTTCCACGACGATGCCGGCGCGTTCCGCGAGCAGCCGCGTCCAGCGTTCGATGCCGTGCTCGCTGGCGAGAAAGACGGGCGTCTTCGCTTTCCTCAGGATGCGGAAGTTCAACTCGCCGAGGCCGGTGCGCAGGCCGTCGGCGACGCTGAACGGCGGCAACGCCTTGTGCAGTCGGCCGCTGGCCAGCGAGTCCTTGGCGTCCCGCGCCAGCTGCGGCTCGGCGAGCACCACTTGCGTTCGGCCAGCGGCGGCGAGAACGGTTCCGGCGGCCAGCCCGCCGCCCCCGACGGGCACCCATATCTGCGTCAGCCCCGGGCATTCGTCCTGCAACTCCAAGGCCGCCGTTCCGGCGCCGGCGATGATGTGCGGGTGATCGTAGGGCGGCACGAAGACGGCGCTGGTCTCGGCAACCACCGCCGCCAGCGTGCTCTCCCGCGCTTCAAGGGTGGGTTCGCACTCGACGATCCTGCCGCCGTAGCGCTCGATGGCTTGCCGCTTGCTGGTTCTCGCATCGCTCGGAACCACGACGACGGCGTCCAGCCCCGAGCGCTGCGCTGCAAGCGCCAGCGCAGCGCCGTGGTTGCCCGACGAGTGGGTGGCGACGACCTTCACGTCGTCCGGCAGGCAGAGCACGGCATTGGCGGCGCCGCGCGCCTTGAAGGCGCCAGCGAACTGCTGGTGCTCGCACTTCAAGCAGCACTCGACGCCCAGCAGTTCGTCAAGCGCCGTGCCGGCCAGCACCGGCGTTCGCCGGACTCGGCCGCGAATGCGCTCGGCCGCGGCCAGCACGTCTTGGCGAGTCGGTTCGTCGGAGGCCACCGTCCGCGCAGCCGCTGCCGGCGCGGTCAAGGCCGGTCCGGCTTGTAGCTGTCGCGCAGCGCCACCGTCAGGTTGAAGACGGGCTTCTCCGGCGTGTGGTCGACGCAGTCCTTGGCGTAGTAGCCAAGGCGCTCGAACTGGAAGACCGCCTCCGCGCTGGCAGCCGCCGCGGGTTCCACGAAGCCGTGGGCAACGCTTAGGGAGTTCGGGTTCAGCGCTTCCACGAAGCCGTCGGGCTTGGGTTCGACGGCGTCGAACAAGCGGCCGAACCGGTGCGCCTGCATCGACACCGCGCTGGCCGCGTCCAGCCAGTGGATGACGCCCTTGGGCTTCAAGCCGCTGGTATCGCTGCCGCTCTTGGACTCCGGCACGTAGCGGCAGCGCAGCTCCACGACGTTGCCGCGCGAATCCTTGACGACCTCTTCGCAGACGACGATGTAGCCGTAGCGCAGCCGCACCATGCCGCCCGGCGTCAGACGCCGGTACTTGCGCGGCGGCTGCTCCATGAAGTCGCCGCGTTCGATGTACAGCCTCGCCGAAAACGCCAGCTGGCGTTCGCCCCGCTCGGCTTGCTGAGGATGCCAAGGGGCGGGCAGGGTTTCCCCGTCGCCCTGGTAGTTGACCAGCGTCACCGGCAGCGGATCGAGCACGGCCATGGCGCGTGGCGCGACGGACTCCAGATCCCGGCGAACGCAGAACTCCAAGAGCTCCAGCTCCACGGCGCCGTCGGACTTGGTGACGCCGATGCGTCGGCAGAACTCGCGGATCGCTTCAGGGCGGCAGCCGCGGCGCCGCAGGCCGGCCAAAGTGGGCATGCGCGGATCGTCCCAGCCGTCGACGAAGCCGCCGTCCAGCAACGTGCGCAGCAGGCGCTTGGACATCACCGTATAGGTGAGCCCCAGCCGCGAGAACTCGATCTGCGGCGGATGGTAGTTGATGGCGATGTTGTCCAGCACCCAGTCGTACAGCGGCCGGTGGTCCTCGAACTCCAGCGTACACAGAGAGTGGGAGATGCCCTCCAGAGCGTCGCAGATGCAGTGGGTGAAGTCGTACATGGGATAGATGCACCACTGGTCTCCGGTGCGGTGATGGGTGGCGTGGCGAATGCGGTAGAGCACCGGATCGCGCAGGTTGATGTTGGCGGACGCCATGTCGATGCGGGCGCGCAGCACGCGGCTGCCGTCGGCGAACTCGCCGGCCTTCATGGCGCGGAACAGGCGCAGGTTCTCCGCCACCGGCCGATCTCGATAGGGGCTTGGGCGGCCGGGCTCGGTCAAGGTTCCCCGGGTCGCGCGAATCTCCTCGGCGGACAGATCGCAAACGTAGGCCTTGCCGCGCTCGATCAGCTGCTCGGCAAAGGCGTAGAGCTGGTCGAAGTAGTCCGATGCGAAGGTGGGGCCTTGCCAGGAGAAACCCAGCCAGGCGACGTCGCGCTGGATGCCAGCGACGAACTCGTCGCTCTCGGTGAGCGGATTGGTGTCGTCGAAACGCAGGAAGGTCTTGCCGCCGAACTCTTCGGCGACGCCGAAGTTGAGGCATATGGACTTGGCGTGGCCGATGTGCAGATGCCCGTTCGGCTCCGGCGGGAAGCGCGTTGCGACGCCTTGCGGCAAGCCGTCCTGCAAGTCCGAGCGCATGCGCGCTCGAATGAAGTCCGTGGACTGGTCGGCCATCGTCCGCCTCAAGACCTCGGCTTGCGCCGCGCAACGCCGATGGCCTCGCCGACCCGGACGGCGCTGCCGGTGCGCAGCCGATCCGCCAGCCGCACGGCGCCGGCGGGAAAGAGCGCGATCACGGTGGAGCCCATCAGGAAGACGCCCACTTCGTCGCCCTTCTCGAATACGACGCCGCCGGGTTGCTGGCACAGCCGCTGGCGATAGGGCGAAACCGGGCCGTCGCGCCAGGCGACCGCGATGCTGGCGACGATCATGGCCCCCACCAGCACCAGCGCCAGCTCGCCGAAGTCCGCCTCGAGACGCAGCGCCAGGCGTTCGTTGCGGGCGAACAGCCGCGGCACGTGGCGCTCGGTCGTCGCGTTCACCGAGAACAGGCGGCCGGGTATCTGCCGCGTGGCAAGCAAGTGCGCCGCGCAGGGCGCATGAACGCGGTGGTAGTTGTGCGGCGCCAGGTAGATCGTCACGAACGAGCCGCCGTCGAGGAGGGCGCCCAGTTTGCCGTCGTCGAGCAGTTCCGCAACGCCGAAGCGCCGGCCTTTCGCTTGCAGCAGCTGGCCGTCGTCGATTCGGCCCACTTGGCTGACGGTGCCGTCGGCGGGGCTGACGACGGCATCCGCGCCGGCGGCGATCGGACGCTTGCCCGGCAGCAGGCGGCGGCCGAAGAAGTCGTTGAAACTGGCGAAGTCGTCGGCATGGCTGCCTACGGCTTCGCTCAAGTCGACGCGATAGATCGCGCGGAAGCCGTCGATCAGCATGCGCTTCAAGAGCGTTTGGCGACTGGCCGCCAGCGTCCCGAGGCAGCGCGACAGCGCGTGCCCGGGAAGCAGGTGCTGCAAGGCGGCGAACGGGTGCATGGCCTTACGTTTCCACCGGCAGGTCGAGGCGATTGCCCCACTCGGCCCAGGAGCCGTGGTAGGCGCGGATGCGCGAAAAGCCCAGCAGACGGGCGGCCATGTAGGTCAGGCCGGAGCGATGATGGGTTTGGCAGTGGGTCACCACGTCGCGGCTCGAGTCGATGCCGTGGGCGGCGATCACGCCTTGCAGGTCTTCCACGAGGCGCATGCTGCGGTTGCGGTCGATCAAGTCCAGCCAGTCGAGATGGATCGCGCCGGGAATGTGCCCGCCACGCGCTGCGGCCACACGTTCGCCACGATATTCCTCCGCCGAACGGCAGTCCCAGATCGCCAGATCGGGGTCGTCGAGGCGCGCCAGCAACTCCTCGGCTTCGGCGACAGGAGCTTGGTCGATGTCGACATCCATCTCGGAAGGCGTCGGGACGGCGGGTTTGGTGGTCAGCGGAAGCCCGGCGGCATGCCATGCGTGCAGGCCGCCATCGAGATAGCGCCAGTTCGAGTGGCCGATCACGTCCAGCGTCCAGGCGAAGCGGCCGGCCCAGCCGCCGCCTTCGTCGTCCAGCACCACGACCTCGCTGCCGGGCCGGTAGCCGATGCGGCGGAACAGCACGGCCAACCGCTCCTTGCCGGGCAGCCGTCCGGTGGCCGGCGGAGTGCCGGACACCAGCTCCCGGGGATCGACGTGGACGGCGCCAGGCGGATGCGCGGCGGCGTAGACGCGCTCCGAGGTTACCTGCACCAGCAGCCTTGGCGCGGATGTCGCTGCCAGTTCCTCGGCGCTAACGACGGCGGGACACATGGCGGCGCATCATACGCGCTCGGCGAACCGGCAGGGCGCCTAGCGGTTCGATTCCGAATTGACATGGCAAATGGCACGTTCTTCTAATCGTCGCCTCGGCGTGCGCTACTTGAGGATGTGCCACCCCGAAGGCCGCCGGCGTCCCGGTCGAGCGACGAAAACTCGCCCCACTGGAACGCACGTCATTTTGGAAGCGGCACACTAGCGCGGCGGCCAGCGCCAAGCTGGCAGATCGAGCGGCGCGAGACCTTGGGCGAAGGTGGCGCCGAACTCCTTGTCGAGCTGCAGGTGGTTGCAGTCCTCCGCCGTCAGCAGCGGCTGCAGCAGACTCTCGGCATGGGTGGTGATCCAGATCTGCTGGCCTTCGGCGTACTTCCGCATCAATCTGCCCAAGGCTGGCAGAAGGTCCGGGTGCAGGCTGGTTTCGGGCTCGTTCAACACCATCAGGGATGGTGGCCGGGGCGTCAGCAGAGCGGCGATCCACAGCAGATAGCGCAGCGTTCCGTCGGACAGTTCCGCTTGCGAGAGCGGCCGCAGCAGTCCGTGCTGGTGGAACTCCAAGCCGAACCGGCCGCCGTCTTCGCGCACGCGCACCGTTGCGCCGGGAAAGGCGTCGGTCAGCGCCTCGTGCAGGGCGTCGTCGTCGCCGATCTCCTCGATGGTTCGCCAAGCCGCCGCGAGATCCCGCCCGTCGTTGGCCAGCGCCGGCGTCCGCGTACCCACTTGCGGCCAGCGAACCGGCGAGCCGGCATCCGTGCGGAAGTGATCGTAGAACCGCCAGGAGCGAATTCGCTCGCGCAGCAGCAGCGCTTCCGGGGCATGGCGCGGGTCTGCCAGACGCGACAGCATGCTGTCGAAGCCGGGCAAATGCTGATCGACCACCTGCCAGCGGCCAGCGTCGTCGCGACAGCGCAGCACGCCGCCGCGCCGGTCCACCAGCGCCCGCCGATCGTGCCAGCGGTCGCCTTGCCAGATCGCTTCGCGCTTGATCTGCGGATCCTTGCCGAACAAGGTCCTCGGCACCGGCGTCGGCATGCCGAAGTCGATGGCGTAGCCGTAGTCGTCGGCGGCGAAGCCGAGGCGCAAGTGGACCGGTTTCCGACGCGCGACGCCCTGCACCGGATGTTCTCCCCGCTTGACGCTCGCGGAGACGGTTTCCGGGCCGGCCCACAGCACCGACTGCAGGCCGCCTTCCGCGGCCAAGGACTCGACAGCGGTGCCGAAGGCGGTCTCGGAGAGCAGCCGCAAGCCGCGATAGAGGTTGGACTTGCCGCTGCCGTTGGCGCCGGTGACGACGTTCAAGTTGCCGAGGGGAAGCACCAGCTCGCGCAGCGAGCGGTAGTTGGCGACCGCCAACTTCCGCAGCGGCGTCGCCGCCAAGCTGGGTTCCGCCGCCGTCGTCGTGAGCCTGGCGCTAGGTCTCGCCGGTTGCGCCTTGCGCGGAATGCGCCCGGTCCAAGACGTCCAGCTTGTTCTTGAGCAGCTGCGAAATCACCTTCGGAGCGGCCGCCAGCTCCAAGGCCTGGTCGGTATCCGCCTGATAGACGGGCCACGCCGGCAGCCCTTCGCCATTGGGGTCGCCGGTCTTGGCGAAGTTCGTCCAGTAGCCGGTCATCAAGCGGGCGACTTCCGCATCGCTGTCGCGCTGCACCACGGGTTCGCCTTCGTTGCCGAAGCCCACATGGATGTTGCCGAAGGCGTAGCGAATCTCGGCGGCGTGGAAGGCGCCGAGCGAGGTGCCGTATTCGCCGCCGAGATCGGGTACGTGGCTGAAGTAGTACAGGTAGCCGCGGTCGCCGTTTGCCGCCTGATGGCGCGCCCAGGTTCGCATCTGCCAGGCGAAGTAGCGGTCGGCCAGAAACTGCTGCTGAGCGCGAGAGTAGTCCGGCGTCTCCGCGTCGACGTAGGCGTCGAACAGCTCGTCGGCGTGGTCGGCGGAAAACTGCGCCAGGCTGGCGCGAAAGCCTGCTTCGTCCATGTCCGGTGCGCCAAGGAACAGCGTGGTGCCTTCGTCGGCGGTGGAGCCAAGCATCACCGGCACACGATTGTGCTTGCCGCCGGCCACCAGCGCCGCTGGCTGCTGCGGCAGCACATGCCCGTCCTCGTAGACCAGGCCGCCTTGATTCCACTCGGCTTCTTCGATCTTGGCGTACAGCGTGGCCGCCGGCACGGAGCGCATGGCCGCCAGGTCCGCGGTTTCCAGAAGTTCCGCCAGCGACGCGCCGACGGCGTGTCCCGAGCGGCCGGCGGCGGAGTCCTCCGCCAGTTGCGGCTGCGGCGAAAAGCAGCCGCCGGACTGGCCGATGGCGCGATGGAACAGACCTTTCGCCAAGGGGGAAGCGACCAGATAGCAGACGCTCCAGGAACCGGCGGACTCGCCGAAGATGGTGACGTTGTTGGGGTTGCCGCCGAAGGCCGCGATGTTGTCGCGCACCCATTCGAGGGCGGCGATCTGGTCCAGGATGCCGTAGTTGCCGGAGACTCCGCGCGGCGACTCGGCGGAGAGTTCCTCGTGGGCGAGGAAACCGAGCGCGCCCAGGCGGTAGTTGATGCTGACCACCACCACGCCCTTGCTGGCGAGCGCGCCGCCGTCGTACATCGGCAGATGGCCGTGGCCCATCAGCAGGGCGCCGCCGTGAATCCACACCATGACCGGCAGCGACTCCCCCTCCTTGGCGCGGCTCCATACGTTCAGATAGAGGCAGTCTTCCGAGCGTTCGATGGGGCCGCCGTCGTAGAAGCCCTCGATGCGCGGCTGCCAGCAAGGCATGCCGAACGTCAACGCCGGCCGGGGCTGCGGCCAGCCTGCGGGCGCATGCGGCGGCTTCCAGCGCAGTTCGCCAACCGGCGGCGCCGCGTAGGGGATGCCGCGGAAGACGCGCACTCCGTCCGCAGCCTCGCCGCGCACCGGCCCGTGGACGGTTTGCACCAAGGTCGCATCGCTCGCCGCCATGCTCGGTTCGTCCTCGGTGGCGGCTTCCTTCTGCGACTCGGCGCAACCCGCAAGCAGCGCGACCGCGACGAAGATCAGTACGTTGTTCATGGCCCTCTCCATCTGCCGAGCTCTGCCAGCAGTCGCAAGCGCTGCCGGCGATGTCACGCCACCGGCTCGGCTTGCTCGCCTAGTTTGTCGTTTGTCGAGTGCGCCGAAGTCAACCCGCACCATGTTTCGCGCTCAGTTCGGCCTCCAGCGCGGCGACTCGCGCCAGCGCGGCAGCCGTCTTCGACCGTTCCGCCTCGGCGCGCTGTTCTGCCGCTTCGACCCGGTGTTCTGCGATCTCCGCGCGCTGCTCTGCCATTTCCGCCCGATGTTTCGCCGTTTCCACCTGCTGTTTCGCCGTTTCCGCCTGCTGTTCCGCCGTCTCGGCACGCGCTTGGGCTTCGCCGAGGGTCGGCAAGTACTCGCCGTTGGCCGGGTCGTAGAAGCGCACCAGCCGCTCGCGAACGCACAGCTCCAGCCCCAGCGCCTTGCTCGGCAGGCGCCCGGCGTCGTTGGCGCCTATCCGCCGGTACTCGCCCTTGCGCAGCCGGTAGCCCACCAGCAGCTCGCCCAGGCGCGAACCACGGTCGTCGCGCAGGCGTCTGCCCGTCTCGTCGAACATCCAGTACTCGCGCACGCCCAGCCGACGGTACAGCTTGCGCTTGTCCACCGTGTCCCGGCGCCACTTGTTCGGCGACAGGTCCTCCAGCACGAAGTCCGGCACCGGCTCTTCCCACAGCTTGTACGACAACCGCCCTTCGCGCTCCTCCGCGGCCAGCGCCACGAACAGGTCCGGCGCCAGCGTCTTGCCAGGGCTGCCCTTCACGTACGGCATCGACAGGTCCGCGCCGACCATGCCGCCGCGCCCTTCGTAGCGGCTCTTCAATGCCGGCCCGTAGACCAGCAAGCGGCTCAGATGCCTGTCGTTCTGCGGCATGGCGTCGGCGATCAGATAGCCGTCGTCGTCGACGACGACCGGCGGCGTGGGCACGTAGTCCCACGGCTCGCGCACCGCCGCGCCGAAGCACAGCTCGGCGCCGTTGATCGCTTCGTCCGCCGCCTCGCGCTCGGCGAGCTCCGGCGCCGGCCCGGGCGCCGTTCGCGACGGGGCGGCTTCGGCTGGGCGTTGCATGGCCATGCTTGGAACCATAACACTGTTTGGCGCACCGTTCGGACGTTCCGCGCCCATCATGAAGCGCCGCTTGCCCGGTGTCTGCGCCATTGGCGGATGTCGCACGAACGGATGGCGGATGTCCTACGTCGTGACCGTCTGACGTGCGGCCTTGCTAGCGCTACCCAGCGCCTACCGTGCGCAGCTGGATGGCATCTACCGTGCTCTCGGCCAGCACGTCGGAGATCACCACCACGCGGGCGTCCGGCGGTATGTTCTCGCGCTCGCGCAGCACTCGGAACGCCGTTTGCAAGGTCTTCTCCGGGTCGCTGCTGAACGCGGTGCGGTGGGCGAACACGCCGCGGTTGAGCATCAGTCGGCGGCGCGTCTGGCTGAGGTTGGTGAAGGCGAAGACCGGCACCTTGGGGCGGCAGTTGGTCACCGAGTCCGCAGTGACCCCGCGCCGGGTCACCACGACGATGCCAGCGGCGCCGATGACGTCCGCAAGATGCGCTGCCGAACTGGCCAGGTGCTGCTTGTCGGTGTCGATGGCCAACGCCTCGTGCAGCGCGAAGCCGCTTTGCCGCTCGCTGGCCTCGGCGATCTTCGCCAGCTGTTCGACGCAGCGCACCGGGTAGGCGCCGACGCTGGTCTCGCCGGACAGCATCACCGCGTCCACGCCTTCGTAGACGGCGTTGGCGACGTCGGTGACTTCGGCGCGGGTGGGGATGGGATTCTCCACCATGGACTCCATCAGATGCGTGGCGACGATGCAGCGTTTGCCCAGCTTCGCGCACATCGCCGTCAAGCGTCGCTGCACGATGGGCAGCGCCGCGAAGTTCGTCTCGATGCCAAGGTCGCCGCGCGCCACCATCACGCCGTCGGCGGCCTGTGCGATCCATTCGGCGTGGCGAACGCCTTCCTGGTTTTCGATCTTGGCGAGAACCTTCACCGTGCGCCCGCCCTTGGGGCCCAGCAGTTCGCGCAGCTCCGCCACGTCTTCGGGCGTGCGCACGAAGGAGAGCGCGACGAAGTCGATCTCCTGCTCGACGCCGAAGGCGATGTCGGCGCGGTCCTTGGCGGTGATGGACGGCAGATTCACCGCCACGCCGGGCAGGTTGACGTGCTTGCGGCTGCCCAGCGCGCCGCCGTCGGCGACCCGGCACTCCAGCCGCTGGCCGTGCCTGGCCACCACGTCGACGTTCATCAGGCCGTTGTCCAGCTGCACTCGGCCGCCCACCGGCACGGCGCTGGACAGGTCCGGATAGTTCACCAGGATGGTCGGTGCGGCGTCGGGCCTGACGTTCTTCGCGGCGTCGCCGGGTTCTTCGCCGACTGGCGCTTCGACGTCGAGATACACCGTCTGCCCGGCGCGCAGTTGCAGCGGCGCTGGCACCGCGGCGGTGCGGATCTCCGGCCCTTGCGTGTCCAGCATGATGGGTACCGGGTACTTCACCTTGCGGTTCAGCGTCTTCGCCCAGTGGATGATGCTGGCGGCCTGATCCTGGCTGGCGTGGGACATGTTCAGGCGAATCACCGACATGCCCGCCGCGTACAGCCTCTCGATGGCCTCGAAGCTGTCGGTGGCCGGGCCGATGGTGCAGATGATCTTGGTGTGGCGGCGCATCGCCGTCTCGCCGTGGTGCGCTTCTTGAACGAGAACTATGCGCCCTCGGCGCGGGCAAGTCGCTTCAATTCGTCACCACGACCTTGCCGACCACCTCGCGTTCGGCGATCAGCCGCAGCCCTTCCCGAGTGCGCTCCAAGGGTACGCGGTGCGAGACGTAGGGGCGGATGCGCCCGCTGGCCAGCCAGCCCATCAGCACCCGCTGGTTGCGCGCCGCCCAGGCCGGGTCGTGGCGGGACAGGCCGCCGATGGTGAAGCCGATGGCCTCGGCGTCCTTGATCAGCAGGTGGTTGGTCTTGGCGAGGGCCGCCCTGCCGCCGGTGAAGCCGACGATCAGAATGCGCCCGAACGGCGCCACGCAGCGCATGGACTCGTCGAACACGTCGCCGCCGACCGGATCGAAAACCACGTCCGCGCCACGGCCGTCGGTGAGTTCCTTCACCCGTTCGCGAAAGCCGCCTTGCCCGTAGTTGACGAGGTGGTCGGCGCCCATCTTGCCAACCACCTCCAGCTTGGCGTCCGAACTCGCCGTGGCGATGACCGTCGCGCCCATGAGTTTGCCGACATCCACCGTGGCCAGGCCGACGCCGCCGCCAGCGCCGTGGACCAGGAGCGTTTCGCCGGCGCGCAGGCGTCCGCGCTGCAGGGCGTAGATGGCGGTGGCGTAGTTGCTGCGAAACGCCGCCGCGGCTTCCAGCGAAACGCCGCTCGGAATCGGCGTCGCCCGCTTGGCGCTGACCAGCACCTGTTCCGTGCAGCCGGCCGGCACCAGCACGGACTGTCCCACTTCCAGGCCGCTGACGCCGTCGCCAACGGCGGCGACGACGCCAGCGCCTTCGCCGCCGATCACGAACGGCAGCTGCGGCTTCACCTGGTACTTGCCTTGGCTCATCAGCAAGTCCGTGAACGACAGGCCGCGTACGCTCACGTCGACCTTGATCTGGCCCGGTTCCGGGTCGCCGGGCGCCGCGACTTCGCGCAGCGCCAGCGCGTCCGGCCCGGCGAGCGTCTCGCACAGCACCGCTCGCATTTCGTCCTCTCCTTCGACGGTTTCGGGCGCGCAGAATACCCGCTCTCCGCGACCCTAGCGCACCGCCTTCAAGGGCAGGTCGAACGTGCCGCCGGCCGGATTCTCGATGCTGATGGTGAAGCGGTCGCCCTCCCGCGTATAGCGCAGCTTCTTGATGTCTGCCTCGACGACGGCCTGGAAGGCCACGGTGTTCTCGCCGATCTCCACCAGCTTCATTTTCGCCGGGCCTTGCGGCCGAGGCTGGTAGCCCGGGTCCCACTGCTGCAGATGCAGCGTCAGCGAACCTTCTTCCTCCTCGATGACGATCAGCTCCACCATGCTGGTCTTGCCGCCGCCGGTCATGCGCACCAGCGCCTGTATCGAACCGGCCTTGGGCGCGGTCCAGTGCTCCTCCAGTTCGCCCGGGCCGGCCGGCCCGGCCCAGGTGCCGGTCATCCACGCGAGGGCCTGAACGGAAGGCGCTGGCGCATCCTCGGCGAACGCCAGCATGGCGCCCGCTGCCACTGCGACTGTTGCTGCCACATTCCTCATCGCGTCGTCTCCTGCGTTGCCGATTCGGTTCCTCCTGTTCCAGCATGGCGCAACGGAGCGCGTTCAACAACCGCTTGTTTGGCGGAGTTGGCGAAGTGCTATCATCTCGTCTCGCGCTTGGGGGTGGCGCAACAAACAGCCTTCGTAACGCGCCGGCCACAAGGCCCCACGCCTTCGGCGTTGCTCGTCGCCGCTCGAACGAAGGCATGGACTCGCTCATCGCCCGCCTCGATCACGCCATTCGCCCCACCGGGCGGGTGTTCTACGGCTGGTGGATGGTGCTTGCCGCCGCCGGCATTCAACTGCTCTCCGGCCTGCTGCTGATGCATTCGTTCGGCGCCTACGCGGTGGAGATGCAGCGCGAGTTCGGCTGGAGCAAGACGCTGATCGCCGGCGCGTTCGCCATGACCCGCGTCGAGAGCGGGCTGCTCGGACCGCTGCAGGGCTGGCTGGTGGACCGCTTCGGCCCGCAGCTGATCCTGCGCATCGGCCTGGCGCTCTTCGCGGCCGGCTTCGTGCTCTTCGCGGCCACGGAGTCCATCTTCGTCTTCTACTTGTCCTGGGCGCTCATTGCCGTCGGTTCCAGCCTGGGCGGCTTTGCCACGCTGACGGTGGCCATCGTCAACTGGTTCTCCCGGCACCGCGCCAAGGCGGTGGCGGTCTCCCAACTCGGCTTCTCGCTGGGCGGCCTATGCGTGCCCGTGGTGATCCTCGGCCTGGAACACCTCGGCTGGCGTTGGACGGCGGCGATCTCCGCGGTCGCCGTGCTGCTGATCGGCCTGCCCCTGGTGCAGCTGGTGCATCACCGTCCGGACGCGCGCGGCGAAGTTGCCGACGGCACGTCCGAACCGCATCCGGCGGCAGCCCGCGGCAGCACGCCGAAGGATCGGGATCTGACCCCCCGGGAAGCCATGCGCACGCCGGCGTTCTGGCTGATCTCCGGCGGCCACGCGCTGGCGCTGTTGACCGTTTCGGCGACCATGGCGCATCTGGTCGCGCACCTCACCGGCACCGGCGGCCTGCGCTTCACGCTGCTGCAGGCCGGCTTCATCGTCACCCTGCTTACCGCCTGCCAGATGAGCGGCCAGCTGGTGGGCGGCTGGCTGGGCGACCGCTACGACAAGCGCCTGGTCTGCGTCGGCTGCATGCTGGCGCACGGCGCCGGCTTCGCCTGCCTGGCCTATGCGACCAGCGAAGCGCTGGTGGTGGCCTTCGCGCTGCTGCACGGCTTCGGCTGGGGCGTGCGCGGGCCGCTGATGGTGGCGTTGCGAGCGGACTACTTCGGTGCCGCGTCGTTCGGCACGATCATGGGCTTCTCGTCCTTGGTGGCCATGTTCGGCATGGCCTTCGGCTCGGTGTTCGCCGGGGCCATGGCGGACTACTACGGCGACTTCGTGACGGGTTTCGCGCTGCTCGGCGCCGGATCGGCATTGGGTGCGGTATTGTTCGGCGTCGCCAAGCGCCCGGCGCGGTAGAGGCAGGCGGCGGACGGCGCTCGGTAAGGAGGAGGGCGAACATGCGCATCGTCAGTTGGAACGTCAATGGCCTGCGCGCCTGCGTGAAGAAGGGCTTTCTCGAGTTCCTCGACACCAGCGGCGCGGACGTGCTGGGCGTTCAGGAACTGCGCGCCTTGCCGGAGCAGCTGCCGGCCGATGCGCGCCGGCCAGCAGGCTGGCATGCGTCGTTCTCCCCAGCGCAGCGCAAGGGCTACAGCGGCGTCGCGCTGTTCAGCCGCCAGTGCCCGGACCGTGTCGAAACCACCCTGGGCGTGGACGAATACGACGTCGAAGGGCGCTTGCAGATCGCCCACTTCGGGCGCATGGCGATCGCCAACGTCTACTTCCCCAAGGGCAGCGGCAAGGAGCGCGACAACAGCCGCGTACCCTACAAGCTCGGCTTCTACCAGACGCTGTTCGAGCGTTTGCAGAAGCTGAGGCGCCGCGGGCCGGTGTTCGTGCTTGGCGACTACAACACCGCCCACGCCGAGATCGATCTCGCCCGCCCGAAGACCAACGCCAAGAGCAGTGGCTTTCTGCCCGAGGAGCGCGCCGAGCTGACGCGCTGGCTTGCCACTGGCTGGAGCGACACGTTTCGCCGCCAGCACCCGGACGAAACCGGCCACTACACGTGGTGGCGGCAGTGGGGCAATGCCCGAGCCGACAACGTAGGCTGGCGGATCGACTACGTGCTGGCTTCGCCTTCGGCGCAGCGCCTGGTTCGGGATGCCTTCATCTGGCCGCAAGTGGCGGGTTCGGACCACTGTCCGGTAGGCGTGGACATTGCGGAACGCTAGCTGCTCCGAAATCCGGCCAGCCATCTCTCCGGTTGCGCCTCCGTGAGTACACGCAAGTGGCTGCGCGCCCTGTTTGGCGTTGCCGTTGGCGGCGTCTTCGTCTGGCTGCTGGTGCGCGGCGTGGATGTCGAGGGCGTCGGCGATGCGCTTGCCGGACTGTCCGTGGGCAGCGTGTCCTTGGCGGTCCTGCTGGTTGCCGCCGGCGCTGCGGTGCGGATCACCCGCTGGTGGTCGTTGTTGCGCTTACTGGCGCCGAGCTTGCCGTTGCTGGCCTGCGCCCGCCCGTATCTGTTCGCCTGGGCGGTGAACAACCTGCTGCCGTTCCGCGCTGGCGACGCCGTGCGCGTGCTGGCCTTCAGAACCGCCCTGCGATCGCCGCCGATGCGCGTTCTCGGCACCCTGGTGGTTGAACGCTGCGTGGACGTCGTACTGGTTTCCGGCATTTTCTTTCTGGCTCTGGTCGGTTTGCCGAAGGCCGTGCTGCCGGACGCCGTCGTTGCCGCCATCGCCGGGCTGGCGGCTTCGGCGATGGTCGGCATGGCGCTGATGCTGGCGTTTCTGCCAACGTTCAAAGGGTTGGCCCTGCGGCTGCTGGAACGCAAGGAACTGGCTCGTCGGCGCTGGACGCGGGTTCTCGCCGAACAAGGCCGCCAGCTGACCGCCGCGCTCGGCTTGCTGCGTTCTCCGTCGAGGCTGGTCGCCTACGGCTGCTTGTCGATGCTGGCTTGGAGCTGCGATGTCGCCGCCGCGGTGGTGCTGGCTGCGGCGCTCGAAGCCAAGGTGGCGCCGCTCGGGCCGTTGCTGGGGTTCGCGACCGGCACGCTGTCCATGACGATTCCCGTCGCGCCCGGACACGTCGGGACGTTCGACTACTTCGCCGCCTTGGGTCTCGAAGCATACGGCGCGGCTAGGGAAACGGCGGTCGCGTTCGCGTTCGCGCTGCATGCGCTGTGGATACCGTTTACGGTGATCGGGCTGTTGTGCTGGTTCCCCCGCCGGCTGGATCGATGAGCGCTGCACCAGCAAGGATGCGCCTGAGACCACCCTGGCGAATCCGGTCGTCGGACGCCCACCCCCACTCTTGGCATCCTACTCGGTCGAACACCGCCAGATGCCCTTCCTCGGCGCCGCACCTGCCCATGTAGGCCGAGGGTAGTGAACCTCTGTTTAAGTGTCCCAGGCAGACCGTGAACCCTTCTGGGACGGCGGTTGTTCCCCGCGAAGGCACTTGATCAGACCTTCCCTAGGACGCCTGCGCCAGCGCCGTTCTGTCGAGCAGGGGCTGACGCAGGCTTTCCGCCAAACCCAGCAGCAGCGCTTGCGTCTCTTCCCAGCCGAGGCATGCGTCGGTAATGGACACGCCGTAGGCCAAGTCGCGCGGAGCGGCCAAGGGCTGATTGCCGGCGCGGATGTTGCTTTCCAGCATGATGCCCAGAATGGACCCGTTGCCGGCCGCTACCTGCTCCGCCACCGCTTGCGCGACCAGACCTTGGCGGCGATGGTCCTTGTTGGCATTGGCGTGGGAGCAGTCCACCACGATGTTGCCGGGCAGTTCGGCCTGCCGCAGCGCCGCTTCGCAGCGAGCGATCGCCTCGGCGTCGTAGTTGGGCCCGCGATGGCCGCCGCGCAGCACGATGTGCGCGGCCCGATTGCCCCGGGTGTGAATGACCGCAGCCCGGCCGGCGGCGTCGATGCCAAGAAAGCGATGCGGGCGGGCGGCGGACTTGAGGGCGTTCACGGCGGTCTCCAGCGAACCGTCCGTGCCGTTCTTGAAACCCACCACGGAAGACAGCCCGGAGGCCATTTCACGATGGGTCTGGGATTCCGTGGTGCGGGCGCCGATGGCGGACCAGGTGATCAGGTCTTGGAGATACTGCGGCGTGATGGGATCCAGCGCCTCGGTCGCCAACGGCAGGCCGGCGCCGGCCAGATCCAGCAGCAGGCGCCGGGCCAGCCGCAGGCCGTGCTCGATGTCGAAGGTGTCGTTCAGCCTGGGATCGTTGACCAGGCCTTTCCAGCCCACCGTCGTGCGCGGCTTCTCGAAGTAGCTGCGCATGACGATGTACAGGGAATCCGACGCCCGCGCGGCGACGCCCCGCAGCCGTTCGGCGTAGTCCCGCGCGGCGTCCGGATCGTGGATCGAGCAGGGCCCGACCACCACCAGCAGCCGGTGATCCCGCCGGTACAGAATGTCGCGCACCCGCCGCCGGGACTCGGCGACGTGGGCGAGCGTGCCGGCCGGCGCCGGCAGTTCGTGCTTCACTTGCTTTGGCGTCGGCAACGCCCGTTGCGCGGTCACGTTGAGGTTCTCCGTCGCGACTGCCTGTTCCATGCTCGTGTCTCCATAACAAAAACCCCGATGGGCCCTCGTCGCCGATCGGGGTTGTGCGAAGGGCGACCAGTGCGCCCCCGATGTCGAGTGCGCCTACGTCACGTAAACCAGTAGCCGGCGACGGCAACCGCCGACCCGGCGTTGGTGCTGAGCGTGTGGCGCAGCGTTCGCATGGCGACGCATTGTCGCCAACGACAAAGCGATGTCAAGCGCTTGAAGCGACGAAAGCGAGGAGCAGCCAGAAGCGCCGGTGGTACGATTGTGGCCACGGCACATTTGATCGGATTTTGACAAAACCGCCGAAAGTGGCTTGGTTCACGATCCCAAGGCCAGTTAAAACAACAGCTTACGGGTGAATACCACATTTGACAAGGATTTGACTACGCCATGAGTTCGCCGCACCAAGACGAGCGAAGGCTCGCGTTGATCGACGAGCTGCGGACGCAGGCGGCCGAAACGTCGCTGGCCGAGTTCAAGGAGAACTACGACGATCCGGCCATGATCGGCAAACTGATTTCCGCCGTCTCGAACGCCGCCCGGATTGCAGGGATGGATTCCGGCTACGTCGTCTGGGGAGTTCGCGATGCCGACCACGCAGTCGTCGGCACGACCTTCGACCCGGCCACGGCCAGACACAAACGCCAACCGCTCGAGTTCTGGCTGAGTCAGCGGCTGCGCCCGGGCGTGGCTTTCTCTTTTCAAGCGGTTGAGCACTCTCGAGGGAGGGTCGTGCTGCTGGAAGTTCCCGCCGCGCCCACGGCGCCGGTGGAGTTCGAGCGAACCGCCTACGACCGCATTGGCAGCGCCACGCCGCGGCTGGCCGACAACCCCGACCGCCAGCGGGCGCTGTGGGACGAGTTGCGCCCCTACGCTTGGGAGACCGGCGTTGCCCAGCCGTTCGCCAACGAAGACGCGGTGCTGGCGGAGCTGGACGTCGAGAGCTACTTCAAGCTGCTCCGTCTGCCGGCACCCGACGGCGTCAAACGCACCCTCTCCACGCTCGAACAAGATCGGCTGATCTCGCCCGATGTGGGCGGCAAGTGGAACATCAGCAATCTCGGCGCCATCCTGCTTGCCAGGGACCTCCGCGACTTCGAGCCGAGCCTGGCGCGCAAAGCAATTCGATTCGTGGCCTACGACGGCGACGACCGCGCCGCCACGGTGACCCATCGCGAGGACTTTCTTCGCGGCTACGCCAACGGCTTCGAGGACTTGAACGCGCACGTCAACATCCTGCTGCCGGCGCGCGAGGATGGCGGTGCGCCGATTCGAGACGCGCGCGCTTTCGTTCCGCCGGTGGCCGTTCGCGAGGTCGTTGCCAATGCGCTGATCCACCAGGACATGACGGTAGGTGGCGCGGGGCCGACGATCGAGCTGTTCAGGAACCGGCTGGAGATCACCAATCCGGGCACTCCACTGGTGGCGCCGGAGCGATTCATAGACTTCCCGCCCCGCTCGCGCAACGAGGCGCTGGCGTCGCTCATGCGCCGTTTCGGGCTGTGCGAAGAGATGGGAACCGGCGTCGACAAGGTGATTGCCGCGGCGGAGCAAGGGCGCTTGCCGCCTCCCGAGTTTCAGGCGGAAGAGAACGCCACGCGGACGATCCTGTTCGGCCCGCGCCGGTTCGCCGAGATGACCGCCGAGGAACGGCAGCGGGCTTGCTACCAGCATACGGTGCTGCGCTTTCTGGGCGGCAGCCGCATGCGCAATGCGACGCTGCGCGAACGGCTCGGCGTGGAGGAGCACAACTCGGCGCAGATTTCCGGCGTGATCCGCCATGCCCTCGATGCGGACTTGATACGCCCCGCGGACCGCGCTCGGCCACGTTCCGGCTACGTGCCGTTCTGGGCGTAGACGCAGCCACGAGCGCCGTGCTCAAGATTTGATGGGGTTTTGATCGATGCCACCGAATCGGCCTGTTTGCGGGGCTTCTTCGGATAAAATTTCTTTGAAAATCAACGTATTACAGATGAAGATAACAATTGATGGGGTTTTGATCGCGGCGGTCGTCGCAACATGGTCGCAAAACGTGGTCGCAAAAGGAACGGAGGGCGAGGCTGCCAATGGGCGCCGGCGACCAGCGGTACCAGCGGTAGCGAAACTTGCCGCGGCTAGGATCAATGCTTCAAACTCGCCACCTTCGCCTGACGACCGACGGATGACCACGGCCTTCAAGTTTCTGCTGAGGTACTGCCTGCTGGCCGCCACCGCGGCGCTGCTCGGCTATGGCCTCGTCGCCTGGCACGACCGCGGCATGGCCATCGAGGGGCTGCTGCTCTACGACAACGACTGGCGCCCGCATCCCATGCATCTGCTGGTGCTGGGCATCAGCCTCCTGCCGATGGCGATGTGGGAGATCTTCGCGCTGGACGTCAAGCAGCAGGCGAAGCAACGGCAGCGCGCACCCGCGCCTCCCGCCCAGCAACCACCGGACATCGCCGATGCGACGGCGGAAGATGGCTAGCCCGCAAATGCGCCCCGACGGGCGCGGAAGTCCGCAGTCGCCGAGCCGGGCGCAGCCGCTGCCCGGTCGCGTCTACTTCCGCCAGGTGTCCGCCAAGGATCGCAACGAACTGCTGGCCCTTGCGGCGTCGAGCCGAGAACTGCATGCGCCGTGGATCGCGCCCCCGATGACACCGCACATGTTCAAGGTCTATCTGCGCCGCACCCAGCGCGACGACCACGACGGCTACGTCGTCTGCCGACGCGACACCGAGCAGATCGTCGGCGTCGTCAACGTCAACGGCATCGTCATGGGATCGTTTCTGTCCGCTTCCATCGGCTACTACGCGGCCCAGGCGCACGCCGGCAAGGGCTACATGCGCGAGGGGCTGCTGCAGGTGAAGGAACACCTGTTCCGGCATGTCGGGCTGCACCGCATCGAAGCCAACATCCAGCCGGCCAATGCGGCTTCAATCGCTTTGGTGAAGGGTTGCGGATTCCGCCGCGAGGGGCTGTCGCCAGGCTTTCTGTTCATCAACGGCGCCTGGCGCGACCACGAACGCTGGGCGGCGCTGGACGAGCGTTCGGCGCTGCGATGAAACGCGCCTACGGCACCTGGCCGTCGCCGATCGACGCGGCCAAAGTCGCTTCCGCGGCCACCGGCTATTCCAGCCTCAAGGCCGACGGCGACGTTCTGTACTGGATCGAATCGCGCCCCGGCGAAGGCGGCCGCTCGACGTTGATCCGGCACTCGAACGGCAGCGCGACCGAGTTGACGCCCGCCCCTTTCAACGTGCGTTCGCGGGTTCACGAGTACGGCGGCGGCGCCTACTGCATCGCCGACGGACTGGTCTACTTCGTCGACTTCCGCGATCAGAACATCTACGCCGTCGACGCCGAGGCGAACGCGCCGCCACGCCGGATCACCCAAGGCGACGACGGGGAACGCTTCGCGGACCTGGCGTGGGACGGCGCCGCCCTCCTGGCGATACGCGAACGGCACGGCGACGGCGAGCCGATCAATGATCTGGTGCGCGTCGGCGCCGACGACGGCGACGTGCAGGTGCTGCACGCCGGCCACGACTTCTACGCCGCGCCGCGACCTTCCGCCGACGGCAGGCTGGCGTTCCTGGTATGGGACCATCCGAACATGCCTTGGGACGGCACCCAGTTGATGCTGGCCGACTGCGGCGAAGCTGGCTTGGCGAACGCCGTCGTCGTGGCGGGCGGCGCCGACGAGGCCATCGTTCAACCCACCTGGTGCGGCGAGGGCGGCGACCGGCTGCTGTTCGCGTCCGACGCCCACGGCTACTGGAATCTGCACGCCTGCGATCGCTCCGGCGTCTACTGTCTGCTCCAGGAAGACGCCGAGTACGCCGGGCCGG
The DNA here is from genome assembly GCA_965199875.1 of Candidatus Azotimanducaceae bacterium. Lineage (GTDB taxonomy): Bacteria > Pseudomonadota > Gammaproteobacteria > Pseudomonadales > Azotimanducaceae > VXYL01. The sequence continues at coordinate 3,857,691 of OZ241346.1, read as the reverse complement.
CGTGGCTGTTCGCCAGCACCTACTTCGCTGCCGTCGGCCCGCGCCACGTCGTTGCCCGGCGGGTCGAAGACGGCACGCCGTCGCTGGTCGTGGTGGACACCGAGACCGGCTTTGCCAGCCCCCTCGACGAGCGCTGCGCTGGCTACGCGGACCTGGCGTCCACGCCCAACGGCGTTGCCTTCATCGCCGGCCATGCGGATCGCCCGCGCTGCATCGTCGAACTTGGCCTCGAGTCGCGCAAGCAGCGGGTGGTTGCGGCGCCGGACGACGAACCCGTGGCGGCGGCGCTGGTCGCGGTGCCCGAGGCGATCCGCTTTCCTTCCGCAGCCGGCGACGCCTACGCCAACCTCTACTCGCCAAGGAACGCAGACTTCGCCGGGCTCGATGGCGAACTGCCGCCGCTGCTGGTGCTGGTCCACGGTGGCCCGACGTCCGCCACGTCGGCGGAACTGTCGCTGGGCATCCAGTTCTACACCTCCCGGGGCTGGGCGGTCGCCGACCTCGACTACCGCGGCAGCACCGGCTACGGGCGGGCCTACCGCGAACGCTTGAACGGCGCCTGGGGCGTTGCCGACGTCGAAGACTGCGTGGCCTGCGTTCGCCATCTGGTGGCAGATGGGCGGGCGGACCCGGCAAGGGTGGCGATCCGCGGCGGCAGCGCCGGCGGCTACACGACGCTGGCGGCACTGACGTTCAGCGACGTGTTCAAGGCCGGCGCCAGCCACTACGGCATTGGCGATCTCCTCGCCTTGGACGAAGACACGCACAAGTTCGAGTCGCGCTATCTGGGCACCCTGGTCGGCGACGTCGACACGCTGCGGCAGCGCTCGCCGGTCAACCACGTCGAGCGGCTCAACCGTCCGGTGATCTTCTTCCAAGGCAGCGAAGATCGAATCGTGCCGCCCAACCAGGCCGAAACCATGCGCAAGGCGCTGCTCGCCAAGGGCATCGACGTGGAGTGCCACGTCTTCGACGGCGAAGGCCACGGCTTTCGACGCGCCGAGAACATCCGCCACGCCGTCGCCGCCGAGTACGCCTTCTTCGCCCGCGTGTTCGGCATCCGCGCATGAGTCAGCCGGCGCCGCCAAACGCCGCCAACGTCGCCGTGCTGGCCGGCGGAGATTCGCCGGAGGCCGGGGTCTCGCGCTCCTCGGCCGCTGGCGTCGCCAAGGCGCTCGAGAGCTGCGGCCACTCGGTGGCCAGCATCGAACTGGACGCCGAACTCGTCGCCCGGCTGCAAGCGCTGGCACCGGACGTGGTCTTTCCGATGCTGCACGGCCCGCCCGGTGAAGACGGCACCGTGCAGGGACTGTTGACGATGCTCGGCCTGCCTTTCGTCGGCAGCGACGTGCTCGGCTGCGCGGTGGCGACGGACAAGCACGTGGCCAAGGCGTTGTTTCGCGCCGAAGGGCTGCCGGTGGCGGAAGATCTGCTGATCGCGCCGGGCAGCGATCCAGCGGGCGCGGCCGAGCGCATCCGCGAGGAACTCGGCAGCCGCGTGGTGGTCAAGCCGCTGCGCCAGGGTTCGGCCTTGGGCTTGACGCCGCTGCCCAACGGCGGCGACTTGACGGCGCCGCTTCGGGAAGCGCTGGCCTACGGCGACGGCGTGCTCGTCGAACGCTACGTCATGGGCCGGGAGATCACCGTCGCCGTGCTCGACGAACATGGCGAGGAAGCGACGGCGCTGCCGGTGATCGAAATCGCGGTCGCCGACGGCGAGTGGTACGACTACCGCAACCGCTACACGCCGGGCAGAAGCGAGCACCGTCGCCCGGCGCTGTCGGAAGACGACCTGGCCCGGCTGCAGAGCTTGGCGCTGCGCGCCCACCGCTGCCTCGGGCTGCGCGACTTCTCGCGCACGGACTTCATCGTCGGCGAGGAAGTCTGCGTGCTGGAAGTGAACGCATTGCCGGGGATGACGCCGACCAGCCTCTACCCGGATGCCTGCCGGCAAGCCGGCATCGAGTTCGACGAACTCGCCGACCGGCTGGCAAGGAGCGCCATGCGGCGCGGCGCGGATGCCCCGCCGCCGGCAGCACGGGGAGGCGCCGCGCCCTCCAGGTAGCGTTCCGTCCGGCCGTCTTACTCGGCGGCGAAGCGGTCGACGGGGCGAATCCAGATGTTGCGGAAGCGCACCGGATCGCCGTGGTCCTGCAACACCAGCGGGCCCTCGGTGCCGTGGGATTCCTCGTAGCTGGCCAGATGGCGATGCTTGGTCGGGCCTTGAATGGCCTGGCGGTGCTGAACGATCAGGCCATTGTGCAGAACGGTCATGTAGGCTGGCGAAGCGAGCGACCCGCCGCGGAATACCGGCGGCTCGAACACGATGTCGTAGACGTGCCACTGCCCCGGCGGCACGCTGGCGTTCACCAGCGGCGGATACTGGCCGTAGATGGCGGCGGTCAGGCCGTCGGCATAGGTGGGGTTGTCGTAGCCGTCGAGCACCTGCACTTCGTACAGGCCCAGCAGGAAGACGCCGCTGTTGCCGCGGCCCTGGCTGTCGGCGCGGATGGTCGTCGGCGCGCTCCACTCGACGTGCAGCTGGCAGCTGCCGAAGCGTTCCCGGGTGTGGATGTCGCCGCTGCGCGGCAGCACTTGCATTGCGCCGCCATCGACCAGCTCCCACTTGGCGTCGCCGCCGTCGCGTCCCGCCCAGGCATCCAGGTGGGTGCCGTCGAACAGCACCACGGCGTCGCTTGGCGGCTGGCCAGCGCTCTCCTGGGTCGAGAACGTCGGCGGCCGCACCACTGGCGGCATGGGCCGGTCGATGTCGTGAACCCGCCAGCGCGAGTCCGGCAGCCGTGGCGTGTCGTCGTAGCCCTTGGGCAGTTCGCGGATGTCGTTCGCGTTCGACAAAGTCGACTCCTTGTCCTGAGTGCTTCGCTAGAGGATGTAGCCGCGTTCGTTGTGCGCCACGAGGTCCAGCCCTTCGGTTTCTTCTTCGTCGGACACTCGGTTGACCACCAGCACGTCGGTGATCTTCAGGATGATCCACGTTGCCACGGCGGTATAGCCTACCGTTGCCAGAACGCCGATCGCCTGAATGCCCAGCTGGTTGGGGATGGAGATGTCCTCCTGGCCGCTGAACACCCCCAGCGCATTGCTGGCGAAGACGCCGGTGAGGATGGTTCCCAAGGCGCCGCCGACGCCGTGTACGGGAAACACGTCCAGCGAATCGTCGATCTTGAGTTTCTGCTTCATGAAGTTGGTGGCGAAGAAGCACACCGTTCCCGCCGCGACGCCGATGACCAGAGCCCCGGCCGGGCCGACGAAGCCGGACGCCGGAGTAATGGTGCCGAGTCCAGCCACCATGCCGGTCACCGCGCCGAGGGCGCTGGGTTTGCCGTAGCGCAGCCACTCCGCCATCATCCAGCTGAACGCTCCGGCGGCGGCCGAGATGTGCGTCACCGTCAGCGCCATCGCCGCGTCGCCGTTGGCCGCCAGCGCGCTGCCGCCGTTGAAGCCGAACCAGCCCACCCAGAGCATCGCCGCTCCGGCCACCGTCAGCGTCATGTTGTGCGGCGGCTGGGTGTGGCTGGGAAAGCCGCGTCGCGGCCCCAGCGTGACGGCGGCGACCACGGCAGCGGTGCCAGCGGTGACGTGGACGACCGTGCCGCCGGCGAAGTCCTTGAGCCCCAGTTCGCCCAGCCAGCCGCCGCCCCAGACCCAGTGCGTGATCGGCGAATACACCAGCAGCGACCAGAACGCCGTGAACAAGAGCACCGCCGAAAAGCGCATGCGCTCGACGAAGGCGCCGACGATCAACGCCGGGGTGATGATGGCGAAGGTGAGCTGGAAGGTGGCGAATATCGACTCCGGAATGGTGCCGCTCATCGCGCCTTCGTCGACGCCGTCGAAGAGCAGCTTGCTGAAGTCTCCCACCACCCCGCCGGTGCTGCCGCCGAACGCCAGACTGTAGCCGGCGATCAGCCACGCGATGGTGACCAGGCAGGTGATCGCAAAGCACTGCAACAGCACCGACAGCACGTTGTTGGAGCGCACCAGGCCGCCGTAGAAGAGCGCGAGCCCGGGCACGGTCATGAACAGCACCAGCGCCGTGGAGGTGAGAATCCAGGCGCTGTCGCCGCTGTCCAGCGTGTCGCCCCACGCCGCCGCGCCGCCAAGTGCCGCGATGGCGATGCACATCGCACGCGCCATTGGCTTCGTCATTCTTCCTACGCCTCCCGCGTGCGCCAGCCATCGATTGGAACGGCAGCATACTGCCGTCGCGGCGGCGCGTCCAACCGACGCGACCACGGACCAAGGCTGGTTTCTTCCGTCGCGCCGTCGCGTCCGGAGGTTCGCAGCGATCCACGAGGTGCGAGGTGCGTTAAGCTCTTCCCATGACGAACGACCACGCGGCGGCAGTCGGCGAAACCGGGGCAGTGCGCTGAAGCCAGCGGTGGCGCGCAACCAGCCGGCCGCTGGCGCGGACGACGCCACGCACCGGGACCCGGCCCAACCCCGGCGCCTCGGCGCGTTCACCGGCGGCGGCGTCGGCCGGCACTTGCTGCGGCTTGGTTCGTTCATGGCGATGGGCTCGCTGTCCATGAACGTCGCGCAAGTGGCGGAGGTGGTGTTCCTGGGCCGTCTCGGCACCGAAGCGCTGGCCGCCCTCGGCTACGCCTTTCCGATCACCATCACGCTCTATGCCTTCGCCGGCGGCCTCGGCACCGGCGCCTCGTCCGTGGTGGCGCGCATCTTCGGCGCCGGCGATCGGGAACGGGCGGCGGTGCTCATAGCCCACGCGCATCTGCTGGTGGTGCTGGTGGGCGTCACCGTCGGCACGCTGTTTGCCGTGTTCGCCCCGCACATCGCCGCGGCCCTCGGCGCCCGGGGCGATGTGCATGGCATGGCGGTGGACTACCTCACCGTCTTCGCCTTCGGCTTTCCGCTGTTCATGGTGTCCATCGCGGGCTCGATGCTGCTGCGCGCCACCGGCAACGCCGCCAGCCCCGGCCTCATCATGACCGCCGGCTCCATCCTGCAGACTCTGCTCTGCCCGGTGCTGGTGTTCGGCTGGTTCGGCGCCCCGGAGCTTGGCGTGGCCGGCGCTGCCTGGGCCTACGCGCTGTCGCGGGGTTCGACGACCGTGTTCTACGGCTTCCTGCTGGCGCGGATGCGCCTCGTGCATTGGACCTGGAGCGATCTTTGGGACTCCTGGCGCCGCATCCTTCACGTTGGCGGCCCGGCGGTGGCGAGCGGGCTGGTGATGCCGGCATCCATGTACATCGTCACGCGGATGCTCTCGGGACACGGCGACGCCGTGGTGGCCGGCTACAACGTCGCGTCCAGGGTGGAGATGATGGCGCACATGATTCTGTGGTCCGCGTCTTCCTCGGTGGAGCCTTTCGTGGGCCAGAACTGGGGGGCCGGGCTGGTCGGCCGCGTGCGCCGGGCGCTCAAGCTCGCCAACAACTTCTGCCTCGGCTGGGGCGTCGTGACCTTCGTGCTGATGGTTGCCGTCGGCGAACGCCTGGTGCGGCAGATCGACGCCAACCCCACGGTGGTCGAGGTGGCGGTGTGGTTCTTCTACATCATCCCGTTGAGCATTGGCTTCATGGGCATGACGCAAGTGGCCAGCAGCTGCTTCAACGCCTTGGGCAAGCCGATGCCGTCGCTGGTGATCTCCATCCTGCGGGCGCTGGCCGTGTACATTCCGCTGGCCATGCTCGGCAACTACCTCCTGGGCTATGTCGGCATCTTTCTCGCCACCGCCGCCACCAACGTGCTGGTGGGGGCCCTCGCCTGGCATTGGAACCGCAGCTTCGTGCGCCGCGCCAGCGCGAGCGGCATCGGGGACGGCGCGTGAACCGCGGCCACGACCCATCCGTCGGGTGGAGGTGGAGCGCACGGCTGATCCCAATTGGAGTAAGGTAGGGTACACCGCTTGACGCTTAAGCCGAGGACGAGAACGGAGGGGGCAATGGCCAACCAGACTCACGCAGGGGCAGCCTTGGCGCTGGCTGCCATCGTCGCCGCGGCGCCGACGGGCAACGCGCACCACGCCTTCTCGGCGGAGTTCGACGCCAATCTGCCGATTCGCATCCAGGGCGAGATCGTCCAAGTGGACTGGATCAACCCCCACGCTTGGGTGCATGTCGCCCACAAGCTGGAGGACGGCACCACCCAGGTGTGGCAGCTGGAGGCGGGTACGCCGAACACGCTGCTGCGCCGAGGCATGACGCGCACGCTCTTGCAGCCCGGCACCGAGGTGGTGGTCAAGGGCTATCAGAGCAAGGATCGGAACTGCGAACCGATCTGTTCTGGAAGCGGGCGGGACATCACCTTCCCGGACGGGCGCAAGTTCTTCATGGGTTCCTCGGGCACTGGAGCGCCCAGGGACGGTGCCGATCCTCGTGAGCCGGCGCGTGACGAAGAGCGAAATTCGCCGGAACAGGAGTAGGTCGCAGCAGGAACAGGAGGCGGTCTCGGCGCCTTCGCCGGCGCCACCTGCTGGGCGCTGCAAGGCGCAGGCCCGAGTGGGTTCAAGTCATCCAGGCGACGATGCCTCGCCGCTCCTGCGACGTTCGAGCTGTTCGGCGATCTCCGCGTGGCGGCGCTTGTCGATGCGGTAGCGGAGGTAGAACGCGATGGCGGCCAGCGAGAAGATCGACGTCGCCGGCCCGGTGATGAAGCCGAGGTTCCAGGTCGTCTCCGCCGAGAGATCGCCGCGCTGCACGTTCTCCGGGAAGTCGATGGCGCTCAGCAGCAGCCCGCCGACCAGGGTGCCGAAGGCCGAGGTCGCCTTCATCGAGAACGCCCGCACGGCGTAGACGACGCCTTCGCGGCGAACGCCGGTGTCCAGTTCGTGCTCGTCGATGACGTCGGCCAGCATGGAGTCGGTGTTGGCGGTGCGGATGGGGCTGACGAACGCGGCGACCACGGCATAGGCCAGGAAGATGGCCAGAATCCACGGCGACTCGTTGCTTGGAAACCACGACACGTCGAGCAGGCGCAGGCAGATGGGCACGTTCAACGCCATGATCGACGCGGCCAGCGCCAGCATCACCGTCAGCCGCTTGTCGAGCAGCCGGGTGATCGCCGGCGTCGCCAGGAAGGCGAGTGGAAACGCGAACAGGCCGACGTAGGCGAGGTAGAGCAGCTGTTCGGTTCTCAAGCCCCAGAAGTGGATGCCCATGAAGGGATAGAACGCCAGCTCCACGCCGAACACGAGGGAAGCAAGCACCAGGCCGAAGAACACGGCGCGAAACGAGCGGTTGCCAAGCACCGCCCAGATTTCCTTGAACAGAGTGGACAAGCCGATGCGCGGGCGTTGCTGCGTTTCGCGCAGGTAGGGGATTTCCTTTCGCGTGCCGGCCAGACACAGCAGGATGGCGACGACCATCAGCACGGCGAAGGTGCGGCTCATGGCCGGGTAGCCAGCCGGATTCAAGTAGCCGGGATCGTAGACGCCCTCGACGGTGGGAAAGTAGTAGCCGTTGATGAGCCAGGTCGCGGCGGAGCCGCAAATGGCGCTCAGAAAGGCGCAGCAGGCGAACAGCGTGGAGCGCTGGTAGTAGTCGCCGGCCATTTCGGCGCCCAGCGACATGTGCGGAATGTCGTAGAACGTGTAGCTGGCGCGCACCAGCACGCCGAAGGTCGTCAGCCAGACGAAGCCGCCGAGGTTGGATATGCCCTCGGGCGGCGCGAACAGTGCGACGAAGCTGACCGCCAGCGGCAGCGCCGAGATCAGCATCATGGGGTGGCGCCGGCCCCAGCGCGTCCTGATGCGATCCGACCAGGCGCCGATCAGCGGGTCCGTGGTCGCATCCACGATCAGCGCGATGGCGATGGCCAGCGCCACCAGCGCGGCTTCCACGCCGACCACCTGCTGATAGTAGAAGAGCAGCAAGGCGCCCCAGGCGATGTTCTTGAACGACCCGGCGGCCTGGCCGATGCCAAAGAAGAAGGTCGTGCCGACGGACAGCTTTCTCGCCTCTGCCATGGCAGCGTTTCCCCCCGGCCTTGCGCAACGCGGCGGTCGGTTGCGTACGGGCACTATACGCGGAACGCGCCACCCGACCTTGTGCTTGGCGGCGCTGGACTCTACCCTCGGCGCGAAACCAGCTTGAAGGAGTGCGGCGGCATGACCATCGTGGAGACGCGGCACGGCAAGGTCGAGGGCGCGCGGCTGGACGGCGTCCATGCCTTCAAGGGCATTCCATTCGCCGCGCCCCCGGTGGGCGAGCGACGTTGGCTGCCGCCCGAACCGCCGCCGTCCTGGCCGGGCGTGCGCGACGCCCGGGACTGGGGCCGGCAGTCCTGGCAGCGAGTCGTCGAGAACGCCGGCATGTTGTCGTTCGTGTTCAACGCCCGCAACGCCGCCTACCGCGACGAAGACTGTCTGCAGCTGAACGTGTGGACTCCGGGCGCCGACGCCGCCCGCCGCCCGGTGCTGGTGTGGATACACGGGGGCGGCTTCTCGGGCGGAACCGGAGGCACGCCGGTGTACGACGGCGCGTCCTTGGCGCGGCGCGGCGACGCGGTGGTGGTGACCATCAACTACCGGCTTGGCGCGCTGGGATTTCTGCACCTGCGCGAGCTGACGAACGGGCGCATTCCGGCGACCGGCAACGAGGGTCTGCTCGACCAGGTGCAGGCGCTCGAGTGGGTGCGCGACAACATCGCCGGCTTCGGCGGCGATCCGGGCAACGTCACCGTCTTCGGCGAATCCGCCGGCGCCATGAGCATCGGCGCCCTGCTGGCCCTTGCGCCGGCGCGCGGGCTCTTCCATCGCGCCATTCCCATGAGCGGCGCCGCCAGCACCGCGAACACCTTGCAGCGGTCGGTCGAAATCGCGGAGGGCTTGCTGGCCACCTTGGGGCTGTCGGCGAAGAAAGACATCGACCGGCTGATGGCGCTGGACGCGGAAGCGCTCACCGACGCCGCCGCCAGCTACAAGGCGGCGGGCGGCGGCATGACCTTTCAGCCCTGCATCGACGGCAGCGAACTCGCCGAGATGCCGCTCGGCGCGATCCGGCGCGGCGCGGCGGACGGCGTGCCGGTGCTGGTCGGCACGCAGCGCGACGAGTGGCGCGGCTTCGCGCTGATGAATCCGCAGACCGCGAAGCTCGACGAAGACGGACTGCTTGCCGAGCTGTCGAAGGTCGTCGACGACCCCGCCTCCCTCGTCGACGGCTACCGGCGGATCCGCGAGCGCCGCGTCGAGGCGACCGACCCGGTGTCCCTCTTCGCCGCCATCGAGACCGACCGCAAGATGCGCCTGCCGGCCGTGCAGCTCGCCGAAGCCGTGGCCGAGCGGGGCGGCGCCGCGTACCACTACATCTTCGCCGGCGAGTCCCCTTGGCAAGGCGGCGCGCTGGGCGCACCCCACGCGATCATCATCGGCTATGCGTTCGGCACCCATGCGTTCAGCGAAGAGAGCGCCGCGTTCTTCGGCCAGGGCGAAGCCGCGGACCGCCTCTCGGCGGACTTGCAGGACGCGCTGCTCGGCTTCGCCAGGAACGCCGATCCGCGCACCGAGGCGCTGCAGGGCTGGATGCCGTACCAGACCGGCAGCCGCTCGACGGCGATCTTCGCAAATCCGTCGACCGTGGCGAACGCGCCGTTCGACGAGGAGCGCGCGCTTTGGGCGGATGTCGACTTGCAGCCGCCTTTCGGCCCAGCGAAGCCGCAGGGCGCGGCATCGTAGTTGGCGCTTCTTGCATAGAGACGGGTCCCGATCGGCAGCCCGAACAGTCTTCTACTAGGAAGCAGAGGAGACACGCCCGAGGAGCCGCCGTGGCAAAGCGTCGCCCGAGCATCGACGACCTTGCGCAGCAGCGACAAGGGGACCTGGTTCGATTCCTCCGCTACCGGCTGCTGGACCCGGCGGACGCGGCGGACTTGGCCCAGGAAGCGTTCATGCGCCTGTTGCGGCGCAGTCGCGTGGAACTGATCGAGCGACCGGAGGCGTACCTCTTCAGGATCGCCGCCAACCTGGCCTACGAGCAGCGCTTGAAGCGGCGACACACGAGCTTGGACGATGCCGAAGCCGGCGACGAACTGTTGGACCGTTCGACCTCGCCGGAACCCCGGGCGATTGCCCAGGAACGGCTGGCTCGCCTGGACCGCGTGTTGTCCGAGTTGCCGCCGCTGCAGCGGGCGGCGTTCGTTTTGGCGCGGCGGCAAGGCTTGACCTACGCGCAAGTGGCCGTTCGACTGAACACCACGCCGCACATGGTGAAGAAGCACCTGACTGCGGCCATGCAGCGGTGCAGGCAGGAACTGGCGATAGGAGAAGATGATTAGACGCACCAGACAGAGCACCGTCGAGGCCGCCGAGTGGTGGGCGACGCTCCGCGAGGGAGGGCTCTCCAGCAAGGACCGGGGGCGCTTCGTCGACTGGCTGTGCGAGTCGCCGGCGCACATCCGCGAATACCTCGAGGTCGCGGCGCTGTGGGAAGAGATGGGCAGCCTCAAAGCCCTCGAGGAAGCCGATCTGCAAGCGCTGCTGCAGCGCGCGCAAGCGAACGACAACGTGGTGCCGCTGGAGCCGGCGGCGGCTGCGCCTGGGATGCCGGACGAAGCCATCGACCGAGCGGCAGCCGAATCGGCGGCGGTGCGCGCTGGCGGGCAGCGGCGTCGTTCCAGGGCCGGACTGCTGCGCTTCGCGGCCACCGCCAGCGTCGTTGCCGCCGTGGTCGTGCTCGCCGGCTGGTGGACGCGGGCCCTTGTCGGCGTGGCGGAAGAGGACATCGTCGCCACGGCGATCGGCGAACAGCGATCGCTGGCGCTTGCCGACGGCTCGGTCATCGACCTCAACACGCAGACGGCGATCCGCCTGCATCTCGATGCCGACGAACGACGCGTCGATCTGCTGAAGGGGGAGGCGCTGTTCGAGATCGCCCATCAGCAGGGTCGGCGCTTCGTCGTCAAGGCCGGGCCTACCGAGGTGCATGTGCTGGGCACCAAGTTCAACATGCATCGGCAAGGCGACCGGACCGCCACCGTCACGGTGCTCGAAGGCCGCGTGCTGGTGAAGCAGGCGGACGGGCAGGCGTTCGGCGAGGCAGCCGCGGCGAGTGCGCCGAGCCCGCAGCCGAACACGGATGCGGCGGACGCGAAGCAACGCGCCAGCGTCGAGTTGACCGAAGGCCAGCAGGCGCTCATCGACCTGGTCGAATCCACCATCGAGCAGACGTCGGCCAACCCGCGCAACGCGGTCGCCTGGAAGCACCGCCGGATGATCTTCGAGGACGCCTCGCTGGCCGAAGTGGTGGCCGAGTTCAACCGCTACAACACGCGACGGCTTCGCGTGGACGACCCGACGCTGGCGCAGCTGCGCCTCAACGGCGTGTTCCAGCCCCACGACCCCGAGTCGCTGCTTCAGTACCTCCGGCGCGCCGAGGGCGTTCACGTCGTCGAACTCGGTGCCGAGCGGTGGATCGTGCGCTAGTGGTTCGATTCCGCATCAACGTGGCAAATGGCACGTTCCGTCGGTCGTCGCCTCGGCACGTGCTGCTTGAGGATGTGCCGCCCCGCAAGGCCACCGGTGTCCAGGCCCTGCGACGAAACCCGCCCCACTGGAACGCAAGCTGTTCTGGAAGCGGCGCGCTAGAGCTTGGCGGGCGCTGCAAAGTGGGTCCCGATCGGCGCGCCGAACCGTCTATACCCATAGGGGGATTGCCGCGATGCGCGCAAGCAGACCGAACCGAGCACGAGGCGCTGGCCGGCCGAGCGAGGCAGGTTGGCTTCGGCGGCGTGCTCGCCGTCGTGCTTGCGGCCAGCTCGGTATTCGCCAGCGACGAGGCCGGCATTGCCCCGCAGCCGCTCACCACGGCGCTGACCGAGTTCGCCAAGCGCACCGGCCTGCAGCTGGTGTATTCGGCGGAGCTGACCGCAGGCCTCGCCACCAAGGGCGCCGCGCCCGGCGCAACGGTGCGCGAAGCCCTCGACCAGCTGCTCGCCGATGCGAGTTTGAGCTATCGGTTCATCAACGAACGCACCGTCACGATCGAAGCGAGATCGACGGCTAGAGGAGATGCCACGATGACCACGGATGCCCTGGCCAAGCAGCAAACCGCGCCACCGCTCGAAAAGCCGAAGCCGTCCTTCTTGAGGCGCCTCGTCGCCGTAGTGGCCGGCGCCGGCCTCGCCGCGCCGCTCGGCGCCGGACAAGCAGCAACCGGCGACGACGCGGCGGCCGCCGACGAAGACCTGGTGGTCGAGGAAATCGTCGTCACGGCCACCTACCGCGACACCCAGCTGATGAACACGCCGATTGCCATCACCGCGGTGACCGACGTGGAGATCGTGCAGAAGGGCATGCAGGACATCCACACGCTCTACACCTCGATTCCGGGCTTCAACTACAAGAGTTCCACGCTCGCCTACAACATCCTCTCCGTGCGCGGCATCACGCCCTTCGCCGGCGGGCCGTCTCCGGTGGGCGCCTACATGGACAACGTGCCCATCGGCTCCACGCGCGGCGACAGCGGCCATCTGCGCGGCGCCCTGTTCGACGTCGAGCGCGTGGAGGTGCTGAAAGGGCCCCAAGGCACCCTCTACGGCGAAGGCGCCATGGGCGGCGCGATACGCTACATCACCAAGCAGCCGGACCCGGACGGCTTCGACTTCTCCGGCCGCGCCACCCTCGAAACGATGGCGCACTCCAGCGGCATCGGGCATCGCGTCGACGGCGTGCTCAACGTGCCCTTGAGCGAACGCGCCGCGGCGCGGCTGGTGCTCTATTCCCGGGATCAGAAGGGCCTCATCGACGCGCCGGGGCTGCGCAACGAGAAGGACGTGAACTGGACCAAGGAAACCGGCGGGCGCCTCACCGTGGCACTGCAAGCGACGGACGATCTGCGGCTCACGGCGATGGTCAACCAGGTCTCCGCGGACATGGGAGCGCCGGGCATCGCCTTCCACTGCTACGACGTGCTGCGCGAGGACGTGAACCTCGTCGAAGTGCCGGACTATCCGTCGCCCGGCGTCGACTGCCGCGGCGACCACAACGCCCAGTTCGCACGGGACCCATACGTCACGCACAAGACCCACCCGGACGTCCGCGGCCTGGACGGCGGCATCGACGACACCACCATCTTCAACCTCGGCGCCGAGTGGGAGCTGCCCTTCGCCGACTTGATCGCCTCGGCGTCGCATCTCGACCAGGAGTGGCAGTACGACGAGGAAGCGCCGCCCCACGTTGCCTTCCTCAAAGGGCTGGTGGAGAGGGCCAACTGCTTCGGCGCGCTTGGCGACGGCATCTGCAACGTTCCGGGGCGGTATTCCTCGCAGATCGTCTACAACCTCGTGCATCGGTGGACGGACCGCTACGCCTACGAGATGCGCCTGGTCTCCACCGGCGAAGGCCCGCTGCAGTGGACCGTCGGCGCCTACTACAAGGACGACGACTTCAAGCGCGGCGACCATTCGCCGTGCTCGCCGCTGGTGCCCTACGCGGCGGTGGCGCCCGATGAACATTGCTTCATCCAGTGGCTGTTCCATCCAGATACGCCCGTTGAGCACCAGGCCATGATCGCCAACTGGCTGAACACGGTCATCTTCCCGGGCAACTCCAGCTTCGGCTCCACGCAAGAGAAGTCGCTCTTCGGCGAGGCGAGCTACCGCTTGAACGATCAGTGGGAGGTAACGGCAGGGCTGCGCAGCGCCGACGTGATCGTCAGCGTCAACACGCTGCTGGACGGCTCGGACGACCCGAGGGACATCGAGAGCTCCTTCACCTTGGACGACGACCGCAAGACCTCGCCCAAGGTCACCCTCACCTGGCGCCCGGCCGACGACTGGATGATCTATGGCACCTGGTCCCACGGCTTCCGCCCCGGCATCGTCCAGGATCGGCTGATCAGCGCCGTGGCGCGGCTCGACGCGGTGCGCGCCAACAACGCGGATGCCGAAGCGCTGTACCAGGAACTGGTCGACGCGCAGACCGTGAACGGCGACGAAGCGGTGAGCATCGAGCTCGGCCTCAAGGCCACGCTGGCGGATGGCCGCCTAAGCGTCACCGGCGCCCTGTACAACATCGACTGGGAAGACATCATCGTGCGCACCAGCGCCACGACGCCGAACATCCCCGGCATCGTGCCCTTCCCGCTCACCTACGACGACAACGCCGGCTCGGCATCTTCGCAAGGTTTGGAACTGGAACTGCGCGGCATCTTCGCCGATGCGTGGAGCTGGGCGCTGGGCGGCAGCTTCATGTGGGAGGCCGACATCGGCAGTGCGTCCACCGGCAACGTCGCCCGGGTGGCCGGCTCCACCTCGGTGGGCGTGCAGCCCGGCAACCGCCTGCCGGCCTCGCCGGAGTTCTCCGGCTACGCCTCGCTGGTGCGGGACTTCCAGCTGGGCGGCTTCAACGCCACCGCCCGAGCCGACGCCTACAAGGTCACCGAGCAGTTCCGCGGCGGCGACAACGAGCGGGCGACGCCCGGCTACGAAACCATGGATTTGCGGCTGCTCATGGCGCGAGACAGCTACGAGTTCAGCTTCTACGTCCGCAACGTCTTCGACGAGGTGGTCGCCTACGAACGCAACCAGCAAGGCTACGTGTTCGGCCGAGCGCGCACCTTCGGCGTCGAGTTCAACTACAACCCCTGAAGCACTACTCAAGAGGAGGCTCCAACGTGAGCACGCTCGTTACCTTTCCGAGAGAAAAGCACGCCTCCGGCCGCCAGATGAAGGTGGACGAGGTGAAGAACGACCTCGACCGGATGATCTTCGCCAGGATTCTGCTGGAGAACGTCGCCCGCTGGATCCAGGATCCCAGCCGCGACAAGATCGTCAACATGGACCTCGACATGCCGGAGCGGCCGATGCTGACCCCGGAGCAGGTGGAGGAAATGTCCCGCTCCGGGGCGGGAACCTTCGGCCACAGCACGGTGATCGAGCCGGCGGACCTGGACCTGTACGAATCCTACATGTATCCGCCGCTCGCCATGCCGGAGAAGCCCGAGGTGATGGTGTCGTACTGGGACATGAACAATCCGGTGGCGTTTCTCGAAGGCCGGGTGATGGTCAAGGCGCTGTGTCCCGACGGCATCGAGTCCTGGCTGGTGATCAGCGTGCCGGTGCCGAACTTCCACACCGCGCTGGAGGGCAACTGCTGGGGCTGGCCCAAGTACGTCTGCGACGAGATGACCGTCGCCCACGACCGTTCCGAAGTCATCTACGAAGGCAAGGTGCGCCTGTCCATGGACTTCACCCCCGGCGGCGTCGACGACGCCACCGTTCAACGGCTGAAGGAGCGCGGCACCGAGGGCGGCAACACCGTCTCGTTCCACATCGACGGCGGCGGCATGTGTCTCATCCGCCAAGGCAAGGGCGACGGCACGGACCGGCAGAAGATGCACTTTGCGGAGTGGGAGGCGGGCATGGTTCGCACCACGATGCGCGCGGAGGATCGCTGGGCGGGGCTGATTCCAGAAGACTGCGTGACCCCGGGCGTCTGGCAGCGCTCCTTCGGCCTCGGCGGTGGCGGAGGCGGCGTGATGTACAAGGTGAAGCGCCGAGACTGACCGCCTGGCCGCCGCGGTATCGACCGCAAGCGAACGGGCGGGCAGAAAAGAGAGACAAGGCATGGCGAATCCCTTGAAGGTGGGCCTGGTTGGCACCGGCGGCATCTCCAACCGGCACATGGATGCCTATCTGCGGCATCCCGAGCGCGTTCGCTTGACCGCGGTGTGCGATGTCGTCAAGCCGCTGGCCGAGCAGTACGCGAAGAAGACCGGCGTCGAAGCCGTCTACACGGACTACGCGACGATGCTGCGCGAGGCGGACATCGACGCGGTGGACATCTGCACCGGCCACCGCCACCACGCCCCGCAGACCATCGCCGCCGCCGAAGCCGGCAAGCACGTGCTGACCGAGAAGGCGATGGCCAACACGCTGGCCGAGTGCCGAGCGATGATCGCCGCCGCCGACAAGGCCGGAACGACGCTGATGGTCGCTCAGCACCTGCGCCACTCGCCCGAAGCCTGGGCGGCCAAGCGTCTCATCGACGACGGCCGGCTGGGGGAGATACAGGCGGCGCGGACCCAGGTCATCATGCAGGGACCGAAGAAGTCCTGGATGAACGACGGCAAGGAAGGCGGCGGCGTGCTGCTGCTGAACTCCGTCCATCATCTCGATCTGCTGCGCTACTACGTCGGCAACGTCAAGCGCGTGACCGGCGTGTGCAGAACGGTGCAGCCGCAGATGGTCAACGGCGCCGAGGACCTGGCGGCGGCGACCTTGGAGTTCGACAACGGCGCCATTGGCGATGCCTTCGCCAGCTGGACGACCTACGTGGCGAACGAGGGAACGTCGTACAGCGTCATCGGCAGCAAGGGCACGCTGCGCTCGACGCCGCCGCCGCTGCCAAGCGGCGACAGTCCGGTTCGGCACTTCGGCGACGTCCTGTTCGGGCTCAAGGAGGAACTCGATGCGCGCAACCCGGAAGACCTGCAGAAGCTGATCGAGGCGCCGTTCGCGCCGATCGACACGAGCGGCGCGAACCTGCCGAGCGCCAACTTCTTCGTCAACGAGATACTGCACTTCGAGGAGTGCTGCAGAACCGGCAAGGAACCGGTGAGCAGCGGCCGCGACAACATCGAGACGATGAAGATCGTCTTCGCCATCGTCGAATCGTCCCGAACGGGGGCGGCGGTCGATCTGGCCAGCCTGTAGCCGCGCTCGCGGGCGACCGATGCGACGTGGCGGAGGCTGCAAACCGCGTCGAACCGGAACGGGCCGCATCCAAGGCGCCGACGTGGGGCGCGCGCTGACCGTCGGCGCCTTGGCGTTGGGCGCTCTGTTCGCCGCCGCCGAACCGGCGTTCAAGCACGGCGTGTCGTTCTTCGGCGACTTCAAGTATCCGGCCGGCTTCGAGCACTTCGACTACGTGAATCCCGAGGCGCCCAAGGGCGGTACGATGGTGCTGTCCACCCACGTCAGCTGGAACTCGTTCACGCCGTATCTCTACAAGGGCATCGTCGCGCCGGGCATCAGCCACGACCTCGGCTCCAACCCCTTCCTCTACGACGGACTGTTCACCGCTTCGGACGACGAAATCGGTACGTTCTACGGCAATCTTGCCGAAGCCGTGATGCTGGCCGACGACTTCACCACGGTGCGCATACGGCTGCGACCGGAAGCGCGCTGGCACGACGGCGCGCCGCTGACCGCTAGGGACGTCCGCTTCACCTTCGAGCACATCCGCGACAACTCGGCCTTCAACCTGCAATCCGCCTTCGGCATGGTGCAGGCCGTCGAGGTGCATGGCGACCACGATCTGACGTTTCATCTCCTGGACATCAACGGCTTGAACGCCGCCGTGGTGACGAGCCTCGGCAAGATAGCCATCCTGCCGGAACACTACTGGCGGCAGAAGGACAACTCGAAGACGACGATGATGCCGCCGCTGGGCAGCGGCCCCTATCGAGTGGCGCGGTTCGCCCAGGCGCAGTCTCTGCTCTACGAGCGGGTACCCGACTACTGGGGCAGAGACATCGGCGTCCATCGCGGGCGACACAACTTCGACTTCATCCGCTACGATTACTACCGCGACCGCACCGTCGCCCGGGAAGCGTTCCGCAAGGGCCTGGTGGACTACTGGCGGGAGACGGACCCGGAAGCCTGGCACCGGGGCTACGACATTCCCGCCCTTGCCAACGGCTGGATCGTCCGCCGCCAGCACAACTTCCAGTACTACGTCGGCTTGCTCACCGGCCTGGTCATCAACAGCCGGCGCAAGAACTTGAGCGACGTTCGAGTGCGCGAAGCGCTGACCCTGGTGTTCCACTACGACTGGTTCCATCGGGTGATCACCCAGGGCTTCCACTCGCGGCCAGAGAGCTACTTCGCACCGTCGAAGTTCGCCGCCGTGGGCCTCCCAAGCCGAGCGGAGACATCGCTGCTGGCGCCGTTTCGAGAGCAGCTGCCGCCGCGTCTTTTCACCCAGCCCTTCCAGCTGCCGCGCTCGCCTGGCCAGGGGCGGAACCGCGCCATGCTGCTGCGTGCCTTGAAGCTGCTCGAAGAGTCCGGCTGGCTGCTGCGCGACGGCGCTCTGGTCAACGCGGAGGGCGAGCCGTTCTTCCTCCACTTCGTCGTGCGCACCGCCGCCGAATCGCGCATGATCGCCCAGTACGTCGATCAGCTGCGGACGCTAGGATTCGCGGCAACGGTTCGACTGGTGGAGGCGTCGCACTACGTCAACATCATGAAGACCTTCGACTTCGACTTCTCCATCGGCCAGCTTGCCGTCGCCCAGCCGCCCGGGGTGGAGATCGTCTCCTACTGGCACTCCAGCAACGCCATGCTGCCGCAGACGAGGAACCTGTCGGGCGTTCGCAGCGACGCCGTCGACGAGATGATCAGCCGGGTCTTGAACGCCCGCTCCAGAGCCGAGCTGATGGCCGCCCAGAGGGCGCTGGACCGAGCACTCCTGTGGCAGTTCCTGACCATCCCCCTCATCGCCGTCGAGGGGCCCCGCGTGCTCTACTGGGACAAGTTCGGCCGCCCGCCGGTGGAGGCGGAGTTCCGCACCAGCTTCCCGGACGCCTGGTGGTACGACGACGCCAAGGCGGTGCGCATCCCGACGCCGGAGTAGGCCCGCCCTGCGGGCGCGTTCGAGTTTGCTCCTACCGCGACCTCTCGAGCGGGTTGAAGGCGACTTGGGATCCGCCGCCTTCCGGCGTTGAAGGTAATCTAAATTAGATGCGAGCGCCCTTGGATCTGTTGCATTGTTGGCAAAGCAACTGAAGGTTCCTGGTGGTAGTGGCTCCGCCCTTCGACACGGGGATGATGTGATCGAACTCTAGATTGACTCTTGAGCCACATGTTACGCAGCACCCGTTGTCTCTGCGCCAAACTTCGGTTCTCATTGACTCGGGAATCGGCTCCCGGGCTGAGTACTCGTACGGTAGGAGATCTTCTGGAACCGAGAAGATTAGCGTAGGTTCAACTTTCCTGTTGCGGAACCGCAAGGAATATTTTCGGACCTTCCGCAATAGCTGCTCCTCTTCACCTTTGGCGCTCTGTGCATCTGTAGAACAAGCGGCGGCACGCATCTTCTTGTTGCAAGTCATGCATTGGTACTCGATGGACCGTGCATTCGGGCTCACAGAGAGAAGGCGCATTTCAAATTCATGGCAGCGTGAACAGCTCTTGACTAGGAAGGCGGATCGAGCAGTGGTCAACAGCTCTTTCGCATGCCCCTGTATCTCAGACAGAAGCCGCCGCCGCTTTGAATCACGCCAATGCGCCCAGGTGACGCCAAGTGCTAGCGCCGTAACGAGGGAAACGAGAATCAACGGCTCCTCATCCATCTACGTCACCGTGAACTCGATCCTCCCCAGATCGCCGTAGTCGGCGACGTAGTGCCCCGGCTGCGCGGGGTGGATGCCGCCGCAGGCGCCGGTGATCAGCAACATGCCGTCCGTCACCGCCAAGCCTCGCGCACGGGCTTCGTTCAGCATCCACGCCAGCGCCGCTTGCGGGCCGCCCAAGGCGTCCGAGGCCGGAGCGGCGCAGACTTCCTCGCCGTTGCGGGTGAGGCGGATGCGCACGTCGCCGTAGGAGTCGCGCAGCGGCTGCTGTTCGCCGACGATGTAGCGGTCGGCGGCGATGTTGCAGGCGGTCAGGTTGGCGCCGTTGCGGTCTTCGTCGTCGGCGAAGGCCATGCGCGGCACTTCGATGACCGGGCCGGCGGTCTTCGGGGCGCCGTCGGCATCCACGACGATGCCGATTTCGCACTCCAGGCTGACGCCCGGCGCACTGGTGAAGGATGCGCCAGGCGCCAGGCGCCCGGATTCGTACAGGGCGCCGATCAGCGGATGCGTCAGGCCGAACGCCTGCTGTCCCGCCGTTGCCGTCATCCCTGCCTTCAAGCCCGCAACCGCGCCGCCCGACACGCTCGCCACGACTTGCTGCTGCAGCGCATAGGCGTCGTCCAGGCCGAGGCCAGCGGGCATCTTGGGCAGCGGTTCGCCAGCGCGGATCGCCGCCGCCATCTCTTGTGCCAGGTTTTCCATGCTGCTCGCGTCCATCAGTTGCCGAAGTCCCAGCTTTCGCCGGCGTGGTATCGGCGCAGCACGTTCTTGGCGATGAGAATGCGGTGGACTTCGTCCGGCCCGTCGGCGATGCGCAGGGTGCGAGCGCCTTCGTACATGCCGGCGAAGGGATAGTCGCCGGAGACGCCGGCGGCGCCGTACACCTGGATGGCCCGATCCACCACCCGATGGTAGGCGTTGGGCACGAACACCTTGATGGAGGAGATGTCGGTGCGCGAATCGGCGCCTTCTTCCATCTTGCGGGCGCAGTCCACCACCATCAGGCGGGAAGCCTGGATGTCCATGTACGAGTCGGCGATGAAGCCCTGCATGAACTGCTTGTCTTCGAGCTTCTCGCCGCCGTGGACGGTGCGGTTCATGATGCGGTCCACCATCAGGTCGAAGCAGCGCCACATCGAGCCCACCGAGTTCATGCAGTGGTAGATGCGCCCGGCGCCGAGGCGGTCCTGGGCGGCCTGGTGGCCGGTGCCGGTGCTGCCGAGCTGATTCGACTTCGGCACGCGCACGTTGTCGTAGACGATCTCGCAGTGGCTGGACGCCTTGCCCCACACCGGCACGCCGCGCACGATGTTCACGCCCGGGGTGTTCTTCGGCACGATGATCTGGGTCATCTTCTCGTTGCCGCCGCCTGGGTCGTCCGGGTCCGCGGTGCGGCACATGACGATGTAGAAGTCCGCCGCGTGGCCGTTCGAGGTGAACCACTTGTGGCCGTTGATGACCCACTCGTCGCCGTCCGGCACGGCGCGGGTCTGGATGGAGCGGGGGTCGGAACCGGCGTTGTGCGGCTCGGTCATGGAGAAGCCGGACTGCATGCGGCCTTCGGTGAGCGGAACCAGCCACTTTTCGTGCTGCTCCGGGGTGCCGTACTTGACGAGAATCTTCTGATTGCCCGAGTTCGGCGCGACGACGCCGAACAGCGAGGCGGCGCCGGGGCTGTAGGCCAGCACTTCGTTCATGTAGGCGTGCTGCATGAAGGAGAGTCCCATGCCGCCGAACTCCGGCGGCAGGTGCGGCGCCCACAGTTTCGCCTTCTTCACCTTGTTCTGCACGCCGAGGCGCAGTTCGTGCGCTTCTTCGAGCTGTTCCTTGCTGGGCCGGCCGCCGTCGGTTCGATGCGCCCAGAGCTTGTTCTCGACGGGCAGGATGTCGTTGTTGACGATCTCCGCCGTGGCAAGACGCACTTCGTTGACCTCGCCGTCCAGCGTCGGCACGGGTTTAACGTTCATGGCCATGTCTGCCTTCCCTCCCAAATGTCGTTTTGCCAAGTTTGGCTTACTTCGCCGCTATCTGTCTAACCGAATTCCGACATTGCAGTCTGCAAGTACAGAGCTACAAACCCGCCGGGCGCAGACTTGGCGCAAGAGGTCCAGCAGTTGACGACCCGAGCACGATCTTGTTTGCCGCCGTGCTCGAGTGGGAGTAAGGGTGTTCGTTCACGCGGTCGGCCTCGGCGTGATGTTGGTAAAGCTGCTCTAGCGCTGGCGGGACGATGGCCGTCCGCCGACGCGGCCGAAACTCAAGAATCTCGTCTGACGAACCGGTCCGCGTTGATCAGAAACGTGTTCCAAGGCTGGGTGGGCTTGCTGAGCTCGGCGTCCTCGAAGGCCCTGGCGAGCACCCAGACGGTATGCAGCACGTGGCCTTGCAGGCGTCCGCTGAAGTTGCTGATCGAGTGCAGATTGCGCTCGTCGTCGACGAAGTCGACGGCGAAGGCCACCAGCTCGCCGTTGACGGTGCCCCGCACCGGATACCGCCTGCCGCGGGCGGCGCGGCCCTTGGCCGATTCGAAGCTGCCTGTGAAGGCGCCGTCGCGCACTTCGTCGATGGCGAGGATCGAGCCGTTCTGATTCTCCCATTCGCCGCGAAGTTCCATAGACTTGCCCCAGTTTCCTTAATCTGAACGGAGCATACGCGATGGGCGACAAGGTCTGCCTGGTAACCGGCGTCGGCTGGGGAACCGGCGCGGCGGTGGTGCGCCGCTTCGCTGGCGACTACCAGGTCGCCATGCTGGCGCGCGACGGCGAACGTCTGGATCGCATCGCCGCCGACACGGCCAATGCCCACGCCTTTCCCTGCGACGTCGCCGATGGCGACGCGCTGCGGGCGACGGTTGGCGAAGTGGCGAACCGGCTGGGCGCTCCCGAGGTGGTGGTACACAACGCCGTTGGCGGCGCCTTCGGCGAGTTCACCGAGATCGACGCAGCGACCCTCGAGCGGAACTTCGCCGTCAATACCGTGGCGCTGCTGCGCTTGGGACAGCTGGTCGCTCCGGCCATGATCGAACGCGGCCGCGGCAGCATCGTCTGCACCGGCAACACGGCCGCCTACCGCGGCAAGCCTGCCTTCGCCGGCTTCGCGCCGACCAAGGCGGCGCAGCGCATCCTCGCCGAGTCGATGGCGCGCACGCTGGGGCCGAAGGGCGTCCACGTCGCCTACGTCGCCGTCGATGCGGTGATCGACTTGCGCTGGACGCGGCAGCGGTCTCCCGACGCGCCGGACGAGTTCTTCTGCAAACCCGACGACATCGCCGGCGAGGTGTGGCATCTGGCGCATCAGCCGAAGAGCGCCTGGAGCTTCGACGTGACCATCCGTCCCTTCGGCGAGAAGTGGTAGCTGCCTGCCGCCAGCCTGGTCTTGACGCCCTGCATCGTGCGGTGCCCTGCGATCGAGCAGCCACGCTCGTGGCCGCCGCAAGCGCGGAACGTGCGGAACGTCAGCCTTCGCCCCTCTGCTTCGCCTCCCGTCGCCTCGCGTGCAGCACCGGCTCGGTGTAGCCGTTCGGCAGGGTTCGCCCTTTGAACACCAGGTCGCAGGCGGCTTGAAAGGCGATGCTGTCGTCGAAGTCCGGCGCCATGTCGAGGTAGTCGTCGTCGTCGGCGTTCTGGCCGTCCACCACCGCCGCCATGCGCCGCATGGTCTCGGCGACCTGGGCCTCGCTGACGATGCCGTGGCGCAGCCAGTTGGCGATGTGCTGGCTGGAAATCCGGCAGGTGGCGCGGTCTTCCATCAGGCCGACGTCGTTGATGTCCGGCACCTTGGAGCAGCCGATGCCCTGGTCGACCCAGCGCACCACGTAGCCGAGTATGCCTTGGGCGTTGTTGTCGAGTTCGCGCTGAACCTCGTCCGCCGACAGGTTCTCTCCGGCCAAGAGCGGAATCGTCAGGATGTCGTCGACGCTGGCCCGGCTGCGCGTCTTCAGCGCCTGCTGGCGGCTGGCGACGCCGACCTGGTGGTAGTGCAGCGCGTGCAGGGTCGCCGCGGTGGGCGAGGGCACCCAGGCGCAGTCGGCGCCGGCCGTGGGGTGGTTCGTCTTGGTGTTCAGCATCTCCAGCATTTCGTCCGGCTTCGGCCACATGCCCTTGCCGATCTGCGCGCGTCCGGGAAAGCCGGTGGCGAGGCCGGCGTCGACGTTGGCGTCCTCGTAGGCGAGGATCCACTTCTCCTGCTTCATCGGCTCTTTGCGCACCATGGCGCCGGCGGCCATGCTGGTGTGGATTTCGTCGCCGGTGCGGTCGAGGAAGCCGGTGTTGATGAAGACGATGCGCTGGCGGGCGGCGCGAATGCACTCGCGGAGGTTCAAGCTGGTGCGGCGCTCCTCGTCCATGACGCCCACCTTCACGGTGTGGCGCTGCATGCCCAGCACGTCCTCCACGCGGTCGAAGAGTTCGCAGGTGAACGCGGTTTCCTCCGGCCCGTGCATCTTCGGCTTGACGATGTAGACGCTGCCGGCGCGGCTGTTGCGGAAGACGCCGAGGCCGCGCAGGTCGTGCAGGGCGCACAGGCTGGTCACCGCGGCATCGAGCATGCCTTCGAACACTTCGTCGCCGTGGTCGTCCAGCACGGCATCGGTGGTCATCAGATGCCCGACGTTGCGCACCAGCAGCAGGCTGCGGCCGGGCAGGACGAGGGTTTCGCCGTTCGGCTGCGTATAGGTGCGGTCCGGCGTCAGCTTGCGATGCACGGTCTCGCCGCCCTTCTGGAAGGTCTCCTCCAGCCGGCCGGTCATCAGGCCCAGCCAGTTGCGGTAGACCAGCGTCTTGTCCTCGGCGTCCACCGCGGCCACGGAGTCCTCGCAGTCCTGGATCGTCGTCACGGCGGACTCGAGCAAGACATCCTTGACGCCAGCCGAATGCACGGCGCCGACGTCGTGCGTCCGGTCGATCTGAATCTCCACGTGCAGGCCGTGGTGGCGCAGCAGGACGGCGCTCGGTTCCCCCGGCGCGGCGCCGACGAAGCCGACGAACTGGGCGGGATCGGCAAGTTCCGTTTCGCCCTCGGCGGCGTGTACGCGCAGGGCGTAGCCGTCTTCCTGTTCGACGACCCGGTAGCCGCTGGCGTCCGCGTGGCTGGCGCCTTGCAGCGGCGCGATGGCGTCCAGCTCTTCGGCGGCGCGTTCGATCACCAGTTCGCCGCGCGCTGGGTTGTAGCTGCCGCCCCTCTCCCGCCCAGGGGTTTCGGCGATGACATCGGTGCCGTAGAGGGCGTCGAACAGGCTGCCCCAGCGGGCGTTGGCGGCATTCAGGGCGAAGCGGGCGTTCATCACCGGCACCACCAGCTGCGGCCCGGCAGTGCTGGCGATCTCGGCATCGACGTTGGCGGTGGCGATCTCGAACGGCCCGCCCTCGGGCGCCAGATAGCCGATCTGCTGCAGGAACGCCTTGTACTCGGCGGCATCGTGGACGCGGCCGCGGCGGGCCTCGTGCCAGGCGTCGATCTGCGCTTGCAGCTCGTCGCGCTTGGCCAGCAGCGCGCGGTTCTTCGGCGTCAAGTCGCGCACGATGGCGCTGAAGCCCTGCCAGAAGGCGTCGGCGTCGATGCCGGTTCCTGGCGTTGCCTCGGCGGCGATGAAGTCGTCCAGCTCCTTGGCGATGCCGAGGCCGTGGCGTTGCACTCGTTCGGTCATGTCTTCTCCTAGCGGCGTGAATCGCCATACTACCGCCTCGCGTTCGCCGAAGCCGCAAGGAGTTTGCAGCCATGACCTCTGCCGCCAGCACGGCGGGTGCCGCCGTCCACGCGCCGGCGCCCCTGCGCTACCGCTTGCTGGCGATGCTCTACGACGCCCTGCTGCTGCTGGCCATCTGGACCACGACCATCGTGGCCCTGGTGACCATCATCGGCGATGCGGTGCTTGGCGCGTGGGTGCGAAGCCTGCTCTTCGTCGAGTGCTATCTGTTCTTCGCGTTCTTCTGGTGCCGACGCCGGCAGACCCTGGGCATGCTCGCCTGGCGGCTGCGGCTGCGCTCGCTGGCCGAGACCGACACGTTCACGCCGAGCCAGGCGCTCAAGCGTTTCGCCGGCGGGCTGCTGAGCTTCGCCGCCTTGGGCCTCGGCTTCTTCTGGATGTGCTTCGACCGCGAGCGGCGCAGCTGGCCGGATCGGCTGTCCGGCAGCATCGTCGTGCGCGAACCGAAACGGAGTCGCGGAGCGCGCCGGCGCTAGATGCGCCGCACCGTCGCCGCCGCCGCCAGCCAGCACAGCGCCACCGGCGCGGACATCGCCAACCACGGCGGCAGGGCGAAGACGATGCCGATGGGCGCGAATGCGTCGAGCAGATACTTGAACGCCAGGCCGACGGCGATGCCCACCGTCAGCCGCGCGCCCATGCCCGTTTCGCGCAGCGGGCCGATGACGAAGCCGAGCGCCAGCAGCACCAGGCCGAGCACCGCCAGGGGTTGCAGCGCCTTGCCCCACAGCACCATCTGATAGCGCCGCGGGTCCAGCCCTTCGCGCTGCCGGTGGCGAATCTGCGCCAGCAAGTCGCGCAGCGCCAGCTTGCCAGGCTCGAACAGCGCCTTGGCGCTGAACAGAGCGGGGTCCGTGGTGCTGTGCCACGGCAGCGTGGCATGGCGGCGCACGCTCGTCGAGTTGCCATTGAAGTGGGTCTCCACGACATCGTGCAGCAGCCAGTGTTGGCGTCCGCTCGCGTCGATGCTGCGCGAACCGCGTTCGGCGCGGCGGCTGAAACGCATCCGGCCATCGGCGACGGCGTATTGGCGAATGCCCAAGAGGTCGCCGTTGGCGGCGTAGCCGTCGATGTTGGTGTAGAGGTTCCCCTCCCGCTGCCACTGCGCCGAGCGGATGCCGCGCTGTTCGCCGCTGCCGCCGCGCAGTTTCAGCGTGCCAGCGGCGGTTTCCGCAGCCGGCGCCAGGAACTCGCCAAGCGCCGCGTTCAGCCCCAGCACCGCCAGCGCGGTCGCCGCGACGCTGGCGAACAGTCTGGCGATGGATACTCCAGCCGCCCGCAGCACGGTGATTTCCTCCGTGCCGCTCAGCGTGCCGAGGCCGATCAGCGCGCCCATGAAGACGGCGTAGGGCGTCAATTCGACGATCCTCTGCGGCGTGCTCCAGAGGACGTAGCGCAGGGCGTTCGCCTTGCCGTAGCCGGGCGTCGGGTCGTTCAGCTCGTCGATGGCCGTGAACAGGGTCACCAGCGTCAGCAGGCACAGCAGCACCACGCCAACGGCTTTGAGCGTGCTGGCAGCCAGATAGCGATCCATTTGCAGCACCGGCATGGCAGGGATCCCGCTATGCCCGGCAGGTTGCGGAGGGTTGCGCAGGCGCCTTCATCGCGGCCGATTGCTGCTGTAGGCGAGGCACAGGGCGACCGTCAACGCCAAGGCATGTACGCCCCAGAGTCCGCCGCCGGCCGGCAGCGCGTCGTCGGCGGCGAAGCCGCGCACCGCCACCAGCAGCAGGTAGTAGCCGATGAACAGGCCGATGCCGGGCAGCAGGCGGGCGAAACGCCCGGCGCGCAGTCTTGGCCTCGCCACGCCCAACGCCAGCACCGCGGCGACGACGGTCATGGTGGGCATGGCGAGGCGCCATTGCAGCTCGGCAGCGGCGCGGGGTTCCGTCGTATCCAGATCGACGGTAGGCGTGGCGCGGACGTCGGCGCGCGGCGCCAGCACTTCCTGCTGCAAGCGCTGC
This sequence comes from Candidatus Azotimanducaceae bacterium, assembly GCA_965199875.1. Lineage (GTDB taxonomy): Bacteria > Pseudomonadota > Gammaproteobacteria > Pseudomonadales > Azotimanducaceae > VXYL01. The sequence goes on along the minus strand of OZ241346.1, from coordinate 3,830,749 downwards.
CCCATGCGCCGAAAGCTCACTTCGCGGTAGCCGGCCTGCCCGGGCGCGCCTTCGTAGCGCGTGCCGTTGCGCAGTTCCAGGATGCGGCTGCCGCTGCCGCTGCGGTGCGTCCGGCCGCTCTCGGCCCACACGGTGGCGGAGCCTTGGCGCAGGCGTTCGGCCATGAACACGCCGTGCAGTTCGTTGGCGTCCCGGTCCACGGCCTGGGCGTAGGTGGTCCGCCGGCCGCCGGAATAGACCAGGAAGGAACCGGCGATCACCGCGTCGAACTCGCTGTCAAGCAGTTGCGCGATGGAGAGCTCGTTGTACAGCCGCCGCGCCTCCGGCGTCACCGCCAGCGACAGCACCCCGACGCCCGCGGCCAGCGGCGCGATGCCCAGCAGCACCGCGGCCGCGATGCGTTTGGGTGCCGCTCCGGCGCTGCCAAGCGCAACGTACTCGCGTTCGGCATGCAGACGCCCGAAGGTGAGCAGCAGTGCCAGATAGCTCGCGAAGGGCGCCGTCACCTGCACGAACTCCGGCAGCCGCAACGCCAGCAGCGTCCACAGCGCATCGGCGCTGAAGCGCCCGCTCGCCGCCTCTTGAACGTAGCCGACGAAGCGCCCCCCCAGCCCCACCGCCAGCATCAGCGCGAACACCGCCAGAAAGACCAGCAGCAGCTCGCGGCCGATGTAGCGCCACACGACCACGAGCGCTCAGAGGGGTTGGAACTTGGACATGGGGTTCGTTCTTGGGATGGTTCGGGTCTGTTGGCGCCAACGATCCGGTTCGTGTCGAGAACAACACGCTTGGCGTTGCGGCTCACGAAGCGTCGGTCGGCCGCGAATGCTGGTCACATCGGCGGCGTCCTGTCTTGCGGCGCAGTCCGCTCCAACACCTGCGCGACGTGCCGCCACAGCGCTTCCGCCTGCCTCAACGCCGCCTGCCGATCGATCGGCGCGTCCCCCTCCACCGCCTGATAGCGAAACTGTACGCCAAAGGGGGTGTAGACGCGCAGTGGCAGGAAGGCGGTTGCATCCTCCGTCTCTTGCAGAAGCTCCACCAACACGCCCAGGTCGTGTGTGAGCGGGAACCGCACGCCCAAGAGGGCCAGCCACGCTTTCAACGACTTCTCGGCCGCTTGTTGCACGTGGAAGCCGAACACCCCATCGCCAACATCCTCGGCGGCGAGAAGGGCTCGCAAGGCGCGGATGTCCTGCTCGGCGACATCTAGCAAGGCCCGTGCGCACTTATGGTCGCTCATAGAGCACTCTGCCTTCCGCCACGGCCCGACCTAGCACATGGTTCAACGATTCGCGCCAGTAGTCGAACTCGTGGCGCGAGTAGGCCAGGATGTCGGTGGGCACACGGAACTTCGCCAGCGCCTCGTATAGGCGAACGCAAAAGAGCCGCCGACTTCTCTGCTCGTTGAACGGGGCGCTGTCCACGACGATGAGGTCCACGTCCGAGGTCTCCGCAGCGTCCCCTCGAGCGTGTGAACCGAACAAGATGACGCGCTCCGGGTGCGCCTCGGCCACGATGACGCCCACCATCTGGCGGATCAGATCCTCCGTTACCAGCTTCATCCAAGCGTCTCGCGCGGCACACATCGTCCTTGGGTTCAAGAGTATCAGAAAGACCAGCAGCGGCTCGCGGCCGATGTAGCGCCACAGGCCACGAGGGTTCGGCGGTGTTGGAACTGGGCCATGCGGGTCTGTTCTTGGCTGCGCTCGGACTGGCGAAGTTCAAGTTCGTTGGCCGATGACGCCGATGACCTCGACCAGTTCCGCCACCACCCGCACGGCTTCCTCGTTTACATCGGTGAGGATGATGGGGTCGAACTCCGGGTTAAGCGGTTTGAGCGTGACATTGGAAAATAGCCGTGGTCGTGCATGGTTTGACCGCCTCAGAGTGCCGCCAGCCGCTGCAGCAGCTTGTTGGCATGAGGGCAAGCGGCTCTGACGCGAGCTGGGCTGATGTACTCCAGCAACTCGAAGGAGGTCCTGCCTTTCCCGTAGACCTTGCGGCAAGCTTCCGTGGCTTGCGCCAGCGCGTTCAACACGGTCTCTTTGGGCACCGCCTCCAGGTCGGGCCACTGCTTGATCGCTCGCTCTCTGAATCCGCTGCCGAAATAGCGTCGCAGCCCGTCCTTGTCCGCCAAGAACCACGTCTCCATGAACTGCACCATCAAGAACGCCTGATCTTCACCCGCCTCGTCCGGCTTGTTCCAACCGTCCCTCGCCAGCAGGTGTTGCCACGGGGAGTGTCCAAGTCGCACGGGCGCTTCGCTGTCCACAAGCAACAGCGGAAGCGTATCGTTGCGACGATCCCGAACGGCCACTGCAAACATGTCGTACGTCCGTTGCCGTCCCCCGCCACGCACGATTTTCGTCCGATCGTCCACGCCCGCTGCGTCGAAAAACGTCCGCCAACCCTTGCGGAAACGCGTACGGAGATCCTTGCCGTCGCCGCCGCCTTCAATGTAGAGCGTTGCCGTCACCACCTGTTGCCGCCAAGCTCCCCGTCCGTCCACAATTTGCCGAGGCTGTAGTCCTTCAGCCACTTCGATAGATCGTCCTTGTCGAGGCGGCGCATTTCGGTCTCGCCGTCGTGCTTCTCGCAAATCACCACGCTCTCCGGTTGATCGGTCAACGCGTCGACGATCACGTCCGAGTGGGTGGTGACGACCAGTTGGCTGCGCTTGGAAGCATCAAGCATCAGATCGCTCACCGTGGGCAGCAAATCAGGGTGCAGTCCCAATTCGGGTTCCTCGATGCAAATCAACGGCGGCGGTTTCGGGTGCAGCAATACGGCCAGCAGACAGAGGTAGCGCAGCGTTCCGTCCGAAATCAGCGTGGCTGGAATGGCTCGGTTTCCCTTCTCCTCGAGGAAGAGCCCAACGGTGCCGCCCGTCACCGGGCACCGAAAGTCCACAATGCCATCGTAGAGGGAGCGGAGCGCGTCGAGCACCGCCCGTTTGTGTTGTCCCAGGAACTGGGACAACACCAAGGCCAAGTTTCCGCCATCCTCGTCCAGAAAGTCGCTGCGCCCGTGGGCACCACATGGAAGGCGAAGGGGCGCATCTGGGCCGAACGACCAGTTTCTATAGAGGCGAATGGCCTCGTACTGGTGCTTCAGGTACATAAGCTCTAATTTGGCAGTAAGGTAGAGCATCGATGCCGGCAGGCTAGAGCGGGCGGGAATCTTAGTGAGCGGGGGAGACGAGTTCTCAAGCACAGGCAGCAGATCTCCTGACGCCTTGCTGTCGGACTCGCCATGCTCGAAAGACAACTCAAAGCCCATGCCTTCGCTTCTGCGAAGCTTCGCATCAAGGGGCACCACACGTTCGTTTGCTACCGTGATGGTCGACCAAAGACTCTTGACCTCCATAGCGTGATGCAGAACTTTAGTCGACTGACTACCAACATAGTCAACTATGGTCTCCATGTTGGCGGTATGCAAGTCGTTGGCCTGCGGTCCATCAGGCCCCTTCCAAAAGAACTCGGTTGGTCCACCCCTGCGGCCGATCGGTTCGGCAAGGTCGCTCATGGCAGCCTTAAGGAAGGCAATGGCCTCCAGCAAGTTGGACTTCCCCGATCCGTTGGGCCCGATCAGCACGTTCAGCGGCTCCATGGGCAGATCCACGCCCTTGGGCCCGAACGACAGCAGGCCGGACACCTTTAGCCTATGCAGCATGAGGGCTCCTCTGTTGGCGGTGGCTGGGGGCTGGGCGGGCCAAGCCTACTTGAAAGGCAATGGCCTTCACAGGCTGGTCAAGTTGGCTTCGGGGCTGTGGGGTAGTTGGGGGTTGGCAAGGCGTAGGGTGTTGGCGAGCGACCAACAGCGCCGCCAGGCTGCTAGAATGCCGCTGCGCTCACTTGGTAGAAGCCATGAAATACACCGTCAAGACGGGCAATGCGGCGGCGTTGCCCACCCACTGCCTGGTGGTGCCGAGGGGCAGCGCCCAGACGATTGGCGAGGCGCTCGGCGTCGGCGATCTGGTGGAATTGACCCTCGCTGGCACCAAGGACGAGACCGGCAAGGTCGCCCAAGTGTTCCGCGACGGCAAGCCGTCGCGGCTGCTGATCGTCGGCAAGGAGCATGGCGAACCGTGCGACGATGCCACCTTTCGCAAGGACATGAACGCCGCCGCCGCCGTCATCGCCGAGCTGGACGTGCAGGACGCGACGCTGTGGCTGGACGAGTTCGACGTCGCCGGGCGCGGCACCTCCTGGAAAACGCGCACCGCGCTCTTGGCGGTCTCGCATGCCGCCTACCGCTTCAACCGCCACAAGTCCAAGCCCAAGGCCGGGTCGCCGCCGAAACTGCGCCGGGTGGGCGTGCTCAGCAAGGACCGCAGCGCCGCCAAACTGTCCGTTCGCCACGCCGAGGCGCTCGACGCCGGGCTGGAGTTCGCCAAGACCCTCGGCAACGAGCCGCCGAACGTCTGCGATCCCGCGTACCTGGCCGCCGAAGCCAAGCGCGTGTTCGAGCCGGAGAGCAGCGCCAGCGTGCAGATCCTCGAAGAATCCGACATGGCGGAGCTTGGCATGGGCGCGTTCCTGTCGGTTACCCAGGGCAGCAGCGCGCCGGCCAAGCTCGTCGTCGTTCAATACGCCGGCGGCAAGCGCGGCGAGGCGCCGCACGTTCTGCTCGGCAAGGGCATCACCTTCGACACCGGCGGCATCAACTTGAAGCCCACGGCCGGCATCGACGAGATGAAGTTCGACATGTGCGGCGCGGCGAGCGTGCTTGGCGCTGCCAAGGCCGTCGTCGATGCCGACCTGCCCATCAACCTGGTGGCCATGGTCGCCGCCGCGGAGAACATGCCGAGCGGCCGGGCGACGCGGCCGAGCGACATCGTCGCCACGATGTCCGGGCAGACCGTGGAGATCCTCAACACCGACGCGGAAGGCCGTCTGGTGCTGTGCGACTCGCTCACCTACGCCAAGCGCTTCAAGCCGAAGTCGGTGGTCGATGTCGCCACCCTCACCGGCGCCCAGGTGGTGGCGCTCGGCGAACCCGCCAGCGCCCTCTACGCCAACAACGACGAACTGGCCAGCGATCTCCTGGCGGCTGGCGACGCCATCGGCGACCGCATGTGGCGAATGCCGCTGTGGGACGAGTACCAGCAGCAGCTGAAGAGCAGCTTCGCGGACATGAAAAACATCGGCGGACGCGCCGCCGGTTCCGTCACCGCGGCTTGCTTTCTGTCGCGTTTCGCCGGCGCTTTTCCCTGGGCGCATCTCGATGTCGCGGGCACCGCGTACAAGGCGAAGAAGGGCAGCACGGGGCGCCCGGTTCCGGCTTTGTTCGAGTATCTGATCGGCGCCTGCGCCGAGGAGCTGGAGTCGAGGGCTGCGGCCGCTGCCGCGTCGAGCAGGCGCCGGCGAACTTCAACCAGCTAGCCGACGTTGCCATGACCCGGGTGGACTTCTACCTGCTGCCGGATTCCGACCAGTTTGCCAAGCGCCGCTTCTGCTGTCGGCTGGCGCACCGGGCGGTGCATGCGGGGCAGCGGGTCCACGTTCGCGCCGACGAATCCGCAGCCGCCGAGCTCGACGCGCTGATGTGGGAATACCCTCGGGAACACTTCCTGCCCCACGCCCGCTGCGGGCAGGAGCAGGGCGAGCCAGTGATCATCGGCATGGTCGACCATGCGCCCGATGGCGGCGCGCCCCAGGGCGATGCGCCGCAGAGCGACGTGCTCATCAACCTCGGCGAAGACGTCGCCGAAGTCCATCCGAACTTCAGTCGCGTGGCGGAAATCGTGCTGGCCAGCGAGCGAGCGCCCAGCCGGGCGAAGTACCGGCACTACCGCGAGCGCGGCTATCCGCTGTTCCACCATGAGCTTGAGGATTGGGAGTAGCCGCCGCGAACGCCACGAGCATCGCGTAGGCACTGCATGAGTCTGGAAGGCAGCTTCGATCCCGACGCCATCGAGGGCGATCTCTACGCCGAGTGGGAGCGCAGCGGCGCGTTCGCCCCCAGCGGCGACGGCGAAACCTACTGCATCGCCATTCCGCCGCCGAACGTCACCGACCGGCTGCACATCGGCCACGCCTTCCAGCACACGCTGATGGATGCGTTGATCCGCTACCAGCGCATGAACGGCAAGCGGACGCTGTGGCAGACGGGCACGGACCACGCGCAGATCGCCACCCAGATGGTGGTGGAACGGCAGCTGCTCGCCCAGGGAATCACCTTGGAGGACGTCGGCCGGGACGCCTTCATCGACAAGGTATGGGCGTGGAAGCACAGCACCGGCGACAACATCTCCCAGCAGATCCGCCGCATGGGCTCGTCGGTGGACTGGCGCCGCGAGCGCTTCACCATGGACGAGGGGTTCTCCGCCGCCGTCGCCGAAGTGTTCGTTCGACTCTTCGACGATGGGCTGATCTACCGTGGCAAGCGCCTGGTGAACTGGGATCCGGCGCTGAAGACGTCCATCTCCGATCTGGAAGTGAACAACGTCGAACAGCCGGGCCAGCTATGGCACTTTCGCTACCCGTTGGCGAACGGCGCCCGGCGCGCCGACGGCAAGGACTATCTGGTGGTCGCCACCACGCGCCCGGAAACCATGCTCGGCGATACGGCAGTGGCCGTCCATCCCAAGGACGAGCGCTACCGGGCGCTGATCGGCGCCGAAGTGCGGCTGCCATTGGTCGGCCGGCTCGTGCCGGTGATCGCGGACGAAGCCGTGGAGCGGAAGTTCGGCTCCGGCTGCGTGAAGATCACCCCGGCGCACGACTTCAACGACCACGAGATCGGCCAGCGCCACGGCCTCGACGCCATCAACATCTTCAACGCCGACGCCAGCGTCAACGACAACGCCCCGCCGCCCTACCGGGGGCTGGATCGCTTCGCCGCCCGGCAACGCATCGTTGCCGACTTCGACGAGGCTGGCCTGCTCGAACGCGTCGAGGCGCACACGCACACCGTGCCCCGGGGCGACCGTTCGGAGGCCGTGCTGGAGCCGTGGCTGACGGACCAGTGGTTCGTGAGGATCGCCCCGCTGGCGAAGCCCGCCGTCGACGCGGTGCGCAGCGGCGCCGTCGAGTTCGTGCCGAAGCCCTACGAGAACATGTACTTCGCGTGGATGCGCGACATCAAGGACTGGTGCATCAGCCGCCAGCAGTGGTGGGGACACCGCATCCCGGCGTGGTACGACGACGCCGGCAACGTCTACGTGGGACGCACGGAAGCCGAAGCTCGCAGCAAGGGCGGCGTGCCGTCGGCGACCGCTCTGCGCCAGGACGACGACGTTCTGGACACCTGGTTTTCCTCCGCTCTGTGGACCTTCGGCACCCTCGGCTGGCCGCAGCAGACGCCGGAACTTCGCCAGTTCCACCCCACCGACGTGCTGGTGACCGCCTACGACATCATCTTCTTCTGGGTGGCGCGGATGATCATGATGACCTTGCGCTTCACCGGCGAAGTGCCGTTTCGCAAGGTCTACATCCACGGCATGGTGCGCGACGCCCAGGGCGCGAAGATGTCCAAGACCAAGGGCAACGGCCTGGACCCGCTCGATCTCATCGACGGCATCGGCACCGAGGATCTGGTCGCCAAGCGCACCGCCAACATGACCCAGCCGCAAATGGCTGCGGACATCGCCGAACGCACCCGGCGCGAATATCCGCAAGGCATTCAGCCCTACGGCACCGATGCCCTGCGCTTCACCTTCTGCGCCATGGCCTCCCAGGGCCGGGACCTCGCCTTCGACTTGAAGCGCATCGAGGGCTACCGCAACTTCTGCAACAAGCTGTGGAACGCGACCAAGTTCGCCTTGCTGCACGGCGAACGCGGCAGTCTCGAGGGCGAAACCGAAGACAGCGTTGCCGATCGGTGGATTCGCTCGCGCCTTGGCCGCCTCGCTGGCGTGGCCGAGGAGGCCATTGCCCAGTACCGCTTCGATCGCTACGCCAACGCGGTCTACGAGTTCGCCTGGCACGAGTACTGCGACTGGTATCTCGAACTGACGAAACCGCTGCTGTTCGCCGAAAGCGCGTCTGCGGCGCAGGTTCGAGCGGCGCAGAGAACCCTGTTGTCGGTCTTGGAAACGCTGCTGCGCATCGCTCACCCCATCGTGCCGTTCATTACCGAAACCCTCTGGCGGCGTGTTGCCGGCGCGCTGGGCGAAGACGGCGGCAGCATCATGCGCCAGCCGTTTCCCAACGCCGGCCAACTGCCGCCCGATGCCGAGGCGGAGGCCGCCATCGACTGGCTGCGACAGGTGGTGGCCGCGGTTCGCAATCTGCGCGGCGAAATGAACCTAAGCCCGGCCACGAACATCGAACTGCTGCTGCAAGGCGGCAGCGGTAGAGACCGGCAGCTGCTCGCCGAAACCGAACACCTGCTGCGGCGCTTGGCGAAGGTCGCCGGGCTGCGCTGGCTTGGCGACGACGAGCCGCTGCCGCCGGCGGCCATGCAGGTGGTTGGGGAACTGAAGGTGGTGGTGCCGCTTGCCGGCCTCGTCGACGTCGACGCCGAACGCGAGCGGCTGAGTCGGGAACTCGGCAAGCTCGGCAAGGAGCTCGCCCGGGTGCAGGCCAAGCTGGAGAACCCCGGTTTCGTGGCCAAGGCGCCGAAGGAAGTCGTTGCCAAGGAACGCGAGAAGCACGCGACGCTGGATGGTCGGGGCGCCGCCTTGCGCCGGCAGCTCGAACGCCTGCAGGCGTTGTAAGGGGATTCCCAAGTGAACGACGAACTGCGGGTTTTCGCCGGCCGTTCCAACCCGGGCCTTGCCGACGAAATCTGCGCTGCGCTGGGGCTGGTGCCGAGCAGCCTGACGCTCTCCCGGTTCTCGAACGACAACCTGTCGGTGCAGATCGACGAGAACGTGCGCGAACGGGACGTCTTCGTCGTCCAGGCGCTCACCGAACCGGCCAGCGATCACATCATGGAACTGCTGATCACTCTGGACGCGCTGCGCAGCGCCTCGGCGCGACGCATCACCGCGGTGATTCCGTACTTCTCCTACGCCCGCTCGGACAAGAAGGACGCGCCGCGCATCTCCATCGCCGGGCGCCTGATCGCCGACCTCTTGAAGACCGCCGGCGCCCACCGGGTGCTGACCATGGACTTGCACGCCGAACAGGTGCATGGCTTCTTCAGCATTCCGGTGGATCACTTGACCGCCATCCCCCTGGTTGCCGAACACGTCGCCGGCACTTGCGACATGGCGAATACCGTCGTCGTCGCCAGCGACGCCGGCGGCGCCAAGCGCGCTGGCAAGTTCGCCTCCCGCCTCGGCCTGCCGCTGGCGATCATCGACAAGCGCCGAGTGAGCGATACGGAAGTGCGGCAAGGCCACGTCGTCGGCGACGTCCAGGGCAAGGACGCGGTGATCTTCGAGGACGAAATCGCCACCGGCGGCACGCTGGTGGAAACCGCCCGCACGCTGGCCAACGCCGGCGCCAGGCGCGTGCTGGCCGGGGCCACCCACGGCGTGCTGGTGGGCGAGGCCATCGCCCGCCTGGCGGCATCGCCCATCGAATCGCTGACCGTCACCAACACCGTCGATGTCGACGAGTCCAAGCGCACGGACAAGATGACCGTGCTGTCCGTGGCGCCGTTGATGGCCGAAGCGATAAGACGCATCCACACCGGCGAGAGCGTCGGTGCGCTGTTCGCCTAGCTGGTTCTCTGTGTTCTCGGCGCGATTGTGTTGTGCCGACAGGCGATTGATTCCGCAGAATCAACCACTTGCGTCGGAAATAGGCGCGGGTGCTGAAAGTCGGGCGGATTTCCTACGCGAACAGTGGTCGATGTCGTTGCATCCCGGTTTCCCAGTGGCGTAGATTGGTCGCCAGTGCGCTCGAGGTGTCGGCGCTCGCGGCAGTTGGCAGCGTGTGCAGGAGGTACTTGTGGCAGAGACGATTCCAAGCAGTGGCCCGGTTGGCGGGATCGTCGGTGTGGTTGCCAAGTGGGCGCAGACTTTGACCATCGCCGCTCTGCTTATCGGCGGCATCTGGTTCTTGGCCGTGCTGGACACTACCGTCAAGCACAACACAGCGGCAATTGGCGATCTCAAGGAAGAGATCAGGAGCGACATCCGATTCTTGATCGAGGAAGTCCGGGCTATGCGAGACTCCATCGACGCTGCCAATGCCGCCATTGCCGGCAACCGGGAGGCCATCGCCGGCAACGGCTTCGCCATCGAGCGGAACCGCGCCGCCATCGAGCGGAACCGTGTGGCCATCGAGGGCAACAAGAAAGCCATCGACGAACTGACCGACCGCTTCGACGAACACCACGCTGCCGCAACGGGCGGCGGGCCGAGGGGACCGCACGGACCGTGAGCCGCCGACTCGCCTGCCTCTCGACGGCGTGAAGCCCGCAAGCCGGACGTAGCTGGCCTCCTGCGCTGCCAAATCCGCGGCTGGACTACGGTGGTGAGACGCCGTCACGCACCAAGAGAATCAAGCCCAAACCGCGGTACTCCAACCTGTGCATAACCCCCGCAACCCTCCTTATTTTTGGTATAGTCGCCGGATGATTTGCCATCGCTCCACTCGATGTGCCGGATGGGGAGCTAGCCGAATTCTGCAAGCCCCCCCCCCCCAACACACTCCAAGGGCTTACCGAATGAGATCACAAAGACTGCTTCGTGCGACCCGTCCCGCCGCAGCCATCGGGCTGCTGATTGCGGCCTGGTGCATGTTTGCCGTGGACGCGGCCGCGCAGGCGTTGCCGGTGCTGTCGATCGATTCGCCGACCGTGAACGAGGGCGACAGCGGTTCGACGAGCATGGTCTTCACGGTGAGGCTGAGCGCGTCGAGCGCCAGCCAGGTGACGGTGAACTACGCGGACGCCGGCACCGGCACGGCGACCTCGGGCACGGACTACGACGCGGTGACCGCGGGGCAGCTGACGTTCGCGCCGGGGACGAGGAGCCAAGCGATCACCGTGACGGTGCAGGGCGACATTACCGTCGAGGCGGACGAGACCGTCGTGATCGCCCTGAGCAGCCCGTCGTCGGGCGCGACACTGTCGACGACGGCCAGCAGCGGGACGGGCACCATCAGCAACGACGACACGTTGCCGGTGCTGTCGATCGATTCGCCGAGCGTGAACGAGGGCGACAGCGGATCGACGAGCATGGTCTTCACGGTGAGGCTGAGCGCGGCGTACTCCCAAGACGTGACGGTGGACTACGCGGACGCCGGCACCGGCACGGCGACCTCGGGCACGGACTACACGGCGCTGACGGCGGGGACGCTGACGATCGCGGCGGGCGCGACGAGCGGGACGATCCCGGTAACGGTGCAGGGCGACACGACCAGCGAGCCGGACGAGACCGTGGCGATAATCCTGAGCAACCCGACGAACGCGACGGTGTCGACGGCGACCGGGACGGGCACCATCGAGGACAACGACACGCTGTCGATCAGTTCGCCGTCCGTGGACGAAGGAGACAGCGGTTCGACGGACTTGGTCTTCACGGTGAGCCTGAACGGCTCGAAGACCACCGCGGTGACGGTGAACTACGCGGACGCCGGCACCGGCACCGCGACCTCGGGCACGGACTACGACGCGGTGACCGCGGGGCAAACGCTGACGTTCGCGGCGGGAACGACGAGCCAGACGATCACGGTGTCGGTGACGGGCGACATTACCGTCGAGGCGGACGAGACCGTGGTGATCAACTTGAGCAGCCCGTCGTCGGGCGCGATGCTGTCCGCGACGGCCAGCAGCGGGACGGGCACCATCAGCAACGACGACACGTTGCCGGTGCTGTCGATCGATTCGCCGAGCGTGAACGAAGGGGACAGCGGTTCGACGAACCTGACTTTCACGGTGACGCTGAGCGCGGCGTACTCCCAAGACGTGACGGTGACCTACGCGGACACCCTCACCGGCACGGCGACCTCGGGCACGGACTACACGGCGGTGTCGGCGACCACGCTGACGATTACGGCGGGGACGACGAGCGGGACGTTCAACGTGTCGGTGCAGGGCGACACGACCAGCGAGGCGGACGAGACCGTGGTGATATCCCTGGGCAACCCGACGAACGCGACGGTGTCGACGGCGCCCCGCACCGGGACAGGGACGGGCACCATCACGGACAACGACACGCTGTCGATCAGCTCGCCGTTCGTGGACGAAGGAGACAGCGGTTCGGCGAACCTGGTCTTCACGGTGAGCCTGGGCGGGACGAAGGCCACCGCGGTGACGGTGAACTATGCAGACGCCGGTACCGGCACGGCGACCTCGGGCACGGACTACACGGCGGTGACGGCGGGGCAGCTGACGTTGGCGGCGGGCACGACGAGCGGGACGATCACGGTGGAGGTGACGGGCGACACGACTGTCGAGGCGGACGAAACCGTGGTGATCGCCCTGAGCAGCGCGTCGGGCGCGACACTGTCGGCGACGGCCAGCAGCGGGACGGGCACCATCAGGGACGACGACGGGACGACGCCGACGTTTTCGATCGACTCCCCGACCGTGAACGAGGGCGACAGCGGCTCGACCAACATGACCTTCACGGTGAGGCTGAGCCCGGCGGCCAGTTCGAACACTAGGGTGATTTTCGGGATCACCGGCGGCACGGCGACGAGCGGCACGGATTACACGACGTCCTTGCAGAACAACCGGATAACGCTGCGCTTCAACGCGGGCGAGACCAGCAAGACGGTGTCGGTGGCGGTGCAGGGCGACACGCTCGACGAGCCGGACGAGACGGTGGTGGCGCAGTTGAGCGGGGCTTTTCCCATCTTTTCCACGCGCATCGATTCGAGCGCCAACACGGGCACCGGCACGATCACGGACGACGACACGTCGGATATCACCATCGATTCGCCGACCGTGGTCGAGGGCGACACCGGCTCGAGGAACATGACCTTCACGGTGAGCCTGAGCACGGCGAACAGCAGGCAGGTGACAGTTCCTTACGGGGCGAACCCCGCCTTGTCGACGGCCACTCGGGGCACGGACTACAGGACGACTGAGACAATTGATACCTCGCAGGAATTGCTGTTCGCGCCGGGGGAGACGAGCAAGACGATCACGGTGGAGGTGCTGGGGGACAGGACCGACGAGCCGGACGAGACGGTGGTAGTTCAGCTTGGGACGCCGACGAACGCAAACCTCGAACTAGCGAATAGACGGGGAACAGGCACCATCACGGACGACGACCTGGCGTGGCTGCGGACCGGCCCGGTGAGCGTGGCGGAAGGCGACAGCGGCTCGACGAACCTGAACTTCACGATAACGCTGTCCGACCCGGCCGGCGAGCAGATTACGGTGGCCTACGCCGACACCGGCAGGGGGACGGCGACGAGCGGCACGGACTACACGGCGTTGGCCGCGGGGACGATGACCATCGCGCAAGGCGCGACCACCGGAACGATCGCGGTGGAGGTGCTCGGCGACGGGGTGACCGAGCGGGACGAGACGATAGAGCTGGCCCTGAGCAATCCGACCAACGCGCGGTTCGTGGTGCAAAGCATGGCCACCTGGACCGGAACGATCAGGGACGACGACGGCTTCCCGGTAGCGAACGCGGGCGCGGACCAGACGGTGAGCGAAGGCGCCACGGTGACCCTGACCGGCAGCGGTTCGGACCCCGACGGCGACCCGATCACCGAATACCGCTGGACCCAAACGGCCGGCCCGGCGGTGACGCTGACGAGCCGGACGACGACGACGACGAGCTTCACGGCGCCGACCGGTCTGGTGGCCGACGAAGTGCTGCGGTTTTCGTTTGTGGTGACGGCCGGCGGCGAAGGCGGTTCGGACTCGGTGGACGTAACGGTCAACGCGACCACCGTGAACTGGACGGTGGACGCGGGGGATGCCCAGACGGTGGAGGAAGACAACCCGGTGATGCTGCAGGGCAGGACCATGTCCGGCGGCGCCGATCTGGTTCTGCAGGGCGTGCGGCAGCCGGCCTATTCATGGCGCCATACGGCCGGCGCCGCGACGGTGAACATGCGCGGCGCGAACACGGCGACGCCGAGCTTCACGGCGCCGAACCTGTTGGCGAACACCGACCTGACGTTCACGATGACGGTGACGATCGGCGACGAAACCATGACGGACACGATGGTCCTGACGGTCGAAGCCGACAACGACGATCCGGTCGCGAACGCCGGGCCGGACATGACGGTGTGGGAGGGCAGCCCGGTGACGCTGCCGGGAAGCGGTTGGGATCCCGAGGGCGAGTCGCTGGCCTACGCGTGGACCCAGACCGGCGGCATCCCGACGGTGACGCTGACGGGCGCGTCGTCGCCAAGGCCGCGCTTCACGGCGCCGAGGACGACGGTGGACTTGACGCTGACGTTCGAGCTGACGGTGACCGCCGGCGGGGCCAGCCACACGGACACGGTGGAAGTGACGGTGCAAGAGCTCGTGCTGCTGGCGAACGCCGGCCCGGACCAAGTGGTGGGCGAGGGCGAAACGGTGCGCTTGGACGGCACCCGCTCGACGGTGCCGTTCGGCGAGTCGATAGCCTACTCGTGGAGCCAGACGGGAGGAGGCCCGTCGGTGACGCTGACAGGGGCCACGACGGCGCGGCCGAGCTTCATCGCGCCGTCGGGTCTGCCATCGGACGTGACGCTGACCTTCACCCTGACGATAACGCTCGGCGGAGAGAGCGGGGAATTCGAGACGGACACGGTGGACGTGACGGTCGAGTCGTCTGGCCCGATCTTCACACCCCCACTACTGACCGCGGACGCGGGACCGGACCAGACGGTGAACGAGGGCGATACGGTCTACTTGGACGGGAGCGGCTCGACGGGGTCCGGCGGCGAGGCGCTGACCTACTCGTGGCGCCAGACGGGGGGGCCGACGGTGACGCTGACGGACGCGACGAGTGCGACGCCCAACTTCATAGCGCCGGAGGTGACGGAGGACGCGACGCTGACCTTCGCGCTGACGGTGGCGGAAGCCGGGGACAGCGACACCGACACGGTGGACGTGACGGTGGTCTTCACCCCTCCTCCGCCTCCCCCTCCTCCGCCTCCCCCTCTTTCGCTGACGGCAGACGCGGGGCCGGACCAGACGGTGGACGAGGGCGACGCGGTCCGCCTGGACGGGAGCGGAACGACAGTGTCGAGAGTCGAGGAGCTGACCTACTCGTGGCACCAGACGGGGGGCAGCCCGAGGGTGACTCTGGCGGGCGCTGCGAGCGCGAGGCCAAGCTTCAGGGCGCCGGACGTGGCGGCGGACGCGACGCTGACCTTCACGTTGACGGTGACGGCAGCCGGGGAGAGCGACACCGACACGGTGGACGTGACCATCCACGATGTGCCGACGCTGTCCATCGATTCGCCTTCGCCGAGCGTGCGTGAGGGCGACAGCGGAACGGCCGATCTGACGTTCACGGTGAGTTTGAGCGCGGCGAACGTCCGGCAGGTGACCGTGGCCTACGCGACCGCCGACGGCACCGCCAGCGCGGAGGCGGACTACCGGAAGACTAGCGGCGAACTGCAGTTCGCGCCGGGCGAGACGGAACAGACGGTCACGGTGCAGGTGCTCGGAGACACCAGGCCGGAAGCGGACGAGACCTTCACGGTGACGCTCAGCAGCCCGGTCAACGCGAAGCTGGCCCGCGCCGAGGCGACGGGAACGATCGTCAACGACGACACGGTGGTGGCGTCCGTCGTGGACGCATGGGCGGAGGAGGGCGACAGCGGTGCGGCCGACCTCGACTTCACAGTCACCCTGTCGTCGGCCAGCAACATCGAAGTCATGGTTTCCTACGCGACCGCCGACGGCACCGCCAGCGCGGGGACGGACTACCGGGCGGCCAGCGGCGAGTTGCGGTTCGCGCCGGGCGAGACGGAACAGACGGTCTCGGTGCAGGTGCTCGGAGACAAGAGGCCGGAAGCGGACGAGACCTTCACCCTGACGCTCAGCAGCCCGGTCAACGCGGAAGTCGCCCACTCCGAGGCGACGGGAACGATCGTCAACGACGACACGGCGCTGGCGTCCATTGCAGACGCGCGCATGGAAGAGGGCGACGACGACGCGACCGACCTCGACTTCACAGTCACCCTGTCGCCGGCCAGCGACGTTGAAGTCACGGTGTCCTACGCCACCGCCGACGGCACCGCCAGCGCGGGGAAGGACTACCGGGCGGCCAGCGGCGAGTTGCGGTTCGCGCCGGGCGAGACGGAACAGACGGTCTCGGTGCCGGTGCTGGGGGACATACGGCCGGAAGCGGACGAGACGTTCACGCTGACGCTCAGCAGCCCGGTCAACGCGGAACTGGCCCGCGCCGAGGCGACGGGAACGATCGTCAACGACGACATGGCGCTGGCGTCCGTTGCGGACGCACGGATGGAAGAGGGCGACGACGGCGCGACCGATCTCGACTTCACGGTCACCCTGTCGGTGGCTGGCGACCTCGAAGTCACGATGGCCTACGCCACGGCCGACGGCACCGCCAGCGCGGGGAAGGACTACCGGGCGGCCAGCGGCAAGTTGCGGTTCGCGCCGGGCGAGATGGAACAGACGGTCTCGGTGCCGGTGCTGGGGGACATGCGGCCGGAAGTGGACGAGACCTTCACGCTGACGCTCAGCAGCCCGGTCAACGCGGAACTGGCCCGCGCCGAGGCGACGGGAACGATCGTCAACGACGACACGGCGCTGGCGTCCGTTGCGGACGCGCGGATGGAAGAGGGCGACGGCGGCGCGACCGACCTCGACTTCACGGTCACCCTGTCGGTGGCCGGCGACCTCGAAGTCACGATGGCCTACGCGACCGCCGACGGCACCGCCAGCGCGGGGGAGGACTACCAAGCGGCCAGCGGCAAGCTCATGTTCGCGCCGGGCGAGACGGAACAGACGGTCTCGGTGCCGGTGCTGGGGGACATGCGGCCGGAAGCGGACGAGACCTTCACGCTGACGCTCAGCAGCCCGGTCAACGCGGAGTTGACCCGCGCCGAGGCGACGGGAACGATCGTCAACGACGACACGGCGCTGGCGTCCATCGCGGACGTGCGGGCGGAAGAGGGCAACAGCGGCGTGGCCGACGTCGGCTTCACGGTCACCCTGTCGACAGCCGGCGACCTTGCAGTGACGGTGGCCTACGCGACCGCCGACGGCACCGCCAACGCAGGAACGGACTACCAGGCGGCCAGCGGCGAGCTCATGTTCGCGCCGGGCGAGACGGAACAGACGGTTTCGGTGCCGGTGCTGGGGGACACGACGCCGGAAACGGACGAGACCTTCACGGTGACGCTCAGCAGCCCAAGCAATGCGGAACTGGCCACGACGGAGGCGACCGGCACCATTGTCGATGACGACGTGGCCGGCGCGCGTGCCCAAGCACTTGAGGCGTCCATGGCCAGCTTCGGGCGCACCTTGGCCCGGGATGCCGTAGGCGCCATCAGTGGACGCTTCGACGGAACGTCGGCGGCGCGTGGTTCTCAGATGGTCTTGGGCGGATCTTCCATCGGGCGACGAGGAACCGCGTTTGCCGGCCCGTTCGCATCATGGGGCCGCGACCTTGCGCAGCCGCCGCAACTCGACTCGCACCACCCATGGCGCAGCCAGCTCTCCCTTAGGGACTTCCTGCAACGGTCTTCTTTTCAGCTGGCTCTGTCGGAAGGCGGCGACGGCGAAGACGGCGATGACGCAGGCTGGAACCTGTCGTTGTGGGGCCGGGCTTCGAGCGGGCGTTTTTCGGGACAGCCTTCGACTGGCCTGTCCTCCGATGGCGACGTGGTGACCGGCTACGTGGGCATGGACGCAAAGGTCGGAGAGTGCGTGTTTGCCGGCGTGGCCTTGGCCCATAGCAGCGGGGACATTAGCTATGGGATATCGGACTTCGCCGGGGATCTGGACATTTCCCTGACCAGCGTACTGCCTTACGCCAATTTCCAGATAAACGAGAAACTGGAGATTTGGAGCGTGGTGGGCATTGGCTGGGGCGAGGCGGATTTCCAGGACGCCGTGAGATCGGCGCAAGCCCAGTCCCCGGTCACACGGGGCACGCTCGATCTGGGTCTGCGCATGGCCGCCGTAGGCGCCAACAGGTCGCTGGCCACTTGGCGGAACGTGGATCTGGAACTGAAGTCGGACGCTTTCGTCATGTTCCTAGAAGGCGAGCCCGGCGAAAGCGGCGCACCGGACATCAAGGCGCGCTCGCAGGGGGTTCGGCTGACGTTGGCAGGACGCAAGGAACTGATGGCATCCGAACGCGGGCGCCTAGGAGCGAATCTGGAGTTCGGCGGGCGCTGGGACGGCGGCGACGCGCAAACCGGCGCGGGAACCGAAGTCGGTGGCGGCCTGGACTACCGCCATGCGGCGGGTCTCGGAGTGGTCCTGAGGGGCCAGTATTTGCTCTTTCACAACGCGCAGTCCTTTGAAGAGAAGGGCGCGAGTCTGACGGTGGAGTTCGACCCTGGCGTTCAGGGCCAAGGCTATTCCCTGGCGCTTAGGCCGGCATGGGGCGCATACCCGGGCGGCGCCGGAGAGTTGTGGAACAACGAAGCGCTGCTGCGCATCGGCGGCACGCCACAGGACACGGTGCCAGGCATGGCTTCGGAACGGCTCGACCTGGAGTGGGGCTACGGACTCGGCTTGCGAGGAAACACCGGGGAGCTGAGACTGCATGGGACCTTGTCTCATCACGGCGCAGGCCAACGGCGCTACAGCTTCGGCGGCCTTCTGGACCGGCCCGGAAGAACCCGCAGCACCCTGGAATTGACTCGCCAGGAATGGCTGGGAGTGCCCAACCACGGACTCCTGATCACATGGGAACACAAGCAGTAGAGCGAAGACGCGCACCGCCAGGAGGTCTTCAAAGGGCACTCGCTAGCCAAGCATGCGACGTGCCGAAGCACTGAAAGCGCCGAGGTTACAAGGTGTGGCTGGAAGGCAAGCCGCTGGACTTCCTGCTGGAAGCGGCGTTGCCTTCCATGTGGCGGGACGACTTCGGCTGGGAGTCGCCGGTTCTGTGCCTTGGCGCGGGTCGGGCTTGGGTCAGCAGCCGGGAAGTCCCAAGGCATCTGTCGGCGTCGGCGAGCATCCGACTCAACGTCGCGACATCGACATGGTCGACGGGTGCCGGCGTGGTCGTCCCAGTTGATCATCCCGGCCTCGTTGCCACGGGTGCAGTCGAGCATCCAGAACGATGCCAGCAGGCCCGAGTACGAAGTCAACCTTCTCGCGATAATCCCCCCATGGCGAATACTCTTGCAAAACGTCCTGTCAGGGGAGTATGGTTCAGTCCGCGACCGGTCCATACGAGCGCCTGCGCCAGAACACGGAATGAGCATTGAGCGCGACAAATCAAGCCGAGCCATACTCATTGTTGTTGTCGAAGGACGCTACACGAATGATGCGCAAGCTGCCAAAGAATGTTCGCCGAAACATCGACGACAAATTGTCAGCGTTGGCTGCCGATCCGATGGCGGTGAAATAACAACATCAAGCCGCTGCAGGGTGTGCCGGGCTTTCGACTGCGGGTCGGCGACTGGCGCGTGTTGTACGAGATCGACCATCGCCGACGTTGGTTGCGCGTGCGCCAAGTTGGCCGAGAGGAGAGGACTACAAGCCGTGAAGCCCCAGCTCCAAACGGTGGCCGTCGCCAACCGCGTGTTGGCAATCGTGCCGCTCGACGAATACGAGGAGTTGCGCGAAGCACTGGCGGAAGCGGCGGACGCGGAAGCAATGCGCCGAGTCCGCGAGGACCCGGACGAAGAAGATGTGCCCATCGTCTTTGCTCGGCGCATGTGGGACGGGGAAAGCCCGGTGCGCGTGTGGCGCGAGATGCGGGGCATGAAGGCCACGGATTTGGCCGCCGCCGCGGACGTCTCGCGCTCCTACCTGTCCGCCATCGAGCGTGGCGCAAAGCAAGGCTCCGTCGACGCCTTGAAGCGCCTCGCGGCGGCACTTGGCGTTGGCATTGAAGACCTCGCCTAGCCGCCTTGCCCAGTGCGCGGCCGAAACATTTCTTTCCGCCAGGCCAATGCACCGCTGTCTTCACGCCGGCATTCACTCGTAGTGGTGGCACATGTGGCGCGTTACCGACGACAGCGGTCGTGCAACGCAGTACGCCGGTCACATCGGCCCGCTCCAGCTCCGCAACGGCCCGGCCGCACCAAGCTCCGAGATAGGCAGTGTGCATGGGCACTTGTCCGTCTTCGTCTACCACCGGCAAGACTGCCTCTTCCGTTTCTGCCGGCGACTCGATGACCTCGTAGCCTTGTTCGTCGTCGTCCCAACGCAACTCGGGAACGCGGATCGAGTCGTCGCGATCGACGTAGATTGGATAGAAGAGCTTCGGTCGGTCTTCGCGTCTGTCTCCTGATCCGTGTCTCCTGAGGTTGTTCCATGCGTACCTGCCGTCGTCGTCCTCAAGTGGATAACGGTCAAGCTGACTTTCAGAGCGACACAACGGGCTAGGTGAAGACGATTCATCGCCAAAGAAGAACGCATACTCGTGGCTCGGCGAGAATCGGCCCTTGGACTTGCGCCCGGCAGGATTGGAGCGCACGGCCACGACGCCGAGCTCGACCTCGAACAACTGCTGCATCAGCAGGCGCAGGCGCGATGCCTCCTCGTCGTCGATGGCGACGCACGCCACGCCGCCTTGCGTCAGCCACGACTTGGCCGCCGGGAGCCGATCCGCCATCAAGGACAACCAAGCCGAATCCTTGTAGTCGTTCTTGTAGAGGATGGCGGACGCATCGGTGTTGTAGGGAGGGTCAAGATAGACGCATTGGGCGGCGCCGCGATAGCGCTGGCCAAGCAAACCAAGCGCTTGAAAGTTCTCGGACTGCACAAGCCCTAGGACTCGGTGCTTGAACAGGCGGATTACCGTAGCCCTTCCCGGCAAGGGGCGTCAACGGAGCATATGTGTACGAGGGCGGGCGGCATCGCATTCGGCGGCCCGAACGCCACGGCCAAGCGACAGGGGCGTTGTCGATGCGGAACGTCAGCCCGATGCGGCCAGAGGGAGCTGTCGCTCCTCCACTGCGGCGGCAGCGAAGGCAGCGCTTCGCGCAGGTCCTCAAGATCAAGATCGGGGTACTCGGCCAGGATCTGTTCTCGGCTCATGCCTTGCGCCAGCAGGCCAACGACGGTGGCGACGGGAATCCGCAAGGCGCGGATACAAGGCACGCCCCCCATCTGGTCCGGACGGACCGTGATTCGGCTGAAACGCATCGCCAGACCTCAAGGCATCGACTGTGGCTACAGTAGGGCAGGCAGCGTGCGTGGTCAACGGTGCGCCAAGCGCGTCACGTCGGCAGCGGCTCCGTACCGCGTTCGAGGACGGAGAGGTAGGCGCGGTAGACGTAGATTCTGCCCCGCCGGGCGCCGGTGATCTCGTCGAGGATGCCAAGGTGCGCCAAGTGGCCGATGGCCTTGGCCACGGTGGGGCGCGAGATGCCCAGGCGGGCGCTGGCTTGGGCGGTCGTCGTCAGCGGGCGCTCCTGCAGCAGTTGATGCAGGCGAAGCGCGGTGGCCGACGGCCTGCCCAGGGCTTCGATCCGGCGCTTGTCGTCGTCGAACAGCCGCAGGAGTTCCGTGGCGGTGTCCGCGGCTTGATGCGCCGTCTCGGCCACGCCGTCGAGGAAGAACCGCAGCCAGGCTTCCCAATCGCCGTGCGTTCGCACCCGCTGCAGCAGGGCGTAGTACTCGTCCCGGCGGGCCTTGAAGTAGAGGCTGAGGTAGAGCATGGGCTGATCGAGCATGGCCTTGGAACAGAGCAGCAGCGGGATCAGCAGACGTCCCAGGCGGCCGTTGCCGTCGAGGAACGGATGGATGGTCTCGAACTGCACGTGGGCCATGCCGACCCGCGCCAGATACGGCAGCGGAGGCGTTTCGGCGTGGACGAACTTCTCCAAGTCGGACATCAGTTCCGGCACGAGGTGGGGCGGGGGCGGGACGAAGTGCGCGTTGCCCGGCCGGCTGCCGCCAATCCAGTTCTGGGAGCGCCGGAACTCGCCAGGTTGCGCCTGCTGCCCGCGGCCATGCTGGAGCAGCAGGGCGTGCATCTCGCGGATCAGGCGCATGGAAACGGGCAGGCCCTCTGCCATACGTCGTAATCCGTGGCCGACGGCGGCGACGTAGTTGGAGACCTCCTGCACGTCGGCGTCCGCTGGCACGCCCGGCAGCGCGGCGTTTTCGTGGCGCAGCAGCTCGGAGAGGGAGGACTGGGTGCCTTCGATCTGCGCCGACAGCAGCGCCTCCTTTCGCACGTAGGTGTAGAGGAACAGGTCGTCGTCGGGCAGCACGGTGCCAACGCCGCGCAGCCGCCCGATGCCGAGGGTGGCCTCCTCGAGGGGGCCGTAGAGCTGTTCGACCTGCAAGGGCGGTTTGGGCGGCAACGGCGGCGGCACGAATGCCTTGACCACTTCGCCCACCGTCGATACGGTCACCTGCGTTCCGAGCCGGCTGGCCCAGGCGCGCCCAGCTTTCGAGGCCATCTTGGATCCTTGTGTAAAGAAACTTGCATTGCAGCGCCGACTATTAAACCATACCGCTTTATCCTTTCATAAGGTGAAACCGGGCGGGTGCAAAAGCAGCCCCAACTCCGTCCATTTGACGACTGATCCGCTGGTTGTCATGATAATCAGCGACTCCACTGCGGATTTGCACGATGTCCGCTCCCGACATCCCTCGCCTTCTGAACGCCGCCGAGATGCTGCGGCAGCGCTCGTGCTTTCTGTTCGGGCCGCGCCAGACGGGCAAATCGACGCTGATTCGCCAGCAATTGGCGACGCTGCCGACGTACAACCTGCTCGACGAAGCGCTGTTCGTGCGGCTCCTGCGCCACCCGGGGCTGATTCGGGAGGCGTTGACGCCGGAGACGGAGGCGGTGGTCATCGACGAGATTCAGCGCCTGCCAGCGCTGCTGAACGAAGTCCACTTGATGATCGAAGAACACGGCGTGCGGTTCTTCCTCACCGGTTCGAGCGCGCGCAGCCTGCGGCGCAAGGGCGTGAACCTGCTTGGCGGACGGGCGCGGGCGCACACGCTGCATCCCTTCGTGCGGCGCGAGCTCGGGGCGCGCTTCGATCTTGCCCGGGCGCTGGAGTTCGGGCTGCTGCCGGGCATCTACTTCTCCGATGCGCCTACGGAGGATCTCGCCGCCTACGCCGGCAACTACGTGCGCGAGGAAGTGGCCGCCGAAGCGTCGGTGCGCAACATCGGCGCCTTCGGCCGGTTTCTCACGGTGGCGGCGCTGGCGCACGGCGAGATGGTGAACTTCGTGAACCTGGCCAGCGATTCGCAAGTGCCGCCCTCCACCGTGCGCGAGTACTACGCCATTCTGAAGGACACCTTCATCGCCCACGAACTGCCGGCCTTCGCCCAGACCGCCAAGCGCAAGGCCATCACGACGGCGAAGTACTACCTGTTCGACATCGGCCTTGCGCGGCATCTGCAGGGGCGCGCCGGCTTGGCGCCGGGAACGCCGGAGTACGGCAGCGCCTTCGAGAGCTACGTCTTTCAGGAAATCAAGGCATATTGCGACTACCACCGGCTGCAAACGCCGCGCTACTGGCGCTCCAAATCCGGCTTCGAGGTGGACTTCGTCTTCGAGGGCGTTGCCGTGGAGACGAAGGCCAAGGCCGTGGTGGGCGCTCGGGATCTGCGCGGCCTTCGGGCGCTGCGGGAAGAGGGCCTGTTCAAGCACTACATTCTGGCCAGCATGGAACCCCGTGCGCGCTTGGTGGACGGCATCCGCATCCTGCCGTGGCAGGGCTTCCTCGACGAACTCTGGGACGGGGCGCTGGTGGGGTGAGGCCCAAAAGGACGCGATTTGGGCCGCCACCCGCCAGGAGAGACGAGCTATCCGAGAGGAGTATGACTTGGCCGAAAGAGGGGCTGTGCTGAAGCACCCTGGCAAGACGCGAATCACGATTTTGCTGGACCAAGATGTTGTCGATTCGTTCCGAAAGCGGGCGAAGGACACGGGGCGCGGCTATCAGACCGCCATCAACCAAGCGTTGCGGGAATACCTTGCGAGCGACGACGCCCGATTCTCGCGCCGCGCCTATGGCTGAACGGCCCAGGCCGAAGAGGTCGCGGCTCGTAGGGTGCCGGCCGGAAGCGCGACGGACTTGTGCATCGGCAATCCCGCAAATTGCCCAAGGGGCGCGGCACGGCGCCGACTCGGATTTGCGGCGCGGTCGGCGCGGCGCTAGAGTCCGGCGCACGTTCTCGACGGAGTTCGTGCTTGGCGGTGGGAGTGCAAGTTCTGGACGCGCATCGCGGGCTGCGCGCTCGCGGCCTGCGCCGCTGGCGCGTCGGCGCCGGGCGGCCCGGCGGCGGCTGATGCCGGGGTGCGCGCATCGGCGCGGGACGCTGGCGGGCATGGCCCTCGCCTCGGCGCTGCTGGGCGCTGGCCGCCTCGGCGGGGACGCGCCGGCGGTGTTCGCGGGCGCGGCGTCCGAGGGGATGCCGGAGCGCATCCTGGAGCCGGGCGGACGCGGACCTGCGCCTCGGCCGGACCCGCCGAGGCTGCGCATGGCGCGGCTCGACTTCGGGAGCATGGCGGCCGTGCGCGAGGCGGCGGCCAGCGGCCGGGGCGCCGCGGCGCGGCTGAACCTGTTCGAGGACGCCGAGTTCGACTGGATCGTGCGGCGCGCGGCCGCCACGGCGGGGGGCTACTCGCTGTCCGGGCCGCTGGCCGGCGTGGAGGCGGGCACGGCGACGCTGGTGGCGAACGGCGGCATGGTCGTGGGCTCCGCATGGACCCCGGAGGCGGAGTACCGCATCCGCACCGTCGGCCGAACGCAGATCGTCGAGCGCGTCGATCCGTCGCGGTGGCCGGCGTGCGCCGGACCGCCGGAGGCTGGCCCGGCGATGGCCGAGGACGCGCCGCCGGCGCGGTCGGCGTCGGAGGATGCGGCAACGCCGGACGACGGCTCGGAGATCGACGTGCTGGTGGTCTACACCGGGGACGCGCGGCGGAAGGTCGGGGGGCACCGGGCCGTGCTGGCGGCGATCGACCACGACGTGGCGTGGACGAACGAGGCATTCGCGGTGTCGGGCGCGGCGCACCGCGTCCGTCTGCTCGGCGTAGCCGAGGTGGACCGGCACTGGCGGTATTCAATGGGTTCGGACCTGCGCGCGCTGTATAGCGGGGAAGGCGGCATGGACGAGGTCCACGCGCTGCGCGACAGCCTCGCCGCGGACGTGGTCGTGCTCAGGACCACGCACGCCGGCGGCATCGCGACGCTGCCGGCCACGCTGGACATGTTCGGCGAAGGGCTTGCCTTCGCCGTCTACGGCGGGCTTGCGTCGACGTTCGCCCACGAACTGGGCCACGTCATGGGGCTGCGCCACGATCGCGCCCGCGACAACCGGAACACGCCCTTCCCCTACAGCCACGGCTACACGCTGCCGCTGACGCACGAGCAATGGAAGTACCAGACGATCATGAGTCTGAACCCCGGCCTGGGACTGCCGCGCTTCTCCAACCCCCGCCAGCGCTTCCGCGGCGTGGCGCTGGGCGTGCCGGGCGACGAGCCGTCGTCGAGCGCGGACGGTCCGGCGGACGCGGCGCGGAGCATGGCCGAGACGCGCCGCCTGGTGGCGAACTACCGGCGCAGCGCCACAGGCTGCCGCTACCGGCTGTCGCCGCCGCCGGAGATTCCGGCGGGCGGGGGGACGTACACGCTGCGCGTGCAGGCGGACGCCGGCTGCACGTGGACGGCGCGCGCCGCCGACGGCTTCACGACGGTCGTGTCCGGGTCGAGCGGAATCGGCGACGGCGCGGTTGGAGTACCTGGTGCCGGCGAACGACGGCTGGGCGCGCGAGGCGGCGCTGGCGGTGGCCGGGCGGATGCGCGTGGCCGTGCAGCCCGGAACGCGTCCGGTGAAGCCCGTGTGCGAGCGCGGCGCGGTCGTCCGCGAAGCGCTCGAGGCGGGGGCGTGCGTGGCGAAGTGCGGCGCCAACTCGACCCGGAACTCGGCCTGCGGCTGCGACTGCGACACGGGCTACCGCGCCGACGGCGGCGTCTGCAAGAAGCTGTACACCCTGACCGTGACGAAGACGGCCGGCGGCGACGTGTCGAGTTCTCCGGCCGGCATCGACTGCGGCACGGACTGCGCCGAGAAGTACGTCGACGGCACGACGGCGAAGCTGACGGCGGCGCCGGACGCCAACCGCAAGCTCTCCGCATGGAGCGGCGCCTGCTCCGCCAGCGCCAGCACCACCTGCGCCGTCCTCCTCGACGGCGACAAGACGGTCGGCGCCGCCTTCGTCTGGGAGAAGCGCAAGCTGACCGTCGCGCGGCCTGGCAACGGCTACGTCGCCGCCAGCGGCATCAACTGCGGCTCCGGCGGCCGCACGGACTGCACGGAGGAGTACGACCACGGCACGGAAGTGACGCTGACGGCGACCGAGGATCGCGGCTACGACTTCGCCAGCTGGGGCGGCGACTGCTCCGCAAGCGCCGCCTCCTCCACTTGCAAGTTGACGATGAAAGAAGCCAGGACGGCGAGCGCGTCCTTCGCGGCCGAGTGCGCCGCGGCCACCGTTGCGCGCTGCGCGCTGGACAGGGCGGACTCGGGCGCGACGGCCAGCGGCGCCTGCGCAGCCGGCTACGACGGCAGCTGCGCCTCGCTCCGGGCAGGCGCGCTCGACGGCCTCGCCGGTTTGCAGATGCTGGACGTGTACGGCCAGAACGTCCTGCTGGAGCCCGGCTCGTTTCGAGGCCTGGCGAATCTGCGCTATCTCTTCGTCCTGTCGAACAGGCTCGACGGCGCCGACGCCCTCCCGCCGCTCCGGCCAGGCGTCTTCGAGGGGATGCCGCGGCTGCGCCACCTGCGGCTCATCGACGGGAGCCGCGCCGCCATCGAGCCCGGCCTGTTCGAGGGGCTCGCCGAGCTGAACGAGCTGTTCGTGGGCGGCGGGCGGCTGGCGCGCCTGCGGGCGGGCATGTTCCGCGGCCTGCCGAACCTGCGCAAGCTGGAGGTGGACATGAGCACCGGCAGCTCGCCCGTCGCCGTGGAGGCGGGCGTGTTCGACGGCCTGGCGAACCTCGAGGAACTCCGGCTCAACTCCCTGGCCTCGGTGCCTCCGGGCGTGTTCGCGGACCTGTCCGAACTGCGCGAGCTGGCACTGCAGCGCAACGCGTTCGCGTCGCTGGAGGCGGGCGCGTTCGACGGCCTGTCGTCGCTCTGGATCCTCCGCCTCGACAACGCGCGGCACGCCCACAGCCGGCATCGGCATGAACTGCCGACGCTGCCGCCGGGGCTGTTCGCCGGACTGCCCCTGGGCCGGCTGCATCTGACGGACGTGGGGCTGCGCGAGCTGCGCCCGGGAGCGTTCCGCGAAGTGGGCGGGCTTTCCTATCTCCACCTCGACAACAACCGGCTGGCCGAGCTGGCGCCGGAGACGTTCGACGGCGCGCTGCTGGCCGAGCTCGACCTCGGCGGCAACCGGCTGGCATCGCTGCCGGCGGGGCTGTTCGAAGACCAGCCCAGGCTGCAAAGGGTGGACCTGTCCCACAACCGCCTGGCAGCGCTGCCCCCGGGCCTGTTCGTCGGCGCCGGCGACTGGGGGCTCGGCATGGCGGTGGCCCTGCACGGCAATCCGGGCGCGCCGTTCCGCCTCGCGCTCGAACCGGTCGTCGCCTCCGCCGCGTGGGAGCGCCCGGCGCGGGTCGGCGTGCGTGTCGCCGAGGGTGCGCCGTTCCGGCTGGACGTGGGGCTGGAGGCCGCCGGCGGCCGCCTGGAGGCGGACGTCGCCACGATCGCGCACGCGACGCCGCTCAGCAACGCCGTCGCCGTGTCGCCGGCCGGCGCCGGGCCGGTGGTCGTCCGGGTCGCCGGGATACCGGAGGCGCCCGGGGCGGACTGCGCGGACATCCTGGACGCCGGCAGGCCGTGCGGGCCGCCCTATCCCGGCAACTCCGGGCAGCACTACACCGGCATCCGGCTGGCGGCCGGCAGGCCCCTCGTGCTCAACGGCGTGGCGCCAAGGCAGGAGTTCGACGAACCGATGGAGATCGACCTCTCGAACGTGTTTCTGGAGTTCGACGGCTCGGACGCGGCGACGTTCGCGGTTCGCGTGAGCGACCCCGCGGTGGCCACGGCGGAGATCGCGGGCGCGCTGCTGCGCGTGGCCCCGGCGGACCACGGCACGGCGACGGTCGCGGTGACGGCGACCGCGGCGGACGGCCGGACGGCGACGCGGACCTTCGCCGTCGCGGTGCCGCGCCAGCCGCGCTTCCTGCGCGGCTGGCGGCTGTGGCTGCTGGACGACGGCGGCGGAGGCGGCTGAGGGCGGTTGCGCAAGCGGCGCCAGCCCTCGAATGCGGTAGCCCTTAAGCACGGCCACGGCGCCGGCTCGGATTTGCGGCGCAAGCGGGGCGGCGCTAGAGTCCGGCGCACGTTGTCGACGGAGTTCGGCTTGGCGCCGGGAGTGCGAGTCTGGACGCGCATCGCGGGCTGCGCGCTCGCGGCCTGCGCCGCTGGCGCGGCGGCGCCGGGCGGCCCGGCGATCCTGGTCGGCGAGGCGGAGGTCCGCCCGGGCGGCACGGCGACGCTGACGCTGCGGGCGTTCGGAGGCGCCGGCGAGGCGGTGCAGCTGGCGGCGAGCGCGGAGCCGGCGCCGGCGTGGCTGGCGCCGGCGGCGTGGACCGCCGGCCCGTCGGCCGCGCCGCGCCTCGACATCGAGCTCTCGCCGCCGGCCGACGCCGCGCCGGGCGTCTACGCGCTGACGGCGCATGCCACGAACGGCGCCGGCCTCACCACGCAGGCGGTGGCCGCGTGGCGGGTGCTGCCGCGCTGCGCCGGCGCGGAGCGCGACGCCGGCGGCGCGTGCCGCGAGTGCCCGCCGGACCGGACGCCGGACGCGGCGGGGACGGGTTGCGATCCGTGTCCGCCGGGCACGCGGCGCGGCGCGGGCGAGGCGGCGTGCGCGGGCTGTCCGGCCGGCGGCGCGGCCGGGGCCTGCGGCGGCGCGAAGGCGCGGTCCTGGAAGCGCGGGGCGGCGTCGGCGGCGGGCGCCGAGGCGCGGCCGGCGCTGGTTCTGTCGGCGAGCCCTGCGGAGCTGACCGAGTCGGACGCGGCGGCGGCGGTGACGGTGACGGCGACGCGGCCGGCGCCGGCGGCGTCGCGGCTGGAGGTTCCGCTGACGTTCGGCGGCACGGCGTCGGCGGGCGACTACGCGGTTTCGGGGAGCGTCGCGTGGTCGTCGCGGCGGGTTCGCGGAGCGCCAGCACGACGCTGCGGGTGACGGCGGTGGACGACGTCGAGGCGGACGGGGGCGAGACCATCGTGATCGGCACGTCGCTGGCGGGCCGCGCGGCGACGGAGGCGACGCTGACGCTGCGCGAGCCGGCGGGGCCGCTGCTGGTCGTGCACGTGGACGGCGAGGCTCTGGCGCCGTCGTCGGCGTGCGGCGGGTTCGGCCGGCTGTGCCTGCCGGAGACGTCGCTGCAGGCGGGTCTGACGCTGGAGCTGCGCCATCCGCCGGCGCATGCGTACCGGAAGTGCCGCGTGGAGGTTGGAGACGGCCCGAACACGGCGCGCCAGGCGCAGCGGAGCCGCGGCCGGCGCCACGACTACGACGTCTTCGCGTCGGATCCTTCGCGGCAGGGCTACCACCTCAACAGCGGCGAGGACAGGACGCTGAGCGTGTCCGGCTGGTGGCTGCACGTGGAGCACGACGGGGAGGAGGAAGGGCCGGAGTCGCTGACGCTGCGCGGCAAGTGCGGCGGCAGTCCGAACAACCGGGCGCACCGGGATCTGCGCTGGGCGCCGACGACGGTGTGGATCGCGGACGTGCCGTGGCCGAAGCTGACGGTGGAGCGGCCGTCGGGAGGGCGGGTGTCGGGCGAGGGCGTCGACTGCGGTTCGGGCGGCGGCGTCGACTGCGAGGAGTCCTACGCGACGGGCAGCGCGGCGGAGCTGTCGGCGGCGGCGGACGCGCACCACCGCTTCGCCGGCTGGGGCGGCGCGTGTTCGGGAAGCGCGGCGTCCTGCACGGTGGAGCTGGACGCGGACCGGCGGGTGTCGGCGTCGTTCGAGGCGACCAGCCACCTGCTGACGGTGGAGCGTCCGGAGCACGGGCGGGTGACGGGTTCGGGCATCGACTGCGGGGGCGGCTCGTCGGACTGCACGGAGCAGTACGACCACGGCGCGGAAGTGGAGCTGACGGCGACGGCGGACGCCAACCACGAGCTGGCGTCGTGGAGCGGCGCCTGCGAAGGCGCGGAGGCTTCGTGCGCGCTGAGGATGGAGTCGAACCTTGCGGCGGGCGCGGACTTCGCCCTGGTTCGGCGGACGCTGACGGTGGAGCGCCCGGCCAACGGGCACGTGGCGGCGAAGGGGGTGGACTGCGGTTCGGGGACGCGCGCCGCGTGCTCGACGAGCAAGGCCCACGGCAGCGTGGTGGTGGCGGTGGCGACGGCGGACGAGGGCTACGAGTTCGAGTCGTGGACGGGCGCCTGCGGCGCCGTGCGGTGGCCGAAGTGCCAGCTGAAGCTGGACGGCGACCTGACCGTGGGCGCGACGTTCAAGCGGGCGAAGCGGACGCTGACGGTGGCGGTGGCCGGCATCGGCAAGGTGACCGGCACGGGCATCGACTGCGGCGCGGACTGCGCGCAGGACTACGACTACGGCACATGGGCGACGCTGACGGCGGCGCCGGGCGAGGGCCAGGACTTCGAGAGGTGGGAGGGCGCCTGCGCGGGCACGGCGACGGGGACGGTCTGCCGGCTGGAGATGAAGGAGGCGCGCAGCGCGACGGCGAGGTTCAAGCCCCAGAAGCGGACGCTGGCGGTGACGAAGACCGCTGGCGGCAGCGTGTCGAGCGCGCCAGCCGGCATCAGCTGCGGCGCGGACTGCGCGGAGGACTACGACTACGGCACGGCGGTGGAGCTGACGGCGGCCGCGGAGTCCGGCTACGACTTCGCCAGCTGGGGCGGCGACTGCTCCGCCAGCGCCTCCTCCACTTGCGAGTTGACGATGGACGAAGCCAGGACGGCGAGCGCGTCCTTCGCGGCCGAGTGCGCCGCGGCCACCGTTGCGCACTGCGCACTGGACAGGGCGGACTCCGGCACGATGGCCAGCGGCGCCTGCACGGCCGGCTACAACGGCAGCTGCTCCTACGCCTGCAACGACGGCGTCTGGTCCAGGAGCGGCAACACCTGCGTGCCGAACCCGCAGTGCGGGGACCCGTCGAGCGCGGCCAGCGCCTGCAAGCCGGGCGCCTACGGCGAAGCGCCCGGCGACCGGGGCGTCTGGGCGGCGTGTTCGAGCCAGACGAGCTGCGAAGCGGGCGCCCCCGGCTGGAGCACGACGCGGGTGGACGGCAAATGCGGCACGGCCGCCAGCCCGTGCGCCGCCAGAACCGAGAACAACCGCGTGGTCGGCACGGAGGAGACGACGTGGCGGTGCGCCGGCGTGGACGGCCAGAGGACGCTGACCTGCACGGGCACGGCAGGCGCCTGGAACTGGTCCTGCACCAACGGCACGGTGACCAGGAGCGACTGCACCCGCGAGTTCGGGAAGAACTCCGCCTCCTGCGGCGGCCTGGCCGACCCGGCGACGGACGACGACGGCTGCAGGGAGTGCAACGCCGGCTACGAGGAGTGCGGCGGGGCGTGCGTGGCGAACTGCGGCGCCAACTCGACCCGGAACTCGGCCTGCGGCTGCGACTGCGACACGGGCTACCGCGCCGACGGCGGCGTCTGCAAGAAGCTGTACACCCTGACGGTGACGAAGACGGCTGGCGGCGACGTGTCGAGTTCTCCGGCCGGCATCGACTGCGGCACGGACTGCACCGAGAAGTACGTCGACGGCACGACGGTGAAGCTCACGACGGCGCCGGACGCCAACCGCAAGCTGTCGGCCTGGAGCGGCGCCTGCTCCGCCAGCGCCAGCACCACCTGCGCCGTCCTCCTCGACGGCGACAAGACGGTCGGCGCAGCGTTCGTCTGGGAGAAGCGCAAGCTGACCGTCACCCGACCTGGCAACGGCCACGTCGCCGCCAGCGGCATCAGCTGCGGCTCCGGCGGCCGCACGGACTGCACGGAGGAGTACGACCACGGCACGGAAGTGACGCTCTCGACGACCGCGGATTCCGGCTACGACTTCGCCAGCTGGGGCGGCGACTGCTCCGCCAGCGCCGCCTCCTCCACTTGCAGGTTGACGATGGAAGAAGCCAGGACGGCGAGCGCGTCCTTCGCGGCCGAGTGCGCCGCGGCCACCGTCGCGCACTGCGCGCTGGACAGGGCGGACTCGGGCGCCACGGTCTCCGGCGCTTGCGCGAGCGGCCACAACGGCAGCTGCCGCTACGCCTGCGGCAACGGCGCCTGGTCCAGGAGCGTCAACACCTGCGTGCCGAACCCGCAGTGCGGGGACCCGTCAAGCGTGGCCAGCGCCTGCAAGCCGGGCACCCGCAGCGAACCGCCCGACGACCTGGGCATCTGGGCGGTGTGTTCGAGCCCGACGAGCTGCGAAGCGGGCGCCCCCGGCTGGAGCACGACGCGGGTGGACGGCAAATGCGGCACCGCCGCCAGCCCGTGCGCCGCCGGAACCGAGAAAGACCGCGTGGTCCGGCCCAACCAGACGACGTGGCGGTGCGAAGGCGTGGACGGCCAGAGGACGCTGACCTGCTTCGGCACGGCGGGCGCCTGGAACTGGTCCTGCACCAACGGCACGGTGACCAGGAGCGACTGCACCCTCGGGTTCGAGGAGAACTCCGCCTCCTGCGGCGGCCTGGCCGACCCGGCGACGGACGACGACGGCTGCAGGGAGTGCAACGCCGGCTACGAGGAGTGCAGCGGAGCGTGCGTGGCGAACTGCGGCGACAACTCGACCCGGAACTCGACCACCTGCGGCTGCGACTGCAACACGGGCTACGAGGCGTGCAGCGGAGCATGCGTGGCGAACTGCGGCGCCAACTCGACCCGGAACTCGGCAACCTGCGGCTGCGACTGCAACACGGGCTACGAGGCGTGCAGCGGAGCATGCGTGGCGAACTGCGGCGCCTACTCGACCCGGAACTCGGCAACCTGCGGCTGCGACTGCAACACGGGCTACGAGGCGTGCAGCGGAGCATGCGTGGCGAACTGCGGCGCCAACTCGACCCGGAACTCGACCACCTGCGGCTGCGACTGCAACACGGGCTACGAGACGTGTACGCCGCAGGGAAGCCAGACGGGGGCGTGCTACGCCAGCTGCGGCGCCAACGAGGAACGCGGGAGCGACTGCGGCTGCGCCTGCAAGTCCGGCTACCGGCGCGACAACGGAAGCTGCACGGCCTGCGGCACGACGCCGGAGACCTGCCACGCCGACGCCACGCACGGCAGCGTGGCCGACCAGTCCTCGCCGCTCAAGCGCAAGTGGACGTGCAAGGTCGGGCAGGACGCCGCCGAAGCCTGCGAGTCCGACCCCGCCGCCTGCCCGGCCAACCAGGAGCACCACTACGACGGCGCCAGCAAGGAGATCGCATGCCGCTGCAAGTCCGGCTACCGGAACGCCGGCGACGGAAGCTGCACGGCCTGCGGCACGACGCCGGAGAACTGCCACGCCGACGCCACGCACGGCAGCGTGGCCGACCAGTCCTCGCCGCCCAAGCGCAAGTGGACGTGCAAGGTCGGCCAGGACGCCGCCGAAGCCTGCGAGTCCGACCCCGTCTGCCCGGCCAACGAGGAGCACTACTACGACAGTGCCAGCAAGGAGATCAAGTGCCGGTGCATTTCGGGCCACGATATATGTACCTCGGGGTCCACATCGGCGTGCTACGCGGTGTGCTCCGAACGCCGGGAGTGGAACGGGAGCTGCGTATGCATCGAGAAGCCGGTGTGCGGGGATGCACTTGCGGATGAAATGGATGAAATGAAGGGAACCTGCACGAAGGGCAGGCTCGTGATGGGCAGCACGACAGTCACGGCAGCGGACAATGGCGCATGCGGCAGCGCGGCGCACTCCTGCACCAGCTCGGCGGCGGCGACAGGCAAGTCGCGCACCGCCCGGGTGGACGGCGCCTGCGCCAGCCGCAGCGGCTGCGCCACAGGCACGGAGGCCGGGCGGCAGGCGACCTACGAATCGGCCACATGGCGCTGCGTCGGCAGCGACGGCGAATGGAGGTGGCAGTGCCCGGGCACGAAGGGGAAGGCGACCTGGCAGTGTACCAACGGCGTCTCGACCAAGACGTGCAATCTTGACCGTCCCGCCGACGACAAGTCCTGTCGTCTTGTCGACCCGGGCGGCACGGCTTCGTGTTCGTGGTGGGCGGGAACGGAGTGCGCCGACGCCGGCGGCGAGTGGATCGAGGGCCGGCCGGAGCGGGCGCGCACGTGCCGAAGCAGCAGCTGCTTCGGCCACAGGCACTCGTGTACGGCGGAGCCGGGCGGGACGTGCTCGTACAAGGCGCACGATGCCATCCTGTGTACCAACCACAAGGACCGCACCTGCCGGCCGCACCCGGCGCAGCCGGGCCACTGCCTGACGGACCCGTTCAAGTGAGCGCCCCGGGACGCGGGCTGGTTCTCGCGGCGGCGGTCGCGTGGGTCTCGGCCCCGGCATGGGCGGAAGGCGGCGTGTTCGAGGCGGAGGCGGGGGAGCGGCTGGCCGGGGGTCCGGCGCCGTCGCTTCGGGCGACGCGGGTGGATTTCGGCCGTCTGGCGGAGGCGCGGGACTCGGTGCTGCGGGGCGGCGGGGCGCGGCTGCGGCTGAACCTGTTCGCGGACGCGGAGCTGACGGCGGTGTTGGAGCGCGCCGCGTCGACGCCGCGGGGCTACGCGCTGTCGGGGCGCGTCGAGGGCGAGGCGGAGAGTTCGGTGACGCTGGTGGCGAACGGCGACGTGGCGCTGGGCACGGTGTGGACGCCGCGGGCGAGCTACCAGCTGCGCACGGTCGGCGCCGGACAGGTGGTGGAGCGCGCCGCGCCGCCGGGGCCGCCCGGCGTCCAAGGCGCGGCCGGGCGGGGCGGGGAGTTCTGCCTCGGCGCGGTCGATGGCGCTCCGGCGGAGCGCGCCGCCGAGGGCGGGGACGACGGCTCGGTGATCGACGTGCTGGTGCTGTACACCCCGGACGCGCGCCGGGAGTCCGGCGGCCACCGCGCGACGCTGGCGAAGATCGACCACAACGTGGCGTGGACGAACAACGCCTACGCCCTTTCGGACGTCGCGCTGCGCATCCGCCTGGTCGCGGCGGTGGAGGCCACGGGGTATCGAGAGGCCGGGCTGTATGCCGACATCCGCCGCCTGCGGGACCCGGAGGACGGCCATCTGGACGAGGCGCACAAGCTTGCCGACGCCTATGCGGCGGACTACGTGCTGATGCAGGTCTCCAACGACTGGGGCCTGGCGGGCACGGTCGCCACGGCGGGGCTGGGCGGCAGGTCGCTGGCCCGCACCGGCCGTGTGTTCGCGCACGAACTGGGGCACCTCATGGGGCTCAACCACGAACGCGAGGACTCCCTGGCCAACCGCCCCTTTCCGTACAGCCACGGCTACACGGGGTATGCGGGGCGGAACCGCTTCGGCACCATCATGGCGCGCCCCGGCCTCCTGCCCCGCTTCAGCAATCCGAACCACTTCCACGAAGGGCGCCGCCTGGGGGTGTTCGGCGACGAGCCGTCGGTGAGCGTCGACGGGCCGGCGGACGCGGCGCGGCACCTGAACGAGCTGCGGCGCGAGCTCGCCGGCGTCCGGGAGAGCGCGGGGGCGTGCCGCTACCGGCTGTCGCCGGCGGACGCCGAGGTCGCGGCGGGCGGGGGGACGTACGCGCTGGAGGTGCAGGCGCCGGCTGGCTGCGCGTGGCGGGCGCGCGCCGCGGACGGCTTCATCGAGGTGACGGCCGGGGGCAGCGGCGCGGGCGACGGGCGGGTGGAGTACCGGGTGTCGGCGAACGCCGGCTGGGGCCGGGAGGCGGCGCTGGCGGTCGCAGGGGAGATGCACGTGGCGTGGCAGCCCGGCGGACGGGCGATCAAGCCGGTGTGCGAGCGGACAGCGACGGTGCGCGACGCCATCGCGGCTGCCGCGGGCAAGGAGTGCGGCGAGGTGACCGCGGAGGATCTGGCGGCGGTGGCAAGGCTGCTGATCGGGGCTCTGCCGCCGCCGGCGGAACCCGGTCTGTGGGAGTGCGACCCGCCGAGGTGGCGCCAGCAGGGGGTGGAGAGC
This sequence comes from Candidatus Azotimanducaceae bacterium, assembly GCA_965199875.1. Classification (GTDB taxonomy): domain Bacteria; phylum Pseudomonadota; class Gammaproteobacteria; order Pseudomonadales; family Azotimanducaceae; genus VXYL01. Next base: position 3,794,708 of record OZ241346.1, on the reverse strand, counting down.
AACACATGCTGGGAGATCGGGCCTCTGCCGGCGCCGGGGGACTTCGACGGCCTCTCGGGCCTGGGGCGTCTCGAAGCGGCGGTGGAGGACGGCGAGCTGGCCGCGGGCACGTTCGACGGCCTCGGCAGCCTGGTCGAACTGCAGTTCCACCGCGGGCTCCTCGCGGCGGGGCCCGGCGCGTTCGACGGGCTGGACAATCTGCTGGCGCTGTGGGCGCGCTTCTCCGAGCTGCGCCCGGGCGCGTTCCAGGGACTCTCGCGCGTGGACTCGCTGCGGCTCTACGGAGGCCGTCTGAGCGCACTCGAGCCGGGCGTGTTCGACGGCGTGAACAGCGCCATGAGCGAGCTGTATCTGGACAGCAACAACCTTCGTTCCGTGCCCGTCGGAGCGTTCCGGGGCCTGTCCGGCCTGGAAATCTTGAGCCTGGACGGCAACGGGCTCTCCGAATTGCGGCCGGGCGTATTCGACGACGTGCCGAACCTGCTCCACCTCGGCTTGGGGGACAACGACCTGTCCCTCCTGGAGCCGGGCGTCTTCCGGGGCCTGTCCGGACTCTACACCCTGTCGGTGGGCCAGAACGCGCTCGCCACGCTCGAGCCCGGCGTGTTCGACGGGCTGGACTCCCTGTACTGGCTGTGGCTGGGCAACTATCGGCTCGGCCCCGAATACCCGCGCCCCCGGTCGGAGACCGAGAACGACTTCGGCGCGCTGCGGCCGGGCGCCTTCGACGGCGTGAAGGCGCGCACTCTGGTGGGGTTGCGGCGCGCCGGCCTCGACACCTTGCGGCCCGGCGTGTTCAACGGGCTCGAAGCGCGCGCTCTGGACTTGCGCGACAACGGCCTCGCCGAGGTGGGGCCGGACGCGTTCGACGGGCTGGCCGTCAACCGCATCGACCTGTCCGACAACCGGCTGGAGTCGCTGGACGCGCATGCGTTCCGGGGAATTCGCGGGCTCACCTTGGTCGAGCTGTCGAACATTCACAGGCTCGGCGTGGTCGACCTGTCGAACAACCGCCTGGAAACGCTCCCGGCCGGCCTGTTCGCCGACCTTCCCAAAACGGGTGTCCTCGATCTGTCGAACAACCGCCTGGAGCATCTGCCCGAAGGCGCGGTCCCCTGGTGCGTCCGGGATCTTCGGCTGGAGGGCAACCGGCTGGCCGCGCTGCCCAAGGGCATTTTCGTAGGAGGCCAGCGCAACAACTGGAACGCGAACCCCCTCCTCTTCGGCCTGTGCGGAGCCAATGTGCATTACGACCATATCAAGCGGGTGTTCGTGACGCTGCACGACAACCCGGGCGCGCCGTTCGCGGCGGTCGCGCGCCCGGTCCGCGTCGGGTCCAACGCGGGGGTCCGGTTCGACGACGGCGCGCCGTTCGACATGCGGATGACGCTGTCGGTCGGGGGCGTCGCGCACTCGGGCTGGATCTACCAGGGTCAGCGACTGAGCAGGTTGGTCCCCCTGCAACCGTCGGCGGACGAGCCGCTGGTCGTCGGCGTCTCGGGCCTGCCGGAGGTTCCGGCCCCGGGCGAGTGCCACACGGCCGACCTGTGGCAGTGGACGGTCAACCAGCCGCGGAACGTCCGCTCGACGCCGCTCTGCTACACCGGCCTGCGGCTGGCGGCCGGCGCGCCTCTGGTTCTGAACGCCATTCCGGACCGCAGCCTGGCGGCGTGCGACTTTCCGCAGCGCATCGGCCTCGCCGACGTGTTCCTGGAGTTCGCCGGCGAGGAGCCTGCCTACGCGGCGCGGTCGAGCGATCCGGCGACGGTGGACGCCTACGTCGGCGGCGGCACGCTGGCGGTGCGGGCGCTGAAGGCCGGCGCCGCGACGGTGACGGTGACCGCGACGGCGGCGGACGGGCGGACGGCGGCGCGGACGTTCGCGGTCGACGCGGAGGGGGCGTGCGCGGTCAAGCCGGTGTGCGAGCGCAGCGCGGCGGCGCGCGACGCCATCGCCGCGGCCGCGGGCAGGGAGTGCGGCGAGGTGACGGCGGAGGACCTGGCGGCGCTGGCGGCGCTGGAGGTCGGGGCGCCGCCGTCGCCCGGGGACTTCGACGGCCTCTCGGGTCTGCGGCGTCTCGAGGCGACGGTGGCGGACGGCGGGCTGGCGGCGGACACGTTCCACGGCCTCGGCGGCCTGGCCGAGCTGCGGCTCCGCTCCGGGCGCGTCGCGGCCGGGCCCGGCGCGTTCGACGGGCTGCGCAGCCTGCGCCTGCTGCGGGCGCGCTTCTCGGAGCTGCGCCCGGGCGCGTTCCGGGACCTCGCGCAAGTGGCCGAGATGGAACTGGGAGGCGGCGGCCTGGGCGCGCTGGAGCCGGGCGTGTTCGACGACGTGCCGAACCTGGTCGGCCTCGGGCTGTCCGGCAACGGCCTGTCCCGTCTGGAGCCGGGCGTCTTCCGCGGCCTGTCGAGACTCGTCCGCCTGTCGCTGGGCCGCAACGCCCTCGCCGCGCTCGAGCCCGGCGCGTTCGGCGGGCTGGACTCCCTGCGGCATCTGGACCTGAGCCGCAACCGGCTGTCGGCGCTGCCGCCGAACCTGCTGCGCGCGCTGCCCGGGCTGCGCACGCTGGAACTGGCGCACAACCGGCTGGGCGCCCTGCCGGAGCGCTTCTTCGCCGGCGCCGGCGTCGGCCGGCTCTCCCTGCACGGCAATCCGGGCGCGCCCTTCGTCCTGAGGGCCGGGCCGAGGCGCGCTCCGGGTTCGGACCAGGGCCGCGGGTTCGCGTCCCGCGTGGCGGTGCACGTGCCGCAGGGGGCGCCCGTGGCGCTGGACTTCCGCCTCTCCGCCTCCGGCGGCCGGCTGGACGGGTCGCGCTCGCGGGCGGACGCGCCCGTGGCCTCCGGCGGAACCCGCAGCCGCGCCTGGGACGTGGCGCCGGACGGCGCCGGCCCGGTCGCCGTCGCCGCCGAGCTGTTCGCCGACCTCGCCCCGGAGGGATGCGGCGAGGACACCCGTCTCCCCGCCTTCGAGGACGACTGCCTGACCGGCCTGCACGTCGAGGTGGACGGGCCGCTGGTTCTGAACGGCGTGCCGGACGGCCGGCTGTCGACGGACGACCGCTGGCGCGTCGCGCTGGAGAACGTCTTCCTGGAGTTCCCCATGGCCGGCACGTCCTACGCGGCGTCGTCCAGCGACCCGGCGGTCGCCGGGGCGGCGGTGGAGGGCGGCGCGCTGGTCGTGACGCCGCGCCGCGAAGGCGAGGCGGCGGTGACGATCACCGCCACCGCCGCCGACGGCCGCACCGCGACGCGGACGTTCGCCGCCGCCGTGCATGCGGCGGACGGGCGCCCCTTCCTGCGCGGCTGGCGCCTGTCGCTGCTGGCGGAGGACGGGCCGTGAGACGGGGCCGACGCTCCCGCTGGCGACGCCGAAACCGGCTCCGCTACGGCGGCTGCAACCGCGACGACAGGACGGCGCAGCGGCGACGCGGACCTTGTTGCTGCCGGCACGAAGGATGCAGCGGTGACGACGGACGACTACGGCGTGGCGGCGAAGGACGACGCCGGGACGGAGTGGCGGCGGGAGCGCCGCAGCGACAACGGCACGGTGCGGCAGTGCGCGCTGCCGAAGAGCGGCGGCTGATGCCGGGGTGCGCGCATCGGCGCGGGGCGCTGGCGGGCATGGCGCTCGCCTCGGCGGCGCTGCTGGCGCTGGCCGCCTCGGCGGCGGACGCGCCGGCGGTGTTCGCGGGCGCGGCGTCCGAGGGGATGCCGGAGCGCATCGCGGCGCCGGGCGGGCGCGGACTCGCGCCTCGACCGCGTTCACCACCACCGAGCCGTCGTCGCTCCGGTCGTTCGACGCCACCACCGCCCGCATCTGGTCGCTGTTCGTGCGGCTCCTGCGCCACCTTGGGCTGATTTGGGAAGCGCTACCGTCCTTTCCAGACTGGTTGGCGCTTCTCTGCGAACGCTTGGGCGCCTTCGTGCTGATCTTCGCTGTCGTACAGGCGATCGACGGTGCCGAACTGGCGTTTGCCGACCCGGCTCAAGGCGTCCTGCGCCCGCATGGCTTCGGCTTCCCGCACGACTTCCTTGATGGCCGCGAACACCAGCGGCGGCCCGCTGGCCAAGGCTGCCGCGACCTCCCACGCCCGTGACAGCAGCTGCGCTGCCTCCACGACTTCGTTGACCACGCCCCAGCGCTGGGCTTCCGCGGCATCCATCCAGCGGCCGGTGAGCAGCAGTTCCATCGCCACGTGGTAGGGAATGCGCTTCGGCAGCTTGATGGCGGCCGCGTCGGCCAGCGTGCCAGCGCGTATTTCCGGCAGCGCGAAAGACGCCTCCGACGAGGCGAGTATCAAGTCGCAGGAGAGCGCCAGTTCCCAGCCGCCGCCCACCGCCATGCCATTGACGGCGGCGATCAGCGGTTTGTCGAGGCCGGGCAGTTCCTGCATGCCGCCGAAGCCGCCAACGCCGTAGTTTCCATCCACGGCGTCGCCCTCGGCGGCGGCTTTGAGGTCCCAGCCGGCGCAGAAGAATCTGCCCCGGCCGGTGACGATGGCGACGCGCAGGCGCGGATCGTCGCGGAACGCCTTGAACACTTCGCCCATCGCCCGGCTGGTGGCCAGGTCGATGGCGTTGGCCTTGGAGCGGTTCAGCGTCACTTCCAGTACGCCGCCGTCGCTGCGGGTTTCGATGGGGCTGGTCATGGGCGGCCCGACGACGCCTCCAGCGGGCGCAGCAGTTCGCGGCTGATGATGTGGCGCTGGATTTCCGAAGTGCCGTCCCAAATGCGCTCCACCCGCGCATCGCGCCAGAAACGCGCCAGCGGAAGATCGCTCATCAAGCCCATGCCGCCGTGGATCTGCACGGCCTGGTCGGTGACGCGCGCCAGCATCTCGGAAGCGTAGAGCTTGGCCGATGCGATCTCGCGATTGGCGGAAAGCCCCCGGTCCAAGCGCCACGCCGCGGCCAGCGTCAGCCATTCGGCGGCGTCGATTTCGGTGACCATGTCGGCGAGCTGGAACGACACGCCCTGGAACTTGCCGATGGGCTGGCCGAACTGCTCTCTGCCGGCCGCATGGCCAACGGCGAGGTCGAACGCCCGGCGAGCGCGTCCCACGCACATGGCGGCGACGCTGAGCCGGGTGCCGTACAGCCACTCGTTGGCGAGGTCGAAGCCGCGGTGGGGCGCACCGAGAATCTGCGCCGTAGGCAGCCGGCAGTCCTCGAACGCGAGCACGCAGTTGTGGTAGCCGCGGTGGGAAACCGAATCGTAGCCGTGGCGAATCTCGAAACCGGGCGTGTCCCGATCGACCAGAAAGCAGGTGATGAGCTTCTTGGCGCCGCGCGCCGTGCGTTCCTCGCCGGTGGCGACGAAGACGACGACGAAATCGGCGATGTCGGCGTGGGAGATGAAGTGCTTGCTGCCGTTGACGATCCAGTCTTCGCCCTCTTGGCGGGCGAAGCACTGCATGCCGCGCACGTCCGAACCGGCGTTGGGTTCCGTCATCGCCAAGGCGTCCATGCGTTCGCCCCGTGCCGCCGGCAGCAGATAGCGCTGGCGCTGTTCCTCGTTGCAGGCCAGCAGGATGCCGGAAGGGCGCCCCCAGAACACCGTCAGCGCCATGGCGGCGCGGCCCAGTTCGCGTTCCAGCAGCGTGAAGGTGAGGTGGTCCAGCCCGCCGCCGCCCACTTCTTCAGGTAGATTCGGCGCGTAGAAGCCAAGCTCGATCACCTTGCGCTTGATGGCTTCGCCGACTGCCGCGGGCACCTGGCCAGTGCGTTCGACGTCGTCCTCGAGCGGATACAGTTCGCGCTCGACGAAGTCGCGCACGGTGTCCGCCACCAGCTGCTGCTCGCTCGTCAACTCGAAGTTCACGCCCCGCCGCCTCCATCGCGCGAAGGTCTGCTTGAAGTCGCTTGCAGTCTTGCGCCGCGCCCTTGCATGACGTCAACCGTATGTCATCACCGGCTTTGACGCCAGCCCAGCCCAAACCGTCCAAACTCCATGACCTCCATGCGAGCGTTCACGCAAGGCACTTGCCGCCGGTAGTCGGGTTCCGCACACTTCGCGGCATGGAGATCATCCGTGGGCTGCACAACATTCGTCCGCGCCACGCGGGATGCGTCGCCACCATCGGCACCTTCGACGGCATCCATCACGGCCACCAGATGCTGCTGGCGCACCTGGTCGCCAAAAGCGAGGAACTGGCAGCGCCGAGCTTGCTGGTGACCTTCGAGCCGCAGCCACGGGAGTACTTCGTCAGCCGCGGCGACCAGCGCACCCCGGCGCCGGCCCGGCTTACCCGCTTCCGGGAGAAGATCCACCTGCTGCGGCACACCGGCATCGACCGCGTGCTGTGCATTCCATTCAACGAACGCACCCGGCTGATTCCCGCCGCCGAGGTAGTCGAGCGCTTTCTCGTCCAGCTGCTGGGGGTGCGCTATCTGGTGGTCGGCGACGACTTCCAGTTCGGCAAGGACCGCGAAGGCGACTACGCCATGCTGAAGGACGCCGGCGATCGCTTCGGCTTCGGCGTCAGCCACATGGGAACGCTCACCTTCGATCACGAACGGGTGAGCAGCACGCGCATCCGCGAGGCGCTGCGCGACGGCGACTTCGCGCTGGCCGAGAAGCTGCTCGGGCGACCGTATTTCATGATGGGCAGGGTGGTCTACGGTCGTCGCATCGGCCGCACCATCGGCGTGCCCACGGCGAACATCCGCTTGCAGCGCTACCGGGCGGCCTTGGAGGGCGTCTTCGCGGCCACCGTCGATGGTCTCGGCGAGCCCCGCCTGGGCGCGGCGAGCATCGGCATTCGCCCCACCGTGGCGGGCAAGGAGCCGCTCCTGGAAGTGCATGTGCTGGACTTCGACGCGGACCTCTACGGGCGGCTGCTGACCGTCACCTTGCAGTGGAAGATCCGCGAAGAGCGCTGGTTTCCGTCGCTGCAGGCGATGAAGACGGAGATCGACCAGGACATCGAGAAGACCCGCGCCTTCTTCGCCAACGGCCGCCGATGATCCGCTGGTACGCGCTGGCGGCCTTGGTGGTGGTGCTGGACCAAGCCACCAAGTGGGTTGTCCTGGAGCTTCTGGCGTTTGGCGAATCGGTGCCGGCGCTGCCCTTTCTGGCCTGGACGCGCACCTGCAACACCGGCGTCGCCTTCAGCCTTTTTCAGGGCTTCAGCGCCGGGTTCGCGGTTCTTGCCGCGCTGGTCTCGGCGTATCTGGCCTACGAGATCTGGCGCTGCCGGGGAGGCGTCGAAGGCGCGGCCTACGGGCTGATCCTCGGCGGAGCGCTTGGCAACCTCGTCGACCGCCTGCTGCACGGCTGCGTGGTGGACTTCGTCCATGTCCACTACGGCTGGTTCAACTTTCCGGTGTTCAACGTCGCCGACAGCGCCATCACCGTCGGCGCGGCGGTCTGGATCGGCCTCGTCTTGCGGGAGTCCAAGCGCAAGAAGGCTGCCTCGTCGTAGCGTAGCGTAGGCTGTAGCGGCGATTTCGCGCGCCGATTGCCTTGCATGGATTAGGTTCTGTCGGGGCGATGTCGCTAGTCGCCCCGCGTTCCGGGCAAGCATCATGGCCTTTTGGCAACGACGCAGGAAACGGCGCAGGACATGCGAGACGCGGAAATGCACCAGGCGGCGCAGCGCCACGGCGGTCTGTCGCTGATCGAACTGATGGTGGCGATGGCGGTGCTTGCCATCGTCGCCGCGGTGGCGCTGCCGGTCTACAACGGCTACGCGGTTCGCGCCCACCGCACCAACGCCCAGGCCGAGCTGATGCGCTGCGCGGCGGGCATGGAACGACATGCCAATGCCACTATGAGCTACGCCGGCGCCGTCGATGCCGACGGCGACGGCATCGGCGACGCCGACACCGGCGAAGTGACGGCGAACATCTGCATCGTCGAAGCGGAGTTGTACCGCGTCGTGGTGGAGGCCGCCGACAGCGGCTCTTTCGTGCTGCGCGCCAGCGCCGCCAGCTCGGCCAATCGGGTTGCCGAAGACGGCGCCCTGGAGCTGCGCAGCGATGGCCAGCGGCTGTGGGATCGCAACAACGACGGCGACTTCGAAGACGAGGACGAACGAACGTGGCTGTAGACGCACTGCTTGTCGATGCGATGCGCGTTCGCCCCCGGGCCACGAGGCGGTGCCGGGGCAACTCGCTGATGGAGGTGCTGGCGGCCGTGCTGGTCGTCGGCGTTGCCGCGTTGGGCGTCGCCAAGCTGGAACTGCTGAACGGCCAGACCAACCGCTCCGCCCTTGAACGCAGCATTGCCACGATGTTGGCGGACGACATGATCGAACGCATGCGCGCCAACCCGGATGCGGTCTACGCCGCCATCGCGGAAGGCGACCCGCCGCCAGTTTTCGTCGACTGCCTGGCCGCATCCTGCGCACCGGCGCAGCTGGCCAGTTTCGACATCGCCGCCTGGAAGTGTTCCCTGGGCAGCTGGCACGACGCGGCCCCCTGCCAAGGCGCGCGTCAGGCCGGCGCGCTGGCGCCGACGGACCGGCAGCCCGGCTTGCCGGCGGGGGATGGCGGCATCGTGTTCGCCGGTGGTCTGGCGACGGTCACCGTCAGCTGGCGTGGTGCGGTTTCGGCAAGCGTCTCGGTAAGCGGACACCGATGACGGGGACGCTGCCGAGCATGCGCCGCGCGCCCGACGATCGCAGCCGCGCGGTGGCCAGGCGGCGCTCGCATGGATTTACGCTGCTGGAACTGATGCTGGCGGCGGCCCTCGGCGCTGCCCTCTTGGCCGCGGTGGTGCGGCTGTTCGTATCGCTCAGCGGCAGCCATGCCGCCCTCGCTGGCCAGGCGCGCATGCAGGAGTCGGCCCGTCACGCGCTGGAGTTTCTCGCTCGTTCGGCGCGCCACGCCGGCTATCTGGGCTGCGGTGCCGTCGGCATCCCCGTCAACGGCCTGAACGGCGACTGGCAGCAGCTTCCAGAGTTCAACGTGGCGACGCCCATCGCGGCCTTCGACGGCGATGCGAACGGCTGGCAGCCAAGCCTTTCGGCGCTGCCGACCAAGCGGGGCGGCAGAGCGGGATTCAAGGCGCGCAACCGCATCGACCCCAGGCGTTTGCGCCAAGGCAGCGACGTCGTAGTGTTTCGGCGCATTCGGCGGGGCGCCCGGCTCGCCGCGCCGCTGGCCAAGAACACCGACGCGCTGCAGGTGGCCGACGGCGACGCCAGCCTGCGCAAGGACTCCTTCGCCGTGCTGTCGGCCTGCGGCCAAGCGGCGCTGTTCCGCGTCACCTCGCGGGCCGGCGGCGCCGTCGCAACGCTGGCGCGGGCCAGCGGCGGCGGCACGTTCGGCAATCGCGCTGGGGTCTCGCTGTCGGCGGCCGGTCTTCCCTTTGGCGGGCCGACATCGCCGGAAGGCGCGACGGTGGGGCTGGTCAGCACGGAAATCTACTTCGTCGCCCGCAGCGCCGGCCGCGACCATCGCGGCGGGCTGGCGTGGTCGCTGTGGCGCAAGATCTCCGCCGCCGCGCCCGCCGAACTGGTGCCGGGCATCGACGACCTGCAACTGCTGTACGGCATCGACAGCGCTCCCGACGACGCGACCCGGGCACCCGAGCGCTACGTCGCCGCGCACGAGATCGGCGCCAGCGCGGTGCGCTCCCTGCACATCTCGGTACAGGTATCCGGCGCCAGCGCCGCCGATTCGTCGCACGGGGTTCTTCGCCAGACGTTCTCGCGCACGGTGGCAAGGCGGAACCAATAGCAGCGCTCCATGCACCTCGGGCAACCCAGTCGATCTCGGGGAATCGTGCTGTTCGCCAGCCTGGCGCTGCTGCTGGCGCTGGGCATCGGCGCCATGGGCGCCGCCCAGACGGCGCTGTTGGAGTCGCGCATGGCGCGCAATCAGCAAGACGCAGCCGTCGCCTTCCACGCTGCCGAATCGGCGCTCGATCAAGCCGAGCGATGGTTGTTCGCCAACGCGAGCGATCCGGCAACGCTGTTCGCCGCCAACGGCGCTGGCTTCCATCGGGACGCCGCCTACCATGAAGAAGAACCGTGGCGAGACCCGGGCATCTGGCGGAGCGACGGCAGCCTGCCCTTCGGCGAAGCCCCTGCCGGCGCCCGGGCGCCGCCGCGAGCGGTGTTCGAGTGGCTCGCCTCCTACGTCGACACCGGCAACCCAAGCCAGCCGTTGCCGCCGGCAACCATCGACGTATTCCGCGTAACGGCACGCGGCTTTGGCGCAAACGCCGCGGCGACCTTGCAGACCACCTACGCCCGGGTGCGAAGCGGCGACCCTCGGGACGCAAGCGGCCGCCTGTCGTGGACGGCATTGGACTGACTGGACGGACTTGCAACTAAACTAACGCGACGCATTCGCTAGCGAGGTTGCGGCGCAGAGGTTCGGCCTCGCTAGCCTTCGACTTAGGAGGGTATTCATGAGCAAGCGAACGGTTCTCGTCACCGGCGGCGGGCGGGGCATCGGAAGGGGCATCGCCAAGAGCTTTCTGCAAGCCGGCTGCAACGTCGTGATCGCGGACTTGGCGGCTGGCGGGGAGTGGCGCTACCAGCTCGGTTCCAGCGCCGACATGGCCGAGGCGGTGGACAGCTTGTCGGAGTTCGGCGACATCCGCAGCACGGCGCTTGACGTGACGGACCGAGAGTCCTGCGCCGCCGCGGTGCAGGCGACTCTGGACGCCTTCGGCGGCTTGGACGTGCTGGTGAACAACGCCGGGGTGGTGGACAGCGGCGCGGTCGACGAGTTCGACGAAGCGAAGTGGGACGCCGTGTTCGCGGTCAACGTGAAGGGAGTGTTCCTGATGACTCGAGCGGCCCTCGGCGCCCTGCGCGCCTCGACGGACGCCGCCATCGTCAACACCGCATCCATCGCCGGCAAGCGCGGCGCCGCGCGCATGTCCGCCTACTGCGGCTCGAAGTTCGCCGTGGTGGGCATTACCCAGTCCCTGGCGTTGGAGCTGGCGGCGGACGGCATTCGCGTCAACGCGCTGTGCCCCGGCATGGTCGGCACCGCCATGTGGCACGACCACCTGATGGCCAATCGTGGCGATGCCGAGTTCCACGATCGCATGCGCGAGCTGATTCCCCTCGGCCGTGCGCAGACGGTCGAAGACATGGGCGAAGCCGCGGTGTATCTGGCGTCCGCCCGCAACGTCAGCGGCGTGGCGCTGAACGTCGCGGGCGCCTTCGAAATGCACTAGACCGGCGCCACCGTCACCGCTTGCGTGGCGGTGCGGCCTTCGTCCACCAGCAGCGCAATGCCGCCCGTGGCGAGGGCCGAGTCTTCGGCGCTGAGCACTTCCTCGCCGTCGATGCTGCCGACCAGCCTGGCGTCCGACACCGCCAGTTCCATCCGGTAGGTGCGGTACAGCTCGAACGGGTGGTCGGTCTCGGCCAGCACGGTGGTGCCGTCGAGTTCTCGAACCAGCTGCGCCTTGCCGGTGTTCGCCAGCACCAGGGCGTAGTAGCGCTTCATGCCCTGCACCCGGGCGGCGATGCCGGCGCGGCGCACCAGATGCGGGGTGACGTCCGCACCGGCGCGGTAGTCCTGCCAATCCCGGGCGCCGTGCAGCAGCAGACCGGTGCCGCGGTTGTGGACCAGGCGAAACGACTCTGGATAGCGCGGCCAGTACTGGTCCACGCCGTTCACCCAGGCCCGGGACCACATGCTGCCGCCAACCCGGGTGAGGGTTGCCGACGGCGCCCCGTGCCAGTCCAGGTGGTCGAGGTAGAGCGTGCCGCCAGCCGGCGCCGAGACCACTTCCACCCCCACTGCGGCGATGGGATAGCCGCCGAGATCGGGCACGGTCCAGGACAGCGTTTCGCGGGCGCCCGCTTCCAGCTGGATGGCCGCGTTGCGCAGCGTCTGCAACTGGTCGTCGGGGTTGAAGACGCGAATGCAGACGGAAACCTCCACTGGCTCGTCGGCGTCCTTGGCCAGCTCCACGGCGGCGACGACCGTCTGTCCGGGCGACAGCGCCGGGCTTGCCATCAAGCCGTAGCCGCGGCGCTCGAAATAGCGCGCCGTGTCCAGCGAGTCCACGAACGTGCCGGTGGTGGCCCGGGCGCCGCTGCCGGGTTCGATGCGGTCGAAGTGCATGGCCAGGCAGCGTTCGCCGCTGACGCCGATGCGGTTCTTCACCACGCACTCGTGGCCGGTGAAGCCCTGCACCGAACCCGGTTGCGAGAAGTGGTAGCGGGCGCCGTTCTTGGGCGCGGCGAACGTGGCGCCAGCCAGCGAGTGGCCGATGCGGATGATCCGGTCCGCCTGCGCCACGGCGTCGCTGACGCCGCCGCCGGCGTCGGCGCTTGGCAGATAGCAGATGTCCGACACCGGGCCGCGCCAGTCGGGGCCGGCGTCGATCCCGTCGAGGCCCAGCTGAATGCCCAGCAGACAGCCGAGATTGCCGGAGTTGCAGTCGGTGTCCCAGCCGGAGGTGTTGACGATCATCAGCGCCTTCTGGAAGTCGTCCTCGCCGTGCAGCAGCGCATGCACGATCAGGCCGTGGTTGGGCACCATGTGGCAGTTGCCGCCGTACTTGTCGTAGCCGTAGTTGGCCTTGATCTCGCGGAACGTCGCGCGCCAGTCGTCGCCGTGCTTGGCATGCCAGTCGCGGATGTCGCCGATCATTCGATACAGGACGCTGTCGCCGGGAATCTGCGCCACGCCGGTGTCCAGCAGCTTGCCGGTGTCGGGCTCGACGAACGCCGCGGCTTCCATCGCCGCCAGCACCTGGGCGCCGTAGATCGCTTCGCCGTCGTGGGAGACGCTGGCCGCTCGGCGGGCGAGGTCCGCGGCTTGTTCGGGATCGCCCGGCGACACCATCGCCCAGCCGTCGATGAAGATCTGCGCGCCGATCTGTTCCGCCACCACCTTGCCGTTCATGGCGATGGAGCCGCTCGCCGGCGCTTCGACGCCGGAGGCCAAGCGCATGAAGGCGGTGTGTTCGGTGGAGTTGCCGAGGCCGCCCCACCACAGGATGGTGCGGTTCTCGATGAGGTAGTTCAGCCACGTCTGGCCGATCTGCCGTGGCGTCAGCTGCGGATCGCAGTCGTAGTCTTCGAGGGCGCGGATGAAGGTGAACGTGCCGCTGATGTCGTCGTCGGTGACGATCAGCGGCACGTCCAGCTGGTCGTGGACGTAGTAGTCGACTTCGCCGAGGCGCTTTTCGATGGCTTCGTTCGACCAGCCCTCGAACGGACGGCCTAGGTAGACGCCGATCAGCTTGCCAAGCACGCCAGCGTAGACGCGCTCCTTGTAGTCTGCGGGCAGCGTGGCCACTTGCCTCTCCTGTTCTCGTGACGTTCAGCTTGAGATTAGCACGGCCGGCGGACGGCACCCATGCGCCGCGGCCGCATTCCTTCAACCGCTTCTTTGCCGGGCGAACGTGCTGACGCGGCTGAGCATGGAAGCCAGCGTGGAAACCACGATGGCGAGCCCAAGCCAATGCACCAGCTCCTCCGGCAGCCAGTCGAGGCCCAGGGCGTGGCGCCCGACGACCACCCCCGCGAAAACGAAGTAGGCGATGCCGTTGCAGCGCCCCAGCCAGCTGCCGCGCAAAGGCTTCCCGGCCAGCGACTTCGAGTCCAGCACGTACTGCAGGAAGGCGAGGACGATGAACAGCGGCAGGATGCCCGGCACGAGGTCCTCGCCAGCTTGCGCCTCCACGTAGGCAATCGACCACAGCGTGACGGCGACGTAGAGCGCATCGGCGGTGTGATCGAGCAGGCCGCCCAGCGCCGAAGCCGTGCCCCGACGCCGCGCCACGAAGCCATCGAGCATGTCGCTCGCCACGGCGAAGACGAAAAGGCCAGCCGCGAGCAGCCAGTATCCGGCGAAGATCGCGACCAGCGACAGCGGGGCGCACGCCAGGCGCGCCAGCGTGATCCCGTTCGCCAGCGTCAGCCAGCGGCTGGAGGCGCCGGCCGGGTTCGAGTCGTTCGTCTGGGGCGTCGCGTCGGCCAAGATCCCCTCGCCTCGTGCAGGCACCGCGCCTGCCGTGTGCTAAGTTTAGGGCAAAGACGCGAAGCGATTGGCCATGCAAGACACGACGACGTTGCAGCAGCCGGCCTACGACGTGTCCCTGATGGGCGTCGTCAAGGGCGCCCTCGACCGCTTTGGCATTCGGCGGACGTCGGCCGAGGCGTTCACGCTGTCCGGCCATGCCTTCGTCATCAACGTCCACGGAGAGCTGTGTCCGAGCGGCCCCTACTGCTGGAACTACGCGGGCTTCTTCGAACTGCTGGCCAATCTGGGCCTCGCGATGGAGGAACTCGGAACGGCGCTGCCTTCGGACGCCGCCGAGCAGAAGGCGCAGCTGGAGGCCCGCGTTTGCGCCGCGCTCGACGACGGCGCCGTCTGTTCGCTGCTGCACTTGGACAACCAGCTGCTGCTCGGCCGCGACGGCAGCGGCTTTTCGATGGCGCAACCCTGGGGCGCCGAGGTGCCCACCACGCCGGCCCGCTTGAGCTTCGGCAGCTGGCGAGAGTACGCCCAGGGGCCGCCCTTGACCTTCTTCAGATTCGCCCCTTGCGATGGAGCAGGTTCGTCCTCGAAGGCGGTGTTCGCCGCGCTGGCGTTCGCGGTCGACGTCTGGCGACGGCCCCGGCGCTTCGCCATGGCAGGCTACGGCATGGGCCCGGACGGCTACGCCAACTGGCTCGCCGGCATCGACGCCGGCTTCGCGGGGGAGCACGGCAACTGGTGGAACGGCGTCGTCTGGGCGGAGTGCCGGGAACACGCCGGCGACTACTTCCAAGCGCTCGCGGCAGCCGAGTTCCCCGGCCCCATCGACCAGGAGGAAGCGCGCCAGCTGGCCATCGGCTACCGCTCCACTGCCAAGCTGCTGTATCGCGCCTCCGACAAGGGCGCGGCGGCCAGCGACAAGCGCGGCTTCGTCGAGCAGGCGTGGCGGCTCGAGGAAGACTGCGTAGCTCGCATCGAGAAGCTCCTCGCCAGCGCATCGTAGGCGGCATTGGGCGGTCGGCCGTCCGTCTGCCGGCAGAGAGTTCGACCGCGAAGAGCTGTGCGCCGGTTGACGCGCCGACGGCGACCGGCGGGCGTTCCACGAAGGGCGCGCCCCCGCGGTGCAACCGCGGGCGCTTTCGACTATGCTTCGCCGCCAAGGCAAGCTAACGGTATGTCCCGAGATGCGTATCGCCGTGCCAAGGGAGACATGGCCCGGCGAGTCGCGCGCCGCGCTGGTTCCGGGCAGCGTCAAGAAACTGGTCGCGCTGGGTTTCGACGTCATGGTCGAGGCCGGCTTGGGGCTTGCCGCCGGCGTCGTCGACGACGACTACGCCGAAGCCGGCGCCGATGTCGTCTCCGACATCGCTTCCGCCATCGTCTCTTCCGAAGTGGTGCTGCGGGTGCGCCAGCCGGCCCTCGAGGATGTCGAAATCCTGCCCGAGGCGGCGATGCATGTGAGCTTTCTCGATCCCTTCAACAACAAGCCGCTGATCGAGAAGCTGGCCGGGCGCGGCGTCACCACGGTGTGCATGGAGATGGTGCCCCGCTCCACCAAGGCGCAGAAGATGGACGCGCTCTCTTCGCAAGCCAACCTTGCCGGCTACGTCGCCGCCATTCTGGCCGCCTCGCACTGTCCGCGCATCTTCCCGATGATGATGACGCCGGCCGGCACCATTGCGCCGGCGCGGGTGTTCGTCATCGGCGCCGGCGTGGCCGGCTTGCAGGCCATCGCCACGGCGAAGCGGCTTGGCGCGCGGGTGGAGGCCTTCGACACCCGCCCGGTGGTGGCCGAGCAGGTGCAGTCGCTGGGCGCGAAGTTCGTCGTCATCGACGTGGGCGAAACGGGACAGACGACGCAAGGCTACGCCCGACAACTCAGCGCCGAGCAGCTGGAGCGACAGCAGCAGGGCATGCGCGAGGTGATCGCGCGGGCGGACGTGGTGATCACCACGGCGCAGGTGTTCGGCCGCCCGGCGCCCAGAATCGTCAGCCGCGACATGGTGGAGGCCATGCGCCCGGGCAGCGTCGTCGTCGACATGGCCGTGGAGTCCGGCGGCAACGTCGAGGGCGCGGTAGCGGACGAAGTGGCGCTGGTGGGCGGCGCGAAAGTGATCGGCCTGGCCAATCTGCCGTCGTTCGTGGCCAGCAACGCCAGCGAGATGTACTCCGCCAACGTCACCCACTTGCTGGACGAGTTCTGGAACGCCGAAGCCAAGCGCTTCGAGCTGAACCCGCAGGACGAAATCGTCGCCGGCTGCGTGTTGACGCGGGATGGCGAAATCGTCGACGAACGCATCATGAACACCTAGCCGAAGGCCGCAGACGAAGCACAATGGAACTGATACCCGTCTACCTCGCCTTCATTCTGGTTCTGTCCGCGTTTCTGGGCTTCGAGCTGATCTCGAAGGTGCCGGCCACGCTGCACACGCCCTTGATGTCCGGCGCCAACGCGATTTCCGGCATCACCATCGTCGGCGCGCTGCTCGCTGCAGGAGGCGGCGGAGACCGGCTGGCCGCCATGCTGGGTTTGGCGGCGGTGTTCTTCGCCACCGTCAACGTCGTCGGCGGCTATCTGGTGACCGACCGGATGCTCGGCATGTTCCGCAAGCGCGACAGCGGTGCGGAATCGAACAGCGGCCAGCCATGAATCCAATCGCCGTCAATCTGGCCTACATCGCCGCCGCCGCACTGTTCGTACTCGGCTTGAAGATGCTGAGCTCGCCGGCGACGGCGCGCCGCGGCAATCTGCTCTCGGCCATCGGCATGTTGCTGGCCATCGTCGTCACGCTGCTCTCCAAGGGCATCGTGGACTGGCACTGGCTGGCCATCGCGGTGCTCGCCGGCGCGCTGGTGGGCGTTCTCGCTTCGCGGCTGGTCGCCATGACGGCCATGCCGGAGATGGTGGCGCTGTTCAACGGTTCGGGTGGAATCGCCAGCCTGCTGGTGGGCTGGGCGGCGCTGTTCGCTCCGGACGCCGCGTCCGCGAGCGCCACGGTGTCCGCCTTCACCGCGACCACGGTGTTCCTTTCCGTGATGATCGGCGGCATCACCTTCTCTGGCAGCCTGGTCGCCTGGGGCAAGCTGGCGGAAGTGCTGCCGGGCGCGGCGCTGGTCTTCGCCGGACAACGGTTCATCAACGGCGCGCTGCTGGTCGCCCTGGTCGCCTGCGGCACGATGTTCGTGCTGGCGCCGACGCCGGACTCGCCCTACTTCGTCGCCGTTCTCGCCATCGCCTTCGTGCTCGGGGTGCTGGCCGTGGTGCCCATCGGCGGCGCCGACATGCCGGTGGTGATTTCGCTCTTGAACAGCTACTCGGGGCTCGCCGCCTGCGCCGCCGGCTTCGCCATCAACAACAACGTGCTGATCGTCTCCGGTGCGCTGGTGGGCGCCGCCGGCATCATTCTCACCAACATCATGTGCAAGGCCATGAACCGCTCCCTGGCGAACGTGCTGTTCAGCGGCTTCGGCGCCGTGAAGACCGCCGCCAAGGTGGAAGGCGAGGTGAAGCCCATCAGCGCCGACGACGCCAGCTTGATCCTCGAAGCGGCCAGCGCCGTCACCTTCGTGCCGGGCTACGGCATGGCGGTGGCGCAGGCGCAGCACGTGGTGCAGGAGCTCGGCGAACTGCTCGAAGCCAACGGCACGGAAGTGTCCTACGCCATTCATCCCGTGGCCGGGCGGATGCCCGGACACATGAACGTGCTGCTGGCCGAAGCCAACGTGCCCTACGACCTGCTGGTGGAGATGGAAGACGTCAATCCGCGCATGGCCGGCATCGACGTGGCGGTGGTCATCGGCGCCAACGACGTGGTCAATCCCTCGGCGCGCAACGACGAAAACAGTCCCATCTACGGCATGCCGATCATCAACGTCGATCACGCGCGCACGGTGTTCGTGCTCAAACGCTCGATGGCGTCCGGTTTCGCCGGTGTCGACAATCCGCTGTTCTTCGGCGCCAACACGCGCATGTTGTTCGGCGATGCCAAGTCCTCGGTTTCCGATCTGATCGCCAGCCTCAAGGGGTGAAGCCATGCGCATACCCGAGCCGTTCTTTCCGTTCCTGAACCAGGTGATGAAACTGCTGCTGCATTCGCCGCTGCACGGACTGACGAGCGGCACCATCCTGGTGATCCACTTCACCGGCAGGCGCAGCGGCCAACGACGATCGACGCCGGTTCGCTATCTGCGCGAGGAGGCGCGCCGGGTAACTTGCCTGACCGGCCGCGAGACCGGCTGGTGGCACAACTTCCGCGAGCCGGCCGACGTGCAGCTGCACATCCGGGGACGCACTCTTCGCGCCGTCGCCCAAGCGCTGCCGGACGACGAAGCCGCCAAGGAGCAGGCGCTGCGGCGCATGCTGGGGAGGTTCCCGAGCGACGCGGCGTACCACGGCATCGTGCTGAAACGCGGGCAAGCGCCCAGCGAGGCGCAGATCCGCGAGGCGGTTGGGCGAGACGTGCTCGTCGTCTTCGACTTGGAAGAATGAGGCGCTGCCTGGAGCTGGCCTGAAGGACGACGGGACGCACGGATGGCCAGCGCCTTGCCCAAGCTCGTCCGCGTGGAGTCGTCGAGCATCGACTCCGTGGGCTACGACCCGGACACCCGGCGGCTGTTCGTGCGCTTTGTCGAATCCGGCAATGCCTACGTCTACGCGGATGTCGCGGAGTCCGTGTTCAACGAGTTCCTCGCGTCCGACTCCAAGGGGCGCTTCTTCAACGACGAAGTCAAGGGCGTCTATGCCTATCGACGCTTGTGAGTGGGCGCGGCGCCAGGCTCAAGGATCCGGAATCAGCAGCCGCCAGTTGCGCAGAAACGGGCGCGGCACGAACTCAAGCGTCACCCTTAGGCTTGCGGAAGCGGCTTGGCCTGCCCAATCCCGGGCCGTGACGACCACCGTTGCGGTTCCGTCCGTGCCATCGGCGTTGGCCTCCAGCACCAGCTTGCCGTCCTCGATGCGGGCGACCACCAGCTCCGGGCGGTCCGAGGTCGCTTCGAAGGACAGCTCCTCCCCAGTATCGAACAATCGCGACAAGGGCAGCAACGCGCGCTCGCCGTTGGTCGCCAACGTTTGGTCCGGCGCAACGTCCACCGCGGTCGGCGGCCGCTTGAAGAGCACAAGAGGCGGTCCCGCCTGGGCTGCGAACCCTCGGAAGCAAGGATAGCGGCCGCTCTGCGCGTTGCCGCACAGGGTGGTTGGCACGGCCGGCGGACGGGCGAGCGCCAGGCGCACACCCCGCTCGCTTGTCGGCAACACCCGCATCATTGATCCCCTGACGCTGCCAGCAGGAACGGACACCGCTTCGGCAGACAACGAAGCACCCTCGCTCACCAGGCCCGCCAGCATGGGGAAAGGCGCACCCGTCGCCACTTGCGCCACGACCTCCGCCGGCCCCTCCGCCCAGGGCTCGGCGGCATCAACGCGAACCAGCCGCATGGCCAAGACGAACGGCGCACCCGGGTTGTCGCGCAGATCCGCTTCGCGCAGCTCGCCGATTCCGTCGAACAGCGCCGCCGGCAACGACGACAAGCCATTTCCCTGCAAGCGGAGGACCCGCAGCTGGGAGAGGCCCAGCAAGTCCCTTGAACGCAACGCCGCCAGTTGCCGATTGCCAAGATTCAACTCCGTCGCGGCCGTCAAGTCCTCGGCGGTGGGCGCCCAGCATGGCCGCGCGCCTCGCAACGCATCCCGAACCGCTGGCGTTCGGTCGCAGACGCCCTCTTGGATTTCGATCAGCGCGGAAGGCGTCTGCAAAGCGTATGGCGCTCCAGAAGCAGGTGGAAGCAGTGCCACCGAGAAGTATTCCCGCGCCGGTTCGATGGCCTCGTCGTCCGCGATCGGTACTTCGATGGCCGTCTCGGTCTCGCCAGCGGCGATGGCGGCCGTTCCTTCCTGCCGGCCGATGTCCGCGGCGTCGGCATCCGCGCTGGCCGCGTTGGCGTCCGGCTCGGTGCGCCAAGCCAGCGCGAGGGCCGACTCCGCCGGGCGATTGAGCGTCAGCGTCAGGCGCGCGGTGGCTGCTTCGCGCACGGCGACCGAAGGCGAGGCGAACGAGACCAGCCAGCCCACGGAAACCTCGAAACCCAGCCGCGCGCTCAGCCCGTCGCCGTCCGTTGCCACGACGGTGATCGTGGCAACCCCGGGCATGTTCCCTTGCACGCTGAGCGTGGCGCCTGCGACTCGTACGGACGCCACCTCGCTGGCCGACGACTCGGCCGCGTAGGCGAGCGCTCCTTCGTCTTGGAACTTGCCGCTCAGGTCCACGTCGGTCGTTTCGTTCGGGTCCAGGACCAAGTCGGCGATTTCTTCCACTGCTTGCGGAGGAAGATTGGGCGGCGGTGGCGGCGGGGGAGGCGGTGGCGGGGGAGGCGGCGGCGGAGGAGGCGATACGGGATCGTTTCCCAGACCCATGCCGGCCACCAGCAGTTGCAGCGCCCGGCCGTTGCCGATGGCGGCGCAGTGGTTGGAGTCCGCCGTCGTGTTCCAGCGCTTCGGGTGGCCCGCCGCGGAGGTGATGCTGTTGAAGACGCGCATGGCGTCGCCCATCGCCCAGGCGTGGTCGCCGTCGCTGCCCCAGAGGTCCATCTGGAAGTCGATGGGATGGTCGAAGTCCCAGTCGCCGGCAACGAAGGCGAAGCCGCTTTCGTCAAAGGCGTCGATCGTCGTCGTGGCACTGCTTGAGGTCGACACGTCGCAAGCCTGGGTCGCGTGAACGTGGTTGACGACCTGCTCGTAGAGCGAGGCCAGGGGTATCGGCCCCAGCTTGGTGCAGCGGCTTCTCGTCGACAGCTCCGAGCAGTCCGCATCGGTGCTGCAGGACTTCGTGGCGTCGACATCGCAGTAGCCGGTGGGATAGCTGCGCCGGCCGCATCCGGAGTTGATGTCCCAGAGGGGAGGCCCGCCCACCATGAGTTGATAGTCCACCACCGGATCCACGTCGTGGTAGTACACCGCGCCGAGGGTCGCCTGGGTGCCCATGCTGCAACCCACGGTGCCGAAATCCGAGCTGCCGGCGAGGTTCTCGTGGACCCAAGCGATGACGCTCGCCGGCCTTCGCGTGACGTTGGGCACGCGGGTCGCGGGCGCAGAGGTGCGGGTGAACCAGCCCCAGCCGGAGAAGCCCCACTCCCACCGCACCATCACTACTTCGGCGTTGGAAGCGCCCTCTATCTGCCCGGACAGGCTGCTCATGTAGGAGGTGCCGCCGGCGCCGGTGTGCAGCAGCACGGTCTTGTTGCCGCCCTGCCGGGTGGTGAACGCCAGATAGCCGCCCATGCCGTCCACCACGAAGGCCACCGCCTGCTTGGCCACGCTGCCCTCCAGCAGCGGCGAGCCGCCAGACGTGTAGGCGGCCACTTGGCAGTCTTCCCAGTTGGCACAGGTGCTCTTGCAGGCAAAGGACACCGTGTAGTCGCCATTGGCGTCCGACGCGGACTGCACGCGGTTGAACGCCGACGAAGGCTGGCGCGGATTGGGCGTCGTGCAGATTTGCAGTTCGCCCGCCAGCTGGCTGATCGGGCTGGTTTGCGCCAACGCCGTGCCGGCGCCCAACGACGCGACTGCAACGCTGGCGAAGATGAGCGCACTGCGCAAGCACGTCGCATTCAGCCTGTACATGGCGCAGCGCCTCCCAAACGCGCTTCGAACCGGTGGTCTACGGTTCGACGCCGCGGGTGTTGTCGGTGCCGCGATCATACGCAACGGCCAGCCACGAACGCAGCCGACGGGCAAGGGAGCAAGGGAGGCACGTTGACCGCAGGGCTGCGACGGCGCGACGGCGCAGTCAAGCGCTTGACCGACACGCATTGATGTTAGAGTCGCTCGATGGACCGCTCCGTGCTGCTAAGGCACATTCGCAGAACCCGCTTCGCGCCCGGCGACAAGGCCCGAGCGCTGGCCGACGCGCACCGCATCGCGCGGTATCTGCACCGCGCGGGAGCGTGTCGGGTGGTCGGCATCGGCTCCGCATTCGAGCCGAAGCGAGCGTTCACGCCCCGCTCGGACATCGACCTGGTGGTCGAGGGCATCGATCCCGGCGCGTTCTACGCCGTGTCGGCGCAAGCGGCCAACCTGACCGACTTCCACCTCGACCTGACCCCCTTGGAGTGCGCCACCGAGCCCCTGCGTCGCATCGCGGAGGCGCAAGGGGTTGAGCTGTGAAGCTCGAAGAGGTGCTCGCCCGCCGCTTGGCCGCGGAGATCGAGAGCGAGCTGGACAGCCTCGATGCCCTGCTGCGGGAAAGCGCCCATGCGCCGCAAGGAGCGGACAGCTACTCGCGCCGCGCCCGCGGCTCCATCCTGCACGACTTCTACAACGGCGTCGAACGCGTATTCGTGCGCGTGGCCCGGGAGCTGAACGGCGGCATCCCGCAAGCCGAACAGTGGCATCGAGAGCTCGTCAACAACATGGCCCTTGCCATCCCAGAGGTCCGACCGGCGTTGATCGACCCGCCGCTCGCGGCCAGTCTGCTGGAGTACCTGCGCTTCCGCCACGTTTTCCGAAACGTCTACGGCACGGTGTTGGAAGCCGACCGCATGCGTTCCCTCGAGGAGAAGCTGCCGGCGACGCTCGGTGCCTTCCGCGAGCAGGTGTCTGCGTTTCTGCACTGGATGCTGGGCGACCCAAACGCCTGAGCAAGGCCGACTTACCGGCCCTTGGCGCGTTGCAGCTGGACGATGAAGTCCGCTTCGTCGTCGCATTGCATCGCCGCGTCGGCAATCGCCTCCCCGGCGGCTTCGGCGAACTCCCGCTCGTGGATCGGGAAGTCCGCGGCCACCTCCAGGCCACGCGCGATCATCAGGCGGCGAACCATCGCAGCGCGCAGTTCCAGCTCGCCAGCGCGAATCCCGAGAGCCTGCCACGCGGCTTCCTCGCGGGCCTGTCGCAAGGCTTCCTCGCGGGCTTCCCGGCGCGCCTGGTCGCGTTGCGAACGCAGCAGCAGATCGTCATCGGGCCCGGTGCCTTCGCGGGCGCCGAGGACGGTGCCGATGCGCTCCAGCACTTGCGCGGTGTGCGCCGACATACGCTCTTCGTTCAAAGCCGTGTGGATGTCCGCCGCCGACCAGCCGGGGAAGGCGCGGCTTTCGTCCGCCACTTGGAAGGCGCCTTCCTGCAGCAGATAGATGGTGGTGCCGTGCGCCGCCCGGGGGCGCGGCGACTCGTCCGGCACGTCCACCCACAACTCGGGGAAACGCCATGCCTCGTACAGCTTCAGCTTGTGACGGCGCACATCGGTGGTGCGGTCCACCTCCAGGACGACGTCCGGGTAGTGGTTCGTGCCCACCACCATCGCCGAGGGCCCGACGATGTCGGCGCGCTGCGGATGCAGATACAGCGATTGATCCGCCTGCATCATCCGAGCAGGACGCCCGTCTTCCTTCGGCAGCGTGAGGTCCATGGTGCCGAAGCAACGGATCGGCTTGCCGCGCACTGTGGCGATCCGCTCCGCCAGCGCCGCCAGCAGGTGCGCCGGCCGTTCGTGGTAGGGGCTGACTTCGCGCACTTCGATGGCGGTTTCCGTGGCCCCGTCCCAGAACTCCACGCGGCCTTCGTGCGCCTCGATGTCCTCGGCCGCCAAGTGGATGCGACGGTAGGAACCGTCGTCGAAGGGAAGCTCTGCCAGCGGCGGGCCGGGCACTGGCTTGAACGGGCCGCCACTGGCGACCGCTTCGTCCGCATGGCCACTCTGCCTGCGTATGGAGCGGGTGCTCGCCTGGGATGATGGTTGCATGGCCGCCTCTTCACCAGCCTCGTTGTCGATACCAGAGACTAGACCAGCGCTTGCGCAAAGGCAACGTGTTTTCTTTTCTAAATCAACAACATAGTACACTTATGTACGAGTTGGTTCGCCGAAAACGACCACCGCGGGCAGGTTCCGATGCTAGCTTGAGGCGCCGTTCTGCTTGCTGTCGGAGCGGCCCGCCTTGGCGGCCCGCGCCGCGTCGATCTTCTTCTTCATCTTGTAGATCCCAAGACCTTCCCGAACCGCTTCGGACACCGGCGGCTTCATGGCGCGAATGCGTCGGTACTCGCCCTTCTCCATCGCCAGGCGCATCCCCACCGTGGTCTTCGGCCCGGAGTAGGTGCCGATCTCGATAAGGCCCGAGGTGTAGTAGCCCATGCGCGCCAGCAGTTTCTCGGACGCGTTCTCCAGCACCTCGGGGGCGATGGAAAGCTGCCAGTTCTCCTGCTGGCGCAGCCACGGCTTGACGTTGGAATTGGTCATGATGTAGCGCCACTCGTCGGTGTGGTTGACGCCGGTGCCGTGCAGCAGTCGGCCGTCCATCAGCATCACGGTGCCGCCTCTTGCCTCGACGTTCACCGCCGGCGGCAGCGGCCCCACTTCTCCGCCGGCGGGAACCTGGGAAACCAGCCGGTGGCTGGTGGGGATCACCAGCGTGCCGCCATTCACTTCGCTGACGTCCTGCATGATGTAGACGGTGTTCACCAGAATCGGCGCGTGGGGCGTTTGGATGGGATGGATGGCGCCGGAGTCCTGATGCAGGTTCTGCGGATAGCTGCCGGGGCGGGCGATGTTGGAGGCGAACGAATAGGCGTAGTTTCCAGGGCCCAGCAGTTCGTTGTTGAGCTGTTCGATCATCGGCCCGCCCTGCACCCACTGCGGATCGAACTCGATGCACTTGGCGAAGCACTCGCCCTTGTTCACCAGCGTCCACATGATGTGGAAGTGCGGCGTCATGTCCGCCAGGCCGCACTCGCGTTCGGCTTGCGCCTGCTCTTCCAGGCGGTTGCGCATGGCGGCGCGCTGGTATTCGCTCATGGCGTCTTCGATCAGGCAGAAGCCGTACTTCTGCAAGTCGCGCCTGGCCTTGTTGATGTCCTTGGTTTCCCGCGGCAGGTCGTCGAACCGCTTCCAGTAGTCGTGCTTGCGGGGCACCGTGGTGTCGTAGTACGGCGTACCGTTCAGCCCGCCGCCTTCGGCGCTGCGCCCGGCCTCGAACAACGGGCACCGGAAGCGCTGCGTGAGCGACCCGTCCGGCCTTGTCGCCCGCACTCCGTTGCCGCCAACCGGCGGCTTCAGCCACGGATTGTTGCGATGCATGGACCGGAACGGCTCGCCGGACTTGAACCACTGCGCATCGCGCATCTGCGAGTTTTCGTCGGACAACGCCGCCACGCTCTCCGGCAGAAACTCCGGCGGCACGGCGACATCTTCGGGGGGCATCGATTCGTTCATGCGGCCATGCTACGCCAATACGACCGCCAGCGCAGCGGCATGGCGGCCACACGGCTACAATCGTCGCATGCCTACCTCCCAACCATCCCGCGAACACGCCTTGAAACTGCTCCGCAGCGCCGTGGACAACCCATCCGCCACCTTCCGCGACGGCCAGTGGGAGGCCATTGACGCGCTTGCGAGCGCTCGGCGTCGACTCCTCGTCGTGGAACGCACGGGTTGGGGCAAGAGCTCCGTCTACTTCATCGCCACCCGGCTGCTGCGCGACCATGGACGCGGCCCAACCTTGATCGTATCGCCGCTCTTGGCCCTGATGCGCAACCAGATCGACAGTGCCCAGCGCCACCGCGTGCGGGCAGTGCGGATCGACTCCACCAACAAGGCCGATTGGCCGGAGATCGAGTCATTCGTTCATGGCGGCGAAGCGGATGCGCTGCTGGTGTCGCCGGAACGGCTGGCCAATGACGAATTCGTGGACGGCGTGCTCATGCCCATCGCCGACTCGCTGGGCTTGCTGGTGATCGACGAGGCACACTGCATTTCCGACTGGGGCCACGATTTCCGGCCGGACTACCAACGCCTGCGCAACATCGTGCGCCGCATTCCTCAAGGAACGCCGGTGTTGGCCACGACGGCAACCGCAAACGACCGAGTGGTGCAGGACGTAAGCGAGCAGCTAGGCGACGTCCATGTGCAGCGCGGGCCGTTGACGCGAGAGAGTCTCGCGCTGCAAACCTTGGCGTTGCCTTCGCAAGACGCCAGCTTGGCTGAGCGAGCACCTGCCGCAACTGCCAGGAACAGGCATCATCTACACGTTGACCAAGCGCCACGCGGACCGGGTGGCCGATTGGCTGGTAGAGAGCGGCATAGAGGCCCGCGCCTACTACAGCGACGTGGCGCACCCCAACTTCGAGAACTCCGACGCCTACCGCCAGCGCCTTGAACGCGCGCTGCACCGCAACGAGCTGAAGGCGCTGGTCGCCACAACTGCGCTAGGCATGGGCTACGACAAACCGGACTTGGGATTCGTCATCCACTTCCAGGCGCCGGGATCGATCGTCGCCTACTACCAGCAGGTGGGTCGTGCCGGGCGACAGATCGACCACGCATTCGGAATCATGATGCACGGCGCGGAAGACGACGCGATTCTCGACTACTTCCGGCGCACCGCGTTCCCCGATGAAGAACATGTACGGGCGATCCTCTCTGCCTTGGAAGAGAGCGACGGCCTGTCGGAACGGAATCTCGAACGCATGGTCAATCTGCGCAGCGGGCAGATCAAACAGGCGCTTCGCTTTCTCGCCGCCGCCAATCCCGCTCCCGTTGTAAAGGAAGGCAGCACATGGCTGCGCACCCCCGCGCCCTACGTCGTGGACCGGGAGCATGTGAATCGACTCACCCGCCAACGCGAAACCGAGTGGGCGGAAGTGAAACGCTATGTGAACGAACCCGGTTGCCTGATGCGGTTTCTCCGCCGCGCGCTGGACGACCCCGCAGAGGATGCCTGCGGCAAATGCGCGTCGTGCCTTGGCCGGCCGATAGTAGGCGAGACCTTCGGCCAGCACTTGGCCGGCGCGGCACGGTATCTGCGGACTTCGGAAGAGCCGATCAAGCCGAAGAAACAGATCCCTCCCCAAGCGTTTGAAATCTACGGTTGGAGCAGCCTGCCGAAAGAGTTGCAACATGAGGAAGGCCGAGTGCTGTCACAGTGGGGCGATGCGCCTTGGGGTGCCATGGTGAAGCAGGACAAGCACCAGAGCCGGTTCCGCCGCGAACTGGCAGTCGCGGTGACCGACATGGTCCAGCAGCGCTGGCAGCCGCAACCGGAGCCCAAGTGGGTGGCTTGTGTGCCGTCGTTGCGGGCGTCCGCGCTCGTGCCGGACTTGGCGCGGCGACTGGCCGAGTGCTTGAACGTCCCCTTCTGCGCGGTGGTAGACAAAGTGCGGTCGAACGATCCGCAGAAGAATCAACACAACCGCTACCGTCAGTGTCGAAACCTTGACGTCGCGTTCGAGATCGTCGGCGACGTGCCTTCGAGCCCTGTGCTGCTGCTCGACGACGTGTTCGATTCCGGTTGGACACTGGCGGTGGTGGCCGCCTTGCTTCGCCAAGCGGGAAGCGGGCCGGTCTTTCCAGTCGCCTTGGCCAGCGCAGCGCCAGGAGACTGACGTGCTGGACGAACAAGCGCAAAGCGTGGTCTTGCTCACCGCGGTGCTGGGCAAGCGGCAACCGAACGGCCCCCGGCCGTTGTCGACTTCCGAGTGGGCGGAACTCGCGCGAATGCTGCACAGCCGAGGCGCGAAGCCGGAGCAGTTGCTGGCTGGCAAAGCCGCGGAGTTGATGGCGGATTGGCAGCACCGTTCTGTCACGGCGGATCGCGTGCAGCGCCTGCTGGATCGCGGCACTGCCTTGGGCTTGTGCTTGGAGCGGTGGGAGCGGGCCGGTCTCTGGGTGCTTGTTCGCTCGGACCCGGACTACCCGCGCCAATTGAAGCGCCGCCTAGAATGGAAGTCGCCGCCGGTGCTGTTCGGCAGCGGCAGCATGAAGGTCGCCGGCCAGCGCGGCTTGGCCGTGGTGGGTTCCCGCGCCGCGTCGCCAGACGATTTGGCCGCGGCCGCCGGCCTCGGCCAGCAAGCGGCAGCAGCTGGCTATTCCGTTGTTTCGGGCGCTGCCCGCGGAGTGGACGAAACTGCAATGTTGGCAAGCCTCGAGGCTGAAGGCACGGCCGTGGGAGTCGTGGCGGCGGGCCTGCTACGTTCTGCCACCTCGCGGAAATACAGACCGGCTCTTGAACGCGGCGACTTGGCGCTGCTTTCGCCGTTTGCGCCGGAGGCGGGTTTCCACAGCGGCAACGCGATGAGCCGCAATCCGTTCATCTACTGCCTGGCGACGAGCGCCGTGGTGGTGACGTGCGAGGAAGGCACAGGCGGCACGTGGGAAGGAGCAGTCAAGAATCTTCGACATCGCTGGGTTCCAACTTGGGCCCGCCGCAACGCCGGTGGAAGCGGCAATCGGGCTTTGGTGGAGCGCGGAGCAAGGTGGCTGCCCGAGCACGATGCGGCTGTCGTGTTCAGCGGCGATCGACCAGCCGAACTTGCAGAGGAAACGAAGCGACGAACACGCGTATCCCTCAGCACCGAACGACCCGCATCTACGCTGCCGGCCGACGGCGCGGAGCTCGACCACTACAGCCTGTTCCTGATGCACATGAAGTCCTTGGCTGCGCAAATGCCGGTTGGTGTGGACACCATGGTACGCCTTGAAAAAGGGTTGCGAAAGGCCCAGGTAGAAGCCTGGCTGAAACGTGCGGTGAAGGACGGCAGCGTGAAGGAGAGCAAGAGCGGTTTCCTCTTCGTGGAAGACAAGGACAACCGCCAGCCTGACATGTTCGGCGACCAGGCGCTGGCCGGCGACCGGCCCCTCCTTGAAGAGGACCGCGATGCGGCCAGCGGAGCTGCAACCGAGCTTCGCGGCCCAAGCGCTGTGGCGCAAGGTCCGCACTTGCCTTCCGACACGAACGCCCCTTGAGCTCGCCGCGCATGCCTTCCGGCACCACGGTGCGACGTGTGACGATGCGTTGCGAGGCTGGTGGCCGAAGGTGGTACGCTGTTCGCGACGCCTCGGTAGAACCGGACTGCGCTCGGCCCTCGCGGAAGGAACGATGACATCCGCAAGCAAGCCGGCAGTGCCGCGGAAACACGCTCGGGCAGATGAACAAGAACGGAGAAAATCGATGGATCCCGCTAACCATCCCCCTGCTCCTACCGACTGCCTCGCGGAGTTGACGCCGTACTTGGAGCAGCTGGACGAGCAGGGCTACGCAGTGGTGCCGCCGGAGGCGACGGGCCTGTCGCCTGCGGCGATCGACGAGCTGGCGAATCGACTGCTCGACAAGTCCGAGGAACTGGTGGGCTGCAAGTTCTCCGTGGAGGAAGGGCCGGAGCGCCCGCTCGACTACGGCGAATTCCGCGGCTTCCTGGAGCGCATCTCCGGCGCCGAACCCAGCCAGTTCCAGTTGCTGCAGCTGTGTACCTACCACCGCGTGTTCCGCGACCTCGCGGTGAATCCCGTGGCGACGGCGCTCATCGACCACCTGTTCGGCGCCGCTGGCGATGCGGCGCGGTCAAGCCCTGCCCGCTTCAGCTCGCACAACTGCTTCGTCAAGTGGGCGGGCGAAGGCTACGGCGATTCCCTGGGCCTGCACGCCGACCAGGCCGGCATCCCGCTGCCGTGGGGCGACAAGGCGCTGAACGCCAACTGCAACTGGTGCCTTACGGACTACACCCGGGAAGACGGCGCGTTCGCGTGCGTGCCGGGCTCGCATCGGCGCAAGTGCCTTCCGCCGTTGCCGGAGTGCGTTGCCGACGCGATTGCCGTGGAGTGTCCGCGCGGCTCGCTCATCGTCTTTCACGGCGCCCTGTGGCATGGCGCGTTCCCCAAGCAGACGCCTGGCCTCCGGCTGACCCTTGCCTACTTCTACCGGCACATGGCGATCCTGCCGCAAGACGACATTCCCAACCACTTTCCGAGGGCGCTTGCCGACGACTGCGCCGATCCTAGGCTGTTCAAGCGGCTGGCCGGGTTTGGCAGCCCGTACCGCTCGCAGGTGTACCCGCTGCCGCGCGCGGTGGAGCTCGATGCGCCGGTGCTGTCGCCGCCCTCGGCACGCGAAGAGGCGGAAGAGGACGTCGAAGCAGGGCATCGAGATGCGTACGCAAGCACGCATGGCTAGTTTCGACTGTACCTTGGCGTATGATGGTTGCACGGCACCCTCGCACGCTCGCCGTGATTGTTGCTTCGCAAATGCAGATGGCCAGTTTGCTTCGGGCCTTGGCACCGTTGTGAGGGCTTGGAACCCGATCTTGGAAGGTGGGCCTTTTCACTTCTTTAGGAGCACACTCGCACTCCTAGCGCTGACTGGCGCATGCGCGAGTCTCGGTGCCGAGCGCGGCAACGACTGCGTGTGGATTGTGGAAACCCAGGATGGCCGAGCTGGGCGCGAGATGCTTGCCTACGGCTACGCCAAAGTCGACATGTACGACGAGTCGTTCAACGTGTTCGCGGGACTGATGGCCGAGGACTTGTCGCGGGCTGAAAGGGCTTCTGTCCACGTTGGGCTCGGCCTTGTTCACTACTGTACCAAGTCTCTGGAGAAAGCGCTTTTCCATTACCGGCAAGCCGCGGAATCCCGACGTGTTCCGACGTGTCGGATGCCTGGGATATGGGAGGTGCTCGCCGAAGTCGCATTCGAGATGGGACGCTTCGAGGAGGCGGCGGAATACGCCGAGAACTGGCGCGCCGCCAACGAAGCCGTGCATCCGAAGTACCGCAACATCCTGCCGCTTGCGCCGAAGGAAGTGCTGCTGATGGCGAAGTTCTGGTCGCGCGTGGAGCGCAACCGCGCGTTGGCCTACGTGGACATGGCGATGCAGGACGCCAGCCACGACTTCGATGCCGCAACCTGGCCTGGATCCAGCGCTTGCGCGAAGGGGAAGCGCCGGCGGAGATTCCACCCATGGAACGCCCGTGGCTTGCCAAGCCGACCCCGTCGCTAAGCACAAGGGAGGTGATGCGCAGGGTTGAAGTCTACCTGGAGGGCCGCCGGCGTCTAGCGCGGCCAACCGAACAGCCGGCGGCACTTGCGCGCGAGGAATGGGTGTCGGACTGGCAGCGGACGACGACGCTGGACGCCATCATGCTGCCGCCAGCCGCCGACGACGTTGCGGTGGAGCTCGATGCGCCGGTGCTGCCGCCGCCCTCGGCACGCGAAGAGGCGGAAGAGGACGTTCTCGAAGCAGGCCATCGGGATGCGGGCTGAGCGCGGATGGCAGCTCGGCAAGCGCGTGGGTCTCACCTTCTCGGGGTGAAGACCCTGCTCCATCCGGCCGCAAGTTCATCCACGCCCAGCACTGCGACGAGTTCCTGCTCGACATGATCCGACGCATCCGAAAGCACGAGTAGGCACCAGATTTCAATGCGATTGCCTGCGCTGGCTCGAGAGGTTGTTGACGACAACAGCAATCTTGGGCTACAAGGTTCCGTCATCGACTCGTAGGGGAACGTTATGAACGTTAGGAAGGCTCTGCAACTGCTTCTGGCTGGGATGCGGGAATCTTGTCGGTCTCGGCAAGCGAACCGAGCTACAGCCAAATTCTCGTGAGCCCGGCGGGGCAAGAATCAGAGTGTGTGACTAGGTGTCAGCGACGCGAAAGAGTGTTCGGATCGTACATTCGAGTCTGTGTTTTCGAGGTCGAGGTGTGTTATTGCGTGGCGAAGAGAGAGGAGCATAAGATACCCGGCTCGACCTTTGGCTCTGGCAGCCCTTAGGACGCTACCCGCAGGCCAAGCCGCAACTGGCCGTTTCGGCTGCACCGGACGCATGATGGGTTGCATGGCGCCGCGCTTATTTTCTTCGCGAAACACAGATGCGGTTCCTTCGCGCCTAACTGGTGCTAGGCAGTTCTAGGGCTTGTTGGAACCGAGCCTTCGGAAGGTGAACCGCTTGCGCCTCATTAGGAGCGCATTCGCTCTCCTTGCGGTGACGGGGGCATGTGGCAGTCTCGGCAACGGCAGCTACTGCAGGTGGGTTCTGGACACCGAGGAAGACCGATTTGAACGCATGATGCTTGCCTACGGCTACGCCAACGTCGACATGTACGACGAGTCGTTCAACATGCTCGCGGGACTAATGGCCGAGGACTTGACGCGGGATGAAAGTGCAGCTGTCCACAAACGACTTGGCCTTGTTCACTACCGTACCAAGTCTCTGGAGAAAGCGCTTTTCCATTACCGGCAAGCCGCGGAGTCCCAACGTGTTCCGAGGTGTCAGATGCCTGGGATATGGGTAGTGCTCGCCGACGTCGCATTCGAGATGGGACGCTTCGAGGAGGCGGCGGAATACGCCGAGAACTGGCGGGCCGCCAACGAAGCCGTGCATCCGAAGTACCGCAACGTCCTGCCGCTTGCGCCGAAGGAAGTGCTGCTGATGGCGAAGTTCTGGTCGCACGTGGAGCGCAACCGCGCGTTGGCCTACGTGGACATGGCGATGCAGGACGCCAGCCACGACTTCGATGCCGCAACCCTGGCCTGGATCCAGCGCTTGCGCGAAGGGGAAGCGCCGGCGGAGATTCCACCCATGGAACGCCCGTGGCTTGCCAAGCCGACCCCGTCGCTAAGCACAAGGGAGGTGATGCGCAGGGTTGAAGTCTACTTGGAGGGCCGCCGGCGCCTGACGCGGCCAACCGAACAGCCGGCGGCACTTGCGCGCGAGGAATGGGTGTCGGACTGGCAGCGGGCGACGACGCTGGACGCCATCATGCTGCCGCCAGCCGCCGACGACGTTGCGGTGGAGCTCGAAGCGCCAGTGCTGCCGCCGCCCTCCGCACGCGAAGAGGCGGAAGAGGACGTTCTCGAAGCAGGCCATCGAGATGCGGACCAAGTGTGCGCGGATGGCAGCTCGGCCAACGCCCGGTCGCTGATTCGCTAGCGGTTCGATTCCGAATTGCGCCGTGGGGCATCGGCGGGCATCCGCAGGACGGGCCGCCAAGCAGGCGCTCTTTCTGGGTGCGCTTGCACTTGCCTTCGGCTTCATCGGCGTCGTCGCTGCGGTGGCCGACGCGGTCTGGTTCCATCTGCCCAGCGGCGTCGCGCAGCAGGAGTACGTCTCGGTCGGACGGCGCGCGTCGCTGTCCAAGCGGGTGGAGGGCGTGGCCACCGCCAGCGTTCGGGAAATCCGCGCGAAAGTTCCCGAGGCGGAGTGGCTGACGGTTGAACGCCTGTACGAGGTGCAAGTCGGCATCGACGGCGATGGCGGTGCGGGGAAGCACCGTCTTCTCGCCGAGGGCGTGTCCGCCAGCTTCTTCGACGCGCTTGGCGTGACGGCCGCGCACGGCGGCGTCTCCGCGCCGCCGGACGTTGCGGCCGTCGTGCTGGGCCATGCCGCGTGGCAGCGCCTGTTTGCCGCCTCGGACGTGGCAGGCGAGACCTTGACGATGCCGGGCGAAGGAGCGCTTGCCATCGCCGGCGTCGCGCCACGGGGATTCCAAGGTCTGCTCGGCGAGCGGGCGGAGCTTTGGATCCTAGAACCCGAGCGTCTGCCGTCGAACCTCGCCAAGAGCGACTTCGGCAAGCAGATCGACGCCGCCATCCCGAACAAGCACGTCTTCGGCGTCTTGCGCCAGGAAATGTCCCTCGCCAAGCTGCACGCTCTGCTGGCAGACCTGGACTTCGCCGTCGACCCCGCGCACGGCAGCGCACTTGGCGTCACCGCGGACGATCGGCTGGAGATCACCCCAGGGCTCGAAGCCCACCCGGACATGCGCGCGGAGGTGATGTCGCGCACGCGCTGGCTGATCGCAATCGTCGTCTGCGTGTTCGTGCTGGCGCTCGTCACGCTGGTGGACTCCCTCCTCGCACAGCAGAACGCCCGTGCCGAAGAACGTCGGCTGCGCGTCGCCGTGGGGGCGACTCCGGCGGGGCTGTACGGCCTGTGCCTTGCGGAAAACGCCATAGCCGCGCTGGTCATGGCGCTGTTGGCGGCGGCAGCGGGCGCCTACATCGGCAACGTGTTGCTGGCAGTGCAGCCGTTTGCGGCCTGGCTGGGGCGACTGCCGCCGGGTTCGATCGCGCTCGGCTGCGCCGTTGGCGCGGGTGCGCTGGCGTTGGCGTACGGTCTGGCCGCGGCCTACGCCGTGCGGCACGTGGCGCTGGCATCTCGCTCGACCTCGACGGCCGCGCCTTCGCGCCGGTCTCCCGTCACGCGCCGGCTGCTGCTGGCCGCCACCGTCAGTCTGCTGCTGGTCGCGTCGGTGGCCGAGCGGTACTGGCGCGAGGCGGACATCGGGCTTGGCTTCGCCGGCGATCAGGTGCTGCTGGTGCAGGTGTGGGCGGATCAGAACGGCGGAATGCGGGCGCCGAGCGAGGCGACGGTGCGCGGCGCCATCGAAGCGCTGCCGCAGGCGCGGGCGACCGCCCGCATGGACCTGCTGCCGCTGGTGCGACCGCTCTCCAACGCCAACTGGGCGCGGATCGTCGGCGATGCCCGCTTCGACGGCACCACGGTGCTGTTCAGCGGCGTCCGGCCGGCCTACTTCCGCACGTTGGGCGTGCCGCTGCTGGCCGGGCGGCTGCACGACGCTGGCGCGGAAGTGGTGGTCTCCAGGTCGTTGGCGAAACGCCTGGTCGATTTCGACGCCGACCTGTCGCAAGCGCTGGGCCAGGCCGTCCGCGTGCAGCGCGAGGCGCACACGGAAGCGGAGTCGGAGCGGCTGGCGACGGTGGTGGGCGTGGCGGAGGACATCCCCTACGGCCACTATCTGGATGGCGAACGCGCCGTCGTCTACGGCGACTCGCGCGGGGCGCCGTGGGACCAGCGCTGGGCGATCGTCCACGAGGGCGAGGCTGCGGCGGTGATGGCCGGGCTGCGCCAGGCCAAAGCCCTCGAGGGCTTCGAGGTGGCACAGATCGGCACGCCGGCGAGCCTGTTCAGAACCCAGTTCATGGCGCGTCGCAGCGTTGAGATCCTGCTCGCTGGCGCAGCTTCCCTGGCGCTGGTGCTGGCGCTGGCGGGCATCGCGGCCAGTCAGGCGCGCCATCTGGCCGAGCACCGTCGCGCCATTGGCATCAGCTTGGCCGTCGGCGCTACCGGATGGCAGCTGGGGATGCGCTATCTGGACGGTCTCTCGGTCGACTTCGCCATCGCCGCCGCGCTGCCATGCTTGGCGCTTGTGGCAGCCGGCGTGGTCTTCCCGCTCGCCATGTCCGGCGTGCAGGAGATGCTGGCGCCGGCGCTGATCGTGCCAGTCTTGGCGCTGATTGCCGCCCTCTCCGCGGCCATCGTCTGCCTCGCCGTGGGACGCTACGCCCGAACGGACTCGCCAGCGGCTCTGCTGCATGGCGCTCCAAGGCGCTGAGCACCGAGTCTGTACGGGCGCCGTTTTGCAGCCATTGTCCGGTTCGGGACTTCGCCCGGCGGGCGATCTCGCCGAGCGAAGGGCGCATAGTGAGGCAACGGCAAGGGCCGGGAGAGACTGGCTACGACTTGGGTTCCAGCCGGCCTTCCCGGAGCTTCAGCGTTCTTGTCGCGACGGCGTCGAACTTCGGGTTGTGCGACACCACGCACACCGTCGTGCCCCGGGCGTGGCAGTCGGCGAGCAGCTGCATCACCGTGTCTTCGGAGTCCGCGTCCAGATTGCCGGTCGGCTCGTCCGCCAGCAGCAGCGACGGTTCGCCGATGAGCGCCCGCGCCACCGCGGCGCGCTGTTGCTGGCCGCCGGAAAGCTGCGCCGGATAGTGTTCCGCACGGTGCGCGATGCCCACCTCTTGCAGGAGACCCATCGCCTTCTCGACGCGTTCCGCGCGGCTGGCCTTGGCGCCCTTGCGGTAGCGCAGCGGCAGCGCCACGTTGTCCACGATGGTCAAGTCGCCGACGAGATTGAAGGACTGGAACACGAAGCCAAGCTGGCGATTGCGCAGCCCGGCGCGCTTGGCGAGGCTCAGGCCTTGCGTGTCCGCGCCTTGCAGCAGGTACTGGCCGCCGGTTGGCTGTTCCAGCAAGCCCAGAATGGCAAGCAGGGTGGACTTGCCGCAGCCGGACGGCCCTTGAATCAGCAGGTATTCGCCGTGGCGAATCTCGAAGGAGACGTCGGCAAGCGCGTGGGTTTCCACCTTCTCGGTGGTGAAGATCTTGCTTACGTCGCGCAATTGCACCACGGGCGCGTCGGCGTTGGCGTTCATTGGATGGCGATGGTCTCCTCGTTCTCGAAGCGGGCCGTGTTGCCCAGGATGATAGCGTCTCCTTCGTCCAGGCCGTCGCGCACTTCGACGTCCTTCAGCGTGCCGAAGCCGAAGCGCACCGGCGTTCGCAGGGCGCTCTGGCCATCCGCCGCCAAACGGAAGACGTCCGCCCGGCTCTCGTCGCGCACGTGCGAAGGGCGCCTGACGAACAGCACGTCGTCGAGTTCGGCAACGGTGACGACGGCACGCATGGAGAGGTCGGGCCTCGCTCCGGCCGGCAGCGGCGCCGTGAACCGCAGCTCCACGGCAACGCCGCCGCGGGTGACCGCCGGGTCGACGCGGACGACCACGCCTGGCACCTCCACGTTCAACACCGTGGCGATGGCGCGCTGGCCGGCCGCCAAGTGCGCGGCGTAGGACTCCGGCACACGGATCGCCGCGACGAGCGAGCGGCTGTCCACCACCCGCGCCACCTGCGCTCCGGCGGCGATGCGCTGGCCGGGCTCGACCAGCAGTTCGCGCAAGGTGCCAGCGGCATCGGCGCTCACCGCCAGGTCTCCAAACTGCCGTTCGGCCTCTTCCAGCGCCGCTTCGCTGGCCGCCAAGCGGGCTTCGCTGGCCGCCTGTTCCGCCGCCAGCGCCGCCTCCAGTTCGGCGAAGCGGCGACGCTCGAACTCGACGTTCTGGCGCGCCTGTTCGGTGCGGATCTGCGTGCTCCTGTAGTCGAGGTCGGAGATCGCGTTGGTGTCGCGCAGCTCGGTTTGCGCCTCGAGCCGCAGACTGTGCTCGTCGTAGCTCGCCTGCCGGTCCAGCACCCTGGCCTCCGCCGCCAAGCGTCGATCGGTGAAATCCGAGAGCCTGCGGCGGTGTTCGGCATTGGCTTCCGCCAAGGCCAGCCGAGCCCGCACAACGGCCTGCTCCAGCTGCGGATTGACCAAGCGCGCCACCGTCGTCCCGGCCGTCACCTGCTGGCCGGGGCGGACGAGAATCTCCTGCACCGCGCCCGGCACGCGGCTGGCGATCCAGCGTTCAGAAGCCGGCGCCAGCGCACCGGCGCCCTGCACGTCGATGGGCAGCCGACCGCGCTCCACCGTGGCGACCATCATGTCGGCGCGTTCAAGGCCTTCGGCAGCGCGCAGCCAGAATCGATCCGCAACGGCGAACAGGATGATCGCCGCAAGCGCGGCAGCGCCCCACGCCAGGCCTCGAATCAGGTTCCGAGCGCTCGACGGGCGCGGCCTGTCCATGCTGTAGCTGCCGTCGCCCATGTCCGCTCCGGCCACGCCGCGCTACGCGACGCCGTGGATCAGCGCGTTCGCCGAGCTCCGCCGCGCCAGTCGGCGCACGAGGCCGTAGCTCAGCAAGGCGCAGACGGCAACGAGGCATAGCGCCGTCGGCGCCAGCTGCCAAGCCGCCAGCACGGCGACGAAGTCCGGCGCCGCGAGCTTGGCGACGACCGCTGCGGCGCTCACCAACGCCACGGCGACGAGCAGATCGCGCAGCATGTCGCCGAAGTAGCGATGCGCCACCTGGCTTGCCGTCGCGCCCAAGGCGAAGGCGATGCCGATGGCATGCTGCGCTTGCGCCACGGTTCGCGCCAGCGAGTTGGCGACGCCGGCCAAGGCGAGCAGCAAGGCGAAGGCGGAGGCGCCGGCAAGCACGATTTCGATGCTTTGGCGAGCCACGAACTGCTTGCGAAACGCCGTCGCCGGCGTGTCCTCGGCGGTGACGGTCCAGCCGGCGAGCTGCGGCAGCTGCTGCAGCGCCGAAACCAGCTCGGCGCGCTTGCCGGAGTAGTCGATAAACCAGTGCTGCCAGTTGCCCGAGTAGCGCAGGCCGCCGTAGATGACCCGCTTCGCGGCATTGGCGTAGTTGCCGTAGGGAACGTCCTCCACCACGCCGACGACGATCACCGGGTCCGTTGGCGGCCGCGTGTCGGTATCCCTGCGGAACGTCAGCGACATGCCCAGTGCCGCTTCCGGGCTGCCGGCCAGCGCAACCGCCGCGGTTCGGGAGACCACCACCTCGGCGCTGGCATCCGGTGCGAGCATCTTGCCGGCCAGGAGCGGAACCTGCAACGCGGCGAAGAACTCCGGCGACGCCCGATTCTCGAAGAACGGCGTCTCCGCCAGGTCGGGCCGGTTCGACACCGTGCCCCGCGCGGAATGTGGCCGGTGGGCCAGCGGCATCATCAATGCTCGCCCGGCCGCAGAGACGCCAGGGATCGCGGCAACGGCCTCGCCAAGGCCCTCGGGCGGTTGCCACCCGGCCAGGTCCTCGACGTCCATCTGGCGCTGAATCTGCACCATCCATGCGTCCGGATTGCCGACGCCCAACGACAACCGGGAGTCGGCGGCGTAGCGGCTGACCAGGGAAAAGACGAACAACAGGCTGGCGCCGGCGACCGTGAGCAGCACGCAACGCATGGTCCGCGGCAGCTTCGAGGCCGCCCGCGTTGCCGAGAAGCTGCGCGAAGCGCGCGATGCGAACCAGCCGAGATAGGCGCTGCTGACGGTGAACGCGGCCAGCAGCAGCGCTGCGGCAACCCCTAGGCCGGCTCGTTGCGCGTCGCCCGGGAGCGAACCGATGTAGGTGGAGAACGGCGCCATGCCGAGCAGCACCTCGGCCAGGTAGCCGAACGCCAGCCACGCCAGGGCCGCCACGATCGCCAGCCAGAAGGCGTTTTCCGCCAACGTCTGCCGAAACACGTCGAGCGGCGTGGCGCCGAGCGCGATGCGCACCGCTTGCTCGCCTTGACGCGCGACATGCTCCGCCATCATGAAGTCCA
Organism: Candidatus Azotimanducaceae bacterium; assembly: GCA_965199875.1. Lineage (GTDB taxonomy): Bacteria > Pseudomonadota > Gammaproteobacteria > Pseudomonadales > Azotimanducaceae > VXYL01. Next base: position 3,756,084 of record OZ241346.1, on the reverse strand, counting down.
CGAGCGAAACCAAGGTCATGGCCATGAGCAGCAGCACGATGCTGGCGAGCCAGGCGACCTTCCGCACCACCTCGCGGCGCAGCGGCGGATTGGTCTCGAGACCGCCCGCCACCGCAAGCCGATCGTGCGGATTGATGCCGAAGGAGAGCATTTGAACCACCCTCCTTTGGCCGTCGCTGCTGGTCTGCTCCAGCGCTATCGGCGCCGCGTTGAAGCGGTAGTCGGCCATCAAGGCGCGGAGTTTGGCCGTCGAGTCAACGCGTCTCTCTGAAGCGTCTGAAGCGCCACTGACGCCAGCTGCGCCGAACGCGCCGAACAAGCCGACGTTGGCTAGACGCTGGAACAACTCCTGCCCGCCACCGAAACGATCGGCCGGCAGCATGTCGTAGCGCGGATTCGCCAGCCACGCCTCCTCGGCCAGCGACGGCAGGATGCCCGCGAACTCGGGCGACGCCACGCCGGCGATGGGTACGGATGCGCCGTCCACGATGTGCAGCAGCTCGCCGGCGATGTCGGCGTTGGCGGCAAAGGCGTCGCGCCACAGCGCGTGGCTGAGGATGGCCACCGGCTCGCCCTCGACAAGCGCCTGCAGGCCCCCGACGTGCGCCTGCACGCCCAGGATGGCGAAGAAGTCGTCCGGCACGCCGAACAGCCGCACGTTGCGCGTCGCCCCGTCCGGCAGGCGAATGGCCGGGTCCGCGCCCATGCCCGGCAGCTTCTTGTGGTAGAACCACGAGAGCTCCGGCACGCGCTCGGCGACGTTCCGCGCATCCGCCAAGGAGACGGCTTGGAAGGCGCCGTCCACGGTTTCGCGTCCCAGCGAAACGTAGTCGCGATCGGCCACCCCGGCCGGCAGCCGAAACCAGCTGGCGTGAGCCACCGCGGCCACCACGGCGACGAAGCCGAAGGACAGGCCCAGCGACAGCAGCAGGTAGGCCAGCTTCGCCGGCCGTCGGTGCGCCACGCGCTCGATGAAGGGAAGAGCCTGCATGGCCATTGCCGCGGTTCCGCAGCTGCTCCGCCCTCTGCGCTAGGCGACCTCGAAGCCGTGCTGCTTCACGTGGTAGGGGCCGTCCATGCGCTGGGTGGTCTTGTAGAGTTCGAAGCGGCCGTCTCCGGCAACCTCCTTCACGCCTTTGAGGAGGGCGCGCTGTTCGGCATCCGCCATCGGGCTGAAGGATCGCGCCGTGGCAGCGTTCTGCAGCAGTTCGTCCATGCTCGTGATGCCCACCACCAAGGAGGAAATCGGCTGGCTGAGGGCGTAGCGGATGCAGGTGTCTGCGCCGATGCCCGCCCGGCCCGGAATGACGCCGCCGCCCAGGCTCTTCATGCCGATGACGCCGGCGCCGCGCTCCACGCACTGCGGCACGATGTGCTCCCGGAAGCTGCGGAAATGGGCGTCCATCATGTTGATCGGCATCTGCACGGTTTCCCAGTCGAACGGCTTGTCCAGCATCAGCTGGTGGACGCGGGGATCGCGGTGGCCGGTGAAGCCGATGTGGCGGATCTTGCCGGCCTCCCTGGCCTCCACGGCAGCGCGGATGCCGCCTTTCTCGAACACCCAGTCCGGGTCGTTCTCGTAGATGATCTCGTGGAACTGCCAGAGGTCCAGGTAGTCCGTGCGCAAGCGCTTCAAGCTCTCGTCGATGCAGCGCATGGCGCCTTGGTAGTCGCGCTCGCAGCCCTTGGTCATCAGGAACACCTTCGCTCGCCGCCCGGCCGACGCCAGCGCCTTGCCCATCACCAGCTCGCTGGCGCCGTCGTGGTAGTCCCACGAGTTGTCGAAGAACGTGACGCCTTCGTCGATGGCGGCATGCATCACCTTGATGGCCGCGGCTTCGTCCTGCGAGGCCGCGTAGCCGATGTGCCAGCCGCCCAGGCAGAGCACCGACACGCTGGCACCGGTGCGGCCGAGCGGCCGTCTGGGCAGCCCCGAGGCGGCCGCGTCCGCTACTAGCGGCGCCGCCACGGCCAGTGCCGCAGCGCCCTGCGCGGCGTTTCCTACGAAGTCGCGCCGGGTCAAGTTGCCGTGTTCGTCATCCTGCGTCATTTGCGTCTCCGCTGTCGAAACCAGTACCACTCGGCCCACCACTCGGATAGTAGCGCTCGGCGGCGAGGGCCGCCCGCCGTCAGCGCCGGGTGGAACGGCCCTCGAACGTGCGCCCGTGGACGGCGCCGCCGAGTTCCGGGGCGAGAATGCTCAGCAGCCGCGACGCCACCCGCGCCCGCACCGCCGGCAACAGTATCAGAAAGCCAACGCCGTCGGTTGCGAAACCCGGCGTCAGCAGCAACGCGCCGGCCACGGCCAGCAGCAGGCCTTCGGCGACTTCGGCGGCCGGCACTTCGCCGCTCGCCAGCCTGGCCCGGGCGCGCAGCAGCGTGCGCAGCCCCTGCCGCTTCAGCAGCGCCACGCCGATCGCCGCGGTCAACACCACCAGCCCCATCGTCGGCCAGGCGCCGATGCGTCCGCCAACCTCGATGAGCAGGTACATCTCCGCCAGCGGCGTCAGCAGAAACAGCAGAACCCACTTGCTCACGGGCGCCGTCGCTGTCGGCTTGGTACGGCGACACCAACGAGCGTAGGCTCTGCTTTGCGGCATGGGCCGCCTTGCAACGTCATTCCTTGCGCCACCAATGCTCTGCGAAACTCTTGCGACGCAGAATGCCCCCGAGGAACCTCGCCATGCAACAACCCTCAAGCGTCGAAAAGTCCAACGCGCTCTACGCCCGCGCCAAAGCCGTCGTGCCGGGAGGCATCTACGGCCATTTCGGAAGCGCGGTGCGCACCAGCGGGCCGAAGTTCTTCGCTCGCAGCCACGGAGCGCGGTTCGTCGATGTGGACGGCAACGAATACATCGACTACGTCTGCGGCTACGGCCCGTCGATCCTCGGCTACAACCACCCGGCGGTGGAGGCGGCCGTGCAGGAGCAGCAGAAGCTGGGCCAAGCCGTCAGCATCGCCTCGCCGGCCATGGTCGAGCTGGCCGAGCTCCTGGTGCAGAGAGTTGACGCTGCCGACTGGGCCTTGTTCGGCAAGAACGGCACCGACAGCACCGGGCTTGCGATCATGATCGCCCGCGCCGCCACCGGACGAGAGAAAGTGGTGAAGGTGGAAGGCGGCTACCACGGCGTGGCGCCGTGGATGCAGGCGGGGCGGCCCGGCACCATTGCGGCGGACGGCGCCGACGTGCTGACGGTGGCGTGGAACGACGCCCAAGGCTTCGAGGAACACGTCCGCGGCAACGCCGGCAACGTCGCCTGCTTCATTTCGTCGCCCTACCACCATCCGGTGCTGGCGGACAACGAACTGCCAGCGCCGGGCTACTGGCAGCGCATCGAGGCGCTGTGCCGCAGCAACGGCATCGTGCTGATCGTGGACGACGTGCGCGCCGGATTTCGCATCGACCTGGCCGGCTCCAACGTCGCGTTCGGCTTCACGCCGGACTTGATCTGCTTCGGCAAGGCCATCGCCAACGGCCATCCACTGGCCGCCCTGGTGGGCACGGAAGCGCTGAAGCAAAGCGCCAGCGACGTGTTCTACACCGGCACGCAGTTCTACAGCGGCGCTCCGATGGCGGCGGCGCTGGCCACCCTGCGCGAACTCGACGTGCAGAACGCCGTCCCAAGGCTCAACCGGCTGGGCGAGAAACTGAACGCCGGGATGATCGACGTGGCGCGCGCCAACGACCATCAACTGGTCGTGTCGGGGGCGCCGAGCATGCCCTACTACCGGCTGGCCAACGTCGGCAGCCGTATCCACCAGGCGTGGATCGACGAGTGCGTCAAGCGTGGCCACTATCTGCTTGGCTTCCACAACCACTTTCTGTCCCTCGCGCATACGGAAGCCGACTTGCAGCAGACCTGGGAAGCCGCCGACGCGGCCTTCAAGGCGCTCGAAGCGTGACGATGGCTCGCCGGGCTGGGCGGGCACGGGACGTGCGACGAATCTGTGCTAGTCGCGCGCCAAGTGGCCGCTCCCGTCCGCGTCTCAATGGCCAACGATGAAACGGAAGGAGAGTCGTAGTAGAAAGCCGTCGACGAAGACCGTTGGCCTAGGGGACGCGGCAAGGCTATACTCGCGCATCGTTGCGGCGGCCAAGTCTCGGCGAGCCGTCGGCCTTCCTCAAGCGTTTCAAGGAGTTTCTCCCATGGCGATGCCCGCTGATTCCTCCACGTTTTCGTTCGTGGAGATGGAGCATCGCATTCTGGCGTTTTGGGAAGAACACGACGTCTTTCGGCGGTCGCTGGCGCAAACCGAAACTCGGCGCCCCTACATCTTCTACGACGGCCCGCCGTTCGCCACCGGTCTGCCGCATCACGGCAACCTGGTGGCTTCCGTACTGAAGGATGTCGTGCCGCGCTACTGGACGATGAAAGGCCGACACGTGCTGCGTCGTTTCGGCTGGGACTGCCACGGTCTGCCCATCGAGCAGGAAATCGACAAGAAGCTGGGCATGTCCGCCAAGGAGGCCGTGGCCGGGATGGGCGTTGCCGGCTACAACGCCGAGTGCCGAGCCATTGTCGAGCGCTACGTCTCCGAGTGGCGCAGCACCATCACCCGCCTGGGTCGCTGGGTGGACTTCGACGACGACTACAAGACCATGGACGCCTGGTACATGGAGTCCGTGTGGTGGGTGGTGAAGCAACTCTGGGACAAGGGGCTCGTCTACCAGGGTCGCAAGGTAATGCCGGTGTCCACCGCGCTGGAGACCGTGCTGGCGAACTTCGAGGCTGGGCAGAACTACATGGACGTCCAGGACCCGGCGATCACCGTGCTGTTCGAGCTGGAAGACGAAGACGCCTGCTTGGCCGCGTGGACCACCACTCCGTGGACCCTGCCGGCAAATCTGGCCATTTGCGTCAACGAAGGCGAGGAATACGTCAAGGTGCGCGACGCCGAGGCCGCACGGTCGTTCTACCTGGCGGCGGATCGGCTGGACGCCTACCGCAAGCGCCATCCGGGTTTGACGGTGGAGTCTTCCCTGAAAGGTTCGGCCCTGCTCGGACGCCGCTACCGGCCGCTCTTCGACTACTTCGCCGGCGAAGCGCAGCGCGGCGCCTTCGTGGTCGTCGCCGACGACTACGTCACCACCGATGAAGGAACCGGCCTCGTCCACCAAGCGCCGGCCTTCGGCGAGGACGACTACCGCATCCTGCAAGCAGCCGGCATCGAGGCGTTCGTGTGTCCCGTCACCCTGGGCGGCATCTTCACCGACGAAGTGCGCGACTTCGCGGGCCAGTTCGTGAAGGACGCGGACCGCGACATCATCCGCCACCTGCGAGAACGCGGCGCGTTGTACGATCGCGACACCATCGTGCACAGCTATCCGCACTGCTACCGCACCGATGCGCCGTTGATCTATCGCGCCGTGCCCTCCTGGTTCGTCCGCGTCACCGAGGTTCGAGAGACGCTGAAAGCCGCCAACGCGAAAGTGCATTGGGTGCCGGAACATATCAAGGACGGGCGCTTCGGCAACTGGATCGACGGCGCGATGGACTGGGCCATCTCGCGCAATCGCGTCTGGGGAACGCCGCTGCCGATCTGGCGGAACGACGTCACCGGCAGCGCCCGCTGCATCGGTTCGCTGGACGAGCTCGAAGCGCTCACCGGCACGCGCATCGACGATCTGCATCGTGAGAACGTCGACCCGCTGACGTTCCGCATCGACGGCGAAGAGGGCGTCTACCGGCGCGTCGAGGAAGTGCTCGACTGCTGGTTCGAGTCCGGTTCCATGCCCTATGCCCAGCTGCACTATCCGTTCGAGAACCAGCAGGTCTTCGAGCAGGGCTTTCCGGCCGAGTACATCGCCGAAGGGCTGGACCAGACCCGCGGCTGGTTCTACACGCTGATGGTGCTGGCCAGCGCGCTGTTCGAGCAGCCGGCGTTCCGCAACGTCGTCGTCAACGGCATGGTGCTGGCGGAAGACGGCAAGAAGATGTCCAAGAGCCTGCGCAACTACACGCCGCCGGACGAGTTGATGGAGGCATACGGCGCCGACGCGCTGCGGCTTTATCTCATCAACTCCGGTCTGGTGCGCGCCGAAGAACAGCGCTTCGCCGACCGCGGCGTGCAGGACATGGTGCGCCGCGCCCTGCTGCCCTGGTACAACGCCTATTCCTTTCTCGCCACCTATGCCTCGTTGGACGAATGGCAGCCCGGCGGAGCAACGGCGCCGGACAACATCCTCGACTGCTGGGTTCTGTCTCGACTGCAAACCCTGAAGGAAACCATTGGCGTTCAGATGCGGCAGTACCGGCTGTACAACGTCGTGCCGGCGCTGTTCTCGTTCATTGCCGAACTCACCAACTGGTACATCCGGCTGAATCGACCGCGCTTCTGGGCCGAGGGCATGGAAGCCGACAAGCTGGCTGCCTACGAAACGCTGCACACGGTGGTGTTCGACCTCTCGGTGGCGATGGCGCCGTTCGCTCCGTTCCTGTCGGAACACGTCTATCGGCAACTCGCCCAGCTGGCTGGCGAGCCGCCGCAACCGATCTCGGTTCATCTGCTTCCCTATCCAGAGGCCGACCAGGCGTTGAAACAGCCGCTGCTGGAAGATGCCGTGTCGAGAATGCAGCAGGTGATCGAGCTCGGCCGACGCCAACGGGAAGACGCGAAGATCGGTCTGCGCACGCCCCTGCGGCGGCTGACGATCATCCATCGAGACGCCGAACTGCTCGCCGAGCTGCGCGCGCTCGAGCGCTACGTCAAAGCCGAACTCAACGTCAAGGAAGTGCTGTACGACCAGGACGAAACGAAGTACATCGTGCAGCTGGCGAAACCCAACTTCCCGCTCCTGGGCAAGCGCCTCGGCAAGCGCATGCGCGCGTTCCAGGCAGCGATCGGGGCCATGGACGCCGAGCAGATCGAAAGCCTGCAACAGCAAGGCCGCATCCAACTCGACGGCGAGAGCTTCGACAGCGACGAAATCGTCATCGTTCGGGAAGCGAAGGCTGGCACCAGCGCGGCGTCCAATCGCTTCGTCTCCATCGACCTGGACTGCGCCTTGGACGATCACCTGGTACGCGAAGGATGGGCGCGCGAGTTCGTCCACCACGTGCAGCTGGCGCGCAAGAAGAGCGGCCTCGAAGTGAGCGATCGCATTCGCATCGCCTACTCCGGCGACGATTCCTTGGAGCAGGCCATCGCGGTGCATCAAGACTACGTGGCGGGGGAAACCCTGGCCAAACGCCTGCAGCAGACCACGACAGGGCCCGGCGCGTTCAAGGCCACCATCGACGGCAGACGGGTTGCGTTCTCGGTAGCCAAGGCGGGCTAGGCGTCATGCGCGCGCGTTTCGAGTTGCCGCGGGCCCGCCCCCGCCGCATAGGGCGATGATGCAGATCGGTGAGGCCATCGCCGGCCGATGCGCGAAACGGTCAAGCGCTGCTGAGGGTTGTGATACCGTGCGTGTTCTATGTCCGCGTCCTCGGCAAAACTGCACAGCATAGCCTTGACGGGCTTCCGCAGCCTTGCGTCGGCGCAGATCGTGCTCGACAACCCGACTTTCCTGGTCGGGCGGAACGGGGCGGGCAAGAGCAACTTGGCAGACGCGTTCTCGTTCATCGCAGAGGCCATGGCAACGCCTCTGCTGACCGTCTTCGACCGTCGGGGAGGGTATCGTTCCGTGGCGTCCCGGGATGAGCTCTCACAGCGGTCTCAAGAGTGCCTTGGCCTCGTTGTCGAGCTGCGGAACCTAGGCGTGTCGGAGAAGGCGACCTACGGATTCGCCCTGCAGCCGCGTGGGGACGATGGCTTCGAAGTTCAGCAGGAAGTCTGCACCGTCACCCAAGAAGATGGCTCGGTCATGCATTTCGAGAGGAGCGAGACAGGCTTCGTGAGCAATCCCGCGGTTGACGTTCGAGAGCCGGTGGAGGAGCGCGGCGAGATGGTCCTCAAGCCGGCTGTGGAGCCCGATGCCTTGGCGCTTCCTCTCGTCGCGGGATACTATCCATTCCGCGAGGTCCATGACGTTCTGTCGGGCATGCGCGTGTACAAGATCGATCCTCTCGTGCTTCAAGGCCCGCAGAGCCCCGACGAAGGCAAGCGCCTGCTAGCGAACGGCAGCAACGCTGCGAGCGTATTGAAGCACCTTGGACGGCAATTCCCCGAAGAGTTGCCCAACGTTCGCGATCTGCTGGCTGCCATCGTCCCCAGCATGATCGACGTGAACCCGACGATGTACGGCAACAAGCTGTCTTTGGAGTTCACTCAGCAGCTGAACTCCGAATCGCGTCGCATTCGATGCCGCCGACATGTCCGACGGCACGCTTAGAGCATTGGGCCTCATCACCGCCGTCTTCCAGAGGCCGACACCGCCCGTCGTGGTGATCGAAGAACCGGAATTGACCATGCATCCCGGCGCCCTTGGCGCGATCCTCGATCTCTTGCAGCATGCAAGCGAGCGAATGCAGGTTGTGGTGACCACGCACAGTCCGGACATCCTCGATGCGCGTTGGATAGAAGAACGTCACCTTCGGATTCTAGAGTGGGAGGACGGAAAGACGAAGGTGTCGCGGATTTCCGACTCGTCTCTATCCATACTCGAGGATGGCATCATGTGCGCGGGAGAGTTGCTGCGGTCAAATGCTCTCTAGGGCCGGCCCTCCTTCTAGCCACAGTGGACTGAGGCGATGGGCCAAGACATCAGTGCTTGGCCGCCAAAGCACTGGTTCGACTAGCTGACCCGGGACGGGAAGCACTACGTCTTCCCGACAGCGAACTTCGCCTCCAAGAGCGCTACCATCTCAGCATTCGCCCGGTCTCGGGCGATTTCGAGCAGCGACCGGCCTTCCCCGTCACGCACGTCCGTGCGAGCGCCCTGGCGCAGCAGGAAGTCGACGGCGCTTGGGCGATGGCGCATGACGGCGAAGGCCAGCGGCGTTTGCCAGTCCTCGTTGTGGGCGTCGCCTTGGCGCTGCTGGCCGATGGTGGTTTCGAGCAGCGCCGCATCAGCATCGAGCAACGTCGCCAGCCGCTCTTCGTTTTCGCACAGCACGGCGTCGAAGATGCCGATCTGCTGGGTCGCCAGCAAGGCGACGAGCTCCGTTTGCCCGGCGGTGACGGCCCACTGCATGGGCGTCGCGGCAAAGAACGTGTCCCGCTGGCTCAAGTTCGCGCCTTTCTCGATCAGCAGCTTGGCCATGTCCAGGTGGCCATGGAAGGCGGCTTGGTGCAGCGCCGTTCGGTCCGGCAGCGCCGGGTTGAAGCCCAAGTCCAACATCGTGCGTACTGCGTCCAAACGGTTGGAGGCGGCGGCGTCGGGCAGCAATTCCGGCATCGCGGCCTGGGTTTGCCGGGCAAGGTTCGGCTGAGCGCGCCGCAGCGCTCGCGCCGCATCGCCGTCGTCGCTCATGCACAGCCCCGCGAAACGCTGCTCGTCGCTCAGTTCCACGGTCTCGGCGCCGTGGTCGGCAAGATACTGCGCCAGGTCGGGGTGCCCGGTCAGCCACGCCCACTGGTAGAGGGTTCGGCCATCGACCCGTCTGTTGACGTCGGCGCCGTGGTCGACCAGCAGCCTGGCGCGTTCGACGTGGTGGTTGCGGGATGCCCACTCCAGCTGATAGCCGAGGGTCTGGTTGTCGTTGTCGATCAGTTCGTCGCCTTCTTCGAGCAGCCAGTTGTTCTTGTGCCCGGCATTCAAGCCGTGCTGCAAGAGCATCTCCAGGCAGTCGCTGCCCGGCGTGAACATGGTGTTGTAGAGCGCCTGGCCGTCGTTGCAGTCTGCGCCGGCATCCAGCAGCAGCTGCGCCAGCGCTTTCCAGTGCGGGTGCGGCGGCTGATTCACCGGCCCCATCTCGCCTTCGCCGAAAGCGCCGGTGAGCGCAGTGAAGCGATACTGCCCGCCCCACATGTAGTGCGCGTTGGGGTCGGCGGCGTATTCCAGCAGACGCTGGGCGACGGCATACGTGGACATGCCCGGCGCGTCGACGCGCGAGTAGCAGGCGTAGAGCAGCGGCGGCCAGTCGAAGTAGCCGCCCGGGCGGTTGACGAGTTCAGGATCGGCGGCAAGGAAGCGGCCAACGGCTTCGGCATCGCCCACGCAAGACGCATGCCAGATGTCGCGGCTGCCGAGGCTGGCGTCTTCGGCGAGCATCGTTCGGGCGCGTTCGTAGTTCGCCGGCCGGTCCGTGGTGAAGTAGTTGATGCAGCTCAGCTGAAGGAAGTCCTCGTGGCGCCCGGGATGGGCAGCGAAGACGGCTAGCTGCCGCCAGCTGGCGAACCCATGCTCCCAAGCGACCACTCGCCGGGCGTCCTCTTTCGCAAGGGAAGCGCGGAGGGCATTGTCCAAGGCGTCCGCAGCGGCTTCGACGCGCCGCCGCGCCTGGCGTTTCCCGGCAGCGTAGTCCGCCGCAAGAGCGTCGGCCAGCCGTTCCATGCTGGCGATGGAGTGGTCGTTCGGCAGACGCTTCGGCATGGTTCCCTACCGCCCGCGAATGGCGTCCAGACTGCGGGCGCAGTCTTCAACGTAGTCGCGCCCGGGAATCGCCACCGGAAACACCATCGACGAGCGCACCCCCGCCGCCGCGTAGCTCGCCAGACGCGCGTCGATGTCCGCCGGCGAACCGATCAGCGTGCGCTCCTGGATCAACGCGTCCGGAACCGCGGCCAAAGCCTGCGCGCGCTCGCGGCTGCGCCACAGCCGCTGCACTTCGGCGCAGGCATTGCCGTGGCCTTCCTGGGCGAACATGCGCTGATACACCGGCGCCATCATGTAGGTCAGCAGTTCCTGGCGGTAGCGGTCCCTCACTTCGCCGTAGTCGTCCGCCACAGTGGCGCGGAAGAACACCATGATCTCGAAATCGTCCAGCGACCTGCCGGCACGCTCGGCGCCAGCTTGCAGAGACGTTCGCGCACGGGCTACGTCGCCGACAGTCACGAAGTTCAGAATGACGCCATCGGCGATTTCGCCGGCCAGCTCGACCATGCGTTCGTTCAGCGCCGCCAGATAGATCGGCACGCGACGCTCTGGCGGACGCGCCAGCTGCGCCCGACGGTAGCGCCAGCGGCCGGTTTCGGTGGTAATGCGCTCGCCATCGAGGAAGCGCCGCGCCAAGCCGACGCACTCCCGGGCAAGGCCGAGGGGCGAGCTTCCCCACGCGGTGGCGTGCCAGTCCTGAATGATGATCGGCGTGCTGACGCCGAGCCCGAGCACGAAGCCGCCGGGCGCGACCTGGTCCAGCGTCGCCGCGGCCATGGCCAGCAGCAGCGGATCCCGGGTCTGCATCGGCACGATGGCGGTGCCGACGCGGCCCGTCCGCAACCGGCCTGCCACGGACGCGCAAAGGCCCACGGCATCCCAGCTGTTCGTCTCGGCCACCCAGAAGCCGCCCCAGCCACGCTGCTCCGCGCGTTCCGCAAGCGTCGCGTTCTCTGCCACCGTGCGGCCAGGCGACGCCAGATCCAAGCGCATGTCCACCTCGTAGAGTTGCTGAAGGGCACACCGCACATCATACCTTCGCCGAGGTGCGGCGAATCCACATCGCGACACCTGGCCGGCGGAGGCGCAGTTCGGCTTACGTGGCGAGGGGGCTGGGGAACGTCTGCTCGGCGAGAGCGAGCTGAGGCGGACGTTCGCGGCTTGGCGCAGCGCTTGATGGAGGTGGCCTTGGCGATTGTGCGCTGCGGAACGGGCAGACAACTGCTGCGGGAAACCGGCGCCTCCACCTAGCGAGGCGGCACGGATCGCTGCCGACGGACAAGGCCTGCGAGGACGATTTGTTCGGCGTACACTTTTGTACGTTATATCTGGTCGTGGCGATCTTCATGCTGCGCTACCGAGATAGCGCCACCGGGGCCGCTACGGACTGCCCCGGCGAGTGGTTCGACAGCCATGTCGTTGAAGGCATCCGGGCGTCCGGGTGCAGTCTGGGTTCTTCAGGTACGCCGCTTTGGCGAAGTACGAGGGCGTCTTGAGGCGGCTGGCAAGCGAAGACCGCACCTTGAGCTTCGTGCTCGGCTCCAACCTGACCGACCCGTTGACAATCGAGGACGTCGAGTCGGTTCTCGCTGTCATGGACGGGCGGGCGAGCAGCCACTTGACCGTCGTCGCATTGCGCAACGCGCTCTACCATCCCAAGATTTTCCATGTTGTTCGATCGGACCGCTCGATGGCGGCGATGGTTGGCTCCGCCAATCTCACAGTTGCAGCCTTGGGCACCAATGTCGAGGCATGGGTCGAGGTCGAGTCCGGCGACGCCCAGGCGGACCGTGTTCTGCAGCATGTCGCCCAAGCCACCGATTGGTGGCACTCCACATCCACGCCGGGTGTCTTCAGAGTTCAAGGAGCAGAAGATGCTCGGACCCTTCTGGCGGAAGGAATCCTCGTCGATCGCGAGACGCAGCAACGCAGCGGCGCCATGTTCCGCTCGTCAATGCCGGCAGGGCGAAGTGCGAGGCGACCGCGTTGGATCAATCCGCTCGGAACTGCCGACGCGCCCGAAAGGGAAGGCGAGCAAGCCGAGGCATCCAGTCGCGCAAGGCGCGGCGCAACGGTCTTGCGTTGGTGCAAGAAGCTGTCTGCATCCGACGCCCTGCAGACTGCCAGCGGCACGCATCCCACAGGCAAGCTTCGGTTGGCCAGGGCCGGTCACGACATCGACCAGAACACTTGGTTCCGACGGGAGCTCTTTGGCACCCAGACATGGGTGTCGGTCTCTCGCCGCGGCAAGGATTGCGAGGAGGCCCACATTCCATTCAATGTCAAAGTACCGAATCAGCGACTCCGCAGGCAGAGCCTGCTCGTCGATCACGCGCCGCATCGCGCGGCCGGACAACACAACGTCGTTACGGTCTTGTCTTGGGGCTCAAGGTTGGGGAAGTGGCTGCGCGAGCATGGTCAGGCCGGCAGTTGGATCACCATCGAACTCGATGACCGTGGCGAATATTGGCTTCGCATACAGCCCGCAGCACCGGGCTGGGCGCCGAAGAAGGGCCGCTGACGGCAGGCCGGCAAACGCCAAATCAGTGGATGTCCATGCGCCGGCCGACGAGCCGTCTCCTCGCCTCGCGTAGCGTAGGAAGCAGCTCGGCGTACCCGGTGACGCGAGATCCGAGCTCCGCGTCGGTTCTGGCCACTACGGCTTCCTTTCCATCTCGTTGACCGCCGTTCAATCGGCTCAACGTGTCGAGCTCGGAAAGCAAGGAGGAGGTCGAGACGACTGGCACACGCAGACGGGCGATCTCCGACGGCACGAGTTCCAAGACTCCGCCGCCATACGTTCGACCCTCGACTTCGGCAGAGAGCAACGTCAACGTGTTTTGGAATCCAGACACCAAGTCTTCCTCGAGAGGGGCGTAGAGACCGTGCATGTGTCCGCGGTAGACCGTATCCGTGGTGAACACGCCGGCGCGGTTGAGCAGCAGCCGATGGTGGTGATGCGCTCGTTTCGGCATCATCAATCGTCCGCGTCTGATCTGTGGCACGCGGTACCACGGAGACCGAATTCGGCACTTGTACCGTTGGTCTAGTCCCTTCGCCTCGCCGCCGGCAAGATAGATTCGAGCGCGCCGATGGCGGCCGGGCTCCGGGCGCTCGGCGGAAAAGTCCAAGAGCCATGCCCTGCTGCCACGTTCTCGGGCCCTTGCATGGTCGTCGAGACCGAACACGATCCCCGGCGCATCCGCTGTGCGAGCAAGCAGTGGACGGGCCCAAGGAGCCAATGAAAACGCTTCAACGGTGGATTCGTCGATCGTAAAGAACGGATTGGCACCAGTGACGATAGACACCTCAATGCGGGCAACGCTTCCGAGTTGCGTTATTCCTGGCAGCGCACAAGCCCTCTTGAACGCACTGGCCTCGTCCGCAGAGAGCAAGTAGCGCTGCCAGGACTGCTGCGACACATCGATCGCGTGCTGCCACTGTACGTCGCCCGAGGGGCGGTGTTCGCAGAACGCCACTGTTCGCTCGGCAGCCTGGCGCTTGTCCCGCAGGCCGCTCACGACGACAACATCCTGCAAGATGCTGGGGAATGTCTCGCGCGGGAACAAGTCGATCCGCAAGTTGGTGAAGTCGCGGATCACCGTGGACCGAAACTGGCCGGCGGAAATCGTGCAGAAGAGCTCGTTTGGCAGCACCAAGGCGAAGGTGCCGCCGGGGCGCAGCAGGGAAAGGCCGACGAGGGCGAACGGTATCCATAGATTCGAGACGCCACGAAGGTCTATGCCCAACGCAGCAGTTAGTTGCTCTGCCCGCTTGCGGTCGTCAGCACCCACGAACTGATACCGCACATAGGGTGGATTGCCTACCAGTGCGTCAAAGCGGGCGTCTTGACCGCGTGCCCACGCGAAGAAGCTGTCGTTGACGACCGCGCCCGAGAGGCCACTCTCGCGCAATGCGGTCTCGCACGCCGCCGCTTCGGATGCGACCAGCTCGACGGCGTCCAGACGCGCATCGCCAAGACCGCATCGCGTGTGTAGGCGCCGTAGACCGTGGATGAACGCGCCATCGCCGGCGGCCGGCTCCAACCAGCGCCGAGGGCCGGGCTGCGACGCGAGCTGCGCGAGCTGGGTCACGCGGTCGACGCACCAGTCCACCAGCGGTGCAGCGGTGTAGTAGCCGCCCCGCAGCTTGTTGGTACTGACTTCGTCAACGAGCTTCATCGCCGCATCTTAACAAAGGCGCTTGCCGCAGCGGGCCGTAGACGTCGACGTCCGACATGTCCACGATGTCGTAGGCGAGACTCTCCTTTCCGCCGCCCGTCAGCCGCTCGCGATCCGGCCACTCTCGCCACGGCCAGGCGCCTCGTCGAACTCGGCGTTGTCGCGCACGGTGGCCATGCGCCGATGGACATCTCGCTGATGTAGGCGTCCTTTCCCAGCGCGTCGATCGCCAACTCGACTGCTGGCTCCGGCTCGGCGCGGTACAGTTCGGAGATGGCGCAGGTGTCCAAGAGCGTGCTCACGGCTCGAAGTCCGTGAGCCGTTCCAATTCTCGGGGCGAAAATCGGTCGCGAGCGAGACTCACGCCTTCATCGAGGTCGCAAAAGAAGAAGTCGATCACCGCGCTCTCGTTGCGCCCGGTGTAGGCCGACCGGTTGGAGACCGTTGGTTCGGCGGCGATCAGGCGGCGCGTCCAAGCGATCGAATCAATGTCGATGTCGAGACACGCTGTTGCCGCGGCGTCGAGCTTGGCGCGCACGGGGCACTCGTTCATCTTCGGCCACGGCAGCAACTCGGCGTCCTGAAGTTCACGGAAGGCATCCGCCAAGGGCGCGAGGTCGCACTTCGCGGGGTCGGGGAGCGGGATCGTGTGCAGTTGCGCTGGTCGGTAGCGACCGTAGGTGAGTTTGCGGGCGCGCCGGTGCAGGTAGGACAACACGCCCAGCGTCGAGTTCAGATAAGCGCACCAAGCCTGCATGGCCTCGTCGGGGCGGGCAATCCGGTTGTTTGGTCGGAACGCGGTCCAAGCCGATCCAAAACAGGGTTCGGGGAGGATCTGCGCCGTGGTTCGTATCGTGGTCGTGGATGCCGCCAACGTCACCAGCAGGCAGCTTGTCTTCGGCAGGATGCGGGACTCGACGTAGCCGCGCCTGCCGGGCTTCGGCACCACATGGAACTCGACCTCGCCGCGCATGGTTCGGCGGCGATCGGCCTGATGCCGCCAGACGACGGGATAGCCGTTTCCATTCTCCGATGGCGGTGTCTTGAGCGGGTTGTGTACTGCCCCGGAGACCGGGCCGGGATCAATCACCGGCGTGACGATCAAATCGCTGGCCGGAGAGAGTTCATCCATCGTTTCGAGTTCGTCGTTGTGCGCGGCCAAGAAGCCGTCGTAGTAGAGCGCCGGCGACCAGTCTCCGGCATTGATGCGCTCCGGCGGCCATATGTGGATTTGGTGGCAGGGGTGCGGCAGACGCTGGATCGCCGCATCCACCCATTCGGCCACTTCTTCTGGCGACCTCGGCATCCGGTTCAAGGCGACGAAGGCCGTGGTCGGACGGGACAACCATTCGCGCCGACGGCAGATCAGCAAGGACTCGTGAATGTCCGTGTTCTCGGAGAAGTTGGGCCGCTTGGGGTCGTGGCTGGTCACGACCATGTCGATGTGGAAACGAGAGGCCAGGAAACGGCGCTCCGCCCGCCCCGAAGTGCTGGCGAATGCCGTGGTGGGGACGATTTTGGCGAGGGTGCCGCGCTGCTTCCCAACCAGCGCCTCCGCCAAGGGCGTGAAGTAGGTGCTGATGCTGTTGCTCTCGATGACCGCCGCGGCGCCGGGATCGCCCTCCTGCACGCTCGCCTTGATCGTGGCCTCGCGCTGGCGGACGCGCTTTGTCGCGTCGTCCGAATACTTGGTGTTGCGTTTTCCCTTGTTCGTGAACGGCGGGTTCATCAACACCAAGTCCACGTCTCGTATGTCCGGCACTTTGGCCGCTGGCGAGTTCTGCGTCGAAACCGCCGCCTGCTTGACGTGCCCTACCAGATCAAGCTGCCGGCCGCCCCCCACCGCTTCCGGCAGCAGTTCCAGGCTGCCGAGGGCCACCGAACCGTCCGGCTGCGGGCCGTGGCGCATGGTGTGGATGTGCATGGCCTCGTAGTCCACCGTGGGCGCGCCCAGCGTCAGGTTCGAGGCGGCGAGCTGGGTGGCCTGGTAGTTGATGTCCAGGCCGCGGATGGAGTGCTCCACCAGCGCCTTGTGGGCGGCGCGAAGCTGCTCCGGCGTCATCGGCTTCGCCGCCGCCATGCGCTCCTTGATGGTCTTCAGCGCCGCCATCAGCAGGGTGCCGGTGCCGCAGGCCGGGTCGAGGATGCGCAAGGCCGTCGCCTGCTGCCAGTCGCCCCAGTCCACGAGGTCGGGCGACAGCGCCAGCCCGGCGAGCATCAGCGCCGAGATGTTGTTGGTGTAGAAGGCGCCGTCGCTTTCGGCGCTGCCGAGGATCTTGTGGTACAGCGGCCCGGCGTGGTCGTAGCCGAGTTCGGCCTCGGTGTCCGAGACGTTCACCGCGCACTCCGCGAGGATCTGCGCCGGCGCCTTGAGGCTCTCGAAGGACGGCGAGTTCTCGATGAGGGCCAGCGCCGGGCGGAACACCGGCGCGTAGTCCTTGCCGAGAATCTCGTCCCAGGCCTCGGCCAGCGCTTCCGCCGGCGTCTGCGAACGCCCGATGGCGGTGAGGTCCGGCAGCCCTTCCAAGGCGGACGACTCCTTCTGCAGGCGGCGGTGCAGCAGGCAGGCGTTGCACAGCAGCAGGGCGGCGGTGGTGGAGACCTCCCGGGCCTTCACGCCGGCCAAGTCCAGTGCCTGGCGGAGCGAATCGAGCAGCGCCGCGTCCTCCTCGATGCGCTTGGCCGCGAGCCGCACCGAACGCACGATGTCGTCCGCCGTGACTTGGCCCGGCCTGCCCAGGCCCGAGGACGCCACCAGCTTGGCGAAGATGCCGGGCTCCACCGCCTGGAAGGTGAAGAGGTCCTCGATGCGAGGCGGATCGTCCCGGTCGCGCACTTCCTCCGCCTTGCGGTCGGGCGCGCGGTCGCCGTTGGCATCGCCGGTCTCGATCAGCACGTCCACGAACCGCGCCGGCGATTCCGCCAGCCGTTCGTCGTGGGATTGCAGGGCGCGCAGCACCGCGCCGACGTGCCGGTAGTCGTCGCCGCGCTGTTCGAGAAGCGTGGCGACGTCGCCCTCGCCGTCGGGCACGAACACCGGCACCACGATGTAGCCGAGGCGCTTGCCGGGGGCGTTGCGCATGACGCGCCCCACCGCCTGCACGATGTCGATCTGGCTCTGCTTCGGGTCGAGGAAGGCCACCGCGTCCAGCGCCGGCACGTCCACGCCCTCCGAGAACACCTTGACGTTGCAGATCATCCGCGCCTGGTTCCGGTTCGGCGCGTCGTTCAGCCAGCGCCGCTCGCGGTTGCGGCGCAGCGCCGTGCTGTTGCCGTCCAAGTGGCGCGACTCCAGATCCGCGCGCTTGCCCCGCCCGGCGAGCGTGCGCGTGATGCGTGCTTTAAGGGCGCGGTTGTCGTTGATCGTTGCGGTGAACCACTTGGAGCGGGCGATGGTGGAGGCGAAGGCGATGCTGCGCGGCAGCGAACCCGGCCCGTCCGGGCCTTCCACCGCGCCGTTCAGGGCCAGCATCGTGCCGAGCAGCCGGCACAGGTCCGTGTCCGACGCCTTGCTCGGCACGTTCCTTCCCGCCAGCGCGGCGCGGATGCCGGGCGTCAGGCTGCTTTCGCGGATGCCGAGCACGATCACCCGATAGTCGGCCAGCTCGCCGGCGGCGACGGCTTCGGAGAACTTCACGTGGTGCAGCAGCGGGCCGTACACGTCAACGTCCGCCATGTCCACGATGTCGTAGGCGAGACCCTTCCTTTCCGCCGCCCGGCGCGTCGCCTGCACGGACCGCTCCGAATAGATGCGCTGCGTGGCGGTCATGTAGAGGCGCTTGGCGGCGCGCAGCTGGGCGCTGTCGTGAAACGCTTGGAAGTCCACCTTGCCAGCGATGTCGTCGCGCACCACGCCGGTGGTGCGATGCGCTTCGTCGGCGATGGCGAGATCGAAGCGCGGCGCATCGTGGAGCGCTTGCGCCTCGCACACCCGGCGCAGCGAGTGGTAGGTGCAGAAGATCGCCTTCACGCCGCCAGAGCGCTCGCGCAGTCGGCGGGCGATCTCGGCAGGTTCGGAGTGTACGTCGCACACCAGCGCGTCCGCGCCGATCTCGTGACGTTCGCCTTTGCCGCCGGCGGTGGCGTCCGAACACACGACCAGCGCGGACATCGCCCTGGCGCGGTGCGTCAGCCATTCGCGGCGGGCCTGCGACACCAGGGCGATGGTGGGCGCCGCGAACAGCACCCGCCCGTCGTCGGGCACGATCCGCTCGGCAAGCCGCAGCGCCGTGAACGTCTTGCCCGTGCCGCACGCCATCACCAGCTTGCCGCGGTCGTTCCCTTGCGCCGCGAGGCCGTCGCAGGCGGCGTCGATGGCCTTCTGCTGCAGCGGCTTCGGCTGGCGCTGTTTCGCCGGCCGTTGGAACGCGCGGATCGTGTGGCCTTGGAAGTCCAGGAAGTCGATGCGGGCCACCCGCGGCTCCCGGCCCGCTATGGCGCGCTCCGCGGCCGAGTTCCAGGCGCAGGTGGAGACGATCCAGCGCAGTCCGAAGGCCGGGCGCGCGGACTCGCTCAAGAAGCTGTCGAGGTGGGGCTTGGCGACGACGGCGTTCTCGGCGTAGCACTTGCACTGGACGGCGACGCGGGTGCCGTCGACCTGTTCGGCAACAAGGTCGATGCCGTGGTCGCGGCCGTCCAGCCCCGTCAGCTTCTCGCGGTCCGGCCACTCCCGCCATGGCCATATCCCCGCCACGTCGAACTCCGCGTTGTCGCGCACGGTGGCCATGAACAGGTGCTCGAACCACCGCCCCTTCTCCGCCTCGCTCGTCGCGTCCCGGCGAATGCGAGCCAAGGCGTCGCCCACGCGCTCGTCGGGGCGCACATCCAGAGTGGTTTGCCGAAGGGTCACACGCGGCCCGGTGAACTGAAGGACTGCCGCATTCTAGCGAGCTCGAAGTCAAGCGAGCGGGCTTGCCGTCATCGTCGCGTCCATGCGAGCACAGGCGTGTCGGCCTTCTGGCCGCGACAACTTCACCGTTCGAGCCGAGGAGGTCGTGCCTGAGAAAGCCACGTTCTCCATTCGCCCTCCAAACGCAGCACCTTGGACTGTGCGGCTCGATCGGCAGCCATCGCGAACACTTGCTCCAAGTCCTCGTCGCGGTCGAACAGGTTGATCAACCTGTCTGCCGTGAGCGTCATTCCCGCTCCTTCTCGAATGGCCCGGCTCAGGGCCGAAAGCCGCTCCCGCGTCTCGTCGAGTTCGAAAGACGGCATCCGATCTTGCGGCCAGACGGAGGACAAGGCCGTGGCCAGGAGTTCCCGTCCGCCGTCGAACGTGTTGTGGGCTTCGTTCAAGGCGTCGTCCACATGGGCGATCAGAGGTTCGTTGCGGGGAACCAACTTCGACACTACTTCGTTGATTCGGAAGTGGTCCATCGTACGCACGTCCCGGGTGAGGAGAAGGCTGGCGCCCGTCGCCGCGGTCTCGGCGACGATGATCGCATCGGGGTGGCTGGGGATGTCGTCCACATCGTCGCAAACGGGAAAACAGCTCACGGGGAAGCTGTAGAGGAGCCGCTCGCGTTCGTCCCTCTCCCGGTCGGCCAAGGAGACTTCCTTGAAGTAGGACTGCGGATGCGCCATGGCGCGACGCCAGCACCGGGCCAGCGCCGCTGCCGTTCCGCGTGCGCGATCCGGCGTCAGTTCGTCGACGACCTGGGGGAGGAGTGCGACCGAAGTGCCGGACGCCTCCATCCACAGCCCCAAGAGCTTCCGCAGGGCCGGCTTGCCCAAGACGTTCGAGTCGAACGCCGGGCCGTAGTCTTCATCGTCCAAGCGACCGCTCGGGCTTGGGAACCAAGCCGCTCAGCCCAGGGCGCCCTTCGCCCGCTCTCTTGGCATCGACGTGCTTCTGCCACGACGAACGAACCCGTGGGCGGCCTTGGTACAGGTCGTCGGGCTCGCGTTGCAGATCGGGCGGCATGCCGGGAGAGCGATACGTCACGCGAGCGAGCGAGCCCTTCAGGTCGGTTCGCCCTACCGGGTAGCCCCTGGGATGGTCGTCGGTGCGGCTCTCCCGGGCGTCGCCTGCTGGCCGTGGTTGGCCGCGAGCTTCGCATCGTGCGGTGTTCTCCATTCGTCGAACAGTAGAGCATCGCACCGAATCCTCGCAACTCCCGTCATGGCTACGCCATGCCTGCCAGCTCAAGGGTCCGCTCGGTCATGTGCGCCACATACCGGCTGCAGTGCCTCTGCCACGCGGCCATTGCGGTCTGCCGGCTCGAATTGCGTGCCGCAACTTCGATCGACGTGCAGTGTCCAAGCGGGCAAGCGCTGCCGACGGAGCACAAACCATGAGGCCGAACAATTGGAGCGCCGCTCTGGCGTTGGCTCTGGGGGCGACGGCGCATGCGCAGCCGTCCGCGCCGACGGCGCTGTTCGCGGCGCCGGGGGACGGGCACGCCGTGCTGACCTGGCAGGACCCCTCCGACAGCGCCATCACCGGCTACGCGGTGCGCCACGCCACAGATCCAGCCGCGTTCGAGGCATCCACGCCTCCGGAGTGGGCCGCCATCCCGGAGAGCGACGCCGACACCGACCGGCACACGGTGCCAGCGCTCGCCAACGGAACGCGCTACTACTTCCAGATCCGCGCCACCAGCGCCGACGGCGACAGCCCCCTGTCGAACACGGCGACGACGCGGCTGGCGCGTGCGCCTGGCGCGGCCGTGTCCGTCGGCGATGCGAACCTTCGGCGCTGGCTGGAGGCTGCGATGGAAAAGACGCCGGGGACCGTCATCACGCAACTGGACATGGCCGCGCTCTCGCACTTCAGCGCCTGGAACGCGGGCATCCGGGACTTGGCCGGGTTGGAGCATGCGGTGAACCTCGCGAGCCTCGACCTAGGCGAGAACCGCATCGCGGATGTGGCTGCGCTGGGGGCGCTGGAATCGCTGGAGGATCTCACGCTCGACGGCAACGTCGTCTCCGACGCGACCGCGCTTGGCACGCTGACGGCGCTGACCCATCTGCGGCTCGGCAACAATCGCGTCTCGAACATCACGGCGCTGGGGCGGCTGACGGCGCTCGAGGAGCTCCGCCTTGGCGGCAACGGCATCTCCGACGGGGCCGCGCTTGGCGCGCTGACGGCTCTGCGGGAGCTGCACATCGGCGACAACGGCATCTCCGACGTGACGTGGCTGCGGCCGTTGACGCGGCTGCGGGAGCTCACCCTCGACGGCAACAACGTCTCGGACCTCGCCGCGCTGCGCGGGTTGCGGGCGCTCCGACGACTCTGGGCGAACGGCAACGCCGTCTCCGACGTGACGCCGCTAGGCGGACTGACGGCCCTCGACGGGCTGCACCTCGACAACAACGACGTCTCGGACCTGGAACCCCTGGGGCGGCTGACCACGCTCTCCGAACTCTCCCTCGCCGGCAACGGCATCTCCGACCTGACGCCGCTCGGCAACCTGACGCGGTTGCAGGGCCTGCATCTCGACCACAACCGCATCGCGGACGTCGCGGCGCTTGGCGCACTGACGGACCTGTTCGAACTCTCCCTGCGCCACAACAACGTAGCCGACGTGCAGGCGCTTGGTCGTCTGCGCTCGCTCGCTCAGCTGATGCTCGCCGGCAACCGCATCCGGGACGTGGCGCCGCTCGGGACGCTCACGGCGCTGAGAGTCCTCGACCTGGACGACAACGGCATCTCGGACCTCGCCTCCTTCGCCGGCCTGGCGCCGCTGCGACAGCTCAGGCTGCACTTGAGCGACAACGACATCGCGGACGCGACGGCCCTCGGGCGCCTGCCGGACCTGCAGTTCCTCTATCTGAACGGCAACCGCATCTCGGACGTGACGGCGCTTGCGGGCGCAACCGGGCTGTTCTGGATCGAACTCGACGGCAACGACATCTCGAACGTGGCACCGCTGGGAGAGCTGCCGTCGCTGGCACACCTCTCCCTCAACGACAACGCCGTCGCCGACGTGACCGGGCTCGGGGCCTCCGGGACGCTGGTGAGCCTGCGCCTGAGGAACAACGGCATCTCGGACCTCGCGTCGTTCGCCAACCTGACGCTGGCGAACGCGGGCTGGCCGCAAACCACCCTCGACCTCGGCGACAACGACATCGCGGACGCCACGGTCATCGGCGCCTTGACCTCCTTGGAGGAGCTCCGCCTGGACGGCAACCGCCTGACCGACGTGTCGCCCCTCGGCGCCTTGGCGGAACTGGGTGCGCTGGACTTGGGCGGCAACGACATTGCCGACGTGGCGCCGCTCGGGGGCCTGACGCTGTTCGAACTCGCGCTGGACGGCAATCGGGTTGCGGACCCCTCCGCGCTTGGCGGCATGACATCCCTGCGAACGCTCGATCTGCGCGACAACGACATCGCAGACGTGGCCGGGCTGGCGGGCCTCGCGGCCCTGCGCGGCCTCCGCTTGGACGGCAACCGCATCGTGGACGCCGGCCCGCTGGTCGACAACCTCGGCCAAGGCGCCGTCGTCGGACTGCGCCGCAATCCACTGTCTGGGGACTCTATCGAGCGCCACCTGCCGGCGCTGCGCGCCGGCGGCGCGGCAGTGCTTGTCGGGAGGCTGGTACCGTTCTTGCCGGCCGCCGCGGATCCGTCCGGCCGCCAAGGTTTCGTGCGCGTGCTGAACCGCTCGGACGTCGACGGCGACGTGTGGATCGACGCCGTGGACGACGCCGGCGTTCGCTTCGGCCCGGTGCGGCTGACGATCAACGCCGGCGCCGCCGCGCACTTCAACTCCAAGGACCTGGAAGAAGGCAACGCCATGAAGGGGCTGGCGTCGGCGGTCGGCCCGCCGACGGCGGGCGCGTGGCGGCTCGCGCTGCTGTCGACCCTGGACATCGAGGTGCTGGCCTACGTGCGCACTCCCGATGGTTTTCTGACGAGCATGCACGATGTGCTGCCGCGCATCGGGCGGGCCGACGCCTTGCGCGCCGCGGTGTTCAACCCGGCAAGGAACCGCGCCCAACGCAGTTCGCTGCGGCTAGTGAACGCCGGTGACGCGGCTGAATTCGTGCCGGTTCGCGCCGTGGACGACCGGGGAACCCGGCGCGAGACCCGCCTGGCCGTGCCGGCCGGCGCGGTGACGGTGACCGCGGCGGAACTGGAGGGGCGCATCGGCGGCGAGAGCGGGATCGGGCGCGGCGTCGGCAAGTGGCGACTGGAACTCGACGGTGCGTGGACGGTGGAGGCGATGAGCTTGCTGACGAGCCCGGGCGGACATTTGACGAACCTGTCCACGGCGCCGGCGGCCGTTGCGGAGGGCGTCTGGCGGGTGCCGCTCTTCCCCGCCGCGTCTTCCGGCCGGGAAGGATTCGTGCGCATCGCCAACCACGGGGCGAGCGGCGAATTGGCCATCTGGGCGGTGGACGACGGCGGCGTCCGGGTCGGACCGTTGACGCTGCCGCTGGGCGCTCGGCAGACGGCGCACTTCAGCTCCGGCGACCTGGAACGGGGCAATGCCGCGAAGGGGCTGGCAGCCGGCGTTGGCGAGCCCACCAGGGGCGACTGGCGCCTGCGGCTCGAGTCGGCGGCGGACATCCGCATCACGTCGTTCGTGCGCGCCGAGGGCGGCTTCCTGACAAGCATGCACGACGTGGTTCCCGCCGAAGGCAACAGCCACCGCGTACTCTTCTTCAACCCGGCCAGCAACACCCGGCAGACGAGCATGCTGCGGCTCGTGAACAATGGCGACGCGGAGACCGAGGCGACGGTGACCGGCGTGGACGACGAGGCGAACGCAGGCGGGGAAGTGCGCGCGGTCATTCCCCCTGGCCAAGCGGCGACGTTCACGGCGGAGCAGCTGGAGGACGGCGGCACCGGCTTCTCCGGGCGCTTGGGCGACGGCGAAGGCAAGTGGCGGCTGCGGGTCGAGTCCGATCGGCCGTTGCGGGTGATGAACCTGCTGGCGAGCCCCGGCGGGCATCTGACCAACCTCTCCTCGGGCGGCTAGGACGGATGAGCCGGTGGCACGGGTGCCGATCCGGCCCATCATTCCAATGCGGATGAACACCACAGGCACTGCTGCACGCCGAGTCCCGCCGGGGCCTAGCCCAGTGCCATAAGTAGCGAACCAGTACAGACGCTTGCTTCGCGCTCTGCGATGCCACTAGAATCCGCGCCGCTGCTTGACGTTCGGCAGCGCTCCTCGCCTCACGCCAAGCGGCGGAGGCGAAAACCGCGAGGAGACAGCCAATGAGACACTACGAAATCGTGTTCATGGTCCATCCGGACCAAAGCGATCAGGTGCCGGGCATGGTGGAACGCTACCGGGGCCTGGTGCAGCGGGGCGGCGGCACCGTGCATCGCACCGAGGACTGGGGGCGGCGGCAACTCGCCTACCCGGTCGCCAAGATCCACAAGGCGCACTACATTCTGATGAACATCGAGGCGAACCGCGAGACCCTCGAAGAACTCGAAAGCGCCTTTCGCTTCAACGACGCGGTGCTGCGCAACCTCATCATCGGCCGTCGCGAGGCCGAAACCGGCAACTCCAAGATCTACGAGGCCGAACTGCGCGAGCAAGAGAAGGATCGCGAACGCGAGCGCAAGCGCGAAGAAGAGGCGCGGGCGCGGGTGGCCAGGCGACAGCGGGAAAGCGAAGTGGCGGACGCCGCCGCCCCAGAGCCCGCGCCGGCCGTCGAAGAAGCAGCCGAAACCGCGCCGGCAGCCAAGTAGCGCAGCAAACCGAAGCAAGCGAGAACACCATCATGGCACGAAGATTTGGACGCAAACGCTACTGCCGGTTCACCGCGGAGGGCATCAAGGAGATCGACTACAAGGATCTCGATCTGCTGCGCCAGTACGTCACCGAGACGGGCAAGATCGTCCCCAGCCGCATCACCGGCACCAGCGCCAAGTATCAACGCCAGCTGGCCACCGCGGTGAAGCGGGCGCGCTATCTGGCGCTCCTGCCCTACACCGACCAGCACAAGTAGGGCGGCGACGGCATGAACATCATCCTCCTGGAGCGCGTTGGCAACCTGGGCGACCTCGGCGAGGAAGTGGCCGTGAAGAACGGCTACGCCCGCAACTACCTCATTCCCACCGGCAAGGCGGTGCAGGCGAACCGGGACAACCGGCGCGTCTTCGAGGCGCGACGGGAAGAACTGGAGCGGATCGCCAATGCCAAGCTGACCGACGCTGGCCAACGCGCCGCGAAACTCGTCGATTGCAGCGTCACCATCGTCGCCAGGGCCGGGGACGAAGGCAAGCTCTACGGTTCCGTCGGAACCGCGGAAATCGCCCGCGCCATCACCGACGCCGTGCTGCCGGTGAGCAAGAGCGAAGTGAGATTGCCCGAAGGCGTGATACGCGCCGTGGGCGAATACGAAGTGGACATCCACCTCTACGCCGACATCAACCAGACGGTGCGCGTGGAGGTAGTGGCGGAGTAGCCGTCCGGCTGCAAGCAACACCAGACTGAACGCCGGGGAGCCTTCGGGGCGGACACCTTATAGGCGCGTTGTCCGCTCTGCGAACCAAACGACGAGGTCGTCGAACAAAAGCCGCCCCTTGGCGTCCAGGGTCAGCCGATAGTGGGGACGTCGCAGGGATCGATGCCCTCCAGGGCGTAGAAGACTCCGCGCCGAACCCGGCGGACGGGCACGATCCGCTGGCCTTGGTCCAGCACTGCGTGTCGAGGGACCGCGCAGAAGGTGGATGCCACTCCGTCAAGCGTCTCGCGCCAAACTCCTGGAAGCCGGTGCTCCCACCCGCAAGATGTCGACGCAGCTCGCTGCGCGATGCACGCACCAACTTGGGGCGCCCGGTTGCCGGCTGCTTTCTACACCTTACACACACGTTCGCTAAGCGGATTTCCCAAGACGTTCCACAGACCTGTGCTTTGACGGGCAGCCGCCCGAAGGCGCACGATTTGGCATCGCCAGCCAAGCGCCAAAGGAGCAGACATGGCCGAACCGGCCGCCGCGCACGACGCGCCCATTCGCCTGAAAGTACCGCCGCACTCCATCGAGGCCGAACAGTCCCTGCTCGGCGGCCTGATGCTCGACGAAGCGGCTTGGCTGAAGGTGGCGGACAAGCTCGAACCGGTGGACTTCTACCGCCCCGCGCACCGCATCGTCTTCGAGGTGATGGCGCAGCTGGCGAACGTCAACCAGCCGCTGGACCCGGTGACGATGTCCCAGGCGCTGTCGGGCCGGGCGCTGCTCGACAAGGTCGGCGGCAACGGCTATCTGGCGGAACTGGTGGACGGCACGCCCGGCGCTTCCAACGTCGGCGCCTACGCGGACATCGTCAAGGAACAGGCGACCCTGCGGCGGCTCATCAGCGTTGCCAACGAGATCAGCGAGGCGGCGTTCCTGCCCGAGGGCCGCAGCAGCGCCGAAGTGCTGGACGAAGCCGAGCAGAAGGTCTTCGAGATCGGCGAGGACCGCATCCGCGAAACCTCGCCAAGGCGCATCCGCCAGCTGGCGGACCACGTGGCGGACAAGCTCGAGGCGCTGGCCGAAACCGGCAACGCCATCACCGGCGTCGCCTCCGGCTTCGACGACTTGGACCGCAAGACCGCCGGCTTTCAAGATTCCGACCTGGTGATCATCGCCGCGCGCCCTTCCATGGGCAAGACGGCGCTCATGGTGAACATCGCCGAACATGCGGTGATGTCCAGCGCCGACGACGACGGCGCCGTGCTCGTCTTCTCCTTGGAACAGCCCGCCGATCAGCTGGTGATGCGCTTGCTGTCGTCGCTCGGACGCATCGACCAGACCAAGATGCGCACGGGCCACCTGCACTCGGACGACTGGGACCGCTTCGGCAGCGCCCGCGCCCAGATCAAGGACAAGCCGCTCTACATCGACGACACGCCAGCGCTCACCCCCAACGATCTGCGCACCCGCGCCCGTCGCGTCGCGCGCGAGGCAGGCGGGCTGAGGATGGTCATGGTGGACTACATGCAGCTGATGCGCCCCTCGGGCAAGCACGAGAACCGCACCAACGAGATTTCCGAGATCTCGCGCACGCTGAAGGCCATCGCCAAGGAAATGAACTGCCCGCTGGTGGCCTGCTCGCAGCTCAACCGCAGCTTGGAGAGCCGCACGGACAAGCGTCCGCACATGTCGGATCTGCGCGAGTCCGGCGCCATCGAGCAGGATGCGGACGTCATCCTGTTCATCTATCGGGACGAGGTCTACAACTCCGACAGCGCGGACAAGGGCGTGGCCGAGATCATCATCAGCAAGCAACGCAACGGCCCCACCGGCATGGTGCAGCTCACCTTCACCCCGCACCTCACCAAGTTCGACAACCACATCGACGAGTCCGCCTACGGCTACGAACCGGGCGCTGGGGGCGTCTACGACGGGCCGCCGGATGCAGCGCAGGACTACGGCCAACCCTGATGGCCAAGGCCAAGGTCGCCTACGTCTGCGGCGACTGCGGCGCCGAACACGGCAAATGGCAGGGCCAGTGCGCCGCTTGCGGACGCTGGAACACCTTGCGCGAGTTCGCGGTCCAGAAGACGCCGGCAGCGCCGGTGGGCTACGCCGGCAGCGCGCCGCAGAGCGCCAGGCTCGGCGCCATCGACATCGCCAGGAGCAGCCGCATCGCTTCCGGGTTCGGCGAACTGGACCGGGTGCTTGGCGGCGGCTTCGTCCCCGGTTCGGTGGTGCTGATGGGCGGCGACCCCGGCGCTGGCAAAAGCACGCTGCTGCTGCAGGTTTGCAGCGCGCTCGCGGCGAAGCGGAAAGTACACTACGTCAGCGGCGAAGAGTCCCTTCAGCAGCTGGCGGCCAGGGCCCGCCGCCTGCGGCTTGCCGCCGACGAGCTGACAGTGGCTGCCGAGACCGTCGTCGAACGGATCAGCGCCTTGGTCGAAGCCGAGCAGCCGTGCCTCGTGGTGGTCGACTCGGTGCAGGCGATGCAGACGGAGTCTTCCGAAAGCCCGCCCGGCAGCGTCACCCAGGTGCGCGAATCCGCCGCTCAACTGGTGCGCCTTGCCAAGCAAAGGGACGTCGCCGTGGTGCTGGTGGGCCACGTCACCAAGGAGGGAAGCCTCGCCGGGCCCAAGGTCCTCGAACACATGATCGACTGCTTCCTGATGCTGGACGCGCCGCCGGGCAGCCGCTTCCGCACTCTGCGCGGCCAGAAGAACCGCTTTGGCGCGGTGAACGAACTGGGCATCTTCGCCATGACGGACGTCGGCATGAAGGAAGTGGCGAATCCGTCGGCGATCTTCCTGCAGCGTCCGGCAACCGCCGCGCCCGGCAGCGTCGTCACCGTCGCCTGGGAGGGCACGCGCCCCTTGCTGGTGGAAATACAGGCGCTGGTGGACCGCGCCCAGGGCGGCTATCCAACCCGCGTCGCCGTGGGCCTCGACGCGCAGCGCCTGGCGATGCACCTGGCCGTGCTGCATCGGCACGGCGGCGTGGCGCTGGCGGACCAGGACGTCTTCGCCAACGTCGTGGGCGGCGTTCGCATCAGCGAAACCGGCGCCGATCTGGCGCTGCTGCTGGCGGCGCTGTCGAGCTTTCGCGGCCGGGCGCTGCCTCGGGACCTCGTGGTGTTCGGCGAACTGGGCCTCACCGGCGAAGTGCGCCCGGTGGCCAATGGCGTGGACCGGCTGCGCGAGGCGCAGAAGCACGGCTTCGCCCGCGCCATCCTGCCCCGCGCCAACATGCCGCGGGCGCCCGTCTCCGGCATCGAAGCCGTGCCTGTAGTTTCGCTTCAAGAAGCGCTGGGCGCGATTGGCGAGTAGCTCGGGCATCGCCGTTGGGCCGGGGCTGGCGCCGCGCAAGCTGGCGGAGAAACGGGCGCCATCGGGCGGTCGGGTACAATCGACGCCATGCACTGTCCGTTCTGTCGCGCCGAGGACACCCGCGTCATCGATTCGCGCCTGGTCGCCAGCGGCGAGCAGGTGCGGCGGCGCCGGGAGTGCCAGTCCTGCTCCGAGCGCTTCACCACCTACGAGAGCGCCGAGCTGCTGATGCCCCGGGTGATCAAGAGCAACGGCGCCCGGGAACCGTTCGACGAAGGCAAGCTGCGCTCCGGCCTGGTGCGGGCGCTGGAGAAACGGCCGGTAGCCCTTGAAGAGGTGGAAACCCTGGTCAATCGCATTCAGCACGACTTGCGCGCCACCGGCGAACGGGAGCTGCCGTCTCGAACCATCGGCGAGGCCGTCATGGAGCGCCTCAAGAAGGTGGACCAAGTCGCCTACGTGCGCTTCGCCTCCGTGTATCGGGACTTCCAGGACATCAGCCAGTTCCAGGACGAGGTGGCGAAGCTGAAGACGGAACATCAGGCGTCGCAGGCAGCCGAGGGCGTCCTGGCCAGCGAGGCACCCGTCGGCGAAGAACCGTGAGCGTCGCCGCCGACCGGCTGTTTCTGCGGCGCGCGGTGGAACTGGCCGCCCGGGGCCTCTACGGCGTGGCCGACAACCCCCGGGTAGGCTGCCTGATCGTCCGCGACGGGCGCGTGATCGGGCGTGGCTGGCATCGGCGCACCGGCGCCGCCCACGCCGAAGCCAATGCCATCGCCGACGCCGATGGCGATATCAAGAACGCCACCGTCTACGTTTCCCTGGAGCCGTGCTGCCATAGCGGCCAGCAGCCGCCCTGCACCGACGCTCTGATTCAGGGCGGCGCCGCGCGGGTGGTGGCGGCGATGCGGGATCCGGACCCCCGGGTCGGCGGCAAGGGCTTCGCCCAGCTGCGCGCGGCAGGCATTGCCGTGGATGTACAGCAGTTGCCGGAAGCCCGGCAGCTGAACGCCGGATTCGTCAAGCGAAAGACGACCGCTCGGCCCCTGGTGCGGGTCAAGCTGGCGGCATCGGTGGACGGCCGCACGGCTTTGGCCAGCGGCGAAAGCCAGTGGATCACCGGCGAAGCCGCGCGCGCCGACGTGCAGCACTGGCGCGCCCGAAGTTCCGCCGTCGTCACCGGCATCGGCACGGTGCTGGCGGACGATCCGCGGCTGAACGTGCGCGACCAGCGCTTTGCCGAGAACGGCGCCGTTCGCCAGCCGCTGCTTGCCGTGGCGGACAGCCGCGCACGCACGCCGCCTGGCGCCAGGTTGTTCAGCGGCGGCGCGAAGGTGCTGATCTTCGCCGCCAAGCAAGCGCCTTGCCGTGATCTGCCGGGCGAAATCGTCCGCCAGAGCGGCCGCGAGGTCGACTTGGACGAAATGCTGCGCCACCTGGCGATGCTGGGCTGCAACGAGGTTCTGATCGAGGCCGGTGCAACCCTTGCCGGCGCGTTCTTTCGCCTCCGGCTTTGGGACGAAGCGCTGATCTATCTGGCGCCGGTGATGCTCGGCGCTGGCGCGAGGCCCATGGCGCGGCTGGACTTCGACCGACTCGCCGATTCGCTGGCTGGCCGAGTTCGGTCGGTGGATCGCCTCGGCGTCGACCTGCGCCTCGTTCTGGAGCCGAAGCCGAACGCCGAACCCGCAGCTGGCGACGGAACGTGAGCGACCGGCCGTTCAACCCCTGGGCAAGGCGTCGCGCCCGCCGCGCCTTGCTGCAGGCGCTCTACGCTTGGCAGGTTGCCGGCGCCGACCTGGCCGAGCTGCGCCGGCAGTTCTGTGCTGCCGGCGAAGGTCCAGCCGCCGACGCGTTGTCCGTGCGGTCGGGCGGGCGAAGGCGCAGTGCCGACGAGGGCTACTTCCAAGAGTGCTTGAGCGGCGTGGTGCAGGGCGTGGCGGACCTCGACGCGCTGTTCGAGCCCTACCTGGACCGCGCCATCGACGCCCTCGACCACGTCGAACGCGCCATCCTCCGCGCCGGCACCTTCGAGCTGAAGGACCGGCCGGACGTTCCGGTGCGGGTGGTCATCGACGAGTGGGTGGAACTGGCCAAGACCTTCGGCGCGGAAGAGAGCTTTCGCTACATCAACGGCGTCTTGGACCGGGTGGCGCACGACACCCGGGGGCTGGAACTGGCAGCGCCATGAGCGGCGACGGCGAATTCGATCTGATCGAGAGCATGGTCGAAGCCCTTGGCGACACGGCAACGGGCCCCGGCGTGATCGCGGGGCCGGGCGACGATGCCGCGGTGCTCGCCGCGCCGCCCGGGTGCGAGCTCGTTGTTTCCACGGACACCCAGGTAGCGCGCCGGCACTATCCGCAGGGCGCGAATCCAGGCAACATCGGCTATCGGAGCATGGCGGTGGCGACCTCCGACCTGGCGGCGATGGGAGCGCGGCCGGCATGGGCCACCGTTTCACTCACCACGCCGCAGCTCGCCGGCGACTGGGCGCGCGGCTTCGCGCTCGGCATCGCGGAAGCCGCCCGCTGTTTCGGCCTTGCGGTGGTTGGCGGCAATCTTGCCCGTGGGCCGCAGAGCGTTTCCGTGACGGTCTGCGGCCACGTGCCCGTCGGCGAAGCGATCTTGCGTTCCACCGCCAAACCGGGCGACGTGGCGTACGTTTCCGGTTGCATCGGCGGTGCTGGCTTGGCGTTGCGCGATCTCGTCGAACTGGCGGCATGCGAACCCGCCCGGCTCGTCGCTGGCGGCAAGGAGAGCCGCTATTGGCGGCCGTTTCCGCATCTTGACCTGGGCATCGGCTTGCGTGGCGTCGCCAGCGCCGCCATCGACGTGTCGGACGGACTTGCCGCCGATCTCGACCACCTGTGCAAGGCCAGCGGCGTTCGCTGCGAGGTGGACTTGCAGCGCGTGCCGGTCTTCCCAGGCTGCGAACCGCTGGCAGCCATTGGCGCTGGCGACGACTACGAGCTGGCGTTCACCGCGCCCACCAGCCAGCGGGCCGCGATTGCGGCGCTGGCCGAGCGCACCGGCGTGGCCCTTGCGCCGATTGGAGAAGTGCTGGAAGGGACGCCGTTCCGTACACGTTGGCGCGATGGCGGCGCAGTGCTGGACGCGCCGGTTGGCGGCTTTCGCCATTTCTAGCAGCAGGCAGCTGCGGCAACGCAGAAGCGGCCTGCAGGCGCGCCAGCTGCGCGAGCCGGCGGTGCTGATCGCCACCGGCTTCGGCAGCGGCCTCTCGCCCTGGGCGCCGGGTACCGTGGCATCGCTGCTGGCTGCGGTGCTCTGGTGGCTGCTGCTCGGCCACCTTGGCCTTTGGGCGCAGTCGATGGCCGTCGCCGCGGCTTTCGCGGGCGGCGTGTTCGTCTGCCAGCGGGTGGTGCGGCGTCACCGGCTTGGCGACGACCCGGGCATCGTCGTCGACGAGCTCGTCGGCTGCTGGATCGCCCTGCTCGCGGCGCCGAGGTCGGTGCTGTGGGCCGGTGCCGCACTGCTGTTGTTTCGCGTCGCGGACATCGCCAAGCCCTGGCCCGTCGGCTGGGCCGATCGCACCGTGAAAGGCGGTCTCGGCATCATGCTCGACGACGTGCTTGCGGGAGCGATGGCAGCCGGCGCGTTGTTCGCCGCCCAGGCTCTGCTGCTGCCGGGTTCGGCGGCGGGGTAGCGCGATGCGTGTTGCCGATGGCGGTGCCGGGCGGCATCCCGGTGGTCGTCAGCCGCGCCTCCACAGCCAGCTCGGTACTCGGTACTTCCTCGCCGGCAGTGCGACTTACCGTCGGACGCGAAAGTCGTTCTCTCCCGAAGCGTCCACGCCGCGCATCAGGTAGAGCGTGCGTTCGGACATCGCCAGCGGCCCGCCTCGCCGACCGTCCGCCAGGTCGCGCCGATAGACCGACGTGGTCGGCATGTAGCGCAGCGTCATTCCCCGCCGCGGCTTGGCGGATCGATTGGGTTCGGAACCGTGGATCAGGAAGATGTCGTGCAGCGAAACCTGGCCGGCGTCCAGCACGATGTCGCGAGCCGCGCCTTCGTCGTACTCGTCGGCGCGGATCTCCAGCGGCAGGCTGAGCCCTTCGGCGCCGTTGAAGTCGTGCTTGCCCAGCTTTCGCCGCCGGTGCGAACCGGGGATCACCCGCAGGCAGCCGTTTTCCGGCGTTGCGGCGTCCACGGCGATCCACACCGAGCAGGTGGCCAGCGGAC
The DNA here is from genome assembly GCA_965199875.1 of Candidatus Azotimanducaceae bacterium. Lineage (GTDB taxonomy): Bacteria > Pseudomonadota > Gammaproteobacteria > Pseudomonadales > Azotimanducaceae > VXYL01. The sequence continues at coordinate 3,722,592 of OZ241346.1, read as the reverse complement.
GGATGGGCCAATACTCGCCGTCCTGGTGCCACGGCGTCCTGCTGCCCACCTTGGCTGGCTTGGCGAAGAAGCTGGAGTTCCACAGCGCGAAGTCGGCGCCGATCAGCTGCTCCACCATGTCGAGGATCGGCGGCAGGCGAGCGACGTTCAGAAAGCCCGCGTCGTAGGCCAGGAGCGCCGGGCAGTAGTCGGCGAACTGCGGCTGCCTGGCCAGCAAGCGATCGTGGCCGGCGCGAATCTCGTCCAGCACGTCGTCGCCAAGGCGGAAGTCCGGAGTGACGTAGCCGCGCTCGTGGTACTGGCGTATCTGTTCCTCGCTGAGCATGGTCCCCGCCCTCCGGTTCGTGTACCCGCGGCGTCGAGTATACGTCGCCCATGCAGCCGGCGAGGCCGCCGACCGATGCGGCCGGCCTGCAACCCCGGGCGCTACGTGTAGCGGTACGGTCGCCCTGCCTGGTCCATCAGCGCGTTGTAGTCGCGCAGGATCTTCACCACGCGGGCGTTGCGCGAGCTCTTGGTGGCGATTTCGTCCCAGAACTTGCCGGCTTCGGCGATCACCCCGGCCCACTCGTCGTCCGGGATGGAGGTGAGCTGCAGCTTGGCGCCGTTGACGCGCAGCTGGGCTTCGCCGCCCCAGTACCAGTGCTGGCGGTAGTAGTGCGAGCTGTCCATGCACAGGCGGAACAGTTCCTGCAAGTGCCCGGGCAGCGCCGCCCACTTGTCGGCGTTGGCGAAGTAGGAACCGCACCAGGCGCCGGAAATGTTGTTGGTGAGGAAGTAGTTGGTGACGTCGGCCCAGCCGACGGTGTAGTCCTCGGTGATGCCGGACCAGGCGAGGCCGTCGAGTTCCCCGGTTTGCACCGCAACCTCCACGTCTTCCCAGGGCAGGGTCACCGGCACGACTCCGAATCGGGAAAGAAACCGCCCGGCGGTGGGAAAGGTGAAGATGCGCAGCCCTTTCAGATCGGCGACGCTGCGGATGGGCTTGACGGTGTTGAAGTGGCACGGATCCCAAGCGCCGGCGCTCAGCCACGTGACGCCTTCGATTTCGCCGTATGCCTCGCGCCAGATGTCGTTCAGGCCCCACTGGTGAAACAACGCGGGCACGTCCAGGCTGTAGCGGCAGGCGAACGGGAAGTAGCCGCCGAACACGGATATGTCCACAGGCGCGGCGATGGAATCGTCGTCGGACTGCACGGCGTCGATGGTGCCGCGCTGCATGGCGCGGAACAGTTCCCCGGTGGGCACCAGCTGATCGGCGAAGAACAGCTCGATTTCCATTTCGCCGTTCGCCACCTTGTTGAAGGACTCGATGGACGGCTTGACGACGTGCTCCGCCAGCGACGGCCCGGCGTAGGTTTGCAGCCGCCAGCGGATCTTCGTCTTCGATTGCGCGTGTACCGCCGGCGCTGCGACGGCCGCGCTGGCAACGCCGGCGGCGCCGGCTGCCTTCAGTATTCCGCGTCTGCTGGTCATGGTGGTTCTCCTTTGCTGTGCGGTCGCGCAGACTGCCACGTCTGCCGCTTCGTTTCGCCGTGCCCGCGGGAGCGGTGGCGGCTGGCGTGTTGTTCGCCGCCCAAGCTCTGCTGCAGAGTCTTGGCGGCGGGGTGGTGCTACCGGCCCTCGGCTTCGGACGACAGATCGACCTCGTTGCCCTCCTGGGTGAGCGCCTTGACGCGCATTGCCGCGGACTGCAGCGCCGCCTGGCAACGCCTGGACAGCAAGACGCCGCGTTCGAAGGCGGCCAGGGACTGCTCCAGGCTGAGCTCGCCGCTCTCCATCTTGCCGACCAGCGCTTCCAGTTCGCCCAGCGAGGCCTCGAAGTCTACGGATTGGTCTGCGTCGTCCGACATCGCTGGTTCCAGGCGCAAGATTCAGGAGTAGATGGCGTTCGCCGCTTCGACCGAGAACGTCTTGCCGTCCACGAGTTGCCAAGCGGCGGTTTCTTCATCGAGGACGATCAATCCCAGGCGCTCCAGATTGGCGAGTTCGCCACGCACTTCCCAGGCTCCGAAAGGCATCTCGGCGGTGCGCAAGCGCTCGGTCACGTCGCCGGGGCGGAACGTCGTCGTGCCGGCTTCGTGCAACGCCCTGACCGCGTCGAATACGGTCCTGGTGCGCCTGGCCCGTTCGCTCAACTCCCGCTCCTCTTGCCGCCAGCGGATTCCGCGTCAGCGTCGTGGCCGCGGCGCTCGGGGCTGTCGCGGGTGGGCGTTGGACATGTCCATCAGCCGGTCGATGTGCGGCAGCAGGTCCTCGAAGGTGGCGCAGGCGCCCAGCTCCACCGGATCGTTCACCCACACCTCGCTGCGGCTGTAGTTGCCGCCCGAAGCGTGGATGACGGCGCCGTTCGGCGCGTCTTCGCTGCACATGAACAGCACCGCCGGGCTGACCAGCGACGGATGCCGCGACGGATCCGGTTCGTCCAGATTCTCGTCGCGACCGGGCACGGTGTTGGTCATGCGCGTGGCGGCACCGGGGCCCAGACAGTTGACGCGGACGTTGCGGTTGGCACCCTCCAGAGCCAGCACGTTGGCAAGGCCCAGCATGCCCATCTTCGCGGCGCCGTAGTTGGACTGGCCGAAGTTGCCGAAGATGCCCGAGCCGGAACTGGTGAGGACGATGCGCCCGTAGCGCTGCTCGTACATGTGCGGCCACACCGCGTGGGTGACGTAGGCGGTGCCGGTGAGATGCACCTGCATCACCAGATCGAACTCGTCCAGCGTCATGTTCTTGAACGTTCGGTCGCGCAAGATGCCAGCGTTGTTCACCAGAATGTCGATGCGCCCGTAGGCGTCCAAGGCGTCCTGGGCGATGCTCCCGGCGCCTTCGCGGTCGGCCACGGAAGCCTTGTTCGCCACCGCGTCGCCGCCGAAGGCCTTGATCTCCGCCACCACCGCGTCCGCCGCGTCGCCGGCGCCGGTGCCATGCACCGTGCCGCCCAGATCGTTCACCACCACCTTGGCGCCGCGCTTGGCGAACTCGATGGCATGGCAGCGGCCGATGCCGCCGCCCGCGCCGGTGACGATCGCCACTTTGCCGGTGAATTCGCTATCCATCAGTTCGCTCATGGTGGTCCTCGTGCGTATGGTCGCCGCATGCAGGCGGAAGGTTGGCGCATGGCCCCGCAACAGGCACGCCAGCTACAAGAACGCGGTTATACCATCGTTTTCGGGCCGTTCGCACGAATTGACGGACGGCGCGCGCTGGGTGTATACGGTCTATGCGGTCAAGCTCAAGGAGGTTAACGATGAAGAGGCGACGGACCAGTACGTTGGCGGCCCCGTGGCTGGCGGCCTTGCTCCTCGGCATTGGCGCAGGCGCTCAGGCGGAGGTCTACCGCTTCCAGCCCATGTTCTTGAGCGAGGTGTCCCTTGCCCTTGGGATAGAGCCCAAGCTCGACGAAAGCAACACCTTGAAGTTCGGCGTGGACGAGGCAGCCCAGAGGTTCCCTGCTGCGGCGCGGATCGGCTTCGACACGTTCGGCGATGCGTCCTTGAAGTTCCCGAACGAGGTGGCGGCCGTCATTGGCGTGAAGCCGGCACGCGGTGTCCTGCGGGATACGCTGCTTGTGCCTTTGGAGCATGTGGGAAGCGGAAGCTACCGAATACCGCAGAAACCGGAAGTGTTGGGCGGGCTGGCCGGGTGGATCGCGGCGCACCGCGACCAAATCGGATCGGGACAGGTTGTTCTTGAGCGCGTGGACGGCCTGTATCGCCAGCTCAGGGAGCTCAACCCGGGTGCCACCGTCGGGGTGTCCATGCATCTTTCAGTTGCCGGGCAGCGACTGGATTCCGGTCTCCGGCCATCCTACGAAAGGCTGCCTAGGGAGTTCATGGACCGTTTCCCGGCGGAGTTCTGGGACGACGTGAGGAAGTCGGGGCATCCGGCACTTCGTCGCGAGCTCATGTTGCGCGACTTCGAGAGGGCCGCTGCCGCGTTTGCAGACGCGCAGTGACTTGCAGCGCCTAGTGGGGCGAACTCGACACGCCCCGCTGGAGCACCGCGCGCGCCTACCCGTAGCGCTGCTCCGGCAGCCATAGCGCGAGCTGCGGAAACGCCATCACCAGGGCCAGCGCCAGGGTCATCACCAGCACGAACGGCACGATGGAACGGTAGATGTCGCCGAGCGCCACTTGCGGCGGCGCCATCGCCCGCATCAGGAACAGGTTGTAGCCGAACGGCGGCGTCATGTAGGCGATCTGGCAGGTGATCGTGTACAGCACGCCGTACCAGACGAGGTTGAAGCCGAGCGCGTCCACCAGCGGCACGTACAGCGGCGCGACGATCACCAGCATCGCGGTGTCGTCGAGGAACGCGCCCATCAGCAGGAACGACAGCTGCATCAGCGCCAGCACCTGCCACGCGCCGAGGCCCAGATTGTCCAGAAAGAAGCCTTCGATCACCCGCACCGCGCCCAAGCCGTCGAACACCGCGCCGAAGCACAGCGCGGCGAGGATGATCCACATGAACATGCAGCTGACGCCCAGCGTCTTGCGCATCGTCGCCTCCATCACCTTGCGGCTCAGACGGCCTTTGACGAGCGCCGCCAGCGTTGCCGCCAGCGCACCCACCGCGGAGCTCTCCACCAGGCTGGTGTAGCCGAGCAGGAACAGGCCGGTCATGCAGGCGAAGATCAACAGCGGCAGCACGCCGGCGCGCAGCAGCTTCAGCTTCTCGGCCAACGGCAGCTGGCGTTCCTCCTTCGGCAACACCGGGCCGAGCTGCGGCTGAAGCCGGCAGCGCACGGCGATGTAGCCGATGAACAGCGCCGCCATCAGCAGGCCCGGAATCGCGCCGGCCAGCCACAGCTGGCCCACCGGCTGGCGGGCGATCATGCCGTACAGCACCAGCACCACGCTCGGCGGCACCAGAATGCCGAGCGAGCTGCCGGCCTGGATGACGCCAGTGACCATGATCTTGTCGTAGTTGCGGCGCAGCAGTTCCGGCAGCGCGATGGTGGCGCCGATGGCCATGCCGGCAACGCTCAGGCCGTTCATGGCGGAAACCACCACCATCAGGCCGATGGTGCCGATGGCGAGGCCGCCGCGCAGCGGCCCGAACCAGACGTGGAACATGCGGTAGAGGTCGTCGGCGATGCGCGACTCCGCCAGCATGAAGCCCATGTAGACGAACATCGGCAAGGTCAGCAGCGGATACCACTTCATCAGCTTCATCGCCGCCGAAAACGACATCTCGCCGCCGCCGTCGCCCCACAGCAGCAAGGCGGCAATGGACGCCACCGCGCCGATGGCGGCGAACACGCGCTGGCCGGTGATCAGCATCAGCATCATCGACGCGAACATCAGCAGCGCGATCAGCTCGTAGCTCATGGGGAGTCCGGCCGGTCGCGTTCGCCGCTAGGGAGTTCCACGCCCTTCAGTCTGGCGATGTCGCGCAGCAGCACCGCAATGCCTTGCAGCAGCATCAGCGAGATGCCGACGCAGGCCACGACCTTGATCGGCGCCATGTAGGGCTGCCAGGCGGTGTGGCTGCGCTCGCCGTACTCGAGCGCGTAGCCAGTGCTGGATACGCCGCCGTACAGCAGCAGCGCCAGGTAGACGAGCAGAAACGCCACGGTGAAGGCGTCCACCCAGGTGCGCGTGCGCGGCGACCAGCGGCTGTACAGCAGGTCCATGCGCACATGGCTGTCTTGGCGCAGCGAGTAGGCGCCGCCCAGCAGGTAGTAGGCCACCATGGTGAACTGCGCCATCTCCAAGGTCCAAAGGGAGGGCACGAAGAAGGTCTTCGAGACCGACGACCACAGCAGAATCGCCATCATCGCGAAGATCAAGTACATGGCGACGCGACCGACCCGGCCACAGACCGCTTCCACCCAGCGAACGTAGCCGGCGGCGGCTTGGCGCAACAGGGAACTTGGCCGAGACATGGCCCGCAGCCTCAACGATAGGGTTCCAGCTTACTCGAACGACGCCCCCCTTCGTCACAGAAGATCACGCCTTTCAAGTAGACTAGGCGGCGCCGCAAGCCGTCATAGCTCAGCCGGAAGAGCGGCTCTCTTGTAAAGAGCGGGTCCGGGGTTCGACTCCTCGTGGCGGCACCAGACGCTTCGATGTCGTTTTCGGCGACCGAACCGACGCCGTGCGACACCGACTCCAGCATGTCCGCCCACGCCGCCTTCTTCGGTGTTCCGCCCGGCGCACACTGCACTCAGCGTAGCGAGTCGGTGGCGGCCGGCGCGTTCTCCTTTAGTACGTGATCTCCGGAACGCTCGGCCAGCTACCGCCCGACGAAGTTGCCAGGGCGCCGTTCCGATACGGCGCGAATGCCTTCCTTGTGGTCTTCCGTCAGGCCTAGGCGGCCTTGCTCGGCGTTTTCGTGATCGGTTGCGGCTTGCAGAGCGGCGGCGAGGCCATGGCGCATGGTGGCGCGGACGGACAGCAGCGCCAGGGGCGCGTTTTCGGCGACTTCCTGGGCCAGGGCGATCGCTTCGTCGCGCAGTTTCGCGCGCGTCGTCAGCACCTCCGCCAGGCCCCACTCGTGCGCCGTCTCGCCGTTGATGCGGCGGCCGGTGAGGAACATCAGGTTGGCGCGCTGGGCGCCGATGATGCGCGGCAGGGTGTGCGTCAGCCCGAAGCCGGGGTGGAAGCCCAGCTTGACGAAGTTGGCGGTGAAACGGGCCTCCGGGCAGACGACGCGGAAGTCCGCAACCGCGGCCAGCCCGAAGCCGCCGCCAACGGCGGCGCCCTGAATGGCCGCGACGACGGGCTTCCTGGCTTCCACCAGCCGAACCGCCTCCGAGTAAAGCGGATTCCGGCCGGCGGCGCGTTCCTGGCGTTGTGCATCGCTGCGCTTGGCCGCGAAGTTGTTGCCGGCGCAGAAGTGCTTGCCTTCGGAGCAAAGCACCACGGCTCGGCAGCGCGAATCTTCGTCGAGTTCGTGCAGGGCATCGGCCAGACCGGCGATCAGTTCGGCATCGAAGAAGTTGTTGGGCGGACGCCGTATCTCCGCCACCGCAACGTGGCCTTGCCGCTCGATGTGGAGATCGGCGCTGGACATGGCTTGCAGCATAGCACCGCCACATGGCCATTGCAGGCGCCGAACCGCGGACGCGGCGGAGCGCCTGTCACGCCTCTGCGGTCGCCTAGCGCTTCGGCTGATGACGGCGGGCGTTGCGCCGTACCGGAGCAGCAGACCGCCGGGTTCGCGCTCAAGCCTCGGCCAAGCGGCTGGCGACGGCCAGCATCGCCCGCAAGAGCGGCACGGTGGCCTCGGCGTCCACCGTGTCGGGCCAGCGGTCGGCGGGATGGTGGAACCAGCGGTTGCTGCCGAGCAGCGAGACGTAGCGGCCGCCCAGGTCGAAGACGTTCCTGGCCTCGCCTCCGGGGCGCTCGCCTGGCAGCGTTTCGTCGACCTCCGCGCCGGCCTGCGCCAACGCGCCAAGCGCCAGCTCGCGCAGTGCCGCATCCGAGGTTTGCAGTCGCCGCCGCGAGCCCTTGGACGCGAAGTTGGCGCCCAAGTGAATCCATGCAGCCCCGGCGGCGATCTCGGAATGGTTCGCCAGCAAGTGCTGCAGGCCCAGATGGCCGAGTTCGTGGCCGCTGGTGGCGACGAAGACGATGTCGCGTTCGGGTGGATGGGCGGCGAAGTGGCGCACCAGCGCCAGCCAGACGGCGATGCCGCCGCCCCGTTCGGCGGTGGAGTTCCACCACGAACTCTTCGGCGTCATCACGATCAGCGGCGGCCCGCCGAGCGCGCCCGGGCAACGCGCCAACACGTTCACGCCCACGCTGTTCTCGAACGCCGTTTCCGCGACGAGCGTCGCCGGATGGCCTTGTGCGGAGGCTTCTCGCAGCCAGCCCTCGTGCTCGGAAGACACTTGCAGCACCGGTGGTCCGAAGGGCGCAACGAACCGATCGGCGTTCTGCAAGGCAAGGCCCGGCACGTCGGGAGCGAGTTTGGTAATCGCCAGCAGCGCTGGTCGCGCTCTCTCGCGGGCTTCGGCAAAGAGGCGATTGGCTTCGGCGCCGGCGCCCTGGCCGACAGCGCCCACGCCGATGCCGTGCGCGAGGCCGGGCAGCTCTGCCAGTGGCGCCTTCAAGCCCTCCGGGCCGGTGCTGCCGGCGTCGAACATCGGAACGCCCTTGACGTGCCGGTCGCCCACCTTCACTGCCGAACGCCCCGGCACCCGGCGCCGATGCGGGAACTCGTCGAGCCGGGGTTCGAGCCCGGCGGCCGACACTTGCGCCGCCAGCCACTCGGCGGTACGTCGATCGCCCGGCGTGCCGGTACGGTGCTCCTCGATGCCGTCCCAACCTTGGATGTCGGCGGCGATCCGCTGCACTTTCGTGTTCATGCCTGCGCTGTCTTCCTGAGTGGCCTTGATCTTCGCAGATGAGTCAAGTTGCGACGGGCCGCTGAGTTTGCGGAGCAAACTCGAACGCGCCTCCTCGGGGCGCGCCGCGCCTAGTCGAAGTCCCTCGCCAGCGCGGCGACGGCACTCGCGCCCAGCGTCGTCTCGCAGCGCAGTTCGTCGTGGTCGATGCCGACCCGCACCGGCGCGCTGCCACGCACTCCGGCAATCCGCTCGGCGTCCAGCTCGAAGCGCAGAAAATGCACCGCGGCGGTCTTGTCGCGTTCGCTACGCTCGAGATCGTCGTTGGCGAAGGCGAAGGTTCGCGCCAGGTCGCCCACCTGCAGCCACACCCGGTGCTCCACGCCGGGCATCCGCGCCAGCGCCATGGCGCGTTCTTCGACGTCCTCGTATTCGATGAGCAACGTCGCCTTCCAGTTGCTGCCGTCGGGAATGAGCGGGTTGTAGGTGTCGATTTCCTCCAGCACGGCGTCCGGCTCGAAGATGCGCTCGACGCGCAGCATCTCCTGCACCTGGTACTTGATGGTGAGGAAGTCCTCGAACAGCAGCGTGGCGTGGCCCCCCAAGGCCACCCGCCGCGGCTTCTTGTGCTCCATCACCTGGCGGCGGAAGGCGGCGCGTTCGACCGCGTACCGCTCCAAGCTCCACAGGCTGGCGCGAGCGAGCTTCTGCACCGTCAGATGCCGTAGGCGCGGCGCAGCATGGAAATCGGATGCGTCGCCGCGGAGCCGTCCGCCATGCCGTGGGCGATCATGCGTCCGGCCATGGGGCAGTCGGAGCCGTAGACGTCGGCTTGCGCCCCCTTCACCAGGCGCACCACCGGACGGGCGATCTTCATGGCCGCGGCGTAGGTTTCGGCCTTCACGGCGTAGGTGCCGTCGTGCCCGGAGCAGCGTTCGATCAGCGCGACCTCCGTATCGGGTATCAGCGACAGGAACTCCCGGGTGCGCTGGCCGATCGCCTGCACGCGCTGATGGCAGGCGGCGTGGTAGGCCACCTTGCCAAGCGGGTTGGCGAAGTCGAGGTTGGCAAGGCCGTCCCGGTGCCTCGCCATCAGATACTCGAACGGGTCGAAGAATGCATCCCGCAGGCGCGCCACCTGCTCGTCCTCGGGAAACAGCAGCGGCAGTTCCTGCCGGTACATCAGCGTGCAGGACGGCACGATGGACATGAGCTGGCAGCCAGCGTCGATGGCGGCGAGAAAGACCGGCAGATTGGCGTCCTTGCTGGCGGCCACGGCGTCCAGATCGCCGAGTTCCAGCTTCGGCATCGCGCAGCAGGTCGCGTCTCCGAGCAAGGTGGCGACGATGCCGTTGTGCCGCAGCACGTGCAGCAGATCCTCCACCACGTCGGGCTCGTTGTGCTCGCCGTAGCAGGTGACGTAGACGGCCACCTTGCCGGTGGTGGTGGCGCCGGCGATCGGCGTCTCGTCGCCGTTCTGCGACGGCGCCCGCTTGCTCGCCGTGCGCGTCTGGAACGTCGGCAGTGGAGCATCGGCATGGATGCCGGCCACGCGCTCGCCGGCCTTGCGCAGCCAGCCGACCTTGGCCGCGCCGTTGGCGAGCTGAGCGATGCCCGGCGTGGACATGGCCTTGAAGACCGGCGCCGTACTGGTGATCAGGCGGTCCCGCCAGCGCGGCTTGCGTTCCTTGAAACGCGCCGCCTTGGCGCGCAGCATCAGGTGCGGAAAGTCCACGTTCCACTCGTGCGGCGGCAGATACGGGCACTTGGTCTCGGCGCAGAGGTCGCACAGGAAGCACTGATCCACCACCTTGCCGTAGTCGGCCTTGTCGACGCCGTCCACCTCCAGGGTGTCGGACTCGTCGATCAAGTCGAACAGGGTGGGGAAGGCGGCGCACAGATTCACGCAGCGGCGGCAGCCGTGGCAGATGTCGAACACCCGCTCGAGCTCGGCATCCACCGCCGGGCGATCGTGGAAGTCCGCCTGCCGCCAGTCGATGGGCTGGCGAACCGGCGCTTCGAGGCTGCCTTCCTTCAACGTCGCCAGACTCTGCCAATGCGTCCAGCAAGCAGGGCTTGGCTTGAAGCTGCTGTGCGCAGCCGCCAAGCCCCTTGTTTCGATACTGCCGTTGTCGGCCGAACGGCTAGTCCATCGCGTCCAGCGCCTTCTGGAAGCGGTTGGCGTGGGAGCGCTCGGCCTTGGCCAGCGTCTCGAACCAGTCGGCGATCTCGTCGAAGCCCTCGTCCCGGGCCGTCTTCGCCATGCCCGGGTACATGTCGGTGTACTCGTGGGTTTCGCCGGCGATGGCCGCCTTCAGATTGGCGCCGGTGTTGCCGATGGGCAGCCCGGTCGCCGGATCGCCAACGGCCTCCATGTACTCCAGGTGGCCGTGGGCGTGGCCGGTCTCGCCTTCCGCGGTGGAGCGGAACACCGCCGCCACGTCGTTTTCACCTTCGACGTCCGCCTTGGCGGCGAAGTACAGGTAGCGGCGATTGGCCTGGGATTCGCCAGCAAAGGCGTCCTTGAGGTTCTGCAGAGTCTTGCTTTCGTTCAGTTCCACGCTAGCTCCTAACGAAGTCGTTTCGGAAACCGGCGAGTATACACGCGCCCAGCTGCCCGCTTGGCTTTGGTAGCTGTAGCAGCTGTAGCCGCGGTGGCTGCGGAGTTCCACGAAAGTCGGACCGAAAGCGTCCTTGAAGGTCTCGCGCCAAGCGTCCAAGCGCCGGCCGGACAGCCGCTTGCCATGGCTTGGCGTGTACAATTCGCAACACCTGTGGCTGCGCTGGTTGCGCCCCATGTCGCGGTCCGCACTGGCCGAGTTCCGTACGCTCGGCACCCTCGCCCTGCCCATCATCGTCACCCAGCTCTCGCAGATGGGCATGGGCGTGATGGATGCGGTGATGGCCGGCCGCGTCAGTGCCACGGACCTCGCCGGCGTGACGCTGGGCGGCAACCTGTACTTTCCCACCATGCTGCTGATGTCGGGCATCATCCTGGCGGTCACGCCGTCGGTCTCGCAGCTGCACGGCGCCGACCGGATCGCCGAAGCCGGCAGCGTCGTCCGACAAGCTCTGTGGATCGCGATTGGCGGCGGCACGGCGCTGACGTTCGTATTGCACCAGGCGGAGCCGGTGTATCGCTGGGTGGGCGTCGACGAGCAGGCGATCCCGGTCGCCGTGGCCTATCTGGACGCGGCGAGCCTCGGCCTGGTGCCGCTCTTGGCCTACGCGTCTTTGCGCTGCCTGTGCGAAGGAATGTCGTGGACGAAGCCGGCGATGTTCATCAGCTTGAGCGCCCTGGCGCTGAAGTTTCCGCTGAACGCGCTGTTCGTCTACGGCTGGCCGGCGCTCGGCGTACCGGCGCTCGGCGGCGTCGGCTGCGGCTGGGCGACGGCGGTGGTCATGATCTACTCGCTGCTCGCGATGATCGCCGTGGCGCTGTTCTCGCGCATCTCGGCAAGCGGCGTCTTCGCCGCCTTCTCGTGGCCGCACGGGCGCGAAATCGGCCGCTTGCTGAAGCTTGGCCTCCCTATCGGCTTTGCGCTGTTCCTGGAGGTCGCCTTCTTCTCGGTGGTCACGCTGCTGGTCGGTCGGCTCGGCGTCGAGACGGTCGCTTCCCACCAGGTGGCGTTCAACGTCTCGGGCATCGCATTCATGGTGCCGTTGGCGCTCGGCATGGCCGCGACCATTCGCGTCGGCTTCAACGTCGGCGCGGGAGACCGGGCCGCGGCGCGCGTTTCCGCGTGGGTGGCGGTGGGCACCACGCTGGCCTGGGGGGTGGCGATGGCAACGGCGATGATTACGCTCCGCAAGCACATCGTCGCCTTCTACAGCAGCGAAGCCGAAGTGGTGCAGCTGGCGGCTGGCCTGCTCGCCATCGGCGCCGTCTTCCAGGTATTCGACGCCGGACAAGCGACGACGATGGGAGCGCTCAGAGGCTACAAGGACACCCGGGCGCCCATGTTCATCGCCCTGATCGCCTACTGGGCGGTGGGGCTGCCGGTGGGCTACGCGCTCTGCTTCGGCGTCGACGGCCTTGAAGGCCTGACGGTCGACGCGCTCGGCGTGCGCGGCTTCTGGTGGGGCCTGGTGGCCGGGTTGGCCATCGCCGCCGTTGCCCTCCTTGCGCGTTTGAGCCGGGTGTCGAGCAGCCGACCCGAGGCCAGTCACTAAAACGGCGGATCATGCATCCGTCGACTAGGTTTGTGTCCGTGCCCAACACATTGATTTTGCGCAGAAAGAGGCATTGGACAACGGGCAGCGGAGCAACTCGCCACCGTGGAGTGCGCCGCACCTGGCGCACGGCTAGCGGCGGAGCGCTGCCGCCGGTTCGGTTCGCTCCTCCTTGACGAAGAACATCAGCGCCACGCCGACTCCCAGCAGCAGCAGCACGGAAGCGAAGCCGACGCGCTGACTCTCGATGTAGATGACGACGAGAATGTAGTAGGGATTGCGCGCCCACTCCGAAGAGCGCCCAGCTGAACTGGCCAAGAGTGCTGGCGTAGGCGGTCGGCGGGGCATTGTTCATGGCAGGGCTCGTCCAAGCGACCGAAGTCCGCAAGCAGGCCGCCGATGGATGGCCACCTTGCGCACCGCCGGCATACTACCCCGCCGGGCCGCCGCTTGACGTATCCGTGCCGCAGTGCGTTCAATCCACGCAGTCTGTGGCAGTCTGAGTGCGCGGGAGGGACGCAATGGCGAAACTGCAAATGGGCCTGGTGGGCGGTGGCGAGGGCGCCTTCATCGGCGCCGTCCACCGCATGGCCGCGGAGCTCGACGGGCGCATTCGGCTCGCCTGCGGCGCATTCTCCAGCGACCCCGCCAAGAGCCGCAAAGCCGGCCCGGAGCTGTACGGCATCGACCCCGAGCGCAGCTACGGCAGCTACGCCGAACTCATGGCCGGCGAGGCAGAGCGCCCGGCAGCGGAGCGCATGGACTTCGTGACCATCGCCACCCCCAACCACACCCACTTCGCCATCGCCAAGGCGGCCCTCGAGGCCGGCTTCCACGTCATGTCCGACAAGCCGGCGACGTTCGATCTCGGCGAAGCGCGGCAGCTGGCGCGGCTGGTCGCCGAAACCGGCCTGACCTTCGGCCTGACGCACAACTACACCGGCTATCCGATGGTGAAGGAGGCGCGCCACCTGGTTCGATCCGGCGCCTTCGGCCAGGTGCGCCGGGTGGCCGTGGAATACATCCAAGGCTGGCTTGCCGAACGCGAGGAAGCGGAGGGCAACAAGCAGGCCGAGTGGCGAACCGATCCCGAACGCTCCGGCGCCGCCGGCTGCATGGGCGACATCGGCACCCACGCCGAGAACCTGGTGGAGTACGTCACCGGCCTGAAGATCGCGTCGCTCTGCGCGGACTTGACGACCTTCGTGCCTGGACGCCGCCTGGAAGACGACGGCAACGTGCTGCTGCGCTTCGAGGGCGGCGCCAAGGGCGTGCTGTGCGCCAGCCAGATAGCCGTGGGCGAAGAAAACGGCTTGAAGCTGCGCGTCTACGGCGACAGCGGCGGCTTGGAGTGGCGGCAGGAGGAACCCAACTCGCTGCTGGTGCGCTGGCCGGACCGGCCTTGCGAAGTGCGGCGCAGCGGCGGCCCCGGCGTCGGCGTCGAATCCGCCGCGGCGACCCGCCTGCCGGCTGGCCACCCGGAAGGATTCCTGGAAGCGTTCGCCCTCCTGTACCGCAACTTCGCCGACGTGCTGGAAGCGCGCAAAGCCGGGCGAAAGCCGACCGACGAGCAACGGGACTTCCCAACCATCGACGACGGCGTGCGCGGCATGGCGTTCATCGAAGCCGTGGTCGCCAGCGCCGAGGCCGGCGCGCGCTGGATCGACTTTCCGCAGACTTAGGCCCTTCGCCCACACGCAGAAAGCACAAGGAAGGAAACATGAAAACTCTGAAAGGCCCGGCGATCTTCCTCGCCCAGTTCATGGCGGACGAGGATCCGTTCGACAACATCGAATCCATGGCCAGGTGGGCCGCCAACCTGGGGTTCGTCGGCATCCAGGTGCCCATCGGCAATCCGGCGTTCATCGACGTCAAGCAGGCTGCGCAAAGCAAGAGCTACTGCGACGAACTCGCCGGCCGCGTGCAGGAATGCGGGGTATGCATCACCGAACTCTCCACCCACCTCGAAGGCCAGCTGGTTGCCGTGCATCCGGCCTACGACCAGCTGTTCGACGGTTTCGCGCCGCCGCAACTGCGCGGCAAGCCGGCCGAGCGCACCGAGTGGGCGATCGAGCAGGTGAAACTGGCCGCCCGGGCCAGCCGCAACCTGGGCCTCCCCGCCCACGTGACGTTCTCCGGCGCTCTGCTGTGGCCGATGGTGTATCCGTGGCCCCAGCGCCCGCCCGGCCTCGTGGACACGGGCTTCCAGGAACTCGCCGCCCGCTGGCGGCCGATCCTCGACGCGTTCGACGAAAACGGCGTCGACTGCTGCTACGAAATCCACCCGGGCGAAGACCTGCACGACGGCCTGACCTTCGAGCGCTTTCTGCAGGAAGTGGGCGACCACCCCCGCGCCCACATCCTCTACGACCCCAGCCACTTCATCCTGCAGCAGCTGGACTATCTGGCCTTCATCGACATCTACCACGAACGCATCAAGATGTTCCACGTCAAGGATGCGGAGTTCAATCCAACCGGCCGCGCCGGCGTCTACGGCGGCTACCAGGACTGGCTGCGCCGGCCAGGCCGGTTCCGCAGCCTGGGCGACGGCCAGATCGACTTTCGCGCCATCTTCTCCAAGCTCGCCGGCTACGACTTCGACGGCTGGGCCGTGCTGGAGTGGGAGTGCTGCCTGAAGCACCAAGAAGACGGCGCCCGGGAAGGCGCCGCCTTCATCCGCGACCACATCATCCGCGTCACCGACAAGGCATTCGACGACTTCGCGGCATCAGGAACCGACGAAAGCGCCAACCGAACGGTGCTGGGGCTTGGCTGAACCGGCTCGTTGACGTCTACGCAGCGCGGGCACGATCTGACCAACTTGGTCACAGAGCGCCATTGCCGACGCAAGCGGCTGACCGTCTAGCGTTCGTTGCTGTTGGGTGTCTGCTGCCACCGGCGAAGCGCCCCGCCGGGCGACGTTCGGGCGCGTGGTGGAGCACACTCAGCGGGAGCCTTCCCTTGCATCAATGCCGGTGTGGAAGCTGGGGGAGGCAAAGGCCGAGCTGAGCAAGGTCGTGCGCCTAGCCGCGGCGGGCCAGCCGCAGCAGGTAACGGTAAGCGGCCGCGGTGCCGTCGTGGTGATCTCCACCGACGAGTTCGACAGGCTCCGGGCTTCCAGCGCCGCACCCGCTTTGCGCGATGTGCTGTCGCAATCGCCGCTGAATCGTCTGCAGTTCGATCGCGAATCCGTCCAAGGACCGGTGCGCGAGGTGGACATTTGAGCGGGTGGTTAGTGGACACCAACGTCATCTCGGACAGCGCGACCTGCCGCTCCGTGGCCAGTCGAAGACTGGGCACGAAACGCGCCTAGCGGCTCGCTCCATCAACCCGCGTCGATCATGAAACTGCCGGTTGCTTCGGCCACCAGTTCGCCGGTGGCGTCGTCGAGCAGGCGGCCGGCGAGGATCGCCAAGCGGCCCTTGCGGCGCTGCTGCCAGCCTTCCGCTCGCACTTTCGTGCCTACCGCGAGCGGCTGCCGGTAGCGCACTTCCGCCTTGGCCGTGAAGCAGCGTTCGCCGCCCAGGAAGATGACGTTGGCCATCACGTCGTCGAGGAGGCTGAACAGGATGCCGCCATGGGTGACGCCGTCGTAGCCGACGTGGGCGTCCTGGGGCGTGAACTCTCCCCGGCAGACGCCGCCTTCAAGCCGGAAGCGGATGTTCAAGCCGGAGGGATTGCCGGGGCCGCAGACGAAGCAGCGGTTGGCGGTGCTGTCGAGACGCTGCTGCAAGGCGCTGTTTCGCTCGGATTGCCGTGCAGCCAAGTTAACATAGTCGAATGCTGCGCTTGGCATCCATTCGCGAACGGCTCGCCGGCGTGCGGCCTCGGCAGCTCGTCGACGACGAACGGCGCGCCCGCCAGGCCGCCGTTGCCGTGGTGCTGCGCGAACGCACGGCTGGCACCGAGATGCTGTTCATCAAGCGCGCCGAGAAGGCCGGCGACCCGTGGTCGGGGCACATGGCCTTCCCCGGCGGCCATCGGGATGCGCAGGACGCGACTCTGCGCGCAGCCGCGGTGCGCGAGACGGACGAGGAGATCGGGCTGGACATCTCGGCCGCCAGCGTGCTCGGCGAACTGCCCAGGCAGCGGCCGATGAGCGTGCGCAGCAACATGCTCGTCGCGCCGTTCGTGTTCGCCATCGACGGAGACCCGGCATTCACGTTGAACCACGAAGTGGCGGCGACGGTCTGGACGCCCCTGGCGCCGATGCACCGGGGCAGCAACGCCGAGCGCGACAGCCCGCCGTTCGACGGCGGGGGATCGGGTGCGGGCGCCTTCAACGGCTTCCGCTTGGCCGGCGGCTACTTCGTCTGGGGGATGACCTACCGCATGGTGCAGACGTTCTTCGAGACCATCGACCCGGACTACACGCGCCTGCCGGACTGACCCTTGGGCCGACGCTCCTGTTGAGCTGGCCCACCTCGCGCCGAGCCCAGGGCGCTGGCATCCTGCAGCAACACGCCGGCCTCGGTCCACTTGGCCACCTCGTCCTCGTCGCAGCCGATCCAGTCCTGCAATGCTTCGAGGTTGTGTTCTCCACGATGCGGCGCCGGGCCGCGCACCCCGGCGTCGGCGGCGGAGAATCGGTACGGCGACTGCGCCACCGGACGCCGGCCGCCAGCGCGGTCGTCGATGTCGGCGATGGAACCGCGGTGGCCGACGGTGAGCGAATCGCGCACGTCGGCGGAGTCGCGCACTTCGCCCCAGGCGAGATTCATGGCGTCCATGGCGCCGCGCACTTCGTCCATGCTCGTCAAGCTGGCGAAGAATTGTTCCGCAGCCTGCCGTCGCAGCCGGATCTTCCGCTCGAGCGATGCGTTCGGCGGCGTCGGATCGGCGACGCCCAGCCTGCTCGCCAGCTGCCGCCAGACGTGGCGAAAGTCGCCAGCGATGAGCACGTCGCCAGCGCCGGTGCGCCAGACGTCCGAGAGCGCTGGCGCGGTGTCGCGGGAGTCTTCCAAGCCGTAGTGCAGCTGGTCGTCGGTCACCAGCATGGCGTCGATCATGGCGATGTCGATGTGCTGGCCGTGGCCGGTGCGGTCGCGCATCAGCAGCGCCGACAGCGCCGCCACCAGGCCGTGCAGCGCCGCGTTCGTGTCGGCCACGGACATCTGTATGTCCGCGGGTGGTCGGCCTTGCCGGGCCTGCCGACGCACCAGCCCGGCCTCGGCGTGTATGGCCGCCGCGTAGGCCGGGCGGCGCGCTTCCGGGCCTTTCTGGCCGAAGCCGGAAATCGACAGCAGCACGATGTCGTTGCGCAGGGTCTTCAACGTCGAATAGTCGAGGCCAAGCCGCGCCATCACGCCGGGACGGAAGTTCTCGATCACCAAGTCGGCCTTCGCCGCCAGGCGCTTGACGATTTCCACCCCCGCGGGCTTGGCGAGGTCGATGCACACGTCTCGCTTGCCGACGTTCTGCTGGTGGAAATAGCCGGGCACGCCACCCACCACCGCGCCCCAGAGGCGCGTCAAGTCGCCGTCGGGAGGCTCCACCTTCAGCACGTCCGCTCCCAAGTCGCACAGCATCCGCCCGGCGAAAGGGCCGGCCAGAACCCGGGACAGGTCCAGCACTTTCGTGCCCTGCAAGGGGTAGGCCACCGGAACTCCTTACGGTCCGTCGATTTCTTGAAGGAGAAGCGTAGAGGCGACTTGCCCGCGCTCGCAAGCGTCCTGGGCGCAGGGCTGCTAGAGTCGGTTCGGTTTCGCGCTGGTGCTCCACGGAGGCAGCCGTTGCGCCTGTTGATCGTTGAAGACGAGATGCTGCTGGCCGCGCAGGTGGACAAGTTTCTGCGCGATCGGCAGTTCGTCGTGGACATGGCGTCGGACGGCCAGCAGGGGCTGTACTACGCGCGCGAGTTCGACTACGACGCCGCGGTGATCGACCTCGGCCTGCCGAAGCTCGACGGCGTCTCCTTGATCGAACGGCTGCGCGGCGAGGGCAACGCCACGCCGGTGCTGATCCTCACCGCCCGCAGCGACTGGCAGGACAAGGTGCGCGGGCTTGAAGCCGGCGCCGACGACTACCTCACCAAGCCGTTCCACATGGAGGAGCTGCTGGCCCGCGTGCGGGCGCTCATCCGCCGTGCCGGCGGCCACGCCTCGACGGTGATCGAACGCGGCGCACTGCGTCTCGACACCTCCAGCAAGGAGGTGCGCCTGGGCGAGACGCCCGTGGAACTCACCGCCTTCGAGTATCGCGTGCTCGAATACCTGGCGATGAACCCGTCCAAAGTGGTGTCCAAGGCGGAACTCACCAACCACATCTACGAGCAGGACTTCGAGCGCGACAGCAACGTGATCGAAGTCTTCGTCGGCCGGCTGCGGCGCAAACTGGACCCGGACGGCCGGCTGGGAATCATTCGCACGCTGCGCGGCCAAGGCTATCGCTTTGCCCCGGAATAGGGGCTGCCAGAGTCGACATGGGGCTGCAAGCGCGTCTGCTGGCGATCGCCGCCGTGGTGCTGGCGCTGTGCCTCGGCGTAGTGGGATGGATACTCGACAGCGCCTACAACCGGGCGGTGATCGCCGGCGTCGCGGAAGAACTGAACGGCGTCGTCAATGCCCTGGTAGCGGTGGAACGGGAGCGCCGGGGCGGCTTGGCGGCCGCCAGCGACTTCGGCGATCAGCGGCTTAGCCGACCGAACTCCGGCTTGTACGCCTACGTGGAAAGCGCCGGCGGCACGGTGACCTGGCGTTCGCCGTCGATTCGCGTCGGCCACGCCGCTTTGCCCGAGCAGCCTCCCTTCGACAAGCGGCCGGCTCCTGGAGAGTTCCACTTCGAGCTGGCCCGCGGTGGGGATGTGCCGCGCTACGCCGCCGCCTATACGGTTGCTGTCGAATCGGCCGTCGAGCAGACGTTCTGGGTGCTCGCCGACGCCGCGCCCTATCGTCGCCGAATGAGCGAATCGCGCCGCCGCATCGCCGCCGTGCTGGGCGTCGCCGCGGCGCTGTTCGTGCTGGTGCAGATCGGCGCCTTGCGCTGGGGGCTGCGGCCGGTGCGGCAGATGGCGAAGCGCGTGCGCGGCCTCGAAGCGGGGGAGCAGGCCGACATCGGCGAAGACTATCCCCGGGAACTCTCCGGCCTGGCGCGCAACTTGAATCGCTTCATCGCCTTCGAGAAAGCCGGACGCGAACGCTATCGCCGCGCCATGGACGACTTGGCGCACAGCTTGAAAACGCCCCTCGCCGTGATCGCCAACGCCATGCGCGACCTGCGCAGCGCCGAGGCCGAGGTGCTGCAAGAGCAAGTGGATCGCATGCAGACCACCATCGCGCATCAGCTGTCTCGGGCCGTGTCGGCGTCGGCAGCACGGGCTCTGCAGACGGTGCCGGTGGCGCCGGTGGTCGAACGCATCGTCAACGCTCTGGAGCGCGTCCATGCGGATCGGCAAGCCAGCGTGCAGCTGAAAGGAACGCACCCCGCATCGGCGCTTGCCGTGCGCGTGGACGAACGCGACCTGATGGAGATGCTGGGCAATCTGATCGAGAACGCCTTCAAGTATTCCAGACGGAGCGTGCGAATCTCCGTTGCGCGCAGTTCCTACGGCGTCGCCGTGGACATCGAGGACGACGGCGACGGCATCCCGCCGGAAGAACGGCGACGGGTTCTGGGGCGCGGCGCCCGGGCCGATGCGGCCACCGACGGCCAAGGCATCGGCCTTGCCGTGGTGGTGGAAATCGCCACCGCCTACCAAGGCCGTCTGCGCATTTCCGACAGCGAACTCGGTGGCGCCGCGATGCGCTTGGAGTTGCCTGCCTAGGCGCGCCCGGAGGTGCGTTTGACGCGAGCCTCGAGCCCGCCCGACTGCAGGGCAAGCACGTTTCCGCGCACTACGCCGAATCGTCGCGGCGAGCTTGGCGTCCGATCAAGGCCCGATCGGCATGCCGCAGCACGGCTTCGGCGCGGCGGCGCAGCTCGTTCGGCAGCGAGTCCAGATCCGCAAGACGCCGCTCGTAGTCGGCGACGGTCTCGCGATCCAGCCCTGGGTCGAGGTCGACGCGGCGCTCCAGCTCGTGGATCAGACTCCCGGCTTCGTCGATGACGCGGCGACGCTGGGCGCGTTGATCGCGCACCGCGTTGCGTGCCTGGAAGACCACGTCGCACTCGGCGCGAAAGAGCTTCCACAGACGTTGATCCACTTGCCGGGGCAGCGGTCCAATGGCCTTCCAACGGCCTTGCAGCTCTTTCAGCGCATTGGCCTTCTCGGTCGCCGGCCAGCCGGACTCCTTGATGCGCACGGCTTCGTCGACCATCTCCTCCTTGCGCTTGATGTTGCGTTCCCACTCTTCCTTCAGCAGGCCGTGGAGTTCATCGGCGATCTCCTCGAAACGCTTGGCCAGCGAGCGCCCCGCCTTGCGGTCCACCGGAAGGTACTGCCGCCACTCGGAACGCGCCTGGCGCAGCACCTTGTCGACGCCGCGCCAGTCGGGATCCTGCCAGTCGTTGTTGGCGATATACTCCTCGAGCGCGGCGACAATGGCCTGGCGCTGCTGCAAATTGAAGGCGCGACGCTCGGACTGTTCCTTGAAGTACTCGCGGCATGGCTCGAAGGCCCGTTCGGCGGCTTGGTCGAAGCGTTTCTTGAGCTCCCGGCCCTTGCGGTCGTCGGCGATGCCGAGTTCGTTCCACTGTTGGCGCAAGGTTTTCACCGCCTCGGTCTGGTCATGCACCGGCAGCGGCTCGGCGGCCAGCGCTTCCATCTGCTCGCAGAGCGCTTGGCGTTTGGGCGCTTCGGCGAACTGCCGCCAGTCGAGCAGTTCGCGCAGCTGCCGGCCGACGTCGGCGAGTTCGGCGCTGAGCGGCGCTGCGGTTTCCGGCGGCAGTTGGCGAAGCAGCTGCTGCAAGCGGTGGTCGCTTTCGACCGCCTCGTGGACGGCGCCGCTTTCGATGCGGCTCTTCAGTTCGGCAATGCCCGCCGCTGCCGCGTCGGCCAACTCGGCAAGCCGGGCTGCAACGCTCTGCTGCGCGGCGGCCAACGCGCCTCGGCGCTCTTCAAGAGCGGTCAAGTGAGGCGGCCGCGACAGGTCCTCCGGCCATTCGTAGCGTTCCAGCAAGCCCTCCAGAGCCGCTTGCTGCCGGCGGATGTCCTTCTGGATGGAAGGCAGAGCATCCACTTGCGCCGCGGCGACATCGGCAGGCGGCCGATCCAGCAGTTGGTCGGCTTCGGCCGCCAGCGAGGCGCAGCGTTTCGCCATGCCCAGACGCGCGCGAAGCAGCGCCATCCGCTCGTCGAAAGACACGCTCTGCGCTTCGCTCGGCGGTCTCGCGTCGGCCTCCGAGCGCCAGGCGCTGGTCAGCGCATCGGCTTTGGCCGCCAGCCGGGGCAGGGACTCGGCCAAGGACTTCGATGCCATCTCGGCGTAGACTTCCTCGGCCAGCGTCAGCGCTTCGTCCAGCAGCGGCTGGCAGTTCTCGCTGGCCTTCGCTGGCGCCGCCTTGGGCGGCTGCCGACGAACCGGAAAGCGCCCGCGAATCGCGTTCAGGTCCCTTGCCACCACGCCGAAGCGGGCCAGTTGCCGGTCGGTGGTCGCGAGGGTGCGCAGGTGTTGCTGCCAGTTGCGATCCAAGGTGTCGCGACGCGCCTCGTAGTGGGGATCGTCATCGGCCAGCGCCTCGGCGGCGGCGGCGATCCGGTCCGTCTCGGCGTCTTCTCGGCAGCGTTCCGCGCTCGCCTGCTTGAAGACCGCCAAGCGCTCGCTGGCCAGCCGATGCACCTGCTTGTCTCGACCGCGCATGCACTTGGCCAGTTCGGCGAGGAAGTCCGGCGCCCAGGCGTCCTCGGCCGCGGCGCGGCGGACTTCGGCGCGGGCATTGTCGGCAAGGGCCGCGGCACGGGTTTCGACATCCGCGATGCGCGCTGCTGCGGCAACGGCCGCTTCCTTGTCTTGCGCGTAGGCCAGCGCCGCTCGCAGCAGATCCGGGTGTTCGCGTATCGCCACGGCCGTGTGTTCGTCGGCGATCGCCAGCAGGCGGCGGGTGGCGGCTTCGGCCACTTCGGCATCGGCCAGACCGGTCAGCATCGGCTTCGCGTCGGTCAGCCGGGCGAGGGCGGCAAGCCGCACCTGGCGGTCGCCGTCGTCCTGGAACACTCGCGCAAAGGTGGCCTGATCGTCATCGGCAAGCGCCGCCACCGCGGCGGCGCGATCGTCCGGATCGGCGGCATCGAGCCGAGGCCTGCGTTGGAATAGCTTGCGGAACATGGTTTCCATACCGTTAAAGGACGAGCGAAGCCCGGTTGCCGCATCGGCCGGCCACGTTGCATGGAACGGTCGGCGAGAATTGTAGTGCAAAGCGAACGCCGGTGAGTATCTTCCTGCCCGCGGCGTCGCGCCGTCGCCATGCCGGGGTGTACGGGCGGGGCAACGGCGAAGGTGGTAAGTTGGCTTGAACCAACGTCGAGAGGTCGAGAGGCAGGCAATGGCGAGGTGGGACAAGGGCGCAGAGGGAATCCCGGACTGGTTCTGGAACGCCGTGGGGACGACGGCGCAGGAAGCCACCGTCGAAGTGGACGAGTGCGACGTCTGCTACCGCCGCTGGGGCGAAACGGGGCAAGCGCCGATGCTGCTCCTCCACGGCATGAACGCGCACAGCCGCTGGTGGGACTTCATCGCGCCGCTCTTGGCCGACGACTACCACGTGGTGGCGATGGACCTCACCGGCATGGGCGACTCGGACTATCGCTACGCCTACGACGCCGAAACCTACGCCGACGAGATCGCCGCCGTCTGCGACGCCGCGGGGCTGGGCGAGGACGTGCTGCTGGTTGGCCACAGCTTCGGCGGCGCGATGGCGGTGAAGGCGGTGAACCGGTTCCCGTCCCGCTTCGGCGCCCTGGTGCTGGTGGATTCCGGCATTCGCGATCCCAACGAACCGGAACCCGACCGGCCGCTGATGGGCGGCGGCCGCGCCAAGGCCTATCCGCACCGGGAAACCGCAGAAGCGCGGTTTCGGCTGTTTCCGCCGCAGCCCTGCGACAACGACTACATCATGCGCTACATCGCCAAGCAGTCGCTGCTGCGCGTGGAGGGCGGCTGGGCATGGAAGTTCGACGAAGAACTGCCGCTGACGCTGAAGGGCGGCGAACGGCTGCCGGACGACTACCGCTCGCTGTCGATTCCCGTCGGCATCATCCACGGCGCGCTCAGCGAACTGTGTACCGAGAGCACGCTGCGCTACACGCGTGGACTGATCCCCCGCGGAAGTGCCGGTGGCGGCGATTGCCGACGCCCGGCACCACGTCTTTCTGGACCAGCCGCTGGCGTTCGTGGACGCGCTGCGCGACATGGCAGGCCGACTGGCCAAACGACGCCCCGACGCCTAACGTTCCGTTCCGCCCGTTCGTTCCGTCAAACAGAGCCGCATGGTCGCCACCTTGGGTGCTTGGAAGTGGATGCCGTCCAGGCACAGGTGCTCGGTCACGCTGCGCCTGATGGAACGGTGTGACGCAACGCCTGTGCCAGACAGCGTCAAGCACAGCAGCGAGATGGAGTTCGAGTCGTGAACGAGTGGTTCGCCAACCCAGTGGCCTGGGTTGCCGTCTTGTCGCTGCTGTCCGTGGTTGTAGGGGGTGCCTTCGCGTTTGGAACGTGGAAGGGGAAGGTGGACTCGGATAGGGCGTCGTTCAAAGAGTTCATGAAGGAAGTTCGTGACGACATCAAGGAGATACTCGGGCGGTTGCCGTCTCCAACGGTGACCGATGGCAGCCCGCTCCAGTTGACGGACTGCGGCAGGTCCATTTCCGAACGCCTCGGCGCCGCTGGGTTGGCGCAGGAACTCGCGCCACTTCTGCAAGCGCAAGTCGAGGGGAAGGTGCCCTACGAGATTCAAGAGAAGTGCTTCGACTACGTCCGGCACGAGTACGAGCCGCCCGAGGAAGTGGAAGCGCGCATCAAGACATGTGCTTACGACCACGGCATCAAACGCGGCCAAGTTCTGGATGTCTTGGCAGTCGAGCTGAGGGACAAGCGGTTGGCGATGAAGCCTTGAACGCGCACCAGCCTCGCTACGCTAGGCGGCATTGCGCCGCGTCCAGTCCGCCAGCGCCCGTTGCAGGCGCTCGATGTCCCGGGCGGTGGCCGCAAGGTCCGCAGCCAGACGCTTGAGTTCCGCGCCGGCCAGCAAGTCCAAGGTGCCGAGCTGCGTCTGCAGACGCTCGCTGGCCGCCGCCAGCGCCGCGGCAATCGCCTCCGGGGACTCGTCCTCCGGCAGTGCCGAAAGCGCTTCCGTGGCGTCCGCGGCAATACCCGACGGGTCCGGGCCGAATGTCCCAGGCACCACCTTCGTTCCGTCTTCGCGCACGGTGAGCAACGGCGGCTCCTGGTCGTCGGCCTTCGCGGCATCGGCGTCCACGGAAACCACGCCCAGGCCGGATGCGAAGGCGTCCAGGCGCTCGACGAGTTCCAAGCAGTCCGTCGAGGCAGCCTCCGCCAGCGCTGCGCCGGCGTCGTCGAGCAAAGCCGTCGAGTGGTCGTTCGCCGCCACGGTGCCGTCCACCAGGCGTTCGAGCAGATACACCACGGAGCGCCCTAGCTGCGCGACGTCCCGGTCGGAACTGGCCAGGCAGGTCGCAAAGACGGCGCGCAGCGTAGTCAGCGCCTGCACGTCGGCCGGATCGTCCGCCAAGCGCGACAGATTGGTCCGCACCTGGCCAAGCAAGGACGCCTCCATCGCCGCAGTGTAGCGCGTAGGAATGGCGGCGGTCCGGCGGTTTGCGTTCTTGCGCCATAGCGGATTGAATGCGGCGCATGGAAGACAAAGGCCAGATTCGAGACCGCCGCCACATTGCCTTCTTGATGGACCCGATCGCGTCGTGCAACGTCAAGAAGGACACCACGTTGGCGATGATCCGCGCCGCCCAGCTTCGCGGCTGGCGCATCAGCGTGCTCGGCATCGGCGATTCTCGCCTTGCAGCACGGGCGGGTCACCGGCTGGGCCCGGGATCTCGCCCTGACGCCGGCGGCGGCGGAGAACCTGGACGCCGCGGACGCCGCCGACTACTACCGGCTGGGTCCCCAAGGCCCCTTGGCGCTGGCCGACGCCGACCTGGTGATGATGCGCAAGGACCCGCCCTTCGACATGGCCTACGTCTACGCCACCTACCTGCTCGAACGCGCCGTCGCGGAAGGCGCCGTGGTCGTCAACGCCCCGCGCAGCCTGCGCGACTGCAACGAGAAGTTCTACGCCACCAGCTTTCCGGAATGCGCGCCGCCGCTCCTGGTGGCCTCCCGCGAGGAGCTGCTGCTCGACTTCCACGCCGAACATCGGGACGTGATCTTCAAGAAGCTCGACGGCATGGGCGGCAGAAGCGTCTTTCGCGTCCGCGAAGACGACCCCAATCTGCGCGTGGTGATCGAGACGCTCACCGACGACGGCCGTCAGCCGATCATGGCGCAGCGCTTCATTCCGGAGATCGAGCAAGGCGACAAGCGCATCCTGCTGATCGATGGCGAGCCGGTGCCCTACGCGCTGGCGCGCATTCCAATGCCCGGCGAAACCCGGGGCAATCTCGCCGCCGGCGGCGAGGGGGTCGGACAGCCGCTTGGCGAGCGCGACCGCTTCATCGCCGCCGCGCTGGGCCCGGAACTGCGACGGCGCGGGCTGGCGTTCGTGGGCATCGACGTCATCGGCGACTACCTCACCGAAGTCAACGTCACTTGCCCAACCTGCGTGCGCGAGCTCGATCGCCAGTTCGGGCTGGACATCGCCGGCGATCTGCTCGACGCGCTTGCCGCCAAGTGGCGCTCCGAGACGGCGCCAGGCGCTGAACGCGCGAGTGCGGCGTGATCGCCGCGCCGACCAGAACCTTCGTACCCGCGGCGCGGCGATACGGACCGCGCTGGCCGTTGGCCGCCGCAGTGGCCGTCGCGCTGGGCGTGCATGTCGCGCTTGCCTTCGCCGTGCGCCTGCAGGCAACCGCGCCGGTCGCGCCGCCGCGGGTGATCGAACTCAGTCTGACCACTGCCGAGGCGCTCTTCGGCCTGCCCGCGGCCACACCGGAAACCGCGCCATCGACGGCCGATGCGGCGTCTCCCAAGGAGGCGCCGTCGACTGGCGAGGCGGTCGTGCTCGAGCAAGCCGTGGCCTCGAAGCCGCAGCAGGCAGGTTCGGCGGCATCGCCTTCGCCGCAGCGCATCGCGGAACCGCCGCCGCACGTCGCTGCCGACCGTCTTCGACCGCTGGCCGGCAAGAGCGTCGCCGACCTCGCCGCCGCCGTGGCCGGCGCTGCTTCGCAAACGCCAGCGAACCGCTTGTCGGCACGGGTGACGCGCCTTGGCCACGGCGCGCCGCAACGGCCGGACTTCGCCTACTATCTGGACTCGTGGCGGCGCAAGGTGGAACGCATTGGCGAACTCAACTATCCTCGCGAGGCGCGTACACAGGGAATCACCGGCAGCTTGCGTCTGCTGGTGAGCATTGACCCGGACGGCGCGTTGCGGGGCGCCAGGGTGCTCGAAAGCAGCGGCCAGCGTTTGCTCGACGACGCGGCGTTGCGCATCGTCCGTTTGGGCCGCGCCCTACGCGCCGTTCTCGCCAGCCATGCGCGACAGCACGGACTTGCTGGAGATCGAGCGCATCTGGCAGTTCCGCAACCGCCGCTTCGCGCCTTGAACCGCTGCCTTTCGTAGCGCCGGCGAGCGCGATGCCAAGCAAGCAGGAGACGCCGTGCAGTCGCTAGCGAATCAGTTCCTGGTCAGCATGCCGAAGCTGCGCGGCAGCATGTTCGGCGACACGGTGGTCTACGTCTGGTCGCATGGCGAACGCGGCGCTCAAGGCCTCGTCGTCAATCGTCCGCACGAACTCACCCTCATCGAGTTGCTGCACCAGCTGGAACTGCCCACTCGCATCGCCGCCGACTTTCCGGTTGCCTTCGGCGGCCCGGTGGAGCAGCAGCGCGGCTTCATCCTGCACAGCGACGACATCGGCGTGGAGTCCAGCGAGGACGCCGGCGACGGTCTAAAGCTCTCCTACAGCCGCGAAATTCTGGAATTGATCGCCGCCGACCAAGGGCCGAAGCAGTTTCTGGTCGCCCTCGGCTACGCCGGCTGGGGCGCCGGGCAGCTCGAGAACGAGCTTGCCGAATCGGACTGGCTTGCCATGCCGAGCTGCCGCCCGATTTCCCATGAGGTGCTGTTCGACGTTCCTCTCGAAGGCCGTCTGGACCGGGTGGCCACCGAGCTGGGCATCGATTTCGCCCTGCTGGGCGCGGACGGAGGCTATGCCTGATCGAGCGGTTCTCTAGCCCGTGACGGCGATGGTCTTCGACTACGGCCGACGGCACATCGGCGTTGCCACCGCCGAGCCGCGCTTGAGCGTAGCCCAGGGCGTGGCAACCGTGGCGGCGCGGGACGGCCAGCCGCACTGGGACGCCTTGGACCCGCTGGTCGACGAGTGGCAGCCCGACGTTCTGGTGGTCGGCCTGCCGCTCAACATGGACGGCAGCGACAGCGACATGTGCGTTGAAGTGCGCCGCTTCGCCGCCCAGCTAGGCGGGCGCTACCGGCGCGAAGTGCAGTACGCGGACGAGCGCCTGTCCACCTTCGAGGCACGGGCCCGAGGCGCTTCGCCGAAGGACACCCATCGTCTGGCGGCGCAGACCATCGCCGAAACCTGGTTGCAGTCCGCGCCGCTGCGTCCCGACTCCGACTAGCGCTGTTCTCGCCAGGAACTCGGAACTCACGCTGCGAACCTTGCGGCGCGAAACGCTGTAGTCTTCGACCACGGATGCTGCGAGAAGCAAGGCGCACGGATGAAATTCGGCTTGTTCGTTTATTGCACCGTGGGGCGTCGCCATGAACTCGAGGCTGGCATGGCCGGGCGCGATCCGGCGCTCTATCGGCGCATGATCGACGAGCTGGGGCGCATCGCGGCGTTCGGCGAACGGCACGGCTACTTCGCCTTCGGCCACCCCGAACACCACTTGCAGATCGAAGGCTTCGAGGCGTCCAACGATCCGGCGCTGATGGCGATGTGGCTGGGCCAGCACACCAAGACCATGCGCATCGTCACCTGCGGCTTCGTTTCCACCGCCAACAACCCGCTGGCGGTGGCGGAGAAGATCGCCACCATGGACCACATGCTCGACGGCCGCTTCGGCGTCGGCCTGGTGCGCGGCTACCAGGCGCGCTGGGTGGAGAACTTCAAGATACGGCCGGAACTGGCCGCGGTGGGGCCGTGGAACAAGAACACGCCGGAAGACGACCTCAACCGCGAGTACTTCGGCGAGTTCGTCGACATCGTGGCCACCGCGCTCGCCAAGGAGACGTTCTCGTACCGTGGCAAGTTCTGGACCTTCCCGCCCGACGGGCTGGTCAATCCCCACGACCACCCGGTGTATCGAAACTTCGGCAAGGGCGTTGGCGAGGACATGGCGATCTCCGAGATCGGCATCGCGCCGCGTCCTCTGCAGGACGAAATACCGCTCTACGGCGGCTTCTCGGCAAGCCTGCGCACGGCGAAGTTCTGGGCGCGCTACAAGGGCCGTCCCATCGTTCTCGCCGGCGACACCGACTTCCTCCAACTGCTGTGGCGCGAGTGGCGGGAAGCTGCCGAAGCCGCGGGGCACGACGTGCCGCGGGGCCAGGAAGCCTGCTGGGGCGGCATCATGATCTGCGCCGAAACCGACGCCCGGGCGCAGCAGCTGTTCGAGGACATGCAGTGGTTCTGGAACACCTGGGCCACCCCCTTCGGCCAAGGCACCCCCGAACTGCTGGTCGGCTCGCCGGAGACGCTGAATCGACGCATCGAGCGCATCGCCGCCAGCGTACCCATCGACGAGGCGTTTCTGCTGATCCCCGCCGGCCTGCACACGCCGGAGCAGCTGGAAGATTCGCTGGGGCCTCTTCGCCGAACGGGTGATGCCGAACTTCGGCTAGGCGGGCGCGACCTTTACGCGTACACGGATGCACTCGCCGGGGCGCTGCTCCATGCGCGCCCGATGGGTTTCGCCCTGGTAGCGGTAGGTCACCATGTAGCCCGTTACCCGCTCCTGGGTCTTGCGCTGCTCCACCACGTCGCACACTTCCCGGCGAACGCGGCGAACCGGCGCATGGGCGTCTCGGCTCAAGTCCCGGGCCAGGCTGCCGCCAAGCACCGCGCCGACCACCGCGCCGACCTGCTTGTTGCGCTTCTTGTGGCCAACGGCGTTGCCTACCGCGCCGCCGATGATCGCGCCGAGCAGCGGCGCCGTGATGCTGCGTTCGCCGCGCTGCCGCCGTTGCACGGTCTCGAACCAGCAGCGTTCCTGCGGTTCGACGATCTCCACCTGCTCGACGATCGGTTCGACATCCACCACCTCGGCTTCGTCGTAGTTCACGTCGGCGAAGGCGCCGACGGTCGAAACGGCCAGTGCCGCCATCGCGTACCTTGCCGCGGTGCCGATGCGCTTTGCCATGATGCGTCCTCCAACTCGGTTCGTCTTGGCGGGCATTGTCCGCCGCCGAAAGTGAACGCAAGCTGAACGCCAGCCTGCTTGACAGGCGAGGACCCTCACAAGTGAGTCGAGTGCTAGCCGTCGAACGACGCGACAGCCCGTGCCAGCCGCTCGATGCCCCGTTCCAGCATCGCCCGTGGGCAGCCGAAGTTGAAGCGCGCGAATCCCGGTGCGCCGAACTCCGCGCCGTCCGAGAGACCCAGGCCGAACGCCTCGAAACCGTCCGCCGGGTTCGGCACTCCGAGTTCGCGCACGTCCAGCCAGGCGAGGTAGGTGCCTTCGACACGGGTGGTCGAGATGCCCGGAAGCTCGGCGACCGCGCGCTGCAAGCGAGCGCCGTTGGCGGCGAGATAGGCGTTCAGAGCATCCAGCCAGCCGCTTTGGTCGGCAAAGGCGGCGGCGAGCGCCGCGTAGGCCAGCGGCGAGACGCCGTGCGCCAGCCCCTGGACGGTTTGATCGAATCGTTCGCGCAGCCCGGCGTCGGGTATCACCGCCACGGCGCCGCCGAGTCCGGGAAAGTTGTACGCCTTGGTGGGCGCGAACAAGGTGATCGAACGCTGCGCCACCTCGTCGTCCAGGGCAGCGATGGGCCGGTGGCGCTTCTCCGTCGCCAAAATCAGCGGACAGTGGATTTCGTCGCTGACGATCACCACGTCGTTGCCGACCACCAGCTCGGCCAGCCGCCGCAGCTCGTCCTCGTCGTAGACCCGGCCGGTGGGATTGTGCGGATTGCAGAACATGAGCGCCGCGCAACGCCTGCCCAAGCGCCGGGCGAGGTCGTCGAAGTCCATCTCCCAGCGCCTGCTGCCGGAACGAACCAGCGGCGACAAGGAACCCTTGAGCCGGCAGCGCGGCGGCACTTTCAGGAACGGCGGATAGACCGGCGTTGGAATGACCAGCTCGTCGCCCTGGTCGGCGAGCATCTGCGCGGCCAGCGTGAACCCCGGCACCACGCCGGAAATCCACACCAGCCACTCCGGGCTGGCCTGCCAGCCATAGCGCCGCGCCAGCCAGCCGAGGAAGGCTTCCACGGCAGCGATCGGCGTCTCGGTATAGCCGAAGACCGGATGCCGCAAGCGTTCGCGCAGCGCATCGACGACGAAGGGCGGGGTCGGCAGATCCATGTCGGCCACCCAGAACGGCAGCACGTCGCGGCCGGCGTACTTCTCCCACTTGGCGCTGGACGTGCCGCTGCGGTCGACGAGCGCGTCGAAGTCCGGCGCGAAGGCGGAATCGTCCGCCAAACCCGCCGCGCACGCTGCTACACTTGCGCGGTCGTCATTAGTCATCGGAGGCAGCCATGAGCGATGCGGTTCTCGACACCATCCAAGAGCAGATTGCCAGCAACCCGATCATCCTGTACATGAAAGGGTCCCCCCAAGCGCCGCAATGCGGCTTTTCCGCGCAGACGGTGCAGTGCCTGATGGCCTGCGGCGAACGCTTCGCGTACGTGGACGTGCTTTCCAACCCGGACATCCGCGCCACGCTGCCGAGCTACGCCAACTGGCCGACCTTCCCCCAGCTGTACGTCGATGGCGAACTCCTGGGCGGCTGCGACATCATCACCGAGATGTACCAGAGCGGCGAACTGGCGCCGCTGATCCAACAAGCCGCCGGCAACGCCAAGGACGACGACAACGCCGGCTAGGCGCCCGGCGTTCCGGCAGGTCACCGCTCGGCCCCGGCGTTGACGACGGCGCAGAACAGCTTGGCCGTCACTTCCGCATCGTAGGCGGCGGAGTGCGCTCGCTCCTTGGCGTAGGGGATGCCAGCCCGCACGCAGGCTTCGCGCAGCACCGTATGGCCGTAGGACACCGCGGCGAGGCCTACGGTGTCCATCACCGAGAACGGATGGAACGGACTGCGCTTGACGCCGTTGCGCAAAGCCGCGGCATGGATGAAGGCGTGGTCGAAGTGGGCATTGTGCGCGGTGACGATGGCGCGCTGGCAGTGCTGCCGCTTGAGCTCGGCGCGCACCATCTTGAACAGTGCGCGAATGGCGCTCTCCTCGGCGACCGCCGGGCGCGCCGGATCGTCCAGGTCGATGCCGGTGACGCGCAGCGACGCCGGGTCGACTTCCGTCTGCGGATGCGGCGCCACTTCCCAGCGGTGGCGGGCGTCGATGACCAGCCGCTCGCCGTCGAAGCGAAGCGTCAGCGCGGCGATCTCCAGCAAGGCGTGCGTGCCGCTTTCGAAGCCGCCCGTTTCCAAGTCCACCACCACGGGCAGGTAGCCGCGAAAGCGCGCCTTCATGTCCATCCGCCAAGCCTAACAGCGTTGCCAGCGTCGGGTGGACTTGCCAAGCGCACTGCGTGCTGCGTTTCCGGCGCTCCGGCGAAAGCCCGCATGCCCGCCGAGCAACCAGGCCCATGAAGATCGCCCTCGCCTACTCCGGTGGCCTCGACACCTCGGTGATGTGCAAGTGGCTACAGGAAACCTACGACGCCGAGGTCGTCACCTTCACCGCCGACATCGGCCAAGGCAAGGAGGTTGAACCGGCGCGGGCGAAGGCCCAGGCGCTCGGCGTGCGCGAAATCTACATCGAGGACCTGACCGAAGAGTTCGTTGGCGACTTCGTCTTCCCGATGTTCCACGCCAACGCGGTCTACGAAGGCGAATATCTGCTCGGCACCAGCATCGCCCGACCGCTGATCGCCAAGCGCTTGGTCGAGGTTGCCGCCGAAACCGGAGCGCAGGCGATTGCCCACGGCGCGACGGGCAAGGGCAACGACCAGGTCCGCTTCGAACTCTCCGCCTACGCCCGCAACCCGGACATTCAGGTGATCGCGCCGTGGCGCGATCCCAAGTGGCAGCTGCACTCCCGCGAAGCCTGCATGGCCTTCGCCCAACGGCATCAGATTCCCGTCGAGTTCCAACGAGAGGGCTTCGAGTCCCCCTACTCCATGGACGCCAATCTGCTGCACATCTCCTACGAAGGCGGCGACCTGGAGGATCCGGCACAGCCGCCGGAAGAGAAGATCTGGCGCTGGACCACCGCGCCCCAGGACGCCCCCGACGAAGCCGAACAGCTGGACCTCGACTACGTCGCTGGCAACGTCGTCGCCGTGAACGGCGAGCGGACGACCCCTGCCCAAGCTCTGCGCCGCTTGAACGAGATCGGCGGACGCCACGGCATCGGCCGCCTCGACATCGTGGAAAACCGCTACGTCGGCATGAAGTCCCGGGGCTGCTACGAGACCCCCGGCGGCACCATCCTGCTGAAGGCGCATCGCGCCATGGAGTCCATCACGCTGGACCGCGAGGTGATGCATCTGAAGGACGAACTGATGCCGCGCTACGCCGCCCTCATCTACAACGGCTACTGGTGGGCGCCCGAACGCCACGCCCTGCAAGCGCTCTTCACGGAAACCCAGCAGCCGGTCAACGGCAGCGTCCGCCTGAGCCTGTACAAGGGCAGCGCCAGCGTGGTCGGGCGAAGTTCCGCCACCGACAGCCTCTACGACGAAAGCGTGGTCACCTTCGAGGACGACGACGGCGCCTACGACCAGGCCGACGCCACCGGCTTCATCCGCCTGAACGCCCTGCGCCTGCGCCTTGGCGCGCGCAAGGGACGGAGCTACTAGCGACAGCCTGCGCCCACTGGCGGCTACTTGGCGGCTGGCTGATCCTCAAGCTGTCGCGAGATGCGCGAGAACTGCCGGTCGAAGAATGGTAGTAGGCCTCCGTTATGCTCTCGATCGCCGTGCGTATTTCTGGGCGCGAGGTCTGTTGAACGCCGTCAAGCCTCGTAGGCGAGCTCTTCCGCCGACGCCTGCACGGCGCGGACGATCTTGTCGTAGCCGGTGCAGCGGCACAGGTTGCCGGCCAGCCAGTAGCGGATGGTGGTTTCGTCGGGGTTGGGGTTCTTGTCGAGCAGCGCCTTGGTGGCGACGATGAAGCCCGGCGTGCAGATGCCGCATTGCAGGGCGGCGTGTTCCAGGTACTTCTGCTGGATCACGTGCAGGCCGTCGCCGTCGGCGATGCCTTCGATGGTGGTCAGTTCGGCGCCTTCCGCTTCCACCGCCAGCATCAGGCAGGAGCACACCAGCCGGCCGTCCAGCAACACCGAGCAGGCGCCGCAGTCGCCGGTGGCGCAGCCTTCCTTGGTGCCCGTCAGGCCGAGATTCTCGCGCAGCACGTCCAGCAGCGACTGGTGCGGCTCGCACAGAAACTCCACTCCATCCCCGTTGATGGTCGTAGACACGTGGGTCTTGCTCATGTTCGCGGTCTCCCTAGTAGTTCATGCCGCCTAAGCGGATCAAAGCGCCGCAGCGCGGTCGCGGGCGATGGTGCCGGCGCGCTTGGTGAGCACGCCGACGACCTTCTTGCGGTACTCGACGGTGCCGCGCTTGTCGGTGATGGGTTTCGCCAAGGCGCTTGAAGCCGCGGCCGCGGCCGCCAAGGCGTCGTCGTCCACCCGGGTGCCGATCAACGCCGCCGCGGCGTCCGGCACCGGCAAGGCGGTGATGGCCACCGCGCCGATGGCCACCTTGGCGGCGCTGCAGGTGCCGCTGGCGTCCAAGGTGAGGGCCACGCCGGCGCCGCAGACCGCGATGTCCATTTCCGTGCGCGGGATGAAGCGCAGATAGGCGTCTGCCGTCCTGCCCTTGGGGCGGGGAATCTTGAAGCCGACGAGGAACTCGGTGGGTTGCAGGACGTTGGTGCCGACGCCAGTGACGAAGCTCTCGGTGGGCACTTCCTTGTTGCCGCCCGGCGAAGCCACGAGGCATATCGCGCCGCAGGCGATCAGCGCCGGAATGGTGTCGCCGGCCGGGGAAGAGTTGCACAGGTTGCCGCCGATGGTGGCGCGGCCCTGAATCTGCGTGGAACCGATGAGGTCGGCGGATTCGACGAGGCCGGGCAGGATGCTCTTCAGCTGCTCGTTCTCGTTCAACACGGCGGAGGCGATGGCGGCGCCGATGAACACTTCGTCGTCGCCAATGCGCAGTTCGTTCGCCTCGGCGACGTGCTTGACGTCCACGAACGTGCGCGGCCCTTTGTCGATGGAGCGCATCTGCACCAGGACGTCGGTGCCGCCAGCCAGCATCTGCGTGCGCGTGCCAGCCCTCGCCGCATCGCCCAGCACGGCGAGCGCCTCGGCGGTGTTCGTCGGCGCAACGTAGGCGTAATCTCCCATAGGTGCTACTCCCCTTCCCGAATGTGCATGTCGAACGCGCAGTGTATATCCTAAACCCCGGCGATAGAACCACCTCGGCGCACCGCCGTGCAGCGCCCGGCAAAGCCAGCTCGGCTGGCGTGGCAGGGTGCGCAAGCAAGGGGGATTTCCAATGACCTTCGACGCAGCCAACTTCAGCAGCCACTTGCAGGAACTGACGGCGCAGTGGGAGCGCATCCTCGCCGAACACGGCTTTGCCGCCGCGGTGCTGCCGGCCGGCGAAGCCGAGATGTACTTCCAGGACGATCAAGCGCCGCCGTTCCACCCCAATCCGCACTTCGCGCGCTGGTTCCCCAGCGACGAGTGCGAACACAGCGTGCTGCTGCTGCGCCCGGGCGAGAAGCCGAAGCTCTACTTCCATCGGCTGGCGGACTACTGGCACCTGCCGCCGACGCTGCCGGACTGGGCGGAAGACGCTTTCGAGGTCGAGCCGCACGGCGCCCTGGACGAGCTGCATACCGCCTTGGCGCGGACGTTGGGTAAACCGGGCAAGGCCGCGCTGATCGGGCCCGCCGCGGCGCTGGACTTGAACCTGGCCCCGGAGGCCGTCAATCCGCCGGCGGTGGTCGCCAAGCTGGCCTTCGCCCGGGCCGCGAAGACGCCCTTCGAGCTGGCGCGCATCGTCGAGGCCACCCGCGCCGGAGTGAGCGGCCACCTTGCCGCCCGGGATGCGTTCTACGGCGGCGGCAGCGAGTTCGACATCCACATGGCGTACCTGGCCGCCAGTTCCCAGCAGGAGAGCAAGCTGCCGTATCCGAACATCGTCGCGCTGAACGAGCACGCTGGCGTGCTGCACTACCAGCACTACGACCGGGCGCGGCCGGCGCCGACGCGCAGCTTTCTGATCGACGCCGGCGCCCGTTCGCACGGCTACCACTCGGACATCACCCGCACCTACAGCGCCTCGCCGGGCGACGAGTTCGACGCGCTGGTGCAGGCGCTCGACGAAAAGCAGCAGGGGCTTGCGGCCCAGGTACGGCCGGGAACGTCCTACGTGCATCTGCAAGAAGCCATGCACCACGCGGTGGCCGACCTCCTGGCGCGCTTCGCCTTCGTCGAATGCAGCGCCGAGAGCGCCTTCGAGCAGAAGATCAGCGACGCCTTCGTGCCGCACGGGCTCGGCCACCTGCTGGGCCTGCAAACCCACGACGTCGGCGGGCAGCTGGCCAACGAGCAGGGCGACACCGTGGAACCGCCGGAGCGCTTTCCCACGCTGCGCTATACGCGAAGCATCGAGGTCGGCCACGTGATCACCGTCGAACCGGGGCTCTACTTCATCCCGCTGCTGCTCGACGCGCTCAAGCGTTCGGATGCCGGCAAGGACGTCAACTGGGCGAAGGTGGAGCGGTTTCTGCCCTGCGGCGGCGTACGCATCGAAGACAACTTGGCCGTCGGCGACACCACGCAGAACCTCACCCGCGCCGCCTTCGCCGATCTGGCCGATTGCGCAGATTCCGCATAGCCCGTGAAGCTGACGCCGGAGCGTCTGTTCGGGCGCAAGCCGCTTCCTGGAACGGCCGTGCCGACGCAGTTGAAGGTATCGGCGGACGGGCGCTACGGCAGCTGCCTGCTCGCCGCCGAGGACGACCGCGAACGGCTGGAGCTGTGGCTCGTGGACATGGCCAGCGCCAAGGCCCGACGGCTGCTCACCGGCGCTGCCACGGCACGCGAAGACGCTGAAGAGTCGCGGGAGGAACGGGACGGGCGCGAGCGGCGCCGGCAGTTCTCCCGGGGCATCTCCGCCTACCAGTGGCATCCTCGGAAGCACGAAATCCTGTTTCCGGCCCAGGGCGGCGGCTGGCTGCTGCCCGTGGCGGACGGCACGGCGGGCGAGGTGCGGCAAGTCACGCCGCCGGGCACGCGGCAGAGCGGCATCCGCTATTCCGCCCAAGGCAACTTCGTCAGCTACGTGCGCGACGGCGACCTGTACTGTTTGAACCTTGTCCGCCACGAGTACGGCCAAGAAGAGGAAAGACGCCTCACGCGCGACGACGGCGGCACCGTCAGCAACGGCCTGGCGGACTTCATCGCCCAGGAGGAGATGCACCGCTTCGACGGCCACTGGTGGTCGCCGAACGATCGCTTCATCGCCTTCACGCGGGTGGACGAAGCGCCGATTGCCGAGACGCACCGGCACGAAGTGGACGCGGACGGCATCCGGGTCGTGCCGCAGCGCTATCCCTTCGCCGGCGGCGCCAACGCCGAAGTGCGCCTGGGGCTTGTGAACGTGGCCAACGGCGAGGTGGTGTGGCTGGACTGGGCCGTGGAGGCCGACGACTACCTGGCGCGGGTGAAGTTCGCGCCGGACGGAGCGCTGTACGTGCAGGCGCAGTCGCGCAACCAACGGCGGCTGACCTTGCGACGCTTCATGTTCGGTCGATGGGGTCGATGGGAAGAGGTGCTGGAAGAGCGTTCCGAGACGTGGGTGAACCTGCACGACAACCTGACCTTCCTCGCCGACCCCCATGGCCGCGGGCAGCGATTCCTTTGGACCTCCGAGCGCAGCGGCTTCTCGCAACTGCTGCTGCAAGGTCCGGACGGCGAAGAACGCTGGCTGGCTGGCGAACCGCTGGCCGTCACCGGGTGCTTCAGGCCGACAAGCGCTGCGCATGGGTGACTGGCTGGAGCGGCGATCCGACCACCCGGCACCTGTATCAAGTCGAATACGAAGGGACGGCTTCGTGTCGCCACGAGGACGTGCAGGACGCGGCGATGCACCGGGCTTCCAACGTCGGCCTGGTGTTGCAGAGTGGCGGTTTGGCGAAGCCATCGATGCTTTGCGTCCGCAACGAAGCGGGACAGCTCGCGCCGGTGCAGTTCGACTCTCGGCAGCCAGCCGTGGCCGATGCGCGCGGCGCGTGTTCGCTGCTGCAAGTGAGAGGGCCCTCGGAGGAGACGCTCTACGGCCGCCTCACCAAGCCTGCGCCCTGCCTGGCGAACCGCCGCTATCCGGTGATCGTCAACGTCTACGGCGGCCCCGGCGTGCAGCGGGTTCGGGACGAGTTGCCGCCGCTGACGCTGCAGCTCTTCGCCCAGGCGGGCTTCGGCGTCTTCGAGCTGGACAACCGCGGCGGCAGCGGTCGCCACAAGGCGTTCGAGGACGCCATCCACGGGCGGCTTGGCCACGTGGAGGTGGAGGATCAGCTGGCCGGCGTCGAGTTCCTGCGCCAGCAGGAGTGGGTGGCGGCGGACCGCATCGGCATCTTCGGGCACTCCTACGGCGGCTACATGGTGCTGATGTGCCTGGCGGCAAGCCATGTCTTTCGCGCCGGGGTCGCCGTGGCGCCGGTCACCGACTGGACGCTCTACGACACGCACTACACGGAACGCTATCTCGGCACGCCCGAGGACAATCCCCACGGCTACGAGGCGAGCAGCCCGCTGCCCCGGGCAGCCGACATCGACGCGCCGCTGTTGCTGATGCACGGCATGGCGGACGACAACGTGCTGTTTACGCACACGCTGAAACTCGTCAAGGCATTGCAGGATGCCGCCAGGCCCTTCGAGCTGATGACCTACCCCGGCGCCAAGCACGCGCTGCAGGAGCGTAGCGTCACCATCCACCGCTACCGCTGCATTCTGAGCTTCTTCCGCCGACACCTGGGCCCGACCGAAGGCTAGCCAGGAGCGGCGCTGCCAGGCGACGAGCCCTTCAGCGGCAGCTTGGTCCGGCGAGCAGTTCCGCGCTGCGGGCGAAGACGTGCCGCGGCACGCCAAGCGCGGTTTTCAAGGCGACGTCCCGGTCCCAGGCATTGCCGATGCGGGCAATCGACTTCGCCTGCGACCAGCCGATGCCGTCGGCGTGGTAGTACGGCGACACCAGCGGAAAGAACTGCAAGGGCCAGTCCGTGCCGTACAGCAGCCGCTGCTCCAGGCCGGCGACCGCCAACGCCCGCACCAAGTAGCCGCGCTTGTTGATCTGCGTCAGACTGGAGACGTCGGCGTACAGATTCGCGTGGCGCTCGAACATCGGCAGGATGCGTTCGAAGTTGCCCTCGCCCTCGTTGTCGCCGGTGGTGGCGACGTGCGCCGCGATCACCGTCACGCCCATGGACAGCGGCAGTTCCAAGCGGCGCGGGTCGCCCAGCTCGTCCTTCGCGTGGCTGAACGAACGCTCCTGGCCGGCGTGGGTCAAGAGCGGCAGGTCCAGCGCCACCAGCTTCGCGTAGAAAGGCCGAATCGAGTCGTCCGCCGGGTCGATGTCCATGATGTTGGGAATCCACTTCATCAGCACGGCGCCGGCGGACTTCGCCCGCTGCACGCGCCGCAGCGCGTCGTGCCGATAGGGATTGACGCTGGCGCCGAAGCACAGGTTGTCGTCGCCAGCCACCGCCTCGGCCACGAAGTCGTTCGGCACGTAGACCTGGGTTGCCTCGCGGTCGAGTTCGCCGGCTTCGTTCACGACGCCGTCGAGGGCCAGCACCACCGCCTTGCGAACCCGCTTCGAGGCGGCGATCTGGGCGCTGACCCTGGCGATCACCAAGCCGTCTCCGGCGCGTTCGAGGTCTTCCCGGGTGACGCCGAAGGCGCGCAGATAGAACGGAAAGCGAAAGCTCTCCGCCATGTCTTCGTTGACGAACGCGCCGCTGCCGCCAGCGCCGATTCCGGCGGCGTGAACGTGCATGTCCAACCATCCCTCGGCCGGATGCTCGGCTTCTGCATCATCTACCGGAACCAGCGCGTGAAGCCCCCAGACGATCAGCGCCGCCGCCACCAGGCCGATGGCAGCGCCAGCAATTGCCCTGCGTCCTGAACCAGCCACGGCGGAACCCACGCCAACGCGACCACGGTCGCATCATACTTGCGTCTGGCGCCGCGGCGACCGGCTTGCTACCGTGGCGGCGTCCGGCAACGTTCGCCAACGAAGGAGTGCAAATGGGATTCGCCGTGCTTACCGAGTCCCCGGAGTTGGACGGCGCCATGGTCGACCCGGCGCACTGGGCCGACGAGAACTGGCTGCATGCGCAGTTCGCTTGGCTGCGGGCGAACGCGCCGCTGCGGCGCATGGCGCCGGAGGGCTTCGAGCCGTTCTGGTCCATCGTCCGGCACCAGGACGTCATGGCCATCGAGGGCGACAAGCGCCGGTTCATCAACGATCCGCGCCCGATCCTGGCGCCGAAGCTCACCGAAGCGCTGCTGCAGCATCTGTCCGGCCGGCGCCATCTGGTGCGCTCGCTGGTGCAGATGGACGACCCGGACCACAGCAAGTACCGGGCGCTCACCCAGCCGTGGTTCATGGGCTCGAACCTGCGCAAGCTGGCCGGGCGCATCGACGAGT
Organism: Candidatus Azotimanducaceae bacterium; assembly: GCA_965199875.1. Lineage (GTDB taxonomy): Bacteria > Pseudomonadota > Gammaproteobacteria > Pseudomonadales > Azotimanducaceae > VXYL01. The sequence goes on along the minus strand of OZ241346.1, from coordinate 3,682,238 downwards.
TGGCGACGCTCTACGTGGACCGCCTGGGCGAGCTCGGCGGCGAGTGCGACTTCGTCAAGGACATCTCCACCTGGTATCCGCTGCGCGTCATCATGACGATCTTCGGCGTGCCGGAAGAGGACGAGCCGCTGATGATGAAGCTCACCCAGGAACTCTTCGGCAGCACGGACCCGGACGAGCGCCGCGCCATCGAGCCGGAGTCCCTCATGGACGTCATTGCGGACTTCGAGGCCTACTTCCAGGACCTCAGCCGCAGCCGCCGCGCCCATCCCACCGACGACGTGGCCAGCGTCATCGCCAACGCGCGGATCGACGGCAAGCCGATTCCCGAGCACGAAACCAACGGCTACTACATGATCATCGCCACCGCCGGCCACGACACCACCAGCTCGTCCACCGCTGGCGGCCTGCATGCGCTGATCGAACATCCCGAGGAGTTGGCGAAGCTGCGCGCGGCGCCGGAACAGCACGTGGCGACGGCGGTGGACGAGATGTTCCGCTGGGTGACGCCGGTGCGCCAGTTCGCCCGCACGGCGACCGAGGACTGCCGTGTCGGCGGCGTGGACTTTGCGGAAGGGGAGTCCTGCGTTCTCTGGTATCCATCGGCGAACCGCGACGAGGCGGTGTTCGAGGATCCGTTCAAGTTCCGCGTCGACCGCCCGGACGTGCGCCATCTGGCGTTCGGCTACGGCGCCCACGTGTGCCTCGGCCAGCACCTGGCGCGCATGGAAATGGCGGCGCTGTTCCGCGAACTGCTGCGTCGCGTCGAGCGGTTTGAACTGAACGGCGAACCGCGCTATTCGCAGACGGTGTTCGTCGGCGGCCTGAAGAGCCTGCCCATCCGCTACCGGATGCGCTAGCCGAGCTTGGCAGTCGGGCCGGCAGCAGCGGGTTCAAGTCGATCTCGCGAGGCGCTGGCGATGTGCGCCGCTGGCAACCGGCGGCGTTGCCAATCCGCCGTTCCGTGGCACACTGTCCGCATCGTTCGGGTCAACGCCCGCCGACAGAATCTAGAGGGAGACAGCCCATGAAAGCCGCCGTATTCCGTGCCGTGAACACGCCCATGGACATCGAGGACGTCGACATCGACAAGCCTGGCCCCCGCGAGGTGCTGGTGCGCACCGCAGCGGCGGGGGTGTGCCACTCCGACATGCATTTCTTCAACGGCACCTATCCCGGACAGACGCCCTGCGTGCTCGGCCACGAGTCCGCCGGCATCGTCGAGCAGGTTGGCGAAGCGGTGCGCTACGTGCAGCCCGGCGACCACGTCATCACCTGCCTGTCGGTGTTCTGCGGCCACTGCGAGTACTGCCTCACCGGGCACATGTCGCTGTGCCAGGAACCGGAAGTGCGGCGCGGGCGCGACGACGAACCGCGCCTTTCCAAGGCTGGCGATGCGCTGACGCAGTTCGCCAACCTCGGTTCCTTCGCCGAACAGATGCTGGTTCACGAGCACTCGGTGGTGAAAGTCCGCGACGACATGCCCCTCGACCGCGCGGCGCTGATCGGCTGCGGCGTCACCACCGGCGTCGGCGCCGTCATCCACACCGCGGCGGTGGAACCGGGCGCCACGGTCGCCGTCATCGGCTGCGGCGGCGTTGGGCTGTCCTGCGTCAACGGCGCCGCCATTGCCGGCGCATCGCGGGTGATCGCGGTGGACATGGTGGCTTCCAAACTGGAGCTGGCGCGCAACTTCGGCGCCACGGATGCCGTCGATGCCAGCGCCGGCGATCCGGTCGAGCAGGTGCGCGAACTCACCGGCGGCGGCGTCCACTACGCTTTCGAGGCGATTGGCTTGAAGGCAACCGCCGAACAGGCGTTCCGAATGATCCGACGCGGCGGCACGGCGACCATCATCGGCATGATTCCGCCCGGCCAGATGGTGCAGCTACACGGGCCGGAGTTCCTCTCGGAGAAGAAGATCCAAGGCTCGATGATGGGCTCCAACCGCTTCCGCGTGGACATGCCGCGCTTCGTCGACTTCTACCTGCAAGGCAAGCTGCACCTGGACGACATGATCTCCAGCCGCATTCCGCTCCGGGAAGTCACCGACGCGCTGTTGGCGCTGGACAAGGGCGAGGTGGCGCGCAGCGTCATCGTCTTCGACGCCTAGGCCGGGCTGGAGGCGACGCCATGCGCTGGGTTTCCTACGACATCGACGGCTTCGAGACCTACGGCCCGGTGATCGGCGACGGCGTCGCCAACGCCGCGGCGAGGGGAGGCTGGGGCTGCAACACCTTGAAGGAAGCCATCGGCGAAGGCCATCTCGAAGACATGGCCAGCACCCTCGCCGAGCCGGACTACGGCCTGGACGAGATCCGCTTTCTGCCGACCATACCGGATCCCGACAAGATCCTCTGCGTCGGGCTGAACTACCGCGAACACCAGCAGGAAACCGGGCGAGGCGGCGAAGAGAACCCCACCATCTTCGTGCGCTTTGCGGCGGCGCAGGTTGGGCATGAAGGCACGATGCTGCGCCCGCGGGAGTCGAACACCCTGGACTACGAAGGCGAGATCGCCATCGTCATCGGCCGAGGCGGCAGACGCATCGCCAGAGAGAACTGGCTGCAACACGTCGCTGGCTTCAGCTGCTACAACGACGGCAGCGTGCGCGAATACCAGCGCCACACCAGCCAGTTCACCCCGGGCAAGAACTTCATGGCCACCGGCGGCTTCGGCCCGTGGCTGGTGACGCCGGAGGACATCGCGGACTTCGACGCCATCGAAGTGACGACGCGGCTGAACGGCGACGTCATGCAAAACGCCACCTCGGCACAGATGGTGTTCGACTTTGCCGATCTGGTGGCCTACTGCTCCACGTTCACCGAGCTGGCGCCGGGCGACGTGATCGTCACCGGCACGCCCGGCGGCGTGGGTTCGGCGCGCAACCCGCCGGTGTTCATGGACGAAGGCGACGTGGTCGAGGTGGACATCGACCCCATCGGCACGCTGCGCAACACGATTGCCGTGGGCTAGCGGGCGCCTCGGCGTCTCCGCCCTCTTGGCCGCGTGAGGGCGGGATGCCAGCAGGTGTGCGACGACCGTCAGGTCGGTTAGCCACTCACGGCGGATGGTCCGCCCCCGAACGCCGCAGCGCGGCTTCCAACTCTGCAACGCGAGCCTCGGCGGCCAAGCGGGCGGCAGCTTCCCGGTCCGCACGGGCTTCGGCCCGCTCGGCAGCCGCCTGGGCGCGTCTTTCGTCCGCCTCGACTTCGCGCCGATGCCGGATGTCGGCGCCCGTCGCCGCATCCCGGAGGCGAAGCAGCTCGCCGTCCACGCGCACGTCCAAGCCCAGCACCTCGCTGCGGATCACCCGCTCGCCGTCCACCAGCCGCGATTCCAGCGCACGATACTCGCCGTCCACCAGCGCGAACCCTTGCAGCCGCGGCGTCCCCTGCGGGTACACGTCGCCCTTCGCATCGAACAGCCAGTACTCCCGCACCCCCATCTCCGCGTAGCGGCAGCGCTTCAAGTTCCGATCCTTCGCCTGCGTGCCCGGCGACGCCACCTCCAGCACCCAGTCCGGCGGCTTGCCCTCCTTCCAGACGAAGTAGCTCGACCGCTTGTGCGTTCCGAGCCCCAACGCCACCAGCACGTCCGGCGCGATGCTGTTCTTGTTGTTCCCTTCTTCCGGATACACCAGGATGTCCGCCGCCACCAGCGCCCGCGGGTGCGCGGCCCTCAAGTCGCCGGCGGCGATCATGATGGCGTCCGCCTGCCACATGTTGTCGGCCATCGGCCTACCGTCCGAGCAGGGGTAGAACACGTCCTCCGCGACAGCGGGGCGGACGTTCGGGGCGGCTCGGGCGGCCGCGGCCGGCAGGGGCGTTGGCATGTGGCGGTTCTCCGTCGTGGTCTGTTGATGCGGCCCGTTGCCGCGCTGGTGGTGAAAGTAGCATAAGTCTCGCCGGTGGATTCCCATGCCGTTGGGGCACGGTTTCGGCGGACAGTCTCGGCGCTCGAAAGGCGCTTGTCTGTAGGACACTTGCCCGACTTCACGTGCGAATTTCCAGTCGGAAAACTGGGCGCCGCGTCGGCGTCGTGCGGACTGCGGGCGCCCTCCCTCCCTCCTCCCTCCCCCCTGGAATCCACACGCCCGGCACGGCACCGATACGGGCGTTTGACAGCCACCGGAGCGAAGCCGACAATACGCGCCCTCCAAGAAGCAGCCCGTATCCAGCAGGGACCAGGCAGCAGTTTCCAACGCTTGGGGCGTCGCCAAGTGGTAAGGCACCGGGTTTTGATCCCGGCATTCGCAGGTTCGAATCCTGCCGCCCCAGCCAAGTTCATCGCGGCACGGCCGCGTCGTTTTTCGTGGAGCAGACCATGGCTGAAGACATCGTCGTTCGCGCCGAGTTTCGCGAGCATCTGGGCAAGGGCGCCAGCCGCCGTCTGCGTCGGCTCGACGACAGAACGCCGGGTATTCTCTACGGTGCCGGCGTGGCGCCCGTGCCGCTGTCCATTCAGTACAACGAACTCGCCAAGGCCATGCAGGAGGAGGCGTTCTTCTCGAAGATTCTGCGCCTCCAGGTTGGCGACGCGACGCAAGCCTGCGTGCTGCGCGAAGTGCAGCGGCATCCGGCTACGGACAAGGTGCAGCACATCGACTTCCTGCGCATCCGCGAAGACGTGCCGCTGCACCTCCACGTTCCGCTGCACTTCATCAACGAAGACCAGTGCGTCGGCGTCAAGCTCGGCGGCGGCCTGCTGGCGCACAACTTGATCGAAGTCGAGGTGAGCTGCCTGCCGAAGGACCTGCCCGAGTACCTGGAGGTGGACGTCGCCGAACTGCAGGTGGGCAGTTCCTTGCACCTGTCGGATCTGGCGCTGCCCGCTGGCGTCGCCATCGTCGCCCTGGGCCTTGGCGACGATCGAGACATTCCGGTGGTCAGCGTCATGGCTCGGCGCGGCGGCAGCGACGCCGCCGAGGACGCCGCGCCGCCGAGCGAAGACGAAGCCGCGCAGGAAGGCAGCGAGGACGAATCTTGACGGTCGCCGCCATCTGCGCTCCTCGCCATGTCCATCCGTTTGATCGTCGGCCTCGGCAACCCGGGGCCGCGCTACGCCCGCACGCGCCACAACATCGGTGCCGTCTGGCTTGCCGAACTCGCCGATCGGTTCGACGTGCCGCTCACGCCGGAGCGCAAGTTCCAAGGGCTGCTCGGCAGCGGCGGGCTGCTTGGCCACGATGTCCGCCTGCTGTTCCCAACCACCTACGTCAACCTCTCGGGGCATGCCGTCGGCACCGTGGCGCGCTACTACCGCCTGGCGGCTGAAGAGCTGCTCGTCGCCTACGACGAAGTGGCGTTTCCCGTTGGCGTCAGCCGCCTCAAGTGCGCCGGCGGCCACAACGGCCACAACGGCCTGAAGAGCGTCATGGCCGGCCTTGGCGGCGAGCGCGGTTTCTGGCGCCTGCGCATCGGCGTCGATCATCCGGGCAGCGCCGAAGACATGGTCGCCTACTTGACCGGAGCGGCCATGCCCAAGAGCCAGCAAGCCGCGGCGCTGGAGTCGGCGCATCTGGGCGACGCGGTCCTGCGGCGGGTGCTCGACGGCGACTGGCAGAACGCCATGAATCTGTTTCACGCTCCTGCGGCCTGACCGCGATGGGCTTCAACTGCGGCATCGTCGGCCTGCCGAACGTCGGCAAATCCACCCTGTTCAACGCGCTGACGAAGGCTTCCATCGCCGCGGAGAACTTTCCCTTCTGCACCATCGAGCCGAACACCGGCGTGGTTCCGGTGCCGGATCCGCGCTTGCAGCGAATCGCCGACATCGTCAAGCCGGCACGGGTGGTGCCAAGCGCGATGGAGTTCGTGGACATCGCCGGCCTAGTCGCCGGCGCCTCCAAGGGCGAGGGCCTCGGCAACCGCTTCCTTGCCCATGTGCGCGAGATGGACGCCATCGCCCATGTCGTGCGCTGCTTCCAGGACGACAACGTCGTTCACGTCGCCGGCCAGGTTTCTCCCGAGGACGACATCGCCGTCATCGACACCGAGCTGGCGCTCGCCGACTTGGAAACCGCCGAGCGCGTCTACGACCGCAATCGGCGCATCGCCAACGCCGGAGACAAGACGGCAAGAGCGCTGATCGCCGTGCTCGACAAGGTGCGCGAGCAGCTGGACGCCGGCGCCCCGGTGCGCGCGATGGGCCTGCCGGCGCACGAACTGGCAGCGCTCGGCGAGTGCCACTTCATCACCCAGAAGCCGGTGATGTACATCGCCAACGTCGACGAAGACGGCTTCGACGACAATCCCCTGCTTGCCGAAGTGCAGGCGCAAGCGGCCAAGGAAGGCGCCGTCGTCGTGCCGGTGTGCGCCAAGATCGAAGCCGAGGTGAGCGAACTCGACGACGAGGACCGCGACGAGTTTCTGCGCGATCTAGGCGTCGACGAACCGGGGCTGAACCGCGTCGTGCGCGCCGGCTACCGCCTGCTTGGCCTGCACCACTACTTCACCGCCGGGCCCAAGGAAGCCCGCGCCTGGACGGTGCCGATCGGAACGCCAGCGGCGCAAGCGGCCGGCGTCATCCACACCGACTTCGAGCGCGGCTTCATTCGCGCCGAGACGATCTCCTACGACGATTTCATCGCCTGCGGCGGCGACGCCGGGGCCCGGGCAGCCGGCGTCTGGCGGCTGGAAGGCAAGGACTACGTCGTGCAGGACGGCGACGTCATGCACTTTCGGTTCAACGTCCGTTGAGCCCGCCGCGTGCTCGGGGCAGGCGGAAGGCGACCACGTTGCCGCACCAGGGCGGCGTGACGCCTTCGTCCGGCAGGGGTTGCAGCGGTTTGCCGCGCAGCCAGCAAACGGCCTCGCCGAAGCGCAGGTAGGCGTGGTCGGCGAAGGCGGTGACGTAGATCTCGGCGCGGTGGCTGCTTGAGGACTGCTCCGGAAACGGCTGAATGCCCTCGAACGGCGCAAGCCCGGCGGCAAGCCAGTTGAAGTTGCTGGCGACGAACCACCAGCCGTCGCGCTCCACCAGTTCGACGTGGCCGGCGCCGAGCACCGCCGCGCCGAAGGCGATGTTCTCGGCGATCATCTTGGCGTTGAAGGCCGCGTCGGGCAGCATCGCTCTCAGGCGGCGGCGCAGAAAGCGCACCGTTTCGTCGTTCACCGTGGCTTGCAGCGAACGCTCCGGCACCGAGGCGCAGCGTGCCGTTTCGCCTGCTTGCACGTCCACGTCAAGCGTCCAATAGCCGCTGGCCAGCGGCGAAGTCCAGAGTTTCCTGGTAGAGCGCCGCGCCGCTGATGGCGCCCAGAAGGCGGTCGTCGCCGAGGCCCAGCGCCTTCAAGGCTCGCAGGTCGTCCAGGCTGCGAACGCCGCCCGAGGCGATGACCGGCACCGCCACGGCTTCCGCCAGGCGCCTGGTTGCCTCGGCATCGACGCCGCTCAACATGCCGTCGCGCCCGATGTCCGTGTAGACGATGGCGAACAGCTCGACGTCCGCCAATTCGCCCACGAATGCCTGCACGTCGACATCCCGGGTTTCGGTCCAGCCACGGGTGGCGACAAGCCCGTCTCTGGCGTCCAGCCCCAGCATGGCCCGGCCGCCGAAAGCGGTTGCCAGCTGGCGCAGAAAGCCCCGGTCTTCCACTGCCCGAGTGCCGACGATCACCTGCTCCGCGCCGGCCCGCAAATAGGCAGCGGCGGTGTCGAGAGTGCGAATGCCGCCACCTACCTGCACTGGCAGGTGCGGCACGGCTTCGACGATGGCCGCAACGAGGTGCTGGTTGACGGGCTTGCCGGCGATGGCGCCGTCCAAGTCCACCACGTGCAGACGCCGGGCCCCCAGCTTTGCCCAGTGCCTGGCCATCTGCGCCGGGTCGCTGGAATAGACCGTGGCCGATTCCATGACGCCTTGGCGCAAGCGCACGCACTGGCCATCCTTCAGATCGATGGCGGGAATCAGCAGCAAGCGGGCACCCCGCGCTCCATGTCCATGCCTCTACCGCCGAAGGCTAAAGCGTTCCCTTGGTGGAGGGCGCGTCGTCGATTCGCGCATCCCGTGCCAAGGCCATGCGCAGGGCGCGGCCAAACGCCTTGAAGATCGACTCCGCCTGATGGTGGGCGTTCCTGCCGCGCAGGTTGTCGATGTGCAGCGTCGCCATAGCGTGGTTGGCGAAGCCTTGGAAGAACTCGCGCAGCAGGTCGACGTCGAACTCGCCGACCCGGGCGCGGCTGAACGCGACGTTGTAGAAGAGGCCGGGACGGCCGGAGAAGTCCACCACGACTCTCGACAGCGCCTCGTCGAGCGGCACGTAGGCGTGGCCGTAGCGAGAGATGCCGCGCTTGTCGCCCACCGCTTCGGCGATTGCCCGGCCGAGAACGATGCCGACATCCTCGACGGTGTGATGGGCGTCCACGTCGAGGTCGCCGCGCGCTTCGATGTCGAGATCGATGCGCCCGTGGCGGGCGACCTGGTCCAGCATGTGCTCGAAGAAGGGCAGGCCCAAGTCGATGGTCGAACCGCCTTCGCCATCGACGTTCACGGCGACATCGACGGTGGTCTCCAAGGTCTGGCGGCGCTGACGCGCCTGGCGATCGCTCATGGCTGGGGCAGGCAGCGAAGGAGAGCGCAGCATAGCAGGCGAGCGGCTACGTCCAACTTTGCAGCGCAGTGGCCGTGCCGGTGGATGTTCGGGGGCGAGAAAGTCCTGCTTCGTTCGCCATTTCGAGGGGTGAACCGAGGCGTGTTCCGTGGTGTCCAGCCCGTTCATCCTGGATCGGCTGCGACCCTGCGGCCCGCCACCCGGATCGGAGTCGCGAATTTCGTGAACCGGACGTGGCGGGCCGGTAGCGGCACGGCTTCGGCGGCATGACAGGCCAACCGGTGTCGGCGGCCGGCAGGCGGTAGATGTTCCACACATACGGCCCAAGCTCAGGCCACCACCCCATGCCCCCGTCGAGCAGCACGAACGGTTCGCGCCGGAGCTGGAGCACACTGGCGACCGACTTGGCTGCCGCCAGCACCCGGTATTCGCGCCGGCCCGCGATCGTCGCGGCCTTCTCCCGGTTCGGCAGTTCCCGCTGGGTGACGTAGTAGTACGGCCGCGGAGGTTCCGGCGGTTCCACGTGCGTGGCGAAGCCCATGCCGTGGAAATACGCGAAGAAGTCGCCAACCTGGTGTAGGAGGCTGCACTCCTGGTGACGTCCTGTGCCTTCCACCACCACGTACTCGCCTCGACCGTCAAGGCGGCGCACGTCCTCGATCAATCTCTCGGCAGCATTGCTCAAGCCGTGCCACGTGGTGGTCTGGTACGCGAAGTTGTAGTAGTTGCACGCCACGTAGAAGGCGACAAAGGCCGTGAGCGGCAACGCGACGCGCCGTACCGGCCAACCCCAACGGCCGGCAGCTTCCAGCACGAACTTCGCCGCGAAGGCCAGCAGCATCGAGAGCAGCGGCACAAGCGGATACCAGTAGCGCAGCGGTATCCCCCACGACGCCGTCAGTATCAGGAACAAGCCTATGAACTGGCTTGCCAGGAACAGCAGGAATGCCAGTTCGGAATCGACCGCGATTGCCCTGCCAAGCCTGCCAAAAACGCCAGCTTCGCCATCCTCCCGACGAGCGTTCGTCAGCGCCCGAAGCGGCGCCCGCAGGCTTCCAGCCATGCGTCCGAAGGCCAACACCCCCAACAACCCGACGAATCCTATGCCTACGACGACCGAGGTTTGAACCTGAAACAACCCGACCAGCATCTTCGCCGCGTTGACCATCGACGTGTAGGCCGACCATGCATGTCCGTAGCCCACGCCGGAGTTCCCCGCGGCGGCGTAGACTCTCGTGACCGCCAGCACCGCAGCCGCGACCAGCGGCGCACCCGCAAGAGCGGCTCGCCAACCGCCCACCGGACAGACAAAGACGAAGTACCCGACCAGAAAGCAGAGCGAAAGAGCAACGTTGGGCTCCTTGGAGAACGTGAGGCCCAGGAAGCCTAGGACGAACAACCCGTAGAGCCCGCGCCAACGTGTCTTTCGCAAACTCGTCGGCGAAGTCCGGCTTTGCGATTCCCGCGAAAGGGCGGTCGCGGCAACGTAGTTGCACAGGCCAAGGAAGAAGACCGTCAAAACATCCTGCGTACCAAGACGGGTTGCCGGCGAATTGGGGAAGAACAACCAGACATGCACCATCACCACCAACGGCAGCAGGCAGCCAGCGGCGGTGTGGGCGATCCTCGGGCGGGACATGGCGCAGATGCTGCAGAACGCAGCGGAAAAGAAAGCAACGGCCCCAAAGTGAAGCATCCAGCGAATTAAATGATGCACAGCAGCGTTTACGCCAAACAACTTCCAGACGACGGCGTTGTACATCTCCCAAGCGGGTCTGTACCTCAGACCAACTTCGCCAATGCCGACAGCCCATTCGAGCCACGAGAAGAAGGAAGACTGGGACTCCCAAATGAGCAGAAAGCGCCAGTGGGCGTAGTCGTCGATGAGATGGAACGGCGAGTTCAAGGAGTAGTAGAGAACAGGAGCGTACAACAGCGCAGGCACGACCAGCAGTGCGGCCATCCAGAGCGCGCGGGCGCGCCCGGTGCCCCACCCCGCTGCCGTGGGCAGCGCGGACCGGGCAGCGGTTGCCGCTGACGTCGCCGATCCTGGCGCAGCGTTCATCGCGGCTACGCGCACCGCTTCGGCGGCCCTACAGGCAAATGGCGACTGCCGGCATCGGAGGCCGGTAAGCGGTAGATGTTCCAGACATACGGCTTGCCCTCGCGGTGCCAACTCACGCCGGCGTCGAGTTGCAGGAACGGTTCGCGCCGCAGTTGCAGCACACTGGCAACCGCGGAGGCGGCCGCCAGCAACCGGTACTCGCGCCGGCTGTCTATCGTCGTGGCCTTCTCCTGGTGCGGCAGTTCCTTCTGCGTGACGAAATAGTACGGCCGCCCGCTCTCCGGCGGCGCGACATGCACGGTGAAGTCCACGCCGCGAAAGTGCGCAAGGAAGTTGCCGACGCGATGGATGAGGCTGCATTCGTGTTCGATGCCCGTGCTCTCCACGACCACGTGTTCGCCGCGGTCGCCGAGGCGGCGCACTTCTTCGATCAACGCGTCTTCCGCAGTGCTCAAGCCGTGCCAGGCGATGGTCTGGAAGGCGAAGTTGTAGTAGTTGCAGGCCACGTAGAAGACGACGAAGACAGCCAGCGGCGCACCGACGCGCCGTACCGTCCAACCCCGGCGGCGACCGGCCTCCAGCAGGAACTTCGCGCCAAAGGCCAGCAGCACGGAGAGCAGCGCTACCAGCGGATACCAGTAGCGCAGCACCACACCCCACGACGCCGCCAGTACGCCGAACATGCAGACGAACTGACCTGCCAGCAGCAGCACGAATGCCAGTTCGCAGTCCACCGCGGCTGCGCCGCAAAGTCCGCCGGTCTTTCCGCCATTCTTGCGCGCCTTCAGCGCCCGGCCCAGCGTGTACAGGCCCGTAGCCACACGTCCGAAAGCCAGCGCTCCCAACAACACCGCAAACCCGGCGGCTGCGACCACGGAGGTGTGAACCTGAAACAGCCCCAGAAGCATCTTGGCCACGTTGGCCACCGACGTGTAGGCGGAGTACGCATTGCCGTAGCCGGTGCCGAAGCTCTCCGTGGCGGCATGGACTCTCGCGACCATCAGAGCGACCGCCGCGACCAGCGGCACGCCGGCGAGAACTGCTCGCCAACCCGCCTTCATCAGGCAGACCCATATGAAGTATGCGACCAGAAGGCTAAGCGAAAGAGCAAAGTTGATCTCCTTGGAGAACGTAAGGCCCAGGAAGCCGAGGAAGAACAACCCGTAGAGCCAGTACCACGGCGCCTTTCGCAAGCTCGTCGGCGAAGCCCGACGTCGCGACTCCCAAGACAAGGCGATCGCGGCAGCGTAGTTGCAAAGGCCAAGGAAGAAGACCGTCAGAGTCTCTTGCGTATCCAGCCGGACTGCCGGCGCATTGGGAAAGAACAGCCAGACATGCACCATCAGCGCCAGCGGCAGCAGGCCAGCGCTGCCGAGCGATCCCGCGGTGCGGATGGCGCAAATGCGGCAGAACGCGGCGCAGAAGAAGGCAACGGCGCCAAAGTGAACGATCCAGCGCAGCAAATGATGCGCAGAGGCGTCTGCCCCCAACCACTTCCAGACGACGGCAGTGTACAGCTGGTAAGCCGGCCGATATCTCGAGCCCACTTCGTCGATGCCGACTACCCACTCGAGCCATGCCAAGAAAGAAGACGGAGATTCCAGCAGTCGCAGCATGCGCCAGTGGGAGTAGTCGCTGGTGAGACTGAACGGCGAATCCAGGGAGTAGTAGAGGATCGGAGCGAACAACAGCGCCGGCGCGGCCAGCAGTGCGCCTATCCTGAGCGCATTGGCGGCGCCGCCCGCCTGGCGGACTGCCGTTGCAGGCAACCGGCGCATCAGCGCAAGCGGTCGAGCAGGCTGCCGTAGGGTAGATAGCGGTTGCTGCTGACGGAGCGGATCCAGGCCGTCAAGTCTGCGGGATAGTCGCCGCGCCCGCGCAACAGCCGAGCGATGTCGATGGCGGGAGACCGGGCGCCCGAGTCGCCGCCGGGCATCGCCGCTTCCGCCAGCACCAAGGCTCGCAGCCAGCCCACCAGACGCGCGGAGTCGCGGCTGGCGAAGAACGCGACGCGATCGCTTGGCGGCGCGTTCGCGACTTCTTGCAGGATGTCGGCGACGGTTGCCACACCAGCTGCCGCCCCGTCCAAGGCTTGCGCATGCCTCTCGCCCAGCCCGGCAGGAGGTGCCCAAGAGCCGACTTCCACGCCCATACTGTCCTGACCAAGGGTTGATGGAAGCGGAAGTCTAGCAGACGACGCCGCGCCGCTACGCGCGCCTGTCCTGCGGGAAGAGCGCACGCCCGCGGGCGTGCGCCGAACATCGAGGGGTCGATGACGCCCACGGCACGGCGGCTGCTGCGCGAACCGGCGGCGCTGGGGTTCGCGCCGGAGGACGGCGGCGTGGCGCTGGAGGACGGCGCGGACTGGCTGCGGCGACCGGGCCGGGACGAGCGTAGTGCTAGCCGGCGACATGGACGGCGACGGCGCGAGGATCGAGGCACTGGAGCTGGCCTGCGACAAGGTGTGGGCGAAGGTCAGCGAGCTGTCGGTTCGGCGTACCCCGACAGTGGGCGCGTGCAGGCTGGCGTGGAGGCGTGGTTGGCGGATTGAACTCGGTCGCGGTCAGGGCTGTCATAGTCCAAGTGGCCATAAGGAGCACCTTGGGGGTCCAACATGATCGCTTACGACGAGAGCGTCAGGGAGTCGTTTCGCCATCTAGTCCTTGAAGAGGGAAAGACGATCTCGTCTGCCGCGAGAATCGTCGGGATTCACCGGAACACCGGCTCGGCTTGGCTTCGCCGCTTCAGGACCGAAGAATTGCTCCGAGAAAACAATAGGTTGCGACGAGCTGAAGACGACCGCAAGAAGGAGCTGGACGACGAGAAGGCAAAAAACAACCTCCTTCGCCGAGACAACAACGAACTCAAAAGGACGATTTGGGAGCTGCGTCGGAAAGCTGGGTCTCGCCAAAGCGTCCCAGTTCGGCTGCTGGTCGCTGGGCTGCGTTGGCTTGCTGGAGTCCTAGGCGCTGGTGCAATCAACGAGTTGCTCGACTGCTATGCGGAAGTTGCTATGCGGAAGTTGCGAGCACGGATAGACCAGTGATTTAAGAACCGGAGACCCGCACCGTCCTTGCTTGCATGTCTTCTATGCCTGCGACCAAGCGGTGTGCGACAGATCTTTGGCAAGTGAACACTCCGGCGGGGGTGTTCGTGGCATTTGCCGATGGCGGGAGGCGTTGGTGAGCCGACACGGGCCGCCTACTCTTGGGTTTTGCCAAGACCAAGGGCAAGGAGCCCGCGATGGCGAAGAGGACTTTCGGCGATTGGGCGGGGAAGGCAAGAGGGAGGCTGCGGAAGCGGTGGCGCTGGACGAGGCGCGGTCGGCGCTGGCGAAGTCGATGGCGGCCCAAGCGAAGGAGCTGGCGGCGAGGCTGATGGAGTCCGGGCGTCGGTGCCGCGCGATCGACGCGCTGAAGGGCTATCTGACCCGCAAGGCAAGGGAGACCGCGATGTGGAACGCCTGCTGCACCACGCCGCGGTCGCGTGCGACGTCGGCCTGAACCACCGCCAAGTGGCGGCCATTCGCAGCCTAAGCAAGCAGCCCGGCAGAATCCTACACAATCGACGAACACCGCCGCGCCCACCACGTCACCTACCAAACCGCCAGAACCGACCTGCTCAAGCTGGCCGACCTCGGCCTGTTGACGATGGAACGCACCCTCAAGCAAAGCCGAGCGCCGCACTTCACGCTGGCGCCAGACTTGGCAGAGCAGCCGCTGCACCCACCGCCTGCCTGAGGTCGGCGGCCGTAGCGAGCGGTCACTTTGCGGTAAGATTCTTCCAACCATCCACACTTAAGCGGTGTCGGCAGGCACCACGCCTTCGGGCTCAATCGCTGGCCACCGAGGGCAACAGCGCGGGCGGTTCGACGAATCAAATGAACAACGCAACCGAGCAATCGCCAGCGCTTGGCCAACGCGCGCCATCCGCGCCATCCGCGCCATCCGCGCCCGTGCGCGAACGCGGCACGGTGGTGGACGTGTTCTGCGGCGCCGGCGGTCTAAGCCACGGCTTCATGCTGGAAGGCTTCGACGTCCGCGCCGGCATCGACATCGACGCTTCCTGCCGCCATGCCTACGAGCACAACAACGGCGCCCGGTTCATCGAGAAGAACATCGCGGACGTCCACGGCGCCGAGGTGGGTGCGCTGTTCGCCGAGGGGCAGCCGCGCATTCTGGTGGGCTGCGCACCGTGCCAGCCGTTCTCCCCCTACAGCCGCAAGCGCGCGGACGACAAGTGGAGGCTGCTCGGCGAGTTCGCCCGCCTGGTGCGCGAAACGCAGCCGGATGTGCTGTCGATGGAGAACGTGCCGAGGCTTGCGAACTTCCACGGCGGCGAGCTGCTGCGCGGCTTCCTGCGGGGCTTGAAAGACGCCGGCTATGCGGTGTGGTCGCAGGTGGTCGATTGCGCGGCCTACGGCGTGCCGCAAACGCGCCAGCGGCTGGTGGTGCTGGCTTCCCGGGTGGGGCCCATCGCGCTCGTCCCGCCAACCCACAAGCAGGGCGGCTACAGGACAGTCCGCGACGCCATCGCCGGCCTGCCGCCGATTGCCGCTGGCAAGAGCGCGGCGGACGATCCGCTGCATCGCGCCAGCCGCCTCTCGGCGGTGAACCTGGCCCGCATCCGCGCCGCTAAGCCGGGGCAAACGTGGCGCGACTGGGACGCCAGCCTGGTCGCCGACTGCCACCGCAAGGACTCCGGGCGCTGGTACCAAAGCGTCTATGGGCGCATGAGTTGGGAGGCGCCGGCGCCGACCATCACCACCCAGTGCAACGGCTTCGGCAACGGCAGGTTCGGCCACCCGGAGCAAGACCGCGCGATTTCCCTGCGCGAAGCCGCGCTGCTGCAGACGTTCCCCCGCGACTACCAGTTCTTCGCCCCGGACGAGTGCTGGACCATCTCCACCACGGCGCGCAGCATCGGCAACGCCGTGCCGGTGGCGCTGGCCCGCGCCGTGGCGCGGAGCGTCGCCCAAACGCTTGAGGGGAAGCACGATGGTTGAACAGAACACAAAACGCCCATTGGCCATCAAGATCAGCCTGGCCGCCCTGGAGCACTTAGGGATGAACCTCTACAGCACCATCCCGGCGGTGCTCTCGGAGATCGTCGCCAACGCCTGGGATGCGGACGCCGGCCGGGTGCTGGTGACGCTGGGCGAGGGGGAAATCACGATTGAGGACGACGGCGTTGGCATGACCCGCGATCAAGTCATCGACCGCTTCCTGGACGTGGGCTTCCAGCGGCGCAAGGCGATGGGCGCTCGCACCGCCAAGAACAGACGCCCGATGGGGCGCAAGGGCATCGGCAAGCTGTCTTCCTTCTCGATCGCGCACGTCGTCACCGTCTACACCACCAGCGGCGGCGAGCGCACCGGCTTTCGCATGGACGCGCAGCGAATCCGCGAGCAGATGCGCCGGGAGCGGCAGAACGGCCAAGCCGAGAGCGACGGCTGCCCCGTCGAGGAGCTCGATGATTGGCCCGACGCGCTCAACGCGGGAACCCGAATCGTCCTCACGGACTTGAAGCACGAGGCCGATGGACGGACCACCCGCGGCCTGCGCCAACGCATCGCCAGACGCTTCTCCGTGATTGGCCCGCAGCAGGGGTTCGCGGTGCTGGTGGACGGCGAGTGCGTTTCGCCAAGCGACCGCGGCTACGACCAGCATGTGGAGTACTGCTGGACCTACGGCGACGACGCCGGCGAGATTCCGCGGCGCTTCAGTGGCTTGGCCGACAATCAACCAGCCGCCGAGCGAGCGCTGCCCGGATCGGATCTGAACGTCGCCGGCTGGATCGGCACCGTAAAGAAGCCGAACTTCCTCAAGGCCGAAGACGGCGACAACCTCAACCGCTTGGCCGTGTTCATGCGCGGCAAGGTCGCCCAGGAGGACCTGCTTAGCGACTTCGGCATGAAGGAGATTTTCGCGGACTACGTGGTCGGCGAGATCCACTGCGACGACTTGGACCAGGACGACGACGAGGACATCGCCACCAGCAGCCGCCAAGCCCTCAAGTACGACGACCCGCGCTTCGCCGCGCTGCGGAAATTCGTTCATGGCGAGCTTCGATTCATCGCCGGGCAATGGACGAACCTCCGCAATCAACAGGGCGCAAAGGTCTTCTGCCGCGACGTGCCGGCCGTCGCCGAGTGGCTGGACGCCCTGCAAGGCGACACCAAGAAGAAGGCCGAACGCTGGATCGGCCGGCTCAACGTGCTGCCAGCGGAAGACGAAGCCAAGCGCGAGCTCCTGAAGGCGTCGATACTCGCGTTCGAGAGCTACCGCTTCAGGGAACAGCTGGAATTCCTCGGCCACGTCTCCAACGAGAACGTGGAGATCCTTCTGCAGGTGTTCAAGGAAATCAGCGATTTGGAGCGCGGCTACTACGGACAGATCGCCAAGGGCCGGCTGCGCGTCGTGGAGACGCTGGAGGAGAAGCTCAACGCGGATCAGAAGGAGCGCGTGATCCGCGATCACGTCTACGAGAACCTGTGGCTGCTCGACCCGTCTTGGGACGTGGTGGAAGGCACTCAATCGAGCGAGCGCACCATCACGAAACACCTCCGAACGACGGCGGAGGAGCTCACCGAGGAAGAGCGACGGGCGCGAATAGACATCGCATACCGAACCGCCGCTGGCGCACATGTGATCATCGAGCTCAAGCGCGCCTCGGTGCGAACGCCGCTCGCCCGCCTCGTGGGCCAAGTGAACAAGTACCGCAACGCCGCCCTGAAGCTGCTGCCGAGAACCGGCCTGAGCGGTTGGCCTCTGCAAATCGTCTGCTTGATGGGCGAAGGCCCGCCCGACGCCGACCCGAAGACGGTGGAGGATGTCTTGTCGCCGCTCGGATCCCGCGTAGTCCTCTACGACGAGTTGCTGGACCACTCCCGCCGCGCCTACGCTGATTTCGTCGCTCAGCACCGCAAGGTCAATCGCCTCTCCGCCATCTTTGACGCCATTGACGACTTCGCCGCGGCGCAAGTGGACGCAAGCTGAAGCCAAATCGGCCCGCAGCTCTCCCATGCTCGCTCAGGCGATCCAACCACTCCCTGCGGTTGCGCCGCCTTAGCAATGGGACGGATCACTCGCCATCCGTCACGCTTGTTCGGAGGGCCTCGTATCGATCGCGAACCTCCCACTCGGCAAGCCAACGATCGAGGTAGTCCGCATCCAGAGCAGGCTTCGTGGCGAGGATCGACATCACATCGGAGTCGTCCTTGTGCCGATTGGCGATGAGCTTGTGGATGATGATGTCCTCGACGGCCATGAAGTTCACCACGAAGCCATCGTCCTGGCGGACATGGTGCGATCGGGACAGGGCGATCTCCTGGTAATCGAGCCCGGTAGCGATGATGTCCGCCAAACCGTGCTCCGGGTGATGAATGCGCGCCATCCAATCGTCTTCGACAGAGCGCATCAGTTCCCAGCCCTCAAGCGCCAACTCGCGCAACACGTCCTGCATTGAGGCGGCACCCAACGACACGAGAATGTCGACATCGCTGGTGTGCCGGATTTCGTCCCGATACGCGTCCGCCGCATGGTCGCCGGTGACGGTCCACGGCAAGTTCAGCCTGTCCAGCAGCTCGCCCAGATGGCGGGCGGCACTGTCAACAATCACGAGCGGCCGTCGCTTCCAGCTTCGCCTTGCGCCTCCTGAATGCTGCTATGCAGCGGAGGTGCTCGTCCCAGTCGCCTCGGTACTGCGGAGTGAGGACTTCTCGCAGCCCGCCCATCCTCTCGCGCATCTCGCTGACCGCGTTCATCGCTTCGTCGATAGGCCGGGGTGCGGGAGAGTGCAACGAAGGCAGCTTCGCATTGGCCTTGGCGAGCCGATGCCAATACTCCCAATCCTGCTTGGATGCCACTGCCACCCTCCTCAATATCGGGTTGTTCCACAGGGACGCCAGCAAGCAACATACACTCGCCGCTCGCCATTCGGCAACAGGCCGAACGCAGGGGGTTTTTCACGCTACGCCATCGACGACTTCGCGGCAGCGCGAGTGGCCGAGGCAAGCTGATGGCCAATCGGCCCGCAGATCTCCCAGCCGCCTCAGGCGACCCGTTCCCGCAGCCGGGCCTGCGCCAAGTCGTAGCTGCCTTGCATCCGAACCCAGTGGTCGGCGTTGCTCCAGCCCATGCGTTCCAAGGCCAGCGCCATGGTGGTCGAGACGCCGGCCCGGCCATTCAGCAGCCGCGACAGCGTGATGCGGCTGACGCCAAGCTGGGCGGCGCACTCCGTCACCGTCCAGCCCTTCGATTCCATGCACTCGCGGACAATTTCGCCCGGGTGGGCAGGATTGCGCATGGGCATTTGTCAGCCTCCTTCAATGGTAGTCAACGAGGTCCACGCCCACCGCTTCGGTGCCCTCGAAGCGGAAGACAATCCGCCAGTTGCCGGACACCCGAACGCTCCATTGGCCCTGCCGGTCGCCGCTGAGCTTGTGCAAGCGCCAGCCCGGCAAGTCCGCATCGCTTGGCACCTGTGCGTCTTGAAGCACGGTCAGAATGCGCCGGATGCGCTCCACGTGACCGGGATTGAGGCCGCGAGCGTCGTCATGTTCATGGAACCTCCGCAGACCCTTGTGGGCGAATCTCATTGCCCAACAGTAGCCCGTATCGCCACATGATACAAGGGGGGCTGGCATGGCGCATGGCATGTGACCTCCTGTGCCACCGCCCGCGCTGGCGCGTATCATGCTCCTTGTCGGGTGCGCTGGCTTGGGCGGCGCGAGTGGACGAAGCGGGCTGATGGCGAAACGCAAGCCGCGCAAGCGGGACATCGAGAACTACGCGCATACGGACAAGGAGCGCGTGAACAATCCGCCGGTGGGGTTGGTGACGCCGGAGACGGACAAGGACGCGGCGCGGAAGACCTACGCGCACGATCCGCACATCGACCCGCAGCTTTCCTGGGCGGGCAAGGCGGAGCACACGGCGTTCGAGGTGCCGACGGTGTCGCTGCACGTTCACGAGCGCATCGATCCGCGCACGGTCATCGAGGCGGTGCGCAAGCGCAACGGCGCGTCGGCGCAAGCCTCGCTGTTCGAGGAGCCGGAGGAGAACCCGCCGATCCGCCAAGCCATCGACTTCTACCAGCACCGCCACAACTGGAGCAACCGGCTGATCGCCGGCGACAGCCTGCTGGTGATGAACAGCCTGCTCGAGAAAGAGGGCTTGGGCGGCCAGGTGCAGATGGCGTACATCGACCCGCCCTACGGCATCCGCTACGGCTCCAACTTCCAGCCCTTCGTGGGCAACCGCGACGTGACCGACGGCAAGGACGAAGACCTCACCCAAGAACCGGAGACCATCCGCGCCTTCCGAGACACCTGGGAACTCGGCATCCACTCCTACCTGACGTACCTGCGCGACCGCCTGCTGCTGGCCCGCGAACTGCTGACCGACAGCGGCAGCTGCTTCGTGCAGATCGGGAAGGAAAACGTCCATCGCGTGGGCACGGTCATGGATGAGATCTTTGGCGCGGAGAATCGGGTAGCGACGATCTCCTATGCAACCACCGGCGGCAGTTCCGCCAATACCTTGCCAGAGGTCGCCGACTATTTGCTCTGGTACTCGAAAGACAAGCAGCATGTGAAGTACCGGCAGCTATACGAGAAGTTGACGCGCCGGGAAATACTGGAGTTCTTCACGTCGTACGCGATGGTTGAACTGCCCGATGGCACCTGCCGCAAGCCAACGCCACTCGAGCGTTTTGATCCCGATAAGAATCTACCCAAGGGATCTCGTCTCTATGAGCGTGGGAAGCTCGACTCGCAAGGTGAGTCCACAACTGGACGCTCCGGGACCTATGAGTGGAACGGTCGGGCTTTTCGGGTTGTTTCGGGTGCGCAATGGCGGGTTTCGTCCGATGGACTAGACCGCTTGGCTGCGTTGAACCGGCTTGATGCGTCGGGACAGCCCGACGTCGTTGCGTTGGAAGCGCTACGAGGACGAAGTGCCTGGTCGCCGCATCAACAATGTGTGGGCCGCGCAAATGTCTCCGGCCGACAAGCGCTACGTCGTTCAAACTGCCAACAAGGCGATTCAGCGCTGCATTCTGATGACCACCGATCCTGGCGACTTGGTGTTCGATCCCACCTGCGGTTCCGGCACCACGCCCTTCGTCGCCGAGCAGTGGGGTCGCCGATGGATCGGGTGCGACACGTCGCGTGTGGCCGTGGCCATTGCGCGGCAGCGCCTGATGACGTCGAACTTCGGACTACTACCAGTTGGCGCATCCGCAAGAGGGCGTCGGTTCCGGCTTTCGCTACGAAACGTCCGCGACCGTCTCCGCGAGGACGCTTGCATACGACGAGCCCGCCAACACGGTTGCTCTCTACGATCAGCCGTTGACCGACCGTTCCAAAGCCCGCGTCACCGGGCCCTTCACCGTTGAAGCCGTGCCCGCTCCCGTCGTCAAGCCCGTGGACGCCATCGACGCTCCGCCGCTGCCCGCCGACCAATCCATCGCCCGTTCCGGCGAGACCCTCCGCCAGAGCGATTGGCGCGACGAACTGCTGAAAACCGGCATCCGCGGCAAGGCCGGCCAGCGCATCTCCTTCGCCCGCTTGGAGCCGAAGCCCGGCGCCCATTGGCTGCACGCGGAAGGCGAGACGCGGCCGGACGCCCGCGGCGCCAACGAAGTGCGCGACGGCACGGCGACCTTGGCGACGCCAGTAGCCATCTCCTTCGGCCCCGACCACACGCCCTTGGAACAGCGCCAAGTGGGGCTTGCGATCGAGGAAGCGCAGACGCTGGTGCCGCGGCCCAAGATCATCGTCTTCGCCGCGTTCCAGTTCGACCCGGAGGCCGCCAAGGACATCGACGAGACCGACTGGCCCGGCATCACGCTGCTCAAGGCGCAGATGAACGCGGACCTGCTCACCGGCGACCTCAAGCGCAAACGCGCCAGCAACGAGAGCTTCTGGCTGATCGGCCAGCCGGACGTGACCTTGGAGACCATCGCCGACGGCGAAGACGCCGGCAAGCACCGCGTCGTCGTCGCCGGCTTCGACTACTACAACACCAAAACAGGCGACATCGAATCCGGCGACGCAAACCGCATCGCCATCTGGATGCTGGACACGGACTACGACGGCCGCAGCCTCTACCCCCGCCAAGTCTTCTTCCCCATGGCCGCCCGAACCGACGGCTGGGCCAAAATCGCCCGCAACCTGAAGGCCGAAATCGACGAACAACGCATCGAAGCCTACCGCGGCACCGTCTCCCTGCCGTTCGAGGCTGGAGAACGTGGCCGGGTGGCGGTGAAGATCGTCGACGATCGGGGCATCGAGAGCTTGAAGATCGTGGAGTTTCCGGGATGAATGGCAAACAAAAGACCAAGGTGCTTACGCACCTAAACGATGTACTCAGGCGAGCAAAGGACATTGAGGAGTTCAGCACGAACTCCCCAGAGTTCCAGAAATGGCGCCGAGACGCGACGGTGGCCATTAGCTATGCCTTCGGGGAGAACTCGCGCTACGTTACCGAATTCAAGAAGATTAATTTTCTTCCGATAGCTATCGCGTCGAACGTTAAGACCGACTGGGAAGGGCCGTATCGGAGAGGGGTGCGATTCGCGGAAGCGACGCTGAGGTCTATGATCGAGGAAGTCGAGAAGTATTGGGATGAAGACCCGACGACACCCGCTGGGAAAGCCGTGATTGGCACCGAGGTCTTCCTCATACATGGGCGTGACGAAGCGGCAAAGCTAGACGTCGCTAGGTTTCTAGAACAACTAGACTTGGAACCTGTGATTTTGGCGGAACAGCCTAGCGGTGGTCGCACGATCATCGAGAAAGTCGAAGCACACGCTGATGTCGGCTATGCGGTCGCACTCCTAACGGCGGACGACGTCGGTTCTCGGCAGGGAGATGATGCAATGCGGCCACGCGCCAGGCAAAACGTGATCTTCGAGCTCGGCTACTTCATTGGCCGTCTTGGTCGGGAGAGAGTCTGCGCTCTGACAAAGGGACGGCCCGAAATCCCCAGCGACTACTCCGGCGTCGTCTACATTCCGATGGCGTCGGACGCATGGAAGATGGAACTCATCAAGGAACTCAAGGCAGCGGGTTTCGACGTGGACGCAAACAAGGTGTTCGGCTAGTGATCGCCGTGGATTCCGCAACGGCGGCTCGCGTCCACCTGCCAAGCGAGCAGATTGCGGCCTTCTGCGACCGTTGGAACGTTGTCGAGATCGCGTTATTCGGCTCGGTCTTGAGGGACGACTTCGGGCCGGACAGCGACATCGACGTGCTGGTGCGATTCCGGCCTGGCCAATACCCCTCTCTGTTCGGTCTTTCCGAGATGGAGTCCGATCTCGCGGAGATGATTGGCCGACGTGTCGACTTGGTGGAGCGCGGGGGAGTCGAGCAGAGCCTGAACTACATTCGTCGCCGTGCCATCCTAGATTCGGCAAGGACGGTATACACCCATGCAAGGTGACGGCGCGCTGCTGTTGGACATGCTGCTGTACTGCGAGCAAGCGGAGCAGTTCGCTTCGACTCTGACGCTTGAGGAGTTCCAGGCCAGTCGGCTCCATCAACTGGCGGTTGTGAAGGCGGTGGAGACGGTTGGCGAGGCCGCGTCGAAGATCAGCGACGAGACGCAGCAGGCGCACCCAGAGATACCGTGGCCAAGCATCATTGGGATGCGCAACCGCCTCGTTCACGGCTACGGCAGTATTCGGCTTGATGTCGTATGGCGAACGGTGAAGGAAGACATTCCAGCTCTTGCCGGGCAACTCCGCCGGATTGTCCCAAAGGATGCAAGCTGATGCCCGGTACCACCATCGACCGCCTGATCGTCAACTCGCCCTACGAGGAACCTGCTCAACACTGGCGCTACGACCGGGAGACGCGGTTATTCGATCTCGCCGAAGGACGACGGCCGGCCGGCTACGTCGTGGCGTCCGAGGATTCCCGGGCGTTCGACGATCCGGGCGTCTTCGTCGAGATTCCGCTGGTGAACGCCATCCGGCCCCGCATCAAGGCGTGGCGCGAGGCGGGGCATCCGGGGGTCTCGGCGGTCACGCGGCGCTTGTTGCGGCATTGGCATGGCCGCAAGGACGTCGAGCAGCCGTTCTTCTTCTGCCAGTTGGAAGCGGCGGAGACGCTGATCTGGCTGGCCGAGGCGTCGAACGCGGACCAAGTGGGCGTCGCCGTGCCGTCCGATGGCGGCGCGTTTCAGCGGCTGTGCGCGAAGATGGCCACCGGCAGCGGCAAGACCGTGGTGATGGCGATGGTGATCGCCTGGCAGGTGCTGAACAGCGTGGCGCAGCCGGGGGATCGGCGGTTCTCCAGGAACGTGCTCGTCATCGCGCCGGGGTTGACCGTGAAGAGCCGGCTGGCGGTGCTGGAACCGGCGCGGCCCGGCAACTACTACGATGTCTTCAACGTCGTCCCTTCGGCGCTGCGCGACAAGCTGCGCCAGGGCAAGGTGCTGGTTCGCAACTGGCACGCGCTGAACTGGGAGACGGACGAGCGCCTTGCCAAGCGCCGCAGCGTGGACAAGCGCGGCGCCAAGAGCGACGAGGCGTATGCCCGCGAGGTGCTTGGCGACATGGCGCGGGCACGGGACATTCTGGTGCTCAACGACGAAGCGCATCACGCTTGGCGGGTGCCGGGCCAAGGGAAGACCAGAGGCATCGCCAAGGACGAAGTGGAGACGGCGACGAAGTGGATCGGCGGGCTGGACCGCATCCACCGCGCGCGCCGCATCCTGCGCTGCTACGACTTCTCCGCCACGCCCTTCGCGCCAAGCGGGCGCACGAGTTCCGAGGAGGCGCTGTTCGATTGGATCGTCAGCGATTTCGGCCTGAACGACGCCATCGAAGCCGGGCTGGTGAAGACGCCGCGGGTGGTGGTGCGCGACGACGCGCTGCCGGATGCGAAGACGGTGAAGTCGCGCCTGTACCACATCTACAACGACGCCGAAGTGAAGGACGACTTGAACCGCCGGGCGAAGGCCGAAGAGCCGCTGCCGGACTTGGTGCGCAACGGCTACGCGCTGCTCGGCTACGACTGGCGGGAAACCGCCAAGGCATGGGAGAAGGCCGGCATCCCGACGCGCCCGACCATGATTACCGTGGCCAACCGCACCGAAACCGCCGCCCGGGTGAAGCACGCCTTCGACAACCGCGACATTCTGATCGACGAGCTGTGCGACCCGGAACGCACGCTGCACATCGATTCCAAGGTGTTGACGGAGGCGGAGGCGGCGGAGGACGTCGGCGCCGAGGCCGGCGCGGCCAAGCCAAGCAACGCCCGTGAACGCGCCGAGTTTCTGCGCCGGCAGGTGGATACCGTGGGGCAGCCCGGGCAGCCGGGCGAACGGATACAGAACGTGATCTCCGTCGGCATGCTCTCCGAAGGCTGGGACGCGAAGACGGTGACCCACATCATGGGCCTGCGCGCCTTCGCCAGCCAACTGCTGTGCGAGCAGGTGGTGGGGCGCGGGCTGCGGCGCACGGCCTACGAGGTGTCGCCGGAGACGGGGCTGTTCGAGGCCGAATACGTCAACGTCTTCGGCGTGCCGTTCACGTTTCTGCCCCACGAAGCGCCGGACGAAGGCGTGGTGCCGCCGCCGCCCAAGCCGAAGACCGCCATCGAACCGGTCCATGCCAAGCGGGCGTTCGAGATTCGCTGGCCGAACGTGGTGCGCATCGACCGGGTGTTTCAGCCGCGCTTGGAGTTGGACTTGGAGACGCTTGAACCGCTGGTTCTCGATGCCAGCGAAACTCCGCAGTTGGCGGAACTGGCGCCGGTTGTGGAAGGCAAGCCGGACGTGACCGCCATCGAGACCATCGACCTCGAGCGCCTGGCCCAGGACTACCGGCTGCAACGCATCGTCTTCGAGACCGCAGCGAAGGTCTTCGACGCGATGCGCGAAGAGTGGACGGGATGCCGGGAAGTGCTGCTGGTGCAGCTGGTTCGGCTGACGGAGCGGTTTCTGCGTTCAGACAGGATCGTCGTCGAACCGCGCCTGTTCGGCACCGACGACCTGAAGCAACGGCTGCTGCTGGCGCTCAACATGACCAAGGTGGTGCGGCATCTCTGGCAGGCCATTCGCTTCAAGAATGCGCAGCGCTTCGTGCCCGTCTTCGACCGCGACCAGCCCATCCGCAGCACCGGCGACATGGCCACCTGGTACACCGGCAAGCCCTGCGAGCACGCCGAGCGCAGCCACATCAACCAATGCGTCTACGACAGCGCCTGGGAAGCCACCGAAACCTACGCGCTGGATCGCAGCGACCTCGTGGACGCCTGGGTGAAGAACGACCACCTGGGCTTCGAGGTGTTCTACGTCCACGCCGGCGTGGTTCGCAAATACTGGCCGGACTATCTGATCCGCTTGGCCGGCGGCACGATGCTGGTGCTGGAAGTGAAGGGCCGGGAACGCGAGGAGGATCGAACCAAGCGGCGCTACATGGAAGAGTGGTGCGAGGCCGTGAACGCCCACGGCGGCTTCGGACGCTGGGAGTGCGCGGTTTCTTGGCGGCCCGGCGATGTCCAAGACATCCTTGCGGCGAAGGCGCGGGCGTCGGAGCGCATCGGCTTCATGGCTGGCGAGATCGAAGTGCCTGCGGACTTCGACACGATGGGCGGGGAGGAGATCAGGGAGCAGTTCGAGGGTGGTTCGTGAAGCTGCTTCTCGATACGCACATTCTGCTGTGGGTGGCGGATGCCTCGAGGCAGCTCCCCGGGACCGCCAAGCACTTGATAGAAGATCCTCGCAACGAACTGTTTTTCAGCGCGGCAAGCATTTGGGAAGTCGTTATCAAGAGCGCACTGCGAAGGCCGGACTTCAAGGCCGATCCGGTCAAGCTGCGCGACGAGCTTCGGGCCAACGGCTATGCGGAGCTGTCAGTCTCATCGCCTCATGCCCTTGCAGTGCAATCTCTGCCACCCATCCACAAGGATCCGTTCGACCGCATCTTGATTGCGCAAGCCCACGTGCATGGTGCCACATTGGTGACGGCGGATGAGACGGTTGGGCGCTATCCGGGGAACATCATGGTTGTGTAGGCTCGACGCACCGCGCCTCTCCGCCGCCCTTTGAGCAGCGTGGTCAGCGGTAGCGGTCTTTGGGCAGCGATGACGTCTCCGGTTCGCCGTGTCCGGGCTGCCAGTGTGCGGCCTATCCACTTCTGGGGTCCGCGCCCGCCAGCGTAGCGCAATCGGGGGCGCAACAGGGCCTCCAAAACGGGGGAGGCAGACCGGACAGATGACGTGCTAGAAAACCGGACAAATGCACTTGCTACCAACACGACCGCGCATTCGCGTTGACACGATCCGCGGAGTTGGGCGATGATCCGCTCGTCACTAAGGGGTGGCCGGTGGGCCTGAGACGCGCTGTGCGCGGACCCTTTGAACCTGAACCGGATAATGCCGGCGGAGGGATGGGTGAACGCGCAAGGCCACCTGCTCTCCGCCAAAGCCTAAGGAGAGCAACCGATGGCCGAATCAACCTTCCTGCGCTCGGCAGGGCCGGCGGCAACTGCCGCGGCAGTCATTGCGCCGGCAGTCATTGCCGCCGCGACCGTTATCGCAACTGCCGCTTTCGCCGCCGAGGCCCCCCCCGCCGCTGGCGAACGCGCGCTGGCGATCGAAGAGGTCGTCGTCACCGCGACCCTCGGCGACGACAGCCTGCGCGACGTGCCGTCCAGCGTCAGCGTGCTCGGCGCGGCCGAAATCGCCGCCCGCTCGGCAACCCACTTGGACGACGTGCTCGGCGCAATCGCCAATCTGAACTTCGCCAAGGGCGCGTCCCGAGCGCGCTTTCTGCAACTGCGCGGCATCGGCGAACGCGGCCAGTTCGAGGAACCGCTGAACTCGTCGGTGGGCCTGGTCGTCGACGGCGTGGATCTCTCCGGCGTGGGCACCGTGGCCGGCCTTTACGACGTGCAGCAGGTCGAAGTGCTGCGCGGGCCGCAAGGCACGCTGTACGGGGCCAATGCCCTGGCCGGCCTCGTCAACGTCGTCACCAACGCGCCGACGGCGACGGCCGAAGGCCGAATCGACGCCAGCGCCGGCAGCCACGGCACGTTCGGCGTCGGCGCGGTGGCGTCCGGACCGCTCTCCGAACGCGCCTCCGGGCGCGTCGTGGCGCGCCTCGACCGCAGCGACGGCTTCATCGACAACAACCACCTCGGCCGAAGCGACACCGACAACATCAACGAGACCACGTTGCGCGGGCGGCTGTCCATCGACGTCTCCGATGCGGCGCGCATCGACTTCGCCGGCGGCCTGCTCGACGCCGACAACGGCTACGACGCCTTCTCGCTGGACAACGTGCGCGCGACGCTGTCCGACCAGCCCGGCCACGACCAGCAGGAAACCGTCTACGGCAGCGCCAAGCTCTCGGTGGCGGGGGCGTCCTTCGACACCCAAGCCCACTTGGGCGCGGCCACGTCGGACATCGCCTACGGCTACGACGAAGACTGGGTATTCCCGGGATTCCACCCCTGGGGCTACAACTCCACGGACAACTACCTGCGCGACCGCAGCACGCTCACCGCCGAACTGCGGCTGCTCTCCACGCCCGCCGGACGCATCGGCGCCGCCACGGACTGGATCGCCGGCCTCTATCTGCTCGATCAGGACGTCGACCTGCGCCGCCAGTACACCTACCTCGACGCCGACTTCACCAGCGCGTTCGGCATTCGCCGCCATGCCGCCTTCGGACAGACCCAGACCCGCCTTGGCGAGCGCGACGTGATCACGGTGGGGCTGCGCCTCGAACGCCATGCCGCGTCGTACCGCGACAGCAACGGCAACGCCTTCGACCCGCAGGACACCATGTTCGGCGGCCGCATCGCCTGGACCCGCGAGCTCGCCGGCGGCCAGGCGCTGTACGGCTCGCTGTCCCGGGGCTACAAGGCCGGCGGCTTCAATGCCGACGGCAGCCTGGACGCGGCGCTGCGCGTCTACGAACCGGAGACGCTGTGGAACTACGAAGCTGGCGTCAAGGTGCTGGCTGGCGAAGGCCGCCTGGCGCTGCGCGTGGCCGTTTTCCACATGCGCCGCGACGACGTGCAGATCGCAAGTTCCCTCGTGCGCCCCACCGCCGACGGCGGTTCCGAGTTCATCCAGTACGTCGGCAATGCCGCAACCGGCAGCAACAACGGCGCGGAACTCGAGCTCGACTACCTGGTCGGCGACAACTGGCAGGTCTTCGCGCGAATCGGCCTGCTGCGCACCGAGTACCACGACTTCACCACCTCGAGCGGCGAGGACTTCGACGGCCGCGAGCAAGCGCAGGCGCCGGGATACCAGGCGAACGTCGGCGGCGAATGGCGCCGGCCGGTCGCCGGCGGCGAGCTGTTCGCGGCGGTCGAGACGGAAATGCGCGACGACTTCTACTTCTCGGACAACCACAACTTCAAGTCCGACGAATACCAGCTCTGGCACCTGAGCGCCGGCTATCGCGGCTTGAACTGGTCGCTGCGCGTGTGGGGCAAGAACCTGGGCGACGCGGACTACTTCGTGCGCGGATTCCTCTTCGGCAACGACCCCCGGGACGGCTACGCGGCGCGCGGCTTCACGCAGCTGGGGGCGCCCCGGCAGGCGGGCGTCACCGTGTCGAAGCGCTGGTAGAGGGGCCGGCAAGGCTTGCCCATACTGTCCCTTCCAAGAGTTGGCAGATGCAGCAAGCCTTAGCAGATGACGCCGGCGCCGCAAGCCACGGCCGAGCCTCCGCGCATCCCGACGCCAAGAGGCTTCGCCGAGCGCCTGCTCGGCTGGTGGGATCGCTTTGGCCGCAAGGCCATGCCGTGGCAGCGCCACCGCACTCCGTACCGGGTTTGGGTCTCGGAGGTGATGCTGCAACAGACCCAGGCGGCAACGGTCGCCCGCTACTTCGATCGATTTATGGCGCGTTTCCCGGACGTGTCGGCGCTGGCGCAGGCGAATCTCGACGAAGTGCTGCACGTCTGGAGCGGCCTTGGCTACTACCGCCGGGCTCGCCAACTGCACCGCAGCGCCCAACTGGTGCTCGGCGAGCACAAGGGCGTTCTGCCGGACTCCTTGCAGGGCCTGATGGCGCTGCCTGGGATCGGCCGTTCCACCGCGGCCGCCGTCGTCGCCCAGGCGCACGGCCGGCGCGCGGTCATTCTCGATGGCAACGTCAAGCGCGTGCTGGCCCGCCACCACCGGGTTGCCGGGCCGGTCTCCGCCACGGCCACTCTGCGCGAACTCTGGCGGCTGGCCGACGAACACACGCCAGCGCAGCGCGTGGCGGAATACACCCAGGCCATCATGGACCTGGGCGCGACCATTTGCCGACCCGCAACGCCGAAGTGCGGGATATGTCCGCTCTGCGCGAGTTGCGCGGGCCGCGCGGCTGGCGACGCCACCGCTTTTCCGCAAGCCCGGCCCAAGGCGCGCCAACGGCGCCTCGAGCGGAAGCGCTTCTTCGTCCTGACCGACTCCGCCGGCGCGTGCCACGTGGAACGACGGCCTGCTTCCGGCGTCTGGGCCGGGTTGTGGTCGCCGCCCGAGCGCAACGCCGACGAGTCCGTGCAGCGCTTTCTGTCGCGGCGCGGCATCTCCATGGAGGACGTGCGAACGGTGCAGTTCGCCAAAGCGTTCCGCCACCGCTTCAGCCACTACGACCTGGACGTGCAGCCGGTCTACGTGCGCTTGCGCCGTCGGCCAGCGGAAGTGCGCGAGGGCGCCTCCGGCCAGTGGATCGAGCCCGGAAACCATCGGCTTGGCCTGTCGGCGGTTGCCGCTAAACTTCTGCGAACCGCTACGACGCTTGGGAGTTCGACGATGAGCCGCACCGTGCTATGCCGCAAGTACGGCGAAGAGCTGCCCGGCCTGGCCGCGCCGCCGCTGCCCGGCGCCGCCGGCGAGGACATCTTCGACAACGTCTCCGCCAAGGCCTGGCAGGAGTGGCAGCACCTGCAGACCATGCTCATCAACGAGCGCCATCTGTCGATGGTGGAGCGCAGCGCTCGGCAGTATCTGGGCGAGCAGATGGCCAAGTTCCTCGCCAACGAAGACTACGACAAGCCCTCCGGCTACACGCCGCCCGAGCCGTCAGCCGCGAACGACCAGCAGGGAACCGAGTAGCGTCGCGGCCACCGCGGCGGCCACCGACACCGAGTCGCCGCTGGCCGCAACGGCGTCGGCGAGCGGCCGCCACATCAGCGCCAGACCGGCCACGATCAGCACCGTCCCGACGATGCGCCGCCGGCGCGCCTGGCGATTCTGCGTGTCGACGGCGGCGGCAAGGCGATCCACGGCCTGGCGCTGCAGCCTCGCCAAGCGCTCCAGGTCGCCGAGCCTGTAGGCCGCCGAGGCCAGCGTCTCTGGCAGCCGCGGCAGTTCGGCCAGCAAGGTCGGCGCGTTGGCGACGAGCGCGTTGAGGAACGCCTTGGCGCCGTAGCGTTCGCGCATCCAGCGTTCCATGAACGGCTTGGCGGTGCTCCAGAGATCGAGGTCGGGATAGAGCTGGCGGCCAAGCCCCTCGACGTTGAGCAGCGTCTTCTGCAGCAGCACCAGCTGCGGCTGCACGGCCATGTTGAAGCGACGCGCCGTCTGGAACAGCGCCAGGATGAAGTGGCCGAACGAGATCTCTTTCAGCGGTCGTTGGAACAGCGGCGCGCAAAGCTGCCGGATGACCTCCTCGAACTCTCTGGCGTCGGTTTCCGGCGGTATCCAGCCGGATTCGATGTGCAGGCGCGCGATGCGTCCGTAGTCGCGGTTGAAGAAAGCGAC
Source organism: Candidatus Azotimanducaceae bacterium (assembly GCA_965199875.1). Lineage (GTDB taxonomy): Bacteria > Pseudomonadota > Gammaproteobacteria > Pseudomonadales > Azotimanducaceae > VXYL01. The sequence goes on along the minus strand of OZ241346.1, from coordinate 3,650,896 downwards.
GACGTTGCGCGCCAGGTAGGTTTGGTCTTCTTCCGTCAACGCGCCGATGATGGCGCAGTCGATGGCGATGTAGCTTGGGTTCTGCGGATCGCTGATGTCCACGAAGATGTTGCCGGGATGCATGTCGGCGTGAAAGAAGTTGTCCTCGAAGACCTGCTTGAAGAACGTCTCCACGCCGCGTTCCGCCAGCTTCTTCAAGTTCGTGCCAGCTCGTTTCAGGGCGGCGATGTCGGAGATGGGAGTGGCATGGATGCGTTCCAGCACCAGCACCGACTCGGCGCAGTGCTGCCAGTACACCTTCGGCGCGTAGAGAAGCGGCGAACCGGCGAAATTGCGCCGCAGCGTTGCCGTGTTGGCGGCTTCCTTCAGCAGGTTCAGCTCGTCGAAGATCGTCCGCTCGTAGTCCGCCACCACCGCTGTCAGCCGCAGCCGCCGGGCTTCTTGAGAGATGCGCTCGAGCAGCGACGCGACGGTGGCGACCAACGCGAGGTCCTTGCGTATCACCCGCTCGATGTCGGGACGGACGACCTTGACGACCACTTCGTCGCCGTCTTCGGTCGTGGCGCCGTGTACCTGCGCCAAGGACGCGGAAGCGATGGGCTCTCGGTCGAAAGTGGCGAACAGCGTCTCGATGCGGTTGCCGAGCGCCTGTTCGATGCGCCGGACCGCGACATCGCCCGGAAACGGCGGCACCTGGTCTTGCAACTTGGCCAGTTCGTCGGCGTAGTCCAGCGGCAGCAGATCGCGCCGGGTGGACAGTATCTGGCCGAATTTCACGAAGATCGGGCCAAGATTCTCCAAGGCTTTGCGCAGGCGCACGGCGTCCGGGTCTTTGGGCTTCGGCAGCAGGCGCAAGGGCGAGAGGCGATACCACCAGCGCCGGCCGGCGAAGGGCTCGATGTTGCGCTCCAGGCGGTAGCGCAACACGGTAAGCAGGATCTTGGCGATCCGGCCGAGGCGCGTCATTCGTCCTCTGAGTCTTCGGCGCGCGTTTCCAGCGCCCGCAGCCGCTCTTCGATGCGCTGCAGCTGTTCTTTGACGGCTGCCAGCTCGGTTCGCCAGGCATCGAAGGCGGTTTCGGCATCGTCGTCGGGCGCGATTCCCCCCATCGACCGGACGACGCCCTCCAGCGCCGAGTGCGCCGCCTTCACCCCCAGGCGCAGCGCGTCGCCGGCGTCTTCGACCAGCGTTCCGACGCCGGTGGCGTGCAGGTGCGGGCGGAACGAGGCGCGGAAGTCCGCCACTATGTCGGCATCGCCGAACACCGCGCTGCTGTCCCACTCCGGTTCCACGGCAGCCAGCAGCAGCGCCAAGGGCGAGCCTCGAACCGTTGCGTTGGCTTCGCGGTCGTCGGCTTCGACGCGCACGCCGCCTGCCTCGAAGCAGACCACCAGCCGTTGGCCGAAGGACTCCACGGCGATGCTCTTGCCGGCCAGGCGTTCCGAACAGCGCCGCGCTTCGCCGCTGGCGGCGATGGCGCCCTTGAGCGCCAGTTGCGTGGCTTCGGCAAACGGATTCACTTGCGGCCCCGATGGATGGCGGCAGCACCGCCGATCAAGTCATCGTATTCCACTTCCCGAAAGCCAGCGGCAGTCATCATTTCGCAAAACGCCCGTTGCCCGGGATGCTCGGCGATGGATTCGACGAGGTAGCGGTACGGCGCCGCGTCGCCGACCACCGCCTTGCCAAGCAGCGGCCACGCGGACTTGAACACGTCGTAGGCGCAGGAAAGCAAGGGCTGCTCGACCTTGGCGAACTCCAGCACCACGGCCACGCCGCCCGGCCGCAGCACCCTCGCCATTTCCCGCAGGCCGCCCGCCTTGTCGGTGAAGTTGCGCACGCCGAACGCCACCAGCACGGCGTCGAAGCCGTTCGCCTCGAAGGGCAGCGCCGCAGCGTCGGCATGAACCAGACGAACACCCGCAAGCCCCTTGTTCAGCAGCCTAGTGCGCCCAGCGTTCAGCATGGCGCCGTTGATGTCCGCAAGCACGACCTCGCCGGCTTCGCCGACTTGCCGAGCAGCCAGCGCCGCGACATCTCCGGTGCCCCCGGCGAGATCCAGCACGCGCTTGCCCGGCCGCAGCCGCGCCATCTCAACCGCGGCGCGCTTCATCAGCCGATGGCTGCCGAGCGACATGATGTCGTTCATCAAGTCGTAGCGGTGGCTGACGGCATCGAAGACGCCAGCCACCCGGCGGGTCTTCTCGCCCGGGCTGACGCGCTCCGCGCCGAAGTCTACGGTCGTGGACATGGCCTGCCGAGCATAATGGATTCTCAGCGCCGCATCGCGCCTCTGGCGCCCTCGATCGGCGTTCGCCCGACCGCGTGGCAACCTTGCGGAACATTGCAAAGCGCCGTGGCACAGCCATAATCGACGCGCGTGTCGTTCTGGAAGGGCATGCGCCTCGTCGAGACATCCAAGGCAAGTACGCAACACGGCCGAGCTGCAAAGTGCATCCGTTGATACAAGCTCACCGCAAGGAGATCCTCGCGCTGGCGGAACGTCACGGCCTGTGCAACGTTCGCCTGTTCGGTTCGATGGCGCGTGACGACTGGAACGAAGCTCGCGACGTGGACTTGCTGGTGACTCTAGTTGCCGGTGCCACTGGTCTTGCCTTGGGCGGCATGCTGATGGATGCACAGGATCTGCTGCGTCGCAGAGTGAACGTGGTTACCGAGGCCGGGCTGCACCCGGCTTTTCGAGAGCGCGTACTACGGGAAGCAAAGCCGTTGTGAGCGGCACTGTCCTGCATCAAGGCCATCAACGAATGCACTGGCCTCGAACCGGCGCATCTTCTGCTCTCGGTCATCGCTGTTGTCGTGCAGTGGTGCGGCCTGCGGCCATGCTGCCGTGGCGCTGGCGCTTCGGTATATGATTGCACTCCCGCGTACCGCCGAGAGGAAGCGTTTTGCCCGCATCCGCCCAAACCAGCGAAGAGAAGGGCGTCGTCGACGTCTACGGCGAGCGCGTGGTCGTGCCGGAGCTTGAAGGCTGGCTGCGCAGCCTTGACGAGCAAGGCTACGTGGTCATACCGGACTGGCTGGATGCCGAGCGCACCCATCGCCTGCGCGAAGATCTGCGGCGGGAGGTGAATCCGCTGCGTGAACTGCTGCCGCCGGATCGCACCACGGTTCGTGCTCACAACCTTCTCGGCAAGACCCGCTGCGTGGACGACATCGTGTGCGACTTGCGCATGCTGGCGCTGATCCAGAGCGTGCTGAAGGACAGGGTGCAGGTTTCGGCGGCGGTGCTGTTCGATCTGCTGCCCGGCGCCAAGGCGCAGTCCCTGCATCAGGACGACAGCATATGGCCGATTCCGCGCCCGCATCGGCCGTTCCTGATGAACACGGTGATCGCCGTGGAGGACTTCACCAAGGCCAACGGCGCGACGCACCTGGTGCCCGGCTCGCACCTGTGGCACGACCAGAAGGTGCGCCAGCCGCCCGAGGTGGAAACCGTGCAAATCGAAATGAAGGCCGGTTCGCTGGTGGGCTGGACGGGCGCCATGTGGCACGGCGGCGGCGAGAACACCACGCAAGAGAGCCGCATGGCGCTGAATCTGAACTACAACCTCGCCTTCCTGCGCCAGCAGGAGAACCAGTACATCGGCGTGCCAAGAGAGGAAGTGGCCAAGATGCCGCGCCGTCTGCAGCGCGTGCTCGGCTACCAGGGCGGCTATTCGGCGGCGGGGCCTGGCATGGTGGATCTGCGCGATCCGCTGCTGATGATCGACAAGATCCGCTTCGGCTACAACGTCAACGATCCGGCGATGCCGAGGCTGGACGTCAACCCGGATCCGCGACGGGCCGACAACTGAGAACCGTACGCTCGCCGACGACTCAAGCCGATCTGTTTTTGCTTGGCGTCCACTGCGCCACCGATATGGCTGGCAGCCTCGATGCGTTGCTCTCCTTGAGTTCGTCCAAGTAGCTCTTCCAGTAGCGGTCCTGGTTGTCGGCCAGGTCGCGCAGGAACGCCCAGGAGTAGATGCCCGTGTCGTGCCCGTCGTCGAAGACGATGCGGATGGCGTAGTTGCCCACCGGTTCGATCCTGGCGATGCCAACGTGCTTCTTGCCGGTTTGCAGGACGCGCTCGGCGTCGCTGTGGCCGCGCACTTCGGCGGACGGCGAGTAGACGCGCAGCAGTTCGGCGGCTATGGGCTTCGCTTCCTCGCCGGGGTAGGAAAGCTCCAGCGTCTTCGAGCGCTTGTGGTAGACGATTCCCGTCGGGTTCATGGGCGAGGACGAACCCTTGGCGCGGGGAACGCCGCGGGATTCGCCTGAAGTCGATTGCTCACAGGATGTATCGAGACAGGTCCTGATCGCCGGCGATGTCCGCCAAGTGCTTGTCGACGTAGGCGGCATCGACGATGGCCTTGGTGCCGCCGTCGCTGGCCTCGAAGGAGATTTCGTCCAGCAGGCGCTCCATCACCGTGTGCAGCCGCCGGGCGCCGATGTTCTCGGTGTTTTGGTTCACTTCGCAGGATATTTCCGCGATGCGCACGAGTGCTTCGCTCTTGAACTCGATCTCCACGCCCTCGGTGGCCAGAAGCGCGTGGTACTGCTCCGTCAGCGAAGCGTCGGGTTCGGAAAGAATGCGGCGGAAGTCCTCCGGCGTCAGCGCGGAAAGCTCGACGCGAATGGGCAGGCGCCCTTGCAGTTCGGGGATGAGGTCCGACGGCTTGGAGAAGTGGAAGGCGCCGGAGGCGATGAACAGGATGTGGTCCGTGCGCACCATGCCGTACTTGGTGTTGACCGTACACCCTTCGATCAAGGGCAGCAGATCGCGCTGCACGCCTTCGCGGGAGACGTCGGCGCCGAAGGTCTCGCTGCGTCGCGTCACCTTGTCGAGTTCGTCCAGGAAGACGATGCCGGTTTGCTCCACCGCGTCGATGGCCTCGCTTTTGATCTCCTCTTCGTTGATGAGCTTCATCGCCTCCTCTTCGCGCAGCCGGCGCAGCGCGTCGCGCACCTTCAGGCGCATGCTGCGGCTGCGGTTGTTGGCGATTTTCGAGAACATCTTTTGCAGCTGGCCGGTGAGTTCCTCCATGCCCGGCGGCGACACCACCTCGAAGCCGATGGGCATGGCTTCGACGTCGATGTCCACTTCCTTGTCGTCCAGATCGCCCTCGCGCAGCCGCTTGCGCAGAACCTGGCGGGTTCTTGCCATGTCTCGGCCGCCGTCTTCCTCGGCGCGGGCGGAGGGGAGCAGCACGTCGAGGATGCGATCTTCGGCGGCGTCCTCGGCAACGTTCTGAACGCGCTCCATGGCCTGCTCGCGCAGCATCTTCACGGCGATGTCCGCGAGATCCCGGACGATGGACTCGACGTCGCGTCCCACGTAGCCCACTTCGGTGAACTTGGTGGCTTCCACCTTGATGAAGGGGGCGTTCGCCAGCCGCGCCAGGCGGCGGGCAATTTCCGTCTTGCCGACGCCGGTGGGGCCGATCATGAGTATGTTCTTGGGGGTGACTTCCTCGCGCAGGCCGTCCGCCAGCTGCATGCGCCGCCAACGGTTGCGCAGGGCGATGGCGACGGCGCGCTTGGCGTCGTCCTGGCCGATGATGTGCTTGTCGAGTTCGTGGACGATCTCGCGCGGGGTCATCAAGGTCATAGCGTCTCTATCGTGGTGTGATGGTTGGTGTGGATGCAGATGTCGGCGGCAACGGCGAGGCTCTTCACGACCACGTCTCGCGCCGACAGGTCGGTTTCGTCCAGCAATGCGCGCGCCGCGGCCTGCGCGAACGGGCCGCCGGAGCCGATGGCGATCAAGCCGCCTTCCGGCTCCACGACATCGCCGTTGCCGGTGATGATCAGCGACGTGTCCCGGTCGGCGACGGCGAGGAGCGCCTCCAAGCGCCGCAGCACGCGGTCCGAGCGCCAGTCCTTCGCCAGTTCCACGGCGGACCTGGTGAGGTTGCCCTGGAACTTGTCCAACGCGCCCTCGAAGCGTTCGAACAGCGTGAAGCCGTCAGCCGTGCCGCCGGCGAAGCCGGCCAGAATCTGGCCGTCGCGCAGACGCCGGACCTTGCGGGCGTTGGCCTTCATCACCGTGTTGCCCATGGTTACCTGGCCGTCTCCGCCAAGCACCACTTCGGCGCTGCGGCGCACGGATAGAATGGTTGTGCCTTCGAACTGTTGCACGCTGGCCCTAGGAGTACGGCTTGAGGAAGGTTGGCGAAGGCGACGGATTCTAACACCTGCTTGGCCGATGTACGGGAGAATGCGATGAAGCGGAGCATCCTGGCCATGCTGGCGGCGCTTGCCGGCGGCGCCAGCGGCGATGTCGTCTACTTCGCCAACGGCGACCGGCTGACCGGCAGCCTGGCCACGGCGCCTGGTCAAGTGCTGGAGATCGACGTGGCTCAAGTTGGCGTCGTGCGGGCGCCTTGCGCACTGGTGGCGCGGGTGGACTCCACGGAACCAACGGCGTGGTGCGCCGAGGACGACGAGCCCGCCGCCGTCCCTCCTGCGGAGGGCGGCGAGAACGCGCAGCCGCCGCCTAGCGCGCCACCCTCTTCCTTGGCGCGGGCAATCGGCGACTGGAACGTTCAGTCGGATCTGGCCCTGGCGGTCGCCAGCGGCAACACGCGCACTCGGGACTTCGGCCTCGTCGTCGGCGCCGATCGCGCCGGCCAGCGCTTCGACAACGTCATCGGCGTCTCCATCCACAAGGCCAAGGCGCGCGCCAGCGGCGGCGACGATCTGGCAAGCACCAAGGATCAGCTCGATCTGGACTACGACTTGCGCTGGAAGGTCGGCGCCAGCTGGTACACGGTTGCCAACTTCGAGTTCTACCGCGATGCCATCAAGGACATCGAACGGCGCGTCACCGCCGGCCTCGGCGCCGGCATCGTGCTGCAGCAGTCGCCGCTGGGCTCGCTGAGCATGGACGCCGGCGTCAGCCAGGTCGTCCAGCGCGCCGCCGCCAGCGACGAGTTGCAGGATCCGGCGCTGCGCTGGAATCTGCGTTTCAATCGCTGGCTGATCGCCAACCGCCTGGAGGCGTTCCACAACAACCAGTGGCTGCGCATTCTGGACGCCCATCGCGGCAGCGTCTGGGATTCCGACACCGGCATCCGCCTGCAACTGAACGATCGCTGGCAGGCTGGGCTGCGCGTGGACTTGCAGTACGAATCCGCGCCGCCGGCCGGCCGCGCCAAGACCGACACCAGCTACGCGCTGGCGTTGGGCGTCAGGCTTTAGCGGGATGCTCCCAAGCCTCCGGAGACAGTCGACGCGCCTCAAGAATCCGACCGAGCTTTTGCCTACCCCGCTGGAGACGCCGAAGCCACCGGCATGGCAGGGATGTCTTTCGTCCGCAGCTGGCTGAGGACGCGCTGCATGTCCCGCTTGCTCTCGAACGGCCCGACCAGCACCCGATGCCAGGTGCCGCCGCCCGGCCGCGCGACTGCGTTGACGGCCACCTGCATGCCGTCGAGCAGCAGTCGCGCTCGCATGGCGTCGGCGTCGTCGCGGTGGCGGAAGGACGCGGCCTGCAGGAAGTAGGGCTGTAGCTCGCCAGCTCCGTCCGGCGCGTCGCCGGAACGATCGTCCGCCGCTGCCGGAGATGGCTCGTCGCTCGCCAATGGCGGCGGAACGTAGGGCGTGACGTTGGTGACCACTTCCTCGCTGGGCAGGCGATGGATGAACTCGTAGGTAAGCGCGGGTTTGGCAGCGACTTCCCCGCCCGGCGGCGTGGCGGCCGAGTCCGCGACGAAGTAGGTGCCGACAAGACCCGGCCCGTACAACAAGGCCAGCACCGCCGCGGCGCCGGCGACCATGCCGCCGCCGAACCAGCGCATCGCGGCGGGGCGGCCCGATGGACGGCTCGCGCTGGCACCCTTGCCGCCCGCCTTGCTGGCGGCCGCCTTCCTTGGGCTTCTCGCGTAGTCCTTTGGCATGGCCTTCCCTAAGCCTGCCCAACGGCGCGAATCATACTCCTTCCCCAAGTCGCGTCAAAAGCACGTGCGGCGCAGGCGGCGCAGCCAGGCAGAGGAGCACGCGACGGCCCGTACATAACGGTTGCCGCCGCCAGTTCCGCTGCCGGCCGTAGACGTGCCGGCCTTTCTAGCGCGCTTGCTCTAGCGCGATGAAGTCTACGATGGCGGCGATTTCCGCTTCGCTGATGTCCTGCGAAGGCATGGTCGTGCCTGGGGCGAACTCGTTCGGGTTGGCCAGGAACCACGCCAGCGTGCTGGGCGACCACACGATGCCGTCCAGCAGGCCGAGCACGCTGGAGAACTCGTAGCCGGATGCCGATCCTGCCGGGCGCCCCATCAGGCCAGCCAGATGCGGGCCGTCGCCGTGCAGCCGAGTCTGCAGACGATGGCAAGCGCGGCAGTGCGTCTCGTACAACTCGGCGCCCGCCGGTACCGCGGCCGCCGCTTCGGCGGCGACCGTTCCCTCTGCCGTGCCGGTCCTCGCTTCCGTTGGCGTCTTGGCTTCCGCGTCCGCTTCGCCAATCCATGCGTCGCAGCCACTCGCGTACATGTGCCGCTTGCGTCGCGAGTCCTTGTCGCAGTAGGGGTAGTTGAAGCGGCTCAAGAAGCGCACTCGTGGACGTCGGTTCGCCGCCGGCAGCGCGTAGGGCTGGTAGTCCTTCAGGACGGCAATGCGCCCGTCGTCCATCTGCGCGATGTCCCGCACTCGATCGCGAAGATGGATCCGCTCCAGGTAGCGCACCGTCGTGCCGTCGCGCCGAAGCCGGTACAACGACTCCGTGAACGCCGCAATGAGAAGATCGTCCCGCCACAGCGGAAACGCCTGTTCGTCGTTGACCGCGATGGCCGATATGGCCCGCGAAGGCACCCAAGAGTACACCGGCTTGACGAAGCCTTCGTGTCGGCTGGATTCCGCCACGTCCTCCACCCAGGCCGTGCGGCCATAGTCGATGCCGTAGGTGACGTGGGGCCAGCCGTAGTTGCCGCCGGGGGACAAGAGATTGAGTTCGTCGCCGCCAAGCGGTCCGTGCTCCACTTCCCAGAGATTGCCTTCCTTGTCCCGAGCCAGACCACTTGGGGCGCGAAGGCCGGATGCCAGCACCTCCGCTCTGCCGGTGCTCGCATCCACCCGAACCAGCTTGCCGAAAAAGGTGTCCGGCGCCTGCGACGGATGCAAACCCCCGTCCGGCGTCGGCAGATCGTGATCTCCGAACGCCACCAGCAGATGCTCCTGGCCGTCCGCCAGCACCTTGCCGCCAGCCTGATGCCCGCCGACGAGCTGGTCGGGCGCGAGACACGGATCGACGTCGAGCAGCGTGCGCCAGGACGACACCGTCGCCGTCTCGCCATGCCGCTCGACGGTCGCCGCCGACAACGCGAAGCGGATGCACTCCTCCATGAAGCGATGATGCGTGACGAACAGTTCCCAGCGGCTGGCCGAGCGACGCGTCAGCAGCGCGCCGCCAACCCGAAACCTGTCCAGACGCAACGGCGTGTTCCTGGACGCCGTCTGCGCTGCATCCAGATTCATCGGCACGCGGCCGTCGACGAAGGTCGTCCGCCCCTGCGGGTCGACCAGGGCGAGGGTGCCCCACGGCGAGACGACCAGCAGATCGTCGTTCATCGGCTCGATGGCGCCGCCGGCCCGATCCCCCCACCAGTCGCCGAAGCGCACCGTCCGCGACAGCAGGTTGTAGAGCTGGGTCTTGATGATCCTGACTTTCGGTTCGGCTACCGGGCCAGAGCGCTGGCGGGCGTCGTGCAGCAAACCAAAGACTACGGCCGCGCCCGCAACCACGCCGCCGCCAAACCAGCAGAACGCAACGAAGGAGCGACGGCGCCGGCGGGCCGTTGCTCCGTTTCTGGCATGGTGCTTCGGCACGGTCGAAAACCATACCATGTCCGCCAGTCGTTGTTGCGCTGGCTCGGCCAGCCAAGCGAGCATTGCCCGACAAGCCGCTTTGCAGTACAAGTGGCGAGGCGGGCGTTGGCGTATCGGAAGGGACGACGCCGCGTGGAGGCGAGATTTGAGCGGAAGGCATGCAACGGCGCGCTCGCTCGGCAAGCTGCCCGAATGGGGACTGCGCACTGCCATTGCCGTCGCGCGATCGGCTTGCCGCGCATCAAGGCTGGTGTCGGTGGGCACGTTGCGCCGTCTAGGGGCGGCGGCGGGCGAATCGGCTTGGCGACGGAACGGTCGCGCGGCGCGTACCACCCGAACCAACATCGACGTCGCGTTTCAAGCGCAAAGCCCGCATTGGCGCCAGTGTCTGGCCAGGGAAAGCGTTCGCCACACCGCCATGACGGCCTTCGAGGCCGCGGCGCTGTGGACCTGGCCGCTGCCGCGCCTTGGGCGTCTGGTGGTCGATGTCGAAGGCGAACACCTGCTGCGCGATCGCCCAGCCGGACGCGGCGTGCTGGTGCTGGCGCCCCACTTCGGCAACTGGGAGTTCCTCGGCTACTACCTGAACACCATCGAGCCGCTCACTCCGCTGTACGAGCGGCCTGCCTCGCCGACGGTAGACGCAGCGCTGATCGCCGCGCGTTCCCGCCTCGGTTCCCGGCCAGCCGCGGACACCGTGACGGGGCTGCGACGCGTGCTCAAGGTGCTGCGCGGCGGCGGCATGGCCGCAGTGCTGCCGGACCAGGTGCCGAGAACCGGCGTCACCGTGCCGTTCTTCGGCCAGCCAGCCGTTACCATGGTGCTGGTGTCGAAACTGTTGCAGCATGCGCAGCCGGACGTGGTCGTCGCCACCGCGACGCGGGTGGCGAGTGGCTTCGACATTCGCATCGAGACGGCGGACGAAGCCATACGAGCCAGCGATCCCCGCACGAGCGCGGCGGCCATGAACGCCGCGGTGGAAGCGGTGGCGCGACGGGAACCCGCTCAATACCAGTGGGAGTACAAGCGCTTCCGCTTTCCGGGCCAACCCAACATGTACGCTTGAACGGATGGCGGCAAGCCGATGAAGGTCGTGCAGGTGCTGCCGGCGTTGCACGGCGGCGGCGTCGAACGGGGAGTCCTGGAAGTGGCCGAGGCACTGGTCGATGGCGGCCACGAATCCGTCGTCGTCTCCAAAGGCGGCCGCCTGGTCGCGGAGTTGACGCGCCGGGGCAGCCGCCACGTGGGCTGGGATGTCGGTCGGAAACACCCGGCGACGCTGCTGCGCGCGGGCGCCTTTCGCCGCTTTCTGAGCGAAGAACGGCCGGACGTCCTGCACGTTCGTTCGCGCATGCCGGCTTGGCTGGCGTGGCTGGCGTGGCGAAAGATGCCGAAGGCCGCGCGGCCGCGTCTGCTGACCACCGTGCATGGCCTGTACACGGTCAACGCCTACAGCGCCGTGATGCTCAAGGGCGAACGGGTGATCGCCGTTTCGGACACCGCGCACCGCTACATCGTGAGCAACTATCCGAACGTCGACGCGCACAAGCTGCGACGCATTCACCGCGGCATCGATCCACGCCGCTTCTGCAGGGGTTATCGAACTTCGGACGCCTGGCGCGCGTCGTGGCAGCAGGCGAACCCGCTGCTGGCCGGCAGGAAGCTCGTCGTGCTGCCGGGCCGGCTGACGCGGCTGAAGGGCCACCACGACTTCGTCGACGTGATGAACCAGGTGCGGAACAAGCACCCGGATGCCGTCGGCGTGGTGGTTGGCGATGCCGATGCGAAACATCGGCGCTACGAGGCCGAGTTGCGCCACCGAGCCCCCGACATCGCGTTCCTCGGCCACCGCGACGACTTGCGCGAGATCATGGCGACGGCGACGGTGGTGGTGAACCTCTCGACGCATCCCGAGTCGTTCGGCCGCACGGTGCTCGAAGCGCTGTCGCTCGGCACGCCGGTGGTGGGATACGATCACGGCGGCGTCGGCGAACTGCTGCAGCGCATTTACCCCCTGGGCTGCGCCGCCGCGGGAGACAGCGGCGCAGCGGCCAAGGCGCTCGTTCGGGTTCTCGACGACGTTGCCGCGGCCCGCGCCACAGTGCGCGATCACCACTTCACCGTTGCGCGAATGCAGGCAGAGACGCTGGCCGTGTACGCCGAACTGATCGACGAACGAAGGGCGGACGCCTCGTGAACGCCGCCGTCGTTGGCGGCATCGCCGGCGCTCTTGCGGCCGGCTTCGCCCTCTGGTTCTCGTGCCGCTACGCCTGGTGGCGCCGGCCGGTGGACTACCGCCATCCGCGCATTCTGATGTACCACATGGTCCGCGAACACCGGCCCGGTGGCCGCTTCAACAAGCTGCGCGTGCCGGCCTCGGCGTTCGAGCGCCAGCTGGCGTGGCTGGCGGACAACGGCTGGCACTTCGCCTTTCTCTCGGAACTTGCCGGCCCGCTGGCGCCGAAGACCGTCGCCATCACTTTCGACGACGGCTATCGGGACAACTGCCTCGCCGCCCACCCGCTGCTGGTCAAGTACGGCGCCAAGGCGACGCTGTTTCTGGTGGTGGATCGCTTCGACAGGGACTGGTCCAGCGCCAAGAAAGCGCACCACGACAGCGGCGAACTGGCCGCCGAGGAGAAGCTGGCAGACGAAGAGGTGCAAGAGATGCTCGCCTCGGGCGTTTGGGAACTCGGTGCGCACACCCTTACCCACGCCCTGCTGCCAAGTTTGGACGCGACCAGCCGGGAGCAGGAAGTCGCTGGCAGCAAAGCCGCTCTGGCCAAGGAATTCGGCGTCGACGTGAAGACCTTCGCCTATCCCTTCGGCATCTTCGACGAGCGGGACGTTGCTCTGGCCAGGAAGGCGGGATATGCTCTCGCCGTCACCACGGAGCCCCGCATCAGCACCGACGTCGCCGCCGACGCCTTGCTGCTGCCGCGACTGAAAGTGAGCGGCAAGGAAGGCATGCTCGGGTTCCGGGTGCGGCTGCGTACCGGCCGGCGGGGCATCGGCTGAGCAAGCTCGCGGGACGGCAGGACGGCAGTTGGCTACCGTGCAGCGGCTGGACGTTCTGAACGAATCGCTCCGATTGTGAATCCTATTTTGAACGTGAACCTAAAGCCGTTCCTCTCGCGACCTCCCTTCGAGCCCGTCACCGGGGGACGCTGGTGGAACGGCCTTCGGCTGACGCTGTTCGTCGTGTTCGTTGGCATCCTTTTGGCCTACGGCGCCCACTTTGCGTGCTATTTGGTGGTCCGCCTCGATGTCGTCGACCTGATGCCCATCCTGAACCCGGACGACGCCCACTACTACTTCCAGATAGCCCGCAACTTCGCCGCTGGAAAGTTCTCCACGTTCGATGGCGGCATCAGCCAGACCAACGGCTACCACCCCCTCTGGGCGTTGCTCATCACGCCCTTCTACTGGGTATTCGACAAGGAACAGGCGCTGTTCGGCATCAAGGCATTCGAGATCATGCTCGTCAGCGGCGGCGTCGCTCTCGTTGCGGCCGCTGCTCGGTTGGCGCGTCTGCACTGGATTCTGCTTTTTGCAGTGCTGCCTGCGCTCTACGGCAACACGGCTTTCTACCACGGGATGGAAGCCGCAGCGGCCACGTTCATGCTGGGGCTGTTCCTGCTCGCCATCTGTCTGTACGCGAAGCAGCCCGCACGCTGGAAGTGGGTGCTGGCTGGCGTTGCCTTTGCGCTGCCCTGGGTTCGTCTGGAGTACCTGGCGATTTCGCTGGCAGGCACGGCCACGCTGTTCTTCGTCGAGCGAGGCAGACTCGAACATCCGTTTCGGCGGGTGTCTTTCGAAGGAACTGGCAGGTCGCGCCCTGCGACTGTGCCGCTCGCCGGCGCGGGCGCAGGCATCCTCGCGTACTTCGCCTACAACCGGATGGTCTTTGGCGTCGCTACGCCCGTGAGCTCGGTGATCAGGGCGCGTTCATCCGCGGATCTTTGGGAACGCGAAGGCGGCTACAGTCTGGAGCAGAACCTGGAACAGACGTTGCAGATCGGAGTCTTCGACTACGAGCTGTTCGTGGTGCTCGAGGTCGGCGTCTACCTCTTCTTGATCTGGTGGCTGGCACAGCGGTTCCGCCGCCAGCAGGACTGGCTGCTGCTGGCTTTCCTGTTGGGCGTATTCGCGTTGGCGGCGGGGCACCTGGCCAAGTTCGTCCAGACGGTCTTGACGGTGCATCCGTACTACGGCAGCTACCACTATTACTTTGTTCCCGCCTATCTGCTGACGGAACTGATCATCCCGGTAAGATGCTGGGTGGCCATTCATCTGATCCGCCACTGGGTTGGCCGCCGATCCGCTGTCGCGGCCAATCTGCTGGTCGTCGGCGTCGTACTCGCCACTGCTGCGTTTCTTCTCCAGTCGACGAGGTACACCTACACCTACCCTGTTCAACTGGTCGACTGGTTGAGCGGGCCGGCCGGCGACGACCCGCGCCTTTCGCTGCAGCATCCGCTGACCGCTCGCTACCTAGGCGTGTTCGTCATGGACCGGCTGCTCCCCGAGGGCAGCGTGGTGGGGTCGTGGAACTCCGGGGTCATCGGATACTTCTCGCGTTTCCCGGTGGTGAACTTGGATGGCTTGACGAACTCCTACGACTACGCAAATGCGCTGTACTGGTCAGACGTACGGTTCTTCTTCTCGAAGTACGGCATTACCCACTTCGTCGACCACATGTATCGGAAAGAATTCCCGTACGCGCAGAAGGAAATCGACAACAGCACCGGCGAGACCTCGTTCGCCCCATTTCTCTTCGAGGGCGTTACTACGGACCGAAGGGCGTTTCGACTCTGGGCCCGATCTGGCGTGCGTCACGGAGAGCAAGGAGAGCAAGTTCGTCACTTCGATCCGGACAGCGCGTGGCGCATATGGCTGATCGTGGACGGCGGCGTCGCGCAAGCGTTCGCCAAGAGTTGTACAGCGGACGAAGTGGCCGTATGGTGGTGGTCGGATGCAGACGGTCGGCACGAAACGACCGTCGACGACTGGACGAAAACCGCCAGTGGCTGGTGTTGGAGCGGTAGCAGGTCTCCCCGGGACGGGAAGATCCCCGAGCGTGTCGAAAGGATGACGATGGACGACTGGGTGCGCCGCGGGGCCAGTTGAGAAGGGCGCCGGCAGTCGGCTTGCGCCCCGGCGACGTCTCTTGGAAGCAGGCAAGCGAATGCGCATCTGCCAGGTCATGGGCGGCGACGAAGAAGGCGGGCTGGAGACCCACTTCGTCGACCTGTGCAACGGCCTGGTCGAAGCCGGGGATGCCGTGGCGGTGATCGCCCACGAGCGCTATCGCGACCGCATGGCGCAGGGCATCGACTATCTGCCCTTGAACTTGCGCCGCAGCCGCCGCAATCCACTGCTGCTGCGGCGTCTGCGCGGCTTGGTGGCTCGCGCCCGGGCGGATCTCGTACACGCCCATGCTGGCAAGGCTGCCGCGCTGATGGCGACTCTGCGCAGCCCCTCGCCGGTGGTCGGCACGGTCCACGCGTTGAAGAAGGACCTGTCCGCCTATCGCCGCTTTGCCGCAGTGATCGGCGTCAGCGGGGGCGTTCTCGCCGCCTGCGACCACGGTCGCAAGATCGTCATCCACAACGGCGTTCGCCGCAGTCCGGAAACCATCGCTCGCGACCAGCTGCGCCGTCGCTTCGGCATTGCCGCCGAGGCGCGCGTGACGCTGGCCGTTGGCCGCCTGGTGCCGGTGAAGGGCTACGATCGCTTGATCGCGCAGTGGCACGACGGCCTCGGCACCCTGCTGATCGTCGGCGAAGGGCCCGAGCGCCGTCGGCTGGAAGCGCTGGCCGCCGGCAAAGCGGTGGTGCTTGCGGGATTCCAGCCGGATGCCCGGGTGCTGATGACCGCCGCGGACCTGATGGTCTTCGCATCCCTTCGCGAAGGCTTCAGCTACGCCCTTTCGGAAGCCCTGCACGCGCGGCTGCCGGTCGTCTCCACGCCGGTGCCCGGCGCCGAGGACGTGCTGCCGCAGACCCACCTGGCGCCGGCCGATCGGCTTGGTTCCGTCGTCGCCGGCTGCCTAGGCGACCTTCATGCCGCCAGACTGCGCATGAAGGATGCCTTCGACTGGGCCGAGCAAGCGCTTACCGTCGAGCGCATGGTCGAAGCCACGCGACAGGTGTACCAGGACGCGTTGAGCGCGGCGCACCCGCGATGCTGAGACTTGCGGACATCGAACCGTTCGCCATCGGCGGCACTCGCCGCTGCTACGTGCATCCGCAGGATGCGACGTTGTGCGTGAAGGTGCTGCGCCCGGACCGAACGCCGACGGCAAGGCTGCAGGCGGCGCGCGGCTGGCGGCGGCTGAAAGGCGAACGGGGCTTCGACGATCAGCGCAAGGAGCGCAAGGCCTACGACGCGCTGCGCAAGAGCGGGCAGCGCGACTGGCGGCACGTGCCGCGCTACCACGGCAGCGTGGCAACGGATCAAGGTCTCGGCATCGTCACGGACTTGCGGCGCAACCACGACGGCACCTTTCCGGCCAACCTCGAGGAGCTGCTGCCGAGCGGCATGACCGACGCCCTCGCCGACGCCATCGACGAGTTCAAGGCCTGGCTGCGCCGAGACCTGTTCCTAAGCCGCGATCTGCTGCCGCACAACATCATCGCCGTCTCGGAGCATCCGCGCCGCTGTCGGCTGGTCATCGTCGATGGCATCGGCAACAGCGAGCTGCTGCCGTTTTCCAGCTGGTTCCGCACCGCGGCGAGGCTGAAGGTGGAGCGAAAGATACGCAAGTTCGACCATCGCGTGGCAATCCTGCTGCCGACGGCGAACGCGCGCTCGGCCACTGGCGAGCGGCGCGATGCAGTTTCTTAAGGGCGTCGAGACGCGACTGCGGCGCTGGCGCAATCGCGCCGCGCCCCGGCTGCTGGCGGGGAGCGCGATGCACTGCCCGGTGTGCAGCCGCTCCTTTCGCCGCTTCCGCGCTGCCGGGCGAAGGCCGGAGCGCCGGGCCAACGCCGCATGCCCGTTCTGCGCGTCTCGCGAGCGCGACCGTCTGGCGTTCCTGTTCCTGCGCGACGTGGCGGCCGGCGGGCCGATTCTGCACATCGCTCCCGAAGCCTGCCTGGCGCCGCGCTTGCGCCAGCTCGCCCAAGGCGGCTATCTGTGCGCGGACCTGCTGCGCAAGGACGTCGACGCGCGTTTCGACGTCATGGCCATTCCGCATCCGGACGGGGCGTTTCAGGGCGTCTATTGCAGCCACGTTCTGCAAGACGTGCAGGACGACCTGGCGGCTCTTGCCGAGCTGTTCCGCATCCTCAAGCCCGGTGGCTGGGCGATCGTCAACGTGCCGGTGAAGACGACGCGCACCGTGGATCATCCAGATGCGCCGCTGAATCCGCGCGCGGCCGCCGACCCTCGCCCTGCGGAGCACCTGCGCACCTACGGCGCGGACTTCGCCGAGCGCATGGCGGTCGTCGGCTTCGACGTGCGGGTAGTCCGCGCCGACGACCTCGCCGAAGCCGAAGAGCGCGCGCGCCTTGGCATCGCCGTCGCCGCTGGGTCGATCTACTGCGGCATCAAGAGAGCCGTCGCGCCGCGTACTGCCGCAACGCCTACGGATCGAACCGAAGAATCGAGCGGCCGCTGACCTTGCCTTCGTTCAGCGCTTCGCCGCCTCGCTGATCCGCTCGACGACGTAGCGAGCCCAAGGAACGTGGACGTCTGGATCGGCATGGGCGCAGCCGCTAGGCGCCACGGCACGCTCGGCGCTGCGCGTCATGCCTGGAGCCGACACGCTTCCCTGGCGCACGCCGGCATTCCAGCGCCGCTACCAGGCGATGTCCACGCCGAGCACTGCCGTGCGGCTCTTGTTCGGGCGGGCGCCGTAGGGATGCCGGCCGACGATGTCCCGGGCGTCGGCGACGTTGTCGACGCGCAGGAAGAGGCTGGCGTCCGTGCGCAAGGCCAGGCGCACCGACGCGTCCAAGGTGATCGCATCGTCCGTCTGCTCGAACGCGCCGCACGAAGCGCGTACGCAGACCGCATCGACGTAGTTCAACGCCGCGTGGGCGGTCCAGCGTCCCTTGGCCACGCCGAGGGTTGCGCTCAGCTGCTGCTCGGGCAGGTAGGGCAGCGGGTCGCCGGCGCGGACGTCGCCGAAGAAGTCGGTGTTGGCGATGTCGGTGTCGAACTCGGCGCGCGTCCAGGTGTAGGCGACTTCCAGCGGCGCCGTGAAGCTGGCTTCCACCGGCGCGAGGTTGGTCGTCGCGAGCAGTTCAAGCCCATGCACCGTCGCCGCATCGCCGTTGAAGGCGTCGCCGACCTCGCAGTCGACGCCGGAGGACGACGTACACACGCCCAGCATGTTGTCGTAGTCGCTTAGGAAGCCCATCGCCTCGAAGCGGACTCCTCCATTGTCGAAGCGCACTCCGAGTTCGTAGTTGAGCGCCTCTTCGGCGTCGACGTCGGGGGCGTTGGTTGGCGCGCTGAAGCCCTTGTGGACGCCGGCCACCAGGGTCGTCGCGCTGCCGATTCTGTACACGGCGCCGAGGCCCGGCAGCAGCACCCGGGTGGTGTTGGAGCGCGAACTGCGCAGGTTTTCAGGCGCCCGGGAGGCAGGGTCGTCCGTGCGGGCGCCACGCGTCTCGTAGCGCACTCGGCTTTGCTCGATGTTCTCGAAGCGCAGCCCGGGCGTCAGCGTCCAGCGTCCGAGGTCGATGGCGTCCTGCACGAACCACGCAATGGCCCGCGCCCGCTGCACGCGATTGCCGGCGTTGCCGACGATGCCAAGGTCGTCCAGCGCCAGGGCGCCGCTGCGCTGGCGGTAGGAACTGTTGCGCTGCAGCCGGTCCTCTTCGTCCTCGTGGTAGCGAAGACCAGCTTGCAACGTATGGCCGACGGCGCCGACGTCGCGGCTTAGCGTGGCGCGAAGCTGTGCGCCTTGGGAGACGTAGCGGCGGTCGTTGGCGCGCAGCTGGATGCTGCCGGGCGGCGTGTCCAAGGCGCCTTCCAGGATGGCGTTCAGCCGTTGCGCGGACCAGCCGCGGATGCTGGCGCCGAGGTTCACCGCCTGCACGACGCTGGCCCAGCTGACGCGGGACAAGGACTGCGCATCGACGCTGCCGTCGAGGTCGATCCCCTCGGTCTTGAACCAGTTGCGCGCATGGGTGTTGCGGTAGCCGGCGACGGCCACCTGCATCCCGTTCGAGGCGTACTCGTAGCGCAGGATCGACTGCTCGTGCTCGGTATCGATGCCGTCGAGACTGGACAGGCCGTAGCGGCGTCCCGGCGCGGCCCGGAAGGCGGCGTCGGTCAAGCCCAGATAGCTCTGGTCCGAGTGCTGGTCGGCGCTTTGCAGCTTCAAGCTCAGCTGGTGCGGGCCGGTCTCGAAGGCGAGCTTCAAGGTGTAGTCGCGCACCTCGAGGCCGGTGTCGTCGCCGTGGCGGTCGATAGTCTGGTAGCCGTCCGAGAACCACTGGTGGCTCTCGAGCATGAAGCCGAAGCCGGAAGCGAACTTGCCGCCGTAGCTGGCGTGCAGCCGGTTGCTGGCGCGCTGGCCCACCTCTGCAACGGCGCGCCCTGCGGGCTGGGCTGGAATGGGTGTGGAAACCATGTTGAACGCGCCGCCGATGGTGTACGGGCCCTGGGTGATGGCGGCTGGCCCTTTGAGCACTTCGAAGGCGGCCATGCGCCCGGCGGTGGGAAAGTAGTACGCGGAAGGCGCGGAGTACGGCGCCGGGGCGATGAGCACGCCATCCTCCAGCAGGGTGATGCGGGCGCTGCGTTCGGTGGCGACGCCGCGAATGCCGATGTTGGGGCGCAGCCCGAAGCCGTCCTCCACCTGGATCGACACGCCCGGCACCTGGCGCATGATCTGCTGCACATCGGTGTACGCGAATCGGGCAAGCTGTTCGGCGTCGATGAAGTGGGCGCTGCCGGGAACGCGGTCGACGTCCTGGGTGCCGACGATGGTGACGGTCTCGATTTCGCCTCCACGCTCGTCGCCATCCTCGGCACCGGCGCGCTCGTGGTCGGCCGCGACGGCGCAGGTCGTCGAGAGGGCGACGATGCCTGCCGCCAAGCGCCTGGTTCGAGTCATGGGCTTTCTCGTCCACCAATGGTGCGGAAACCCTAACGCGAATGAGAATGTTTATCAATATGAGTATTTTCGAGCTCGCAAAGCCGAGGAGCGTACACGCGCGCGTGGTATTGGCGGCGGCATCCCTCGGCACCCAGGCAACGAGCACGACATCCCCTGCACTCGGCACACGCGGCACGTTCGGCGTTGCGCACCATGCCGCGAACTGCCACACTTCTAGATGTCGCGAGTGCGAAATCTTCAGGAAGCGTCGCCTATGCACCACGCCGAGACGACCGACGAGCTCGAGGCCATCGGTCTGCCGGATCCTCGATCTCCTGGCAGGAGAGGCGGCGGCAGCGCAGTTTTCGCGGCCTGATCCCAAGTCGCGCATCCGTGCCGAACCCTTCCGCCGTACTGGTCACGGGCGCGAGCGGCTACGTCGGCGCGCACCTGATCGCGCACCTGACCAAGCGGGGATACCAAGTCCACGCGCTGGCCAGACGCGCCAACGCATCTGCTGAACGCGAAGGCGTTCGGTTCTTCCGCTACCGCATGGGCGAAGGGCCGGACCCGCGAGCCTTCGCCAATGTCCAAGCGGTTGTTCACGCGGCGGCGAATACTCTAGGCGAAACAGACACTTCGGATGAAACCGAACGCAGCGCCGCCGAAGACCTGCTGGACATCGCGGAGCAGTTCGCGGTCGCCCGATTCATCTACGTATCGAGTCTGGCCGCCCGTGCCGACGGCTCTCGATACGGGCGCTTGAAGTGGCGCATCGAGCGTGGCGTGCTGCAGCGAGGCGGCTACGTTGTCCGCCCCGGACTGGTCTACGGAGGCGAGCCAGGTCACGGGCTGTTTGGCTTGCTCGACCAGTTCGCCGCGACAAGCCCGTGCATTCCCGCATTCGTGCCGGCGCCGCACATACATCCGATCCACATCGACGACCTCTGCCAAGCCATGGTCCACCTGGTCGGCGAGGGGGCACGGAGCACCGACACGGGGGCGCGGACTTTCGCCGTCGCGCAGCAAGAAAGCGTTTCGCTGAATGCGTTCATGCGCCGATTGGCCTGGCACCGACATCGCCGCCACCCGATTTCCATTCCAGTGCCTTCGCTCTTCGTCATGCTGGCGACGGCGCTCGCGAAGGCCGTCCCCCTGGTGTCGCGGCAACTCGTCGAGCGCCTCGACGGGTTTGCCCAACTCGGCGTCCGTCGAGAGCGCTTGCTGACGCAGTGCGAAGAGCTGGCCGTAGTTCCGAGACCACTTGCGGACGGTCTTGCCACGGGCGGAGCGCGGCGCAACCTGCTCGACGAAGGTCTCGCGCTGACCACCTACGCAGCCGGTCGCGCCTTGAGACCCGTGGCGTTGCGACGCTATGCGAGAGCGGTCGAGCGCTCGGCGGCGAAGCACGTTCTCTCTCGTTCCTTGGATCTCCGCCCGATCTTTCTGGCATGTCCTCGGCTGCTTCGGCTGCTCGACGCGCGCTCGCCGATCCTTCGCCGGCAGAGTCCACAGAGATTGGAACTCGACAGGCGCTTGCCGCTGGCCGTGGCGCTGGCGGAAACGGATCCGCAGGTCGCGCCAGCGTTTCACTGGCGCGCCGGTTCCGCTCTGCCGGCGTTGACCGCTCTGGTGCTGCACTTCGTCTGCGACGTTCTGCTCCAGGTCTTCTCTGCACTCTCCCGGACCGGCCAGTGGATGCGCCGCAAGTCGTCGTAGTTGGCAGCGGTCTCGCCGGCGTCTCCGTCGCCATTCCCCTCGTCGAAAGGGGCATTCGTGTGCTGATGCTCGACTTCGGACATCGCGAAAGCGTTGCGCCGACGATCGATCCGAGCCGGGGCTTGCGCGAAGTTCGCCAGCGCACGGATCAGTGGAAGATGATCGTCGGAGACCAGCGCCTGGACGGAGCCCACGCCCATGCAGCTTCACCGAAACTTCGCGTTGCCTCGCACCGTCACGTCTTCGCCCACTACAACTCGCGCTACCGCATCGTCGCCAGAAACTTCACCGTTGTCGGATCGTTGGCGGAAGGTGGCCTCTCCAATGCCTGGGGCGCGGGAGTGAGCATGTTCGACGACGACGATCTGGCCGAGTTTCCAATCTCGTTGGCCGACCTTCTTCCGTCCTATCGCAGAGTGTCCAAGCGCATCGGCGTCTCCGGCAGCAACGACGACTTGTCCACGTTTCACGGCATTGACGACTCTCTCTTGCCGGCCGTTCGCACCAGCGGCAACCTCCGTGCCTTCTACTCGCGCTACTGCGCGAGC
This sequence comes from Candidatus Azotimanducaceae bacterium, assembly GCA_965199875.1. Taxonomy (GTDB): domain Bacteria; phylum Pseudomonadota; class Gammaproteobacteria; order Pseudomonadales; family Azotimanducaceae; genus VXYL01. The sequence goes on along the minus strand of OZ241346.1, from coordinate 3,628,747 downwards.
CCGCGTTCGGCCTGGGCACGCGGCTTCAGAATCGGACACGGCAGAAACGCCGTGCTTACCGAAGATCGGCCGCACCGAAGCGGCTGCATCTATTGCGGCCGCTGCTTGTGGGGTTGTGGCCAAGGGGCCATCTACTCCGCCACTGCCGACCTCGCGCAACTGCGGAAGAAAGCGACCTTCTCGTACCGCGACGGCTTGTTCGTCGAACGGATCGTCAAAGTCGACAGCGGTTGGCGCATGGTCGCTCGAAACGAAAGAACGACAGCAACGGTGACCTTCAAGGCCAAACGCATTGTTCTGGCGTGTGGCGCGATCGGCAGTGCAAAGCTGGTTCTCGACGCCTTGCGCCTGCACAACAGGCGGATCCCGATGCAATCCACCCCGGCTGCAGGCTTTGGCCTGCTCCTGCTGCAACGAAAACTCGCGCGCATGACGGACGACCACGCTTTCGGGCTGGCGCAACTCTCGTTCCGCGCCGAACTGCCGGAGCCGCATCCAGGCTACGTGTGCGGCAGCTTGTTTTCCGCCGACACCTTGCCGGCGTCGGAGTTCATCGCGCAGCTTCCCTTCGCCTATCCGCTGTCGCGTCGAATCGTGCGCATCGGACAGCCCCAGCTGATCGTCGGCAACGCCTACTTTGCCGGCAGCCACCGTCGAAACGCCCTCCGCCTAGACCGTGACGGGCGATTGGAAGTCTCCGCCGAAAGCGACGCCGAACTGCTGCCCGTCGCCAAGACGTTCGCGCGCCGGCTTGGCCACATGGCTTGGCGCTACGGCGCCGTGTTGATACCGCGCACGTTTCGCCTGTTGGGCCCAGGACAGGACATACACTACGGCGCTACCGCGCCGATGCGTGCCGCACCCGACGCCAACGAGACCAACGCACTCGGAGAAGTGGCAGGTCTCCCGGGGGTCTACATCGCGGATGGTGCTTCGCTTACTAGCTTGCCAGCGAAACCGCCAAGCCTGACGATCATGGCCAATGCGGACCGGATCGGCACCTTGCTCGCCGACACGATTTCATAGTCCGGCATGAACCGCGCCTACTTCGCCGCCACGTCGCCCTCTGATTCCCACGTGGCCAGCCAATGGCCGTCGTAGCAGCAGTACTGTCCGGTGCTGATCCGCGCAATCGGATAGCGCGGCAGATCGACAACTGCCTGGCAACTTGAACCAAGCGAGAACAAACGATGATGAAGAAAGTAGAAGTCGAGCACTTCCACGGCCGGGTCTTGCTTGTGTGAAGCTGCAGCCATCTTGGCCAGCCACGTTGGCAGCAGAGGTTCGGTCAAGTCTGCCGGGTCTTCAGGGTAGACGTGCAACAGGAAGCGCCGCTTCATGTCGTAGCCCGCGCAGTTCTGCCTAACGTAGAGCAGCCGAGCGCCCTCGCGGTAGACGTCGTACTTGGCTGAAATGATCCGCTCGGCGGTCGCAAACGGCTGTGTCACGGCAATCGTCCGCGACTGGCGCAAGCCGTTGAAGACGACTAACAGCGCACCACCGACCGCGAAAAAGGCCAGCGCGTGGAACACCGGCCGACGCATCCCCAAGAGCACGAGTACGAAGCCGGACCAGCACAGTGCAAGGGGCATGTACATCAGCCGCGCAGCGCGGTACAAGACGTCGCTGATCAGCGCAAAGTGGATACAGAACGCCGCCAAGAGTCCGGCAATCCAGAGTACGCCGGCAAGCGGTTCGACGCGGCCTCGGCGAGCGCGCCAAATGCCAAGAACGATCGAAGCCAGCCCTGCGAGGACGGAGAACATCGCGAGTGCCTCCACTGCCGGCAGCTCAATAGGCAGCAGGTCGATCCACGCGGCGGGATCTCGGCTTGCGATGTCCCGAAGATCAGGTGCGCCGAGGCGCTGAATCCGTACCGCCAACTCGGTAACGGTTTGGCCCAAGGCCGCGCCTACCGCAAGGCTCTTGATGAGAACGCCGCCGACAAGGCACACGACGAAGCCCCCGACATGCATCGTCGCGCAGACGGCCGAACGCGCAAGTCTGGTGCGCACCGGCAGTGCTCCATAGCCAAGCCAGGCAACAAGGCCAATCAGCGCTGCAGCAATGAAATTGCTGCCATCGAACAGCCATAGATACGCCGACACCATCCCAGCGAAGAACAAGAAGGCGCGCACCGTTGACGTCGCTGCGTCGCGTGCCAGGAGCAACGCCAACGCTGCTGGCGTGAGGATCGACCAGACGTACGGCGCACCGTTCGTCACATCGGCAAAGTACTCGATGCCGGACAGGGAAACGCCAGACAGCAACACCGGGCTCGCCACGGCAAACGCGCGCCAGCCGAGCAGCAGCAGCGCGATGGCAAGCAACGCGTAGGCACCGTAGCACGCCGCTCGGACCAGCTGGTGGTACTCGCGGACCGACAAGTGGCGCAGGGCGATGGCGAAGAGCGCTTTGCTGCCATACCACTGTCGGTAGGGAAGGCGGTCTCGCCTCGTCTCCCTCGGTTCCGTATCGCCGGCCGACTCGTACCACTTGCCGCTTGTCGGAAACGGCACGGTGAACTCGAGACACCACTCTTGGGGATGTTCGCCGACCAGCTTCTTCGGCAAGACAGCGTCCCTAAGCGGCGAACCTTGCGATCTGGAACCCGCCAGAACGGCGCCGACAAAGGTGCAGTAGTCCCAAACGTTGTAGAACTCGTCTCGTCGCGTCCCCCATGCATAGGGCTCTGCCGCGAACTCGGTGGCAAATCGCTCGGCCGCCAGATCGAACGACGTTCGATTGCCGATGTAGTGCAACAGAACAAAGCTGGCGAACAGCAGGCAGGCCCCCGTGCCGTACACGGCAAGAGGTCGGCGTACCGCACGAAGAGCGGCCAAAGCCGCTCGATCCAGGCGCGCTAGCGCACCGCTTCCAGACAACTTGCGTTCCAGTGGGGCGGGCTTCGTCGCTCGACCTGGACACCGGTGGCCTTGCCGGGCGGCACATCTTCAAGCAGCACGTGCCGAGGCGACGACCAACGGAACGTGCCATTTGCCACGTTGACTCGGAATCGAACCACTAGTCGCCTCTTCGGGACGACAAGAACATCAGCAAGAAACCCGAAAACACGAACTGGACGGCCAACACCAGCAACATGACCGACGGAATGGCAACTCGAAGCCGACCGTCCGAAAGCGTCGCCTCGCCATGGGCTTCGGCCCAAAGCACCAGGCTCCAGGCGCTTCCCGTCAGTCCAAGCAGGCCAAAGCCCAACCCAGAGACAAGCAGCCTGTCCGGCGAGACATGGCGCAAGAGCCAAGTCGCCCACCGGGCTTCGCCGCTCCTGCCCTCTGCGGTTCCAAGGCTCTGCGTGAACAGAGCAAACCACACCAGCTGCAGTCCGCAAACCACCATCGCCGACCCGAACAGCATGGCGTAGGTGCCAAGCCAGTCGGCACGCACGAACGGCACGATCATGGCCACGGTTCCGGCGACGACCAACAGACAGCCGGGATGCCAGAACAACCAGCGTGGAGAAAGCAGCAGCATCAACCGCAAGTGCCTCCAGCCGTCGCGCCAGATGCGCAAGTGCGGGGTTCGACCCGCATCCAGCGCGGAGCGTTGCGCAACGGGCACTTCGACAATGCTCAAGTTCTTCTGCACGGCCTTGGCGATCATTTCGCTGGCGCTTTCCATGCCGGGAGCGCGCAGATTCAAGTCGAGCATCTTCTGGCGGTCGAAACCGCGCAACCCGCAGTGCATGTCGTCTACGGGGGATGCGAACAGCAAACGACCGATCGCCGACAGCAGCCGGGCGCCCACCCGACGCTTCAACGGCCGGGTCACGCCGGGCAGGGATTCGGCAAGTCGATTGCCCACCACCAGAGCGTAGCCCTGCTGGAGCTTCTGCCAAAAGGCGTCCAGATTGTCGAGATCGTGCTCGCCGTCGCCATCGCCAAGAATGACCAGCCGACCGTGGGCGGCACGAATGCCGGAGACAATGGCTCGGCCGTAGCCGTGCCGAGTTTCCGCAACAACCCTCGCGCCGGCTCGACGCGCCGCCTCGGCCGATGCGTCGGTGCTGCCGTTGTCGAGCACCAGCACCTCACCATCGATGGCGTTGCGAAGCAGAAAACGGCGCGCCTCCGCAACGCAGCTGGCGATGGACTTCTCCTCGTTGAGACAGAGAATCAGGACGGTCAGATCCATGGCCGCCGGCTCCTCGCAGCTGCTGGCCGGCGCAGTTTCTTCCGCTGCCATTCGGACATGCGCCCTCAACAAACCAGACAGCTGCGACGCTACGAGTCGAACTGAAGGATGGAGCGGCCGCTCACCTTGCCTTCGTTCAGCGCTGCCGCCGCCTCGTTGATCTGCTCGATGTCGTAGCGAGCGGTGACCAGCGCGTCGAGGTCCAAGTCGCCGTTGGCGTACCAGTCGAGGAACATCGGAAAGTCCCGGTCCGGCGAACACGAGCCGCCAATGGAGCCGCGAAACTGCTTCTCCTGGCCAAGCATCTCGCCAGCGTTCAACTCCACGGTCGTCGCCGGCACGCCAACCAGCACCGCGGTGCCGCCTTGGCAGGCGCCGAAGTGCCCGGGGCGGCACGCCGGGACGATCTGTTCCATGGTCGTCTTCAGGCCGATGCAGTCGAAGGCGAAGTCCACGCCGGTGACCGGCTGGCCGCCGATGGACGTCTGCCCGGGCTTGGCGGTCATCGCGTGGATGGCTTCCACTGCGTTCACCTTGCCGGCGTTGATGCCGTGGGTGGCGCCGAAACGCTTGGCGAACTGCAGTTTGTCGTCGTCGAGGTCCACCGCGACGATGGGGTCGGCGCGGCGCATCCTGGCGCCCGCCACGGCAGACAAGCCGACGCCGCCGACGCCGAACACGGCTACCGAGTCGCCAGCTTGCACGTTCGCGGTGTTGACCACCGCGCCAGCGCCGGTCATCACCGCGCAGCCGATGATGGAAGTGACGTGACGCTCGGTGTCCGCGGCCGCCTTGACCACGAACTGCCCGTCGGCGACGGTGTGGTCGGCCCAGGTGAAGACGTTCTGGGACACCGCCTGGCCGCCGCCAACGGACAAGGAGGCGCGGCTCGGCGGCGCGCTGGCGTTGGCGGCGTCCCTCGGCACCCAGGTGACGAGCACGACGTCTCCTTCGCGCACATGGGCGACGTCGCTTCCCTTGTGCATCACGACGCCGGTGGACTCGTGGCCGAGCAGAGTCGCGTTGCGCCTCGGCCGGTGCATCTGATGCAGCTGGGAGTGGCAAATGCCGGAAGCGAACTGCTTGACGACAACCTGCCCGGGCGCGGGGTCCGGCAAGTACACTTCCTGCACTTCAAGCGTGGGCAGGCCGTTGGCGGCGCCCGGTGGACAGACGACGACGCGAGCGGGAGTGGGCATGGGGGCGCCTCCGGCGAGGTGGGTTTCGCGTTCGAGTTTGCAGCCCTCGCGAACGCTTGGTCAAGCCGAGGCTCGCCGCCAAGCCGTCATCCCTGGTCGGCAAGGGGCGCGGCGGCGTTCTGCCCGCTGTCCTCCTCCTGGCGACGGGCCTGCAGTTCCTGGACGATCTGCGCGTGGCGTTGGCGCGTGAGGCTGTAGTGGGTGTAGCACCACAGCGAGACGATGGAAAAGCCCGCCACCACCGGACCGTAGAACAGGCCCAGGTGGACCAAGGTTTCCGCGGGCACGTCGGCGGCGGTCTGGATGTGCGCTCCTCGCGGCCAGCTGATGACGTCCAAGCCGACTCCGCCGATAAAGGTGCCGAAGCCGCTGGTGGCCTTGGCCGAAAACGCCACCGCGCCGAAGAAGATGCCCTCTCGTCGAACTCGGGTGACGTACTCGTGCTCGTCGGCCACGTCCGCCATCATGGAACCGAAAGCAACGAAGGCCAGCTGCAGAATCACCCCCTGCACGAACTTGAAGGCGAGCAGGACGCCGAACAGTTCCGGGGCGCCGTTGCCAGGCAGCCAATCGAGCAGCCGCAGCAGCACCGGCACCACCTGGCAGATCGCCCAGACCGCGGTGCCGAGCAGCAGGCCCGCTCGCTTGCCCGTGTAGCGCAGCATCGGCACCGCGGCGAAGACGCCCAGCAGCAGTCCGACCACCGAGCCCATGTTCAGCCACAGCATCTGCGCGCTGGCCAGCTCCCAGAAGTACTGGAACATGTACAGATCGAGTGCGCTGTTGACGCCAGCCATGACGAAGACCACCAGCACGCCCATGAACAGCCAGACGAAAGAGCGGCTGGAGAAGCCGGCCGTCAGGTCTTCGGAAAGCTGCGCCACGATGCTTCGCTTGGGGCCTGGCGCCGGTTCCGACAGGTGCCGCACCTCCTTCTGGGTGCCGAACGCGGAGTACCAGATGGTGGCCACCATCAGCACGGCCAGGGTGATGGCGAAGACCGGATAGTTGGCGATCTCCGTGCGCCCTCCCCGCGCTTCGGTGAAGAAGAAGCCGAAGCCGATGATCGACACCGCCGCCACGCCGAGGGCCGAGAAGAACTGCCGATAGGCGACGATGCGGTTGCGCTCGTTGAAGTTCTCGGTCATCTCGGCGCCGAGCGCCAGGTGCGGCACGTGGTAGAGGGTCATCGAGCCGCGGGTTAGAATGGCGAACAGCGTCAGCCAGCCGAACAAGCCCCAGTCGCCAAGTGTTTCGGCGTTCCCCGGCGGCCACAGCAGGCCGGTGAACGCCAGCGCCAGCGGCAGCGCCGAGGCGTACATGAACGGGTGGCGCCGGCCGAGGCGGGACTTCCAGTTGTCCGACAAGGAACCGGCCAGCGGATCGGTGACGGCGTCGAACAGCAAGGCGATGGCCAGCGCCAGACCGGCCAGCGTGCCGGGCAGCTCCAGCACCTGGTTGTAGTAGAACAGCACGAACAGCCCGAAGGCGGTGTTCTTCAGCCCCTCGGCGAACTGCCCGACGCCGAACGCCAGCTTGCTGGAGAAGGGCACCAGGCGGTCTCGGGAGAGCGGCGCAGCCATGCCAGCCAGCATAGCAGTTTCAACTCCGGCGTCCTTGCGAAGCGGCACTCGGCTTTGCGCTCCACCGGCCCGCGCAACCGCAGCTACGCCTCGGCTGCTGACACCGGCGGTTCGGTTGCGGTAGTCTGGCGGTCGTCCACCGAAACGGAGAGGCCATGCGCAACCACGAACCGCCTCGCCAAGCACGTTCATCCACGCCCGCTACGCTTGCTTCGACCTCGGCGGGGCTGGCAACGGTCTTCGCTCTGCTGCTGGGATTGGCCGCCTGCGACGGCAGCAGTTCCACCCCGACGTCGCCATCGAACCAAGCGCCGGAGGCGACGGGCAGCCTTGCGGACTTGACGATGAACGCCGGCGAGCAAGCCGCCGTGCAGCTGTCCGGGGCGTTTCGGGACCCTGACGGCGGCGGGCTCAGCTATTCGGTGGTCTCGTCGGACACGCAAACCGCCACCGTCGCCCTGGCCGGCACCACGGTCACCGTGACCGCCGTTGCCGGGGGCGCCGCCACGATCACGGTGCGGGCGGTGGATGGCGCCGGCGCCAGCGCGACGCAGACGTTCACCGTCACCGTCCAGGAAGAGAACCAAGCGCCCACGGCCACGGGCGAACTTGCCGATCTGACCATGACGGTTGGCGACGAGCAGACGCTGGACGTGTCCGGCAGCTTCACCGACGCCAACGGCGACGCGCTGACCTTCGCGGCCACCTCTTCGGATGGCGAAGTAGCCGCGGTCTCCGTGGCCGGAGGTTCGCTGACCATCATGGCTTTGGCCGCCGGCAACACCACCATCACGGTGACGGCGACGGACCCGGACGGCGAGTCCGCCAGCTTGATGTTCGCGGTGACGGTGGAAGCGCCAGCGCCGGCCGAGGCCGTCGAGCCGTCGCTGTCGTTCGAGGCCAACAAGACCTTCCGCTTCTCCTGGGCGCCGGCGGCGAACACGACCCACTACAAGCTGCTGGAGAATCCCGACGGCGCCTCCGGCTTCGCGCAGGTGGGCGAGGACATCCCCGGCAGCACCGCGGAAGGCGCTGGCGAAGATCCCGTGCAGGTGGACCACGTGGTTCCTCTGTTCGCCCGCACCCAAGCCCGGTACGTCGTACAAAGCTGTGCCGCGAGCGGCTGCCAGGACTCCGCTCCGCTGAGCGTGGCAACGCGGCTGGAGGGCATGGTGTCGAGCGTCGGCTACTTCAAGGCCAGCCAACCGGACAGCTACGATCTCTTCGGCTTCACGATGAGCTTGAGTGGCGACGGCAGCACCTTGGCGGTCGGGGCGATCCAAGAGGACAGCGCAGCCACCGGCATCGACGGCGACGCTGCCGACGACACCGCCCTGGATTCGGGCGCGGTGTACGTCTTCGTCCGGCAGGCCGACGCCGGTTGGCGTCAGCAGGCGTACATCAAGGCCAGCAATACGGACGCTGGCGACATGTTCGGCATTCCCGCGCTGAGCGCCGATGGCAACACCCTGGCGGTGGGCGCCCCGGCCGAAGCCAGCGGCGGCGACCCCAGCGACAACTCCGTGGAGTCGGCCGGCGCCGTCTACGTGTACGCGCGCAACGCCGACGGCGTTTGGACGCAGCAGGCGTATCTTAAGTCCGCAGCGCCCGGCGAAGGGGAACGCTTCGGCCAGAGCGTCAGCTTGAGCGCCGACGGCAATCGCCTGGCGGTGGGCGTGCCGCTCAGCGGCGCTGGCGCCGTACAGGTATTCCAACGCGATGCGAGCGCTTGGCAGCGCCACAGCGTGGCCACCGCCACCGGCGGCGAGCCAAGCGACGTGCTGGGCGTCTCCGTGGCGCTCAGCGCCGATGGCGCAACGCTGGCGGCCGGCGCGCCCTTCGAGGACGGCGGCGCCGCCGGCGTCGATGGCGATGCGGCAGACAACAGCGCCGAGGACGCCGGCGCCATCTACGTCTTCTCGCTGAGCGGTTCCGAGTGGCAGCAGCAGGCGTACCTGAAAGCCGACAACCCGGACGCGGACGACAACTTCGGGATCCGGCTGGCCTTGAGCGGCAACGGACTGGCATTGGCCGTCGGCGTGGACGAGGAAGACAGCGGCGCCACCGGCTTCAACGGCGACGGCACGGACAACTCCGCCGACGAAGCCGGTGCTGCGTATGTATTCGTTCGCTCTGGCGGCGGCTGGATGCAGGACGCCTACATCAAGGCCAGCAATGCCTCGGCCGGCGACGAGTTCGGCGCTGCGGTGGCGCTGAACCAGGACGGCAGCATTCTGGCGGTGGGGTCGGAATCCGAGTCCGGCAGCGGCACGGGCCTTGCCGGCGATCCGGAAGACAATTCGGCCTTCAAGGCCGGCGCGGCCTACGTGTTTCGCCGCGGTTCGGACGGCTGGCGGCAGCAGGCGTACGTCAAGGCCAGCAACACCGATGACGACGAGGACGACTTCGGCACCAGCCTTGGCTTGAGCGCCGACGGCGCCGTTCTGGCGGTGGGCGCCTACGGCGAAGACAGCGCCGCGAGCGGCGTCAACGGCGACCAGAGCGACAAATCCCTGGAGTGGGCAGGAGCGGTGTACCTCTACTAGCCATCGTCGCCCCAGCAGGCTTCACACGTCTTGGTCAGGAGGCAACAAGAAATGCGGATACGCCAGGCAATCGCCGTCGCCGCGCTCGGCATCAGCGTCGGCTGCACCGCCGAGACCGCGGCGCCGGCCACCGTTTCGCGGGCCCAGTTCGACGCCTGGATGCAGGAGATATCCAACTGGGGGCGCTGGGGAGACGACGACGAACTGGGCACGTTGAACCTCGTCACGCCGGCCAAGAGCAAGGCCGCTGCCGCCCTGGTGCGGGAAGGCGTCGCCGTGTCCATGGCCCTCGACCTCAACACCGTGCAGGACGAACTCAACGCCAGTCCGTTTCGCCACAGCGTCGCCACCGGCACGTTCAGCGGCCACGAGGTGGCCGGCGACGACTACGGCGTGCAGTACCACGGCTTCGCCCACTCGCACATCGACGACTTGGCGCACTTCGCCCACAAGGGCAAGCTGTACAACGGCTTCGGCTTCGACACCATCAAGCCGAGCGGCGCGACCAAGCTGGGCATCCATCACCTCAAGAACGGCATCTTCGCCCGCGGCGTGCTGGTGGACATGCCTTGGCTCAAGGGCGTCGACTTCCTGGAACCCGGCACCGCCATCACCATCGACGACTTCACCGCCTGGGAGAAGAAAACCGGCGTTACCGTCGGCAGCGGCGACGTTCTGCTGGTGCGCACCGGGCGCTGGGAACGGGTGCGGCAGAAAGGCCAGTGGAACTTCCTCCAGGCCGCGGCCGGCATGCACGCGTCGGTTGCCAAGTGGCTGAAGGCGAGGGACGTCGCGCTGATCGGCTGCGACGGTGTCAGCGACGTGATGCCGTCCGGCGTCGAAGGGCTCGCCAACCCCCTGCACGAACTGGTGCTGGTGGGCCTCGGCCTGCGCATTCTGGACAATCTGGACCTCGACCAGGTGGCCGTCGCCGCCAAGGAGCGGCAGCGCTGGGAGTTCCTGTTCGTCGGGGCGCCGTTGCGCGTCGTCGGCGGCACCGGTTCGCCGCTCAACCCGCTGGCCGTGTTCTAGCGGCCGGCGCGGGCCAGGACAACATCGGGAGTTGGGAGAGCAACATGAAACTTGGGGTGCTTGCGGGGGCCGGCGGAGACTGGCGCGAATCTCTGGAGAAGGTGCGTATCGCCGAATCCCTCGGCTACGAGCTGGTGGCCACCGGCGAGGCCTGGGGGCCGTCCACCGTACCGTGGATGACGCTCCTGGCGGCCAATACGGAGCGCATCCAGATCGGCACGTCCATCCTCAACGTCTACTCGCGATCGCCGGGCGCCATCGCCCAGGAGTTCGCGGCCTTGGAGACCATCTCCGGCGGGCGCATGGTGTGCGGGCTGGGCTCTTCCGGCCACCGGGTGATCGAGCACTTCCACGGGGTGCCCTTCAAGAAGCCGCTGAGGCGCATTCGCGAGTACGTCGAGGTCATCGACACGCTCATCAAGGGCGAGCGGCTGAACTACCAGGGCGAACTCTTCGCCATGCAGCGCGGCTTCCGCCTGGACTACGACCGGCCCCGCAGCCACGTGCCCATCTACATTGCCGCCATCACGCCGAAGTCCATCCGGCAGACCGGCGAGATCGCTGACGGCATCTTTCCCATCCACTGGCCGAAGGGCCGCTTCGCGACGCTGCGGCAGAGCTTGAGCGACGCTTCCGCCGCTGCCGGGCGTGCCGCCGACGCCGTAGCCATCGCGCCGTTCACCAACGTCTACGTGCTCGACGGCAACGACGACGAAAAGCAGTGGCAGGCGGCCCGGCAGCCGCTCTTCCACTACGTCAATCGCATGGGCGACTTCTACTGGAACATGCTGGCCAGCAACGGCTTCGAGGGCGAAGTGGCGGAGTCCCGGGCAGCATGGGCCAACGATCGCGACTTGAACGGCGCCATGGCGGCCATCTCCGCGGCGATGGTGCGCGAAATCCAGGTGATCGGACGCATCGAGTCCGTCGCCGAGCAACTGGCGGAACGCGCCTCGCTTGGCGCCGAACTGCAAATGGTGCCGATGCCCGCGGGCAGCGCTGCGGCAGCCGGCGAGCGCTTGGAGGCGCTGCTCGGCTAGCGGACCGCCACTCAAGCAGGCAGGCTTGATCCGGAACCGCGCTGTTCCAGCTTGGCGCGCAAGTTGGCTACTTCGCGTTCGGCTTCCAATACCCGTCGCTCGGCTTCCAGTGCGCGTCGTTCGGCTGCTTCCGCGGCGTCCTCGGCTTCGTCGAAAGTACGGATGTAGGTGCCGGTCTTCGGCTCGAAGAAGCGCAGCTCGCCGTCCCGCAGGTGCAGTTCCAGCCCCAGCGCCTCGCTCTCGAAGCGCCCCTCGGACGCAGGCTCGACGGCTTCGTAGACGCCGCCGCGCAGACGGTAGCCCTCGAGCGGCGCATCCAGCCAGCGAACCCGCGGGTCGTACAGCCAGCACTCCTGCACGCCGAGGAACTCGTAGGTGTCCTTCTTCAGCCCCCGGTCCTTCTTCCAGGTCTTCTTCGACAGCACCTCCAGCACGAACTCCGGCGGCGGGTCCTCCCACAGCTTGTACGAGCGCCGGTACGAACGCTCCTCGCCGCCGAAGGCCACGAACAGGTCCGGCACGATCACCGCCCCGGTGTCTCCCTTCGCGTAGTGCGTGGACAGGTCCGAATGCACCGCGGCGCGGCCCTCGAAGTGCCGCTTCAGCGACAGCCCGTAGCCGAACAGGGTGGCGTGGTCGCTGTCCTGGCTCATGCCGTCCTCGCACGGGTAGCCTTCTTCGTCGACGGCGAAGGGCGGCACCGGCTTGTAGCGGTAGAGCTTGCGCGGCCGGGTTCCGCGCCCGACTTCGCCGCCGTTGACCATGCTTTGGGGAATCGAGGACATGTCGAGAACTCTACCACATGCATTGCCGGGTCCGTCTGGTCGTGCCGCGCTTAAGGAAAGCGCACCAAGCCGTCGCCTTCAGCCTTCGCAGTAAAGCCAGTCTGACGCTTTCGAGAGGTCGTTTTTAGCGACATTCCCCACTCCGCATGTAGGAAATCGCTGCTTCGTCATGCATCCGAACGCGGTTTCCACAATCGCTCCACCGGCGTCCACGGGACTTCCACTTTCAAGCTCCTGGGGTGCGCTACGGTAGGACGCCCACGCGGCAGTTCAGGACACCGCGATGAGCGCGTTCTTCAAGGCGACGTTCGGCACGTTGACGTGGATGCCTCCCGCGTGGGCCGCTCGCCTCGGTCGGCGACGGCTCGCTGGCGTTCTCGGCGGCGTCGCCAGCGGCGCGCTGCTGGTCGCCGCTGGCTACTGGTACTACCAGCGGCTGCCGCAGCCGCTGCGCGTCGGGGTGCAGGTGGAGGCGCCGGGCGTCACGCCCGTCGTCGACGACGAACTCAGGCCGCAGCCGCTGCGGCTGACGTTCGACTATCTGCCCAATCCAGACGCGACGCCACGGGGCCCGCTCTCCGCGGCGCGGCTGGATCTGGTCGGCAACGTCGTCGATACGGGCATCGCCATGCAGCCGTCGATGGCCGGACGGTGGCGCTTCGAGACGGACAATCTGCTGGTCTTCGAGCCGTCCGAAGACTGGCCCGCCGGGCGCGAATACCGAGTGCGCCTCGATCCGGGCCTGTTCGCCGGCAACGTCGAGTTGGCGAGCCGGCGCGTTTTCTTCAAGACGCCAGCTTTCGACGTCGAACTGGATTCCTCCTTCTTCTACCAGCATCCAGAGCGAGCCGACGAACGCCGGGTGGTGGCGAGCTTCAGCTTCACGCACCCGGTCTCCCGCCAGGCGCTGCAAAGACGCATCTCGCTGACGGCGCAGCGCGACGGCCGCGAAGAAGCGCTCGACTTCTCTCTCGAGTACGGCGTCCACGATCGCCGCGCCGCGCTGCACTCCGCGCCCTTGGCCATCCCGGAACGTTCCTACTACGCCGACTTGGCCGTGGCCAAGGGCGTTTCGCCGGCACGCGGCGACGGTGTACTCGACGAGACGTTGCAGCGGCAGGTGCAGGTGCCGGATCGCACCAGTTTCTTCCGCGTCGACGATGTGGAGCTGGTGCTTGTCGAGGACGACGAACAACACGAGCGGCAAACCGTGGTGTTCACCTTCACCGACCAGGTGGAAACCGACGCCTTTGCCGAACGGTTGGCCGCCTGGCTGCTGCCGGCGCATCGCGCGCGCCGCGGCGGCACTGCGCGCGACTACCGCTGGCAGTCCCCCCGCGAAGTGTCGGCGGAAGTCCTGGCGCAGGCGGAACGCCTGCCGGTGACGGTGAACCCCACCGAGCGCGACGCGGCGATGGCGCAGAGCGCCACCTTCGACGCGCCGGAAGGGCGCTTCGTCTACTTGCGCGTGGGCGCCGGCCTGGAGTCGGCCGGCGGCTTTCTGATGGCATCCCCCTTCGACGCCGTGGCGCGCGCGCCGCCGTACCGCAAGCAGGCGTCCATCGCCCAGGACGGCACCGTGCTGCCGCTCACCGGAGCGCGTCGACTCACCCTCTCGGCGCGCGGTCTGGCGGCGATCAAGGTGGATGTCCAGCAACTGCTGCCGAACACCGTGAACCACCTCGCCAGCCAGACCGGCGGCGACCTTCGCGACCCCTGGTTCGCCCACGACTGGTCTTTCAACGCCGACAACATTGCCACGCTCGCCACGCGCATCATCGACCTGAAGCCCGAGCATCCGGGCAAGCCGGTGTTCGCAGCGCTGGACCTGGCGCCGTTTCTGGCCGACGGCGGCCTGTTCCTCGTCACCGTGCGCGGCTGGGACAAGCAGCGCGAACGCGAGATCGGCGGCGCCGACCGGCGCTTGGCCCTGATCACCGATCTCGGCCTCCTGGCGAAGACCAACGTCGACTACAGCCAGCACGTCTTCGTCCACTCCATCGCCAGCGGAGCGCCAGTCGCCGGCGCCAGCGTCGCGCTGCTCGGCAAGAACGGCCTGCCGGTGCGTCAAGCGCGTACCGACGAGCGCGGCCACGCCCACCTGCCATCGGCACACGACCTGAAGCGTGGCCAGCAGCCCGTGGCGTTCGTCGTTCGCCACGGCGAGGACGCCACCTTCATGCCCTATCGGCGTCGCGACCGGCGGCTGGGCTGGCGCGGCTTCGACGTGGGCGGCGAGCGTGTCCACGCCGAGGACGCCGAGCGGCTGCGCGCCGCCGTGCATACCGACCGGGGACTGTACCGGCCGGGCGAGGCCGTGCGGTTGTTCGCCGTCGTCCGTCGCGGCGACCTCCAAGGCGTACCCGGTGCGCCGCTGGAGTTCCGCATCACCGCGCCACGCGGCAACCTCGCCTTCACGCAGCGCGACGCCACGCCCGCCGACGGGCTTCTGGAGTGGCGTTTCGAGACGCTGCCGGAGTCGCCCACCGGCAGATACCGCGCAAGCGTCCATCTGATCGACGAAGACGACCGACGCCGCGCACTCGGCAGCGCCACCTTCGACGTCGAAGACTACCGGCCGGACCAGCTGCGCATTCGCGCCGAGATCGAAGACGGCCCCGAGCATGGCTGGATGGCCCCCGGCAAGCACGTCGCCAAGGTGGTGCTGGAGAACCTGTTCGGCACGCCGGCGCGCCATCGGCGCGTGCGCGGCAGCGTCGAACTGGTGCCGACCACGCCGCGCTTCGCCGCCCACCCGGGTTTCGTCTTCGCCGACCCGCACCGGGACCCGGACGGCGAGCCGCGCAGCGTCGCCGAGCAACTCGACGACGCCGTCACAGACGCCCAAGGCATTGCCCGCCTGCCGTTCGATCTCGGCCGCTACGACGACGGCATCTACCAGCTGCGGCTGACCGCCGAAGGGTTCGAGGCGGATGGCGGACAAGGGGTGAAAGCCGTTGCCGGCACGCTGCTTTCGCCAGCCGGCGCGCTGGTGGGGCACAAGGCCGACGGCGACTTGCAGTTCATCGCCAAGGACAGCGTGCGCTCGGTGCGCTTCCTGGCGCTGGCCGCGGATGCGACGCCCGCTTCCCTCGACGGCCTGCAAGCGGTGCTGCTGGAACGCCGCTACGTTTCCGCCCTGGTGAAGCAGGACGACGGCACCTACGCCTACCAATCCGTGTTGAAGGAAACCGAGCGCTCCCGCACGGCTTTCGCGCTGCCGGCGCAGGGTGCCGAACACGTCCTGCCCACCGCCGTGCCGGGGCGCTTCGCGCTGCAACTGGCGGATGCGGATGGCACGGTGCTGAGCCGCGTGCCGTTCGCCGTGGCTGGCGAGCGCAATCTGGCTGGCAATCTGGAACGCGACGCCGAACTCGATCTGCAGCTGGACCGCGCCAGGTACGCGGCCGGCGACGAAATCGCCATGGAGATCACGGCGCCCTACCCGGGCACCGGCCTGGTGACCATCGAACGCGACCGCGTCCACGCCTTCGAGTGGCTCCGCAGCGACACCAACACGACCGTGGCGCGCATCCGCGTGCCGCCGACCCTCGAAGGAAACGCCTACGTGAACGTCGCTTTCGTGCGCTCCCTCGACGCCGAGGAGATCTTCGTCAGCCCGTTGAGCTACGCCGTGGCGCCGTTCGCCATCGACCGGACGCCACGGCGCTTGAACATCGAACTCGCCGCGCCGGGCGTCATCCGCCCGGGCGAGCAGCTGCCACTGCGCTACCGCGCCGACCGTGCCTCGCGGCTGATTCTGTTCGCCGTCGACGAAGGCATCGCGCAAGTTGCGAAGTACCAGTCGCCCGAACCCCTCGACGCCTTCCTGGGCAAGAAGACGCTGCAGGTGGAAACGCATCAGATGGTCGATCTGATCCTGCCGGACTACAACGTCTTTCGCCGTCTGGCGGCGCCCGGCGGCGGCCTGGCGGCAAGGCTGATCGGCGCCAATCTGAATCCCTTTCGCCGCGGCCAGGCGCCGCCGGTCGCCTACTGGTCCGGCATCGTCGAGGCGGGACCGCAGGAACGGCTGCACCGGTTCGCCGTCCCGGACTACTTCAACGGCGAGCTTCGGGTGATGGCGGTGGGCGTCGCCGAGACCGCGATGGCAGGCGTTCATCGCTCCGTCACGGTGCGCGGGCCGATGGTGCTGACGCCGAACCTGCCGCTGGCGGTGGCGCCGAACGACGCCTTCGACCTTTCCGTGGGCGTGGCCAACAACCAAGAAGGCAGCGGGCCGAATGCGACGATCGCGTTGCGAATTGGCGCCTCCGACGGCCTGGCCGTGGAGGGAGACGCGGAAGCGTTGCTGCCGATTGCCGAAGGCGACGAAGGCCGGGCGACGTTTCGCGTCCGCGCCGGCGCCGCGCCCGGCGCGGAGCGTCTTGCGCTCAGCGCCAGCCTGGACGACAAAACCGTGCAGCTCGACGCACCGCTGTCGGTGCGCCCGGCAACGCCTTTCGCCACCACCATCACCGCCGGCTTCAGTGCGGACCGCGCACCGATCGATCTGCGCCGCCGCCTGCACCACGCCTATGCCAGCCGTCGGCTGGTCGCCTCGGCAAGCCCGCTGGCGCTGGCGGACGGCCTGCTTGCCTATTTGGACCGGTTCCCGCACGGCTGCGCCGAACAGATCGTCAGCAAGACCTTCCCGCGGCTTGGCCTGCTGCAAGCCGGCGCGTTCCCGCTGGAACGCGACGACTTCAACGAACTCTTCCAAAGCACGTTGGAGCAGCTGCGGCCCCGCCAGGACGCAAGCGGCGGCTTTCGCTTCTGGCTTGGGTCGAAGGAAGCGGCGGCGTTTCCTTCCGTGTACATCGCCCACTTTCTGACCGATGCGCGGGAGCTCGGCATCGCCGTGCCGAACGACATGCTGGGCCGCGCCCTGAACCATCTGCGCCGCGTCGCCGGCCACTTGGCCGAGGACGATGGCGACTTGCAGACGGCCCGCACCCGGGCCTACGCCATCTACGTAATGACGCGCAACGGCCTGGTCGCCACCAACCTGCTCGCCGCCTTGGCGACGAGCCTGACCGAACGGCACGGCGAGGATTGGAAAGGCAGCATGGCTGCGGTCTACATGGCCGCCAGCCACGCCATGCTGCGCGACGACGCACTGGCCGAACGCCTGATCGCAGACTACGAACCCGGCGGTTCGACGCAGCAGGACTCGGACTTCGACACCCGCCTCGGCCGCGATGCGCAGTACGCCTACCTGCTGGCCCGCCACTTCCCGCGCCGTGCGGAAGGCTTGCGGGAGGTCGTGCCGGCGCTGACGGCAGCGGTCTTCGAGGGGCGCTTCAACACGCTCTCCGCGGCCTACACCATACTGGCGCTGGGCGAAATCCATCGCTCGCTGGCGATGCGGGGCGTACTCGAAGCGCCGGCGATCACCGTCCGCGGGCCCGACGGGCCGGTGTCGACGACGGTGACCGGGCAGGCGTTCGCCCGGGCGGAACTGCCGCCGGCAGCGAACCGCGTAACGGTGCAAGCGGCCAACGACAGCGGCGTCTACTACGTTGCCAGCGAGTCCGGTTTCGACGTCGAGCTGCCGCACGCCGCGCTCGCCGAGGGCATCGAGGTGGATCGGGCCTATCTGAACGCCGAGGAGCAGCCGGTCAGCCGAGCACGGATCGGCGAAGAGCTGACCGTCCGCCTGCGCGTTCGTTCGACGCGCCAGGACGTGCTCACCAACGTGGCCGTGACCGACCTGCTGCCCGGCGGCCTGGAGATCGTCGCCGACTCCGTGCGCGGCCGCGGCATCGAGTACCGCGACGTGCGCGCAGACCGGCTGGTCGTGTACGGTGCGTTCGATCGCGCCCCGCGGGAGATCCGCTATCGCGTCAAGGCCATGAGCCCGGGCGACTTCGCGGACCCCGGCGCGCACGCCGCAGCCATGTACCGGCGCAGCGTACGCGGACGTTCGGCGGCTGGCCGGTTCGTCGTCGATGGAACGTAGCCGCAGCCTGCTCGTCGTCGCCCCGGCGGTGGCGTGCGCCGCCGTTCTGGCGTGGTTCGTCTGGCTGTTCGCGCCCAAGCCGGACTTGTACGCCGACGTGCCGTTTTCCACGCTGGTGCAGGACCGCCACGGCGAGACGCTGCAGCTGCTTGCCGCCGCAGACGGCCGCTACCGCCTGTTCACGCCGCTCGACGACATCGCCGACGCCGCCCGGCAAGCCACCCTGCTCTACGAGGATCGCCGCTTCCAGCGTCACTTCGGCGTGGACCCGCTGGCGCTGCTGCGCGCCGCTTGGACGACCTACGCGCGCCGCAGCCGAGTGGTCGGCGGCTCCACCGTCACCATGCAGCTGGCGCGGCTGCGCTACGGTCTGAACACCCGATCGGTCGTCGGAAAGCTGGTTCAAGCAGCCCGCGCCTTGCAGATCGAGCGGCACTTCGACAAGGCCGAGATCCTGGAGGCGTACCTGAACCTGGCGCCCTACGGCGGCGCCATCGAGGGCATCGGCACGGCCAGCCACATCTACTTCGACAAGCCGGCCAGCACCCTGGACTTCGGCGAAGCGCTGGCGCTGGCGGTCATTCCGCAGAACCCCAGCGCTCGCTTTCCCGTTACCGCGCAAGGCCGCGCCAAGCTGCTGGCCGCCCGCGAACGCCTGCGCCGGGCATGGCAGGCGCGCGCCGGCGCCAACGAAGAGGACCCTGCCTCGGCGTTGCTGACGCCGGTGTTTCGCGCCCCGTCGGCACTGCCCTTCCGAGCGCCGCACTTCGTCCGCGACCACCTTCCGCGCGGCACCGGGGCGACGCTGCGCACGACGCTGGACTGGCGGCTGCAAGCGCGGTTGGAACAACGCATTCGGGATCACGTTGCCGGGCACGCCCGGCAGGGCATCCACAACGCCGCGGCCTTGCTGCTGGACCACCGCAGCATGGAAGTGCTGGCGCTGGTGGGTTCGGCGAGCTTCTTCAACGACGCCATCGCTGGCCAGGTGAACGGCGCGCGCGCCCGGCGCTCGCCCGGTTCGACGTTGAAGCCGCTGCTCTACGCGCTGGCGCTGGACGCCGGGCTGATCCATCCCATGACGCTGCTTGCGGATGCGCCGCGGCGCTACGCTGGCTACGCGCCGGAGAACTTCGACCGCGGCTTTCTCGGTCCGGTGTTCGCGCGCGACGCGCTGGTGCGCAGCCGCAACGTGCCGGCGGTGTCGATTCTTGCCCAGCTTGGCGTGCCGCGCTTTCGCGACTGGCTGGTCGAGGCCGGCGTGCGCCGCTTGCCGCCGGCCGGCGAGCTGGGTCTGCCGCTCGCCCTGGGCGCTGGCGAAACGAGCATGGAGGAGCTCGTTCGCCTCTACGCGCTGCTGGCGAACGGCGGCGTGCGGGGCGAGCTGCGCACCGTCGTCGACGCGACGCCCCGTGGCCTTGGGCGCCGCTTGTTGAGCGCGGAAGCCAGCTTTCTGGTGCTGGACATGCTGGAGGCCATGCCGCGCTTCGACGACGCGCCGCTGCAAACCCGGCGGCAAGCGCCGATTGCCTGGAAGACCGGCACTTCGTTCGGCTTCCGGGACGCCTGGAGCGTGGGCGTGGCCGGCCCCTACGTGCTGGCCGTGTGGGTGGGCAACTTCGACGGCGCCCCGAATCCCGCGTTCGTCGGGCGCAGCGCCGCCGCGCCGCTGTTCCTCGGCATCGCCGAAGGTCTGCTGGCCGACAGCGAACCGTCGCCGCCACGCGCCGTTGCCGGCTTGAACCTGCGCCGGGTCCAGGTGTGCGCGTCCACCGGCGATCTGCCGGGCCGCCACTGTCCGCGCACGGCATCGTCGTGGTTCATCCCTGGCGTCTCGCCCATCAAGGTGTCCGCCGTGCATCGGGCCGTGCAGGTGGACGCCGGCACCGGCCTGCGCAGCTGCCGTGCTGCCGCCGAAGGCGCGCGCCGGGAGATCTACGAGTTCTGGCCTTCGGACCTGGAAGCCGTATTCCGCCGCGCCGGCATCGCCATCCGCAAGCCGCCCGCCTGGTCGCCGGAGTGCGGCCTGGCGCTTTCCGCCAGCTCCGGCCACGCCCCGCGTATCGCCTCGCCGCAGCCGACGCTGACCTACCACGCGCCAGCGGGTGCGGGCGAAGGCGGCGGCATCCTGTTTGCCGCCGTCACGGACGCCGACGCCCGTCGCCTGTACTGGTTCGTGGACGACGCTCTGGTCGCCGACGTGGGCCGCCACGAACACTACTTCTGGAACGCCCGAAGCGGCCGCTTCTCGGTACGCGCCGTGGACGACCTGGGGCGGGCGGCGGCGGTGTCGATCCGCGTCTTGGAAATGGCCGGGAGCAGCTGAAGCACTCGGGTGAAACGCCCGTTCGCGGCCAGTCGCCGTGGCGCGAAAAAAGCACTTGCGCCAAGCGGTTCGAGGTGTATAGTGCGCGGCCTTCGTGTCTGAGGCAGCACGGAATATGAATGAAAACAGTGCAACATAGCCGCCCCTGGGTGGTCGGCGTCGCCGCACGTTGGCGGATGGCTGCCAAGCAGCTTCGTCCCGCCCCGGCCGCGGATGCAGAGCGCCGTCTCTGGACGCCCAATCTCCACCTCGAGGCAGCGTAAAGTCGTTGCGCCGTTGTCTCCCGGTGCGACGCCGGCGGGACGACGATGACCTCCCCTCCCTCTCTCCCAAGTCGTCGTCTCGTCGGCGTACACCGGCTCTAGCGGAAACCGTCGCAGACCGGGGCGAAACGGCGTGTTTCAAGCCTTGTAGGCGTGCTTCGCCACCACGTCCTCGTTCAGTTCCACGCCCAGCCCCGGCCGGGTGGGCGGGATGATGTAGCCGTCCTGCCACTCGATCGGCGCCTTGAGAATCTGCGCGTGAAAGCCGTCGAAGCGGCCGATGCTCTCCTGGATCAGGAAGTTGGGACTGCACGTGTCCACCTGGATGTTGGCCGCGGCTTCCACCGGCCCGCAGTACAGATGCGGCGCGATCTGCGCGTAGTGCGCCTCGGCCATGCCGGCGATCTTGCGCGCTTCCAGGATGCCACCGACTCGGCCAAGGGCCATTTGCAGAATGGCGGCGGCCTGGCTTTCGAGCAGCTCGCGGAACTCGAACTTGGTGGCCAGGCGTTCTCCGGTGGCGACCGGGATCGTCGTGGAGCGCGCCACCCGCGCCATCTCGCTGCGGTTCTCCGGCGGCACGGGTTCCTCGATCCATAGCGGATCGTAGCGCTCGACACGGCGCGCGAAGCGAATCGTGCCCGAGGTCGTGGACTGGCCGTGGGTGCCGATCAGGATGTCCGCCTTGCTGCCCACCGCTTCGCGCACGGCGCGCACCACGCGCTCGGCGTTGTCCAAGCGATCGAGGGGCGGTTCGCGGGGATCGCGCCAGCCCATGACGTCGATCAGCGGATCGAACTTCAGCGCCGTGAAGCCTTCCTCCACATGCGCCAGGGCGCTGGCCACCGCCGCTTCGGGATCGGTGTGGGTCGGCCGGCGGCTCGTGTCGCCCGGCGCCGGCCAGAGGTAGGTGTAGGAACGAAGCTTGTCGTGGTAGCGACCGCCGAGCAGGTTGTAGACCGGTTGGTTCAGCGCCTTGCCCATGATGTCCCAACAGGCCATCTCGATGGCGCTCAGCACGCCGGTCACCGCGTGGTCGGGATGCTGGTGGTGGTCGTGGCGCTCGTAGCCTTCGCCGTAGTAGACGGATCGCCACAGGCGCTCGATCTGGAACGGGTCCGTGCCGAGCAGATAGGTCTCGGCGACGTCTTCGATCATCCTGGCGACGGTGAGCGGATGAAAGGGCGCCTTGTAGACTTCGCCGACGCCGTCGATGCCGTCGTCCGTCGTCAGCTTGACGAACACCCAGGTTCTGCCGCCGCGATGCGGCCGCGGCGTCGCCACCACCAGAGGCTTCGCGGCAACGATCTTCACGGCGTGGACGCCCCGCTTTCCCGTGTGCGTGGCGACGGGGGGCGGTGCTGCTCGACGCTCTTCCGCAACTCGGGCAGGTCCTGCAGCGCCGCCCAAAGTTCCGTGGGGGGTATCGTCGCGTAGGCGTGCGCCAAGGTGTTCCTGAGGTCCCGGTAGCGCCGCGACAAGTCCGCGTCGGCGTGGCCCGTCGCTTCGTGCAGGTCCTGCCCGATGGTGACCAAGCAGCCGATGGCCTCCCGCTGCAGCCGCCAGTTGTCCTCGAACTCGTCGAACGGCATGTCGCCGAACGTGTCGATGGTTCGGTCCAGCGTGTCCAGCAGCCACGCCCTGCGCTGGTCGAAGGATGGTCTGTCGGCCATCGTCAAACCACCCTTACCAAGTCCTCGCCGGCTACCGAGGCCAGCCGGTCTCCGAGGGGCAGCGTCGCCAAATCGACGCGGCGGGAGATGATGTGGGACTGCAGAAACGCCGCCACGTCGTAGCGGCACGTCCAGTCGAACGGATCGCGCGTTCGCACCGCTATGTCGATGTCGCTATGGGCGTGGTCGTCGCCGCGCGCCACGCTGCCGAACAGCCAGACCTCGGTGACGCCGAACTCCGCCAGTTCGCCGGACAAGGAGCGCAGCAACGTCGTGACGGCAGCCCTAGCGGGCGATCCCAGCACTGCGGCGTCGAGTCGACTGCCAGCTTGCGCCGGTCGTCCTGCCATTGCAGATCGGGCAGACAGCCTTTGGCGCAGAAAATCGACGGCGTTGTCGATCTCTTCCGCGGGCACCTCGGGATGCAGCCCTGGGTTGGCATGCAGACGCTTGTCGGTGCTGGTCAGCGCATCGAACAGTTCGAGGCAGCCGTCGCGGGGAAACAACTCGTCCTCCAGCTGCATCAGAAACAACACCGGACAGGCGATGTTCGCGGCATCGGCCAGCAGTCGCCGGGCCATTGGCCGGCCGGCCTTGCCGGTGCCCAGCAAACCCAGCACCGCACACTTCGCTTCCGGCAGCTGCGCCAGCAGCGGAATGCCGAACATGGAACCCATGGACAACCCGAAGTAGGCGCAGGCCGAAACGTCCAGCTCGTTCCTGGCGGCGGCCAGCGCGGCCTGCCAGTCCCGAATCATGTCGTCTACGAACGTCGGACGTCTCATCTCCTCGCCAAATGCCTGCCGTCCGCCGGGGCCGACTTGCCGAAGGCCGTGAACCGGGCCGTCGATGGCCAGGGCGCAAGCATCGTCGGCCAAACGCCCGGCCAAGTGGCAAATCGGCGGCTGATAGCGGTCGCCCGAAGCGCCGTGGCCGAACAGCACCAGCGGCATCGCGGAGTCGCCAGAGGCTTTGGCGGGCGGCCACAGAGCTCCCGTAACCGGGCGTTCGCTTCCCTCCCGGGTCAGCTTGAACTCGCGCACCGGGCGGCCAGCGGGATCGGTCGTCTCCCGCCACTCAAGCTGCCTGGTCCGCTCGACTTGCATGGCTTCCCGCTTCGCCTAGGCGAACGGATCCGTGCCGGTGCGCATGAACGGCGCGATGCGTTCCGGGTGGTGGTTGTGTTCCTCGTAGGGGTACAGATGGTCGCCGCCGAGAATCGTCTTCAGTTCCGGGAACTTCTCAAGCAGCTGCGGATCGACGTCGGCTTCCTGCCACATGTTGATCGGGCGCATGTGCATGCGCATGTAGACCTGCACCAGAGTGATGCGCAAGCCCGGATTGCTGCGCGGCGTGGAGCCGTGCCAGGTGGCGCCGTGCCAAACCGCCAGCGAACCGGCTTCGGCGTTCAGCGTCACCGTCTTGAACGGGCAGTCCGCCAGCTTCTGCTCGTGCGGCAGCGTGGCGCGTCCGTAGCGGTGGCTGCCCGGCACGAACACCGTCGGACCGTCTTCCGGGCCCGAGTAGTCGGTACACAGCCAAGAGAGGTTGGCCACGTGGGCGATGTGGCCGCCGCCGGGCGGGATGCCGTGGGCATCGCTGTGCAGGTTCAGATCGTGGCTGGTGCGCGGCTTGATGATCCACGTGTGGCCAGCAAGGATGGCGCTGCGCCCGAGCAGCCAGCGGGCGATGGCGAGGGCCTTGGGATTGGTGGCGGCTTCCGCGAACACCGGATCTTCCTTCAGCAGATACCAGGAGTTCTTGAACAAGCCCTCGCCGCTGACGTCGGAGGTGCGGTAGTCGCCGATGGCCACGCCGTTGCGCTTCTCGCAGGCGTTGACGATGCCCTCGCGCAGGCGCTTCACAAAGCCGTCGTCGACGCCCATCTTCTGGCGCGGGATCACGGTCACGCCGTAGGCGTCGAGCTCCAGCGCGTGCTTCACCAAGTCGTGCTCGGCGAGCGAGCGCATCACCGCGTCGGTATCCGGGCAGGTGCCCAGTTCGGCAATGTCCATCGGTCTGTCTCCCCCATGTCATCCAAGGACGCCGCGTCGCAGCACCGCCGGCTGGCAGCCGCCGCTCCGCCATCCATCGCTTCCGCAAGCGAATATACCGCCGAGTGCGCTGCCGCTCAAAGAGTTCGCGCGCATGCCGTTGCGCCGGTTGCTGGCCCATCGATCGGCCAACCGGTCGATACGCCTACCAACAACGGGAGCGCGTTGCGATACTCGCGTCGTGGCAAGCTGCTCGTGGAGATAGACATGCTCGACTTCGTCGGACTCAACTGGTGGGCCGTCCTGGTGGCCGCCGTCGCCGCCTTCGCGCTCGGAGGCCTGTGGTACGGGCCGCTGTTCGGCAAGGCCTGGCTGGCGGCGCTCGGCAAGACGGAGGACGAGATTCAGCCCTCGGCGCAGCCGTTCGTCGTCAGCGCCGTCGCGGCCCTCGCCACCTGCATCGTCGTCGCGGCGCTGATGCACATGCTCGGCATGACCGGGCTGGTGTCGGGAATGACGTTCGGCCTGATCACCGGCGTCGCCTTCATCGCCGCGTCGTTGGCGTCGGACAGCGCGTTCTGCGGCTGGGGCTGGAAGCTGTGGGGCATTCTGGCCGGCTACCGGGTGTCCTACGCCATCCTGATGGGCGGAATCATCGGCATCTGGCCTGCCTGACGCCGGCTTGCCCGGCCGGTGCCGGGCCGTTGAAGCCATCACGCAGACATGCGAGAAGTCCTGCCTATTCACCGCGGCGCGGGGAGCGACCCCTCGCCGTTGAATCCGGCTGTTGTATTCGGACAGGAGACCCGACTTGCGGGATGTCCGCGTAACGGCTTCGTCCATAACTGTACGAAAATTGCGTGAACTTCGCCAACCGTCGTTTTTGAGCGACTCCCCCCGGCCGAGCGGGCGCGCACGCGGTTTTCGCGTGTCCTTTAGGTGGCGAAGAGAACTTGCGCGGCCGGCCAGGTGGCTAGCCGCGCCAGCGATGCGAGTCGGCGACGAGGCCGCGCGTCAACCTCGTTGGTAAGTGCCCACTAGCCGATTCATGCCTATTATATGGGGCTCCACGTTCTCGAGCAGTTCCCACATGCCGAGACCGGCTGGCAATTCCAGCTGCGCGTCCAAGGCCAGCAGCCAGAAGAAGTAGTGGTGAACGCCGTGGCCTTCGGGGGGCATCGGACCGCCGTAGCCGGGCTTGCCGAAGTCGCTGACGCCCTGGGTGTGTTCGTCCGTGGCCTCGGCAAGCCCGCTGGCCGAGGCCGGAATGTTGTAGAGCACCCAATGCACGTAGCCGTAGCGACCGGGCGTCACCAGTGGCGCGTCGGGATCGTGGCAGACCAGCGCCAACGACTTCGCCCCTTCCGGGACATCGTTCCACGACAGCGCCGGCGAAACGTCCACGCCTTCGCCAGTGTGCTTGGAGGGAATGGCGCCGCCAGCGGCGAACGCGCTGCTGGCGAGCTGCATGGACGACAATGCGAATCCCATCGGTCGAATCTCCTGCCTGCGGTGGTGGCAAAGCCTACAACGACTGGCGGCGTCGAGCACACCATGAACGACGCTGCGCCCAGGGCGCCCGCGACATGGGGGTTGCGCAGCGCGTCGAGCGCCGCATCCACCAGATCGCTGGAAACGGCATTTCTCACCACGACGTAGCCGTCGCGGTAGAGGGTTTGCTTTTCTTCGAGGGTCAAGGTGGTCATCGCGGGTGGATGGTGGGTGGGCGGTGGTTGTCTTTGGGGCGGCCTAGGTGCGGGACCTCAAGTGGATGGCGTCCTTGCGCGCGATCTGGAAGGCCGTCTTGCCGCGCTTGTTGCGCAGCGTCGTGTTCGCGCCTGCCTGCAGCAGCTCTTCGGCGGCCTCGGCTCGGCCTTCGTAGGTGGCTCGGTGCAGCGGCGTGCGTCCTTTCGCATCCTGGGTGTCGAGGTTGGCGCCGTGGTCGATCAGCAAGCGAATGGCTTGGGCGCAGTTCTGTTCGGCCGCCAGCTGCAAGGGCGCGCGTCGCGCCTTGTTGCCGGCGTTCACGTCGACGGGGTGGCGCAGAAGCAGCCCCATGCATTCGGTGGCGTCGGCCCGGGCTGCCCAGTGCAGCGGCGTCATGCCGTAGCCGTCCGTCTGCATGGCAGCCGACGAACCCGCTTCAAGGAGCGTCGCCAGACGTTCGGCGTCGTTCAACGCGCACGCGCTGTAGATGTCGTAGCTGGCGCCATCGGCGATCAGGATGCGCGCCACCTGGCGTTTTTCTTCCGAGCGCGCCGGATTGCTGTCCGACCACGGGCTCGGCGCCAGCGCCTCGTGCAAAGACGTGCTGCCGCGCTCGCCGTTGCCCTTGATGGGCAGTTCGTGATGGACGCCGACGCCGTGTCGAATCAGCAACTCGGCGAGCTTCGGATAGCCGCCCCAGGCCGCCCAGTACATCAGCGACAGGTTGTCGGGCCAGCCGGTGTGGGGTTTCTTCAGCGACACGCCGGTGGCGTCGGCGGCGCCGGACTCGAACACCGCCCGGAGGGTGTCCTCCGCACCCGCCCACGCAGCTTCGTGCAGCGGGTTGTAGGCCGTCTCGTCGATGTTCAACGCAGCGCCGTGGTCGAGCAGGAACTGAACCGCCGCACCGCAGCCGCGCATGCCGATCAGCACCGTCAGCAAGTGCGAACCCAGCCTTTCGAGCACGTCCGGGTGATCCGCCAGCACCGCCTCCATGCCCGGCACGTCCGGCTGGCCATCCCAGGGCGCAGGCTTCGGGCCCATGGCCGCGGCGGCGAACCGGCGCTCGGCCTCGGTGGGCTGGGGAATGTCCTCGTTGCGTAGAAACCAATTGCCTTGGAACAGCTTGAATGCAGCCACTAGCGACTCCCTGGAGCGGACCAGCCCTTGTATTTCCGAATCGGCGATTCGATACGTCCGACGCCCTGCGTCGGCAGCGGCTCGGCTTGAAATACTAGCACGGGTGCTCCTTGTGCGGCCGTTTGCCAAGGCTTGCCGGCGCGCTTGCGAGTGGGCGCGTCTACGCGAAGAACGCCTTGATCAGCTTGCATGTGCAAGGCCGGACGACTCCATACGCCCGCGCCGGCTTCGCTTCAGGATGCGTGCGAGGAGTACGAGGGATTCCGCGCCAAACTGCCCTTGCTCCAGCCGCATCCAGACCGCCGAGGCCGCCCACGATCCGGTTCATTCCGCTTGCCTTCGCCGTGCAGGAGACCGAGCGAGTGGACCTCGTCACCGGCATCGCCGTGGCGTTCGCGCGCACGCCGATGGTGCTGGCGCACGTCGGCCACGACTTGAACGCCGCCTCGAACGGGCGCTTCGTGCTCGGGCTGGGGTCACAGATTCGCGCCCACATCACCAAGCGCTTCTCCATGCCGTGGTCTTCGCCGGCGGCGCGAGTGCGCGAGTTCATTCTGGCCATGCGCGCCATCTGGGCGACTTGGCACAAGGGCGAGCCGCTGCAGTTCACCGGCAAGTTCTACAGCCACACGCCGATGACGCCCTTCTTCACGCCGGACAACACCGAGCACGGTGCGCCGCGCTCAGGTGCTGTTCGAGAAAGGCGAAGCAAGCGGCGGCGTGCTCTACCTGTGGTGCGAGGACATCGACGCCGCGGTGGCCGACCTGCAAGCCAAGGGCGTTGCCATCGAGTCTGGGCCGCACGCCATCCACACGGACGACGCCGGCACCTTCGGCCCCGCCGGCGAACGGAATGGATGGCGTTCTTCGAGAACCCAAGCGGCAACACCGTCGCCTTGGCAACGCGCCGAAGATCGTAGATGGGCAAGCGGCCGGGCTGAACGCCACGACCGCTCGCCCTACAGCCGCCGGTAGTCGTAGGCGCCTTTGATCTCCGCGTTCAGAAACCGCCCCTTGGAATCCGCCGCCAGCAGGTCGTTGAAGACGCGCTTGGCCACCTCGTAGTAGACGTAGGTGTTGCCTGACGTGAACCGCACGTAGAGCCGCTTGCTCGCGGGCCTCGGATGGCGGCAATTCGCCCTTCGTCGCTGAACCGCAACGGCACTCAAAGCACAGGCAAGATCGCGACTCGCCTTCGGCGCGTGTGCGGCCGGCGGGGTTGGCGCTCCGGGAACTTGGGTGCGCCCGTTCCGATCACCCCGCGGACTGCGCCGCCACGACCTCCTGCATCCCTTCCCACTCGTCCCACTGGTTGCAGAGGGCGTCCTTGGAGCGTTCCCAAGGGTTGTTGCCGTCTTCGTATTCCAGCCATTCGCCGCGTTGCCCGCGGTCCGGATGGTCGCTGACGCCGTTCACCAGCTTGTCCGGCTGGCGCTTCTTGTTGCGGATGCGGAAGATCACGTTCTTGCGCGATTCCGTGCCGAGTTCGTTGCGGGTGCCGGAGTGGGGCATGTGGAAGACGGTGATGCAGGCGTCGCCCGGTTCCATGAGGATCTGCGTGGGACGCGGCCAGTACACGCCGTCCGGCGTGCTTTCGGACGTGTCGTCGATGAACTGCTCGCGTACCGCTTCGGGCAGATAGACCAGGCCGCAGCGGTTGGGCGCGTCGTAGTTCAGGCGCGGCCAGCCAGGGCCTTCCGGGCCGATGCAGCCGTTCACCGAACGCTGCCAGCGGAAGAACTTCTCCGTGACGTGGTGGGCGCCCTTAAGCAGCGCGGTTTGGCCGCAGCCTTCGCGGGTCTGATCGTTCAGGCAGACGAAGACGAACGCGGTGAAGCTGCCCATGCCGAGGGTCATCTCCGGGTCCTCGAACAGCGGCACGCTGTTGTGGCCCATCACGTCGGCGCTGCGGCCCAGATCGCCCTTGGGGCCGGAGGCGATGTAGCGCCGGTAGATGGCGTCTTCGCTGCCTTCCTGCACCTCCTGCGGCACGCCGATCGTACACAGCCCGTCCATGTGCGATTCCGCCGCGAAGTAGGGCTGGTCCTTCTCCCGGTAGCCGAGATTGTTGAAGCGGTCGCTGGGCTTGCGCACCGGCATGAAGCCCACCTGGCAGACGATCGGCGGATCGAACTGCCCCATCGCCTCGTGCAGGATCGGCGTGATGGACGAGGCGTTCACCAGGTCCGTCATCGGCGTCTTGCGGCCCGAGTAGTCGCCCTTCTCCGTGTTGGCGTGGCAGTCGAGGGCCGCGTCCACAATGCTCTGCGAAACGGCGTTCTTCACCACGATGTAGCCGTCGCGGTAGAGCGCCTGCTTCTGTTCCAAGGTCAGTGTCGTCAAGGGAATCTCCTGTGCGTGATTTGCCTGTGCGAGGACCTGCGTCAAGCCCGCGCCTTGTAGTGCTTCGCCTCTTTGCGGGCGATGGCGAAGGCGGTCTTGCCGCGCTTGTTCGTGATCACCATGCCGCGCCCGCCCAAAGCCACTTGCCATGTCCACGCGCTTGGCGGAACATGGCGCGACTGCATCCTATAACAGCGCAACCACGGGAGCACGGCATGGCATTCCACGACCTCACCATGGAGACCATCACCGGCGAGCAGCTCTCCTTCGAGCAGTACAAGGGCGCGGCCTGCCTGGTGGTCAATCTCGCCAGCCAATGAGGGCTGACGCCCCAGTACGCAGGTCTGCGTACCCTTCAGGAAAGCGGCGCGGTCACCGTGCTCGGCTTCCCCTGCAACCAGTTCGGCGCCCAGGAGCCGGGCACCCACGAAGAGATCCTCGAGTTCGCCACCTCCAAGTACGACGCCAACTTCCAGATCTTCGGCAAGGTCGAGGTGAACGGCGACGGCGCCTGCGACCTCTACAAGCACTTGAAGGCGCAGCAGCCCCGGCCCGACGGCGAGAGCGACATCGCCTGGAACTTCACCAAGTTCCTGGTGGACGGCGACGGCGAGGTGCTGGCCCGCTACGAACCCGGCGTCGCGCCGGAAGAGATCGCCGCCGATCTGAAGGCTCGTCTCTAAGGGTCGTTGCTCGAAGTCGAACCTCTTAGACGCGCGTTCAGCCAAGTACGTTGTAAATCCAAAGGAGGCACACAGGAATGCCCGCTCTCGACGGCTTGCGCATTCTCGACATGACCCAGTACGAAGCGGGCACCTCCTGCACCCAGGCGCTCGCCTGGCTGGGCGCCGACGTGGTGAAGATCGAGCGCCCGGAACGGGGCGACCCGGGCCGCGGCGCCGACGGCAACGCCGAGTACTTCGTCGTCTGGAACTCCAACAAGCGCAGCGTGGCGGTGGATCTCTCGCGCCCGAAAGGTCGCCAGCTGCTGCTCGACATGCTGGCCAGCTACGACGTCTTCGTCGAGAACTACGGCCCCGGCGTGATGGAGAAGCTGCGCCTCGACTATCCGGCCATGAAGGCCGTCAAGCCGGACATCATCTACGCCCGCATCAAGGGCTTCGGCAGCAGCGGCCCCTGGGCCGACTACAAGTGCTACGACATGGTGGCGCAATCCGCCGCCGGAGCGTTCTCCATCACCGGCGAGGCCGACGGCCCGCCCATGCGCCCAGGCCCCACCACCGGCGACGCCGGCACCGGCATCCAGATGGCGCTGGCGATTGCCGCCGCCTATGTGCAGAAGCTGAACACCGGCAGCGGCCAGCTCATCGAACTGTCCATGCAGGAAGCCATGACCTACTACCTGCGCACGGCCACCTCCAACGGCAACTACGGCGAGCGGGCGGCGCAGCGCCACGGCAACGGGGCGACGCCGAACATGACGCTGTACCGCTGCCGGGGCGATGGCGCGAACGACTACCTGTACGTGATGGCGGTGACGCCGCGCATGTGGCAGCACTTGTGCCAAGCCATCGGCCGGGAAGACCTGCTCGCCGACCCCGACTACGCGACTCCCCGGGACCGCTACCGCAACCGCCTGGCCTTGAGGGCGGAAGTCGAAGCATGGACGCTGCAGCGCGACAAGTACGAAGCGATGCGCCAACTGGCCGAAGGCGGCGTACCGGCCAGCGCGGTGCTCGACACCAAGGACCTGTATCGAAACCCCCACTTGCTGTCGCGCGGCTTCGTCCACGAAGTGGAACACGCCGCCTTGGGCACGGTGAAGCTGCTCGGCTGGCCGGTGCGCATGTCCGCAAGCGCCGTGCCGATCAAGGCCGCGCCGCTGCTCGGCCAGCACACCCGGGAAGTGGTGGCGGCGGACCTCGGCCTGTCGGAAGCCGAGGTGCAGGATCTGCTCGATGCGGGAGTGATCGCCTGACTTCCCACATGCTCGCCGCATCGGACGGAATCGCCGCCCTGCTGGCCAGCGCGGATCCCCAAGCCACGGCGCTGTCCGCGCCCTCCAGGCCGGGCATGTCCTACGGCGAACTGCGCCGCCAGGTGGCGGCAGCCGGTCGCCAGCTGCGCGCCGCTGGCGTCGGCCCGGAAGACCGCGTCGCCGTGGTGCTCGACAACGGCCCGAGCATGGCCAGCGCCTTTCTCTGCACGGCGCCCTGGTGCGCCACGGCGCCGCTGAACCCGGCCTACAAGGAGGCCGAGTTCGAGTTCTACTTGACGGACCTGCAAGCCAAGGCGCTGGTCGCGGCGGCGGATTCGACATCGCCGGCCGTTGCCGTCGCCGAGGCGCGCGGCGTGCGCGTGCTGCGTCTTGTCGAGGAAGACCATGCCGGGGCATGGCGCTTCGCGGATGTCGGGGAACAGCCGGTCGAGGCGCGGCCGGCCGAGGCGGTGGCGTTGGTTCTGCACACCTCCGGCACCACGTCGAAGCCGAAGATGGTGCCGCTCAGCCAGCGCAATCTCGTTGCCTCGGCGCGCCACATCGTCGCCACGCTGCGCCTCGCGCCGGGCGACCGCTGCTTGAACGTCATGCCGCTGTTTCACATCCACGGCTTGATGGCACCGCTCCTGGCAAGCCTGGCGGCGGGCGCCGAGGTGGTCTGCACGCCGGGCTTCGACGCGCTGCGCTTCTTCGCCTGGTTCGCCGACGCGGCACCCACCTGGTACAGCGCCGTGCCAACGATGCATCAGGCGATTCTGGCCCGCGCTGGCCGCAACGCCGCGGCCTTGGCCGACCGCCGGCTGCGGTTCATTCGCTCGTCCTCGGCATCGCTGCCGCCGACGGTGATGGCGGAACTCGAACGGGTGTTCCAGGCGCCCGTTGTCGAGGCCTACGCGATGACCGAAGCCGCCCACCAGATGTGCTCCAATCCGCTGCCGCCGGGCGCACGCAAGCCGGGCCGCGTCGGCCCCGCGGCAGGGCCGGAAGTGGCGATCATGGACGCCGCCGGCGAGTTGCAGCCCAGCGGCGTCGAAGGAGAGATCGTCATTCGCGGCGCCAACGTCACGGCCGGCTATCTGAACCATCCCGAAGCCAACGCGACCGCCTTCCATGCCGCCTTGGACGGCCGCGCGGACTGGTTCCGCACAGGCGACCAAGGCGTCATGGACGAGGACGGCTACGTCAAGGTGACGGGCCGCTTGAAGGAGATCATCAACCGCGGCGGCGAGAAGATCGCGCCCCTGGAAGTGGACGAAGCGCTGCTCGACCACCAGGCCGTGCGCCAAGCCTGCACCTTCGCCGTGCCGCACCCGAAGCTGGGCGAGGACGTCGCCGCGGCGGTGGTGCTCGCCGAGGACGAATCGCCCAGCGAACGCGAACTGCGCGACTTCGTGGGCCAGCGGCTGGCGGCCTTCAAGACGCCGCGAACGATCGTCTTCGTGGACGAGATTCCCAAGGGGCCCACCGGCAAGATCCAGCGCATCGGCCTCGCCAAGGCACTGGGGCTGGACGCTTGAAGGTCTGCATCTACGGCGCCGGCGCGGTCGGCGGCTATCTGGCGGTGCTGCTGGCCCGGGCCGGCGCCGACGTCTCCCTCGTGGCGAGGGGGACGCATCTCGCCGCCATCCAGGAACGGGGCCTTGCGCTGATCGTCGACGACGAGGAACTGCGCGTCGATCTGCCGGCCACCAGCCGGCCGGCGGAACTCGGCAAGCAGGACGCGGTGGTCGTCACCCTGAAGGCGCACTCCGTTCCCGCCGCCGTCGATGGCATTCGCGCACTGCTGCGCCGCGACACGTTCGTCGTCAGCGCCGTCAACGGCATTCCCTGGTGGTACTTCCACGGCTTGGATTCGCCCTTCGGCGAACGCCACGTCGAGAGCGTCGACCCGACCGGCGCCGCCTGGCGCGGAATCGGGCCGGAACGGGCCGTCGGCTGCGTCGTCTACCCCTCCGCCGAGGTGGTGGCCCCGGGGGTGGTGCGGCATCTGTCCGACAACCGCATGATTCTCGGCGAGCCCCAGGGCGACCGCAGCGAACGGGTGGTGGCGCTGGCGGCGCTCTTTCTGGCCGCGGGGCTGAAAGCGCCGGTGCGTTCCCAGCTGCGCAACGACATCTGGATGAAGCTGTGGGGCAACCTGGCGTTCAATCCGCTGTCCGCGCTCACCCATGCCACCCTGGACGTGCTTGCCACCGAGCCGGGAACCCGAAGCATTGCCCGCGCCATGATGCTGGAAGGCCAGGCCGTCGGCGAGGCGCTGGGCGCTCGCTTCGCCGTGGACGTCGACCGACGCATCGACGGCGCCGCGGCGGTGGGGGCGCATCGAACGTCGATGCTGCAAGACCTGGTGCTCGGCCGCCCGCTGGAGACCGCCGCGCTGGTCGGCGCCGTGCAGGAACTGGGCGCGTTGACCGGCGTGCAGACGCCGACCATCGATCTGGTGCATGCGCTGCTGGCGCAGCGGCTCGCGTTTCGCCAAGCGTGAACGCGGCACTGCGCCAAGCGGCCGAAGCTGGCGACGAACGTCGCTGCCGAGAACTGATTCTCGCCCAGTACGCGAAGTCCCGGCGCGCCGTCGGCCTTGATGCCGACACGACGCTTGGCGCCTTGCCGCTGGCCGCATTGCACGAGCCGGAAACGGCCAAGCTGCTGCTTGCCGCTGGCGTTCCGTGCGACCTGCACAGCGCCTGCGCCCTGGGCATGACGGATGCCATCGCCAGCATGGCCGGGCCGCGATCGTTCGACATCTTGGCCGAGCATCTGACGCCGATGGGATTCGCCATCGTCCGCGCCCAGAAGCACTCGGTAAACGTGCTGCTGAAGAGCGGCGACGACGCCAACCGGCCGTTGCCGCGGATCGGCTTCTTCGTTTGGGAAGTGAAGGCGCTGGCGGCTGGCCTTGGCCAATGGCTGCCGCTGCACGCCGCCTGCGCCCACGGCTATGCCGACGCGGCGCCGGAGATCGTTCAAGCGCTGCTCGAACACGGTGCCGCCCTCGAAGCGCCTTGTCCGCTCGGCTGCCGGCCGCTGCATCTCGCCGCCTGCTACGGCTGGCGGCCGGTCATGGAGCGTCTGCTCGCCGCCGGCGCCGCGGTGGACTCCGCCAGCCAGTCCGCGCCGCCAGCGGTGTGGAGGATGGCTGCGCCGGAACACGCCGAACCGGCCTTCGCACAAACGCCGCTGGCCATCGCCGCCCGCGAAGGCGGCGGCGCGGCGCTCAAGCTGCTGCTCGCTCGAGGCGCGAATCCGAACGCCTCCGACAGCAATGGGCAGACGCCGCTGCACGTCGCGGCGCGACCGTGGTGGCAGGAGTGCGCCGACAACGTCGAGCTGCTGCTGAACGCCGGCGCCGTGCCGAATGCCAAGGACCGTCACGGCCGGACGCCTCGCGACTTGGCGCTGGCGGCTGGCTACCGGCGCAGCGCCGCCCTGTTGGCCGGCGCTGGCCAATAGGGCGCGTCGCCGTTCTGGCGCGTTTTTCTTTGGCCGTTGATTTTCCTTTTGACCGTTTAAGGAGTGGAGATCATGCGAGACCCTTCCAACCCCCCGCCGGACGCGAACGAGAAGCCGACGCTGCGCCAGGACTGGGGATTCGCCACCCGCGCCGTTCACGCTGGCGAAGCCCCGGACCCAGCCACCGGCGCTTCCGCGCCGAATCTCGTCATGTCCACCACCTTCACGATGGACGAACCGGCTGGCTTCTCCATCAACGCCTTCGGGGACGAAACGCCCTACATCTACACGCGCTGGGGCAATCCCACGGTGGCCATGCTGGAGCGCAAGCTCGCCGCCCTGGAAGGCGCCGAGGACTGCGTCGCCTTCGCTTCGGGCATGGCCGCCACGGCAGCGGTGCTGCTGGCGACCCTGAAGCCCGGCGATCACTTGCTGATCAGCGACGTCAACTACGCGGGCACGGCAGAGCTGGCGAAGCACGGCCTGCCGCAGGGCATCTCAACCACCGCCGTGGACAGCGCCGACCCGGCCAACGTGACGGCGGCCATTCGGCCCGAAACGCGGCTGATCTGGATCGAAACCCCGGCCAATCCAACGCTCAAGCTCACCGACATCGCCGCTGTCGCCGCCATCGCCAAGCGGCGCGGGGCGTTGCTGGCGGTGGACTCCACCTTCGCCACGCCGATGGCCACGCGCCCGGTCGAACTCGGCGCGGACTTCGTGGTGCATTCGCTCACCAAGTATCTGGGCGGACACGGCGACGCCCTGGGCGGCGCCGTGCTTGGCGGTCGGGAGCTTCTCGCCCCGTTGCGCAACGACGCCCTAGTTCACTTCGGCGGCTGCATCAGTCCGTTCAACGCCTGGCTGATCGCGCGCGGCGCGGCGACGCTGCCGATTCGCATGCAGGCCCATGCAGCCACGGCGCAGCGCGTCGCCGAGTTTCTGGACGACCATCCGACGGTGCTGCGCGTCAACTACCCGGGCCTCGCTTCGCACCCCCAGCACGACCTCGCCCGCCGGCAGATGGCGAACTTCTCCGGGATGCTGTCGTTTCAAGCGAAGGGCGGCGAAGCGCGGGCCCGACGCATGGCCACGGAGCTGCAAATCGTCCACTACGCCGTCTCCCTCGGCCACCACCGCAGCCTCGTCTACTGGATCGACACGGACGCGCTGATGGCCTCCTCCTTCCAGCTGAGCGGACGTCAGCTGGCCAGCTACCGCGAGTTCGCTGGCGACGGCGTGTTCCGTCTATCCGTCGGCCTGGAAGATGCCGACGACATCTGCGCAGACCTCGATCGGGTGCTTGGCGCCGAGGAGCAGTGAGCGCTTGCCGTCAGCCGTCGATGGGCCGATGCCCGTCTTCGGTGAGCTGGCACAGTTCGGCGCTGGCCGAGGCGCCGGCGATGGTGAGAAAGGCAATGGTGCCGAGGCGCAGCGACTTGTTGCGCGGCAACGTCGGCGAGCCCGGATTCACCAGCAGCAGCCCGCCGAGGCGGTGGACTTCCTCGATGTGGGTGTGCCCGCAGACGATCACGTCCGGCGCACGCGGAAACCGCTTGCCGGCCTGGGCGAGCACGAAGTCCGCTGGCCTGCGGCTGGGCGAAGGAAAGTCGTGCAGCATGGCGACGTCGACCTCCTCGAAGCGCAGCAAGCACTGCTCCAGATAGCGCTCGTCTTCAACGCCGAAGTCGCCGTTGCCCCGCGCCACATGCACCGGCGCGATCGTTTCGAGCTCGTCGATCACCGCCGGCGACCAGACGTCCCCGGCGTGCAGGATGGCATCGACCCCGGCGAAGGCGTCGAAGACCTGCGGCCACAGCAGGCCGCGCCGGGTGACGTGGGAGTCGGAAACCAGGCCGATGCGAACGGTCACGAAAGGCAGCCCATGCGCGAGCGCGAAGCAGCGCACCTTAACACGCCGCCGCGCCCAGCCCAAGTTTACCACCCTCTAGAAAAAGCCTTTTGCAATCAACATCTTGTATTGACTGAAACGGGCAAGTGGCACTACAGGGACGGTCCCTGGACTTGCTCGACATGGTGGCCGACTTGTGGATACAAATTCGGGTACGATGGTTGCCGGCACACGCACTTTTGGCGGGGAGTGCGCAACTGGCGCGTCGTCGGAATGGAAGTACATGCGAAGCCGTCGGGCTACGACGTCAGCTTCTTCAAGGCGGGAAGCTTGCCCGGCCCTGTAAGGTTCCAACGGCGCGCGCGGGCGCCGACTTGGTGCGTCCTTTCGCGCGAAGGCAACGAAGAGGACGCACGGCCAGAAGAGCGATTCATCGGGGGGTTGCTGCAGCGCTACTTCCAGCGTGGCGTCAACGCCGCGCCCACTAGGAAACTAGAGCAACGAACTGTCCAACTGGCTGACCCGGACGGTGGGTGTCGGCCGGCGAAATGCGGCTACCAAGTGCTCGAAGCGGGCCATCGCCCGAACATGCGCGGCGTAGCGAGCGTCATTGCCCACCAGCACGGAGACCACGACCCGGTCCTGGATCCGTCGCTTCGAGAGGCAGGCCTCTTCGACTCGGAGACGGAGCGAATCTTCCTGGAGGATTGGGTGCCGAGAGCGCTCGGTCCATCGGCAGCGCGGCTCTGGCCGCAGTTTCCAATGGGTTCCATCACGGGCGACCTCGACGACGAGCGGCGGGTGGACTTTCTGTACGAGGGCAAGACCGCCAGACGGCGCATCGCCGTAGAGATCGACGGAGACGACCACCAAGATTGGCGTGCCGTGGACGAGTCGCGGGAAGATTCGGCGGCCGAGGCCGGCGTGAAGACCATCCGTGTCACGAACCAAGAGGTGCATGACGGGACGGGGCCAAATCTGACGCTGCTGGAGATGCTCGTCAGGAAGGATCAGGACGACCACGACGACGTTCGAGATGAACGCAGTGCCGGCTGGGCGGGCGCAATAACCATGGCCGACGAAGGCACGGCGTTCCAGATCCTGTTGAGCCGGATGCTCGAGGACGGCAGCTTGCCTATTGCCAACGGCACGGTCGGCGTAGAAGCCGCCCATGCTCGACCACACGGCCTGGAAGAGTCGTTTGACGACTGGCGCGAACTAGCGAGAGCGTTCGCCGAAGTCCACGGCGTGGCGGACAACGTTCGCCTTCCACGGATGTTGCGCCTCGTGTCGCCGAGGGAGGAACACGACCAACCGGTGCATATACGGGTCGAAGGGGCGTATCCGTGGTGGCACACGACGGGTGTTGGAGGCCGTGCTCACATCCTGCGACGAGTAGCAAGCAACGTGGAACTGCACGGCCGAGTCGACGTTTCGCCAGAGTGGCGAGAGCTGCGCGGCCCGATTGAGAAGAAGGCACAAGAGCAGGCATTGCTGACGATCTTGAACGACGCGTTCAGACATGCGGAGTTCCGAGAGGCCCAGGCACGGGCGATCGGCCGCTGCCTCAACGACAAGGACACCGTCGTGTTGCTGCCAACCAGCGCAGGCAAGAGCCTCATCTACCAGATGATCAGCTTGCTCAAGCCCGGCCCCACGATTGTGGTAGCGCCTCTGGTCGCGCTCATAGAGGACCAGATAGATGCGCTGCGAAGCGTCGGCATCGACCGCGTGGAGGGAATCACGTCTCTGGACGACGAGCGCACGCGACGGGAGAAGATGAACCGGCTGACGGCCGGTACGACATTGATCGTAGTCTGCGCGCCCGAACGCCTGATGATCCCCGAGTTCAGAGAGCAGATGAGCTCGCTTGCCGCCGCAGGCCTTGCGCAGGTCGTCATCGACGAAGCACACTGCATTTCCGAGTGGGGACACGACTTCCGTCCGGCGTACCTGCAGCTCGGGCGAACCGTCAAGGAGAGGTTGGGAAAGCCACCTGTTCTGGCGCTCACAGGCACGGCGAGTCGGGCCGTGTACAAGGACATGATCGCGCATCTGGAGATTGACGACGGAGATCCGGAGGCCGCCATTAGGCCTACCTCACACAACCGTCCTGAGATCAAAATGGAGTTGCGGTACTGCACAGACAGGCGGCAAGCACAAAGCGAGGCTGCAGGCGCGCTACGCCGTCTGCCACACAGGTTCCACAAGCGAAGCGAGCAGTTCTGGGCACCCAGGCGCGGCCAGGACACAATGTGCGGCATCGTCTTCATGCCGACGGTGCGAGGGCGGGGGAACTCGGTGTCGAGGGGCAAGGAACTCGCACAGCAGTGCGGCGCGCGAGCGATAGAGACGTACTCCGGCGGCGAGAACAGGCAGCGCAGAAGGGACGCTGCAAGGAACTTCAAGAAAAACGACGCCAGCACGATGGTCTGCACGAAAGCCTACGGCATGGGCATCGACAAGCCCAATGTCCGCTGGGTTCTGCACCCCCATCTGACGGGAACTTTGGAAGGCTACTACCAGGAGATCGGGCGCGCTGGTCGGGACCAGCTTGATGCCATCGCCATCGCCATCATGCGCGAAGACGATCCAACGCGGACGAATGCCATCTTGGATCCACGGAAAGGTTGGGATGAAGCCAAGAGAATCTACGAAGATCGGCGGCTCTCGGACGACGTAGGGACATCGCTGTTCTTCCACTTCCGCAACTTCCAAGGCGTGCAAACGGAATGTGCTGCCATGACGGGCGCCATCGATCTCCTTGCCCCAGGCGAAGGCGCGGGCGAGCGGAACATCCCCTTTCCGGCCGACGAGGACGAAAGGACAGCTCTAGAGCGCGCCCTGGGCCGGCTTACGCGCATCGGCGTGGTTCGCGACTACGAAGTGGACTACGGACGCAGGGCTTTCATTGCCTATGTCTCGCCTTGGAAGGTCACGCAGGGGGTCGAAGGACTGGCGGAGTACATCGCTCGTTTCGACAAGACACAGAGCCAAGAGATCGAGAGAAAGGTCAATGCCGCATGCAAAACGTACGAGGGCGACGCCGAAGCTGAAATCCGCCTAGTGGCGACGGAATTGGTGAACTTCGTCTACCGAAGCGTGGAGCGGGCGCATCGACGCGCACTTCTCGAAACAGTCGAAATGGCTCGTGTTTGTGGCACCGACGAGGAAGTGCGGAGGAGAATGCTGGACTACTTGAGCGAAGGCAAGAGCAGCGAGAAGATCGCGGATCTGTTGGATCGAAAGGAAGGCATCGACTGGCAGGCATGGGGGAGGTTGTTCGAGGGAGTGACGCCCGATTCGCAAATGGATGCCGGCGAGCTGCGGGGGATGTTCATCCGGGCGCTGGAAAGTCAGCCCGACCACCCGGCGTTGCTCGCCAGCCGGGCGGCCGCCGAGGCATTGTGCAACGATGGCGTGTTCGACGTCGCGGAGCGGAACCTCCAAACCGCCGCGATGAACCTCCGGCTCTATGCCAGCGGGGAGAAGCTGCGCGTGGAACGCGACAATCTCGCGCAGTTCATTCGCGGGCTTGGCGAGGCCAATCCATCGCTGCTGCATGCGACGCGGCTCATCTTCGGCCCGTGGGCAGCCGACGAGGACGCGAGGACGTTCGGCGAGCTGGTGAGCGCGTGGCCGCCGGGCGCAGCGGACACGGAAGATGTCTCGGCTGGGCGCTTGGAGGCGATGTGGGGATTGCTCGGCCCATTGGGAGCGGCGACCAAGACGCTGAGCGAGGCGCAAGTGCGGCTCGACACCCATCGGGCCAAGGTGGACTGACGGCCAACGCCCGCGGTTGGCGACAAACGAAGGGACAAGCGATGGAAGGAATGACCGAGAGAGTGGATAGCGTAGTCGGGCGGATGCACGACGCTTTGGGGGCCATCGTGGAGCAAGCGAGCCAAGCCGCGGCCCTGCCAGAGCGTGTTGAAGGGATATCTCAACAGGCCCAGACTGCGTTTGGCACACTAGGGTCGTGCGCGAAGCAACTGCAGGAGATCGCTGGCCGCTACGAGGCCCTCATCCTCGCACTCGAGACCGCCGAACAGCGATTGCGAGAGGCGAACCCCGATGGCTTGCCGGAGCGCGTTGCACAGGCGGTTGCTGGTGCGGATGCGATACGTCTTCCGCTTGCGTCCCTCAATGAGGCCATCGAACGAGCGAACAAAGACATCAGGACGCTTGGCGGCGAATCGCAGGCGGCAGACCAGGCAACTCACGATCGATTGCAGGCGCTGGTCGACACCGTAGCTGCGCTGGACAAGACGGTTGAGGCGAGGGCGAAGGAAGCGCGCGAAGTCAGCGAGGCCGAGCGCGAACAGTTGACGCGTGTGTTGCGCAAAACGCAGCGAACGATCGTCGTCACGGGACTGCTCGTCGCAGCGGCAGCGGTAGCTGCCGCATGGCTACTATGACGGAGTACGCCGGAGGTATGGGATATTCATCCGCAGGCACTGTCGGACGCCAAGCTCTTGGGCCGCGTCTAGCTGCGACGCATCTTTTCGATCAGCGCTGTGAGCCTCGCCACCTCGCCTCGGACGCCACCGCTCTAGCCCCCGCCTGTCGCTTGTCATCGGCCAACTCGTGGCGGGTCGGCAGGAACTTGGCCGCCGCCGGCTCGTACCAGCACAGGGAACCGACCAGCGGCTCGGTACCGGACGGCTTGAGGCACAGGTACAGCCCCAGCACCTTGCTGCGAACGCCTGTCACGCCCCCCGCAAATCCTCTCCTCCGGGGGCTAGGTCCGTTTCCTTGGGATGGCGAGATCAGCGGCTAGAGGACGAGTGCTCAGCCGGTGTTGCGCAGGCCGCTGGAGATGCCGGCCATGGTCACCTTCAACGCTTGGGCGACGGCTTCGGAGTCGTTGCCGCTGCGCCGGCGGGCCAGCAGTTCGGCTTGCAGAAGATGCAGCGGATCGAGGTAGGTGTTGCGCACCGTGATGGAATCCCGCGCCTGGCTGGCGTTGGCCAGCAGTTGGTCGGCGCCGGAAAGACGCAGCAGGTCCTTGGCCAGCCCATCGAGGCGCGAGAGCAGTTCCGCGGCCATGTCCTGTTGCGCCGGACTGGTCAGCCGTTCGGCGTAGTAGCGCACCAGCGTCGCATCGGCGGTGGCGACGACCATCTCCAGCATGTCCGTCTGCATGGCGAAGAACGGCCACTGCCGCAGCGCTCGATAGTTCTCCGGCGTCTCGGCCAGCGCCGACAGCGCCCGTTCCGTGCCCAGCCAGGCCGGCAGCATCAGGCGCATCTGCGTCCAGGCGAATACCCAGGGAATGGCGCGCAGACCGTCCAGATCCCGAGCGGGAGTCCGCCGCGCCGGACGGCTGCCGAGGGCGAGCGCGGCCAGCTCCGCCTCCGGCGTCAACGCTTGAAAGAAACCCAGAAAACGCTCGTCCTGCACGAAGTCCCGATAGGCCCGCAGCGAAGACGCCGCGAGTTCGTCCATCGTCTTGCGCAACCGCGCGTCGGGCGGTGGCGGCGGGCGGGTCGTTGCTTGCAGGGTGGCGGTCAGATAGCGGCTGAGCGTCGCCTTGGCGATGGCCGGAGTGCCCAGCTTGAAGCGGATCATCTCGCCCTGCTCGGTGACGCGGATCGAACCGGCCACCGTTCCCGGCGGCTGCGAAGCAATCGCCTGCGCCGACGGCCCGCCGCCGCGCCCGACGGCGCCGCCGCGGCCGTGGAACAGCGTCAGCTTGACGCCGTGTCTGGCGGCTACGGCCGCCAGCGCCTCCTGGGCCCGATACTGCGCCCAGGCGGCGGCCAGCTGCCCGGCGTCCTTGGCGGAGTCGGAATAGCCGATCATCACCAGCAGACGGTCGCCGGCGTAGTCGCGGTACCACGGCATGGCGAGCAGCGCGTCGATGGTGTCGGCGGCCCGTTCCAGATCCGCCAAGGTCTCGAACAGCGGCACGATGGGCAGCCGCTTGGCAACCCCGGCTTCCTTCAGCAGCAGCGCCACCGCCAGCACGTCGCTCGGCTGCGCCGCCATCGACACGACGTAGGCGGCAACGCCAGCCGCATCGCCCTCGGCGACGACGGCAAAGGTGTCGAGCACCTCGCGGGCGTCGTCGCTCATCGGCCACCTCGCCGGGAACAACGGCCGACGCGATGCCAGTTCTTCAAGCAGCCAGGCGGTACGCCGCTGTTCCGGCCAGTCCGCGTAGCCGTCGTCGTGCAGGTAGCGGGTGATTTCGTGCAGAACGCCGCGGTGCCGTTCGGCGTGCTGGCGAACGTCGAGGCGCACCAGGCAGACGCCGAAGCAGCGCACGCGGCGCAAGGTGTCGAGCAGCGGGCCGTTGGCGATCTGCGCCATGCCGCAGGCGACGAGGGAGTCGTAGCAGAGCATCAACGGCGCGAGCAGATCGTCGTCGGCAAGAATCACCCGAGCGTCGGCGGCACCGCCCGCTCGCGCCCAGTCGCGGGTTGCAGCAAGGCGGTCGCGCAGCGGCCCCAGCATCGCCCGGTACGGCTCTGCGGCGGCGTTCGTCGCGTGGCGCAGTTCCGGCGTGCAAGTGTGCATGGACAGCGCCGCATAGAGTTCCTCGACGTCTCGGCTGAACAGCGTGGCGGCGTTCCAACGCGCCAGCAGCAGCACTTCCCGGGTCACCGCAGCGGTGACGCTGGGGTTGCCGTCGCGGTCGCCGCCCATCCAGGAGGCGAACGCGAACGGCATGACGTGGCCGGGCAGCACGCTGCCGTGGCGGCGGTCCAGCTCGCGCATGGCAGCGGGCACGGCATGCCAGAGCGAACTCTCGACCACCGCGAAGCCCCAGCGCGCTTCGTCCTGGGGCGTGGGCCGCTCGCGGCGTATTTCGTCGGTGTGCCAGCTCTCGGCGATCAGTCGCCCCAGCGGCGCGTCGAGGCGGCCGCGCTCGTCTTGCGGCAGGCGTTCGCGTTCCTCGAGCAGCACGGCGATGGCGTCGTACTTCTGAATCAGCGTGCGGCGCAGCACTTCGGTGGGATGCGCGGTAAGCACCAGCTCGACGCGCACGTCGGCGAGCTGCTCGACGGTCACCGTTTCGGGCCACGCCAGGTCGCTCGCCGCCTGGCGCTGGTCGGCGATGTTGGCGAGGTTGAGGAATTGATTGAAGGCGCGGGCGAAGTCCGTCAGTTCGTCTTCCGGCAAGGCCGCCAGACGGGCGCTCAAGCGCTGCCAGTCTTCGGCCGTTCCCCGGCGCGCGCTCTTCGCCAGGGCGCGAATCACTTCGATGCGCGCCACGAAGTCGCCGCTGCGGTGATCGGCGATGACGTGGCCCAGCAAGCTGCCCAGCAGACGCACGTCTTCGCGCAGGGCGCGGGGCAGCCCCGACAGCTGGCTGCGGAAA
This sequence comes from Candidatus Azotimanducaceae bacterium, assembly GCA_965199875.1. Classification (GTDB taxonomy): domain Bacteria; phylum Pseudomonadota; class Gammaproteobacteria; order Pseudomonadales; family Azotimanducaceae; genus VXYL01. The sequence goes on along the minus strand of OZ241346.1, from coordinate 3,584,407 downwards.
CCCTCGTCCGAGGTTGGCGTCATGTCAGTGTCTTGCCGTCGCGCCCGTTGCCGCGCCTCGCCGGCGCACTTGTTCGGCGTTCGATTCAATCCTTCCCGCTTCCGTCCCACGCCCAGCACTATACTCCCAGCCATGCTCGAAGGCGCCCGGCAACTGCTCCAGGACGTGTACGGCTACGATGCGTTCCGCTCGGATCAGGAAGCCGTCATCCAAGCGGTGCTCGACGGCCGGGACTGCCTCGTGCTGATGCCCACCGGCGGCGGCAAGTCGCTGTGCTACCAGATTCCGGCGCAGCTGATGCCGGGCGCCGGCGTCGTGGTCTCGCCGCTCATCGCCTTGATGCAGGACCAGGTGGCGGCGCTGCGCCAGGCCGGCGTGCATGCGGCATTCCTGAACTCCAACGTGCCTTGGATGGAGCAGCGGGAGATCGAGGACGCGCTGGCCAGCAACCGGCTCGACCTTCTCTATCTGGCGCCGGAACGCCTGCTGCAAGAGGAGACCCTGGCGCTCTTGGAGGAAGCCCGGATCGCCCTGTTCGCCATCGACGAAGCGCACTGCGTCTCGCAGTGGGGGCACGACTTCCGGCAGGACTATCTGGGCCTCGACGTGCTGGCCGAGCGGTTTCCAGACGTCCCGCGCTTGGCGTTGACGGCAACCGCGGACGCCCGCACGCGCAACGAAATCGTCAGCCGCCTTGCCTTGCGCCGTCCAGCGCGGTTCGTCAGCGGCTTCGACCGGCCCAACATCCGCTACACGGTGCAAGTCAAGACGAACGCGAACAGTCAGCTCCTGCGCTTCGTCGAAGACCACCGCGGCGAACCGGGCATCGTCTACTGCCTGTCCCGGGCGAAGACGGAGAAGACCGCCGCCCTGCTGCGCGACGAGGGACACGACGCGCTGCCCTACCACGCCGGAATGCCGGGCCACGAACGCCACGAACACCAGACGCGGTTCCTGCGCGACGACGGCGTGGTGATCGTCGCCACCGTCGCCTTCGGCATGGGCATCGACAAGCCGGACGTGCGCTTCGTCGCGCACGTGGACCTGCCGAAGAGCCTCGAAGCCTACTACCAGGAGACCGGCCGCGCCGGACGCGATGGCGAACCGGCGCAAGCGTGGATGATCTTCGGCTTGCAGGACGTCGTGCGCCTGCGGCGGATGGTGGACGAATCGGTCGCGGACGAGCAGCACAAGCGCGTCGAACGCGGCAAGCTCGACACACTGCTTGGCTGGTGCGAGGCGACGGACTGCCGGCGCGCAGCCCTGCTGCGCTACTTCGGCGACCGTCCAGCAGCCAGCTGCGGCAACTGCGACGTCTGCCTGTCGCCGCCGAAGACCCAGGACGGCACCGTGGCGGCGCAGAAGCTGATGTCGTGCATCGTGCGCACCGGCCAGCGCTTCGGCGCCGCGCACGTCATCGACGTGCTGCGCGGCAAGGACACCGACAAGGTGCGCCAACACCGCCACCAGGCGCTGACCACCTTCGGCATCGGCGCCGACTTCAGCGACGTCCAGTGGCGTTCCGTGCTCCGCCGGCTGGTGATCGGCGGCTTCGTGCGCTCGGACCCGTCGCGCTACGGCGCCCTGGCGCTGACCAGCGCGGCACGGCCGCTGCTGCGCGGCGAGACCACGCTGACGCTGCGCGAGGAAGTCGCGCTCGGGCGCAAGTCCACGACGGCCAGGAAGACGGCGCCTCGGGACGGCGACTTCGAGGCGGGCAGCGCCGACGAACGGCTGTGGGAAGCATTGCGCGCCTGCCGGCTGGAACTGGCGGACGCCGCCGGGGTGCCGCCCTACGTCGTCTTCCACGATGCGACGTTGAAGGAGCTGGTGCGCGTCCGACCGGACTCCCCGGAGGCCATGCTGCGGCTGCACGGCGTCGGGCGGAAGAAGCTGGACCGCTACGGCGAGGCGTTTCTGGCCGTGCTGGCGGAGCATCCAGAAGGCGAACGCCGCTCACCAACCGCCAGCGAGGGAGACGATGCGGCACGGCCAAACGGAGACGCGGAAGGGTAGAATCCTGCGTCTTTCGCGGGTGTGGGGGCGGAGTGTCCATGGCAGCCATTGCAGAAGATCGCAGCGGAGACTTCGACGCCGTGGTGGTGGGCGCCGGTTTCGCCGGCCTCTACATGCTGCATCGGCTGCGCGAGGGCGGCTTCAAGGCGCGGGTCTTCGAGGCCGGTTCCGGCGTCGGCGGCACCTGGTTCTGGAATCGCTACCCCGGCGCGCGCTGCGACGTCGAGAGCATGGAGTACTCGTACAGCTTCGACGAAGATCTGCAGCAGGAGTGGGAGTGGACCGAGCGCTACGCCGGGCAGCCGGAAATCCTGCGCTACGCCAACCACGTGGCGGAACGCTTCGACTTGAAGCGCGACATCGTGTTCGACACCCGGGTGGTGCAAGCGGTCTTCGACGAGGCGGCAAGCCGCTGGCGCATCCGCACGTCGGGCGGCGAGACCGTTACGGCGCGCTACTGCATCATGGCGACGGGCTGCTTGTCCTCGGCCAACGTGCCGGACTTTCCCGGCCGGGAGCTCTTCGCTGGCGAGACCTACCACACCGGCCGCTGGCCCCACGAAGGCGTCGACTTCAGCGGCAAGCGCGTGGGCGTCGTCGGCACCGGTTCTTCCGCCATCCAGGCCATCCCCGTCATCGCCGAAGAAGCGCGGCATCTCACCGTCTTTCAGCGCACCCCCAACTACTCGATTCCTGCGCGCAACGGGCCCATCGATCCGCAGCTGGTGCGCGAGATCAAAGCCGAGTACGCGCAGTTTCGCGCCCGCAACTATCGGATGCCGGCCGGCTTCGGCTCCAGGATCCCCCAGAACGATGCGCCGGCGCTGTCCGACGACGACGCCGGGCAGCAGTCGAACTACCGCCAACGCTGGCAGCGCGGCGGCTTCGGCTTCCTAAGCGCGTACAACGACTTGCTGCTGAACCGCGAAGCCAACGAAACCGCCGCCGAGTTCGTCCGTGGACGCATTCGCGACACGGTCCGCGATGCCGAAACCGCGGCGCTGCTGAGCCCCGACAACGTGATCGGCTGCAAGCGCCCGTGCCTGGACACCCGCTACTTCGAGACGTACAACCGCGCCAACGTTCGCCTGGTGGACGTGCGCAGCCATCCCATCGAGCGCATCACCCCGAACGGCGTCGTCGTGGCGGGCGAGGAACACGTCCTGGACTGCATCGTCTTCGCCACCGGCTTCGACGCCATGACCGGCGCGGTGCTCGGCATCGACATCCACGGGCGGGGCGGGCGGACCTTGCGGGAGAAGTGGTCCGCCGGGCCGCGAACCTACCTTGGCCTCGGCACCGTCGGCTTTCCCAATCTGTTCCTGATCTCCGGGCCGGGCAGCCCCTCGGTGCTCACCAACATGCTCTGTTCCATCGAACAGCACGTCAACTGGATCGCCGACTGCCTGGACAGCCTGCGGCGCGATGGCATGGCCTCGATAGAGGCAAGGAGCGACGCCGAAGACGCCTGGGTGGAGCACGTCAACGCGGTGGCCGGCGCCACCCTCTACCCAACCTGCAACTCGTGGTATCTAGGCAGGAACATCCCCGGCAAGCCGCAGGTGTTCATGCCGCTGGTCGGCTTTCCGCCGTATGTGGACAAGTGCGACGCGGTGGCCGCCAACGGCTACGAGGGTTTCGAGCTGCGTGCGCTGGCGGGCGGAGCGGCCTGATGCCCGGCGCCTTGCACGGCATTCGCGTTCTCGACCTGACGACGATCTACTCCGGCCCCATCGCCGCCTCGATTCTGGGCGACCAGGGCGCGGACGTGATCAAGGTGGAGTCGCCCCAGGGCGACTTCATGCGGCATCCCGGCGCCTTGCAGCGCAACGGCGTGGGCGCCGCCTTCGCCATGATGAACCGCAACAAGCGTTCCATCGTCATCGACCTGTCGCTGGACGACGGCAAGGCGGTGTTCAAGAAGCTTGCCGAAGACGCCGACGTGGTGATGGAGAACTTTCGCCCCGGCGTGATGGAACGGCTGGGCATCGGCTACGAGACGCTGCGCGAGCTCAACCCTGGCATCGTCTTCGCCTCCATCAACGGCGTCGGGCATTCCGGCCCGTACGCCAAGCGGCGCGTCTACGACGCCATCGTCCAGGCCATCTCGGGCATCGGCTCGCTGCAGGCCGATCCGGCCAGCGAACGCCCCATCCTCGTCAACTCGCTGATCTGCGACAAGATCACCTCCATGACCGCCGCCCAGGCCATCGCCTCTGCGCTGGTGGCGCGGGAACGCACCGGCGCCGGCCAGCGCGTGGACATCGCCATGCTCGATGCGGCGCTGTTCTTCCTGTGGCCGGACAACATGCTGAACTACACCTTCGTCGGCGACGAGACGCCCCATGCCGGGCATCGTTCCCACGTCAACATGGTGCGCCAGACGAAGAACGGCTACATCTGCACCATGCCGGTTCAAGCGGCGGAGTGGCATGGCCTGTTCCGCGCGCTGGACCTGCCCAACCTGTTCGAGGACGAGCGCTTCCGCACCCAGGCCGGGCTCGACTCGCAGCGTTTCCAAGAAGCCTTGAACGACGCCTACGCGAGCTTCGACACCGAGGAGCTGGCCGAACGGCTGGAACGCGAGCAAGTTCCTTTCGCCCGCATCAATGCCCGCGACGAGGTCGTTCACGACCCCCAGATCAAAGCCGTGGAGTCGCTGTGGGAGTTCGAGCATCCCATCGCCGGCGCCATGCGCCAGGCGCGGCCCCCGGCGCGCTTCGCCGAGACGCCGGCGGAAATCTCCCGCTGTTCCCCGGAACTCGGCGAACACACCCGCGAAGTGCTCGGCGAAGCCGGCTACTCCGCGGACGAGATCACCGCGCTGCGGGCGCGCAAGGTGGTTCGCTAAGCGGCAACCATGCGTCTTGCCCCAACGGCACGCAGCGGCGCTGGGGCATGTCGCGTTCGATCAAGACGGGGGCACCCTTGGAACTCAGCCGCAACTCGATCCGAGAGATGGCGAAGGGGCAGCTCTACCGCGTGCCGGGCTACGCTGCCGCGCTCGACGTCTACCGTCGCATCAGGCCGCGCAAGGCATCCGCCCGGTACTGCTACTCGGTGTGGCTGAGGCACCTGGTGGCCGCCCGCGAAACGGGCCTCGAGCCGAAGCTGAACGTCGTCATGGAGCTGGGGCCGGGCGACTCCATCGGCTGCGGGCTGGCAGCGTTGCTCTCGGGGGCCGAACGCTACGTCGTCGTCGACTGGGTGCGCTATACGAACGTGGCGAGCAACATGGACGTACTCGACGAACTGCGGCAGATGTTCGACAGCCAGGCGCCGATCCCGGACGACGACGAGTTCCCCGAGGTGAATCCAAAGCTGCAGAGCTATGCCTTCCCGCGTTCGCTGATCACGGCGCCCGGCGAAGCGAAAGTCCGGCGCATCAGACAGGCGCTTAGTAGTAGTAGCAGTGGGACGCGCGACGGCGGCCCGGACTCCGAGCGCCCCTGCATCAGCTACTTCGCCCCCTACCGGGCAGACGACCTGGTGATGGCGGGGGATGTCGATTTCTTGTTCTCCCAAGCGGTCATGGAGCATGTAGACGAGCCTGATGCGCTCTATCGCGCCACGAACGGCTGGCTGAAGCCAGGCGGAGTCGCCTCGCACACCATCGACTATCGATGCCACTCGACGTCGTCGCGGTGGAACGGCCACTGGACCTACTCCGACACGGCGTGGAAACTGATCCGCGGCAGGAAAGCCTATCTGCTGAACCGCTTGGCGCACTCCGCCCATCGCAAACTGCTGACGGACAGTCGCTTCGACATCGTGGCCGAGGTGCGGGAACGAGCACAGTCCGAAGTTCTGCGCAGCGAACTTGCGCCGCGCTTCCGCCAGCTGACCGACGACGACCTGACCACCCCTACGGGACTGTTTCAAGCAATCAAGCGCTGAACTGGACACTTGCGGCACTTGCGGCACTTGCGCTCGGCGGTTGTTGTCGAGCGCGCCCGCGTTTACACTGCGCAGCCCCGAAGCGGCAGCGAATCAGTTGCGTGAAAGCAGACATCCATCCGGCCTACGCCGAGATCACGGCGACGTGCAGTTGCGGCAACGTCATCAAGACGCGGTCGACGCTGGGGCGCGACATCCACTTGGAGGTGTGCGCCGCCTGCCATCCCTTCTACACCGGCAAGCAGAAGATCGTCGACAGCGGCGGCCGCGTCGAGCGTTTCCGGCGCCGTTTCGGGGATCGCTCGACCAGTCTGTAGGCGGCTTGTGGCGGGCCGTTGCCCAAGGTTGCCGGCAATGCCGCCCTGCCGCGTTCGCCTTGAACTCGGCGGCGAAGCGGCCGTCTAACCGCTACGGGTTCACCGAGTTTCGCCAAGCCATGCGCCTAGATTCCTTGAGCGGGCGTCGACCTGCACGGATGAGTCGAGTTTTTCGTGGCAGGCAACGAGTTTGCGCAGCAAGCTCCAACGCACTCGTCGAGTGCGCCGCACCCGTCGCGCCGGTCGGGTGCGCCGTGTCCGGCCGGGCGCGCCTGGTCGTTCTTGCAGCCTTCTTGCTCGTCCTCGGCGCAGCGGCGGCGCACGCCGGCGCGGGCAAAAAAATGTACAAAGAGTTCGTCGACGAGCAGCAGATCTACGCCGACGAGCGCTGGCAAAGCTACGTGCAGCGCATCGGCGCTCGGCTGCTGGCGCACTCGCCCGACGCTGGCAAGGAGTACCACTTCGTCGTCCTCGACAGCGACCGGGTGAATGCCTTCGCCACCGGCGATGCGTACATCTTCGTCCATCGCGGCTTGTTGACCTACCTCAACTCCGAAGATCAGCTCGCCGCGGTCATCGGCCACGAAATAGGCCACGTGGTGGGCCGGCACATGCGCAAGCGCCGCGTGACCAACATCGCCGGCAAGGCGATTGGCGCCGCCGCCGCAATCGCCACGGGCCGCGGCGAACTCATGCGCGACGTGTCGAATCCCTTGACCTCGTTGCTGGTGGCTGGCTACGGACGCGACATGGAACTGGAGGCCGATCGTCTCGGCGGCGAGTTCATGGCGCTGGCCGGCTACGACCCCTTGGCCATCATCGACACCGTGTGGGTGCTGAAGGACCAGCAGGACTTCTCGAGGCGGGTCGGCGGCGATGCGCCGACCTACCACGGGCTGTTCGCCTCCCACCCGCGCAACGACCAGCGGCTGCACCAGGCGGTGGCCTACGCGCGCAGTCTGTCGTCGCCGGAACTGCGCGAACCGGAAGGCGTATTCTGGGAGATGATGGACGGCATCGCCTACGGCGACGAGGCCGCCAGCGGCCTGGCGAAGGAAGAGACCTACTACCACGCCGGTCTGCGCGTGGTCATCGAGTTCCCAGAGGGCTGGGCGGTGGCGGCGCAGCAGTCGCAAGTGGTCGGCGGTGCGCCGGGCGGCCCGGCGAAAGGCACCATCGCGGTGGTCAGGCACGAGTTCGTGAAGCGGAAGTCGCCCGAGGAGTACGTCACCGAGGTGCTGCGTCGCCAGGACGTGATCAACGGTACCGAGACGGAAATCAACGGAGCGCCGGCCTACGTCGGCGAGATAGACACCAGCGAATCAAGCGGCGAACTGCAGCTGATCGCCGTCGTGTATCTGCGTCAGAACGTCTTTCTGTTCAAGGGCGTCTGCGGCGACCAGTGCGTGGCGGAGCCGTTCCGCGCGCAGTTCGAAGAGACGCTCAAGGGCCTGCGGCCGATGACGGCCGACGACCTGCAGCACGCCAACAGCCGCCGCATCAAGGTGGTGGTGGCGGAACCGGGCAAGAGCTTCGCCGACCTCGCCGAGCAGTCGCCCATCCCCAGCCACGCCGCCGACACGCTGCGCCTGATGAACGCCCACTATCCGAACGGCGAACCCCGCGCCGGCGACTACCTGAAGATCGTTCAGTAGCGAACCGACCGCCGGTCCGGCGGGGCAACCCTGCGCCGCTCGGCGTCGGCGAACGCCTGCAGCAGCGGAAAGTAGCGCGCGAAGTCGTCCATGAAGCCGGCGAGCTTCTCCGCCAGCACGTCGTCGAGCTTGTCGTCGAGGTGCGCCAGCCGCAGGCGCTCGAGAACATGCCCCATGGCTCGGCGGACGACTTCGCCGTCTTCGTAGCGGGCCAAGAGGTCGGTGGCGGCCATGTGCGCCATGAAACGGCGGCCGTGCTCCGGCACCCACGCCCCGAACGTGTCGACGGCGGCGTAGACGTCGGCGGTGAAGGCGCCGAGTTCCTCGTCGGCGAAGCGTTCCCAGGTCAGCGCCAGGCAGTGATCGGCCACGATGTCCAGGAGCACCGGCGCGGCGCGGCGCAGCGACGGGTCGAAGAGGCGGATGCTGGCCTTCATCTCCGGCAAGCGGTTGGAATGCGAGTCGATGCGCCGATGCAGGCGGATGCCCGCCCCGAGTTCCGGCGGCAGAGCGTCGGAAATACGCCCCTTCACGAAGTCGCCCAGCACGCCGCCGGCAATGAATCCCGCGCCGGGACGGGCAAGCAGGCAGTGGGCGAGGAAGTTCACGCCGGGGCAAGCCGCATGTAGCGGCGCAGATAGGCGTCGAAGTCTTCGCCATCGGCGCGCTCCGCCAGCGCCTGGTCGCGCAGCGACCGTTCGCTGATCGCCTCCAGTTCCGCGCCGCGGCCAGCCGCAAGGGGGCGCTGCGCAAACCAGCGCCGGTGCGCCGCGGACTGCTGCAGCGCGAAGCGGAAGAAAGGCGCCTTGCCGCGCATGGCAGCGAGAATCCGCGCCGAGGGCGTTAGCTCGGCGTTGGCTACCTTGCGCCGCTGCAAGGCGACCGCGGCGCTGTGCAGATCGTTTCCGGCGGCCTCGTCGATGGTTTGCGCCACGCGCCCGCAGGCGTCCAGGATGTCTTCCGCCCAGGCTGCCAGCGGCGCTTCTCCGGCGCCGCAGGCAAGCGTCAGGCCGGCAAGCCGACCCCGTTCCACCACCGCAAGCTGGTTGGCGGCGACCGCGGCCGATTCCTCGGCGCCTTCCGGCGGGCTCTCTTCAAGCAGGCAGCGCAGCAGAAAGACGTCCAGAAAGCGGCAGCTGGCCGCATCGATGCCGAGCGGCTGGAACGGGTCCAGGTCCAAGGAGCGCACTTCGACGTACTCGACGCCGCGTTCGTGCAGCGCCGTCAGCGGCCGCTCGCCGGTGCGGGTGCGGCGTTTCGGGCGGATGACGCCGTAGAACTCGTTCTCGATCTGCAACAGCGCCGTCGAAAGCTGCCGGTACTCGTCCTCTTCGTCCCCGCGCTCGGCGCGCAAGCCGATCGCTTCGTAGGCCGGGTAGGGCGTGGTCAGCGCCGGACGCATGGACGCGGCGTATTGCTCCAGGCTGTTGAACGAGACGTGCAGCGACGACTGCGCGGCGCTCTGATAGCCAAGCCCGCCCATGCGCAGCGACGTGGCATGGGGCAGGTAGAACGTTCCCTCGTCGAGGGACTGCAAGCCGGCATCGACCCCCGCGACGAACGACTTGCACACCGCCGGAGACGCCCCGAACAGGTAGATCAAGAGCCAGGAACAGCGTCGGAAGTTGCGGATCAAGCCGAGATAGGCGCGGGTGACGAAGTCCTGGTCCGCGCTTTCCCCGCGGCTGGCCGCCAGCGCCGGCCAAAGCGCCGGCGGCAGAGAGAAGTTGTAGTGGATGCCGCTGATGGCCTGCATTCGGCGCCCGTAGCGGTGGCTGAGGCCGATGCGGTAGACGGTTTTCGATCGACCGACGTTGGAGGTGCCGAAGCGAGCGATGGGAATGTCGTCTTCGCGGTCGAGCAGGCAGGGCATGCTGGCCGCCCAGAGCATTTCGCGGTCCACGCTGGCGTGGACGTAGGCGTGAATGTCGAACAGTTCCGTCAAGGCGGCGTCCGCGCTGCCGTGAACGCCGGTGATGAGTTCCAGCTGGGCTTCGCTGAAGTCCGTGGTGATGTGGGGATGCGTCAACGGCGAGCCGAGGGCCGCCGGATGGGCGGTTTGCGCCAGTGCGCCGTCCGGCGCGACGCGCAGGCTTTCCTTTTCGATGCCGCGTTTGAGCATCGCCAGTTCAGGCCGACCGCGAAGCGCCGCCAGCGCGGTTGCCAGGGAGTCGGTCAACGGTGCCTAGCAGCGAGGCCCGGCGTCGACGATCGGTCGATCCACGGCGAACTTCTTGAAGTTGGCGACGAACTGGGCTACCAGGCCGGCGCTTGCTTGATCGTAGGCGTCTTCGCTTCGCCATGCGTCCCTAGGGTTCAGCAGGCGCGGGTCCACACCCGGCACGCGCACGGGAATGTCGAGATTGAGGCCGTCCAGATGCCGGGTTTCAACGCCGCTCAAGGCGCCGGACTGAATGGCGTGGACGACGGCGCGGGTGTCGTCGATGTCGAAACGCCGGCCAACGCCGTAGCCGCCGCCGGTCCAGCCGGTATTCACCAGGAAGACCTGCGAGCCGAACCGGCCGATGCGCTTCATCAGCAGGTCGGCGTACACCGAGGCCGGCCGCGGGAAGAAGGCGGCGCCGAAGCAAGTCGAAAACGTGGCCGAGTAGGGCTGGGTCGAATCCACCACCGTGGAGCCCACCGTCGCCGTGTAGCCAGAGAGGAAATGGTACGCCGCGGCTTCCTTCGACAGCACCGAGACCGGCGGCAGCACGCCGCTCAGGTCGCAAGTCAGGAAGATGACGGCGTTGGGTTCTCCGGCACGGTTTTCGGCGACTTTCGCGTCGATGTTGGCGCGCGGATAGCAGGCGCGGGTGTTTTCGGTGAGGGACGAGTCGGCGTAGTCCGGTTCGCGGCTAAGGTCGTCGATGACGACGTTTTCGGCGATGGCGCCGAAGCGGATGGCGTCGAAGATCAGCGGTTCCTTGGCCCGCGTCAGGCCGATGCACTTCGCGTAGCAGCCGCCTTCAAGGTTGAACACGGTGCCTTCTCCCCAGCCATGTTCGTCGTCGCCGATGAGCAGCCGCTGGGGATCCGCGGAGAGCGTCGTCTTGCCGGTGCCGGAGAGGCCGAAGAACAGCGTCACGTCGCCCTGCGCGCCGACGTTCGCCGAACAGTGCATGGGCAGCACGTCGTGCTCCGGCAGCAGATAGTTCTGCACGGCGAACAGCGCCTTCTTCATCTCGCCGGCGTAGCGCAGCCCCGCCAGGAGCACGCGCCGGGCGGCGAAGTCGATCATCGCCGTCGCGTCCGAGGCGGTGCCGTCCCGGGCCGGGTCGCAGACGAACTCCGGCGCGTTCAGCACTTCCCAGGCCGGCTTGCGGCGGGGATTGTGGACTTCCGGACTGATGAACAGGGCCTTCGCGAACAAGGCATGCCATGCGTACTCGGTGGTGACGCGGACGGGCAGGTAGTGTTCCTCGTGGGCGCCGACGTGCAGCGACGCGACGTAGGTTTCGCGCTGGCGGAGGTGCGCCTGCACCCGCTCCCAGAGGGCTGCGAACACCTGCGGCGAAACCGGCTGATTGACGCTGCCCCAGTCGATGTGCGGGGCGCTGGCCGGTTCGTGGACGATGAAGCGATCCTTCGGCGAGCGCCCGGTGCGCTTGCCCGTGGCCACCACCACGGCGCCGTTGCTGGCGAAGCGGCCTTCGCCGCGCAGCACCGCCCGTTCCGCCAGGACGGCGCTCGGCAGATCGCGCCAAACCCGGGGTTCGACGCTGGCGAGCGCGTCCTCGGCAGGGCTTTCCGAGGGTGTTTGCCTTGCGAGGGCGTCCAGATTGAAGGCCATGGCCGTTCGTTCAAGCGGATGCGCGGCAGTTTACACGAAACGACGTGGACGTTTCGCACCAGGCGGCCACTTGGGATCCTTCGCCGGCACGCAAAAGAGCATGGTCTGCCGGTACCCGCGGCCCTCTTCCAGCTACGCCTCGTCGACCGTATCGGCCTCCTTCAGCGTTCGCAGCGCCCGCCGCTGATGCTTGTCGGGGCGGCGCTTCGGCGCGGTCAGGCCGAGGCGCAGCATCCGCCTTTCCGCTCGGATCTTCTCGCGTCGATCGATGGAGTCCGCGGTTTCCGCATACAGCGCCGCCGCAAGCCGGGCGCTGCCGCGCCTTGCCGCGATGCCCGTGACGATCACCGTCTGCACGGTCTCGCCTCGCGTCACGGTCAGCGCGTCGCCAACCGCAACCGTCTTCGCCGCCTTCACCCTGGCGCCGTTCAGATGTACCTTGCCGCCTTCGACGGCAGCCTTGGCAAGACCGCGGCTCTTGTAGAAGCGCGCCGCCCAAAGCCACTTGTCGAGGCGCAGCCCGGCGTCTTCGGCGCTGCTCACGGCGCCTCCCGGGGCTGTTCCATGCCGCCCATGCTGCGGTTTGGCGGCCCTCCCCGCCAGCGGCGAACGAACTCGCTGGTGGTGTTGATGTGCGGGTAGGGTTCGTCGGGAACGGCGAGGCCGAGGCTTCGGCAAAGGGGTTCCCAGCCGTCCTTGGGATCGAACACGAGCAGACGCTCGGCGGGAACCTGCCGCCGCACCTCGGCGACGTTCGCCTCGTAGACCGCGATGGCGTTGGCGCGGTCGTCCAGATCGCCGCCGAAGGTGCCATCGACGATGATCTCCCGGGCCATCTCCAAGCGTTGCCGAAGGTTGGCGTCCGGGGAGCGCAGGCCGTCCTTCATCGACTTGAAGATCGTTGCCGCCGCGCTTTCGTACCAGCCTTCGGCATCGCGCACGGTGAGCACCACCTTGGCGTCCTGGTAGACGTGCAGCAAACGCTTCCAGAATGCCGCCACGGGCCAGTCCACCGCCGCCTGGTAGCCGTCGAAGAGTTCGCCCCACGGGTCTTCGCCACGCCAGGCGGCGCGCCAAAGCTCCACGTGTTGCGGATGCTCGGCCACTTCCGCCATGTGGTAGCACTTGACGAAGCCGAGGGTTTCCAGCGCCTTCTTCAAGGACAGCGTTCCGGTGCGTCCGAAGCCAGCGCCGACGATGCGCAGCGTCACGTTTCGTTGCCTCGCAAACCCTTGGACGAGTACCACTATTGTTGAAGCGGCGCACAAGGTCAACGCCGCGACGCCGCGGCCACGCCGCCGAGCGCACCTGCTCCACCGCAATGCCTGCACGCAACGTTGAACCTTGGCAGCGACGCGGAACATACTCGGCGGGCAAGCAGCCGAACGGGTCGCCCTGCACGCCATGCGCCGGGAAGTCAGCACTGCCGCCAAGGTACGTCTGCTCATGGAGCTGCTGGGCAAGGAGTCGCGTGGGCCCGGGCGGGTCTACCTCGTCGGCGGCGCATCCGCGGTGCTCGTCGGCTGGCGCGCTACCACGGTGGACGTGGATCTGAAGCTGGCGCCGGAGCCGCCGGGCGTCTTTCAAGCCATCGCCCAGGCCAAGGAAGCGCTCGACATGAACGTGGAACTGGCAGCGCCGGACGACTTCATCCCGCCCTTGTCCGACTGGCCGCTGCGCAGTCCGCGCGTTGCGCAGCGCGGCTTCGTGCAGTTCTTCCACTACGACTTCTACGCTCAGGCGCTGGCGAAGATCGAGCGCGCCCACGAACAGGACTGGGGCGACGTTCGCGCCATGCACCAGCGCGGCCTGGTGGACCCGCAGCGTTTGCAAACGCTGTTCGATGCCATCGAGAGCGAACTGCCGCGCTATCCGGCCGTCGACTCCGTTTCCTTCGCGCATCGAGTGGGCTTGGCCATGTGCGCAAATGGCTGGCGGCAAGTGGCCATGACGCCGGAGGCGGCGCAGCTTGCCTTGGCAGACCTGCCGGGAGCGGAACTGGTGCTTGCCGGACTGGATGCCCTCGGCGCCCTTGCCGAGGGGCGGCGCGAAGAGTTCACCGAAGAGGCGCTGTTGGTGGCCATCGGGGCGCGACGGCTGCGGGCGGCGGGCCTGGCCGTGCCCGAAGCACCCGGCTGGCCGGCGCAACCGGAACTGGCGCTCTACGAAGCCGTCGCCGAAACGTCCACCGACGCCCACTCCCGCTACAACGCGCTCGTTCGTCGTCTGGTGAGCTTTGAACGGGCACTCGAAGCACGCAGTCGGCGCCGGCGAGGAAGCGCCCTCGCCTAGCCAGCGCCATCGCGGCCTTCCCTGAGCCGATGCGCCCGGCGCCCTGCGAAGTTGGCGGCGCACCGGACTCTGCTATGCTGCGCTGCTTTGTCCTAGGCGACGAGGAAACCACATGGCGGACACGGCCAAGCGGCCGCGGCCCCTGCCGCAGCCGACCCCCGAAACCCAGCACTTCTGGGACGGCATCAAGGAGGGCGAGCTGCGTCTGCAACGTTGCCGCGACTGTGGGCACGTCTACTTTCCGCCCCGTCCGCTGTGCCCCGCGTGCAGTTCGCGCAACGTCGAAGCGTTCGCGGCCAGCGGCAGGGGATCGCTCCTGAGCTACGTCATCAACCAGCGCCAGCATCCTTCCTTCGACTCGCCCTACGCCATCGCCCTGGTTCAGCTTGAGGAAGGGCCGACGATGATGAGCAACATCGTCGACTGCGAGCAAACGCCGGAAGCGCTGGTGCTCGACATGCCGTTGACCGTCACCTTCGAGTACCACGGCGACATCGCCATTCCGCTGTTCCGGCCCGCTTGAGCCGACTTCGAGGAGCCCCAATGACCGTTGCCATCGTCGGCGCCGCCGAAACCACCGAACTCGGCAAGATTCCCGACTCCAGCCAGATCCAGCTGCACGCCGACGCCGCCTTGAACACGTTGGCGGACGCCGGCCTTGCCGCCAAGGACATCGACGGCGTCGCCACCGCCGGCGAATCGCCCATCGCCATCGCCCACTACATGGGCATTGCGCCGCGCTGGGTGGACGGCAGCTCCGTCGGCGGCTGCTCGTTCATGCTGCACGTGCGCCATGCCGCAGCCGCCATCGAGGCCGGCTATGCGGACACCGTTCTCGTCACCCACGGCGAAAGCGGACGCTCCGGCGTTGGCCGCGGCGGCGGAGGCGGCAGCCGCGCCTCCTTGCCGGCGCAGTTCGAGATGCCCTACGGGCCGATGGGTCCGACCACCATGTTCACCATCGGCGTGCTGCGCTACATGAAGCGCTACGGCATGACCCACGAACAGCTGGCGATGGTGGCCGTGGTGCAGCGCGAGTGGGCCGGAATGAACCCGCGCGCGTCCTACCGCGAGCCCATCACCGTCGACGACGTGCTGAACTCGCGCATGATCGCCTATCCGTTCCACCTGCTGGAGTGCTGTCTGGTCACCGATGGCGGCGGCGCCTTGATTCTCACCTCCGCGGAACGCGCCAAGGACTTCCCCAACAAGCCGGTGTACATCCTCGGCAGCGGCGAGAGCGTGGAAACGCCGATGGTCAGCCAGATGAAGGACCTCACCAGTTCCCAGGCGTTTCGCATCGCCGGTTCCGAAGCCTTCCGCTCCGCCGGCATCGGCCACGCCGACGTGGACCATCTGATGGTCTACGACGCCTTCGCGCACCTGCCCATCTGGGGGCTGGAGGACCTGGGCTTCTGCGCGCGCGGCGAGGCAGCGGCGTTCATCGAGGACGGCAATACCCGCCCCGGCGCCAAACTGCCGCTGAACACCAACGGCGGCGGCCTGTCGTACATGCACTCCGGCATGTACGGCATGTACGCCTTGCAGGAGAGCGTGCGGCAGATGCGCGGCACCGCCCCGGCGCAAGTACCCGGCGCCGAAGTGTCCGTCTGCCTGGGGGTTGGCGGCATGTTCGCGGCCAGCGGCTGCATCGTCATGGGCAACGTCCAGCCGTAGCGGCCGACGGCGCCGCGTTGGTCCAGCGTCAAGGCCCTTGTGTGGCCTCACTAGTCGGGCCGCTGGATGCGAGAGCTGGCACGGGAGCCGGCAATTGCTTTGATGTCCTTCGCACCCTTCGGTGCGTGTCGAAGGCCTTCCACCGCCCGACTAGTGAGGCGTCGAATCCTAGCGCATCGAGTGTGCCCAACCTGGGCAAAACCGGGTACGAAATTGTTACAGGCGTGAAATAGCGCTATGCATCAAACGGTTAGGAGGTGCGATTCCAGACTTCCTCCACTTTTGCCGCGCGAATCGGTGCGATTTGGCTGCAAACGCCCTCCCTCGCCCGGCAAGCGCGTGCGGGCAGGTGTGGGACAGGTGGAGAAGTGCCTAGGGAAGACACTATGATGGCCGCGTGAACGTCGCCATTCGACAGGCCAAACGAGCGACCGACGCCTCCGGCGTCGCTGGCTCGCCCGACGACTCGACAACCGACTCCGACAACCTGCGCAGGGCATTCGGACGCGACGGCTACGTCGTGCTGCCGAACGCATTCAGTGCGGACGAGGTGGCCGCCATGCGTTCGGACGCCGATTTCATCCTTGAACTGATCGTCAACTCGTCGCTTGCCAATCGACGCCACAGCCGACGGCTGGACATCCGCCGACAAGCCGACGGCACGCCCCTGGTGCGCAAGATCCAGCCTATTGCGGACCTTGGCCTCGACTTGGCGCGCTTCTCCTCGGATCAACGTCTGCTCGCCCCGATGGCGTCGCTGATGAACGACGAACCCGTGCTGATGGAGGAGAAGCTCAACTACAAGCAACCCCTTCCCGGCCTCGCGTCCATGGACGTCTTCCGCACGCCCGAGGACGACGACCGCTTTCCAGTCCACAACGACTGGGCCTACTACCAGTACAACGGCTATCCCAAGGCCATCGTCTCGTCCGCCATCGCCATCGACGACTGCCGAGCGGACAACGGCCCGATCCAGGTGTTTCCAGGCACCCACCGGCAACACGTCGAACATCGGCGCGTGCAGAACGGCCTGGAGGTGCCTCCCGGAACCGTGGACCCGGGAAGCGCGGTGCCGGTGCTGGCGCCGGCGGGTTCGGTGATGTTCTTCCACAGCTGCCTCATACACACCTCCGGCCCGAACACTTCCGGCGCGCCCCGGCGGATGATGATCTACAGCCACTACCCGCAGGCCGCGGACCTCGGCTTCGACATTCGCAACGGCCCCAACCGGCTGCGCGAATCGCCGTGGGAGTGGCGCTACCAGCGCTTGAAGGCCGCCGGGAAGTACCAGGACCAGTTCAGCGCGAGCGGCCAATGAGCGAAGGCATCAAGATCGCCATCGTCGGCGCCGGCAGCATCGGCTTCACCCGGCGTCTGGTGCGCGACCTGCTCTCGGTGCCGGAGTTCGCCGCCACGCGCTTCGCCTTCCAGGACGTCAGCCAGGCGAATCTCGACAAGGTGGCCGAGCTGTGCCGACGCGACATCGCCGCCAACCGCCTGCCCGCTTCGATCGCCGCTGGCGTCGATCGGCAACGCGCCCTCGACGGCGCGGACTACGTCATCAACACCGCCCGCGTCGGCGGTTTGGAAGGATTCCGCGCGGATGTGGAAATCCCGCTGAAGTACGGCGTCGACCAGTGCGTCGGCGACACCATCTGCGCCGGCGGCCTGCTCTACGGCCAGCGCAGCGTGCCGATGGTTCTGCAACTGTGCCGGCAGATCGAGCGCTACGCCGGGGCTGATCGGGTGTTGCTGAACTACGCCAATCCGATGGCCATGAACACCTGGGCCGCCCTCGATCGCTCGACGGTGCGCACCATTGGCCTGTGCCACGGCGTGCAAGGCGGGCACCGCTTGCTGGCGGCGCTGTTCGAGCACCACGTCAACGGCGGCAAGAGCGAGGACGAAGCAGGCTACCGGCGCATCGGCAAGGCGGACGTGGAAATCGCCGCGGCCGGCATCAACCATCAAACCTGGTACGTCAAGGTGCGATTCGACGGCAAGGACTGGGCGCGGCAGCTGCTGCCGCTGTTCGAGGCGCATCCGGCGATCCGCCAGCGTGAGAAGGTGCGCATGGACGTGATCCGGCGCTTCGGCTACTTCAGCACGGAGTCCAACGGCCACCTCTCGGAGTATCTGCCCTGGTACCGCAAGCGCCCGGACGAGATCGGCGAGTGGATCTCCACCGACTCCTGGATTCTGGGCGAAACGGGAGGCTATCTGCGCGTCTGCACCGAGAACCGCAACTGGTTCGAGACGGACTTCCCGAAGTGGCTGGCCGAGCCCGCCTGGCAGTACGGCGAAGACAAGCGCAGCGACGAACACGGCTCCTACATCGTCGAAGCGATGGAAACCGGGCGCGGCTATCGGGGCCACTTCAACGTCAGGAACGGCCACGCGATTGCCAACCTACCGGAGGACGCCATCGTCGAAGTGCCCGGCCGGGTGGACGGCAGCGGCTTGTCGATCCCCCCGCTTGGCGAGCTGCCGCTCGGCTGCGCCGCCATCTGCAACAGCTCCATTCAGGTTCAGCGCATGGCCACCCAGGCCGCCGTGCAGGGCGATGTCGAACTGCTGAAGCAGGCGGTGCTGCTCGACCCCCTAGTAGGCGCCGTCTGCAATCCGCCGGAAGTGTGGCAGATGGTGGACGAAATGCTGGTTGCCGGCGCCGAGTGGCTGCCGCAGTACGCCAATGCCATCGACGCCGCGAAGAAGCGGCTGGCGACGGCGCCGTCGCTGGCTCGCGGCAGCGGCGAGGGCGCCGCGCGGCTGAAGACGCGATCGGTGGAAGAACTGCGCTCGGCGGCGCTCTAGCGGCGGTCTCTTGCGATGACGGCAAAGTTGCCAATCCGGCGCATCGATCCAAAGCGGTTGCGGTTCTAGATGCGCTTCGTCGTCTACGGCGCTGGCGGCATCGGCGGCACCATCGGCGCGCGGCTGCACATGGCCGGCTTCGAGGTTGCGCTGATCGCCCGTGGCCAGCACTTCGAGGCCATCGCCAAGGACGGCCTGCACTTCTTCTCGCCCACCCTCGACGTGTTCCTGGACATCCCCTGCGCCGCCCGCCCCGACGACGCCGACATCGCCCCCGACGACGCGGTCGTTCTATGCACCAAGAGCCAGCACACGGAAGCGGCGTTGCGCGATCTCCAGCGCGCAACCGGCGGCCAGGCACGGGTGATCTGCTGCCAAAACGGCGTTGAAAACGAGCGCTTGGCGCTGCGCCGGTTCGCGCACGTCTACGGCATGGTGGTATGGCTGCCCGCGGAACACCTGCAGCCCGGCGTCGTGGTGAACTTTGCGCAAGACACGGCCGGCGGCCTCGACACCGGCTGCTACCCCCACGGCACCGACGACTTCATCGAAGAAGTGGCCGCGGCGTTGACGAAAGCCGGCTTCAGCGCCGCTCCGCATCCGGCCATCATGGGCCACAAGTACGAGAAGCTCCTCGCCAATCTCAACAACGCCGTGCAGGCCGCCACCGGCACCCGCTTCGACGGCCCCGGCTCTGGCGCCATCTCCGCCCTGCGCAAGATCTCCCGAATGCTGCGCGAAGAGGCGCTGGCGTGCTACCAGGCCGCCGGCATCCACTGCGCCAGCCGAGAGGAAGTACGCGCCGGACGCTCCGCCATACGCGGCGGCGAAGTGCCAGCCCACAAGCGCCACGGCGGTTCCTCGCTGCAAAGCGTGCTGCGCGGCACCGGCGACATCGAAACGGACTATCTGAACGGCGAGATCGTGCTTCTCGGCCGCCTCCACGGCGTGCCAACCCCGGCCAACGAAGTCGTGCAGCAGGTGGGCAACGCCCTGGTGCGCGAACATCTGGAAGTCGGCAGCATGTCGGTGGAAGAACTGGAGCGACGCATCGAAACGGCGGCGCGCGGGCCGGCTTGAAACGCCGTTGACGCAGTAGACGATTGCAGTGCATACGCTCACCACAGCAACGCTCAAGCGCGAAGCCAGTGTCTTTGCCGCCGCCGAGTCCACCCACGAGGAACCGAGCTTGTACGGAGTCACCGACGGCAAGGCGGTTGGGACGTACTTCGAGCGCAAGTTCAGGGAGCATCTTCGCAAGAAGTACGACTATCCGGAGGGATCATCCGCCAAGGGCACTGACTTTCCGCACCTCATGGTGGACATGAAGGTCACCAGCGTACGACAGCCACAGTCGTCGTGTCCCTACAAGTCTGCGAGGCAGAAGATTTTCGGCTTGGGCTACTCGCTGCTTATCTTCGCCTACGAGAAGCACGACAACGACGCGAGAGCGACGGGCAGGCTGGATGTTCGGCATGTGATTTTCGTAGACGCGAAATACACCGCGGACTACCAAACGACAACTGGAATCGCCGAGATCGTCGAAAGAGACGGCAACAAGGACGACCTGATCGCCTTTCTGTTCGAACGGATGTTGCCGGTAGACGAGGTCGAAGCGTCCAACATCGCCGACGAAATACTCCGATCGCCCCCCCAGATTGGCTACCTGACCATATCGAACGCATTGCAGTGGCGGTTGCAGTACCGTCGTGCAATCGACAGGGCTGGCACTGTTCCCGGCGTGAGCCGCCTTTGATGGGCACGAAGGAAACCAAGGCAGAGTTTGGCGACTTCCAGACGCCGTTGCCGCTGGTCGAGGCGGTTTGCGCCTTGGTTGCCCGCGACAGTCCCCCGGCGGCCGTCGTTGAACCGACCTGCGGTACCGGCGCTTTCCTGGCTGGTGCTGCTCGTGCGTTTCCTCAAGCTGCGCTGTACGGGTGCGACTGCAACCCCGCCTATGTGGAGTCCGCGCGGCACCGGCTGCAAGGATTCCCGCGCGCTCTGGTCGTCGAGGCGGACTTCTTCATCCACGACTGGCAGGAGGAACTCGCCGAGCTGCCGGATCCATTGTTGATTCTCGGCAATCCGCCTTGGGTTACCAACTCCGCTCTCGGTCTGCTTGGCAGCGCCAATCTGCCTCGCAAAGCCAACGTCGACGGACTGCGCGGCATCCAAGCCATCACTGGCAGCGCGAACTTCGACATCTCCGAGTGGATGATTCGACAGAACTTTCGCTGGCTCGAAGGCCGGGAAGGCGCGATAGCAGTGTTGTGCAAGACCAGCGTGGCACGAAGAGCGCTGCTGCACGCGTGGTCGAAAGGCGCAGCGGTCGAGTATGCAGCCATCCACCGCTTCGATGCGGCAAAGACGTTTGGCGTCTCGGTGGACGCCTGCTTGCTGTACGTCCGCTTTGCGTCGGGCGGCGAGGGCCGCCATTGCGAAGTCTACGACAGCCTTCCCGCAACGACTCCCTCGACCCGCATGGCGTACAAGGACGGCACGCTGTTGGCGAATGCCACGGCTTTCAAGGACGTTTCGGATTTGCGCGCCGACGGCTTCGGCGGCTGGCGCTCGGGACTGAAACACGACTGCAGTAGGGTTTTCGAGTTTCGGCTGATCGACGGACGACTGCTCAACGGGCTTGGCGAGCATATATCCATCGAAGCGGAGGTCGTCTTTCCGCTGCTCAAGAGCTCCGACGTCGCCCAAGGCAGGGCGGCGCGCCGTCGGGTGCTGGTGCCGCAGCGATCCATGTCGGAATCGCCGATGGATCTCGAACGCCGGGCGCCGAAAGCGTGGCGCTACTTGCTTGCCCATCGGCAAGCGCTCGAACAGCGTCGCAGTTCCATCTATCGAAAGCGCCCGCCGTTCTCGACTTTCGGCATTGGCCCATACTCCTTTTCGCCGTGGAAAGTCGCCGTCGCCGGGCTGTACAAGACGCTTCGATTCGTCAAGGTCGGCGCGTTGGACGGCAAGCCCGTACTGCTGGACGACACCTGCTACTTCCTGCCTTGCGACAACGAGGCGGACTGCGACTTGCTGGTCGAGTTGCTTTCGTCACCGACCGCCATCCAGTTCTACTCGTCGCTGGTATTCTGGGATGCGAAGCGTCCGATCACCGCCAAGCTGCTGAACCAGCTCGACTTGACGACGCTGGCGAAGCGCCTAGGGAAGTGGAACCCGCAATCCGCGCATCTGCTGAACGCTCTGCACGGCCGCGCAGGCGCAGACAAGCCCAGACAACAGAGCCTGATCTAGGCACCAGGCGGGCGTTCGAGTTTGCGTCGCAACGCCGAACCGCAACCCTGACTCATCTGCGAAGGTCGGCCACTCAAGGAAGTCCAGCGAGGCCCGCCACACGGCGGGCCCCGCCCGATGACGTTCAGGTGGTCAGCCACTGGAACTGCTGCGGCTTGCGCCCTGCCCGGGGATTCAGCGGCACGTTGATCAACGCCGGGCCGTTGAAGGCCATCGCTTCGTCCAAGGCGCGGCGCAGGTCTTTCGGGTCTTCCACGTAGAAGCCCTTGCCGCCTAGCGCTTCGAGCATGCCTTCGTAGCGGGCGCCGTAGGTGAGGTTGCCCGGCGGCGCGGTTTGGCCCTCCTTCAGCGGATGCACGCCGCCGCCGATGCCGCCGTTGTTCAGCACGATGAGCTTCACCGGCAGGTTGTAGCGCACCATCGTTTCCAACTCCATGCCGGTGAAGCCGAAGGCGCTGTCGCCCTGCACCGAAACGATGGGCTTGTCCGGGTTGGTGACGGCCGCGGCGATGGCGAAGCCGAGGCCCACGCCCATCGTCCCGTAGGTGCCGGCGTCCAGGCGGTGGCGCGGCCGGCGGTTCGGCATCTGCGTGCGCCCGATGTCCATCGTGTTGGCGCCTTCGCCGATGATGATGGCGTCTTCCGGCAGCCAGTCGACGATGTCCTTGAAGGCTCGGTAGTAGTTGGTGGGGGCCGAGTCGTCGTCGATCATCGGCTGCACGGCCTCCATGTTGGCCTGGGCCTTCTCTTGCAGGAGCGCACGCCAGGGCGTTTCCGACGGATAGAACCACTGGCGGTTGTCCAAGGCGCGGTTCAACTGGCCGACCACGGCCTTGCCGTCGCCCACCAGGGCGACTTCGGCCGGCACGTTGGTGCCGATCTCGGTGGGCTCGATGTCCAGCTGCACCACGCGCACGTCCTTGTTGAACCGGGGCGGCAGGCCGTAGTGCATGATCCAGTTCAAGCGGGCGCCAAGCAGGAACACCAGGTCCGCCTCGCGCAGCGCCGTGCTGCGGGCGGCGCCGACGGACAGCGGATCGTCGTCCGGCATGGTGCCCTTGCCCATGGGCGAGTTCAGAAACGGCAGCTGGGTGCGTTCGATGAACTCGCGCACTTCGTCTTCGGCGCGCGCCCAGGCCATGCCCTTGCCCACCACCACGAGAGGCCGCTCTGCGGATTCCAACGCCGTGAGCGCGGCTTCCACGGCATCCGGGTCCGCCATGGTGCGCGGCGGCGCTGGCACCCGGGCGGCGTCGGTCGCTTCGTCTTCTTCGCACTCGCCGCGGATGATGTCGTCCGGGAAGTCCAGGTAGACCGGGCCTGGGCGCCCGTAGAGGGAGTGCCGGATGGCCTGGTTGACGTAGTACGGAATGCGATGGACGTGCTCGATGGCGTGGGCGTACTTGCAGTACGGCGCGGCGAGTTCCACCTGGCGCTCTTCCTGGAATCCGCCCATGCCGTTCTGGTAGACGGGGGAAGCGCCGCCGATGAGAATCATCGGCCAGCAGTTCTGCTTGGCGTTGGCGAGGCCGGCGAAGGCGTGAATGACGCCGGGGCCAGAGACCGTGAGGCACGCCTGCGGGCGCCCGGTGAGGTAGCCCGCGGCGTGGGCGGCGTAGCTGGCGGCCTGCTCGTTGCGCATGCCGACGTAGGTGATGCCTTCCCGCTGAGCGACGGCGGCGAACCCCTGCACGGGAAATCCGACGATGCCGAACATGTAGTCCACGCCCTGCTTCTTGAGACTGCGCGCCATCAGCTGGGCACCGTTGACAGTGGCCATGTTGCCTCCCCTTGAGATCTGGTGCTGTCGAAAGACGCTAAGCTATCGCGCAAGGTTGCGACGGTTCAAGTGCGCTGCGCTTTCTTTTTTGGCGTCCCGAGGGCGTTGGCGAGGCGGTCGTGCGGCAGCCATCGCCTCGCACACGGTTGCACAGGGTAATCTTCGCTGCTCAACGGGCGATCCGCAGGAGACAATCATGCCGAACAAGGGGCCAAACCAAGATGTCGTCAAAGCCGTGCTCGACAAAGCCAGGGCCGAAGGGCGCTCGTCGCTGAACGCCGACGAAGCCAAGGCCGTCTGCGACGCCTACGGCATCGCGACGCCCCGGGAAGGCATCGCCGCTTCGGCGGAGCTGGCTGGCGACATCGCCGACGACCTCGGCTATCCGCTGGTGATGAAGATCGTCTCGCCGGACATCCTGCACAAGTCCGACGCCGGCGGCGTCGTCGCCGGCATCGCCAGCCGCGCTGAAGCCATCGCCGCCTACGACGACATCGTGGCGGCGGCAAAGCGCTACAAGGCGGATGCCGCCATCGTCGGCGTGCAGGTGCAGCAGCAGCTGGAAGCGGCCCAGGAGGTGATCGTCGGCGCCGCCACCGATCCATCGTTCGGCAAGCTGGTGGCCTTCGGCCTCGGCGGCGTGCTGGTGGAAGTGCTGCGCGACGTCACCTTCCGCCTGGCGCCGACCACGGCGGAACACGCCCGCGCCATGCTGGACGAAATCGCCGGCTCGGAAATCCTCGACGGCGTGCGCGGCCAGCAGGCGGTGAACCGCGCGGCCTTGAGCGAACTGATCGTCAACGTCGGCCAGCTGGTGGACGACTTCCCGGAGATCGCCGAACTGGACCTGAACCCGGTGTTCGCCACCCCGGACGGCGCCACCGCGGTGGACGCACGGGTGCTGCTGGACTTCGAGGCCAAGCCGCCGCGCCACCGGCCCAGCCACGACGAAATACTCGCCTCCATGACGCGCATCATGCAGCCGAACGCGGTGGCGGTGATCGGCGCTTCCGCCGGCGAAGGCAAGATCGGCAACTCGGTGATGAAGAACCTCATCGACGGCGGCTACCCCGGCGCCATCCATCCGATCCATCCCAAGGCCGAGGAGATTCTCGGCCGCAAGTGCTACTCAAGCGTTACCGAAGTGCCGGGCGACATCGACGTGGCGGTGTTCTGCATTCCGGCGGCGCTGGTGGCGGGAGCGTTGGCCGAGTGCGGGCAGAAGAACATCCCCGGCGCCGTGCTGATTCCCTCCGGCTTCGCGGAAATCGGCGAGCACGATCTGCAAGCCGAGATCGTCCGCGTGGCGCGGCACAACAACGTGCGCCTGATGGGGCCGAACATCTACGGCTTCTACTACACGCACAAGAACCTCTGCGCCACCTTCTGCACGCCCTACACCGAGAAGGGCCAGGTGGCGCTCTCCTCGCAGTCCGGCGGCGTCGGCATGGCCATCGTCGGCTTCAGCCGCTCGGCGAAGATGGGCGTCTCGGCCATCGTCGGCCTCGGCAACAAGGCCGACATCGACGAAGACGACCTGCTGACGTTCTTCGAGCAGGACCCGAACACCGGCGTGGTCGCCATGCACGTGGAGGACTTGAAGGACGGCCGCGCCTTCGCCGAGGTGGCGTCCCGGGTGTCGAAGAAGAAGCCGGTGGTGGTGCTGAAAGCCGGGAGGACGTCGATGGGCGCCCGCGCCGCCAACTCGCACACCGGCGCCCTGGCCGGGGACGACCGGGTCTACGACGCCGTGCTGCGGCAGAGCGGCGTCATCCGCGCCCACAGCCTGAACGACATGCTGGAGTTCGCCCGCGGCCTGCAAGCGCTGCCAACGCCCAAGGGCGAGAACGTGCTGATCCTCACCGGCGCCGGCGGCTCCGGCGTCCTGCTTTCCGACGCCTGCGCCGACAACGGCCTGACGCTGATGTCCATGCCCGACGACCTGGACCGGGCGTTCCGCGAGTACATCCCGCCCTTCGGCGCCGCCGGCAATCCGGTGGACATCACCGGCGGCGAACCGCCAAGCACCTACCGCTCCACCATCGACCTGGCGCTGCGCGAAAACCGCATCCACGCCCTGGTGCTCGGCTACTGGCACACCATCATCACGCCGCCCATGGTGTTCGCCGAACTGCTGGGAGAGGCCGTCGAGGCGGCGCGGGCAGCCGGCAACGACAAGCCCGTGGTGGCGTCGCTGGTCGGCGACGTGGAGATCGAGGACGCCTGCGAGTATCTGATGGAACGCAACATCCTGGCCTATCCGTACACCGCGGAGAAGCCCGTGGCGGTGCTGGGCGCGAAGTACCGGTGGGCTCGGGCGGCGGGGGTGATCTGACGGGGGCGAAGGGCGACTCGTGGCCGACCGCAAGGGGGCGGAAGGGCACATTTTCGACTGTTGCCGGTCTGGCACCCGGCCAGATTCCTTCGGGAACGGCAACGTTCGTCCGCTCTGCCTCTTTATTCTTCGCCGGTATCGAGCTCAAGCCCCTCGCCCTCGCGGCGAAGCGTGAACTCGCGGGACTCGCCGCTGCTGCTTTCGAGGGTCAAGTAACGAACATGCGGAACGAACAACAGGAACTCCGGCGGAAACTCGCGGATCTGCGCTGCCAAGTTCCTCAAGAGCGTTGGTCTTGAGGGGAAGGCGGACTATGTTGGTTGCCAACTCATGACTCGCTGAGGCGTTGTCCTTGGTCGCTTCGTCGCGGGGAATGCCCAAGGGCGAAGACGTGCTGATCCTCACCGGCACCGGCGGCTGCCATGACGGCGGCAACGGGCGGCTGACGACTGGCCTGCATCAGGCACGTTGGATGCTCCTGAACCCCACTTTGCCGCCGGCAACGTTCACATCGACGACGACGCGATGATTGAGTAGCGAGCCGATCCAGTTCTCGCTAGCGTCGCCGGCATAGCCGGTCACCCGCCAGCGCTGCCGGTCATCGGTCAGTTCAAGCCAGTGCTTGTCGAGGTCCACCGCTCTGAGCGTGCCGCGTAGCTGCCGAGGTCCTTCTTCCTCTCTATTGCACGATTCCTTCCATAGCTTCCGTATCTGCCGGCCTTTTGTCGTATCCATTTGAATCGGCTGGCCGTTGGCCGACTGGATGGTCAACATGTCGTACTGCTTTCCATCCGGTGCCAGCTGTGCGGTCAAGCGCAGATACTCGTTTCTGTAGTCGGGACTTTGCACGGCTTCTTCAAAGCCTCGATCGGGTACCGAAACGCCAGATCCGAGTATCTTGACGAGTAGGCTGGCAACGTTCGGTATGGACTGGTTGATGGGCGACTCTTCACGAGAGCCGGAAACGTCGGATCCTCCGAGCCGGACCTCCGCCTCGGAGGCAACGGCGAACTGAAAGCTGCCCCTTGCCACTTGCACTAGGCTCGGGCGGTGGCGCTTTCTGCACGACCTACGCAGACTGCTTTCGCCAAATGGAATACGCTCGCCGTACTCTGCCGTCAGGTACCATATTTTCTCGACGGTTCCCATCTTGCCGGCGACCGTGCCGAGCGGCGGGCCCTCGCCGCCGGCTGCGCCTCCATCGAGCGAAAACCACACCAAGTCCAAGGCCTGTTCCGGGCCAGCGACGTCAACCGGCTCGGATGGGGCTGCTGCGCGACTCGTTCGGATAGCCCACAGAAGGCTCTTCAGTTTTCCGTCTGCGAACCGCGGAAGAACACCTTGATCGATCCACCAACGCGCCAACTTCTCCGCCTCGGAAAACTCTCGCGCCTTGAAATAGAGCGCCGCAGCACTCACGACGGTAATGCCCAAGGTCCGCGCCTTGGTGCGGTCGATGTTCTCAAGCGCGGCCATTTCGGCACTAGCTGCCTCGCGGTAGGCTCGCTTAGCCTTTCGCCACGCGGTTTCGGCCTCGCTGGCAAGACGCTCGCTACGCTGATGATGTTCCAGCCAAGTCATC
Source organism: Candidatus Azotimanducaceae bacterium (assembly GCA_965199875.1). Taxonomy (GTDB): domain Bacteria; phylum Pseudomonadota; class Gammaproteobacteria; order Pseudomonadales; family Azotimanducaceae; genus VXYL01. Next base: position 3,556,991 of record OZ241346.1, on the reverse strand, counting down.
GGTTGGTCACGGCTCGCTACGGTCCAAAATGTCGCTCATCTGCACTCGCCGTGCATAGAAGCCTACCACCCCAGCCAAGGCGGGGAGGTCGCTGTTGCCGCGTTTCGCTTGCGCGACCTTCTCGCGCAACCGCTGGCGTACTTTGCCTGACGACCCGGCGGAGATGCCAGACACCTCCAGTCGATACCACTCCTCCATGTCGTCCGTTGTGGTGCCGGTCGGCGCTACGTAGTAGTCCGCCCCAGTCTCCGTCTCCGCACGGCGGACGGCCACTAGATCCATGACAAGCTCAACCGCCGCCAGCGCCACCGCACATGCGCCAGCTTCTGTTGCGTCGGTGTCATTGGCCCAAGCACCTCTCGTGCGTGGGCTGGCTGGTTCCCACTCGACCAAGGAGGGCGTGTCGCCACTCGGCGTCGCCAATGTGAACTCGACCAGCGACGAGTGATGACGGTCAAGGCACACCGTTGCAGCCTCCGTGTTGGCGTCCGCGACCGATCGAGTCAGTCCAGCGTGCCTGTCGGCCATGTCGTCGATGGGAAGTCTTGGCAGGGCGCTCGGCATGTCGAGTTTTCGGCCGTTGTCGCAACCGTGCCGCTACAGCGACTCGTAGATCGTGTAGCCGAATACCACCGCGACGCCAAGGGGCGCCACGTAGCGGATGGCCAGCCGCCACAGCCGCCACTGCCAGTCTTCGCTGAACCGCAGCTGCTCGCGCACGACGTCCCTGGCGAGCACCCAGCCGGCGAACAGGGCGATCAGCAGCCCGCCGAGGGGCAGCAGGATCTTGCCGGACACGTAGTCCACGACGGCGAAGAAGTTCAGGCCGGCGACCTGGAAGTCCGCCCACAGGTTGAAGGAAAGCACGCTGCCGATGCCCAGCAGCCAGCATCCGGCGCCCAGCGTCAGGGCGACGCGGCCGCGCTTGGCGTTGTACTCCTCCACCAGATAGGCAAGCGCCGGTTCCAGCAGCGAAATCGCCGACGTGACGGCCGCGAAACTCACCAGCAGGAAGAAAACCGTGCCTACCAGGGCGCCCAGCGGCAGATTGCCGAAGGCCACCGGCACGGTCACGAACAAAAGCCCGGGGCCAGTGCCCGCTTCCAGCCCGGGGCTGGCGAACACGATGGGGAAGATCGCCAGCCCCGCGACCAAGGCGACCACCGTGTCGAGCACGGCGATGGTGGCAACGGTGCTGGTGATGGACGTGGTGGACGGCACGTAGGCACCGTAGGCCATGATGGCGCCCATGCCGAGGCTCAAGGTGAAGAACGCATGCCCCATCGCCGTCAGCACGCCGCCCGCCGAGAGCTTGCCGAACTCGAAGCTGAACAGGAAGCTCGCGCCCTTGGCGAAGTCCCCGTACACCGCGGCGTAGCCGACGAGCAGGAGCAGCAGCGCGAACAGCAGCGGCATCAGCCAGCGCACGGCTACTTCCAAGCCCCGCGCGACGCCTCTGGCGACGATGGCCACCGTAATCGCCATGAACACGGTGTGCCAAAGCAGCACATGCCACGGCTGGCCTAGGAAGTCGTTGAACGCGGCTTCGGTAAATGCGCCATCGGCGCCGTCGAAGGCGCCGCTTGCCAGGCGAAAGATGTAGAACATCGCCCAGCCGGCGATGACCGCGTAGAAGGAGAGAATCAGAAAGCCGGCGACGACGCCCATCCAGCCGATGGCTTTCCAGCCTCCGCCGCCGCCGGAGCGTTGCGCCAGCTTGCGCACGGTGTTGATGGGGCTTTCCCGGCCCGCCCGGCCCAACAGCACCTCCGCCATCATCACCGGCACGCCGACGAGCGCGATGCAGATCAAGTAGACGAGGACGAACGCCCCGCCGCCGTTCTCGCCGGTGATGTAGGGGAACTTCCAGATGTTCCCGAGGCCCACCGCCGAACCGGCCGCCGCCAGCACGAACAGCAGGCGGCTGGACCACATGCCGTGCCTGGATACGTCCTCGGCCATCGCCCTTGCCCCTTCGTCGCTGTCGATTGGGCGGCATTCTATAATTCGTCCCATGAGCAAGCCAACCAATGCGTCGGCGCGCAAGACGGTGGCGGTCAACCGGCGCGCCAGGTTCGACTACCAGCTGGGGCAGCGCTTCGAGGCCGGCCTGGTGCTTGAAGGCTGGGAGCTGAAGAGCATCCGCGCCAGCCAGGCGCAGCTGTCGGACAGCTACGTGCTGGTGCGCGACGGCGAGGCGTGGCTCCTCGGCAGCCGCATCGCGCCGCTGGCCAGCGCTTCCACCCACGTTGTGGCGGATCCGGCGCGAACGCGCAAGCTGCTGCTGCACGGCAAGGAGATCGCCCGCATCTTCGCCGCCGTGGAAACCCGGGGGCAGGCCTGCGTGGCGACGGAGCTGTACTGGAAGGGCTCGAAGGTGAAGTGCGAGCTGGCCTTGGGCAAGGGCAAGAAGCTGCACGACAAGCGGGCCACCATCCGCGAGCGCGAATGGAAACGCGAACAAGGGCGCATTGCGAAGCAGGAACGCTGAAGTGGGCGCTCCCGACGCGCTCAATAAAACTGAACCGACGGGCGGCCTTCGCCGAACTCGTCAGGCCAGTCCTTCCACCGGAATGGCTGCGCCGTGGATGGAACCCGCCGCCGGGGAAGCCAGGAACAGCACCACTTCGGCAATCTGGCCGGGCGGCACCCAGTGATCGAAGTTCGCCTTGGGCATGTCGGCGCGGTTGCGCGGCGTGTCGATGATGCTCGGCAGGATGCAGTTGACGTTGACGCCGTGGCGCTTGAGCTCGTCGGATAGCGTTTCCGTCAAGCGGATCACGACGCTCTTCGAGGCGATGTAGGCGCCCATCAAGGCGGTGCCGCGCAGGGCGCCGCGAGCGCCGATGTTGACGATCTTGCCGCCGCCCCGGGCGACCATCCCCGGCGCCGCGGCACGGCACATGTTCAGCGCCGTGCGGGCATTCAGATTCATCATGAAGTCCCAGGTTTCGTCGGCGGTGCTGGCGATGTCGTCGCCCATGGCGAAGCCGCCGGCGATGTTGGCGAGGATGTCGATGTCGCCGGCTTCCTCTACTGCCCCCTGTGCGCCTTGCGAATCGACGAGATCGGCGACGATGGTCTTCCACGGCGCGTCGTCCTCGGCGATGTCCACGCCGGCGACGTCTGCGCCGCTGGCGTGGAACGCCTCGGCGACGGCGCGTCCGAGCACGCCCGCGGCGCCGGTCACCAGCACGCGTTTTCCGGCGAAGCCGCTCATGGCCGCAACGCCTCGAGGACGTTCCAATCCACTTCGCCGACCCGGCCTTCCCCGTGTACCGGCTGGATGCACACGTGGCTGGCGCCAGCGTCGAAGTGTTCGTCGATGCGCCGCCGTATCGCGGCCGCGTCGCCCCAGGCGAAGGTGGCGTCAATGAAGGCATCGGAGCCGTCGCCGTCGATGTCCTGCTCGGCCAAGCCCATGCGCAGCCAGTTGTTGCGGTAGTTCGGCAGTGCCTGATAGGTGCGCGCCGTCGAACGCGCCAGGGCGCGGGCCTTGGCGGGGTCGGTTTCCAGAACCACCTTCTGCTCCACGCACAGCCACTTGTCCGTGCCGAGGATGTCTCGCGCCATCCTGGTATGGACGGGCGAAGTGAAGTAGGGATGCGCTCCTGCGCTGGCATCGCGCGCCAGGCGCAGCATCTTCGGGCCGAGGGCGGCGATGACGGCCGGCGGAGCTTCGCCGGGTTCCAGGCTGCTGTAGGGCGCTGCGGCCATCTTTTCCAGATAGCTGCGCATGGTCGCCACCGGCGGGCCGTAGTCGAGGCCGCGGGCGCCTTCCACCAGGGGCCGATGCGACACCCCAAGCCCCAGCAGGAAACGGTTGTCGGACTGTTCGGCCAGGGTCTTCTGCGCCTGCGCGGTGACGCCGGGCAGCCGGTGGTAGATGTTGGCGATGCCCGTCGCCACCACCAGGCGCTTGGTGTTGGCAAGCAGCCAGGCGGCATGGGCGAACGGGTCCCGGCCGAAGGTTTCTGGAATCCACAGCGCCGCGTAGCCGAGCTCTTCGATGCGCTTGGCGGTGTCCGCGGCGGCTTTGGCGTTCATGCGATCGGTGAAGAACCACACGCCGGTCTTGCCCAGTTGCATTGGCTGCCCCCTAGCTGCCTTTGAAGTTGCCGCTGCGCCGTTCCGCCACCGCCCGGATGCCCTCTTCGGCGTCCTCGGTGCCGCGCAGCCACTGCTGTTCGGCCAGCTCGTGGTCGGTGGCGGCGGCGATGGCTTCGGCCAGCCCTTGGCGCATGGTGGCGCGAACCGAAAGAACCGCCAAGGGCGCGTTCTCGGCAATCTCCGCCGCCAGCGCCAAGGCCGCTTGCCGCACTTCGGCAAGCTCGACGAGCTGATCCACCAGGCCCATCGCCAAGGCGTCTTCCCCCTTGATGCGCCGACCGGTGAGGAACATCAGATTCGCGGCTTGCTGGCCGATCAGCTTCGGCAGCGTCACGGTGAGGCCGAATCCGGGATGGATGCCGAGCTTGGCGAAGTTGGCGGCAAAGCGCGCTTCCGGCGCGGCGACGCGGAAGTCCGCAGTAAGCGCCAGGCCCAGGCCACCGCCGATGGCCGCGCCCTGCACGGCGGCCACCACCGGCTTTCTGGCGCTGAACAGCCGCACGCCCTCCCGATAGAGCAGGCCGGTGGTGTTCTTGAAGCCTTCTTCGGTGAACTCCTGGCGGGCGCTGTGCTCGTCGTCGCCGCGGCCGAAGTTGGCGCCGGCGCAGAACGACCTGCCGTTGGCGGCCAGGACGATGGCCCGACAGTTCGGATCGTCGTCCAGCTCGCCATAGGCGTCGGCGATCTGGGCGATCAAGTCGCGGTCGAAGAAGTTGTGCGGCGGCCGGTCGATTTCGACGGTGGCGACATGAGCGGCCAAGTTCACGTTGATGTCGGCAAAACCGCCCGACATAGGCATCCCTCCCAAGGAGCTTGAGCAGCGAAGGGAAGCGATGGTAACCGAACCAGCGCCATGCGGCGGACGATGCAGATGCGGCCTGCCCGACAAAACTAGGCCGAGCCGCCCTAGACGTCCCCGTCCGACCCGCGTTTCGCCAACAGATCTCTGGCGAGATTCGCTGCTACTTCCAGCGCCTCCTTGCGGCCCAGCGCCGTGTTGACGACGTACTTGTTGTCGACGACCAGAGCTGGCACGGCGGTCAGTCCCAGGTCGGTGAAGCGCTTCTCGTCCACTGCGGCCTGCCGAACGATGCGCGGCGAGGCGATGGCGCGCAGGAACGTCGCGCGATCGATGCCGTGGCCGTCCAGCAGATCCGCCAACGCCGCGCGCGACAGGCGGCGGTTGTGGTCTTGATAGGCCCTGAAGATGCGCTCGTGGTTGGCGTCGGCCGCGTCGTGCCGGCGCAGCGCCAGATGGGCTTCGGCAAGCAGCCGGGTGTCTGCCGAGATGGCGATGTGGACGCGCTCGAAGACGACTCCGGCGGGAAGCGATTCGGCCCAGCCTTCGGCGAGTTCTTCCAAACGTCGGCAGTGCGGGCACAGGTAGGAGAAGAAGGCCGTGATGCGCACGTCGCCGGTCGCGTCGGGCTTGTCGAGGGTGGTGTACGGCTCGCCCACGTCGCCGGAGTAGAACAGGCCCGCGCCGACGACCGCCACGACCAGCACGCCAGCCGCCGCGACGATGAAGGTGCGTAGTTTCGCTGCGTTGTCCTTGCGTCTCGCCACGCCCAAGCCTCCCGTGTCCGCGTTGCCGAAAGCGAGTTTATACTCGCCGCCATGCCAAGCGAACCCGCAACCGCCGCCGAGAGCTACGTTCTCTATCAGTACGAGTCCTGTCCGTTCTGCGCTCGGGTGCGGCGCTTTCTGGATGAGCGGGGCCTCGACGTGCCAAGCCGAGACACGCTGCGCGAGCCGGGCGCGCTGCGCGAACTGCTGCTTGGCGGCGGACGCGCCACCGTGCCCTGCTTGCGCATCGACAGCGGCGACGAGGTGCGCTGGCTGTACGAATCCGCCGACATCATCGACTACCTGGCCGCGCACGGCTAGCGAGAGGCGGGTGGCTGGCGGTCTGCTCGAAGGTTTGCGCGTACTGGAGGTGGGGCATCCGCTCACCGAGTACGCCGGCTTGATCTGGGCTGGCCTCGGCGCGGAAGTCTGGCTGGTGGAACCGCCCTCGGGGGCGGCGACGCGCCAGCGCCGTCCGCGTCTGCCGAACGCTGGCGACTCGCCGCGCGGCAGCGCCGCGTTCCTGGCCCGCAACGTGGGCAAGAAGAGCATCGTGGTCGATCCGGACAGCGCCGACGGCTTGCAGCTGCTGCACCAGCTATGCCGTCACTCGGACGTCGTCTTCGATGCGGAGGGGTCTGCGTTCAGTGCAACGCTTGCCGCCTTCGCCGACGGCACCGATGCGCAGGTGGCGGTAACCATCACGGACCGCCTGCGCCTGGGCTGCTCCTCCATCGTCGGTTTCGCCGCCAGCGGCGGCATGGCGTCGAGTGGCTGGCCGCATCAGCCGCCGTGCAACGCGCCCTCCTGGCTGGCGCTTGACGGCGCCGGCGTCTACGCGGCGACGATGGCGGCGGCCGGCGTCTTCGCCACACGCCGCCGGGGCCGCAGCGGCGGCGGGGTTCGCTACGAGATTCCCTACGAAGAAGCTGCGGTCGCCGCCATCACGCCGTGGACGCGCTGCCTGCATTCCTACGAGATGCAGGCGGCAGGGCAGGGAACCCTCACCGCGCGGCTTGGGCCGAACGGCTTTCCCATCTACGAGACGAAGGACGGCTACGTGCGCATCCTGGCCGGTACGCCGAAGCAGTGGCGGGCGTTCGTCGCCTTGCTGGGCGAACCGGAAGAGATCGTCTCCGGACCGTTCAGCGATCCGGAGTTCCGAGTCGCCAACGCCGACGCGCTGAAGCTGCTCTGCGCCGAACTGATCCGCCAGCGGCCAAGCAGGGAGCTGTTCCTCGACGGCCAGAAGCTCGGCCTGACCATCTCCCCGGTCAACTCCCTGCGCCAGTTTCGCGCCGACGACCACGTGCGTACACGGCGCATCTTCGCCTCCGTCGAAGATCCGGAGTTCGGCACCATGGAGCTGGTGCGCGCCCCGCAGCTTCTGCAACCAGAGGCGCTGAACGTCGTCCCGACGCCGGCGCCGGGCTTGGGCGAACACGGTGCCGAAGCGCGGGCGCTGGCGGCGCAGCCGTTGCCCGAGTCGCCGCCGGCTGCCGCTGGCGAAGTCGATGCGGCGAAACCGCTGGCCGGCCTTCGCGTCTTGAACCTCGGCGTCGGCGCCGTCGTGCCGGAGGCCGCGGCCTTGCTGGCGCTGCTTGGCGCCGAGGTCGTCAAGGTCGAATCCCTGGCGCATGTGGACTTCCTGCGTCGCAACGGCCTCAACGGCGCCATGGACGTCAACAACAGCCCCACCTTCAACCAGCTGAACCTCGGCGTGCAGAGCCTTGCCGTGGACATGCGCCACGAGGAAGGCGTCCAGCTGGTGCAGCAGTTGGCGGCGCGGTGCGACGTGATCATGGAGAACATGCGCGGCCCGGTGGCCGGGCGCTGGGGGCTGGACTACGACGGCGCTCGGCGGCTGCGCGAGGACATCGTGTGCTGGCGCAGCCAGGGTCTTGGCAGCGGCCCCTACGACGGATTCCAAACCTACGGCCCGAACTTGCAGACGTTCTCGGGCATCACGCACCAGTGGTCGCATCCCGACGACCCCTTTCCGGTCGGCACGACGCTGAACCACCCGGACCACATCGCCGGCAAGCAGTCCCTGGTGGCGGTGCTCGCCGCCCTGCTGCGCCGGGAGCGCATCGGCAAAGGCTGTCTGATCGACGCCGCGCAAGTGGAAACCGCGGCTTTCCTGATCGGCGATCGCTACGTGCAGCAGTTCCATCACGAGGGCAACCTGCCGCCCCTGGGCAACGCCAGCCCCGACATGGCGCCCCACGGCTGCTACCGCTGCGCCGACGACGAAGCCGGCAACGAGCGCTGGCTGGCCTTGGCGGTGGAGAGCGACGCCGCGTGGCAGCGTTTCGTCGGCGTCGTGCCTGGCTTGGCGGATGCGGGCTGGGCAACTGCGGGCGCGCGCCGGGCGGACGCTGAAACCATCGATGCGGCCGTGCAGTCCTGGGCGCGGCAACTCCCCGTCGCCGAGGCCGAGGGCAGGCTGCGCGAAGCTGGCGTTGCGGCTTCCCGCGTGGTTACCGGCGACGACATGGCGGCCACCGATTCGCCGTTCTTCGCCGCGCTCGGCCATCCAACTTCCGGCACTCGCCGCTACACCGGCGTACCGGTGCGCATCGCCGGCAAGCGCCTGCCGCTGCGTCGGCCGCCGCTGCTCGGCGAACACACCGAGCACGTCCTGCACGACGTTCTGCGCTGCCCGGCGGAGCAAGTGGAGCGGCTGACGGCATTGGGGGTGGTGGGTCGCTGACCACGCAGGGAATCGACAAGGAGCCGACAAGGAGAAGGAATGGCCGGAAAAGTCGCCATCGTCACCGGTGCCGGAACGGGCATCGGCAAGCACACTGCTCTGGCGCTCTTGCGCGAAGGCTACTCGGTCGCCCTGGCCGGCCGACGCCTGGAGCTGCTGCAAGAGACGGCGGAGGAATCCGGCGCTGGCGAACGGGCGCTGCCGGTGCGCACGGACGTGCGCGACGCCGACTCCGTGGCGGCGCTGTTCGCCCGAACCCAGGACGCTTTCGGGCGACTGGACCTGCTGTTCAACAACGCTGGCACCGGCGCGCCGCCCGTGCCCCTCGAAGACCTGACGCTGGAGCAGTGGCAGCGCGTCGTGGACGTCAACCTCACCGGCGCGTTCCTCTGCACCCAGCACGCCATTCGCTTGATGAAGAACCAGCAGCCCAAGGGCGGACGGATCATCAACAACGGCTCCATTTCCGCTCATGTGCCGCGGCCGAACTCGGCACCGTACACGTCCACCAAGCACGCCCTCACCGGGCTGACCCGCTCCACGTTCCTCGACGGCCGCCAGCACAACATCGTCTGCGGACAGATCGACATCGGCAACGCCTTGACGTCGATGACCTCCCGCATGGAGCAAGGGATGAAGCAGGCGGACGGCTCGACGAAGCCGGAACCCACCATGGACGTGCAGAACGTCGCCGAGGCGGTGGTCTACATGGACAGCCTGCCCCTCGACGCCAACGTGCCGTTCATCACCGTGATGGCGTCGTCGATGCCGTACATCGGCCGCGGCTAGCCACGCTCGGCCGGGGCGACATCAAGGAGGCTGGCGAGAGCATCGCCCTATCGCGCCGATGGCGAAGCTGGGTTGCCGACCACTCGCGCCCGAACTGCCGAACTCCAAGCACTTGGCCTACGGCGCGATCTTTAGGACAATGCACGGTGTTGCGCCACCGCGCTGGTTGCACGCAACCCGAGCGTCAAGGAGAGGTGCCAGAGCGGCCGAATGGGCCTGACTCGAAATCAGGTGTGTCCTCGCGGGCACCCAGGGTTCGAATCCCTGCCTCTCCGCCACACAGCCCTGCTTGCAAAGCTCTAGATGCCGCGTTCTTCCCGATAGGTTCGCCAGCGCGCGAACGCTTCGGCCATCTCGCTTTGGCGGACGTTGGACATCGCTTCGAGTTCCGGGTGGGTGAAGATGTAGAACTCGTTCTCGCGGATGGCGTGCAGCACCATCTCGCCGACCACTGCGGGGTCGAGCGCGTTGGCGCGCAGTTCCTCAAGGCGCACCGCTTGTTCCTCGGCCGGCGCATCGTTCACCAGCACGCCAAGGTCCGTGCCTGGCAGATCGGCCGGGCGATTGCGCCCCGACTCGAAGATGTTGGTGTTGACGACGCCAGGGCACAGCACCGACACGCCGATGTCGTGGGGCAGCAGGTCCGCCCGCATGGTCTCCGAGATGCCGACCACGGCGAACTTGGTGGCCGTGTAGACGGACAAGCCTGGAATGGAAATGTGTCCCGCCATGGAGGCGGTGTTGACGAAGTGGCCCCCTTCGCCATGTGCCTTGATGCGTTCCATGAACGCCTGAATGCCGTTGACCACGCCGTTCAGGTTGACGCGGGTTACCCAGTCCCAGTCGTTGTAGGTCATCCGGTCGATGGCGCCGCCGACCGCGACGCCAGCGTTGTTGCACACCACGTGTACTTTGCCGAAGCGCTGTTCGGTAGCCGCGGCCGCCGCTTCCATCGCGGCGCGGTCGGTCACGTCGAGGGGCAGAGTCATGAACTCCGCGTTGCTCGACTCGAATTCCGCCTGCGCGGCGTCGAGCGCGGCTTGTTCAATGTCGGAAATCGCCACCTTCATGCCTGCCGCGGCGAAGGAGCGCGCCATGGCCAGCCCCATGCCGCTGGCGCCGCCGGTGATGAAGGCGGTCTTGCCGGTTACGTCACGCATGTGTCTTCCCCCGATTTTTGGTGCTCGCAAAACGAACGATACCCTAAGGCTGCTTCCTGCCGGGCCGCACCGAGCGTCTGCGCTGCTGCGCTTGGACTTAGAACTCCCGCTTCACCATCGCCGTCGCCAGCTGCTTGAGCGCCGCGGCCCCTGAACCGAACGGCGCCAGCTGGCGCAAAGCCGTTGCGAGCACCTGGCTTGCTTGCTTGCGCGCGCCCTCGACTCCCAGCAGGCTGACGTAGGTGGACTTGCCCCGGCGCTGGTCCGAACCTCTTGGCTTGCCCAGCACTTCGGTCTTCGCCGTTGCGTCCAGGACGTCGTCTTGAATCTGGAAAGCTTGGCCGATGGCGACGGCGAAGCGTTCCAAGACGGCGACGTCGGCGTCTGCAAGGCGACCGGCGGTTGCCCCCAACATCACCGCGGCGTGGATCAGCGCCCCGGTCTTCAGACGGTGCAGCGTCGCCAGTTCCGGCAACGCCAGCGTTCGGGCTTCTCCGGCGATGTCCAGCATCTGGCCGCCGACCATGCCGTCGGCGCCGCTGGCCCTGGCGAGCAGCCGAAGCCAACGGCGGGCGATGGGGGCGTCGATGGCCGGGTCGCTGGCCGCCTCGAAGGCCAGCGCCAGCAACGCATCGCCAGCGAGAATGGCCGTGGCTTCGTCGAACTCCACGTGTACGGTGGGTCGGCCCCGGCGCAGGGCGTCGTCGTCCAAGGCGGGCAGATCGTCGTGTACCAGCGAAAAGGCATGCACCAGCTCCACGGCGGCGGCACCGAGGTCCAGTTGCGCGGCGTTGGCCTCGGCAATGCAGCCCGCCGCGTACACCAGCTTGGGCCGAATGCGCTTGCCGCCGCCGAGAACGGCGTAGCGCATGGCGCTCGCCAGCCTCGCCTGGGCGCCCGTGGCTGCGCCGACTTTCGGCAGCAGGCGATCAAGCACCGCGTCCACGCGCTCGGCATCGCTTGCCCGAGGCGGCACCGTCTCCATGCGCCGACCATAGCGCAATGGCACCGCACATGCTTGCCTTGAGGCACGTGAGGCACGGGCACGCGAAGCGACTTATTTCTACCATGATCAAAAATGCTCGCGTGCATCTTTGACTTGGGTAGAAATAGCTCGTATTTTCTCCGCATGGAAGCGACGACTCGCTATCTCCAGGATCAGATCGTCAAGGACCTGGCGCGCAAGATGGTGTTCGTGTCGGGGCCGCGGCAGGTTGGCAAGACCACGCTGACGCGCGGATTGCCCGGTGCCGAGGACGGCTATCTGAGCTGGGACATCGCCGCGCACCGGGAGCGCATCTTGCGTCGCGAACTGCCCGCGGCGGAGCTCTGGGTCTTCGACGAGATTCACAAGTACAGTCGTTGGCGAGGCTTCCTGAAGGACATCTACGACGACGCCGGTGCGCTGCCCGCAGGCACATCGGCATCGCGCCAGCGCATTCTGGTGACCGGCAGCGGCCGCTTGGAGCTGTTCGGCGCCGGCGGCGACTCGCTGCAAGGCCGCTACCACTTGCTGCGTCTGCACCCTTTCTCGGTTGCCGAGGCGGGCATCGAGGATGACGATGGACTGGCGCAGCTGCTGCGTCTCGGCGGTTTTCCCGAGCCGTTTCTCGGCGGCGACGAGACCCAGGCGCGCCGCTGGTCCCGCGAGTACCGTGGGAGGCTGTTGGAAGAGGAAGTGCGCTCGCTGGCGCGCATCCAGGACTTGAGCAGGCTGGAGGAGATGATGCTGCGTCTGCCGGACCTGGTGGGTTCGCCGCTCTCCGTCAATGCGCTGCGCGAGGACTTGCAGATCGCGCACAAGACGGCCGCCGCGTGGCTCGACGCCTTGGAACGGCTGTTCGCGTTGTTCCGCGTCCCGCCCTTCGGCGCGCCGCGCATCCGCGCGGTGAAGCAGGAACGCAAGCACTACCACTTCGATTGGTCGGTGGTGCGCGACCCGGGCGCGCGCTTCGAGAATCTAGTGGCCTGCCATCTGATGAAGTGGGTCCACTTCCGGCAGGATGTCGAAGGCCGCGATGCCGAACTGCGCTTCTTCCGCGACGTGGACCGGCGCGAGGTGGACTTCGTGGTGATGGAAGGACAGCAGCCCGTCCTGTTCGTCGAGTGCAAGCTCCGCGACCGCGACATCGACCGCCCGTTGCGCTACTTGAAGGCGCGTTTTCCGAATGCCGAGGCGGTGCAGATCGCGCTCGCCGGCAAGCGCGACTATCGCACTCCGGAAGGCATCCGCGCCACGCCTGCCGTCGCGTTTCTGCGCACGCTCGTGTAAGCCGCCAGCCGCGTCCCTCGCAGCAGCGCACGGCACACGCTCGCCGCAACGCCTAATCAAGTACCATGTTGTTTCCGTGCAGGAACCCCAGAGTTGGCCATGGGCTGGTTGTGGGCCCCCTGTTCAAGGAGAAGCCATGCCACTGCCGTTGGCCCACATCAGAGTGCTGGACCTCACCCGGGTTCGCGCCGGCCCCACCTGCGTTCGGCAACTGGCGGACTGGGGCGCGGATGTCGTCAAGATCGAACAGCCCGGCAGCGGCGACGGGCAGATGGGCGATGCCCGGCACGGCCCGGACTTCCAGAACCTGCACCGCAACAAGCGCAGTCTGACGCTGAACCTGAAGGCCGAGGCTGGCCGCGACGTGTTCATGCGCCTGGCCGAAACCGCCGACGTGGTCGTCGAGAACTACCGCCCGGACGTCAAGCACCGCCTGGGCATCGACTACGAAACCGTCAAGGCCGTCAACCCGGGCATCGTCTACGCCAGCGTCTCCGGCTTCGGCCAGGACGGACCCTACGGCAATCTGCCCGGTTTCGACCAAGTGGCCCAGGGCATGGGCGGCCTGATGTCCGTCACCGGCCTGCCCGGGCAAGGGCCGGTGCGCGCCGGCATTCCGGTTGCCGATCTCTCCGCCGGCCTCTTCGCGGCGCTCGGCATCATGACCGCGCTCTTGGGGCGAACGCAAACCGGCGAAGGCCAGTGGGTGCGAACGTCGCTGCTCGAGGCGCAGATCGCCATGCTCGACTTCCAGGCGGAACGCTGGCTGCTGCACCAGGACGTGCCGCAGCAGGCCGGCAACAACCATCCCACCGGCATTCCAACCGGCGTCTTCGCCACCAGCGACGGACACATCAACATCGCCGCCACCGGCGACGCCATCTACAAGCGCTTCTGCGCGGTGATGCAGCGCGAGGACTGGCTTGCGGACGAGCGCTACGCCACGCCCCGGCAGCGTTCCGTCAACCGCGATGCCATGAACGCCGAAATCGAGGCGATCACGCGCACGCGCAGCAGCGAGGAGTGGATCGCGGCCTTCAACGAAGCGGGCGTCCCGGCGGGCTACATCTATTCCATCGACGAAGTCTTCGCGGATCCCCAGGTGCGGCACTTGCAGATGGCTGCTCCGGCACGGCATGGCAAGCTCGGCGACATCGAGCTGGTGGCCCAGCCCATCAAGCTCTCCGCGACGCCGTTCAAGGTGCGCCGCGCAACGCCGGAGCTTGGCGAACACACCGACGAAGTGCTTGTCGAAGCTGGCTACGACGAGGACGACATCGCGGCGCTTAGAACCGCCGGCGCGATCTAGCGGCTGCGAGCGAGCAGTCGAATCGAAATCGAACCACTAGAGTGCGTCCGAGACGGACGCGCACAAGGGAGGTAAGCGATGCACAGCAGAGGAAGCACCGGCGCAGTGCTCGGGCTGGCGATTGCCGTGTCGTTGATCGTGGTGTTGGTCGCTACCGACCCTTGGTCCCGCCCGCAGAACGACGCGCCGCCGAACCCGCGTTCCGCTCCCGGCGGATCTTTCGCAGCAACGCCAAGCGCCGCCGACGAGCGGCCGATCGCCACGCAAGCGCAACGGCGCATCAACGACGAGAGCGAAGGCGAGATACGGCCCGTGCGCGTGCAGGCCGCGCCCGCCGTCGCTGCCGCCAGCATGCCCTATCCTTCGCCTCGCCCCGTGCCGCCGGACGGATTTGCCTTCGCCAGCGCACCGGTGGCGCTGGACAAAGCCGCCTACCAGCCCCGCACCACGCCGGCCAGGACGTCGGATGCCGCGGACGACCTGCGCTGGCTGTTTCCGCAAGCGGATGCCGCTGCCATCGCGCACCGGCAGGCACAGCAAGTTGCGCAGTCGCAGCGCGACCGGGTGTTCGGCTGGCTGCGTTTGGCGGACGGCGCCGACGTCGGCGATCTGCCGGGCAGCGGTGCGCACCGAATCGCCGTGCTCGGCAGCGCCGGACGCCTGGTGCGCGTCCAGCTGCCCACCAGCGAGGCGCGGCTGAACGCCTTGCTGGATTTGGAGGCGGTGGACGGCGTTGGCGTCATGCCGCCGCCGCGCAAGGTGGCTGGCGAGTTTCTGCAAGAAGTGCAAAGCCGCCCCTACGAACGGCATTCGGTGTTCGTCACGCTGATGGCGGGCGACCCCGATGGGCGCTTCGGCCAAGCGCTGCGGGCGCTCGGCGCCGTGGTCGGGCGCTTCGACCCGGATACCCGGGCCTACACGGCCAACGTCGATGCCAGCAGCCTGGACGCCATCATCGCCGCCGACTTCACGCTGGCGGTAGAGCCCCTGGGCGCGTACCAGGCTGCGCACGACACCGCGGTCCCCGGCCTTGGCGCGGATGCCGTGCGCGTTCACGACGGTACCGCCGGACTCTTCGCCGGCACCGGCGGCGGTTCGGTTCCCATCGCCGTCATGGACAGCGGCCTGAACGCCAACCATCTGGACATCGCCACGCATCGCCAGAGCATCTGCGCGGCCAACTTCATCCATGACGCTTCCGAAGACGCCGACCTCTGGATGGACGAAAACGGGCACGGCACGCACGTCACGGGCACCATGGTCGGCAACGGCTTCGTGGAAGCGCGCTACGCCGGGATGGCGCCGGCGGTGGCGCACGTTCGTTTCGCCAAGGTGCTCAGCCGTTTCGGCTTCGGCTCGGGCGCCGACATCGCCCGGGGCATGGACTGGCTTGCCAGGCCGTCCGCATGCGCGGCCGCAGGTTCGGGAGTCGCCGAAGTCAAACCGCTGATCGTCAACATGAGCCTCGCCCTCGACAGCCGATACTGGCGGGGGCGCAGCTACGACGAGCGCAAACTCGACGCGGTGGCGTGGGCGCACCGCCAGCTCTACGTCGTCGCCAACTCGAACTCCGGCGAGTACAGCTTCTCGGACTACGCAGCGGCCAAGAACTCCTTGTCGGTTGGCGCAACGGTCGACAGCGGCGAGGTGGCAGGCTTCAGCAGCCGAGGACCCACCTTCGACGGCCGTCTGATACCGCATGTGGTTGCCATCGGAGTCGACGTCTACTCCGCCCAGGGAAACGGCAGCCGGGGCAACTACGTCAGCTTCAGCGGCACGAGCATGGCTTCTCCGGCCACTGCCGGCGTTGCGGCTCTGCTGATGGACGCCGTACCCGAACACCGGGAGCATCCGGCGCTGGCCCGGGCGCGGCTGATGGCGGCTGCGATCAAAGTCGACGCCTGGCTGGACGCCGCGAGCGCGTTTCCGGCCAGCAACAGCGGCGGGCCAGGAGCATTGCAGGCGCGCTACGGCCTCGGCAAGGTGTCCGCGCGCACCAGCGTGCTGCAAAGGGATGCGCCGGACGGCTGGACCAGCGGCGCTGCCAGCGCGTCGATGGACGAGGGCAGCTACGGATATCGGGAAATCACCGTGCCCGAAGGGGCGGCCCGTCTCGACGTGGTGATGGCTTGGGACGAACCGCCAGCGGACACCATTGGCAGCGCCGTGCTGAACGACCTCGATCTCTATCTGGACAAGGACGGCGACTGTCTGGAAGCCGCCTGCGGCGAACACGCCTCGTTGTCGCGTGTCGACAACGTGGAGTGGATCATCGTCAGGAATCCGTCGCCAGGAACCTACCGCATCAAGGCGGTGCCCCGCCGCATCTACACCGCAGCGCCGCGAGTGGGCGTTGCCTGGCAGGTCGTCCGCGGCGAATCCACGCCGAGTCTGCGCATCGCCGTCGACGAAGTGCGCGGCCACGAAGTGGCGCTGACGGTGACCACGGACTCCTACGTCGCCGCCGGCGTTCGCCTGTACGCGACGTGCCAGTACGCCAGCGGCGAATGGTGCAACTCTTCCATCAACGTCCGCGACGTCGAGAGCGAGGACGGCGTGGTGCGCCCAACGACAGGCTACGTGTCCGGCGTGGAACTTGGCGAAATCGGCGTTGGCGAGCAGCAGCAAGTGGTGCTGGACTTCGTCGATCTGGGCGACCAGCCGGCGCGGCTCTATTTCAATGCCAACAGCTGGAACGCCCGGCCGGCCGTCGCGTCCGTTGCCCTGCCGGGAGCCGACGCCGGCGCTGCGGACCCGCCTGCCAAGGCGACGCCGCCGGCGAACGACGACTTCGCCGACGCCGCCACCTTGGACGCCGGCGGCGGCAGCGTCGAACTCGACTTGCAGCAAGCCACTTTCGAACCTGGAGAGCCTCCGTACCGGGGGGCAAGGTCCCGACCGATGGGCTCGCTGTGGTACGAGTGGACGGCGCCGGCCTCTGCTCCGACCCGTTTCGGCATCTACAGGAACGAGGCCAGCGGCGGCGGAACGGCGTATCTCGACGTGTTCGTTGGCGACCACGTTGCCGGGCTGGAGCCTCTGATTTCCCGCAAGTGGGGAGGTTCGATCTTTGCCGAGGAAGGCGTGGCCTACCGCATTCGCGTCAGCGTTGCCGGCGGCGGCGAATTGACGGCTGCCGCCCAGGGTGTCGGCGCCGCAACGCTGCACTGGGCCCAGGGCCCGCGGCCCGACAACGACGACTTCGCGACCGCTACGGCGCTCGAGGGTGCAGAGGGCGAAATCTCCGGCAGCAACTTCGGCGCGACCTTGGAACCCGGAGAGCGCGTGGGCGCCTTGGCGGCGACGGTGTGGTACCGCTGGAGCGCGCCCGAAGACGGCTACTGGCGAATCTCCGCCGACGGCGCCTTCGTGCTGGTTTTCGTGGGCGACGAGGTCGCGTCCTTGCGACTCGTCTCGGGGGGCAAGATCGACTCGGCGCTGGTGCCCGTCAAGGCCGGCGTGTCCTATCACTTCGCGGTGGCGGCCGAAGACGCATTCGAGGCCGGGCGCCGTTTCACGCTTCAGTGGAAGAACCAGAGCGGAAGCGTCGTTGGCAACAACAACGACTTCGCCAACGCGGAAGCGCTGGAAGGAGAAGAAGGCACGCACTGGCTGTCCACTGGCGAAAGCGTCGAGCCGGACGAGCCGGTCCAGTCCGGAGTGAGGACCCGCTGGTGGGTTTGGCAGGCGCCGTCGTCCGGCCGGTTCACTTGGCGGCTCGGCAATCGGCTGCGCCTGGCCGTCTTCGCCGCCGATGGTCTGGAGAACGAGTCGGCGACAACCACCCTCGCAGCACTGCGGCCCGTGGCGGTTGGCGACCGGGCGTTGCGCGAGCTGACGTTCGACGCCGTCGAGGGAACGCGCTACTGGATTTCCGTGGGCTACGACCTTGGCGAACCAGACTCGATCGAGTTTACCGGTGGCGGTGCCAGCGTGGCGTGGGGGCAGACTCCGGCAAACGACGACATCGCCACGGCAGCAACCATCGCCGAGTCGAGCGGATCTTCAACGGTCCTGGCCATCTACGGCACCGTCGAGCAGGGCGAGCGAACCGGCGCGCTGGGCCGTTCGTCGCTGTGGTGGGAGATCACGCCCACGTCCGCCGGCTGGATGCGGTTCTGGATCGAGGACGGCCACACGGCGACCCTTGCCGTGTACCTCCCGGACGGCGATGGCGGCTTGCAGCTGCTGGCGAAGAGCGTCGGCAACTGGCGTTCGCCCGACGCGCCGTGGGACCTTGCCGAAGTGCAGTTCAGCGCCGTGGAGGGCCAGCGCTACCTCGTTCGGCTGGGGCTCTTGAGCCTGCAAGGGACGTCCGAGCTGAAGCTGCGCTGGCAGGAAACCGAAGCGCCGACTTGGCTGCGCTATGCGGGCACCTTGAAGGCAGACGCGCTGGAACTCGGCAACGTGTCCAGCCCAACCCTCAAGATGGCTTTCGAGGATCGCGGCGAAGCGCTGTACATGGCGTCGCCGAACGGTCTGCACGTGCTTCAGCGGGACGCGAACAGCGGTGCGCTGACGCCCAGCGGAACGCCGATCGCCCAGCTGGACGGCGTTCCGCTGACGGACGCGAACGCGCTGCTTTGGGATCCGCGCCGAGAAAAGCTGTACGTCAACCTCCAGGACTGCGCATGGCGGCGGCTTGCTCCGGCAGACGACTCGCGCCTAGTTCTGCAAGACGATGGCGAGATTCTGGCGGTGGACGAGTCCTCCGCTTGCGACGACGTCGACTGGGCGTTGCTGCACGCGACGAGTTCGTTCGTGTATTTCGAGCGCGATGGCGACATCGCCCTGCTCGACTTGGGCGACGACGGCAGGTTGCCGAGCGAAACGACGCAATACACACCAGAGCAAGCGATCTCGGGCGCGGTGCTCACCAAGGACGGCTACCTCTACGCCGCCGAGGGAGACACGCTGCGCATCTTCGCCATCAACGCAGATAACGGCGCGTTGACGCCGGGAGAGCAGGCCGACATCTGGCTGTACAACACGACAACCACCATCGCCATCGGCGGCGAGGACCGCTTCCTGTTCGCCGTCACCCGCGGGGGCGACGCGGATGTGTTCAGGCGAACCACGCCAACGGAGTTCGAGCACGTGGAGACGCTGTGGTCTTTCAGCAACGCCATGCTCGGCGGCTCATGCGAGCTCGCCTCGGCCCGGGCCGACGGCAAGGCGCTGGACGCCTTCTGCCGCAACTCCGCCTTCGTGGTGGCGCTGCGCGGCGAAGCCGAAGAAGCGAGGCCGCGGGCTGCCGACTACCTCGCCAACTGGCGCCCCGACCGCTTCAACAACCACGTTCCCAAGTTCCCGTCGCCGAGCGAACTGCTGGCCAGCCCGGACGGCAGGCACGCCTACCTGTTCGACGCGGAGACAGGCGCGATCCTGCACTTCGAGCGAGTCGGCAACGACTTGCCGGAAGCGGCGCAAGGCCGTGGCGAGCCGTCAAGCGGGTAGTCACGGGCGTTAGCCGTACACGCCTTGTCGGAGCGGCCACGAGTTGCTCGACGACGTGCGCAGCGGCGCCGCAGCCGGCGGCCCCGCGGCGCAAGTGCGTATACTCCAATGGCATGGGCGCTTCCGGCCAGCACAGGGAACTGGGCACGCAACGCGACGCGCCGCCGCACTTCGCCGGTCGAAGCGTGGAACTGGCGGCGCTGAATCGGCGCTTGGATGCGCTGTGCGCCAGTGCCAGCGCGGAGGCTGGCTTGTCCCTCGTCACGGGCGTGCAAGGGGTCGGCAAGACGCATCTGGGGCTCAAGTTCGCCCGCGACGCGACCAAGCGCGAAGGCCCTCGAAGGGTCTTCTGGAAGAGCATGTTGCCCGGCACGCTGGCAGCGGACGACGTCGTCGTCTTCATGGCGATCATGCGGGCGCTCGGCAGCGAGTCCGCCGGCCGGAAGGTTGCCGACCTGGACGCGAAAGCAACAGCCCTCGGCGGAGGGATAGGCATTGCGAAGGCCAAAGTCTCGCTGGACCGCGTGCGCAAGACCCACGACTTGGCGGAGCTGCTGAGCGAATCCGTGGCCGCTGGCGCTTGGCACGGCAAGGCGCTCGTCGTCACCATCGACGAACTGCAAACCGTGTCGGCGGCGGGCATGGGCGCATTGCGCGTGCTGCACCAAGGGGTGCCGGACTGTCCGATGATGGTGCTTGGCATCGGCTTGCAGCACACGCCGGAAGTGCTCTCGAGTCCAGAGGGCGCAGCTGGCATCTCAAGGGTGGCCGAGGAGTTCAACCTTGGGCCGTTGGCGCCCGAGGAGACGTTCGAGGCGGTCTACGACGGCCTGCTGGCGCTGGGGCATGAAGTCCCGGAGCTCTGCGCGAAGGAGCTGGCGCAAGCGTCCATGGGATTTCCGCAGCACGTCCACGGCTATTTGGCCGGCGCCTGCGAAGCGATTTCGCATCATGGCTGCCTGGCCGAAGGAGCGCCGTTGGCCCAGGCCCTTGCCATGGGCGACGAGGCGAGGGTGGCGTACTACGAAGGGCGCTTGCGGCTCATGTCCAACAGCAGGGCCATGCTGACGGTGATCGGCGCGATGGCCAAGCGGGGCGGCGACATCCTGGACATCGACGCAACGACCAAGGCTCTCGACGAAGCCTCGTTCGACGGTGCCAGGGTGGTGCGGGAGGCCATCGAACATGGCGTGCTCACCAGGAACGCCCGCTCGGAACTCTCCTTTGGCATCCCATCGTTCCACGGCTACATGCAGGACTGGATGCGCCATGAACAACGGAGGAGGATGGACAGCAAGCCAAACCAGTAGGACCGAGCGGGACGAGGCGAAGCGGATGCGCGACCGCCATCCTTTGCATCGTGAACCGGGTGTCACGCCGGTTGGAAATTCATGCGCGGAAGTCGAACCAACGCCGGCACAACCGTTAACATAGACGGCTGCCCTTGGAACCGCACGCCTGCCCAGCAATGAAGCAACTGTTCGACCTTCTGCCCGTCTTCGCCTTCTTCGGGGTCTACCTGGCCACCGACATCTATATGGCCACCGTCGCCTTGATGGTTGCCGCCGCAGGGCAAGTGGCGTTTCTCAAGCTCAGGCGGCAGCCCGTCGGCGGGCAGATGTGGCTGGTGTTCTGGGGGGCGCTGCTGTTTGGAACGATGACGCTGGCCTTCCGCGATCCGCTGTTCATCCAGTGGAAGCCGAGCATCGTCTGCTGGCTGATGGCCGTCGCCCTCGCTGGCAGCCGCTTCGTGGGCAAGGGCAACTACGTGCAGCGGGCGCTGGGCAAGACGCTGGTTTTGCCGGAGCGCGCCTGGCGGGCACTGTCCTGGGGTTGGGCCGGCGCGATGGCGGCGGCTGGTTTCGCCAATCTGTACGTCGCGTACCAGTTCAGCGAGGAGGCGTGGGTGATCTACAAGTTCGCTTCCGGTTTCGCCATGCCCATCCTGCTGGTGCTCGGCAGCTTCTGGTACTTGGCGGCGACGGGGCAGATGCCGAGCCTGCCGAGCGGGCGCGAACTTGACGGCGAGCCGGTCGAGGCGGCAGACGCGGCCAATGCGGGAAGCGGCGGCGCGACGTGACGGCGCTGTCGGTCAACGTCAACAAGGTGGCTTGGCTGCGCAATGCCCGCGGCGGTTCGCGCCCGGACGTCGTCGCCTGTTCGCGAACGGCGCTCGACGCCGGCGCCAACGGCATCACGGTGCATCCTCGACCCGACGGCCGGCACGTCCGCGCCGATGACGTTCATGCCCTGAAAGAGCTGCTGGACGGATTCCCGGACGCGGAGTTCAACATCGAAGGCAACCCCCACGCCGCTGCCAGCGGCGACTATCCCGGCTTCGACTCGCTGATCGACAGCGTCCGCCCGCAGCAATGCACGCTGGTGCCGGATGCCGACGATCAGCTGACCTCGGATCACGGCTGGGACTTGACCGACGCCGCCACGCGGGCGCGGGTGGCGCGGTCGATCGCTCGCTATCGGTCGCTCGGCGTGCGGGTGAGCCTGTTCATGGATCCGCTGGCGAAGCAGATCGAACACGCCAAGGAAGTCGGCGCCGACCGTGTCGAGCTCTACACCGGCCCCTACGCCCAGCTGGCGCATCAGCGCGGCCTGGACGACCGCGAAACGAACGCGTGCTGGACGAGCTATCGAGACGCGGCCCGCTACGCTGGCGAACTGGGACTTGGCGTCAACGCCGGACACGATCTGGACCTGCACAATCTGGCGCGCTTGCTGGCCGTCGGCGGCATCGCCGAGGTGTCCATCGGCCAGGCGCTGATCGCCGACGCGTTGGAACTCGGCCTGGCAGCCACCGTCAAACGCTATCTGCAAATCTGCGCGTCGCCTTAGGCATCGCCAAGTCGTCACCCACCAACTCAGCGTCCGCAGCCGAACAAGGAGTTTTTCCAATGCGCAGCATCAAGCAAACCTTCCGCGCCGCGCTGGCTTGCGGCGTGTTCGGCACCGCCTCGGCAGAGAGCGGCGATGCCGTCAGGCAGCCGAACGTGGAAATCGTCACCAGCGTCGGCTCGATCACCGTCGAGCTCTGGCCGCAGCAGGCGCCGGAAACCGTTGCCAACTTCCTCCAGCTGGTGGACGACGGCTTCTACCCAGGGCTGGTGTTCCATCGCGTCATCCCCGGCTTCATGATCCAGGCGGGCGGCTACGACGCGGCCATGAACTACCGCCCGCCGCCGCGCACCGTGGTCAACGAATCCGCCAATGGCCAGCGCAATCTGCGCTGGACGGTGGCCATGGCGCGGCACTCGGACCCGGACTCCGCAGACTCGCAGTTCTACATCAACATGGTCGACAACCCGCACTTGGATGCCGCGCCGGAGCAACCCGGCTATACCGTGTTCGGTCGCGTGACGAGCGGCCAGGACGTTGCCGAGCGCATCGAGCTGACGGACACCGATACGGTGGCCGGCCAGCCGAACGCACCGGTGACGCCGATTGCCATTCTAGCCGTGCGCCGCCTAGCGAATGGCGGAGGCGTCGCCAATGCGGATGCGGACAGCGAGGCACCTTAGCTGATCGCCCAAGTGTTATGATGCCGGGCAAATCCCAAGGGCCGCTCAAGGTTCGATGAAGACTCTCCTTGCCGCGGTTGCGGTCGCGGTTCTGGTCGCTGCCATCGTGACGCAGCTGGCCGCGACGGCGTTTCCGGGCCAGTATCTCGTGCTGTTCGTGCTGGTTGCCGCCGGCAGCCTGTTGACGTCGTGGGCGGTGCTGCGCTGCGACCGTCGCGTCGCGGCGCAAGCGCCGGCGCCTCGCGAGCGAAAAGGCCAGCGGCGTCGCCAAGCTGCCGTACCTGCCCCTTCCAACCGCGAGCGCGAGACCGGCAGCGTCAAGTGGTTCGATCTCAGCAAGGGCTACGGCTTCGTCATTCGCGCCAACGGCGACGAGATATTCGTTCACCACCGCTCCATCCGCGGCACTCGCGGCAAGCGCGCCAAGCTGAACGACGGCCAGGCCGTCAGCTTCGTGGCCGTGGAGGGCCCGCGCGGCTGGCAGGCGGAAGATGTCGAGCCGACCGATCAGTAGGCGGCCACTGCCGCTGGCATCAGCGTCTGCCACGTCGTGAATCTGAAGCGCCTGTTCACAGAACGCCTTGAAGCCGCCTTCGCCGAAGTAGGCGCTGCGGGTTCCGCCGCCATCGTCGGCCCGGCGACGCGGCCCGAGTTCGGCGACTACCAGGCCAACGGCGCCATGGCCGCCGCCAAGCGCCTAGGCGTGGCGCCGAGGGAATTGGCGCAGCAAGCGATCGACGCCGCGAACTTGGCGGACGCGACGGCACGCTGCGAAGTGACCGGCCCCGGCTTCATCAGCCTGACGGTTGCCGACGAGCTGCTGGCCGAGGCGTTTGCGGCACCGGTCGAGCCAACCTTGGCCCGCCAGCGCGTGGTCGTCGACTACTCGCATCCCAATCTGGCCAAGGAGATGCAGGTTCACCACCTGCGCAGCACCATCATCGGCGATGCGATCGCCCGGGTCCACGAAGCCCTCGGCTGCACGGTGATGCGGCAGAACCACGTTGGCGACTGGGGCACGGGCTTCGGGCGGCTGGTGGCGCATCTGGACGACATCGGCGAGGATTCCGAACAGCTGGCGGACCTGGAGCGCTTCTACACCGAGGCCAGCAGCCGCTTCGAAACCGACGAGACCTTCGCTGCCCGCGCTCGCCAGGCAGTGGTGGATTTGCAGCAAGGCGATGCCGACGCCCTGGCCCGCTGGCGGCGCTACGTGGACCTATCGATGTCCCACTGCCAAGCGGTGTACGACGCCTTGGGCGTTGGCTTGAAGCCCGAACACGTGCGTGGCGAAAGCGCCTACAACGACGACCTGGACGGCATCGTCGAAGACCTCCGCGCCAAGGGCCTGCTCACCGAATCCGACGGCGCCCTGTGCGTCTTTCTGGACGAGTTCAAGGGCAAGGACGGCCGCGCGAAGCCGGTGATCGTGCGCAAATCCGACGGCGGCTATCTGTACCACTCGACGGACCTGGCGGCGCTGCGCCATCGCGTCGAAACCCTAGACGCCGATCGCGTGCTCTACATCGTCGATGCCCGCCAGTCCCTGCACTTCCGGCAGCTGTTCGCGCTGGCCAAGGCGGCTGGCTACGGCGCCGGCGTATCCTTCGAACACCATCCCTTCGGGGCCATGCTCGGCGCCGACGGACGCCCGTTCAAGACCCGCCTAGGAGGCGGCGCCAGACTGCTGACGCTGCTCGACGAAGCCCGGCAGCGGGCGCGCAGCCTGGTGCAGGCCAAGAGCCCGCAGCTGGCGCCCCCGGACATGGACGACGTGGCCCGGGCGGTGGGCATCGGCGCGGTGAAATACGCCGACCTCTCCAAGAACCGCACCAGCGACTACGTGTTCGACTGGCAGGCCATGCTTTCCTTCGACGGCAACACGGCGCCGTATCTGCAATACGCCTACGCCCGCATTCAAAGCCTTTTCGCCAAGGGCAACGTCGACCCACGGGGTCTGTCTGGCGCACCGACACTGGCCGAACCGGAGGAACACGCCCTGGCGCTGCGCCTGGCGCGTTTTCAGGAAACTCTGGAGCAGACCGCGGCGACGGCCATGCCCCACCACCTGTGCGCCTACCTGTACGACTTGGCAACCGCCTTCACGCGCTTCTACGAGAACTGTCCGGTGCTGACCGCGGCAGCGGGACAGCGGGATGGGCGCCTGCTGCTGTGCCAGCGCAGCGCCGA
The DNA here is from genome assembly GCA_965199875.1 of Candidatus Azotimanducaceae bacterium. Taxonomy (GTDB): domain Bacteria; phylum Pseudomonadota; class Gammaproteobacteria; order Pseudomonadales; family Azotimanducaceae; genus VXYL01. The sequence continues at coordinate 3,531,892 of OZ241346.1, read as the reverse complement.
AGTGCTGGAGGAAGGCCTTGACCTGCTGGGCATAGAGACCGTGGCACGGATGTAGGCCGCAGGCCGTCAACGTCAAGCCACGCCGACGATCTCGCGCAACGCGCACGCGACGTTGCGTGGTTCACCGACGTCCACAGCGGCGATGTCCAGTTGGCGCTTGGTGCCGGCGATGCGCCACTGTCGATTCACGCCCTTGTCCAGTCCTTCCACCCCTTCCAGCCACGGATAGAGCAGCACCAGCCGTTCGGCACCATACGCTTGCGCGTAGGCGAGCATTTGGTAGACGTCGCCTGGGTCGACACCGAACTTTCGCGTCCTATCGCTAGGGACGAGCTCCTTCCACTTGGTATCCAGCACGACGATCGGCCCGCTGGGCGCGTGGATCACGGCATCCGGCTTTAGCTGGAACAGGCCATCGCCTCTCTCATCGAGCAACGCGCTGCAGGTCCTATCCTGCAAGTCCACGCGCCAAGGCGCCGCAAGCGCGCGGCGGAGGGAACGGCCGATAAACTCCTCGAACAGCTTCCACATCGGGAACAACAGCGAGAAGCCCAGCGACTCGCCGCTCGCGGTGTTCTGCCAGTCGCCGCTCAGGAACAGACGCGCCAGCTGGTGCAGGTCGTGGTAGGCGGTGTTGGTGCGATCCAGACGCACCGGCTCTTTGAGAGGATCGGAAGAGTCCGCGACGGGCTCAAGCCGAGCGCGGAGCTCCGCCAGCAGCCGAGCGTTGGCGGCGGAGCGCGTGATGCGGGCGAGGCGGACGACCGCGGCCTTCAACACGCGGTTCAGGGGCGTGTCCTCCGAGAGCTCGTCGAACCGGCAGGCCAGCACGTCCGGCCGGCCGGCGAGCGCGGTAATCTGGCGGACGATGCGCAGGCGGCCGCGCAGCAGCCGCAGGTCTTCTTCCCGGCCCACGTAGCGACGCGGCAGACCCCGCCGCACCGCGGCGAGCAGACGATTGGCGAACAGGCCGATGAGCAGCTCCAAGAGATCGCTGCGCTGGCGACCGAGGCTGGCGAGTTCGCCGTCCGCCACACGCAAGTTCCACGCCACGCACAGCATGTGCAGAAGCGATGCGCGAACCTTCTCGTCGGGGCCGTCGATCTTGGGGAGTATCTCGAGCGTAGCGCCCGGCAGCGCAACGATGCCTACGACTTTCCCGGCCTTGACTCCGGCCAGGGTTCGTTCGAGCACGTCCTTGGCGGGGAGCTTGAGACGCTTCGCTGCACGTTTGGCAGCGGTGCAGAGCCGGTCGGCAAGTTGTTTGTCGAGAGCGATCTCGCTCTTCCGCTCGGGGTGGGCAGGACCACCCGGCTCCCAGACAGGCCCGAGCACACGCATTGCGCGCCTAGTCGTTGGCACCGTCGTTCGGCGAGTTCTGGCCCTGACCCCTTGGCTTCCTTGGCTCGACGAGTTGCTGATACGCCTCCAGCGTGAACTCGTCGTTCACTGTCCAGCGAAAGCGCTCCTCCTCGTCCGCATCCAAGCCCGGCGGCCGGCCAAGCTCCTCTCCCTTCACGAAGTCGTCTTCGCCTCCCAGCACCGCTTTGACCCCTCCGCCAGTCGTCGTATAAGAGAACAAACCTGCCCTTGACGCTCGGAACCCCAGATTCGACTGGCTTGACGTTCACCGCGAAGCTGCCTCGGCCACCATCGCGTATGCACCGAATCCAATGGCCCTCCCTCGTCTTCTCCGATTACGACGCTCAGGTGCTTTTCTTTGCAGCGCAACTCACCCGATCGGTTGTCCTCGACATCTGGGAGCCTTGGCGATCAAGTCTCGCAGTTCATGGACACATCTCCTGACGTCTTCGTCGGAGTCGACAGGTTCGATTCGCACCTCGCTCATTTCACGTCTCCTTCGCCTGACGGTGCTACTCCATACGATCACAGGGTTCGGGCGTCTGCCCTCCTTCGCGGTTCAGGATGCTCAGCGCCGCATGCACATCGCCCTCGGCGGCCCTCGACGCAAAGAACTCGGCCGTCTTCATCGCGCAGATCTTCTCCGCCACTGCCGTCGTGACGAACTGGTTGATGCTTATGCCGTCCTCCTTGCTGATCTGCGCGAGGGCGGTCTTCAACGACATCGGCAGCCGCAACGAGTAGGTGGCGGTTTGCTTCTTCATGTCCTACATCCTCTTCAAGGCTTCTTGCGGCGACAGAACCGCAACGCCGAATCGCATCGGCTCGTCGCCGAAATCTCGTCGGTTGAACGTCACCAGCGCATCCGCCCGCCCATTGATTGCCGCTTCCAGCACCATCTCGTCCGCCGGATCACGCAGCAGCGGACGCCACAGGAACCAGACGTTCACAGGCTCCCCAACCCGACACAGCGCCGCGACGACCGTCCTCACCTCGTCTCCGGTCAGGCCGGAAGCCGCACGTTGCGCCGGTTGGCTGCACGCAGCCTCGTACTCTAACACCAACGCCACGGAGAGCAGGATCGTGAAGTCGCCGCCGAGACCGCGGCCAAGCAGAGCCGCCGACGCACCCGTTGGGCTGCGCAACGCGGCGACCAAGACGTTGGTGTCGAGGACCAAGCGCACGCCTAGGCACCGGCTTCGAGCGGTGCTGGCTGCCCGTGGACCAGCCGGTGGTACGCATCCGGCGCGAAGTCGTCTCGCACCGTCCAGCGAAAGCGCTCGTCCACGTCTTCTTCGTCGAGGCCGGGCGGCGGCGCGAGCCGTTCCCCGCGCACGAAGTCGTCCGCGCCGCCAAGCACGGCACGGACCTTGCGCCAGTCGTCGTAGAAGTACTCCGCGATGAGCGGAATGACCTTGCGCCGCATGATGTCGTCCACCTCCGCCTTGGTACTCGCGTTCATCAGCCACGCATGGCCGATCAGATGGTCGCGGTCGAGCAGGTACTCCAGCCGATCGTTGATCGCCTTCAGCACGTCCCGAAGATTGATGCCCTCGACTTCGTCGCCAACCCGCTCCGGATCTGGTGCCATCTCCTCGAACCGGAAACGGCGACGCAACGCCGTGTCGATGAGCGCGATGGAGCGATCCGCGGTGTTCATGGTGCCGAGAACGTGCAGGTTCGGGGGCAGCGTGAACCGCTCTCGGGAGTGGGGCAGGGCCACGGCGACCTCGTTGGGCGCCCCCTCGCGCTTGTCTTCTTCGAGCAGCGTGATCAGCTCGCCTATCACCTTGGAGACGTTGGCGCGGTTGATCTCGTCAATGACGAGAACGTAGTCGTTCTCGGGATGCTCCTTCGCACGTTCCGCGATGACCTTGAGGACGCCCGGCACGGGTTCCAATCGGAAACCGGGGCCGCCGTCTTCGTTCGGCACCGGACGCAATCCCTCCACGAACTCTTCGTAGCCGTAGGACTCGTGGAAGGTGATGAACTCGACCCGCTTGTCGGCGACAAGTTGCTGGTAGCGATCGCGGGTCTTGTCGTCATCCTTCGGCGCCTGGCCATCGCAGATCTCCACGCAACGTCGCGCGGCCAGGTACGTCTTGCCTGTGCCGGGAGGGCCGTAGAGGATCGTATTGAGTGGAGTATCGATCATTCCAATGGCACTTTGCGGCCCTTGCGTCTCTTCTTCCCGCGGGGCCCCTCCTTCCCTGTACTTTGCCTTGTACTTTGCTACGCTTCGGACGAACGATCCGATGTTCGTCCGGATAGAGGTGTCATCGATACCGTCAATTTGGGAGACTAGGAGACGTTCCCGTTGGCCCCCTTCAACGTTCACATCGATCCAGCCGTCCGGCCCCGTGTGGTCTCGGAATGACTTGTGGTGGTGTCCTTTACCGCCGAACCGGCCCGAGTGCGTTATATATCTATTCCCTTCTGAATCACTGACGAATAGGCCAGCCAACTGCCAAGGATTGCCATCTTCCTTGCTCCGAATAGCAATTGTGCATGTGTCCGCAGCCACGCCTATGAGGCCGAGCGTCACGGCCTTTCGATAACCGTACCGATTCTCGTGCCGAGCCCAAAACCCATGCTTATCGTGGGGCACCGTCACCTCACGCTTCTTCGCCGCTGTAGCGTCGACGCCGCTTGCATCTAATTCTGCCTTAATTCCGAGTATGCTCTCTAGACGTTCAAGAGCATCGTTCACCTCCGATTCGGCCACAATTGGCTGGTACGCCATGCTTGTCACTCCTTCCTCATCATGGCCTCGCGTTCGGCCAGATGTTCGGCCAAGTCGTCGCTGGCGTTGTGCATAGGCCACTGCGCTCGATGCCTTGCAAGTTCCTCCAGCACCTCGCCAAGTTGCCGGGGCAGTCGCGAGCCGAACTTCGGCACGGTTTCTTCCAGTTCACCCAGCCGCTTGAAGTACGCACGCTCCTGCTCGCTGGCCTTGCGGTTGGGCGGCAGGTGGTTGGCAGCACGTTCCATGCCAATACCGTAGCAGCGGGCGGCAAGAGGGGTCAACGCGAGTGCCCCGTGTCGTTCGTCCAAGCGTGGCGACCGTCGGACCATGGATGCCCCAAGCTGGCCGCTACCGAATCGTCCTGATTTCGACATCGAGCCCCAGCTTCTGCCAAACGCGATCGGCAGTGTAGACAGTGCGGCCGTCCTCCATGCCCACGGCCAGACACGCACGGTCGCCCAAGGACAGACCGAATCGGGCCGTCTGTTCCCGTAGTCTGCCAGCGGTCTCCGCTTGTTCGACGGACAGCGGCAGAAAGGCCAAACCGAGCGACTGCAGGCCCTGCCGGAGCTCCGCTGCTTCGTCCGTCGTCGGCGAGGTCTTCTGCACGGTCTCGGCCCAGTTGACGGTGGAGATCACCGCTCGGCCAATTGCTGCCTTGACGATCTCCGCGCCAGCTTCTTGCTGCAAGTAGGCGAGCAGCGCCGATGCGTCCAGCACCGCACTCATGGCGTCTCGCGCCGCGCCTCTTCGCGTCGCTCCGCGATCAGTTCGTCGGCTAGGCTGCGGCCCTTGAACTTGCTGAAATAGGCACGAAGCCGCGCTTCGACGACGTCGCTCTTTTCCACGATCAGCCGCTCGTCTTCGACGCGGGCGACGAGGCTGTCGCTGGGCTGGAAGCCGAGCGCCTTGCGAATTGGGGCCGGCACGACGAAGCGACCCTGCGGGCCTAGACGCACGCGGGCTTGGGGGATTGGTGTTGCCATGTTTCACCACCATGCCATAACACAGAGATCTTGGCACACCTTGCCCCGCTCTGGCAACTCGTGGAGGGGAGCTACGGTTTGCGAGTCTGGCAGCAGGCCAAGCCCTTGCAGTTCGACTCTGCCGCGTCCCAAATGGCCACAGGATGACCGAACCGAGGCTTTCCCACTCATCCGAACGTCGGGTTTCCAACCGCCTCTTCAGCGTTGGCGACGGTCGCGAGAGCGCTACATCCCTTCAAGTCGCGGCTCTCAGCGGCATCGTGTAGGACTTCAGCTCGCGCACGAACTCGCCCAAGGCGTGGATGCCGGTGCTTTCGGCGGATGCGCACCAGTCCTTGAACGCCTTCAGCAGGTCTTCGCCGTTGCCGCCGCGCTTGGCCCAGACGGCGTTCAGTTCCAGGCGCTTCTCGTAGATGGTCTTCAGCACCGGGCTGGACTCGAGAATGGCCTTGATGTCGTGGCGGTCGCGTTCGCCGACCATGATCTCCTCGCGGCAAAGGACGCTCTTGGCGCGCTTGAGCAGCTGGCGCGCGGAGGCGTCGGCGCGGCGCAGCTCCTGCTGCGCCAACGGCGCCACCACCGTCTCGGCGTAGTGCGCCATGATGCGGAAGCGGTCGTTGAGCGCCGCCCACACCGTGTCCATGTCGATGTGCGCCTTGCCGTGTACTTTCGCCACCACCGGCCCGGTGGAACGGGGTTTCGCCCATCCGAGGGCGGCGAACAGGCGTATCCACATCCAGCCGATGTCGAACTCCCAGCGCCGCACCGACAGCTTCGCCGAGTTGGGATAGGTGTGGTGGTTGTTGTGCAGTTCCTCGCCGCCGATCAGGATGCCCCAGGGCACCAGGTTCTTGGAAACGTCGGGGCTCTCGAAGTTGCGATAGCCGGTGTGGTGGCAGACGCCGTTGATGACGCCGGCGGCGAGAATCGGAATCCACAGCATCTGCGTGGCCCAGATCAGGATGCCGACGCTGCCGAAGAGCGCGATGTCGGCCACCGCCATCAAGCCGATGCCCAGGTAGGGATGGGCGGTGAAGACGTTGCGTTCAAACCAGTCGTCCGGGGTGCCCCTGCCGTACTTGGCAAGCGTTTCCGGCGTGCTGCCGGCGCGGTAGTACTCGGTGCCCTTCCAGAAGATCTCCTTCAGGCCGTGAACCTGCGGGCTGTGCGGGTCGTCCACGGTTTCCGTGGTGGCGTGGTGCTTGCGGTGAACCGCCGTCCACTCCTTGGTGACCATGCCGGTGGTCAGCCACAGCCAGGCGCGGAAGAAGAAGCTGAGGCCGGAGCTCAAGTCCAGCGCCCGATGGGCGCTGTGGCGATGCAGATAGACGGTCACGGCAACGATGGTGATGTGGGTGACGATCAGCGTGTACGCGACGGCCGCCCATGCCGAGGGGCCAATCGCCCCGTACCACCAGTCCATTACGTTCAAGCGCTTCTCCTGTGCTCAAGCCGAGCTAAGCAGCCATTGTGACCACGCCGGCGGGCGATGTCCAACGTCTTCCGCAGACAGACGCGCAGACGCGCATCGGCCGCCGACGGGACGCGAACCATAGTCGATGTGCCGTGCAAGTTCGAGTCGTTTTCGCGTCTGCCGCGTGTGGATGGTCAACGCGGGGGATGGCCGCCAACCCAGATCGGGCTGCTCCAAGCCAGGGCGTCGTTCGCCTGCCGAACGCGCACGAAGTAGACGTCGCCGTGCCGGTCGCCGTGGTCTTCGAGTTGGAAGGAAACGTCCATCTCGCCGTCGCTGGCAATGCGCCGCAAGGTCACGGAATCGACATAGCCGTCGAACGGCACGTCGACCCGCAGGGCGCCGTCGGCCAAGTTGCGCAGTTCCAGCGCCAGCGTCCGGGCGGGCGTCGTCTGGTGGGTGCGATAGCGCGGCGGTCCGCCGCCGAACTCGCGTCCTTCCCGCAGGCGCAGAGTCAGCTTGGCGGTGCGGCGAACATCGACGAGAGCTAGCTTGATGGCGCTGGCGCCGCCCCGGGTGTAGGTGCTGAAGGCGATGCTCGAGCCGTCCGTCACGTCCACCGTCTGGCTGTCCACGTGGTGGAAGGCGACGCCTTCCGCCGCGCTCGCCCGCGCCCCTTCCACGTCGATCTCGCCCCGCCACCAGCGCCAGCCGCGTGGATTGTCGCCAGGGTGGAACGGCGACGCCGGGGACTCGAAGGCCAGCAGATAGTCGCCGTCGCCGAACTTCGCTTGCTGCTCCGTGAGGTAGTCCCGCTGCCACAGCACGGCGTCGTTCTTGACCACGGCGATGCTGTCGATGGGTGCGGTGCCCACCACCCGTCCGACGATGCTGCGGCTGTCGGCGAACGGCGCGCGCTGCCCCATCTGCACGCCGTTCAAGGCGACGTCGAGAATCATCCGGTCGCCGGTGGTGGCGTAGGTGGCGCGCTGCTTCATGGCGTCGAAGAGCGCGTCCCGGGAACCGCTGGCCGCGCGCACCGCGGCGAGGCCGCCGCGCTGGGAGAGCGAACCGCCTTGCGGGGCGCTGTAGCCGGGTTGCGCCAGGTGGTTGTCGCTGGCGGCGATGAAGCCGACCTGGTGCCCGTGGCGAAGATAGGTGCGCCCGAACCACTCGAAGGTGCCGTGCTGCGACATGATTTCGATCAACGGTTCCAGCGTCGGATCGCTCAAGCGGTAGTCGCCGGCCTGGTGGGCATGGGGAATCACCAGCACGTCGTTCGGATCATGCTGGCTGCGCAGCCCCTGGTACAGCCTCGACAGCGTGCCGAACTCGTGGGCGGCAATTCGGCGGCGGCCCGGAGCGGTGCGAAACAGCACGTTGTGGTGGCCGCCTTGGAAGTTGGCGACGGTCCACTCGTAGCCGAGGAAGGCGACGAACTCCCCCTCCTTCGAGTGGCGGCGGACGTTGTCGATCAGCACGTTCCACTCGAAGTCGTCCATCCAGATGTCGTGTTCGGAGTGGCAGACGAAGTCCAGCCGGGCGTCCTGGCGGGCCCATTCCATGAAGCGCTGCGGCGAGCCGATGCCCTCGGCGAAGCCGGAGTGGCCGTGGGTGTCGCCCCAGTAGATGCGCCGCTCCGGCGACTTCTCCACCAGCACCGGATTGGCGGCGCCGGCGATGGCGCCGTCTTCGGAGCGAATGGCGATGCGGTAGACGCCCGGTTCGTCGAAGGCGAGGCCGTCCAGCATGGCAATGGCGTCCTCGCCAGCGGGAACTTCCCGAAGCACCGTGCCATCGACGCTCACTCGCCACGCGGGAATGGCACCGCTGGCGCGGTTGTAGAAGCGGTCTTGGGCGCGCACGGTCAGCGAGAACGGCTCGCCGGCGGCAACCACCGTGGGCGCGAAGCCATGCACGCCGGCGACGTCGCCCCCCACGGTGGCGATGGGCTGAATGGGCAGCCCGACGGGCAGGCCGTCGGCATCGAAGCGCACGTACAGCGGCAGCGGCAGGCGGTCGCTGGAGAAGCTCGGCAGCAGCAGGCCCGGGCTGCCGCCGCTGGTGTCGCCGTAGGTGATCGTCACGGTGTCGCCGCGGGTCAGATGTCCCGAGGTGCTGCGGAACTCCAGCATCTCGGTCGGGGCGCGAAAGCCGCCGTGCATGCCGCGCATCGGCAGCGACGACTTCGAGAAGCGCGCGTTTGGATTCGACGAGGCGATGCTCACGTAGTTGCGAGCGGTCGGGTCGTCGGCTTGCAAGCGCATGCCGGTCATGAAGTGGCGGGCGACGACGAAGCCGCCGCCCGGTTCGATGTCCTTGCCGCCGACGGTGTAGGTTTGGCGGATGGTGGCGAAGCTGCGCACCGTGAACGGCCCGCTCTCGGCCACCAGCGTGCCCAGCGCGTCGGGCCGGTCGTCGAGCAGCTTCAGTTCGCGAATGGCGGCGTCCAGGCCAGCGACGCGGCCGGCGCGGCCGGGATACGCCAGCGCCCCGGACGCCACCTGGGTCGCATTCACCGGCACGTAGCGGCCGGCGAGCGCATAGGCGTTGATCCACGCCCACAGCGTCTGCGCTCTCGCCCTGGCGTTGGCGCCGTTGCTGGGCACGCGCTCGATGTCGGCCTTCAGCGCTTCCACGCGGGCGCGCAGCTCGGCAGGCAGGTAGTCGGCGGAGTCTTCTGCGGTGCCGGGGCCGGCGTCGTTCGCAAAGATCGGCGTCGAGGCCAACGACAGCGCCCAGACGACGGCCGCGGCGCGGCAGGTCTTGTCGACGTTCATCGGTCCGCGTCCGCCTCGACGCGCTCGACCAGATGCTCGAACGCATCGATCCGCGCCTCGAGCCTGGCCAGCGTGGCTTGCCAGAAGTCCGGCCGCGTCAAGTCCACGCCGAGGTGCTTGGCGGCGAGTTCCTCGGCGGTGCAGCGCCCGGTGTCGCGCAGCAGGTCGCAGTAGCGGGGGTAGAATTCGTCGCCCCAGTCCTCGCGGCAGGCGTAGACGCCCTGGCTGAACAGATAGCCGAACAGATACGGGAAGTTGTAGAAGCTCAAATCCGAGATGTAGAAGTGCAGCTTGCTGGCCCAGAACAACGGGTCCGGTTCCGCCAGGCAGTCGCCGTACCAGCGCTCCCAGGCGCTGCCCATCATCGCTTCGAGTTCCTGCGGACGCAGCGGCCTCTCGCCGCGCGCCTCGTAGAGGTTGCGCTCGAACTCGAAGCGGGTGGGGATGTTCAGCAGGAAGGTGGCGACGGCGCTCGCTTCCTCCCAGACGATGTCGCGTTGCGCCCGTGGGGTTTGCGCATCGTCCAGCAGCGCCTGGCGAACCACGCTCTCGCCGAACGTGCTGGCGGTCTCGGCAATGGCCATGCCGTAGCTGCGCTGGCTGTCGGGCTGCTCGCGCAGCATCCAGAAGTGGAAGGCGTGTCCCAGTTCATGGGCCAGGGTGATGACGTCGCTGTCGCCGCCGGAGTAGGTCATGTACACCCGCGGCGTGTCGGTCTTGCGAAAGCCCGTGCAGTAGGCGCCGGGCCGCTTGCGGCTGCCGACGGTGCCTTCGATCCAGCGCCGATCGGCCATCATCGTCACGAACTCGCCCATCTGCGGATGCACGTCGGCGTAGGCGCTGGCGACGATGTCCAAGGCTTCGGCGTAGGGAATCGGCCTTTCGCCGCCTGCCGCCGCCGGCGCCGGCGCCCGCTGATCCCAAGGCCCGTAGCGGCTCTTGCCGTAGGCACGGGCCTGCAGTCGCGCCGCCCGCTGCGCCAACGGCCTCGCTTCCTTGGCCGTGCCGAGCACGGCATCCAAGGTCTCTCGCTCGATGCGGTTCATGTGCAGCGGCGAATGGAGGAAATGCACCGTTCGAGCGCTGCCGGAACGCCGACGGCAAAGCTCCAGACGCCAACCGGCGATGGCGTTGATCGCTGCGGCGCAGGTTTCGGCGTGGTCGCGCCAAGCGGCGTTGATGGCCCGCCAAGCGCGTTCGCGCAGGGCGGCGTCGGCCTTCAGCATGAGGCCGCTGGCTGCCGCAAGGCCCATTCGCCGAGGCGCGCCATCGACCTCGACGGTGCAGGAGATGGTGCCCGAAAGCTGGTCGTAGAGCCTTCCCCAGGCATGCAGCCCATCCTGGGCGAGACCGTTGACGAGGGTTTCCTGGGCCAGCGGCAGCAGTTCATAGCGGCGCTTGCGGGAGTGCCGAAGCTTGAACTCCGAAGCGGCGGTGGCCGGGGCTTGCAGGAACGCCTCCAGCACGTCGTCGCGGATCAGATCCAGGAACTGCGCCAGAGGCTCCCGCGCATTGGCCAAGTTCGTGTCGACGGCTTGCAGGCGGCCCTGCAGCGCCAGCGCTTCGGCGTCTTGACTGTCCACGCTCAAGCGGCAGCTCGCGTAGGTGCCGAGATCTCCGGCCAAGCGCCCCGCTTCTTCGCCAAGGCCGAAGATCGCTTGCGCGGCGGCAACCGCATCGCCAGCTTCGTCCAGCGAGAGTTCCCGCGCGCTGCCCAGGAGTGGCGCCAGCGTTCGGTTGCGGTCCTCGATCTCCGCGATCAACTCGGCCAGCCGCGCCAGGTCGGCATCGACTTCCGGCGCATCGGCGCCGGCATACTCGCTGGTCAGATCCCAGCTCTCCCCTTGCAGCATCGGCAAAGCACCCTTGACGGCTGAACCGCTATGCTACACGGGCACTGGCTGCCGTGCCGGCTCGCGAAGGCAGCGAAGGCAGCAAGGCAGAAGGAAGCGCCGCCCGAGAGACGTTCGATGTGGCCGTCGTATACTGGCCACACCGTGACCACGACCGTGCGACACGTCTTCCGACCGGGTGCAGGCGCGGCGCCGCCGGCGCTTGCCGGGCGCGAAGTGCAGCAGGGCGTCTTGTCGCGTTGCCTTGGCGATCTCGAGGCGGGCTCGTCGCCGCCGCACGATGTCGTCCTGCTGGGGCCTCGCGGCAACGGCAAAACCGCGCTGCTCAACTGGTTCCGAGAGACGTGCCGCAAGGCATCGGTGGACGTGGTCGCTCTGACCCCGCAACGCATTCCCAATCGCAATGCGCTCGTGGACGTCCTCACACCGAAGCGTGGCCTTGCCAAGTGGCTGCCGCGCAAGGTCGGCGTGGCCGCGCTGGCATCGGCCGAGTGGCAGTCCGAGGCGGCACCCAAGGACCTCGTGCTGGCGCTCCTGGCTCGCTGTCGCCGCAAACCGCTTGCCGTGCTGCTGGACGAAGCGCATACGCTGGCCTTGGACGTCGGCGCGGCGCTGCTCAACGCCAGTCAGCAAGTGCGGGCGGATGCCGCGTTCCTGCTCGTGCTGGCGGGCACGCCCGGGCTGCCGGATCGCTTGAGCGCGATGGATGCTTCGTTCTGGTCGCGACTGGGCGAGGGCCTCATGGGCGTCGGTCGCCTGGACGATGCGGCCGCTCGAGAAGCGCTGGCGACGCCGCTGGCAGCACACGACGTGGCCATCGAGGCGGACGCCTTGGACGCCGTCGTCGAGCACAGCCAACGCTACCCCTATTTCATCCAGCTATGGGGCGACGCGATCTGGCAGCGACATGCGGCCTTGGGGGTGCCGATAACGGCAGCTCTGGTTGCCGCCACCGTGCCAGACGTCGCGCCTCGCGTCGCCGACTACTACCAGACCCGCTATCGAGAATTGCGCGCCGAAGGCCTGCTTGCCCCGGCCGCCGCCGTTGCGCGGCTCTTGCAAACGCAACCAGGCGCTACGGCATCGGAACGGGAGCTGGATGCCGCCCTTGCCGCCGCGGGCGTCGCCGAGGCGGCCGATCGGGTGGCCATGCTCGACGGCCTCAACCGCCTCGGCTACATCTGGTGCCCGCCAGGACAACTGCCGCCGCTTGCCTGGGCTGCCGGCATCCCTTCGCTGACGACGTACATCTTGGAGGGCTAGCGAGGCCGAGGTCCTCGCCTGTCAAGCAAGGCTAGAACAAGGCGTCTGCCAGCGCGCGCCACTGTTCCGGCCAGTCCCGCGTTGGCGGGAGCTTGAACTCGCTGCGCACGAACTGGTTGATGCGGCCCTCGGCGCAGGCGAGCAGCAGATTGGCGGTGGCGTTGGGGCTCAGCGGCGCTACCGTGTCGCGGCGAAGGGCGTGCTCGCGGACGATCTGGCGAAGCTCGGTTTCGATGCGGTCGTAGAACTGCCGGGTGCGCTGGCGCAAGCGGTCGGTTTCGCCTTGCAGGGCGTCGCCGGCGAACAGGCGCGCGAAGCCGGGATTGGTTTCGCAGAACTTCAGCAGCAGCCAGAGAACGCCGCCGCAGCGCTCGGCGGCGGTCGGCTGCTCGTCGAGAATCCGCGCGACGCGGCTGAAGATGGTCTCCTCGGCGAACTCGATCAAGCCGTCGATCATCTTCGCCTTGCTGGGGAAGTGGCGATAGAGCGCGGCTTCCGAGACGCCAAGCTCCGCGGCCAAGGCAGCCGTGGTGATGCGGGCGCCGGGCCTGCTTTCCAGCATGTGCGCGAACGCCCGAAGAATGCGCTCGCGGGGGTTCGGCGCAGTCATGGCGCGGCCTCCTTGGCGGCAAGCAGGGTGCCAACGCCGCCGGTGGTGAGCACTTCGAGCAGCAGCGCGTGGGGCACTCGGCCGTCGATGATGTGGGCGCTGCCGACGCCGCCGTCAATCGCGCCGAGCGCGCACTCCACCTTGGGCAGCATGCCCTCGCGGATCACCCCGCAGCGGACCAGCCGCTGCACGTCCTGCTTCGACAGCCGCGTCAGCGTATTGCCCTCGGCGTCGCGAATGCCGGGCGTGTTGGTGAGCAAGACCAGCTTCTCGGCATTCAGCCGCTCGGCGACGGCGGCGGCGACGAAGTCGGCGTTGATGTTGTACGACTCGCCATCGGCGCCGACGCCCACCGGAGCGATCACCGGGATGAAGTCCTGCCGCACGAGCGTGTCGAGAAGCGCGCGATTGACGTGCTCCACTTCGCCGACATGGCCGATGTCGATGATCTCCGACGCCCCTTCCGGCAGGTGGTCGCGGCGCTTGAGCGTCAGCTTGCGGGCGCGGATCAGGTCCGCGTCCTTGCCGCTGACGCCCACCGCGCGTCCCCCGGCGGTGTTCAGCAGCGACACGATATCCTTGTTCACCAAGCCGCCGAGCACCATTTGCACGACATCCATGGTGGCCTGGTCGGTGACGCGCATGCCATCGACGAAGCGGGTGGGAATGTTCAAGCGCTGCAACAGCTCGCCGATCTGCGGGCCGCCGCCGTGTACCACCACGGGATTCATGCCGACCAGCTTCATCAGCACCACGTCCCGGGCGAAGGAGCGCTTGAGCGCGTCTTCCACCATGGCGCTGCCGCCGTACTTGACGACGATGGTGCTGCCGTGGAACTCGCGGATGTAGGGCAGCGCTTCGATCAGCACGCTGGCGGTTCGGTCGAGTCGATTCATAGCGCCCGCTCCACGCCGAAGCCCGGTCGTCAGTCTCGACCGTCGGCACTGCCCGACATCGGCAGTCGAATGCCGGCTTGGACTTCCTGCAGTGCCGAGTCGAAGACCTCCTGCACGCGCTTCAAGGCAGCTGGATCGTCCGCCTCGAAGCGCAGGCCGATCATCGGGCTGGTGTTCGAGGCCCGCGCCAGGCCCCAGCCGTCGGCCAGGTCGAGGCGCACGCCGTCGACGCGGTTCACTTCGGCGCCGAGGTCGGCACTCATGCCGGCAAGGCAGTCGCCCAGGCGGCGGACGAGATCGAACTTGCCGCCTTCCGTGGCGGGCAGCTTGATTTCCGGCGTCGCCAGCGCCTGCGGGAAGGTTGCGAACAGCTCGCTGGAACTGCGTTCGTCGGCTGCGAGTATCTGCGCCAGGCGCGCCGCGCTGTAGATCGCGTCGTCGAATCCGTACCAGCGGTCGGCAAAGCAGAAGTGGCCGGAGAACTCCCCACCGAACAGGGCACCGCTGGCGCGCATCTTCGCCTTGATGTGCGAGTGGCCGGTCTTCCACATGATGGGCCTGCCGCCCCGCTGCCGAACCAGCCGTGGCAGGTTGCGGCTGCACTTCACGTCGAAAACCACCGTGGCGCCTGGATGGCGGGCGATGACGTCCTGGCTGAAGAGCATCATGGTGCGTTCCGGCCAGATGATTTCGCCGCGATCGTCGACGACGCCCAGACGGTCGCCGTCGCCGTCGAAGGCAAGGCCGACATCGGCATTCTCTGCCGCGACGGCGGCGATCAGATCTTCGAGATTGGCGGCTTCGGTGGGATCGGGATGATGGTTGGGGAACGAACCGTCGACGTCCGCATACAGCGGCACCACGGTGCAGCCCATCCTTTCGAGCGCTTGCGGCGCGACCACCCCGGCGGCGCCGTTGCCGCAGTCGAGCACCACCTTGAGACGCGCCGGAACGTCGCTGTCGGCGGCGATCCGGTCGATGTAGTCGGCGTTCAGATCGGCGCGTTCGACGCGGCCCTCGCCGACGCTGAAGCGCTGCTCTTCGATTCGCTGGCGCAGCGCCAGGATGCGCTCTTCGGCCAAAGCCGCGCCTTGCAGCACCATCTTCAAGCCGTTGTATTCCGGCGCGTTGTGCGAGCCGGTGATCATCACGCCGGCGCCGGTCTCCAGCGCGTGGGTGGCGTAGTAGAGCAGCGGAGTCGGCACGCAGCCGATGTCGACGACGTGCATGCCGCCGGTGCGCAAGCCACGATGCAACGCCTGGCGGAGCGACGCGGTGGTGTTGCGCCCGTCGCCGCCAACCGCCACCCGGCGTTGGCCAGCGGCCAGCGCTTCGGCGGCGAAGGCGCGCCCGATCAGATAGACGCCGTGCTCGGTGAGGGTGTCGCCGACCACTCCGCGCACGTCGTAGGCGCGGAAGATCTCCGCGCTGGGCACGTCCAGGTTGCCGGTGCTCGTCGCCGTCACGCCGCCTTCCGCCGGTGGTAGAGCGATGCCAGTTCCTGCACCAGCTTGTGGGCGAGGGCGCGCTTGGTGGTCTTCTCGAAGGCGATCTCGCCTTCGTCGTGGATCAGCGTCACCGCGTTGTCGAAGCTGTCGAAGCCGATGGCGGCGTCGGAGACGTCGTTCACGACGATGGCGTCCATGTCCTTGCGCAGCCGCTTGTCCCGGGCGTAGGCGAGCGCGTTGTGGGTTTCCGCGGCGAAACCGACGACGAACGGCCGTGGCCGGGCGTTGGCGATGGCGCCCACGATGTCGTCGTTCTCTTTCAGCGCCAGGCGCAGCTCGTCGTGCTCGGACTTCTTCATCTTCTGCGTCGCGCAGTGGCTGGGGCGGTAGTCGGCCACCGCGGCGACGGAGATGAAGACGTCCGCGCCGCCGACGCGCCTGGCGACGGCTTCCTTCATTTGCGCGGCGGTCACGACGTCGACGCGCTCGACGTTCATCGGCGTCGGCAGGGTCACCGGGCCGGCGACCAGCGTCACCTGCGCGCCGGCATCGCGCGCTGCGCTGGCCAGCGCGAACCCCTGCCGACCGGAGCTGCGGTTGCTGATGTAGCGAACCGGATCCAGGAACTCGCGGGTGGGGCCGGCGGTGACCAGCACGTTGACGCCCGCCAGGCACTTGGGAACGGCTATCCGGCCAAGCACGACTTCGGCGATTTCCGCGGGCTCCGCCATGCGCCCGGGGCCGTACTCGCCGCATGCCTGCTCGCCGTCGCCGGGGCCGACGATGGTGGCGCCGTCGCGCTGCAGCTGCTCGACGTTGCGTTGCGTCGCCGGATGCTGCCACATCCTGGCGTTCATGGCCGGGGCGACGAACAGGGGCGCCGTCGTCGCCAGACAGGCGGTGGTGAGCAAGTCGTCGGCAAGCCCGGCCGCCAGGCGAGCGACGAGATGGGCGGTCGCCGGCGCGACGACCACGGCATCCGCCCAGCGGGCCAGTTCGATGTGGCCCATCGACGCTTCGGCCTCGGCATCCCACAAGTCGAGCCTCGGGCGGCGTCCCGCCACCGCCTGCAAGGCCGTGGGCGTGACGAAGCGCTGGGCACTGTGCGTCAAAACAGGGGTTACTTCCGCACCCACGAAGCGCAAATGTCGCACAAGTTGAATGGCTTTATACGCTGCTACGCCGCCGCTGATGCCAAGTAGGATGCGCGCTGCGCTGGCGGCGGGCTGCGTCGTCGGGCTTGGAGGATTCACCGCGAACGTCACATGAAGAACGGTAGCCAACCATACCACATGCGCTGCTGGACAGGGCCTGAACGCGGCATCTCGACGCCCTCGCTGCCGGCGTTCAGGGCTGCCGCAGAAGCCGCTGGCGAGCAAGCGCGCAACGGGCGGAGCGCAAGCGCTTGCGCCAGCAGGCGGAGGGTTCGCGCTTGAGCAATCTCGCCCACGTAGCCCGCCTGGTGGAACTGCCGCCGGAAGACCGGCCGCGCGAACGGCTGCTCAGGGGCGCGGCGCACAGCTTGAGCGAAGCCGAACTGATCGCGCTGGTGCTGCGCACCGGCAGCGGCAATCGCGACGCCGTCACGCTGGCGCGCACGCTGCTGAAGCGTTTCGGCGGCTTGGGCGGCGTGCTCAGCCAAGACGCCAGGGAACTGGCCTCGGTCGCCGGCCTCGGCAATGCCAAGGTTGCGGCGCTGATGGCCATCCGCGAGCTGCTGAAACGGGCGGAACTCGACAAGCTGAAGAGCAAGCCGGTGCTGTCCACCGCCGCCGCCGTGCGCCGCTACGTGTCCCTGCGCCTGGCGCATCGTCGGCGCGAAGTGTTCGGCGTGGTGCTGCTGAACACGCGCCTGCACTTCATCGCGGTCGAGGACCTCTTCTTCGGCTCGGTGGACCGCGCCAGCGTCTACCCGCGGGAGGTGATCAAACGCGCCCTGCACCACAATGCCGCCGCGGTCATCTTCTACCACAACCATCCTTCCGGCGACCCCAAGCCCAGCGAGCACGACCGCGAGATCACCGAGCGGCTGATCAAGGTGCTCGACGAAATCGACGTGCGGGTGGTCGACCACGTGGTGGTGGCCGGCTTTCGGCAGGCGTCCATGGCGGAACTGGGGATGATCGAAGTCGCCGATTAAGCATATAGCCACTTCTACCTAGACGCCGCCAGGCTGCCTTCTACAATACTCGCCGCCTGGCCGACAAGGAACGGCCCGACGCAAGCCAGCGAGAACGCTCGAACAGGCCTTGAGAGATGCCCGGATACGCGCTCACCCATCTGAAGCACCTGGAAGCCGAGAGCATCCACGTCATCCGCGAGGTGGCGGCCGAGTTCGAGCGCCCGGTGCTGCTGTACTCCATCGGCAAGGACTCTTCCGTGCTGCTGCACCTGGCGCGCAAGGCGTTCCATCCCGGCCCGCTGCCGTTTCCGCTGCTGCACGTGGACACCACCTGGAAGTTCCGCGACATGATCGCCTTTCGCGACCGCATCGCCCGGCAGCTGTCGCTCGACCTGATCGTCCACACCAACGAGGCTGGCCGCGAAGCCAACGTCACGCCGTTCACCTACGGCAGCCGCAAGTACACCGACATCATGAAGACCCAGGCGCTGAAGGACGCCTTGGACCGGCATCGCTTCGACGCCTGCTTCGGCGGCGCGCGGCGGGACGAGGAAGCCTCCCGCGCCAAGGAGCGGGTGTTTTCCGTGCGCGACTCCAACCATCGCTGGGAGCCCAAGAGCCAGCGCCCCGAGCTGTGGAATCTCTACAACGGCAACATCGACCAGGGCGAGGAAGTGCGCGTCTTTCCGCTCTCCAACTGGACCGAGCTGGACGTCTGGCAGTACGTCTATCTGGAGCGGATCGACATCGTGCCGCTGTACTTCGCCGCCGAACGTCCCATCGTGGAACGCGACGGGCTGCTGCTGATGGTGGACGACGAACGCATGCAGCTGCGCCCGGGCGAACGCCCCGAGATGCGCTGGGTGCGCTTTCGCACGCTTGGCTGCTACCCCCTCTCCGGCGCCATCGAGTCGCGCGCCACGACGTTGCCGGCGATCATCGAAGAGATGCTCGTCGCCCGCCACTCCGAGCGCCAAGGCCGCCTGATCGACCACGACGCCAGCGGTTCCATGGAGCGCAAGAAGCGCGAGGGCTACTTCTGATGCCCGGCGAAGCCCTGGACATCGAAGCCTACCTGCAGCATCAGGAGCGCAAGCAGATTCTGCGCTTTCTCACCTGCGGCAGCGTCGACGACGGCAAGAGCACGCTGATCGGACGCCTGCTGCACGACTCCAAGACGATCTACGAGGATCAGCTGGACGCCATCCGCCGCGACAGCCGCAGCACCGGCACCCAGCGCGACGGCATGGATCTCGCGCTCCTGGTCGACGGCCTGCAGGCCGAGCGCGAGCAGGGCATCACCATCGACGTCGCCTACCGCTACTTCAGCACCGCCAAGCGCAAGTTCATCATCGCCGACACCCCCGGCCACGAACAGTACACGCGCAACATGGCCACCGGCGCCTCCAACTGCGATGTCGCCGTCATCCTCATCGACGCCAACAACGGCGTGCTGCCGCAAACCCGTCGGCACACGTTCATCGCCAATCTGCTGGGCATCCGCCACCTCATCGCCGCGGTCAACAAGCTGGACGCCGTGGGCTATTCGGAGGCCGTGTTCGACGCCATTCGCGCCGACTACTCGGCCTTTGCCGCGCAGCTTTCGGTGGACGATCTGCACTTCATTCCGATCTCCGCGCTGCACGGCGACAACGTCGTCGACAAGTCCGCCAACATGCCCTGGTACCAGGGCGCGACGCTGCTGCATCTGCTGGAGAACATGCACGTGCAGACCGCCCAGGACGCCGAGCACTTCCGCTTTCCGGTGCAGGTGGTGAACCGCCCGGACCCCGGCTTTCGCGGCTACAGCGGCTCGATCGTCGGCGGTGCGGTGCGGCCTGGCGACGAGGTGATGGTTCTGCCCTCCGGCAAGCGCTCGCGGGTGCAACGCATCGTCACCATGGATGGCGACCTGGCGCTGGCCTACGCGCCGATGGCGGTGACGCTGACGCTGCAGGACGACCTCGACATCAGCCGCGGCGACGTGCTGACCGCGACGGACGAACTGCCCTTCGTCGCCGACCGCCTGGACGCCATGCTGGTCTGGATGGGCGAAGAGCCGCTGATCCCGGGCAAGCACTACCTGGTCAAGCAGGGCACCCGGCAAGTGGCGGCAAGCGTGGCTGCCATCCGCTATCGAGTCGACGTCGACACCTTGCGCCACGAGCCGGCCAGCCGCCTTGAACTGAACGAGATCGGCCGCGGCGAACTGGCGCTGACGCAACCGGTGGTCTTCGACCCGTACCAGCGCAACCGGAATCTCGGCGGCCTGATCGTCATCGACCGCGTCAGCAACGCGACGCTGGGCGCTGGCATGGCGCTGCCGCCCCACGGCACCGTGGCCACGCCGTGGGACGAAGCTCCGAGGGGCGAGCTGCACGCCGTCGTGAGCCGCGTGCAAGGCCGGGAACGGGAGCAGCGGCTGGGCCAACGTCCGGCGACGGTGTTGCTGACCGGTCTCGCCAAAGTCGGCAAGACCATGATCGCCCAAGCCGTGGAGCGCAAGCTGTTCGACGCCGGCCACCTGGCGACGGTGCTCGACGGCCAGAGCTTTCGCCTGGGGATGAGCCGCGACCTCGGCTTCTCGCCCCGCGAACGGTCGGAAAACATCCGCCGTGCCGCCGAAACCGCCCGCTTGATGAACGACGCCGGGCTGATCTGCCTGACCGCCTTCGTAGCCCCGGAAGAGGCGGTGCGCGAACGCGCCCGGCAGACGATCGGCGAGGGTCGCTTCGTGGAAGTGTTTCTCACCGCTCCCTTGGAAGTGCTGCGCCGGCGCGACGACGACGGGCTCTACGCCGCCGCGGAACGGGGCGAGGCGAGCCTGCCCGGGGTGACCGCGGCGTTCGACCAGCCGCCGGAACCGGATCTGGTGCTGGAGACGGACGTCTTGGACGTCGAAACCTGTGCCGGGCGCATCGTCGAACTGCTGCGCCAGCGCGGCTTCATTCGCTGATCGCAACGAAAACTTGGCTCGCCAGGCCGTCCTGCCGGCGGCGAGCGCCAACCGGAGGACATCCCTTGACCATTCGCACGGACGTCGTCATCGTCGGGGCCGGCCCGTGCGGCCTGTTCCAGGTCTTCGAGCTCGGCCTCTTGGGTCTCAAGGCGCACCTGGTGGACGCCATGCCAGCGCCGGGCGGCCAATGCGCCGAGCTGTACCCGGACAAGCCCATCTACGACATTCCCGCCATTCCGGTCTGCGACGCCCAGCAACTGGTGGATCGACTGCTGCGCCAAATCCAGCCGTTTGCCGCCGAGTTCCATCTGGAGCGGCAGGTGACCGAAGTGGAACCCCTTGACGGCGGGCGCTTCCACGTCGCCACCAGCGCTGGCGACGCGTTCGACGCCGGCGCCGTGGTGATCGCTGGCGGCGTCGGCTCGTTTCAGCCGATGCCGCTGCGCGTGGACGGCATCGACGCGTTCGTGGACCGGCAGGTGTTCTATCGCGTGCGCGACCCGGACGCCCACCGGGACAAGCGCCTGCTGGTGCTTGGCGGCGGCGACTCCGCTTTCGACTGGGCCGTGGAACTGGCGGCGACGGCGCAGGCGCTGACTCTGGTGCATCGCAGCGACAAGTTCCGCGCCGCGCCGGCCACGGTGGCGCGCATGCGCCGGCTGGAAGAGCAGGGGAAGATCTCCTTCATGGTGGGCAACTGCGTTGGCTTCCGTGCCGACGAGGGCGTGTTGAAGGGCGTGGAGCTGCGCCACCCCGACCGTTCCACCACTTGGCTCGACATCGATCACGCGCTGGTGTTCTTCGGCCTGTCGCCGAAGCTCGGCCCCATCGCCGACTGGGGCCTGGCGCTCGACAAGAACCAGATCGCCACGGACACCGAGCGCTTCGAGACCAGCGTCCCGGGCATCTACGCCGTCGGCGACATCGCCACCTATCCCGGCAAGAAGAAGCTGATCCTCTCCGGCTTCCACGAAGCGGCGCTGGCCGCGTTCGCCATCAAGGCGCGCCTGAATCCCGACGAAAAGGTGCATCTGCAGTACACGACGACCAGCCCGATCATGCACCAGCGGCTGGGGGTGTAAGGCTTCGCAGATCGCGCAGGGAACCGCACCAGCACTTGTCAAGGCGTTGCTAACAGCCGCGTGGCGAAATTCGCACGCGAAGTCGGGCGGATGTCGTTCATGCGAGGCCGCGCCAAAGCCCCAGACTGCCGCCTTGAGTCCGCGCCCGTCGGCGCGGAAGTCGAGCAGGCGGAACCATGCTACT
Organism: Candidatus Azotimanducaceae bacterium; assembly: GCA_965199875.1. Lineage (GTDB taxonomy): Bacteria > Pseudomonadota > Gammaproteobacteria > Pseudomonadales > Azotimanducaceae > VXYL01. The sequence continues at coordinate 3,510,187 of OZ241346.1, read as the reverse complement.
GTCGTTGCCGGCGCGGCCCGCCGCCGTGCCCAGGAGCCCGCACGGAGGACATCCCCATGCCAGCGCCCCCAGACGCCGCGGCCGCAGCCCTCGCGCCGGACGTCGCCACGGTCACGCCGGACGACGACGCGTTCTACCCGAGTTCGGACGGTAAACCGATGGCCGAGAACATGTGGCAGTGGCGGGCCATCCACAACGCCGCCGGCGACATCGAGACGGCGCGGCCGGACGCGCTGGTGGCGGCGGACATTCTGGTGTATCCGCAGCGCGGCAGCCGCGACCACCGCATCGCGCCGGACGTGCTGGTGGCGTTCGGGCTGGGCACCCACAACCGTTCGTCGTACCTGGTCTGGAAGGAGGGCAAGCCGCCGGACTGGGTGCTGGAGGTGGCGTCGCCGGGCACGGCGTCCCGGGACCTGGACGAGAAGCAGCGCCAGTACGCCGGGATGGGCGTGCCGGAGTACTGGCTGTTCGATCCGAAGGGGGACCTCTTCCGGCGGCGTGGCGAAGCGCAGTTGCAGGGGCTGAAACTGGTGGACGGCGAGTACCAGCCGCTGGACGAGGTGCGGGAGTGCGGTCTGGCGATGATCCGCAGCGAAGTGCTCGGGCTGGACTTGCGCGTGGAGGGCGAGTTGCTCCGCTTCCGCGACGCAGCGTCTGGCGAGGACGTCCGCCACCGCGACGAAGAGGTGGCGTTTGGAGCGCGCCAGGCGAGGCGGCGTCGAGCCGCAGAGGCGCGGGTCGCGAAGTTGGAGGCTGTGCTTCGGCGTTTGCAGGGAGGTTCGGGAGGCGACCCGCTCTAAGCGCCTTCAGCCAGGGAGGCGAGGGGCGCAAACTCCGGCGCCTGCGGCGACTTGACTCATCCGCGCAAGGTCGCCACCGACGAAGTCAGGCTGCACGCACCACGCCCTGTTCTTCCAGCGCGCTCACCTCGCCTTGCGCCAGGCCGAGGTCTGCCAACGCACTTGTCAAGGTGTTGCTAACAGCCGCGTGGCGAAATTCGCACGCGAAGTCGGGCGGATGTCGTTCATGCGAGGCCGCGCCAAAGCCCCAGACTGCCGCCTTGAGTCCGCGCCCGTCGGCGCGGAAGTCGAGCAGGCGGAACCATGCTACTGTCGTTGCCGGCGCGGCCCGCCGCCGCGCCCAGGAGCCCGCACGGAGGACATCCCCATGCCAGCGCCCCCAGACGCCGCGGCCGCAGCCCTCGCGCCGGCCGCCGCCACGGTCACGCCGGACGACGACGCGTTCTACCCGAGCTCGGACGGTAAACCGATGGCCGAGAACATGTGGCAGTGGCGGGCCATCCAGAACGCCGCCGGCGACATCGAGACGGCGCGGCCGGACGCGCTGGTGGCGGCGGACATTCTGGTGTATCCGCAGCGCGGCAGCCGCGACCACCGCATCGCGCCGGACGTCCTGGTGGCGTTCGGGCTGGGCACCCACAACCGTTCGTCGTACCTGGTCTGGAAGGAGGGCAAGCCGCCGGACTGGGTGCTGGAGGTGGCGTCGCCGGGCACGGCGTCCCGGGACCTGGACGAGAAGCGGCGCCAGTACGCCGGGATGGGAGTGCCGGAGTACTGGCTGTTCGATCCGAAGGGGGACCTCTTCCGGCGGCGTGGCGAGGCGCAGTTGCAGGGGCTGAAGCTCGTGGACGGCAAGTACCAGCCGCTGGACGAGGTGCGGGAGCGCGGTTTGGCGATGATCCGCAGCGAAGCGCTCGGGCTGGACTTGCGCGTGGAGGGCGAGTTGCTCCGCTTCCGCGACGCAGCGTCTGGCGAGGACATCCGCCACCGCGACGAAGAGGTGGCGTTTGGGGTGCGCCAGGCGAGGCGGCGTCGGGCCGCAGAGGCGCGCGCCGAACGGGAAGCAGCAGGTCGCCGAAGCGCAGAGGCGCGGGTCGCGAAGTTGGAGGCTGCGCTTAGGCGTCTGCAGGGAGGTTCGGGAGGCGACCCACCCTAAGCGCCTTCAGCCAGGGAGGCGAGGGGCGCAAAACTCCGGTGCCTGCGGTGCCTGCGGCAACTTGACTCATCCGCGCAAGGTCGCCACCGACGAAGTCAGGCTGCACGCACCACGCCCTGTTCTTCCAGCGCGCTCACCTCGCCTTGCGCCAGGCCGAGGTCTGCCAAGACGCTGCGGGTGTCTTCGCCGGGGGCGCGGGCGGCGCCGGCGATCTCCGCTTGCGTACGGCTGAAACGCGGCGACGGCGCCGGCTGGGTGACGCCGTCGATCTCCACGAAGGTCTGGCGCTGGCGGTTGTGCGGATGGTCGGGCGCTTCGAGTATCGACAGCACCGGCGCGAAGCAGACGTCGCTGCCCTCCATGATGCGGCACCACTCGTCCCTGGTCTTGCCCTTGAACACCGCGGCGAGCTCTTCCTTGAAGGAGTCCCACTGGCCGGCGTCCATCTGCGCGTCGAACTTGGCGGCATCGACGCCGGCCTTCTCGACCAGCTCGGCGTAGAACTGCGGTTCGATGGAACCGACGCAGACGTACTTGCCGTCCTTGGTTTCGTAGGTGTTGTAGAAGTGGGCGCCGCCGTCGAGCATGTTCGAGCCGCGCTGGTCCTTGAAGCCGCGGCCGGCCATCGAAAAGAACATCGCCATCAAGGACGCCGCGCCGTCCACCATCGCCGCGTCCACCACCTGCCCCTTGCCGGAACGCGACGCCTCCAGCATGCCGCAGACGAGGCCGAAGGCCAGCAGCATGCCGCCGCCGCCGAAGTCGCCGATCAGATTGAGCGGCGGCACCGGCTTGCCGCCGGGTTCGCCGATGGCGTGCAGCGCGCCGGCCAGGCCGATGTAGTTGATGTCGTGGCCGGCGGCGTGGGCGATGGGCCCGTCCTGTCCCCAGCCGGTCATGCGCCCGTACACCAGCCTGGCGTTGCGCGCCATGCACTCTTCAGGGCCAAGCCCCAGACGTTCCGTGACGCCGGGGCGGAACCCCTCGAACAGGCCGTCGGCGGTCTCCACCAGCTTGAGCACCACCTCCACGCCTTCGGGCCGCTTCAAGTCGATGGCGATGGAGCGGCGGTTTCTCGCCAGCACGTCGCGGCCGCGCCCGCCGCCGATGCGATCCACGCGGATCACTTCCGCGCCCATGTCCGACAGCATCATGCCGCAGAACGGCCCCGGCCCGATGCCGGCCAGTTCGATGACGCGAAACCCCTGTAGCGGTCCCATCTTGGCTCCTCGGTTGTCTGGAAAGGTTTGCCTCTCGAAGTCAGTGTAAACCACGCTCGCCGCCGTGGACGGCTTGCTCGCGCAGATCGTCGGCGATGGCTTGCTCTTCTTCATCCAGCCAGGCTTGTTCGCTGCTGGCGACGCCGCGCACGATGCCGCCGGGCGTCGCGGCGTCCGCGGAGAGCAGCTTGGCGGCGGGATTGTCGAAAGGGTCCAGCAGCAGCCGCTCGGCCCGTTCGATGCTGGCCCTGGCGGTCTCGCCGAGCACCAGGCCGCCGTCGGGCGCCAGCGCGGAAAGCAGCGTCACGCCGCGAACGGGCTTCGCCTTGGCCAGGAGCGGGTCTTCGACGCTCCGCGGCAGGCGGTACGCCAGGTCCAGGGCGTAGCGGAACGGCACCGCGACGAAGGCGGTTTCGTCGTCGCCGCGCGTCTCGAAGGGCGTGACGATGGACGACAGCCGGCGCAGCAGCAGCGCCGCGCACACCGCCTCGAAGGCGCGCTCCGGCCGGTCGGTGTCGGCGAAGACCATGACGAGGCCGGTGTTCGGCAACTCCGCCGCTTCGCCGCGAAAGCGCGTGGCGATGCGCCCGGCGATGGCGAGGCTGCGCTCGATGGCCGCCCGCCGTTCGTCGTCGGACATCGGCACGCGGCGGAACAGGTTGGCAACCAGCAGGTAGGCGTCGCGCTCTTCGTCCGCCGGCTTCGCGCTTCGCCGGCGAACGAGAACGGCGGCGCAGCCGTAGGCGCCAGCCGCCAGCAGCGCCAGCCCCGCCAGCCAGTACCACCACGTCGTCGCCGCCAGACGCTGCGCCGGCAGCCCGAACGCGGCGCGGTTCAGGGTCACCCGCACGTCGCCAACGACGCTGTCTTCGACCGCTACCGGCTGCGTGTACGGACGCGAGTCCCGGGCCACGGAATCGCCGACGACGATGAACGGCTGGCCATCCAAGGTGTACACGGCGATCCGTTCCACTTGCGCTCGTTCGGCCATGCGCTTGGCCAGCAGCCCCAGGCCAACCCGGTCCTGACGCATCAAAGGGTCTACGGCGAGGTGCGCCAGATCCCTGGCCAGAGCGTCGCCGAACCGGTCCATGTCCGCGGCGCTTCGTTCCGCATCGACCCGCTGCCAGGCGATCATGGCGACCGCGAAGGCGGCGACGTAGCCGACGACCGCGGCCAGGGCGATGGCGGGAGGCTTCATCGCCTCGCCGTCGAATAGGCGATGCACTCCTTGGCCGCCGCGCCCGGCACTTCGCGCACCAGCTTCGGCGCCAGATAGCCGGGCAGCGCGGCGGCGACTTGGCGCATGATGGCGACGGCGCGTGGTTCGGCCACGTCGAAGTGGGCGGTGCCAGCCACCGCGTCCGGCAGATGCAGGTAGTAGGGCAGCACGCCGCACTCGAACAACCGCTCGGACAGCCCGATCAGCGACTCGGCGTCGTCGTTGACGCCGCGCAGCAGCACGCTCTGGTTGAGCAGCGTAAAGCTGCCGAGCAGCTTCGCGGCGCGGTACACGTCGGCGTCGATCTCGTTCGGATGATTGACGTGCAGCACCACCACCACCTGCTGCCGAGCTCCGGCAAGCGCGTCGACCAGCGCTGCCGTGACGCGCTGCGGGACGACCACCGGCACGCGGCTGTGAATGCGCAGGCGGGCAACGTGGGGAACGTCGCGCAAGCGCTCCAGCCAGTGCGCCAGCTGGCCGTCGGCAAGGAGCAGAGGATCGCCGCCGGAGAGGATCACTTCGCGGATGCTCGGATCCTCGGCGATGGCGTCGAGGGCGCCGAAGGCGGCGTCCTGGCGGTGATCCACGTAGGGAAAGTGACGGCGAAAACAGTAGCGGCAATGGACCGCGCAGGCACCGGTGGCGATCACCAGCGCCCGGCCGGCGTACTTCCGCAGCAGCCCCGGCGCCGCGGTGGCCGCTGCTTCGTGCAAGGGATCCGCCGCGTAGCCGGGCAGCGCCAGGTTTTCGCGTCCGCTGGGCAGCACCTGCCGCAGCAGCGGATCGTTCGGGTCGCCCCGGCGCATGCGGGCGACGTAGGGCCGCGGCACTCGAAGGGGAAAGTCCGCAACCGCGGCATCGACTTCCTGGCGGTCAACGCCCGCCAGTTCCAGCAAGTGGTCGATGTCCCTGACCGCCCGCTTCAGTTCGCCTTGCCACAGGCCGTCGGCCCAGGGCCGCGGGGGTGTTGGCAAAGAGGAACGGCCACGTGTCGCGGCATTGGCTTCGGCGGTTATCATGGCTTGCGCTTGCGCGACCTTAGCAACGTCAAGACAACGGAGATCGCGGCGTGGCCACCTATTCTACCAACGAATTCCGCCCGGGGCTGAAAGTGCTGCTCGAGGGCGATCCCTGCACGATCCTCGACAGCGAGTTCGTCAAGCCCGGCAAGGGGCAGGCATTCACCAGAGTCAAGTTCCGCAACTTGAAGACCGGCCGGGTCTGGGACCGCACCTTCCGCAGCGGCGAGGCCATCGCCGCCGCCGACGTGCTGGAAGCCGAGATGGAATACCTCTACAGCGACGGCGAGTTCTGGCACTTCATGAAGACCGACGGCAGCTACGAGCAGGTCGCCGCCGGCGCCGCGGCGGTGGGCGACGGCCATCGCTGGCTGCGCGAACAGGACGTCTGCACCGTGACGCTGTGGAACAACGATCCCATCGCCGTCGTGCTGCCGAACTTCGTCGAGCTGGCGGTGGCGCAGACGGACCCCGGCGTGCGCGGAGACACCGCCCAGGGCGCCACCAAGCCAGCGACCTTGTCCACCGGCGCGGTGGTGAAGGTTCCACTGTTCGTCGAAGTGGACGACGTGCTGAAGGTCGATACGCGCACGGGCGAATACGTGGGCCGGGCCAAGGCTTAAGCGCACCCTGCCATGACGGACTGGCGCCCGTCGTGCAGCGTCCCGGCGCTTCGCGCCAGGGCCGCGCTGACGGACGAGGTGCGCGGCTTCTTCGCCGAACGCGGCGTGCTGGAAGTGCAGACGCCCGTGCTCGGCCGCCACACCGTGACGGACCCCGCCATCGACAGCCTGCGCTGCGAAGACGGCGGCTACCTGCAAACGTCGCCGGAATACCACATGAAGCGCCTGCTCGCCGCCGGCGCGCCGTCGATCTACCGGATCGGCCCGGCGTTCCGCCGCGGCGAAGCCGGCCGTTGGCACAATCCGGAGTTCACCATGGTGGAGTGGTACCGGCTGGGCTTCGACGCGCCGCGGTTGATGGACGAGGTGGCCGAGCTGGTGAACGCGGCCTTGGGCGAGTCGCCGTATCGCCGACTGGCCTATGCGGACATCCTGAGACGCCGCTTCGGCATCGATCACGACGACGCCAAGGCGGTTCTCGACGGCGCCGAGCGGCTGGGGCTGCCGGCCGGCTCCACCCTTGCGGATGCGCGGGATCTGCTGCTCGCCGATGCGCTCGCCGCCATCGGCGGGCGGGTGTTCGTCACGCGCTTTCCCGCCGCGCAGGCGGCCTTGGCGCGACTGAACGACGACGGCTGCGCGGAACGCTTCGAACTGATCTGCGACGGCCTGGAACTGGCCAACGGCTACCACGAGCTGACCGACGCCAAGCAGTTGCAGAGTCGCATGACGGCGGACGCCGCCACCCGGCAGCAGCGCGGCTTGGCCGGCGTGGCGGCCGATGAAGCGCTGCTCGCCGCGCACCGGCACGGCCTGCCGGAGTGCGCTGGCGTGGCGCTCGGCTTCGACCGGCTGCTGGCGCTGCGCCTCAAGGCTTCGTCGCTGGCGGAAACGCTGCCCTTCGACTGGCGCCGCGCATGAGCGCCGGACGTTCGTTCGCGCTGGCGAAGCGCTTGCTGCTGCCAGCGGCCATCGTCGGCGCCTTGGCGCTGGCGGCCGTTGGCGTGTGGCTTGCCCAACCCGGCGAACCGGCCACCCCGGCCAGCGACATCGCCAAGCGCATGGCCGGCGAGCGCTGGTACGCCGTGGCTTTCCGGCACGTTCCCATCGGCCACTACCGGACGCTGAACGCGATCACGCCGGAAGGGGACTTCGAGTTCCACACCGCCTTGCACTTCAAGCTGGCGCCGGATGGCGAAACGCGCATGGAGGATCGGCTGCTGTTCCAGCGCCTCCCCCCGCACCGCCTGCTTCGCGCCGAGCACGTTGCCGCCGCTGGCGACGCCACGAAGCGCATCGTCATCGCCGAGGGCGTCGCCACGGTGCTGGAAAACGGCACGTCGCGGCAGCGGGAACTTGCTTTGGACATGAATCTGGGCGACTACCTGGCGGTCGAGATCTGGCTGGCCGGGGGAACGGCGCAAGTGGGCGACGCGCAAACGGCCCGGTCGCTCAGTTTCGACCGTCTCGCCGTGCTAAGCGACCGCTGGCGGCTGCTGGCGCGAGACGAAAGCAGCTTCGAGGTCGCCAACGACGGCCGAGCCAGCACCCGCATCCTGCTCGATGACGATCATGCTCCGTATCGAGTCCAGATGGGTGCGCTGTTCACCCTGCAGCGCGCCGCGGACGAGAGCGCCGCGCAGCGATGGCGGCGCAACGAGCCGTTGTTCGGCGCATTCGCCCAAGCGCGCCGCGTTGCCGCAGACCGGCCCATCGCCAACCCGCACCAGCTGCGGCGCCTGGTGGTGGCGGTGGAGCAGGCCGTCGGCGTCGGCGTCTGGCCGGAGCGGCTGGTTGCCGATGTCGCATCCAGCCGCCGCGCCAGCGTTGCCGAAATCGCCAGCGCCAGCGCTGCCACGGCGAGCTATCCCGCCGACGACGAACGGCTGGCCGATCTGGCGGCGCAAGCCGTCAGCGGCGCCGATGGCGCGGCCGCCCGCGCCGACGCGCTGACGCTGTTCGTCCACCGCTACTTGCGCTACCGCGACAGCGTGGGCGTCCGCTCGGTCTACGACACCCTGCGCGACCGCCACGGCGACTGCACGGAGTACGCCGATCTGACGACGACCCTGGCCCGCGCCGTCGGTCTGCCGGCGCGCACGGTCATCGGCCTCGCCTACCGCGACGACGAGTTCGCGCTGCATGCCTGGAACGAAGTGGTCGTCGACGACGTCTGGCGCTCCGTCGACCCGACCTGGGGGCTGACTCGGCTGGCGGCGACGCACCTGCCCTTGCCGTCCGCCAACGTCCTTGCCGCCATCGTCGACCTGCCCTTGCTGCGCTTTCGGATCGTGGAGACCGGCTACTGACTTGGCCTATGATCGCCGCACTGCCTTTGCCCGCAACCCGCCTGCTGGATTCAGAGAGGATCGAAAGAACCCAACATGAAAACGCGACAAGTTGAGCTGGCGAGCCGCCCCGTCGGCATGCCGAAACTGGAAGATTTCACCGTCCGCGAGGTCGACCTGCCGGAGCCCGGCGATGGCGAAGTGCTGGTGCGCAACGTCTGCATGTCGGTAGACCCGTACATGCGCGGGCGCATGGTGGACCGCAAGTCCTACACGCCGCCCTTCCAGGTGGGCGAGGCGCTGACCGGAGGCGTCATCGGCAAAGCCGTTCGCTCCAACGACCCGAACGTGCCGGTTGGCGCCTACGTCGAATCCCACTACGGCTGGCGCGAGGCATTCGTCGCCTCCGGCAGGCGGCTGCGCCCTCTCGGCGAACTGCAAGCACCGGCTTCGGCCTACTTGGGCGTGCTGGGCATGCCCGGCATGACCGCCTACGTGGGCCTACTGGACGTCGGCGCGCTCAAGGAAGGCGATGCGGTGTTCGTCTCCGGCGCCGCCGGTGCGGTCGGCAGCGCCGTCGGCCAGATCGCCCGCATCAAGGGATGCAGCGCGATCGGCAGCGCCGGCAGCGCCGAGAAGGTGCGGCATCTGACCGAAGACCTCGGTTTCGACCACGCCTTCGACTACCGCGACGGCCACTTGGAGCGGCAGATTCGCGCCGGCGCCCCGGACGGCGTGGACGTCTACTTCGACAACGTCGGCGGCGACCACCTGCAAGCGGCGCTGAACTGCATGAGGCCGGGCGGCCGCATTCCGCTGTGCGGCGCCATCGCCCAGTACAACGCCACGCAGCCGGTGCCCGGGCCCAACAACCTCGCCATCGCCATCGGCATGGGGCTGACGCTCAAGGGCTTCATCGTCTCCAACTTCGAGCATCTGCGCGAAGACTTCCTGCGCGACATGACCGCCTGGGTGAAGGACGGACGGCTGCGCTACCGCGAGACCGTGTTCGACGGCCTGGAACACGCCCCGGAAGCCTTCATCGGCCTGTTCACCGGCGCCAACACCGGCAAGATGGTGGTGAATCTGGAGAACTGAGCCGCGACTGGCTAGCGGGAAGGATCCGTCAGCGCCTCGGTGCTCGTCGCCGCCAGCGCAATGCCGCAGCCGTTCGCCTGCGGATGGCCGCAGACGACGCCGATGTTGTCCAAGCGAATGTGCGCGGCGGCGGTTGGCTCGAGGGCGAACAAGCCGAGAACCTGGTCCAGATCGACCGCGGCACCGTCCAATCCGCCGCTGCGAACGATGTCGCTGACTTGCACGGTCACCGTGGACCAGCCGCCCGCGGGCAGTTCGCCCAACGCGACTTCGACGAAGCCGACGGCGCTGGTGCCGCTGTCCAGCCAAACTCGCAGGCTGCCATCGGGTTCGGCGGCGACGACGAGCACCTCGAACTGCAACTCGCCGCCGAAGCTTGCCGCGTCGGCGGCGCTGCCCATGCCGAAGAAGCGCAGCCGGCGACGGTCCGCGGCGTGGATGGAGAAACTGCCGCCGCCGCTGGTGGCGATGTCGACGACCGTGCCGCGTTCGTCGTCCTGGACTTCCGACAGCACCAGCGCGCCATCGTCGTAGACGCTGAAGTTCAGCGCGACGGTCTCTCCGTCGTCCAAGGCGAGCGGCCCCAGCGCGTCGTCGAAGAGCGTGTATTCGGCGCGAAAGACGTCGTCGGCCGGCTCTGGCACGACGTTTGAGTCCACCGGGTCGATCGAACCTTGGCAGCCTTTGCCGGTGCTGGCGTCTGCCGCACACCGATAGACGCGAACGTAGTCCACCAGCATCTCGCCCGGCAGCGCCTCGGGCCGCGGATCGCCCGGCAGGTCGCCGCCCACGGCCAGGTTCAGCAGCAGGTGGAAGGGCTGGTCGAAGGGCGCGGAGTCGCCGCCGGAGCGATGCGCGTTGGTGGCGGGATCCCGGTAGTAGGTCCAGTACGCCGAGCGCGGCACGGTGTGGAAGTGAACGCCGTCCACGAACCAGCGCAGTTCGCCCTCCTCCCACTCCAGGGCATAGACGTGAAAGCCGTCCGCCGGATCGATGCCCGAGTAGTGTTTCGCCGCGTAGACGTTCAGCGGCCATGCCATGCCGTAGTGCGCAACGCCCTGGGTGAACGGCTGCGGCTGGCGCTGGAACACCTCCATGATGTCGATCTCGCCGCTGGCGGCCCAGCCGCCGTAGGGCGAGTCGGTGGGCAGCATCCAGAACGCCGACCACAGGCCCTGGCCAGCGGGAACTCGAATGCTGGCTTCGATGCGCCCGTAGCGGCTGGCGAACTTGCCGTCGCTGTTGATGCGGCCGGAGGTGTAGCGCCCGCCGTCGGCGGCCTCGAAACGGGCGCTGATCGCCAGCTGGCCGTCGCGCACGGCGATGTTGTCCGGCTGATAGATCTGCAGCTCGTTGTTGCCCCAGCCGGGAATGCCGTAGGCGCTGCCGTCGCCGGTTTGGACGTTCCACTTGCCGGCGTCCAAGGCGTCGCCGTCGAACTCGTCGGCCCAGACGAGTTCCCAGCCCTTGGGCGGAGGCGCGGCTTCCGGTACGCCGTCGCCAGCGGTGGAGTCGCCGCTGCCGCCACAGCCCACCAGCCAGGCGCACGTCAGCAGCCACGCTGCCGGTGCGCCGAACCGCTCCATCGCCTTCATGGCGCTCCTCGTAACCCGGCGACGCCGCCGTTCGTTTCAGCCAAGAGGCTCGGCAGGTTCCCGAACGTAGCGGGTGCGCACCGTGTAGACGCTGTCGCCGGTGAGCACGGCGCCGCGGCCGAACAAGCGCCCGCGCTGCCAGTTCGACAGCCCCAGCTCTGGCTTGCCGAGCGCGAACTGGCCGTCCACCCAGCGCGTGAAGCCGTCGCCGACGAAGGGCGAGTCGACTTCCGCGAAGAAACGCTCGTGTTCGGTTGGATCAGCGGACACCAAGGTGCCGACCAGGCGAGGGCTCAGGCGGTTGAAGAGCGCCGTCGCCTGGTCGATGTCGTCCACGACCACCAAGGACACCTCCGGCGTCTCTTCCCACTCCCACTCGACGCCGAGATCGTCCACGTCGATGGCCTCGGCCAACGGCTCCGACACGGGCCCTTGGGCGCGAACCACCTGCACGGTCTTGCCGAACCACGCAGCCGGCACCCACGGCTCGCTGCCAGTGGCCACGTGCAGCTTGCAGGCCTGGCCACGTTCCTTGCCCGCCTCGGCAAGTGCCGACAAGACCGCGCCGGCGCGGCGCTTCAGACTGGCCTCGTCGGCGCCGGCGACCAGACAGCAGGTGTTCAGCGTGTTGCAGACCTTGCGATCCAGCGAGCGCAGCACCGCGTCATGCACGGCCGCTTCGTCCGCCTGCTCCGAGACGACCATCCACGCGCCGCCGGTGCCGTGCAGGCTCACCGGCGTGCCAACGCTCTGCGCCAACGTGCCCAAAGCCTCCACGGCGGCGCCGGATCCCCGCGCCACCGCCAAGGCCAGACGTCGATCCAGGAACAGCGCCCAGCCAGCCGCGCGGGCGGCGCTGTCCACCAAGGCCACGGCAGATGGTGGCAAACCGGCTTTGCCGAGGGCCGGTTCGATGGCATGGCGCATGATCGCGCGCGCCGTCGCCAGGGCATCCGCACCGATGCGGAAGACCACCGTGTTGCCGCCGCGCAGCACGCCGCAGGCATCGGCCAGCACGTTGGGCCGGCCTTCGAAGACGAACGCCACCACGCCCAGCGCGGCGCCGACCAGATCGACGCGGAAGCCGTCGTGGCGGATGGTCTCCAGCACGGCGCCCCGACGCGACGGCATCGTCGCCCAGCCGCGCAGCCCTTCGATCATCTTGCCGCGCATGGTTGCCGAGACGACCAGCCGCGTGGTGGAGCGGCCCCTGCCCCGGGCGCGCTCGACGTCGGCGGCGTTGGCTTGGGCGACCGCGGCCCAGACGCCATCGTCGGCAAGCGCTTCGGCGGCGGCGTGGTAGAAGGCGACGATGGCGTCGTCGCCGATCCGATGCATGGCCGCGAAAGCGGCGCTTGCCGCCGACACGGCTGCTTCCGCCTTGGCCGCCTCGGCCGCGGGAATGTGCAGCAGGCCGGCGGCCGAGTCGGCGAACAGTCGATCCCCGGCGCGAAACGCCTTGGCAAGGGCGGCATCCACGGTCAACGGCTTGCCGTGCGCGGTCAGAACGGTGGTGCCGGCCGCCAAGTGCTGCATGGGCGGGCAGTCTAAGGCAGTGCGCCGTCGATTGGCAGCGCCGCGGACGGGTCGCCGCTTGACTTGCCAGCCGGCCGGCCCAGCGTCAGCTCGATGCGCGGAGTCGACGCGCTGTCGAGCGGTGCGGAGACGGCCTCTGCGCCGGCGCTGCTGGCATCTCCGCTCGCGGACAGCCGCGCCACGACTTCCACCTGCCCGCCGGTGGACAGCGGCGCCGCCTCGATCATGCTGTCGGCATCGTCCAGCACCACCGTCTGCATGGCCTGGGCGCGGCGTCGAGTCACCGCCAGCGGCATGCCGCCACCGACCGGCCGGGCGAAGACCATCAGCCACGGCGCCGTCACTTCGTCCACGGCGACGGCGACTTCGATGTTCGGACGCTTGGGATCGAGGCGGCTGCGGGCTGCCGCCAGGGTGCTTTCCAGAATGGCGGCGCGGCCCTCGCCGACGGGCTGGCGCAGCGCTCTGGCAAGGTGGCGGGCGGCGCTCTTGAAGTCCGCCCGGCGCAGCGCGTCCACGGCCAGCATCTCCAGCATGTCGGGATCGTCCGGGCGGGTCGTCAGAACCCGCTGCATCGCCGCTTGCACGGCCGCGGTGATCTGGCCGCCGGCGGCCAAGTAGCTTGCTTGCGCCAAGGACCGATCGACCTGCTCGTTGCTGCCGATGCGTTCGCGCAGGCTCGTGAACGCCTGCACCGCGCCGTCGTAGTCCTGCAAGCGCATGCGGACGCTGCCCAGGTAGAACCAGGTGTCCGCGTCGTCGGCGCGACGGGCGGCGCGGGCGGCCAGGGCGGCCTGCAGTTCCGCCAGCGAGTCGCGGTCGCCATCCGCACCTTGCGCCAGCAGTTGCGGCGCTGCAGCAAGCACGGCGGCGTTCGGTTCCCCCCAAAGGGCGTACAAGCCGGCAGCGGCCAGCGCAATCGCGGCCGCGGCCAGCAGCAGGCGGCTGGTGGTCGGCGAATACGCGCTTGCCTCGCCGGCGACCGGCGCCTTGGCGTTCACGCCAGTCACGAAATCGAGGGCGAGCTCTTCCTCGAGAGCGTCGATGTCGCGGCTTTGCAGGCCCTGCGCCTGGCCTTCGCTGCGCACTTCCCGGCGACGGTCCGCGAAGACCGCCTCGGCCTCGTCGGGCGACGGGTTTCTGGAACGCCGCGCGGCGCCGAGGACGAAGCCGGCGGCCACCAGGAGCGCCAATCCGGCGACGGCGAGCCAGACGGGGGTCATGGCCGGCGCTGCTGCCGATCCGCGAGCAGCTGCCGCGCACGCTCCTGTTCGGCTTGGCTTGCGGGAGGATCGGCGGGGCGCCGCCTCGCGGTTCGCCCCAGTGCCAGCGCGACGATGCCGGCCAGCGCGAAGGGCGCGAACCAGAGCAGCCAGGTGGTCGGCTTGAACGGCGGATCGTAGAGCACGAAGTCGCCGTAGCGCTCGCGCAGATAGGCGCGTATCGCGTCGTCGGACTCGCCCTCGGCCAGCAGCCGCCTAACCGTGCGGCGCAAGTCCGCAGCGATGGGGGCGCCGGAACTGGCGAGGGATTCGTTCAAGCACTTGGGACAGCGGAACTCGGCAATCAGCCGCTGGTAGCGCGCCGCCATTGCCGCGTCGTCGAAGCCGAAGCCGTCGATGGCGGATGCCGCGTGGCCCAGGCAGGATGCGCCGAGCGCCAGCAGACAAAGGGCCTGTCTCATGGCCGGCTCAAGGCATGCAGAACCGGCAGCAACTCGCGCTGCCAGACCGTCGCCGTGATCGCGCCCACGTGCTTGTGGCGCACGACGCCTTCGGCATCGAGCAGAAACGTCTCCGGGGCGCCGTAGACGCCCAGTTCAACGCCCAGATCGCCGTTGGCGTCGACCAGATTGAAGTCGTAGGGATTGCCGTGGCGGGCCAGCCAGGCGAGGGCTTCGGCGTCTTCGTCCTTGTAGTTGATGCCAACGATGGACAGCCCGGTTTCAGCGCGAATGCGCTTCAGCTCGCCGTGTTCCGCGAGGCAGGTGGGGCACCAGGTGGCCCAGACGTTCACCAGCCGCGCCTCGCCCAGCAAGCTCTGCCGCGCAGCCGCTCGCCGCCACCGCCCAGCACGGGCAAGTGGAAGTCCGGAAACGGCTTGCCGAGCAGCGCCGAAGGCAAGAGGTGCGGGTCGCGCAGCGAAAAGCCCAGGTAGAGGATCGCCGCCAAGGCGACGAAGAGCGCCAGGGGCAGAAACCGCCGGACGATCATCCAACGGCCGAGATCGGCGCCGCGCCGACCGGCTTCGATTCCTGCACGGCGGCCGAGCCTCGGCGGCGCGAGCGCCGATAGCGCGGGTCGGCGACGGCCAGCACGCCGCCGAGCGCCATCAAGAGCGCCCCCAGCCATATCCAGCGCACCAGCGGCTTGTGGCTGACGCGCACGCCCCAGGCGCCATCCGGCAGCGGCTCCCCCAAGGCAACGAACAGATCCCGCCCGAATCCGGCGGCGATGCCCGCTTCGGTAAGCACCTGCCCGCCCGAGCGGTAGCGGCGCTTCTCGGCGATCAGCCGCTCGCCATCGGCCAGAAACTCGCCCTGGTCGGCGTCGTAGTTGGGACCTTCCACGCTGCGCATGGCCACGAAGCGCCACTCGACGCCGTCCACCACGGCGCGCTCGCCCACCGCCATGCGCACGTCCTGTTCGCTGGAAAACTCGCTGGTGATGCCGATGCCCACCAAGGTGACGGCGAAGCCGGCGTGCGCCAACGCCATGCCCAGGTAGGCCAGCGCCCAGGCGCCGCGCCGCCGCCACAGGTCCTTGCCGATCACCAGCACGATCCAGACGCCCAGCGCCACGGCAAGCGCGGCGCCCGGCGCCACTTCGCCGGCCACGAGCAGCGGCGCCAGCACGCCGAGCGCCAAGGCCGCCAGCGCCAGCAACGCGGCGTTCTTGAACAGCTTGAGCGGCGTTCGCTTCCAGCGCGCCACCGGCGCCAGCGCCAGGAACGCCGCCAGCAGCAGCGCCAGCGGCACGAAGGTTCGGTTGAAGTAGGGCGGCCCCACGGACATCTTCCTGCCGCCGCTCAGCGCCTCGAAGGCCAGCGGATAGAGGGTGTAGACGAGCACCACCGCCAAGGCCAGCACCAGCAGCAGGTTGTTGGCCAGCAGCATGAACTCCCGGGACACGCCCTGGTAGCGCGCCCGGCCGCTGGCCGTCGGCGCCCGCAAGCCGTACAGCAGCAGAGCGCCGCCCACCGACAGCACCAGCAGCCACAGAATGAACAAGCCCCGTTCGGGGTCCGCGGCAAAGGCATGGACGGAGGTGATGACCCCGGAGCGAACGATGAAGGCGCCCAGCAACGACAAGGAGAAGGCGGCGATGGCCAGGAACACCGTCCAGCTCTTGAACGCGCCGCGCTTCTCGGCAACCGCCAGCGAATGCACCAGGGCGGTGCCCGCCAGCCAAGGCATGAACGAGGCGTTTTCCACCGGATCCCAGAACCACCAGCCGCCCCAGCCGAGCTCGTAGTAGGCCCACCAGCTGCCGAGCGCGATGCCCACGGTGAGGAAGGCCCAGGCAAGGTTCGTCCAGGGCCGCGTCCAGCGCGCCCAGGCGGCATCGAGGCGGCGGCACTGCAGGCCGGCAACGGCAAAGGCGAAGGCGACGGCGAAGCCGACGTAGCCGACGTAGAGCATCGGCGGATGCACCATGAGGCCGTGGTCCTGCAGCAGGGGGTTGAGGTCCGCGCCTTCCGCCGGCGCGGCCACCAAGCGCTCGAAGGGGCTGCTGGTGGCGAGCAGAAAGAGCAGAAAGCCGAAGTTCAGCAAGCCGAGGATGCTCAAGGTTCGACCGTGCATGTCGTCCGGCAGGCGCCTGCCGGTGGTGGCGCTGAGCGCCCAGGTCCAAGCCGCCGTCACCAGCGTCCAGAGCAGAAACGAGCCTTCGTGCGCCCCCCACGCCGCGCCCAGCCGATAGTGCCACGGCAACGCCGTGTTGGAGTTCCGCGCCACGTAGGCGACCGAGAAGTCGTTGCCGATGAAGGCGTAGAGCAGCGCCAGGAAGCCGAAGGCGATGAGCATCAGCTGGCCCGCAGCCAGCGTCGCCACGGCGTTCCGCCAGCCGCTGGCGACGGCGCTCAACTGGCCGACGACGGCGAGGGCGAACGCCACCACCAGGGCAGCGATGGTGGCGAAGTGGCCGAGTTCGACAATCATCGAAGGCATCATAGCAAGATGCGCGGGCACACGCCGAAGCGGCGCTGGGCCGGAGCGGCGTGGAAGGTGGTGATCCATACAGACTGATTTGACAACCGCGGCTCCGCCGTGGATAGTGGCGACGTTGAAGAAGGGTGACCAACCCAACCCCCTGACCCCACCAAGAGCCTGGATGCCTCGAATGAAGCGAATCACTGCCGAAGACCCAGAGAGCGGCTCTCCCGACTTGGTTGCCGCCAACGTCCGGGCGCTCGCCCGCCTGTTCCCGGATGCCGTTGCCGAAGGCAAGGTGGATTTCGAGGCCCTGCGCGAGCTGCTCGGCGACGCCGTGGACGACGGCGACGAGAAGTACGGCATGAACTGGCAAGGCAAGCGCGGCGCGCGCCAATTGGCGCTAAGGCGGAGCACCGATACGTTGCGTCCGTGCCCGGAGGAGAGCATCGATTGGGATTCAACCCAGAACATGATGATCGAGGGTGAAAACCTCGAAGTGCTCAAGGTGCTGCAAAGGAGCTACACCAACAAGGTGAAGCTCATCTACATCGATCCGCCGTACAACACCGGCAAAGACTTCGTGTACCGGGACAATCACAAGGACGGGTACAACAGCTATCTTCAGAGTACCGGGCAGCTTGACGGCAACGGCGACAAGGTGTGCTCGAACACCGAAGCGTCCGGTCGCTTCCACACAAATTGGATGAACATGATGTATCCGCGGTTGAAGGTTGCTCGGCATTTGCTTTGTGAGGACGGAGTCATGTTTATTTCTATAGACGACGGGGAAGTCGACAACCTACGCAAGATGTGCTCCGAGTTATTCGGTGAGGAAAACTTCGTAACGACGGTCATTTGGCAGAAAAAATACGCACCTTCCAACGACGCGAAGTGGTTGTCAGACAATCACGACTACGTTCTCGTCATCGCGCGCCTTAAGGAACTGTGGCGCCCTAAACTCCTTCCCCGAACAGATGATGCAAATTCTCGCTACGCAAACCCTGATAACGATCCTAGGGGCGTGTGGAAACCAAGTGGGTTGGATGTCAAGACTTACTCTGAACAATACGATTACGAGATAGAGACGCCATCTGGCCGTGTCGTCAAACCACCGCAAGGGTCGTGTTGGCGCTACAGCAAGGAACGCTTTAAGGAGATGGTCGAAGATGGCCGGGTCTGGTTTGGCAAGTCCGGCAACAATGTTCCTTCGATCAAGCGTTTTCTCACCGAAGTGAAAGACGGTATGACACCGATGACGATTTGGACCTACGATCAAGTGGGTCACAACCAAGAGGCTACGAAAGAGGTCAGGGACCTCGGGGTTCTCGGCTATGACTCCCCAAAGCCAACGAGACTCCTAGAGCGCATCGTTCAGATTAGTACCGACAAGGACTCCATCGTTCTCGATTTTTTTGCAGGCTCAGGTACCACTGGCCATGCCGTAATGAAGTTGAACGCGTGCGATGGAGGGACACGCCGCTACATCCTCGTTCAGCTACGAGAGCAGCTCGACGCAACAAAGAGCAATCAGAAGATTGCGGCTGAGTTCTGCGAAGCTAACGGCAAACCCAAGTTCCTTTCGGAGCTGACAAAGGAGCGCCTTCGCCGTGCCGGAATTAAGGTTAGGAATGACAAGCCATCAAGCACCGGTGACGTTGGTTTCCGTGTATTCAAACTAGATAGGTCCAACATCAGGACATGGGAGCCGGACAAGAGCGACTTTAAGCAGTCCGTCATCGACTACGTCGACCACATCAAGCCGGACCGCAGCGAGGACGATCTCTTCTACGAGCTGCTGCTCAAGCTCGGCTACGACCTCTGCGCCCCGATGGAGCAGCGGGTAATCGCCGGCAAGCGCGTCAACGCCGTGGCCGGCGGCGCACTCGTTGCCTGCATGGCGGAGTCGATCAAGAAGCAGGAAGTGGACGAGCTGACCTTGGGCATCGTCGCGCTGCGCGACGAGATGGAGAACACGGAAGACATCATGGTCTTCTTCCGGGACAGCGCCTTCGAGGACGAGGTGGCCAAGTCGAACGTGGTGGAGATTCTGCGCCAGTACGGCATCAAGGACGTGCGGAGCCTGTGATGAAGCTGCGCTTCGAACCGGACCTGGACTTCCAGCAAGACGCCATCGCCGCCGTCTGCGATCTTTTCCAAGGCCAGGAGGTGTCACGCGCCCAGTTTTCCGTATCCGCAAGCCTTGCCGACCAGCTGCCGGGGCTTCAGGAAGGCGAACTTGGTGTTGGCAACCGGCTTCTATTGGACGACGACGCCTTGCTGGCCAATCTCCAGCAGGTGCAGTTGCGCAATGGGCTGGCGCCAGCGGAAGCTCTGGCGTCCCGGGACTTCACCGTGGAAATGGAGACCGGTACCGGCAAGACCTACGTCTACCTGCGCACCGTCTTCGAGCTCAACCAACGTTACGGATTCACGAAGTTCATCGTCGTGGTGCCGTCGGTGGCCATCAAGGAGGGCGTCAGCAAGTCGCTGGACATTATGGGCCCGCACCTGCGGGCGCTGTACTCCGGCGCGCCCTTCGAGCACTTCGTGTACGACTCGAAGAAGCTCGGGCAGGTGCGGAACTTCGCCACCAGTCCGCAGGTGCAGGTGATGGTGGTGACGGTGGGCGCCATCAACAAGCGCGACGTCAACAACATCTACCAGCCGAACGAAAAGACCGGCGGCGAAAAGCCCATCGATCTGGTGCGGGCCACGAATCCGGTGCTCATCGTCGACGAGCCGCAGAGCGTGGACGGCGGCCTGAAAGGCCAGGGGCGGCAGGCGCTCGAGCGGATGAATCCGCTCTGCACGCTGCGCTACTCCGCCACCCATGCGGACAAGCACCACATGGTCTATCGGCTGAACGCGGTTGACGCCTACGAGCGCAAGCTGGTGAAGCAGATCGAAGTGGCCGCCGGCGTCGTCGCGGACGATCACAACCGGCCCTACGTCCGCCTCGTGGCCACGCGCCGGCGGAAGGGCGTCATCTGGGCCGAAGTGGAGGTGGACGTGGCGACCCCCGCTGGCGGCGTGCGGCGGCGCATCCTCAAGCTGACCGATGGCACCGATCTGGAGAGGAAGACGCGCCGCGAGGTGTACCGCGACTACCGCATGGGCGAGATCCGCGTCGAGAAGGGCAACGAATATCTGGAGTTGCGGCTGCCGGATGGCTGGCAATGGATGCGCCTCGGCGACATTCACGGCGGCGTGGACCCCGTCGCCGTTCACCGGGAGATGATGCGCAAGACCATCCGCGAGCATCTGGACAAGCAACTGCGGCTGCGCGCCCAGGGCATCAAGGTGCTGACGCTGTTCTTCATCGACAAGGTGGCGCACTACCGGCGCTACGACGCCGACGGCAACCCCGTCAAAGGCGAGTACGCCCGCATCTTCGAGGAGGAATACGGTCGGGCGGCGAGTCGCCCGGAGTATGCATCGCTGTTCGGTGGCGTGGATGTGCGGGAGGCGGCGGCAAGGTGCCACGAAGGCTACTTCTCCATAGACCGCAAGGGCGGCTGGATCGATACCGCCGAAAACAACCAGGCCAACCGCGACAACGCCGAGCGCGCCTATCAGCTCATCATGCGCGACAAGGAGCGGCTGCTCGGCTTCGACGAGCCCTTGCAGTTCATTTTCTCCCACTCCGCCCTGCGCGAAGGCTGGGACAACCCCAACGTGTTCCAGATATGCGCCCTGCGCGACATCTCCACGGAGCGCGAACGTCGGCAGACCATCGGCCGCGGTCTGCGCCTGTGCGTCAATCAAGCCGGCGAGCGGCAGCGGGGATTCGAGGTGAACACCTTGACGGTCGTCGCCCGCGAGAGCTACGAGGAGTTCGCCGAGAACCTGCAGCGGGAAATCGAGGAAGACACCGGCATCGTGTTCGGCTTGGTCGAGCGGCACTCGTTCGCAGCCATCGTCCTCGAAGGCGAAGACGGACAAGCCGCGCATCTCGGCGTCGAGCAGTCGCAGCGGCTCTGGGAACATCTCATCGAACGGGGCTACTTGAACAGCAGCGGGCAGGCCCAGGATGCGCTGCAGGAAGCGCTGGCGGGCGACGGCGTGGTCCTGCCGAGCGAACTCGAACCGCTGCGCGACGCGGTGACGCAACAGCTGCGTCGGCTCACCGCCCGCATCCAGATCAACCGCGCCGACGAGCGCCGTCCGGTGAAGCCCAGGGAGGCGGTGCTGGAAAGCGCGGAGTTCCAGGCGCTGTGGCAGCGCATCAAGCACAAGACGACCTTCCGCGTTCGCTTCGACAACGAGAAGATGCTCAAGGACTGCGCGCAGGCGCTTGCCGATGCGCCGCCGCTGCCGCGCCCCCACCTGCTGTGGCAGCGAGTCGGGCTCTCCCTGGGGCCCAGCGGCGTTGGAAAGAGCGAGGTGCGCGACTCCGGCGGCACGTACCTCATCGACGCTGGCCTGGAACTACCTGACATATTGGCTGAACTGCAGAACCGCACGGGTCTGACGCGCCGCGGCATTGCGCGCATCCTCGTCGACAGCGACCGCCTGGACGACTTCGCCGACAATCCCACCAAGTTCATCGAGCTGGCCGCCGAGTTGATCAGTCGCCGCAAGCGCCTGGCGCTGGTGGATGGCGTCAAGTACCAGCGGCTCGGCGACGAGCACTACTTCGCGCAGGAACTGTTCCGCGAGGAAGAGCTGATCGGCTATCTCAAGAACACGATGGCCGCGCGGAAGTCCGTCTACGACCATGTGGTGTACGACTCGAACAACGAAGCGGCTTTCGCGGAGTCGTTGGAGCAGTTCACGGCCGTCAAGGTGTACGCCAAGTTGCCGCGCTGGTTTCAAGTTCCAACGCCGCTCGGCCCGTACAACCCCGATTGGGCCGTGCTGATCGAAGACGACGAGGGCGAGCGGCTGTATCTAGTGGTGGAAACCAAGGGCAGCGCCTTTCTGGACGATCTGCGCCACGCCGAACGGGCCAAGGTGGAGTGCGGCAAGGCGCACTTCGAGGCGCTTGCGGTCGGCGAGTCGCCAGCCCGCTACCGTGTCGTACACAGGGCGGAGGAGCTGCTTGCCCGGCCTAACTGAGTTCGAGCAGCACTCGCATTGAACACTCGAGGTCGAGCCGTGGGTTGCGCAGGCAAGACCCTTGCCGCCTGGCTCGGCGGTGCGCTGGCGCTTGTCGGCTGCGTCGAAGCACTGGCGCAGCCGGCGGTGTTCACGCCCGTCCAAGGCGCCGATCCCGCTCGTCTGGCGGCGTCGCTGCCGGCCGACGACCGGCAGCGGCTGGTTCGGGTCGACAAGGGCGTTCTGGCTGCGGCGCAAGCGGGTGCGGAACGCGGCGCGGCGCAGCTGACGCTGGACATCGCCGAAGGCGTGGCGCTGCAGGCCGTCGTCGAGCACACCGCTCCGACGCTCGCCGGCTACTCGCTGTCCGGGCGCATCGCCACCGGCGGCGTGATCACGTGGGTGGTCAGCGACGAGAGCCTCACCGGCACGATCTGGACGCCCGTCGCCACCTACGAGGTCGTGCCGCAGAGCGGCGGCATCCACGCCATCCGCAAGGTGGATCCGTCCGTGGCGCTGCCGCCGGGCGAACCGCTGACCGCCGAGGTCGATTGGATCGCCAATCCGCCGCTGGCGAAAACGGGCGGAGACGACGGCTCGCGGGTAGACGTCCTCGTGCTTTGGACGCCCGCAGCCCGCAGCAGGGCCGGCAACGCCAGCCTCATCCGCACCGCCATCGACCTCTACGTGGCCACGACCAACGACGCACTGCGCAACAGCGGCGCGAACTTGCAGATTCGCCTGGTCGGCGCGGAGGAGGTGGCCTACGTGGAAGTGCCCGGAGACTCCATCGTGGATCTTGAACGGCTGCGCGGCACGACGGATGGCCACATGGACGCCATCCACGCCCGTCGCGACGCGCTGAAGGCGGACCTCGTCAGCTTGATCACGAGCAACATCGACGTCGGCGGCATCGCCTTCGTCATGCGCAACTTGAGCGTTGGCTTCGCGCCGGCCGCCTTCAGCGTGGTGACGTACTCGGCCTTTCCCACCATCGCGGCCATGGCGTTCGCCCACGAGCTGGGGCACAACATGGGCCTTGCCCACGACCGCTTCGTGACGCCGGTAGACGGCATCTATCCTTTCGCACGGGGCTACGTCAATGCCCAGGCTTTCCTTCCAGGCGCGAACGCCAGCGCCTGCTGGTACACCCTGATGGCCTACAGCAGGCGCTGCGCGTCGAGCGGCTTCGTCACCGCGACGAGAGTGCCGTACTTCTCCACGCCGCAGCTCCGCTACCCGTCGTTGGGCGGCGATGCGCTGGGCGTGTCGAAGACCAGCGACGCGGACGGCCACGACGGCCCCGCCCACGCCGCGCTGGCGATCGAGCAAGCGCGGCAGACGGTCGCCAACTTCCGCTTCGAGCAGCCTGCCGACGATGGCGACACCAGGGCAAGCGCGACAGCCGTGCCTGCCGCCTCGTCCACGGTATTCGCCGCGCTGGACGCGGGGGACGTGGACTACTTCCGCATCCAGCTGACGCAAGCAAGCAGCTTGCGCACGGCGAGCGAAGGCCGCGTCGACACCGTCGGCACGCTCTTGAGCGCCGAGGGCGTTGCGTTGGCCACCGACGACGACAGCGGCGATCGGCGGAACTTCCTCATCGAACGCCCCTTGGCCGCCGGCACCTACTTCGTCAAGGTCGAAGGGTTCGAGTCGGCCACCGGCAGCTATGCGCTGGTCGTTCTGCCCCGCCCCGTCAGCGCAACGGACGACCACGGCGACACGGCGGCCTCGTCGACGCTCGTGGCGATTCCCTCGACCACCGCGGCGACGCTGGCCGACGCCCGCGACGTGGACTACTTCCGCTTCGAGCTGTCCGAGCGCCGGCTCCTCGAGGCGACCACCAGCGGCGATCTCGACACCGTTGGCATGCTGCGCATCGACGGCGAGCGGCTCGCGGATGTCGTTTGGGGGGACGAGACCGCGATCGACGACGACAGCGGCGCCGCCGGCAACTTCAAGATCGCCGGCAAGTTCGATGCCGGCGTCTATCGTCTTGCAGTGCGCGGCTGGAACGGCGCGCATGGCACGACGACGCTGAGGCTTTCGTTCGGCACCGGCGCAGACGACCATGGCGACAGTCCGACGGCAGCCACCGCTCTGTCGCTGCCGGCAAGAGTCGCCGGCGAACTCGAGGCGCTGTTCGACAGGGACACCTTTCGCATCGCAGTCGCCGAGAGGGGCCTGCTGCGCTTGGGCACCGAAGGCGAGGAGACCGACACCTTCGGCATACTCGCTGCAGCGGACGGCCGCACGATAGCCAGCAACGACGACGGCCCGGACTGGCCCAACTTCCTCATCCGCGTTGCCGTCGAGCCGGGCATCTACTTCCTGCGGCTGAAGGGCTGGCACTTGACGACCGGGCCCTACCTGCTGACGGGATCGTTCGATGCGGCGCCAGCGGTGGCGCGGCGCTTGGCAGACCTGAGCCTGGAGATCTACGCGACGCGGCAGGTGAACCTCGCGGCGGCGTTCCGCGACCCGGAAGGCGCATCTCTCGCCTACGCGGCGCGCTCGTCCGCCGAGGCGGTGGCCGGGGCGACGGTCAGCGGGGCAACGGCGAGAATCTCCGCCAGGTCCGTGGGCACCGCGACCGTGACGGTGACCGCGACGGATCCCAGCGGCCTCTCGACCTCGCAATCCTTCGCGGTGAGGGTGTACCGGCCCAATCAGCCGCCGTCGGTTGCGCGAGAGCTGGCCGACCTGACGCTTGCGCTCGCCGCGACGGCGGAGGTGGACCTCGCCGGCGCGTTCCGCGATCCGGAGGGCGCATCTCTCGCCTATGCGGCGCGCTCGTCCGCCGAAGCAGTGGCCCGGGCGACCGCCAGCGGAGAAACGGTCACGGTCTCGGCCAGGTCCGTGGGCACCGCGACGGTGACGGTGACGGCGACGGATCCCGGCGGTCTCTCGGCGTCTCAATCCTTCGCGGTGAGGGTGTACCGGCCCAACCAGCCTCCGCAGGTTGCCCAAGCGTTGGCGGACCTGATGCTCGTGCCCAACGCCACGGCGGAGGTGGACCTCGCCGACGCATTCCGCGATCCGGAAGGCGCCGCTCTCGCCTTCACGGCCCGGTCGTCCGCCGAAGCGGTGGCCCGGGCGACCGCGAGCGGAACAACGCTGACGGTGGCGGCCAGGTCTGGCGGCGAAGCGACCGTGACCGTGACGGCGACGGATCCCGGCGGCCTCTCGGCGTCGCAGTCCTTCGTGGTGGCGGTGCGCCTGCCGCCGTCGATCGAACGAGAGCTGGCCGATCTGACGCTTGCGCCCGGCACCACGGCGGAAGTGGACCTCGCCGGCGCATTCCGCGATCCGGAGGGCGGCGCTCTCGCCTATTCGACGATCTCGTCGGCCGCGTCGGTGGCGTCGGTTGCCTTGGACGGCACCTTGCTGACGATCGCGGCCCGGTCGCTCGGCGAAGCAACGATAACGGTGACCGCGACGGACCCGGACGGCCTTGCCGCGGCGCAGTCCTTCGCAGTGACGGTGGCCGCGCCGCCGACGGCCAAGCCGGTTGCGCCCCTTGAGCTGGCAGCGAACGGCGAGTCGGCGGAGGTGAAACTGGCGGCTGTCTTCAAGGCGTCGCCGGGCGGCGCACCGCTGACGTTCTCTGCCACCTCCACCGCTCCGTCGCTGGCCACGGCGAGGGTGTTCTACCGCTTGTTGACCGTCACGGCCAACGACGACGGCGAGGTCGGCACTCTGGAGGCGAGGGTGACCGCGACGGACCGCCGCGGCCTGTCGGCAACGGTTGCCATCGGCGTGGAGGTCTCGCCCGCGCAACGCCTGCTGCGCGGCTGGCGCATCGAGGTGCTGCAAAGACAGCGCGACGAATCGCCATCGCGGCGCAAGGCGCCGCGTCCGGCGCAGTTGGAGTAGACGCCACAGACGCCACATCCGGCGCTTGCGAAAAGCCAGTGCGAGCGTCATAGTGCGTGGCTTGAAGCCGACCCAAACCGAGAGGCCGCAAGATCGATGAGCGAAGCCGTAGACACCCAACAGGAACACCCGCTCGACCTAGGCTGGATGCAGAGCACCGGCCCTTGGAACACCCGCGCGTCGCGCAGCAAGTACGGCCTGACGCTTGCGGACATCCAGGTAGGCGAGTACGGCGAAGCGCCGTCGGAGAGCGACAACCAGACCGGCCGCCCCCGGGGCGCGGCGGCGCGGCCCGGAAGCTACCGCATCGGCGCCTACGCGGTGCGCAGCAAGAAGGAGATCTGGCTCGACAACGCTTCCTTCCTGTACGAAGAAGCGCTGCAGCGCCAGTGGAGCTCCGCCACCGACGTGCCTTGGCACACCATCGAACCGCTGCCGGACGACGTCGAGCAGGCGGAGTGCCAGCTGGCCACCTTCCTCACCGAGGTCGAGTTCGTCGCCGGCGACGTGCCGGCGCGCTGGATTTCGCTGACCACGCCGGACTTCATGGAGCCGCGCCAGGTGCTCCTGGCGCAGGTGATGGACGAATCGCGGCACATGGACGTGTTCCGCAAGCGCGCGCTCGCCAACGGCGGCGGCCTGATGCAGGCGACCGGCGCCACCTCCGGCTTCATCGGCGGCATCGACCTGTCCCGGGACTTCACCGAGATGTCCTCGCGGCTGCACATCTCCGGCGAGGGCGCGGTGCTGACGCTGTTCCGCATGGGCGAACTGATGGCGCAGAACGAAGCGGAGAAGACCATCTACCGCCTGTGCGCCCAGGACGAAGCCAGGCACGTCGCGTTCGGCGTCATGCACATGCGCTACATGGCCGAAACGGCGCCCGAGCGGCGCGAAGAGATCCACTGCTATCTGGACGAAGCCGAAGGCGGGCTCATCGGCGCCGCCAATCCGGTGGGCCAGCTGACGCCCACCTCGGAGTCCATGGCCATCATCCTCGGCGGCGGCAAGCAGAACTTCGACGAAGGCATGAACAAGATCGTCGCCATCCGCCGCCGCCAGCTGCGCGAATACAAGAAGCGCGTCGTCTCATCCGGCTTCGGCGAGCGTTTCGAGAACGGGCGCTCGAAAGTCGACGACATGATCCAGCAAGCAGCCGCCTAGGACGATGGCGAAGGCTGGCAGCGGCACCGCCGGACGCGGCTCGCGCAAGGCGGGCAAGCGTTCTGCCAAGGCCGCCGGCAAGCGCAAATCCCCGAAGCCGCCGGCCTTGGCCGCCGTCGCCGATGCGCCGGCCAAGACCGGGCAGCAAAGCGGCGCCGAGGAACCCCGGCGCTACGAGCCGAAGTACAGCTGGATGAACAAGACCCGCCAATGGGGCGTGCGCGTGCGTCCCGGCAAGGCCGGGCTGAAGCTCGCCGACCTGAACGTCGGCATCTACGGCGAAGTGCCCATGCACTGGCAGGACCAAAGCCGCAATCCCCGTGGCGCCGTGCGTCGGCGGGGCATGCCGCCGGTGGGCTACGCGATCCGCGACAAGGCCGGCCTTTGGGCGCCGAGCGCCGGGGACATGTACGAAGAGGCCATCCAACGCCGCTGGGCGCCCGCCACCGACGTGCCCTGGGAAACCGTGGCGCCGCTGCCGAGCGATGTCGAGCACGCCGTCTGCCAGGTGTGTACCGAGCTCACCGCCTACGCCAACGTGGACATCGAGGCCGTCACCGGCTGGCAGCATCAGATGTCCTACGGCTACCACGAAGTGAAGCAGTTCCTGGCCACGGTGAGCTTCGACGCCGCCCGCCACCACGAATGCTTCCGCAAGCGCGCCCTGGTGAACGGCGGCGGCCTGGGCCTCGAAAGCCCCTGCCGCGTCAACCGCATGATCCTGGAAAGCCGCGGCGGCTGGACGGAAGCCGTCGTCTACCTCTACCTGATACGCGGCGTCTTCGCCATGACGCTGTACAAGTACCTGGAGCGCCACGCCCACAACGACGCCGAACGGTTCATCTACGGCCATGCCCTGGCCGACAAGGCGCGCCACGTCACCTACGGCCTGGAGCATCTGAAGTTCGCCCTCGCCCACGTCGAGGAGCAACAGCAGGTGGTGGCCACGCTGCTGGCGATCAGCGATGGCGGCTTGGCAAGCGATCTCGCGGACCCGGCGCTGCGCGAAGCCCTGGCCATCATCTTCGGCGGCGGCATCGACGGCGCCCGGCGCCACGGCATGGAAGTCTTCCACGACTTGATGCGCGACTACCTGCGCACGCATCTGGACTACTGCCGCTGGCTGGACGTGCCGCGCCGCACCGAGGCCATGCCGCCGGCGCTCAAGGCGTTCGCGCCGCCGGCGGAGGGCTGATGGACGCTGCGGCTTCGGCGCCGTTTCCGTCGCTGCGCTGGTTCGACGCGGTGCGCGAGGTCTTCAACGGCGACGAAAGCTACCGCGGCGCTGGCGGCGGCTACTGCAACTGCGTCGCCGGCATGAAGATCGGCGACGAGGTTTTCGTGCTGACGTTCGAAGGGCAGGAGTGCGTCGACGCCGCTGCCGCCGACGAAGCCGCCCTCGACGACGTGGACTTCTACCTGGACATGGCCGCCGCGGACTGGCGCGAGATGGTGGCCAACATCGGCAAGAACGGCCACGCGGACCTGCACCATACGCTGAACACGCTGGATCTCGACCGCGAAGACGGTCTCGCCACTTCGCACCACGGCGATCAGTACCGCGAGGACCTGTTCTTTCGCTACAACCAGACCTTGCAGTTCTTCTTCGACGCTTCGGCGCGCATCCACACCGAGTTCGCCGTCGGCAAGAAGGGCAAGGCTGCCGGCAAAGCGAGCAGGGCGTAGAGGAATCCCAGGATGGCGCAACTGGATTGGCTGGCGCCGGCCGCGGCAGCGCTGGCCGAGGACGCGAACTTCCGCAAGCTCGGCTCCGCCGACCTGGTGCTTGGCCTGAAAGCCGGCCGAGTCGTGCGCATCGTCACCTTCGAGGCCTTTGAAGTCGCCAGCATCGAGGAAGCGGAGGAAACTGCCCTGCGCGACTGCGAGGTGGTCATCGAGATGGCGCCCCGGGACTGGACGCGCTACCTGGCCCGCCGCGCCAAGGGCAGCGGCCCGTCGTTGCTGAGCCTGGACCTCGACCGTTCGGTCGTGCGCGCCGCCAACCCCCTGCACCGCCTCAAGTTCGAGCGCTACCACCTGAGTTTGCAGGCACTGCTGGATGCGGGGGCGAACGTCGTCGCCGGGCCGCGCGAAGTCGCTGCGTCTGCTTGACGCGGGCGGCCTGAAGGCGTGCCAGTCTACGAGTACCGCTGCAACGACTGCGGCGCCGTCAGCAACCGTTTGGCGTCGGTGCGCGACATTCCCGGCGAGATTTCCTGCCGGCACTGCGGCGGCTTGGCCGGGCGCATCGTGTCGCGGCCTTCGGTGCATCGATCGGCGGCGTCGAAGGGCGCCCGGCTGGACCCGAAGTACGAGCGGATGGTCGACAGCGCCATGCGCAACACCGCCGCTGCGGACCCGGACCGCCTGATCAACCGACGCGGCGACATCGCCAAGGGCCGAGCGGACGACTGACCGGCCCCGTCCGACATGGCCTGGCTGGTGGAACACTGGTTCGCCGTGGCGTTGTTCGCCGCCTACACCGGCCTGCTGGTGCTGCACGCTCGCGCCGGCCTGCGCGTCGGCGGTTCGGCGCAAGGATTCTTCGTCGGCGAACGCAAGCTCGGCGGCGTCGTCATCGGCATCTCGTTCTACGCCACCTTCGCCAGCACCAACAGCTACGTCGGCCACGCCGGCAAGGGCTACGAGTACGGCCTGCCGTGGCTGACCATGGCGCTGCTGCTGGTAGCGTTCTCCTGGCTCGCGTGGCGGCTGGTGGCGCCGAAGATGCGCCGATTCACCGCCGAGTGGGGTTCCCTGACGGTGCCGGACTTCCTGGCGACGCGCTTTGCCAGCGAGCGGGTTCGCCTCGCCGCCGCCCTGGTGATCGCTTTCTCCTGCCTGCTCTACCTGATAGCCGTGTTCAAGGGCGCTGGCAACCTGCTGCAGGTCTTCCTGGGCGTTCCGTATCCGCTGGCCGTCGGCGCGACGCTGGCCATGATCGTCGGCTACACCTCGGTGGGCGGCTTTCTGTCGGTGGTGCGCACGGACGTCGTGCAGGGCGTGCTGATGGTCGTCGGTTCGGTGCTGATCTTCTACTTCGTGACCTCCGCCGCCGGCGGCGTGACGGCGATTGCGGAGCTGGCGCAGAGGCCGGACAAGGCGCAGCTCTTCGAGTTGAACGGCGGCATCCCGTTCGTCGTGCTGCTGGGCATTGCCCTCGCCGGCTCCTTGAAGCTGCTGGTGGACCCTCGGCAGGTGACCCGCTTCTACGGCCTGCGCGACGAACGCAGCGTCCGCGTTGGCATCTGGGTGGCGCTGGCCGGCATTCTGCTGATCCAGTTCTGCCTGTTCCCGGTGGGCATCTACGCCCACGCGCTGCTCGACGCCGCGCCCGACACGGACCTCATCGTGCCGACGCTGGTCAACGACAGCGCCGTCTTTCCACGGCTGGCTGGCGACTTTCTGGTCGTCGCCATCCTCGCCGCCGCCATGTCGTCGCTGGACAGCGTGCTGCTGGTGGCGTCAGCGGTGGCGGTGAGGGACGTCGCCGCACCCCGATGGCGGCGCGCTTCCGCCGTCGATGCGGACCGACGCATCGTCCGCTGGACGCGAATCGGCGTGCTGGCCTTCGCCTTCGTCGCCGCGGCCATCGCCCTGAACCCGCCCGCCGGCATCGTCGAGCTGACCATCTTCTCCGGCAGCTTGTTCGCCGTCTGCTTCGTGCCCACCATCCTTCTGGGTCTGCACTGGAAGCGCGGCAACGAAGCGGCGGCATTGTGCGCGTTCGCCGTCGGCATCCCGGTGCTGCTCGGCTGGCTTGGCGCCGGGCTTGGCGGCGTGGTTCACGAAGTGTTCCCGGCCTTGGCGGCGTCGCTGGCCGGCTACGTCGCTTTCGCCTGTTTCGGCCGGCCGGTGGACGACCTTCGCGTGCGGCAGCACTTCCAAGGGCTGCACTAGCCCATCTTTACCATCGTGACAGGCGATTCGGGACGAATTCGGGGGTTTTCCGGAGCCTGGCCGTCGCAAGTCGTTGATTTCGCTGGAAGGCGATTCCGAAGAGGCCGATGTAGTGCCATAAAATGAGGGCGGGGCATTGAACTCCCCCGGGGCGCGGGTTACCGTCGCCCCATGTTCGTCCGCCGCACCCGTACCCGCGCCACCGACGGCGCCGAGTACCACACCCACCGGCTGGTGCGCTCCGAGCGCGACGGCGCCAGGGTGCGCCAGCGCACGCTGCTCAACCTCGGCCGCCACTTCGAGCTGCCCCGCGGACGCTGGCCGCTGCTCTGCCAGCGCGTGGAGGAACTGCTGGCCGGGCAGATGGAACTGCCGCTGGACTGCCCGCCGGAGGTGGAGGCGGAGGCGCAGCGGCTCGCGGCGCGGCTGGCCGCCCGCGAGGCGTCGCCGGCCTCGGCGGACGCGCCGGGGGACCTGCGGCGCGTGGACGTGGACTCGCTGGAACTGACGCGCCCGCGCTCGGTCGGCGTGGAGCACGCGGCGCTGTGGGCGATGGACCGGCTGCGGCTGCGCGAGCTGCTGGCGGGGCTGGGGCTGGGTCCGGGGCTGCTGGCGGCGGCCGTGGGCAACGTCGTCGGGCGCATGGCGCATCCGGCGTCGGAGCGGGAGACGCGGCGCTGGCTGGCGGAGCGCAGCGCCCTGGGGGAACTGCTCGACGCGGACTTCGAGACGATGGGGTCGATGCGCCTGTACCGGGCGTCGGACGCGCTGCTGGCGCACCGCGACGCCATCGAGGACCGGCTGTTCGAGCGTGCCTCGGGGCTGTTCGGCCTGGCGCCGACGGTGACGTTGTACGACCTGACGAACACGTTCTTCGAGGGCGGCGCGGCGGCGATGCCGAAGGCGGCGCGCGGGCGCTCGAAGGAGAAGCGCAGCGACCGTCCGCTGCTGACCCTGGGGCTGGCGCTGGACGCGAGCGGCTTCGCGCGCCGCTCGCGGGTGTTCGCCGGCAACGTCGCCGAGAGCGGCACGCTGGCCGAGATGCTGCAGTCGCTGGGCGCGCCGGACGGCGCCCTGGTGGTGATGGACCGCGGCGTGGCGACGGAGGACCGGCTGGCCTGGCTGCGGCGGGAGGGCTACCGCCATCTGGTGGTGAGCCGGGAGTCGAAGCGGACGTTCGACGCGTCGCAGGCGGTGTCCATCCGGGCGAAGTCCGGCGGCGCGGTGCGGCTGGTCCGGGAACTGTCCGAGGACGGCCTGGAGGTGCGCCTGCGCTGCCACTCGGCGGCGCGGGAGGAGAAGGAGCGCGGCATCGCCGAACGCTTCGCCCGGCGCTTCGAGACGGCGCTGGACGACCTCTCCGCCGGGCTGTCGCGCCCGCGCACGCGCAAGGAGATCGGATACGTCCGGGAACGCATCGGACGCCTCAAGGAGAAGAGCCGCGGCGCGGCGCGCCTCTACGACGTCGAGGTCGCCGCCGACGAGAGCGGCGGGAAGGCCGTGGCGGTGACCTGGACCCGGCGCCCGGCCGCCGGCACGATGGCCGACTGTCCGGGCGTGTACTGCCTGCGCAGCAGCGAGACCGACTGGGACGAGGAGACGCTGTGGCGCGCCTACGCCACCCTGACCGACGTCGAGGCCGTGTTCCGCTCGCTGAAGTCCGAACTCGGCCTGCGCCCCGTGTACCACCACAAGCAGGCGCGCGCCGAAGGGCACCTGTTCATCACCGTCCTCGCCTACCAGCTCGTGCAGGTGCTGCGCGCCGCGCTGCGCGAGAAGGGCGTCGACGGCAGCTGGAACACCCTGCGCAACATCCTCGACGGCCAGCAGCGCGTCACCGCGACGTTCCGCTGCGCCGACGGCCGCGCCCTGCACGTGCGCAAGGCCACCCGCGCCGAACCCGCCCTGCGGAAGTTCTACGACGCCCTCGGCATCGATCCCCGGCCCGGAGGAACGCGCAAGACCACGATCTAGAATCCACAACGCGGCACTTTGTAGTGCCACTTGCCC
This sequence comes from Candidatus Azotimanducaceae bacterium, assembly GCA_965199875.1. Taxonomy (GTDB): domain Bacteria; phylum Pseudomonadota; class Gammaproteobacteria; order Pseudomonadales; family Azotimanducaceae; genus VXYL01. Next base: position 3,477,481 of record OZ241346.1, on the reverse strand, counting down.
ATTTCAGTCAACGCAAGATGTTGATTGCAAATGACTTTTTCTAGGGGGTGGTAAACTTGGGCTAGGCGGTGCACAGTCAACCATCGTCGTCGCTGCCGTAGTCGCTCTCCCAGGCGATGGAACCGGGCAGCCAGAAGCGCACGATCGCACTGCCGGCGCCAAGCAGGTCGTTGTAGTGGGGAGGTGGTGGTCGCAAGTCCAGTTCCCGCTCCATTTGCCCCTCTCTGGCGTAGTGCAACAGCGACGACGCCAGCAGCAGCAGGCCGTCCTGGGACGACTCCAAGCCAACGCAGTCCCGTTCCGACCAGTCCCTTGAAAGGTCCGCGTCCTGATCCGGGCGGCACAGCAGGAAACCTCGGCCTCTCCTCCTCCGCCAATGTTCCGAAGTACGACAATGCATCCGCGCCGGCCAGCGGCTTGAAGTCGATGCTCGAAACGCCGACAACGGCGCCGACGTTCTCAAACCTCTGCGTGGGCTTGCGGATGCGCAAAGACTTGATCTCCGACATGGGATGAAGCAGCGCGACGTCGGCCTCTGCCGGCCCGCCATGGAGCAGCATCGAAATCAGCGCGTGGGAAAGCGCTTCGTAGTCCTCTCGGAAAGCGAAGACGTTCACCACATCGGCGCGAAAGTACTCGTCGTAGGTCAGGTGCCTCTTTCTCATCACCAAGGCCTTCGACCACAAGCGCACCGGCAGCTTCGGCACTTCCTCGCGCCGAAAGGACAGCTTCCCGCGTGCAGTGGCCGGAGAGAACAACGTCCGCAAGGCGGCGCTCCCCGGTGCTTTTGGCCGCGAGTCGCTCATCGCAGGCAAACCCGACCAGCTTGGACAGTCAAAGTGTAGTCGTTGCCGAGCCGGCATGTCGCAGCTAATCCGAAGCTGTCGGCGGTTACCGAGGAGCTGTTTCACAAGGTGATCGAAGTCAACCTCAAAGGCCCGTATCGGCTCTCGGTGCTGATCGGCGAACGCATGGCCGCCGGACAGCCACCAAGTGGCTAGCTCTCCGGCGCGTCGCTGGCATCCCAACCTCGGTCCAGCTCGACGGTGCCAACGCGGTCGCACCTCACAGTCCGACCGATCTCGAATGGAACATCGGTCAAGTCGGGCTGCGGCGGCAGCCGTTCTTCGAAGGGCGGATCCCACAGCGTTGTCGGCGGCAATCCGATCGACACCTCGTACTCCATGTACGCGAGCTCCGCCTCCTGCGGCGTCGGCAGCTGCACGGAGAACCCGGAGAGCGACCGGCCCGGCTGAATCCCTCCCGTCTGCCAGTCCTCCGCATGCCACCAATACCTGGCCAGCACAGGTGCATGCGATTCCGGCAGCCGCGGATCCGACGTCGGCAGATACTCGCCCTTCCAACCGCTCGGAGACCCCAAGCTCACCGGCTTGGTACTGTCGTTGTTCTCGATGAACTCGCCACCCCAGCCGACGGCCCAGCCGACGGTGACGTAGACGATTGGGCTCGTTCCGTTGTTCGTCACCCGGTAGGCGTAGGAGCGGCCGTCGCTGAACCGGAGCGCCTGGACGACCACTTCGGAACCGGCCGGCTTCCGACACTCCGCGAAAAACCCAGTCGAATCGTCTTGCTCCGCCTGCTCCGCCGGCTCGGCGAGCGCGAGCGTCGAAAGCAAGGCGAATGCAAAGGGGGCTGCTTGTCTGCGCATGAGTATTCCTCCTGTGGTTTTCAGTACTCGAAGTGGACGACATCGCCCCGCACCGGACGGGACAGATTGCATCCTGCGGCCAGATCGTCGATGTCCACGCCCGGGTTGAGCGTCCCCCACGTTGCATCAAAGGCCGTTCCACTGCTGTGCCGAGACACCGCAGCAGGTTCACGGCGAAGCATGTGGCGGTTCCACTCTTCCATCACGTTTTCCCTCACGTCGGTACACACGCCATCGGGCCAGGTTCCGACCGTGTGGTGCTTGTCAGACTTCCCGGAGATGGTCCTGGTACGACTGGGACCGAAAGGCGGACTCGAGCCTGAACATGCCGCCGTTGGCGTCGACCGCAGTCTCCAGGCACGTCAGCGCGGTTTGCGTTCCGGCGGTGAGGCCCGCGCGGTCCAGGGGCTGCGGATCCGGGCTGGGCGCAGCTATTGCCGGGACGCTTCCGCAGTCGACAACCGTCATCTTGGCTAGCCCTCCGGCGTGTCGCTGGCATCCCAACCTCGGTCCAGCTCGACGGTGCCAAAAAGGAGGGGACATTGTGCGTACCGACGGATCACGAAAGGAACATCCGTCAGATCGGGCTGCGGCGGCAGCCGTTCTTCGAAGGGCGGATCCCTCAGCGGTGTCGTCGACAATCCGAGCGACGCCTTGCGCTGCATGTACGCGAGTTCCGCCTCCTGCGGCGTCGGCAGCTGCACGGAGAACCCGGAGAGCGACCGGCCCGGCTGAATAGCCCCCGTCTCCGAGTCCTCCACATGCCACCAATACCTGGCCAGCACAGGTGCATGCGATTCCGGCAGCCGCGGATCCGGCGTCGGCGTATACTCGCCCTTCCAACCGCTCGGAGACCCCAAGCTCACCGGCTCGGTACTGGCGTTGTTCTCGATGAACTCGCCACCCCAGCCGACGGCCCAGCCGACGGTGACGTGGACGATTGGGATCGTTCCGTTGTTCGTCACCCGGTAGGCGTAGGAGCGGCCGTCGCTGAACCGGAGCGCCTGGACGACCACTTCGGAACCGGCCGGCTTCCGACACTCCGCGAAAAACCCAGTCGAATCGCCTTGCTCCACCTGCTCCGCCGGCTCGGCGAGCGCGAGCGTCGAAAGCAAGGCGAATGCAAAGGGGGCTGCTTGTCTGCGCATGAGTATTCCTCCTGTGGTTTTCAGTACTCGAAGTGGACGAGATCGCCCCGCACCGGACGGGACAGATTGCATCCTGCGGCCAGATCGTCGATGTCCACGCCCGGGTTGAGCGTCCCCCACGTTGCATCAAAGGCCGTTCCACTGCTGTGCCGAGACACCGCAGCAGGTTGGCGGCGAAGCATGTGGCGTTTCCACTCTTCCATCACGTTTTCCCTCACGTCGGTACACACGCCATCGGGCCAGGTTCCGACCGTGTGGTGCTTGTTCCAGACTTCCCGGAGATGGTCCTGGTACGACTGGGACCGAAAGGCGGACTCGAGCCTGAACCTGCCGCCGTTGGCGTTGACTGCAGTCCGCAGGCACGTCAGCGCGGTTTGCGTTCCGGCGGTGAGGCTCGCGGTGTCCAGGGGCTTCGGATCCGGGCTGGGCGCAGCTATTGCCGGGACGCTTCCGCAGTCGACAACCGTCATCTTGGCCGTGCCTGTGCCCTCCGTCGTCGGCGAGGCACAGCCGCCGCAGGCCACCGCGGCACTCACCGTGAAGGTGCCGGCCCGCCGATAGACATGACTGCGCTGGGTGCTGTCTCCGGAGGTGGGGAATCTGTCCTTCAGCGTTGGGCCGTCTCCCCAGTGCAGCGTCACGATCCAGTTCCTGTCGACTTGGGTCGTGCCGGTCGGGCTTTCGGTGCCGAAATTCTGTCTACATGTGCCATCGACCAGGATGTCCACTGTCGCATCTTCGCCCACCTCCGCGCTTCCGCCCAACACGGTCACGTGCTGCACACTGACGCTGCACGTGTGGCAGTTCACCGCGTGGTACTCCGGCGGCAGGAACAGGGCGTTGCTCGGCCGGTCGTGGGCGAACGGGGCGGCGTTCGGCGTTTCGCCGCGCACCGGCAGGCCGCGGCGCTGCAGGCTGGCCAGCGCCAGAGCGTCGGGAACCAGATGGCGCCAGGTGGCCTCGAAGGTCTTGAGCGCCGGCGAATACGCCACCGCGGCGTGGGCCGCCGGCCGCGGGCGGGCGTAGGCCACCGAGTCCATCGTGCCGAACACCGGCGAGAGGCCGAACGCCGCCAGCGTCTCGCCGGTGCGCCGGTCGGCCGCCGCCACCACGTCCTTGTCCACCGGGCCGTAGGCGTAGTCCGCCACGGTCTCGCCGTCCAGCGTCACCCGCGTCACGCGGTCCAGCGCATCGTAGGACGCCGTGCTCGATCGGCTGCCCACCTGCATGGCGAAGGCGCGGCCCGCCTCGTCGTAGCGGAACGTGACGTCCGGACCGGGCGCGTCGCCGCCGTTGCGGATGCGCAGCAGCTCGTTGTAGCCGCCCAGTTCGTAGTCCTGGCTGTGCTTGCCGCCCGGCCCCTCCACCCGGTAGTGGACGAGGTTGCCCACGGCGTCGTAGCGCATCGACGACTCCACGCCGCCGCCGTAGGAGGCGGCCTCGCGCAGGCCGCGCCGGTCGTAGCCGTAAGCGGCCGCTCCGCCGTCGCCGTGCGCGACGGAGGCCACACGGCCGTCCGGCTGGTAGGCGTACTCCACGAGCATCCGGCCATCCCGCCACAGCGCAGTCGTCTGGCCGTTCGCGTCGTGGCGCAGGCTCGTCTTCCAGCCACCCAGATCCATCCAGCTCGGGAAGCCGGCAGCGTCGTACTGGTAGCTGCGCACCCCGCTCGCGTCGTCGGCGAAGGTCGGCCGCCCGGCCGCGTCGTAGCCGTAGCTCGCCGCCTCCGCCCCGGCTACCTGCGCCAACCCGTGCGTGCCGTACGCGAAGCGCGTGTCGCCGCCGGCGCCGCGCAGCAATGCCAGCCGACCCTCGGCGTCGTAAGCCAGGGAGGCGATCCTGGCACCGTCGCGCAGCACCCCCGCCGGCCGCCCCGCGGCGTCGAACTCCAGCTGCGAGAACGCGCCCGACGGAGACTCGATGCCTTCCGTGACGCCGGATCCGGCGCGGTGGAACACCGTCGTCCGCCTCAGCCCGTCCACCGCCTGCGTGGTCGTCTCCCGATAGGTGAAGGCGCTCTTGGCGCCCAGCACCTCGATCCACGACGCGCGGCCGGCCGTGTCGTAGGTCGCTTGCAGAACCAGGTTGCCGCGCGGGTCCTCGATCGCCGCCAGGCCACCCGTCGCCGCGTAGCGGTACCGCCAGGTCGCGCCAGCCAGGTCACGCGCTTCGGCCAGCCTGCCGGCGCCGTCGTAGGCGTAGGTCGCGGTCCTGCCGAGGCCGTCCAGCACGGCGACGATGCGCCCGTCCATGCGCCGCTCGAAACGTACCGTCGCGGCGTTCGAGGCGGCGCTGTCGATCCGACCGTTGCGGTACGCCAGACGCACCGAGCCGGACGCATGCGACGCCTCGACGAGGCGGTATGCGCCGTCGATCTCCTCGAAGCGGCGGGTCAGCCCCGGCGATCGCAGCATGATCGCGCCATCCGCGAGGATCTCGCCCGCTCGCACCGGCGTGGACGCCGGATGGACAGGCTTCAGGGCGGAACCGTCGATCTCCAGCATGTAGGTGGAGTTGGAGGCGTCCGTGTAGGCCAGCCGGCCGCCGCGGCGGACGATCTGCTCGCGCAGCGTCAGCTTCCAGCCCGGGCCGAAGTCGTCGTCCTTTTCAAGCGCCGAGTCGTAGACGCGCCCGGCGACGATTGGCATGGCGCCCACCGCCACCAGATCCCGCGCCAGGAAGGTGAGGTTGCCCGCGGAGGTGTTGACGAACCGCTCCTGCACGCCGTGGAACATGGATTGGCTGTTGTAGAACAGCCTGGCCACCCGGCGGCGCGAGGACAGATCGTTGAGCAGCTCCCGCGCCTTGGCTTCCGCGCGGGCCTTGTAGGCGTCGTCGGCGGCGGCCGCAGAGACGGGCGCGGCAGCCAGCCCTGACACCAGCGCGAACACCAACGCCGCCATGCGGCCAGTCGACCAAGGAACCGGCATCTGCATCCGCCGCCTTGTCGCAGTCTTCATTTCGCACCTCCCGATCGTGTCGGGTTCGATGAAAAGAACGTAGCACTGGCGTCGCGCCCGTTTCTTGCTTTCTCATGCCAATCAAGGGCAGCATTTGCGCGAACTGTGCGGGAAAACGCCAAATGCGCAAGAAAGCGACCGAAAACCCTCAACTGGACCGTGCGGACGTTCTGCTTCTTCGCGCCTTGCAGGAGGACGCCTCGCTCACCAACCAGGAATTGGCGGAACGCGTCCATCTGTCGAGCACGAGCTGTTCGCGCCGCCGGCAGGCCTTGGAGAACGCCGGCGTCATCCTCGGCTACCACGCGCTGCTGGATGCGGCGCGCGTTGGATTTCCGGAGAACGTGTTCGTAACGGTCAGGCTGCGCTCCGACAGCCACGACGACATCGCGGCGTTCGAGGAAGCGGTGCAGGGCATCGACGAGGTCATGGAGTGCCACGCCCTGGCCGGTCAGTTGGACTTTCTACTCCGCGTCGTGGCGCAAGACACGCCGCACTACGAGGGCATTCGCGACCAGCTGGCTCGGCTGCCCGGCATCGAGCGCGTGGAAGGCTCCATCGTCATGCACACTGCGTTTCGGCGCGTGGTACTGCCGATTACGTAAACGTCCGCCGCTCGCAACACTTCCAAGGGCGGGGATGGCAGCCCGCGAGAACCAACAGGAGCGCATCGAAATGGACGATTTGTTCGATCTCCGCGGCAAGGTCGCGTTGATCACCGGCGGCAGCCGCGGCCTCGGGCGGGCAATGGCCTTGGCCTTTGCCCGGCACGGCGCCAGCATCGTCATCGCCAGCCGCAAGCAGGACAACTGCGAGGCGGTGGCGGACGAAGTGCAGGCCCTCGGCCGAGAGGCGCTGCCCTACGCCTGCCACGTCGGCCACTGGGGCGAGCTCGAAGGGCTGGCCGATGCCGCCTACGACGCCTTCGGCCGGGTGGACGTGCTGGTCAACAACGCCGGCATGTCGCCGCTCTATCCGAAGCTGTCGGCGGTTACCGAGGAGCTGTTCGACAAGGTGATCGACGTCAATCTCAAAGGCCCGTATCGGCTCTCGGCGCTGATCGGCGAACGCATGGCCGCCGGCGATGGCGGCGCGATCGTCAACGTCGGCAGCATCGCCGCGGTGCAGGCGACGCCGGGCTCGGAACCCTACGGCGCCGCCAAGGCCGGCATCAACTCGCTGACCCTGTCGCTGGCGCGCGCCTACGCGCCGAAGGTGCGCGTGAACTGCATCCAGGCCGGACCGTTTCTCACCGACATCTCCCTCGCCTGGGACATGGAAGCCTTCGAGCGGAACGCCAAGACCGGCATCGCGCTGCAGCGCGGCGGCCAGCCGGAGGAAGTCGTTGGCGCGGCGCTGTACCTGGCCAGTGCCGCCGGCAGCTACACCACTGGTGCCGTAATACGCGTCGACGGCGGTTCCTTCTAAGGCGGGGATCATGCATCGCGCCATGGGTGTGCGACAAACTGGGTGATGGCTAGGGAGACAAGCATCGTGCATGGCCGTAACTATAGGTCACTCTTCTCGGCTCTCAAGTTCACGACTAGATCGTCCCCGTTCCATTGGGGTATGTTTGCGTGGGCGTGGCCTAGCGATACGCGCAGATCCGCACCGTGCAGAGACAGAGGCAACCTTCCCACTCCATCCGCGTTCAGCTCAACGAGAATCGATAGCCGGTCGAATACACCGCGCCGGATATCGACTTGCAGAGTACGTTGGGGCGTGTGTTGAGACTTGCCCACACTGATGGATCGCAGATCGTCCGTCGGATCGAGCTGGAAATCGAACCCTTCTATCTGGGAGTTGACGTAGATGTGCCGAACCGCTCCGTCGTAGAAGGGATCCATTACTGCCACCGCGTATTGACCTGCTGGCAGTCCATCGAAACGAAACTTGGCATCCAAGCCGGTCTCCGCATGTACAACGAGGGGGCCAGGCCCGTCGCTTTCTGCTGCCCGTGCGACGACGACGCGGCCCCCCAACGCCTCGCCCATCGCCCAAACCGTGCCGGCTAGAGAGTTGGACGACAAGGTCAGGTCCAACTCGGTGTCGCCGGCCACCTCCGCCTCAAATCGCTGGCCGCGCGCGACTACGCTGTAGTTTCCGTCGCCTAGACCCGCGATCTCATATGATCCGTCCGGTGCGGTCCACGATGCTCCCGCGGGCATTGCTTGGTCCTGCGGTGTCGCGACCACTTCCATACGCAATGGCCCTGTGGCAGTGCCTGCGCGCACACGTCCCCAAAGCCGAGAAGACCACATGAACGCGAGGTCGACACGCGCGGATTCGAGGTTGCTGATCTCGAACGTGGATTCAAGGACGCGGCGATTTGAACTCTGCGCCACCAGGACGAACTCTCCGTTCGGTATGCCGGAGATTTCGAACGGACCGTTGGCGACACCGCGAAGCGTCGCAGTGGTCTGGCCGTCCGACGACGTTTCCACCCGCAGCGTTGCACGCTCGTCGTTTGTCAGTCCAGAGAGCGATCCTGTAACCGTTGCGAGAGGTTTGACGACCAACTGAATCGACGGGTTGGTTTCTCGTTCGTATACTTCGACCAATCTGTCTCCTACCATACCGCTTCTTGACCTTGCTATGAGCTTGTATCGCCCGGGCAGTACGTTCTCGAGGCGAAATTCGCCGCTCTCGCCGACCGTCGCCTTCCGCCCACCGCGCAACAGCTGGTGGACTTCCCAGAAACCGAGCGGCCGTAGTGGGTCCGAGCGCGACGCAACCAGAGTAACGTCGCCAGTTGCCGGCTCTCCAGTGGGTAGCACAAGACGACCGGCAATCGTGCCGCCAGTGTCCAAGGCGACTACGATCGCTTCTCTGTTTCGCTCTGGAACTCGGATCGTCTTGGTGGCGTATCCGTCGCTTCGCACTCGAATCCACCTGTCTCCGCTACGCGCTCGAAGTTCGAATCTGCCTTGGTCGTCGGTGTGGGCGACCCCGCCGATAATGGCGCCATTCGGCCCGAGTTCGCCGTCGACTTCGACGGTCGCTGCGACGACGGGCGTACCCTCGTTGGCGTCGGTCACTTGCCCAGAGAGATTGCGCCCCCGTTCAAGCCCGGCCTCGGCAACGAACGCCAGCACCACGCCACCACAGGATGCGACGGCAAGGACAGCCCCATCGCCATCCGTGGCGACCACGGACGGAAGAGCACCCGCCGCCATTTCGCGGATCTACCCGCCGTCGCGCCTTCTGTCATCGCGGGCCCCTGGCTGTTGTCGCGCAAGAGGGAAGCTCCGTCACTCGACAAGGCGAGAGCCTTGACGCTCCGCGCCGAACGTCCCACAAGATCTCGGCTTCTCCTCAGCGCGAACCATAGCGCTTTCAACGCCGATCCGCCAAGAGGCTGGACCGCGCGCCATCATGCGGCTTGACAACGGCTCGCCGCTGCCCGTCTACTCCGTACATCCAAGACCACCAGTCGAGGCACCAATGGCGACACCGCCGAAGTTCAGCCGGCCCGGCCCCGGTGCGCCGAAGCTGCGCCTCACGTCGCTGGCGGTCGCGGTGATGGCGGCCGCCCACGGTCCGGCAAGCGGCGCGGAGGACGAAGACGACCGTCGCATCGAGGAGATCATCGTCACCGCCACCAAGCGCGCCGCGGACATGCAGGACGTCGCGCAGAGCATCACCGCCTTCACCGAGGCGGATCTGGAGCGGCTTGGCGCCCGGGACATGAAGGAGTACATCGACGCGCTGCCGAGCGTCACCCTGGTCAACGCCGTGCCGGGGCGCAACTCGGTGGTGTTCCGCGGCGTCTCCACCGGGTCTTCGGAGTACCGCACGGACAGCATGACCGCGGTGTATCTGGACGAGCAGCCGCTCACCACCAACTCGCAGCAGGTGGATCCGTGGCTGGTGGACATCGAACGGGTCGAGGCGCTGCCTGGGCCCCAGGGCACGCTGTTCGGATCGAGTTCGCAGTCCGGAACGCTGCGCGTCATCACCAACAAGCCGGACGTCACGGGTTTCTCCGCCCAGCTCGACACCGGCGCCTACGCCACGCAGGGCGGCGAGCCGAGCTTCGACTTGAGCGGCCACCTCAACGTGCCGCTGTCCGAGCGGCTGGCCGTGCGCGGCGCTGGCTACTACTCCCGCGAAGGCGGCTACGTGGACAACGTGCCCGGCATGGACATGGCCGGCACCACGGACAACGCCGACGTGGTGGAGGACGACTTCAACGACTACGACGTCCGCGGCGGCCGGCTGGCCGCCGCCTGGGACGTCTCCGAGCACTGGAGCGTTCTCGCGTCCGCCATTGGCCAGGCCAGCGAGGCTACCGGTTCGTGGGAGTCCGACCCCGCCCTCGGCGACTTCAAGATCACCCGGTTCTTCGACGACTACCGCGAAGACGACTGGCAGCAGATCGCCATGACCATCAGCGGCGACCTGGGTTTCGCGGAGTTCTCCGCCACCACCGCGCAGTTCGACCGCAAGATCGTCTACGAGTGGGACAACATGCTCTACGAGCAGTACAAGGACGCCTACTTCGGCGCCTACAGCGGCTACGACCTGTACAACTCCGAGTACACCTTCGGCACCACCTTCAACGACCAGGACCAGGAGCGTCTTTCGCAAGAGGTGCGCCTCACGTCCACGGGCGCCAGCCGCTTCCAGTGGATGATCGGCGGCTTCTACGAAGACGTCGACGACGAGTGGCTGTACGGCGCCCAAAACGACCAGCTGACCGACACGCTGGCCTGGCAGGCCGCCAACTACTACGCCTACAACTACTACAGCAGCTACGACGGCATCGACTATCCGCTGCCGCCCACGAACATCGGCTTCTCCAACCGCTTCCAGCGCGCCGTGACGCAACGCGCCGCGTTCGGCGAGGTGTCCTACGATCTCTCCGAGCGCCTTACGGCCGGTCTCGGCGCGCGCTGGTTCGAGTACGACCGCAACGAGTTCGACCGCTACAACTTCCCCCAGGGCCTGCCGCCGCTGTCCGCTCTCGAGCTAGGCGGCGCCTACCGCGCCTCCGGCGTGGAAAGCGACACCGCCTTCAAGCTGAACGCGCAGTACCGCTTGGACAACGACAAGATGTTCTACGCGCTGTTCAGCCAAGGGTTCCGCCTCGGCGGCTCGAACAGCCAGCGCGCCGCGGCCACCGGGCGGGTGCCGCTCAACTACTCTTCGGACAAGCTGAACAACTTCGAGCTGGGCATCAAGAGCGACTGGGCCGACGGACGGCTGCGCTTGAACCTCTCCGCCTTCCACATGGTGTGGGAGGACATTCAGCTCAACAACGACGGCGGCGTCGAGGACCAGTGGTGGCTGCGCGGCATCCTCAACGGCGACACCGCCGAAACCACCGGCGTGGAACTGAACTGGGAAGCGCAGCCGGGCGCCAACTGGCGCATCGAGGGCTCGTTATTCCGCGCCGCGCCGAAGTTCTCCTCGGAGTTCACGCTGCTGAGCGGCAGCGTGGTGCGCGACGGCACCACCATGCCCATCTCGCCGGAGTTCAAGGCGTGGCTGGCTGTCGAATACACCTGGTGGGGCGTTGCCGTCGCCGAGCAGCTGTGGATTCGCTACGACACCAGCTACCAGTCCTCGGTCTACAACGGCCTCGAGGCGGCCATCGCCGAGGATCCGAACGGCCGCCAGCCGTCCTGGACGATGGCCAACTTGCAGCTGGGCGCTTCGTTCGACGGCGGCTTGGGCTTGACGGTCGCCCTCAACAACGTCTGGGATCGGCGCACCATCGACTATCTGGACAACGGCGGCAACTACCAGGCGGCGTGGTTCAACGATCCCCGCTATCAGAACATTCGCTCCTACGCCCGTCCGCGCACGCTCGGCGTAAGCATCAGCAAGCGGTTCTAGCGTTCGGCGCCGCGGCTAGCGCGGATGCGCTTGCTCGCCACATCGGTGGTGCGCGGCAGCCGGCAGGGCGAGAGCCATGGCGGCGCCTATCTCTTGGACCTGCACGCGCAGAACGCGCGCCTGGTGCTGGACTGGGACGAGGCCGGCATCGACTGGACCGGGCGGGGCGGCGACCGCGGCCTGCGCGGCATCGCCTTCGACGACGGCACCGTGTACATCGCCGCCAGCGACGAGCTGTTCGCCTTCGCGCCGGACTTCGCCCCGCTGGACAGCTGGCGCAACCCCTATCTGCAGCACTGCCACGAGATCTGCGTCCACCAACGCACGCTGTACCTCGCCTCCACCGGCTTCGACGCCGTGCTGGGCTTCGATCTCGACCAGCGCGCCTTCCACTGGGCGCTGCACGTCGATGTGCAGCGGTTTCGCTTCAAGGGGCGCGTCTTCGATCCGCGCCAGGAGGACGGGCCGCTGCCGCTCAACAAGCTGCACATCAACAACGTGCATTGCGAATCGGGCGGCATGTACATCGCCGGCCTGCGCACCGGCGGCCTGCTGCACTTCAACGGCAGCGCGGTGCGCATGGCCGCCGAACTGCCCCGTGGCACGCACAACGCCCGCCCGTTCCGGGACGGCGTGCTGTTCAACGACAGCGAGGCCGACGTGCTGCGCTACACCGGGCGCGACGGCAAGGAGGATCGGGCCCTGGCCGTGCCGAAATATCGGCCGCGCGAACTCCAACGCACCGGCACCGGCGGCATCGCCCGGCAGGGTTTCGCGCGGGGCCTCTGCGCGCTCTCCGGCACCGCCGTAGCGGGCGGTTCGTCGCCCTCGACGGTAACCGTCTACGACCTCGCGGCCAATCGCCAGGCATTGCGCGTGAATCTCTCCATGGACGTGCGCAACGCCATTCACGGCCTGGAGGTCTGGCCCTTCGACTGATCGAGGGGCTCGTGCGCCACCGGTTCGCCGGCGGCGCGGCGCACGCGCTCCGGCAAGGCCGCGACGATGGGCGCCAAATCGTCGACAAGCCAGTCCAGGTGCTTGGCGTAGACGCGCCACTTGCCCAAGGCGTCCGTGTGGATGGGCTGGCGCACCTGCTCGGAGCTGGCGGTCTTGACGGCGCGTCGGGTTTCGTGGAAGCGCACGCAGGCGGGCTCGAAGGGCAGCTGGCAGTGGTCGAGGATGCGCCGCACTTGGCCTTCCAGGTCCAGCACCGTGTCTTCGTAGTAGACGCGCAGCACGGCGCCTGGCAGCTGCTCGTCCCAGTGCCGCATCAGGCGGTCGTATTGGAGGAGGTAGTGGGAGAGATCCTCCAGGTCGTAGGTGAACGCCTGGCCGCTTGCGAAGAGCTGCTTGTAGCAGCCGACGCAGGCGTCGAGCGGGTGGCGGCGGGCGTCGATGATCCTGGCGTTCGGCAGGATCAGCTTGGCGAAGCCGAGCAGCGGGAAGTTGTTCGGCATCTTGTCGGTGAAGAAAGGGCGGCTGGTGCGGCGATGGCGCTTCGCCGCATCGAGGTAGCGCTGGCCGTAGCTGCGCCAGTCGGCGCCGCGCAGATGCCGCACGGCCTCCGGGAACTGCTGGTCCGCGGCGCGATAGCGGCCCACGGACGTGGCGACGCGGCCAAGAATCGGCAGTTCCGCGGTGCCTTCCACCTGGCTGTGGCTGGCGAGAATCTGCTCGATCAGCGTCGACCCGGAGCGGGGCAGGCCGACGATGAAGATCGGATCGGGCGCTGGGTGGCCGCGGCCGGCTTCGGCCGCTAGAAGCGCCTGGTCGAACACCTCCATGATGCGGGCGTGGCGGTCTTCCATGGCCACCGGATCGTGCTGCACCCTCGGCCGCTGCAGACGGTTGCCGGAGTCGAAGTGCGTCCAAGCGCCGTCGTAGTCCTCGGCGTCTTCCAGCGCCTTGCCGAGCGCGAAGCGAAAGTGAACCTGCTCGCTGTCGTTCAGATCGTCGCGCTGCAGCTGGCGCTGCATGGCGCCTACTTCCGCCGCCTCGAAGCGGAACACCTTGAGGTTGGCCAGGCTCCAGTACGCCTCGCCGAAGCGCGGTCGCAGCGCGATGGCGCGACGATAGGCAGCCAGCGCGGCGCCTTGATCGCCGACGGTCTTGAGCGCATGGGCGAGGCTCAGCAGCGCGCCGGGCGAATCGGAGTCGAGAGCGAGCGAATGCCGGTAGGCGCCGATGCTGGGTTCGGGCTGGCCAGCCTGCGCGTAGGCGCTGCCGAGCCCGGACCAAGCGGCGGCGTTCGCGGGTGCCGTTGCCGTGGCCTTGCGGTAGGCGTCGATCGCCTGCACGTGCTTGTCGGCGTCGAGCAGCACTCGGCCCAGGGTGAGCCATGCGGCGGCGAAGTCCGGCGCCAGCGCCGTGGCTTTGCGCAGCCACGCCTCGGCATCGGAGAGATTCCGCTTGCCGCGCCAGCAGGCGACGGCCATATGGCGCATCGCCGAGACGTCGTTCGGATGTTCCCGCAGCACTGCGGCAAGCGCCGCCACGGCCTCGTCGACGCGCCCGGCCTTGAGGTGGTCGGCGCCTTCGGCAATGCGAGCGCTTGCCGGGTCGTGGTCGAAGAACGCCTCGAAGTGTCGATCGGCCTCTTCGCCTTGCCCCAAAGCGGCCAACGCTTCGCCGAGTTTGCGGTGCGCCAGCGGCGCTTCGGGCGCCAGGGCGACGGCCTTGCGCAACGTCTCCACGGCCTCTGCCAAGCGCCCGCCAGCCAAGTACACGTTGCCGAGGTCCTGATGCAGGATCGCCTCTTCCGGGCCGAGTTCAAGCGCTCGCCGAAGTTCCGCTTCCGCTTCGTCGAGGCGGCCTTGCTTGGCGAGCGCGCGTGCCAGCAGCGCCAGATGGCGGACGCTGCCGGGATGTGCGAGCAGGTAGTCGCGACAGATCTCCTCGGCACGCTGCGGCTGGTTGCCGCGCAACGCCTGCACCGCGGCGCGGATGTCGTCGTTCGGCGGGGCGCTGGACACGGGCCTAGGCGGTGTCCGCGGCGTCCTGCCGGGCAAGGCCGGGAGCGACGAGTTCGGCCGGCGGCAGGTAGTCGAAGATGAAGTGGTCGCGCGGGGTCGCGCCGTTGTTCAACACCGAGTGCAGGCGCTGGTTGTCGATCTCGTAGGCGTGGCCCACCCCCAGACGATGCGGCGCGCCGTCGATGAGGAAGCGCACCCGCGCGTTGGTGGCCAGCGGCACGTGGATGCGATGGCTGTGGCGGAAGGAGGCGTGCTTGTCGCGGTGCGGCGCAATCCGCCCGGCGGCGGGCAGCCGCACGGCCATGGCCCTCAGGAATACGCCGCCGGGTGGATAGTGGGCGGCTACGATGCCCTGCATCAGACGCAGCGCGACGCTGCCCAGCAGTTCCCAGCCGCTTGCCTGGCCCACGTCGAGGCGTGGCCAGCTCTCCGCATCGACGAACAGCAGCAGCACCGATTCGGTGGCGCGATGCACGTCGAAGGAGTCCTGCCGATAGGCGTCGGCGCGCCAAGCCGCCGCATCGAGGCCGGCAACCGCCGCCCGCAACGGTTCGCAGCGGACATCGCCTAGATCGCGTAGGGGCGCTCGCACTTCTTCTCCAGCTTCAAGGGCCTGTGCTCGTCGCAGGCACCTTAGCAGAGGTCAGCCCAAGGTCGGCGTAGCGCGTGGGGCTAGGCAATGCCAGCGCTACTGCGCCGCAAGCGTACAGGCGTTGTCCCGTTGTCGGAAAGTGCATCGCGGGTGTAGCGGGTGTATAAGGCGAGGAGATGAGCGGACCAACAGCGAGGCGCTCGGCGCTCCAGGTTCAACGACCATGCGCGGGATCGGTTGGATGTTGTGCATTGGCGCGGCCGCTGGCGCCGCGGTTGGCGGTGTGGCCAGCGAACACGCCCCCTCGGTCTTCCACGACGTGCCGTTGGTGCCGCCGAGTGCGTTGGTCGAAGCGGAACACGTCATTCGGCAGCGTGTGGCGGGCGTAGACCTCGAGCGGTTTGGCGAGATTCGTCGGCGTGTGCTGGATGGCGTCCCGGCCGGGATGGCGTTGAACCTGTGGGAGGGCGCGGAGTTCGAGGCGCTGATCAGTCGCACGGAACGTACGTCGGCGGGATATACGCTGTCGGGTCGATTGGTCGGCGTTCGGCACGGTGCCGCCACGTTGGTGGTCAACGGCGATGTCGTGGTAGGCACGGTGTGGACGCCCACCGCGCTCTACGACATCCGCACGGTGAACGGCCTGCAGGTGTTGCGGGAAGTGGATGTCGCCTCCCTGCCGCCCTTGGCGCCGCCGCTGGCGCGTCACCTGCCCAGCCGCCGCAGCGGCACGGGCACAGTTCGACCGCAAAGCGATTCGGACGATTCGGACGACGGCGCCGTCGTAGAGCTTCTTGTTCTGTGGACGGCGCGTGCGGCCAAGAAGGCCGGCGGCGTTGCCGGCATCAGAGCGCTGATCGACTTGGGGGTGGCTGCGGCGAACGATGCCTACGCCCGCAGCGGCGTCCACTTTCGCCTCAGCCTAGTGGGTGCCGAGCAAACGGACTATCCGAACTTCGATGAGCTCAATCTGTCGTCCGATGTGTACGAAGAGATTGACCGAAGGACGGAAGACATCCTTGCGGTTCGCGATCGCGTGGGTGCGGACCTCACCAGCATTGTTGCGGATGGTTTGGCGGGTTTTGGCGGCTTTGGAAACTTGATGCACGAGCTGTCTCTCGACTTCGCGAACGAGGCTTTCAGCTTCGTCGATGTGGATCGCGTCGCGTACAACACGCTTGCTCACGAGATCGGGCACAACATGGGCGTACATCACGATCGCTACGTGGCCCCCGAAGGTGGTGTTTTTCCCTACAGCCACGGCTACGTCAACCAGCGCGCGTTGGATCCGGGGGCGCCGCGCGACGCGTGCTGGGCAACGATCATGGCGTATCTCAGCCAGTGTTTCGTGTTCGGCGGACATCGTCTGGCCGTGCGCATTCCGTACTTCTCCAATCCGGACCTGCGTTATCCCGCGCCCGATGGCGATCCGCTGGGCGTCGACGAGAGCAGCACATTCACCGACCGGCGAGGCCCCGCCAACGTCGTGGCCAGCCTCAACAAGGCGCGCCATGTGGTGGCCAACTTCCGCCGCAGCCTCGGCGACCGCGGCGGTGCCACGGACCACGGAGACACGCCAACCGAGGCCACGCCCGTGTCGGTCGGATCCATCACGCGAGGGCTGCTGGAACTGGAAGACGTGGACTACTTCCGCATCGACGTGCCGCGCACCGGCACGTTGCGGATAGAAACCACCGGCGCCACGGACACTCGCGGCGAGCTCGCCAGCGCCGATCGCGACGGCGACTTCCGCGGCGCTCGGGACGACAACGGCGGCGAGGACGGCAACTTCCTGATCGAACAACAGCTGAAGGCCGGCGCCTACTACGTCGCAGTGCGCGGCGCCGCCGGCGCACAAGGGCCGTACCGACTGCACGTGGCCTTGGACTGGCTGCGCCAAGACGATCACGGCGATTCGGCGCAACAGGCCACGCCCGTGGCGGTACCGTCTTCCACCGAAGGCATCTTGGGAACCGACGATGTCGACTACTTCCGCTTCGACTTGGCCGAGGCGGCGACGCTGCGCGTGGAGAGCGGCGGCAACGTGGACGCCTACGGCACGCTCTCCTGGCCGGATGGGCAAGCGGTGCTGGAAGACGACGACAGCGGCCGCGATGAGAACTTCCGCATCGAAACCGATCTGCCCGCCGGCACCTACGTCGTGGCTGTGCGCGGCTTCTCGGCACGGCCGGCGGCGGCGGGCCACTCGCATCCCGCGACGGGGTTCTACACGTTGGACGTCTGGTTCGGGCCCGACGGCCGAGACGACGACCACGGCGATGCATGGAACACGGCAACGGCCGTGTCCGCGACGTCGTCAACCCTGGGCAGTCTGGAGTTGCCACTGGATGTGGACGCCTTCCGCATCGAGCTGCCGGCGCTCGGCACGCTGCGGGTGCAGACCAGCGGCGACACCGACACGCGCGGCCTTCTGCACCGGGAGTCCAACGGCGACTACGACGAACTGTTCGGCAACGACGACGGCGGCGACAGCAGCAACTTCCTGATCGAGGAAGTCTTGGGCAGCGGCACCTACTTGGTGGAAGTGCGCGGCTTCCACGGTGCGACGACGGGCAACTACACGCTTGAGGCCGCCTTTACGCCAGGGGCGGACGACCATGGCGACACTGCGGCGGAGGCCACGCCCGTCGCCTTGCCGTCCTCCACCGACGGGCGCATCGACGCGGCGTTCGACACGGACTACTTCCGTGTGACGCTGCCCGGAGCTGGCACCCTGGTCCTAGACATATCGGGCAGCTCGTTTGCAATTGCCAGCCTCGCCCATGACGAGCGCGCCGTCGACTCGGCAGTCCCGAACGACAGCGGGAGCATCGTAGCGGCGAAGTTGTCCGCCGGCGTCTACTACGTCGTGGTGCGCGACCAGTTTTGGCGTCTAACAAGGCTCCGCGGTCTGGACCCGACGTACGCGCTGGCCGTCTCGTTCACCCCCTCCGCTCCGCCTGACGACCATGGCGACACGGTTGCCACGGCGACCGACGTAGAGGCACCTTCCACCACCGCCGGCGAGCTCGAAGAACCGGGAGACACGGACGTGTTCCGCTTCGGCGTGCCTCTGGGCACGGTGCGCGTATGGACCACCGGCGCGACGGATACGCACGGCACGTTGTCCTGTTCAAGAGGTGGACGCGAGAACGACGACGGCAACCAGGACAGCAACTTCGCGATTTCCATGCAGGTGCCCGCTGGCCGCTGCGTCTTGCGCGTGCGCGGCGGAGACGACGAGACGACCGGCGGCTACGTCTTGGAGATCGCTCTCGATCCACTGCCGCTCGACGACCACGGCGACGAGCCGGGCACGGCGAGCGCGGTGGGCGCGCATTCCACCACCAACGGCGAACTGCACCGCGCCGGCGACACCGACATCTTCCGCATCGACGTGCCGGAAGCGGGCGTTCTGCGCCTGGAAACCATCGGCGATACGGACACCGTCGCGCAGCTCGCGTCCGAAGACGGCACGTTGCTGGCGGAGGACGACAACGGCGGCGAGTTGCTGAACGCGCGCATAGATCGCTGGATCGACGCCGGCACCTACTTCATCACCATAACCGGCTGGAGCGGGGCGACCGGCGACTACGCCCTGCGGCTGACTTTCTCATCGACCACGACGCTGCCGAACCACCATGCGCTGCCGCTCTTTCTCTCGGCCCGCGAAGCGCCGATGCAGCAGAGTCTGGCGCGCATCGTCAATCGCTCCGCCGAGGCGGGAACGGTGAGCATCCGCGCCATCGACGATTCCGGCGAAGCGCGAGGCCCCTTGGCGCTGTCCTTGGGCGCTGGCCACGCCGCGCACTTCAGTTCGGACGACTTGGAGACCGGCAACCCCGCCGAGGGCCTGCCGGCCGGCGTCGGGCCGCCGAGCAACGGCGACTGGCGCCTGCGCTTGAGCACGGCGCTCGACATCGAGGCGCTGGCCTACGTTGCAACGCAAGACGGCTTCCTCGCCGCCATGCACGACGTGGTGCCGGCAGCGGGCCTTCGCCATCGCGTCCCCATGTTCAATCCGGCCAGCAACCGCCAGCAGGCAAGCCGGCTGCGGTTGATCAACGCCAATGCGGAAGCAGCCGAAGTGACCATCTCGGCGCAAGACGACCTCGGCGCCGCGGCGCCGGGCGGCACGGTGGTGCTGACCCTTCCAGGCGGCGAGGCGCGCACCGTCACCGCCGCGCAGTTGGAGGCCGGCGGCGCGGCATTGCGCGGCGGCCTCGGCGACGGCGCGGGCAAGTGGCGGCTGTCCGTCTCGGCATCGCGCCCCATCGTCGTGATGAGCTTGCAGACCAGCCCGGATGGCGGAATGACCAACATCTCCACACGCCCGCCCAAGGCGCCCGCAACGGATCACGCGCTGCCGCTGCTGCTCGCCGGCCATCGCTACCCGGCGCAAGGATTCGTACGCGTGGCGAACGCATCAGGCACCGCTGGCGAGGTGATCGTTCATGCCGCCAGCGACGCCGGACGACGCTTCGGCCCCCTTGCGCTGGCACTGGGCGCAACAGCCGCCGCGCACTTCAACTCGGCGGATCTGGAGCAGGGCAACGCCGCCAAGGGGCTGTCCGGCAGCACCGGCAGCGGCGAAGGCGACTGGCGACTGGGCTTGCGCTCCCAGTTCCCCATCGAAGTGCTGGCCTATGCGCGCGGCCCGGAGGGACCGCTCGCAACCATGCACGACGTCGTGCCGAACGTCGGCCAAACGCACCGCGTGCCGATCTTCAATCCGGCCAGCAATCGCGATCAGGCCAGCGAACTGCGGCTGGTCAATCCCGGTGCGCAAGACGCCGACATCGCCATCGCCGCCACGGACGACCTCGGCCAGCCGGCGCCGGCTGGCGCGGTGTCGCTGACGCTGGCGGCGCAAGAGTCCCGCGCCGTCACGGCCCGGCAACTCGAAGAAGGCGCACCGAACCTCGAAGGCCGCCTCGGCGACGGCGACGGCAGATGGCGGCTGACGATCTCGGCCAGCGCGCCGATCCAGGTGATGAACCTGCTGCGCAGCTCCGACGGAAGATTGGCCAACCTGTCGACTTCGCCGATGGCGCCCATCGAATAGCCTTCACCGGTGCCGCCCCAAGAAACCTGCGGGGCTGCACGGCCGCTAGCCGCGCCAGCTTGGCGGCTCGAAACGCCAGAGGCCGGTGGCGAACAGGCCGACCAGAAGAATGGCCAACGACATCGCCACCCCCGGCAGCAGACCGGTCAGCGCATCGCTGAACGCCACCACGCTGCCGAGAATCAGCGCGGAAATCGGGCTGGCCACCATGAAGCTGGCGATCAGGATGGCGAGAATCTTCGCCCGATGCGCCTCCGGGGCAAGCTCCTGCACCGTGGTGCGCACCACGGTGGCGGTGACGCCCATGTTGACGCCCCAGCCGAGAATCAGCGCGAAGAACAGCCAGCTCGGCGGTTGCAGCCAAAGCCCGAACAGGATGGCGATGCGCGTGGTCTGCATCAGCAAGAAGACGCGGCCCGGCCGGCGCAAGGGCATGAGGAAGAACAGCAGCAAGGTGGCGCTGGTGCTGCCCACCGTGAACACCGTGAACATGTTGGCCAGAAACGCCGCGTCGCCGGCATAGACGTCGCGCACCACCAGCGGCATGACGACGATGTAGGCGCCGGCGTTGAACAGCGCGGAAACGAAGTTGATGGCAATGACGTCGCGCACCAGGGGTACTCGCCACATGGCGCGAAAGCCGGCCAGCAAGTCCTTGCCGAAGGCCCGCGAAGGAGCGGCCAGCGGCTGCGGCGACAGCCTTGCGGCGGCCAAGGCGGCCAGCGCGAAAAAAACCATCTGGATGAACAGCACGTTGGCGAGGCCCAGCGTCTCCAGTTGGCCCGCCATCTGGTAGGCGCCAATGCCAACCAGCGTCGTGGCGAAGGTCGTCAACGCCACCGTGCGTTGGATGTCCATGCGCGTTACCCGGTTCATCATCGCCGCGCGCGCCGGATCGCTAGCCGACTGCAGCAAGGCCATGACGATGCCGAAGGCGATGATCGGCCAGTAGCCGAGCCGCCCGATGCCGGCGGCCACCACCAGCGGCGGCGCACAGGCGACCACCGCCAGCGCCACCAGCAGCTTGCGTTCGTCGAAACGGTCCGCAAGCACGCCGCCAAGCAGCAGCATCGCCAGCGGCGGCACTTCCATCAGCGCCCGGCTGGCGCCGAACTCCATCGCCCCCACGCCGAGGTGGAACACCAGCAGCCACTGCACCAGGTAGGTCTGCACGGTCATGGCCGCCAGCCAAGCGCTGGAACTGGCGAGATACCAGGGGAACTCCGCTCGGCGCGGCAGGGAAGAAGGCACGCTTGGACGTCTTAGTCGAATGCCGGACCGCGTGGCGCCGGCGTTGGCGCATGGCCTGCCCGAAGCCGTCCGTGCGGGTACGCCAGCATGCGGAAGCGCAGGAGGGTCGGGTGTGTCGTTCGGCTCGCGGCCATTGGGCTTGGTCCGTGGTCGTCCGCCGCCATTGTGAGAGTTTTCGAGCGCCACGGCCATTGGGCGTCTTGTCCAATGAGACGCGAGTATCCATGCTGCGAGTGCCCTATTGGGACTATATTTTCATATAGCTCCTTGTCGGTCCGTGTGCGGTCTGTGGGACGACGCTCAATGCCGGCGCTGGCGGCCATGTAGAGCATGTCGATCCATAGGCCCTACCCAAGCGTTGCGAGGAAATCCTTCACCGCGTCGTTGAACTCTTCCGGCTTCTCGAAATAGGTCGAGTGGCCAGCGCCCTGGACATGCACCAGAGACGCGCCGATGTCGGATGCCACCGACGCCAGCACATCGGGCGGAAAGAGCGGGTCCAAGTCGCTCGACAGCGTCCGAAACGGCACGCCGCAGCCCCGCACCGCCGCTGGCGAGAGGTAAACCGCGTCTTCCCGCAGGTTCGGACGCGCCTCCGTGTTGTAGGAAGAAATCTGCCGATAGAGCAGCGCGCCGGCGGGATTGCGGGCGGCGAACTCCGGGCTGAAGGCGCGGTTCACCAGGCCGCCGGCCGCCGCCAAGCGCTGCGCCAACTGCTTCATGTTGGCTTCGGTGGTGGGCGTGCGCACCGCGCCCGGCGTATTCGCCAGCAGCACGGCGCGAACCCGCTGCGGGAAATGCACGGCGGCGCGAACGCCCGTCCAGCCGCCCATGGACTGGCAGACCAGCACTGCATCCTCGAACTCGGCGGCGTTCATGACGGCCAGCAAGTCGTGCTCGAAGCGCACCGCGCTTTGCAGCTCCGGCGGGCAGGCGGAGCGGGCGAAGCCGCGGTGGTCGAAGACGACGACGCGGTGCGTCTGGGCAAACACCGGCACCTGCTGCCACCAGCTCGTGGCGTTGCCCCCGGCGCCGTGGGCGAAGACCAGCGCCGGCCCCTGCTCGCCGTGGGTCTCGAAGTAGATGTCGATGTCGTCGCTCTTGACGTAGGGCATCGCATTTCTCCGGTTGTATCCGCAGCCGATTGGTAGCAGTCTATCGCCACAGGCTCAAGTGGCTTCGCGGAGGGAAAGCGCCATGTCCAAACCGACCTCGGGTTCGCCGAAGAAGGCGAGCCGCCGCTCGTTCATCGAACTGCTGGCGTTCGCCGGCGTGGGCAGCCAGGTGCTGCTGCAAACCCGCGACGCCCGGGCGGCGCTCTCCGCGGCCCAGGAAGCGGCCGACGCCGCCGCCGGCGAACCGTGGCCGGAGATGACCTACCGCACGCTGGGGCGCACCGGCTTCCGCGCCAGCCGCCTGGTGTTCGGCTGCGGCGCGTCGCTCTCCGGCGACCCGAAGGACCGCCTGCTCGACGTGGCCTTCGAGCACGGCGTGAACGTCTTCGACGTGGGCTACCGCGGCTACTACAAGAACGCCGAGCGCAATCTGGCCGCCTTCGCCAACGCCCACCGGGACGACATCTTCCTGATCTCCAAGGGCGCGGTGCCGGTGGCGGCGGACGAACAGGTGGATGCGGCCGTGGCCAAGCGCGCCGCCAGCGCCTGGACGCTGCTGATGGAAGAGAGCCTGCGCGAACTGCAAACCGACCACGTGGACGCCTACTACCAGATGGCCGCCAACAACCCGGCCCTGGTGCGCGCCGAAGAGATGCACCGCGCCTTCGAGGACGCCAAAAGCGCCGGCAAGGTGAGCTTCTCCGGCGTCTCCACCCACGAAAACGCCCAAGAAGTGCTGGAAGCCGCCATCGAAACCGGCGCCTACGACCTCGCCATGATCGCCATCACCCCCGCCGGCTGGTACGACTGGAACAAGCGCGAAATCCTCGCCGACACGCCGGACATGGCGCACTTGGCGCCACTCTTGGCGCGGGCTCGGGAAGCCGGCATCGGCTTGGTGGGCATGAAGGTGGGCCGCCTCCTGGCCGGCCGCTGGTGGGCCGGCGGCGGCAATGCCTCGGCCTTCGACGGCTACTACGACGAGCAAGTGATGGCGAGCAGCCTCTCGCCGTTCCAACGCAGCTACGCGTACGTGCTGGCGCACGGGATGGACGTGGTGAATGCCGATGTGCAGGACTACGACATTCTGAAGGAGAACTTCGTGGCGGCGGCGAGGGCGGAGGAGTACTTTGAGGGGGCGGCGTAGGGCGCTGACACAGTCTGCCGAAGTAGGCGTATTCTCGCTGCTTGAGCCGTTACGACATCGGAGACCACCATGACATATGATTTCATTTCCGATTCGGATGAAATCGCCGATGCATTTACCCAGTTTAAGCAAGTACTCGGCGTGAGTGACCGACAACGGGCGAGACCTGAGGACAGGACGACGCACAGAGATCATGGGTTCTTCGCATATCGATGGTTTCCAGATGGGCCAGAGGGACCACGCGACGCCGTGGTACTTGGCCCCATCGGCAATGAAGAGAAGGAAGCACGAGTCACTGTGCAGCCAAGCAGCCCATTGGACACCGCCGGCCTAATAGTCATCGACGAACACGGGCGAAGGTACGTCACGCACTCCGGACGCCTCTACGATGGATACAGTAGTCAATTGCGGGAGAACGCCCCACACGATGCGTGGGTAAAGGTGAAGAATGACAGGGTGGACGAGCGGTATTTGATTACCCCTCTTGATGCAATTGCCGACGCTGATGTGCTCAAGAATGTCGCCTATTTCGTACAAGCCCTTTTCTCTCCCGTCCAAGGTACCAAAGCTAAAGTCATTTTTGAACCGCCGCTCAATCGTGTACTCTTTGGGCCTCCGGGTACGGGCAAGACTTTCGATGCCGTTGCTGAAGCAGTGAATACCATCGATGGTAAGTTGCACATTGAACGCAGCAAGGTGAAGGCTCGCTTCCACGAACTTGGGGAGAACAAAAGGATAGAGCTCGTCACCTTCCACCAGAACTACGCCTACGAAGACTTCATTGAAGGCATCCGGCCTGTGCTTGACAAAAAGAAACTCCGCTACGAGTTGCGCGACGGTATCTTCAAGCAGCTTGCCAAGCGAGCAAGCGAAAACCCGACAAACCGCCACGTCCTCATCATCGACGAGATCAATCGCGGCAACATCGCCAAGATCTTCGGCGAACTCATCACGCTCATCGAGCCCTCAAAGCGGGCAGGCGAGGAAGACGCAGCACAGGCGACGCTGCCGTATTCACAAGAGCCGTTCAGCGTGCCTGCCAATCTCTACCTCATCGGCACGATGAACACCGCTGATCGAGGCATCGCGCTGTTGGATGTCGCCTTGCGAAGGCGCTTCGACTTCGTGGAGCGGATGCCGAACCCAGACCATGACGGCATCGCGGAAGACATCGAGGGCGTGAATGGACGCGCCCTGTTGCGGGCCATCAATGGCCGCATCGTCGAGAGTCTGGATCGGGAGCATCAGGTCGGCCATACCTACCTCATGGGCGTCCTAACCCTCGAAGCACTCAAACACGCTTTCCAGAACAGAATCGTCCCACTGCTGCAAGAATACTTCTACGATGATTGGGAGAAGCTGCGTGGGGTGCTGAACGACAACGCCTTCATCACCAGGCGCGAAGGCACCGAGCGTCCCGTGTTCGATGTGCTGCCACCGAACAACGATCTCTGGGCGGACGCTCAGGAATACAAAAAGATCTACAGTAGCAGCAGCGGTGCCACAGACGGCGAATAAGCACATCGTCGTACGGGAGCACGATGCACTCCGCGGGCTTGATGATGCAGAGCGAGATGATCTCAAGCACTTCGCGCTAAAGAACCTTGCCGAGGACGAGGACGGTCGTGTGCGTCCGGTGCTGGTGCTCCGAGGCGGCCAGCTTCACGCCCGCAACCACGTCGGCATCATCGAGACTCGGCACGGTACTGTCGTCGAGATTCTGCCAAAGGTGGAGTTCGCCGGCGGTGCCGACGGCGAGCCAGAGACCCGCCAAGTGTTCCTCGACATGCTCCGGGCCTATCGCGGACTTCGCTTCGCCGAGTTCCATCAAACCAGCATCGACGCCCTACACCGCTTCAACATGCTCAACGTCTTCATCCGATTGTTCTTGGACGACTTGGTGCGCCTCACGCAGCGCGGCTTGGCCCGCCACTACCAGAGCGTGGAAGACAACCTGCCTTGCCTGCGCGGGCGCATCCTGTTCGCCGAGCACGTCCGCCTCAACGCGGCGAACGGCGCGCGGTTCTACGTCGCCTTCGACGAATTCACGGCCGATCGGCCGGTGAATCGCCTGATCCACACGACCATCCATCGGCTTCGCGCCGTGGCGCATCCAGATCATCGGCAGTTGCTGCACCAGCTGCGCATCTGCTTCGCCGACGTGCCACTCTCGACGAACCCGAAAGCCGATTGGGAGCGCCACCGCATCGACCGCTCGATGCGGCACTACGAGACCGTGATGGCGTGGGTCGGGCTGTTCCTCTTCAACCAAGGCTTGGCAACCTTCGCCGGCGAGCACGTCAATCGGGCGTTGCTGTTTCCGAGGAGAAGGTGTTCGAGGACTTCCTTGTCGATGCGTTTCAACGCCACCAGAACGCCTACGAGGTAGGAGCGCAAAAGCCGCAACGCCCATTCGCCAAACGGGTTGCGCTGGCCGCAGGCAACGATCCAGCCACGCTCGAATCCACCGCCGCCTTTACGATGAAGCCGGACATCGCCCTGATGCACCGCGACGACGTCTGTTTCGTGCTGGATGCGAAATGGAAGGTCATCAAAGACCCGAAGCACGACGTCGCCCAAAGCGACATCTACCAACTCTACAGCTACGGCCGGAAATACGGCTGCCGCACGGTGGCGTTGATCTACCCGAGAACAGCGCAGTTCCAACATCCGTTGCGCTACGATTTCGACGACAAGGTGACCAGCCAGCCCCTGTCCCTCTGGTGCTTCCCGTTCGACGTGGTTCGCCCGCGCGACAGCGTTCAATGTATTCTGAACCACTTGGGTTGATGAGGCGGGCCGTGGCAACAACACCTCCCAGCGTTCAACAGGAGCTGTCGCACGAACAGCGCGTACAGCGCGTCATCGACGCCGCCGAGCGCGAGGATGCACCCCTGCCCGAAGACGTCGACCGCGGCGACTTGATCTACCGCGTCTGCCTCGGCTGCTGGCAGGTTCTCGAAGCGCGCCCGGACGGACACGAGATCAAGATGCGCCGCGAACCACCGGCGTCCGACTGGCCGACGATCTGGGCGAGGCTCAACCAGCAATGGCGCAATCGGAACAGCTGACGCCGCCGGAGCTGCCCAGCCTACGGAAGACACCCCAAAAGCGCCTCCAACTCCGCCAATGCCTCGAGGTCCTTCGGCCTTCCAGCGGCGCGTTTGG
The DNA here is from genome assembly GCA_965199875.1 of Candidatus Azotimanducaceae bacterium. GTDB lineage: Bacteria > Pseudomonadota > Gammaproteobacteria > Pseudomonadales > Azotimanducaceae > VXYL01. Next base: position 3,450,550 of record OZ241346.1, on the reverse strand, counting down.
CGCGGATGAGGGCGGGCAGATTCAAGCATCGGCAGCGGCGCCCGAAGATCTCCACCTCGATGGTGTGCGGCAGAAGGGCCTGGTAGTCGCCGCCGCCGGGGATTTCGCCGAGCAGGTCGATGTCGCCGAGGTCCGTGGTGAGCGTGAAGTTCAAGCCGCGCTTGATGGTCGCCGCAGACCACTCGAAGGGCAGGCCGGCCGGTGCGCCGCGCAGATAGGGCGAGTGCGGGCGCAACGCTCTAGCGAGGCGTTCGATGTTGCGTGGTTCCCGCGAGTAGACGAAGTCGACGTCTTGCGTCAGCCGGGCCGAGCCGTGAACCGTGGCAGCCAAGCCGCCGACCAAGACGGCCTCGACGCCCGCTTCCTCGAAGGCGCGCAGCACCGCGGCGAAGTCGATCAACCGGTCGCCTCCCGGCCGGCCCGCCGCGCTTCTTCCGCCAATCGCTGCAGCGCCATCAGGTTGCGCACTCTCTCATCCACCGACCGTCGCAGGTTCTCCCGCAGCAGCGTCATGTCGATGCCGCGCTTGTAGGCTTCGACCACCGGATCGGGCTCGAACTCGCTCTTGCACATCCCTCTGCGCCTCCGTCACACGCTGCCGTCAAGCGGCACTCATCCAAATCACTCCGCCCCGGCCGCAAGCTGATCGTCGTCTCGTTGCCTTGACGCCTCGGGCACCGCGGACGTCGAACTCAATTGAAGATCCGATGCCTCGTCTTGGCGTGGTGCGATCTTGAATCGCGGTAACAGAAGGGATTGTCGCTTGGGGCGAGAGCGCTGGCAATGGCGCGTTCTGCGCGGGATGCAGGCCGCTGACCCACTGCTCCCAGTAGTCCCGGCCCTCCACCAGGTTCAGCGTCCTCAAGCCATCTCGGAGCGCTTCCTGATCCTCGTGCTGGAAGGACTCCGTGGGCTTCGAGACGCTCGACGCCGAGGCGCACGCCGGCGCTGCTGGCGTGGCTTCGAGCCGGCTGAAGGGCAACGGCGCTGCTTCCGGATGGCGCACCGAACGAAGGCTTCCGGCGGTTCATCGCGGTTCACTGCCTGCACGTCCCTGTCCCTTGACAGGGACCGACCGAACGGAGGATCATTCGGCCTCGCGTATGCTACCGGCGCACGGTGCGAGACACGGCCGGCGCAACAACCAAGAGGGACGCTATGGCCCGCAGACTTCAAGTGTGGCGGAAGGCCGTCAAGGCGCTCGCGCTTCTAACGTTCGGCTTGCCGCTCGCAACCTCGCCCGCTTGGGCCCAAGGCGGCAGCATCGCCGGAACGGTACTCGACGCGGACGGCGGCCCGCTCGGAGGCGTTCTCGTCAGCCTCATTGACGCCGCTGGCGGGAACGCCGGGATGTCGGCGGTCAGCGACGACAACGGCAGCTTCTCGATCTCCGGCCTCGCGGCCGGCACCTACACGGCCACGGCCAGCAGCGTCGGGCTGCAAGCGTCGAGCGAAACCGTCGAGGTGGTCGCCGGCGGCAGGACCAGCGTGGAGTTCCGGCTTTCGGCGAGCTACCACGAAGCCGTTCTGGTGACGGCAGAGAAAGTCGAGGAGAACATCCTCGACGTGCCGATGACCATCTCCGCGTTCGATTCGGACCAGCTGAGAGAACTGGTGATCCAGGATCGAACCGATCTGCAAAGCCTCGTTCCCGGTTTGCAGTTCGGCGACGAAATGGATCAGGAAGGGCAGGGAACGGTGATCCGCGGCATCGGCACGCGCCTCGCCGGCCAGACCCACTCGGACCGCGCCGTCGCCACCTACATCGACGGCGCCTACACCGTTGGCGTGTACGGCACGCTGCCCGGCGGCGGCTTCGACCTGGAGCGCATCGAGGTGGCGCGCGGGCCGCAGGGAACCTTGAACGGGCGCAACTCCATCGCCGGGTCGATCAATCTGGTCTACAAGAAACCCACCCGCGAGTGGGACCTGGACGCGATGACGGAAGTCACCGATGTCTCCCAGACCCGCTTCAACGCCGCGTTCGGCGGGCCCATCAACGACTACCTGAGCTTCCGCCTCACCGGCGGCATTCACTCGGGCGACGGCCGGCAGAGGAACATCGGGCTGGGCGGAGACTACGACAAGCCGGATCACGCCTTCTGGGCACCGCAGCTGCGCTTCACGACGGATCGATTCGACGCCAACGTCCGCTGGTCGCGCGTGGAGGACAAGGGCTCGCCCCGATCGCTGTTGACGCTCAGCAATCTGAACAGGACGGACCCGCAAGTCACCTTGGGCCCCCAGGGCGGCCAGCTGGCCACTCCCTCGCCCACGGCAACGTCCGTGGCGAACGATCTGTATCTCTACGAGACGCCCAACCCGGCCATCGACGCCGGCTGTCCCATCGGCGTTCCAGGCTTCCGCTGCGGCGACATCAACAACGAGGTGGCGCTCAACTTCACCGGCTGGCAGGACAGCGAGAGCGATCAGGTCACGTTCTACGCGCAGTACCAGCTTACCGAGGGCTTGAGCGTGCGCTACAGCTTCCACGACAGCGACGCGAGCATGATCAACGTCAAGGACGCCGACTACTCAAACCGCGTCCCGCTGGGCGAAGACCCGAACACCTTGGACCACACCATCGCCTCGGACGGACTGGCAACGCCTTTCGAGGACACCCACTACGTGCTGCCGTACCTGTACGACGAAACTTCCCACGAGGTTCACGTCTCGTCGAGCTTCCCCGGCGCCTTCAACTTCATCGCAGGACTCTTCGCCTACGAGAACAGCACGTTCTGGGACCTGGTTCGAGTGGACAAGACGCGGCCGTTCCGTTTCGGCAGTGCCGATCAACAGGCCGCGGCGGCATCGCCGATCTTCGGATTCGTTCCGGTCTCCACCTGCCAGGAACTGCTGACCGGCGTCATCGAGGGCTTCGGCATCGGCACCAGCGACCCGGCGCTGGCCTATCAATGGGACGGCTTGTACTGGTACTGCCCCGAGGGCGTGGAGCACACCGAGACGGTGCGCTTCTACACCGGCGCCACGTCGGAAACCCAAGCCGCGTTCTTCAACGGCAACTACCGGCTGAACGACCGTTGGACGCTGTCCGGCGGGCTGCGCTACACCGAGGACGAAAAGGCGCAGGATCCCGACAGCGGCGGCGGATTCGCCATTCTGACCATCGGCTCGGTGGTCGGGGTCTTCTTCCCCAACGGCGGCGTTGCCGATGCGCACACCTGGGGCCGGACGATTGGCCACGTCAGCCTGGAATACACCACCGAGTCCGACAATCTGGTCTACGGGCGCTTTTCCACGGGCTACCGCGCCGGCGGCTTCAACTCGCCGATACCCGGGGTGGATCCGCCGCTGATCGAGGAAGAAACGCTGGCGAACTACGAAGTGGGCATGAAGGGCCTGTTTCTGGATTCGCGCCTGCAGCTCGCCATCGGGCTGTGGTTCAACGACTTCGACGGCTTTCAACTGAACGGCACGCAGCCGCCGCCACCGGGACTGCAGCTGCCGGCGTTCACCGACACGCCGCTGGCGGAGTACACCTCCAACATCGACGACACCCAGCTTTGGGGCGCGGACTTCGAGTTCAGCTACTGGTTCAACGACAACTGGCGGCTCCGCGGCTTCTACGCCTTCCAGGACTCCCAGATCGGCCCGCATTCATCGGTGGTCTGGGGCAACCCGAACGCGCAGTACGCCGAGTGGGAGCACATCGACTTCGACACCGGCCAGACGGTCACCAGCTTCTATCCGCTGCCGGTGGACATGACCGGCAACAAGCTGCCCATGCAACCGGAGCACAAGCTGGCGCTGACCGTCAGCCACACCCGGCCGCTAGGCAGCCGAGGCAGCATTCAGCTGCTCGGCACGTACACCTTCACCGACTCCCAGCATCCCAACATCGGCAACATCCCGGTGTACGAAATCCCGTCCTACGGACGCTGGGACGCCGCGGCGCTGTGGACGGCGCCCGGCAGCGAGTGGTCCGTCGCGCTCTTCGCGCAGAACATCGGCAACGAGATCGGGCTTGTGGAGTTTCTGCCCATCAGCGGGCTCGGCAGCAATCCGTCGCTGGGCTATCCCACCAACCCCCGGGAGGTCGGCGTGCAGCTGCGCTGGACGCCCTTCAACTAGCCGACATGAACGCACAGTCGCAGCAGCAAGACGTGCCGGTCGGCTCGGTGTCCAAACGCACCTGGAGCGCCAGCCGCATCTATCCCGGCGCCGATCACGACTACTGGGTCTACGTGCCGGCCCAGTATTCGGACGCCGAGCCGGCCTGCGTCATGGTGTTCCAGGATGGTCAGGGCTACATGGACCCCGCCGGCCCCGTGCGGGCGCCCGCCGTTTTCGACCGGCTGATCCACATGGGCGAGATGCCGGTGACCATCGGCGTGTTCGTCAATCCCGGTCGGCGGGAGTTCGACTACGATCAGCGCGAGAAGCAGTACGCCACCATCGACGACGCCTACGCGCGCTTCCTGCTCGAAGAAATCCTTGCGCAGGTGGGCAAGGACTGCAACCTCGTCGACAACGCTGCCGGCAGGGCCATCGCCGGCATGAGCGACGGCGGACTGTGCGCCTTCACCGTCGCCTGGCAGCGCCCGGACTCCTTCTCGAAAGTGGTCAGCCACGTGGGCAGCTTCACCCGGCTTCGGGGCGGGTCGGAATACCCCTTTCTCATCCGCAAGACGCGCGGCTTTCCCAAACCCATCCGGGTGTTTCTGCAAGACGGAGAGAACGACATCGACCTTGCCGAGGGAAACTGGACGCTCGCCAATCTGTGCATGGAGTCGGCGCTCAGGTTCGCCCGCTACGACTACCGATTCGTGCTCGGCGAAGGCGGCCACGACTTGAGCCACGGCGGCGCGATCTTCCCCGATACGCTGCGCTGGCTGTGGCGCGACCATCCCGGCGTGGCGAGCGCCGGCAAGGCCACCGATCCGCAAGCCGTGCTCGGCCAGTGGGATGTCGTCACCAGCAACACCGCCGACCAGGTTCGCCACGGCGTCTTGAACGTCGTCCTGGAAGACGGCGCATTGGCGGCGACGCTGGTCGACGACACGGATGGCACCATCGAGATGACGGCGATCGCCTTCGAGGACGACGTGCTGAGCTGGAAATACCGCACGCCGCCGTCGCAGATGGACTGGGGCAAGGGCTCGTCCGGCACCATGGAGGCTTGGCTGAAGGTCGACGGGGATGCCTTCAAAGGCGCGCTCAGCGACGGTGCGCCGGACGGCACGCGCGGGCCGGTGGTGGACTTCCCGGTGAAGGGGCGCAGGAGCAGCGCTGCTCCCGCGGCCGGCTCCACTTGATGCTGGACGTCGGCAGGGCGGCTGGTCAGTAGGGGTTCGAGGGCGCGATGGGCCATGCCTCGACGGTGTGCGCCAGGGCGTCGCCGCCGGTTGCGAACAGACTCACGCTCAAGCTGTCGGGCCGCGCCGGATAGATGCGCCGGGCAATCGCCTGTCGGCCATTGGCGAAGACCTCGACGACGGACTTGTCGACGAAGACTCGAAGCCTCAAGCGCTCGCCCTCTCGCAGTTCCAGCGGAGCGGCTTCCACGGCTTTCGGCGTGTCGGCAGGGCCGGAGCGGCGGGTATCGACCTTCAGCAGCTTCCGTTCCGCATCGTAGAAGATCGACGTCTCTTCTCGTCCCTCCGGCGCCATCCGCACCTTGACGCCGACTTCCGAAGCCGCCGCCCCGTCGAGTTCGAGGAACAGCTCCAAGCTGTCTCCGGCGACGCCCTCCAGGGCCCGCGGAGCGTCGGCACGAACGGTCATCGGCCCATGGCGCACGACTGCACCGCGCAGTGCTTCGATTTCCTCGGCGACGTCCATGCGCAGCCGACCGTCCGCTCCAAGCGACAGCACCCTCGGCAAGCACATGGTGCCGGACCAGCCGAACGCCGAGCGCACGCCGAACTCCGGCTCGTCCTGCAGCCATGCCCACATGATGCGGCGGCCTTGACCGTCCTCAAGGCTTTCCGGGGCGAAGAACGTGTTGTCCACCCAGCTCATCCGCGCGTGGAACTCGGGGTGGAACTGCTCGTCTCGCCACTCGCCAATGTAGTAGCGGCAGCCGAGACGATGGCTGATGCAGAGCAGCACGTGCTTGTCGCCGAGCTTGAACAGATCGGCGCAGGAGACGTCCTCGTCCAGGGCGACGCCGTCGACGCCGTGGGCGAACAGGTCGCCGACGTAGCGCCACTCGCCATCGGCGCCGATGGACTTCGCAACCGCCGGCCGTCGGCCGCCGAAGATGGCGTAGCGGCTGTCGCCTTCCTGCCATCCGAACGGATCCCAGGAACGGTACTTGCCGTGGTGCTCGTCGTCCTCCTGGGTTTTCGGCGTGATCGGCCCCAGCTTCCGCCACTGGTTCAACTCGTCGTCGCGCGCGACGGCGAGGGCGTTCCCCTGCCCCACCTGGTGGTAGCACATCGTCGGCACGCCGCCCTTGCCGATGAAGCAGTTGCCGCTGTACATCCCTTCGAGCAGCCCGGTGGGATGATGTCGCCAGTGGAACAGATCCGTACTGGATGCATGGCCCCAGTGGTCCGAGCGCTTGTCGAAGCGCGTGTCCTGGAAGATGTAGAACAGGTGGTAGCGGCCTTTCCAGTAGACGGCGCCGTTGGGATCGAAGGGCATGGCGACGCCTTCGGGGACCACGAAGTGGTAGCCGGGGCGCGCCGGGTCTAGGAGCATTCGCTCGCGCAGGCCGCGCGCGTTCTGCGCCGCCGAGTCGCTCTTTCTGCTGCCGGCGATGGCCACGCAACGCCACGCGCCATCCGCCTCTTGGCGCATCTTGAACTCGAAGAAGCCGCCGCCGGTGGGCGAACGCATCGCCACCGGGTCGACGCTGGCCGTGGCGCCGTCCAGCACCACCTCGGCGGCGTCCAGAAGCAGATCCTTGGCTTGGTGGCCGCCACTGTCGATCTGCTCGCGAAGCTGTTCGCGCAGCTCGGTCTTGCCGGTGCCGGAGCTGCTGCGCCAGGCTTCCGAGAAGAACGCCAGCATCCCTTCGAGGTGCGCGGAACGAGTCGCCTCGGAGTAGCTTCGCAGCGCCGCCAGCACCTGCTCTTCGACCGTGGCGCTCGAAGGGGCGCCGTTGGTTCCGCTCATCGCGTCAAGTCGGCCTCGAGCTCGGTGTCCAGCCAATAGCCGCCTTCCTGGCGTCGCTTGACGTAGCCGGCGGTTGGCGTTGCGAAATGCGTGCCGATAACCAGCACCTCGGAGTTCGCGCAGCGTTCCAGCAATGCCTCCCTGGTGCCCAGCGCTTGCGCCTGATCGGTGTCGGCGGAACTGCACCACTCGGTGCGGGTCATCTGGCAGGGATGGTGGATGCAGTCGCCGGTGATGAGCGCGTTGCTGCCGCCGGAGGAGATGCGCACGCTGACGTGGCCGGGGGTGTGGCCGGGGGTTGGTTCCAGCCAGACCTCGTCGCAGACGCGATGGTCCGTCGCCACGAAGTCCATCAGCCCGGCGTCGATCACCGGCCGCACCGAGTCCGCCAGCACTTGCCGGCTCGATTCGACGGCCTGCCAGTATGTCCACTCTTCCTCGCCCACCAAATAGCGGGCATTGGTGAAAGTGGGCACCCACTTTCCATCCACCAGCATGGTGTTCCAACCCACATGGTCGACATGCAGGTGTGTGCAGAGGACGGTGTCGATGCCATCCGGCGGATAGCCGGCGGCTTCCAGGTCGGCAAGAAAGGCCGTCTGCAAGCGGTGCCAAGCTGGAATGTCGCGCTCCTTGTCGTTGCCGATGCAGGTGTCGACGACGATGCGCCGTTCGCCGGTGTCCACCACCAGGGCGTGAACGCTCATCACCAGATTGCCGGCGGCGTCCATGAAGTGGGGCTGCATCCAGCGGTACGGCAGGCAGGCCTCCCGGGTGGCGTCCGGCAGAATGAAGCGCGAACCGCCGGCAACCTCCAGCTCCACGACGCGGCTGATCCGTACGCCGCCCACCTGCCAAACTTCGTTCATGTCTTGGCCTCTCGCTTGTCCTTGGCCGCGGACCGCCGACCAACGCGGCCCCGCGCTACCATGATCAAAGCGTAGTTCCGCCGCTTGGCAAAGTCGAGATCGGTTCGCTCGGCGCCATCAAGGGCTTCTTCCGCAGCACCAGCGGATATGCAACCGCCGCTTGAACGCCACGGTGTCCGATGGCCGCCGACAGCTGGCACAATCGAACGGTCATCGAATCGCACGAGCAAGAGACTCCGTGGCCCAAGCTCGCAACAGCCAAGAGGCGGTGTCCGCCGCGGTACACGTGCCGCTCGGCAAGTCCGAACACGCGGCCATGGCGCGGGCGGCCAAGCAGCGTGGATTCGCCAACGTCGGCGACTATCTGACGCAGCTGCACCGCCAGGCGAGCGGCAACGGCGACGTGCCCGACCAAAGCAGTGCCGAGTCGAACCCGGGCGCCGTCTCGGACAACCTGCGGCTCTACTACGAAACATCCCTTGGCCGCTTGCTGCTCGGCGACGCCCGGCTGCATCTGCGCGCCGCGCCCGCCCGATCCATCGACTTGATCATGACCTCGCCGCCGTTCGGTCTGGTCCGCAAGAAGAGCTACGGCAACGAAGACGCGCATCGCTACTGCCAGTGGTTCCGCACCTTCGCAGACGAGTTCCAGCGCGTTCTGAAGAAGAGCGGCAGCCTGGTCATCGACATCGGCGGCGCCTGGCGACCGGGCACGCCAACCCGTTCGCTGTACCACTTCGAACTGCTGATGATGCTGTGCGAGGACTACGGCTTCCACCTGTGCCAGGAACACTACTGGTGGAACCCATCCAAGCTGCCGACGCCGGCCGAGTGGGTGAACATCCGGCGGGTGCGCGTCAAGGACGCGGTGAACTGCATCTGGTGGCTGTCGCCCACGCCTTGGCCCAAGGCGAGCAACCGGCGCGTGCTGGCCCCCTACAGCAAGGCGATGAGGGACCTGATGAAGCACGGCTACCAGGCGAAGCTGCGGCCTTCCGGCCATCAGATCTCGGCAAAGTTCGGCAAGGACAACGGCGGTGCCGTGCCGCCCAACCTGCTGGCCGTTGCCAACACCGAATCCAACGGCCGCTATCAGGACTACTGCCGAGAGAAGGGCTACCCGATCCACCCGGCGCGATTTCCAGAGGAACTGCCCGAGTACTTCATCCGCCTGCTGACCGACCGTGGCGATGCCGTGCTCGACCCGTTCGCCGGATCCTGCGTCACCGGCGCCGTGGCGGAGCGCTTGCAACGCCGCTGGACCTGCTGCGAACTGAACGAGGACTACTTGAAGGGCGCACTGGCCCGCTTCGAGACACCGTGTCCGGGGGACTCCGAAGATCTCATCCCCGCGGCCTTGGAGTCGTCGCGCAGCAAGCGCGGCAGGAACGCCACCTATTCGATCAGCGCACCGTGCAGCGTTCGGGTAGCCGACGGCGACGCGCCGCTGGTACAGGACGGTGGACTCCGCCGCCCATCGCGGGACAAGCCGGCAGCGCCTGGCCATGGCGCTTAGCAAGGCCGAGCTGTACAGCGCCGTCGAGAGCGCGTTCTACGAGAGCGGCTGGAGTTGCCTGCGCCTCTCGCCCAAGGACGAACACCCGGCCCGCTATTGCATGAAATACATGCGACCAACCAACGGCCACGCCACCTGGACGCGAGGTTGCTAGCGTTGTCTCGCAAGGCGATCGGCCGCAACTTGGATGTCGATGAAAACGCATCGCAAGACGCATGCTGCTTGCCGCCTTGGAGGAGCGTGTGCAGCCCGCTCCGTAGCGGAGCGGCCACGCCGGTCCGCGATGAGCGTCGTTTGGGCGCTCGTCACGACGGCGCCGCATCCGACACGATGCTCTTCCCTTTCCCGCCCGTGCTGGCTATGTTGGCGGGATTGAACACCTGTTGGAGATCGCTATGGGGCTGCGCGACGTGGCTTCCGTGCTGGCGGACGTGCCCACGCTGCTGGCGTTGAAGAAGGGCATGGTGCCGCGGCCCTTGGACGACAAGGACTGCTTTGGCGCCGCGGTGGAACGCAATGCCGCGGCGTTCGGTGCGCGGCCGGCCATCGTCTGCGCAGCGCCGAACGGGCGCACCGCCACCGTCACCTGGGCGCAGTTCAACGGCATCGCCAACCGCTATGCGCGGGTCTTGCAGGAAGCCGGGCTTGAACGCGGCGACGTGGTGAGCGTCATGATGGAGAACCGCATCGAGTTTCTCGCCGTGCTGATCGCCGCCAACAAGCTCGGCATCACCGCCGGCCTCGTCAACACCAATCTGCGCCAGCGGCCGCTCAGCCACTGCATCACGGTGACGCAGTCGAGGAAGTGCATCTTCGGCGTCGAAGTGCAGGACGCCATTCAGGAAGTGAAGGACGAACTGGCGATGCGCGAAGGCGAGGACTACTACGTCGTGCCGGATGCCGACAACGCCGAAGCGCCAGCGCCGGCCAACTGGGCCGTCGATCTGGCCGCGGCCAGTTCGGGAACGCCCGATTCCAACCCGCCGCAGACGGCGCAAACCACCCTCGGCGAGACGGCGATGTACATCTTCACCTCCGGCACGACCGGACTGCCGAAGGCCGCGGTGCTGTCCAACCGGCGCGCCCTGGCCAGCGCCCAGCTGGCCGGCACCGCGGGTTTGCGCTGCACGGTGGACGATCGCCTCTACATCTGCCTGCCCCTGTACCACGGCACCGGACTGATGATCGGCGCCGGCGCGTCCTTCGCCACCGGCGCGTCGATGTTCGTTCGGCGGCGCTTCTCGGCAAGCTCGTTTCTGCCGGAAGTCCGCGAACACGGCTGCAACTGTTTCATCTACGTCGGCGAGCTGTGCCGCTATCTGAGCAACACGCCGGCGCGCCCGGACGACCACGATTCGCCGCTGACGACGATGATGGGCAACGGCCTGCGCCCGGACACCTGGCTGGACTTCAAGAAGCGCTTCGGCATCCAGCGCATCACCGAGTTCTACGGCGCCAGCGAAGGCAACGTCGCGTTCGCCAACCTGCTCAACAAGGACTGCACCATCGGCATGACCGCGTCCAAAGTCGCGCTGGTGCGCTACGACGTGGACGCCGACGAGATCGAACGCGACGCCGAGGGCCGCTGCATCGAGGTGGCGAAGGGCGAGCCCGGGCTGCTGCTCGGCCACATCAATCCGCAAGCCGCCTTCGAGGGCTATACCGACAAGGACGCCACGGAGAAGAAAGTGCTGCGCGACGTCTTCGAAGCCGACGATGCATGGTTCAACACCGGCGATCTGATTCGCGAGGTGGACGTCGGCTTTTCCCTTGGCTATGCCCACTACCAGTTCGTGGACCGCACCGGCGACACGTTCCGCTGGAAGTCCGAGAACGTCTCCACCAACGAAGTGGGCGACATCGTCGGCGCGTTTCCCGGCATCGACTTCTGCAACGTCTACGGCGTTGCCGTGCCGGGCGCCGATGGACGCGCCGGCATGGCCGCGGTCGCCCTGTCCGAAGGCGCGCAGGAGCTGGACCTGGCCGCGTTCGCGCAGTACGTGCGCCGCGAACTGCCGCCCTACGCGAGGCCGGTGTTCGTGCGCTTGCGCCCCGCCCTGGAGATCACCGGCACCTACAAGATGGTGAAGGGCGATCTCAAGCGCGAGGGCTACGACCTCGACGCCATCGACGACCCGGTCTACGTGATGAAGCCGGGGGCCGACGGCTACGAACGACTGGACGCGGAGACCCTCGAAGCGATTCGGCAAGGCAGCGCCGGCTTCTAGCCCGGCTGCGCCGAGGCCGTCGAGCCCGCGAACAAGCGTATAGAACGCTCGTGCAGCCAGAATCCGGCGAGTCCGCAAGCGGCCGGGAGGCCGTCGTCGAAACCTTCGCGGCGCACGAGCGCTTCAAAGGCTTTCGGGTTCGCACCGGCGCCCTGCGCGCCGAACTGATCGAACTCGGCGGCATCGTCACTCGCCTGGAAGTGCCGGATCGGCACGGCGTTTGGGGCAACGTGCTGCTCGGCTGTCCGGCCATCGCCGACTATCTGGACTTCCACCCCCACTTCAACTGCCTGGTGGGCCGCTACGCGAACCGCATGACCAACGCCCGCTTCCGCCTCGATGGCCGGGAATATGCGCTGGAAGCCAACGTCCCCCCGCACCACCTGCACGGCGGCAGCCACGGCTTCGCCAGCCGCCTGTGGCGCGGCGAAGCCGAGGCCCACGGCGTCGTCTTCCGGCTGGACAGCCCGGATGGAGACGGCGGCTACCCCGGTCGGCTGACGGTGCAGGCCAGCTACCGCTTTCACGACGCCAAGGTGGCGCTGACCATCCAGGCCACCACCGACGCGCCGACGCCGGTGAGCCTGACCGCCCACCACTACTACAACCTGAGCGGCGGCGTCGGCACCGTGGCGGACCACGAAGTGGCGATCGCCGCCGCGGCGTTTCTTCCCGTCGACGACCAGCTCACGCAGCTGGGCGAGCTTCGTCCGGTGGCCGGCACGTCCTTCGACCTGCGCGGCGGGCGAGTGCTCGGCGAGGCGATGGCGGCGCCGGATGCGCAGATGCGCCTCGCCGGCGGCGGCTACGACCACACCTTCGTGATCGACGGCGGCGGTTTCCGCCAAGCTGCGGTGGCGTACCACCCGGCGTCGGGGCGCAAGCTGTCGGTGTCCACCGACCAGCCCGGCGTGCAGTTCTACACCTGCAACACGCTGCACCGGGCAGGACGCCACGGCCGCCGCTATCCGCAGTTCGGCGGCCTGTGCCTGGAGACCCAGCAGTTTCCCGACGCGCCCAACCAGCCGGCGTATCCAAACGCCATTCTGCGTCCGGGGCAGACCTTCCTGGCGCGCACCGAGTTCGAGTTCTCGGTCGAATGACCGCTTGGACCTCTCCCAGCGCGGGGAGCGTTCAGACTTCGTTGAGCGGGGCGCGGTAGCGGTCGATCTTGGCGACGTAGCGGGCCGCGGCCTCCAGGAAGTAGACGTTGTCGCGATTGCCGTAGCCGACGTTGTAGGAGCGCAAGGCGCATCGTTCCGCCTGCTCGGCGCTGCCCGCGGTGCGGGCGCAGACCTCCTGGTAGTAGGCCAGTATCTGCACGCCGCAATACAGATTCTGCTCCGGGTCGGACAGGTCGCCGCCGCAGAAGGAGTGCCACAGGTCGGCGCGCACCTGTGCGGGGCCGACGGCGCCCATCGGCGAACGCACGTGCTTGCGAAAGGAGCTTTCGGCCATCACCAGGCTGGCGACGAGTTCCGGTTGCAGATGCTGGCGCGCCGACGCCTCGAGAATCCAGCCGGCGAACTCCTCGGCAGTCTCGCTCGCCAGGCCGTAGCCGCGCTTCAGCCGCCCGGCGAAGGCAGCGCGTTCGTCCGTCCACAACGGCTTGACCGCCAATGCCTCCGGCAGGGCAAGGGGCATGGAACGGCGGTCGCTGGCGTCGCCACGGGCGAAGACCGCGGCCAGCAGCGCGGCGGCGCCCAGCAAGGCCATCAGCAGGCAGCGCTGGACGGCGCCGCCTATCGACTTGACCCCGGCAATGGCGCGAACATGCGATGCAATCGCTAGCAAGATTCGGCGTCCCTTGACGACACAGTGGCGCGATAATACAGCAATTGACAAGAATGTGAAGGAATAGTGGAGAACAGGCGCAAGGCGTTGGCGGCGGCGTTCGGAATGGCGGAGGACAGGCGCAAGGTGGTGGCGGCGGCGTTCGGAATGGCGGAGAACAGGCGCAAGGTGGTGGCGGCGGCGTTCGGAATGGTGGAGAACAGGCGCAAGGTGGTGGCGGCGGCGTTCGGAATAGTGGAGAACAGACGCAAGGTGGTGGCGGCGGCGTTCTTGGCGGCCTCCGCTGCCGTCTTCGGCAGCGAGCCGCTGAGCTTGGCGGAAGCCACCCGGCAGGCGCTGGACGGCGAGCCCGGAACCCTGGCGCTGCTGGAACAGGCGGCGGCGTTCGACGAACTGGCCGTCGCAGCGGAACAACTGCCGGACCCGCAGTTGCGCTTCGGCGCCGCCAACCTGCCGTTGGAGGACGGCGGCTTTCGCACCGAGGGCATGTCCCAGGCGCAACTCGGCGTGCGCCAGGTCTTCCCGCCAATCGCCGCTCGAAACGCTGCCCGTCGTCGTCAGCAGGCGCTGGCGGAGGTGCGCCGGGCCGAGGCCGAGGATCGGCGGCGGCAGGTGCTGCTATCGGTGCGCCACGCCTGGCTGGACGCCTATCAAGAAGCGCGGAGCCGTCGGCTGGTGCTCGATGCGCAGCAGCTGTTCGCCAATCTCGTCACCATCACCCGCTCTCTGTACGCGGTGGGCGGGAAGAATCAGCAGGACTTGCTGCGCGCCGAACTCGAACTCAGCCACCTGCAAGCGCGGCTGATCGCCACCGAAGAGCGCGCAACCGCAGCGCGCGCCGAGCTCGAACGCTGGATCGGCAGGGACGGTTCGCGTCCCCTGGCGGAACTGCAGGAGTGGCCCCGGCCAGCGCCGCTCGACCAGCTTCGCGGCAAGCTCGCCAACCATCCTGCCTTGCTGGCGGCCACTGCGGAGGTCGCGGCCGGCACGGCCGCAGTGACGCTGGCACAGTCGCGTTTTCGCCCTAGTTGGACGCTGGACGCCGCCTACGGCTATCGCGACGGAAGCCTGCCCAACGGCTTGCCGCGCTCGGACTTCTTCAGCGTCGTCGCCAGCGTGAGCGCCCCGTTGTTCACCGCCAAGCGCCAGCAGCCGGCGCTGCGCGCCGCCGAGGCGCGCCGGCGCGGTGCCGAGGCCGCCCAGGACGAGCTCCGCCAGCGGCTCGACGCCGAGCTGCTGCGCGAACACCGCCGCTGGCTGCACCTTGGGCGCCGGCTGGCGCTGTACGACGACGCGGTGCTCGAACAGGCCCGCGCCCACGCCGAAGCTTCGCTGGCCGCGTACCGCAGCGAAACGGCGGATTTCGCGGACGTGATGCGCAGCACCATCAACGATCTGGAAGTGCGTCTTGAGCGCGTTCGACTGGCCGTGGAGCGGCGTCGCAGCCATGCGGCACTGGCGTACCTCGGCGGCCTGGAGCTGGGCCCGGATGCGTAGGCTGGCGATTCCGGCGATCCTCGTAGCCGCGGCCTTCGCGGCCGGGATCGCCACCACGCACTGGCTCGGCGCCTCGCCGGAACCGGCCGAAGCGGAGCGCAAGGTGCTGTACTGGGTGGCGCCGATGGACAGGAACTACCGGCGCGACAAGCCCGGCAAATCGCCGATGGGCATGGATCTGGTGCCGGTATACGCCGACGAGACGCCGGCCGAGGACGACGACGTGGTGGTCATCGACCCTTCCGTGGTACACAACCTCGGCGTCCGTTCCGTCGCCGCCGAACGCGGCGCGCTGCAACGGCGCATCGAGACCGTCGGTTACGTCGAGTACGACGAAGACACGATGCAGCACGTCCACACCCGGGTGGAAGGCTGGATCGAGTCCTTGAGCGTGCAGGCTGCCGGCGACCCGGTGGCCAAGGGGCAGACGCTGTTCGAGCTCTACTCGCCGACGCTGGTGAACGCGCAGCGCGAATACCTCGCCGCCAAGGCGCAGGGCAATCGCGAGTTGCAGGCGGCGTCCGAAGAACGTCTTGCCGCCCTCGGCATGCCGGCGGCGGAAGTCGCCGAGCTCTCCAGAACCGGCCAGCCGCGTCGCCTGGTGCGCGTTCCGGCAGCCGTCGACGGCGTGGCGACGCATCTCGGCGTGCGCGAGGGCTACCACGTCACCCCCGCCACCCACGTGCTCTCCATTGCCGACCTGAACCGCGTCTGGGTGCAGGCGGAAGTGTTCGAGCGGCAGGCCGCCTGGGTGAAGCCCGGCCAACGCGCCGAAGTGCGCCTGGAGCATCGGCCCGGCGAACGGTGGGAAGGCGTCGTCGACTACGTCCATCCTGAACTCGACCCGCGGACGCGCACCCTGAAGGCGCGCATCGCGTTCGCCAATCCGGTACGGGCGCTGCGCCCCAACATGTTCGCTCGCGTGACGCTGCTTGGCGACGACGCCGCGCCGGTGGTGCATATTCCCCGCCAGGCTTTGATTCTCGGCGGCGACTTCAACCGCGTGGTGGTCGATCTCGGCAACGGTCGGTTTCGATCCGTTCGCGTCGTCGCCGGCATGGAGGCCGGCGACCGGGTAGCCGTGCGCGAAGGGCTGGAGGCCGGGCAGATGGTGGTCGTCTCCGGGCAGTTCCTCATCGATTCGGAGTCCAACCAGGCGACTGCCCTGGCGCGCCTCGAAGACGACCGCAGCTAGTGTGCCGCTTCCAAAATGACGTGCGTTCCAGTGGGACGGGTTTCGTCGCAGGCCTGGACATCGGTGCCCTTGCGGGGCGGCACATCCTCAAGTTGCGCGTGCCGAGGCGATGACAGAAGCAACACGCCATTTTGCCACGTCAATTCGGAATCGAACCGCTAGTCGTCGACCTAGAGCGCAGCGAGCGGGTCGAAGCGAGATGCACATGGAACTGCGGTGATCGCGCGAGTCGTCGGCTGGGCCATCGACCACCGCCTGCTGGTGCTGTTCGCCACCGCCTTGCTGGTCGTCTGGGGCGTTCGCTCGATGCTGGCAACGCCGGTGGACGCCTTGCCGGACCTCTCCGACGTGCAGGTGATCGTCAAGACCGCCCACCCCGGCCAGGCGCCCCGGGTGGTGGAAGACCAGGTCACCTATCCCATCGCCACCGCCATGCTGTCGGTGCCCGGCGCCACCGCCGTGCGCGGCTATTCCTTCTTCGGCGACTCCTTCGTCTACGTGCTGTTCGACGACGACACGGACCTCTACTGGGCGCGCTCGCGGGTGCTGGAGTACCTCAACCAGGTGGCGTCGCGGCTGCCGAGCAAGGTGCAGCCGACGTTGGGCCCGGACGCCAGCGGCGTCGGCTGGGTATTCGAATACGCCCTCGTGGACCGCTCCGGGGCGCACGACCTCGCGCAGCTGCGTTCGATTCAGGACTGGTTTCTGCGCTACGAGCTGCAAACCGTGCCCGGCGTTGCCGAAGTCGCCACGGTGGGCGGCATGGTGCGCCAGTACCAGGTGGTGGTGGACCCGGACCGGCTGAGCGCCTTCGCCCTGACGCTGGCGGACGTCCGCCGCGCCATCGAACGCGGCAACCAGGAAGCCGGCGCCTCGGTGATCGAGATGGCCGAGGCCGAATACATGGTGCGCGCCACCGGCTACCTGGGCAGCATGGAGGACTTGGCAGCGGTGCCGCTTGGCGTGCGCGAGGGCGGCGTGCCCATCGCGCTGTCGGACGTCGCGCAGCTGCGCACCGGGCCGCAGATGCGGCGCGGCGTCGCGGACCTCGACGGCGAAGGCGAAGTGGTTGGCGGCATCGTCGTCATGCGCAGCGGCGAGAACGCCCTGGCCACCATCGCCGGCGTCAAGCAGCGGTTGACGGAACTCGCCGCCGCGCTGCCCGACGGCGTCGACATCGTCACCGTCTACGACCGCTCGGCGCTCATCCAGCGCGCCGTGGCGACGCTGCGCGACACGCTGATCGAAGAGTTCGCCGTGGTGGCGCTGGTGTGCGCCGTCTTCCTCCTGCACCTGCGTTCGTCGCTGGTGGTGGTGCTGAGCCTGCCGGTGGCCATCCTTGCCGCCTTCGTCGTCATGGGCTTGCAGGGCATCAACGCCAACATCATGTCCTTGGGCGGCATCGCCATTGCCATCGGCGCGATGGTGGACGGCGCCATCGTTATGGTCGAGAACGCCCATCGGCGTCTGCACGGCGAACCGAACGCCACCGGCGAAGCGCGCTGGCGGCTGCTGGCGGAGGCCGCGGCCGAAGTGGGCGCGCCGATCTTCTATTCGCTGCTCATCGTCACCTTGAGCTTTCTGCCGGTATTCGCCCTGGAGGCCCAGGAAGGCCGCCTGTTCGCGCCCCTGGCCTTCACCAAGACCTACGCCATGGCCGCGGCGGCGATCCTCGCCGTCACCTTGGTGCCGGTGCTGATGGGCTACTGCATTCGCGGCCGCCTGGTTGCCGAGAACCGCGTCGAGAAGTCTCTGGTCGCCGCCTATCGGCCCATCCTGGCCCTGCTCCTGCGCCATCCGCGCTGGGTGCTGGTCGGCGCTGGCGCGCTGCTCGTCGCCGGCCTGTGGCCAAGCGCGCGGCTGGGCACCGAGTTCATGCCGCCGCTCGACGAAGGCGACCTGATGTACATGCCGACGACCTATCCGGGCATCTCCATCGACAAGGCGCGGGAACTCTTGCAGCAAACCGACCGGCTCATCCGCACCGTGCCCGAGGTGCAGCGCGTGTTCGGCAAGATCGGGCGCGCCGAAACGGCCACCGATCCGGCGCCGCTGACGATGATCGAGACGACCATCCAGCTGAAGCCCAGGGACGAGTGGCGCGCCGGCGTGACCGTGGACGACATCCGCAGCGAGCTGGATCGGCGCGTGCGCGTGCCGGGCCTCTCCAACAGCTGGACCATGCCCATCAAGACGCGCATCGACATGCTGGCGACGGGCATCAAGACTCCGGTGGGCATCAAGGTGACCGGCGCCGACCTCGAAGTGATCGAGCGCCTCGGCGAAGACATGGCGGAAGTTCTCCGCGAACTGCCCGGCACCGCGTCCGTGCATGTCGAGCGCGTGGCCAGCGGGCGCTACGTCGAGGTGGACATCGACCGGCGCCGGGCGGCTCGCTACGGCCTGAACATCGCCGACGTGCAGGACATCGTGCGCACCGCCGTCGGCGGCATGGACGTGACGCACACCGTGGAGGGGCTGGAGCGCTATCCGGTGAATCTTCGCTACCCGCAGCGCGTACGCGATTCCGTCGAGCGGCTGAAGCTGCTGCCCGTCGTCACGCCCGACGGCGCGCGCATCGCCCTCTCCGACGTGGCGGAGGTGCGCGTGGCCGAAGGAGCGCCGATGATCAAGAGCGAGAACGGGCGCCCCAGCGGCTGGATCTACATCGACATCGACGGCGCGGATCTCGGCGGCTACGTCGCCCGCGCCAAGCAGGCGGTGGGCGGCGTCGAACTGCCGGCCGGCTACGCGGTGCGCTGGAGCGGCCAGTACGAGTACCTCGTGCGCGCCCAGCAGCGGCTGGCCGTGGTGGCGCCGGTGACGCTGGTGGTCATCGTGCTGCTGCTGCACCTCGCGCTGCGCCACCACGTCTCGGTGGCCATCGTCCTCGGCACGCTGCCGCTGGCGCTGGTCGGCGGCGTCTGGACGCTGTACTTCCTCGACTACCAGCTTTCCGTCGCGGTGGGCGTCGGCTTCATCGCCCTGGCCGGAGTCGCCGTGGAGCTCGGCGTCGTCATGGTCGCCTACTTGAACCTGGCCATGCAGCGGCGGCTGCGGCAGGCCGAGCGGGAAGGCCGAACGCCAACCGCCGAGGACGTGCGCGAGGCGGTGATGGAAGGCGCCGGCCAGCGCATCCGCCCCATCGCCATGACCGCGGCGACGCTGGTCGCGGGCCTGCTGCCCATCATGCTCGGCGAAGGCACCGGCGCCGAGGTGATGCAGCGCATCGCCGCGCCCATGTTCGGCGGCATCGTCGGCGCCGCAGCGGTGGCGCTGGCGCTGGTTCCGGCGCTGTTCCTGCTGTGGCAGCAGTGGCGGCTGCGCGATTCGTCGGGCTAGCGGCGGCGGGTGGCCAAGGCCAAGGTGTTGCCGCTGGGGTCCTTGAAGAAGGCCATCCACTCGGTTTCGCCGGCTGGCCCGAAGGTGCCGTCTTCGTCCTCGTGTATCGGCTGCGGGTCCGAGTCGAAGGCCGCGCCCTTGGCTTTCAGCCTCGCCACAGCGGCGTCGATGTCGTCCGTCCACAGGTACAGAATGGACGCGCGCCCCGCGCTGTCGCTTTGCTCGAACAACACCCGCACGCCGTCGAAGTCGAAGAACAGCAGCCCGGGCGGATCGAAGCGGGCCACGAAACGGGCGCCCACCACGTCGCGGTAGAACGCCTCCGTGGCGTTCAGATCGGCAACGCCCACGGCGACCTGATGCAGCCTCACGCGGCGGTCAGCTGCTGCACGATGCGCGCCCGGTCGTCCTTCGGCAGCTGCCCGTAGGCGGCCGAGGTGCGGTGGACGACGTCGCCGAAGCGAGACTTGATCTGTTCGGCGATGCGCTCCGGCTCGGCGACCACGGCGAACTGGCGCATCATTTCGTCGTCGACCAGTTCGCCCATTTCCGCCCAGCGGCCTTGCTTGGACATGGCGTTCAGCTTCGGCTGCAAGTCGCCGGCGCCGATGCTGTCGAGCACCGGCTTGTAGGCCGGGGTGGAACCGTAGAAGGCGATCTGGCGGCAGGTGGCCGTCCTGGCCGCGCCGAGCTCCTGGTCGTCGCGGCCGGTGACCACGAAGCATGGATAGGAGATCTCGAAGTTGTCGAACGACTTGGCGGCGCCCTTGGCGCGCGCCTTGGCGAAACCGCGCTCGAGCGCCGGCAGCGTGGTTTCGCGCAGGTACTTCTCCGTCGTGAAGGCATGCACGATGATGCCGTCCGCCACTTCGCCGGCCACTTCGGTCATCAGCGGCCCCACCGCGGCCAGAAACACCCTCGGCGCGCCGTGTTCGGTGTTCGTCGGCGTGAAGAACGGCGTCATCAGCGTGTGGCTGTAGAACTTGCCGGTGAACTGCAGCCGCTCGCCCTGGTGCCAGGCGGCCCAGATGGCGCGCATGGCGAGGATGAACTCGCGCATCCGCGCCGCCGGAGAAGACCACGGCATGCTGAAGCGCTTGGTGATGTGGGCGCGGATCTGCGAGCCGAGGCCGAGCACGAAGCGCCCCTCGGCGGCGGCGTTCAGATCGTGGCCCAGCTGCGCCAGCAGCATGGGCGTGCGCGCGAAGGCAACGGCGATGCCGGTGATCAAGTCCATGCGCTGGGTCTCTTGGGCGGCGAATGCCAGCGGCAGGAACGGGTCGTGCGCCGTCTCCGCGGTTTGCGCGCCGCTGAAGCCCATCTCCTCGAGCTCCTTGGCCTGGATGCCTGCCTTGGCGAGGTCCCAGCCGATGCCACCGTCAACTTTCATGGTTTCTCCTGTTTCTCCTTTCTTTGCCTGTGGCGCTGCCTTTGCCTGTAGCGCTGCGGCGTTTGCGTCTCACCCGTCGAAACCGAAGGCGTCGCCGGCGAACGCCTCGAACGTCGGCATGGCGTCCGGCAACGGAATCTGGCCGATGGGCGAGACGATGGTGGTGTCGATGCCGGCGGCGGTCTGCTCGCGCACCCGCGCATGCACTTCCTCGGCGCTGCCAATGATGGCTACCGAAT
Source organism: Candidatus Azotimanducaceae bacterium (assembly GCA_965199875.1). GTDB lineage: Bacteria > Pseudomonadota > Gammaproteobacteria > Pseudomonadales > Azotimanducaceae > VXYL01. Next base: position 3,429,397 of record OZ241346.1, on the reverse strand, counting down.
CGACGAGCTCGTCGGTGATCGAGCTCGTGGAAAGATTCCGATCCCGCGCCGCCCAGCCGGCCGCCACCCCTTCCGCTTCGTCCTCGAAGCCGGCCCACTTCAGAAACCGGTTGTACACCGGGTTGGCGTAGTAGGGCGTGTAGTAGCTGCGGAACTGTTCGCGTCCGGCCTCTACGTCGTCGGTGACCATCACGAAGGAGCGGTTGACGATCTCGACATCTTCGGCGCGCTTGCCAGCGCGTTCGGCGCCGATCGCCACATGCTCCATCATCTTCGCCAGCGCCTGCCGTGGCCACAGATTGAACACCACTCCGTCGCCCACTTCGGCGGCCATCTCGATCATCTTCGGGCGCAGCGCCGCCAGATAGATGGGCGGCGGCGGGTTCGAGGGCTCTTGCCGATAGCCGTGGCTCGCCAGCGTGTCCAGGGCGAAGCCGGACTTCTCGCCAGCCAGCATGGAACGCACCATGATGGCGGTTTCCTTCACCCGGGTGAGCGGCTTTTCCAGCTTGATGCCGTTGAAGCGTTCCATGATGGCCTGGCTGGACGAACCGAGCCCCAGCACGAAGCGGCCCGGCAGCAGCTGCCCCAGCACGTTGGCCGTGGCGGCAAGCACCGCCGGCGTGCGCGTGTACACCGGCGTGACGGCAACGCCAACGCGCATCCGCCGGGTGTGGGGCGCCACCACCGCCGCCAGCGTCAAGCTGTCCGGCGCCATCGCGTCGCTGAACCACACGTCGTCGATGCCGTTCGCTTCGGCCCACTTCACCAGCGCCACCGAGTCCGAGATGTCCGGCCCCATGGGCAGCGTGACCGCGATGCGCTTGTCGATGCCCATTGCTCCTTCCAAACCGCTCACAGCACGTCGAAGATGTGGCTGTATTTCAACACGATCTCGCGCCTCGAACGCAGCGGCATGGCGCTGCGGTCGTCCACTTCGTTGTACACCAGATACAGCCCGGAGCTGGCCGAGCGCAGCCACGAGAAGCGCACGTTGGCGGCCAGCAGGTGGTTGGCGTCGTTGTACTGCAGCAGGGTCTGCACGCCCATCTTCGGCGTGAAGGAGTACCCCAGCCGCGCCTGCACCAGGTTGACGTCGAAGGCGTTCTCGGCGCTCGGCAGGTCGATGCGGTTGAAGCCCCAGGAGAACGCAGCAGAAAGCGATTCGTCCTTGCGGTAGCTGATGAACGGGCTTGCCGAGATGCGGTCGCCGTTGTAGTAGCCGCCGACGTTGGTGAAGAAGCCGATGCGCCACGGCTTGCCCGCCGGCGAGTTGACGCCGACGTTGACCTGCGGATTCGCGTACTCGCCGGCGGGAACCGTGGCGCCGGCGATGTCGAACGGCTGCTTGACGCCCTCCCGGACGTGATCGAAGGCCGTCCAGAGGTCCGCGCCGCTGCGCCAGACGAACCAGCTGTCGATGTGCAGAAAGGCGCTTTCCAGAAAGCCGTCGAAGTCCCAGTAGCCCTGGTAGTTGCCGTGCGGCTTCCACTCGCTCATCCCCCACTTGCCTTCCATCTGCCGGGTGTACTGGACGAAGGTGTTGAACTTGCGGAAGTTGCGCCTGCCGACGAATCCAACGGCCGGATCGAAACCGGCGCCCACCTCCGAATAGCCGGCGTTGTAGGCCCAGGTGGGCGAATCGTAGTTGCCGAAGATGGAAAACGCCCGGTTGTCCTTCGCCTGCGCCGGCGTGTCGGTGCGCGCCAGGTAGCCGCTGATCATGCCGTAGTCGCCAATGCCCCAGCGCCCGTCCACGCCGTAGGTTCGGGCATCGTCCGCGGCGGCGCGACGGGTGCCGATGAAGCCGATGGACGAACGGTTGCGCAGATCCCGGCTCATGCGCAGCACGGTGAAGTCGGTTTTCTCGGAAGCGTTGGGCGCGGCCGCGGTGCGCATGTGCAGAAAGCCGATGCTGGTGGCCGCGCCCAGCCTGCCGGACAGCCTCGCGCCGCCGTCGATGGGCAGCCGTTCGCCGTTGTCGGCGATGCCGATGCGCCGGCTGTGGAACAGCAGCACCTCCGCCGCTCCGGCATCGAAAGCGCCGGAGTTCTCCAGGAAGAAAGGACGGGTCTCGGGAAAGAACAGGCTGAAACGGCCGAAGTTCACCTGCTGCGTGTCGGACTCCACCTGCGCGAAATCCGTGTTGTAGGTGAGGTCCAAGGTCAAGCTCGGCGTCAGCGAGTACTTGACGTCGAAACCGGCTTCTTCGTCGCGCGCGGTGGAAGCGCCCTGCGCCTGTACGACGCCGCCAAGGGCGTAGGGCGTGACCTTCAGATTGCGCCGCTGCTTCGGCGGCCGGAAGCCATGCACGACGCCCGCCAGGTCCAGGCGGTACATGCTGAGTTGCTTGGGCACCGGCGACCAGTAGGCGATCTCGTTGTGGCGGCGGATGACGCGGGCGAAGTTCACGCCCCAGCTCTGTTCTTCGGACCCGGCGTAGCGCAGCGAGGTGAAGGGTATCTCGAACTCGGCGCTCCAGCTGCGTTCGTTGATCTTCGCCCGGACTTCCCACACCGTGCTCCAGTTCCAGTCCGGAAAGTTGCCCGAGGCGGCCAGCTGCCCGTCGTACTCCGCGCCCACCGGATTGGTGCCGAACACCAGCGCGGTCTGCTCGCTGCGAAACGTGTCCAGCACGAAAGTGAAGCTGTCCGAGGCGAAGCCGTCGTTCGACAGGACGATCTTCGACGGGTCCTCATGGCAGACGACGCCGACGTACAGGGCGTCGTCGGTATAGCCAATGAACGCCTCGGTGCGCTGCGTGGCGGGCTTGCCGTTGTCCGGCTGCAGTTGCTTGAAGTTGGTGAACGGCGTCATGCCCCGCCAAGCCGGATCGCCAACCACGTCGCCATCGAGCGCCGGCGGCGCGGCAAGCAGCACCGCCGCCCCGCTGACGCGATCCGCCGGCTCGGCGTCGCCGCCCGCGCAGGCCAGCGCCGCGAGCAGGCAACAGAAGCAACGAACAAGACCACCGCTTGCCATCGGGGAGAGTCCGGGGGATAGGGTGCGCAAGCTTAGCGGCTGCCCCGGCGGGTGTCCAACCAGGCGGCAAGCCGGGCAACGCCGCCGGCGGTCAAGGCGCAGACCGTTTACATGGCGAGCAGCAACAGGCTGGTAGCCATGTGGTCGGTGCGCTCGACTACGACAACACGATTTTGGCGGTTTGGCTGGGCGCGGCCGTAACGCCCGGACAGTTGCTCATGTTGTGCAACGTGGGAGCGGTGACGCGCCAGGAAGGAGTGCCGCCCACGAACACCTTGTTGGAACCCATCAACGGCCGCACCGGGCCGATGATCATGCCGCTGGCGACGCCGCCAGGCATGCAGCCAGCTTCGTCGCCGTTGGAGATCGGATGCATCGCGGTGATGCTGAGTTCCGGCATGCAGTTGATCATGATGGTGAAGTAGCTGGGAACGAGAACGCCGTTGTTGGCGATGTTGGGAAGCGGGATCGGAATGGCGAGCGGCGGGCTCAGGCAGACGTCCGGCACGCCCGTCGACATTCCCGTTCCCATGGTCTGGCACAGCATGATCTTTTCTCCTTGAGGTGTCCTAGTGAACGGTCGCGTCCGCGGCAAGCATCAGACGTGCAGCATCGACGCCGCCACCTCCTTGGTGAAGCCGGCGCTGCGGTTGCGGAGTCTCGGCGGACCTGCCGGCGGCGTGGCCCTCGCCCGGATCACCTTCCTGATGAGCGCGATGAGGAGCATTGGAAACAACAGCGCCAAGCCCATGAGGATGTCGAGGAACGGGCACGCCGCCAAGGCCAGCTTGCCGAGCTTCGCGGCCAGCTTCGCGTCTCTGAAAGGCAGGGTCTGGCTCGGCGTGCCAAGCAGCGGTTCGAGCGTCACGCGGGTCGCGCGAATGTAGGCCAACATGGCCCAGGCCGTCGCGTCCGCGGAGCGATAGCCCAGGGTGGAGGCGTGGATTCTTGCCGCCGCCACATGGGCCGCGCCGCCGTAGACGTCCGAGGAGGCAAGATGCGCCATGGTGAACGAAGGGCCGGCGTGAATGCGCCCGAAGACGCCGCCGCAGATGATTCCGTCCATGCCGATCATGCGCACGATCGGGCCTTCCCAGAGGCGGTTGACGGTGCCGGTGAGCATGGTCTTGCGCTCGTGGAACTCGAAGCGCGCCGTGCCACCGACGGTGAGCCGTTCCACCCCCACGGGCGCCGCGGGAGTGGACGTTGCGCGTGGCGTCTGCGTGCTTGAACCGGCCGACGAGGCGCTCGAGCTGCTGGAAGACCCGGAACTGCCGGAGGCGCCCGCGCTTGCCGACGACCCCGAACTGCCCGAACTGCCGGACGCGCCCGAACTGCCGGCGGACCCGGAACTGCCGGTCGGCGCCTGCACGCCGATGGTGACGTCCCCGTCGACCATCATTTCGTAGTCGTTGGCGATGTCGACGTCCAGATTGCCGAACACTCGGCTGTCGTACACCTCTGCGGCGACGGTCACCCGGTCCCGCTCCAGATAGTACAGGCCGCCACGGCCGTTGATGTCCAGCCGATGCCCCTCGGCCCACGGCGGTTCCGTGGCGTCGAGCCGTTGACGGACCGCGCCCCAACCCTGTTCCTGCACCTCGTTGAGTTCGTCGCGGTCCTCCCGGCGATGGGAGTCCGGCATGTCGAACCGCGCGTCGGCCATCGCGATGAGTGCGTTGAGCTTGGTCGGCCTCCCTCGGCCGCTGGCACCGGAGGCACCGGAGGCACCGGACGTGCCGGTAGCGCCGGCACTCTCCTCGGCGAGGGCCTCGAGCAGCATCCGCGCCAGCCTCTGGGTTGCGGAGCCGTCGTCGGCATCCTCGCTCAGGGCATCCATAAAGAGCTGCAGCAACTCGTTGTCGCCGCTGAGGCCGTGCAGCCCAGCGGCGCGAGCCCGGTTGAGGTGCGGAAGAACCGTCGCTCGAAAGTACTCTTCGGAGTCGTGACGGGCCACGATCAGACCGGACGACCCGGACGTTCCCGCAATCCGAAGGAGGTATCGCCGGTTCGGGCTGAGATAGTGGCCCGGGTTGGAATAGATATCCAGCGGCACGACGCTGAGCTGGCCGGACGCGCCCCAAGCGGAATAGAGTTCGCGGTCGGCGAGCCCCAGGAGCAGGATGTTTGGCAGTTCAGAGCGTGAATAGCGGTCGCCGGAGACGCCGCGCATGTTGTTCAGCAGAGAGCCGTAGAACCTGTTCCGGTGACCCTGCGCAGCTCCTGAAACGCCCCAGGGCCCGTTAACGCCCCAGGTACCGCCTGAAACGCCCCAAGTGCCGTCGCCATCCAGCAAGTCCACGAATTGCGCCGCCAGATCCTGGCCGGAACTGCCGGATGCTCCCGCGCTGCCGCTGCGAAACGCCGCGAGCAGGAGTTCTTCCGGCGTCATGTCGTCGTCGGACTCCTCTTCGAGGATGGCCAGCAGTTCCTCGGCCGTCTCCTCGGTGGTCCTGCCGGAAGCTCCGGAACTGCCCAGGACTGCGAGCATGCGCCCGACAATGCCGCCGCTGCTGCCGCTAGTGCTCATCGTCTGCCTACCTCCGCTTGTGCTGCCGGATCATGTCGACAGCTCCTGGCCTCCGCCAGGGCTGCAAAGATGGATGACGGACGTGTTGCTATCCATGAACATGGCGAAGTTCTCGTTGCGCATCAGGAAGTCGTCCACGTAGTTGGAGGCGGCGGCGACGCGAACAGCCACGGCGTGGCAATAGAACATGTAGGCGCGAATCATCGCGTTGGCCAGCTCGATGCGAATGGTGTCCACCTCCAGCCAGCCACCCCAGATCATGTAGTCCGCCCAGCCGCACAGGCGCGCCCAGGGGCCGGCGATCGTGTTGACGTACGCCCCGCCCATGATGACGTCGGCGTCTCGCTGCATGCGGTAGTCGACGCCGCCGTGAACGCGCTCCTCCACGTGCTGGCCGACCATGTTCGTGTGTTCGGCGGCCAACCGGCTGACGTAGTTCCCGGCAACCTCGCGCGCTCGGCTCAAGCGGGCGATGCGCAGACTGCCGCGCGAGTGCAGGCTGGCTTCGTCCAGGTCCACCACGGCGTCGTCGACGACCAGCCGCGAGACGTAGCGGGCGACGTCGACGCGCAAGTCGGCGTTGGAGACCAGACCCTCGTTGCGGAACAGGCGCGAAAGGCTGCTGCCGCCACCCGAATTTCCTGAGCTTGCCACTTGTACGTCCTCTCGACTGGGTTGTCCTGCGTTTCGTCCGTTTCTCAGCTCTGGCCGATACCACGCACCGTACCACGGAAATCCGCGCCGATGGTCTTGTCCGGCAGAAATTTCGTGCCTTCGAGGTCCGCGTCCGTGAACACGGCGCGGGTCAAGTCGGTGTCGTCGAAGTCGACGCCGCGCAGCAATGCTCCGAAGAACCATGCCTCGGCGGCCCGATTGGCGTTCAGCCAGATGCTCGTGACCATGTTGCACTGCACGAAGCGCACTCCGGCGAGTTCCGCGCTCATGAACATGGCGCTGCTGAAGTCGCAGTTGTTGAACTGGCAGCCGCGCGCAACGTGTACGTCCTTGAACACGGCCTTGGTGAAGCCGACATCCACGAAGTGGACGCGCTCGAACCGGCTCTCGTCGAAGTGGCAGGTGCCGAGGAAGCCGCAGGTTTTCGCCTGCACCTCCTCGAAGACGCTGCCGGGGAAGCCCTTCGTCATCGCCCAGACCTTGAACATCGACAGGCCCTCGAAGCGGCTGTACGGAGCATGGGTGCTGATGTAGGTAACCTGCTCCATCTGGGTTCGTCGCAGCGCCACCCGCACCAGCAGCCCCTCGCTCCAGTCCACTTCGCTCCAGCTGCCTTCCGTGAATACCAGGTCGCGCGCTGCGGCGTCGGTCAGCGTGACCTTCTCCAGGATGCAGCGATCGAAGCGGGTGTCCATCCAGACCGGGTCGACGGCGTTCAGGTTGCGCAGTTCGCAGTCCTTGAGCTGGCAGTTCGACAGCGTCGCCCGGGACAGGTTGACCTCGTTCATGGTGCAGCGCTCGAACGTGCAGTCGTCGAACGTCGCGGCGGCAAACGAACCGCCGGCGAGTTCGCAATCGATGAAGTCGACGCCGCGCCAGACGGTCTCCTCCGCCAGCACGCCGTCAAGGCGACGGCCGATGATCTGCACCCGTCGCTGTTCGTCGTCGACGACCCGGGCGCTGGAGATGTCGAGATGGCGCGCGAAGTCCTTCTCCTTGAGCTGCTTGACGACTCGTTCGCCAAACCGCTCGCCTTCCGTTTCGTCGAGCGCTGGCCACGGCAGCGGCGGATGCGGATTGATCGCCCGGGCGCCGGCGATCTTCTCCAACGTTTCGTCCGCGTCCATCGTGCCGTTTGGGATGTTGCGCATGTGCTCGGCGAGGTTCGTTTCGGTAGGCGCGGCGTAGGGCGCGGCCAGCCGCTTGCTCATCTCTGCGCCTAGCTTGGCGCCGCGCTGTTCCGGCTCGCGCGCCGCCTCGGCATCGGTTTCGGGGGCCTCGAATCCGGCCTCTTCGTGGCGCCGCTTGCTGGCCGCCAGCGCCGCCGCGGCGATGTCGCCGACGGTGTCGATGTCCGGGGGCTTGTCGTCGCCGCCGGCCGCGGCGTCTTCCATGTCGTCGGACATCTTGGCGAAGTCGTCCGGCGAGCCGAACGGATTCTCCGCCGGCGCGCCGGTCTCCTCTTCCAGCCAGGCCTTTGCCGCGGCGTGGCGCTGCGCGACCGGGTCGTCCTCGGGCACGGCGAAGGGCAGGCTCACCGTCGCGGCCATCGCCTTCGGCAGCAGCGGGCGGTCGTCCATGGCCTTGATCGGGTCGTCCCAGCGCTCGACGGCAAGTTCCACCCAGTGCTCCGTCTCCTTGGTTTCGGCGTCGGCGTCCTCCAACGCGGCGATCAACGCATGCACGTCTTCGCCCAGAGGGTCGTCGCCGACCGGGATGCTGCCGCGATAGATGACGGCGCCCATGTCGGCGCAAGGGATCAGCGTGACGCAGTGGATGCGCGTCGGCGCGGCGTCCCAGTAGGTGTTCGCGTCGGTGCCGTCGGAAAAGCCGTAGGTGATGGTGACGCGGTACGGCGGCAGATTGGTGTTCATATCCGCGCCGGCCAGGCCCTGGTAGGCCAGCGGCGCACCGGGGTGCAGCTGTTCCATCCAGAAGCCAGGATGGGATTCGTAGAGGACGGCCGGATCGGCGTCCTTCGGCCAGCCGGTGCCGGACTGCTCGTCGGGCTTGCCGGCGCGGCGCATCCGAACGGGATGATCGAGGGCGGTGGGTCCCAGCCAGATGGGCGTCTCTCGATCCTCCGCGGCAACGATGAGCGGCGCTCGGTCGTCCTCGGGGCCGCCGCGCCCTTCGGGGTTGTCTTCTACGTGCCACACCGCCGCCGGCGCACCGGCTTGGAAGGGGGCATCGGGTTCTTCCGCGTCGGGGTCGGGATAGAGCAGAAAGCGGCGTTCCAGCGGGCCGCAGCTCAAAGAGGCCTCGCGGCGGTGGTCGACCACGGCGTCGAGCGGGCCGAGCACCAGCACTTCGGCGCCCGGAACCGGCGCCATGGTGTCGGGAATCGTCAGTGGGCCGGCGACTTTGGCGATGGTCTGGTACCAGTCGGCCATCGCTTGAGGGGCGCCGTCGGAGAGTCGAAACGGGAGTACTGCAGAGGCGCACAGCACGTTGCCACGGCCAGGTACGGACAAAGGCCTTGCGCCGAATACGAGCGCCTGAGGGTAGATATGGAAGCGACCGTCGGACACAGGCTTGGATTCCGTCGCGTTGGGGAGGGTCGAATTCGCACGTCCCTTCGGCAACCAGGCTAGGGTTGGGGTCGGGTTGTGTTCAGTTGCGCGAGGAAGGCGGCTGGCCTTGGCTTGGCGTCTCCGTCAAACCAAGGCCAGCGCAACCCTAGGTCCCTGACAGCGTCGACAGGTTCCACGACCTGGATACCGCAGTACCTTTGTACTTGTAGTCCCAAGTGATCGCGGAGTACTCGAGCCAGAACGTCTCGAGCATGTTGTCGGTTGGCAGACCATTGGCGGCGACATAGGAGTCGACGTCGATGCGCACGATGTAGACGCCGGTGAGGTTGATCGTTTCGTCGATGGACACCGTCTCGCCCTCAATCTTGAGGCGGTGAATGTCCACCGCGCCGACGGTCTCCCCGGCGGCCGCCGCGTCGCGGAGCAACGGCGAGGCCTTGTCGAAGTCATGCATGAGGCCGATCGGCCCGTGCGTGGACGCCGAGGTGGTGCGCGCGCTGTTTGCCACGGTGAAGGTCAGATCGATCGCGTGCGTGATCGACTTGCAGGCGACGTAGTCCTTGTACTGCACGCTGTCGATGGTGTAGGTCGTGTCTCCGTCGATGTTGGAGAAGCCAACGATGATGTTGGACATGGTGTTGTACCTCCGTTAGGCCGAAGTTGCAGGGTGGCGAGCGCCAGCGAAGATGTTCCAGCCTCGCGACGTGACGCCGCCGGTGCCGATGTGCTTCCACTCGACGGTCACGGCGTTCAGCCAGATTCGCTCGATTTCCTTGGTGCTGGGCGCCGAGAAACCACGTGTGAGGTAAGGCCTCGGTATGAGCTGCCCCCCCTCGAGCACTTGCGCAGCCAAGGCGCCGGCGCCGGCGACGGGATTCGGCGAAACGGCGTTGTACACCGCCTCCGTGCCCGCTGGGCTGTGCGGCAGGTACGCCGTGCCGTTGCCGTCCAACGTCTCGTACTCGATCTTCGACACGATCACGCTCGTCAGTTCATAGGTGACCACAGGGGTACCTGCCTGGCCCAGGATGTGGATCGTGCCAGTGGCGTAGTTCTTTCCCGAGGAGCAGGCGTGGGCGAGCAGCGGCGTTGCCCGATCGCGCGGGCGCGTCAGCTCGATGTCGGAATGTCGCGCACGGCGGTTGGTGCCGGCGCGCGGCACTTCGAGCGTTTCGCGCAAGAGCTCGCACTGGATCTTGTCCACGTAGCCAGTCTTGGTGGATTCGCCCGGCACGTCGGGGAGGATCAGAATGATGTCTGCCATGATGGCTGTCTCCTTGTCGGCACTGAATGTGCCCTTGGGAACCAACCGTACACCAGCTTTGGCCAGAATCTAGGGGTTCAAAAGATCGATATTTGATTCATAAAGCATCTAACAGTATCAAATAGAACATGATGAGTGCCTACGGCACTGGGCAGGCCGCCCGCCACGAAGAAAACGGGGCAAGCCTACGCGAACGCAACGCGATTGTCACGCGCGGGCAGCCTAGCTGGGGGCGCTCGGCGATCTTCAACGACAGCTACGACGACTTCTGGCAGCAAGGCCAGGCACCGCCCTTGGCTGCATGGGGCTGGATTGCCACCAAATGGCGCACACCCCGGCCTAAGAAGCGCGAAGCGAACGTGGGCGTCCGAGCCCTGATCGCCGAACAAACGCCCGCGGAAGGCCGCGATAGGCGACGTCTGGCTCGTCCAGGCGCCGAGAATCGGCTGGTCGTATTCGCCCGTTTGCCTCGAGACGGGTAGGCTACGCGCCTCGCCGTTGACGGAAGGAAGCGTGCTGCATACGCTCGCATCACCCGACAACGATTGGCGGTTGCCGGGTGCCTTCGAAACCGTGCCTTAGCTCCGCCGTCCAGTTCGCCCACTACAGGCCCTCGTCAATGCCACAAGGCGCACTTGCCAAGGCCAACGCCCGCACCCCGGCGAGCAGCATCGTCGACAACCGCGATCGCCGGGTCGGCGACGTGCTCCGAGACGAAATCGCACCGGCGTCCGTCATGGCTTTCGTCTCCGCCTACTTCACCATCTACGCCTTTGAGGCGCTGCGCGACGCCTTGGAAGCCGCCGGCCGCCTGCGCTTCCTCTACGGCGATCCGCAAGGGGTCGGCACGGTCGATCCCGCCGCCGGCGAGGCCAAGGCATTCGGGCTGACCGACGACGGCGGCATCGCCCTCAAGCAGACGCTCGCGCAAAAGCCCCTCGCAAAGGCCTGCGCGGCGTGGATCGAGCGCCAGGTGGACATTCGCACCGTGGCCCAGGCCAACTTCCTGCACGGCAAGCTCTATCACGTAGCCCGCCCGGACGGCACCAGCGCGGCGCTGCTCGGCAGTTCCAACTTCACGCGGCGCGGGCTTGGCCTTGGGAGCGTTCCGAACATCGAACTGAACACGCTGATCGGCAGCGCCGAGGAGCGCGACGCCTTGCGCGAGTGGTTCGACGCGCTCTGGGCGGACGGCGATCTCACCCGCGATGCGAAGCAGGAAGTGCTGGCCGCGCTGGCGCGATTGGGCGCGGCCTACGCGCCGGAGTTCGTCTACTACAAGACGCTCTTCCACATCTTCGAGGAACGGCTGGCGGAACGGGGCGAGCGCGATGGCCTGGTGCAGGATGTCGATCTCGACAAGACGGCAGTATGGAAGGCGCTCTACGAGTTCCAGCGCAACGGCGCCACCAACGCCATCAACCGCCTGCTGCGCCACAACGGCTGCATCGTGGCGGACAGCGTCGGCCTCGGCAAGACGTGGACGGCGCTGGCGGTCGTCAAGTTCTTCGAGCTGCGCAACGAACGCGTGCTGGTGCTCTGCCCGAAACGGCTGGAGCAGAACTGGGTGCGCTACACGTCCCGCGCCGCGTACCGCAACAATCCCTTCGACGAGGACCGCCTCGGCTACACGGTGCTGGCGCACACGGACTTGAGCCGCTACGAAGGCAAGGCCGGCGACATCGACCTGGCGCAGTTCAACTGGGGCGCGTTCGACCTCATCGTGATCGACGAGTCCCACAACTTCCGCAACGAAGGCCGGGACCGCACCGACGAAGACGGCGCCGTGATCCGCCGCAGCCGCTACAACCGCCTGCTCGCAGAAGTGCTCAAGGGCGGCGTCCACAGCAAGGTGCTGATGCTCTCCGCCACGCCGGTGAACACCAGCCTGCGCGACCTGCGCAACCAGATCTACTTGATGACGGAGAAGCGGCAAGACGCCTTCAAGGACGCGCTTGGCATCGGCAGCATCCAATCAGTGTTCGGCGCGGCGGAGAAGCAGTTTCTGCAATGGGAATCCAAGCGGCGCAATGGGGCCGGCAGCGCCGATGCCAGCAAGGAGACGCTGCTCGCCAGCTTGGGCGCGGATTTCCTCGCCCTCCTCGACGCAGTGACCATCGCCCGCTCCCGGGAACACATCCGCCGCTACTACCCGAAGGTGGTCGAAGACATCGGCGGCTTCCCGACGCGTGCGCGGCCCGTCAATCTGCACCCGCCAACGGACCGCCAAGGCAAGCTCTCCTACGACGACCTGCACGAGCGCATCGGCAAGCTGCGCCTGGCCGTGTACACGCCTTCCGCGTACTTGGTGGACAAGTCCAAACTGGAAGCCGAACGCAAGAAACTCGGCTTCGATCAGAGCACGCGGGAGCATTACCTCGCCGCCATGCTGCGGGTGAACCTACTCAAGCGTTTGGAAAGCTCGGCGCACGCCTTCGGCCTGACCGCCCAGCGCATCTTGGAGAAGATCCGCGATGTGGAAGAGCGCATCGATGCTTGGCGGCGGCGGGTTGGTGTTGACGCGGAGATCGACGTCGACCCCGAAGACGACGAGGACGACGAAGAGTTCACCGTCGGCAAGCGCCGTCGCTATCGGTTCGACGAACTGGACTTGAAAGCCTGGGCCGAGGACCTGGCGCAGGATCGCGGCGTCTTCGAGCGGCTCCACGCATTGGCCGCTCAAGTGAATGTCGAACGCGACGGCAAGCTGGCCGAACTCAAGCGCGTGATCGCCGAGAAGGTCCGCACTGCGCCCAAGGACAAGAACGGCCGCCCCAACCGCAAGGTGCTGGTGTTCACGACATTCGCCGACACGGCCCGCTATCTCTACGAGAACATGGAGAAGTGGGCACGGGAGCTAGGCGTTCACGCCGCCTTGGCAACAGGCAGCAGCGGCAACAGGGCAACGCTGGGCGGCGCTTCAATGGAGGAAGTGCTGGGCCGCTTCTCGCCCCGCGCCCAGCAGTGGCCGGAGGACACCGACGAAGTCGACATTCTCATCGCCACGGACTGCCTCTCCGAGGGCCAGAATCTGCAAGATTGCGACCGCGTCGTCCACTACGACGTCCACTGGAATCCGGTGCGCCTGATGCAGCGCTTCGGGCGCATCGACCGCCTCGGCAGCCGCAACAAGACGGTAGGCATGGTGAACTTCTGGCCGACGAAGAATCTGGACAAATACTTGGACCTCAAGAACCGCGTGGAAGCGCGCATGGCGCTGGTGGATGCCACGGCCACCGGGCTCGACGACCCGCTCGAAAGCGACGGCAAGGCTTCCGAAGCCAAGACTGCCGTGCAGCTGGAACTGCAGTTCCGCGACCAGCAGCTGCTCCGACTTCGCCAGGAGACCTTGGACATCGAAGACGCCGACGATGGCGTTTCCATGAACGACCTGACGCTGGACGACTTCATTGCCGACCTGCTGAACTACATCCAACGGCACCGCCAAGCGCTCGAGGCCGCGCCGTTCGGCATCTACGCCGTGGCGGATGTGAAGCAGGCCAGCGGCGAATCCGTGCCCTCCGATGCCATCCGCCCGGGCGTGATCTTCTGCCTCAAGCAGAAAGCGACGGCTTCCCAGAAGACGCCGAACCGCCTGCAGCCCTACTACCTCGCCTACATCCGCGACGACGGCACGGTGCGTTTCACCTTCCGCCAGGCCAAGCAGGTGCTGGCGTTGTTCCAGGCCGTGGCGAGCGGCGCGGCCCAGGCCGTTGCCGCCTTGGAGGACGCCTTCGACGCCGAGACGCAGCATGGCAAGGACATGGCGAAATACGAAGGGCTGCTGGAGAAGACGCTGCGCAGCATCGCTGGCACCTTCGGGGATGCCCAGCAACAGGCGCTGGGGCAAGACCCACACGCGAAGCTGGCCCCGGCCGCCGAGCAGCCGAAGCACGGGGCGGACTTCCAGTTGGTCACTTGGCTCGTGTTGAAGGCGTCACCTTGAAAGAGACGCCGGCCGCGCAAGAGGCTCTTGGCGATGTCCTAACGGGCTTCGCCAAACAGCCGCTTCGAGAAGCCGCCGCGGCCGTCTTGAACGCGCTCGGCTACGAGAGCAACCGCACCATGAACGCCGGGAGCGTGGCCGAGTTCCTCGCCCGCTACCAGGCCGAGGACAGGCTGACCGAGCGGCAGCGCCACCTGTTCGAGAGCTGGCAGGACGTGGAGCTCGTCTTCCAGATCACGGATGACGAGATCGGCAACGTGCGCGGTCTCTTGGCCGATGGATTCGATATCGAGCGCATGTGGTCCTTTGTCTTCCTTGCGGTGGAACTGGCAGGCACCGCCTACAGCCGCACGGCCCTTGCGGACATGACCCGCGCCGTGAACCGCCTGTTCGCCATGCCGGTGGTGCTGATCTTCCGCTGCCAGCGCCGTCTCAGCCTCACCGTGATCCACCGCCGCGCCCACCGCCGAGACGGCAATCGAGACGTGCTGGAACGGGTGACGTTGGTGAAGGACGTGGATGCTGCCAAGCCGCACCGCGCACATCTGGAGATCTTGGCGGACTTGGCGCTTCCCAAGATGGTCGACAAGCGCAGCGTCACCAGCTTCGACAGCCTGCACAGGGCGTGGGAAGAGGTTCTGGATACCGAGAAACTGAACCGCCGCTTCTATCGAGAGCTGTTCAAGTGGTACGAACGGGCCTTGGAGACGTGCAAGTTCCCGGACGACGGCGCGGGCAGCGGCAGCCAGGAACGCCAGCTGATTCGCCTCATCACCCGCCTGCTGTTCATCTGGTTCCTCAAGGAGAAGCGGCTGGTGCCAGAGGACATCTTCACCGAAGAGTTCGCCGCCAAGTCCGTCAAGGGCCACGCCCCGGAAGCCACGAACTACTACCGCGCCGTGCTGCAAAACCTGTTCTTCGCCACGCTGAACACGGAGATCGACAAGCGCGAGTTCAGCAAGCGCCAGCGTCGGACGCATCGGGACTTCACCAAGTACCGCTACCACGACCTGTTGGCCAATCCCGATGGCTTCCTCGCCAAGCTGAAGACCGTGCCGTTCGTGAACGGCGGCCTGTTCGACTGCTTGGACGATTTCGAGAGCCGCACCGCGGGCGGGCGGCGGATCGACGCCTTCACCGACAACAAGGCGCAAGGCAAAGACCTCCAAGTGCCCGCCAGCATCCTGCTGGGCCAGGAACACGGCCTGTTCCCTCTGTTCCGCCGCTTCAAGTTCACGGTGGAGGAGAACACGCCCCTCGATCAGGAAGTGGCGCTGGATCCCGAGCTGCTCGGACGCGTGTTCGAAAACCTGCTTGCCGCGTACACCCCGGAGACGCGCAACACCGCACGCAAAGCCACCGGCTCGTACTACACGCCGCGCCGCATCGTCGACTACATGGTGGACGAAGTGCTGGTCGCGACGTTGACCGAACGGGTCGCATCGGCTGACGGCGACAAGGGGTGGCTCGAGGACCGCCTGCGCTACCTCTTGGACTACGAAGACGCTTGCGACGACGCGGTGGAACTGTTCGAGCGAGCGGATGCGGAGCGCATCGTACGCGCTATCGCCAGCTTGCGCGTGCTGGATCCGGCGGTCGGTTCCGGCGCCTTTCCCATGGGCGTGCTCCACAAGCTCACGCTGATTCTGCGACGGCTGGACCCGGAGAACGCCCTTTGGGAGCGGTTGCAGAGGGAGATGGCTGGCGCACGCGCCACAGCGGCGTTCGAGTCCCGGCGCCAAACAGATCGGGATGCGAAGCTGCTGGAAATCAGCAGCACCTTCGAGACGTATCGGGACTCGGACTTCGGACGCAAGCTCTACTTGATCCAGAACGGCATCTACGGCGTCGACATCCAGCCCGTGGCCTGCCAGATCGCCCGCCTGCGGTTCTTCATCTCGCTGACCGTAGAGCAAGAGCCTAATGACGATCCAACGTCCAACTACGGAGTTCGTCCACTGCCGAACTTGGAGACGCGCATCGTCGCCGCCGATGCGCTCATCGGGATCACTGCGCCAAAGCAGATGGGCTTCGGCGAGCACGCGGTCAGAGAGCACATTGGCCGCCTACACGCGGTACGCGAGATGCACTTCAACGCCCAGGGCCGCGAGGACAAGCTGCGCCTTCGCAAGCAAGACGCGAAACTGCGAATGGCGTTGGCAAAGGCGCTGGAGAGCAACGGGTGGGGCCATGAGGAGGCAGGGCAGGTCGCTGGTTGGGATCCTTATGGGCTAAGCAATCCCGCCAAGTGGTTCGACCCGCAGTGGATGTTCGGCGTCTCCGACGGCTTCGACGTTCTGATCGGCAACCCGCCCTATATCCAGCTGCAGCGAAACAGCGGGGAACTTGGCCAACGCTACAGACAACAGCCGTATGAGACCTTCGCATCCACCGGCGACATCTACCAACTCTTCTGCGAGCGCGGACTGAAGCTGCTCGCGAAGGGCGGGCACCTCGCCTACATCACCTCGAATAGCTGGCTGAAGGCCAAGTACGGCGAGAAGATGCGCGACTACCTCTCGACAGCCCACACGCCACGACTGCTGCTTGAGGTCGGCAAGGACGTGTTCGACAACGCAATCGTCGACACAAGCATCCTGCTGGTACAACAGGGCTGCGACAAAGGCCAGCAGCGCGTGCCCGCCGTTGACGTCGATTCGTTGGCGGACAAGCAGTTCCCGCCAGCCAAGAGTCAATTCGGCAGCCTGTACTTTGGCGGCAAGAAGCCGTGGGTCTCCCTCTCCACCATAGAGCGGAGCATCATGGACAAGATGATGGAGGTTGGCACACCGCTCAAAGAGTGGGATATTTCCATTTATAGGGGGGTACTCACGGGCTACAACGACGCCTTCATCGTCCCCAGCGAAGTCCGGGACCGGCTGGTCGCCGAGGATCCGGCGTCCGAGGACGTTCTCAAGCCCATCCTGCGGGGGCGCGACATCCGGCCTTACCGCGCACAATGGGCGGGACTGTGGCTCGTGGACACGCACAACGGCTTCGGAACAACGCCCGCAGTCGACGTCACCGCCTATCCGGCCATCAAGCGACACCTCGATCTACACTGGGCGGCCATTGCCAAACGACAGGACAAGGGTGCCACGCCGTACAACCTCCGTAACTGCGCTTACCACGAAGAGTTCCGCAAGGAGAAGCTACTATGGATGGACATGTCTCCAGTCGGAAGATTCTGGCACTCGGATTTAGAAATGTACGGCAATGACAAGACCTTTCTTATGACTGGACAGTGCCTTAAGTACCTGTGCGCCTTCCTCAACAGCCGCTTGGCAAGCTGGTTCGTCAACAAGACCGGTTTGACCACCGGGGAGGGACTCGTCCAGTGGAAAAAGTTCACCGTCGAATCTATCCCAGTACCGATACCCAAGCCCGGTTCGGAACTGGTTTACGGCGATTACGTAGACAAGGCGGCAGCAAGGGCGGCCTCCGCCACCGAAGCGCTAGAGCAATTGGTATCCGATTCGTACTTGCTTGACGATCGGGAACGTCTTCACTTGCAATCCGTGGTCTAACCTCGTTGGGGAATAGTTGCCATGAATTGCTTCTCTGAGTCGTCAAGCTCATAGAGGTCATATACGACACTCTCAATCTGGTCCACCGCCTTTACACGCTCAAGATTCGATGCCTGCGACAGAAGAATGTCAATCAGCCTGACTAACTGATTTCGGCATGCCTGGGAGGGATGTGGAACAGGCACCGTCTCGACGACGAACTTATCCCACTGCGTAAGGCCCATTCCGGTTGTGACAGCTGTGTTTGCGACCAATCTAGTAACCATAGTGCTGTTGAGGACCGCACATAGATACTTTAGGTCGTCTCCGACTATCATGAACGCCTTCTGGTTGCAATATACGCCACCCCCAACGAAGGAGAATCGTGCGACCGGGCTCATGTGCATCCAACACAGCTTTTCGCGCTCAAAATCTTCGTGGTAAGCGCAGGTATCCTGTAGTTCGTGCCACTCGTGTGGGGATGCCTTTCGAGATTTTGTGCCGTCCGCGTAGACTGCGCCGCGCTGTTCGAGGCGTCGTTGTCCGAAGCTAAGCAGGTAGCGCTTGATCGCTGGGTATTGGTCCACGTCTATTGACATCGATGGAAACGTCGAGATCAGCCACAGTCCCGCCCATTGTGCGCGGTAAGGCCGGATGTCGCGCCCCCGCAGGATGGGCTTGAGGATGTCCGCGGACGCCGGATCCTCGGCGATCAGCCGATCCCGGACTTCGGTTGGGACGATGAAGGCAGCGTTGTAGCCCGTCTTTATTCCGTAGTTTATGGAATTACCGACCGTGTGCCTGATGCTCACGATGGTTAGCCTGCACGCACGATGGTGAACGAGGGTACAGCAAGGTGGTACGGACGGTTGACGAGCTTGGTCAGTGGGCCTTGAACGGCAGTGTGGTGGCGGAGGAACTGCGGAGTGCGGCGCAGGCCGTCAACACGCGGATTGCCTACGAGAAGGGATGGCGCTGCTTCGCGGGCCATTGCGAGGAGCTGGGCCTAGACCCGCTGGGAGCGCAACCAGCTGATTTGGTTGGGTTCTTTGTGGTGATGGCCACGCAACCGAAGGCCGAGAGCGGCAAGCCGCTGTCGCTCGGAACGCTCACGATGTATCGGAGTGCCATCAACAGGCGTTACACGGAGGCAAAGATCGCTTCGCCGGCGGCGAGCACGGAGGTGAGGGACCTATTTCGGGCGATGGCGCGGCAGCTCGGCAGTGCGCCCCGCCAAGTCAAGGCGTTGCGCGAATACCACATCCTGCGGATGTTGGAGCGCTGCGGCGAGACCACCATCGGATTGCGCGACGCCGCTGTGCTGGCAGTGGGGTTCGCAGCGGCTCTCCGGCGCTCGGAAATCTGCGCATTGCAGCTTGCAGACATCGAGATGCTTGGACCGCAGAGGATGCTGGTGCGGATTCGCCGTTCGAAGACCGATCAGGCGGGCGTCGGACAAACGGTGGCCGTGCCAAATGGCAAGAGCATACGCCCCGTTTCGCGCCTGCGATCGTGGCTGGAACGGGCGCAAATCGCCGAGGGACATCTGTTTCAGACCATGAAACGCGGAGGCCGGCCCACTGGCCGAGCTCTTCACCACAGCGACATTGCCCGCCTCGTGAAGCACTACGCCAAGGCGATTGGGCTGGACCCGTCCGACTACTCCGCCCACTCGCTACGCGCCGGCTTCGTCACGAGCGCGGCGGTCCACCACGCACGAATCGACAAGATCATGGAAGTCACTCGGCACAAGAGCCCGGCCATGGTGTTGAAGTACGTTCGGGACGCGGAGTCGTTCACGGACCACGCCGGCGCGGCGTTCCTCTAGGCGGAGGCGCCGATTTCCCGCAGCAGTTCGCCGCCCGTGGCGCAGCGCACAACTTCAACAGCGAGGCGCTCGGTGCGGAACGGCTGCTCCGCGCAAACCACAGCAGCATCAGTGCTCCCCTCTAAAGGTTCTTTGAGAAGTCTTTCGGAGAATGCCGATGGGAAGCCACGATTACGAGGGCCCCGTGACGGGCGACAGCTGGCCGCCGCTGCGCCGCAACCATGACGTGCGCTCACCAACCATGAACGCTACTTTACGGTTGGTGCGCCAAATGCAAAGTACGGTTTTACGTTTTGCCAGGGCAATTCGCTCGCATAGGTGCCGCTACGCCTGCTCGACGTCCAGCGCGAGGATGTTGCGGGATGCCTTGCTGAACTCCACGCCGATCAAATGGATCGGCTGCTGTAGATGGCGGTATTTGTCCGCGTAGCCCTTCGCCTTCAGCTGCGCCATGGCGCCGCCCTCGGGCGCAAGCTCCACCACCTTGAACTCGAACAGATAGACGTTGCCGTTGAAGCGCACCGCCATGTCCAGGCGGCCAAGGCTCGTGCTGTCCTCCACGGCGACATCGAGGCCCAATCCCGCGAAGTAGGCGTAGAAGACCGCCGCGTAATAGCCCTCGAAGTTGGCGATGTCGTTGTTGGTGTACCACTGGTGGGGGATGCTGGCGTAGAAGGCGTGGAAGAGCGCCTTGAGGCCGTCGAAGTCATTGGTGGCAAGCAGTTCGTGCAGGCGAATGCTGTTCTGCGCTTGGCGCGTCGTTCGCCCCGCCAAGTGGCGCAGCAGGCTGACGTTCAGGCTCTGCCGTACCTCGCGGTTGGGATAGCCGAGCCGAAACAGCGTCTGGCCGGCGGCCTTGCTGTGCTCGCGGATGGTGAGGTGGCCGGTTTGGAAGAGCAGGGCTTCGGTGGCGATGTCCTCCACGTCGAAGGCGGAGAGCAGCTCGTCGGTGCCCATCATGGTCTCCAAGTCCACCGGGCTGACGCCGCGCTTGGTGAGGGTTTTCACCAGAAACGCCGGGCTGCCGGTCTCGAACCAGTAGGCGGCGAACTCGCGGCGGCGGAACAGCAGCAGGATGTCGAAGGGGTTGTACACCGTCTCGCCGAGCCAGCTGTAGCCGTTGTACCAGTGCCGCACTTCGCTGCGGTCCAGGCCTTCCAGTTCCGGCGCGAACACGCGGTCCAAGTCCTGCTCGGTGTAGCCGCACACCGCCGAATACGCCGGTTCCAACGTGATGTCCGTGAGGTTGTTGAGGCCGGAGAACAGGCTCGCCTTGGAGAACTTGCTCACGCCAGCGAGGAACGTGAAGCGCACATGGGCGTCCGAATCCTTGATCACCGAGTAGACGCCGCGCAGGAAGTCGCGATTGGCGCGGGCCACCGCCGGCTCGTCCAAGGCGTCGAGGATCGGCTTGTCGTACTCGTCCACCAGGACGACCACCTGCCGCCCGGCTTTGCCATGCAGCGCCGTGATCAAGTTGGCGAAGCGGCCGGGTGCGGTCGCGTATTCGACGGAGAGCTGCGCTTCCCGCTCGGCTTCCGCCAGCTTCTCCATGAAGTTGGCCTCCAGAAAGCCCGGCGCCTTGAAGTCGCCGCCGCCAAAGCTCAAGCGCAGAACGGGATGGCGAACGGCCCAGTCCCACTTGCCGTGGATGTCCAGCCCGGCGAAAAGCGCCTCGTTGCCCTCGAACAGTTCCTTGATCGTGTCCAGCAGCAGGCTCTTGCCGAACCGCCGCGGGCGCGAGAGGAAGTAGTGCCTGCCCTCTTCGACCAGCCGCCCTATGAAAGGGGTCTTGTCGACGTAGTAGCAGTCCTCGCGGACTTGGCTGAAGGTCTGGATGCCGACGGGCAGCTTGCGCTTGGCCATGGCCGCACCTTAAGCCGATTGCCGCCTATGTCAACGCGCTGGAGAGGTAGTTCACGATATTTCCGTCGTCGACGGGCTCGTCCTCGCCAGTGCGAACGTTCTGGCATGAAGATGCGATGATCTTGTCCGTGCCGGCAGCGCAGCGGGCGTTGCGGTACTATTGCGCGTCACGGGCTTGGATTTCTGCGCAGCGACTCGTTCGACGTGCGCAGCCCCGCCGATGCAAGGACGCTCTTGGCCGTGTTTCCGATGCGTGATGGGAAGAACGATGGCGCAGGTGGTGCCTAGGCACTGTCTGTCGGCGCTCGCTTCCGGCGTCTTGCTGTTCGGCTGCGCCACGGCGCCGCCAACGCCGTCCGCCACCGCGGCCGGCGACGTCGACGCAGCGCCCAAGGCGCCGCCGCCAGGCTTGGCCGAACTGCCGGATCCCGTGGTGCGACCACTGCCGAAGAGCGCCCGCGGCAACCATCCCTATACCGTGTGGGGGAAAGACTACGACGTCCTGCCGAGCGCCGAGGGCTACGATCAAACCGGCCTGGCGTCCTGGTACGGCACCAAGTTCAACGGACGCCTCACCTCCAGCGGCGAGGTCTACGACATGTACCAGCTCACGGCCGCGCACCGCGCGCTGCCGATTCCCACCTTCGTGCGCGTCACCAACCTCGACAACGGCCGCAGCTCCATCGTCCGCGTCAACGACCGGGGCCCCTTCCATCCGCAGCGCATCATCGATCTCTCCTACGCCGCGGCGGTCAAGCTGGACTTTCACGACCGCGGCACGGCCAGGGTGCGGGTGCAGTCCGTTGCAGTTGTCGATGACGACTCGAAGAAGCCGCGCAGCCGCGGCGCCAAGCCGTTCTTCGTTCGCGCCGGACGATTCGATTCGTTCTCCCAGGCGGAAACCCTGCGCAGCGAGATAGCCGCGCTGCTGAGCGAGGAAGCGTTCGTCGTACGCGCCGAAGGCGGCCTGACCGTGCGCATCGGCCCGCTGGCCAGCCGCCAGGATGTGGAACGGCTGCGGGCGCTGCTGCTGCTGCAAGGACAAACGTCGGTTACCGTAGAGGACTAGCCCATGCGAATCGCCAAAGCCGCGCCGTTCATCGGCGCCTTGCTCGCCGCCGCTGCCAGCGGCGCACCGAGCATCATCCCCGACGCGCCGCCGATTTCGGCCAAGAGCTACATTCTGATGGACGCCGACACCGGCCACGTGCTGGCGGAACGCGACAGCGGCAACCCACTGCCGCCGGCAAGCCTTACCAAGATCATGACCAGCTTCGTCGCCGCTGGCGAAATCGCCGCCGGCCGCGTGGGCCTCGGCGACGAAGTGCCGATCAGCGTCAAGGCCTGGCGAACCGGCGGCTCGAAGATGTTCGTACGCGAAGGCACGTCGGTGAAGCTGGAAGATCTGCTGCGCGGCATCGTCATCCAGTCCGGCAACGACGCCAGCGTCGCCGTGGCCGAGTACATCGGCGGCGACGAGGACGGCTTCGCCAACATGATGAACGCCCACGCCAGGGAACTGGGCATGGCGGCGTCGCGTTTCGTCAACGCCACCGGGCTGCCGGACGACGGACACCACTCCTCGGCTCGCGACCTCGCGCTGCTGAGCGCCGCGCTGATTCGCCGTTATCCAGAGCACTATCGCATGTACGCGGAGAAGTCGTTCAAGTACGGCGACATCGAACAGCCCAACCGCAACCGGCTGCTCTGGCGCGACAAGTCCGTGGACGGCGTGAAGACCGGGTTGACCGATGCCGCCGGCTACTGCCTGGTGGCGTCCGCGGAACGCGACGGCACCCGCTTCATCGCCTCGATCATGGGCGCGAAGACCAACGACGCCCGCTTCCAGGACGCGCAGAAACTGCTCGCCTACGGTTTTCGCTACTTCGAGAGCCAGCGGCTGTACGGCCCCGACGACGTGCTGGCCAGCGCCGAGGTGTGGTACGGCGTGACGGACGTGGTGGATGTGGGCGTTTCCGAAGCGCTGCGCCTGACCTTCCCGCGCGGCCGCTACGGCGATCTGGACGCCGCCATCGACTTGCCGCGCCACCTGGAGGCGCCCATCGACGCCGACGCGGAACTGGGCGCGCTGCGCCTGACCCTCGATGGCGAAGTGCTCGCCGAAGCGCCGCTGGTGGCCAAGGCGAGCGTCGCCGAAGCCGGATTCCTCTCCCGCGTGGGAGACGGCATCGCCCTGTTCTTCCGCGACTTGCTGGGCATGTCGTCGGAAGAACCGGCCGACGCGAACACGGACTGACTGCTTTCTTCCAAGAAGCGCCAACGCCGGAGCAGCGACCCGTGGCTCGTCTGGTGGTGCGCGACCTCGGGGCGGACACCGACTACATGGCCGTGTTGCGCGCCATGCGCGCGTTCACGGACGAGCGCACGAGCGCCACCGAGGACGAGCTGTGGCTGACGCAACACCGCCCGGTATTCACCCAGGGCCAGGCCGGCAAAGCGGAGTTCCTGTTGAATCCCGGCAACATTCCCGTGGTGCAGAGCGACCGCGGCGGACAAGTGACCTACCACGGCCCGGGGCAGATCGTCGGCTACTTGATGTTCGATCTGCATCGTCTGGGGCTCGGCGTGCGGGGCCTGGTGAGCGGCATCGAAAACGCCTTGATCGCGCTGCTTGGAGGCTACGGCATCGGCGCTCGCGCCCGCCCGGACGCGCCGGGGGTCTACGTCGGCAACGACAAGATCGCGGCGCTCGGCTTGCGCGTGCGGCGCGGTCGCAGCTACCACGGGCTGGCGCTGAACGTGGACATGGACTTGGCGCCCTATGCTGGAATCGTGCCTTGCGGGCTGGCTGGCACGGGCGTGACCACTCTGGCGACGTTGCTGGGCCGCCCTTGCGCCATCGACGAAGTGGCGCCGAAGCTGGTGCAGGAGCTGGCGCTGGCCTACGGATTCGACAGGCCGAGTTCCGCAGAAGCTGCGCGGCGTCCGCCTGCTGCTGGAAACCCGATGGCAACGCCCTCGTGATCTGCCGCCGGCGGCGGCGAAAACTCACACCTGCAACGCGGTGGAGAAGTCCGGCACTCCCTCCCAGCGCCCCGGGTCCGACTGGCGCATGACGGCGATGGTCTTGATGACTTCGGGGTTGGCCAGGCCGTGCGGCTTTTCGCCGGTCAGGGCGCGGATGACGTTCTCGGCCTGCATGACGGCGGTTTCCGCCACGAACACCGACGACATCGCGGCGACGTGGGGCGTGATGTAGCAGTTCGGCAGCTTCAGCAAGCGGTTGTCCGACGGCACCGGCTCCACCTCGGTGACATCCAGGGCGGCGGCTTCGATTTCGCCGGACTCCAGCGCGTCGGCCAGCGCTTCGCCGTCGATGACCGGCCCCCGCGAAGTGTTGACCAGCAGCGCCGTGGACTTCATGCGCCGCAGCGCATCGGCGTCGATCAGATGCCGGGTCTCCGCGGTGGCGGAGCAGTGGCAGCTGATGAAGTCCGACTCGGCAAGCAGCTGGTCAAGGGGCACCATCTGCACGCCGTAGAGATCGCCAGCCAGCTGGTTGACGTAGGGATCGTGAGCAAGAATGCGACTGACGCCAAAGCCCCGAACCCGGGCCGCGAAGGCGCGGCCGATGTTGCCGAAGCCCAGGATGCCAACCGTGTGCCCCGCCAGACGGCGCATGCTCGGCGCGTACGCGCGCATCGAGCCCGGATCGTCCGCCCAGGCGCCGCGGCGCGTGCCTTGGATGGCGTCGTAGAGGCGGCGCGTCAGCGACAGCAGCAGCGACATGGCGTGGTCCGCCACCTCCGTGGTGTTGGAGCCCGGCACGTTGCAGACCAGAACGCCAAGCTCGGTGGCGGCGTCGATGTCGATGGAATCCACGCCGACGCCGAACCGGCTGACCACCTTGAGCTTGGAGCACTCCTCCATCACCCGCCGGGAGGTCAGCGGCATGATGCCTACCTGAGCGCCGTCGGCATCGCCGAGCAGCTCGATCATCTGGTCCTCGCTGCGGCACGGCCCTTCGACGACGTCCATGCCCGCTGCCTCGTACAGCTCCCGCTGCTTCCCTTGTGCCCGCCCTTGCAGAGCCACTTTCATCGCTATTCCCCCTAGGATCGGCTGGTGGTCGCCACTGATCGGCGCTGTGGAGCGCAACTTATCACGACCGCCAAGCGAGTAGAGTACACGTCGTCGCCAAGACGCGGTCGACATCCACGCCAACGAGCTCGCCGGCGCGGTTTTTCGAGGCATCGACGTAGGCGTCGAACCACGCGCCACGGCGACGTCCAGCACGACGGCTGCGAGCCTCTGGATAGCCGCCGGCGCACAGGCGGCCGATCACCTCGTCCTCGCTGGCTGGCGAGGCGTCGAGGATCGCCAGTTCCGGGTCGAACAAGCGGTCAATGAAGCTGCATGGCGAGGAATCATGGCCGCGAAACCGTAACGCCCTTCGGCCGAAAATCAACCACTGCGTGGACGATTTCCAACCATCGCGTGGGGCATCACTGCTTGCAAGCAACGTAGGGTTGGCCGATCAGCGCTTCCGGTGCAGTCCTGGCCAGCAGGCGAAACACCGTTGCGCTTCGCTCCATGGCGGCCACCTGCACCGCGTGGCCAAGTTTGGCAACCCGCTCGCGTTGCGCCGCTGCCCGCGGCTGCTCGGCGAAGACGCCTACCGAGATGCCGTTCTTGCGTTCTCCCGAGGGAATGATGAATGCCTCGATGGACTGCGCCCGCAGCGCCCGCCAAGTCTCGACAGCCTCGTCCTTGGCGGCGGCAGGCACCACGTAGACGAGGTAGGTCGGCGCCGCCGAGACCGTTTCCGGCCGCCACTCCACGCTGCCGCCGGCGGCGCGGATTCCGGCGGCTGCGGTTTGCGCGGCATCGCGCTCGCTGAACGGGCCGACCAAGGCGCATACGGCATTCGCCGGAGCGTCCGGGATCGCCGGCGCCGCGAGTTCCTCCGGCGGCGGGCCCTCGTCTTCATCGACGAACTGCACCGCTGCCGCAGGGCCGGGCTGTTCCGGCAACTCGGTGTCCGCAGCATCCGTCGTCGCAGTCGCGCGTTCTTCGCCATCCGCGCCTTCCTCGGACGATCCGAGGGCTGGCAGGGGCCGTGGTTCGAGTTCGATGCGCGACGGTTCCGGCGCCGGCAGGATGCCGTAGGCAGTCAGCCGGTCTTGCGCCAGCCACGCCGCCAGCACCACCAGGTTGGCCGCAACGAGGCCGATCAGCAGGAACTTGGCGGTGGCGCCGGCACGGCTCACGGCAACGCCACTGCCAAGCCGTCGAGAACCAGATGCGGCTCGTGGCGGCAGCCGCTGCCCAAGCCGCGCAGCAGGAGCGGCGCATCGCCGCCGGTGACGAATACGGCTGGCGGGGAAGCGCAGCGTTCGGCGAACTCGGCCACCGCAGCCTGGGCGAATGCCGACAGCATGGCCACGGTGCCGGCGCAGACGGCGCCCTCGGTATCCGTGCCGGGGCGCGCAACGTCCACGGCGACATCGGCCGGCCGGCTGCCAGGGCGCACGTCGGCGGTCTCTCGGTTCAGCGCCCGCCGCATCGCGACGAGGCCCGGCGCGATGTAGCCGCCTTCGTGAACGCCGTCCTTGCGCACGAAGTCGACGGTGGCGGCCGTGCCAGCCCCGATCACCACCAGCGCGGCCCGTGCCCGCTGCCAGGCGGCAACCAGCGCCAGCCACCGGTCGACGCCAAGCCTCGCCGGATCACGGTAGCCGCAAGCCACGCCGCCAAGACGCGCCGCGACCGTGGCGAACTCCACCTCGGCGCCGAAACGGTTTCGTACGGCTTCGGCCAGCTGCTCGCGATTGCGCAGCACCGTGGCCACGCGCACTCGCCCCGGCCGCCCGTCCAGCCGCGGCAGCCCAGGCGACGGCAAGGCGCCCGTTTCGCCACGCCAACGCCACTTGGTGCGGCTGTTGCCCATGTCGATGTCCAAGGTGGACGAATCGGGCGACGCGACGTTCATGCGCCTCGCAGCGTCACCTCGCCGCTGTTGAACTCGCGCACGCCGGCCGCCGTCAGCAGACGCAGCGCGCCATCGTTCGCAACGCCAAGCACGGTGCCGGAAACCACCTCCCCGGTGGCTGGCGAGGCCAACGCCACCGCCGCGCCCTGATAGCGATGCGCGGCCTGCCAGCGCTGGCGGAGGGGTTCGAATCCACCGGCCTCCCACTCGCGCCCGAAGGCCAGCAGGTGGTTGACGATGCCGGCCAGCAAGGCGTTGCGGGAGGGCGCGGCAATCTGCTCGGCGACATCGGCCACGGCCTGTTCCACGCGCTCGGCGACGGTGCTGGCGCCGCCGACGTTGACGCCGATGCCGATCACCACTTCCACCGGCGGCGTGGCGCGCACCAGCTCGATCAAGATGCCGGCGAGCTTGCGGCCTTGCAGCAGCACGTCGTTGGGCCACTTCAATTCCACGTCGGCCAAACCGTGCTCCAGCAGCGCCTGGCGCACCGCCAGGCCCGTTATCAGACTGAGGCTGCCGATTTCGCCGACCGGACGACGGCTGGCAAAGCCGATGGACAGCGCCAGATTGCGCCCGAACGGGCTTAGCCAGATGCGGCCGCGACGGCCCCGGCCGGCGGTTTGCACCTCGGCGCTGAGCACGCAGCCGTCGATGCTGGCCGAGGCGCCGGCGGCAAGCAGCGAGGTGTTGGTGCTGTCGATGCACGGGCGAATGTCCAGCTGGCGCAGCCAATCCCGCGACGCTGCGGTCAAGGCGCTGCGCACGGCCGCTGCGGACAGCAGCTCCACGTCGTCGTCGAGCTGCGCACGGCCGCCGGCCACGCCAATGCCGAGCTCCGGCAAGGCGTCGACGGCCGCATCCGCCAGCCCGTCCAGCGCCGCCGAGCGGCGCACCGTCAACTGCTTCGCCAAGCGGGCGAAGTCGGCGCCGAAGGGATCGCCTTCGCTGGTTGCCCCCGCCGCTGCCGATTCGGCTGGCCGCCTTGGATTCATTGACGTGTTCGCCGCTGGTCGGGTAAGTTCACAGGCCAAGTCCTCGCCGGGGGCAACCGTGCCACAAGATCCAGTACAAAAGAAACTCAAGCAGGCTGGTTTGAGGGTCACGATACCGCGGCTGAAAGTCTTGGAGGTGCTCCAACGTTCGGAACTGCACCATCTCTCGGCGGAGGACGTCTACAAGGAGCTGCTGCGCATCGACGAGACCGTCGGCATCACCACCATCTACCGCGTGCTCACCCAGTTCGAGGACGCCGGCATCGTCGAACGGCACAACTTCGACGATCGGCACGCCGTCTACGAGATGGCCAGCGACGAGCACCACGACCACATGGTGGACGTCGAAAGCGGCGCCATCACCGAGTTCGTCAACGACCGCGTCGAAGCGCTGCAGCAGGAGATCGCCGCCGAGTACGGCTGCGAGCTGGTGCATCACGAGATGGTGCTGTACGTGCGGCGCAAGAGCTAACCGGCCCTCGAACGTCGGCCAGGCCGCCTTCGGCAACCGACAGCCGCGAAGACGAATCGCCTACGATCCGAAGCGGTAGCGCAGCTTGACGACGAAGATGTCGACGATCGGCTCGTCGATGGCGTCCAGAAACAGATCGGCAAAGCCCTCGTCCACGCGATCGGGCAGATTGCCGCCCCGGGTGTAGACCACGAACAAGTCCGACAGCGGGCCGATTTCCCAGCGGTAGCGCAGTTGCGCGACCAGGCGCGAGATGGCGAAGTCCTCGCTTTCCAGCGGCACGCTGCGCATCACCAGCTTGCCGCCGCCTTCGGGGATTTCCAGGAACGTGCGCTGGTCCGCCTTGATGCCCGCCCACTGGGTGGTGAAACGCAGCTGCTGGCGAGCGGTCAGGAACAAGTCCACGGCGACGCGCGGCTGCAAGTCGAAGGCGCGGTAGGTGGTGAACTCGCGGTCGCCGCGATAGACCAGCCAGCCGTCGCGATCCTTGTAGCGCAGGTCGAAGTCGATCGAGAAGCGATGGAACGGCGTGTAGGTGAAGCCGGTGTCGAACAGCAGCGTCGTGCCGCCCTGTTCCTCCCCGTCGACGCCAAGCGCCAGCGACAAGGCGAAGGGCTTGGCGGAGTCGGTGCCGAACTGCGCCTGGGCGAACAGGCGGTCGGTGACGCGGAAGGCGCCGTTGCCGCGGCTGTTCAGGTCGTCCCAGCGCTTCGGAAAGTAGTTCAGCATCAAGCGCAGCTGCGCGTTGTTGCTGAACGTGAAGCCGGTGCCGGCGAAGACGCCGCTGCGGGTCGTCAAGCCGTCGGTGTTGCGCTCGTGGCTTGCGAACACGCTGGTGCGGATGTTGCGCAAGCGGTCCGGCAGGCCGTGGGTGAAGGTGCGGAACACGCCGCAGACGACGTTGATGGAATCCGTGCGGCGGACGAAGCCGAAGTCGCCGACGTCGAGGTTCTCGTCCAGATAGTCCAGCGAACAGCGGCTGAACAGGCCGATGCGCGGGGCGAAGGCGATGTCGGTGTAGACGCCGTAGCCGGCGACGTCGTCGACCTCGCTGCGGATCAGCTGGGTGTCCCACTCCACCCGGCCGCCGGCGCCCAGCCAGTGGGTGTCGATGCCATGCACCAGCGCCGTGTCGAAGCCCTTGTCGACCATCGTGCCCATGTAGCCGATGCCGCGCCGCCCGCCCGCCGTGCTGCTTTCGTAGAGCACTCTGGCGGCGCCGAAGTTGCGCCCGTCGGCGCGAAAGGTCAGGTCGTCGCCGTCCCGGCTGGCGCGCAGCCGCACTTCGTCCTCGAAGGCGCCCAGCATGCCGTAGCGGACGCCGCCGGACTGGCCCACCACCTTGAAGGCGCCCAGCAGGTCCGTAGGCTGGCTGAGTTCCACGCCGGGCACGTCGATGTCGTCTGGAATGTCCACGTGACGCGGCGCGCCGCCGATGCGCCGGGTGTTCAGCAGCGTCGTCGGTTCGCGAAAGAAGGTCTGCGGCGAACGCCTGGCGCCCTGTCCCTGGGGTCCGCTCGAGGAGGACCGCGGATTGGCCCGGGGCGAGGTCTCGAAGACCTCGTTGCCCTCCAGGAAGAACAGGCGCTTTTCCGGGAAGAAGGTCTCGAAGGCGGTCAGATTGACCACCACGTCGTCGGACTCCACGGCGCCGAAGTCCGGATTGAGCGCTGCGGTCAGCTGCACGTTGGTGGACGGCCGCCACACCATGTCGACGCCCGCTTTGGCGTCGTTCTCATCGTGAATGCCGTCCATGGCGGCACCAACGTAGGGAAAGACGGCCCACTGCTTGGCCGGCTGCACCTCGGCTAGCGCCATCGGCTGCAAGGCCGACATGAAGCGCGGCGAGGTGAAGGGCAGCACCGGCCAGCTGTAGCGCTCGTCCAGGTGCGCCACCTTGCGGTCCACCCAGAATCCCAAGGTGCGCTGGGCATCGCTTTGCGGCATCGCCATCATCGACCACGGCAGATACATCTCCACGCTCCAGCCGCTGTCGGTGATGGCGGAAGCGCCCCGCCAGGGGCCGTCCCACTGGTGCGTGATGGTGCGTTCGGCGGCGACCTTGCCATCGGCCAGGGAACCGCCGAGATTGACCGTGAACCAGTAGCCGTACAGACCTTCGCCGGAAGTGTCCAAGGTGATGCCGTAGCCGTCCCGGTTGATGTACTGGTCCCGGGAGGACAGACGCGCCACCAAGGTGTCCGGCGGCTGTTCCATCACCGCCGAGACGTACAGGCCGTCGTCGGTGTAGATGAAGCGCGAGGCGGTGGAGTAGGTTGCCTTCGCCAGAGTCTCCGGCTCCATGACGCGCATGTTGTCGTAGGCGGGCGCTTGCTGCCACGCGGCTTCGTCTACGCGGCCATCGATGGTGATGCCAGGGTTGTCGATGCGCGTGGCGATGACGACGGAGACGGGATCGTCCACCGGCGGCGGTGGTGCGGCGGGCGCCTTCGGCTGCGGCGGGGGCGGGGGATCGTCCGACGACGGAGGTGCCGCCGCGGCAACCGCTTCCAAGGACTCGGCCTCGACCAGAGGGGAGGAATCCGGGCCGGGCGCCGCGCCCTCGGCTACCGTTCCGTCGTCCGTTTGCGGCTCGTTCAGCGTCGGCGGCTCGGCCATCGGCCGGGGTTGCGGGGGTGTTTTCTCGGCCGGCGCTGGGGCGGCTTCGGCGGCAACCTCGAGCGGCGCGGACCGCGTTGCCGAAAGTTCCGCCGAATCGGCGAGGAACCAGGCGTCGGTGCCGCGGGCCTTCGCCTTGTCGATCAGCCGACGGGCATCCGCCTCGGCCATCCGGGCGCTGACCACCCGGTGGTACTCGGTGCCTTGAACGACACCCGGCACAACCCGGGCCTCGACGTCGAGCGCATCGTCGATGCGGCCGCGTTCGCGTTCGGCAAGCTCGGCGTCAAGATAGCTGCCGAAGACGGCAACGCCGGTTCGGATTTCGGCGCTGGCCGGCGGCGATGCCGCAGCGATCAACAGTGCAAGAAGTGCAAAAGACGCCGCAAGGGATACAGGTGGACGGTCTTGGAACGAATGCAAAACGGGGCATCACTCGCGCTTTCGAGGCTTGGCATCGTATCATCTTTCGCCAACACACTGCCCTGAATCGGGGCAACGAGGCAGCGAGGGAGGGAACAAGACATGCGGAAATGGCAGTGCGCCACCTGCGGTTTCATCTACGACGAAGCGAAAGGCCTGCCCGACGAAGGCATCGCGCCCGGCACGCGCTGGGAGGACATTCCCGAAGACTGGGTGTGTCCGGAGTGCGCGACGCCGAAGTCGGACTTCGACATGGTGGAAATCTAGCAGCACCTTTCCGAAAACAGGGCTCGGCACCGCCCAAGGCCAAGGCAGCGGCAGCGGAAGACGCGCCGCCGCCAGGAGTTGCGCATGAGCGACGACCCCTACACCATTCAGCCTGGCCGCACCAAGGCCGCGCCCACTTCGCTGCGCGGTCGTCTGGCAAGCCTCGGCCCCGGCATCGTCGTCTCCGGCTCCATCGTCGGCTCCGGCGAGATCCTGCTCACCGCCGGCCTTGGCGCCGCGGCGGGCTTCGCGCTGCTCTGGTGGGTGCTGATGTCGTGCTGGCTGAAGTCGCTGATCCAGGCCGAACTCGCCCGCTACGTCATCACCACCGGCGACACCTACCTGCGGGCGCTGAACCGCATGCCCGGCAAGATCGCCGGGCCGCGCGAGCCCATCTCGTGGCCCATCTGGCTGGGGCTGGTGGGCTTCTTTCCCGGCCTCTTGACCTCCGGCGGCATCATCGGCGGCGCCGGCCAGGCGCTGGCCATCCTGCTGGACGCCGCGGGCATCGAAATCGGCGGCGGCTGGGCGACGATCCTCGCCGCCCTCATCGTCATGCTGCTGCTGTGGACCGGCCGCTACGCGCGCATCGAAAAGGTGCTGGTGGTGATGGTGATGTCGTTCAGCTTTCTCACCATCGCCTGCGCCCTGATGATGCAGGGCACCGAGTTCCGCGCCAGCGTGGACGACATCGTCGCTGGCCTGCGCTTCGAGTTTCCCGTCGAGCACGTCGCGCTGGCCATCGGCATGTACGGCGCCACCGGAGTGGCGTCCAGCGAAATCGCCGCCTACACCTACTGGTGCGTGGAGAAGGGCTATCCGAGCTTCGTCGGCGGCGACCACGACGACCCGGGCTGGGTGGAGCGCGCCAAGGGCTGGATTCGCGTCGTGCAGGTGGACGTCTGGGTGACTCTGGCAATCCTCACCTGCGCCACCCTCGCCTTCTTCTTCCTCGGCGCCGGCGTGCTGCACCGCCTGGGCCTGCAGCCCGAAGGCCAGGAGACCATCTCGGTGCTCGCCAACACCTATACGTCGACGCTGGGGCCCTGGTCGGCGCTTTTGTTCGCGGTGGGGGCGTTCTTCATCCTGTTCTCCACCACGCTCTCCGGGCTGGGCGCCGGCTCGCGCTCCTTTCCCGACCTGCTGGTGACCTTCGGCTTCATTCCGCGGCGCAATCTGGCGCTGCGCCAGCGCTGGATCCGCGGCTACATCATCGCCATGCCGCTGGTCAGCGCGACGATCTACTTCGCCTGGCAGAGCCCCATCGCGCTGGTGCTGTTCGGCGCCACCTTCGGCGCCTTCATGCTGCCGGTGCAGGCGTTCGTGACGCTGTACATGCAGCGCAAGCGCATGGACCCCCGCGTGCGCCCGCCCGGCTGGGTGAGCTGGTGCATGGTCGGCGTCTTCGCCGCGATGGTGCTGCTCTGCGCCGCCTACCTGTACCTGCGGATTCTGCCGGCCTTGTAGCGCCTCACGACTCGCAACCGGCGAATGCAGGTTGCCTGCTACCGATTGAACTGCGCCTCGCGCTTGTCGAGGAACGCTGCCACCGCCTCGGCGTGGTCCGGCAGCCGGCGCGCGATCTGATCGCGCAGGCCTTCGCGCTCCATCACCGCTTCGAGGTCCGGATCGAGCGGATTCTTGCGCAGCAGTTCCTTGATCATCATCACCGCCTGGGTGGGATTGTTGGCAATCTCCTCGGCCTTGGCCAACGCCGTCGGCAGCAGTTCGTCCGGTTCCGTCACTGCCGTCACCAAGCCGATGCGCAGCGCTTCTTCGGCCGGCACCATGCGCCCGGTAAGGCACATCTCGGTGGCGTTGCCGAGGCCTACCAGCTGGGCGAGCAGGCGCGTGGAGCCAAGTTCCGGCATCAGCCCCATCTTGATGAAGCGGATGCTCAAGTTGGCGGCGGTGGAGGCGATGCGCACGTCGCAGGGCAGGATCATGGTCAGCCCGACGCCAACCGCGTAGCCGTTGATGGCGGCGACGGTGGGCTTCGACTGGCGAATGAAGGTGGTGAGGTTGTGGCCACCGCGATGCAGCTGCTCGCCCTGGCCTTCGCGGTTGGTTTCCACCCGCTCGGCGAAGTTGCCGATGTCGGCGCCGGCGCAGAAGGCGCGGCCCTCGCCGGTGAGCACGATGGCGCCGATGCCGTCGTCTTCGTTCCAAGCCCGCATCTGCTCGGTGATCTCGCCCGACATGGTGTCCGTCCAGGCGTTCAGCCGGCGCGGGCGGTTGAGGCGGATGATGCCAACGCGGCCTTGGGTTTCGGCGATGATCTCGGCGTGGGGCATGGACGGCTCCTGTCGTTCGCTTGGGTTTCGATCCCGTTCAGTCTACTCGGCTTTGCCAGCCTTAGCCGCCGCTCTGAGTTGGGATCGAGTGTCTTCGCACTTCGCAGGCCCGCAGGCCGTTCTATATCGTGCCGGCTTGCCGGAGCTGCTCCAGTTCGGCTGCGCCGATGCCGATCTCGCCGAGCACGGAATCCGTGTGTTCGCCGAGGCGCGGCGCCGCCGCGCCCGGACGCAGCGGCGTCGCGCTCATGCGAATCGGCGTGCCGACCACGCGCCGGGCCTCGCCGCCTTCGTCCCGGGCCTCGGCGAAGTAGCCGTTCTCCCACACGCCGGGGTCCGCCACCACCTCGGCGTAGTCGCGCACCGGCGCGTAGCGCACCTGCGCCTCTTCCAGCACTTCGCACCAGTACGCGGTGCTCTGCTCGGCGAAGGCGTCTGCCAACTCCGACTTGAACCAGCGCACGATTCGACGGTCGATGGCGATGCCCTGCAGCCGCTCGTCCAAGGCCAGGTCCGGCCGATCGATGGCGACGAAGAAGGCGTCGCGCGCCTCCGGCGGCACGCCGATGATGCCGATCCAGCCGTCCCGGGTTGGAAAGATGCCGTAGGCCGCGGCGATGAGCGGATGGCCCAGGTTGGCGCGCCCGGGCACCTGATCGGTGAGCAGATAGTGCGTGTACTCGGTGGCTTGCGCCCAGATCTGGCCGCCGAGCAGGGAGACGTCGATGCACTGGCCACGGCCGGTGCCGGCGCGAACGTGCAAGGCGGCGAGAATGCCAGCGACCATGTTCAGGGAGCCAATGTGGTCGGCAATGAACGCGCCGACCGGAGTTGGCGGGTCCTCTTCCTGGCCGGTGGTGCTGATGAGCCCGCCGGCGGCCTGGCCAGCGAGGTCCGCGCCTTCCCGGTGGGCGTCCGGCCCCAGCGGGCCGAAGGTGCTGCCCTGGGCGCAGATGATGCGCGGATTGAGCACCGACAACTCGTCGAAGCCAAGCCCCCACTCTTGCAGCGTGCCGGGCTTGAAGTTGCTGACCACGACGTCCGCGTTCCGGGCCAGCGTTCTGAATATCTCGGCGCCGCGTTGGTGGCGCAAGTCCAAGGTGACGCTGCGTTTGCCGCGATTGCAGCCTTCGTAGACGGCGCTGCGCGCATCGTCCGGCGCGACGTGGATGTGGCGGCTGTGATCGCCGATGCCGGGCAGCTCGATCTTGACCACGTCGGCGCCCATGTCGGCAAGCAGCGCCGCCGCCTGGGGGCCTTGGATGAGCAAGCCCGCCTCGAGGACGCGAACGCCGCGCAGGGGACCTGCCACGGCCTTCCTCTAGCGCGAAGCCGGCACGCGCAAGCGAGCGTTCACAGCCGATACACCCGTGCCGCGGTGCCGTAGAACATGGCGTGCTTTTCGTCTTCGCTGAAGTCGGCGACGATCTTCTTCATGCCGTTCCACATCACGTGGTAGGAGATGGAGAGCTTGTCCACCGGAAAGTTGCTCTCGAACATGCAGCGGTCCGGGCCGAAGCAGTCGATGGCGTGCAGGTAGTAGCGCCTCTGGGCGGCGGCGAACTCGTCCGAGGTGGGCGGCGTGTCGCGCTGATCCCAGCCGAAGCCGTTGTCCGGCATCGCCAGACCGCCGAGCTTCGCCACCACGTTGGAGCATTCGGCGATGGCGGCGATGTCCTGCTTCCACTGCGCGAAGATCTCCTCCTGCTTGCCGGCGTAGGCGCCAACGCCGAGCGGCGTGCCGAAGTGGTCGAGAATCATGGTGGTTTCCGGCACCGCCTGCGCCAGCGCCAGATAGTCGCGGTTCTGATGGAAGAAGTGCCACGTGTCGTAGGTGTAGCCGAGCCTGCCCAAGGTTCGCACGCCGGTGCGGAAGTTCTCCTCGGAGTAGGGGCACGGCCAGCCGCGGCCGGCGTTGGTCAGCGTGCCCGTATCGTCCGACGGTCCGGCGTGGCGAATGCCGCGAAACAGCCCGCCGCCGGCCTCTTCGTGCGCCGCGAGCACTTCCTCGACCTGCTCGGCGAGGCGCATGTCGGCGTGGCTGACGATGGCGGCGATGGTCGCCGCTCCCTCGCGCTTGGCGCTCTCGGCGGCCACTCCGGCGACGAACTCCGTTTCGCCCACCGGGCGCAGATGCTGCGGGCCGTCCTTGCGGTAGCCGGAGCGGCAGTCGATGAAGACGGTCTTTTCGATGTTGTGGCCCGACTCGGTGTCCGCCCACAGATCTTTGAGGACGTAGGCGCCCCACATGGACGTGGTCTCCCACAGGTGGTGGTGCGGATCCACGATCGGCCGTTCCGGCTCGATGATGTCCTCGCGCACGGCGGCGTACCACTCGGCGCTTTGCGGCGTTGGCATGGTTCCTCCCCAGGTTAGGTCTGTTGTCCAGCGAGACGTTCCAGGAACGCGCTGATGCGGGCGGCATTCGCGCCCAGATCGCTTTGCCCGATGCGCGACACCGACCGCACGTCGACCTTGGAACCGCCCGCGGCCGGCAGCACGCGCACCACCACGTCGTCCTTGAAGCCGAACCAGAAGGTGGTGTCGGTGGCTTCGACGATGCCCGCCTCGACATCGGTGTTGACGACCTCCCAGCCCAGCTCCGCGGCAATCGCGGCCGCCTGCTGCACGGTCGCCGGAACGTCCTGGCGCAGCTCGATGCCGGCCAGGTCCGGATAGCCCGCGGCCTGCGCTTCCGCTTCGGCCTCTTCGTAGCGCAGCGAATTGGTGCCGGGGCCGCGCAGTTCCGCAACGGCCACGAAGTTCGGCGGCGAGACGCGATCGGTGGAGATGTCGTGGATGGCCGGGACGCTCTGCGCCGTCATGTACTGCATGCCCATCCAGGCCAGCACGACGACGCTGGCGACGACGCCGACCACCACCGACAGGCGGTCGCCCGAGCGCTTGCGCAAGGCCGCCCGGATGTAGGCGGCGATGCCAAGCACCAGCGCGATGACCGCCAGCAGCACGCCGCCGAACAGCAGGTTGAAGCCGACGCCGAAGTCCCATGCGCCGAAGCGCGTGCCGAGCGCTCCCACCGGCAGCGCCGCCAGGCCGATGAGGCCGACGTAGAAGACGAATCTGGCCAATAGCCCCGCGGCCTGGGGACCCTGCGTCTCGTTCATGGTCGTCTCGTCAGTCCATGTGCATTGGCGACATTATGCGCCATAACGCGCCAAACCCCGGTGGCCCCTTCCAGACAGGCGAAGCCGTGGTCCAGCGCAGCCCGGCGCATGGCGCAGGCCTATTCAGCGCTTTCGTACCGGTACTCCTCCATGCCCTGCCCGTCCATCGCATAGCCGGATTCGGCAAGGCCGGAGTAGTGCTCCAGCTTCATCACGCCGGTGATCCACACCGGCGCGTACATGGACTCCAGGACGACGGGTTCGGCGAAGCGGACATGGACGATCTGGTTGGGCGGCGGCGGTGGCTGGTGGATGCAGGCGCCGAAGTACGGCACCAGCAGCAGGCTTGCCACCTTGCCGTCCACGGTGTCGAGCGGCACCACGAAGCCGGGCAGACGGGCGCGCACGCCGGCCAGCTCCGGCACGGTCTCGGCGTTCGCGCTGTAGGGGAAATCGTCGAAGATCGGCGCTCCGGAGTGGCTGATCACCTGCGGCGGCGCACGGCTGCCGGGCGGCAGCAGATCGTCCCACGTCAAGGTGCGCACCTCGTCGCTCGCGGCCATCGCGGCCCATGGCAAAGCGAGCGCCGCGCCAAGAAGAGCTGATCGCATGGTCGGAACCTCCGTCGCCAAGTCTACACGCGCGTGGCAAGCCCGTCGGCCAACGAATAGCGGTAGGCCCGCCACGCAGGGAACGCCGCGGCAAGCACTCCGGCCAGCGTCACGCCCACGACCACCGCAACATCGAAGAGGCCCGGCGCCCCGCCGGCCAGCGCCAGGCCGAAACGATCCTCCAGCACGGCTCGGCCGGCGAACATCGCGCCGTGCGCGGCCGCGGCACCGACGATCGCGGCGGTGGCGGCCAACATTGCCGACTCGACGATCAGCAAGGCGAACACCCAGCCGCGGCCGCCGCCCACGGCGCGCAGCACCGCCATCTCGCGACGCCGTTCCGCCAAGCCGGCGAGCAGCATGGTGGTCATGCCGATCAAGCCGGCGGCGACCACCAGCACCGCCACCGAGAGCAGCGCGGTCTCGGCCACGCCGACCAAATCCCACAGCTGCTGCAAGGTCGCGCCCGGCACGATGGCCATCAGCGGTTCGCCATCGTATTCGTTCACGAAGCGCTGCAAACGCAACGCCAGCGGACGCGAGCGCAGGCCGACGAGGCAAGCGGTAATGGCGTCCGGCGCGCGTTCAACGGCGGCGTCGTCGTGGTCGTGGTGGTCCTCGGCTCCAAGGTGGTCGTTTTCGTCGTGGTCCTCGGCGTCGACGTGGTCGTCTTCGTGGTGGCCTTCGGCGTCCGGGTCGTCGTCTTCGTGATGGTCCCCGTCATCGGCGTGGGCGTCTTCGTGGTCCTCGTCGCGGTCGTGGCGATCTTCGTCGTCGGCGTGGTCCTCGTCGTGGCCGTGGCGGTCTTCGTCGTCGGCGTGGTCTTCTTCATCGTGGTCGTGGCGGTCTTCGTCGCCCTGGTGGTCGTCGTGGTCGTGATCCCGCTCTCCGGGTTCGGCATGCATCGCTTGGATGCCCGCCAAGCTCACGTGAACGGTGCGATCCACCGGCGTGCCGGTGTACGCCAGGACGCCGGCGACCGTGAAGGGCGCATCGTCGTGATGCACGAAGCTGACGTCGCCGATGCCGTGCGACACCACGATCTCGTCGCCCACCGCGTAGCCGAGCGCCGCGGCCACTTCGGCGCCGATCACCGCCTCGCGCGCATTGGCGAACGGCTTGCCGACCGCGAACGCCAGCTCGCGATCGCGGCCGTAGCGGTAGTGGACGAAGTAGTCGCCGTTGGTGCCCAGCACGCGGTAGCCCCGGTGCGCATCGCCCAGGGACAACGGCACGCTCCACGCCACTTCGGGCCGCGCGGCGATCAGCTGATAGCTCGCCCAGCTGATGTTGCTGGTGGCGTCGCCCACGCGGAACACCGCGTAGAGCAGCAGATTGAGCGGCCCGCCGCGCGCGCCGACGACCAGATCGACGCCCGAGATGGTGTTTACGAAGCTGGTCCTGGTTTCGCTGCGGATGCGATCCACGGCCACAAGCAGCATGACGCTCATCGCCACCGACGCCACGGTGAGCCCCGCCGTCAAGCGGCGGTTGAGCAGGCTCTTCCAAGCCAACCCGAAGAGCGCCGCCCGCTCACTCATCGGCTGCTTCCACAACCGCCCGATTGAGTTCCGGCAGCGACACCGCGCGATCGAAGGACGCCGCCAGCGACGGATCGTGGCTGACGAACACCACCGCGCTGTCGGCGGCGTCGCACTCTTCCATCAGCAGGCGCACGAAGCGTTCGCGATTGCCCGCGTCCAGCGCAGCCGTAGGCTCGTCGGCGACCAGCAGCGCCGGTCGCCCGATCAGCGCCCGCGCCACGGCGACGCGCTGCTGCTGGCCGATGCTCAAGCTGGTCGCCCGCCGCTCCAGCAGATCGGCGCCGGCCAGGCCCAGCCGCTGCAGAAGCCGCCGCGCTTCCGCGGCGATCGAACCGCCGCTGCGCCGGGCCGTCTCGGCGCGAAGCGTCGAAAACCGGCACGGCAGCGCCACGTTCTCAACCACCGAAAGAAACGGCAGCAAGTTGAACATCTGGAATACGAAGCCCACATGTTCAGCGCGGAAACGGTCTCGCGCCGCCGCGCTCATGGCGGACAACGGCTCGCCGCACACCTCGACCGTGCCGGCGCTTGGCGTAAGCACGCCGCCAAGCAAACCGAGCAGCGTGCTTTTGCCGCTGCCGCTCGGCCCTTCCACGAACAGCTTCTCGCCGGCCGCCACCGCCAGCTCGGCGATGTCCAGCACCGGCTCGCCAGCGCGATAGGCGAAGGTCGTCTCCGCCAAGCGGGCCACCACGCTAGTCACGGCCCACCCCCGCCGCTTGCGGGCGTAAGCGCCGCGAGCATGCCGTCACGCAGAAGCTCCTTTGGGCAGTCGAGCGTCTCATCCACAACCGACGGTAACACAACCGTGCCGCTTGGGTCTGCGTCGACGTCATCCTCGAAAACCGTCCATAAGCGGACACTCTATCCGAGAAAAAACCGGACCATTCGTGCTCCTCGACACGCACGGACTCGCGGAAGATTTCGCCAAGCGCCGCCGAAGACGCCAAGGCCCCCGATGACGCCTGCTCAACCGAACCGAGCGGACACGTCGCACCGTTGCGCGATCTCGTTCGCCAGCGCTCGGAAATCCTTGTAGCAGTCGCCCACGGCGCGGGTATGGCCGCCGATGGCACCGTCGGCTGGCTTCAACGCGAACATCGGCTTGCGCGCTTCCTGCGCCAACGGCATCAAGCTGCGAAAATGCTTGAGCGTGGCGAGGCAACTCTCGTCTTCGGTCGCGGAGACCACTCTCGACACCGGTTCCTTGCCCAGCACATGTTCCCGGTAGGCGTTGGGAATTCGCGCCATCCAACGCCCATATGCCTTGACCGGGCGGTCCAGCCGCACGGCATGTTGCAGCACCACATAGCCCACGGGCTTCATGGCGCCCCGAGGCATGGGCAAGTCTCCTGCCGGGTTGTGTTTGCGCCGAGCCTTCCACCCTTTGCGCCACTTTCGCAAAGTCGGCCCCAGGTTGCGCAAGCCTTGCAGCGAGTACAGGTCCGGCGCCACCGGCACAACGACGTGGTCTGCGGCAACCAACGCGGCACGATTCAGGGCGCCGAGGTTCGGCCC
Organism: Candidatus Azotimanducaceae bacterium; assembly: GCA_965199875.1. Taxonomy (GTDB): domain Bacteria; phylum Pseudomonadota; class Gammaproteobacteria; order Pseudomonadales; family Azotimanducaceae; genus VXYL01. The sequence continues at coordinate 3,388,445 of OZ241346.1, read as the reverse complement.
GACATCCATGAGGACGAAGTCCGCATGTGTAGCTTCAACGGCCAGACGCAAGGCGCGCCAAATGGCGGACAACACGCGAAACGCCCGTTCCTTGCCGTCCAGACAGTCCGGCCACTGGCTGGAAAGATCGTCTTCGGCAGCCGAGAGGTCCATGTCTCCGGCAACCAGATGGATGCCCGGGGCGGGCGTCACCAAATGCGGCCTGGTCACATCGCCCGTGCCGGCCAGCAAGGGCTGCAAGGAAGCTTGGATGGTCTTGGACTCCTCCCACAGGGTCTCCAGCTTGTTGTCACTCAGAAACATCGTGGTCAGATTGGCTTGCGGGTCCAAGTCGGCAACCACCACGTCGCAGCCCATATCCGCGTACATCCACGCCAAGTGATAGACCAGCGAAGTCTTGCCCACTCCGCCCTTGTTGTTGAACACGGCGATGCTCTTCATGGCATTGCGCTGCCGCTAGTCCGCATCGCGTCGCCCAGCTGCGCCCCGAGCGCGCACGGTTACCGCCACCAGCTGTTGCTCGAAACGGAACTCCGGCGGCGGGTTGCCGTTGTCCAAGAGCGCTTCCTTGGCCAAGGGAATGCCAAGGCCAAAGCGCTGCGCGAAGCCGAGGTTGGCCATGACTTCCGCGAGCAGCGGATTGCGGTAGTCGGTGTCTCCCTGGCCGCAGTTTTCGGGTGTCATGCGCCCGTACAGGCCGCCGGGGCTGGCGATCTCCACCCGGTCGGCGTACCAGTAGACGCGCACCGGCGTGTGCGTGCCCTCGTAGCTTCGGTGCATGAGGGCGTTGTGCGCTAGCTGGCGCAGAGCGTCCAGCGGGTACTCCGGCTGGCGTTGCTCGCGCAGCGAGCCCGCCACTCGCGCGGAGACGGCGATGTTCAGGGAAAGCAGTTCGTTCAGCTGGCGGATGATGTCGTCGAGCCGGCCGGCAAGCGTCCGCTGGTTGACGATAGGCGACGTCACCATCTTGCCATCGAGGCGCAGAAACTGCACCGAGGCACCGGGAACGAACGCCAGCGGGTCGATAGCGAACGCGATCAACCCACCCCAAGTGGGAGCGCCGCCGTGCGCCAGCCTCAGGGAGTGCAGCTGCTCGTCGAACGAGCGGGCATTGCGCTGCAGCAAGTCGCGGTCGATGGCGCTCGGCAGGTAGTGGTCGTGGACGAAGTCCGTGTCCAGTGCCGCGAGGCTGGCGCCGTCGGCGGGTCTGGAGTCGAAGGGAAGGTCGCTTGCGCGGCGCCGCTCCGCGAGGTTTCTCTCGTCGGCCAGGGACCCCTCCCGAACGGTGGGGCCTACCCGCACCCACACCCGGCCTCGGTACCGCACCGGCGTTTCCGCCGACGGCGCTACGGCGACAACCGCCACTTCGCAGCCGCGCAAGGTTCGTTTCTGCACGGTCATCGACGGCAACGGCAGGATCTGCCCCTCGCCAGGAACGTTCGCCAAGCGCGTCAGCAAGTCGTCGTCCACCTGCAAAGACGCGCATGCCCCGTTGTCGCGAACGCCGACGAGCAGGACGCCCGGCTTGTTGTTGCGCGGCAGATCGTTGGCGAACGCGCAGATGTTGCGACGAATCTTGTCCCGGTCTCGCGCCGACTCCTTGCGCTCCACCAGGTCGGACTCGAGATCGATCATCATCGCCTCGAGATCCGCGTTCGTATAGCTCATGGCGAGTAGCGCGTCCGGGTTTGGCACCTTGGCCGCGAGACTACTGAAGGGCCTGCTTGGAAACAACCGCCGCGGGCCTCGGCCCCGGGGGCGACCGCCGACTTGGTTGGCAGCCAGAGGCTGTCCGCCAACGGACGTCTTGACCGTGCCCAGGCCGAGGCGGCACTGGCGCAGATCCGCCAACGCGGCTACGCCGACAAGCATCGGCGTTCCGGCCAGCCGCTGCATCTGATCGGCGTGGCTTTCGGCCAGCACGAGCGCAACGTCGCTGCGTTCGAGGGGGTGCGCGTCCAACAGGCGCCGGATGTGACGTGCCCGCCATGCCGTGCTTTCTGCTTTGCTTGCTTGAACAACCGGCGGCGGATAGCGATTACAATCTGCGAATCCGCTGAGAGCTCCGCTGTCCCATGCCCGACGACAAGCCCCGCATCTACCGCATCTACTTCCACAGCCACGGTCAGATCTACGAGGTGTACGCGCACTCGATCTACCAGAGCGACCTGTACGGCTTCGTCGAAATCGAAGACTACATCTTCGGCGAGAAGTCGCAGATGGTCATCGACCCCAGCGAAGACAAGCTGCGTACCGAGTTCGAGAGCGTGCAGCGCAGCTTCGTGCCCATGCACGCCATCATTCGCATCGACGAAGTCGAGAAGGAAGGCGCGGCCAAGATCACCGACAGCACCGGCAGCAACGTCACGCCCTTTCCCATGCCGATGCCGGGCAAGAAGGGCTAGCCCATGAGCGGCAAGAACCATTAGCGCGCTTTCCCCATGTCGTTGGTGATCGTCGGCGGCGGCCAGGCCGCGGGCCAGGCGGCGGCGAGCCTGCGCCAGGAGGGCTGCACCGAACCCATCGTCGTGCTCGCCGGCGAAGCGCACGTTCCCTACCAGCGCCCGCCGCTGTCGAAGCAGTATCTGGCCGGCGAGTACGGCGTCGAGCGGGTGCATCTGCGCCCGGCGGCGTTCTACGCGAGCAAGAACATCGAGGTGCGAACCGGCGTGTACGCGGAAGCCCTGGACGCGGAGGCCCGACGGCTTGCCTTGAGCGACGGCGAAACCCTCGCCTACGACCAGCTGCTGCTGGCAACCGGCGCCACGGCGCGACGACTGGACGCTCCGGGCAGCGAACTCGCCGGAGTGCATACGCTGCGCACCATCGCCGACGTCGACGCCATCAGGAAGGAGTTCCAGCCGGGCCGGCGCCTCGCCATCGTCGGCGGCGGCTACATCGGCCTCGAGGTAGCTGCGGTGGCCGTGCAGCTCGGATTGCAGGCGACGGTGCTGGAAATGGAAGAACGCCTGCTGGCGCGGGTGGCGACCCCGGAGCTGTCGGCGTTCTACCATCGACTGCACCGCAGCAAAGGCGTCGTCGTTCGCACCGGCGCGCGCGTCGAATCCTTCGCCGCCGCCGAGGGCGGCGCGGCCAACGGCGAAGGGGCGCGCCTAGGGAGCGTGATCTGCGCCGACGGCAGCGTCGTCCTGGCGGATCTGGCAGTCGTCGGCATCGGCATCGAGCCCAACGTCGAACTCGCCCAAGCGGCCGGCCTGCCTTGCGCCGACGGCATCGTCGTCGACGAACACGCGCGCACCGCCAACGCCCGCATCTACGCCGCCGGCGACTGCACCAACCATCCCAATCCGCTGCTCGGCCGGCGCCTGCGCCTGGAATCCGTGCCGAACGCCATGGAACAGTCCCGGGTGGCGGCGGCGAACATGGCCGGGGGCGCCAGGCCCTATGCCGCGATGCCCTGGTTCTGGTCCGATCAGTACGACTTGAAGCTGCAGATCGTGGGCTTTCCCGAAGCGGACGACGTGCGCGTCCTGCGCGGCGACCCGGACGCTGGGCGATTCACCGCGTTCTATCTGCGCGCCGGAGTGCTGATGGCCGCCGAAGCGGTCAACAGCGCCCGCGAGTTCATGGCCGCCCGGCAGCTGATCGGCAAGCCCGTGGATGCTCGACAGCTGGCGGATGCCGACGTGGACTTGCGCACCATCGTCCAAGCAGCCGCTTGAGCCGCGCCAAGCCATGAACGCCACCACCGACCAGGAGACGCTGGATCCCAAGCTCAAGGACATCGTCGACGAGACGCTGCCGAAGGAGGGCTTCCTGTTCTGCGTCGAGTGCTCGCACGTGATCGGACACGTGCAGGACCGCATCGAGGTGGACGGATCCTTCGAGCACACCTGCGCCAACCCCTACGGCTACGTCCACCACTTCGGCTGTCACCGGGAAGCTCCCGGCTGCGCCATCAGCGGCGGCTACAACTCCGCCGACAGCTGGTTCGCGGGTTTTCTGTGGCGCCTCGCGGTGTGCGGCAACTGCAACACGCACATGGGCTGGCTGTTCGAGAAGTCCAGCGAGCACTTCTACGGCTTGATTCTCGACCGCATTCAGGTTGGCTGAAGCAGCGATGACCGCTTTGCGCCGCAGCGACTACGACGTGCTCACCTTCGACTGCTACGGCACGCTGGTGGACTGGGGCAGCGGCATCGTCGCCTACCTGCAGCCCTTGCTGGTGGAACACGACGCCCACGTCGTGGACGACTTTCTGCTGGAGTTCTTCGCCGAGACGGAACCACTGGTGCAAGCCGAGGGCGGGCGCTACGCGGACGTGCTGCGCGAAGTGCTGCGACGACTAGGCAGGCGGCTGGGCTTTGCGCCGGACGCCGAGGCGCTGAACGGCTTTGCCGCCAGCGTCGCCGAGTGGCCGCTGTTCGAGGACACGGCAGAAGCCCTGCAACGGCTGGCCAGGCACTTCGACCTGGTGGTCGTCTCCAACATCGACAACGCCATCTTCGCCAAGACGGCAACGCGGCTGGGCACACCCTTCAAGCACGTCGTCACCGCCCAGGACGTCGGTGCCTACAAGCCCGACCGGCGCATGTTCGACGCCGCCCTCGCCGCCATCGGCGATGCGCGGCCGCTGCACGTGGCGCAAAGCCTGTTCCACGACATCGCCCCGGCGAACGCCCTCGGCATCGACAGCGTCTGGATCATGCGCGATCGCAACGCGGCCCGAACGGCCGACGCCACGCCGACGTGGAGCTTCGAGACGCTGGCCGACTTCGCCGACGCGATTGGCGCGCAATGACCGCAGCCGGCGACGCCTTGGCGACCATCGACATCGCCAAGGAAGACATGCACTTTTCTGCCGCGCACTTCACCGTCTTCTCGGCCCGGGAGCGGGAAAACCTGCACGGCCACAACTTCTTCGTCACCGCCACGGCGACCGGCCCGGTGGGGGCCGACGGCCTGTGCTTCGACTACGCCATGCTGAAGACCAGGCTGCGAGCACTGTGCGATTCGCTGGACGAAACGGTGCTGCTGGCGGCGCGCTCGCCGCACTTGCGCATCGAGACCGACGAACGGCGCCATGCGGTGTACTTCGCCGACGAACAGCTGGTCTTCCTGCGCCGGGACGCGACGCTGCTGCCGCTTCGCAACGTCACCGTGGAAGAGCTGGCGCACTGGTTCATGCGCTCGCTGACCGAAGACGACGCGCTGGCTGGCCTGCCCATCGACTCCTTGAACGTGCGCGTCTCCTCCGGTCCCGGCCAGTGGGCGGGCGTGGTCTGGCAGCCGGAGGCGGCAGTTCGATGAAGCTGGCCGTCGTCACCGGCGCCAGCGCCGGCATCGGCCTTGCCACCGCGAGGCGCTTCGCCGAGGCGGGCTACGCCGTCGTCAATCTGTCGCGCCGGCCGTGTCCGCTCGACGCGGTTCGCCACATCCGCTGCGATCTGTCGTCGCCGCAGTCCGTCGAGGAAGCTGGCGAGCAGTTGCGCCCGTTGCTGGACGGCGCCGAACAGGTGGCGCTGGTGCACAATGCGGCACGGCTGCGCAACGACACGGCGCTGGACGTGCCCGAACCGACCCTGCGCCAGGTGCTGGAAGTGAACGTGGTGGCGGTGAACGCCCTCAACCGGCTGGCGGCGCCGCGCATGGCGGCTGGCTCCTGCATTCTGTTCGTCGGCTCGACGCTGGCGGAAAAGGCGGTGGCCGGCAGCTACTCCTACGTCGTCAGCAAGCACGCGCAGGTGGGCATGATGCGCGCCTGCTGCCAGGATCTGGCCGGCACGAACATCCACACCGCATGCATCTGTCCAGGCTTTACCGATACCGAAATGCTGCGCGCGCACGTTCCCGCGGACGCCCTCGACGCGGTGCGCGGCATGTCGGCGTTCAACCGGCTGATCGAGCCTGAAGAAATCGCCGACGCCTTGCTGTGGGCGGCTGGCAGTCCGGTGCTGAACGGCAGCGTCGTTCACGCCAACCTAGGCCAGCTCGAGAAGTAGGCCAAGGCAGGGCCGAGTCGATGCCCAGTTCCCTGCCGGCCAAGCAAGTCGGCGCAGCGCCCAACTACAAGCTGCGCCGCCAGCGCGTCTTCCTCGTGCTGGCGGGAATGTTCCTTGGCACGCTGTCGCTGCTGAACCTGCTTGGCATCAGCCGCTTCGTGGACCTCTCCTTCTCGCTGTTCGGGGTTGAAATCCCCATGTACGTCGCGATTGGCGCACTGCCCTACCCGATCACCTTCCTATGTACCGATCTGATCAGCGAACTCTACGGGCGCCGGCGCGCCACCGAGCTGGTGTGGATGGGCCTGGTGCTGAACGTCTGGATCGTCCTGCTGCTGTGGATCGGCGGCGCCCTGCCGGCGCCGCCGGGCTTCGAGAACGTGGACCCGGCAACGGGCGAACTGGTACCCGACGAGGCCGGGCGGCTGCCGGTATTCTTCGAGGTGCGCGCCTTGGCGTTCGGCGTCGTGACGGCATCCATGGTGGCCTACCTGGCGGCGCAGTGGTGCGACGTACAGCTGTTCCACTTCTGGAAGTGGCTTACCCGGGGCCGGCATCTGTGGCTGCGCAACAACGGCTCCACGCTGGCGAGCCAGCTGGTCGACACCGTGGCCGTCATTCTGATCACCCACTTCTGGGCCACCGGCCTGCCGGTGGACGAAAACGCGCCGCTGTGGCCGCAGCTGTTCGTCTTCATCGCTTCGGGCTACGCCTTCAAGCTGGGCGCGGCGCTGGTGGACACCGGCCCGGTCTATCTGCTGACGGCGCGTCTGCGCCCGTTCCTCGGCATTGCCAGGAACGAAGAGATCGGCCCGGGCGACGAACCCGTCGCTGCCTCGGAGCGTTGACGAGACACCAGCGGGCAACTCGCGAGCGAACGACCTTCAGCCAAGCAGCTCCGCGAGCAGGCGCAGCGAACGTTCCAGCGCGGCGCCATCGACTTGGCCAATGCGCAGCCTAGTCGCGATCAAGTGCGTCATGCCCAGCTGCTCCCGGTAGGCGGCCACCTTGTCGCGCACTTCCGCGGGTTCGCCAACGATGGCCCAGTCCTCCGCAGCCAGCGAGTAGCCACGGCGGACGCCGCTCGATGCCACCTGTCGGGCGCTGCGGCGCAGGTCTTCGCGCACACGCCGCAGCAGCCTCGCGTCGTCGGCGACGAACACGGTGCGCATGATGGGCACCTCCGCCGGACGCTTTGCGCCGGCTTCGTCGCAGGCTTGCGCGTGGCGCTCGTAGTTGTCGCGCAGTCGCGCCACCGGTTCCATCGGCGAAGCGATGTAGGGCAGCCCCAGACGTCCTGCCTGGGCCAGCGCCTTCGGGCCGAACGCGGCCACCCAGATCGGCGGGTGCGGACGCTGCACCGGCAGCGGCGACAAGACGACTTCGGAGGCGTCCGACGTGGCTACCGGCTCGCCCTGCCACGCCGACATCATGGTCGCCAGGCACCACTCGAAAATGCGCCGCTTGTCCCGGCGCGAAACCGAGAACGCATCGAACATGGCCGGCTGGTAGCCGCGACCGACGCCCAGAATCACCCGGCCCTCGCTCAATCGGTCCAACACCGCCACCTGTTCCGCCGCCTGCAGGGGGTGGCGCAGAGGCAGCAGGTAGGAGGTGGTCGCGAGTCGAATGCTGCGCGTACGGGCGGCCACCGCGGCAAGCAGCAGCAACGGCTCCGGGATGGCCGAGTTGCGCGCGGCACCTGTCGCGCCGGAGGCGAAGTGGTTTTCGGGCAGCCAGAACGAACGGTATCCCCAGCGCTCCGCCAAGGCGCCTTGATCGGCGAGTTGAGCCGCGCTAAGCCGCCCGGAGATGCGCCAGGGCGTCAGGCCGAGATGCATGGCGATCGGCGCACGCCTATGGCGGTTCGGGCGTTGCCGGCACCTCGGCGGCATCGGCTTCCAACGTAGCCAGCATCTGCAAGCGCTGCTGCATGATCGCCAAGGCCGAGACGGTCGCCCGCACGGCGTGCAGATGACGCGCGTTGGCGTACTCCACGTACAGCGGATCATTGGCCAGCAGCACGCATCGGCGCTCTCGGTCACCTGGGCAGCGGAAGGCGGTTTCGCGTCCGAAGTTGTTGCCGGCGGCGCCGTAGCTGCCGAAGTCGTCGGCGTCCTTGTCCAACTCCCAGAACGCTTCCCAGGTAGCTGGCATGCCGCGGATGGGCTGAAGAATGGAGGCGACGGTGCGCTCCGCGGTGTCGGCCAGCAGGGCGTCGAAGGTGCCGTCGGCGGCGCGCACGTCGGCACAGTCGTCGCCGAGCGCGGCACTCAGGGCGTCCGCATCCACCGGATAGGATGCGAAGCGATCGTTGACGCTGAAGCGCCACCAGCGCGCGGTGAAGATGGGCGCCACGTGGGTTGGCGTGGTGGCGTCCTGAACGTAGCTGACCACGCTGCCGAGGCTGGAGAAGCGACGGCTTAGGTCTCGGGTGCGCTCCAAGCGCTGCAAGGTGTCCGCGAAGCCGATGTGCATGCGCGTTTCCAGCAGCCACAGCACGCGCCCGGAGACCTCCCCGCTGCGATCGTAGTAGTTCCACCGGAACAGCCGCTGCCACCACGGGCTGTCCGCCTGATTGGCGTTCGCCTTCGCCACGTAGCGCACCTGCAGCGGCGTCAGGCGCTGCAAGTGCGTGCCATCGGCGCAGCGGTTGTACTGCAAAGCGGCGATGAACGTCAGTTGCTGGTGGATGTCGCCTTCGTACGCCGCCGCGCCGCTGCCAAGGCCGGCGGCCAGCAACGCCGCAAGCACCTTTGTCGACATCGCCTGGGCGGCCGAAACTATGGCGAAGTTCCTCGCCTCTCAAGTCGTCTGGTCGGCCCCTTGCTTCGCTCTCGCCTTGACGTGTGCCGACAGCGCCGTTTGGGCGGGGCCGGCGGCCGATGCCATTGCTTCCCGGGCGCGTTCGTTCTCGTGGATCTTGCTCATGATCGCTTGCCCGGCGCGCAGCCAGGTATCGCGGTTTTCGATGACGAACTGGTTGGACTCGCGATAGCCGTCGAGCAAGCCGTTCACCTCGGGAACGACGTAGCGGGCGACGAGGTCCCAGCTGTTCAGCGTGTCCGCGCGGTTGGCCCAGTCGTGGACGAAGCCGATGGTCACGCCGTAGCCGCCGGTGACCTCGATCATCTTCTCGATGCGCTCCACCAGGTCTTGCGGCGTGCCGATCACCGCGACGCTGCCCTCGCTGAAGGCCGTGATGTCCACTGCTTCGTCGGGGGTCTTGAAGATCGTGCCTTCGCCAGCGGCAAGAGTTCCAACCGTGTACTCGTTGTTGTGCCGGAACAGGCCTTCCTTCGCCTGCTGGCGGGCCTTGTCGCGGGTTTCGGCGACGTGCCAGCTCATCACCACGCGCCACATGCCGCGATCCACGCTGCGTTCGTGTTTGGCGGCCGACTCCTCGGCGAAGCTCCATTGCAGCGGCAGCGCTTGCAGACCGGCCTTGGTCGTGGAACCGATGGAGAGCACCCCAGCGCCATGCTTGCCCGCCAGCGTCATGCCCGACGGGCTGACCATCGACGCGACGGCGAACTCCATGTCGCGCTGCAGAGGCAGGAGTTGCAGTTTGGCCTCGTTCAACGTGAACCAGTCGCACTCGTAGCTGAACCGTTCGCCGCCTTGGAACAGGCGACGGATGACGCCCATGGCTTCGTCCTGGCGGTCGCGCAGCAGCATCGGATCGACACCCAAGGTGTGCGCGTCCGACGGCAAGGCGCCGGGCCCAGAGCCGAAGATCAGGCGGCCGCCGGACTGATGGTCCAGCTGCACCAAGCGCTGCGCGACCATGAACGGATGGTGGTACGGCAGCGAAACGACGCCGGTGCCGAGGCGAATGCGGTGGGTGCGCTCGGCGGCGGCAGCAAGAAACAGTTCCGGCGAAGCGATGACTTCCCAGCCGGTGGAGTGGTGTTCGCCGCACCAGAACTCGTCGAACCCCAGGCGATCCATGTGCTCGACCAGGTGCAAGTCGCTGCGCAGCTGCAACGTCGGGCTCTCGCCGATGGGGTGGTGGGGCGCCAGGAAGGCGCCGAACTTCATGTCGCGCATGGTTTGTTCCTCGATCCCTAAAGCAGTTCTTCGGCCATGAAGCGCAGCGTCTGCGCACTTGCGGTTCCGACATTGAGCATGGTCACCGGGCTTTCCTTCCAGGCCGCAAGGCGCTCGCGAATGCGCTCCTTCGGCCCCACCAGCGCGATCTCGTCGCACAGTTCGTTCGGAACCGCGGCCATTGCTTCGTCCCGCCGACCGGCGAAGAACAGTTCCTGCACACGGTCAGCGGCCTCGCCGAAGCCCATGCGCGAGACGTGATCCTTGTGCACGTTGAAGCTCTTTGCGCCCATGCCCCCGACGTAGAAACCCACGTTCTGCTTGATCTGGTTCAGCGCCCGCTGCACGTCGTCGTCGATGATGACGGTGACCGCTGCGGCAATCTGGAAGTCCGCATTGCGGATGCGCATGGCGTCCTTGTACATGTCCATCATGCGGTACGGCGAGAGAAACATCGGAATCCAGCCGTCGCAGATTTCAGCGCCCATGGCGACGTTCTTGGGGCCTTCCGCGCCGAGATAGACGGGAATGCGTTCGCGCACTGGATGCAGGATGAGCTTCAGCGGCTTGCCGAGACCAGTACCGCCCGGCAACGGCAGCTGGTAGTGCTTGCCGTCGAAGGAAACCGGGCCTTGTCGGGAGACGATCTGGCGAAAGATCGAAACCCACTCCCGGGTACGCGCCAGCGGCTTCGGGTAGGGCTGGCCGTACCAGCCCTCGACGACTTGCGGCCCGGATACGCCAATGCCAAGAATCAGACGCCCGTTCGAGAGGTAGTCCAAAGCCACGGCATGCATGGCGGCACTCGCTGGTGTTCGCGCCGAGATCTGCATGATGGACGTGCCCAGATTGATGCGCTCGGTGCGGGCGCCGATCCAGGTCAGCGGCGTGAAGCAGTCGGCGCCGTAGATCTCGGGCGCCCAGATGGTGTCGTAGCCCAGGTTCTCCGCTTCCTTGGCCAACTCGACGATGCGAGCGCCTCCCGGCGGCCCGAACGCGCCTATGCCCAGTCCCAGTTTCATGGATGCCCCGCTTGTCGCCTGCCAAGGTGCCAAGCTTACACGGCTGCCGGTGCGATTGCGCGGTGCAAACGATGCCGATGTGCCGAGAAGCGCCCGTCGGTCGACGGCGACACGTGCTTGTGCGACTGCTACGGCATGTGGGAAGGACTGCCGCCGAGACCAGAAGCGCGTTCCCCGGCTCGCGGCGGTTCAGTTTGGCAACGTCATCCACCAGAGCGCGGGACGCCTGTTGCGCACCTAGGCCGACCCCGTCGACGCACGCAGACTTGGGCGCGGCAGAACGGCAGTGCCGCAAAATGAAAAGCCCGTGGACGGGCCACGGGCTTTGAAGCGGTGCCTGACGACGGCCTACTCTCACATGGGGAGGCCCCACACTACCATCGGCGCTGAGACGTTTCACTGCTGAGTTCGGGATGGGATCAGGTGGTTCCAACTCGCTATGGTCGTCAGGCAAACTGGTTCGACAACCGTCTCGATGAAGCCAAACCTTTGCGAAGGCACGAAAGCGCGTCTAGGGCAATCCGGCGTCATCCCAATCGCCAAGTCGCGTCCAATGCGCGGACTCGGTTATATGGTCAAGCCGCACGGGCAATTAGTACGGGTTAGCTCAACGCCTTGCAACGCTTACACATCCCGCCTATCAACCTCGTAGTCTACGAGGGCCCTTAAGAAATCTCGAAGATTTGTGAGATCTAATCTCGAGGTGGGCTTCCCGCTTAGATGCTTTCAGCGGTTATCCCGTCCGAACATAGCTACCCGGCGATGCCACTGGCGTGACAACCGGAACACCAGAGGTTCGTCCACTCCGGTCCTCTCGTACTAGGAGCAGCTCCTCTCAAATCTCAAACGCCCACGGCAGATAGGGACCGAACTGTCTCACGACGTTCTAAACCCAGCTCGCGTACCACTTTAAATGGCGAACAGCCATACCCTTGGGACCGGCTCCGGCCCCAGGATGTGATGAGCCGACATCGAGGTGCCAAACACCGCCGTCGATGTGAACTCTTGGGCGGTATCAGCCTGTTATCCCCGGAGTACCTTTTATCCGTTGAGTCATGGCCCTTCCATGCAGAACCACAAGATCACTAAGACCGTCTTTCGACCCTGCTCGACCCGTCGGTCTCGCAGTCAGGCACACTTCCGCCTTTATACGCACCGCATGATTTCCAACCATGCTGAGTGTACCTTCGTACTCCTCCGTTACTCTTTGGGAGGAGACCGCCCCAGTCAAACTACCCACCACACACTGTCCTCGACCCAGCTAATGGGCCCAAGTTAGAACCCCAACATGGCAAGGGTGGTATTTCAAGGACGACTCCACGACGGCTGACGCCTCCGCTTCGCAGTCTCCCACCTATCCTACACAAACCAAGTCAAAGTCCAGTGTGAAGCTGTAGTGAAGGTTCACGGGGTCTATCCGTCTAGCCGCGGGTACACGGCATCTTCACCGCGATTTCAATTTCACTGAGTCTCGGGTGGAGACAGTGTGGCCATCGTTACGCCATTCGTGCAGGTCGGAACTTACCCGACAAGGAATTTCGCTACCTTAGGACCGTTATATTTACGGCCGCCGTTTACCGGGGCTTCGATCACAAGCTTCGGCTTACGCCTAACCTGATCAATTAACCTTCCGGCACCGGGCAGGCGTCACACCCTATACGTCCTCTTGCGAGTTTGCAGAGTGCTGTGTTTTTAGTAAACAGTCGCAGCCACCTGGTATCTTCGACCACCAACAGCTCCGGGGGCAAGCCCCATCACCCTCGGTGGCGCACCTTCTCCCGAAGTTACGGTGCCATTTTGCCTAGTTCCTTCACCCGAGTTCTCTCAAGCGCCTTGGTATTCTCTACCCGACCACCTGTGTCGGTTTGGGGTACGGTCGCGTTCTTGCCTGAAGCTTAGAGGTTTTTCTTGGAAGCATGGCATCAACTGCTTCCGGGTCAATTAAGACCCGTTCGTCATCACGTCTCGGCCTTGAGATCCTGGATTTACCTGGGACCTCGGCCTACCTGCTTTCACCTGGACAACCATCGCCAGGCCAGCCTAGCCTTCTCCGTCACCCCATCGCAGCAAAAACGCGGTGCTGGAATATTAACCAGCTTCCCATCGGCTACGCCTTTCGGCCTCGCCTTAGGGGCCGACTTACCCTGCGCCGATTAGCGTTGCGCAGGAACCCTTGGTCTTTCGGCGAGGAGGTTTTTAACCTCCTTTATCGTTACTCATGTCAGCATTCGCACTTCTGATACCTCCAGCGATCCTCGCGGATCGCCTTCACAGGCGTACAGAACGCTCCTCTACCAGTCGCGTAGAACGCGACTCCGCAGCTTCGGTACGTGGTTTTAGCCCCGTTACATCTTCCGCGCAGGCCGACTCGACCAGTGAGCTATTACGCTTTCTTTAAAGGATGGCTGCTTCTAAGCCAACCTCCTGGCTGTCTGAGCCTTCCCACATCGTTTCCCACTTAACCACGATTTAGGGACCTTAGCTGGCGGTCCGGGTTGTTTCCCTTTCGACGACGGACGTTAGCACCCGCCGTCTGTCTCCCTCGATGGCGCTCATCGGTATTCGGAGTTTGCATGGGGTTGGTAAGTCGAGGTGACCCCCTAGCCCAAACAGTGCTCTACCCCCGATGGCGATACGAGAGGCGCTACCTAAATAGCTTTCGAGGAGAACCAGCTATCTCCGGGCTTGATTAGCCTTTCACTCCGAGCCACAGGTCATCCCCCCATTTTTCAACATAGGTGGGTGCGGGCCTCCAGTCAGTGTTACCTGACCTTCACCCTGCCCATGGCTAGCTCGCCCGGTTTCGGGTCTACTCCTGCCGACTGTTCTGCTAGCGCAGAACGCCCTGTTAAGACTCGGTTTCCCTACGGCTCCCCTAAACGGTTAACCTTGCCGGCAAAAGTAAGTCGCTGACCCATTATACAAAAGGTACGCAGTCACCATCACTTGACGCCGTGCTCGGCCGCCGCCGCAAGCGGCTACGGTCGAACGGTCGGAGTTTCACGATGGCTCCCACTGCTTGTACGCACTCGGTTTCAGGTGCTGTTTCACTCCCCTCACGGGGGTACTTTTCGCCTTTCCCTCACGGTACTAGTTCACTATCGGTCAGCTGAGAGTATTTAGCCTTGGAGGATGGTCCCCCCTCGTCCAAAGGACAGTTCAGACAGGGTTTCACGTGCCCCGCCCTACTCGATTTCACGGTTTGGCCGTTTTCGCGTAAGGGGCTGTCACCCGCTATGGCGCACCTTTCCAGGTGCTTCCGCTAACGGCGACGGACGAATCCGTCGCATTCCAAACCGCTTAAGGGCTGATCCCCTTTCGCTCATCGCTACTCGGGGAATCTCGGTTGATTTCTGTTCCTCCGGGTACTTAGATATTTCAGTTCCCCGGGTTCGCCTCGCGCACCTATGGATTCGGCGCGCGATAGCCAGTTGAACTGGCTGGGTTTCCCCATTCGGAAATCCCCGGATCAAAGCCTGTTTGCCGGCTCCCCGAGGCATATCGCAGACTTCCACGTCCTTCATCGCCTTCAGCTGCCAAGGCATCCACCGAATGCGCTTGTTCGCTTGACCATATAACCCAACCCGCGCGGCGCGGACGGAGCATGGTCGATGAACAGTCGCCGGTTTGTACCTGTGGTTGCACGACGGCCTTGCCGTCTGCCAACCACACGCAACAGGCATTGCAACCCGTTGCGCAGACGCACTTTCGTTACTTCTTTGGGTTAAGCATCCCTCCTTTGCGTGCCGCGGAACTTCCGCGACGAAGAAGAGACGCTTGGCTTCATCGAAACGAGTTGTCAAAGAACTTGCTTGCCGAGCAAGCCAACATCCAAGCGGCGACAGGGTGCCGCTTGGATGTTGGCTCGTGGCGTTGGCCTAGCCGTCTGGCGTTGAACTCCGGCGCTTGTAGTTTGGTGGAGCCGAGGAGGATCGAACTCCTGACCTCCTGTGTGCAAGACAGGTGCTCTCCCAGCTGAGCTACGGCCCCAGGCTGCTACGCGTGCGTCTTCTTGGGCAAGACTGGCCCAATGAGACGGACTGGAAAAGTGGTGGGTCTGAGTGGATTTGAACCACCGACTTCACCCTTATCAGGGGTGTGCTCTGACCATGCTGAGCTACAGACCCTTGAAGTTGCCCAAGGGCTTCGTGCTGGCAAGAGCGCGAAGCCTAGGTTGGAGATCCCAGAACGAAAGAAAGTGAAGTGTACAAGCCATTCGTGTGGGCGCCGACATCTGCGCCGACGGGCCGATGGATCGATCCGTCTTGGCGATCGAACTGCGTTCGCCAAAGGTCGACCTTCGTAGTTAAGGAGGTGATCCAGCCGCAGGTTCCCCTACGGCTACCTTGTTACGACTTAGTCCCAGTCATGGACCACACCGTGGTAACCGTCCTCCCGTAGGTTAGACTAGCTACTTCTGGTGCAACCCACTCCCATGACTTGACGGGCGGTGTGTACAAGGCCCGGGAACGTATTCACCGCGACATTCTGATTCGCGATTACTAGCGATTCCGACTTCAAGGAGTCGAGTTGCAGACTCCTATCCGGACTACGAGCGGTTTTTTGGGATTCGCTCCCCCTCGCGGGATTGCAGCCCTTTGTGCCGCCCATTGTAGCACGTTTGTAGCCCACCACGATAAGGGCCATGATGACTTGACCTCGTCCCCGCCTTCCTCCGGTTTGTCACCGGCAGTCTCCTTAGAGTTCCCGGCATTACCCGCTGGCAAATAAGGATAAGGGTTGCGCTCGTTACGGGACTTAACCCAACATCTCACGACACGAGCTGACGACAGCCATGCAGCACCTGTCACACGGTTCCCGAAGGCACCAATCCATCTCTGGAAAGTTCCGTGGATGTCAAGTGGTGGTAAGGTTCTTCGCGTTGCCTCGAATTAAACAACATGCTCCACCGCTTGTGCGGGCCCCCGTCAATTCATTTGAGTTTTAACCTTGCGGCCGTACTCCCCAGGCGGAGAACTTATCGCGTTAGCTGCGCCACTAAGCCCTCAAGGGGCCAAACGGCTAGTTCTCATCGTTTACGGCGCGGACTACCAGGGTATCTAATCCTGTTTGCTCCCCGCGCTTTCGCGTTTGAGCGTCAGTTTCAGTCCAGGAGGTCGCCTTCGCCACTGGTGTTCCTTACTATATCTACGCATTTCACCGCTACACAGTAAATTCCACCTCCCTCTACTGAACTCTAGCTTGCCAGTTTGAAATGCAGTTCCCAGGTTGAGCCCGGGGCTTTCACATCCCACTTAGCAAGCCGCCTACGCGCGCTTTACGCCCAGTAATTCCGATTAACGTTCGCACCCTCCGTGTTACCGCGGCTGCTGGCACGGAGTTGGCCGGTGCTTCTTCTGTGGTTAACGTCAAGGGTCGGCGGTATTGGCGCCGACCTTTTCTTCGCCACTGAAAGTGCTTTACAACCCTAAGGCCTTCTTCACACACGCGGCATGGCTGCATCAGGCTTTCGCCCATTGTGCAAGATTCCCTACTGCTGCCGACCGTAGTCGTCTGGGCCGTGTCTCAGTCCCAGTGTGGCTGATCGTCCTCTCAGACCAGCTATGGATCGTCGCCTTGGTAGGCCATTACCCCACCAACAAGCTAATCCAACGCAGGCTCCTCCGACAGCGCGAGGTCTCCGCCTTCGGCCGAAGCCGTGCGCGAGAGCCCCCGCTTTCACCGTCGGTCGCTAGACCGACGCCCGCATGCGGTATTAGCTCGAGTTTCCCCGAGTTATCCCCCACTGCCGGGTAGATTCCTACGCGTTACTCACCCGTCCGCCACTCTACTTGGCCCCGAAGGGCCGTTCTCGTTCGACTTGCATGTATGAGGCCTGCCGCCAACGTTCAATCTGAGCCATGATCAAACTCTTCAGTTTACAAGCAAAGGCCGTGCCACCTTGGCGGCCGAAAAGCCCCAAGGCGAAGCGGCCAAAAGTGTTGCTCGTCAGCTCAACATCGAGCGCCCACACGAATGGCTTGTTCTTCACGATCTTAAAGAGCCGGCCGCTGGCTTCGCCAAGGCCAAGGGCTGGGCATCTTACGCCTGTCGTTGATGATGTCAACGCTTTTTTTAGGGTTTTTCCAGCAGCCGCGAACGCCTTGGCCGGAGGCGGGGTTTCTAGCGGTCGACAACCGCCAGATGCCAGTTCCTGCGGCCACGGCGAATGGCGAAGTAGCGCCCGAACAGGGCGTCGCTGGCGTCCAGGCGGGCCGCGGCATCGTCGACGCGTTCCCCGTTCACGCGTACGCCGCCGCTCGCCACGAGCTTGCGCGCGGCGCTGTTGGAGGCCGCGAGACCAGACTTGGTCATGGCGGTCAGCAGCCCGGCGCCGGACGCTACCGTCGTGCTGTCCATGCCGTCCCGCTCGAGCTGCGCGAAGTCCGCGGCGCTCAAGGCGCGCACGTCGCCGGCGAACAGCGCGGCAGCGATGCGCTGCGCCGACGCCAGCGCGTCGTCGCCGTGAACCAGGCGCGTCACCGCATCGGCGAGCAAGCGCTGCCCGGCGCGCCGCTCGGGGTGTTGCCGCACATCCGCTTCGGCGGCGGCGATCGGTTCGTCGCCAAGCAACGTGAAGCAGCGCAGGAACGAAGGCACGTCGGCATCGGCGGTGTTCAGCCAGAACTGGTGGAACGCGTAGCAGGATGTGCGTTCGGAATCCAGCCAGACGGCGCCGGCGGCGGTCTTGCCCAGCTTGGCGCCGTCCCGCCTGCTCACCAGCGGATGCGTCAGCGCATAGGCTTGGCGTTGCAGCTTACGGCGCACGAGATCGATGCCGCTGACGATGTTCCCCCATTGGTCGCTGCCGCCCACCTGCACCGTGCAGTCGTAGCGCTTGGCCAGCTGGAGGAAGTCGTAGGCCTGCAACAGCATGTAGCTGAACTCGGTATAGGAGATGCCGGCGCCGTCGCGGCCGAGCCGGGTGCGCACGGAGTCGCGCTGCATCATGGCGTTTACCGAGAAGTGCTTGCCGACATCGCGCAGGAAGGCGACGACGTCCAGGCCCCGGGTCCAGTCCATGTTGTCGACCACCCGGCCGCTGCCGTCGGCGAGGTCCACGAAGCGCGACACCTGGCGGCGAATCGCCGCGACCCAGCGTTCCACGGTTTCGCCGTCGTTGAGCGATCGTTCGTCCTCGCGACCGGACGGATCGCCGATCAGGCCGGTTGCCCCCCCCACCAGCACGATGGGCCGATGACCGAGAAGCTGCAACCGGCGCAGCATCAGCAGGGTTACCAGGTTGCCAACCTGCAGGCTCGAGGCGGTGGGGTCGAAACCCGCGTAGACCACCCGCGAGCCGCTGCCGAGGTGCTCGCCCAAGCCGTGCCGGTCGGATGTCTGCGCCAGCAGGCCGCGTCTGTCCAGAGCGCCAAGCGCGTCCATCGGCGTATCCATCAGCGCGCGAAATCGAAGGGGCAACACCATACCGAGGCAGGGGCTTCCCATCAACGCGCATTTCGGGCATTCTCGGCGACTTTTCTTGCTTGAGCATCCGGTCGACATGGGAAACAAGTCGAAAATCAAGTGGTTTCGGCGCTAGCGTGGTGTTCTCGGCAAACACGCACGCGTTGGTCGTAGCTGCCGTCGCCATCGTGATGATCGGCGTGTGGCTGGCTGGCCGCACGCCGGACCAAGAGGCCAACGCCGCCATTGCGCCGCCGGCGGAGCGCACGCCGGCGCAGCTTCCGCCGCCGCCCCCGGCTTTGCCGCGTCCGATGACCATCCATGCACCGGTGAAGCGCGGCGACAACCTGTCGATGATCTTCCAACGCCACGAGCTGCTCGCCGCCGATCTGCATCGGGCGCTGGACAGCGGCGCCCTTGGCCGGCGTTTGAAGGACATTCACCCTGGCCACGCCTTCGAGTTCACGGTCGACGACGAGCGCAATCTGCTGCGCATGAGGTATCGGCCAGCGCGCTTCGAGACGGTGACGTTCGAGCGCGTTGGGGATTCCTTCGAAAGCAGGAAGGATGTCGTCAAGCCCGACACCGAAGTGCGCTACGTGCGCCAGGCCATCGATAGCTCGCTGTTCGGCGCCTGCAACAAGGCCGGCTTGGGCGACGGCTTCGCCATTCGCTTGGCCGGCATCTTCCAGTGGGACATCGACTTCATCCTCGACATTCGTTCCGGCGACGAGTTTCACGCGCTGTACAACGAGTACCGCAAGGACGGCAAGTTCGCGGGTATCGGCGAAATCCTGGCCGCGGAAATCGTCAATCAGGGCGAAAGCTACCGTGCGGTGCTGTATCGGGACGACAACGGCGGCGAAAGCTACTACACGCCCGATGGCAGGAACATGCGCAAGGCGTTTCTGCGGGCGCCCTTGGACTACTCCCGCATCAGCTCGAACTTCAACATGCGGCGTTTCCATCCCATCCGCAAGGACATGCGACCGCACCGCGGCATCGACTACGCCGCACCGCCGGGTACCGACGTGAGAGCCGCCAGCGACGGCAAGGTCGTCGCCGCCGGCTTCACGCACAACAACGGCAACTACGTGGTCATCCGACACGGCCAGCGCTACCACACCAAGTACCTGCATCTGCGTCGAATCGCCTCCGGCATCAAGCCCGGCACGCGCATCAAGCAAGGCCAGACCATCGGCGAAGTCGGTTCCACGGGCCTCGCCACAGGGCCCCATCTGCACTACGAGTTCCTAGTCGATGGCGTCCACCAGAATCCCCGCACCGTCGATCTCCCCGCCGGAGAACCGATCCGCGAAGCAGAGAGGCTCAAGTTCAACCAGTCGGCCGCAGTCATGCTCGCCGACCTCGACAGCCGGAAGTCCGCCGCCCAAGTGGCCTATTCGCAACCCGGTACTTGAAGCGCGCCACGCAGCTCCCGAGGGTCTCCGGGAAGTTCGAGAATGAAGTACGTCGGCGTGATGACCGGCACCAGCGTCGATGGTCTCGACGTCGCGCTGATCGACATCGGCGCCACCGTCGCCATCGTGGCGGCCGAGACGGTTGCTCTGCCGGAACCCTTGGCCGCCGCTCTCGGATCCTTGGCGTCGCCGGGTGCCGACGAGGTTGTTCGGCAAGGCAGCGCGGACGCCCTTCTGGGCGACGCCATCGGCAACAGCGTTCTAGCCTGCCTGAAGCGTTGGCGAGTGGAAACCGGCGACGTTAGGGCCATCGGTTCCCACGGCCAGACCATTCGCCATCAGCCGCAATCCGCCCCCGCGTTCACCGTGCAGATCGGCGACCCGAATCGCATTGCCGAGATCACCGGCATCGACACGGTGGCGGACTTCCGCCGTCGGGACATCGCCGCCGGCGGCGAGGGCGCACCCTTGGCGCCGCTGTTCCACGAAGCGATGTTCCGCGACGCGCAACGCCACCGAGTGGTGTTGAACATCGGCGGCATCGCCAACGTCACCGTGCTGCCCGCGCTATCCGCCGCTTGCGCCACGACTCTCGGCTTCGACACCGGCCCTGGCAACGCCCTGCTGGATGCGTGGATGCGCCGCTGCACAGGGGCGCCCTTCGACGCCAACGGCGAGTTCGCCGCCAGCGGCGAGGTCGACGAGCGGCTGTTGGCGCAACTGCGGAAAGACCCCTTCACAGCCCGCCCGCCACCAAAGAGCACGGGCAAGGAAACCTACCACCTGGGTTTCGTGGACGCCGCCTGTCGCGGCTGGGCGCTTGCCGCCGAGGATGTGCAAGCGACGCTGGCGGAGTTCACCGCCTGGAGCGTCGGCGATGCCGTGGCGCGCTGGGGCGGCCTGGCCGAGGAAGTGCTCGTCTGCGGCGGCGGCCGCCACAACGCCGACTTGATGCGCCGCCTGGCAGCGCATCTGCCACGCAGCGGCCTGGCGACAACGGATGATCTGGGCGTCGACGGCGACGCCCTGGAGGCCGCCGCCTTCGCGTGGTTCGCGCACCGGACCCTGAACCGAGAACCTGGCAACGCACCCGCCGTCACCGGCGCACGGGGGGGTCGCGTGCTCGGCGGCATCTATCCCGGCCGCACGGCGCCCAGCGAACGGGCGGGCCGCGGCTAGTGTGCCGCTTCCAAAATGACGTGCGTTCCAGTGGGGCGAGTTTCGTCGCTCGACCGGGACGCCGGCGGCCTTGCGGGGCGGCACATCCTCAGGTAGCGCACGCCGAGGCGACGACTAGACGAACGTGCCATTTGCCATGTCAATTCGGAATCGAGCCACTAGGCGTTCAAACGGCGAACGAGTTGCCGCAGCCGCAGGTGGACGAGGCGTTGGGGTTGGTCACGACGAACTGCGCCCCGGAGAGATCCTCCTTGTAGTCGATTTCGGCGCCGGTCAAGTACTGATAGCTCAGCGGGTCGATCAGCGCCGTCACGCCGTCGCGCTCGATCACGGCATCGTCGTCGGCAGCGGTTTCGTCGAACGTAAAGCCGTAGGAGAAGCCGCTGCACCCGCCGCCAGTGATGAACACGCGCAGCTTCAGGTGCGGCTGGCCCTCGCCTTCGATCAGTTCGCGCACCTTGCCTGCGGCCCGGGAGGAGAATTGGATGTCGGCAGTCATGCGCCCATTATAGTAGCTTGCAAGTGGCAATCGTGACCCGGAGCACCATCTCTGTCGAACCGCACGAACACGTCTCGTTCGCTGGCCGGCGCTCTGCGCCATGGGCTGGCGCGAATGAACACGCTGCCACGCCTGTCGCTCTTGGCCATCGTCTCGGGCCTGCTTGCCGGCGGCGTCGTGGTGCTGTTCCGCGCCGCCCTGCAAGGCGCAGGATGGCTTACCGGAAACCACGGCGGCGACAACTTCGAGGCGCTGTCGCCGGCGCTCCAGGCGCTGTTGCCGGTGCTCGGCGCCTTCGCCATCGGCGTCGCCTTCAACCGCCTGCCGGCCGACGAACGGCGCTTGGGCGTCGTACACGTCATCGAGCGCCTGGCCAGCCGCCAGGGCCGGCTCTCCTGGCGTGGCGCCTGGCGGCAGTTCGCCGGCGCCGTCGTCGGCTTGACGGCCGGCTTGTCCGGCGGGCGCGAAGGGCCGGCGGTGCATCTCGGCGCCGCGTCGTCCAGTCTGCTGGGCGCTGCGGCGAAGCTCCCCGAAGACGGCATGCGCACGCTGGTGGCCTGCGGCAGCGCCGCCGCCATCGGCGCGTCGTTCAACACCCCGTTGGCAGGCGTGGTCTTCGCCATGGAAGTGGTGTTGATGGAGTACACCATCGTCGGCTTCATCCCGGTGATCCTGGCGACGGCGACGGCGACGGTGGTGAACCGCTGGGTGTTCGGCGACATCACCGTGCTGGAGACGCCCACCACCGATCTGCGCTCCCTGCTGGAAGTGCCCTACATCGTCTTCGTCGGCGTCGCGGTGGGCGTCGTGGGCGGCGTCTTCATTGCCCTGGTGAAGTCCGTCTCCGCCATTCGCGCCTGGCCGTTCTGGCTGCGCGCCACCGCGGCCGGCACGCTGACCGGCGCCGCGGCGTGGTTCGCCCCGGAGGTGCTTGGCACCAGCTACGACACCATCAACGAGGCGCTGCTCGGCAACATTGCCGGCACAGCGCTCCTAGTCATCCTGGTGGCGAAGGTGGTCGCGTCGGCCGCTTGCGTCGGCGTCGGGCTGCCGGTGGGCGTGATCGCTCCGACCCTGGTGATCGGCGCCTTGGCCGGCGGTCTGCTCGGCGAGATCGGCAATGCCGTCATGCCCGAACACGCATCCGCGCCGGCGCTGTACGTCATGCTCGGCATGGCAGCGATGATGGCGGCGGTGCTGCAAGCGCCCTTGGCGGCTTTGACCGCGGTGCTGGAACTGACCGCCAACCCCAACATCATCCTGCCGGCGATGCTGGTCATCGTCGCCGCCACGTTGACGGTTCGTGAAGTCTTCAAGCAGCGTTCGCTACTATTGACCACCCTCGCGGCGCTCGGCATCGACTACCGCGACGAAGAGTCCCCTCCCAGACAAGCGGAATAAGCAAGCCAATGCATCGACCTACCTCCAGCGAGCTGATGGCGCGCGCAGAGCGCATCATTCCGGGCGGCGTCAACTCGCCCGTTCGCGCCTTTCGCGGCGTTGGCGGCACGCCGGTCTTCTTCGCCCGCGGCAGCGGCGCGACCGTCGCCGACGTGGACGGCAACCAGTACATCGACTACGTGGGTTCCTGGGGACCGATGCTGCAAGGGCATGCCTTCGCCCCGGTGATCGAGGCGGTTCGCGAACAGGCGCAGGGCGGCCTTGGCTTCGGCGCACCGACCGAGGTGGAAGTCGCCTTGGCCGAGGTCGTGGCGGCGCGGCTTCCGAGCATCGAACAGGTGCGCATGGTCAACTCCGGCACCGAGGCCGTGATGTCCGCCATTCGCTTGGCGCGGGCGTTCACCGGACGCGAACTGATCGTCAAGTTCCAAGGCTGCTACCACGGCCACTCGGACGCCTTGCTGGCGCATGCCGGTTCCGGGCTGCTGACGCTTGGGTTGCCGGATTCGCCGGGCGTGCCGGCGGATGTCGCCAAGCACACGCTGACCGCGCCCTACAACGACGCCGACGCCGCGGCGGCGCTGTTCGAACGCTACGGCAGCCAGATCGCGGCGCTGATCGTCGAGCCGGTGGCGGGCAACATGGGCTGCGTTCCTCCGCGTTCCGGCTTTCTCGAAGCGCTGCGCCAACTGACCAGCGACGCCGGCAGCTTGCTGATCTTCGACGAGGTGATCACCGGCTTTCGAGTTGGCCGCGACGGCGCCCAGGGGCTGTACGGCGTGACGCCGGACCTGACGACCCTCGGCAAGGTGATCGGCGGCGGCTTGCCGGTCGGCGCCTTTGGCGGCCGGCGCGACGTGATGGCGCGCATCGCGCCGGTCGGCGACGTCTATCAAGCCGGAACGCTGTCCGGCAATCCGTTGGCCATGAGCGCGGGGCTCGCCATGCTGACGTCCCTGGACGACGCCACCTACGACGCCTTGGCGACGACCACCAGGGCGTTGGCCGAGGGCATTCGAGAACGCGCCCTGCGACATGGCGTGCCGCTGGCGGTCAACGCGGTGTGCGGCATGTTCAGCCTGTTCTTCACTGCTGGCCCGGTCGAGAGCTTCGACGACGTCGCCGGCGCGGACACCGACCGCTACCGGCGCTTCTTCCACGCCATGCTCGAACGCGGCGTCTACTTCGCGCCGTCGGCCTTCGAGACCGCGTTCGTCTCCGCAGCCCACGGCGAGGCGGAGGTGGCGCAAACCCTCGACGCCGTGGATCACGTGTTCCGGCGTCTCTCGGCATGAGCTACGACCTCTACGGCATCGGCAACGCCCTGGTGGACTTCGAGTACGCCGTCGACGACGCCTTCCTTGCCGCGGTGGACCTTCCGAAGGGCCGCATGACGCTGGTGGACGACGATCGCCTCGATGCCATCGAGGCCAGCTTGCAGGGGCGCACCCATCGCCGCATGTCGGGAGGCTCCGCGGCCAACACCGTCTTTGCGCTGCAGGCCTTCGGAGGCCAGGCCTTCTACTCCTGCCGGGTGGCCGACGACGCCATCGGCAGCCACTTCCTCGACGACCTGCAGGGCATCGGCATCGGAGTCGCCGGCCTTCGCCCGGCGGGCGGCAGCAGCGGGCGCTGCCTGACCCTCGTCACCGCCGATGCCGAACGCTCGATGGCCACCTGTCTCGGCGTCTCGGAGACGTTCGCCAGCGAAGATCTCGACGCGGCGGCGCTGCGCTCGTCGAAGTTTCTCTACGTCGAGGGCTATCTCGCCGCTCGTCAAGCGGCAGTCGATGCCGCGGTCCGGGCCCGGGAAATGGCCGAGGAGGATGGCGTCCGCACCAGCCTGTCGCTGTCCGACCCGGCCATGGTGGACGGCTGCCGGGACGGACTCGTGGCGATGCTCGGCAACGGCGTGCAGCAGCTGTTCTGCAACGAGGAAGAAGCGCTGGCCTGGGCCGGCACCGACCGCCTGGACGTCGCCGCTGCCGAACTGCGCGACATCGCGCCTTTCGTCAACATCACCTTGGGCGCCGCTGGCAGTGTCGTCGTCGCTGCCGAGGGAATGCGCACGGCAAAGCCGTTCGCCGCGGTGGCCGCCGATGCCACCGGCGCCGGAGACATCTACGCCGGCGCCGTCATCCGCGCCACGCTGCAAGGCGCCCCTGCGCTCGCCGCGGCGCGATTCGGCAACTTCGCCGCCGCCGAACTGGTCTCCAGACACGGCGCGCGGCTGCATCTCGCATCGGACTACCTGGATCTGCAAGCGCGCTTTCGGGGCTGAGGGGGCGGTTCTCGGTCTTGCCTCGCACTGTGGGCATCAGCCGCGTTCGAGGTTCACCGGCAGCGGCCCGGTCGGCTCGATGGCGAACGGCGAGATGCGGCAGCCCAGGGCGAAGATGCCGACGCCCGCTTCGGCCGCCCGCCGCAAGGCTTCGCCGTAGACCGGATCGACTTCGTCCGCCGGACGCACGCCGTCGATGCCGCTGTGCAGCACGCAGAACACCAGCGCGGCGCACCGACCTTCCCGGCACAGCCGCGCCAGCGCTTCGACGTGCCGGGTCGCCCTGGCGCTGACGGCGTCCGGAAACGCGCCGCCGTCGGCCAGTTTCAGCGTCACCGCCTTCACCTCCACGAACACGCTGTCGACGTAGAGGTCGAAACGCCCGCCGGCATCGGGAATGGAAACTTCGCGGCGCTCGACTCGCCGCTGCGGAAGTCCCGGCAGGCAGCCGCTCGCCAGCGCCTCGGCCACCAGGGCGTTGGCGCGCGCCGAGTTGACGGCGATCAGTTCGCCATCGGCGTTGCCGACCAGTTCCAGAGTATGGCGGTACTTGCGACGAGCGCTTGCGGACGTCGAGTACCAGACCGTGCTGCCGGCATCGGCGCAGCCGAGCATGGCGCCGGTGTTCGGGCAGTGGATGGTCGTCGTTTCGCCGGACGCCTTTCGGATGTCGGCCAGGAAGCGCTTGTAGCGCCGGATCAGCACGCCGCGCTGCAAGGCCGGCGAGAACTCTACGGCCGCCTCCGAAAAGCCGCCAACGCCGCTTCGAGGCGCTCCATGCCAAGGGCGATCTGCGTCTCGTCGACGGTGAAGGAAAAGCGCGCGTGGCATTCCGCGCGGTGCTGCCCGAAGTCGGTTCCCGGCGTCGCGGCCACGCCGTATTCGTGCAGCAGCCGACGGCAGAACTGCTCGGTGCCGAGGCCCGTGGACGCGATGTTCGTGTAGACGTAGAAGCCGCCATCGGGGCGCTGCGCCGCCGGCAGACCGAGCGCCTCAAGCCCCGAGAGCATCGCGTCTCGGCGTCGGGCGAAGACGTCGCGCCGATGCTCGTGGATGGCCAGCGCGTCGTTGCCGAGCGCTGCCAAGGCGGCATGCTGAGAGACCGTGGGCGGCGAGATGTAGAGGTTCTGCGCGAGTCGATCGATGGCGTCGATCATTCCCGCCGGGGCGACGATCCAGCCGAGCCGCCATCCGGTCATGCCGTAGTACTTGGAAAAGCCGTTGACGACGAAGCAGCCGTCGTCCACGGCAAGCGCCGTAAAGGCGGGGTCGGCGTCGCCGTAGACCAGGCCCTGGTAGATTTCGTCGATGACCACGAAGCCCTTGCCAGCCACTTGCCGGCAAATGGCGGCCAGCTCGTCGCGCCCGAGCAAGCTGCCGACCGGATTCGAGGGGCTGGAAAGGATCACGCCAGCGGTGTTCTCGTTCCACGCCCGGTCGATCTGCCGCGCCGTCGGCTGAAAGCCGCTGTTCGCGTCCACCGGCAGGCGTCGGACCCTGCCCCCTGCGGTTTCGACGAAGGCGCCGTAGCAGGGATAGCCCGGGTCCGCCACCAGCACTTCGTCGCCCGGATTCACCAGCGCCTGGGCCAGCAGGTTGAGCGCGGCGCTGACGCCGGAGGTCACGGCGATGCGCTGCGCGTCGATGCCGAGGCGCCGATAGCGCCGGGCGATGGCCTCGCGCAGGTCGGACAAGCCAAGCGGTTCCGTGTAGCCGTTGCGCCAGGATCGCAACGCCGACACCCCCGCCTCCACGACCGGCGCGGCGGGGTGGAAGTCCGACTCGCCAACCTCGAAGTGGACGACGTGGCGGCCACGGCGTTCGAGCTCCCGCGCCGCATTGAGAATCTCCATGACGCGAAACGGCGCGATGCGCGCCACCCGCGCCGCCGGCAGGACGCCGTTTGCCGTTCGGGCCTCGTGCCCGCAGCCTTGCATGTGCTCGCCCGTCGAACCTTGGCCCGATTGCGCGCCAGTGTAGCCGCTTGGGGGTGCGCTTGAGGCGCTGTTTTGCTAATTTACGCGCCCTCTCGAACTGCCAAGCAGACGCCGCAAAGAGGGACCCATGTCGAACTCCGCCATCGAAACGACACGTCCGCAGAAGCCGAGCTCCGCCGACGCACCGCGCCGGGACGCCGAGTCGCCTTTCCGAAACTACGCACCCTATGCGCCGAAGGAAGGCGAGGAGTACATGAGCGGCGGGCAGATCGAGCACTTCCGCAACATGCTGAACGACTGGCGCCGGGAGCTCATGGAACAGGTGGATCGCACGGTCAACCATCTGCAGGACGAAGCCTCCAACTTTCCCGATCCGCTGGATCGCGCCACCCAGGAGGAAGAACTCGGCATCGAACTGCGCACCCGCGACCGCGAACGGCGGCTGATCCGCAAGATCAACCAGACGCTGGACCGCATCGAGACCGACGACTACGGCTACTGCGACACCTGCGGCGTCGAGATCGGCCTGCGCCGCCTCGAAGCCCGACCGACAGCGACGCAGTGCGTGGACTGCAAAGCCCTCGACGAACTCCGCGAGCGCCAGCTGCGCGGCTAGACTCCGCCTGAGGGGCCAAGCGGCGGGCTTGCAGTGCCGCTCGACGCCGCAACGGGCGCCGTCGAGCGCGCTGGCTACATCGGCCGCTTCGCGCCAACGCCCTCGGGCCCGCTGCATCTCGGTTCGCTGCTGGCCGCCACCGCCTCCTGGCTGGACGCCAGAGCATGGCAGGGCCGCTGGCTGGTGCGCATCGACGATCTGGATGCGCCACGGATCAAGAGCGGTACCGAAGACGAGATTCTGGCGACGCTCGAAGCGCACGGCTTGCTTTGGGATGGCGGCGTGGTGCGGCAGAGCGACCATCGCGAGCGCTACCGCGCCGCCCTTGAAGACCTCGGCGAGCGCTGTTTCGGCTGTCGCTGCACGCGCAGCCAGCTAAGGGGCGCACGACGCTATCCGGGCACCTGCCGCGACCTGGGCCTGCCGCGCGACGGCAACGCCGTGCGCGTTCGCGTTGAGGACGCTGCCGAGTGCTCGTTCGACGACCGCGTGGCCGGGCGGCGCGAACCCGGCCCCGAGTCGATGGGAGACTTCGTCGTCTGGCGTCGCGACGGGCTGCCTTCCTATCCCCTCGCCGTCGTCGTCGACGATGCGGCCATGCGCGTCAGCCACGTGGTCCGCGGCGCCGACCTGCTCGACAACACGCCGCAGCAGATCCACCTCGCCGCCTGCCTGGGCGTGGTGCCGCCGGTCTACGCCCACGTTCCGGTGCTGGTCGACGCAGCGGGCGAGAAGCTCTCCAAGCACAACGCGGCCACCGCCATCGATCAACGCCATGCCCGCGGCAACGTCGCCGTCGCGCTGTCGCTGCTCGGCCTGCAGCCGCCCAACGAAGACGTGCCGACGATGCTGAACTGGGCGGTGCGCCACTGGCGCATCGAATGCCTGCCGAACAGCCGCGCCATGCCGGGGTTCGTCGCGCTGTCATAGAGGGCCGTGCGCTATGATGCCCCGATGCATCGCATTCTCGTGGTCGAGCGCGACGACAAGAATCGACGGACGCTGTGCGCGGCACTGGCCGCCTTCGACATCGCGCCCTGCTCCGACTTGGCGCAGCTGCGAGCGGCGCTGGGTGATCCGCCAGCAGCGATCGTCGCCAATGCCGAACTGGCGGACGGGCGCGAAGACGTCCTATCGCTCGCCGGCGCCGTGCCGGTGGTTCTGGTGGCGGGCTCGCCCAGCGTGGCCCATGCGGTGGACTGCATGCGCCGGGGCGCGGCCGACTACCTCTCCGGGCCATTGGCCGAAGACGAGCTGGCGAGCGCCGTCCAGCGCGCCATCGAGCGCTTCGCCCCGGCGCGCTTCGGCGGTCGCTTCTCGTCGATGCTCGGCAGCTGCCCGGCAATGCTGCGCCTCTTCGCCGGCATCGAAGCCGCGGCCGCCAGCGAGTCTCCGGTGCTGATTCAGGGCGAATCCGGCACCGGCAAGGAGCTGGCGGCGCGCGCCGTCCATGCCGGCAGCAGCCGCCGCCATGCGCCGCTCATCGCCCTCAACTGCGCGACGCTGCCCGATGCCCTGATGGAAGCGGAGCTGTTTGGGCGGGGCGGCGCTGCCGCCAACTCGCGCCGCGGCCTGATCGACGCTGCCGATGGCGGCATACTGTTCCTCAAGGCCATTGGCGAACTGCCCATGCCGGCGCAGACGCGCTTGCTGCGCTTGGTGCAGGAGGGCGTTCTGGAAGACGGTGCGCTCGCCGGCACCGAGGACGCCGGCCGGCCGTTCGACGTGCGCCTGATCGCCGCCACCGGGCACGAGTTGCAGCCGTTGGCGGACCGCGGTCGATTTCTTCCCGCTTTGCTGGAACGCCTGCACGCCACGGTTTTGCAGGTGCCGCCTTTGCGCCAGCGCTGCGACGACGTCGCCGCCATCGCCACTGCGCTGCTCCGACGCTCGTCGGAGAAGCTCGGCAAGACCGGCCTGCGCTTTGCGTCGGGCGTTGTCGAGGCGCTGCGGCGCTATCCGTGGCCCGGCAACGTGCGCGAACTGGAAAACGCCGTCGAGCGCGCCGCCATCGTTTGCGCCGACGGCATCGTCGACATCGAACTGCTGGCCATCGACGTCGGCCGGGCGCCGCCGCTCGGCGCAGCCGCCGCGGAGCAGGATCGGTCGAGCAGCTTGGAGAGCTACTTCATCCGCTTCGTGCTCGAAAACCAGGACCAGCTCACCGAAACGGAGCTGGCCAGCCAGCTCGGCATCAGCCGCAAGAGCCTTTGGGAGCGGCGCCAGCGCCTGAACATCCCTCGTCGCGGCACGCGCAAGCGAGGGCCGCGCCAGGCGACCTCGTAGCCGGGACGGCCGACCGTGCTGGCGGGTCAGCCACCCAGCCGATCGAGTTCCTCCTGCGCCGCAAGCCACGCCTGTTCGCAGCGTTCCACTTCCCTTGCCGCCTGCCGGCGCTCCTTGGCAAGCTGCGCCAACTGCTCGGACCGCTGGTTCACCGAGGCATCGTGCAGGCGGCGCTCCAGCACGTCGATGCGTTGCGCGTGGGCGTCGATTCGAGCTTCCAGGGAACGCTGCTTGTGCGCCAGCGCCTTGGCGGTCGACGTCGATGGCCGGCGGTTCGCCGGCGCCTTGCTGCGCGTCCGCCCCTGCTTCATCGCCGCGTAGGCGGCGAGATCGTCGGCGAACGGCGCCACCTGGCCGTCCGCCACCAGCCAGAAGCTGTCGACGCAGCGCTCCAGCAGGTAGCGGTCGTGGGCCACCAGCAGCAGGGCGCCCGGATAGTCCTGCAGCGCGACGGTCAGCGCCTCGCGCATTTCCAAGTCCAGATGATTGCTCGGTTCGTCCAGTATCAGCAGCGCCGGCTGCTGGCAGGCGAGAAGCGCCAGCACCAGACGCGCCTTTTCGCCGCCGGAAAAGGTCCGCGCCGGGCGCCGGGCATCGCTGCCGCCGAAGCCCCAGCCGCCCAGGTAGTCCAGCGCCTGCTGGCCGTCGAAACTCGATACGGCGTCGCCGCCGATCGCCTCGAGGTGCTCGAGCGGCGACTTGCCGAGGTGCAAGGACTCCAACTGGTGCTGCGCGAAGTAGCCGACGGCGGAGTGCCGCCCGCGCTGCAGCGAACCCGCCAGCGGCGCGAGTTCGCCGGCGAGGCAGCGCAGCAGCGTGGTCTTGCCGGCGCCGTTGGCGCCCAGCACGCCGATGCGGTCGTTCGGATAGACGCGCAAGGTCACGTCGGCGAGCACGACGTGGCCGTCGTAGCCAAGGCAGGCGTCGTCGAGCTGCAAGGTGGGGTTGGAGATCTTGCGCGGCCCGGAGAAGGCGAAGCGGTACGGCGACTCGGCATGCACCGCGGCCACCAGGTCCATCTTCCGCAACGCCTTCAGGCGGCTCTGCACCTGCTTGGCCTTGCTCTCCTTGGCGCGGAAGCGGTCCACGAAACGGCGTATCTCCGCCACCCGCAGTTGCTGCTGCTTGTGCAGCGCGGCCTGGCGCGCCAGCGCTTCCGCCCGCTGCCGTTCGAAGGCGGCGTAGTTGCCGACGTAAACCGCGGCGCGACCGTTCTGGACATGCACGATCTCCTGCACGGTCTTGTCGAGGAACTCGCGATCGTGGGCGATCATCAGCAGCGTGCCCTGGTACTTGCGCAGCCAGGTCTCCAGCCACAGCGTGGCTTCCAAGTCCAGATGGTTGGTCGGCTCGTCCAGCAGCAGCAGGTCGGAAGGCGTCATCAGCGCCCGGGCGAGGTTGAGGCGTATTCGCCAGCCGCCGGAGAACGCCCGATGCGGCTTGTCGAAGTCCGGCTTGCCGAACCCCAGGCCGGAGAGGATCTCGCCGCCCCGGGCGTGGGCGTCGTAGCCGCCGGCGTCGTCGTAGTCCGAATACAGCCTGCCGAGGGCAGCGCCGTCGTCGTTTCGTTCGGCTTCTTCGATGGCGCGTTCCACCCGGCGCAGCCGCGTGTCGCCGTCGAGCACGAAGTCGAGCGCCGGACGAAGCGATGGCTGCACGGTCTGCTCCAGGCAGGCGATCCGCCAGGCATCCGGCAACGCCACGGCGCCTTCTTCCGGCAGCAGGCGTCGCCGAATCAGCTCGAAGAGCGTCGTCTTGCCGACGCCGTTGCGGCCTACGATTCCAGCCTTGTGGCGGCCGTGGATCGTCAAGTTCAAGCCGTCGAAGACGGCCCGCTCGCCGCGATGCAGCGTGACGTCTTGCAGCGTCAGCACGATGACGCTCCTCCGCTTTCCCATGGATCGTGACTGCGTGGGTTGCGGATGGACGGCAACGCCGCAACCCGCACGCCGCTCGGCGCACAAGGCTTGTGGGGCCGACCGAGCTTGCACACAATGACCTCCATCACGAGGTCGCCACAAGGATATTGTGCCGTGTCAAGTTCCGCGAGCGTCGCCGAAGTAGCTTGTCCGTCGCTCTCGGAAGGCGCCCGCGCCCTCGCTCGGCTGTGCTCCCTCTTCGCGCCGCGCGCGCTGGCGGCAGCGCACCTCGAAAGGCTGCTGCAAGACGCATCGTTGGCGGCGCTTCCCTTGCCAAGCGCCGGAGCGCTCGCGGCTGCCACGGCCGAGCTGGAGGCAGCCGGCCTGGCAGCGCCGGATGCCAGTGGCGCCATCTCGATTGCGTCGTCGGCCGCGTTGGCGCTGATGCGCGAGGCGCGGGCGCAAGATGCGCTGCTGCCCCTCCTTGACGCCGTGCAGCGCGTTTGGATGGATGGAAGCAGGCGGCCGGGCGAAGACGCGGACGCCGCCCGTGCGACCGCCTACCACAAGGACCGGGATACCGCCGAAGTCCTGCAGCGCGGCTACCTGCTGGCCGGCAGCGTGCAACGCTTCAAGGACGTGCCAGGACAGGTGCAAGCCCACGACTTCGCACTGCTCGCCGAGCCCTTCGCGGAAGAAGCCCTGCGAGCGGTGCCATCGGCGCTGCGCGAAAAGGCTTGCCGGGCTTGCCTGAGGCACGTCATCCGCCACTGCGCGCCGGCGGACGCGTTGATCGACGTCTGCCAGGAGATCGGCGAAACGCCCCTCGAATACGCCGACGACATCGCCTTCATTCGCGTGCTTCAGGGCCGCTTCGACGCCGCCGTCGCCGTCTTCGAGGAACTGCCCGCGCAACTGCGCAGCACCGTGGCGGCGGTGGTCGGCAAAGCGTCCACGCTGGCGCTGGTGGCCATGCTGCGCGGCCAGGACGCCGACGCCTCCCCGCACATCGAGGAAGCGCTGAACACCCTGCGGGGCAGACGCAAGCGGCTTCTCTATCCCGAATCCCGCACCTTCGCGCTCTCCCTGCTGGCGTTGGCGCGGCGCGACACGCCGGCGTCCTTGGACTTGCTGGAACGCGTCGGCGCCGCTCGCGAATGGAACCAGCCGGAACGCGCCGGCCTTCGTTTGGCCCAGTGCGCCGTGCAGGTGAAGCAGAAGTCCGGGCTGCCCTACCAGCTGCGGCTGTGGAACGGCATCGATGCGCTGTTCACCGGCATCCAGTGCTGCTGGCTGGCGCAGGCGCCGGAGCAAGCCGTCCTCGACTCGATTCGCCAGCTGGGCGTCCGCGCCGCCGAGAACGGCTTCGCATGGGTGGCCGCCGAGTGCGGCGAACTCCTGCGCCGCCTCCCCAGCGATGCCAACGCCATCGCCGACGGCGCCGGGATCATCAACGGCGGCCATGCCGCGTTGGGCACGGCCACGTTGACGACCCTCGCCGTTCCCTTCGGCACTTGGAAGCAGTCGCTGGCGGTCATCGAGGAGCTGGCGCAGACGCCCGCCGCGGACGACGCCGAAGCAGCGCCGGTCGCCGAAGCCAGTGGACGCCTCGTCTGGACCCTGCATGTGGGCGGCGGCCACGTGTGGCTGGAGACCCGCTGGCAGAACCGCAACGCCAACGGCGCTTGGAGCCGAGGCAAGCAGTACGGGGCCAAGCGTCTGGCGGCGGAGTCCACGCGCATGGACTTCCTGCTGCCCCAGGACGAGGCCGCCATCGCCGCGGCGGCCACGCGCCAGGAGTGGAACAAGAAGGTGAGCTACTTCGGCCTTGCCAGCCTGCATGCCCTGGCCGGACATCCCTTCGTCGTGGACGCCGAGGGCAGAACGCTGGAGGTGGTTCGCCGGGAACCGCAGCTATCCGTCGACCACGCCGCGGACGGCGGCGTCATGCTGCGCGTGGAACCCTACCGCGCCGGCACCGACGGCGCCTACGCCTTGCACCGCCCAACCCCCGGCCGCTGCGAAATCACCCACTTCACCGCCGAGCATCGGCGGCTGTTCCGCGCCATCCCCGCGGACGGCCTGAAACTGCCGACCGGCGCCAAGGCGCGCCTGCTGAACACGGTGCCGGCGCTGGCGCCGCACGTGCGCGTTGCCTCCAGCCTGCAGAACGTCGCCGCGGCGGCGGCGCGCATCGAGGCGGATGCCGATCCCTGGGTGCGTCTCGAACCCTTGGACCACGGCCTCTCCGTGGCCCTGGAGGTGGAACCGATTCCCGGCGCCGGCGTCTGCTATCCGCCGGGCGCCGGCGGCGTCGTGGTGTTCGCCAGCCGCGAGGGCGAGAACGTGCAGGCGGAGCGGAACTTCGACGCCGAGCGATCCGCCGTGGATCGGCTTGCCGCGGATTGCGCGCCGTTGGCCGCCAAGCCAACCGCGGAGCAGCCCCTGGTGCTGCCCAACGCCGACGACTGCCTGGAGCTGCTCGAGCGCCTCGACGACGTCGGCGCCCGCTGCAAGTGGCCGCACGGCGAGGCGATGCGGGTGGTGGCCCGGGGGGCGAACAACACCCTGCGCCTGAACATCAAGTCCGCCGCCGGTTGGATGCAGGCGTCCGGCGAACTGCGCGTGGACGACGAGCGGGTGCTGGACCTGAAACGCCTGTTCGCGCTGCTGGAAGACAACCCCGACTCGCGCTTTCTGCCGCTCGGCAATGGCGAGTTCCTGGCCTTGGCGCAGTCCTTCCGCCGCCGACTGGACGACTTCGCGGCGGTGGCCGGCGCCGGCGCGAAGAACGCCGTGCGACTGCATCCGCTTGCCGCCCTCGCCGTCGAAGATCTGATTGAAGGCGCGCAGCTCGATGCGGACGACGGCTGGCGCACCATGGGCGAGCGGATGCGCACCGCGAGCGCCCTCGAGGCCGAAGTGCCAAGCACCTTGCAGGCGGATCTGCGACCGTACCAGGCGGAAGGCTTCCGATGGCTGGCGCGACAGGCCGCTTCGGGCGTGGGCGCCTGCCTCGCCGACGACATGGGGCTTGGCAAGACCATCCAGACGCTCGCCCTGCTGCTGTTGCGGGCGCAGGGCGGCCCGGCGCTGGTGGTGGCGCCCACCTCGGTGCTGCCCAACTGGCTCGCGGAAGCCCGCCGCTTCGCGCCGACCCTGGCGGTAAGCACCTACACCGGCACGGCAGCGGCGCGGGCGGCTCTGCTTGAAGGCATGGGCGCGTTCGATCTGGTGCTCGCCACCTACGGCGTGCTGCAGAACGACGCCGCGCAGTTGGCGGCGCGAACCTGGCATACCGTGGTGCTCGACGAAGCGCAGGCGATCAAGAACCCGAACGCCAAGCGCAGCAAGGCGGCGAAAGCGCTGACCGCCGACTTCCGCATGATCACCACCGGCACGCCGGTGCAGAACAACCTGTTCGATCTGCACTCGCTGTTCGGCTTCGCCAATCCTGGGCTGCTCGGTCCGCTGCGGCAGTTCCGCGTACGCTTCGTGCTGCCCATCGAACGCGAAGGCGATCAGACGGCGCAAGCGCGACTGAAGCGGCTGGTCGAGCCGTTCGTGCTGCGTCGTCTGAAGGCCGACGTGTTGGACGATCTGCCGCCGCGAACGGAAATCACGCTGCACGTGAAGATGTCCGAAGAGGAGGCGTCGCTCTACGAAGCGCTGCGGCAGAGGGCGCTCGAAGACCTCGCCAAGGCCGCCGCCGGCGCCCCGATGCGCCTCTTCGCGCACCTCACGCGGCTGCGCCTGGCCTGCTGCAGTCCCAAGCTGGTGCTGGACGCCGACGACGCGCCGCCGGAGTTGCCGCAGGCGGGGGCGAGCGCCAAGCTGGCGACCTTCGCCGCCACCTTGGAGGACCTCCTGGCGAACCGCCACAAGGTGCTGGTGTTCTCGCAGTTCGTGATGCATCTGCGCCTGATCGAGGACCATCTGCGCGCAGCCGGCGTTGCCTACCAGTACCTCGACGGCGCCACGTCGGCGAAGGAGCGCACCGCCCGCATCGCCGCCTTCCAGGCCGGACAAGGCGACGTGTTCCTGATTTCCCTCACCGCCGGCGGCGTCGGCTTGAACCTCACCGCCGCGGACTACGTGATCCACATGGACCCGTGGTGGAACCCGGCGGTGGAGGACCAGGCCTCGGACCGTGCCCACCGCATCGGCCAGACCCGGCCGGTGACCATCTACCGGATGGTCACCGAAGGCACCATCGAGGAGCAGATCGTCGCCCTGCACCACAAGAAGCGCGACTTGGCCGAACGCCTGCTGGAGGCCACCGACACGCCAGCGCAGCTGGACGTCGACGAGCTGATGCAGCTCCTTCAGGCGCCGCTCGGGGCATGAGTCTGCTCTGAGACGACGTCAAGATGCACGCGGTGTCGGATGCCGTAACGACGCTGCATCCAGCCATCACGCACATGTAGAGAGCAGATCAGCAGCCATGCGTTCCACCCCGTGCAGCAGGCTCGTCAAGCGTTCCACCCTCTCCATGCGCTGCTACCACGGCTCCCGGCAGCCCGCGTTGGAACGATACGCCATCACGATGGCGGAGTTCATTGAACGAAGAACTGCCTATTCAGCGGGCCGCGTGGTGTCTGCCAGTGTGGCCTCCGCACCACCAGCGCCACCAGCACATTTTCGCTCACGTTTCCGAAGGTGCTGCTGGCCGCGTAGCGTCGGTTTCGCCTGCGGCTTGGCGGATGCTGTCCATCCTGCCCAGCGAGACGGCGAGGTCGCGCAGCGTCTGCGGCGTCTCGCCGGTCGTCTCGACCAGGCGACGATCTATCGTCAGCGCCTCCTCGAAGGCGGCCCTGGCCGCGTCGGCTTCGCCAGCGACGTCGTGGATGCCGCCCATGCTGTCGAGCGTGATACGTCCACCGCCGTGGAGAGATTGAGGTAGTCCTCCATGTCGCATAGGAAGACCATGTGGCCGGATTCTTCCAACCGTCGCTTCAGTCGCCGGAGTCCGTGCTCTTGCCAGCGCCCCGGTAGCCCGAGAACAGCCGGACGCTCTCCGCAGACCACTCGATCACGCGAGCCAGCTGCTGTACCGGGTCCGAGTCCGTCAACGCTGCGTCGTAAAGCGAGACGTAGCGCTCGTCGTCCGGCTCGAGCGGCCGGCCATCGCGTTGAAGAACTCCTTGAGGAACGTGTTGTCTGCGGGTGTCATGGTGTGACTGTAGCAACACGCCGTAGGCGACGACGTGGCGCGCCGTCAGCATCGTGCGGCGGCCAAGCGATCGGGCGGTCCGGCGCCGGCACCCAGGCCACGCATTCAGACCGTGCGCGCGCCGCTAGAAGCGGGATCGGCCAGCGTTTCCACGCTCGCCAGCGCCGCCACCACCGCTTCCGGCAGCCCGTGTTCACAGGCGCCGCGCACCACGTAGTCCTTGTACCAGGCATGCGGACGCAGCGAGGCGTCGATGTGCGTGGGCTTGGCAACGTAGGTGAGGGCCGGGCGCGTTCCCGCTTCGGTGACGACTTCCACCTCGCGTTCCAGATAGCCGATGCCCAGCCCTTCGGCCTTGTCGAGCAGGCGTTTCTCGGCGCAGGCGATGTCGAACAGCACGCCCCAGAGCACGCTCGACGAGTCGTCGCCGGCGTAGGCGGCATTGCACTTGCCGGAACCGTCTCTGCCGAGCTTGTGCCAGCGCAGGGCGTAGTTCGGCAGTCGGCCCGCCGCCAAGGCCCGCGCCGACGGCGCGCGCTGGCGCAGACGCGCCGAGCACATGTTCGAGCCGTAGGCGAAATACTGGTAGGTTCGGACGGTGGCCACGGCGAAAGACAGCGCGACAACGGCGACGATCAGCGTTGAGGTGGTCTTCGCCACCGCGCAGGCGGCAGAGCGGCAGACGCTGCGTCTGCCAACGCGATCCACCGTGGCGGCAGCCATCGCGGCTTCCCGCTTCGCTGGCCAGCGGGCGGCGGCAGTGGCCGTTCACGGCGAGCTGGCCGCGCCGGATCGCCCGTTGCAGGACGGCGATCGCATCGAGCTGCTGCGCGAACTGCTGGTCGATCCGGTGCAGGCACGACGCAGCCGCGCCGGCATTCGCGGCCGAGCGGACTAGCGAGGCTGCGCTGCATCTTCCGTCGGGTTTGGAGCGGCGGTCTCCGTTGCGCTGGCCGCCGCTTCTTCTTCCGACGCCGCGGCGTTCGTGCCGGCCTCGCCATCGGCTTCTTCGCCGGCCATGCCGCTCGGTTTCAGATCGCCCACGAAGTGCGACAGTTCGCCATCGACGAAGAACAGCGACAGTTTCAGCCGGTCGTTGACGTAGCCGGGCACGCGCAAGGTGTAGACGTAGTCCCAGCGGCTGTTGTCGAAGGGATTGCGCATCACCGGCTCGCCCATGACGTAGGCCACCTGCTCGTGGGTCATGCCGGGCTTCAGGCTGTCGACCATCTCCTGGGTGATGACGTTGCCCTGCTGCACCGTCAGACGATACATCCGCGGCAAACTGCACGCCGAGGCGAGCAGCGCGCCTGCCAGCGCGAGGGCCAGGGATGTTCGGACTGCTGCGGTCACTGGGCTGCCATCCGTTGGGAAAGGCGAGTCTACTGTCTTGCCGAGGCGCCGGCACCTTCGGCGAGCAGCGCCCGGGCGTAGGCGCGGGTGTCGGCGGTCACCTTTCGACCGCCGAGCATGCGCGCAAGTTCCTCGGTGCGTTCGCTGCCTTCAAGGGCGCGAATGTCGACGTCCTGTTCGCTGTTCTTGGCCACCACGAGGTGCTGGTCGCCCAAGGCCGCGATCTGCGGCGCGTGGGTGATGGCGATGACCTGGGTGTGCGCGGACAAGCGTCGCAGCATGCGCCCGAGCACGTCCGCGGAAGTGCCGCCGACGCCGACATCCGCTTCGTCGAGAATCAGACACGGCAGGCGCGAGCTCTCGGCCGTAACGACCTGAATGGCCAAGCTGATGCGCGACAGTTCGCCCCCGGATGCGATGTCGCCAAGGCTTGCCGCGCCGAAGCGCGAGTTGGTGACGGCTTGGAAGTTCACCGTCTCAAGGCCCGCGGCGGACTCGCTCGGCGAGAAGGCAACGCCTACCGAAGCGCCCGCCATGCCAAGCTCGCGAAGCGTGGCGGTGACGCTTTCGGAGAACGTCTTCGCCGCTCGGCGGCGCACCGTGGAGAGCCGCTTGGCGACATTGCGGTAGCCCGCTTCGGCGGCGGCCGCACGTTCCGCGAGTTGGTCGACGCTGGCATCGAGGGCGGACAGCGACTCCAGTTCTTCGCTTAGGCAGCGCAGCCGGGTGGCGAGTTCAGGGGCGGCGACTCGATGCTTGCGCGCCACGTCGTGAAGGGCGGCCAGAGCGTCTTCCACTTCGCCGAGCTCGCCGTCGTCGTTGGAAAACGACTGCATGTAGCTGCGCAGCTCGCCCAGGGCTTCGTCGAGGCAGGCTTGGGCGGAAGTGGCCAGTTCGGCGGCCGCAAGCAGATTCGGATGGGGGTCGTCAAGGTTGGCGAGGGTGCTCGTCAAGCCGCCAACGCGGCCCAGCAGTTCGTCTTCCAGTTCCACGGCCGCTTGGCCGATCGCAGCGGTCAGCTCCTGCATCCGATGCAGGCGTTTGTGCGTCGCGGTGAGCTCGTCCGCCCGCTGCACGATGTCGCCAAGAGCGGCCAGTTCGTCCACCTGGTAGCGCAGCAGGCTTTCGCGTTCGCGCATTCGCTCAGCCTGCTGCCGACGTTCGGCGAGCTCGCTGGCAAGCGCTTCGCGCCGCCGATAGCTCTCGGCGGTCTCCTTGATCAACGTCGGGTCGACGCCGAACTCGTCGAGCAAACGCCGCTGCGCAGGCCGGGACGTCAATTGCCGATGCTCGTGCTGACCGTGAACGTCGATCAGCGGTTCGGTCAGCGACTGCAGAACCGCGAGGGTGGTTGGGGTGCCGTTGACGAACGCCCGGGAGCGCTGCTCGTTGGCGGTGCGTCGCACCAGACAGGTGGCTTCCTCGCCGTCCACGAGCAGCTCCAGCCGGGCGAGCGTCTCGAGACTGGGGGCCGCGTCGGCCAAGTTGAACTCGGCGCTCACCTCGCAGGCGTCGAAACCCGGGCGCAGCTGCGAGCGTTTGACCCGGGCACCCAGCACCAAGCCAAGAGCGTCGAGCAGGATCGACTTGCCAGCGCCGGATTCGCCGGTGATGACGGTAAGCCCGGCCGCGAATTCGATGTCCAGTTCGGCAACCAGTGCGAAGTTGCGGATGTTCAGCGCCCGTAGCATGAAGTTCGTGTTCGGCGGCCCGATTGCCCGTGGAGAAGGGACTCTCGCGGTCCGCCTACCCGGTGCTTACAAGGGACGAAGGCTCCATCGACCGTTGCCGCCGCGTTCGGAAAACCCGCCGCAATGCCGTCTGATCAGCCCACGGCCCGCACCATAGCACGATACTCCGGCAGCCGATCAAGCTGCCGCACGATCCTCCCAGCCAATACTCGAATACCGTTCCCGTCGTTGGCGCTCCTTAGCCTAACGGTCTACAGTAGCGCTGATGGCAGCTCGCGAAACACGCACACGGCGCCACCGGCGGTAGAAGCTCGACATGCCTCTCGCCGAACCGCTTGACGTTTCCCAGACGACCCCCGAACAGCCGCCCAAGGTCGGCGACCTGGTGCTGGTGCGCTCGCGGCAGTGGCTGGTGGAGGAGGTGGCCTTTCCTCCCGCAGGTGGCTCGCCCCAAGTTTCGCTCGCTTGCGCGGACGACGACGCCCAAGGCCAAGCCCTCACCGTGTTCTGGGATTGCGAGCTGGACCGGCGAATCCTCCAAGAGGAAGGCTGGGCCGATCTCGCCGGCAGGGGATTCGACTCGCCGCGCTACTTCGCCGCCTTCTTCAACACCCTGCGCTGGAACTGCGCCACCGCCACCGATCCGGCCCTCTTCCAAGCGCCCTTCCGCGCCGGCATCCAGCTGGACGCCTACCAGATGGAGCCGCTGC
This sequence comes from Candidatus Azotimanducaceae bacterium, assembly GCA_965199875.1. Classification (GTDB taxonomy): domain Bacteria; phylum Pseudomonadota; class Gammaproteobacteria; order Pseudomonadales; family Azotimanducaceae; genus VXYL01. The sequence continues at coordinate 3,347,597 of OZ241346.1, read as the reverse complement.
GCAAGGCGCTCCGGCTGCCCCGCGTGAACCTCTTCATCGCCGACGACACCGGCCTCGGCAAGACCATCGAGGCCGGCCTCGTCGCCCGGGAACTGCTGCTGCGCCGCAAGGCGAAGCGCATCGTGGTGGCCGCGCCGCCGTCGGTGCTCGAACAGTGGAAGACGGAACTCGAGGATCGGTTCGGCCTGCTGTTCGAGATTCTCGACCGCGCCTACGTTTCCAGGATGCGCCGCGAGCGCGGCTTCGGCGTGAACCCGTGGCGCACGCACACGCGCTTTCTGGTGTCCCACAAGCTGCTGATCGACTCCGCCTACGCGGACCCGCTGCGCGAGTGGCTGGGCGATTTGCTGCCCGGCAGCCTCCTGATCTTGGACGAAGCCCATCACGCGGCACCCTCTTCCGGCGGCCGCTACGGCATCGAGACGAAGATCACCCGCGCCGTGCGCGACCTGGGATCGCGCTTCGAGCATCGCCTGTTCCTCTCCGCCACGCCCCACAACGGCCACTCGAACAGCTTCTCGACACTGCTGGAACTGTTGGACCCGTACCGCTTCACCCGCGGCGTGAAGGTGCGCGGCAAGCGCGACCTCGAAGACGTGATGGTGCGGCGCCTGAAGGAGGACATCCGCGACGTGCGCGGCGGCTTCCCGAAACGCAACGTCGTTCGGCTTGCCATCGACGGCCTGCCGAAAGACGCGCCGGAACTGGCGCTCTCCCGCCTGCTGGACGAATACCGCCGCCTGCGGGAACGCCGCTTCGCCAATGCGCCGCCCAAGGCGCGCACCGCCGCCGGCCTCCTGGTGGTGGGCTTGCAGCAGCGCCTGCTCTCTTCCGTCGAGGCGTTCGCCCGCAGCCTGCGCGTTCATGCCCGGACGGTGCAGCGCCAATGGCAGAAGGAACATGGAGATTCGACGCTCGGCACCCACGACCAGGCGCTGTTCCTCCAAGCGCCCGATGCGGACGACGAGCGCGCCGAGTGGGACGAAGAGACGGCGGAAAGCGCCGAACAGGAGCAGGTGAAGGCGCTCTCGCTGGCCGCTGGCGCTTCGGACGGAAACGCGGCGGCGGGCGAGCTCTGGCGGCAGGAACAGGCGCTCATCGAGCGGATGAGCGCCATCGCCGAAGAAGCCCGCCACAAGCCGGACGCGAAAACGCGGCGCCTGATCGACTGGATACGCGCCAACCAAGTGCCGGATCTGCCGCCCTTCGGCGAACGCCCGAGCGGCGAGGCGCCCGCTTGGAACGAACGCCGGGTGCTGATCTTCACCGAGAACCGCGAAGGCACCAAGCGCTACCTCAAGCGCGTTCTGGAACAAGCCATCGAGCACACCGAAGATGCGGACGAGCGCATCGCGGTCATCGACGGTCTCACCAGCGGCCCACGCCGCAAGGACATCCAGCGCCGCTTCAACGCCAACCCGCTAGCCGAGCCGCTGCGCATCCTCATCGCCACCGACGCCGCCCGGGAAGGCTTGAACTTCCAAGCCCGCTGCGCCGACCTCTTCCACTTCGACCTGCCGTGGAACCCCGGCCGCATCGAACAGCGCAACGGCCGCATCGACCGCAAGCTGCAACCGGCAGCCGAGGTGCGTTGCCACTACTTCGCACTGCCGCAGCGCGCGGAGGATCGCGTGCTGGAAGTGCTGGTGCGCAAGACGGCGACCATCAAGCGCGAACTCGGCAGCCTCGCCCAGGTGATCGACGACGACGTGGAGCGCCGGTTGCGCGGCGGCATTCGCCACGACCAGGCGGAGCCCCTGCGCGCCGCCATCGAACAGGCGGACCTGGCGGCCGGCGCCAAGCGCAGCGCCGCCGAAGAACTGGAGGACGCCCGCGAGCGCCGCGACGCGCTGGAAGCGCAGATCGAGCGTTGCCGCACGGTGCTCGACCGCTCCCGCCACTGGGCGAAGTTCAACGAAAAGGCATTTCGGGACGCGCTCTCCTGCGCATTGGAACTGCTCGACGCGCCGCCATTGCGCCGCCGACAGGACGTATCCCGCCGCACGATCTGGGAGTTCCCAGACTTGGAACGCCGCGCCCGCACCGACCCGAGCTGGACGGCGACGCTCGATTCCCTGCGGCGCCCGCGCAAGCTCGACGAAAAGCTCGCCGAGTGGCGCAAGGAGGCGCTGATCCGCCCGGTGGTGTTCAAGGATCCCCAGGAGTTCGCCGCCGACACCGTTCACCTGCACTTGGAACAGCGCGTCGCCCAGCGCCTATTGGCGCGGTTCCGCGCCCAGGGCTTCGTCTACAACGACCTCTCCCGCGCCTGCCTCGCGCAAAGCAGAGACTCCATCCCCCGCGTGATTCTGCTCGGCCGCTTGGCGCTCTACGGCCAAGGCGCGGAACGCCTGCACGAGGAACTGGTGCCCGTCACCGCGCGCTGGATCGAGCCGAGCCGCCGGGAGGGAGCGCTGCGCGCCTATGCCCGCGACACCGAGACGCGCACTTTGGCCTTGCTGGACGAGTCGCTCAGCCGCCACGCCGAGCAGCCCGACGCAGTCGTGCGCGGACGATTGTTGAACGCCGCGCCCGCCGACGTGGAAGCGCTGCGCCCGCAGCTGGAGGAACGCGCCCGGGCCCTGGCCGAAGACGCCCTCGCCCGACTCGCCGAACGCGGCAAGGCCGAGGCCGAGCAGCTTGCAGAGGTGCTGCGCCGGCAGCGCGAACGGGTGATCGAAGAACTCGCCCGCCACGAAGGCAACCGCCAACTCGCGCTGGACTTCAACTCGGACGAAGCCGAACAGCTGGAAGCCGACAAACGCCACTGGCGGCGACGCCTCGACAGCTTCGACCGCGACCTGGCGGAGGAACCGAAGCGCATCAAGGCGTTCTACCAGGTGCGGGCCCAGCGCGTGGAGCCGGTGGGGCTGGTGTATCTGTGGCCGGAGACGAACTGAGGTACGTTCAATGTCATGCTATGGCCCTTGACAGCCATCCAGACGCCCGTCAACGCGCAACGATCTTAGTGACCAGTGCGTCCAGCGGGCTTGGACTTGCGTTGCCCACGAGGACTAAGATCAGTGACCAAGGCGCTGATGCGCGATTGGCTTGATCGGGAGAAAAACGACGAATGGGCTTGAACTCTAAGCAGGGCGATTTCGTGGCCTTGGATGTAGAGACGGCAACCTACGACCGCGCTTCCATATGTCAAATCGGCATGGTCAAGGCCATGGACGGGGCAATCGTTGACGAGTTCTCCACCTTGGTTAATCAACCGGACGTTGACGAGTTCTTCGTGGACATTCACGGCATTGAGGCGGTGACCTTGCGTGATGCGCCGTCGCTGCGTCACGCGTTCGAGGCGGCAACCGCCTTCGTTGGCGATGTGGATGCGATTGTCACGCACACGTCTTTCGACAGAGGCTGCTTGAGCGCGGCGGGCGTTCGCTTCAAGGGCGTCCGATGGCTTGACACTGCGAAAGTGTCGCGGCGCTGTTGGAGGGGGCATAAGCGCCACGGGCTGCGGGCGGTGACGGAGCGGTTGGGGCTTTTCGACGAGGACGGCTACCACGATGCCCTAGGGGATGCTCGCATGGCGGCAAGAGTGCTTCTGGCGGCGTTTGAGCATTCCGGCCAGGGGTTGGAGCACTGGCTGGTACGCGCCGAGTTGCCAGTAGGCCCACGCGGCAAATCCAGTGGGATCGAGACGAAGGGGGCGAATCCCGAAGGCGAGCACTTCGGCGAAACGGTGTGCTTTACCGGCGCAATGGGGATGCGGCGGCAGGACGCGGTGACTTTGGCCGAACGCTGCGGCTTCACATTCACGCCAAACGTGGGCTTCAAGACAGACTACCTCGTTGTTGGAACGCAAACTGCGAAGGGACTCAGGGATGGGAAGTCGACGAAGCAACGGAAGGCGGAGAGCCTGCTCAAGGAGCACGGGCTGCTTGTGCGAATACTCACGGAGGGCGAGTTTCTAGCCCTGTGCGAGGACGATGGATAGAAGGGCTAGCCCTGCGCTCGTGGTCAACCCAATACGGTCCGCAGATCGCCAATCACTGGCGCACCCCCAACGCGACCCTCCCGATACACCTTCTCCAGGTCTTCGCGCGAGCGAATGCGGAAGTCCGTCAGCGGCGTGAAGCGCGAAGCCCCGGAGGCGTCCTTCTCCGCGAGCCAAACTTCGTCGAGTTCCAAGTCGCGCAGCAGCGCCGTGTCGTGGACTGTGGCGATCAGCTGTGCGTCGTTGCGATTCGTCGCGCCCTTGAAGAGCTTGAGCAGTGCTTCCGTTAGGCGATGGTGGAGGCTCGAATCCAACTCGTCCACTACGACCAGTGATCCTCCAGAAATCGCATTCAACATCGGGATAGCAAAAAAGCGAGCACTTGCGTACCACGACTCTCCCAATCGTAATCCAGAGTGCGCACGCCCCCCGCGGTCGCATGGGTGAAACGGAATCGTTTCTGGGGAGGCACCAGCTCACCGTCTTCGTTGGTTGATCCTGTTGGGTGGCCGAACGCACTTTGCGCTCTAAGTCTAAGTAAGTTCTCCCGTTTCGCTTCGGGCCTGTCGTAGTCCTCAAGCTCCCCGTCTACTACTCCAAGGTCCGCTTGGCGCATCAACTCGATGAAGGCATCTTGGTGCTCAAGGCGAGCAAACAAGTCGACGAGTTCAGGTTCAACGCAGTCGCCCCGTTCTAGCTGCCACTGCTCCACGAATTGGCGATGGATCGCCCCAAGTTGCGGGTGGTTGTTTTGTGCCGCAGCCGAGAGGAAGAGGCTGTTGGGCCGCGTGAGCGAGGCGATTGCGCGGTTCTCCCCACGCAGCCGGCCGCCGAAGGACACCTGTACATTTCCGTCCTCGGTCGTCCGATGGAACAACACCTGCGTCGTTTGCCGCTTGCGCCGCACGATCCGGTGCAGCCACTCGTCCGTATATTCGGCGTCCGTACAGGAGAAGCCGTACTCGTAGACCTCCTGTGGTGTGCTGGCGTCGCGGCCATTGACCGTGAACATGCTGTCGAACCGCGTCGGCTTGTCCGCGCTGCTGTCGTCGAGCAGAAAGGGGTGGTGCGGGATGGGATCCGCCGCGTCCCCCGACTTGTGCGACATCACAATGTGACCGCGCATCGCCCGGATGGCGTGGATGAGATTGGACTTGCCCGCAGCGTTCGCCCCGTAGAGGATGGCCACGGGCACAGCCGCTTCCCTTAGAATCGGCACCGGCACCGCCGGATCCGACCGTTTGACCCGCTTGGCTGCCGTGAGGACAAGCTCCTGACGCTCGCGGATGGAGAGGTGGTTCTCAACCCCGAATCGCAACAGCACCGCCTCGCACCTCCTGTAGATTGGCCTCGCGGCAGATTATGGCATAAATGCCTATTGCACATGCACTGGCGCGTTGGCAGGCGCCGGGCAGGCCGAAGCACTCCTCCCGCCGGTCGGCGTCGCTGGGCTAGACCGTGCTGACCTCAACGCGCAGAGCCAAGCCGAGCGCACGAAGCGCGTCTTCCACCTGGCCGATGGGCGAGCGCCGGTCCAAGTCCACCAGCCGGTCCAGTGCGCTCTCGGTCAGTCCGATGCGCTCCGCCAGGCCAGCCTTGTCCTCATGCCGACCAAGCATGGTTTGGTACAGCGCCACCTTCGCTGCCGCCAAGGCGGGTAGCCTGACCAGCGGGGCGTTCGGACGCTCGGAGGGCCCGGGTATCCGTTGACCGCTCCGCACATACCCTCCCAAAGCGGCGACAAGGCAATCCACCGCTTCGCGCATGGCGTCTTCCACCGTCTCGCCCTCGGTCAGCGCCTCCGGCACGTCGGGGAACGACACCAGCACCGTGTCGGGCAGTTGGTGGAGCGCCGCCGGGTAAGCCAATCGCACTCGACCTCCAGCCTCCGTCCTCAGGGCCATCTACCCTACAAGCCTTGCTCCGACAGTCCAAGTTGACGGAGCATGTCGTGCAGCAGGCCGGGTACGACGCCAATGGCGACGCGGACGCCTCCGCCCGCGGGCGCTGGACGCTTGCCCCATCCTCAAGACCACCCACAGCACAATCGGCTACTATGCAGGCTCCCAGATTGAAGCCGCCTCGTGAGCGCCAATGGCCAGCCCGAACCGCAACATCCACGCCGTCGATCTGTTCTGCGGCATCGGTGGCTTGACGCACGGCCTGCGCTCGTCCGGGGTCGCGGTGAAGGCCGGCTACGACCTCGACGCCACGTGCCAACACGCCTTCGAGGCCAACAACCTGGGCGCAACCTTCGTCCAGGCGGATGTCCGAGACCTCCGCTACGAGGACCTCGAGGCACACTTCCAAGGATCGGACGTCTCGGCGTTGGTCGGTTGCGCGCCCTGCCAGCCGTTCTCGGCGCACACCCGCCGCAGTCGGGATCAACGCAAGGACGACTGCTCCCTGCTGCTCGAGTTCGCTCGCCTCGTGGAAGAGGGCACGCCCGACATCGTGTCCATCGAGAACGTGCCGGGCTTGGCCAGGCACGAGGCGTTCACCAAGTTCATCGCGTCGCTGCGGGCGCTCGACTACCACGTCGAACACGACGTCGTTTCCTGCCTGCGATACGGCGTACCGCAGCGGCGTCGTCGGCTGGTGCTGCTGGCGTCCAGAATTGGCCCCATTTCGCTGCCGGCTGGCGACTCGGATGGCCAACCGACCGTCGCCGCCTACATCCAAGGCCAGCCGACGCTGGCGGACGGCCAAGCGGACAGCAGCGACTCTGCGCATGTGACGATGCCGCTCTCCGACCTCAATCGGCGGCGAATTCGCCAGTCGAAGCCAGGGGGAACCTGGCGCGATTGGGACGACGATCTCGTCAACGCCTGCCACAGAGAGACCTACTACCCGGCACCCTATGGCCGCATGCGCTGGGACGCCCCCGCACCCACGATCACGACGCAGTTCTGCTACTACAGCACGGGCCGCTTCGGCCACCCAGAGCAAGACCGCACCATCTCGGTTCGCGAAGCCGCTCTCCTGCAGACCTTTCCCGAAGACTACGACCTCGTGGACGACGAAGCGCCGCTCGTTGTCCACAAGCTCGCCCGGCACATCGGCAACGCCGTGCCCGTAGCGCTCGCCGCCGCCATCGGCACCGCCATTGTGGAGGCCGCTGATGTCCATTGAACGATCCGGTGTCTCGACAGCCGATACGGACACGGATGCGAAGTACCGCATGACGATCAGCCTGAACGTGCTGAACCATCTTGGCCTGTACCTCTACAGCAACACGCCAGCCGTTCTGTCGGAAGTGATCGCCAACGCTTGGGATGCCGATGCCAAGAAAGTCACGGTGGACTTCGACCTCGACGCGAAGACCATCACGATCACCGACGACGGCCACGGCATGTCTCAGCAGGACATCAACGACAAGTACCTCTACGTCGGCTTCGAGAAACGCGCCGACGGCGGCAGGCTGACGCCCGCCGGCAGGCCACCCATGGGGCGAAAGGGCATCGGCAAACTTTCGCTGTTCTCCATCGCCAACGAGTTCGCCGTGTTCAGCAGGAAGAGAGGCTGCGAAGATCAGGCGTTGTTGATGGATGCCGAGGCACTCACGAGGGCCATCCAACAAGACGACCCATCTTCGCCAGGCGTATACAAGCCGGCCCCATTTCATTTTGACGCGAACATTGATGAATGCGGAACTTCGATACGAATACGACAGCTAAAAAAGGTTCGCCTCACACGCGGCACGGTCGCAGCATTGCGCAAACGCATTGCCAGACGATTCGCGATCTGCGGCGGCATGCGCGACTTCCGCATCGTCGTCGATGGCAAGGAAGTGACGGTCGCCGACCGGGACTACTTCCACAAGGCGCGGTTCCTCTTCCAGTACGGCGACTACGACTACGCGCAACACTGCCGCAACTTGGACACGGACGACAACACGGGTAGCAAATTGGCGTTTCTGCGCTCCTCCCGCTTTGACTCTCAAGGAAAAGCATCTGCCGACGGCGAGTACGAGATTAGCGGCTGGATTGGCATTGCCCGCCATTCCAATGATCTAGACGGTCGGGGAGAAGACGACAACCTGAACAAGATCACCGTGGTTGTTCGCGGCAAGGTGGCCCTGGAGGACATACTGCAGGAGTTCCGCCTTGGTGGCATGATTACGAAGTACATCTATGGCGAGATCAATGCGAACTTCCTAGATGAAGACGACAAGGATGACATCGCAACCTCCAGCCGGCAGAGCCTCAGCGTGGACGATCCGCGTTACATCGCACTGCGTTCGTTCATTAGAGGCGAGTTGATCCATATATGGACCAGCACGAACGATCTCAAGGACAAGAAGGGTTTGGAACAGGCCCTTTCGTCCAATCCCTACATCCGCGAGTGGTACGAGGGACTCCGTCCCCATTCGCTGAAGGATTCGGCGAAAAAGGTATTCGCGACGATCGACAAGGCAAGCGCGGACGAGGGACATAAACAGCAGCTATATGCCGATGGGATCTTAGCGTTCGAGACGCTGAAGATGAGCCATGCCTTGAAGACCTTGGAGAAGGTGGACGCTGAGCACTTGGATTTCTTTTTGGAGTATCTCGCTGACGTGGATTCCATTGAGGCGGCTAGGTATTTCGAGATCGTCCAAGAACGGCTGGACGTAATACGCAAGTTCCACGGCAAGGTGGAAGAGGATGTCCTCGAGCGCATCTTGCAGGAGTACGTCTTCGATCATCTCTGGCTGTTCGACCCTTCGTGGGAACGCGCGACGGGCTACAAGCATATGGAAGAGCGGCTGCAGGCCGTGGTCGGCGGCATTCCGACCGATCGTTCCGTTCGAGTGGACATCCGCTACCGGCGCATATCCGGCGCGCATGTGATCATCGAACTCAAGCGATCGTCGCGACAGCTGGACAAAACCGAGATCGAAGCGCAGCTCAGGAAGTACGTCGACGCTCTCGGCAAGGAGGTCGCAAAGAACCAGAAGGAGGCCCATTATCCCATTGAAGCCGTCTGCCTTGTCGGCAGGCTGCCTCGAGGATGGGACGACGCGGAGACCAGAAGGCGCGACGAAGAGGGGCTGAGGCCGTATCGGATCAGAGTGATGACCTATCACGAACTGATCGACAACGCCTTCGCTGCCTACTCGAAGTTCGTAGAGGCGTCCGAGAGCGTAGGTCGGCTTCGAACGCTCATCGACAAAATCCGCGCATACAAACCGGATGAACACCAGCCGGCGTAGTCCTATCCCCCCATGCCCACCCCAGACCCATCCATCGCCGCCCACCTGGAATGGCTGGGCTTCGTGCGCCCCACCGGCCTCGTCGTTTCCGCCCCCGCGCTCGCCCGCCACGGGGCCACGCTCAACCGGCACGACGCCGAAGGCCAACAGCGGTTGCGATCCTGCGTGGAGGAACGCGCCGTCAACGGCGATGCCGCCCCGCAGCCCGTGTTGCCGGACTTCCGCGCCTTCGCGCAAGACGTGCTGGACTGGCGCTTCTCCCCCAAAGCCTACGCCGGCACGCCCGAAGCGCCGATGCCGCCGGAGTTGGAAGTGCATCTGCCAGACACTGGCGAGACGCTGCGCCCGCAGTTCGCAGTGCGCAAGGCGGTAGCAGGCCAGCCCGCGAACCCGCAAGCGCCGAGCGGCAACGCAGCGCCCGCGAACAACGGCAACGGCGAATCCCCTTGGCAACTGCTGGTCTCCACCACCGCCCCCACCGAAACCTTCGACGCCGTAGTCCGCACCAAGGGCGGCACGGACGCCTCCGCCCACGGGCGCATGGAACGGCTGCTGCGCGGCACCGGCGCGCCGGCTGGCCTGCTCTTCAACGGCACGTCGCTGCGCTTGATCTCCGCCCCGCGCGGCGAAAGCTCCGGCTGGCTGGATTTCCGCGTGGCGGACATGGTGCAAACCGCCGGCCGCCCCATCGCCGCCGCCATGCGCCTGCTGTTGAACGAACGCCGCCTGCTCGCCGTGCCGCAGCAGCAACGCCTCGCGGGCCTCCTCGCCGAAAGCCGCAAGTTCCAGAACGAAGTGAGCGAACGCCTGGCCGAACAGGTGCTGCACGCCCTGTACGAACTGCTGCGCGGGTTCCAAGCGGCGCACGACACCGCCAAGGGCGAACTGCTTGCCGTGCCGCTGCGCGACAACCCGGACGACATCTACCGCGGCCTGCTCACCCTGGTGCTGCGCCTCGTCTTCCTGCTCTACGCCGAAGAGCGCGATCTGCTGCCACAGGACGACGCATACCTAAGTGGCTACTCACTTTCCGGCCTGCACCAGCGCCTCACCGAGGATGCCGCCCAGCACCCGGACACGATGGAGCAGCGCTACGGCGCCTACGCCCAACTGCTCGCCCTGTTCCGCATGGTCCACGACGGCGCCCACTCCGGCGCCATGAAGCTGCCGCCCCGCCACGGCGCCTTGTTCGACCCGGAGCGCTACCGCTTCCTCGAAGGCCGCGGCCACATCATTGGCGGCGCCCGGCGGGTGAGCGAGCGCATCGAGGCGCCGTGGGTGAGCGACGGCACCATCCACCGCGTGCTGGAAAAGCTCGTCGTGCTCGGCGGCGAGCGCATCTCCTACCGCGCCTTGGACGTGGAGCACATCGGTTCCGTCTACCAAACCATGATGGGCTTCCGCCTCGAACAGGCGAGCGGCCGCTCCATCGCCATCAAGTCCGGCAAGAAGCACGGCGCCCCCGCCACCGTGGATTTGGAAGCGCTGCTGCAACAAGAGCCGGGCCGCCGCGCCAAGTGGCTGCAAGAGCGGACGGACCGCAAACTCACGGACAAGACGCGCAAGGCCGTGGCGCAAGCCGAAACCCTCGAAGACGCCCACGCCGCCCTCGACTCAACCATCGACAAGGACGCGACGCCCGATTGGGTGGCCGCCGACGCCATCGTGCTGCAACCGAGCGAGGAACGCCGCCGCTCCGGTTCCCACTACACCCCCCGCGAACTCACCGAACCCATCGTTCGCACCACCCTAGACCCCATCCTGAACCGCTTGCGCGAAGAACAAGGCGGTGCGCCGCTGCCAGCGCAGATCCTGGACCTCAAGGTATGCGACCCGGCGATGGGTTCCGGCGCTTTTCTGGTGGAAGCCTGCCGCCAACTCGCGGATGCGCTGGTGGACGCTTGGCGCGCCCACGACGCTGTGCCAAACATCCCGCCCGACGAAACCGAGACCATCTACGCCCGCCGCCTGATCGCCCAGCGCTGCCTCTACGGCGTGGACAGAAACCCCGTGGCGGTGGACTTGGCCAAGCTCTCCCTGTGGCTCATCACACTGGCGCGGGATCATCCGCTGACGTTCCTGGACCATGCGCTGCGCCACGGTGACGCGCTGGTTGGCTTGACGAAACGGCAGATCGGAGCGTTCCACTGGAAGGGCGACGCGCCGAGCTTTCAAGCCGGGTTCGAGGCGCTGGAAACGGAACAGCGCTTGAAGAAGGCCAGCGAACTGCGCCAGCGCATCCGCGAAGCCCCCGACGACACGCCCGATTGGGAACTCCGCCGCCTGTGGGACGACGCCCGCTCCGAGGCCAGCAACGTGCGCCTGCTGGGCGACTTAGCGCTGGCGGCGTTCTTCGAGGGGGCGAAACCGAAGGAACGGGAGCAGCGGCGGGCGGAGTTTGCGGCGGAGGTCAGCGACGGCCACGCGGGGCGGTATCGAAGCTGGCTTGACGAACTGCGGGATGGAGACCCGCCAATGGCGCCGTTCCACTGGGAGATCGAGTTCCCGGAGGTGTTCGAGCGGGAGAACGGGGGATTCGACGCAGTGGTGGGTAACCCGCCGTTCGCAGGGAAGAACTCCGTGGCCGCTGCGAACGTGTCCGGCTACCAAGACTGGTTGAAGGAGATGCATGAGGAGAGCCACGGCAACGCGGACCTCGTAGCCCATTTCTTCCGCCGTACCTTCTCGTTGATTCGCCCAAACCGTGCCCTTGGCTTGATCGCCACCAACACGATTGCCCAAGGGGATACGCGCTCCACAGGACTACGTTGGATCTGCGAGCACGGCGGCGAGATCTACGATGTGCGCACCCGCGTAAAGTGGCCCGGCTTGGCCGCAGTGGTGGTGAGCGTGCTGCACATTGCCAAGGGTCGTGTCAGTGCGCCGAGACGGCTGGACGGCAAGCCTGTCGAGAAGATCACCGCGTTCCTATTCCATCGTGGTGGCAACAACGACCCCGCACGGCTGAAGGCCAATGAGGGCAAGAGCTTCGTCGGCAGCTACGTCCTCGGTATGGGCTTCACCTTCGACGACACCGACCGCAAGGGCGTCGCCACCCCACTAGCCGAGATGCACAGGTTGCTGGCGCAGAATCTCCGCAACAAGGACGCGATCTTCCCGTACATCGGCGGCGAGGAAGTGAACACCAACCCCACGCACGCTCACCATCGCTACGTCATCAATTTCCGCGACTACCCGTTGCGACGAGAGGACATTGGGGAGCTTTGGGCAGTTGCTGACGCTGAGCGACAGCGGGAACTTCGGCGAGAGGCCGTTGTGCCTGAGGACTATCCGGCACCGGTGGCGTCAGACTGGCCGGAATTGTTGGCAATCGTCGAGGAGAAGGTGAGGTCCGAACGCGCCCACCTCACAACGAACGCCATTGGTAGGAGGCGAGCTGCCTTCTGGTGGCGATACGGTTCCCTCAGCAAGGAACTGTACGTCACAATTGTAGGGAGTAAGCGATTGCTTGGTTTGTCGCGTGTTGGACAGCGCATGGCATTCGCTTTCTTGCCGGCGCACTTGGTTTGCGCAGATTCGATTATCGCCTTTCCTTTTGCGACTAACGCTGCCTTCACGGCCCTCCAATCCCGCACACACGAAATCTGGTCGCGTTTCTTCGCCTCCTCAATGAAGGATGACCTCCGCTACACGCCCTCCGACTGCTTCGAGACCTTCCCCTTCCCGCCAGACTGGCATACCCGCCATGACCTCGAAGCCCCCGGCAAGGCGTACTACGACTACCGCGCCGCCCTGATGATCGACAACAACGAGGGTCTCACCAAAACCTACAACCGCTTCCACGACCCCAACGAGGACGCCCCGGCCATCGCCGAGCTCCGCGCCCTCCACGCCGACATGGATCGCGCCGTCCTGAACGCCTACGGCTGGCAAGACATCCCCACCGACTGCGAGTTCCTGCTGGACTACGAGATCGACGAAGAAGAGTGGGGCACCAAGAAGAAGCCCTACCGCTACCGCTGGCCCAACGAAGTCCGCGACGAAGTCCTGGCCCGCCTCCTGGAACTCAACGCCCAACGCGCCGCCGCCGAGGGGCAAGCGTGATGGACCAGAAGCTCAGAACCGGCTACCGCCGCAGTTGGCTTGGCGTGACCTGTTCCCGCACGGTGATATTCTTCTACGCTGTGCTTGCCGCGATCGTCGGGATTGCGGCAGTCATTGCGGAGGACCTGTGAGCACAACCAACTTCGCCGTCACCGGATGGCACGGTGGCACTTGGGGGCTGCGCGTACTCGAAGAGGGCCGCACGGTCTTCCAGAGGCACCGCCGTCGCTTGGATCAGGAACCGCTGGTCGTCGTCTTGCCGGATGCGACGGCGCCGTTGCGCGTCCACCTATCACCGTCGTTTTGGCGGAAGTGCCCCGAGGTGCGAGCCGCCGAGATCGGTCGTTGGATGCGCTCTCGCGGCGACGCGCCTTGGCCCCGAGGAAGGCCGCCGACGTACCGTGCGACTCTAGCTGTCGGTCAAGAGATCGTGCTCGCGATGGACTAATAAGAGTGCTGGAGGTGTAGGTGAGCGATGTGACAATGGAGATAATCGCTGTGGTCGCGTTGGTGTTTACGACAATTTCAGAAGTACGCTGCATTAGCGTACGCGTGTGGGCTTTGGACACAGAACTACCTCTTGTTGAAGCCGAATGCATCGAGCACGGGAATGTGCAAATCGACCTCCGTCGACGCTTCGTGAGATTGCTTGTTGCCGAACAAGGTCTATTGATGAGGATGTTCGTATCTGTATATTCATGGCTACGCGGCATAGACGACGATGCCGTGTTCTACACATGCCAGCTCAAGTTAGAGTCTTCTATGCGACGAGGCGGTCAAGCCAAGCCACCATGTGCGCTGGCGTAAGCAGCCTACGCCCGACGGGGACCAATCTTGATCTCGTGTGCCTTGGCCCGCATCCGGGCGGTGCCGTGCCACGCCTGCATGCGCATCAGCATGTCCATGCTCACGCCAAACGCCTTCTCGATGCGCAGCGCCATCTCCGGCGACAGCACTGCCTTGGCATGGAGCAGCGCCGACAGCGTGGCGCGACCCACGCCCAAGACCTCGGCAGCCTTCGTCACGCTCAGCCCGAGCGCCTCAATGATCTCGGTGCGGACGAAATCGCCCGGATGCGAGGGTGTCATCTTCACGTCAACGCCAGCAGCCATCAGCGGCAATCCTCCAAATCAGCCCGTGCCCAAGGCTGCCCGCGACGGCGAACGTCATGCGCAGATGCCGCCCCTTTGCGCTGGGACGGCGCAACGGTACGCCCGTCTGTGGCCAGAGTCCAACATGTGTGCCGACCGTATCCTCATCGGCCAATGGGGCATCTTGACCCACCCTGCAACCGGCTTATGCTCTTGGCCGAGCACCATGCGACGGTGCCCGGCGCGAGACACAAGCCATGGGCGGCATCCAGTTCGTCGGCAGATCGCGCTTGCATAGTGTGGTTACATACAGTATTGTTGGGCGGCATGATGCAAGGAGGTGCGCATGGCAGACAGGTCGTTGATCGAGTGGACGGATGCCACTTGGAATCCGGTCACTGGCTGCACGAAGATCACGCGAGGGTGCGACAACTGCTACGCGGAGCGGATCGCGGAGCGGTTTCGCGGCACGCCGGGGCATCCCTTCGAGCGGGGGTTCGCGCTCACCCTGCGCCCCGAACGGTTGGGCCAACCGCTCTCTTGGAAGAAGCCGCGGATGATCTTCGTCAACTCGATGAGCGACTTGTTCCACAAGCGCGTGCCGCGACCCTTCATAGACCGCGTGTTCGACACGATGGAGCGTGCGGATTGGCACGTTTTTCAAGTGCTTACCAAGCGCAGCTCGCTCATGCGCCACTATCTGCGCAGCCGCTACGGCGAAGGTCTCGCGCCGCGTCACATCTGGTGCGGGGTGTCGGTTGAGGACCAGCGCGGATCGCCCAGGATCAGGCACCTGCGGCGCAGCCAGGCGGCCGTTCGATTCCTGTCGATAGAGCCGCTGCTAGGGCCGATGGGCCAGATCGACCTTGAAGATATCGCCTGGGTGATCGTCGGGGGAGAGAGCGGCCCGAAGGCGAGGCCGATGGAGGAGGCGTGGGTGCTGGACATCCACAGGCAATGCGGGGAGGCCGCCGTGCCCTTCTTCTTCAAGCAGTGGGGCGGGCGGACGCCAAAGGCCGGAGGCCGGTTGCTCGATGGCCAAGAACACAATGCGATGCCGGCATACATGGAGGAGAAAGCAAATGGCCGTTGAGTTCAAGTGGCACGTCAACGAGCTTCCGCCAAAGATCGAGCCGCACAGCAAGGCGAAGCTCTCGGTCTTGCGAGGCTACCTGAGGGCCTACTTCGACAGGCTTGGCGGCACGGTCCACCAACGGGACCAGTTCAAGCTGGACTTGATCGACGGCTTCTGTGGCGGTGGCGTGTACCGGGATGGCGGCGGCCTGCTCGAAGGCTCTCCTCTGATCATGCTGGAGGAGTCCCGAGACGCCAAACAACGGCTGGCGCAAGGGCGCACCAAGCCGCTCGCCTTCGACTTCAAGCACTACTTCGTCGATCGGGAGCAAGCTCACGCGGACTATCAACAAGGAGCTCGTGAATCGCAGCTACCTTCCCAGCGACGACGTATCCACGCATGTCGGCGAGTTCGAGCAGTTGGCCCCTGCGATCATCGAGAGCATCAAGCGCAGACAGCCTCGTGCGGGGCGTTCGATCTTCCTCTTGGATCAATGCGGCTACTCGGATGTCAGCTTGCCGCTCATCAGGCGGATACTGTCCGAGTTGCCGGCGGCCGAGGTCATCGTCACCATCGCAGCGGACGCGCTGTTCAACTTCATGAACACAACGCCGCGCTTCCTGCGGTCGGTCGCCCCGCTGTCCCTTGGCGAAGCTCAAATCAGAGCTTGGCTAGAGGAGCAGAACAACAGCGGTCGTGCGGTTGTGCAGCGGGCGTTTCGCCTGCACATGCGCGACGTGACGGGCGCGGGCTTCGACACGCCGTTCTTCATCAAGCCGGCCGATTCGAGGCGAGCCCTCTGGTTCGTGCATCTTTCGAGGCACCCGACAGCCAGGGACGTGATGATCCAGCGGCATTGGGCCGAGCGCAGTACGTTCGAGCACTATGGGCCCGCGGGACTGCGCATGATGGGCTGGGACGCGCTCAACGACGAACCAGACCTGTTCCACTTTGCCGGCGATGACCAGGCACGGTTGCGCGCCGCTCTGCTTGAGAGCCTGCCGCCGGAAATCCATGCACTGGCTTCCGAGACACCCGTTTCGGTAGAGACGGTGCGCTGCATGTTCGCGAACGAAACGGCGGCGCGGTTTCATGATCTCGACCAAGTGGTGATCGACCTGTTTCGCGGAAAGGAGGTCGATATCTTGGATGCGCGGGGACGCCGGCGCGGTCTGGTCTCCAGCGCCTTCGCCACGACGACCGAATCGCCTTGCCGCACCAGCTGTCGCTGTGGACGCCGGGGAGCGAGCGGCGTTTCGGCGCCATGAAGGACCAGATCGCCGTCGGTGACGACATCCTCGATCCCCTGCCAAAGGAAGAGCTGGCGCGCTGGGAGGGCAAGCGCGAGTGAGGCTGCTGCTCGACACGCATGCCTTCCTTTGGTGGCTGGAGGGAAGCAAGCAGTTGTCCGCCAATGCGCGTTCCGCCATCAGCGACGACGCCAACGACGTCGTGGTCAGCGCGGCCACCGCTTGGGAGATCGCCACCAAGCATCGTCTGGGCAAGCTGCCGCAAGCCGAACGGGTGGCGCAAGACGTGCTGGTCAGCGTGCCACCGACAGTGGCACCAAGCCAACATACGTCATTATCGACTTACGTTAAGGTTGGCGTATGTCGTTGACGCCGGCTGCCTCTCTTGCCAACATCGCCTTCGTGACAGGCCGCAGACCTCGCAGCTGTTCACGCGGGGTTGAAGGCAAAGCCGCTCCGGACGAGACGGAGGGGCCACGCCTCCGGCCACAGGAGAACGCCAGCACCGCCCGCTAGCGAGAGACCACGACTGGTGCCCAGTCCGGCGAGACGCAAGCCATGAGTGACACAGCACAGACCTACCACTTCATCATTGATGCTCTGACACCGGGCCGGGTGCCGATGGCCCGGCTTGCGGAGTACATCGCGGACTTGGCCCGGCTGCTTGGCCACAAGGAGCACGTCCACTTCGATCGGGTGGAGTCGGGCAGCCTTGCTTTGGTACCGCAGGTGGAGCAGAGCTACTACCCGCTCGTCCAAGAGCGATTGAGGGCCGCCAACAGCGCTGAGGGCATTCCCAAGGACGTGGCCGACGCGGTGGAGTCGCTCAACCACCGTCTCGCCCAAGATGACGCGACAGGCAGTCTCCGTGACGACAGTGGTGCCGAGATCATCAAATTCCCGGGCCGAGACATGCCCGCACCGCAGACGTTCGGCCCGTTCAAACAGCTGTGCGCGTTCGACGGCGTGTTGATTCGAGTGGGCGGCAAGGACGAAACTGTGCCAGTGCATCTGCAAGCCGGGGATGCCATCCACATCTGCAACAGCACGCGCGAAATGGCACGTCGCCTAGCGCCGCACCTCTACCAAGGTACGCTGCGCGTGTGGGGGGACGGCCGTTGGGAGCGCGAAGCGAACGGCCGCTGGAAACTCAACTGGTTCGACATCAGCAAATTCAAGCAACTAGACGACGCGCCCATTGACGAAGTGGTGCAACGGCTGCGCGAAGTGAAGGACAGCGGCTGGCGGCGATTCGACGATCCGCTGGCCGAGATCCAGCGGTTGCGCCGCGACTCGGACGAGGACGAATAAGTTGGCCGTGTTTGACAGCACGACGCTGTTGTATCTCCTCGATCCTAACGCAAAGCCTCCAACGGACCCAGACACGGGCCAGCCAGTGGCTAGAGCGCAGGAGCGAATAGACTTGCTCTTGGACACCTTCAAGACGCAAGGGAAGACCGTTCTCATCCCCACGCCGGTGCTTTCAGAGGTGCTTGTTGGTGCCGGCGAGGCCGGGCCACAGTACTTGGACATCCTCAGCAACACCTCATGCTTTCGCCTCGCCCCGTTCGACGAGAGAGCGGCTATTAGAACTTGCCGAGATGACCCGCAAGACGCACTCAAGCGGCGACCTTCGAGCAGGCACGGACCTCACCCGAGCGCGGTTGAGATTCGATCGGCAGATACTCGCCATCGCTCGCGTGCAGAATGAGGATCACATCTACACCGACGATGGGAACATGAGCACGATCCCGAAAGCGGAAGGGTTCACAGTCACGGCAACCGTAGAGCTTCCTCTGCCTGCCGGCCAACCGTCGCTCCCCTTCTCGACCCCGACGGAGGCGTGAGACTCTCGACGACACGGAAAACTGGGTCAGCGATCGGGCGTGTATGGCAGCACCGGTTGGCGCAGAAACGCGCTGGCCACCTCTTCTCCCTGCCGGCGCAGGGCGCTCGCCGCCGCTGGCACCAACTCATCGACTGACCGTTGCCAGTCGTCCAGCGCAATCGATTCGCCAGCCACGCTCGCCGGCGTCACCCGAACCACACCGTCTGCGCCGACCAGAAGGGTCGCCTGCCCTTGGGCGTTCAGGGACTGGAAGTGGATTGCGCCATCGATCACGTCTCGCCAAGCGAGCAATCCGCCTTTTCGATGCCGTTCGGAGACCCGATACGGAGCGCCGCCGCAGCCAATGCTCAAGATGCGAATGTTGTCGCGGCTCACGTTGAAGCAGGAGAGCGCATCCACCAGCGCCACCATGATGGGGTCGTTGGCGAACAGGCCGCCATCGAGAAACGTGTAGCCGCCATCTTCCAGCGGCTGAAAGAAGGTTGGCGCGGCGGCGGTTGAGGCGGCCACTTTGGTGATGCGTTCGTTGGCGTCCTTCGTGAAGTCCGGATGATGGGGCGTCTTGAAGATGTAGGGCTCGCCGAAACGCCCGTCCACTGCTGGAATGCACAGCCGAGCGCCGCACTCGCCCAGCGTCGTGCTGCCGAAGTGCTCGCGAAGCAGCCCGTTGAGGGCGTCTCGGTCGTAGCGGTAGCGCATCAACTTGCGCAGTCCACGGTACTTTCGTCTGACGGTTCCAACCGCTCCGACGGGTGGCGGAGGGAAAATCTCGCAGCCGCGCTGCACATAGAGGTCGCGTATTTCTGCGGCCCGCAGGCCACACGCGAGCCCCAAAGCGATGATGCCGCCCGTGGACGTTCCGGCGATGAGATCGAAATGGTCGATCAGGCGTCCAGCCGGCAAGCGTTCTTCCAAGCCAGCCAAAAAGCTCGCCGAGAACACGCCGCGGATGCCGCCACCATCAATGGAGAGAATGCGGAAGGGCTCGTCGTCCGACCAAGGAAGCGGCACGCGCCGCGTCTTGAGCGCTCCGGCGGAGCGCTTGGACGGCAAGCCGCACTGCCATGGCGTGTCAATGACTTGTACCGCCACCAACCCATCTGCCCGTTGCCAGCCAACCTTCATAGCAGGCCAACCACTCGATCGTCCAAGGGATTACGGTGTCGGCAGCACGGTGGCGGCGCGGGTCGAATCTGTCGGTCGGCGGGTGAAAGAGACACAGCCAAGGCAACACGGGGTGCCACGGATTGCCGTACACGTGCGGAATCGCCTCGCCGGGCATTTCGTTCCGCCCGTGCAGCAGAGGATTGAACACCATCACCAGCGGATTGGGCACACCGGGGCCGGGAGGTGCGACGCGAAGGATGACGCCCACGGTGTAGGTCTTGTGGAGCGGTCTGAGTTCGCCTTCCCAGGCCACCCGTTGCTTGTCTCGGTGCTTGACCCTGAACTCTGGCCATTTGGCCCGCATGTCCCGAGCTTGAGTCATCGTCGTCTGCGGTCGCCGCTTCATCACGCCCACCACTTGCCGCCATGGAACTTGTGCTTCGGCGTGGCGATGCCGGTGGCCGCCGCGCCAGGCAGGGCTACGCGACCGCCGTTGCGAAGGTGCCTCCTCTTCCCCCGCCTCAACTCGCGCTCTACGAAGTGTTCGACAGCATCCGCAGTCGGCCCCTCGCCGAACAACTCCACCATGATCTGCCGAATCTCGCCAAGATCGCAGTTTTGCAGTTGCTCAAGGCGTTCGACGAGCCGTTGCAGGTCCTTCACGAACACCTCTTGGTCGCTCAAGTTCGTCGGCCAACGGTCGGTGAGCACGTCCCGTGGGCACGCCGGGTTCTCGACATGTACGCACCGATGGGCTTGATGGGAGCGTTCGAAGAACGCCAGCATCTCTTGCGCTTGGTGCAGCACCTCCTCCGACAGCGTACCGGTCTGGCCGGCGGCATCCGCCACCAGCTTGGACATCATGATCGACGGCGGCTTGCGCCCGTCTCTGTCTTGGTACTGCACGTTGCGCCACCGTTTCAACAGTTGCAGGGCGACCACTCCCAAGGACTTGCGCGAGGCGGGCTCGGGCGGCGGAACCGGGGCCGTCTCCGCCGCTTCCACGAGCAGCGACGCTTCGTACACGCGGGTTCGAGAGGCATACTGCTCGCCAAAGCCGGTGTCTGGCGTGGCTCGCTTGAACCACTCGGCAAAGCCGAAGGGATTGGCCACGATGCGTTCGCCGCCGTTCTGCGGGTGCTTGTGGTGGAAGATGGTGCTCTCCCGTTCCGGTGTTCCCCGCCGACGCTCCGCTGGCGTCACGTCGATGTGCATGCCCGCGTACTCGACGGTCACGCAGCGCGCTCGGCGCTTGACCTTGCCGTGATAGCGGGAGCCCTGCTTGCCGTTGAGAGCCTTGAACAGCAGGTCGAGAACGGCTTGGGGCGTCAATCCCCGGCACCCGGCCTGCAACACCATGTCCAGGTCGTAGTCGTCTTGGGTGACGCCGGAGGTGATGGCGGCCCCGATGGCCATCGAGCCCTGCGGGTAGAACAGGTCGATCCGCCCGGCGAGTGGACTGTCTTCGTCGTCAAGCCGCTCCGCAATGGTCTCGTAGCGCTGAACGGCCTTGTCGTGCGCCGTCTGGCTGAGCTGAACGCGGATGGCGATGTCCGCGAAGAGCAGGTCCAGCGGCTCTTCAAGCGCCATCGCACGGCTGCTGGAAGGTCTCATGGTAGTCTCCGCCCCATGGAGGTTTACAAAAGATGCTGTAGCGTAGCACACTGTCAACCAAACTCAAGGGGAGATTCGCACATGATCGGACGACGCTTGAAGTTGGCGCGAAGCGCCGCGGGGTTGTCGCTTCGCGGCTTGGAGGATGCAATCGACAACCGCGTTACGGCGCAGGCCATCAGCAAGTACGAGCGCGACGAGGCCATGCCCGGCTCCGGTGCCTTGATTGCGCTGGCCAACGCCCTCGGGGTCGCTGTGGACTACCTGGTGGGCGATCCCGAGATGGTGTTCGAGGGGGTGGAGTTCCGTCGGCAGGCCATCAGCAGCAAGCGCGAGGAAGCCCAAGTGGAAGCCAAGGTGCTGGGGCTGTTGGAGCGCTATCTCACGGTGGAAGATCTGCTCGGGCTGCCCAGCGTGGAGTGGGACAAGCCGCGCGAAGCGCCTTTCCCCGTGGAAGTGAGCGTGGTCGAGGCGGACCGTGGCGCACGCGCCCTTCGCGCCCACTGGGGGCTCGGCATCGAACCCTTGGCCAGCCTGGTGCAGGTGCTTGAGGATCGTGGCGTCAAGGTGTTGGCGGCCGACCTCAGCGGCATCGATGGCTTGGTCGCCCATGTTCGACGGGCCGGCGGCCACCCGGTTCCGGTGGTCGTTGTCAACAGCAGCACGTGCGGCGAGCGCCAGCGCTTCACGATGGCCCACGAGCTTGGCCACATGGTGCTCTTGCCCGGCCGAAGGGTGGATGCTGAGAGCGCGGTCAACCGATTCGCCGGTGCGTTTCTCATGCCGGCGGAGGCGCTGTGGTCCGAGGTCGGCAAACGCCGAAACTCCATCGGGCTGGGGGAGCTGTTCGATTTGAAGCTGCTGTTCGGCGTCAGCGTTCAAGCGCTCACGAAACGCTGCTTGGAACTGGGCATCTTCGGGCCAACGCTCTACAAGAGGCTCGCTCACGAGTTCGGTCGCCGCGGTTGGAGCAAGCCGCCGTTCGTAGAACCGCTGTCGGATCAGCGGGACGAGCGCCCACGCCGCTTCGAGCGGCTCTGCCTTCGCGCCTTGGCCGAGGGCGTGGTCTCCGAACCCAAGGCCGCCGAACTGCTGAACATCACGGTGGCGGATCTCAACCAGCGGATGGAAGAACCGCCGGAGTAGAGGTGGCGCGGTAGTGGATGCAGACGACCGTGATGTGGTGGTGGTGTCCGACACGTCCGTCCTCATCGATCTCGAGAGAGGCTCGCTGCTCGAGGCGGCGTTCCGTCTGCCGTTCGCGTTCGCCGTGCCAGACCTGCTCTACGAGCGGGAGCTGAAGGCGAAGGGCGGCAGGCTGCGCGAACTCGGCCTGCAAATCGCCGAGTTGGACGGCGATGGCGTGGCGAAGGCCGTGGAGTACCGGAAGCGAGTGCCGGCACTGTCGTTGCCGGACTGCTTCGCCCTGGCCCTCGCCGTGCGGGGCAGCTGGACGCTTCTGACCGGCGACGCGAAGCTGCGCCGACTCGCCGAAGGTTCCCGGGTGGACTGCCACGGCCTGCTCTGGCTGCTCGACGAAATGCTCTCGGCCGGCGCTGCGACTCCGCAAGCGCTCCACGATGGCCTTGCGGCCGTCAGCGAACACCCAAGGTGCCGACTGCCCAAGGGGAAAGTGCGCGAGCGGCTGCGCCTGTTTGCCGCACACGCCGCACAACGGGCTGAGCGCAACGGCGGCCGAGCGGTCTCGCCGGATCGTCCTTGAATTCGCGGTGCGCCTCGCGGTTCAAGGTGGGCCTTGGCGTGCCACAGTCCCCGCTTCCGCTTGCCCGTCGGCCCTCTGAGTGTGTAATCTCCTACACATTCAGCGGAGGCAACGATGAGCCATCGAGTGAACGTCATCGTCCAAGACGACATTTGGGCGCTGCTAAAGCGTATTCCGGCAGGCGAACGCAGCCGAACCGTCAACGCCGCGTTGCGCGAGTGGGCGCAGAAGCGGCACCGGCTCGACGCCGTTGCCGAGATGGACCGCCTGCGGGCGAACTCCGCCGCCAAGACCGTGACGACTGCGGAGATCGTTCGCTGGATCCGAGAAGACCGCGACAGAGGGCACTGAGGTGGCCAAGCCGCTCGTCGTGCCGGACGCCTCGGTGATTCTGAAGTGGGTTCTGCCGCCGGCGGACGAAACGGATGTCGAAACAGCGTTGGCGTTGCGGGATTCCATTGCGTCCGGCGACATCCGAGCCTTGGTGCCGGACTTGTGGGTCTACGAAGTCGGCAACACGCTGGCACGGCGGTTTCCGGATCGGGCAGCCCGCCTGCTCGACGCGCTCTTTCGCTTCGACCTGACCACTGCGCAGCGCTCCCGGCGGTGGCTGAGCCACGCTCTCGAGCTGACGCGCCGCCACGGCGTGACCTTCTACGACGCCGCCTACCACGCCCACGCCATTGTCGAACAGGGCGTGTTCATTACTGCGGACGCCCGCTACCTGCAACGCGCAGGGGAGACGAGCGCCATGCACCTTTCGGCATGGCCCACGGGCGATAGGGACGCCGCAAGCCTTTCTCCCCACCCCATCCGCTAGACTGCGGGAACACCAGCATTCACGTGGCGGCGCCATGGCAGAAACCGACAGTCCTTCCCCTGCCACCTCCGCCGAAGTCCGCGCCTATCTCGCCCGCGCGCTCGACATGGACCTCATCGGCCCACCGGCCGGCCACGCGCTTGCCGAAGAACGCATTCCCGGCCGGGTGCGGCCCTCGAACTGGTATCTCACGGGCTTTCTCGTGCCAACGGATGCGCCGCCGGAGCAGACCGCCGATGCGGACGAAGAGGAGGAGCTGGACGAAACGCCCGCCAGCAGCGGGCTGGCGGAAGAGTCGGCAACGGATCGGCGGCCAGCGCGACGGGGCTTCTTCCCGTCCTCCATCGGCGTCAGCTTTCTGGTGGCTGCGAACGTGGAAGCGCTGGACGTTACCGCCCGCTGGGGCGACTACGCGCTCGCCGAAGTCGAAGACGACGAAGGCAACAAGACGCCAGTGTGGGAGCGCCAACCGAACGAAGCCACGCTGCGCCTTCGCACTGGCGACGAAGGCCCCCACGACGTGCCGAACGGCAACGGCCTGGCTATCCACGTTCGCGAACGCTCCATAGACACCGCCAAGCTGCCGGAGATGCCCGCCGGCACCCGCGCCGTCTCCGTCTTTCTGGTGAACCAGCGCGAACCCGCTGCGGAACACGCCTTGGCGGATACGGCCTACGCCTTCCAAGCCGAGCTCGAAGTCCGCAGCGAGCAGCCCTTCGTGCCACGCCCGAATCCCCGGCGACCGAGAGAAGACGACTGGGACGACCAAGTGGGAGACCTGCACTACGCGGACACCCCCGAGTACGCCACCGGCCACGGCGTCGCTGCGGATTGGAACTTTCAAGGCAGCGTTTGCCGTGCCGTGCGAACCACGTGGATCGCCCGAGCGCACGTTCACAGAACGGCCACCGCGAACGTGGGCGGCGTTGAACTTGGCATGGAAGCGCTCGGCGCGCTTGCCGACGGCGAAGCCGCGGAGTCCGCCCTGACGCCGCTGGTGCGCGACTACCGCGCATGGATAGACACCCAGCGCGAGCACTTGCAGACGCTCGCCACCCCTCGCCAGGCAACCGCCGAGCAACTGCTGGTGCAGGCCGCCTTGGCGGCCAACCGCATCGCCGCCGGCATCCAAACGCTGAGGCAGGACGAAGACGTGCTGGACGCCTTCCGCGTCGCCAACCGCGCCGTCGCCTGCGCCTTGCGGAAACGCCGGCCGGACGACTTCAAGGAGACACCGCCCCAGTGGCGCGCGTTCCAGCTCGCCTTCATCCTGCTGAACCTCGCCAGCATCGCCGATCCCGAAGACACGCACCGCGAAACCGTGGACTTGCTGTTCTTCCCCACCGGCGGCGGCAAGACCGAGGCGTACCTGGGTCTCGCGGCGATGGCGATGGTGCTGCGCCGCTTGCGCCATCCCGAAGCGAACGGCAAGGCTGGTGCCGGCGTCAGCGTGGTGATGCGCTACACGCTGCGCCTGCTCACCCTCGATCAGCTGAGCCGCGCCGCCGGCCTCGTCTGCGCGTTGGAACTCGAACGCGAGAAGAACGTGGCGCGCTACGGCGAGTGGCCGTTCGAGATCGGCCTTTGGGTTGGCAAGGCCGCCACGCCCAACGTGATGGGCAGAAGGGGCGAGAACCGCTCGGATTCGGCCCGCGCCAAGACGCGCCAGTTCAAGGCGAATCCAAGCGCCCGCCCGGCGCCCATCCCCTTGGAGAACTGCCCGTGGTGCGGCGAGCGGTTCGAGCCGGAATCCTTCACGTTGCTGCCGAGCGACGACAAGCCCACCGAGCTGCGCGTCGCGTGCGCGGACTTCGACTGCGAGTTCAGCGGCGAACGGCCGCTCCCGGTGCTGGGCGTGGACGAGCCCATCTACCAGCGCCTGCCGGCGTTTCTGATCGCCACCGTGGACAAGTTCGCGTCCCTGCCGTGGGAGGCGAAGACCGGCAAGCTGCTTGGCGGTGCCGATCGGCACGACGAACGCGGCTTCTACGGCGCCGCGGAACCGGCAAGCATCAGCGCCAAGCTGTCGCAGCCCCTGCCGCCGCCGGACTTGGTGATCCAGGACGAACTGCACCTCATCTCCGGCCCGCTCGGCACGATGGTGGGCCTCTACGAGACGGTCATCGACGCGCTCTGCAGCCGCGGCCTTGACGAAGCCAAGCGGGCCCGCCCGAAGATCGTCGCCTCCACCGCCACCGTGCGCCAAGCGCAAAGCCAGGTGCAGGCGCTGTTCGCCAGACGCGAGACCTGCGTATTCCCGCCGCCCGGCGTCGAGCGGCAGGATTCCTTCTTCGCCCATACCGTGGAGGGCGACGACGAAGCGCGGCTCTATCTCGGCATCGCCGCCACCGGACGCAACCCGAAGGTGCTGATGCGGCGCGTCTGGCTGGCGCTGATGGCGGCGGCGCAGAAGGCGTACCGAGACGCCGGCGGGAAACAAACCGAACGCAATCCCGCCGACCCCTACATGACCGTGCTCGGCTACTTCAACAGCCTGCGCGAGCTCGGCGGCGCGCGGCGCATCCTCGAAGAGGAAGTGCGCAACACCGTGCAGCACTACGGCGAACGCAAGCGCGTCGGGGAAGAACGCGGCTTGTTCCGGGATCGCCGCCGCCTGTCCGACGTGCTGGAACTCACCTCCCGCGTATCGACGGACCAGGTGGCCGCCGCCCGGCGTCGTCTGGAGGCCGCCTTCCGCGAGGATCGCCGCGTGGACTGGGCCATCGCCACCAACATGATCTCCGTCGGCCTGGACATTCAGCGCCTCGGCCTAATGCTGGTTCTAGGCCAGCCGAAGTCCCACGCCGAGTACATCCAAGCCACCAGCCGCGTCGGGCGCGACCCGCAGCGCCCCGGCATGGTGGCCACGCTGCTCAACATGCACAAGCCCCGCGACCGCTCACACTACGAGCGCTTTCGCCACTACCACGAGACGTTCTACCGCTCCGTGGAAGTCGGCAGCGTCACGCCGTTCTCCGCCCAGGCGCTGGATCGCGGCTTCGCCGGTGCCTTGGTGGGCCTCTCGCGCCACTTGGAAGGGCGACTGACCCCGCCCGAAGGCGCGGACCGCATCGACGAGGCAACCGCCGAACTGGAAGAGCGCCTGCTGGCCGCCTTCGGCGACCGCATCGACGCGCAGCCCTTCGAGGATGACGCCGAACGCCACGACCGCCGCCGCAGCGTGGAACAGCGCGTGCGCGACCTGCTGCGGGCGTGGCAGGAGATCGCCGCGGACTACCACGACGCCGGCGTGCAGATGAAGTACCAGCAACATGAAATGCGGCAGCGCCGCCCGCTGCTGCGCGAAATGCTGGACACGCAGTTCGAGTCCGAAAAGCACCGCCTGTTTCGCGCCAACCGCTCCCTGCGCGACGTGGAACCGGAAGTAAACCTGCACTTGCGCGAACTCAGCGGGCGCGAAGTGCCGCCATGAGCCGTGCCTTCGGCAGCGTCCGCCAGAGCCAGGTCGTCACCACCTACGGCCCCGGCGCGCTCATCGACCTGCCGTCGCAAGATCGGCTGACGCGGACCCTTGTGGTGCCGATATCCGAGACCTGAGGTCTCGTCGTATAATCCTCCAGCGTCGATGTCGGGTTGAGGAGACCCAATGTACTCGTCGATACGCATTCGCGGCTATAGGTGCCTTGACGACTTCCGCATGGCGGGGTTGGGGCAGGTCAACCTGTTGGTTGGCGCCAACAACAGCGGCAAGACTTCCGCGTTGGAGTGCGTTCAACTTCTGGCCACGCCCAACCCATCCGTGCTCCCGGCCATCGCCGTTCGCCGGGGCGAGTGGCAAGCGTCTACCGATGGCGAACAACGCCTCGAGTACGCAGTGGGCATCACCCATCTCTTCACCGGACGCGACATGGCCGGCCAGGTCGTTGTCGCGGGCGAGCGCGCTGTTCAGCCAAGCGGTAACTCCGCCAGCGAGGAAGTCCGGCTGGACGTAGACGAATGCGGAAGCAAGGATCCGTCACGCGCTGTTCAAGCCCCTCTGTTCGCGGACGACAACTCGTACGAAGGCGCCGAAGGATTGTCGTTGCGCGTTCGCTGGACGGCTTCGGAAGCAGCGTTTGACATACCGTTGGGCGCGGATGGAATGCTGCCGGTGCGGTCAATTCAGGAGCGCCGGCTCGGCGACGTCAATGACGGCGCCCAGTTCATTCGCAGTAGTGGCATGACCGCGCGCGGCGTCGCCCAGCTCTTGGACGACGTCGTGCTGACTGAATACGAAGCTCTAGTCACAAATGCTCTGAACATCTTGGAGCCTAGAGTCGAGCGCGTCGCCGCGACAGCGCATGAGCGGCACTATCTCTTGGCCGATGGCCCCGGCGGTATTTTCGTGAAGCTCCGCGGCGTCCAAGAACGCGTGCCGATTGGCAGCACCGGAGATGGCATGTGGCGAATGCTCGGCCTTGCGCTGATGCTTGCCAAAGCCAAAGGCGGTGTGCTTCTCGTGGATGAGATCGACGCCGGTTTGCACTATTCCGTGATGGAGAGCATGTGGCGGATGATCTGCGAACAGGCCGCCGCGCTCTCCGTTCAGGTGTTTGCGACGACGCATAGCCGAGATTGCTACGAGAGTCTCGCATCGTTCGTGGAAGCCGACGATACGCAAGCCGACACGATCACGATTCAGCGCATTGAACCACATCAGAACGAAGCCGTGAGGATCGGAGGTCGCGCCATCGTCTTGGCAGCCGAACGCGGCTTGGAGGTGCGGTGAATGCAACCGCGCGTTCAACCAAGGAGATTGCTCGTAGAAGGGGATACGGACAAGCGAGTCATACCTTTCCTCATGGAAGCCAACGGCGTGGCATGGGGAACCGCAGACCGCCCTGCCGTCTACATCGCACCGTACGGCGGCGTCGGCGAGATGTTGAAAGCCGGAGCAATCGAAGGCGAACTGAGCGCATCCGGTCTTGAAGCTCTCGGCATCGTCGCGGATGCCAACGGCGACGCTCGCAGACGATGGGCCCAAATCCGCCGTCTTTGCCAGTCGCAGGTGCCATCGCTGCCTGATGACCTTCCAGCGGAAGGCCTGCGGGTAACCCATGCCTTGGGGCCTCGTTTCGGCGTGTGGATCATGCCCGACAACCGATCCAAGGGAATGTTGGAAGATCTCCTGGTTCGGCTTGTTCCCGGCCAATCAGAGAACCTGTTTGCCTTGGCTAGGCGCTGCGTTGGAGAAGCGGCGGACATCGGCGCGCCGTTCAAGCCAGCGCAACTGACCAAGGCGAGGGTCCACACATGGCTGGCTTGGCAGGACGAGCCGGGAAAGTCGTTGCATCAAGCGGTCCATCACCGCGTTTTGGATCCAACGAAAGCGGAGTCCAAGCCGTTCGTCCGCTGGTTCCGAAGCTTGTTCGCGGTGTGATTTGCCGTAGTTCCGCTACGGTAGCTGCGGCCAAAAAGTGAATCTGAAGCCGAACGGACCTGTGGGGTCGCCATGAGCCGCGCCTTCGGCAGCGTCCGCCAGAGCCAGGTCGTCACCACCTACGGCCCCGGCGCGCTCATCGACCTGCCGTCGCACTCGGCCATCGTCGGCGGCTTGGACACTTGGCCCCAGGGCTTGCAGGAGATCGTGGAGCTGCGCCTGTCCCGCGCCTTGCAGCAATACACCGACGTTCCCGCGCCCAAGCTCTACGCCCCGCCGCCGGCCCCTTCGGAACCGTGGGCGCCGTCCAAGGGCATTGGCGCTTGGCGGTTCCCGGAGTGGTTCGTGGTGCAGGAGCGGTTTGGCGCGAGCAGCGAAGGAGGACGTCCACAGTCGCGCCGCTTGGTGCAGCGCAAGGCATTGGACGAAGCGCCGCGAGAATCGCGGCGGGGCAAGTTCGAGGGCCTGGAGGTGGTGCCGACGCGCTTCGTGCGGGCATGTCCCCGCGGCCATGTCGACGACTTGGACTGGTTCGCTTTCGTCCACGGCCCCGATTCGCCTTGCCGCCGCCAGCTGTGGCTGGACGAACGCGGCACCAGCGGCGGCCTCGGCGAGCTCACCGTGCGCTGCGAATGCGGCAAGTCGCGCAACCTCTCGGATGCATCGGACGTCGGCGCGAGCCCGCTGGGCAAATGTCGCGGCACGCGGCCTTGGCTGGGCCGCAACATGAACGAGGACTGCGATCAAATCAGCCGCCTGCTGATCCGCACGGCCACCAACGCCTACTTCCCACAAGTGGCCAGCGTGCTCTCCCTGCCGGATGCCGGCGCTGCGGTGCAGGAGGCGGTCATGGGCGTCTGGGACGTGCTGCAAGCCGTCGAAGACGCGCGGCTTCTGGCGACGTTCAAGGCCGTGCCGAAAGTCGCGCAGGCGCTGGCGCCGTTCGCCGACGAGCACGTCGTCCGCGCCATCGACGAGGTGAGAACCGGCGCCGGCCAAGCGCGACCGCTGAAGGAAGCGGAACTCGAAGCGCTGCTGGGCGCTGCCGAAGGCTACGGCGACGAACCGCCGACGGACGCCAACTTCCACGCCTGCCGCCTGCCGGACTCGGCGTGGCGAGCGGGAACCGACAACGGCAAACGCATCGCATCCGTGGTGCAGCTGCATCGTCTGCGCGAGGTGCAGGCGCTGGTCGGCTTCACTCGCCTGGAAGCCGTGACGCCGGACATCCACGGCGACTTCGAGAGCGACGTGATGCGCGCCGAAATCGCCTTGGAACCGCAGTGGTTTCCGGCGGTGGAGAACCGCGGCGAGGGCGTATTCGTGGAACTGCGCGCGAAGGACGTGGCGGCATGGCTTGAACGCCCGGCCGTGACGGCGCGGGTCGCCAAGCTGGCGAAGGGCTACGACCTTTGGCGACAGACGCGCAACACCCAGCGCCCGTTCCCCGGCGGCGCGTACGTGCTGCTGCACACCCTCGCGCATCTGCTGGTGCAGACCCTCGCCCTGCGCTGCGGCTATCCGGCCAGTTCCATCCGCGAGCGCATCTACGCCGAAGAGACGCTTGGCGGGAAACGCTACGGCATCCTGCTCTACACCGGCACGCCCGACGCCGAAGGCACTCTCGGCGGCTTGGTGCAGCAAGGGCGCTACATCGAAGATCACCTCGAAGACGCGCTGCGCAACGCCGCGCTGTGCTCGAACGACCCCATCTGCGCCCAGCACGTTCCCGACGAGAACGCAGCGAGCCTGGAGAGCCGCCCGCTGCACGGCGCCGCCTGCCACGGCTGCTCGCTGATCGCAGAGACCTCCTGCGAAATGCGCAACGACTTCCTTGACCGGGCCCTGGTGGTGCCGGTGCTGGACGTGACGGATGCGGCGTTCTTCGAACTGCCGGAGTAGAGGCGATGCGCTGGGTTTCCGCGTCACCCGGCGCGGCGCATGTTCACGGTTCGTCCGTGCGCCCAATACCCGTACCTCGTCACGTCACCGCGCCAGCGTCACGATTCACGCCCCTCGCCGTGTCGTGGCAGGGAATGTTCTTCCGTTCCTGCGCACACCCGTGCTTCCCAAAAGCCGGTCCTACACCTGCCGACCTGCCGATTCCGCCGTTGGCGCTCCTTGCCGAACGGTTTACAGTAGCGCCGATGGCTAGCTTGCGAAACACAGACACTGCGCCGCCGCCGGAGCCGGCGCGTCAAGCCTGGGCCAGCGACGTCGGCGAACGCGCCCAGCATCTCTTCAAGCTGCTGGTCGAGCGCTACCTGGCCGATGGCGCGCCGGTGGCTTCCAAGACCCTGGCCTCGGCCAGGGACATCACCGTCAGTTCCGCCACCGTGCGCAACATCATGGCCGACTTGGAGAGCCGCGGGCTGGTCGCAAGCCCGCACCCGTCGGCCGGCAAGGTGCCGACGCACCAGGGCCTGCGCTTCTTCGTCGACAGCCTGATCTCCGTGCGCCCCATGGACGAGCGCAGCGTCGGCGAACTGCGCGGCAAGCTGGATCCGGATCTGGCGCCCAAGCAGCTGGTGGGCGAGGCTTCGTCGCTGCTGTCGCGCATCACCCATCTGGCTGGCCTGGTGACGGTGCCAAGGCGGGAACGGCCGCTGCGCCAGGTGGAGTTTCTGCCCTTGTCCGGCGACCGCGTGCTGGTGATTCTGGTGCTCAACGAACGCGAGGTGCAGAACCGCGTCATCCACACCGATCGCGTCTACGACGAGACCGAACTGCTGCACGCCGCCAACTACATCAACCGAGAGTTCGCCGGCCAGTCCCTGCTGGCGATTCGCACCGGCATTCTCGACAGCATGCGGCACGACAAGGCGAAGCTCGATTCGATGATGCAGGCGACCATGGACGTGGCCTCCAAGGCCTTCACCGAAGAGGAAGCCGAGGATGCGCCGGGCTACGTGGTGTCGGGCGAGACCAACCTCGTCGAGTCCCTGGCCAGCGTCGAGGACGTGCGCGAGCTGCTCGACGCCTTCGCCGGCAAGGGCGCCATCGTGCATCTGCTCGATCGCTGCCTGAACAGTGACGGCATCCATCTGTTCATCGGCGAGGAATCCGGCTATCGGCCGCTTGACGACTACAGCCTAGTCACGGCCCGCTACGAGGTGCAAGGCAAGGTCGCTGGCGTTCTCGGCGTCGTCGGCCCGACGCGCATGGCCTACGAGCAGGTCATCCCCATCGTCGATGCGACGGCGCGTCTCCTCGGCGCCGCCCTCGACGGCTCGCGCCAAGCCGCGCTGCCGAACGCTTCGCCCGCGCCTTGAAAAACGCCGCCTTGAACGCCACTTAGCAGACTTCAAGCGGCAGTTTCGCCCGATCGCCTGACGGACACCGTCGGCAACGACGGACGAGGCGAAGGCTTGGGCAGGTTGGGGCAATCTGGGCATTTAGGGTGGCAATGGGCAACGAAACGGAAACCGCGTGCGCGCAAGCGCAGAACGAAACCGAACAGACGACGGCGGAAGGGTCGGCGCAGGCAGCGGCCGCCAGCGACGAAGCGCAGCAGGAAGCCGACGACGTCGAGTCCTTGCGCGACGCTCTGCAAGAGGCGCAGGAGCAACTCGCCAACGCCGAAGATCGCGCTCTGCGCGCCGTGGCGGAGGCGGAAAACGTCCGCAAGCGCGCCGAACGCAGCATCGACAGCGCCCGCAAGTTCGCCTTGGAGCGGTTCGTCGCCGACATGCTGCCGGCGGTGGACAGCTTCGAACGGGCGGCGCAGGCGTCCAGCGAAGCAAGCGGCGAGGGTGCGGCCGTGGCGGCCATTGGCGAGGGCATCGAGCTGTCGCTGAAGCTGCTGCTCGAAGCGATGCAGCGGCAGGGGATCGACGTGGTGGATCCGGTCGGCGTGCCCTTCGATCCGAATCTGCACGAAGCCATGAGCATGGTGGAGAGCGCATCGGCGGAACCCGGTTCGGTGCTGGAAGTCTTCCAGAAGGGCTATACCGTGAACGGCCGCCTGGCGCGTCCGGCACGGGTCATCGTCGCCAAGGAGCCGACGCCGAAAGCGCCGGCCGAAGAGCCCGCGGAGGACGACGCCAAGGACGGTTGACGCGAGGGCGGCGGCTTGGCGCAGGCGGCAAGGGTTGAATCATCCTGCAAGCGCGCCAATATCAACGCTAGCTTGCCAGAGAGGCCCGAAGGCGAAACGGCAGACAAGCAGGCAACAGCAGGACAGACAGGAAGGGCAACGACATGGCCAAGATCATCGGCATCGACCTCGGCACCACCAACTCGTGCGTCGCCGTCATGGACGGGCGCGAACCCCGCGTCATCGAGAACTCCGAGGGCGACCGCACCACGCCTTCGATCGTCGCCTTCACGGACGGCGAAACCCTGGTCGGGCAAAGCGCCAAGCGCCAGGCGGTGACCAATCCGGCAAGCACGCTGTTCGCCGTCAAGCGCTTGATCGGACGCAAGTTCAGCGACAGCGTGGTGCAGCGCGACATCGCCATGGTGCCGTACAAGATCGTCCAGGCGAAGAACGGCGACGCCTGGGTGGAGGCCAACGACGATCAGATGGCGCCGCCGCAGGTCTCCGCCGAGGTGCTGAAGAAGATGAGGCGCACCGCGGAGGAGTATCTGGGCGAGGACGTCGGCGAAGCCGTCATCACCGTGCCGGCCTACTTCGACGACTCCCAGCGCCAGGCCACCAAGGACGCCGGGCGCATCGCCGGCCTCGACGTCAAGCGCATCATCAACGAACCCACCGCGGCGGCGCTGGCCTACGGCATGGACAAGCAGCGCGGCGACTCCAAGATCGCCGTGTTCGACCTGGGCGGCGGCACCTTCGACATCTCCATCATCGAGATCGCCGAAGTGGACGGCGAGCACCAGTTCGAGGTGCTGTCCACCAACGGCGACACCTTCCTCGGCGGAGAAGACTTCGATTTGAAGATCATCGAGTATCTGGCCGAGGAGTTCAGAAACGAAAACGGCATCGACCTGAACAACGATCCAATCGCCCTGCAACGGCTGAAGGAGGCCGCCGAGAAGGCCAAGATCGAACTCTCCTCCAGCACCCAGACGGAGGTGAACCTGCCCTACATCACCGCCGACAACACCGGCCCCAAGCACCTGGTCATCAAGCTCACCCGCGCCAAGATCGAATCCCTGGTGGAAGACCTGGTCGAGCGCACCATGGGCCCCAGCCGCACGGCGCTGACCGACGCCGGCCTTCGCGTCGGCGACATCGACGAGGTGATTCTGGTCGGCGGCCAGACGCGCATGCCGCTGGTGCAAGAGAAAGTGGCCGCGTTCTTCGGCAAGGAGCCGCGTCGAGACGTCAACCCGGACGAAGCAGTGGCCGTCGGCGCCGGCATTCAGGCCGCGGTGCTCTCGGGCGACGTCAAGGACGTGCTGCTCCTGGACGTGACGCCCCTCTCGCTGGGCATCGAGACCTTGGGCGGCGTGATGAACGTGCTCATCGACAAGAACACCACCATTCCGGCCAAGAAGCAGCAGGTGTATTCCACCGCCGAAGACGGCCAGACCGCGGTGACCATCCACGTGCTGCAGGGCGAACGCAAGCAGGCGGCGCAGAACAAGTCCCTCGGCCGCTTCGACCTCACCGACATTCCGCCGTCGGCGCGCGGCGTGCCGCAGATCGAGGTCAGCTTCGACATCGACGCCAACGGCATCCTCAACGTCTCCGCCAAGGACAAGGCCACCGGCAAGGAGCAGTCCATCGTCATCAAGGCGTCGAGCGGCTTGTCCGAAGACGAGATTCAGAAGATGGTGCAGGAGGCCGAAGCGCACGCCGAGGAAGACGCCCGCTTCGAGGAAATGGCAACCTTGCGCAATCAGGCCGATGGGCTGGTGCATTCGGCGCGCAAGATGGCAGCCGACGCCGGCGACAAGGCGACGGACGACGAAAAGCAGGCCATCGAAAACGCCGCCAAGGACTTGGAGCAGGCCCTCAAGGGCGACGACAAGGCAGACATCGAGGCGAAGATCCAGGCGCTCAGCACCGCCACCGCCGGAGTGGCGCAGAAGATGTACGCCGAGCAGGCCCAGGATGCGACGGCCGGCCAAGGCGAGGCAGCCGCCACGGCGCCGAAGGACGACGCCGTGGATGCCGAGTTCGAGGAAGTGAAGGACAAGAAAGACGACGGCTAGGCGCACGGGACGCCCTGTCACGAGCAAACTCGATGGCCAAACGCGACTACTACGAAGTTCTGGGCGTCGCCCGCGGCGCTTCGGAGGCGGACGTCAAGAAGGCGTATCGCCGGCTGGCCATGAAGTACCACCCGGACCGCAACTCCGGTGGCGACGAGGCGGCCGAGGAGAAGTTCAAGGAAGCGTCCGAAGCCTACGAGGTGCTCTCCGACGACGAGAAGCGCGAACGCTACGACCGCTTTGGCCATGCCGGTGTCGACGGCGTCAGCGGCGGCGGTTTCAACGCCGGCGGATTCGCCGACATCAGCGACGTCTTCGGCGATGTCTTCGGCGACATCTTCGGCGGCAACCGGGCGCGCCGGGCCCCGCGCCGGGGCCGCGACCTGCAGTACAACCTCGATCTGTCCTTGGAGCAGGCGGTGCGCGGCGACCGCGTGGAAATCCGCATGCCAACGCTGGCGGCCTGCGAGGAGTGCGACGGTTCCGGCGCCAAACCCGGCACTTCGCCAAGCCGCTGCGCCGAGTGCGATGGCCGCGGCCAGGTCCGCGTTTCCCAAGGCTTCTTCTCCTTGCAGCAGACCTGCCGGCGCTGCCACGGCGCCGGCCGAGTCGTCGCCGATCCCTGTCGCGCCTGCAGCGGCCGCGGTCGCGTCGAACGCCGCAAGACGCTTTCCGTCGAGGTGCCCGCTGGCGTCGACAACGGCGATCGCGTGCGTCTGAGCGGCGAGGGCGAGGCCGGCCCGGCCGGAGCGCCGCCGGGCGACCTGTACGTGCAGATGCGCGTCGCCGAGCATCCGATCTTCACCCGCGACAGCAACCACCTCTACTGCGAAGTGCCGCTCGGCTTCGCCGACGCCGCGTTGGGCGGCGAGATCGAAGTGCCCACCCTCGATGGCCGGGTGAAGCTGAAGGTGCCGCCGGAAACCCAAACCGGCAAACTGTTCCGGCTGCGCGGACGCGGTGCGCCACCGGTGCGCGGCGGCCCCCCCGGCGACATCCTCTGCCGCGTCGTCGTGGAAACGCCGGTGCATCTCTCCGAACGGCAGAAGGACATCCTGCGCGAGTTCAAGGCCAGCCTGGAAGCCAACGGCAGCAAGCACTCGCCAAAGGAAGAAGGCTGGTTCGAGTCGATCAAGAACTTCTTCGACGGCCTCAAGCACTCGTAGAGCCGTGGCCATCAGGCGAAGCGACATCAAGAAGCTGCGCGGTGGCGAAGGGTACTGTCGCGCTCGGCTTGGCGACTACCGGCTGGGTCTGCAAGTGGTCGAAGACAGGCTTGAGTTCGTGAGACTCCTGCACCGAAGCGACATCTACAAGCACTTCCCGTAGGCTGACCTGATGATTCGGGTAGCGGTCAGCGGAGCGGCGGGACGCATGGGGCGAATGCTGATCTCGGCCGTCGCCGCGGCCGTCGACATGCGCGTCGCTGCGGCGTTGGAGCACTCCGATTCGCCAAGCGTCGGCGAGGATGCCGGAGCGTTGGCCGGCATTGGCGTCCTGGACGTCGTTGTCGGCGCGGACTTCGCCCGGGCGCTCGACTCCTTCGACGTGCTGGTGGACTTCAGCGTGCCGGACGCCACCTTGGCCAAGCTGGACGCCTGCGTCGAAGGCGGCAAGGCGCTGGTCATCGGCACCACCGGGTTCGACGCTCCTGGCTTGGCGGCGATTCGCCGTGCCGCCGAGCGCGTTCCGGTGGTGTTGGCACCGAACATGAGCGTTGGCGTCAACGTCGCCTTCAAGCTCGTCGAGCTGGCTGCCAGGTCCCTTGGCGACGAGGTGGACGTGGAAGTCTTCGAGGCGCACCACCGGCACAAGATCGACGCGCCGTCCGGCACCGCCGTTCGTTTCGGCGAAATACTGGCCGAAGCCCTGGGGCGCGACCTTGCCACGGACGCGGTGTACGGGCGCAGCGGCATCACCGGCGAACGCGAGACGCGAGCCATCGGCTTCCACAGCCTGCGCGGCGGCGACATCGTCGGCGAGCACACGGTTACCTTCGCCGGCACCGGCGAACGCATCGAAATCACCCACCGCGCTGGCAGCCGCGAGAACTTCGCCTCCGGCGCCATGCGAGCGGTGCGCTTCGTGGCTGGCAAACCACCTGGGCTTTACGGCATGGACGATGTTCTGGGGCTCGCCGGCTAGGCATCTCGGTGGATAGGATCGTCCTCGCCGGCGACATTGGCGGCACCCAAGCCCGGTTCGCGTCCTACGCAAACGGCAAGCAGACCGGCTTGTCCGTGCTCGACACCGCGGACTTCGCCAGCGCCGGCGACCTTCTCGCGGCTGCCGTTCGGGCGCTTGCCATCGGCACCGCCGTCGATGCCGCCTGCGTGGCGGTAGCCGGGCCGGTGCAGAACGGCAAGGCGCGGCTGACCAACGGGCATCTGGAGTTCAGCCGGGCGGGCGTGGCGGAGCGGTTGTCCGTCGGCACCGTCGCTCTCGTCAACGACATGGTGGCGCTTGGCGCCGCGGTCTCGGCATCGCCCGACCACTCCTTTGAACGGCTCGGCGGCGAACCGGCCACGGGAACCAAGGGGCTGGTGGCCGCCGGCACCGGCCTTGGCATGGGCATCGTCGTTGGCGACGAGTGTCTGCCTTCCGAAGGCGGACACGCCCGCGTGGCGCCGGCGGGGGCTTTCGAGCGAGAGCTGCTGGCGTTCAGCGAGTCGGAGGTCGACGAACACGGCGGCGCGGTTGCCTGGGAGCACTGGCTGTCGGGACGCGGCCTGGTCGCGCTGTATCGGGCGGTATGCGCGGTGTGGGGCGCGCGGCCGGAGTCGCTGTCGGCAAGAGACGTCACCCGACGGGGCCAGGACGGCGGCGATCCGGTGTGCCACACCACGGTGGAAACCTGGAGCGGCCTGCTTGCCACGGCGGCGGGCGGTCTCGCCACTACCGCCTTGACGTTCGGCGGCGTCTACTTGACCGGCAGTTTGTGCCTGGCGATGGCGGACATGATCCGCGGCGCGCTGTTCAGACGCCGTTTCGAGGATGCCGCCTGGGCGGCGGACTATCTTGCTGCGATACCCATCTACTTGGTGGAAGACCCCCATGCGGGCGTCCTCGGCGCCAGCGTCGTCGCCGAGCGGATGCTGCGCGGCTAGCCGCCGGCGTCGGAAAGGCGTTCCTGTATCGCCGCGAGACGCCGCGCTTCGCTTGTACGCGTGCGCTCCGCGTGGCCGCCAGCATGACGCAGCGCGAACTCTCGTTCGTCGGGGCCCATGCCGTCCAGCGCTTCCGCGATGCCGCGGCCGATGGCGATGAAACCCGCGCTCTGAATGTTGGCGGCGAACCGGCGAACGATGCCTTGCAGCCGCATGGCGGGCAGGTCGGAGGCGTTGTTCGGGCGACAGGCGGCGAGTGCCCACTCCAAGCACTGCTGGCCGACGTCCTCCTTCGCCAAGTGGCGGCACTTGGCATAGGCAGCCTCGTCGGGGTCTAGAACAAAGGGAACCTGGAGCCGTTGAAGGAGGGGATGTCCTTCAGCCTTGCGATCCTCAAGCCAAGCGTTGAGAACGCCATGACGGATGGTCTTGAGATTGTCGCTGGCGATGATGTGCGCCCCTGCCAGAGCTGCCTCGGCGACCACCAGCGCGTCCTTGTGTCGGTTCTTGTTGTC
This sequence comes from Candidatus Azotimanducaceae bacterium, assembly GCA_965199875.1. GTDB lineage: Bacteria > Pseudomonadota > Gammaproteobacteria > Pseudomonadales > Azotimanducaceae > VXYL01. The sequence continues at coordinate 3,308,738 of OZ241346.1, read as the reverse complement.
GGTGAACGCCCCGGAATCCAACAGCTCCAGTTGCAGCAGTTCGCTCGACGGCGGGCTCGGAACGTACTCCCAGGCGCGGTCGTTGCGGTCTCGCTCCGACTCCAGCCACTGTCGCATGGCGGCGACGTTGGCGGCGCTTCGGGCAACGACCAGCTGGCGGCTGTCGACGCCGTCGGCTAGCCCTCGGCGCCGCAACAGCGACTGCACGGAGCGTTTCGCGGCACGGTGGGACGTTGCCACGCATGCGCCCCAAACCTCTCGCCAAACCTGGTCGGTCGCCAAGACGTGACCGTTGGTCAGTTCCTGCATCGCGCATACGAAGCGGCGGGCATCCACCGCCAGCATCAAGTTCGCGTCTAGCGCGACTCGGCTTGTGTCCACAGCGCATCCAGCCGAGCGTCTCTCTCGCGCGCGGCGGCATCGGCGCGGGCCGCCCAATCGCGGCAGCCTGCGGCCTTCAGACGCATGGCGAACTCCCAGTCCGTTGTGCAGGCGGCCGTGGCGTGTTCGTCGTACAGCGCCTCGAAATACTCGTCGTATTCCGGCCCCAGCCCGCTTGCCCGCTGCAAACCGAGGTCGCGCAGCATGGTTCGTCGCAGCCGTTCTTCGCTCGCCCGAGTGCGAGCAGCAGCGTTGTACACCTGTCTCCACCACGAAAAAGTCAACTCTTGCGCCGATCATAGCGCGTGCCGGCCGCAGAAACCGTGGCGAGATCGTAGTCCTGCCACCTACCGGGCGAGGGGGAAGCGAATTCCTCTAGAAGGATATACGCGGGAACTAGAGTCGGGCAGCGGCATGCAACGCAAGGAAGCGCATGAAGGGCGGCCGCGGCAGCCCTCCATGCGCTTTTCAGTGAGCCTCTTCGCCTACGACTCGCCTCCGAATCGATAGGTGAGGGACAGGAAGAACGTCCTGCCGTTCAAGTCGTAGCCGACGCCAAGGGGCGTGTTGTTGGTTGCGGACCACAGCTCGTTGTCGTCTACCTGCGGAGGCGGTTCGTCGAAGACGTTGCGCGAACCGGCGATGACCCTCCACGTGTCTTGCCGATAGCTGAGCGACACATGGTGAATCCAGTAGTCCGGAGCGGTCTCGACGTCTCTGCACATCAAGTCGTCGGGCGGGCCGAGGCAGGTGCTCGAGAACGGCGTATCGCTGTTGATGTCGCCCCAATCGTCCTGGGTGCCGCGATATTCGTCGTAGCCGCTGATGTAGCGGCTCTGCCAAGAGAGGCGCCAGCGTTCGTAGTCGAGGCGCAGTGCCAGTTCGGCTTTTCTCTCGGCGTAGAACCACTCGCGCGCATCCTGATTCTCGCTGGCCTCTCCCGCGTCGTTGACGAACAGCGTCGATCGTTCGATCAGCCGGTGGCCGGTCACGTCGACGCTCACGTCGAGGGGGCGCTCGAAGACCGTAAGCGTGGTGTCCACCGTCAGGTTCAAGTCGACGCCGCGCACGCTCTCGCGGTCGCGGTTGATGAAGCCGCGGTCGACCAGGCGGATGCGCGGATCCCTCGTGTTCTGCAGGTTGCGCGTGATGCGGCTGCAGAACTGGCCGGTGCTGTTGCGGGAAACGTAGCAGTCGAAGACGATGTAGCCGAGGGTCGGCTCGATGATCGTGTCCTCGATGTCGATGTCGTAGTAGGTCATGCCCAGGGTCAGCCCGAAGACCGTGGTGAACGGCTGCTCCCAGGCGAATCCGACGGACTTCGACTCGGAAGTCTCCTCGTCGAGGGTCAGCGAACCGCCTGCGGCCGATTCCACGCTGTAGGCGGTGAACGAGCCGTCGCCGGCGATGGTCGGGTCCACCCCTTCGGCCCGGCAGCGTTCCAGGACGTGCGGATCCCGTGGGTCCAAGTCCGCGTTGTAGATACGCTCGCCGCCGGTTTCGACGGTGTCTTCAAACGCGTTCTCCGGTACGAAGCACGGATCGCTCACGGTCAGGAACCCGGTTTGGCTGCGCAGGAACAGTTCGCGCAGGTTCGGCGCCCGATAGGACGTGCCGAAGGTGCCGCGCACCAGCAGCGACTCGATCGGCCGCCAGCCGATCTTGGCCGCGCCGGTCCAAGCGCCGCCGTAGAACTCGTCGTCCGTGTAGCGCGCGGACAGATTGACGGTGAGTTCTTCGACACCCCGCTTGCCGCCCAGCACCGGCGCCTCGATCTCGCCGAAGAACTCCCGGGTGTACTTCTCGCCCTCGGCGCCGCCATCGGCGAAGAATCCCCAGAACAGCCCTTCGCGAGCGACTTGGTCTGGAATCGACGCGATCTCGTCCGTGCGGTACTCCACGCCGACGCCGCCGGCGACGTCGCCCGCCGGCAGCGGGAACAGGTTGCCTGTGAAGTACAGCGTGAACAGGCTCTGCGTGTACTGGGTGTCGAAGTTGCGGGTGCCGAACACGTAGTCGCGCTCGGCCTGGGTGCCGAAGTCGCCGATCAGGGGATAGAGCGATGGCGCGTACATGTTCACCGGCACGCACCCCGGCTCGGCATCCGCGGCGATGATCGGATCCAGCGGATTGTCCAGCGAATTGTTGCGGCTCTCGCGGACTTCCGGGCTGAGGTTTCTTTCGCAGGGATTCCAGTTCATCGAGTAGTAGCCAAGCGCCAGATCCAGCCGATCTCTGCGGACGCCGATGCGTTGCGCCGAAGAGTCGGAGTGCGAGCGGCTGAACGACAGATCGAACGTCCAGTCCGACAGGCTGCCGACGTTCAGGAACGGCACGTCGCCGCTCAGCCCGAGCACGGCGCGCTGCCAGCTGTTGTCGGCGTCGACCGTGTTGCGATCGCCGCGCACCGAGACGACGGGCAGCGTCCGTTGCGGCCCGAGCGGTCCTACCGACAAGCCGAAGGCGTGCGGTCCGCAGGCGGTCGCGGGGATGCCGAACCGCGCGCACAGGCCACCGTAGAGGCCGTTGAACCCGGCGATGTAGCCAGGGTTGGCGTACATCGCGTCCTGCGCCAGGCCGCAGTCCACGCCCCGCTCTTCGGGATTGCAGATGTTGTAGGGGTTCAGCGCCGGTACCCACGGGAAGATCTGGCCAGCGCCGGAGTTCTGGTTGTAGGCCGAGGTGCCGTAGAGCAGCTCGAAGTAGGGCGTCAGATTCGCCTCGCCCTCGAGGGTGTATTCGCCGTAGAGCATCGCCGTGGTGGAGCGGAACGGCGAGAACAAGTGCGCGAACTGCTCGCGTCCGTTCAGGCTGTAGTCCCGAAAGGTGACGTCCGTCCGGCCGTCGAGGTCGCCGTCGATGCCGAACGTGCCGGCCACCCAGCTGGCGCCCGACTCGGAGAAGTCCGGCCAGCCGCCGTTGGTATAGCCCGGCGTGTAGTAGATGCTGCCCGCCCTCGGTACGATGGTGCGGCCGATCAAGGAGCCTACGGTGCAGTCGTCCCACTCCATGCCGTACAGAGCCGTGTAGCGCAAGTCGCGATTCCTGATCCTACCCGCCTGGTCGACTTCGTAGTGGCGGTTGCAGCCGGCCGTCCAAGGCCGGTCGGCCAAGGTGACCGGGTCGACGTCCCGGTGCTGCGCGCCGAAGCCGATGAAGCCCCTGTCCCAGTTGCGCCCCCAGGACACGCCGAACGCCTGCTCGGCGCCGGCGCCGTGGTGCGGATGGCTCGGCGACGCTTCCAGGGTGAAGCCGTCGAAGTCCTTGCGCAGGATGGCGTTGATGACCCCGGCGACGGCATCGGAACCGTAGATGGACGAAGCGCCGTCCAGCAGCTGGTCGTACTGCTGCACCAGGAGGCCCGGCACGATGCTGAGATTCGGCGACGACGGCGCCCCTTCCACGCCCGTGGGGGCGATGCGGCGGCCATTGAGCAGCACCAGCGTTCGATGTGCGCCAAGGCCGCGCAGATTCGCCGTGGTGGAGCCCGGCCCGTCGTCGAGCACGAAGCCGTTGAACGACAAGTCGAACTGCACGCCGGACGCGGTGCTGGTCTCTTGCAGAATCTTGCCGGCGTCGATGAGACCGGCCTCGCGCTTGACGTCGGCGCTGATGATCTGCAACGGCGTGATGCTGGTGTAGGTGCTGCGGCGGATGCGCGATCCGGTCACGACGACCTCTTCGACGCCGGCCAGCTCGGCTTGCGCCAAGGCCGACTGCGGCGCTTCCTCTTCGGTTTGCTCCTCTTCCGCTGCTTCGGCAGCGGCTTCGGCTTCGGCTTCGGTTTCTTGCGCCAGCGTCGGCGTGGCGATCAAGCAGATGAAAGACAGGACTGCTGCGAGCAGCAAGGTCGGTTGGGCAAGGTCCGTTTCGACGACCTTCCCGGCACGCTCCAGCGAAACGATGCACTTCGAGAGTCGCATGGTGATAACCCCCTTTGGTTGTCCCCTGTGAAGCACTGCCGCACTTCAAGTGCAGCGGCTTTGCGGCGAACCTTAACGAATCTGCAACAATTTTTCACACGCTTTTCGCGTCTTTTCGACAGGTCGCCAGGTCCGTTTCCACCTTCAATGGGCGGGCGGTCGACCTCGGTGGCGGCCCGGCACCGGAGCCGGCCAGCACTCAAGCGTTGTCTTCGAGCAGCATGGCCGCGCCCTTCTCGCCGATCATGATCGCGGGCGCGTTGGTGTTGCCGGAAACCAGCGTTGGCATGATCGAGGCGTCGACGACGCGCAGTCCGCGCAGGCCGTGTACGCGCAGCCGTTCGTCCACCACGGCGTTGGCGTCGCTGCCCATCTTGCAGGTGCCGACCGGGTGGAACACGGTGGCGCCGGTGCGCCGGCAGAAGTCGAGCATCTCGTCGTCCGTCTGCACGCCGTCGCCGGGGTAGAGTTCGCGCTGCGCGTAGCGCTTGAGGGCGGGCGACTCGCCGAGGCGGCGGGCGATGCGCATGCCTTCCACCAGCGCGGCGCGGTCGATCATCGCCGAGAGGAAGTTCGGCTTGATGGCCGGCGGCGCGGCCGGGTCGGCGCTGTCGATGTGGATCGAGCCGGTGCTCTCCGGGCGCAGCTGGCACACCGAGCAGGTCATGCCGGGTTCCCTTTCCAGCTGGCCGCGCCTTCTGCCCCGGGCGTAGCTCGCGTGGGCGAAGTGGAACTGCACGTCGGGGGTTTCGAGCTCGCGCCGCGTGCGCACGAAGCCGTGGGCGATGCCGGCGGTGTAGGTGAGCGCGCCGCGCCTGGCGACCGCGTACTTCATGGTTTCCCAGGCGAAGCGGATGCCCCGGGTGGCCTCGTTCAGCGTGGTGGCGCCTTTGACGCGCCAGGCGACGGAACTGGAGTAGTGGTCGCGGTAGTTTTCGCCGACCCCGGGCAGATGGTGAACCACCTCGATGCCGCACTTCCGCAACCGCTCGGCCTGGCCGACGCCGGAAAGCTCCAGCAGTTGCGGCGACTGCACGGCGCCGGCGGCGAGGACGACTTCCTTGTTCGCCGTGGCATGGACGGTTTCGCCGCCTTGGCGGTAGCAGACGCCGCTGGCGCGCCCGTCCTCGAAAGCCACCCGCTCGGCAAGCGCCCGGGTGGCGATGGTCAGGTTGCGCCGCGAACGCGCCGGGTCCAGAAACGCCCTGGCGGTGCTGAAGCGGCGACCGTTGCGCTGGGTCACCTGGTAGATGCCGAAGCCTTCCTGGGAGGCGCCGTTGTAGTCGGCATTGCGCGGAAAGCCAGCCTCTTCGCCAGCGGCGACCCAGGCGTCGAGGATGGGATGGCCCTCCACCATGTCGGCGACGTTGAGTTCGCCCTCGCCGCCGCGCAACTCGTCGCCGCCGCGCTCGAAACGCTCGGAGCGCTTGAAGAAGGGCAGCACGTCCTCGAAGGACCAGCCGCCGTTGCCGAGCTGCGCCCAGGTGTCGTAGTCCAGCGCCTGGCCGCGCACGTACAGCATGCCGTTGATGGAACTGGAGCCGCCGAGCACTTTGCCACGCGGAATGGGAATCCTGCGGTTGTTGGTGTTCTCCTCGGGAGTCGTCTCGAAGCACCAGTTCACGCTGGGCCGGTCGATCATCTTCCAGAAGCCCACCGGGACGTGGATGAGCGGGCTCCAGTCGCGTCCGCCAGCTTCCAGCAGCAGCACCGAGTTGCGCGGATTGTCGCTCAGGCGATTGGCCAGCACGCAGCCGGCGGAGCCGGCGCCGACGACGATGTAGTCGTACTGCGCGACGCCGGTTGCCCGCGCGTCGGGCTTCACGCCAGGCACTCGTAGAACGACTTGCCGAGGCTGCCGCCTCGCCGGTCGCCGACGATGGACGCGCGCATCTGGTTCATCACGTAGGAAAGGCAGACGCGTGCGGGCTGATCGACGACGATGGTGGAGCCGCCGGCGCCGCCCCAGAACATTGCAGTTTCGTTGGGCGACATGGGCATCTGCTCGCTGGGGAACGCGTAGCCGAGGCCGAAGCGCACCGGCAGCATCAGCACCGCGTCGGCGCCGTCGGTCTGTTCCTGCAACATCAGCTTGCTGGCCGCCGGCGACAGCAGCTGCACGCCGAACGCCTTGCCGTCGTTGGCCAGCGGCGTCTGCGCCCGAACCACGGCGCGGGCGTTGCCGTGGCCTCCGGCAGCGGGGATTTCCGCCGACCGCCATGCGTCGGTGTTGACGTGTTCCGTGCCCGCTGGCGCGCTGGCGAAGACTCGCGCCGGGATCGACCCGGGGTCCAGCCCGGCGAAGGCGCCGTCGTCCGCCGGCTCGTCGGGAATCATCTCGGCCACGCGGCTGAAGTCCGCGGCGTCCAGGCCGATGTGGAAGTCCGCCCCCAGCGGCCTGGCGACTTCCTCGCGGAAGAAGGCGCCGATGGAGCGGCCGTCGATGCGCCGCACGACTTCGCCGATCAAGTAGCCCTGGGTGATGGCGTGATAGCCGCTCTTGGCGCCCGGCGTCCACCAGGGCTGCTGCGCCGCCAGGTTGTTCACGCAGGCGTCCCAGTCGTAGAGCTGCTGGGCGCTGTCGAGCGGCGGGTCGAAGCCGGGCACGCCGGCGCTGTGGCTCATGAAGTGGCGAACTTCGGTGTCCTGCTTGCCGTTCTGCCCGTATTCCGGCCAGTAGTCCGCCACTTTGGCGTTGAAGTCCAGGACGCCGCGGTCGGCGAGCACGAAGGCGCACAGGAACGACATGGTCTTGGTGGTGGAGTAGACGTTGACGACGGTGTCCTCCTGCCACGGCCGCGTGCGCTGCTTGTCGGCGTGGCCGGCCCACAGGTCCACCACGAACTCGCCCTCGACCGTGGCCGCGAAGGTGGCGCCGACATCGCCGTATTCGCTGAAGTTCCGCTCGAAGGCGTCGCGCACCTTGGCGAAACGGTCGTCGCAGAAGCCGTGTATGTCCATGCATCTCCCTTGATCGAGCGGCAGGCGGCCGCGTTCCGGCAGCGGGACGGTCCAGCCGACGCCTTGCGTGCCGGTGAGCATAGCGCATCGCGGGGCGCCCGACGCAGTGCCGAGTCCATCTGAGCCGGCACAGCCTTACTCTCGGCACGATCGAGTGTGCCCCGCGGATTGCGGACGGTGCGCCGATCGGATGAGCGCCCGCCGCTGGCCAGGGGCCGTCAAACTCGTACATATGTGTACTATCCTATTGATTTGTATTAAAGAAAGTTGCAAACAAACGTCCTGAAGCGGTAGCGTGGTCGAAAACCAGACGGAGCTTCAAAGCATGTCTCCACGGACCACCCATCACCCAAAGGCGGCGAGGGCGCGGCGCACCGCGTCGTCCCGCTCGACGGCAGACAAGAGCCGGCCGTTTCGATCCTCGCCGGATCCGCTGCTGGCCGAGCTTCACGCCGACGACGCCTACAGGCGCTTTCGCCTGCCGGCCAGTGAAGTGCGCGACTACGAAGGCCGCTACGAGGTGTGGGATCGCGCCAGCGAAACGGCGCTCATGGTGCGCGAGCCGAGCCCCTTCCACGAGCTGCCGTCGCAGCTCCTCGCGGCGCTGGTGGAGCGCATCGCCGAGGTTCGCGGCAAGCCCATCCGCTGCTACGGTTCGATGGACATGGCCGTGCTCGGCGCGGACGGACGTCCAAGGCGGATCATGCAGGCCGATCAGTCCCTGTACCTGCATCCCGAACGGGCCAACCTCGTCGGCCGCTCGGCCATGGTGGTCGGCGACAACCACTATCCGGACGTCGTGCTGGAAGTGGACCGCAGCACGGACGTGCGCCGCCACAAGCTCAAGCTCTACCAGGACTGGGGCTTCCCGGAGGTGTGGGTGGACGTCCCGGATGAAGCGCCGAGGCCCCGCGCCAGACGCGGCGCCACCATCTACGTCCTGACTGGCGACGGCTACGCTGCGGTGGCCGAGAGCCAAGCCATGCCGAGTTGGAGCGCGGCCGAAATCCACACGGCGTTGAACGAGCCGCGTTTGTCCGAGGCCACGGTCGCCGTGCTGGAGCGCATCGGCGCCGCCCTTGGCCAGCGCGAAGGCACCGGGCCGGACGACGATCCACTGCTGCGCTCGCAGCGAAATCGCCTGCGCGAAGAGTTGCTGGCGGAGGAGCTGGAACGTCGTGCCCGCTTTGTTCGCCGACAGTTGCAGTCGCGCGGCATCGCGGTCGCCGGGAACTTTCCGCTGCAAGTGCCGGGCTTCGCGGCCGCAAGCGTGGAGGCTGCCGCGGACGCCGCCTTGCACTGCGAGGACGCGGCGGACTTCGCGGCCCGGCTGCGACGCGCCGCAAGCGCCTGACCGCGGGCGCCGCCAGCCTGCGGCGGCAGTCGGACGCACCACGGACGATCAGGGCGCGCTCGAAAGGAGCGTCTGGCCGCCAAGGGTGGCGTTCGACCGCGTTCGCGGCAGAGGTTGACTTCGCCGACCGCGTGGATGCATAGTTCGGCGACCAGTGGGGGACACTGACTGACGAGACTGAGACCAGCCGAAGAGGGCATAGCTATGGCGATTACCGCACTGCAACGGCTGCTGCCGTTCCTCGCAGCACTCGTCCTGTTGTTTGGCAACGGAGCGCTCTACGCCGCTCAAGGCGACGCCGACGACGAAACGGACGAAGACGAAACGGAAGTTTCTGAGGACGAGGAGGAAGAGCAGCAAGTCGAAGAAATGATCGTGACCGGATCGTTCATTCGACGCGACAACTTCGACCTGCCATCGCCGATGGCCACCTTGGACGAGGTGGATCTGGAACTGGCAGGCACGCCGGACCTCGGCGACATCATCTTCGACCAGACCTTCCAGGTGGGCGTCAACGCCTACTCGGCGCCGTTCGAGTTCGGCGGCGGCGACGACCAGAACTGGCAGCAGGGAGGCGAGGTCTGGGCCAACCTGCGGGGCCTCGGAACCCGCGCCACGATGACCATGATGGACGGCCACCGCGTGCCGGCCAACGTCACCGGCTACAGCTGGTGGACGCGCCGCGCCGGAACCGACCTCACCAACCTGTATCCGGGCATCGCCATCGGCCGCGTCGACACCGTGCTCGACGGCGCCTCGGCGTTGTACGGATCGGAGGCCGTGTCCGGCGTCATCAACCTCGTGCCGCGCAAGGATTTCGAGGGTCTGCTGGTCAACTACGAGTTCGAGCAGCCGCTCGAGAACGGCGCTCCCAACCGTCGCCTTGGCGTGCTCGCCGGGGCGCAGGGCGAACGCACCAGCCTGGTGTTCGCATTGGAGATCCGCGATCAGGACAGGATGAAGCTCACCGACCGGCCGGACTACATCGTCAGTTCCGCCAACTGGACCGGCCAGTACCTGCCCACCTACAACGACACCGGACGCGGCAACCCCGGGGACTGGTCGGTGCCGATTCGCAGCGCCACCGGCGACCTGGTGCCCTACCGCGGCGCCAACTGGCATCAGATCGAGGGGCAGTGGTTCAACGACGGCGGCTCGCCCACCGGCGACAACCAGGGGCGCGTGGCGGCGCGGCGCGCGGCAGATCCCGGCTGCGGCTATCCGTTCGGCGCCGGCCACGACGACATTCCCCAGCTTTCCGCCGTTGATCCCAACGGCGACAACCCGAACCTGACCTTCGACAAGACCAGGCCGGAAGCCGGCCTCGGCTATGCGGACTTCAACAAGCCGGGCAACTTCCTGAACGGCTACATGACCGGCGACTTGCGCGGTCTGTCCCGCTGGGAAGGCTCCGAGGGCGACTGGTCGGGCAACCGCGACGACTGCCGCCAGTCGCTGGGAGACTGGCAGGACATCCGCGAGGAACGCGATCAGCAGAACGGCATGGCCTACTTCCAGCACGAACTGAACGACTACGTGAAGGTCCGCGGCGAAATCGTCGCGTCGTCCCTGGACTACAACACCCGCGACATTCCCGGCAATCTGGACGAGTGGGACGGTCGCAGCCTCTACGGCAACAACGTGCCGGTCGTCGTCGGCTCCAATCCGGGCAATCCCTACCGTGCTTTCGCCGACGGCTCTGGCACTGGCGGTTGGAACCCGGCGTGGAACACGGCGAACGTGCTGGACTATTGGGATGCCAACGGCAACGGCCGCTACGACTATCTGGAGGAGCCAGGCGAGTACCTGCTGTTCGCCCAGGATGAGAACGGCGACGGCATTCCCGACCGCGACGCGGACGGCGACGGCGTGGCCGATCCAGACGCCCAGCGCCGACCCGAGTACCGGGTGGTGCTGCCGGCAGCCTTTGCCGACGCCGATGGCGACGGCGAACTGGACAGCTGGGCCGACGCCGACGGCGACGGCGTTCCCGACCGCTTCGACCCGGACACGCCGAACACCGTCCGCCTGTTCGAGGACGTCAAGCTGATGGATCTGACCATCAGCCCCAAGCAGCCCTACGGCAACACCATCGACTGGCTGAACGACGACATGACCTACAGCCGGCGGCGGCAGATCGACAATCTGCGCATTCGCCTTGGCACCGAGATCGGCATACCGGATACCGAGTGGATCGTCGACCTGGACTGGATCTGGGCCACCAGCAAGCGCGAGGAGGACTACGCGGAACCGGTGTGGCCTTGGGCGGTGGCTTCCATGCGCTGCCAAGGCGGCCAGTTCGCCGACCAGTGCTGGAACCCGTTCAGCACCGCGTGGCTGGACAGCGACGAAGACGGCCAGATCCTGCCGGCCTGGCGCGACGCGGACGATCCAGCGGCCAATACCGAGCTTGAACACCGCAACGCCGGCGTGTTGCTGCGCCACGACCAGCGCAACCTGGGCATGTACATCGTCGATGCCACCATCTCGAACAACAGCCTGTTCAGCCTCTGGTACAACGATGCGCCGGTGGGTTTCGCCGCTGGCGTGCATTGGCGGATCGAGAGCGAGGAATACCGCCCCAACCAGCTGGGCGCTTCCGGCCTAGGCTCGGCGCGTACCGACTTCCAGTACACGGAAGAAGAGACGCAAGCCATCTTCGTGGAACTGCAGCTGCCGCTGATTTCGCATCCCAAGTGGGGCGACATGGAAGTGCAGACGGCGGTGCGCTTCGCCCAGTTCGAGGGTCGCGGCACCATCATCTCCGGCGGCGACACGGCCCAGTTCGACACCACCATCCCGAAGTTCGCGGTGCGCTACGCGCCGGTCGACTGGCTTGCCTTCCGCGGCAGCCTGACCCAGGGGTTCGTGTTGCCGGGCATGTTCCAGCTGTTCCAAACCACGCAGAACCCCAACGCCTTCGGCACCGTGCGCGACTACATCTGCGACTTCATGCCAGAGCTTGAAACCTGCGCCGACGTGCCGCAGGGCGGTGGCGTGCCGAACGTGCTGACGCCGGACACCCGCAACGCGTCGCTGGGTGCCGAGGAGTCCGACCTGTGGAACGCCGGCGTCTCGCTGCGATTCCTCGGTGGCGACCTCACCTTCGACGTCGACTACACCACCGTGGAGTTCAGCGGCCGGGTGGAGAGGCTCGGTTCCGCGGCCAACGTCGGCATCAACGAGATCGGCTTCCGGCCGTTCGTCGAGTCGCGGTGTCCTGGCACGCTGCTGGACTACGACAACAACGCGGCCATCGCGGCGGGCGAGAACATCATCACCCCCGGCGAGTTCCGCATGAGCGGTTCGCCCGGCTACTCCGGCGCGGTGGAGCAGGAACTGGCGTGCCGTCTGGCGGCCGCCAAGGAGTGGGTCGCAACCCGCGAGAGCGGGATTGGCGGGGCGGTGCTGACCCGCGGCGGCGAAGACGGGCTGCGTCTTCTGGAAGTGGGCAACCCGTGGCTGAACCAGGGGTCGCAGACCACGACGACGATGATCTACGCAGCGCGCTACCGCTTCGATCAGCTGCCCTTCGTCGGCGGCGACTACGGCAGTTTCGAGTGGGCCTTCAGCGCCACGCAGATTCTCGAGATGAGCCTGACGCGCTGGCGGCAAGGCAGCGGCCACGTCTTCCAGAACATCGAGATCGACGGCGTCGGCAACCGCAACAACAACGCCGGCTGGCTGCCCGGAGCGAGCCTCTACACCGCTCTGCCGCCCACGCCGGAGTGGCGCGTCGACACGTCGCTGCGCTGGTTCCGCGGCAACCACGTCGCCCAGCTGCGCGTCCGCTGGCACGATTCGCTGACCGACAACCTGCGCGCCTGGGACGAGATCTACGACATCCCCGGCGCCATCAACTTCGGCGGCAACATCAACGGGCTGCCCAACGCGGAACTGACCGAAGACACCGCATGCGCCGACCAGGACCGCAATCCGTACTGCGGCATCGACTCGCAGCACTACTGGGACCTGAGCTACACCTACGTCCGGCCGGACGTCATGGGCCTCGGCTACATGTCGGTCAACGTGGCGGTGCGAAACATCTTCAACACCTACCCGGACCCGATACCTTCGGGCGTTGGCCACGAGACCTATGTGGACAACATCATGGGTCGCATTGGCTTTGTCCGAATGTCGATCGGCTTCTAAACCCGGGAAGCACTGGTGATGGTCGAAGCCCGGCGACGGCACTGCCGCAGCCGGGCTTCTTTTTGTCTGGCGCTTGCGTTCGCTGCGCTGGCCGGCAGCGGGGCGATGCAGGCCGCCGCGGCGTCGGCCCCGGCGAACGGATGCGAGGCGCTGCCGAAGCCGGAGCAGACCCGTTGCTGGGCGCTACGCGCCTGCGCCACGATCGACGACGAAGTTCGTCGCCAGGAGTGCTTTCGCGCCGTCGCTGGAGAAGACGTCGAGGATGCGTCGGTCGGCGAAGACGCCGAAGCCGCGTCCGATGCCCGCACAGGACAAGAGGCGGCGCCAACGTCGCAACCTCCGCGAGCCGCGAACGACACGGCAGCTGCGTCTGCCGAGACTGCCGAGACCGATACGCCAACCCGGTCGGCCGTGCCTGCGGACTCCCCGAAGCGTCCGGAGTGGGACGGCGAATCGGTGGACAAGCGCACGGTGGAACGCACCGTCTTGCAGATTCCCCGGCGTTTTTCGGCGCGAGTGACGGCGCAGCGCGAACTGCTGCACAACCGCCAGCTGATAGCACTTGACGGCGAGCTGGTGTTCGAGACCGATCGCGCTGGCCAAAGCCACCTGAAAGTGGGCGATCGCGTCGACGTCGTGCGCGCGTCTTCCCTGTTCGCCCGGCGTTTTCGCATTTCCGGCCCTTCCCGGGGTACCGTCACCGGCACGCGACTGCGTTGCGAGCACTTGGAAGTGAGCGCCGATACGCGCCGCAAATGCGTGCTGCTCGGCGCCTCCCAACCCGGCGAGCGCGACTAGAGGCAGTGTTCGACCGCCAACGGGCGCGTGTCGGCCCAATGCCTTGGGCTGCGACGGGCCGGTGCTTCGTCCATTGCGCCAGCGCTTCGACTCTGCTTGCGCTCTACGCGCTGACGGCGGGCTGCGGCGAAGCGACGGCCCCCGCGATCGACGCGCCCGTCGCCGTGGACACGAGCCAGGCGGAGGCCGACGTTGCCGAACAGTTGCAGCGTTTCCTTGCCACTGCCAGAGCCGCCCCCCGCTCGTCGTCGATGCGTGGCCGACTGGCCATGGCCTACGAAGTCAACGGCTTCCCGGACGCCGCCCTTGCCAGCTACGCCCAAGCTCAAGCGCTGGCCCCTGACGACTTTTCCTACCCCTACTTCGCGGCGTTGCTGTTGGCCAAGAAGGGCAGCCTCGACGCGGCGCTCGCGTCTCTCGACCGGGCGCTCGCCATCGACCCGGAGTACGTCCCCGCGTGGCTGTGGCGCGGCGCCTGGCTGCTCGACGAAGGCCACCTCGACGAAGCGGAACGCGCCTACCGGCGCGCCGACCAGCTGGGCGCGGGTTCGCCGGCGGTGGCTGGCCTCGCGCAGGTGGCGTCGCGGCGCGGCGAACCGCAGCGAGCGGCGGCGTTGCTGGAACCGGCCAACGCGGCCTTGGGGCACCCCCACCTCTATCGCATGCTGGGGCGCGCCTACCGGCAGCTGGGCCGAGCAGAAGACGCTCGCATCGCCTTTGCGCGCGGCCGGTCGGCGACGCCGCTGCAGTGGCGCGATCCCGCGCAGAGCGAAAAGACCGCCTACATCGTCGGCTATCGCGGCCAGCTGGTGCATGCGCAAAAGCTGCTGCGCTCGGGGCGGAACGAAGAGGCGTTGAAGATGCTGGAACCTTGGCTGGCGCGCCACGAGGACGATGCCGCGCTGCTCGGCAGCCTCGGGCGCGCCTACATGAACATGGGCGACCTGGAACGCGCCCTGGAAGTCATGCGCCAAGGGATCGACAGACACCCGGAGGACCGCCACTTCCACTTCAACCTGGCTCGCCTCTACCGGCGCACTGGCGACGTGCCGGCTGCGGAACGGCACTTGCAGCAGGCGCTGCGCTTGAATCCTGCGGACTCCGCCGCCTTCGAGGAGCTTGGCCACCTGCGCGCCGGACAGGATCGCCCGGACGACGCGCTGGCTGCGTTTGCCGCCGCCATCGAGCACGGCGCTCGAAACGCCGCGCAGCTTGCCGAGGCCAGCGGCATGATCGAAGGAGCGCGAGGACGCTGGGCGCAGTCGATCGCCCACTTCCAGGACGCCGCCGAGCGCGATCCGTCCTTGACCACGGCGTACGTACGCTTGGCGCGCAGCCTGGCCGAAGCGGGGCGCTTCGCAGAAGCCGACGACGCACTCGACTGGGCGGAGCGGCTGGACACGCATCGAGCGGAAACGGCCGCTGCCAGGCGCCGCGTGGCGGCGCTTCACGCGGCCGCCGGCGTCGACCGGTCGTGAAGCGCCGCGTCTTCCGTCCTTGTTCGGCCGGGCCGGCGGTGCGCTGGTCCTGGCGCCCGCTGTGGTTGTTTGCGGCGGCGTTCCCGCTGGCGGGTTGCTCGCATCCCACTGCCTCCAATGCGTCCGCCGGCGCAGAGCCCTGGTTCGAGGAGCAAGCCGCAGACCGGGGCATCGACTTCCTGCATCGCACCGGCCATGACGGCGTACACCTGCTGCCGGAGGCCGTCAACGGCGGCGCCGTGCTGGCCGACATCGACGACGACGGCGACTTGGACGCCTACCTAGTGCAGGGCGGCAGCTTGCACTCGAGCACGGAACACGGCAACCGGCTCTACGTCAACGATGGCGCAGGCCGCTTCCGGGCAGCGCAGGGCTCGGGTGCCGAAGACCGGGGCTACGGCCTCGGCGCCGCGGCCGGCGACTACGACGGCGACGGCGACATCGACCTCTACGTCACCAACAGCGACGCCAATGCGCTGCTGCGCAACGACGGCGAAGGCCGTTTCGAGAACGTCGCCGCGCAAGCGGGGGTCGCCGACCCGGGCTTGGGCACCGCGGCGGTCTTTTCGGACATTGACGCCGACGGCGATCTGGACCTGTTCGTCGTCAACTACGTTCGCTGGCGCGTGGCGGTGGAGATGGAGTGCTATCAGGATGGCGTGATCACCTACTGTCCGCCGCAGAACTACAACGCCCCGGCACAGGACAAGCTGTTCCGCAACGACGGCGACGGCACCTTCACCGACGTGACCGCCGCGGCCGGTCTTGGCCTCGCCTTCGGCAACGGCCTTGGCGCCACGGCCGCGGACTTCAACGGCGACGGGCGCATCGACCTGTTCGTCGCCAACGACATGACGGTCAACCAGCTGTGGATGAACACGGGGGACTTTCGTTTCCTGGAGGAAGCCGCGTTCCGCGGCTGCGCCGTGGACGAGAACGGCGTCGCCAAGGCCGGCATGGGCGTGGCGACGGGCGACGTCGACGCCGACGGCGACGCCGACCTCCTGGTAGTGAACCTGCGCGGCCAGACGGACTCGTTCTTTCGCAACGCCGGCGAGTGGTTCGAGGACGCCACGGTGTCCGTCGGCTTGAGCACCACCAGCCGCCGCTACACCCGGTTCGGGGTGGTGCTAGCGGACTTCGACAACGACGGCCATCTGGACCTGTATCAGGCCAATGGGCGCGTTGCGCCGGGCGAGGCGCCGAAACCGCGCCAGGATGCCTACGCCCAGCCCAACGTGCTCTTTCGCGGCACCGCCGATGGCCGATTCGAGGAACTGCCCGGCGGCGGAGTCGCTGCGCCGCTGGTCCACACCAGCCGCGCCGTGGCGGTCGGCGACGTCGACAACGACGGCGGCCTAGACCTCTTGGTGGCCAATCGAGACGCCAGCCCCTATCTGCTGTTGAATCGCGTTCCCGATCGCGGCAACTGGATTCGATTTCGGCTGCTTGCCGGTGGCGGCATCGACGCCTACGGCGCCGTCGTTTCGGCGATGGTCGACGGCGAGCGCCGCAGCCGGGAAGTGAACCCGGAAGGCAGCTACCTTGCCTCCAGCGATCCGCGCCCGCACTTCGGCCTGGGCGCCGCAACAGGTGTTGGCGACGTGCAGGTGCGCTGGGTGTCGGGCACGGTCGAGTCGTTCGGCGACTTCGCCAGCGGCCAGACGGTCACTCTGCGCGAAGGCACCGGCCAACGGCCTGCGCGGTAGCGCGGCTGCTTGACTTCGAGGACTGGTCGGCCTAGAACTGCCCCAACGACGACGAATAGCAAAGGTAACGGAATGCGTGGAGTACGGTTGTTGCTGGCATTTTGGCTGGCCGTCATGGCCGGAAGCGCAGCTTCGTTCGCGGTTGGAGCAGTGGGCCTGCTGTTTCCTGAAACGCTGGCGACAGTGATCGTGTTCGGCCCGATTTTCGTTGCCGCGAACCTCTACGTGACCGTAGTGGCGTTCCGTTGGCTCAATCGTCGGCTTCACGCTGTATAGCCCGGGGCTGTGGCTTGCGCGGCCTTTGCTCGCAAGCCACATGCCTTGGGTTAGCGAGGTTGCACCGCTGGCTGCGCTTCTTCCGGCAGCCACCAAGTGGAAGTGCTGGCGAAGGGCGTCAGCGGAACCGCCTCGGCCGCCAGCGCATCAAGGATGAGCGCCGCGTCGGCGTGGGGTTGCTCGGCAGTGGCCAAGCGGCGCGCTTGGTCGAAGCGGCCCAGCCCCAGTTCCGCGAACGCCAAAGTAAGGCGCGTATCGACGTTGTCTTGAGCTGCCAATAGCCCCTTGGCCCGTTGCCAAGCGCCCTGGCGCAGCGCGTCGCTGCCGCACAGCGCATCGGCGCGGGCCAGCGCAATGTGCGCCTGCCCCCAATTGCCTTGCAGCCGAAGCGCCTGCACAAGCGCCTTGCGCCCGCCAGCGCAGTCGCCGGCACCCAGGTTGGCAATGCCCAGCCAATAGCGGTAGTAGGCCGCCTCGGGATGGCGATCCGCCAGCGTTCGGTATTCCTCGGCTGCGCGGTCGAAGCGCTTGGTGCGCATCCACAGCGCTGCCAAGAGGGTGCGAGCCGTCGCGTCGCCCCGGCCTTCGTCGCCGAACGGCTGCTCGGTGGCATCGGCCTCGCTACCCTGCGCCATCAGGCGAAGCGAACGCTCCGCCGCGTCGATGGCCTCGTCGAGTCCCGCGTCGTGGCGCAGCTGCAGCGCCAGAACGTACCAGCCACGCGCGGAGTTGGGATGCTTGGCCAGAACCCGGCGGGCTTCCCGGGCTGCGGCGGCGTGCTCGCCCAGCTGGCCAAGGGCATGGGCGTAGACCAGGCCAGCATTGGCGTCGTCCGGTGCCAGCTCTGCCGCGTTGCGCCAAGCGGCCAGCGCATCCTCGCGTTCGCCGCGCAGCCACGCCCGCTCGCCGGCCTTGATGAAGAACTTGGGGCTCAGGCTGCGCTCGGCGACTTCCAGCAGCAGCGGGTCGTCCACCGGCGCCGCCGTGGCGTTGCGCCGCGACAGCCAGCGTCTGGCTTTTTCCAAGTTGCCCAGCTGCCGGTGCGCGAGGGCCAGCTTGTAGGCGATGCGGCCGGCGGTGGGTGCCAGTTCCGCGGCCTGCTCCAACAGCGGCAACGCCGCCTTCCAGTCTCCCCCGGCGACGGCGGCATCGGCGAGGGCGGCCAGCACGGCGGCGGTTTCCGGCATGTGCTGGCGCGCGTCTTGCAGCGCCGCCTGCGCGGCTTGGTGGTCGCCTTCCAGCAACAGCAGCAATCCAAGCCGATAGGAAGCAAGCGGGTGCTCGCCTTCGGTGTCCGCCAGCAGACGTCGATATTCGCCGATTGCCTCGGGGGTGTTGCCCCGGTCCGTCAGCGTCACCGCCAGCAGATAGCGCCAGCGCACCTTCGACGCCTCGGTCAGGGACTGGCGATAGGCCCGTTCGGCTTCGTCGAGCATGTCCTGGGCGTGGTAGAGCATGGCCAGACTGCCCCAGGCATCGGCGCGACCTTCCGCCGAGGGCAGGTTCGGCAGGCTTTGCTGCAGCGTTTCTTTGGCTTGGCGCAGCGTTTCGATAACGGTGGCGGACGTGCCTTCCGGCACCGCTTGGGTTTCGGTGGATGTTGCCGCGGCAAATCCGATTGGAGCAGCGAAGAACACGGCGACAGCGAAGACGGCTCTGGCGCGGCCGCAACCCCCGAACGAGACGGAATCGCGCCCTCTCGTCACGGCGCTCCCCGGCGCAGTACATGGTATCGACCCGTGGCCAAGGGCCCGAAGCGTTGTTCGACGCCGTCGGGCCAGCGCACTTGGACGGTGCGCGGCGCAGAACTGCCGCCCAAGCCGAACAGCAGCCGCGGATCGTGCGCAGAGGCGTAGCTGCCGTCCGTGCGCACGCGCAGTTTGCGTATGCGCGGGGAAGGTTCGCCGTTGCGGCTGCTGGCATCTTCCAGTCGCGCGATGCTGCCGATGGCGCTGCCCTTGGCGTTGGCCAGCGTCACGCCCAGCCAGTGCGCGGGTGTCGAATCGTTGCGGTACAAGCGCGCCGGCCCGTGGTTGCTGGCGACCACGATGTCGATGTCGCCGTCGTCGTCAAGGTCGCCGAAGGCCGCGCCTCGGCTGGCGTCGTGCAGCGCGAAAGCAGGCCCTCCTTCCGCGCGTCGATAGCGGCGGCCGTCGTTCAGCCAAAGCTGATTGAACTGGCGCAGGGGCGGTTGCAGGCCGTCGTCGCGCTGCCGCTCGACGATGCTCACCGCGCCGTTGGCGGCGAACAGGTCCAGATCGCCGTCGTTGTCGGCATCCAGCCAGCCGGTGCCGAAGCCGGTGTAGGCCATGCTGCCAGCGGCGAGGCCGGCGCTGCTGGTGCGGTCCTGAAACCAGCCCTCGCCGTCGTTGACGAACAGCGTGTTGCTCTCCTTGACGTCGTGGGTCATGAACAAGTCGACGTCGTCGTCCTGATCGAAGTCCGCCGCCGCCACGCCCATGCTCGCTTCCGCAATGCCGTAGGCGTTGACCGCCGAGCCCGACAGCGGCGCCTCGTCGACGAAGCGGCCGCCCCGGTTCAGCCAGAGCAGATTCTCGTCGGCGTCGTTGGCGACGTAGAAGTCCGTTCGGCCGTCGCCGTCGAAGTCGTCGGCGACCACGCCCATGCCGGCCCGGGCCACGGCGCCGATGCCGGCCTCGGCGCTGACGTCCTGGAAACGGCCGGCGCCTAGGTTGCGGTACAGACGATCCGCCGCTCGCGGATAGTTGCCGGGGGCGCAGTAGGTGCGCCGCGACGAGTACAGGCGGCAGGGCTTGTGCCGCTCGATGCTGAAGTCCAGATAGTTGGCGACGTAGAGGTCCAGCAGCCCGTCGCCGTCGATGTCGGCGAAACTGGCGGAGATCGACCAGCGCTGGCCGGCGATGCCGGAGCCAGCGGTGGCGTCGCGAAAGCGTCCGTCGCCAACGTTCAGCCACAGCTGATTGGCGCCGAAATTTGCCAGGAAGACGTCGACATCGCCATCGTTGTCGATGTCGCCCGTAGCGATGCCCATGCCGTAGCCGGTGGCGTCCACCCCGGCCGTGGCGGTGGCGTCTTCGAAGCGCAGTTCGCCAGGCGCGCCGACGTTGCGGAACAACCGATCGCTCGGTCGTTCGCCGTCGCGGTCGCCGAGCGGGCCGCCTTGAACCAGCCAGACGTCCATGCGTCCGTCGCCGTCGACGTCGAGAATGGCCGCGCCAGCGCCGGTGATCTCCACGGTCCAGAACTGGCCTTCCATGCCGCTTTGGTGGACGAAGCGCAGCCCGGATGTCGCCGCGGCATCGACGAAGCGCACCTCGGCGGCCGCCGCGCCGGCCACAGCCGCGAAAACAAGGCCGTTGCAACAGGCGGCGAACCGCACGCCGGTCGACGGCTAGTTGCCGACCAGCGCCACCTCGGTGGCGGTGACTTCGCCGATCGTCTCGCCCGTGTCGCTGTACAGGTGCTCGTCCATGAAGCGGCAGGTCAGGCGCTTTACGAAGGTGCCGGACTTGTGGCTGGTGTCGCAGGCAACGCGGTTGGCCTTGGCGCCGAACTTGCTGTCGTAGACGTCGATGACGGCCTCCAGCTGTGGCCGGTAGGTCTCCGGGATCTTCGCCCACAGCGCGTTGAAGTGATTGCGTATCTCCGGCATGGTGTTGCCGCGAGCGGCGACGCCGAGCCAGGCGATGGCGGCCTCCGGGTTCTGCGGCGTGCCGAGCCCCTGCTGGTAGAGAAAGCCCACCCGCGCCTGGGCGAACTTGAAGCCGCGCTTGGCGGCGACCAGAAGATACGGAAACGCCTCGGCGTAGCGTCCGCGCTTGTACAGGTGCGCCCCTTGCCGCCGAGCGTCGTACACCTGCATCAGATACTCCATCGGCGGCACGCGGTTCTTCGCCGGCGCCCGCCCGGTGACGATCATCTCTTCGTCCGCCTGCGGCTTGGCCGAGGCGTCGGACCGCGGACTGGCGGCCTCGCTCCCGTCCGCCACTGCCGCCCGAACTCCTGCGAGGACGAAGAGGATCGCAACGAACCGTGCTATTCGCATGGCGGATTTCCCAAGGCGGCCGCAGGACATTTGCCACGATTATAGACGCAGACGAAGACGGGCCGGCGCATGCTGCCGCGCCTCCACCCGGACGCAAGGCACTCAACATGCGGCGCTCGATTCGCGCTCCACCAAGGTCGGCGCCAGCAGCCTCGATTCGGCGGCTTCGCCGGCGATCAGGCGCAGCAGGGTGGAAACGATGGCCGTGCCGGCCAGTGCCGTGTCCTGGCGAATCGTCGTCAGCGCCGGCCGCGTGTGGGCTACGGCTGGAAGGTCGTCGAAGCCCACTACGGAGACGTTCGCCGGCACCCGCAGGCGCCTCTGCTCCAAGGTGCGCATGGCGCCGAGGGCGATCAGATCGCTGGCGCAGAAGACGGCGCTGAAGGGGCAGCCGCCACGCAGCAGTTGCCGCGCCGCCGCGGCACCGCCGTGGGCGGAAGGCGGCGATGCCGCAAGCAAGCCGTCGGACGGCGCCAATCGCGCTTCCGCCAAGGCATCGGCATAGCCACGGTAGCGATCCTGGAACTCCGGGCAGTCGTCCGAGGTGTCGCCGACGAAGGCGATTCGGCGATGGCCGAGGCCGATCAGGTGGCGGGTGGCCAGATAGCCGCCGAGGCGATTGTCGCAGCCGATGAAGTGTCCTGGCTGTCCGGCGACCACCGGCCCCCAGGTCAGCACGTGGGCGTCGTCGAGCAGTGCGATTCTGCGAATGTAGTCGCGGTAGCCGCCGTAGCCGAGCAGGACGATGCCGGCGGCCTTGTTGCTGGTCTCGTAGTCGGCGATCCAGTCCTCGCTCAGCTGTTGCAGGGACAGCAGCACGTCATAGCCGTTTTCCGCCGCCGCCCGAGTGACGCTCGCCAGGAGCGAGGTGAAGAACGGGTTGATCGCGCTGTCCATGCCGGATTCCTCGCGCACCAGCATGGCGATGGTGGAATTCTGCCCGGAACGCAGATTGCGCGCCGCGCTGTCGACGCTGTAGTTGTGCTCCTTGGCAATGCGCTGTACGCGGCGACGGGTGTCGGGCCGCACCAGCGGGCTTTCCCGCAGCGCCCGGGAAACCGTCGCCTGGGATACGCCCGCCAGTCTGGCGATGTCGAGCGAGGTGATCCTCGGCATGGCGGCTAGGCGCTCGCTGCCGGCGGCGTGGTCGCGGTGAATGCAATCGTATTCATGGCCGCGGTCGTTGCGGCTTCCGTAAGGCCTATGTTAGACCGTGCGCGACGCTTCTAGCGAGTCCTCCGATGCGCCAAACCGTTCGAGCCGCCAACCGGCGCGGCATCGCCTTGGTTGTCTTCGCCAGCGCCGTGCTGGCCGCCTGCGGCGGCGGACCGGGTGGCGATCAGACGCCGCTCGCCACTTGCCCCGGCAATCAGGTGGTGCTGGACAACGGCCAGTGCGGCGCGCCGCCGGCGCCCCAGTGCGAACCGCCCGAGGTGGCGGTCGGCGGGCGCTGCATCGTGCCCGACAAGCCAGCGCCCAAGTACGTGCCGGGGCCGAACGAAGCGGTGATCTACTACAACCGTCGCGACAAGAACTTCAGCGGCTGGGTGCTGCATCTGTGGAACAACGGCTGCGAAGCCGGCAGCTGGGATGGCGAGCGGGTGACGCTGCGCGGGGCCGGCGGCGCCGTGGACTACAGCTACGAGGGCGGCGGCACCACTTGGCCGGACGGCCCGCCGCCGAACTACCCGCACTACCTGGACGGCACCGTCGATCCGATCTACGGCGCCTACTGGGTGCTGCAACTGCAAGAGAACGCGGTGTGCGGCAACTTCATCATCCACGCCGATGCCGGTGCGCCGCAGACCGTGGATCTGCGCATCAACTTCACGGAAGACGCCGCCAATCCCTACCGCAACATGTACTGGGTGGTGGTGGACTCCACCCTGGCGGAGAACGAGCTGCGCGAGGCGCGAGCGGCGGCGGCGCCCATCTGCATCAACGACGTCTGCGAGGAGTTCGAGCCGCCGCCCTTGGCGGTGGAGGACCAGGCCGCGCACTGGATCGACTCCGGCACGATCCTCTGGGACAGGGCTCTGACGAACGTCCAGCTCTACGCCTCCGCCGCGGCGACCTTGGACGTCGCAGCCGAAGATCAAGCCGACGGCAGCGTGCGCGGCGTGGTCGTCGGCGGCGAGATGGCGGCGACGCCGACGGCCATCGACCTCGTCGCCGAACAAGCGGCCCGAGTGCCGCACCTGGCGGACTACTCGGCCTACGCGCTGGACTTGAGCGTCGAGCGCGTCAAGGAACTGCTAACGCAGCAGCTGTGGATCGTCGGCGAAGACGCCGATGGCAATCAGTTCGGCACGCAGCTGCAGCTGGCCGCGGTGCTGGACGATCTCTACACCGGCGGCGATGCGGATGCCGACGAAGCGACGCTCGGCCCCGTCTATGCCGACGGCGGCATCGCCGCCTCGGTGTGGGCGCCGACCGCCCAGGACGTGAAGCTGCGGCTGTACGACACCCGTGCCGACGGCGCTCTGGTGTTCAGCGCCGACTTGGACATGAGCCTGGACTCCGACACCGGCATCTGGCGCCGCGCCGACGCCAGCGGCAACTGGGACGGGCGCTACTACCGCTACGTCGTCACGGCCTATCACCCGAGCGAAGGCCAGCTGCTGGTTCGGGAGGCCCGGGATCCCTACTCGGTAAGCGCCTACACCGGCTCGCTCGCCTCCCAGTTCGTGGATGTCGACGCCGCGGACTTGAAGCCCGAAGGCTGGGACGCCGAGGTCGATTTCGCGCCGCTGGCGCCGGAGCAGGCCGTCATCTACGAAGGGCACGTCCGCGACTTCAGCGCCAGCGACGCCAGCACCCCCGAAGCCCATCGCGGCAAGTATCTGGCATTCGCCGCCAGCGACTCCGCGCCGGTGACGCACTTGCGCCAGCTGGCAGAGGCCGGCGTCACCCACTTCCACGTCCTGCCCACTTTCGACATCCGCTCCGTCAACGAAGACCCGGCGCAGCAGGTGAATCTGCACAACGCCATCTTCGAGCTGTGCCGGCTGGACGACTCCAACAAGGAGCTCTGCCCCGGCGACGTCCGCGACACCACGACGATTCTCGACAAGCTCCGGGATCTGCACCCCGCCACCGACGCCGCGCGCGAGGTGGTCGCCGCCATCGCCGACCTGGACGGCTTCAACTGGGGCTACGATCCTGTGCTCTACAACGTGCCGGAAGGCAGCTACGCCACCGAACCGATGGGTCCGGCGCGCATCCGCGAGCTGCGCGCCATGATCCAGGCGCTGCGCGGCATGGGCCTGCGCGTGGTGATGGACGTGGTGTACAACCACACCTCGGACGAAGGCGCGGACGGCAGCTTCTCGGTGTTCGACCGCATCGTTCCCGGCTACTACTACCGGCGCAACGCCACCACCGGCGGCATCGAACGCGCTTCCTGCTGCAGCGACACGGCCCCGGAACACGCCATGATGGGCAAGTTCGTCAAGGATTCAGCGGTGTTCTGGGCCACCCACTACAAGGTGGACGGCTTCCGCTTCGACTGGATGAGCCTGCTGCCCAAGCGGCTCATGCTGGAAACGCTGGTGGCGGTGCGCGCCGTGGACCCAGACACCTACTTCTACGGCGAAGGCTGGGCGCCGTCGATCGGCTCGGCCCCCGAGCGCATCGAAATGGCGACCCAGGCCAACATGGCCGGCACCGGCATCGGCACCTTCAACGACCGCATGCGCGACCGGCTGCGGGATCTGTCCATCGCCGCCGGCGGCGATCTGACGCGCATTCGCGCCGGGCTGGCCGGCAATCTGGCGGACTACCAGCTGGTGCTCGACTCGGGCGTCACCGTGCGCGCGCTGAGCGACGGCGGCTACACCGCGGATCCGCAAGAGAGCGTCAACTACGCCTCGGTCCACGACGGGCTGACGCTGTGGGATCGCCTCAATCAAGGCGATGCGCTGCCGAACGGCGCGACCAGCACCGCGGCGCGGGTGCGGATGGCGGCGCAAGCGCAGTCGCTGGTGCTCTTAAGCCAAGGCGTGCCGTTCGTCCACATGGGCGCGGAACTGCTGCGCTCGAAGTCGCTGAGCGCCAACAGCTACAACGCCGGCGACTGGTTCAACCGCGTCGACTTCGCGGGCGAGTCCAACAACTGGAACGTCGGCCTGCCGCCGGAGGGCCCGCCGGACGAGCAGGTGCTAGCCGCCATTGCCGACGAAGACGCGATGCCGTCGGCGGAACACATCGCGCTCGCCAGGTCGATGTTCCTGGAGTTTCTGAGCATTGCCCAAGGCAGCGCGCTGTTCAGCTTGACGAGCGCCGCCGAGGTGATCGACCGGGTGGGCTTCCACAACGTCGGGCGGGGCGCCCAGAGCAATCTGATCGCCATGAGCATCGACGATGGCGCCGGGGTCGTCGCCAACACCGAAGACACCCCGCGCGCCGACCTCGATCCCCGCCTGGACGCCGTCGTCGTGGTGTTCAACGGCGCTACCGAGGAACGCGCCATCCGGATTCGCACCGCCTCGGGTTTTCGGCTGCACACCGCGTTGGGCGAGTCGGCGGACGAAACCACGCGCGCCGCCTCTTTCCAAGAACCAGGAGCAACGGACGACGGCGGCACGTTCACCGTGCCGGGTTTGACCACCGCGGTGTTCGTCAAACCCCAGGGCATGGCGCAGGGCATGGGGCTTTCCGCCTTCGTCACCGCCGGTTTCGAGCCGCCCGTGCCCTTCGGCGACACGCGGATCTACCTGCGCGGCCAGTTCAACGGCTGGGGCACGGCCACGGAACTGGCCTACGTCGGCGGCGGCAGCTACGAGGCGTACATGACGGTGGAAGCCGGCGACTATCTGTTCAAGGTTGCCTCGGAGGACTGGGCCACCGTCAATCTCGGCGCAGCGAATGCGCTCGCCGCGACGGTTGGCGTCGACGCGCCGTTCCAAGGCTTCATGCAGGGGGCGGACGCCAACCTGACGCTGAGCGTGCCGGCAGACGGCGAGTACCGCTTCGTGCTGGACGCCCTGGACAGCGCCTCGCCGACCCTCGCCGTCGGCAACGCCCGGGCGCTGCCCGCCGAGGCATACGTTCGCGGCAGCCTCAACGGCTGGAGCACCAACGACCCGCTGCAATACGTCGGCAGGGGGGTCTACCAGGCGACCATCAGCCTGGAAGCCGGCGACTATCTGTTCAAGGTGGCCTCCGACGACTGGAGCACCGTGGACTTGAGCGCTGCGGAAGGTTCCACCGCAGTGGAACTGAACGCTGGCATGGCGTTGAGCGGCCCTCGCAACCCTAACCTTATGCTGGCCATTGCCGCCGATGGCGACTACCTGTTCACCTTGGCGGCGGG
This sequence comes from Candidatus Azotimanducaceae bacterium, assembly GCA_965199875.1. Classification (GTDB taxonomy): domain Bacteria; phylum Pseudomonadota; class Gammaproteobacteria; order Pseudomonadales; family Azotimanducaceae; genus VXYL01. The sequence goes on along the minus strand of OZ241346.1, from coordinate 3,282,365 downwards.
CGGATTCTTCTCCAACGCGGAGGGGCAGGGCGGCGCGACGCTTTGGGTGGCGCCGGCGGCGCCCTTCGCCGGCACGCCGATCTTCGTGCGCGGCGGCTTCAACGGCTGGGGCACGGCCAACGCCATGACCTTGCAGGGCCCGGGGGCGTATCGAGCGGACGTCGAACTCGAAGCGGAAAGCTACGAGTTCAAGATCGCCAGCGAAGACTGGGCGACGGTGAACATCGGCGCCGCCGACAGCGACACCGTGGTGGTCGGCATGCCGCTGCCGCTGGCCGACACCGGCGCACCGGCGAATCTGAAGACCGCCATCGCCGAGGCGGACACCTACGCCTTCACGCTGGACGTCAGCCGCGACGGCCCCGTGCTGCTGCTGCGCAAGTCGTCCGACGTGCCCCGCGGCGGCCCGCCGCCAGCACCGGCGCTGGAAGAACCCCTCGACTTCGACGACGCCGGCATGAACTACCGGTTCGAGGACGGCGCCGGCAGCGCCACGCTGCTGGTGGCGGACCCGCTCGCGGACGATGGCACGAACATGGTGGCCGCGACCATGAAGATGGCTGGCAGCGCCGCGGACGCGAGCACCGGCATCGTGCTGGAAGGCGCGGCCATCGCCTTCACGAGCGAGCTCACCCACATCGCCATGCGCGTCTACGTCGCCGAGGGCGCTGGCACGGTGGCGCTTTCCATTGCCGACAGCGGCGGCACCGCCACGCTTTCGGCGAATGCCGAATACCGCGGCTCGGCTGCCTGGGAAACGCTGTACTTCGACTTCTCGGAGTTCGACGAATCCGCCCGCTACGACAGCCTGGCCATCGTCTTCGACCACGGCGTTGCCGGCGATGGCCGCACTTGGCACTGGGACGACGTGCGCTTGTCCGCGCCGCCCCCCGGCACCGCGCCGCCGTTCGGCAACACCACGGTGTACGTGCGCGGCTTGGCGGACGACTGGGGCACCACGAACGCAATGACCTTCATCGGCAACGGCGTCTACCAGCTGGACATGCAGCTGGCGCCGCACGAAGCCGGCAGCCACACGTTCAAGGTGGCCTCCGAGGACTGGGCCACGGTGAACTTCGGGGCGCCCGACGCCGACGACGCGGCGCTGGCGCTGAATACGGAGAGCGTGCTCGCAAGCCCTGGCGAGAACTTCGCGCTCGTCATTGAGATCGAAGGCCGCTATCGCTTCCGCCTGGATGCCAGCGACCCCAGCGCTCCGCTGCTGAAGGCGATCGACCTCGCCAGCGCGCCGTTTGCGGAAACCGCCATCTACGCCCGCGGCGCGTTCAACGAATGGGGCACCGGCGGCCGGCTGCACTACGTTGGCGGCGGCGTCTACCAGGGCGTGGTGCTGGTGGAGGAAGCCGGCGAGATGGAGTTCAAGGTGGCGTCCGAGGACTGGGCCGCCGTCAACCTGGGCGCTGCGGACGCGAGTGCCGCGACGGTGGCCGTTGGCGCCGGCTACTCGGCCTTCCTCGCTGGCAGCAACGACAACCTGGTGTTGGCGGCCACCCAGCCGAATGCCTACCTGTTCACGCTGGATGCGTCCACCCTGGACGCGCCGACGCTGTGGGTGGCGCCGTTCCGGCCACTCGGCAGCACCGAGGCGTTCATTCGTGGCGCCATGAACGGCTGGGGCACCACGAACCCGCTGACCTTCAAGGGCGCCGCCGTCTACACGGCAGCCGTCGAACTCGAAGCGCAGGCCTACGAGTTCAAGGTGGCCTCCGAGGACTGGGCGACGGTCAACCTCGGCGCCGCGGACGAAACGACCCGCCACGTGGTGGTGGGTGCGCCGTTCACCGGCCTGGTGCAGGATGGCCAAGTCAATCTGATGCTGGAGGCGGGCGTCGCCGGCGTCTACCGCTTCATACTCGACGGCAGCCGCCGCGTGCCGCCAACCTTGACCGTGATCGATCCAACCGCGAGTACCCAGCCATGAACGCGACGCTCCGAGACCTCCCGAAGTTGGCCCCGCTGGCGGTGTCGATGGCCCACGGCTCGCCTTGGCGCTTTCGCGGCGCTGCCCGTCGCTCGTCGCCGCGACTCCTCGCCGTGGCGACGCTGGCGCTTGCGGCGCTGCTTGCCCACGCCGCCCATGCCCAGGCCGAAGACGAAGCCGATGCCGAGGAGGCAACGCCGCCGGAGGAGGGCTTCGACGAACGGATCGTCGTCACCGGCTACCGCATCTCGCTCTTGAGTTCCATCCGCGCCAAGCGCGAGGCCGACTCCATCGTCGAGGTGATCACCGCCGAGGACATCGGTGGCCTGCCGGACTTCTCGATTGCCGACAGCCTGTCTCGCGTCGCCGGACTCACCACCACCCGCTCCGGCGGCCAGGCGTCGGACATTCAGATTCGCGGCCTTGGCGACGAGTTCGTCTTCGCCACGATGAAGGGCCGCGAGCAGGTCTCGCCGAATCTGCGCCGCACCATCGAGTTCAACCAGTACCCTTCGGAACTCATCAGCCGGGTGACCATCAACAAGACCCCGAAGGCATCGCAGATCGAAGGCGGCGTGGCCGGCAGCATCGATCTGGACATCGTCAACCCCTTGGACATGCGCGAGCGGCGCAAGGTGGCCGTCAACGCTCGGCGCACCTACAACGACCGCGCCGGCGATGTCCATGGCGCCGACGAGGGCGGCTATCGGCTGACGCTCTCCTATCAGGAGAAGCTGTTCGACGAAAGGGCAGGGTTGTCGCTCGGCTACGCGCGTCTTTCGCAGCCGAACGCCACGGTGCAGTACCACGGCGACACGCCCGGCCAGGCGCGCAACGTCTTTCCGCCAGCGGACGTGGACGTGTACGTGCCGCAAACCATCCAGATCTTCCAGATCGGCGGCTTGGAGGAACGCGACGCCTACCTGGCGTCCTTGCAGATCGAACCCGCGGATCGGCTGAGCATCCAGGCGGACCTGTTCCGCACCGACTTCCGCACGGACACGTCCCGGGATGGGCTTTCGCTGCAAGGCTCGCACAACTACGCCATCGCCAACCCGCGGCTGCGCGGCGTCAACTATGCGGTGGGCGGGCAGTTCTACGACGGCACCAACATCTTCGTGGTGTCCGGAGACACCAGCGACGACGACGAGGTGTTTTCCGGCGGCTTGAACGTCGCATGGAGCGAAGACACCTGGTCGCTGGCCCTCGATGTCTCGCGTTCCGAGTCGTCCGGCTTCGAGGCGGACGGCTTCCACTACGCCAATCTCTACCGCCGCTGCACGGACGACGACGCCGTGTGCAACCGCAGCGGCTACACCCGCGTGAACGGCCAGGTGAACTGGCAAAGCGACGGCAAGCGGCTTCCCAACATGGCCTTCCACGAGCGCTACGACGACTTCGCCACGCTGCGCATGACCCAGTACGGCCTCTATCCGCGCCTTGCCGACGACGAAGTGGCCGCGGCGAAGCTCGACTTCGACATGGATGTGGATTCCGGCCCGCTGACGACTCTGCGCGCCGGCATTCGCCAGTCCGAACGCGACTACCGCTACGGGCGACGGGTCTTCCAGTACGGCCCAGGCTCGGGCTACGTTCACGACATCGACATGCCGATCAGCGAAGCCACCGGCGACGTGGCGTGCTGGGGCGGCGACTATTCGCACTATCCGTGCTTCATCTCCTTCGATGCGGAGGCCATCCTGCGCCAGGCGGCGGAGCAGAATCTGGTGCTGCAATGCGACCCGCAAGCCGTGTACGAATGCGACGCGGACCAGCTCGGCGGCAACGGCCGGCCGCTGCCCCGTTCCATCCAAGCCATCGCCCGCTGGGGCCGCAACAACCGCTCCGAGTGGAGCGTGCGGCAGCGCGGCGACGTCTCCGAGGAAGTGCTGGCCTACTACTTGGAAGCGAGCATCGAGACGACGCTTGCGGACCGTTTGCTCACCGGAAACGTCGGCGTGCGGGTGGTGGATACGGACCAGTCGTCCGTCGGCATCTACGACGTCTTCGGCGACCCGTCCTTGAACCCGGCGGAGATCTGCGATGGCGACGGCGTATGCCGCGGCAACTTCGCCTACGCCCGCTTCGGCGAGCAGTACACGAAGTCGCTGCCGTCGCTGAACTTGAACTTCGAGCTTGCCGCCGACACCTACCTGCGCTTCGGCGCCGCCAAGGTGATCTCCCGCCCGCCCATCGACCGCCTCTCCAGCGACCAGCCGGTGGACGGCGGCGGCGGCAACAGCATCGACGAATCCACCGCCGACCAGGGCTACGTCACCTTCAACTTCGCCAACACCAACTCGCCCTTCCTGCGCCCCTTCGAGGCGGTGCAGGTGGACTTCTCCTTCGAGCGCTACTTCGGCGACAGCGGCATGGTTGCCGTCGCCATCTACCACAAGGACATCAAGTCGTTCATCCAGGACCTCACCATCGAGAACTTCGACTTCCGCGCCAACGGCTTCGTCGTGCCGGAAACCTACGAGGCGGTGGTGACCGACGAAGAAACCGGCGGCCGCGTCGTCACCCCCGTGGAGGTACGCAACGGCGCCTACACCTTCGCCATCAACAACAAGGAAGGCGGCTACATCCGCGGCATCGAGTTCACCTGGACGCAAACCTTGGACGCCTGGTTCGACCAGCCTTGGCTGGCTGGCCTCGGCTTCAACGCCAGCCTCGCCTTCGTGGACAGCAAGATCGTCGTCGACAACCCCTTCTCCAACGCCCCCACCGCCAGCTTCCCCTACCCAGGCGTCGCCGACCGCTCGGGCAACCTGACGCTGTTCTACGAGAGGGGCGGCTTCGAGGCCCGCCTAGCCGTCAACCACCAAAGCGACAAGGTAAGCAACTTCGGCGTCGCCTTCGCCAAGAACACCTTGTTCGCCGCAGAGACGAAGGTGGACGCGCAAGTCTCCTACAAGTTCCACAACGGCATCGAGCTGATGCTGCAAGGCTACAACCTAACGGACGAACCGAACCGCAGCTACTGGGGGGAGGACTATCTGACGGGATACATCCAGAACTTCGGACGGGGGTTCTACTTGGGGGGCAGCTATTCGTTTTGAAGTGCCTCGTGCCGGACGCCGACTCATCCACGATCTAGGCCTAGCTAGCTAGTGCTTCTGACCGTGCGTTGCCAGAACCAGCTCAGTCAGTGCTCCGACTCTCTCCAAGCCGCCGTGGTTGTCGTCGAAAAGCGCATCGGCAGCCCAGTTCACGGCTTCCTGAATCGCTCGTCTTTCGTTGCGTACCATGATGTCCGGTGCGCTGAGACCCCACAACTGCTTTAGGCGATCTGTCCTTTTTGTGAATCGGTAAAATCAGATACTTGCGCACGTTCCTATGTGCTTGGCGAGCTTCGTTGGATGCCATTTTCGGCTGCCGTATGCCAACCGTGTCGGCTCTCCTCTGTCTTTGTAGGAAGTCCCTGTAAAGGGTAGCACTGCTCTTGAGCGTGGCCGTACCGTTTCGAAGGTCGCCGCTGATCGGCACAGAGTGCCGGGGCCATACGCCGCGGCGTTCGTCGAACGTGCTGTAGGACAACCGCGCAAGCAGGCTCGCCATGCCGTCGCTGTCGAAGTGCGCGTCCAAGTCGCCTTCGTACCGCTCGAGTCTCTTGCAGTTGCTCACATAGCTCCTAATTGCACGCACTGACAATCCAGTTCGTACCAGCAGCCAATTCTCGAATAGCGCCGTTTGCATGTTGCCGCCTACCCCTTCTTCATGGGGCTGGTAGGTGGCCGACGTTAGGACGGCTGTGGTGCATGCCATGCACAACAGAACAAACAGAGGAAGGTGCCTTGGGCTAGGTGGGGCCCGGCCAGATCAGTCGCCCGGTGGTGGCGTGACCGCCAAGTCGCCGCCGGCCCCTGCGTTGCGAGGCGCCGCCATGTGTGCTGTTCATGCGGCGCTTGCCTCCTCAAGTACTTTTCGGTCGCGTAGCGGCACATCCGTGCGGATATCCACGGGGAGGGCCTCGTAGGTTTCGAGCAGCCGCTGCGCCAGTTCGTCCGGCCCCCACAGGCGGATTTGGAAAAACGACTGTGCGTTCCGGTCGCGCACGGGCTTGGTGAAGCCACCCAAACTGACGAGCAAGCCGTGCTCGGCGCGAAACGTGTCAAGATTGCCCATCAAGCGGTCGTATTCGGCCAAGCCCACCGGCCCGCGGCGCGCTTTCACTTGAACGCAAAGCCGTGGCTGACCGAACCCCAACTCGCCTCTGCCAGCGACAATGTCGACACCGCCGTCCGGCCCGGCGGTCGTTTCCATGGCCTCGTAATCCGAGGCTCGCAGGATGCTGGCGACCAAGTGTTCCAAGCGCACTCCGGCGAATCTCTGCTTGAGCCGCGCGACGATGCGGTCCTTGATCTCCTGATCCAAGTCCAGCTCGCCGTTCGGATCGACATCGGGAATCTCTTCGGCACGGTCGGTCGGGTCCGGGTCGGCTTGCCCCAGGTACGCCCGCACCACTGCTTCGATCCGCTCTTCGGCGTTCTGTGCTTGCGGCTGGGAGACCGTGGCAAGTGCGCCGAAGGAGTTGAGCAGATCTTGGTCGAAGTCCGAGCGCGGCACGTCGGTGGCGCACCATCGGACGGCGCGTGTGTGCGGCGCTTCCGTGCTCAACTCTGGGCGGTAGGCGTAATCTCCAGCCACGCGGCCAACCGCTACCGCCCGCGTATGCTTGCGCGGTAGCACCACCATATCGTCGCGCTGCAATTCGTGGCGGAAGCGCCACAGTTGATTGGCGCTCGTTTCCGGCAACTCGGTTTCGGTTCGCAAAGCGTCTCTGGTTTCGAACTCGTCCATGCTCCGCGCCAAGCCGAAGCCGATGGCGGTAACGCCGTGTTCGATCGACATCCCTTCGTACTCGCCGTGGCGACCCGCCCTGATAAGCCAAACGGCCACCTTTTTCTCCTAACCTAATCCAGCGCTCGGGACCACGTTACGCGACGGCACTTCGTAGTGCTACGCCCGTTGCGCCCGGGCGCCCGTTGTCACAGAAGGTGCCCTTGGGGCCACCCGGCTCCATCGGGGACGGAGGGGCCGGCAAGGCCGAGCAGCCTCAGGAAACGGCACTGCCGGGAAGGGCCGTTGGTCAAGCCGGCAAAACCCGGCAAGCCGGTGGCGTAGCTCATCGATGTAGGCATGGCGTGACCGGTTCGAACTCGCTGGTCAACTTGCCTTCGGCACTGCGTCAATCGCCTCGCAAGCTGCCAGTTCCCAGCCGCGGAATACCAGCGCCACGCCGGTGAACGCCACCTCAGGATGTTCTCGTGGCAGGCGTTCGTCCGCCAGGTAGCGGGATAGCTGTCGCCTTGCCCTGTCCATCGCCCCCTGAACGCCCGCTTCGCCCTTGGAATCCCGTCGCAGGTACTTGATCTCCAGCACGTAGCCGTGGCGCAGCGCCGGGTGCTTGGCGGTCAAGGGGGTCAGCAGCATGTCCGCGTAGCCCTTGCCGAGCTCCGCTTCGGTGTGGAACACGAAGCATCCGGCCGCGCCGAGGTACGCAGCCAGGAATCCTTGCAGCAGCCGTTCGCCGTCCACGTAGTCGCGTACGCTGGTCTGCCGCCGCAGCGCGTCGGCCAGGAACTCCACCGCCGGCCGCCAGCTGCCGTCCCGGGCCATTGCCCAGGTCAACTGCTCGAAGGCGAGCAAGTCCACCGAAAACACCTCGGCATCGCGGTAGGCGTCGCGCAGGTAGCCGTACAGCAGCCGCCGAACAGTCTGGTTCGGAATGCCCAGCCGCGTGTGCCCGGCCGCCACGCCGCGAATGGAGAGCAGGCCGAGGCAGTGCAGCAGGGTGAGGAAGTTCTCGCGCTGGCCCAACTGCTGCACGGGAAAGCTGGGGCTGAGCTCGGAGTCCACTTCTCCGTGCGCGGCGACGTGGCGCAGCAGGTCGAAGTTGCCGTTCAAGGCCAGCTCTCTCGCGTCGCGCAACTCGCTGGCGTCCTGCAATTCGGCGCGGTTCGATGGCGCGCGCGTGGCCAGCACCGATGCCTGTCGATTCACCACCAGCAGGTGGCGCAGTTTCTGATAGTCGATGCGCACGTTGTCGTCGATCAGACGCTCCGGCCCCGTGTCGTTCGGAATCGAGTGTTTCAGGTAGTACAGCACCATGTCCGTGTTGTAGACGACGTCCTCCGCCCGCAACGCGAACCGATAGCCGTTGTACCACTCGCGCATCGTCGCCAACGCCGCGTCCGCGTCCTGCTTGAACACGCCCCGTTCGCCGTACAACTCCACCAATCCGCGCACCTCGGTCTCGGTGAACCCGAGCAGCTCGTTGTACTTCTTGTCGAAGCTCAAGTTGCTGCCGATGTTGAAGCCGCTGGTCACGTCGTCCATGGTCACCGGGGAGACGCCGGTGATGAACAGGCGCTCCAAATTGGCAGATTCGGTTCCCGCCTTCAGCGTTGCGAAGAAGCTGCGCAGGAAGCCGCCGCCGTGAGTGAAGGCGTGGTAGGCGTCCACTCCGTCGTGCGCCAGCACGGTGTTGGCGAAGTTGTCGTACTCGTCGATGAGCACGTACAGCGGAATGCGTTCGCGTTCCGCATGCATGAACAGCTCGTTGAGCATGCCGTCCACGCCTGGCGCCGACAGCACACGCTGCGCCACCGGCGCTGGGAACAGGTCCGCGTTCGCCTCCAAAGCGCCTCGCAGCCTCGTTTGGCAATAGCCCTCGAAACGCTCACGCAACGTCGTCAACGTGTCGTCGAAGGCCGAGAAGTTGAAACGCAGCACCACGTGCCGGCCCCGCTCGGCGGTGGGATGCTGGCCGATGTCCGTGCCCGCGAACAGCGTCTCGAACTCGTCTTGGCGAGTGCGGTCGTAGTAGTGTTCCAAGAGCGAAAGCAGGCACGTCTTGCCGAAGCGCCGCGGGCGCAGCAGGAACGCGTAGCGCTCGCCTTCCAGATCGCGCAGAAAGCGCGTCTTGTCGACGTACAGATAGCCGCCGAGGCGCATGGCACGAAAGTCGGCCATGCCGTAGGGAATCGGTGGAAACGCGGGTGCCATTGGGCAGTGTTCAGCGCTCGACTTCCAGCACCAGCGCCGTGCGCGGTGCCAGATCGAGAGGCTTGGACAGATCGAAGCGCCCGCCGCGGATCACGTCGGTGCCGACGATGCCGGGCGTTTCGCCGAGCACTTCGCGGAAGCGGGCGGGGTCGAGGGCGTAGGCGTCGGTGTTCTTGTTCAACACCACCATCGCCAAGTCGTCCTCCAAGTAGCGGAAGTAGACGTACACGCCGTCCTGGGGCCGAAAGTGGGTCAGCCCGCCACGATGGACGGCGGCGGCGGTCTTGCGCCAGCTGAAGAGCGTTCGCACCAGCGCCTGGGCGCGCAACGCGGCTTCGGACAGGCCCCGTCCCGTCACTGCGTCTGCCGCGTCGCCCGGCCAACCGCCGGGAAGGTCGCTGCGGATGGTGCCGTGGTCGCCGCCGTCGGTCATCAGGATTTCCGTGCCGTAGTAGATCTGCGGGATGCCGCGCATGGTGGCGAGGTAGGCCATCGCCAGCTCGAACAGGCCCTCGTCGCGCAGCTGGGTGAACACGCGGGTGGTGTCGTGGTTGTCGGCGAAGATGAGCAGATTGCGCGGATTCGGATACAGAACGTCGTTGGCCAGCGACTCGTAGATGGTGATGAATCCGGCGTTCCATGCTTCGTCGTCCTTGAGCGCCGGCGCCAGTGCGATCTGCAACGGGAAGTCCATCACGCTCGGCAGCCAGGAGCGGTAGCCGTCGTGCTTCAGGGCGCCGCCCTGCCAGTAGGCGGCGATGAGCGGATTGTTCGTCCACTCTTCGCCCACCACGTTGAAGTTCGGAAACTCCGCCATCACGCGCCGGGTCCACTCGGCCATGAACTCCTTGCCGGCGTAGGGATAGGTGTCCATGCGCACGCCAGCGAGGCCCAGCGTTTCAATCCACCAGATGGCGTTCTGGATGAGGTACTGCGCCATCTGCGGATGGTTCTGATTCAAGTCCGGCATGGTTGGCACGAACCAGCCGTCGTAGAACTCGCGGCGGTCCGCCGCGGCGCCGTAGGGGTCGATGCTGAGGGTCTTGCCGTGGTTGGTGCCCACGTAGCCGTCCCACTGGTTGATCCAGTCTTCGCTCGGCAGATCGTCCATCCACCAGTGGTGCAGGCCGCAGTGGTTGACGATCACGTCCATGATGAGGCCGATGCCCCGTTGCCGGGCCGCATCCGCCAGGGCGGCAAGTTCCTCGTTGGTGCCGAAGCGCGGATCCACGCGGTAGAAGTCCGTGGTGGAGTAGCCGTGGTAGGAGTACTCCGGCATGGCGTTCTCCAACACCGGATTCAGCCAGATGGCAGTGAAGCCCAGCTGCCCAATGTAGTCCAGTCGATCGGAGATGCCCTGCAGATCGCCGCCGTGACGAGCCAGAGGCAGGCTGCGATCCAGCGTGTCGCCCAAGGCTGCGTCGTGGTCGTTGTTCGGATTGCCGTTGGCGAAGCGATCCGGCGTGATGAGGTAGATCGCGTCCGCCGACGAGAAACCGCGAGTGCGCTGCGAATCCCCTCGTTCGGCCAGCCGATACGTGGCTTCCTCGCGGATGCCGTCTCCGTCGAAGCGGATGCGGAAGTCCCCGGCTTTCGCTTCGGCGCCAATGTCCAGGTGAAGGAACAGGTAGTTCGGATTGCCGGTCCGCTTCACTTCGCGCAGCACGATGCCGGGCGCCGCCACGCGGGGCGTCAGTTCAGCGATGCCGTCGCCGTGGACGAGCAGGTGCAAAGACGGATCGTCGAAGCCAACCCACCAGTTCGGCGGCTCGATGCGCTTGATCTCCGCCGCAGCCACCATGCCGACCAGTGCCAGAGCGAGCATCGCGCAGCGCTTGCAGATCGCCATCTCTTTCGTCAATTTGCTTCCTCCGCTGTGGTTTCGGCCGGTTGCGAGAAAGACAGCCAGCGGGCCGCTTCCTTCGCGGCCACGCCCTTGCGTGCGGCGTAGTCGGCCAGTTGATCGTCGCCGATCCTGCCGACGCCGAAGTACCTGGACTGCGGGTGCGAGAAGTACCATCCGGCTACCGTCGACGCCGGCCACATGGCGTAGTTCTCCGTCAGCGTGGCACCGGTGCGGCGGCTTGCGTCCAGCAACTCGAACAGCGTCTTCTTTTCGCTGTGGTCGGGGCAGGCCGGATAGCCGGGCGCCGGGCGGATGCCGCGGTAGCGTTCGGCTATCAGCGCGTCGGCGTCCAGCGTTTCGTCCTCGGCGTAGCCCCAGTGGGTCTTGCGAACGGCCTGATGCAGCGCCTCGGCGAACGCCTCCACCAAGCGGTCGGCCAGCGCTTTCAGCATGATGTCGCGGTAGTCGTCGTCGGCCGTCGCGACATCTTCCCTAGGCGCCACGCTGACGACGAAGCCGCCCAGATAGTCCGCGCCCGGCGCCGGCGCCACGAAGTCCGCCAGAGAGAGATTGACGGACTGCGCCGCCTGCTGCTGACGCAGCTGCGGCAGCTTGGCGCAGAGGTCGGTTCGCGCTTCGTCCCGCCAGACGACGATGTTGCCGGCGCCGTCCTGATTGGCCGGCCAGAAGCCGAATGCCCCCCGGGCCAGCAGCAACCGGCCTTCGACCACTTCGGCCAACGTCGCCTGCGCGTCTCCGTACAGCTCCCGGGCGGACTCTCCCACCACGTCGTCGTCGAGAATCGCGGGGAAACGGCCGGCCAGTTCCCAGGTGCGAAAGAACGGCGTCCAGTCGATGAAGGGAACCAGCCTGGCCAGCGGAAAGTCGTCGTCGCAGGCACGGGCGCCTAGGAACGCCGGCCGCGGCGGCCGGTAGTTGTCCCAGTCCCAGGCAAAGGCCCGTCTCGCCGCTTCGCCGTAAGGCCGCAGCGGTTTGTTTCGACGACCTCGGGCCGCGCGCGAACGCGCCTTGTCGTAGTCTTCAGCCACTTCTGCCAGAAACGTCTGCCGCCGCTCCCTGGACATGAGGGATTGACAAACGCCAACGCTGCGCGAGGCGTCCGGCACGTAGATCGTCGGCCGCTCGTAGGCGGGGGCGATCTTCACCGCGGTGTGCGCCTTGGATGTGGTGGCGCCGCCGATCAAGAGCGGAATCTTCATGCCACGGCGCTGCATTTCGCTGGCGACGTGGACCATCTCGTCCAAGGACGGGGTGATGAGGCCCGAGAGGCCCACCATGTCGGCGGCCAGCTCTTCGGCGGTGTCGAGGATCTTCTCGGCCGGCACCATCACGCCGAGATCGACGACCTCGAAGTTGTTGCACTGCAGCACCACGCCAACGATGTTCTTGCCGATGTCGTGAACGTCGCCCTTCACCGTCGCCATGACGATCCTGCCCTTGCTGCGGGTGCCTCCGCTCTTTTCCGCTTCGATGAACGGCACCAGATGGGCGACGGCGCGTTTCATCACCCGGGCGCTTTTCACCACTTGCGGCAGAAACATCTTGCCGGCGCCGAACAGGTCGCCGACGGTGTTCATGCCGTCCATCAGCGGCCCCTCGATCACTTCGATGGGGCGTGCTGCGGCCAGCCGGGCTTCCTCGGTGTCTGCCACGATGTGGCGGTCCACGCCCTTCACCAGCGCGTGTCGCAGCCGTTCCTGCACCGGCGCCTGCCGCCAAGCGGCGTCTGCTTCCGCGCTGCTGGTGGTACTTCGCCCGCTGTAGCGCTCGGCAACCGCCAGCAGGCGCTCGCTGGCGTCGTCCCGGCGGTTCAGCACGGCGTCTTCCACGGCTTGTTTCAGATCCGCCGGTATCTCGTCGTAGACCGCCAGCTGCCCGGCATTGACGATGCCCATGGTCAGTCCGGCGTCGATGGCGTGGTAGAGGAATACCGCGTGAATGGCCTCGCGCACCCGGTCGTTGCCGCGAAAGGAGAACGAGACGTTGCTGATGCCGCCCGAGCAGTGCGTCCGCGGATAGGTGGCCTTCAGCCAGCGCACGGCGTCGATGAAGTCCTGGGCGTAGGCGTTGTGTTCGTCGATTCCGGTGGCGATGGCGAAGACGTTGGGGTCGAAGACGATGTCTTGCGGCGCCAGGCCGGCCCGTTCCACCAGCAGCCGGTAGCAGCGCGAAATGATCGCTTGGCGGCGCGCCAGCGAATCCGCCTGCCCCTGTTCGTCGAAGGCCATCACCACCACCGCGGCGCCGTAGCGGCGGCACAGCCGCGCCTGCCGCAGGAACGGTTCCTCGCCGCCCTTGAGGCTGATGGAGTTGACCACGCACCTGCCCTGCACGCAGCGCAGGCCGGCTTCGATCACCCGCCAGTCGCTGGAGTCGATCATCACCGGCACGCGGGCGATGTCCGGCTCGGTCATGGCCAGATTGAGAAAGCGCCGCATCGCTTCGACGCCGTCGGTCATGCCTTCGTCCATGTTGACGTCGATGATCTGGGCGCCGTTCTCCACCTGCTGCACAGCGATGTCCAGAGCACCGGCGAAGTCGTCGGCCTTGATCAGCCGTCGAAAGCGCGCCGAGCCGGTCATGTTGGTGCGCTCGCCGACGTTCACGAACAAGGAGCGGCGGTCGATGCGCAGCGGTTCCAGGCCGCACAGGGTGAGCGCCGTGCCGGGTTCCGGCGGACGCCTCGGTTCGGCGCCTCGGGCGCGTTCGGCGAGGGCGCGAATGTGCTCCGGCGTGGTGCCGCAGCAGCCGCCGACCAGATTCACGAGGCCGCGGTCGATGAAGTCGCCCAAGGTCTCGGCCATCTGTTCGGCGGTTTCGTCGTAGCCGCCGAAGGCGTTCGGCAGGCCGGCGTTCGGATGCACGCTGACGAAGGCATGGGCGACGCCGGCCAAGGCCTGCACGTGCGGCCGCAGCGCTTCCGGCCCCAGGGCGCAGTTCAGGCCGACGATCAGCGGTTCGGCGTGGCGGATGGAGTGCCAGAAGGCTTCCGGAGTCTGCCCGGAGAGCGTCCGCCCGCTGGCATCGGTGATGGTGCCGGAGACCATCGCCGGCACGCGCTTGGCTGGCTGCGCCGCGAACATCTCGTCGAGGGCGAACAGCGCGGCCTTGGCGTTCAGAGTGTCGAACACCGTCTCGATCATGATCAGGTCGACGCCGCCCTCGAGCAGTGCTTCCGACGCCTCCCGGTAGGCTTCCGCAAGTTCTTCGAAGGTGACGTTGCGAGCGCTGGGATCGTGTACGTCCGGCGACAGGCTGGCCGAACGATTGGTGGGGCCGAGCACGCCGGCCACCCAGCGAGGACGTTCGGGCGTTGCCGCCGCATCGGCACAGCGACGGGCGATGGCCGCCGCCGCCCGGTTGATGTCCGCTACCGCGTGTTCCAGTTCGTAGTCCGCCTGGGCGATGCGATTCGCCGTGAAGGTGTTGGTCTCGATGATGTCGGCGCCGGCTTCCAGATAGGCGCGATGCGCCGCTGCCACGACGTCCGGGCGCGTCAGCGACAGCACGTCGCCATTGCCCTTGAGCGGAGCGTTGTGGCCGGCGAAGCGCGTTCCGCGATAGTCGTCTTCTTGCAGGCGATAGCTCTGCTGCATGGTGCCGGTGGCGCCGTCGAGCACCAGCACGCGCTCGGCCAGCGCTTTGGCGAGGGGGTGGGTCATGGTTCTGTCGTGAAGGTCGTCGCTGTCAAGTGGGCTAGGCGGCGTCGAACACCTCGGTCACGTCGGCCGCAAGACCCTCCAGCAGCGCGGACTCCGCCCGTTCGCCCCGGCGGCAGACGCGATGTTCCGCGTAGGCTTCGCCTTGCAGCGACAGCACCGTCACCGTCTCGTCCAGGGGATTGACGATCCAGTACTCGGGAATGCGCGCTTCGGCGTAGTCCAGGCGCTTCTCGCGGGTGTCGCGCTCTGGATCGTCCGGGCTGACGATCTCCGCCACCACGTCCGCCCCGCGCCAATAGTCGTCTTGATTGCGCGGGTCCTTGGCGTCGCGCAGCAGCAGCAGGTCCGGCTCGCGGAACTTGCCTTCGCGTATGCGCAGCCGCAAAGGCGCGTAGAACAGCTCGCCGCCCATCGCCTGCACGACCGGCAGCCAAGCCAGCAGCAGGCATCTGGAAATGGCTTGATGACGGCGAGTGGGCATCGGCAGCGTCTCCAACCGACCATCGGTGAACTCGAGCAGCTGGCGGGAATGGTCGGTAAGCCGGAGGTACTGCGCTTGCGTCCACAGGCCCTGAATCGGCGCAAGGTCGAGGCGCGCTCCGTTGCAGATCAAGTGCAAGCGAGTGTCCATGGCTCGTCCGGCTGGTCTTTGCGACAGGCAGCGCAACGAAGGGGAAGGGATAGGATACATCGGCTTGGCCACGGAGTTGCCGCTTCGCACGGCGAGGACGAGCAAGAACGGCGCTGTCGTCGCCGGTTCCATGTCGGCAGTATACGCCCTGCTGCGGCTGCCCTTGCTCCGCGCCGGCCGGGGCCGGAGCCGCGCCGGCGCTTGACGTTCGCGCCGCTGTTTTGGAATGCTGCGCGGGTGCCGTCCGCCCACTCCGACATCCCTGCTTCCTACGCCAGGCTTTCTGCCGCGGCGCGCCTGGTAGCCCAAGCCTACGGCATCGTCGGCCCGATGCCGATGAGCATCGAGCGCACCCAGCAGCTGCTCTCGAAAGGTGGCGTCAGGCTGCTCGATCGGGTGGTGGACCAGACTCTGGTGCGCCGCTCCAACAAGGAGCTGACGAATGCGGGGATGGTGTTTCGATACGGCAACCAAGGCACGGCGGTGCAGCGCGAGTGGGCGCTGCCGCTGACCCGGGCCGCGCATCGCGAAGGCCACTTGCTGGGCATTTTGCGGGCGTTTCAGCAGCAGCAAAGGCACTACTGGGATGAGGAGTTCCACGACGAAGCGCTGCTGCGCGGCTATCTGGTCGCCGGCGACGCGGCCCGCGTCGAGGAAGTCTTGGACGACGTGGCCGGGCCGGTGGACTGGACTTTTCTGGCCGAACCGCTGGAGGAGGAACTGCTCGCCAGCGTACCGAAGGAATACCAGCCGGAGGCGCTCGGGCAGTGCTTGTCGCACTGCATCGACACGGCCGCGCCGGCGGCGCCGATCATCGACATCTGCCAGACCATGGGCAGTACCGGCCACCATGCCGCCGACATCGCCTTCATCCGAGTTCTGCAAGGGCGTTTCGACGCGGCGCATGCGGTGTTCGACGCGCTGCCGCCAAGCGCCCGTTCGGGCAAACCCGCGGCGGTCGGCAGATTGGCAACCCAGGCGCTGATCGCCTGCCTTCAAGGCGACGACGACGCCGCCTTGCGGCACATCGAGGAGACCATCGCCGCCGAGAAGGCCGGCACTCGGCGGCGTCTGGTCTTCCCGCGCTGTCGGCAGTTCGCGTTGGCGTTGCTTGCGCTGCTGCGCATCGATTCGCCCCAGTCGCTGGAACTGCTTGCCGAGTTGCTGCGCATCGCAAAGCGCTTCAACGCCGGGCGGTATCCCGAGATCGCGCTGGTCACCAATGCCAAGCGCATCAAGGAGCACGGCGGCATCTTCGGCACCCTTCCCCGCGCGCCCAACCTGGAAGTCCTGTACGACGCCTTCGCCAGCTGCTGGATGGAGGACTTCCACCCCCAGGCCGAGTTCCGCCACCGCCTGCTGTCCAGCTTCTCGGAACGCGCCAAGGCCAATGGCTTCGACTGGGTGGCGTCGGAGTGCGCGGAAACGCTGCGCCGCTTCAACGCGCTGCACGGCGGCGATTCTTCGCTTCGGCAGCCGTCGCTGGCGGATCTGCAGCTTGGCACGCGAACTTTGGCGGATCTCGCCACGCCGGTGGCGGAGTGGGAGTACGGACTGAAGGCGTTGGAGCAGCTCGCCTACAAGGCCAGCAGCAAGGACGACGCCAAGAGTTCGAAGGCGTCTGCCAAACGGCGCTTGATCTGGCAGTTCGACAACCGCTCCGGCCACCTGCTCGTCGGGCTGCGCGAACAGCGGCAGCACAAGAACGGCGGCTGGAGCAGGGGTCGCCAGTTGGCACTGCAACGAGTGGTCGCGGAAGCGGCGAACATCGACTACCTGCTGCCCCAGGACAAGCAGGCAATCGCCGCCGTGACGGTACGCCGCTACTGGGGCGGGCAGGACCATCACATCGGCTCGAAGAGCGTCTACGCGCTGGTCGGGCACCCGCACGTCTACAACCAGGACGGCCAGTCGGTAGACGTGGTGCGGCGCGATCCCGAGCTCTCCGTCGAGGAAGTGGACGCCGACCACGTCGTCGTGCGCATCGCGCCCTTCGCGGAAGACGACCGGGAGTACGTCGCATGGATGGCGGGCGATCGGCGTTGCGAAGTCACGCGCTTCACGCCCGACCACCTGAACCTGTGCTCGGCCATCGGCGAACAGGGCCTGACGTTGCCGACGAACGCCAAGTCGCGCCTCCTGGAAGCGGTTTCCACGCTGGCGTCGCAAATCCGCGTGCAGAGCGCCGCGGACGGCGAGGCAACCGCAGAGCAAGTGCCGTCCGACTCCGAACCCTGGGTGCGCCTGGAGCCTCTGGACGCGGGGCTGACCGCAGCCGTCGTGGTGGAACCGATCGCCGAATCCGGCATCTGCTTCGAGCCGGGCACGGGCGGCGCGACGGTGTTCGCCGTGCGCGATGGCAAAAGCGTCCAGGCGCGTCGGGACCTCGACGCCGAAAACCAGGCCGTTGGGCGCTTGATCGACAGCTGCCCGGTGCTGGCTTCCCGGCCCACCGAACTGGCGCCGCTGACCTTGCCGGAACCGGTGCAGTGCCTGGAGCTGCTCGAACGCCTGCAGGCGGTCGATGCCCGCTGCAAGTGGCCCAAAGGCGAACCGTTCCGCATCGTCTCCGAGGCTTCGGCGTCGTCGCTGCGGCTGACGGTCAAGAGCGCCGAGCAGTGGCTGCAAGCGTCCGGCGCGCTGGCCGTGGACGATCAGCGGGTGCTGGACTTGAAGCGCCTGTTCGCGTTGCTGGAAGCCAGCCCGCAGTCGCGCTTCCTGGCGCTTGGCGACGGCGAGTTCCTGGCCCTCGCCAGCGGATTTCGTCGCCAGCTCGACGATCTGGCGAGCTTGTCGAGCGGCGCGGCGAAAGGCGAGATTCGCATGAATCCGCTGGCCGCCTTGGCGCTCGACGATCTTCTGGAAGACGCCGACACCCAGGCCGACGACGCCTGGCTTGCCTTCCGCGAGCGGCTGGAGGAAGCGGAAACCTTCGACGCCGAGGTGCCGAGCACGCTGCAGGCCGAGCTGCGCCCCTACCAGGTTGCCGGCTATCGCTGGCTGGCGCGGCTGTCGCGCTGGGGCGCCGGCGCGTGCCTGGCCGACGACATGGGCCTCGGCAAGACGGTGCAGACCTTGGCGGTGCTGTTGCAGCGGGCGCCGGACGGCCCGGCGCTGGTGGTGGCGCCGACCTCCGTGGTGGCCAACTGGACGGACGAAGCGCGCCGTTTCGCGCCGACGCTGAACGTCAAGCTCTACGCCGGCCCGGCGGCGGCGCGCGCGCCGCTGCTGGAGGAGCTGGCGCCGTTCGATCTGGTGGTAACCACCTACGGCGTGCTGCAGAACGACGCCGAACGGCTGGGCGCCGTCGCCTGGCACAGCGCCGTGCTCGACGAAGCGCAGGCGATCAAGAATCCAACCGCCAAGCGCACCCGCGCGGCGCGGCGCTTGAGCGCGGCGTTCCGCGTGGTGACCACGGGCACGCCGATTCAGAACAACCTGATGGACCTGCACTCGCTGTTCGGCTTCGTCAATCCGGGCCTCCTGGGTTCGATGCAGCAGTTTCGCCGCAACTTCGGTTTGCCCATCGAGCGCGACGCCGACGCCGAGGCGCAGGCGCGGCTGCGGCGTCTGATCGCGCCGTTCGTGCTGCGCCGGCTGAAGGCCGACGTGCTGGACGACCTGCCGGAACGCACCGAGATCACCCTGCACGTCACCATGTCGGAAGAAGAGGCGACGCTCTACGAGGCGCTGCGGCAGAAGGCCGTGGAGGAACTCGAGGCGGCGCGCAGGGAGGGTGCCGAGATGGGCGAGGGCGCCCGCAGGGTGCAGGTGCTCGCCCAGCTGACGCGCCTGCGGCTGGCCTGCTGCAACCCGAAGCTGGTGCTGGATCGGGGCGCTCCCGAGAGCTCGAAGCTGGCCACCTTCGCGACGACGCTGGAAGAACTGCTGGAGAACCGCCACAAGGTGCTGGTGTTCTCCCAGTTCGTGATGCACCTGAAGCTGGTGGAAGAACATCTGCGCAACGCCGGCATCGACTACCAGTACCTGGACGGCGCCACGCCGGCCAAGGCGCGGCGCGAGCGGATTGCCGCCTTCCAGGCCGGCCAAGGCGACGTCTTCCTCATCTCGCTGAAAGCCGGCGGCGTCGGCCTCAACCTGACCGCCGCGGACTACGTGATCCACATGGACCCGTGGTGGAACCCGGCGGTGGAGGACCAGGCGTCCGATCGAGCGCATCGCATCGGCCAGACGCGCCCGGTGACGATCTACCGGCTGGTCACCGAGGGCACCATCGAGGAGCAGATCGTCGACCTGCACCACCGCAAGCGCGACCTGGCCGACCAGCTGCTCGAAGGCGCGGACGCTCCGGGCCGGCTCAACGCCGACGAGTTGCTGGACCTCTTGCGCCAGCCCCTTCGACCATAGCCGTCGCCGCCACGGGCTGGGCACGGCGCGCATCCAGGGATCGCCTGCCGACCTGACACGCGACCAGCGAAAACCGTTAGAGTTGCCGCCTTGCTTTAAGGAACCAAGAGGGGGAAACGCATGATCGACGCCTACTACTGGCCGACGCCGAACGGATGGAAGCTCTCCATCATGCTGGAGGAATGCGGCCTGGAATACCGCATCGTCCCCGTCGACATCGGCGGCGGCGATCAGTTCAAGCCGGAGTTTCTGCGCATCTCGCCCAACAACCGGATGCCGGCCATCGTCGATCACGAACCGTTGGGCGGCGGCGAACCGCTGGCGATCTTCGAGTCCGGCGCGATCCTCGAGTATCTGGCCGAGAAGACCGGCAAGTTCCTGCCCCGGGAACCGCGCCCGCGCTACCGGGCGTTGCAGTGGCTGCACTGGCAGATGGGCAATCTGGGCCCGATGATGGGCAACGCCAACCACTTCAAGAACTACGGCAAGAACCTGACCGACGACCCCAAGCAGCTGGAGTACGGCACCCGGCGCTTCGTCGGCGAGGTGGATCGCCTCTGCGGCGTGATGGACGCGCAGCTGTCGGTCCACGAGTACCTCGCCGGCGGCGAATACACGATTGCCGACATCATCACTTGGCCTTGGGCGTTCCTGGTGCGCCGGGTGGTGGACGAAGACGCCTGGGAGAAGTTCCCCAACCTGCGGCGCTGGGTCTATCAAGTGGGCGGTCGTCCGGCGGTGGACAAGGGCCGCCGCATCGGCCAGGAGCTCGGCAGCCGCAAGCTCACCGACGAAGAGGAAGCCAAGCGCCGCGCCCTGTTGTTCAACCAGACCAACGACAAGGTGCGCGCCGCCCGGGAGGCCGCAGCGCAAGCGGCGTCCTGATGCCGCAGAACCACCTGGCCGACGCCGCGCTTCCCGTTGCCGAGGAAGTCGCCAAGGCGCATCAGGCGACGCTGGCGGCCTTCGCGCAGCCCGGCGCGTGGTGGAGCGGCGCCGATCGGCTGGCCATCGTGCAGGCGGTGCGCGCCGCTCCGAGTTGCGCGCTGTGCGCCGCCAGGGCGCGGTCGCCGACCCCCAACGCCGTGCCGGGCGAGCACGATGGCGCCAGCGACCTGCCGCCGGTGGCCATCGAAGCGGCGCATCGCTTGCGCACGGACTCCGGTCGGCTGACGCGGCGCTGGTTCGACGACTTGATCGACATGGGTCTGCAGCGCGAAGCCTACGTGGAACTGACCAGCCTGACGGCCAGCTCGGTGATCGTCGACACCTTCGCCAAGGCAGTGGGCGTGGAAGCGCCGCCGCTGCCGGAGGCGGCCGACGGCGAGCCGTCGTTCGAGGCCTCGAGCGATGTCGTGGATGGCGGCGCTTGGCTGCCCATCGCCGGCCAGGGCCGCGCCAACATTCTGCGTTCTCTGGGGCTGGTGCCAAGCGCTCTGGCGCTGTTCTTCGGCACCTTCAACACTTCCTACTACATGCGCCCGAACGCCCGCTTCGCCATCGGTCGCCGCCAGGTGGAGCTGATGGCGGCGCGGGTGTCCGCGGTCAACCAGTGCTTCTACTGAACGACGTCCCACGCGGTGGCGCTCCGTGAGAGCAGCACGAAGGCAGGGGAGGCGGCAGACATGGGGCTGGTCGCCGGCAACGCGGTCGGCGACGGCAACGTTCCCCACGGCGCTTTGCTGGCGGCGCTGGCGGAAGCCGTGGCGCTGTGGCGCTGGGACGAGGTGGCGGAACTGCGCCGCGAGTGCCAGACGCGAATGAGCGCCGAGGAGACCAGCGACGCCATCCTGGTCGCCGCCGGATTCAACGGCATCACCCGGGTCGCCGATGCCATCGGCATCCGTTTGGACCAGCACACGGAAGCGGCGTCCGTCGAACTGCGACGAAGCGCCGGCATCGACGACTTCGCGCCGCTGGCGAAGTGGCGCGCCGATGCCCCTTTCAAAGCACCAGCAGGTCCATGAACTCGTTGACCGGAGTCGCCGACAACGCTTCGGCATCCAGGCAGAGGTCGAGGATGCGCTTCGCCTGAGCCGCCGGAAAGCGGCCGGCGAGGTTGTTCTCGAACTTGGCGATCAGCAGGGGAATGCCCTCGCTGCGGCGCCGGCGATGGCCGATGGGATACTCCACCGCCACCCGTTCCGTGCTGCTGCCGTCCTTAAAGAACACCTGCACGGCGTTGGCGATGCTGCGCTTGTCCGCATCCAGGTATTCGCGGCTGTAGCGGGGGTCTTCCTCCACCTGCATGAGTTCGCGCAGCCGGTCGATGCGCGGGTCGGCGGCCGCTTGCTCCTCGTAGTCCTCGGCGTCGAGGCCGCCCTTGAGGAGACCCACGGCGGTCATGTACTGCAGGCAGTGGTCGCGGTCGGCCGGGTTGTTCAAGGGGCCGGTCTTGCTGATGATGCGGATGGCGGACTCGTGGGTGGTGAGCACGATGCGTTCGATGTCGTCGAGGCGCGGCGCCACTTCGCCGTGCAGCGTCACCGCGGCCTCCACGGCGGTTTGCGCGTGGAACTCGGCGGGAAAGGAAATCTTGAACAGCACGTTCTCCATCACGTAGCTGCCGTAGGGGCGCTGGAAGCCGAACTTCCTGCCCCCGAAGGACACGTCGTAGAAGCCCCAGGTTGGCGCGCTGAGCGCGCTCGGATAGCCGATCTCGCCCTTCAGCACCAGCAGGGCCAGACGTACCGCCCGGCTGGTGGCGTCGCCGGCCGCCCAGGACTTGCGCGGCCCGGCATTCGGCGCGTGGCGGTAGGTGCGCAGCGCCGAGCCGTCGACGAAGGCGTGGGACAGCGCATCGACGATCTGCTCCTCGCTGCCGCCGAGCAGCTGCGTCGCCACGGCGGTGGAGGCGACGCGCACCAGCAGCACGTGGTCGAGGCCAACGCGGTTGAAGCTGTTCTCCAGCGCCAGGCAGCCTTGGATTTCGTGCGCCTTGATCATGGCGGCGAGCACGTCGCGCATGGCGAGCGGCGCTTTGCCGGCAGCGACCGACCGGCGGCTTTCGAAGTCCGCGACGGCCAGAATGCCGCCCAGGTTGTCCGACGGATGCCCCCACTCCGCGGCCAGCCAGGTGTCGTTGAAGTCCAGCCAGCGGACCATGCAGCCGATGTCCCAGGCGGCCTTCACCGGGTCCAGCACGAACTGCGTGCCGGGCACTCGGGCGCCGTTCGGCACCACGGTGCCTGGGACGACGGGGCCCAGGTGCTTCGCGCACTCCGGGAAGCGCTGGGCGAGGAAGCCGCAGCCCAGGGTGTCCATCAGGCAGTGGCGGGCGGTGTCGAAGGCTTCCGCGCTGTCGATCTCGAACCGCGTCACGTAGTCCGCGATGGCGCAGAGTTCGGCATCCGGCGCCGGGCGGACGTTGACATCGACGTTGGCGGCCACGGCTAGCGATCGGCCAGCGCCGGGAAAGCGCGCGGCTCGGCGCCGACGTAGTCCGCGCTGGGGCGGATGATGCGGTTGTTGGAACGCTGCTCCATGACGTGCGCCGTCCAGCCCGAGACCCTGGAACAGACGAAGATCGGCGTGAACAGCTTGGTGGGAATGCCCATGAAGTGGTAGGTGCAGGCGTGGAAGAAGTCCGCGTTGGCGAACAGTTCCTTTTCCTCCCACATGGTCTTCTCGACGGCGCAGGAGATGGGATACAGGGTTTGGTCGCCGGTTTCCTCGGCCAGCCGTCGCGCCCACTCCTTGATGATGGTGTTGCGCGGATCCGACTTGCGGTAGATGGCATGGCCGAAGCCCATGACGACTTCCTTACGCGCCAACATGCCGCGCACCGCTTCGGCCGCCTGTTCCGGCGTGTCGAACCGCTCGATCAGCGCCATCGCCGCTTCGTTGGCGCCGCCGTGCAGCGGCCCGCGCAGCGAGCCGATGGCGCCGGTGACGCAGGAGTGCATGTCCGAGAGCGTCGAAGCGCACACCCGGGCGGTGAAGGTGGAGGCGTTGAACTCGTGCTCGGCGTAGAGAATCAGCGACACGTCCATCACCCGCTCGAACAGCTTGCTTGGCAGCTCTCCCTTCAGCGTGGCGAGGAAGTGGCCAGCGATGGAACCGGCGTCGGTTTCCACGTCGATGCGCACGCCGTCGTGGCTGTAGCGGTACCAGTAGTTGACGATGGAGGGCAGGGCGCCGAGCAGACGGTCGGCGACTTCCTGCTGGTTCTCGAAGTCGCCCTCGGGCGCCAGGTTGCCGAGCATCGAGCAGCCGGTGCGCATGACGTCCATCGGGTGCGCCGAGGCCGGGATGCGTTCCAGAACTTCCTTGAGCGCATCGGGCAGGCCGCGCAATCCGCCTAGCTTGGCGCGGTAGGCGTCCAGCTGGCTGGCGTTCGGCAGTTCGCCGTGGAAGATCAGGTACGCCACTTCCTCGAAGGTGGCGTGTTCGGCCAGATCGGAAATGTCGTAGCCGCAGTAGGTGAGCCCGGTGCCGGTCTTGCCCACCGTACAAAGCGCCGTTTGCCCGGCGCTCTGGCCGCGCAGGCCAGCGCCGCCCAGGTTCTTGTCAACCATGTTGTCTCCTCTCTCCGGTGCGGTTCGCCAGAGTTCCCAAACCGTCGCTAGCGGTCCGAGAACAGCCGATCCAGCTGCTCTTCGTAGTCGCGATAGCCGAGGAACTCGTAGAGCTCGTCGCGGGTCTGCATCGAATCGACGACGCTCGCCTGCGAGCCTTCGCCGCGAATGGTCCGATAGACGTTCAGCGCCGCCAGATTCATGGCGCGGAACGCCGACAGCGGATACAGCGCCATGCTAACACCAACCCGGCGCAGCTCGTCCAAGGAGTACAGCGGCGTCCTGCCGAACTCGGTGATGTTGGCCAGCACCGGCACGTCGACCGCGTCGACGACGCGAGCGTACATGTCCAGTTCCGTCATCGCTTCGGCGAAGATGGCGTCGGCGCCGGCTTCCTCGAAGCGCGCCACGCGCTCGACCACCGCGTCCAGGCCCTCAACGGCCAAGGCGTCGGTACGCGCCATCACCACGAAGGCGGCGTCGGTCTTCGCATCGGCCGCGGCCTTGATGCGGTCGCACATCTCCACGCAGGAGACGATCTCCTTGTTCGGGCGGTGGCCGCAGCGCTTGGCGGCCACTTGATCTTCGATGTGTACGGCGGCAACGCCAGCGCGGGTCATCTCGCGGATGCTGCGCGCGATGTTGAACGCGCCGCCCCAGCCGGTGTCGATGTCCACCAGCAGCGGCAGTTCGCTCGCCGCGGTGATGCGCCGGGCGTCGGCGAGCACGTCGTTCAGCGAGGTCATGCCGAGATCGGGCAGCCCGTAGGAAGCGTTGGCGACGCCGCCGCCGCTCAAGTAGAGCGCCCGGTAGCCAACGCTCTGCGCCATGATCGCCGCGTAGGCGTTGACGGCGCCGACGATCTGCAAGGGTGCCTCGGCGGCCAGCGCCTGTCTGAAGCGTTCGCCTGGGGTCACGATTCCTCCTTGAGCGCGCTCGCCGCCCGCTCCAAGGCGCTGGCGAGTTCCGCGTAGGTGCCGGTCGCCGGAAATCCAGCATGCTGCGCCAGCACGCCCTCGGGCGCGTTGAAGAACACGCCGGCGTCGGCTTCTTCGAGCATCGCCACGTCGTTGAACGAGTCGCCGGCGGCGATCACTCGGTAGTTCATGGCGCGGAAGGCGCGCACGGCTTGGCGCTTGGGATCCGTCTGGCGCAGCCGATAGCCGGTGATGTGATCGTCGGACACGATCAGCCGGTGGCACAGCAGCAGCGGGTGCCCCAGCTTCGCCATCAGCGGCATGCCGAACTCGTAGAAGGTGTCCGACAGCACCGCCACCTGAAAGCGCTGCCGCGCCCAAGCCAGGAAGTCCAGCGCGCCGGGGAGCGGCCGCAAGCCGTCGACGACCTCGCGGATGGCGCTCAAGGGCAGGTTCTGCTCGTCCAGCACGGCCAGGCGCATCCGCATCAAGTCGTCGTAGACAGGGATGTCGCGGGTGGTCTTGGCCAGCGCTTCGATGCCGGTGCGGTGCGCCACGGCCTGCCAGATCTCCGGCACCAGCACGCCTTCGAGGTCCAAGCACAGTATGTCCAAGGGCAGCCCTTGAAGCGGAAAAGCGGCTAGTCTACCGTCTTGCCTCCGCCAGGGGCAGGCTGCCGCCGCCGGCGTGGGCCTGCACCGGCGACGCTGCGGGCGATGCGCCTGTCCACCATGCGGCAAGGAAAGACTCCGGGGAGTGACGCACAGGATGGGACGAGGATGCTGCTACGCGCGGCAGAGGTCTGCTCGACGGCGGTGGCCAGTAGGCGTCCACCCGACGCGGTTCGCGTGATCACCGACCGACAAACTTGACGATTCGCCTGTGCGTGAGCGCCGCGGTCGAAACCCCAAGCCGGTGAAGCTGGCGCGTCGGCCGCGAACGAAGACCTACCGGCCGCTGGTGGACTTCATGGTGGTTGGCGGGCAGAAGTGCGGCACGTCGGCGCTGCATCGATTCCTGTCGCAACATCCCGAAATCGGCATGGCCAAGCGCAAGGAACTGCACGTTTTCGACCACCTGGACTTGAACCAGCACCCGTCCCCCCAGGAGATCGACGAGCGCTACCGGCCGCACTTCGAGACTTGCCAGGACGCGAAGGTGCGTGGCGAGGCGACGCCCATCTACATGTACTGGCCGGGCGTTCCGCAGGCGCTTGTCGACTACAACCCCAGGCTCAAACTGATCGTGCTGATCCGGGATCCGGTGGCGCGGGCGATTTCCCACTACCGCATGGAGGCCGGCCGAGGGGACGAAACGCTGCCGCTTTGGCTGGCGCTGCTTCTGGAGCCCGTTCGACTGCGCCGCAGCGAACGATCGCGAAGGCACCACAGCTACCGTGCTCGGGGTCTGTTCAGCCTTCAGCTGCAAGCCTTGCGGCGTTGCTTCGGCAGCCAGCAGCTGCTGGTGCTGCGCAGCGAAGATCTGCTGCGGCAGCACGACGACGCCTTGCGCCGAGTGTTCGAGTTTCTGGGCGTGGCGGCGGACGTCCGCGTGCCACCGGAGGTCGTCTTCGCAAGCCCGAAGTCAAGAAGGCACCGGACGGTTGGATGGTTCCTGCGCTTCAGCTACCTGGCCGAGTTCATTCGCCTGCGGCGCTTACCTGCACGTGTGCGACAGACGTGCCGAGCCCGTTGAGTCGCGAGCCTCCAGGGCACAGCGCCAGCCGCGACCGCGTCCGGGTCGTAGTCCCGCTCGATGCGTCCGCGGCCGTTGACGATGCGCTGCAGGTAGGCATGCAGGATCAGCCGCCGCGGCGCTCCTTCGGCACCGCGCATTACCATATTGCGCGATGTTCTTTGCTTTCTGCCGCGCGCGGTTGCTAGCTTCGTCGGCCTTGAGGACGAGCGTGGACCAGTGACTGCTTTGCCCAACTCGGTTTCGGCGGAACCCCGACCGAACCAAGAGCCGACGATGGCAGCTGCCGATGCCGAAAGTCTCGCCTTGGAGACCGAGGCGCTGGCGCTTCTGCAGGAGGCTTTCAGCCGCTTCGAGCGCGTTGCCGTCTCGTTCAGCGGCGCGGAAGACGTGGTGCTGATCGATCTGGCGTCTCGGCTGCTCGACGGGCGCGAGGTGCCGGTGTTCAGCCTGGACACCGGGCGCATGCATCCAGAAACCTATCGATTTCTCGAGACCGTGCGCGGCCGCTACCGCGTCGATCTGGAGGTGCTGTCGCCGAACGCCGAGGAGGTGGCCCGGCTGGTGCGCCGCAAGGGCATGTTCAGCTTCTACGAAGAAGGCCACGGCGAGTGCTGCGCGATACGCAAGATCCAACCGCTGCGCCGGAAGCTCGCCGGGCTCGACGCCTGGATCACCGGCCAGCGGGCGGACCAGAGCATCACCCGAAGCAACCTGCCGGTGCGGCAGCGCGATGCGGCTTTTTCCACCGCCGAACACCCGGTCGTGAAGTTCAATCCGCTGGCACGGTGGAGCGGTGAACAGGTTTGGCGCTACATCCGCCGTCACGACGTGCCCTACAACCCGTTGCACGACCAGGGCTACCGCTCCATCGGCTGCGAGCCCTGCACCCGCCCGGTGGGCCCGCATCAGCACGAACGGGAAGGCCGCTGGTGGTGGGAGAACGCCGCCGACAAGGAGTGCGGCCTGCACGCCGGCAACGGGCGTCCGGCCGACGCGCCCGGAGTGGACGTGGACGAGCGCAGGGTGCGCGTGGTTGCCGTTTGAGCAAGCGGCGTCCTCCGCGTCATGCACATCGTTTTCGTCAAGAAGATCCTCGCCAACGGCAAGCCATGCGCGAAGTGCGCGGATGTGGAAGAACGCCTGGCGGCTTCCGGGCAGCTGTCGCGCATCGACAAGGTGGTGGTGGCGGACGAGCGGGACCCGGCGTCCGAGGGCATGCGCCTGGCCGCTCGGCACGACGTTTCCACGGCTCCGTTCTTCATCGTCGCCGACGGCGACCGGAGCACGGTGTACACCGTCTACTTGCGCTTCGCCAGGGAGGTTCTCGGGCGTCCGGCCGAGGCGCGCCAGGAAGCGGAG
This sequence comes from Candidatus Azotimanducaceae bacterium, assembly GCA_965199875.1. Classification (GTDB taxonomy): domain Bacteria; phylum Pseudomonadota; class Gammaproteobacteria; order Pseudomonadales; family Azotimanducaceae; genus VXYL01. The sequence continues at coordinate 3,254,393 of OZ241346.1, read as the reverse complement.
GAACTGCTTCGCGCCAACCCGGACCTGGGCTTGATCTGATCCTCTCGTGCTCGACCGCTACCGCCGCATTCGCTTGAACAGCGGTTCGGGAACCGTACACAGGACGAGCGAGATGAAGCGCCAGATGCGACGCGCGTAGACCACGTCGCGCCGCCGTCGAACCGCCCGCGCCACCGCAACGGCCACTTCTTCAGGCGTCGCCGTCAGGAACGCCGGCAGCTGCATCGCCTCGGTCATGCGCGTACGGACGAATCCGGGTTTGACGGTCACGACATGCACTCCCGAAGCCGCGCAGCGGTTGCGCAAGCCCGAAAGGAACGCGGTAAACCCCGCCTTGGCGGAGCCGTAGACGTAGTTGACGGCGCGCCCGCGCTCGCCAGCCACCGAGCTGACGCCCACCAGCGTGCCGCTGCCGCGTTCCTCGAAACGTCTGGCGAGGGCGCCCATCAGCAGCGCCGGACCCTCGTAGTTGCTGCGCATCACTTGCGCCGCCGCGGCGACATCGCGCTCGCTGGCGGTCTGGTCGCCGAGCAGGCCGACGACGCAAATGGCCAGCTGCGGCAAAGGATCGAGCGCCTCGATCAGCGCCGCGCCGTGGTCCGCGTCGAGCACGTCGCAGCGAAGCTGAACCACGGGAGTTCCAGTACGCGCTTGCAGGTCCTCGGCCACGCGTTCGAGACGCGTTCCGTCGCGGGCGGCGAGCTGCAACGTCCAGCCGTCTGCGACCAACCGGCGGGCAATGGCGCAGCCGATGTCCGACGTGGCGCCGATCAGCAGCGCCGTCCGGGCTTCTCTATTCACAGCGCGAGCCGCTCCGAGAGGGCAGAGGCGAACTTCGACGCCGGCCCGCCAAGCGCCGTTCGAAGTTCGCTGAACGCCTCGCTGCCCGGGTAGCCTTGGCGCATGTGGTCTTCGCTCAGGCTGGTGTCCTTGGCCAGGTAGACGCGCCCGCCGTGGGCATGGGTGATCGCGTCGAGCTCCTTGAGCAGCGCCGGAGTGCCGGCGCGCATCGGCACGTCCAGCGCCAAGGTATAGCCTTCCAGCGGAAACGACATCGTCCCCTCGCCTTCTCCGCCCAGCAGCTTGAGGGTGGCCAGAAAGCAGGGCTCGCTCGCATCGGCGATGCGCTGCAACAGTGCGCCGAGACCCTGCGAGCTTTCGTCGCGGGGCAGCACGCACTGGTACTGGACGAATCCCTTGCGCCCGTAGAGGCGGTTCCACGCCCCGATGCCGTCGAGCGGAAAGAAGAAGCGGTCGAAGTGGACCGGCCGCGCCCTGCCGAGAATCCGCTCGCGGTGGTAGTGAAGGGCGTTGTAGAGGCCGATCGAAGCGCGATTGAGCAGTGCCGATGGCGCATCGAAGGGCACCGTCAGCCGCGTTCCCGGCGCTCGCCGCAGCGGCTCGAGGGCGGGCCGGCGCGGCAGCGCTGCGCGGGCCATGAAGTCGCCGCGCATGAGCAGTGAACGGCCGCGCTGCGCACCACGCGCCAGGCAGTCGATCCAGGCGACGCTGTACGGCCACTGCGCGGACTCCTCGAACAGCGCCATGGTCTCGTCGAGGCTGCCGGCGGCAACGGTTTCGGCGGACACGAAAGCGGTCTCGATGCGTTGCAGGTGGAAGCTGGCGGAAAGGATGATGCCGGTCAGTCCCATGCCGCCCAAGGTGGCGCGAAACAGCTCCGCATGTTGCGAGCGGCTGCAGATGAGCGTTCTTCCGTCCGCCATAGCCAGCGCCAGAGAAACCACGTGGGCGCCGAACGAGCCGTCCCGGTGGTGGTTCTTGCCATGCACGTCGGCGGCGATCATGCCGCCGACGGTGACGAACTTGGTGCCGGGCACCACCGGCGGGAACCATCCGCGCGGCAGGAAGGCATCCACGATGTCGGCGAGCATGGCGCCGCTCTCGCAGGTGAGCAGGCCGGTCTCGGCGTCGAATGCCTGCAGCCGGTCCATGGCCACGGTCGACACCGTCAGCGTTCGATTGAGCGCCGCATCCCCGTAGGCGCGGCCGGCGCCCCGGGCGATCAAGGTGCCGCCCCCGTCGAGCATCGCTGGCAAGTCTTCCGGCTCGCGAAGGTGTGCTACCCGGCAGTCGAGAACCGGATGTCGGCCCCAGCCGGAGAGCTTCGTGGTGGCGGATCGCGCCATCACACGGCGAGCAGAAACGCGACGGCGGCGCCGAGGCCCGTGAGCCAGGTCGTGCGGTCGCGCAGCGCGAAGAGCAGGGGATCGGCATCCACCGCGCCGCGGTTGGCAAGCAGCGCCATGCGCCCCAGCCAGTAGATCGCCAACGGGCAGAGCAGCCAGAGGAATCCCGGCTGACCGTAGAGCAGCTCGACCTGGGGGCTTTGCAGGTACAGCGCGAGGATCAGCACCGAAGCGACGCTGCCGGCCGCGCACAAGCCGGCGATCACGGAGACGTCCTCGCGATGCCATGCGCGGCCGACGGCAGTGGCGTGGCGCTCGCCGCCTTGCAGCTCCGTCTGCCGCTTCACCAGCGCCAAAGTCAGGAAGACGAACATGAAGAAGCCGAGGAACCAGGGCGACAACGCTACCGAAACCACCGCCGCCCCGGCGACGACGCGAACCATGTACAAGACGGCAAGGACGACCACGTCGATCAGCAGTTTGCGCTTCAGCGACATCGAGTAGGCCACCGTGCCCAGCATGTACAGCAGCACCCACAGTCCGGCGGCGGTGGAGCAGGCGAAGGCCAGCGCAAGGCCGCCTGCGCCGAGGAGCGCGCCGAGCGCCGCCATGGGCAGCGGCGCCGCTTCGCCGGCGGCCAGCGGCCGGCGGCGCTTGCTCGGGTGCTGGCGGTCGTGGGGCAGGTCCAGCAAGTCGTTGAGCACGTAGGTGGCGGAGGCGCACGCCGACAATGCGGCAAAGATCGCAGCCGCCAGCAAAAAGTGCGCCGTTTCCGTGTCGTGCGCGGCGACGAGAGGAGCAAACACGAGGGCGTTCTTCACCCAGTGCTGCGGGCGCAAGGTCGCCCAACCGGCGCGCATCCCGCCGCCGGACCCAGGCAGAAGCCGCACGTCCTTGCCCTGCTTGCGGCCCAGCGCGCGCATGCGCCGTTCGAGCCTGGGCGACACGCCAACGCCGACGATGCGCCGCGCCTGCTGCCAGACGGCAAGGTCGCGCCGCTCGTTGCCGACGTAGACGAAGCCGCTTTCGCCAAAGCGTTCCACCAGCGCCGAGGCCTTGGCGCGCCCGGCCAGGTTGGTGCGCCCGTCGGAGGCGAAGAAGCCGTTCGCGCCCACCGCTTCCGCCAGCGGCGCCACTGCCCGTTCGTCCGAAGCCGACGCCAGCCAGACTTCCTGGCCGGCGGCTTTGGCGGTGGCGATTTCGTCCTGCACGGCCGGTTCGAGCACCAAGCTCGACGACGACATTTCGACTTGCTGCGCGATCTTCCGTTTCATCGCCGCTCGACCGGCGGCCAGGGAGAGCAGCGAGCGCAGCAGGCGCAGTGGCGACGCGGCCAGCAGCCGAAGGACGCCCTCGACCAGCAGATCGCCGCGCAGCAGCGTGCCGTCGACGTCGACCACCAGCGGCGGCGGGACGCCGTCGCCGCCGGCAGCGCATGGCCCTTGCGGCCGGGACTCAACCGTTTTCATCGCTGGGGCAGGCGAACCGCCTCGAACAGCGCCGCGATCGCCGCTGGCTCCGGCGCGGCGAATGCCTGTTCGACGACATCGGGCGTCAGATGCGGCGCGAACCAGCCCACGAAGTCGAGCATGAACTGGCGCATGTAGGTGCCGCGCCGGCAGCCGATGTAGACGGTGCTGGCGGTGAACAGGTTGCTGGCGTCGATGGCCACCAGGTCGACGTCCGCGGCCGGGTCGTAGGCCATGGTGGCGATGATGCCGATGCCGAAGCCAAGCCGCACGTAGGTCTTGATGACGTCGGTGTCGACGGCGGAGAGGGCGATCGTCAGGCCGTCGTTGGCGTCCTCGTCGTCTTCGCTGCCGCTGCCGGCCATCGGCAGACGCTCGCGAAAGCCAGCGTCGTAGGTGACGATGGGGTGCGCTTCCAAGTCCGCCGCGGCCAGTCTTCGGCGCTCGGCCAGCGGATGGCCGGGCGGCACCACCACGCAGCGGTTCCATCGGTAGCAGGGCATCATCACCAGATCCCGGTGTTCGACGGCTTCCGGAGCGATGGCGAAGTCGACCACGCCAGCTGCCGCCATCTCGCTGATTTCCTCCGTGGTGCCCTGGCGCAGGTGCAGGCTCACCTCGGGATACTTGGCGCGCAGTTTCGGCAGCACCGCGGGAAGCGCGTAGCGCACCTGGGTGTGGGTGGTGGCAATCGACAGCGTGCCGCGCGACTCCGTGCGGTAGTCGTGCGCTGCCGCGGCAATGCCGTCCAGCTCGCGCAGGATGCGATCGACCTTGCCGAGGACGATCTCGCCCACCGGCGTCACGCGGACGAGCTGCTTGCCGCGGCGGACGAAGATGTCGATGCCGAGCTCGTCTTCCAGCAGGCGGATCTGCTTGCTGACGCCGGGCTGGGAGGTGTGCAGATGGGCGGCCGCGGTGGTGACGTTCAAGTCGTGCTGGGCAACCTCCCAGATGTATCGAAGCTGCCTGAGTTTCACGTTCGGGTTCCATCCCTCGCCGGCATCTGGCGGGGCGCTGGCGACTCCGCCCGGCGTCGTGGCATCGCCGTCATTCCGCCGACTGCTCCTCCGGGCGGGCGTTGACGATGCCGTGCGGCACGTGGCCGGCGGCCACGTGATCCTTGGCGGCCTGGCAGTTGCCGTACTGGTCGTCGAAGTAGACGTCGGCTTCGTAGGCGCGCAGAAAGGCGGTCTTGTCGAGGCCGCCGAGGAACAGGCTCTCGTCCAGGCGGATGTCCCAGGCGCGCAGAGTCTTGATGACGCGCTCGTGCGCCGGAGCGCCGCGCGCCGTCACCAGCGCCGTGCGGATGGGGCAGTCTTCCTCGAACTCGCCCTGCAGCCGATGCAGGCCGGCGAGGAACGGCTTGAACGGGCCGCCGGCCAACGGTCGATCCGCGGCCTTGGCTTCGGCGGCGCTGAAGGCGTCGATGCCGCGCTCCTGGAAGACGCGCTCGGCCTCGTCCGAAAACAGCACCGCGTCGCCGTCGAAGGCGATCTTCAGCGTCTCGCTGGGATTGGTGGGGCTTTGCGCGTCGAACAGCGCAGCGGCGGCGATGCCACTCCGCAAGGCGCGCTCCACGTCGTCCGATGCGGTGGACAGGAACAGGTCGCAGCCGAACGCCGCGGCGTAGCGGTATGGGCTTTCGCCGGACGAAAACGCGGCGCGGCGAATGTCCAGCCCGTGCGCGCCGATGGAGTTGAAGATGCGCAAGCCGGTGTCGGCGCTGTTGCGCGAAAGCAGAATCACGTCCACCCGGCGAGCTTCGAGCAGAGCGTTGATGCGCAGCAGCTTGGTCACGAAGGCGAAGCCGCGTCCTGGCTCCAGGGTGTTGTTTTCATGTTCGATCTGGTAGCGGCGGTAGTCTTCGAGGCCGCGTTCCTGGTAGATGGCGTCCGAGTCGCCGAGGTCGAACAGGGCGCGGGAGGAAATGGCGACGGTGAGGTAGGTTTCGGCGTCAGGCATCGAGATTGGGAATCAGCTCGCTTTCGAGTTTGGCGATGGTTTCCTTCAGCTTCAGCTTGCGCTTCTTCAGGCGCTGGATCTGCATGGTGTCGCCGTGCCCGGCGTCGATCAGGTGGCGAATCACGTCGTCGAGGTCGCGATGCTCGACGCGCAGTTCGTTCAGCCAGCCCACGACGTCGCCTTGTTCCACTGCCTGCGGTCCTCGTTTGCCCAGGGCGGTGCGCCAATCGGTTGCCCGCTGCCGCCCTCGAACGCATGATAGGCGCGTGGCCACCGAGTGCAAGGAAGAAAGCGACAGCGATGACACGCAAGGTTCCGAACCGGCCAGCGCCCACGTCGGCGAGGCGGGACGAAAGCGGTGTCGTGCCCGGTTCCGACGTCGCCCGCTTCCTCGCCAAGGCGCGCGCGCACCCTCCGTCGGTTGGCAACGCGCAGCAGCCGGTGCGGATTCTCTTCGCGCTCGACGCCACGGCCAGCCGTGAACCAACCTGGGACCTGGCGACCAGCCTGCATGCGGAGCTGTTCCAGGCGGCCGCCGGCGCTGGCGTCGCCGTGCAGCTGGCCTACTACCGAGGCTTCAAGGAGTTCCACGCCTCGCCGTGGAGCACGTCGGCGCCGGCCTTGTTGACGCAGATGACCGGCGTGCGCTGCCGCGGCGGCATGACGCAGATCGACCGGGTGCTAAAGCATGCGCTGGCGGAGTCCAGACAGCAGCGCATCAAGGCGCTGGTCTTCGTTGGCGACGCCTGCGAGGAAGAGCACGATCGCCTGGCGGCGACGGCGGGGCAGCTTGCCGTCTTCAAGGTGCCGTGCTTCCTGTTCCAGGAAGGCGCCGATGTCCAGGCCAGCCGCGTCTTCCGCGACATCGCCGGCGTTACCGGCGGCGCCCACGTGCCTTTCCGGGCCGGCAGCGCCGATCAGCTGCGGGCTTTGTTCGGCGCCGTGGCGAGCTATGCCGCCCACGGCCGCGCCGGCATCGCCGCGATCGGCCACGACGTCGTGCGCGGCATGCTGGCGCAGCTGCCCTAGCGCCGCGGCCCATGCTGGCTGTCGCCATCGTTCTCGCCGGCGCCGCGTTCATCGTGCTGTGGCGGGAACTGTCCGCGAAGAACCGCCCCAGAAAGCTCTCCAAGCTGGCCGCCGGCGCTGCCGGGGTGCTGGTCGCCATGCTGCTGTTCCTTGCGGCCACGGGGCGTTTGCACTGGCTGGCCGCCCTGCTGGCCGGAGCGTTGCCGTTCGTGCGCTGGATCGCGGGATTCTTCATCGCGCCGCTGATCGGCAATCTGCTGCGCTCGGGCTTCGCGTTTGGCCAGCGGTCGTCGTTCGGCTCGCCATTCGCGTCGGCGGGCGGATCCGGTGGCGGACCGACGGCGTCGACGGTCGCCACGGCCGATCTCGACATGACTCTGGATCATCAGTCCGGGCAAATGGACGGCACGGTGCTGACCGGCCGCTACGCCGGGCAGCGGTTGTCCGAACTCGACCGGGGGGCGTTGCAGAGACTGTACGACGAGCTGTCGGCGGAGGATTCGAGGCAGCTGCTGGGCGCCTACTTGGAGCGCCGCTTCGCCGACTGGTCCGCCGATGGCGCCGGCGAGGCAGACGGCGACGAGGCGCGCAAGCACGACGGCAGCCAGCAAATGAGCGCCAGCCAGGCGCTGGCGGTGCTTGGCCTGGACACGGACGCCAGCGAGGAGGAAATCGTCGCCGCGCACCGCAGACTGATGCAGAAACTGCACCCCGACCGTGGCGGCAGCACCTACCTGGCGGCCACGTTGAATCGCGCCAAGGAAGTGCTGCTGAAGGGGTGACCCCGGGCGCTGATGCCTGGTCCCGGCGCTAGCGCGCCATGAAGCCGCGGGCTTCCTGTTCCAAGGCGACGAGCCGGCGCACCCAGTTGTCGAGCAGCTCGAACTCGTCGTCGCCGATGCGAAACGCCCGCGCCACCTCCTTGAGCAGGCACTCCTCTTCGATCTCGAAGGCGCCGTCGGCGTAGCCGAGGTGCAGCAGGTTGAGCACGGCGACGATGCGGGCGCGTCGGGAATCGAAGACGTCGCCGATGCCGTCGAGTTCCAGGTAGTCCGACACGACTTCCGGCTTCAGCGCCATTTCGCGCTTGAACTCGTCCATCATGTCTTCCTCGTTGGGGTCGAGGAGGCCGTCCGAAACGACGACGTTGTGCGCCAGGCCCAGGAGCGCGTCCCGTTGCCGTTCGGTGAGCGACGACAGCCACATGGCGACAGCGACCGGGCTGGCTAGGGAACGATCAGTTCGACGAAGCTCGACACCATGATGACGACGGCCAGCCAGCCAACGCCGACGAAGAGCTTGCCGACCAGGCTTTGCTCGAAGAAATCCTCAATCAGATACCACACCGTCCACTTCCTCGGGTTGACGCTCGACTTGCGGGCAGATTAGCACAAGCCGCGCCCGCCACGGGCAGTTGCGCTAGTCTTTCGCGTCGTCCGTCCAAAGCACGAGGAGAAGCCATGCCCCGTCTCGACCGTCCCCGCGTTGCACCGCTGGCGCCCGCCGAATGGAGCGAGGCGCAGCAGGAAGCGATGAAGCCGTTCGTGGCGCAAGGTCGGGTGTTCAACGTCTTCGCGACGCTGCTCAACCATCCCGACCTGTTTCGTCGCTGGCTGGTGTTCGCCAACCACGTGCTTGGCAAGTCCACGCTGGCGCTGCGGGATCGGGAAATCCTCATCCTGCGCACCGCCTGGCTGGCGCAGTGCGACTACGAGTGGCGCCAGCACGTCGGCATCGCGCGCAACGCCGGCATGGCCGACGACGAGATCCGCGCCGTGCGCGGCAGCGCGAAAGCTGGCGACCCCTCCCCATTGGCGGAAAAGGAGCGCCTGCTGGTTCGCGCCGCCGACGAGTTGAAGCGCGACACGCATCTGTCGGACGCGGTTTGGCAGGGCTTGAGCGTCCACTACGACACGCGCCAGATCATGGACATCGTGTTCACCGTCGGCCAGTACCACATGCTGGCAATGGCGCTGAACTCGCTGGGAGTCCAGCTCGACGCGGGACTGGAGGACGTCTAGCCGGAGTCCGCATGCCGGCCGCCAGCACGACTTTCCTGGCATGAAACGGCCCCCGCGACGCGACCAAGCTCTCCGCCACGCGGGATCACGGTGCGCTTGCGTTGCGGATTGGCGACGTTCGGTCTGGACAACACGCTGTGGAGCGTGGACGACGTGATCCGTCGTGCCGAGTCCAAACGGTGGCCCGGCCAAACGCCGCGAATCGGCTCACGAAGCCTCCTCGCCCTTCGACAAGGGGTGGCCCTGTGCCTTGGAATGCCGCCGACGATCCCGAAGCACGTAGTACAGACCCGGAAGACTGGCCAACAAGAACGCAGCGGGAATGCCGATGACGAGGTCCAACGGAAGGTGCGGAGCGCTACGAACCATGGTCAGAACGCCCAGTCCCATGCCCAAAGCCGCAGCACAGTACCCCCAGTTGTCTCGCCAATTCAGCTTTCGCATAGCGTCATATTCCCAAAGTAGCTCACTGCCCCTGCGACAAATGCGATGCCAGAGTATGTGCCTTGGAGACGCCTACCGCACCACCGTTCATCAAGGAGCAACGCGATGCGCACCGAGACCATGCTGTTCGCCGAGGATGTGGAGGCCACGTCCAAGTGGTATCAGGACTTTCTGGGGGAAGTCCGGGCACGGCGGCAGCGAGTACGAAATGCTGATGGACGGTGACCGCCTCCTGCTGCTGCGGTTCCGACGGCCTAGGGCCAGTTCGCCCTGTTCAACGCTTTCGCCGCGGACCCTGTGCTCGTCTCCGCCGCGCCGCCGGCGAACACCGTCATCCTGCTGTCGAAGCCGGGTGCTACTATTGGCACCTGTGGTGGCTCTCGCATCGGACATCCGCGCGGGAGGCAGAACGGTCCGCGTGACCAGAAGCCAACGGAGTCGCTATTGGAACTGGCGCCTGAGCACCTGGACCTTAAGCGCCAAGTCGATGGCAACGAGGTAGCTCGCCATGCTTGCCGACGATCTTGCCGCCCGCATCGCCAAGGGCGAAAACCTGCACACCGAGTTCAAGGGCCAGCTGCCTCATCCGGACGACCTCGCGGCGGCGCTGGTCGCCTTCGCCAACACGGATGGCGGCGACGTGTTCCTCGGCGTGGACGATGCCGGCGCCACGCCGGGCGTGGTGGATGTGGACCAAGCGGCGCAGCGCGTGGACAGCGTGGCCTACAACAACTGCTCCCCGCCCGTCACGGTGCTGCAAGAGACGGTAGCAACCGCAGCCGGCACCGTGCTGGTGATCCGCGTTCCGAGAGGTGAAGGCCGTCCCTACCGGACCAACCGTGGCGTCTACTATACGCGCACCGCTTCCGGCCGCCGCCACGCCTCCCGCGAAGAACTGCTGCGCCTGTTCCAAGCCGACGCCAGAGTGTTTTACGACGAGACGCCCGTGCAAAGGAGCACGGCGGCGGACTTGGACGACGAGGCCGCCGACGAGATGCTCGCGGCGATCCGCGAACAGGGCCAGGGGCTCGTCGTCGCAGGCTTGCCGCAGCAACGGCTGCTGGCGAACTGGGGGCTGGTCGCGGAGAGCACCGGCTGCCCAACGGTGGCTGGCGTACTCTTGCTCGGTGCCGCGCCGCAGCGGTTTCTGCCGCACGCCTACGTCAGTGCCTTGCGCATTCCCGGCACGGAGATCGCGACCCCGCCGATGGACCAGAAGCGCATCGACGGGCGGGCGTTCGACTTGCTCGTGGGCGCTGAGCGATTCCTGGAGTTCCACCTGCTGCGCCGGCACCGCATTCGCGGCTTGGAGCCGGAAGTGGTGACGGAACTGCCCCCGTCGGCGCTGCGGGAGGTGTTGGTGAACGCCGTGGCGCACCGCGACTACACGGTAGCCGGGCCCATCCGCCTGCTGGTGTTCGAGGACCGCGTCGAGGTTCGAAGCCCCGGCGGACTACCAAACTCCGTGCGCCTTGCGCAGCTGCCGGCGGGCGTTCACGTGCTGCGCAATCCAACGCTCTACAACCTGTTGCTGAAGCGTGGCTTGGTGACGGACGCCGGCAGCGGCATTCCGCGCCTGATCCAGCTGGTGCGCGAACGAACGGGCCGGACGCCGACGCTGCGCCTGGCCGGCGACGAGTTCGTCGTCACGCTGCCGCGCACCGCGAACGAGCCGGGCTGAACCGCCTCAAGCCAAGCGCACCGTTGATGGCCTGTTCCAGCAAGGGATAGTCCGGCAGCTGTCTGCGGCGGCACTACGCGGCGTTTGCTCAATCCCCTCGCGCGAAGGTGCCCGTTCCGGCCACCGGTGCATCGCCGAAGCGGTTCGGCTGCCAGTGCAGGGCGGCGCCGGCCGAGCCGCGCACATGCCACGGGATGCGGTTGCGCGTCTCGTCTTCGTCCCAATCCACGGCGACGATGCCGAGGCGCACATGTTGCCAAGGCTTGCCGGCTTGGGCGTCGAGGAACTCGCCGGAGATCTCGGCTTCGACAACGTAGCCGGTGCCCGTGCGGCCCGTCTTCCAACGCACCGCGGCCAGGGATTCGGTCAGTTTCGCGGAAGTGTCGTCCGGCGCGGCTTGCGCCAGCGTCGCGCGCGCCAACGCCATGCGCTCCAGGTGGCCAGCGACCGTGGCCGGATAGAGCGGCAGATTGGCCGAGCGCTCGGGCTCCGGGCGAGCGTCGGCGAAGATCACGAAGGCGTCCTGGACATCCGGGCCGAGGGCCGTGGAGGTGAACACGTCGTCGTCGATCACCCGCGCCGCCAGATAGACGTTGCCGCCCGCTTCCCGCACGCCGAAGGTGTAGCTGATGTCCGTCCGCGCCGTCTGCCTGGCTGCCACGTCGCCCTGCCGGAGCACGCGAAACGGCAGCTCGGCAGGCCAGTCGCCAAGCTCGCCGTCTACGATCGGTGCGGCGCCGGAGGGCATTGGCAGCAGCGTGGTGGGCAGCAGCGCGGAAGTGCGCGTCAGCTGAACCGGTCCGTCCGCCGTGTCTGTCGACAGAGTCCACTCCACCCGTCCCGGCGCCAGGCTGGCGTAGGGCACGGGTTGGGCGGCAGACACGGACAGTTCGACTCGCGCGGTCTGGCCCGGCGGGACGACCCGGGCCTGCGGATGGCCGATGTAGCGGAGATCCGGCCCCTGGTCCACGTTGTAGGCCAGGCGAATGCTGCGAGCGCTCCCGTTGCGCAGCTCGAAGGCGGCCTCGCCGCTGTCGAAGTGCGTTCCTTCGCCGAATACCGGAACCGATCGGAGGGCGGCGCTTGCCTCGGGGCTGTTGCCTGCCAGCAGGCGCACGGCCGCCCGGGACGGCCCGGTGACGATGTTCTCGTCGTGAATGCCGTCGAGCAGCAGATTGGCGATGCGCGGCCCGTGCGCGGTCATCGTCACCCACGCCACGTGGTCGAACTCGCCGTAGATGCCGCCGCGCAGGCTGCTGCCGCCGCCGGTGGTGGCCAGGGTGATGTACTTCCGGTCCTGGCGGATGTTCTTGACGTAGCGGTGGAAGTGTCCGGCGAAGACGGTGTAGTCGCGCTCGCCGAGCATCGCTTCCACCTTCGGCCAGTCGCCGCGCGGGCCGTCGGCGTAGTCCCAGAGGGGCTGATGGACCAGCACGATGGTCCAGCGCGAATCCGGATGCTCGGCCAAGGTTTCCTTGACGAAAGCCAGCTGCTCGGCCTGCTTCCACGGCCCCGGCACCGGCGTCGTGGGATCGCCCACCATGCCGAAGAGCTCCGAGTTCAGCACCAGAAACAGCACGTCCTTGTAGACGAAGCGGTAGTAGGAAGGGCCGAAGCGCCCCCGCCAGGTTTCCGCCATCACGGCGTTGTTCATGTCGTGGTTGCCGGCCACGTAGAAGAAGGGCGTTTCCAGGCCGGCCACGAAGCCCTCGAACTCGTCCCACTCGCGGTCAAGCTGCGCCTGATCGTCGGTGTAGCCTTCGATCAGGTCGCCGACGCTGACCACGAAGGCCGGTTCGAGCAGATTCACCTTCGGAATCGCGGACTCGAAGACGCCGGGCCGCGCGCCGCCGGTGCGGTCGCTGACGATCACGAAGTGGAAGTCGTCGCTGGCGTCGTTGGCCGCCAGGCTGGTCCAAGGCGTTGCTTCTTCCTCGCTGGCCGCGTCGATGGCAGCAGCGCTCGCCAGCGGAACGGGAACCAGGCAAAGCAGGACGGCGGCGAAGATTCGCATGGGCGGCTCAAGGCGACGAAGGGGCGCGAAGTGTACACTGGCGGCCCAAGGCACAGTCGCCAGCCACCCAGCTACAGGGGCCGCCCAAGGAACCGCCATGTCGAAAACGCTGCCGCCTTTCTCCCTTGCCGACATGAGCGGAACGCAGCACTTCTTCCCGGCCGACCCTGCTGGCCAAGCCGGCGACGAGCAGAGGCCAACGCTGGTGTGCTTCGTGAAGGAAGACTGCCCCACCTGCAACCTGGCCATGCCGCTGCTGCAGGCGCTGCACGACGGCGGCGACGTCGCCGTGCTGGCGCCGGGCCAGACCGCGGCCGGCAATCGCGCGCTGATCGAACGCCACGGCCTGACGCTGCCGCTGCTCGACGACTCCACGCTCAAGGTCTCGTTCGCCTACGACGTCGAGACCGTGCCCTTCGTTCTGCTGGCAGACCGCGACGGCGAAGAGCTCGACCGCCTGACCGGCTTCGATCGCGCCGAGTGGCAGGCCTTCTTCGAGCGCCACGCGCCGAACGCGGCGGTGGACTGGCAGCAGCTGCCGAAATGGCGCCCGGGCTGCGGCTCGCTCACCCAGGACCCGATCATCGCCGAACGGCTGCGCGCGGAATCCGAGAACAGCCCCTTGCGCGCCCGCAAGATCGAAATCGCGCCGGCCGACGACGTCCACGAGTTCCTCTTCGACCAGGGCTTCACCGATGGCCTGCCGGTGGTGCCGCCGACGCCCGAGCGGGTGCTGCGCATGCTCTCCGGCACCCGGCGCGACCCCCAGGAAACCATCGCCGAGATCGCCCCCAACTACGCCCCGGCGACGGTGGAGAAGCTGGCCATCAACGCCGTGCTGGCCGGCTGCAAGCCGGAACATCTGCCGGTGGTGATCGCCGCCATCGAAGCCATCTGCAACAAGCGGTTCAACATTCACGGCGTCAACGCCACGACGATGGGCGCGTCTCCGGTGCTGGTGGTGAACGGCCCGATCCGCCACCGCATCGGCATGAACATGCGCCTCGGCGTGCTGGGCCAGGGCAGCCGCGCCAACGCCGCCATCGGCCGGGCGGTGCGCCTGGCGGTGCGCAACATCGGCGGCGCGAGGCCGGGCGGCACCGAACGCTCCACCCTCGGCAATCCGATGAAGTTCACCATGTGCTTCCCGGAGTGGGAGGAGCGCAGCCCCTGGCCGCCGCTGCACGTGGAGCGCGGCTTCGCGGCGGAAGATTCGGTCGTGACGGCGTTCGCCATGTCCAGCGGCCCGGCGCTGTGCGTGGACCAGAGCTCGCGCTCGGCACGGCAGCTGGCCGGCAGCTTCGCGCTGTCCCTGGAAGCGGCGCACCATGTGCGAGCGCACAACTCGTCCGACGCGCTGCTGGTGGTGTCCCCGGAACACGTGGACACGCTGTGGCGGGATCGTTTCAGCAAGGACGACATCCGCGAACACGTGCAGAAGGTCACCGCCAGGCCCTTGGCCGAGCTGGTTTCCGACGACGACGTGGGCGGCGGCCTGCCGGCCGAGCGCTTGCAGGCGATGCCGCCGGAACGCCGCGAACGGCGCATGCCGAAGTTCGCCGCCAAGGAGAACATCCACATCATCGTGGCCGGTTCCGAAGCGGGCAAGTTTTCCGGTATTTTCCACGGCTGGGCAGGAGGCGAGATCGGCTCCGTTCCAGTGTCGCGGAAGATCGAAGCCTAGCCCAGCGAGACACCAAGCCATTTGCAGGCCGTTACGACGGCGTACCTTAGGAGAGGCAACATGACGACCATTCTCGATCCCACCGACGAGCGCGTGCCGGTCGCTCGTACCATCACGCGCCGGCCAGCGGCGATTCGCGGCAACGTGGCGCTCCTGGACATCGCCAAGCCGCGCGGCAACGTCCTGCTCGACCGCCTGCAGGAGCGGCTGGCGGAACGGCTGCCCGGCGTCACCGTCAACCGCTACGCCAAGCCGACGTTCACCAAGCCGGCGCCGGACGCCCTGCGCCAGGACATCAAGGCCAACAACGACTTCGTCGTCGAGGCGCTTGCCGACTGAGGCTCCTGTACCACGTGCAGTTTGCATGACACGGTATGGTTCGAGATCCAAGGCGTGCCCTCGGTGAGCATCGCGTCGTCGGCCTTCGTCGATGCCGCGGCCACGCAAGCCAAGGCACTCGGCATGACCGACGCCAGGTGCGTCTTCGTGCCGCATCCCATTCAGGACGCCACGGACGCCGAAATGCAGGCGAAGGCCGACGAATGCGTCGACGAGGTGGTCAAGGCGCTGACGACATAGGCGCGAGCATGTAGGCCCTCCACGGGCCGCGCCGGGCAGGCAGCCCGTGGAGACGCCGGCAGGTCGGGGCTGGCGCCGAGAACGGGGCGCAGCCTACCCCGCGGTCGGAGTGAGCGACCGCAGCGTCTCCGCGTGGCTCGTTGTACAGCAGAACTGCATGGCGTCCCCTCGGTGGGGCAAGCGTGCGACCCTACACGCTCGCGTCGGCATCGGTCCTGCAACCGGCGACGGCCTGCGCGGCGGCGCGGAGGCACTGCTATGATGCGTGGCAAGAAACTCTGCGGGCTGCTGGCGGTCGAAACACGGTCATGGACGTTCTGCACGCGCTCTTCTACTTTCTGGTCGCGATCATCGTCCTGGTGGCGGTCCACGAGGCCGGCCACTTTCTGGTCGCCCGCTGGCTCGGCTTGCACGTGGTGCGCTTTTCCATCGGCTTCGGCAAGCGCATCGCCGCTTGGCGCGACCGGCACGGCACCGAGTTCTGCGTCTCCGTCCTGCCCTTGGGCGGCTTCGTGCGCCTCTACGACCGCCGCGACGCGGATGCCGATGCCCACGCCCCGTCGCAGCCCCTGCCGACCCCCTTTGACATCGAGACGCTCACCGCCGAACCGCCGGCGAACGGCATCGTCTCCATGGACGTGCTGAAGCCCGGCTGGCGCATCGCCATCGCCTTGGGCGGGCCGCTGGCGAACCTGGTGCTGGCGTTCGTCCTCTACTGGCTGGTGGCGATGATCGGCGTCACGGTCGCCGCACCCAGGGTTGCCGTGGTGCCGGACAGCGACGCCTCTCGAGCGGGGATGGAGACCGGCGAAGAGATCGTCGCCATCGATGGAGAACCCACAAGCACCTGGCCGCGGGTGGCGATGGCGCTGGTGGCGCGGCTTGGCGACACCGGCAGCATCGCCGTCGATACGCTGGCTGCCGAAGGCGAACGGCAGCGGCGTTCGATTCCCATCGAGGATTGGCACTCGACGAGCACGGACCCGGATCCGCTGGCATCCCTGGGGCTCGGCCCCGCCTACGTTCCCGCCCGCATCAGGGAGGTGCTGGAAGGGGAACGCGCCGAGGCCGGGGGGATGCAGGCGGACGATCGCATTACTCATGTCGACGGCGCCCCCGTGGCGCATTGGGGCGAGTTCGCCGCCCACGTTCGCGCAAGCCCCGAGCGCCCCTTGCGCGTCGCCGTGCTGCGCGAAGGAGAACCGAGAACGCTGTTCGTCACGCCGGCGTTCGACGAGTCCGGCGAATACGGGCGGGTCGGCGCTGTCGCCGTGGATGCGGTGGGGCCGGACCCGTCCGTGCGGCTGCTGCGCTCCGGGCCCGTGGCGGCCATCGGCCAGGCTGCGGCGGATACGTGGCGCTACTCGGCGCTCACCGTCCGGCTGATCGGCAAGATGCTCACCTTGAGCGTGTCGCCGAAGAACGTCGCCGGCCCCATCACCATCGCCCAGGCGTCCAGCGACTTCGCGCGCGCCGGCGTCGTCGAGTTCCTGATGCTGCTGGCGCTCCTGTCCATCAATCTCGGCATCATCAATCTGCTGCCGATTCCGGTCCTCGACGGAGGCGTGGTGGTGCTCAACGCCATTGAAGCGGTGCGGCGCAAGCCGACGTCCGCGTGGGCGGAAGCCGCAACGGCGCGAGTGGGCATCGCCATGATGGCGGCGCTGATCGTGCTGGTGTTCTACGCCGACATCGCCCGCTGGTTCTGGCCGGGGCTGTGAATCGCCGCGGTGCGGCTGAAGGAGGCAAGACGATGAAGCGCAACATGGCGGCGGCGATGGCCTTGGGCGCGGTGCTCGGCGCACCCTCCGCTCTGGCGGCGGACGCGGACATCGCGTCCACCCTGCCTCGGGCGACGGAGTCGTTCAAGGTGGCGGACATCCAGTTGCAGGGCTTGCAACGGGTCTCCTCCGGCACGGTGTTCAATCTGCTCGCCGCCAACGTCGGCGACACCTTGGACAGCGCCGACATGCGGGATCTCGTGCGCACGCTGTTCAAGTCCGGCTATTTCGACGACATCTCCCTGCTGCGCGAGGACAACACGCTGATCGTCCGGGTGCGCGAACGGCCGGCCATCGAGAAGATCGAACTCGACGGCAACAAGGCGATCAAGTCCGAGGACCTGCTGAAGAACCTCGGCGACGCCGGCTTGCAGGAAGGCGAGATCTTCAAGCAGGCCACCTTGGAGCGCATCGGCATCGAGCTCACCCGCTCGTACTTCGCCCAAGGCCGCTACAACGCGGAGATCGAGCCGACCATCGACCAGCTGGCGCGCAACCGCGTCAACGTCAAGATCGACATCGACGAAGGCAGCAGTTCGGGCGTTCGGCACATCAACTTCGTCGGCGCCGGCGTGTTCAGCCAACGCGACCTGCTGGCGCCGATGGAGTTGCAGCATCCGACGCTGTTTTCCTTCATCCGCGGCAAGGACAAGTACTCCCGGGAAAAGATGCAGGGCGACCTGGAGACGCTGGAGGCCTACTACCAGAACCGCGGCTACGTCGAGTTCGACGCCCGTTCCGTGCAGGTGAGCATCACCCCGGACAAGCGCGCCGTCTACATCACGGTCAACATCCACGAAGGCGAGCGCTACACGGTGGACGAGGTGAAGCTCATCGGCGAGCTCTCGGACGTCGACCCGAAGCTGGTGAGCAATCTGTTCCTCGTCAAGCAGGGCCAGGTGTTCAACCGCGCCCTGGTGACCGCGACGGAAGAGCGCATCACCACCGCCTTCGGCAACTCGGGCTACACCTTCGCCAGCGCCTCCGGGGTGCCGGAAGTGAAGGAAAACGGCATGGTGGACGTGAAGTTCGTGGTCGATGCCGGCAAGCGCGCCTACGTGCGGCGCATCACCTTCACCGGCAACACCCTCACCCGCGACGAGGTGCTGCGCCGCGAGATGCGGCAGATGGAAGGCGGCTGGGCCTCCACGCAGCAGATCGATCGTTCCAAGGTGCGCCTCGACCAGCTCGGCTTCTTCGAGCCCCAGTCGGTGAATGTCGAAACGCCCCAGGTGCCCGGCAAGGAGGACCAGATCGACGTCGAGTTCAGCGTCGAAGAACTGCCCACCGGCGCCTACACGGCGCAGCTGGGCTACTCGCAGTGGGGCGGGCTGCTGGTGTCGGCGGGGGTGAACCAGAAGAACGTCGCCGGCACCGGCAACAGCATGGGCGTGTCGGTGAGCTGGAGCAAGTACCAGCGTTCCGCGAACTTCAGCCACCACGATCCGTACTTCACCGTCGACGGCATCAGCCGCGGCTTCAACGTCTTCGTCCGGGAAACCAACTTCTACGCCATCAACGTCGCCCGCTACTCCACCGACGCCTACGGCGCCGGCGTCAACTTCCAGTTCCCGGTGGGCGAGACCCAGCGCCTGCAGTTCGGCGTCACCACCGAGCTCACGTCCATCCGCGACAACGCCCTGTCGGCGGTGGAGATCTCCGACTTCATCGACCGCGTGGGCTCGCGCTTTCTCAACGTCAAGGCGCAGGGACTGTGGATGAAGTCGACGCTGAACCACGGCCTGTTCCCCACCGCCGGGCGCCGCCAGACGCTGAGCGCGACGCTGGCCGTGCCGGGCAGCGACTTGCAGTTCTACCGCTTGAACTACAACGCCGACCTCTACTACCCGCTGCCCTTCGCCCGCTCTTTTTCCACGCACTTGCGCACGCGGCTGGGCTATGGCGGCACCTACGCCTCGACGGCCAGCTACCCGTTCTACGAACACTTCTTCGCCGGCGGCTTCGGTTCCGTGCGCGGCTACGAGAAGAGCACGCTGGGGCCGAAGATCGAAGACAGCAGCTTCTACTCTCGCCGCGGCGGCCGGCCGTTCGGCGGCAACCTGCTGGTGGAAGGATCCGCCGAGCTCATCTTCCCGCTGCCCTTCATCGATGCTTCGAGGGGCGTGCGGTCGCTGTACTTCATCGACGCCGGCAACGTCTTCAACACCGACTGTCCCGCCACCAGCACGCGCTGCCTGGACTTCGACGCCAAGGAGATCCGCATCACCACCGGCTTCGCCGTGAGCTGGCTGTCGCCGATGGGGCCGATGTCCTTCGCGCTGACCCAGCCGCTCAACAACAAGCCGGGCGACGAAGTGGAGCGCTTCTCGTTCGAGGTGGGCCAGACGTTCTGAATCGGCCACGAAAGCACACTATAATCGCCGTTCGCTCGAAGCAGCGTCGGCAATCTTTTTCGTTGCAAGCAGGAGGCAAGGTACGCAATGAAGGCAATGAACCTGGCGATGGCCGCAGCGGTCGCCGCGGCGCTGTTCGTCGCAGCCAAGACGGATGCGCAATTGAGGATCGCCGTGGTGGACACCGCCCAGGCCATCCGCCAAAGCGAGCAGGCGAAAGGCTTTGCGGAGCAGCTCAACGTGGAGCTGGAGCCGGACACCGGAGCGCTGCGCGAACTGCAGGAAAGCATCGCCGCGCTGGAGAAGCAAGTTGCCGACGAGGGCGATGTGATGTCCGACAGCCAGCGCCGCGCGGTGGCCAAGGAACTCGAAAACCACAAGATCGACCTCGACTTCGGCGCCAAGAAGCTCGAGAAAGAGCTGCAAGACCGCCAAGGCGAGTTCTTGCAGACGATGGCGCCCAAGGTGCAGGCCATCGTCAACGACCTGGTGGAGATCGAGCGCTACGACTTCGTCTTCGAACGGCGTACCGTCGCCTATGCCAACCCCCGCCACGACATCACCGCCAAAGTGACCGAGAAGCTGAACGAGCAGTCCTCCGAAGAAGAGTAGCCCAAGGCGCCAAGTGGCAGTCCTCAGCGTTCGGGAAATCGCCGAAGCCATCGCGCCGCAGCTGCCCGGCGGCGTGACGGTGCGGGGCGAAGGCGCAGTCCGGATCACCGGCCTCGGGCCCATCGACCGGGCGACGCCAGGGCAGATCACCCATCTCTCCGGCAGAGCCTACCGCCGCCATCTGCCGGACACGGAAGCATCCGCCGTGTTGCTGCGCGAATCCGACGCCGAAGGCTGTCCCGCCACGGCGCTGGTGGTCTCGAACCCCTACCTCGCCTTCGCCCTGGTGTCGCAGCTGTTCGAGCGGGCGCCGCGGCTGCCGGCCGGCGTCCACGACCGCGCCGTTGTCGACCCGAGCGCCACCGTGCCGGCATCCGCGGCCATCGGCCCGAATGCGACGGTCGCCGCCAACGCCGTGCTTGGCGAAGGCGTCGTAGTCGGCGCTGGCGCCTGCATCGGCGAAGGCGCCATCGTCGGCGACCACACCATCGTCCACGCCAATGCCACGCTCTACTACGGCGTTCGCCTCGGCAAGCGCTGCGTCGTCCACAGCGGCGCGGTGATCGGCGCCGACGGCTTCGGCTTCACGCCCGACGCGAACGGCCGGATGCAGGCCATCGCCCAGCTGGGCAGCGTTGTCGTTGGCGACGACGTGGTGGTGGGCGCCGCTTCCGCCATCGACCGCGGCGCCATCGCCGACACCGTGGTGCGCGACGGCGTGAAGATCGACAACCATGTGCAGATCGGCCACAACTGCGACATCGGCGAACACACCTTGCTGTGCGGCCGCGTCGGCATCGTCGGCAGCACGAAGATCGGCCGCCACTGCGTCCTTGCTGGCGGCGCTGGCGTGGCCGGGGACGGCCCGGTTACGATCTGCGACAACGTGCAGGTTGGCACGGTGACCACGATTACCCGCTCCATCGACCGGCCCGGCGTCTACCAGGGCAGCGTCCTGCACGACACCGCCGGCGCTTGGCGACGCAACGCGCTGCGCTTCCAGCAGCTGGACGCGCTGGCCAAGCGCGTCGCGCGGCTGGAGTCGCAGGCACGAGACGACACCTAGGGACGGCAGCGTGAAACTGAACATCGACCAGATCCTCGACTACCTGCCGCACCGCTATCCGTTCCTGCTGCTCGACGGCGTCGACGAACTGGTGCCCGGCGAGCGGGCCGTCGGGCGCAAGTTCGTTTCCGCCAATGAACCGTACCTGCAGGGCCACTTTCCGGGCCATCCGATCATGCCGGGGGTGCTGGTGGTCGAGGCGCTGGCGCAGCTGTGCTGCGTGTTGGCCTACACCACCGCCAAGCGCCGACCTTCCGACGGCTACCTGAACTACCTGGCGGGCGTCGACAACGCCCGTTTCAAGCGTCCGGTGCGGCCGGGCGACATGCTGGAATTGCAGGGCGCGATCACCAGCGAACGGCGCCAGCTGATGAAGTTCGACTGCGAAGCCCGCGTGGACGGCGAGCTGGCGTGTTCGGTGAAGCTGATCTGCGTCGAGCGCAAGGTCGAAGGCGGCGCTGCCGAAGCGGAAGCCGAAGTTCAGGGGCGCCGGGAGGCGCCCTCGACAAAAAAGCCCTGATCGACAGCCGCGCCATCGTCCATCGGGGCGCAAAGCTGGGCCGCAACGTCTCCGTCGGGCCGTGGTCGATCATCGGAGACGACGTGGTGATCGGCGACGACTGCGAAGTCGGCCCCCACGTCGTGTTGCGCGGCCCGACGATTCTCGGCCGCGCAAACCGCATCTACCAGTTCGCCACCGTCGGCGAAGGTTCCCCGGCCTTCGCCTACAAGGACGAGCCGACCCTGCTGCGCATCGGCGACAACAACGTCATCCGCGAGGGCGTCACCATCCACCGCGGCCTCGCCACCGATCGCAACGAGACGGTGGTCGGCAGCGACAACCTGTTCATGGCCTACGTCCACATCGGCCACGACTGCGTGCTCGGCGACCGCATCGTCATGGTGAACAACTCGTCGGTGGCCGGCCACGTCACGGTGGGCGACGAAGCGGTTCTTGGCGGCTACGCCGGCGTGCCCCAGTTCCGCAGCATCGGCGCCTACTCCTTCGTCAGCGCCATGTCCTTCGTCACCAAGGACATCCCCGCCTACGTCTCCGTGGACGGCAACCCGGCCGGCGCGGTGGGGCTGAACGTCGAGCGGCTGCGACGCCTGGGCGTTGGCGAAGACGTGAAGAAGGCCCTGCAAGACGCCTACAACACGGTGTACCGGCGCGGCCTGACCATGAAGGAAGCCTTGGCGACGCTGCGCTCGCTGGCCAAGCGGTTTCCCGAAGTGGACTGCTTCGTGCGCTCCATCGAAACGTCCGAGCACGGCATCGTCCGCGAACGGCGCCGCCAGTAGGCACGCTGCCGGCGCAACGGTCGAAGCCGCTACGGGCCGGCCTTGCGCTTGGCGCGGGCGGACTCCGCGGCGGCGTAGTTCTGCCGGAACTCTTCCAGGAATCTCGCAATCTGGGCGGGCGTGAGAACCCGGCAGCGTTCCAGGTATTCGTCCGAGAAGGTCTGCACGGCCCGCGGACGCTCCTTCGGCCACGGCCCGGGCCAGTCGGCCAAGGGGTCCGTCGTCTTCATTGGATCTTCCGCAGCGCTTCCACGTCGGCGATGTCCTGCGCCCTGCCGCTGTGCACCTTCATGTCGATCAGGTCGCCAATCGCCAGCACGCTTGCCGTGCCGTGATCGAGTTCGAGTCGCTCCGTCCGTTTTGCCGGCGAGGTCGTAGGCGATGACGATGTCGACTTGACGCAGGGGCGAATCGGGGTCGTAGAAGCTCCACGCGACGAGGTTCCTGTGCGCAACGTAGTCGTCGCGGTGCTCGAACACCTCCGCCGCGGTCAGCGGCAGTTGCGAAACCAAGCCGATTCCACGCAGAGCGGCTTCCGCCCGGGAGAGCATCGACGACGACCAGCGCAAGGCGACGTCCACATCGATGGTGCCGCGCACCACGCCATGCAGCGCCACCGCCTGCCCGCCAACGATCGCGTAGTCAACGCCGGCGTCGCCAAGCGCCCGGCATACGCACTCGAGAAACGTCATGTCCGCAGTATAGGCCTTGACCGCCCGGGGGCGGGCAGTCGGGCCAAAGGGCTGATCTGACGAAGCACGCCGGCGACTCCCGACGACACCCAACTCCGCAACCCCAAGACCACGCAAGCCACGTCCTCCAACCGACCGTCTGCTACGATGCGGACATCCAAGCAACGGCCCTACGCTTTGCCCAGTTTCTTCGAACAGCCGATTCTCAACTCGCCCTACGAGCGTCCGCGGCGGCGCCGAATCGCGACAAGGCTCGGCTCACGACCATCATGCTGTCCCACTTCCATCGCCATGAGCTGTCGTTCGAGTCGATCATCGTCTTCGAGAATCAGACGGAGATTCCACGCATGGATTTGGCGAGGCTGTCCGACATTGGCGGCGAGATGATCTCCTCCCTTGATGCCAGCGACGACTTCAGCCGCAAGCTGCTGCGGCGGGTTGCGGCCTGAGGCCGGTTGCATATGGCACGGACCGACGACGCAGTAGACGCCGAGACGATGCAGCGTGCCCAAGCCCGCGACGAGGAGACCTTCCCGTCGTCGTTCGTCGAACGCCTGCTCCTGTCCGGCGAGAATCCGGTGCGCGTCTGGCGCGAATACCGCGGACTGAGCGCCAGCGAACTCGCCCGCCGCGCCGGCGTCTCGAACGCGCACATCGCCGCCATCGAGTCGGGCGCTTCGACTGGATCGGCGCAGACGCTCCGGCGCATCGCCGACGCGCTGGACACGACGATCGACACGCTTGTGCTGTCGTGAACGTGGTGTCTTGGTGGGAGTTGACGGCGAGTGGTGGCCGGTGCCGAACAATGGTCGTCAAGTGGAACTGCTCATGGGGCAGGCGTGTGGACGCTCTTGGATGCTGGACTCCGCGCAGCCCGGCCATGCCGGCGGATTGCTTCGGCGAGCGGCCCCAATTCTGAGGGGCCGGAGTACGCCTCGTCCACCGAGAGGCGTTCGACGTCCTTCGTGTCCATCGCGGCAAAATACTTGAACAGCCTCGGTATCGCCGCGGCCCTGGACTTCGAAGCCGGCGGTTCGATGTCGTAGATGGCGCAGAAGTTTCTGATGTCCGCACACGATGGCAGAAAGCGCTTCGCCTCGAATCGCTCCGCCAGTGCCATCACGGCGGGGCGCTTGTCGGTATCTACGTCCAACTTTTGGACGTACTCAATTGCGTTTGCCTTTCGGTTGCGCTGTCCAGCTCTCGCTTGAGTATCGCGGTGTCGTTGGCGGACAGGCCGTTGCTCGGCCTTCAACATCCGGAGTTCAAGACTAACCGCCTTGAAGCCGTGGCGGCCAACTAGCAGCCGAAGTTCATCTGCCAAGGGCTTACTCTTCATCGTCGGGCCTAGCCAGCCAGTTTGATGCTCCGCCCCGAGCCGGGGCCAAGCAGTCTAGCACGGGTGGATGCGGCGGTGGGTCGCGGGCGGTGGCTGGATGGTGTGGCGGCGAACAGGCCGTCGCCCAAGGCTGACCGGTTTCGGTTCCCCACACGCCGGAGTGTGTGACAATACGCCCGATTCGTCCACAGCGTGCTTGGGCGAACACGGGGCTGCCAAGAGGGTGATTGTGGCCAGGAGAGCGAAGCAGCGGACGCCGAAGCGCGTGGAGGCGTTGACGCATGACGATGCGTCGCGCAAGAACATTCCCACGGCGGAGTACCAGACGGCGTTGGCGGCGGACGACCGCTCGCCCATCGAGGTGGCCTACGAGCGCACCAATCGGGACTTGGATCCGCAGCTGGTGTGGCGTGGGAAGGATGTGCAGGACTGGGCCGACCTCGTGGTGCCGGCGCCGCCGCTCTTCATCCAGGAGAAGGTTCACCCGAAGGCGTTGATCGACGACCTCTTGCGGCAGAGCGCCGAGACGCGGGCGCAAGCGGCCCCGCAGGTGGATCTGTTCGCGGACTTCAACGGCCTGCCGGACGACAACGCCCGCACCGAGTTCTACCAGCACGACGCCAACTGGGCGAACCGCATGATCCTCGGCGACAGTCTTCAAGTGATGGCGTCCCTAGCCGAACGCGAGGGCTTGCGCGGCAAGGTGCAGTGCATCTACATCGACCCGCCCTACGGCATCAAGTTCAACTCCAACTTCCAGTGGTCCACCACCAGCCGCGACGTGAAGGACGGCAAGGCGGAGCACATCACCCGGGAGCCGGAGCAGGTGAAGGCGTTTCGGGACACTTGGCGGGACGGCATCCACTCGTACCTGACGTACCTGCGCGACCGGCTGACGGTGGCGCGGGATCTGCTGACGGAGAGCGGCTCGGTGTTCGTGCAGATCGGCGACGAGAACGTACACAGAGTGCGGGCGGTGATGGATGAGGTGTTTGGGGAGGACAACCATGTATCAGATGTTGTCTTCCGCAAGACTACCGGCAAGGCAGGTGTGTCTCTAGACAACACTTACGACATATTGCTTTGGTTCGCTAAGGATCGGGAATTAGCGAAGTTCAGAGACCTGTACTTCAGGCGGGAAGTGGCTCGAGATCGAAACTTCCACTTTGACTTCGATGAGTCCGGGACGCTGGTCCCCGCATCACGTCAACCGTATCGCATCGCTAGGATGAATCCGATCACGTCACAGTCCGCGACGACGACGACTTTGTTCGAGTTCAACTATTGCGGTCGGTCGTTTCAACCGGGTAAAGGAGGTTGGAAGACCAATGTTGTTGGCATGGAGCGTCTCGAGAAAGCGAGTCGACTAACTTACTCGGGGAAGACGTTGGGATTCGTGCGGCCTTTCGAGGACTATCCCTACCAAGGGTTCAACGACATCTGGGACGACACACGGCAGTCTGGCTTTGGAGACGAAAAGACCTATGTGGTTCAGACAGCGGCTCGTGTAGTCGAGCGCTGCATCTTGATGACCACCGACCCCGGCGACCTCGTCCTAGACCCCACCTGCGGTTCCGGCACTACGGCCTACGTCGCCGAGCAGTGGGGGCGGCGCTGGATCACCATCGACACGTCCCGCGTCGCCCTCGCCTTGGCCCGTGCCCGCGTCATGGGCGCCCGCTATCCCTACTACCTGCTGGCGGATTCACCCGAGGGCCGGCAGAAGGAAGCCGAACTGTCGCGCAAGGCGCCGTCCGAGAGCCCGACGCGGGGGGCGGTCCGTCAGGGCTTCGTGTACGAGCGCGTGCCGCACATCACCCTCAAGTCCATCGCCAACAACGCCGAGATCGACGTCATCTTCGACAACCACCAGGCCACGCTGGAACCCCTACGCAAGAAGCTCAACAACGCCCTCAAGCAGCAGTGGGAAGAGTGGGAGATTCCGCGCAACGCGGAAGCGGATTGGCCAGAGGAAGCCCAGCGGCTTCATGCCCAGTGGTGGGAGCGACGCATCGAACGGCAACGGGAGATCGACGCCTCCATCGCCGCCAAGGCGGACTACGAACACCTCTACGACCGCCCCTTCGAGGACAAGAAGCGCGTTCGCGTGGCCGGCCCGTTCACCGTGGAGAGCCTGTCACCCCACCGCGTCCTGGACGCGCAGACGGACATCCCGGACGCGGACGGCGTCGCCGAGGCGAGGGCCGTCTATCAAGTGACTGGCGGCGAGAAACGCGACTTCGCCGCCATCATCCTCGACAACCTGCGCACCGCCGGCGTCCAGCAGGCGCACAAGGAAGACAGGATCGCCTTCACCGCGCTCACCCCCTGGCCCGGCGATGCCGTCTGCGCCGAAGGCCGCTACCCGGAAGGCGATGAGGAGAACGGCAGCGAGCGTCGCGCCGGCATCTTCGTCGGCCCGGAGTTCGGCACCGTCTCCCGCCCAGACTTGGTGGACGCCGCCCGGGAAGCCGCCGAAGCCGGCTTCGACGTGCTCATCGCCTGCGCCTTCAACTACGACGCCGGCGCCTCGGAGTTCGCCAAGCTCGGCGCGTTATCCGTGCTGAAGGCGCGCATGAACGCAGACCTGCACATGGCCGAAGACTTGAAGAACACCGGCAAGGGCAACCTGTTCGTCGTCTTCGGCGAACCGGACATCGCCGTGGAGGAAGCGGACGGCGGCCAACTGCGCGTGCGCGTCCACGGCGTGGACGTCTACCACCCCGGCTCCGGCGACATCCGCAGCGACAACGCCGACGGCATCGCCTGCTGGTTCGTCGACACGGACTACAACGGCGAGAGCTTCTTCGTCCGCCACGCCTATTTCCTCGGCGCCAACGCGACCGATCCCTACAAGTCGCTGAAGACGACGCTGAAGGCGGAGATCGACGCGGATGCTTGGAACACCCTCTACAGCGCCGTGTCGCGGCCGTTCGAGAAGCCACAGTCCGGGCGGATTGCTGTTAAGGTTATCAACCACTTGGGGGACGAGGTGATGAAGGTGGTGCGTGTCTAGCCAAGCCACCGCATCCCCGCCGGGCGGCCAATCGCTGGCGCTGCCGTTCAGGCCACGGGCGCGCATTCTCCAGCTCCTTGGCGACGAGCTGATCGGCTCCGCTCGCCTTGCGGTCTTCGAGCTGGTGAAGAACGCCTACGATGCAGACGCGCGCATGGTCAGAATCGTCTTGGCAGATGTGGAGAGCGCCAATGCGAGTATCGTGGTCGAAGACGATGGCGACGGGATGACTCTGGAGACCATCCGCGACATCTGGCTTGTTCCAGGACACGACCACCGCGCCCGGCAACGGGCGGCTCTGCAGCGGACGCGGCGGGGTCGGCTTCCCCTTGGCGAGAAAGGGCTCGGCCGGTTCGCCGCCCACAAGCTGGGGAACCGCATCGAGGTCGTCAGCCGAGCCCGTGGAGAATCCGAGTGCGTGGTCTCCATCGATTGGGATGCCCTGATCCGACAGCAGAATCTCTCGGATGCCACGGTTCACGTAACGACACGGGAACCGGTCTTCTTCTCGCAAGACAACACCGGTACCCGCATCACGATTTCCCACTTGCGCGAGAGAAGCTGGACCCGGGGCGAGGTACGCCGCCTGCAACGTCAGATCACGTCCATCACATCGCCATTCGAACGAGGATCCGATGAATTCTCGCCGTGGTTGGAGGTCCCTGGCAATAAGGAATGGCTTGAAGGTGTACCGGATGCCGACACATTGCTGGAACGTGCGCCATGGCACTACCGTTTCCGTTTCGATGATGGTCGCTTCGACTGGCAGTATCGTTTTCGTGGAGTTACGGGCATCAAACTGGAAGACCGGGATGCGAGAAGCGCGGAGAACGAACCTTTGCTCGTCGTCCTTGATGCCGACGTGAGCGAGCGTGGCGATGTGGGCCTGGGGAGGGGCCGCCCCAAGCCAGTTCGAGCTAATGCTTCCCTTGCAGAGGAAATTGGGACGGTCAAGGGCGAGTTCTACGTCTTTGATAGGGACCAAGCTGTCCTCTCCAAGCTCGGCAATCCCGGGCTCTTCAAGAACTATCTAGACGAGAATGGTGGCATCCGCATATACCGCGACGGGATACGGGTCTACAACTACGGAGAACGGGATGACGACTGGTTGGGCCTTGACCTGCGGCGTGTCAACACACCTGCTCGGATGCTCAGCCGGAACATCGTGGTGGGTGCCGTCGATCTCTCCCTCGAAAGCAGCACCGGGCTGCACGAAAAGACCAACCGCGAAGGTTTCGTCGAGAACGCGGCGTTTGCACACCTAAGGCAGATCGTCCTTGGGGCCTTGACACCCTTGGAAGTCGAACGCGAAAAGGACAAAGGCCACATTCGCAGTGTCACCGGCGGAGCGCACGACCGTGAGGCGAAACGCATCAAGCGACCACTGCAGCAGTTGCGAAGTGCCGCCGGCAAACACGATTTGAAGGACGAGTTCGAGCCACTCATAGACAAGCTGGAGCGCGACTACAACGAGCTGCGCGAGTCCATGCTGCGCGCGGGCCTCTCTGGCATGGGTCTGGCGGTCTTCTTCCACGAGGTGGCGAACAGCGGCCAGTAGCTCCGCTGCCCCTTCCTGGCCGGGTTGTAGCCGACCGCCGTGCCTTCCGCCAGCCGGCGGGTGCCCAGCACCGTGCCGTCGAAGTCCACCGTCGCCCGCCGCGGCGCCAGCGCCCGCAGCCGGTCCAGCGCCATGTCGCGCGCCAGCGCCCGCAGCCGGTCCGCGCCGCGCGCGTCCATGTCCGACAACGCCCGCGACACCGTCGACACGTCCGGCAGCCGGCGCAGCCCCACCGCCCGCCGCACCGCCTCGTCGTTCCGGTAGCGCACCATGTCGCGCAGTTCGCGGCAGCCGACCAGCAGATGCACCACCAGCAGCAGCGTCACCGCGTGCGGCGCGTAGGCGCGCCGGCCCGACTCG
Organism: Candidatus Azotimanducaceae bacterium; assembly: GCA_965199875.1. GTDB lineage: Bacteria > Pseudomonadota > Gammaproteobacteria > Pseudomonadales > Azotimanducaceae > VXYL01. Next base: position 3,225,280 of record OZ241346.1, on the reverse strand, counting down.
TGCAGGAAGCAGCCGCGCAGCCGCTCCTTCAGGCCGAGACGCGAGAACAGACCTTGGAACACCACCAGCCCGGCGTGCGACGTGAGACTCTGGTCCTCGAACCGGACGACCAGCCCGCTTCGCGTTTTGCCGCTGACTTCTTTCCTGATACGATTCACTTCGGCGGTCTCCTCCGATGTTGCCTTCGATCACCAACATCGTAACAGAGGAGGCCGCCTTTTCATCTTCGGGAAACGATGAAATGTCGTATTCCAGCCGCGCCGAATACCGAAAGACCAGCTCCCGGACAACCTCACTTGGAGTGAGCTCAACCGGCAGGCCCGAAGCGCCGCGGAAACCCTGGTCCGTCGTTGGGATCCCATACCTTTGGAACTCTCGACCTGCAACAATAGGGTCAACGACGGACGACAAGCAGCACTTTACGCTCATTACTACGCTCTTGGAGGACAATATCTCGGCGACTGGCGGTCCCTTCGTGTTGGTCCTGTGGACCGTCGACGAGCAATCGATAGAACAACTGAAGGCCTACCTTGACGAGTCCATCGACCCGGCGAAGCCCTATGCGAGACCGCTCGCTGTCGTCGGCCTGCCCAAAGACCGCTTCATCAACGTCGATACCGGCGAAATCCTTACCGACAAGGCGCTGTCTCTGCGCAATGCGGTAGTTGCCACAGTCAAGGACATACCCCAACTCGCAGCTCTTCTGTCCTGGGAAGTCGATGTTCAAGCGGCCGCCGGCGAGACGCTCGCTACCCTGATGGCACTGGTGCCGGCGGAGAACCAGCGTAGCGCGAACTTTGCGGATGGCCTCGGCGGTGTTCTAGGGCGCTTAGCCGACGCCGCAGCCGGCAAACACGCCGCAGCCAATCCCCGGGCGGCGGTCACGTCTGCCCTCGCCCCCATCCTTGCCGACCGGATCGTCAACCAGCAGGGATCAGAGGCTGCGTCGGAGGCTTGGGGACATGCAATCACAGGCAAGGGTGACACTCCGTTGGGATCCGACATCACCGGCAGGGTCAACCGCATGCTTCACGTCGCGGTTCCCCGGGCGGAGACGATCAAGCCGGGTGACTGGGGTGCCGTGGTGGAGTTCCCCGGAGCTTGGACAGATGAAGAAGTGAAGGCTCGTTTCGGAGTGACTCGGAGCGAACTGCTGGTGGAAGAGTACAAGCTGAAGAAAGGTGATGGCGAACGATGTCGATGGCGGCTGATCCGCATTGGTGCCGCTTGCGATTACGCGCAGAACCGAGCCGGGCCGCTGACGTATCTGTTGGGGCTCGAAATCCCGGAGGACTTGCAGAAGCGTAGGCGCAAGAATTGGCCCATGTCCGTGTGGTCTTCGCCCACTCTTGCCACCGAGTCGCAGCAAGAGCCATTTATCCTCGCCGTCAACGCCCGCTACGCCGTCAACGTGGTGCAGGCCACTGCAGAGGCTTGGCAGCCTATCTGCCGGCTTCGGGAGCAGCTTTTGATGCACTTGATCGCGCATACCGGCAGCTATCTGACCCGCCCTGGCATCGTTTTAATGGAGGACTGACCGTCCTCAACGTGGCGCTTTGCTTGGGCTCCGGTACACTTCCAACAAGCGCCTCGACCGCCGCCTGCATAACCGGCGGGCACACCGCGTTGCCGAGCATCATGATCCGCTCTCGACGTGTGCCACGGCGAAGGATCAAGTCGCCGTTGAACCCCATGGCGCGTGCGATTTCAGGAACTTGGAGCATTCTCAGCGTCGCGCCGTCCGGCGAAGGCTCGCAGAGTCCAAACCGGTCAATCGTGGTGACCGTGCGCAGTGGTACGGTGAGCGGCTGCCAGCCGCCCGCGCCATCGTTGCCGTAGTACACGATGAGAAACCGTGAGTTGTCACCCAGAGCAGCGACAGCCCTGCGAGCACGAGCGATCGTGGCGGTTGCACGGCCGCGGTTGTGGAGAGGCGACCGCCGCCAAATGCCCGGCCGATCGAGCACTCTGGTCGCCGAGGGCTTTGGCCCGCGTCTTTTTGGGATGCCCGAGGGCGGCTCGGCCTCTCGGTCACAGAGCAGGAAGAGCCTTCTGCGTCGCTGTGGCACGCCATGGTCCGCCGCGTTCAGAACGTGCTCCGCAACTCGATAGCCTAAGCGCCGCAGATCGGCCAAGAACTCCGGATAGCGACACCAAGACCGCATCTGGATCACGTTCTCGATCACGATCCACCGAGGTGACAGGGCACAGGCGTAACGCACCGCTTCGAATGCGAGGTCGCGGCTTGCGTCCGACGGTGGACGCCCTCCGCGGGCACAACTGTGACTCGTGCATTCCGGCGATGCCAAGAGGAGGTCTATCGGCCCCAGCTCCTTCGCAACTTGGCATGGATCCTGACGCTCGACGGACTTGGCTTTGGCGCAGGCATTCGGGAAGTTGTCGGCGAAGACTTGGACGGCGAGGTCCCATGCATCCACGCCACCTACAATCGTCGCTCCGGCAGCAGCAGCACCGCGGCTGCCTCCGCCTAGCCCGCTGAACATGTCGTAGGTCCGAATCATCGTCCGCTCGGTAATGGGTTGGGGGGTGCGACGCGAGCTTCAAGCATGACACGCGCTTCGCCTTGGGACCCCTGGCGGAGAAAGCATACCCTGCCGGCCATCGTGCGTGGATGGCAGGCGTGGCACGCTGGCGTCGAGCACCTGAGCTTGTCGGACGCCGGCCAGAGATGCCCACTCGCGACGCGCTACTCCCAGTTCCGATCGACGGCACAGAAAGGCGGCTCTAGGTCGATCCGCTCCGCCACTTCGCGCTGATGCAGCAGCGCCAATCCGCCCTAGGCAACGCCATTGGCGCGAATCACCGGCGGTTCGTTCACGCGCACGTCCCAGCCCTCCGGCACGTCGAGGGCGTGAATGTCGCCGGGGCGTACCTCGGGGCCATCTAAGCTGGCAGCCTCCCCCGTCGTGCCGAGCACCACCCAATTCCGCCACCGGCAGCGGCGTTGACAATGTCGACAATCCCATTCACTCTACTTGACATGAAGGGACGGTCCACGTCGCACTTGCCACTCTCCAGCGGCCGGAAACGCGCAGCAGAGCGGATTCAAGAATAGCCTGGGCGAGAGTTCCTTCCTGGTTCAACTACTCGAAAGCCGAGAGGAGGACGCATGAACGACCTTGGCGCGGCCGACCTCGGCAAGCGCCTGCGCTTGGCCCGGGAACGCGCTGGCGTCACGCAAGCGCAAGCGGCGGACAGGATCGAGGTCGCCCGCACGACGCTGGTTGCCATCGAGAGCGGCAAGCGACGGGTGCGTATGGAGGAGCTTCGTCGGTTGGCCCGGAGCTACGGGGAGTCCGTTAACGCGTTGGTGCGTTTGGAATCGGCGCACATCGATATGCTGCCGCGGTTCCGGAGGGCCGCTGGCGACAATGCGGCGGCTGTCAATCAAGCCGCAGAGGTGCTGTCGAATCTCGTAAGGGCCGAAGTGGAACTGGAAGGTGTCCTGGCCGTCGCGCGGGTTCGTTCCTATCCTCCCGAGAGGCCCATCAGGCCAGGCGACCTGCGTGAGCAGGCGGAATCGGACGCCGCTGAAGTACGGCACCGGCTTGGCATCGGGTCGGCGCCGATCAGGGACATTGTGAGCCTGCTTGAGATCGATCTCGGCATACGCGTCTACGTCCGGCCCATCGACTCGAGCGTGTCGGGCGCGTTCGCGTACGACGACGCGGCCGGCGCATGCATTCTGCTGAATGCCAGGCACGCGCGCGAACGCAGGGCGCAAACGGCCGCCCATGAGCTGGGGCACTTCGTGTCCTGCCGTCGGACCGCCGAAGTCGCTTTCGATGGGCAGCGGCAGTCGCGAGAGGAACGCTATGCCGATGCATTCGCGAGGGCCTTCCTGACGCCCGCCCGAACCGTTATGGAGCGCTTCGCGGAGTTGACGCGAGGCTCACGGTCGCTCACCCGAAGGCACGTCATCCTCATGGCGCACATTTTCGGCGTGTCGCGGGAGGCGCTGGTTCGTCGCCTCGAAGAGCTGCGCCAAGTGAAACCCGGGGCCTGGGACTGGTTCGAGGCCAATGGCGGCATTACGAACCGACAAGCCGCAGAGGTACTGAACGACTTGGTTCCGGACGACGTAGAGCGCGTTGGCACCAAGCAGGCGGGCACGTTGCGGTTGAACCTCCTGGCGGCGGAAGCCTACCGCCAAGATCTGATGAGCGAGGGTCAGCTTGCCCGCCTGTTGCGTCTCGACCGAATCGAGCTGCGCGAGATTCTGGACAGCGTCGATGCGGAAGGGACCGATGGACTGCCCCAGTTGTCTCGATGAGCTCGCCACGCCGATCGTCGCGGATGCCAGCGTCGTCATCAACCTCATTGTCAGCGGCTTCGCGGCGACGATCCTAGGCCCGTTGGGCAATCCACTGCGGGTGCCTGGCGACGTTCAGGCGGAGATCGAGAGCGGGCGAAGCCAGGGCCGCGAGGAGGCGGACAAGCTCGCCAAACTCGTCGCTGGCGGGCGAGTGGCCATCGTCGACTTGGGCGCCACGGGCATAGGCCACTTCGCGTCTTTGGTCACCGGTGCTGCACGGCACACGTTGGATGACGGCGAGGCGGCAGCTATCGCCTACGCTTTGGAGCATGGAGCAACGGTGCTGATCGACGAGAAGAAGGCGACGCGGCTTTGCACCGAGCGATTTGGCCATCTGACGGTTGGCAGCACCGTCGACCTGGTTGGATGCATGGCGGTGCAGGCTGCACTAGGCGCAGATCTTGCCGACGCGGTCTTCAACATGCTGTCCGTCGGCAGGATGCGCGTGTTGCCGCAACATTTGGAGTGGGTCGTGGAGCAAATCGGCCCGCGCCGTGCGGCGCAGTGCCCGTCGCTGCCAGCAAAGTTATCGAAACGGCCACCGGCCGCAATAGCCCAGCCTGCTGCAAGGCCCCGTCGTGATATGGGGCCGAGCGGGTAGGGCGCTGAACCCTTGGCGCCCCCGAAACAGCACCCAGCTCAGCCTCGATCCCCCGTCCCGCCCGCTCGCAACATCCACATCGCCGCCCCGATGGCGGCCCATCCCAGCACCATCGCCCACTCGTAGGGCCATGCCAGCGACGACGGGCTGAAAGGCAGGTACAGGCACAGCAAGGCGACGCCAAGCAACACCGCGGCGCAGCCCACGGCTTGGCCGTGGGGCACGCGGAAGGGCCGCGGCATCTCCGGGCGCTGGCGGCGCAGCACCAGGAAGGCCACCGGCACGAACAGGTAGGCCACCACCACGGCGAAGCTGCCGACGTTGATCAGCCAGACCAGTATCGTGCGCCCGAACAGTGGCGAAATGCAGGCGATGGCGCCGAGCGTCACCACGCCCACCCACGGCGTTCGGTAGCGCGGATGCAGGCGGGCGAACGCCGCGGGCAGCGTGCCGGACTCCGCCAGCGCGAACATCACCCGGCTGCCGCCGATGATGAAGGCGTTCCAGCTAGTGAGAATGCCGCCGACGCCGCCGATGATCAGCGCGACTCCAGCCCATCTGCCGCCCCACAGGGCGTGGGCGGCGTCGGCGGTCGCCATGCTGGCTTCGGCGCGGCGGTCCGGGGGGAGGCCGAGGGCGGCGGCGAAGGAGATGGCGCCGTACCAAACCACCGCCAGCGCCAGCGACAGGATCAGCAGCGTGCCGATGCTGCGCGACGGCAGGTCGATCTCTTCGGCGGACTGCGGCAGAACGTCGAAACCCACCAGCAGCGCCGGCGCCATGATGAGCACCACGAGGATGCCGCTGGCCGGCGTTGCCACCAACGGCTGCGCGTTCGCCAGTTCGCCGTTGGCGAAGGCGCCGGTGAAGAGCACCAGGCCGGCCAGCAGAATGGCCGCGGTGACGATGCTCTGAACGATGCTCGCGGTACGGATGCCAACCACGTTGATGCAGGTCATCGCCACCGCTCCGCCGATGCCGACGAGCACCGAGCCAAGATGCACCGGCGCATCGAGCACCGTCCAGAGGGTGTTCAGGCGGAGGTCCGGAAAGACGTACTCCAACGCCGTCGGCAAGGCCACGGACTCGAACGCGCACACCGCCCAGTAGGCCATCAGCAACGCCCAGGTGCAGACGAACGACCAGCCAGGGCCCAGCGCGACACCGGTGTAGACGTGTTCGCCCCCGGCCTTCGGCATCGCCGCGGCCAGTTCGGAGTAGGTCAAGCCGATGAGGGTGATGACCAGCCCGGCGCCCGCGAACGCGACCAGCACGCCGAGCGTTCCGGCGTTGTCCACCCAATGCCCGGTGAGCATCACCCAGCTCCAGCCGATCATGGCGCCGAAGGACAGCGCCAGCACGTCGCGGCTGCGCAGCACCCGCTTGAAGCGATCACGGGGGATGGTCGGCCCCCGGCGCGGCGAACGCGGCACTAGTGTGCCGCTTCCAGGACAACGCGCGTGCCAGCGGGGCGGGTTTCGCCGCTCGACCTGGACACCGGTGGCCTTGCAGGGCGGCACATCCTCAAGCAGCACGTGCCGAGGCGACGACGGACGAACGCGCCACTTGCCACGTTGATTCGGAATCGAACCACTAGCCGTCGCCGCTTGGCGGCGCTTGGTAGGCGACGCGATATATCCTGCCGCCCTGGTCGTCCGAGATCAGCAAGCTGCCGTCCGCTGCGACCAGCACGTCGTTCGGGCGCCCGGACGCACGCTGTCCGTCCAGCCACACGTCCACGAAGGGCGAGTACGACAGCCCGGTCTCGGTACGGCGCAGCGCGCTTACCCGATAGCCCACCTTGGAGGAACGGTTCCAAGAGCCGTGCTCGGCGATGAAGAGTGCGCCGGCGTAGTCCGCGGGGAACATCTCGCCAGTGTAGAAGACCACGCCCAGCGCCGCCGCGTGCGCCTGGATCTCGAACGTCGGCGGCGTGTAGTCGGCGGGATCGTGGCCGTCGCCGAAACGCGGGTCGAGAACGTCGGCGCCGTGAACGTATGGATAGCCGTAGTGCGCGCCGGCTTCGACGACGCGATTGACCTCTTCCGGCGGAACGTCGTCGCCGAGCATGTCGCGGCCGTTGTCGGTGAACCAGAGCACGCCGGTTTGCGGATGCCAGGCCATGCCCACGGAGTTGCGTACGCCGCTGGCGTACACCGTGGTTTCGCCGCTGCGCGGATGCATGCGCAGGATGCTGGCGAAGCGCGGATCTTGCGACAGGCAGATGTTGCACGGCGCGCCCACCGGCACGTAGAGGTAGCCGTCCGGCCCCACGGACAGATACTTCCAGCCGTGATGGCGCTTGTCGGGCAAGGCGTCCGTCACCGTCTGCGGCGTTGGCCGATCGCGGAACGTGTTGGCGATGTCGGGATAGCGGAGCACGCGGTCCAGCGCCGCAACGTAGAGGTCGTCGCCAAGCAACGCGAGGCCGCTCGGCATGGCAAGGCCGCTGGCGAAGACCACCACTTCGGGCTCGGCTTGCCAGTCTTCGCCCAGCACGACGGCGTACAGCTTGCCGGCACGCAGCGAACCGACGAACAGCACGCCGCTTTCGGAAAGCGCCATCTGGCGTGCGCTCGGCACTTCGTCGGTAACCACCGAGAGCGAGAACTCAGGCGGCAGCCTGTGGGCAGGCCAGTCGGTCGCGGCGAAGGTCCGGTTCCAGTTGGCGGCGACGATCCACACCGTGGCTGCCACGCCAGCCACGCAAAGCAGCGCGACGGCGCGCTTCATGCCGCTACCACGCGTAGCGGGCCTTCAGATAGTACTGGCCGCCGCTCAAGCCAAGGGGCGCGGTGGTTGGGTACTTGGAACCGGCGGTGCGCTGGAACGGGTGCTCCACCGGGAAGTTGTCGAAGACGTTGGCGGCACCCGCGACCAGTTCCAGTCGCTCGCTGAAGGAGTACCCCGCTTCGGCGTCCAGGGTGATCTCGCCGTCGGCGTCGATCCACTCGCTGCCGTTGTCCAGGTGCGCTTCCTGGTAGCTGCCGTGGAAGTTCAGCCGCAGCAGGCCGCGCCAGTCTCCCCGGTAGTGGCGCAGGCTGACGTTGCCCTTCCACTTCGGCAGGTTTTCCTCGATTTGCCGCCGGCGGGTTTCGCCCAGGCCGCCCAGACGTGTGACTTCGGTATTGGTATGGTTGAGCGCCACGGACAGCGTGCCGTCGCCGCCGAACCAGCTGAAGCCGGTGCTGGCCACCATGTCGATGCCCCAGGTCTTGGTGTCGAAGTCGTTGGTGAAGAACGCGAAGGTGGCCAAGTCCTCGGAACCCGCGAAGTCGCCGGCGTTGAGCACCCCGGCGGCGTTCAGCGCGTTGAGGATCTTGCTCGTTTCGCCGTCGTCTGCGTTGATGGCGCCATCGCCGTTGGCGTCGGCGGCGATCTGCATGTCCGCGAGCGTCAAGCCGTTGCGCATTCCCGACGCCACCAGGAGGCCGCGGAAGTCCTGCTGCTCGGAGATGGCGATTCGATCTTCGACGGCGATGTTGAAGTAGTCCACGGTGACCTCGAAGCCGGCCACCGGGAAGGTTGCGCCGACCGAGAAGTTGCGCGCGTTTTCCGCGTCGAGCGTGTAGCGTCCGCCAAGCGCCTGGTTGACGAACTGCCCGGCGGCGCTCGACAGCGGCAAGGTGCCCTCTTCCATGATCACCGCCCCGGAGAACGCCGTGGTCACGTTGGTGACGTTGGCCTGCCCGGCCGTGGGCGCTCGGAAGCCGGTGGAGAACGTGCTGCGCACGCTGACGAAGTCGCTTGCCCGCCAAAGGCCGCCCAGCTTGTAGTTGGTGGTGCCGCCAAAGGTGCTGAAGTCCTCCCAGCGCAGGGCGCCTTGCAGGGTCAGGCTGCCGGTGATGTCCGCCTCAAGTTCGGCGTAGAGCGCGGTGTTGTCCTCGGCGTTGGAACTGCTGGAGGTGAAGCCGCCGAAGCCGTTGGAACTCGACGCGAAGCCTTGGCCGGCGGGAAACGCCGAGCTGGGCCGGGCCAGCGGGCCGAGCTGGTACGAGGCGAGGTCCCCGGCGGTAATGTCGAAGCGTTCCTCCCGCGCCTCGAAGCCAACGGCGACGTGCAGGTCCGAGTCGAACGCCGCCACCGGCACTTCGTAGGACAGGTCGAGATTGAAGTTGGTGTCGATCTGTTCGTAGTCGCCGGGCCGAAAGGCCGTCGGGGAGTTCGGCCCGAGGCTGGCGTTGACGGTGTTGTTGATGAAGTAGGTGATCTGGTTGTAGCCGTAGCTGTAGCTGGCGTCGTAGGCGAGGCCGGTGCCGATGTCCAGCAGGCCGCGAACGCCCACCACCAGCGAGCGGTCCACGCTGTCGCCGCCGAAGCGCGGCACGAAGCCGCCGGGGAAGCGCTCCACGAACGAGAAGCAGTTCGGGTCGCTCTGTACGACGGCGAGCACGTTCGGGTCCGGCAGCAGCCCGCCGGCGATGGTTGGAATGCCCGCCGGGCAGTCGCCACGGCTGTCCACGGACAAGTCGCCCACTCGAACCGAGGCCGCGGACCGCGGCACGACTTCGCCGGTGATGGCGTCGCGAACGGTGCCGTCCACGGCGACGGTCACGGCATTGCCGTTGGCCGGATTCACCCGTGGCCCGTCGTAGATGCGGCGGTTGTCGAGGCCGGTGGGATGGCGAAAGAAAAAGCCGCCTTCGACGGTTCTCGCGGCGTAGTTGCCGAAGGCGTAGACGCCCACCGCGTCGCTGAACTCGTAGCCGGAGTTGACGAACAGCTTGACGTCGTCGCGCACTTCCGGCTGCCCCCAGATCTGCGTCACTTCGCGGGTGATGCCGTTGACGGCGATGTCGGTGATCAGGGTGTTGCCGGCGGCGATCAACTCCAAAGCGTCGCCGCGCTGCACCGAGCGTATGGTGCCGTCGGTTGCGCCGTACTCGGCGGAGAGGTTGACGAAACCGCCCGCGCCCAGCGGCAGGCCGACGTTTCCGGCCAGCCGGTAGTTGTCGCCGTCTCCTGAATAGGTGGAACCGGCCCTGGCCTCGAACGAGCCGCCGTCGGCATAGTCCTTGAGCACGAAGTTGACGACGCCGGCGATGGCGTCCGAACCGTACTGCGAGGCCGCGCCGTCGCGCAGCACCTCCACCTGCTTGATGCCGATGGCCGGAAAGACGCCCACGTCCGGGCCGTGGGCGCCGTCCGCCAGGCCGCCGCCGAGGAAGGTGATCACCGCCGCCCGGTGACGCCGCTTGCCGTTCAGCAGCACGAGGGTCTGGTCCGGCGACAGGCCGCGCAGATTGGCCGGACGGACGATGGTGCCGCCGTCGGAGATGGGCTGCGTGTTGACGTTGTACGACGGCACGACGATGCGCAGCAGGTCCGAGATGTCGGAGGTTGCCTGGTCGGTGAAGGCGTCGCCGCCGATGGTGTCCACCGGCGCCGTCGAATCCGCCGCCGACCGCGCCTGGCGACGCGAACCGACGGTGACCAGAACTTCGTCGACTTGCAGCTGCGTCGTCGGCTCGGCGTCTTCCGCCGCCGAAGCGGGCAGTGCCGATCCCGCAACGACGCCGAGCGCCAGGTACGACAAGCCGGCGCAAACGGTCTTGGCGAAGGTCTTCATTGTTTGGTTCTCTGCTGGTGGTTCCTAGGGATATTGGGTTGCGCCGCGCCTCTAGTCGGCAAACTCGGCGGCGACGTCCCAGAAACGCTTGATGGCGTCGATGTGTTCCCGGGGATCGCGCAAATCGGCGTTCATGGTCACCACGGCGGTGTGCGTGACGCCTAGATCCTGCAAGCGCTGCAGGCGACCGCGCGCCTTGTCTGCGCCATCGAACCCCACCATGCACTCGATGCCGATGTCGGCGGCATCGCGGCCGGCGCGCTCCGCCGCGGCGCGCACGGTTTGCAGCTGATCCGCCAGGTTGGGGTTGTAGAACGGGAACCAGCCGTCGGCGATGCGCCCTACGCGGTCCAGCACCTGCGGCGCCATGCCGCCCAGCCAGACCGGGATGCCGCGCCGCGCCGGCAGCGGATTGAGACCCGCCTCGGCAACCTTGTGCCACTTGCCCTCGTAGCTGACCACTTCCTCGGCCCAGAGCTGGCGCATCAGGTCGATCTGCTCTTCCGAACGGGCACCGCGGTCGTGGAAGTTCTCGCCCAGCGCCTCGTACTCCACCGCGTTCCAGCCGGTGCCGATGCCAAGACGCAGACGGCCCTTGGAGAGCACGTCTACGCACGCCGCCTGTTTCGCCACCAGCGCGGTTTGGCGCTGCGGCAGAATGATCACCGCAGAGACCAGCTCCAAGGTCCTGGTGAGGCCAGCCAGATAGCCGAACAGCACGAACGGCTCGTGGAACAGGCTTTCGGAGGTGTAGGGGCCTTGCCAGTCCGGCCGACTGGCCACGCTGGCGCCGAGCACGTGGTCGTAGGCGATCAGGTGGTCGTAGCCGATGGCTTCGGCGGTGGTTGCGAAGTCGGCGATCTGCTGCGGATCGGTGCCGATTTCCGTCTGCGGGAAGACGACGCCCAGTTTCATGGCTGGCTCCTTTCTTTACACGGGCTAAGCGGCGGCGAACGAATCGCCCATCAAGTCCTCGAAATTGGTTCGGTAGAAGCGCTCCCGGTGTTCCGCTGGCAGCGCCGCGGTGCTGCGGTCGAAACGCCCCTTCGGATTCCTGCCGCCCTCGACGTGGGGATAGTCGGTGCTGAACAGGCAGACTTCCGGCGCCGACTGCTCGATGATCCAGCCCGCGGGTTCCGTGGGATAGGGCGTTACGCGCACTTGCCGCGCGACGTACTCGCTGGGTTTCAGAGACAGCTCCTGCAAGCGCTTCTCGTGCCGGCCGAACGCCTCCAGAGCCGCGTCCAGCTGGCGCATGAAGCCTGGCACCCAGGCGGCGCCCAGTTCGATGACGCCGATCTTCAGCTTCTCGAAACGCTCCAGCACGCCGTCCAGAACAAGCATGGAGAGCGCCTGCATCGGGCCGTGCGGAATCGCCATGTAGGAGATGGAGCGGAAGTTTTCCTCGCCGCCGTGGAAGTCCGGCACCGGCGGCAGGCCGTTGTTCTTGTGCGCTGGCGGCAGCACGCGGTCGGCAACGCCGACGTGGAAGAGCACAGGAACACCGGCGTCCACCGCTTGCCGCCAGAGCGCGTCCAGGGCGACGTGGCTGGTGGCGTGATCGCGCGGGCAGGCCCAGGGGATCAGCAGCGCCTTGATGCCAAGCGCCAGCGCCTCGGCAGCGGCGCCCGGCACGCGCTGCAAGTCCGCCAAGGGCACGTAGCCAACCGGCAGCAAGCGCTCGTCGTTGCAGCAGAAGGCTGCCTGGGCGCGATTGGTGGCGGCAGCGGTTTCGTACAGCAAGTCCGCATCGCTGCCGTGTTCGAGTTCCTCCAGCCAGACGTTGGTGGAGGTGGGAAAGACCAGCTGGCTGGCGACGCCGATGAGGTCCACGGCAGCGGACCGATCCTCGCGCCGAAACGCGCCGAGCGCCGCGTGGTTCTTGCGCAGCATGATCTCGCTGGCGTTGCCCTGGCGGTATTCGGCGTCCAGATGCTGCGCCTGCATCTCGCCGAGCGTCTGCGCGTAGCGCGAACCAAAGCGGGCGTTGAACGCCCTGCTCACCGGCGCAGTGGCGAACTCGTCCAGCCAGCCTGGCGTCTCCATAACGTGCGAATCGGCATCGTGAACGACGCGATCCTCGATGTAGGCCATGCCTCGCCTCCCCGTGTGGCCGCTTCACGCCACGACATCCATCCAAAGCCCGCCCTAGCTGTTCGACCGCCACCGCCACGGCGATCAAGGTGTCCGCGGTGGGGCAGCTTCGGCAAGCAAGGATGTCGCAGGCAAACTTACCACACTGGCCATCGGGAACGCTCTGCGTATGCGTAGGGCGAGCTTTTAGGGACAGCGTTCGTGACTGTGCTGGCATCGGCGAGACCGTGCGGCCGGGCGTAGGACGCTAGCGCGACCTTGGCCTAGGTGAGCTTGAAGCCTCGCTGGGCAGCCAACAGGAGGGGCCAAGGCTTCGGCGTACTGCCCGTTGTCGTAGAGGTCAGAGCCCGTTTTGGGCGGCGGCATAGACCCGCCATGAGCACTTCGGCACCGGTCGCTTCGTCTGCGGTCGGCGGTGCGTTCTCGCCAGTGGAAGCGGCAACGGCACCGTCGTCGGCAAGCGCGATCGGCGCTGCCAGAACCAAACCAGGAAGCGCTCTGCGGGTTGCTGAGCGGTACATTGCGACCGTGGCGAGGTGTCGAATCCGAAGGCGGCGACTCAATCACGCTCGCGGCCAGCTTGAAGAACCCGCTCTTCGCCCTCCACCAAAGCGGTTCTCCGCGCCGACCGCCAACAGATCGACGACGATTCGTCCGCGCCGCGCTATGATTCAGGGCACCTGCAAAGAGTTGGAGAGTCGACATGACCGAGATCCGCGCAACCTACGAGACAGGCGCCTCGCCGGTTGCCGAACCGCTCGGTCGCTCGGGACGTCACCGACAAGGGGGGAACCATCCTCTGCGCGCGGATCCACGGCTGCGCGTGGCCGTGGCCGACTTTCCCGGCTGCCGGCCGGTACGCGTCTCGCGGCAGGAGATCGACTCCTGGGAGGGGCGCTTCGAGTACTGGGACGCCCGCACGGAAGTCGCCATGGTGGCCGAAGACGTCACGACCTATCACGAATATCCGTCCCAGCGGCTGGCGCGCCTGACGGAGATCATTGCCGCAAGCCGAGGCTCGCCCATCGACACCGTGGGCTGCGCAGACCTGCTGCTGCGCGACCGGCACGGCGACAAGGCGCGCATCATGCAGGCGGACCAGACCGTGTATCTGCATCCGCACCGCGACCGACCGCAAGGCCCGGCCATGGAAGTGGGCCAAAGGCTGCCGGATGTGGTGCTCGAGGTCGATCACACCACAGACGCCTACCGCAAGAAGATCGAACTCTACGAGGCTTGGGGCTTTCCTGAACTGTGGGTAGAAGTGCCGGATGCCCGATCGCCGAGTCGTCCCAAGGGCAAGGTGGCCGGACTGCGGATCCATGTGCTGGGGGCGGCCGGCTGCTTTGAAGAGCGCACCGCAAGCGCCGCGTTCCCCGGCTGGACGGCAACGGCAATACATCGCGCCTTGAACGAGGACAAGCTCTCGGAAGAGACCGTTGCGACGTTGCGGAGGATCGGGCGAGCGCTGGGCGAGCGGGAGGGCACGACGCAGGACGACTCGCCCTTCTTGCGAGCGGAGCGGTTGGACGCGCAGCGAGCGCTCCTGGGCGAACTGGCCAAGGCACGTCTGGACGCCTCGGACGCCCAACGCCTGCAACTGCTGCTGGCGGGCGTCGGCGATCCGGAGGTTCTCGCTCGCGTGGGCAGGGGCCTCGTGGACGGTGCCAGCGGCGCGGAACTGGCGAGCATGTTGGCTGATTAGGCTTCGTCGATCCTGCCAACCTGCCGGCTCAAGCCACAGCCGATCTTCCGCGACCGTTGCCGCCAGCCGGGCGGTAGGCCGGATGTAGATACCGTCTTCGGAGCAAACGACCGTTCGCCGGTGCAGACCGGCACACGACGACGTACCGGGCGGCTGCCATGTGTCAAGGCGAGTCTTGCACGGCCGCAATGCGTTCGTGGTTTTGCAGCTGATGCGCGACGACCTGTTCCGAAACCCGGAACTCCTGCGCGATCTCGTACTCTTCGAGGCCCTCGGTCTTCATGTCGACGATTTTTTCGACGGGCGCTAGAAACTCCGCCGCGAACGAGCGTCCCACCGCCTGCTCCTCGGCGTCATGCAGGCCGTTGACGACTCGCCGCGACGTCTGCGAGATGCACAAGGCGCTGCCTATGGCACGGGCCAAGGCGAAGGTCTCTGCTTGAGGCGCCCACCGGTGCTTGTCTCGGCCCCGATCGCGCAGGTGAATGCGAGAGCGAGAGACGACCGCACGGATGCCCGGCTCGACGGCATTCGCATGAACGCGTTGGAAACTTTCGGCCCCCAAGTGCTTTGCCAATGCTTCGGGGGTAGGCAGAGCGCGACCGTCCACGCGAAGCGCCTTCGCCAGCATGTTGGCCACGCGATAGCCTTGGGACCATGCTGGCTCCTGGGCTCGCCGCTTCGCCACCGGGCCAAAGTCCTGGCTGAGCTCGGCGAGCGTCGGCAGGCGGCACTCGTAGTTCTGCCTGGACTCCAAGTCCCGCAGCCAGCCAACCGTCGAGACGCGATTCGAGAACACGGTCCCCGCGCCGTCTCGTACTCCACCCGCAAGAAACTCGATCAACGCTTCGCCTTCGAAGCACTCGCCAGCCTGCTCGATGAAGGCCGCGTCCTCCTCGCCAATGGCGTATGGATCGATGCCCAAGGCGCCAGCGGCTTCGCAAAATGCCGCCTCTGCGGAATCGGCCCGAGACGCGCGCACCCGTTGCCACGCGAGAGCGACTCCGCAGTCGTCAATGGTCTTGCTGGCGAGCCGCTCGACGACGCCGTCGACGAAGCCAGCCAACGCCCGTTCCACCTCTGCGCGAGGGCAGCGCTCGCCATCGACAGGCCAGAACCGAATGCCGGGATTGTCGTAGTGCGCACCCTCGCCCTCGATCGCGAAGGTGGCGCCGTCGCAGCCGAATTGCAGGGCCGGAAGAACGAAGCCAGTGCGATAGGGCAGGAGGGAGAGTTTGCGATCCCGAGCGCCGAAGATCCGCCACCAGTCGTGGGCGATTCCTTCCGCCAAATGCACCGCCGGCAACAAGAGGGCGTCGTAGGATCGCTGCTCGGCATCGTCAAGGAAAAGACAGGCGTTCTTCCCGCCGACGGAAATCTTCAGTTCGCAAAGCGTGGCACGCTCCTCGAGCGAGGCGTTTTCGCCATCGTCGCGCCAATCAACCGAAAATTTCACGTTGCTCCTGCTTCTCAATCGGCCAACCCTTGTACTGGCCTTGGCCCTGGTTCGTACAAAAGCCGCACCAAATGCGACCGTCCGCACAGTGCCAGATTTTCTTGGGGAGTCCTTGTCGCCCTCGTAGTACCGATACTGGCCGTTGGCAATGGCTTGGCGTACCCACTGGGTCGCACGCGCTCGATCCTCTTCAGTCGTCAACGGGCAAACGGTCGTGACCTGCTTTCCGAGCCGCCCGACACGACCTCCGGGCAACTGTCGAGCGGCGGGCTTCCCGCCCCACCACCATCGGTCCTTGTGCTCCGAGCTTCCCGCATAGCTGGCACGCTTCGCCAGTGCGCGACGCTCCGCGGGCGACAGATCAGGATGACGTGGTTTTTGTTTTGGACTTTTGGCAACCACCTTGGAGACATTCATGTCGAGCCGGCGCACACAGATTATCACGCCCGCGGCGCAACTCGTTCGAGTTGACTTCGCCGACGCGCCGGCGCACGGTTGCCACGATGTTGGGACGTGTTCTTGCCCGTCAGGAGTGGCAGTTCGCCAAGGTCCTGCCCCAGGCCAATGCGTGGCTTGCCGGGCTTTGGTGGGCCGTGCTGGTATTGCGCGGGCTGCTGCCGGCCTTGTTCGCCGTCGCCATGGGCTTTCTGGTGGGCACCGTGCAGGCGCAAGAGGATCTGCTTGCGCCGTTGGCCTTGGTGGGGGCGGTGTTCGCGCTGTTGCAGATCTTGACGCCGGTGCATCAGGCGCTCGGCGCCAACCTCGGCTTTCAAACCGCCGCCTGGCTCTACGACCGGCTGACGGTCGCCAGCGTCGAGCCGCCCGGCATGGCGCATCTCGAAGACCCGGAGCTGGCCAGCGATCTGGCCATGGCGCGGGACTTCGATCTGGGCATCAGCGGGCCGCCGCTGTCCATCTCCATGGACTTCATCGCCTCAGGCCTGGTGGAGCTGCTGGCCGGTCTCGCCTCGGTGGCCGTGCTGGCCGCCTACGCCTGGTGGGCGCCGCTGCTGCTCGGCGGCGCTTGGCTGGCTACGCACTGGCTGCTGCGCGAAAGCGGCGTCTGGAAGGATCGCAATACCGACGAGGTGCGCGAGGCGCAGCGCCACGCCGACTACGCCTACCGCTTGGCCGTGGATGCGCCGTCGGCGAAGGAACTGCGGCTGTTCGGCCTTTCGGCGTGGACCGTGGAGCGGTTCCGCCGTCACCGCCGGCAACTGCACGATCTGCGCTGGCAGGCGACGAAGCTGCGCGAACGGCCGGTGGCCGCCAGTCTGATCATCGTGGTGCTGGCCAATCTGGCGGTGTTCTGGGCCATGGCCGTCGGCGTCAACAACGGCGCACTCGACTTGGGCCGCATGGTCACCTTCGCGTTCGCGGCGTTCGCGGGAAGCACGATCGCCTTCGGCGGCCTCTCCTGGGCGCTCGACGGCGCCGCCGCCCCGGCCGCCGCGGTGCTGCGGCTGCGCGAAGCGATGGCGCAGCGTGGCGCCTTGCGGCAAGGAACCCGCTCCGCGGCCGGTCTGCCGGCGCGGGAGATCCGCTTTCGCAACGTCCGCTTCGCCTATCCGACGACGCCGGACGAGACCGTGCTCGATGGCTTCGACTTGACCATTCCCGCCGGCTCGTCGCTGGCCATCGTCGGCCAGAACGGCGCTGGCAAGACCACCCTTGCCAAGCTGCTGTGCCGGCTCTACGAACCCGTCGCCGGCGCCATCGAGGCGGATGGCGTGGATCTGCGCGAACTCGATCTCGAAGCCTGGCGAAGGCGGGTGACTGCGGTCTTCCAGGACTTCGTGCGCTATCAGCTGCCGCTGCGCGACAACGTGGCGCCGGCGGGAGCTCCGGAGCACGTCGTCGAAGCCGCTCTGGCCGAGGCCGGCGCCGAGGGGCTGGCGAGCCTGGACACCGTGCTGGCGCGGGGCTACGACGGCGGCACGGAACTGTCCGGCGGCCAGTGGCAGCGCGTCGCCCTGGCCCGGGCGCTGGCGGCGGTGAAGCAGGGCGCTGGCGTCGTTCTGCTCGACGAGCCGACGGCGCAGCTGGACGTTCGCGGCGAGGCGCGGATATTCGAGCGCATCCTCGAAGCCACCCGGGAGCGCACCACCATCCTCATTTCGCACCGCTTTTCCACGGTTCGCCACGCCGACCGGATTTGCGTCCTGGAGCAGGGCCGGGTGGTCGAACTGGGCACCCACGAGGAGCTGATGGCGCTCGGCGGGCGCTACCAGACCATGTTCGACCTGCAGGCGCAGCGCTTCGCCTCGGGCGAGGACGACGAAGGGGAGGCGCTCGATGCCGGCGGACAGACCGCCTAGCGCCCAGATGGACGACATGCCCGCCGCGCTGCCGTCCATGTGGCGGGCGGTGAAGCGCGGCTACGACGCGGAACCCGCGCTGATCGCCATCGCCTTCGCGCTGTCGCTGCTGGCGGCGCTGCCGGACGCGCTGATGCCGTTGCTGCTGCTGTTGCTGGCCAACGGCCTCGAGGACGGTGCGCCGACGATGGTGCTGCTCGGCGCGTTGGGCTTGGCGCTGGCCGCGGCGCTCACCTGGGTGCTGCGGATCGTCAGCGACCGCACCCAGCGCCGCTTTCGCGACCGGGTCGCCATCGCGCTGGAGTCCCACGTTGCCGATCTGCAGGCCAGCGTGGCGACGGTGGAGCATCACGAACGCCCGGACTATCTGGACCGCCTGAGCATTCTGCGCAATCAGGTGTTCGTGCTCGACCACATGTACATGGCGCTGTTCAGCACCTGCGGCTGGATACTGCGCCTGGCGGTGGCGACCGGCTTGCTGATGTCGGTGCATCCGACGCTGGCACTGCTGCTGGCGTTTGCCCTGCCTACCGTGGTCACGTCGTCCTGGCGGCCAGCGGTGGAACGCGCCGCCGAACAGGCCGGCGCCCAGGCCGAGCGTTTGTCGCGGCACCTGTTCGACACCGCCACCACTGCTCCACCGGGCAAGGAAGTGCGCGTGGCCGGCATCGGCCAGCGGCTGATTCGCGACCGCCGCGCCGCCTGGCAGCGCTGGTACGCTGGCGTCGCCAAAGCCCGTTGGCAGAGCGCCATCTGGCACACTCTGGGCTGGGCGACGTTCGGCGCTGGCTACGTTGCCGCGGTGGTCTTCGTCGCCTACGTTCTCGAAGGCTCGGCGGGCGCCGTGCTGCTGGTGCTGGCCGCTGGCGGTCGGCTCTCCGCCTACGTCAGCGCCACGGTCGGCGAGATCGGCTTCCTGCGCGGCATCTGGATGGACGGCTCGAAGCGCATGGCCTGGCTGGAAGACTACGCCGCCGCCAAGGCCGAGAGCGCCGACCAGCCGGCCCCGGACGCGCTGGCGCAGGGTATTTCGCTGCGCGACGTCTGCTTTGCCTATCCCAGCGCGAATGGCGCCAGCGCTGCCAGCAAGATGGTGCTGAAGGACATCAATCTCGACCTGCCGGCGGGCGCGGTGGTCGCCTTGGTGGGCGAAAACGGCGCTGGCAAGACCACCTTGGTGAAACTGCTGGCAAAGATGTACGAACCCGTTTCCGGCAGCATCCTCGTGGACGGTCGAGACTTGAGCCGCATCGCGGCCGGGGACTGGCGCGGACGCCTGGCCGGTGCGTTACAGGACTTTTTCCGCTTCGAGTTTCGCGCCGCGCGTACCGTCGGCATCGGCGACTCGCCGCGCATGGACGAAACCGAAGCGGTAGCCGCCGCGGTGCGGCGCGCCGGCGCCGACGACGTGGTTCAGGCGTTGCGGGAAGGCTTGCGGACGCAACTCGGCCCCACGTGGACGAATGGCGTCGAGGTGAGCTTCGGGCAGTGGCAGAAGCTGTCGCTTGCGCGAGGCTTCATGCGCGACGAGCCGCTGCTCCTGGTGCTGGACGAACCCACCGCGGCGCTTGACGCGGAAACTGAACACGCGCTTTTCGAACGCTACGCCCGGGCGGCCCGCGGGGGCGGCGACACGCCCGCCAACGGGCGCATCACGCTGCTGGTTTCGCACCGCTTCAGCACCGTGCGCATGGCCGACCTGATCGTCGTCATGGACGGCGCCCGAGTCGTCGAATCGGGCAGCCACGAGGCGCTGATGGCAGCGGGTGGACAGTACGCGGAGCTGTACGGGATTCAGGCTGCGGCGTATCGATAGGCCGGTTTGATGCCAACCACGGTCGGTGATGCCACTCCTCTCTACTCCCGCTGCTCGTTCCGTTCTGCTCGTTCTGTTCTACTGCTCCGAATCTGCCAAAGTGGTACTATCGCGCCATGAGTTCGTTGCTGCGGGCGTGCTGTGACGGCAGCCGGCATGCTGGTCAATGAGGGGTGACATGCAGGTCGATCTGGTCGGGTTCTCCGTGGTCGTTGTGGCGCAGTCGAACAACCCCACGATACTCAACCCGGACTTCCTGCTGCACAACGGGATCGTGAGTTCGAGCTGGATACCGCACGGCGACCCGGTCACAACGCCCGTGTTCTCCGAGGTGCTCTTCGACAGGGGGCTGGTTGTGCGGGCTGACCCGGAGAAGATAACCTTCGAGCAGGCTGCTGCGAGCCGACTGGCACCCGAAGACATCGACTGCCCGGCCATCGCCAAGGGCTACTTGAGGACCATTCCACACGTTCCCTACACCGCGCTCGGTTTGAATCCAAGGGCCGTGATTGCGAACCCGCCGTTCGCTAGACTGTCGAAAATGCTGCACGCAGAGGGCAACTGGATGACACTCGTCGGGGCCATGCCGCGATTCAGCCTCAGGGCCGCGTATCAAATGACCGACAAGCGGCTTACGCTGACGCTCCAAGAGGGGCAAAGCGACACCTTGCTCTGCGAAGCGAACATCCACAGAGACGTAGCGGAGACGAACCAACAGATGAGGGTGAACTCCATTCTGTCCATGCTCGACTGCTGGAGGAACGATCTGGACCAGTTCTATGCGGTCGTAAGCCAGGCACTTCGGTTGGAAGATGGCGATGTTCACTGAGGAGACCAGCTCGCGGGACATCCCTTCTCCTGAACCGAGGGATTTGCAGATTCCGCTGGGTCGCCTAGCACGGCAGATCGTGCCGGCAGGAAGTTCCACTGCGCTGCCGGCGTACCAAGGCGAGAACAGCCGCTCGGTAGACGTGGGAGCCATCGCCGATGGCCGCCTTGCCGCTTGGCTGTTTTTCAAGTTCGACACCGGCACACACGGCGCTTGGCACGCCGTTGCACCACTCCTTCGGCCAGCCTTGGAGGAAGCGCTGGAGGACCTTCGCGCAGCGCCGGATGAAGCCATGGACGAAGGCTATCCCCCGCCAACGCAGCTTGTTCTAGCCAATGCCGGACGCATCCTGCGTCGGATGCACGCGCTACTCCCAACCCGTTTTGAAGTCTACCCAACGCCTGATGGAGAGGTCGCCGTCGTTGCGCCGGGCGCACCTCGCCATTCGGTAATGGTCCTTTGCGACTCGAACGGCGGTGCGCTTTGCACCGTGAACATGGACGGCGAGCATCGGCGGGCGAGATACTCGAACGCGAGCAGTCTACCGGATGGTTTTTTGCGCGATGCCCTGAACGAGCTGGCGCACCGTGAAGGATGATGCTCGCGATGACGTCGAACCTTTTGAAGAACTAGGTCGCGGCGTCTTTTCAAGCGGTGCGGCTCGCAGGTCCCGTCGATCCGTTCCTCACACCGTCTTTCTCGAACGTCCCGGCAACGCCACCATATCGGTCGATCGGCTAAGCGTTGCGCCTCGCAATGAGGCACTCGACCACGCACGGAACGTTGCGGCCCAACGGGCAAGGACGTTCTACGGATGGGCTGTGGTCACTGCCGCGTTGGCAGCGTCGTCGGGGCGTCGGGTGTTGGCAACGCCACAGGAAGGCAATCCCTCCCACGCGGACATCGAGCTACCAGACTCGGCCCAAGACGAGCGGGACGAACAAGTGCAGCACGCCCGGGAACTGGCCGACGCTTCCCGATGGCGACCGGCAACCTAGCCGACGAAGGGTGCGCGAACGCATGGCCTGTTGGCCCGGGTTCCGGTTGCCGGCGCCAAGCCGATTCGTCTACTTCACCTTCTTCTTGGTCTTCTTCGCCATGTCGGCGACCCGGCGGCGTTCGTCGACGGCCACTCGCAAAGCCTCCAGCTGAAGTTCGTCGACGCTCTCGAAGGTGCCGAGACGGCAATCCGCGTAGATCACGCCCAGCCCGGCGAAGCGCGGCCTACCGGTGAATCGGTCCAGCCGGCAGATCGAGCCGCCGTAGGCCTTGAGATCGACGACCATGTCGGCCTCCAAGCCCAGACACTGGCTGGACAGCTTGTTCAGCCAACGCTCGCGTCGCCGGCCGTGGAAGACGATCATCGTATCGTCGAGTATCTCCACCTCGTCGATGGCGCGCAGGCGCAGACAGTTGCTGGAGTCCGTGTAGTCTTCCTCGGCCAAGGGATTGGCGAGGATGGTGTCCACATCAAGGGGTTTCTCTTCGGCCGTGGCTTCGGCACTGGCGCTGGCGTTTTCCGTCCCGCCTTCGGCGGCATCGGCAGCCGGCCACGCTGCGCCCAGCAGGAACACCGTTACGGTCAAGATCGTGCGGCGCATAGCATGGATCCGTGCCGAAGTGCCTTATGGCTTCGACCGCGGGGCCGGGTCATGGTTCTCGTCACCGCGCCCCTTGCCGGCCCGCTTCCGCTGCAACGTCCCAATGCCTTCCAGACCCTCGAGTCGGCCAAGCCGTTCCCGCACGTCGCCAAGGCGCTCGCTCATTCCATCGATGCGTCCGCTCAATGCATCGATGCGCCCACTCAGTTCCCGCTGCACTCCGTCGATGCGCACGCTCAGTTCCCGCTGCACCGCGTCGATGCGCCCGCTCAGTTCCCGCTGCACTCCGTCGATGCGCGCGCTCAGTTCCTGCTGCACCGCGTCAATGCGCGCACTCAGTCCGTCGATGCGCCCGCCCAGTTCCCGCTGCACTCCGTTGATGCGCTCGCTCACTTCCCGGCGCAGCGAGCGGTTCGATGTGGCGATGGCGATCAGAATCACGATCCCGACGGTTATGATGGACCAAATCTCAGGACTCACGACGACACCTCCTTCTCGTTCTTCATGTCGGCGACGGCGTCATTGGCGCCGCGTCCACGCATCTTAAGCCCAACAGGGCAGGCGAAAGTACGGAAGAAGTCCCGACGTGCCGTGGGTGTTTGCCGCTTTGGTCCGTAGGACATCGCTGCATTTTCGCAAAGGCGGCGGCCATCGGCTCCTTTGCTACCAGCGCTCCACGGAAGTGCGCAGATCCACCTCGAACGTCCATGCGTTGGGCGGCTGATCATGCAGGAACTCGAAGGCGTCGACGATGCCTTCCAAGCCGACCATGCCGCCATCCCCAAGGCGCTCCGCCACCTGCGGCAGCCCCTTCTTGATCTTCTCGCCGCCGATGGCGCCGTCCACCACGACGTGGCCGACGTGAATGCCGTCGGCCGCGACTTCCTTCGCCAGCGCTTGCGCGAAGTTGCGCAGCGCACCCTTGGCTGAGTTGAAGGCACCGAAGTTGGCGCGTCCGCGCAGCGACGCGCTGGCACCGGTGAACAGAACGCTGCCGGCCGCCATGCGCCGAGCCGCTTCGCGGCCGAACAGGAAGCCGCCGAAGCAGCCGACGCGCCAGGTCTTCTCGAAGTAGCCGGCTTCCATGTCGCGAATGGCGCCGGGGAAGTTGTTGCCGGCGTTGTAGATGGCAAGCCGCACGTCGCCGGCGGAGCAGGCGGCGTCGAACAGGGCGCCAACCGCTTCTTCGCTGGTCGCGTCGCAAACCATTGGCGTCGCTTGGCCGCCAGAGCGAGCGATGACCTCCGCCAGCGCGTCCAGCTTCGCCTGGGTGCGTCCAGCCACGAAGACGTGCAGGCCACGCTGTGCGAAGCGCTTGCACAGCGCACCTCCCAAGCCGTCCTCGGGGCCGACGCCGATGACCACGGCGACGTTCTTGCTGTCGTTCACGATAGCGCCTCCTTGAGTGCGGAACAGGCGTTGTCCATGGCCGCGCGTGCGGCGGGAATGGTGCGCGTCTGGCCGAAGAAGCCGTGGATGAAGCCGTCGTAGCGCACCTGGTCGCAACCGACACCAGCGGCGCGCAACCGCTGCGCATAGGCTTCGCCTTCGTCGCGCAAGGGATCGAACTCGGCAGTCATCACCAGCGCCGGGGGCAGCTTGGACAGATCGTCGGCCAACAGCGGCGAAGCGTAAGGGCTTTGCCGCTGCTCGGCCTGCGGCGCATAGTGATTCCAGAACCAGCGCATGGCGTCCGCGGTGAGCAGATAGCCGTCTCGATTCTCTCGGTAGGACGCGGTGTCGAAGTCAACACCGTCCGTCACCGGATAGACCAGCAGCTGAAAGGCGAGTTCCGGCCCGTTTCGATCACGCGCCATCAGCGCCACCACTGCCGCCAGGTTGCCCCCCGCGCTGTCGCCTACAACGGCCAGCCGGCTGGCGTCGCCGTCGAACCGGGCAGCGTGTTGCTTCGCCCATGCCGTCGCCCGATAGCAGTCTTCGGCAGCGGCGGGAAAGCGGTGTTCCGGCGCCAGCCGATAGTCCACCGAAACCACCACAACCCCGGCCCCACGGCACACTTCGCGGCTTTGGCAGTCGGCAGTGACGAGATCGCCGATCACCCAGCCGCCGCCGTGGAACATCATCGCCACCGGAAACGGCCCATCGCCGTCCGGCCGATAGACGCGAACCCGCACGCCGTCGGCTTGTGCATCGGAAACCGAGCCGACGGCGATCTCCGGCGCTTCCGGCTGCATCGCGCGATACATCTCCCGCCCCGTCTC
The DNA here is from genome assembly GCA_965199875.1 of Candidatus Azotimanducaceae bacterium. Lineage (GTDB taxonomy): Bacteria > Pseudomonadota > Gammaproteobacteria > Pseudomonadales > Azotimanducaceae > VXYL01. Next base: position 3,200,733 of record OZ241346.1, on the reverse strand, counting down.
GACGGGAAGGTCGACCAGCGGCGGCCCGTCCAACTCCGCCAACTGGCGCAGCATGGCTTCGTACTCAGGATGCAAAGGCATGGGAACACGTCCTCCGCCACGCAGTATACTCGCGCCGCCAACTCCCAACGCAACACGCAAGGTCCCGCGCATGGCACTCCTGGGCACGGTCCACTACGAGGTGCGCGATCGCGTCGCCCTCCTCGCCATCGACAATCCGCCGGTCAATCCGATGAGTTCCGGCGTTCGCTTCTACCTCTCCGAGAACCTGCAAACGGCCATCGACGACGACGATGTGGACGCCGTGGTCGTTACTGGCAAGGGCCGGGCGTTCGTCGCCGGCGCCGACATCCGCGACTTCGGCAAGACGCGGAATCCCGACGAACAGCCCAAGCGGCCGGCCGGCGCCTTGATTGAAGCCAGCGCCAAGCCGGTGGTCGCCGCCATCAACGGCACTGCTTTCGGCGGCGGCTTGGAACTCGCGCTCACCTGCCACTACCGGCTGGCGGCGCCCGGCGCACCGGTGGGTCTGCCGGAGATCAAGATCGGCCTGCTGCCAGGCGGCGGAGGCACGCAGCGGCTGCCGAGGCTGATCGGCGCCGAACGCGCCATGCTGGCGATTCTCAGCGGCGACCCCTTCGACACCCAGGAGGCGCTGGAGCTCGGCATTGTCGACGACATCGTGGACGGCGACCTAGTGGACGGCGCCTGTCGTTTCGCCAAGGCCAAGGCCGCCGCCGGCGGACCCCATCCGCTGCTGCGCCACCGCCGCGACCGGATCGAAGCCGACCGCGCCAATCCCGACCTGTTCAAGGCTGGCGAAGCCTATCTCGCCCGGCGCTTGCGCGGCCAGTTCAACGGCCGCATGGCGTTCGAGTGCGTCAAGGCGGCGGTGGAAGTCGACGACTTCGACGAGGGCATCCGCATCGAACGCGCCAACTTCCAGCGCTGCCACGATCACGAACAGCGCGCCGCGATGATTCACGTCTTCTTCGCCGAACGCAAAGCCGCGCGCATTCCCGACGTGCCCGCGGACACGCCGAAGAAACCCGTCGCCAGCGCCGCCACGGTCGGCGGCGGCCTGATGGGCGGCGGCATCGCCATGTGCTTCGCCGACGCCGGCATTCCGGTAAAGGTGCTGGAAGTCAGCCAGCAGGCCCTCGACAAGGGCCTCGGCGTCATCGCCAGCAACTACGGGCGCATGGTGAAGAGCGGACGCATCACGGCCGCGCAAAGAGACGAGCGCATGGCGCTGATCGAGGGCGCCCTGGACTACGCCGACATCGCCGACGCCGACGTGGTGGTGGAGGCCGTGTTCGAGAATCTCGACTTGAAGAAGCAGATCTTCGCCAAGCTCGACGCCGCCATGAAGGAAGGAGCGGTGCTCGCCAGCAACACCTCGGGCTTGGACCTGGACGAGATGGCCGCCAGCACCGAGCGTCCGCAGGACGTCGTCGGCACGCACTTCTTCAGCCCCGCCAACATCATGCAGCTGCTCGAAGTGGTGCGCGGCAGGGAGACCAGCGTCGAAACGCTGGCGACGGCGATGGCGCTCGGCAAGACCATCGGCAAGACGCCCGTGCTGTCGGCCAACGCCGCCGGCTTCATCGGCAATCGGATGCTCGGCGGCTATACCCGGCAGGCCGGCGAGATCATCCTGCACGGTGCCGATCCGCAGCAGGTGGACCAGGCGATCGTCGACTTCGGCTTCAACATGGGGCCGTTCGCCATGAACGACCTCGTGGGGCTGGACCTCGGCTGGCGAGCGCGCAAGATGTCCGGCATGAAGCCCGAAGACAGGCCGTTGACGGCCATCGTTCCGGACCGGCTGTGCGACCTGGGCCGCTATGGCCAGAAGAACGGCGCCGGCTTCTACCGCTACGCCGAGGGCAGCCGCCGTGGCCAGCCGGACCCGACGGTGACGCAGCTGATCGAAGACGTTTCAGCGGAACTCGGCATCGAGCGCCGCGCCATCGGCGACGCCGAGGTGTTGAAGCGCTGCCTGTATCCGCTGGTCAACATCGGCGCTCAACTACTCGACGACGGCATCGCCTTGCGCGCCAGCGACATCGACGTGGTGTACGTGCATGGCTACGGCTTTCCCAAGTACCGTGGCGGCCCGATGTACTACGCCGACCAGGTGGGGCTTGCCGAGGTGTACCGCGACATCCTCGCCCTGCATCAGCAGTACGGCGAGGTCTGGCGGCCCGCACCGCTGCTGCGCCGGCTTGCCGAAGAGGGCGGTTCCTTCGCGGCGTTCGACGCGGCGAGGGGCTAGCGGGCCCGAAGGCGGCCCCGCAAGGCGCCGGCATCGGCACCATCCACCCATGACGGTGCGTTCATTGCCGGCGGACGTCGACCATGCGCCAGAGCTGGCGACGACCGCCAAGCCCATCCAGCTGCTCGGCTTGTGTCCCCTGCTGGCGGTGTCGAACACCGTGGCCAATGCGGCCGGTCTGGCCATCGCCAGCGCCGTCGTGCTGATCGGTTCCTGCGCGTTGATCGGTCTTGCTCGTCGGCTCATCCCCAACGACATGCGGCTTCCCTGCTTCGTGCTGGCGGTCGCCACGTTCACGACCGTGGCGGATCTGGCCATGCAGGCCTACGCCTTCGACACCTATCAGCGCATCGCGCTGTTCGTGCAGATCATCGTCACCAACTGCTTGATCCTCGCCAGCGTCGAGCGGGTGGCGTACCGCGAACCCATGGGCCGGACGCTGCTGCACGCCGTGCGTACGGCGGCGCTCTTCGCCGTTGCGATTCTGGCCTTGGGCGCAGTCCGCGAGGCGCTGTCGCTGGGCTTTCCGCTTGCCGCCTTGCCGCCGGGCGCTTTCATCGTCGCCGGACTGCTGCTGGCGCTGTTCGGCTGCATTCGCGAGCGGTACCCGGACATGCGCTTGCTGCGCCGTCGAGCGCCAGCATAGTCCCGGCTGCTTCGTGAACAAAGACAAACGCGAACGCATCTTCGCACGCCTGAAAGAGGCGAATCCCGCGCCGACGACGGAGCTGAGGTTCGCCACGCCCTTCGAGCTGCTGATCTCCGTCATGCTCTCGGCGCAAGCCACCGACGTCAGCGTCAACCGGGCCACCGGGGCGCTCTACGCCGCTGCCAATACGCCGAAGGCCATGCTGGACATGGGGCTCGAGACGCTGAAGAGCCACGTCAAGTCCATCGGCCTCTTCAACACCAAGGCGGCGAACATCCTGAAGACCTGCCGCATCCTGATCGACGAGCACGGCGGCGAAGTGCCGCGCAGCCGGGAGGCTTTGGAAGCATTGCCGGGCGTTGGCCGCAAGACCGCCAACGTGGTGCTGAACACCGCTTTCGGCGAACCCGCCATCGCCGTCGACACGCACATCTTCCGCGTCTGCAACCGCACGCGCCTCGCCGTCGGCAAGACGCCGCGGCAAGTGGAAGACGGGCTGATGCGCCACGTTCCGCCAGCCTACCGGCAAGGCGCCCACCACTGGCTGATTCTGCACGGCCGCTACGTCTGCACCGCCCGCAAGCCGCGCTGCGGCAGCTGCGCGATCGAGGATCTGTGCGAGTTCAAGGACAAGACCGACGACGCGGAGGGCTGAGGTGCGGGCGCGTCTGCAACCGCAAGTTTTCGCGCGTTCAGCCCGCCGTCCACGCACTGCAACGCCTTCTTCGCAGCGCTTCGTAGGCTTCGTTCAAGCGCTCCGCGGCGGCGTCGCCGAGCAGCCGCTGGGCGACCATCAGGCGCGGCCGAGGCGTCGCGTTGGGCGCCAGGGTGTGCAGCAGTCTCAAATCGGCGAAGTAGACATCGCCGGCCTGGCCATGCAGTTCAACCACTTGCAGAGGAACGCCATCGACGTCGCCTTGGCGGGCTAGGAAGCACTCGCGGTGCGGCGCGCGAGCGTCCATCAGGCTGCGAAAGAATGGCTGCCGCCCGAGGCGCCTCTTGACGCCCTTGGAACTGACGAAACCGCAGTCGTTCAGCAGCCGGTGCGAACCGGTCACCACCAAGGTGCCGCCTCCTTGCGGCGCCACGTCGTCGAGCAGGACGAACACCTGCACGCCGGGCGGCGCCTGGCTGCCAAGCCGGGGCGTGTCCAGATGCCAGACGTTGTGCGGCACGTGCCAGGTCGTGGCGTTTGGCGGCGTGAACAGCAGCTGCGCCGTTGGCGTCATGGCGTGGCTGGCGTCCGCCATCAGTTCCTGCGCGACGCGCCGAACGGTCGGCGTCAGCAGGTTGCTGAATGCCCTGGCGTTGCCGCAGGCCCGGCGCAGTCGCTTGACGCCTGCCGGCTCGATGCTCCCCTGCCAAGCGTTCTGCCGCCACGCGCCCAAGCTGGCCAGCTTCGCGTAGACCATCTCTTGCGCCGGCGCCAGTGTGTCGCGCGGGACGAGGCCCCGCAGCCGGACGACGCCGCGATCTCGGAACGCCAGCCGCTGCGCGTGGTCGATCGTCGTCATCCAGCGGTTCCTCTTGCGTGGATGCATGGGGGTGCGAGAGCGGCGCAGCGCGCCGAGCCCTTCGACTGCGAGACAATCTCGGGCCTTGCGAGAGTTTCGAGGATGTAAGCGAATGCCGACCAGCAGTGTCAAGATCGTCCACGACCCGGGCGTCCACGGCAGCCTGCGGCAACGCCAGGACGGCAACGTCGTCGTGCAGTTCGAGCGGCGCCTCGCGCACCCCGTGCAGCGCGTCTGGGACGCCATTGCGGAACCGGAGCAACGTGCCGTCTGGTGTCCGGGCATTCGCTTCGAGCCGGCGCCGGGTGCGCGTTTCGACATCTGGTTCGGCGACTGCGATGGGGAACCGCACGTCTTCGGCCAGCTGGCAGAGTTCGACCCGCCGCACTCGATTGCGCTTGGCAGCATCCGTGCCGGACTGCGCCCCGACGGCGACGACGGCTGCGTGCTGGCGTTCTCCGACGTGCTGTGGTTCGACGACCGGCGCACGCGCCAGGACTTCGCCAATGCGGTGCTTGCCGGCTGGCATCAGTTCCTGGACCGCTGGCAGCTCTGGCTGGACGAAGAGCGCGCCGCGCCGCTTCTTGCCGAGCCGAACTACGCCGACATCGACGTGCCGGGCCGCGAACGGCTGTAGGCGGCCGACCCTGGCATTCCGGCCGCTGCTCGCCGCAGGGAAGACTACGCGTTGCGTATGGTCAGCCCGCCATCCACGGGCAGCGCCACGCCGGTGATGAAGCCGGATGCCGGCAGCACCAGGCTCAAGGTGCCGTGCGCCACTTCCTCGGCTTCGGCGTAGCGCTTCAGCGCCACTCGCCGCCGCGCGTACTCGCGCTTGTCGTCCTCCGCGATGGCCGCCGTCATGCCGGTGCGCACCGGGCCGGGGCAGATGCAGTTGACGGTGATGCCTTCGCTGCCGAACTCCACCGCCAGCGAGCGGGTGAGGCCGATGACCGCGGTCTTCGCCGCGGTGTAGGGGCTTGCGTACTTGGTGGCGCCCAGTCCTTCGGTGGAAGCGATGTTGACGATGCGCCCGCCATCGGCTTGACGCAGATAGGGCAGGGCGGCGCGGATGATGCGCACGTGGGCGGTGAGCAGCACGTCCAGGGCGCGTTGCCATTTGGCTTCGTAGTCGTCGCCGTCCACCGGGCCGCCAGCGCCGACGCCGGCGTTGTTGACGAGGATGTCGATGCCGCCGAAGTGTTCGGCGACTTGCGGAACGACCTCCTTGATGGCGGCTGCATCGGCCACGTCCAGCGTCCATCCGCGCACCGGGCATCCAGCGCCGGCGATCTCCGCGACGACGAGTTCCAGTGCCGCTGCGTCGATGTCGAGGGCGGCGACGGTCGCGCCTTCGTCGGCAAACAACGCCGCGGTGGCGCGCCCCATGCCGCTGGCGGCGCCGGTGACGATGGCCACCTTGCCAGCGATGGAGCGGCTGAGTTTGGTGAGCTTCATCAGGTTCCGGTACAGGCCGTGGGTTTGGTGGGCCGTCTGGGGCTCGAACCCAGGACCAACGGATTAAAAGTCCGCTGCTCTGCCAGCTGAGCTAACGACCCGACGCGGATTGGCTTGACGCCGTGTTCCCAAGGCGCGGATTGTAGGGTTGCGCTGCCGCCGAGACAAGCCGACCGTCGCGTTTCGCGTGCCCCCTTTCGTTCGTTGGAGAGCGTATCGTGGCGGAGGTCGGCGGAAGAGGCGGAGGTCGTCGCTGCAAGGCGCCATTCGACGACACCCGCGTCTCTCGCTTATCCACAGCTTGTCGACAGCTTGCCAAGCAGCCGCGCAGAAGTTGCCAACCACAACATCTAGGGTGGCCCATCCTATGCACCCGCCGTTCACGGATTGCCCAGAGGATTTCCACAGCTTGACCACGCCGCGCCGGCGGGCAGCTAGCGAGGGATGGTGGCGGAGCAGGACAAAGGCCGTGAAAAACGGTTGCAATGTGCTGGATATCGTCTTATGTTGCGCAGATGCTCCGAACCGACGGCTAGATGTTGGGGTTGCGGCGTGGCGTTTGGCCCACTCATCTTTGGCCGTGCAGCGGTGTGCGAGGGGCAGCGATCAAGAACGTCGTTGGCGCAAAGCGCCGACCGTGGCGCGTTCGACGACGTTGCAAGCTGGCCTGTCGCATGCTTGGATGGCATACTAGTTATTGTGCTGGATAAAGGCACAGTTCAAGCGGGACAACAGTTGGGATCCGATCCATGCAACACGAAGCGCCTCACGCTGCCACCGACGCCGTTCCCGCGGCGATGGCAGGCAGCGATTCGACCGTGCCGCCGCCTTCTTTGCTGGCGACCGCGCCCGGCGCCTTGCGCGTCATCAAGCGCAACGGCGCCGTGGTGGCCTACGACGACGACAAGATCCAAGTCGCGCTTACCAAGGCGTTTCTCGCCGTCGAGGGCGGCACGGCCGCAGCGTCGCCGCGCATTCGCGACCTGGTCACGAAGCTGACGGAGCGGGTAAGCGACACCTTCCGGCGGCGTCTGCCCTCCGGCGGCACCATCCACATCGAGGAAATCCAGGATCAGGCCGAGTTGGCGCTGATGCGCTCCGGCGAGCACAAAGCGGCCCGCGACTACGTGCTGTACCGGGAAGAGCGGGCGCGCATTCGCGCCGCCAATGCGGCCACTGCGCAGCCGGACGGCCCGGCCATTCGGATGGCGGCCGAGGACGGCAGCCTCCTGCCGCTGGACGCGGCGCGCATTCGCGGCATGGCGGCGGAAGCGTGCGACGGGCTCGACGGCGTGGACGCGCAGCGCATCGTCGAAGTCGCCCAGGCCGAGATGTACGACGGCATCAAGGCGCAGGACATCGCCGCGAGCTTGATGATGACGGCGCGGGCGATGGTCGAGGAAGAGCCGAACTACACCTATGCCGCGGCGCGCCTGCTGCTCGGCCGGTTCCGCGCCGAAGCGCTCGAGTTCCTGGGTCTCAGCGCCGATGCCACGCAGGGCGCCACCCAGAAGGACATGGCCAAGCTCTATCCGGTGGCGCTGGCCGCCTTCATCGAGCGCGGCGTGGAGCTGGAACTGCTCGCGCCGGAACTCAAGCGGTTCGACATCGAACGCCTGGGGCGCGCCATCAAGCCGAAGCGCGACAAGATGTTCACCTACCTCGGCCTGCAGACGCTCTACGACCGCTACTTCATCCACAGCGGCAACGTGCGCTTCGAGCTGCCGCAGGTGTTCTTCATGCGCGTCGCCATGGGCCTCGCGGTGCAGGAGGACGAGCCGGAGGCACGCGCCATCGAGTTCTACGACCTGCTCTCCTCCTTCGACTACATGAGCTCCACGCCGACGCTGTTCAACTCCGGAACGCTGCGCTCGCAGCTCTCGTCCTGCTTCCTCACCACCGTCTCGGACGATCTCGACGGCATCTACAGCGCCATCCGCGACAACGCCCTGCTCTCCAAATGGGCCGGCGGCCTCGGCAACGACTGGACGCCGGTACGCGCGCTCGGCGCCTACATCAAGGGCACCAACGGCAAATCCCAAGGCGTGGTGCCGTTCCTGAAGGTGGTGAACGATACGGCGGTGGCAGTCAACCAGTGCTTCGCGCCGGACACACGGGTGCATACGGCCGACGGCGTGAAGGCCATCCGCGACGTCGCCAAAGGCGACTTGGTGCTAGGCCAGCGCGGCGAATACCGCGAAGTGTTGAAGACGATGGCCTACAACCAGACCGATCCGATGGTGGAGTTGCGCATCAAGCATGCCGTGCAGCCGCTGCGCGTGACGGCAGGACATCCGATCTGGAGCATCCAGGGCGTGCCGATGGCGCAATCGATTGCGCGCACGACGGCGTGGCTCGGCAAAGGGAAGATCGTGCCGCAGTGGGTGGAAGCTGGCCAACTGAAGAAGGGCGACTACGTGGCGCAGGCCATCCCGCAGGAAGTCGCGCCCGTGGCCGGATTCGACGAAGACGACGCCCGCTTCTACGGCATCCTCCTGGGCGACGGCCACTGTTCCAAGCAGGGCCTGCAATGGGGCGTGAGCGGCAACCCCGAGAACGACGACCACTTGCGCTTCGTCGCCGACTACCTGGCGCGCAAGGGCATCCACCACTGGACCACCGAACGCGGCAGCCGCTATCGCCAGATCCACTGGTCGGCCGGCCTCGGCCTCGTGCGCGACGGCACCACCGGGCGCTACGCAAGCGCTGGCGACAACGCCCTTGGCCTCTCTCGGAGCGATCTCTACGACAGCGACGGCAAGAAACGCATCCACCGTCGTTTCGGCCACCTGCCGAAAGCGCAGACGCTCTCGTTGCTGCACGGCCTGCTGGAAACGGACGGCGGCATCAGCCGCGGCAAGGAGATCTATTTCACGAGCACGTCCGAAGCGCTGGCCGAAGGCGTGCGCTATCAGATGCTGCGCTTGGGCGTTCCCACGGCAGGCCAATGCCGCGAGCGCGAACAGCACCATGAAGGCGTGCGCGACGACGGCACAAAGGCGTCCTTCAACGGCGTTGTCAAGGCTTGGGATATCCACGTGCCGGCGGTACACGAACTGGCCGCCCGCCTAGGCTGCCGAGCGCTTGCCAAGCGCAATTGGTTCGTCCACCAGAACTGCGTGTTCAGCCGCGTTCGCTCGACGACGAACCTGCCGCCGGTGCCGTTCGTCGTGGACCTGAAAGTCGAAGGGGACGAGTCCTACATGACCACGAGTGCGTTGGCGCACAACGGCGGCAAGCGCAAGGGTGCCGTGTGCTCCTACTTGGAGACCTGGCACCTGGACATCGAGGAGTTCTTGGAGCTGCGCAAGAACACCGGCGACGACCGGCGCCGGACGCACGACATGAACACCGCCAACTGGGTGCCGGACCTGTTCATGAAGCGCGTCTTCGAGGATGGGCAGTGGACGCTCTTCTCGCCCAACGACGTGCCGGACCTGCACGACCTCTACGGCACCGCCTTCGAGCAGCGCTACTGCGAATACGAGCGCATGGCCGAGAGCGGCGAGCTCGCGCTGTTCAAGCGCATCGGCGCGAAGGAACTCTGGCGCAAGATGCTCTCCATGCTGTTCGAGACGGGGCATCCGTGGATCACCTTCAAGGACGCCTGCAACGTGCGCTCGCCGCAGCAGCACGTCGGCGTGGTGCATTCCTCCAACCTGTGTACCGAGATCACGCTGAACACGTCGCAGGGCGAAATCGCCGTGTGCAACTTGGGTTCGGTGAATCTGGCGCGGCACGTCGTGGACGGCGCCTTGGACAGGAAGAAGCTCAAGAGAACCGTGCAGACCGCCGTGCGGATGCTCGACAACGTCATCGACATCAACTACTACGCCGTGCCGCAGGCGCGCACCTCGAACATGCGCCATCGCCCGGTGGGGCTTGGCGTCATGGGCTTCCAGGACGCGCTCTACAAGCTCGGCGTTCCCTACGGCTCCGACGCCGCAGTGGAGTTCGCCGATCGCTCGATGGAGGCGCTCTCCTACTTCGCCATCGACGCGTCTTCCAAGCTCGCCAAGGAACGCGGCAGCTACGCGACCTTCGAGGGTTCCCTGTGGAGCCGCGGCATCCTGCCCATCGATTCGCTGAAGCGCCTTGCGGACCAGCGCGGCAGGAACTACCTGGACGCAGACACCTCGACCACGCTGGACTGGGGCAAGCTGCGGCGCAAGGTGCAGACCAGGGGCATGCGCAACTCCAACGTGATGGCGATTGCGCCCACCGCCACCATCGCCAACATCGTCGGCGTGTCCCAGTCCATCGAACCGACCTATCAGAACCTGTACGTGAAGTCGAACCTCTCCGGCGAGTTCACCGTCGTGAATCCGTTCATGGTGCACGACTTGAAGCGCGCCGGCGTGTGGGACAAGGTGATGGCCAACGACCTCAAGTACTACGACGGCAGCCTGGCGCAGATCGACCGCGTGCCGGCGGAACTCAAGCAGCTGTACGCCACGGCCTTCGAGGTGGAACCGCGCTGGCTGGTGGACGCCGCCGCCCGCCGCCAGAAGTGGATCGACCAGGCGCAGTCCCTGAATCTCTACATCGCCGGCGCGTCGGGCAAGAGGCTGGACGTCACCTACCGCATGGCCTGGCTGCGCGGCCTGAAGACCACCTACTACCTGCGCTCCCTCGGCGCCACCAATGCGGAGAAGTCGACGCTGGAGAAGGACGACACGCTGAACGCCGTCGCCACCGCCAGCCCGTCGCCGGCGGCAACCGCGACGCCCGCGATCGTCAGCCCGCCCCTCGGCGCGCCCGCCGAACTGCCGGCGGCCTGCGCCATCGACGATCCCGACTGCGAAGCATGTCAGTAGGGATGGCAGAGGTCGCTGTTGCCGCCCGCGGCCATCGCGGCGACGGGGGCGTGCCCGTGGTGAAGGGCAGCGTTGGCGTCTTCAATCGCATCGTCGCCGGCGACGCCAAGGAGGAGTTGCACAAACTGCCGGCGGCGAGCATCGACTTGAGCTTCTGGTCGCCGCCGTACTACGTCGGCAAGTCCTACGAACGGCACCTCTCGTTCGACGACTGGCGCGAACTGCTGCGCGGCGTGATCCACGGCCACAGTCGGATCGTCAAGCCCGGCGGGTTCTTGGCCGTCAACATCGCCGACATCCTGTGCTTCCCCGATGCGTCCATGCCGAAGTTCCAAGCCGACAACGTGCGCCGCAAGACCAGCGCCGTCACGCGGGAGCAGGTTCTGGCCGCACGAGAGGCCCACCCGCAGGCGAGGCGCCAGGAACTGGCGACTCTCTTGGGGTGCAGCGAGCAGACCATCCAGCGGCGCTTGGAGCACAACAACGTGCGCGGCGGCAAGCAGTCCGCTTCCACCAAGGTGCTGCTGACGGGCTGCATGGTCGCCGAGTGGGCGGAAGAGGCCGGCTTCCATCTCTACGACCAGCGCATCTGGCACAAGGACCCGTGCTGGGCGAACAGCCGCTGGCACTCCAATTCGTACCGCGCCGTGGACGAGTTCGAGCATGTCTACGTCTTCTGGCGCCCCGGCATCACCCAGTACGACCGCCACCGACTCACGCCAAACGAGTGGGCGGAGTGGGGATCGCGGGGCGTGTGGAACATCCGATCCGTCGGCCGCAACGACCGCCACGAGGCGGAGTTTCCGGAGGAGCTCGCCAATCGCGTGATCCGGCTGTTCTCGCCCGTTGGCGGCGTCGTGCTCGACCCCTTCGTTGGCACCGGCACTACGACGAAGATAGCGAAGCTGCTCGGCCGGCAATGGCTGGGCATCGACATCGAAGCGGAATACGCGCACATGGCGCGCCGACGTACCAAGCGCGTTCGAGAGAGACCGATTGAGGAGGGCCTTTGCGCATGCTGAGTTGGGAAGACTACGAAGACCAGGGCAACGCGCCGTTCGTCGCCGCGCCAGAGGTCGCCATGCCCGCGGCCCCGGTGGCCGCCGCGGTTCTGGCCGAGCGGGAAGGAGCCCTCAGCGGGGGGAGCGCGAGGGGGGCTGTCCCCTTGTATGAGCACGTTGACGTTGACGTTGACGTTGCGGTACCGCCGGCGGATCCCTCGCCGGTGCTGCCGCCCTCGGCCGAGCCGTCGGTCACGCCACCGCTTGAAGCTGTCGTCGAACCGCAAGCCGCGATCGGCCCTGCCCAAGCCATCGCCGTCTCGGCGCATTTGGACCGCGAATCCGAAATCGAGCCCGGCGAGCGCGTCACGGTGGATCAGAAGCGCATGATCAACTGCCGCGCGGACCTCAACCAGCTGGTGCCGTTCAAGTACGACTGGGCGTGGCAGAAGTATCTCGACGGCTGCGCCAACCACTGGATGCCGCAAGAGATCAACATGACCGCGGACGTGGCGCTGTGGAAGTCCGAAGGCGGCCTTTCCGACGACGAGCGCACCATCGTCAAGCGCAGCCTGGGGTTCTTCTCCACCGCCGATTCGCTGGTGGCCAACAATCTGGTGCTCTCCGTCTACCGCCTCGTCACCAACCCGGAATGCCGCCAGTATCTGCTGCGCCAGGCCTTCGAGGAAGCCATCCACACCCACGCCTACCAGTACTGCATCGAATCCCTGGGCATGGACGAAGGCGAGATCTTCAACATGTACCACGAGGTGCCAAGCGTCGCCCACAAGGCATCCTGGGCGCTCAAGTACACCCAGGAACTCGCCGACCCCACCTTCCAAACCGGCACTGTGGAGACGGACAAGGCGCTCCTGAAGAACCTCATCGCCTACTACTGCGTGATGGAGGGCATCTTCTTCTACTGCGGCTTCACGCAGATTCTCTCCATGGGCCGCCGCAACAAGATGACCGGCACCTCGGAGCAGTTCCAGTACATCCTGCGCGACGAATCCATGCATGTGAACTTCGGCATCGACGTAGTCAACCAGATCAAGCTGGAAAACGAGCACCTGTGGGATGCGGACATGCAGGCGAGCGCGACCCGCATGATCCTCGAAGGCACGGAACTCGAAACCCGCTACGCCCAGGACACCATGCCAAGAGGCGTACTCGGCATGAACGCCAACACCATGGCCGAATACCTGCAATTCATCGCCAATCGCCGCTTGGCGCAAATCGGCCTGCCGGAACAGTTCCCCGGCGCCAAGAACCCCTTCCCGTGGATGTCCGAAATCATGGACTTGAAGAAGGAGAAGAACTTCTTCGAAACGCGCGTGACGGAGTACCAGACGGGCGGGGCGCTGAGCTGGGATTGAAGGCACTCGAAGCTGTACGCAATGGACACCTTGCCCGCATTCATCGGCGCCAACTACGAGGTGCATGAGTGGCGTCACGCCGGCGCGATTCTGAGGCACGACTTCCCCGACGAGTGGCAGGATGTCGTTGGCGTATTGCAGGCATTCCGGCTGAAGAAGACTTGGATTGTCAATCCGGGCGGGCGCAAGTCGAGGGTTTCCGCCTTCATCGACGAGTTTCTCTACCAGCGGAACTGGGAGGAGAAGCAGTTCGCAACCAAAGTCGTTGTCGACGACGAATCCAGAAACACGCCCACCCACAAAGTAGACTGCTTTCGAAACCGCGTCGCCCTCGAGATCGAGTGGAACAACAAAGACCCCTTCTTCGACCGGGACCTCAACAACTTCAGGCTGCTCTTCGATCTCGGCGTGGTCAGCGTCGGCATCATCATCACGAGATGCGACGACCTCCAGGACATCTTCGACTCGTTGGGCCGTGGATCGTCCTACGGCTCGTCCACAACGCACATGAGCAAACTGCTGCCGCGGATCGAAGGCGGAGGCGGTGCCGGCTGCCCTATCCTAGTATTCGGGATTTCCAAGACGCTGTATGTGGAGGATGCCTAGTGTCCGCGTCCGAGGACCTGACGAAATCCGTCGGACGGAGGAAGTTCCGCACGGTGCTTGCCGACCCGCCGTGGCGATTTCAGAACCGCACCGGCAAAGTCGCGCCAGAGCACCGTCGGCTGGCGCGCTATGGGACGATGTCCTTTGACGAGATCGGCAACCTGCCCGTCGCGTCGATGATCCAAGCGCCCGCGCACCTCTACCTATGGGTGCCAAACGCGCTTCTGCCATACGGACTCGAGGTCATGGCCAAGTGGGGATTCCAGTACAAGACGAACCTCGTCTGGTACAAGATCAGGAAGGACGGCGGGCCCGACCGGCGCGGCGTCGGCTTCTACTTTCGCAACGTCACCGAGGTCATTTTGTTCGGTGTGCAAGGATCGAACGCCAGGACGCTTCCGCCGGGAAGGAGCCAAGCCAACATCATCGCCTCGCGCAAGCGAGAGCACAGCCGCAAGCCAGACGAGCAGTACGAGCTGATCGAGGCGTGCAGCCCCGGTCCGTTCCTCGAACTCTTCGCCCGCGGCCCGCGCAAGGGCTGGTTCTGTTGGGGCCAGCAGGCCGAAAAGTACGAGCCCGACTGGGCGACCTACGCGAATCACTCGCAAGCGAATGGCGCCGTTGTCGCCAACGGGTTTTGACCTGTGAACTTCCTGGCGTAACGTCGTTCAACCACCTTCGATCACTAGGATAGAGCAGTGTCAAAGAAATCAACGGACGATCTGCTAGATTTGGAACAAGAGATTCCGCGCATGACAGAGGCTTCGACCGCGTGCCAACGGTCCTCGACCATCGATCTAGAGGGCTCGGTAACGGCGTGCGAGCACAACCAGACATTCATAGCCAGTTTGGCCGATGCATCCATCAAGCTCATCGTCACGTCGCCTCCCTACAACGTCGGCAAGCCCTACGAGCGGAAATCGTCACTCGCAACCTATCTGGAAGCGCAGCAGGAAGTGATCGGGCAGTGCGTACGTGTACTGCATCCGCAGGGCTCGATCTGCTGGCAGGTGGGCAACTACGTGTCTCGCGGAGAGATCGTGCCTTTGGACGCTGTGCTCTACCCCATCTTCAAGGAGCACGGCCTGAAACTCCGCAACCGCATCGTCTGGCACTTCGGCCACGGGCTACACTGCAAAAAGCGGCTCTCTGGACGCTACGAGACCATCAACTGGTTCACGAAAACAGACGACTACACGTTCAACTTGGATCCGATTCGCGTTCCATCCAAGTATCCGGGCAAGCGCTACTTCAAAGGGCCCAACGCCGGCAAGCTGTCCGGCAACCCCAACGGGAAGAACCCGGGCGACGTGTGGATGTTCCCCAATGTGAAGAACAACCATGTGGAGAAGACCATCCACCCCTGCCAATTTCCCGTCGAATTGGTCGAACGTCTGGTGTTGTCGCTGACGAACCCAGGCGACAGTGTGCTGGACCCCTACATGGGCGTCGGCACTACGGTCGTCGGGGCCGTGATGCACGGCCGCCGAGGCTACGGCTGCGACATAGTGGAGGAATATGTGGACATCGCCAAGGAACGCGTAGCCGCCGTGCGCAATGGGACGATCAGAACGAGGCCCATGGGCAAGCCGATCTACGACCCGGCGAAGCCGAACGGCGGTCACTGATACGGCATGAGAATCGTCGAGCGCTACTCGCACTTGAACGGCGAGGAGTATCTGCTGGTTCATCGGCCGAAGCTCTGGCAGGAGGTGCTGGACGTCATCGAGGCTGTCGATGCCGAGGCCTGCCGCGACAAGGTCTCGCGGGAGAGGTCTCGGCAGGGACGGATGCTGTACTCGCCGATCTCGATGAACAAGGCCATTGCAGCGAGCTTCGCCGCTCGTGGCTGGGAAGAGCGGCGGCAACCCTTCTTTGTGACTGCGGATGCGCCAACGCTCAAGAGGGTCCATGCTCTCGATGCGGACGCACAGCGAGAAGCGATCGTCGAAGCCGGTTTCACGCCCATCCGTTCCTACAACCAAACCGATTTCGTCAAGGATCGAGTCGCCGTCGAGGTGCAGTTCGGCAAGTACGCGTTTGTAGCCCATGACCTCTTCGTCAAGCATATGGCTTTCTTCGTATCGGATATGATCGATGTGGGCATTGAGGTGCTGCCGATGAAGGAACTCGAAGCGCACATGTCATCTGGAGTGCCGTACTTCGAGCGCGACCTCCTGAACATCATTCGCCAAGGGCGTGGCGTTCCCGCCGTTCCACTGGTGCTACTTGGCGTGGCCCCTTAACACCGATGCTGCCTTGCGCTACCGTGCAAGGGACAACGGGTTGAGGACGAAAACGGCCTACAGAATCGCCCGCCAACTTGCCAAAGAGGAGGATGCATCTCATGTCTGCCATCGATACGGGTACCGACGAGCTGCTTTGCGATCTGGCGGATGGCGTTGCCACCGTCACGCTCAACAAGCCGGCCAAACGCAACGCGCTGGGCGACGTGCTGACGCCGGCGCTGCGTTCCATCCTGCTGACGCTGGAAGACGATCCGCGCTGTGGCGCGGTGGTCGTCACGGGCGCCGGCCGGGCGTTCTGCGCCGGAGGCGACGTGTCCGGCATGGGCGGCGGCGCCAAGCCTAGTACCGACGCAGGGCCGCCGGCAGACCCCGTTCGCGGCCTGATTCGGAAGCAGGAAGCGCTGACGCTGCGCCTGCACGAACTGGCCAAGCCCACCATTGCCGCCATTCCAGGCCCGGCGGCGGGGGCTGGTCTCTCCATCGCGCTTGCCTGCGACCTGCGCATCATGGCGGACTCCGCGTTCATCACCACGGCGTTCGCGAACATCGGCTTGTCCGGCGACTACGGCGGCAGCTGGATGCTGACGCAGCTGGTCGGGCCGGCGCTGGCCAAGGAGCTCTATTTCACGGCGCGGCGCGTCGGCGCCGAGGAGTGCCTCGATCTGGGTATCGTCAACCGCGTCACCTCCTTCGAAACGCTGCAAGACGAAACGCGCGCACTGGCGCAGCAAGTCGCTGCCGGGCCGCGCACCGCCATCCGCTACATGAAGGAGAACCTGAACCACGCGCTGGCGGCGGACTTCCGAACCTGCCTGGCGATGGAGGCGGACAGGATGACGCGCTCCGCGGCAACGCCGGATCATCGGGAAGCGGTGCGAGCGTTTCTTGAAAAGCGAACGCCGAACTTCGATCATCCCGTGTGAGTTCAAGATTGCGACGAGCCGTATCGGCATGGACAAGCAAGACGAAACTTCGTCGACATCCGGCGAACTGCCAACCGTTGCCGACGGCGATCAAGCGCTCGCTCGGCTGCGCGAAGAGAACGCCCGGCTGCGTGCAGAGCTGGCCCAGCTTCGCAGCCACGCCGGCGCGCCGCCTTCCGGCCTTGGCTGGGAGGACGCGATGCGTCAGGGCATCGCCTACGCCGACGGGCGCTCGCCGACGAGTTCGCTGTCGGCCGGTCGGCTGTTGAAGCAGCTGGCCGGGCTTTCCAAGGAGCGCAAGGAAGCCGGTCGAGTTCGCAACAGCAGCGACTTCGACGACCTGCCGAAGCCGTGCGTCGACGAAGCGCGGCTGGAAGCCGACTTCGTCCGCTGGGGCTACTGTCTGGTCGAAGACGCGATGTCCCCGCGGCAGGTGCGCGCGCAGGTGGATCGGCTGGTGGAGCAAGCCGCCGCAGAGCGGCGCATGGACGCCGGAATCACGACCAGCGCCAAAGGCCGTGCGCAACTCGTTGCCAACCTCGTGCTGAAGGGCAAGGTGTTCCGCGATGCGGTCGAGTTCAAGGAGTGCGCGGCGCAACGGGGGCCGCTGGTGGATCGCCTGCTTGCCAAGGTGATGGGCGAGGGCTTCGGCCTAGGCTGCGCGCACGGCTCCATCGTTCATCAGCACGGCGGCCTGCAGGAACTGCACATCGATCAAGGCGGCATGCCAATGCCCTATCCGCCTTTTCCGTTCGGCTCGCTCATCATCTGGTGCTACACCGACTTCAACCTCGACGCCGGCGGCACCTACGTCGTGCCGGGTTCGCACCGAACGGCTTCCGGCGCCACCATCTTCCACGCCGGCGCCGACCTGCTGCGGCTGGTGGACTCGGAACCCGGGCTGGTGGCCATTTGCGCCTCGCCCGGCACCTGCATCCTCACCGATACGCGAGTGCTGCACTGCGGCGGGCAACGTACCGCGCCCGGAACGCGCTACGCCATGCGCTGCCACTACAACCGGCACTTCATGCGCCCTCTGCACGAGCAGTCCACGGCGAATCTGCATGTGCCGAACGATGTCTACGAACAACTGTCGCCACGCCTCAAGCAGATGATGGGCATCACCGTCAACAACCACAAGCCGGTCGGCGAACTGGCGTAAGGAAGCCGCCCTTGGCCCGCCAAGCAGGGAGCAGAACCTGACGTGCCGCCTCCAGAGCAACTTGCGTTCCAGTGAGTGGGGCGGGTTTCGTCGCTCGACCTGGACGCTGGCGGCCTTGCCGGGCGGCACATCCTCAAGCAGCGTGCCGAGGCGACGACAGACGGAACGTGCCGTTTGCCACGCTAATTCGGAATCGAACCACTGGCCAGCTAGCGACTTGCAGGGTGCGCGGGTTCCTCGCAAGGGTCGACGTCTGAGGCGGCATCGCTGGGCCTCACGATCCGCCGCGCATCGCCGCGCCGCCAGCGATCATCGAGTGCAGAAACCACGCCGTCGTGTCCGGGTAGTTGGGCAAGTCCTCTCCGAGCTCGCCGTCGATCCCTTCCAGCGCATCCCGCAGCGCCGCCACGCGGGTCTTGCCGCAGCGTTCGCCCCAGTCGCGCTCCACCTGCATGGCCAGGTAGGCATGGGAATCCCGGGCCCTCCGGCCCTTCGGCGTCAACCATACGCGCCGGTTCGGGTCCCCCGCCTTGCCGGGTTCCACAACCACGACCAGGTGCCGTTCCAGGCCGGCCTTGCCGTTGCCTCGAACTTCGCCAAGAGCAGACGCCTGCTCCAGCGTCGTGCCCTCGTCGGGGATGTGCTGCAGCAGGTTGGAGGTGGCGTTCAGCCCCGCGCCATAGCCGAAGATGCCCCACTCGTAGTCGATCGTGAAGGCGGCCAGTGCTTGCGACAGAAGCGCCGAAAGCGGCAGTTCAGATGCGTCCGAGCCAGCCTCGCGCAGCACCACCGGCCAGTCTGCTCCATGTTGAGGAATGCGCGGCGGGCCTGCTCGCCCGGGCACACGGCCGCCGCCGGTCACGCTGGCGTCCGCGAGGCCGTAGCCGGTCAAGCACCAAGGCAGTTCCACGTCGCACCGTGCCACCACCGTGGCCAGCGCCTCGCGCAGCGCCCGCATGGTTTCGGCGCCGAAACGCTTGCGCCAGCTTGCTTCCACCTGCCGGAGCAGCGGCGGCGCCGCATCCCGCGTCCGGCGTCCCGCGGCGGTCGGCCGTAGCGTGCGCTGGCGGCCGGACTGTTCAACCGACAGCCAGCCCATGCGCTCGAGGTCGCGCAGCACGGCTTGCGCGCCCCGGCGCGAGAGGATGGTGCGTTTGCAGAGCGCGTTGCGCGGCAAGCCGTCGTCGGGAATGGCGCGCAGCACGTTCGACCAGATGCCAAGCGACGGCTTGGCTTGCTTGCAGGGCGTGGCCTGGTAGTCGCGCTCGAAGGCGACGAAGGCGTGACTGAGCAGCACCGACAACGGCGACGCGGCGAGCTTCATCCTCGGGCGCTGCGGGCCCTGCGGCAGGGGCGAGGCGTAGCGCAACACGCGCTCGAAGGTCGACGCCTGCGAGGCCGAGCAAACGTAGGTTCTTGCCGTCTCGCCATGCTCGCTGCGGGGCAGCGGCCTTACCGGTGTTCGGCCGTCCAACCGGCGGCCCTCGCCCATGCGCGACATGACGAAGTCCACCACCATGAGCGCGACTTTGCCCTCGGCGCCGTTGTCGAAGCGAAGGGCAAGGGCGACGCCATCGTCTTGGACATGCGCCCGGCTGTCTTCGCCATCGTCCGTCGCCGGAGCGATGCCGGGGAACGAATCGAGCGTCGTGCGCAGGCGCCTTGCCGTCGCGGCGGCTACGGGTTGCGGGCGTGCAGCTTCTCGAACCAAAGCATCGTGTCCGGGAACGCCGGCAGCGCCGGGTCGAGTTTCGCGTCCACCGCCTCGAGTCGGGCGCGCAGCTCCGACATCGCCCGTGCGCCAAGACGCGTCTGCCAGTTGCGTTCGATTTCCATAACCAGGGCGGGATAGGAGTCGCGGCTGCGCCGCGCCTTCGGCGTCGGATGGACCAGGCGCGTGCCGTCGCTGCGCTTGCCCTTCTCCACGATGACCAGCAAGTGCCGTTCGGGCGTCGAGCGGCCGCTGCCGGCGAGGCGTTGATGGCGCACGGCTTGCAGCGGCGTTCCTTCGTCCGGGATGCGCTGCAAGAGCGTCGACGCCATGCGCAGATCGCCCAGCCGCTCGCGCTCGTAGTCGATGGCGAACGCCGCCAGCGCGATGGACAGCAACGCGAACAGCGGCTCGCCGCCAGGCTCGGAACGCCGCGGCACCACGGGCCATTCCTCGCCTCGGGCCGGGATGCGCGGCGGCCCGGCCTCTTCCGGCAGGTAGGGGCCGCCGGTGATGGCGCCGTCGCCCGGCCCGTAGCCGGTCAGATAGTGCGGCAGTTCGACGTCGGTAGCGTTCGCCGCGGTCGCAAGGGAAGCTCGCAGTCCGTCGACCAGCGCCGCTCCGAAGCGCCGTCGCCAGCGGCGTTCCACCGCCGCCGCCAGCTTCTTTCCGGCATCTCGGGCGTGGCGGCCCGGCGCCGTCAGACGCAGCAGCTTGACGCCGCGCTGGTTCGCTACCGGCACCACCTCCAGCCAGCCTTGCGCCTGCAAGTCGCGCACCACCACGCGCACGGCCCGCTTCGCAAGAATCGCCTTGGGGCCGAGTTCGCGCATGTCCAGGCTGCCGTCGATCACCCGCAGCACGTTGGCCCAGACTTCCAGATGCGGGTTGGACGGATCGTCTCCCGCGAGCTGCTCGTAGTCCTCGGTGAAAGCGAGCAAGGCATGGCTGAGCAGCGTCGGCAGCGGCGTCGCCGAGAGTGGCGCGCTTGGGCGCGCAGCGCCCATGGGCCGAAGCGATGCGTAGTTGAGGTAGCGGACGAAGGCCGTCCCTTGCGTGGCGTCGCAGCGCAGCTGTTTGCCGCGCTGCCGCGCACCCACCCGCTCGGCGATGAAGTCCACCACCATGCGGGCGATCTTGCCGTGGACGTTCTCGGCGTAGGCCATCGTCAACACCAGGCCGCCGTCCTTGGTCTCTCGTACCGCGCTGCCGCCAGCGGCGATGCCGGGGAAGAACTTGAAGATGTCGAGCAGTTGCTCGCGTCGATCGGCCGACATGGCAAGTTCGTGTTCTGCCGACCTACTCGACGATGGCCCACTGCACCAGCGTGTACGGCGGCTCGGCATCCTCGTGGTGCTCGAAAACGGCGCGTACCGGAGCGCCGATTTCCACGGCCTGCCGCGGGTCGCCCAAGAGGTTGCCAACCATCCGCGCGCCGTCGTGTTCGGGAAACTCCACCAGCACGACGATGTACGGGCCTTGCTCGTTCAGCGCCGGATGCACCGGATGCCAGACGCGCTCGTAGCTGTAGATGCGCGCCTCGCGGGGAACTTCGTAGAAGGCCAGATCGAAGCTGTGGCACTTGTGGCAGGTCCACTCCGGCCCCCACTGCCACGTTCCGCAGTTGTTGCAGCGCTGCATCACCAGACGTCCTTCCGCCGCCGCCTGCCAGTACGGCGCGTCGAGGCCGTCGGGAGCGGGAACGGGCCTCGGCAGGCCGGGGTTCAGATACGGCTTGCTCATAGCGTCGCCTCCGAGCCGAAGATGCAGGAGCTCACCGGCGTCACCATCGGCCCCGACACCACCATGGAGACGTCCACGTCCGGCACCTGGCTGGTGGAGGTGCCGCGGATCTGCCGCACCGCTTCGATGTTCAGCTCCAGGCCGTGCATGTAGCACTCGGCCAGGTTGCCGCCGCTGGTGTTGGTGGGCAGCCTGCCCCCGGGGGCGAGGAGGTTCTCCTTGGTCAGGAACTCGTTGCATTCGTCCGCGGCGCAGAATCCATGCTCGACGATGCTCATCAGCACGCCGCCGGTGAAGTTCTCGTAGCACTGCAGGACGTCCACGTCCGCCGGCTTGCACTGCGCCATGTCGTAGAGGCGCGGCACGCAGGTCTTGAAGTTGGAGGTGGCGTAGTCCGGCGTGTTGTGGACGGATGCGCCGGCGCGGTAGTGCGAGCCGGTGACGGCGCTCAGCACGTAGACCGCCTTGTGGTCGAAGTCCTGGGCGCGTTCGGCTGGCACCACCAGCATGGCGGCGGCGCCGTCGTTCTCCAGGCAGCAGTCGAACAGGTGGAAGGGCTCGACGATCCAACGCGAGCGGTCGTACTTGTCTTCGTCGAGGGGCCGCCCGTGCATCACCGCGCGCGGGTTGCTTTGCGCATGGTGGTAGGAAGCCAGGGAAATCGCCCGCAACGCCGACTGTTCAACGCCGTGGTCGTGCATGAACCGCTGCACCTTCATGGCGAAACTCTGCGCTGGCGACATCAGACCGTAGGGCACGGTGTAGGCGCCGGCGCCGGACACCACGTTGCTGCGCGGGCCTTGGCCGAAGCGCCCGAACTGGCCTTGCGCCAGCGCCCGGAACACCACCACGCACTCCGCCAGACCGGTGGCCACGGCCGCCGCGGCGTGCGCCAACGCCGCCGACCCGCCGCCCCCGCCGCCGCCCCACTGCATGTTGGAGAAGCGCAGATCGTCGATGCCCAGTGCATTGGCAAGCCGGGAGGGATCGCTGCGGTCGTTGGAGAAGGAAGCGAAGCCGTCCACCGCCTTCGGCGAAATGCCGGCGTCTTCGCAGGCCGCCAGGGTTGCCATCAGCGCCAGCTTGAACTCGGCATCCGGCGACTGGCCGCGTTTGTAGTAGGTGGTTTCGCCGACGCCGGCGATGGCGGCGGCGCCCCTCAAGGTTCTTGCCATGAATGCTCCATGGAGTTCGGTGGCCGGCGCTCGCAGCGAGCTTCAGCCGGAGGCGGCGAGCATAAGCGACCGCAACGGCGGGTTCCAACCTTCGTACGGCCGACGCCAGCGGAATGGCACCTGCATTGGCGTATTGGCGGGCCGCTGGTAGCGGTTTGCCTCGACAACGCTTATGTTGTGCGGCTTGTTTCCCGAAGGGTCTACGAACAATGAACCACGTCAAGGACTTGCTCAACGCTGGAGGAACCGCCGTCGGCACCACGGCCGGCGCGAACAGCGAGGTGCGCTTTCTCGCCAACGCGGGATTCGACTTCGTCCTCTTCGACACGCAGCACTCCACCGACGACATCAAGGGACTGGCGCGTGCCGTCGCGGCCATGCGGGGTGCCGCTGGCAGTCCGATCATCCGCGTCGGAGACCTCCGCCCGGACCAGATCTGCTACGCCTTGGACATCGGCGCCAAGGGCATCGTGGTGCCGATGGTGAACACGCCAGCGGAAGCCACCGACATGGTGAAGTGGTGCAAGTACCCTTTCGAGGGGGCGAGGAGCTCCGCCGGCATGAGGGGCGAGTGGGGCGAGTTCAAGAGCTACCGCGAGTACATGGACGCGGTCAACGAGCAGCTCCTGATCGTTCCCATGATCGAAACCCAGGAGGCGCTTGACGCCATCGACGAGATCCTCGGCGTGGCCGGCATCGACGTCCTTCTGGTCGGCCCCTCCGACCTCTCGATCAACATCGACGTGCCGCTGGACTACGAAAACCCCAAGTACCACGCCGCCCTGGATCGCATCGGCGCCGCCTGCCAGCAGGCCGGGGTTGCCGCCGGAATGTTCTTCGTGCCGCCGGGCATCTCGCCCAAGCAGTTGATGGAGAAGGGCTTTCGGTTCTTTACCCTGCCTTGGGCCGGCTGGGCGACGGAAGGCATACGCAACGGGATCGCCAGCGTTCGGCCGTAGCGCTCCGTCCTGCTTGTGCCGAGGGGCCCGGTGCCAACGGGCCAACACGGCGTGATCGAGGGGCACGGGTGCGAGCGCTGATCGCCGAAGCGCTGGGCACGCTGCTACTGCTGGCGACGGTGGTTGGTTCGGGCATCATGGGCGAGGCTCTTGCCGGCGGCAACGATGCCTTGGCGCTGCTGGGCAATACCCTGGCCACCGGCGCGATTCTCGTCGTGCTCGTCACCATGTTCGGGCCGATCTCCGGGGCGCACTTCAATCCTGCGGTCACCGTGGCGTTCCTGCTGCGGCGGCAGATCAGGCCGTCCCGCGCCACGGCGTTCATCGGCGCGCAGATCGCCGGCGCCGTCGCCGGCACGGTGCTGGCGCACTTGATGTTCGACCTGGCTGCGCTGCAGATCGCCACCAAGGCAAGAACCGGCGGTGGCCAGTGGCTGGCGGAGGGGGTGGCGGCTTTCGGCCTGGTCGCCACCATTCTTGCCACGTTGAAGGCGCGGCCGGCGGCGGTGGCGGCGATGGTGGGCCTCTACATCAGCGCTGGCTACTGGTTTACCGCTTCGACGTCGTTTGCCAATCCGGCAGTCACCGTGGCGCGTTCGCTCACCGACACCTTCAGCGGCATCGCTCCGGCGGATGCGCCGGCGTTCATCGTGGCGCAGCTTCTTGGCGCCGTCGCCGCAGTGGCGTTGTTCGGCTGGCTGCTCGGCGAGGGCAAGGCGCAAACGTAGCGTCTGCCGGTGTGGATGTGCGCTGCCTTTAGGCCGGCAGGCAGTGGCCGTGTTCCTGGCGCAGTCGCCGCCACTCCAGCTTCAGCCACGGCGTGAACCGCTCCGGCGAGTCGTCGATCTCGCGGTCCAAGTCGTCGGGCTTCACCCAGCGCCACTCGGCCACCTCGGCGGTGTTGACCCGCGGCTCGCCGCCGCCCTGGCTGACGAACACCCAGCACAGCTCGAACTCGGTTCCCAAGTGGGCGAACGACGCTCGATACTGGAACTTGAACAGGAACTTCGGCTGGACGCGCAGCCCCAGTTCGTCCCAGGCGCGCCGCTCGACAGCGGCAGTCATGTCCTCGCCGTGGCGCGGATGCGAGCAGCAGCTGTTGGCCCAAAAGCCCGGCCACAGCCGCTTGCTGGCGTGGCGGCGCTGCAGCAGCGTGTCGCCGTCGGCATTGAAGACGAACAGCGAAAACGCCCGATGCAGAATGCCATCGCCGTCGTGGCAGGCGGACTTGGCCAACGTGCCAAGGGCTTCGTCGGCGGCGTTGACCAGCACGAGCGGCTCGTCTTCGCTGGAGACGATCTCGTGCCGGGTCGCATGACCAGCGTTCATGGCGCGCAAGTCTAGCAGCCAACGCCGCTTCCTCCGTGCGCCATCGACCAAGCGACCGTATCGCGCTCAAGGCATGTCCAGCTCTTCGCAGAACACGCGAAAGGGCAGGATGCGGGTGCCGCCAAGCAGCCTGTCCTGTTCGCCCAGGTGGACTTGGTAGAAGTCGCGAATGGGGGTGCGCTCGCGGAAATAGGCGATGCCGGCACTCGCGGCCCTTTCGCCCGTCTTGCATTCCACGGCGAACGATGGCGCGCCGTCCCGCAGCACGACGAAGTCCACCTCGCGGCCGTCCGTGTCGCGCAGAAAGCGCAGTTCCATGCGATGGCCTTGCGTGTCTTCCTGGCGGTGGCAGTACTTCAGCAACTGGCTCGCCACTAGATTCTCGAAGCGAGCGCCTGGGTTCGCCGTTTGCGACCAGTCCCACAGGTAGAGCTTGTTCTCCTTCTTCACGGCGCGAATGCGTGGCGCGCCGAAGGGCGGGATGCGAAAGCACACGTAGAGGTTCTCGAGGATGCGCAACCAGCGGTCCACCGTCGCATGCGCCACTTGCAGGTCCTCTGCGAGGCTGCGAATGGAGAGCGGCGAGCCGACGCGGCTTGGCAATGCCTCTACCAGCAGCTCCACCAACGCCACCTGGCGGACGTTCTCCAAGTCGCGCAGGTCGTCGTGGACAACTCGCGACAGCCGCTCGCGCTGCCAGCGTCGCCACGTGCGGGCATTGCCGGCCAGGAGTGGCTCTGGGAATCCGCCGAATTGCAGCAACGTCTCCAAGTCGCTCGGCGACGGCGTGGCGGCCAACTCGCGTAGCGAGAAGGGGTGCAGACGATGATGGTGGTAGCGGCCCTGCAGCGAGTCGCCCCCCTTGCGGTAGTGATCCAGCCTCGCGGAGCCGGTGACCAGGAACGCAATTCGGTCGCCGGCGGTGTCGTAGAATCCCTTGACGAGATTGCGCCAGCGCGGGAACTTGTGGATCTCGTCGAGCACGAGCAGGGCTTCGCCGCCGGGCAGCTCGCCGCGCAGCAACGGCGAGCGCACTCGCGGGTCGTCCCAGTTCAAGTAGGCGGGGTGTTTTGGGCCCGCGGCGCCGAGCAGCGCCAGGGCCAGCGTCGTCTTGCCGACTTGCCGAGGGCCGCCAAGGAACACCATCTTGCTGCGCAGGTCTTCCTCGACCGCGCCGAGCAGGTAGCGCGGCAGCGCTTGCGGTTGCATCGCCATGGTTTCGGCCAGCCCTCAAGCCGCTGTCAATATCACCCGTACTCTAGAACACTCATGGGTAAAGTCAACTAGGGGTGAAAACACTCATCCCTCGCCGCCGCCGCATGGCACTAGTGCCGCTTCCAAAATGACGTGTGTTCCAGTGGGACGGGTTTCGTCGCAGGGCCTGGACGTCGGTGCCCTGCGGGGCGGCACATCCTCAAGTAGCGTGTGCCGAGGCGATGACAGACGCAACGCGCCATTTGCCACGTCAATTCGGAATCGAACCACTGGTGCTATAGTGGCGCACTCGTACACGGTGCCGATGGCTGCATCGCCTTGTCCAAACCTGCTCCCGTCCCTGCCGCCGAGCGCATCGAAACGATAGACGTCGTGCGTGGCTTCGCCCTGCTCGGCATCCTGCTGATGAACATCTTGGCGTTCGGGCTGCCGGGCCGCGCGTACTTCGACCCGAGCGTGGACGCGGCCACCGAAGGCATCGACTACGCGGCTTTCCTCATCGCGGAAGTGTTTGCCGACGGCGTGATGCGCGCCTTGTTCTCCATGCTGTTCGGCGCTGGCGTGGTGATCCTGGCGTGCGGCCCGCGCGCCAAGTCCGCCGCCGTCTACTACCGCCGGCAGCTGCTGCTTCTGGCCTTCGGGCTGTTCGACTCCTACGTGCTGTTGTGGAGCGGCGACATCCTGGTGCTGTACGCGCTCGCCGGGCTGGTGCTGTATCCGCTGCGCAACTGGCGTCCGAGAGCGTTGTTCGCCAGCGCCGCCATCGTCTTCGCCTACCTGGCGGCGTTCTATGCGTTCCTGTTCGTGATGCTCACCGTGCTGCCCGACCAGGCCGAGGCGGTGCAGACGCGCATCGAGGCGGGGGAGGCCGTCTCCGCCGAGGAGCGCGACGCCGTCGAGTCCTGGGAAGAGCTGCGCAGCATCTACCAGCCCGGCGCAGCCGCCTTGGAGAACGAGCGGCTGAAGTTCCAAGGCGCCTACGGCGCGGCGTTTCGGGCCAATGCGCGCATCGTGCTGGAGCTCTACTCCGCCTATCCGCTGTTCCTGTTCTGGGACGCCTTCGCCTGCATGTTGCTGGGTATGGCGCTGTACAAGACCGGCATGCTGCGCGGCCAGCGCGACATCCGTTTCTATCGGCGCTTGGCGGTGGTGGGATTCGGCGTTGGCCTGGCGGTGAATCTGTCCGAGGTGGCCATCCAGACGCGCAGCGGTTTCGCGCTGCGTTGGATGGCCGACTCCGTCGCCACCTACGACCTCGGCCGCGTCTTCATGGCGCTTGGCTGGGCTGCGCTGCTCGCCATCGTCTGCCTGAAGGGCTGGCTGGGCAGGATTCGCGCTGGCCTGGCGGCGGCCGGGCGAATGGCGCTCAGCAACTATCTGCTGCAAAGCGTCTTCGGCATGGTGATCTTCACCGCGGTGGGCCTCGGGCTGTGGAACGAACTGCCGCGCCATCAGCTCTATCTGGTGGTGCTGGCGGAGTGGGCCGCGTGCATCGCGTTCAGCGTCTGTTGGCTGCGCCGCTTCCGCTTCGGGCCGCTGGAGTGGCTGTGGCGAACGCTCACCTACGGGCGTCTGGCCACGTCGAAGCGCATCGTCGCCTGATCATGGACTCGCGGGCCGAGGGCCGCTTGGACGCGACGCGAAAGACGTCCGCGACGGACGAGGGCGATGGAGCGCGCCGCGCCCGCGTACCCTTGGTGTTGTTTGTCTTGGCCGCGTTCTTGGCCGCATTCGGCGCCGGCATGTACGTCGAGGCAACCAAGAGATTTCCGTCCGGCTTGATCCGTTCAGCCTACAAGACGCTGGTCGTCAATCTGGACTTCGCCGGCATTGGCAGCTGGAAACAGGACCCGGCGGCCCCGCACGTAGTTCCTCGATCTCTGGCCCGGGACTGCGTGCCCGTGGCCGCAGGGCTCAGGGACCAGCTGGCAAAGGACTTCAGGATGCGGATGCTCAGTTGTCCGGCGGCCCACATCGCGCCCGCCGAAGCGGCAGCGAGCCGCATCGAGTTCCTTGCCAGCGACGCGTTGATCGATCCAGTGCTTGTGAAGGGCGAAAGCGGCACGTTTCTCGACCACTGTCCCGCGCCTTGGGGCTGCCTGGCCGTGGAATACTCGCGTTCCGGCGCGGTCAGCCGGGTCTGGCCGTTTCGGCCCGAAGAGATTGCGCGCGCGAACATCGTTGCCGAGTCCGACTATCCGTACGAACATCCCGTTGGCTGGTCGTTCCTGGACTTCGGCACCTACCGCATTTCGCCATATCCGAATGGCGACCTGCTCGTCGTATTCACTTTCCCCCACACCTCCTATCCATATAGCGGCGGCGTGGCGCGCGTGTCGCCCGACGGGCGGCCGCGCTGGTATCGGAAGGACTACAGCCACCATGACGGCCATGTGATCAGCGACGACCTGGCGCTGGTGTCGGGCCTGCGCCTGGACCGGTCGCACTTGGCGCGAGAAGTCCCGACGGGAAGTGGACGCGTGGTGGAATTGCAGTGCCATCGCGGCGAGATCATGGAGGACACGGTGAACTTGATGGGCGGGAACGGGAAGCTGTTGGAGCAGATTCCCATCCTGGACGCTATCGTCGAGTCCCCCTTTGCGACGACGCTTGTGGGGCCGCAAGACTCTTGCGACCCCACTCACCTCAACTTCGTACACATGCTCGGCGCGGATGCCGGAGGGGCCGAAGGCATCGCGCCGGGCGATCTCGTGGTTTCGCTGCGCAACCTGAACGCGTTCGCCATCTTGGACGAGGACGACCGCCGACTGAAGAAGCTTGTGCGAGGCAGCTTCCGGCAGCAGCACGGAGTGCGACACTTGGACAACGCTCGGTTCATCATGTTCGACAACCTCGGTACCGACGGTGTCCATGGCCCTTCCCGTCTGCTGATCGTCGACCTCGCCACCGGCAAGGAGACCACGGTGTTCCCCAACGACGCCACTCCGCTACACTTGCGCGACTGGTTCTCGTATCGCAGCGGCACCGTCGACGTTTCCCTCGACGGGCGTCGTGCCCTGGTTGCCGATGTGCAGGGCGCCCGCGCCTTCGAGATCCGTCTCGCAGACGGCCGGGTCTTGAACGTCTTTCGCCAAGTACACGATCTGTCGAAGCTGCCAGGACTCCCCGAGGCATTGACGAAAACCCCTTGGTTCTTCAGATTCCACAGCATCCAGTACGCGAACAAATGGGCGAAGCGCTGAACTCCGCACGATCCTCCTTTCGGGAACGCTGGTGATCGACCCATCCACTGCCAACGGACTGGGCGGTCTTGCCGGGGAGGCGCCAGCCGCGCTCGCCTACGTCGGGCCCGGCTCGGGGCTGGCGGCCATCGGCGCGCTCTTGACCGTGGTCGGGGTAGCCGTCTTCATGGTGATCGGTTTCGTCTGGTATCCGCTGCAGCGGCTGCTGGCTGCTTCGCGCCGGCGGCGCGGGAAGACCGCAGGCGCGGCGAGACATGATGCGCGATACACCCCGCCGGACCGGTTCCTTCATCGCACGGCCTTTTCCACCGTCGGCGTGCAGAAGGCGTTGGCCGACCTGGAAGACCGTCTGTATGCTCGGCGCATCGCCAATGTCGGCGTCGAGCGGCCGGTGTTCATCGCCTCGCTGCCTCGCGCCGGCACAACGCTGCTGCTCGAGGCGTTGTATTCGTCCGGAACCTTTGCCGCGCACACCTATCGGAACATGCCGTTCCTCTTCGTGCCGTTGCTGTGGAATGCCGCCTCCCGCCGTTTCCGCCTCGCCGGCGGCGACGTCCGACGCGCGCATGGCGACGGCTTGACCATTGGCCACGACAGCGCCGAAGCGTTTGAGGAAGCGTTGTGGCGGGCCTTCCATCCAGACCGGTACCTGGCGGACCGCATCCGGCCCTGGCCGGACGACAACGGCTTCGCCGCGGCCGAGTTCGAGGTCTTCATCAAGAACCATGTGCGAAAGGTGATCGCGCTGCACGCGAAGGGAATGTCCGAAGGGAAGGCGCGCGAGGGCCTGCCGCGCTACCTATCGAAGAACAATGGCAACTTGGCGCGCTTGAGGGAAGTCGCCCGGCTGTTTCCCGACGCGACGGTGCTGGTGCCGTTGCGCCAGCCCCTCGACCACGCCGCTTCCCTGTTGCGTACGCACACTCGTTTCGAGGAGATCCACGCCAGGGAGGCATTCGCCCGCCGCTACATGGAGGACATCGGCCACTTCGACTTCGGCGCCAATCTGCGTCCCATCGACTTCGATCACTGGCTGGACGGCCCGGCGCGGCAACCGGCCAGCAGCGTGAACTTCTGGCTGTCCTACTGGTGCGCGGCGTTCGGACACCTTCTCGCCAATCTGGGCGACCATGTGGTCCTGGTGGACTACGACGGCCTCTGCGCCCAGCCGACGCCCCACCTCGAGCGCATCGCCAGCAAGACCGGGCTGACGGAACCGGCCGCCTTGGTGCCGGCCGCGTCGCGATTTCGCGCGCCGACCCGCCACGACGCCGCCACGCTCGAAGTGGACGGAACGCTGCTGGAGCGGGCGTCCGCGCTGCACCGGCAGCTGCTGACGCACTGCTTGGGCTGACCCGGCACCCCTGGAATGTTCCGATCCAAGCAGCCGCAAGGCAAGCGCATCGGCCTGCGAGGCGTCGAACTGGCCTACTTCGAGTGGGGCGAAGCCGCTGGCGGCGCGACCGTGCTGCTGATTCACGCAACCGGCTTCCATGCCAGATGCTGGGATGGCGTGGTTCGCGCCCTCGGCCCTGACGTCGGCCATGTCGTGGCGCTGGACCTGCGTGGGCATGGGCGTTCGAGCAAGACGGGGCCCTACTCATGGAGCACTTTCGGCGCCGACGTCGCGGCCTTTGCCGCCGCCTTGGACTTGCAGGACGTGCTAGGCGTTGGCCACTCGATGGGCGGCCATGCGCTGGTGCAGGCGACGGCCGAGCATCCCCCCCGCTTTGCCCGGCTGCTGCTGGTCGATCCCACCATTCTCGACCCGGCGACGTACCGGAACGTCCCGAGTTTCGCCAGCGCCGAAGAACATCCGGTGTCCCGACGGCGCAACCGCTGGCAGTCGGCGGAGCAGATGATCGAGCGTTTCGAGGATCGGACGCCGTTCAGCCTGTGGAAGCGCGAGGTTCTGGAGGACTACTGCCGCTACGGCCTGAATCCGGCGCCGGACGGCAACGGATTGGTTCTTGGCTGCCCGCCGCTGGTGGAGGCGTCCATCTACCTCGGCAGCGCCGGCTGCGACGTTCTGGAACAGGTGGCTGCGCTGCGCCAGCCAGTGACCGTGCTGCGCGCCCGCAACGGCACGCGGCAAGGCGCAATGGACTTCAGCCGCTCGCCCACTTGGCCGGGCCTGGCGGCGGCGTTCGCCAACGGTCGCGACGTCCACCTGCCCGAGTTGACCCACTTCATCCCCATGCAGCGGCCGGACCTCGTCGCCGGCTACATCGACGAACTGATTTCGCAGCCAGGGCCGGCTTGAAGCGGCGTCTTTAGAACGTCGCCGCGGGGTTCAGCCGCTGCATCAGCGCCGCCAGGAACGCGGTCTGCGGCGCGTCGATGCCCAGTTCCTCCGCCCGTTGCGCCGGACGCGCGAACATCGCCTCCACTTCCAGGGGCTGCTGGCGCACGAAGTTGATGCCGGCGTAGGGCACGTAGTTCTCGGTCGTGCCCATCAGACGCATGGCGCGTTCGCAGACTTCGTCGGTGTCGGCGATTGGCGCAAGCCCCTTGCTCTGCAAATCCGCATTGGCGATGCCGACCACTTCGTCCATGATGGCGCGGGCGAAGCGGGCAAGCGCTGGCGTTTCCAGCAGGAAGCCGCAGGTGGCCCCTCCGGCGACGACGGCAAGGCCGTTGAAGGGAACATCCCAGATCATCTTCTGCCAGCGGGCGCGCATCAGACAGTCCACCGGGCGCGCCGCCACGACCGTGGGCTCCCACAGCGCCACTGCGTCCTCCACAGCCGCTGCATCGTCGCCGTGATGGCCGATTTCCAGCGCGCCGAACTCGCGATGGAAGATGCGCCCCGGCTGCGGCTGGCCGACGCCGATGAAGCCGAGGCCGCCGAAGATGCCGTAGCGGTGCATCTGCTCGGCGACATCCTCTTCGATGCCGATGCCGTTGACGATGGCCAGAATGCGCGTGTCGACGTTGCAGAACGGTTCCGCCAGCCGCGACAGCTGATCGATATCGTAGGACTCGAGGCCCACCAGCAGCCAGTCCACGGGGCCGTATTCGGCCAGTTCCTCGGTGCTCTGCGCCAAGGTTGGCGTTGGCAGGTGCAGGTCGCCCAGATGGCTGTTGACGCGAATGCCCTGTTCGCGCACGACGTCGAAGCCGTGGCGGACCAGGAAACGCACGTCGTGGCCGCCTTCGGCAAGGCGCGCGCCGTAGTAGCTGCCGACGGCGCCGGTGCCGACGACGGCGATGGAACTCGGTTGGCTGGCTGTGGCAGGCATGGGACGCATTGCGCCGTGTGGCGAGCAGGAAGTCAAGGGCCGCGTGCGCTTGGCTGGCGAAGTGGTGTTGGTAGTCTCCCGGCGATGCGGCTGCCTTGGCTACCCTGAACCGTTTTGGTTCAAGGCGGTGACCCAGGCGGCGTCTTCAGGCTTCCCGCGACCCTGCCGGAACTAGGCGGCAGGATTCTTGGGCTTGCTCACCGTCGCCGACGCCGAATCCCCTTTGGTTTCTCTAACGGCTCAAGGATGACGCTGGCTGGCCAACACCCCAGGAGACGAGCGCCAGTATAGCGGTTTTGCCGCCAAGGCAAACCCGTTGAGGATTCGAGCTTGGTGTAGCCATTGCGCTGTACGACGGCGGCGGCAAACGACGTAGGAGATCGGCGCTTTGCGCTGTAAGCCCGTTGCCGCAGACAGCCCCGCGGACGTCCTCGACAATGTCGGACCATGGCCAACTCGAAACAACCCGACGCCCGTGCCGTCCCGCCCGCACGAGCGCAACCGTGGCGTGCAGCAGCTCTTTGCAGAGGCAGGCGAGGACCGGCACAAGCAGCGCACGAGAGCGCACCCCTTGCGTGGTACGATGGCAACCGTGCGCTCACGGTCCGCCAGGTGCCCCGCAACCGAGGACGGCGCCCATCAGGAGCAAGCGATGTCCGAAGCCAGTCCCGTCTTCCGTCCCCGGCCGGCGCTGCCAGTCGCGCCGCCGCGCCGTGCCCAGGTGGTTTCGCGTTCGCGCCGAGCCCATCGACGTGGCCAGGCGACCGAGCCGCCCTTCGAGGATCGGCTGCCCTACCCCCTCGATCCGCCGCTGGTGGACGTGCGCATCCCTGTGAAGGAACCCCATGCGGCCGCCACGGCCTACTCGCGCAACGCCTTGAGGCATCGGTTCCCCGGCGCCCAAGTGGGCGACGACCTGCCCTTGCTGTTCTCCGAACCCGGCAGAAAACGGCAGAGCCGGCTGTCGCCGGACGTGTTCGTGGCGCTCGCCGTGCCGCGACGCAGCACCCGCGCCGACTACGACGCGGATGTCCTCGGGCCGCCGGACTTCGTGCTGGAGGCGGTGTCGCGGAGCACTTGGAAGCACGACCTCGGGCGCAAGCTCGACTGCTACCAGCGCATCGGCGTGCGCGAGTGCCTGCTGTTCGACGTCACCGGCGAGGATCGGGCACACGCCGACAAGGAACTGTGGGGCTTCTCGCTGACGCCGGAGCGCCGCGAGCCGCTTGAAGAGGTGCTGCTGCCGAACGGCGAGCTCGGGGTGCGCAGCGCCGTGCTGGGCCTCTGCGCCTACGTGGCGCAGCGAGTGCCGCCCTCGGCGCGCAAGGAGACCTGGGCGCTGACGATGCGCTGGCACGATCCGGCGACGGCGGCGGACATCCCCGACTACCAAGAGGCACGGGACCGGGCTGATGCGGCGGAGCATGAAGCTCGGGCGGAACGAGCGCGAGCGGACGCGGCTCAGCGCCGGGTCGCGGAACTGGAAGAACGGCTTCGTCGGCTGCGCGACGGGCGCTGAGAACCCGCAGCTTCGCCCGGATGCGATCATTCGTTGCGCTCGCCGCCGCGGGAAGACAGTCGTTCTTCGAGCGATCCCGCATTTGCCGACGAGCGATCTTTGGCAGTGGCAAGGGACGACGCGAAGGTTTGCCGAAGACAAGACGGAAGTGAAGTCGCTTAGATGAAGAAGTGGCAGTGCATTGTCTGCGGCTGGATCTACGACGAAGCCGAGGGCTGGGAAGAAGAGGGGATCCCGCCTGGCACCCGCTGGGAGGACGTGCCGGAGGACTTCGTCTGTCCCGAGTGCGGCGTCGGCAAGGAGGATTTCGAGATGATCGAGATCGGCTGACTCGACGCCGGTTGAGCGTCTGCGAACCGAGAGCAAGACAAGCGGCATGGCCGAAGAAGCCCAAAGCGAGGCTGCGCCTCCGACCGCCAAGGCTGGCAAGGCCAAGCGGAAGAACGCCGTTGCCGCGGCGCCGATGCCCGTCGCAGCCTCGTCCTCCATCTTTCCTGCGTCGTGCGCTGCACGGAACTCGACTCGAACGTCCGAGTCCCGGCGGCGCGAGGAGTCCAGCGCCTGATGGCGCAGCGACCGCATGCCCCTGCACTGGCAAATCGCCGCCGCCTTGGCGCTTGCGATTCTCGTCGCGTCGCTGGGCAGTCCCGACGCCGCGCTGTTCGGCGTGGCGTTGATCGACGTGCTGGACTTCTTCGGCGGCCTGTTCCTCAGCGCTCTGAAGATGGTGGTGGTGCCGCTGATCGTCTCGTCGATCGTCACCGGCGTGTGCAACATGGCTGCGCAGGAGCGCTTCGGTCGCGTCGGGGCGAAGACCTTGGGCTTCTACCTCGTCACCGGCCTGCTGGCGGTGGCCACGGGGCTGGTGCTCGTCAACGTCTTCGCTCCCGGCAGCGGCGAGCCCGCGCAAGCGCTGAGGAACGCCCTGCCGGATGCCAGCGAGGTCGCCCGCACGGTCGAAGGACGCGGCGCAGGAGACCTGATCGGAATCCTCTCGCGCGCGGTTCCGCAGAACGTCTTCCTGGCCGCGGCGAACAGCGAACTCTTGGCGCTCATCTTCGTCAGCGTCCTCTTCGGCTGCTTCATGGCGCGGCTCGCGGGGCCGCCCCGCGACACCTTGCAGAGCTTCTGGACCGGCATCCACGACGTGATGATCGCCATCACCGGATGGGTGATGCGATTCGCGCCGGTCGGCGTCTTCTGCCTGGTCGCGAAGACGCTGCTGGTTGCCGGCCTCGGCAGCCTGGGCGCCATGGCGTGGTTCTTCGTCACCGTTCTGGGCGCGCTGGGGGTGCATTTCCTCATCACGCTGCCGCTCTTGCAGCGCTTCGTCGGCGGCATTCGGCCCTACGCCTACTACGGCAGGATTCTGCCTGCCCAGCTCACGGCCTTCTCCACCGCGTCTTCGTCCGCAACCCTGCCGGTGACCTTGAACAGCGCCGAGCGGGCCGGCGTGTCGAAGCGCACCGCCAGCTTCGTGCTGCCGCTGGGCGCGACGGTGAACATGGACGGCACCGCCCTCTACGAATGCGTGGTGGTGGTCTTCGTCGCGCAGATCTACGGCATCGACCTGGGCCTCGCCGGCCAGCTGACGGTGGTTGCGCTGGCGCTGCTGACGTCCATCGGCGTGGCCGGCATTCCGTCCGCCAGCCTGGTGGCCATCGCGCTGATTCTGCCGGCGGTCGGCCTGCCGGTGGAAGCGCTGGCGCTGGTGCTGCCGGTGGACCGGCTGCTCGACATGTGCCGCACCTCGGTGAACGTCACCAGCGACCTCACCGTGACGGCGCTGGTGGCCTCCGGCGAAGGCGACGAACTGGCGGATCTGCGCGTGGCGGTGGGCGACGCGAAAGCCGCCGGCTAGGCCGGCGCCGCCGACCCCGACGGTCCGAGGCGCAACCTCGCTGAGTTCGAGATGGACGAAACGCTGCCTGCACATCGCGTCGGCGCCTATCTGCGCTTGATGCGCTTGCACCAGCCGGTTGGCGCGCTGCTGCTGCTCTGGCCCACCTTGGCGGCGCTGTGGATGGCGGCAGAAGGTCTGCCGCCGCTTGACCTGCTCGCCATCTTCGTCGTCGGCACCGTGCTGGCGCGCACCGCTGGCTGCGTCGCCAACGACGTTGCCGACCGCCGCTTCGACGGCCATGTGCGGCGAACGCGGAACCGACCTCTGCCAGCGGGGGAGCTGACGGTCTTGCAAGCCTTGTGTACGCTGCTGGCGCTGGCGCTGGCGTGCTTCGCGCTGGTGCTTGGGTTGAATCCGCTGGCGCACATGCTGGCCGTGGCGGGCGCCGGGACGGCGCTGCTCTATCCGCTGCTGAAGCGCTGGACGCATTGGCCCCAGGCGGTGCTTGGCATCGCCTTCAGCTGGGGCGTTCCCATGGCCTTCGCCGCGGCCCAGGGCCGCGTTCCGCCAACGGCGTGGCTGCTGTTCGCCGCAAGCGCACTGTGGGTCGTCGCCTACGACACCATCTACGCCATGGTGGATCGCGACGACGACTTGAAGATCGGCGTCAAGTCCACGGCCATCCTGCTTGGCGGCGCCGACCGCGCGGCCATCGCCGTGCTGCAGCTGGCGACGCTCTGCCTGCTGCTGTGGCTGGGCGGACGGCTGGGCTTCCAGCATGCCTACTACGCGGGCCTTGCGACGGTACTGGGCCTGTTCGTCCATCAGCAGCGGCTCATCCGGCACCAAAGGGCCGAATCCTGCTTGCGCGCCTTTCGCAACAACGTCTGGGTGGGCTTCGCGCTGTTCGCCGGCACGGTTGGCGAATACTGGCTGGCGTCGTGATCGACCGCTTCGTCGATGCCGTTGGCCGCGCCGCCGCCTGGCTCAACGTCGGCATGGTAGCGGCGACCTGCGTGGTGGTGACGCTGCGCTACGCCTTCGACACCGGCGCCATCTTCCTGCAGGAGAGCGTCGTCTACCTGCACGGCTTCGCCTTTCTGCTGGGCCTCTCCTACGCCCTCAAGCACGACGCCCACGTGCGCGTGGACGTCTTCTATTCGCGCTTCAAGCCGTCCGTTCGCGCCGGCGTCAATCTCGTTGGCCACCTGTTGCTGCTCTTGCCGCTGGCGGTCGTGGTCGTCGTCACCAGCTGGGGCTACGTGACCGAGTCCTGGGCGGTGCTCGAAGGTTCCGCGGAGGTGGGCGGCGTGCCCGCGGTGTTTCTGCTGAAGACGGCGATTCCGGCCTCCGCGGCGCTGTTGTTCGTCCAGGGCGGGGCACTGGCCTGGGCGGAGTGGCGAAAACTCCATGCTTGAGCTGCTGCCGCTGCTGCTGTTCGCGGTGGTCGTCGGCGCGTTGCTGGCTGGCTACGCCGTGGCGCCGACGCTGGCCGGGGCGGCGCTGCTGTTCGCCTTCGCCGGGGCGCTGTTCGGCGTCTTCGACTTGCGTACCCTGGGCTTTCTGCCGAACCGGCTGTACGGCATCGTCACCAACCAGACCCTCATCGCGGTGCCGTTGTTCGTGCTGATGGGCGTCACCTTGGAGCGCACGCGCATCGCCGAATCGCTGCTGGACAGCCTGGCGACGCTGCTCGGCCGCGTGCGCGGCGGCCTGGGGCTGGCGGTGACGGTGGTTGGGATGCTGCTGGCGGCCAGCACCGGCATCGTCGGCGCCACGGTGGTGACGATGGGACTGTTGGCGTTGCCGACGATGCTGCGCCGGAACTACGACCCGAAACTGGCCACCGGAACCATCTGCGCCACCGGCACCTTGGGGCAGATCATTCCGCCGTC
This sequence comes from Candidatus Azotimanducaceae bacterium, assembly GCA_965199875.1. Lineage (GTDB taxonomy): Bacteria > Pseudomonadota > Gammaproteobacteria > Pseudomonadales > Azotimanducaceae > VXYL01. The sequence goes on along the minus strand of OZ241346.1, from coordinate 3,162,866 downwards.
CATCGCCCTCGTGCTGCTTGGCGACGTGCTCTCGAGCGCCTACAGCGAAGCGCAGCTCGCCTTGGGCGTCTTTTCGCCGAAAACCGTCTCCGTGGGCGACCTGTTCGCCGGTGCGCTGCTGCCCGGACTGGCCTTGGTGGGGCTGTATCTCGTCTACATCGCGGTGGCGGCCGGTCTGCGGCCAGACCGCGCTCCGGCGCACCGGGAGGACGATGCGGAAGCGGCCAGCCTGGCGCGCTTGCTGAAGTCGCTGGCGCCGCCAGTGCTGCTGATCGTCGCGGTACTGGGCTCCATCCTGGCCGGCCTCGCCACGCCTACCGAAGCGGCCGGCGTCGGCGCCTTCGGAGCGCTGGCGCTCGCCGCTGGCAGCGGCTCGCTCAAGTTCGCGGTGTTGCAGGACATCTGCCGTTCGACGCTCAAGACCACGGCGATGGTGTTCTTCATCCTGGTGGGCGCGTCGGTGTTCTCGCTGGTGTTTCGCGGCTACGGCGGCGATGTCTGGGTGCAGGGGCTGTTCGCGAACATGCCCGGCGGCGTCTGGGGCGCGACGCTGATCGTCATGCTGGTGATCTTCGTCCTCGGCTTCATTCTGGACTTCATCGAAATCACCTACGTCGTCGTGCCCATCGTCGCTCCGGCGTTGCTGGCGATGGGGCTGGACCCGGTTTGGCTGGGCGTGCTGATCGCCGTCAACCTGCAGACGTCGTTCCTGACGCCGCCGTTCGGCTTCGCGCTGTTCTACCTGCGCGGCGTCGCGCCGGCCACGGTGGCGACCTGGGACATCTACCGCGGCGTCGTGCCGTTCGTAGGTTTGCAGGTGCTGCTGATGGCGCTCCTGGTGGCCGCGCCGGAGTTGGCCACCTGGCTGCCGACGGTGTTGTACTAGCGACTCGGCGCCTGAACGCCCGCACCGCACCGGGCGCGCCTAGACGATGCGGCTGCCGGTCTTGCCCCAGTACTCGTCCTTCAGCAGGCGCTTGTAGAGCTTGCCGGTCGGCAGGCGCGGCAGTTCGTCGCGGAAGTCCACGCTCTTCGGGCACTTGTAGTGGGCGATGTGCTCCCGGGCGTAGGCGATCAGCTCCGCGGCCAGGGCATCGTCGCCGGCGACGCCGGCCGCCGGCTGCACCACCGCCTTCACTTCCTCGCCCATCTCCGGGTTGGGCACGCCGATCACCGCCACGTCGGCGATTTTCGGATGCAGCACCAGCGCGTCTTCGATTTCCTGCGGATAGATGTTGACGCCGCCGGAGATGATCATGAAGGTGGCGCGGTCGGTGAGGTACAGGTAGCCCTCGTCGTCGACGTAGCCGACATCGCCGAGCGTCGTCCAGTTGCCGTGTTCGGGATGCTGGGCGTCTTTCGTCTTCTGCGGGTCCTTGAGGTAGGCGAAGGGCATCTCCGGCAGCTCGAAGTAGACGATGCCCGGTTCGCCGTTCGGCAGTTCCCGGCCGTCCTCGGCGCAGACGTGGATGGTGCCGAGCAGCGCCTTGCCGACGGTGCCCGGGTGCGCCAGCCACTCCTCGGGATTGCAGTGCGTAAAGCCGTTCATCTCGGTGCCGCCGTAGTATTCGTAGAGAATCGGCCCCCACCAGTCGAACATCCGCCGCTTCACTTCCTGGGGGCACGGGGCGGCGGCGTGAATGGCCACCTGGTGCGAGGAGAGATCGAACGCCGAGCGGTCTTCCTCGGACAGCTTCAACATGCGCGTGAACATGGTCGGCACCCACTGGCTGTGGGTGACGCGATGGTCTTCGATGGCCTGCAACGCCTGCACCGGATCGAAGCGGCTCATCATGACGACGGTGCCGCCAAGCGCCTGCACGGACTGGCAGAAGCCGATGGGCGCGGAGTGGTAGAGCGGCGCCGGAGAAAGGTAGACCGCGTTCTCGTCGAAGCCCCACAGCGCTTGCTGCAAGCCGCCGACCGGACTGTTGTCCTCGGCGATGGAGCCTTCCGGCAGCGGCCGGATGATGCCCTTGGGACGGCCCGTGGTGCCGGAGCTGTAGAGCATGAAGGCGCCGGCCGGTTCCTCCGCCAGCGGCGCCTTGGGCTGGGCGGCGATGGCCTGCTCCAGATCCAGGAAGCCGTCCACGGCGCCGTCGGCCATCAGCCAGGTGGCGCAGTTCGGCGCATGGTCGACGATCTGCCGGGCGGTGTCCGCCAGCGCCCGGGAAGCGATCAGCACCTTGGATTCCGAGTTGTCGACGATGTAGCCGGCTTCCTCGCCGGTGAGGTAGCGGTTCACGGTGGTGAGGTAGAGGCCGGAGCGGAACGCCGCCCAGACGACGTCGAAGAACGCGAGGTTGTTCTCCATGAAGATGGAGACGTGGTCGCCACGGCGCAAGCCGCGCTGCCACATCAGCTGCGCCAGCTGGTTGGAGCGGTCGTTCAGCTCGCCGTAGCTGCGCGCCAGGCCGCTGGCCGTGTCGATGACCGCCGGCTTGTCTGGGGATGCCTTCGCCCAGTGTCCAGGATACATGCGCCCCTCCTTCCGATGCCGCCAACGGCCTGCAACGCTATCGAACTTTGCCGGCAAATGCGACAAACTTGCCGCACGAGGGCGAACAAGAGAGTTTCGCAAATGAAAACCGTCAACGACGTGCTGCACCACCGTTCCCGTCTGAAGGGCGGCGAGGGCACCGGCGAGGTCTACTCCATCGCACCCATCGACAGCGTGTTCGAGGCCATCAAGATGATGTCCGAGCGCCACGTCGGCGCCCTGCCGGTCATGATCGACGACAAGCTGGTAGGCATCGTTTCCGAGCGCGACTACGCCCGCAAGGTGATTCTGAAGGACAAGTCCTCGAAAACCACCCGGGTGTCCGAGATCATGACCCGGGAAGTCGCCACCGTCACCCAGCAGGACCGAATGTCCGACTGCGTGGACCTGATGATCGAACGCCACATCCGCCACCTCGTGGTGGTGGACGAGGGCGTGGTCACCGGCATGCTCTCCTTGCGCGACCTGTTCGTCGAGATCATCGACGAGCAGTCCGAAACCATCGACCAGTTGCAGGACTACATCCGCGGCGGCCACTGAAGGCTGGCAAGCGCCTACTCGGCTTGGCGGCCAGGCCGCCAGACCCAGGCGCCTTCGGTGGCGGTCAGTTCGTTCACCGCGTCGTCGGTGGTGCGGAAGACGCGCCCGGAGAGCCACGAATCGATGTCGATGTGGCCGAGTTGATCGCGTACCGGGCCCTTCACGTCGCACAGGTGCAGCGCCACGTCGCGGCCGTGCAGGCGGAACGCCAGCCGTTGCAGCATCTCCAGCCCCGACGCATCGACGAAGTTGACGGCGCTCATCGTCAGCACCAGATGACGCAGAGAGTCGTCGCCGGTCATGGCCAGCAGCCGCGTCTCGATCTGGTCCGCGTTGGCGAAGTAGATGCTCTCGTCCACCCGAACCACCAGCAGGTGCGGCCAGGTCGCCACCGCGTAGCGTTCGACGTTGCGAAAGTGCGGCGTGTCGCCGAGCCGGCCAAGCACCGCGATGTGCGGGTCGCTCGAACTGCGCAGGAACAACGCCAGCGACACGCCGACGCCAACCAGCAGGCCGGCCTCCACGCCTAGCGCCAGCACTCCCGCCAAGGTGGCGAAGTGGGCCACCACGTCGGCGCGGTGAAAGCGCCACCGCTGGCGCAGGGAGCGGAAGTCCACCAGCCCCCAAACCGAGGTGACGACGATGGCCGCCAGCGTCGCGTGGGGCAGGTGCTTGAACCAGGACGTCAGCCACAGCAGCGTCACGACGATGACTGCCGCGCACACCAGCACGCTGACCTGGGTTCGCCCGCCGGCGGCCGCGTTGACGCCCGAGCGGCTGAAGCTCCCCGCCACCGGATAGGCACCCGAGAAACCGGCGCTGATATTCGCCACGCCCAGGGCGAGCAGCTCCTGATTGCGATCGATGCGCCGCCGCTGCTTCGACGCCAGCGTTTGGCCGACCGAGTAGCTCTCCACGTAGGCGACCACCGCGATCAGCGCCGCATTGGGCGCGAGGCGCAGGCCGAGTTCCGCGTCGAGGGCGGGGACGGCAAGCGCCGGCAGACCGGTGGGAACGAAGCCCACGGCGGCGACGTCCAGTTGCAGCCAGATGGCTGCGCCGACTCCGGCGACCGCCGCCAGCATGGGTCCGGAACGTGCCAGCGGATGCTCGCCGCGGCCGGTGCGCTTGGCCAGCCAGCTGGTCAGCCAGATGACGGCGAGACTGGCCGCGCCAACGGCAACCGCGGTCGGATCGACAGACTCCAGCGACGACGCCAGCGCCGCCAGCATCGCCAGCGCGCCGCCGCTTTCGGCCGGGTTGGCGCCGACAAGGGCGCCGAGCTGGCTGACGATGATCAGAATAGCTGCCGCGTTGACGAAACCGGCAATGACGGGATGGCTGAGCAGGCTGACGACGCCGCCCATTCGCGCCAAGCGCAGCAGCAACATAAAGACGCCGACTTCCAGGCAGAGCATGGTGGTGATGGCCAGATACTGCTCCGAATAGGCCGGCGCGAACTCGCCGACGGTGGCCGCCACCATCAGCGCCGCAATGGCCACCGGCCCGACAACCAGCTGCCGCGACGAACCCATCAGCGCATAGACCACCATGGGCAGCAGGCAGGCGTACAGGCCGGCCTCCGCCGGCAACCCGGCAAGGAAGGCGTAGGCAATGGCCTGGGGCACCGTGATCACCCCAAGCACCAGTCCGGCGATCAGATCGCGCGGACCGTCCTCGCGACGGTAGGCGCGTACGGTGGCAACGATGGGGAAGCAGGCAGCCAGCGCTGCCATCGGACGCGCTCGGCGAAGCGAATCGTTCGCCGCCCCCCGGCCGGTGCCGGCGTCGCCAGGCTTCGTTGAGTGGTTGGACATCGACGGTTGCTAGCAGCGACACGGGCATTGTAGCCTTTGGGGAACGTTCGCTCCTTGAGCTCCGCGAATCGCGATGTACCTTCGTCAAAGACATGCGCCGCCAGCCAGCCGTTGCATCGTCTTCGGGTTCGCATTGCTGGCGGCGCTGGCCACGGCCGCGGCCGAATATCCCGACCCTGAACGCTACCGGGAGGCCATCGGTGCGTTCCTTGCGGCAGAGTCGGAAACGCCGCCGCCGAAGGGCGCGGTGGTCGCCACCGGAAGTTCCAGCATGCGTGGCTGGCATCGGCGCATCGCTGAGGACCTGGCGCCTCTGACGGTCGTTCCGCGCGGCTTCGGCGGCAGCAACATGGCCGACGTGGTGCATTTCGTGGACGATCTGGTGCTGCGCCACCGGCCACGCGCCGTGCTGCTCTACGAGGGCGACAACGACGCCGCGGTGGGCGCGAAGCCGGAGGACATCCTCGCGCACTTCGACGCCTTCGTGGACGCCATCCACGACAGCCAGCCCGAAGTGCGCATCTACGTTCTGGCCGTCAAGCCGAGCATCGCCCGCTGGCACCTTCGAGACGTGATGTCCGCCACCAACGCAGGCTTCAAGGAGCGCGCCGCCACGGACCCGCGCATCGCCTTCATCGACATCGCCACGCCCATGCTGAACGAAGACGGCAAGCCGAAAGAGGACATCTTCGTCGCCGACGGCCTGCACATGAACGCCGCCGGCTACGACATCTGGCGCGACGTCGTCCGTACGGTGCTGGTGGCTGCGGAAGCCGGCTTCGAGAACGGCTAGTGGTTCAACTCCAATCAACGATCCGTTGATCGTGGCGCAGGGCGAACCATCAAGCGCCGTCACGCGCACTGCCCGTCGCCTCAAGGGAGGCGGGCGGGCTGCATCGTACTTGCGGCTGCCGGTGGCGACGAAAGAGCTGGCTTTGGAAGCTGCCATGCTCCTTGCTCTGGCGCGCTTCCTGGTGATGTTCGTGCCGCTGCGCCGCTGGCGGCATCGCATCCGCCGTTGCGCCGCAGGGAGCTTTGCCGGTTCCGGCCCTGGCTTGGAAAGTCGCATGGGTTGTGCGTAGAGTCGCCGACGTCGTGCCCTTCTCCGCCGCGTGTCTGCCCCAAGCGATGGCTGCGCAGTGGATGCTGTGCTGGCGCGGCGTGGCCAGTCAACTCGTGGTTGGCGTGCGCCACCAGGCAGCGACTGCCCAGACGGCCGCCGGCTCGGCATCCGGCTTGGCGTTCCACGCTTGGCTCTTGATCGGCGGCCAATGCGTGGTCGGCTGCAAGGGCGTCAGCGTATTTATGGCGTTTCCGCCTTTCGAGTCCGCCGCCGAGAGCTTTCGCCCCCCCCCCCCCCCCCCCCCCAATAGCTGACCTGCTCCTTGCCGAACGATCTCCAGCTACCGCTGAGGTCCGCCACCGTGGTCGCCTGCACACCTTGCCTGCCAGCCCCCGGGCGGTGGGTGGGTGAAAGTCTGGAGGGGTGTAGGGGCCGCCGTCTGCGGCATTTTCAGCGATCTCGCACACGCGCTTGGCCGATGTCGCTAACGCCAGCCGAACCGGACCGTCCATGCTGCCGCTTGACGCGGCGACGCTGACCGCGGAGGATGCCGATGTCAATCCGATGGGGGCGCTGCTGGCAAACGTGGAGGACGTCGAACGGCTGGCGGAAGTGGGCGATCTGGTGGTCGACTGCGCGAGCGCGGAGGAACTGCTGCGGCGCGGCAGAGGCGTGCTCAACGGCGGTCGCTAGCGCGTCCGCAAGATGCGAGCCGATTGGCGGCGCCGATGACTGTGCTAGAGTGTTCGCCCATGCAGCTTGAGTCCACCAGTCGCGTGCGGCGCACCGATGCCGATTTCGTCAGCACGGAAGTCGATGGCGAGCTCGTGTTCATGCACATCGAACGCGGCATCTTCTACGGCTTGCGCGAGACCGCCTTGGAGGCGTGGAAGCACATAGACGAAGGTGGCGCTTGGACGCCGGTGAGCGATCTCGTCGCTCCACTTCTGCGCGAGTTCGAGGTCGACGCGGAAACCTGCCTCAAGGACCTCGCAGTCCTGATCGATGATTTGAGCGAAGCCGGTCTTGCGGAAGTCGCACGGTAGGGGCGCCGCTTTCCCAACTGTTCATGCCCGGCTCGGACTCGGCCCAAGCAGCCGGAGATCGCGCGGGCATCCACGTCCCGTTCGCCAGACTGCGCCGGATCGAAGAGCGCGAGGGATTCTTCGAGAAGCCGTGGAAGAACGCCGGCCGTTTCTTTCCGCGAAGGCCGGGCGGGCGGCTGGCGCGAGCATCTGTCCGCGGCCCAGGCGCGCCCGGCATTGGGCGACGATGGAGGCGTTCGGCTATGATCCAAAGAGCACGCTCGGCGAAAATCGACGCACCAACTAAGTGCGGCGGACGCACCAAGTGCGACGGCGACTGGTTGAACGGCAGGATCGCGAGCGAGTGAGCGACGCTGGCTGCCTCCTCGAGGCCGCCACGGTCTACGCGACTCGGCGACTCGGAGGACTTTGACGATGTACGCTTTGCGACGTGCGGTTCCGGCGCAACTGTCGCTGCTGCGGTGCCGCCACTCCTCCGCGGTCTCTGCGGCCGAACCGGCCACGCCGCTCGACGGCCTGCTCGCGGCGCTGCGCCTGAGTCTGCCCCTTGGGGGCGATGCGCGAGCCGACGCTGCGCTGCTTGGCCAAGTCGCCGATCGCGACGGCATTGCGGCGCTCGCGGCGAGGCATCGGGTCCGCGGGCTGCTGCTGCGCGGCGCGAGCAGGCAGCAAGAGGACGGTGGCGGCCCATTGGCCGCCTTGGCGGCAAAGCTGCGGCGCACTGAGGCCCCATCGCTAGCGTTGCAGCGCGCTGCCCGGCAACTCTCTTCGCTGCGGCGCCTGGCTTTGAGCCTGCGCGAGCACGAGATGCCGTTCCTGGTGCTCAAGGGCCTGCCCTTGGCGCAGCGCCTGTATGGCGACCCGTTCGTGCGCGAGGCGGCGGACATCGACCTCCTCGTTGCCCCGGAGTCGTTCGCCAAGTCGCGCGAGGCCGTGCTGGCCGCCGGCTTTCGGCCGGCGATGTCCTTCGACGAGACGCCGGTGCGAATCCGCTGGGCGCAGCGGGTGCGCAAGGAGGAGACCTTCGTGCGCGACGACATTCGGCTGGAGCTGCATCGTCGCCTCCTGGGCAACCCCCACTACTTCGACGCGCCGTTCGCCGAGTCCCACGAACGCCGAGCCTGGGTGGCGATCGGCCGCGATCGCTACCCGACGCTGCCGCCGGGCGAGGAGCTCGTGTACTTGATGTGCCACGGCGCCGGCCACGGCTGGATGCAGCTCAAGTGGCTGTGCGACGTGGCGCTGTGTCTCAAGGGCAGCGACCAGGCGGAGTTGGCGCGGATCGCGGCGCGGTGCCGGCAGGCCGGCATCGGTGCCGTTTGGAACTCCGCGCTGGCGGCGTGCCGTGCGCTGGGCGTCGAGTCGACGTCGCCCAGCATAGGAACGGTGGATTGGCGGCGTGGGGAAGCGGTCGCTCGGATGCTGCCGGAGGTGTGGCACAGCGGGCGCTGGCCGTCGTTTTGGCGCAAAGTCGCGCTGCGCACCGCCCTCAAGCCGAACCTGCGCTTCGCCGCGCACGAGCTGGCCCGCCTGATGGTGGTGCCCGAGGACTGGCGGCGGGTGAACCTGCCGGACCGGCTGTTCTTTCTCTACTTCTTCCTGCGCCCCTGGTTCCACGCCGTGGATGCGCTTGCAGGCCGTCGGGTTGGGCCAGAGCCGCCTCGCGGGAGGCGTCGAATGCTTGAGTCTGCGGAGGACTCGCCCGGTCGCGCGGCGAATGGCCGGGGAGTGCGGATCGACCTGCCATTGGCGCTGCGCCTCGAGGAGCTTGGCCTCTCGCTCGAAAACCTGCGCGCGGCGCTTGGCTCCGAGCAGGCTATCGGCAAGCCGGCCAGTTGGAACGACCCAGCCACCTGCCGCCTTGGTTTCTTCGACCCGCCGATCGGCGGGCTTGTCGGCCGCAAGCTGGCCCCGCGAATCGGCGCGTTGGTCTCTCGGCCGGGGTGCGTCTTCGCCAATTCCTTCCTGTGGCAGTACGACCATGGCTGCCGCATGGCGCCGCACGTGGATCGTCCGCCGCTCGACATCACGATGAGCATTCCGATTACTTTGGACGGCGTGGACGCTTGGCCGATCCATATGCGTCAGCCAAATGGCGACGTGCTGGAGTGGCCAAGCAAGCCTGGCACCGCGCTCGTCGTGGATGGTCGATGGCGCCCGCATTGGCGGGATGCGTTCCATGGGCGGCGCTCGGTCGTCATGCTGCTGCACTGGCGTGCGCCGGCCGTTCTGTGGCCGCAGTTCCTCGACGGCGATCGGCGTCTGCTGTTGCGCGACGGCGGGCTGCGGCGGCGGAGCGACAGGGCAGACCTGCTCGACAGCGGCACGGCCCTTGCCCGCTCGGCGGTGCCGCAGGCCACGCCGCCGCGTCTCAAGGTCGTCGACCTCCAGGACCTCCAGGCCCGGACCCTCTCCGATGCCGCAGACCAAGGCGTCTTCCTGTTGGTGCCGCTGGAGAACGAACTCGTGCTGGCGTTCGATCGCGTCGAGGTGACCGTGGCACCGGGCGACGGCGTCGCCTTCGCGGCCCGCGACTACTGTCGCATCGACTGGCCAAACGCCAAGGGCGGCAACAAGGTGCTCTTGGGCCGTGGACGCCCCCCCCCCCCCCCCCCCCCCCCGGCATCTCGAGCGGCCGCCACGAGGACTTGATACATCTCCTGCGTCACCATAGCCAATGTCCGATCCAACTCCCAACGTGCGAGAACGCATGCCGGCGATCGCGCAGGCGCTGACCAACGCTGCGCTGATGGAACGGGCGCGGGATGCGCTGGAGCGCAGGTTGGCTGCCGACCCGTGCGACGAGGGCGCCTTGCTTGGCCTCGGCGATGTGGCGCGGCGCGAGGGGAAATTCGCGCAGGCTATCGCCGCGTACCGGGCGCTGCACGAGCTCCGCGGCGACGCCGCTTCGGCTTGGGCGATAGGGGCGATCGACGGCGAAGAGCCGCTCGGCGCGCCGCCGGGGGGCTACCGCACGGCGCCGTTCGTGCGCTGCACCAGCTTCCTGTGCCCTGCGGAGCAGGAGAAACTGCGCGTTGCGCTGGGTGCCGGGCCCGAGCAGTTCAAGCCGGCCAAGGTTTCGAGGAGAAAGGTCGTGCGGCCCGAGTACCGCACCGCCCTGGTGGCTAAACGCGACCGGGTGCGCGAGATACGCCGACTGTTCATGCCCAAGCTGCGAGCGGTGCTGCCGGACGTCGCTTCGCGCCTAGGCGTATCCAGCTTCGACGACGGCCACGTCGAGGTCGCCTTCACCGCGACGCTCGCCGGCGGGTTCTACCGCGTCCATCGAGACGATTCGGACGATCTCGAACACCCGAACAACACGCGCGTCATCAGCTACGCCTACTACTTCCACCGCCAGCCGAAGCCCTTCACGGGCGGCGAGCTGCTGCTCTACGACACGTGTCTCGAGACCAAGCGCTTTCGGCGAGGGACGTTCTCGCGCATCGACCCCGTGTACAACACGCTGGTGTTGTTCCCAAGCTGCTACTGTCACGAGATTCTGCCGGTGCATGGCGAATCAGATCGGTTCGAGGACGCGCGCTTCACCGTCAACGGCTGGATACACGGCGTGCGCGATTAACGCGCCGGTGTGAAGCGCGAACGTCACGATGGTGCGCGGCAACGCCGTCGTTGCGCGGTCGAGCTGTTTGTCGCACACCCTTGCGCCGATGCGCCGATTGGGCCGGTTGGCCGGCGCTGGCGACTGTGCTAGTGTTCAGCCATGGAGCTTTGGGGGCCACCAGTCGTGCGGCGCACCGATGCCGATTTCGTCAGCACGGGAGTCGATGGCGAGCTGGTGTTCATGCACATCGATGGTTTGAGCGAAGCGGGTCTGCGGCAGTCGCGCCCTAGCTAGCTAGCGGCACCGCTCGAATGCCCATGCCCGGCTCGGATTTGGCCCAAGCAGCCGCAGATCGCGCGGGCATCCACGTCCCGTTCACCGTCGACGCCGATTTGGATCTCGGGCGAGCCAGTCGACCTTGGCTGCGCGGGCCGGGCGCGGACGTACGCATTTGCCGTGGCGCCGTGCCAACGGAGCTGCGTCGAGTGGGGCGGGCACGGTATAATTGGCAGTGGAGCGGCGAGCGCGTGCTGGTCTGCGGTTCTCGGCTCAAGATAAGATGTCTGGTGGAAGCTGGGCGGACCATACGCTACGCGGTCCCGCCCGGCACCGATCCGATGGACATTCGACTCTTCCTGATGGGAACGCCTTGGCTGGCGTTGGCGGCGCAGCGAGGCCTGCTGCCATTGCATGCGAGCGCCGTGCTGGCCGGCGGCGACGTGCATGCGTTCGGCGGCGCCGCAGGGGCGGGAAAGTCGACTCTGGTGGCGGCGCTTTCCAACCACGGTTGTGCCTACTTCGCGGACGACTCGCTGCTGCTTGACCCCGCCGCAGACGAAATGCGCTGCTACGCCTGCAAGGACCTCAAGCTCGATCGAACCGGCGCCGAGCTGGCCAACCTGCCGCTCGGCAAACCGGCGAGCACAAGCGAAGGCTATGGCAAGCACTACATAGAGCGGCCGAACGTCTCGCCGCCTGCCGTTGGCCGCTTGAAAACGCTGTCCCTGCTGACCAGCGGGCCACAGCCACAGTGCAGCGTCGCAGTCCTGGACGGCTGGTCCGGCGTGGTGGCGTTGTGCGAATCCATCCGTCGCCTGCGGCTGGTCGAAGCCATTTTCGGAAGGCAGCGCCTCGCGGACTGGTTGGCTCGGGTCGCCGAACGCGTTGAAGTGCGCGTCGTCCGGCGCAAAATGGACGATCATCACTTCCACAGCGTGTTGGCGACGGTCATGGCGACATTGCCAGCGCCGGTCCCTTGGGAATGACGGAACAACGCATGACTGCCTTGGCCGCAATCTTTCATCGCGACGACCGGCCGGTCGACCGGGCCGCGCTTGGACGTGTCGCGAAAGCCTTGAAGCCATTCGGTACGGCGAAGACGGAACCTTGGTGCGACGGGCCGGCAGGGCTGGTCTGGATCGCCGGCCGCTGCTTCGTGCCCGAGAACACGCTGGACAGCCAGCCGGTCTCGGCCGGCGGCCGTCTGGTGTTGTTCGACGGACTGCTTGCGCATCGCCGGCAACTGGTCGACGCCTTGGGCCTGGTGCCGCGCGGCGCCGCGGAGGATGCGGACAGCGCGCTCTTCGCCCGCGCCTGGGAGCGCTGGGGAGAGGATGCCGCTCTGCGGGTGGAGGGCGAGTTCGCCGCCGTCGTCTGGGATCCCCGGTGCCGCACCCTTGCCGCCGTTTGTTCCCCCTTGAACGCGCCGCCGCTCTACTACGCCGTCGACCGCCGCCGGGCCATCTTCGCCACCACGCCGAGCGCCATCTTCGCGTGGGGCGACTTGCCGCGCACCTTCGACGACGAGATTCTGGCCAGCAACTTGATCAACGACTACGGAGACGGCCGCCAAACCTGCTACAAGGGCGTGCGCTCGCTCTTGCCGGGCGAGGCGCTGACCGCTACGCCGAAAGCCATGCGCGTGCGGCGCTACTACACCCTGGCGGAGCGCGTGCAGCCGGTTCGGTTGGGCGACGACGCGGACTACGTCGACGCGGCGAACGAGTTGCTGCACGACGCGGTCGCCAGCGGAATGCGCGCTGTCGAGACCCCGGCCATCTCGTTGAGCGGCGGCCTCGACTCGAGCGCCGTGGCCGTGGCCGCGCTGGACCACCTGGCCAATCGTGGCGCCGCGGCGCCGCTTGTCTCCTTCACGGCAACGGAGACGCCGGGATGGGATGGCCGCGTGAAAACCGCCGAAGTTGGCGACGTGACCCACCGCGTCCCGGTCTTGGCAAGGATGTACCCGCGCTTGGATGCCCGCTTCTTCGATGTCGACGATCTCTCGTTCGAGCAGTTGCAGCTGCTGCAGCAGCGGATGATCGAGCTGACGGAACTGCCGCCGCGGAGCCGTTCGTGGTTGCGCATCGTCTACAAGACGGCGCGTTTGGTCGCCGAGTCGGGGCGGAACGTCCTCCTTACGGGGAGCGGTGGCAACAACACCTTGAGCTACGACGGGCTGGTGCGCTTGGCGAGCCTGCTGCGCGCCGGCCGCCTGCCGAGCCTGCTGCGGGAGTCGGCTGGCGGGCCGGAAGGACAGCGCCTCGGGCGCCTGTCGCCCGTGCTGCACTACGGAATCTACCGGAACCTGCCGCGTCGCCTGCATGGCGCGGTCCGCCGCCTCGTCTACGGGCAGCGCGGCTGGGCGGACGTCTGCGCGATTCATCCGCGCTTCGCCCACGCCAATCGCGTGGACGAACGTGCCCGCGAGAACGGGTTCGACCCTTACCATCGCGGCCACGAGTCGGTTCGCAAGGTCCTGTTCGGCCGCTGCGAACTTCATGCGCAACGGCATCATGGCAGGGCGACCCAACGATCCATGCAAGCGATTACCGGCATTCAGGGGCGTGCGCCCATGAACGACCGGCGGCTAGTGGAGTGGGCCTTGGGGATTCCGGACGAACAGTATCTCGACGGCGGTCAAAGCCGTCGGCTGATGCGGCGGATGATGAAGGACCGGCTCCCTCCGGAAATCTTGACCGGGCCGCGCGGGCGCTCCGGCCTGGACTGGCATTTGCTGGCGACGCGCGAACTGCCGGAGATCCGCGCCACGCTGGAGAGTTGGCGCGGCGAGCCCGGAGTCGCCGAACGGATCGACATCGAGCGCTGCTTGCGTCTGGTGGACGCCTGGCCGCAAGCGACGCCGGTGAGGCGGCAGGACCATCCGGATCATCTGTTCATCCGCTACGGTCTCGACCACGCCCTCGCGGCGGGACGGTTCATTCGCTGGACGGAAGGGGGGGGCAACTGGGCCGCGACATGAAGGCAACGTGCCAGAGGCAGCTTGGCCGCCGAGCTGGCGGGTTCTTGCTGGCGTTGAGGCCGCGCCGAACTGGCGCGGATCAGGACGTTGATCGTCGTCTTGAAGACGAAGGGGTGTGCGACATTTGGTGGCGGAACGCGCTCGGCCCCCTTGAACAGCGGTTCAGCGGTTGCAAGGAGATGGCCGCCAGCAGGGACGGAACTGGCGTCGCGACGAGCACAAGCCCCGAACGCCTGGCGCTCCCTTGAAGCGGAGTCGCCCTGCGCTAGCGACGCCGCGCACGGGCGAGGAAGTCCGCGCCGCTGTCGCAATCGATGATCAGCGCACCGACCCGCGCCAGTTCCGAGGCGTCCTCGACGCCAGCGAGAACCGCCTCCAGCTCGGCCCCGGCAGCCGCGCCGAAGCGCTGGCTGGCTTGGCTGCACAGCAACGCCCGTTCCTCCGCCAGCACCTCCCGCCGGCCCTCGGCGATCTTCTGCTCGTCCCATTCCCGAAGCGTTTCCGCAAGCATCGTCGTCTCCTTGTTTTCCACCAAAGCCGGCATCCGTCCGCCCAACCGGGGACTCAGGGTGCCGCCGCACCATGCCACGAACGACCGCCACAGTTCCTGGTCGTCCGCCGCCGAAAGCAGCGCCACGGCCCGCTCGAGCGCCGGCGCCAGCCCCTGCGGCGATGCCGCGTCCAGCGCCAGCACCGCCCGCGCCAGATTGCCGTCCGCCGCATCGTCTCCCGCATAGTCCTTCGCGTCAATCAGCCGGCAGCGCAGGCGCGGCTGCAGGTCGCGCAGTTCCGGCGGCGCCCACTCGCGCTCGTCCAGCCGCAGCGGCGCGTTCCACTCGGCGCGGCCGTTGTACACCACCAGCGGCACGTGCGCCACGACCCGGCCGCCCTCCGCCGCCATCCAGCCCGTGCGGCGCAGCGTCCGGGGCAGCAGCGCGACGTACTCCAGCAGCCGTTCCGGCATGTGGGCGTCTGGACTCGATTGGAACTCGATGTGGAACATCACCCCGGCACCGGCGGGCTGGCCGGCGGAGGGCTTGAAGGGCGCCCACCAGGGCAGGTCGGCGCGCCGGGTGCGCAAATCGCCCGAGATGTACTCCGCCGGCAGGCGTTCCATGCGGTCGAGGTCAAGGTCGGCCACCCAGGGATCGCCGAGCAGGCGAACGAGGTCCGCGGCCATGCGTGGGTGCGAAAACAGCCGCTTGCTGGCCGGGTCGCTTTGCAGTGCTTGTCTTGCCATGGGCGGCACTGTGCGCCAGCGACGGGTCGGCGCGAAACGGACAAAGGCTGAAATTCATGTGCGAGATCGCCCATGCCGGTGCCACCAAATGTCGCACACCCAAGACGAAGCGAGTTTGTGCCGGCTCAGATAGATTTGGCACTGTGGCGGCCATGACCGGCCGAGTGCGGCGCCGACGGCGGAACGACCGCCGCCGGCGCCGGTTCGGGTAGCCTTCGGTGAACCAAACCCACTGAAGGAGAACCCGAACCATGAACATCGAGTCCATGCGGACGCGATCGTACCGCAGCTTCAAGGTGGACGGCGCCGAGCTGCCGGCGCCGGCCCGCGAACGCCTGCTGGCCATCCGGCGCTTCGAGGAGCTGCGCGCCGCCGGCTGCGCCGAGCAGGCCGCCTTGAAGGAGATCGGCGTCAGCCGCCGCACCATGTTCCGGTGGAAGGCCGCGCTGGCCGCGAGCGGCCAGCGCGGCCTTGCGCCGAAGTCCACCCGCCCGCGCCACGTCCGCCGCCGGTCGTACAAGACGAGCGACGTGAAGGCCATCATGGACCTGCGCCGCAAGCATCCGTTCATGGGCAAGGCGCCCATCCAGCGCCTGCTCGAACGCAAGGGCCGGCGCCTGAGCGTCTCCACCGTCGGACGCATCCTCTCGCACGCCATCGCCAGCGGCTGCGTGCCCCGCGCCAGCGCCTGCGAGGGCCGCCTCAAGCCCAAGCGCCGCCGCAAGTTCAACGGCTGGGCGCAGCGCTGGAAGTACGGCGCCAGGCCCCGGAACCCCGGCCAGCTCGTCCAGATCGACCACATGACCTTCTCCCGCGACGGCCGAACCATCAAGGAGTTCCGCGCCGTCTGCCCGCTCAGCCGCTTCATGGTCGCCCGCGTCTTCTCCCGCGCCACCGCCTTCAACGCCAGGCGCTTCCTCGACGACGTCGTCGAAGCCCTTCCCGTGCCCTTGCAGTCCATCCAGGTCGACGGCGGCAGCGAGTTCATGCGCCATTCATGGCGCTCCGAGCTTCGAGGACGCCTGCGAGAAGCTCGGCGTCGAACTCCACGTCCTGCCGCCGCGACGCCCCCAGTGGAACGGCTGCGTCGAACGCGCCAACCGAACCGCCCGCATCGAGTTCTGGAACTTCCTCGACTGCGAACTCACCGTCCAGGCCGCATTCCGCCCTCGACTACCTCACCCCGAACGAGTACCTTGTCGCCCAGGAGGCTGCCTAGCCCAGTGCCATAAGTACCGAACCAGTACAAGCTGTTGACGCGGGCCTCGCGGCTATGGCATGGTCTCTTGCGTGAAGCCACCTCTTGGTACAGTTGATGAAGAAAGCCTTCCACACCGAAGCCCAGCAGGAGCGTGAGGGCCAGCGGCGGCCTTGGACTCCGCCGAAACTCGAAAGGGGCTCTGATGTGATCGACAACATAGATACCCAAAAGACGGGCATCACAGAAGTCGACCCCATCCCGGTCTCAACGGCGACGAGTTAACGTCAGGTGCCTTGACTCGTTGCCACTTGGCACGGGGACGCGCTCCGCGAACAGTTGCCGGAAGGGATGGGGACGGCGAGCGCAGGAATGAAGCGTTCAGCAGCCGGCGCAACCGTCGCTGCGGCGACGACGCCCTTTACGGTGATGGCCGACTGCGATCTTGGCGCAGCGGCGGCACCATGGCTCTCGGCCCAAGGCGCAGACGTGGCCATCTCGCGTGGCCAGGTGCCGGACGCGCTGCCGGACGCCGACGACGGGGGATTGGTGTGGCAGTGCGCCGGAGACCGCGTGCTGATCGCGCTGCCCTGCGGCATCCGCTTTCTTGTCGAAGGCGGCGAGGCCATCCGCTACGCGATCGAAGAGGGAGTCGGTGCCGCGGACTTGCGGCTGTTTCTGCTCGGCACCGCTTGGCCGGTGCTGGCCATGCAGCGGGGTTTGCTGCCGCTACATGCCAGCGCAGTCGCCGAAGGCGCGAACGTGCATGCGTTCGTCGGCGCATCGGCGAGCGGCAAGTCGACCTTGGCGGCGGCGCTCTCGGTGCGCGGTCATCCGTTCTTCGCCGACGACGTGCTGCTCCTCGACCCGAATCGCCTCGACTCCGGGGCGTTCTGCTACGGCTACGAGGATCTCAAGCTGTGGCCGAAGGCGCTGGCGCTCGTCGGGCTCCCCGAAAGCGGGCCGGTGCGCGAGGTCGCCGACTTCGACAAGCGCTACGCCGTAGCGCCGAGACTCTCTTCGCGGGTGGAAGGCCGCTTGCGGACACTGCGCGTGCTGGCCGAGTCGTATCAGCCCGGCAATCCGCTGCGCGATTCGCCGCTGCGCGGCAACGAGGTGATTCGCGCCGTCTACAGCGCAATCCATCGCCGACCGTATGCGGTCGCGATTATCGGTCGCGCCCGGCTTTTCGAATGGTTGACGCGCTTGGTTCGAGAGGTCGATGTGTTCGCCTTTCACCGCGCCGTGACGCCGGGCCGATTCGACGAGGGCGTCGCGGCACTCTTCCGCGCGCTTGCCGAGGACGGCTGAACGTGCCCCAAGCGCGCCGGCTCTGCGGCAGGCGGTGCGTCGTCTGGCTTGCCGCCTATCCGAAATCCGGCAGCACTTGGCTGCGGGCGCTGCTCGCCAACTTCCTCGTCGGCGCGGATGCGCCGGTTCCCATCAACGAGCTGCGCGCCGAGCTGCCGGGCGGCACCACGGGCTCCCGACGGGCCTTCGACGAGTTCTCGGGCCTGGCGTCCGCGGACTGCACGGACGACGAAGTGGCGCGGCTGCGCCCGGCCGTGCATCGAGCGCGGGCCGAGCGGCACGCGGCCAGCCCGACGCCCTTCTTCTATGTTGCCCACGACGCCTATCTGCCCACTCCGGGCGGCGAGCCGCTGTTTCCGGACGACATCACCGTTGCCGCCGTCTACCTCGTTCGCAATCCCCTCGACGTCGCTGTCTCCTGGACGTTCTACGCTGGCTACGACAGATTCTCCGAAGGCGTCGACTTCGTGTGCAACGCAAGCGCCCGGCTGCTCGGCCCGGACTGGCCGAGGCTGGGGCAGCGGCTGCTCGACTGGTCGGGCCACGTGCGGAGCTGGCGCGACGCGCCCTTCCCCCTGCTGACGGTGTGCTACGAGGATCTGTTGGCGGACACGGCTGGGGAGCTCGGCAGGGTGGCGCGCTTTCTGCGTCTGGACGGCGCTGCCGACCAAGCCCGCCTGCGACGGGCGGCCGCTGCTTCGGACTTCGCCTCGCTGCGCCAGCGCGAGCGAGAGGAGGGCTTCAACGAGGCGCCGCGGGACGGGCAGGCGTTCTTTCGCTCCGGGAAGGCAGGAGACGGGCGTCGCCTTCTGAGCCGGAGCCAAGTCCACGAAATCGTCCGTGCGCACGGTCGCGCGATGGCCATGTTCGGCTACTGCTGAGCGCCCGGAAGTGAACGGCAAAGCAGCTTGGGGCTATCGGAATCTGACGCGCATGCTGTTGCGCTCGGACGGTCTGCTCGAGCGCGCCGCGGCTGCATTGCAACGCGTCGTGGCGGCCGAGCCGGAGAACGCGGCGGCGCTGCTCCGGCTCGGCGACGTGTACCGAGGAACAGGCAAGCTCCGCGAAGCGCTCGAATGCTATCGACGAGTCGCAGCTCTCCGCCCGGGCGACTCGACAGCGTCGTGGCTCGTTGCCATCTTGAGCGGGAAGGCGCTGCCGGACTCGCCTCCGGACTCCGAACCAACGCCTTTCGTCCGCGAGACGGACTTTCTTGCGCCGCCGCGCTGCCGTGAACTGCTCGCCCTCGCGCTCGCCAACCGAGAACGATTCGGGCCGGCGCTTTTCGCGGCAAGGACGCAGCGAACGCTCGCCGAGGCGGGCTCGTCCCACGGCAAGTTCCTCGTCGACGCCCAGGTCACGGAACGAAAGGTGCGGCCCTGGTTCGAGGCGCGGCTGCGCGACGCCATTGCCGAGGCGTTGCCGAGACTGCGAATGCCCGAACCCAAACAGAGCTGGGTGGAGATGGCGATGTCCGCCTATTTCGGCGGCCGCTACTTTTCCAAGCACCGCGACACCAACCCTCCGGCCGACACTCGGCTGCTCAACTTCGTCTACTACTTCCATCGCCAGCCGCGGCGCTTCGCCGGCGGGGAACTCCTGCTCTACGACGGCGACGGGACGCAGGCCTTCACGCGCGTCGAACCGCGGCACAACAGCATCGTCTTCTTCCCGGCTGCGTGCCTCCACCAGGTCGCCGCCTTCGAGCGGGACGTGGCGGATTTCGGCGATGCGCGCTTCGCATTGCACGGTTGGCTGCATCGTGGTGCTCGAGCTGCGTCGACGTAGGGCAACGCGCGCCGAGTCTGTGGCTGGCCGCGTGGGGCGCTTTTGCTGCGACATGGCCGTGCTTTGCTGCGCGACATGGATCTTGGCGCCGCCAAATGAAGCGTTTGGCAGCAGGCGCAACCGCCGCCAGCAATGCTGAACAACGGGCCGAACGGCGCACCCCTTAGCTGTGGAGAGGCGCAGCAGGACGATGCAGCGAAACGCGCCATTTCCGAACGGCGGGGCTTCGTCTGGCTGGCAAGCTACCCCAAGTCCGGCAACACCTGGTTCCGAATGCTGCTCGCCAACCTTCTCGTCGACTCGCGCGAAGGCGTTCCCCTGAACGCGCGGCCATTCGGGTTCGCCGTCGGCGGCCGGCGTTTCGACGATCTGGCCGGCGTGGCGGCCGGCGACTGCACCGGCGACGAGACGGAGCTCCTGATCCCCGCGTTCTTTCGATTGGACCTCGCCAGGTCGAACGCGCTCCTCCGTCCTCGCCTGTACCGGAAGGTGCACAGCGCCAACGTCGCCAATGGCTCCGGCCAGGCGCTGTTTCCGAACGACGTGACGGCCGGCGCGGTCTACATCGTGCGCAATCCCCTCGACGTGGCCGTGTCGTGGGCGTTCCACACGGGACGGAGCAGCGCAAAGAGCGTTGCGTTCCTCAACGACGTGCGCTCGACTCTCGGCGGGCCGCACCTCAGTGTGTGCCGCGAGCGCCTGCTGGACTGGTCCGGCAACGTCCGAAGCTGGTGCGCTGCGCCGTTTCCAGCGCTTGTCCTGCGCTACGAGGACATGCTCGCGGACACGGTGGCGGAACTTCGGCGGGCGGCGCGCTTCCTGCGGCTCGAGGACGTGTCGGAAGCCCGGCTGCGCCGCGCGGTGGCGCACTCGAGTTTCGCCAGACTGCGCGAGATCGAAGAGCGCAAGGGATTCGTCGAGAAGCCGTGGAAGAGCGCCGGCCGGTTCTTCCGCGAAGGCCGGGCGGGCGGCTGGCGCGAGCACCTGTCCGCGGCCCAGGCGCGCCTGTTGGTGCGCCGGCATTGGGCGACGATGGAGGCGTTCGGCTACGATCCAAAGAGCACCCTCGGCGAAATCGACGCATTAAGTGCGGCGGACGCACCAAGTGCGACGGCGACTGGTTGAACGGCGCAGCGGTGCTATGCTCCGCGACATGGATCTGAGTTCCACAAGTCGCGTGCGCCGCGCCGCTGCCAACTTCGTCTGCACTGAAATCGACGGCGAGCTGGTGTTCATGCGCATCGACCGGGGCGACTTCTGCGGCTTGCGTGGAACCGGGCTGCAGGCTTGGAAGTGCATCGACGAGGGTGGCGCTTGGACGCCGTTGAGCACGCTGCTCGGCTCGCTCTGCGAGCGCTACGAAGTCGACGCGCAGACCTGCCTCAACGACCTCGCCGTCCTGCTGGACGAGCTGAGCACGGCGGGGCTTGCCGAGGTCGCACCATAGCAGTACGCCTCCCCCGCGCGAACAGTTGCCGAAAACGGACGATGGAGACGGGGAGCGCGGTCCCGGGCTACAGGAATCTGACGCGCATGCTGTTGCGTTCCGACGGTCTGCTGGCGCGCGCCGAGGCGGCATTGCGCGGCGTGGTGGCGGCCGATCCGACGAATGCGAACGCATTGCTCCGGCTGGGCGACACGTATCGAGGGCTCGGAAAGCTGCGCGAGGCCCTTGACTGCTACGAACGAGTCGCGTTGCTGCGGCCGGGCGACCGGAAAGCACATTGGCTCGCGGCGATCTTGGGCGGGAGCGCTCTGCCGCCTGCGGCGCCGGAGGCGGCCCGGCCCGTGCCGTTCGTACACGAGGCGGCTTTTCTTCCACCGCAGCGTTGCCGCGAACTGCTGGCCCTCGCGGTCGCCAGCCGCGGACGATTCGAGCCCGCCAAGGTCGCACTCAAACAAGGCACGGAGAGGGCGGACAGTGCGCCCGACCGTTACCGCAGCGCCGACTCGGGGCAAACGGGCGTAGTGGATCCGTCACGGCGCAAGGCGCGGATCGCCGATCGTCGAATCACCGAGGGCAGCGTCCGGCCATGGTTCGAAGTACGGCTGCGGGACGCCTTTGCGGACGCCCTGCCCCGGTTGCGGATGCGCGAGCCGAGAAGGTACTGGGTCGAATTGGCGATGACGGCCTATCTTCCCGGCGGCTTCTTCCTCAAGCACCCGGACGACGAGCTCTACCCTGCCCGAATGGTCAGCTTCGCCTACTACTTCCATCGTCGGCCGAAGCGCTTCTCAGGCGGAGAGATTCTGCTCTACGATGGCGATGGGACGGGGCCGTTCACCTTGATCGAACCGCGGCACAACAGCATCGTCTTCTTTCCCGCATCGGGTGTCCACAAGATCGCCACCGTCGATGGCGACTCGGGGGATTTCGGCGATGCGCGCTTCGCAATACACGGCTGGCTGCGAACCGATTCGAGCGAGACGCCAGAGCGCAGGATGGCCGCGTTCGGCCCCTGCTGATTCCACCTCAACGCACTTGATGACGCTGGCGTGCAGTACCGCTGCGGACGATCTCCGCGGCGCGGTCGACAACCGCCGCTGCGGGTGGGTGGATGGATGACGAAGCTACTGGCTCATGCTTGGCGGCGAACGTCTGGCAACTTGGCGTGGTGCCGTCACGGCGGCCTTGAGTGCTATCGAGGCTTGCCGCCTTTGACGACGATGCGGTGCATGAAGCGCGGCTCGTGGTAGTCCGCGACGGCGTAGTGCATCACCGAGCGGTTGTCCCAAAGCACCAGGTCGTGCAGCTGCCAGCGATGGCGGTAGACGAACTCTGGCCGAGTGGCATGGGCGAGCAGCTTGAACAACAGACGCTCGCTCTCGTCGGGCGCCAGGTCGACGACGTGCTTGGTGAAGTCGGCGTTGACGTACAACGCCTTGCGTCCGCTCTCCTCGTGGGTGCGCACCGCCGGATGGACGGAATCTTCGACGTCGGGGCCGAACACCTTGCCGGTGTGGAACGCCTCGAGCTGCGAAATGCGGTCGCGCGTCTCTTCGTCCAGGGTCTCGAAGGCGAGGTGCTGATTGGCGAAGGCCGTGTCGCCGCCGGAAGCAGGCAGACGCATGGCGTGCAGGCCGCTGATGATCGGCGGCGTCGGGTGCCAGGACATGTCCGAGTGCCAGCCGCGGCCGAACGGGTGTGCTGTACTGGTTCGGTACTTATGGCACTGGGCTAGGCAGCCTCCTGAGCGACAAGGTACTCGTTCGGGGTGAGGTAGTCGAGGGCGGAATGCGGCCTGGACGGTGAGTTCGCAGTCGAGGAAGTTCCAGAACTCGATGCGGGCGGTTCGGTTGGCGCGTTCGACGCAGCCGTTCCACTGGGGGCGTCGCGGCGGCAGGACGTGGAGTTCGATGCCGAGCTTCTTGCAGGCGTCCTCGAAGCTCGGAGCGCCATGAATGGCGCATGAACTCGCTGCCGCCGTCGACCTGGATGGACTGCAAGGGCACGGGAAGGGCTTCGACGACGTCGTCGAGGAAGCGCCTCGGGCCCGCAGCGTTCCGAAGGCGGTGGCGCGGGAGAAGACGCGGGCGACCATGAAGCGGCTGAGCGGGCAGACGGCGCGGAACTCCTTGATGGTTCGGCCGTCGCGGAGAAGGTCATGTGGTCGATCTGGACGAGCTGGCCGGGGTTCCGGGGCCTGGCGCCGTACTTCCAGCGCTGCGCCCAGCCGTTGAACTTGCGGCGGCGCTTGGGCTCGAGGCGGCCCTCGCAGGCGCTGGCGCGGGGCACGCAGCCGCTGGCGATGGCGCGCGAGAGGATGCGTCCGACGGTGGAGACGCTCAGGCGCCGGCCCTTGCGTTCGAGCAGGCGCTGGATGGGCGCCTTGCCCATGAACGGATGCTTGCGGCGCAGGTCCATGACGGCCTTCACGTCGCTCGTCTTGTACGACCGGCGGCGGACGTGGCGCGGGCGGGTGGACTTCGGCGCAAGGCCGCGCTGGCCGCTCGCGGCCAGCGCGGCCTTCCACCGGAACATGGTGCGGCGGCTGACGCCGATCTCCTTCAAGGCGGCCTGCTCGGCGCAGCCGGCGTTCGCGGGCCGGCGCCGGCGGCGGTCGTTCCGCCGTCGGCGCCGCACTCGGCCGGTCATGGCCGCCACAGTGCCAAATCTATCTGAGCCGGCACAGCGCCTTGTTTTTGCAGGAGGCACTCTAGACGCGAAGCGTTGCCTTGCCCTGGGCGAGGGCCGGTTCGCCCACCACGCCGTCGACGAGCGCCCGGCGGCGTCTGGATTCGCACTGGAACCCGCAGGAACCCGCACACGACATGGCGACGCGAAAGGAATCGCGCTATGTTTGGTTGGACGCACTGCCAACAGCCTCCTACGCGCCGCAGCGAAAGTGTCGATCTCCCAACATACGCCCAACGCATGCCGGCGATCACCCAGGCGCTGACCAACGCTGCCTTGGGGAAACAGGCGCTGAAGCGCAGGTTGGCTACCGACCCGCGCGACGAGGGCGCCCTGCTTGGCCTCGGCGACCTAGCGCGGCGCGAGGGGAAGTTCGGCCAGGCCGTCGCCGCGTACCGGGCGCTCCACGCGCTCCGCGGCGGCGACGCTTCGGCTTGGGCGATCGCGGCTTGCTATCATGCCGCCGGCGCTCTCGGCGAGAGTGCGCTAGAGGTGCTTGCGAAATCAAGGAGACCGCATGACGCGCCACGTTGCCAAAGCCGCGCTAATCGTCGCCGTCGCGCTCGTTGCGACGCTGCCGGTACGGGGAGAGGACATGTTCGACGACGTTGAAGACCGCTACGCCGACAGCAGCGGCGTCCGCATCCACTACGCCATCGCCGGACCGGAGGACGCGCCGCTGGCGGTGTTCGTGCATGGCTTTCCGGACTTCTGGTATTCGTGGCGCAAGCAGATGGGCGCCTTGGCGGATCGCTTCCGGGTGGCGGCGCTGGATCTGCGCGGCTACAACTTGAGCGACAGGCCCAAGGGCGTCGAGAACTACGCCATGCCGCTGCTGGTCGGCGACGTGGCGGCGGTGATCGCGGCAGAGGACGCAAGCGAGGCCATCGTCGTCGGCCATGACTGGGGCGGCGCGGTGGCGTGGAACGTCGCCATGACCCGGCCGGAACTGGTCAAATTGCTGGTGATTCTCAACCTGCCGCATCCCCGCGGTCTGTCCCGGGAGCTGGCGAGCAATCCGGAGCAGCAGCGCAACAGCCAGTACGCGTTCAACTTCCAGCAGCCGGATGCCCACAAGTCGCTGAACGCCGAGGGCCTGGCGTTCTGGGTGCGCGACGAAGAGGCGAAGAAGCGCTACGTCGAAGCCTTCAAGAAGTCCGACTTCGAGGCCATGCTGAACTACTACAAGGCGAACTATCCACGCCCGCCAGCGGCTGCCGACAAGGGGGACGGGGACGCTCAGGCGGGCGGACTGGGAGCGGCGACGATGCCCAACGTGCAGTGCCCGGTGCTGATGTTCCACGGCTTGGACGACACCGCCTTGCTGCCCGGCGCCCTGGCCGGCACGTGGAACTGGATCGACGCCGATCTCACCCTGGTGACCATTCCCGGCGCCGGCCACTTCGTCCAGCAGGACGCCGCCGAACTGGTCTCCGACACCATGCGCGACTGGCTGCTGCGGCGCATCGACTAAAAGCAGCGCTCGCGCCGACCAAACGGGGGGGAATCAAAGCTACGGGTCGATCAGCACGCCAGGGTTGAGGATGCCGTTCGGGTCGACGCTGCGTTTCGCGGCCCGCCAGAGGTCTGCGAACAGCGCCGGACGCTGCACGTCCCAGCCTTCCCGGTGCATCCTGCCAACGGCGTGATGATGCGTGACGGTGCCGCCGGCATCGACGACCGCGGCGCTGGCTGCCGCCTTCACTTCCTGCCAGCGCTCGGCTTCCGCCCCCCTCGGCACGACGCCGCTGAAGCTGTAGTAGGGCGCCGGGCCGTCCGGATAGACGTGGGTGAAGCGGCAGGAGAGCCGAGCGCCCTCGCCGACCGCTCGGCGCAGGGTCTGCCCCACGCGCTCGCGCACCTCGGCATCGAAGTCCGGCCACTGGTCCCAGGTGATGGCCGTCTCGAAGGTGTCGGACAGCAACCCCAAACCCGCCGTCATGCCGGCGTTGACGCCGATGAAGGCGTTGCGCCACGCACCGACGGCGCCGCCACGGGCGGTGGGTTCGCCGCTGCCGTCGTCGATCAGAACGTCGGCATCGTCGACCATGCCGCCATGGCTTCGGGCGATGGCCACGGCCGCCTCGATGTTGCCGCGCTGAGGAATGTCGCCGGACTCGAAGCCGATGATGAGCAGCGCCTGCTCGCCGTCCAGCCCGGCCGAGAACGCTGCCTCGAAGGGATCGAGAATGCGCAGATTCGCTGGCCACAGCTTGGCCTGGGCGATCTCGCGCACCGCCTCGCAGCCGCTGCGCCAGGACGGGAACAGGACGCCAGCGGTGGCGCGGCAGCGGGGCCTCTTCTGCAGCCGCAGCCAGCACTCGGTGATGACGCCCAAGGTGCCTTCGGAACCCAGCACGAGGCGGTCCGGGCTTGGCCCCGCGCCACTGCCGGGCAGCCTTCGAGACTCGAACCAGCCCTTCGGCGTGAGCATTCTGGTCGCTTCCACGAAGTCGTCGATGTGCGTGTGGTTGGTGGCGTAGTGGCCGCCGGAGCGCGTCGCCACCCAGCCGCCTACGGTGGACCAGGGAAAGCTCTGGGGGAAGTGGCGCAAGGTCAGGCCCAGGGGCTTCAAGGCGGCTTCCAGGTCCGGCCCCAGAGTGCCCGCCCGGATTCTCGCCGCGCGAGAGACTTCGTCCACCTCAAGCGCGCCGCTCAGATGGTCGAGATCCACGGTGACGGCGGTGCCGGAGCGCGGCGCGCTGACGCCCCACACCACGGACGTGCCGCCGCCGTAGGGAACGACGGCGTGGCCCTGGCGATCGCACCACGCCAGCGTGGCCTCCAGCTCGTCCTCGCTGCGCGGATGCGCCACCGCGTCCGGCGGCTGGTCGAACTGGCCGCGCAGCCCCTTCAGCAGTTCCAAGCCGTGCCCGCCGTAGGTGTGGGTGATGCGCTCGACGTTGGAAGTGAACACCCACTCCGAGAGACCGTGCGGCACCGCCAGCCGCGGCGAAGGCAGAGCGATGTCGTCGATGACGGGCGCCGGCGGCGGCGCGACGACCTCGCCGATGCGTTCGGCAAGCTGCTTCGCCGCGGCGCGCCGCTCGGCATCGCTCGGTTCGTCCGAGACGTAGCCCCAGGTCCACACGCTGCGCCGCTCTTGCCGAACCGTCATGCGCTCGTCCTCTTCCCTTGACTCAACGAGTTATTGTGCCGCTTCCAGAGCAACTTGCGTTCCAGTGGGGCGGGTTTTCGTCGCTCGACCCGGACACCGGTGGCCTTGCGGGCGGCACATCCTCAAGCAGCACGTGCCAAGGCGACGACGGAACGTACCATTTGCCACGTTGATTCGGAATCGGAACCACTAGCTTCGCTCCACCCGGCCGGCCAGGTGGTTCATCAGCGAGGGAATCGGAAACATCAGGTCGGTGGAGCCCTCGGCGAGGCTGAGAACGCCCTTTTGAATCGCCGCGGCCAGCAGCTGCCGGCCGCTGGCATCGATGTCCGCGGCGTCCGCCGTTGCCGCGGCGCTGCGCCACGCGATGCGCCCGTTGCGATCCCAGGCCAGCGCGGCGATCTGGCGCAGCACGATGCCTTCGTCGGGCGTGAACGACTGGAGGCGTCCCTCGTAGTAGGCGAGGCGGCTGCTGTCGCCTTCCGCCATCGCCCACTGCTTGGCTTCGTCCGTGTCCAGTGCGCCGAACTTGCGCAAGGCGTCCAGGCACGCCTGCACGTAGCCATGCAGATGCTGCGGAAAGCCCAACGAAACGGCAGCCACGCGCGCCGCCAGGTCCTCGGGCAGCGCCCTCCCCGTGGCCTTCTGAACGGACATCTGCGCGGCTTCCGTGGATTCTTCGAGCGACAGCATGTCCAGCGTCAACGTGGAGAATCTGGAAATCGACGGGCTTGGCATCCCGTTCGTGGTCGTCATCGGGTCTTGCAGAACTTGCCGGCTGTGCTGCAAGCCGGCGCAGACGACCAGAATCGGGCAGCCGTGCATGCCTTCGTGGAGGGTGGCGAGGTTCTCCCGGCCATTGCCGTTGATGTTCTGTATCTCGTCGAGGGTCAGCAGCAGCGCTCGATCTTCCCACCAGCCCAAGTCCATGGACTCGCGCAGAAGCTGGTTCAACGGCAAGTCCTCCTGCACGCGCAGCTCGAAACCAGGGCCGCGCTTCACGTTCCTCCTTATCCAGGCGAAGGCGCGGCTCACTTCCCGCTTTGCCCCGGCGATGTCCTTTGGCACTGCCGACGGCATGCTGTTGAGCATGGTCGCGGCCAGATCCGCGGGCCGCACCGCGAGTTCGTTCGCCACCAGAGGCAGGTGGACGACCTCCGCCTGCCCATAGCGCGGGCCGACTTCCGCGGCTTGGCGGGCAAACTCGCGCAGCAGGCCGGTCTTGCCGATCCCCTGGATGCCGTCGATCAGCACGATGCCGTCTTCCGGGTCCTGCTCCTTGACCACGAACTCCAGCCGGGCGTGCAGCGCATCGAGCTCCTGGCGTCTGCCGGCGAAGTGCAGCGCTCTCGATCGGTCTCCGCCAAGCAGCGCCACGGCCTACGCCTTCTCCATCGGCGTCGTCGGGCGGTTCGCCGCCGCAAGCGCCGCCCGAAGAACCTCGCCTTCGTGTGTTGGGAGCTTGTCCATCGCCACGCAACCGTAACATGCGGCGGTCGACCGCCAATTGTCAGGTGTCGGAGTTGTCAGAGTCGCAGCAGGTCCGCTTCTTCGCCGAGCGTTGAAGGCTTGAGCCCCGCCACGGCCAAGAGAATGCTTTCCAAGGACTGCCAGGGTTCGCCGCGCAGCATGCCCTTGGCTTGCAGGTCCAGGCAGGCGCACTCGCGCACCAGCGCGTCGATGCCGCCAGTGCCTAGGCGGCGCACCGCGGCGGCGACGGCCTGCTGGCGGTTGCGCGGCAGGCGCGGATTGCCGCCGGCGGCGAGTTGTCGAGCGCGGCGCAGCTGATTCAGCAGCGCCCCCATCACCATGAACACCGGCACGCCCTCCAGCCGCAGGGCATCGAGCATTCTGCGCACGCGGGCCGCTTGGCCGGCGAAGGCCGCGTCGATCAAGGCGAAGGTGTCGAAGTGGGCGGAGTCGCCGACCGCGTCGATCACCTGCTCGACGCCGATGGCCTGCGCCGTTCCCGACTCCTCGCCGCCGGCGCGCAGCAGTTTCAGCTTCTCGATCTCCTGCTGCGCGGCCAGCAGGTTGCCTTCAACCCGTTCCGCCAGCACGTCCAAGGCATCGCGGGAAAGAGCGAGGCCGTGCCGCTTGCAGCGGCCGTCCAGCCAGCGCGGCAGGTCGCGGGCGGAGACCGGCCAGATCGGCACCACGGCACCGGCCTTCTCAATCGCCTTGAACCAGGCGCTGCTGCGCTGCCGCCACTCCAGGCCGATCGCTCGGCACACCATCAAGGTGTCCGCCAGCGGCGCCTTCAGATAGTCGCGCAGAGCGTCGGATCCGGGGCGGTCCAGGCCGCGGGCGGGAATGCGGATGTCCAGCACCTTCCTGCTGGCGAACAGCGATCCGTTCGCTGCATCCGCGAACAGTTCCTTCCACGCCGCTCTTGGCGCGGCCTCGAACGGCGTCCGCTCGCTGAAGCCGGCCTCGCGGGCGGCGGCGAGAATGTCGTCGCAGGCTTCGTCGACCAGCAGCTGCTCGTCGCCGGTCGCCAGATAGACGTCGCACAGGCTGCCGGCGCGCAAGTGCCGGGCGAGTTGACTAGCTGCCAGCTGCATCGTCTGCGAGAGCGCCCAAAGTGCGCAGCATCTGGCCAATCAGGTCGCGGCGCAACTCGGTTCGCAGCAGCGCCTGCTCTTCGCTGCTGCCGACGACGTTGTCGCGGTCCAGACGGGCAACGCGTTCGCTGCGCAGCACCCGGGAGGGCGCCAGTTCGCCGCCTTCCGCGTCGCCAACGGCGAAGTCCACCTGCAAGGCGAGTTCGTATTCCGCGGTTCGCGCCGCGCTGGTGACGGCAACGCTGCGCCGCTCGGCGCGCTGGTGCGCCAAGGTCATCACGATGGCGGCGCGTTCTTCAACGACTTGAACGCCGGCCGCCGTCAGCGCCTGGCGCAGGTCGTCGTCGAGGTCGACGCTGCGGTCGGCGTCGATGCGCACCGTGTCGAAGGTTCCGGCGATGTCCCAGCGGCGCAGGCGAAAGCCGCATCCCGCTGCCGCCAGGGCCAGCAGCGAAAGCGCGCCGCGCCGGGTCATCCCAGCACCAGGTTCACCAGCCGGCCGGGCACCACAATGGTCTTCTGCAAAGTGCCAGCGGCCAGGTAGCGGGCAACGTTTTCGTTCGCCTTGGCGGCCGCGACGACGGCAGCTTCGTCGGCGTCGGCGTCCACTTCAAGATGGCCGCGCACCTTGCCGTTCACCTGCACGGCGATGTGCTTGGTGAGGGCGACGGTCTTCGCTTCATCGCAGGTCGGCCAGCGGGCGCTGTCGAACAAGCCGTCGTCGTGCCCCAGGCGGGCGTAGAGTTCTTCGGCGACATGCGGCGCGAAAGGGGCGACCATCACCACCAGCGGCGTCAGCTCGTCGCGGCGAGGCGTACGCCCTCCGGCGCGCACGGCGTTCAAGTATTCCATCATGGCGGCGATGGCGGTGTTGAACTGCAGCGCCGGCAGCTGTTCGCCCACCTGCTTGATGGTGCGGTGCAGGGCGCGCTCCAGTTCGCCCCGGGGCTCGCCGGGCTCGGCCTCCAGCACGCTTTGCCAAAGGCGGCTGAGGAAGCCGTGCGGGCCTTGCACGCCGTGGGTCCGGTAGTCCGCGCCCTGCTCGTAGGGGCCGAGGAACATCAGGTACAGGCGCGTGGCGTCGGCGCCGTAGCGCTCCATCAGTTCGTCCGCGACCACCAGATTGCCGCGGCTCTTGGAGATCTTGCGCCCGTCGCGAACGAGGATGCCGTGGGCGCGGAACTTGGCGAACGGCTCGTCGAAGCAGAGTACGCGCAAGTCGGCAAGGGCCATGGTCAGAAAGCGGGCGTACATCAAGTGCAGCACGGCGTGCTCGTTGCCGCCGATGTAGGAATCCACCGGCAGCCACTTGCGCGTCAGCTCGGCGTCCATCGCCACGTCGTCGCGGTCCGTGCTGGGATAGCGCAGGAAGTACCAGCCGCTGCAAAGAAAGTTGTCGGTGACGTCGGTGTCGCGGTGGGCCGTGGCGCCGCATTGCGGGCAGGGCGTTCGATACCAGTCCGCAACCCGCGCCAGCGGGCTGACGCCGGTATCGTCCGGCTGGAAATTGTCGAGGTAGGGCAGCTCGACCGGCAGGTCCTGCTCCGGCACCGGCACGGCGCCGCAGCGGTCGCAGTGGATGATGGGGATCGGCGGCCCCCAGTAGCGCTGCCGGGACACGCACCAGTCGTGCAGGCGGTAGTTCACCTGCGCCCTGGCGAGGCCCCGCTCCTGCAAGGAGGCGACGATGGCGCGCTTGGCTTCGGCGACGGCCATGCCGTCGTAGGCGCCGGAGTTCACCAGCACGCCGTCGCCGACGAACGCTTCGGCCAGCGGCGTTTCGGCGTCCTCGCCGGCCGCTGCGATGACGCGCACGATGGGCAGGTCGAAGGCGCTGGCGAACTCGAAATCCCGATCGTCGTGGCCGGGCACGGCCATGATGGCGCCGGTGCCGTAGCCCATGAGCACGTAGTCGGCGATCCACACCGGAATCTCGGCGCCGTTCACCGGATTGACGCAGTAGCTGCCGGTGAACACGCCGGTCTTCTGCTGGTCCACCTTCTGCCGCTCCACCAGGTCCTGCTTCACGACGGCATCTCGATAGGCTTGCACGGACGCGCGCCGAGGCGGGGTGGCCAGCGCGTCCACCAGCGGATGCTCCGGCGCCAGCACCATGTAGGTGGCGCCGAACAAAGTGTCCGGCCGCGTGGTGAAGACGCGCACCTCGGCGTTCTGGCCGACGACGGCGAAGTCCACCTCCGCGCCTTCGCTGCGGCCGATCCAGTTGGACTGCGCCTTGCGGGTGACGGCGGACCAGTCGATGCGCTCCAGGTTGTCCAGGAGCCGCGCCGCGTAGGCGGTGATCTTGAAGAACCACTGCGGCAGCTCGCGCTGCTCCACCGCCGCGTCGCAGCGCTCGCACAGGCCGCTGATCACCTGCTCGTTGGCGAGCACCGTCTTGCACGAGGGGCACCAGTTCACCGGCGCCTGGCGACGCTCCACCAAGCCGCCCTCGAGGAGCTTCAGGAACACCCACTGCGTCCACTTGTAGTAGCTCGGGCTGGTGGAGTCCACGGTGTGGTTCCAGTCGAACATGCCGCCGAAGCGCTTCAGCACGCGGGTGAAGTTGGCGATGCTGGCGGGAATCAGGTCGTTGGGGTTCTTGCCGACCTTGAGGGCGTAGTTCTCCGAATGAATGCCGAACGCGTCGAAGCCCATCGGCTGGAACACGTCCCTGCCCATCAGCCGCCAGTAGCGGCCGTTGACGTCCGCGCCGGTATAGGCGTAGAGGTTGCCGATGTGCAGCCCTTCCGCCGAGGGGTAGGGGAACATCATCAGGTTGTAGTAGGGGTTTTCGGCGTTGCGGAGCTGTTCTTCCGTCCAGGCGTTGGTGCCTCGCCGCTCCCACTCCGCCTGCCATTTCGCTTCAACGGCTTGCGGATCGTAGCGCTCGCTGGTCATGGACGCACGTTTGGTTGGTGTTGCGCGAAGGCGCGAAGTTTATACGAACGCCCGCCGGCGTTCAGCGAAGACGAAGGGCCGCAAGGGCCGCCGAAGGAGGCGCGACTTAGCGCCGACGACGGGCGTTTGTGGCGGAGCGGACGGGACTCGAACCCGCGACCACCGACGTGACAGGCCGGTATTCTAACCAGCTGAACTACCGCTCCGTGGTGGGTGTTGCAGGGCTTGAACCTGCGACCTACGGCTTGTAAGGCCGTCGCTCTCCCAACTGAGCTAAACACCCGAGAGGTCAGTGCCGCCTATCTTAGCGTCGCGCTTGCGGCTGTCAATGGCGGCAAGACGACGAGCCGTGACGGCTGGCTTGCCGGCCGAGCGCGGCGTTGCGGGCAGCAGGCACGGAGTTTGCGGGGCAAACTCGAACGCGCCCGCAGGGCGCGCCTAGACGATGGCCCGCTTGACGAAAGTCGTTGGGAAGGGCAGCTTGGCGGCCGCGAGGGCCAGGGCTTGGCGGGCGACGTCCTCGGCAACGCCTTCCATTTCGTAGAGAACGCGCCCCGGTTGAATTTGCGCCACCCAGTACTCGACGCTGCCCTTGCCCTTGCCTTGGCGCACTTCCAGCGGTTTCTTGGTGATCGGCTTGTCCGGGAACACGCGAATCCACACTTTGCCGCCGCGTCGCACGTGGCGGGTCATCGCCCGGCGTCCGGCTTCGATCTGCCGTGCCGTCAGGCGGCCTCGACCGGTTGCCTTCAAGCCGTATTCGCCGAAGCTGACGCGATTGCCGCGGGACGCCAAGCCGCGGTTGCGGCCCTTCTGCAGCTTGCGAAACTTGGTTCGTTTGGGTTGCAGCACTTGCTTGCTCTCCGTTTGACGACCTGCTGCCTGCCGCCTTCGGCAAGGCTGGCGCAGGTCGGGCGCCGACGCCTTAGGCGTTCTCTCCCTGGTCTTCGGTGCCCAGCACCTCGCCCTTGAAGATCCACACCTTGACGCCGATGACGCCGTAGGTCGTCTTCGCCTCGGCGGTGGCGTAGTCGATGTCGGCACGCAGCGTGTGCAGCGGCACGCGACCTTCGGCATAGACCTCGTCGCGGGCGATTTCGGCGCCGTTGAGGCGTCCCGCGACGCGCACTTTGATGCCCTCGGCGCCGAGGCGCATGGCGTTCTGCATCACTCGGCGCATGGCGCGCTGGTGCCGTACGCGACGCTCCAGCTGCTGGGCGACGTTCTGCGCCACCAGCAGGGCGTCCACTTCGGGCTTGCGGATCTCCTCCACGTTGATGTGCACCGGCACGCCCATCTTGCGCGCCAGTTCGACGCGCAGCCGGTCGACGTCTTCGCCCTTCTTGCCGATGACGATGCCGGGGCGGGCGGTGTGGATGGTGATGCGCGCGGTCTGCGCCGGGCGCTCGATGTCGATGCGGCTCACCGAGGCCTGCGCCAGGCGGGTGGCGATGTGCCGGCGCACTTCGAGATCGCTCAGCAGGTAGTTGGCGTAGTCCTTCTTGCCGGCATACCACACCGAGGTGTGGTCCTTGACGATGCCAAGGCGCATGCCGGTCGGGCTGACTTTCTGACCCATCGTTCAACCAGCTCCTTCAGGCCTCGTCGGTAACCGTTACGGTGACGTGGCTGGTGCGTTTGAGTATGCGATCCGCCCGCCCTCTGGCGCGCGGTCGGATGCGTTTGACGGTGACGCCGCCATCGACGTAGATGCTGGCAATCGCCAGTTCGTCGACGTCGGCGCCTTCGTTGTTCTCGGCATTGGCAATGGCGGAGTTCAGCACCTTGCGGATCAGCGGCGCGCCCTTGCGGGTGCTGTAGCCGAGGATGCTCAAGGCATCTTCGACGCCTTTGCCGCGCACTTGATCCGCCACCAGGCGCAGTTTGCGCGGCGAGATGCGCAGCCGCTTGGCCGTGGCGCTGACTTGCATGGCGTCGCTCTTCCCTGCCGCCTGGCGCTACCGCCGCGCCTTGCGGTCGGCGTCGTGCCCGCGGTAGGTGCGCGTCGGCGCGAACTCGCCGAGCTTGTGCCCGACCATGTCTTCCGAGACGAACACCGGCACGTGCGCTCGGCCGTTGTGGACGGAGATCGTCAAGCCGACCATGTCGGGCACGATCATGGAGCGGCGCGACCAGGTGCGAATGGGGCGTCGGTCGTTGTTGGCGGCCGCTTCGTTCACCTTGCGCATCAGGTGCAAGTCGACGAACGGGCCTTTGCGTAGCGCTCTCGGCAAGGTTGGCTACCTCCTGGCGCCGCGCCGGCGCACGATGAGTTTGTCCGTGCTCTTGTTCCGGCGCGTCTTGAAGCCCTTGGTGGGAACGCCGGTCGGCGACACGGGATGCCGTCCGCCGGAGGACTTGCCCTCGCCGCCGCCGTGGGGATGGTCCACCGGATTCATGGCCACGCCGCGCACCGTCGGGCGCACGCCGCGCCAGCGCTTGGCGCCGGCCTTGCCCAGGGAACGCAGGTTGTGCTCGCTGTTGCCCACTTCGCCAAGCGTCGCGCGGCACTCCACGTGTACCCGGCGCATCTCGCCGGAACGCAGCCGCAGCGTCGCGTAGCTGCCTTCCCGGGCAACCAGCTGGCAGGACGTGCCGGCGCTGCGCGCCAGCTGTGCGCCTTTGCCCGGCTTCAGCTCCACGCAGTGGATGACGCTGCCCACCGGCAGGTTGCGCAGCGGCATGGCGTTGCCCGGGCGAATCGGCGCCGTGGCGCCGGACATCAGTTCGTCGCCAGCGGCAACGCCTCGCGGCGCAACGACGTAGCGGTATTCGCCATCGGCGTACTTCAGCAGCGCGATGTTGGCGGTGCGGTTCGGGTCGTACTCCAAACGCGCCACGACGGCCTTGATGCCGTCCTTGTTGCGGCGAAAGTCGATGCGCCGGTAGTGCTGCTTGTGGCCGCCGCCGCGGTGCCGGGTGGTAATGCGGCCGGCGGTATTGCGCCCGCCGGTGTTCGACTGCTTCTCGACCAGGGGCTTGTACGGCGTGCCCTTGTGCAGCGTCGGATCGACGACCTTGACGACGAAGCGCCGGCCGGGGGAGGTCGGCTTGGTTTTGACGACTGCCACGGCCTCCGCCCCCTAATTCTTCTCGATCGACGTGTAGTCGAGGATGTCGTCGGCGGCGAGCCGAACGTAGGCCTTCTTCCAGCTCTTGAAGCGCGACGTGACGCCGCGGAAGTTCCTCTTCACCTTGCCTTTCACGTTCAGCGTGGTGACGTGTTCCACGGTGACGTTGAACAGCGTTTCCACGGCGGTCTTGATCTCCCGCTTGGTGGCGTCGCGGGCCACCTTGAAGGCGTAGTGGTTGCTCTGGTCGCCCAGATTGGTGGCTTTCTCGGTGATGTGCGGCTCGACCAGCACGGTGTAGAGGCGTTCCTGGTTCATGCCAGACGCTCCTCGAACGCCTTCAGCGCGTCCACCGTCATCAGAATCTGGTCGTGGCCGATGAGGTGTACGGGGTTTGCCGCTTCCACGTCGCATACCTCGACGCCGCGCAGATTTCTCGACGCCAGGTACAGGTTGCGGCTGATTTGCGTGCCCACCAGCAGCAAGTTGCGCCGTTCGCCGCTGGCAAGGAGCGGATCGAGCTTTTCGACAAGGGACTTGGTCTTGGGAGAGGGCAGGGAGAGAAAGGACGAAGAGATGGCTTGCAGGCGGTTCTGGCGGATGAGCTCGGAGAGAATACAGCGCATCGCGCCTCGGTACATCTTGCGGTTCAGCTTCAGCGCATGGCTCTTCGGTCGCGCCGCGAAGGTGCGGCCGCCGCCGCGCCACAGCGGACTGCGAATGGAACCGGCGCGAGCGCGACCGCTGCCCTTCTGCCGCCAGGGTTTGCGTCCGCCGCCGCGCGCGTCGGCGCGGGACTTCTGCGCCTTGGTGCCCTGTCGGCCCCCGGCCAGGTAGGCCACCACCGCCTGATGCACCAGGGCCTCGTTGAACGCTTGGCCGAAGGCGGCTTCGGAGACGTCCACATGCTGGGCGGGTACCGCGTCGGCGACCTCCACCGCGCGTGCGGCTTCGGCACCCGGGACGTCGCTCTGGGCGCTGTCCACCGGCTCGGCCTGGGGTCCTTCGGCGTTGGCTGGCTGGTCGTTCGGCACCGCCAAGGCCACGGCAATGCTCATGGCGCGTCACCCTTCACCGCGGGACGCACGCAGACGTCGCCCCCTGGAGCGCCTGGCACGGCGCCCCGGATCAGGAGCAGATTGCTTTCGGGAAGGATGTCGACGACGGTGAGGTTTTGCACGGTGACGCGGCGATTGCCCATGTGCCCGGCCATTTTCTTGCCCTTGAAGACGCGGCCTGGGGTTTGACATTGGCCGATGGAGCCGGGAGCGCGGTGGGAAACGGAGTTGCCGTGGGAGTCGTCCTGGCTGCGGAAGTTCCAGCGCTTGATGGTGCCGGCGTAGCCCTTGCCCTTGGACACGCCAGCCACGTCGACCACCTGCCCCTTCTCGAACTGATCGACGCCCAGTTCGGTGCCGAGTGCCAGCTCGTCGCCGGGTTCGTCGTCGAGGCGGAACTCCCAAAGGCCGCGCCCGGGGCCGGTTCGGGCCTTGGCGAAGTGGCCGGCCATCGGTCGCGTCACCCGGCCGGACCTGCGGCTGCCGACGGTGACCTGGACGGCGTTGTAGCCGTCCGTGGCCTGCGTCTTCACCTGGGTCACCCGATTCGGCTCGGCGACGATCACGGTGACGGGGATCGACTCCCCTTCGTCCGTGAACACGCGGGTCATGCCGCTCTTGGTGCCGATGACGCCGATGGCCATGTCTGCTGCAACCGTTTGGCTAGTTCAGGCTTATCTGGACGTCGACGCCGGCCGCGAGATCGAGCTTCATCAGCGCATCGACGGTTCTCTCGGTGGGCTGAAGGATGTCCAGCAGCCGCTTGTGCGTGCGTATTTCGTACTGGTCCCTGGCGTCCTTGTTCACAAACGGCGAGATCAGCACCGTATAGCGTTCCTTCCGCGTCGGCAGGGGAATCGGCCCGCGCACCTGGGCGCCCGTGCGCTTGGCGGTGTCGACGATCTCTTCCGTCGAGACGTCGATCAAGCGGTGATCGAACGCCTTCAGGCGGATGCGGATGCGCTGATTGTCAGCCACTGTTGGTCTCCATATTCAAACGCCAGCCACCCGAACGACGCCCGATGGCGGAAACACGCGGCCAAAGGGGAACGGCGTCTTGGGAAGGCGGACGGCGCATACTACGCATGTCAACGGCGAGTTACAACGGTGTTTTCGGGTTGCGCGGTGGTTGCGACTGCGCGGATCCGACCGTCGAAGCGAACGGCCGGATCCGCAGCCTGGCGCTTGGCAACCGGCTAGAACTGGACGCCGGCGGCAACGAACCAGTAGCGGCCGAGCGCGTCGTACATGCCGGGGAAGGTGTTGCCGTTGCCGGCGATGGACGGCCCGGCGCCGTTGCCGGCGATGGGCGGGTCGACGTCCATCAGGTTGCTGACGCCAGCGCGCAGCTGAAGGTTCGGGCGCACGTCCCAGATGCCGGAGGCATCCAGGTACGAGGTGGCGTCCAGGTCGATGTTCGTCTCGTTCCGGTCGTCCACCTCGCTCAAGAAGCGCCACATGGCCGTCAAGGACAAGTTCCAAGGCGTCGTCCAGATGGCGCGCAGCTTGTTGCGGACGTCCGGCGTGGGATAGCCGCACAGCGCCCCCCAGGTGCCGGCGCAGCTGACCACCGGCGCGCTGGCCAGCTCTTGCTGATCCCAGGTGTCGATGAAGGAAGTCACGTTGGCGATGCTGACCGCGCCGTAGTCGCCGACGCTGAAGGAGTAGTCCGCCACCAGGTCGTAGCCGCGCACTTCCTCAATGGCCAGATTGTCCTGCAGCGCGACGATGTGGCCGCTCGAATCCACGTTGGAGCCGATCCACAGGTCGCCGGGGGCGCCGCGCTTGACGCTTCGGCACTGCTCCAGGTTGCCGTCCAGGCACTGGGTGAGGATGAACTCCGGCGTGATGTTGCTGATGCCCTCCTCGATGCGGATCTGCCAGTAGTCGAGGGACAGCGTCAGGCCGTCCACCTGGGACGGCGACCACACCATCCCCACCGACCACGTGGCTGCTTCTTCCGGCTCGAGGTTCGGGTTGCCGCCTTGCAGGAAGTTGTACTGGCCGGCGGGCGAGTGGGGAACGTTGCCGAACTGCGCCTGGGTGACGCCGCTGCGGGCGCATTCCTCGAAGGTGCGGCCTTCCGCGGTGCGGCCGTTGGTAACCGGCCCGCCGCATGGGTCGCCGGTCATGTCGAACAGATTGAAGCCCTGGGGCTGGAACAGCTCGCGCACGTTGGCGCCGCGAATGGCCTTCTGGTAGCTGGCGCGCATCTTGATGTCGTAGTTGAGCGCCCAGCCGCTGCGGATGCCGAAGGTATTGGCGGTGACGCCGTAGTCGTAGTCCGAGTAGCGGTAGGCCAGGTCGAGGGTCAGCTCCTGGGCGTAGGGGCGGCCTTCCACCAGCGGGATGTTGGTCTCGAAGAACAGTTCGTCGACGTCGTAGCCGCCGCCGACGGCTTCGGTGGCACCGCCCTGGCCGGCGCCTTCGCCGTTGCGGAAGCCTTCGTCGGGAATGAAGTCCATGTTCTCCTGCCGGGTCTCCCACCCGACCACCACGGCGACGCCGCTGTCCGCCGCTGGCGAGATCAAGCCGTACTCGGTCAAGTCGCCCTCGACGTAGGCGGACAGCACCAGCGAATCGGTGGTGCCGCGGGCGAACAGCGGCAGCACGATGTAGTCCAGTGCGGCCTGGGTCACCCCGCCTTCGCGGAAGATGTTCCACGGCACGCAGTTCGGGTCGGAACCGTCGACCACCGATCGGCAGACGATCTGGCCGTCGTCGTCGCGCACCGCGTCGAGCGCCCGGCGTATCTTCGTGGTGCCGAGGTCGTTCAGGTAGGTGTTCTCCATGCTGACTTCGGACTTGGTGAAGGAAGCGTCGTAGCGCCAGCTGGCGTTCAGCT
Source organism: Candidatus Azotimanducaceae bacterium (assembly GCA_965199875.1). Classification (GTDB taxonomy): domain Bacteria; phylum Pseudomonadota; class Gammaproteobacteria; order Pseudomonadales; family Azotimanducaceae; genus VXYL01. The sequence continues at coordinate 3,123,844 of OZ241346.1, read as the reverse complement.
CGCCCCTGGCGCCCAGCACGGCTCGGAAGGTGGTGTGGCGGAGGTCCTGCTGGCGGTTGCCCCCTTCCACGTTGCGCCGACCGATCCAGAAGGAGCTTCGCCTGTCTTCCCTGGTCAGGCCGACATCGCCGCATACCGCTTGGAACTGCTGCTCGGTCATCAGCGGATTGGCGCAGCTGATCGAGTCGGTGACGAAGAACGCGCCGGAGGGAGCGATCTGGGACACCGTGTGGTCGTCCATGTACATGAGCTCGGCGTACGCCTCGGCGCGCTCGTCGAGGTCGTAGCGGGCGAAGGCGCCCATCGAGTACTGCTCGTCCGGACGCTGGTAGTAGTTGAGCGGGCCGTAGTTGAAGGTCTCGCCCGAGCGCGGCACGAACTGGTCGCCGGCGACGATGAAGTCCACCGCCGGCAGTCCGCCAGCGCCGAAGTTGGTGAAGCGGCCCTGGGGAATGGTGGACGACCCGAAGCAGCGCTTGGTGTCGTCGCTCAAGGCGCAGGAACTGTAGTCGCGCCCGCTTTGCAGAACGGAGCCGATGTCGCGGTAGGTGCCGTAGGCGGTGACGTTGCCGCGGCCGTTGTCGAAGTTGCCGCCGAAGAGCACCGATGCGTAGGACATTTCGCCGTCGGTGACGTTGCCGTCCGCGACCGGATAGCCGTGTCTCCTGACGATCTGCTGCCACTCGCTGGCGTCGTTGTCGTGGGAGTAGCCGCTGTACTGGTAGTCGAAGCGGAAGCCCTCGAAGTTGTCCTTCATCAGGAAGTTGACCACGCCAGCCACCGCGTCCGAGCCGTAGGTTGCGGAAGCGCCGCCGGTGAGCACCTCGACGCCGCGGATCAAAGCGCCCGGGATCTGGTTGATGTCGGCGCCGCCGGCCTGCAACGGCGAGCCGACCGGCAATCGCCGCCCGTTGATCAGCACCAGCGTGCGGTCCCGGCCCAGGTTGCGCAGATTCAGCGTCGCCGTGCCGGTGGCGCCGTTGGACTGGCTGGAGTTCTGATCGGAATAGACTTGGGGCAGCGTGCGCGCCATGTCCTCCACGCGCACCGTGCCCTGGAACAGCAGTTCTTCTGCCTCGACCTGGGTTACCGGGCTGGAACTCACCAGGTTGGCGCGAACGATGCGCGAGCCGGTGACGACCAGGACTTCCGCCGTCTCGACGTCGCTCGCCGCGTCGTCGGCGTTCTCTTCGCCCGGCTGGCTTTCCTGGGCGTAGGGCGCGGCGGCGAACATTGCCAGCAGTGCGCCGGCGCCCCACCGGCGCATGGCGCAGCCTGCCCGCTTGGGCGTTGACCTTTCCATTTCTTCCTCCTTCGGCCTGCTAAACGGCGTGTGCGCGCAGCTGTTGTTCAGAGCGCCCCGCCGGGTTGAAACAAAATGTAACACTCTCGCCTCGAACCTGCCACCGCGAATCGCCAGCCAACGGTTGCGGTTCCGCGACTGCCTTGCACCCGCTTACGACCTCTTGATGATGCCGGCGGCGATGTTGTCCGGCACTTCGGCGTAGCGGGCGAACTCCATGGTGAACGTGGCCCGGCCCTGGGTGGCCGAGCGCAAGTCCGTCGAATAGCCGAACATCTCGGCCAGCGGCACGGAGGCGCGGATGATCTTTCCGGCCGGATTCTCGTCCATGCCGTCGATCAGACCTCGGCGACGGTTCAGGTCGCCCACGACGTCGCCCATGTAGTCTTCCGGCGTGACCACTTCCACCGCCATGATCGGCTCGAGCAGCACCGGATTGGCGCGCAGCGCGCCCTCGCGCATGGCCATGGAGCCGGCGATCTTGAACGCCATCTCGCTGGAATCCACCTCGTGGAAGGAGCCGTCGTGCAGCGTCGCGCGCACGTTGATGAGCGGATAGCCGGCCAGCACGCCGTTGTCCATCTGCTCTTCCAAGCCCTTGGCGACGGCGGGAATGTACTCCCTCGGCACCACGCCGCCGACGATCTGGTCGACGAACTCGAAGTTCGGCGCGTCTTCTTCGCCGTAGGTGGGTTCGAGCTTCACCCAGATGTGGCCGTACTGGCCGCGACCGCCGGTCTGGCGGATGTACTTGGCTTCGTGGTCGACGCTGTCGCGGATGGTCTCGCGATACGCCACCTGCGGCTTGCCGATGTTGGCTTCCACGCCGAACTCCCGGCGCATGCGATCCACCAGGATGTCGAGGTGCAGTTCGCCCATGCCGGAGATGATGGTCTGGCCGGACTCGTCGTCCGTGGCGACCGAGAAGGACGGATCCTCCTGCGCCAGCTTGCCCAGCGCGGTGGACATCTTCTCTTGATCCGCCACCGACTTCGGCTCCACCGCGACGGAGATCACCGGGTCCGGGAAGTCCATGCGCTCCAGAGTGATGCGGCTGTCGCCGGCGCACAGCGTGTCGCCGGTGGTGGTGTCCTTCAGGCCGATGGCGGCGGCGATGTCGCCGGCCCTCACTTCTTTGATCTCGTTGCGCTCCTTCGAGTGCATCTGCACCATGCGGCCGATCCGCTCGCGCCGGTCGCGGGTGGCGTTGACCACCTGGTCGCCGGAGTTCAGCACGCCGGAATAGACGCGGAAGAAGGTCAGCGTGCCGACGTAGGGGTCCGTCGCCACCTTGAACGCCAGCGCCGAGAAGGGCTCGTCGTCGTCCGAGTGCCGATTCGCGCGGGTTTCGCCGTCGTCCAGCACGCCTTCGATGGCCTTCACCTCGGTGGGCGCGGGCAGGTAGTCGATCACCGCGTCGAGCATCGCCTGCACGCCCTTGTTCTTGAACGCCGAGCCGCACAGCGCGGGGACGATCTCGTTCGCCAAGGTGCGGGCGCGAATCCCCTGGCGTATTTCGTCGTCGCTGAGTTCGCTGTCGTCGACGTACTTCTCCATCAGCTCTTCGTTGGCTTCCGCGGCAATCTCGACCAGCTGCTCGCGCCAGTGTTCGGCCTCGGCGCGCAGCTCCTCGGGGATGTCTTCCGCCCGATAGGTGAGGCCCTGGTCGTCCTCGTTCCAGTAGATGGCCTGCATGCGCACCAGATCGACGACGCCGCGGAAGTTCTCCTCGGCGCCGATGGCCAGCTGTATCGGCACCGGCGTCGAACCGAGGCGCTCGCGAATCTGCTCGACCACGCGCGGGAAGTCCGCGCCGGCGCGGTCCATCTTGTTGACGAAGACGATGCGCGGCACTTCGTAGCGATTGGCCTGCCGCCAGACCGTCTCGGACTGCGGCTCGACGCCCGAGGTGCCGCAGAACACCACCACCGCGCCGTCGAGCACGCGCAGCGAGCGTTCCACTTCGATGGTGAAGTCGACGTGGCCGGGGGTGTCGATGATGTTGATGCGATGCTGCTGGTACTGCGCGTTCATGCCGCGCCAGAAGCAGGTGGTGGCCGCCGAGGTGATGGTGATGCCGCGCTCCTGCTCCTGCTCCATCCAGTCCATCACCGCGGCGCCGTCGTGGACTTCGCCGATCTTGTGCGACAGGCCAGTGTAGAACAGCACCCGCTCGGTGGTGGTGGTCTTGCCGGCATCGACGTGGGCGACGATGCCGATGTTGCGATAGCGGCCAATGGGGGTGCTGCGGGCCATTGCGTAAACTCCTGGTGTGGCGTTCGTTGGCGAACGCCGGTGGCCTGTGCGAGGCGGTGGCGGCTTAGAAGCGGTAGTGCGAGAACGCCCGGTTGGCTTCCGCCATGCGATGGGTTTCCTCGCGTTTGCGAACGGCGCTGCCGCGGCCTTCGGCGGCGTCGAGCAGTTCCCCGGCCAAGCGCCCGGCCATGGACTTCTCGCTGCGCGCCCGGGCGCTGTCCACCAGCCAGCGCATGGCCAGCGCCTGGCGTCGGCTCGGACGCACCTCCACCGGCACCTGGTAGGTGGCGCCGCCGACCCTTCGGGACTTCACCTCCACCATCGGCGCCACGGACTCCAGCGCCTTCTCGAACGTTTCGACGGGATCTCGGCGATCCCGCTCTTCGATGTGCGTCAGCGCACCGTAGACGATGCGTTCGGCAACGGACTTCTTGCCGTTCACCATCACGTGGTTGATGAACTTCGCCACGGTCTGATGGCCGTACTTCGGATCCGGCAGGATCTCGCGCTTGGCGACCACTCGGCGTCTTGGCATGGCTGTGGATTCTCCTCGTTGGCGCCGCGAAAGGTCGGTTCGAGCGGCGCTTTGGCTTCAGGTGTTCCCGACCACTTGGTTGGACGCCACGGACGCGGCGCGGGTCGGCCTTACTTCGGGTTCTCGTTAAGGAGTTGCGAGAGGCTACATGGACAGTGCGCCTATTTGGGCTTCTTGGCGCCGTACTTGGAGCGGCGCTGCTTGCGGTCGGCGACGCCGGCGGTGTCGAGAGTCCCGCGGATGGTGTGGTAGCGCACGCCCGGCAGGTCCCGGACCCGGCCGCCGCGAATCAGCACCACCGAGTGTTCCTGCAGGTTGTGGCCTTCGCCGCCGATGTAGGAGTTCACCTCGTAGCCGTTGGTGAGCCGCACCCGACAGACCTTGCGCAGCGCCGAGTTCGGCTTCTTCGGCGTGGTGGTGTAGACGCGGGTGCAGGTGCCGCGCTTCTGCGGACTGCGTTGCAGCGCCGGCACGGTGTTCTTGGCAACCCGGCGCTTGCGCGGCTTGCGTACCAGTTGGCTGATCGTCGCCATGACTTAAGCGTTTCTCCTCGACTTCGCCGCCGCCCTTCGGACAGTGGGCGCGGGATTGTAGGCATCGCCCCGCCGCACTGCAAGCCTTTGTGCGGCAGCGCGGCAGCAGGGCGTCAGCTCGTCCTTCCGGCTTGCGCCGCGGTTCCCTGGCGAGCACACTGCGGCTCATGTTCTCCCAACTGATGCAGCTGCAGCCAGCCGGCGACTGCGCGTTCGTCGCGCCAGCGTCGCCGGACAAGGGCGAGCGGATGTTCGGCGGGCAGTTTCTGGCGCAGTGTCTGGATGCCGCGCAACGCACCGTCTCGGCGGATCGGCGGGTCAACTCGCTGCATGGCTACTTCCTGCGCCCGGGCAACGTGGATCGGCCGCTGCTGCTGAAGGTGGAGGCCGTTCGCGACGGGCGCTCGTTCTCCTCCCGACAGGTGGTTGCGGAGCAGCGGGACAAGGAACTCTTTCGCCTGCTGGCGTCCTTCCAGGTGCCGGAAGAAACGCCCGAGTACGTCGGCTCGGCGATGCCGGAGGTGCCGCCGCCGGAGCAAGTGGAGTACCGCTACGACGACTTCACGATGGCGCAGACCGGCGACGACGCCTGGTACGGCTCGGCGCGCCCGGTGGACATCCGCTACATCAATCCGCCCGATGCCCCGCGCGGCGAACCGGTGACGGAAACCCAGCTGATGTGGATGCGCGTGGTCGACGAGCTGGGCGACTCCGAGGCCCTGCATCAGGCTGCCCTGGCGTATCTGTCCGACACCACGCTGGTCGATCACGTGCCGCTGCCGTTGGGGATGCGCTGGCAGGACGCCGGCTTCGGCGGCACCAGCCTGGACCACGCCATGTGGTTCCAGCGCCACGCGAGGGCGGACGAGTGGCTGCTGTTCGCGCAGACCGTCGAGGCCACCGGCGGCGGTCGCGGGCTGGCCAGCGGGCGGTTCTATACTCGCCAAGGGCAACTCGTGGCCACCTGCCTGCAAGAGGGACTGATGCGATGGACTACACCGAGTACAACGTCGGCCACTTGAGCGGCCAGCCGAAGGCCGAGGACGTCGCCGTTCGCCCGCCAGCGGTGTTCGCGGACCCGGACTGCGCCAGCAAGGGGCCCGGGCTGTCCAGCGGCGAGATCGCCCACTTCAAGGAGCATGGCTTCATCGTCAAGCGCGCGCTGATCGACGACGCGGATGTCTTCGCGCAGGTCGCCGACGCCCTTTGGAATCATGTTCCCCGGGGCGTGCTGCGCCGCGGCGACGCGCAGACTTGGATCGACGCCTGGGAGGGCAAGGGCCGCTGGCCGGAAGAGGCAGTTCCCCGGGTCGGGCGGCTGCACCACGGCAACTGGAAGATGCGCTCGCCCGGCCAGGGCGGCATCGGCACCGAGCCGTTCCTGGTGCAGCGCATCGCCAACCATCCGAACATGCTCGCCGTGGCCAGCGCCTTTCTTGGCGGGCCGATCCGGCCAGCGCGGCGGGTGCGCGGCGTCTACGCCGTGCTGCCGAAGCCGCCGGCGGCGGCCGCTGGCCTCGGCCCCCACGCCGACTACATGGCCGCGCAGCTGTCGGCCATGGTGCTGGCCAGCGACATCAGGCCGCGCTGCGGCGGCTTCACGTTGTGGCCCGGTTCTCACCACCGCCTGCATCCGCACTGGGACACGGTACACGGCGGCAGGATTTCGGCGTCCCGGGGCGAGGGCTTTCGCCTGGCCCGGGACGGCGCCCTGCGCGACATCGCGCCGGTGGAGATCACGGGCCACGCCGGCGACGTGGTGTTCTGGCACCCGCGCGTGCTGCACTCCGCTGGCGTCAACCACTCGGCGGAAGCCCCGGCCAGCCGGCCCTGCGTGCGTCTGGTGGTGCCCTGCGACTACGGGCGCGCTGGCCTGCGCTACTTCGACGACGACGAATACGGCCCTGGCGAGAAGTACCAGTGGTGGGTGGATACGCGCAACTTCCGCGAAGACGTGCCGGCCACCGCCGACAACATCTGGAACGGCTGGGCCGTGTAGGGGCGCAGTGAAAATCACCGACATCAAGACGTACTGCTGCTACGGCGAGCGGCGCAAGTACTTCATCGTCAAAGTGGAAACCGATGCCGGCATCCACGGCCTCGGCGAGGTTGGCATCGGCAACTGGGGCGGCGCCGTCGACCAGGCCGTCAAGCATCTGGCGGAAGTCGCCGTCGGCGAGGATCCGTTCGCTACCGAACGCCTGTGGCAGCGCATGTTCCGCGGCGGCTTCTTTCCCGCCGACAAGGTGTACTGCTGCGCCATCAGCGCCATCGACATCGCGCTGTGGGACATCAAGGGCAAAGCGGTGTCCCTGCCGGTGTACAAGCTGCTTGGCGGGCCGGTGCGCGAGAAAGTGGCGTGCTATCCGCATGCGCAAGGTTCAAGCCGTGCCGAGCTGGTTGCGAACTGCCAGCAAGCGGTGGCCGAAGGCTGGAAGTTCCTGCGCTGGCACCTGCCGACGGCGCAGGAAGCCGGCGGCGAGCCGGACGTGATCGAGCCGGCGGAAGCCGTGCCGGCGGCGGTTCTGGACATGGCCGCGGTGCGCGAGGCCGTAGGGGGCGAAATCGGCCTGTGTCTCGACGTCCACACCCGTCTGGACGTCGCCCGGACGATCGAGCTGTGCCGGCGCCTGGAGCCGTACCGGCCGTTCTTCATCGAAGATCCGCTGCGCTCGGAAAATCCCGCCAGCTATCGCAGCCTGGCGCGGCATGTCGGCGTGCCGATTGCCGCCGGCGAGCAGTGGGCCAGCAAGTGGTCGTTCCGGCAAGCGGTGGAGGAAGAACTGATCAACTACGCCCGCATCGATCTGTGCATCGCCGGCGGCCTGACCGAAGCGCTGAAGATCACCCACTGGTGCGAGACGCACTACATCGACATCGTGCCGCACAATCCCCTGGGGCCGGTGAGCGCGGCGGCCGGGGTGGCGCTGTGCATGGCCTCCACCAATGTCGGCGTGCAGGAGATGCCAAGAGCGCCGGGCACCTTCGACACGGACCTTTTTCCGCAGCAGGTGGCCTGGCAGGAGGGCTACGCGGCCTGCCAGGACGTGCCTGGTCTTGGCGTCGAGTTCAATGCGGAGCTCGCCGAGCAGCGTCCGGCGCCGCTGAACGGCTGGCCGCCGCAGCTGCGCCGCCGGGACGGCGCCTTCAACAACTGGTAGCCGCCAAGGAGGTCGACCAGGGGGCGGCTCGGCGGACCTGCCGAGCTATCCCGCCGCTTTGCCGTCTTCTGGATATTTGACGGTGTCCACCAAGCCGTACTTGACGGCGTCCTCCGGGCTCATCCAGTGGTCCCGGTCCGTGTCCGCGCTGATGCGCTCCACCGTCTGCCCGGTGTGCTTGGCCAGAATGCCGTTCAGCTGCTCGCGCATGGCCAGTATCTCGCGCGCCTGGATCTCGATGTCCGCGGCAACGCCCCGGGAGCCGCCGCTCGGCTGATGCAGCATCATGCGCGAGTTGGGCAGCGCGTAGCGTTTGCCCTTGGTGCCGGCGGCGAGCAGAAACGACCCCATGCTGGCGGCTTGGCCGATGCACCAGGTGGCAATGTCGCAGTTCACTAGCTGCATGGTGTCGTAGATCGACAAGCCGGAAGAGACGGCGCCGCCCGGCGAGTTGATGTACAGGTGGATGTCCGCGTCGGCGTTTTCCGAAGCCAGGTACAGAAGCTGGGCGATCGCCAGGCTTGCCACCTGGTCCTCCACCGGGCCGACCAGAAAGACGATGCGATTGCTGAGCAGGCGCGAATAGATGTCGTAGGCGCGTTCGCCACGCGCGCTCTGTTCGACCACCATCGGCACGAGGCCGAGGCCCTGCGGCTGAAAGCTGGTGCTGCCGAAGTCGTGGCGGACGGGCGGCGGGAAGCTGTGGTTCAACGGTGTGCTCCTTGCGGCGGTCTTGTGTCAATCTTTCCTGGTGCCGAAGAAGCGGCGCAGGCGCCCGCGGATGCCGGTGGTCTTGCCGGCGTCGGCGGTCTCGACGGAGGCGGGCTCGCCGCCTTGCGCGCCGTCGTCGGATTCTTGCATGGGCGACAACGCTTCTACCGCGGGCTGCGTCGGCAAGGCGGCTTCTTCTGCTTGTTCTGCTTGGACCGGCGCGTCGGCCTCCTCCGCAGGCAGCTCCGGAAGGACGCCGGCGACGACTTGCTCGTAGGACAACTCCACGGGGATGGCGTTGGCCTGGGAAAGCACATGCTCCACGGCTTGTTGCTCCGCGACCGAGTTTTCCACGCGCCGTAGCTGCTCTTCGTTGCCGTACAGCCAGCGCCGAACCTCTGCGGCTTCTTCGTAGGCGCTGGCGATTTCTTCGATGCGGGTGCGCACCCGTTGATCGTCGGGTTTGATGTCCGCGTGCAGGATGACTTGCTGCAGCGTCAGCCTGGCGCGCACGTTTTCTTCCGCCTTCGGCCTGAACGCCTGGGCGAACAGGGCTTCGTCGATGTCTCCGATCAAGCGCTTCATTCGGCCTACGTGGTCGGCCAACTCGGCGGTCACCATGGCCTGCGGCAGTTCGAAATCGTGTGCGTCGACGAGGACGTCGAGCACTTGCCGACGCATGAGGTGGCGAGTGGCGTTGTCGAGTTCGACTTGCATGCGCTCACGCACCTGTTCGCGGAACTTGGCGAGGCGATCTCCTTCGTGGTCGACGTCGAACGAATCGAAGAACTCGTCGTCGAGATCCGGCAGCACGCCTTCTTCCACCGTATGAGCGACGATCTCGGCGATCGCGGGAACGGGATCGTCGTCTTGCTGGGGAGGTTCGAGCTCGCCGGCGAGGGGCGGTTCGGCAAGGGCCTCGTCGACGGCGTCTGCCGTGATTTCCGGAACCGCGGGTTCGGCGTCTTGATCGCCACCGCCGCCGGCGTCGTCCGAGCCGTCGCTGTCGGCCTCGGGCGCCGCGGCTTGCGCGCCGTCGCCTTCGTCACCGGCATCTTCCAGCGCATCCTTGGAAACCGTGGTGGGGAACACTCGGCTTTCATGGGCAGCCAGCCCGACGAGAGCGCCGTTCACTTCGTCCAGGTTGTTTTCGTCGCCAACGACGAAAGTCTCCCGGGTGGGCTCGCCGACGACTTTGCCGGCAACCTTCACGGTGTAGTCCACGGTCACGCGGTCGCCTTCCTGCGCGGCGCGCTCCACCGCATGCCAGCCAATGCGCTGCTGGCGCATGGTCTGCACGGTTTCGTCGATGTCCGCTTCGGTGATTTCCGCTTCCGGCTTGCCGATTCGCAACGTCGTCAAGTCGGCCAGCTGAACGGTGGGCATCACCTCGAAGGTTGCGGTGTACTCGAGGTCTCCGCCGGGTTCGATGTTGTCCAGGCTGATGAACGCCTGGCTGGCCAGCGCGAGACGCTCCTGCCGGACGACATCTGCGAAACTGGACTGCAGCATGTCGGTGGCAACCTGCTGGCGCAGTTCCGCGCCGAAGCGGCGGCGGACTTCCTTCATGGGAACCTTGCCGGGGCGGAAGCCGGGGAGCCGCGCGTCGTTGGCGGTGGCCTTGATGCGCTCGTCGACCCTGGCCTCGAAGGATTCCGCCGGCACGGCGACCTTGACTTCGCGCTCAAGACCGCTTGTTGTCTTTACCGATACCTGCATGTCGACTTTCGGCCAGGATGTTGGGGTGGATGATGGGGTTTGAACCCACGACCGCCGGATCCACAATCCGGAGCTCTACCAACTGAGCTACATCCACCATTGGCAACCGCGACGGCAGCCGAGCGCCTATTCTACAACCTTGTGGACAGCTCGCCAAAAGCTTGTTCCACGTCGTTGCGCCGAGCAACCCGACGGCATGGGGCGGGCATCCGAACGGAGTGCATGGTACGCCCGGAAGGACTCGAACCTTCAACCCTCGGCTTAGAAGGCCGATGCTCTTTCCGGTTGAGCTACGGGCGCATGGACGAATCTGGTCGGGGTAGAGAGATTTGAACTCCCGACACCCTGCTCCCAAAGCAGGTGCGCTGCCAGACTGCGCCATACCCCGCACGGTCGAAACATGCGTGGAGCATAGCGGCTGCGTCGCCGCGAAGTCAATTCATCCGCAACCAAACCACCGAAACCCAACCCGAAGCCTCGCTAGTGCTAGGGAAGGTCTGACCAAGTGCCTTTGCGGGGACTCGCGGGCGACGTACTCCTTGTCCACCGCCACCAGCGCCTCGTAGTCGAGGCGGTCCACCCACTGCGGGGCGACGAGGCGCACCACGTCCTCCACCATGCGCGGGTTGGCGTGGACGAGCTTGAAGGGGCGATCCGAAGAGGCCATGCCGGCACTGCGGCACGCGCCGACGGCGGGGAAAAGGACATGGCCGATGTCGCACAGCGAATTCCGAAATCGCCCGGACCTCCTCGAAAACTCGCCCGAGCCCGCCTCCCTCCGAAGCCTTGCCTCCGAAGCCTTGCTTCGGCGTCCAATTGGCGGACGAACCGGAACGTTGGCAACGGGCATTGGCCGGCGCCGGACCAAGCCGAAACGGCTCTCGAATCATGACGGAATGCTAGCCGTCGCTGGCGCTCTCCAGCAGGACGATGCGCCAGCCGCGCCACGGGCTGCGCAGCAGTTCCGTCGTGCGCACCTCGAAGCGCAGCGTGCCGGCCAGGCCGTCGGCGTCCGTCGCCACCACCGTCACCGTCGCCGTGCCTTCGCCAACCGCCTCGACGATCAGCACGCCGTCGCGCAGCCGCACCCGCGCCACCGATTCGTCCGACGACTCCGCGACGTAGGCCAGCGCGTCCTCGGACTCGAAGCGCTCCGACAGCTCCACGCGCAGGTCGTCGCCGCCCGACTGCAGCGCCTGGGCCTCCAGACCCGCCACCGTCGGCGGGCGCTTGAACAGCGCCAGCGGCGCGCCCGCCGCGGTCGCCAGCCCATCGAAGCACGGGCGGAGCAGCTCGCCCTGCTCGCACTCCGCGTCGGGAACCGCCGGCGCCGAGGACAGCCGCGCCAGCAGCAGCGGCGCTCCGTCCTGCTCCACCGTCGCCGGTTCGCCGCGCACCGCGCCCGCCGGAATCGACAGCGCGACTCCCTCCGGTTCCGCCAGCGCCGCCTGCATCGGGAACGGCGCCCCCTCGCGCACCCGCGCCGCCAAGGACGCCGGACCCGGCGCCCACGCCTCGGCGTCCGTGCGCACCAGCTCCATCGTCAGCAGGAACGGCGCGCCCGGGTTGTCCTGCAGCCGAACCTCGTCCAGCGCCGCCAGACCCTCGAACATCCCCGCCGGCAGTTCCTCCAGCGCGTTGCCCGACAGGTCCAGGCGGCGCAGGCCGGATAGACCCGCCAGCGCCCCCGGCGGCACCACCGACAGGCCGTTGCCCGGCAGGCGCAGATCCGCCAGCAGGGACTGTCCGCCCAGCGACTCCGGCAGCGATCCGATGCGGTTGCCGCCGAGACGCAGCGAACGCAGGTTCGGCAGCATCTCCAAGGCCCCGCCCGGCCACGCCGCCAGTGCGTTGCCCGACAGGTCCAGCAGCCGCAGCCCCGACAGGCCCAGCAGGTCCTCCGGCCGCAGCCGCGAAACCCCCGCCCCCGCCAGACGCAGCGAACTCCGCGACGACAGGTCCGCCACCTCTTCGCAGGCCAGCGACCCGCGCAGCGCGTCGCGCACCGCCGCCTCGCGGTCGCACACCCCTTCCTCGATGGTCGCCAGCGCGCTCGGCTTCGCCCCGAGGCCGTAGCCGGCGTCCGCCGCCGGCGCCGACAGAACGACCACGAAGCGCTCGCGAACCGGCTCCACCTCGTCGTCGTCCACGACGCCGATGGCGATCTCCGTCCGCTCCGCGCCTTCCTCGAACACCGCCACGCCGCCGGCGCCGCCGTCGTGGTCCGCGGCGTCCGCCGACGCCCCCTCGGCCGCCGGCGACAGCACGTAGGGAACCTCCAGCCGCCGCGGCGCCGGGCGGCTCGCCAGCAGCGCCAGGCGGATGGCGCCGCCCTCCGGCGCCGAGGCGTCGGCGGCGAACGACACCACCGTGCCCACCCGCACCGCGAAGCTCTGCGACGCGCTCTGGCCGCCGGCGTCCGTCGCCGTCGCCGTCACCCGCGCCTCGCCCGGACGCAGCGCCGCCACCGCCAGAATCCCGCCGCTCAGCGTCGCCGACGCCACCCGCGGATGCGAACTCTCCGCCCGGTAGGTCAGCGCGCCGCCCTCCGGGTCCCGGAACGCCGCGCCGAGGTCCAGATGCACCGCCGCGCCGACGTCCAGCGCCAGGTCCGCCAGGCTGGACACCGACTCCGGTGCCAGATCGACTACGCCAGGCGTCTCGGGCGCCGGCGTCTCCGGTTCCGGGACGGTGAACTGCCGCGCCGGGTCGAAGCCGCCCCACTTCAGCCTCGGGTACTGGCTGGAGGTGCCGAAGTCCCACGGATCGTCCGCCTCGTAGTCGCCGTCCAGGTCGATGTTCCAGTTCGCGTAGATGCCGTCGTAGTCGGTGGGCGATTGGAGTTGCGCGGTGGTCTGGCCGCCGGCCATGGTGACGATGCCCGTGCCGATGTCGCCGCCGTCGACGCCGACCTGGCTGGTGGCGTAGGTGGAGGTCTGGCCCGTGACCTGGATGTCCCAGTAGCTGTCCCGCACGACGCCGACCCAGTAGCGGGCGGTGGCGACTCCGCCCGACAGGCCGTGGCCGGGCAGGGGCCCGAGATAGTTGGGGCCCGACTGCGCGGTCACCGGCCCGGCGGCGTAGCTGGCGACGATCGCGCCGTTGTTGTGGCCGCCCACCAATCCTCCCGCGTTTCCGGTGCTGCCGCCCGTGCCCGTCGTGGAAACCGCCGCCGTCGAATAGCTGGCGATGATGCGCGCATCGTCCTTCGCGCCCGAGAGCGTGGCAATCGTCCTTCCGACGAGCCCCCCGGCAAACTCGAGCGCCGAGACGCTGCCGGTGGAATAGCAGGCGACGATCCGGCCGTCCAACGAGGCCGCAATGGCGCCGGCCAAGGGGCCTATGGGCGCTTGCACCGAGGCGTTGACGACTCCCAACGACTCGATGCGGCCGCTTCTGGCAACGAAGCCGAACAGGCCGGCGCCGCGGGTGAAGGTCGAGCCCCTTGGACTGGTCGGCCGGCGCACCGTCAGGTTGTCGATGACGTGGCCGTTGCCGCGAAACGTCGCCACGAAGGAGTCGCCCCCGTGGATGGGCGCAATCGGCAGCCAGTTCGGATAGTCGTCGTCGCCGTCCACGACGCCGTTGCCGTCGGTGTCGAAGTCCAGGTCCGTGGTCAGTTCGTAGCCCCGGCACGCCACTCCCGAGACCGACGTCGGGCACACCGTGCCGCCGCGCGGGTTCGGGAACGCCGCCGTGTGCGCTGCGTTGCCCGTGCCGTCGCCGTCCAGATCCCAGCGCATCGCGTTCAGTTTCGCCAGACTGTCCACCTCGATCAGGCCGTCCGCGTCCGCGTCGTGGTCCGCCGTGGTGTTGCGCACCGTCGCCGGCACGTCCGGGCCCGCCATGATCGCGCCGTAGTTCGCCACCGCGTGGGTCAGCGCGCCTTCGGCGTCCGTGATCCGGTCGTGGTCCGCGGCCGCCGTCACCGTCACCGTCTGCGGCGTGTTCCAGGTGGTCGCGTCGAAGAGCAGCGTGCTCGTCGCCACCGTCAGCCCGGCCGCGCCCGTCGCCGCCACCATCACCGTGGTCGTGCCGCTCGCCGGCGGCGCCGACAGCCTCACTTCGTACGTCGCCGTGCCGCCCTCGTCGATGGTCAGCGACGAGGGCGCCGCCACCACCCCGGCGGTCTGGCCGTCCTCCACGCGCACGTCCACGCCGGGCCGCCTAATCAATGCCAGCGAGGCGTAGTTCCCCGTGCTCGTCACCGCGTGCGTCAGGACGACGGTCTCGTCCTCGCCGTCGACGTCCGCTACGCCGGCCACTGTCACCGTCTGTGCGACGTTCCAGTTCGTCGCGTCGAAGGCGAGCGTTGTCTGGTCGCCGGGCGTGCCCGTGTCCGTGTCCGCCGTCACCTTCGCCGTGGCGCCGCCCACCGTCACCGTCGCCGCCGCCGTCGGCGCGACGTTCAGGCGCACCGTGTACGTCGCCGTCCCGCCCTCCGCCACCGTCAAGTTCACCGGCGATACCTTCAGGCCGGCGACGTCGTCGTCCACGGCCGTCACGTTGACGTTGGAGATGGACACGCCGTTGTAGCCGCCTCCGGTCGGCGTGTGGGTGAACGCGACGATCTCGTTGCCCGTGTTGGCGTCGTCCACGCCCGTCACCGTCACCGTCTGCGGCGCGTTCCAGTTGCCCGCCGTGAACGTCAGCGTCTCCGGACTAGCCGTGGCGACGGTCGGCGATCCGCCCACCGCCACGCTCACGGGGCCGCCGACCGGCTCGGTGTCCAGAACCAGCGTGTACTCCGCCGTGCCGTTCTCCTGCACGTCCAGCGAGGTCGCGGACAGCGTCGCGCCCTTGGTGTCGTCGTCCGTCACCGTGAACGACACGTCCACGTTCGTCACCGCGCCGTAGTCCGCACCGCTTGGGTCGTGCGTCAGCGTTACCGTCTCGTTCTCGCCGTCGTCGTCCTCGCGCGCCCTCACCGTCACCGTCTGCGTCATGTTCCAGGTCGTGGCGTTGAACAGCAGCGTCGCCTGCTCGCCGTCGGCGGTCGCGTCCGCGTCCACCGTCACGGCGGCGTCGCTGCTGGCGATGGCCACCACCACCGGGCCGGTCGGCTGGCTGGCCAGCCGCGCCGTGTAGGTGGCGGTCATGCCTTCCGTCACGCCGCTGCCGGTCAGCGACGCGGTCGCCAGCGTCAGCGCCTGGGAGTCGTCGTCGGTCACCGCCACCCGCACCCGCGGGCCCGCTCGCGACCCGGGGATGCCCGTCACCGCGTGGGTGACGTGCGCCACGTCGTCCACCGCGTCGAAGTCCTCGCCGGCGGTCACCGTCACCTGCTGCGGCGTGTTCCAGTTCATGGCGTCGAAGGTCAGCGCGCCGCTCGTCGTCACGTCCGAATTGCTGCTGCTCGGCGTCACCGTCACCTCGCCGGTCGGCTGGCCGGTGAGCACCGCCGTGTAGGTGCCCTCGTTCGCGTTCGTGCTGCCGGGATCCTCCTGCAGCGCCAGC
Organism: Candidatus Azotimanducaceae bacterium; assembly: GCA_965199875.1. GTDB lineage: Bacteria > Pseudomonadota > Gammaproteobacteria > Pseudomonadales > Azotimanducaceae > VXYL01. The sequence continues at coordinate 3,108,169 of OZ241346.1, read as the reverse complement.
ATCGTCTGCGAGAGCGTGACGCGGATGGTCGGCAGCACCGCGATCGCGAACGTCAGGGTGGCGCTGTCGCTCGGCGCGGTGTTCGCGTCCGCGTCCGCCGCCGTCACGGTCACGGTCGCCGTTGCCGCGGCGGTGGGCGTGCCGCACACCGTGCGCGCCGCCATGCAGGCACCGGTGCCGTCTTCGTCGAAGACGAGGCCGGAGGGCAGGCCGGCCACCGTGTAGTCGTAGGTGCCGTTGCCGCCGGTCGGCGCGGGAATCTGGAACGCCTGGATCGGCGTGAGCGCGCGCACGTTGGTTGGGACAGACGCCGAGATGCCTGCGTAGCTCGGCGCCGTGTCCATCTGCCCGGCCAGCTGCGCCGCGAACTGCGTGGATGGGGAGTGGCCGCCCCACTTCAGCGCCGGATACTGGTTGGCCTGGCCGAAGTCCCAGGCGTCGTCGTCCGCATCGATGCGGCCGTCGCCATCGAGGTCGTAGTCGTCCCAGTACGCGTAGATGCCCGTGTAGCCAGTGGGCCGCTTCATATCCTCCGTGCTCAGGCCGGTGCCGCCGCGGCTCGCCATCTGGCCCGTGGCCTCCATGTCGTAGTAGCTTGCCGTGGCCCTCGCCCCATTGAATACGCCTTGGCCGACAAGTCCGCCACTCAAACCCGAGCCGCCGGAGACCGGGCCCGCCGCCCAGCTATTGTCGATGGCTACCGATCCCGAAGCACCGGTCGCTTGGGCGAACAGCCCGCCAGCTTGGTTTTCGGACGTCGCTCCGGCAATGGAGTAGGACGCCGCCACGCTCCCGGCGCCGAACGCGCTGACGTTGCCCGCGGCGCCAAGCAGCCCGCCGCTGTTGCGTGTGGTGGGTCCGACCATGTTCACCGTCCCGGTCGAGTAGCAGCCAACCACCTTTCCGTAAGTCCAGCCGCCCAGGACGCCGCCTACCGCATAACTTCCCCGCACCTGGGCGTCCCGCAAGCCCAGGGACTCGATTCGCCCAGTGCCGCCGATGACGCCGAAAAGCCCCAGGTATTGCACGTTCGACCCTTGGGGCCGGTTGATGAACAGGTTGCTGACGACGTGGCCATTGCCGCGGAAGACGGCTCTGTAGTAGTTCGACGGAGGGCTGACGGCGTTGCCGATTGGGTCCCAGCCGGCGCCGCCGTTGTAGTAGGCGTCGTCGCTGTCGCCGCTGACGACGCCGGAGGTCTCCATCCAGGTGCTCCCGTCGCCGTCGGTGTCGAAGTCCAAGTTCGCCGTCAGCTCGTAGCCAATGCAGCTGTCCGGCGCCTCGCCGCTGTCGCCGCCGTCCGGACAGCCCATGCCGGCGGCGGCGTTGGGGAAGGCGGCGTAGTAGCTCGTCGTGGCGCTGGTCGCCGGCACGCCGTCGCCGTCCAGGTCCCAGCGGATGGCGTTCAGCTTCGCCAGGCTGTCGATCTCGATGAGCTGGTCGTCGTCGGCGTCGTAGTCGGTGCCGGTCTGGTCGTCGTCGTTGACCGTCACGCGCACCGTGCGCGATGCGACCGTGGTTGCGGCGTAGCCGCCGCCAGTGGCCTCGTGGGTGATCAGCGCCAGCTCGTCGTGGGCATCCCCCACATCCCACGAAAAGTGCTGCGCCGTATGGACGAGCACTTCCTGCGCGGTGGCCCAGTTCTGCGGGGTGAAGGTGAGCGTGGTCGACGCGACAGGGGTGGTCTGGCCGCTGGCCCTAGTCAGCCTCACCTGGTCGTTGTCGCTGGTGACGGTGACCGTCGTGGTGGCGGTCGGCGGGCTCTCGAGCACCACGTCGTACCTGTCGTTATTGCCGACGCCACGGGTGCTGTCTTCCTCGAGGGCGACGGCCTTCTTCGAGACGTTGACCCAGCGCGCCGGCACGACCGCCTGCGTTGCCGTGGTGAGCGCCGCGTTGTGCGCGGTGCCGTCGGCGTCGACGACGACGGCGATGGTGGCGTCGGCGTCGAAGTCCGAGCCGTCGTAGTGCAGGCGCAGGGTGGCGACGGTGCTGCTGTCCAAGTTCACGCTGTGGACGGTGAGGCCGGGCACGGCGGTGGCGAGCGTGAAGTGGGATGCCGTGGAGGAGGCGGAGTAGGTGGTGCCGGTGAGCGTGACCGACACCGTCGCGCCGCGCAGGTTGCCCTGGTTCAGCGCCGCCGGGCTGCTGGCGGTGATGGCCGCGGACTGGGCGAAGGCCGAAACGCCGCCGAGCAGCCCCGCCAGCGCGGCGGCGATCCGCAACGCCGGGACGCTGGACCTAAACGAGACTTTGGACAATTTGAGCATGAGCGAACACGCCGACGTTGGAACGAACGGCGCAACGATAGCACAGCAGTGGTCACTCGATGAGCGACTAGCCCCGGGCCGTCGCCAGCAGCGCTGGCGGCAGCAGCAGATCGCCCGCCGCCGTCAGTTCGGCTTCGCCGACCACCTCCGGCGCGATCAAGCCGGCAGCCCGATCCACCCACTGGTACGACAGGGTGAATACGGACCCGGTGATCGACTCCTGCACCCAGCGCTCGCCCGGGGCGAGTTGTCCGTCGGCCGCGAGGCAGGCCAGTTTGGCGCTGGAGCCGGTGCCGCACGGCGAACGGTCGTAGGCGCCGCTGGGACACAGCACGAAGTTCCGCGCATCGGCGTCTTGCCGGGTTGGCGGCCCGTGCAACTCCAGATGGTCCACGTCCAGCCCTTCGGCGCGGGCGGCGGCCATGATCCTTCGCGTCGTCGCGAGCAGCGCCTCCACGGGCTGGTGCAATGGAAGGACGGGAGCGGACACCACCAGGAAATGGTTGCCGCCGTAGGCGATGTCGGCGGTCACCGGTCCTACGTCCGGCACCTGCAGGCGCACCCCGCTGGCCAGCCGGCGGCTGTACACGTTCGCCAAGCGTATCCGGCCATCGGCCAGACAGCAGACTTCCACGCTGCCCGCTGGCGTATCCAGCAGATGGCCGCCTTCGCCGATGCGCCCGAGTGCGCGCAGCGTGTGCGCGACGCCGATGGTGCCGTGGCCGCACATGCCGAGCACCTCGGCGCGATCGAAGTAGATCACCCCGGCGGCGGCGGCGGGGTCGTCGGGGGAGACGAGCAGCGCTGCCACCAATGGCTCGCTGCCTCGCGGCTCGCCTACCACGGCGCGGCGCAGACGGCCGTGGCGGGTCGCGAGATCGTGCTGGCGCTCGGCCACGGTTCGGCCCCGAAGCGGCGGAAAGCCGTCGACGATCACCCGGGTCGGCATGCCGCCGGTGTGGGAGTCGATCACCGTCAACTTGGCCAGGTCGCCGAAGTCGACGGAGTTGCCGCCGTCGAAGATGTCCATGCGTTCGCTGCTCATTGAAACCTCGCTGGCGAGAGCGGGCGGATGTCGAGGTCCGGCGGCTGCCCGCACAGGGTCTGCGCCGTCAGCCGCCCGGTGGCCGGCGCCATGGTCATTCCAAGCATCGCATGGCCGCAGGCGAAGGCGAGATTGCCCACGCTGGAGCGGCCGACGATCGGCAGCCCGTCCGGGGTGACCGGGCGGAAACCGGCCCAGGCTTGGGCGTTGGCCAGCTCGCGGGGCAAGCGCAAGCGGCTGCGGGCGGCGGCTTCCACCTGCGCGAGACGGGCCGGCGGCAGGGCGCGGTCGAACCGCCCCAGCTCGAACCAGCCGCTCAAGCGCAGCCGATCGCCCATCGGCGCCACCGCCACGTGCTTCTCGCCAAGCAGCATGCGGCAGCGCGGGCCCTGCGGCGGCATCGGCATCGTCAAGCTGTAGCCCTTGGCCGGCTGGATGGGAACTCGGACGCCGCACTTGGCGCCGAGGGCGGGCGTCCAGCAGCCGGCGGCCAGCACGACCTCCTGGGCGTGGACGTTGCCCCGCGAAGTGACAAGGCATCGCACCCGGCCGGACCTGACCTGCACGTCCTGCACTGCCGTTGCACCCGCCAGGCGAACGCCGCGGCGCTTCAGTACCGAGGCAAGGCCACAGACGAACCGGCCCGGATCGAGGCCGGCGTCGCCCGGATAGAAGACGGCGCCGGCCACGGAGTCGTTCAACGCCGGCTCACGCTGCCGCGCCTGGCCGGGGGTCAGGGTCCGGCTGCGCACGCCGAACCTCGCTTCCCACTCCGCCCGCTGGCAGCCCTTGGCGAAGGCGCGCTCGTCGCCGTACACGTTCAGCAGGCCGGTCGGCGCGTAGCAGCAGTCGATCCGCTCCGCGGCAAGCCACTGCTGGTACAACCCGGCGCTCAGCTGGCCGAGCTCGGCCAGAACGGGCGCCGCAGCCTCCACCGCGGCGGCGCGGCAGTGCCAAAGGAAACGCCCCAGCCAGCGCAGATAGGCGAGGCGAAGGCTGGCCTTCGCGGTCACGCCGCCGGTACCGGACACCATGCCGCGCAGCGCCGTGGCGAACATGCTCGGCTCGGCAACCGGCAGCACGTGGCTCGCCGCGACGAACCCGGCGTTGCCGGAAGACGTGCCGTCGGCAATCCGGCCGCGTTCGATCACCACCACTTCGGCGCCGCGCAAGGACAGCTCGTAGGCAACGGCTAGGCCGATCGCGCCGGCGCCGACGACGGCGACGTCCGCCTGCGCCGGAAGAGTCGCCTGCGCATCGTCGCAAACGGCTGCCTGGGAGGGGTTGGCCAATCCGGTGTCCTTCGTTCAGCCGGCGGGGTTCGGCATCGCGCGTCGTTTGTCCTACCATGCGACTGCTGCTGCCGCGCGGCGGCCGCGTACTTGCGTTTCCAAGAGAAGTTTAGCTGGTGGCATTGATGGAGAGCGATGTTTTCAAGGGCTGCATTCCCGCCCTGATGACCCCTTGCGACGCCGATGGCGCACCGGACTTCGGCCTGCTGGTGCGGAATGCCAAGTGGCTGATGGGCCACGGCATGACCGCCGTCGTCTATTGCGGCTCCATGGGCGAGTGGCCGCTGCTGTCCGCCGCCGAGCGTCGCCAGGGCGTGGCGGCGCTGGCCGAGGCTGGCGTGCCGGTGATCGTCGGCACCGGCGCTGCCGATCCCCGGGAAGCGGCCGGCCACGCCGCCCACGCCAAGGAGGTCGGCGCGAGCGGCCTCATGCTGATACCGCGCGTGTTGTCCCGCGGCTCTTCGCGTGCCGCGCAGCGCGATCACTTCGACCGCCTTCTTGCCGCCGCTGGCAACTTGCCGGCGGTGATCTACAACAGTCCCTACTACGGCTTCGAGACCCGCGCCGAGCTGTTCTTCGAGCTGTGCGCGGAGCACTCCAACCTGATCGGCTACAAGGAGTTCGGCGGCCGCGACGCGCTGACCTACGCGGCCGAGCACATCACCTCGTTGAGCGACGAGCTCTCCTTGCTGGTGGGCGTCGACACCCAGGTGGTGCATGGCATCGTCGACTGCGGCGCGACCGGGTGGATCACCGGCATCGGCAACGTGCTGCCGGAAGAGGCGCTGGCGCTGACGCGGCTTGCCATGCTGGCCGCCGACGGCGACGCGGAGGCCAGCCGGCTGGCGCTGGAACTGGAAGCCGCACTGCTGCCGCTGGCGCGTCTGGACGAAGGCCCCGATCTGGTGCCGTACTTCAAGCACCTGGCCGGCGCGAGAGGCGACGACGGCTACGTCCACTCGCTGCTGGCGGAGGACCATCTCTCGGTGGCGCAGGCCAATCACGCCAGCGCCCGGCTGCGCCGCTTCGAACGCTGGTGGTCGACCTGGCCGGGCGCGGCCTATGGCGGCGAATAGGCCCAGCTGCTCGGGTCTCTCAAGTCGTCGAGTTTGCGTCAGACCGGCGTGGAGGCAGGGACCTCCCGACCGCGAACGACCACTAGGGCAGGCTGCAAGAGCGCCTGCAGGTCGGCGAGGGGATCGCCGCGCAGAAACAGCAGGTCGGCGCTGGCGCCGGGTTGCAGAACGCCAGCGACGCCTTCAAGCCCCAGCGCCTTGGCGCTCTCGCTGGTGGCGCTCCGCAAGGCCTGCAGCGGCGACAGTTCCGCCAGATGCGCGAACACCGGCAGCGCCTTGGCGAGGTCCTGGTGGCGGACGTTCGGAATGCCGGCGTCGGTGGAGGCGATCAGCCGGCAGCCGTGTTCCTTGAGGCCGCGGAAGTTGGCGGTGACGTTGGCGGCGAACTTGGCGCCGAAGCGCGCCCAGCCGGCGTTCACGGTGGGCGAAATCCAGATGCCGGCGGCGGCTATTTCCCGCGCCACCTCCGGGTCGTAGTCGCCGCGCTGGCCGTCCGGGCCGATCCACGAGCAGTGTTCGATGCTGCGCACGCCAGCCCGGGCAGCGTGGCGAATGCCCGGCGTGCCGTGGCAGTGCGCCGCGACGTCGAATCCCCGCGCCTTGGCCGCTTCGACGATGGCCGTGGTGGTGGGCTGGTCGAACTGCGCGTCCTTGGGCTGGCTTTCCGGCGTCTGCATGCCGCCGGTGGCCATGAGCTTGATGAGATCGACGCCGTGCGCCTGCTGGCGCTCGATGACGGCTTCCGCTTCGGCGACGGTGGTGGCTTCGCCGCCCCAGAAGTGGCAGTGGCCGCGCACCGAAGTGATCGGCTGCCCCGCGCACAAGAGCCGCGGGCCAAGCAGCTCCCCTTGCTGGATGCGGTCGCGCAGCTCCAGCTCCAGCCAGCTGCCGCCGCCCAGATCGCGGGCGGTGGTGATGCCGTGGCGCACCATCGCCTCGGCCCGGCCGGCCATCTTGCGACGCACGGCGTCCGGCGTTTCGGCCAGCTGCTCCGCAACGCTGCCGAGCGTCGGGTCCAGCACCATGTGGACGTGAGCGTCGATGAGTCCAGGCACGACGGCGAGGCCGTCGCAGTCTCGCCCGCGCAAGCCGCGCCCGAGCCGGACGATGGCGCCGTCGGCGACTTCGATGCTGTCGGCAGCCGAGTAGTCCTCCGACACGCCGTCCCACAGCCGAACGTTGGCATAGGTGGTCACTCCGGCCTCCTCCTTGGCGAACACGGAGCGCCATCATAGGCCAGCGCATCGCCGATGCGTGGGATGCGCGAATCGAAGGTCGCAAGCCAGCGGCCAACGCATTACGCTTGCGCTGCCTGCCTGCCAACCTGGACGATGATCGCAACGCTTCCGTACACGGCAACTTCGAGACCGCCATGAAGGCGTGGCGGCTGCCTGCCTTGGGCGACCCGTGGGACTTGCTCGAAGCTGCCGACATGCCTTCGCCGGCGCTATGCGCCGATGCGCTGCGGGTGCGCGTCGAAGCGACCGACTTGAACTTCGCCGACATCCTGCAATGCCAGGGCGTCTACCAGGTCAAGCGCGAGCCGCCGTTCACGCCGGGGATGAGCGCCGCCGGCGTCGTGCTGGAAACCAAGTCGTCGAACTTCGCCGTCGGCCAGCGCGTCGTTGGCCCGACGGTGGAAGGGGCTGGCGGCTTCGCCGAAGAGGCGCTGCTGCATGCTCGGCAGGCGCATCCGCTGCCCGACGGCATCGAGCCGCTGTCGGCCATGGCGATGCACATCACCTACGGCACGGCCTGGCTGGCGCTGCACCATCGCGCTGGCCTGCAAGCGGGCGAAACCGTGCTCGTGCTGGCGGCGGCCGGCGGCGTCGGCAGCGCCGCCGTGCAGCTGGCGCGCAACCACGGCTGCTGGGTTGCCGCGGCGGTGGGCGGCGAGGACAAGATGCGTGTTGCCGAACGTCTCGGCGCGGATGTCGTCATCGACTACGACGGCGAGGATCTGCATCGCCGGACGATGGAAGCGACGGACGGCCGTGGCGTCGATGTGGTCTTCGACCCCGTGGGCGGGGCGTACTTCGCAGCTGCGCGTCGGCTGCTGGCGTGGGAGGGCCGCTTGCTGGTGATCGGCTTCGCCAGCGGCGACATCCCGGAAGCGCCGGCCAACCATGCCCTGGTGAAGAACTACTCGATCGTGGGCGTCCACATGGGCGGCTACCGGCAGCGCAAGCCGGAACTGCTGCGTCGCTGCTACGAGCAGCTGCACCGGCAGCTGGCCGCTGGCGAGATCGCGCCGCTCGTCGGCGATGTGGTCGGGTTCGCCGAGCTGCCAGCGGCGCTGAAGCGGTTGGCCAGTCGGCAGACTACGGGGCGGGTGGTGTTCGTGCCGTAGCGGTGGCCAAGCGGCCCGTTGGCGTTTAGTCGGTGACGAACAAGCCGCTCAGGGACGCCGGAGTGAGCCCCAGCGCCGCCGCAACCAGGTTGAAGAAGCGCACTTCCTTGGCCGTCACCCGCCCGTCGGCGAGGATCACCTTGGCCAGCGCCTGGGCGATCTTCACTCGATCGGGCACGTCCACGTGCAGGGCGAAGCGCGACAGATGCCGCTCCAAGGGGGAATCCTCGAAGATCTTGGAACGCGCCGCCACCCGAACGTCGGCGTCGCTGACTTCCTCGCCGGTGGTCTGCTTGACGATTTCGCGCACCGTCTCGACCTCGATGGGCTTGATGTTGGCGTCGGATTCGGTAGCCCGGGACAGCACCAGCAACACCGTCTCGTTGACGACGGCTTGCCGGTCCTCCGGCTCGGGATCGCCGCCGCCAAGCAGTTTCAGGATGTGGTTGAGGGTGGCGAGAATCATGGTGGCTCCTTGCTGTCGGTGGCGCTGCGCGACTCTGCGGTGCTGGTTCCCAAGGAAGCGGCGTCAAGCACGGCACCGACGCAGTATAGCAGTGCGTTGGCCGTGCATGGCCAACGCCGGCCGCCATCGGACGCACGTCGCCATCCAACGCGACACGGTGATCGCCGGGCGGCCGTGCATGACCGACGCCGGCCGAGCAAGCGGCTGTTCTTGCATCGTCGCTTGGTCACCGGGTTAGACAGTCAACACACTTTGGCCGGTCGCTAGGCTCGCCAGCCGCAACCCAGTTCGCGCACTCCGTGCCGCTACAGTGGCTCGTACAACAGTCCATTTGACAGCCCGCGACGCTCATGCATGTCTGGAACGCGCGAGGCCGCAACCGCCGGCACAGCCCCTCGTGACCGAACACGCATCTGTTGTTCAAGATTGCTTGACAGCTCGACACCGTCTCGTTGAACTGGCTTTGATACATTGAGCCGTAGTCCACCGGGCAATCGAGGCGTTGGGCGTACGCCACACTGCCCAGCCTGGACAGCAACTCGTCGATGAAGCCGAAGTTCGGGCGCCGCTCGTCCGGCTTGTCGTCGGTGCAGGTACCTGACTTGAGGAGGTCCTTGCGCCGCTGGCAGGTCAGTTCTCCTTGGAGGTGCGTCTGAGTCAAAGTCAAGCGCAAAGAGCGTCGCATGCGGGTCTTCCAGGACTTTTTGAGCGTCGACCTCCGGTGCCTGGTCGATCAGCCACTGCGTGTAGAGCTCCTCCAATGCCGCCCACCTCTCCTGGGTGTCCGCAGCGTCTTGCGCCGGAACGGCGAGAGCGGCCAAGCAGAGCGCGGCAACGCCAACTTGCTTTCTGTTCATCACTGCTCCTACGAGCGTATCTTCTGTCTCTGTTGTTGTACGAACGCGAGCACAGTCTAGCCGGGGCCGCTTGCGCAGCGCCTCAGCGCCTGCAACCGTTGCATCCGTGCAAAAGCGTCCAACGGTGCCACCCGATGGTGCTATGCTCATCGAGATGGCGGTCAGCCCCACCACCCATCCAGCGTCGGCTGCAGCTGCCCAGTCCGCTGCCGCGGACACGCGGCTCGCCAGTTTGCTGTGCGACGCACTGCCGCCGCAAGGCGCGTGGAACGACAGCGGCTATCTGTGGCTTACCAGCCAAAGCAATCGCCTGATCGAGTTCACCGACGGCTGGCTCGAGGAGCTGCCCGTGCCCACCCATACCCACCAAGCGATCCTGCTGTTCCTCTACGACCTTTTTCGGGCCGTCGTTCACAACCGCGGCGGCACCGTCATGGTGGCCCCGCTGCGCATGCGCGTCCGCGAGGGCAAGTTTCGGGAACCCGATCTGCTGTTGCTGCGTGATCGCAACGATCCGCGCTGTCAGGATCGCTACTGGCTCGGAGCAGATCTGGTGGTCGAGGTGGTCAGCCCCGACGACCCCGATCGGGACCTGGTGCAAAAGCGAGCCGACTATGCCGAAGCGGGCATTCCGGAGTATTGGATAGCCGATCCGCGCGACGAGACGATCCTGGTGCTCGGATTGGCGGACGGCGCCTATCGGGAGCTCGGCCAGTATCGTCGCGGGGACGTCGCGCCATCGCGCTCGCTGGACGGCCTGCGCGTGGATGTGGGCGCGGCATTCGACGCGCCAAAGCCAGTTCGTTAGTCGGTAGTCGCGGCTGCTGGCTGGCCCTCCGGCGCGTCCAGTCAACGCCTCTGCCTCGGTGGTCGACGTGGCGCTTGAATGATGGATTCCGGTCCCGAAGCGACAAACGCGTGGACGGCGCTGCGTGGCATCGCGCTCGTGGTGCCGCGCATATTCCGCTACCTGTGGCGGGTGGATCCGGCGCTCCTCGCCGTTCAGTGTACGCTGATGCTGCTCACTGCCGCCGTCCCCGCTGGCATCGTCTACATGACCAAAGTGATCATCGACACGGTGATCGCCGGCATCGGACAAGAGACGGACTGGACTGCGGTGTTCCAACCCGTGGCGGTGATTTTCGGTTTGTGGATTGGCCAAGCGCTGATCGACGCCGTGGACAACTACACCAGGAGTCTCTTTCAGGAGCGAATCTGGTATGCCGCCTACGAGGACGTGATCAACAAGGCCGCAGCCTTGGACGTGGCGTTTTTCGAGACGCCGCGCTTCTACGACCAGCTGCACCACGCCAACAGCCAGATACACCGCTTGTTCAACATCTGCTACTCCACGCTGTTGTTGCTGTCGCAGTTGTTCTCGATGGCGGCGATGATGGCGCTGCTGACCATCCTCCATCCGCTGGCCATCGTCGTTCTGCTGGCGACCGCCCTGCCGCGCATCTTCATGGAGGGGCATATGGCGCGCCGGCGCTACGAGCTCAGCGCAGAACTGATACGCAACGACCGGCTCATCGACTACATGAAGCGCCTGCTCACCAACCGAGACAGCGTGAAGGAGGTGCGCTCGTTCCGGCTGCGGGACTTGTTCGTGACAAGATTCCTGGGCTTCCGCGACATCTACATCACGAAATTGCGCACGCTCATGCTGCAATTCCTGCGCATCAACATGGGGCTCAACGTGCTGTCCTTGGGCGGCGTGGGCGCCATCTGGGTCTACGCCGTGTTCCAGGCGGCGTTGGCGCGCATCACCATTGGCGACCTGGCCCTCGTGTTCCAAGCCGCGCAGAACGTGCGCAACAGCTTGGGCGGCTTGATCGCGTCCGGCGGCCAAGTGTACGAAAACGCGCTCTTTGCCACGCGCTTCTTCGACCTCATGGACATGGACCCTCAATCCGTCGACGGGGCGCTGCGTCCGCCGCGCACGAGCCGCGCGCCGAAGCTGCCGCGGCCGCTGCGAACCGGCCTCGAGTTCCAGAACGTGTCGTTCCGCTACCCGGCGACCGGCAGCGACGGCAAGTGGATACTCAAGGACGTTTCCTTTCGCGTTCCGGCGGGCAGGAAGATCGCCTTGGTCGGCGAGAACGGCGCCGGCAAGACCACCATCGTGAAGTTGCTGGCGCGGCTCTACGACCCCAACGAGGGCCGGGTGCTGTTGGATGGCAAGGACCTGCGCGACTACGACCTCGCCGACCTGCGCCGCAGCGTGAGCGTGGTATTCCAGGATTTCTTCCGCTACGACCTCTCCGCCGCAGACAACGTAGGCGTCGGCCGCGTGGAAGCCATCGGCGAGCGGGCGCTGGTGGAGGCCGCCGCGCACAAGGCGGGCGCGGACGACATCATCGGCCGCCTGCCAAGCGGCTACGAGACGATTCTGGGCAAAACCTTCGATGAAGGCGTGGACCTGTCGGGCGGCGAGTGGCAGCACCTGGCCATCGCCCGCGCCTTCATGAGCGACGCGCAGATTCTGATCCTCGACGAGCCGACCGCCGCCGTGGACGCGCTGCGCGAACATCGCCTGTACCAGGAGTTCGACGCTGCCGCCAGGAACAAGACCGCCGTGTTCATTTCGCATCGCTTCTCCACGGTGCGCATGGCGGACTTGATCGTCGTCGTGGAAGACGGTCGCAGCATCGAGTTCGGCAACCACGAGGAACTGATGGCGCAAGGGGGCAAGTACGCCAAGATGTTCTCCACGCAAGCGGCCCGCTATCGGTGACGCGAGTGGCCAACGTGCCGATTCCTAGTTCGGGCTTGGCGAGCGTGGCGCAACCGGGGCTCTCGCATCGTCGCTGTGTGCGTCAGAGCATGTCATCGTCCAACGCCAGCACTTAAGCCGTTCCGCGGCCGGGAACCAGGGCGCTTGCGCAGCGCCTGCATCCGTTCGCGCTCGCATGCAAGCGCGGACGATTCTTGCGACAACGCTCTTGCGGAGTCCAGCACCTGTGGCAACTCCGGGTCTACCTCGAAAGCGTTCATCAGCCTCTGCGCGACTCCCGGCATGTTCACGTCCACAGTCAGAATGTTGCAGAGCCGGCGCAGACGATCGTGGGCCTCGTCAACGGCCATCTCGCGCCCGTCGTCGGGCCAGCACGATGCCATGGCCATGCTGAGCAAACGCCGCGACGACTCTCCGTGCGCATGGGCGTCCAGCATTGCGTCGTCGGCGGTGAGCACGAAACCGGCGTTGCGCCCCATGACCTCCAAGACCAGACCGTTCACTTCACGATGGTCCAAAGACGCCATGTTGTTCGTGACCACGCACTCCACGCCGCTGGCGAGACCTTGCGCGAGGATCACCGCATCCGCGTGTTGCGGAATCTCATCGACCCGGTTGAGCTTGGGGAAGCACCGCAATGTGAACTGGTGCAGGATTTCGTAGGCTGCGGCCTGCTCGTCGGCCGTCAGCTTCACGGCAGCAAAGGGGCCGTTGGCGACGTTCATCGCTTCGTCCCATGCGGCACGATGGGCGGCGTTGATTCGCTGAGCCTCGTCGCCGAGGTCGCGCTTGTTCGGCGCTCGCAGTTCGGCGACGACTTGGGGAAGGAGCAACACCTTGCCCTGCGAGACCTCCATCCACAGCGACATCAACCGTCGTTGCGTCGGCATGGAGAGCAGGTTCGTGTCGAACGCCAAGCCCTCTACGGCATCAGCGCCCACGATGATCGGACTCGCGCCGGCGGTTGGCCATTTTCCACCGCTGCCAAGTGGGCAAGGGGGATGGCGAATCGTCTTCCAAATCCTTCCTCGGCACCGGCTCGTTCAGCCCTCCGGGCGGATTGCGATAGGTGAACCGCGCCAACCCCCGAAGACCGCACCCAGCCTTCGGGTAGCCGAACTCGCTGGCCTGGTCGTGCGACCGGTCAACGTCCTGTTGCCAAGGGCCGTCGATCGGCACGTTTTTCTCGTCCGCCGCTATCTCGAGAATGGCCCGGCTCTTGCCTGAGACCGGCGTAACCATGTAGCCCGTCCACGAATCTCCGATCACGATCGACGGCTGGTCTTGCGGTGCTCGCCGCCAGTAAAGAGCGATGAGCAGACAGAGAGCCGCATCCAGGAGGTCTTGGTCGCTCTTCTTCGGCGTGTCGAGCCTTGCCATCTCGTCCGACCATCGTGACAGTTGCGGCAGGCAAAGCGCATCGGCGTGGCGCCGCACGGTCGATGCGACCAACTTCCAATCGGACAGCGTGAAGTCGCGGTCGGGGTTGTAGCGCGCCGCCCACCCTCGCGTCAGGAAGGCAGGTTCCAGCGCCGGCAACGCAAGCGCGGGGAAAACCTCCAGCAAATGCAGCCCTTGCGTCGCGTCACGGGCCGCGGGCGGGTTTTCCCGAGCGCCGATCCGGCGGAGGAACTCCCAGATAGGAGCATTCGGACCGAACATCGCGGCCTTTGTTCCTCCTCGAAAGGCAGGTTGAACGCCGCTGCCTAGGCTGCCGATCAGCGACGCCGCAACCTTTTCGACCGGTCGCATGCCCTCCTCGTTGGGAACCAGTGTCGGTTGATCGATGGAAACGAGCACATACGCGCATGTGTCCCGAAGCCGTTCGATGATCTGGGCAGCGTCCTTGAAGTGGACGAGTTCCGGATCGACGAAGCTGTGGGGACGGCCCTCCTCGAACGTGGCGTAGGTGATGCCACCGGGGCGCCTATCGGCCCAGGCGGAGTCGAATCCAACGAAAGCTTCGCGCATGTTCATACCTCTTCCACGCCCGCGTGGCCTCCGTGCCTGCACGACCGATCATACTCCGTCAGCGAAAGAGGCGGCGGGGAGGCGGGCGTCGCCCTTGCTGCTGTAGTGCCGACCTGGGAGCAAGGGGAGGAGGAGCAGCGCTTTCCGCGTTTCTTCCGCCCCGCAAAAGGCGTATCGTTCGCGATCAAGGCCCCGGTGGCACAGCTGGACAGCGCGGCCGCCTCCTAAGCGGCAGGTCCCAGGTTCGAATCCTGGTCGGGGCGCCAAAAGACGCAGCCGATGGCCAGCAAACCGCACATCATCCTGTTCAACCCCGACCAGTGGCGGGGCGACGCCTTGGGCCACCTCGGCCATCCCGCCGTGCAGACGCCGAATCTCGACGCTCTGGCGGCGCGGCAGGCGGTGTCGTTCCGCCATGCCTTCGCCCAGGCCACGGTTTGCACGCCAAGCCGCTGCTCGTTCATGACCGGCTGGTATCCGCACGTGCATGGCCACCGCACCATGCATCGCATGCTGAATCCGCGGCTGGGCGAACCGAACCTGCTGAAGGTGCTGCGCGAGCACGGCTACTTCGTCTGGTGGGGCGGCAAGAACGACCTGGTGCCGGGGCAGCTTGGCTGGGAGGAACACTGCGACGTCCACTTCCGCCCTGGCCGGGAAGACTACCGGCGCTGGGGCGAAGAACCGCGCGCCGGTTCCCACGGCGGCGATCTCGCCTGGCGCGGAGAGCCGGGCGGCGACAACTTCTACAGCTTCTTCAAGGGCCGCCTGGACGCCCCCGCCGGCGGCAGGTGGTTCGACGGCGACTGGGCGATGCTGCAAGGCGCCATCGACTTCCTTGGCCGCTACGACGGCGAACGGCCGCTTTGCCTGTTTCTTCCCCTCGGCTATCCGCATCCGCCCTACTGCGTCGAAGAGCCCTGGTACTCGCTGACGGACCGCGCCGCGGTGCCGCCGCGCCACCAGTTCGCCAGCTGGAACGACAAGCCGAGCCTGCTGGCCGGCATCCGCGACGGCCAGGGTCTGCTCGGCTGGAGCGAAGAGCGCTGGCGGGAACTGCGCGCCACCTACTACGGCATGTGCAGCCGGGTCGATCACCAGTTCGGCTTGCTGATGGCGGCGCTGCGGCAGTCCGGCTTGTACGACGACGCCGCGGTCTTCGTGTTTTCCGACCACGGCGACTTCACCGGCGACTACGGCCTGGTGGAGAAGACCCAGAACACTTTTCAGGACTGCTTGAGCCGCGTGCCCTTCGTGGTCAAGCCGCCGACCACCGTGGCGACGCAGCCGGGCGTGCGCGAGCAGCTCGTGGAGCTGGTGGATCTCTGCGCCACGGTGTACGAACTGGCCGGCGTGGACTGCGGCTACTGGCACTTCGGCCGCAGCCTGGTGCCGCTGTTGGGCGATGCCAGCGTCGCGCATCGCGATGCGGTGTTCTGCGAAGGCGGCAGGCTGCGCTTGGAAGCGCAGGCCAGCGAACGGGAGAGCCGCTCCGCCGCCGGCGCCCTGGGGCTGTACGCGCCGCGCATCGGCCTGCAGTTGCAGGAGGCGCGCGGCGATGAACCCCTGCCGCACACCAAGGCGGCGATGTGCCGAACTTCCCGCTACAAGTACGTGCGCCGCGCCTACGAGACCGACGAGCTGTACGACCTCGCCGAAGACCCGGGCGAAACCCGCAATCTGATCGATCACCCGGCCTGCCGGGAGCAGGCGCTGGCGCTGCGCGAGCGCATGCTCTCGTGGTACATGGAAACCTGCGACGTCGTGCCGCTGGCCGCGGACCGGCGCAGCTTCGCCGCCGCCTAGCGCGCCGCGAGAGCCGCGAGAACAGCCATGCTCGACATCAAGCAAGCGGACAGCATTCTCAGCATCGGCTTCGCCGGCGCCATCGACCACGCCGCGCTGGAGGAACTGCGCCAGACCGTCCTGGCGGCCGCGGAAGACCCAACCGTGCGGCTGCTGACGCTGAACTGCCGCGACGCCGTGGACGCCTGGCCGAACATGGGCGAGTGGCCCGAGCGTTTGGCGCATCGGCGGCCGCAAGGTTCCCACGGCCCCGGACCGCTGCCGGAACAGGAGGCCATCGGGGCGCTCAGGAGCTTCATGAAGCCGACGCTGGCGCTGCTCGGCGGCGAAGTGCTTGGCCTCGGGCTGGATCTGGCTTGCGTCTGCGACCTCCGCATCGCCGCCGCCAGCACCCGCCTTGGCGATCCGCGCATCCGCCAAGGCCGGGCGGCGAGCACCGGCATCTCCTACCTGCTGCCGAAGCTGATCGGCCTGTCCCAGGCGATGCGCATCCTGCTGCTGGGCGAAGTCATCGACGCTGGCGAAGCGCGGCGCATCCAGCTGCTCCACGAAGTGGTCGAAGACGGGGCCTTCGACGAACGCGCCGCCGAACTGGCCCTTGCCATCGCCAAGCTGCCCACCCGCGCTTGGGAGGTGCACAAGCTGCAGGTGCTGCCGCAGCTGGACTTGCCGTTCGATGCCGCCATGGTGCATTCGCTGGGCGTGCGTCAAACCCACGTCATCGAGGACCGGGGCGAAGGCATGAAGGCCTGGCGCGAACGCCGGCCGGCGGAGTTCAAGGGCCGTTGAGGGCGGTTTCGGGATGAGCGAGGAAAACGCGTTGCGGATCGCGGACGAAGGCGCCGTGCGGCAGCTGATTCTGAACCGGCCCGAGAAACTCAATGCTTTGGACGTCGAGCAGCACGCGCGCATCGGCAAGGCGGTGGCGGAGGCAAGCGACGACGCTTCGGTGCGCGTGCTGGTGCTGTCCGGCGACGGACGCGCCTTTTGCGCTGGCGACGACTTGCGCGCCGCGGCTCCCGCCGGCGAAGACCCCCTCGCCGGCCGGCGCGTGGACTTGGAAGTCGGCCCTGGCCCGGCGCTGCTGCTCGAATCCGCGGCGACGCTGCGCGCCTGTCCGAAGCCCACCGTGGTGCTGCTGCACGGCCATGCGCTGGGCTCCGGCTACGACTACAGCCTTTCGTGCGATTTCCGCCTTGCCGCCGAGGACGTCAACTACGGCGACCCGCGCATGCACCGGGCGCTGTGGGCCGCGGAGGGCTGGTCCTACAAGCTGCCGCGACTCGTCGGCCAGTCGGCGGTGGCGCCCATCGCGTATCTGGGGGAGACCATGAGCGGCCAGCAGGCGTACGACGCGGGCCTGGTGCATCGCGTCTATCCGGCCTGCTCGTCCGGCGCCGAGCTGCGCGACGCCGCCGCGCCTTTCATCGACGCGCTGGCGGCGCTGGACGGCGAAGCCTACGCCCGCACCAAGGCGCAGCTGCTCGCCGCCGGCGACATGGGATTCCAACAGGCACTGGGGTATTCGCCATGAGCGAAGCGAGGTTGCCGAATGATGGTCAACGGATGCTCGCCACCTGCGACGGGCATCGTGTACAGCGGAGGCGGTTGCCATGAGCGAAGCGAAGTTGCTGAACGACGAACAGGTTCGCGAGTTCATCGCCAACGGCTTCCTGCGCTTGACGCCGGACGTCGACGCCAGCCTGCACCGGGAAGTCGAAGCGCTGCTGCGTTTCGCGGTGGAGAAGGAAGGCGGGCACGGCAACAACATCCTCTCCCGGGTGCCGAAGATGCACCAGGTGCTGAACTGTCCGGTGGTTCGCGGGGCGGTTCAGTCCATCGCTGGCCCGGACTACTACCTGCATCCGCACCGCGCCGTGCACAGCAGCACGCCGGTGGAGCGCACCGACGACTGGAGCGCCGAAGTCGACGCGCCGCCGATGGGCAAGGGTTCGCTGGCCGGCTCTGCCTGGCACCAGGACGCGCAAAGCCCGCTGTCCCGGGCTCGCCACCACCTGCCGCGCTTCCTGATCGGCTTCTACTTCCCCCACGAAACGCCGGTGGCGATGGGGCCGACGCGCATTCAAGGCGGCAGCCATCTGTTCGCGCAGCCGGTCGCGCCGCAAGGCGTGGTGCTGGAAGACATCCCCGCCGGCACGTTCTTCCTGGTTCACTTCGACATGGTCCACGCCGGGTTCCCCAACCGCACCGACAAGACCCGCTACATGGTGAAGTTCGTGTTCTCGCGCACCCGGCACCCCGACGGCGCCAGTTGGAACAACGAGGCCGAACACTGGCAACGGCCGGCGAACTGCCTTGCCGAGTTCGACGCGCCGGCGGCTTGGAGCTACGTCTGGAACTGGATGCGCGGCGCACGGCAGACGGCTGGCGGCAACGGCGCCACCGGTGCCGCCGCCGCTGCCGAGAAGCACGTCGCCGCCTTCGGCAGCCAGGACCAAGCGCTGCGCCTGCAAAGCATCTACTCCGCCGCGGGCACGGGCGAACGCCAACTGGCGCTCTTGGAGGCGACGCTGCGCCAGAGCGCTGGCCAGGACAAACACCGGCGCGCGCTGGCCGCGGACGCCAACGGCCAGCCCCTGCCTCGGGACGACGTGCGCGGCTTCCCACGGCGCTGGAACGAACGCGCCGTGGTGATGGAAGACGCCACCTACGCCCTCGCGGCTTGCGGAGCGGCGGCGATTCCGCGCCTTGAGGCCCTGCTCGGGCAGGACGATCCGTGGCTGCAGATCAACGCCGCTTTCGCATTGGGGGAAATCGGCCCGGAAGCGCACCGTTCGGTGCGGATGTTGACGCGGCTGCTCGACAGCCCGCACCAGGTGGTTGTTCGCCAGGTGCTCGATGCGCTGGCGGCCATCGGCTGCTGCCTGGCGCCGGCCTTGCCGAAGATCGAACGGCTGCTGACGCAGACCCGCCTCGACTGGCAGGAAGCGCAAGTGATGCGAGGCTGGAGCGGCGAGGACCAGGTGCGCCTGAACGCCGCCTTCGTGTTCTTGAGCGCGTTGGCCAGCGACGGGAACGTCGACGAGATCGAGCGCATCGCGACGGCGGCGCTCGGCGACAAGAACGGCTACGTCTCGGCAGTCGCCACCGAGATTCTCACCCGCATCGGCACGCCGAGCGCCCACGCCAGCGCCATTGCCTTCCTCGCCGAGCGACGCTGGGACGACACGCTGATGGGGCGGGTGAAGCCGTTCTAGCCCAAGCGCAAAACGCCTACTGCTGCTGGCGTTGCTCCGCCACGATGCTGGCCATGCCCGGCCATTCGCTCCAGATGTCGCACAGGGCGTCGGGATGAACCAGCTTGTTGGCCGCTGGCCGCGCCAGCGGCGACACTCGGAAGTACGCCATGAAGCGCGGTTCCGAGCTGGCCACGCGGGTTGCGCCGTGGGGCGTTGCGTGCAGCACCAGGGCGGCATCGCCGGGCGCCAGGCGCAGCAGCGTCGGGCGCGGCCAGAACCTGCCGTCCTTGCCGGTTGCGCCGTCGGGCGCGAACGCCTGGCGCACCGCTTCCGGGTAGTGCCGCAGCCCGGCGCCGTTGGGCGCTTGAGTGTCGACGCGCTGCCAGTCCGGGCCGTCCGGACCCAGCGGTCCGCCGGCATCGCGCTGGCGGCGAAAGAACGCTTCGATGTGATGGTGGGCGCCTTTCAGCACGCCGACGTTGCCGCGGCCTTCCTCGGTTTGGTCGGAGAGGGCCACGGCTACCAGCAGGGCGAAGTTCACGAGGTTGGAGGCGTGTTCCGGGAACGACTTGCGGCAGCCGTTGCGCGACTTCTCGCCATGCCACGCCTTGCGTTCCGCGGCGGTCATCGGCCGTTTCACGTCCTGATGCACGGCGGTCGCGCCGTTCCACAAGCCGTCGAGGTGGCCGTGCCAGCCGTGGAACGGCGTCTCGCGATCGGGATAGCCAGCCTCGTTGACGCTGTCCACCGGGTTTGCGGGGAAACGCGACGGCAGCTGGCAGTACTTGGCCGGGGCAACCGGCCCCAGCGCTTCCGCGACGAGGGGCGCCAGGTCGGTGCCGTTGAAGAGATCGAGAAACTCCGGCTTCGTGCCGTCTGCCGCTTTGCCGTCGCCCAGCGACATGAACAGCCGCCGCCGCGCCGCCGCCACCTGCTGCGCCGACGCCATGCCGGGCAGCACGACGAAGCCGTCGCGGTACAGAGTGCGCTTCTGCGCATCGGTCATCGCCGTGGCCACGTATCAGCTCTCCGAGGTCGCGCGCTAGCCGAACGTGGTCGCCAAAGCGGCCGCAGGCGGTGCGTAGTAGAAGCTGCCGGTGACGGGCCTGGTGTAGCTCAGCATGCGGTCCCTCCGGCCGTCGCCGGAGCGCCCGAACATCGACGCCAGCAGCGTGTGGAACCGCTCGATGCTGGCGCTGAAGGCAAGAAAGAACAAACCGGCGTCGCGGACGCCGCCGGCGGGGGAACTGCGGCGGTATATCTCCACCCCCGGCAGATCGGTGCGGCCGACGTGGCTGTCCGGCGGCATGGCGTCGCCGACCAGTTCCACGCTGTCCGCCTTGGTGCGTCCGAAGACGCGCTCCTGGTCCGCCTCCGGCAGTGCCGCGAACGCCGGCAGGTCGTGCATCCAGCGCTGCGCCATCACGAAGCTGCCGCCGGCGCAGTCGCCAGCATCGACGAGCGCGGCGGCGAAGCGCGCATCGCCCTTCGGATTGGCCGTGCCGTCGACGAAGCCGGTGAGGTCGCGGCTGTCGCGAAAGCGAAAGCCGTGACTCTCCTGGGCGACATCGGCCAGCGGCGCCAGCGCGTCGCGCCAGGCAAGCGCCGCCGCGAACACTTCGTCGCGCGCTTCGCCATGCAGCCAGACGAACAGGTCCTGCTGCGTCGCCGGCGCCGCGAGGCCGTCGACGGCCTCGAAGTCCGCTGCCTGGGTGGGCACCGGCAGGCCGGGCACGGCGCGCGCCAATTCCGCCCCGAAAGCGACCACTTGCGTCGCGTCGCCGGCAAGCGACTCCGCCGCCGGCAGGCACGACGGCAGATCGCGCCGCTCGCGGTCGCGCCAGGCGAACTCCAGGAAGACGTGATGGCTGGTTCCTTCGCGGAAGATGCCCGCTTGATGCTTCACACGCCGAACCCCGGCTAGCCTCGGCGCCTCTGCGCCAACGGATCGAACGCCGTCGCGGCGTCCATGCTCACCACCGAGGCCACTGCGTCCGTCAGGTCTTCGTAGTCGGCGTCGAGACCCAGCGAGGCGCCTTGGTTGGTGAAGGTCTGCGAACGGGAGAAGCGCCCGCCGGCGGCGTGGATGGTGTGCGCGGAGGGCGCGTCCTCGCTGCACATGTACAGCACGGCCGGGGTCACGAGCGCGGGACTCATCGCCGGCGGCGGGTTGCTCATGTCGATGGTGGAGCCGGGCACGCTGGCGGTCATGCGCGTGGCCGCGCCAGGCGCCAGGCAGTTGACGCGCACGTTGTGCGCCGCGCCCTCGATGGCGAGGACGTTCATCAAGCCCAGCATGGCCATCTTGGCGGCGCCGTAGTTGGCCTGGCCGAAGTTGCCGAAGATGCCCGAGGTGGAACTGGTGAGCACCACTCTGCCCCAGTTCTTCTCGTACATGACGGGCCAGGCGAAGCGGGTGACGTAGGCGCTGCCGCGCAGATGCACGTCGATCACCAGATCGAACTCGTCCAAGGTCATGTTCTTGAACGACTTGTCGCGCAGGATGCCGGCGTTGTTGACGACGATGTCCACCGTGCCGAACGCCTTGAGCGCATCGTCGACAATGCTCTTGGCGCCGTCCCGGTCCGACACCGACGCCTTGTTGGCGATGGCTTCGCCGCCAGCGGCCTTGATTTCCGCCACCACCTCGTCGGCGGCGTCGGACTGCCCCTCGCCATGCACGGAGCCGCCGAGGTCGTTGACCACCACCTTGGCGCCGCGCTCCGCCAACGCCAGCGCATGGCTGCGCCCGAGGCCATTGCCGGCACCGGTGACGATGGCGACTTTGCCTTCGAAATCACTCATGGGTCGTGTTCCCTAAACTGATCCAACAACGCGCTATTTCAAACCATCCGGCTTGCCGCTGACAAGTGCGTCGAATCGGCAGTCGGCAGAGCGTGCGCACTTGGTGGCGTCCCACTGAAGTCCACGCACCTCCAAAGGCGAGCCTCCTGCCTCGAAAAAATGTCGGTACGCCCGAATCGGCCCTGTTGGTAGACTGCTTAGCGGTTAGAGAGAGCGTGTACATGGCCATCACCCATCCCACCGACCCACGCATCAAAGGTCTGGCGGCGGCGCTGTTGGAAACCGACGTGCCGCCTTGGGAGTTCGACCTGAGAGCGGTGGAACCCGGCACCGACCCTCCTGAAACGAGCGACTGGCATCGTCGGCACGGCCGCGCCAGCAACCGCGACAGGAACATCGACAAGGCAGCGAAGGAACTCGTCGACCCGGTACCTCTCCGACGGGAACGTCCACATGGTCGATAGCCGGCGCGTGGGTCCCGCTTTCGACACCAACACGTTGATTCGACCCACGCAGCGCAAGCTCGTTGGCGTATGGATGGACGATGTCGACCTGCCCACGCTGGTGCTGCCGCAAGTGCGCAGCGAGTTGACCCGACGCCCGGTCGTCAGCCGGTCGTTCGCGTCTTGCGACGCGAACGCCTGCACGGTCGAAGCCGGCGCGGGGCAGAGATGCTTGCCAAGGCATCCATTTCGGCGCACACTCCGAATTAGTTTGACCAACTCGGAGTTGATTCCGAATTGGACGACTTCTATCAACGTCTGCTCGACATCGACTTGCCGCCGGGCCAGTCCGCGTTTCTGTGGGGGCCGCGCAAGACCGGCAAGTCCACGCTGCTGCGTCGGCGCTTTCCCGAGGCCGCCCGCTTCGACTTGCTGGACACCCGCCTCCTGCTGGAGCTGACCCGCGCGCCTTGGCGGTTGCGCGAGCGCATACAAGCTCTGCCTGCCGACGCTCGCGCGCAGCCCATCGTCGTCGACGAGGTGCAGAAGGTGCCGGCGTTGCTGGACGAAGTGCATGGCTTGATCGAAAGCGAGGGGCTGCGCTTCGTGCTCTGCGGTTCCAGCGCGCGCAAGCTCAAGCGCGGCAAGGCCAATCTGCTCGGTGGCCGCGCCTGGCGGTTGACGCTGCACCCGCTCGCGTGGCCCGAGATTCCGAACTTCGACCTCCTCCGCGGGCTGAACCACGGTCTGGTGCCAACGCACTACAACGCCGCCAAACCAGGCCGCGCTCTGTCCGGCTACGTGGACGACTACCTCAAGGAGGAAGTGTTCGACGAAGGCTTGACGCGCAACGTCGCCGCCTTCGCCCGGTTCTTCGACGCGCTGGCGTTCAGCCACGGCGAACTGCTGAACTTCGCCAGCGTGGGGCGCGACTGCGGCGTGGATTCCAAGACCGTGCGGGAGTACTTCCATATCCTCGTCGACACCCTGCTCGGCGTGTTCGTGGAACCCTTCGCCCGCCGCCGCTCCCGCGCCATCATCAGCCAGGCGCCGAAGTTCTATCTGTTCGATGTCGGCGTTGCCGGGCACATGGCCGGGCGTCGTCTGCGACGCGCCGCCGGGGCGGAGTTCGGCCGGGCGCTGGAACACTTCGTGCTGATGGAACTGCTCGCCTACCGCAGCTACCGGGAACTGGACCTGCCCGTTCGCTTCTGGCGCACCAAGTCGGGACTGGAGTGCGACTTCGTGCTCGGCCGGGACGGTGCCGTGGGCATCGAAGTGAAGGGAACGGACAACGTTCGCTCGCGGGATCTCAAGGGCTTGACGGCCTACGCGGAGGAACACCAGCCGCGCCTGGCCGTCGTCGTCTGCAACGAGCCGATGCCCAGGCGCACCGCGGCGGGCATCGACGTGCTGCCGTGGCGGGAGTTTCTCGAGCGGCTGTGGGACGGCCGGATCGTCGAGTGAAGGCGCGCAAGGCTTGCGCCGCCGAGCACGTCAACCGGATGCTGCTTTGGCGATTGAGGCGCGGTCGCCGTCGATCGCCGGCGCCGCAGCGGGTGGTCGGCGGGCGACGAGGCGCACCAAGGCTGCGGCGCGGCCGTCGGGGTCGGCGAACACGCCCTCTTCCAGAAGCTCGATGCAAAGCGCCAGGGCGAGTTCGCCCAGTTGTCCGGGCGCCAGCCGGAATGCCGGGTTCCTTGGGCCGACGACGTCCTTCGGCCCGTCGTAGGCAAGGTGCTGCTCCACGATCAGCACGCCGCCGGGCGCAAGCGTCGGCAGCAGCGAGCGCAGCAAGGGAAGGTTGACGTAGCGGATGTCGACGATCGCATCGAAGCTGCCATCGGTTTGCAGCCCTTGCTCCAGGTCGCGCTGCAGCCAGCGGATGGGCAAGCTGCCGGCGCGATCACGAGCGCGTTCGAGCGCCACTTGGGAGATGTCCACGGCATCCACGGTCAGGCCGCGCCGGGCAAGAAAGATGGCGTTGCGGCCGGTTCCGCAAGCGAGATCCAAAGCCCGGCCGCGCCGTGGCAGCCGGTCGGCGCAGTCGGCGAGAAAGGCCGACGGGTGCGGGCGTTCGGAGTACGCGCCTGCCGAATAGCGTTCGTCCCACTTGACGCGGTCCGCCTCGCTCATGGCACGCCTCGGCGCGCGGCGCGACGGCGAACCCGCCACATCCAGATGCCGGCGGCTGCCAGGCAGAAGCCAGCTGGCAGCACGACCGCGGCCAGCAATGGGCTGTCCATGTCGTAGGCGCGGGCGATCGCGTAAGTGATTCCGCCGATGCCGAGCGACATGCCGGCAAGGGCCATGATCGGGCCGGCCAGCCTGGTGCCGGTTGCAGACGCCGGCTGCGGCTGCGGGGCTGGCGCGGCTGACTGCCGACGGTTCTCGTCGGTTCTCTCGCTTCCGCCGACCAGCCGCCAAGCGAACCACATGCCGCCGAGGCAGATCGCCAGCGCAACGAAGGGGATGACGATGGCGCCCAGCGACATGGTTCGGCACTGTACTGGAATCCCGCCGGGTTTGCGCCTATGGTTGCGCTGAACCAACCGCTTGGAACGCGCGATGAAACTCTACGACTTCGCCATGGCCCCGAACCCGCGCCGAGTGCGCATCTACTTGGCCGAGAAGGGCATCGAGGTGGAAAAGGTGCAGGTCGATATTCCCTCCGGGGAGAATCTTGCCGCCGAATTCCGCGCCATCAACCCGCGCTGTCTGCTGCCGACGCTGGTGCTCGACGACGGCACGGTGATCGACGAGTCCATCGCCATCTGCGTCTACTTCGAGGCGCTGCACCCGGCGCCGCCGCTGTTCGGCACGGACGCGAAGTCCCGGGCGGTGATCGCTTCCGCGCAGCGGCACATGGAACTGGACGGCTTGTCGTCGGTTGCCGACGCCTTTCGCAACGGCAATCCGGCCTTCGCCGACCGCTCCATCTCCGGCAGCGAAGGCGTGCCCGCAGTGCCCGGCCTGGTCGAGCGCGGGCAGGCCGCGACGCGGCGCTTCTTCGCCTCCTTGAACAGCACGCTCGGCGAGTCGGAGTTTGTTGCCGGGGACGCTTTCAGCGTCGCCGACATCACCGCGTTCTGCGTGGTGGACTTCGCCAAGTGGATCCAAGTACGCGCCGGGGACGAGCACCCCAACATCAAACGCTGGTACGGCGCGGTTTCGAGCAGACCCAGCGCCAGCGCCTAGTAGCGCCCCAGTTTCAAGGACAGGAAAGAGCGTTGGATTTCAACAGAGTCAGCCTCGAGTTCGACGGCAAGGTGGCGGTGCTCCGCTTCAACCACCCGGAGGTGCTGAACGCCATCGGCGCGGAAATGCTCGACGGGATCGACGCCGCTCTGCGCGAAGTGCAGGACCCGAACAACGGCGCCCGCTGCCTGCTGCTCACCGGCGTCGGGCGGGCATTCTGCGCCGGCGCCAATCTCGCCGACCGGCAGCGCGGCAGCGGCGCCGGCGCGTCGCTGCGCAACGCCTACCACCCGCTGCTGCTGACGTTGCGGGATCTGGACATGCCCATCGTCACCGCCGTCAACGGCGCCGCTGCTGGCGTCGGCATGAGCTTCGCCATCATGGGCGACATGGTGTGCGCCTCCAAGAGCGCCTTCTTCCTGCAGGCCTTCGCGCGCATTGGCCTCGTGCCCGATGGCGGCGCAACGTTCCTGCTGCCGCGCCTGGTCGGCTGGGGCAGGGCCATGGAGCTGTCGCTTCTGGCCGAGCGTCTGCCGGCCGCAAAGGCGCAGGAGTGGGGGCTGGTCAACCGGCTCTACGACGACAACGAGGCGCTGCAGGCCGGAGCGTTGGAGCTGGCCACGCAGCTCGCCGCCGGCGCCAAGTCGCTGGCGATGATCAGGCAGCTCTACTGGGCCACGTGGCACAACGCCTACGAGCAGCAGCTGGACTTGGAAGCCCGGCTGCAGGCGGTCGCTGGCCGCACGCAAGACCACTCCGAAGGGGTGCGCGCCTTCTTCGAGAAGCGCGACGCCCGATTCGCCGGCAAGTGACGCCGGCAGACGCGCGGGCGGCGGCGGAAACGCATGTCCCTCAACGGGCGAGTGGCTTTGGTGACCGGCGGCGGCCGCGGCATCGGCCGGGCGATTTCGCTGGCCCTGGCCGAAGACGGCGCCGACATCGCCATCAACTACCGGCGCAACGAACAAGCGGCGCGGGAGACGCTGGACGAACTCACCCGCCGAGGCGCCCGCGGCCGCATCTACCACGCCACCGTGGACGACTTCGACCGCTGCGCGGAAATGGTCGCGATGGTGGAGGCCGAGCTGGGCCCCGTGAGCATTCTGGTCAACAACGCCGGCGTCGCCAGCCGCGGCTTGTCCGTCGTCGACACGGACCCGCAGGAACTTCGCCGGGTGATCGCTACCGACGCCTTCGGCTCGCACTATCTGTGCAAGCTGGTGATTCCGGCCATGCGCGAGCTGGGCCGCGGCGACATCGTGATGATTTCCAGCGTCGCTTCGCGCGGTCTGGCCGCCAACGGCAGCCCCTACAACATGGCCAAGGCGGCCAAGGAGGCACTGGCGGTAACGCTGTCCCGGGAGGAACGGGACAACGGCATTCGCGTCAACGTGGTGGCGCCCGGCCTGGTGGAAACCGAAATGGGGCGGCGCTTGATGAAGGCGAACGCCGGCGTCACGGACATGCGTTCGCTGGATGCGTCGATGCCGTTCGGCAAGGTCTGCCAGCCGGAAGACGTGGCCAACGTGGTGCGGTTTCTGGTTTCGGAGCGCAACGGCTACATCACCGGCGAGCGAATCTACTGCGACGGGCGTTTGATTTCCTAGCCCGAAGACTTCCCGCGCGGTCGGGCATGGCCCGGCGTCCGCAATGGCTAGCTGGCGGCGTTTGGCGACGGTCCGCTGGCGTCGGCCGGTTTCGCATCGTCGGCGATGCTTACACGCAGGCCGGTGACGGCGTTCGAGAGCTGCGACGCCAGGATGCGCGTGCCGTCGGCGAGGGCCGCGGCGCGCACCAGCAGCCGATGCTCGCCTTCGGCGTCCGTCGTTTCGCCGAGACGCTCGACGTCGACGCCGGCGAGCACGCCGTCGTCGATGACGAACAGGCGCCGCTGGCCGTAGACCGCCTGCACCGGCACCGCGATCACGTCGGCGATCGCTGGCAGGCGCAGCCTGAGATTCACCGCTCTGCCCAGGTCCGGCGGCCTCGCCTGCCCATGCAGCCGAACCAGGCCGTCGACTCCGGACTGGCCCTTGGCAACGGCGCCGGCAAGGCGGTCCAGTTCGCCGCTGGCGCGGTAGCTGCCGAAGTCCACCTCGGCGGCTGGCTTGCTGCCGGAGGCCAGCGCCTGCTCCAGCGCCGGCAGGTGGGCGGTGGGTATCTGCGCACGGATCTCCAAGGTGCTGTCGTCGTAGATCTCGGCGACGGTTCTGCCCGGCGAAACCAGCTCGCCCGGCGCCACGTCGATGCGCGTGACGCGACCCGGGAAGGGTGCGCGAATGGCGGTTCTGGCCAAGCCGACCCGGGCTTCTTCGAGCGCCGTCGCCGAGCGTTCGAGCTGCGCCTTGGCGCGCGCCAGGCGGTGCTCGAAGCCTTGCACCAGATTGCGTTGCCGGGAGAGCGCGATGGCCTGGGCGTGGCGCTCCTGCAACACCGAGTTCAAGGTTTCCTGGGAGATGGAGCCCTGCTCCCTCAGCTGCCGGTGGCGCTCCACCTTGTCGATGGCGAGCGCATGCAGCTCCTCCTGGTGGGCGAGCACGCGACGCTCGTCCTCGCCGCTCGGTTCGAGAACGCGCAAGTCCGCCTGCGCCTCGATCAGCTCGGCCTCGCGCCGGCGCACCAGCAGCCGGGCGTCGGTTTCGTCCAGCTGCACCAGCACGTCGCCGGCCGCCACGCGGTCGCCTTCCTGGGCTTCGAGGCTGGCGACCGCCGCCGACACCAGGGCGGTGAGATTGGCGGTGTTCGGCGTTTCCACCCGCCCGTAGAGGTTCAGTTCGGGCGAGAACGTGCCAAGGACGACGACTTCGCTGGACACCGGCAGGCTGGTTTCCGTCGCGGGCCGACGATCCGGCTCTGGCGCGAAGGCGATGAGCCCCGTGCTCGCCAGCAGCGTGCCGCCGACGATGCCGAGCACCGTCCAGGTCTTCGTCGACAGCCGCCGCAGCCAGGCTGGAGCAAGCCTCGCGCGCCAGCGCGAAGCTGCGCTGGCGATGGACGTTCGGCGTTCGTTCCTGGCGCCGCTCATCGCAGACCCTCCGCAACCGCCGCCGGCCGCAGCCGGAAGCGCAGGTTCTTGCGCCACTGCGCCAGCCCCGCCTTGCCGTCGATGATCAGCGACAGCAGCACCGGAATCACCACCAGCACCAGCAAAGTGCCGTACAGCAGGCCGAAGCAGATGGCCGCGGCGAGTGGCTTGAACATGGCGCCGATGGGAGCTTGCTCCAGAATCAGCGGGAACAGTCCAGCGATCGTCGTCAAGGACGTGAGGATCACCGGCCGCAGCCGCCTGCAGACCGCGTCTTCGATGGCTTGCCCGGCTGGCGTTCCGGCCAGCGTCAGACGCTTGTAGGTGCTCACCAGGATGATCGAGTCGTTGACGATGATGCCGGTCAGCGTGAACAGCCCCAAGAGCGACATCGGATTGATGTGCAGGCCGAGCAGCACGTGTCCCAGCAAGGCGCCGGTCAAACCGAGCGGAATCGCCGCCATCACCGCCAGCGGCCAGCTCCAGGAGGCGAACACCCAGGCAAGCACGACGTAGATCAGCGCCAAGGCGATGGGGAACTGAACGGCGAAGTCGCTGGCCACTTCTTCCTCCGCCAGGCTGCGTTCGCCGAGGCCGGTGTGGATGCCGTACTTCGCTGCAATGCGATCCTTGATGTTTTCATTGAAGTAGCGCACCACTTCGCCGCCGCTGATCAGACTGAAGTCCACGTCGCCGCGAATGGTGAGGGTGCGCTGGCCGTCGTGGTGGCGAATCGCGTCGATGCCGCGCCGGGCCTCGACGTTGGCGACGGTGGCCAGCGGCAGCATTTCGCCGCCCGGCGTCTTCACCGGAAAGCCGCCGATCCTCGACAGATCCGTGCGTTCTTCTTCGGGCAGCATCAGACGCACTTCCAGCTCGTCGTCGGCGTCCTGGAAGATCTGGATGCGCCGGCCGTCGTAGGCGGCGCGCAGCTGACGGCCCAGGTCGCCGGTGGAAAGACCCAGCGAGCGCCCGGCGGTGGTCAAGCTGAGCAGCCATTGATCCTTGCCCCACGGCAGGTTGTCGCGCAGATTGGAGACGCCTTCCAGCGTCACCAGTTCGCCCATCGCTTCGTCGGCGGCGCGCTTCAAGTCGGCCGCATTCGCGCCCTTCAGCAGAATGGAGAAGTCCGAAGACCAGCTGCGTTCCCGGGCAATCGCCAGCGCATCCACCAGCGGCGAGCGCTGCACGTTCCGCTGCCACGCCAGCGCGAACTCGTCCGCCGACAGGCTGCGTTTCTCCGGCGACACCAGCTCGACGCGGATGGACGCGAACTGCGCACCGCTCTTGAACTCGTTGTTGATGCTGGCTGCGTGTACCTGCACCACGTGGTTGACCAGGTTGCCGCCGCCCTGTTCCTCGTCGGTGGCGGCCAGCGCCTCCTCCAAATGCGTCACGAACGCTCGCTTGGCAGCGTCTCCAGCGCCGGAAACGAAGCGCACGTCGGCGCGTATTTCCTCGAAGTCGAGGTTCAGGTTCAAGTCCATCTTCAGCCAGCCGGTCAGCCACACCAGCAGCATGACGGCGAATGCGCCCAACGCTGCGCTGACGACGACGCCGCGGTTCGCCATTGCCAGCCCGATCAGGCGCCGGAAGCGTTGCTCGCGGAAACGCTCGAAGCCGCCGTTGAAGCGCCGGCGCCACTTGCCCGGCGTTCTCGATCGAGTGCGTTCGAAGGCGTGGCGCAGGTGTCCCGGCAGAATCAGGAAGCACTCGATCAGCGACGCCCCGATGACCACCAGCATGATGATGGCGATTTCCTTGAGCGGCGCGCTGCCGGTGGCGACCAGCGGCGTGAAGGCGCACAGCGTGGTCAAGGACGATGCCACCACCGGCGCCAGCATGTTTCGGGCGCCGGCGACCGCCGCATCGGCCGGAGACTTGCCAGCGTCGAACCTGGTGAGCGCTTCCTCGCCGACGACGATGGCATCGTCCACGACGATGCCGAGGGCCATGATGAAGCCGATGAGGCTGACGCCGTTGATGGTGCCGCCGAGGTAGTAGAAGCCCAGCAGCGAAGCCATGAAGGTGACCGGAATGCCCATCGTCACCCAGAACGCCGACAGTGGACGCAGAAAGACGACGAGCGCGACGATCACCAGCAGCAGGCCGCCGACGCCGTTGCCTAGGATCAAGGAGAGTTCGTCGCGGATGAATGCCCATGCCTCCAGGAACACGTTCAGTTCCACGCCCCGGGGCAGGGTCGGCCGCTTGGCGTCCAGGTAGGAGTTGAGATTGTTGGCCGCTTGCAGCGAGTCCGAGTCCTGATCGCGATGCACGAACAGCGCGATGGCTGGCCTGCCGCCGACCATCATGTAGGGCTGATCCACCAGCTGCCGGCGCTCCACTCGGGCGATGTCGCCGAGCCGCACCAAGGCGCCGGAAGCCGTGACCACCGGCAGTTCCTCGAACTGCGCGGCATCGCGCCGCTGATCCAGGCTGCGCAGCTGCCGGGACAGGGATCCGCTGCCGATGGTGCCGCCGGGCGCATCCGTGGACAGCGCCGCAAGCTGCGCGCCGAGTTCGCCGAAGGTAAGGCCGAGTTCGAACAGCGTGCGGCTGTCCACCTGGATGGCGATTTCCCGGCTCGGCAGGCCGGAGAACTCCACCACGTCGATGCCGCGGCCGAGCAGTTCGTTCTCCATCTGCCGCGCGAGCGGGATGAGTTCGTCCAAGCTGCCGCCGCCGGTGACCAACACCGCGGCAACCAGTTCGCGCTGGCGCAGCGAATACACCGCCGGAGGTTCGATTTCGTCGGGAAAGCTGCGAATCTGCGAAATCTGCTGCTTGATGCGGTCCACCGTGTCCTGAACGTCCGCGTCGGGCTCGATCTCCAGCTGCACGAACGCCGACGTGTCCCGAGTGACGCTCCACACCGACTTCACGTCGGCAGTGGTCTTCAGACGCTGCTCCAAAGGCGTGGTGACGAGTTTCTCCACGTCCTCGGCACTGGCGCCGCGCCAGCTGATCTGCGCGTCGACGTAGGGGCGCGGCTGGTTGGCGTTCAACTGCACGTTCAGCCGCGAAATGGCCCACACGCCAGCCAGCACCATCAGCACCATGCCGAGGTTGGCGGCCAGGCGATGTTCGACGAAGGTGCGAATCAAGTTCATGGCGATCAACCCAGGCTGCGAGCCGCGTTCGTCTACGGCGAGCGTTGCCTCCGTCGCGCCGGGGAAACCGACGCCGGCGCGACTTTGCGTGCGCCCACGTTCGGATGCATAGCATCTTTCGTGCCAAGCCCGCCAAGCGATTGATTCTACTCTGCGTTCGAGGCACCACACGGCGGCTTCGGTGGTCAACGGCACGACGTATTGGCGAACTCCGCCATGCAGAGCATAGCTGCGGCACGGCACTGGCGGCGGGTTGACAGCGTGATGCGTTACGGGCTCGGCGATGCCTCGTCTGTTTCGCTTGGCTCTTGATCCCTTAACGGTTCGCCGCCGCTAGTCATTAGCAGCCTGGAGTGCGCCGACCGTCAAGGCGCTTGCTTGGCAGCCTCGACAGCCTCGACTCTTCGACTTGACAGCTTCGCTGGTTTGCCGCACTCTTTGCCGGCGTCGCAGTCTTGTGCTGCGCTGATTCGACCGTTCCGCCTTAGCTCAGTTGGTAGAGCAGCTGACTGTTAATCAGCGGGTCGCTGGTTCGAGCCCAGCAGGCGGAGCCAAAACAACAACCGGGCGCCAGGCGGAGCCAAAACAACAACCGGGCGCCGAGGGTGCCAGCAGGGCCAAGGCGCGTGAGTGCTTGGGCGATGCGAGTCCGGCACGAGGGAGCCATGAAGGTCAGCATCGGCATTGGCGGCGCGGCGTCCAACGCCAAGCGGGATTTCGACAACCAGGTGCGGTTCGTCGTCGAGGCCGAGCGGCTTGGAGTCGATGCCGTCTGGAGCGCCGAGGCCTGGGGGCAGGACGCCGTGACGCCGCTGGCCTACCTGGCCGCCCGCACCGAGCGCATCCGCCTCGGCACCGGCATCATGCAGATCAGCGCCCGTACACCGAGCATGACGGCGATGACCGCGCTCAGCCTGGCGGCGATCTCCAAGGATCGCTTCCTGCTCGGTTTGGGCGTCAGCGGCCCGCAGGTGGTTGAAGGCTTGCAGGGCCAGCCGTTCAAGGCGCCCCTCGCCCGGCTGCGGGAAACCGTGGACATCCTCAAACTCGCCTTCGCCGGCGAACGCATCGCCTACTCGGGTCGCCATCACCGGCTGCCGCTGCCCGGCGGCGAAGGCAAGGCGCTGCGCCTGGCGCAGCCGGCGAATCCGAACATTCCCATCTATCTGGCGACCCTTGGCCCCAATGCGCTGCGCTACACCGGCGAGGAGGCGGACGGCTGGCTGGGCACGTCCTTCGTGCCGGACAGCGCCGGCGCCCACTTGGACTACATTCGCCAAGGGGCGCAGGCGGCGGGCCGCGACATCGACGAGATCGACATCCAGGCTGGCGGAACGGTGGGTTTCGGCGACGCGCAGGCCTTGGCGCAGACGTTGAAGCCCGGCATGGCGTTCACGCTGGGGGCGATGGGGTCGGCGCAAACCAACTTCTACAACGACGCCTACAAGCGCGCCGGCTGGGACGCCGTCGCGAGCCGCTCGCAGGCGCTGTGGGTGGCCGGTCGACGCGAGGAAGCAGTCGCTGCGATTCCCGACGACATGGTGCTGCAGGCCAACCTGCTCGGCGACGACGACGCCGTTGCCGCACGGCTAAGGGCCTACCGCGACGCCGGCGTTACCACGCTTCGCCTGGCCCCGCTCGGCCAGGACACGGCGGCGCAGCTCGACACGCTGGGGCGCACCATGGACTTGGCGAAAGGGCTGTAGCGAGCGCCGGAACGAACGCCCTTCGTCCCGCGGGAGCTGTGGTGCGGCGGTCGCGCACAAGAACGCCGCAGGCGCGGTGGCCGATGCGTTAGCATTGCTGCCGACACATTGCAAGTTCGGAGCACGCTCATGGCAACCCGAAGAACCCTGCACGCGACGCTCGCCGGCTTGGCGCTGGCGCTGCTTGGCGGCTGCGGCCCCAGCGAGACGCCCCCCGCGCCGGCGCCGGAAGCAACGCCGCCGCCCGCCGAGCCGCAAAGCACCTTCATCACCATCGGCACCGGCGGCGTCACCGGCGTCTACTATCCCACCGGCGGCGCGATCTGCCGCCTGGTGAACAAGAACCGCGCCGAACACGGCGTGCGCTGCACCGTGGAGAGCACCGGCGGTTCCATCTTCAACCTGAACACCATCGCCGCCGGGGAACTGGACATGGGCGTGGCGCAGTCCGACTGGCAGTACCACGCCTACCACGGCACCAGCCGCTTCGCGGACAAGGGGCCGAACCCGGATCTGCGCGCCGTGTTCTCCGTCCACGCCGAACCGTTCACCGTGGTGGCGCGCGCCGATGCGGAGGTCTCCACCTTCGCCGATCTGAAAGGCAAGCGCGTGAACATTGGCAATCCCGGCTCCGGCCAGCGCGGCACGATGGAAGTGCTGATGCAGGCAATGGGCTGGACGGTGGACGACTTCCAGCTGGCCTCCGAGTTGAAGTCCGCCGAGCAGTCCCGGGCGCTGTGCGACAACAAGATCGACGCCATGGTGATCACCGTCGGGCATCCCAGCGCCAACATCAAGGAAGCGGCCACGGCTTGCGACGCCGTGCTGGTGGAGGTGAGCGGCGAAGCGGTGGACGGGCTGGTCGCCGAAAACTCCTATTATCGCCACGCGACCATTCCCGGCGGCATGTACCGCGGCACGGATGCGGACGTACGCACCTTCGGCGTCGGCGCCACGTTCGTGTCGTCCACGGCAACGAGCGCCGAAACCGTCTATCAGGTGGTGAAGGCGGTGTTCGAGAACTTCGAGGACTTCAAGCAGCTGCATCCCGCCTTCGGCACCCTCGCCAAGCAGCAGATGGTGAAGGACGGCCTCTCGGCGCCGCTGCACGACGGCGCTGCCAGGTACTACCGGGAAGCCGGCTTGATCGAATAGGCCGCCGCCGAGCGGCCCAAGGCGCCGGTGCAAGAGGCCACCGCGCCGAGCCCGCCCGACGTGATCCTGCGTCGGGCGGTGCCGGCCATCGCCTTGGCCTGGTCCGCGTTCCAACTGTGGATTTCCTCCCCGGCGCCGTTCTTCGTCAGCGAACTCCTGGGCTTCTCGTTCGGCATTCTGAACAACACCGAGGCGCGCTCCGTCCACCTCGGCTTCGCGGTCTTTCTGGCGTTTCTGGTCTTTCCGGCGCGCAAGCGCCAAGAGCGCGACCGCGTGCCGCTGGCGGACATCGCCCTTGCCGTGGTGGCGGCGAGCGCGGCGTGCTATCTGTTCGCGTTCTATGCGGAGCTCGCCGGCCGCGCCGGAGACGCCACGACCTTGGACGTCGCCGTCGCCGTCGTCGGCGTGTTGACGCTGCTGGAAGCCACCCGCCGGGTGCTGGGGCCGCCGCTGGTGGTGGTGGCTTCGGTATTCCTCGCCTACACCCTGCTTGGCCCGTGGATGCCGGACGTCATCGCGCACAAGGGGCAGAGCCTGGTCAAGGTCGCCCAGCACCAGTGGCTTACCACGGAAGGGGTGTTCGGCATCGCCCTCGGCGTGTCCACGGACTTCGTCTTCCTGTTCGTGCTGTTCGGCGCCTTGCTGGAACATGCCGGCGCCGGCAACTACTTCATCCGCATGGCCTTCGCCGGACTCGGGCATCTGCGCGGCGGCCCCGCCAAGGCCTCGGTGGTGGCATCGGCGGCGACGGGCATCATCTCCGGTTCGTCGATTGCCAACGTCGCCACCACCGGCGTGTTCACGATTCCGCTGATGAAGAAGGTGGGCTTTCCCGGCACCAAGGCCGGCGCCGTGGAGGTGGCGTCGTCCACCAACGGCCAGCTGACGCCGCCGGTGATGGGCGCGGCGGCGTTTCTGATGATCGAGTACGTCGGCATCTCCTACGTCGAGGTGATCCAGCACGCCTTGCTTCCGGCGCTGATCGCCTACCTGGCGCTCGTCTACATCGTCCACTTGGAAGCGTGCAAGGCCGGCATGGCCCGCTTGCAGCCAGCGGTGCGCACCACGTTGGTTCGCAAGCTGGCCACCGCGGCGTTCGTGGTGCTGCTGCTGTGCGTGGTGGGTTTGGCGGTCTACTACGGCGCTCGCGGCGTCGAGGCGGTGCTGCCGAGCGCGCTGCCCTACGTGGCGGGCGTGGCGCTGGTGGGCGCCTACGGCGCGTTGCTGGTCTGGTCGACGAGGGTTCCCGAACTGGAGCAAAGCCAGCAACTCGACGAACTGCCGGAGCTGGGCCCCACCGCGAAGGCCGGCTTGTTCTACCTGCTGCCCATCGCCGTGCTGATGTGGTGCTTGATCGTCGAACGCTTTTCGCCTGGTCTGGCGGCGTTCTGGGCCGTCGTCTGCATGACCGTCATCGTCCTCACCCAGCGGCCGCTCCTGGCCCTGCTGCGCAAGCGCGGGCACCTGCGCCGGGAGTTCCGCCGCGGCGCGCAGGAGCTGATCGACGGCCTGATCGCCGGCGCCCGCAACATGATCGGCATCGGCGTCGCCACCGCCGCCGCCGGCATCGTCGTCGGCACGGTGACGCTCACCGGCATCGGCCAGG
Organism: Candidatus Azotimanducaceae bacterium; assembly: GCA_965199875.1. Classification (GTDB taxonomy): domain Bacteria; phylum Pseudomonadota; class Gammaproteobacteria; order Pseudomonadales; family Azotimanducaceae; genus VXYL01. The sequence continues at coordinate 3,072,048 of OZ241346.1, read as the reverse complement.
TGATGGTGGAGTTCGTGGAGCTGATCTCCGGCGGCCATCTGCTGCTGGCGCTGTTGTTCACGGCGATGATCTGCATCGTCCTCGGCATGGGCCTGCCCACCACCGCCAACTACATCGTCGTTTCCAGCCTGATGGCGCCCGTGGTGGTGGCGCTCGGCGCGGCGAACGGCCTGGTGGTGCCGCTGGTGGCGGTACACATGTTCGTCTTCTACTTCGGCATCCTCGCCGACGACACGCCGCCGGTGGGCCTCGCGGCCTTCGCCGCGGCGGCGATTTCCGGCGCCGACCCCATCCGCACCGGCATCCAGGGCTTCATCTACGACATCCGCACCGCGGTGCTGCCGTTCATGTTCATCTTCAACACGCAACTGCTGATGATCGGCATCGACGGCCCGCTGGAGTTCGTGCTGGTGGTGGCTTCGGCAATCGCCGCCATGCTGATGTTCGCCGCCGCCACTCAAGGCTACTGGCTGACGAAAAGCCGCTGGTGGGAAACGCTGGCGCTGCTGCTGGTGGCCTTCAGCCTGTTCCGGCCGGGTTTCTGGTGGGACATGGTCCATCCGCGCTTCGACGTGGCGCCGCCCGCCGCCATCGCCCAGGTGGCGGAAAGGCTGGATGACGGCGCTGCGCTGCGCCTGCGCGCCAGCGGCGAGACCATCGACGGCCGCGTGCGCACCACCACCGTGCGCCTGCCGCTCGGCGAGCGCGTCGGGAACGGCGAAACGCGCTTGGCCAACGCCGGGCTATTCACCCGCAGCGAAGGACAGCGGGTGTTCATCGACCGTCTCGCCTTCGACACCCCGGCGGCGCAACTGCGGGAAGACTTCGGCGTCGACTTCGGTTGGGAGATCCTGCACATAGAGAGCGCGGCTGCCCGACCGCCCAAGCAGCTCGTCTACCTGCCAGCGCTGCTGTTGCTGGGCGTGGTGGCATTCGCTCAGCTGCGCCGGCGCCGAGTCTAGGCGTTTTGCTGCAAAGGCGTTCGAGTTGTTCCGCTTCATGCCCACAGTCAGAACATCCCGCATCCTTGCTCCGGACTTCGCGGTGCCGCGGTTGTGAAACCGGCTTTCGTTGGGTTGGTCCGGCGAGGCACTTGGGACTTCCCGACCGCTGCTGTTCGGCCCCGCTCGGTCGTCCGGCCTGCTAGATGGCCACTTCGCCGCCGCCGTTTTCCGCCGATCGGTACAGCGCGTCCAACATGCGCTGCACGGCGAGGCCGTCTTCGGCGGGGGCCAGCGTCGGCTTGTCGTACAGGCAGTGGTCGACGAAGTTGTTCATCTTGCGCGTGAACATGCTGTCCTTCGGCAGCCAGCCGGGTTCCTTGTTCACCATGTGGCCGTGTTCGTCGCGGAAGATGCGCGGCGGCTCCCAGCGGGCACCGCCCTTGTCGCCCACGAGTTCGAAGTTCCAGTCGTCTTCGCCGTGGAAGGCGAATGCGGCCTCCACGTGGGCGACGGCGCCGGTGGCGAAGCGGATGCGTCCGACGGCGAGGTCCTCCACCGTGTGGTTCTTGTGGTCCCACCCCTTCCACATGGACTCGATGCGCTTCGACGGCTTGTTGCCGATGTAGGTGAACATGTCCGCCGCGGCGCTGGTGGGCGCCGGGCAGCCCATCGCGTAGTGCGCCATCTCCAGCACGTGGACGCCGATGTCGATGAGCGGTCCGCCGCCTTGCAGTTCCTTGCGTCCGAAGACGCCCCAGTTGGGAATGCCGCGCCGCCGCAGGGCGCGAATCCGGGCGTAGAGGACGTTGCCGAAGGCGCCGCCGTCGAAGGCCCGGCGCAGGAACCGGGTGCGCGGATGGAAGCGGTACTGGAAGGCGATGACGAGCTTCCTGGCGTTGGCCTCGGCGGCCGCCAGCATGCGTTCCCCGGCCTGCGCCGAGTGCGCCAGGGGCTTTTCGCAAAGCACGTGGCAGCCAGCGTTCAAGGCATCGATGGTCGGCTGTTCGTGCAGCTTGTTGGGGGTGCAGATGGACACCGCGTGCAAGTCCTCCGCGGCGAGCATGTCGTTCCAGTCTTCGTACATGCCGTCGATGCCGAACTGCTCGCGGTGGCGGAGCATCGCGGCTTCGGAGATGTCGGCCATGGCCACCAGCTGGACGTCTTCCCGGCGCGACAGGTCGCGCAGGTGGGCGCCGGCGATGCCGCCAGCGCCGATGAATCCGTAGCGCAGCTTGCCGGCGTGCTTTCGGCGCCTGCTCACGACTGTTCGAGGCGCATCAGGCGGAAGCACCGGCGCAGTTCGTCGACGAACGCCGTCGGCTGCTCGAAGGCGGCGAAGTGGCCGCCGCGGTCGAGTTCGTTCCAGTAGACGATGTTGGCGTAGCGCTGTTCCGCCCAGCTGCGCGGCGTGGGCACGATCTCCTTCGGGAAGATGCTGCATCCGGCGGGCAGCTGCACCTTGCTATCGGCGTCGCGGCCGAAGGCGCGGTTGAAGCTTTCCCAGTACAGGCGCGCCGAGGATGCGCCGCTGGCGGTCAGCCAGTAGAACATCACGTTGTCCAGCAGTTCGTCGCGGCCGATGGCGTTTTCCGGGTGCTTGCCGGGTGCGGCCGGGCCGCTGGCGCAGTCCGTCCATTCGTAGAACTTCTCGATCACCCACGCAGCCTGGCCCATCGGCGAATCGACCAGGCCGTAGCCGAGGGTCTGCGGGCGCGTGCTCTGCTGCTTGGAGTAGCCGGCGCCCCACTCCTGGTAGTAGCGGCCGCCGGCGAGGGCCTGCTGGTCGCGTTCGCTGGGATTCTCCCGCGCTTCGGCGGTGGGCCCGGCGCTTGGCATGTTGACATGCACGCCGGCGCAGCGGCCCTTGTTCTGCATGGCGATGGCGGTGGTGACGGCGGCGCCCCAGTCGCCGCCCTGGGCAAGGTAGCGGTGGTAGCCCAGCCGCTGCATGAGTTCGTCCCACGCCTCGGCGATCTTGCCAACGCCCCAGCCGGTGGCGCTTGGCTTGGCGGAGAATCCGTAGCCCGGCAGCGACGGGCAGACGACGTGGAAGGCGTCCGCGGCGTCGCCGCCGTGGGCGGCGGGGTCCGCCAGCGGCTCGATGACCTTGTGGAACTCCGCCACGGAACCGGGCCAGCCGTGGGTGACCAGGAGCGGCTTGGCGTCGGCGTGCGGGCTGGGGCGGTGAATGAAGTGGATGTCCAGGCCGTCGATGCGCGTGGTGAACTGGGGAAAGCCGTTGTAGTAGCGCTCTCTGGCGCGCCAGTCGTAGTCCTCCAGCCAGTAGGCGCACAGTTCCTTGGCGTAGGCAAGGGGCAGGCCCTGGCTCCAATCGTCGGGCGTTTCCGCATCCGGCCAGCGGGTGTGCTCCAAGCGGCGTTTGAGATCGTCCAACTCCGCCTCGGCGATGTCGATGCGGAACTCGCGTATTTCGCTCATTTCTCTTTCCCTTCGTGTCTAGCCGCTCAATCCCGCAGCAGTTCGTTGATGGAGGTCTTGGCGCGGGTGCGTTCGTCCACGCGCTTGATGACGACGGCGCAGTAGAGATTCGGGCGTGGCGTGCCGTCGGCTGGCGTTCCGCCGGCCATCGACCCGGCGACAACCACCGAGTACGCCGGCACGCGCCCGGTGGTGATTTCGCCGGTCGCGCGGTCGACGATCTTGGTGGAAGCGCCGATGAACACGCCCATGCCGAGCACCGCGCCTTCTTCGACGACGACGCCCTCCACCACTTCCGAGCGGGCGCCGATGAAGCAGTTGTCTTCGACGATCACCGGCTCTGCCTGCAACGGTTCGAGCACGCCGCCAATGCCGGCGCCGCCGGAAATGTGGCAGTTCCTGCCGATCTGCGCGCAGGAGCCTACGGTGGCCCAAGTGTCCACCATGGTGCCGCTGTCCACGTAGGCGCCGATGTTCACGAAACTCGGCATCAGCACCACGGAGGGCGCGATGTAGGCGGAGTGCCGGACCACGGCGCCGGGCACGGCGCGGAACCCGGCGGCGCGGAATCGCGTTTCGTCCCAGCCTTGGAACTTGGAGGGCACCTTGTCCCACCAGTTCGCGCCGCCCGGCCCGCCCGCGACGGCGGCCATGTCGTTGAGCACGAAGCTGAGCAGCACCGCCTTCTTCAGCCACTGGTTGACGACCCACTCGCCGCCGATCTTCTGCGCCACGCGCGCTTCGCCGGAGTCCAAGGCGTCCAGCGCCGCATCCACCGCGTCGCGCACCTCGCCCTGGGTGTCGAAGCCAAGCTGCTCTCGGGTCTCCCACGCTGCCTCGATGACGGCCTGTCGTTCGTTGGCCATCAAGTTCCCCTCGGCTTCATGCCGGCGGCTCGATAGACGCTGTCGATCAGGCGCATCTGCTTCACCGCGTCGGCGGCGTCGGTGGGCAGGCGTTCGCCGCTGCCGAGGGCTTTGACGAAGGCGTCCAGCTGGAAGTCGTAGGTGGTGCGCCGAGTGAGCGTCTCGGTCTTCGTCTCGCCGTCGGCTTCCAGCTTGATTTCGTGGCCCATGTGCGGCACCAGCGGGTTGTTGACGGTGAGCTTGCCGCGACTGCCTTCGGCGACCAGATCGGCCTGGTAGCGGTCGCCCTTCATCATCGAACCGACCGTGCTGCCGGTTGCGCCGCTGGCGAAGCGCAGCTCGGCGGTCAGCCGCAGGTCGACGTTCGGCGGCCCCTCGACCGCCTCGGCGCTTGCAACTTCGGGCTCCTCGCCGGTGAAGTGGCGCATCCAGGAGAGCGGATAGCAGCCCATGTCCATCGTCGCGCCGCCGCCGGTCTCGTAGATCATGCGGATGCTGTCCGTCGGCATGTCGCGGTCGCCCACCGGAGCGTAGAACGTGCCGGTCAAGCGCAGCAGGTCGCCAATGGCGCCGGACTGGTAGATCTCCAGCGCCCGCAGGAATACCGGGTGGTAGCGGTAGTGGAACGCTTCGATCAGCAGCAGCCCGGCGCGGTCGGCGGCGTCGGCCATCTCGGCGGCTTGCCCCTCGTTCATGGCGAAGGACTTCTCGCACAGCACCGGCTTGCCGGCGGCCAACGCCTTCAGCGTCCATTCGCGGTGATGGCTGATGGGCAGCGGGTTGTAGACGACGTCGACGTCCGCGTGGTCGATGACCGCCTGGTAGTCGTCCACGACGTGTTCGATGCCGCCCGTCTCGGCCATCGCCGCGGCGCGCTGGCGGTCTCTGGCGGCGATCGCCACGACCTCGACGGCGTCGTTGCGGCTGGCCGGCTGCAACAGCGCCGCCGGCGCGATGTTCGCCGCGCCAAGGGTGCCAAATCGGATCGTTGCCATGCTCTGCTTCACCCTCCTGCGGCTTGCGCTTCACTTGGAACTCGTCTGCCACTATGTTAACGGCGGCTGTGGGCGAAGTGGGCACGGATTCGTCGCCAGAGCGCCAGTTCAACCGTTAGCGGAGAAAGCCGCCTTGCTCGACTCGATCATTCGCTCGGCGAGCCGTTTGCCGACCGAGCGGCTGCATTGGCTGGCGCGGGACGTGGGCGCACCGCTGGCGCGGCTTTGCTATCGCCGTCGTCTGGTGTACGCAAACCTGGCGCGAGCGTTTCCCGGCCAGCATACGCCGGCGCTTGCCAGCGCCTTCTACGCGGCGTTTGCCGAAGTCTGCGTCGAGGTGGCAAGGGCGCGCGCCATGAGCGCTGCGGAACTGCGCGAACGGGTGACGTTCGCCGGTACGCAGCCGTTGAACAGCGGGCCGTCGTTGTTGCTGATGGCCCACCACGGCAACCTGGTATGGGCGATCAACGCCTTGGCTTGCGAAGTGTCGACGCCGGTTTCGGTGGTGTACAAGACGCCGCACGTCGCGCAGATGCGCGAGCTTCTGCTGGGCATCGCCGCGCGCTTCGGGGTCGATGCGGTGCCCGTCAAGGCAGTGCGTCGCCAGCTGGTGGCGCGCCGCGCCGAGCGACGGATCTGGACGCTGGTGGCGGATCAGCGCCCGGGCAAGGATCGGCACTACGCCGAGCTGTGCGGCCAGCGCACGGCGTTCTTCAACGGGCCGGAGCGCCTCGCAAGAACGTTCAAGTGGCCGGTGTACTACCTGTCCTGTCGGCGCCAGGCGCCCGGGCGCTACGTCTGCGTGGTCGAGCGGATTGCCGAGCCGCCCTACGACCGGCCTGGCGAGGTGATCGAGCGCTACGCGGCGAAGCTGCAGGCCGACATCGACGCCGCGCCGGAGGACTGGCTCTGGTCGCACGATCGCTGGCGCGATTGACGCCCTTGGCTGCTTCCGTGGTCAGTTGCCGGTGAACCGCGGCTGCGTCTTGCCCCGGTAGGCGGCGATGGCCTCGGCGCGATCTTCGCTTCTTGCCGACAGCAGGTTCTGATCGACGTCCATGTGCATCACGGCGTTGTCGAGGGCCGAGACGATGGCGTCGACGCTGCGCTTGATCATCTGCGCGGCGATGGGAGGCTTGGCGGCGTAGCGCCGCCCCCACTCCTCGGCGGTGTCGAGCAGCGCCGAGCGTTCCACCAGGGCGTCCAGGATGCCCCAACGCAGGAGTTCCGGCGCGTGGATGCGTTCGCCGCCCGCCACCAGCCGCTTCGCCCGCGCCGGCCCGGCGAGGCGGACGATCAGCGGCAGCCCCTTCCACATCAGATTCACGCCGATGTCGATTTCCGGATACTGCATGAAGCAGTCGTCGGCGCCGATGCGGAAGTCCATGGCGGTGGCCAGCACCGCGCCGCCGCCCATGGCGGCGCCGTTCCAAGCGGCTATGGTGATGGCGTCCATGTCGTGGATCGCCAGCGTCGCCCGCTCGCCCATGCGCGCCAGGCGGCGTTGTTCGAGCAGCCCGGACGCCTTCGGACCGCCGCCGTCGAGGTCCGCTCCGGAGGAAAAGTGGCGGCCGGCGCCGGTGAAGATCACCACCCGCGTGTCGACGTCTTCGCGGAAGGACAGCGCCGCCGCTTCGATGTCCCGAAGATGCGCGTGGTTCAAGGCGTTCGCCTTGCGCGGCCGATTGAACGCGACCACGGCGACGTGGCCATCCCTGCTGATCGTGAGGTTCTCGTAGATGTCCGACATCGGCTGTTCTTCGCGGTCGCCGTGGGGCGCGAAGCGTAGCGCAAGTCGCAGGGCGGAAGCGGCGTCGATGGCCTAAGTGCAGGCTGGCGAGGTCGGGAGACCTCGGCGCAGCCTGCGAGGGGAGGGGGCCTTTGCCGGCGTGCGGACGGTTCGTCCGCACGCCGTTCTGTCTTGAGAGTGGGGCGATATGTTACTTTAGGTAACACTCTTGTCAACGGCTTTCTGCAACTTTTTCGTTCGCGCCTCCAGAGTCGCCCGTGGCTGCTCGCCAAGCCGGGCCGGAGCCGTTTCGTTGAACCGACCCGCAAGACGCGGCTTGGGCGTAGAATCGCCGAACGGCAGCGTTCGCCAGTGTTCCGTCGATCATGTCCGACAGCCCCAATCCCACGTCGCACAGCTACTTTTCCCAGCGCTTGCGCCTGCACTATCTGGACTGGGGCAACGACGAAGCGCCGGACATGCTGCTGATACACGGCATCCACGACCACTGCCACTCCTGGGACTGGCTGGCGCAGGAACTGTGCCGCCACTACCACGTCGTCGCCCCGGATCTGCGCGGCCACGGCGACTCCGAGTGGACGCTCGGCAGCCACTACGCGCACATCGAGTACGTGCAGGACATCGCCCAGCTGGTTCGCCAGCGGCGCTTGCAGCCGGTCACCATCGTGGCGCACTCGCTGGGCGGCACCATCGCGTCGATCTTCGCCGGCGGTTTCCCCGAAGCGGTGGCGAAGCTGGTGATCATCGAAGGCATCGGCGTCTATCCGCGTCCGGCGGAACCGCCGGCGGCGCGGCTGCGGCGGTGGATCGATGCCAACCTGGCGCTGGCCGCCCGGGTGCCTCGTCGCTACGCCGCCCTGGACGACGCCTATCGGCGCATGCAGGACGCCAATCCGCATCTGTCGTCCCTGCAAGCGCGGCACTTGACCGTTCACGGCAGCAGTCAGAACGAAGACGGCAGCTACACGTGGAAGTTCGACAACTACACGCGAATGCCGCGTCCGTACGACATTCCCAACGAAGACCTGGCGGCGCTGTGGCAGCGCATCGAATGCCCGGTGCTGATCGTCAACTCCCGCCAAGGCTATGCGCACCGCATCGGCCAGGACGACACCCTGCGGCACTTTCGCGACGCCGTGCTGCACGATGTGGACGAAGCCGGACACTGGACGCACCACGACCGCTTGGACGCGTGCCTGGCGCTGATCCGCGAGTTCCTGGGCCTCGAAGCATGAACTACAAGGACATCGCCTTCGAGGTGGCGAACCACGTCGCCCGCATCACCGCCCATCGACCGCGCTACCGCAATGCCCAAAGCCGCCGCCTGCTCGAAGAGCTGGACGACGCCTTCCACCGTGCCAGCCAGGACGAGAACGTCCATGTCGTGGCGTTGTTCGGCGCCGGCGAACACTTCTCCGGCGGCCACGACCTCGGCACCCCGGAGGAAGCGGCGGATCGTCAGAAGCGCCCGTTGCAGGGCGGTCTGCGCGGTCGATTCGACCACTCCCGGGAGCAGTTCGTCGACAAGACCTTGCGCTGGCGCAACCTGCCCAAGCCGACCATCGCCGGCGTGCAGGGCTACTGCATCTTCGGCGGCTGGATCGTCGCCAGCGCCATGGACATCATTTTCGCGGCCGACGATGCGATGTTCCTGGCGTCGAACTTCCAGTTCTTCTCGGTGCCCTGGGACATGCATCCGCGCAAGGCCAAGGAACTGCTCTTCGAGAGCCGCTTCGTCGATGCGCGAGAAGCCGCCCAGCTGGGCCTGGTGAACCGCGTCGTAGCGACGAAGCGACTGCACGACGAAGTGATCGCCTACGCCGAACGCATCGCCGAAAACGACCCCTTCCAGCTGCGCATGATCAAACTGGCGGTGAATCAGATGCAGGACACCCAGGGGTTCCACGCCCACATCACCGCCGCGCACTTGGCGCACATCGCCTCTTCCGAAGCCGAAGGCGACCCGGACTTCGCGCTGAAGCCCACGGACGCCGGCGGCGACGCCTCGCATCGGCCCAGACGCCCGATGGTGCAGCGAGCGTTCGAGAACTACCGGCGACGACGCGGCGAGGGCGCCTAGGCGTCCTTCATCGGCCTGGACAGGCCGTCGAGGTAGGCGGCGACCTCGACCGCGTCGCCGCGCATCGCCACGCGCTGCTGCTTGCCGCGCAGCTGATAGTCGTACATGGGATCGTAGTAGTCTTCGAGCAGCCGCCGGATCCACGCCCGGTGCGCGTCGACGTCGTCGGCAGCGAAGGCGGCCGCCATCAGCGCGTTGATCGACCGGAAGGCGACGTCGCCGAGCCGCCGGCGGATGCGTTGCAGGCCAGCGAACAAGTGCGGGCCTGGGTCTTCGGCATCGGCCACGTACTCGCGGTGGATGTTGTCGATGCGCCGTTCGATGCCAGCCTCGACGATGGCGATGGGCGAGCGCTGCATCGCCTTGAACAGCGCCTCCGGTATCGCTAGGCGGCCAAGGCTGCGGCCTTCGTCTTCAACCGCGAGAAACGGCGCTTGCTGCTGTTGCAGCAAGGCGACGGCGAGGGCGTTCTCGAAGGAGACGGGCACCGGCTGCGGCGTTGGCCAGCCGCCGAACGCAGAGCCCCGGTGATGCGCCAGCCCTTCGAGGTCCAGATGGTTCGGCACGGTGCGCACGATGCGCGTCTTGCCGACGCCGGTGCGGCCGCCGACGACCACGAAACGAAACGCAGCAGCGCGTTCGATGGTCTCCAGGCAAGACCGGCGCAACGCCTTGAAGCCGCCGGCGACGCGCGGCAAGTGGATGCCGTCGGCAGCGAGCCAGCGCTGCACGATGGCCGAGCGCAGGCCGCCGCGCGCGCAGCAGACGAGCCCGTTCGGGTGCGCATGGGCGAAGCTCCGCCAGGCCGCCAGTCTGCATTCCTTCGCTTTGCCCTCGACCAGGCGTTCCCCGGTGGCGATGGCGGCTTCGCGACCTCTGTTCTTGTACGTCCTGCCCACTTCGGCGCGCTCGGCGTCCGTGAGCAGCGGCAGATTCACCGCGCCAGGCACCGCGCCCCGGGCGAACTCCACGGCGGCGCGCACGTCCAGGAGCGGCGTCGAGGCGCACAGGATGGCGGCGTGATCGTCGACGATTTGCAGAGGCACGTTACCTCCTTGGACTTCCCTCCGCCGACGAGCAGGCCGCCGATGCGGCGCCGAACCGATCTGCTCTTGGGTCGGGCCGCTACGGCACGGTCTCGCGGATGCTCTCCCCGGCGCGGAAAGTGGCAAGATGCTCGCGCAGTATGTTCAGTTCGCCGTTCGGGTCGTCGTTGGCGATGGCTTGCTCGATGGCCTCTTCCTGCAGCGCCACCGCGCGGTCGAAGTCGCCGTTGGCGGCGTACGCCGCAGCCCAGGTGTCCAGGTAGGCCGGATTGCTCCGCGCGGCGTTGCTCTCGTCGGCCATCACCCGTTCCATGATCTTCAGCGCGTAGCGTTCGTCGCGCAGCTTCGGCAAGGTGCTGACGGCGAGCCGCCAAGCCACCTCGTTGACGAAATAGGCGTTGTCCGGTGCTGCCTTGACCACCTTCCTGAACCAGGAGCGCGCACGGCGCGTGCTCGCCCGCACATGGACGCCCTTCGCGTACAGGTCGCCAACCAGCAGCATGGCTTCCGGGTCGCGTTCCTTGGCAACTTCGCGCAGCCAGCGCCAGGCTTGGTCGTTGAAGCGCTCGGCAAGTTCGAGGGAGAGAAAGCGGGCGTACTCGACCTTGGCGCGCTGGTTCTTCGCGGCCGCCCGCCGAAAGAACGGCACGGCGGCGTCCGGATTCTCGGCGTAGGTGAGGGTGGCGAGCCGAAGCAGCGCCTCGACGTTGCCGAGGTCGGCGGCGCGGGTGATCAGCTCCTTGCCGGCGTCTGTCCTTTCGGCGCCGTAGACGCCCTGCATGTAGAGCAGCCCGAGACTCAGCATGGCGCTGTCGTAGCCAGCGGCGATGGCAAGCCGATACTGGCGTTCGGCGCGCTCCAGCCAGGGTTGGCGGCCCCTCTGGCCGGCGCGCTGCGCCTTGCCCAGATAGATGTCGGCCAGGGTCAGGCTGGCTAGCGCATTGTTGGATCGGGACGCTTGGCGGAGCCAGCCTTCGGCTGGTGCGCTGCGTCGGGAACGGTGCATCTCCAAGCCCAGATACGTCTGCGCGGCATCGTCGTCGGTCAGCGCCAAGGCGTGGATCAGCACCCAGATGTTGAAGTTCTCGCACACGCGCAAGCTCTTGCAGGTTTCCTCCCGCACCGTCGGCAGCAGGGTCGCCGGATCGCGAGCGACGGCTTGGGTGATCGTCGTGTGCAGTTCGTCGAGGTCGAACGCGACGTTGCGCAGCGGACCTTGCTCGGGCCGCCCGCTCAGCCATAGTTTCAGCCGCGAGTCGGCACCGTCGTAGATCGCGCCGACGGGCCGCAGCCCTGCCGCCCGGAGGAATGCCTTGGCCTCGGCGATCGAGAGCACGCGGTAGGGCCCCGACGAATCGCCTTCTTCGTTGGTCGACTCGATGGCGCGGCGAATGGCCGCCGCCCAGGATTCGTGCAGCGCCGCTTGTTCGTCGGCATCGACGTGGCGGTAGAACCTCGCCAGCGCCTGGTGTGCCGGAAGGCTGGCGTAGTACTGATCGAGGGCCGCTGAACCAATCGGACCGAGGCGCAAGGGGTTGTCTTGCATGGCCGCGAGCACTTGGCGTTCGAGTATCGCCAGCCGATGCAGCCGGCGGTCGACGTCGGCGGTGTGCAGAAACGCCCGTTTCAGCTCCAACGGCGGCACCGGGCCGCCGGCTGCGGCACGCTCGACCAGGGCGTCGTAGTCCGCTGGCGGCGGCAGCGCGACGCAGCCGCCAGCGATGCCGGCGGCCAACAGCGTGGCTGCCCATGCCCTGTGCTTGCTCATGGTCGAATTGTAGCGCAACGGCTGCCAGCGCATCGGCGAACGTGGGGTTTCGGGTTGGGTTATGCTTGCCGGCAACACGATGCGAGGCGAGTTGGCGAGGCGCTATGGGACTGCAACACAAACTGCGACTGCCCCGGGAAGACGAAGCGCTTGCCGGGCGCGACGAGCCGATTCCGGTGCCGGCGGAGCACTTCGTCAACGGTCGTCCCTTGCAGCCGCCGTTTCCCGCTGGCTGCGAACGTCTGCTGGCGGCGCTGGGCTGCTTCTGGGGCGCGGAGCGCAAGTTCTGGCAGACGCCCGGCGTCTACACCACGGCGGTTGGCTACGCCGGCGGCATCACGCGGAACCCCACCTACGAGGAAGTGTGCTCCGGACTCACCGGCCACGCCGAAGCGGTGCTCGTCGTGTTCGACCCGGCGCAGGTCGGCTACGAGCAGTTGCTGAAGGTCTTCTGGGAAGCGCACGATCCCACTCAGGGAATGCGCCAAGGCAATGATCTGGGTACTCAGTACCGTTCCGCGCTGTACGTCTTCGACGAGGGGCAGCGGAGCTTGGCCTTGGCGTCGAAAGAGCGCTATCAAGGCGCTCTGTCGGCCGCCGGCTACGGCGCCGTCACCACGCAGATCGAAGACGCTCCCGCGTTCTACTACGCCGAACACTACCACCAGCAGTATCTCGCCAAAGTGCCCAACGGCTACTGCGGGCTCGGCGGCACCGGCGTGGCGTGCGGCCTGGACGAACCGGCAACGGTTTCGGCCTAGCTCGTGTGCTTCGCGCTCTCGCCCCTGCTCACGCGCTGGTTGCACGTAGGCAGCGACGAATCAGCCGAATAGCGCGTTCCCGATCACACGCCTTGCGCCGTGGATGCCGGGCTTCGGCACAGCACGAGGTTGTCCTGATTGAGATTGCGCGACCAGACGAACTGCGCTCGCCTCGTACGCCGGCCACTTCCGTCCGAAATTCGCGTCCCAACTACTCCGGGTTTCTCCGGATTTCGTCCCGCAGCGGGCCTCGGCGTCGGAGCGTGGCAAGGAGGCGAACCGCTCGCCTTCGTTGGGCTAGCTAGGGGCAGTCTGCGGGGCGCGTCCCTGTTTGCTCGGAAACTCCGTGCTCGCCGCAAACTTCGACCTAACTGTGGAAGTCAGAGGCCACTCAAGGAGTCTAGCCGGCGAGCGTTCGTTGCGCGGTGCCGATGTCGCGGCGCAGCTTGGCGTCGGGTTGCGGATACTCGGGCGCCATCGCCTCGAGGGCGTCCACGACGACCGCGGCGACGATGGCGCGCATCGCTGGCTTGCTGTCCGCAGGCACCACGTACCACGGTGCTTCGGTGGTGCTGGTTGCTTGAATCGCGGTTCCATAGGCTTGCTGGTAGCCCGCCCACAGGCTTCGGGCTTCAAGGTCGGCCAGGTCGAACTTCCAATGCTTGTCCGGGTCTCCGATGCGCTTGACCAGACGCCGCCTCTGCTCGCTCTTGGAAACGTGCAGGAAGAACTTGACGACGCTGAAGCCGTTTCTGCACAGGTGCCGCTCGAAGGAAACGATGTCGGCGAGCCGCTCGCTCCAGAACTCGTCGTCGATGCGGCGAGGCGGCAGCTTGCGCTCGGCGATCAGCTCCGGGCGAACGCGCACCGTCACGACTTCCTCGTAGTGCGAGCGATTGAAGATGCCGATGCGGCCTCGTTCCGGCAACGCCAGCCAGTGCCGGCGCAGCCAGCTGTGCTTGATTTCCAGCGCGGTGGGGCGGACGAAGTCGGTGACGCGGAAGCCCTGGGGATTGACGCCGGCGGTAACGCGCTTGATCGTGCTGTCCTTGCCGGCGGCGTCCATGCCCTGAAACACCAGGAGCAGCGCTTGGCGTCCTTCGCCGTACAGCTTGTCTTGCAGCTCCGAGAAGCGTTCGACCCGCTGCTGCAGCAGCGAGCGCAGAAACCGCCTGTCCTTGCGGTCGGCCAGCGCCGGCAGGGTTGCCATGGAGGGCAGATCCACCGTGGCGCCGGGTGCTACTCGATAGCGATGGCCTTGCAGCGCTTCTTCGGTCATGGCAAAGGTGTGGCGGTTCGCGTTGCCGCAAGCATACGCCGTTTTACGGCGAGTCTACGCTCTCGGTCGTGTCGTCCGATGAGACGCGAGTGGATCGCGAGTCGATGTACGAGTTCACGAGGCGGACGCTGGCGCGCTTCGACCACGGGCGGCTGGGCAGGGCCGACAAGGGGCTGGTGCGGGGGTAGCGGATGAAGGCAACGGTGCATCCGCTCGAAGGAGCCTAGCCGCGATTGGCTACTAGATCGTCGACCACTGCGGGATCGGCGAGGGTGGTGGTGTCGCCCAGATCGTCGACATCGCCGGCGGCGATCTTGCGCAGGATGCGGCGCATGATCTTGCCGGAGCGCGTCTTCGGCAGCGCCGGCGCCAGTTGCACGACGTCCGGCTTGGCGATGGGGCCGATCTCGGTGCGCACTTGCTCCACCAGTTCGGCGATCAACGCCTGCGGTGGCGCGTTGCTGCCGGCCATCGGCGTGACGAAGGCGTAGATGCCCTCGCCCTTGATGTCGTGGGGATAGCCCACCACCGCGGCTTCGGCGACGGCTTCGTGAAGAACCAGCGCGCTTTCCACCTCGGCGGTTCCCAGACGATGGCCGGAGACGTTCATCACGTCGTCCACCCGGCCGGTGATCCAGTAGCAGCCGTCGGCGTCGCGCCGGGCGCCGTCGCCGGTGAAGTAGAAGCCTTCGTACTGGGCGTAGTAGGTGTCGATGACGCGCTGGTGATCGCCGTAGACGGTGCGGATCTGCCCCGGCCACGGGTGCGTGATCACCAGGTTGCCAGATGCTTCGACGTCGTCGACGACCTTGCCGTCGGCATCCACCAGCGCCGGCTGCACGCCGAAGAAGGGCAGCGTGGCGGAGCCCGGCTTGAGCTCCGTGGCGCCCGGCAGCGGCGTGATCATGATGCCGCCGGTTTCCGTCTGCCACCAGGTGTCCACCACCGGGCAGCGGCGCTCGCCGACCACGCCGTGGTACCACTGCCAGGCTTCTGGGTTGATCGGCTCGCCCACCGTTCCCAGCAGCCGCAGGCTGGCGCGCGACGTCGAGGCGACGAACTCGTCGCCTTGGCCCATCAGCTGGCGAATGGCGGTGGGCGCGGTGTAGAAGATGTTCACCTGATGCTTGTCGACGATCTGCCAGCAGCGGGAAGCGTCCGGGTAGGTGGGCACGCCCTCGAACATCAGCGTCGTGGCGCCGTTGGCGAGGGGGCCGTAGACGATGTAGGAGTGGCCGGTGATCCAGCCGACGTCCGCGGTACACCAGTAGCGATCGCCGTCGTGAACGTCGAAGACGTACTTGTGGCTGATCGCCGCATGCAGCAGATAGCCGCCGGTGCTGTGCTGCACGCCCTTGGGCTTGCCGGTGGAACCCGAGGTGTAGAGGATGAACAGCGGGTGTTCCGCATCCACCCACGCCGGCTCGAACCGCGTCGGCTGGCCGTCCACCAGGTCGTGGTACCAGACGTCCCGGCCTTCCTGCCACGGCACGTCCGCGCCGGTGCGCCTGACGGTGAGCACGGTGTGGACGTTCGGGCAGCCGGCCAAGGCGGCTTCGGCGTTCCGCTTCAGCGGCACCGGGCGGCCGCCGCGCAGGCCCTCGTCGGCGGTGACGAGCGTTCGGCAGTCCGAATCGAGAATCCGGTCCCGCAAGGACTGCGGAGAGAAGCCGCCGAAGACCACCGAGTGAACGGCGCCGATGCGCGCGCAGGCGAGCATGGCGTAGGCGGCTTCGGGAATCATCGGCATGTAGATGCATACCCGGTCGCCCCGGCCCACGCCGCGGCTCGACAGCGCGTTGGCGAGGCGCCCCACGTGGTCGGCCAGCTGCCGGTAGGTGATGGCCTTGTCGATGGCGGGGTCGTCGCCCTCCCAGATGATCGCGGCTTGTTCGGCGCGTTCCGGCAGGTGTCGGTCGATGCAGTTGTAGCAGGCGTTCAAGGTGGCGCCGTCGAACCAGCGCACGCGGCCGGCGGGAAAGTCGTGGAAGCAGACCTCGTTCCACGGGCTTTGCCAGTCGACGAAGGCCCGGGCCTGCTCGGCCCAGAACGCTTCGGGGTCTTCGACGGACTGGCGGTACAGTTCCCGGTAGCGCGCCGGGTCGATGTGGCAGCGGTCTCGAAAGTGGTCTGGCGGGGGGTAGCTGGCGTCGGCCATGGATGCTCGGCGTCCGGGCGAGAAGGTACGAGCATCATAGCCCAAGCAGCCGGCGACCGAGGACGCAAGCGCTGGCGCTGCGACCGGCTTCAGGGTTTCAACTGCGGCGCTTGATCTCCCCGATCAGCGGTTCGGCCGCGTCTTGGCTGGCCGTTCGCGCAGCGCTGCCGAGTGCGGCGTGGATCGACTCGGCGAGTTCCTTGCCCAGTTCCACGCCCCACTGGTCGAACGAGTTGACCTGCCAGATCACGCCAGCGCAGAAGATCTTGTGTTCGTACAGCGCAAGCAGCGCGCCGAGGGAGTGGGGCGTCAACTCGTCGAGCAGGATCGACGTGCTTGGATGGCCGCCCGGAACCCGTCGATGCGCTTCGCTGGCCGCGTTGCCTTCGCGCATGGCCCGGCTTTGCGCCAGGCAGTGGGCGAGCAGCCAGTCGTGGTGGTCGCGCAGCCCGTGCGCCGGCCTCGCGCAAGCGATGAAGTCGGCGCTGAAGGCGCGAGTGCCCTGGTGCAGCATCTGGTGGAAGGCGTGCTGGCCGTTGGTTTCCTCGCCGCCCCAGACCACCGGCACGGTGTGCGTGGCGACGCCTTGGCCGTCCAGGCGCACGGACTTGCCGTTGCTTTCCATTTCCAGCTGTTGCAGATAGTCCGGCAGCAGGCGCAGGCGGCCGTCGTAGGGCAGCACGGCGTGGCTGGCCGCGCCGAGGAAGTTGCCGTTCCAGACTTGCAGCAGCGCCAAAGTCGCCGGCAGGTTCTTCTCCAAAGGCGTCTTGCGGAAGTGTTCGTCGACCCGGTTCGCGCCTGCCAGAAGCTGCTCGAAAGCGCTCTTGCCCACCGCGATGGCCACCGCCAGGCCCACCGCGGACCACAGCGAGAAGCGCCCGCCGACCCACTCCCACATCGGCAGACAGAGCGCCGGGGCAACGCCGAAAGCCCGCGCCGCGTCCACGTTCTCGGTCACCGCGACGAAGTGCCGGGCGATGGTCGTGGGATCGCAGGTGCGTTCGATGAACCAGCTCTTCACGGCTTCGGCGTTGCTGCGCGTCTCCTGGGTGGCAAAGCTCTTGGAGACGACGATGGCCAAGGTGGTCTCGGGCGACAGTCCGCGCAGCGCCGCCGACACGCTGTGGCCGTCGACGCTGGCCAGGAAGCGCACCTGCGGCCCGTCGTGGATGGACGACAGCGCCTCGGTCGCCAACTGCGGCCCCAGGTGCGAGCCGCCGACGCCGATGTGCAGTACCGTCTCGATGGGGCGGCCCGTTTCGCCCAGGTGCCTGCCGTTGCGCAGGTTCTCGGCCAGGTCGAGAAAGCGCCGGCGCACCTCGCGCACCGGCACCGTGCTCCTGTTGTCGGGTTTGCGCAGTTCGGTGTGCAACGCGGCGCGGTTCTCGGTGTGGTTCACCGGGGCGCCGGCCAGCAAGTCGGCAATGGCCTGCTCCAAACCGCTTTGCACCGCCAGATCGACCAAGGCCCGATGCACTCTGGCGTTGATGCGCTGCTTGGAGAAGTCCGCGAACAGCGGGCCAAGGCGCGCCGAGAAGCGCTCGAAGCGAAACCGGTCGGCGGGCTGTTCGCGGGCCTGCGCCGCCTCCTGCCCGCCTTCTTCCGCCAACCCGCGGGGGCCTCCCAGGCCTTGGGCGAGCTTCGCGAGCGTTGCCCAGGCGGCGAGGTCCTGCGGCGGCCTAGACGTCCACGCCCACATTGTCGATCAAACGAGCGCCGCCAAGCCGCGCCGCGCCCAGAACGCGCAGTTGCCGAGAGTCCGCGTTGGGCTTCGACAGCCGGTGCGCGTCGCGCACGGCCACGTAGTCCACGTCGAAGCCGGCGGCGCCGAGTTCCTCGCTGGCATCCCTTTCGGCTTGCGCGTAGTCGCGTCTTCCCGCGTCGATGGCCGCTGCCAGACGAACCAGGCAGCGATTGAGAAGGGCGGCGCGCTCGAGTTCCTCCTCGCCCAGGTAGCCGTTGCGGCTGGAAAGCGCCAGCCCGGATGCCGCCCGCACCGTCGCCACCCCAACCACCTCCACCGGCATGTTCAACTGCCGGACCATGGCGCGAATCACGGCCAGCTGCTGCCAGTCCTTCTCGCCGAAGAACGCCCGCTGCGGCGCGACGATGTTGAACAGCTTGGCGACCACCGTGGCCACGCCGTCGAAGTGGCCCGGGCGACTGGCGCCGCACAAGGTGTCGGACAGCGCCGGAACCGAAACCCGCGTCGGCAGCTCCTGGCCCTCCGGATACATCTCCTCCACGCTCGGCGCGAACACCACGTCCACCCGTTCGGCTTCCAACCGCGCCAAGTCTGCCTGCGGAGTGCGCGGATAGCTGCCGAAATCCTCGTTGGCGCCGAACTGGGTCGGGTTGACGAAGATGGAAACCACGCAACTTGCCGAAACCGCGCGGCAGCGGCGCACCAGCGCCAAGTGTCCTTCGTGCAGGTTGCCCATCGTCGGCACCAGGCCGATGTTCGGCCTGCCGCGCAGCTGTTCGCGCAGTCCGGCGATGTCGCGCACCACGCGCAAGAGCCTACACGCCTGGGAAGCCCGCCAGCTTCGGCACTGCTTGGCGAAGATCAGGCAAAGGAGTGTTCTGGCCCCGGGAAGGTTCCCGCTCGCACCGCCTCGGCGTAGGCGCGAAAGGCGCCGGGGATGCCGTCGTCGCTTTCCGGCAGGAAGTTCTTCACGAACTTGGGCACGCGAATGCTCGACGGCGTCAGCCCCAGCATGTCGTGCATCACCATGATCTGGCCGTCGGTGCCAGGCCCGGCGCCGATGCCGATCACCGGCGCTCGCAGACGTTCGGCGATTTCCCGGCCAAGTTCCACGGGCACGCACTCCAGCAGAATGATCGACGCGCCGGAGTCCTGGAGAATCACCGCCTCGTCGATCATCGTCTGCGCCTGGCTTGGATCCCGCCCCTGCACGCGATAGCCGCCGATGCGATTGATGGCCTGGGGCGTCAGCCCCATGTGGGCGCACACCGGAATGCCGCGTTCCGTCAGCAAGCGGGTGGACTCCGCCAGCCAGGCGCCGCCCTCCAGCTTGACGACGTGGGCGCCGGCGCGCATCAGCGCCGCGGCGCTTTCCAGCGACTGCGCCTCGGATGCGTAGCTCATGAACGGCAGGTCGGCCATGATCAGCGCGCCCTGGTTGCCGCGCCGCACGCAGTTCATGTGGTAGACCATGTCGTCCAAGGTCACCGGCAGCGTGCTGTCGTGACCGTGCAGCACCATGCCCAGCGAGTCGCCGACGAGCAGAACGTCGACGCCGGAGGAGGAGATCAGTTCGGCGAACAGCGCGTCGTAGGCGGTGAGCGCCGCAAAGCGTTCGCCGCGCCGCTTCTTGTCGCGCAGCGTGTTCAACGAAACCGGCGCTTGGCGCGATTGAACGCTCATGCTTCGATCACCGCGGCGGGGGGCCGCCCGGTGCGGCCAGAACAGCGACGCCGTTGTCCGTGGTCCGCGCATCGCCGGGCGGCGCCGGCGCGCGGCTGGCGCGGCCGCCGCGACGCCTTCGCCGACGTCGGCGGCGCGTCCCTTCGGCTGGCATCTCCGCCGGCGGGGGCGCTTCGGCTTCCCCGGTTTGCGCCCTCGTCCACCAGTCGCCGAGCTCCGCTGCCACCTCGCCAGCTTCGACGCGCAGCAGCAGAAAGTCGTAGGCGGCGCGAAAGCGGCGATGCGCCAAGGCATGGGCGACGCCGGAAGCCGTGCGCTTTTCCAGGATCGGCTGCAAAGCCCAGACGTCGCGCACGAAGTAGCCGTGGCGGCGTGGCACGGCGATGGTTCGCCGCTGCGCGGCCAGCACGGCGCAGGCGGCTTCGTCCCGATCTTCCGCGTTCGGACGGGCGCTCAGGCCCTTGATCCGCTGCTGGTATTCGCGCCACAGCAGCGCCGCAACTAGAAAGCCTTCGGTGACCGGCTTGTTCTCGGCCACGCGCTGATCGGTGCTGGCGAGCGCTTGGCGGATCATCGGCCGGTCCAAGAGCGGGAAGAGAATCTCCGCAAGGCCGTAGCGGCTGAGCAGGTCGAAGGCGCACTCGCCGTGGCCGTTCAGAAACATCTTCGCGAACTCGTCGAACAGCCGCGCCGGGGGAATGGCCGTGAGCATCTGCCGGGTTGGCGCAATCGCCGCTTCGCTGTCGGGGTGCAGGTCAAGGCCCAGCTTGGCGGCGAAGCGAACGGCGCGCAGGATGCGCACCGGGTCCTCGCGCATGCGGCGCAACGGCTCGCCGATGGTGCGCAGCGTGCCGGCGGCGATGTCCGCCATGCCGTCGCAGTAGTCGAGAACCTCGTCGGCGATGGGATCGTAGTACAGCGCGTTGACGGTGAAGTCGCGGCGAAAGGCGTCCTCGTCGATGGTGCCGTAGGCGTTGTCGCGCAGAATGATGCCGTTGTGCGACAGGTGCGCCTGCTCCACGCGGCTGCCGTTCGGCTGCTTCGCTTCGCCGTCGAGCGCCCGGCGAAACGTCGACACTTCGATGATCTCGCGCTGCATCCGAACGTGGGCGATGCGAAAGCGGCGGCCGATCAGCCGCACCCGGGGGAAGACCGTCGCCACGTCTTCGGGCGTCGCGCTGGTGGCGACGTCGAAGTCCTTGGGCGTCCGCCCAAGCAGCAGATCGCGCACGCAGCCGCCAACCAGGTAGGCGTCGAATCCGCGCTGGCGCAGGTCCCGCAGCACGGCCGTCGCGTGGCGCGAAACCCGGTCGCGGTCGATTCGATGCTGGACGATGCGAAGCGGCAATTGGCAACTGCTTTGCCGAGGTTGCGGTGGATTGTAAGCCAAACGGCGCTCGGCTTGCGATGCGCTATACGACTTGCCCCGGTTGTACGGCTTGCGGCTTGATTGGCGTAAACCGTTAGCTTCCGCCGCACTACCTCGTAGGCGCCGTAGACGCCCGTTGCCCTGCCCTCGAGATCGGCGTAGGCTGTGTTCCCTGCAACCGGCGCCTTGTGCCGGCAACCGAGTAGCCGCAACAATCATGACGAGACAGCCCATCCGAAACGCCGGAGTTGCGGCGCGTGTCCGAAGCACAGCCATGGTCGCGCTCTCGATCGCGACATTCACGTTGTTGCCGGCGCCGCAACGGAGCACTGCCACGGCGAGGGCGAAGTCCGTTCGGTTTGCACCTCCTTCGCCAGCGAAGACGACGCCGTCCAGCCGCGCTCGGCGGCAGCCCTGGCCGCACAAGACGCTGGTGCCGGAGCGGACTGCGAGTTCGGCACGCCGGCGTGCGCGCATTCCTGCAAGGCCGCAACCTCACCGACGACGAGCAACGGCACCACTCGTCCATCATCAAGAACTTGGCGCCGGCGCCAGGGCGAACCGTCGTCATCGGCGCGGAGGTCTCGTTCTGGCGAAGCAAGCTGCCCTTGGGACGCGAAGTGCGGTGCTCGGCTAGAACGCCGCCTGGTCGCGGGGGCCAACGCCTCGCCGAAACAGCCATGACGGGACAGCCCATCCGAAACGCCGGAATTGCGGTGCGCATCCGGGGCCTTGCCGCGGTAGTCGCGCTTGCGGCCATGGCGATGCATGTCGTGGCTGGCGCCGCAGCGCATCACTTTCACGATGAAGAAGAGGAGCGGGCGTGTTCGCTCTGCGCCGCCTTCTCCAGCGAAGACGACGCCGTCCAGCCGCACGCGGCGAGACGGCAGGCCGCTCGGCGCGCCGAGCCGGGCGCGGGCGCCTTGCCTAAGCCGCTGGCCGCCCGCAAGCCGCTCCCCTACTTGCCGAGAGGCCCGCCGGCGCTCTGCCGTTGACGCGAAAACGCGCCGGCCACCTGTTTCGTGGCGAACGGCGCCAAGACCCAAACGTCATTTGGAGAGCACCAATGCAATCTCTTTTCGCCCGCGTGGGCTGCGCACTCGCGCTGTTCGCGCTGATCTACGCCCCCATCGCCGCTGCGGCAGCCGAAGAGGCGGCGGACGCGGCGGCAGAAGCCGCCGATCCCGAACTCGAAGAAATCGTCGTCATCGCCCACCCGCTTTCCGCCGGCGGGCTCGCCCAGGCAGCCGTGGTTCTCGACGGTGCGCAGCTTGAACGCGACCTCGCCGACAACATCGGCGAAACCGTGGCCCGGCAAGCGGGCATCCACTCGGCATCGTTCGGCCCCGCGGTGGGGCGGCCGGTGGTGAACGGCTTGGGCGGCCCGCGCGTGCGCATCATGGAAGACCGCATCGACGCCATGGACGTCTCCGTCACCAGCGGCGACCACGCGGTGACCGTTGATCCCGCCATCGCCAACCGAGTGGAGGTGCTCAAGGGCCCGAGCGTGCTGCTGTACGGTTCCGGCGCCATCGGCGGCGTTGTCGACGTGCAAACCGGGCGCATCCCGCACGAACCGGCCGACGGCATCAGTGGACGCGTGATCGTGCGCGGCACCGACAACGGCGACCAACGCGGCACGGCGCTGCGGCTCGATGGCGGTGGCGGCCAGTTCGCCTGGCACCTCGACGCATTCCGACGCTCCGCGGACGAATACGACATTCCCGGCTTCGCCGAATCCGCCCGCTTTCGCGCCGCCGAGGAAGAGGAAGAGCATCACGACGAAGACGAGCACGAAGAGGGCGAAGACCACCACGACGAAGACCACGACGTCCACGAGGACGAACACGAGGACGAGGAAGTCTTCGGACACCTGCCCGGCAGCCAAACCGAAGGCCAGGGCGGCGCGTTCGGCGCGTCCTGGGTCGGCGAGCGCGGCTTCGTCGGCGTCTCGTTCAGCCAGTTGAAGTACGACTATGGACTGCCCGGCGGCCACGCCCACGCCCACGGCCACGAAGACGAGCACGAGGACGAGCATCACGACGAGGAAGGGGCGCACGAGGAGGAGGCCCACGACGAACACGAGGAGCACGAGGAAGAAGGCAACGTGACCTTGGATTTGGAGCAGACGCGCTTCGACTTCGAGGCTGGCATCGAAGAGCCCTTCGCCAACGCCTCGGCGCTGAACATCCGCTTCGGCAGCAACGACTACGCCCACGTGGAGATCGAACCGAACGGCGAAATCGCCACGCGCTTCGCCGTCGATTCCTACGAGGGGCGCGTCGAAATCGTGCAGAACGATGACCGGGGCCTGGACGGCGCCGGCGGCCTGCAGTTCAGCGAGCGGAGTTTCTCCGCAGTCGGCGAGGAAGCGTACGTGCCACCTGTGGACACATCGAACGTCGGCGTCTTCGCGGCGACGGAGTACGGCTTCGACGGCTTCGACTTGGAGTCCGGCGCGCGCTTCGAGCGGGTGCAGCACGATCCGATGGCCGGCGACGGCGCGAGCTTCTCCGTGTTCTCGGTGTCTCTGGGCGCCGTCGTGCCGAGCGGCAACGCCTTGTTCGGCATCGAAGGCTGCTATTCAAGCCGTGCGCCGGTGGCCATCGAGCTCTACTCCCACGGCGCGCATCTGGCCGTGCAGAGCTTCGAGATCGGCAACCCCGGCTTGGACGTGGAGTCCGCATGGCACGGCAGCGCCTCGCTCTCCTGGTCGGGAGAACGCGCCCGTCTGAACGCCACCGCCTTCGCGGCGACCTTCGGCGACTACATCTACGCCTTCGCCGATGGCACCGAGGAGGACGGCCTGCCGGTGCGGCGCTACGGCCAGGCGGACGCGCAGCTGCGCGGCATCGACCTAGCGGGCAGCGTGACCGTGGCCGAGTTCGACGGCGGCAGCGCCGCGCTCACCTTTCTCGCCGACACCGTGGCGCTGACGATCGACGTTTCCGGCAACGACAACGTGCCCCTGGTGCCGCCGGCCCGGGTCGGCATGGGACTGCGCGTGGAACGGGGCCGCTACAGCGCGGACTTGGACTACCTGCACGTCTTCGAGCAGAGCGACAACGCGGACTTCGAGCTGCCCACGGACGCCTACGAGGACCTGCGCCTGCACGTGGCCGCGGAGTACGAGCTCGGCAGCGCCCGCGTGCGCGCGTTCCTGCAAGGCCGCAACCTCACCGACGACGAACAACGGCACCACTCCTCCATCGTCAAGGACATGGCGCCAGCGCCAGGCCGAACCATCATGATCGGCGCGGAGGTCTCCTTCTAAGGCCACAAGTCGGGCAACGTCCGCTTCGGCGTCTGCCGAGGCGGCGTTGCCTGTTCAGTCCGCTGCGGCGTGTTGGACAAATTGAAGGTAGCACTTTCAATTTGTCCAACACGCCGCTACGCTTGGTTGCATGATCGAGCGCACCATCAAGCCGCGCCTTGTGCAGCTGTTCCAGCAATATCCGTTCGTCACGGTCACCGGGCCGCGGCAATCGGGCAAGACGACTCTGTGCCGGGACGCCTTCCCCGATTTGAGGTACGTCAACTTGGAGGCGCCCGACCAACGGGCCTTCGCCCAAGAGGACCCGCGCGGCTTCCTCGCCGAAATCGAGGGCGGCGCGATCATCGACGAAGTCCAGAGGGTGCCGGACTTGCTCTCCTACTTGCAGGTGTTCGCCGACGAACGCCGCGCCAACGGCTTGTTCGTGCTCACCGGCAGCCAGCACTTCCAGCTCTCGGACGCCATCGCCCAGTCCCTCGCTGGTCGAACGGGATTGCTGCGGCTGCTGCCCTTCTCGATGGCGGAAATCGCCAGCATGGGCGCCGAACTTCGCATGAACGAAATCCTCCACGCCGGGTTCTACCCGCGCATCCACGACCAGGGGTTGGCCCCGCAGCAAGCGCTCGGCGACTATTTCGAGACCTATGTGGAACGCGACCTGCGCACCATCGGCCAAGTACGCAACCTCGGCGCCTTTCAGAGTTTCGTGCGCATCTGCGCCGGGCGCGTCGGCAGCCCGCTGAACCTGTCGGCATTGGGCGCGGATGCCGGCGTGTCCCACGCCACCGAGAGGGAGTGGCTGAGCCTGCTGGAAACCAGCTACATCGCGTTTCCGCTGCGCCCACTGCACGCCAACCTCACCAAGCGGTTGGTCAAGGCACCCAAGCTCTACTTCTACGACGTGGGCCTGGCGGCCTACCTCATCGGCGTGGAGCGCGCCGACCAGATCCCCACCCACCCGTTGCGCGGCGCGCTGTTCGAAAACGCCGTGGTGGTGGAAGCGATGAAGCACCGCTTCAATCTCGGAGAGCGCTCGAATCTGTCCTTCTTTCGAGACCGACGCGGCCTTGAATGCGACCTCCTGTACGGAACCGACGAACGAATGCTCGCCATCGAAGCAAAGGCCGGCGCAACAATCGCGTCCGACTACTTCGCCGCCATCAATCGCGTGGCCGATCTGCTCCCAAACGTGGCCGCCAAAGCGCTGGTCTACGGCGGCTCGGAACGGCAGAAACGCACCGCCGCGGAGGTCGTTCCCTTGGCCGACCTCGACAGCCTGCTAACCGCCTTTGATGTGGCCGATGCCTCCCGATAGCTTGTGGCTCGCGATGGCGGATCGCTGGACCATCTCTACGCGCCAAGTCAGAATCCTACCTCGACAGCTCCCGTACCTCCGCCTTCGGCCTGCCACATCTTGCCGTCGACCTTGACGCTATATCCGGCGATTCTTGCTGCAGCAAGGACCAGCTTCCACTTTTCCTTGGTCATAGCGCCGCCTCCTCCCAAGTACCAACCACTGTCCAGCCGTTTCGGGGACTTATTGAGAGCCCCGAGATCAGTTTCCGTCTGAGCGATGTAGCGGGATTCCCCGCGCCAAAAGCTCGCATCAGTCGAACATCGCTCTAGGAAATTGCTGTCTCTTCGTTGTAGCTCATTAAGCACGATCTCCAGACACCCTACAGAATTCTTGTACTCGTAGGAGCTGTTGCCAATTGTGACTTCGCCGTGTGGGGACTCCCTCCTAGTGCCGCCCGCATTGGGCGGGGGTGGCCGCTCCTGCTTACGGTCTTGCACAAATACGATGACGCCGGGTTCACCGTCCGTACCTCGCGCACTTGGACTAGGAGCAGTGTGCCGGCTCCGACTCCTCCGCGGGGCGGCAACGCCAAGCATCGGAACCTTGGGCCGTGTCCACTCCTCGCAGTACTTCTCTGGCTGATCGTCTTGCGGCCCGACCGCTTCCCATCGACGGTCGAACCACTCTGCCAATCCCTCGACCTCTTCGGTCTCGTAAATGAGCTCCTCGTTGCCGTCGAAGCCAGGGCCCGTGAAGTTGGCGCTGCCAACCCACGCAAGCGACTTGCGCGAAGTCCGGAACAGTACGAGCTTGACATGGAACAAGCCGGTACGGTCGTTAACCAGCCTGACCTCGCCAAGGTTCGCTAGTCGCTTGAGTGCGTCCGGAGTGGTGTGGTTTCCAGAGACTCCGGCCAATGTGCGCACCTCAGTCCTTTTCCGCCGCCGCTCCTTCAGACCTTCGAGTGCGTCCAAAGCACTGCCTTCCGTTGCCCAAGCCGTAGCGATGTCCACTCTCCCCACCGACCAGCGCTTTAGAAGCGCCTGCAACTCCTCCCCAAGATTGTCTGTCAACACACGCACGGCAGGTCCCAGTTCCAATCGATCGACAGCCTACCTTATCCGACCAGCCGTCGTTGCGATCCCCTCCCCTTGGCGAAGTTCCACTGCCTGTCCGGCCTTGAAGTCGCCGAACAGTTCCGTGTCGCCCTCTGGCCAGCGGACCGTCACGGCAGCCGCATCGACGGGTCGGCGCAGGCGCAGAGCAGCGCGAGCGCCAGCGTGGCAACGAACGTCGATGGACGCCAGCGGCGCTCGTTCAAGGGGCCAGTGGCCA
This sequence comes from Candidatus Azotimanducaceae bacterium, assembly GCA_965199875.1. Taxonomy (GTDB): domain Bacteria; phylum Pseudomonadota; class Gammaproteobacteria; order Pseudomonadales; family Azotimanducaceae; genus VXYL01. The sequence goes on along the minus strand of OZ241346.1, from coordinate 3,045,299 downwards.
CTGGCCGCGTCGAGGTCAGCGGGCGAGCATCTGCGCACACTTGCGTCGGTCGTCTGCGCGGATGTCTTCGCTCTCGCAGTGAATGCGGAAGGCGCGGATCTGCGTTCGCGATTCTCCCGTGATGCGCCACCGGCGGCTGCCGCGGAAGAAGCGCGACGACACCTTGGCGACTTCCACGCGCTCCCCTGCTTCGAGACGCGCGTGGGCGGCGCTGTCGCTCTCGAAGAGGTACTTGCCGTCGACGGCGATCAGCTGGCGATCCAGAATCGACTGGTAGATGCGGCTGACGGTGCCGCTCCACTCGTCCGGTGGTTCGGGCGACGATGCGCTCTGCGCACGCGGGGCGTCTCGCCGTTTTGGCTCGTCTCGGCCCGGGGCGTCCTCTCGTACCGGCACTTCGTGCCGGACTTCGGGCTTGGCTGGTGCGACCTGCTGCTCGTGAAGGATGGGCGGGTCTTCGTGGACCGGCGGTTCGTCCCGGGCCGGCCGTTCTTCGGAACCCGATGCAGGCTCCGCTTCCGGTTGCTGCGCGGCGTCGATGCAGGCGCGACGGACTTGCTCGTCGTCCACGCGCAAGCAGCTTAAGACCTTCAAGCATTGCGCCCGACGCGATTCGGGCACTTGGTCGCAGCCCGCTTCTTCGCCGCTGGCGGCGGCGCATCCGAGGATCAAACCGCCGATGAACCAAGCAACCCGGCATCCGCGTTGCGGATGCCGGGCGTTGGAGACCGCCGGCGGGCTCACCGGCAGCGTGGCCGATGTCGTCGACGCGAACGGCAGCGCCTAGAAGCCCACCGTCATGCGCACGAACAGCTGCCGTCCCATGATGCTGTCGAGGTAGCTCTCGTAGCCGACGCCGGAGGGGAACGCCTTCGGCTCGGCGTTGAAGATGTTGCGCATGGCCACGTTGCCCGCTACGTACCCAAAGCCCATGAAGTCCGGGCGGCGGTAGGTGTAGCTCAAGTCCCAGTACGCGCGCGCCGCGATCTTGCAGTAGGGGTTGCGCCAACGCCGTCGCCGCCTCGTCCGTCGAGCAGACGGGCGAGGCGGCACCCCAAGACCGTCGCGGCTCGGACAAATCGCTGAAAAAGGGCTTGGCGACGCCGTAGAAACGCTGTAGGTTCCACCTACTAACAGCATTTGCCGAACGGCGGCGAGTACGACCTAGGCGAGCGGGCTTCCAGCTCGACTCGCTTTGGGAGGGGACGACATGGCGAGAGTCACCATGCGGCAGATGCGGCGCGCCTAGGCATGTCCCGGCACGCCGCAGCCGAACTGGAAGCGAACCGCGCACGGGCGCGGGCGTTGCCGATGTTCGGCGACGGCCATGTGCCGCTGGAGCGCTACTCCGGCCTCACCCACGACGCCAGCGGCTTCCGTGAAGTGCTGCTGCTGCTGCTGCGTTCCTGGCCCTACATCCGGCCTCGCTTCCTCGGCCAATGGTGGTACCCCGGCCAAGGCATCAAGGAAGGCATCGCCGAACTGTCGAGCAGCGACGGCTACCGCTCCTACGCGCCGCTGCTGGTCGCCTTCGTTGCGCTCTGCGGGCCGCTCACGGGCTGGACCGAACGCAGCCTCGAGTGGCCGATGAATCTGCTCTACATCCCGGTGACCGCCATTGTCGTCGGCGCCTTCCTGATGAACTACGCGCGCGGCGCCTGGCAGAGCATCGGCATCGTGGCCATTCTGCTCTCGTCCATCGGCGCTTTCCTCACCATCTTCCTGATCGATCTCTACACCACCGGCCCGTATGTGCTGGCGGTCATCGGCACCTGCATCTTCGGCTGGCTGGTGCAGTTTCGCGTCCAGGACGGGCGGCTGGACTACCGCGTCCGCCTGCGTACGCACCTAGTCTACTTCTACGCCATCAACTTCTTCGAGCGGTTTCTGGACCTGGCGCTCGCCGTGGTGCTGGCGGACCTGCTCAACCAGAGCCTGTTGCAGGCGGAACCGCTGGCGCCCGGGCTCGCCAGCCTGCTCGGCTATCCCGAACTGGCCGCAGGCGTGGCGGATCAACTCACCGATGCGCAGCGCCACGAGCTCAAGTGGTCCTACGTCTACGTCGCCTTGGGCACGCACCTCTGCCGCCTGCCGCTGCGCATCTTCAACCCCTACTACAACATGTGGATCATGCAGGGCATCAATCAGGATCTGCGCCTCGACCTGCTGGCGCGCTGGCATCAGCTGTCGCTCACCTACCACAGCGGCCACCGCACCGGCGATTCGATCTACCGCATCTATCAGGACAGCGCCATGGTCACTTCGGTGGTCAGCCACCTCATCGGCATGACGCTGGCCATGATGAGCTACTACAGCTGCGTGGCGCTGGTGACGCTGTTGAGCCCGTGGCTGGGCCTCATCGCCGGCGTCCTCGTCGTGCCCGCGCTGGTGTGGGCCAGCTGGGCGATGCCGCGCATGAGAACCCGCACGCTGGTCTATCGGGCGGCGACGTCGGACGTCACCTCCGCCGTGCAGGAAGGCTTCGGCGCCATTCGGCTCATCAAGGCGTTCTGCGCCACCGACCGCGCCCAGAACCGGCTGGAACAGGACTCCGTCACCGCCTTCAACGCGGCCTACCGGGTGCGCGTGCTGATTGCCCTGGTCACCATCGTCATGTTCACCGTCGCCGCCACGTTCATGGCCGGCGGCACGTTCCTGATGGCGCTGTGGGCGAACCGCGCCGAGCCCACCTTCGCCGTCGAGCTGGCGGCGCTGCTGGGGATCAGCTGGGTGGTGTGGAATCTCGCCAGCTACGACTGGACCAAGAACCAGCTGCACGAATCCAGCGGCGACATCCGCAAGCTGCTGCGCGACTGGATGACCGCCCAGGACATGGCGATGGGGCTGCGCCGGGTGTTCGACATTCTGGACATCGAACCGGACATCCAGGATCGCCCCGATGCGGTTCCGCTCGCCGAGTTCAAAGACGAGATCAGCTATCGCAACGTCAGCTTCGCCTACGAGCCGGGCCGGCCGGTGCTGCGCGACGTGAGCTTCAGCGTTCGGCCCGGCACCATCACGGCCATCGTCGGCCCCACCGGTTCGGGCAAGAGCACGATCACGGCGCTGCTGCTGCGCCTGTTCGACCCGGACAGCGGCAGCATCCTCATCGACGACAAGGACCTGCGCGACTACCGAGTGCATTCGCTGCGCGAGAGCGTCGCCATCGCGCTGCAAGAGAACGTGCTCTTCGCCATGTCCGTGCGCGACAACATCCGCTACGCATCGCCGACGGCCAGCGACGAGCAGATCCGCGAAGCGGTGCGCGTTGCCGCCATGGAAGAGTACGTGTCCGGCCTGCCGCATGGCCTCGACACGGTGCTCTCGGACCGCGGCGGCAAGCTCTCCACCGGCCAGCGCCAGCGGCTCTCCATCGCCCGCGCCGTGGTGCGCGACACGCCCATCCTGGTCTTGGACGAACCCACCGCCGCGCTGGACGCCGCCACCGAACACCAGGTGATGCAGAACCTGGCGGAGTGGGGACGGCAGCGGGCGATCTTCATCATCACGCATCGCATTTCCACCATTCGTCGCGCCGACAACATCCTCTATCTGCACGAGGGCCGCATCGTCGAGAGCGGCGACCACATCGCGCTGATGCAGGTGGACAACGGCCGCTACCGCGCCTTCGTGGAAGCGGAAGCGACGCTGGCGCGCGCCTCCGACGCCCCAGCGGCGACGCCCTAGACCTAGACAGCAGGGACGACGATGGCCGAAAGCACGCTGGCGCCGCAAGACTTCCAACCTCCGGCAGGCCCAGGCGGAGACCGGTCGCTGGACGAGCGCACCAGCGGCATCGACACGCAGACGGAGATCCGCGAGCGCGACTCGCTGCGCATCATTCTGCGCAGCGCCGCCTACATCCGCTTCTTCTTCTGGCGCTATCTCGGCAAGTTCGTGTTGAAGCTGGCGGCCTACGTCATCCAGCTCGCCGTGCTGCCGTGGCCCGCGAAGATGATGGTGGACCATGTGATCCTCGGCCGGCCGGTGGCGGAAGCGACGAACTACCCGCCGTACTGGCAACCGGTGCTCGACGGCATGGTGGGCATGTCGCCGCTGGAGGTGCTGTTCTGGCTGGCCGTGATGGGCCTCACCTGCGTGCTGCTGATCGGCCGTTTCATCACCACCGGCTACAACGACGACGTGGAGGCCGGCCTCGCCCAGGGCCACGACTACGCCACGCAGACGGAGAACAAGATCCACGGCGGCCACAGCACCTTCGGCGGCCTCTGGGGCTACGTGGAGTTCAAGCTGAACATGCGCTTGAGCCAGGCGCTCAACCACACCTTGCGGGCGCAGCTGTTCAGCCGCATCGGGGCATTGTCCATGACCCAGCTGGACGATCAGCGCATCGGCGATTCGGTGTACCGGGTGATGTACGACGCGCCGCAGGTGCAGGAGATCTTCTACGAGCTCACCCACACGCCCATCATGTCCACGTTCCTCTACCTGTGGGCGCTCACGACGGTGCTGGTCACCTATCCCTCCTCGCCGGAGATCTTCTGGATCACTCTGGCGATGTTCCCCACCTACGCCATCCTGTCCAGCCTGTTTTCGAGGATCGTGCGACGACGCGGCCAGGCGGCGCGCGCCGCCGGCGCCCTCACCACCAGCACCATCGAAGAGGGCATGGACAACGTGGTGGCGGTGCAGAGCCTCGGCGGCAATGCCGAGGAGAAGGGCCGCTTCGACAAGGACAGTTCGGAATCCTTCAAGCGCTTTCGCGGCGTGGCGTTCTTGTGGATGATCATCCCGCAGGTGGGCGACACCATCAACGCCTTGGCGCAGACGGCCTTCTTCGTATTTCTCATCGGCGTCATCATCGACGGCGCGATGAGCCCCGGCGACTTCGGGGCGATGTTCGTGTTCTGGGGCTTCCTGCGCGGCCCGGCCATGGCGCTCGGCATTCTGTGGATCCGCTTCCAGGACAACGTGGCCGGCATGAGGCGGGTGTTCGCCATGATGGACCTGCCGGCGGAGACCGATCTTGGCACCAGAAGCCTGCCGCCGGTGCGGGACGGCATCTCGCTGCGCGGCGCCGGCCTCGTCTATCCGGACGGACGGCGGGCCCTCGACGGCGTCGATCTGGACGCCCGCATCGGCGAGATCGTCGCCTTCGTCGGCCCCACCGGCGCCGGCAAGACCAGCCTCGCCTACCTGATTCCGCGCTATCTGACGGTGAGCGAAGGCGAAGTGCGCGTCGACGGCCACGACGTCAACGACTTGACGCTGGACAGCCTGCGCGGCCAGGTAACCTACGTCTTCCAGGAAACCCAGCTGTTCTCGGACTCCATCCGCGACAACATCCGCTACGGCAAGCCGGACGCGACGCAGGAGGAAGTGGAAAGAGTGGCGCGAACCGCCGGCATCCACGACTTCATCGCCTCGCTGCCGGAGGGCTACGACACCAAGCTGGGCGGCGCCGCGGCCAGCAAGCTGTCCGTGGGCCAGAAGCAGCGCATCTCCATCGCCCGTGGCCTGCTGCGCGACTCGCGCATCCTCATTCTCGACGAGCCGACTTCGGCGCTGGACCCCGAGACCGAGCAGTACCTCGTGCAGTCGCTGCACGAAGCCGCCAAGGATCGCCTGGTCATCATCATCGCCCACCGGCTGTCCACCATCGCCCAAGCCGACAAGATCGTCTTCCTAGAGGACGGCCGCGTCATGGAGCAAGGCAGCCACGCCGAACTGGTCGCCAAGCCCGACGGCTACTACCGACGCTTCGTAGAACTGCAAACCACCGCCGCGGCCTAGGGCGCCGTCGGCGCGCCAGCGCCCGGCAGGAGGAGCCCGCCATGAACGCGCACCCGCTCCGCGCTCCGCAGCTTCCCCGGATGCCGCCCGTGGCCGCCAACGGCGGCGACCCGCGCACGTCGGACGTCCTGGACGGCGTCTACTACCCGAGCAGCGACGGCAAGCCGATGGCTGAGAACACCGCGCAGTGGACCGCGCTGGTGGTCGACGGCGCGGTGCTGGACTGCCGCTACGCCGACGACCCGAACGTGCTGGTGGCTGGCGACGTGCTGGTGTATCCGCAGCGCGGCCATCCGCGCAACAGCGTGGCACCGGACATTCTGGTGGCGTTCGGGGTGCCGAAGCGTCCGCATCGGCCGAGCTACAAGGTATGGGTGGAGGGCAAGGCGCCGGACTTCGTGATGGAGGTGGCGTCGCCCGGCACGTGGAAGGAGGATCGCGGACGGAAGTGGCAGGCGTACGAGGCGATGGGCGTTGGGGAGTACTGGCTGTTCGACCCTGCGGGCGAGTTCTTCGACCCGCCGCTGGAGGGCTACCGGCTGGCGAAGGGCAGGTACGTGCCGGTGGAGGCGCTCGGCGAGGCGCCGGAACTGGTGCTGGCGAGCGAGGCGCTGGGCCTGCATCTGCGCCCGGGCGACGGGCACGTTCGGTTCCACGACCCGGCCACCGGCGAAGACCTGCGCACGCTGTCGGAAGAACGTGCCAGAGTTGCGGAGCTGGAGGCGCTGGTTCGCCAGTTGCGAAGCGAATCTGGCCGTTAGCTCAGCCCCGACGCCCTTGCCACTGGTACGCGCAGGCTGCGCGGGTCGAGAGGATCGGTTTTTCGTCTCCTCGAGCTTCCAACCTACACGGCCCGTTTCGACGAGATCAGCAGCCGGCTCGCCAACCAGAGCCAAACTCGGTAGTTGCGCGATGCCGACTTCCTACGCAACTTTCAGCGATGTCCTACAGACTCGCCGTTTGGAACCCGCCAGACTGTGCGCCGATTCGCCTTGGCGAGCGCCGCCATGCTACTGTCCAGCCATTCCAACACGCCGCCAGCGCGCCAGCGCCCGGCAGGAGGAGCCCGCCATGACCGCGCACCCGCTCCGCGCTCCGCAGCTTCCCCGGACGCCGCCCGTGGCCGCCAACGGTGGCGACCCGCGCACGTCGGACGTCCTGGACGGCGTCTACTACCCGAGCAGCGACGGCAAGCCGATGGCTGAGAACACCGCGCAGTGGACCGCGCTGGTGGTCGACGGCGCGGTGCTGGACTGCCGCTACGCCGACGACTCGAACGTGCTGGTGGCTGGCGACGTGCTGGTGTATCCGCGGCGTGGCGATCCGCGCAACAGCGTGGTGCCCGACATTCTGGTGGCGTTCGGGGTGCCGAAGCGCCCGCATCGGCCGAGCTACAAGGTGTGGGTGGAGGGCAAGGCGCCGGACTTCGTGATGGAGGTGGCGTCGCCCGGCACGTGGAAGGAGGATCGCGGACGGAAGCGGCGGGCGTACGAGGCGATGGGCGTTGGGGAGTACTGGCTGTTCGACCCTACGGGCGAGTTCTTCGACCCGCCACTCTTGGGCTACCGGCTGGCGAAGGGCAAGTACGTGCCGGTGGAGGCGCTCGGCGAGGCGCCGGAACTGGTGCTGGCGAGCGAGGTGCTGGGCCTGCAGCTGCGCCCGGGCGACGGGCATGTTCGGTTCCACGACCCGGCCACCGGCGAAGACCTGCGCACGCTGTCGGAGGAAGTCGCCGAACGCCGACGCGAAGCCGCCGCTCGCCGCAAGGCCGAAGAGAAGGCAGCGCAGGCCGATGCCCGCGTTGCGAAGCTGGAGGCGCTGGTTCGCCGGTTGAGAGGCCAATCCGAACCGTAGGAACCCGTCGTCGTCATCCCTCTGCGGACCAGTGAATGGCGTCGGCGACGACGCTCTCGCCGCTCGTTCGATTGGAGACCGCCAGGGCCACCCGGCCTGCCGGCAAGTCGAACTCGCCGACTTCGTTCCAACCCGGGCCGGCAAGAGTGGCATCGAAGGCGACGGGTGTGCGGCGCTCGCCGGCCACGAGGATCATGTCGTAGCTTCCCTGCCTGGTGCTGGTCGGCGACATCTGAACGACGGCCGGCCCCCTCGACCCCGCTGGCGCTTGGATCGCCAGATCCGGCAGGTGGTAGGCCAGGCGCCAGCGGCCGGCGGACGGCAACGTTGCGGCAAACACGGCCGCATGATCGCCGTCGCCGGCCATTGCTCGCGCCGCCGTTCTGCGGTAGCTGCCCCAGGCAGACGCCAGTTCCTGGCGCATCCAGCGCCCAGCGCTTTGCGAGCCTGCGGTGAACTGGCGGCGCAGAGCGGCCGTGCTGTCGACGAAGACGCGCCAGGCCCACGGCAGTTCCATGCGCCAGATGTCGAAGGCGCGCGTCCCCGGCAGGTAGCTCGGCAAGCTCGCCGTGCCGTCAATGGCTTCGGCGATGTCCGCGGTGTCGACCACCCGGAAGCCGGCGTCCAAGTCGTCGACGATCAGCCCAGAGGGCTCTTCCGGCCGCCAAGCGCTCGGCCGCGTGCCGTAGAGCGGCTCGACGTCTCGAGGCGAGCGATCCCGTCCGTGGTACAGGTCGACGTAGGCAGGGGGCCGGTTCAGCGCCAGATACGGTTGCATGAACAGGTAGTCCGGGTCCATGCGCCCCAGCAGACCGACTTCCACCGACGAGCGGCCGGCGAGGTAGACGGGATCGCTCCGGTAGGTTGCCTTCAGGCGACCATACGACGAACCATAGGCAAAGCGCGCGTATCCCCCAACCGGCTCGTCGTTGCGAACGTGAAATCGAATCGGGTATTGCGCGCCGCCAACGCCGTCGGCCGCATACACCTCGACTTCGGAGATCAGAAAGCCCGGCAGTGCGGCGTTGTGCAGCCAGTCGTCCAGGTGATCGCCGAGGTCCGCGTCGAAACTCGCCAGCACTTCGCGCAAGTCCTCCGTGGTGAACGCGGCGCCGGCGAAACGTCGGCGCAACTCGGCGACCGCCAGCGCGGTCCGGGTGGTGCCGGCGAGATCGAACAAGAGCGTCGCCAAGGCGTCGCACTTGAGCCGCAACACGCCCAACGCGGCGCGGGGATCGCTCGTGGCGTCCAGCTCGCTGAGCGGCCCGGCCAACGCCCGGCGCCAAACCGACGACGGCACCGGCGCCGATTCGATGTCGGCCTTGGCTTTGGCAACCTCCGTCGCCATCGTGCTCAGATAGATGTTCGGAATCAGCGCCGTCAGCCGTGCCGCTGCGCCGAAGTCGTGCGCCGAAAAGTCCGCCGCGCCCTGCGCCAGCAGTCGATTCATCACGGTCTCCAAGAGGAAGTCGAGCGCTTGCGCATCCGATCCCGAGCTTCCCGAAGCCCCCGCGGCGCTGGTTTGCAGCAGGTTGCGAACCACGCCGGCATAGGGGTTGCCGCCGGTGCGGTCGTGGCGGAAGTAGGATTCCAGCAGGCGGTACTTCTGCGCGCCCTGGTAGGGCCGCAACGCCTTGGCGAAGCGACTGAAGCGCAGATTCGCCTCGCGCAGCAGGACGATGCCCGGCAAGGCCTGGGTTGCCGCCAGCCGCCAGCCGCCGCCAACCACGCGCAGCCGCTGGGGCACGACCACGAAGCTCAGTCCGTCGTAGGGGTAGGAGAGGCCCCAGCGATCGGCGTCGCGGAACAACTCGCGCAAACGGGCGGTCGTGAACGGTTCAAGATCGGCAACCTGTTCGATGGAGGCCGCACTGCTGCCGGCATGGAGGAGTTGCACGGCAACGCCAGCCGCTTCGATCGCCCGGCGCTGGAATCGTGCAGCGAGCAGCGCCGTTTGGCGGACCGGCGCCGTCGGACGAAAGACGAAGATGCCGTCGGCATCGGAGACCCCGCGACCCGGCCCCGCAACGCGCCAGCCGCTTGGCGTCTCGACGGTGAGATCAACGGTGTGGAAGTCGGCCGGCGGCTCGTCGCGCCGAACGTGTACGCCGACCAGCGGCAACCATGCGACCGCCGGCATCAAGGCCACGTAGTCGGCGTCGAACAGAGCGGCTTCGGTGCCGAGGTAGGTGTGCCCGCCGTCGCTGGCGCCGGCCGGCATGGCCTCGTCGAGATGCGCGAACGCCGCATCCGGTGTGCCCGCCGCCCGCACCGACAGCAGCACGGTCTCGGCTGACGCCAGCGAATCGGGAACGTCCACCGTCAAAACGCCCATCGCGTGGGACCACGGCGCTGGCGCTCCGGCAAGGGTCAGTCGCTGCACGGCCATGCCGGGGTTGAGGCTGAGCACAAGCGGCGACGACAACGCCTGCGCGCGGCGGCGCAGCCGCAGATCCACTTCCACGAGCAGCTGCTCCCCGGGCTCGATGACGACGCGACCCGCAACGTGCTCCAAGTCGTCTTCGCTTCGCCGGTCCAGCGCCGCATGCGCCGCCAGCCAGCGACCGCGCAGTTCCAAGCGGCCTTGCGCCACGCTCGCCACGGCGCCGAGCACCAGCAGACCTGCGCCGAGCAGAACGATCCCGGCAATCCTCGTCGCCAATGCCCGGTCGTCGAGCCGAGGCTGGACGGTGGCCGCGAACGTCGCAATGCCGGCGCCGGCAGCCAGCAGCGCGGCGCGATGCGGATATGCCTCCGCGTCCGGCCACGCCGGCGCCAGGTGGCCGGGCATCCACGACATGAACCAGATGCCCGCGACCAGGAGCGGCACCGCGACCGCAACGGCCGCCAGCCGATGTCGCAACGCACCTGCCAAGAACACCAACTTCGCGCCCCACAGAAACAGCGCAGGGATCAGATCCAGGACCAGGAACGCCGCGATCGGCGCCGCCTCGAAGGCATCGCCGACGCCGACTTGGCCAACGCCAAGACGTGCCAAGACGTGCCAGAGCCCCGCCGCGACCGCCAAAGGGAACCAGACAGTCGCCACCGCAGCCAGCAGCAGACCGGTCACCCGGGCGAGGTTCGTCGCCGGCCTCGCATCCAGCGACCCGGCGATGCGGGCTTGTTCGTCCCGGGCGCCGAAGTCGAAAAGCACGACGGTCAGCGCGACGAGCGCGACCGCCAGCACGAACGGACGATGCGCGGCAATCAACATCCCTGGCGACAAGAGGTCCGCTGCCGGCAGGTAGGCCGCGCCGCGCACATGCAGTTCGCCAAAAGCCGAGAGCAGCAGCAGCGAGACGGCAAAGGCCGCTGCGGCGACGATCCAGCACCGAACGGAACGGCCCATCGTACGCAGCTCGGCAAAGAGGCCAGCTGTCGCGCCCATGTGAGCGGCCCGTCTCAAAGGACTGCGCGAACCGTCGGTGCCGTTGCCAAGCCGAACCCGATCAGCGGCGACGGCCAGCTGCAGGCGGTTGGATCAGAGCGCACCGAGCACGCTCAAGCGGCGCAGTGTCGGCCAAGAAACACCGTTGGACTGAGCGTGCGGACGTAGCGCACTCCAACGTGCCGGTAGCGGGCGATCAGCGCCGCCTCCTCGGCGATCCGATAGCGTTGCGGGCGGCGCCGGAAGTCGTCGCACAGCCTCAGCAGGCGCTTCTTCACGGCGGGCAGCAGTCCCGGGCTGTAGATGTTCGGATTCAACGCTTCGTCCCAGAACGGGTTGACGTGGTCCAGCCAGGTGAACGGGCGCTGCTTCACCGGGCGTCCGTGCCGCCAGCGAAAGATCGCCAGCTTGTCGCCGACGACGCCGTCGTGGAACAGGCTGCGATAGAAGCGGTGGCCTTCGTAGTTGGCCACCAGATCCGCGTTCGAGCGCACGCCGGTGGTGAAACGCCCGAACAGGCCGACTTCGGTAAGCACGGACCAGCGGGCCGCTGCCGCTTCGTCCCCCAGGCGCAGAAAGCGGCGGTAGAACTTGCGCCCCTGGGAAAAGAAGTGGCCGATCTTGTCGGTGCCGAAGTGGACGTCGCCCACGCGAATGGTGTGGGCGAAGCCGAACACCCAGGCGACCCGCGCCGCATGCGCCGGAAACTCGCTGATGATGGACTGCTGCCGGCTGTTCGGCACCTTGGCCACCTCGGCGCTGTCGTTGGCCCAGCGCTCCAGTCGGTCCACCCAGTGCAGGCCGCCCAGCCGCCGGTACACCGCCATGACGAACCGCCACTCGTCGCTGCCGCCTTGCCAGTGCGCGGCAATGTCGTCCAAAGCGGCGTTCACTTTGGCGTCCAGCGGCACAAGGCTGTCGGCGATGTCGCGATCGCGGGCGGTGTACGGATCGGTCTCGTAGGCCGTCAACTCCGCCGCCAGCAGCACGGCGACGCAGACTGCGCTGTGCCTGAGCGCCCGCCAAGCATGCATGTTCAGCACGGGTTCCTCGTCGTGTACGGATTATGCGATATTCGCGTCAACCCCTTGCGCTGTCGAGAACGAGCCATGCCTACCGGAAGCTGCCTGTGCGGCGATGTCGCCTTTGCCGTCGACGGCCCCATCGAACAGATGGGCCACTGCCACTGCTCGATGTGCCGCAAGTTCCACGGCAGCGCTTTCGCCACCTTCGGCGTTGCCGCGCCCAAGCGCTTCCGCTGGCTGAGCGGCGAGGACCAGGTCGTCCACTACCAGTCGTCGTCCCAGGGCTGGCGCAACTTCTGCCCCCGTTGCGGCGCCGGCGTGGCGGCCTGCCCGCCGGGCGGGCCCTTCGCGCTGATTCCGGTGGGCACGGTGGCGGAAGACCCGGGTTCCCGCCCGACGCTGCACTTCTTCGTCGCCTCGAAGGCGCCGTGGCACGACATCGCCGACGACCTGCCGCGCCACGACGAATGGCCGCCGCAGTTCGGCGCGGACGCGAAGGCGGTGTCACGATCGGAGCGCACCGCCAGCACGCCCGGGGCCACCGGCGGCAGCTGCCTGTGCGGCGCCGTGGCCTTCGAGTTCGACGGCGCGCCCGAACGCATGGTGAACTGCCACTGCTCGCGCTGTCGCCGCGCCATGAGCGCCGCCCACGCGACGATGGCGATGGTCGCCGCGGAGCGTTTCCGCTGGCGTTCCGGCGAAGGGCAGCTGGTCAACTACAAGATGCCCGAAGCCAGGGTGAAGGGCACCGCCTTCTGCCGCATCTGCGGCAGCCAGATGCCGCGGCGCCGGGACGAACGGCACATGCAGATTCCCGCCGGCTGCCTGGACGACGACCCCGGCGTCCGCCCCGGGGCGAACATCTACGTCGCCTCCAAGGCGCCGTGGTCGGTGGTCGACGAGCGCCTGCCGGGATTCGCCGAAGCTCCGCTTGATCGGGACCACCTGCGGAAAGCCGATCCTGCCGCTCGGCGGTCTCCTCCGCCTCGGCCTTAGCGGTGCCGACGCCATGAGCCAGCATCAGGAGATCCCGCTGTTTCCCCTGGGCCATGTGCTGTTCAGCGGCGGCCAGATGCCCTTGCAGATCTTCGAGCCGCGCTACCTCGACCTCGTGGGCCGCTGCATGAAGACCAAAACCGGCTTCGGGGTCGTATTGATCCGCGAAGGATCGGAAGCGCGCCGCCCCAGCGACGACGGGCCGCCGTCGCTGTTCGACGTAGGCACCTACGCGCGCATCGTCGACTTCAACCAGCTGGCCAACGGCATGCTCGGCATCGTCTGCCGTGGCGGCGAGAAGTTTCGCATCCATCGCGCTTGGGAAGCCGCCAACCACCTGGCCATGGCGGAGGTGGCGTTCCTGCCCGAAGAGCAGGCCATGCCGGTCGGCGAGGAGTTCCAGTCGCTGGTGGAAACGCTGCGCGTGCTCGTCAAGCATCCAATGGTGCAGCAAATGGGCGTGGAGGTGGACTTCGACGACGCCCGTTCGGTGAGCTGGCGGCTGGCCGAACTGCTGCCGCTGGAGGCGGAAACCAAGCAGAGCCTGCTGCAGATGCACCTGCCCCGGGAGCGTCTGCTGGAAATCCGCCGCATCGTCTCCAAGCTCAGCGGATGACCCTGGCGATTCTCGGCGGCACGTTCGATCCGATCCACATCGGCCACCTGCACGCCGCCGAAGCCGGCAGGAGCGCCTTGAACGCGGCCGCCGCGCGCCTGGTTCCGGCGGCCCGCCCCCGGCATCGGGGCGAGCCGGGCGCTGCCGTCGAACACCGCTGGCGAATGGCGTGTCTGGCCTGCGAACAGAGGCCCGGGCTCGCGGCGTCGAACGTCGAAGTCGTCCGCAACGGCCCTTCCTACACCGTCGACACCCTTGCCGAGTTCGGCAGCGACGAGCCGCTGGTGTGGCTGATCGGCGACGACGCGGTAGCGGACTTGAGCAGCTGGCACAAGGCCTCGGAACTGCCGGCGCTGTGCCATCTGCTGGTCTTCGCCCGCCCCGGCAGCCCCCCGCGGCACTCGCCGCCGCGCGGCTTCCAGCGGGTGGACGACATCGGCGAACTGCACACCCGGCAAAGCGGCCGCATTCACTATCTGGCCGCCCCCATGCTGGACATCTCCAGCACCGGCATACGCCGCGCCATCGCCGCTGGCGAGGACGTTGGCGCGTTGCTGCCCGAAGGAGTATGGGACTATATTAGGCAGCATGGCTTGTACGGAGCGAAGGCGAGCCGACGCGAACATGAAGTGAGACGAAGCGAGCATGTCTAGGCCGGACGAGATCGACAGCGCCAGCCGGTTGCGGCAACTGGTGCTGACCGCCATCGACGATCGCAAGGGCATCGACCCGGTGGCGCTGGACGTCGCCGAACTCACCGACATCACGGACGTCATGGTGGTCGCCAGCGGCAGCTCTTCGCGCCACGTCAAGGCGCTCCTGGACCATGTGCTCGAAACCGTCAAGGCGGCCGGCTTTCGCGTCCTCGGCATCGAAGGCCGGGACCGCAACGACTGGGTGCTGGTGGATCTGGCGGACGTCGTGGTTCACATCATGCGCGCCGACAGCCGCACCTTCTACGATCTGGAACGCCTCTGGGAAGCGCCCAGCGAGCGGCAGCTCGGCGCAGGAACGGGCGCGGGCGCCGCGCAGGAGGTTTCCTTGTCGACGTCGTCCGTACCGGCAAGCGACTCCTCGGCAGTCTCGTTTTGAAGCTGCGGCTGCTGACCGTCGGCAAGGCGCCCCAATGGATGGAAGACGGCTTCGCCCACTACGCCGAGCGGCTGCCGGCCGACAACGCCCTGAAGTTGTCCGTCGTGCCGCGTCGGCGCGGCAAGACCGACGAACAACGTCTGCTGGAGGCGGTGCGCAGCCAGGAAACGCTGGTGCTCCTCGATCGGCGCGGCCGCCCGGTCTCCAGCCCGGAACTGGCCGAGCTGCTGGCCGAGTGGCGCATGGGCGGGCGCGACGTCGCGCTGCTGATCGGCGGACTGCACGGCTTCGGCGACGCGGCTCGGCAACGCGCTCGATACGTTCTGTCGCTGTCGGCGATGACGTTTCCGCATCAGCTGGTGCGGGTGATGATCGCCGAACAGATCTACCGCGCCTGGGCCATTCTGCATGGCCACCCCTATCATCGCCGCCCTTGAACCGCTCTGCCAGGGCGTGACGGCGTAGCCCGATGAAGTTCACCATCGGCAAGATCCAACGCGTGAAGGACGCCCGCCGCGAGCAGATCGCGTTCACGTCGCGGGTGTTCACGATCTTTCTGCTGCTCACCGGCCTGTTGAGCGTGCTCCTCGTGCGCATGCTGTGGCTGATGGTGGTTCAGCACGAGGAGTACGCCACCCTCTCGGACGACAACCGCATCCACATCGTTGCGCTGCCCGCCCCTCGCGGCCTCATCTACGACCGCCACGGCGAGTTGCTGGCAGACATCCGCACGATCTTCTCGGTGGTGGTGGTGTCGGAGCTGGTCGCCGACCTGGAGGCGACGTTGTCCGAACTGGCGTCGCTGCTGGCGCTGTCGGACGAAGACATGGAAGCCTTCCGCGCCCGGCTGGCGCAGAAAACCCGGCCGCTGCAAGCCATTGCCGTGAAGCACAACATCAACGCCGTCGAACGCGCCTCGGTGGAAGTGAACCGACACCGGCTGGCGGGCGTGGACGTGCGCCCCGAAACCGTCCGCTACTACCCCTTCAAGACCGTCATGGCCCATGCCGTGGGCTCGGTGCGGCGCATCTCCAAGGACGATCTCGCCAAACTCGACGAACGCCGCTATCGGGCCACCCAGTTCATCGGCAAGCGCGGCGTGGAAGCGTTCTACGAATCCTCCCTGCACGGCGAACCGGGCATGCGCAAAGTGGAACTGAACGCCCACGGCGTCGAACAGCGGGAAGTCTCCAAGCAGCCGCCGCGCAGCGGCCAAAGCCTCACCCTGCACCTGGACAGCCGCTTGCAGATCGCCGCCAGCGCCGCTTTGGGCCAGCGCCGCGGCGCGGTGGTCGCCATCGACCCGAAGAGCGGCGGCATCCTGGCGATGGTGAGCCATCCCGGCTACGACCCCAACGCCTTCGTCACCGGCTTGAGTTCCGCACAGTACGCCCGGCTGGTCGAATCGAGGGATGCGCCGCTGCTCGACCGCGCCGCGCAGGGCCAGTACGCGCCAGGCTCGACGATCAAGCCGGTGGTGGGTATGGCTGGCCTGGCGCTGAAGCTCACGGACTGGGAACGCACCATCGTCGACCGCGGCGAGTTCCGGCTGCCCAACCAGCGTCGCGTCTATCGCGACTGGAGCTGGCAGCCCGGCAACGCCGGCGGACAAGGCATCGTCGACTTGCGGCGCGCGATCTACCGATCCTCCAACGTCTACTTCTACGAACTCGGTTCGCGCATGGCCACCGATCAGCTGCCCGATTTCGCCGCCCAGTTCGGCTACGGCCGGATTGCTTCCCTGGACGTGTTCGACGCCCAGCCCGGCATCCTGCCGGACGGCGAGTGGAAAGTCGCCCACAAGGGCGAAGTGTGGTATCCGGGCGACACCGTCAACCTTTCCATCGGCCAGGGCGACCTGCTGGTGACGCCGCTGCAGCTGGCCACCGTAGCGGCGGTGATCGCCAATCGCGGCAAACTGGTGCCGCCACGCATGCTGAAGTCCAGCGACGGCGCGCTCTCCGAGTTCGCCCGTGGCGAGCCAAGCCTCGTGGAAGGCGTGACCGAGCAGGACTGGGAGAACCTCGTCGATGCGATGGAAGACGTCGTCCATCGCGGCAACCAGGGCTATCGGCAGAACGGCACCGCCTGGGCCTACATCGGCCGCGACATCCGCTACCGCATGGCCGGCAAGTCCGGCACCGCGCAAGTGGTGGAGATTCCCCAAGGCGAGGAGTACGACGAAGGGCTGCTGGACGAATACCAGCGCAAGCATGCCTGGTTCATCGCCTTCGCCCCCGCCGACGAACCCCAGCTCGCCCTTGCCGTGCTGGTCGAGAACGGCGGCGGCGGCAGCTCCGTGGCGGCGCCGGTGGCGCGGGAAGTGATGGACGCCTATCTGCTGCCTCGCCAGGACGAAGCCGATCGACAGTTGGCGGCCGCGAACGCCGCCATCGTCCAACCGCCCCAGGCAGACGCTGGCCAGGCGCCTCGGCGGGCAGACGACGACCCCGCCGCCGAGCGGCCAAGACTGGCGCTCGCCGGGCGCCGCGAACCTTAGCGAATGGCCCAGGACTACGTTCGCACGCTGCCCTGGGGCGTTTCGCTTAGCCAGCGGCGTCTGCTCGTCGTTCACTCGGACCCGTGGCTGCTGCTGTTCCTGGCGGCCATCATCGCCTTCGGGCTGGTGGTGCTGTTCAGCGCCGCGCAGCGCGACGAAGACATCGTCGCCAACCAGGGCTTGCGGGTTGGCGCTGCGGTGGTGGTCATGCTGGCCATCGCGCAGGTCAATCCGCGGCTGTACATGCGCTGGGCGCCGCTCTTGTACGCCGCCGGGATCGTGCTGTTGATCGCGGTGCCGATCGTCGGCAGCACGGCCAAGGGCGCGCAGCGCTGGCTGGATCTGCCTGGCCTGCCGCGATTCCAACCCTCCGAGATCATGAAGCTGGCCGTGCCGCTGGCGATCGCCTGGCATCTGCACGACCGGCCTTTGCCGCCCAGCTGGAAGGATCTGGCGGTGGCGGTGGCGCTGTTCGCCGTGCCGGCAGCGCTGATCGCCATGCAGCCGGACCTCGGCACCGGCCTGCTGGTGGCCGCCGGCGGCTTCGCCGTGGTGCTGCTGTCGGGCATTCGCTGGCGTCTGGTAGCCGCCGCCGGCGCTCTTGGCGTATTGGCGGCGCCGGTGGCCTGGATGTTCATGCACGACTACCAGAAGGGGCGGGTGCTGACCGTCTTGGACCCGGAACGCGACCCCCTCGGCGCCAGCTGGAACATCATCCAGTCGAAGACGGCCATCGGCTCCGGCGGCTTCGCCGGCAAGGGGCTGTTCAGCGGCACCCAGGCGCAGCTGGACTTCCTGCCGGAGGGCCGGACGGACTTCATCATTGCGGTGATCGGCGAAGAACTGGGCCTGCTTGGCGTGACCCTGCTGCTGGCGCTGTACCTGCTGGTGATCGCCCGATCGCTGTTCATCGCCGCCCGGGCGGCAACGACCTTCGAGCGCTTGGCCGCCGGCGGCTTGACGCTGGTCTTCTTCGCCTACGTCTTTGCTAACATCGGCATGGTTTCCGGGCTGCTGCCAGTGGTCGGCGTTCCCCTGCCGCTGGTGAGCTACGGCGGCACCTCGGCGATCACGTTGCTGGCCGGATTCGGCATCGTCATGTCGATACGGTCGTACAGCCGCCGCTAGCGCTTCGGCCTGGGCTCGCGACACCGCGGAAGGAACCGCCACCAACGGGAATCGGGATCGTTCCATGCATCGCTCGAAGATCGACAAGCGCCTCGGCCAAGCACTGCGCCGGGGCATCTGCGTCGCCGCGTTTGCCGCCGGCCTGGGTTGCGTGGCCGCCGAAGGCAGCGGCTACGACCAGCGCCCCGAGGTGGGCGAATACATGGACAGCCTGGTCGCCGAGCACGGCTTCGAGCGCGGCTGGCTGGCCAGGACGTTCGCCGCGGCGCGCAAGGACGAAGGCGTGCTGGCGCGCATCTCCAAACCTGCCGAAAAGGCGCTGGCCTGGCACGAATACCGGCGCATCTTCATCACCGACAAGCGCATCGACGGCGGCGTCGAGTTCTGGGCACGCCATCGCACCACCTTGGACGCCGCCAGCGAACGGTTCGCCGTGGCGCCACAGATCGTCGTGGCCATCATCGGCGTCGAAACCTACTACGGCCGGGTGATGGGCGACTTCCGAGTGCTGGACTCGCTGACGACCTTGGCCTTCGACTATCCCAGACGGGCGAAGTTCTTCAAGGGCCAACTCACCGAGTTCTTCCTGCTGGTCCGCGAGGAAGGCGCGGATCCGCTGGCCTTTACCGGCTCCTACGCTGGCGCCATGGGCTTTGGCCAGTTCATCCCCTCGAGCTATCGCGCTTTCGCGGTGGACTTCGACAGCGACGGCCAACGGGACATCTGGCGCAACGAAACGGACGCCATCGGCAGCGTCGCCAACTACTTCGCCCGTCACGACTGGCAAGGCGACGGACCGGTGGCGCTGCAAGTTCAAGTGTCGAAGGAAGAGACCAAGGCGCTGGCCAACGACGGCCTGGAGCTGAAACGAACGGTAGGCGAATGGCGCGCGGCCGGCGTGGCCGGCGCGGACGACATCGCGCCGGCGCAGAAAGCCGCGCTCTACCGCATGGAAACCGAGCAGGGCGAGGAGTTCTGGCTGGCCCTGCACGACTTCTACGTCATCACCCGCTACAACCGCAGCGCCATGTACGCACTGGCGGTACTGCAACTCAGCGAAGCGATCCGCCAACGGTTCGCCAGCCAAGCCGAGGGAGCATCTCCGGCCAAGCGCTGAAGATCTCCTGGCGCCAGCGAAGTACCAACCGACCAGACCCGCGAACGGCGGGCGACGTCCGCGAGCCTACCTTGTCTCCGCCTGCCTCTTCGCCTCGACCAGGCACACCGAGATGTTGTCGTTGCCGCCGGCTTCGTTCGCGGCATCGATCAGAGCATGGACCAAAGCCTGCAAGTCGGTGTCCGCGCCGCCTTTGCCCACGTGTTCCAGGCACAGGCGCTGGATCTCCCCGTCGGACACCATGTTCGTCAAGCCGTCGCTGCACAGCAGATAGAACCCGTCGTCGCGGATTGGCACGGTGTCCATGTCCACAGGCACCCGTTCCCACAGGCCGAGGGCGCGGTCCAAGCCGCCTCCCTCGCCATGATCGACGGTCAAGCGCCGCAGGCGGGGTTCGCGGTCGCTGAAACTCGAGCTCCAATGGAACTCGTAGATGCGGCTGTCGCCCGCATGCACGATGGAGAGTTCGTCGCCATGCAGTCGCAAGGCGCACAGCGTCGTGCCCATGCGCCCGAAGATGCTCTTGCCTTCGTTCTCTTTCCACAGCTCGGCGTGCGCCTCGGCGGCGGCTCGGCGCAGGCGCTGCGCCACGGTGCGTCGTCGATGCGGCGCCTGCTCGTCCGGCCACTGCTGCATGGCGTCGTTGAACACCTTCAGCACCGTGGCGCTGGCAACGTCGCCGTTCGGATGTCCGCCCATGCCGTCGGCCACCGCGGCCCAGCCCTCCTCCTCGTGCCACCGCACGGCGTCTTGATTGGCGGTTCTTCGCTTGCCGATGTCGGTGGCGCCGGCCATGCGGCAGACGCGGTCCTCCGCCAGCGCCACCTGCTCGCCAAGCGCGCCCCAGGAGCGCACGTCCAGGCGAATCCAGGTGGAACCGTGCACAACGAACGGAGTCGCGCAGGCCAGCGTCGCGTTGCCGTAGGGGTTGCGCTCGAACAGCTGCTCGTCGGCCGGCATGCCGCCGTCGGTCAGCAGAGTCGCGTGCGCGCCGTGTCGATAGCCGTAGTGCCGGTCTTTGCCCCAGTAGGCCAAGCAACGTCTGCCAACCCACTGCCAGAACGTCTCGACGGTGCGGTACGGCAGTTCGTCGCCGTGGGAGTCGATCAGCGAGCAAATGCCTTCGAGCGGCGACTGGCGCCGCGTCCAGCACAGCTTGCAGTACTCCGCCTCGAAGCGGCTGCCGGGGTCTCCCGGGTGCAGCCAGTAGTGTTCGAGGCGACGGAAACGCAGGCAGTCCTGCCAGCGGGAGAATGTCCCGAAGGCATCGCCGTCGCCGACGGATGCGACGTCCACCAAATGCAGGTGCGCCGCATCGTCCACGAACACGGCATCGACGAATGGGCGTCCGTCGAGGTCGTTGTCATCCCAACGGTCGCGCCCGAAGCGCTGTTCCGGGAACGGCATGCGTTCCGCGACCTGCAGCTTGCCGGGCGCGTCCACGCTCGGCGGCAGCCAGCGCATCAGCTCCGGCAGCAGCGCCAGCAGACCGGCACGGCGATCCTTCCCGGGCAGCCACCAGCTGGCGTCGCCGTTCCAGTCCGCGGGGCGCTCGTCGACCCGCAAGGCCCCCGCTTCGCCTCGAAGCCATAGCTGTTGGGACAGCATGCCGTGCTCCAGCGCGATGTGCGGCCAGCGGGCGAAGACGACCTCGCCGCTGGCCAGTTGCAGCTGTGGCTTGGGTTCCGGCTGCTCGGAGGGGTCGACTGCCATGCGGATCTCGATGCGGCTTGCCGTTCGCGTCTGCAAAAGATACACCAGCCGACGGACCAACGCGGACTCGTGGACTCCGTTCCTTCGTCCAGCAGCTTCGCGATCGGCTAGACTCGCTCGGGCGGTGACCCTGGATGCCCGTCCCATGGCCAGCAACAGCATCATTGCTCCCCAGGTTGTTCTGCTTGGCGAGGCCTTGCAGCCGTTGCTGCGGAAAGTCGAGGCGCGGTTGAACGAACCCGCGCGCCCGGTCGGCGCCGGCGAAAGCTTCGTCGACTTCGGCCAACATGCGCTGAACCGGCTGGGCGACGGCGTCGGGCGGCTCTGCGATGAAGCGAACGGGGTTCTCAAAGAGATCGTGGGCGCTGCGGACGTTCCCGAAGCCAAGGTGTATCGCGCCGCCGGTCGCTTCGAAGTCGTTCTTGACGAACTGTTGGAGTGCTACGCCGAGTTGCGCGAGGCGCGTCCCCATGCAGCGCATGCGCGAGGTCATCGGCTGCTGGTGGCGGTGTTCCGCCATGCGCTGGCGCAGGTTCGCGACTGGCTGCGCGATGTCGTCGACACCGCTGCGGATCCGCTGGAGGTGGTGAAGAGGAGGGGTCTGCCCACCCACGGCGAGGTCACCGTGACGCTGTCCCTCGACTTCACCGCGCCGAAGGAACTCGACGAGTTCAACGACTGGATGGCTGCGGAGGAGGAACGCGCCGAGGCGGAACACCGAAGGCGTGGCGTCTGGAGCGGCGTGACCGCCCTGGTCGCCGGCATCTTCCTTGGTGGCTTGTTTTTCGGCGACGACGACTAGTGGTTCGATTCCGAATTGACATGGTAAATGGCACGTTCGTCTAATCGTCGCCTCGGCGTGCGCTGCTTGAGGATGTGCCGCCCCGCAAGGCCGCCGGTGTCCCGGTCGAGCGACGAAAGTCCCCACTGGAACGCACGTCATTTTGGAAGCGGCACACTAGGTCGGGCTTGGCGTTGCCAAGGTGGGCATCGGCGCCGAAGCGCCGCAAACCCTTGGCTCGCTGCTTGCCGCTTCGGCGCGGGCGGAAGCAGGTGTTGATCGTCACCGGCTACGTCTCTTTCGGCATTCCGTCGTTCCACGACTACATGATGGCGCAGCACCGCCGCATACTTGAACGCGAGGCGTGGCGAACGCACGGTCGGGCTTGAGCAAGCAGGTCGGCGTGGCGAGCACCTACAAGTCTCGATGCTCCCTTACTCACTGCGTCGGTTGGTCGAGCGGGCGCCAGCGGATGGCGTCCACGACCACCATGTCGCCGTCGGTTCGGTCCGTCACCACCAGCGCCACGTTCGTGGAGCGCAGGTCGAAGGTGCCGAGATGGTTCCAGCCCTCTTCGGCGATGCTGCCGTCGAACGCCAGCGGCGTCCGTTTCCCGCCGTCCGTGGGCTCGGCGTCCCCGGTCCCTTCCACCAGCGCCATCTCGTAGCGGCCGAGCTGATGCGTCGCCCGTGTCCTTCTGAACGACATGCCGACGCTGCCTTCGAGCTCGGCGACTTCGCTGCCCGGCAGGTGGTAGTCCAAGCGCCAGCGGCCAGCTTGCGGCAGCTGGGCCGCGAACGTCGCGGAGCGGTCGCCGTCTCCAGGCGTCGACCAGGTGGCCGTGCGGGCGTAGCGGCCCCAGCTGCCGTTCGTCTCCTGGCGTCTCCAGGTCGGCTGCCGCCCCGGGAGCCGCCATCCCCGCGGCGCCGTCTCGTCGTCCAGCGCGAATCCTTCGGACAGATCGTCCACCACGATGTCCATCGTCGGCGACGGACGCCACGCGCTCGCACGCGCACCCTGCAGCGGTTCGGCGCCGATCGCCCGTTCCGCATCGATGGACGGCGCCGGCAGCGCGATGCCGTTGCCGTTGCGCGAGAGATAGGTATCGAGCGTGGCCTCCGAGGGCGGGAAGTCCGTCACTTCGCCCACTTCGATGCAGGCGCGTGGCTGCACCGCATGGCCCTTGAACGAACAGGTCTGGGTGGCTTCGCTGCCGCGGCAGAGCAGCCGCACCAGGCCAGGAACGGGTTCGGCGTTGCAGACGTGCAGCCGCAGCTGGTAGCGCGGGCCGTCCGCGTCGTCTTCGAGCCGGTAGGCGGCAAGCTCCGACGCGACGAACCCCGGCAGCTCGCTGCTCGTCCACCACTCGCCCACCGCCGAGTCGAGGGGCGCGCCAGCGGCTTCGGCCGCGGCGCGCAGGTCGTCGAGCGTGTAGACGCCCCCGCCGTGGCGCCGCAGCAGTTCCCGAATCAGGTCGACCGAGCCGGTGCCGGCCCATCCGGTAGCGAGCATTCGCGCCACCATCCGGCCCTTGAAGTTGAGCATCTCCAAGGCGCTCTTGGCGTCGTGGGCGAAGTCCAGCTCGCCGAGCGTGTTGGCTAGGAACTCCTCCGAGACGGCCGCCCGGTTGGCCGCTGCCTTGAGCTCGCGGTCCACCGCGGTGCCGTGTCCCATCACCCGGTGCAGCGCCTCGACGGCGGGGCCGCCGTTCCCGCTGGCGTCGTAGTGGTGCGCGGAGAAGAAGCTCGGCCAATAGCCGGTCAAGACGGACTTCGCGACGTTGTCCATCAGGAAGTCCAGCATCGTCGCCTGTTCGCCAACCGCGGCGGCGCGAAAGCGCATCATGCTCCGCCACAGGGCGATGGTCGGGTCGCCGCCGCTGAAGTCCGCGGGCATGAAGAACATCACCATGTGAATGGGCGGCATCGTCATGCGCATGGACGGCAGCCCGTATTCGCGCAGCAGGGCGGTGCCGGGCAGCGCCAGCGTCGTGCCCAACCGCCAGCCGCCGCCGAAGCCGCGCAGCCGCCCCGGCACCTCCACGACGCTGAAGCGCTCGTGCGGGTAGGGCAGCCCCGCCCTCTTCGCGCCGTCCAAGCGCATGCCTAGGAACAGCTTCAGGAGCTGCTGCGCGTCGGACGCAAAGAACCTGGCATTGCGCCGGTGCCCGGAATGCAGCAGCAGTTCCATCTCCACGCCGGCCACCGTTGCGGCGTAGCGCTCGAAGCGTCCGGCGACGACGCCGGTCATCGGCGTCGCGGACTTGGTTGCAAATCGGTAGCGTCGGCGCTCGGCAGGAGACTCGACCTCTTCGCGCACTCCCGGAGCAACCGCCTGCCAGTCCCTTGGCACCTCCAGCCGCAGGTGCAGATCGTGGAAGTCCGGTGCGCCGTCCAGATTCGCGCCCGGCATGGGCAGCCACCTCAGACTTGGCAGCAGCACGGCGTAGTCGCTCGAGAACACCATCGGCTCGGTGCCGAGGATGCGGTAGTGGCTTGCGGCAACGCCGAGGGACAGCGGATCGACCACGCTGTCCAGATAGGCGAAGCGCGGGTCCGGCAGGCCGCTCGCCAGCACTCGCAGCGTCGCTTCGGTTCCGGCAACGGCACTTGGCGCCGCGACGTGGAGCAGCCCGTCTTCATGGCGGTAGGGCACCGTCTGGCCGAGAAACTCGACCTTCTGCACATGCATTCCCGGGTTCAGCGAGAGCACCAGCTTCCGCTCGGCCGGCAGGACGAGAGCCAGCGAGGCGTCGATGCGCAGCGCCTTGGCAGGTTCGATGGCGACCTCGGCCTGCAGCCGCAGAAGGTCCGCCGCGGGGGTGTGCCGATGCGCGGCTTGGGCGTCCTGCCACGCTTGGCGCTGGCGCTCGGCGGCAACGTTCGACTGCCCTAGGACGACGACTGCCGAGGCGCCGGCAACGACGAGGGCCAGTCCGCCGAACAAGGTCGGCGCTGTCGATGCGCTGTCCGCTCTGGCATGGCCGGCGGCGCCTAGGGCGGCGAATCCGACGCCCAGCAGCAGTTGCGCTCCGCGCAGCACGGCGCTTTCTTCGGTGAGGAAGCGCGGCAGCATGTCCGAGGCGAAGCCGTCGAAGCCGGAGAACACGGAGATGGCTGGCAGCGTGCGCAGCGGGGCGTGCAGCAGCAGCCATCCGTAGCCGCCGAGCAGCGCCAGCGCAACCACGGCGACGGCCAGCCGATGGCGCAGCACCGCCGCCAGCAGCAGCACCAAGGCGCCCCACAGCACCAGTGCCGGCGGCGCGTCCACGAACAGGAACGCGGTCAGCGACCAAGGCTCCAGCGGCCCCAGCCAGCCGTCCAAAGCGCCGCTTCGCAGCCATTTGTCCGCCGCCAGGCCCGCGGCTTGCAGCGACGCCGCGAACACCGCGCACAGCAGCCACATGGCCGCCACGAGGGCCGTCAGCCGGCCGAGGAAGAAAGCGAGATTTGCAGCCGGGCGCGCATCCAGTACCTCGACGACGCCGGCCGCCCGATCGCGGTGGCGGTGATCGAAGGCGAGGAACACGACTCCGGCCAAGAGCGGCATCAGGAAGCAGGCGGCGTATCCCGCCACGAGAAAGCGCCCCGGCACGATGTTGCCGGAGTAGTGGCCATTCGAGTAGTGCTGAAGCGCCGCATGGTGGTAGAAGACGAAGGCGCCCCACCCGGCGGCCAACGCGAGCACCGCCAGCACCCACGTTCGCGTCGCCCGGCGAATGCAGCGCAGTTCCAGCAGCGCGATGGCGAGGCTGTCGTGGAACATGCGACGGCTGCTTGCGGACACTGCCGTTCACCAAGCGATGCGGGTCCTCAATGCTAAGATCGACGCCACACCGCGACAACGGTTTTCGGAATCGAATCGCCAACCAATGGCATGACCCGCTACCTGCTTCGGCGGATCGCCTTCGCGGCCATGGTTCTGTGGGCGGTGGCAAGTGTCGCGTTCTTCCTGGTTCGCGCCGTGCCGGGCGGCCCTTTCGATGGCGAACGTCGGCTGCCAGCGGCGGTGGAAGCCAATCTGCGCGCTGCCTACCACTTGGACGAACCGCTGGTCGAGCAGTACGTTCGCTACCTTGGCATGTTGGCCAGCGGCGACTTCGGGCCGTCGTTCCGGCAAAAGGACTTCAGCATCAACGAGCTGATCGCGCAAGGGCTGCCGGTAAGCCTGGCGGTGGGCGGCCTGGCGCTGCTCTTGGCACTGGCCATCGGCGTGCCGAGCGGCGCGTTTGCGGCGCTGCGCCAGGATGGTGCGCGGGATCGGCTGCTGGTGGTGTTGAGCACGGCCGCGCTGGCCGTGCCGCCCATCGTGGTCGGCCCGGCGCTGGTTCTCGTCTTCGCCGTGCTGCTGGGATGGCTTCCGGCTGGCGGTTTCGACAGCGTCAGGCACCTCGTGCTGCCGGTGATCGCGCTTTCCCTGCCGCACATGGCGGCTTTCGCCCGCCTGGCCCGGGGCAGCGTTGCCGAAGAGCTGCGACGCCCGCATGTGCTGACGGCCCGCGCCAAGGGCATGCCGACCGGGTGCATCGTGCTTCGGCACGTGCTGCCGAGCGCTCTGGTGCCGGTGGCCGCCTTTGCCGGCCCGGCCGCGGCGGCGCTGCTGGCCGGATCGCTGGTGATCGAGGAAGTGTTCTCGCTGCCGGGCCTCGGCCGCTACTTCGTGCAGGGCGCGTTGAATCGGGACTACACGCTGGTCACCGGCACCGTCGTCGTCTACGCCGCGCTGGTGCTGGCGCTCAACCTGCTCGCCGACCTGTGCTGCGCCCGGCTGGACCCGCGCATTCGCCATGCGTGACGCCCTGTTCGGCAGCGGCCTGGCGCGCTTCGGCTGCGCGCTGCTGGCGGTGGTGGTGCTGGCGGCGATGCTCGGCCCGTGGCTGTCGGCATGGGACTACGACGCGGTGGACTGGAACGCCATCGACGCGCCGCCGAGCGCCGAGCACTGGTTCGGCACCGACGGCGCGGGGCGCGACCTGCTGGTGCGAACGCTGGTGGGGGCGCGGGTCTCCATCGTCGTGGCGCTCCTGGCCACCGCCGTCAGCTGCCTCATCGGCATCCCCTGGGGCGCCCTTGCCGGCTACCTCGGCGGCGCGGCGGACCAGGCCATGATGCGCATCGTCGATGGCCTGTACGCACTGCCGTTCATCCTGCTGGTGGTGTTGCTGGTGGCGCTGTTCGGACGCAACGTCTATCTGCTCTTCGTGGCCCTCGGCGCCGTCTCGTGGCTGGATCTGGCGCGCATCGTGCGCAGCCGAACCCTGGTGGTGAAGAACGAAGCCTTCGTCGCTGCGGCGCGGACGCTCGGCGCCACCACCGTCGGCATCGTCGGCCGCCACATCGCGCCGAACGTGCTCGGCCCGGCGTTCGTCTACGCCATGCTCACCGTGCCCGGCGTGATCATGGCGGAGAGCTTCATCAGCTTTCTGGGCCTCGGCGTTCAGGAACCGCAGACCAGCTGGGGCGTGCTCATCGCCGACGGCGCCCGGGAGATGCACTCCTCGCCTTGGCAGCTGATCTTCCCCGCCGCTCTGCTGGCGCTGACGCTGTTCGCCTTCACCGTGCTCGGCGACCGGCTGCGCAACGCCTTGGCGAGCGGCGCACCGGGGCGAGGCGCCTGGCGCGATGGCGGCTGAACCGCTTGAGTATCCGTGCGGCTTGGCGGCTGGTCGCGCGCCCCGCCAGAGAGGCCCGGGTCCTGGAACAGGACCGTGGAGGGCGAGTCGCTTGGCTTCATGGCACTGTCGCGGTCGCTCGGGCGTGGTTTCGCCCCACGGTGGCCCTTCGTCGCCACAAGCGCCACGACGGGCGAAAGTCCTGGACGTCGGGACAATGGCCGCAAACGGGCCTGTACAGACCCGGTGTCGGCATCTGGGCGTTCTTTCTCCCACGTCCACCAGGACTCTCGCAGCACTATAATCGGCTCGAAGCAGGAACTCGGAAGACGAGTGATGATCAAAGCAAGCCTGCGTCTTCGTTCGGCGGCGAGCTAAGCGGCCGCCAGCGTGGAAGACGCCTGCCTGGAGCACCGGCTCACCGACGCCGAGCGGCGGCAGTTCGAGGAACAGGGCTTTCTCGTCGTGCCCGGCGTCTTGCCCGAAAGCAAGACCGCGACGCTGGCGGCCGCCGCCGAGCGCATCGACGCCGAGTGGCGGCCCAGACGCAAGCTGAAGGCGCACCAGCCGTTGAACCTGCTCGACGCCATCGGCAAGGACGACGCCTTCCTCGAACTCGTGGACCTGCCGCAGACCTTCATGAAGGTGGTGGACATCCTCGGCTGGCACATTCAGCTCTACCACTCGCACTTGATCGTCACGCCGCCGCTGCCGGACGGCTTTCGGCCGAAGCAGCCGCGGCTCGGCTGGCATCAGGACAGCGGTCGGCTGAATCTGGAACTCGAAGGCGAACCGCGGCCGCGGGTGTCGTTGAAAGTCGGGTATTTCCTTTCCAGCACCTTGGCGCCCGATCGCGGCAACTTCCACGTCGTGCCCGGCAGCCATCGGCGCAACCGGCTGGACTTGCCGGACGACGAAACGCTCGACCACCCGCGCGCCACGCCGGTGCTGGCCGACGCCGGCGATGCGGTGTTCTTCGATCGGCGCCTGTGGCATGCCGCCGGGCTGAACCGTTCCCGCGTCACGCGCAAGGTGTTGTTTCTGGGCTACAGCTACCGCTGGCTGCGGCCCCGGGACGACATGACGGTGGCGCACTACCTGGACGCGGCAGACCCGGTGCGCCGGCAGTTGCTGGGCGCCAGCCCCAACGGCGGCTTCGGCTATACGTCGCCGGCCGAGGAGGACGTGCCGCTGAAGACCTGGCTTGCCGAACGGCTGGGCGCCGAAGCGCTCGTTCCCTAAGCGAAGGAGGCTCGGTCACGACGATGCAGCCTGCCGTTCTCAGGTCGCGCATCACCGCGCTCGCCACCTGCATCGGCGTGGTCTGGTGCGTGTCGCTCATCGGCTTGTTCGTGGTTCACCACCTGCCCCACGATCTGGCGGTGGTGCCGCGCCGGTTGGACAGCCTGATCGGCATCCTCGGCATGCCCCTGGTGCATGGTTCCCTCATGCACCTGATGGCCAACACCGTGCCGATGATCTTCTTCGGCGCCCTGCTGCTCAGCCGCGGCGTGCGCTACTTCCTCAAGGTGACGCTGGCGATTGTCCTGCTCGGCGGTCTGGCGCTGTGGCTGATGGGGCGCAACGCAGCGCACATCGGCGCCAGCGGCGTCGTCTTCGGCTTCTTCGGATTTCTGGTGGTGCGGGGACTGTACGAGCGTCGCTTGTCGTCCATCGCCGTCACCGCGCTGGTCATCCTCGTCTACGGCGGCATGGTGTTCGGCGTGCTGCCGAGGGGCGACCAGGTTTCCTGGGAAGCGCACTTGTTCGGCCTGCTGGCCGGGGTCGCGGTGGCGCACATTGGCCACATGCTGGATAGGCGTCGGGCCGCGATCCAGGACGCCGGCGAGGCGCGGTGAATCTCTACAGTCGTTTCGAGGCTGCCTTTCGCGCAGCGGGCACTTCGCCAGCGCTGGTCTGCCCGCAAGGCGACGGCATCAGCTACGCCGGCCTGCTGGCGAAGGTCGAACGCATGGCCGGCGCCTTGGCAAGCCGCGGCGTGGCGGCCGGCGATCGCGTGCTGGCGCAGGTGGAGAAGACCCCGCAAGCGGTCGCTCTGTACCTCGCCTGCTTGAAGATCGGCGCCGTCTACGCGCCCATCAATCCCGCCTACACCCGCCCGGAAGTCGAGCACTTCGTCGCCGATGCCGAACCGGCGCTGTTCGTCGCCAGCAGTACCGGTGGAGTCGCGCCGGTCGAAGAGACCTTGGACGAAGCCGGCCTCGGCACGTTGGCGGAGCTGGCCGCGGCAAGCAAACCGCTTGCCGAGACCACGCTCCGGGAGGACGACGATCTGGCCGCCCTGGTCTATACCTCGGGCACCACCGGACGCTCCAAGGGGGCGATGCTCAGCCACGGCAATCTACGCTCCAACGCCGAAGCCCTTGCCCGCTGCTGGGGCTGGCGCAAGGACGACGTGCTGCTGCATGCGCTGCCCATCTTCCACGTCCACGGCTTGTTCGTGGCGCTGCACTGTTCGTTCCTGGCGGCGACGCCGACGGTATTCCTGCCCAGGTTCGACCTGCCGACGATGCTGGCCCAGCTGCCGCGTTCGACGGTGCTGATGGGCGTGCCGACGTTCTACACCCGGCTGCTTGGCAGCGACGCCTTCGACGGCAGCGTCTGCGCCAACATGCGCCTCTTCATCTCCGGCTCTGCGCCGCTTGCCGAGTCGACCTTCGCCGAGTTCGAGCGGCGCACCGGCTTGCGCATCCTGGAACGCTACGGCATGAGCGAGACGCTGATGAACACCTCCAACCCGCTGCGTGGCGAGCGCCTGCCCGGCAGCGTCGGCTTCGCGCTGCCGGGCGTCGAAGTGCGCATCGCCGACGACGACGGCAGCGTGTTGCCGAGCGGCGAAGTCGGCGGCATCGAAGTGCGCGGCGCCAACGTTTTCAAGGGCTATTGGCGGATGCCGGAGCGGAACGCCACGGAGTTCCGCGACGACGGCTTCTTCATCACCGGCGACCTGGGGCGGATGGATGCCGACGGCCGCGTCGCCATCGTCGGGCGCGGCAAGGACGTGGTGATCTCCGGCGGCTACAACGTCTATCCGAAGGAAGTGGAAGCACTGCTCGACGAACTGCCCGGCGTTGCGGAGTCCGCCGTCGTCGGCGTTCCCCACGCGGATTTCGGCGAAGGGGTCCTCGCCGTCGTGGTTGCCGATGTGGCCATCGATCAGGCGGCGGTGGACGCGCACCTGAAGGACAGACTGGCCCGCTACAAGCAGCCGAAGCGCGTCGTTCAAGCGGACGAACTGCCGCGCAACGCGATGGGCAAGGTGCAAAAGAACGTGCTTCGGCAGCAATACCGGTATGTTTTCGCCGGCTGACGCACACTCCGGTAGACTGCGCACGAACGAACTGCCCGCAATGCGCCATCCGGCAACAGGCTGGGCAACGCGACACAACATAGCGCACAACACTGCGGAGAAGGAGATACCGATGCGTGAATTGAAGCGTGCGATGCTTTTGCCGAGCGCGGCAGCGGCGGCGCTGGCGCTCGGCGGCTGCGTGGCGATGGTCGATGTCGCCGAGAACGTCGCGCCGGCGCCGGCGGTGGTTGCGGCGACGATGCTGGCGGATGCCGTCACCGGCGATCTGCGCGAGGCGAAGCCGGCGAGCGCCGGCATGTCCGAGGAACGCCTCGAGCGCATCACTGCGATGACGCAGCGCTACGTGGACGAGAGCAAGCTGGCTGGCGTCGTCACCCTGGTGGCCAGGGAGGGCAAGATCGTCCACTTCGAAGCCGTCGGCAGCCGCGGCGCCGACGACGACCGGGCGCTGGCCAAGGACGCGCTGTTCCGCATCTTCTCCATGACCAAGCCGATCACCGCGGTGGCGGCGATGATGCTCTACGAGGAAGGCAAGTTTCAGCTCTCCGACCCGGTGTCCAAGTTCGTGCCGGAACTCAGCGACTTGCAGGTGCTGGTGGACGGCGAACCGCAGCCCGCCGAGCAGGACATGACGATGCTGCACCTGCTGACCCACACCTGCGGCCTGTCTTACGGCTTCAACCCCGCCGACCCCATCGACAAGCAGTACAACGAAGCGCAGATCTGGCAGTCGAGGGACTTGGACGAGTTCGCCGAGCGCATCGGCAGGCTGCCGTTGGCGTTCGAGCCGGGCGAGCGCTGGCACTACAGCGTTGCCGTGGACATCACCGGCCTGGTCGTGCAGCGCTTGAGCGGCATGTCGTTCGACGTCTTCCTGAAGGAGCGCATTTTCGACCCGCTGGGGATGGAGGACACCTTCTTCAACGTGCCGCAAGACAAGATGCACCGCCTGCTGCCGAACCACCGGTGGAACGGCGAGGAAGAGCAGCTCGAGCAGCTCAGCGAAGAGTCTTTCGTTCGCTATACCGACCAGACTCTGTTTTCCGGCGGCGGCGGGCTGGTGTCCAGCACCATGGACTACCTGCGCTTCGCCGAGATGGTGCGGCGCGGCGGCGAACTGGACGGCGTGCGTCTGCTCAGCCCCAAGACGGTTGCGTTCATGACCTCCAACCACCTGCCAGCCGCCGTCGAAGGCGGCGGCACCGGGGAGAACCCGTTCGGGCCGGGCGTCAGCGGCTTTGGCTTCGGCCTCGGCTGGGGCATCGTCACCAACGAAGTCGCCTCGAAGGTGCTCGGTTCCGCCGGCGAGTACAACTGGGGCGGCGCCGCCGGGACGGTGTTCTGGGTGGACCCGGTCGAAGAGATGGTCGTGGTGGGCATGATCCAGCTGATGGGTTCGCCGTGGCCGCTGCGGGCGGAACTCAAAGTGCTGGCGAACCAGGCGATCGTCGACTAGGCGCGGTCCGGCGGCCGCGGTTGCCGAGTGGCCGGCGCCGGCCGCTGCCCGACGAGGCGGGCCCAACCGGGCAGCGCCGCGGGCGAAGCGGCTGGAGGCCAAAGCGAACTTTCCCAAGTCGGCAAGGTCGCTAGATATACGCGCGGTTGCGTTGACCGAGGGAGTGGCGCTTGAACCACCCAGTCGAGAAGTGCATCGTGGCCGGTTCCTATCCGACGGTGCTGGCCTTGGCGTTCGCGCTGTTCTGGGCGTCGAGCCAGGGCGGTGCGCCATTCGGCCTTGCTGCCTACGTCGCCGCGCTGTTCGGCGCCGCCTTGGTGACGCTGCACGAGATCAAGCTGCCCTACCGCCGTTCCTGGCGTCCCTCGGCCGGCGAAGTTCGCGCCGATGCGCTGTTCATGGTTGCCGTGCAGGCGGCGCTGCCGTACCTGCTCTCCATCACCCTGGTGGCGGGGCTCGCCCATTGGATCCGCCAGTCCGACGTCTCCGCGCCGGGCCTGTGGCCCCACCACTGGCCACTCCCCTTTCAGGTGGGGCTGATGCTGCTGGCCGCCGAACTGCCGCGCTACTGGCTGCATCGCGCCTTCCACCGTTGGCCGGTGATGTGGCCCTTGCACGCGGTTCACCACTCGCCGCATCGTCTCTACTGGCTGAACGTCGGGCGCGCCCACCCGCTGGAGAAGCCGTTCCAATTCGTCGTCGACACGCTGCCCTTCGCACTGCTTGGGTTGAGCGATGCGGTTCTCGCCGCGTATTTCGTCTTCTACGCGGTCAACGGCTTCTATCAGCACTCGAACTGCAAGGTGAGTCTCGGCGTCCTCAACCACGTCGTGGCGGGGCCGGAACTGCATCGCTGGCATCACGCCGAACGCAAGGCCGAAGCAAACCGCAACTTCGGCAACAACCTGATCGTCTGGGACACGCTGTTCGGTACGCGCTATCTGCCCAAGGACCGGGAGGTGGGGCAGCTCGGGCTGGCCAATCGGGACTATCCTCTCGGCTTTCTCGGCGCCGTGACCGCGCCTTTCAAGCCGGGTCTCGATCCGGGCTAGGCCGCGGCCAATGCTCGCCACCGCGCTCGCGTTGCTCGAAGCCCGCCATCGCCGGCGTCTGCTTGGCGCGGCGGAGACGCCCCTGGCGACGCAAACCCGTTGCCTGCAGCGACTGCTCGCGGCCAACGCCGGCACGGCCATCGGCCAGCGCTGCGACTTCGCCCGCATCGCTGCCTCCGGTCGGCCGTTGGCGAACTTCCGCAGCGCCGTTCCCACGGCCACCTACGAAAATCTGCGCGACTGCATCGAGCGCCAGGAACGCACCGGCGAGCAGCGCCTGACCGCCGAACGCCCCATCTACTACAGCCGCACCAGCGGCACCGTCTCGAAGCCGAAGAACATCCCGGTGACCGCCACCGGGCTCGAACGCATACGCGCCCAGCGGCGGCTTGCGGCCCACGCGCTCTGCAAGGTGCCCCGGGTGCTGGCTGGCAAGATATTCGCCGTCACCGGCCAGGCCGTGGAAGGCAGGATGCCGGGAGGCACGCCGTTCGGTTCGATGTCCGGCCTGCTGTATCGACAGCAGCCGCGCCTGCTGCGTTCCAGGCACGTGCTGCCGGCGCGGATCGCAGCCATCGAAGACTACGAGGAGCAGCACTTGGCGACCGCCGCCTACGGCGCCGCCGAAGCCAAGGTCACCTGCGTTGGAACGGCCAATGCATCGACTTTGCTGCGCCTGCTCACGGTGCTGAACAGCCGAACCGGGGAAGTGCTGCGCAGCGTCGGCGATGGGGTTCTGCCGAATGGCGATGCCGCCGAGTTCAAGCCGAACCCGCAACGGGCGGCGCAGCTGGAGCGGCTGCTGGGCAGGAACGGCGCGCTCTCCTACGCCGACATCTGGCCAGATCTCGCCGCCGTCGTGACTTGGAAGGGCGGCAGCTGCGGCGTCGCCATCGGCAATCTCGCCCCTTCGTTGCCGGACCGTTGCCGGGTGATCGAACTTGGCTACATCGCCAGCGAAGTCCACGCCACCGTCAACGTCGACGTCCAGCGCGACGCCTGCCTGCCGATGCTGTGCGACACCTTCTTCGAGTTCGCCGAGCGCGACGCCTGGGAGGCGAAGAGCGATGCTGCCAGCGTCGACCTGCTGCTGCTCGACGAGCTGCGGGAAGGCCGCGACTACTACGTCTTCGTCACCACCGTGGACGGCTTGTACCGCTACGACATGAACGACATCGTGCGTGTTGCCGGGCAGGTGCGCGGCACGCCGACCTTGCAGTTCGTGCAGAAGGGCCAAGGCGTCACCAGCATCACCGGCGAGAAACTCTACGAGGGGCAGATGCTGAGTGCCGTCTCCGAAGCCCTAGCCGAAGCCGGCGTTCGCTGGTCGTTCTTCATCGCGCTGGCGGACCGGCAATGCGCCGGCTACACCCTTTGGCTTGAAGCGGAGGCGCCGACGGCAGGCGGCCTCGACGCGCTTGCCCGGAACATCGACCAGCGCTTGCAGGCGGCCAACATCGAGTACGCCAGCAAGCGCCAGAGCGCGCGCCTGCTGCCGCTAAGCGCGAAGCGCCTCCGCAGCGGAACCGGCGAAGACTATCGGGCGCAACGGGTCGCCGCCGGGCAGCGCGATGCCCAGTTCAAGTACCTGCATCTGCAGTACGTCGACGAGTGCGGCTACGACTTCCCGGCGCGCGCCATGCCGAGCTGACCTCTTGCCGGTCGCGCGCTTCGAGACGTACAGCTTTCCGGTGCCGTTCAAGGCGGTCTTCCGCCATGCTTCGGCCAGCCGCGACCGCGCTGAGAACCTGATCGTCGCCGCCTATGGCGACGATGGCGAAGTTGGCTACGGCGAAGGCTGCCCGCGCGCCTACGTCACCGGCGAGACGCTGGCGACGGCGCAAGCATTCGTTGCCGAGCACGCCGATGGCTTGGCACGGGCAACGGCCGACGTGGCCGATCTGCGCACCTGGGCGGACGCCCATCGCAACGCCATCGACGCCAATCCCGCGGCGTTCTGCGCCATGGAGACAGCGGCGTTGGACTGGCTCGGCAAGCGCCTCGGCCAGCCCGTCGAAGCCCTGCTCGGCCAGCCGCCGCTCGCCGGCGAATTCCACTACTCGGCGGTGCTCGGCGACGCGCCCTATCCGGCGTTCTGGTGGCTGGCGCGACGCTACCGCCGGCAAGGATTCACGGACTTCAAGATCAAAGTGTCCGGCGCCCTGCGTCGGGACCAGCGCAAGATGCGCGCCCTCGCAGGCAGCCCTCGCCTGCGGCTCGACGCCAACAATCTCTTTGCCGACGCCGCCGAGGCGGCGGCCTACTTCCAGCGTTTGCCCGGCAGCGTCTTCGCCATCGAGGAACCGGTGCAAGCCGGGGATCTGGACGGCTGCCGCCGGGTCGGCGATGCCACCGGCGCCCGCATCGTTCTCGACGAGAGCCTTGCCCGTGCCGAACAGCTCCCGGCGCTCGACGATGGCGAACGCTGGATCGTCAATCTGCGCGTCTCCAAGATGGGCGGCCTGCTGCGTTCGCTGCAAGTTGTCGAGGCGGCGCGGGCCTGCGGCGCCGGCGTCGTCGTCGGCTGCCAAGTGGGCGAAACGAGCATTCTTTCCCGCACCGCGCTGACCATCATGCGTGCGCTCGGCCCGGCGCTGCTAGCCGCCGAAGGCGCGTTCGGCACCCACCTGCTGCAGCGCGACCTGGCGACGCCGAGCGTGATGTTCGGCGTTGGCGGCGTTCTCGACGCCGCCTCCCTGCGCCGAGACGTCGGCGGTTTCGGCCTGCGCATCGACAGCCGCGAACTGGTCAAGCCATAGCCGTCAAAGGATCCCCGGTTCGCGTCAGCCGAAGACGGCGCCGAGTTGGAAGACCGGCAGATACATCGCCAGCACCAGGCCGCCCACCAGCACGCCAAGCACCGCCATCAGCAGCGGTTCGACGAGGGTGGCGAGGGTGTCCACGGCGTCGTCGGCTTGCGCGTCGAACTGATCGGCTGCCTTGCCGAGCATGTCGGTCAGGGTGCCGGCTTCCTCGCCCACCGCCACCAGCTGCACCAGCAAGTGCGGAAAGACGCGCTGCTCGGCCATGGCGCGATGCAGCGGCTGGCCAGCCGCGACGGCATCGCGAACTCCATGCACCGCTTCGCCAACGACGACGTTGCCCGTGGCGCCGGCCACCGCATCGAGGGCGTCGAGCAGCGGCACTCCCGCTTCCACCGCCGTTGCCAACGCCCGGGCAAAGCGCGCCACCGATGTCTTGGCGGCGATGGAACCTGCCACCGGAGTGGACAGCAGCAGTCGGTCCAAGGCGTCTCGGAAACGCGCGGAGTGCCGCTTCAGCAGCATTGGGCCCAAAGTCGCCGCCACGGCAGCGATGGCCGCAGCCCACCACCAGGAGCGCATCAAGGCCGAAAGCTGGATGACGAAACGGGTGAAGGCCGGCAGTTCGCCGCCGGCGCTGGCGAACACGGACTCGAACTGCGGCACCACCTTGACCAGCATCAGCGTCGCCACCAGCGCGCCGCCAGCCAGCACCAGCAGGGGATACGCCATGGCCTTCTTCACCTTCCGACGGCTGGCGTCGCTGCGCTCCTGGCAGCTGGCGATGCGCGCCAGCATGGTGTCCAGCGTGCCGGATTGCTCGCCGATGGCCACCATGCGGCAGGTCATGGCGTCGAAGTGGGAAGGATGCTTGGCCAGCGCCCTGGCCAGAGCGCCGCCAGCGGCCACCTCGTCGCGCAGCCCTCTGGCCAGCGTCGCCAGCTTGGCGTTGCGGACGCCGCTGGCAACGATGTCGAACGCCTGCAGCAACGGCACGCCGGAACGCAACATCGTCGCCAGCTGGCGGCTGAACAGGGTGATGTCGGCGGCCTTGATGCGGCTGCCCAGGAGGGCAGGGCGCTTGCGCCGAAGCCGCTGCACGTCGATGCCCTGGCGGCGCAGACGCGCACGTGCGATGCGCGCGTCCGCGGCGTCGATTTCGCCGCTCACGATGCGGCTGCCGCTGGCCCCCTGCCAGACGAAACTGGTTGCTCGTCCCATGTGTCTCTCCCGCCTATCCGGACTCGGTCGCATCGAGCTCGGCTGGCTGCTCCACGCTGGTCAGGCGGTTGATTTCGCGCAGGCTGGTGACGCCTTGGCGAACCTTGTGCAGGCCGGAGCGACGCAGACTGTCGTAGCCGAGGGCGCGCGCCTGCTTGTCCAAAGCCAGGCTGTCGCCGTCGGCGAGGATCAGCCGGGCGATGGCCGGTACCACCTCCACCACCTCGACGATGCAGGTGCGCCCGGAGTAGCCCCGATCGCATTCGTTGCAGCCGTTCTCGTTGGCGTCGAAGATCTCCAGGCCGGCATCGACTTCGGCGGCGGAAA
Source organism: Candidatus Azotimanducaceae bacterium (assembly GCA_965199875.1). Taxonomy (GTDB): domain Bacteria; phylum Pseudomonadota; class Gammaproteobacteria; order Pseudomonadales; family Azotimanducaceae; genus VXYL01. The sequence goes on along the minus strand of OZ241346.1, from coordinate 3,007,569 downwards.
ACCCCTCTTCAAGCAGTGTCGCTCTTGGCACTGCAACGGGATGCTTGCAGTGGCGGCAAAGCCGTCGCGCCAGGCGCTGGGCGACGATCAGCGTCACCGAGCTGGCGACGTTGAACGCCGCGACGCCCATGTCGCGCAGCCGCGTCAGAGTCGCCGCGGCGGAGTTGGTGTGCAGCGTCGACAGCACCAGGTGGCCGGTCTGGGCCGCTTTCATGGCCGCGTCCGCGGTCTCCAAGTCGCGGATTTCGCCCACCATCAGCACGTCCGGGTCTTGCCGCAGAAAGGCGCGCAGGGCGGTTGCGAAGTCCAAGCCCACCTTGGGGTTGACCTGCACCTGGTTGATGCCGTCGACGTTGATCTCCACCGGGTCTTCGGCGGTGGCGATGTTGCGCTCTTCGGCATTGAGCAGCGTCAGGCCGGCGTACAGGGTGACCGTCTTGCCGCTGCCGGTGGGGCCGGTGATCAGCACCATGCCTTGCTGCCGGCGCAGGGCGTTCAGGTAGTGCTGCTTCTGCCGCGCCTCGAAACCCAGCTGGTCGATGGTCATGCTGGCCGCCGAGGCATCGAGAATGCGCAGCACGATCTTCTCGCCGTGCAGCGTCGGCAGCGTGCTGGCGCGGATGTCCACCGCCGCGTCCGCGCCGTTCAGCTTGATGCGGCCGTCCTGGGGAATGCGGCGTTCGGCGATGTCCATCCGCGCCATCACCTTCAGCCGCGCCGCGAAGCGGGCGCTCAAGCCGGGCGGCGGGCGCTGCGTCTCGCGCAGCACGCCGTCGATGCGTATGCGGATGCGGTAGAAGCCCTTGTAGGGCTCGAAGTGGATGTCCGAGGCGCCGGCATGAACGGCGTCCAGCAGCACCTGCTGCACGTACTTGACGATGGGGGCTTCGTCGACGTCGGCGCGCTCGGTGTCCAGCTGCGAGAGCGCCTCCAGAGCGTGTAGCTGGGCATGGGCGTCTTCGCTTTCCTCCGCCAGCAGCGCTTCGCGGCCGGGACGGTAGCGCTCGATGGCGGCGTCGAGCTGATCGCCCGCCACCAGCACCGGCTCGGTTTCGATGCCGGTGCGGAACTTGATCTCGTCGAGCGCGGCGACGTTGGTGGCGTCCGCCACGGCTACGAACAGACGCCCGGCGCGGGCGACGAGGGGCAGGGCGCGCTGGCGACGCACGGTCTGCAAGTCGACCAGGGATTCGACGCTGGCGGCTGGCTCGAAAGCCGGCAAGTGCAGCACCGGCAGGCCGAACTCGGCAGCGCGAGCGCAGAGCGCGTCGTCCCTGTGCTTTCCGGATTCCGCTGGAGTGGCTGGCATCGGGCGCCCTTGGGTGGATGGTCTTGACGCCCATTGTCCGTCGCGGACGAGGCATCGTTGTACGGCCATTCGCCCGAAATCGCGTAGGAAATCGCACCTTCCTGGCGTAGGCCGTCGGCGCTTTACGCGCTTGCCCGTTTGCGCCAATGCTGTTCCGCAACATCAACCCAGACCTCGAAGGAGCTCGCAATGAAGATGAACAGCAACTCGGCCACCCCATGCGCGCAGGGCTTTACGCTGATCGAACTGATGATCGTCGTGGCGATCATCGGCGTGCTGACCGCTGCGGCGATACCCGCCTACCGCAACTACGTGGAGAACTCGAACATGGCGAAAGTGAACGCTCACTATCGCCAAGGCGTTCGTTTCGTGGAGAACGAACTGAGACGCGCCCGAGCGCGGATCGCCTTGGGGACCCTCGACGCGGCGAAGGCGGACGGGAAGTACCGCCTCGCCGACTGGATCGACGCGCTGAACGGCCAGGGCGGTGGCCGTGCGCCGAGCGGCGCGGCGGCCTACGGCAGCGTCGCCGACGGCGGCGGCGTGGTCGGCATCGCCGTCGAGGGCAAGTTCGCCAGCGACGACCTGGTGGTGACGCTCACCCGTCCGCAGTACGCCGACTTCGAAGTCGCCGAGGTGCACAGCGTCCGCCTGCAGGACATCTAGCGGTGTTCGCGTTGGACGCAGGCCCCCGTCGTCCACGGGCTTCCGGCCGCTGCCCCGCGAGCGCGTTCTCGCTTCTGGAACTGCTGATCGTCGTGGCGATCATTGCCGCCTTGGCGGCGCTGGCGCTGCCGGTCTACCGCGGCTACGTGGCCACGGCGCAGGATGGCGCGCTGCTGGGTCGCGCGCAGGCGCTGGCGGTCTTCCAGGAAGACACGCGGCTGCGCACCGGCAGCTACGGCAGCGGCGTCTACGACGCGGCCAGGGGCGTCAACACGCTGCTTTCGGCCATCGGCTGGTCGCCGGCCATGGACGACGACGTGGTCTACGCGGTGACCGGCAACGCCGGCGAGAGTTGGCGAGTGCGCCTGGTGGACGCGACCGGGCACGAGCTCTGCCGCGACTTTCCGGCCAACGAGCCGTGTGCGGATCCATGACTCCGCTTGAAGCGAGGCAGGCTATTGGCGCACCCACTGCTCGTCGGCTTCCAAGTCCAGGGCGGCATGGAACAGCGCTTTCGTGTAGTCGCTCTCGGGCTGGTGGAACACCTGCTGCGCCGGCCCCTGCTCGACGATGACGCCGTCGCGCATGACGATCAGCCAGTTGGCCAGCGCGCGCACTACTTTCAGGTCGTGGCTGACGAACAGATAGCCCAGGTTGTGCGCCTGCTGCAGGTCGCGCAGCAAGTCGACGATCTGCGCCTGCACGGACATGTCGAGCGCCGACGTGGGCTCGTCCAGCACCACGAAGCGCGGCCGCAGCACCATCGCCCGGGCGATGGAGATGCGCTGCCGCTGGCCGCCGGAGAACTCGTGCGGATAGCGGTCCATGTGTTCCGGCAGCAGACCTACTTCGTCCAGCACTTCGGCGACGCGCTGGCGGCGTTCTTCCCTGCGGACCTGGGGTTCGTGGATGCGCAGCCCCTCCTCGACGATCTGCAGCACGGAGAGCCGGGGCGAGAGGCTGCCGTACGGATCCTGGAAGACGATCTGCATGTCCCGGCGCAGCGGAATCAGCCCCTTGCGCTTGACGTCGCTGATTTCGTCGCCGTCGAAGCGAATGCTCCCCTCGCTGTTCAGCAGGCGCAGCATGGCCAGCCCAAGCGTGGTCTTGCCGGAGCCGGACTCGCCCACCACGCCGACCGTCTGGCCGGCGCGCACCTTGATGTCGACGCTGTCCACGGCGGTGAAGTAGCGCGCCGCGCCGAACCAGCCCTTGCCGACCGGATACTTGACCGTCAGCGTCTGCGCCTCGGCCACCACCTGGGCGTCACTGGCCGGCGGCGGTTCGCCCTTCGGTTCGGCGGCCAAGAGACGCTGGGTGTAGGGATGCTCGGCGGCGGTGAAGATCCGCTGGTTGCTGCCGGCTTCGACGATCAGGCCTTCGGTCATCACGCAGACGCGCTTGGCCATGTTGCGCACGATGCCGAGGTCGTGGGTGATCAGCAGCATGGCCATGTTCATCTGGCTTTGCAGGTCCTTCAGCAGCTGGAGGATCTGCGCCTGGATGGTGACGTCCAGGGCGGTGGTGGGTTCGTCGGCGATCAGCAGCTGCGGTTCGTTGGCCAGCGCCATGGCGATCATCACCCGCTGGCGCTGACCGCCGGAGAGCTCGTGGGGATAGGAACCCAGGCGGCCCTCGGCGTCCTGCAGGCCCACCAGCTGCAGCAGTTCCAAGGTGCGCTGCCGGGCCGCCTTGGCCGAGAGCCGCTTGTGCACTACCAGCGCCTCGCCAACCTGCTTGGCGATGGTGTGCAGCGGGTTCAAGGAGGTCATCGGTTCCTGGAAGATCATGCTGACGACGCCGCCGCGCACCTCCAGCAGCCTGGTCTTGTCGGCGCCGAGCATTTCCTCGCCGTTCACCAGCACGCTGCCGCCTGGATGATGCGCCGGGGGGTAGGGCAGCAGTTGCAGGATGGAGAGCGCGGTGACGGACTTGCCGGAGCCGGACTCGCCCACCAGGGCCACGGTTTCGCCTGCTTCGATGTCGAAGGACACGCCGCGAACCGCCGGCGTGTCGCCGAAACCCACTTCGAGGTCCCGCACCTCCAATAGCTTGGGCATCCACCCTCCCAGGGTCGCCGCTCGTCGAGTCCGTTCGATTCTAACCGCAACCGGGCACCAGCAAGACGACGGTTCGCTCGCTTTCCAGCAGGGCTTCTACCTCATCGGCGCGTGGCATATCATCTTGGCAACGACAAAGGGGAACAGCCCATGCCCATGATTCTCAACGACGAGCAGAACATGCTGAAAGATTCGGCCAAGGAGTTCTGCGCCGACAATGCGCCCATCGCCCAGCTGCGCAAACTGCGCGACGACGACAGTCCCGACGGCTTCGATCGCCCGACCTGGGCGCAAATGACGGAACTGGGCTGGGCCGGCATTCCCTTCCCCGAGGAGCACGGCGGCCTGGCCTTCGGCTACAAGGGGCTTGGCGTGGTCACCGAGGAGACCGGCCGCACGTTGGCCGCGAGCCCGCTCTTCGCCACCGTGTGGCTTGGCGGCACGATCCTCAATCTAGGCGGCAGCGACGCGCAGAAGTCGCAACTGCTGCCCAAGGTGACCACTGGCGAGCTGCTGCTGGCGCTGGCGCTGGAGGAGTCCCACCGCCACAACCCCTACGGCATTTCGACCAGCGCGCAGAGGACGAGCGACGGCTACGCGATCTCCGGCAGCAAGAAGTTCGTTCTCGACGGGCACGTGGCGGATCGGCTGATCGTCGCTGCCCGCACGTCCGGCTCGAGCGGCGAACGCGATGGCATCTCGCTCTTTCTGGTCGCCCGCGACGCCGACGGCGTGGCCGTCACGCGCACCAGGATGGTGGACAGCCGCAACGCCGCCAACATCGAGCTGAACGAGGTCGCAGTAGGCGCAGACGCGCTGATCGGCGACGCCGACAAGGGCGCCGACGTGCTGGACCCGGCCCTCGACATCGCCCGCATCGGCATTTGCGCCGAGATGCTCGGCAGCACCGAGGAATGCTTCGAGCGCACCGTGCAGTACCTCAAGGACCGCGAGCAGTTCGGCGTGCCGATCGGCTCGTTCCAAGCGTTGAAGCATCGCGCCGCGAACATGTTCTGCGAGATCGAACTCTCCAAGTCGTGCGTCCTCGAAGCGCTGACGGCCCTCGACGAGGGCCGCGACCCAGCGGAGATCGCCAAGCTCGCCAGCCTGGCCAAGGCGAAGGTGGGGGAGACCTTCCACACGGTGTCCCGGGAGGGCATTCAGATGCACGGCGGCATCGGCATGACCGACGAGTTCGACATCGGCTTCTTCATCAAGCGCGCCGCGGTCACCGAGCAGACCTTCGGCGACATGCACTTCCACCGCAGCCGCTACGGGGAACTCGAAGGCTACTAGCGCCGGCGAGGCGCCTAGGACGCGACCCCCGGAGCGCTGTCCTTGCCGCCGTGGACGGCCGGTTCGGCGCACCATTGCAGGCGCAGGTTGTCGAGGGGCGGCAGAACGTCGCTCGGCAGCCCCAGCAGCTCTACCAGCACGGCGCGGTCCAAGGCCTTGCGCACGTCGTCGCGGTAGGCTTCGTTCGCCGGCAACAGCCGCTTGGAGCGGAAGCGCTCGAAGATGGTGCCGGCGCGGGCAAGCTGTTCCCCAGCAAGCGCCCGAGCGTCGATCATCGGCAGCGCCGGCAGCGCGGAGATGGTCGTGATGGCGCGCCCCTGCTGCTGCCGCGAACCCACCCACCAGAACGACATCAAGCCGAGCGTCGAGTTCGCCCACAGCGCCATGACATCCATCCACTCGTCCCGATGCGGGTGGAAACCGGGCCACGCGCGACCGCCTAGGCAGGGTTCCGGCGTCACGCAGGCGGTCAGGCTCTGCGAGTTGATCTGGAAGTCCAGGGTGAAGTGCAGCTTGGCGGCGGTCTGCCAGACGCGCAGCGCCTGCTGCTCGCAGTTCGGCCGCACGAGTCCCTCCCGGTCCGGCGCCACCACCAGCTGTCGCTCCCGTTCCGCGTCGTGCGCCCACAGCGCCGGATAGCTCGGCACTCCGCTGCGCGGCACGATCTTGAACGGGCCGCGAAATGGCGGTTCGCCATCCTTGCCGTTGCCGATGTCGCGGTGCAGCGGGCCGCGCCGGCCAAGGGCGCTCAAGGGTGCGATGGGCAGCCGCAATTGCTCGTGGCGCGGCATCCGCAGCGCGCTGCCGGCAAGCGCCATCATCGTTTCCGCCAAGGCGGTTTCGCGCAACGCCGCGCAGCCGCCGTCGTCCAGCCGAGCGCGGATGTAGGCGCCCAGAGGCTGCTCCCCGGCGCGCAGGCGGCCGCTCGACGCCGCCGGCAGTGCGGCAATCAGCTTGGCGACATCGGTCGCTTCCACCAGGCTGCGCGGCCGCCTGAACAGGTTCACGAACAGCGCCTCGCCGGTCGCCGCGTCGCGGTCTTCCGCCTTCGTGGCGACGACCAGCGCTTCCGCCATGCCGGTGTCCGCGGAGAAGGCGCGCTCGGTGTCGCCGCTCGCCGCCACCGTGACGACGACGATGTCTCGGTAGCGGTGCGCGAACAGCTCCCGCGCCGCCCGCCACGACGCGCCTTGCACGAACGCTATCGGCAACACCAGCGCCGCGACGCCGCCCGGCTTCACCTTGGCATGCGCCAAGTCCACGAAGTTGGACGCGAGGCCGGCGTTGCCGTGGCCGGCCGGCGCTGCCAGCCCGCGGCGCACCTCGGCAAGCCGCTCCGACATCGCCCGCTGCTCGTCCGCGGTGGTGCCGAATCCGGCGAAGGACGGCACCGGCACGTCGGCGATCTCGTGGTTGGTGGGCCGGGTGAACGGCGGATTCATGATGATCAGATCTACCGACTCGTGGGGCAGATCGAGGTCCTCCACTTCCACCTCGCCGTGGCCGTGCGCTTGGCGCTGCCCGGTGGGAAAGAGCGACCGCGTCTGCCCCTTGGCCGTAAGGTCCAGCGAACCGATGGCGACTCCCCGAGGCTGCTCGGCGCCGCTGCCGACGCCGTAGGGCATGGTGTAGACGCGGGTGTGGTCGAACACTTCCCCCGGATGGGCGCTCGACAGCTGGGCGGCGCACAGATGCGCCGCGGCCGGCATGATGTCCGCAGCGACGACGGCGTTCTCAAGCATGGCGGCGTGGATGCGGCGGTCGTCGCCGCCGCCGTGCCGATAGCGCGCCAGCAGCGCCTGATACGCCGCCGCCAGCAGCGTGCCCGTGCCGCAGGAGAGGTCGGCGACGCGCAGATTCGGATAGGCGTCGAGGTCCGCCCAGTCCGTGTCCAGGCGGGCGACCGCCAGTTCCGCCAGCAGCGTGGCGGACTCGGGCCGAGTGTAGAAGGTCGCGAGGAACTTCCGGTCGGCGATGAGGCGTTGGAACATGCGCCCGGAGAGATCCTGTCCGCTGGTGACGCCAAGTCCGGACAGCTCCTTGGCGGTACGCACCAGCGGATAGAGAATTTCCCTGATCGTCACGCCGGATTGGGGAATCAGCAGGTCCGCCGCCAAGCGGAATATCGGCCAGTAGTTGATCTCCGCGAGTACGTGTGTCCAGATGTCCAGCACCACAGGTGGCAGCCGCCAGTCCGGGAGCTGCGCGAGATCGGCCATGGTCGGCAGCTGGTGGGCATCGGCGATGGTCTCTTGAAACAACAGCGCGTTGGCGACGATGGCCATCGCCATGCGCGTGGTCTGCGTGCCTGGACGTTGGTTGAGCGCATTCCCAAGCCGTATCGGTATGTAGACGCCGCCCGTCGCCACGCCGTCGTCAACCGACCGGGTGGCGTCGCGCACGCCCTGTTCGAGGGTCGTCATGCCCAGTTCGATCAGCCGCGCCGAGGTCATCGCCTGTTCCATGCAGCGGGCGAGGTCGTTCAAGCCGCCGGTCAGCCAGCCTTCGGCCGGCCAGCGCTCGGGCGCCGACGGTTCGCCCGACAGCACGCAGTAGCCGAACTCGGCCGCGGCGACGCGCTCCGGCAGGTCCGCCTGGCCGCGGCGCAGGTCCTCGGGCAGGCGGACCGCGATGGCTTGTTCCAGCGCCCTGCCGCCCACCGGCACGAGGCCAAGCCGGCCGGCGGCGTCCTGCTCGACCGTTGCCGCCGGAGCGAACTCCGTTTCCACCACCACCGGCTGGGCGCGCCGCGCGCGCACGGCGATGTCCGGGCGCAACAAGCGGTTCTCTTGGAACACCCCGCTTTGCTCGACGCCCAGGGACTCGCGCCACAGCGGGTGCTTGTGGCGCAGCGCCTCCGCGAGCGCGGCGTTGACGGTGGCCTCGCTGTTCAGCGGCATGGCCTGGATTCGCGCCTCGGCGGTCCGAGACCAGCCTCGCTGGATTCCTTGAACGGCACTCAGGTGGCCAAGCCTTTCGGCGGTGGCGGCTCGGCGCAGGCGCCCGAGTGGTGGTGGAACAAGCGCATGGCGCCGTCCTCCTTGACGAACCCGTTGCTGGCGACGCAGATCGACCCCGGCAGTTCCTCGTAGCAGGTGACCATCACTACCGAACCGGCTCGATAGGCGGTGGCGTTGTAGAAGTCGATGCCGGGCTGGTCCGGATTGCCCAGGATGCGCCGCCAGCTGGCGACGATGCCGGCGCGCTCGTGAATGGCTGGCCAGCCGGGATGGATGCACAGCGTCGGGCAGTGCAACGCCCACAGGCGCTGCATGGCGTTGAAGTCCTTCTGCGCGAAGGCCAGATAGAAGGCGTCGTTGGCGAACAACGCCAACTGCTCGTCCTCGGCGGTGGCGTTCGACATCGCCTTGGCGATCACGCCAGCAGCCGAGTTGCGTAGGCCACGGTGCTTTGGGTCAGCGCGTGGCGGCGGCGGAACAGTTCGCCGGCGGCACCGGGCGGCGTCCGGGACGCCTGCCAGGAGTTCAGGCCGTCGTACCAGGTGCAAAGCAGCATTCGACCGTTCGAGGAACTCGTGTCGCGCTGGCGGAAGAGCCCCTGCGGGATGGCGCTGTAGTCCTTGCCGGTCTCGAAGTCGAGCCACGCCCGCTGCGACAAGTCGGCGATTTCGTCGACATCCTCGTGCGCCACGGAAAAGAACCGGAACACGTACAACCCCGCTCGCGTTCGCGCTTCGTCCACCGTCGGGCGCACGGTGGGCTCGAGCAGCAGGGTATCCACGGCGGCGACCTCGGCAAGCCCGCCGAGGGTGGCGTCGATGTTGCCGACGTCGCCGTAGGAGACGACGATCAACTCGTTGGAGGCGACGCCGAACAGACCGTGAAACGCACCCCACAGGCTGGCTGGCCGCAACGCCGCGTTGCCGTCGCGCAGTGCGTCATAGGCTGCGCGATAGTCGCGCCCGTTGGTTCGCAAGCGCGAATAGGCGTAGGTCATGGCGTGCTCCTCGAGGGTTGTTTCGGCGGACTCGGGCGTTTTCGTACCATCGTCGGGGCGATCCCGACGCGAGAAAACGCAAGGATGGAACGCAAGGCGGAGTTTCGCAAGGAGCGCTATCGTTGCAACCGTGCAAACATGATCCGCGCAACCACGACGATGGCAGTGCAGCTGGCACTTAAGCGCCATCGCCGTCGGCTGCACCTCCCGGAGGACGAACTGACGATGGAGCAAACCCCATGAACGGCGCCGAGAGCGTGGTCCGAACTCTTCTGGCGCACGGCGTCGACACCTGCTTCGCCAATCCGGGCACCTCGGAAATGCACCTGGTGCAGGCCATCGACGCGGTGCCGGAAGTCCACGCCATCCTGTGCCTGTTCGAGGGCGTCTGCACCGGCGCCGCGGACGGCTATGGCCGCATGCGGGGCCAGCCGGCGACCACGCTGCTGCACCTGGGCGCCGGGCTTGGCAACGGCATTGCCAATCTGCACAACTGCCGCCGAGCGGCAACGCCCCTGGTGAACGTGGTGGGCGACCATGCGCGGCACCACGTCGCCTACGACGCGCCGTTGACGGCGGACATCGAAGCCGTCGCCAAGCCGGTTTCGGCGTGGATCCGCACGTCGCGCAGCAGCGAAGGCGCAGGACTCGACGCCGCCGACGCGGTGCGCGCCGCAAGGTCCGCCAACCCGGATCCAATGGGCAGTGTGGCGACGCTGATTCTGCCCGCCGACTGCGCCTGGGGCGACGGGCGCGCCGTCGGCAAGGCGGCAGGCTTCGACGCCGCCATCGCCAAGCCGCGGGTCGCCGCCGACGTGATCGAAGCTGCGGCGCGCGCGGTCGATGCGCGCACGATCCTCTTCGTGGACGGTGCCGGCTTGAGCGAACGCGGCGTGCGGGCAGCTGGCCGCATCGCCCTGAAGACCGGCTGCGAAGTCTATTCGCCGACCTTTCCGGCACGGGTGGAAGCGGGGCCGGATCTCCCCCTGGTACGCCGCCTGCCCTACTTTCCCGAGCAGATCGTCGAACTGCTGGCGCCGGTGCGCCAGCTGGTGCTGCTGGGCAGCGAGCCGCCGGTGAGCTTCTTCGCCTACCGCAACCTGCCGAGCGACCTGGTTCCCGAAGGCTGCCGTACGATTCGAGTGGCGCATCGCCACGAAGACGTGGCGGCGGCGCTGGACGACCTGGCCGATGCCCTGGACTGCGGCGGCGCCGAGGTGCCGGACGCTCGGCGGCCGGACCTTCCCACCGGCAAGCTCGGCGCCCGCGGCATTGCCGACGTGCTCGCCGCCCGGGCGCCGGAGAACAGCATCGTCGCCGTCGACTCCGGCGCTGGCGGCGCGGCCTATCCGGTCATGCAGCGCTGCGTGCGCCACTCCTGGCTGAACATCACCGGCGGTTCCATCGGCCAGGGCGGCCCGGTGGCCGTGGGCGCGGCGGTCGCCTGCCCGGATCGGCAAACCATCGCGCTCCTGGGCGACGGCGGCGCGATGTACACCAACCAGTTCCTGTGGACGGCGGCTCGGGAGAGCCTGGACGTCGTCGCCATCATCTTCTCCAACCGCCAGTACAACATTCTGGAGGTCGAATACCGGCGCCTCGGCGTCAACGACATCGGCCAGTGCGCCGCCAGCCTGTTCGACCTGGGGCATCCCGATCTGGACTGGGTCGCCTTGGCCAGCGCACAAGGCGTGCCGGGCGCCAGGGCCGCCACCTGCGAAGAGTTCGACGCCGCCCTGACCGCGGCGCTCGATGCCGAAGGCCCGTACCTGATCGAGGCCGTGCTGTAGCGGTCAAGCCACGATGGCCGCGGTTCTGGACACGAACCAGTAGCCGGCGAGGCAGCCGCTCAAGTACAAGGGCGCCCGGACGACGTGCCGGGGCACGACGATGCCCAACTTGCCAACGGCCCAGACCACGGCCAGCGCCGCCGCAACCACCGCCAGCTGGCCGACCTCCACGCCGAGGTTGAACAGCAGCAGCGCCAGGGCGAGGTTCTCCCTCGGCAGGCCGATGTCCGCCAAGGCGCCAGCGAAGCCGAAGCCATGCAGCAGGCCGAAGGCGAAGGCGACCACCCAGGTGTGGTTGACGCTGATGGAGTCGTCGACGCCGCGCAGCTTTTCTACCGCCAGGAACAGGATCGACAGCGCGATCACGGCTTCCACCGGCGCTTGCGGCAGATGCACCAGTTGCAGCGCGGAGAGGCCCAGGGTGATGCTGTGCGCGACGGTGAAGGCCGTTACCGCCTTCGCCAGCGGGCCAAACCGATGCAGAAAGAACATCAGCGTCAGTACGAAGAGGATGTGGTCGAAGCCTAGGAGCAGGTGTTCGATGCCCAGGGTCAGATAGCCGAAGGCCGCTGCGCCGCCGCCTTCGCCGATGACCATCGCCGGCCGCGACGGTTTCAGCAGGCCGGAGAAGCTCGATCCGTCCGCCAACGTCGCCTGCACCATGACGTCGGTGATCGTCCGCGACAAGCCGTCGATGGCGACCGTGCCGCCGCGCAGGCCGGATGGACAGTCCAGGTCGAAGCGCTGGACGATCGCGCCGCTCAAGGTGTTGTCGAATCCCGTCGAACGCGCCGTGCAGTGCTGCGGAAACACCGGCGCCAAGGGCAGCAGCCGGCCGCCGGCCAAGGGCAGCTTCCACACCGCGCGATAGCGTCCTTCGGCTGCCGCGTCGATGCGCAGCAGCGCCGGTCGCACTTCATGGGCGATGGCAGCGAAACCGGCCAGCGCGGCAACGAAGGCGAGGGCGACGCGCACCCCGCTCACGGCGTTTCCACCGTGTACTGGGCACGGAGATTCTCGAAGTAGGCATTGTTGGCATCGGCACGGCGTTGCGCGTCGAAGTCCGCCGCCACGCGCTCGGCCACCGACGCGTAGTCAGCGCCCTTGGCCGGGCTGGCGGCATCGACGCGCACCAGATGGAAGCCGTAGCCAGAGGGCAGCGGTCCGCGCCAGACGCCTTCGGCGGGCATGGCCGCCACCTGCTCGGCGAAGGCGTCGCCGAAGTCCTTGCGCAAACGCGGCAGAGCGGCGTGCGCGTAGGTTCTGCCCAGCATGAAGGGGTCGCCCGTGGTTCGCCATGCCTCGGGGTCGAGTTCGGCCAAGGCCCGCTCGGCGTCGCCGGCGGCGTCGGCGCGGCGGTCGGGGCTGAAGTAGATGTGGCTGAACGTCACCACCGCCGGTGTCTCGTAGCGCTGTCGATGCGCCTCGAAGTAGCGGCTGAGCTCTTCTTCCTCGGGTGGTTCGAGGGCGGCGACGTCCTCGCTTAGGAACGAGACCTTCTGCGCCAGGCGGCGACGCACGATGACGTCGTCTTCGTCCAAGCGCAGGCGTTTCGCCTCGCGAACGAGTATTTCCTCCCGAACGTGGTCTTCGACCAGCGCCGCGAGTTCCTGGGCCGTCGGCGGACGCCCCATCTGCGCGTTCCACAGCTCGGCCAGACGATCGGCCTGCTCTCGGCTGACGACGATGGTGCGCGAAGCGTCCCCGCGCCAGACGTCCTCCAAAACGAAAACCACCGTGCCGATCAGCAGGAATGCGAACAGCGGATCGCGCAGCCAGCGGCGGCTGCGCTGGAGGATGTTCGCTCGTGCTGGCGCCAAGGCGTCTGCTCGATGACCGGCGTTGCGGCGCAATATAACCGCAGCCGCGCGACTCGGGTGGAATGTAGCGCCTTGGCCGAAAGCGCACCGTAACGCAACCGCCGGCGTCCTTGATGCCGGCCTCGGCAGACTGGCTGGTTTACCCACTTTGTACCGCCCCTCGGCAGTGCGTTCGAAGACTCCCATCAGCCGACTTCGTCGCCCATAGCTCGATCTTGCGCCAGCCCCTCGAACTCGTTCAGTTGCGCTAAACTTCCGTTGCTTTGCGACCAACACGGCCACTCGGCTGCAACCACAAGGGAAACCACATGGCGATTCAAGAGGGCGACACCCTTCCGACGGCGACTTTGCACGTCATGAAGGACGGACGACCGGCGGCGGTAAGCACGGACGAGCTGTTCGGCGGCAAGAAGGTGGTGCTGTTCGCAGTGCCCGGTGCATTCACGCCCACCTGTTCCCAGGCGCACTTGCCCGGCTACGTCGCCGCGGCGGAGCAGTTCAAGGCGAAGGGCGTGGACAGCATCGTCTGCGTGGCGGTGAACGATGCCTTCGTCATGGACGCATGGGGCAAGGACCGGGACGCCGGCGAACTGGTGATGGCTGGCGACGGCAATTCGGACTTCACCAAGGCGCTCGGCCTGGAGATGGACGGCTCTGGCTTCGGCCTGGGGATCCGCTCGCAACGCTACGCCATGGTCGTCGACGACGGCGTCGTCACCAAGCTGGCCGTGGAGGCCGCCGGCGCCTTCGAGGTCAGCAAGGCCGAGGCCATGCTGGAGGCGCTGTGAGCTTGAAGATCTACGGCCCGGCGCAAAGCCGCGCCATGCGGGCCATCTGGATGGCCCACGAGTTGGAGCTGGAGTTCGAACAAGAGGCCGGTTTCGACGAAACTGGCGCGACGGCCGATCTCGTCGCGCTCAATCCGATGGGGCAGGTGCCCGTGCTTGTCGACGACGACATGGTGCTGGCCGAGTCCATGGCCATCAACCTCTACCTGGCCAAGAAGCACGGCAAGCTGGCACCCGCCACGCCGGCCGACGAGGCGCAAACCCTGCGCTGGTGCTTCTGGGCGATGACCGCGGTGGAGAAGACCTTGCTCGACGTGTTGCTGAACGCAAGGGGGCTGATGGGCCGCGAGCAGGATTCCGCAGCTGCGGCAGCCGGCATCGAGGAACTGCAGAAGCCGTTCAAGGTGCTGAACGATGCTCTGGCCGGGCGCGACTACCTGGTGGGCGACGCATTCAGCGTCGCCGATCTGAACGTCGCCAGCGTCTTCAGCTGGGCAAGGGCCGCCGGCATCGACTTCGCCGAGCAGCCGAACATCGCCGCTTGGCTGCAGCGCTGCCTCGGCCGGGACGCCGCGGCGAGGGCCCGGGGCTGACCGGCCGGCACCTAAGCGCCAGCCAGCAGAGGGCGTCGCCATGCCTTTCTTCGACATCGTCTCGGAAGTGGACCTGCAAGAGGTGCGCAACGCCGTCGATCAGGCGTCCCGGGAGCTGCGCACTCGCTTCGACTTCCGCGGCGTGGACGCCGGTTTCGAGTTGGAGGGGGCGGTGATCACGGTCAGCGCCGAGGAGGAGTTCCAGATCGATCAGCTGGTCGACATTCTGCACGACAAGATGACCCGGCGCGGCGTCGACATCGGCGCCTTGTCGGCGCGTCCGCTGGAGGCGTCCGGCAAGCAGAAGCGCCAGCCTTTCGATCTCAAGCAAGGCATCGACCGGGATGCCAGTCGGCGAATCGTCAAGACGGTGAAGGACGCCAAGCTGAAGGTGCAGCCGCAGATCCAAGGCGACAAGGTGCGCGTCAGCGGCAAGAAGCGCGACGATCTGCAGGCGGTCATCGCCAAGCTCAAGGCGGAGGACTACGGCTTGCCGATACAGTTCAACAACTTGCGCGATTGAAGCTGCGCTGTCGAACGCTCCTGCCTGTTCGTCACCGACTCCGGCGCACCCGTGAATGAAATCAAGCGATGCGCTATGCGTCGCCAAGTGTTAACATCGCGGCAATGAATCGACTGCTTCCCCCGGTCGCCGATGTCCACGTTCTGGTGGTCGGCGATGTCATCCTCGACCGCTACATCCGCGGTCGGACGGATCGAGTCTCACCCGAAGCGCCCGTTCCCGTCGTCCAGATCGAAGGCAGCGAAGACCGCCTCGGCGGTGCCGCCAACGTCGCGCTGAATGTGGTTTCCCTAGGTGGTCGCTGTACGCTGGTCGGCGCGGTTGGCAACGATGCCAACGGACGCATCGTCGCCGATCTCCTCGCGGAAGCCGGCGTGGAGGCCGACCTCGTGGTCGCCGAGGGCTGGCGAACCACCCTCAAGGAACGCATCGTCAGCCGCCACAAGCAACTCCTGCGCATGGACTTCGAGCAGCCCCTCGGCAAGGCAGCGGCAGACGACGTGCTGGCCCGGGCCACGCCGAAGATGCCCGGCGCGGACGCGCTGATCATCGAAGACTACGACAAAGGCGCTGTTGCAGAGCCGGCGCGCATCATCGCCGAAGCGCAGAAGGCGAACGTAGCCGCCATCGCGGACCCCAAGTTCAAGCCGTTTGGCGAATACCGCGGTGTCGACATCCTCAAGCCCAATCGCGTCGAGTTCGAGCAGGCCGTCGGCCACCGTCCTTCGGAAGCCGAACTGCACGAAGCTGGCGGCGATCTCGTGCGCAAGAACGGCCTGGGCGCCATCGCGTTGACGCAAGGCGAGGAAGGGCTGACGCTGTTCGAGGCCAAGGCGCCGCCGCTGCACGTTCCCGCCATCGGCGTCGACGTCTACGACTCCACGGGCGCCGGCGACACCGTTGCCGCAACCCTCGGCATTTGCGCCGCGCTGGGCTGGCCGCTGCGCGACAGCGTGCAAGTCGCCAACCTGGCCGGAGGCGTGGTGTGCGCCAAGTACGGCACCGCCGCCGTATCGGTGGCGGAGCTCAATCAGGCGATGGCGTCCAGAACGCACTTCAACGGCGACGAACATGCCCGGCGCCGCTCTCCGCCAAGACGCCAGCTGGCAAGCGCCGTGGCGCAGGCGCGGCGGCGCGGCGAGCGCATCGTCTTCACCAACGGCTGTTTCGACATTCTGCACGCCGGCCACGTGGGCTATCTCGGCGAAGCGCGGCGGCTGGGCGATCGGCTGATCGTCGCCGTCAACGACGACGAGTCCGCTCGCCGGCTGAAGGGCGACGGTCGCCCCGTCAATCGGCTGGAGTCGCGGCTGCGCGTTCTGCAAGGGCTGGCCGCGGTGGACTGGGTCGTGCCGTTTGCCGAAGACACGCCGGAGGCGCTGCTCGACGAGCTGCGCCCGGACGTGCTGGTCAAGGGTGGCGACTACGCGCTACACGAAGTGGTCGGCGCCGAACTCGTGCGCGGCTACGGCGGCGACGTGCGCGTGCTGAGCCTGGTGAGCGGCTGCTCCACCACCGACATCGTCGAGCGCATCAAGTTGGACACCGTCCTGCCGAACTCCATCGCCGCCCCTTAGGGAAGGTCCAACTGACTGCGGCGTGGTGCGCCCATGCGCCCACATATTTTCCACCGCCAGCGCCGCCCCGAGTCCAAATTGCCGGCCGATGCGGCCGACGACAAGACAAGACGGGCGCAGCCGCCGCCGATGTGGAACAATCGAGTCGCCGAAACGACGCCCGATCTCCATGCCGAACGCGCCAGCCCCTAAGCAGCGGCCCAGCAACGTCGACCGACACGGCTACCGCCCCAACGTCGGCATCGTCATCCAGAACGCCCAGGCACAGGTGTTCTGGGCACGGCGCGTTGGCGGCTTCGGCGCCTGGCAGTTTCCCCAGGGCGGCATCCTGCCCGGGGAGAGCGCCGAGCAGGCGCTTTACCGGGAGCTGTACGAAGAGGTCGGGCTCGATGGCGAGACGGTCGAGGTGCGCGGCCGCACCAAGGGCTGGCTGCGCTACCGGCTGCCGCGCAAGCTGTTGGGCAAGGACGCGAAGACGCGCTTTCGCGGGCAGAAGCAGAAGTGGTTCCTGTTGCGGCTCTTGGCCGAGGACAGCGCCGTGCAGGTGGACGGCACGGACCCCGAGTTCGACGCCTGGCGCTGGGTGAGCTACTGGTACCCGCTGACCCAGGTGGTGGCGTTCAAGCGCGAGGTCTACCGCCGGGCGCTGCGCGAACTGGCGCCGGCGCTGGCCGTGGAGGCTTGATCAAGCGATGCTCGACGCGCTGCGGCAAATCGTCCAGGACATGGACGCGGCCTCCGGCTTCCGCGCCGCGCTGGACCTGCTGGTGGCCCGGGTGTCGCTGATCCTCGACGCCGAGGTGTGCTCGATCTACCTGCGCAACCAGTCGAACGGCCGCTTCGACCTGGTGGCCAACGAGGGCTTGAGCACCGACGTGGCGGGCAGCGTCTCGCTGGCGCCCGGCGAGGGCATCGTCGGCCTGGTTGCCGAGCGCGCCGAGCCCATCAATCTGGACAACGCCGCAGAACATCCGCGCTTCTCGCTGGTGGAGGCGTTGCAGGAAGAGCCGTACAGCGCCTTCCTCGGCACGCCCGTCGTGCATGTGCGCGACGTGCTCGGCGTGCTGGTCGTCCAAGATCGGGAAACTCGGCGCTACGACGAGGACGAAGAGGCGTTTCTGGTGACGCTGGCCACCCAGGTCGCCAGCCGCATCGCCCATGCGGAAGTCAGCGGCGACCTGCGCGACCTTGCGTCCGGAGTCCAGGGCGGCCACGGGCAGCTGCGCTTTCGCGGCATCTCCGGCGTGCCTGGAATCGGCATCGGCACCGCCTACGTGGCGCTGCCGTCGGCGCGCCTGGAGCGGGTTCCGGATCGCCCTGCCGAGGACGTCGCCACCGAGCTCAAGCTGTTCGAGCGGGCCATCGGCAAGGTGCGCACCGACATCGAGCGCGTCATCGAGCAGATGGCGAAGAGCATCGGCCCGGAAGAGCGCGAACTGTTCGACGCCTACCTGCACATGCTCGACGACGCCGCTCTGGCGGGAGACGTGCGGGCGCTGATCCGCCGCGGCCAGTGGGCGCAGGGCGCGGTGAGCCACGCGATCCTCGAACAGGTGGCGACCTTCGAGCGCATGCAGGATTCCTACCTGCGCGAACGCGCCGCCGACGTGCGCGACCTCGGCCAGCGCGTGCTCGCCAACCTGCAGGAGATCGACGACGAGCCCGAGCCCTACCCGGACGAAATGGTGCTGGTCGCCGAGGAGGTCACCGCGCCGATGATGGCGGACTTTCCCGTCGAGCGTCTGCGCGGCATCGTTTCGCTCAAAGGTTCGCGCAACTCCCACGGAGCGATTCTGGCGGATGCGCTTGGCATCCCCACGGTGATGGGCGCGGTGGACGTGCCGATCACCGACATCGAGAACGAAACGGTCATCGTCGACGGCCACTACGGCGATGTCTTCGTCAATCCAGGCGCCCTGCTGCGCGAGTCCTACGACCGCTTCCTGAACGAGGAGGAGGAGTTCGCCCGCGAACTCGACGAAGTGCGCGACCTGGCCTGCACCACCCGCGACGGCCACGCCATCAACCTGTGGGTGAACATCGGCCTGGTCAGCGAGATCACCCGCTCGCTGGACCGTGGCGCCGAGGGCATCGGCCTGTTCCGCACGGAAGTGCCCTTCTCGATGGGCGACCGCTTTCCCACCGAAGAAGAGCAGCGCATCCTGTACCGCGACCACATGCAGGCGTTCGAGCCGCGTCCGGTCACCATGCGCACGCTGGACATCGGCGGCGACAAGCCGCTCTCCTACTTCCCCATCACCGAAGAGAACCCGTTTCTGGGCTGGCGCGGCATTCGCGTCACCCTGGACCATCCGGAGATCTTCCTCGGCCAGATACGGGCGATGGTGAAGGCCAACTCCGGACTGGAGGGCATCCTGCGCATCATGCTGCCGATGGTCAGCCGGCTGGAGCAGATCGAAGAGGCCAAGGCGCTGATCCACCGCGCCCACCAAGAGGTGGTCGAAGAGGGCTACCAGGTGAAGCCGCCCCTCGTCGGGGTGATGATCGAAGTTCCGGCCGCCATCTACCTGGCGCGGGAAATCGCTCGGCAAGTGGACTTTCTGGCGGTCGGTTCCAACGATCTCACCCAGTACATGCTGGCGGTGGACCGCAACAATCCGCGGGTGGCGGACCTGTTCGAGGAAGTACACCCCGCCATGCTCATCGCGCTGCGCGAAATCGCCAAGAGCTGCCATGCGGAAGGCAAGCCCGTCGGCATCTGCGGCGAACTGGCGGGCACGCCGGAAGGCGCGGTGCTGTGCGTCGGCATGGGCTACGACGTGCTGTCGATGAACTCCGCCAACCTGACCCGGGTGAAGTGGGTGATCCGCAGCGTCTCCCTGCGCGACTGCCGGCGCATTCTGGCACGGGCGCTGAAGATGCGCTCCAGCGAAGAAATACTGAAGTTCGTGCGCGCCCAGCTCGTCCTTGCCGGGCTCGAACGCGCCGTGCCGCGCCACCAGCTGCCCTCGGGCATTTGAAGCCGTTCGGGATGCGGATACCCTAGCCGCGCCGGTAGACTGCGCGTGCGCGGAGGTCCTTGGCCGTTACGCGGCCGCCAGCTTGCGGAGACTCACATGGCCAACGTATTCATCACCTGGGGCGGCTGGGAAGGCCACGAGCCGGAGCAAACCGCCGCCATCTGCGCCGATCTGCTGGCTGCGGAAGGCCACGAAGTCTCCGTCTCCAACCGCTTGGAGCGGCTTGCCGACGAGGGCTTCATGTCCGAGTTGGACTTGGTCGTGCCGGTCTGGACCATGTCTCGAATCGACCGCGAGCAGGAAGCGGGGCTGCTTAAGGCCATCCGCGCCGGGACGGGATGCGCCGGATGGCACGGCGGCATGGGCGATTCGTTTCGCAGCAACGTCGAGTACCAGTTCATGGTGGGCGGCCAGTTCATCTGCCACCCCGGCGGCATCATCGACTACGAAGTCAACATCGCCTCGGACGATCCCATCGTCGCCGGCCTCGCCGACTTTCGAATGCGCTCCGAGCAGTACTTCATGCACGTCGATCCGTCCAACGAAGTGCTGGCCACCACGACGTTCAAGGGCGAACACTGGGGCATCGACTGGATACGAGGGACGACCATGCCCGTCGCTTGGAAGAAGCGCTACGGCGCCGGCCGCGTGTTCTACAGTTCCCTCGGCCACGTTGCCGCCGACTTCGACGTGCCGGAAGCCAAGGAGATCATGCGCCGCGGCTGTCTGTGGGCGATGCGCTGAGCGCACCGATGCCGCTTCGATCCGCCTTCCGACACTCCCACTGCGGCGATCACTCGCAGCAGTAGCGCGCCAGTCGGCTACGGCGCCGACAGTCCCAGGCGCTGGTACTGCTCCGGCGGCGCCAGATGCTCCTTCATGGCTTCCTCCAAGGCCGCGACCATGCGCGCTTCCGCCGTGGCGTCGGCGATCGGGCTGGTCTGCCCCGGGTCCGAGCGCAGGTCGAAGAGCCGGGTCTCGAACGGCTCCACGAAGCGTCCGCCGGAAGGAATGCGCATCAGCGGACAGCCCTTGCTGAACGGCAGCGGCGCATGCCACTGCATGTTCTTCAGTTCGCGCACGGAAAACGGGCTGCGCATGTGCGTCGGCATCAGCGTGTAGTGGTTCAGCGGCGCGTTGTCGTCGACCGGCCCGCGCATGTAGACGTAGCGTCCGTCGGTGATGTTCACGTGGGCGCCGAACATGCCGTAGATGGCGTTCCCGCGCACTTCGGCGTCGTCGACGATGGTCTGGCGCAGCGGCTTGCCGTCCATCTCGGCAGGCCGCGGCAGGTCGTAGTAGTCGAGGATGGTGGGGCCGATGTCGATGGTGGTGGTCAGGCTGCGGCGTCTTGCGCCGGCGACGCCGCTGCGCGGGTCCCAGACGAAGAACGGAATGTGCGCGGTCTCGTTGTACCAGGGCATGCGCGCCTTGCCCCACCAGTCGTGTTCGCCGAGCAGGAAGCCGTGGTCGGTGACCACCAGCAGCATGGTGTCCTGCCACATGTCGTGTTCGTCCATGAAGTCCATCACCGTGCCGAGGTAGTGGTCGCACTGGGTGAGCAGCGCGGCGTACTGGTAGCGCAGGTACTCCACGGCGTCCGGGTCTTCGCCGACGCGCTCGTACTTCGGCCAGTCGAAGTGCGGGCCGTCCCAGTCGTAGTTGTAGCGGTCCTTCCACTGCTTCAGGGTGAAGAACGGCTCGTGCGGGTCGAAGGTTTCGATTTGCAGATACCAGTTGTCCTGCTGGCGGTTGGCTCGCAGAAACTCCAGGCCGGCGGCGAAGGTGCGCGCCTGCGGCGTGAGCGCCTCTTCCTGCATGTACTTGCGGTTGATCCAGTCCTGGCGGTTGATGCGCCCCAGATGTTCCGGGACTTCCGGTTCCGCCACCTCGCCCTTCCACGCATCGCCCTCCTGCCCGCGCACGTTCACCCAGCTGGAGTAGCGGTGGTGGTAGGTGGCGCCGCCGTCTTCCCAGTAGTGGTAGTGATCGGACACCAGATGGGTGTAGACGCCGTTCTGCTTGAGGATCGTGAAGGTGGAGTTGTCGAACGGCTCGAACGGCCCCCAGGAACGATGCAGAAAGTTGTGCCGGCCGGTGTGCAGCTCGCGCCGCGCCGGCATGCAGGGCATGGAGCCGACGTAGTGGTTGTCGAACGTCACGGCGCGTTCGCCGAGGCGCCGGAAGTTCGGCGCCAGCGTCCAGTCGCAGCCGTAGTTCGGCAGCATGTGCCGGTTCAGCGAGTCGTACATCACCATGATGGCTTTCATCGGCGAAGCTCCTTGCCTTGGCGGCGCCGCGGCCTGGCGTACGCGCTTCGCCGGTTCACGACTCGGCCTCGGCGGCGTCCGCCGGCTGCTGGCGGGGGACGCCCAGTTCGGCCAGCTTGGCGGCGATGTCCTCGGCCGCGGTCGCCGGCTTGACGGCGCGGTCGATGGCCAGAATGGTGCCGTCGGCGCCGATGTAGAAGGTGTGCCGCATGGCGAAGCCGCGCTCGTGCAGCACGCCGTAGGCTTTCGCCGTCGCCTTGGTCGGGTCGGAAAGCATGGGGAAGTCCGCGTCGTTCGCCGCGGCGAAGCTGGCGTTGTCCTCGACGGCGTCGGTGCTGACCATGAAGTAGTCGACGTCGAACTCGCGAATCAGGTGGCCGTTTTGCGCCAGCGACTTGCACTCGATGGTGCAGCCTTGGGTGAACGCCTTGGGAAACCACGCCAGCACCACGGCCTTGTCGCCCAGCTGGTAGGTGCCGCCGGCGGTGGACTGCAGGTCGAAGACAGGCGCCTGGTCGCCCACCTGCGGTTGCGCGGCGGCGTGCAGGCTGGCCAAGGCGGCGATCGTCAGCATGGCGAGGCGTGATTTCATGGGGTCTCCTTGCGCGTCTTGCGCGGCTCGTTCGTTTTCGGTTGCGCTCGTGGCCGTCTCATTCGCCGTTCAGCCAGCGACGCTCTTCGTCGCCGAGTTCCACGGCGAGCGCCCGCAGCGAACTGCGCGTTTCCGCAAGGGTGCGCGGGCCGATCAGGGCGAAGCACGGGAACGGCTGATTGAGCACGTAGGCAAGCGCGATGTGAATGGGCTCGACGCCCTCTTGCGCCGCCAGTTCGGCGGCGCGGGCGCGGCGGGCGAAGTTGTCCTCGGCAAACCAGCAGCGGCGCACTTCGTCGTCGCTCGGCTGATGGCCGAAACCGACGTCCACGCCGGACGCCGCATCGGTGCGCAGCGCGTCGAAGCGTTCGGTGAAGAAGCCCCGCGCCTGGCTGGACCAGGGAAAGAGCGGCATTTGCTCTTCGGCCAGCCAAGCGCGCCAGTCGGCGTCCGAAGCGGCCACGCAGCCCGGCCACACCGGCTGCACCATGCGCGCCAGGCTGAAGTTGTTGGACACCGCGGCGAAAGGCGCTCTGCCGTTCCGCCGGGCGTAGGCGTTCGCCGCCTGCACCCGCGCGAGGGACCAGTTCGAGGCGCCGAAGGCCGTGATGCGGCCGGCGTCGCGTTCGGCGTTCAACGCGTCGATCCACTCGCCGACGTCGACATCGGGGTTGTCCCGATGCACGAAGTACAGGTCCACATGGTCGCTTTGCAGGCGTTCGAGGGAGATGGCGAGCTGTTCATGGATGCGCTCCGGGAAGTTCGCCGGGGTGTGCGCTCCTTTGCCGATGACCACCACCCGTTCGCGCACGCCGCGATGCTTCATCCATGCGCCGAGGAGTTGCTCCATGCGTCCGCCGCCGTAGATGTGCGCGGTGTCGAAGGCGTTGCCGCCGTACTCGTAGTAGTTGTCGAACATCACCGCGGCGTGCTTGGCGGTGGGCTGGTTGTCGCAACCCATCACCAGACGGGCGATTGGCTTGTCGAAGGCCGCCATGCTGCCGTAGCGCATGGCTTGCCGGCGCACGCTCAAGGGGCGCCCGTGGACCGGCACGGTCTGGCGCTCCGACGTCTCGAAGTCGAACTGCACCTGCGCCTGCCGGCGCCAGCGGTCCAAGGCCTGGGCCTGGCCCAGGCTGTCCTGCCAGGTCATGCGGGGCGACTCGAGACGCCCGGCCGCCAGCGCCGCCGCAACCTCCTCCACTTCCAGGACGTAGATCGGCTTGGCGACGCCGCCTATGGTTTCGCGCTTGCCGCCGCGAACGAGATCGAAACTCCACTCGCCGTTGGGGCGAGCACCGAACCACGGGCGTTGAACGTGGATGGCGCCATGGCTGCCGAACACCCCCACGGTGTTGTCCAAGGGCAGCGAGACGGCGGTGGCCAGCCGGGCGATCAGGCCGCTTGGAAACTTGAAGAGCGCCGCCGCCCAGCGGTCGACGCCGGTTTCGCCCAAGGTGGCGAAGCCGGCGACCTCGGCCGGTTCTTCGCCGGCGACGAGGCGCGCCATGGACACCGGATAGCAGCCGACGTCCATGATGCCGCCGCCGGCCAGTTCGTTGCCGTACAGACGGCTTTCGGGGTTGTAGGGCGCGGCGAAGCCGTGGCTGGCATCGACCTGCCGCACCTCGCCGATGGCACCGTCGCGCAGGAGTTCCAGCAGCTTGGCGGTCTGCGGATGCACCCGGTACATGAAGGCTTCCATCAGAAAGCGGCTGTGGAACGCTGCCGTCTCGACCATCGCCATCACCTCGGCGTGGTTGACGCCGAGCGGCTTTTCGCACAGCACCGCCTTGCCGGCCTCAAGCGCCTTGATGGTCCACTCGGCGTGCTGCGGGTGCGGCGTGGCGACGTAGATCGCGTCGACGTCGTCTTCGAGAAGCGCCTGATAGCTGCCGTGGGCGGCAATGCCGTAGTCGCTGGCGAAGGCATCCGCAGCCTCCTGGGAACGGCTGCCGACGGCGACGAGTTCGGAACCGTCGGAAGCGACGATCGCGCCGGCCAGCTGGCGGGCGATGCGCCCGGTGGCCAGGATTCCCCAGCGCGTTGACATGGGTTCCGCCTCCCTCCCGACGTGCGCTGCGGCGTGATCGAGGACCGGGCCCGGTGGTCGCTAGGCCCTCGACGGCAGCGCCACCACCGCGCTGCCGAGGGCCGTGGCCAGTCCGGACTGGTTCTCGTTGCGCACGTGCAGTTCGACCAGATGCTCGCCGTCGGCGACGAACTTGCGCGCGACTTCGCCATGCAGAGTATTGGTGTCGCCGACGACGTTCGGATGTCGAATCGACGCGCGCAGGCTCTTCAGCACGCCGTCGTCGCCCATCCAGTCGGTGACGATCTGGCTCAGCCAGCAGACGCGCTGCGGGCCGTAGTCGAACTGGCCCGGCATGTTGCGGCGCTTCTGCGCGTGTTCGGCGTCGAAGCGTCCGCCGCCGCCGAGATCCGCCGAACCTTCGGCCTGCAAGGCGACGCGGGAACTCCTGCCGGTGCCGAGCACGCCGTGGGTGAACAGGAACAGCTCGGTGACCGAGTAGGTGCCCTTCTGCAAGGAGTCGATGGCCTCGCCCTCGGCCACGTCCTCGAAATAGCGGGGCTCGGCGCCGCGTCGCTGGCGCTCCCAGACCAGCGGATCCGCCGGCTCTACGACCGCTTCGGCGGTACTGCCGCCGCCAGCGCCGCGGTCGTACTCCAAGGTATGGCCGGTGTTCTCGTAGCGCGCCATGAGCGTCTTGATGGTCGCCACCACCTCGCGGCGCTGGTTGGTGAAGGTCACCAGGCCGGTGTTGAAGTTGATGGCGCCGATGCGCCGGCTTCGCTTGCGGGTGGTTTCGCCGACTTGCTCCGTGGCGGTGACGACGTCGTCGCGCCAGATGGGGCGGATGAACTGGATCTCCGCCCCTGCGTAGTTCACCGGCAAATACCGGGTCGACACGCGCCGCCGGTCGATGGCGCCGGTTTCTCCGGCGACGACGCCCAGCGTGACGCTGTACAGGAAGGGCGGCGGCGCGGTGATCATGCCGAAGCGGCTCTTGGCGGCGCGGGCTTCGTCCCGCCACAGCGGGTTGTAGTCGCCGGCGCCGTCGCCGAAACGGCGGATGTTGTCCAAGTTCGCCTGCTTGGCCGGACGGTGGGGCAGCACGGCGCCGATGCCCTTCCGGTATTCCGCCTCGAACTCGTCGAGCGTGCGAATCAAGTCGTCTGCCACTCGTGCCCCCGTTTCGCCCTTGAGCGCTCCCGTCAGTGCGTGGTCTGCCCGAACGGCAGCGCCGACGTTCCGTGTCGGCCTTGGTGGCCGCTCGTTCCGCCCAGCAGCGGGCCGCGCCCGAAGGTGAACAGAATGCCGTGGTCGGGCCGCCCGTCGAGGCGCTGCGCACGATCGAGTTCGACGCTCCACTGCAACCCGGCCACGGATTCGCTCAGGCCGCCGAAGCGGTAGTGGCGCCCGTAGAGCGCGTCTCCCGACAGCGCGCCGTAGAGCCGCACCTGGCCCGCTTCGGGCAGCGCGAAGCCGTAGCCGAGCTCCATGTCGAGACGGGCGGAGTCGGGCCGCCGCAGGCCAAGGCGCTGGCCCACCAGCCGTTCGCTGCGCCACAGGCTCGCCGCGTCGCTGGCTGGCGTTCCCCAGGCCGGCGCCAGGCGGAACGTGGCGCCGCTGCCGGCGGCGCCGGGGTCCAGTTCCACGGCAACGCTCAAGCCCCAGTCCTCGAACTCGCTTTCGGAGTGCGCCAGCAGATAGCGGCCCTTGGCGCGCAGCGAAAGTCCGGCGGCATGGCGGTAGTCCAGTCCACCGCCGAGTTCCGTGCCGAAGCCGGTCTCGGCGTCGCCGCCGTCGAGGCGGCCGCCCAGCTCGAAGCTGGCGCCGAGCCTGGACCGTTCGGTGCTCTGCAGCTCCCGACGGCCTTCAAGCATCACCCGGATGCGCCGCACGTCGGCCTCGGCTTGCGCCAGCTCGTCGGCCACCGCGTCGGCGCCAAGGGACGTGGCGAAAGCGTCGGCCTTGACGGCCATGTCGAGACCCCGCCAAGCGCTGAGCTGCTGGCGAACGCCGAACGCGGCCAGCCGCATGTCGATGTCGGAGTCGACCTCGCCGACCTCGTCCATCAACGTCGCTTCGCCGCTGCCGCTGCCGGCCATCGCCCACAGATCGACGCCGTTGCAGAGCGTCCAGTGCACGTAGGGCAGGATGCTGGTCAGCTGCAAGTCCAGTTCGCCGTCGGTGACGCCGTCCATGCGGTAGTCGATGTCTCCGCTGCTGCGCGCCACCGCCACGCCGACGCGCACGTTGCGCGGCAGCAGGGCGTCGATGCCCAGATAGCCGGTGTTGACATCGCCATCGAGGTGCATGGCGTCGGGCTGCCCGGAGAAGCGGTTGGCGCTCGCCCGCCCCCACAGCGTCCACGGCGATGCGGCGTCCGCCGTGGAACCGCCGAAGTTCAAGTCGAAGGAAGACGTCCGGAACGGGCTTGGCGCAGAGGTCGGCGTCGTCCAGCCGAACGTGCCGGCGGCGCCGAACGGACCGTGCGCCAGGTCGTTCGCGCCGACGTGGAAGCCGGAGGGCGTTCTGCTGGCCGCGAACGCGCCGAGCACGGCCGCCGCGGCCTGTCCCAACTCGGCGCGACCGCCGCCGAAGGTGAACTGGCGGCCGCCGATGGTCGCTCGGCTGCCTACCGGCGGCCCCTCTTGGAAGCGGCCGGCAATGGTCTCCACGGCGTCCGAAGCCGCGGTGCGGCCAAACGCCGCCAGCGACACGCTCAAGGCGCCGCCGCGCACCTGCTCGGTGTCGTCGTCGGCAATCGTGCCGGTGGCGGTGGCGTTGCCGAGCGATGCGTTGACGGGATTGCTCAAGCGGATGCTGAAGGTCTCGTCGTGTTCCGGGCGCGGATCCGCCATCACGGCGACGTTGATGGCGAGGGACGTCTCCCCCGCCGCGAAGGTCAGCGTGCCGCTCATCGACGTGTAGTCCTCGCCGGCCCGCGCCGTGCCGTCGGCGGTTGCGTAGGCAACCGTGATCGGCACCCCGGCGGCGTCGGACAGCGTCACCGGAAACGACAGCGTCTGGCCTTCGGGCGCCGAGGCGCTGGCGGCGATGGAAACGGTGATCGCCATGCCCACTTCGATGGTGAAGGCAAGCGTCGCGGTATCGCCGTCTTCGTCGGTCGCCGTCAGCGTGTATTCCGTGGCCGGGGACTCTACCTCCGGCGTGCCGGCGATGGAGCGCGCTGCGGAGTCGAACGACAGGCCCATTGGCGGCATCGGCGTCACCATGTACATCAGTTCGCCATCGCCGCCGGAAGCCGCCGGCAGCAGCAGATCGACGATGGCCGTGCCGGCGTGGTAGCTCTGCGGCGCAACCGCGGCGTCGCCGAAGGTGGGCATCAGGTCGGGTTCAACTTCCAGCATGAACGCGAGTTGCGCGGTGTCGCCGTCCTCGTCCGTGACGGTCAACGCGTAGCTGGCCCGCGCCGACGCCTCCTCCGGCGTGCCGGCGATGCGGCGCGCCGCGGCATCGAAGGCCAGCCCCGCAGGCAGCCCCGGCGTCAGCGCGTAGGACAGCTCCCCGTCGCCGTCGCTGGCCATCGGCAGCGTCTCCTCCACCGGGCTGCCCACCCGATAGACCTGCGGCTCGATGGCCGCATCGCCGAACGCGGGCATCCGGTCGGGTTCCACCTCCAGCATGAACGCCAGCGTCGCGGTGTCGCCGTCCTCGTCCGTGACGGTCAGCGCGTAGCTGGCCCGCGCCGATGCTTCCTCCGGCGTGCCGGCGATGCGGCGCGCCGCGGCATCGAAGGCCAGCCCCGCAGGCAGCCCCGGTGTCAGCGCGTAGGACAGCTCGCCGTCGCCATCGCTGGCCATCGGCAGCGTCTCCTCCACCGGGCTGCCCACCCGATAGACCTGCGGCTCGATGGCCGCGTCGCCGAACGCGGGCATCCGGTCGGGTTCCACCTCCAGCATGAACGCCAGCGTCGCGGTGTCGCCGTCCTCGTCCGTCGCGGTCAGCGCGTAGCTGGCCCGCGCCGATGCTTCCTCCGGCGTGCCGGCGATGCGGCGCGCCACGGCATCGAAGGCCAGCCCCGCAGGCAGTCCCGGCGTCACCGCGTAGGACAGCTCGCCGTCGCCGTCGCTGGCCATCGGCAGCGTTTCCTCCACCGGGCTGCCCACCCGATAGACCTGCGGCTCGATGGCGGCATCGCCGAACGCGGGCATCCGGTCGGGTTCCACTTCCAGCATGAACGCCAGTGTCGCGGTGTCGCCGTCTTCGTCCGTGGCCGTCCACGCGTAGGCGGCCCGCGCCGATGCTTCCCGCGGGGTGCCAGCGATCCTTCGCGCCGCAGCATCGAAGGCCAGCCCCGCAGGCAGCGCCGGCATCAGCGCGTAGGACAACTCGCCGTCGCCGTCGCTGGCCGTGGGCAGCGTCAGCGGTTCGATCGGGCTGCCGACACGATGGATCTGCGGCTCGATGGCGGCGTCGCCGAAGGTGGGCATCTGGTCCGGCTGTACTTCGATGGTGAAGCTGAGCGTGGCGGTTTCGCCGCTCCGGTCCGTCGCGGTGAGGGTGTAGGTGGTTTGCTCCAGCGCCTCGGTGGGCGTTCCCGTCACCAGACAGATGGATTCGTCGTAGTCGAGCCCCGTGGGGAGTGCCGGCGAGAGCGCGTAGCGGGTGGGGCCCTCGCCGCCGCTTGCCGAAGGCAGGAGCAGGTCTTCGATCGCGGTGCCGACGCGGTAGATCTGCGGTTCCACGCGGGCATCGCCGAAGGTCAGGTGACCGTCGGCGAAGGCTGCCGCCGTCATGCCGACCCAGACGGTGGCGATGGACAGGCGCAGCGCGGCAACGACGCCGGGGCAGGTGTTGCTCTTCGTGGCAAAGCTCATGGAATGGCTCCGGGCTCTTGAGGCAAGTGCATGGTTGCGAGAAGCGCCTGCTAGTCTAATCGCTTGCAACCGTCACACAGCAAGTTTGCCGCCTGCTGCAGACGTGCCGCAAACCGCAGCAAATGGTCGCAAACAGGCGCAAATGGAACTCCCACCAAACAGAGGTTTGAGTGCCTAGTCGGCGGCGGCGTAGTTCGCCACTTCCTTCATGGAGAGCTTGATGCGGCCGCGCTGGTCGGTGTCCAGGCACACGACTTCCACTTCCTGGCCTTCTTGCAGGTAGTCCGTCACCTTCTCGACGCGCTCCTTGGCGATCTGCGAGATGTGCAGCAGGCCGTCCTTGCCGGGCAGGATGTTGACGAAGGCGCCGTAGTCGACAATGCTCGCCACCCGGCCGCGGTAGATCTTGCCGATCTCCGCCTCGGCGGTGATGGCTTGAATGCGCGCGACCGCGGCGTCCTTGGCGGCGCCGTCCTCGGCGTAGATGCGCACGCTGCCGTCGTCCTCCACGTCCACTTCGGCGCCGGTTTCCTCGACGATGGAGCGGATCGTCGCGCCGCCTTTGCCGATGATGTCGCGGATCTTGTCCGGGTCCACCTTCAGCAGCTCCATGCTCGGCGCGTTTTCCGAGACGCTTGGCCGGGACGCCGAGAGCACCTTGTTCATCTCGCCCAGAATGTGCAGCCGCGCCTCGTGGGCCTGGGCCAGGGCGGTTTCCATGATCTGCTCGGTGATGCCGTCGATCTTGATGTCCATCTGCAGCGCCGTGACGCCGTCGGCGGTGCCGGCCACCTTGAAGTCCATGTCGCCGAGGTGGTCTTCGTCGCCGAGGATGTCGGTGAGCACGGCGAAGCGTTCGCCTTCCTTCACGAGGCCCATGGCCACGCCCGCCACCGGCGCCTTCATCGGCACGCCAGCGTCCATCAGCGCCAGCGAACTGCCGCACACCGAAGCCATCGAGCTGGAGCCGTTGCTCTCGGTGATTTCCGAGACCACGCGCACCGTGTAGGGGAAGTCGTCGACATTCGGCAGGCAGGCGGCGATGCCCCGGCGAGCCAAGTGTCCGTGGCCGATCTCGCGCCGTTTCGGGCTGCCGAGGAAGCCTTCCTCGCCGACGCTATACGGCGGAAAGTTGTAGTGCAGCATGAAGTTGTCCTTGAAGGTGCCGTCCAGCCCTTCCACCAGCTTGGCGTCGCGCAGCGTGCCCAGCGTCGCCACCACGATGGCCTGGGTTTCGCCGCGCTGGAACAGCGCCGAGCCGTGGGTCCTCGGCAAGGTGCCCACTTCCACGGCAATGGGCCGCACGGTGCCGGTGTCGCGCCCGTCGATGCGCGGCTTGCCGTCCAGGATGTTGGCGCGCACCACTTGCTTCTCCAGCGCGTGGAAGGCTTCCGCAACGGCCTCGGCATCGAACTCGCCGTCGTCGCTGGCGTGCTGCTCGATCAGCGCCGAGCGCAGTTCGCGCACGGCCTGCTGGCGCTGCTGCTTGTCGCTGACGCGGTAGGCCTCGGCAAGGCCCTCGCGAGCGGGTTGCAGCCTGCCTTCCAACGCCTCGTCCTTCGCCGGCGCCTGGAAGTCCCAGCGCGGCTTGCCGGCCTCGGCGGCCAGTTCGTCGATGGCGGAAATCGCCGCTTGCATTTCCATATGGCCATACAGCACGCCGCCGAGCATCTGGTCCTCGGACAGCTCCTTGGCCTCGGACTCCACCATCAGCACGGCCGCCTGGGTGCCGGCGACCACCATGTTCAAGGCCGAGGAAGCCAGCGCCTCGTAGCCGGGATTCAACAGATAGCGGCCGTCCTGGTAGCCGACCCGGGCCGCGCCGATGGGCCCGGCGAAGGGGATGCCCGAGACGGCCAGCGCCGCCGAGCTGCCGATCATGGCGACGATGTCCGGGTCCATGTCGCGGTCCACGGACATCACCGTGGCGATCACCTGCACGGCGTTCATGAAGCCGTCCGGGAACAGCGGCCGAATAGGCCGGTCGATCAGCCGCGAGGTCAGGGTCTCCTTGTCGCTCGGGCGTCCTTCTCGGCGCGGGAAGCCGCCGGGAATCTTGCCCGCGGCGTAGAACTTCTCCTGGTAGTTCACGGTAAGCGGGAAGAAGTCCTGCCCTGGGTTGGGTTTGGGATTCGCCACGACGGTACACAGCACCGTGGTGTCGCCCATCGACGCCATCACTGCGCCGGTTGCCTGGCGGGCGATCTTGTTCGCTTCCAAGACGACGCGATGTTCGCCGTACTGGAACTCTACTCGTACTGGGTTCAATGCATTCTCCTTCGGTTGTTCGGTTCCGACGACGTTCGTCGGCTGCTCCGACGACGTTTCCGTCGGCGTCAGCGGCGCAGCCCCAAGCGGGCGATCAGCGCTGCGTAGCGGTCTCGATCCTTGCCGCGCAGATAGTCCAAGAGCTTGCGCCGCCGGTTGATCATGCGAATCAGGCCGCGGCGGGAGTGGTGGTCCTTGCCGTGGGCGCGAAAGTGTTCTTGCAGCGAGTTGATGTTGTAGGTCAGCAGGGCCACCTGCACTTCCGGCGAACCGGTGTCGTTGGCGTCCGTGCGGTAGTCTTCGACCACCTTCTTCTTGGTTTCGGCGGTTAGCGCCATGTCTTCTCTCCTCGAGGGGCTTGCCTCATGCCTTCATGGGAAAATAGGAAGCACCGCGCATAGGTACAGTGCCTCCCGCTACGGCCTGCCGACGCCAGCGGCGGCTCGGCCAGCCTTGATCAAGCGCCGCGGCGCGACGCGGCCGTCGTCGAGAATCTCGCCGACGCCGATGAAGTCCTCGTCGCAGCACGCCGCTGCCTGTGCTGCTGGCGTCGACGCTTCGTAGAGACGCACCCAACCCGAGGCGGGCGCGTGGGGAACCAGCACCGGCTGGCCCTGCTTGATGTAGAACGCCAGCGCCCCCGCCAACGCCAGCGACGGCCACTGCTGCACGGCGCTGGCGATGGGCAGCAGGGCCGAGTCCACGTCGCCGTCCTGGCGAAGCCGTTGCAGATGCTCCAGTTCGACCGCGTCGGCTTCGTCGTAGGGGCCAGCCGCCAAACGCCGCAGTTCGTAGACGTGGGCGCCGCAGCCCAGGGCTTCGCCGAGGTCGTGGGCGATGGTGCGCACGTAGGTGCCCTTGCTGCAATGGATGTCCAGCGTCAGACGCTCTCCGTCGAAGTCGACGAGGTCGTTTCGGTAGATGGTCACCGGCCTCGCTTCGCGCTCGACGACGATGCCTTGGCGAGCCAGCTTGTACAGCGGCTGGCCCTTGTGCTTGACCGCCGAGAACATGGACGGCACCTGCTCGATGGCACCGCGAAAGGCGTTCAAGGCGTCGTCGATGCAGTGCTCCGCAATGCCTTCGACGGGGCGTTCCGCAATGACCTCGCCATCGGCGTCGCCGCTGTCGGTGGCGACGCCGAGGCGCACCTTCGTCAAGTAGCGCTTGTCGGAATCGAGCAGAAACTGCGAGAACTTGGTGGCTTCGCCGAAGCACAGCGGCAGCACGCCGGTGGCCAGCGGGTCGAGGCTGCCGGTGTGTCCGACTTTCGCCGCTTGGAACAGTCTCTTGGCCTGCTGCACGGCGTCGTTGGAGCTGCAGCCGGCGGGCTTGTCCAGCACCACCACGCCGTTGACGTCCCGGCCTCGCCGTCGACGCGCCATGCCCTAGCCACCTGCACCGCAGGCGTCGGCGCGCTGTTCGTCGCTTAGCACCGCCTGCTGAATCAGCGCGTCGAGCTTCGATCCCCGTTCCGGCAGATCGTCGTAGTGGAAACGCAGCCGCGGCGTGGCGCGCAAGTCGAGCCGGCGCGCAACGGCGGTGCGCAGGAACCCGGCGGCGCGGTTCAGCACCGCCACCAGGGCGTCCCGGGACGCCTCGTCCTGGGTGGCGAGGGAAGCGACGTAGATGTCCGCCACCGCAAGGTCGCGACTCAAGCGGGCGTCGGTGACGGAGAGCAAGGTGACGCGGGGATCCCGCATTTCGCTGCGCACGATTTCGGCCAGCTGGGCGCGGATGAACTCGGCCACGCGATGGGCGCGATCGGGGGTCATTGGGCTCGCCTTGGCCGACTGCCGGGCGGCTCAGCCCGGCTGCGCCGCCAGACTGCGGGCGACTTCGCGGGATTCGAACACCTCGATCTTGTCGCCAGCGCGCACGTCGTTGTAGTTGCGCACGCCGATGCCGCACTCCAGGCCGTTGCGAACTTCAAGGACGTCCTCCTTGAAGCGGCGCAGAGATTCCAGTTCCCCCTCGAAGATCACCACGTTGTCGCGCAGCACGCGGATTTTCTTGTTCCTGGCCACCAGGCCGTCGACGACCATGCAGCCGGCCACCGAGCCGAAGCGCGGCGAACGGAAGACGTCGCGCACCTCGGCCATGCCGATGAACTCTTCGCGCACTTCCGGCGCCAGCATGCCCTCCAGCACCGCCTTGATGTCGTCGAGCAACTCGTAGATGACGCTGTAGTAGCGCAGGTCGATGCCTTCGCGTTCGATGATCGCCTTGGCGGCGCTGTCGGCGCGGGTGTTGAAGCCGAACACCACGGCGCCGTAGGTGAGCGCCATGCTGGCGTCGGACTCGGTGATGCCGCCAACGCCGGCGCTCAGCACGTGGACGGACACCTCGTCGTTGCCGATGTCCGAGCACGCCTGCACGATGGCTTCCAGCGAGCCGCGCACGTCGGCCTTGACGATCAGCTTCAGCACGCGCTTCTCGCCCTGCCCCAGGTGGGCGAACATGGTCTCCAGAGTGGCCGCCTTCGGCAGGCTGGCATGGCGTTGCGCCTGGCTGCGTTCGGCGCGGAACTCGGCCACTTCCCGCGCCTGGCGCTCGCTGCCCACGGCGGAGAACTCGTCGCCGGCGTTCGGCGTGCCGTTGAGCCCGAGCACTTCCACGGGAATCGACGGCGGCGCCGCCCCCACGGGGTCGCCGCGCTCGTTGGCCATGGCCCGCACGCGCCCGTAGCATTGGCCGGCGATGACCACGTCGCCTTGCTCGAGGGTGCCGTTCTGCACCAGCAGCGTGGTCACCGGACCGCGCCCACGGTCGAGGCGCGACTCGATGACGACGCCCTGGCCGGGTGCCGCCGGCACCGCGGCGAGCTCCAGCAGTTCGGCTTGCAGGGTCACGGCTTCCAGCAGCGCGTCGATGCCTTCGCCGGTTTCCGCGGAAACGTCGATGAACTGGGTGTCGCCGCCCCAGTTCTCGGGAATGACGTCGAGCGCGCCCAGTTCGTTGCGTACGCGTTCCGGGTCCGCGCCTTCGAGATCGATCTTGTTCACCGCCACCACCAGCGGCACTTTCGCCGCCCGGGCGTGGTTCACGGCTTCTTCGGTTTGCGGCATCACGCCGTCGTCGGCGGCGACGACGAGGATCACCAGGTCGGTGGAGCGGGCGCCCCGGGCGCGCATGGCGGTAAAGGCCGCATGGCCGGGGGTGTCGATGAAGGTGATGCTGCCGTGTTCGGTTTCGACGTGGTAGGCGCCGATGTGCTGAGTGATGCCGCCGGCTTCGCCAGCCAC
Organism: Candidatus Azotimanducaceae bacterium; assembly: GCA_965199875.1. Classification (GTDB taxonomy): domain Bacteria; phylum Pseudomonadota; class Gammaproteobacteria; order Pseudomonadales; family Azotimanducaceae; genus VXYL01. The sequence goes on along the minus strand of OZ241346.1, from coordinate 2,972,964 downwards.
GACGCGGGTGCTGCGGATGTAGTCCAGGAGCGATGTCTTGCCGTGGTCGACATGACCCATCACGGTGACCACCGGCGGCCGCGGCTGCTGTTCGCCTTCGACCTGCAGGGACTGTTCGAGCACCTGCTCGACTTCGTCCTCGGCGATCAGCTTCACTTTGTGGCCAAGCTCCTCGACCAGCAGGATCGCGGTGTCCTGGTCGAGCGCCTGGTTGATGGTCGCCATCACGCCCATGCCCATCAGCGACTTGATGACTTCGCCGGCCTTGACGCTCATCCGCTGCGCGAGTTCGCCAACCGTCGCCACCTGGCCGATCTCGACTTCGCGAACGATGACTTCCTGGGGCCTTTCGAACTCGCCGCCCTGCTTCTCGACCGACAAGGGGCGGCGCTTGCCGCGCTTCGACGACTGCTTGAGCGAAAGTTCTCGTCGCCGCGTCTTGCCGCCGAAGCCGCGCTCCGGGGCGTGCTCCCGATGTCGGGCGCCGGCGCGCCCGGGAGCTCGGCGATTGCCGCTCTCCGCCGCCCGCGCCGCGGCTTGCGCTGCCGCCGCGGCTTCGGCGACCGCGGCGACATCGACTCCCTGCTTCTGCGCCGCTGGCTGGCCGCCTTTGTTCCTCTCCGGCGCGTCTGCCCGAGCCGCCTTGCGCGGCGTAGGCTCGGTGCGCTCCGCGCGCGCCGGCTTTGGCGCAACCTCGCCTGTTTCCGGTGCTGCTGCGGCCACGGCAGGCGGCGCCGTCGGCGTTGGAGTCTGCTCCTCGACCAGAAGCTTCGGCGCTTCCTCGCGCACCTCGTCGGCTGGCTTCCTGGCCGCGCCGACGCTTTGGCGTTCGTCCTCCGCGACCTTGACTTCGACTTCGGCGCGCGCCGCTTCTTCGGCTTGCGGGCTGGCCGCATCCGCCGTCGCCGCGGCATCGGCCGGCGCGGCCGGGGGCGTGACCACGGCGGCTTCCGACGCCGCCGGCCGAGCTGGCGACGCGCGCAGCCCTAGCACTTTCTTGCCCTTGGTGACGACGGTGACCGCATTGCCGCGCCCGCCCTTGCCGGAGCGCAGCGTGCTGACGTTGCGTTGGCGAAGCGCGATCTTCTTGTGCGGTTCGCCGCTGCGCAGGCTCTGTCGGTTCTGCACGAACACCAGAAGACGCGCCTTCTGCTGGTCCGAGAGCACTTCGTCGTCGCCCTCGTGGGGCAGGCCGGCTTGCCGGATGAGCGCGCGCAGGTGGTCCGGCGGCAGCTTCAGCGTCTTCGCAAGCTCGCCTACGGTGACGTCAACCATGGCCGTCGCCTTGCGCTGCTTCGGTGTCGGCGGCTTCCCCGGCGTCGGTTTCTTCGGCGAACCACGGCGCGCGCGCCGTCATGATGAGCTCGGCGGCGCGCCCTTCGCCGATGTCGGGCTTGATGTCGAGCACGTCGGCGACGGAAAGATCGGCGAGGTCTGCCATGGTGGCGACGCCTTTCGCGGCCAGCTCGAAGGCAAGCGGCGCCTCCATGCCGTCCATCTCGAGCAGATCCTGCGCGGGCGTTCCATCGCTGCCAGCGGACAGCTCGCGGCGCAGCATGGCATCCCTGGCGCGATTGCGCAGCTCGTCGACGATCTCCCGGTCGAAGCCTTCGATGGCGGTGAGTTCGTCCACCGCGACGTAGGCGACTTCCTCGATGCTGGTGAAGCCCTCCTCGACCAGCACGGTGGCGACGTCTTCGTCCACGGACAGCGCCTCTTTGAACTCGTCCGCATAGCCGAGCAGCTCTTCTTCCTGCTTGCGCGCCGCCTCGGCTTCGTCCATCACCTTCAGATTCCAGCCGGTCAACTCGCTGGCAAGACGCACGTTCTGGCCGCTGCGGCCGATGGCCTGGGCGAGGGTATCGGCCTCCACGGCGATGTCCATGGTGTGGTTTTCTTCGTCCTTGAGGATGGACTTGACGTCCGCCGGGGACATTGCGCTGATGACCAGCTGCGCCGGGTCGTCGTCCCAGAGCACGACGTCGATCTTCTCCCCGGCGAGCTCGCCGGAGACCGCCTGCACCCGCGAGCCGCGCATGCCGACGCAGGCGCCCACGGCGTCGATGCGGCCGTCGTTGGTTTTCACGGCGATCTTGGCGCGCGAGCCGGGATCCCTCGCCGCGGCGCGGATTTCGATGACTTCCTCGGCGATTTCGGGCACTTCGATCTTGAACAGTTCGATCAGCACCTGCGGCGTCGTGCGGGTGAGGATGAGTTGCGGCCCGCGCGCTTCGGGGCGGATCTCCTGCAGCAGGGCGCGCACGCGATCGCCCATGCGGAAGCTGTCTCGGGGAATCAGATTGCCTCGGGAGAGGATGGCTTCGGCGTTGTTGCCGAGATCCACGATGACGCTGTCCCGGGAGGTCTTCTTCACCGTGCCGCTGACCAGCTGGCCGACTCGGGACTCGTACAAGGCGATGACCTGCGCCCGTTCCGCTTCGCGCACTCGCTGCACGATGACCTGCTTGGCGGTCTGCGCGGCGATGCGCCCGAACTCCACCGACTCGACGGGTATCTGGTGGTAGTCGCCAAGGGTCAGGGCCGGGTCCTTGGCCTGCGCCTGCTCGGGGGTCAGCTCGGCGTCCGGGTTGAGTTCTTCGCCTTCTTCGAGTTCGCGCTCGGGGTCCAGCACCTGCCAGCGGCGGAAGGTTTCGTAGTTGCCGGTTTGCCGATCGATGCTGACGACGAACTCGGCGTCCTCCTCCCGGCGGCCATGTTCGTCTTCGACGATCTGGTGGTGCTTCTTCTTGGTGGCCATGGCGAGGGCCTGCTCGATCGCCAGGAAGATCACCTCCTTCGGCACGCCTTTCTCGTTGGAGACGGACTCCACCACCGTCAGCACGTCCTTGTTCATTTCCGCCATGTCCCGAGCCGCCGTCTACTACGCCGTCGCCGCTTGCGCGGAGTGCGCCTCGTTGAAGTTCGGACGGATGCGGGCGCGTTCGATCTGCCCGAGGGGCAGCAGGTACTCGTCGTCGCCCTGGCGCAGCACGACGTCTTCGCCCTCGAGGCCCACCAGCCGCCCCTCGAAGCGACGCTGGCCATCGAAGGGAACGGCAAGCCGCACGCTCAAGCTCTCGCCGATGCTGGCGACGAACTGCTCGCGCCGGAAGAGCAGCCGATCGAGGCCCGGCGAGGACACTTCCAGCCGGTAGGCGCCGGCGATGGGATCTTCGACATCGAGCAGCGCGCTCACCTGCCGGCTGACGCGCTCGCAGTCGCCGACGCTGACCCCGGCCGGGGAATCGATGTACAGCCGCAACGTTGCTCGGCCGCGCCCCCAGGGGCGAAACTCGACCCCCCAGACCTCGCAGCCGAGACCCCGCACGGTGGGTGCGAGCAGTGCTTCGATCTCTTCTTCCTTTCGCGTCATGCTGGTCGCGTCATCCCGGAAAAACCGCCGGCGCAAACAAAAAATGGGCGCTTTCCGCCCATCCGAACAAAACCAATAGACGGCACGCCACCTTGCTGACGCGGCGTGCGCTTCATCCAAGCCCAGCTCGCCGGTGGGCGGCCTGCCCTGGTTGGTAGCGGGGGCGGGATTTGAACCCACGACCTTCGGGTTATGAGCCCGATGAGCTACCAGACTGCTCCACCCCGCATCAGGTAGGCGCGGACTATAGGGAAGCGTTGCGGGCGCGTCAAGCGTCGAAAACCTGTTGGCCAAATCCGCCAACCTGTGGGTATGAGCCGCCTTGGCCTTGCCGGCAGGGCACGTCGTCCCGCCGCCGACGTGGGCGAAGCAGCTGTCGCGCCGCTCCCGGCGGGCGGCCGAAACGTCCTTCTCCGGTTGCGTTACGCTTATTGCGGGGAAGCGACCGCCAAGGGCGAGGAGACGATGGCTTTGACGACGATGCGGCCGGTTCTGTTCGGCTTGGGGCTGCTTGGCGCCGCGACGGCGCTCGGACAGTCCGAAGCCGCTGCCGAAGACGGCGCGAAGACGGCCCAGGCGCTGATCGAGGGCGCCTTGGACCTCACCCGCGGGGTTTCTTCCTACACCGAGATGGCGATGACCATCCACCGTCCGGACTGGGAGCGCAAACTCGAGCTGCAGGCGTGGACCCGGGGCCGCGACGACGCGCTGATCCGCTTCACCGCGCCGGCCAAGGATGCCGGCGTGGCGACGCTGAAGAAAGGCGAACGCATGTGGACGTTCACGCCCAAGCAGCCGCGCGAGATACGCCTGCCCTCGAACATGATGTCGCTGAGCTGGGCCGGCTCGGACTTCTCCTACAACGACCTGTCGCGCACCGACCACTACCTGCGCCACTACGACTTCTCCATCGCCGCCACCGAGCAGCGGGACGGCCACACCGTCTACACCTTGGAACTGCTCCCCCACGACGATGCGCCGGTGGTCTGGGGCAAGGAAACGATGCTGCTGCGCGAGGACTACGTCATGCTCAAGCAGACGTTCTTCGACCAGGGCATGAAGCCGCTCAAGGAAATGCGCACCGTGCAGGTGGGCGAACTCGGCGGCCGCACCATCCCGCTGGCCATGCGCATGGCCGACCTGGAGGAGGAGGGACGCTGGACCGAAGTGCGCTATCTGAACGCGGACTTCGACGCCGACGTTCCCGACAGCATGTTCACCTTCTTCGCGCTGCGCGGCGAACGCTAGGGCGCCGCGTCCCGGCCCGGCAGTTGGCGACGAAGTTCATCGCATGAGCGATACGACGCTCGGCGTGGCCGCGCCGCGGCCGATCCGCGCGCCGAGCGGCATGTTCGTGCGCGTCGCGTGGCGCAATCTGTGGCGTCATCGGCTGCGCACCTGGATGTCCGCCGCCGGGCTTGCCTTCGCCATCTTCCTAGTGTCGTTCTTCGTCGCCATGCAGGCCGGCAGCTACGGCGGCTGGATCGAGACGGCGACCAGTCTCATGGTCGGCCACCTGCAAGTGCAGCATCCCGACTACTTCGACAATCCCAAGACCACCCACTCGCTGCCGAACGCCACCGAACTGGCGCGCCGTCTGGAGCAGGCGCCGGGGATTGCCGGCGTCGCGCCCCGGGCCGAGGCATTCGCGCTGGCCTCCTCCGGCGAGCGCAGCTTCGGCGCCCTGGTCATGGGCGTCGATGCGGAGCGGGAGTCCGCCCTGTTCGCGTTGCCTGGGCACATCACCGCCGGCGAGTACCTGCCGCGCAGCGACAGCGCCTTCGTCGGCGCCGCCTTGGCGGCCAATCTGGGCGTCGAACTGGGCGCGGAAATCACCGCCCTCGGTTCTTCGGAGGAAGGCGGCGTCGCGGCGCTGATTCTGCGCGTCGACGGCACCTTCGAGACCGGCCAGCCGGAACTCGACCGCAGCATCATGCAGGTGCCGCTGGCGGCCATGCAGAACGCCTTCGAGATGGGCGATTCGGTGCATCGCGTCGTCTTGAACGGCGTCGACGTGAACCGCCTCGGCGAGTTGGAGCAGGCCGTCGCCGAGCTGTTGCCGCCCGGCGCGCGGCTGCTGAACTGGCGGACGCTGCTGCCCGAGCTGGAACAGAGCGTCCAGCTGGATCGCATCTCGGCGCAGATGGTCTATTGGCTGCTGATGATCGTGGTGACGATGTCCGTGGTGAACGCCTTCATCATGACCGTCTTCGAACGCACCCGGGAGTTCGGCATGCTGCTGGCCATCGGCATGAAGCCGAACGCCATCGTCGCCATGCTGATCGTCGAAGCCGTGTGCGTCTGGGCGCTGGGGGTGGCGCTCGGCCTGGCGCTGTGCCTGGCCGCCGTGCTGCCCCTTGCCGAAATCGGCATCCCGGCGGCGAACATGGAGGGCATGGAAGAGATGGCGGCGCAGATGATGCTGCCGGAGCGCCTGTATCCGGTCGTCAAGGCCGACATGTTCGTGATGGCCCCTGCGGTGATGCTGGCCGGCACGCTGATCGCGGCGCTGATTCCGGCTTTGCGCGTGCGCCGGATGCGCCCGGTCGATGCGCTTCGGGAAGAGGAATAGGCGTTCGAGTGCTAGACTGGTGCGTCCCCGAAATCGAAGCTGGCCAGATCGGCCGCCAGGCCCCGCCTTGGCGAGTGGATCGTTCAGGTAGGCGGTCAAGAGCAGGAGCCAGAGGAGCATGAGCGACAGCGCCTTGCCGATCGACGCCCCGGCGCCGGCCGCTGCTCGTTCTCCCCGGAGCATTTCCGCAGCCACCATCGCCTGGCGCAATCTGTGGCGAAACCGGCGCCGCACCTGGCTGACCGCGGGCGGCATCGCCTTCGCCGGCCTGCTGGTGGTGTTCATCAGCTCGCTGCAAACCGGCGCCTTCGAGATGATGATCGACAACACCGCCCGCTTCTTCGCCGGCCACTTGCAGATCCAGCACCCCGACTATCTGGACGACCCGCGCCTCGATCGCGCGGTGGCGAACGCCTCGGTGCGCATGGCCGAGTTGGCGGAACGCTACGAGTTCGAGGCGATCGCCCCCCGCGCCCAGGCCTTCGCCTTGCTGGCGCGCGTGGCCGAAGCCGATTCGGGCGCCGACCCGCCGGCCGTCGGGGGCCTGGTCGTCGGCGTCGATCCGCGGCGGGAGTTCGCCGCCATCCGCCACGTCCAAACCGCCGGCCGCTACCTCGAAGCGCCGGGCGAAGCCTACCTGGGCGCCGTGCTGGCGAAGAACCTGGGCGTTGCCACCGGCGACGAGATCATGGTGGTGGGAAACTCCGAAGAAGGCGGCGTCGCGGCGCTGACGCTCACCGTGGTGGGCACCTTCAGCACCGGCCAGACGGACTTCGATCGCGCGCAGATGCACGTTCATCTGAACCAGTTCCAAAGCGCCTTCGGCCTCGCGGACGCCGTTCACGGCATCGCCGCGACGCTGAAGGATGCCAAGTCGGCCCTGCAGCTCGCCGCCACCCTCGGCGATGGCGAAACCACCGTGGTGACCTGGCAGCAGTTGCTGCCCGAGGTCCACCAGATGGCCGAGCTCAAGTACCAGACCACCTACATGATCTACGCCCTCCTGGTGGTGCTGGTGACCTTCAGCATCGTCAACGCCTTCATCATGACCACCTTCGAGCGCACGCCGGAGTTCGGCATGCTGAAGGCGCTGGGCATGACCCCGGCGGCGATCATGCGCATGCTGAGCTGGGAGGCGCTGTGGATGGCGCTGCTGGGGCTGGCGATCACCTTCGCCATCTCGGCGCCGCTGTTGTTCGTTCTGTCCAAGACCGGCGTTTCCTTCGGCGACGCCTACGCCGACATGACCGCGCAGTTCCTCATGCCGGAGCGCCTGTATCCGACGTTCCAGATCCGTGCCGCGCTGGAGTTCAGCACCGCCGTGCTGGTGCTGACGCAAGTCGCCGCGCTGATTCCAGCCTTGCGTCTTCGCCGCCTGCGCGTGGTGGATGCGCTGCGCGCCGAGGAGTAGGGGTTCTCCAGGGAGCACACGGCCGACCATGCCCTTCAAGCTGCTGATTCAACTGTCCTGGCGCAATCTCTGGCGGCATCGACGGCGCAACGGCATCCTGCTGTCGGCCATCGCCGTCGCGGTGGCCGGCGTCGTGCTGCTGAACTCGCTGCTGCGCGGCATGCAGTCCGACATGGAAAACGCCGTCATCGACAACCTGACCGGACACGTGAAGGTGCTGCGACCAGGCTACCGGGAAGACCCCAGCGTCGAGCGCGGCTTCCTGGCGGACGCCAGCTGGCTGCAACGTCTGCCGCCAGCCGCCATCGTCGGCTGGGCAAGCCGGGTGCGCGTGCCAGCAGTGGCGATGAGCGAGCGCGAGACCCGCGGCATTCAGCTGGTGGGCGTGGCGCCGGAACAGGAGTCCATCTCGTTTCTGGGCAACGTGTCCATTCGCGGCGAGGGCCTGACCGGTGCCGAAGATCGACGCATCATCATCGGCGCGGCCTTGGCGGAGCAGCTGGAAACCGAGGTCGGCCGGCGCCTCGTGCTGATCACCCAGGGCGCCGACGGGCGCAACCGCGAGGCCGGCTACCGCATCGCCGGCATCTATCGAGCGAGCATGGGGGGCTTGGAGAAGGTCTTCGTGTTCACTGGCGCGGCGGCGCTCGGCGACAAGCTCGACACGCCGGCGGTCACCGAGGTGTCCGTGCGCCTGCGGGAGGACGCCTTCGAGGACCGCGTCGTGCTGGCGCTGAAGAACGTCTTCTCGGGCTTGGACGTGCTCACTTGGCGGCAGCTGGAGCCGCAGGCCGCAGCCATCGTCGGTTTCGCCGACAGCGCCGTCTTCATCTACTTCCTGGTGATCATGGGCGCCCTCGTGTTCGGCCTGGTGAACACGCTGGTGACCGCGGTGATGGAGCGGGTGCGCGAACTCGGCATGTTGCGCGCCTTGGGCATGCGCCCGCGTTCGGTGGTCGCGCAGGTGGTGCTGGAATCCAGCCTGATCATGTCCGTTGGCGTCGCCGGCGGCCTGCTGATCGCGGCCGCGGTGTTCGCCGGCGTGCGCGACGGCATCGACCTCAGCGCCTTCAGCGAAAGCCTGGCGACGTTCGGGCTGCGGCCGGTGTTCGTGCCGGTCATCAAGACCGGCGACGTCGTGCTGGTGGCGGCGATGAGCTTGATCCTCGGGCTGCTCGCCAGCTTCTATCCGGCGCGGCGGGCGGTGAAGCTGACGCCCTTGGAAGCATTGCGCCGGTAGCCGGCGAACTGCAAGAACACACGACATCACGCGGACTGGCAAACGGAGCAGCGGAGCATGGCCGAGACTGAAACGGAGCGCGTCGAAACCAAGGCCGGCGCGGCAAGCGGCGAAAGCGCCGGGCTGGTGGTGTCCTGCCGCGGAGTCAGCCGAACCTACGAGGACGACGCCGTTCCGGTTCACGCCCTGCGCGACGTGGACTTCGACCTGCGCGCCGGCGAGTGGACCAGCCTCGCCGGGCCTTCCGGTTCCGGCAAGTCCACCCTGCTGCACGCCATCGGCGGTTTGGACCAGCCCAGCTCCGGCACCGTCGTCGTCGATGGCGTGGAAGTCACCGCGCTCTCGGAAGCGCAGCTGTCGGATCTTCGGCTGCGCAAGATCGGCTTCGTCTTCCAGTCCTACAACCTGGTTCCGGTGCTCTCGGCGGTGGAGAACGTGGAGTTCATCATGCAGCTGCAGGGCGTCTCGGGCAGCGAACGCCGCCAGCGCGCCTTGACGGCGCTCGAGTCCCTCGGCCTAGGCGACCTGGCCGATCGTCGCCCGGGCGAGATGTCCGGCGGCCAGCAGCAGCGCGTCGCCATCGCCAGGGCCATCGTCACCAATCCGGTGCTGCTGCTGGCCGACGAGCCGAGCGCCAACCTGGACACCGCCACCACCCAGGAACTGCTCGAACTGCTGAAGCGGCTGAACCGGGAACGCGGCATCACCATGCTCACCGCCACCCACGATCCCATGGTGATGAGCTACACCAGCCGCCGCGTGCAGCTGCGCGACGGCGGCATCGTCGGCGACGAAGCGAGCGAATAGTGCGCCTCCCGCATGCAACCGCCGTTGCCGCGCTGTGCTGCGCCCCGCTGGCATGGGCCGACCACTGGATCTCCGTCGGCGCCTACCGCGACGTCGAAGCCGCCGGGCGCGTTGCCGCCGAGACCAGCGAACGCACCCAACTCCGCTTTGCCGCCGTGCCGGCGGAAACCGCCGAGGGCGAACTCCATCGGGTGGTTGCCGGGCCCTACGCCACGCGCAACGAAGCGGACGCCGACCTGGCGCGGGTGCGCGCGCTCGGCTTCGTGGAGGCATGGGTTCTCGCCACTGGCCAGCAGGCAACCCCAACGACGCCCGCCGCGGCGACAGCGCAACCGCAAGCCGAGCCGCTGCAAGCGAGCGCCGCTCCGCCGCGTCTCGAAACGCTGACCGTCGAGCCGGCCGAGCCGGCACTCGCGCTGCCCAACTACCTGGACGACGAGCTGCCGCCGATCGAAGTGCTGCTCGAAGGTCTGCCGGACATCGTGCTGCCGCTGGCGCCCGCAACGCCGCCGGAAAGCGCGGAACCGGCGCCGGAAGAGCCGGAAGAAGCAGCGGTTCCCGAGGACTACCAGCTGCATCGGCTGCACCGGCAAGGGGCGGCGGCGCCCAACGCCGAGCCGCATGCCAGGATCGGCCTGTTCGCCGGTTTCGACGCCCGGGTGAAGTGGTACAGCACTGCGCAGTCGCTGCCGGAGGACGACGCCCTGCGCCAAGTGCTGGGCGAATCCACGCCGGTTGGCCACAATGCCGATCTGCGCCTGATGTGGCAGCGCAGCTTCGGCCCGGTGAAACTGACCGCGCACCACTCCACCACCTGGATCCACAGCGACCTCGACCGCGCCGATTCGCTGGGCCTCACCTTCGACCAAACGCCAACCGGCGACGCCCGCCGCCTTGCCGACCTCACCTGGGAGCTTGAACGCAGCGACGGCAAGCGCCTGCTGCACCGCTTCGACCGGCTGGCCATCGAGTACCGCAGCGAGCGCTGGGGCGTCTCCTTGGGCCGCCAAGCGGTGAGCTGGGGCGGCGGCCTGGTGTTCCAGCCCATGGACCTGTTCAATCCCTTCGCCCCGACCACCGTGGATCAGGAGTACAAGGCCGGCGACGACCTGCTGCTCGTCGAGCGCCTGTTCGACGACGGTTCGGACTTGCAGATGCTGGCCGTTGGCCGCCGCTCCGTCGACGGCAGCGCGAGCTTCGACAGCGCCAGCATCGCCGTGAAGTACCACGCCCTGGTGGACGACAACGAGCTGGAGTTCATGGCCTCCAACCACTACGGCGGCCAGGTCTACGGCGTTGGCCTGCGCCTGCCCGTGGCTGGCGCGCTGGTGCGTTCGGACGTCACTTGGACGGTGGACCACGACCGGACGACGATCTCCGGCGTGTTGAACGCGGACTACAGCTTCGGCGTCGCCGGCACCATCGTGCATGTCTTCGGCGAGTACTTCCACAACGGCTTCGGCGTCAACCGGCTGCCTCGGGACTTGCGCCATCTGCCAGCGCCGCTGCTGCTGCGCACGTCGCGGGGGGAGCTGTTCAACCTGATGCGCAACTACGTCGCGTTCGGCACGTCGTTCCGCTGGCGGTATCTGCTCAACCAGACCGTGGCGGTGCTCGGCAACCTGCACGACCACTCGCTGGCCGCGCAGCTAGCGCTCACCTACGACACCGGCGACGAGTCCCGCTTGCAGGTCGGCCTGACCAAGCCCTTCGGCCAACGAGGCGACGAGTTCGGCGGCGTCACGGTGGGCGAAGGTCTGACGGTGGGCGGCGGAACGAGAGGCTATCTGCGCTTCGTCTACTTCTTCTAGGCCCGCGTCCAACGCAAGCCTTCCAAGCTCGGTCAAGAGAGTAAATACCCAGTGACTTGCAGCATGAAGTTGCCTTCCAAGAGGCGAAGGTCGGGGTTTGCCGGGACGGCCTCCGCCTTGCTGCTGTCCGCGGCTTTGGCCGCTCCTGCAGGCCAAGCCAGCGAAGCGGCGGGCACTCGTGTCGACGGCGCCGTCAGCGTGTTTGGTCCGGGCCAGCAGCCGGTTGACGAGTTGCCCGCAACCAGGCTCGACTACTCGGCCGCCCCCATCCCGTTGGACGTTCAGCTGCCGCCGTTGGACGACACGGAGGTGGCGCAGCCCGCGGCAAGGGGGCCGGTTCGCATCGGCATCCACCGCGAGGTGCCGCCGCGGTATCGCGGCGACTTGGCGCCGGTGCTCGAATGGACGCTGGTTGCCGACGGCGCCATCGTCACAGCCATCAGCCTGTCTTCGCCGGGGGCCGTCTCGGTGCGAGCTGGCCTTGTCGCCGAGCTGCCGGAAGGAGGCGAAATCCGCTTCTTCGACCCGACGCAACCGACTGGCCGCGGGTTTCCGGCGGTCACCGCCGACGCCTTCTTCACCGGCGAGGACGGCGAGCCCGAGGTGCTCTGGTCGCCAACGGTCGAAGGAGAGGCGATCGGCGTCGAGATCATGCTCCCGTCTTGGGAAGCCGCACGAGCGTTTTCGCTGACCTTGGAGAAGGTCGCGCACCGCTATCGGGCCATATCGTCGCCAAATCCTTTGCCCCAAGAGTTGGAGTGTGGCAGCCAACACATCGACGTTCAGTGTCGTATCGGGGTGTTTCCGGCACATAAGGAAAACTCGGTGGGGAGTATCGCTTACGAGGAACAGGGAGAAAGCTGGGTATGTTCTGGAACCTTGCTCAATGATGGAAGTCCCAGTGGGGACCAGCGGGACCAGCCCTACTTCTTGACGGCCAACCACTGCGTGAATACCGCGTCCGCCGCACGCACCGTTGAGACAAGGTGGTTCTACCAGTACAGACGCTGCGGATCCTTGGCTCTGGACGAGCGTGACTACACCACCTATGGCGGGGCCGATCTATTGGCGACAAGCGAACCCCAAGACTCGACGCTGCTCCTGCTAAGGGGGGCGCTGCCGGGGGGCTTGTTTCTGTCGGGTTGGTCTACTTACCCCGTCACCCCATCGACGGACGTGTACAACATCTCTCATCCGGGTGGCTACGAGAAGAAATACGCGGCAGGCGAGACGAAAGGAACAGCGAATGTAGATTTCGATGGCGCTGTAGTCATGGACGCCCTGATAGTCGAGTGGTCCGAAGGAACGACCGAAGGAGGCAGCAGTGGCTCGGGACTGTTTCATGACGAATATCTTATTGGTGTGCTTTCAGGAGGCCCGGAGGATTGCGGAAGCATCGACTACTTCGGGTCCTTTCGCGACTTCTATCCCCAAGTAAGAGGGTGGATCGGCACCAGCGGCGACGATCATGGCGACACGCCCGGGTCCGCGACCCGGGTGGAATTGGACGGCGCCATTCAAGGCATCCTAGAACAGGGAGGGGACGTAGACTACTTTCGCTTCGAAGTTGCCTCCCGCGGTACGGTCCTGGTTGAGACCACCGGGGACACGGACACGCGGGGCAGCTTGGAAGACGCAAACGGCCGGGAGCTAGCGTCCAACGACGACGGCGGTGCAGACTTGAACTTCAAGATCGTGCATGTGGTGGATTCGGGCACCTACTACGTGCGGGTTTCAGGCTACGACTCAATCACCACGGGGAGCTACTCCATGCGCATCGGTTATCGACCGACGGAGGTAGCAGCGGCAAACGGCGGAGTCGGCGCTCACTTGGGCGACTTCAATGGCGACGGGAAGGCGGACGTCTTGCTGCGACACGTGGAGAGCAGCCAGTGGCGCTACTATCCGATGGACGGACGCAGAGTGCTTTCGGGAGCTGGCGAAGCGACCCTCACCCGCAATCCGTCCGTGTCCGTAGCCGGCATCGGCGATTTCGACGGCGACGGCAGGGACGACGTGCTGATGCGCCGCTCCAACGGCACCTGGTACTACTACCCCATGAACGGACGCAGCACGCTGCCGGGCCGCGGCGAGGCGAATCTAACACGCAACCGCTCCGTGTCCGTGGCCGGCATCGGCGACTTCGACGGCGACGGCAGGGACGACGTGCTGATGCGCCGCTCCAACGGCACCTGGTACTACTACCCCATGAACGGGCGCAGGACGCTGCCGGGCCGCGGCGAGGCGAACCTCACTCGCAACCTGTCCGTGTCCGTGGCCGGCGTCGGCGACTTCGACGGCGACGGCAGGGACGACGTGCTGATGCGCCGCTCCAACGGCACCTGGTACTACTACCCCATGAACGGGCGCAGGACGCTGCCGGGCCGCGGCGAGGCGAACCTCACTCGCAACCTGTCCGTGTCCGTGGCCGGCATCGGTGACTTCAACGGCGACGGCAGGGACGACATGCTGATGCGCCGCGCCAACGGCACCTGGTACTACTACCCCATGAACGGACGCAGAGTGCTGCCTGGCCGCGGCGAGGCGAATCTCACCCGCAACCGCTCCGTGTCGGTGGCCGGCATCGGCGACCTCGACGGCGACGGCAGGGACGACGTGCTGGTGCGCCGCGCCAACGGCACTTGGTACTACTACGCCATGAACGGGCGCCGCAGCCGTTCCGGTACCGGCGAGGCGAACCTTCCGTCCGATGCCGCTTGGCGCGTCGCCGGCTCGGCCACCGGGGTCGAACCACCGCCCGCTGTCCACGTCTCGTCGGTCGCCCGATCCTCCGCGATCCCCGTGCATCGGTAGGGCCAGCCCTTGCACAAATACTCGACAACATGAAAGCAAGCCTGCTGCCAGCTTTCGGCAAGACGCCGGCTTCGGCGTCGCCGGCACCATCGTGCAGACCGTGTTCGGCGGCGTCACGGTGGGCGAAGGTGCGGTGGGCGGGGGAACGAGAGGCTACCTGCGCTTCGCTTTCTTCCTTTAGCCCGTCCAAGCGGCAGTCCCTAGGCTCAAGGGAGCACCCCGGTGTTTTTGCGAGGTCGAAGTCGCCTTCCAGCGAGGCTACCTCGGACTCGCTAGAACTCCCACAGCACCCACTGGGCGATCAACGAGTCCGCTTGCTCCAAGTCTCCCCAGCCGCGTGTGGGGTCCCGGGGCGCCAGGTAGTAGGGCTTGCCGAACTTCGGCACGACCTTGATCATCCGCAGCTGGCCGTTCTGCCGGTATTCGTAGACCGTGCGTTCCTCGCCGGCGATGAGCGTGATGTCGGGGCCGCGGAACTCCGGCGGCGGCCTGCCCTGGGCGACGGGCGGTGTCGCTTCTTCGCTGGGACTGGGCTGTGGCGACGCGGCAGCGCTTTCCGCTTGCGCCGCCGCCGGTGCTTTCCGGATGCCGGGAGAGTCCTCGCCGCTGCGTGCGGGTTCGAGCACCACGGCTTCGTCCTTGGCGCGCTTCTCGCTGTGCATGGGTATGTCCTGTGGGCGATCGGCGGCCCACGTCGGCCCGAGCACCACGAGGACGCCAGCGAAGACGGCAATGGAACGATGGCTTCCCGCACGTTGCACGATGGTTGCGCCTGTTTGCGGCGGCCCGCCACCCGAAATCGAGGGTTCGGCGACACGCTCGTCCAATTCGGGATAAACTGTACACCACGCCAAGCAGATGAACAGGGCGAAGTGAATCGGTGACTTCCGACGATGGCGTTGGCAATGATGCGTTCGGCCTTCTGCGGAATGCTCTGGAAGCCTGCTCGGTGATCGTGCCCCTGGCGAATGGAAGCCGTCGTCTTCGCAATCGTCGGCGCACTGCGATTCGAGGCTGACTTGCGCTTCCGTGGCTTCCGTGAAGAGTATGAAGCGAGTGGCGGTCTTGGTGGCGGGCATGCACCGCAGCGGAACGTCTGCGTTGACGCGGATGCTCAAGGATCTCGGCTGCGCAGCGCCGAAGACCTTGATGGCCGCGGATGCACACAACACCGCTGGCTACTGGGAGTCCGCCAAGGTTGCCGATCTGAACGACGACATACTGGCGTCCGCCGGTTCTTCGTGGGACTCGTGGGAGCGGTTCAACCAGGACTGGTATTCGTCCCCTGTGGCCGATGGATTCCGCGAGCGCGCCCAGGCGGTTCTGCAAGACGAGTTCGGCAACAGCGCGTTGTTCGTGCTCAAGGACCCGCGAATATGCCGGTTGACGGCGTTCTGGCTTAATGCCCTGGGGGATTTCGGCGCGAAGGCGCATGTCGTCCTGCCGCTGCGGAATCCCGTGGAAGTGGCGGCGTCTCTCGAAGAGCGCGACGCCATCGACCGCTCAATCGGCCTGCTGATGTGGCTGCGCAACGTGTTGGATGCCGAACACGACTCGCGCGGCCAACCCCGCGCGTTTGCGCACTACGACGACCTGCTGGCGGACTGGCAGGCAGTCGCGGCAGCGATCGGCCAGCAACTTGGCATCGATTGGCCCCGCCGCTCCGCAACCGTCGACCTGGAAGTCGTCGAAGGCGTGTCGCCGAAGCTACGACACCACGGCGCCGCCAATACTCGGACCATCGACGTCGCGCCGTGGGTGACGACGACCTACGCCATTTTGCGCCGCTGGACCAAGGCCGAGGTTCACGATGGCGATGCAAGCCAGCTGGACGCCATCTACGCCAGGCTTGCCGAGGCCACGGCGGCATTCGCCCGCCCCGTCGCCGCAGGGATGCGCGCCAGCCAAGGCCTCCATGGACTCGGAGCAGAAGCTCGCGAACTGAAGAGGACGGTCGCCGCCCGCGACAGCCGCATCGGTTTGCTCGACCAGGCAGTGCGCGACCGCGACGAGATCATCGCCGCCAAGGATCGGCAGATTGCGGACCTCGACAAGGCCGTCGTGGACCGAGACGTGAAGCTGGACGCGCAAATGCACGTCATTGCCGCTCGCGATGGCCAAATCACCGCGCTGGTGGACGACGTGGCCGCCCGCGACCAGCGCATCTCGGTGGGGATGGAGACTGTGCGCCAGACGCTGAAGTTGGTGGATGCCGTGGCCGACCGCGACCAGCGCATCGTCGCCAAGGACCAGCGAGTTGCCGAGCTCGACGAGGCCATCGCCGCCAAGAACCAGCAGATCGCCGAGCTCGGCCGGGCCGTCGCCGACCGGGACCAGCGCATCGCCGCCAAGGACCAGCGAGTTGCCGAGCTCGACGAGGCCATCGCCGCCAAGAACCAACAGATAGCCGAGCTCGACCAGACCGTCGCCGACCGGGACGTGAAGCTGGACGCGCAGGCGCATGCCGTCGCCGCCCGCGAAGGCCAGATCAGCGCACTCGAAGACACTCTGGCGGCTCGCGATCAGCACATCGCCGAGCTCGGCCGGGCCGTCGCGGACCGAGACGAAGCCGGCGCTGCCAAGGACGCCCACATCGCCTCGCTCGAAGAGCGATTCGACGACCTGCAGCGGTCTACCTCCTGGCGCGTCACCGCGCCGTTGCGCTTGGCGAAAGCTCTGCTGCGGCGGCCCCTGAGGCTTCTCGCTTGGCCGGTCGGCGCCGCCATTCGGCTGATCTGGCGCTGGACGCCGCTGGGTGCGCGGCGCCGGCAGCGTTGGCGCGCGGCTCTGCCGGGCCTCGTGCCGAAGCGGATGGCCGCGGCCCTCGGCGTCGCTTTGCATGCGCCGGCTTCCCTCGACTCCGCGGGTGTCGACGGCGCTCCGGCCTATGTCTCTTCTGGCCGCATCGATCTCGCCGATCTCAATGGCGAGGCGTCCAGGAACCAGGGGCCGGTGCCGATCTTGTTCGACCCGGAGTACTACCTGGCAAGCAACGAAGACGTTGCCGCTGCTGGCGTCGACCCGCTGACGCACTACTTGGAATGCGGCGCGGCGGAAGGCCGTCTGCCGATGGACATCGAGCCCGACGAGATCGACCCGCTGACGCTGGAACTGCACAGGTTCGACTTCGACGAGGCGGATGGGACGTTCGATGCGGGGTTCTACCGCGACGTCCATCCCGACTTGGCGGCGCTCGACGACGAAGCCTTGTCCAGCCACTACGAACGGCACGGAAAGCTGGAGGGGCGCCCTGGCTCGAAGGCGGAGTTCCTGCGCCAACTCGGAGGCAGCCCCCGCGAGATACCCATCGACTTCCACGCCAACGAATACGTCGAGCTCTATCCGGACTTGCAGCGCTACGCGGACAGGCACCCGCTTGCCGCGCTCGCCCACTACATGCGCTCCGGACGCTGGGAGCCACGGCTGCACACCCTGCGCAGCGATGCCAAGAGCGCGGCGCGGTCGTCGTCGGTCGCTCTCGACTTGCCGGAGTTGGCTACGGAAGTGCGCCCGCTCTGCGTGTTGGCGCATGTCTACTACCCGGAACTGTGGGACGAGCTTTCCGCCTACTTGGCCAACCTGCCGGCGGATGCGCATGACCTCTACGTCAATCTCGTCGATACGACCTTCGATCAACCGCTGATGGCGAAGATCCGCGCGGACTTCCCCCGCGCCCGGGTGTACATCAGCGAGAACGCTGGGCGGGACGTTGGCGGCCATTTCCGCGTGCTGCGCAGCATTCGCATGGAGGACTACCGCATCTTCTGCCTGGTGCATACCAAGAAGAGCCCGCACATGAGCAAAGGGGAAGTCCAGCTATGGCGCAGGAGGTTGCTGGTGCCGCTGATGGGCAGCCCGGACACGGCCGCGGACAACATCCGAACCATGCTTGCCGACGAGCAGATCGGCCAGATCGGCGCGCTGAAGTGCCGCTACAACGAGCTCAACGACAATCAAGGGAAGTACTTCGCTCTGCTGAAGCGCCTAGGCATCGACGAGGACGAGCAGCAAGTGGAGTTTCTGTCCGGCACGATGATGTTCGTGCGCCGCGAGGTGTTGCGGAGGCTCCTCGACGCGACGGCCGACATCGAGTTCGAGAGCGGCGATGGCGAATCGACGGACTTCCACCGCGATGGTCAGTGGGCGCACGCCGTCGAGCGGGCCATTGCCGCCGTCGTGCGCGACATGAACCTCGGGTTCGTGTGGCGCTAGCGTGCGGACGCGACAGCCGCTCGCCGTTGTCCGCTGACGGAGTCGCCAGGATGCGTGTTTGCGTCGTTTGCCACGAAGCGAGCCTCACCGGGGCGCCCAGGATCGGCTTCGACATCGCCTTGTCGTTGTCCAACAGCCACGACGTGACGCTGCTGGCCAAGAAGGCCGGCGAGCTTGTCGACTTGCCGGTGTACGAGCCGCTGCGGCCTCGCTATCGCGTGCTGAACACCAACCACGAGGTGTGCGATCTGACCTACCGAGAACGGGTGGCACACGCGGTGGAACAGCTCCGGGAGTTGAAGCCGGATATGCTCTACGTCAATTCCGTCGCTTCGGGAGAGTGGTGCGAGGCCGGGGCGAAGACAGGCGTTCCCGTGGCGCTGCACACGCACGAGACCCGGGACAGCCTGCCGTCGTTGCTGTCGAGCGTCTGCACCCCCAGAGTGCTGTCTTGGACCGACCTCCTGATCGGCGCGTCGCGACAAGCGATGGCGGACCTCGAAGAGCTCACGGCCACCTCGGTTGGCGTCGGCAATCGCATCGACATCGGCATATTCATCGATGTCGCAACGGTGCAGGCGCAGAGCAAGGCGGAAGTCGCCCCGCCGGTCAACGCGCGCGGCGACGCGCGGGACGCCGATGGCAGCAGACCGTTGGTGGCCATGTGCGGTTTGGCTCAGCCGCGCAAAGGATCGGACACCTTCTTCGAGCTTGCGACGAAGCTGCCGCAATACGACTTCGTATGGATTGGACCCTGGGGGCCGCCCGAGACGGACCAGAACGACGCGGTCTTCGAACGCTACGCGGCTGCCGATCTTGCCAACTTCTACACCACTGGCTTGACCGACAATCCCTACGCGCACCTCGGCCACGCCGATGCCTTCGTGCTGACTTCGCGCAAGGACCCCAACCCGCTTGTCGTTGCCGAGGCGCTGGTGCTTGGGCGCAAGGTCGTTGCCTTTGCCGACACCGGCGCCAGCGTGGAAATGTTGGAGAACCACGGCTACGCGCTGACCGGGCCTCCGGACGTCGAGCGGCTGGCATCGTTCCTGCCGAAGGTCGTTGGAAGCGCTCCACCTTGGCAGGCCCACGTCGCCGAGAGCATCAGCGCCAGAGTCGACGGCCCGGTCAAGTTCGGCAAGCTGAACGAAGCACTGGAGCGGCTGGTCAAGGCAAGCGCACAGGTCGTTCGCTGATGCCTAGCTTACTGCAAGTCACCTCGGATAGGTTTGCTCCGTTTCCGAGTTCGACGGCCGCTGGCCAGCAATGTCGCTAGCGGGCTGTTCCGATGACAAAGCCTTTTCTGATTAGCCCGTCGCGCCGGGTAGATGCGGCATTTCGGTCGACCGGGGATCTCTATCAGATCGTCGGCCACAACTGTGGCAATCTAGCCTTCGTCCATGCTATTGATGCGCATCTAGGAGGCAACATCCCGCGTAGCGGTTGGCGCCAAGCGCCCCAACTGATCGAAGAAGGAGGTGATCTCGCTGTCTTCGCCGCCGCAAATCAGCTCGGTCGCCACTTCGACGCGACCGACGCCATCAAGTATTTCAAGGAGATAACAGTGCCAGTCGTCGTGATTGGACTGGGTGCCCATTACGACCTTGGGGGAACGAACCCTAACATCCCCGCACCAACGGTCAGTTGGGTTCGCTGGCTGGCGAGTCGCGGTCCCAACGGCGAGCCGAACATCGGCGTCCGCGGGCCATATTCCATGGAGGCGCTTCGCAAACTCGGGCTCGACGGTCACGCGACGATCATCGGCTGCCCATCGATGTTCATCAACCCCGCGCCGGCGTTGGGTTCCGACATCGCGCGGCGATTGAGAACGCCTAGAAGAGTCGCTGTAATCGCTGGCCACCAGCGCTGGTGCCACCTGCGTCATTTGGAAGCATCCTTGGGGCGGATGGTTGCGCGAACGAACGGCTCCTACATAGGGCAAGGTGCGTACGACATGATGAGGCTTGCTAGGGGCGAGGCGAGGCAGATGAACGAGGCCATCCTCAGGCAGTGCCGCGACTACGTTTGCCCCAGCATGAAATTGCAGGACTTCGTGGACTGGAGCACCAAGTACGGCAGCATATTCTTCGACGTCCACAATTGGATCGAACACCTCAAGCGCTTCGACTTCGTCATCGGCACGAGGATTCACGGCGTTATTCTAGGGCTGCAAGCTGGCGTCCCGAGCATGTGCATCGTGCATGACATCAGAACCCTCGAACTCTGCCAGACACTGATGGTTCCCCATGTGCTTGCTCACGACGTTCTCGATGGCATAGGCCAAGACGAGTTGCTTTCCTACTTTGCGTTCGACCCGCACGAGTTCGACCGGAACCGCCGCACGCTGTGTTGTGCATATCTGGACTTCCTAAAGTACAACCAGCTGACGCCGGCGAAGTGGATCGCGGCTTTCGGCGTCGGCGAGCCGGCCGACGCATTTCGCAATGCGGTGTCAACCTCTTGAAGAAGCCGGTCGTCATAGGTTTGAGGCCGCGCCTGGACGCAGCGTTCGCCCCTACCGAGGCCTTGGCGACCAAGGCCGGCCTGAACACCGGGAATATCGTCTACGCGCACGCCATTTGCAGCCACATCCCCGACCATGTCGCCGTGCTGGACATCGGGGCGCCGCCAGCGCAGATCAACCGGACCGGGGACATTGGCGTTGTTCAAGCTGCCAATCAGCTTGGTGCGCACTTCACGCACGACACTCACGCGGAAAGAATGGCCCAACTCGACATCGACGTCGTCGCCATCGGGCTGGGTGCGCAGAGCGAAGACGACGCCACCGTGCCTGATTTGCCGACGAGCGTGGTGGACTGGGTACGTCGGATCGTCGAGCGCGCTCCAAGCAAGACGCCGAATCTTGGCGTCCGTGGGGAGTTCACCGTTCAGGTGCTCGAGGCCTACGGCTTCGACGGGTGCGCGGAAGTCGTCGGTTGTCCGTCTTTGTTTCTAAACCCCGACCCGAATTTGGGCCGGCAAATCGCCCAGAACATTCGTGAGCCGCGGCGGGTGGCGGTTGCCGCGGGCAACGAAAACTCGCCCAGGTTGTCCCGCATCGAGGCGTCGCTGGCGCGCTTGGTGACGGCCACCAACGGCGCCTACATCGGCCAGCACGGCTTGACCATGATGAAGCTGACTCGAGGAGAGGCGGAGCAGATCGGCGGGGAAGAACTGAGTCGGCTCAGGGACTACATCTGTCCGGGCATGAGCCTAGTTCAGTTTGCACACTGGAGTCAGACCTACGGCAATGTGTTCTTTGATGTATCCAACTGGATCGAGTACTGCCGGCGATTCGACTTCGTCGTCGGCACCCGTATTCACGGCACTGCAATAGCGTTGCAGGCGGGCGTTCCTGCGCTGTGCATCGCGCACGATTCTCGAACGCTCGAGCTTTGCCGAACGATGAAAGTACCCTACGTCCAGTCGGTCGACGTCGCCGACGGTGTCGAGCTCGACCAGCTATTGCGCTTGGCGAAATTCGACCCGCTCGAGTTCGACAAGAACCGGCGATCTCTATGCCGAAGGTACGTTCAGTTCCTCAAGAACAACCTGCTCAGACCGGCTGGCTGGCTCGAGGAACTGGGTTCGGCGGCTTGACGGGTTGCCGAGTGCCGCGCGGGTCGTTCAACGACGCTCGCGCGTTTCTGTACTCGGCGATCACGTCATCAACGTCGCCTTGCACCCTGATGCGGCCGTGGTCCAGCCAAATGGCCTGCGGACACAGACGTTTGACCATGTTGACGTTGTGCGACACATAGACGATCGCTTTGTCCTTCTGGAACCTCTCGAGCATGATCTGCTCCGACTTTTCGCGAAAGTCCTGATCGCCGACGCTGAACAGCTCGTCGAGCAACAGCACGTCCGGGTCCAGGTCGATAGCCGTCGAGAAGCACAGTCGGCCGCGCATGCCGGTTGAATAGGTGCCGACTCGGCGATCGATCGCTTCGCCCAGCCCGGACATCTCGGCCACCGCTGGGACGCGCGAGGCCGCTTGCCGGCGAGTGAGCCCCATCAGCATGCCGTGCATGATGATGTTGCTGACGCCGGTAAGCTCGCCATCGAATCCGGCGCTCAACGACAGGAAGGCGCAGGTCATGTCCTCGTCGTCCACCGTGCCGACGTTTGGCTTCAACACGCCCGCCATGACGCGCAGCAACGTCGACTTGCCAGCGCCGTTGGAACCAATCACGCCGAGCTTGTCGCCTGGGCGAACGTGGAGGGAGACGTCGCGCAGTGCCGTCACCTCGTCGCCGGCACCGAACAGCCGCGGCTCGGAGTAGGTGACGCCGACGCCGGAGAGCCTCATTAGGCGATGACTCGGCGGGTGAGCAGCAGATCGAAGTGGGTGTACGCCTTCGTCAAGGCGAACAGCCAAACGGCACTGCCAGCAACGACCTTGCCGCACCAGAGCAGGTCCACCGGAAGGCCGGACAGCAGAACCAGGCGGTACTGCTCGATCATCACGGCCATGGGGTTCAGTCGAAAGAAGGTCTGCCAGTCGGCGGGCAGGCTGTCCATGGTGAAGAACAAGCCCGAGCAGAACATCATCAGGGTGAGGCCCGAGCGGACGATGAAGCGCAAGTCTCTGATCCAGCAACAAGCAAACGCCACCGTGCCGGCGGCCGCCAGGATCAGCAAGAACTGGGTCAGCGCAAGCAGGGGCAAGTACAGCCAAGCCAACGTCGGCCCACGCACGACTCCGATGAGCACCAACACGATCGCGAGCACGAACGCCTGCTTCAACGTGGCCGTCACGACCGCGATGGCGGGGAACAGCAGCTTGGGCAGGGGCATTTGGGCGATAACGCCCCTAGCGCCGGCCAACGCATCGGTGGCATTTCCAACGCCGTTGGCGAACCAGATCCACGTGGTCACGCCGACTACCAGGAAGTAGGTGAAGCCTTCCATGTCGGACGGCCGGAGGTAGGTGAACACCACGAAGAAGACGCTGGTCATGGCGATTGGCTCCAGCAGCCACCACAGCCAACCCAGGTAGTATCTGGACGCTTCGCCGACCAGGTTGAGGCCGGCGCGGTACAGGGCGTAGCGCCAAAGATGGGCGCTCAATATGAAGAGCATCGTGGCGCTAGCGCGATGAGGAGCTAGCGTACCGCTCCCAGAACAACGTGCGTTGCAGTGGGGCGGGTTTCGTCGCTCGACCTACACACCGGTGGCCTTGCGGGGGGCACATCCTCAAGCAGCACATGCCGAGGCGACGACAGCCGGAACGCGCCATTTGCCACGTCAATTCGAAGTCGAACCACTAGGTGACCTTGCTTCGCTGGCAGGTGGCGAGCGATGCCCGACCAGCGAGGCCACGCACTAGGCACAGGCTACCCCGGGCGATCGGGGCACTTCACGGCTTCGCCACGGAACGCCGCCAGCCTGAGGCTGGGTGCTAGCCGCCTTTGGCAGGCGCTGCCAAGGCGCGGTCCTCGCACAACGAGACCGCCGGCACAAGCCGGCGCCGCAGTGAGGGTGTCGCCCCCGCCGCGGCCCGGCGGTAAGTTGCTTGGCGGGCGCCTACGCCCCGAGCACGTCGATCCGCTGCGCAAAGCACCAGCCGTTGTGCTTGCGGGAGTCGTCCACCGTGACGCGCACGGAGCGGCCCGTCACAAACGCCAACTGTGCCGAGTCCATCAGCCTCATGCCCTGGGACTTGGAGGTCAGCTCGCCAGCGCAATCGAGGGTAACCCAGTTGCCGCTTGGGCAGTCCAGGTTGTAGTCCGACGGCGATACGTTCAAAGCCACCATGCAGCCTCCGTACAGATCGTCGGTGGTTACCATCGTGCGCGAAATGGTCGCGTCGATGGCAGCGGTTTCCGCCCAAGGCGCGGACAACGGCGGTGCCACCAAAAGCAAAGTTGCCACGGCGGTCTTGATAGCCCCGAGTTTGGTCATGGTTGGTTCCCTGTTTCGTGTACCGTGTGGCCAATATGCATGGATTGCTGGCCGTGTGCAAGGGGTTTTTTTGGCTATCGCCGCGCCTTCAGAAGGGCGGAATCCTGCCCCTCCGGGATCGACGCCATCAAGCTGGGAATGGCCGGGCGACAGAAGCCCATCGCGCCAGGCTCGCGCCAAAACAAGCCGAGGTTGCGGAAGTCGCGGAACGCGTCGCCAAGGTCGGCCACGGAAGCGCTCGGCGGAAGACCGCGGCGGATGGCGTCGTAGATGGCGCGCTCGCTGGCTACGGGGGGTTCCTGGAACAGGTTCGCCACCTCCAGAGCAGACTCTGCGGCGCTGGTCGGGTCCAGCGGATCCAAGGCCGCGATAGGACACTTGGCCCACAAGCGAGGGGGCGATGGAACCGTTGGGCGCGCCGGCTGCGGCGTCAGGCCGCAAGGATCGGCGTCCTCGTCGTCGTCCGCGCGGTTCAGTCGCCCAAACCGCGGCGCACTCCAGCCACCGCCCATCCCGCCGCCGCTTCAGCCACCCAAGATGGCCCCACCTCTATCCGGCACACTTATCCGGCACACTGCCGCTCGTTCCTCACGCCTTCCAACTTGCCCACGCCGGGCTGCGGGTCGACATGGCTCAGCCGCCATCCGGCTCCATGTAGGGGCCGATGTCGACTTCTGTACGGCCATCGGAACGCTCGCCTGCTAGTGGGTCGACATACGCGCCGATGTGCTGGCGCACCGTCACGTAGCCGCTCGCGGCTTCGGATCGAGAGGGGTCGGCAAATCCGCCAACATGATGCTTGGCCACTGCGGTGGGCACTGCGCCGGCGTCGTCGTCGGGAGCGACGAATACGCCAACGTGTTGCGCCGGCGTGTCGAGCTTTGCGACGACCGGCGAGTCCGGGTCCAGATAGCCGCCGCTCTCGCGTTTCGGCGCCCCTGCTTGGGTTTGCTGCGGCTCAAGCACACTGCTGCTGTCCGCGGCGTCGTGCCCGTTTGCCGCCACACGTCGGCGCTCCGCCTTGGCGGCGACCGTCGATGCGGACGATTGGGACGGCTCTGGCTGCACCACTCGCACGGAGCGCTGCTGTAGAACCAGCATCAAGCCGACCGTCAACCCCGCCGCAATCGCGGCAAAACCCCAGACTGGCCACCGCTGCATGGTATCCGCCAAAAGTCCGTTCCGCAGTGGCGGGCAATGTACCACGCTTGGAGGAGCTGCGGCGTTCGGGTTTGGCGGCCACACTGGGTGCGCGACTTGCACGGTGTTTTGACCTTCGGGCGAGGTTTCCAAGGCCGGAGGACGCCGGGGCGGCGTTTGCTGGCGTACGCTTGCCCCCGTCTTTGTGTCGCAACCTGTGGTAGCGTTACCGCAGCTCCGCCGAGCGGCGCAAGCGTGCGAGCAGACCAAGAGACCACCGCGGCTCGGCCGGCCAACGGGCACGACTGGGCAGCGCAAGTGCCGCTTCGGACGGAGGCAATCTGGACGAACTGGTTGAGCGATCGTGGGAACAAGCGTGGCGCTCCGTTAGGTGGATGGGGAACAGTTTATGAAGGGATGTGTGGAACACGTTACTCCTAGACGAGTGTCGGGTTGGTGCGTTGATGACGGCGAAGGCGAAGCAGCGGTGGAGGTACAGTTGCTCGTTCGCTCCACGCTCATCGGCAGTGCGCGCGCCGACGTGCCTAGAACAGACGTCCAACGAGCGCACGGATGCCTTTCGGCCGGCTTCATGTTCCCGATTTCCCCTCAACTGTTCCAGCTATTCCCCCACGACGCAAGGATCGACGTCCTCGCCAACGGCCGCCCGCTACCGGTGCGTAAGGGCTGCAATCCATATGTGGACAATGCCGGCAGCAACGGCGGCAAGCTCTTGGAAATGCTCGACGGTGGCTACAGGTATTCTCTGAAGAACGGCCGTCTTTTTCGACCGCTGATACAGGAAAGCATCGACAAGATGCTCGATGCCCTCGAGGAGTGTGACGACGTCTTCCATGAGGTTACCGGCAAACGTTTTTTCGTGTGCTACGGTACGCTCTTGGGCCTTGTGCGCGACGGCGGCTTCATCAAGCACGACGATGACGTCGATGTCTGCTTCCTAGCCGATGAGAACGGGCTCGAGGCGTCATGGCAGGAGTTCCGCCAAGTGGTGTCGATGCTCAAGGCGAAGGGCGAGCGTGTTTCGGCCCGCGGAGCGCAGTTCCATTGGCAAAGAGCAGGTTCGGTACTGGACGTCTTCATGGCATGGACGGAAGGAAGCGAGCTCTATATGTACAACGCTGGCGGAAAGTTCTCGCGAAATCAGATTTATCCCTTGCGTCAAAGAGAGTTCGAGGGACGTAGCGTCTTGGTGCCAAACGACGCTGAGGCTCTGCTTGAACTGATATACGGTCCTAGCTGGACCATTCCCGACCCGATGTTCCAGTGGCGCCTAACTCCGGCTGTTAGTGCCAAGATGAAGCAGCTGCGCAACTTGAGGGACACCGCGACGCACGAAAAGATCAAGCAACACTGGTCGCTCTTCTACAAGCGGCAGCACACGACCATACCGTCTTCGTTCGCGGCATCCGTGGCCGTTGAATTGAAGGAGCCTTGCCGGATCATCGACGTCGGCTGCGGGAACGGCAGAGATTCGCTTTTCTTCGCGCGGCTTGGGCACCAGGTGTTGGGGTTGGACATCGCCGCGCCAGCAGTCGGCCAGGACGCGTCGGCCGCCGAAGTCGAGCAGCTGGACAACGTCGTTTTCGAGGAGGTCGACGTGGGGGCGCCGGACAGCCTGGACCGCGTCATCCGATCCGCAAGCGGCGACGCCGCCTTGGTGATCTACGCCCGTTTCTTCTTCCACGCCATTACCGAAGAGGAAGAGACCGCCATCCTGGACGTCTTGTCCGAGCATCTGCCAGGCACCGCACGCTGCTACTTCGAGTTCCGCACCAGCAAGGACGAGAAGACCCACAAGCACTTCCGCGACCACTATCGGCGCTTCATCAACTTGGATGCGTTTGTGACCAAGGCGCTGCGCAAGGGCACTATGGACTGCATCTACACGGTGGAGGGACAAGGCATGGCGAAGTTCGGCGAAGAGGACCCGTTCGTTGGCAGAGTCCACTTGCGTCGACGGTGAGCGGCAGACCGGCTAGGTGCTAGCCCACTTTCCGGCCTGACGAGCCGGATGTTCCGCGGGCGCGCGTCGGGTGCCACGATTCGTCCTGCGAGCTGCGAGACCCCTTAGCGGCGCCAGAACAGCAGCCAAGTGGCCAGCAGCGCCGCAACGGCCATGCCGGCGCCAATCCAATTGCCATGCTGGTCCAACCACTGCGCCACGATCGGAGACTTGACAGCAGCCAGCACCAAGCCGCCAAACCCGATCGCCAGGGTCGTTGCGCCGCCAAGCCAGCGGTATTGCTCGTCTTTCACGATCTCGCGCACCTTGTCCGGTACTTGCGCCAACTCCTTTCGTATGTCGCGCACGTCACCTTCGAGCCTCCCGACGGACTGGCGAAGGTCGCTTTCGAGCCTTTCGACGGACTCGCGAAGGTTGCCTTCGAGCCTTTCCATGGAGTCCCGAATGTCCGCGTATTCGTTCGTCACGGTCTGAAACTGGTTGTCGATCGTCTTTAGGCGGGTGCCAAGCACGTTCCAAGGGAAGCCGGATTGGATGAGCCGTTCGAGCAGCACTTCCGGCCCTTCTTTGGTGGTGGACTCTTCCCAGTCTTGGGGTCGCATGCCAACAGGGGCGCCGGACCGCTCCGAGCGCACGTAGCCCTTCTTGCCTTGGTAGGCGCCATCGTAAAGGCTGGCTGGGCGTTCGCCATCGGCAAGTTTGAGAATGGTCACCCGAAACAGCCTTTCCCTGTACACAAAGCGCCGTTCTTCGCTCGACGAGTTGGTCAACGTCCAGTTGAGCGTTCCCTCGTAGCCCGCGTCCACCTGCGTGGTTGGTGCTACCACGCCCTCGCGTTGGAGGTCGGTTGTCGGGCTGATGAGGGCGTGCAGGTCGCAGTCGGGGAAGTGCCGCGCTACGGTTTCACGCCTGAAGTCGATGGTTTCCACGGCTGTCAGCGCGACGGATTGGCCCGGAGGGACGACGATGCCCTTCTTGTCGTTAGCACCCTCGCCGAGGCGAAACTCCTTGCCGGTCGTAAGATATTCGCCAGCCGGACCCAGTCTCAGGACATAGGAGTTCGGCCGTACGCTGCTCGGGTCGCCATCCTTGATGATCGTGCCAAGGACACTGCGTATTTCCTGGTCGCTAAGCAACTGCGCCATGGGACATCTCCATTCGGGTACTGATTATAGACCCTCGGCGGATGTCGACGGGTTCACCTTGTGACCGACTCCTCGCCCAACTTCCGCACTCGGCGCCGAATCTGGCGCAAGTGATTGATTTTTCGGGTGGCAGTGGAAGGTCGGCTCTACAAGAGTGCCCGTCCGTGCGTGCCCCCGTCGAAGGCCGCTATCCGGGCGCGCATGCGTGGTGGCGGCTGTTCGGGAGTCGCAGTCCGAGCTGGTGGAGCGGCAGACGCTGGTTCGTCGTCGGGCTGCGTGTGGCGCAGCAGGACGAGTGCGCCTCGCGCCAGGGCAGCGCCAGGAACGACTCCAGTGGCGGTGCTCCTTGCCGTCCTTGAAGCGTCTTCGGCAACGCATATGGACGCACAGCCCGCCCCTTCCGCCTCCGCTGTCAACAACCAAGGTCGGCACTACAGCGCCGAAACAACGACCTGCTACCGAAAAACAACGAGTTGGGTCACGCCGCAAGCGTCGGACCGCCCGCAGAACTTCAAATCGCCCGAGTTGCGGAAGTCGGGCTAGCATGGTGCGAGAACTCCGTTGTCCTAACCCTGCAAAAGGTAATCGCCATGGTCGCCGACAAGCCCCTGCTGCTGGTAGATGGTTCCTCGTACCTGTTTCGCGCCTTCCACGCGCTGCCGGATCTGCGCACTCTGGACGGCTTCCCCACCGGCGCCATTCGCGGCGTCATCGGCATGCTGCGCAAGCTCGCCAGCGACTTCGAGGGCAGCCCGGTGGCGGTGGTCTTCGACGCTTCCGGCCCCACGTTCCGCAACGAGATGTACGCCGAGTACAAGGCCAACCGGCCGCGCATGGCGGACGACTTGCGGGTGCAGATACAGCCCATCTTCGACATCGTGAAGGCGATGGGCTGGCCGCTCTTGGCAGTTGGCGGCGTCGAAGCCGACGACGTGATCGGCACGCTGGCGGCGCAGGCGACGCGGTCGCGGCGCCGGGTCATCATCTCCACCGGCGACAAGGACATGGCGCAGCTGGTCTCGGAACACGTCACGCTGGTGAACACGATGTCCGAGACGGAGCTGGACCGCGACGGAGTCATCGCCAAGTACGGCGTCGCGCCGGAGTTGATCGTCGACTACCTGGCGCTGATGGGAGACGCCGTCGACAACATTCCCGGCGTCGCCAAGGTCGGCCCGAAGACCGCCGCCAGGTGGCTGCAGAAGTACGGCTCGCTCGATGGCGTCGTCGAACATGCGAGCGACGTCAAGGGCAAGGTCGGCGAAAACCTGCGCGCCAGCTTGGACCAGCTGCCTCTTTCCCGGGAGCTGACGCGAATCCGCTGCGACGTCGAGCTGGACGTCGGCATTGCCGATCTGGCGCCCCAGGCGGCAGACGAAGGCAAGCTGCGCGAATACTTCAGCCGCTACGAGTTCAAGCCCTGGCTCGACGAACTTGGCGGCGCCCGAGAAGCCACGGCCAGCCTGGAAGATCTGGACGTGGAAGTCGTTGCCAGTCTTGACGCTTTGCAGGACTTGCTGCAACGCGCTCGGCGGCTTGGCAGCCTGACGTTGAGTCTGGAAGCCGTCGGCCCGCGTTTCATGGCCAGCCAGCCGGTCGGCGTTGCCGTTGGCATCGATGCCGGGGAGGCGGCCTACGTTCCCGTCGGCCACGACTACGTCGGCGCACCGGCGCAGCTGGCCTGGGCAGACTTCGTGGCAGCCGCCCGGCCGCTGCTTGAAGACGACACGGTCGCCAAGCACGGCCACGATCTGAAGCACGCCAAGAACGTGCTGGAACGCTATGGCGTCGCCCTTGCTGGCATCGGCAACGACACGATGTTGCAGTCCTACGTGCTGGACAGCGTCGGCGCCCGCCGCCACCAGCTGGCGGACGTCGCCGGCAAGTACCTCGGCGTCGAGGCGCCCAGCTTCGAGGCCATCGCCGGCAAGGGCGCCAAGCAGCTGCCCATGAACGCCATCGACATCGACGCTGCCGCCGCCTACGCGGGGCGTTGCGTCGACATCGCAAACCGGCTGCAGGCAACGCTGCAAGCCAGGCTTGGTGAAGGCGAGTTGCAGCCCGTGTACGAGCGGATCGAGCGGCCGCTGCTCGCGGTGCTGTCGAGAATGGAGTGCCGAGGGGCGCGTGTGGACGCGAAACTGCTGGCGGAACACAGCAGCGAGCTGGCCGAACGCATCGGCGAGTTGGCCGCCGCCGCATTCCACGAAGCCGGGCGCGAGTTCAATCTCGGCTCGCCCAAGCAGTTGCAGGAAGTCCTCTACGACGAGCAGGGGCTGCCGGTGCTGAAGAAAACCCAGAAGGGCCAACGCTCCACCGAAGAATCCGTGCTGCTGGAACTGGCCGACCACGGCAATGCGCTGCCGCGGCTGATTCTCGACCACCGCTCCCTGTCGAAGCTGAAGTCCACCTACACCGACTCCCTGCCGCTGGAAATCAACCCCCGAACCGGGCGCGTCCACACTTCCTACAACCAGGCGGTGGCGGCTACCGGGCGCCTGTCCTCGGCGGACCCGAACTTGCAGAACATCCCCATCCGCACCGTCGAAGGGCGGCGCATCCGCCGCGCCTTCGTGGCGCCGGAAGGCAAGCTGCTCATCGCCGCGGACTACTCGCAGATCGAGCTTCGCATCATGGCGCACCTATCCCGCGACGCCGGGCTGCTGCAAGCGTTCGAGCACGACGACGACATCCACCGGGCAACCGCCGCCGAGGTGTTCGGCGCGCATCCCGAGGAAGTCACCGACGATCAGCGGCGCAACGCCAAGGCCATCAACTTCGGCCTCATCTACGGCATGTCGTCCTTCGGCCTGGCGCAGCAGCTCGGCGTTACCCGGCACGTTGCCCAAGGCTACATCGACCGCTATTTCGCCCGCTATCCCGGGGTGCGCGACTACATGGAACGGGTGCGCGCCAAAGCCCACGAGGATGGCTACGTCGAAACCGTCTTCGGCCGCCGGCTGTACCTGCCGGACATCTCGGCGCGCCACGCCATCCGCCGCCAGGCGGCGGAACGCGCCGCCATCAATGCGCCGATGCAGGGCACCGCCGCGGACATCGTCAAACGGGCGATGATCGCCGTCGACGAGTACTGCCGCAGCAGCCGTTTCGACGTCGCCATGATCCTGCAAGTCCACGACGAACTGGTGCTGGAAGCGCGCGAATGCGACGCCGCGGCCGTTGCTCGGGACGTCGCGCAACGGATGCGCGAGGCCGCCAATCTCGCCGTCGAGCTGGTGGTCGACGTCGACACCGGCCACAACTGGGACGAGGCGCACTAGGGAACCTCTGTTTAAGTGTTCCGGGCAGACCGTGAACCCTTCTGGGACGGCGGTTGTTTTCCCCGCAAAGGCACTTGATCAGGCCTTCCCTAGAGTGTGCCGCTCCAGAACAACATGCGTTCCAGTGGGGCGGGTTTCCGTCGCTGACCTGGACACCGATTCAGTGCGACGCGCGCCAACGAGTTGCACTCGCGCCGTCAAGCCGTCGCGGCCAGCGCCAGCATCTTCGGCAGCGACACCGCCTCGACCACTTGCGAGGGCCAAGCAGCACCACGGCAGGGTTCGCGGCCAACAGTCGTTCCACCTCGTGCCGTGCAAACGAGGAGTCATCCAGCGGATCCATCGCGTCACGATGGATTTGCACGGTATACGGTGCCCGCGGCAAGCCGTTCGCGCAGGAAGGAAGCCGCCTCGGCCGCGCCCAAGCCTGTCTTCGCGGAAAACACCAACGCCCGTGCCGATTCCGGCACTTGCTTCACAAGCAGACGCAGCGCCCTGGTTCGGGCGCCGCTCTTGAGCTTGTCCGCCTTGTTCAGGAGCGCCAGCAAAGGCAGGCCTCTGGCGCCGCACCAGGCGATCATGTCCTGGTCGAAGGGTTGCGGCGGCAGTCGCGCGTCCATGACCAGCACCATGCCGACCAGATTGGCGCGCTGGTTCAGATAGGCGTCCACCGTTCTCCCCCAGGCGGCGCGGCGAGCCTTCGAAGCTCGCGCGTAGCCGTAGCCGGGAAGATCCGCCAGACGCCCGCCACCGGCCACGGCAAACAGGTTGACGAGCTGGGTGCGCCCGGGGGTCTTGCTTACCCGAGCGAGCTGCTTGCGCCCGGCGAGGCGGTTCAAGGCGCTGGACTTGCCGGCATTCGAGCGCCCTGCGAAGGCCACCTCGGGCACATCGTCCGTCGGGCAGCGATCGAGACGATCGGCGCTGACCAGGAACGTGCAAGGCAGCGGTGCGAAATCCGACACGGAGCCTCCTCAAGCGGCGCTCACATCGACCTTGGGGCAAGTTTTCGGTCTGCGCAGGGCCGTGGCGGGAGTCTAGCCGACACCGCGGCCGTCTATCGGGTGCAGTTCCAAAGTTCCAAGTTCCCAAGCCACACGGGCCGCTCCGTCCGCGTGCTACAGTGCCGCGTTTTGCGCGAGGCGTCTTCTGGCCGTTCGCGACATCACAGCCGCCCTCTCGCTAGGCGATTTCCGCCGCATCTGGCTCGGCAATCTCGCCGCTTCGTTCGCCATGAACATGCAGATGCTGGCGCGGGGCTGGCTCGTCTACACGCTCACCGCCTCGGCGTTGGATCTCGCCTGGGTGATGCTGTCCTTCACGGTGCCGCAGATACTGCTGTCGCTGTGGGGCGGCGTGGTCGCCGACCGCTGGCCGAAGAAGACCGTCCTGTTCGCCGCGCAGCTGCTGAACGGCGTGGCGACGTTGGCCATGGCCGCCATCATCCTCGCCGAGCGCGTCGAGTTCTGGGACTTCATCTGGTTCGGCGCCTTCAACGGCGCGGTGCTGGCGCTGTCCATTCCGGCGCGCAACGCCTATTTGGCGGACCTCGTGGCGGAACGCCAGTACATCACCGCCATGGCGCTGAACACCACCGGCATGAATCTGGCGCGCATCGTCGCGCCGATGTTCGCCGGGGTGCTGATCGCGCTGCTGGCCGACGGCGACACCGGCAGCCACTTCGGCGTCGGCGTGGTCTATCTGGTCATCGCCGGCCTGTACCTGGTGGCCGCGTTGGCGACGCTGCTGGTGGCGAAAGCCGGCGCGCCGCACGCGCGCGCCGGCGCCAGCCGCCCCCTCGACGACATCGCGGAAGGCTTGCGCTACGTGCTGGCCAATCCGCCGGTGCTGGCGTTGATCCTCTTGTCCGTCGTGCCGTTTCTGTTCGGCTGGACGCTGAATACGCTGATTCCGGCGTTCAACGAAGACATCCTCGGCGGCGGCCCCGACGACTTGGGATTCCTCATGTCCGCCATGGGCATCGGCGCCATCGTCGGTTCGCTGATGCTGGCCGCGGCGGGAAACTTCCGGCGCAAAGGCGCCTGGGTGATCGGCACCTGCTTTGCCTGGGCCGCGGCCACCGTCGCCTTCGGCGCCTCGACCGGACTGGTCGCGGCAACCGTTTCCGTCGCCGCCTACGGCTGGCTGACCTCAGTGAACATGTCGTTGAACCGAGGGCTGGTGTCCACGGTGGTGGAACCGCGAATGCGCGGGCGCGTGCTCAGCATCGACATGATGTCCCACGGCTTGATGCCCTTGGGCGTCGTTCCCATCAGCCTGCTCGCGGAAGCGAGCAACGTGGCGATTGCGCTGATGGTCAGCGGCGGCGTGTTCGCGCTCTCCGTGGCGTGCCTGCTCGTGCTGTCGCCATCGGTGAGGCGCATCGACCGCTGGCTGCGCGTGCGCGACCGCTACGCCTCGGCGCCGCGATTCCGCTGAAGCCGTGCTACTTTAAGGACCATGCAATTCGACTCCACCGACGAACACCAGCTCATCCGCGACGCCATCGGCAGGATATGCGCCGACTTCCCCGACGAGTACTGGGCCAAGTGCGACAGCGAGCACCGGTTCCCCTGGGACTTCTACAACGCGCTGGCCGCCGACGGCTGGATCGGCATCGCCATTCCCGAAGCCTACGGCGGCAGCGGCCGCGGCATTACCGAGGCGTCCATCGTCCTCGAAGAAGTGGCCGCCTCCGGCGCCGCCATGAACGGTGCGAGCGGCATCCACCTGTCGATCTTCGGCATGCATCCCGTGGTGCGGCACGGCAGCGAAGAGATGAAGCAGAAGTACCTGCCGCGGGTGGCGAGCGGCGACCTGCACGTCTGCTTCGGCGTCACCGAGCCGGACGCCGGCACCGACACCACCTCCATCAAGACCACGGCGCGGCGCGAAGGCGACTACTACGTCGTGCGCGGGCGCAAGGTGTGGACGACCAAGGCGCTGGACTCCGAGCGCGTGCTGCTGCTGGTGCGCACCGAGCCCCGGGACAGCGTGGCGAAGCGCACCGCCGGCATGACCTTGCTGCTGGCGGAAATCCAGCGCCCGGAAGTCGCCATTTCGCCCATCGACAAGGTCGGGCGCAACGCCGTCGCCACCTGCGAAGTGGTCTACGACGACTTGCCGGTCCACGTCACCGACCGGGTAGGCGAAGAAGGCAGGGGCTTTCGCTATCTGCTCGACGGCTTGAACGCCGAACGCATCCTCGTCGCTTCCGAAGCCCTGGGCATCGGCCGCGCGGCGATGCGCCGGGCGGTGCGCTACGCCAACGAGCGCGTGGTGTTCGACCGGCCCATCGGCATGAACCAGGGCGTCTCGTTTCCACTCGGCGAAGCGCAGATGCGCCTGGACGCGGCGGAGTTGATGATCCGCAAGGCGTCCTGGCTGATCGACAACGACCGACCCTGCGGCGCCGAAGCCAACATGGCCAAGTGGCTGGCCGCGGACGCCTGCTTCCAGGCCGCCGACCAGGCCGTGCAGACCCACGGCGGCTTCGGCTACGCCAAGGAGTTCCACGTCGAACGCTACTGGCGCGAAGCCCGCCTGCAGCGCATCGCGCCCATTTCCCAGGAAATGGTGCTGAACTACGTCACCGAGCACGTCCTGGGCCTGCCGCGTTCCTACTGAAACGGCGAACCGTCCGAGGCAGTGCGCGAGGGTCTGGGGGCCGGCGCCGTCAGTCGTGGCGAAGCGCCTCGATGGGATCCAGCTGCGCCGCCCGGCGCGCTGGCCAGATGCCGAAGAACAGCCCGACGCCGACGCTGAACAGCACCGCCAGCAGCACCGCATCGACCGAGATGAAGACGTTGAATCCGGCGACCGTGGTGAACATCCAGGCGCCGCCGGCGCCCAGCGCGATGCCCAGCAGGCCGCCAAGCGCTCCGATGGTCAGCGCTTCGATGACGAACTGCAGCAGGATGTTGAAGCGCGTGGCGCCGAGCGCCTTGCGCACGCCGATTTCCCGGGTGCGTTCGGTCACCGACACCAGCATGATGTTCATGATGCCGATGCCGCCCACCAGCAGGCTGACGCCGGCGATGCCAGCAAGCAGCACGGCGAAGATCTCCGTCGATGCCGCCGCCATGTCGATGAACTGGCGGCGGTTCATGATCATGAAGTCGTTGTCTTCGCCAGCGCGGATCTTGTGCTCGCGGCGCAGCACCCGCTCGATGTCCACCATGCCCATCTCCAACGACACCCCCTCGGCCACTTGCGCCGACAGGCCGCGCAGCCGGTCGCTGCCGAAGACGCGCAGTTCGGCGGTGGAAATGGGTATGAACACGTCGTCGTCGGGGTTCGGGCCGAAGCGAGCGCCCACTTCGTCGAACACGCCGACGACCTCGAACGGTATGCGGCTGATGAACAGCGTCCGGCCGATCAGCTGCTCCGCCTCCAACTCGAGATTGGCGGGTATTTCCGCGCCGAGCACCGCCACTCGGCGCTTGGCGGCGATGTCCCCGGCGGTGAACATCCGCCCGTGCGCCAGCTGCAGGCGATGCACTCGCGGATAGTTTTCCGTGGTGCCGTTGATGGTATGGCGCAGGTTCTTGTTGCCGAACTTGATCTGCCGTCCATAGCCGAGTTCCGGCACCACCTCGGCGAGCAGCGGCGCGTCCCGGCGCAGCGCCTCGTAGTCGTCCACGGTCAGCGAAGCGCGGCTCTCCGTCGCCACGCCGCGGAAGAACGACTGCCCCGGCATCACCGACAGCACCCGCGCGCCGAGGCTCTCGATCTGTTCGTCCACGGCGCGCTGGGCGCCGCTGCCCAAGGCCACCATCGTGATGACCGCGGCGATGCCGATGACGATGCCGAGCATCGTCAGGCTCGAACGCAGCAGATTGGCGACGATGGACTCGAGCGCGACTCGAATGGTCTCGACCAAGGACACGGCGCTAGCGTCCGGCGGCCCTGCCAGCGGAGTTGCTGCGCAGCCCGGGGATGCCCATTCTGCTGCTGATGCGGCGCTGGAAACTCTCCTGGGAGCGCACCAGGGAGGCGCTTGGCAAGAGCAGCACTTCGTCGCCGTCGTCGAGACCGAAGACCACCTCGGCGTAGTCGAGATCGGTAATGCCGGTGCGCACGCGCAACGCCTCGGGGCTGCCGTCGCGCATGGCGAAGATCAGAAAGTCGCCGCCGAACTGGCTGTCCACCGAAGCGCTGCGAGCGCCGCGCCTGGCTGCCGAGCGGCCGCCGGGGCCGCCGCGCCCGCCTGCCTCCCGGCGACGCCGCGCCTCCTGGGCGAGCTGCCGTTCCTCGTCGCTCAGCGTCTCGCCGTTGCGCATCTTCATGAAGATGGCGCGCAGACGTTCGCGATCGAGCCCCGCCGGGCGCTCGACGGCCGGCGGCGAGTCGCCCTCGCGGGCCGGCGGACGCGGCGCCGCTTCCAACATGCGCTGCACCTCGGCGCGGCCAAGGCCGAGCACGTCGCCGGCGGCAAAGACGTCGTCCCAGGTGCGCAGGGCGGCGTTCGGAACCGTGGGCACGTCCATGCGTCGGGCGATCAGCACCTCGACTTCGGCGTTCATGCCCGGTTTCAGCAGCCCTTCGCGGTTGTCGATGTCGATGAGCACCGGGAACATGGTCACGTTCTGCTGCGCCACGGCCTGGGGCTCCACCTTCACCACCGCGCCTTGGAACGGACGACTGGGGTAGGCGGCGACGCTGACGCTGGCGTTCTCGCCCGGACGCACTTTGCCGATGTCGATCTCGTCCACGAGCATTCGCACCTGCACATGCGATAGATCGGCCATCTTCATGAGCATCGTGCCGCCGCCGACGTCGCCCATCGGCGAGGAGATCACCTGTCCCTGTTCCACCAGGCGTTCGATGACCGTGCCGGTGATCGGCGACAGCACCTGCGCATCCTCCAGCTGGATCTCGGCGTTTTCGACCTGGATTTCGCCGCGCACGGCTTCGGATCTCGCCGTCGCATGTTCCAGGTTCGAGCGTTCCCAGTCCGACTTCGACAGGGACTCCTGCTGGTAGAGCCGGGTCACCCGCTCCAGCGAGGATTCGGCGTTGGCCAGCTGCGCCCGGGCGACGTCCAGGTTCGCCTTCGCCAGCTGCAGGGAGTTGTTCAGCACGCGCCGGTCGATGCTTGCCAGCAGGGTGCCGGCTTCGACGTGATCGCCGGTGTCCACCGGCAGCGACAGTATTTCTCCCGACGCCTTGGACTTCACCTCGACGGTGGTCAGCGGTTCGACGATGCCGGCGGCGTCCACCGCGACGACGATGTTGCGCCGTTCCACCGGCACCTTCTGGTACAGCGCGGCGGGCTGCTCCTCGGCGTCGGCCTCCGCCAGATACTCGTCGAGCCGATCGCAGCCAGCGACGATCGAGAGGCCGATCGTTGCTGCCACGCTCGGTATTGGCCACCGCCACCGGCGGCGGCGAATCTGGCGTCTTGCGTTTCGAGATTCCATGGCGCTTGACCTCTGCGTTTACCGTCGCGCGATGGGCGACGCGGTGCTTGGATTTGCGTAGTCCTCGGTGACGACGCCGTCGCGCAGATGCAGGTGGCGTTCGGCGCGTGCGGCGACGTCCGGCTCGTGGGTGACGAGGATGATGGTCTGGCCGCCGCCGTGCAGCGAACCGAACAGCTCCATGATGTCCTGCCCGGTGCGGCTGTCAAGGTTGCCAGTCGGCTCGTCGGCGAGCAGGATGTCCGGTTCGTTCACCAAGGCCCGGGCGACCGCGACGCGCTGCCGCTGACCGCCGGACAGCTCGCTGGGGCGATGCGCCACACGGTCGCCAAGGCCAACCCGGCGCAGCGCTTCGCGCGCCCTGCTGCGCCGTTCCCGGCGTCCAACGCCACCGTACATCAGCGGCACTTCGACGTTTTGCAGAGCACTGGCCCGGGGCAGCAGATTGAAGGTCTGGAAGACGAAGCCGATGCGTCGATTGCGCACCCTGGCGAGATGCCGGTCGTTGAAGTTGGAGACGTTCTCGCCGGACAGCCAGTACTCGCCGTCGGACGGACGGTCCAGGCAGCCGATGATGTTCATCAGCGTCGACTTGCCGGACCCGGACGGCCCCATCACCGCCACGTACTCGTTGGCGCGGATCGTGCAGTCGACGCCGTTCAGCGCACGGATGGTCTCCGCGCCCATGCGGTAGTTCTTGTGGATGGCGCGAACCTCGATCACCGGTCCGCCCTGGCTTGGCTGCTGCTCGCTTGCCGGCATGTCGTTAGGACTCGCCCTTTGCGGCGTTCTACGCGCTGCGGATCATAATCCGTCGCCGTTCCCGCGCCACTATGGTAGGGTCCTACAGCCCGTACTTCCGGCGACCTCGGTGGTTCATGCGTAGAGCGGTAGTAGCTCTCGTCGTCGCAACTTTGGCGGGGTGCTCCGTCACCCCGTTCACGGTTGCGTGGGAGTATTCGGATGATGAGCCGGAGTTCGCGTTGCTAGAGCGCTGCATCCCCGACGAGCTGGCTGAGGCCAAAGAGAGAGGCGCGGCAGAGCAAGCGGATGTCATTTCTCGCCGTCAAGCCGAGGCTATGCGGAGACTGTTGGAGATCGTCGACGCTGGCAATACACCGACCGAGCGCGAATACCGACTGGCAGGTTGCTAGGCCAACTTTACTGGCCACACCGCGTCTTGCCCGCCGCACTATCTGGACAATGGCGGCAAACTAAGCGGCATGGGTGCCCCTCCCCTCGCCCGCCCATCCACAAAACACACCTACAACGCAAGTGCCCCAAAATTGACCACCTTTGGAGTTGCGCCCTATAGTGGTGCATCATGGCGCTTGCATCTCGTTTGCCAAAGCCGATGGCGGGGTTCAGCGGCAACGCGCTGCGCTTCGTGGAACGGTTTTTGCTTCACTCCACGCCGGTGGCCACGTACCGGGACATTCTCGACCAGCTCAACATCGCCGTTGCGGTCGCGCAGGGGGCGGCGGACGGGCTGTTTCGCATCACCTACCTGAATCAATCCGGCCAGTCCCTGTTCGGGCGCAGCAGCTCGCGCGCCATCGGCATGCCGGTGGACGAACTGCTGCGCGATGCCCACGCCAGCTCCCAAGCGCTGCGACGGGTGCTCGAAAGCGGTGCGCCGTTCACCAAGCGCGAAGTGTCCTTGCACGTCCAGGACAGCACGGTGCGCGTCAACTACTCCATTTCGCCGCTTTCCGAGACGGAACTGCTGATCGAGTTCCAGCGCCTCGACCGCTTCATCCGCATCGGCCGCGACGAGCGCCACGTGTCGTTGCAGGAGACGACGCGCAAACTGGCCCGGGGCATGGCGCACGAGGTGAAGAATCCGCTGGGCGGCATTCGCGGCGCCGCGCAACTGCTGCACCGGCAGCTGGCGACCGCCGAACAGCGCGAGTACACGTCGGTGATCATCGCCGAAGCCGACCGGCTGCGGAACCTGGTCGACCGCATCCTCGGGCCGAACGGCAGGACGAATCCGGCGCCGGTGAACCTGCACCACGTCATCGAACGGGTGGTGAAGCTGCTCGACGCCGAGCACACCTCGCGCATCGCCTTCAGGCGCTTCTACGACCCCAGCCTGCCGGAGGTGCAGGCGGACTTCGAGAAGCTGGTGCAGGCGACGCTGAACGTCTTGGTCAACGCCGCGCAGGCGCTGCGCGAAACTGCCGCCCCGGTCATCGAACTGCGCACCCGGGTGCTGCGCCAGTTCACCATCGGTACCACCCGGCATCGGCTGGTGGCCAACGTCGACTTCATCGACAACGGCCCCGGCGTTCCGGCGGACGTCGCCGAGCGGATCTTCTACCCGATGATCAGCGGTCGCCCGGACGGCTCCGGCCTCGGCCTCGCCATCACCCAGACGATCATCGCCCAGCACCAGGGCATCGTCGAATGCGAAAGCGAGCCGGGCAGGACGCTGTTCTCCTTCTACCTGCCGATCCAGCGCATCGGGAAGCCCAAGCACGATCAGGCGAGGCAAGCCGAACCGGCAGCGGAGGTGGACGTTGGCTGAACGGGTGTGGATCGTCGACGACGACGGCGCCATCCGCTGGGTGCTCGAACGCGCACTCGCCCAGGCGGGCTTCGCCACCGAGTCCTTCGACAACGGCGCGGCGGCGCTGCGCCGCCTGTCGGTCGAAACGCCCGATGCGGTGGTTACCGACATCCGCATGCCCGGACCGGACGGCCTCGAGCTGCTCGCCCGGCTGTCCGAAGAACATCCGCTGCTGCCGGTCATCGTCATGACCGCGCACTCGGACCTCGAAAGCGCGGTCGGCGCCTACCAGGCCGGCGCCTTCGAGTACCTCCCCAAGCCCTTCGACGTGGACGACGCGGTAGCCACCGTGCGCCGCGCCGTGCTGCTGCGGCAGGAGCAGCCGGAACGCAGTGCGCCAGCGGCCAGCCGCAGCGCCACCGACATCATCGGCCAGGCGCCGGCGATGCAGGAGGTGTTCCGCGCCATCGGCCGCTTGGCGCAGTCCAACATCACGGTGATGATCGAAGGCGCTTCGGGAACCGGCAAGGAACTGGTGGCCAGAGCGCTGCATCGGCACAGCCCGCGCGCCAAGAACGCCCTGGTGGCACTGAACATGGCGGCCATTCCCAGCGACCTCATCGAGACGGAACTGTTCGGCCACGAGCGCGGCGCGTTCACCGGCGCCAGCGAACGGCGCATCGGCCGCTTCGAGCAGGCCAATGGCGGCACTCTGTTCCTGGACGAAATCGGCGACATGCCGGGCGAGGCGCAAACCCGGCTGCTGCGGGTGCTGGCGGAGGGCGAGTTCTTTCGCGTCGGCGGGCGCAGCAGCGTCCGCGTGGACGTGCGCATCATCACCGCCACCCATCGCGACCTGCAGGCGCTGGTGGCGGAGGGAAGGTTCCGCGAAGATCTCTACCACCGCCTGAACGTCATCCGCGTCCACGTGCCGACGCTGGCCGAGCGGCGATCGGACATTCCGCTGCTGGTCGAACACTTCCTCGCCACGGCCGCCGAGGAGCTGGGCGGCGAACGCAAGGTGCTGCGTCCGGAAACCCTCGACCGGCTGCGCGCCCTCAGGTGGCCGGGCAACGTCCGCCAGCTGGAGAACACCTGCCGCTGGCTGACGGTAATGGCGCCCGGGCGCGAAGTACATGTGGACGATCTGCCCGCCGAGCTGCGCGGCGAGGCGAGCAGGACCGACGACGACTGGCAGGAGGCGCTGGCTGCCTGGGCGCAGGAGAAACTGCGCAGCGGCGACGCCAGCATCCTCGACGAAGCCACCCCGGCCTTCGAGGCAACGGCGATCCGCGTCGCCCTGCAGCACACCGGCGGGCGCAAGCGCGAAGCCGCCGGCCTGCTCGGCTGGGGACGCAACACGCTGACGCGCAAGATCGCGGAGCTCGGCATCGAAGCCTAGGCGTCCAAGGCCTTCGCCCGGCGCAGCAAGCCGTAGCGCACGGCGCCGGCATCGGCGCTGCGGCTGGCCGCGAGAAGCGGCAGACCGGCCACGGCGTCGAAGCCGTGGGGCGTGGACTCCACGTAGACCTCGCCGTCGGGAGCGAGCCTGTCCATTGCCAGCGCCAGCGCCGGCTCGAGTACTTCCGCGCCGAACGGCGGATCGAGAAAGACCACGTCCCAGCGCGGCGCCGGCGTTTGCGCCAGCCAGTGCAGCGCTTCCGCCTGCACCACCGTGGCGTCGGCGTTCAGCAGGTCTCGCTGTTCGACCAGGAGCCGCGCGGTTTGCCGGTCGCGCTCCACGAAGGTGGCGTGGGCGGCGCCCCGGGACAGCGCCTCGAATCCCAGTGCGCCGCTGCCGGCGAACAAGTCCAGCACGCGGGCGCCGGGCAAGTTCGGCAGCAGCCAGTTGAACAGCGTTTCGCGGGCCCGGTTGGGCGTGGGGCGAACGCCGGCGGCGACGGGGAGCTTTCGCCCCTTCCACTTACCGCCGATAATGCGAACGCGACGGGCTTGCGGATGCGCACGCGGCATCCGCGGATGGTAAGCGAGGTGAAGAACCCCATGCGGGACGACGACGGGCAAGCGCCGGCCGGGGCACCGCAGAAGCGGTCCCTCTGGTCGCGGCTCAATCGATCCCTCGCCAAGACCCGCCGCCAAGTGGCAAGCGGCATCGGCGACCTTCTGCTTGGCGAGCGGGTCATCGACGAAGAGGTGCTCGAAGAACTCGAAACCAGCCTGCTGGTCGCCGATGCCGGCGTGGCCGCCACGGAACGCATCATGGAGGCGCTGAAGGGCCGCGTCACGCGGCGCGAACTGGCCAGTACCACTGCTTTGCACGGTGCCTTGCGGCGCGAACTGCTGGGCATTCTGCAAGGCGCGGCACAACCGTTCGCCGTTGGCGGCCAGCGTCCCTGCGTGGTGCTGGTGGTCGGCGTCAACGGCGTCGGCAAGACGACGCTGATCGGCAAACTCGCCCGGCAGCTGGGCCGCGACGGCCACTCCGTGCTGCTCGCCGCCGGAGACACCTTTCGCGCCGCCGCGGTGGAGCAGCTTGGCGAGTGGGGAGCGCGCAACGACGTTCCGGTGGTCGCCCAGGGCCAGGGCGCCGACAGCGCTTCGGTGATCTTCGACGCCGTGAAGGCGGCGCGCGCCCGGGGCGTCGACGTGGTGCTGGCCGACACCGCAGGGCGCTTGCAGGCCAAGGTGGGCTTGATGGACGAGCTGCGCAAGATCAAACGCGTGGCCTCGCGGCTTGGCGCCGGAGCGCCCCACGAAGTGCTGCTGGTGCTCGACGCCGGCGTTGGCCAGAACGCCTTGTCGCAGGTGGCGGAGTTCGACAAGGCCGTAGGGGTGACCGGCCTGGCCTTGAACAAGCTCGACGGCACCGCCAAGGCTGGAGTGATCCTGGCCATCGCCCAAGCGCATCCGCTGCCGGTGTACTTCGTCGGCGTCGGCGAGGGCATCGACGATCTCCAGCCCTTCGAACCGCAGTCCTTCGTCGACGCCATGCTGGCCGGCGGCGACTCCTAGACCCGCGTCAAGGCAATGGCAGGCATCGAGTTCCAACACGTCGTCAAGCGTTTCGACAGTGGCGTCGAAGCGCTGCGCGACGTTTCCCTCGCCATCGAAGCGGGTTCGATGGTGTTCTTGAGCGGGCACTCCGGCGCCGGCAAAAGCACCTTTCTGAAACTGCTGCTGCGTCTGGAAACCGCCACTCGCGGGCGCATTCTGGTGAACGGCGTGGACATCGGCCGGCTGCCACGACGCCATCTGCCCGGCTATCGCACCCACCTCGGCGTGGTTTTCCAGGAGCACCATCTGCTGGCCAACCGCAGCGTCTTCGAGAACGTCGCCCTGCCGCTGCGGGTGGCCGGCATGCGCGAGCGGGAAACCGGCCGCCGGGCGCGGGCGGCGCTGTCCACCGTCGGGCTCCTGGACAAGGAAGCGCTGCTGCCGCGCCACCTCTCGGTTGGCGAGCGGCAGCGCGTGGGCATCGCCCGCGCCATCGTCAATCGTCCGAAGGTGCTGCTGGCCGACGAACCCACCGGCAATCTCGACCCGACGCTGTCCGCCAACGTGATGGGCCTGTTTCGGCAATTCAACGACGTTGGCGCGACGGTGATCGTCGCCAGCCACGATACGGCGCTGATCGCGGCGATGGGTTGCCGCATCGTCGAACTGGCCAGTGGCGCCGTCGTCGCGGACAGCGCCCCGCCGAGGCCCGCGGCCGAGGGCTTGCAAGATGCCCCGTAGCCCGAAGCCGGTGGACATCTGGCCCGCCGAACGGCGGCCCTGGGGCGCTTGGCTGC
The DNA here is from genome assembly GCA_965199875.1 of Candidatus Azotimanducaceae bacterium. Classification (GTDB taxonomy): domain Bacteria; phylum Pseudomonadota; class Gammaproteobacteria; order Pseudomonadales; family Azotimanducaceae; genus VXYL01. The sequence goes on along the minus strand of OZ241346.1, from coordinate 2,928,584 downwards.
GCGAGCATCGCCGCGTCGCCCGGGACAGTTTCGGCTTCGTCTCCGGGCGCCTTGGCTACACGCTGCTGGTGTGGCTGCTGATCGGCATCGCCCTGGCCTTGCCAGCGGCGCTGTACCTGCTGGAAATCAACTTGGCCAGGGCCGCTGGCGACTGGCGCGGGGCGGCTGGCCTGTCGGTGTACTTCCGCGTGGACGGCGACGACGAAGCCGCGTCCGCGCTGGCCGAGCGTCTGGCGAAGAACCGCGATGTCGACGGCGTGCGGCTGACGACCCCCGAACAAGCCCTGGATGAGTTCAGCCGCCAAGCCGGAGCGTCCGAAGCGCTGGCCTTGCTGGGCAGCAACCCGCTGCCGGCAACGCTGCGCGTCGTCCTCGCCGACGACGTGCCAACGGCGCGTGTGCAACTGCTGGCGAAGCGCATTCGGGACGACGAGGCGGTGGAGGACGTCGTCGTCGAGAAGACCTGGCTGGAACGCTTGGCGGCCATTCGCGCCGTCGTCGAACGGCTGTCGTGGATCGTCGCCGTGCTCCTGGGTCTGGGCGCCATGCTGGTGGTTTCGGCATCGATTCGGCTTGCCGTCGAGGCGCGCCTGGCCGAGCTGCAAGTGCTGACCCTGGTCGGCGCCAACCGCCGCGCCATGCGCCGCCCCTTTCTCTATCTGGGCGCCATCTACGGCGTTGGCGGCGCGGTCGCCGCGGCGATGCTGGTGTCGTTGATGCTGATCTGGCTGGAGAACCCGCTGCAACGGCTGTTCGCAAGCTACGGCGGCGACTTGAAACTGGCCGGCTTCGACCCCACGTTCATCGCAGCGATGCTGACCACGGGCGCGGTGCTGGGCGTGCTGGGCGCCGTCTTCGCCTCGAACCAGCGCTTGAAGGAGCTGACGTTCGTCTAGGCGGGCTCCGGCCGGCGGCAAGCGTTAGCAGTCTCGGAACTCGAGTGCTAAACTGCGGTCAACAGCAGCAAGCATGGCGAACCTGGTGGACGCCAGAGCTTGAGCATGAGCAGCATGAGCAAAGGAGGTTGAGAGAGATGGGAACCAACGTGCTCTCCGTCGCAAGCCTGTCGCCAGGCCGCGACTTGGAAACCTACATTCAAACCGTCAACGCCTTCCGCGTGCTGACGCCCGAGGAAGAGTCCGAACTGGCAGCTCGCTTCTACTGCGAGAACGACTTGGACGCGGCCCGGGAACTGGTGCTCAGCCATCTGCGCTTCGTCGTCCACCTGGCCCGCGGCTACTCCGGCTACGGCCTCTCCCAGGCAGACCTCATCCAAGAGGGCAACGTCGGGCTGATGAAGGCCGTGCGGCGCTTCGATCCGAACTACGGCGTGCGCCTGGTGTCCTTCGCCGTGCATTGGATCAAAGCCGAAATGCACGAGTTCATCCTGCGCAACTGGCGCATCGTCAAAGTCGCCACCACCAAGGCGCAACGCAAGCTGTTCTTCAACCTGCGCGGCAATAAGAAGAAGCTCGGCTGGCTGAACGACGCCGAAACCAAGGCCATCGCCGCGGACCTGGGCGTGTCGCCGGCCGAAGTCACGCGCATGGAAGGCCGCATGGCCGCCCACGACCTGGCCTTCGACGGCGCGCCGGACGACGACGAACCCGCGCTGCCGGCGCCGGCGCACTATCTGGAAGCCGCGCACTCGAACCCCATGGAGCTGGTTGCCGAAGAAGACGCTGCCGACGTCGCTTCGCGTCGATTGGCCAAGGCCATCGGCACCCTGGACGAGCGCAGCCGCGACATCCTCGAGGCGCGCTGGCTGCGCGACGACAAGAAGACGCTGATGGAACTGGCCGAGCAGTACGGCGTGTCCGCGGAACGCATCCGCCAACTCGAACGCAACGCCATGAAGAAGCTGCGCAAGCACATGGAAGCCGTGGCGGCCTAGGCGTCGCCGGACACCAAGCAAGCAGCAGGGCCGGACGTCACGCCGCCGACGGTTTCCCCAACACTCCCCACGAACGCCCGGTGGCGAATCCCGTCTACATTCGCCACCGCGGCCGTACCACCGCCGCCCAGGCTCGTGCTCTCGACGAACTGCTGCCGAAGTACCTGATCGACCCCGCAGCGCGCCTCGACGCCGACTTCTGGCGCCAGGCGTTCGGCCGCCAAGCGCCGCTCGCCATCGAAATCGGCTTTGGCAACGGCAGCGCCCTGGTCGAGCTGGCCAAGCGCCGTCCCTCCTGGAACTGCCTCGGCGTCGACGTCTACCGGCCCGGCATCGGCGCGCTGATGCTGGCCTGCGAACGCGAGGAGCTGGCGCACGTTCGCGTCGCGCACTGCGACGCGCTCGGCCTGCTGCAGAAGCTGCAAGACGCTTCCGTCCGCCAGATCAACGTGTTCTTCCCGGACCCTTGGCCGAAGAAGAAACACCGCAAGCGGCGCCTTGTGAACGAGGAGTTCGCAGCCTGTGCCGCTGCCTGCCTGGAAACGGGTGGCGAGATGGCGCTGGCGACGGACTGCCGCGACTACGCGGAACAGATGCGCTGCATTCTCGCCAGCACGCCGCTCCTCGACGGCGGCGACGCTCCCCGTTCGCCCTTGCGCCCGCCGACGCCGTTCGAGAACAAGGCGCTGAACGCCGGCCGCACGGTGTCGGACTTGAACTATCGGCGCATCCGTCGAACGCCACCCATCGATCGGTGATCAGCCGGCGCTCCCGGCAGGCGACGCCCGCGGCTGCTGCAGGAACCGCGCTACCACGCCATCGAGCTGGCGCCAGCCGCGGGGGGTCAGCGCCAGCCGGTCCGGGCGCATCAGCCCCCAGTCGATCAGTTCCTGCACCGTCCCGGAAACCGCGTCGAAGTCCAGCCCGGTTCGTTCTGCGAACAGGGCTCGGGGCACGCCGTCGGCAAGACGCAGGACGTTCAGCATGAACTCGGTCGCCTGCTCTTGCAGCGGCACGTTGCGCAGCCGCGCCGGTTCGCCGCGCAGATAGAGACGCGGCGAAGCCGGTTTGACGGTGCGCAGAATCTCCCCGTCGACGCTGCGCTTGCCATGCGCGCCGGCGCCGATGCCCAGGTAGTCGCCGAAGGTCCAGTAGTTCAGGTTGTGCCGGCACTCGTGGCCGGGGCGGGCGAAGGCGGATACTTCGTAGCGCCGATAGCCGTGCCGGGCCAGCAGCTCCAGGCCGGCGTCTTCGATCGCAACGGCTTGCTCCGCGTCCGGCAGATTCGTTGGCGGTTGCCGGGCGAACTCGGTCTTCGCCTCTACGGTCAGCTGATACCAGGAGAGATGCGAAGGTTCCAGGCGGATGGCCTCTTCGAGGTCGCAGAGCGCCTGCGGCACGCCTTGGCCGGGCAGGCCGTACATCAGGTCGATGTTGAAGCTGGCGAAACCGGTCTTGGCGACTTCGGCGGCCGCGGCGCGGCTGGCGCTGGCGTCGTGAATGCGTCCCAGGCGCTTGAGCTGCGCCGCATCGAAGGACTGGGCGCCCAGGGACACCCGCGTCACGCCCGCCTGCCGATAGGCGCGGAAGTCGCCGTGTTCCAACGCGCCCGGGTTGGCTTCCAGCGTCGCTTCCTCGACGTCGCCCGGTACTTCGTTCAGCAGCCGGCGAAAGATCGGCGGCGAGAACAGGCTGGGCGTGCCACCGCCGAAGTACACCGTTTGCGCCTTGCCGACGCCGAAGCGCTCGCAGTCGGCGCGCAAGTCGGCGAGCAGCGCCGCCAGGTAGTCGTCCTCGGGCAATGTGCCGCGCAGCGGATGGGAGTTGAAGTCGCAGTACGGGCACTTGCGAACGCACCAGGGGAAGTGGAAGTAGACGCCCACCGGCACCGCGGCCTTGGGCCGGCTCGGCAAGGCGGCGTTCACCGTTTCTCGCCAAGCAGCGCCGCCAGACGACGACAGGCCCGGCCCCGATGCGACAGGCGGTTCTTCTCCGCCAGCGACAGTTCGGCGGCGGTCTTGCCAAGGTCTGCGACGAAGAAGTGCGGATCGTAGCCGAAGCCCCCGTTGCCCTTGGGCGTGGCGAGGATGCTGCCCGGCCAGCGCGCCGTGGCGATGGTGGGCACCGGATCGTCGGCCGCCGACAGATGTACCAATGCGCAGAAGAAATAGGCAGAGCGATCCTCCACAGCCGCCAACGCCTCGACCAGCTTGGCGTTGTTCCGAGCGTCGTCGGAGTCGTCGCCGGCGTAGCGCGCCGAGCGGATTCCCGGAGCGCCGTCCAGCGCCGGAACCACAAGGCCGGAGTCGTCGCCGATGGCCGCGAGGCCCGACGCGGCGGCTGCGTGGCGGGCCTTGGCCAAGGCGTTTTCCACGAACGTCGACGCGGTCTCCGGCGCACCGTCGATGCCGAGTTCGCGCTGCGCCACCAGCTGCCAGCCAAGGTGGTCGAGCGCCGCGGCCAGTTCGCGCACCTTGCCGCGATTGCCGGAGGCCACGACGACTCGACGGCTCACCGAGCTCAGTACGCCGGGTAGTAGAGAGGCTGCTGGAAGCGCAGCGTCGCCGCGCCGTGGCCGGGCAGCTTCAGTTCGATCTGGAAGCGCAGCGTCTCGGCGTCCTCGAAGTCGAAGGCCGCCAGGTAGTAGACGGTGCCGGCGTCTTCGACTTCGCGGAACTCGAGCGCCGTGGACTGGTTCAGCAGGTTGAGGAAGCGCCCGCCGACCGCGCCTTCCGCGCCGATGCGCTCGGCGTGGCCGGAAGCGCCGACGACGCTGATGTTGACCACGCCCTTGTTGCGGCCGCGAACGATGCCGTGGCGCCGCGCCACTTCCGGCGACAGCAGCGAGGCGTTGAAGGCGATGTAGTGGACCCGCCAAGCGCCAAAGGTCTTGAACTGCTCGGCCGAGGTGGACGCGGCGGCCAGGCACAGCAGCGCCACGGCGCAGACCTTGCCGCTCATGGCCGCGCCCGCCCAAGCCGATAGAAGGCGGTGGTGCCGAACAGGTTCGGAAAGCGGTTGGTGAAGCCGCTCCCCGCGAACGGCTGGCGCGCGCGCTCGGCGTCGCCGGGCTTCGCCGTCGGGGGCGCGTTGCCGGAGTGCGCTGCCGGGTCGGTCGCGTCGTCCACCACGAAGCGATCGACGATGCTGAGCCCCTTGGCCCTGGCCAGCTGCTCGAAGTCGCGGAAGGTACACAGGTGGATGTTCGGCGTGTCGTACCACTGGTGCGGCAGATGGCGGGCCACCGGCATGCGCCCGCGGGTGGCCAGCTGAAGCCGGCAGCGCCAGTGGCCGAAGTTGGGAAAGGTCACCACGCACTCCTCGCCGATGCGCAGCATTTCGTCGAGCAGGTTCGAGGGCGCCGTCACGGCTTGCAGCGTCTGCGTCATCACCACCATGTCGAAGCTGTCGTCCGGGAAGCGGCTCAAGCCTTGATCCAGGTCGTGTTCGACGACGTTGACCCCGGCGCGCACGCAGGCGCTGATCTCGGCCGCGCCCTTCTCCACGCCGTAGCCGTTGACGTCCTTGTGCGAGGTGAGGTAGCGGAGCAGTTCGCCGTCGCCGCAGCCGAGGTCGAGCACCCGGGCGCCGCGGTTCACCAGCGCGGCGATGATCTCCAGGTCGCGCCTCACGCTGCCGCTCCGTCCAGGTAGCCGCCAAGCACGTCGAAGTAGCGCTCGTTCGGCAGCAGGAAGGAGTCGTGGCCGTGGGGCGACTCGATGGTGGCGCTGGCCACGTCCTTGCGCGCCTCGATGAGCGCATTGACGATTTCTTCGGATCGCCCCGGAGAGAAGCGCCAGTCCGAACTGAAGGACAGCACCAGAAATCTCGCCGAGGCGCCGCCCAGGGCGCGCACCAGATCGCCGCCGAACTCCAGCGCCGGATCGAAGTAGTCCAGCGCCCTAGTCATCAGCAGGTAGGTATTGGCGTCGAAGCGGTTCGAGAACGAGGTGCCTTGATAGCGCAGATAGCTCTCCACCTGGAACTGCACGTCCTGCGCCAGGCCCACATCGCCGGACTTCAGCTCGCGCCCGAACCGCTCGCCCATGCCGTCGTCGGAGAGGTAGGTGACGTGGCCGAGCATCCGCGCCAGCATCAGCCCCTTGCGCGGCCGCTTGTCGGCTTGGAAGTAGCGTCCTTCCAGGTAGTCCGGGTCCGCCAGAATGGCCTGGCGGGCGATTTCGTTGAAGGCGATGTTCTGCGCCGACAGCTTCGGCGCGGCGGCGATGACGACGGCGTGGGCGACCCGTTGCGGAAAGTCGATGGCCCATTGCAAAGCCTGCATGCCGCCCAGGCTGCCGCCGATCACCGCGGCAAAGCGCTCGATGCCCAAGGTGTCGGCGAGCATCGCTTGGCTGCGCACCCAGTCCTTCACCGTCACCGCGGGAAAGCGCGCCCCCCAGGGCTGGCCGCTCGCCGGATTGATGGACAGCGGCCCGGTGCTGCCGCCGCAGCCGCCGAGGTTGTTCATGCCGACGACGAAGAACTTGCCGGTGTCGATGGGCTTGCCGGGGCCGATGCAGTGGTCCCACCAGCCTGGCTTGGCATCCTTCGCCGAGTGGTAGCCGGCCGCGTGGTGATCGCCGGACAGCGCGTGGCAGACCAGCACGGCGTTGGAGCGTGCGGCATTCAGCGTGCCGTAGGTTTCGTAGATCAGTTCGAAGCCGGGCAGCTGCTCCTTGCACTGCAAGGCCAGCGGCTGGTCGTAGCGCGCGACCTGCGGCTCGACAATGCCTACCGAACCGGCCGAGGAAGCGGCCTCCTTCAACCGGGCCACAGTCGATAGGGCAGCAGGCCGTCGAGCACGAAGCCCTGAATCAAGTACAGCGCCAGGATGGTGATCATCGGCGACAGGTCCAGGCCGGCCAGCGGCGGCAGCAGTTTGCGCGACGGCGCCAGCAGCGGCTCGGCGATTTCCTGGGCGATGGACGCGGCCGGCGAATAGACCCCCGGCGCCAGCCAGCTCATGACGATGGTGACGACGATGGCGGCGATGAAGATGTTGACGATCCAGCTCAAGGTCGTGTGCAGCGAGTCGTTCAGCGCGAACAGCCAGTGCATCGGCAAGTCGTTGGCCCAGACGTGGATGGCGACCACTGCCACATGCGCCAGCCAGGCCATGCCGAAGGAGGCGAAGTCCAGGTTCTTGTAGGGCCGAAGGACGCCGCGCAACGGTTTCAGCACCGGATCGGTGACCTTGGCGATGCCTTCGCAGAAAGGATTGTAGAAGCTCGCCCGCACCGCCTGCAGCACGAAGCGCAGCAGGAAGATCAGCGCCGCTACGCGGAGCACGAAGGCGATGACGAACGTCAGCGGGTCACTCATGCTTGCCAAACTCCTGGGCCAGTTCCCGGGACCGCTCGAAGGCGCCACGCACGGCTTTCAAGAAGGTTTCCGGCAGCGACTGTTCGGCAAGTATAGAGAGCGCCCGCTGCGTGGTGCCACCGGGCGAAGTGACGCGCTGGCGCAGTTCGGTGGGGTCATCCGCCGCGGCCATCGCCGCCGCGCCGGCCGCGGTGGCGACGATCAGCCGTTTGGCGACATCCGGCGCAAGCCCCAGCTGCGTCCCAGCGTTCGCCAGCGCTTCGATGACGTAGAAGAAGTAGGCCGGGCCGCTGCCGGAAAGCGCGGTGACAGCATCCAGGTCCGCGTCGGTCTCGAACCAGACGACCTCGCCGGCGGCCGCCAGAATGGACTCCGCCAGTTGTCGCTGCTCCGCGTGGACTGCCGCATTCGCCGCCAGGCCGCTGATTCCTGCGCCCATCAGGGCCGGCGTGTTGGGCATGGCGCGCACCACGGGCTTGCCGCCGCCGAGCCATGCGTCGATGGCCGCCATCGGCACCCCGGCGGCGATGGAAACCACCAGCCGTCTGCCGACGACCGGAGCGATCTGCCGCGCCACCTGTTCCACGACGCCCGGCTTGACGGCCAGCACCACCACCTCCGCTGCTGCCGCTGCGGCCAGATTGTCGGCGCTGGTGGCGATGGGCGGCGCGAAGCGCATGCGTTGTTCGGCAACCGGTTCGGCGACCACGATGCTGCCGGCACCAGCGGCGGCGAGCCGGGTTGCCAAGGCGTGCGCCATGTTGCCGCCGCCGATGAAGGCGATCCGCCGCGTCACGGCCGCGGTACCTTGGCGGGCCGCGGGCCGAAGATCGCCGTGCCGATGCGCACGATCGTCGCGCCTTCGTCGATGGCGACGACGTAGTCCGCGGACATGCCCATGGACAGCGTGTCCCAGTGTTCCCCGGCCTGCGGGGCAAGCGCCTCGAACAGCTGCCGGGTGCGTCGGAAGCTCCCGCGAACGTCGCCGTCGGGCTTGGGAATCGTCATCAGGCCGCGCAGCCGCAAGCGAGGCTCGCGGCGAACGTCGTCCAAGAGCGCCGGAACGTCCCGCGGGGCCGCGCCGGCCTTCTGCGCTTCGTCGTCGATGTTCACTTGAATGCAGACGTCGATGTCGCGGTGCGCGGCGGCGGCGAGGCGGCGGGCGATTCTGCGCCGGTCCAGCGTATGCACCCAGTGGAAGTGGCGGGCGATGTCGCGGGTCTTGTTGGACTGGATGGCGCCGATGAAGTGCCAGCGGATGTCCAGGTGCGCGAGCGCCGTGGTCTTCGCCAGCGCCTCCTGCACGTAGTTTTCGCCGAACTCCGTCTGCCCGGCGCGGTAGGCGGCTTCCACCTCGGCGGCGCTGCGCGTTTTCGCCACCGCCAGCAGGCGCACGGCCTGGCGCGGGCGACGCGCTCGGTCGATGTCCCGGCGCAGAGCCTGGATGCGCTTTGCGTAGTCCATGCCGCAGTCTAACTCTAACGCGGCGCTTGCGATGGCGGCAGGGCCGGGATGACGCCGCTGGCGGCGAGACGCTGCAGGCATTGATCGAGGGTCTGCATCCCCAGCGCCGCCGAGGTTTGCAGGACGGACTGCATCTGCGCCACCTTGTGCTCGCGGATCAGGTGGCGCAGCGCCGGCGTGGCGATCATGACCTCGTGCGCGGCGACGCGCCCGCCGCCGACCCGCTTCACCAGGGTCTGCGCGACCACCGCTTGCAGCGATTCCGAGAGCACCGCGCGGATGACTTCCTTCTCGCCGGCGGGAAAGACATCGACGATGCGGTTGACGGTCTTCGTCGCCGAAGCGGTGTGCAGCGTGGCGAACACCAGATGCCCGGTTTCCGCCGCGGTCAGCGCCAGGCGAATGGTCTCCAGGTCGCGCAGTTCGCCGACGAGGATCACGTCCGGGTCTTCGCGCAGCGCCGACCTCAGCGCCGCGGCGAAGCTCTCGGTGTCGCGCCCCACTTGCCGCTGATTCACCAGACACCCGCGACTGGGATGGAGGAACTCGATGGGCTCTTCGATGGTCAGAATGTGCTGCCGGCGGCTGCCGTTGATGTAGTCCACCATCGCTGCCAGCGTCGTGCTCTTGCCGCTGCCGGTGGCGCCGGTGATCAGCACCAGGCCCTGGCGGGCGTCGGCGATGCTCTGGAACACCGGTCCCATGTCCAGTTCTTCAAGGCTCGGCACCCGCTCCGGCACGACGCGAAACGCCGCGCCGGCGCCACGGTGGGTGCGAAACGCGTTGGCGCGAAAGCGGGCGAGGCCCGCCACCTCGAAGGAGAAGTCCAGCTCCGCGCTCGGCAGCGGCTGCCGCGCCAACGCGGCAACGGCTTCTTCGATCTGCCGAGACTGCACCGGCGGCAGTTCCAGCCGCTCGATGTCGCCGTGGACGCGAAGCAGCGGCGGCAGCCCGCTGGCAAGGTGCAGGTCCGACGCGCCCCGCTCGACGCCGACCGCAAGCAGTTCTTCGATACGCATGAGGGCAACCATAGCGCCTTCGGCAGCGTGGCAACCAACGACATCGCCCCGTTGGCGCGTGCGAGATTTCTGTCCGTTCGCGTGCGACTACGCCCATGGTCGGTATCGCCAGCGGCTTGCTTTGCTAAGATGCAGCCATGAACTCAGCGAAGCCCAGCGGCGAAAGCCAGCGCCAACCGGCTGCGGGGCGGCAGTTCTCAACGTAAGAGGAATCAACGACGATGCTGCGCTACGAGCCGCCGGTCGAGGACATGGAGTTCGTGCTCTTCGACGTCTTCCATGCCGACGAAGAGTGGGCGCGGACGAAAGGCTTCGATGCCGTCGACCGGGCCCTCGCCGAAGCCGTGCTGGCCGAGGGCGGCAAGCTGGCCAAGGAGGTCATGGCGCCGCTGTACCAGACCAGCGATGCCGAAGGCGCTCGCTGGCAGGACGGCCGGGTGAGCGCGCCATCGGGCTTCAAGCAGGCGTTCCGGGCGTTGGCCGAAGGCGGCTGGCTGGGGGTCTCCGGGGACGTGCAGCTAGGCGGACAAGGCTTGCCGAAGGCGCTGTCGGCACTGCTCGAGGAACTGCTCTGGGGCGCCAACTCCAACCTCTACCTGTACGGCGCGCTGACCGTGGGCGCCGGCATCTGCATCGCCGCCCACGCCAGCGACGAGCTGAAGGAAGCCTATCTGCCCGGGCTGTACGCCGGCGCCAGCACCGGCGCGATGGCGCTCACCGAAGCCCATGCCGGCACGGACCTCGGCCTGATACGCACCCGCGCCGAACCCGTCGACGGCAACCGCTACGCGCTGACGGGAACGAAGATATTCATCACCAGCGGCGAGCACGACCTGGCCGCCAACATCGTCCATCTGGTGCTGGCCAAGCTGCCGGACGCGCCGGCCGGCAGCGCCGGCATTTCCCTCTTCCTGGTGCCGAAAGTGCTCCCCGACGGCACCCGCAACGGCTTTGGCAGCGGATCCATCGAACACAAGATGGGCATTCGCGGCAGCGCCACTTCGGTCATCAACTACGAAGCCGCCACCGGCTATCTGATCGGCGCGCCCAATCGCGGCCTCGCCTGCATGTTCACGATGATGAACCACGCTCGGCTGTCGGTGGGCATCCAAGGGCTTGGGCTGGCGGAACTCGCCTATCAGAACGCCGTAGTCTATGCCCGGGAGCGGCTGCAAGGGCGCTCCGCGGGCGGGCCGCAGAATCCCTCGCAAGCCGCGGACTCCATCCTCGTCCACCCGGACGTGCGGCGCATGCTGATGACGCAGAGGGCGTTCGTCGAAGGCGGCCGGGCATTCGCGGCCTACGTCGGCCTGATGCTGGACCGCTGTCACGACGACGACGCCGAACGACGCCAGGCGGCCCAGGAGAGGGCGGACCTGCTGACGCCGGTGGTCAAGGCGTTCGCTACCGATCGCGGCATGGAGTGCGCCTTGCTGGCGCAGCAGGTGTACGGCGGCCACGGCTTCATCGTCGAACACGGCGTGGAGCAGATCGTCCGCGACATCCGCATCAGCCAGATCTACGAAGGCACCAACGGCATCCAGGCCTTGGACTTCACCGGCCGCAAGGTACTGCGCGACGGCGGCGCAGCCCTGTTCCGCCTGCTCGACGACATGCGCCAGGACGAAGTGGCCGCCGAGTTCCAGGCCGCGCTCGCGCGAGCGCTGGAGCAAGTGGACCGAGTGGCCCGGTGGCTGCTTGGCGAGGCGAAGGACCCGCATCTCCCCGGCGCCGCCGCCACCGACTTCCTGGAACTGACCGGGCTCGCCATCTACGCCTGGCTGTGGGCGAAGATGGCGCAAGCGGACGACGAAGGTTCCAGCCGCGCCAAGACCGACACCGCCCGGTTCTTCTACGCCAAGCTGCTGCCCAAGACCCTCGCCTTGGAACAGAGCATCCGTGGCGGTGCCGCCAGCGTCATGGCCATGCGGGAAGAGCGATTCTAGACAACAGCACGGAGTTCGAAGAGTGCGCGCAACGATCGTGGACAACCTGGCGAAGCGCTTTGGCTTCTACGCGGACTTGGCCGCCCAGGTGGACGACGACACCATCAAGGCCGAGATGGACGTTCCCCGGCACCGCAGCCTCGGCATGCATCTGTGGTGCGTCGTCGGCACCCGGGAGAGCTTCGCCAAGGCCATCGAAGCGGGGCAGATGCGCGGCTGGAGCTCGTCGGTGGCGAAGTTCGAGCGCGAGGAGTTCATCGCCAAGCTGGAGCAGTCGTCGCAGACGCTTCTCGAAGCCATCGACGGCGTCGGCGAAGGCGAGTGGACGCCGGAGCGGGAGCGGCTGCTGGCGCAAGTGGCCGAGCACGAGGTGATGCACGAAGGGCAGATCATCCGGCTGATGTTCGGCTTGCAGAAGCCGCTGCCGTCGTCGTGCTCCTGGGCCGTGTGCGGCTAGGCGCATTGCAAGGGCGCAGGTCTGCCAGATCCGGCTCGCCCTGAGTCAATTCCTACTACGGCAGCCTGGCGCCGCCGTCGATGTCGATGGAACCGCCGGTCATGTAGTCGTTGCGCAGCGTGAAGAGGATGGCCGAGGCCACTTCGTCGGCGGTTCCGGCGCGCTGGATCAGCATGTTGCGCGTTGCCGCGGCGAGAAACTGCGCCCGCGCCTCGCCTTCGGCGGCAAACATCGGCGTGTCGATAACGCCGGGTGAAACGGCGTTGATTCGTCGCGGCGCGATTTCCGGCGCAATGGCGCGCACGAAGCCTTCCACGGCGTTGCCCACGGTGGCGATGGCCGACGAACCGGGGTTCGCCTTCTTCGCGGGGAAGCCGCTCACCAAGACGATGGCGCCTTCTTCCGCCATGTGCGGCGCGCCGAGGCGCACGCTGTTGGCGTAGCCCCAAAGTTTGCGGAAGGAGCCTTGGAAGCCGTCCAGGTCCATCTGCAGAAAGGGCCCGGACGCCCGCTCGCCGCCGGTGGCCGCGTTGACCAGAACGTCGAAGCCGTGGTTGGCCTCGAACAAGGCCGTCAACGCATCCCGGTGCAAGACGTCGATGGTGCAGAAGCTGACGCCATCGCCAGTAAGCGTCCGGGCGCGTTCGAGGTTGTCGGCGGAGCGGCTGCCGGCGACCACCGTGGCGCCGGCGGCTTCAAGCTGCCGGGTTGCCGCCAAACCGATGCCCGACGTGCCGCCAAGCACGATGGCTTTCTTGCCTGCCAGGTCCAAGTTGTCGCCCTCCCGTTCGTCTTCAATATACTCGACGGCGTCGCGGAGGCACGGCCGGCATCGGCCCGAGCAGCCGATGCCGGTCGTGCGCGCAGCACCTGCCTAGCGCGAGCTCAGCGCCTCGGACAGCGCCTGTTCCACCTCGTCCGCGGTCGCTCCCTGCTCCCGGGCCAAGCGCACCTGGGCGGCTTCTTCCCGCTCTTGACGACGTTCCCGGTGATGGGCGAGGCCCGTGCCGGCGGGGATCAGCCTGCCCACCACGACGTTCTCCTTCAGGCCGCGCAGGTGGTCGCGCTTGCCGGTCACCGCAGCCTCGGTAAGCACTCGCGTGGTTTCTTGGAACGACGCCGCGGAGATGAACGACTCGGTGGCCAAGGCCGCCTTGGTGATGCCGAGCAGCGTGCGCTCGAAGACCACGGGGTTCTTGTCCTCGGCGGCCAGGCGCTCGTTCTCCGCCAGCACGTTGGCGTACTCGGCCTGCTCGCCGCGGATGTACTCCGAGTCGCCCGGGTCCGTCACTTCCACCTTGCGCAGCATTTGCCGCACGATGGTCTCGATGTGCTTGTCGTTGATGGGCACGCCCTGCAGCCGGTACACCTCCTGGATCTCGTAGGTGATGTAGCGCGCCAGTTCGGCGACGCCCTTCAAGCGCAGAATGTCGTGCGCACTTTCCGGCCCTTCGGACACCACCTCGCCGCGTTCCACCTGCTCGCCCTCGAACACCGAAATCTGCCGGGTCTTGGGAATCAGCGTTTCCACCGACTGGCCTTCGGCGTCGGTGATGACGAGACGGCGCTTGCCCTTGGTTTCCTTGCCGAAGCTGACCGTGCCGGTGGCTTCCGCGAGCACGGCTGGCTCCTTGGGCTTGCGCGCCTCGAAGAGGTCGGCCACCCGCGGCAGACCGCCGACCAGGTCCCGGGCCTTCACGCCTTCCCGCGCGATGCGCGCGATGAAGTCGCCCTTGCCCACCGTTTCGCCTTCCACCAGGTTCAGAATGGCGCGCTCCGGCAACGGGTAGCGGGCCGGCACGTCGGCGCCTGCCAAGTTGACCGGATCGTCGTTCTCGTCCACCAGGCGCACCGCCGGGCGCAGGTCCTTGCCGGCCGCGCGCCGCTCCTGGATCGGAATCACTTCGATGCTCGACAGGCCGGTGAGTTCATCGGTGGTCGTCTTGATGGAGAGGGTGTCTTCCATGTCCTCGAAGACGATCTTGCCGGCCACCTCGGTAATGATCGGATGGGTGTGCGGATCCCACGCGGCGATGACTTCGCCAGCTTCCACGCGGGAGTTCGGACGCGCCGACATCACCGTGCCGTAGTCCAGCTTGTGCCGTTCGCGCTCGCGCCCGTGGTCGTCGATGATGGCGATTTCCCCGGAGCGGGAGACCGCGACCAGCTCGCCGGACTCGCGCTCCACGGTCTTCAAGTTGTGCATGCGCACGGTGCCGCCGTACTTCACCTGGATGCTGTCCGTCTCGGTGGCTCGGGACGCCGCGCCGCCGATGTGGAAGGTGCGCATGGTGAGCTGGGTGCCAGGTTCGCCGATGGACTGCGCGGCGATGACGCCCACCGCCTCGCCGACGTTGACGGTGTGGCCGCGCGCCAGATCCCGCCCGTAGCACTCCGCGCAGACGCCATGAGCGGTCTCGCAGGTGATGGCCGAGCGCACCTTCACTTCGTCCACCCCCAGCTGCTCCAGGCGGTCCACCCAGCCTTCGTCCAGCATGGTGCCGGCGGGAATGCGCTCGGTCTCGCCGTCGGCGTCGTACACGGTGCTCGCCACCACTCGCCCCAGCACCCGCGCCGCCAGCGGTTCCACCACGTCCCCGCCTTGGATCAGCGCCGACATCACCAGCCCTTCGCTGGTGCCGCAGTCGAGTTCGGTGACCACGAGGTCCTGGGCGACGTCCACCAGGCGCCGAGTTAGGTAGCCCGAGTTGGCGGTCTTCAACGCCGTATCCGCCAAGCCTTTGCGGGCGCCGTGGGTGGAGATGAAGTACTCGTTCACCGACAGCCCTTCGCGGAAGTTGGCGATGATCGGCGTTTCGATGATGCTGCCGTCCGGGCGGGTCATCAGCCCCCTCATGCCGGCCAGCTGGCGAAGCTGGGTCGCCGAGCCCCGGGCGCCGGAATCAGAGTAGATGTAGATGGAATTGAAGGACTGCTGATCCACCTCGGCACCGTCGCGGCCGGCGATCTTCTCGTGCGAGATGCGGTCCATCATGGCTTCCGCCACCAGACCTTCCGCACGGGACCAGATGTCCACCACCTTGTTGTACTTCTCGCCCTCGGTGACGAGGCCCGATGCGTACTGGGCTTCGATCTCGTCCACCTCCTTGCGAGCTTCCTGGATGATGCGCTCTTTCTTCTCCGGAATGGCGAAGTCCTCGATGCCGATGGAGGAACCGGAGGAAGTGGAGTAGGCGAAGCCCATGTACATGAGCTGGTCGGCGAAGACCACGGTTTCCTTCAAGCCGACTTCCCGGTAGCAGGCGTTGATGGCGGCGGAAATGGTGTGCCGGTCCATCGCCTGGTCGACCAGCTTGAACGGCAGCGGCGGCGGCACGAGTTCGTACAGCAGCGCCCGGCCCACCGTGGTCTCGCGCAAACTGCCCTCGGGGGCGTCGGCGTCCTTGATGCGCACCTTCACCTTGGCATGCAGATCCACCTTGCCCTCGGCGTGGGCGCGGGTGGCTTCGGCCACGTCGGCAAAGACCAGGCCCTCGCCATTCGCGCCTTCCCGGTCGCGGGTGAGGTAGTAGATGCCGAGCACGACGTCCTGGGTGGGCACGATGATCGGTTCGCCGCTGGCCGGCGAGAGCACGTTGTTGGTGGACATCATCAGCGCCCGGGCTTCCAGCTGCGCTTCGAGCGTCAGCGGCACGTGTACCGACATGGTGTCGCCGTCGAAGTCGGCGTTGAAGGCGGCGCACACCAGCGGATGCAGCTGAATGGCCTTGCCTTCGATGAGCAGCGGCTCGAAGGCCTGAATGCCCAGCCGGTGCAGGGTCGGCGCCCGGTTCAGCAGCACCGGGTGCTCGCGGATGACCTCGGCGAGAATGTCCCAGACCTCCGGGGTTTCCCGCTCGACCATCTTCTTGGCCGCCTTGATGGTGGTGGAGAGCCCGCGCGCTTCGAGCTTGCTGAAGATGAACGGCTTGAAGAGCTCGAGGGCCATCTTCTTCGGCAGGCCGCACTGATGCAGCTTCAAGGTGGGGCCGACGACGATCACCGTGCGCCCGGAGTAGTCCACGCGCTTGCCGAGCAGATTCTGGCGGAAACGCCCCTGCTTGCCCTTGATCATGTCCGCCAGGGACTTCAGCGGCCGGCGGTTCGAGCCGGTGATGGCGCGGCCGCGGCGGCCGTTGTCGAGCAGCGCGTCCACCGCTTCCTGCAGCATGCGCTTTTCGTTGCGCACGATGATGTCCGGCGCGTTCAGATCGAGCAGCCGCTTCAGCCGGTTGTTGCGGTTGATCACCCGCCGGTACAGATCGTTCAAGTCCGAAGTGGCGAAGCGGCCGCCGTCGAGGGGCACCAGCGGGCGCAGGTCCGGCGGCAGCACCGGCAGCACCGTCATGATCATCCATTCCGGCTTGTTGCCGGAGGAGACGAACGCCTGCATCAGCTTCAAGCGCTTGGACAGCTTCTTGATCTTGGTTTCGGACTTGGTCTGCGGGATTTCCTCGCGCAGCTGCTCGATCTCGCGCTCCAGATCGATGGCGTCGAGAAGATCGAGCACCGCCTCGGCGCCCATCTTGGCGGTGAACTCGTCGCCATGCTCTTCGATTTTGCCGAAATACTCTTCGTCCGTGAGCAGTTGGCCCGTTTCGAGGTCCGTCAACCCCGGATCGACGACGACGAAGGACTCGAAGTAGAGCACGCGCTCGATGTCGCGCAGGGTCATGTCCAGCAACAGGCCGATGCGCGACGGCAGCGACTTCAGGAACCAGATGTGCGCCACCGGGCTCGCCAGCTCGATGTGCCCCATGCGCTCCCGGCGCACCTTGGAGAGGGTCACCTCGACGCCGCACTTCTCGCAGACGACGCCGCGATGCTTGAGGCGCTTGTACTTGCCGCACAGGCACTCGTAGTCCTTGGCCGGGCCGAAGATGCGGGCGCAGAACAGGCCGTCGCGCTCCGGCTTGAGGGTGCGGTAGTTGATGGTCTCGGGCTTCTTCACTTCTCCGTAGGACCACGACCGGATCATGTCCGGCGCGGCGAGGCCGATCTTCAGGGTGTCGAACTCGTCGACCTTGCCCTGGCCGGCGCGAAACAGATTCATCAGATCTTTCATGTCGTTCCTCTTGCCTAGATTCCCTTGGCCGCGTCGACTTCAAGTCGCGGCGCGCCCGTTGGGCGCGCCTAGTCCGATTCCAGTTCGACGTTGATGCCCAGGGAGCGGATCTCCTTCACCAGCACGTTGAAGGACTCCGGCATTCCGGGCTCCATGTTCAGGTCGCCGTCGACGATGTTCTTGTACATCTTGGTGCGTCCGGTGACGTCGTCGGACTTCACCGTGAGCATCTCTTGCAGCGTGTAGGAAGCGCCGTAGGCCTCGAGGGCCCAGACTTCCATTTCGCCGAAGCGCTGGCCGCCGAACTGCGCCTTGCCGCCGAGCGGCTGCTGCGTCACCAGACTGTAGGAGCCGGTGGAGCGGCAGTGCATCTTGTCGTCCACCAGATGGTTCAGCTTCAGCATGTACATGTAGCCGACGGTCACCGGGCGGTCGAAGGGGTCGCCGGTGCGTCCGTCGTAGAGCCGGGTCTGGCCGTTGGTCGGCAGGCCGGCCAGCTTCAGCAGACCCTTGATGTCGGCCTCCGTGGAACCGTCGAAGACCGGCGTGGCGATGGGCACCCCGGTGCGCAGATTGCCGGCCAGTTCCAGCACTTCGTCGTCGCTCAGCGAGTCCAGATCGACGCGCTGCCGGGCCATCGGCCCGGTCGCTCCTGCGGCGTCGGCCTCGGACAGGTCGCCGTTGTAGACGCGATCCAGCAGGCCGCGCACCCGCGCCGCTTTCGCGTTGGCGTCCAGCAAGGCGCCGATCTGCTTGCCGAGGCCCTTGGTGGCCCAGCCGAGATGGGTTTCGAGCACTTGGCCGACGTTCATGCGCGACGGCACGCCCAGCGGATTGAGCACGATGTCCACCGGCTCGCCATCGTCGTCGAAGGGCATGTCCTCCATCGGCATGATCACCGAGACGACGCCCTTGTTGCCGTGCCGGCCAGCCATCTTGTCGCCGGGCTGGATGCGCCGCTTGATGGCCAGATAGACCTTGACGTACTTCAGCTCGCCGGGACGCAAGTCGTCGCCGCCATCGAGCTTCTCTTTCTTGTCCGTGTACTTGCGGTCGAGGTCGCGCCGCCGGGCGCGCAGCTGCCGGTCCGCCTTGTCCAGCTGCTCGTTCAACGCCTCGTCCACCATGCGCAGGCGAAACCAGTCGTCCTTGGCCAGACCGTCGAGGTATTCGTCGGTGATGGTGGCGCTGTCGGCGGCGGGCTCCGGTACGGCGGGCTCCGGTACGGCGGACTCCGCAGCAGCGGATTCCGCAGTGGCGGACTCGTCGCTGGGGCGGGAGCGCACGATCAGTCCCGGCGCGACCACGGCCTCGTTGCCGACGACGGCCTGGCGCAGACGTTCGAAGGTGGCGTTCTCGACGATGCGGAACTCGTCGTCGAGGTCCTTCTTCACCTGCTCCAGCTCGGCGCGCTCGATGGCCTTGGCGCGTTCGTCCTTCTCCAAGCCGTCGCGGGTGAAGATGCGCACGTCGATGACGGTGCCGCGCACTCCCGTAGGCACGCGCAGCGAGGTGTCCTTCACGTCGGACGCCTTCTCGCCGAAGATGGCGCGCAGCAGTTTCTCTTCCGGGGTCAGCTGGGTCTCGCCCTTGGGGGTGACCTTGCCGACGAGGATGTCGCCGGCCGCCACCTCGGCGCCGACGTAGACGATGCCGGACTCGTCGAGCTTGTTCAGCGCCGATTCGCCGACGTTGGGTATGTCGCAGGTGATCTCCTCGGGGCCAAGGCGGGTGTCCCTGGCGCTGCAGGTGAGCTCCTGGATGTGGACGCTGGTGAAGCGGTCCTCCTGCACCACGCGCTCGGAAATCAGAATCGAGTCCTCGAAGTTGTAGCCGTTCCAGGGCATGAAGGCGATGCGCATGTTCTGGCCCAGGGCCAGTTCGCCGGTATCCACCGACGGTCCGTCGGCGAGGATGTCGCCAGCGGCGATGCGGTCTCCTTCCTTCACCAGCGGCCGCTGGTTGATGCAGGTGTTCTGGTTGGAGCGGGTGAACTTCGTCAGGTTGTAGATGTCCACCCCGGCTTCGCCGAGGGTCGTCTCCTCGTCGTCCACGCGCACGACCACGCGGCCAGCGTCCACGGAGTCCACCACGCCGCCGCGTTCGGCGATCTTGCAAACGCCGGAATCCCTGGCCACGTGGCGTTCCATGCCGGTTCCCACCAAGGGCGTTTCGGTACGCACGGTGGGCACCGCCTGGCGCTGCTGGTTGGTGCCCATCAGCGCTCGGTTGGCGTCGTCGTGCTCCAGGAAGGGCACCAGCGCGGCGGCCACCGAGACCAGCTGCTTGGGGGAGACGTCCATGTAGTGGATCTTCTCCGGCGTCGCCTTGGCGAACTCGTTCTGGTGTCGCACGTCGACGGTCTCCCGGACGAAACGGCCGTCGTCGTCGAGCTCGGAGTTGGCCTGGGCGATGACGTACTCCGATTCGTCGATGGCCGAGAGGTACTGGATTTCGTCCGTCACCCGGCCGTCGGCCACCTTGCGGTACGGCGTCTCCAAGAAGCCGTACTGGTTGGTGCGGGCGTAGGCGGCCAGCGAGTTGATGAGGCCGATGTTCGGACCTTCCGGCGTCTCGATGGGGCAGATGCGTCCGTAGTGGGTCGGATGCACGTCGCGCACCTCGAAGCCGGCGCGTTCCCGGGTGAGGCCGCCGGGACCCAAGGCCGAGACGCGACGCTTGTTGGTCACTTCGGAAAGCGGATTGGTCTGGTCCATGAACTGCGACAGCTGGCTGGAGCCGAAGAACTCCTTCACCGCCGCGGCCACCGGCTTGGCGTTGATCATGTCCTGGGGCATCAGGCCTTCGGATTCGGCCAGCGACAAGCGCTCCTTCACCGCCCGTTCGACGCGAATCAGGCCGACGCGGAACTGGTTCTCGGCCATTTCGCCCACGGACTTCACCCGCCGGTTGCCCAGATGGTCGATGTCGTCCACCGAGCCCTTGCCGTTGCGGATGTCGATCAGCGTCTTCAGGACGTCCGTGATGTCCTCCTTGCTGAGCGTGCCGGTGCCGGTGATGCGGTCGCGCTGCAGGCGGCGATTGAACTTCATGCGCCCGACCGCGGAGAGGTCGTAGCGCTCGGGCGTGAAGAACAGATTGTTGAACAGGTTCTCCGCCGCCTCCTTGGTGGGTGGTTCGCCGGGCCGCATCATGCGGTAGATCTCCACCAGCGCCTCGAGGCGCGTGCTCGTGTGGTCCACCGCCAGCGTCTCGGCGATGTACGGGCCGCAGTCGAGGTCGTTGGTGTAGATGGTGTCGATGCGCTTGATGCCAGCCTCGACCAGCTTGTTCAGCGTCTCTTCGCCCATCTCGGTGTTGCAGGGAACGACGATTTCGCCGGTTTCCTTGTCGACGATGTCCACCGCCGTGCGCCGCGGCTGCTCCGGCGCCCGCTCCAGCACGTATTCGCCGGGCACGTCGAGGCGGGTGCGGCCGGATTGCTTCAGCAGGCGGACGTGGCGGGCGGTGATCCGCCGCCCGGTTTCGACCAGCACGTTGCCCTTGCCGTCGCGGATGTCGAAGGTGGCGACGTCGCCGCGCAGCCGCTCGGGAACCAGGTCCATGGAGAAGCCGTCCTTCTTGACGTGGAACGTGTCCTTGTCGAAGAACATGGCAAGGATTTCCTCGGCGGTGTACTCCAGCGCCCGCAGCACCACCGTCGCTGGCAGCTTGCGCCGGCGGTCGATGCGCGCGTAGACGAGGTCCTTCGGATCGAACTCGAAGTCGAGCCAGGAGCCGCGGTAGGGGATGACCCGGGCGTTGTAGAGAATCTTGCCGGAAGAATGCGTCTTGCCCTTGTCGTGATCGAAGAACACGCCAGGCGAACGGTGCAGCTGCGAAACCACCACGCGCTCGGTACCGTTGACGATGAAGGTGCCGTTCGGCGTCATCAGCGGAATCTCGCCCATGAACACGTCCTGCTCCTTGACGTTCTTCACCGTCTTGTTGGACGTCTCGCGGTCGTAGATGATGAGCTGCACGCGCACCGTCAGCGGCACCGAGTAGGTGAGGCCGCGCAGCACGCATTCGCGCTCGTCGAAGGCCGGCTCGCCGAGCTTGTAGTCGACGTAGTGCAAGGCGGCGTTGCCGGAGTAGCTGGCGATGGGGAACACCGAGTTGAAGGCCGCATGGAGGCCCTGATCCTTGAGGCGGCTGGGGCGAACGCCGCGCTGCAGGAACCGGGAGTAGCTTTCCAGCTGGATGGCCAGCAGATAGGGAATCTGCATGGCGTCGGGCAGTTTGCCGAAATCCTTGCGGATGCGCTTTTTTTCCGTGAAGCTATAAGCCATTCGAGAAACTCCTTGCTCTACGTTTCGTCTCGGCGCACGGCGCGATGTCGAACCGCCAGCGGCTCGCGTATGGACAAGCGCGAACGACCGCCGCCCACGCCCTTGGGGCGCAGGCGCGGTCTCGTGTTCAGCACCGTCGCGGCCCTTGCGCGAGGCAAGGCCGCGCCACGCGACGGCGTCGGTCGCTGCGTCGAAGACATTCGGTTCTGCAAGCGGTCTACTTGACTTCGACCGCTGCGCCAGCTTCTTCCAACTGCTTCTTGATCTCCTCCGATTCGTCCTTGCCAACGCCCTCCTTGATCTGCGAGGGCGCCCCGTCCACCAGCGCCTTGGCCTCCTTGAGGCCGAGGCCGGTAATGGCGCGTACCGCCTTTATGACGTTCACCTTCTTGTCGCCGACGCTGGCCAGCATGACGGTGAACTCGCTCTGCTCTTCGGTGGTGCCGTTCTGATCCTCGGCGCCCGCTGCCGCAACCGGCGCAACCACCGCGGCGGCCGCCGCGCTGACGCCGAACTTCTCCTCCATGGCTTGTACAAGCTCCACGACTTCCATGACGCTCATGTCGGCGATCGCGTTCAAAATTTCGTCTTTGGCCAAGGCCATAGTGGTGGTCTCCTCGTTGCGTTTCTTCAGTGCTTGTCTGCTGGTCCCTGCGAACGCTCCGGCTAGGTGGCCGGCTTGCCCTTCTGTTCGCCGACGGCCGCCACGGTGCGCACCAGCTTGGCCGGCACTTCGTTGATCGTGCGCACCAGCTTGGCGATGGGGGCGCGCATCACCGCCATCAGCTGCGCCAGTGCTTCCTCCCGGGTCGGCAGCGACGCCACGCGGTCGATGTCGGTGCCGGGAAACAGGCGTCCGCCGATGGCCACCGCCTTGACGTCCAGCGCTTCCAGCTGCGCCGCGGCTTCCTTCAGCAAGCGCGCCGCGGCGCCGGGGTCCGCGCGCGAAAACGCCAGCATGGTCGGGCCGCTGGCGGCTTCGCCCAGGCACTCGTAGCCGGTGCCGGCGACGGCGCGCTTGAGCAGCGTGTTGCGCACCACGCGCAGATAGACGCCGGCTTCCCGGGCCTGTCGGCGCAGCGCCGTCATGTCGTCCACGGCCAGGCCGCGGTAGTCCGCCAGCACGGCCGACAGCGCCTCGCCCGCGGCTTCGTGGACGTCGGCGACGATGGCCTTCTTCTGTTCGAGTTGCAGCGCCATCGCCTATACCGCCAAAGAGGATTCGTCGATGTCGAGGCCCGGCCCCATGGTCGTGGACAGGGTGATCTTCTTCACGTACTTGCCCTTGGCCGAGGCCGGCTTGGCGCGGTTGAGGTCCGCAATCAGCGCTTCCAGGTTCTCTCGGATCTGTTCCGGCTGGAAGCCCACGGTGCCGACGCTGCCGTGGACGATGCCGCCGCGGTCGGCGCGAAACTGCACCTGGCCGGCCTTGGCGTTGTGTACCGCCGCTTCGACGTCGGCGGCGACGGTGCCGGTCTTCGGATTCGGCATCAGTCCGCGCGGGCCGAGCAGCCGGCCGAGCTGGCCGACCACGCGCATGGCGTCCGGGCTGGCGATCACCACGTCGAAGTCCAGCTCGCCGCCCTTGACGCGTTCGGCGAGATCCTCCAGACCCACCGCGTCGGCGCCGGCGGCCAGCGCCTTGTCGGCGTTCTCGCCCTCGGCGAAGACGGCGACGCGAACCTGCTTGCCGGCGCCGTGGGGCAGGGTGGTCGCGCCGCGCACGTTCTGATCGGACTTGCGCGGGTCGATGCCCAGGTTGACGGCCACGTCGATGGACTCCTTGAAGGCGCCGGTTGCAAGATCGGCCAGCAACGAGGCCGCTTCCTCGACCGGATAGGCCTTGCTGCGGTCGAACTTCTCGGCCATGGCGCGTCGGCGCTTGCTGGGTTTGGCCACGTTAGACCCCCTCCACTTCGATGCCGGCGCTGCGGGCGCTGCCGGCGATGGTGCGCACCGCGGCGTCCATGTCGGCGGCGGTGAGATCCGGCATTTTCAACTTGGCGATTTCTTCGAGCTGAGCGCGGTCGACGGTGCCGCGCTTGGCGGTGTTCGGCGTCGCCGAGCCTTTGTCGATGCCCGCCGCCTTGCGCAGCAGCACGGACGCCGGCGGCGTCTTGGTGACGAAGGTGAAGGAGCGGTCGGCATAGATGGTGATCACCACCGGCACCGGCAGGCCGGGCTCCTGGCCTTGGGTTTGCGCATTGAACGCTTTGCAGAACTCCATGATGTTGACGCCGTGCTGGCCCAGCGCCGGGCCCACCGGCGGGCTCGGGTTGGCCTGCCCGGCGGGAACCTGGAGCTTGACGTAGGCGGCTACTTTCTTGGCCATCGGATTGTCCTTTCTCGCCCTTTCAGCCTTTCTCGACTTGCGAGAAGTCCAGTTCCACCGGCGTCGAGCGACCGAAGATCGTGACGCCCACCACCATTCGGTTCTTGTCGTAGTTGACTTCCTCGACGACGCCGTTGAAGTCGTTGAACGGACCGTCGATGACGCGCACCAGCTCGCCGGGCTCGAACACCGTCTTCGGCGTCGCCTTCTCGCTGCCTTCGCGCACCCGCGCCAGGATGGCGTCCGCCTCGGCCTCCGTCAGCGGCGCCGGCGCATCCGCCTTGCCGCCGATGAAGCCCATCACCCGGGGCGTCTCCTTGACCAGGTGCCAGGTGTCGTCGTTCAAGTCCATGTGTACCAGCACGTAGCCCGGAAAGAACTTGCGCTCGCTGCGCCGTTTCTTGCCAGCGCGCATCTCCACCACTTCTTCGGTGGGCACCAGCACCTCGCCGAACCGTTCCCTCACGTTCGACGTCGCAATGCGTTCGTTGAGCGAACGCATCACGGACTTCTCGTAGCCCGAGTAGGCATGGACGACGTACCAGCGCATGGCCTAGCCGATCACCAGCTGCACGAAGTAGCTGAGCGCGGAATCCA
Source organism: Candidatus Azotimanducaceae bacterium (assembly GCA_965199875.1). Taxonomy (GTDB): domain Bacteria; phylum Pseudomonadota; class Gammaproteobacteria; order Pseudomonadales; family Azotimanducaceae; genus VXYL01. The sequence goes on along the minus strand of OZ241346.1, from coordinate 2,904,193 downwards.
GGCCCCAGAGGATCAGCGAGAACAGCAGGATCAGCAGCAGCACGATGCCGGTGGTCTGCGTCGCTTCCTGGCGCGTCGGCCAGACCACGCGCTGCAGCTCGGTACGCGCTTCCCGGGCCAGCGTCCACACCCGCTGCCCGCGCTCGGTTTGCAGCGCGATGAAGCCGGCCGCCACGGCCAGAGCGACCAGCGCCAAGGCGCGCCACAAGAGCGACCAGTCGTCCTGGAAGTACCAGTTGCCGAACACGCCGCCACCGGCCAAGGCCAGCACGACGACCCACTTCAGCCAGTCGAGCGCCTGGCTGCCCGGTTCGGCGGCGGTCTTGGTTGTTGTCGCCACTGTCGTACCTTGTGTTTGGCCCCAAAGCCGTCAACGTCTGCTGCTGCGTCAACGGGCTTCTGGCCGTTGTCCCAGAGCCCTTGTGGCAGGCCAGGAGGGAATCGAACCCCCAACCTGCGGTTTTGGAGACCGCTGCTCTGCCGATTGAGCTACTGGCCTAATGCGCACCCCGCGGGCGCGTTTCGAGTTTGCTGCGCAAACTCCGTCGAAAGCTCGACTCGTCTGTGAAGGTCAAACCCACTCAAGGAAACCTGTTCTCCTGGCTGCCCGCGCAAGCGCTACTGGACGATCTTCGTCACGACGCCCGCGCCGACCGTGCGCCCACCTTCGCGGATGGCGAAACGCAGGCCTTCGTCCATGGCGATCGGGCTGATCAGCCCCACCTCCATGTTGACGTTGTCGCCGGGCATGACCATTTCGACCTCTTCCGGCAGCTCCACGCTGCCGGTGACGTCGGTGGTGCGGAAGTAGAACTGCGGCCGATAGCCTTTGAAGAAGGGCGTGTGGCGGCCTCCTTCGTCCTTCGACAAGACGTACACTTCCGCCTCGAAGCGGGTGTGCGGAGTGACGCTGCCCGGAACGGACAACACCTGCCCGCGCTCGACGTCCTCGCGTTTGGTGCCACGCAGCAGCACGCCGATGTTCTCCCCGGCGCGGCCTTCGTCGAGCAGTTTGCGGAACATCTCGACGCCGGTGCAGGTGGTGCGCTGGGTCTCGCGGATGCCGACGATTTCCACTTCCTGGCCAACCTTGACGACGCCCCGGTCCACCCGGCCGGTGACCACCGTGCCGCGGCCTTGGATGGTGAAGACGTCCTCGATGGGCATGAGGAAGGGCTGATCGACCGGCCGTTCCGGTTCGGGGATGTAGTCGTCCAGCGTCTCGATCAGCTTCAAGATGCTGCCTTCGGCGACTTCCGAGGTGTCGCCCTCGAGCGCCTGCAGGGCGCTGCCGACGACGATGGGGGTGTCTTCGGGGAACTCGTTCTGGGTCAGGATTTCCTGGATGTCCAGCGTCACCAGCTCGACGAACTCTTCCCGTTCGTCTTCCTCGAGCTGGTCCACCTTGTTCATGTAGACGACGATGCGGGGAACGCCGACCTGCCGTGCCAGCAACACGTGCTCGCGGGTTTGCGGCATCGGACCGTCTACCGCGGAGACCACCAGAATGGCGCCGTCCATCTGCGCGGCGCCGGTGATCATGTTCTTCACGTAGTCGGCGTGGCCGGGACAGTCGACGTGCGCGTAGTGTCGATTGGCGCTCTCGTACTCGACGTGGGTGGTGGCGATGGTGATGCCGCGTTCGCGCTCCTCCGGCGCGTTGTCGATTTCGTCGAACTCCTTCACCTCGCCGCCCTGCCGGGCCGCGCAGATCTTGGTCATGGCGGCGGTCAGCGTGGTTTTGCCGTGATCCACGTGCCCGATGGTGCCGACGTTGATGTGCGGCTTGCTGCGCTCGAACTTTTCCTTGGCCATGTCGCCACGTCTCCTATACTTCTTCTAGCGCGTCCTTGACGCGATTCGCTTCGTTCGCCCCGTGGCGACGAAGAATCCAGTGTTGTTGGTGCTCACAATCGGACTTGAACCGATGACCTCTTCCTTACCAAGGAAGTGCTCTGCCGGCTGAGCTATGTGAGCGTTGGGAGGACCTCGGCTGAGCGGCTTGCAGCGGGTCGCGTGGCCGGGCTGGAGCGGGTAGCGGGAATCGAACCCGCGCCATCAGCTTGGAAGGCTGAGGTTCTGCCACTGAACAATACCCGCACTGCCGACTGCCGCGGACGACGTCTAGCCCGTTGGGGCAAAAAACGCCATGCCCTCGCAGCTGTCGAACCCGCCGCCTTGGTGGAGGGGGTAGGATTCGAACCTACGAAGGCTTAGCCGTCAGATTTACAGTCTGATCCCTTTGGCCGCTCGGGAACCCCTCCGGGACTCGTTTTAAGGACGCGGCATTCTGATGCCCGATCACCGCTTTGTCAAACACAATTTCGCGCCGCGTCGCCGCACGGCTTGCGCGACATTTGGTGGGCGTCCAACCGCACGCCCCGAGGCGCACTGGGCTGGCCCTGCCGATACCGGCGCGCAGTCGCCGTGCTGGTCAGCCTGGTGCGCCGTTGCTCGTGCCGCGCACCATCGCGGAAAGCCGTTCGAGCAGCGCCTCGCCAGTGTCGCACTCGACAAGCCATTCGCCAGCTTCGTCCAGCCGCGACGTGTCCGACACGTCCGCCAAGAGCACCTTCACTTGGCCGGCCACCTCGGCACCGAACCGCCGTTGCGCCTGCCGGCGGAGCAGAGCGACACGCCCTTGCGCTACGCCTTCGGCCAGGCCGCGCTCCACGCCTTCCGCCACCTTCGCCTCTTCCCAACGCGCCAGCGTCGCGTCCAACATCGCCGTCATGTCTGCTCCTCTTCTTGCCGCGAGCATCCGCTCGCTCGCCGCCAGCGGCGGCAGTCCTTCGCCCAGGCCCCGGCCCGCCAGCGCGGCCTCCACCCGCAGATGCAGTCCGCGCCGCAAGGCTGCCGACCCCTCGCCGTCGTGGCGCTCGAACGCCGCCAGCAGCAGCCTCGGCAGCGACTCCGCCGGCGCCGACTCCAACTCCGCCAGCGCCGCCAGGCGGCCGCCCGGCGCCAGCTCCCGGCCCTCGCCGTCGGGGCCCCGCGCCAGCACCTGCAAGTCCACCGTAGCATACATCCGCACCCGCGCCGGCGCTCCGTCCCCGGTCAGCGGCGCGGCGCACTCCGCCGCGGCCCGCCACGGCCGGTCGCCGTTGTGCACCACGATGGAGAGCATGGGCGGCACGCCGCCCTCGGCGCGCACCGTCCCGCTCTCGCGCAGGCGGACTCCACCTGGTGCAGGTATTCGCGCATCCGCCACGCCATGTCCGCGTCGTGGCCGGACTGGAACTCCAGGAGCACCAGGGCGTAGCGCCGGCGGCCGTTCGCGAGCCTGCCCTCCTTGAACTCGACGCGGCGGAGCTTGTCCTGCAGGCGGACGCGGGCCAGCGCCGTCAGGTGTTCCTTGTCGAGCGAGGTCGCGGTCTCGAAGTCGAGGGCGTCGGCGAGTTCGGGGGCCACCAGGCGCACCGTCTCCTCGAAGAGGCCGGGGTCCTGGAACAGCACCTTGTAGGGCGAGTCGCTGGGCTTCATGGCACTTTCGCGCTGTCGTAGGGGGCTTGATTCCCCCACTATGCGCCCTTCGCTCGGCGAGATCGCCACGCCGGGCGAAAGTCTTACAAACGTCGGGACTTTCGCTGCAAAACGGGCAAAACGGGGGGTCTGCAACAGCGCCTCCGCCACCGCCGCCGGGCAGCGTCGGCTTTGACCACCAAAGGCCACTTCCGCTACAGTGCCGCGAAGTGAACGCGACAGAGCCACGCTTTCGCCCGTGTACTTGGACGCCGGAACGCAGTGGCACTTGGGGGAACCGCTTTCCCGTGGACATATCGCTCCTCGCCATCGACATCGACGGCACGTTGGTGGTGAAAGGCGACCGTGTTCCGCCAGCCAGCCGCAACGCTGTTCAACGCGCCATCGATCACGGCTTGCGGGTGATGCTGGCTACCGGTCGGCGCTACCGCACCACCCGTCTCGTCGTCGAACAGATCGGCGTCCCGCTGGCGGCGGTTTGCCTTGGCGGCGCACTCACCAAGGACGAGAACGGCGCAACCTTGGCAAGCGAGGCGTTCGCGGCCGCGCAAATCGCCCAGCTGCTGGAGCTGGCCCGCCGCCATCGGCTGACCTTGCTGCTGCAACGAGACTCCTACGAACGCCGCGGGCCGGACTTCGTCGCCGACGCCGCCGGCCCGTGGAACATCAACACGCGCAACTACATGAAGGCGAACGGCAGCGTCGGGCACGTCGACCAAGCGCCGGAGGCTTCCAGCTACGACGACATCCTGATGCTCGGCTGCTTCGCCGAGCGAGCGCCGCTGGCCGAGTTGCAGCGCGACATCGACGCCCTGGGCGAGTTCTCCTCCGTGCTGGTGGAATCCAAGAAGACGCCTGGCTGGTACCTGGAGGTGATGCTGGCGCACGTCAACAAGTGGACCGCGCTGCAACGCTTCGCCGCTGGTATCGGCGTTTCGGAGAGCGCCATCTGCGCCGTCGGCGACGCGCTGAACGATCTGCCGATGCTGCGCGGCGCCGGGCTTGGCGTGGCCATGGGCAACGCCGAAGCGGAAGTCCGCGCCGCTGCCGACTGGGTGACCGGCAGCAACACCGAAGACGGCTTGGGAAGTCTGATCGACCGGCTCGCCGCGCCGGTACCGTAGCCTCCGCGGACAAGCCCGCGGCCGAGTTCGGTGCGCGGCCGCGGAGCCCGCCGTCTTCGCTGCGCCGCCGTCGCCGTTACGCCCCCGCCAGCGCCTGCTCCAGGTCCTCCACGATGTCGTCGATGTGTTCGATGCCGACGGACAGGCGAATCATCTCCGGCGTGACGCCGACGCTCTTCTGCTCGTCCTCCGTCAGCTGCCGGTGCGTGGTGGACGCGGGGTGGCAGGCGAGCGACTTCGCGTCGCCGATGTTCACCAGGCGCTTGAAGAGCTTCAGCGCGTCGTAGAACTTCACCCCGGCGTCGAAGCCGCCGACGACGCCGAACGTCAGGATGCCGGACGCCTTGCCGCCCATGTAGCGTTGCGCCAAGTCGTGGTAGCGATCGCCCGGCAAGCCAGCGTAGCTCACCCAGTCCACCTTCGGGTGGTCTTGCAGATGCCTCGCCACGGCGCTGGCGTTCTCGCAGTGGCGCTCCATGCGCAAGCTCAGCGTCTCGACGCCTTGCATGATCAGGAACGCGTTGAACGGCGAAATGGCCGAGCCGGTGTTGCGCAGGGCGACGGTGCGAACGCGCCCTACGTAGGCCGCCGCGCCCAGCGCTTCCGCATACACCACGCCGTGGTAGCTCGGCTCCGGCGTGCTGAACATCGGATAGCGCTTGGGATTCTCGGCCCAGGGGAACTTGCCGCCGTCCACCAGAACGCCGCCGAGGGAGTTGCCGTGGCCGCCCATGTACTTGGTCATGGAGTGCAGCGAGATGTCGAAGCCGTGGTCTATGGGCTTCAGCAGCGCCGGCGTCGCGACGGTGTTGTCCACGATGGCGGCGATGCCGTTGCTGTGCGCCATGTCCGCAACGGCCGCCAGGTCGATGATGTTGCCAGCCGGATTGCCGATGCTCTCGCAGAACACCGCCTTGGTTCCGCTGTCGATGTGCCGCTCGAGATCCGCGGCGCCGTCGCCTTCCGCGAAGCGCACCTCGATGCCCTGCTTCGGCAGCATGTGCGCGAAGAGGGTGTAGGTGCCTCCGTAGAGCTGGGGCACGGTCACCACGTTGTCGCCGGCTTCGGCGAGATTGAGGATGGAATAGTTGACCGCGGCGCTGCCGGAGGAGAGCGCCAAGGCGCCAACGCCGTGTTCCAGCTCGGCAACGCGCTGTTCGAGCACCCCCTGGGTGGGGTTCATGATGCGCGTGTAGATGTTCCCCGGCACCGCCAGGTTGAACAAGTCGGCGCCATGCTGGGCATCGTCGAACTCGTAGGCCACGGTTTGGTAGATGGGCACGGCCACCGCGTGGGTGGTCGGATCGGTTTCGTAGCCAGCGTGGATGGCGATGGTCTCGTCTTTCATGGATTGCGAAACTCCGTGGAGAGTGCCGGGAAGCGGCGAAGGATACGCCAAACGGCTTTGTCGCTGCTCGCCGACGGCCTCGGCCTCGCCCCCGTCGGCTTGTCGCCAGAGTGCTGGACGCCCACCGCAGCTGCCGGCGATCTCCTACGCCACGTCGCGGCAACGGCGCACGCTGCGACGGGCGAATGTCGCTGATCCCGCCCTGGCCCGTGGCGGTACGCTTGTCGGATGACACTGATTGAAATGCAGGGCGTCTCCAAGTTCTTTGCGGTGGGCGACGAGCGCGTCCGGGCGCTGCGGGACGTCGACCTCTCCATAGAACGCAACGAGTACGTTGCCATCGTCGGCTCGTCCGGGTCCGGCAAGTCGACGTTGATGAACATCATCGGCTGCTTGGACCAGCCCAGCCAAGGGCAGTATCGGTTGAACGGTCGAGACGTTCAGAGCCTCGGCGAAGCGGCGCTGGCGGACATTCGCAACCGGGAGGTGGGTTTCGTCTTCCAGAGCTTCAACCTGCTCGGCCGGGCGACGGCCCTGCGCAACGTCATGCAGCCTCTGGTGTATCGACGCGTCGGGATCGACGAACGGCGCCGCGCCGCGGCGGCGGCGCTCGAGCAGGTCGGGCTCGCGGACCGCACCGAGCACTTGCCGAACCAGCTGTCCGGCGGCCAGAGACAGCGCGTGGCCATCGCCCGGGCGCTGGTGACCTCGCCGTCCATCCTGCTGGCGGACGAACCCACTGGCAACCTGGACGCCCAGTCCACCCGCCAGGTGATGAGCCTGTTCGACGAGCTGCATGGTCTTGGCCAAACCGTCGTGGTGGTCACCCACGAAGCCGACATCGCCGCCCACTGCGGCCGCGTCGTCGAACTCGTGGACGGCCAGGTCAAGCGCGCGTAGGCGATGTCCGAGCGGTCGCGAGGTACGCATGTTCACCTTCGTCGAGAGTCTGCGCGCAGCCTGGGAGTCCCTGCTGGGCCGGGCTTTCCGCAGTTTCCTGTCCACGCTTGGCATCGCCATAGGGGTCGTCGCGGTGGTCATGGTGGTTGCGCTCATGGAAGGCGTGCAGGACGCGATGGTGGACGAGTTCGAGGGAATCGGCGGCACCGGCCTGACGGTCACCTCGTTCACCCCGTACGAGCAGGCCTTGAAGAGCAAGGCGGCGCGTCTGACGCCCAAGGACTTCGACCTCGTCATGAACCACGTCGACGGCATTGCTTCGATGACGCCGGTGCTGACCGCGCCTGGGCAGTTCGCGGAAGTGCGCAACGGCCCGCAGATTGCCGTGGTGAGCCTGCTCGGAACCACGCACACCTATCAAGAGGCGCACAGCGCCTACATCAGCGCCGGGCGGTTCATATCCTTCGCCGACGATCAACGCCGACGGCGAGTGGCCGTCCTCGGCCACCAGGCCGCCAAGCAGCTTGGGCTGTCCGACGACTCCATCGGCCAGTACATCGACGCCGGCGGCGAGTGGCTGCGGGTGATCGGCGTGATGGAATCCCGGGGCGTCTTCGACCCAAGCGGGGACAACTACGTGCTGGTGCCCTACAACACGCTGTACGCCTTGCACGGCGCCAAGGCCGATTTGGACATCGCTATTCGCCTGACGGTGGTCGACGACGAGGAGCTGGACACGGTGCGCCGTCGTATCGAAGACATGCTGCGCCGAGCGCACGGCATCAAGCCCGGCGAAGACGACGACTTCATGGTTCAGTCGCCGGAAGAACTCGGCGAGCTGTTCGACACCATCGGCAGCGTGGTCACTGCGGGGCTCGTCGGCATCGTGAGCATCTCGCTGGTCGTTGGCGGCATCGGAATCATGAACATCATGCTGGTTTCGGTGACCGAGCGAACCCGCGAGATCGGCATTCTGAAGGCCATAGGCGCCACCCGTCGCCAGATTCTGCTGCAGTTCCTGACCGAGGCCACCGCCTTGTCGCTGCTTGGCGGCATGGCTGGCATCGCATCGAGCTACGCCCTGTGCGCCTTGATCAATGTCCTGGCGACGAACTTCTCGGCCAGCGTGCCGCTGTGGGCGGTGGGGCTGGCGGTCGGATTCACCACCGTCACCGGCATTGCGTTCGGCATCCTGCCAGCTTCCAAGGCGGCGGATCTGCACCCCATCGAAGCGCTGCGCTACGAATAGCCGGCGCCTATCGGCGGCGCGGCGCGAAGATCGCCGTATGGCGTATTTCCGTGGCAACTTCGCCGGCGGTCAGCAAGGCGACGTGCAGATCCACGAACTCGTGGCCCTTGCGCCGCCACTTGCGCGTTGGCACGCAGCGCACTTCGATTTCCTCCCCGATCTTGAGCAGCTTGCGAAAGCGCGCCTCCGATCCGACGTGAAGCCAGGCCGCAAGCCGATAGCGGCGGGTGAACGCCCGATTCGCCAGATCGAGGATCGCATGCGGATGCAGTGTGCCTTGACGATAGCAGGGCAGGTGGTCCTCCACCTGGGCGGCGGCCTCGGCATTGGCCACTTCGTCCGGCGTCCAGGTCCATGCCGGAAAGGGTTCGTCCACCGCGAGGTTGCGCCAGTGGATGTCCGGCCGCTCCTGCACCGCCGCTCCCGGCGGCAGCAGCGAGTGGCGGCAGACCTCCGCCCGCCATGCCCGCGAACGCAGTTCGGCCAGCCGCTCGCCGCGCGCCGAGCAGGCCACGAAGTGTTCGCCGCCCGTTGGCGTGTACGCAATCGTCATTCGGTCGCCGTGGTAGGCCGGCTTGAAGAAGCGCACCGCGACGCGGTACCCGCTCAGCCAACCTTCGCCCAGCGCCTCGACCAGCGGCCGGGACATGTGCCCGAACACGGCCGAACCGGGCACCAGAGCGCCCTGGAAGCCGAACCGCGCCGCCGCGGCGTCGCTGTGCAAGCGGTTCTCGCTGTCCTCGGAGAAGTTGCGCGCGGTGGCCGTGCAGGTGATCGATTGGGCAGTCATTTCTTCCCCCGGCAATGGTTCGAGTCCGAAACCGACATGGTGCGCTTGCCAATGCCGTCCGCAGCCCACAGGATAGCGTCCATCGCCATGTACGGGAGGAACGCTTCATGCCCCAAGCGACCATCGACGATTCGGCAGGCACGGTAGTCGCCATCGCCCGCCGCGCCCGCACTCGGGCGCCCATGGAGTCCCTGCAGGCCGCGACCGTTACGGTGGAGGCCGGCGTCGACGGCGATGTTCGCGGCCAGCTGCGCGACCGCCAAGTCACCGTGCTCGGCCAGGAAGGCTGGGAAGCCGCCTGCGCCGACCTCGGCCGGGAACTGCCGTGGACGACGCGCCGGGCCAACATCCTCGTGCGCGGACTGCAGCTGAAGGAGACCGTCGGCAAGACCATCCGCATTGGCAGCCTGACGCTTGAAGTCACCGACGAAACCGACCCCTGTTCGCGCATGGAAGAACAGGCTGCCGGCTTGCTGGCCGCGCTGACTCCCGAGTGGCGAGGCGGAGTCACCTGCCGGGTCGTCAGCGGCGGCGTGGTTCGCGTCGGCGATGCGGCGAGCTTTGGCGAAGCGACCTAATGCGACCTACCCGCCACGCATGAGCAGCGCCGACGCCGGCGGAGCCTTCGCCGGACAGCCGTTCGCCGGCATTCGCGTGGTCGAGTTCGGCCAGTTCGTGGCGGTGCCGTTTTGCGCCCAGCTGCTTGCCGAAGGCGGGGCGGAAGTGCTCAAGGTCGAGGCCCTCGGCGGCGATCCAACCCGCCTGCTGAGGCAGATCGCGCCGCTGGAAACGCGCACCTTCATCTCGCGCAACCGCGGCAAGCGCTCGCTGCCGCTGGCGCTGCGCCATCCCCGCGCCAAGCCCGTCATCGACCGCCTGCTGCACCGGGCAGACGTGGCGCTGATGAACTTCCGCCCGGGGCTGGCGGAACAGCTGGGCGTCGACGGCAAGACGCTGCGCGAGCGCTTTCCGCGGCTGATCTCCGGCACCGTCACCGCGTTCGGGCGGCGCGGCGCGGAGGCGAAGCTCGCCGGCATGGACACCGTGGTGCAGGCGCGCACCGGCCTGATGGCCGCCAACGGTCGCATCGTCGATGGCCGGCCAGCGCCGGGAGATCCGGTGAGCGCCGACTACATGTGCGCGATGTCCCTGGCCTTCGGCATCTCCGCGGCGTTGTTCCGGCGCGAGCGAACTGGCCACGGCGGCGCGGTGAACACGTCGCTGATGCAAGCCGCCATGACCTTGGCGAACAGCCAGCTCATGCGCTCGGAGGACGAAGACGCGGCCGATCACGCGGCGGTTCTCGCCAACCTCGCCCGGCAGCGTCGCAGCGGCGTCGGTTTCGTCGAGCAAGCGAAGGGCATGACCTCCGCGCGCGCCCTGCCGATGGTGAAGATCTACTTGCGAACCTACGACACCGCCGATGCGCCGATCGCCATCGCCTGCGGCAGCCGTTCGCTGCGACTGAAGTTCATGACCGCCGTCGGCCTGCAAGACGCCGCCCTGGACCACGCCGACAACGACCAGCAAAGCGCCCACTACGACGAGTTGACGCGCCAAGTCGAAGCGGTGATGCGCCGCCGCGGCAGCGCCGAGTGGACAGCGCGGCTGAACGAGCTCGGCGTGCCGGTCTCCGCAGTGAGGTTTCCCGTGGAGATGTTCGACGACCCGCAAGCCCGCGCCAACGGCATGTTCCACCGCCTGCAACACGCCACGGCCGGCGACTTCACCGTGCTCGCGCCTCCGGTGGCGCTCGACGAAGACGGCTTTCAGGCCGGGCCGGCGATGGCCCCGTTCGCCTCGGAAACCCGCGGCATCCTCGTCGAACTGGGTTTCGACGATGCCGAGGTGGACGCGCTGATCGCCAACGGCGTCACTCGCGAGCAACCCGGCCAGCCCGGCCAGCAAGCGGCGGCGAAGGAGACCCAGTAGCCTTTTCTACTGGCGATACCCCGTCAGCTTGTAGGTGACGATGGCGGTCGCCACTTCCTCGCCGCCGCCGTTGCGAACGCTCACGTCGCCGGTACACAGGGTTCCACCGCGTCGCCTTACGCTGGCGGTGGCGGTCAGATCGGTGGCGACGGCCAGGGCGAGAAAGTTGATCGTGAAGCCCACCGTGGCGCCGCGCGCCGCCGCGGACAGATTGGAGCACGACCAGAAGGCCGCGGTGGCGGCGATATCCACCAAGGCGCTGATGGCGCCGCCGTGAATGCGGCCAACGCCGAGCTTCGAGCTGTACGGCAGCTGCACCACCGCTCGATCTTCGCCGCGCTCGAGCAGGCGGGCGCCAAGCAGGGCGGCGAAGTTCTCGCTGGCGATGCGCTCGACGTTGTCGATGGCGCTCGTGCTCATGGGCAGGGTGTCTCTCGGCATCGGACGCATGGTAGCTTACGGGCAACCGAACCCAAGGGGGGCTTCGCTATGGCGGACGACATACCTTCCATCGTGAACCACGTCTCCATCGGCAGCAACGACCTGGATCGCGCGCTCGCCTTCTACGACCAGGTGCTGGCCACCGTGGGCGCGTCGCGCAAGCTGGAGATCCCCGGCATCGCCGTCGCCTACGGCAAGGCGTTCCCGGAGTTCTGGGTGCAGAAGCCTCTTGACGGTGCCGCCGCCAACCCCGGCAACGGCATCCACTTCGGCTTCATCGCGCCGAGCAAGGACGCCGTACACTCGTTTCATGCCGCCGCCCTCGAGGCCGGGGGCAAGGAAGACGGAGCGCCCGGTCCACGGCCCATGTACGGGCCGGACTACTACGGCTGCTTCGTCTACGACCTGGACGGCCACAAGATCGAGGCGTCCACGATTCCCGGCGCAGACCCCTAGTGGTTCGATTCCGACGCGGCAAACGGCACGTTCGTCTGTCGTCGCCTCGGCACGCGCACTTGAGGATGTGCCGTCCCGCAAGACCGCCGGTGTCCAGGTCGAGCGACGAAACCCGCCCCACTGAAACGCATGTTCTGGAAGCGGCACACTAGCTGCGCTCAACGCGCTACGCGCCGCGGACGCCAGCGAGTAGGGCATACTACGTCTCGGCCGATGGCGCATCTGCGCCAAACGAGGAGAACCCATGTCCGAACATCCCGAGGCGTTGCTCAAGCAGCTCGCCACCATCGACACGCCCACCGTCTGCAACGCGCTCGAGGTCGTTGCGCCCAAACGCCGAGGCTACGGCTACACCGTCGAGCCGCTGGTCTGCACCCGGCCGGAACTCGGCGTGATGGTGGGCTACGCGCGTACCGCGACCATTCGCGCCCAGCATCCGGCGGACCCGCGCCCGAGCCCCGGCGACTACTACGACTACATCGACAACGGCGGCCCGAAGCCGGCCATTTCCGTCATCCAGGACCTGGACGGCGACTCCCGGGGCTACGGTTCGTTCTGGGGCGAAGTCAACAGCAACATCCACCGCGGCCTCGGCTGCCTGGGCGTCGTCACCGACGGCAGCGTGCGCGACCTGCCGGACGTCGCCGAAGGGTTCCAGATGCTCGCCGACCGCGTTGGCCCGTCCCACGCCTTCGTCCACGTCGTCGCCTTCGGCGGCACCATCAGCGTTTGCGGAATGCGCGTGGACGACAGCGACCTGGTGCATGCCGACCAGCATGGCGCCGTGGTGATACCCCACGACGTCGCCGACAAGGTCATGGACGCCGCCGCCGCCATCGCCCGACGCGAGGCCGTCATCATCGAGGCCGCCAAGCAGCCCGGCTTCAACATCGAGAAACTGCGCGAGGCGCAAGGCAACGCGGCGGAGATCCACTAGAAGTCGGCTACAAGCGGCTGGAGTGATGGCGACCAATCAAGAGCACGTCAACAAGGCGGTGACGCTGCTGCACGAGGGACTTGCACCTTTCGTTGCCGCAAAACTCGAGATGAACGTCCAGGACGTTCCTTCGCTGGCGGACCTAAAGCCGATGGCGAAGGATTCCAACCTAAAGAAGCCGATTGGCAGTTGGGACGTGCTTTTGTTGCTCCGCGTCATAGAAGAGGCGGACCGGTTCAACAAGACCTTGGGCCGGCTGGAACTCAGCTTGGTTTCCGAACTACGCGTATGGCGCAACAGGTGGGCGCATCAATTCAAGTTTCCGACCGCAGATACCGAACGCGCCCTGGACTCGGCGGAGCGGCTTCTCAAGTCCATCAACGCACCCCAAGCGGACGAAGTGGGCCGCATCAGACGCGAACTGCGACATGGGGACTTGGCAGGCAAGGCGACGCCGAACCGCGTTGGCAGAACGACGGCGGGCGCCGGCACGGCGCAGAACGATGGTTCCAAAGAGCCAGCAGAAGTCCTTCGGGAAGTTAGATCCGATCGCCACCAGAGCTGGAGCAATTTGCGCAAGGCCGTCCGCGCACTGATGGAGCAACCGCACGAACCGTTTGGGACGCCGAACGTCGCCAACAGCTCGAAGAGCACCGTTCGACTGATGCAAAGGAGGACGGGGCTGTCACTGGATCGCCTCAGGGACATGCTCGATTCGATGTGAAGACGACGTGGCACTCGGCGCACGTCGACTTGCGGCACGACGCCACGTCGCCCCGGCCACCACCCTCTTGCCGCTCCTTCCGGCACGGCAATGGAGGCGCAGCCACTTCATGTCCAGCAGGGGATAGTCCGGCATTCGCGGTTCCAAGGTGCGGCGGCGACAGTCGGCGATCAGGTCTAAGGAACTCGAGCACGATCTGGCCGATGAGGACGTCTGCGAAAGGCGGCACAACGATGGCATCCGTATTCATCTCGCGGCCCGCGACGCGCACCGTGACCGGCCCGACGACGGGGCGCTCGTCCTTGCGGCTGTTCTGCGAGTCACCAGGCCAAGGCGCTCCGCGACGTTCTGCGGCAGCGCCAAGGCGACGGCGCCGGTGTCGACAACGCCCTTCACTTGCGTTTGGCGAATGTCGGACTCTTCCCGAACGCCTTGCTCGTACGCAACGCGGTCACCGGCGTTCTCCAAGCCAACGTCGACGACGATTGTGCCCACTGTCGCTACTCTGGTCCGTTCGGCCCCGCTGGTTGCACACTCTACGCTCGTGCCGGGGCCATCGGTTCTCCGATGCGTGGCGCCTCGCCGCTCGTATGCCCGATGCGCGAGTCACCTCACCGCGGCCGTTGCAGTCGCGCTTGGAAGTCCTGCTCGCTGGTACAGGCCATGGCGGCGTCCAGCAGGGCATCGGCGGGCACGTCGGCGAAGTTGGCAACGTCCGTTGGAAACGCCGGCGACACGGCGATGCCGCGGCGTTGCAGAACCTGGCGCACCATCGTCGCTTGGCCTTCCACGATCCCCTGCGCGATCCCCTGCGCGCGTCCTTCGTCGCGGCTCTCCTGGCGCATCATGCGCATCAGCGGGTGGTGGTCCGGGCCGGTGCGCGTGCGCGCTCCGAAGCGCCGCCCCAAGTCGGCCAGCACCTCGCAGTGGCGCGGCGACAGACCGTCCAGGTCGTTCAGCCCGTCGTGGATCTCCTCCGCCTTCCAGCCCAGCAGCGCCCGGCTTGCCGGGTACTCCCGGTAGCGGCCGTTTTCCAGCAGGAAGATCGACAGGCCCGGCGGAAGACCGTGCGCCCGGCGTGGCGGCTGGCCGGCGGGGCGGGGCTTCGCGCCGGGGTAGTCGGCTCGCCACAGTTCGGGCACGTCGATCCACAATTCCGGCACGCCCATGTCCTCGTACAGCTTGAGCTTTCCCTTGCGCGTGTTCGTGGAGTAGTCCACTTCCATCACGATGTCCGGGTAGCCGACGCGCCGCACCGGGATGTCGCGGTGGCCGTCGTAGTGTACCGGCCGGTTCAGATACACGGACTGGTCCGGATGCAGCACGCGCAGGCGCTGGTCGTCGTCGTCCACCACCGCCAGGCCGCGGCTGCCGTAGCAGGGAACGGCGATGCCACGCACGGCGGCCATGAGCACCATCATCTCCTTGAGCTGGTAGATCGGCCATTCGTGCATGCCGGTGGGCCCGTCGCGCAGTTCCCACGCCGTGCCAGCGCCACGGTCCCACAGCTCGATGCGCCGCTTGGCGTCGCGCCGCAGAAGGTACTGATCGTAGGCAACCGGCACCGGGTCGCAGCCGACGAACTCCAGATCGGCGATTGGCGACGAGCCGGAGTGCGACCGCAGCGGCGGCACCACGGCGGCCTTTGGCGCGGGCTGGCTGCCGTCCCCAAGGGTGCCGTTCACCTGCTGCGCTGCATTGCTGTCAACGCGGCGACGGACGGGCTTGGTTCCTGCTCTCACTTCCACTCCTCGATGCGTCTGCCATCGAGGGAAACGGTAATCGACTGGCGGGTTTCTGGCAAGCCTTTTCGTTGTCGCACAAGTATGTACGAGAGAAGTGTGTACTCACATCTTGTGCTGGTTCGAGACGTCCGTGCGTGCATCGCTTAGCTTCCTAAACGCACCGACACTGACCTCAAGGCCGCGTTGGCTTGAGGCATCGCCGTTTCTAGCTCAAGCCAAGGGCCCCGGCTCCAGTTGGGGAAGGCGGCAGCGCGGCGAGCCGCTATAGTGGCGGAAAGACCCAACCCTCGAATCCATGCCGAATCTGCCGAATCTCTGGCTGCTCGTCGTCTTCGTCGGCTACTTCGCCACCTTGATCGGCATCGCCGTGGTGCGCGGCCGGCGCATGGAGGCGATGTCGAGCTACGTGCTGGGCGACCGGCGCATGGGCAGCTTCACTGCGGCGCTGAGCGCCAGTTCGTCCGGCACCAGCGGCTGGGCGATTCTGGTGTTTCCGGCGCTGGCCTTCCAGCATGGCCTGGGCGAGATGTGGACGGCGCTGGCGCTGGTCGCGGGCATCTGGAGCAGCTGGGCGCTCATCGCCAAGCGCTTGCGCCGCTACACCGTCGCTACGGACTCGCTGACGATGCCCGAGTTCCTGGAGAAGCGCTTCGCCGATTCCACCGGCACGCTGCGCGGCGTCGCCGCGGCGGTGACGATCTTCTTCATCGTCTTCTACATCGCGTCAGGCCTCATCGCCGGCGCCAAGCTGCTGGAAACCGTGTTCGGCATGGAGCAGACCCTCGGCGTGCTGACGACGCTGCTGGCGGTGGCCTCCTACACCTTCATCGGCGGCTTCGTCGCGGTCTCCCGCACCGACGTGTTCCAGGCGACGCTGATGCTGGCGGCGTTCATCGTCATCCCCGTCTGGCTCATCGTCGCCACCGACGACGCCTTCGCCGGCCTGGGCAGCGCGACGCCTGGATTCTGGAACCCGCTGACCGACCGCGAGGACGATCCGATCACCGTGGTCTTCCTGCTCTCGGCGCTCGGCTGGGGCCTCGGCTACCTGGGTTCCCAGCGCGTGGTGCAGCGGTTCATGGCGGTGGCCAGCGAAACGCAGATTCCACGAGCCCGGGACGTGGGCACGGCGTGGATGCTGCTGGTCTATCTGTTCGCCTTGCTGCTGGGCCTGGTGGCATTGCCGGCGCTGGCCGAGGCGGGGCGGCTGGACGAAGTGCTGGCCGACCCGGAGCGCGTCTTTCTGGTGGTGACGCAGGTGTTCTTCCATCCCGTGGTCGGCGGGCTGCTGCTGAGCGCCGTCATCGCCGCGGTGATGAGCACCGCGGACTCGCAGCTGCTGCTGGCTTCCGCCATCGCCACCGACGATCTGCCCGTGCTGCGCCGCTTCGCCTATGCGCTCGAGGCGCGGCGGCGGGTCTGGCTGGGGCGCGCCCTCCTGGTGCTGACCGGCATCGTCGCCGCGGCGCTGTCGGTGTTCAGCGAAGAGACGGTGTTCGAGCTGGTCTCCTACGCTTGGGGCGGCATGGGCGCCGCCTTCGCGCCGGCGACCGTGATGGCCCTCTACTGGCGCCGCTTCAACCTTCCAGGCGCCTTGGCGTCCGTGCTGGCGGGGGCGGCAAGCGCGACCATCTGGGGCTACTTCAGTGGCGGCCCCGGCGACGTGTTCGACATTCAGCCAGCAGCGCCGGGCTGCGCCATCGCCACCGTGGCCGGCGTGCTGGCTGCGCTGGCTACGGCGCCGCCTTCCGGGAAAACCGTGGCGCTGTTCGACACCACCGTAGAAGGCGAGAGCGTCCCCGCCGCGCCATAATACAGCCGTTGCCTGGCAGGCGGTCTTGCCGAGCCCATCGTCGCCATCGTCAAGGCGCTGGCAAATGTCGTATGGTAGGCGTGTCGCCTGGGCGCCAAGTCCACTGACGCCACTTTGGACGCCCCGACGACCCTTCAAAAAGCAATCAAACGGAGCAACCATGAAAGCGATTCACTTGTTGGCCGCAACGGCGGTGCTTGCCGCGCTCGGCGCTTGTGCGGTGCAGACGGTGCCAGCGGAACCCGCCGAGGCCGTCGCGCCCGCCGAGGCCGTCGCGGTTGGCGGCAAGGCCACCGAGGTGGCGTCCGTCGAAGGCATCACGGAGTACCGGCTGGACAACGGGCTGCGCTTTCTGCTGTTCCCGGACCAAAGCAAGCAGCAGATTACGGTCAACCTCACCTACCTGGTTGGTTCGCGCCACGAAGGCTACGGCGAGACGGGCATGGCGCATCTGCTCGAACACCTGCTCTTCAAGGGCTCGACCGATCACCCGAACATCGACGACGAACTGTCCGAGCGCGGCGCCTTCGCCAACGGCACCACCTGGTTCGACCGCACCAACTACTACGAGACCTTCCCGGCCAACGACGACAACCTGGAGTGGGCGCTGGACCTGGAGTCCGACCGCATGGTCAATTCCTTCGTCGCGCAGAAGGATCTCGATTCCGAGATGACCGTGGTGCGCAACGAGTGGGAGATGGGCGAGAACAGCCCCTCGGGCGTGCTCTTCGACCGGGTGCTGTCCACCGCCTATCTGTGGCACAACTACGGCAACTCGACCATCGGCGCCCGGGCGGACATCGAGAACGTGCCGCTGGAGCGGCTGCGCGCCTTCTACCGCAAGTACTACCAGCCGGACAACGCCGTGCTGGTGGTTGCCGGCCGCTTCGATCCGGCAACCGCCATCGAGATGGTCGAGGAACACTTCGGCAGCATTCCGCGCCCGCAGCGCACCGGCGCCAACCGGCTGTTCGACACCTACACCGCGGAACCTGCCCAGGACGGCGAGCGCAGCGTCACGCTGCGCCGAGTCGGCGACGTGCAGCTGGCTGCGGTGGCCTACCACGTTCCCGCCGGCTCCCACGAGCAGTTCGCCGCGGTGGACGTGCTGACGCACCTGCTGAACACCGAACCGGCGGGCCGCCTGTACAAGAATCTGGTCGAACCGGGGCTCGCGGCTTCCGCTTCCGCCTTCGCCCTTCAGCTTAGCGAACCGGGGCTGCTGATGGCGCTGACGGAAGTGCGCCAGGAAGACAGCTTGAGTGCTGCGGCCGAAGCCATGCTGGCCACCCTGCACGGCGTCGTCGATTCGCCGCCGACGGCGGAGGAAGTCAATCGCGCCAAGACCGAGTACAGCGCCAACTTCGACATCTCCTTCAACAACCCGCAGTCGATTGCCTTGCAGCTGAGCGAGTGGGCCGCGATGGGCGATTGGCGTCTGCTGTTTCTGCACCGGGACCGCATCGCCCAAGTGACTCCCGGGGACGTGCTCGCGGCCGCCGAGTCCTACCTGATCCCCGCCAACCGAACCCTCGGCTACTTCCATCCGGTGGACGAAACGCCGCCGCGAGCGGAAGTTCCAGAGCCGCCGGACGTGGCCGCCCTGCTTGCCGACTACCAGGGCCGCAAAGCCGTGGCGGAAGGCGAGGCGTTCGAGCCGACGCCAGGCAACATCGAACGGCGCACGCGCAAGCTGACGCTCGCCAACGGCATCCAAGTGGCGCTGCTGCCGAAGCAGAACCGCGGCGATGCGGTGAGCTACGTCTACACCTTCAGGCACGGCAGCGAAGACGCTCTTTCGGGCAAATCGACGGCGGCGAACTTCGCCGCTTCCATGCTCATGCGCGGCACCACGGAACGCTCCCGCCAGGAAATCAGCGACGAACTGGACCGCCTGAAGATTCGCGGCAACATCGGCGGCGGCGCCGTCTCGCTTGGCGGCAGCGCCACCACGGTGCGCGAGAATCTGCCCGCCGCCCTGCGTCTGCTGGGCGAACTGCTGCGCCAACCAGCCTTCGCTGCCGACGAGTTCGAACTGCTGCGGGAAGAATCGCTGGCGGCGCTGGAAGCCCAGCGTTCCGAACCCGATGCGCTGGTGGCCAACGCCGTGCAACGGCACCTGGCTGGCGACTACCCGGAGGACCACGTCCTCTACGCGCCCACCTTGGACGAAAGATTCGCCCGCAACAAGGAAGTTACCGTGCAGCAGGCAAGGGAATTCTGGGGATCGTTCTACGGCACGCAGAACGCCACGATGGCCATCGTCGGCGACTTCGACCCGGACGAGATCGTGCCCGTCCTCGAGGAGGTGTTCGCGGACTGGACGGCGCCGCAAACCTACCAGCGCGTCGCCCGGGGCTTCATCGACATCGAGCCGGCAGTCGTGGACATCGAAACGCCGGACAAGAGCAACGCCGTGATGATGGCTGGCCTGCCCATTCGCATGCGCGACGACCACCCGGACTACCCGGCGCTGGTGCTCGGCAACTACATGCTCGGCGGCGGCTTCCTCAACTCGCGGCTGCCGAAGCGCATCCGCCAGCAGGAAGGGCTCTCCTACGGCGTCAGTTCGCAGTTCTACGCCAACTCCCTGGACGAACGGGCGCAGTTCGGCGTGTTCGCGATCTTCGCGCCGGAAAACGCCGACAGGGTGGTGGTGGCGTTCAAGGAAGAGATGCAGCGCGCCCTCGCCGAGGGCTTTGCCGACGACGAAGTGGCAGCCGCCAAGCGCGGCTACCTGGATCGCTCCCAGAACGCCCGCGCCAACGACATGACCGTGGCCAACATGCTCTCCGGCAATCTCTATCTGGAGCGCACCATGGCTTCCGTCGAGCGAGAGGAAGCCGCCATCGAAGCGCTGACGCCGGAGGAGATCCTCGCCGCCATGCGGCGGCACATCGACGTGGAGGGCATCTCCATCTTCCGCGGCGGCGATTTCGCCAACAAACTCAACCAGGAGCAGTAGGCCGGTTCGGCGCTGAACACTGGCCTGCCAACGGAGCAACCCAATGATCGAAGCGGAGCTGCTGGTCGAGAAGACCGAACACGTCGCCGTGCTGACCCTCAACCGGCCGCAGAAGCTGAACGCCCTGAACGCCGGACTGCGCGAGGCGATGCAAGAGGCGCTTGCCAGCGCGAAGGCGGACGACGAGGTACGGGCGGTGGTGGTAACCGGCGCCGGGCGCGGCTTCTGCTCGGGCGCCGACCTGACCGCCGGCGACAACGCGCCGACGCCGACGCAGAACGACCACCTCGACGATCTCGGCTGGGTCGGGCGCCAGGCGCTGGCGCTCTACGACTTGAACAAGCCGGTCGTCGCCGCCGTCAACGGCGTGGCCGCTGGCGCCGGCATGAGCCTGGCCCTGGCATGCGACCTGCGCGTAGGCTGCGAGCAATCGCGCTTCAAGACGGTGTTCATCGAACGCAACCTGTCGCCGGACTCCGGCATGAGCTTCTTCTTGCCGCGCATCGTCGGCTACTCCCGGGCCGCGGATCTGATCTACACCAGCCGCACCGTGCTGGCCGACGAAGCCAGTCGCATCGGCTTGCTGGATCGCCTGGTGGACCAGCAGCAGCTGATGGAGTCCGCGTTGGAAGTGGCGGCGCAGATGACGCGCTGGCCGCCGCTGGCGCTGCGCATGTCGAAGCGGGTCTTGCAGCACAACGTCGAGTGCGACCTGCCCTCCGCGCTGCGCTTCGAGCTGGCGAGCCTGGCGGTTGGCAACCGCGCCGTGAACGACCGCAAGGAGTCCATCGCCGCCTTCCGCGAACGCCGGGAACCGCGCTATACCGGCACGTGAAGCGGGCGTTGCCTCGGCAGCTTGGGGCGGCACTGCTTGCCGGGGCCGCGGCCGTAGCCGGGGAACCGTCGGCCCCGCTGCTGGACTACCAGCTGGTCGAGGAGCGCCCCGTCCGCCACGACCTCGTGAGCGGACACTGTTCGCGTCTGCGCTTCGAGGGTTCCGACATCGGCTGGGTGGCGGAGGTGCAGGCGGCTTCGGTGGGTTTGATCTTCCGCCGCTGCATCTACGAAGACGACGACGACAGCCCTCGGCACTGGGGCTATCGCTCCTCCGAGGTCTATCTGCTCAAGCCCGCGGCGTCGCCGGTGCCCCTCGACTTGCCCGGCATCGGCTGGTTCTCGGCAGAGAAAGTCTGCGATCGGTATCTGGCCTATCGACAGCAGCGGCCCGAACGCCAAGTCGTCATCGCGGACCTCGCCAGCATGACCGTGCTGGCGCGCCAGCCCATGTTCAAGCCACCGTGCCATTGCGACGTGGCGCCGCTGCCGCCGGTATGGACCAGCGACTGCGCCGCCGTCGAGTTCCCGGAAGACGAAATCCGCTTGACCAATCCGGCCGTGGCCAGCGCCAAGGACGCCGGCAGCGGGTCGAAAAGCCCTTGAGTCGAACCGAGTCTAGCGGGATTCTCTGCAGGCAGGGCCGCTATGCCCGGCCCGTCGCGGCGGCGGCTTGGTCCAGCACGTAGCGCATCAGCGACGGAATGCCGGCGCTCCAGACCACCGGCGGCAACTGCCCCGGCGGGCGCCAGATGTAGCCAAGCCGATGCAACTCCTCGCGCGCCGCCAGCCGGCCCTCGGCGTCCATGCCACTTCACGGGCAGCAGGCGCTTGAGGCGGCCGGCAGGCAGCAAGGCGTCGCAGAGCGCCTGCTCGGTGTACACGCGGCTTGGAGCGATGCGCACCACATCCACGGAGACCCTGCGGCACGCACCGTCGAACCAGTTCAGCAGCACCGTCTTGCCGTTGCCGCGCGGCCCGATCAACACCACGTCGTGAGGCGGAGCGCTGTCGCCGGTCAGGTCCGCAACGCATAGGGCCAGCACTGCCTGCTCCTGCTCGCGTCCCGCAAGCGCCGGAGGCGAAGCGCCGGCACCCGGCGCGAACAGCCTTCGTTCCCCCTCTTTCATCCGGCTGTCTAGTAGTAGACCGACGCGCTGCCGCCGCCGTCGGCGGCGATGACTTCGCCGTTGAGCGCCCAGGACTTGTCGGAACAGAGAAACGCGGCGAGATGGCCGATCTCCGCGGCGTCCACCATGCGCCCGATGGAGTTGCCGCGGCTTCTTCCGGCTTCGTCCGTCGCGTAGTCCGCAGCTTCGACTGCCGCCACCGTCGTGCCTTTTCGACGCGCCCGTTCGCGCAGCATCTGCGCGGTGCGTTCGGTGCGCGTGACGCCGGGGTGGATGCAGTTGACGGTAATGCCGTGCCGGCCCAGCTGCATGGCGAGCGTACGGGTGAGGTGAACCAAAGAGACGTTGCGGGCACCGCCGCTCAAGTTGCCGGCGAGGCGGGCGTTCAAGCCGCTGATGTTCACGATCCTGCCCCAGCCAGCGGCTTTGAGGTGCGGAATCGCCGCCCGCACGCAGCGCAGAGCGCCCATGTACTTGACGTTGAAGTCGTCCTGGAAGTCCTCGTCGACGATGGTGTCGATGCGCCCGGTGGCGGTTGGCGAACCGCCTGGCAGGGAACCGCTGTTGACGAGGACGTGCAGCCTGCCGAGTTCCCGCGCCGCTTCGTCAACCGCTGCATCGACGGCTTGGCGATCGCGCACGTCGCACGGAATGGCCACGATGCGCGGCCCTGCTACGAGGTTGATCTCCCGCGCCGCGTGCTGCAGCGCAGCGGCATTGCGGGCGACGACGGCGAGTTCCACGCCTTCCCTGGCCAACGCCAAGGCGATGGCCTTGCCAATGCCGCGGCTGCCGCCGACGACGATCCCCGCCTTGCCGGCAAGCCCCAAGTCCATTCGCCAAGTATAGAACGGTTGCCGTGCGACGCCGTCGAACTCGGCGGGCTTCGACAGCTTGGGCCGGAAGTTCGCGTTCTCCGCTGCGAACGCCGGGCCGATGTTCGCTAAGCTTGGCGCATCGAAGGCACTTGAGGCCGAAGCAAGGACACCGCATGGACAACCGCCAGATCATCATCGAGTCGCTGCCCCAGGACAAACTGCAAGCGGAACACTTCTCGCTGCGAACCGGCGCGGCGCCGGAACCCGAGGACGGCGAAGTGCTGTGCCGAACCCTGGCGCTGACCGTCGGCGCCGGGCAGCGCGCCGGACTGCAGGGCAGCGCCAGCTACGCCGGCGCGCCGCGCAGCGGCGTGGTGATGGGCGGCTCGGGCGTGGCTCGCGTGGAAGCGTCCAACTCCGATGCCGTTGCCGTCGACGCGCTGGTGACCTGTCCGGCCGGCTGGCAGGACTACTCCGTTCACAGGGCCAGCGCCGTGACCGTGGTGGAGGACCGCGGCGATCCGGCGCACCATCTCGGCGTCTACGGCACCAATGGCCTGACCGCCTACTTCGGCCTTTTCGATCTCGGCGAGCCGCAGGCCGGGCAGACGGTGGTGGTGTCCGCAGCCGCTGGTTCCGTCGGCCACTTGGCGGGGCAGATGGCGAAGATCAGCGGCTGTCGCGTGGTCGGCGTCGCCGGCAGCGACGCGAAGTGCGAACTGCTGCTTGGCGAGCTGGGCTTCGATGC
The DNA here is from genome assembly GCA_965199875.1 of Candidatus Azotimanducaceae bacterium. GTDB lineage: Bacteria > Pseudomonadota > Gammaproteobacteria > Pseudomonadales > Azotimanducaceae > VXYL01. The sequence goes on along the minus strand of OZ241346.1, from coordinate 2,880,756 downwards.
GGCAGTCAATCACCGCAGTCCCGGTTTCCGCGGCGAGTTCCGCGAGGCGTGCGGCGACGGCATCGACATCTACTTCGACAACACCGGCGGCGACATCCTGGCGGGCGCCTTGCGGCGCATGAAAGCGCATGGACGAATCGTCTGCTGCGGCGTGGTTTCGCAGTACGACACCGGCAGCCCGCAACCCGGCCCGCGCGGCATCCCTGGCCTGCTGGTGAACAACCGCGTGCGCATGGAGGGCTTTCTGGTGTTCGACTACGCGGCCCGCTACGGCGAAGGGCGGTCGCGCATGCGCCAATGGGTGGAGTCCGGCGAGTTGAAGCCGTTGCAGGACGAGTTCCACGGCCTGGAGGAGATGCCCCGCGCCTTCATCGACATGCTGGCCGGCGGCAACGTCGGCACGCGGATCGTGCGCGTCGCCGCCTAAGGCGGTGCCGTCGCCTTCGTTGGGGGCACGGATCGAGCCGGTTTGAACGGTGCGCTGGCGAAGCGGGGTCAGCGCCGGCGCTGGTCAACGCCGCGCCGCGGCCGTCAAGCCGGCGACGAACTCGGCATGGGTTGGCGAGCCCAATCCCACCTGCAACCCGGCGAGCACGCTGGCGACGTCGCCGGCCAAGAGCGCTTCCACCGCTAAACGCAAGCCAGCAAAGCGCTCGCTCTCCATCACGCCGGTGGCATCGGGCGCCAAAGGCCGATACTCGCCATCGTTCAAGACGAACCAGTCGAGGGCGTCGTCCCGCGCCCGCCAGACGATGTATTCCAAAACGCCGTTGCGGCGATAGACGTTCAGCTTGGCGTGCAGGTCGTAGCTGGCGCTGCTGGCGGCGATCTCCGCCACCAGTTCCGGGGCGCCTTCAACGTAGTCGTCCGCGGAGAGCCGGGACTGGCCGGCCGCCGAGGCGTCAATGCGGAGCAACGCGTCGGGCTGGGGTTCGTTGTCCATGTCCAGGCGCACGGTGGCGTTGTCCAGCGCCGAGACGTGCGGCGTGTAGGCGCTGTAGGTGCCCAGCCATGCGGCGATGGCATTGTTTGGTTGCGCATGGCTCTGGGCGCGGACCGGGGACGGCATGTAGACGATTCCTTCGATGAGTTCCGCCTTGTTGGGGCTCGCCAGAGCTTCGTAGCGGCGCTCGAACTCGCAGCGCGGCAGGCGGTCGCCGTTCTCCAACGGCGGCGCGTTGGCGTGCGGGGCGGGTTGCGGAGCATGGGCGGACATCGTCTCAAGCGCTGCCGTGCCGTCGGTAGTGGGCGGCCACCGCAGGATGCACGAAATCGGCAATGTCGCCGCCGAGGCCAGCGATCTCCCGCACCCGGGAGGACGACAGGAAGGACCACTGCCGAGACGTCGGCAGCAGCACGTACTCCAAGTCCGGATCGAGGGTCTGGTTCATGGCGATCATCTGGTACTCGTAGTCGAAGTCGGACATCGTGCGCAGACCGCGAACGATGAAGCGCGACTGCTTCGCGCGCATGTACTCGACCAGCAGCACGTTGAAGCCCTCCACTTCAACCCGCTCGCCGAACTCGGCAAGCGCTTGGCGGCACAGATCGATGCGCGTGGCCAAGTGCGTCGCCGGGTCCTTGTCTGCCGAGGTGCCGACGGCGACCACCACCTTGTCGAACAGACGCAGCGCCCGCTCGACGATGTCCCGATGACCGTAGGTGATCGGGTTGAAGCTGCCTGGATAGACGACGGTGGCCATAAAGCCGCCTTGGACGTTCTGCGACCCCGCGATGTTAGCTCAACATGCATCGTCGAGACGCGTCGAGCATGAACGAACTCGTCGCGGCGCGGCCCACGAAGCCGCACCTCGATCCAAGCGGCCGGCGAGCACTCCCGCCAGCGAGGAGAACGGACCTCGCCGCCGCGTGCGGCAACGACGCGCTGCGTCTTTCAGCCGCCCGACACGCCGAGTGTCGCCCGTACTTCACCGAACGCCACGGACCGCTCGATGAGCGCGTTGCACACGCCCGCCGCGCCCGTGCTTCGCACGGCCTGTGCCGGCAGTGGTCTGGCTGCCGACCTGAGGGTCTGCCAAACGCTAGACGCTGCGCGAGCCTTCGTCGCGAGTGCCGTTGCCGTTGGCGCGTTCCTCCTTGCGAATCCGTTCGTAGACCTCCTCGCGATGCACGGGGAGCTCGCGCGGGGCGTTTACTCCAACTCGAACCTGATTGCCTTTGACGCCCAGTACGGTGACGGTGATCTCGTCGCCGATGGTCAGGGTTTCCCCCATGCGCCTCGTTAGGATCAACATGCCGAATCTCCCTTCTATCCTTGTCCAATGCGCCCTGGGCAGCCGCCGAAGCGGTGTGCAGCGGCGCTGGCTTGGGCCCCCTTTTGCCCCCGCCAACGCCATGCCCGGCACCGCTCGATTCGGCGGCCTTGCACCGGACAGGCGAGCTTGATTGTGGACTAGTTGAAGGGAATTGCAACCCGCCCCCGTCGTTCAGCGAGAGTGGCTGCCTCGTCGGTATCTGTGCGAAGCCGACGTTGCTAGCTCCAGACCTTCTCCCACCGCCTGGTCGCCGCGGATCGGTACATCGCCAGCGCCGTTCGCAACTCGCCCAGCGAGAACTCCGGCGTCGCGGCCAGCGTCTTGCCGTCGAGCACCGCCATGCTGAAGTCGTGCAGTTCGACGCCGTAGCTGTCCACCTTGCCCGGGTACGCCTCCATGATCGTCTCGCCAGCGGGATGCTGGGCGTTGAAGAGTCGCAGACGGCCTTCGCGTCCATGTTCGACCACCAGCTCGCCCTGGGTGCCGGTGACGCGGAAGTCGTTGCTCGGAGCAACGGCGCTGGTGTGCAGCAGGGCGTTGAAGGAGGCGACGACGCCGCTCTTGAAGCGCAGCAGAGCGTGCGCCCAGGACTCGCCCTCCATGCCGGCGATGTGCCGGCCGGTGGCGGCCAGGGCTTCGTCGACTTCGCCGAGCATCATGCGCAGCGGGCGTATCCAGTGGGCGCCGCCGTCGATGCAGATGCCACCGCCGGCGCGCGCCAGGTCGAAGCGCCACGGCCTTGCTTCGCCCTCGGGCAGATTCAGCGGATCGTAGAAGCACGCCTGCGCCATCAGCACTTCGCCAATGGCGCCGTCGTCGATCAGCTCCCTGGCCTTGATCACGTCCGGCCAGTACTGCGCCTGTTCGGCGACCATGAACACCGTTTGGGCCCTGGCCGCGGCATCCAGGATGCGGCTGCAGCTAGCGACGTCCGTCGCCATCGGCTTCTCCAGCACCACGTGCTTGCCGGCGGCGAAGGACGCAAGCGCGGCCGATTCGTGCAGATCGTGCGGCAGCATCAGATCCACCGCGTCGAAGTTTCCTCGTTCCAGCGCTTCGTCCAAGGACGAGAACGCGGCAGCGCCGGTGCGTTCCGCCATCGCCTGCGCCCGGGAAGGATCCCCATCGACCACCGCCGTCACCTCGATGCGCGGCGCGTGGTAGCGAATGCCGCGCCAGTGGGCGCGAGCGATGTTGCCGCAGCCCACCAGCGCCAGCGAGACCGTTGCTGGCGCCACCGTCAGCGTTCCGTCAAGCGCGATAGCGCGGCTTCGTTCAACTCGATGCCGAAACCCGGCTTGTCGCCAAGTTCGATGGCGCCGTTCTTCGGCAGCACGCCCTCGCCGTAGAGTTCGGCGACGTCGTCCAGCGGCCCGGAGAACTCGATGGAGAACTCGTGCGGGCGGGCGGCGTTCTGCACCGTCGCGTAGACGTGCAGGGAGGCCATGGAGTTGATGCCAGCCTGCGGGCTGTGCGGCATCACCGGCTTGTGCCAGGTCGTGGCGAGGTCGAAGATGCGCTTCACCTCGGAAGGGCCGCCGGCGCTCAGGATGTCCGGTTGCAGGATGTCGGGATTGCCGAGCAGCACCAGGTGGTGGAACCACCAGCGGAAGGCGTCCTGCTCGCCGGCGGAAACCGCCACGTCGAGGGCGTCGGCAACCTGCTTCAAGCCCGGCAGATCGTTGTGCGGAATCGGCTCCTCGAAGTGGTCGATGCCGAGCTGCTCGAAGCGCCGGCCTTGCTGGATGGCGGTGGAAACCGAATAGCCGTTGTTGGCGTCGAAGCCGAGGTATTCGCCGCCGGAGAGAAACTCGCGGGCGAGCTTGAAGAGCCGGTAGTCCTTCTGCGGATCGGCATCCTGGCGCCAGCCTCGCCAGTCCATGCGTATCTTGAAGGCGCGAAAGCCGCGTTCCCAGCCGTCCCTCACCAGGGCGAGCATTTCCTCGGGCTGCATTCGCCAACCGGAACCGGTGCTCCAGTACAAGGGAATGGTGGTGCGCCGAGCGCCGCCCATCAACGTGTGTACCGGCAGGCCGGTGTCCTTGCCCAGCAAGTCCCAAAGCGCCACGTCGACGACGCCAACCACCCAGCCCGGCAGCTTGTAGAAGCGTTCGTCCCGACCTAGCGCGAGGGTCTCCCAGTGGCGGCCGATCAAGCGCGGGTCTTCGCCGATCAGCGCCGGGCCTATGGCGCCCTCCAAGTAGGCGTTGAACACGGCGTTGTTGCGCCCCGGGACTTCCGCCCAGCCGTCGACGCCGGCGTTCGTCTGAATGCGCAGCAGGCTCTTGCCGATGCGCAGCGGAGTGCGGGTGATGGCGGTGATCTTCATGGGGCTGGCGGCGGCTCGCTGTATGCAAGGTGGTGCGGAATATACCAACCCTCGCCGCCGATTTCGGCGCAGCGCACCGACGACGCCGGCGTCGAGCGTCCTTTTGCAGTCCACCCTCAACGCCGACGTATACTGCCGCGGCATGGAACCGAAGGCTGGCGCGAACGGGCGCCGGCGTTCCGACGGCAAGGAATCGAGCACGGCAACTCGCGGAGCGTCGATTCCGCCCAAGGCAACCAAACAGAAAGGAGACCAGAGATGGCGGACAGACTGGCTGGCAAGGTGGCGGTCATCACCGGCGGCAACAGCGGCATTGGCGAAGCGACTGGGCGCGTTTTCGCCGCAGAAGGCGCCAAGGTGATTCTGCTGGCGCGTCGTGAGGAGCAAGGCCAGGCCGTGGCCGAAGCGATTCGCGAAGCAGGCGGCGAGGCCGACTTCATCGCCTGCGACGTGGGCGACGACGACTCGGTGCGCCGCGCCATCGACAAGGCCGCGTCGGTTCACGGCGCCATCCACGTGCTGTTCAACAATGCCGGTGGCGGGGGCGGCAGCCAGTTCCCCAACGAGTCGAACGAGGAGTGGCATCGGATCATCAACACCAACCTCACCGGCACCTTCTACGTCAGTCGCGCCGTGTGGCCGCACCTGATCGCCGCCGGCGGCGGCGCCGTCGTGAACATGTCGTCGCTGGCCGCCCAGCGCGGCTTCAGCTCGCGCATGCAGGACGAGTTCGGCACCACGTCGTGCTCCTACTACGCAGCCAAGGCCGGAGTCGATGCGTTGACGCGCTACATGGCGGGCAGCGGCGGCCGGCACAACATTCGCGTCAACTGCGTGCGTCCGGGGCAGATTCTCACCCCGGGCGCCACCCGGGGCACGTCCGGCGACCCCGACGGCGGCCACCACGTCTTCGAGCGCATGTTCGAGTTCGCGCAGATCGTCCAAGGGCCGGGCTACCCCGAAGACGTGGCCAATCTGGTGCTGTTTCTGGCCTGCGACGAGTCGCGCTTCGTCAACGGCGAGATCATCAACGTCGATGGCGGCGTCGCGGCGAAACTGTGACGTACCGCGCGGCTCTCTTGGTGGCGAGCGCGGGCCTGGCGATGAACGCAAGCGTGGCAGCAGCCGACGATTCCGCGCGACAGGCCCGGCTGCGGGCGACGGTCGATGCGATGCTGGCCGAACCGCTGGCACAAGCGTCGCCAGCCGGGCTGAGCATGGCGAACTACATGCTCAGCAAGGGGTTCAATCGCGGCATCGACGATCTGGACAGCTACGTCTATCTGCTGAAGCTCGCCATTCAGCACGCCCTGGCCTTGGCCGAACGCCATCCCGAGCAAGCGACGGAGTACCACGGCGCGGCGGTGCCGATGACCTACAACCTGGCGGCCAACACCTGGATTGGCTGGGGGCCGGGCGAGGTCGGCGCGGTTGGCGAAGCGCATCGGCGGCTGGGCCTGCAAGCGGCGCGAATGAACATCGACCTCGCCTCGAAGCTGGGCCTGGGGCCGGAGCGCCGACGCAACGGCTACTGGGTGCTTGGCGCCCACCTGCTGGCCGCTGGCAGCTACGCCGAGGCGGCGGATGCGTTCGCAACCAGCCGAGACCTCGGCGCCGAGGCGGCTATCGAAAGTGCCGTGCAAATGGCGCAAGGTTGGATCCACGTCGCCGACATTCTCGCTGGCGAACCAGCAGCGCAGCAGCTTGCCGAGGTGAGCGACAAGCTGCGCGGCATGGGCAAGGACGGCGCTTTCTACGCGGATCAGTACGAAGCAGCGCTCGCGGTGTTCGGCACTGCGGACAGGTCGCAATAGCCTACGTCCGCCTCTGGCCACGCACGGCACGCGCCACTTCTCTCCCGCCCGCCGCGGTTCGGCAAGAGCGCTACGCCGACAACACCGCCGGCATGACGAACCGGCGCGTCTGGAACTCAGCGAGGCGGAGCGCAACGTCGTTCGCTTCGACGTGTGCGCAAGCCGACTTCACCGGCCCAGGACGTGCAGACGCGCATACCACAACGCACTCGTTCTGGGTATTCTCGCTAGCGGGCAAACCCAAGGAGGCCACGTTGGGCCAACCTGCACGCAGCGACAACGTTCCCGACGGCTGGGAGGTCGAACAGCGCGAGTGGCTGGACGCCCTGGCCGGCGTCCTCGACGAACGCGGCGACGACGGCGCCAAGTCGCTCTTGACGCGCTTGCAGCACGAGCTGTCGCAGAAGGGCATCGTGCTCACCGATGCCGCCCTCAACACGCCGTACAAGAACACCATACCGCTGGCCAGCCAGCCGCCCTACCCCGGCGACATCGAGCTGGAGACGCGCATCGAGGACATCCTGCGCTGGAACGCCGCGGCGATGGTGCTGCAGGCCTACGACAGCGGCTCGGGCGTCGGCGGCCACATCGCCACCTATCTCTCCGCTTCCACCATGATGGAGGTCGGGCTGAACCACGTCTTCCGCGCTCGCAGCGATTCCTACGGCGGCGATCAGGTTCACTTCCAGGCGCACACCGCGCCCGGCGTCTACGCGCGCGCCTTTCTGGAAGGGCGTCTGTCGGAGGCTGAACTAAAGAACTTCCGCCGCGAGCTGGGCGATGGCGGCGGCCTTCCCTCCTATCCCCATCCCCGCCGCCTGCCGTGGTTCTGGCAAATGCCCTGCGCCAGCATGGGGCTGTCCACGCCCAGCGCCATCTACCAAGCGCGCTTCGCCAAGTACCTGGAACACCGCGGCCTGAAGCCGACGAACGGCGGCAAGATATGGGCCTTCGTGGGCGACGGCGAAGCCGACGAGCCGGAAGTGCTGGGCACCATCAACATCGCCGCCCGCGAGCAGCTGGACAACGTCGTGCTGGTGGTGAACTGCAACCTGCAGCGCCTCGACGGGCCGGTGCGCGGCAACGGCAAGATCATCCAGGAACTGGAACGCGCCTTTCGCGGCGCCGACTGGCACGTCGTCAAGGTGATCTGGGGCAGCGGCTGGGACGTGCTGCTCGAACGCGACGTCGAGGGCATTCTGCAAGCGCGCATGGAACAGGCGGTGGACGGCGACTATCAGATGTACACCGTCTCGCCAGGCGACGTGGTGCGGGAGCACTGGGTGGAGGACAACCAGCCGCTGCAGGAGCTGATGAGCGCCCTGACCGACGAGGAGATCCGCTCCATCAAGCGCGGCGGCCACGATCACAAGAAGATCTACGCGGCTTTCAAGGAGGCCGAGGAAGTTTCCGGCAAGCCCTGCGTGCTGCTGCTGAAGACCGTCAAGGGCTACGGCCTGGGGCCGGCGGCGGAAGGGCGCAACACCGTACACCAGAAGAAGTACCTGAAGCCGGAGGAACGACGCGAGCTGGCGGACCGGCTGCGCATTCCCCTGCCGCCGGATGCCGTGGAACGGGCGCAGTTCTACAGCCCGGCGGAGGACAGCGAAGAGCTGGGCTATCTGCGCGCCCGCCGCGAGGCGCTCGGCGGCTCCATGCCGGTGCGCGAAGTGCGCTGTCCCCAGCTGGCGCCACCGCCTTTGGAGTTCTTCCAGGACATGCTCGACGGTTCCGGCGAGCGCACCGTGTCCACCACCATGGCGGTGGTGCGCATGCTGCAACGGCTGCTTCGCCATTCCCACCTCGGCCGCTACGTCGTGCCCATCGTGCCGGACGAAGCGCGCACCTTCGGCATGGACGGCCTGTTCCCCCAAGCCGGCATCTACTCGCCGGCGGGACAGCACTACAAGCCGGTGGACGCCGGCACCATCGCGCCGTACCGGGAAGCGGAAGACGGGCAGATTCTGCAGGAAGGCATCTGCGAAACCGGAGCGATGGCGTCTTTCCTGGCGGCGGGGACGGCGTATGCCAACTACGGCCTGCCGATGGTGCCGTTCTACATCTTCTACTCCATGTTCGGCTTTCAGCGCGTCGGCGACATGATCTGGGCGTGTGGCGACATGCTCTGCAAAGGCTTCCTGCTCGGCGGCACCTCCGGGCGCACGACGTTGAACGGCGAAGGCGTGCAGCATCAGGACGGCCACTCGCACGTGGTCGCCGCCACGGTGCCCAATCTGGTCAGCTACGATCCGGCCTTCGCCTTCGAGGTGGCGGTGATCGTGCGCGACGGAATCCGCCGCATGTACCAGGAGCGCGAGGACGTCTTCTACTACATCACGCTGACCAACCAGAACTACGCCATGCCGCCGATGCCGGAAGGCGCCGCCGACGGCATCGCCCGCGGCATGTACGCGCTGCGCCGCCAGCCCAACGCCAGCGTCAATCTGCTGGGCAGCGGCGCCATCATGGCGGAAGTGCTGGCCGCCGCCGAGACGCTTGCCGCCCTTGGCAAGCGGGTAAGCGTTTGGAGCGTCACCAGCTACACGGAACTCGCTCGCCAAGGCGTCGCTGCGGAACGTTCGCAGATGCTGGCCGCCGGCGGCAGCGACGAACGCCCCTACGTCGAGACGCTGCTCGCCAGCGAGGATGGCGTGTTCGTGGCCGCTTCGGACTACATGAAGGCGCTGCCGCTGTCGATTGCCCGTTGGCTGCCGGGGCCATGCACCGTGCTCGGCACCGATGGCTATGGACTGTCCGAGTCCCGCGAGGCGCTGCGCCGCTACTTCGAGGTGTCCAAGGAGTGGATCGTCTTCGCGGCGCTGTCGACGTTGGCGCAGGCGAACCGAGGCTCCGTCGGCGAGGCGCTGGCCTACGCCAAGAAGGCAGACCTGGACCTGGCCAAGGCGATGCCTGCGTAGTCCCCTCGATGCGCGAGCCCGAGCGGATGAGCGACCCGGAGCTGAGCGAGGAACGCGCCCCGCAGGGCGCACCTGGCCTTAGCCGCTGTCGGACGCTTCGGTCTTGCGCTTCCCGCGCCGCGCCTTGCTCTTGCGCATCTGTTCCTTGGCGGCGGCCTGGTCCGGCAGAGTATCGACGTACTTCCCGCCTTGAGCGCTCAGTTGCTTCAGGCCCCGGGAAGCCGTGGACAGGAATCCCGCTCGCGCCGCGTTGTTGACCGCGCTGGCCGCGTTGGCGAAGCCGGGGCGCCCCGCTTCCTCGTTGAGGGCGGTGATCTCCGCCGTCTTGAAACGAGACGTGCTTCGGTGGCGGGCCAGGTAGTAGGCGAAACAGGCTACCCGTTCGACGTCCGTCTTGGGCTGCTTCTGCTCCAGAAACGCCTTCGGCGACAGCGCGGCTTGCGCGCTGGCAGCGGCAGCGCTCGTGGTGGCGCGGGGGGCGCGGGGCTTCTGCTTCGCCGGACTGCGTTTGGCGGCGGGGCTGTCTTTCGCGGCTGCCGCCGGCGGTGCGCTGGGAACGCCGCCGTCGGCATAGCCGAAGAAGGCGCCCACGGCGTTGTACGCGCGCTGGCGGATTGCCTGGTCCAAGGGCAGAAGAACCTCGGTGACATTCTTGAACGCCTCGTAGAGTCGGGCTTCGTTGTCGTCGGCCATGAGTGGTGGTTACCTGTTCAAGCGTTGTGCGTAGTATACGGATACACGCCGACTACCTAAACCACCCGGCAACACGCGAAATCGGTGCTCTTGCGCTACAGTTCGCTCATGCCAACCATCGACATTGGCGGCGTCGAGATACCGGAATCCGCGCTCGCTTGGAAGTTCGTGCGCGCCACCGGGCCGGGCGGCCAGAACGTCAACAAGGTGTCCACCGCCGTGGAGTGCCGGCTGAATCTGGCGCAAGCCGGGCTGGACGACGCGCTGCGCCGACGCCTGGAAGGCCTGGCCGCCAGCAGACTGACCAGCAGCGGAGAGATCCGTCTGTTCGCGGACAGCCACCGCACCCAGGGGCGCAACCGCGCCGAAGCGCTGCAGCGGCTTGGCGCGCTGATCGAAGCGGCAAAGCGGGTGCCGAAGCAACGAATCGCAAGCCGCCCGCCACCGGCGCATTTGGCCAGGCGGCGCGAGCAGAAGCGCCGCCGCAGCGAAGTCAAGAAGCAGCGGCAGCCGCCGGAACTCCCATGACCGCGGCCACTCGCTGCAACGTCGTGGCGCCGTCGGGATAGCGCCCGGCAGCCAGTTCCCGCGCCAACGCGCGAATTGCCGCCAGCGCCACCGGCCGATAGTTCAACTGCTCCACGGAGACGTTGACGTGCGCGGAACGGCGCGGCGTCTCGTCGTGGGTGTGGCCATGCACGTTCACGCAGCCAGCCGGCACTTCCCGCAGCGGCATGTGCGTACACAGGAGCGGCGGGCTGCCGTCGATGCACAGGGCGGCAAAGATGCCGTCGAATCCGTCGACGCGCAGATTGCCGCTGGCGGTGAGATCGTGGTTGCCGAACACCAGGTGCTTGGTTTTGCCGCGAGCGCCGCGCACGCGCCGCCAGGTGTGTTCGCCGACGGCATCGCGCATCGCCACGTCGCCGACGAATATCAGCGTGTCGTCCGCGCCAACGGTGGCCCGCCAGTTGGCGTACAACCGCTCGTCCATTTCCTCGGCATCCGCGAACGGACGACTGGCGTAGCGAATGATGTTGTCGTGGCCAAGGTGCAAATCCGACCAGAACCAGGTGCCGTCCTCGTCGATGTCCGCAAGCCGCACCGCCGGAAGCCGCGCCGATGCCTTCAACATGGCGCGAAACGTATGCCGACCGTGGCGCGAATTGCCGCCGCCCGATGCGCAGTCGGCTTCCAGCTGCGCTTCGTAGAGCGACTTCAAGGCGTGGGCATCGAAGTTCGGCATCGCGTCGGCGGAGGTTCCAAGTACAAGAACGACAGCGTACTTGAGGGGCGCGGATGCACACAATCAGCCAGATCGGAAGGCGGCGCAGCCAAGCGAGATGATCTCGAACAGCCAGTACTCCCGCACGCCACTTGCAAGGACGATTGCCAGAGGTGACGCACGGCTTCTCTTGCGATCCCTCGCGATTCCCCGGCTACGGTTCCGGCCTGCTGCTGTTGCCGCGACGACATTCACGCCGCCAGCGCCCAATCCGCGAGCGGCACGACGGACCTACGGTGTCGCACACCCGCCGTTCAAGGTGCCAAGGGCCAAGTGAGCGTCAGCGTCGCTCCCTTGCCGGGGCCGTCGCTGGCCGCCGAGACGCTGGCGCCGGACAGCGCCACCAGCCGGCCGACGATGTACAGGCCAAGGCCGGTGCCGGGCGTCCGCGAATGCGGAGCGCGATAGAACTTGTCGAAGATGACCTTGGCGTCCGCCGGCGGGAATCCCGCGCCGTCGTCGGCAATCGTCACCGTCACGGACGGGTGGGCCTTCCTGGCTTTCGCCCTAGCCCCTGCTGCTGGCGTTTTTACCAGTTCGGCGGAAACCGAGATGCTGCTGCCGGAACCGCCGATGCAGGCCTTGAGGGCGTTGTCGAGCAGGTTGCGCAGCACCGTTTCGACCACCAGACGGTCGCCGCCGACGAGGATGTCTGCGGCGATGTCCACCGCGATCTCGACGTGGTTCGCGCCGGCTTCGTCGGCAAGTCGAGAACACGCCGCTTCCACCACGGCGGCAAGGCGGATGGGCGCCCGGCGCAGCTCCACCCGTCCTTCCTCGATGCGCACCGTGTCCAGCAGATTGTCCACCATGTTCAGCAGCCGGTCGCCGTCTTCGATCATCCGCTGCCCCAGACGACGGCTCTCGGCATCCGCGGCGCGCAGCGCCAGCGTTTCCGCGGACAGCCTCATGCTGGCGAGCGGGCTCTTGAACTCGTGGGACACCGTGGCGAGAAAGTTCTGCTGGCGCCGCCGCAAGCGGGCATCGTTGCGGATGGCGCGCACGAGAAACGCCATGCCGCCCATCAGCACAAGCAGAAAGAAGGCGCCTTCCCAGGCGTAGCGGTTGATGCGCGAAGCCGCTTCGTCGGCCAGCGCGAGCAGAGCTTCCGGGCGCACTTCGACGTTGCCGGCGTCGTCGATGGCAACATGCGGCATCCGCGCCTGCAGCCGCGCTGCCAGGGAATCGACATCCGCCTGCGCCTCGCGCGCCGCGCGCAGCAGTTCCGCAAGCACCTCGGCGTCCGCCTGGTAGATGAGCGCGACCCGGTTGCGGTCTTCGTTCGCCAAGTCGACCTGGTCGGCGATCCACCAGACCGCTTGGGCGCAGCAGACGGCCAGCAGCGCGACAAAGCCGATCTGCAACGCCGTGGAAGGATCGCGTTTCGGAGTCATGGGCCGGTTTTCTCCTGATTCCCCGCCGCCTTGGTTCGCTCGCAAAACCGCGTGATGCAACCTCTGGCGGATCAGCCTCGATTCGCGGTCCAAGCGGGCCAAGGCCGGGATTGTAAGGCCGCGGCAAGCGTACAATCCTTGCCATGCACACCAAGCGCCCAACCGTGCCGGCGGCGGAGGAGATCCTCGGCGGCTACTTCCCCGTGCTGGACCACGGCTTCGTGGCACTGGTGGACTACATGGGTTCGGACGAAGACATCGAACGCGCGGCGCGGGTGAGCTACGGCGCCGGCACCCGCCAGGTGAGCCAAACCCGGGGCCTCGTTCGCTATCTGCAACGCCATGCCCACACCACGCCAACCGAGATGGTGGAGTTCAAGTTCCACTGCGCGATGCCCATCTTCGTCGCCCGGCAGTGGATTCGCCACCGCACCGCGTCGGTGAACGAGCTGAGCGCGCGCTACAGCCTGCTGCCGCTGCTGTTCTACACGCCGGCGCCCGACAACTTCGCCCATCAAAGCAGCGTCAACAACCAAGGCCGCGAGAACCAGCCAGCGCCCGGCGCGCTGCACGGCGAGGCCGTGGCCAGGTGGGAACGCCTGCGCCAGGATGCCGCGGACGCCTACGGCTGGCTGCTCGGCGAAAACGTCGCCCGCGAACTGGCGCGGATCGACCTGCCGCTGTCCACCTACACCCAGTGGTACTGGAAGATCGACCTGCACAACCTGCTGCACTTCCTGACCCTGCGCGTGGACCCTCACGCGCAGTGGGAGATCCGCGAATACGGTCGGGTGATGGCCGGCATGCTGCAGCGCGTGGCGCCGCTGGCGTTCGAGGCCTGGCTGGACTACGGCGTTCTCGGCGCCTCCTTCAGCCGCGCCGAGCGGGCCGCCCTCGGCAAGCTCCTGCAAGCGGACGCGGACGGTTTGGCCGTGCGCGAAGGCGCAACCCGGCTAAGCCGCGAGGATCTGCGCGACCTAGGGCTTTCCGGGCGAGAAGCACGCGAGCTGCTGGCCAAGGTGGCGGTGCCTGAACGGCCAGATTTCAGCTTGGACCTAGCGACCATGCGCAGCGCCGAGGAAGTGGCCCGAACGATGCGCCAAGCGGTTCCAACGGCAGAACGGCAGGACCATGCCTCGCCTTAGGACGACGCGCAGACACAAGTGTGTTAACGCATGGCCCGCCCGCGCTAGTCCAAGGCGTAGCGCGTACCGCATCACCGGCAGCGCATCGAGCAACACAAGGTGTATAGTGTCGAGAAGCTGGCTTTCTTGACCGTCTCACATGGACTTACCAGAACCAGATCGAAACGATTGCGCAGCGGCCCAACGGCATCCGCAATCCGTACACAGCGAGCAATCTACCTATCGCGAGATGCTCATCGAACACCTGTTCATAGGCGAACTGCTCCGGGATCTTTGGCCTCGCCGAGCCGAGGTGCTAAAACCCCAAGTTGACGACGGAGGATACGATCTCGTCGTGGAGGTCGGGGACATTACTCGCCACATACAGCTCAAGACCTCGAAGCAGGACGCGAAGACGGCAAAACAGAAGGTCCATCAGCGTCTACAGGAGAAACCCAGCGGCTGCGTAATATGGATTCAGTTTGACCGGAAATTCGATATTGGTCCGTTTCTCTGGTTCGGAAATTGTCCCGGAAAACGTCTTCCTTGCCTGTCCAGATTCAAGACTGCTCGCCATACCAAAGGCAACTCGACTGGGAAAAAACTGAAACGCCCAGATGTCCGCGAAGTTCCAAAGGGACGGTTCGACAAACTACATAACATCACCGAGGTCGTCGAACGTCTGTTCGGTCCCCAACGTAGGGCGTGACACGCGCCCGCCAGATCATTGAGGCAAGCCAGTGACCCAAACAACACTTTCCCCCGCGCTGAGGTTGACACTGCCACTGCTTGTCACCAGCGGGTGCGTAACGGAATAGCCTGGCCTTGGGTGGTGTTCAACGAGCGCTACAGGGCGTCACTGAAGCTGTCCGTTTGCTGTGCCATCCGGTGAACTGTTCTATCGTGGCTAGACGCCTAACGGCGTCGATAGACGCGTTCCGCCAGCACCTCCTCGCCACCGGCATCCACGCGCACGGCAACTCGCAGCACGCTGCCGTTGCGTTCCAGCGTCATGGTTTCGACGCCCTTGACGGCGCCACGGGTCGAACGAACGACCAGCGCGTCGGCGTCCCAGCCGGCGCGCACCAGCCAGAAATCCCGCTGCCGCTGCCCCCAGGAGATGTCGCGGTAGACGCTGTCGTCGTAGCGAATGCCCATCGAGTCGCGGCTTTGCTCGATGCGCAGGCTGGCAGCGCTGAGCACCGGAAAGTCCTGCACGACGAACGCCGCCGATGCGCCGGTGCCGGACTGCGGTCCGCGCACGGCCTTGCGATCTTCGCGCCGGCGGATGGCGGCGACGTCTGGCCCGGCATCGCTTGCGCCCTCGTCGAGCAGCCAGTCGCCGCTCAGGTCGAAGCCGGCCGGTGCGCGGGTGCCGAGCGAAGAGGTGCAGGCCGCAAGCGCCAGCGCCGCCAGCAGCCCAACACCACAGGATGGCAAACGCAGCCGGCGCGTTGACGCCGCCGATAGCTGGTGCATCGCATGACCTCGGCGTGGAATTGGCGCACAATCCTATCGTTACAGGAGGGTTCCATGCACTACGAAGTCATCTCTGCCGATTGCCACATCGATCTGCCGTGGCTGCCCGAGGACTTGTTCACCGGCCAGGCCCGCGCCGACTTGAAGGATCGGATGCCTTTCGTGGCCGAAACCGAGAACGGGCGCTACTGGAGGAGTCGCAACGGCGCCCAGTTCGGCCTGCAGAACGGCATGGGTTCGGCTGGCCGTCGCTACGTGCCGGGGCAGATCCACCGTTCGGACCGCATGGCCGAGCAAGGCCTGTACCGCGACGGCGAGAATGGCATCCGACGGCTGACGGAGCCAGACTTGCGCCTTGGCGATCAAGACCTCGACGGCGTTCAAGCGGAAGTGCTGTACGGCATCCTCGGCGCCGCCATGCGCCTGGGCGACGACGAAGCCGCCGACGAGATGATGCGCATCTACAACGCCTGGCTGGCCGACTTCTGCGCCAGCCATCCCGAACGCTTCGCCGGCCTTGCCAACATTCCCAGCCACGACGTGGACGCCGCCGTCGCCGAGGTGGAACGGGTAGCGAAGCGAGGCGTGCTGCGCGGCATCGAGGTCGCCAACACCCACGACATGGCGCCGCTGTTCGACCCGTCCTGGCAGCCCCTGTGGGCCGCGGCCGAAGCAGCCGGACTGCCGCTACACTACCACACCATCGGCCCGCGCATGGACTACGACTTCGACACCCTGGCGCCGTTGCAGCGCCGCCAGGCATTCGCGGTTCACATCACCAGCTTTCAACTGGCCATGTCGAAGATCATCATGGAGATCATCTACGGCGGCGTGCTGGAAGCCCACCCGGGGCTGAAGGTGGTGATCGGCGAAAGCGGCATCGGCTGGATCCCCTACATCCTGGAACACATGGACCTGGAGTGGGAGGACCAGTTCAAGGACCTGACGCTGACGATGAAGCCCTCGGAGTACTGGCGGCGACAGTGCTACGCCACCTACCAGAGCGACCCCATCGGCATCCGCCTCCTGGACATCCTGGGCGAAGACAACGTGATGTGGGGCAGCGACTTTCCCCACCCGGACGGCGTCTGGCCGGATTCGCAGAGCTTCATCGAACGCGAGCTCGGCGGCGTTTCCGAAGCGACGCGGCGCAAGATCGTCTGCGACAACGCCGCTCGGCTGTACGGCTTCGGCCGCTGAGACGGCACGCCGGACAGGCGGCTTGCGGCTGCGTTCAGACGTCCTCGAGCAGGCGCTCCGCAGCGATGGCGCGGATGCGTTTCGCCAGGGGGAAGGTCTGCTCGCCAGCGTGAACGACGTTAGGGGTGGGCTTTAGCGACGCAGTTTGCGCAGCTCCTCCAGCGTTCGCTGCTGTGCCGCGGCCGCGGCCAGTTGCGCTTCGACTCTGCCGTAGTCCAGTTCGGCGGCGGCCTCGGACAGCGCTCGCTCCGCTTCCTGGCGGGCTTCGACGGCGGCGGCTTCGTCGATGTCGTCGGCGCGGAGTGCCGTGTCGGCCAGCACGGTGACGACGCCGGGTTGGATCTCCAGAAAGCCGCCTGAGGCGTAGAAGACGTCCTCGTCGCCGTTTTCGGCGCGCAGATGCACCGGGCCGGGGCGGATGCCGGTGAGCAGCGGGGCGTGGCCGGGCAGGATGCCGAGTTCGCCCAGCGTGCCGGTGAGCGAGATCATGGCCACTTGGCCGGAGAATATCTCCCGCTCGGCGCTGACGATGTGGCATTGCATGGTGGCGGGCATGGGTTTCTCCGCTGCTGGCTGCCGCTTCTAGGCCGCGGCCAGCTCTTCGGCCTTCTTGCGGGCGTGGTCGATGGTGCCCACCATGTAGAACGCCTGCTCCGGCATGTCGTCGCACTCGCCGTCGAGGATGGCACGGAAGCTGCGCACGGTGTCTTCGCGGCTGACGTAGTCGCCGGGCTGTCCGGTGAACTGTTCGGCGACGAACATCGCCTGGCTGAAGAACTGCTGCATCTTTCGGGCGCGGTACACCAGCGCCTTGTCCTCCTCGGAGAGCTCGTCCATGCCGAGGATGGCGATGATGTCCTTCAGCTCCTGATAGCGCTGCAGCACCTGCTGGGCGCCGCGCGCCACGTCGTAGTGTTCCTGGCCCACGACGTTTGGATCCAGTTGTCGGCTGCTCGATGCGAGGGGATCCACCGCCGGGTAGATGCCGAGGTCGGTAATGGCCCGGGACAGCGTTACCGAGGAGTCGAGGTGCGCGAAGGTGGTGGCGGGGGAAGGGTCGGTGTAGTCGTCCGCCGGCACGAACACCGCCTGCACGGAGGTGATGGAGCCGGTCTTGGTCGTCGTGATGCGTTCCTGCAGGATGCCCATCTCGGCAGCCAGGGTTGGCTGGTAGCCAACCGCGGAGGGCATGCGGCCAAGCAGCGCCGAGCACTCGGTGCCGGCCAGGGTGTAGCGGTAGATGTTGTCGATGAAGAGCAGCACGTCGCGCCCTTCGTCGCGGAACTTCTCCGCCAGGGTGAGGCCGGAGAGCGCCACCCGCAGCCGGTTGCCGGGCGGTTCGTTCATCTGCCCGAACACCAGCGAGATCTTGTCCAGCACGCCGGCGTCCTGCATCTCGTAGTAGAAGTCGTTGCCCTCCCGGGTGCGCTCGCCGACACCGGCGAACACCGAGAGGCCGGCGTGTTCGATGGCGATGTTGCGGATGAGTTCCAGCATCGTCACCGTCTTGCCGACGCCGGCGCCGCCGAACAGCCCCACCTTGCCGCCGCGCGCGAAGGGACACATCAGGTCGATCACCTTGACGCCGGTTTCGAGCAGTTCGTTGCCGCCTTTCTGGTCCTCGTAGCTCGGCGGCTTGCGGTGGATGGGCAAGGTTTCCCGGGCATTGATGGGGCCCTTCTCGTCCACCGGATCGCCAAGCACGTCCATGATGCGGCCCAGGGTTTCCTCGCCCACCGGCACCGAGATCGGGCTGCCGGTGTTGGCCACGCCCAAGCCCCGGGAAATACCTTCGGAAGAACCCATGGCGATGGTACGCACCACGCCGTCGCCCAGCTGCTGCTGCACTTCCAGCGTCAGGCCGGTGTCCGTCACCCTCAGCGCGTCGTACACCCTGGGTACCTCGTCGCGATCGAACTCGACGTCGATCACCGCGCCAATGACCTGCACAATTCGTCCGTTCGCCATGTGGTTCTCGTTCCTTCTTTAGGTTGATCGGTTGCTCGGATTGAAAGGAAGCCGGCGCTAGACCGCCGCCGCGCCGCCGACGATCTCGGAAATCTCCTGGGTGATCGACGCCTGGCGGGCGTTGTTGTAGAGCAGCGTCAGCTCGCTGACGATCTCTTCGGCGTTGTCGGTGGCGTTCTTCATGGCGATCATGCGCGCCGCCTGTTCGCAGGCGGTGTTCTCCACCACGGCCTGGTAGACCAGGCACTCGATGTAGCGCTCCACCAGCTCCTCGATGAGGTCCCGGGCGTCCGGCTCGTAGATGTAGTCCCAGCGATGGCCGCCGAACTCCGCCCTTTCGATGGGTGGCAGGGGCAGCAGCTGCTTGACGATCGGGCGCTGGGTCATGGTGTTCACGAACTCGTTGGCGATGATGTCCAGGCGGTCGATGCGGCCCTCGGCGAAGGCGTCCAGCATCACCTTGACGCCGCCGACCACGTCGGCCACTTCCGGGGTCTCGCCGACATCGCCCATCGACGCCACCACGTTGCCGCCGACGGCGCGGAAGAACTGCGCCGCCTTGTTGCCGATCAGCGCCAGGTCGGACTCGACGCCGCCCTCCTGCCACTGCCGAACCCGGCGCACCAGTTCGCGGAACAGATTGACGTTCAGGCCGCCGCAGAGGCCGCGGTCGGTGGAAACGACGATGTAGCCGATGCGCTGGACGTCGCGCGCGATCATGGTGACGTGGTGGTACTCGGGCGAAGCGTTGGCCAAGTGGCCGATCACCTCTTCGATGCGCTGGCGGTAGGGGCGGCCTTGCTGCATGCGGTCCTGCGTGCGCTTCATCCTGGACGCGGCCACCATCTGCATGGCGCGGGTGCTCTTCTGCGTGGTCTGCACGCTGGCGATCTTCTTCTTGATCTCCCGGCCGGCGGCCATCTCCGTCTCCCGTCCTCAAGCCCCTAAGGCAGCGCCAAGTTGGCGCTAGTCGTAGGAGTGGCTCTCCTTGAACTTCTCCAACGCCGCCTTCATGGTGGCCACGATGTCGTCGTCGTAGTTGCCGCTGGCGCTGACTTCCGCCATCCACTCGCCATGCTCGGCGTTCATGTAGGCGAGCAGATCGCGCTCGAAATCCAGCACGCGCTCCACCGGCACGCCGTCGAGGTAGCCCTCGTTGGCGGCGTACAGCACCACGCCCATCTCGGCCACGGACATCGGCGCGTACTGGTTCTGCTTCATCAGCTCCTCGACGCGAGCGCCGTGGTCCAGCTGGCGGCGGGTCACCTCGTCCAAGTCGGACGCGAACTGCGAAAACGCCGCCAGTTCCCGGTACTGCGCCAGCGCCAGCTTGACGCCGCCGGAGAGCTTCTTCATGAACGGCACCTGCGCGGAACCGCCCACCCGGGACACCGAGATGCCCGGGCTCATGGCCGGGCGAATGCCGGAGTTGAAGCGGTCCAGCTCGAGGAATATCTGCCCGTCGGTGATGGAGATGACGTTGGCCGGCACGAACGACGACACCTCGCCGGCCTGGGTTTCGATGATCGGCAAGGCGGTGAGCGAACCCGTCTGGCCCTTCACTTCGCCGTTCGTCTGCTCTTCCACGTAGTGAGCGTTCACTCGCGCGGCACGCTCCAGCAGGCGGGAGTGCAGGTAGAAGACATCCCCCGGATACGCCTCCCGTCCGGGCGGCCGTCGCAGCAGCAGGGATATTTCCCGGTACGCCCAGGCCTGCTTGGTGAGATCGTCGTAGATGATGAGGGCGTCTTCGCCGCGATCGCGGAAGAACTCGCCCATCGCGCAGCCGGAGTACGGCGAGATGAAGAGCATGGGCGCCGGGTCCGCGGCCGAAGCTGCCACCACGATGGTGTGCTCCATGGCGCCGTTGTCTTCGAGGGTGCGCACGATGTTGGCGATGGTGGACATCTTCTGCCCGATGGCCACGTAGATGCATTTGATGCCGGTGCCGCGCTGATTGATGATGGCGTCCACGGCGATGGCGGTCTTGCCGATCTGCCGGTCGCCGATGATGAGCTCGCGCTGGCCGCGGCCGATGGGCACCATCGCGTCAATGCACTTGATGCCCATCTGCACGGGCTGATCGACGGTTTGCCGGGCGATGACGCCGGGGGCGACTTTCTCCACCGGCGAGCTGTCCGAGGCGTCGAGGGCGCCCTTTCCGTCCACCGGCCGTCCTAAGGCGTCCACCACGCGGCCGAGCAGTTCCCGGCCCACCGGCACTTCGAGGATGCGCTTGGTGCAGCGCGCCGTCATGCCTTCGGATAGGCCTTCGTAGTCGCCGAGCACCACGCAGCCCACCGAGTCGCGTTCGAGGTTCAGCGCCATGCCGGTGAGCACGGCGCCGTCGCCGCCGCCGAACTCGATCATCTCGCCGTACTGCGCTTCGGCAAGGCCGTGAACGCGCACGATGCCGTCGGCGACGCTGACGATGGTGCCCTCGTTGGCCGGCTGGGCGGAAATGTCGAGCTTTTCGATGCGGCCGCGAATGATGTCGCTGATTTCCGCCGGGTTGAGTTGCGCTTGCTGCATGGTCTCCTCTAGCTTTCGGGTTCGCTCTGCCGGGTTTGCGCCTAGCCGCGTCGCAGGCCGTCCGCCAAGCGCGCGAGACGGCCGCGGACGGAGCCGTCGATCACCGTGTCGCCGGCGCGCAGCACGGCGCCGCCGAGGAGGCTCGGGTCGACGCTGACGGTGACGCTGACCTGCTGCTCGAAACGCGCCGCAAGGCCTTGGCGATAGGCTTCGATCTGGTCGTCGGTCGGCTGCGCGGCGGCGACGATCTCGACGTCCAGCACTCGTTCGGCTTCGGCCTTGCGCGCCTCGTACTGCGCGGCGATTTCCGGCAGCAGTTCAAGGCGCTTGTTTTCCGCCAGCACCTGCACGAAGCGACGCCCTCCAACGTCCAGCTCGTCGCGCACCAGGTCGATCAGCCGGTGCGCCTTCACTTCGTCGCCAAGCGACGGCGTGCCGATGAGCGCGCGCACCTCGGCCGTCTGCACGGCGGCGCCGAGCAAGCCCAGCATGCGCGACCACCGCGGCAGGCTGCGGTGCGACTTCGCCAAGTCGAACGCCGCGTTGGCGTACGGTCGGGCAAGGGTTGCGTTCTCTGCCATCGGCCTTGCGTCCTAGAGTTCCGCGGCGACGCGATTGAGCAGCGCGTCGTGGCGCTCGCGGTCGATGGACGCCTCGAGGATCTTCTCGGCGCCGGCCACCGCCAGTTCGGTCACCTCGGAGCGCAGCGCTTCCTTGGCGCGGTTCATCTCCTGCGCCGCGTCCGCTTGCGCGGCGGCGACGATGCGTTCGCGCTCGGCTTCGGCGTCCGCCTTGGCGTTCTCGACCATCTGCGCCGCCTGCCCGCGCGCCTCGTCGACGATGCCGCGGGCTTGCGAACGCGCTTCGCTCAGCAGCTCTTCGGCGCGCTCCTGGGCCTGCTGCAGGTCCCGCTCGGCCTTGGCGGCGTTCTCCAGGCCCTCGGCAATGGTGCGCTGGCGTTCGCGCATGGCGCGGATCAGGAACGGCCAGATGAGCTTCCAGCAGCAGCCGACGAAGACGAAAAACGCCACGAGCTGGCCGAACAGCGTCAAACCGATGTTCATGCGGGAACCTCCTGGCCGCCGGCGCCGCTCAAGCCACTACGAACATCACGTAGAGGGCCACGCCAACGCCGATGATCGGCACGGCGTCCACCAGGCCCAGAATGATGAACAGCTGGGTTCTGAGCGTTGGCAGCAGTTCCGGCTGCCGGGCGACGCCTTCCATGAACTTGCCGCCGAGCAGGCCGACGCCGATGGCGGCGCCCACCGCGCCGAGGCCGATCATCAGCCCTGCGCCGATGTACAAGAGAACTTGCATCTCCATGGTCTTGGTTGACTCCTTAGCTTGACTTTGTTGGCTTGACTGCCGTGGGTTAGTGCTCTTCCACATCGTGTGCCTGGGCGAGGTAGACCACCGTCAGCACGGCGAAGATGAACGCTTGCAGCGTGATGATGAGCACGTGGAACATCGCCCACGCCCATTGCAGCACGCCGCCGAGGACGCCGACCAGCAGCCCGCCGCTGAACATCAGCGCGATCAGGATGAAGATCATTTCGCCGGCGTAGAGGTTGCCGAACAGCCGCAGCCCCAGCGAAACGGGCTTGGCCAGCAGCGTGACCCCTTCCAGAACCAGATTGACCGGCGCGAAGTACCAAGGGAACGGGTGGCAGAGCAGTTCCTTCAGAAAACCGCCCAGCCCCTTCACCTTGACGCTGTAGTAGAGGACCAGCAAAAACACCGCCAGGGCCATGCCCAAGGTGATGTTCGGATCGGTGGACGGCACGATCTTCATGTATTCCACGCCCAGCTGCTGCGCCGCCAGCGGGATCAAGTCCACCGGCACCAGATCCATCAGGTTCATGAAGAACACCCAGACGAACACCGTCAGCGCCATCGGCGCGATCAGGTCGTTCTTGTGCGCGAAGATGCTGCTCACCGTTTCGTCGATGAAGTCGACGATCATCTCGACGGCGTTCTGCAGGCCGCCCGGCACGCCGGCGGTGGCGCGTCTGGCGGCAAGGCCGAACAGGACGCAGAACAGTGCGCCAAGACCCAGCGACCAGCCCATGGTGTCGACGTTGACGGCCCAAAAGCCCATCTCGGCGGCTTCCTGCGCGGAATCCGCAAAGCCCCAGGTGCCGTCGGGCTTGCGTCCGTAGACGAGGTTCGTGAGGTGGTGCTTGATGTACTCGCTGGGGCTGTCGGCGGCCATTCGTCCCTACGTTCCCTTGACGTCTCGTTCCCTTGTTGTCGATTCGTCGCCTTGCGGCACCACCAGCGGCGACGCCAGCGATACCAGAAGCACCACCCCCAGCCCGACGAAGAACGCCAGGCTGCCCATGCCCGCCACGCCAATGGCCAGCACCAGGAGCACCACGGCAAGCGCCATCTTGAGGCCCCAGCCGCCCAGCGCCGTCACTGCCTGCAACACGGCGGCCGCCGGAGCCGTTCGCCCCGCCCGAGCAAGCCACCAAGCGAAACCCGCGTTCGGCAAGAACGCCACCATCGCGCCGGCAAACGCTTCCTTGGCCGCATCCACGCCCCAGACCAGGGCAGCCCCAGCCAACGCCACGCCCACCAGCCCCTGCAATGCCGCAATTCGCACCGGCACTCCCCAGCGAGCTCCGCTGGCTGTCTCGACGGTGCTCAAAACCGGCATCCAGTACGCGAAGGCGCGGATTATAGGGGCGCCTTTGCGGGCATTCAACGCGAATTGCAGAGTCGGACGAACGGCACGTCAGAGGCTCAGGCTCAGGTGTACAGAAACCCACATGAATATTGTGGTATGTGTTATGTTTCTACCTAATGAAAGCGTCCTTGTTCCACCGCAGTCTGGATGACATGACCCGTACGACGGGCATGCATCTCTACACCACCCGCATGATCTACGACTGCATACTGCTTGGCGAGTCCTCTAGAGCGCGGGAAGCGACCATCGCCAAGGCCGTTCGGGACGGCGTCATCGAGCGATTCTGCCGCGGGCTCTACGCCTATCGGGCTGCCGACTGCCGCCACGATCTCCGCCATGAAGCGGTGCTCCGGTTGCGGCCGGGCCGTTATTCCTACGTCTCGTGCGAATCCGCCCTGTCCTCGTGGGGAATCATCACGCAACGGATGCTGGGCGCCATCACGGTGATGACGAGCGGCCGTCGACAGCGCTTCGCCACGCCGTCCAGCTCCATCATTCTGACGCACACCGCGAAGCCCTACACGGCCGTGCTACCGCATCTGGTACCGCCCGGCGACGACGACCTGCTGCCGACGGCCAAGCCGCGGCTGGCCTATCGCGATCTGAAGCGGACGGGCGGCTGCGCGGATCTGGTCGACATCGACGAACTGAACGACGTGGCCGAGGAAGTCGGCGATGCGGTCTGAGTTGGGACGTTGGACCGACATGGTGCTCGCGGCAACGCCTTCGTTGCGCTTCGCCAAGGAGTCGGTCGAGAGCGAAATCCTCGCCATGAGCACACTGGTGGCGCTGCATGGAAACTCCATGCTGCCGCCTCGGGCGACGTTCGTCGGCGGCACCGCTCTGCGCCTGTGCTACGGGAGCCCGCGAATGAGCGTCGATCTCGATTTCCACCTGCCGCCCGACGAGCCTCGGTGGCAGCTCGACCGTCGAGTGCTTGCTGCGGGCATCGAGGACGTGATCGCCGCACCCGTGGACGTGAGCCGCGCATCGGAGCAAGGATCGCGCATGGCTCGCATTTCGGCGATTCTCCCGGAACGCACGCGCGACGTGAAGCGTCCACGCACCATGCTTGACGTGGGCCGCGCAGAGTCATTGGACGCCAGCGCTTCGAACGTGTTTCTACGCTTCGCGGGGTCCCCGCCCGGCGTCGGCGACCTGCACACGCCGTTCGCGATCATGACCGCGTCGATTGAGGAAATTCTGGTGAACAAGCACCTGGCACTGGTGGGGAGAGCACGGCGGGTCAAGCAACGGGACGTGTTCGACATCTTGTGGCTGAGGCAGCGGGGCGTGCGCTTCGATGCGGACATGCTGGCAGCCAAACTCCGCGCCCGCGCCGACGCCGATCAATTCCCTCGGATGATGAAGGCACGGGCGGAAGTGGCGGCGGCGGACATGGAGAGCGGCGCCTACCGAGACGAGGTGGCCAAGTTTCTTCCCTCCGACTCTACCTGGCTCTTCCAGGATCGCGAGATGGGCATGGCATTCGCCCGCTTGATAGGCGAACACGCGGACGTGGCCGCCCGGATCATCGGGCGGTCGTCGAGGAGTGGTTCCCGGAGCAGGGCTGCTCGACTCGATCGCTAGCTGTTGGACCGCCTAGTCCGCGGCGCACTCGTAGTTGCCTTCGAGGTCAACCGCCCGGGCCGCCGTGGCACCGCCGAAACCCCGGCCGAGCAGAAAGCGCAAGCGCTTGGCCGCTTCGGGGCGGCTGCCGGCGGGCGCCCCTCTGAAACGCTTGCGAAGCGCCGTCGCGGCCAGCCGCAGCCACTCTTCGTCGCCGATGTTCAAGAGGTTGGCCGTCAGCTGCGAAGCGACGCCGCGCTCGGCCAGCGCGGCGCGTATCTTGCGCTCGCCGTAACCCCGGTTCAGCGCCGAGCGAACGTAGGCATCGGCGAAGCGCTCGTCGCTTTGCAGGCCGTTGGCAGTCAGCCATCCGAGCGCGTCTTCGATCGGCGCCTCGGCGTGGCCGCGTTCGACGAGCTTGCGGCGCAGTTCCAGTCGCGAATGGTCGCGGCGCGCGAGCAGGCGGATGGCCTGGTCGCGGGCCGCTTGGCGTTCCTTCCCGGCGGTATCGATTTCGGCGACGTCCGACACGAACCGTACCCCTTCAGCAGCCCGGCAGCGCTCGAGGCTTGTGCCGGCGGCTAGCGGACCGAGCGCAGGCTGGTCACCTTGCCTTGCTCTCCATCCTGGGCTTCTTTCGACGCTTCCTGCCGCGCCGGCAGCAGCTGGGCGCGAATTCGGCTTTCGATCTCGCCGCGGGCGGCGGTGTTCTCGGAGAGCCATGCGGCGGCGTGCTTCTTGCCTTGGCCGATGCGCTCGTTGCCGTAGCTGTACCAGGCGCCGGACTTCTCGACGACGCCCTGCTGCACGCCTAGATCGATGATCTCGGCATCTCGGTAGATGCCTTTGCCGTAGAGGATCTGGAACTCGGTTTGACGGAACGGCGGCGCCACCTTGTTCTTCACCACCTTGACTCGGGTTTCGTTGCCGATCACCTCGTCGCGTTCCTTGACGGCGCCGATGCGCCGGATGTCCAAGCGCACCGACGAGTAGAACTTCAGCGCATTGCCGCCGGTGGTGGTTTCCGGCGAACCGAACATGACGCCGATCTTCATGCGTATCTGATTGGTGAATACCACCAGCGTGTTGGAGTTCTTGATGTTGCCGGTCATCTTGCGCAGCGCCTGGCTCATCAACCGCGCCTGCAGGCCGACGTGGGAATCGCCCATGTCGCCTTCGATCTCGGCCTTCGGCGTCAGCGCCGCGACGGAATCGACCACCACGACGTCCACCGCGCCGGAGCGCACGATCATGTCGCAGATTTCAAGGCCCTGTTCGCCGGTGTCCGGCTGCGAGACCAGAAGGTCGTCGGTGTCGACGCCCAGCGACTCGGCATAGACGGGATCCAAGGCGTGCTCGGCGTCGATGAAGGCGCAGGTGCCGCCGGTTCGCTGCGCTTCGGCGATCACCTGCAACGTGAGGGTGGTCTTGCCGGACGACTCCGGGCCGTAGATTTCGACGACGCGGCCGCGCGGCAAGCCGCCGATGCCGAGGGCGATGTCGAGACCCAGAGAGCCGGTGGAAATGGAAGGGATCTGTTCTTGTTCGCGATCGCCCAAGCGCATCATCGAACCTTTGCCGAACTGCCGGTCGATTTGCGAAAGCGCGGCTTTGAGGGCGCGCTGCTTCTCTGCCGGCGCGCCTTGCGGGGAGGTGGTCTCTGACATGGGGAAATCTCCGTCCTGGATGATGTTTTGCGGCTACTGTATACCTGCTCAGTGTGGCGCGTCAAGCGCGAATTTGCCCTTCTCGCCGCACAGCCGCGGCCGCCGGTGCATGCCGTTCCACCTAGGCCAGCAGCTTGCCCGGGTTCATGACGCCGTTGGGATCCAGCGCCCGCTTCACCGTGCGCATGATGTCGATCTCCGCGGCGCTGCGCGAATAGCCCAGGAAGTCGCGCTTCAGCAGCCCCACGCCGTGCTCGGCGGAAATGCTGCCGCCGTGCGCCTGCACGCGCTCGAAGAGCCGGGGGCTGATGGCGTGGCAGCGGGCGTAGAAGGTCTCTCCGTCAAGGCTGCTTGGCTTGAGGATGTTGAGGTGCAGATTGCCGTCGCCGATGTGGCCGAACCAGCACACTTCCCAGTCCGGATAGTTCTCGGCGACGACGCGGTCCACGTCGTCGAGAAAGGCCGGCATTGCCGACATCCGCACCGCGACGTCGTTCTTGTAGGGCGTCTCGGCGGCGATGCTCTCGGTGATGCCCTCGCGCAGTGCCCAAAGGGCGGCCGCCTGGGCGTCCGACTGGCTCATCACGCCGTCGCCCGCCCAGCCTTCGTCCAAGGCGCGCTGAAACGCTGCAAGGGCCGCGTCCTCGTCCTCCAAGTCGAACTCCAGGAGCGCGTAGAAGGGGGCTGCGGCAAGCGGCCTGGCCAGCTGGCGATGCTCCAGCACCTTGCGCAAAGCCAGTTCCGAGAAGAACTCGAACGCCGAAAGCCGCAAGGCGGATCGAAACAGCGGCAGCGCGTTCAGCACGTCGGCGAAGTGGCGGAGCCCCAGCAACATCACTCGGCTTGGCGGCGGTGGCGACGCCAGCCGCATGTCGGCTTCGACGACGAAGCCCAAGGTGCCCTCCGAGCCGACGAACAGGTGCCGAAGGTCGTAGCCGGTGGCGTTCTTCACCAGGCCCCGGTTGAGTTGCAGCACGTCGCCCTTGCCCGTGACCACCTTGAGGCCGGCGACCCAATCCCGCGTCATGCCGTAGCGAATGACCTTGATGCCTCCGGCGTTGGTGGCGACGTTTCCGCCGATCTGGCTGGAGCCGGAGGACGCGAAGTCCACGGGATAGGAAAGCCCCTGGTCGGCGGCGAAGGTCTGCAACGTCTGCGTGACGACGCCGGCCTGGCAGCGAACGATGCGGTCCGCGGCGTCGAAGTCGAGAATGCGGTTCATGCGGTCGAACGACACCACCACTTCGCGTTGGCTGGCGACGGCGCCACCCGACAACCCCGTGCGTCCTCCCGAAGGCACCAGCGCAAGGCCGGACTCATTGGCGACTCGGACCAGCGCCGCCACTTCGTCGACGCATGCCGGAAACACCACGGCGGCGGGTGCGACCGCATAGCTGCGCGTCCAGTCCCTGCCCCAGGTCGCCAGGCTCGCGGCGTCGGTGCGGACGCGCTCCGGCGGGAACACGTCGTACAGCCGTTCAACCGTTTCGGTCATCGGCGCGCGCGATCCTGCAAAGCGGCAACGCCTGGCAGCGTTCGGCCTTCCACGAACTCGAGAAACGCCCCGCCGCCGGTGGACAGATAGGAGATGTCCTCGGCGACACCATACTTCTCGACCGCGGCCAGCGTGTCGCCGCCGCCGGCGATGGAGAAGGCCGAAGACGCCGCCACCGCTTCGGCCAGGCGCCGCGTGCCTTCGCCGAACTGGTCGTGCTCGAAGACGCCGAGGGGGCCGTTCCAAAGGATGGTGCCGGCCTGCATCAGCATGGGCCGCCAAGCGCGCAGCGTTGCCGGGCCCAGATCGAGGATGGCTTCGTCTTCGGCGACTTCCCCTGCCGCCCGCAACCGTGCCGGCTGTCCAGCGGCCGCGCCGATGTCGCAGCAGGTCATGACGTCGCGCGGAATCGGCACTTCCACCTTCCCGGCGATGCGCCGCGCGTCGGCCAGCCGGTCGCGTTCCGCCAAGGAAGCGCCGATGTCGTTGCCGGCCGCTGCCAGAAACGTGTTGGCGATGCCGCCTCCGACGAGGATGCGGTCCGCGATCTCGGCCAGCGCATCGAGCGCGCCGAGCTTGGTGGACACCTTGGCGCCGCCGACGACGGCAACCAGCGGCCGGGCGGGACTGTCGAGCGCGCGCGAGAGGGCATCGAGCTCGGCGGCCAGAAGCGGCCCTGCACAGCTGATCGGGGCTTCGGCCGCGACGCCGCAGGTGGACGCATGCGCGCGATGCGCGGTGGCGAAGGCATCCAGGACGAACACGTCGCAAAGCGCTGCCAGACGACGTGCCAAGCAAGGGTCGTTGGCTTCCTCGCCAGGCTCGAAGCGGATGTTCTCCAGCAGCGCCACCTCGCCCGGCGCCACATCCACCCCGCCGTGCCAGTTCTTCACCAGCGCCACCTGACGACCGAGAAACTCGCCAAGCGCCCTTGCCACCGGCGCCAGCGAGAGCGCTGGGTCCGGGAAGCCGGCCCGGGGGCGCCCCAAGTGCGACACCAGCAACACGCCGGCGCCCGCGTCGAGGCAGTGGCGGATGGTCGGCAGGGCAGCCTCGAGGCGCGCCGTGCTGGCAATGCGCCCGTCTTCGAGCGGCACGTTGAAGTCCTCGCGCAGGAGAACCCGCTTGCCGTGCAGCGACTGCGTCGGCAAGGTCGCGAACGTAGGTGCCATGCCTTTGGCCGGGCTTTGGATGGTCTTGGTCGCAGGTGATCGTCTCAACGGGCAAAGAGTAGCGCACTTCGCGGCGCACGATGCCTTGGCGCGATCGCGCGATCGCGTATAGTCCGCCGACGAGTACACCGTGATGTCGAGGGCGATACATGTGGCGCAGCGGCCGTTTGGCCGACCGGTGACGTCGTGACCAGCTATTTCGTAGCCTGGACCTTTCGCTTTCGCGGCAAGACGACGCGCTTGCTGGCGTTGGTGGAGTGCTTTCTGAAAGAGCCGGATCGCGGCCTGGCCGCGCCGTATCTCGCCAGACAGTCCGGCATCGCCATGTACGACACGGTGCGGATGCTCAACCAAACGCCGGAACTGTTCGTCAAACTCCCCGGCCGCGGCGACGGCATCACGCGCTATCGACTGGCATCCTCGGTCGCTGCGCGGGGAGAGCAGGGAATAGAAGCCTGGGTGGCGGGGCAGGCCCGTCGCGAGTCCTGGATCTACTACGCGCTGCTGACGATGGCGCTGCTGCTCTTCGTGGTCGCGGTGCTGGCCGTCGCGCCGGCGTTGTTCTAGGCGCCGCAGGCTCAAGCGGTCGCGCAACGTGCCGGAACAGTTGTCCGAGAGCCTGGCGGCGCTGCGCGACCGGGTGGACGCCTTGGCGCGGGACGTGCTGGTTCCGTTGCGCGACGATTCCACCTTGGACGCCAGCGAGCGCGTCGCCAAGGCGCGGGATGCTTCCAAGGCGGCCGGCGTCTTCGCCATGACCCAGCCCGCCCGCTTCGGTGGCACGGCGGCTTCGCTGCTGGCGCTCGTCGTGGTGCGCGACACGCTGGCAAGCCGCAACGTGGTGCATCTCGGCGGCTTGTTCGGCCCTTCTCCCGGCGTGCTCGGCGGCGCCGAAGAGCCGCTTAGAAGCACGCACCTGGCGGCGGTTCTGGCTGGCGAAAAGCGCGCCGCCTTCGGCTTTACCGAGCCGGACGACGCCGAACGGGCGACTTGGGGACGCATCGACGGCGACGTGCTGATCGTCAACGGCCAGAAGTCCTACGTCACCGGCGGCGCCGAGGCGGACTTCGTCAATACGCTCGTGGAAGTGGAAGGCCGCGGCGCCGCGATGGTCGTCATCGACCGCGATGCGCCGGGAGTCCACGTCAAGCGCACCTTCGCGTCCCTCGACGGCAGCCGCCACGCCTACATCGAGTTCCGCGACGTCCGGGTGCCCGCCACGCACGTCATCGGCAAGCCGGGCGAAGGCCTGCCGCGGGCGCTCGGACAGATCGGCAACACGCGGCTCGCGTTCGCCGCCGAGAGCGTCGGCCTGGCGCGCTGGACCATCGACTTCGCCACCCGGCACATCCAGGCGCCGCATCGCAGCGGTGCGCCGCTCGGCAGCCGCGAAGGCGTGCGCTTGCGCTATGCCGACATGCGCATTCGCGCCTACGCGGCGCGCAGCATGGTCTACCGCACGGCGCGCCTGGGCGATGCCGGCGAGAACATCGTCAACGAGGGCATCGCGGCCAAGGTCTTCGCCACCGAAGCCGTGGGCGACATCGTGGACATGGCCATCCAGCTGGTTGGCGGCGGCGCCCTGCGGGAAGGGCATCCGCTGGCCGACTTGTACCGGCGGGTTCGCGCGCTGCGCCTGGCGGAGGGCGCCAGCGACGTCCTGCGGCTGAACCTGGCCCGCGGGCGACTGGACCTGGACAAGGGGCGCATCTAGGCGCCCTGCGGGCGACGGGCCAGTCAATCGACCGGCAGCGCCAACCCTGCATCCGCCAGGTCGCGCCAAAGAGCGTCGGGGATTTCGACGGCGTAGAACGCCAGGTTGTCCCGCACCTCTTCGACGGCCCACACGCCGGGAATCACCGCCGCCACCGCAGGATGTCGAAGCGGGTACTGCAACGCCGCGGCGCGCGGATCGACGCCGTGGGACTCGCACATCCGGCGGATCGCCTGCGCCTTCTTCCACAGGTGATCCGGAGCGGGCTTGTAGTCGTAGGTGGCGCGACGGCGGTCGTCGGTGGCGAGAATGCCGGAGTTGTACGGGCCGCCGATGATGATCGAGACCTTGCGTTGCACGCACTCCGGCAGGAACTCCTGCAGCGGTTCCTGCTCCAGCAAGGTGAATCGACCGGCGAGCAGAAAGCAGTCCACGTCCATCTCTTGCATAACGCGGCTGCACACCTGCCACTCGTTGACGCCGAGGCCGATGGCGCGCACCACGCCTTCTTCGCGCAACTGCCGCAGCGCCGGCAGGGCGCCCTGGCGAGCGCGCTCGAAGACGCCGGGTTGCGCATCGCCGTGGGTCCAGACGTCGATGTCGTGGCAGAGCAGGATGTCCACTCGCTCCAGCCCCAGTCGCGCCAGGCTCGATTCCAGCGAGCGGCGCGCGGCATCGAAGGAGTAGTCGTAGCGAATGGCGACGGGTTCGCGGTCTCTCATGCCGGCGTAGCGCTCGCCCTCGGCTTCCGGCACCAGCAGGCGGCCGATCTTGGTGGAGAGCACGAACTCGTCGCGCGGCAGCTGCCGCAGCGTTCGGCCGAGGCGCTTTTCGCTCAGGCCGTGGCCGTAGAGCGGCGCGGTATCGAAGTACCGCACGCCCCCGGCACGCGCCTGCTGCACGATGGCGGCCGCGTCTTCGTCGCCGATGCGGTCGCCAACGGCACCGAGCGGCGCACCGCCAAAGCCAAGTTCGGTAACTTCGATGTCGGTCGCGCCGATGCGTCTCGTAGCAATCATGTGAAGCCTCTTCTTTGGTGATGGAGCGGTCGGGCTACGTGCAGCCCGCGCCTCTCCACATGGTCAACCGCAGATGGTCCTCCGTGGCCTCGAACTCGGGCGCCCTGCCGCTGCTTTGCCGCGCCAGGGGGAGAATCTTCTTGCGCACGCCCATGCCGCGGGCGTCCGCGTAGGCGTAGTCGCGCAGCACCTCGACGATGAGCGGATTTCGCGCGGAACGCTGGCCGGCGATCATCTTCGCCACCGTCATGGTGTTCGGCAAGGCGCCGGGGCTGGTGGCGACCAGCCTGTTGGCGTATTGGGCAACCTCGATTTCCTCGTTGCGCGTCCAGTCGCGGTGCGCGAGGGCGTTGACGACGGCTTCCCGCACCGCCTCCTTGGCATAGTGCCACAGGCGCTCGCGGCGCATGGGCGCGTTGACGGTGTCCGCTTCCGTCGAGAGGAAGGGCCGCATGGCGGCCTCCAGACGCTCGATCAGACCCTCTTCGAGCAGTTGGCGGCCGGCGCCGTCCCGCCCGGCGAAGAGCGCGACCAGCGGCCCGTCCACCACGGTGTCGTCCAGCGCCCGGTACGCCTTGTCGTCGCCGTCGAAGGCCATCCAGCGCACGCCGGCTTGGCGCAGCAGCCGCCGCGGCTTGCGTCCGAACAGCACCAGCCCGGCGATGGTGCAAACCGGCGGCCCGTCCTCGCGCTCGGTCAAGAAGCCCAGCCCGCACAGCCGCTCGTGCCACTGCGCCTCGGTCGAGGGCGCTTCGCCGTCGCCAACGATGGCGGTGAGATAGTCTTCCAGGCGTTCTCTGCTCAGATCGCCGAAGCCGCTGCCGGACACCGGCAGCAGTTCCGCATGCAGCAAGCCGCCCAACGCGAACAGCCGCGCCTGTTGTTCGCGGCTGGCGTGTTGCGAAGTGCTGCCAACGCGGATGTAGATTTCTTCGCGGTTGTTGTGGCGAACCACGTAGGGCTTGGCGATTCCCTGGGTGACCGTGATCACGGCCACCCGGTGGTCGTCGTCCATGCGCACTTCTTCGTAGAACGGCAGGATCATCGGATGCACTTTGCGGCCGAACACCGCATCCATCACCCAGTGCTCCAGATCGCTGCGGCGAATGCCGGTGACGGTGCCGTCGTCCTCCACGCCAAGAACGAGCTTGCCGCCGCGGAAGTTCGCCAGAGCGACGATCTCCTTGGCAAGCCGTTCCGGGCGCTCCTGATCGCCCTTGAACTCGACGCCGGAGTTTTCGCCGTTGGCGATCAGTGCGAGCAGTTCCAACCTGGTCATCGGCAAGCTCGGCGGCCTGTTGTGCGGGCTTAGCCTACACCAGCCATCCTTCCGTTCGGGAACGACGGGCGCGGCATCCCTCAACGGCAAGGTGGCGAATCAACGCACGGCTTCGCCCGGCCTCAAAGAAAGCACATCCGTGGAGTGGAACTTGGCAACGCCAAGGCTTGAGCTCCTATACCGCAAGCCGACAGGCGTCTTGGTGCTCGCCTTGAGGTCTTCGCCGGGCCGTCCGCGGGGCGATGCGCTCGGCGCAGGTGATGGCTCAAGGGTGCCTGCGGTCCCAAGGCCGGCTTCCAGCACGGTGTTGACGGCGGCATGGCAAGTGTACACTCCCAAGTGTCAACTTCGCATGAGCATGAATCCGTGGAGCTCTCGGCGATCACCTACATGGAGTTGTTGCAGGGCGTTAGGAGCAAGGCGGAGCTGCAGCTGCTTCAATGAACGGTGCGGCGCAGCGGCTGGCGCATCCTGCCGCTAACCGAAGCCATCGGCCATCGAGCCACGGTGTACATCGAGCGCTTCGGCCTGTCGCATGGTCTGAGCTTGGCGGATGCGTTGATCGCCGCGTCCGCGGTGGAAGCAGGCGACGCCCTCCTCACTGCCAATGCCCGACACTATCGTGCATCGGCGAGGTCTCGCTTGTGGCCTACGCGCCGTAGCTTCCGTCGCACCACACACCGCCGCAGCGACGCAACCTCAAACGAGCAAGCGGCACGCCCTCCGGCTGCTCCTAACGAGGAGCCGTCTTCACCTGCAAGCCACGAGCGGCCCGAACAAGCGCCTTGTCTTGGGTTGCCAAGCGCAATCCGCGCCGTAGGGCGAGCTCCAAGTAGGCGGCGTCATAGGTGGTCAACTTCGTCGAACGCGCGAGGGCGAGCACCTCGCGGAACGCGCGCCTGTCCGTCTCGGAGTCGACCTCGATGGGCAGGCGATCGACGAAGTCCACGCTGGCCGCCACTTGCGCTGGCGTAACGCGGCCACGACGCTCGGCGTGGACGAGCACGTTGCCGAGCTCCAAACGCCAATGGAGCGGCACCAAGGCGGTGCCGTTCGCCAATTGATCCAGGAGCGCGTCGGTCTCTGGCGCGGCTTCGTCCTCGAACAACCAAGCGGCGGCGACGGAGCAGTCCAAGACGAAAAGTCTCACCGTCGCCCCGCGTCTCGCAGTTCCTTCCAGCCCAGCCCTCCCAACGTCATGCCGGCGCGGTGAACGCGCAAGTCGGCAATGACGCTCTGCACCTTCTGTCGGTCGGCCTGCCGAATGGGCACCAGCTTGGCGACAGGCTTCCCTCTCCTGCGGATCAGCACCTCCTGGCCCTGCGAAACCCGCTCGAGCAGCGCAGATAGATGCGTTTTCGCCTCGAACGCGCCAACTTCAACCATAGCTCTCGCCTCCGTTTCCAACCAGTTTACCCAACTAGACCGGAAAATCAATGCGGGATACGCTACGCAATGAAGGCTGGGCTGAACGCCTTTGCGCTAGCTCGCCGCTGGTGCGCCGCCAAGCGTGCCGCTGGATAAGTTCGTTGAGGACTCCGTATCGACGACGACCGCTCTCGGTCGCCATTGGCCGTTTATGCTTACGCAGATTTGCCGCCCGAACGCGGGCCACCGCATGACGCTCTGCGCTTCACCGCGGTATCGGCTTCAGCGGGCGATCACCTCGATCCCAAGGGCGAGGTTCGCGCACCTCCAGCACCTTCAGAAAACACGGCCAGTCGACCAATCCGCCGCGCCACGTCCTTGAGGACTTCCAGATCAGATTCGCAGTGGCCGATGAGCACATCCGCGTCCA
Organism: Candidatus Azotimanducaceae bacterium; assembly: GCA_965199875.1. GTDB lineage: Bacteria > Pseudomonadota > Gammaproteobacteria > Pseudomonadales > Azotimanducaceae > VXYL01. The sequence goes on along the minus strand of OZ241346.1, from coordinate 2,845,339 downwards.
GCAGCACCGCCAGAGTCTGGATTGGCTCGGCGCCGGCTGCGTAGTGCAGCGTCCTCGCTCTCTACTGGCGTGCCTGGCGTGGCGTCCTTGAAGACGGGCAGCGGGAACTGGGTAGAATCGGCGTCGTGAAGGGCACGTCGCAAGGAGCGTGGTGAGCACGGTCGTGTTTGGCAGAGCTTGCGTGGCTGTCGCCTGGATCGGATTTGCCGCCTCGGCGGGCGGCGAGCAGCCCTGCGCGAACCCGCAGTATCGGCATGGCATCTCCTACGTGCTGCCGCTGAAGTACGGGCCGGGCTTCGAACACTTCGACTACGCCAACCCCGGCGCGCCCAAGGGCGGCCATCTGCGGCTGCCGGACATGGGCACCTTCGACAGCTTCAACAACATCCTGGAGAAAGGCCGGGTGGCTGCCGGGATGGACTTCGGTGGGTCGCGGAATCTCGTGTTCGAGCGCTTGCTGGAACCCACGGCGGATGAACCCGCAAGCGCCTACGGGCGCTTGGCCGAGGGCGTGGACGTCGACGGGCGCTATCGTTGGATCGCCTTCAAGCTGCGCGCCAACGCGCGTTGGCACGATGGTGCCCCGATCACCGTCCACGACGTGAAGTTCACCTTCGAGGCGTTCAAGGAACACGGCTCGGTGGCGCTGAAAACGGCCCTTACGGACTTGGCATCGGTGGCCATCATCGGCGAGCGGGAGGTCTGCTTCGTCACTCGGGAAGGCGCGGAGGTCAATCCGATCCTGCCTTTCGCCTACGGCGGCATGCCGATTCACGCGAAGCACTACTGGGCCAGCCGGGACATCTCCAAGACCACCGTCGAAGCGCCGCTGGGCGCCGGCCCGTACCGTCTGAAGACCATGGACTTCGGCCGTTCCCTCGTCTACCAACGGCTGCCGGACTACTGGGGCGCGGAGGTTCCGGCGAATCGCGGCCGCTACAACTTCGACACGGTGAAGTTCGACTACTTCCGCGACGAGAACGTCATGCTGGAAGCGCACAAGGGCGACGTCTTCGACCTGCGCGAAGAGACGGTGTCCAAGAACTGGGCGACGCAGTACGACTTTCCAGCCGTGCAGGCCGGGGTCTTCAAGGCGGACCTGCGCTACATCTCCAGGGTCTGGGGTCTGTGGTGGCCGCTGTTCTGGAATCTCGATCGCGAACGCTTCCAGGACGCTCGAGTGCGCGAAGCGCTGTGGACGCTGTACGACTTCCCGTTCATCAACCGCGTCATCCTGTTCGGCTTCTACGACTACGGCAAGTCGTTCTTCCACAACTCGCCGATGGGGCAGAGCGGTCTGCCGAGCGAGGACGAACTGGCCTTGCTGGAACCGTTTCGAGACCGGCTGCCGCCACGCCTGTTCACCGACGAGTACAAGCCGCCGACGTCCACCAGCAAAGGCTTCGACCGGCGCAGAACCCAGCGTGCGCTGGACCTCTTCCGGCAGGCCGGCTGGGTGCTGCGCGACGGCAAGCTGCTGCACCGGGAGACCGGCGAGCGCTTCAACATCGACTTCGTGTTCGTTTCCGCCATGCTGCTGCGCGCCGAGATGCCGTACATCGAGCGCCTGAACCGCATCGGCATCGAAACCACCGCCCGCTCGCCGGAAGTTTCGCACTGGCAGTATCGAATGCGCACCGGCTCCTTCGACGGCGGCGCCTACCTGTACATCCCGGACAACACTCCCGGAATCGCGCTGCGCAACCGCTTCGGCAGCGCCGCGGCCGATCAAGCGTACAGTCAGAACTGGGCGCGCATTCGCGATCCGGTGTTGGACTTTCTCATCGACAAGGCCATCGCCGCCGGCAGCGCCCGAGCGCTCTACGCCGCCACCCGGGCCATCGATCGCGTGCTATTGTGGAACTTCTACTTCATTCCGGGCATGGCGCAGCCGGGCTACCGCCTGGTGCATTGGGACAAGTTCGGAGAAGTGCGAAGCGAAACGCCGTTGTCGAGGGTTCCCGCCATCGACGCCTGGTGGTGGGACGAGAACAAAGCGGAGGCCGTGGCCGAGTGGCTGGCCGCCGCCAAGAGGTAGACGAAGCATGGGACGCTACATCCTGCGCCGCCTGGTACTGATTCCCATGACGCTGCTGGGCATTCTGCTGATCGTCTTTACCATCGCCCAGTTCGCGCCCGGCGGCCCCATCGAGCAGATCATCGCCAGGGCGACGATGGGGCAGATGTCCACCACCATGGGCATCAGCGGCGGCGGCGACGGCGGCGGCATGACTTCCCAGGCGATGGAAACCGCGGCGGCGGGACAGAACACCGCCACCTACGGGCTGGACCCGGAACTGATTGCAGACTTGGAGAAGCAGTTCGGGTTCGACAAGCCGGTCTACGAGCGCTTCGCGACGATGGTGTGGAACTATCTGCGCCTCGACCTGGGCGACAGCTACTTCCAGGACCGCCCGGTGCTGGAACTGGTCGTCGAACGCATGCCGGTGTCCATTTCCCTGGGTTTCTGGTCGCTCATCATCATCTACGGCGTGTCCGTTCCCCTCGGCGTCGCCAAGGCGGTGCGGGACGGCACTCGCTTCGACGTCGCCACCAGCACCGTCATCTTCGTCGGCTATGCCATTCCTGGCTTCATTCTGGCGATCCTGCTGATCGTGGTCTTCGCCGGCGGCAACTACCTGGACCTCTTCCCCTTGCGCGGCCTTACTTCGGAGAACTGGGCCAGCCTCAGCTGGTTCGGCAAGATCACCGACTACCTGTGGCACCTGGTGCTGCCCTTGACGGCGCTCACCGCCAGCGGCTTCGCCACCCTCACCATGCTCACCAAGAACTCGTTCCTCGAGGAAATCAGCAAGCAGTTCGTGCTGACGGCCAAGGCCAAGGGACTGACCGAACGGCGAGTGCTGTACGGGCACGTGTTCCGCAACGCCATGCTCATCGTCATCGCCGGATTTCCGGCCGCTTTCGTGGGCATTCTGTTCACCGGGTCGCTGCTGATCGAGGTGATCTTCTCCCTCGACGGCATGGGCCTGCTCTCCTACGAGGCGGTCATCAAGCGCGACTATCCCATCCTCCTGGGCACCGTCTTCATCTTCAGCCTGGTGGGCCTGGTGATGCATCTGGTCGGCGATCTCACCTACGTGCTGGTGGACCGCCGCATCGACTTCGAGGCCCGGTAGACGGGCCGGTAGCGCTAGGGCGAAGGAGAGGACATGAAGATTTCCCCGATCACCCGTCGCCGGCTGAACAACTTCAAGGCCAATCGCCGCGGCTACTACTCGATGTGGGTGTTCCTGGCGCTGTTCGTTCTGTCGTTGTTGGCAGAACTCATCGCCAACGATCAGCCCGTCGTCCTCTACGTCAACGGCGAACTGCACTTTCCGGCGTTCCAGCTGGTCACCGAGGCGGACATCGGCGGCGAGCTGCCCATCGAACCGGACTACGCCGATCCCTACGTTCAGGAACTCATCCGCCAAGGCGACGGCTGGACCATCGACGCGATCGTCCCCTACGACTATCGAACGATCGATCTCTACATCGAGGGCTCCGCCCCGGAGGCGCCTTCGGCGCGGCACTGGCTGGGCACGGACGACAGCGCCAAGGACACGCTGGCGCGGCTGATCTACGGCTTTCGGCTGTCCGTGCTGTTCGGTCTTACGCTGACCTTCCTGGCGTCGATCATCGGTATCGCCGTCGGTGCGTTGCAGGGCTTCTTCGGTGGCCTGGTGGACCTCATCGGCCAGCGCGTGGTGGAGATATGGGGCGCGGTTCCGGCGCTGCTCATCCTCATCATCCTCGCCAGCGTGCTGGAGCCGAGCGTCTACTGGCTGCTGGTCATTCTGCTGCTGTTCAGCTGGATGGCGCTGGTGCAGGTGGTGCGCGCCGAGTTTCTGCGCGCCAGGAACTTCGACTTCGTGCGCGCCGCCCGCGCCTTGGGCGTCTCCAACGCCACCATCATGCGGCGGCACGTGCTGCCGAACGCCATGGTGGCGTCGCTGACCTTCCTGCCGTTCATCTTGAGCGGTGCCGTGACGACGTTGACGGCGCTCGACTTCCTCGGCCTCGGCCTGCCGGCCGGCTCGCCCTCCCTCGGCGAACTGATGGCGCAGGGCAAGAACAACCTGCACGCGCCGTGGCTGGGGCTCACCGGCTTCTTCACCCTGGGCGTTCTTCTGGTGCTGCTGATCTTCGTCGGCGAAGCGGCGCGGGATGCGCTGGACCCGCGCCGCACGATGAAAGATCCGTTCATGACCTGACCTTCGTGTTTCACCGGCTGGGTCGAGGACGCGGATCAAGCATGGAACCGGCCCCCTGCCTGGCTTTGCACCCCGTGTGAGCAGAAAACGCAGGAATAGTCGGAGGCGGAAGCCGGGGCGAACCGTGCCAAAGCCATTGGCGGCACCGGCACCGGCGAAGAACGACCACGCACCCGCCTACTGGCCGGTGCTCGGTGCCTTGGCGCTGGTCGCTTTCGCGTTGGCGAGCTTTCTGCCGGCGATGCTCTGGGGCGGCTTCGTCTGGGACGACTTGGAGTTCATTTCGGGGGAACCCGCGCTTCGGGATTTGGCCGGCCTGAAGCGCATCTGGTTCGCGCCGATGGAGATGCATGAGCCCTTCTACCGGCCGCTCACCTACACCAGCTTCTGGCTGGAGCACAAGCTGTGGGGTTTCGCGCCCAACGGCTATCACGTCGTCAACGTGTTCCTGCACGCCGCCAACGCGGTGCTGCTGTGGCGCATCCTGATCGCGTTGGCGGCACCGGGCGCGTGGTTTATCGCCGCGGTCTTCGCCGTTCATCCGCTGCACGCGGAGTCGGTGGCATGGGCCATCGAGCGCAAAGACGTGCTCTCCGGGCTGTTCTACCTCGCCTGCGTGGCCGCTTGGCTGCGCTTTCTGGCGGCTCGGGAAGCAGGTGGGGCGGGTGCCGCTCGAACAAGCCGGTGGCGGTACGGCTTGGCGCTGGCCTTGCTGGCCGCTGGCATGTTGGCGAAGAACATGGTCGTCACGCTGCCTGCGGCGCTGTTGATCCTGCAATGGTGGCGCAGCGGCCGCGTCACCTTGGCCGATGTCGCGCGGCTGGCGCCGTTCTTCCTTGTGGCGCTGGCGATCGTGGCGCTCGATCTGCTGCTGGTCACCGCCAAGACGCCGGCCTCGTTCGACTATTCCATCGTCGAGCGGCTCTTGATTGCCTCGCGCGCCGTGTGGTTCTACGTCGGCAAGCTGGCGTGGCCAAGCGACTTGGCCGTCGTCTATGAGCGCTGGGATGTCCAGGTCGGCAATCCGCTTGCTTGGCTGCCGCTCGTCGCCGGGCTGGCGGCCGTCTCTGCGCTGTGGTTGCTGCGCGGTCGTTTGGGCCGAGGTCCGCTCGCCGGGGCGCTCTTCTTCGTTGTCACCCTGTCGCCGACGCTCGGCTTCGTCGATCACACCTACATGCTGTTCGCGTTCGTCGCGGACCGCTACCAGTACCTGGCCGGAATCGGCGCGATGGCGGTGGCGATCGGCGCCGCCGCTCACTTGGCAGGCCGACTTCCGGACACCTGGCGTCGAGTGGCAGCCGTGGGCGGCATCGCCGTGCTGGTGCTGCTCGGCGCACAGACCTGGCGGCAGGCCGCGATCTACCGCGACGAGGTGACCTTCTTCCAGCACATCGTCGAGCGCAATCCCGAAGCCGTCGGCGCGCATCTGAACCTCGCCAAGGCGCTGTTCGCGGAGAACCGCTTCAACGAAGCCGTGGCGGCCGGGCGCACTGCCGTGGCGCAAAGGCCGGACTCGCACGACGCCCTCATCAACCTCGCCGTGGCACTCGGCCAGCTGGAACGCTTCGACGAAGCCGAGCGCCATCTTCGCCGCGCCGTCGAGGTCGCGCCGCGGGAAGAAGCAAGCAAGCCGCTGGAGAACCTCGCCGTGCTGCTGTCGCGGCGCAACGAACTGGACGAAGCCGAGGCGCTTCTGCGCGAAGCGCTGCACCTCGCGCCCGACGATCCCACCATCGTGCGCAACCTGGCCAAGCTGCTGCAAGCCAAGCAGCAGCCGGCCGCCGCCCTCGACCTGTACGACCGCTTGACGACGCTCGGCGACGACGCCGCCACGCACACCGCGAGAGGCGGTCTGCTGTCTCAACTCGGGCGCCACGACGAGGCCATGGCCGCATGGCGCCAAGCCCTGGCAAGCGCGCCGAGCCCGAGCGCCGCGTTCTCGCTGCACACCTCCCTGGGCCGCGCCGAGTGGACGAAGAGCGGCTCCGCCGACGCTGCGGCCGCACACTACGAACGAGCGCTCGCCATCGATCCCGACGACGTCCGGACGCTTGGCGACCTCGCCTCCCTGCGCATCGCCCAGCAACGCTACGTCGACGCCCTAGCGCTCTTTCGGCGCGCCCTCGAACAAACGCCCGACGCGCCGCGGCTGCATGGGGGCCGCGGCTACGCGCTGTACCGCATCGGCCAGGCCGACGCAGCGATCGAGAGCTTGGAACGGGCTTTGGAACTGGATCCGGGAATGCAGGAGGCCCGCGCCCACCTCGTCTTGGCGCGCCGCGCCGCGACCGGCAACGACGACTGACTCGCCAGACGACCGCATCGACGCGCTCGGCAATGAAGCCGGGCTTGCTGCCCGGAAGCCATGCGTCTGGACGCACGGGAACCCGACAATTCCAACGCTGCAATTGAGCCTGACCGCCCATCTTCGTAAGGATCGCTCGGACAGGAATATCGTTTGTTGGAATTGTAGGGTTGAAAAACTTTATCACGATACCCAGAGTTATGGTAGGTTGCATCGCCGTCAGATCTAAGAGGAGACTGGCTACCGTGAAACACTACTACCAAATCACCACCTCCGCGGCGCTAAGGTTGAGCGTCGTGTGCGTCACGACAGAGGTCTTTGACGTCACCACCGGCGGGCCTATGCACCGGCCGTGTGGTTACGCAAATGCCCGATCGGCACCAACCAACATCCCCACCCTCGCTCGGCGCGACACGCCGAGCGGGCAAACGACAGTAGAGACGAACCATGACGATTGATCTCCAAGCCCTGGGGCAAGCCGTTGGCCAAGACGCCGCATTCCGCGTTGTTCGGCGGCTTCAGCCCGTCGGCGGCCCGGGCGACAAGCTGTTCCCGCCTACGTATCCTCCGGAACGCAGGGGTGCCCCGCCCCGCCATGTGTTCGAACGACGCCGGGTGGATGGCGGCGAGGTCTGGTGCGTTCTGATCGACAGCGTCCAGAGCCAAGCCAATAGGCTGGAGGAGGCGTTGCTTGCCGCCGCCGAGGAAGAAGGCGGCGATGGGCCAGTGCCGCTACCTTTCGCTACGGTGGATTTCAGCGATGCCGGACTTGACCCGCTCGAGCGCATCACATCCTTGGAAGCGCCCCATCGGGTGTACGACGCCATCCTGCGCGACAGCCTGCTCGACGGCGTGCCGTTCATGCAAAGCGAAGAAGGCCGTCGGCTCGCGGCAGCCCAACCCGCCGACGCGACTGCGCTCTTGGAGCTGTCGCCAAGCGCTCTGCTGTTCGGCGCATGGCACAGCCAGGGGGAAGGCGGCGGTCTCGGCGCGAAGTTCCCGCGCACACTCGTCTCCGAAATCATCGGCGTCGACACACCAGTCGAGGAAGCCGTTGCCAACCAGCGTGGCGGCGAGCCGGAGCTTCGAACCGCAGGCCGGCGCACGGGAAGCAGGATCGACCCGCTAGGCATCCTTCGGAAGGTCGAAGTCTTCAAGGGCGCTTCCGCTTCGGATTGGAGCACGGAGACGCGCAAGGGCGCGAAGAAAGTTCGCCCTTCCGAGATCAACCACAGCAACGTCGCGCCCACCGTCGAACCCCTTGGCATCACTTGCGACCATGTTGAGCACCGAGCGACCATCACGCTCGCAGGCCTTAGAAGGCTGCGTTTCGGCGGCGGCGCACGGGATGCCGCCGGACGCGCGCTGATCGCGTCGCTCGGCCTCTTGGCGCTGGCCGAGCAGGATGTGCGCGGCTACGCGTTGCGCTCGCGCTGCGATCTGGTTTGCGACGGTGCCGCACCGCTCGAACTGGTGCATGCGGATGGATCGACGGCACCCGTGGAACTCGGTCGGGTGTCGGCGCGGGCGCTCTATCGTGAAACTTACGCGCAGGCCGAGGCGGCCGGTTTCCAGTTCAAGTCGCTCGTCCTCAAGCCGCAGGACAAACTGGTGGAGATCGTCCGCCGCAGCCGTCAACTGGCGTTGCAGGGCGAGGGCGGAGAGAGCGAGGAAGATGGGCCTCGTTCTTGAGATCGAGTTCCTGACGGGCGTTTGCCGGGCCGCTCGCGAGCCCGGCGATGACGCGCCGGACTGGCCGCCGCAACCGGACAGGGTGTTCTCCGCCCTCGTCTCCGCTTGGGCGGCCGGCGGCGAACGACCGGAAGAGCGCGAGGCGTTGGAGTGGCTTGAGGCCCAGCCGCCGCCTGCCGTTCATGCGAGCGGTCACACCGCCAGAACAACGCCAGACGTGTTCGTGCCACCGAACGATCCAAGCGCATCGAGAGCGCCGAAGACCTACATGAACGTCATGCCGAGCAGCCGCGCGCGCCGGCCCCGTCGCTTTCCTATCGCCCGCCCGGACCGTCCTCTCATGGCCATGGCCTGGTCGACGGAACCCGAACCCGCACTGTTCGACGCGTTGAGCGCGGTCACCCATCGCGTAGGCTACCTCGGGCACTCGGCAAGTTTGGTCAGGTGCCGATTCCTGTCGGCCGACGCCCCGGTCCATCTCGGTGCCGCTAGGGTCGCGCACCGGCGCGTCTATCCGGGACGCTTGCGTGAACTGGAGGAAGCCCATCGCGCAAATCCTGCACGGCCGACGATTCGCCCTGGAGCTCCGGTCTTCATTGAAGGGCCACATGATCCGGCTCTGCTGGACGATGGCTGGTTGGCCTTGGAAGTGGTCAAAGGCGAGGTTCCCGATGTCCGTGCGACGGCTCTCGTTTGCCGCGTGTTGCGCAACACGCTGATGAGCGGCTACCGGAAAGCGGCAATGGGAAGTGCCATACCGGAGAATGTGTCCGGCCATACGCCGAGCGGCGCACCCACGCGGCATCCGCATCTCGCGATTGCTCCGCTCGCCTTTGCCGGCTATCCCCATGCCGACGGGCACGTACTTGGCTTTGCGTTGATCCCGCCGCGCGGCACCACGCTCGGCGAAATGAGAGGGCTCCGCAAGGCGTTCGAGGAAGTGACGCACTACGACGGGCAGGAGGGGAGGCGCGTACTGACGCTGCAAGGGCGTCCTCTGAACAAGCCGTTGCACCTCGCTCCTGTGCCCAGCGACGGAACGCGGAAACGGTCTCTCTCGTCGGAACCCTACCTGAAGCCATCGCGCATCTGGGCCAGCGCGACGCCAATCGTGCTCGAACGGCATCTGAAGCGTAAGGGCGACGCGGAGATACGCGGGCTTGTCGCGAGGGCTTGCGAGAACGCCGGTCTGCCGCGACCGGACCCGGAACAGATTCGGGCGGGCAAGCATTCGGCCGTCGATGGCATGCCGCCCGCTCGGCCCTTGGCAGGCGAGCCGCCCTGGACTCGCTGGAAAGTGCCGGAGTCGCTCGCAAGTCGGCAACTGGTACATGCGGTCATCGACTTCGGGAAAGATGTGCGCGGCCCCGTTCTCCTAGGCGCGGGGCGGTTCACCGGCCTTGGTCTCTGTCGGGCGGGGAGTTGAGCATGGAACTCCGTGCCGCGGATTTCGGGACCTTCTTCAAGGCCGTACACAGCTGCCCCCCGTTCCCCTGGCAGCAGCATCTGGTCGATCGCCTCGCCGAGAACGACGAGTGGCCGGACGTGCTCGATCTGCCAACCGGCACGGGAAAGACCGCGGCGATGGACGCGGCCGTGTTCCATCTGGCGCTGCGTTCCGACGCGCCGGCGAGAGCGGCACTGCGGATCGCCTTTGTCGTGGATCGGCGCCTCGTGGTGGACGACGCTTTCGAGCGAGGCAACAAGATCGCCAGCACGCTTTGCTGCGCTTTCGGCGACGACTCCGGAGCGATCGATGTCGTTATGGAAGTCGCTCGCCGACTTCGGCGTTTGGCCGGCGATGGCGCGCCGCCGCTCGTCGCCCGACGGCTTCGAGGTGGTGCGCCGCTGGAGCACGATTGGGTGCGCACGCCCACCCAACCGACGATCCTGTGTTCCACTGTCGATCAGATCGGCTCGCGGCTGTTGTTTCGTGGCTACGGCGTCTCGGATCGCATGAAGCCCGTCCATGCGGGCTTGCTCGGCGTCGACAGCCTGATCCTCCTGGACGAAGCGCATCTGTCCAGACCGTTCGAGCAGACGCTAGGCGCGATGCAACGCATCGGCAAGGCCGGTGTCCGAATGGCGATCCTGTCCGCTACTCCGGGAGCGAAAGCGAAGCGGCGCCTTGAGCTCTCGCCAGCGGATCGCAGCGATCGCGTGCTCAAGAAGCGGCTCGAAGCGTGCAAGCCCGTCACATTGGAGAAGCCTCTTCGCGGAGAGAGCGCAGCGGTCTCGGCAGCCTTCGCCCAAGCCGCGTGCGCGATGGCGAAGCGGCTGCGGCAGAGCGGCGTCTCGCCGACCGCTGTCGGCGTCGTAGTCAACCGCGTCGCGCTGGCGCGAGGCATTTTCAACGCGCTGACGGAGGACGGGGTTGAACCGATGCTGATGATCGGGCCGTCGCGGGATGTTGGCCGAGGCAGGATCGTGGACAAACTGGCACCCTTCCGAACTGGCGCGAAGGAGCGCCCGCGAGCCGATCCCCTGTTCATCGTTGCGACTCAATGCTTGGAAGTTGGCGTGGACCTTGATCTCGACGGACTCGTGACGCAGGCGGCTTCCCTTGATGCGCTACGTCAGCGGTTTGGCCGGGTTAACCGTGCGGGGCGGCGGGTGCCTGCGGAAGGCGTGATCCTTGCCTGCACTGAGGACATCGCCAAAAAAGCGGACGATCCGGTCTATGGCAACCGCATCCGCCTGACTTGGGAGGCACTCCAAAAGGTCGCCGCCGGCCGTGCGGTGGATTTCGGCGTGGAGGCGTTGCCGAAGTGCTTGGAGAAAGCAGGCATCGACCTCGATGAGCTCGCTGCGAAACCGGCGAACGCTCCGATCGTGATGCCGGCCTATCTGCACCTCTGGTCCCAGACCTCGCCACGACCGTCGGCCGATCCGGACGTCGGGTTGTTCCTGCACGGTGCTGAACGGGCGGCCGCTGGCGTCTCCATCGTGTGGCGCGGGGATGTATTGGAACAAGACATGGAGGACGCGGCGGACGAGATCGAAGAACTGCTTCGACTGGTTCCACCTCGCACTGCCGAAGCGGTAGAGGTCTCGTTGTGGGCGGCGCGAGCGTGGCTTCGGCGAGTGCGCGGCGACGGGGCCGCGCTTGACCCGATGTCCGACGTGCCAACGCGGGAATTGGACGCGCCAGTGTCAGCACACCCGACTGGACGTCTCGCCTTCCGCTGGGCCGGTGCCGGCGATCCGCGCACCGGCGTGGTGTCGCCGGACGAGCTGCGCCCCGGAGACATGGTGATCGTTCCCGCCGAATACGGCGGTTGCGACCAATTCGGCTGGGCCCCGGACTCCGACAGCGCCGTTGAGGACGTCGCCAACGAGGCAGCGAGCCCATTCTGGGGGCAGCGGTGCGCGGTTCGCATTGCGCCTAGCCTTCTGCTAGACGACTTGCGGAGTCGCATTTCGGGCGTGCTCCAGGACGACGCGGCTAGTCCCGCAGAGCTAGTCGACCGGTTGCTCGACGCGTTGCCGACCGGCGAGGTGCTGGAGGCGCTGAAGAAGGAAGATGAAGAGCACAGCCTGTCCGCAGTGCGGGCAGATCGGAAAGGGTTGAAGAAATTGCGGCATCCCAAACGCGGCAGGCTGGAACTCCGCTTTCCGTACCGTGGAGGTCGTGAAAGAGGCGCGGTCTTCGTGGCAGAGCAGGGGGTCGAAGACGCCAGCACGTCGGATGACGCCAGATCCGCAACCGAAGACGACAGCATCTCGCCGACCTTCGGCAAACCAGTGGCGCTCGACAAACACGGTGCCCGGGTGGAGCATCTCGCCGGACGATTCGCGGAGACACTGGGGCTTGGCGAAGCCGCAGACCTTCGGCTGGCCGCCTATCTTCACGATGCAGGAAAGGCCGATCCGCGCTTCCAAACCATGCTGTCCGGCGGCGATCCGTGGAATCGTCCTGAGGGTCCACCGCTCGCCAAGAGCGGTGCGCGAAATTGGTCGCCGGCCGCCGGCAAGCGCGCCGGGCTGCCGCCGGGCTGGCGGCACGAGGCGCTTTCCGTGAGGATGGCGCAAGCACACCCGCGCTTTGCGGACGCGCACGATCCCGCGCTGGTGCTGTGGCTGATCGGGAGCCATCACGGGCTGGGCCGGCCGTTCTTCGGCTTTGTCGATCCGGCACCGGACCAGGATCTGCCCGAGTGTCTCGGCGTCGAGAAGTGGCGTCTCCGGGTGGCAGAGCCGGGGCCGCAGTCGTTGGCTTTCGAGTTCCGTGGCGTCGACTGGCCGTCCTTGTTCGGGGATCTGAAGCGGCGCTACGGGATTTGGAAACTTGCCCATCTCGAGGCCATCCTGCGCCTCGCCGACCACCGGGCGTCCGCAGAGGAGCGCAACTCGTGACCGTTGACAGTATCCATCGCCTAGACGGCCTGGAGCCCGACAATCTGCTGGCCTTCATGGCCTTGCTCGGCCTGCTGCGGGCCCTTGAAGAGGCATGCCCCCGCTGGCGACCACGAGCGTCCTGGAGCGTGGATGAACCGCCCCTTCGTCCGCGCTTGCATGTTGCCGAGGACGTCGGCAGCAGTGCGATTGCGGAAGCCGCCGCGGAAGGGCTGGCGGTTCTGGCTCGCCGCCATGACTTCGAGGGGCTATCGGACTTGACGCTGACGCCCGAAGATGCCGCGCAGAGGCTGCGGCAGGCGGCCGACTCGGATTCCTACACCGCCGGTTTGTGGGCAGCGTTCGCAAGCGATGCGGCCACCACCCGCGACGGCAAGAAGGTGGAACCGACACCGCTGTGCCTCTTGTTCGGTCAGGGCCACCAACACTTCCTCTCGCGCCTCGCTTCGGTTCCGCAGACGCCGGTGCCACCCAAGCGAGGTTCCGGCCGAAGCAAGTCCGGGATTTCCGAGAACGAGTGTCTCGACGAGGCGCTGTTCGGGCCATGGAAACGCCCCGATGCGACGGAGTCGTTCCGATGGGACCCGCACGAAGACGTTCGCCATGCGTTGCGTGCCAGAGATCCAACCGATGCGAAGACCAAGGAAACCACGCAGCACGGCGCCAATCGGCTCGCGGCAGTCGGTCTCTCCGTATTCACCGTGGTGCCGAGGCACCGAAACGGCCGAGTCCAGCTGGCGCTCGTCGGCGGCGAACGCGAGCCGGACGGTACCCACACCTTGAGCTGGCCGATCTGGTGCGAACCAATTGGTCTCGCTGGCATTCGCGCCTTGCTCGGCCACCCGCATCTCGACGATCCGGGGACCCGAGCCTCCCTTGGCGTCGTGGAGCGGCGTCAGGCGCGGAGGATTTCCTCCGGCAAGTTCATGAACGTCACCAGGGGCGTCGCGATCCCAGGTTCGCCTTCGGCATAGGCGGCAGTCGTTCCGGCGTTGCCGCGGCATCGCCAGCGGCTCATCGCGATAGAATAGCCGCCTTCATTGGTTTGGAAGTTCCCTGCGATGACGTTCCTGGTCGGCGAGAACTGCATCAAGTGCAAGCTGACGGACTGCGTGGAAGTGTGCCCGGTGGACTGCTTCTACGAAGGGCCCAACATGCTGGTCATCCATCCCGACGAGTGCATCGACTGCGCGCTGTGCGAGCCGGAATGCCCGGTGGACGCCATCTTCAGCGAGGACGAGATCCCCGAGGGCCAGGAAGACTTCCTGGAAATCAACGCCGAACTGGCCGAAGTGTGGCCGAACATCACGGAACAGAAAGACCCGCCCGAGGACGAAGCGCAGTGGCGGGAGGTAGCCGGCAAACGCCGCTACTTGGAGCGCTAGCCTGCTGACAGGCGAGGACCCTCGCAAACGAGTCAAGTTTTCGATCCGCAAAGCGCTTGGAAGATGGAGGACGAGGCTGCGACGGGCGTTGGCTCATGGTCGGGTGGCGTTCGGCCGCCTGGATTCGCGAGCCCGGACGGTCTGAGGCGCAGCCTCGCTAGCAGCCCTCGACCAGCCCCTTGAGTTCGTACAACGCCGCCAAGGCGTCCTTCGGCGTCAGGCCGTCCGGGTCCAAGCTGCGCAGTCTTTCCATGGCTGCGGTGTCGGCCTTCGACGAAGGCAGAAAGAGGTCGCCCTGGGTTGGCGCGATCTCGCTGCTGCGATGCCGCTCCTCCAGCTCGGTCAGGCGCCGCCGGGCGTCGTCGAGCACGGCTTTCGGAACGCCGGCCAGCTTCGCCACCTGGATGCCGTAGCTTTGGCTAGCCGGGCCGTCGCGCACGCGGTGCAGAAACACCACCTCGCCCTGATGCTCCACGGCATCGAGATGGACGTTGGCCGCCGTGTCGGCTTGCGTCGGCAGGCTGGTCAGCTCGAAGTAGTGCGTGGCGAACAGCGTGAAGGCGCCGATGTGCCGGGCGATGTGTTCGGCCGTTGCCCAGGCCAGCGCCAGGCCGTCGTAGGTGCTGGTGCCGCGACCGATCTCGTCGAGCAGCACCAGGCTCTGGTCGCTGGCGTTGCGCAGAATGTGCGCGGTCTCGCTCATCTCCACCATGAACGTCGAACGCCCGCCGGCGAGATCGTCGGCCGCGCCGATGCGCGTGAAGATTCGGTCCACCGGGCCGATGGCGGCGTGTTCGGCTGGCACGAAGCCGCCCGCGTAGGCCAGCAGCACCATCAGCGCCGTCTGCCGCATGTAGGTGGACTTGCCGCCCATGTTCGGCCCGGTGACGATCAGCAGCCGGCGGGCATCGGCAAGGGTCAGGTCGTTGGCCACGAAGGGCGCGTCGGACTCCGCTTCCACCACCGGGTGGCGTCCCGCCACGATGTCGATGCCCGGCTCGTCGACCAGCGCCGGTCGGGTGAAACGGTAGCGTTCGGCGGCGCTGGCGAAGGCGTTCAGCGCGTCCAGGCGGGCGATTTGCCGTGCGGCGTAGCGCAGTCCGCGCAGGCTTTCCTGCAGGCGCTCGATCAGCTGCTCGAACAACAGCCGCTCGCGCTTCATGGACTGCGCCTGGCTGCTGAGCGCGTCGTCCTCGAACTGCTTGAGCTCCGGCATGATGTAGCGCTCGACGTTCTTGAGCGTCTGACGACGCATGTAGTCCGGCGGCATGTCGTCGGCGCTGGCGCGGCTGGCCTCGATGTAGTAGCCGTGAACGCGGTTGTAGCCGACCTTCAAGCTGGCGACGCCGGTTCGCTGCCGTTCGCGTTCCTCCAAGGCGGCGAGCCACTCGGCGGCGTTCTCGGCGATGCCCTTCAGACGGTCGAGCTCGGCGTCGTAGCCGGGCGCGAAGACGCCGCCTTCGCGGATCGTCGCGGGAGGGGTCTCCACCAGGGCGCGGCGCAGCAGAGCGCGCTCTTCGTCGAAGGGCGGCAGGTCGGCAAAGCGTTCCTGCAGGTTGGCGTCTTCGAGTTCGGCCACCGCGCCGCAAAGAGCGGGAGTCGCCTCCAGCGCCTCGCGCAGCTTGCCGAGGTCCCGGGGCGAAGCGTTCGCCAAGGCGACGCGGCTGACGACCCGCTCCAAGTCGCCGATGGCGTCCAGATGCCGCCCCAGGGACGCCGTTTCGCCGCGTTGCAGGACCGCCTCGACGGCGGCGTGGCGAAGTTCCACCTTGGCGCGGTCGCGCAGCGGCGCGTTCAGCCAGCCGCGCAGCCGCCGGGCGCCCATCGGCGTTCTCGCGTGATTTATCAGCGCGAACAACGTGCCGCCGCTGTCGCCGTCCAGGCGGCGGTCGATCTCCAGGTTGCGCCGCGTCTGCGCGTCCATGACGACGAACTCCGCCTCCGCAGCCGGCGTAAGGCGGTCCACGAACGGCAAGTCCTGGCAACGCGCGGCCTGGGCGTAGCGCAGCACCGCCGAGGCGACGCCCACCGCGGCATCGCGGTGATCGAAGCCGAAGGCGCTGAGATCGGCGACGCCGAAGTGCTCGACGAGGTGGCGAAAGCCGAGTTCGGCATCGAACTCCATGGCGTCGCGTGGCAGCGATGGCGCGGAGATGGGCAGCGTTGCCTCTTCCGGCGCCAGAATCTCCGCCGGCCTGAGACGCGCCAGCAGCGCCTCGAGTTCGCTGCCGTCGCTGGCGGCGGCGGTGGCGAAGTCGCCGGAGGAGAGGTTCAGCCAGGCAATCGCCCAGCCACGGGCAACCGGCGCGACTCCCGCCAGCACGCTGTCCTGGTGCGGCTCGAGGAGGCCGTCTTCGGCAAGCGTGCCGGGAGTGACGATGCGCTGCACCCGGCGCTCGACCGGGCCCTTGGCAGTGGCCGGGTCGCCGATCTGCTCGCAGATCGCCACCGCCCGGCCTTTCTCCACCAGCTTCGCCAGATAGCCGTCGACGGCGTGGAAGGGCACCCCGGCCATGGGAATCGGCGCGCCGGCGGACCGGCCCCGGGCCGTCAGCGCGATGTCCAGAAGCTGCGCGGCTTCCTTGGCGTCGTCGAAGAACAGCTCGTAGAAGTCGCCCATGCGGTAGAACAGCAGCGCCTGGGGATGCTGCGCCTTGATGCGCAGGTACTGCTGCATCACTGGCGTGTGGGCGGAAATCGACATGCAGTGCCTAAACGGGGCCGGCCGTGGCCCCTACCCGGATGGTCGAACGACCGACCGCGCCGCCGCCACCGCGTCGCCCCCGCGTGGCGAACCCGCCCTTGCCGTCAGCGCCGGAGCAGCACCGGCTCGCGCGTCAGCGCTGACGGCCCACGTCGGTCTGGCGCAGGAAACTAAAGACCAGCGACCAGCGCCATGATGATCGTCAGCACGACGCTGGAGGTGATCACTCCTCTGACGCTGGCGAGGACGAACAGCTTGCCGAAGAGCGCATTCGCTTCGATGATCGCGATGATGACTACGCCAATCCAGAAGCCGGTGGTGGCCCAGTTGCCGGCGCCCATGGTGTAGTGGCCGTGGGACACCATGAAGTACACCATCGGCAGCGAGAAAAACGTGTTGGTGCGCGATGCCAGGAGCGCCTTGGCGGCCGCCGCGGCCTGGTTCGGGTCCGCCTCGCCGCCGCCGGCCACCGCCTCGTTGGAGGCGATGACGACCTTCTGGTTCGGCCAGATGACCAGCCAAACGTTGAGGAACATCAGCGTCGCCATCAGACCGCCCAGCAGAATGCCGGCGGAGAGCCCGGCCATGATGTAGAGGAGCAGCACGACGCCGGTGAGGAACGTCATCATCGCGGCCCAGCGGAACCACCACAGCGCGCTCGGCACCAGCTTCGTGAAGGCGTCCACCTTCGCCTCGTTGGAGGCCGCGGCCATGTAGCCGCCCTGGACGAAGTTGAAGTAGTACAGCAGGCCAATCCACGCGATGCCGAACACCACGTGGCCCCAGCGGAACAGGAACGGCAACAGTTCGTTGATCATGTCCATGAGCTCTCCCCTTCTTAAGGCCTAAGACCGAAAAGTCGCTCCGATCATAGCAAACGACTGCCGCGGGACACGCGAGGGTCCCGAACAAAAAAATGCACGGTCGAAAGTTCTCCGACCGTGCATTGGAAAGGGGCCCCAAGAGCGGGCGCCTGGAGCAATGCCCCGCGGCACCCGCTGCTTGCCGAACGGCTGGCTACATCATGCCGTCCATGCCGCCCATGCCGCCGCCCGGAGGCATGCCGCCGGCCGGCGGGTTGTCTTCCGGCAGTTCGCTCACCATCGCCTCGGTGGTGATCATCAGACCGCCAACCGATGCCGCGGCCTGCAGCGCCGTGCGCGTGACCTTCGCCGGATCCGGGATGCCGAGGGCGATCATGTCGCCGTACTCGCTGGTGGCGCCGTCGTAGCCTTGGTTGCCTTCCAGCGTCCGCACCTTGTCGTACACCACCGCCGGTTCGTCGCCAGCGTTCTGGGCGATCTGCCGCAGCGGCGTGGACATGGCGCGCAGCGCGATCTGGATGCCGACGTTCTGGTCCTCGTTGTCGCCGGTGAGCGACTCGATGTTCTGCAACGCCCGCACCAGGGCGACGCCGCCGCCTGGAACGATGCCCTCTTCGACGGCGGCGCGGGTGGAGTGCAGGGCGTCTTCGGTACGCGCCTGCTTTTCCTTCATTTCCACCTCGGTGGCGGCGCCTACCTTGATGACGGCCACGCCGCCGGCCAGCTTGGCCAGCCGTTCTTGCAGTTTCTCGCGGTCGTAGTCCGAGGTGGTCTCCTCGATCTCGGCGCGGATCTGCTTGATGCGGCCTTCGATGTCCGCCTTGGCGCCGGCGCCGTCGACGATGGTGGTGTTCTCCTTGCTGGAAGAGACGCGCTTGGCGGTGCCGAGGTCGTCCAGGGACGCGCCCTCCAGCGTCAGCCCCACTTCCTCGGAGATCACCGTGCCGCCGGTGAGAATGGCGATGTCCTGCAGCATGGCCTTGCGCCGGTCGCCGAAGCCCGGCGCCTTGGCGGCGGCGATCTTGACGATGCCGCGCATGTTGTTGACCACCAGCGTCGCCAGCGCTTCGCCTTCGATGTCCTCGGCGACCACCATCAGCGGCCGACCGGCCTTGGCGACGTTCTCCAGAATCGGCAGCATGTCGCGGATGTTGGAGATCTTCTTGTCGCACAGCAGCACGTAGGGATCTTCCAGGTCCGCGGACATGGAGTCCTGGTTGTTGATGAAGTAGGGCGACAGGTAGCCGCGGTCGAACTGCATGCCTTCGACGACTTCCAGCTCGTTCTCCAGGCCGCTGCCCTGCTCCACGGTGATGACCCCTTCCTTGCCGACCTTGTCCATGGCGTCGGCGATGATGTTGCCGATCTCGGGATCGTTGTTGGCGGACACCGTGCCCACCTGGGCGATGGACGTGGAGTCCTCGCAGGGGGTGGCCATGGAGCCGAGTTCCCGGACCGCCGCGCCCACTGCCTTGTCGATGCCCCGCTTGAGGTCCATCGGGTTCATGCCGGCGGCGACCGACTTCAAGCCTTCGGCCAGCATGGACTGCGCCAGCACGGTGGCGGTGGTGGTGCCGTCGCCGGCTTCGTCGGACGTCTTGCTGGCGACTTCCTTCACCATCTGGGCGCCCATGTTCTCGAACTTGTCCTTGAGTTCGATTTCCTTCGCCACGGATACGCCGTCCTTGGTGACGGTGGGGGCGCCGAACGACTTGTCCAGCACCACGTTGCGGCCTTTCGGCCCGAGGGTTACTTTGACGGCGTTGGCCAGGGTGTTGACGCCGGCCAGCAGACGGGTACGGGCGTCGTCCCCGAACTGTACCTCTTTAGCGCTCATTGATTCGCTCCTCCTAAGTGCCTTTGGTGGTGCCGGTCAGCCTTCGAGCACGCCGAAGATCTCGTTTTCGGAGAGGATCAGCAGTTCCTCGCCCTCGATCTTCACGGTGCTGCCGGCGTATTGGCCGAAGATGATCTTGTCGCCGACGCTGACGTCCGGCGCTCGGCGCTTGCCGTCGTCGTCGACCTTGCCTGGCCCGACCGCGAGAATCTCGCCCTGCGAGGGCTTCTCGGAGGCGGTGTCGGGCAAGACGATGCCGCCGGCGGACATCGCGTCCTCCTCGATGCGGCGCACGACCACGCGATCGTGCAAGGGTCGGATGTTCATGGCTTGTTTGTCCTCCCAAGTTGGTCCGGTGGGTCCTGCCTTGCGTTAGCACTCTCGCATCGAGACTGCTAACGCCGTGCGGCGCTAATAATAGGGGCGGTTTTCAGTTATTCAACCCCATGTGCGGCAGCGCGGCGGAGTCACGGTAGCTGTTGGCAGCCAGAGCGAGGGCTCGACGTTGCGTCGACCTGTCCGGCGGCGACGCGCCTCGGGCTTCCGCCCGCGCCAAGTGTCGGAACAGCGACAGCGGCTGCGGTGCGCTCTTAGGCGGAAAGCCGATACACCCGTGCCGCGGTGTCGTGGTAGAGCGCGGCCTTCTCGGCCGGCGAACAGTCCATCGTCAGGCGCTTGAAGGAGTTCCAGAGCACGCGGTACGAGCAGCTTGCCTTGTCCACCGGAAAGTTGCTCTCGAACATGCAGCGATCGACGCCGAAGCAGTCGATCATGTGCTCGTAGTAGCTTCGCGTAACCGCCAGCAGCTGCCGGGAAGTCGCCGGACGCTCGTTCTTGTGGAAGGCGAAGCCGTTGATGGGCATCACCAGGCCGCCGAGTTTGGCGACGACGTTGTCGCAGCGCGCCAGCTCGCGCACGTCGTTGCGCCAGGCGGCGAAGATCTCGTCGCGCTTGCCGACGTAGGGGCCGATGCCCAGGGGCCCGCCGAGGTGATCGAAGACGATGGGCTGGTCGGGAAACGCCTGCGCCAGCGCCGTCAGCTCGGCGATCTGCGGATGGTACAGCCAAGCGTCGAAGGTCATGCCGCGTTTGCCGAGTTCCTCG
Organism: Candidatus Azotimanducaceae bacterium; assembly: GCA_965199875.1. Lineage (GTDB taxonomy): Bacteria > Pseudomonadota > Gammaproteobacteria > Pseudomonadales > Azotimanducaceae > VXYL01. Next base: position 2,824,915 of record OZ241346.1, on the reverse strand, counting down.
AAGCCGGCACGGAACGTCGCGTCGGCGAGCATGCCCTGGAAGGGGCTGGTGTGGGAGTTGCGGACTTCCTCGCTGGCGTCCCAGCCGGCGGCATGGCGAATGCCGCGAAAGCGCCAGCTTGCCTCGGCGTGGGCGTCGAGCACTTCGCCCACCCGACTGCCGAGGTTGAGATCCGCGTAGCCGACGATGGCCGCGCACACGCGGCTGGCGCCGTAGCCGCCGCTGGCGCTCATCGCGGCGACGCCGTTGACGAACTCGGTTTCGCCCACCGGCTTCAGACGTTCCGGGCCGTCGGCGCGGTACATCGCGCCGCACTCCATGAACACCGTCGAGACGACGTTGTGGCCGCTGCCGACGTCGGCGAGCAGCTCGTCGAGCAGATAGCGGCTGCCGGGATGATCCCAAAGGTGGTGATGGGGGTCGCAGATCGGCAGCTCGGGCTCCAGCACGTCCTCGCGCACCTGCGCCAGCCACTGTTCACGCTCATCGGTTTGCATGGCTACGAATCCGGGCGTTGCGTTCACCCGCGAAAGCTACCACGGAAACGCAGCGCCTACACTACGTTGGCGCGGCGGACTCGGCCGGCCGCGCCGGGGTTTCGCCCGCGGTGTGGTAGCGGCGCACGAGCGCAACCAGAAGGAAGACGGGAACGCCAAGCAGCGCTGCGCCGAAGAAGAAGTAGCCATAGCCGAACGCATCCACGACCTGACCGGAAAAGCCGCCCAGCAGTTTCGGAAACAGCGTCATCAGGGAACTGAAGATGGCGTACTGCACGGCGGTGAACTGGATGCTCGTCAGGCTGGACAGGTAGGCGATGAACGCAGCGCTGGCCAGCCCGCCGGTGAGGTTGTCGGCGCCGATGACGACGTACAGCAGCGGCAGACTCCCCGCAGCCTGGGCCAGGGCGATGAACAGCAGATTGGTCGCCACGGTGAGCACGGCGCCCAGCATGAGCACGCGCAGGGTGCCGAACTTCAGCGCCAGCCAGCCGCCGAGGAAGCCGCCGGCGATGGTCATCCAGATGCCGAACACCTTGGTGGCGGTGGCGATCGCCTCCTTGCTGTAGCCCATGTCGAAGTAGAAGACGTTGGCGATGACGCCCAGCACGATGTCCGACACGCGATAGAAGCCCACCAGCAGCAGGATCGCCAGGGCCGCCCGCCCGCCGTAGCGGGCAAAGAAGTCCAGCACCGGCGCCATGTACGTGTCGCGCACCATCTCCAAGCGCACCAGGCCAGCCGAGACGCACAGCCGGGCAGCGCCTATGGCCAATCCCACGGCGGCCAGCAGTCGCAGCGCCTCTGCGACGAAGGTCGCCAGCGGCGGTGCGCCGACGAACGCCGCCAGTCCTTCGGCGAGCGCTGTCGCGAGCGGCGCCAGCGCGACGTAGATCGCTACGAAAGCGCCGACCACGACGGCGAACAGCGCCACGAAACGGGCGTAGTCTCCGGCGCCGTGGAAGTAGGAGGACGGCTGCCGACGCCGCGGCTCCTGCACGATCAGCGTGGTGGCGACGCCCACCAGCATCGCCGCGGCCATGCACCGGTACGTCCACTTCCAGGCGGCGAAGTCGTAGCTCTCGGCGCTGCTGCCGAAGCCGGCCGCCAGGTACAGGGCGAGGGCGCCGGCAACCAGCATGCCGCAGCGGTAGCCGGCCACGTAGGCGGAGGAAAGCAGCGCCTGCATGGACTCGTCCGCGGCCTCAATGCGGTAGGCGTCGATCACGATGTCCTGGGTGGCCGACGAAAAGCCGAGCGCCACCGCCGCCAGCGCCATCGCGGCGAGGCCCCAGGCCGTAGCGGGATCGCACGACGCCATCCAGACGATGGCGGAGATCACGCCGATCTGCGCGACGAGCAGCCAGCCGCGGCGCTGGCCAAGACGCCGCGACAGCCACGGCAGGGGCAGCTTGTCCACCAGCGGCGCCCAGACGAACTTGAAGGAATAGCCGAGCGCCGCCCAGCTGAAGTAGGTGACCTGCCCGCGTTCCACCCCGGCTTCGCGCAGCCACAAGGACAGCGTGGCGAAGATCAGCAAGAGCGGCAGGCCGGACGAAAAGCCGAGGCACAGGAGCGTCGCGACCTTGGGATGGAAGTACGCCGCGGCGCCCGCGAACCGTCGGTTCAGAACGCTCTCTTGCGGCACGTCTCGGCCTCGGCGCACACCCTCGCGCAACCAGCGGAGTGCTCGCGCGGCCCTCGGGATGATGCTCGTCGCCCGGCGCCGCGCCGTCGCTAGTAGACCACCACGGAACGGATCGATTCGCCGGCATGCATCAGCTCGAACGCATCGTTGATGTCGGCCAGCGGCATGGTGTGGGTGATGAGGTCGTCGATGTTGATCTTGCCGTCCATGTACCAGTCGACGATCTTCGGCACGTCCGTGCGTCCTTTGGCGCCGCCGAACGCGGTGCCGCGCCATACTCTGCCGGTGACCAGCTGGAACGGCCGGGTGCCGATCTCCTGGCCAGCCCCGGCGACGCCGATGATGATGCTCTCGCCCCAGCCCTTGTGGCAGCACTCCAGCGCCTGGCGCATCACGTCGACGTTGCCGATGCACTCGAAGGAGTAGTCGACGCCGCCGTCGGTCATGTCGACGATGGCCGCGACGGTGTCGTCCACCTGGCCGGGATCGACGAAGTCCGTCATGCCGAAGCGCTCCGCCAGCGGACGTTTGCCCGGGTTCACGTCGATGCCGATGATGCGGTCGGCGCCGGCGATGCGCGCCCCCTGGATGACGTTCAGCCCGATGCCGCCGAGGCCGAATACCGCCACGTTGGCGCCCGGTTCCACCTGCGCCGTGTTCATCACCGCGCCGAGGCCGGTGGTGACGCCGCAGCCGATGTAGCACACCTTGTCGAACGGCGCGTCCGGGCGAATCCTGGCCAGAGCGATCTCCGGCACCACCGTGTAGTTGGCGAACGTCGAGGTGCCCATGTAGTGCAGGACGGTTTCGCCGCCACGGGAGAATCGGGACGTGCCGTCCGGCATCACGCCCTGGCCCTGGGTCTCGCGGATGGCGCCGCACAGGTTCGTCTTGCCGGAGGTGCAGAACTTGCACTGGCGGCACTCCGGCGTGTACAGCGGAATCACATGATCGCCAACCGCCACGCTCTGCACGCCCGGCCCGGTTTCGACCACGACGCCGGCCCCTTCGTGGCCGAGAATCGCCGGAAACAGCCCCTCAGGGTCGGCACCGGAGAGGGTGTAGGCATCGGTGTGGCAGATTCCCGTGGCCTTGACCTCGATCAGCGCTTCGCCCTCCTTGGGGCCGTCGAGACGCACGGTGTCGATGGTCAGCGGTTCGCCAGCAGCAGTGGCAATGGCAGCCTGAACGTCCATGATCGTTCTCTCGTCGGGTGTCGGCAGCCAAGCCTACTTGAGCAGCGCCCTTAAGTCGCCAGCGCGCTGGCTACAGGTGCTGCCGGTGTACTGCGGCTAGGCCGCGGCAGCGATCCGTTGTGCGAGATCGGCGCGTCGTACTCGCCGTTGCCGCAGACAGCGCCGCTGGCATCTCCGACTACGTCGCCATAGCCCTGCTCGAAACGCCCTGAGGTGGCACCCAGATCTTTGGGCAGCAGACTCTCGCCGGGCCGTGCTTCGATTCGGAGCGGTTGACGAATGCCTAGTGCTCCGCCAGCCGACCCACCGCGGCGTCGGCTCAACTCCCGTCGCCGCCGTTCGCGCGCATGGCGGACACGCGCGCCAGCAGATCCTCGCCACGGTCGCACTCCACGATCCAATCGCCCACGCGTTCCATCTGCTCGGCGGCGATGGCCGCGCCGAGCAGGTCCGCCAGCCGCTCGGCCGTCTGGGCGCCGAACTTGATCGCCGCATGGCGACGCAGTCGCGCCAGCCATCGGGCGCGTTCCTGTTGGACGCCCTGCTCGATGCCCTGTTGGACGCCCTGCTCGATGCCCTGTTGGACGCCCTGCTCGATGCCCCGTTGGACGCCCTGCTCGATGCCCCGTTGGACGCCCTGCTCGATGCCCTGTTGGATGCCCTGCTCGACGCCCTGCGCCACATTCTCGGCGCGGAACTCCTCGAACCACTTGCCCAGCCGCGCTTGCGATACGGTTGTCATCTCCGTTCCTCCTTTCGACCCTTCCAGCCCTTCCAGCTCGTCCATCGTCGGCAGCGCCGACTCCGCGACCGCCGCGTCCGTGCCGGCCATGTCCGCCAGCAACGCGACGGCCCAGGCGCGCAGCACTTCCCGCGCAGGCCGGTCCGCCGCGCCCGGGAAGCGCGCCCACTCTTCCCGCAGCCGCGCCAGCAGGCCCGCCGGCGTCCGCTCCGCCTGCAGCCGCATCGTCGCCGCCGACCGGTTCGCCAGCGGCAGACCGGCCAAGCCGCCACCAGCCAGCAGCCGCTCCAAGGACACCAGAACATAGTCCCATGCCTGGAACGGCGCAAGCGCGGCATGCGCCGCCGTCGACCACGGCGCCGGCAGTTCGGTGGCCGCCCCCGGCACCGTCCAGCGCTCGCTGCCGTTGTAGACCACCAAAGGCAGCAGCAGCGCCGGCCGAGCACCGTCCGTCCGGCCCGCCGCGTCGCTCTCGCGCTGCCTGCGGCAGTACTCCCGCATGCGCTCCGCCATGCGCTGCTCCACCGTGCTCTGGAACTCCACGACCACGACCAGCCCCGGCCGATGCGAGCCGTGCCGCCCTGCGCCGCGCCGGTGCGGCACGCGCCACGCCATGTCGCCGTGGCGCTGCTCGAAGCGGTCGCCGGCGGCCGCGACGCTGGACGTCGGGAGCAGTTCCGCCCGCGCGAAGTCCAGCTCCGCCGCCAGCGCCGGCGCGGCCAGGCGCACCAGGTCGGCGAAGAACTCGCGGTGCCGGTAGGCGAACTTGTGCAAGCCGTCGTTGTCCATGCGGCGCACGGTAGACGCCCGCAGCGCCGATGTATGCAGGACATCTCTGAAATCCACGTGCGACATGTCGCACGTGGATGGGAGTCCGAAGACCTTGAAGAAGGTCGCCCGCGGGCCGTCTATTGCCAAAGATCTGTCGCCTGTGCCGGCTCAGATAGATTTGGCACTGCGGCGGCCATGACCGGCTGAGTGCGGCGCCGACGGCGGAACGACCGCCGCCGGCGCCGGTTCGGGTAGCCTTCGGTGAACCAAACCCACTGAAGGAGAACCCGAACCATGAACATCGAGTCCATGCGGACGCGATCGTACCGCAGCTTCAAGGTGGACGGCGCCGAGCTGCCGGCGCCAGCCCGCGAACGCCTGCTGGCCATCCGGCGCTTCGAGGCGCTGCGCGCCGCCGGCTGCGCCGAGCAGGCCGCCTTGGAGGAGATCGGCGTCAGCCGCCGCACCATGTTCCGGTGGAAGGCCGTCATGGACCTGCGCCGCAAGCATCCGTTCATGGGCAAGGCGCCCATCCAGCGCATGCTCGAACGCAAGGGCCTGCGCCTGAGCGTCTCCACCGTCGGACGCATCCTCTCGCGCGCCATCGCCAGCGGCTGCGTGCCCCGCGCCAGCGCCTGCGAGGGCCGCCTCGAGCCCAGGCGCCGCCGCAAGTTCAACGGCTGGGCGCAGCGCTGGAAGTACGGCGCCAGGCCCCGGAACCCCGGCCAGCTCGTCCAGATCGACCACATGACCTTCTCCCGCGACGGCCGAACCATCAAGGAGTTCCGCGCCGTCTGCCCGCTCAGCCGCTTCATGGTCGCCCGCGTCTTCTCCCGCGCCACCGCCTTCGGAACGCTGCGGGCCCGAGGCGCTTCCTCGACGACGTCGTCGAAGCCCTTCCCGTGCCCTTGCAGTCCATCCAGGTCGACGGCGGCAGCGAGTTCATGCGCCATTCATGGCGCTCCGAGCTTCGAGGACGCCTGCCGGAAGCTCGGCATCGAACTCCACGTCCTGCCGCCGCGACGCCCCCAGTGGAACGGCTGCGTCGAACGCGCCAACCGAACCGCCCGCATCGAGTTCTGGAACTTCCTCGACTGCGAACTCACCGTCCACGCCGTCTCCGCCAAGCTCCTCCAATACGAATTCTTCTACAACTACGAAAGGCCGCATTCCGCCCTCGACTACCTCACCCCGAACGAGTACCTTGTCGCTCAGGAGGCTGCCTAGCCCCAGTGCCATAAGTAGTGAACCAGTACATCGCCTTGCATCGGTGCCGCCGAGCGGCCATGCTCGGTGAGCGAGCCCGGCAGGCGCACTGGCCACCTACGAACCGAACACGGAGACGACATGTCCGACGTCCCAACCCGGGAGGGCAAGCACAAGAACGACATCTACGGCAACGTGGACGACCCCAAGGCCGTCAAGGAGTCGCGTCCTGCGACTCCGGCGGCCACTGTGGTGCTGCTGCGCGACGGCAACGACGGGGTGGAAGTGCTGATGCTGCGCAAGAACTCGAAGATCGCCTTTGGCGGCATGTGGGTGTTTCCTGGCGGCCGCATCGACGCCGACGACTATCCCCAGGACGACGACCAGCAGGCCGGCGCTCGCAATGCCGCGGCACGGGAAGCCAAGGAAGAGGCGGGCATCGATGTCGATCCGGCGGATTTCGTCTGGTTTGCGCATTGGACGCCGCCGCCGAGTGCGCCGGTGCGCTTCGCCACGTGGTTCTTCGCCGCCCGCGGCAGCCGTCAGGCGATCAGCATCGACGATGGCGAAATCAAGGAGCACCAGTGGATTCGGCCGACCGATGCCTTGGCCCGGCACGGCAAAGGTGAAATCGACCTGGTGCCGCCTACTTGGGTGACGCTCTACCACCTGTCGCTCTACCAGCCGGCGGATGCGCTGCTGCGCCGCTTCGCGTCGCAGCCGGCGCGTTTCTACGAGACCCGGGCCGTCAAGCGCGGCGATGGCGTGCGCGTTGCGCTATGGGCCGGAGACGCCGGCTACGACGACTGGGATGCCGACCGTGAAGGCGCTCGGCACCGTCTCGTCATGCCGGAGGCGGGCTTCACGTTCGAGAACGACAGCGTGGACTACTGACGCGGCGGCGAAGGGTTGCTGCTCGATCCTCGACGCGCCAGCTCGGTGCCTCCGTGTGTTCGTGACAAGCCGTGTCGTGTACTACGTCCATCCGCGCAGTCTGTAGACTAGGCGGCCAATCCACTCGCGAATGACGTTCGAAGACGTGCCCAGCGTCCATTCTTGCGGCACCAGGGTGGTGTTGGTGCGCCTCCACGGTTCGTTGTGCGGCGCTGGAACCGTGTGCAGCGCGGTCTTGGCGAATGCCGCATGAGCGCGCGCCATGTGGCTGTTCGACGTGACCAGCAAGACGCTCTCGATGCCGAGGCTGGCCGCGAGCTCGGCCGTGAACACCGCGTTCTCCCGCGTGTTCTCGCTGCGCTCCTCGGCGTGGACCGCCTCCGCCGGCACGCCAAGGGCCACCAGCCACTGGCGCATGGACTCCGCACAGGTCTCTGGCCCCTGGTGCCTTCTGTGGCGTCCCGACGTGATGACGGTCGGTGCCTTGTCCGCGTAATGCAGACGCGCGGCGTGCAGAACGCGGTCTGCCGTGCTGCCCAGGAGCGCATAGGGGCGCTCCGGCCTCGGTGGCGCGGCAGAGCCACAGAGCACGACGATGGCGTCCGCCGCGGGCAGTTCTTCGATGGGCGGCAAGGGCTGCGGCTCGCGCAGCAGTTCGACGGCGAAACCTGCCAGGCCGGGTGCGGACCAGAACCAAATCCAAAGCAGCGCGAAGACAGCCAAGCCAGCAGCGACGCGACGGCGACGTAGCGCAAGGGCCGCCAGCGCAAGCAAAGCGCTGAGCATGGCGGTTCCCAACGGCATGGCCAAGGTTTCCAGGACGTCAGCCATTGCGTGTCACGGGACCTCAACCGGAGTGCGCGAGCGGACACCCCCGGCAAAAGAGATGTGGCGGCGATTCCTTCATCGACTCGACGGATGGCTAGTGGAAGCTGACGGCTCGGACGACTTGGCGCTCGCGACGGCACCCATCGACCGCTAGGACGTGCCGATGGAGAGCAGGTTCTCCACTGGCTGATAGGGCTCCTCGAGGTAGGCCACATCCGCCGCATCCAGGGCAATGTCGCAGGCTGCGACGAGTTCCTCGAGCTGCGACACCTTGGAGACGCCAACCACCGGAGCATGGACGTGGGGCTTGTCCAGCAGCCATGCGAGCGCGATCTGCGCTGCGGTCTTGCCGTATTTGGCCGCCGTCTCCACGACCCGATCGGCGATGTCGAACGTGGCAGCGCCGCGATACAGGCCCTCGGTGCGCGTTCGGTCGCGGCCCTTGGAGCGGTTCGTCGAGCCGCCGCCGAAGCCCCCCTTGTAGGAGCCGGCGAGAATGCCCCTCGCCAACGGCGACCACGGCGTCAGGCCGACACCGGTGTTGTCGCAGTAGGGGTTCATCTCGCGTTCCTCCTCGCGATAGACGAGGTTGTAGTGGTTCTGCATGGAGACGAACCGCGTCCAGCCATGCGCTTCGGCGGTGGTCTGCAACCCGGCGAACTGCCAGGCGAACATCGACGAGGCGCCCAGATAGAGTGCCTTGCCCGCCTTCACGACGTCGTGCAGCGCCTCCATCGTCTCTTCGACGGGCACTTGCACCTGGCCCGGCACGCCATGAGGATGCCGATGGATCACCAGCTGGTCGACGTAGTCGAGGCCGAGACGCCGCAAGCTCGCGTCGATGCCCTCGAAGATGTGCTTGCGCGACAGACCGCCCTGGTTCGCGCCGCGGCCCATCGGCATGGCCACCTTGGTCGCCAGCACGTATTCGTCCCGGCTGGCCAGCTCCTTCAGCAACGCCCCGACCACCCGTTCGCAGGCGCCGATGCCGTACACGTCGGCGCAGTCGAAGTAGAACAGCCCGTTGTCCAGGGCCGCCTTGAAGATGGGCCGGGCTTCGTCGATGCCGAGGGTCCAGTCGCCCTGGTGGCCACGCCCGGGCTCGCCGAAGTTCATGGTGCCAAGACACAGCGGCGGCACCCGCAGGCCGCACCGCCGGCCGAGTTGAAGGGGCTTTAGCACTGATTGCCTCGATGGTCTTTGGATGTCCGCACCCGTGCGAGCATAGCAAACCGCGCCAAGACCGACGCAGCCAGTTGCATTAGACTCCGCGCCTTCTTGGCAACCGCCGCCGAACGCGAGGAGGATGCGTGAAACTGTTTTGGTGCCCGAGGACGCGCGCTGCCCGCGTCGTCTGGCTGCTCGAAGAGGCGGGCGTGGACTACCAGCGGATACTGATCGACATCCGCGACCCGGATGCCGAGCGCGATCCCGCGTTCGCGCGCGCCAGCCCGATGGGCAAAGTGCCGGCCTTGGAAGACGGCGAGGTGCTGATGGCCGACTCCGCGGCGATCGCCCTGTACGTTGCCGATCGCTATCCCGACCGCCGCTTGGCGCCGCCCATCGACGACCGGCGACGTGGCGAGTATCTGTACTGGATGCTGTACACGCCCGGCGTCGTGGAGCCGGCGCTGATGGAGAAGTTCAGCGGCGTCGAGCCGAACCGCTTCTCTTCCGGATGGGGCGACTTCGACACCATGATCGCCACCCTCGAAGCCGGGTTGCGGCAAGGTCCGTGGCTGCTCGGCGACGCCTTCAGCGCCGCGGACGTCATGAACGGCACCAGCGTCCACTTCATGCACGTCTTCGACGAGCTGCCGGATTCGCCCGTGCTGAAGGAATACCTGCAACGCTGCCAGGCGCGTCCGGCCTTCCAAACCGCGATAGCGCTCGACAACGAGTAGCCTTCGACGCTGCAAGCCGCAGTCGCCAAACCGGGAACACGCATGACCATCCGCATACTCTGGCCCCGCTCCGGGCGCGACCACTCGGTGGAAGAAGAAGCAGTCGGCGAGGGCGTCGTGGCCGAGTTCGCGCGCGGCTTCGAGCACGTCACCGACGAGCAGTGGCGCAACTGCGACGGCATCGTCGGCGTCGCGCCGCCGGCGCAGTACCTGCCCAAGCTCGACAAGTGCCGCATCGTGGTGAAGACGGCAGTGGGTTTCGACGACGTGGACATTGAAGCCTACGGCAAGCTCGGCATCCCGGTGTGCAACTGCCCGGACTACGGAACCCGGGAAGTGGCCGACCACGCCATCGCGCTGATGATGACGCTGGTGAAGAGCATCGCCTTTCACGACGAGGAGCTGCGCGCCGATCCCGTCGGCAACTGGCGGCCGGCGCTGAACCCCTACGGGCGCCGCCTTTCGGCCTGCGTCTTCGGCGTCATCGGCCTCGGCCGCATCGGCACCGCCGCCCTTCGCCGCGCCCATGCCTTCGACATGGACTGCGTGTTCCACGACCCGTACCAGCCGAGCGGCGTGGAACTGGCCCTGGGCGTGCGCCGGGCGGAAACCCTGGAGGAACTGATGGCGCAGTGCGACGTCGTAAGCGTCCACACGCCGCTGAACGAAGAGACCCGAGGGCTCTTGGGCAGGTCGGCCTTCGCGGCGGCGAAGAAAGGCATCGTCGTCGTCAACACCGCCCGCGGCCCCATCGTCGACTTGGACGCTCTGCACGACGCCATGCGCGACGACACGGTGCTGGCGGCCGGCCTCGACGTGCTGCCCGACGAACCGGCCAACCTCGACGCGCCGCTGATCGCCGCCTGGCACCGCGACGAAGCGTGGATCAAGCATCGGCTGTTGATCACGCCGCACTCGGCGTTCTTCACGCCGGAGAGCGTGCGCGACATTCGCGCCTTCTCGGCGCGAACGGCGGTGCGCTATCTGCGCGACGGCCGCCTCGCCAACTGCGTCAACGAACAGTATCTGACCCACCGTCGCTGAAGCGGTACCGCTTGCGCGTCGGCCGCGCCCGCTCGTCCGCTCGGCGCCACGCCTCGTTCTCAGCACGTGAACCGTTCTGCCCTGCTCATCCCGACACAGAAACCTACTCCGCAATACGGGGCGATTTCCCACGTCCCGCCAGGCGACGACGGCGGCGACAAGACGGCGACTTCCCACATCCCGCCAGGGCGATGTCGCAAGACGCGCACGATGCGCGCCAGCATCGGCAGCGTCGCGCCGCCCGCATGGGCGATTTCGCACGAAAATTTCAGCCCGTTGCCGTATCGCCGCACGCGGTCGCCGGCGCACAGTGCCGCCCATGGCACGATGGATCCGACACAGCGACGAGTCCGGCAAGCGGCTGTTCTCGCACCGCCGCATGGTCGCGGACCTCGTCCGCCTGCTCGGCGACCCCTGGGTGGGCGACCTGGACCTCGACCGCCTGGAACGCCTGCCGGCGGAGCACGTCGCGGACGGCCTCCGCGTCCGCCGGGCCGACCTGCCCTGGTGGGCACCGTTCAAGCCCGGCGCCGGCCGGCCCGCCGGCACCGGCGTGATGTTCCACATCGAATTCCAGTCGAGTCCGGACGCGCGGATGGCGGAGCGGCTGCTGGAGTACGTGGTGCTGCTGCGCGGCGACCTGCGCCGCTCCGGCTGGATGGCGGCGGACGGCGGCCGGGTCGTGGCGCACGTGCCGCTGGTGGTGTACAACGGCAGCGCCAGGTGGCGCACGCCGCTACCCCATCTTTACCATCGTGACAGGCGATTCGGGACGAATTCGGGGGTTTTCCGGAGCCTGGCCGTCGCAAGTCGTTGATTTCGCTGGAAGGCGATTCCGAAGAGGCCGATGTAGTGCCATAAAATGAGGGCGGGGCATTGAACTCCCCCGGGGCGCGGGTTACCGTCGCCCCATGTTCGTCCGCCGCACCCGTACCCGCGCCACCGACGGCGCCGAGTACCACACCCACCGGCTGGTGCGCTCCGAGCGCGACGGCGCCAGGGTGCGCCAGCGCACGCTGCTCAACCTCGGCCGCCACTTCGAGCTGCCCCGCGGACGCTGGCCGCTGCTCTGCCAGCGCGTGGAGGAACTGCTGGCCGGGCAGATGGAACTGCCGCTGGACTGCCCGCCGGAGGTGGAGGCGGAGGCGCAGCGGCTCGCGGCGCGGCTGGCCGCCCGCGAGGCGTCGCCGGCCTCGGCGGACGCGCCGGGGGACCTGCGGCGCGTGGACGTGGACTCGCTGGAACTGACGCGCCCGCGCTCGGTCGGCGTGGAGCACGCGGCGCTGTGGGCGATGGACCGGCTGCGGCTGCGCGAGCTGCTGGCGGGGCTGGGGCTGGGTCCGGGGCTGCTGGCGGCGGCCGTGGGCAACGTCGTCGGGCGCATGGCGCATCCGGCGTCGGAGCGGGAGACGCGGCGCTGGCTGGCGGAGCGCAGCGCCCTGGGGGAACTGCTCGACGCGGACTTCGAGACGATGGGGTCGATGCGCCTGTACCGGGCGTCGGACGCGCTGCTGGCGCACCGCGACGCCATCGAGGACCGGCTGTTCGAGCGTGCCTCGGGGCTGTTCGGCCTGGCGCCGACGGTGACGTTGTACGACCTGACGAACACGTTCTTCGAGGGCGGCGCGGCGGCGATGCCGAAGGCGGCGCGCGGGCGCTCGAAGGAGAAGCGCAGCGACCGTCCGCTGCTGACCCTGGGGCTGGCGCTGGACGCGAGCGGCTTCGCGCGCCGCTCGCGGGTGTTCGCCGGCAACGTCGCCGAGAGCGGCACGCTGGCCGAGATGCTGCAGTCGCTGGGCGCGCCGGACGGCGCCCTGGTGGTGATGGACCGCGGCGTGGCGACGGAGGACCGGCTGGCCTGGCTGCGGCGGGAGGGCTACCGCCATCTGGTGGTGAGCCGGGAGTCGAAGCGGACGTTCGACGCGTCGCAGGCGGTGTCCATCCGGGCGAAGTCCGGCGGCGCGGTGCGGCTGGTCCGGGAACTGTCCGAGGACGGCCTGGAGGTGCGCCTGCGCTGCCACTCGGCGGCGCGGGAGGAGAAGGAGCGCGGCATCGCCGAACGCTTCGCCCGGCGCTTCGAGACGGCGCTGGACGACCTCTCCGCCGGGCTGTCGCGCCCGCGCACGCGCAAGGAGATCGGATACGTCCGGGAACGCATCGGACGCCTCAAGGAGAAGAGCCGCGGCGCGGCGCGCCTCTACGACGTCGAGGTCGCCGCCGACGAGAGCGGCGGGAAGGCCGTGGCGGTGACCTGGACCCGGCGCCCGGCCGCCGGCACGATGGCCGACTGTCCGGGCGTGTACTGCCTGCGCAGCAGCGAGACCGACTGGGACGAGGAGACGCTGTGGCGCGCCTACGCCACCCTGACCGACGTCGAGGCCGTGTTCCGCTCGCTGAAGTCCGAACTCGGCCTGCGCCCCGTGTACCACCACAAGCAGGCGCGCGCCGAAGGGCACCTGTTCATCACCGTCCTCGCCTACCAGCTCGTGCAGGTGCTGCGCGCCGCGCTGCGCGAGAAGGGCGTCGACGGCAGCTGGAACACCCTGCGCAACATCCTCGACGGCCAGCAGCGCGTCACCGCGACGTTCCGCTGCGCCGACGGCCGCGCCCTGCACGTGCGCAAGGCCACCCGCGCCGAACCCGCCCTGCGGAAGATCTACGACGCCCTCGGCATCGATCCCCGGCCCGGAGGAACGCGCAAGACCACGATCTAGAATCCACAACGCGGCACTTTGTAGTGCCACTTGCCCATTTCAGTCAACGCAAGATGTTGATTGCAAATGACTTTTTCTAGGGGGTGGTAAACTTGGGCTACGGCTGGACGAGCGCCGGTGGATGCCGCGGGAACTGCGCGCTCTGCAGCCGCGCCTGGCCGGCCGGCTGGTCGACGCCAGGGACTACGCGGACGACGATGCTGCGGACGGCAATCTGGCGCACGCCGTGCTGGCGCTGGACGCGGCGTCGGCGGAGGGGCTGCCGCTCTGGCGCTTGCGCGGGCCGAGACGCTGTTCTCGGCGGCGGACGACCATGACCTGTGGCGGTCGTTCGTGGCATGGTGCGGCGGCATTCTGGGTCCGCGGCTGGGCGGCCGGATGCCGGTTCTGGTTCACGACAAGGAGACGACGATGCTTGCGGATACGCTTCGAGAGCGGGACGAGCTGAAGATCGACGAAGGCCGGCGGGAAGGCCGGCGGGAGGGCCGGCGGGAGGGCCGGCAGGAGGGCCAGAGGGAGGGCCGGCAGGAGGGCCAGCGGGAGGTGCTTTGCAGCCTGGCGAGCCGGCGCTTCGGCGCGGCCACCGGCGCCGAGCTGGCGGCTTTGCTCGCGGGCGTCGAGGACGGCGCCGAACTGGCGCGGATCGGCACGTTGATCATCGACTGCGGCAGCGGCGCGGACTTCCTCGCTCGCGCACGGCTTCGCTAAGCGACAGGCCAACTCCGCGTTTGGGGCGCCAGGAGCCTCGCGCCGGCGCTCGCGGGCCAGGCGCCATCTGCGCCTAGGCCCGTTCCATGCCGCGCGGACGCTCACTCCTCGGCCGCCTTGAACGGTGGTTCAGAGGCCGCAAGCACCTTCTGCCATCAAAAATGTCGTACACCCTGCCCTACCAGCTCCCCGATAACGATGTCGGTGGCCGATTTGTGCTACTAGGCGTCGTCAGTCGAACGCCAGGTTCAGTTGCAGGGTGTACAGCACTCCGTGCCACGGCACGATGGAGTCGCGCCGGTACACCATGCCGCAGCAGGTCTCGTAGGCGGCTTCGTCCGGCACGTTGTCGAGGAGGTTCTGCGCTCCGGCGCCCAGCCGGTGGCGGCCGCGGAAGGTCCAGGCGACTTCGGCGTCGAGCATCGCCTCGCGTCCGTAGTGCTGGATGTCGATCAGGTTCGCCGTCTTGGCGTTGCTGTACTTGCCGAACACGCGCAGCCGCAGCATCGCGTCGAACGGCCCCCGGCCGCCGCGCATGGTCAGCACGCCGCGCATGGCGGGCTTGCCGTTCTCGATGTCGTACTTGGTTTCCAGGCCGACGAAGCGGCCCCGGTCGAGCATTTCGGTCTCGTTGTAGTTGAAGGCCGCCTGCACGGAAGTGCCGGGGAGGAAGCGGTCCAGCGCCCAGTTGACGACCAGATCGACGCCTCGGGTGGCGGTGTCCACGTCGTTGACGAAGAATCGCACCTGGCTGATGTCGCTGGCGCCGGGCACGCCGAGCGCCGCCAGCGCCAACGATTCGGCTTCGCCCACCAGAAACTGCGACGACAGCGTGATGCGGTCGTCCAGGCGGATGCGGTAGTGGTCCAGCGTGACGACGACGACGTCGAAGCTCGCGGCGACGCCCACCGTCGAAGAGCGCGAGTGTTCCGCCTCCAGGGGCTCGGCGCCGAACAGCCGGGCGGCGCCGTGTTCGGCGGGAAACAGGCCCTCGGCCCGGGGCGTGCCGTCGCCGCCGATTCGGGTGGAGACATTGGTCGTGGAAATCTGCCCCGGCGTCGGCGCCCGAAAGCCGGTGCCGAAGGAGGTGCGCAGGTTGATCGCTTCGGTCAGTCGCACGCGCGTCGTGGCCTTCCAGATCAGCACCTCGCCGAAGTCCTCGAAGTGTTCGTAGCGGGTGGCGGCGCCGGCCATCCAGCGCGGCGTCACGTCCCACTCCACGTCGAGGTAGCCGGCGCGGCTGCGACGATTGACGTCCGAGGCGAAGTCCGGCGGATAGCCCGGAAAGCCGTTGGAACCGATGGGCACCGCGTTGTTCACCGGATCGCCCGTCGGACACAGCCGACCCACGGCCTCGAAGCCGGGGATGCGGCACGCCACCGTGGTCAGCGCATCGGTCGGGTCCGCGTCTACTTCGGCCTGGGTGATCTCGAAGTTGAACGGGTCCGGCCGCCCGAATGGGCCCACCTGGTAGGAAGCCGGTTCGCCAGTCTGCACCTGGTAGCCCTCGTTGCGGTACTCGGCGCCGAACGCCAGGTGCAGTTCGGTGCCGGCTCGCGCATCGGCCGACCACGCGAAGTCCGCGTTCAGCGCCAGTTCGTCGTTCACCAGATTGCCCGGATGAAAGCGCGTTGGCGTATCCGGCCCCAGCGAAGGATTCATGGTGTTTTCGATGAAGTAGCGAATCTTGTTGTTGCCGTAGGTGGCGGAGAGGTCGTAGCTGAAGCCGCCGCGCCGATCGCCGCGCAAGCCGCCGTGGACGGCGTAGTCCGCGACGTCGCCGCTGAACTGCGGCGTGAAGCCGGATGGATACAAGCTGGCTCGCGGGTCGTAGATGGAACCGTCCGCCAGGCGCAGCGGCTTCAGCTGGCTGACCCCTGGGCGGCGGTAGAAGAAGCCGCTGCGCTGGTTCTTGGCGGAGTAGGTGGCAAAGCCGTACAGCGTGCCGGAACCGGCAATCGGCAGCGCCGCGTTGACCACCGCCATCTGCTGCGAACGGTCCGGTCGCCCCCAGATCTGCACCGGGCTGGCGAACGGGCTGACGCCGCCGACGTTCCGGTAGTTCTGCGCATAGCGCCTGTCGAGATCGTCGGGAACGCCATCGCTGCCGGGCAGAACCTGGACGAGGTCGCCGCTCGGCGCGTAGGCGTAGGTGAAGGCGTCGGGGCCGAAGTAGGTGGTGCCGTCCGCGTCGAGGCGACTGCGCGTGGCTTCCAGCGGCGTCAGGCCGGAACCGGCGATGGGCAGGTCGTAGGGTTCCGAGCGGCTGGTCGGCGCAGCGTCCGCCAGGTGGGCGCTCATGTTGACGAAGCCTCCCCTGCCCAGCGGGAATCCGGCGTTCATCTCCAGCACGCCCTCGTCGCCGTCGCCAGCCCCGTAGGCGCCGAAGCGCGCCCGCAAGTCGAAACCGGCATCGGCGCTCTTCAGCTTGAAGTTCAACACGCCGGCGATGGCGTCGGAGCCGTACTGGGCTGCGGCGCCGTCGCGCAGCACTTCCACGGACTCGATGGCGATGGCGGGCAGGCCGCCGATGTCGACGCCGTGCGGCCCGAAAGCGCCCAGACGCAGCACCGCGCCCCGGTGCCGCCGTTTGCCGTCCAGCAGCACCAGCGCGTGGTGGGAATCCAGGCCGCGCAGGTGGGTGGGCCGAATGAACGATGCGCCGTCCGAGATCGGCTGCCGGTCCACCGAGAACGACGGCACGACGGTCTTCACCATATCGGCGAGATCCGACGAATGGACGCTTTCGATGTCCTCCTGCCCGAAGACGTCCACCGGCACTGCCGAGTCGACGCGGGTGCGCGGCGCCGCCCTCGTGCCGACGGTAACGACCACTTCGTCGTACCCGGCGGAAGGCTCTTGATTGGCTTCTTCGCCAACGGCTGCCAGCGCCGTTGCTGCCAACGCCAACGCGGCAGTGCATCGTTCGCGGAAACAGCTCATCGCTTCGCCAGGTTCAGAAACTGCGCCGCCAGCGCCGGCCCGGCGCCTTCGTCTTCGTGCTTGAAGAACGCGAAGCCGCGCCCGGCCAGTGCCGCTTCGCCGCGCTCAAGCCAGCGTTCAAGCTCCGCTTCGTCGTAGCCGGGCTTGCGCAGCCGAAAGTACAGCCAGTCGGTGGTGGCGTGGAAGCTCGGCAGCGCCAGGCTGCCGTCCTCGGAGACGCAGATCGCCGCCCGGTGGCGGGCCAGCAGATCGGCGGTTTCGTCGTCGAACCAAGAGCGGTGGCGGAACTCCACCGCCGCCGGCAGCTCTTTCGGCCACGCCGCTAGGAATGCGTCCAGGCGGGAGGCGTCCTTGCGCAGATACGGCGGCAGTTGAAACAGCACGCAGCCGAGCTTGTCGCCCAGCGTCTGCAAGGTCGTCGCCAAGTGGCCGACGGCGTCGGCGCAATCCACCAGCTTCGCCTGATGGGTGATGCGCCGCGACGCCTTGATGGCGAATCGAAACCGCTCCGGCACGGCGTCGCGCCAGGTTTGCAGCACTTCGGCCTTGGGCATGCGGTAGAAGGTGTTGTTGATCTCCACCGCCGGCAGCTTCGACGCATAGTAGTCGAGCATCTTTGCCGCGGCGATGTCTTCGGGGTAGAAGCTGCCCTTCCACTCCTTGTAGCTGTAGCCGCTGGTGCCGGCGAGCCAGTCCACGACGTCCTTCCCAAATGGGGCCGACAGGGCGCGGCCTAGGAAGCCGTCGGCGAGCCGTCGATGGGCGCCGAAAGCGTCAGCAGGAACATGACCAGCAGCGAGGCGAAGATCATCAGCGGCAAGTGTATGCTCGGCCGGCAGGTCTTCGACAGCGTCTCGGCCTGGCGCGCAGGGTCCAGCGGCATGCGCTTCTTCACTCGTTCCAGGCGCTGGCGCACCCAGTGGTAGTACAGGCCGTTGGCGTTCAACGGCACGTAGAGGCAGTGGACGCCGACAACGAAGGCTAGCTGCAGCACCCATGCCACGGTAGGGAACCCGGCAACCGTGACTTGCCCGGCCAGAACCGAGGTCAGCACGGCCGCCAACGCGACGATTCCGGCCCAGCGAAACTGGCGACGGTAGATGAACCAGAAAATGCCAAGAAAGAACGCCGGCCAGTTCCACGACGTCGGCGCATAGCCACGCTCGTCCGCCCGCTGGAAGTAGGGAACGTAGTAGTTCGCCTTGCCGCCCACTGCCGCGGCGTACAGGGCTGCCGCCTCTCGTTGCTCCATAACCTGAAGTCTACTGCAACTGCCGATCGTTGCCGCGCGGCTGCAACCGATAGATGGTTCCGCCGACGTTGTCGAGGGCTTCCTGCATGGCTTGTTCGCGGCGGCGGCGCACGAAGCCCGAGGCGTCTTCGCCATCTTCGGCGCCGTACTTGTGCAGATAGGCAGCAACCACCTGCTCGCGCTCTTCGGCATCCTGCACCACGGACGCCCGCAAGGCGTAGACGACGCCGGCGACACGCACCCGAACCCTGCTTTCGCGCTGCAGGCGGCTGCTCCAGGTGGCGCCTTCGGGGCCGGTGGCAACGTAGAGACGGCGGCCGATGCCCACGGCCCAGACGTTCACCGAATAGGGTTCGGCCGGCTGCACTTCGAGCTGTACGGTTTCGGGCACGGCCTCCCATGCCGCTGGCGGTTCGGCGCTCGTACCGGACAGTTCGCCGCCGGCGAACGGGCCCAGCGGACCGCCGCATCCAGCGACGAGCAGCATGGCTGCCGCAACGCCTGCGCCAAGGCGGATGGCTGATCGCCTTGGGGTTGGCCACACGCGCCTGGTCGTCATGTCGGATATGACCTCGTCAGAGCAGATGGAACGGGCGCTGTGCCGTACCTGGGCGAAGCGCCTGGCTTGGATGCTTGGCTGCCCCTGTTGGATTAGACCGCTGGCGTCTTCGCCACCGTCCACACATGGACTTCCTGCGCGCCGCCGTCGAGCATCGCCTGGGTGGCGGCGCGAACGGTGGCGCCGGTGGTGGTGACGTCGTCGATCAGCGCCAGGCGCGGCGGCACGGGTCGTTGTCGCGCTTTGAAGACGCCGCGCACGTTGCGCAGTCTCGCGGCCCTTGGCAGCGTGCGTTGCGGCGCCGCGTCCTTGACGCGGACGAGCCAGCGTCGTTCCCTGGGCAGCACGAGGCTGCGCCCCACCACGTTGGCCAGCAGCTCGGCCTGGTTGAAACCCCGTCGGCGTCGTCGCTTGCGCGTCAGCGGCAGCGGGACCAGCGCATCCGGCAGAGGTTCGTCGACGTAGCGCGCCTTGACGTGGGGCGTCAGCAGGGCGCCAAGAACACGCGCCTGCATCAGCCCGTTGCCGAACTTCAGCCCATCGATCACCCGCGCCAACGGTTGCGAGTAGATGAACGGCGCCACCGCCTTGGTCCACGGCGGCGGCGTGGCGATGCAGGCGCCGCACAGCGCATCCGCCCCTGGCAGAGGTTCGGCGCAGCGCCGGCAGGCGGAATCGTTGACCACGAAGGCGGACTCGCAGGCCCGGCACAGATCGATGTCGCGCTGCGAGCGGCGCCGGCAGAGCATGCAGACGCCGGGGAACAGCAGTCGCCACGCGCCCATGCCGGAGCCCTCGGCTAGCGGTCGTCCAAGGGCAGCCAGCGGATGGCGTCGGCGACGACGTAGTTGCCAGCGGTCCGATTCGACACCTGCACCTGCACTTCGCCAGCGGGCAGATCGAAGTCGCCGAGGCGGTTCCAGCCAAGCTGGCCGGCGCCGGCGTCGAAGTCGATCTTGGTCTCGTTGCCGGCGGCGAGGATGCGCAAGTCGTAGGCGCCTTGGGGTTGGTTGATATTCGAGTCGGACCTCGCCGTCGTGGCGACGCCAAAGGACATGGCGAACGAGAAAGAGCGCATCGGCGGCAAGTGGTATTCCAACCTCCAGCGTCCACGCGACGGCAATTCGGCGCCGAATACCGCCTTCGCGCTGCCGTCCCCGGACCGCGAACGGGCCAGGGTGCGCCGATACTTGCCGATGGCGCCGTCTTGTTCCTGGCGGGTCCAGTCCGGTAGCTGCTGCGGGCTGAAGACCGGCAGGCCTTGATCGATCTCCGTATTCGGCGGCAGCTCGCGCTTGCCGCCGCCGAGGCGCGGTCCGTTCTCGACTTCGTCGACGCGCACGAAGAATCCTTCGTCCAAGTCGTCGACGACGATGCCGGCCGGCCGCTCCGGCCGCCAAGCGCTGGGTCTTGCGCCGGAGAACGGCTCGGCGTCCACCGACTCGGTTTCGTCTACCTCGGGCAGCGGCAGGGCGACCGTGCTGCGGTTCAGCGCCAGATACGGCGCCAGCTGCAGCTGTTCGGGCAGATTGGTGGCCACCAGGCCCAGTTCCACCGCGCTCTTGGCGGCCACGCGGGTTGGCGGCGTGGCGTCGGAGACCCAGCCTATGTCCTCGCCTTGCCACTCGCCGTATGTCAAACGCACCAGACCGGGCACCGGCTCGTCGTTGTACACGTGCAGGCCGACCTGATAGCGTGGCCGGCCTTGGTCGTCGTCGCGCAGGCGGACGAGGCCCACCGGCGAGAACACGAAGCCCGGCAGCGCCGCGCTGTCCAGCCAGTCGCCCAGCAAGGTCTCGAAGTCGATGCCGACCGCCGTGGCCGCGGCGTTGAAGTCCTGCTCGGTGAAGGTGCCGCCGGCGTGACGGCGCCTGAGTTCGGCGAGAAACGCCGCCACGGATTCGCGGCCGAGACCGTCCATCATGGCCTGGGCGAGTTCCGGACCCTTCAGCCACAGCACGTTGAGCGCGCTTTCTGGATCATCCCTCGGGTTCAAGTCCTTCAGCGACGCGCCCAAGGCGCGGTCCCAAACCGAAGGCCGTCGTGTCGAACCCATGTAGACGCTGCCGCCAAAGCTGCCCGCCCGGCCGCTGACCATGGCCGCTCCGATGTCCAGCATCGACTGCTGGAACTCGTCCTGCGTTCGAAGCAGGTAGGGCGAGAAGAACCCGCTCCGGCTGCCGGTGACCAGCTGCACGGCGAGATCGTGGACGAGGAAGTTCATGGCCGCAGCGCCGGCGCCGCTGGCGCTGGTCTGGAAGCTCAGCAGATTGCGCACGGCCCCGTGCAGGGGGTTGCCGCCGGCGACGTCGTTTTGGAAGAACTGACGCAGCCTGTTCGTCTTGAACCGGGGAATGCCGCCCTCCACGCCCTGGTTTTCGACGTCTTCCAGATCGCCGCGGGGCGGGCCGAAGAAGTTGGCCGTGGGAAGGCCGGTTTCGCGCAGCATCAGCACGCCGGGCAGCGTCTGCAGCGTGTCCATGCGCCAACCGCCCCGGAAGGTGCGCAAGTGCGCCGGCGTCTCCACCAGAGACAACCCGCCGTAGGGATACGGCAAGCCCCAGCGAGCGGCGGTGGACAGCAGCTCCTGCAACGCGGTTTCGATCTCTTCGGCGGCGTCGGCGAACTGCCGCACGCTGTCGACGTGGACCGGGCTCACCAGCACTTCCAAGTCGACGTCTGCCACCTCAACGGCGAAGCGCTCGAAGCGAGAAGCGACGAGGCCGACTTCCGGCAGCGGCGCCGAGGGCCGGAAGCGGAAGCGCCCGGCTTCGCCCTCGCGCCGGCCCGGGCCGGCCACCAGCCACTCGGCCGGCGTCTCCACTTCGAGATCGACGAGAAAGAAGTCGCTTCCCCGGTACGGCGAATCGTCGCGGCCAACGGCAACTCCCGGAGTCGGCATCCAGAACGCGCCGGGCAGCAGCGCCACGTAGTCGTCCTCGAACATGGCCGCTTCCGTGCCCATCAGCAGCAGCGGGCTGGGCCCGACCAGACTGGGGAGGTCGATGCTGGCGTCCAGATAGGCGAAGGCGGGATCGGGAACGCCGCTGGCGGCGATGGACAGCTGCACCTCCGGGCCGGCGCCGGCGGGCAGCGGCACGGTCAGCAGGCCGTTTTCGTGCTGGAAGGGCGCGTCTTCCCCGTCGAGCCGCAGTGCGCCAACGCGCATGGCCGGATTCAAGGTGAAGAGCAGCGCCCGGGCGCCCTCGGGCGCCGTCGCCGCGTACTGCAGATCCAAGCGCAGAACGTCGCCCGGCTCGATGGCGATCCGGCCGTCGACCCGCTGCAAGTCCGGCACGGCCTCGCCCCGCCGGCCGTCGTGTACGCTGGCCCAGAGGGTGCGCTGCGCGATGCCGTCTCCGGCGGCAGCGACCAAGGCGGCGATGCCGGCGCAAGCCAGCACCGCCAATCCGCCGCCGATGGCCGCTTGAACGGTTCTGGCGCCCTGATCGGGGCGGGGATGAAACGCCGCGGCCAGCCAGAGAAACCCGCCCGCCAGCAGGTACTGGCAGCCTCGCTGAAGCCACTCCGCGCCTTCCACGAAGCGCGGCTGGACGTCCGACGCCTGCAAGGCGACGGCCACTCCGGAGAGCGCCTGCGTCAGGTAGTACGGCGTCCTGAAGCTGAACCACGCTTGCGCGCCCAGGAGCGCCAAGGCGATGACGGCCACGGCCAAGCGGTTGCGCACCACCACCGCCAGCAGGATCACCAGCGAACACCAAAGCGCCAAGGTCGGCGGCGCATCGACGAAGAGCAGAATGGCCAGCGAACGCCAGTCGATGGGTTTGCCGAAGCCGTCCGCCAGCGAAGCCAGCAGCGCTCCGAGGCCCTGCACCAGCAGCAGCGTGGCCAACAGCGGCATCCACGCCACCAGCACCAGGCCGGCCAGGCGACCGCCGAGCAGCGTCAGGTTGCCGATCGGCCGGGTGTCCAGCGTGTCCGCCACCCGCTCCCGGGCATCCCGGGCGCGCACGTCGAATGCCAGAAACACCGCCACGACGACGAGCGCCCAGACGGCGAACACGCCAAGCCCCGCCAGGATGAAGCGCGGGTTGACGACGCCCACGACGCTGGACGTGCCGGAGAATGCCGCGTGCAAGAACGTGTACTGGAAGTACATGAGCAGGCCCGCGACCACCACGAGCGCGGCAAACAGCCAGGTTCGCGCCAGTCGACGTGCCGAGCGCACCTCCGCCAGGGCAACTGCGACGAATGCCTGTAGTGCTTCCATGTGCAGGGTTGCTCCGCAAGACAAGCGTGGACGCTGCCCGAAACAGCGCCCAGAAGCCGCGCCGGCGGCTTGCGCCGCCGAACGCAACGCCAGCCGGCCTCCGGCTCTACTCGTCCTCGGCGGCCGGCGCCGTCTCCAGTGCGTCGCGCCAGCCTGGCCGCGACGGCCAGTGGAAGTCGACCCGCACGGTGAAGCGCAGCGTCGCCGAGAGGCCGACGGCGTCCTCCGTGGTCACCTCGATCCGCACCTCTCCTTCGGCGCCCGGCACGGGTTCCACCAGCAGGTCGCCGCCGCGGATGGTCGCGGTCGCAACGTCGGGGTCCGACGAGGACGCCTGCCAGCCCGTCAGCGGCGAGTCGCCAGCGCTGATCAGCGATTCCAGCGGCAGGCGCAGGCCGTGGCCGAACAGCGGCAGCGGCGTCGGCGCGGCGCCGGCCATCGGCGGCGTCTTGAACAGCGTCAGCGGATCCCCTGCCGACAGCGCCATGCCGTTCCAGCACGGCCAGCCGTCGCAGATCGTCTCCGGCACGCCGCCGACGGTCGCCGTCGCCCAGGCCGCGCCATCGCCGGGAGCGCTGACCTGCGCCTCGCCGCCAGCGGTGTCGCCCGCGGCCAGCGACGCGTTGCCCGGAACGAACGGCATGCCGTCCGCGGCGCCCAGCTCGCCGCCCCGCACCGAGAGGCCGACGTCGACCGCGAACGGCGCCCCGACCGCCAGTTCCGCGCGGACCGTCGCCGGCCCCGGCGCGCCGGGCGCCGCGTCCGTGCGCCGCAGCTCCACGCGCAAGTCGAAGGGGGCGCCCGGATTGTCGCCCAGCCACGCCGAGCGCAGCGACTCGACGTCGGCGAACAAGCCCGCCGGCAGCGCTTCGAGCGCGTTGCCGTCCAGCCGCAGTCGACGCAGTTCCGTCAAGCCCTGCAGAACGCCGCTCGGCAGCGTCTGCAAGGCGTTGTTCGAGAGATCGAGCTCCCGCAGCTCGGCGAGGCCCGCGAACGCGTCCTCGGCCAGCGCCGAAAGCCGGTTGCCGCCAAGCCGCAGCCAGCGCAGGCCCGGCACCGACGCCAGCAGCCCCTTCGGCAGCGCCGCCAAGGCGTTGTCGCGCAGCAGGAGCGCTTGCAGGCCGGCCAGCCCTTGCAAGTCGTCCGCCTCCAGCGCCTCGATGCCGAGGCCGTCCAGACCCAGCGTCCTCAAGCCGCGCAGCTCGACATCCGTCGGCGCGCTGCATTCGCGCTCGCCGGCCAGCGCCTGGACGGCCGCCGCGCTGCGGTCGCAGACGCCTTCGAGCACCGCCACGGACAGCCGCGCCCGGCCGAGCGGCAGCTCTTCCGACTGCAGCTCCACCACGAACCACTCCCGCGCCGGCTCCACGTCGGCGTCGTCGGCGATGGCGATCTTGATCTCCGCGGAAGTCTCGCCGGCGGCGATCGTCGCCGTGCCGGAGGCGTCGCCGTGCTCGCCGGCGTCGGCGTCCGCGGTGGCCGGATCGTCATCCGCCAGCACCTGCCAGGCGAATGCCGTCGGCGTCTCTCTCGGCGCGCTCAGCCGCGCCCGCAGCATCACCGTGCCGCCCTCCGCCGCCGAACCGGCGTGTCCGGCCAGCAGCGAGGCGTCGGCATCCTCGCCGGACAGCCACAGCGTCGAACCCACCACCGCGGTCAGCGTCTGCGCGACGCGGAGGCCCAGCGGGTCCGTCGCCGTCACGGTCACCGTCGCCACGCCAGCGGCTAGCCCCACGAGCACCAGATCGGTGCCAACCGTCGAAGCCGAAGCCAGCGCCGCGTCCGACGACATCGCCGAGTACGCCAGCAGATCGCCGTTCTCATCCCGGAACGCCGCGCCGAGGTCGACGCGCAGCGTCTCGCCGACCGCCAACATCGCGTCGGCCAGCGCCGACGACACCTCGGGGGCCACGTTCGGCGGCGGGGGCGGCGACGGGGGCACCGGGGTGGCGGGCACATCGACCGTCGGCGGCGGCGACGGCCACCGCACCACACGAATGCGGTGGTTGTCCGCGTCGGCGATGTAGACGTTGTTGCCGGATGGGGCCACCACCACGTCACTGGGGCGATTTAGTTGCGCCGAAGTCGGTGCGCCGCCGTCCCCGCTGTACCCTGACGTCGCGCCCCCGGCAATGGTGGAGATGATCCCCGACGCGGCATACACTTTGAAGACGTATGAGGGACTGGCGATGTAGACGTTGCCCGACGCGCCCGTCGCCACACCTTGGGGACTACTGATATTTGCTGAAGTCGCCGGACCGCCACTATACCTAGCCCGTTGATTGGCATAGTTGCCAGAGCCGGCGAAGATCGACAGGATCCCGGTCATCGCATCCACCTTGACGGCGCGATTGCCAGCAATGCCGATGTAGACGTTGCCGGACGCATCCGTCGCCACGCTTCGGGGAAATCGGACAGCCGTCGACGTCGCCGCTACGCCGTTGGCGGGCGCACCCTGAACTCCGTTGCCGGCGAAGGTGGAGATGATCCCCGACCCATCGACCTTGCGGACGCGGTGGTTGCCTATGTCCGCGATGTAGACGTTGCCCGACGAGTCCGTCGCCACATCGCTGGGCCACCAGACCGTCGACGACGTCGCCGCGCCGCCGTCCCCGCTGTATCCTGTGCCCCCGGTCCCGGCGATCGTCGAGATGTTCCCCGTTCCGGCGTCGACCTTGCGGACGCGGTGGTTGTTGTAGTCGGCGATGTAGAGGTTGCCCGACCCGTCCACATGCACTTTGTTGGGCGTGTGTATTTGCGCCAGCGTCGCCGCGCCGCCATCGCCGCTGTATCCTGCCGTCCCGGTCCCGGCGATCGTCGAGATGTTCCCGGTTCCGGCGTCGACCTTGCGGATGCGGTGGTTGTTCGTGTCGGCGATGTAGAGGTTGCCCGACCCGTCCAGCGCCACCCCGAGGGGGTTGTTCAGCTCCGCCGACGCGGCCGGTCCGCCATCCCCGCTGAAGCCCGCCACCGTCGTCGTGCCCGCCGCGCCGCCGGCAAACGTCTCGATGACCGTCCCGGCCAACAAGCCGCTGGTCGTGCCGACGAAGGTGGAGATGATCCCCGACCCATCGACCTTGCGGACGCGGTAGTTGTTGGTGTCGGCGATGTAGACGTTGCCGGCGCTGTCCGCCGTCACCCCGTAGGGACTGTCGAGCCACGCCGACGTCGCCGGGCCGCCGTCTCCCGAGAAGCCCGGGCTCCCCGAGGTGCCAGCAAAGATGGAAATGCCTCCCCCGCTGCCAATCCTGCGGATGACGCTGTCATTTTGGACCCCGGCGGTACGGTCGGCGACGTAGACGTTGCCGTCGCGGTCTACTGCGACCGCTTGTAAGCGATCTTGCGTGTTGAAGGTGTAGTGGCTAATGGTGGTGAGCGCCCCTGCTGGGGTCACCCTGCGGACCCGGTTGTTGTTTTGGTCCATGATGTAGACGTTGCCATCGCGGTCCACCGCCACGTCGGTAGGATCATGCAGTTGAACCAAAGTCGAGGTGCCGGTGTTGATGCTACTCCCGCCGGGCGTTCCCGTGCCGGCGAAGGTGGAAATGGTCCCCGTCGCGCTCACCCGACGGACGCGGTGGTTGCTATAGTCGGCGATGTAGACGTTGCCGCTGCCGTCCACTGCCACGCCGCGGGGCCCGGCGAGCTGCGCCGAAGCGGCCGGGCCGCCGTCGCCGCTGAACCCGCCCGTCCCCGTGCCGGCGAAGGTGGAGATGGCGCCCGTCGTGCTCACCCTGCGGATGCGGTGGTTGTTCTGGTCGGCGACGTAGACGTTGCCGGCGCTGTCCACGGCGATCCCGGTCGGCACGTTGAGCTGAGCCGAAGTGCCCGGGCCGCCATCGCCGCTGTACCCGGCCGTGCCCGTGCCGGCGATGACGGTGACGACCCCGTTGCGCACCTTGAGGACGCGGTGGCCGCGTATGTCCGTGATGTAGAGGTTGTTCTGCGCGTCCACCGCCACGTCGTAAGGTTGCCACAGCGACGACGCCGGCTCGAGGACCTGCGCCGCCGCCGGCAGAGACGCGAGCGCGGCGATGGCGAGCCCCGCCAGTCCCCGAAAGAGCCGAGACGACGACGGAGCCACGCTGGGACGAACAGGGCGGTGAGGGAGCAGTTTGGTGGAGCACATGGACAGCGACCTTTTGCGACAGCAACTTGGCGTAAACATAGCACAGGCGCACGTGGTGGCGTACGTGGCGCGTTCCCTCTGCTGGTACGTCTGATGCGAGGTTCGGGGGAGGGAGGTTCGGGGCGGGTTTCGAGGAAGCCAACCGCCACTTCAAAATGGCCGGGATGCTAGCCCAAGTTTACCACCCCCTAGAAAAAGTCATTTGCAATCAACATCTTGCGTTGACTGAAATGGGCAAGTGGCACTACAAAGTGCCGCGTTGTGGATTCTAGATCGTGGTCTTGCGCGTTCCTCCGGGCCGGGGATCGATGCCGAGGGCGTCGTAGATCTTCCGCAGGGCGGGTTCGGCGCGGGTGGCCTTGCGCACGTGCAGGGCGCGGCCGTCGGCGCAGCGGAACGTCGCGGTGACGCGCTGCTGGCCGTCGAGGATGTTGCGCAGGGTGTTCCAGCTGCCGTCGACGCCCTTCTCGCGCAGCGCGGCGCGCAGCACCTGCACGAGCTGGTAGGCGAGGACGGTGATGAACAGGTGCCCTTCGGCGCGCGCCTGCTTGTGGTGGTACACGGGGCGCAGGCCGAGTTCGGACTTCAGCGAGCGGAACACGGCCTCGACGTCGGTCAGGGTGGCGTAGGCGCGCCACAGCGTCTCCTCGTCCCAGTCGGTCTCGCTGCTGCGCAGGCAGTACACGCCCGGACAGTCGGCCATCGTGCCGGCGGCCGGGCGCCGGGTCCAGGTCACCGCCACGGCCTTCCCGCCGCTCTCGTCGGCGGCGACCTCGACGTCGTAGAGGCGCGCCGCGCCGCGGCTCTTCTCCTTGAGGCGTCCGATGCGTTCCCGGACGTATCCGATCTCCTTGCGCGTGCGCGGGCGCGACAGCCCGGCGGAGA
The DNA here is from genome assembly GCA_965199875.1 of Candidatus Azotimanducaceae bacterium. GTDB lineage: Bacteria > Pseudomonadota > Gammaproteobacteria > Pseudomonadales > Azotimanducaceae > VXYL01. The sequence continues at coordinate 2,796,764 of OZ241346.1, read as the reverse complement.
GGTCGTCCAGCGCCGTCTCGAAGCGCCGGGCGAAGCGTTCGGCGATGCCGCGCTCCTTCTCCTCCCGCGCCGCCGAGTGGCAGCGCAGGCGCACCTCCAGGCCGTCCTCGGACAGTTCCCGGACCAGCCGCACCGCGCCGCCGGACTTCGCCCGGATGGACACCGCCTGCGACGCGTCGAACGTCCGCTTCGACTCCCGGCTCACCACCAGATGGCGGTAGCCCTCCCGCCGCAGCCAGGCCAGCCGGTCCTCCGTCGCCACGCCGCGGTCCATCACCACCAGGGCGCCGTCCGGCGCGCCCAGCGACTGCAGCATCTCGGCCAGCGTGCCGCTCTCGGCGACGTTGCCGGCGAACACCCGCGAGCGGCGCGCGAAGCCGCTCGCGTCCAGCGCCAGCCCCAGGGTCAGCAGCGGACGGTCGCTGCGCTTCTCCTTCGAGCGCCCGCGCGCCGCCTTCGGCATCGCCGCCGCGCCGCCCTCGAAGAACGTGTTCGTCAGGTCGTACAACGTCACCGTCGGCGCCAGGCCGAACAGCCCCGAGGCACGCTCGAACAGCCGGTCCTCGATGGCGTCGCGGTGCGCCAGCAGCGCGTCCGACGCCCGGTACAGGCGCATCGACCCCATCGTCTCGAAGTCCGCGTCGAGCAGTTCCCCCAGGGCGCTGCGCTCCGCCAGCCAGCGCCGCGTCTCCCGCTCCGACGCCGGATGCGCCATGCGCCCGACGACGTTGCCCACGGCCGCCGCCAGCAGCCCCGGACCCAGCCCCAGCCCCGCCAGCAGCTCGCGCAGCCGCAGCCGGTCCATCGCCCACAGCGCCGCGTGCTCCACGCCGACCGAGCGCGGGCGCGTCAGTTCCAGCGAGTCCACGTCCACGCGCCGCAGGTCCCCCGGCGCGTCCGCCGAGGCCGGCGACGCCTCGCGGGCGGCCAGCCGCGCCGCGAGCCGCTGCGCCTCCGCCTCCACCTCCGGCGGGCAGTCCAGCGGCAGTTCCATCTGCCCGGCCAGCAGTTCCTCCACGCGCTGGCAGAGCAGCGGCCAGCGTCCGCGGGGCAGCTCGAAGTGGCGGCCGAGGTTGAGCAGCGTGCGCTGGCGCACCCTGGCGCCGTCGCGCTCGGAGCGCACCAGCCGGTGGGTGTGGTACTCGGCGCCGTCGGTGGCGCGGGTACGGGTGCGGCGGACGAACATGGGGCGACGGTAACCCGCGCCCCGGGGGAGTTCAATGCCCCGCCCTCATTTTATGGCACTACATCGGCCTCTTCGGAATCGCCTTCCAGCGAAATCAACGACTTGCGACGGCCAGGCTCCGGAAAACCCCCGAATTCGTCCCGAATCGCCTGTCACGATGGTAAAGATGGGCTAGGGAAGGTCTGATCAAGTGCCTTCGCGGGGAAAACAACCGCTGTCCGACAAGGGTTCACGGTCTGCCAAGACCACCTAAACAGAGGTTCCCTAGTTGACGCGGGACTGCAACCACTTGCGCGGATCGATGGGCTTGCCGGCCTGGCGTATCTCGAAGTACAGGCCGACGTCGGACTGGCCGCCGCTCTGCCCCACGGCGGCGATGCTCTCGCCGCCTTCCACCCGTTCACCAACGCGCTTGAACAGCGCGTCGGCATAGCCGTACAGGGACATGTGGTTGTCGCCGTGGTCGACGATCGCCAGCAAGCCGAAGCCGCGCAGCCAGTCCGCGAAGATCACCTCGCCGGCCGCAACGGCGCGCACGTCGGCGCCCAGCGGCGCCAGAATCACCATCCCCTGCCAGCGCATGCGGCCGCCGGCCCGGGCATCGCCGAAGCTGGCGACGATGCGGCCTTCCACCGGCCACGGCAGGTCGCCGGCGGCGCCAAGGCCGTTGCCGGCGACGCGGCCGGCGCGCTCGGCCTGGCGCTCCAGTTCGGCCACCAGGGCGGCCAGCCGTCGGCGGCTGCTTTCCAGCCGCTCGCGCTCCTTGCTCTTGCTCGACACGTCGGCGCCGAGGCTGCGCACCAGGCGCTGCCGCTTGCGCCGCTCGGCCACCAGAGCCGTCTGCTCGCGCTGCACGGAAGCGCGCGCGTCCACAAGCGTTTGCCGTTCTTCACCCAAGCGGCGCTCGTTGTCTTCGAGGGTGCGCAGCGTGCTGCGCAGTTCGTCCACCGCTTTGGCGCGGGCCTCGGCGAAGTAGCCGTGGTAGCGCCCCATGCGCTGCAAGGCCGCGGGGTCCTGCTGGTTCAGAACGGCCTTCAGCGGGTCTTTGCGGGAAAAGCGCCAAGCCTGGCGCAGATGCTCGGCGATCAACGCCGTCTGCGCTTGCCGTCGCGCGTCGAGTCGAGCCCGTTCGGCGGCCAGCTCGGCCAGCGCGGACTCGGCGTCGCCGGCGCGGCGATTCAAGCCGCGGATGCGTTCGGCGACGCTGGCCACCTCCCGGTCGGCGTTCGCCAGCTGCTTCTGCTGCGCCGCGAGGCGCTTGCCGGCGTCATCGAGCCAGCTGTCGAGGGCGTTCAGCCGTTCGACCACGTCGCCGAGTTCGCGGGAGGCGTCCTGCTCCGCCATCGCCGTCGGCAGCCAGGCGGCGACAACCAGCGCCAGCAGCGAACGCGAACGCCATGTCTTCATGCGCTCTCGCACGACGCCAGGCTAGCGATCCGCCAGCAGCAGCGAACGGCCCGTCATCAACGCTGGCGGAGCGATGTCCAGCAGCTCCAGCAACGTCGGGGCGACGTCGGCGAGGGTGCCGCCACGGCGCAGCCGAAGCCGCCGGGGGCCGAGGTAGATCAACGGCACGGGGCCGGAGGTGTGCGCGGTGTGCGGCTGCCGCGCGGCCGCGTCGACCATGCACTCGACGTTGCCGTGGTCGGCGGTCAGCAAGCATTGCGAACCGCTGCTTGCCAGCGCCGAGGCCAACGTGCCGAGGCACTCGTCGACGGCCTCGACGGCCCGCACGGCGGCTTCGAAGACGCCGCTGTGGCCGACCATGTCGCCGTTGGCGTAGTTGCAGACGACGACGTCGAAGCCGCCGGCGGCAATGGCGTCGATCAGCTGCTCGGTAACGCGGCCAACGCTCATGGCTGGCGCGAGGTCGTAGGTCGCCACCTTCGGCGACGGCACGAGGATGCGCTCTTCGCCCTTGAACGGCTGCTCTCGGCCGCCGGAAAAGAAGTAGGTGACGTGGGCGTACTTCTCGGTTTCGGCAAGACGCAGCTGGGTCATGCCTTGGCGGACGAGACACTCGCCGAGGGTGTCGGCCGGGCGCGCCGGGGGAAACGCCGCCGGGACGTCGACGTCGTCGGCGTAGCGGGCAAGGGTCGCGCAAGCGGCCAGCGCGGCCTTCGATGGACGCCGGAAGCCGTCGAACTTCTCGGCGACGAAGGCGCGCGCCAGCTGGCGCGCCCGGTCGGCGCGGAAGTTCATGAACAGCACGGCGTCGCCGTCGCGCACCCGCGCCGCTGGCGCACCGGGCGGATGGATGGCGGTGGGCTGCACGAACTCGTCGCTCTCGCCTCGGGCGTAGGCGGCTTCCAGCGCCGCAGTCGGGCTGTCGCCGTGGAACGGCGCCTCGCCAAGACGAACGAGGTGATAGGCGCGCTCGGTGCGCTGCCAGCGCTGGTCCCGATCCATGCCGTAGTAGCGGCCGCAGATCGAAGCGATGGCGCCGGGGAACTCCTCGTCGATGGCGCGAAGCGCACCCAAGGCGCTCTTCGGCGGCGTGTCGCGGCCGTCCAGGAAGGCGTGCAGGCGAACCTTCACGCCGCGTCCGCTGGCCATCGCAAGCAGCTTGGCGATGTGCCGCTGATGGCTGTGGACGCCGCCGGGCGACAACAGGCCCAGCACGTGAAGCTCGCTGTGCTCGGCGGCGTCAATGGCGTCGCAGAGCACCGCGTTGGCCTCGAATTCGCCGGTTTCGATAGCCTCGTCGATGCGCGTCAAGTCCTGCTGGACCACCCGGCCGGCGCCAAGGGTCATGTGTCCGACTTCCGAGTTGCCCATCTGCCCGCCGGGCAGCCCGACGTCGCTGCCCGAGGCGTTCAGCCGGGTGGTCGCCGGACCTGCCCAGAGACGATCCCAGTTCGGCGTGCGCGCCATGTGTATGGCGTTGTGGCGGTTGGCGGCGCCGATGCCCCAGCCGTCCAGCACCAGGAGGACCGTCGTGGGCTTTGGCCGGTTGGCGGACTGGGACATGATCGTTGGCGAGGACGACGGAGTCGGATCGTCGCAACCCGCTTGCTTCTGCTGCACCGCTGGTGCGGCGATTCTACGCCCCGCGCTGCACTATAATCCCGCCCGATGGAGCAGTTCTTCGAGTTTGTCGGCAACCACCCGATCCTGGTCGGCGCCTTCCTGGTGATTCTGGCCTTGTTCGTTCGCAACGAGGTCGCCAGGGGCGGGCGCTCCGTCACCGCCCAGGAACTGGTCAATCTGGTCAATCGCGACGGCGCCGTGGTGGTGGACGTGCGCGACAAGCACGAGTTCTCCCAAGGCCACATCGTCGATGCCATCAACGTGCCCCACGTCGCCATTTCCTCGCGCCTCGGCGAGCTGGAGAAGTACAAGCAGAAGCCCCTCGTGCTCGCCTGCAAGATGGGCCAGCACGCTGGCGCCGCCGGCACGGTGCTGCGCAAGGCCGGGTTCGAGAACGTCTCGCGGCTGAAGGGCGGCATCGCGGAGTGGCGCAATCAGAACCTGCCGGTGGTCAAGAGCTGAAGTGGCTGACGAATCCGTGGCTGACGAAGCGCCCGGCCCGCAGCTGACCGTCGAACGCATCTATCTGCGCGATGCGTCGTTCGAGTCGCCGCTGGCGCCGGAGGTCTTCGCCCGGGACTGGCAGCCGCGGGTGCAGGTGGACATCGACACCCGCAATCGCGCCTTGGACGACGCTCGCCACGAGGTGGTGCTGTCGCTCACCTTGGAAGCGAAGCTGGGCGAAGAAGTGGCGATGATCGTCGAAGTGCAGCAGGCGGGCATCTTTCGCATCACCGGCGTAGACGACGAGATGCGTCGGCAGGCGCTGGGCACGGCGTGTCCGACCGTGCTGTTTCCCTACCTGCGCGAGACCGTGGACAGCCTGGCGGTGAAGGGCACGTTCCCGCCGATCATGCTGGCGCCGATGAACTTCGACGCCTTGTACGCCGAAGCCAAGCGGCGTTTCGACAGCCAGCAGGCCGGGGAGGGCGGGGACTCGACGGTCGACTGAACGTTGGATTCAGCCTAGCGGCCATGCGCGAAGCCGTGCTGCCGCCAAGCCTCGCAGACCGCCTGCCAGCGGAGCGGGCGCGACCACACGCCAGCAAGTCGATCAAGCAGCCGCCATCGCGCGCACGCGGTGATTCTCGCTGTCGCCCACGAACACTCGCCCGGCGGCTGCGCACACGCCATGCGGGCGGGCAAGGCCGCAGCGCAGGGGATCGCCATCCGCACCGTCATGGCGGCTGCCGTCGCCGACCACCGTGTCGATGCGGTTGGTGGCGCCGTCGATGCGGCGGATCGTATGGCTCTCGGTGTCGGCTATGTAGATCGCCGATCGGGTTGCGCAGATGCCTTTGGGGCCGGCCAGATCGGCCCGTTTGGCGTCGCCGCCGTCGCCCGCGTAACCCGCCTGGCCGGTGCCGGCAACGTGATGCACGGTACCGGCGTCCATGTCGATGCGGTACACCGCGTTGCCTTCGCGCAGCGTGAGGAGGAGGTCGCCCGTCTCGTCGAAGGCCAGCGCCCGCGGGCCGTGCAGCGGCGTGTGCAGCGCCGCTGCGCCGTCGATGGTCGGCGCCGCTTCGCCGGTGCCCGCGAAGGTATCTATCACGCCGCTCGAGGGGTCGATTCGGCGTATGCGGTGATTGCCGATGTCGGCCACGAAGACGGCGCCGTCCGCGCCGATCTCGATGCTGTGCGGCTGCCGCAGGCGCGCTTGGGCGGCCGGGCCGCCGTCGCCAGCGTAGCCCGCCCGGCCCGTGCCGGCGACGGTGCTGATGCGTCCGCTCGTCCGGGAGACGCAGCGCACGACGTGGTTGGGCATGTCTACGACGTACAGGTCGCCAGCGCTGTTGAAGCGAATCTCGTACGGTTCGAGCAGGGTTGCTTCGCGCGCCGGGCCGCCATCGCCGGCGTAGCCCGGTCGGCCCGTGCCGGCAACCGTGGCCACTGCCCCCGTGGCGAGATCGACTCGGCAGACGCGGTGATTGCCCAAATCGCACAGATAGAGACAACCATCGGGGCCCATCGCCAAGCCGAACGGCTCTGCAATGGCCGCCGCGGTGCCGCGGTCGCCATCCGCGGCACAGCCTGCCGTGCCGTTGCCTATCAACGTAACGATCGCCTCAGCCGTCATGCACCGCTCCCGTCCGTCGCTCCGCCGCCACATGCGCCGGGCGGGCCCACCATACGCGACTGTGCGGGGGTGCGGGGATCAGGTCGTTTGACCGCTGCGCGCAGTGCGCCTTAGCATCGTGCCCGTGTGGGCCGACACATGCGAACGGCGAACGTGACGACGGACGTGTTGGGGGCCGCGGTCGTTGAACCCGGTTCGAGAGCAAGTCCGCTACCGTGCGGCCCTTGCAACTGTCTTTGCATACAGTATAGTAGCGATCTCCGTTCGGGGCCATCGTAGATAGATGAGCATTGATGGATTCGCGGCGCACGAGCCGGTAGGAACCATGCCAGTAGCATGCCAGTAGAATGCAGCAGTCACTTCCGATCAAAGAGGTCAATGGTGGCGATAGCGCCCACTCCCGGCGCAAGCGCAGCGGCACGATGCGACGAGGCATACTTGCCGCTCACAGCAAGCCCCGGCTAGTGTCCGCCGCCGACGACGCTCCCGCGCGCGCTGCCTTGGGGCGGCGCTTCGCCAGCCGTCTAGTGGTGCGCGAAGACCTCAATCGTCGCCTGGTCTCCTATCAAGCGAACAAAGCGCAGCCGGGTTTGCGCTGGTTCAAATACAAGGAAGGATTCTCCGCCACCCTGGCAAGGGACGTGCTGGGTCTTAGCGACGGGCCGGTGCTGGATCCCTTTGCCGGCCTCGGCACCTCCGTGCTGGTCGCGGGCGGCACCGGGCGGGACGCCACCGGCATTGAGATCATGGCCGTGGGCACCCGCGCCGCGCAGGCCATCGCCGAAATGGGCAATGGCGTGGATGTGGAGGCTTTGCGGCGCGCCGGCGCGCGGCTCTTGCGGGCGCTGGCGGGCAAGGAGGTCGCGCCCGAACACCGCTTCCCGCATGTGCGCATCACCGAGATGGCATTTCCGCCAGACACCGAGGCGGCTATCGCCAAGGCCCGGGCCTTTATCTCGTTCAGGAAGTGCGCCCACGCGAGATCGTCGTGCAGCAAGCCTTCGATGTCGAAATCATCCTCAACGCGCATTCCCGTTCGCGGCTGCCGTTAGAGTGTTCACGGTACGCTGTCAGCTAATGCGCCACGCCTGCCCTCCGCACCCGCCGAAAACACCCGCAACGGAGTTGCCTCGGCGACCTTGCGGCCCTGAACTGTCTTTGCATACAGCATGGCAGCGATCTTCGTTCGGAGCCGTCGTAGATCACGCTGGCGCCGATGAACTTCGACGCCTTGTACGCCGAAGCCAAGCGGCGTTTCGACAGCCAGCAGGCCGGCGAGAGGGGGCGACTCGACGGTCGACTAAGGGTTGGACTCGGCCTAGCGGCCATGCGCGAAGCCGTGCTGCCGCCAAGCCTCGTAGACCGCCACGGAAACCGCATTGGCCAGATTCAGGCTGCGCGACCCGGCGCGCATCGGGATGCGCAGGCAGCGCTCCGGCCCCAGGCTCGCCATGATGTCGTCGGGCAGGCCGCAGCTTTCCGGCCCGAACAGCAGCACGTCCCGGGCCGCGTAGGCCACCTCGTCGTAGCGGCGTTCGGCATGGCTGGAGAAGGCGAACATCCGGCGCTGGCCCGTGTGCGCCAGAAACGCCGCCCAGCTGCCATGCACGGTGGTGGTGGCGAGGTCCCGGTAGTCGAGCCCGGCACGGCGCAAGCGGCTGTTGGAGAGGTCGAAGCCCAGCGGCTCGATCAGCGCCAGCTCGGCGCCGGCATTGGCCGCAAGACGCATGATGCTGCCGGTGTTCGGCGGTATTTCCGGTTCAAAGAGGGCGATGGTGAACATGCGCTGCTTCGCCGCCGACCTTCGGGAAGGGAAGAGCTTGGCCAGCTCTCGATAGGCGCGTCAAGGCGACGACGGCGTTGGTCTTGGCCAAGGCGCCGATTCGCTCGTCACGAGCGAGTGCGGTCCTGCTCCAGCAGGTGCCGCATGTAGCCGTGGAACGATGGAATGCCGAACGACACGTTCCCGTCGACCAGCGCCAATGAACCGTGGGCGATGGCACGGTCCACGGCGTCGGCCTCGAAGCCCGCCTGGGCCACGACTTTCTCGGCTTCGCGCTGCTTCAATGCCGTCGCGTTGGCGCGTTCCATCGCCGCCACCACCGCCAACATGGGATCGTGGCTCTTTCCCGCGCTGAGGCGGGCTTGGTAGTACTGGACCCTGCGGGCGTGGCCATGCCGCAACGCCTCGTCGAGGGATTGGCCCGCCAAGTGCTTGTGCCGGGTCAGCGCTGCGTGAGCGCCCTCGAGATACCCGTTGATGTGCTGCGGAAAACCGTGGCTGGCTTTGGCCAACGCCTGCAAGCTCTTGCTTGGGAGATCGTCGAACCCCGTGGCGGCCAGGTTCCTGGCGAAGGCGCAGACCGTGGCGTCGTGATCCAACGGCCCAAGAACCATCGGGGCGACGATGCGGGATATGCCGCGCCCGTGGGAAGGGTTGGCGAGCTCGTCGGCCGTGTGTTGCAGCCCGAAGCCCATCAGCAAGACGGGGCATCCGGTCAAGCCCTGGTGCAGCACGCGCAAGGGCGCGAAGGCGTCGTCCTCAATCGACTGCAGCTCGTCGATGATCAGCACCAGCGCCCTGTTGTCCCACATGCCCTTTGCCACGGATTCCCGCAACAGGCCAGGGAACGCCGCCGTGCGACGCCCCACGTCCCTAGCGACCGCTCCGCCGCTGCCGAGAACTTTGCCGCCCCCGTTGGAGACTCTGTCGTCGAGCTGCGCGATCTCGATGGCCTGCCGTTCGGCACCGACCGCCCGCCCCATCAACTTGAACAAGGTCGTGGCGTCGGACAGTTCCTCCGGCGAAATCAGCAAGGCCGACACGGTCCGCCCCTCTACGTTGGGAGACGCTGCCACGCCGTCGGCGAACTTCCGACCAAGCTGCGTCTTCCCCGAGCCCGGCACTCCGATGGTCAGAAACAGTCCCCCGGAGCGGCCGGTTTTGCACAACGCCGCAAGTTTCGAGTTGTATGCCCGCAGTTCGTCTTTGCGCCCCGCGAAATGAAGCGGCGCCTCCCGTTCGTCGGGGATGCGGGTTGCCACGTCCATGGTGCCGAAGACTACCACCGCGCGGCTGCGAGCAAGGCAGCGAGCTATGCGGCAGTGCGTCGTCCAACGCGCCCCGCGGAGCCTTAACCGGGAATCCGGGGACTCTCGGGGTGGAAACTCGGTGGATGCCTTTGTATCTTACGCGCGCCTTGGCGCCGGCGGAATCGAACCGTGGCGCAAGATGATGGTCAAAGGCCGCTTTGAGGCCAGCTTGCAAGAGGAGGAGTTGCGTTGATCGAGGCCGAAGGGTTGACGCGCAGATATGGAGAGACGCTGGCCGTGGACGCGGTCAGCTTCGCGATTGGCAACACCGAGATCGTCGGTCTGCTGGGGCACAACGGCGCCGGCAAGACCACCATCATGAAGATGCTGACGGGCTATCTGGAGCCCAGCGCCGGCCGTGTGCGGGTGGACGGCATCGACGTCGCGGAATCGCCAACGGAGGCACAGCGGCAGCTGGGCTATCTGCCGGAAAACTGCCCGCTGTACCCGGAAATGACGGTGGTGGACTACCTGGACTACGTGGCCGGCCTGCGCGCCGTCGACGATCGCGCCGCCGCGCTGCGGGAAGCGCTGGCGGCCACCGATCTGACGCAGCGGGCCTTCGACGCCATCGGCACGTTGTCGCGGGGCTTTCAGCAGCGCGTCGGCGTTGCCCAGGCCATCATCCACGAACCCAGGCTGCTGATCCTCGACGAGCCCACCAACGGCCTCGACCCGTCCCAGACCCAGCACATGCGCGACTTGATCCGGCGCCTGGCCGCCAACGCGACGGTCATTCTTTCCACCCACATCATGCAGGAGGTGGACGCCATCTGCGATCGGGTGATGATTCTCCATGCTGGCAAGCTGGCCGTGGACGAGCGGCTCGACGCGCTGAAGCGAAGCTCCAGAGTGGCCCTTGCCACCGACGCCGGGCAGGCCGACGTCGAATCGGCGCTGGCCGGCTTCGCCACCGCGGCGCCGAGCGGCGACGGCTTCGCCTTGCAGTTCGACGGCGACGAAGACGCAAGCCCCGAGCGCGTCTCCGAACTGGCCCGCCGGCTGGTTGCCGGGGGCGTCTCCATTCACGGCCTGGCGGCGGAGAAGCGAGACCTCGAGACGGTGTTTCGAGAGGTCGACGACGCGCCGGCGGCAGCCGCGGAGGAGGCATCGGCATGAACCCCAGCGTGGTGCTGCGCATCGCCCGCAAGGAACTGGCGCTGGTCTTCTCCTCGCCCATCGCCTATCTGTTCCTGGCCGCTTTCCTGGCGGTGACGCTGTTCGTCTTCTTCTGGGGCGAGGCATTCTTCGCCCGCAACATCTCCGACGTGCGGCCCATGTTCGAGTGGCTGCCGGTGCTGCTGATCTTCCTCGCTTCGGCGCTGACGATGCGCAGCTGGAGCGACGAACGCCGCGTCGGCACCTTGGAACTGGTGGTCACCGTGCCGGCCGGAGGCGTCGACTTCGTGCTCGGCAAGTTCCTCGCCTGCTGGCTGCTGCTGGCGGTGGCGCTGGCCTTGACGCTGCCGCTGCCGGTCAGCGTCGCCATGCTGGGGGACCTGGACTGGGGGCCGGTGTTCGCCGGCTATCTGGCCGCTGGTCTGCTGGGCGCCGCCTACATCGGCGTCGGCTTGTTCGTCAGCGCCAAGACGGACAACCAGATCGTCGCCCTGATCCTCGCCACCTTCGGCTGCGGCGCGTTCTATCTGATCGGCAGCCCGTTCCTCACCGAACTGGCCAGCCACCAGGTGGCCGACGCGCTGCGCGCGCTGGGCGCGGGTTCGCGCTTCGAGGCCATTACGAGGGGCGTGCTGGACCTGCGCGATCTGTACTTCTACGTCTCGGTGCTCGCCGTCTTTCTGGCGCTCAACGTCCACGCCGTGGACGCCCACGGCTGGGCGGCGGACGGCGACGCGGCGCGGCATCGCGGCAAGCGCGTGCTGCTGGGCCTGGTGGCCGCCAACGTGCTGATCGCCAACTTCTGGCTGTCGGCGGTGGGCTTTCTGCGCTGGGACGTCACCGAAGGCAACCAGTACTCCATCTCGGACGCCACCAGGAACTACCTGCGCCAGCTGCGCGAACCGCTGCTGCTGCGCGGCTACTTCAGCGCCAAGACGCATCCGCTGCTGGCGCCGCTGACGCCGCAGTTGCAGAACCTGCTGACGGAGTACGAAGTGGCCGGCGCCGGCCAGGTGCGCCTGCAGCTGATCGACCCCGCCACGGACCCGGAACTCGAAGACGAAGCCAACACCAAGTACGGCATCCGCCCGGTGCCGTTCCAAGTGGCCGACCGCTACCAGGCAAGCCTGGTCAACTCCTACTTCGACGTGCTGGTGCAGTACGGCGACGAGTACGAAGTGCTGAGCTTTCGCGATCTGATCGAAGTCAAAGTGCAGGGCGAGGACGACCTGGACGTGCAGCTGAAGAATCCAGAGTACGACATCACCCGCGCCATCAAGAAGGTGCTGTACGGATTCCAAGGCGGCGGCAGCGTCTTCGACAACCTGGCAGGCCCGGTGAAGTTCACCGGCTACCTCTCCGCCGACGAACGGCTGCCCGAGACGCTGGTCGCGCTGCGCGGGGAGCTCGACGCGCTGCTCGCCGAAATGGTCGAGGAATCCGACGGCAAGCTGAGCGCCGAGACCGTGGACCCGAACGCCGGCGCTGGCGAAGTGGCGGCGCAGATCGGCGCCGACCACGGCTTTCGGCCCATGGCCGCCAGCTTGTTCGACGCCAACACCTTCTACTTCTACCTCACTTTGTCCGACGGCGAGACCGTGCTTCAGCTGCCGCTGCCGGAGTCGCTGGACAAGGACGGCCTGCGACGCGGCATCGAGGAGGGCTTGAAGCGTTTTGCCGTCGGGCTGCTGAAGACCGTCGCGCTGTCCGCGCCGCAGGCGCCGCCGGCCTACATGCAGCAGCAGCTGCAGATGCAGCAGCCGCCAGGCAACGAGTTCCAGAGCCTGCGCGAGGTGCTGCGCGCGGACTTCAACGTCGAAAGCGCCAACCTGGACGACGGCATCGCCCCGGCCGCGGCGGACGTGCTGATGGTGGTGGATCCCTCGAACCTGGACGACAAGACCGTCTTCGCCATGGACCAGTTCCTGATGCGCGGCGGCACCTTGGCGATCGCCGCCGGCAGCTACCGCGCCACGCTGGCGGCCCAGTCCCTGTACGCGACGCCGGTGCAGTCCGGCTTGGCGGACTGGCTGGCGCATCATGGCGTGACGCTGGACGAATCCCTGGCGATGGACCCGCGCAACGCGGCATTCCCCGTGCCGGTGGTGCGCGAAGTGGCGGGCTTCCGCTTCCAGGAGGTGCAGATGCGCGACTATCCGTACTTCGTGGACGTGCGCTCGGACGGCTTGAACGAAGACGTCGCCTTTACCTCCGAAGTGCCGCAGTTGACGATGGCCTGGTCGTCGCCCGTCGACGTCGACGAAGAAGCGAACGCCGGCCGAACCGTCGCCACGCTGATCGAGAGCTCGCCGGCCAGCTGGCGCTCCAAGTCCACCGACATCATGCCCAATCTGGGCGCCTCCGGCGACTTCGTGTACGCGCCGGAAGGGGAGCAGAAGGCCAATGCCCTGGCGGTGATGCTGGAGGGAAGTTTCACGTCGTACTTCGACGAATCGCCGCTGCTCGACGAACCGGAAGAAGCCGAGGAAGACATTGCGGCCCAGGACGACGCCGCGGACGCAGAAGGCGAGGAGGACGTCGACACCCTGGGCACGATCACCACGGTGGTGGAAAAATCCCCCGAGTCCGCGCGGCTGATCGTCATCGGTTCCGCATCCTTCCTGGCCGATCAGACCTTGCGCATGATCGGCTCCGCCGACGGCACGATCTACACCAGTTCCCTGGAGTTCATGGCGAACCTGGCGGACTGGGCGGTGGAGGACGAGTCTCTGCTCGGCATTCGCAGCCGCAGCCACTTCAACCGCACCCTGGAACCGATGGCGGAGGATCGGCAGCGCATCTGGGAGTACGCCAACTACGTTCTGGCGTTGGCCGGGCTGGCGCTGGTGTTCGGCATCAGCCGCCAGCGCCAGGCGGCCAGAAAGCAGCACTATCGAGAGCAGCTGGGGATGACGTCGTGAAGCTGAACAAGACCACCTTGTCGTTCGCCCTCGCCATTCAGCTGGCGATCATCGTCGTGGTGATGGCGGCCCGGACCGGCGCCGTTGCCGAACCCGAACCTTTCTTGAGCTTCGATGCGCAGTCCGTCGACTCGCTGAGCGTGGCGAACGCCGACGGCCGCGTCGAGCTCGTCAAGTCCGGGGACGCCTGGCAGCTGCCGGACGACGTGCCGGCGGATGCCGACAAGGTGCAGGAGGTGCTCGACAAGCTCGACGACGTCTCCGGCATCTGGCCGGTAGCGAGCAGCGCGTCCACCGCGGAACGTTTCGAGGTGACCGAGGACAACCATCAGCGCCACCTGCAACTGAGGGCTGGCGACGAGACGTTGGCCGACATCTACCTGGGCACCTCTCCGGGCTACCGCAAGGCGCACGCTCGACACAGCGACGACGACGACATCTACGCCATCGGCTTTTCCAACTACGAGGCTGGCGTCAAGGCGTCCGACTGGCTGGACAAGTCCCTGCTGCGCCCGACCGGAGACATCGCGACGCTCAAGCGCGAGGGCGCTTTCGAGCTGAGCAAGGATGAGTCCGGCAGCTGGGTCTCTGCCGACGGCGCGGTGCTCGATCAAGCCAAGGTGGAAACCCTGGCCGGAAGGTTCTCCGGCCTGTCCGTGCTGGGAGTGAGCGAGGCGGAACTGCCCAGCGAACCAACCGCGACGTTCGCCATCGGCGACGACGACGGCACGCTGGCCTTCACGCTCTACCAGCTGGAAGACGACGACTACGCCGGCGCCTCCGGCCGAATGCCCGGGGTCTATGAGCTTTCTTCGTACATCGCAGAGCAGATGGACGTGACCCTCGCGGACCTGGCCCCGGACGAACCGGAAGACGAGGCCGAAGCGGAGCCGTCCGACGACGGCGAACCGGCTGCGCAAGAGGGCGCACCGCCGGCAAGCGACGCCAACGAAGAGACGGCCCCGACGCCGTGAGCATACGGCTCTACACCTGGCCGACGCCGAACGGGCGCAAGATTTCCATCGCCCTGGAGGAGTTGGCGCTGGACTACCGCGCCACTGCCGTCCACATCGGCCAGGGCGAGCAGTTCGCGCCGGAGTTTCTCGCCATCTCGCCGAACAACAAGATTCCCGCCATCGTCGATGGCGACCGGACGATGATGGAATCCGGCGCCATCCTGCTCTACCTCGCCGACAAGACCGGCCAGCTGCAAGGCGAGGATCGCTGGACCACTCTGGAGTGGCTGATGCTGCAAATGGGCGGCGTCGGCCCGATGCTGGGCCAGGCCAACCACTTCCTGCGCTTCAATCCGGGCAAGTCCGCCTACGCCGAACAACGCTACGCCGAAGAAGCAGCCAGGCTCTACGGCGTGCTGGACCGCCGACTGCAAGACCGCGACTACCTCGCCGACAGCTACTCCATCGCCGACATCGCCACCTGGCCGTGGATTTCCCGCTGGCCGTGGCATCGCATCGACTGGGCGGACTATCCGAACCTGCGCCGCTGGTTCGTCGCCATCGCCGGCCGCGAAGCCGTGCAACGCGGCTGGAAAGTCCCCTTCGACAGCGGCGAAATCCCCTTGCCGTAGCGGCTGCAGCTTGGATTTGTCCGGCCGCCTGCCGGAATACAGCGTGATCGACGACAGCGAGCTGCGCTTGGTGATCTGGGCAGGGCAGCCGTGATCGTCAAGCGCATCGTGTGTCTGGCCAACTCGCGAAAACTGGCCGGGCGCGGCATCGCCGGCAAGGTCTGGCCCGCCGACGGCGAACGGGCGGCGTGGGTGCGGCCGGTAAGCGACCGCCCGGACGGGGAGGTTTCCGAGTACGAGCGTCAGTACGAAGACGGCAGCGATCCCAAGGTGCTGGACATCGTGGACGTGCCGCTCCTCCATGCGCAACCCTGCTCGTGGCAGACGGAGAACTGGCTGCTCGACCCGCAGTCGTACTGGCGCAAGGCGGGTGCCGCATCCTGGTTCGATCTGGCCGGCTTTGCCGATAGCGAGAGTGCGCTCTGGCTGAACGGCTTCCACACCTACAACGGCCAGAACGACAAGATTCCACTGGAAGCGATGGGCCACTGCAAGGATTCCCTGCGGCTGATCCACGTGCAGCAGCTGCGCATCGCGGTGTTCAAGCCCGGCGAGGCGTTCGGAAACAGCAAGCGGCGAGTGCAGGCGCGCTTTCTCCATGGGGGCAGCGAATACCGGCTGTGGATTACTGATCCGAACTACGAGCGGCGCTATCTCGCCAAGCTCGATGGCGACTACGTCATCAACGACTGCTTCTTGACCATCAGCCTGGGCGAACAATATGGAGACGCCTGCTACAAGCTGATCGCGGCAGTCATGGAGTGCGGATGAAAGCTGGCACCGTCTACACCATCGGCCACTCGAACCACCCCCTGCCGGCGTTTCTGGCGCTGCTCGGCACCGTTCGGATCAACGCCATCGCGGACGTGCGCTCGGTGCCGCGCAGCCGCTTCAATCCGCAGTTCAACCGGCAAGCGCTGTGCAGCGCCCTCGCACGGGAGGGCTGCGGCTACTTCTATTTCGGACGCGAACTTGGCGGACGCAGCGACGATCCGCGATGCTACGAGGAAGGACGCATCCGCTACGACCGGGTGGCTCGCACGGCGCGGTTCAAGGCCGGCATCGCTCGGCTGGCCGAGGCCGCGGCCACCGAGTCGTTGGCGCTGATGTGCGCGGAAAAGGAACCGCTCGACTGCCACCGCGCGCTGCTGGTGTCCCAAGCGCTGATCGAACAAGGCTTCGGCGTTGCCCACATTCACGCCAACGGCAATGTCGAACCCCATGCCGATGCGCTGGACCGGCTGTTGGCCAAGTTCGACCTCGGCCAGCAGGGCGACCTGTTCCCTGAGCCTCGCGCGGTGCTGGTGGACGCGGCCGTCAAGAAGCAGGCTGCCCGCGTTGGCCACGCAAACCCCGCTTTCGCACGGCGCGAGAATTAGCCATGCGCATTCCGACCATCGGATTCACCAGCATCGGACTCACCAGAAAAGTCGGCCAGCCGCTTCTTCGGCCTGCTGCGCTGCTCCCTCGCCGGCGCGGCGGCAAGACCACCGCCCGTCGCGCCCGTCTACCCTGAAACGGGGTCGAAGACGCGCACGCTCAGCACTTCGGCAATGGCCCCGATCTCGGCCAGCACGGCCTTGCTGGGCGGCGTGTCCAGGTCGATCAGGTTGTAGGCCAGTTGCTCGCGGCTCTTGTTCAGCATGTCGATGACGTTGATGTTGGCGCGGGCGAACACCGCCATCAGCTTGCCGAGCATGCCGGCGACGTTGACGTTGGCGATGCCGATGCGGTGGCCATCGGCGGGCTCCAGGATTACCGCCGGAAAGTTCACCGAGTTCTCGATGTTGCCATAGCGCAGAAAGCGGCTTAGCTGATCGACGGCCATCACCGCGCAGCTCTCTTCGGCCTCCGTGGTGCTGGCGCCCAGGTGCGGAGTGGCGTGGGCGCTGTCGACATCCGCCAGCAGCGTGCTGGGGAAGTCCGCGAAGTAGGCACCGAGGCGGCCGCTCGTCAGCGCCTGCTTCACCGCCTGCTCGTCGACGATCTCCTGGCGGGCGAAGTTGAGCAGCACCGCGCCGGGCTTGAAACGCGCCAGCGCGGCGGCGTCGATCAAGCCGAGGTTGTCCGCGAACGCGGGGATGTGCAGCGTCACGTAGTCCGCGCGGGCGAACAGCGCCGTCAGGTCCGCCATGCGTTCGACGTCGCTCGGCAGCCGCCATGCGGCCTCGACACTCAGCGCGGGGTCGTAGCCGACGACGTCCATGCCAAGGCCGAGCGCCGCCCGCGCCACCTTGGAGCCGACGGCGCCGAGGCCGACGATGCCGAGCGTCCGGCCGGCCACTTCGCGGCCCTTGAAGCGGCGCTTCTCGGCTTCGACCAGCCGTTTGAGCTCCGCTTCGTCGCCGATGTTGTGCAGCGAGCGCACGTACTCGAAACCGCCGAGCACGTCGCGGGAAGTGAGCAGGAGCGCGGCGAGGACCAGCTCCTTCACCGAGTTGGCGTTGGCGCCCGGCGTGTTGAAGACGACGATGCCGCGCTCGCTGCAATCCGCCACCGGCACGTTGTTGACGCCAGCCCCGGCGCGGGCGACGGCGCTGACGCCGGCGAGGTCGGCGCTGTCCAGCCGATGGCTGCGCAGCAGGATGGCGTGCGGCGACGCCACGTCCGGCCCGACCACGAAGCCATGCTCGGGAAAACGCCCGAGGCCCTTGGCGGCGATCCGATTGAAGGTCTTGACTCTGTACATGGTGTCCTAACTGCCTTGGTTTGTTCTTGGGTGCCGCTGGCCGCGGCCAGTCCGACGTGCGCGTCGGCTCGAGGCCACGGCGCGTTCCAGTTCGCCGAGAATCAGCGCCGTGCTGTCCCGGCTGCGGAAGGTCTGCAGGCGGCGGCGAACGTCGGGCGCGTCGTCCGCCAGCTTGGCGATGCCGGCCAGCAAGGTCGCCGCATCGAGTTCGTGTTCTTCGATCACCAGGCTCCAGCCGCTGGCCGCGGCAAAGGCCGCGTTCTCGAGCTGATCGCCGCGGCTGGCCGTCTTCGGCAGCGGCACCAGAAGATGCGGCACGCCGAGGGTCAGCCATTCGCTCAAGGCGTTGGCGCCGGCCCGGGAGACCACCAGCCCGGCGGCGGCGATGACATCGCCCCAGCCGTCGTCGACGTACTCGACCTGCACGTAGCCGGGCTGGTCCGCATAGCCGGCAGCCGTTCTGCCCGGCCCGCAGACATGCACCACCCAATGGCTCTTCAGCAGCTCGGGCAGCGCCGCGCGCAGCACTTCGTTGAGTCGAGCGGCGCCCTGGCTGCCCCCCACCACCAGCAGCACCGGCCGCTCGGCGTCGCCGTCGATGCCAAGCAGAGCGCGTCCGCGCCGGGCATCCCCTTCAAGCAGCTGCCGGCGCAGCGGCGTGCCCGTCACCACCGTCCGCAGGCGCCGCCGCGCTGTCGTCGAGGCGTCGAAGTTCAAGCACAGCGCGGCGACGAAGGGCAGCACCAGACGATTCGCCAGGCCCGGCGTCAAGTCCGATTCGTGCGCCACCACCGGGATGCCGTTCAGCCAAGCGCCGAGCACCGCCGGAAAAGACGCGAATCCGCCTTTGGAGAACACCACCTCGGGCGCGATGCGACGCAGCAGCCGCCAAGCCTGGAACACGCCGAGCGGAATGCGAAAGCAGTCCAGGAGGTTCTGCACCGACAGATAGCGGCGCAGCTTGCCGGTGCGAACGCCGTGGTAGATCGCTGGCAGGTTCGCCACGAGGCCTCGTTCAGGCCCCTGGACGCCGCCGACGAAATGCACCTCGCAACCCTGGGCCGACAGCGCTTCGACGACCGGAATGGCCGGCACGACGTGGCCGGCGGTGCCGCCGCCGGTGACCACCACGCGGCTTAGAGGCACAGCACCTCCTTGGCGAACGGAATGGTGACCCGGCGCTGGCTGGCGAGCGAGGAGCGGTCCAGGCGATCCAGGAGGCGCAACAGTTCCGCTTGATCGCGGCTGACGCGATCGAGGATGAAGCGTATGACGTCGTCGCCAAGCCACAGGCCGCGGTCTTCGGCTGCTTCCGCCAGCAGCCGCGGCTTGTCTTCGTCGCGCAACGGGGCGATCTGGTAGCAGGCTGCCGCGCGCAGGCGCGAACCGAGGTCCGGCACGGCGAAGCGCAGCTCTCGGGGCGAACGGCGCGCGGTCAGCACCAGCTGCGCTTCGCTCGCCAAGAGGCGCTGGTAGAAGCCGATGAAGCTCACCTCCGACGCGCGATTGCCCAGCCAGCGGGGAAGATCGTCCACCGCCACGACGGCGAAACGGGCGTAGGCATTCAGCGCGCCGTCGCTGGCAGCCAGTTCCGTGGCGGGAATGTAGCAGGCGTTCCTCCGCGCCAGGCACAGCGCCTGCAGCAAGTGGGTTTTGCCGACGCCGGGAGCGCCGAACAGCCAAAGGCAGTCGAAGCCCTCGGGGCGACGACGCAGCCGCTGCAGCAGCTCGCCGTTGGCGCCGGCGACGAAGCGCTCGAAGGTGCTGTGCTGGCGGGGCTTGAAGGGCAGCGGCAACTGCGCCGCCGCAGCGCCCTCGGAACGGCTTTGCGGCATGGGCCTACGGTTCGCCCGCCGTCGTTTCCAGCGCTTGCTGCGTCCGGTACTCGGTTCGCGCCCGGCGGCTCCAGACGACGACGTACTGGGCGCCGGAGACGACGCCGATGGCCGCCACGGCGACGAAGCCAGCCGGATCCACGAAGGCCGCGTAGCCGGCGAAAGGCTCGAATCCCGCGAGATGGATCAGCACCAGCACCAGCAGCACGATCTGCGCTGCGGTGTTGGCCTTGCTGAGCGCGGTGGGCGCGATGTCGAGGTGTCCGAACAGCCGTCGATAGGTGAGCGCACCGGAAACGATCACCACGTCGCGCAGCACGACGACGGCCAGCAGCCACGCCGGCAGGTGCCCCTTCAGGGTCAGCACGGCGAAGACCACGACTACCAGAAGCTTGTCCGCGGCCGGATCGGCGATGGCGCCGAATCGAGTCCGCCAGTCGAAGCGGCGCGCCAGCTCGCCGTCGATGGCATCGGAGACGCCGGCAACCGCGATCAGCACCATCGCCTGGACGATGGCGTCGTTCCACAGCAGCCAGCCAGCAGGCGCCACCAGCAGCATGCGCGCGATGGTGATGACGTTCGGCAGGTAGCGGAAGACGCGGGCGTGGGCGGCCTCGCTCATCGCGCACCCCGCCAGGACACGGCCAGCGGCTGATCCGGCATGGACTCCACCACCAGCTGTTCGCCCATCGACAGCAGCTTGCGCAGCTGCTCGCGGTTCGAGCGCGAGTGCAGACGCAAGGCCAGCGTCGTCGGCTGCACCGCGTCCACGTCCACGCGCTCGATGAACTCCCGGGACTTGAGGTGCGCCAGCAGGGACGCATAGCCGCGCACGGTCTGCGCGCCGCGCACCACGACCGGGATGCTCCCCAGGGTGCCGCGCACGGCAAAACGGTCGGCGAGGGCGTCGGCGGCGCCGTCCAACGCTGCCAGCGCCGTCTCGCGAGCGCTTGCCGCACGGTGGCCGAACGATTCGGCAAAGCCGTCAAGCTGACTTTGCGGCGCCGCCACGGCCGCGCCGTCGTAGATCGCGACGCGGCTGTGGCTTTCCAGTACACGCAGTTGCCAATCCGCCGTCCAGTTGCCTTCGACACCCTCCACGGCACGGCCTATCAGCAGCAGATCCGGCGCGTAGCGGGCGGAAGCCGCATGGATGTCTTCCCAGAACAAGCCCCAAACCGCGTTCGCGGCCAGTGCGGAGTCCTGCAAGTCCAAGAGCGGCAGCAGCAGTTTCAAGCCGCGCTTCCGGGCGCGTCGCTGCAATCCGGTGGCCAGCTCGCTGGCGCTGGTGGCGGAGATCAGCGAGCGCCGCCCGTCGCGCTGCACGGCAACCCAAGCGAGAAGGGTAGGCCGATTGGCCACCCAGACCGGAAGGTCGGCGGTGCGCAGCATGTCCAGCACCGCGGCCGCCTCGAAGCGCAGCTGCAAGAACGTCGCTGGCACTGCCGACTTGCCCTTTCGCGCCACCAGCAGCCGCTTGCTGTACTCGTAGCGTGCGTAGAAGCGTTCCGGCCGCCGCAAGGCTTCCGCCACCTGCGGAACTTGCGGAAGTTCCGCCATGCCCGTCACCCGGGCAAGCACTTCGGCGAGCGCCTCCCGGGCCGCTCGACTGCGCTCGGCATCCGCTTGGGACGCCACCCGAATCTCGACGTCGTACAGCCAGTCGACCACTTCCGCGGCCACCGCCGAGACGCTGCCGACGGCAAGGCAGAGCGCAAGACTGGCGCGGGCGGCGAACGGCATGGCTAGGGTGGTTGGCAAGAGCATTGAAGCAAGTTTAACGATAGTGGCAGCGGCGCTTAAACTGAACCGTACGCAAAGCGGCATGAACGGCAGGGAATTGGCCAACACGAAGAGCGGGCTCACCTATCGGGACGCCGGCGTGGACATCAACGCCGGCAACGAACTGGTGCGGCGCATCAAGCCGGCAGTGGCAAGGACCAGACGCCCGGAGCTGCTGAGCGGACTGGGCGGCTTCGCGGCCCTGTGTTCCCTGCCGGAGCGCTACGAGGAGCCGGTGCTGGTAGCCGGCACGGACGGCGTCGGCACCAAGCTGCGCCTCGCCATCGATCACCACCGCCACGACGGCATCGGCCAAGACCTGGTGGCGATGTGCGTCAACGACGTGCTGGTGGCCGGCGCCGAACCGCTGCTGTTTCTGGACTACTACGCCACCGGCGTTCTGGACGTGGACGTGGCGGAGCGGGTCGTAGTCGGCATCGCCCGGGCTTGCGAACTGGCCGGCTGCGCCCTCGCCGGAGGCGAGACGGCGGAAATGCCGGGCTTCCACCGCCCGGGCGACTACGAACTGGCCGGCTTCTGCGTCGGCGTGGTGGAACGCCAGCGAATCGTCGGCGGCGAGCGCGTTGCCGCCGGCGACGTGTTGCTGGGCCTGGCGTCGAGCGGCCCCCACGCCAACGGCTACTCGCTGATACGCCGCATCCTGGACGACCAGGCGCAAGCCCCAAGCGGCGAACTGCTCGACCGCCTGCTGTCGCCAACGCGCATCTACGCGAAGCCGGTACGCCGCGTCCTCGACGGCATCGGCGGCATCACCGGCATGAGCCACATCACCGGCGGCGGCTTCCTGGACAACCTGCCGCGCATGTTCGGCGCGCACCTGGCCGCCCACATCGACATGGACGCCTGGCGCCAACCGGACGTATTCGCGTTCCTGCAACAGGCCGGCAACATCGACCCGCGAGAAATGCAGCGCACCTTCAACCTCGGCATCGGCTTCGTGCTGGCGGTGGACGCCGAGTTGGCCCCCGCGGTGGCGAAGGAGCTAACCGCCGCTGGCGAGCAGGTCCACGCCATCGGCCACATGGCCCCGGCGGACGCCCCGCCGCCAAAAGGCTGGCTGGCGGTTCCGGCTGTCCAGCAGCTGCACAGATGAAATCAAGTTGGGTTCATGCGTCTTCGGCAGGGATGCCGGCACAGTGCGCCGCTGGCGCGACAGGACCCAGGCAAGTTCGATCATTACTTCGCGGCAGATGAACGCGGGATGCTCGGCGGCGAGACTTTCAAGGAGCGTCCGGGCAGCCTGTACCTGTTCTGCGTCACCGTCAACCAAATAGCGGACAAGGACGTTGGTGTCCAGCGCGATCACTTCGCGACAGCCTCTCCTGCCACGTCCGTTTCAGCTCCCGACGCCTCTCGGTGAGCCGAATGCGGCCGCGCTGCGCCAACGGGGGGGGGGGGGGACCTGGTCTGTTGACCGTCACTGCCGCCGCATGCTCTTCACACGCTCCCTCCGCAATGCCTCGCTCCATGTCTTCCAGGGACAGGGGCGGGCCGTCGTGCTTCAGCGCACCGAACAATCGGCCAATGGGCCGCACTGGCAGAAGCCGGACTGCGTTACCGTACATGACGTAGCACACCCGATCCCCGACCGTCACTCCCAGCGCTTGGCGAACGGACTTGGGGAGCGTCGTTTGCCCCTTCGAGGTGATCGTGGACGAGACCATGACAGACCTTGATTGCCTTTCTCCACGACACTTTGCGTTGCTGATCTGCGATTGGGCAAGGCATTCCGTCAGCGGCGACCGCCGGCAAGGGCTCGTCAGTCACGCTCGGGCACCCTCGTTACCGGCCTGATTCGCGCCTCGGCTACTCGTTCCATGCTTCCCGATGCGTCGTTGGCCCTGCCATGTCTGCGGTGCCAGTCCGACACCCGCAACGGCTCCGTGCCGGGCGGGACGGCGCGAATGTCGTACTCCCAAGGGGGGATGTCGCTATGGAAAAGCGCCGCGGCGAGCCCGGCCATGCGGTTGTGTTGCGGCGGCGCCATGCCGAGCGCCTTGAGAACTTCCTGCGCCTCTTCAACGCTTGCCAAGAGTCGTCTGCCCCTCTGTCTGTGGCGCGGCGATTGCCATGACCGCGTCGTCCAATGTCGCAACGGATTGGCCATGTGCCTCACTTGGCGGCCCAGAGCCGTGATCGCGCTTGCAGTAGGCAGAGGCATGGCGCGCAGTTCCGTCGCGCTGACCTGGATGTTGCCGTTGATACAGCGGAAGTAGCTGTCAAGCAGGCGGCTGTTGTAGAGCGCGGCCAAGCCCCAGCACTCGTCCTCGGACAGGACGCCCTTGGGACGGTGGACGTAGTTGAGATGGTTCTCCAAACCGAGCGCCGTGAAGCGAAACTGTTTGGCAACGTATGGCGCCGCCGTTAGGCGCCGTTTCTCTTCCTTGGCGCTGAACCGGCGAATCAGCACGTAGTTGCAGTTCTTGAGCAGCAGGTGTTCGGCGCCGGCGCAAAGGACGTACTCTTTCTTGCGTCGTCGCAACGGCCAAGTCGCCTGCATTGGGCGAACGTGGTTCATCCACAGCAGGGGCGCATGCGTATCCGGCACGTCGCCGCTGGCGCAAACCGCCGACGCGGCGCGGAACGGAACCACCGGGCCAGTGGAGATGGCCAGCCCGAGGTCCGCCAAGGTGCAGGGCCAGCCATCCACCAGCGCCAGCACCGCAGCAGCGTCGTCCGACAGCGGCACCCGCAGCACTTGGTGCCGGTCGCTTGGATGGAGCACGGTGGCCAGCGGCGCTCGGCGGCGCGTCGGGCTGCCGATGTCCGCAACGCCCTGGCTGGAAGAAATCACCGCCTCGCCTTGCTGATCGTCTTGAAGCCAGCCGTCTCGCCTGCGCCCAGCGAGAATGACGTTCTCCTGCAACACGTCGTCGCGCCTGAACGCGCTTCGCCGAGAGTCGAACGCGTGGACGACCGTTGGTTCTATGAGGTCGAAGAAGACGGAGCGGAATTGCCGAAAATAGGGCCCGGAAGCAAAGCTGCGCGGCACGATTTGGAGGAACTCCCCCGACCGACGCAACAACGCCGCGCCCACGGCCATGAACAGCGCGTAGATGTTCGGCTGGCCATGCACGACGCTGGAAACCGCCAAAGCGCGAGGATCGTTGCGACCAATCTTGAAGTACGGCGGATTGGCGATGACGGCATCGAAGTTCGCGGTTGGAGAGTTCGAGGGAAGCAAGTCGCCAACAGACTGCAGCGCTCCAGCGTGGGCAACCACGAAGTCCTTGCTCTCGATTCGCGCTGTCAGTAGGACACCCCGACTGCGGCACCACTCCGCCAAGTATTCGAGCACCGTGGCCAACGGGCCGCACAGATCGGGGTCGCTCTCGTACGCGACCAGTTCTATGCTCCCCGGCGCACTGCAACGGCTGACCAGTCGCTCTGCTGCGGCGCAGCACAGCACGCCTGCCCCCGCCGCTGGGTCGAGCAGCCGCACCGTAGCGCCGCCGAGCCTCGATGAGCGTGGCCATGAAGTCCGCCACCGGCACCGGCGTCAAATAGAGGCCGTGTGCTTTCCGATACTCGCTCGACCTCGACGCGATGAACCAAGCGCCAACGCGGTCCGCGAACAGGCAGGGGCGTTCCTGAACGACGGGCGCAGGGGTTGATGACGCCTGTTCGCAGGCTTGGACGATTGCGAGAGGAGCTGTCATTGCATGTCGTCTGGCCACATTGGATGACGGGCTACGCAGAGCCGTCAAAACCCAACTTTCTCACGCGACTTCGCTTCCGCCTTCCAGAGCTTCCCCGGCCGCCTTACTTTTTACACGCAGCTTGGCTACTTCTGCGCGATGGACGCCCTGCAACAGGCGCTGGGCACTCTTTGCGAGCGCGGGCGACTCTGCGTCGTGCAGGTCGAACGGTCGGCTCACGGGAGCCAGCGGCAACCATGCGTGAAACAGGTCGGTTCGCTGGGTCATGGATACGCGGCGATGCAGAGTCAGAACCCCACGTCACAGCTGTAGCCTTCGCGCCTCCAACACTCACCTTCTACGTCTACTCGCAGTCCAGCAATTTTAGCAGCCCACAGTATGAGCTTCCACTTCTTTGGTGTATCAGTCTGGGTTGCCATCCACCACCCACTTCCAATTTGCTGTGCGTATCTCTGGTTGCGCTTTGAACCACCTAGACCTTCTCTGCTCCGCGCAATGAAATGCGTCGTTTTCCGGTGGAATTTAGAGTCCTTGTTGCAGCGACGAAGAAAGCTCTTGTCCCTTCTCTGCAGTTCATCGAACACCAGTTTCTGCGCTTCCTGCGCGGACTCATACGAGTAGCTCTTGCCGGCAACCCTGACTGTACCCGATAGGTTCTTCCCTTTGGCAGCTCTTTCGACACGAGGCAGAGGGCGTTTCCCCTTCTGAACGAAGACGATCCTGTCGTCAACATCGTCCCTATGTGCGTTCGGCTCGTCAATATCGTCAGGCGGGGGTGTGGTGGGCGGTTTCCACGTCTTGCAGTACTCCTTCAACCGTTGGCGTGACCATTCGGCATCGATTTCTTTCCATCGGCCCTCGAACCAATCTACGGCCTCTGCCGTATCGGTCGTCTTGAGGAGCGCCTCCTCGTTCTTCTCGAATCCCGGGCCGGTGAAGTTAGCGCTGCCGATCCACGCGGACGAAGTGCTGGCTTTGTGGAACAGGTAGAGCTTGACGTGGAACAGGCCATGGCCTTCGACCAACCGTACTTTGCCGAGCTTGCACAGCCTCTTCAAGGCATCTGGTGTCGTGTGACCGCCGGCTACCCCTACCAGCGTACGAACCCGTACCTCCCGCTGCTTGACCGCTCTTTCGAGTGCATCCAGCCCCGGGCCTTCGGTGGCCCAAGCCGTAGCGATGTCTACGCGCTGTACTCGCTTGTCCTTGAGGACACGTGCGAACTCCGAGTCGATCCCTGCCGTCAACAAGCGCATCGCTGGTTCCGTCTGGCCATCCTCAACGCCGTACGGACACTAGCATCGTCTGTCCGCACGAGGCAACGGCCAGTGTTCCCCTCACCGCATCTCCTTCCGCACATGGGTGCGCTCCCCGAACGGGTCGGCGGCGGCCAAGCGGGCCCGGGCCGCGTCGTCGCCCTTCAGGTGCCAGTCGAACCAGGCCAGCGCGTACCAGTCGCGGACGACGTGGGGGAGGTAGGCTTGATGGCCGTCGTCGTACACCGTCCAGCCAAGCTCGTCGTAGCGTTCGCCGACCGGCGGTTCTGGCGCGAAGGCTGCCTCGCCGGTGGCTTTGCGGGTGCGGCCGGGGTCTTGCCCGAAAGGCAGTTCGCCGCGCACGAAGGCTGGCCAGGGGAACAGGCGGGCGGCTTCGTTCACCAAGGTGTCGTGGCCGACGTCGCGGACGATCACCAGGAAGCGGTCCGAGCGGGCGCGTTGCCAGCCGCTCAGCGCCACCGGCTGTGGATTCGTCATCCGGTCCGGGGCGGCGCGCTCCGCTGCCAGCGGGAACGCCTGCTCGGCATCGCCGCCCGCGGATCGGACGGCGGTGGTGAACAGGCCGATGAAGATGCTCTGCACGAAAGCGTCCTCGTCGCCCACCATCAGCAGCAGCGGCTTGCGCACGCCGCCCTCGCCGCCGCCGAGCATCTCCTCCGGCGTCCACTTGAACGGCGGCGCGTTGTTGAGGCCGAACGCGGCGTCGACCATCGGCAGGTGGTTGGCGGCCAGCTGCGCGGTCATGGAACCCAGCGAGTGGCCGGCGGCACCGACGTTCTCGGCATCGATGCGACCGTTGAGCAGATCGCACAAGTAACTGTTCGATGTCGGACGGGCGGCGCTCGTGGCGCCCATCGAAGCCAGCGCGGTACGGCAAGCCGGTTCGTCCATGCCCATGCTCAGCACGGTGCGCAGCATCAGCGCCACGTCGCCGAGGCGCTGGCGGAACAGGTTGCGCATCATCGTGGTGGCGCGTTCGACGCCGCCGGGCACGGCCTTGCGCTTGGCGGGGTCGGCGTTCCCGTTGAACAGCAGCCGGTGGAAGTACGGCACCACTTTCGCTTCGTTGGACAGCTGCTCGTGGGCCGCCGCCACTTCCGCCCACTCGCGCTGGTTGCGGAAGGGCGAGTCCTCGTCGTGAAACACCAGCGGCAGCGTGCCGTCGCTGACGAAGGTGGGCGCCGCCACGATGTAGCCGTGGGAGGCCAGGAACTCGGCGAAGGTTCCCCACATCGCGTGGTTGCCACCCAAGCCGTGCGCCACCAGGATCACCGGAAACCGGCCTTCCGCAGCAGTCGCGTCCTGCCAAGCGCCTTGCGGCGTCTCCAGGATGTGCCCGCCGATGCTGGAAAGAGCGGCTTGCCGATCGGCCTCGGACATCTCCGCCAGCGCGCCGCCGGGCCGCACTTGGGTGATCTCGGCCGCGGCCATGCCGGCGATGGTGCGGCGCACGGCAATGTGCGGATCGCGGAAGAAGAAGTCGTGGTAGTTGGCGCGTCGGCCATTAGCCGCCGGAAGCGGGCTGCGTTGCCGCTCCTGCCATTGGCTCTCCGGCGACGGCGGCACCGGGTACCAGAGCTGGAACATGACGGTGCGGCGTTGGCCGCTGGCGTCGATGCGGCGCAGCAGGGCTTGGTAGTCGGCGCTGCCGTAGAAGCCGTTCCACGGATCGAGGTGCGCCAAGGCGTCCACCGCGAAGCCGGTCGCCACGCCGACGGCGTAATGGCCGTAGGCCGCCTCGGGTGGCAAGGAAGACATCGGCGCCGCTTCTTCAGCCGCGACCGCCGGCAAGGCCGACCAGGACAGCCCCAGGATGGCCAAGCCACGCCGCGCAGCGCCGTTCAACCGATTAGGCAAGTTGCAGCCCATCACGCAGCCTCTCTCAGCACATGGGTCATCAGCGACGGGATGCCAGCATACCAGCGGAACGGGGCTTGCTGGTCGGGCGGCCGCCAAACGTAGCCCAAGCGGTTGAGCGCTTCCCGCTGGGCGTACCGTTCGCCGGCGTCGTCGATGCCGGATGCCGCAAGGGCGTCGTCCACGTCCTGATTGGAGGCCGCGACGGCATCGCGTTCAACGAACAGCCGCGCCACCGCGGCAGCAACCGGTATCAGGCACTCGGACTCCAACTCCGCGAACCGCCGCTGGTGGTAGTTCGCCACTCGCGCCGCCACGGTCGGCTGCACGGCATCGGCATCTTCACGCGCAATGGCGGTCGCGCCCGATGCCAGATGCCGCTGCCACAGCGCGTCGCCCCAAAGCTGAATGAAGTACGGATAGCGCTGGCTTTGCGCAACCACATGCGCGAGCGCGTCGGCGTCGATGTCCACGCCGTGCGCTTCCAAGGGCTCGACAAGGGCCTGCTTGGCCGCCCTTTCGCTGAGGCGCCCGATGCCGAGCTCGCCTTCGCCCAGGCGCGACCAGAACGAGGCGTTCATGGCATCCAAGCGCGTCGGCAGCCCCGGCGTGCCGGCGAGCACGAGCAGAAACGGCGCTCTGGCACCGCGAACCTCTTGGCTCGCGTTCAGGAGCGCGCTGCCGACGTCCAGGTCCAGCGTGTGGGCTTCGTCGAGCAGCACCACCAGCGGGCGGCGACGACAGCGCGAAGCCACCGCTCCCGACGTGTCGGTGCCGGAGACGGCCGTGTGCGAGCGGGCATTGGATGCCATCGACAGTCATCTGGCTGCCGGCCGTGTCGTCTACGTTCACTGCTAGGGCGGCGTCGGGCGAACCGGCGTTGTGATCGGCTGCTGGCTGGCTCGGCATGGCAGCGGCGGCGCAGACGGTCTCGCACAGTTGCGCCGGCTGTGGGAGTCCTGCCCGAAGTCTGCCCGCAGAGAATCACCGGAGACGCAAGACCAAAAGCGATTTGTTCTTGGTTGGAGCGCTGGCCAGTGAACGTCCAGTCTCGATACCGCGGCTGCTTGGTCGGCTTGGCAGTTGGGGACGCAGTCGGCACGACGGTCGAGTTCGAGCTTCCCGGCACCTTCGAGCCGGTTACGGACATGGTCGGTGGCGGCCCCTTCGACTTGGCTGCCGGCGAGTGGACCGACGATACATCGATGGCGCTGTGCCTCGCTGAGAGCCTGGCCAACTGCGACGGCTTCGACGCCCGGGACCAGATGCAGCGGTACGTCCGCTGGTGGCAGGAAGGGCACCTTGCGAGCAACGGCCGCTGCTTCGACATCGGCAACACGGTTCAGGCGGCGCTGCAGCGGTTCCTCGACACCGACGAACCCTTCGCAGGTTCGACGGACGCCTGGGCCGCGGGCAACGGAAGCCTCATGCGTTTGGCACCTGTGTCCCTGTTCTTCGCGGCAGAACCTTCGCACGCCGTCGCCATGAGCGGCGAGAGTTCGCGGACAACGCATGGCGCCGAGACGTGCATAGACGCCTGTCGATATTTCGGCGGCCTGATCGTCGGGGCAGTGCGAGGCGAGTCGAGGGAGGTATTGCTATCGGCGCAGTACGCACCTGCCGACCGCTTGTGGGACGAGCAGCCTCTGTGCGCCGAAGTGGCCGAGGTCGCATCGGGCTCCTTCAAACGCCGAACGCCCCCAGATATCAAGGGAGGCGGCTATGTGGTGCAGGCTCTTGAGGCCGCGCTGTGGGCCTTCTCGCAGGCCGACAGCTACGAGGCGGGATGCTTGCTGGCGGTGAACCTAGGCGACGATGCGGACACCACGGCGGCGATCCACGGACAGATCGCCGGTGCCTACTACGGGCTGGAGGGGGTGCCGGAACGGTGGCGTACTCGGATCGCCCATGCACAACTCATCGTCGACTTGGCGGACAAGCTCCACCGCCACTGGAGTTGAGAAAGGCGGGCAGATCATGTGTGCTCTGACTGTCCACGAGTTCAAACAACACAGTGCCTCCTTAAACCTGCGAGTTGGTGATCGAAGGGGTCGGCACAGGTGCAGTATCGGGATGTCCACAGTCATCGCCAGTGCTCCTTACTCCTTGCGGCCTTGCGCTGGACGCCCGTGTCGGGCTGCTTCACGCTGCCACTCTGTGCGCATGCGCTCGAACCGCATCGCGCAAGAGTTTTCCGCAACCATCCGCGATTTCTCTAGCAGCCGCTGCAAACCGCAGCATTGATTCCATCGCACTTCCAGCCGTTCCGCCGTGTCTCTGACATTGGCCCCCGCGAGCGCCTGAAGCAGATTCGAGAAGTCCGAGTGGGCGTCGTCAATCGCCCACTCGTGATGCGCGGCTGGAGCGATGGTGGCCAAAGCCAACATCAGCAGGTGGTCCGCCGGCTCTCCCCCGGGAAAAGCTCGCGCAAGCGCTCTGTCCACGGTGAGAACAAACCCCGAGTTTGCCCCTAGCCGCTTTTCGATCACGAAGTTGATCTCGTCGTGATTGATCGAGTTGATGTCCTGCGTCACCAACACGTCCGTGCCGACGACCAGCGCTTCCGCGATGATGTTCGCATCGGCGTCGTCAGGTATCTGATCCGCCACAAGCCTGGGAAAACACGGCTCGGTGAAGTGTTGCAGCACATCCTCTACCGCTTCGCGCTGCTCGTCGTCCAGTTCCAGCCACCTGAATGGGGCGTCTCGGTGCGTACGCACGCGCCGCCAAGAGGCCGCGTTGACGCCGACTTTGTCCTTGCGGGTGCTCGCAAGTTGCTCCCATACGGTAGGCAGCAGCACCGTGCGCAATCCGGCCTGTTCCATCCACAAGCACACGAGCTTGCGCGGCGTCGGCCGAGTCAAAGTCACAGTGTCGAAGCCCGGCCCCAAGGGCTCGTCAGTCACGCTCGGGCACCTTCGTCATCGGCCTGATTCGCGCCTCGGCGGTCCGTTCCATGCTTCCGGACTCGTCGTTGGCCCTGCCGTGTCTGCGGTGCCAGTCCGATACCCGCAAAGGCTCCGTGCCGGGCGGAACGGCGCGAATGTCGTACTCCCAAGGGGGGATGTCGCTATGGAAAAGCGCCGCGGCGAGCCCTCGGAGCTTGGGATCGTGGGGGAACGGCATGTCGAGGCGTCCTCAACGCTTGGACACCCATCATCATACGCCGCTCTGCCGGCGCCGGAGTCAATCGCTGACAGACCGTGCGGTCGCTACATGCTGGTCAAGGTTCCCACACTTGCCGTCGTCTTGCGTGGTGGCGCGGCTGCGGCGTCGCTCGGCGCTGGGTCCTCGGCGGATCGAGTTCGCCGGCGTCGTCGATCCCGGACGTCGCAAAGCGCGGCGTCCACGTCCTGTATTGGAGGCTGCGCTGGCATCGCGTGTCGACGAACCGTCACGCCGGCGCCCTGGACCACCTCGATTTGGCTTGCGGTGCGTCGATACTCGTGGTACTTGAGTGCAGTGAGTCGCGTCGCGCCGCTCGACGGCACGACTGATCCGATACGCTGGAGGCCACCATGATGAGCATCGCCCTGCAAGTTCGTCCCCGTCGCGTCGCCGCAGCCGTCGTGCTCGCTGCCGGTGCGCTGTTCTCCGGCACCTCGGGCGCCGTGAGCATCGGCGGCTCGCCGGGAGGCGGTGGTTTCACCTGGGGCGTGGGGGTGGGCGCCAATTGCAACCAGGTGGTGGAGAAGATGCGCCGCAACTGGATGGACGTGCGCCCGGTGATCGCGCCGAAGTCGAAGCAGATGCGGCCGCGCTCGCGGGATTTCTACTGCGTCTCGCCAGCCTACATTCAAGACGCCATCCCCAGGGTGGTGCCGATGACCAGCGGCTTGCAGTGCTTCGACGTGCAAGGCAAGGGGTTCTGCTGCGACCGCAGCCATCGGCAGTGCGCTACGATGTAGTTTCCGCGCCCCGCCGAACGGGGCGCTTTCCAAGTCAAGCCAAGGAGCTTAGCCAATGCCGGGGCCTCTCGACGGCGTCAAGGTGATCGACTTCACGACGATGATCGCCGGTCCCTACGGCACCATGATCCTCGCCGACCAAGGCGCCGACGTCGTCAAGGTGGAGGCGCCGCTGCGCAGCGACCACGTGCGGCGGGCGGGCTACGGTCAGCGGCACTTCTCGGCGGCCTTCGTCAACAACAACCGCAACAAGCGCTCGATCTCGGTCGATGCCAAGTCCGCTGCCGGCCGCCAGGTGGTGCTCGATCTGGCGTGCCAGGCGGACGTCTTCGTGCAGAACTTCCGCCCCGGCGTGATGGCGCGGCTGGGTCTCGACTACGACGACCTGAAAGCAGTGAAGCCGGACATCGTCTACGTGTCGATGAGCGGCTGGGGCGAAGCCGGGCCGCTGGCGCACAAGCCGGTCTACGATCCCATCATCCAGGCGCTCTCGGGCCTCGCCACGGTTCAGGCCGGTTCCGACTCCGCCCGGCCCAGGCTGATTCGCACCATCCTGCCGGACAAGCTCACCGGCATCACCGCGGCGCAGGCCGTCAGCGCGGCGCTGTTTGCCCGGGAACGCAGCGGCACCGGCCAGCACGTGCGCTTGTCGATGCTCGACGCGGTGGTCGCCTTCATGTGGTCGTCCGACATGGGCGGGCAGACGTTCGTCGGCAAGGAAGTGGACGTTGCCGCCGCCGCTACCTTCATCGACCTCATCTACGAGACCGCGAGCGGCTACATCAGCGTCTCGGTGATGAGCAACGCGCAGTGGCGCGGCCTCTGCCACGCGGTGGGGCACCCCGAGTGGCTGGAAGACGAGCGCTTCAAAACCCCCGCGGGCCGCGATCGCCACGCCAACGAACGACTGCAACTCACCCAGCAAGCGCTGCTGGCGCGGTCGGCGGAAGACTGGCTGAAGATTCTCGAAGAGGCAGGGGTGCCGTGCGCACCGGTGCTGACCCGCAGCGAGATGGTGCGCCACGAGCAAGTGCAGGCCGCGGGCATCGTCGTCGAGACCGAACATCGCCACGCCGGGCAACTGCGCCAGGCGCGCAACGCGGCGCGCTTCGAGGGGACGGTGCCGGAAATGCGCCACGGCGCTCCGCAGCTTGGCGAACACACCGAGGAAATCCTGCGCGAACTCGGCTACGACGACGAACGCCGCCGGGCGCTCGTCGACGACGGCGTGGTGAGCGAACCGGTCCTCGCCTAGGCCGGGCAACGTTCGCGTCTAGGATGCCTCCTTGCAGAAGAAGGCGCTTGACGCAGCCGAGCAAGACGCCGGACGATAGCCGCATCGAACAGCGCGAAGACAGGAGAGAGCAATGGCCGAAGCAGCCTTGGAAGCAACCATGACGGTCCACCCGGCCAGCCCGGCGCTGGGGGCGCGGGTCGAAGGCGTGGATCTCGCCTGCGAGCGCGACGCCGACATCGCCGAACTGCGCGGCCTGCTGCTGCGGCACCATGTGCTGGTGCTGCCGAACCAGCGGCTGACGGCGCTGGAACTGGAACGTTTCGGGCGCCGCTGGGGCGAGCTGCTGACCCACCCGGCCACCAAGCACAAGGACACCGACTACGTGCAGTGGATCGGCAGCAAAGGCCGCCAGTTCAAGTTCGCCCCGGGGGCACACCCGTTCGGCCGCGGCTGGCACTCGGACATGTCCTGGCACCCGACGCCGCCGATCATCAGCGGCCTGCACGCCATGCGTCTGCCTGCTTCCGGCGGCGACACGGCCTTTGCCAATCAGCACCTCGCCTTCGAGACCCTGGACGAAGAGACGCGCGACCGCATTTCGCAGCTCGAGGCGTTCCACACCGGCAAGGTGTTCGGCCCCGACGTCGAAGATTCCGTCCATCCGGCGGTGCGCACCCACGAGGAGAGCGGACGCAAGGCGTTGTACGTCAACGCCGACTTCACCAAGCACGTCGTCGACCTGGCGCCCGACGAGAGCGAGCGTCTGTTGTTCAAGCTGCTCGCCCATGCCACTCGGCCAGAGTTCGTCTACCGCCATCGCTGGCAGCTGCACGACCTGGTGCTTTGGGACAACCGCTCGGTGATGCACTACGCCGTCGCGGACTACGACGAGCCTCGCTTCATGCACCGCATCGTCGTCAAAGGCGGCAAGCCTCGATAGCGCTCAAGGCCGCGGCGACGGCACCAACGCCAAGTTGCCCAGACGTCGCCGCCCAGCATGAGCCAGTACTTCGTCGTCCATCCCACCCACCCGCAGCGGCGGCTTGTCGAACGCGCTGCGGAAATCGTCCGCGGCGGCGGGGTTCTCGTCTATCCCACCGACTCCGCCTACGCGGTTGGCTGCCACTTGGGCGACAAGACGGCGGTGGAGCGGATTCGCAATCTGCGGCGCCTGCCCCGCGACCACTTGCTGACCCTCGCTTGCCGGGACCTCTCCGAACTCGCCACCTATGCGCGGGTGGACAACACCAGCTACCGAATCGTCAGACACTACCTGCCCGGCCCCTATACGTTCGTGCTACCAGCCACCCGGGACGTGCCGCGTCGCCTGCTCCACCAGCAGCGCAAAACCATAGGGCTGCGCGTGCCCGACCACCCGATCGCCCAGCACCTGCTCGCGGCGCTTGGCGAGCCGCTGATGTCCACGACCTTGATCCTGCCCGGCGAAGACCTGCCGGTGACGGACGTCGAGGAGCGTCGCGGCGTGCTGGAACATGCCGTGGACGTCATCGTGAATGGCGGCACGGGCGGCGTACAGGCGACGACGGTGGTTGATCTCACCAGCGGGCAGCTGGAGATCGTTCGACAGGGAGCGGGCGAACTGTAGGGCGGGTTTTGCGGGAAGGCTTGCAGCCGGAATTGAAGTCGCGCAATCTTGCCGTTCGATTCGACGCAGGGGCTGGGCATGGCGCGTCTGGCACGTCTGGAAGGCAAAACCGTCGTTGTCACCGGCGCGGCGGGCGGCATTGGCCGGGCGGCGGTGGCGCTGTTCGCCGAGGAAGGCGCGAACGTGCTGGCGGTGGACGTCGATGCGGACGCGCTGGATGCCGCCGTGGCGGACATCGCCAGCAATCGGGTTGGCCGGTGCGTTGCCGACGTCGCCCGGGCGGCCGACAACCAACGCATGTTCGCCGACGCCAGCGAGCGCTACGGCGGCGTCGACGTGTTCCTGGCCAACGCCGGCATCGAAGGCGCCGTGGCACCCATCGTGGACATGGACGAGGAGGACTTCGACCGCGTGCTGGCGGTCAACGTCAAGGGCGTATGGCTGGGGCTGAAGTACGGCATCCCGCACCTCGCCCGGCGCGGTGGTGGCAGCATCGTCATCACCTCCAGCGTCGCCGGCTTGACGCCGACGCCGAACATCGCACCCTACGGCGCCAGCAAACACGCCGTCATCGGCCTGATGCGCGCCGCGGCCCGGGAGTGCGCGGCGGCGAACATCCGCGTCAACACCGTCAATCCGGCGCCGGTGGAAACCCGCATGATGCGCAGCCTGGAGCGCGGCATGTCGCCGGACGATCCCGCGGCCGCGCGGCAGCGCATCGCGCAGTCGATTCCCCTGGGGCGCTACGCGCAACCGCTGGATATCGCCAAGGTGATGCTGTTTCTGGCCAGCGACGATGCGGCGTTCATTACCGGCTCGGTGTACAAGGCGGACGGCGGCAGCAGCGCGTACTAGCCAAGTCCGCAGAACAGGCAAGCAGAACCGGAAGAGGAGAGGAAACGTGGCGCCGTTGGTGATGGAGACCGACCTCAGCCTGCCCAACAAGCGCACCGGCAAGGTGCGCGACATCTACGACGTGGAGCTGGCCGACGGCGAACGCGGCCTGCTGATCGTCGCCACCGACCGGGTGAGCGCATTCGACGTCGTGCTGGCCAACGGCCCGCCCGGCAAGGGCGTGGTGCTTACGCAGATCTCCAAGTTCTGGTTCGACCACTTCGCCGGCGTCGTCGATCACCATCTGCTGTCCACGGACCCCGCCGACGTGCCCGGCTTGAGCGCGGCCGAGCAGAACCTTCTTGCCGGGCGCATCATGCTCTGCCGAGCCGCCAAGGTGCTGCCGGTGGAGTGCATCGCCCGAGGCTATCTGGCCGGCAGCGGCTGGAAGGACTATCAGCGCAGCGGCCACGTTTGCGGCATCGCGTTGCCGGAGGGGCTGGACAACGGCGATCTGTTGGCGAAGCCCCTGTTCACGCCGTCGACGAAGGCCGACACCGGCCACGACGAGAACATCAGCTTCGACGAGGGCGCCGCCATCGTCGGCGAAGAAACCATTGCCTGGCTGCGCGACACCACCCTGCGCTTGTACAGCCTCGCCCGCGACTACGCTGCCTATCGCGGCATCCTGCTGGCGGACACCAAGTTCGAGTTCGGCACCGTTGACGAAGGCGCGGAGCCCATCCTGATCGACGAGCTCTTCACCCCGGACAGTTCGCGCTTCTGGCCCGCCGACCAGTGGCAGCCGGGTGGCGAGCAGCCGAGCTTCGACAAGCAGTACGTGCGCAACTATCTGGAAACGCTGGTCGCGGACGGACGCTGGGACAAGACGCCGCCAGGCCCCAAGCTGCCCGACGACGTGCTGGACAACACGCTGTCTCGCTACCTGGAGGCATACCGACGCCTCACCGGCAGCGAACTGTCCCTGTAAGCAGTGCCCATTCGCCTAAGATACGGCTGCAATCCGCATCAGCAGCCCGCCGAGTTCGACGCCGGCGACAACGGCGCGGTGCGTGTGCGCTCCGGCAGGCCGTCGCTGATCAACATGCTGGACGGGCTGAACGCTTGGCAGCTGGTGCGCGAACTGGCCGAAGCGCTGCAGCTGCCGGCGGCGGCTTCCTTCAAGCACGTCTCGCCGGCCGGCGCGGCGGTGGCCGTGCCGCTGCCGGCCGATCTGCAACAGCTCTACGAGATCGCCGACCACCAGCTGACGCCGCTGGCCATCGCCTACGCCCGCGCCCGGGGCGCCGATGCGAAGAGTTCCTTTGGCGACTTCGTGGCGCTGTCCGAGCCGGTGGACGCGGCCACGGCGAGCTACCTGAAAGGCGTGGTCAGCGACGGCGTGATCGCGCCGGGTTTCGACGAAGACGCCTTGGCGACTTTGGCGGCGAAGAAGAACGGCAGCTTCGTGGTGCTGGAGGCGAACCCGGACTACTCGCCGCCGCCAATGGAGAGCCGCGAGGTGTTCGGCGTCCAGCTCACCCAGCGGCGCAACGATCGGCGCGTGGTTCTCGACGACTTCAAGCGGCCGGTGTGCGGCGAACTGACCATGCACGCCAAACGCGATCTGCTGCTGGCAACCGTCACCGCGAAGTACACCCAGTCGAACAGCGTGGTCTACGCGCTCGACGGCCAGACCATCGGCATCGGCGCTGGCCAGCAGTCCCGCGTGGACTGCACCAAGCTGGCCGGCGCCAAGTCCTACACCTGGTTCTTGCAACGCCATCCCCATGTGCTCGACATCCAGTTTCGGCGCGGCGTGCCGCGTCAGCAGCGCGTCAGCTGGCGGGTGCGCTACGTCGAAGGCCACCTGACGGCCAGGGATCTGCGTGACTTCAATGAGGCCATGGACTTCCCGTACTCGCTGATGAGCGACCGCGAACGCCAGGAGTGGGTTGACCGGCTGTCCGGAGTTTCGTTGGCCAGCGACGGCTTCATCCCCTTCCGCGACAACGTGGACGAAGCCAAATGGCACGGCGTGGACTTCATCGCCCAGCCCGGCGGTTCCGCCCGAGACGAAGAAGTGACCGCGGCCTGCCGCGAACACGGCATCGCGATGGTGCATACGGGCCTGCGCCTGTTCCACCACTGAACCCAGCCCCAACACGGCGTACTCGCGGCAAACGCCACGCCGTATACTGCTTGCGCTCGGAATCACGGCGCACGCCCCCTTCGCTTGAGCTCAAGGACCACCCCGTGACCGCCGCGCCCCCCATCGCCGAAGGCCAGACCCTCGCAGGCCCGCAGTTCGCCGAACCGATGCGCGTGGAGACCGTGCGCTCCGCCGGGCCGGACTCTTGGGCGGTGGGCTTGGTCGGCACGCGCACGGAGCGGTTCCGCCGCGTCACGCTCACCGCCGAGGACATCGCCGGCCTCGCCATCGCCGATGCCGCGCGCTCGTACCGCGGCGATGGCCGCCTGCTGCGCCTCGCCCTGCAAGCGCACGCCCTTGGCATCGCCTACGAGTTCGATCCGTACTTCGGCCTCTCCATCTCGCGGGTGGATCCGCTGCCGCACCAGCTCGAAGCCGTCTACGAACATCTGCTGAAGCTGCCTACTGTGCGCTTTCTGCTGGCCGACGACGCCGGCGCCGGCAAGACCATCATGGCCGGCCTCTTGGTGCGCGAACTCAAGCTGCGCGGCCTCGTCGAGCGGGTGCTGGTGGCGTGCCCGGCCAATCTCGCCTTCCAGTGGCAACGCGAACTGAAGGAGAAGTTCGACGAACAGTTCCTAGTGCTGAAGGGCGGCGACATCCGCGACCAGTTCGGCGTCAACCAGTGGCTGGAACAGAAGCAAGTGATCACCTCGCTGGACCTCGCCAAGCGCGAGGACATCCTCCCCGGCCTCAAGCAGGCGCACTGGGATCTGGTGATCGTCGACGAGGCGCACCGCATGTCCGCGGACCAGAAACGCAAGAGCCAGCGCTATCGCCTCGGCGAGATGCTGCGCGACAGCGCCGACCATCTGCTGCTGCTCACCGCCACGCCGCACAAGGGCGACGCGGCCAGCTTCACGCGCTTCCTGCAACTGCTGGATCAGGACGCCTACGCGGACGTGAAGTCCATCGAACAGGCGATGGAACGCCGCCGGGCGCCCTTCTACCTGCGCCGCACCAAGGAGGCGATGGTCTACTTCCCGAGCCAGGACGACGCCGGGCAGTGGGCGGCGAAGCCGGTGTTCACCAAGCGCATCCCGCGCACCGCCGCGTTCCACATCGAAGGCGCGGAGTTCGCGCTCTACGACAAGGTGACGCGCTTCGTGAAGGATCAGAGCCGACGCGCCGCGGCAGACGGCGACAACCCACGGGCGAGGGCGGTGGGCTTTCTGATGTCGCTCTACCAGCGCCGCCTCGCGTCGAGCACCCACGCCATGCGGCGTTCCCTCGAGAACCGCGCCAAGCGCTTGGCGGACGGGCTAGAACAAGCCCAGGCGCTCGCCGGCGCCGCCCCGCCTACTCTTCCCGATCTCGAAGAACTCGACGAGATGGAGGACGCCGAACGCGAACGCTTGGAGCAGCTGCTGGACGCCATCACGCTGGCCGGCAACGCCGAGCAAGTACGCGACGAGATCGCCCAGCTGCGCGAACTGGCGGCGGAAGCCCAGGCCGTGGAAGACGCCGGCGCCGAGGCCAAGCTCGCCCGCCTGCGCGAGATCCTGCAGGAACAGGGCTTCTTCGAGCATCCCGAGCAACGCCTGCTGCTGTTCACCGAGTTCACCGACACGCTGCGCTACCTGATGCAGGAACTCACCGCCTGGGGCTTCACCGTCGGCTGCATCCACGGCGGCATGAGGCCCGGCTCCCGCGACGAGGCGGGCACGCGCCTGCACGCCGAACAGCAGTTTCGGGAAGGCGCCGTTCAGGTACTGGTGGCCACCGAAGCCGCCGGCGAGGGCATCAACCTGCAGTGCTGCCACATCCTGTTCAACTACGACATCCCGTGGAACCCCAACCGCCTGGAGCAGCGCATGGGGCGCATCCACCGCTACGGCCAGCGCGAGGACTGCCTGATCTTCAACTTCGTAGCCGCCAACACCATCGAAGGCCGGGTGCTCGAACGCCTGCTGGACAAGCTGCAGCAGATACGCGACGCCTTGGACGACGACGCCGTGTTCAACGTGGTGGGCGAAGTGCTGCCTTCCGCGCAGGTCGAGCGCGTGCTGCGCGACTACTACGCCGGCCGGCTCGGTGATGCGGACTTGGAAGACCGCCTGCTGCGCGACGTGGACGAAGGCCACTTCCGCGCCATCTGCCAGACCGCCTTGGAGGGCCTCGCCACGAAGAAGCTGAACCTGACGATGCTCGCCGAACGCCGCGCCAAGGCCCAGGAGCGGCGCGTGGTGCCGGAAACCATCGCCCGCTTCATGCGCGAGTGCGCCGAGGACGCGGCCCTCTCCTTGCGCCCGGTGAACCGGCTGCCCCACGCTTTCGACCCGGGCCGCGTGCCGGCGAAACTTCGGAAGTACCAGCGGGAACCCGACTGGAAGCAACCCGAACTGGCGAACCGCTATTCGCGCCTTTCCACCGACCGCGATACCGCCGAGCAGCACCACTTGGAATGGGTGACGCCGGGCCATCCGCTGTTCGAGAGCCTGCGCCGCCACAGCCTGGACATCGGCCAGGACGCCTTCGCCAAAGGCGCCTGCTTCCACTCCGTGGCGCACGAAGCGCCGGCGCGGTTGGACTTCTACCGTGCCCGGGCCGTGGACGGCCTCGGCCACGTCATCCACGAACGCCTGTTCACGGTGGAGCTGGCCGATGGCGTGGAACCCCAACTGCGCGAGCCGGACATCCTCGGCAACATGACGCCGGCGACCGCGCCGACGCCGCTGCCGCCCGTGGCCACGCTGCCGGAGGCGAACGCATGGCTGCACGAACACGCCCTGGCGCCGTTCATCGCCGAGGTTCGTGCGGAGCGCGTAGCGGAGGCCGAGCGCATCGGCGAACACGTGGAACTATCCTTGACCGAAGTGCTGCAACGGACCGACGCGGAGATCGGCCGTGCTTCGGACGATGTGAAGCAGGGCGTTGCCGGCGCCGAAGCCCGCCTGGCGCAGGCCGATTCGCGCCACGCCGAGGCTTGGGCCCGGCGCGACCAACGCCGCGACGAACTCAAGCGCCAGCGCGCCATCACCCTGCAAGGGCCGGAGCGCTTGGCCAGCGCGCTGGTGCTGCCCCACCCGGAACGCGAGGGCTTGGACCTGCGCCGTCTGCGCCAGCATCCCGAAACCGAGACGACCGCCATGCGCGTGGCTATCGAGCACGAGCAGGCCCTTGGCCGCCAAGTGGAG
Source organism: Candidatus Azotimanducaceae bacterium (assembly GCA_965199875.1). GTDB lineage: Bacteria > Pseudomonadota > Gammaproteobacteria > Pseudomonadales > Azotimanducaceae > VXYL01. Next base: position 2,755,693 of record OZ241346.1, on the reverse strand, counting down.
GACGTCCACCAGAAGAACCTCGGCTACGACATCACCAGCCTGGACCCGCGCTCCGGCGAACTGCGCCTGATCGAAGTGAAGGGCCTCGCCGCCGCCACCGGCAGCGTGCTCCTCACCCCGAACGAACGCCGCGTGGCTGAAGACCGCCCAGACTGCTACTGGCTGTACGTGGTGACCAACTGCGCCGACCAACCGACGCTACAAGAGCCCGTCCGCGCCCCAGCGCAATACGCTTGGCGCGAAGTGACCACCGTGAAGCACTACTATCTGAGCGTGAACGCGCTGAAGCAGCCGATGGAAGTGCGGGAAGGACGGGTGACGTATGGCGTGGACAGGGATGAGTCGTGAGGTGTCGCCAAGGCGCAGGGAATCGGGCGAAGCGGGTTGCGCGATTTCCGTCGGCAGCGCCGAAAGTCAACCCACGGAGCGATGAGGGCAAATGGCACCTACGATACTCAGAGAGCGTGGCTATCGCCTGTTCTTCTTTTCGCGCGAGGAGTCGCGCCCGCATGTGCATGTGGAGACATCGGACGGCGAAGCGAAGTTCTGGCTTGACGCGGAGGCTTCGTTGGCGAACAACTTTGGCCTGTCCGACCGACAGCTTCGTCAGGCCAGGGCGATTGTGAAGGAGCATCGAGATGAGATCAGAACCGCTTGGCACCAGCACTTCGGAGGTTGAAGTTACCAATGTCTCTCGACATGGCATCTGGCTGCTTTGTCGAGACAGAGAAATGTTCATGTCCTTCAAGGATTTCCCTTGGTTCAAGGATGCCTGCGTTGCCAGCATCTTCAACGTCGTGGAACCCTCCCCGAATCACTTCTACTGGCCGGATCTGGACATCGATCTCGGCGCTCGCACCATAGAAGATCCGCGGCAGTTTCCGCTAGTGTCCAAGTAGCGCGTCGCTGGACGAGAGGGGCCTTGTCGATCGCCAGTTGCTGGCGGACATGGAGAAGTCTGCCGCCATCTGGCCGCCTCCGATGCGGGTCGGTTGACATCGTGACCGTTGCCGGGCCAGACTGGTCGATGTTTCTGGTCTAAAGGAGTTCCGACATGGAGACAGTCGGTGCCTACCAAGCGAAGACGCATCTTCCCAAGCTGTTGGAGCGCGTCCGGCGAGGCGAGAGCGTAACCATCACCAAACACGGCCACCCGGTCGCCCGGCTGGTGCCGGTGGCGGCGGACGATGAGGAACGCGCCGAGCAGGCGGCCAATCGTATTCGCAGCCGTCGGCGACGGCTCAAAGGAGCCCCCCTGGCGGAGCTTGTGGCGAGCATTCACGAAGGGCACCGCCATTGAGCCCCATCGTCATCGACAACTCCATCGTGCTGGCGTGGTGCTTGGCCGATGAAGAACATCCTGCCGCCGAGCGGGCGATGGGCTTGACCGTGGAGCACGGCGCGGTGGTGCCCGGGATCTGGCGCTACGAACTGTGGAACGCATTGGTCGTCAACGAACGCCGAGGGCGGCTTTCCGCGGAGGATGCCCGTCAAACCCTTGCCGACCTAGCCGAGATGCACATCGAACACGATGGCGCCCACGACGAATCGAGGCTCTTGGCGCTGGCAAGGCGGTGGCGTCTCTCGGCCTACGACGCGGCCTATGTGGAAGTGGCGGCTCGGCGGCAGCTGGCCATCGCGACGTTGGACAACCGTTTGGCCGAAGCCGCGACGGGTGCCGACATCCCGCTGGTGGGGCGTTGACGCGACCGACCGCATCCGCTGCCGTGGAAGGCGGACGCCCAAGCCCAGATGTAGTAGAGTCTCGACCCGCCCGGTGACTTGCGCGGGTGTGCGACGGCACTTTGCCGCTAGGACGCAGAGGAGGAAGTCATGGCAACCAGCGTTCAGGGCCTGTTGAAGGCCGAGATCGCCTACTACGACCAGCACGCCGAGGAACTGCTGCTGAAATACCCCAACCGCTTCGTGTTGATCTACGGAGACCAGCTGATTGGCGACTTCGAGCGCCATTCGGAAGCCGTGGGAGAGGGTGTCCGCCAGTACGGGCGCGGTCCCTTCCTAGTTCGGCGAACCGGCGATAAGCAGAGAAAGTTCACCGCCCCAGCGTTGTCCTTGGGTCTGCTACAGTGCCAACGCTGAACTTTCGCGCCGAAACGACTGATCGGGCGGGCCGTACCGTCGCTGCCCCCGCTGGCCTAACGCAGAGCGGGCCGCTCATACCAACAACACTGATGGTCTCCGATTCGCATGGGCAAACATTGGCGCGAAAAGGGACGCCGCTGCCTGATGCGATCAACGGGTTCGCTCTGATCGACACCGGGGCCAGCGGCACATGCGTCGATCACCAGGCTGCCACCAAGGCGGGGCTGCCGATAATCGACAAGACAGTGATGACGTCTGCATCCCATGCCGAGCACGAAGTGCTGGTATTCGCCGGCAAGCTCGTCATCCCCGACTTCACCGCCATTAATCTAGAGTATGCGCTCGGTGCCAACTTGGACGGCCAGAACTTGATCGCGCTCATCGGGCGCGACCTCCTGCAGGAGGCAGTGCTTGTCTACAACGGTACCGACGGCATGGTCTCCCTCTCCGTCTGAACCTCACCCCCACGCCATCCGGCATGATCCCCAAGTCCTGCAAGCGCCTGGCCGAGGTCGACTTTCCCATCGCCGAAGTTTCGCGCCATGCGGTGCGGGAGAAGTCGATTCGGCATGGGCATCCGAGCACGTTGCATCTGTGGTGGGCGCGGCGGCCGTTGGCGTCGTGTCGGGCGGTGCTGATGGCGCTGTTGCTGCCGGACCCGTGCGACGAACACTGTCCGGTGGCGTTCAAGGAAGACGCGCGGCGGGTGCTGCTTCGGCACGAGGGGCGGCCGCGGGGGTGGGATCAGACCATCGAGACGGACGACGGGCTGCGGCGCATTCTGCTGAAGTTCATCGCGGACTTCGCCAATTGGGACGTGGCGGCCAATCCCGCCTATCTGAAGACCAGCCGCGCCTTGGTGAAGGCCGCGCACGGCGAGGAGCCGCCGCTGGTGGTGGATCCGTTCGCCGGCGGCGGTTCCATTCCGCTGGAAGCGCTGCGGGTGGGCTGCGAGGCGTTCGCAAGCGACTTGAACCCCGTGGCCTGCCTGATCCTCAAGGTGATGCTGGAGGACATCCCGCGCCACGGGCCGAAGCTCGCGGACGAACTGCGCAAGGCGGGCAGGGAGATCAAGGCGGCGGCGGAGAAGGAACTCGCGGACCTCTACCCCAAGGACCCGGACGGCGCGACGCCCATCGCGTACCTCTGGGCGCGCACGGTGCGCTGCGAAGCGCCGGACTGCGGCGCGGAGATTCCGCTCATGCGCTCGTTCTGGCTGTGCAGGAAGGACAAGCGCAAGCGGGCGCTCAAGCCCGGCGTGGTGCGGCGGCAGGACGCGCCGCCGCAAGTGGCGTTCGAGGTGTTCAAGCCGACCGTCGAGAGCGAAGTGCATGGCGGCACGGTGAGCCGGGCGAAGGCCACCTGTCTGTGTTGCGGCACGGTGCTGCCACCGGAACGGGTGCGGCTGCAACTCGGCGAACAGCGGGGCGGTGCGGACGCGATCTTCGACGAGGCGGGGAAGCGCGTTGGCGGGGCGCGGATGACGGCGGTGGTGACGCTCAAGCCCGGCGAGATGGGGCGGCACTATCGGCTGCCGACGGATGCGGACTACGCGGCGGTGCGGAGAGCGCAGTCCCGGCTTGATGGATTCCTCGAGGTGTGGGAGCAGGGCGGTGGGGCAGGGCTTTGTCCGGCGCCGGACGAACCGCTGCCGCCGATTGGTACGTTAGGATTTCGGGTGCAGCGCTACGGCATGATGCGGTGGGGCGACCTATTCACGGCGCGGCAGAAGGTCGCGTTGGCGGAGTTGGGTCGATCAGCGACAATGCCCATGTCGAGCATTGGAAAAACTCTAGCGACCTTAGTCGCATTGCTCCTAGGCAGAATGGCGGATGGCAACAACTCTCTTGCCCGCTGGGAGGCGAACGCGGAGAATCCTGTCAATCTCTTTGCGCGCCAAGCTATTCCAGTTGTGTGGGACTTCTGTGAATCGACGCCCAAGAGCAATGCGCGTGGGGTATTTTTGTCCGGTATCGATGCAACTTGCGAGGTCATACAATTTGCCCGACCTTCCGCTTCAGGTCAACTTCAGCAGGCGGAAGCAACCGATAATCCGCTTTCCGACCAAGCTGCTGGGATCTGGTTTACGGACCCGCCTTACTACGATGCGATACCTTACTCCGATCTTTCCGACTTTTTTCTCGTCTGGCTAAGGCGCACGTTGCCCGATCTCCCTTTGTTGCGTGACCGCTTCGATCGCGACAATCTGCTTTCTCCCAAGATCGCCGAAGCTGTCCAAGACGAGACCAAGCAAGTCAACGGACAACCAAAAGATCGCAGATGGTTCGAAGAAGTAATGGGCAGGGCCTTCGCGGAAGGTCGCCGAGTGCTAAGCGAAGAAGGTATTGGCTCAATAGTCTTTGCCCACAAGACCACTGAAGGTTGGGAAGCGCTGCTTGCCGGTGTGATTAGCGGCGGCTGGACCATCACTGGCTCTTGGCCAATTGCTACCGAGAGCGCCACCCGTCTCCGAGCCCGCGATTCCGCCGCCCTAGCCACCAGCGTCCACCTGATCTGCCGTCCCCGCCCCGAAGACGCCCCCATCGGCGAGTGGGCGGACGTCCTCCGCGAACTCCCCAAGCGCGTTTCCGACTGGATGCGCCGGCTGCAAGGCGAAGGCGTGCGCGGCGCCGATCTGGTGTTCGCCTGCGTCGGCCCGGCGCTGGAAATCTACAGCCGCTATCGCGCCGTGGAGACCGTCGATGGCAGAACGGTGGCGCTCGCGGAGTATCTGGAGCGCGTTTGGGAAGTGGTCGGGCGCACGGCGTTGCAGGAGGTGCTCGGCACGGCGAGCGCCGGCGCGGACGCGCCCTTGCAAGGCGCATTGGAGGAGGATGCCCGCCTCACCGCGCTGTTCCTGTGGACGCTGCAAAGCACGGAAACCGCCGACGACGACGAACCCGACGAGGAAGCGGTGGCGCGGACCGCCGCCAAGGGCTTCAGCCTGCCCTTCGACGTGGTGCGCCGCTTCTCCCAGCCCATGGGCATCGACTTGGACGTTTGGACCGGCCGCATCGTCGCCCAAGCCAAAGGCGCCGTGCGCTTGCTGCCGGTGGCGGAACGCGCCCGCGCACTCTTCGGCGAAGACGGCGCCGCCTCCGCCGCGGACTGGATCGAGAGCGACGCCAACCCCGACCGCCAACTCTCGCTCTTCCCCGACGGCGAGCGCGGCCCGCGGCGTCCCCGCGCCCGCTCCATCCTGAACAGCGACGCCGAACTGCAAACCCAAGGCGCCACCACCCTGGACCGCCTGCACGCCGCCATGCTCCTGCAAGCGAGCGGCCACGCCGGAGCGCTGCGCGCCCTCATCCACGCCGAACAGGAGCGCGGCCCCACCTTCCTGCGCCTCGCCAACGCCCTCACCGCCCTGTACCCTCGCGGCAGCCAAGAGAAACGCCTGCTGGACGCCATGCTGCTGGCGGTGCCGAAATGAGCTGGTCGCATTGGCACGCTGGCAGGCTATGGTGGGCTCGGAGGCAGACAGCCAGACGTGAAAGTGCGCCGCTTCGCCAACCATGGGTGGTACACTCCAGCGCCAAGGGCAACCTGGCGAGATGATGCGCCGTGAGACCAGTTGACAAGCGAGTTAAAGCTGACCTAGACCAAGGCTTGGTCAGCATGGAGGCAGCGCTGTCCGCCGATGTGGTCTCCTTCGTGGGCCCCATCCTCCCGAGCCACGAGCGGCGCCTCCGCGACGCTTTGGACGCCTTGGACCGTCGGCGTGAATCGGTCGCTGTGATTCTCGACACACCGGGTGGCGTTGTGGAGGTCGTAGAACGAATGGTGACCGTAATACGATCTAGGTACGAAAACGCTACCGTGATCGTGCCGGACCGTGCGATGTCAGCCGGCACGATACTAGCGCTGAGCGCGGATCGGATCATGATGGATGACCTTTCCTGTTTGGGGCCAATAGACCCACAAATCGAGAAGGATGGGAAGCTAGTTCCTGCGCTCTCCTATTTGAACCAGTTTGAGCGACTTAACAAGAAGTCGATAGACGACGAACTCACTACGGCAGAGTATGCCCTAATCAACAAGCTTGATCTCGGGGACTTGTATCAGTTCGATCAAGCCCGCGCGCTTTCCAACGAGCTGCTGGTGAGGTGGTTATCGACGTACAAGTTCAAGAATTGGCACAAGACCGAGACGAAGGGAAGAAAAGTGTCCGAGAAGATGAAGAAGGATCGTGCTGATAAAATCGCTCGCCTCTTGAACGATCCAGACAGGTGGCACTCCCACGGTCGAGCTATCGATAGGGAGACCCTGCGAAACGAAGTCAACCTAAAGATCGACGCTCTTGAAGACAACGAGAAACTGTACCGCCACATACGTGATTATTTCGCGTTGCTTGAAGACTTTATGCAGCGTGAGAAATGGTTTACGGTCATTCACTCAAGGAGGTACTTCTGATGTCAACGAAACCGACCGGCCCTGCTTTGGACAAGGATGCCCTGAAGCGGCAGCCGATGGTTGATCGGCGCGTTGTGGATGCGTACGAAGAGTTGGAGCGGAAACTCTTGAAGCTTGGCGTCGTGGTTAAGCCGAGATACAGCTTGGAACCACCGCTGGGGACGAACGAGACGAGAGCGCGCAACCGGTACGGTCGAAACTAGCCGGCTGCGCTTTGCCCGCGTTTCGCCAACGCCCTCACCGCCTTGTATCCTCGCGACAGTCAAGAGAAAAGGATGCTGGACGCCATGCTGCTGGTGGTACCGAAATGAGCGACGGGAAAGACGACACCGTGCTCGAACGGATCGAGTCGGTTTACGTCAAGGGGTTCCGCTCCCTTGCGGACGTGAAGCTGGACGACATCCCGAACCCTATGGTGCTGCTCGGGGCGAACGGCGCCGGGAAGTCGAACATTCTCCGTTTCTTCGAGATGCTCAGGGAGACGTACCGGCATGGCTTGGCACGCTTCGTTGCACAGCGGGGTGGGGCGGATGACCAACTGTTCGGTGGCGAGCGGGAGACGCGGCAGATCCATGCAGCGGTGCGTTTCCACACTGGCCTCGGCATCAACGACCTGTCCTTCGCGCTCTCTTGCACTGATGACGACCGGCTGACGTTCGAGGATGAGGAATTTCACTTCACACGTCACGACAGACGTGGCGGACTGAACTACGGGCCGTACCCTAGCGGTATCGAGTCGGGCTTTTTCCACGTTGCCCATTCGCACAACGCCGATTGGCGAGCCAAGGCCGCAGTCGACTTTCTGCGCGACTGCTCCATCTACCAGTTCCACGACACGTCGCGCGATGCGCCGATCAAGAAACGATGGGATGTGGAGGACAGTCACCGTCTCCTTGAACACGGCGGCAACCTAGGCCCCGTTCTCCTGCGTCTGCGGGAGCATCACCTCTCCAAGTACAAGCTGATCTGCCGGCGCATTCGCCAAGTGCTGCCGGAGTTCGACGACTTTCAGCTTGAGGAAGAGTACGGCAAGACCATCCTCCGATGGCGGGCCAAAACCACCGGGCAGACGTTGGGGGCGCACCTCACTTCCGACGGATCGCTGCGGTGCTTCTGCCTGTTGACGCTGTTGAGTCTTCCCGACGAAGTGCTCCCCCGCATCATCCTGCTGGACGAACCGGAGTTGGGCCTGCACCCCTTCGCAACCTCGCTGGTCTCGCACATGGTCAAGTCTCTGTCGCAGCGGCGCCAAGTCATCGTGGCAACCCAATCGCCGCACTTCGTGGACGCCTTCGGGCTTGACGACATCGTCGTGCTCGAAATGCGCGATGGACGAACGGAAGCGAAACGCTTTAACGAAGAGGATTTCAGCGAGTGGCTGGATGACCACTCCTCTGGCCAGCTATGGTGGAGCCATCTGCTTGGTGGCTATCCTTGATCCGCTTGGCCATCGTCGCAGAGGGGCGGTTGGAGGCGCTGGGCACCAAGTGAAGAGCGGCTTGAAGGGCATCCGCATCACCAGAGGCCATCAACGCGCGCCGTGCCCCTTGCTGCCGCCGGAGGCATTCCCGGACACGCGCCCCGACCGGGCGGAGCGCCGGGCGGTGGACCGCATTCCCGACCACGAGACCGGCCCGAACAGCCGTTCCGTGCGGGCGCGGCTGGCGTCGAGTTGCGCCGGCTGGCCAGAGCCGCCCAACGCGCAGGAGTTCTACGCCGCCGTGCGGTCGCCGCGGCCGAGTGTTCGCCAATGCGCCATCGTCTGCGCGTGGGCGCGGGGGCCACGTCCGGCGACGTGATGCGAGGCTGGCTGGAAGAGGTACACATGGCCCATCCTCGTCGCAGCGCTGCACCGCGCCAACGCCGGCCATCGCGCAATCAACGAACTGCTGAACGGATTCGCCAAGGCCGAGTGGATGCCGGATCGTGCGCCGACCCAGTAGGTGGATCGGTGGAGGGGCACTCTTGCCGGTCTTCGGTCCTACGGAACGCCGAGGAGATCGTCCACCGTCACCTCCAGCGCTCTGGCGATTCGCCGCAACGCGGCCACGGAACCGCCGCTGTCGCCGCTCTCGATGGCCGAGAGCTGAGAGTTGGAGATGTCCGCCGCCGCGGCGAGTTCGGTCGCGGTTATGCCGCGATACGCCCGCCAGACCTTGACGGCGTTTTCCCGATAGAGGCGGTCCGCCATGCTCATGGAAATGACCTCATCCGTGCGGCCAAGGCGCAACGCTTCGGCGTCAGCGGCTGCTTCAAGGGCTTCTTGCAGGGTGTCGTAGTCCTTGAGCGGAACGATGGCGCAAGCAACACCCCCGATATGGACGACTTCCAACTCCATGGGCGAATGGCCCATTAGCCTGCTTCGACCCCCGGATGCCGGAAGACGTCCAGCAGCTTGTCGCGTTCGAACCGTGGAGAGGCAGGTGGATTGGCCGAATCGACAAAACGGACCAAGGCGTGGCCCGCGTCCTCGGCAGTCGGGGCTGCGTCGACCTCAAAGGCTTGACGCCCCTCTTCAGAGAGAATCGCCCGCACCGCGCCGGTGTTGGCGTCTACATGCTCTCGCCAGCGTCCGAAGGAGACCGCAGTCTTGGCGCCAGCGGTCGGAGACTGTCTATGCACGGATATGCCTCTTCGCGCTGGGTCGGTCAAGTCCTTGACAGGAAAAGCGGCGCTTGAGGGAACGCCATCGGCACCCACCTGATGTGCGTGGACGCCCCGCTGCAAGGTCTCGTCATCGGCAACCCTGTCAGCGGCATCGTGAGGGTTGCGGTTGCCGGAACCTGGCAAGAAACTACGCCGCTCGCCAGTGCGTGCGCAAGGCACTCACGATGTAGTCTGGCAAACCCAACGGCCCGACGCCTGCTCTTGTCCGAAAGTGCGTCGCGGGACGGTGATCTGTACTGCGCCTCACGAAACACTCGACCTCGGAGTCCGGCGCGATCGCCAGGACGGCGCGCCAGCGCTCGCCCTGGTCGTCCACAGCCTGCCAAGCAAATGTGATTTCCCCGTCGTCCGGCAAACTCGCGGAAGGCATCGCCACATCGTCGGGGAGCGAGAGAACCAGCTGCTCGGCGACCGCCAAGCTGTGTTCCGTCGGGCTGCACTCCAGTCCATCAGGGCGCGGCTCGACTCCTTCCAGGACGAGTTTGCGCAGATCGTCCAGCAGTGCCTGTTTCGCTCTGGCAACGGTGCCGGTCGGATTGGTAGCGGTCAAGACCATCAAGTGTTCCGATGTCAGTTCTATGCGTTCGCCCGCACAGCGGGATCGGCACGTCTACGAACATCGCAACCGCACACGATCACCTCCAGCTTCGCCACCATGATGCCACAGTAGACCGTCGCCTGCGCTAGAATCGCCAGCACAATACCGAGGGAGACCACGCCATAGACCCCTGGTACAAAGTCGTCGCCTTGCGCGAGGAGGTGCGCGAAGGGCGGTCGTTCAGCCCGGACGAGTTCGCCATCGCCTTGGAGCAGGTGGTGGCGGGCACGGCGCCGAAGGACTACCGCGATCCGGCCGAGTTCTTCGCCCGCACCTGCTTCACGCGGGCGCTCAGCGAACATGCGGGCATGGTGCTGCGGCGGCTGGCTGGGCAGACGGCGAACACGGCGCCGGTGCTCACGCTCATCACCCAGTTCGGCGGCGGCAAGACGCATACGCTCGCGTCGCTGTACCACATCGCCAGCGCCGGGGCGAAGGCGTCCGAACTGCCGGGCGTGGCGAACCTGCTGCGCCAAGCAGGCGTGGCGCAGGCGCCGAAGGCCCGCGTCGGCGTTTTCGTCGGCAATGCGTGGGATCCCGCCGAGGGCCGCGAGAATCCGTGGATCGATCTGGCGCGGCAGCTCGCGGGCGCGAAAGGCGTCGAAGCACTCGGCAGCGCCGCCAAGGCCTCGCCGCCGGGAACGGAATCCCTCGCCCGGGTGTTCGCCGCCGCCGATGCGCCGGTGCTGCTGCTGTTCGACGAGGTGCTGAACTTCGTCAACCGCCATCGCGGCCTGGCGGAGAGCTTCCACGCATTCATCCAGAACCTCACCGTTGCCGTCACCGGCGCTTCCCACGCCGCCGCGGTCATCAGCCTGCCGCGCAGCCAAGTGGAAATGACGGATTGGGATCAACAGTGGCAGGAGCGCATCACCAAGGTGGTGCGGCGGGTGGCGCGCGATCTCATTGCCAACGACGAATCGGAGATCAGCGAGGTGGTCTGCCGCCGCCTGTTTCAGGACCTCGGCAAGCCGCGCACGCGCAAGAAGGTGTCCAAGGCATACGCGGACTGGTGCTTCGAGCGCACGGCGCGGCTGCCGGCCGAGTGGCTGGCGGTGGATACGGCAACCACCGAGGCCAAGGCGCGGGAGTTTCTGCGCGGGCGTTTCGAGGCGTGCTATCCCTTCCATCCCGCCACGCTGTCGGTGTTCCAGCGCAAGTGGAGGGCGCTGCCGCAGTTCCAGCAGACCCGAGGAGCGCTGGCGATGCTGGCGCAGTGGGTTTCCTGGGCGGCCCGCGAACACTTCCAACGGGCGCGCACGGAACCGCTGGTGACGCTCGGCTCGGCGCCGCTGCACGTGCCGGAGTTTCGCGCCGCCGTGCTGGGGCAGCTGGCGGAAGCGCGGCTCGATTCCGCCATCGAAGCGGACATCGCGGGGTCGCTCTCGCACGCGCAGTCGCTGGATGCCGACGCCACCGGCGCTCTGCGCGACATCCATCGGCGGGTGGGCACCGCCATCCTGTTCGAGTCCTCCGGCGGCCAGGTGGACAAGGTGGCGCACCTGCCGGAGCTGCGCTTCGCCTTGGGCGAACCGGCGGTGGACACCACCACCATCGACAATGCCGCGACGGCCTTGGAGGCCGCGAGTTTCTTCCTGCGCAAGGTCGGCACGGACGGCTATCTGGTTCACCACCAGGCCACGCTCAAGAAGGTGGTGAGCGATCGCCGCGCGTCGTTGGACGAGGAAACGGAAGTGAAGCCGGCGATTCGTACACTGGTGGAGGCGGGCTTCAAGGCCGGCGCAACGACGCCCATCGTCTTCTTTCCCGCCGAGAGCGCGGCAGTGGCCGATTCGCCTCGGCTCGCGCTGGTGGTGCTGGACCCGCAGAGCGAGTGGTCGGACGACGCCGGCCTGCTGGCGCGCATCGGCGAGTGGACGCGCATCCGGGGCAAGTCGCCACGCCTGTATCCTGGTTCGCTGGTGTGGTGCGCGCGCCAGCCCGGCAACGGGCTGCGCGAGAAAGTCGAGCTCATGCTGGCGTGGCAGCGGGTGGCGAAGGAGTTGGCCGATGGCGTCCTCGGCGCCGAGTTTGGCCGCGCCGAACGCGACGAAGTGCGCTCGCGGCTGAGCGCAGCCAAGGAAGCAGCGGCGGAGGAAGTGTGGGCCAGCTACCGCTTCGTGGCGCTGCACGACGGCGAGCAGGCGCAGGGCTTGAAGATCATCGACTTGGGCGCCGGCCACTCGAGCGCCAGCGACACCCTGGCCGGACGGGTGATCGCCGCCCTCAAGGCCGAAGCGCTGCTGAACGAAAGCGTCGGCGCCGGCTATCTCGAACGGCACTGGCCGCCGGCGTTCAAGGAGAGCGGCGCCTGGCCCCTCACCAGCCTGCGGCAGAGCTTTCTGGACGGCTCGCTCACCCGGCTGAGCGATCCCGACGCCGTGCTGCGGCGGCAGATCGTCGACTTCGTCGGGCGCGGGGATTTCGCCTTGGCCTCCGGCGTGGGCACGGACGGCGGCTTCGAGCGGCTGTGGCATGCCGAGGCGATTGCGCCCGAAGAAGTGGCTTTCGAGCAGAACGTGCTGCTGGTGACGAGGGCGAGGGCTGAACGGTCGGCGCCGCACCCCGGCCCGGAACCAGAACCCGCAGCGCCTGCGACAACCACGGCGCCTGTCCCACCCGAACCGCCATTGCCGCCGCCGGGAACCGCCGCCCCAAGCGCCAGCGGCGTGGCAACCATTCGCCTCAACGGCACGATTCCGCCGGAAGTGTGGAACCGCTTCGGCACCAAGGTGCTGCCGAAGCTGCGCTCGGGCAGCGATTTGCACATCGGCATCGAGCTCTCGACCGAGGTGGACGGCCGGGTTGCGGCCCATACGATTCAGGAACTGCGCCAAGCGTTGGAGGACCTCGATGTCGGTGCCAGCGTAGGCGTGGAGCATGCAGAGCAGGCGTCGCGGAGCGGCGACAACCACTAGCGAGGCAGCGCAAGAACGCGGAAGCCCAGGCCGAACGGAAGTCCGCCCGTGCGAGCGGCGAGACCGCCGCCCGCTTGGCGGCAGAGGCTCGCGTTGCAGAGCTGGAAGCTGCGCTGCGCAAGGGCGGGCCACCCGCCGCGACTGGCCACTGACCGGCAACTCCGTCGCACACCTTCTGCGGTTTCTCCGCTCCGCGCCCTTGATAGGCGGGCGCGTTTCTGCCACTTTTAGCGGTTCGCTTTGCACAGAAGGGAACTCGGACGCCCGATGTCCGCGCTGAACGAGCAACTCGCCTACGGCCTGCCGCCTCGGCAGGGGCTGTACGACCCCGCTTGGGAGAAGGACGCCTGCGGCGTCGGTTTCGTCTGCGACATCAAGGGCCGGGCGAGCCGCTCCATCCTCGACACTGCCGAGCACATGAACTGCTGCATGGTGCATCGCGGCGGACTGGGTTTCGAGGCGAACACCGGCGACGGCGCCGGCGTGCTCACGGCACTGCCGCACCGGTTCCTGGCCAAGGCGGCCAAGGCTGATCTCGGCATCGAACTGCCGGCGCCCGGGCGCTACGGCGCCGGCATCGTCTTTCTGCCCCGAGACAGCGAAGAACGCGCTCGCTGCAAGGAGGCGATCGCCGAGGAGATCGCGAGCGCCGGCCAGCGCCTCCTGGGTTGGCGGCAGCTGCCGATTCGGCCAGAGGAGGCGAACATCGGCAATGCGGCCCGCGCTGCCATGCCGGCCATGGAACAGCTGTTCGTCGCCGCCGAAGACGGCATCTCCGGCGATGCGCTCGAACGTCGCCTGTACCTGATTCGCAAAGCCGCCACGCATCGTCTGCGCACGGACGAGACGCTGAACGAACGGCTGCTGCTGTTTTTCGTCAGCCTCTCCGCCAAGGTCATCGTCTACAAGGGCATGCTGACGCCGCACCAGCTGTTTCCGTTCTATCCGGACCTGCAAGACGAAGACTACGAATCGCACCTGGCGATGGTGCATTCGCGCTTCTCCACCAACACGTTTCCCTCCTGGGATCGGGCGCAACCCAACCGCTTCATGAGCCACAACGGCGAGATCAACACGCTGCTCGGCAACAAGAACTGGATGAACGCCCGCCAGGGCGTGGTGGAAAGCGAACTGTTCGGCGAGGATCTCGGCAAGCTGTTTCCCGTCGTGGAGCCGGACTGCTCCGATTCCGGCACCTTCGACAACGTGCTGGAGTTTCTGCTGATGAGCGGGCGCACGTTGCAGGAAGCCGTGCTGATGATGATTCCCGAGGCCTGGCAGCAGGACGCCGGGATGAGCCCGGAGAAGCGCGCCTTCTACGAGTTCCACTCCTGCCTGATGGAGCCCTGGGACGGCCCCGCCTCCATCGCCTTCACCGACGGCACCTGGATCGGCGCCGTGCTCGACCGCAACGGCCTGCGTCCGTCGCGCTACTACGTCACCGAGGACGGCCTGTGCATCATGGCCTCCGAAGTGGGCGTGGTGGACGTGCCGCCGGAGCGCGTGGTGGCCAAGGGGCGGTTGCAGCCGGGAAAGATCTTCCTCATCGACTTCGACGCCGGGCGCATGATTCCCGACGAAGAGATCAAGGCCGAGTGGGCCAGGCGTCGGCCCTACGGCGACTGGCTGCGGCGGCAGCGGCTGAGCTTGTCCGAGTTGCCGGCGGCGACGGCGGCTGGCCTGGACGAAGCAACGCTGCTGCCGCGAATGCAGGCGTTCGGCTACACCGCCGAGACGATGCAGTTCATGCTGCTGCCGTTGGTGACCGAACTGCGGGATCCGCTCGGTTCGATGGGCAACGACAGCGCCTTGGCGGTGATGTCCGACAAGCCGCGCATGTTGTACGACTACTTCAAGCAGCTGTTCGCGCAGGTGACCAATCCGGCCATCGATTCCATCCGCGAGGAAGTGGTGATGGCGCTGGAGTGCTACATCGGCCCGGAACGCAACCTGCTGGATGTCTCCGAGCGCCACGCGCATCGCCTGCACGTCCCCCATCCCATCCTTTCCAACGACGAACTGGCCGCCATCCAGGCGATGAACCACCGGGGCTGGAAGTCGCGCACCCTCGACATCACCTTCGAGCGGGGTTCCGGGCGCGACGGCCTGCTCGCCGCCCTCGATCGCATCTGCGCCGAAGCCAGCGAAGCCATTGCCGACGGCATTCACCTGCTGGTGCTCTCGGACCGCAACGTCGGCGCGCACCGCGTGCCGATCAGCGCCCTGGCCGCCACCGGCGCCGTGCATCACCACCTGGTGCGAACCGCCAGCCGCACCCGCGTCGGCCTGGTGGTGGAAACCGGCGAAGCGCGGGAAGTGCATCACCACTGCCTGCTGGTGGGATTCGGCGCCGACGTCGTCAATCCCTATCTGGCCTTCGAGGCGCTGTGGGACGCGCGGCGCAACGGCTACCTGGCGGACGCCGCCCACGTCGAAACCGATGCGGACGTGGTGGATGCCTACCGCAAGGGCGTCGGCAAGGGCATGCTGAAGGTGATGGCCAAGATGGGCATCTCGACGCTGCAATCCTACAAGGGGGCGCAGATCTTCGAGGCCGTCGGCCTGGCCCAGGACGTCGTGCAGCGCTGCTTCGCCGGCACCGCCAGCCGCGTGCAGGGCGTCGGCTTCGAGGTGCTGGTCGAAGAGATGCAGCGCCGCCACGCCATCGGCTATCCGCCGCCGGGCGTGGTTTCCCTGCCGGTGCTGCCGAACCCGGGCGACTTCCACTGGCGCCGCCACGGCGACACGCACATGTGGGATCCGGAGTCCATCGCCAACCTGCAGATGGCGGCGCGGGGCAACGACGAAGACGCCTACTGGCGCTTCGCCGAGCAGGCCAACGATGCCTGCACGCGACATGCGACGCTGCGCGGCCTGCTGCAGTTCGACGAAAGCGCGAACGGCGGCCCTGTTGCACTTGAGGAAGTGGAGAGCGAGCGCGAGATCGTGCGCCGCTTCGCCACCGGCGCGATGAGCTTCGGTTCGATTTCCAAGGAGGCCCACGAGGGCCTGGCGGTTGCCATGAACCGCATCGGCGGCAAGTCCAACACCGGCGAGGGCGGCGAAGATGCGGAGCGGTTCAAGCCGCTGCCCAACGGCGATTCCAAGCGTTCCGCCATCAAGCAGGTGGCCAGCGGGCGCTTCGGCGTCACCGTCAACTACTTGGCCAATGCCGACGAACTGCAAATCAAGATCGTCCAAGGCGCCAAGCCCGGCGAAGGCGGCGAACTGCCTGGCCGCAAGGTGGACGACACCATCGCCTCCATCCGCCACTCCACGCCGGGCGTGGGCCTCATCAGCCCGCCGCCGCACCACGACATCTATTCCATCGAGGACATCGCCCAGCTCATCCACGACTTGAAGAACGGCAATCCCGAGGCGCGCATCAGCGTCAAGCTGGGCGCCGCCATCGGCGTCGGCACCGTCGCCGCCGGGGTGGTGAAGGCGCGCACGGACCACCTGGTGATCGCCGGCGACAGCGGCGGCACCGGCGCTTCGCCGCTCACTTCCATCAAGCACGCTGGCGTGCCCTGGGAGCTGGGCATCGCCGAAACCCACCAGACGCTGGTGATGAACAACCTGCGCTCCCGGGTGGTGCTGCAAACCGACGGCCAGCTGAAGACCGGCCGCGACGTAGCCATCGCCGCCCTGCTCGGCGCCGAGGAGTTCGGCTTCGCCACCGCGCCGCTGGTGGCCTTGGGCTGCATCATGATGCGCAAGTGCCATCTGAACACCTGCCCGGTGGGCATCGCCACCCAGGATGCCGAGCTCAGAGCGAAGTTCGCCGGCGCGCCGGAGCACGTCGTCAACTACTTCTTCATGGTGGCGAAGGAGCTGCGCCTGATCATGGCTAGGCTCGGCTTTCGCACCGTGAACGAGATGATCGGCAGGGCGGATGCGCTGCAGGCCGAAGCCGCGGTCTCGCACTGGAAGGCCAAGGGGCTGGACTTTTCCGCCGTCTTGGCGAAAGCCCCGGAACCGGAGAACTGCCTGGGCGTCTACCGCATCCACGATCAGGACCACGGCTTGGCCAACGCCTTGGACAACCGGCTGATCGAACTGGCGGAACCGGCCATCGAACGGGGCGAAGCGGTGTCCTGCGAACTGCCCATCGTGAACGTGAACCGCGTGGTCGGCGGCATGCTCTCGAACCACATCGTGCGCCGGGTTGGCGCAGAGATGCTCCCCGACGGCGCCATCCACTTCAAGTTCGCCGGCAGCGCCGGCCAGAGCTTCGGCGCTTGGCTGGCCAAGGGCGTGACGATGGAAGTGGAAGGCGACGCCAACGACTACGTGGGCAAGGGCCTCTCCGGCGGTCGGCTGATCATCTATCCGCCGAAGGCGAGCAAGTTCCAAGCGGAAGAGCAGATTCTCATTGGCAACGTCGTGCTCTACGGCGCCACCTCCGGCGAGTGCTTCTTCCGCGGCATCGCCGCCGAGCGCTTCTGCGTCCGCAACAGCGGCGCCCGCGCGGTGGTGGAAGGCGTCGGCGACCACGGCTGCGAGTACATGACCGGCGGCCGAGTGGTGGTCCTCGGCCCCACCGGCCGCAACTTCGCCGCCGGCATGAGCGGCGGCATCGCCTACGTCCTGGACGAAGACGGCGCCTTCGCCGAACGCTGCAACCTGGGCCTGGTGGACTTGGAACCGCTGGTTGCAGAGGAAGACGAGCAGGAGCTCCGAGCGCTCGTCGAAACGCACCGGCAACACACCGGTTCGACCGTCGCGCAACGGCTTCTGGCCGATTGGCAAACGGCCAAGGCCAGGTTCGTCAAAGTGATGCCCCGGGACTACAAGCGGGTCCTCGACGATCGCAAGGCGGCACGACGGGCGGAACGGGTGGGAGACCACGTTCTAGAACAGGCAGCAAGCGGTGGGTGACAGGGGAGACCGATGAGTAAGGCGATAACCATACAACCGTTGCACGGTGGCAACGACGGCCACATTAGGACACTCGAGGACATCCGCGAACACGTTGATGCGGAGCCGGCCTTGACGAAGGAGGAGCTCGTGTCTTGGTACGCTCTGAACGTCAAACATGGCAAAGGTACTCGCAAAGGGACTAGTCTTACGAACAGTGAACTGTACATGAATTCGCTCTTTCAGTGTGGCCTTTTGGTGGAGACGCGCGTTGACGGCCCCATCAAATGCACCTTCCCCCCAGGAAAAGCGAGGGATAGAGGGGAAGCGCGGGATTGTCGAGTAGTCGAGATCATCGACGAACACGTCCTATACATCTTGAAAATGTTGAGGGATGCTCGCGTGGGAAAAACAGAGATGCAGCTACAACAGCTTGGCAGTAGGTGCGGACTGGGCGATCGGAATCTGAAGAATCAAATCCAAAAGCGCAGAGGTTGGTTACAATCCGCTCAACTCCTAGTACGTCGAGATGGCAAGCTGTGCGCCACTCCTCGTGGTCTGAAGCTCATAAGAAAGCACTTCCCCGAGTCGGTCGACGAGAACCCTAACCTCGCCGCTGACGATCAAACTGTCCAAAATACAGAGTTCGGAGGACCGGGTGAAGGGCCGAACCACAAGACCTTGAAGGAATATATCCACAAAGTCGCTGCGAAAATATGTAAGGCCACGGTGAAGGGGCGTCAGATGGAATACCCGCTTAACAGCGGCGACAAAGTGGACGTCACCGCTTGGAACGCTAGGAATATCTGGCACATCGAGGTCAAGTCACACACGTCAAATGACAAGGACATAGAACGAGGGATATACCAGTCGATCAAGTACGCCGCCGTTGGGGAGGCGATGGAAAAAGTCCTAAATTCGAGTCGGAGGGTGGAATCGTTGCTTGTCGTGGAGAACAAGCTCTCCGAGAAGAACAAGGTGCTTAAGGGACAACTGGGTGTTCGTGTCTATAGGCTTCCTCTTCCTATGAGAAGTGAACTAAGGGAGCTACGGAGAAAGGCCCGTGGGTAAGCCGACCGGCTTCAAGGAGTTCGAGCGCGATGCAGCGCCGTACCGCAATGCCGTCACGCGCATTGCGGACTTTCGGGAGATCTACACCGAGCACGACGTCGAACGCCTGACCACCCAAGCCTCCCGCTGCATGGACTGCGGGGTGCCGTTCTGCCAAGCGCCGGACATGGCGCATGGGCGCAGCGGCTGCCCGATCCACAATCTGATTCCGGAGTGGAACGATCTGGTCTATCGCGGCCACTGGCGCGACGCCTTGGACCGCCTGCACAAGACCAACAACTTCCCGGAGTTCACCGGCCGCGTCTGCCCGGCGCCCTGCGAAGGCTCCTGCGTGCTCGGCATCACCGACCCGGCGGTGACCATCAAGAACATCGAGATGGCCATCATCGACCGGGGTTTCGAGGAAGGCTGGGTAGTGCCCGAGCCGCCGGCGCAGCGCAGCGGCAAGCAGGTGGCCGTGGTGGGTTCCGGCCCGGCCGGCCTCGCCGCCGCCGCCCAGCTCAACAAGGCTGGGCACGCCGTGACGGTGTACGAACGGGCGGACCGCATCGGCGGCCTCTTGATGTACGGCATCCCCAACATGAAGCTGGACAAGGGCATCGTGCAGCGCCGCGTCGACCTGCTGCGGCAAGAGGGCGTCGAGTTCCGCGTCAACGCCGACGTCGGCGGCGGCGACGGCACCATCCCGGTCGCGGACCTGGCGAACGCAGTGGACGCCCTGCTGCTCGCCACCGGCGCCACCGTGCCCAACAATCTGCCGATTCCGGGCCGGGACCTCGACGGCGTGCATTTCGCCATGGAGTTCCTCGGCGCGAACACCAAGAGCCTGCTCGACAGCAACCACCAAGACGGCGCCTACATCGACGCCAAGGGCAAGAACGTCGTCGTCATCGGCGGTGGCGACACCGGCACGGACTGCATCGGCACCGCCATGCGCCACGGCTGCAAAACGCTCGTCAACTTCGAGATCGTCCCGGAACCCGTCCCCGAACGCGCCGCCGACAACCCCTGGCCCACCTGGCCGTTCATCCACCGCGTGGACTACGGCCACGAGGAAGCCGCGGCGAAGTTCAACCGGGACCCGAGGGTGTTCCGCACCTCGGCGGTGGAGTTTCGCGGCAACGGCGACGGCCAGCTCGGCTCGCTCCTGGCGGCGGATTTCGAGATGGTGGACGGCCGCTTCTCCAAGGTGGAAGGTTCCGAGAAGGTCTGGGAGGCGGACCTGGTGCTGCTGGCGATGGGCTTTCGCGGCCCGGAGCAGGGCGTCAGCGAGCCCCTCGGCCTGGAGCTGGACGCCCGCTCGAACTACAAGGCGCAGAAGGGCAGCTACCGCACCAGCCATC
Source organism: Candidatus Azotimanducaceae bacterium (assembly GCA_965199875.1). Classification (GTDB taxonomy): domain Bacteria; phylum Pseudomonadota; class Gammaproteobacteria; order Pseudomonadales; family Azotimanducaceae; genus VXYL01. The sequence continues at coordinate 2,735,720 of OZ241346.1, read as the reverse complement.
CCAAGGTGTTCGCCGCCGGCGACTGCCGCAGCGGCCAGTCCCTGGTGGTGCGCGCCATCAACGAGGGCAGGGAGGCCGCCCGGGAGATCGATCGGGCACTCACGGGCACGACAGCGCTGCCCTAAGCGCAACCCGCAAACTATCGAGTCGAGTCGGTCTGCGTCTCTCGCGCCAGCCGCGCCCGATCGAGTTTCAGCAGGATGCGCTCCTTGTCGGGGTCCCGGGGCCGCCGTCCGGCGACGCGGCCCGGCGGTTCGCTAGCGAGAATCTTCGCCCAGCGTTCGCGCTTGCGCCGTTGCACGTCGCGCTGGAAGTCGTCGTAGTTCATGGATTCTCCGCCTCCTCGTGCAGCTGTGCCACCGCCCGGGCCTCGTCGGGGTCTTTGGCGACTCGCTCCTGGACGTAGTGCCAGTCGATGCGCTCGCTGTACAGCAACGCCAAGCGTCTCGCCCAGCGACCGTCCTCGTCGCTGCGCCAATGCACCCACGCCCGCAGTCTGTCGATCAGCAGATCTTCGACGCCAATCACGACGACGCGCAAGCCGTCTATCTCCGCCTCCGTTCTCGGCGCGTCCTCGCCCGGCAGCCCCGCCGGCGCGGGCGCCTCGAACAGCAGATCGAGCTCCGCGTGGTACCAGTAGCGGCCCTCGCGTTCGAACCCCAAGTCGGCGAACGCCGCGCCAACCTCTTTGGAGGTCGGCAACGCGAGGTCCATGTCCGCCGTTGCGTAGCCTCCCGACGTGTAGAACTCGAGTGCGCCGCCGCCAACCAGGATCGGCACGATGTCGTGTTTGGCCAGCTCCTTGGTGAGCAGCCCCAAGGCCAGCATTCGCCGCCGCCGCGGGTCGGGTGCCGCTCGCAGCAGTCGCAACGCATCGCTGGCCTGGTCCTCTTCCACAGCCTCATCATACTGACGAACGGACAGCGATTTTTCGGGAAAGTACACGCGCTTTTGCGGCGAAACTCCAAAAAAGCACACTGACTACCATGTCGTCATTTTTCGTGGATAACTGACGGCATGGCGGCCAGTTATCAGCAGCGCTACGCCGCCTCTCTGCTCAAGGGGCTGCGCACCATCGGCGATCTGCCCGGCATGACGCGGCGCCTGATCGTCTACGGCGGGCGGCGATCGCTGCGCTCGGCGGACGGCATCGAGGTCTGGCCCGCGCAGCGCTTCGCCCGAGCGGTAGGCGCCGGCGAACTTTGGCCCTGAGCCGCCGCGTCCGTCGGCGCCCGGCAGCCGATCTTCGCCCGTTTCGCTTCAGCGATAGTTCGGCGGCGCCACGAACGCCTTGCCGGATTCCTCCAGCAGCCTGGCCACGCCGATGGTCGTCAGATCGCCGTACTCCGGGCCGATGATCTGCACGCCGATGGGCAGTCCTGCGTCGTCCTGGCCAGCGGGAACCACCGTCGCCGGCAGGTAGGTGGCGCTGGCGAGCCCAGCCCAGAAGACCTGATTGAAGTAGGGCTCCTGCTGACCGTTCACCGTCACCGTGCGTTCGCCGAACGGGCGATGGTCGTGGGCAAAGGCCGAAGTGGACATGATCGGCGCCAGCAGCACGTCGAAGCGCTGGAAGAACTCGTGCCAACGCCAACGCAGATGCGTGCGCCGCTCGTTGTTCGCCGTCCAATCGCGAAAGCGCGCCACCTGGGAACGCTGGATCGCCGCCGCCAAGCTGGTGTCGTCGTCGGGCAGCGCTTCAACCTGGCGCAGTATCGTCTGGTAGCGTTCTTCCGGCAGGCGGGCGGACATGGTGGCTTGCAGCAGGCACTGGTAGACGGTGTGGGCGTGTTCCGCCTCCACCGGCCGGGCGTCGAAGTCCACGCTGGCGCCGGCGTCGGCCAGCGCTTGCGCCACGCCGTCCACCTGCTGGGCAACGGACGCATCCACCACCGCCATGGCGTCGTCTCGCCAGACGGCCACCTTGAGATCGCCGAGGGCCTTGGTCAGCGAGGGCAGGCGAAGCTGGATGCCGCGGCTGGCAATTTCGTCCGGGCCGGCCATGACTTCAACCGCGGTGCGCAGATCCGCCGCGGATCGGGCCAGCGGGCCGATCACCGAGATGTCGGACGGGGTCAAGACGCCCGGCATGGCATGGCCGCGCGGCGGCAGCAGATTCCAAGTGGGCTTGTGCCCGAAGACGCCGCAGAAGTGCGCCGGATTGCGGATGGAACCGCCGATGTCGGAGCCGGTCTCCAGGCCGGTCATGCCCGCGGCCAGCGCCGCTGCCGAACCGCCGGAAGAACCGCCCGGCGCGCGCTTGACGTCCCACGGGTTGTTCGTCGTGCCGTAGACGTCGTTGTAGCTTTGGAAGTCCGAGAGCATCAAGGGCACGTTGGTTTTGCCGAAGACCACGGCGCCAGCGGCCTTGAGGCGGGCGATGGCGAGCGCGTCCTTGCTGGCGATGTTGTCCTTCAGCTGCGGGCTGCCCCAGGTGGTGGGGGTTCCGGCAACGTCGTAGGACTCCTTCACCGTCATCGGCACGCCGTGCAGCGGCCCCCAGTCCTCGCCCTTGGCCAGCGCCGCGTCCGCTTCCTTGGCGCGCTGCATCGCTTCGTCCACACGTTGCACGACGATGGCGTTCAGCGCCGGGTTGAAGCGCTGCATCCGCTCGACGTAGAGCGTCAGCAGTTCCGTGCAGCCGATCGCCTTCTGCTTGATCTTCTGCGCCAGCCGGGTGGCGCTCGAGAACGCGATGTCGTCCATGGTCAGCTGACCACCGAGCGAGGCGTCGGCACGATGCGCGTCACGTCGATGTCCGGCTGCATCAGCTCGGCCACGCGGGGCGCGATCTCGTTCTTCCAGTGGTCGGTCTGGTAGACCGCTTCGTAGAGCCGCTTGCGCTCTTCCTCGGAGGCGAAGCGGCGCATCCACACGTAGGTGGTGTCGTCTTCGCCGCGGAAGCTGCCGGCGATCACCATGCCCTTGGCGATTTGGAACGGGATGATGGTTTCCTCCATGAACCGCACCCACTCGTCCATTTTGCCGGCGTTGATCGTGTAGCGTCGCAATTCGTAGAACACTTGCCCTCCTCTTGGTATCCCGTGTGCGCCGCCAAGCGTTATACAGCAAGCGACCGCGGCTTGAAAACCAATCTGGCGAAGCAACTTGCGGTAGTCTCGCGCCGACGGAACCACGCCGCGAGCCCGCGATGACCGAACCCGCGCGCCTGGTGCGCTGCCCGACCTGCCGCAAGTCCACGCCGTGGTCGGCGGCCAACAAGCATCGGCCGTTCTGCTCGGAACGCTGCCGGCTGCTCGACTTCGGCGGCTGGGCCAGCGAGAGCTACCGGATCCCCGGCGAGAAGCTGGAAGACGTGATGTCCGAGGATCTCGAGGGAAAGGCCGAGTGAGCCGTCCAACGCCAGTCGCACAGCGCATCCAGCCCGGCTTGCCCAGCATCGGCTGGTGTAGGATGGGCCGATGACGGACTCGCCACATCGCTCGCCCCGGCGCACCGGCTTCGACACCCTCGCCCTGCACGCCGGCCAGCGCCCGGACCCGGCAACCGGCGCCCGCGCCACGCCCATCTACCAGTCCGCGGCGTTCGTCTTCCCGGACACGGACTTCGCCGTCGGGCTGTTCAACATCGAACGCGCCGGGCACGTCTACTCGCGGCTGTCCAATCCCACCAACGCCGTGCTGGAAGAACGCATCAGCGCCCTCGAAGGCGGCGTTGGCGCCATCGCCACGGCCAGCGGCCAGGCGGCGATGCACTTGACGGTGGCGACGCTGCTTGGCGCCGGGGATCACATCGTCGCGTCGCGCTCGCTCTACGGCGGCACGCACAATCTGCTGGAGTACACGCTGCCCCGCTTCGGCATCGACACCACCTTCGTGGACCCGCGCTCGCCCGAGGCCTTCGACGGCGCCGTGCGGGAAAACACGCGGCTGCTGTTCGGCGAAGTTCTGGGCAATCCGGGCCTCGAAGTGCTGGACATCCCCAAGGTGGCGGCGGTGGCGCACCGTGCCGGCCTGCCGCTGGTGGTCGATGCGACGTTCGCCACTCCGTATCTGTGCCAGCCAGTTGCGCTGGGCGCGGACATCGTGATTCATTCGGCGACCAAGTTTCTCTCTGGCCACGGCATCGTCATCGGCGGCCTGGTGGTGGATGGCGGCGTCTTCGACTGGGAGGCTTCCGGCAGGTTCGCAACCCTCACGGAACCCTACGACGGCTTCCACGGCCTGGTGTTCGCCGAAGAGTTCGGGCCGCAGGCGTTTCTCACCCGCGCCCGCCGGGAGGGTCTGCGCGACTTCGGCGCCTGCATGGCGCCCACCACCGCCTTTCACGTCCTGCAAGGCCTGGAGACGCTGCCTTTGCGCATGGCGCGGCATGTGGAGAACACCCGCGCCGTGGCGCGCCATCTGGCGGCGCACGACGCCGTGGCGTCGGTAAGCTATCCAGAGCTGCCGGGCCATCCAGACTGCGAGCTGGCGCGAACGCTGCTTCCCAAGGGCGCTGGAGCGGTGTTCAGTTTCGAGCTGAAAGGCGGGCGCACTGCTGGACAGGCGTTCATCGAAAGCCTGACGCTGTTCTCCCACCTCGCCAACATCGGCGATGCCAAGTCGCTGGTGATCCATCCGGCGAGCACCACGCACCATCGCATGGACGCCGACGCGCTGGCCGCCGCGGGCATCGGCGAGGGCATGGTGCGGCTGTCCATCGGGCTGGAAGACCCGCAGGATCTCATCGACGATCTGGATCGCGCCTTGCGCCGGGCAGCCCGCGCATGAGCGGCGTTCGCATCCGCATCGACGGCCGCGTCGCCTACGTCGGCAACGGCACCGCCAAGGCGCAGGCCGGTGCATCAAGCGCTGCATTCGTTCACGGCGCTGGCATGGACCACACCGTCTGGACGCTGCCGGCCCGGCACTTCGCCCGCCGGGGATGGCGCGTTCTGGCCGTGGACCTGCCGGGCCACGGGCGTTCCGAAGGCCCGCCGCTGCCGTCCATCGAGGCCATGTCGAGCTGGCTCGCTGCGGTTCTGGACCACTGCGAGGTGCAGAGTGCCGCCGTGGCCGGGCACAGCATGGGGTCGCTGGTCGCCTGGGAGTTCGCCAAATCCAACCCAGGACGCTGCCAAACCCTAGCGCTGTTCGGAACGTCCGCGCCGATGCCGGTCGGCAAGCCGCTGCTGGCCGCGGCCGCCGACGACCACCACGCCGCCATCGACATGGCCAACGGCTGGAGCCACAGCCCCGGAGGAACCCTGGGCGCCAACGCCAACCCAGGCATATGGATGGTCGGCACCGGAGAACGGCTGCTGGAACGCGCGGCGCCCGGCGTCTTCCACGCCGACTTGAACGCCTGCAACAACTACGCGCCGACGCCGCCTGCCGAGGGCGACATCCACTGCCCGCTGCTGGTGGTGGCTGGCGAAGCGGATCGGATGACGCCAAGCCGCGCCGCCCTGGCGTTCGCCGAAGGAATGCCGCAGGCCCAGACGCGGGTTCTGCCCGGCTGCGGCCACGCAATGCTGAGCGAACGCCCGAACGAGGTGCTCGACGCGCTGATCGACGCCTTCCGGGCCGCCGTGGAACCCGCGCCGTCAGGCCAAAGGCCCGGCAATTAGCCGAAGCACTGGCACCCCGGCCGAGGTTCTCATGCGCGGGGCAACGCCGTAGGTATTCTTGCACCCAAGCTAGGCGATGCCGGGCACCGGAAACCTCAGGCAGGCTTCCTCCACTTCCGCCTTGATCTTGGCCAGTGCGCCTTCGTCGTCGTGGCTGCGCAGCGCTAGGGCGATCCACGCCGCCAGGCGATGCATGTCTTCGCCGCGCATGCCCCGGGTAGTGGCCGCTGGCGTGCCCAGGCGAATGCCGCTTGGGCGCAGCGGCGGGTTGGGGTCGTCCGGCACCACCTGCTTGTTGCAGGTGATGGCTACCTTGTCCAGCGTTTCCTCGGCGGTGCGTCCGTCCATGCCGAAACTGCGCGCGCAGTCCAGCACCATCAGGTGGTTGTCCGTGCCGTCGGTGACCAGTTCGGCGTGGTGCTCCATCAGCGCCGCCGCCAAGGCCTTGGCGTTGGCCAGCACGGCCTGGGCGTAGTCCTTGAACGCCGGCTGCATCGCCTTGCCGAGGGCGATCGCCGTGCCGGCCACCTGGTTCATGTGCGGCCCGCCTTGCAGGCCGGGAAACACGGAACGGTCGATGTCGCGGCGAAACTGGTTCTTGCACAGGATCAGTCCCCCGCGCGGCCCGCGCAGCGACTTGTGCGTGGTGGTGGTGACGAAGTCGAAGTCGTGCTCGCAGGGATTGCGCATGACGCCAGCGGCGACCAGGCCGCCGATGTGGGAGATGTCGGCCATGGTCAGTGCGCCGACTTCGTCGGCGATGGCCTTGAACTCGGCGTAGTCGTAGTCCCGGGGATAGGACGAGTAGCCGCAGACGATCAGCTTCGGCTGGCACTCCTTGGCGGTCGCACGCAGCTCGTCGAAGTCGATGCGCCCTTGGCGCACGGGATCGGTCTTGTAGCGCACCCAGTTGTACAGCGTGCCCATGTGCGAGACCGGCGCACCGTGGGTCAGGTGGCCGCCGTGGGAGAGGTCCATGCCCAGCACGGTGTCGCCGGGTTCCAGCATGGCCAGGTAGACGGCGGCGTTCATCGGCGCGCCGGAGAGCGGCTGCACGTTGGCATGTTCCGCGCCGAACAGCGTCCGGGCGCGGCTCTGCGCCAGCCGCTCGATGGCGTCCGTGTATTCCTGGCCGCCGTAGTAGCGGCGCCCCGGGTAGCCTTCCGAGTACTTGTTGGTGAACACCGAACCCAGCGCCGCCAGCACCTCGGGATAGGTGTAGTTCTCCGACGGGATGAGTTCGATGCCGGCGCGCTGGCGGGCTTCCTCCCCGGCGAGCGCGGCGTAGACTTCGGGATCGTTGGCGGCGAGCCGAGCGCGATTGCGCCCGGCGTCTTCGAGCGACGTTGGCGTGTGCTTCAAGGTTGAACTTCGACTAGGCGGAAAGGCTGATAGGCTAGCGGAAATGAACACCGAACGCTCGGCCGAATCTTGGCCTGCGCCGCACGGCACCTCAAAGGCGCTCAGTCGGCGGCGGTTGATGATCGCCGGCAGCGGCGCGGCTGCCAGCGCCTTGGCCGCGCCAAAGAAGCCTCGGCGCATGAAGCCGCAGCTGGGCGACATCCTGGTTCACGCATTCGGCGCCAACGCGGCGCAGCCCATCGCCACGGAGGAAGTGGGCGACGAACCGTTGGCCGCCTTCTCGATGGAACCTGCCATTCGGCTGGTTCGCGACGGCTCGCTGCACAACCAGCTGGTGGTGGTTCGGGTGGACGCCGAGGCCGTCTCCGGGAAGGCGCGAAGCTATGCGGTGGCGGATGCGAACGGCGCGTTCCTGGTCTACTCGGCGGCCTGCACGCATACCGGCTGCGAAGTGAACGGCTGGCGCGGCGAAACCCGGCGTCTGGTGTGTCCGTGCCACGGCTCGGAGTTCGACGTCCAGGATGCGGCGCGGGTGGTGAACGGTCCGGCGCCGAAGCCCCTGGCCATGCTCGAGGTGGCGTTGGCGGACGGCGCCTTTCAAGTCGCCGGCGGTTTCTCCCGCCGAGTCGGCCCAGCGCCGCCGTGACGCTTGCCCGCAGCGCCGCTATCCGCCAAGCTCGGCGTTCGGGTTCGTGCCGCAAGGAGGGGTAGAGGTGAGATTGCCAACGGCAGCGTTGCTGCTTGCGAGTTGGGCGGCGTCCGCCGCCGATTATTCGCCGGTGACGGACGAGCGCCTGGCGGCCCCCGAACCGCACAACTGGCTGATGTACCGGGGAACCTACGACTCCCACGGCTACAGTCCGCTGCGCCAGATCCACGCCGGCAACGTCGCCGGCTTGAAGCCCTTGTGGACGTTCTCCACCGGCCTGCGCGAAGGCCATCAAGCGCCGCCGGTGGTGAACGACGGCGCGATGTTCGTCACCACTCCGCACAACCACCTGCTGGCGCTCGACGCCGGGAGCGGCGAACTGCTGTGGCGCTACGAACGGGATCTCCCGGAAGATCTGTGGCAGATGCATCCCACCAACCGCGGCGTCGGGCTGTACGGCAAGCTGGTGTTCATGGCCACCGCGGACTGCTACCTGGTGGCGCTGGACGCCGCAAGCGGCGAGGTCGTTTGGGAAGCGGAAGTGGAAGACTACGCCGCCGGCTACTACATGACCCTGGCGCCGCTGGTGGCCGCCGGCAAGGTGATGGTGGGCGTCTCCGGCGGCGAGTTCGGCATCCGCGGCTTCGTCGCGGCCTTCGACGCGAACACCGGCGAACCGGCGTGGAAGGCGTACACCATTCCGGCGCCGGGCGAACCGGGCAGCGAGTCCTGGCCCGGCGACTCGTGGAAGACCGGCGGCGTGCCGGTGTGGATCACCGGCTCCTACGATCCGGCCACCGGCATCAGCTACTGGGGCACCGGCAACGGCGGCCCCTGGACCGGCGACACCCGGGACGGCGACAACCTCTACGCCACCTCGGTGCTGGCGCTGGACGCGGCCACCGGCCGGCTGCGCGGTCATCATCAATACCACTGGAACGACTCCTGGGACTGGGACGAAGTCTCTGCGCCGCTGTTGATCGACTTCCAGCGCGCCGGCCAAACCATCGCCGGCCTGGTACACCCTGGGCGCAACGGCTATCTGTGGTTTCTGCGCCGGGAAGACACCGGCGCCATCGGCTTCGTGGACGCCAAGCCCTACGTGAAGCAGGACGTGTTCACGGCTATCGACAGCGACACCGGCCGCCCCGCCTACGACGAGACCAAGAAGCCGCGCGTCGGCAAGCCGGCCACCTTCTGCCCGTCGCACTGGGGCGGCAAGGACTGGCCGCCGGCCGCGTTCTCGCCGCGCACCCGCCTGCTCTACGTTCCCGCCAACGACAACGTCTGCGCCACCCTGGGCGGCGTCGAGGAGGACTACCGCCCCGGACGCACGTTCATGGGCGCGGACACCGAGACCTTCACGCTGGTGCTGGACCCCAAGGCGGAATCCGTCGGCGAGTTGCAAGCATGGAACGTGGACACCTTCGAGCAGGCGTGGCGCGTTCCGTTCGCCAGCCAGAACTGGGGGCCGGTGCTGGCGACGGCTGGCGATCTGGTGTTCATGGGCGGCACCAGCGACCGCTACTTCCGCGCCTTCGACGCCAAGACCGGCGCCGTGCTGTGGCAGCAGCGCACCAACTCCGGCATTACCGGCGTGCCGTCCTCCTACGCGGTGGGCGGCAAGCAGTACATCGCCGTGCTCTCCGGCTGGGGCGTGGACGCCGAACGGCAGCAGAACGACTTCCGCCGGCTGGGAAGAACCGATCGCGTCGTCCCCCAAGGGGGCGTACTGTGGGTCTTCGGCCTGTAGGCGGGCAAGGCGAGCGAGAAAGGGGCGGAGAAATAGGACGAGGGCGAAAATGGACGAAGCAGCGGAACTGCGCACCTACCTCTACGACCTGCAAGGCTATCTGGTCATTGAAGACGTGCTGACGCCAGGCCAGGTGGCGGAGCTCAACCGCATTCTGGACGAACGCCTGCCGGAGGTGCCGGAAGACTGGCAGGAGCGGCGCAAGGCCAACCCGCGCGGACCCTACGGCAGCTACCGCTTCGGCATGGCCGGCGGTTCCCACGACACCAATCCGGGCTTCCTCGGCTGGGGGCAGCCGTTCGTCGACCTGATGGACCATGCGGCGACGATGGAAGTGATGCGCAGCCAGCTTGGCGACTGCTTTCGCCTGGACCGCATCTTCGGCATGAGGATGCGCGAAGGCATGCCGAGCGGACGCCTGCACTCGGACTACGGCGCGTCGGAACCGTTCACCCGCGCCGAACCGGGCAAGATCTATCCCCAGCCGGCCCACCAGGCGCTGCACGGCTTTGGCGTGGCGGCGTTCAACCTGACCGACTGCGGGCCGGAAACCGGCGGCCTGTGCTGCATTCCAGGCAGCCACAACAGCCACATCCGCCTACCGAGGCAAATCCGCGAAGGCGAGTACGACGACGTGGTGATCGTGCCCAAGGCGCCGGCCGGCAGCGTCACGCTGTTCAGCGAAGCCACCACCCACGGCACGATGGAATGGCGGGCCAAGCACGAGCGGCGCACGCTGCTGTACAAGTACTGCGCGTCGCAGCTGTCGTGGTCCCGGGCCCGGGTGACGCCGCCGCCGGGCGTGGAACTCAGCAAGCGGCAGCAACTGCTGCTGGCCGAGCCGGCCGGGGCGCACTGGTTCTTTCCTTCGCTGTTCGAGGACGCCTGAACAAGGGTGCGAACGCGCCCTTTCGCTTCGGCGGCCGGCGAAGTGCGGCGGCGGCCCGCGTTCCGTAGCGAGCGCCAAGTCTTTGCGGCGACCGTCGTCCATGGTCGGCGCCGCGGCGGAATCTCAAGGTCCGTCGCGCAGCTTGCGAAGTTGCTCTTCCAGTTCCGCGACCCTGCGCTCGGCGGCTTGCTCCGCGGCTCGCGCGGCTTGCTCCGCGGCTCGCGCTTCGTCGTAGTCGGGGATGTCCTCCGCGGTCGCCGGATCGTGCCAGCGCATCGTCAGCGCCCAAGTCTCCCGGCGTACCGATGGCGGCGTTCGTTCGGCCACGTAGGCGCAGAGGCCCAGCACGGCGCTGCGCACCCCACGCTGGCCGTTCGGCAGCAGCACTTCCTCGAGCGGCTGGCGCCGCTTCGGCGTCAGCGCGAACCCCCACAGTTCCTTGCCAACGCCGGCCAGGTTCTCGCCGGTGACGTCGAACAGCAGGCACTCGCGCACGCCGATGCGCTGGTAGCAGTCGAGCTTGCGCCCCACGTCGTGCTCCCAAGTGCTCCGCGACAACACCTCCAGCACGAAGTCCGGCGGCCCCAGGACGTCCGCGTCGTAGTCGGCGCGGGTGCTGCGCCGCGGCACGGCGAGCGCCACGAACACGTCCGGCGACAGCCGGCTCTGGGTGTTCCTGCCGGGCTCGTTGAACAGCAGGTGCAGGTCGTCGCCCACCTGGGCGGCGGGGAACTGGTGCCTCAAGGCATCGCGCGAATAGGCTGTCGCGGCGGCGTGGGGCTCCTTCACGGGGATGCGCACGTCGTCGATCGGCGGATCGATGGGGTAGGACGGATTGTCGAAGGAGAGTGCGGCGCCAAGCCGCGGGTCGGGCGCAGGGCCCGCTCCATCGACGCGGCGCGGAACGGCTTGGGCGCGGCGCGGCTCTGCCGGCGCCGGCCGGGGGCGGAAGTCGGAACTGGCCTCGGACATCGCTTGCTCCTTATCCAAATGGGCGTCGTCCTGCGGACGACCGACGCACTGACGCCATCGTAGCATGCGGCGATCGCGCTCTTGGGCGCCGCACGGCGCAAACGCAGGAATGTCTCGAGCAGGGCCATGGCAGGGCATTGTCGAAGACGCCAGCGGCGCTGTCTGCGGCAAAAGGCGCACAGCGCGACGGGCCGAATCTCGCACGTCGATCGCTGCCGATGTCCTACAACCGAGTGGAATGGTGGCCGACCCGGCAAGCCGCTTTGCGGCGAGGTGCGAAAGCGCACGAGGCTGCCCGTGGTGCAATACACTTGCGTTCGCCGACTCCATGTGGAGTCGCTCGAAGGGAGCTTGAACATGCGCGTGAAGAACGTTCGCTACACGCCGGGCGGCGGCGCCGAGATCGTGGACGTGGAAATTGGCGATCCCGGCCCCGGCGAAGTGCAGGTGGAAGTGGCCGCGTGCGGCATCTGCTCCTGGGACGTCCAGACCTTCAAGGCAGGCGGCGACTCGGCCTACGCCGCTCCGCCCGGACACGAAGGCATCGGCTACGTCGCCAAGCTGGGCGCGGGCGTCGACGGCATCGACGTCGGCCAGCGCGTCGCCGGCGGCGGCTTCGGGCGACTGCGCAATATGCCGGCGCGCCGCGTCTACAAGATTCCCGACTCCGATCTCGCCGACGAGCACTGGATCGTGGAGCCCGCCTCCTGCGTGGTCACCGGCATGGACCACTGCCGCCTCAAGGCCGGCGAACGGCTGGCGATGGTGGGCTGCGGCTTCATGGGGCTGATGATGATCCAAGGCCTTGCCGGGGCGGGCGCGGATCAGCTCATCGCCCTGGACATCGACGACCGCCGCCTGCAACTGGCGTTGGAGCTCGGCGCAACCGAGGCGCACAACGTCGCCGCGGACGGCTTCGACGACGTGCGCGCCGACCTGCGCGGGCGCGGCATCGACACCGTGGTGGACACCAGCGGCGCCCAGAGCGGCCTCGACCTCGCCACCGACATCGTGCGGCGGGCAGGGCGCATCAACCTGTTCGGCTGGATCAAGGGCACCCAGGCCACGTTCAACCCCAGCACTTGGCACGGCAAGGCCATCAGCCTGGTGAACTCCTCCCCGGCCGCCCAGCTGCGCGACCCGTTCCCCCCGGCCATCCGCCTGATCGACAACGGCATCATCGACTTGAAGCCGCTGGTGACCCACGTGGTGGACATCGACGAATACCCGCGCTTCATGGCCGGCGTGACCAGCGGCGAGGTGGACGGCTACATCAAGGGCGTGGTGACGCACGGCAAGTAAGGGCTCACTGCCCGCTCCCGCTCTGCCCGCCTTGCGGCAGAGGACGCCTCGCGCGTCCGCACGACATGATCGGCTATGTATACATGGGCTGCCCGTGGCGGGATAATGGCGAACTTTGCGCGAGTGCCCGGCGGGAGGGCAGGTGACGGACATCGAACGGCTGACCGACTCGGTGGATGCCTTGAAGGACGGCTTCGAGGCGCATCGCTACATTTGCAGCAGCCAAATCGCCACCGCGGTCTACCTCGCCTTCCATCTGCGCAAGCCCGTGCTCATCGAAGGCCCGCCCGGCGTCGGCAAGACGGAACTGGCCAAGACCACCGCGGAAATGTTCCGCTTGCCGCTGATTCGCTTGCAGTGCTACGAAGGCCTGGACGAAGCGAAGGCCATCTACGAGTGGAAGTACGGCAAGCAGCTGCTGTACACCCAGGTGCTGAAGGAAACCCTGGACGAAGTGTTGCAGGGCGCCCAGGGATTCGCCGAGTCCGTCGGCCGGCTGCACGAGTTCGGCGACATTTTCTTCTCTGAAGAGTTCCTCGAACCGCGCCCGCTGCTGAAGGCGTTGCGGGAAGAACACGGCTGCGTGCTGCTGATCGACGAAGTGGACAAGTCCGACCACGAGTTCGAGTCTCTGCTGCTGGAAATACTCTCGGACTTCCAGGTTTCCATCCCGGAGATCGGCACCGTGAAGGCCCATCGCGAGCCGCCGATCGTCTTTCTCACCAGCAACAACACCCGGGAGATATCCGACGCCCTCAAGCGCCGCTGCCTGCATCTGTACATCCCCTTTCCCGATGCGGAACTGGAGCAGCGCATCATCCATGCCCGGGTGCCGGACATCCCGCCGGAACTGCGCCGCCAGCTGGTGACGTTCATTCAGGACCTGCGCGATCTGGACTTGAAGAAGGTGCCGGCCATCTCCGAGACCATCGACTGGGCGCGCACCTTGCTGCTGCTGCACACCGAGTCGCTGGATCCGCAACTGGTGCGCGAGACGCTGAACGTCATCCTCAAGTTCCAGGAAGACATCGAAAACGTCGACGCCGAAATCACCACGCTCACCAGCAAGGCCCTGAAGGCCTGACGTTGCTCTTGCATGGACCGCACTCTGACGCAGTTCATCGCGGCGCTGCGCAACGCCGAGGTTCGCGTCTCCACCGCGGAGACCTTGGACGCGATGAATACCGTCGAGCTGGTGGGCTATCGGGATCGGGACCTGCTCAAGAACTCGCTGTCCCTGGTGCTGCCGAAGACCGCGGACGAGAAGGACTCCTTCGGTGCGACCTTCGATCAGTTCTTCTCCTTCGAGGACGTTTCAGCCGCCGCCATAGCGGGTGAAGACGATGATGTGGACGATGGCGAAGGCGCTGGCGAGGGTGAAGGCGAAGGCCAGGCGGAAGGCGCCGGCGCCGGCAAAGGCCCGGGCGGCAAGGGCAAGCGCAAGAAGAGCAAGATAGAGGGCGACGAAGAACCCGAAGAAGACCTCGGCCACGGCGAAATGGCCGAACCGAAGTCCGCCCTTGGCCGCCTGCTGATGCAGGACAGCCAGGTCGAACTGGCGATGAGCATGGCCGCCGCGGCCCAGGAAGCGAGGCTGGAAGAAATCCAGGTCTTCACGCAGAAGGGCCTGTACACGCGCAAGGTGATGGACGCGATGGGGCTTGCGGACCTGCTGCGCGAGATCGGCGATTTGAAGCAGAGCTTCCAAGTGCCCGAGCGCCGCCTGGCGCAGGAGCTCAAGAAGCGGCGCGACTGGCTGCGCGAGCAGGTGCGCGACTACGTGGAGCGGCAGTTTCTGCTGCACGCCGACGCCACCGGTCGTCGTCTGCGCGAAGAACTGCTGCAAAAGGTAAAGCTCTCCAACGTCGAACACCGCAACTTCCGTCTGGTGCAGGAAGTGGTGTACCGCATGGCCAAGAAGCTGGTGGCGCTGCACTCGCGCCGGCGCAAGATCTTCAAGCGCGGCCAGCTGAACGTGCCGCGCACGCTGCGCCACAACATGAGCTACGACGGCGCGATCTTCGACCTGCACTGGAAGTCCGTAAAGGTGGACCGCCCCAAGGTGTTCGCCATCTGCGACGTCTCCGGTTCCGTTGCCGCCTACGCCCGCTTCATGCTGATGTTTCTGTACAGCCTGGAGGAAGTGATGCCCAAGGTGCGCTCCTTCGCGTTCTCCTCCGATCTGGCCGAAGTGACCGAGCTGTTCGAGCGCAACGGCATCGAGGACGCCATCGCCAAGACGCTGCGCGACTACAGCGGCGGTTCCACGGACTACGGCCAGGCGTTCGCGGACTTCCGCAAACTGTGCATGGACGACGTGGACAACCGCACCACCATCGTCATCCTCGGCGACGCCCGCAACAACTACGGCGACCCCCGCACCGACATCCTCAAGGAGCTGTACGACCGCTCCAAGCGCGTCATCTGGCTGAACCCGGAATCCCGCAGCACTTGGAACACCGGCGACGCGGAAATGCGCAAATACACCGCCTACGTCCACCAGGCCGAAGAGTGCAACTCGCTGCTGCACCTGAACCGGGTGGTGGGGAATCTGCTGCGAGCGGTCGTCTAGCCCTGTCCGTGGCTGGGCCGGACGCCCGGACCTTCATCCCGCGCCTCGGCAACGAGTGGCGTTTCCGCGGTTTCCGCGGCCGCTCGAAGACCCTATTGAGTTAATTTGCACGATGGCCTACGCTTCGCGGCATGGCTTTTCGGCGCGAACAGTACGGAACGCTCGTTGAACGCCTCAACGAGCCGCCTCGGACGTTGACCTTCGTCACCGGGCCGCGGCAGTCAGGCAAGACCACGCTCATCCTGCAGGCGTTGGACGGCGTCCCGATGCCAAGCCGCTACGTCGCGGCCGACGAACCCGACGCCACCCGCCCAGACCTGCCCGGCAACGATCACTGGACCGCGCAGGCACAGTACTCGGTGGCAAGCCCAGGCCACAGGGACGCACGTTGGCTGGTACGCGTGTGGGAGCAGGCGCGTGCGGAGGCGGCCCGCTCGCCAAGCGGCTTCGTGCTGGCGTTGGACGAGATTCAGCAAGTCGCCGACTGGTCGGCGGTCGTCAAGGGCCTTTGGGACGCCGACCGGCGGGCCCGGCTGCCGATGCACGTAGTGCTCGCTGGATCTGCGCCCCTGTTGATGCAGCAAGGCTTGACAGAGAGCCTTGCGGGGCGGTTCGAGACGTTGCGGCTGACCCACTGGTCGTTCTCCGAAATGGCGGACGCCTTCGACCTGGACTTGCCGCGCTACGTCTACTTCGGCGGCTACCCCAGGATTGCCGAGTACGTCGGCGCCGAGCGTCGCTGGCGAGACTACGTCCGGGACGCGCTGGTGGCCCCGAACATCGAGCGCGACGTCCTCGCCATGCAGCGGGTGGACAAGCCGGCGCTGCTCAAGCAGCTCTTCGAGCTGGGCACCGTCTACTCCGGCCAAGTGCTCCCGTACAACAAGATGCTCGGCCAGCTGCAGGACGCTGGCAACACCACCACGCTTGCACGCTACGTGGACTTGCTGGAAATGGCCGGCCTGCTGACCGGCCTTGCCAAGTACCAGGGCTCGGAGCAGCGCCGCCGGGCATCGCCGCCGAAGTTGAACGTGCTGAACACCGCACTGATTGCCGCCCACGGCGACTACACGTTCGCGGAAGCGCAAGCGGATCGGAGCTACTGGGGGCGTCTGGTGGAGAGCGCCGTCGGCGCCCATCTGTGCAACACGGCGGGGCGCGACGTGCGCGTCTACTACTGGCGGGACGGGCAGCACGAGGTGGACTTCGTGCTAGAGCGGGCCCGTAGGCTGGTCGCCATCGAAGTGAAGAGCAGTCGCCGCCAAGGCCGTCTGGCCGGGCTTGAAGCGTTCGGGGATCGATTCGAGCGGGTGCGCACGATGCTGGTTGGGGCCGATGGAACGCCGATCGAAGAGTTCCTGTCGTTCCCCGCAGCGCACTGGTTCGAGGAGTAGCTTGATGTTGGTGCCGCGCACTTGCTCCAGGTGGACGGAGGAGAACGACACGCAACCGTCCGAGAAGCCGTTGGCCGAGTACGAGGGCACCGCCGCCTATGTGCTCCTCGGTGCGCCCGGCGCCGGCAAAACCGTGGCGTTCCGGGAGGAATCGCAGCGCGAAGGCGCCTGCTATGTGACGGCGCGGGATTTCCTGACGTTCGACGACAGGCCAGAGTGGCACGAGCGCACGTTGTTCATCGACGGACTGGACGAGGCGCGCGCAGGTTCCGCCGACCAGCGCACATCCCTTGATCGCATCCGTGCAAAGCTCGATGAGCTGGGAAGACCGCGCTTTCGCCTCTCCTGCCGAGAGGCGGACTGGCTGGACGCCAGCGACCGAATGCACCTGGCGGCAGCGTCGAAGGATGGTGAGGTGCGTGTGCTGCGGCTGAACTCGTTGTCCCGCGACCAGGCCCGCCAGCTGCTCGCGGAGCGGCAGGACGTCGATAGCGCCGATGCGTTCATCGACCATGCGGACGCCCAGGGCATATCGTCGCTGCTCGGCAATCCACAGGACTTGAAGATGCTGTCGAGCGCCGTGTCTTCAGGCAATTGGCCGCAAACACGGCAAGAGACGTTCGATCTGGCATGCCGGCAGTTGCTTCTGGAAAGCAACGAAGAGCACGTCATCGGCGACGCAACCAACGCATCCGATGCCGAGCTCCTCGACGCAGCCGGCCGTCTGTGCGTGGTCTTGCTGCTTGGCGGCTATCAAGGTGTCGACGAACGCGCCGGCGCCGAGCGGGACCACGTTGCACTGCGCGAGGTCACCGGCGCAAGTCAAGGAGTGCTGAAGGCCGTGTTGCGCACTAGGTTGTTCGTCTACCCATCGAGCCGGGTCGCGACGCCAGCGCATCGTCAGATTGCCGAATACGTGTCGGGCAGATACCTAGCCAGCCTGATCCGCGACGGTTTGCCGATTAGCCGCATCATCGCATTGCTGGCCGGCGCCGACGGAGGCGTTGTCAGCGGTTTGCGCGGGCTGTGTGCCTGGTTGGCCGCACACAGCCCGGCCGGACGCTTGGAGCTGATCGAACGCGACCCCATCGGCGTGGTTGTCTACGGCGACGTGCGTAGGTTCGCTACCGAAGAAAAGCAACGGTTGCTCCAGGCTCTCGAACAACACGCGGCAAAAGACCCGTGGAACCTGTTGTCGAGACAAGACTTGGACGCACGCTGGGGCGACCTGGCAACGCCGGATGTCGAGCCGATCTTCCGGCAGGCGCTGACGGACGCCGGTGGCGATGCCAAGCAAGTCGTTGCACAGGCGCTGCTGGCGGCCTTGGAGCGTGGCAATTCGATCCCCACGTTGCGCCCGTTGCTGATGGACGTAGTCCGAAACAACGACTGCTGGCCAGTGGTTCGCTCGGCGGCGCTTCGCGCATACCTGAAAGAACACGGCGACGACGGCAGCGTAGACGAACTGAAACGGCTGCTCGACGACATCAACGCCGGCACCATCCGCGATCCAGTGGACGGGCTGCGCGGCGCCTTGTTGACGCACCTGTATCCACGGTGGATGACACCAGCGGAGACGTGCCGGTATCTGCGGTCACCAGACGTGCCATCGATCTACGGTCTCAGCCAGCATTTCTGGCTGGACAGGGTAGCCAACGAGTCAACCCACGAGCAGCTGGGCGAGGTGCTCGATACGCTGGCGAAGAACCCGGACGTCGTTCCGAACGAGGGGCCGCTGCGCATGGTGCCGCATCGGCTGCTGTCGCGTCTGGTTGATGATTCGGTGGATATAGATGCCAAGCGCTTGTTCGGCTGGCTCGGCTTGGTGTCGAAACCGCGTGACGGTTCGTGGCAAGTCTCCTTGTCGCGTTGGCTGACGGCTCGTCCTCAGCGGTACAAGGAACTGGTCGCGACGGCCGTGGCTTCCGCCGGCACTCTCGAAGTCGCGATGGTGCAAGCCGCCAAGCGCATACCACATTGCCGCAGACCTTCGGACTTCGGCCACTGGTGTTTGTCCCGCGCCGCGGACGTCGTATCGGAGGAAGAAGCCCGCTACTACCTGCGGCGGTTGCGTGAGTGCCTGGATAGTGGCGAGGGTGCAGAGGGCGTCTCTTGGGAAGTCGCCTTGGCGCAGCTGGAAGCTCGGCCGTCTCGACTCGAGTGGTGGCGTGACTTGCTCGGCCGCCGTGGCGAGCTCCAAGCCTATTGGGCGCAAGCCATGGCTGAGAACGAGGCCGACGCGCAAGAAGCTGCGGCTCGGCGAGATGAAGAGAAGCGCAATGAGCAGGAACGCTGGCGGCAGCACTTGCGTCGGCACGAGTCGGAAATACGCAAGAACGAATGTCCGCCGGCGCTGCTGAACGACCTCGCGCAAGCCTACTTCGGCTTGTTCGAGCCAGCCGAAACGCCGAATGCTAGGCTGCTTGCCCTCCTCGGCGAGGACAACTTGGTTCATTTGGCACTGACTGCGATTCGCAACACTCCGAGTCGAACCGACCTGCCGCAAGCCGCCGAGATCATCGGTCTGGCGGTGGAAGAGAGCTACCACTATTTGGCGTGGCCTTTCTTGGCGGCGCTGGAAGAACTCTGGCCGTTGAAACTTGGTACACCGCCCTTGGACGACGATGGCATCCGGCTGGCGGTGACGTTCCATCTCAACACGCAGCAGCACATGCGGCCTTGCTGGTATCAGGCCGTGCTTCGCCTCCGGCCGGACGTAGTGGCGGATGTGCTGATCGATTCTTGCAGGATGGCTTATCGCAAAGGGAAGACCAGCTTGCCCGCTGCTGTGGACTTCGGGGACGAAATCTATAAGGCCGTGGCGAAACGCGCTGTCGTGCCCCTACTGCGGATGTTCCCACCCCGGTGCAAGCGCGACCAGCTACCAGCGTTGCGCCGCCTGTTGGCAGCCGTGCCGAACTCTGGGGCCGACAGCGACTTGACGCAGCTGGTACAGCACAAGCTGTCGCTACACAGCATGACCGTTGCACAGCAACTGCACTGGCTGTGCTTCGGGTTGATGCTGGAACCCCAAACCCACGTTCCGCGAGCGGGAGATCTGCTGTGCGGCAAAGGCGGTGGTCGACATCTCGACATCGTGGTGGCCTTGTTCGAGGATGGCGTATTGCGGGAACAAGGGCTCGACGTCGATGCGCTGTCGCTCTTGATTCAAGCCATCGGTCCGCATTGCAGTGCCTTCCGGGGCGCAATTGGTGGCAAGGGCGGCACCGGTCAGCGGCGTTCCTTCATCGCTTCGACGTCCAAGCTTGCGACGGCGATAGCGCATCGCCTCGTTGCCAGCTTGGCGTCGCACTCGTCGCAGACGGCCACCACAGCGCTCGCGCAACTCGTCGCTGACGAAAAACTGCGCCACTGGAGAACGGATTTGCAGCACGCGGCCAAGTTGCAGGCCGACGCCCGGCGGGAAGCGGAGTTCAGCTACGCGTCAGTCGATGCGGTGCTGGCCACTCTTGACGGCTTGTGGCCGGCAAACGCGGCCGACCTTGCCGCTCTGACGACCGACTACCTGAGGCAGATGGCAAGACGCATCCGCAGCGACAGCACCTCCGATTGGCGGCAGTATTGGAATACGTCGAAAACCGGCCCCTGGGAACCGAAGGACGAGAACCTGTGCCGCGACAGGCTGTTGTCGGAGCTGCAGCTTCAACTGGAACGTGTGGACGTTCAAGCCGCACCCGAAGGCGTCTACGCGAACGATGGACGTGCGGACATTCGCGTCTCGTACCTAGACTTCAACGTGCCAGTGGAGATCAAGAAAAGCAACAGCAAAGATCTCTGGCAGGCAATCCAAGGCCAACTCGTCAAAAAGTACGCGATCGATCCCGGCGCACAAGGCCACGGCATCTATCTCGCGTTCTGGTTTGGCCGCGATCATTGCCAAAGGCATCCGTCGGGCGGAAGGCCACGCCATGCCACCGATCTCGAAGGACAGCTGCGGGAGGCACTGGGGCCCGATCAAACGCGAAAAATCACAGTCGTAGTTATCGACGTTTCTAGACCGCCGGTTGCCGGGCCGCCCGTCTACCCTGCACTTCGTTAGCCCATCCGCGCCACTGCCCGTTTCGCCATCACTCCCACCAAGTGGGCACGGTACTCCGCCGAGGCGTGCAGGTCGGCGTTGAAGTCGGTGTCGTCGATCGCGACGCCGTCGACAGCGCTCGGCGTGAAGTTCGCCGCCAGCGCTTCCTCCAGCGGCGTTGCGCGGAACGCGCACGGGCCGGCGCCCGTTACGCCAACGCAGACGGAGTCGCCGCAGCGCGCCACCATGACGCCGACGATGGCGTAGCGGGAGGCAGGGTTCGGGAACTTCTCGTAGGCGGCGGCGTCTGGTTTGCGGAACTCCACCGCGGTGACGATTTCGCCGTCGCCCAATGCCGTCTCGAACAAGCCGGCGAAGAAGTCGGCTGCGGCAATCGAGCGCTTGTCGGTATGCACTTTGGCGTCGAGCGCCACTACTGCGGCGGGATAGTCCGCCGCGGGATCGCTGTTGGCGATGGAACCGCCGATGGTGCCGCGATTGCGCACGTGGGCGTCGCCGATGCGCCCGGCGAGGTCGGCCAAGGCTGGAATGGCGTTGTTTCCGGCCACCGCTGCGTGGCGGGTCATGGCGCCGACGGTCAGCGTGTCGCCGTGGTCCGAGATGGCAGAGAGATCGGCGATGGCGGCGAGGTCGATGACGTCCGAAGGGGCTGCCAGGCGCTGTTTCATGGTGGGAATCAGCGTCATGCCGCCGGAGAGATAGGCGCCGTCCGCAGCGCTTGCCATCATGTCGGCGGCTTCCAGCAAAGTGGCCGGACGGTGGTAGTTGAATGCGTACATGGCTTATTTCCCCTTCGCAGCCCGCCAAATGGTCTCGGGAGTCGCTGGCATCGCCACGCTGGCAACGCCGAGGGCGTCGGTGATGGCGTTCATCACCGCCGCCGTGGAGCCGATGGCGCCGGCTTCGCCGCAGCCTTTCACGCCCAGCGGATTGTGCGTGCAGGGCGTGGTGGTGGTGTCCACTGTAAAGCTCGGCAGGTCGTCGGCGCGGGGCATGGCGTAGTCCATGTAGGAGCCGCTCAGCAGTTGCCCGGTTTCGTCGTAGACGCCGTGTTCCAAGAGCGCCTGGCCGATGCCTTGCGCCAGGCCGCCGTGTACCTGGCCTTCAACGATCATCGGATTGACGACGTGGCCGAAGTCGTCCACGGCGACGAACTTCTCGATGCTCGCGACGCCCGTTTCGGGATCGATTTCCACCTCGCAGACGTGGGCGCCGGCCGGATAGGTGAAGTTCGGCGGGTCGTAGAACGCTTTCTCCGAAAGCCCAGGCTCCAACTCGTCGAGCGGATAGTTGGCGGGAACGTAGGCCGCGAAGGCCACCTCGCCGAAGGTGAGCGACTGGTTGGAGGCCGCCACGTTGAAGCTGCCGTCCTCGAACAGCACTTTGTCTTCCTCCGCCTCCAGCATGTGCGCGGCGATCTTTCTGCCCTTGGCGATGATCTTGTCCGTCGCCTTGACGATGGCCGAACCGCCCACCGCGAGAGAACGCGAACCGTAGGTGCCGAGGGCGTAGTCCGAACGCCCGGTGTCGCCGTGCAGCACGGTGACGTTCTCGAACGGCACGCCGAGCTTCTCTGAAATGATCTGCGCGAACGTCGTTTCGTGGCTTTGACCGTGGCTGTGCGAGCCGGTGACGACGGTTACCGAGCCGGTGACGTCGACGCGCACCTCGCCCACCTCGAAGAGGCCGACGCCAGCGCCGAGCGAAAGGGCCACCTGCGACGGCGCCAGGCCGCAGGCTTCGATGTAGCAGGAGAGGCCGATGCCGCGCTTCTTGCCGTTCGCTTCCGAAGCCGCCTTGCGGGCGCCGAAGCCGGCGTAGTCGATGTGCGAGAGCGCCTTGTCGAGGCTCGCTTCGTAGTCGCCGGTGTCGTAGGTGAGGGCGACCGGCGTTTCGTAGGGGAAGTCCGTCGGCTGGATGAAGTTGCGGCGGCGGATGTCCGCCGGGTCCATGCCCAGTTCCCGGGCCGCCTTCTCGACGATGGTTTCCACGACGTAGGTGGCTTCGGGACGGCCCGCGCCCCGGTACGCATCCACCGGCGCGGTGTTGGTGAAGAGCGAGCGCACTTCGACGTAGATGGCCGGCGTCTTGTACTGGCCGGCCAGGAGCGTGCCGTAGAGGTAGGTTGGCACGCTCGATGCGAAGGTGGACAGGTAGGCGCCCATGTTGGCGATGGTCTTCACCCGCAGGCCCAGGAACTCGCCGTCCTCGGCCAGCGCCAGTTCGGCGCGGGTGACGTGATCGCGCCCGTGGGCGTCGGCGAGGAAGGATTCCGAACGATCCGCCTTCCACTTCACCGGGCGCTTGAGCTTGCCGGCCGCCCAGATCACGGCGGTTTCCTCGGCGTAGACGAAAATCTTCGAGCCGAAGCCGCCGCCCACGTCCGGCGAAATCACCCGCAGCCGCGCTTCCGGCGCGACGTTGACGAACGCCGCCAGCACCAGGCGTTCCAGATGCGGATTCTGCGACGTGGTGTGCAGCGTGTAGCTGCCTGCCGCGGCATCGTATTCGCCGAGCGCGGCGCGGGGTTCGATGGCGTTCGGGATCAGCCGGTTGTTGACGATATCGGCGCGGACGACGTGGCGGGCGTTCTCGAAGGCCGCGTCCGTCGCTGCCTGGTCGCCGAGTTCCCAGTCGTAGCACTGGTTGTCGGGCGCTGCTTCGTGGATCCGCTCGGCGGAAGCGGCGCTGGCCAAGTCCACCACGGCGGGCAGCTCCTCGAAGTCCGCCAGCACGGCTTCGGCGCCGTTCCTGGCGGCTTCCAAGGTGTCGCCGACGACCACCGCGTAGGGTTCGCCAACGTAGTTGACGCGCTCGATGGCGATGGGCGGGTGCGGCGGCTGCACCATGTCGGAACCGTCCTTGGACTTCACCAGCCAGCCGCAGGGCAGGTCGCCGATGCCGTCGGCCTGCAAGTCCGCGCCGGTGAACACGGCGACCACGCCGTCGGTTGCCGCGGCGGAGGCGGT
This sequence comes from Candidatus Azotimanducaceae bacterium, assembly GCA_965199875.1. GTDB lineage: Bacteria > Pseudomonadota > Gammaproteobacteria > Pseudomonadales > Azotimanducaceae > VXYL01. The sequence continues at coordinate 2,712,226 of OZ241346.1, read as the reverse complement.
GTCGATGCGGTTGATCTTCGCCCGCGCATGGGGCGAGCGCGCGAACACCGCGTAGGCTTGGCCGCGGGCGTTCACGTCGTCCGTGTAGCGGCCTTTGCCGGTGATGAAGCGGGCGTCTTCTTTGCGCTTGACGGCAGCGCCGATGCCGGTTTCCGATGCCATCCGTCTACTCCCTTACGTGTTGTTGCCCTTGCGGGTTCGTTGCGTGGCCGGTTCGGCCGTGGCCGTGCTGGCCCGTCCAGACCTCACTGGCGCATGGTCTCTTGCGCCGCCAGCACCGCCTTGACGATGTTGTGGTAGCCGGTGCAGCGGCACAGGTTGCCTTCCAGCCCTTCGCGCACGCTCTGCTCGTCCAGCGTTTCGCTCTTTTGCACCAGGTCGATGGCGCTCATGATCATGCCCGGCGTGCAGAAGCCGCATTGCAGGGCGTGGTGCTCTCGAAACGCCGCCTGCATGGGGTGCAGATCGTCCGGCGCGCCGATGCCTTCGATGGTGGCGACTTCGCTGCCGTCGGCCTGGCCGGCCAGCACGGTGCAGGACTTCACGGCATCGCCGTCGAGGTGAACCACGCAGGCGCCGCACTGGCTGGTGTCGCAGCCGACGTGGGTTCCGGTTAGGCCCAGCTGCTCGCGCAGGATGTCCGATAGCAGCGTGTTGGCGGGTACGTCGACGCGGTGCTTGGCGCCGTTGACCGTGAGCGTTATCTCCACTTGGCTCCCCCTCTGTCGTGTTCGGCGGTGCTTGCCGTTGGCCTGGCTTGGCGCTTCGGCTAGCTTCGCTGGGCGAAATCCGCCGCGAAGTGCTCGAAGAAGCGCGCCGTCGTCTTGCGCGCCGCGCCCTCCACCAGCCGAGAGCCGATCTGCGCCAGCTTGCCGCCGATGGCTCCGTCGATTGTATACCGCAGCAGCGTCTCTCGCCCTTCGATGTCGTCGAGCTCGACCAGCGCCGAGCCCTTGGCGAATCCTGCCACGCCGCCGTTGACGCGCACGTCGAGCCGATAGCTCTCCACCGGCGTGACGTCGCGCAGCGAGATGGCAGCGGTGAAGGTGGCCTTCACCGGCCCCACCTTGGCGCCGATTTCGGCGGCGAACTCGTTCTCCGCGGTGGGCGTCAAAGAGCGGCAGCCGTCCAGGCAGCGCGCCAGCGTCGCCGGATCGTTCAGCGCCTGCCAAACCTGTTCGCGGGGCGCCGCGATGCGGTATTCGCCCTCTTGCTGCACGCCGGCCTCCTTGCAAGAACTCGCCAACAGCCCAACTCTCGCACAGCGCGGGCGACTTGGGCAATGCCGGCGGCGAGAGGCGTGAGGATCAGTCGCAGCAGCTTCGGCGGCGTTCAAGCCAGAATCGGCAAGCGAGTAATGCCTCGTATCTACTGGATCACGAACGCCAAGGCGCGGTAGCCGGCGTCGCGCATGGCGGTGGCGACGGGCTCGGCGCCGTCCGGGCACAGCGCCACCATCGAACCGCCGCCGCCGCCGCCGGTGAGCTTGGCGCCGACGGCGCCGTGGCGGCGAGCGATGTCGATCAGTTCTTCCAGTTCCCGGGTGGACACTTGCAGGGCGTTCAGATAGCCGTGGCAGAGGTTCATCAATTCGCCCAGTTCGGCCAGTTCGCCGTCTCGCGCCGCGTCGGCGGCGGCCAGGGCCAAGGCGTCGATCTGATCGAAGATGCCCTCGTAGCGCGGCCGGTTGCGCTGCCAAGCGGCGGCCACCCGGGCAACGCTCTTGGCGGTTAGGCTCTCCTTGCCGGAGAGGCCGATGGCCAGCGGCAGCGCCCGCGCCAGGGACAGTTCGTCGAAGCGCGCCGGCTCGTCGCCCTGGGCAGCGCGGTAGAGCATCGTCGTGCCGTAGGTCGCCAGCGTGTTGTCGACGCCGGAAGCGGCACCGTGGGCGGCCTGTTCGCAAGCGAGCGCGTAAGTGTTCACTTCGTCGTTGGACAAGCCCAGCTGGAAGTGGCTGTCCAGGGCGCGAATCACGCTTACCGCCAATGCCGAGGAGCCGCCGAGGCCCATGGCCCGGGGCACGTTGGGGAACACTTCAATCGTCATGGCGCGTTCGGCCAGCGCCAGCTGCTTCAGCAGCAGCGCCAGAATGCCGGCAACCCCGGCGGGATGTTCATCCATCGGCGGTACGCGCTGTTCCACGCCCCAGCGCGGAATCAGCAGCTGCACGCCCTCCTTGGCATCCACCACCCGCGCTTCAACCGCAAGAGGAATCGGCGCTGCCAGCGCCGAGCGGCCGTAGACGACCGCGTGTTCGCCCAGCAGAATCACCTTGCCGCAGGCGGAACTGCGCGGCTCGGCCGCATCCCCGGCACCAACCGGCGGCGTTCCGGACCGGCGCGTGGCTGCCAAGCGCCCCGCGAGCTCCTGCGCCTTCCAGACCTTGATGTCGCCGCCTTCCACCAGCGCTTCCACCACGTCGTCGAAGAGTTCCTCCGGCACGCCGGCGGCGGAAGCCACGCTGCGGGCGTGCAGCGTCATGTGGTTCTGCTGGATGCCGGCGGTGGAAAGGGCGCGCAAGGCGGCGTAGTTCTGCGCCAAGCCAACGGCGCCCATCACCGAAGCCAGTTGCGTGGCGTTGGGGGAGCCCAGCAGACGGTGGTTCAGGCGCACCGTCGGATTGGTTTCCAGGGAGCCGCCCACCGTGCCCACCTTCATCGGCATTTCAATTTCGCCCACCAGGGCTCCGTCGTCGTCGGCGAACCAGCGCGTCAGGCCGCGGTAGCGTCCGTCCCTGGCCGCGTAGGCATGGGCGGCGGCCTCGATGGCGCGGAAGTCGTTGCCGGTGGCGATGGCGACGGCATCGACACCGTTCATGATGCCCTTGTTGTGCGTGGCGGCACGGTACGGGTCCACGAGCGCCAGATCGTTGGCCAGCACGATGCCATCGCGCACTTCCGTGCCGGAGTAGCCTTTCACCGCCAGGTTGGAAACCGGAATGCGCACCCGGGCGCGTACCAGGGCGCGGTCGGTGAGGTTGGAGAGGATGCGCAGAAACACCCGGCCGCCGGTGATGGTTTCCACCAGGCTCGCGATGCCCTCGCACATGCCGTTGACGATGTTGGCACCCATCGCGTCCCGGGTGTCCACCAGCAGATGCAGCACCAGCATGTCGCTCTTGCCGGCTTCCTCGGCCTGGTGAACGAACACTTCGACGTCCCGCGCGCCGCCGCCCCGGGCTTCCATCTTCGGATGCAGGCTGTTGGCGAGATTGACGATCTCCGCCTTGCGCTGCAAGAGCGCCTGCCTGGCGGCGTTCCAGTCCGCAATCTGTACCACTTGAACCTGGCCGATCAGGATGGGATCGGTGGTTTCGGTTTGGAAACCGCCTGAAAGACGCGCCGTGCGCGCCGCCCCGGACAGCCCGGCGACGATGGAGGGCTCCTCCACGGAAAGCGGCACGATGAAGTCGCGCCCGTCGATCAGGAAGTTCAGGCCAAGGCCCAGCGGCAAGCCGAAGACGCCGACGACGTTCTCGATCATCTTGTCGGCGATGTGCAGTTTCAGGGTGTGTTCGCCGGAGCGCAGGGCGCGCAGGTCCTCATCGGTCAGCAAACCGCGCTGGCGCAGCGCATCGACGCGCTCTTCGACGTCCATCTTGAAGAAGCTGGGGATGCGCGAACCGGACGCCGACGCGGTACTCGCTTTGGCCGGGATGGGGCCAGGCACGCTAGTCGCCTTGCGGATCGTCGCTAGCCGGTGCGAACGGCAAGGCCATCGGGTGAAATCTCCATCGGCACGATCTTCAAGCCTCGGCGACCCGCATCGTCGGCGAACGCGGCAAGCCCGTCTTCGCGCCTGCCGATGGCAACGCCGGTATCGCCGCCGCCGGCGCCGCAAGGCTTGTAGACGACGCCGTGTTGCCGGGCCAGCTCGCGGGCCATGCGGTGGCCGGGGCCGAAGATGCCGATTCGGGCGGTGTGGTCGAGGTGTTCAAGCACGTCGGCATACTCGCCTAGAGCGTCTACGAAGTTCTCCGCATTTACTGTGCAATCCGCCACCTCGAAGGCCGCGGCGACCAGCCGTTCGAGGGCGGGCGGCGTGCGGCCGCCGCGCCATGCCTGGAACCTGTCCACCAGGCCGGCCGTGCGCGTGGAGGACCCGGTGAAGACGAACGTCTTGCCGAGGCCGTCGGGCATGCGCACCGGCGATACGTTTCGACTCTGGAAGCGAATGACGCCGCCGGTCGCCGCGGCGGCGACGTCGAGACCGCTGCCGCCGCCCTGCATCCGGGTGTGCATGGCGTACAGACTGGCGAGGCCTGGCGGTTCGCCGACCAGGGCGCCGAGCGCCCCGGCCACCGCCACCACCGTTGCCGCACTGGAGCCGACGCCGAGTTTTTCGCCATCCTGGTAGCAGGCCGAAGAATCCACCTGCACATGCAGATGTTCCGGCGCCGAGCCTTCGGCAATGGCTTGACGAACCAGCCCCGCCGTCGTCGAAGGCGGCGCTTGGAATACGTCGGCTTTGGCCAGCGTGACGTCCTGCGTGAAGCCCTTGCCGACGAATCGCCAGCCGCCGCGTCGACGGGGCTTCAGCGTGCAGGACACTCGACGGTCCACGGCGGCGACGAGGGCGGGCGCCCCGAGCAGCACGGCGTACTCCCCCGAGAGCACCAGCTTTCCCGGCGCCGAGGCGTGGACGTTCACGAAGCCGCAGTCGGCAAGACGCGCGCGCCTTCGCCGAGGGAGCTGGCCAGCACGCGCAACACTCCGGGCGTTTGCGCCAGCGCCTCGGCCACGGCCTTGCCTTCCCCCGGAGCGCACACCGCCTTCACTTGCGGCCCGGCATCCACGGTGAAGAAGGTGGCGGTTCCCGCTTCGCGCAGGCGACGCACTTGGCGAATGCTGGCAACGGTGGCTTCGTTCCAGTACAGCAGGCCGGGCCTGGCGGAGAGCATCAGGCCATGCATCTTCAGGCAGCTGTGTTCCGCAACCTCGGCGAGGGCTTGGAAGTCGCGTTCGCGGATCGCCTGGAGAGCGCTCTGGTAGTCCCTCGTGCCGCCTTCCACCCAGGCGTCGAAGAACGGCGAAGTGTCTCGGGTGCGTTCCATGCCCACGGTTGAAGGCGTGGCTTTCGCGGCTTCGGAAGTGATGGCGACCGCCACTTCCAAGGGCCACGAGTCCTTGTCCAGCAGCGGCTTCGCGGCCCAATCGTCGGTCGAGTCCAGCGCCACGAATCCGCCGAAGGTGGAGCGCGCCGCCGACACGGAGCCCCGGCGCGCCCACTGCGAGCGTTCCTCAGCCGACAAGCCGAGGCCGAAGGTCGCGTCGATGGCGGCGACGAGCGCGACGAAGCCGGAAGCCGAGGAAGCGAGGCCCGCGGCGGTGGGGAAATCGTTGCGGCTGCGAATCGCCAGCGGCGGGATAGACCACCGTCGCCGCATCCGCGACACCAGCCGCCAGACCTTCGCGTCGTCGACGAGCTCGCCGTTCAAGTGCAGTTCGTCGTGCGCCGCGGCTCCCACCTCGGTGCGGGTGGACATTCCGCCCAGCGTGATCGACACCGAAGGTGTTGCGGGGATGTTCTCGTCTGCTCGACACTTCCCCCAATACTTGACGAGCGCAACGTTCGGATGGGCAACGACGGCAGCCATTGGCTTACGGCAGTTGCCTTGGTGCTGCAGCGGCAACGAGCGGGGCAGCGGTGGGAAGGCGCTACCTACTTCCTTGGGCGGTGGGCGCTGCGGGGAACGCGGGGGAGCGGGCGGCGGAGGCGGTGACCCTGGTGGCCGCGCCCGTATCTGGTGCTCTCGTTTGATTGGCTCATGCGTAGCTCGCCTTCAGTTCTGCCGTCGCGTCTGCCGTCGTCTTTCGTTGATCTTCTCGTTGTCCACCAGTTTGGCGTCGCCGGAACGACAAGTGGCGTCTCGCATTCGTCGCTTCAGACCGTCCAGCGACCGCCGTGCGGCGGGCGTCCCACAGACCCTGCCACACCTCGGTTCTCGTTCGTTCCGCAACCACGTCTGCTTCACCTACGGCGCAGGTGCAAGCACTCTACCGACGGGGTGCGGCACGCGCAAGAGCCGGGGCGCGAGTCCGGGAAGCGCGGCTGCCGATCGGTGGCGAGCCGGTGACGCATCTGCATCCGTCATCTGTCTGTCTGTTCGTGGGTGAGACGCTGAGTCCGCGAGTCTGTGCAATAATCCGGCGAGGCCACCGCGCATGCCCGATGCAACACCGGCACTTGAACCACGAGCATTTCACCCCCGCCGCCATCGACGACGTGATCGCCCGTGGCAAGTGGGCCGACTGGGCGGCGCTGCGTCGCGCTGCACTGGACGAGCGGGCCGTGCTCGAGAAGATCGTGCGCGTCTGCGCCCACCAGACTCGCGATCCGGCTGCGCAGCGCCACCACTTCTGGATGCACTGGTGCAACCGCCACGCCTTAAGCCACTGAGCAGCCTAGCGACGCTTCCTGACTGGGAACGGGTGCTGTCCGCGGCGGCGCACCTGCAGCGCGTCGTGCCAGATGCCGTGCTGGTGGGAGGCACGGCAGCCGCGATCCATGCCGGCCATCGGCTGTCGCGGGATGCCGATCACGTGGTTGGCGACTTGCGCCGACGGTTCGACGACGTGGTGGCGCAGATCGAATCGGTGGCGGGATGGCGGACCGCGCGCGTCGTTCGCCCGGTGATGATCCTCGGCAGCCTCGACGGCATCGAGACCGGCGTGCGCCAGCTCGTTCGCAAGGCGCCGCTTGAGACGACGACGGTAGCCGCGCCAGACGGTGCGCCGCTGAGGATTCCCACGCTCGCCGAGATCCTGCGCGTGAAGGGAGTGCTGATCCTGCGCCGCAACGCCACCCGCGACTACTTGGACTTCGCGGCGCTGGCGGATCGACTGGGCGCCAAGGCCGCTGTGGCTCTGGAATCGTTCGATGCTCTCTATCCGCAGGACAGCGGCGAATCGGCCTTGCAGCAGCTGCAGGCGCAACTGGCGAGTGCGCTGCCCTACGACCTCGACGCCACGAACTTGGCAGAGTACAAGGCGCTGGCGCCCCGTTGGCAAGACTGGGAAGCGGTGAAAACGGTCTGCGCCGGCGTCGCCACCGCCACCTTCGACCATGTATGTGGGCGTAGTGGCGCGTGAGCGCTCGCCGAAGGTCCACGGCTTGGTGCCTGTCCGCCAGAGGCTGAGCAGAAGCGGCGCGAGACCATCCACGAGAGTGCCGGAGTGCCGCCATACGCCGAGTCCTACGTGGCATCGGAACTGGCACCTGTGCGCCGAAATACGACGGTTCGCCCCGAAATGCTCAGGCCGCACGTCTCGAACCCCGCGTCCATCCAAGCCCGCGCATGGCTGTGACCCCCGTTCGACCACCAAGCGGCATGTCTCCTTGCCGACGCTGGCAGATCCACCCCAACGATGTCTTCAACCTCGGCGAAGCTGGCTCGCCACTCGTCGATCTCCAGCGCATGGAGGTATTCGCAGAGACGAGCGTACTTTCCGGCCATGACAGGCGGCTTCCCCTGGTGCCGCATCGTCAACAAAGCTGCATGGTCGTCGGGACCCACCGCCCGCCTCGTACTGTGAGGGCTCCCCAAACCGTCGTCCTGCGCCACCTTCGCACCCGCCGCTGTTCCAACGCGACTCGATGGCGACTTGCTTGCTATGTGCCCGGATCGCAGTTCGCGCCTTATCCGGCCTACTTCGTCCGCCTGTGGTGCCTGAATGGACTTGAGAAGCCGTTCCGCCGAGTCCAGCGTGCGTTCCGCATCTGCTGTCGAAAACTCCACTTGATGCGCCCACCTGTTGCGCCACTCGCGCAGTTCGGAGACGCAGCTTCGTTCGATGCGGCCCAACGTCTTCCCGAAGACCTCTCTCCATGTCGCCTCCATGACCTTGAGCAAGGCGAGAACGTCCCAACTGTCAATCGGCGTCTGCTCCAGTTTCGGATCATTCACCAAGCGACGCAGCCTGTCAGGTGGGACTTCCCGGACAACGAAAGGCGCAAGGCCCTCGCGCAGCAGTGCTATGGCGGCGTTGACACGCTCCTGATTGGTCGTCATCTCTTCGCTAAATTAGCACGATGTCCCCGGGCTTGGGAGCGCACAAGGGGTAGTGCCGACTGTCTGGCCCAAGAGTAGTCTATGTTGGCCGCCCTCACTCCGTAGACCTCATCCGCGCATCCAACGCATCGCGCAGCCCGTCGCCCAGCAGATTGAAAGCCAGCACGGTCACGCTGATCAACGCCGCCGGGGCGATCAGTTCGTGGGGGGTCGTGAGCATCGTCTTCAGCCCCTCGTTGCACATGCTGCCCCAGCTGGGCGTCGGTGGCGCCACGCCCATGCCGATGAAGGAGAGGAACGCCTCGGTGAAGATGGCGCTGGGCACGGCGAAGGTGAGGGTTACCAGGATCACGCCCATGGTGTTCGGGATCATGTGGCGGAGCACCAGATAGTTGGTCTTCGCGCCGAGCAGGCGGGAGGCGCCGATGTAGCCTTCCTCGCGGATCTGCAGGATCTGGCCGCGTACCAGGCGCGCTGCGGCTGGCCAGCCGAGCAGCACCATTGCCACCATCATGGGATAGATGCCGTCGTCGCCGGGCTGCACGTTGAACAGGATGCGGAACAGGATCATGAACAGCAGGAACGGCAGCGCCACCACGAAGTCCGCGAAACGCATCAGGAGCTGGTCGGCGCGGCCGGCCATGAAGCCGGCGACGCTGCCGTAGAGGATGCCCACCAGCACGTAGGCGAAGGGCGCGACGATGCCGATGAAGAGCGAGACGCGGGCGCCGTGCATCAGGCGGGCCAGCATGTCGCGGCCCAGGTAGTCCGTGCCCAGCGGATGGCTTTGCAGTTGCAGCACGTCGCCCGGTTGAACGTCGTCTGGCTGCGCGATGAGTCCCTTTGCGACGGCTTCCTCGGCGGTGATGACGCGGGTGACGTCCACCATCGCCGTGACGGGCGCCGACGGCGCACCCGAAGCGTCCAAGGCCACCACCGAGTAGTAGTAGGCGAGGGGCTTGAGATCCAGCCGATCCTCGAAGCTCACGTTGGCGGGATTCAGCACGTCGCCAATCGGCAGCCCCAAAGCGCCATCCGGCTCGGGATCGAAGATGTTGCGGAATACGCGGTAAGAGGCAGCGCCCGGCACCGGCTCCCAACGCAGCCGCACGGCGCGGGTGGTCGGCTCGCCGACGAACTCCAGCGCGGTCGGCGCTGCCAGCTGGCCCCCCGGCTCGCCCGGCAGCGGCGTCGCCGTTGCGCCTTGCCACGGCTGGTAGGCGCTCACTACCGTCACGTCGCGGCTGGCGGCTGGGGGCACGCTGATCTGGTCCAAGTCCTGCGCGGCGGGGTCCACGCGCCAGACCAGCGGGCCGAACAGCGTGAACGCCACCAGGCCGATCACCAGATACAGCGAGATCAGCGCCCGCCTGTTCGCCTTCAGGCGAATCCAGGCGTCCTGCCAGTAGGAGAGCGACGGGCGCGCAACGGTTTCGGCGTCGCGCTCGATGCGAACCGGCTCGAAGGAGAGCGTGGATTCCGCCATCAGTCCAGCCTCACGCGGGGGTCCACCAGCCCGTAGACGATGTCCACGGCGATCACCATGAACACCAGAAACGCGCCGTACAGCACCGTCGTGCCCATGATGACGGTGTAGTCCAATTGCTGCACCGCCTGCACGAAATAGCGGCCGAGGCCGGGAATGGCGAACACCAGTTCCACCACGAAGCCGCCAGTGGTGATGGCCGCGATGGAGGGCCCCAGCACCGTGATCACCGGCAGGATGGCGTTGCGCAGCTGGTGTTTGCGGAAGATGCGCGTCGCCGGCAGGCCCTTGGCGCGCGCCGTGCGCACGAAGTCCGCGTTGACGATTTCCAGCATCGACGAGCGCATCAGCCGGGTGAGAAACGCCATCGTGCCGAGGCCCAGCACCAAGGACGGCACGATCATGTGCTGCACCGTGCCCCAGCCGGCCACCGGCACCAGCGTGAAGCCCAGCCAGTCGTTCAGCTTCACCACGCTCAGCTGGCCGAAGGCGGCGAACACGAAGCTCGGCACCGAGATGCCCAGAATTACTAGAAAGACGATCACCACGTCCGGCGCCCGATTGCGGTACAGCGCGGTGACGGCGCCCCACAGAATGCCGCCGAACGCGGCGAAGACGATGGCGAGAATGCCGAGCGTGGCGGAAACCTTGAAGTGCTCGGCAATGATGTCGTTCACCTCGCGGTTCTGCTGCGTGAAGGAAATGCCGAAGTCGCCGCTCGCCATGTTGCGCAGATAGATCCAATACTGTTCGAGCAGCGGCTTGTCGAGGCCGTAGCGCGCTTCCAGATTGGCGCGGATTTCCGGCGAGACGGCCTTGTCGCTGGTGAGCGGATCGCCCGGCACCGCGTGCATGGCGAAGAACGTGGCCGTGGCGATGAACCAGACGGTAACGACGCCTTGGATCAGCCGCTTCAAGATGTAGCGCAGCATGAGCGGATCAGCCGGCGCCCACTGGCGCTATCCAGGCGTTGGTGTAGTCCGGGTCCGTGCCCACCACGCGGCGTACCAGGCCATTCACGCGGGGATGGGCAACGTACACCGAGCCGCTCTCGTACTGCACGAGGATCACGGCATCGTCGTAGAGCATCTGCTGCACCTGCGCCATCGCGTCCATGCGCGTCTTGGCATCGCTGGAAGAACGGGCGATGTCCACCTGCGCATCGAGCTCCGGGTTGGCGTAGCGGCCGCGGTTGTTTTCGTTCCAGGAGGCGAACAGATCGGCGAAGGTCATGGGATCGTCGTAGTCCGGCCCCCAGCCGGCGGCTACCAGATCGAACTCGCCGGCGGTCATCTTCTCCAGCCGCTGCTTGAAAATCTGCCGGTCGATCTTCACGTCGATGCCGAGCTTCTGCTTGAACACGTTCTGATAGTACTCGGATTGCTTGTTGGCGGACGGGCTGTCGCCGGTGAGCATCACCAGCGGCGGCAGTTCCTCAAGCCCCAGTTCGTCGAGCGCCCGGGCGAGGTAGTCCCGAGCCAGCGCCTCGTCCGGCGTGTGCTCCGGCGCGGGATATTCCTGCCGGAAGTAGCCGTCCACGCCTCTCAGCCACACGGGAAACAGCGAATTGCCGGGCAGGTTGCCGGGCAGCTTGATGATCTTGTAGACGAGTTCGGCCGGATCGTTCACCGCCTGCAGGGCCTTGCGCAGATGGTAGTTGCTGGTGAGCCGCTCCGTGCGGTGGTTGAGCTCGAGGAAGTACACCGAGCCGCTGGAGAAGCGGTTGATCTCCCAACGCTGCTGCAAGGCGTCGTCCAGGTTTTCCGAGTTGAGGGCGGCCAAGGCCACCTTGTCGTCCTTGTAGAGGTTGAGCACGGCGTTGGCGTCCGTGGTGATGTAGGCGTGGTCGATCGCGTTCAGGCGGATGCGATCGGCATCCCAGTAGTCCGGGTTCTTCTCCAGCCGCAAGCTGGCGCCATGCACCCAGCTGCTGATCACGAACGGGCCGTTGTAGAGCAGTTCGTCCGCATCGGCGCCGTAGCGCCCGTTGGTGGACTCGTAGAAGGCCTGGTTGATGGGATTGTAGGTGGCGAACGCGGTGAGCTTGTCGAAGTACGGCACGGGGCGCTCGAACTCCACCTCCAGCGTGCGGTCGTCCACCGCTCGCGCGCCAAGCGCTTCGACGGGCATCTCGCCGTTGTTCACGGCTTCCGCGTTCTTGATGCCGTAGAGGATGAAGGCGTACTGCGACGCGTTGGCCGGTTCCACCACCTTGCGCCAGCCGAATACGAAGTCGTGCGCGGTGACCGGCTGGCCGTTGCTCCAGGTCACATCCGGGCGCAGCCAGAAGGTGGCACCCTCGTCGTCGATGCGCCAGCGTTCGGCCATGGCGCCCACCAAACGGTCGTTCTGGTCGTAGCGCAGCAGCCCTTCCATCACATGGCCGAGGATGCGGAAACTCACCTGATCCGTGCCGCGGGTGGAATCCAGCTGCGGCGGTTCCTGGCTGAGCGTGAGCGTCACCGTGCCAGTTGCGAGATCCACCGCCTCGCCAGCGCCGCCTTCGTTCCATTGCGCCAGCAGCCAGAGGATGAGCGCCAGCACCACCACGCCCAGGGCGCCGATGTACAGCAGCTGCAGCAGCGCACTGAGGTCGAGCCGAGGCGCGACGATGGGCGTAGTTTCTGCGGATTCGCTCATGCTTGCCCCTTGATGACGGCGGCGCCGGCGACGTTCTCGCGCTCCCGCCGCCGCGTCAGCGCGGCGACGATCTCCGCATGCCGCCGGCGATTCAGGTTGTACGGCCAGAATACCCAAATCGCAAGCAGCACGAACGCCGCCATCGCCGCGTAGATCAGGCCGAAGTCGAACAGCACCTGCGCCGGCACTTCGCCTGGAGTCGAGCCGGGGTCCAATTGCACGAGGTCCACCGCGATGCCCGCCAGCAGCGGCGCCAGCGCCCCGGTGCCCTTCTCGGCGAAGTGGAACGCCGCGAAGTACACGCCCTCCTGCCGCGTGCCCTTGCGCAATTCGTGCTCGTCCGCCATGTCGCCCATCATCGAGGCAACAGTAACGGAAACCGGCGCAATGGCGAAAGCGCTCAGAAAGGCCATGAACACCAGCAGCCACATCAGCAGCAACCCTCTGTCGAACATCAGGCCGGCGAGGTCCAGCATCACCGGCCCGGTCACCGCCAAGACGCAGCCAACGACGCCTAGAATCACCGTCCACTTCTTGTCCAGCAGGCGGTTGAAATAGAGGGTCATCGGAAATCCCGCGATCCCGCCGACGATGCCGGCATAGTGCCACCACTGCATGCCGAAGCTGTCCAGTTCCCAGAAGAACGTCTTCAGATGCAGCGCCAGCGTTCCCGACGTGCCCCAGTACACCGTGCAGGCGAGGTGGCCGAGAAACAGCGCCCGGAAGGGGATGCTCTGCAGCGCGTCGAACAAATCGCGGTACACCAGCCCGATGTGGAAACGACGGCCAGCCGAAGCGATGCTGGGCAGGCGTGGAATCACGTCCATGGTGCGGTACGCCGAAACCGCCATCAGCACCGCCATCACCAGCGCCGAGACGACGGCGAAGGGCAGGTAGTGATCGATGTTCAGCTGCGGATGCGGATCGGCTTCGGTGGAGGCGAAGACGAAGTTCCAACCCACCGCGGCGACCACCAGCGCCGCAACCGCGCCGACGATGGCGCGATACACCGGGATTCGCGTTCGTTCCAGATAGTCCTGCGTCACCTCGGCACCGAGGCCGAGGTAGGGCACGTTGTAGAACGTCAACGCCGTGCGCAGCGCCGCGTAGACGATGGTGAACCAGAGGAACAGGCCGAGCTCCGAAAGCCCCGCGGGCGGCGAAAACAGCAGCACGGTGCAGATGGCAACCGGCAGGATGGACGCGAACATGAACGGATGCCGACGGCCCCAGCGCGAACGGTGGCCGTCCGACCAGGAACCCGCCACCGGATCGGAGATGCCGTCCACGATGGTGGCGCACGCCAGGCCGATGCCGGTGAGCGTGCCGGACAGTTCCAGAACCTGGTTGTAGTAGATGAACAGAAAGCCCAGCAGGAAGCCCTGCACGGAGTGCCCCGCCTGCCCGGCGCCGTGCCACAGCAGCCAGGACCGCGGCAGCCGACGCAGCGGCCCTCGGCTCGATGGCGCGTGCGCGTCAGTCATACGGCCGCCGTTGCCGCGTACGCCGTGCGCGATCTGTCTGTTCGTTCGGTAGCTTCACGGGAGCGACCTTTCGACGCAGGCTGACCAGACATACTTCCCCATCTTGGCAGCTATCTCCTCAGCACTGCGACCGGGCAGTTCGACGTCGCCATAGGCAACGCTTTTCGACCCGTTCATATCTCGAAGAAGGGCCGACACGTCGTCGAGCCCATGCCGGACAGTCGCTGGGTGGCATCAACTCTGCTCCAGTCCCCGTCAAAGATCGACGCCCTGCCCCGTTCGCTCCGAGGCTACCACGCTAGCCGACTGTCGTACTCCTTTTCGGCCATATCAGCCATATCATCCCTTGAGGGCCTGTGGAACGACGGACGGAAGCGCCCGTGGACTGCGCGGCCCTCATCGTCGTGGCCAACCGTGCCAACCGTAGTCGCTGCCAGCGCACCGCCGTAGTATGATGCGGGCAAGCTGGGCCGTGCCACTCGGCACCGGCCGCTCGGCGCGGTTGCTGATGGACAGGCCGGTGGCCGGAGGAGCAGCGAATGGGCGAGATAGTCGCTTCGATGGAACTGGAAAACGCCGGCGACCGCGAAGTCGTCATCCTGGGGCTGCGCGACGAATCCACGGTTCGCCGTGCGACGGTAGACGGCGTGGTAGACACCGGCGCGGTCATGCTCGTGCTGCCAGAGGACGTCGTCGACGGCCTTGGCTTGAGGACGCAGCGCGAAGTCGTCGTGACCTACGCCAACGATTACAGCGAGACCCGCCAGGTCGCCGGGCCGGTGACGGTGCGGATCGGCAACCGCTTCATGATCGCGGAGTGCGTCATCGGGCCGCCTTCGAGCGAGCCGCTGATCGGCCAGATCGTGCTGGAAGCGCTGGACCTGGTGGCGGACTGCGGCAACCGGGCGCTGGCACCGCGCCCGGAGTCGCCGGACCGACCGCTGCTGAAGCTGAAGTAGGCCGTGCCCGCCCTTCCGCATCGGCATCAGATGCGATCCGCCAGGTAGCTCGGACACGTCCACGGCGCCCGCTCACCCACGCCGTGCGCACCCGCTCTTGGCGGAGGCGTTCGACGAAGCCGAAATCTCGCCAGCGTCGCGCAGCACGGACGGCAAGTCGCGGTCCGTGGCGAATCGGCTTCGCAGCCTTGCCGCGGTCTGCGGCATGGTGGCGCCCGCGAGCCTGGCGCACAGACGCCAAGCACGTCCGCGGCATCGCCTAGGCACGGGGCATCGTCGGGCCAAGCGGACGCCAGGGCCATCGTCAAGAGCGCCCGGATCCCTCGCCGCACGGGTGCGCCTCCAGCAGCGCATCGTCGGCTGCCCACAAGCAGCCCCGCGTTGCGCCCGAACGCCTCGCACACCAGACCGTTGATCTCGAAGTGATCGATGCTCCTCATGTTGCTGCTGACGATCACGTCCATGCCCGCGGCCAGACCTTGCGCCAAGACGATGGCGTCCGGGTGCGTCTTTTCGGATAGCCCTTGCTCGTTTACCTCGCTTGCTGCCCGCGCTGTCCGCAGCCGCCGTTGCGCGGCTGCCGTTCGATCTGTCATCGTGCCACTAACGCGCTGCCCACGGAACCACGGTACATGAAACGCATCGCCGCTTACGCCCTGGCGCTTGCCGCCGCCCATGCCTTCGCCAGCGACCTGCCCCCGCGCACCGCCATCGACGACTACGTGCAAGCGGCCGACGACAGCTACGCGTGGAAGATCGTCTCCAGCGCCGAGGCGGACGGTCTGACCACCATCGTCGTCGACCTGGTCTCGCAGACCTGGCTGACCGCCGAAGAGGTGGACCGCACCAAGTGGCAGCACTGGCTGACGTTGACGATTCCCGCCGAGGTCGCGTCCAGCGTCGCCTTGCTGTACGTCGGCGGCGGCAGCAACGGCGGCGAGCCGCCCGTTGCCTCTCGGCAGCAGATGGCGGCCATCGCGAGGGCCTCCGGCACCGTCGTGGCGGAACTGGGCATGGTTCCGAACCAGCCCCTCGTCTTCCACGGCGACGGCAAGCCGCGCTACGAGGACGACCTGATCGGCTACGCCTGGGTTCAGTACCTCGGCACCGGCGATCCCCGCTGGCTGCCGCGCAACGCCATGGTGAAGAGCGCCGTTCGCGCCATGGATGCCGTCAGCGCGGTGATGGCCAGCGACGCCGGCGGCAAGTACACGGTGGATCGCTTCGTGGTGGCCGGCGCGTCGAAGCGCGGCTGGACCACTTGGCTGACCGGCGCCATGGACGATCGCGTGGTCGGCATCATCCCCATCGTCATCGACGTGCTGAACGTCACGCCGTCGATGCGCCACCACTTCGCCGCCTACGGCTTCTGGGCGCCGTCCATCGGCGACTACGTGGCGCACGGCATCATGCTGCACTTCGACGATCCGAAGCTGGCGGCGCTGTACCGGCTGGTCGACCCGTACTACTACCGCCACCGCCTAGCCATGCCGAAGCTGGTGCTGAACGCCGCTGGCGACCAGTTCTTCCTGCCGGATTCGGCGCAGTTCTACTGGCACGACCTGCGCGGCGAAAACTACCTGCGCATCGTGCCCAACGCCGATCACGGGTTGGGCGGCAGCGACGCCGTGGAAACCATCGCCGCCTTCCACGCGCTGCTGGCAGAGGGCAGGAAGCCGCCGCAGCTCTCGTGGACGAAGACGCAAGGCGCGCTGCGGGTGCTGACGCAGCAGGCGCCGACGGAAGTGCGCCTGTGGCAGGCCACCAACCCCCAGGCGCGGGACTTCCGCTTGGAGACTCTGGGCGCCGCCTTCACCGACAGCGTGGTGGAAGCCGACGCGCCGGGGCTGTACTCGGCGCGGGTGGAAGCGCCGGAATCCGGTTGGACGGCCTGGTTTCTGGAACTCGCCTTCGACGTCGGCGGGGCGGCGCCGCTGAAGCTCAGCACGGAAGTGATGGTCACGCCGGACACGCTGCCGTTCGCGAACAAGCCGCTGGACCGGCCGGCGTCGGCGACCATCCTCTGCCGCATCGGCGAAGAGGCGCGTGAGGAACTCGCGGAAGCCGTGCAGGCATTCGGCCAGAACGCCGACGTTGCCACCGCCGGCATGGCCACCGAAGAGCGCGACGGCGTCTTCTACGTCAACTGGACGCCGGCCGGCGACATCCGCGCCAGCGCCGCCGCGGTGCAGGGCTTCCTGCAAGAACGCGGCTGCGAGAACTTCAACTACCAGCTGGAATCCGGCCCCGGCGCGACGATGCCTCCGATCCGGGCAGCGATGTAGGCAGGCGGAGCATTGGCGAAGCTGATCGCCGCAGCGGGCGTCGAAATCAAAGAGATGAGAACGACCGGAACGACAGCGGGCGGACGTTCCGTTGCACTTTGGACGTCTTGGGCGGCCGTCCTAGCGCTGGCCGGCACCGCCTGGGCCGAGCCGATGAAGACCCGCTACTCCACCGTCGAGCTGATCGCGGAGCAAGCCAGCCTGCCCGCCGCCGGCGGCACCGTCGGCGCCGGTTTCCGCTTGAAATCGGACCCCGGCTGGCACGCCTATTGGCTGAATCCCGGCGACGCCGGGTTGCCAGCGACGTTGCGTTGGACGCTGCCGGACGGTTTCTCCGCGGCCGAGCCGCGCTTTCCCGTTCCGCACCTGATTCCCTTCGGCGATCTGGTCACCTACGGCTTCGACGAACCGATCCTGCTGCTGGTGGACGTCGCCGTTCCGCCGGGCCTGCCAGCTGGCGAGACCCGCGCCTTGGCAGCCCAGGCGCGCTGGGTGGTGTGCGACGACGAACTGTGCGTGCCGGAGCAGGCGGACGTGCAGATCACTCTGCCCATCGGCGACGGCGTAGCGGCTGGCGAACAGGCCCCCGCATTCGCGGCCGCACGAGAGAAGCTGCCGCCGGAGGTGGACTGGCCAGCCCGGTTCCAACGCGACGGCGATCAGGTACACGTTGCGGTGCGCGTGCCGGAAGCCGTCAGCGACATGAGCGACGCCTACCTGTTCGTGGCGAAGAAGCACATGGTGGGCTACGGGCGGCAGCAAGCCTCCTTCGCGCCCGGCGGAATCGTCTTCGCCATGGACGCCGGCATTCGCCTGGCCGACGCATCCGAGTTCGCCGCCGTGCTGGCGTACAAGCAGGATGCCGCCGAGCAAGCCGTGTGGCTGGACGTTCGCGCGGGCGGGGAGTTGGCGGATCTCGTCGCCGACGGTGGCGCAGCGCCTCGCACACCCAAAGGCGCCGCGTCCACCAGCGGCCTGTCGCTCGGCTATGCGCTGCTGTTCGCCTTCCTCGGCGGCATCGTTTTGAACCTCATGCCCTGCGTGTTTCCGATTCTCAGCATGAAGGCGCTCAGCCTGGTACACGCTTCCGGCGCCGACCATCGCTCGGCAAGACAGGGCGGCTACTGGTACAGCGCCGGCATTCTCGTCGCCTTCGCCGCGGTGGGCATCGCGCTCTTGGCGCTTCGCGGCGCGGGGGAGCATGTCGGCTGGGGCTTCCAGATGCAGTCCGCCACCGTCAATCTGACCCTGGCGCTGCTGATGCTGGCCATCGCCCTCAACCTGCTCGGCGTGTTCGAGTTCGGCGCCAGGCTCGCCGGCGTCGGCGAAGGCCTGGTTCAAGGCGGCGAACGCAAGACCGCCTTCTTCACCGGCGTGCTGGCGGTGGTGGTGGCGACGCCTTGCACGGCGCCGTTCATGGCCGGAGCGCTCGGTTACGCCCTGGTGCAGCCTGCGCCCGTGGCGCTGGCCATATTCCTGGTGCTTGGCGGCGGGCTGGCCTTTCCCTATCTGCTCTTGAGCGTTCTGCCCGCCGCGGCGAGGATGCTGCCCCGCCCTGGCCCGTGGATGGCCACGTTCCGCAACGTGCTGGCCTTTCCGATGTTCGCCACTTCGGTGTGGCTGTTCTGGATCATCGGCAACCAGCTGGGCGCGGACGCCATGGCCGTGGGCCTGCTGGCGGCCTTGGCGTTCGGCTTCGCCTTGTGGGCCTACGGGCGCACTTCTGCCCTCGCCCGCCCGTGGGTCTGGCGGGGCGTGGCGGCCACCGGGCTGGTTGCCGCAGCGCTGCTGGGCTGGAAGATGCCGGACTACAAGAGCGAGCCAGGGGAAGAGCGCGCCGGCGAGCTGGGGCAGCTGGCGCTGGAGCCGTTCAGCCCGGAACGCGTCGTCGGCTACCTCAACGCGCAACAGCCGCTCTTTCTGTACTTCACCGCGGACTGGTGCGTCAGCTGCAAGGTCAACGAACGGGTCGCCCTGGCCTCGGACGCCGTGGGCGAGGCGTTTCGCCGCCGCGGCATCAAGGTCGTCGCGGGCGACTGGACCAACGAAGACCCGGTGATCACGGAGTGGCTGGGCCGCTACGGGCGAGTGGGCGTACCGCTGTATCTGTACTTCCCCGCCGGCTCGTCGCTGGAAACGGCGACGGTGCTGCCCCAGATACTGGTGCCGGACACGGTGCTGGACGCGATTGCCGAGGCGGAGGCGGCGTAGAAGCCCTCCCTTTTCATGCGTCACGATGCCCGTCAAGCAGGCGGACAACGCAAACGCCAATCTGCTGCCTATTTCCCCCAACCAATACCTCGAAAAGCATGTAGCATCAACAGCTGACAGACAGTCATACGGTGGACAAAAGGCGTGACAGGTCAAAGACCATACGAACGTACACACCCGTGGCTCACCTTCCATCTCGATCTTCGTCGACTGAAGCACACGGACTGGCTGGCGCTGGGCGAAGCAGCCGCCAAGTGCTGGCACATCGCCGCGGCGCCTTTGGACCCGCAAGTTTCCGACGACGTCCACCAGCTCTATCTCGCCAAGGGGGCGCTTGCCACCACCGCCATCGAGGGGAACACGCTCTCCGAGGACGAAGCGCGCGCGGCTTTGGCGGGCTCGCTGAAGCTGCCGCCCTCCCGCGAGTACCTCAAACGCGAGCTCGACAACATCATCGCCGCGTGCAACGAGTTGAGCGTCCAGCTGGAGCAAGAAGGCCCCATTACGCTCACGGTCGAACGCATCGAGCGCATGAACGCGCGCGTGCTGAACGGCTTGGACGTGGATGAGCAGGTGACGCCTGGCCGCGTGCGCACCGGCAACGTATCCGTCGGCCGCTACCGCTGCCCGGAAGGGCGCGACGCTCGGTTCCTGTTGCAGCGGCTGTGTACGATGCTGAACGAGCTCGCGGCGCAGGACATCGGGGCCACCGCGTTCTCGATCATCAAGGCCATCTTCGCGCATGTCTACTTCGTGTGGATTCACCCGTTCGGCGATGGCAACGGGCGCACCGGGCGTCTGTTGGAATTCGCGATCCTGCTCGAAGCAGGCCTGCCGCAACCGGTCTGCCACCTGCTGAGCAACCACTACAACCTGACGCGAGCGAGCTACTACCGCGAACTCGACCGCGCCAGCCGGAGGCCAAGCGGCATCTACGGTTTCCTCGCCTATGCGTTGCGCGGGTTTGTGGATGGCCTGGACGAACAGCTGGGCGTGATTCGCCAGCATCAGTGGCAGGTGGCATGGGGCCACTTCGTCCACGAGCGGTTCCGCACGGCGCACGGCGCAACCGATCGGCGGCGGCGTTCGCTCGCCCTCGCGCTCGCTGCGCGAACCGACGCCGTGGCGCTCGACGAACTGCCGAACCTCGCCGTTGACGTGGCACGCGCCTACGCCAACCTCTCCCGGCGCACCTTGGTTCGCGACGCGCAGGCCCTCGTGCAGCTCGGCCTGCTCCGCCAAGACGGCAATGCGTTTCGCGTCAACCGCGGGCTCGTTCTGGCCCTCCTGCCGTGGCGTTACGAAGGGGACGTCACGCGGATCGGGAGCACCTGACCCAACTGAACAGTGTCCGGCAGCCCGACGGCGGGCGCGGTTCACGGCACCGGCGTCACCGGCACCAGTAGTTCTCCATCGTCTGCTTGGATCAGTTAGGCTGTGGCGGATGGATCCCGCGCTTGTGTTGTTGACGGCCTACGCGGTCGCCATCGCCGCAGCTTCTCTGGCCGGGGGCTGGCTGCCGTCGTTGCTGGGCAACTCGCACACGCGTACGCAGATGGCGATGAGCCTGGTGGCGGGGTTGATTCTCGGCGTCGCCCTTTACCACTTGCTGCCGCACGGCGTGGAGCGTCTGAAGGGGCCGGACGCGGTGGAGACGGCGGCCTGGTGGATGGTGCTGGGGGTGGTGTTCATGGTGTCTTTGCTGCGCCTCGTCCACTTCCACCAGCACGATTTCAGCAGCGAAGCGCACGCCAGCCACGTCCGCCCGGCGAGTTGGGTGGGCATTGCCGGCGGCCTGAGCGTCTGCTCCGTCGTCGAAGGCCTGGCGCTTGGCACCAGCGTGCTTGCCTTGGAACGCCTTGGCGGTGGGCTGAGCTTTGCCAGCGGCGGCGCGTTCCTGGCCATTCTGCTGCACAAGCCGCTCGACGCGCTGTCGATCACCACCGTGATGCGGGGCGCCGGCACGCATCGGCGCACGCGGCTGGTCGTCAACGCTTCGTTCGCCATGCTCTGCCCCGCCTCTGCGTTTCTCACGGTGTTGGGCGCAGAGCAGCTAGGGGCCCACCAGGATGCCGCCGTCGGCCGCGCGCTTGCGCTCTCGGCCGGAGCGCTGCTGTGCATCTCGCTCAGCGATCTGCTCCCAGAAACGCATTTCCACAGCCACGATCGCGGCAAGCTGGGGGCATGCTTCCTCGGCGGCATCGGCCTCGCCTACGCGCTGCATCTGCTGGAGGCGGGTGCGCACGAGCATTAGTAGCGTCGTGCCGGTACTCCCTTCCGCCGTTGGCAGAGGCGCTCAGCCGATCGGCGGGTCCGTCCTGCCGAACCTGCCCGCGAAGTCGGCGGCGAGCGCGGCCACCGAGGGATGGCGACGCGCCGGTTCCTCGCGGCAGGCCGTGGCCACGATGGCCGCCGCCGGGTCGCCTAGGAAGATCGACATCGTGCGGCCTAGGGCGAAGACGGTGGTGCGTTCGTCGATCCATCGTCCCTTCTCGAACTCCTCCGGCGCCATGTAGCGCGTGGAACCGAACATCCTGCCCATCGTGTTGCGGTAGGCGCCCAAGCGATAGTGGTCGAGATCGAAGACGCGGATGCGCTGCTGCGCGAAGTCGTAGATGAGGCAGCCGTCGTAGAAGTCGCCGGTCACCCAGCCGTTGGTGGACAGCGCCACATGCAGATCGAGCAGCGCGCGCACCACGTCGACCCGCTCGCCGAGGGGCAGGTGCAGAAAGCGCTGCCAAGCGGTGGCGGGGCTGTTTCGTTCTTGCCGCCTCGCATGCAGGTGTTCGCCATCGGCCCAGTCGTAGACCAGCGCTCGCCCCCACGCGCATTCGCGGGCGCCGACGAAGCGCGTCAACGCCGGATGCGCCACGCAGAGCGCCAGGCGCTGCGCATTGGCCAGGAGCGCCAGGCGAGCGGCATGGGCGAGCGGCAGTCCCAAGGCCGTGGGCGGGCCAGCGGTCTTCACGAAGTAGCGACGCCCGCCGGCCTCGACGCCGAACGAGACGTTGCCGGAGTCCTGCCGGTCGAAACGGGCGAATACGCGCCCGACGGACGCCAGCCAGGCGTCCGGATCGATAGTCGCCTTGCTCGGCCTTGGCAGCATGGGTGGGAGTCTATGCGAGATCGACCACTCGGTCCGCTTGCTCGATCACCCGAGGATCGTGCGTTGCGGCGATGATCGTGGCGTCCTGCTCGCGCAGGTTGAGCAGCACTCTGCGTTGCAGTTCTTCGTTCAAATGCGCCGTGCCTTCGTCGAGCAGGAAGATGCGCGGCTTGCGATAGATGGCCCGCGCGATCATGACGCGCTGCCGCTGCCCGCCGGACAGGGTCGATCCCATGTGCCCGACCAACGTCATGTACTGCATCGGCATTCTCTGTATGTCCTCGTGGATGCAGGCGAGCGACGCCGCCCACGCCACCCGCTCCATGTCGGGACGTTCGGTCTCCACCGCGATGTTCTCCACCAGCGAACCGGAGAACAGATCGTCGTCCTGCATGACGACGCCCAGTTGTCGACGGAACCGCACGGTATCCAGATGGCGCAGATCGACGCCATCGACGAGCACGTTTCCAGCCGTCGGCGCCAACAGCTTGCAGAGAATCTTGATCAAGGTCGACTTGCCGCGGCCGGATTCGCCCACCACCGCCACGAACTCTTCCGGCGCCACGACCAAGTTCAGCCCGTCCAGCACCCTGCTCTCCTCGCCTTCGTAGGCAAAGGACAGCGACTTGACCTCGATGCGTCCTTTCAGCGCCGCACGGACTCCTGCGCGCTGGTCGTCGATCTCCTTCGGTTCCAGCCCTATGTCCGCGACGCGCTCTTGATGCAGTTTCAGCATGCGCATTCCCAGCAGCGAGTTGATCACCGCGTGAAGTCGCCCGGACAGCATGGCGCCGTAGGACGAGTACGCGAACCACATCCCCAGAGTGAACTCGCCCAGGATGACCTTGTGCGCGCCAAGCAGCAGCATGACCATGTTCTCGGCAACGCCGATGAAGCCTCCCGCCAGCCCCACGTGAATGCCGAATCGGGCGAGACGCGCCCCAGCGTTGATCGAATGCACGTAGCGCTCCCCCCACGCGTTCTCGCGCACCGCTTCCGCGCCGAGCAGCTTGATCGCTCGATGCCGTTCCACGTTTTCGATGAAACTGGAGTTCTCCCTGGCGCCGGCGGAAATGGACTCCTCCGTGAGGTTGCGCAGCGGGCGGTAGGTTCCAAGATTCAGAGCCGCGAACACGGCGATGAAGGCCAGCAGCACGAGGGCCATGTCCCAAGAGTAGGCGATGACGATCGCCAACGCGCCGACAGCAAGGAACGCATCGAGAACCAGCGCGAACGCACTGGTCATCAGGAATCTCCTGATTGGCGCGGTGGAGCCGAATCTCGACAGCACGTCGCCGGTGTGCCTGGCGGAAAACCACGAGTCCGACAGGCGGATCATGTGATGCGCCAGCCCGGTCACCATTCGATGCGCCGACGTGTTGCCGACGTAGAGCGCCAAGAGGCTGCGAAAGTAGTCCGTGAGCGCCGAGATGGCCGATACCAGCGCGAAGCCAACGGCCAGCATCACGACGATGTTCATGTTGCCTTGGCGAATGCCCTGGTCCACGACGAACTGCGTGCTGAGCGGCATGAGCAGCGCGAACAGCTGCAACCCGATGGTCATGGCGAAAGTCACCACCAGCGGCTTGCCAAGCCCTCCGAATGCCGAGAAGAAGGTGGACAGCGGAATGGTCTCGGCCTTCTTCCTGGGCGCGAAAGCCGGAGTTGGCGACAGTTCCAAGGCTACGCCGGTGAACCGGATCTCCTGCTCGAGGCTGGCAAGCTCCTGTTCGTCCAAGCTGTGTTCCCGTTCCAGCCGCTGCAGGTCGTTCTCGTGTTGGGCCTGAAGCAGGGAGTCTTGCGACTCCAGCACCGCGCGCTGCTCTTGCACTTCCTGAATCAGCTTCGCGTGTACCGTGAGCCCTCGTTGCAAACCCTCCGCCGGGGCGAGATCGAAGAGCACGTCGCCGGCCTCCACCTGATCGCCGGCTTCAACCAAGCGGCGTTGCACCACTCCGAAGGAAGTTGCCGCAACCTGCGTCCAACCCAAAGCCGGCGTAAGGTGGCCATGCGCCTCTTCCTTGCGTACGAACTCGAACGAAACGGCGAAGCCGAGTATGGCCGCCGCCGCCGCCACGACGAACGCAAGCAGGAGGAAGCCAGACACCGGCTTGGACAACAGAGGCGGCTGCCAGGGCGGAGTCTCGAAGCTGCGGAGCGCTTCTTCCCGAAACAGGCCTGCCGTCACCCGTCGGCACGTTGGTTCGGAAGTGGGTCGGCTTCGCCCCTCGGCACGAAGTACACGCGCAATGGATTCAGCTGCCAGCCAAAGGCGCTGAAACGAAGCAAGTCGTTCATGCGGATGTTTACTTGCGAGAAGCCGAACTCGGCGGATTTGAACAGCACGGCCTCGTCGAACAGACACTCCGCCCCAAGGGCCGGATGATCGCCGAACGAGAACGAGGTTTGCCCGGCGTTCGCCTTGCCGAAGGCGGCAGAGCAATTGGTGTGCCAACCACCGGTGTCCACATTAGCTGTGAAACGTGTACCGTTGTGCGCTTCCGCGGCAAACCCAATCAACAGGCTGCCCCGCAGATGGGCGTCGTAAGGTTCGGCGCCGTCCGCGCAAGGCCCCAACGTACCCAGATAGAGACGCTGCTCGTCCCAAGCGAAGCAAACCGCGGGGTAGCGCAGCAAAAAGTCATGCCCAAGAGCCCGTTCTTCGGAATCGGGTAGCGGTCAGACGCCAGGGCATCATCGCGGACCTGCAACCCGAAGGGCTGGTGGAGTGTCCATCCGACACGAAGGCTCGTCACGCTTGCGCGCTCGGAGGTAAGGTAGTTGAAGATTCCCATGGACACGGTCTTCCGCCCCAAGGTCTCGACCTTTAAGTCAAGGAACGACCTGCTCCGTCGATACAGATTGCCGAGAGAAGATCCAGTGTCAATCCCCAACCTCAACGGCTCCGAACCGACGAGCGTTTCAATCGCCATTCCGAATCCGCTGTCCTGATGCTCGTACCAAGCGAGCGGCAGAGCCTCCGGGTGGACGTCCGCAGGGTGCGGCGCGTGGAACATCAGCTCCAGCTGCTCCTGCCGCCAGGACGCGCACGTTCCGTTCAAGCCGTTTCGGACGATGCGCGGATACATCTTCCGATACTCCGCGAGGTCGCTTTCAGATACGCCGGACTCCACCAGCGCCGCTTCCACCTCGGGCGAGCGCAGGCGCGGACAGAAGCCCTCGATGCGCTTCGCGAGTTCGGCGCGGGGGATGCCCAGTATCCGGCCGAGCGCACCAACCTGCGGGCACTTCTGGTTGTAGAAGCAGTTCCCGAAAGCGTCGATGTGGAGTTCGTTGCGGGACGGATGATCGAGGAAGGACGCGAAGGCATCCCAAGCACCGTTCAGGTCGCCAGCGCGATAGGTGGCGACGATTTGGCCGAGCAGTTCCTCAGCAGAGGGCGAAGCCTGTTGGGCGTTGGCAGCAACGCCCAACAGGCTGATGCCCGGATATAGCAGAGTTGGCAGGGCGCGGCGAAGATGCCGAGCCGCCGCCCTTGCCGCTGTCGATACTGCCACCGTCGAAACCGCCGTCGCCCTTTCTTGCACTCTACCGTATGGCTGCGGCTTTCTCACCCTTCCTGCTGAGCTTCGCGCCTTTCCAAACGCGAGTGCGGCACCGCTGCAGCTCCTCGGTCGTCGAAGTCTCACGGTTTGACTCTGTATAGTCGATTGCAGTGTACTTGTGGAACGCGGGTGGTGCGCCGGAAGTTGCCAAGAATGCTGTCAAGTAGACGATTGCCCTTACGCAAGTCTCTGTTGTCACGGTGTCGTGAAGCGCTTGCCGCGGCAACGCTCGTTGGGCTTGCGAATTCGGTAGGTTGCGCGACGCAGCCACCCTCTGCGGCGTGCGACGAGTGGAACACCCCGGAGTTCTTCGAAGACGCCTCGGCGAAGACCGTGAAGGCCTGCCTTGCTGCGGGCAAAGACGCGAATGCCGTGGACGAGTGGCAACAGACCCCGCTGATGCTCGCGACAGCCTTGGGGAAGGAAGAACAGGCGCTGACGCTGCTGCGCGCCGGCGCGGACCCAACGGCGCTGGACGACTCCGGCAACGGCCCGCTCTACCACGCCGCTGCGCATACGGGTTGGAGCGGTCGCCTCACCGCGGCGCTGTTGGCCGGCGGCGCCGACCCGACGATTCACAACCGGAAAGGACAAACGCCTTTGCATGTGGCAGTGATGGACCCCGAAGCGGGGGAGCCGGAGATCAGCCTTGCCGTTCTGGACGCCCTGCTTGCCGCCGGGGCGGCCGCGGACGCGAGGACGAACGAGGGGCATACTCCGCTGCACTACACGCTCGTGGATGAGTTCCACGAGCCGATCGTGGCGTGGCTGCTTGCCGCCGGGGCGGACGTCGGCGCGCGGGACCTGATGGGCAGCACGCCGCTGCACTACGCGGCTGGCGGGCCGTCCGTCGAAGCGGTGGCGATGCTGCTGGCGGCCGGTGCGGATGCCGTCGCCAAGGATCGGCACGACTCCACGCCCCTGCATCGCGCCTCCTACGCCCACTCGCCGCAAGCGGCCACCGCCTTGCTGGCCGCGGGCGCGGACCCGAACGCCCGCAACCGCTTCGGCGCCACGCCCCTGCACAACGCCGCCACCTGGCACGGCGACCCGGCGATGATCCGGGCGCTCATCGCCGGCGGGGCGGCGGTGGACGCCAAGGATCTGTCCGGCGGGACGCCGTTGCACCGCGCCGCCTACTGGAACGCCGAACCCGGCATCGTCGCTGCGCTGCTCGAGGCCGGCGCCTCGCCTTCCGCCGCCGACAACTTCGGCGACACGGCGCAAGACTTCGCCGGCAAGCGGTACGTGCCGAATCCGGAGGTTGTCGCGCTGCTGCGGCAGGCCGAGGGGCCGGGCGACGGTCGGTGACGAATCGGCAGTCCGGTCGGCCGGCGGCAGAGGCACACCATTCACGCTGCCACGCCCGCGTCGCTAGCGGGCAGGTTGCTCCGGCAGCGCGTCCGCTTCGGCCCTCGGCACGAAGTACACGCGCAATGGATTCAGCTGCCAGCCAAAGGCGCTGAAGCGAAGCAAGTCGTTCATGCGGATGTTTACTTGCGAGAAGCCGAACTCGGCGGGCTTGAACAGCACGGCCTCGTCGAACAGGCACTCCGCCCCAAGGGCCGGATGGTCGCCGAACGAGAACGAGGTTTGTCCCGCGTTCGCCTTGCCCAAGGCGGCAGAGCAATGGGTGTGCCAAGCGCCCGTATCGAAACCGGCCGCGAACCATGTGCCATCCAAAGCCCGCACGTCGAACTGGAGTTTCATCGAACCGAATAGATGCGCGTCGTAAGGTTCGACACCGCCCGCGCAAGGCCCTAGCGCGCCGAGATGGAGGCGCTGCTCGTCCCAGGCGAAGCAGACTGCGGGATAGCTCAGCAAGAACAGACTGCCCAACCACCCGTTCCGCGGAATCGGGTTGCGGCCGTACAGCCGTTCGCTGTCGCTGACGTCCAGCTCGAACGGCCGATGAAGCGTCCGTCCTACACGAAGGCTTGCCACCCTCGCCGACTTGAAGGCGAGATACCCGAAGATGCCCATGGACATCTTTTGGCGGTCCGAAATCTCGATCTCCAACTCGGGAAACTTCTCGCTTCGCCGATGCAAAATGCCGATGGAAGCTCCCGTGTCCACTATCAACCTGAGCGGCACGGAGCCAATGAGCGTTTCTACCGCCGGTCCGAATCCACCGTCTTGATGCAAGTACCAAGCGAGCGGCAGCGCCTCCGGGTGGACGTCCGCAGGTTGCGGCGCGTGGAACATCAGCTCCAGCTGCTCCTGCCGCCAGGACGCGCACGTTCCGTTCAAGCCGTTTCGGACGATGCGCGGGTATGTCTTCCGGTATTCCGCGAGGTCGCTCTCGGATACGCCGGACTCCACCAGCGCCGCTTCCACGTCGGGCGACCGCAAGCTCGGACAGAAGCCCTTGATGCGCTTCGCGAGTTCGGCGCGGGGGATGCCCAGTATCCGGCCGAGGGCGCCAACCTGCGGGCACCTTCTGTTGTTGAAGCAGTTCGCGAAAGCAACGATGTGGAGTTCGTTGCGGGACGGATGCTCGAGGAACGACGCGAAGGCATTCCATGCCCTCTTCAGATCGCCACCCCGGTAGGTGGCGACCACTTCGCCGAGCAGTTCCTCAGCCGTAGGCGATGCCTGCTGGGCGCTCGACGCAACTCCGAACAGGCAGGCGGCTAGAGAGAGGGCAGGCTGCAGGCACCCGGCCAAGAGGCCAAGGCGTTGCCGCCAGTGCCGGCGTCGTACTGTTGTCGTGGCACCGCCGGTAGAGCTTCCAGGCTTTCCCGTGCACTGTCCAAACGCGGCTCGGCGCCCCGCTGTCGGCGTTGCCGCCAAACCGCTCGTCGGTTGTCGAAAGCTCAAGAGCGACCTCCCGTCCAGTCGACGGTAGTGTACTTGCGCATCGCTGGCGGGGGCGGCGGGCGGAACGCGCCGTTCACGCCTTCGTTCCGCTAGACTCCTCGAATGGCGACGCCTCTCGAGAGCGCGTCAAGTCCGGTTTTCGCCCAGACATCGCAAGGCGCCTCTCCGCATGGCCACGACCTATCCAGAGATCGACAGCGTCATCGTTTCGCTGGGGCCGATTTCGCTGCGCTGGTACGGGACGATGTACCTGCTCGGCTTTGCCGCGTTTTACCTGCTCGGCAGATGGCGGGCGCGGCACGACGACAGCTGGACGCCCCAGGCGATTGCCGATCTGCTGTTCTACGGGGTTGCCGGCGTGATCGTCGGCGGGCGCGTGGGGTTCGTGCTGTTCTATGGCTTCGAGAGCTTCCTGCGCGATCCGCTGTGGCTGTTGCGCATTTGGGAAGGCGGGATGTCGTTCCACGGCGGCCTCCTGGGGGTTGTCGCGGCGTGCTGGTGGTACGGGCGCAAACGCCTAGTGCCACAGGCAGAGGCCGGCACGATGGCTCGGTTCTACTCGCCGTCGGTACGCCGCTTCTTCAGCGTGACGGACTTCGTTGCGCCGCTGGTGCCCATTGGCCTTGGCCTTGGGCGCATCGGCAACTTCATCAACGCGGAACTGCCAGGACGGGTTACGGAATCGGCGCTGGGGATGCGCTTTCCGTGCGACAGCGTCCGCGACTTGAATCTTGCCTGCTTCGGCGACTACGAAACCGCCGCCAGACACGTCTCCAGCCTCTATCAGGCGGCGGCCGAAGGGTTGCTGCTGTTCGCCGTGCTGTGGTGGTTCGCGCGCAAGCCGCGCCCGGTTGGCCAAGTTTCCGGCATGTTCCTGGCCGGTTACGGCCTGTTTCGGTTCGTCACCGAGTTCTTTCGCCAGCCGGATGCGCACAAGGGCTTCGTCGCCTTCGAGTGGATGTCCATGGGGCAGCTGCTGTCGCTGCCGATGCTGGCGGCGGGGCTGTTCCTGCTGTTCCATCGCGCCGGCGCTTCGGCGAAACCGGCATGACGCGGCAGCAACAGCGGCTTTCCCTGATCTGGGCGATGACCCGAAACCGCGTCATCGGCAAGAACGGCTGGCTGGCCTGGGACTTGCCCGACGAACTGGCCCACTTCCGCAACACCACCGCCGGCAAGCCGGTGATCATGGGGCGCAGGACCTATCAGTCCAGGAATCGGCCGATGCCGGGGCGGCGGAACATCGTGCTCTCCCGCCGCGGCTTTCGCGCCGAAGGGGTTTGCGTGGTTGCCGACCTGGACGCGGCTTTGCGGGTGGCCGGGGAAGATGCGGCCGACGAGGCGTTCGTCATCGGCGGCACGGAACCGTTCGCCATCGCGCTGCCCCGAGCAGACCGTCTGTACGCGACGGTGATCGACACCGAGCTCGATGGCGACACTTTCTTTCCGCCGTTCGACTTCGCCGGTTGGCAGGTGATCGAGAACCGCCAGCACGGCGTCGACCACCGGCACGCCTACGCCTACGAAATCAACATCTACGAGCGCGTCGAGCAGGAGTAAACGAGCAATGAAGGTCCTTCGCACCGTGGTTGGCACGGCCCTCGCCTTGGCCGCACTCGGCTGCGCCAATCAGCAGTCGGGCAGTCGACAAGCCGAGGACGAAAACGCGGCGTCCGAGCGCCGCGAGTTGGGCAACCTGGTGGTGCAGGGCGTTCCCGACATCCCCGATTCGCTCCATGCCCGGCTGGCGCGCTACCAGAACACGCGCTCGGCGCGGCTGCTGGGCTGGATGGGCGACGGCCTGCTGATCGCCACGCGCTTCGGCGACACCACCCAGCTGCATCGCGTGGCAAGGCCCATGGGAGCGCGCCGGCAGGTGACGTTCTTCCGCGAACCGGTGGTCGGGGCGGTCGCCCACCCTCGCCGCGACGGCTTCGTCTACCTGAAGGATGTCGGCGGCTCGGAGTTCTACCAGCTGTTCTGGCGCGACGAAGCCAGCGGCGAAACCACCCGCTTGAGCGACGGGCGGTCGCGCTACATGGGCGTTTCGTGGTCGCGCAGCGGGCGCTGGCTGGGCTATTCCACCACCGCCGGCAACGGCGTCGACTGGGATCTGCACGTCCTGCAGATCGGCAACGAGCCCGAAGTGCTGCAACGGAACGCCGGCGTTGGCTGGACGATCGAGGACTGGTCGCCGGACGAAAGCCGCGTGCTGGCAACGCGCTACATCTCCGTCAACGAGTCGCGCTTGTACGAAATCGACGTGGCCAGCGGGCAGCGCCAGCGGCTGCTCCCGGACGCGAAAGCCGCCATCGGCAGCGCGCGCTACGGCGGCGACGGCAGCATCTACTTCACCTCGGACATGAACGCCGAGTTCATGCGCCTGCAGCGCTTGCAGCGGAGCACCGGCGAAATCGCCGCGCTCACCGCAGACACGCCGTGGAACGTGGAGACCTTCGCCCTTTCGCCGGACTTCAAGCGCCTTGCCTACGTGGTCAACGAAGACGGCATCAGCCGCCTGTTCGTCATGCAGCTGCCGAGCGGCGCGTTCACGGCCTTGCCGGCGCTGCCGACGGGCATCGTCTTCGGGCTGCGCTTCCACCCCGACGGCAGCCGGCTGGGCTTTACCGTCCGCACCGCGACGACGCCGTCCGATGCGTTCAGCATCGACTTCGCCAGCCGCGAACTCAGCCGTTGGACGCGCAGCGAGCTCGGCGACTTGCACGGCGAAGAGCTGGCCTCGCCGCGCCTGATCCACTATCCAACCTTCGATGGGCGGAACATCCCCGCCTTCGTCTACCTGCCGAACGCCTCGGCGCACGGGAACGGGCCGTACCCGGTGGTCGTCAACATCCACGGCGGGCCGGAAGGCCAGGCGCGCCCGGGCTTTTCGCCAAGCAGCCAGCTGTACGTCGGCGAACTGGGCGCGGCGGTGATCTATCCCAACGTGCGCGGCTCCGACGGCTATGGCAAGACCTACCTGAAGCTGGACAACGGCCGTTTGCGCGAGGACTCCGTGCGCGACATCGGCGCGCTGCTGGACTGGATCGCCCGGCAGCCCGAGCTGGACGCCGGCCGCGTGGCGGTGATGGGCGGCTCCTACGGCGGCTACATGGTGCTTGCTTCCCTCGTCCACTACGGCGAGCGCTTGCGGGCGGGCGTCGAGCGCGTCGGCATCAGCAACTTCGTCACCTTTCTGGAGAACACCCAGCCCTACCGCCAGGATCTGCGCCGGGTCGAATACGGCGACGAACGGGATCCGGCCATGCGCGCCTTCCTGCAGTCCATTTCGCCGTTGAACCGGGCGGCGGAGATCACCACGCCGCTGCTCATCGCCCAAGGCCTGAACGATCCCCGCGTGCCGGCCAGCGAATCCGAGCAGATCGTCCGGGCGCTGCATGAACAGGGCATTCCGGCGTGGTACGTGCTGGCCGGGAACGAGGGCCACGGCTTTCGCAAGAAGGCCAATCGGGACTACCTGACGGCGGCCACCGTGCTGTTCCTGAAGTCGCGTCTGCTGGGCGAAACCGCGCCATAGGCGTTCGCCGCCGCAACCCCGTGGCCAGCATCGCCATCTGCGTCAACCCGATGGCCGGGCGCGACGTGCGCCGGGTGGCGGCGCGCGCGTCCACCATGACCTTCGAGGCGAAGCGGGATGCCATCGCGCGCATCGCCGCCGGCGCCGACGCGCTGGGCGTTGCCGACATCTTCATCGTCGAAGAACCGTTTCGCCTGGCCACCGTGGCGTTGCAGTGGATGCCGCTGAAAGCCGCGGTTCACGTTCTCGACGTGCCGGTCGACCACGCCGCCTCGGATACCGAAGCGGCGGTGGCGGCGTTCGTCGAACGCGGCGTTCGCACCATCGTCTCGCTGGGCGGCGACGGCACCAACCGCGCCATCGCCCGCGCCGAGCAGGACATCGACCTGATCCCCCTCTCCACCGGCACCAACAACGTCTTTCCGCTGCTGGTGGAGCCCACGGTGGCGGGCATGGCGGCGGGGCTGGCCGCCCGGGGCTTGCTGCCGGAGCAGCTAAGGCCGCCCTGCAAGCTGCTGCACGTGGCGCTGGCGGACGGAACTCGGGACGTCGGGGTGATCGACGCGGCCTATCTGGAGGACGACTTCATCGGCAACATGCGGCCCTTCGATGCCGACAAGCTGCGCCTGCTGCTGCTGACTCGCGCCGAGCCCGACGCCATCGGCACCTCGCCCATCGGCGGCTACGTGGACGTGGTGGAAGCGGCGGACGACTGCGGCCTGCTGCTGCGAACCGGGGCCGGCGGCGGGCGGTTGAACGCGCCGATCTCGCCGGGCTTGTTTCGCGAGCTTTCGGTCGCCGGCGCGGAGCGCATTCCCTTCGACACCCCGGTGCCGTTTCGCGGCCGATGCGTGCTCGCCCTCGATGGCGACCGGGAACACAGGCTGAGCGAACAGCAGGCGGCGCGAGTGACGATTCGCCGGGACGGGCCTCGGGTGGTGGATGTCGCCCAAGCCATGCGCTACGCGGCGCGCCGTGGCTTGTTGTCTGGCGCCTAAGCCGGCCGACTGCCTCCGACTAACGCTCCCACAGTCTGCGTATCGGCACGGCGTACATGCCTTCGCCAAAGCGAACGCTCGCTTCGCCGTCGTAGAGCACCACGCCGCTGGCGAACCGGCTGCCGATGGCGCGTTGCAGCTTGCGCAGACCGCGGAAGTCGTCCGAGCGCACCGTGGCGCCGGCTTTGACTTCCACGCCAGCCAGCGCACTGGCGCCACGTTCGATGATCAGGTCCACCTCCATGCCGTCTCGGTCGCGGAAGTGATGGAACGCATGGACGAGCTCGTGGCTGGCGGCCTGGCGACGCAGCTCTTGATAGACGAAGGTCTCCAGCAGCGGGCCGAGTCGATTGCGGTCGGCATGCAGAGCGGCGCCGTCCATGCCCAGCAGAGCGCAGGCGATGCCGGTGTCCTCGAAGTGCAGCTTCGGCGTTTTCACCAGGCGACGCATCTGGTTGCTGTGCCAAGGCCGTAGCCGCTCCAGGAGAAATACCTGCTCGAGCAGCAGCACGTAGTCGCGTATCGTCGGGCGCGAGACGCCGAAAGGAGACGCCAGGTCGGCGATGTTGAACAGCCGCGCCGTCCGTGCCGCAGCCAGCGTCAGCA
This sequence comes from Candidatus Azotimanducaceae bacterium, assembly GCA_965199875.1. GTDB lineage: Bacteria > Pseudomonadota > Gammaproteobacteria > Pseudomonadales > Azotimanducaceae > VXYL01. The sequence goes on along the minus strand of OZ241346.1, from coordinate 2,678,516 downwards.
GCCGCCGCAGCACGTCCAAGTCGCTGATCCGAGCAAGTTCCGTGAGGTCGCGCTGCACCAGCGCGTCCGCGTAGTCGCGTTGCCAGCCGGTGCGTCGCCGGCCGCTCGGCCGCGCCAAGGCCGTTGGAAAGCCGCCGGCAGCGACACGCCGAGCGAGATCCGCACCAAGCCTTTCGCAAAGCCGCGTGTCGAACCCGCCGGCGAAGAGGCGGTCGAGGAATCCCGATGGCTGCCCGTGCAGCTCCGCCTGCGACAGCGGATGCAGACGCAGCACGGCCATCCGGCCGGCCAGGGAATCCGCCAGCTTCGGCACCAGCAGCACGTGGGACGATCCGGTGAGCAGAAAGCGGCCGGGGATGCGCTTTTGATCAACGGCCAACTTCAAGGTTGTGAACAGAGTCGGCAGCCGTTGCACTTCGTCCAGAATGACGCGCTCTGGCTGCTCGGCGACAAAGCCCACGGGGTCGACCTCGGCGGCGCTTCGCACCACGTCGTCGTCGAAGCTGACGTAGGCGTAGCCACGCTGCTCGCCCACGGTGCGGGCCAGCGTGGTCTTGCCGCATTGACGCGGCCCATGAACCAGCACCACCGGCGAATCGTCCAGTTCTTCCTCGAGCCGAGAGGCCAAGTGGCGGGGGTGGATATGAGGTTCCGACATCGGCTGATCGAAAGTTTCGGCTTCGGCTGATCGAAAGTTTTGCTTGCGGCTGATCGAAAGTCAAGGTTCGGCTGATCGAAAGTTTTGCTTGCGGCTGATCGAAAGTTTTAGGTGCGGCTGATCGAAAGTTTCGGCTTCGGCTGATCGAAAGCGGCGCTGTCGACACGGCACCGTTTGCCAGGGCGCTACCATCGACGCCCGACTTGACGGCACAATGGCCGCATCAGCTCCTTGAGGACTCCTTAGTGATCGTCAAGCCCCGCATTCGCGGCTTCATCTGCACCACCGCCCATCCGCTGGGCTGCCGTGCCGGCGTTGCCGAGCAGATCGCCGCGGTGGAACGCGCCGGGGCGATGGCTCCGGGCGCCCGCAACGCGCTGGTCATCGGCTGCTCCGGCGGCTTCGGCCTGGCATCGCGCATCGTCGCGGCTTTCGGTTGCGGCGCGGCGACGCTGGGCGTGTCGCTGGAGAAGGAACCCAGCGCCAAGCGCACCGCCACCGCTGGCTGGTACAACAACCGCGCCGTCGAAGCCGCGGCGGCCGAACGCGGCCTGTTCGCGCGCACCTTCGACGGCGACGCCTTCTCGGACTCCATGCGCGAGCAAGTGGCCACCGCCATCGCCGAGCGCCTCGGCAGCATCGATCTGCTGGTGTACAGCCTGGCCGCGCCGGTGCGCCCTCATCCACGCAGCGGAGCGCTGCACCGCTCGGCCATCAAGCCGCTGGGCGAGCCGCTGACGGTGAAGAACCTGGACGTTCAGAAGGGCGAAGTGGGCGACATCGTGCTGCAGCCGGCCAGCGAAGACGAAGCCGCCGCGACGGTTCAAGTGATGGGCGGCGAAGACTGGGAGTTCTGGATCGACGCGCTGCTTCAGGCCGACGTGCTGGCGGACGGCTTCCAGACCGTGGCGTTTTCCTACCTCGGCAGCGAACTCACCGCCCGCATCTATCGCCAAGGCACCCTGGGGCGCGCCAAGGCCGACGTCGACCGCGCCGCGGTCGCCATCACCGACCGCCTGGCGAACCTCGGCGGGCGCGCCCGGGTGGCGGTGCTGAAAGCCATCGTCAGCCAGGCCAGCACGGCGATTCCGGTCGTTCCCCTGTACATGTCCATTCTGTTTCGAGTGATGCGCGAGCAGGGCAGCCACGAATCCTGCATCGAACACATCCAGCGCCTGTTTCTGGACGGCCTGTACGGCTCGGCGATGCCCGAAGACGAGCAGGGCCGGCTGCGCGCCGACGCCCGGGAACTGGCCGCCGACGTGCAGGCCGAAGTGCGCCGCCGCTGGCAGGAGGTCGGCACCGGGAACGTGCACGAGCTGGGCGACCTGGACGGCTTTCGGCGCGAGTTCCTGGCGCTGTTCGGATTCGGCATCGACGGCGTCGACTACGAGGCCGACGTAGATCCCCTGGGCCTTCCTTGAGCGCTGGCGGCGGCCTCGGGCGGGCGACGGTCATCAAGGCCGCGTTCTGGATTCCGCTGGCGTTCTGCCTGGCGATGGCGTTCACGCCGAACCCGCCGGAGACCGCTGCCCAGCTCGGCGACGTGGCGACGCACCTGGGCGCCTTCGCCTATCTGACGGTGGCGCTGTTTCCGGCCCACTTTCCGAGCGCCGGCCGGCGGCTGGAACGCTTGGCCGCGGTGGCGCTGTGGATGTTCGCCGTCGGCGTGCTGATCGAAGTGGGCCAGCTGTTCATCGCCGGGCGATCCGGCGAGTTCGGCGATCTGGGGGTGAACGCCGTCGGCATTCTGCTTGGCGGCATCGTCTACGAAAGCTGGCGCCGCACCCTACAGATGCCGATCCGTCACCGCTCCTTCCGAGGCGGATGACACCAGCTTGGCGTACTTCGCCAGCGTTCCCCTGGTGGCGTAGGGTTCGGGGCGCTGCCAGCGTTTCCGCCTGGCCGCCAGCGTCTCGTCGCTGACCGCCAGATTGACTTCGCGCTGTTCGGCATCGATGGTGATGGCGTCGCCGTCTTCCACCAGCGCGATGGGGCCGCCCTCGAAGGCTTCGGGGGCCACGTGGCCGATGACGAAGCCGTGCGAACCGCCGGAGAATCGGCCATCGGTGAGCAGCGCCACGTCCGCCGACAGGCCGCGCCCGTTGATCGCGCTGGTGGGGCTTAGCATCTCTCGCATGCCTGGGCCGCCCCTCGGGCCTTCGTAGCGGATCACCACCACGTCGCCTTTGCCCACGGTGCCGTCCATGATGGCGGCCATGCCGGCTTCTTCGCCGTGGAAGACCCGCGCCGTGCCGGAGAAGCGCAGCCCCTCGTGGCCGGTGATCTTCGCCACCGCGCCCTCCGGCGCCAGGTTGCCGCGCAGAATCACCAGGTGGCCGTCCGGCTTGATGGGATCGTCCAGCGGACGAATGATGCGCTGGCCTTCTGGATAGGGCTGCACGTCGGCGAGGTTTTCCGCCAAGGTCTTGCCGGTTACCGTCAGGCAGTCGCCGTGCAGCAGGCCGGCATCCAGCAAGGTTTTCATCAACGGCCGGATGCCGCCGATGGCAATGAGTTCCGACATCGCGTAGTTGCCGGCCGGGCGCATGTCCGCCAGCACCGGCACCCGGGCGCCGATGCGGGTGAAGTCGTCGATGCCGAGGTTTACGCCGGCGGCGCTGGCGATGGCCAGCAGATGCAGCACGGCGTTGGTGGAGCCCTCCAGTGCCGTCACCACGGCGATGGCGTTCTCGAAGGCTTCCATGCACAGGATGTCCGACGGCTTGATGCCGGCCTGCACCAGACGCGCTGCGGCGGCGCCGGCACGGTGGGCGTCCTGGCGCTTGCGATCGCTCACCGCCTCCTGCGCCGACGAGTTCGGCAGCGACATGCCCATGGCCTCGATGGCCGAGGCCATGGTGTTGGCGGTGTACATGCCGGCGCAGGAACCGGGCCCGGGAATGGCGGTTTGCTCGACGGCCAGAAGTTCGTCGTCGCTCACCGTTCCCGCGGCGCGGCCGCCGACCGCCTCGAACACCGAGATGATGTCGCGGCGTTCGACTCCGGTTTGGATGGTGCCCCCGTAGACGAAGACGCTGGGGCGGTCCAGCCGCGCCAAGGCCATCGCGCAAGCCGGCATGTTCTTGTCGCAGCCGCCGATGGCCACCACGCCGTCGAAGCCCTGGGCGCCCACCACCGTTTCGATGGAGTCCGCGATCACCTCTCGGGACACCAGCGAGTAGCGCATCCCGGGCGTGCCCATCGAGATGCCGTCGGAGACGGTGATGGTGTTGAAGACGACGCTCTTCGCGCCGGCTTCGTCGGCACCCCTTGCGGCGGCTTCCGCCAGCTGGTCGATGTGCATGTTGCACGGGGTCACCATCGACCAGGTGGAAGCGATGCCCACCTGCGCCTTGGCGAAGTCCGCCCGGGTGAAGCCAACCGGATAGAGCATGGCGCGGCTGGGCGCCTGCTCGACGCCGTCCACGACGATCGACGAGTAGGGGCGCTTGATGGCTGCTGCCCGGGTTTCCGCCCCGGACCCTCTGGCTTCCTTTGAGTTTGCGGCGGTCATTGGCCAAGCTCCTTCACCAGCACTTTGGAATTGCGACGGTCGTTGTACAGGGCCTGGCGGCGAACCGGAAGGGCGTCCGGCCGCGCCTCGCCAAAGCCGTGTTCGAGAAACCAGTCCGCCGCCTGGGTGGTCAGGGCGAACAGGCGTTCGATGCGCTGCCTCCGGGCGGCATCTTCCACGGCCTTCAGCAGCCGCTCCCCCAAGGCGTTGCCGCCGACCAGACAGGCAAGCTCCGCGGCGCTTGCGTCGAGCGGCAGCAGGGCGCAGCAGCCGTCCAGCGCGCCATCGAGTTCGGCGACGAAGAAGCACCCGATGTCGCGCTCGATCTGCACCCGCGAGCGACGCTTCAAGGCGCCGGATTCCTCCAGCGGACGGATGAGTTCGACGATGGCGCCCACGTCGTCGGCAACGGCGCGGCGCACGACGCGGTAGTCGCCGTCGCCGATCTGGGTGCCCGCGCCTTCGGCGGTGAACAGCTCGCGCAGCAGTACGCCGTCGTCGCCAAAGCCGATGAGGTGAGCGCGTTCGACGCCGCGATCCAAGGCGTCGAGCAGCGCCGCCACGCGCTTTTCCGCTGGCAGGCCGGGGGTTCCGGCGGCGCGCAGTTCCCGCAGTTGCCGGCTGGTCAGATCCCCGCGCCCGGCGATGTTCGCGGCACGGTCGTAGACGACGAGCTTGTCGGCGCGGAGTTCGCCGGCGACGGCGGCGGCCAGCAGATCCGGTTCGATGGCGTAGGCGGCGCCGGTGGTGCTGTGGGCAACCGGAGACAGCGCCACGACGTTGCCGGCCTGCAACAGCGAGCGAATGGCTTCGGCGTAGATGTGCCGGGGCAGACCGGCGGCCTGCTGGTCGACCCCGGACACGACGCCAGCGGGCTTCGCCACCACCAGATTGCCGCTCAGCAGCGAAATGTGCCGATTGCGCAGCGGGCTTTGCGGAATGCCGGTGGTGAACAGCGCCTCCAGGCGGCTGCGGGCGGCATTGGCGGAGTCGCGGATGGTGCGCATTTCGGCGGACGGTATCGCGCCGTCGCGCATCGCCTCCGCGCCGTGGACCACCACCAGATGCACCCCCAGGACGTGCAGCAGCGCCAAGTCGTGGACGATGTTGACGATGTTCTCCGAAGCCAGCGCATCGGCGTCGAGCAGCACCACGAAGACGCGCCCCTGGTGGGCGCGAATGTAGGGCGTGGACGCCCGGAACCAGCGCGCGTAGCTGTTCGCCGGGTCGGCCACGGCCCTAAAGACAGTATTTGGCGATCAGCGCCGTCAGCACGTCTTCCAGCGCCTGCATCTGGCGGCCGTCGACGAACTCGTCCGGCTGGTGCGCCTGGTCGATGGAACCCGCGCCGAAGACCACGGTTTCCATCCCCAGGGACTGGAAGAACGGCGCCTCGGTGCCGAACGCCACGGCCTGCGAGGGCTGCTTGCTCAGCGACTCCAGAAGCCGCACCAAGCGCCCGTCGGCGGCGGTTCGATAGGGCGCGATGGGGGGGAACTTGGCCTCCACCGTGGCCGGCGTCGCGCCGCTGGCCGCCTCCACGCAGCCGCGCAGGTCCGCCAGCACCTGCTCCGTATCCATGCCGGGCAGCACCCGCAAGTCGATCTGCAGTTCGGCGTGGCCGCAGATGCGGTTGGGATTGTCCCCCCCGTGCAGGCAGCCCAGATTCAGCGTCGGCACGCGCACCTCGAAACTCGGATCGGCATGGCGCCGGCCAAGTTCCTCGCGAAACTCCAGCAAGGCGCCCATGATCCGGTGCATGGCCTCCAGGGCGTTGTCGCCAAGCGCCGGATTCGACGAGTGGCCGGACGCCCCCTGCACGGCAATCGAGAGCATGGCAACGCCCTTGTGCGCCCGGATGGGGCGCAGGCCGGTCGGTTCGCCGATGACCGCCGCGGCAGCCTTCGGCACGCCTTGTTCGACGAGATGCCGAGCGCCGTCCATGGACGTCTCTTCGTCGGCCGTGGCGACGATGGTGAGCGGCTGCTTGAATCGGCCGTTCGCATGGCGCCCGGCGGCCGCCAGGGCGATGGGGAAGAAGCCCTTCATGTCGCAGCTGCCAAGGCCGTAGAACCGCGGGCCGCGCTCGGCGAGGGTGAACGGGTCGGCGCTCCACAGCGACTCGTCGCAGGGCACGGTGTCCGTGTGGCCGGCGAGCGCCAGGCCGCCACCGCCCTCACCGCCGAAGCGCGCGATCAGATTGCCCTTGCCGGGCTTGTGCGGCAGCGGCAGCACCTGCACTTGAGCGCCAAGCTCCTCGAGCCAGCCCGCCAAGTGATGGAGGACGCGGAGATTGCCTTGGTCCCGCTGCGGGTCCGTGCAGCTCACCGACGGTTCGGCAACCAGCGTCGCCAGCATCTCTTGGGTTTGCGGAAGGGACATGGGCGAAGGCGCTGCCGAGCGGCCGGCTTTCAGCGGCGCCTGGACAGCCACCTGTGGACGTAGAAGCCAACCCCGGCGGCCAGCACCAGCCCAATGACGGTCTCCACGACGTGCGGATTGCCGACGATCGTCATCCAGACGCCGAAGACGGCCAGCCCGGCAACCAGTGCGCCAATCCTCGCCACGCGCCACGCTCCGTCAGCCAGTTTCGCCGGCAGTATAGCCGAGCGCCGCGACCACGGCCTATGCCGTATCGTGCTGCGTTCCTTCAAGTCGCTGATGCAGAACCTGCAGGAACAAGCCGACGTCGGTGACGATGCCGGCGGATTCGACGCTGCCGCGATCGGCCAGCTTGGTGACCACCGCCGGGTTGATGTCGACGCAGACCATGCGCACGCCGGCCGGCGTCATGTTGCCGACGCCGATGGCGTGCAGCATGGTCGCCAGCATCAGCACCAGATCCGCGCCGTCGATCTGCTGCTGGTAGGCGGCCTGGGCTTCGAGCAGGTTCATCTGCGTTTCGGGCAGCGGCCCGTCGTCGCGTATCGACCCGGCCAGCACGTAGGCGGTGCCGGCGCGCACGCATTCGTACATCACGCCGCCGTCGATGACGCCGTCGCGCACGGCATTGGCAATCGATCCCGCGGCGCGAATGCGGTTGATGGTGCGCAGATGGTGCCGGTGGCCGCCGCGCACGCCAGCGCCGCGCACCAGATCCACGCCCAGGGAGGTGCCGAACAGATTGGTTTCCAAGTCGTGTACCGGCAGCGCGTTGCCGGTGAGCAGCGCCTGCACGAATCCGTCGCGAATCAACGCCGCCAGATGAGCGCCGCCGCCGGTGTGGATGACCACCGGGCCGGCGACCACGACGATGCGGCCGCGACGAGCGCGAATGCGCCGCATCTCCAACGCCAGCTCTTCGATCTGCGCCTCCACCCGGCGCTCGCTGGTGACGCTCGACGACATGAACGAAAAGTCGGCAGCGCGCACCGAGGCATGGGGCATGGCCACATGGACGCCGGTTTCGCCACAGACCACCTGCTCGCCCGGGCGAAGATCCCGGGGCAGAACGCAGCGCGCGCTGGGCGCGCCTTCGGCATCGTCGCCAGTGTCGACGACGATGGCGGCGTCCATGCGCTGGCGCTGGACGCGAACCGAGCGCCCGGCGACGACCACATCCGTGGGATAGATGGTGGAACAGCAGAAGTCGTCCGGTGCGACTCCGGCGCGTTGCACGGGCGCCAGCGACACCTCCTCGTCGCCGTGTGCGGACACTTTGCGCAGCGTCGCGCCACCACCCGCCAGGCGATCCACCATGTCGTCCAGCAAGGCTTGATTCGGCGCTGTCACCGCAAGCCGCGCCAAGCTCGGCTGGTCCGCTCGCTCGCCGCCGTGGAAGCGCTGCAACCGGACGCTGCCTCCCAGCGCCTCGACCGCCGCGTAGGCGCCGTTGAGAACGCCTTGCGCCAGCAAGTGCCCTTCCAACTCCACCACTTCGGAACGCAGCGGCGATGCCACCGGCGGCCGTTCGTCGAAAGCCGCCGCCACGTCCTGGTCCAACACCAGCGCCAGGCACTTGGCCGCACCGCCGGCCTTGATGAACTCCGAAAGCGGCGTGGTCGTCACCGTGTAGCCCCAACCCTCCAAGCGCTGCCGCAACGGCGCGGAGGCGTAGTTGGCGATCCAATGGCGGCCGATGCGAACGGCGTTGCAGGCGAAGTTCAGCGCGTCTTCCTCGCCCACCTCGATCAAGTCGTCGCTGGCCACCAGAGACCGCACGATGGTGCGCGAACGCTCGTCGAAGGCCGGCGGGTAGTAGACGACCCGGCCGTCCGGCAAGGGCACGAAGCAGGTGTCCAGATGATAGAAGCGCTGGTCGATCAGCCGCAGCGAAACGACGCGCACACGCAGCCGCTCGGCCAACGGCAGATGCGCCCCCAAGGCGCTGCGCACGCCGTAGCCCGCCCACAGGATCGGTTCCTCGGCACCCGGCCACCACAGCGCGTCGCCCTCCCCCTCGAAAGCGTCGTCGTCCGGCAAGCCGAGGATGTCGAAACCGGCGCTTTCGGCCCACTGCTCGAACAACGGCGTCTCCGGCCGACGCTGGGAGACGGCGAAGTTCGATGGCACGAAGGCGTTGCCGAGCACGAAGCCGCCATTGGCGGCGAAGCACATGTCCGGCAGTCCCGGCCCCGGCTCGATCGCCGAGACGTCCGCGACCTCGCGCAGGTTCGCCACCAGGCCATCCCACTGCTGCTGCGCCAAGCTGCGCGACGCAGCGCCGACCTGCCCGGACATCCACGGATTGATGACGTATTCGACGCCGAAGTGGGCTGGCGGACAGATCAGCACGCGAGTCATCGCCTTATTCCTTGAGCGCTAGTCGAATCATCGTGCGTCGCGCGGGGCGGGAGGCCGGCGAGTCTACTTCTCCTCGAACCCGTGGCTGTCGAACTTCAGCGTTCGGCTGTTCTCGTTGACCGTGCGCACGGTGTGCCCCGGGGCGCCGTCCGGCAAGTGGGCCGCGATGTCCAGCGTTACGGTGACTTGCGCGCCGACCAGGCCGGCGAGGTGGGCGATGACTTCCTCGGCGATCACGCTGGCGTCGAGCCCCACTCGCGTTGGGTTCAGGTTCACCGTGCCGTGGAAGCGGCGCAGCTTCGTTTCGTCGTCCAACGGCTGCGCCGGAGTCGGTGGGGAAGATTCGCCCTGGCCCGGGCCGTTGGGCGTCTCCGCCGGTTGCGATGGCGACGGCGGCAGCTCGGCGTCCAATTGCTCGCGGGCTGCCTCGGGCTTCACCACCAGCGCGGCGCTATCCGGCAACACGGACACCGTCCTGCCGCCAGGTTGCAGGCCGAGGTAGCGTTGCGCCGCCTCGTCGTAGCCGTCCGCGAGCGCGAAGCCGTCCGTCTCCCAAGTGAGCGATGCCAAGCCGGCTTCCACAGCTCTGGCGAGCACGGCAGGGCCGGCGAGGCGCGGCAAATAGGCGTAGGAGGCGAAATACTCAACCAGCTGGCGGACGGGTACGCTCTCGCCCCGCCACAGCGGCACTGCGTCCATGTGCATGCGCAGCATCGCGCCGCCAAGCTGCATCACCAGGAGTTCGTCGTTGCGCAAGCGCTTGGCGGCGCGTTCGGCGAGCGCACCCGCTCCGGCTAGGCGAGTCGACTTCCACTCAAGCGCCGCCTGGGGCGTCGCCTGCTCCGGCGCGAGCACCCACTGGTAGGTTTCCGGCAGACGGGCGGCTACGGTGTCGTCCGCCGCCTTTAGCTGCATCTCGGCTTGTTTGGCCTGGTGCGGGTCCAGATTGAGTTCCACCTTCTCCGCCAGGATGGACTGCCAAGCGAGGTGGCGGCGCAGGGCGTCGTCCAAGTCCTGGCAGCGCACCTTGTCCGCGGCGAGAAACACCAGCGTATTGCGGAACAGGCGCGAGGCGTTGCCGCGGGTCTCCAGAATGTTGTTGGCGGCTTCCTGAGCGGGGTTCTTGTCTTCTTTGGCGTAGGGATGCTCTGCGGACAGCACCACCAAGCGCGTGTCGTAGTCGTCAGGGACGTCCGCGCTGGACTGCGGCAGCGTGTGGATGCGCTCGAAATCGCCCCGCGCACGCAGCGCTTCCTTCAGCCGCCGTTCCAGTTCCAGCGCCACTTGGTCCGGCTGCCGCATGAGTTCCAAGGCACGGTCTTCGGCCAGCTTGGTGACGGTGGGCTGGGTGTCGTACCAGACCCGCGCGCCGTCCTGGTAGAGATAGGTGGCCCGCGCCGCCAAGCGCCGCAAGGCGTCGCCGAACGTCGCCGGAGATTCGCCGGGGGCAACGCAGCCGAGCTTGACGCGCGCATCCTCGATGCCGCGGTGCGCCGCGGCGGTGGTTGGCGCGGAACCGAGATAGACGGTGCGGGCCACGCGCCGGGTGGCGGCGAGCTTGCCGAGGCCGGGCACTTCGGCGTCTATGCGCAGGGGCAGCGAGTTCGCGCCGTCCACGTCCGTTTCGATCACCGGCGTCCAGTTGTCGGCCAAGTAGCGGGTGAGTTCGTTCTGCACGCGGGGATCGTCGATGGGCAGCGTGGAAGGCAGGATCAGCGCGTTGCGGTCGCCGCTTTCCCACAGGCTGTGAATCACCGCCGCCATCAGCCGCAGCACGCCGCGGGTGCGCTGGAACTTGGCGAGCGTGGACCAATCCGAATACAGCCGCTCGAAGATCTCCGGGTGGATCGGAAACGCGGCTTGGATGCGCCGCTCGTAGTCCGGCTCGCGGCAGGCGGCGGGGAACTCCTGGCGTTGCGACCGGTAGAGGTCCGCGAAAGCCCGTGCTGTTACATCCCGCTGCTTGTAGGCGTCCGCCCCGGCCAGTGGCTCGAACAGACGCCGGCGGACGATCTCGAAGCCTTCCTCCGCGCTGGCCGGCTTCCAATTGAGCGCGTTGCGGTTGAGCACGTTGTCCAAACGTTGCAGCGCGGCGCGGCCGCGAATGCCGCCGACTTCAACGTCTTCCCCCTGGGAGCGCTCGTCGCCTTTGTCCGAGGCCGGCAGAGAGACCACCAGAAAGCAGTTCCGGGAAGCATCCACGGCTTCGGTGAGCGTCTGCGCGAAGGTGAACTGGGTCTCGAAGGAACCGCCCGGCAAGTCGCCTTCGTCGTGCAATTGGCGGGCGTAGGCGACCCACTCGTCGATCAGGATCAAGCAGGGGCCGTACCGGTTCAGCAGCGTGTGCAGCGCTTCGCCTGGGTTGGTGGCGCGTTCGTCGTCCTGCCGCACCAACGCGAACGCCTCCGCGCCGCCCAGCTGCCATGCGAGCTCGCCCCACAACGTGCGCACTTCCGTCCCATCATGCTTGCGCGAAGGGCTGCCGGGCGAAACCTTGGTGCCGACCAGCACCACGCGCTTCGGCGTTCCTACCGCATCCGAGCCGGCCTTGGCCAGAACGTCCTCGACGCCGGCGAGTTCCTGGGGCGGCGTGCCGGAGAACAGGTGGTACAGCGCCAGCATGGAGTGCGTCTTGCCGCCGCCGAAGGTGGTGCGCAAGTCCACCACCGGATCGCCGCCGCGCCCATCCAGCCTTCGCACCGCCACCTCGAGCAGTTCCTTCAAGCTCTCGGTAAGAAACGTGCGGCGGAAGAACTCGTGCGGGTTGCCGTATTCGGCCGCGCTTTCGCCAATATGAACCTGCCACAGATCGGCTGCGAACTCCGCCTGCTGATACTGCCCGCTGGCCACGTCCGCGTGCGGCGTCGCCACTTCCCGCCACGGCTTGACGCTGCCGGCGCTGGCCGTCTCCACCAAGGCGCCGGCCGTTCGCCGCCGCTCGCCGCGCACCTGCTCGTCGAACACCAGCCGCCGCAGCTCGCGCTTGATGCGCGCCACTTCGTTCGCTTGCGGCGCTGCGATGGCGGTGAGCAGCCGCTCGGCGGAATCGAGCGCCCGGTCCGCATCGTCGCTGACGAAGCGCTCTTGATGCGCCCACTTGTTGCGCCAATCGCGCAGTTCGGAAACGAGGCTGCGTTCGGTGAAGCCCAAGGTGTCGCGGAACACGTCGTTCCACGTGTCCCACATCAACTTGAGCAGCGCCGCCGCATCCCAATCGTCGATGGGCTTGTCGGCAAGCTGCGGGTTCTCGGCGAAGCGGCGGATGGCGTCCATGCGCACCGTGCCGGACTTCACTTTGGCGGTGATTTCGCGTTGCACGAACGGCGCAAGACCGTCGCGCAGAAGCGCCATCGCCTTGCTTACGCGGTCGTGGTTGGTGGTTGCCATCTATCTGCCCTTGCCGCTCAACTTGCCCATGCGTCTCAAAAGCGCCGCCACGCGCCGATCTGTTCCTTCAGCTTGATGAGAAACTCGGCCATCCCTCTGTGGTTGGTCTCCGCGTCTCGCCGGCCAACAATGCGGCCAAGTTCCGCAGGCGACCTCTTGACCTCGTCCGCGAACGCATCGAGCATCGCCTTCGCTCGATCTCGGCCCCGAACGGCGCCTTCCATCGTTCGGTAGACCTCGTTCATCAGACGTCTCATTTCGCCGGCCGGCAAGCCCAAGGGAATGGCAAATGCCTCAAGGTCATCCACCAGCCGCGTCCAAATCCAGTTCTCTGGAGACCTCTTGCCGGGCAGAAAGAGCGGTTCTATGATCTGATCGTACTGCCTTGCGGCCTCCTCGATCTTGGGCTTCATGTCACGAGCATCGCCATCGAGAACGAATACGAAGTCCAGCAGCTTCCCAAACTTCCCGAGCATGCGCACATGCGACGGGAATTCCGCACGTCCCGTATTCCTGCCAATCACAAAGTCCTCGTGGCGAAGACCCAGCTTGGGTTGCAGCTCGTCCAGAGCGCCGAGAATCATCCCTTCGGCGACTTCGTCTTCGCAGAGTATCGAGAGCTTCTCTCGGGATTGGCCGTAGAGCGCCTTCTGAAAGATGTCCTTGTACGCAGGCATTAGCTTCACGTCGTTCGTAGCTTCGTCGCGATCCAGGAATTTCCTGCCTTCTGGCGGAACGCTGTCCAAGACGACCGGACTATGCGAGGCGACGATGATCTGCAACTGCTGTCGCAGGGCGATCCGCTGCAACTCCAACATCACCTGCTGTTGCGTGTAGGGATGCAGGCCGGTATCCACCTCGTCGATGAGGATCAGTGCGTTATGGAGATGAGCGATGTCCTTTGATATCCGAAGGATGGTGCGCTCACCTGACGACATATGGAACTCGGAATAGCGAATACCTTGATCGCCTTCCGCTTCGGCGAACAAAATGTCGCGCGCCTTCGCACTGATGATCGAGACGTCGTTGTATCTGTTCTTTAAGATACGATGTGCAAACACGAGTAGGTTGGCAGTGAATTGAGTGGCGTTGTAATCCTTGCGCATGATCTGTAGTACGCCGCGCACCTCGGAGGGATTGGTGAGGTTGGCAAGCGTTCGAAGGTAGACTCCCCTCTCCGGCTGCTTGCCCCCCTTGCGCCCCATGAAACTGCGGTTCCAGGAGTTGCCCCGTCGCCAAGCCATCGACAGGCGCTCGCCATAGTGGAGATAGCTGAAAGCGAGTTCGGTCCGTTCCTCCGGATCCGAAAGCTCTCCGTGCAGGCGGTCCGTGAAGTTCGGAAACAGGACGCTGGGCACGAACGTCCTCGGGCGATCCGGTACCCGGTAGGCTGTGGCGCAAGCGAAGAGAACAGTGGACTTCCCGCAGCCGTTCGGCCCTGCCAACACCGAGACCGGATAGGTAAACGGCACTCTGAGGTCTTTGATTCCGCGCAGCCTTCCTATGCGTACCTCTTCCAGGTGGACGTCCCTCTCGGCATGATTCGCCCGCAGTGCATTCCAGACATCAGCAAGTTGCTTCGCTATCAGGGACATGCCGCCTCCCGCGCCAAACGAGGCAAGCCTAACACGAGCGCAATCGGTTGCGGCGCAGGATTGGCCTTGGCATGTGTCAAGCCCCTTGCGCTCCCGTGGACGTGCCGAGCATGTCGGCCTGGTCGCGGCGCTCCTCCCGCGCCAACCGGTCGATCTCCGGCCAGCTTTGCACCAGTGCGTTGTACCACAGGGCTTCGGGGGCGCGTTTGGTGCGTTCGGCGATGGCGTACAGGCGGTAGGCGAGTTCGCGGGCGGTCTCGGCCACGCCGCCGAGGTCGCGGACGAGCGCGGCGGCAGCCTGCTCGCCACCGGCGTCGTGAACGCGGATCAGGTGGTGCAGCGTCAGCCAGGCCGACACTCTTCCCGCCGAGCGCGGGTCCCAGTCTTCGCGCAGGGCGAGGGGGACGAGCAGCTGCACCTTGCCGGCCTTGGATTGCAGGATGCCGTTGGCCTGCAGCGAGGCGATGCTGGTGTTCTTCGCCTTGGAGAGGGTCTCCGCATCGCCGTAGTCGCCGTCCTCAAAGCCGTGCTGCTCGAACCACGCCAGTGCCCAGCGCGTGTCCGCATCGAAATCGCCCTCTTGGGCGCTCAAGCACTCGTCCAAGGTCTGGTTGATGAGCGTGAGCGCCTCGCGCACGGTGACGGCTTCGCCGGTGGCGTCCACGACCTTGGCGTAGCGCGTGTAGACGGCCATGCCCGGGCCGATGGCGGCTTGGGCGAGATCGACCGGGGCGATGCCGCCGGATTGGAGGTGGGCTAGGGCGGTGGGAAGCTCGGCCTTGAGGGCGTCGATGAACTGGCGACGGGTGGCGAGTGGGGCGTCTTCGGGGCGTTTGCGGCAGACGAGGACGATGCTTGACGCCAACGCACTCATCCGCTTCTTCAGCGTGCTGGTGAGTTCAGTTCGCACAGGCCAAGTACCCGAAATCGAAAAGCCCGATAGGATTACCGCCTCAAGAAACTTCTCCCAGCCGGTGCTGGCTGTGCCGTGTTCGCCAGATTGCTCGGCTTGCTTGAACGCATAGTAGATGGTGGCCGGGAACGATGGATGCGTCCTTTCCGCCAAACATCGAATCGCCTTGGCCATGCCGTCGAGGAAGAATACGTCCGCAGCCAGCTTGCTCGCGTGTCGATGTCCGGTGGCGACCAACTCGGCCGTCTTTGGTACGGCGAGCGTTCCGAATAGCTCTGGCAAGATACTTCTAAGGGAGCGCCTCAGCCAGACGTAGAAGAAGTCCGACAAGTCGGCGTAGCTGATGTTGTCGAAGTAGGGTGGGTCTGTTGAGAAGATGGCGTTGTCGGATGCACCGCCAACTTGAGCGTCCTTTTGGGCGGCTTCTCCACGCTCTGGAGACGTCGGCGAATACGCGACGACCTTGCTCAAATACGCGACTTGGCCGACGAAGTTCCCACTCGATCCGCAGAACGGGTTGGATTCCACGAAGTCCCAGACCATCGGCAGGGCTTGCCGAGCGAAGACCTGCTGTATTTTCGCGCCGCCTGGATCCCAGAAGTTGAGGCTGGACGACCGGTTGGCTTGCCTGCTTACCGAGAGCCCGAGGTACAGAGCCATCGACTCTGCATACTGATTTGCTTTGCGCGGGTCGGCGTCGTTGGACGCGCTATGGACAGCCTCTTGGACAACGCAGTGGACACATCCCACAAGGTCGGAAAGGGCTGTCAGTGCGACCAGCTGACGTGCTGTGAACAGATCGCCTACATTGGTCAGGCCATAGACTGGGCCTTGGAAGTTCCGGTGCTTTCTCGGCAGCTCGCAGTCGGGACGCCACTCTGGCGTTGCCTGCGTCGGCACCTCCTGGTGGTCCGGCGTCGGAGCCAAGTACACCCGGCCGCCATCTCCTTCGACCACGATGGCCAACATCCGCTCCCCCATGCGCCCGGCCGCGCCTTCCGACCGAATGTGGTCGTAGGTAATGGGAGTGCCGGACATCAAGCAAGTGAAAGCCCGCCTCGGTCCTGCCGATGTACCGCGTGTGGCTTCGCTCGGCGGCGTGCCGCTCTTGACGCTGAACGAATAGCAGCGGTCCTGAACAACAGGATGAACATACGCTTCCCGCCCCTCCCTCTTCGACAGCACAAACGTCGTCGCCAACGGCACGTCCACATCCCGAAACGCCGGATTCGGGCTCTTCACCGTCCGCGCCCACAGCCAGGCGATCACCGTGAGCTTGCGCCCCACATAGCGCTCCAAGTCTGGCCCCTCCCTGGCCATCTCCGCCGTCACTTCCACCTTCGGATACAGGTGCCCGATGCGCTTCTCGGCTTCGTCGCGCATCCACTTGCCGTAGTAGCGCACGTCCTCGGCCAGCCCTTGCGCGCCCTTCCACTCCCGCTCCATGCCCAGCTCGCGGTCTTTCGCCATCTGCGCCCGCGCTTCGGGGTTCACCGGCGGCATCCCGGCGAACTTCGGCGGAATCTCGATCATCGCCTTGTTGATGAGCACGGCCACCGGGTTCAAGTCCGAAGCGTGGGCTTCCAGCCCCAGCCGCTGCGCCTCCAACGGCAGCGAGCCGCCGCCGGCGAACGGATCGTGGAAGGCCGGCAGCCGCTCCGGATCGAACAGTTCCGCCGCTTGGTGGTGATCCCGATGCTCCGCGCAAGTGCGCCGCCAGCTGCGCCGAATCTCGTTGCGCGCCTGCTCCAGCAACTCCTCGTTGGTGGTGTTCTCCCACAGCACCAGCTGCTCGATCAGCCGGAACAGCCGCTGCCGCTCCGCCTCCTGCGCCGCCTCGGTCGGGAACTCCTCCGGCCACGAAGTCGGATCGTCCACCATCTGCGCAAAGATCACCGCCCGCGCCGCCGCCAACGGCCTCCGCGCCCACCACAGATACAGCGTACTCGGATGCCCATGCCGAATCGACTTCTCCCGCGCCGACGCCTTGTTGATGGCGTCCAGCGGCAGAGCGACTTCGATGAGCTTCTTGCGAAGAGCCATGTCGTTCAGCGCAGTTCGAACACGTCGGCCTTGTGGGCTACCACTTTTCCCGCACGAACTTGGACCATTCGTCGGTGTCGATCTTGTGGTCGGCAAACAACCCGAGAATGTCCTTTGCTTGCGGCAGAGGGCCGGTTCCAAGCGGATGGACTTCGTCGACCTTTATCGACGAGGCCTCTCCGCGAGCGTTGAACCGGATCTCCCCGCTCACGGACACGCGGTTTTCGAAGTGCTGGATGGCCGCATCGAGCGTTTCGCGATTGCAGCCGCACGGAATCCGACGATTCGTAATCGAGTCGTAGATGCTGAATTCGATGGCGCCATGCACGGTCAGCGCCTCGAGCCTGCCTTCCAGCAACCCGATCGCGACGGACGCGGCACCGAGGAGCTCGTCCACATGGGCTACAAGGCTTTTGGAGATTGCAACTCGACGGGGTGCGGGTTCCGCTGCCGCCGAAGATCGACAAGCCGTTGGGATGTCGCTTCGGAGCGTTGACGAGGGACTTCGCATGTCGCAGCGCTTGATCGCTGAAGTGGGGCGGTCTTTGCGCGGCGCCTTCGACCACCTCAAGGCCGTCGAGCGCGGAGGCGATGATCGGGGCAGCGCTCTCTGCGCCTTGGAGTGCCTCCGTGTGCGGCCTCATGGCTAGATGGGCGCTGCCGGTGCGCAGGTCGGCGATGTGCCACTCCAGAGCGCGGCCACCCGTCATCGACGTCCGAGTTCCCGCAGCAAGTCCGTGAGCTTCTCGGCGACGGCGATGAAGGACTCCACGGAGACCGCCTCGCCGGACAGGCTGAACCCAAGGCGCTGTTCGTTTCCTCGTCCGTCCATCGCTAGCCGGCCCGGCAGGGAGAGTGGGCGGATTGTACACGGCAGCGAGTCCGCCGTGCCTACTTGTCTTAAGCGATTGATTTATAAATGAAAGTTGAACCTACAGATTCGCCCTGTCGTCGCCTCGTCATCCTCGGCTTCGGCGGTGCATCTCTTGGTGGCGCTGATAGTCGGCCTCGATCCCGAGCCAGATGCGTGCGTCCATGCCAAGCACGCGCTCGAACTGTAGCGCGGTGGTCGGTTCAACCGGTGCCTTGCCGGCCACGATCTCGCTGATGAGCTTCGCCGACCGGCCGCAGCGACGGGCGAACTTGGCATTGGAGAAGCCCCGCGCCGCCAGATACTCCCTGAGAAGCGAGCCGGGCGGAACGGCGTAGTCGGGCTGGTATCGGTAGGTCGCTGCCACGTCCTGTTCCTGCGTCGTCAGCAATAGTCTACGTCGATGACCATAACGGCTGTGACGCTCCGCGTCCTTCCATCCGTCGGCTGTACGCCCGATTTGCGGCAGGACGGCCTCCGTGCCAATCTTGCCGCTGCGTTCCAACTGGCAGGCACCCGCGCATGGGGCACGTTTTCGCGGAAGTCGAACTCAGCAATCCGAGGCGCACGGAGCTGGCGCCCGTGCGGGTGCGGGCGCTGGCGGACACGGGGGCGCTGATGCTGTGCATACCGGAGCATGTCGCGGTACAGCTGGACCTCGAAGGGGAGTCGATGCGCGAGGTGTCCATGGCGGACGGCAGAAGCGCGAGCGTCCCCTACGTCGGGCCGCTCAAAGTGGCGTTCGAGAAGCGCTTCTGCTACGTCGGCGCACTGGTGCTCGGCGACGAAGTGCTGCTCGGCGCCGTGCCGATGGAAGACATGGATCTCGTCGTCAACCCGGCGCGGCGCATGGTGACCGTGGACCCCGCCAGCCCCAACCTGCCCCATGCGCGAGTGAAGCAGGGCATGTAACACTCTGATCCATCAAAGAGGTGCGGCTTGTTCAAGGCTCCTTCAGCACCTCGTTTGCGGGGTAGTGTCGTGCTTGCCCACACGCCCCCGGGAGTCATCATGGCCATCA
This sequence comes from Candidatus Azotimanducaceae bacterium, assembly GCA_965199875.1. Lineage (GTDB taxonomy): Bacteria > Pseudomonadota > Gammaproteobacteria > Pseudomonadales > Azotimanducaceae > VXYL01. The sequence goes on along the minus strand of OZ241346.1, from coordinate 2,659,768 downwards.
CGACCATGACCGGCAGGGAGTTCAACCGCGACGTCAGCAAGGCGAAGCGCCAAGCCCGCGACGGGCCGGTGGTGATCACCAGCCACGGCAAGGCCGCGCATGTGCTTCTCACGGTGGAGGAGTACGTCGCCTTGACGAAGCAGGAAGCGAACATCGTGGACCTGCTGGCAATGCCCGAAAGTGCGGACATCGACTTTGAGCCGCCCCGGATGCTGGCCGGCGTGTATCGCGCCGCCGCCTTGTCGTGACGTACCCGCTGGATACCAACGTCGTCGTATCGGAGCTGAGGAGAGCTTCCTACCTGGGCGGCGGCCTCGCCCGCGCGAACTCGACGAAGAACCGCACAGGGCCTTCCGGCTCTACCCGATGCCGCACGTCTGGCACGATGACCGCGCTCGACGTCGGATCGACTCGGAACGAGCGGTCGAGCGGCGGGCCGACGTGGTAGCGCAATGCCCCGCAAATCACGTGGATCCTGGCCCAGACGCCGCGCTTCGTCGTGTGCTCCGACATGAGACCCGGGGGAACCGTCGTCTCGTCGAACTCCGGCGTCCGGCGGTAGGCGACCACCCCTCGGGCCATTCCATCCGGTCGCAGCGCGAGCAGTCGAGCGCCGTGCCGAGCATCCCCTTGCGTCCGGCCTCGCTCACCACCCACGGGCGGTTCGTGAAGGGCGGATGGTGGCGCACATGCTGGCCGTGGGCGCAGTCGAGATTCGCGATCCAGTCGCCGTCCTCGTCGAGGCGAAAGCCTAGGATCGTGCGCTTCACCGCTCGACCTAGCCAAGATTGGCGCGGATCACGCTGCCGCTCGGCGCGGGCGTCCGTGCTGCCCACAGTGCCTGCCGGACACCAACGTCGTCTCGGGCGCTGACACGCTGAATCACTTGGGAAGGCGAGTAGCCCGTATGCAGGCACCGATGGATCTTCCGGCTCATCCTGGCTCCGTTCCCCGCTGCCACAGTTCCGCCACCCGGTAGTTCACGCTCACCGCCCCGAAATCCGGCTCCTGGCGGAACGGCTCGCGCACGTAGCGCACGTCGTGGGCACCGCCCTCGTCGAAACGCACGATGGCGAGGATGAAGTCCTCCGGCTTGTTCAGCGCCGTCAGCACCTCGTTGCGGGTGACGGTGATGCTGTCGGCATCCGCCGTGCGGCCCTTCACCTCGATGAAGCGCAGCTTGCCGGTGCCGGGGATGCGGCTCTCGATGTCGTAGCCGAGCTTCTCGAACTCGCGGTCCGTCGGCTCGAAGCCGAGGTGCCGTTCCAGCGCCATGACGACGGCTCGTGCGCGGGCGGCGGAGGCTTGGGTGTCGGCGGGTTGGGAAGGCGCGGCTTGGCCGGTCATCGCAGCGAGCAGACCAGCCGGCGCCACCACCAAGGCGCCGATCACGGTGGGCGGCGCGGCGGAGAACCGGCCTTCCCGTTCCAGCTGCGCCATGCGCTCACGCAAGCGCTCCTGCAGGTCGTCGGCGCGGCGGCGGGCTTCGGCGGAGTTCAGGCGGGCGCCGGGCTTGCCGGCTTCCTCTTGCAGTCGCAGGGCATTGGCACGGCTGTCCCAGTGGGCGATTTCCTTGGTGAGGCGCTCCTGGACGGCGGCGCGGGTCTTGGCGATCCACTCCATGCGCCGTTCGCGCACTTCGCGGATGTGCGCCGGCACGACCGTGGTGATGGCTTCCCGCTCGGCGGCGGCCACCAGCTCGCGGGTGATCCAGGCGCACTCTGGGCGGGCGAGGATGTCCGCCGGGGTCGGCTCGGCATCGCGGAGCGGGCGATAGTCCAAGTACGGCGCGTGGTGCAAGTGGCGGCAAGCGCCGGCCGCATCCATCGCCACATACAGCATCCTGCGAGAGAGCGTGTACTCACTATCCCGCACCGTATGCTCCAACGTGAAGAGGGCGCGTGGTTCGATGCCCGGGTCGCTGTCGTCCACCAGCACCGTGCCGCGTTGCAGCAGGTCTCGGTTGCGCTCCAAGGTGAGGGCCAGCACGGCGTCGAGCAGCGGGTGGCCGGGGCAGACGAATGTGGCCGGCGGCTTGCCGTCCGGCGTCAGCAGGGCCTTCTCGAAGGCGATGCGTTCGTAGCGGCGCAGCACCGGGTCGCCAGCGCCGATCTGCCGATCTCGGTTGCGTACCGTCGCCGGCACGTGCGTCACTTCGTAGCGGCGCGGCTCCCGCTGCCGCGCTGTGCCGCCGAGCTGGCGGAACGCTTCCAGGAAGAAGGATTCCACGTAGTGCGGCTGCAAGCGCCGCGCTTCGGCGCGTTCCATGTTCTCGCGCACGCGGGCCACTTGGGCGGAATCCATCGCATCCTGCGCCAACGCACGTTCCTCGATCAGGGCTTGCAGGTGCGGGCGATCCACGGCTGCGCCGACGGCTTGGGAAAGGCGCGCCTTCACTTCGGGCCGGTCGCCGTAGCGGATGGCCTCGATCAGCAGCTCGCGCAGCGGGCGGCCTTCGAATTGCAGCTTGCCGAGCACGTCGAACACCTGCCCGCCGAGGGCGAAGCGGGCCTGCTCCAGCTTGTCGAGCAGGGTGCGATACACGTCGCCTTCGCGGGTTTCCGCCGCCACCAGGTTCCACAGGTGGCACACCTCGCGCTGGCCGATGCGGTGGATGCGCCCGAAGCGCTGCTCCAGGCGGTTCGGGTTCCACGGCAGGTCGTAGTTCACCATCAGGTGGGCGCGTTGCAGGTTGATGCCCTCGCCGGCGGCGTCCGTAGCGAGCAGCACTTGGGTTTGGGGATCGTTCAGAAACGTTTCCTGCGCCCGGCGGCGTTCTTCGCGCCGCATGCCGCCGTGGATGACGGCCAGCGCGTTCGGGCGGCCGAGCAAAGTGCCGATGCGCCGCTGCAAGGCACTCAAGGTGTCCCGATGCTCGGTGAACACCACCAGCTTCTGGCGTGGCGATGGCACCGGCGGCGGAATGGCGCCGCTGCCGTGGTAGCGGGCGCGTTCTTCGGCCACTTCGCTGGCGAGGCGCTTGGGCGTGAAGATCGTGGCGAGCAGGCTGGCGAGTTCCTGCCACTTGGTGTCCTCGCCGCTGTGCCGCAACGCGGCGGCGAGGGATTCCAAGTGCCGCAGCGTGTCGATCTCCGCCTGCAGTTCGGCGAGGGTGGCGGCAGCGGAGGCTTGGTCCACAACGGCGGATTCCGCCGCCTCCAGTTCCTCGAAGGGCGCGTCCTCTAGATCCTCAAGGTCCTCGGCGTCCAACGCGGGGCCATCGGGAACGGCTGCGCCTTGCAGGCGGCCTTCCAAGCGTTCGCGCCGTCGCCGCAGGGACTGGTGTATGGCCTCCGGCGAAGAGGCCAGGCGCCGTTGCAGAATCGTCAGCGCGAAGCCCACGGCGCCGACCCGCTTGTCGTTCTGCAGGGCTTCGGCGCGGTTGAACTCCTCGCGCACATATCCCGTCACGGCTTGGTAGAGACGCGCTTCGGCAGCGGAGAGCCGGTACGGCACGGAGTGGGCGATGCGCTCCGGGAACAGTGGCCGGCCGTCGAACTTCAGCAGGTTCTCCTTCACCATGCGGCGCATCAGGTCGGAGACGTCCACCTGATGGGTGCCGTCCCGGAAGCGGCCCTCGAAGCGATCGCCGTCCAAGAGGGCGAGGAACAGCTGGAAGTCCTCCTCCTTGCCGTTGTGGGGAGTGGCCGTCAGCAGCAGGAAGTGGCGGGTGAGACCAGAGAGCAGCTGCCCCAGGCGGTAGCGCTTGGTGACCTTGATTTCGCCGCCGGTGAAGCTGGCGGACATCTTGTGCGCCTCGTCGCACACCACGAGATCGTAGCGGCAGTCCGGCGCGGCGAGCAGCGCCTGCACGTCTTCGTTCCGCGCCAGCTTGTCCAGGCGGGCGATGGCGAGGTCGTTCTCCTGAAACCAGTTGCCCGTGCGGGCGGTCTCGAGCTTGTCATTCGTGAGAATCTCGAACGCCAGCCCGAAGCGGCGGTGCAGCTCGTCCTGCCACTGCTCCGCGAGACTGCCGGGGCACACCACAAGGCACCGCTTCAGATCGCCGCGGGCGACGAGTTCCTTCATCAAGAGCCCAGCCATGATGGTCTTGCCGGCGCCGGGATCGTCCGCCAGAAGAAAGCACAGCGGCTGGCGCGGCAGCATGGCCTCGTACACCGCGGTGATCTGGTGCGGCAGCGGTTCCACCAGCGAGCAGTGGACGGCGAGCACCGGATCGAACAGATGGGCCAGGCGGATGCGATGGGCTTCCGCCACCAGCCGGTAGGCGGCGCCGTCGCCGTCGAAGCGCCACGGGCGGCCTTGTTCGGCCAGTTGCAGCCGGGATTCGTCGTCGCGGTAGAGGATCTCCTCGGCCACGCCGCCGCCAGCCAAGCGGTAGGTGAGCGTCAACGCATCCGCGCCATGCCACTGCGCCTGCACCACGGTGACCGGCGCGTCCGGACGAATGCCGCGCACGGAGGCGTTGGGGGTTAGGTCTTCAAGCTTCAAGCGAGCGCGTCGAAGTAGGCGTTCGGTGGCAGGCGTTGCCGCGGCGCATTGAAGTCGACTTTCACCCGCAAGCCCTGTCGGGTCACGCTACGAGTCTACGCCAACGGTCCATGCAGTGAAGCTCCTGTCGAGAAGTGTGTTATGGTCTCGACGAACAGCCGGCCTAGTCGGATCTGGAGGCATGGGATCAGCGATGACTGATCCCACTCCCGCAGGGCGTTGTACGCCATGCGTTGCCGATCCATTGGGGTGGCTGCACTTCCAGTCATCAATGGAGGCACCATGAAAGCCAACCTGGAACTCGCGGTGGTCATTGCGACCGCCGATCGCCCCGAATTGCTGGCGTCTCGGGCCTTGCCGTCGGTCGCATGGCAAACTCTCCCCCCGGCGCAAGTCGTTGTTGTAGACGACTCGCGCTGTCCGAAGAACACGGAGCAGACCGAACGACGCATTCGCGATTTGAACTGTCCCGGCATCCATGTCTCGTTCCTGCGGAACAGGCGTACCAAGGGCGCTGCCGGCGCTTGGAACTCCGCCTTGGATCACCTTCTCCGGCAAGCCCGGCATGGCGACTCGTCACATGTCTACGTTGCTATCTTGGACGACGACGACCGCTGGCTGCCGGAGCACTTGGCAACGTGCGCATCCGCGATCCAAGGATGCGGCTTGGACATAGTCGCGTCGCCGCTCTGGCGGATCGAAGAGGACACCGGGCAGCGTCTGGTGTCGCCGCCAACCGAGCTCTCCGGGGCGGATTTCCTGACTGGCAATCCCGGCATCCAAGGCAGCAATCTGATCTGCCGCTTGCGCGTGTTGCTGGAGGCCGGCTTGTTCGACGAGTCGCTGCCGAGTTGCACGGACCGCGACTTGTGCGTCCGCATCGCGGACTTGCCGGACGTGTCGTACGGCGTCACGGCGCGGCCAACCGTGGAACACTTCGCCGACCGGTCGCGGCCGCGGCTCTCCACTCCCGGTTCCGCTGCCAAGCAAGGCGGGCTCGACAGCTTCTTCCGCAAGTATCGGCGGCGGATGTCTACCGCGCAGCGCGAGTCCTTCACGCGCCGCGCCCAAGCCTTCTTCGGCTGGCGCGAGCCGCCTCCCGACGAGTGGGAACAACCGCCCTCGCAGCGTGAGCACTCGCTGTACCCGGCGCTGACGGACGCGCCGCCGCAAGCGCCCGTCCACCTGATCGTGGGCATGATCGCGGATGGCCAGCGTCTCGACGAAGTTGGCCGCCTGCTCGCGGACGTTCGCGGTCTCGTGGACGATCCGGACCTCTCCGGCTTGGATGTCGTCGTCTTCGAAAACACCACCGGCACCACGCCGAGCACGGTGTTGGGCCCCTTGGTGGAACGGGAACGTGCTGCAGGGCTGCGCGTTCACCTGGTGGATCGTCAACGCCATCGGCGCGATGCGGCGCGAGGATGGGTGGCGGATGGCGGCGTCGGCATGGGCAAGCGCTTGCCCATTGCGGCGGCGCGTACCGTGTTGCAGTGCTACCTCTATGCGTTCGCCAAAGACCGGCCCGGATCTGTGGTGTGGGTCGTCGACGACGACATGCGCTTGGACCCGCTGTGCATCGACGGCAACGGGGCGATGCGGCGTACGCGACAGCCCTTGGCGAACAGCGTCCGGCAATTGCGCCGCCTGCACGCTGCCGGCTCCTTGGACGTGGCCATCGGCCTCAACACCGGCGCGCCGCCCCTGCCCTTCGCGTCCACCATCCGCGTGCAGCTGGTGGACTTGGCTGCGTCCTTGTTCTGGCTGCGCATGTTGTCGCCTTCGCAGCCGCTGCCCGATCTCGGCGCCGAGAACGCGAAGCTCCGGGACGGTCGCACGGACTACTACTACGACCTGTCGCGCAAGGAAACGGATCGGCTGGAGTCGCCTTTCTGGTTGACGCCATGCGCCAGCGGCGAAACCGTCGGCGACGCTTTCCTGCGCATCGCCTCGGAAGCATCGCGGATGCTCGCCGGCGACCAAGTGTTCCGCCCGCTCGCCGTGGCGAACGCGGATCCCTTGCGCCATGCCAGCGATGCGGTCCATCGCGGCGGCAATACTCTCGTCTTCGATGTCGAAGCCTTGCGCTTGGCGCCGAACCCCGCGCCGACCATCGGCGGTCGGCCCAGCCGCCGTTCGGACATGATCTGGGCACTGCTGCAGCGGCAGCACTTCGGCAAGAAGGCCATCGCGCTGCCGCTGGCGTTGCACCACGATCGTTCCGGCGTGCCGGCACCCTCGGTGCTGGACGAGGACCGCGTCGTGGACGACATTCGCGGCTACGCCGTTTTCTCGGCGCTCGTTGACGTTCCGGGTGTTTTTCGTGCGACAAACACGCCGGACGGCCCCGGCATTCGCCTTGACGAGGAACGCATCGACGGATTCGTCGTTCGGGTACACAAGTATGCGGAGGAGCGGCTGGCCGCGTTCCGCCTGTCGTTTCACCGTGCGTGTGGCCTTGCCAAGGTCCTCGGGGGATTGCTGAGCGGCGATGCATGGTGGCGGCATGAGCGCTACCAAACCGGCGTGGAAAAACTGCAAGCGTTTTGCCGCATATTGGAAGACATCTACACGCCGGCCACGTTGACGCGGATCGAGCAAGGGGTCCGGTCGCTTGGTTCCGGCGATGTGCGCGAGTTCTTGGCCGGGCTGCCGCGAACGGTCGAGGCGCATCGGGAACGTCTGCGCCACTTCCCGGCGCTGGCGCGTGACTTCGAGCGGGAGCGCGTGGCCAACGCCAAGGCAGTCGCCATGCGCCTCGTGTCGCCAAGCGCGGAACTGCGACTGCTCGGCTGCGGCAAGGAAGGCGTCGCGCTTACCGATGGTTCGCTGGTCTACAAGGTATTCGACTTCTGGTGGAAGCGAAGCGCCGACATCTCGGCACCGGCGCTGCTGCGCTCTTTGGTGGGCAAATGGCCGTCTGCGCGTTTCCTCTATCCGTTCAAGCAGTTCGAGCAAGCTGGGCATCAGGCGGTGCTCGTCTATTCGTTCGAGGAGAGCGAGCCGTATCAGGGCGGCTGCGGACCGGGGCTGCTGGGTTTGATGACCGAGTGCCATCGCTACGGCGTCATCTGCCGCAACATCGATCCGGACAATTTGCGCGTGGTGGGTGGTCGCGTGCGGCTGATCGACTACGGATCGGACATCCGCTTGCGGGAGAACGGCACCGTCGCCGATGCGGAGAAGGAGTTTCGCATCATGTGCCAACGCGCCTGGCTGTCCTACCGCTTTGCGGCGCACGACAACCTCAACATTGTCATGCGCCGGGCGCTCGACGACCCGACGTTGCCGCACCTGGACGGGTTCGGGCGGTTCCACCAAGCCGTTCGATCCGCTTTGGGAGAGCGACGGGGCCACGACGACTTTGTGCTGGACTTGATCCCAGGCGGCGAAGGCCGCGTGCTCGACTACGGCTGCGGCAACGGAAAACACGCGGATGCACTGGCCCGCCGCGGCTTCGACGTGGTTGCCTACGACATCGACCAGACCCGCTGGCCTCGCTGGAGAGCCTTGTCGCCGCCGGAACGGCCGCGAAAGGCGGGCTTGGAATTCGTTCGCACACGCGGCGAAGCGTTGGACGCGGGCCCCTACGACGTCGTGCTGTGCCGCCGGGTCATCTGCACGCTCGAGGATCGGAAGTTCCACGACGTGCTCGCAGGCTTGCGCCGTGCCGTCAAGGATGGCGGCCAGGTGATCGTGAGCTGCTGCAATACCCTGTTCACATTCGGCGGGGAGACCGCGGAGGCGAAGCGGATCCTTCCCGCCAACGCCCGCTACGACACAACCTTCGCGTATGGGAAGCAGATGCGCGGTGGCCGGCTGCGCACGGAAGTGCATCGTCCCGAGCGGGCGTTGCGCCGCGCGTTCGCCCGCGCCGGATTCGCCGTGGTGCGCCGGGTAGAGGACGCCACGGTCGATTGGGAACGCTTCGAGCCTGCTTCGGACCATGTCGCGTTCGAACTGCGTCCGCTGCCACCGCCGGTAGACGACGTCACTTTGCTCATCAAGGCGTGTGCCATGGACGCAGATACGTTGGATGTGCAGGTGCGGCATCTGGTTTCCCAACTGGAGGTGCCCCGCGCATTCGCGGAGCGTCTGCTCGTTCTGGACTGCCGCGGGCGTGGCTTCACGCGGTCCCACGCCGTGGGCGACTTGGAAGCGCTGCGGCAGGCGGCTCGGCGGCTGCGCGAAGCCGGCTGGATCGACCGCGTTCTAGAAGGCCCCCACTTCGGGCCGGCCTCGGCGGCGATCAATCGCCGCTGGTTCGACGTGCCCTCGCCGCATACGCACAGTGTGGCCGGTGCCCAAGTCGTCTCCACCTTGGCGGGATTCGAGGCTTGCGCGACATGCTATGTATTGCAGTTCGACGTGGACGCCATGATCGGCAGGCTGGATCCTGAGCACGACTATCTGGCGGAGATGATCGCAGTGCTGGGCAACGACCCCAAGGCGTTCACCGTCGCCTTCAACATTGCGCAAGCGCATGATCGCGAGTACACGACGGAGGACGCGAACGGCCGTCCGCGGCGAACGGAAGTACGCGCCTGCCTCTTCCATCGCCAGCGCTTGCTGCGTTCCCGTCCGTGGCCGAACGAAGCCGCCGACGGCGGCTTGGCGCTCTCCTGGCACCGTTCTCTGGACGCCGCCATCGGCGAGGGCGCAGGGCGGTCCTACCGAGGCGGCAGCCAGTACACGTTCTACGTACATCCGCCGAATCGCCGCAAGGGCGACCAGAACGAGTGGTTCGCCGTTCTGGATCGCTTGGAACAGGGCATCGTGCCGACCATTCAACTCGGGGTGCCGGAGTGGCAAGGCGCACTTTCGGACTGGCTGGCCCCGGCGCGACGGGAACCCTTCGTCTTCGTGGTTTGCGGGCGCAACGTGGCACCGGGGCGCCTGCGCCGATGTCTCGACTCCATGCGCCGCCAGCGCGGGCCGCGCTGGGGTGCGGTGGTGGTCGACGACGCATCGGACGCCGCGCACCGGGAACACTTCGACAACGCCGTGCTAGGGTTCGAGCGCACAACGATCATTCGCTATCGCCACCGTCGAGGACTGCTTGCCAACATGGTCACGGCAATCCGCTCGGCGTGCGCGAACCCGGAAACGGTGATCGTCACCTTGGACGCGGACGACGCCTTGATCGGGGACGATGTGCTGTTGCGCTTGGCGGCGGAGTACCGCAGGGGCGCGGACGTCACCGTTGGTTCCATGTTGCGAACCGACAAGCAGGTCGACTATCCCGTGTGTTTCGATCGCCCCCGGGAACACCGCGGCGGCAATGTCTGGCAGCATCTGCGCTCGTTCAGAAAGCGCTTGTTCGACGTCATCCCGGACGACATGCTGCGGCTGGATGGCGAGTACGTCGATCTCGCAAACGACTGGGCCTACATGCTACCGATCGTGGAATTGGCGGAAAATCCGATGTACATCGAAAGGCCGCTCTACCTGTACGAACCCGCGAAAGGCAGCAAGAGCCAGGCCCTTCGCGCCGAACGCGAGCACATCATTGCGCGCATCGTTGCCAAGAACCCGCTGCATAAGCGCCGCAGCCAACCATGAGCATGGCCAGCCGCGCAAGTGAGACCCCGAATCCAAGCCCTCCGTTTTCCGCTTGCAGTTCGGCGAGGGTGGCACGGATGTGTTCGGCGTTAGGTCTTCAAGCCTCAAGCGAGAACGTGCCACGCCGCCGCCCGCTAGGCGGTAGGTGAGCGTCAACGCGTCCGCGCCATGCCACTGCGCCTGCACCACGGTGACCGGCGCGTCCGGACGAATGCCGCGCACGGAGGCGTTGGGGGTTAGGTCTTCAAGCTTCAAGCGAGCGCAATCCGGCGGCGAACCCTTCGACGACGAGGACGCAAGAATATGCCGTCTGCAACGCGGCCGGTCGCAGCAGGCGCGAGTCATGCCGGGATCACCACTTTCCGCACGCGAACTTGGGCCATTCGTCGGCGTCGATCTGGTCAGCAAACAGCCCACGAGTATCTGGATCGTGCGCTGCACTGTCTGAGCAGCCTCGGACGTCAAGAGCAGTGTACGGCGTGTACGGCAGGCAAGGCCGGCAGTCTCGCCAGCGTTTGCTATAGTGCCGGCCAGTTGCGGACTTCGGACAGCCAGTGAGCAGTAGCGACGCGGACCAGCGCGTGTTGTCGGGCATGCGCCCAAGCGGGCGGATGCACCTTGGGCACTATCACGGCGCGTTGAAGAACTGGGTGCGGCTGCAGCACGAGTACGAGTGCTTCTTCTTCGTTGCGGACATCCACGCGCTCACCACGCACTACCAGGATCGCCTCGACCTGGAGCAGTTCACCTTCGACATGGTGGTGGACTGGCTGGCGGTGGGCATCAACCCCAGCGCGGCGACCATCTTCGTGCAGAGCCGGGTTCCCGAACACGCCGAGCTGCACCTGCTGCTTTCCATGGTGACGCCGGTGGGCTGGCTGGAACGGGTGCCGAGCTACAAGGATCAGCAAGCCAACCTCGCCGACAAGGACTTGAGCACCTACGGATTCCTCGGCTATCCGCTGCTGCAAGCGGCGGACATCCTGATCTACCGCGCCGGGCACGTTCCGGTCGGCGGCGATCAGGTGGCGCACCTCGAGTTCGCCAGGGCCACGGCGCGTCGATTCAACCATGTCTTCGGCCGCGAGCCGCAGTTCGAGGAACATGCCGAGCAGGCCATCGACAAGATGGGCAAGAAGGCCGCCCGGCTGTACCGCCAAGCGCGCCAGGACTACCTGCAGCACGGCAACGAAGAAGCGCTGGCGCGCGCCCAGGCACAGCTCGGCGGGCAGCAGAACCTGTCCGTCGGCGACCGCGAGCGGCTGTTCGGCTATCTCGAAGGCAGCGGACGCATCATCCTGCCGCAGCCGAAGGAACTGCTCACCGCCGCGCCGACGCTGCCAGGCGTCGATGGGCGCAAGATGTCGAAGTCGTACCAGAACGCCGTGCGTCTGCGCGAACGGCCCGAGGTGGTGGAGCAGAAGATTCGCACCATGCAGACGGACCCCGCCCGCGGGCGCCGCCAGGACCCCGGCAACCCGGAGAAATGCCCGGTGTTCGCGCTGCACCAGGTCTACTCCGACGCCGACGTGCAGAACTGGGCCGCAGCAGGCTGCCGCAGCGCCGGCATCGGCTGCGTGGACTGCAAGGGGCCGCTGATCGACGCCATCAACGCCGAACAGGCGCCCTTCATCGAGCGCGCCAAGCAGTTCGAGGACAACCGCGATCGGGTGCGCGCCATCCTCATCGAGGGTTCCGAGAAAGCCCGGGACGAAGCGCGCGACACCTTGGAGGTCGTCAAGGCCGCGGTGGGCATCGGCCAGCCATGAAGGACGCGCCGGACAACGTGGTTGCCATCGTCGGCGGCGAAGCGCTGCGCGAACTGCCGGCCGATCTGTACATTCCGCCCGACGCCCTGCGGGTCTTCCTGGACGCCTTCGAGGGCCCGCTGGATCTGCTGCTGTACCTCATTCGCCGCCAGAACTTGAACATCCTGGACATCCAGGTCGCGGAAATCACCGAGCAGTACCTGCGCTACATCGAGCTGATGAAGGCGCTGCAGCTGGATCTCGCCGGCGAATACCTGCTGATGGCGGCGATGCTCGCCGAGATCAAGTCGCGGCTGCTGCTGCCGCGACCGCAAGCCGAGGAGGACGAAGCGGACCCTCGCGCCGAGCTGGTGCGCCGCTTGCAGGAGTACGAGCAGATCAAGTCCGCCGCCGAGCGGCTGGACGAACTGCCGCGCCTGCACCGCGACCTCCACGTCGTGCATGCCGCAGCACCGGACCTGGCCGCGGAGAAAGCGCCGCCGGTGGTGGACATGAAGGAACTGCTGCTGGCCCTGGCGGACGTCCTGCAACGCGCGGATCTGCACGAACACCACGCGGTGGCCCTGGACGGTCTGTCGGTGCGGGCGCGAATGTCCGACGTGCTGGCGCGGGTCAGCAGCGCTGCGGGCTTTCTGCCGTTTGCCGAACTGTTCGACTTGCGCGAGGGCCGGCGCGGCGTGGTGGTCACCTTTCTGGCGCTCTTGGAACTGGTGCGCGAAGAACTCGTGGAGCTGGCGCAGAACGCGCCCTTCGGGCCCATTCACGTGCGCGCGGCGCTTGCCGAGCACAGCGGTTCGGAACGCTCGCCCTTGGGAACCAGTCGCCGATGATGCCGCCAGAGACGGTGAAGAGGGTGGTCGAGGCGGCGCTGTTCTGCGCTGGCGAACCGTTGAGCATCGAGCGTCTGATCGGCATCTTCGGCAAGGACGAGCTGCCGGCGGAAGGCGCCCGGCAAGAGATTCGCCAAGCGCTGGACGCCATCGCCGAACAGGCCGAAGGCCATGCCTTCGAGTTGAACCAGGTGGCCAGCGGCTATCGGCTGCAAGTGCGGCAGCAGCTCAGCCCGTGGGTTGGCCGTCTGTTCCAGGAGCGTCCGCCGCGCTATTCCCGGGCTTTGCTGGAAACGCTGGCGCTGATCGCCTATCGCCAGCCGGCCACCCGCGGCGACATCGAGCAGGTGCGCGGCGTGACGGTGAGTTCCGCCATCGTGCGCACGCTGCTGGATCGCGGCTGGATCCGCGCCGTCGGCCAGCGCGAAACGCCGGGCAGGCCGACGATGTACGGCACCACGCGGCAGTTCCTCGACTACTTCAATCTGAAGAGCCTGGACGAACTGCCGCCCTTGGAGGAGATTCGCGCACTCATCGAACCGCAGTTCGAGGCGCAGGAGCCCGAGAACGCGGATGGACCAACGGCAGTCCCAACGCCGGCGAGCGAGCCGGACAGCGACGAAGCAGCGAAGCCGTTGGCCGAGGTGGTGCAGCTGCCAGTCGCCGAGCGCTAGCGGCCACGAAAGAGGCTAGCCGGATGAAGGAGCACCCTGCAGTCGCGGACTTGTTCTGTGGCGCCGGCGGCTTGAGCGCTGGCTTGCAGGCGGCCGACTGTCGCATCGTCTATGCGACGGACTGCGACCTGGCCGCGGTGCAGAGCTACCGCCTGAACTTCCAGCACAAGGCTGCACGTGAGAATCTGCACTGGAGCAGCACACTGCCAAACGTCGACATCATCGTAGGCGGGCCGCCGTGCCAGGGTTTCTCGTCGGCAGGGAAACGCAGTCCTAGCGATGCCCGCAACTCCCTGGTTGCCGTTTTCGCCCACCTCGTGGCACGCCATCGGCCGTCGGCGTTCTTGTTCGAGAACGTGGAAGGATTCCTCACTGGCGACGAGGGCAGATGGGTGGTCGATCTGCTCGATCCACTCATTGCGGCTGGCTATTGCATCCACATGCGAAAGGTCAACGCGGCGAACTACGGCGTTCCGCAGCATCGCAAGCGTGTAATCGCCCTTGGTGGCTTGGGTTGGAATCCAGGATTCCCAAGCGTCACGCACTGCGCCGCGGGCATGCCTGGAGCGCTGGCGGTAGGTCGCGGTCTCCCGACATGCCCAAGCATCCAAGATGCCCTGCAAGGTCTGCCGCCGGCCGTGCCGCGTGCGCGGGGGCGATGCCCGCCGCTGGCCGACCACGACTACCGAGCGCCCCGGGGCATGGATGCGGCCCGGTTCCGCGCCTTGCGCCCGGGACAGACGATGAAGGACCTCCCGGAGTGCTTGTGGCACGACACCTATCGGCGACGAGCGCATCGGCGCGTGATGGATGGGACGCCCAGCGAACGCCGCGGCGGGGCGCCGGCCGGCTTGCGACGTCTGGTGCCAGATCAACCGTCGAAGGCGATTACCAGCGGGGCCAACACGGAGTTCATCCACCCGACGGAGGACAGGCCGCTGACGTTGCGCGAGTGCGCCCGCCTGCAAACCTTCCCTGACGACTTCCGCTTCGCCGGCACGTTGACGGACAAGGCAGTGCTGGTCGCCAATGCGGTGCCTCCAAGGCTGGCGGAACGGTTCGGCCAGCACCTGGTCGCAGCGATTCATCGGTCCGAGACGCAAGCCGCAGCACCCGGCCTGATGTCGTTCCTCGTCACGAACGCGCAGGCCATGAGCCCCGCCCTAAGGCGCACGGTGGATGACGTGGAACGGCGCTACGCGCCCACCGGCCAGGGTTCGCTCTTGCACAGCTGCCCGTCGCCGAGCGCTAGCGGCCGCGATGCGGCGAGCGAGAACGGCAAGACGTGAGCAACCGTCCGCAGCAAGAGAAGCCGCGCCAAGAGAAGCTGCACAAGGTGCTGGCCGATCGCGGCTTCGGTTCGCGCCGAGAGATGGAGCGCTGGATCGCCGCGGGACGGGTGCGGGTGAACGACGACGTCGCGCACGTCGGCAAGCGGGTGTCGCCCACCGACGACATCGCCGTGGACGGGCGCAAGCTGACGCCAACGAGAAGCCAGGACTGCCGCGTGCTGGTGGCGAACAAGAGGGCTGGCGTCGTGGTCTCCCGCCGAGACTCGACGCTCCCTTCGATCTTCGACGAGCTGCCGAAGCTGCGCCACGCGCGCTGGGTTTCGGTGGGGCGCCTCGACGTGCAGACCACCGGGCTCATCCTGTTCACCAACGACGGCGACATGGCCAACGCGCTGATGCATCCGAGCGCCGGCATCGACCGCGAATACGCCGTGCGCGTCGACAACAAGCTGGACGGCCCGGCGCTGCGGCGGCTGCGCGAAGGCGTCCTCGTCGACGGCCGCAACGAGTCGTTCAGCGACATCCGCTACTACGACGGCAGCGGCGGCAACCACTGGTACCACGTGGTTCTGATGGAGGGCCGCCATCGCGAAGTGCGGCGGCTGTTCGCCAGCGTCGGCGTCAACGTCACCCGCTTGAAGCGCGTTCGCTTCGGCCCGGTCGTGCTGCCGCCCTGGCTGCCCCGGGGCGCCTGGGAGGAGATGCGCAGCCGCGACGTGCGCAAGCTGCGGCGGATCCTCGGCCTTGCCAACCCACGGACTTCCCAGCGACATTCATCCGCAGGCGGCAGAACGATGCTGATTCCCTACCCGGCGCTGAGTCGCGGCGCGCCTGGAGAGACGGCAGAGCGCACTCCACCGGCAAGGCAAGGCAGCGAGCGCTCCGCCAAGCGCACTCGACAGGCTCGACAGGCAAGCCGCGCGTCAAGCGGTGTGCCAGAATAGCCACTCGACGAAACCGAGCGAGACGACCCATGCCCGACGCGACCGACACCCCCCTGCCGCCAGGCGACCCCGCTGAACTTGGCTTCGATGCCGAACGTCTGGCGCGCATCGGCCCGGCCATGCAGCGGTTCGTCGACGATCGCCGGGTGCCCAATCTGGTCACCTTGGTGGCGCGGCGGGGCCAGCTGGTTCACCACCATGCCTGCGGCGTGCTCGACGTGGACGAAGCCGCACCGGCCGGCGTCGACACGCTGTTCCGCATGTGGTCGAACACCAAGCCCATCGCTGGCGTGGCAACGCTGATCCTCTACGAACGCGGCCTGCTGACGCCGGACGATCCGGTGTCGAAGTTCCTGCCGGAATACGCCAAGCAGCGGGTCTTCAATCCGGCCGAGCCGATGCTGCCGGTGCCGGCCAGGCGCGGCATCACCATCCGCGACTGCCTGACCAACACCACCGGCCTTGCCAACCCCTCGACCATGCCGCACTTCTACCGCCAGCAGCACCGCAAGCCGCTCGAGACGCTGGGCTGGTTCGACGACGACGCCAACATGCTCAGCAGACCCAAGCGCGAGCACGACAACCGCGAGCGCGTGCGCGCCCAGGCGGCATTGCCCCTGGCGGCGCACCCGGGCGAGCAGTTCGGCTACCACATGGGCTACCAGGTGCTCTCCGCTGTGCTCGAAGAGGCGAGCGGCCAGCGCCTGGACGAACTGTTCAGGGAGAGCATCTTCGCCCCGCTGGGCATGGCCAGCACCGGCTTCTACGTCCCCGAAGGCGCTCTGCACCGCTTCGGCGCCAGCTACATGCCGCGAGAAGTGGACGGCGAAATGCGCCTGGTGGCCATCGACAAGGCCGCAACCAGCGAGAAGACCGTAGGCCCGAAGGCGGAGTTCGCCGCTGGCGGCGACATGGGCGGAGTGCTGTCCACGGCTGGCGACTACGCCCGCTTCGGGCAGATGCTGTTGAACGGCGGCGAACTGGACGGAGTGCGCGTTCTCGGCCGCAAGACGGTGGAGCTGATGATCGGCAACCACACCGGCGACATGGTCATTCCGATCACCGGCCCCGGCTTCCACTGGGGGCTGGGCGTGGCGCTGTACCACGGGCGAGACCGCTTTCCGCTGATCCGCTCGGTCGGCACCTACGGCTGGGGCGGCGCCGCCGGCACCACCTACTTCGCCGATCCGGCGGAAGAGCTGCTGGGCGTTTGCCTCACCCAGGTGATGGCCCACGGCACGATGCCGAACAACACCTATCAGGAGGACTTCCAGCGGCTGGTGTATCAAGCGCTGGTTTGACCTGCTTGGCCGGTCGGTCGAGGGGCTTGAAACGGGAGTATGATTGGAGCGATCAGCGTCGTCGCAAGACGCTCAAGCGAGGCCGAGGAGGCCGGGGGGGAGACATGGCACATGATCTGATCATTCGCGGCGGCAACATCGTCGACGGCACCGGCGCCGGCGCGTTCGGCGGCGACATCGCCATCGACGGCGACACCATCGCCGCGGTGGGCAAGGTGGACGAACCGGCGCGTCGGGAGATCGACGCCGAAGGGCACGTGGTGTCGCCCGGCTTCGTCGACCTGCACACCCACTTCGACGCCCAGGCGGGCTGGGATCCACTGCTGACGCCGGTTTCCTGGCATGGCGTCACCACGGCGCTGTTCGGCAACTGCGGCGTCACCTTCGCGCCCTGCAAGCCGGCGGACCGGGAGTTTCTCGCCGGCATGATGGAGACCGTGGAGGACATCCCGAAGAACGCCATACTCACCGGCCTGCCCTGGGACTGGGAGTCCTACGGCCAGTATCTGGATTCCATCGAGAAGCTGGACCCGGCCATCAACATCACCGGCCTGGTCGGCCACTGCGCGTCGCGCTTCTACGTGATGGGCGAGCGCGCCATCACCGACGACGCCGACGAAGACGAAATCCGCCAGATCGCCGCCCTGGTGGGGCAGTCCGTCAAGGACGGCGCCATCGGCTTCTCCACCAACCGGCTGCCCGGGCACGTGCTGCCCGATGGCCGCTCCATTCCCGGCACGTTCGCCAAGAAGGAAGAGCTGGTGGCCATTTCCAAGGCGGTCGGCCAGCACGGCGGCATCCTGCAGAGCGTGCTCAACTACGGCAAGCTGGACGAAGAGATGGCCATTCTCAACAGCCAGGTGCGCGCCGCCGGCACGCGCATCCTGTTCAGCGCGCCGTACAACCCGGGGCCGGACGGCGAAGGCACCGGCTACGACGCGGCGATCGCCGAAATGCAAAGCGAGGGCTTCGACGTCAACGGCCTGACGCTGCCGCGCAGCGGCGGCTTCCTGTCGGGCCTGCGCACCGACATGCTGTTCCCGACGCCAGGCTGGGCGCCCATTCGCAAGCTCGGCTTCGAGGAACGTCTGCAAGCCCTTGGCGACGCCGAAACGCGCCGCCGGCTGGTCGAAGAGGCCAAGGCGCTGCCGGCCAGCGAAGAACGCTTCCGCGCTTTCTTCTGGCTGGGCGACGGCGACCGGCCGCAGTACACCCGCGGCAGCGAAGAAAGCCTCTACAGCCTGGCGAAGGCGGCCGGCGTACACCCCATCGAGCTGTGGCTGGACAAGACCCTCGAAACCAACGGCGAGGCGCTGTTCCACGTGCGCTTCTTCAACAACGATCTGAAGTCGCTGCGCTCGTTCCTCGCCGCCGACTGGATTCTTCCCGGCATCGGCGACGCCGGGGCGCACGTCAGCCAGATCATGGACTCCGGCTGGACTTCCTTCCTGCTGGCGCACTGGGTGCGCGAACAGGGCCTGTTCAGCATCGAGGAAGCCGTGCGGCGCATGACCAGCGCCTCGGCACGGGTGCTCGGCTTCGACGATCGAGGCACCCTGGCGCCGGGCATGAAGGCGGACGTGAACGTCATCGATCTGGGCAGCGTCCGGGAGCGTCAGCCGCGCCTGGTACACGACTTCCCCGGCGGGGCGCCGCGTCTGATTCAACGCGCCGTCGGCTACAAGGCCACGGTCTGCAACGGCACGCCGATACTGCTCGACGACGAACACACCGGCGAGCGCGCCGGGCGCGTGCTGCGCAATCCGGCCAGCGCGTAGCAGCTGCCCGTTTCGTCGCCATGCTGGCCGTCATTTCCCCCGCCAAGTCTCTCGACTTCGAGACGCCGCCGCGCACGCGCAAGGCCAGCACGCCGAGCTTCCTCGGTGAAGCCGCAACGCTGATCGGCGACTTGAAGAAACTGGCGCCCGGCGAGATTTCGGACCTCATGGGCATCAGCACCAAACTCGGCGAACTGAACTGCAACCGCTACAACGAATGGCGCATCGACACCGCCGGCGGCAAGCCGGCGGCGCTGGCCTTCACCGGCGACGTCTACATGGGCCTCGGCGCGTGGAACTTCGACGAGCGGCAGCTCTCGTCGCTGCAAAGGCGCGTGCGCATCCTCTCCGGGCTGTACGGACTGCTGCGCCCCTTGGACAGGATCCACCCCTACCGCTTGGAAATGGGCACCGCTTTCGCCAACCGGCGCGGCGCGAACCTGTACGCCTTCTGGGGCGATCGCGTCACCGAGGCCTTGAACGAGGAACTGGCCCGGCACCGCAACAAGACGCTGGTGAACCTTGCCTCCAACGAGTACTGGGGCGTGGTAGACCCCGACCAGCTGCAGGCGAAGGTGCTGAACACCCGCTTTCTCGACCTCAAGAACGGGCAGTACAAGATCATCAGCTTCCACGCCAAACGGGCGCGGGGTCTGATGGCCGCGCACATCGCCAGGCAGCGGGCAGAGACGGCGAAGGCGCTCAAGGCGTTCGCCGCGGAAGGCTACCGCTACTCCGAAGCGCACTCGCGCGACGCCGAGCTGGCTTTCGTGCGCGACGCCAAGCCCTAAGGTCGCTCCCAAACCCGGCCCAAGGCCGTCAGCATGGGGCGCCGAGTCGGCCGCAGCGGGGCGCGTCGAGCGGCCGGCGCGGGGCTTCGTCCCTTCGAGCAGGCGCTGCTGTTCGGCATCGGCGTCGGCATCTGCGCCGTGCTGCTGGCGCCGCTCGTCGTCACCAAGGAAACTGTCTACCCTTTCGTCGTCGGCAAGACGCTGCTGTGCCGCGCCGCCATTGAAGTCGCTTTCGCCCTGTGGGCACTGCTTGCCCTCGGCAATCCGCGATTTCGGCCGCCGCGCTCCTGGCTGCTGGCACTGCTCGGCGTCGGCTTCGCGTGGTCGCTGATCGCGGCCATGCTGGGCGCGAGCTGGCAACGCAGCCTGTGGTCCACCTACGAGCACATGCAGGGCGTCGTCGATTCCGCGCACTGGCTGGCGTTTCTGCTGGTGCTGGTTTCCGTCTGCCGGGAGCCGTCCAGCCTGCGCATCTTCCTGAACGTCAATCTGGGCGTCAGCGTCCTGGTGGCGGCGCTGGCCATCGCCCTCGGCCTCGACTGGCGCGTACCGTTCTACGGCGACATCGTGGAACGCGACGAGGGGCGCATCGGCGTGCCGCTCGGCAATGCGGTCTATCTGGGCGCCTATGCGGTGATGAACTGCCTGCTGGCGCTGGCGTTCCTGGCCCACTCCCTCTGCAAGGGCGACGTGGCAGACGCCGACGCAAAGCCACCGAAACGGCTGGCCGCTCGGGCGTTCTGGGCGTTGGCGGCGGCAATGAACTTCAGCGTCTGGCCGTTGACCGGCACCACCGGCGCGCTGCTGGGACTGCTCGGTCCGCTGGCGCTCTTGGCCTTCGTGCTCGCGCTGCTGGCGCCGTGGCGACTGCGATGGCGGCTGGCCGCGGCCTTCGCGCCCGTCGCGCTGGCGGGGACGGGCCTCGCGCTCTTGGCAGCGGGAGCTGGCGAGGGTCTGGGGGCGCAGTACGGAGGTCTGCGGCAAGTGTTCGACGCCAACATCGAAGACTTGTCGACGCGCAACCGGCTGACGGCTTGGCGAGCGGGCGTCCATGGCTTCGCTGAACAGCCGTTCACCGGGCTCGGCCCGGACCACTTCGGCATCGCCTACGCCAAGCACGCCACGGTGGAGCCCGGTATGGAGTTCCACGTCTACGCGCACTCCTCGCTGATGGAGGCCGCCGTCACCCAAGGCGGCGTCGGCCTGGCGCTGCACGTTGCCCTGTGGGCGTTCGCGTTCAGCGTCATCTGGCGCAGCGCCAAACGCGCCGCGCCGAAGCAGCGGGCCTTCCCCTTGCTGGCAGGCAGCGCGCTGGCCAGCTATTTCCTGCAAACGCAGCTGCAGCCCCCTTCGGTGGCGGTGACGATGCAGTTCTTTCTGCTGCTGGCCGTGGTGGTGCGCTTGGAGACGGCGCTGCGGGACGGCGACGGCATCCCGGGCGCTACCGGACATGCTTCCTCCGTGTCTCCGATCTGGCGAGCCGCGCTGCGCCGCAGACCTCTGCGCCTGGCCTTCGCCGCCGTGGCGCTCGGCTTGTCCGCAGTCGGCTTGTTCGTGAACCAGTCCATCTTCGGCGCGGCGCGGGCGTTCGGGTTGGCCACATCGGGCAGCGCGACCTTTGGCGAATCGGCCGCGCTTTTCCAGCGCGCCATCGGCACCTTCCCGGCACTGGCCAACGAACCCAGGCAGCACTTCCTTCATGCCCTGCTCAACGCCTGGCCGCTGCTGCGCGTACGCAATGCCGAGATGGCCGAGCAGATGTTGTCGTACGCCAGCGCCGAAGGAGCCGTCGCGCTCGCTGTCGAACCTTCGAACTGGATGAACCATCGCGCCTTGGCCTCGCTCTACCGTCAAGTGGCGCTCACCGAGAAGAGGGAGTACGCCGCCTTGGCGCAGCGCCACCATCGGCAGATGCTGGCGCTGTCGCCGCGGGCCTACGTCATACAGAACTGGTAGGCGGTTGCCGTCCGGCGGGCAACACGCATTCGTGCATTCAGTGCATTCGGCGAGACGATGACTCGCAGCGGCTTTCGCGCTACGCTTTCCGCCGTTCCATACCAAGAGCGTGCGCCGCCAAGAACGATGCCTCCGCAAGAACCGACTGGCGCGGAATCCCTGCCAGACCGGCCTCTGCCAGTCACGGTTGCCGCCGGTCTGCTGCTCGCTGGCGCGATCGTGCTGACGTCGACCTGGGCGTTCGGCATCGACGCGGTGGCCAGCAACGGCGCACGGGTCTTTTTCGTGGTGCTGTGGGGCGCTCTGGCGTGGTCCGCCTACGCCGGCGGAGGCTGGGTGCGCGTGGCCATCGTCGCCGTGTTGGCGGTGACCGTGTGGGGCGGCTTCAACGCGCCTTCCATCGCCCAAGCCTGGCAGGCCGCGCCTGTTGGCGAAGTCGTCGCCAAGTGCCTGGCGCTGGCTTCCCTGGGCGCGATGCTGTGTCCAACGGCGCGACGCTGGCTGGCCCAAGCCCGGGCGCTGCGCACCTAGGGCAAGGGCGACCAGCTCCGCTCGCCGAGGCGCCTCAACGCCGCGGGCAAGGCCTCCGCTTTGGCGCTACTTCTGGGAAAGCTGCAACAGCACGCCGTGGGTCGATTTCGGGTGTACGAACACCTGCGCTCCGCCCTCGCCGATCAGCCGTGCTCCGCCGGCCTTCATGGCGGCGCAGGTGGCGTCCAGGTCGTCCACGGCGAAGGCCACGGTGTGGATGCCTTCGCCGCGCTTGTCGAGGGCCTGTCCCACCGCCGACTGCGGGCTGGTGGGCGCAACCACCTCGATGAAGCCGCCGCCCGGCAAGTTGAAGAACGCCTGCTTGATGCCCAGCGCTTCGCTCTCGTCGGTGCGGTCGAGGGTCAGGCCGAGGGTGTCGCGGTAGGTGGCGATGCCTTCGTCGAGATCGCCGACGCGAACCACCAGATGATCGAATGCGGCCAAAGTCATGTCCTGTCTCCTTGGGTGTATGGCAAACGCATCGGCCAGCCGTCGACGGTCGCAAGCCGCGTTCCGTCGGCCTGTCCTTGCGAGGCGAGCCTTGATTGCCGGTGCTGATATTATGGCCGTTCCAAGAGGACTCACGCCATGAGCGAAGGCAAGCGCCTGACCAACCACGAAATCACCATCGCGCTCGCGGGTGGCGCGGTGCTTGGCCCGTTTCGCGCCACTTGGAGCACCGAGATCGTCAGCGACGTGCGCGAGCTCAGCCGCGACTACGACGCCTTCCTGCAAGGCGCGGAGCAGACCCGCTTCAAATACCACCTGCACGACCCCGGCAAGCACGTCTCCCATTCCCTGATCATCGACTTCAAGCACGTCACGGCGATCTACGACCGGGTTGTGCTGCACGAGCACTGACGGAGGCCCGGCGCCATGTGTCGCAACATCAAACCGCTGTTCAACTTTTCGCCGCCGGCGAGCGACGCCGAAGTGCGCGACGCGGCGTTGCAGTTCGTACGCAAGATCTCCGGCTACGGCAAGCCGTCGGCAGCCAACCAAGCCGCCTTCGACGCCGCAGTGCTCGACATCGCCACGGCGACGCGGACGCTGCTCGACCATCTGACCACCAACGCCGCGCCGAAGAACCGGGAACGGGAAGCCGCCAAGCGCCGCGAGCGTTCGGCGCGCCGGTTCGCGGCGTAGCCACACCCGCCCCGCAGCGGTGCGTCTCTTCTTCGCCCCCGCCGTCTGGCGGCATTCCTAGGGAGTGATTCATGGAACCCGTGCGCATCGGCCTGATCGGCTGCGGCACCATCAGCCCCGCCTATCTGAAAGCGGCCGCGACGTTCGACATCATGGAGTTCGCCGCGTGCGCGGACGTCGATCCGCAAGCCGCCGGGAAGACCGAGGCGGCGTTCGGCGTGCCGGCCATGCCGGTCGACGAACTGCTGGCACGCGACGACATCGAGGTGGTGCTCAATCTGACCATTCCCGCCGCCCACGGCGAAGTGAACCTGGCGGCCATCGACGCCGGCAAGCACGCCTACTGCGAGAAGCCTTTCGGCTTGGATGTCGCCGAAGGCGAGCGGGTGCTGAGCGCGGCCGCGGCGGCCGGCCTGCGCGTCGGCTGCGCACCGGATACGTTTCTCGGCGGCGGATACCAGACCGTGCGCTGCTTGATCGACGACGGCGCCGTCGGCAAGCCGGTGGCCGCGACGGCGTTCATGATGTCGCCCGGCCCGGAGTCCTGGCATCCGAACCCCGCCTTCTACTACCACGCCGGCGGCGGGCCGCTGTTCGACATGGGGCCGTACTACCTCACTGCATTGATTCAGACCCTAGGGCCCGTGCGCCGAGTTGCCGCCATCGCGTCTCGGGGTCGGGAACAGCGGGTGATCGGCTCGCAACCCCATGCCGGAGAAGCCATCGACGTGCAGGTGGACACCCATGCCAGCGGCACCTTGGAGTTCCACAGCGGCGCCGTGGCGACGGTGGCGATGAGCTTCGACGTTCGACGGCACTCCAACCGCTTCATCGAAGTACACGGCATCGACGCCAGCCTGTCGGCACCGGACCCCAACGGCTTCGGCGGCGAGGTGCGCCTGTCCAAGGGGCGCGAGTGGGAGGAAGCGCCGCTCACCCACGGCTACACCGGCAACATGCGCAGCATCGGCCTGGCGGACATGTGCGTCGGCATTCGCAGCGGACGCCCGCATCGCTGCGACGGACGCCTGGCCCAGCACGTGCTGGAAGTGATGGCGGCGTTCGGCGCATCCTCCGCCCGCCACGAGCATGTGCCGATCCACAGCAAGCCGGAGCGCCCTAGGCCGTTGCCCACCGGCCTCGCCCCCGGCGAACTGGACTAGGGCGGATTCAAGCCGGGCCTAGCCGCGCCGAAGCAGCAAAGCGCGAACCACGAAAGATGGTGCCGAGGAGAGGACTTGAACCTCCACGGGGTTGCCCCCACTAGCACCTGAAGCTAGCGTGTCTACCAATTTCACCACCTCGGCGACAGGCGGGACCTTACACCAGCGCACGCCTTTGGGGAAGCGACCAGGACTCGCCGACTCGCCGCGGCAAACGGCTTCAAGCGACAACCAACGACGCAATGCCATACCCGCCGTACGGGGATCTCACCACCCTAGTCACCATGCCGTCGCTCGCGTCTTGACCACGTCGCACGGCTTCTCGCCGCGCTTCCAGATAGGTCGCGAAGACCGGGGACTCGGGAATCGCATCGGCCTTGCCGTGTTCCAGCATGTCTTCTCCCTTCATGTTCGCCAATGGGCGGGCGGAAGCGGGTTCGACACCGATCGTCAGTTCGCGATTACGACCACTCCGACCACGCCAAGTGCCCTGACCGCAATGAAACCCCTACCTTGCTTGTCAAGCAGGAAGAGCAGGCGAGCAGGCGAAGGGCGTGCGACGTTCGAGCAACGGGCGAAAGTGGTGGCACTCTGAGCAGTTCAAGACGACCAACACGCGCTCAAGGGCGCTAGAGCGGAGCCGTTGCCGAGCGAACGCGGTCCCCGCGAACCCATGCGGCCTTCGTGGCCTCGCCCGCTTGCGACAGTGCCAGCACCGTCCACAATTCGCCGATGTTGTGGATGCGGACGCCACGCAGCGTCAGCAGCAGGTCGCCAGCGACCATGCCGCAGCGTTGCGCGAATCCGTCGGCGCCGACCGCTGCCAGCACCAGGCCCGTTGGCGTCTGTCCGGTCGTGGCGCCGAAGTCGGCATCCCATGCGGCGGCCGGAGCGATCGCTTCGCGCTCCAGGTAGAGCCGGAAGTCCGCGACGATGCGCTGCCAGTGCGCCCGCACGGCGTCCGGCATGGCCGCCATCGCCTCCGGCAGCTCGGATTGCGCGATGGTCACCCGCGTCGGCCAGCCAGACGCATTGGCCGGGCCGATGTCGATGCATATCTTGGAACCTGCGCACGGCTGGTCCTCCTTGACGACATGGATCTGACGCTGTGGCCGGCGATGCAGCACGGTGGCCTGGCAGCCGCCCCGGCCATCAAGGCTGGGGAAGCCGGGAATGCGACAGCCAGCGCCGTCTTCGGCGATGGAAAGTCTGCTCCAGACCGTCGCCAGCGGTTGTTCGACGTGGAAGGTCTCGCGCAATTCCTGCATGGCAGCCGCCTCTCGTTGCTCAAAGCGTTGGCGCCGCTCAGGGCGCCTCGAAGTACACGCCCTTGTGGTCCGACACGGGCTTCAGATGCCGGCCCAAGGCCGGCAGGTAGGGGCTTCGCCGCGCCGGTTCGCCGTTGATCGTCTCGGTGTTCAGACGCTTTCGCGCCCGGCAGAGGGCGACGAGGTTCGGCAGCAGCACGTCCAAGCCGGGGGCGTCCGGGTCCAGCAGCAGCGTCAGCCGTCGGGCGAAGTTCTCCGACACCACCGCCAGGCGGCCCTCGAACCAGCCCAAGTGATTGGCCAGCCGGCGCTGGGGAAGATTCGGCATCGCCAGGCCAAGCCCGCAGGGAGAGACCGGATCCAAGGCGTTGATCCAGAACGAGTGCTGGTGCCCCGAGGAACGTTCGAGTTGGCGCACGGCTTCGGGCAGCGCGAACTGCGGCCCTCGCAGTTCCAGGAAGAACAAGCCGCCGACCACTTCGCCGGAGAGTTCCATGATGCGCAGCGCCGGAAACAGGGCGCTCCAACGGAACACGCCGCCTTCCCGATTGGCGTGTTCCGGCGTCAAGACGCCGTAGCGGTCGAGCAGCGTCCGGCTGCGCTCCTTGTTCTCTTCCAGCCGTTCCAAGGGTTCGGTCGTGCTTGGCGCTTGCGCCACCCGGTACCAGGTGCCGGGCCAGCCTGCCGCCGCCAGCCGCGCCCTCGCCCGTGTTCGAGCCCGGGAGCTGCGGCCGAGGGAACGTCCGCCCATTGAGGAGTTGCGGCCCAGTTCGTAGCCCCGGCTGGCGCCGGCGGCCAGTGCCTGGAAGCCGTCGGCGGCAACGCTTCCTGCCCACACGGCCTGCCAGAGCGCGTCGTTGAAGGTCTGGGCGTCCGTTCCGGATTGGTCCAAGAGCTGGTTGAAGGTGTAGCGGGCGTCGGGATCCTTGAACAGCGAGACCACCTCGTCGTCTTTGCCGACCGTCGCGGCGACCAGCTGGAAGTCCTCCTCGAAGCCAACCGCTACGGCCTCCTTGCCGGTGCCCCTCCAGGCAAGCCCGTCGCTCGCCCTGGCATTCTCCAACCCTTCGACGCCAGCGCGGCCCGTCCTGGGCGCAAGCGCTTCGTCGAGCCAGAATCCCACCGTCGCGGAATAGCCGCGCAGCCGCTCCAATGCCTCGCTTGGAGACCTTGCCGTGCCGAGGCCCTGCCAGTGCGCCAGAAACGGCGCCAGTTCCGCCGCCAAGCGCGGTTCCAGGGTCGGCCGCGCGGCCGCCCGCTGGAAGCGAATCAGCGTCTCCAGGTTCTCGGCGTCGCAGAAGTGCTCGGCGGTGGAACCGGCCAGCAGCGGCCCCTGCACAACGGTTTCGCCGTCTTGCAGTTCGCGCAGGATGGTCGCCACGTCGTCGAAGGGCAGGATGTCTTCGAGTTCCCGGGCCGTGCGCGGGCCGTAGAACTGCAGCATCTCGGCCGCCTGCCGGGCCGGCTCCTCGCCCAACCGCACCTGCGGATGAACCAGATAGACGCGCTTGCCAACCTGCTGGCGGAGCAGGCCGTCCGGTACCTCGACGTCGGCAAACCACTCGCGCAGCGGAATCGCCACCCGTTCGCGCACCCACTCGCGCAGCTCGTCGTCGCCAGCCGGCACGTAGCCAGGCCGGGTGCGCTGCACCTTGGCCTCGAAGTCGCGCACCACCTGCGGCTCGATGGCCGGGCGCAACGCGCGATCGTAGACCGCCTGGCGGATGAGATCGTCGGAAAGCGCCGAACGGTCGCCGCGTTCCGGCCGGTCGTCGGCGTACATGTAGCGGCCGATCTGATTGAAGGCGATGCCGGCGGCGAATGGACTTGGCGCCGCCAGCGTCGCCAGCGACCAGTCGAGCTCCCCGGCGGCAAGCCGTTCCAGCAAGGCGTAGGTGGCCGGCAGGTCGAACTCGTCCTGCAGGCAGGAGCGCCAGGCTTCCAGCAGGACGGGAAAGTCGCCAAGCGACTTGGTCGCCGTCAGCAGCTTCTTCGCCTGCAAGCGCGTCATCCACAGCGGCATGCGCTGCTTGAAGCTGCGTTTGGTCAGCAGCAGCGACCGCCCCGCGCACTCGCGGAAGCGGGCGCCGAAGAAGCCCGATCCTTCCAGCGAGCTGCGCAGCAGCCGCTCGAAGTTGGCCGGCGTCACCAAGCTGAGCAGCAGCGTCGGATCGATGGCTTCCTTGACCTGCACGGCGATGGCGTTGTTGTCCGCATGCACCTCCGGCTCGCCGTCGAAGCGTTCCCGCCAGGCGGCTTCCAGCGCCAGCGCCCAGGGGCGGTTGACGCGGCCTCCGCACAGCGTGTGCAGGACGACCTGCTGTTCGCCGTCCGCGCCCTGGTAGCCGCCCGGCCCGGAACGCACATGCTCCACCAGCAAGTGATTGGCGTGGGGCAGATCGCATCCGGTGTCGGCGCGCTGGCGGCGCAGATGGTCGACCAGCTCCGTCGCCGCGATGTCGTCGAAGCCGAGTCGCCCAAGCTGCTCGTGCAGCGAAGCGGCGTCGCGGCGGGCCAGCTGGTCGTTGGCGTTCTCCAGGAACTCGCCGATGCGCTTGGAGAAGTGGTAGCTGCGGTTCAGGTTCTCCGCGCGCCAGAAGGGTGGCGCCGTGGCGTTGGGCGGCGCGTTGCGCACCAGCACGTCGTTGTGGGTGATGCGCTGGATCAGCCAGGTCTGGCTGCCGAGGCTGAACGTCTGCCCCACGCTCGCTTCCCAGACGAACTCTTCGTCCAGTTCGCCGATGGCGGCGCCGCTGTCGGCATGGCGCAAGGCGAAGTAGCCGCGATCGGGAATCGTGCCGCCCGACGTGTAGAGCGCGAAGACGGCGCCCCGACGCGCCTTCACCGTCTGGCGGACGCGATCGTAGGCAAGCCGCGGGCGCAAGTCGCGAACGCGGGTGCCGGCGTAGCGCCCGGCGAGCATCTCCACCACCAGGTCGAAGTGTTCGCGGCGCAGCGTCCGGTACGGCTCGGCACGGCGAACCATGCGGAACAGATCGTCGGTGTGCCACTCCTCGGATCCGGCGCAGGAGACCAGGGTTTGCGCCAGCACGTCCAGCGCGTTGCCAAGAGGGCGCAGCGGCTCGATGTCGCGCTCGCGCACCGCCTTGGCCAGAACGGCGGCCTCCAGGAAGTCCTGCGCGAAGGTGGGGAACAGCGTGCCGCGGCTCGTCTCGCCCACCCGGTGCCCGGCGCGCCCGACCCGCTGCAGGGCGGCGGCGATGCTCGGCGGCGACTGGATGAGCACCACTTCGTCAAGGTCGCCGATGTCGATGCCCATCTCCAGCGAGCTGGTGGCAACGATGGCCTTCAGCTCGCCGGCTTTCAGTCGCCTTTCCACCTCGGTGCGGATTTCCCGCGCCAGCGAGCCGTGGTGGGCGTAGGCAGTCGGTGCCGCTTCGTCGCCGTTCAGCCGTGCGGCGATCTTCTCCGCCATGCGCCGACTGTTGGCGAAGAACAGGGTTGAACGATTGGCGGCGATGCGCTCGCGAAAGCTCTCGGCAAGGGGCTGCCAGATCTTCTCGCCGTTCTCGGCCGCGGCGCGCGCCGCCTCCGGAAAGCGAACTTGGAACTCGATGCGCTTGGCGCTGTTGGACTGCACGATCTCAACCGGGCGACGCTGGCCGTCGGCAGTGCAGCCGCCCACGTAGCCGGCGACCGTCTCCAGCGGCCGAACCGTGGCCGACAGCGCAACCCGCTGAAACTCGCCAGCCACTTCCACCAGCCGCTCCAGGCCGATCATCAGCGCCGCGCCGCGCCGGTTCTCCACCAGCGAGTGGATTTCATCGAGGATCACCGCCTCCACCGTGGACAGCGCCTGACGGCCGCGCACGGTGGTGAGCAGCAGCCCCAGGCTCTCGGGCGTGGTGATCAGCAGCTCGGGCGGGCGACGCAGCATGCGCTGGCGCTCGCTCGGTTCGGTGTCGCCGCTGCGCACCCGCACGCGCACCTCGGGAAACGCCGCGCCGGCCTCGGCGAAGCGCGCGCGAATCACCGCGATGGGGCCGGTCAGATTGGCGCGTATGTCGTTGTTCAGCGCCTTCAGCGGCGAGACGTACAGCACCCGGGTGGCGCCGGGCTTCCACTTGCCCGTGGCGAAGGCGTCGATCGCCATGAGAAACGCCGTCAACGTCTTGCCGCTGCCGGTGGGCGCGGTGATCAGCAGGTGGCCGCCGGCGGCGATGCGCGGCCAGCTGCGCCGCTGAACGTCCGTCGGCCGGCGGAACGTCGCAACGAACCAGCGCCGTATTTCGGGGTGGAATAGGTCCAAAGCAGCCATCGCCGGCGATTATGGGCGATCCATCGTGGTCTGTTCCGTGCGTTCAGCCGCTTGCGACGCACTACAATGGGATGAACAGCACAGGCCAAGGCAGTCGGATGCCCGACCTTCAGTACAAGGGCAGCGCCAAGCACAAGCGCGGGCGCCCGGTGGCGGCTATGGAACGCTGTGCCCACGCTGGACGCACGAAGCCCCATCCGGCGGCTTCGCCGGCGATACCGAGAGCCACCCGCGGGAAGAGACGTGGGCTCATGCGATGTTGACGGAGAGATGGACACTCGGGACACGCCGGGCTTTATGAACGCGCCAGCAACGACTAGTCTTGCCGCAGCAAATTGGGAACTTGGCCTATGGCTTCTCTCGCGGACCGCGACGGCTGGATCTGGCAGGATGGCGAACTCGTGGCGTGGCGCGACGCCAACGTGCATGTGCTCACCTACACGCTGCACTACGGCGTTGGCGTGTTCGAGGGGGTACGCGCCTACGACACGCCGAGCGGGCCGTCGTTCTTCCGCCTGCGCGAGCACACTCGGCGGCTGTTCGACTCGGCGCACATCCTGCAAATCGCCATGCCGTATTCCTTCGACGAGCTGATCGCCGCCCAGCGGCAGGTGTTCGCCGCCAACGAACTGCGCGAAGGCTATCTGCGCCCGGTGGTCTATCTGGGCTGCGAAGCGATGGGGCTGCGGGCGGTCGACCTGAGCACCCACGCCGCCATCGCCTGCTGGCCGTGGCCGGACTACATGGATGCGAACGCCCGCGAGCGCGGCATCGCCGTGCGCACGTCCTCCTACACCCGCCACCACGTCAACATCACCATGTGCAAGGCGAAGGCGAACGGCAACTACATCAACTCCGTGCTGGCGCTGCGCGAAGCCCAGGACGCCGGCTGCGAAGAAGCGCTGCTGCTCGACAACGAAGGCTACGTCGCCGAAGGCAGCGGCGAGAACGTCTTCATGGTGAAGGATGGCATCCTGCACACGCCGGAACTCACTTCCTGCCTGCCCGGCGTCACCCGCGACACCATCGTGGTGTTCGCCAGGGAACTGGGCATCGAGGTGGTGGAACGCCGCATCACCCGCGACGAGCTGTACATCGCCGACGAGGCCTTCTTCACCGGCACCGCCGCCGAGGTGCTGCCGATTCGCGAGCTCGACGGGCGCAGCATCGGCGACGGCAAGCGCGGCGCGCTGACCGAGCGGCTGCAAACCCTCTACTTCGACCAGGTTCGCGGCCGCCGGGAAGCCCACCCGGAGTGGCATACGCCAGCGCGGCCATGAACGTCCTTGTGGTCGCTCCCGCCTGGGTTGGCGACATGGTGATGGCGCACTGCCTCGTGCCGGGCCTGGTCGAACGCGGCGCCAAGGTGGACGTTCTGGCGCCCACGGCCACGGCGGAACTCGCAACGCGGATGCCCGGAGTACGCAACGTCCATCGAGTTTCCATCCGCCACGGCCAGCTTGGCTTGCGGCAACGCCATGCCGCCGCCAGGCAGCTTCGGCAGGAACGCTACGACCAGGCCATCGTGCTGCCTAACTCGTGGAAGTCCGCGCTGACGCCGCTGTTGGCCGGCATACCCCGACGCACCGGCTTTCCCGGCGAGTTCCGCTACGGACTGCTGAACGACGTGCGACCGCTGGACCGGGAAGGCCTGCCCCGCATGGTGGATCGGTTCGCCGCTCTGGCGGACGTCGCGCCCCGGGCGCCAAGGCTCGAAACCGACGCCGAGGCGCGCCAACGGCTGGTTGCCCGACATGGACTCGCCGCCAGCGGGCCGATCATCGCCCTGTGCCCAGGCGCGGACTACGGTTCGGCCAAGCAGTGGCCGTGGCAACGGTTTCGGGAACTGGCGAAGCGCTGCGCCGATGCTGGCGCGAGCGTCTGGGCGCTCGGCGGTCGGCAGGATGCCGAAGCCTGCGCGGCCCTTGCAGACGCCGCTTCGACGGTGAATCTTGCCGGGCGCACGTCGCTTCTCGAGGCGTTGGATCTGCTTTCCGCGGCAGCTGCCGTGGTCAGCAACGATTCCGGCCTGATGCACGTCGCGGCCGCCGCCAGGGTGCCGGTGGTGGCCATCTACGGCAGCACCTCGCCGGCCCTCACGCCGCCGCTGTCGGCAAAGGCCACTGTCGTGGAACGCGACCTTCACTGCCGCCCCTGCTTTCGCCGCGAGTGTCCGTTCGGTCATCGGGACTGCTTGCGCGGCATCTCCTCGGCGCAGGTGTTCGACAGGCTCGTCGCGCTTGGCGCACTGTCCGCCACGGCACCGGTGGAGGTGCAGGCGTGAAGGTTCTGCTGGTGAAGATGTCCTCCCTTGGCGACGTCGTACATACTCTTCCGGCAGTGGCGGATGCCGTCCGCCACGGCGCGCGCTTCGATTGGGTGGTCGAAGAGAGCTACCAGGCCGTGCCGGCGCTGGTGGCGGGCGTCGAGCACGTGCTGCCGGTGGCACTGCGGCGCTGGCGCCGGGCGCCGCTCAAGCACCTCCAGGAGGTGCGCGGCTTCCACCGGCGCCTGCGACGACGGCGCTACGACATGGTGTTGGACGCCCAAGGTCTCGTCAAAAGCGCTGCGGTAAGCCGCTGGGCGCGTGGTCGGCGGCGCGTCGGCTACGACTTCGCCAGCATTCGCGAACGTCCGGCAGCGCTGGCCTACCAGCAACGGCTGCGCGTGCCCAGACGCGCCCATGCGATCCACCGATCGCGGCAGTTGTTCGCCGCTGCGCTCGGCTACGACACGCCATCGAGCACGCCAGCCTTCGGCCTGGCCGCGCACGGACGGGGCAGCCACGTCGTCTTGGCGCACGGTTCAAGCTGGGCCAACAAGCTGTGGCCGGAGGTGTTCTGGAGCGACATCGCCCGTCGCGCCAGCGCCGTTGGCTTGACGCCGATGCTGCCCTGGCAGGACGGCGAGCGCGAACGCGCCGTGCGCATCGCCGCCGCTGCCCCAGGCACCGAGGTATGTCCCCGTACCGACTTGGCGGCGGCTTTGGACCTGGTTGCGAAGGCGTCCGCAGTCGTCGGCGTCGACAGCGGCCTTGGCCATCTAAGTGCGGCTCTCGGGCGCCCGACGGTGATGCTGCTGGGGCCGACCGACATGGCACTCACCGGCTGCCAAGGCGCCTACGCCTGCAACCTCGCCGCTTCGCTGCCGTGCCGGCCTTGCCACTCGCGCCGCTGCCGGTACGATGGCGATCCGATGACTTGGCGGGGCGAGGAACTTGCCCCTGCCTGCATGGCGGCGACCCAGCCCAGCCAAGTGTGGGCCGCCTTGACGCAGTTGATGCAACGCGAACGAGGTATGGCTGCAAAGGCAGCAGATCGGCAGCAATAGCCGACGCAAGTCCACCGAACCCTGCAAAGACGCCTTTTGGACCGAATGACCATGAGCAAATCCACCAGCCAATCCAGCCGTCCAGTGGTAGCGCTGTGCGCGTCTCGATACGCGCCCGCCGACCCCTCGTACCGCGCACTTGCGCCCCTCGCGTTGGCGTGCCAATCGGAGGGCATGTCGGTCGTCGCCTACGCGCTCGATTGGCAGGGCGACGTTCCTCAAGGCGTCGAACTGGTGCGCAAGCGGCCATTCGCCCTCAAGCAAGCCGCGCGGGAAAGCCGCTACTGGCGTCAGCTTCCCAAGGCATTGAAGAAGGCCGCCGTCGACATCGCCGTGGGCTTCGAGGAACAGCCCTGCTTCGACCTGCACCTTCGCAGCAGTGCCGACGGCCAGCAGCAGCTGGTTCTCGCCGACCACCAGGTGTTGGAGGAACTGCCACCCATACCGGAGAAGCAGCCAGCAAGGATCCAGACGTCAGCGCAGGGCGACAAGGTGGTCCTCGCCATGGCCGGCGGCGATCTGGTCAAGCACGGCTTCGAGCGGCTGGTCGTCGGCGTTGGCAGGATGGCCGAGAACCTGCGCAGCCGCTGCCGCATCGTCGCCTGCGGACAGCTGGAACCGAAGTTCCTTGCTTCCGCGCAGGTGATGTCGCTGGGCGATGCCGTCGAGGTGGATGCCGCAGCCGATCCCAGAAAGGCGCTGCGCGAAGCCGATCTGTTCGTCGATCTGTCCTTCGAGGCCTCCGCCAACCCCTGGATATACGATGCGCTTGCCGCTGGCGTTGGCGTGTTCACGCACGGCGAGATCCAGGAAGCAGACTTGGTGCGCAAGGCGAGGGCCGGCGTCGTGCTGGACGCGCCCTTCCGTCAAGAGGACTGCAATCGCGTCCTGGCCGATGCGGTGGCCTTGCAGCGACAGCGCCAAGCGTGGCGGCGCAATGCGGCCCAACTGGCGTCCAGGAGACGAAAGTGGTTCGGCCAGGCCGAACTCGTCGCCAAGCACATCGAGCGCATGGCGACTTAGGCTACGTTGGCTGGCGGGACCCGCAATGACGACCTACCAAGCGCCGAAGGACATCTGGGCCGTCAACAGCTCGTTGCACCCGAACGAACCCCTGGAAGGCGACCTGGACCCGCGCTGGGTAGATACCTACAGCGCGAGGGGCGAGGCGACCGTCGAGCAAATCGGGCAGCTGTTGGGCGTCGACGTTGGAGGAAAGCGCCTGCGAGAGCCTCCCGCGCGCTGCTACTATCTGTTTTGCGGGCACCGCGGCGGCGGCAAGAGCACCGAGCTGCGCAACCTCCGCAATCAGTTCCATCATGCCAATCTCTTTCACGTCGTGTTCGCCGACGCGGCTGTGGACCTGGATGTCCACAACCTACGCTACCAGGACACTCTGCTGCACCTCGTGGCGAAACTCGCGGAGCAGTTGAGCGCGGCCGATCGCGGCATCGATCCAATCCACTTGGAACCACTCTACGACTGGTTCACTGAACGGGTTGAGAAGCGCGAGGAAACGAAGCAGTTCGCGCAGGAATCCAAGGCCGGCATGGAGGCCGCGCCGAGCGTTCCCTTCCTCGCCAAGGTATTCGGCAGCATCAGCGTGGCCTTCAAGACGAACGCCAGCTACAAGCAAGAGCTCCGCCTTGTGCTGCAGAACTACTTCGCCGACTTCGCGGACGCCTTCAACAAGCTCGTCGCCATAGCCGAGGAAACCTTGGACGACCGTCTGCTGTTCGTCGTCGACGGCACGGATCGCCTGCGCGGCGAAGATGCCGATGCATTCTTCGAGGCGGATGTGGACCAACTGCAACAGGTGAAGGGCCTGTTCATCTACTGTGCGCCTATCCATTTGGCCTACGAGGGCGGCCGAGCCGCTCAAGACTTCGACAACGTGTTCCATCTGCCGATGGTGAAGGTGGAGAACGAAGACGGCTCTCCCAACGAAGAGGGATTGCGCGTGATGCGGCGGATGCTGGAGTTGCGCGCGGACTCCAGCCTGTTCGACGCTGGTGTGGCTGACCGCCTAGTGCGAACTTCCGGCGGCCACCCCCGCGAACTCCTGCGCCTGCTCATGTACGCTCGTCGCTACGCGAAGGACGAGCGTTTCGACGCGGCGAGTGCCGACCGTGCCGTCGGCGCGTTGGCGAGCGACTACCGCCGCTTCTTGAAGCGTGAGGACTACCGCGTCCTCGCGTCCATCGACGCCGGCGAGGTCCATGCCGAAGACGCCAATCACCTTCTCTACGGCTTGGCCCTGCTCGAGTACAACAACTTCTATCAGCGCAGCCACCCGGTCGTCCGAACGACGGACGAGTACAAGAGGGCGGCTGCCAACCTTGGGCGTTCGGCAGGTTCGTCGTGAGACGAAGCAACGTCGCGTGGCCATTCATAGCGGATCACGCGGGTGACTTCGTCCGTCTGCAAAGGACGCTCACCGGCTCGCAAGGCTTCATGCTCTGCTTCCTGGTCTTTTCGGACAGCGCCTACCGGAACAAGATTGCCAAGTTTCTCGCCGATCACTTTCGCGCCCATGTGCATGTCACGATTGATCCAGAGGAGTCCATCGGCACCGAAGAGCTGTTCATCCGACTAGACGGCGGCGCCCCGAACGATCCGTCGCAGCTCTTCGGCCTCGAACACTGGCCGGAGGGGCTGGACAACCTTCTCGGGCGCTTGAATCTTCGCCGCGAGGCGCTGGCGGAGCGGTGCCGGCGGCCCGTGCTTGTTTGGACCTTGTCCACGCAAGTAAACACCATCATCACGCGAGCCGCGGATTTGTGGGCGTGGCGCGCTGGCATCTTCGAGTTCACTCTGCCGAAAGGCCCGCGGCCTGGCCAGACGCTTGCCTATTCGCCGTTCTTTTCGCTTGCGGATGAAGACGTGAACAAACGCCGGAGTCGGATTGAGCGCTTGGACAGCTACCTGGCCAAAAGACCCGCGATGCTCGCTTCCGACATCGATCTGCTGTGCGAACTCGGCGCACTCCGGCTGTCCCTTCGCAACGTGGCCGGCGCCGAAGCCGCCTACGCACGGGCGCAGGATGCGTCTTGCAGAATGAGCGATCCACACCGTCGCGCCACCGTTGAATGCGGCATCGCAGACGTCTTGGAGGCTCGCGGCCAACTGGCCAAGGCGCGGCGTCTACGCGAGGAGCAAGTGCCGGTGTTGAGAGCTGCTCCCGACATTCGCGCCGTGGCCCTGGCGCAACTCAAGATCGCTGACGGGCTACGGATCCGTGGCAGGTTCGCCGAAGCAATGTCCATCCTCGTCAACGAGGTCGTGCCTGCCTGCGAGCGCCTTCAAGACGACCTGTCGAGGGCCGCCGCCCTAGACGGCGTGGCGGACATGCACTTCGTTGCGGGCAGGCTGGACGAGGCGCTCCGCATCCACAGGGAGGAACGTCTGCCAATCTTCGAGCGGCTTCGCGAAAGACGGCATCAGGCGCAAGCGCACACCCAGATCGCGGATGTTCTGCTGGCCCGCGGACTATTCGACGAGGCCCTTCGGAAGTTGACCGCCACTGTGCTGCGGCTGTGGGAAGAACTCGCGGATGTCCACTCCTCGGCTGTCGCCCAGAGCAGAATCGGCGACATTCATCAAGCGCGTGGCGAGTTTGACGAAGCCTTCCGCATCCGCGTCGAAGTGCAGTTGCCGGTGTTCGAGCGCTTGGGCGACCTTCGCTCCGCAGCGATCACGCACGGCCAGATAGCGACCATCTGGCAGGCCCGCGGGCAACTCGACGAGGCGTTGCGTTGGTGCGTCGACGAGGAACTGCCGCTCTACGAGCAACTTGGCCACCGGCACTGCAAGGCTGTCGCGCTGGGCCGCCTAGCGGACATCCTGCAGGCCCGACGGCAGCTGGAAGAGGCACTCAACGCACGGCGCGACAAAGAACTGCCTCTCTACCGAGAGCTTGGGGACGTCCGTGGCCACGCGATCGCGCAAAGCAAGGTCGCCGACATCCTCGATCAACTCGGCCGCACCGACGAAGCGCGGGGCCTAAGAGCGTCCACGGAGTGTCCCATCGACGAAGCCATTGGCGCGGTCTCCGACAGTGGGCTTCCCGAGTTCGTGTCCTACGAACGCGGCGGGGTCATTTATGAAGGCAAGTTGGCGGACAGAGTAGCTGGCACATACCGGAGTCAGCCCGTAGACGACTGCGATTGGACCGCAACTCCGTGACGCTCCCCGGAGGCCCAGCGGCAAACTCGGCCACCGGTACAAGGAGTGGTGGTGGACTCTTTCCGAGTCGGTGCGGCGACATAGCCTGCAAGCCTCGACGTTCTGAGAGGCGCAGCCTCGCTAGACCCTGATTCACCACTTAACGGAAAGAGCTTGCCGACGGTGCCGGTCTATCTGCGTGAGGACATCGCGAAGGCGCTCCGTGAAGGCGCCCTGGGGCACGGTGCCGAGGATGCGTTCGAGACGCTGTACGCCGTTACCGGCACGGTCTACCGGCGCGCCAAGCGTCGTCGCACCATGCGCGTGGACATTGCCGGCCGCGCCTACTTCGCGAAGGTTCACGAAGGCGTCGGCTGGGGGGAGATCGGCAAGAACCTGCTGCTCTTCAAGCTGCCGGTCATTGGCGCTGGGAACGAGTACGCGGCCTGCCAGCGTCTGGCGAAGGCGAATGTTCGAGCGCCGCGCATTGCCGCCTACGGCAGCCGTGGGTGGAATCCCGCAGCGCGTCGATCCTTCTCGATTTGCGACGCGCTGGACGGCTACGTCAGCTTGGAGCAGGTGATCCGCAGCTGGCAGCGCACGCCACCGACGCTGCACCTGCGGCGCGCGCTGCTGCGCCAGGTCGCCCTCTTCACCCGCGCCTTGCACGCCGCTGGCGTCAATCACCGCGACTACTACCTTTGCCACCTGCTGGCCGATGCCAACCGGCTGGCCAAGGGCGAAGTGCGCCTAGCGGTCATCGACCTGCATCGCGCCGGGGTGCGCCGACGGGTGCCGAAGCGCTGGCGGCTGCGCGACCTAGCGGCGCTGCTGTATTCCAGCGCGGACGCCCGCCTGACGCGCCGCGACTGGTTTCGCTTCGTCCGCGACTACACCTGCGAACGGCCGGCCGCCGCCATCCGCAGCGAGCGGGCGCTGTGGAATGCCGTGGTTGCCCGCGCCGAACGGCTGTGGCGGCGCGGCTGGCGCGACACCGCCGCCGTGGCACCGTGAGCGGCGACATGGGCGCAACAACGCCAGCGAATCCAAGCGGCCTCGGCAGCCGGAAGATCCCGTCGCGGTGAACGTTGCAGCGCCGGCAGCGGCGAACTATCGCGAACGGCTGGCCACCGTCAACAGCGGCCTGCTGATGGCGGTGCTCTTCACAACGCCGATCTCCGCGCCGGCAAGCAACGTGTTCGCCGGGCTGCTGCTGATCGGCTGGCTGCTGCGGGCAGACTTCCGCAACGACTGGCGCGAGATGCGCGGCAGCCCCATCGTCGCTGCGAGCGCACTCTTTCTGGCGCTGCACGGCGTCGGCTTCCTGTGGAGCGAACACTGGCAGGAGGGCCTCGCCGTGCTGCGCAAGGAGTGGAAGTTCCTCATGCTGCCGGTGTTTCTCGTCTGTGCCCGGCGCGAGCATCTGCATCGCTACCTGGCGGCGTTCGTAGCGGCGATGGCGCTGGCCGTAGTCGTCTCGTTCGGCATTTGGCTGGAGCTGCTGCCGATCATCAACCGCGCGACCTTGGCCAATCCGGTGCCATTCGCCACCCACGTGGTCTACAACCCGCTGCTGGCGGTCGCCATCTTCATCGTCGCTCGCTGGCTGCTGTTCGAGGCCGGCACGGTCTCCCGTCGCGCCTTGGCGGCGGCGCTGCTTGCGGCCATGACGGCCAACATGTTCATCACCGCCGGGCGGGCCGGACAGGTGGCGTTCTTCGTCGCCGTCGTCGTGCTCTGCGTGCAATACTTCGGCCCCTCGCTGCGGGCGGCGGCCGCGGCGGCGGTGCTCCTGGCCACCACGTTGGCGCTCGCTTGGGCTGGCAGCGAGCCGTTCCGCCACCGCTTGGCCGCGGCGGTGACGGGCGATGCGTGGCAGGGCGACGAGTACGACATTTCCATCGACGAGCGACGAGCCTACTTGCGCAACGCGCTGAACGTGATCGCCGAACACCCCTGGCTGGGCGTCGGCACCGGCGACCTGGCGTTCGAGATGCGCCGGCACCACGAGGCGGCGACGCCGGAACTGCGTTTTCGCGCCAACCCGCACAGCATGTACCTGCTGATGATCGGCCAGTTCGGCGTGCTCGGCCTCGCCAGCCTGCTGACGCTGTTCGTCGTTCAGCTGCGCGAAGCGTTGGTGGCGGCTAGGCCGAAGGTCGCGCGCCAGGTCGGTGTCGCCCTGCCGGCGATGTACATGGTGCTGTGCCTGGCGGAATCGTATCTGGCGCTGCACGCGACGGCGCTGCTGTTCTGCGCTTTCAGCGGCTTTCTCTACAAACGGCCCGGCGAAACGCCGGCAAGGCGCGACCAGCGCGCGACGGCGGCGCGTTGATCGTTCTCGGCCTGTCCGGCGCCTTGGGGCACGATCCCTCGGCGGCGCTGCTGATCGACGGCGAGATCTTGGCCGCCGCCGAAGAGGAGCGCTTTCTGCGCGACAAGCACGCCCGTGGCCGCATGCCGCTGCACGCCGCCCGCTACTGCCTCTCGGCCGCCGGAATCCGTGCCACGGACATCGACGTGGTGGCGTTTCCCTATGCGCCGGTGTCGATCTTCGCGCCGGCACGCTGGCACTACGCAATGCGCCACTGGTACGCGCCGGATCGAGCGCTCGACGCCCTCTTCAACGGCAACCGGCGCTTTCGCCGCAATCGTCGGCGAGTATTCGCCGTCGGCGACCAGCTCGGCATCGACTGGGGGAAGACGACGTTCCAACCCGTGCAGCATCACCTTGCCCACGCTTCAAGCGCCTACCACCTGTCCGGCTTCGACGGGCCGGTGGCGGTGCTCGGCGTGGACGGCAAGGGCGAATACGCAACGACCTTCTTCGGCATCGGCGAGAACGGTCGCATCGAGCGCATCGAGGAGCTCTACGACCCCGACTCGCTGTCCGGCGTCTACGGCGCGCTCACCGAGTACCTCGGCTTCGAGATGCTCGACGGCGAGTACAAGGTGATGGGCATGGCGCCCTACGGAGACCCGCAGCGATTCGACTTCGCGCCGCTGCTCGGCCCTCGCCCAGGCACCGTTCGAGTCGACACGCGGCTGGTGAACACCGTCGGCCTGCGGCGCTACAAGGAAGCCGGCCGCGGCTTCTACTTCAGCCCCGGGCTGGTGAGGAAGCTGGGGCCGAGACGCTTGGGCGACGATGTCGACGAGCCCTACGTCCACTACGCGGCAGCGATGCAGCAAGCCTACGAGGAAGCGTGTCTGGCGTTGATCGACCGCTACCTCGCGCCGACTCTGCAACGCTGCCGGCAGCTGGCGTTCGCCGGCGGCGGCGCGCTCAACGTCAAGCTCAACCAGCGCATCCTGGACCGCGACGACGTGCAGCGCCTGTTCGTGCAGCCGGCGGCTGGCGACGCCGGCACCGCCGTCGGCGCCGCCAGCTACGCCGCGAACGCCGGCGGCGATCAAACAGCGCCGCTGCGGAACGTCTACCTCGGCCCTTCGTTCAGCACCGAGGAGTGCCGTGCAGCGCTTGGCGGGCGCAGCGGCCTGCGGGCAAAAGCCTCGGAGGACATCGCGGCCAGAGTTGCGCAGCTGCTGGCCGCTGGCCATCCAGTGGCGTGGTTCCAAGGCCGCATGGAGTTCGGCCCCCGCGCCTTGGGCGCGCGCAGCATTCTCGGCTGCCCCGGCGTTGCCGGCATCGCGGAGCGCATCAACGCGGAAATCAAGTACCGCGAGCGCTGGCGGCCGTTCTGTCCGTCGATGACCGACGCGATCGCAACGCAGGTGCTCGGCAGCGATCACCCGGCCGAGTACATGACCATCGCTTTCGACGTTCGGGAGCCTTGGCGGCAGCGCATCGGCGAGGTCGTGCATGTCGATGGCACGGCGCGCGCCCACGTCGTCAGCCGGGCGAGCAACCCGCGCTACTACGCCCTGCTGGAACGCCTCGGCGAACTCACCGGAGCGCCGGTGGCGCTGAACACTTCGCTGAACCGCCGCGGCGAGCCCATCGCCTGCTCCCCGGCGGATGCGCTGGACATCTTCGAAGGATCGGGGCTGCGCTACCTGGCGCTGGAGAACTTGCTGGTGACCAAGGACGGTTGACGCGGCCCCTACCTGCTGTGCATATGTGCAATAACGAAGTTACGGAGAGTTGGGCATGGCAGTTCATGACGAGCCAGTTGGCGAGGGTGCGGTGCAAGAGACGATCCACACCGTGATCTCGGAAAGCGAAGGTGCGTACGTGGCCGAGTGCCTCGAGGTTGCAGTGGTCACTCAGGGCGATTCGCTGGACGAGACGCTGCGCAACCTGCGCGAGGCCGTGGGGCTGTTCACGAGCGAAGAGGATCCCGCCTCCTTAGGGTTGGCCGCGAACCCCCGCTTGTCGATCAGCTTCGAGACCACGTCGCGTTGATGGCGCGACTGAGACGGCTTCATCGCATCGCCCGCCCAACTCCCCTAGGCCGCTCCTCGAGCGTGGCGAAGCGGTTGAAGTGTGCCGCGTCCTGCGGGCATCATAGCGGCATGGTCATCGTTCACGGCGTCATTCCCATCAAACCCGATCGGCGCGAGGAGGCGTTGATGCTGGCGCGCGAGGTGTCCGAAGCGACGCAGCACGAGGCTGGCTGCGTCTCCTACGAGTTCTACGTTGGCCTGCGCGACCCGAACACGCTGATCTTGCTGCAGGAGTGGGAGAGCATGGAGGCGCTGTCCAGCCACTTCCGCACCAAGCACACCCAAGCGTTCATGGACGCACTGCCAGACATGCTGGCCGGCAAGGTGCTGACCCGCCGCTACACGGTGCAGGGGGAACCGGCGCCAGCCCGCGTCGAGGAGTCTCCACCCATCATCCACTAGCGCCGCTTGACGGGCTCCGAACCGCAGGCGCCGGAAGTCGAGCCGCGCTTGCGCAGCCGATCCATGGCCTGCGCCGGCGACAGGCGCTCCAACGCAGCGTCGTCTCTGCGCCGGTATTCGATCACGCCGTCCTTGAGGCCGCGTTCGCCAACCACCAGCCGATGCGGAATGCCGACGAGGTCCGCGTCGGCGAACTTCACGCCCGGGCGTTCGTCGCGCTCGTCGAGCAGAACTTCAAGGCCGGCGGCTTCGAGCTCGTCGTGCAGCTGCGCGGCGGCGGCTTGCACCGCGGCCGACTTGACGTTGTTGAGGGCGACGATGTGGACGTCGAAGGGTGCGACGGGCGTGGGCCAGACGATGCCGTTGTCGTCGTGGCACTGTTCCACGATGGCCGCGATGGTGCGCGACACGCCGAAGCCGTAGCAGCCCATCAGCGGCGCCACGTCGCCGCCGTTCCGGTCCTGCACGGCCACCTGCATGGCATCGGTGTACTTGGTGCCCAGCTTGAAGATGTGCCCCACCTCGATGCCACGCATGAACTTCAAGGCACCGCTGCCGTCGGGGGCGGTGTCGCCTTCCTCCACGTTGCGGAGGTCGACGACGCGAAAGCCGTCGCCGACGTCGCGCTGCCAGTTTCCGCCGACGAAGTGGGCGTCGTCCTCGTTGGCGCCGCAGACGAAGCTCGCCAATGCCGCCGCGCTGCCGTCCACGAAAGTCGGCAGGCCGAGGCCGACGGGCCCGATCGAACCCACGCCGACGCCGGCCACGGCGCGGATTTCCGCCTCGTCGGCGAAAGCGAGAGGGCGCTTGACGCCATCGATACGCGCTGCCTTGGCTTCGTTCAGGTGGTGGTCGCCGCGCAGCACCAGCGCGACGAGCGCAGCGTCGCCGTCGCGCTTCGGTTCGCCATGCACGATCAGCGTCTTCACGCAGCGGCTTGCTGGCACCTCGAGGAGGCCGGCGACGTCGGCAATCGTTCCGGCACCGGGGGTTGGCACTTTTCGACACGCCTCGACCGGCGCGTCCTGCGCAAGCGCTGGCGCCGGCGCTTTTTCTACATTCGCCGCGTAGCCGCTGTTGGGGCTGTAGGCCAGCCGGTCTTCGCCGCTGTCCGCCAGAACGTGGAACTCGTGGGAGTCGCCGTCGCCCATGGTGCCCGGGTCCGCTTCCACGGCGCGGTAGTCGAGGCCGATGCGATCGAGGATGGCGGCGTAGCAGGCATGCATGGCGGCATAGGTTTCGTCCAGCGAGGCGCTGTCCATGTGAAACGAGTAGCCGTCCTTCATGATGAACTCGCGCGCCCGCAGCAAGCCGAAGCGCGGGCGAATTTCGTCTCGGAACTTGGTTTGGATGTGGTACAGGTTGCAGGGTAGCTGCC
The DNA here is from genome assembly GCA_965199875.1 of Candidatus Azotimanducaceae bacterium. Classification (GTDB taxonomy): domain Bacteria; phylum Pseudomonadota; class Gammaproteobacteria; order Pseudomonadales; family Azotimanducaceae; genus VXYL01. Next base: position 2,616,351 of record OZ241346.1, on the reverse strand, counting down.
GGTAGCTGACGACGTTGCGCCCGAACAGCTCCGTGACCACTTCCTCCTGGGTTGGGCTTAGGCAGTAGTCGCGCTGGTGCCGATCCTTGAGGCGCAGCATTTCCGGCCCCATGACTTCCCAGCGCCCGCTTTGCCGCCACAGCTCGCCAGGCTGCACGACGGGCATCAGTACTTCCTGGGCGCCGGCGTTGGCGAGCTCCTCGCGGACGATGTTTCTCAACCGTTCCAGCACGCGAACGCCAAGCGGCAGCCAGTGAAAGCAGCCGCTGGCCAAGCGACGGATGTAGCCGCCTCTGGTCAGCAGCACATGGCTGGCGACTTCCGCATCGGCGGGCGCTTCGCGCAACGTCGGTATGAAGAGATCGGTGTACTTCACTTGGAACCCAGGTACACGCCGAGGGCGCTCGGCCTACGCGAAGGCCGCTGACTCGGCCCAGCGAGACGCACGGCGCCGTCGCCAGCCCGACGTTCGATGCCGATTGCCAAGCGGCCGGCGCGGCCGGCCGCAGGACGCCTACAGCACCATGTCCTTCAGCCGCTTGAGTGGCCGCACCCGAACCACCGTCGTGGCCGGCTTCGCGGGAATCTCCACGGCTTCGCCGGTGGCGGGGTTGCGCCCCATGCGCTTCTTCGTCGCCGGGCGCTTGACGGAGCGAATCGTCATCAGCTGGGGCAGGGTGAACTCGCCGACGGCGCGTTTCTTGATGTGGCGCTGAACCAGAACTTCGAGTTCGTCCAGCACTGCGTCGACTTGGCCCCGGGTGAGGCCGGTTTCGGTGGCGATGTGGGCGAGGATCTTCGCCTTCGTCATCTTCTCGCGGATCGCGGGAGCTTTCTTCGCCGGCGCAGCGCTGGTTTGCGCCTTGGAGGTCTTGGATGCGGTTTTGCGTGCCATCACGGTTCCTTGTGCGGTGACTGTTCAAGCGTGGCGAAGAAGCTGCGGTGACCGCAATACGCCATGCGGCGGTTTATAGCCGAATATCCACAGCGTTGCCAACAAAAAAGCGCAGCGTCGCGCGCCTTTGCCGGAGAAACGGCAGCAAACCGGACACTCCGTTCGTCTCGTTGGCTTGCTCGCGCATCGTTCGGCGCACTGGCCTATGCTTTCGCCCACCACCTGCTTTCATTCGGAGGCGCCATGACCGTCAGCCAAGCCAACTCCTCCCTCGCGCTGCGCGGGGCGCCGGGTTCGCCGTACACCCGAAAGATGCTGGCGGTGCTGCGCTATCGGCGCATTCCGTATCGCTTTCTGATCGGCGGACTGGGGCCGCCGGACGAAGCGCTGCCGAAGGCGAAGGTGGAACTGCTGCCAACCTTCTACTTCGAGGCGGAGGACGGGCAGCTGGAAGCGGTGGTGGATTCGACGCCCATCATCCGACGCTTGGAGGCCGAGTGGCCGGGGCGCAGCGTCGTTCCGCCGGACGCCGCGCTTGGCTTTCTCAACTACCTGCTGGAGGACTACGCCGACGAGTGGCTCACCAAGGCGATGTTCCACTACCGCTGGCACTACGCGCCGGACATCGAGCTGGCTGGCGAAGTGCTGCCGCGCTGGCGCGACCTCACCTCCAGCGACGAACGCATCGCGCCGCGGGCGCGGTTCATCCGCGAACGGCAGATCGGACGCTTGTACGTGGTGGGCAGCAACGCCACCACGGCGCCGGTCATCGAAGACAGCTACCAACGCTTCCTGCGCTGCTTCGACGCCTGCATTCAGGACGGCCCGTTCCTCTTCGGCCGCCGTCCCGCAGCGGCGGACTTCGGCTTGTTCGGGCAACTGACGCAACTCGCGGCGTTCGACCCGACGCCTGCACGGTTGACGGAAAGCACGGCGCCCAGAGTCCTCGCGTGGGTGCATACGGCCGAGGATCTGTCCGGTCTGGAACCCGACGAAGCGCACTGGATCGCTGCTGACGCCCTGCCCGCTTCGCTACGCGATCTGCTGGGCGAAGTCGGGCGCACCTACGCGCCGGCGCTGCTGGCGAACGCCCGCGCCATTGAAGCCGGCGCCGAGCAAGTGGAAACCGCCATCGACGGCCGGCCGTGGCTGCAAAAGCCCTTTCCCTACCAGGCGAAGTGCCTGCAGTGGGTGCGCCAGGAGTACGCCAGACTGGACGAACCGGCACGCGCCACCGTGGACGCGGCGCTGGCCGGCACCGGCTGCGAGGCGCTGTTCCAACCTGTTTGAAGGGCGAGACCTTCGCGCAAGAGTCGAGCTTGGGGCATTGGGGCCGGCCGCCAAGCGGAGACGCTCGTACCGGCAGCCTTGGCCGTGCAACGCCGTTCAGTAGAAGGATCGCAGCGCCGCTTCGGCCCCCGCGGCAAGCGCCAGCAGAGCCTCGTCGTCGTTTCGTCGGGCCAGCAGATTCATGCCAACGGGCGCCTCTCCCGGATCGTGAACCGGAAGCGAGATCGCGCAGGCGTCGAGGAAGTTCGCCAGCGACGGATTGCGCAGCGCGAGGCGGTTCAAGCGCCCGTACTCGTCGTCGTCTTCGCAGTCGGCAAGGCGCGGCGGCAGCATCGGCACGGTCGGGTAGATCAAGGCATCGATGCCCCGCATCGCCGCCGTCGCCGCGGCCATGAAGTCCCGCCGTTCGCACCCTAGATCGATGTAGTCCGCGGCCGACTGTTCCGCCCCCTGGAGCATCCGGGCGCGAACGCGCGGATCGTACAGCGCTGCGTGTTTCGCAAGGTCGCGCCGGTGCCAAGCGTACGACTCGGCCGCGGCAAAGCCGCCTTTGGCGTTGATTTCCGGCAAATGGTCGAGCTGCGGGAAGGAAACGTCGGCAACGTCGACCAGCTTGACGCCGTGTTTCTGCAAGCGCCGGATCGCCCGCTCGAAGGCCGCCGCCACCGGCGCTTCGACGTCGTTCGTCGCGTAGCGGCGAAGAACGCCGAGGGTCGTCCCGCCGAGTTCGGGCGCCAGCGCCGACTCCGTTCGCGCCGCCACGGCGAATCCGTCGACGCCGCTCATGATCCCGTCCAGGATGGCGCAGCAGTCCACCGACCGCGCCAACGGGCCCACCGAGTCCAAGGTGTCGGAGAGCGGCAAGACGCCCTGGCGGGGAATGCGAGAAGCCGTCGGCTTGAAGCCGACGATGCCGCACATCGCCGCCGGAATGCGGCACGAACCGCCGGTGTCGGTGCCGATCGCCGCGGCGGCCATGCCATCGGCAACGGACACCGCGGCGCCGGAAGAGGAGCCGCCCGGAATGCGTCCCGTGTCGCGCTGCCAAGGGTTCAGGGGCGTGCCGTAGTGGGGATTCAGGCCCAGGCCGGAGTAGGCGAACTCGGTCATGTTGGTGCGCCCGATCAATACAAAGCCAGCGTTGCGCAAGCGCTCTACGACCACGGCGTCGGATGTCGCCGGCGCGCTGCGTTCAAGCAGTCGCGAACCTGCCCGCGTCACCTGCCCGCGCACGTCGAACAGATCCTTCACGGAGACCGGCAGGCCGCAGAACGGCGAAGGCTCGGCGCCAGCGGCACGCCGGCGATCGGCGTCTTCGGCCGCGGCCACTGCGCCGGCGCGATCCACCAGCAGGAAGGCCCGAGCGCCCTCGCCTTGCGGCGCGTCGATAGCGGCAAGAGCGCGCTCGACCAGCTCGACGCTGCTGGTGCGGCCGGCGTGCAGCGCTTCGGCCAGCGCCCGCAGCGTGTGCATGGTGCCTCGTGGTTCGAGATCGCCTCAAGTCGCCGGCGCGGCGCGTGCTAGAGGTTGGAGAAGTCCGCCTGGCGTTTTTCGCGGAACGCGGCGACGGCCTCCCGATTCGCCGGGCCGCCGGAGAGTTTCGCCAAGGCTGCGTTCTCGGCGGCGATCACGTTCTTCAAGCGTTCACGCTCGGCAGCGTCGACGATGAGGCGCTTGGCGGCGACGAGCGACTCCGGCGGCAGCGCGGCCAAGTGGCCGGCCTTCTCGCCAACCGCATCCATGAAGCCATCGTCCGGGAACACGTCCAGCGCCAGGCCGGCGTCCTTGCATTGCGCCGCGCTCAGCCACTCGGACGCCATGAGAAACCACATTGCCTGCTGGCGACCGAGCAGCGCCGGGAAGGTGCGCGTGCTGCCAGCTTCGGCGACCAGGCCGAGGGTCGAGAAGGGACAGCGCAGGCGGGCGCTCTCGGCCATGAAGACGAAGTCCGCAAGGCCGGCGAGCGTGGCGCCGATGCCGACGCCGAGACCGTTGATGGCCAGCACGAAGGGCTTGGGGAAGTCGACGATGGCGTGCAGCATGCCGTCGAGGCCATGCACCGGCTGGTAGTCCGTCGTCGGGCCGAGATCGGCGCCGGCGCTGAAGGCACGACCGGTGCCGGTGAGCACCAGAACCCGGCAGTCGTCGTCCTGCTCGGCACCGAGGAACGCCTCGGCCACTTCGTCGAACTGGCGCTTGTTGAAGGCGTTGAGCGCCTCCGGACGGTTCAGCGCGGCCGTCCTGACGCGGCCCTGGTTGGTGATCGTCAGCATGGAAGGCCTCTTGGGCGTTGGTCGTGTGGCTAGAGCGGCAGATCGCCAACCGCGTGGTTGACGCTGCCGGTTTCGTTGTAGGAGCGCATCACCATCTCGGCGATGCGCATGAGATGCACTTCGTCGGAGCCGTCGGCAATGCGCGACCAGCGCGCCTGAATGAGCATCTGCGCCAGCGGCGAATCGTTGGAATAGCCCAAGGCGCCGTGAACCTGCAACGCTCGATCCACCGTCTTCCACAGCGTGTTCGCCACGTGGTGCTTGGCCATGGAGACCTCGGCGCGGAAGTCCATGCCGTTTTCGATCTTGTACGCCGCGTGCAGCACCATGAGCTTGGAGGCGTACAGTTCCAGCGCACTCTCCGCCATCATCCACTGGATGCCCTGCTTCTCGGATAGGAGCGAGCCGTGGGCGTAGCGCTTCTGCGCCCGGTCCACGAGCATCTCCAGCGCCTGTTCGATGGTGCCCAGCCAGCGCATGCAGTGGGCGAGGCGGGCGGGCCCCAGGCGCACCTGGCCGAGCTTGTGGCCGCCGCCCTGCTCGCCGAGCATGTTGGCGTGGGGCACGCGCACATTGGTGTAGCGAATCTCCGGATGTCCGCCGCCTCCGCCCATGGTGGAAACGTCGCGGACGATCTCGAACCCAGGCGTGCTGGTGGGCACGATGAAGGCGCTGTTGCGCGCCTGGGCGATGGCGGCGTCCGGGTCCGTCTTGGCGATGACGATGGCGAAGTCCGCGCCGTGGGCGCCCGAGGTGAACCACTTGTGGCCGTTGATCACCCACTCGTCGCCGTCGCGCACGGCGCTGGTCTGTATCTGCGTGGGGTCGGAACCGGCCACTTCCGGCTCGGTCATGGAGAAGCACGAGCGCATGGTGCCCTCGCACAGTGGTTGCAGCCATTTCTCCTTCTGCTCCTCGGTGCCGAAGTGCAGCAGCGTGTGCATGTTGCCTTCGTCCGGCGCCTGGCAGTTGATGAGATACGGCCCCATGTTGGTCTTCACGGCTTCCGCGGACATCGCCGCCACCGCGGTGACGCCGAGGCCCATGCCGCCCCACGCTTCCGGCATGTGCGGCGCCCAGAGGCCCCGATCCCGGGCGCTCTGCCGCAGATCCTTGACGGCTTGCCGCCACTCGTCGCCGGAAGCGCGGCGGGCGCCGAGCTCCGCCATCTTCGGCCGCGCCACGTCGGCCATGAACTTGCGCACCAAGAGGCGCGCATCCTCAACTTCCGGCGGAAAGGTGAAGTCGATGGCCATGTGCGAACCCCGCTGTTGCGTCGAACGGGCGAAGCATAGCGCGAACGCCTAGACGTCCGCAGTCGCCACGAACTGCGGCAGGACGAACAGATAGCGGCCGCGGTCCACGGCGTCCGCGGCCTGTTGCAGCATCGCGTCCGCTTCGGCGGCGGGCATCGCGCCGCCGGCTTCGATGTAGCCGCGCATGTTGCGCAGCATCGGCAGCGCCCGGCCGTCCTGGTCCGCGCCGGCGGCGACGCGCAGGCGCACGTTGCGAAAGCCGTGCTGCGTCAGCAGGCCGGACAATCTGCGGCCGATGTTCGGTTCCTTGAACGCCACTCCGGCGGCAGCGAAGAAGCGCTCGACGCCGGCCTTGCCCCAGGGTTCGACGACCACGAACCCCCAGTCGCTGTCGATGATGTGGATGCGGCCTCCCGGCGCCAGCACGCGCTTGATCTCGGCAAGCGTGGCGTCGACGTCCGGCACGTACTCGAGCACGTTCTTGGACACCGCACGATCGACGCTGCCTTCCGGCAGGGGAAGGCGCCCGTCGCGGAGGTGATGAAAGGCGACGTTGGCGCGGCCCGCCGCCCGCCTCGTGGCGTCCCGGATGAAACGGGCGTTGATGTCGACGCCATGCACGTGGCCGTCGTCGCCGACCATGTCCGCCAAGGCGAGGGCCATGAAGCCCGGCCCCGAGCCGAAGTCCAGCACGCGCTGCCCGGGCTTGAGGTCCGCATCGGCCAGCAGCGCCCCGCTGCCTTCCCGCCATTCGAACATTCGCTCGTAGCGGGCGATGCGCTCTTCGTCGATGTGCTTCCAGTGGTCCGTATAGAACGTCCGACGATCCATCTTGCCGGCTACCCTTCAATCGCCCGACGATATCCGTCCAGCATCACGTCGAGCGTTCTTGCCGTTGAATAGTGCCGATAGGCATTGGCGCCGAGCTCTTCGCACAGCCCAGGGGTGTTGCAGATCGACAACAAAGCGTCTGCCAACTCGTCGTCCGCGTCGTAGAGCAGACTGTTGACGCCGTGGCGTAGATTCTCGAACTCGATCGGATGTTCCGACGCCCGGGCGTGGGTAATCACCGGAATGCCGTAGGCCATGCTTTGCAGTGCGCTCAGCCCCACATGCCCTGGAGATACCCAGGCGTACGCTCGGGAGAAGAACGGCCGGTGGTTGGCCCATACGTCGCCGTGGAAGATCACCCGCTCGCCCAGCCGCGCTCCCTGCACCATTTCTCGAAGAACGGAAGCCGACTCCAACTCGATCTTGAACTTGCCGAAGTTGCGCGCTGGCGTACTGCCCACGATTTCCAGCTTGGTGTCGGGCGGCAGCTCGCCCACCACGCGCGCAAACGTCTCAATGAGCAGATCGAGCCGTTTGCGCTTCTGGAATACTCCCATGAACAGCAAGCTCGACTTTCGATCGGCACTGTGATCTCCGTGGTCGGGTACATGAAGGGTATTCGGCGCGATGAATATCCTCTCCTGCGGCGTTCCCCGGCGCACCAGTTCGCCAACGTGGGTGGAACTGTACAGAAGCAGGCCGTCGGCGCGCTGCGCGAGCGCGTCGCGCAGCCGGTTCGCCAGACCGCTGCGACCGTAGCCTGGCCCCCAGAACACCCAGCGCGCGGTTCGCCGGCGCCGCATCGCCGGCAGGACGTGCGCCAGCCAACGCGGGTCCAGCATGGAGACGACGACGTCGAAGCCGCCCCCTGCCAGCACGCCGGAGACTCCTTGCTGCAACACGAACGGCCCCAGGGCGCGCGCATCGACCACCAGCTCGCGGAAGTGGTCGTCGGCTTCCAGGACGGGCGACCCGGAATGCGCAACGGTGACGTCGTAGTCTTTGGCCAAACCGTTGTAGACGGCCTTTCGGTACCACGGAATGACATTCTGCAGAATGAGAACTCGCTTCAAGAATGCATCCTTGACGGCACCGAGGGCGCAAAGTGTAGGGTGCGGTCGCGGCCCTAGTCCAGCACCTGCCGACACCAGAGTTCCAGCGTCAGCCAGCGAAAGATCTGATTGCTGAGATCGACCTTGCCGGATCGATGCCGTTCGAGGGCCCGGCGCAGCGCCTTCGGGTCGAGCAGGCCGCGGCGCCGGCATTCGTCGGTCAGCAGAACCGGATGCACCGTCTCCTCCGGCTGGTCGCGAAACCACTCGCGGATGGGCACCGGGAAGCCTCGTTTGCGCGGACTGTCCGCGACGCCCCGGGGCACCACTTCCCGCACCGACTCGCGCAGCAGCGCCTTGCCGTTGCCGGAGCGCACCTTGAACTCGCCGGGCAGCGAAAAGACGAACTCGACCAGGCGGTAGTCCATGAACGGCAGCCGGGTTTCGATCGAATGCGCCATGGAGATGGCGTCGCCGTAGTGCAGGAGCGTTTGCAGGCCGCCTTCGTGCCGCCGCCGCAGGGCCCTGGCCAGTGCTTCTTCGTGGCGTGGCGCGTCCTGGCGATCCGCCTGGCGGTCCGGCCCCCCGGCAAGACAACCCGCGTAGACCGTTTCGTCCCCCCGCAGGCGCCGCCAGGCGAGGTGCGCCGAGGGAACCACGGATCGTGCAAGGTACATGCCGCCGCGCCACGCGCCGGCGTTTCGGCTCAACCAGCGAAAGTGCTGCACCACCTGTGCCCAGCGCCCGCCGCGAACCGCGTCGACGATGGCCGACGGGGCGAAGAAATGGTGATAGCCGCCAAGCAGTTCGTCCGACCCCTGGCCGTCGAGCGCCACCACGATGTGCTTGCAGGCAGCGGCCATGATGTGCCAGAGCGGCAGCACCGCGGGGGTGGCGGTCGGCCCCTCCATGTGGCGGACGACGCGGTCGAGGGTTGGCAGGAAACGGCCGAGGGGCGATTCGATGCGGTGGTGGACGAGGCCGAGTTCCTTCGCGAAACCCGCAGCGATCCTGGACTCGTCGTACTCCGCATCGTCGAACCGAGCCGTGAAGGCGCGATGTTCGCCATCGTGGAAGGTACGCAGCAGGCCGACGATGGAGGAAGAGTCCAAGCCCCCGGAGAGCATGGTGCCGACCGGCACGTCGCTGCGCATTCTCAGCCGGATCGCATCGACCAACAGCTCGCGAAAGCGCTCGCAAGCGTCCTCGAAGGTCGTCCGGCGATCGACGTGCGTGGGATAGTCCCAATAGCGCTGCGGCGCAGCCGTTCCGCGCCGCGTCGCCACCATGTTGTGCGCCGCGGCAAGCCGCCTGACGCCGAGGCAGAAGTGCTCGGCGCCCGCCGCGACGCCGGCGCGCAGCAGCTTCGACACCGCGGCGGGATCGATTCGGGCCAGCTGCCGGCAAACCGCCAGCAGCGCCTTGACTTCGGACGCGAACAGCAGCCGACCATCGACCACGGCGTAGTAGAACGGCTTGATGCCGAATCGATCCCGGGAACAGAACAGCGTGTCGCTGCGCCGGTCGTAGATGGCGAACGCCCACATGCCGTTCAAGCGGGCGCAGACGTCCCGCCCCCACTGCCGATAGGCCGCCAGCAGCACTTCCGTATCCGACCGGGTGCGGAACCGGTGCCCAAGGCCCTTCAGTTCGTCGCGCAGTTCCAGGTAGTTGAAGATCTCCCCGTTGTAGGTGAGCACCAGTTCCCCGTCGGCGGACTCGAAGGGCTGATTGCTCGCCGCGTCCAGATCGATGATGGCCAGCCGAACGTGTGCCAGGCCGACGCCGCCGTCGTCCAGCCACGCGCCCGACGCATCCGGGCCCCGATGCGGCATGGTCGCAAGCATCGCCGTCAGTTCGCGGCGCAGCACCGGCCTGGCGCCCGGCAGGGCGTAGATGCCGGCTATGCCGCACACGGTCGCTTCACTCCAGCAAGACCAGCGGCGCTTCGCCGGACGCTTCGCGTCATCGCCAAGCGCCCCGCAGCGAGCGCCACATGGAATCGGTGACGGCGCGAAACTCCGAGCTGACGCGGCGGGTCGCCAGCACGGCAACCGCAAACAGCGCCGGCGCGACGACGCAGAGCGAAACGACATCGCCCAGCGTGCCCGCGCCATCCAGCCACTGCACGGCCAGCAGCGCGACGGCCGCAACGGGCAAACCCACCAGCCAGGGCCGAACGAAGACGCCTGCCACCTGCATCCAATCTCCGGCCGCCCGCAAGCGCAGGCAAAGCGACATGCCCGCCAGCACGCTGATCGACCACATGGCCAAGCTGGCGACGGCAATGCCGAAGGCGCCGCCCTGCCGGGCGCCAAACCAGAATGCCGGCAGAGAAACCAGCATCTGCAACCCCTGCCAGCCGAGCAGAGCGTTGAAACGGCCTTGCGACTTGAGCGCCGCCATGCAGGGCCCGAAGGCGAAATAGAACGCCTGGGACAGACTCAAAGCCTGAAACACCGGCACGGCGGGCTGCCACTTGTCGGCCAGCGCCAAGTCGAACAACGGCGCCGCGAAGGCCGCCTGCAGCAGGCAGATCGGCACGCAGGCGGCGGCGAGAACCCGTTGCGCACGCAGAAACCCCTCCGCGTGGCGCGACGGATCCTCTTGCAGATGGCCAAAGACGGATTGCAGCACCATGCTGATCCTGCCGGCGATCATCACGTTGGCCTGGGTGGCGAGCAGGTAGGCAAGCGCGAACAGACCAGCCTCGCGCTCTCCCGCCAGATAGCCGAGGACCACGACTTCCATCAGCACCAACACGTTGTGGACGTATTGCGCCGCCGATGCTGGCAGGTAGCTGCGCAGCAGTACGGCCGCCACCTTGCGCCGGTAGCCGCGCTGCCGGTCGATGGTGCCCAAGCGCAGGTAGCAGACGGCCCTGGCCAGCTGGTTGAACAGTTGCGGCGCGACCAGCGACGCGGCCCTGGCGCCCAGCGCCGCGCAGCCCACCGAGAGCAGGGTTGCGAGGAACTGCGTGGCGCCGTCGATCACGGCGATTCGACGAAACTGCAAGCGCTGGCGCATGGCCGAGAGCGGCGCCACGGCAACCGCCATGCACAGAGGGCGCAAGGCCAGCGCGGCGAGCAGGGCGGCCAGCCACATCGGCGGATACTCGTCGTAGACGACAACCACCAGTGGAATGGCCAGCCAAGTGGCAAGGGCGCTGATCCCAGCCGCCGCCAACGCCAGGCGACGCGCACTCGCGGCCAGCAGACGGTGTCGTCCCGGGTGGGCGATCAGCACGTCCGCCATCACCTCGGGCGGGAAGAGCGACAACGCCGCCGCTACTGCCAGGGCGGTCGCGGCAACGCCGTAGTCGTCGGGCGACAGGAAGAAGGCGATGGCGAAAGTCGCCACCAGCGTCACCAGCTTGTTGAGGAACGACTGGGCGGCGTTCCAGATGGCGCCGTGCAACGCCGCCGCCGACAACGACTTGGCCGCTGGCGACCGTGGATTGGCGTCGGCCGTGCTGCGGTCGCCGGGGTCTGAACTGGGGCTGGCGGCAGTCCTTGCCTCGCCACGGCCCGTGCGCATGGCTGTCAAGCGCTTCCTTCGGGGCACCGCGTCACTCGTGAAGCGGAACATTAGCACAGCGCCGAGCGGCTAGATGCGACGGCTCGCCATTCATGCCGTTCATGCCGTTCACATGCGTCGCTTCACGGTACTCCAAACACGCTATCATCGCGCAATCAGCGCTGAAGCAGGCGACCGACAACGGCAATGGCGTCTCCCTCCCAAGGCAGCACGGGCGTGGACTTCCTGGACATCAACCGCCATGTGCGAACGCTGCTGGCGCGCTGGAAGGCGATTGCGCTGGGCACTGCGCTGGCCGCCGTGCTGGCCGGCGTTGGCGCCGAAGCACTGTCGGCCGCGCGACCCGAGTACCGGGCCACGGTGGACGTCGTTGTCGTCCCGCGCGCGCCGGTCTTCGTTAGGGATCAGCTCGTCGCCATTTCGCCCGTCGTGACCTTCCTCGGCCTGGTTCGCCAAGGCAGCGTTGCAGAAGCCGTGCGCGAGCGGCTCGACGACGCAAAGCCCAATGCGTCCGCCGCGAATCTGCTGTCGCGGGTGAGTGGCGAACTGATGGCCTATCTCGGCCGCAGCAGCGAACTCATACGCATCACGACGACGGCCGACACGCCGGAGTTCGCCATCGCGCTGGGCGACCTGTGGGCCGAAGAGTTCGCCAAGCACGTCAATCGCATCTACCAGCCCGTACCGCCAGCGGTGTTTGCCGGCATCGATGCCCGGCTTGAAGTGGCGCAAGCCGACCTTGCCGAAGCGCAAAGCGGGATCGAAGCGTTCCTGGCAGACAACCACCCCGGCGCGCTGGTTCGGCAGATGGAGGCAAACGCGGCGCAGGTTGCCAAGCTGTGGGACACGCTGCCGCCCGGCAGCGAAACGCGGCTTGCCGAGTTGGAGAAGAACCAGGCCGACGCAGGCGCTGAACCCTCGCAGCAAACCGACCTGCTGCGGCGCATCGCCGATCTGGAGCGCCGCGGCGGCGTCTTGGCCGCGCAGATCGAGGCCGCCGACGGCGCCTTGGCGGGGCTCGAGCTGGAGCGGGACGCCGCCGCTGCCGCAGTGGAGGAACTGCACGACAAGAAAGCCGAGCTCGCCTTGCAGAACGCCGCCTTCCTCGGCGAGGTTCGCGTTGCCTCCAAGGCGATCTTGACCGGCTCGTCGCGCTACAGCGTCACTCGGTCGGCCATTGTCGCCGTGCTGCTGGCGCTCCCCTTCTTCGCCTTGCTGGCGCTGGTCATCGGCCCTCCGTCCGGCGGCTCCGCCCCGACGCCGGGTTCGGGCCGTCCGTCGGCGCAAAGCTGACGGCGGACGACCGCTCTCCGCCCGACAGGGGCGAAAACGGCGATCTGCGCCAAGCCTGCCAGTTTGTTTGCGGCTGCCTGCGCAACCCGCTCTGCGCACCGAGTCCGCCATCCCGCCACCGTCGCCGACCCTCGCACCCGCCGAAAACACCTACAACGCAAGCACCTCAATCGCATTGCGCAATAGCCTTCCCGCTCGCCGATGCCTAACATAGGCTGTGGCAAGCAAGGGCAACATCTAGTGGTCGAAGTGGCGGTTGCGCTCGGTCGGCGCATGGTAGGCGCAGCGCGGGATCTCGCGCCGATCGTCGCTGTCGTGGCCTTCTTTCAGATCGTCGTGCTGCGCCAGCCCTTCCCCAACCTGGCCGAAGTCCTGGTCGGGCTGGTGTGCGTAGTCGCTGGTCTTGCGATCTTCGTCCAGGGGCTGGAGAGCGGCTTGTTCCCGCTTGGCGAGGCGATCGCCCACGCCTTCGCCCGCAAGGGCAGCGCCATTGCGCTGCTGGCGTTCGCGTTCTGCCTGGGCTTCGGCACCACGGTAGCGGAGCCGGCCTTGATCGCGGTGGCCGGCGAGGCCGCCAAGGTCGCCGCGGAGGCGGGCATCATCGTCGATGGCGGCGCGGCGCGGGCGAGCTATGCCTTCAACTTGCGCATGGTGGTGGCGTTCTCCGTGGGCATAGCGCTGGTCGTTGGCGTGCTGCGGATTCTCAAGGGCTGGCCAATCCACCGGCTCATCATCGGCGGCTACGTGCTGGTGACGGCCATGACGTTCTTCGCGCCGGCGGAGATCATCGGCGTGGCCTACGACTCCGGCGGCGTCACCACGGGCACGGTCACCGTGCCGCTGGTCACCGCCTTGGGAGTTGGCCTCGCCACGTCCATCAAGGGCCGCAATCCCATGCTGGACGGCTTCGGCTTGATCGCCTTCGCCAGCTTGACGCCGATCGTCTTCGTACTCGCCTACGGCATGGTGGCGTGAGCATGGGCTTCCTGCTGGAGTTTGCCGCCATCGCGTGGCAGACGACGTTGGACGTGCTGCCCATCGTCAGCATCCTGCTGGCATTCCAGGTGGCGGTGCTGCGCCGCAAGCTGCCGAATCTGCGCCGCATCGTCGCCGGTTTCGTCTGCGTGCTGCTGGGGCTGACGCTGTTCCTGATCGGCCTTCAGGATGCGTTGTTTCCGATCGGCGAGACGATGGCGGGCCAGCTCACGGCGGCGCAGACGGCGGCAGCGAGCGCCGCCGAAGGCGTGGTTTGGAGCGACTACTGGCTGGTCTATGCCTTTGCCGCGGCAATCGGCTTCGCCACCACGGTCGCGGAACCGTCGCTGATCGCGGTGGCATTGAAGGCGCAGGAAGCCTCCGGCGGAACCGTGAATGCCTGGGGGTTGCGCACCGCCGTAGCCCTCGGCGTTGCCCTGGGCGTGGCGCTCGGCTGCTTTCGCATCGTCACCGGCACGCCCCTGCCGTGGTACATCGTTGCCGCCTACGCCGTGGTGATCGTGCAGACGTTCCGCGCCAGCGGCAGCATCGTGCCCCTCGCCTACGACAGCGGCGGAGTGACCACCGCCATGGTGACCGTGCCGGTGGTTGCCGCTTTGGGCCTGGGCCTCGCCGCCAGCGTGCCGGGCCGCAGCCCGTTGATCGACGGCTTCGGGCTGATTGCGTTCGCCAGCGTGTTCCCCATCATATCCGTCTTGGGCTACGCGAAGGCGTCTGCTTGGATGGATCGCGCCCGAAGGCGCTCGAACGAGGACCATTGAGCCATGCGAATGAAGCTGATCGTAGCCTTGGTAGGCGAAGACAAGACCGACACCGTGGTCGAGGCCGCTCGCGCCGCCGGCGCCACCGGCGCGACCATCGTCACCAGCGTGCGCGGCGAGGGGTTGAAGCCCGGCAAGACGTTCCTGGGCCTGAACTTGAGCTCGGCCGCCAACATCGTGCTCTCTCTCGTTGTGGAAACGCGCGCACGCGACATTCTGGAGCGCATCCAGGAAGCGGCGCGGTTCGACGAGGAAGCCGGCGCTGGCGTTGCGTTCCAGCTCGCCATCGAAGACGTGGTGGGCCTCGCGACGCAGCTGCCGGTGATGCTGGAGGAGATCGAGGAGGAACTATGAGCGAAAGGAGCGCCAGCGAAAGCGCCCGCGTACAGGATGTGATGGCCACCGATCTGCACGCCATCGACGGCCTGGCCAATGTCGACGAGGCCATGCGGCTCATGCGCGAGCATGGGGTCAGCTCCCTAGTGGTGGCCCGACGCGACAAGGACGACGAGGTGGGCCTCCTGGAAGTGGCCAACGTGGCCACCGAGGTGGTGGCCAGGAACCGCCCGCCGGAGCGGGTAAGCGTGTACGAGGCGATGACCAAGCCGGTGGTGACGCTGCCGCCCGGCATGCTGGTGCGCTACGCCGTGCGCCTCCTGGTGGAGTTGCGCCTGACCCGCGCCGTGGTGGTGGACGACGAGCGCGACGCCGTGGGTATGGTGACGCTGCGCGATCTGGTGCTCGCGGAGATGCGCTGAGGGCGCTCGCAAGCCTGCTGGTTTGCAGGCTGCTTGACATCCTCTTCAAGGCAGCCTACGGTCGCTGCATGATCTTCCGCAGCGAACTGAGCTTTGAACCGGGCATCGCCAACCTACCGGATGGATTGGTGGGACTCTGGGGTTTCCGCCGGGGCAGTCGCGGCACCCACACCAGCCGCACCATCATGCTCGACGATCTCTGGCAGCTGTTTGACGCCGTGCCCAGCGAGGCACGCCGTGACGAGTATGAAGAAGCCGTCGTTGCCGGCAACTGCCTTGGCAAACGGACGACGGCAACGCGCAAGGCCTCCTTTCAACGGCTGGCGGAACTCTACGGGTTGGACCCGCGCCTGATCTTGTTCCGGGCCCTGCGCCACTTCTGGGCCCGCGACGAGGCCGCTCGCCCGGCGCTGGCACTGCTGCTGGCCTTAGCGCGGGATCCCCTGCTTCGCGCCGGCGCGCGCGCTGTTCTCGGCACGCCGATCGGGGACGAGTTCAGCCGCCAGCCCATGAAGAACGACTTGGCCGCCACAGTGGAGGATCGCCTCAGCCCAGCCACGCTGGATACGGTGGTGCGCAATGCGTCGTCGTCGTGGACGCAATCCGGCCACTTGCAAGGCAGAAGCCGCAAGAAGCGCCAACGCCTGCAGGCGACCCCGGCGGCAACAGCCTACGCGCTGCTCATCGGTTCCGCAGTGGGCTACGGCGGACGGCCGCTCTACGACACTCCCTGGGTGGTGGTTCTGGATGTCTTCGTCGACAAGTTCATGCAGTTGGTTCTGAATGCCAAGATGTTCGGCCTGCTGGAGTTCAAGTACGCCGGGAAGATGATGGACATCTCGTTTCCGGAGTTGGTCTCGCGCAAGGAGCAGGAGTTGATCCGTGAATCGCATCGATAGGCTGCTTGACCGCTACAAGGCGCACATCGCTCTGCCTTGGCGGCAGGACCTGGCGGGCGCGGAGAAGGTCATCTTCATCGTCTACGACAAGACGGACGAACGCCGCCTCCGCGCCAGAAAGGGACGCTTCGAGGAGGAAACCAAAGAAGCCGGCCACGGCTGGATGTCATGTGATCTCACCGACTCCTTTGCCGCGTGGATGGCCGGCTTGGACTACCGAGAGAGCTACTTCGACTGCCCGGAAGATCTGGCCCTGAAGCTCGACGAGGAATTCCTAGACCACTTGGTGGATCGAGTGCGCGCCGATCTTGGCTCGCCGGAAGCGGACGAGAACGCGGTAGTCGCGGTGTCCGGGGTGGCGTCGCTGTTCGGCTTCGCCCGCGTTTCGGAGTTGATGCAAGCGGTTCAGAACGACATTCGCGGCCGCCTAGTAGTGTTCTTCCCCGGCGAGTACGAGAACAGCAACTACCGGCTGCTCGACGCCCGCGACGGCTGGAGCTATCTGGCGGTGCCGATCACCGTGCAGGATCAGCGCGTCGCCTATCGGATTGGCAGCTAGACCATGCGTAATCGAGACATCTACCAGCGCGACCCGGCAGAAATCGCTCTGCCGAACAGCGGTGTGGCGCGCATGACCGATGCGCTGACGGAGGACGATCAGCGCACGCTGCGATTCGAACTGGCGCACTTCGTTTGCGAAGGCGAGTATCGGCGCGGCCTCGTTCGCATCCTGGAGTCCTATATCAACCACCAAGGCCAGCCAGAACAGCCGGCCGCGTGGGTGAGCGGTTTCTTCGGCAGCGGCAAGTCCCACTTGGCGAAGATGCTGCATTTCTTGTGGACGGACTACGCTTTTCCCGACGGTGCCACGGCGCGCGGACTTGCCCAACTGCCCAACGACGTGCGGGAGAAGTTGATCGAGCTCTCCACGCTAGGGCGGCGGGCCGATGGTCTGCACGCCGCAGCGGGGACGTTGGGCACCGGCGCGGGCGACAGTGTGCGGTTGGCGTTGCTGGGCATCGTGTTCAAGTCCACGGAACTGCCGGAGGGCTACCCTCAGGCCCGCTTCTGCCTTTGGTTGAAGAAGAACGGCGTCTACGACCAAGTTCGAGCCGCCGTCGAGGCAGCCGGGCGGGACTTCAGACGCGAACTCAACGACCTCTACGTGAGCCCGGTGATTGCCCAGGCGCTGTTGACGGCGGATCCCAACTTCGCCGCCTCGGAACGGGCGGCCAAATCTCTGTTGCGCGAACAGTTTCCGCGTGTAGCGGACATCACCACGGATCAATTCGTGGACGCCTTCGAGGACAGCTTGGCAACCGCCGATGGGCGCTTGCCCAACACTGTCGTCATCTTGGACGAGGTGCAGCAGTACATTGGCGAAGACGCCGGCCGCTCATATGTGGTGCAGGAAGTCGCCGAAGCCTGCAGCAAGCGGTTTGGCGACCGTCTTCTCTTCCTCGGCACCGGGCAGACCGCCCTCTCCGGCACCCCCTCGCTACAGAAGCTGCAAGGGCGTTTCACCGTCAACGTCGAACTCTCAGACAACGACGTCGAAACAGTCATCCGCCGCGTCGTACTCGCCAAACGCGAGGACCGCAGCCCCGACGTTCAAGCCATTCTGGATGCCCATGCCGGCGAAGTCGACCGCCACTTGACCGGTTCCCGCATCGCGCCGCGCAACGAAGACAAGGTGGTGCTGGTGGAGGACTACCCGCTGCTGCCTGTTCGTCGGCGCTTCTGGGAACAGGCATTGCGGGCCGTCGACAGCGCCGGCATGGCCGGGCAGCTGCGGACGCAGTTGCGCATCGTCTACGAAGCCATCCGCGCAACCGCCGACGATCCACTCGGCACGGTGGTGCCGGCGGATTTCCTGTTCGACCAACTTGCGACGAGCCTCCTCAACTCGGGCGCGTTGTTGCGCGAGATCCACCAGACCATCCTCAACCTCAACGACGGCAGTGCGGACGGCCTCTTGAAGTCGCGCCTGTGCGCCTTGGTCTTCCTAATTCGCAAGCTGCCTCGCGACGCGAGCGTGGACAGCGGCGTGCGCGCCAAACCGGAGATGCTCGCGGACCTGCTGGTGAAGAACCTGGCAGCTGATGGCACGGCCCTGCGCAGCCGCCTGCCGAAACTGCTTGACGACTTGGCGGACGCCGGCACGTTGCTGAAAGTCGACGACGAGTACAGCCTGCAAACCAAGGAGAGCGGCGATTGGGAAGCGGAGTTTCGCACCCGCCGCAACAAACTCGCAAACGACCCTGCCGGCATGAGCGCCAAGCGCGCCGAACGGCTGGGCGAAGCTGTGCAACGAGCCTTGGCCCCCGTGAAGATTCTGCAAGGCGACGCCAAGGAACCGCGCAAGTTGGCGCTCTACTTCGGCAATGAACCGCCCGCGGACGGAGATGGGGTGGCGGTTTGGGTGCGGGACGGCTGGGGCGTCACCGAGAACAGCGCGCTCGCCCACGCCCGCGCCGCCGGTCAAGATGATCCGGTGGTTCACGTATTCATCCCCAAGACCCATGCCGATGAACTGGCGCGCCTGATCGCCACCCGAAACGCCGCCACCGAGACCGTGGACTACAAAGGCGTGCCGACCACCGACGAGGGCATTGAGGCCCGCAGCGGCATGGAAACGCGCGCAACGGAAGCGGAAAACAACCTGCGGGCGCTGGCCAGCCAGATCGTCGAGAGCGCCAAGGTGATCCAAGGCGGCGGCAACGAACGCTTGGAAGTACGCTTGCCGGAGAAGGTGAAGGCCGCCGCCGAAGCATCCGTGGCGCGGCTCTATCCGGAGTTCCCCGACGCCGACGACAGCCGCTGGCGAACCGTCATCGAACGCGCCCGCGGCGGTGCCGAGAGCCCTTTGGATGCGGTGGGCTTCTCCGGCAAGACCGAGGATCACCCTGTGTGCGCGGCGGTTCTCAACTTCATAGGTTCCGGGTGCAAAGGCCGCGAAGTGCGCGCTCACTTCTCTTTGCCGCCCTACGGTTGGTCAAGGGATGCCGTGGACGCGGCCCTGATCTCCTTGTTCGGCACCGGCCACTTGCGGGCCACCGCCAACGGCGCATCCCTTCGAGCGGGCCAGCTGGATCAGGGCAGAGTGGCCACGGCGGACTTCCGCGTGGAAAGCGCCACTGTAGACACTCGGCAACGCCTGCGGCTGCGCAAGCTCTTCCAGACCACCGGCATCGCCTGCAAACCCAACGAAGAGGGTGCTGCCGCCACTGAACTGCTGGCCAAATTGCAGGAGTTGGCGCAGAGTGCGGGCGGCGATGCGCCGCTGCCGGCGAGACCCAAGACGGAACATCTGTTGGAACTGCAAGCCTTGGCAGGCAACGAGCAACTTCTGGCCGTGCTGGAGCGCCACGACCAACTGGCGGCCGAGTTCAAGCGTTGGCGCGATCTGGGGGCGGTGGCGAAAGAGCGCCTTCCCGCCTACGAGCGACTAATCGCGTTGACCAAGCACGCGACAGACTTGGCGATGGCCAAGAACATCCAGCCGCAAGTGGAGGCCATCCGCACGAACCGGCACCTGCTGGCCGACACCGACCCCGTGCCCCCACTCGCACGGACACTCGCGGACGCGCTCCGCACTGCGCTCGTTGAAGCAGGAGGCGAGTACGCCCGCGCTTTCCGAGGCGAGGGAGAGCGCTTGGAGAATGCGGCCAGTTGGCGGACAATCGAGCAGGCACAGCGCGACGACATTCTCCGGCGGCTGCACCTCGAAGAGGCGAGCGTCGGCGCCACGGGCACGGAACAGGAGGTACTGAACGCCTTGGATGAGGCATCCTTGGACGACTGGCGAACCCGCACCGCGGCGCTGCCGCAGCTGTTCGCCAGCGCACGGTCGCAAGCGGACAAGCTGCTGGAACCGGAGACGCGCCACGTCAAGCTGGCCAGCGACACGCTGAGAACGGCAGACGACGTGCGAGCGTGGACGCGGAAGACGGAGCAAGAGCTTGTGGAGCAAGTCAAGCAAGGGCCTGTGGTTGTTCATTGAGGACGGGACGTGTTTCTTGAACGCATTCAGCTAACCAACCTGCTCTCTTTCGGCCCGCAGGCCCAAGAGTTCGAGTTTGGGCCGCTGAACGTGTTGATTGGCACCAACGGTTGTGGGAAATCCAACTTCGTCGAGGCGATTGGTTTGTTGCAAGCAGCGCCTACCGACTTGGCGGGGCGGATTCGTGGTGGTCGCGGTGTTGCGGACTGGATTTGGCGAGGTGATTCCGAAGCAGATTCCGCTATCGTACAGGCGGTTGTGCAACCCGGCGGCCAACTAGCCCTACGTTACAACGTGGAGTTTGGCGAACGCCATCAGCGCTTTGAAGTCATCAACGAACGGCTGGAGCCCAAGATCGAGGATGAAGGTGCGCCATATATCGAACTAGCCGAGAACGCACACAGGGCGCTCATTAGGGAAGTGCGACAGTTCGGACCGACATTCGACCCATTGGCTGCTGGCGCACCAATGGTCGGAACGATTGGAGGTGACCGCTCAACTTTGCCTGCGCTCGTTGCTGCGCTGCGGGGACAGGTGCGATACTCAGTAGATCGCTCCAAATCCGTTCTGGCGCAAGTGAAGGATGCAGAACACTATCCCGAGCTCACCTACCTTGCCAAAGACCTAGAGAGCATCCGTCTGTATCGAGAGTGGACCTTCGGCCGAAACAACGTCGTTCGTTCTCTCCAGAAGACGGACCTCCCGAACGCCAACCTCGCCGAAGATCACACCAATCTCGGCCTCGTTCTAAACCGTCTGTCGATGGACTACGAGATCCGCGAGCGGGTCGTCGGAGCCCTGCGACGCCTCTACGAGGACATCTCGGACTTCCATGTGAACATCGAGTTCAACACCGCACAGTTGTTCATCCAGGAGCGTGGCGGCCAAGTCACCGTGCCTGCCACGCGCCTTTCCGATGGCACGATTCGCTATCTCTCGCTGCTGGCCATCCTCTGCGATCCACGGCCGCCGCCGCTGGTATGCATCGAGGAACCGGAACTTGGCCTGCATCCCGACATCCTCCCCGGCTTGGCCAAGCTCCTGTTGGAGGCGTCCGAGCGCTGCCAGCTCGTCGTGACCACGCACTCCGAAGTTCTTGTGGACGCCTTGACCGACAAACCGGAGTGCATCGTCGTCTGCGAGAAGGAAGACGGACAGACGAAGCTCAAACGCCTAAGCCGCTCCGAACTGAAACACTGGCTGGACAAGTATCGATTGGGCGAGCTGTGGTCTTCCGGCGAGATCGGGGGGAACCGCTGGTGAGGGCGAAGCTGTACGTCGAAGGTGGCGGGGACGGTCGTGCCCTGCGCCAAGCGCTACGCGAAGGCTTCCGTGCGTTCTTCGAGAAGGCTGGCGTAGAACGTCTGCCGAAAGTAGTGGCTTGTGGCAGCAGACGGCATGCCTACGACGACTTCCGTGCGGCAATCGACCGGCCATCTGTAGACTTCGTGGCCTTGTTGGTGGACAGCGAGGGGCCAGTGAGCGCCACCACGCGATGGGCACACCTCAAAGAGCGCGACGGATGGGACCCGCCGGCCAGCGCCACCGAGGAAAACGCACACTTGATGGTGCAGGTGATGGAGTCCTGGTTCCCTGCCGACAGAGACTGCCTTGCCCGCTACTTCGGCAACGGCTTCCGTGCAAGCGCACGGCCGGCTGCACAGCGGGACATCGAAGACGTGGCCAAGGAGAACGTAGGGCGAGCGCTCAACGAGTCCACCCACCGCTCGCGCAAGGGCAGGTACGCGAAGGGGCGGGATTCCTTCGAACTCTTGAGACAAATCGATGCCGCGAAGGTCATCAAAGCCTCTCCCCACGCCCGCCAACTGGTTGAGACCCTTGCCGATGTGATGAGCGGAGACCGCGCATGACGCCGCTCGCTCCGCACCATTGCAAGCAGCTTGAACGCATCGTCGCGGACGCCCGCGACATGGCCGAGCAAGGTGCAAGGGCCGCGATTGAGGCGTTGGCGGTCCATCAGCAACAGCCCTACGCGCACATGGACGAGCCGCAGCTCCGCTTGCGGCGCCGGCTTCGCGCTCATGCCCGACAGCTCGGCGATCGGCGCGACCGCACAGGCACCCAATCCATCGAACATCTGGTGCAGGAATGCGCCTTTGAGCAGTGGCACGGCATGCTGTTCGCCCGGTTTCTGGCCGAGAACAAACTGCTCATCGACATCAACGACGGCGTGCGCCTGAACATCCGCCCATTCATGGCGCGAGACATCCCCGGCGGCATGCGTGGCGCGGGCATCCTACGCACGAAACCGAACATCCACCGGAAGAAGGACACGGGCCGAGAGCCGCTGCGGGACAGCGCACCCTTCCCGTGGTCTTGGCAGGCGGACGGGTTCACTGGCGCCCGTGCAAAAGACGTGCATCTTACCCTTGATGAGAAGCAACGCGCTCGAACCGATCTCAAAGGGTGCAGGGGAGATCTATACCCATGACACCGCCCTTGACCGACGCGATTGCCACGGCCATAGCACAGTTGGTCGACGACGCACAGACCGACCGGCGCGATCCGAGTCATTCCGACCTAGCGTTTCAGATTCAACGCGCCGGCTTGGCCACACACGACCCAAAGAACCAAGGCCAGAATGTCGGGAAAGCGAAGAGGCTACGGGTCGTTCTCAGTTCCGCGATAGAGCACAATCTTGGCGCAGGCGGTAGGCTGGTAGGACTGGTTCTGGACTTGCTGCGAGGACACGGCGGCTTCCGCCCCGACAGTCCAAACTATGTGACGGCGGACGCTATCAACAACGCCGTTGCCGCCTTTGCTACCGAGGGCTACGACCTCTCGCCCGATGGCGAACTTCGACCACGGGTTCTGGAGAGTTTGTCTAAGCAGGACCGCTTTTCGGCTCTCCTGAGCTACGCACGACGTGCGCAACGCGGCGTGTCCGACGCCGCTCTGGTCTCTGGTACGGCCAAGGATCTCCTTGAGGCCACTGCCGCCCACATCATCCAAGCGCACTACGGCAACTACTCGCAAACAGCCAACTTCCCGACTCTCCTAGCACAAGCGTTCAATGTTCTGGAATTGGCTATACCAGAAGCCCCAATCGACCAACGGGAGTCCCCGACACGCGCCATAGAACGGTCGATGTTTCGACTCGCCTGCGACATCAATAGGCTGCGAAACAAGGAAGGAACAGGCCACGGTCGCCCGTGGTTGCCTAAGATCACCGCTGCCGAGGCCAGGATGGCGACGGAGTTCATGGGCGTGATTGCCGAGTACATGCTCACACGGCAAGACGAGTCGAACAAACGATGACGTTGCGGCTCGACTTGCGGAAGGACCTCGAACGGACGGTCATTGACGCTCGCGAGGCTGCCGAGGCTGGTGCGAGAGCGGCCCTAGGGGCACTGGCAGTGCCGCACAGCGAGCCGTACGACCACATGCAGGAGCACGAACGCCACTTGCGCCGCCGTCTCCGTGCCCATGCACGGCAACTTGGCGACTACCACCATGCCGCGTCCGGTGAGCAGGCCATCGAGCGCCTTGTGCATGAGTGCGCCTACGAGCACTGGCACGGGATGCTGTTTGCTCGGTTCCTTGCCGAGAACAGCCTGCTCATCGAGCCGGAGATGGGCGTGGCCGTCACGCTGGACGAGTGCGAGGAGTTGGCCAAGGATCTGGTTCGCGCTGGTGACGCCACCGATCGTGGCATCGACAAGTGGCTGCTGGCGGCCCGTTTCGCCCACGCGATGCTGCCACAGGTATTTCGAGCGGACTTGTCGGTGTTCGAGGTGCGGTTCGCGCAGGAGCATCGCCAGCAGCTGGAGGCGCTGGTGGAAGGCTTGCCGGCGGAAGTGTTCACCGCATCGGATGCGCTCGGTTGGGTCTATCAGTTCTGGCAGTCCCGGAAGAAAGCCGAAGTCAATCGATCCGAGGCCAAGATTGGCGCGGACGAACTGCCCGCCGTGACGCAGCTCTTCACCGAGCCGTACATGGTGAGCTTTCTGCTCGACAACTCCTTGGGCGCTTGGTGGGCGGCACGTCGTTTGACCGACGCCGACTTCGAGACGGCGCAATCCGAGGCCGAACTCCGCGAGCGAGTCGCGATTCCGGGTGCTCCGCTTGAGTACTTGCGTTTCGTGCAGGAAACCGACGCCAACGGTCAACCGCGGTGGCGTCCGGCGGCCGGCACTGTTGACGGTTGGCCAGAACATCTAGGCGGGTTCAAGGTGCTCGACCCTTGCTGCGGTTCTGGGCACTTTCTGATCGCGGCGTTCGCCATGCTCGTGCCCATGCGCATGGCGTTCGAAGGCCTGAACGCCGCCGATGCCGTGGACGCGGTGATTCGCGACAACCTGCACGGGTTGGAGATCGATGCGCGGTGCGTGGAGATCGCCGTCTTCGCGCTGGCGCTCGCCGCTTGGCGCTATCCCGACGCAGGAGGCTACCGACCCTTGCCGCGCATGAACGTCGCCTGCTCCGGGCTCTCCGTCGGCGCGGCCAAGGCACAGTGGACAGCGTTGGGGGCAGGACGCCACAACCTTCGGATCGCCATGGACTGGCTGTACGACGTGTTCAAGGATGCGCCCACGCTGGGCAGCCTGTTGAATCCAGCAGCAACGGACGCGGGCAAATTGGCGGACTGGCCGGACGCGTCGGCATTGCTGGCCGAGGCGCTCGCCGACGGAGAGTCGGATGAGCAGCGCGAGGCCGCCGTGGCCGCCAGCGGCCTTGCGAAGGCGGCCGATCTGCTCGCTGACCAGTACCACTTGGTGGCGACGAACGTGCCCTATCTGGTGCGTGGCAAGCAGTCCGAGAAGCTGCGCCAGTTCTGTGCGCGATACCCTGCGGCGAAGAAAGACCTTGCCACGGTGTTTCTGGAACGATGCTTGGAACTGTGCGCCGATGGCGGCGTCGCCAATCTGGTGCTGCCGCAGAACTGGTTGTTCTTGACGAGCTATCGGAAGCTGCGGGAGAAGCTCCTCAAGACGGAGACTTGGCGTCTACTGGCACGGCTAGGGCCCGGTGCCTTTGAGACGATCAGCGGCGAGGTCGTCAAGGCGGTTCTGCTCACCCTGAGCCACGACCGACCTCACAGTCACGAACGTGGTCTGCTCGACGACACCGGAGCACCCAACAGCATTTGCGCCTTCGACGTGTCGGCGCACCGAACCGTGGGCGAGAAAGCTCGGCAGCTGCGTGAGTCCGCGGCCCGTGACATCGATCAAGCGGGGCAGTTGGACAACCCCGATGCCTGTGTCGTCTTGGATCATCACATGGGAGGTCACGCGCTGGATCAATACGCTGTCGCCATGCAAGGCGTAAGCACAGTTGATGTGAACCGCTTTGTGGTGAACTTCTGGGAGGTGAGTGCAGGCGATGTGTGGCGTACATTCCATTCGCCTGCCGACGCCACAGAGCACTATGGCGGCAAACAGCAGATGTTTCGGTGGGAAGACGGGAATGGAGCTCTTGTGGCATCCGGCGCCTACATCCGCGGCCAAGCCGCGTGGGGGAAGACCGGACTGGCGATAGGCCAAATGCGCGCACTGCCTGCCACGCTGATGGCTAGGAGCGCTTGGAACACAAACTGTGCAGCGTTGATACCGAACGAGGAAGCGAACCTCCCTGCCATCTGGTGCTTCTGCTCTTCCGCCGAGTACAACGAAGCCGTTAGGCGCATCGACCAGCAAATCAAAGTCACCAACGACACGTTGGTCAAAGTTCTGTTCGATCTCAACCATTGGAGCAGCGTAGCCAATAGAGAGTATCCAAACGGATTGCCGAAGCCCTACTCGAACGACCCAACACAGTGGATCTTCCACGGCCATCCCTGCGGTGCTGTCGAGTGGGACGAAATCGACAAGCGAACTGTCCACGGCGCCATCCGCGCGGACGCCACAGTGCTGCAAGTCGCCGTCGCCCGCCTGCTCGGCTACCGCTGGCCCGCCGAGCGGGAGCAGGACATGGAGTTGGCCGCGGAACAACGCGAGTGGGTTCGAGCTTGCGAACCGCTAGCGGCTTTGGTGGACGAAGACGGCATCGTCTGCGTCCCGTCAGTGCGGGGCGAGCCGCCGGCGGCCGAGCGATTGCGAGCGCTGCTGGCTGCCGCCTACGGCGATGGATGGGATGAAGGTGTGCTCGCCCGCCTCCTCGCCAACGCCAACGGCGCCACGTTGGACGACTGGCTCCGCAATCAGTTCTTTGAACAGCACTGCAAGCTGTTCCACAACCGCCCCTTCATCTGGCATGTCTGGGATGGACGCAAGCGCGACGGCTTCCACGCCCTCGTCAACTACCACAAGCTGGCCGGCGCGGACGGCCAAGGCCGCCGCTGCTTGGAGTCCCTAACCTACAGCTACCTCGGCGACTGGATCACGCGCCAGCACGACGGCATCAACCGCGACGAACCAGGCGCGGAAGACCGCCTCGCCGCCGCCCAAGAACTACAGACCCGCCTAGACGCCATTCTGACAGGCGAACCGCCCTACGACATCTTTATCCGCTGGAAGCCGCTCGCCGAACAACCCGTCGGCTGGGAACCGGACATCAACGATGGCGTGCGCCCAAACATCCGCCCCTTCATGGCCAACGACATCCCCGGCGGCAAGAAGGACGCCGGCGTCCTCCGCAGCAAACCCAACATCCACTGGCGCAAGGACCGCGGCAAGGAACCACACCAACCCCAAGACCAGTTCCCGTGGTTCTGGCGCGACGGCGAATTCACGGCGGAGCGGGTGAACGACATTCATCTGTCGCACGCCGAGAAGCAAGCCGAACGCATCCATGTGGGTGAACCAAATCGGAGCATCGCGTGAACGCGCCGGCCTTGCCCCGGCCAATTGGCCGCCAGCGGGAAGTGTTGTACTTGCCGCCGAGTGGACACACGGTCGTGCTCGGCACGGCCGGCAGCGGCAAGACGACGCTGGCGATTCTGCGCTCGCTCTATTTGTCGGATCCCAGTACGGACCATGCCGGCAAGACGCTGTTGGTCACATTCAACAAGTGTCTCGTCACCTACATGAAGCACCTAGCGGGTAGCCGTCGACACGACATCTCCGTGGAGAACTACCATCTGTTCGCACGAGGCTACCTGTCGCATCAAGGGAGGCTGCCTTGGAAGAGCATCAGCGAACCGAACGATCGCCTGCGCTTCATTACAGCTGCATTGCGGCAGGCCGGAGAGGACGGCCTGGAGGGGCAAATATTGGATCGACCAGCCGCGTTCTTCGAGGAAGAGTTCGAGTGGATCCAGCAGCAAGGCATCCATCGAAAGCAGGACTATGTGGAGGCAGAACGCGTCGGCAGATCGACTGCGCGGGTCGGGAGGTCAGAACGTCCGCTGTTGTTCGAGGCCTACAAGCGGTACCTTGAGAAACGGAGGCTCGGCGGCAAACTGTACGACTGGAGCGACCTTGCCAGCACGGTACTCTCCGAGTTGCAGGCCGACCACGGCGAACGCCTCTACCGGCATGTGGTCATCGACGAAGGCCAAGATTTCTCGCCTGAAATGCTGCGCTCTTTGGCTGCTGCCATACCCCGCCACGGCAGCCTCACTTTTTTTGGCGACATTGCCCAACAGATCTATGGTCATCGGTTGTCTTGGCGAAGTGCCGGATTTCAGGCTGCGAAGGTGTGGCAGTTCAAAGAGAACTACCGCAACACCAAGCAGATCAGCCAATTGGCGCTTGCTCTTGCCAACACACCACACTTCCCCGACGACCCGGATCTCGTACCGCCTACGGCCCCGACAGCTGATGGCCCCCGGCCCGCGCTGAGGCGAGCAACGGACGAACAGGCCGAGTGGCAATTCGTGCTCGCTCAGGCACAGCGGCTTGCAGAGACGGGAACGGTCGCCATTTTGTTCAGAACGCGGGAACAAGAGCGCCACATCGCCAACGCGACACGGCTCCACCGCGAGCTGGATCACTGGCCGAGCGCGCCGGGACTCTTCTATGGAACCTACCATGCAGCCAAGGGCTTGGAGTTCGACACGGTGTTCCTGCCGTTCCTATCGAGCAACCGCTGGCCCGATCCTGACGACGTCTCACTCCTAGGCCGAAACGAAGCAGCCGTTCGCAACGCGCGTCTTCTGTACGTTGGCATCACGCGAGCCAGATTCGCGCTCGTGCTCACGCACTCGGGGGAGATTACGCCGCTGCTGCCCACGGCAACGGGGCTGTATCAGCGATGACCAAGATCATTTCTGCGATTAGGAGCGAGGCCGAGGGGCGCGGGATCACGCGCCTGTGCCACTTCACACCTTCCCGCAACCTGGCGCACATTGCGTCCGATCCTCGCGGACTGCTGGCATCGCACCACCTGAAAGCCGACGAGAAGACGGTCTTCAACCCCACTGACGTCGAGCGTCTCGACGGGTACACGGGTCATCTGTGCTGCTCGATTCAGTACCCGAACGCATGGTACTTCAGAACGGCTCGCAAGAAAGAGATGCTGTTCCCAGATTGGGTCGTGGTCTTCATCAAGAGTCACTACCTGTGGCGCACAGGCACCAAGTTCTGCCCCCGCAATGCTGCGGCGGGCTATGGGAGGTCCGTCGACGAAGGATCTGCGGCCTTTCGAGGGTTGTTCGCCCAATCCGTTGAGGGCAACCGCACCTATCTCCGCGGGCCGCATCATCCTGCCTTCCTGCCCACGGATGAACAGGCCGAAGTGCTGGTCCCCGATGTAATTCGGCACGATGATGTCATTGGCGTTGCCGTTAGAGACCAAGCGCAAGTGAAGCAGGAGGCCCTGAGACTGAAGATTTCGGGCGGCAAGGTGCCTCGGTTCTTTGTCGTTCCCGAGTTCTACAGCCCCAGCTGGCTCAGCAGCTTGCTGCGGACCGGTAGAACGCCAGCAGAACCAGAGTTCAAGTGAGGAGACCGATGCCAACGGACGCAACCCAACCGCGCCAGTTCTCGGTGCCTTTGGAAAAGGCCGAAGGCGCTCTTTTGGCGCTCGCGGCGGGCGATGCCCTAGGCTGGCCGCAAGAGTTTCCGAGAAACATCTGTGGCCAATCCCCCAGCAGTGCGGCCCATGTGGAATTCGCGCAGTGGACCCGCCGCAGCGGCGGCAGGTACCGGCCGTTCGAGGAAGTCATCCACGCCGGCGATTACAGCGACGACACGCAACTCGCCTTGGCGGTCGCCCGCTGCCGAACGAATTACGGGCCAGCATGGTGGAAGGCGCTCACACGCATGGAACTACCGCTCTGGCCCCTTTACGAGCGGGGTGGCGGCGGTGCCACCAAGCGCGCGGCCGACGCTTGGGTGGATGGTTGCCCCCCTTGGCGGTCAAGCAAGGAAGCGAGGATTCGCCAGTACTTCGACGCAGGGGGCAATGGCGTGGCGATGCGAGTGCTGCCGCACGCGCTGTTTCTTGCGGAGCAAGGGCGGCCAGATGCGCTGTTGCACGATGTCGTGCGAGACGGTACGGCCACCCACGGGCATCCGCGTGCGCTTATTGGCGCAACGGTCTATGCCTACGCCGCTTGGTGGCTGTTGCGCAGAAACACGACGCTCGGTTTCGGCGAACTGTTGGAACTGCTGATCGACGAGGCGCACGCATGGGGCGACTTCCCCCAATCGGATCGAACCGGCGGCGCCTGGTTGGACGCGGCCCAACTTGCCACGGCGTCGCGCTACGAGGCGATCTGGGATCAGACGGCGCAAGAGATGCGCGTGTTGCTTGAGAAGGCGCGACAAGGGCTGCGGGAAGGTGCCCTTGCCGACGACCACGCGGTGCTGAAAGACCTTGGTTGTTTCGGTCGCACCAAGGGGGCTGGTACTAGCAGTGCCGCAGCTGCCGCCTATCTTGTTGCTCGCCATGCCGCGCAGCCCGTCCAAGGCATATTGAGGCCCGCCTTTGAGAGAGGGGCGGATACGGACACGCTCGCGGCAATGGTCGGCGGCTTGATGGGGTGTTTGGCGGGACAAGAGTGGCTGCCGTCGCCTTGGTTGAAAGTGCAGGATGCGGACTATCTTCGCAAGATGGCTTTCCGCCTCGCACAAGGGCCAGAGGGAGCGCAAGATGTTCCAGTCGAACCTGCGCGGCCCGCGCAGTCCATACTCTCCGATCTCTTGGCGAACTCGATGGAAGTGGCGCTGGAGCGGGAGTACACGGCCCATGTAGCTGCGCTTCCCGATCCAAAGCCGATAGCCAAGTCCATAGCTGTCAAGGCATGGCGGTTGCGAACGTCGGACGGTCAGACGTTGTATGTAACCAAAGTCGAGCAGCTGGCAAGGAAGGCCAAGAAGCCGGCCCCGGAACAATCGGCTAGCGACGCAACGTCCGCTGGTCACGCACTGGCCGCCCCGCACATCGGCACTGGCATCGACTTGAAGGACTCGCTCTACGCGGAGTTTCGCAAGCGGCTTCCACGAGTCGCTGGCGGCAGCTTCAAGCCCAAAGATGTGGAAGAGGCGCTTGGCCTCGTGCCAAGCCAAGTGAGGACGTGGTTGGCGCGGGCAGAGAAAGAGGGGCTCATCCAGCAAATCTCAAGGAGGCCCGCGAGATTCATCTTCTGCGAAGGGCAGCTGGCTGGAACCACCGAAGCTCCGACGAGCGCACTACACGATGCTTGACGCCAAGGCAGAACTGATGGAAAAAATCCGCCTCGGCGAGAGCTCCTTTCTCGAGTTCAAGGAAGTGCGCTTTGCCGGCGGGAAGATGGCAGGCCCCCACTCCAACTCTCTCGCCGACGAGCTGGCGGCCTTCGCCAACGGCCGTGGCGGCGTCTTCATCCTCGGCGTGTCGGACAGGACGAGAGAGGTCGTCGGCATACCCTTGGAGCATCTGGATGTAGTGGTGCAGCGTGTTCGCGACATCTGCATGGACGCCATCGAACCGGCGCTAGAACATGTGGTTGTGGATCGCCTTCGGCTGCCGTCGAGCACCGGCGAGGAGGTTGCGGTCGTCAAGGTGGATGTGCCGCGCAGCTCGTTCGTGCATCGGAGCCCCGGCGGCTACATGCACCGCGTGGCGGATTCCAAGCGCACCATTTCGCCGAACCTGCTGGCGCGGCTGTTCAACGAGCGTGGCGAGCAGCATTTGACGCCGTTCGACGAACAAGCCGTGCCGCGCGCCCGTGCGGAAGACCTGAACCAGTCGCTGTGGTCGCGTTTCGGCACGCGACGTTCGGGCGATGACGCCCCCACGTTCCTCGCCAAGCTGGGGTTGGCCCAACTCGGCGCGGATGGCGCTGCCAAGCCCACCGTCGCCGGCGTCCTCATGGCCAGCGACGATCCGCGCCGTTGGTTGCCGAACGCCTTTGTGCAGGCCGTCGCGTATCGGGGCGACGACATTCGCGTCGGCTCGCCCAGCAACCCTTATCAACTCGACGCCTTGGATGCGGTCGGGCCGCTGGATCGTCAGGTCGTTGATGCCTGCCGATTCGTGGCGAGGAACATGAAGACGGCCGCGGTCAAGAACCTCGGCCGCACGGACATGCCCCAATACGACCTGGAGGCCGTCTTCGAGGCCATCGTCAACGCCGTGGCGCATCGGGACTACTCCATCCACGGCTCCAAGGTGCGGCTGCGGATGTTCGAGAACCGGCTTGAAATCTACTCGCCGGGCGGCATCCCCAACTCGCTTACTGTCGAGAGCCTGCGCTACCGTCAGTCCGCGCGCAATGACGCCATTTGCAGTCTGCTGGGGCGGTGCCCCATTCCCGACGAGCAGTGGCTGACCACGCCGCGCCAACACATGATGGAACGGCGCGGCGAAGGCATGCCGATCATCTTGGACAACAGCACGGCGCTTTCGGGCAGAGAGCCAGAAATCAGGGTGTTCGACCACTCGGAACTGCGGCTGACGATCTATGCGGCATCAAGCGATGGACAGTAGCAGCGACACGGTAATCGACCGGCTGAAGGCGGCGATCGAGGCCGCCGCCGTCTACAACCCCAACGACGCGGTTCGACCCGCCGCCATCCTGTGGACGGACAGCGCAGGGCTGTGGCAGGCCGTCGTTCCCAGACTGCGCGGCGTTATTCCGCATCTGCTCACCCTCGGCGATTACGAACCGTCCACCAACACCGGCCCGGCCATCTGGCTGCGCTGCATCGTCGATGGGGTTCTGGACGAACCGACCGTTGGCTCTGGTGCCGTACCGCTGCTCTACCTGCCGGGCGTCGGGCGGCAGGCGCTGGGCGCCGCGGAGACCTGCCCCGCGCACTTGCGGCCGCTGGTCGAACTCCAGTATCGAGGCGTCTGCTGGACGCAGAAGAACGGCAAGGATTGGACGGTGGAAGCGTTCTTGGCGTCCAACGACGGCGGTTTGGGCCTTGATGTCGCTCGCGACGCCGCTAGCCGCCAAGCGATGTCGAGGGCGCTTTCCGAGCTGGCGGCCACACCGGTGAGCGCACTCGCGGGAAAGCGCTTGGAAGCGGAGGACTTCGACCGCCTGCTCACCGACGATCTGCCCCGCGACGTGTTGGTATGGCTGAATGACCCGCAAGGAACCAAGGCCGCATGGGACGCGCAGCGTTGGGAGGCGTTCGCGTCCCGCTGCAAGGCGGCCCTGGGCTTCCACCCGGATGGCGACGGCGCTGTGGAAGCGGCAGAGCGGCTTGGCGAGCGCGAAGCATCGTGGGATGCGGTGTGGCGGCGGTTCGAGGAAGCGCCAAGCCTGTATCCGAACCTGCCGGCGCTCCTCCACCAAGCGATGCCAGACATGCTGGCGCAGCCGCGGTCGTCTTGGCCGCAATGCAACGACGACGACGAAGCCGCATTGCGGCACGGGCTGGCCGATACGGGAAAGTTGCCTGCCGCCGCTGCCCGCAGCGCGATTTTGGACTTGGAGCGCACGCACGCCGAGCGCCGGGATTGGCCTTGGGCGCGACTGGGGCAGTCGCCATTGGCGGTTGCTATCGGGCACTTGGCGCTGGTTGCCGAACGCGCGGCGAGCGAGCTCGGCGGCGTCTCCCCGCAAGACATGGCGGCTCGCTACGCCGAAGGCGCATGGCAGGTGGACCTCGCCGCGCTCGACAGCATGGCGGCGGTGAAGTCGAACACCGATGCACAAGCGGTGGGCGGAGCGCTCAACGCCATCTACGGCCCGTGGCTGGATGCGGCAGCGCGGCATCTCCAAGGCTTGGCGGAGAACACGCCGCTAAGCGCGGATGAACGGGCTGGCGCCGACCAATCCGCCCAGCCCGGCACCGTGTTTCTCTTTGCCGACGGCTTGCGCTTCGACGTGTCCCGGCGCTTGGTCCGCAAGCTGGAAGCCGCTGGCCGCGCCGTTGACGTTTCCAGCCGATGGGCCGCGCTGCCAAGCGTTACCGCAACGGCCAAGCCCGCCTGCTCGCCCATTGCCGATCAACTCGAAGGCGGTGCCTTCGGCGAGAACTTCCAGCCAGACGTCTCGGCAACCAAGCAACCGCTTTCGACGGACCGCTTCCGCAAGCTGCTCGATGCCGCTGGCGTGCAGTATCTCGCCGCGGATGCCGCCGGCGACCCCAACGGCTTGGCGTGGACCGAAGACGGCCAGCTAGACAAGCTGGGCCACTCGGCCCAAGGCAAGTTGGCGGCGCACATCGGCGAACAAATCGATCTGCTGCTGGAACGCATCGCCGTTCTGCTGGACGCCGGTTGGCGCGAAGTACGCGTCGTCACCGACCACGGCTGGCTGTGGCTGCCCGGCGGGCTGCCGAAGGTGGAACTGCCGCGCTATCTGGTCACTACCCGCTGGTCGCGGTGCGCTGCCATCGCCGGCACGTCGCAAGTGGCAGTGCCGACCGTGCCGTGGCATTGGAACGCCCACGAGCGGGTAGCCATCGGCCCCGGCATCGCCTGCTTCGTCGCCAACAACGCGTATGCGCACGGCGGCCTGAGCCTGCAGGAATGCTTGGTGCCATCCCTTCGCGTAACGGCTGGCGCAAGCGGGAATGCGGCGCCAGCCATCGTCAATGTTGCTTGGACGGGCTTGCGGTGTCGGGTGCGCGTGGAGGCGGCCCCGGGGTTGTCCGTCGCGCTGCGAACGCAAGTGGGCAACGCGGATTCCACGCTCGGCCAACCGAGGCGCTTGGACGACGACGGCGCGGCCAGCCTGTTGGTGGCGAACGACGACTTGGAAGGCGCAACCGCCGCCATCGTCGTTTTGGATGCGAACGGCAACGTGGTTGCAAGGCAGTCGACGATTGTCGGAGGTGGTGACGATTGACGCTTGAACTCGCCCGCCACCACAGCATACAGTGCGGGCGCTGCGAAGAGATCGAGTGGGGTGATGGACTTGACAGCGAGGGAACAAATTCACCGTTTGGTAGACGCACTGCCAGACGATGCGCTGGACAAGGTTAAGCGTGTGCTTGCCGGGTTGTTCGAGCCGACGATCGCCCATCAGACTGCGTCGGCGCTGGGCGAGATGCCGACAGGCGGCCGTGCGGTCGTTGCGCCAGCCGAGGCGGCAGAGAAGCGCCTGCACAGCTTCTTTCGACAGTTCGAGGGGCGAAGCCTTGCAGACGAGTTAATTGCCGAGCGACGGGAGGAAGCCCGTGGAGAGTCGTCTTGAGTGTGGTGTTGGACGCCTCCGCCCTACTCGCCTATCTGCAAGGCGAAGCAGGTGCCGACCTTGTAAGGGCCGCCCTCGGCCAAGCGGTTATCTCGACCGTGAACTGGGCGGAAGTCGTCCAGAAGGCCGAGGCAACAGCCGAGGAAATCGAAGCGCTCAGGGCGAACATCCAACTCCTCGGCTTGGCGATCCTGCCGTTCACTACGGTACAAGCGGAGATCGCTGGCGGGTTGCGACAGAGTACTGCCGCCCTTGGCCTGTCCTTGGGCGATCGAGCTTGCCTTGCTTTGGGCATCGACACCCAGAGCACGGTGTATACGGCGGATCGCGTTTGGCGGCAGGTCGTCCTGGACGATGTTGAGATCGAGACGATCAGGTGAAGATCGTGAACCTCGGCAGGTACGGCATAGCGCCTGACGAACCAGCTTGGTCGGAACCTGCCCCGCGTGCGGCTGGGACATCCTGAGTGGCCGAAGACACGACGCGAGTGGGCAGAGGCATCTCTGGAGGGCCGCTCCGCGAGTTGAAGGCGATCCAGAGCCTGCTCAAGGATGTCTACAGCGACCCGCGCACGATCATTCGAGAGTTGGTGCAGAACGCAGACGATGCCGAGGCTACGCACGTCGAGTTCGTATTGCTTGAACAAGGGATGCCCGATGCCGCGAACAGCTTGTTGCGCGGGCCGGCGCTGCTTGTAGCAAACAACGGCCCGTTCTCAAATGCCGATGCCGATGCGCTGCATCAAGCTGTTGGCGGCTCGAAGGAGGACGACGCAAGCAAAGTCGGCACGTTCGGCCTAGGGCTCAAGAGCGTATTCCATATTTGCGAAGCGTTCGCATACGTCGGTGCCATAGATTCGAGCAGGACTGAGGGCGTTCTCAACCCATGGATTGGAACGGGCGACTCGGATGGAGACCCGATCCATCCAGACTGGGACGGTCTGGATGGTCGCGACAGAGGGCGGCTGAACAGTACGGCCGAAGAGCTTCTCGATGGCCTGCACGACGGCTTGTTGCTCTGGCTGCCTTTGAGGTGCGCCGAGCATCTGGATCGTGGCGAGCGGGAAGGCGGGTTGTACGGCATCAAGACCGACCGTATAGCACCAAGCAACTTCCATCCGTGGTTCAGCGGAGGGCAGACGGAATCGCTGGCGCTTTCACTTGTTCAATGCGGCCACCTGCTACGTATTGCTGCAACCAAGGCCAGTCACTTTGATCAAATCCGTCATCGAGAGCCGATCGCTTGCGTGTACCGACCGGCGGACGCCAAGTGGGTGGGGAGGTACCGCAGCGATGATCGGCACGAAGTTCGCCCGTTTGCAGGCACGGTCTACGCCGACGATTCTCAGTGGCACGTCACGGGCGCAGAGGCAGTTGGGTCGGCACAGCTTCGGCGCGAACGAGCGCGGGAAGATTGGCCAACGGTACCGGTGTGGCGCGATGGCAGGCATCGGCGTGTTCCTCAGAAGGGCCTCGCACATGCAGCGCTCACGGTCCTGCATCCAGTCGCCGAAGCACCAGCAAGGCTTGGCCTTCGGCTGCGGTGGGCCGCCTATCTGCCGCTCACCGACGAATCCAACCCGACGAAGAGTGCCATTGATGCTCGAATCGCGGAGAGGTTCGGCGACCCACCCGCGTGGCAGATCGTCCTGCACGGCTATTTCTGGCCTTCTCAGGATCGGAAGTCCATTCCGGGTGTCACGGACGTCATGGACGAGAATGAAGGCAGCCCAAGCGATGTGCGTACCGCTTGGAACGCGGCCATGCGAGATGAGCTGCTGTTGCCTCTGCTGCCGAGCGTCCTCGAGCGTGTGGTTGCGAAGGAAGACCAGAACGTGGCGAGCAACCTGCTCCGCCAAGTGGGCTCTGGGATCGTCGGCGACCATTTGGATGCGGTTTGCCGCCGCGACCTGCTCTTGCCGCGAGCGACCGTGGATGGCGTGTCCTGGGTGTGTAGGAACCCAAGCCACGGGGAACGCGTGCTGTCCGTTCCCCGTTGGACGAAAGCGCCTCAAGAAGTCCGCCGAGCACTTGCGGCCACTTGGCAGAGTATTTCGGACGGCTTCTTGGTCATTGACGAACACTCGCCGCGCTTGGCGACAGGCGATGCCGTGCCTTGGCCGGTCCGCAATCTTGAACGCCTCCTACGCGGCGTGTCTGACGATGTGTTTCAGTCCGCATCGTCGTTGAACTGGATCGCGGAACTGATTCGCCACACCCTCGCCGGCGACGCGGAAACCGATGGTCGCGCCATGTTGGTTGCCGATTGGCTGGGAACCAAGGTCGGGGAAGGAGCTCTGCGGGGTGCGATCGGTGCGCCGACAGAGGATCGGGAAGGACTGCGAGAGGCGTGGCGACAGTTTAGCCAGGCGTTGCCCCCAAACTGGCTGGTACCCATCGACGCGGAAGCGTTGCAGGGCGTAAGCGCGTTGGCTAGGGAAGGCGTGTTCGGAAACGGCCTGTTCCCTGGCCTGTTTCAGGAGGAGAATCAGACCCAGAGCGCCCCAGATCCGGGCCGCTTGGATCGTGCGCTCCAGGCCGTCGGCAAGCAGCTAACCGACCAAGACCTTTCCGGCAATGCCAAACACACCCGGCTGCGTCTGGCAGAGGCGTTGTTTGCGGTACGACGCGCGGACCGCTCGCTTGGAGACTTGGAGTCGCTGCCACTGATTCGCGCCGCACGGCTGCCGGGCGATGTAGAGACGCCGCTTTCCGTCGCCGAGCTGCACCGCCAAGTTCGTCTTGGCCGGGCATTTGCTGGTGCCGACGTTCCAACGGTTCCTGATCCAAAAAGTGCCGTTGGCGACTTGGCGGATGCGCTTGGAGAGTGCGCTTGGTTCGTAGGTCGCCAGCCGCCCGGCGCGGAGCACCTGCCACCGCCGACAAACGCCGAGTTGGCGAAAGTTATAGTTCGCGCACCCTCGTTCGCGCCACCCTTAAAGCGCAAGGCGGTGCTGCAGCGAATCGCCCAGCAACCAGAGGAGCAGTACGTCTCCAAGGCCATACGCACGTTGCTTGCCGGCCGTGCCGCAGAAGCCGATCTCAGGATGTTTTTTGGCCAAAGCACCGCTGAAGGTCGCACGCTGGACATCCTGCTGCGGCTCTCTCGCGGCTCAAGCGCCGGAATCCCAGAAGAGCTGGTGGCGTTGGTTCAACAATGGAACCCGGAAGTCAGAGAAGCCCTGTCGATCTCGCCGGCGAGCACGCGAGCGTTTCATGACCTATGCGGCGCTTCGCGCGACGCCACGATGTGGGCAGAACTTGACGACAACGACGCCCTGCATCTTCTTCAAAGCCTGTATGGCCCGACCTACGAAGATCAGCAGCGCTGGTACGACCTTCCGCTGCATCGCGGCCGCGACGGGCCCCGTGCTGCGGTCGTGGATGGGCAGACGTATCGAACTGTGCCAGCCACCGAATTGCCCGCCATTCCACAAGCACTCAAATCTCGGTTGAGAATACTGGCCCCAGAGTCAGCAGTAGAACATCTGTACGACTCCATCCCGGAGCTGACCACGAGCAACGTGCTCCGGTTGATGTTGGAGGACGGTGCTCCGGAACAGTTCGCGGACGACATCATCAAGGCGCTGCGCCGGGGAGGAGACGTTGACCTGCCGCAAGACCAGGACTTGCGCGACGCTCTTCGACGACGCATGTGGTTGCCCTGCAAAGGCGGCGGCTGTGCGCCAGACAATCTCATCGTTGCTCCCGACGCCGTGTTGAGCGTTCTACGCGAACTAGGAGAAGCCGGAGCGCTCGGCGGACGAAGACTGCCGGCGGACATCGACAGCGATTTCTGGAGTCGAGGCGAGGCGATCGTACGAAGAATACACGGAGGCATTTCGCGCATACGGCAACTCGAAAGGGTCGAACGGGCGCTCACCCCGCAAGAGGCCGTTCGAGCGGCCGACGGCGCTTACGCCATCGTTCACGATGCGGCCACTGTAGACGCGGACTTCGTCACCGACGCGATGGCGACCGCGCTCGTTCGCGAACACAGAGGATGGGAACTGATTGCCACGTTCCACGATGTCTTGAGAGGTCAGGCACAGGATGACCACGACACCACGAAGCTTCTGGTGGCTGTTGCCAAGAAGCTCTGTGGACAGGTCGAAGTAGGCCGGCAGATCGCCATGCTTCAAGCCGTCTCTGGAGAACGCCCGCCGAAGGACTCCGCGGGAGGCCGTACCTTCGCGAAACTGCTGAGGGGATTCGCCACCGAGAGCGGCTTTAGCAGAGGTGTGTTGCCCCGCATCGACTTGCCTACGCAAGACGGGAACTGGCATCCGGCAAGCACGGTTGCCAAGTCGGCCAGCGGCGTCGCTCGACGACACCTCGTGCTTGCCGAGCTTCGGGAACCGCTTGCCTTGGATGAAGCGACGGCCATTCCGCCCGGAACGTCCGTGCGTGATCAACGACCAAGCAGCGCGAGCGTGGACACTCTGAGGGAGTATTTTGAACCGTGGCGCAATCGCGTGCGTCCGTCTGCGGTCGGCTCGTTTCTAGCGCTGCTTGGGCCTGGTCTCAGTCCGAAGGGGAGCGCGGAGAAGCTGGCGAAGGAGTGGCTGGGCGGCGTGTCTTTGGCGGTGCAGCGCCACCGGATGTTCGGTTCGGAGGGTGACAACCCGGCAGCAACGGTCAGCGTGTATGTGTCTCCGGACGTAACCGACGGCGCGACCGTATCCGCGGTCAGCGTCCTGGGCGATAGCGTGGAGATGGAGGCGGCCGCTAGCGAGACGCTGTTCGCTGTGGATCCCGTCCTCTGGGAACCGACTCGCTTCTCTGGTCTGTCGCCGCACAACAAGTGGTGGGAAGTGAGGTTGCGCGACTCAAGACCCGGGCAACGAAGCGCAAAGGAACTGCTTGACCTGCTTGGCAGCACTGTAGACCAGTGGGCGGTCAAGCACCTAGGCGGAGACCGGCAAAAGGTTCGCGAGGGTTCGGCCGAGTGGCGCAGTTCCACCACGGACATCGCCCCGGCTAGGGCGGCAATTCTCGCCACTCTGCCATTGACCCTGCGCCAGATCGACGTCAACGACCACGAGGTCTTGCAGGGCAAGCTGAAAGAGGCGGAAGTGGCCCAATACGAGCTGCGGCAGATGGGGTGGTCCGACGCCTCCGAGGCTGCACGAAAGCGCGAGCAGAAGGCGCTTGATGAACTGGCGAAGCAAATTGAAGCACCGGAGCACCACGGCTTCCTCTGGCACCGAATTCAGCGAAAGATGCACAGCAACGGCTACAGCGAGGCGAGCGTCCTTCTGGAGCTCGCCCAGAACGCCGACGATGCACTCGCTCAGGCGGCTGAGCTAAAGGGCGGCGATCTGCCGCCAAACGCTTGCAGGCTCGTCATTGAGGTCCGCCAAGAAGGCGACACGCACATCATCGATGTGACACACCATGGGCGCCCCATCAACGAGACCGGTGGCAGCGCCTTTCCCGCAGGCAAGGAACGTCAGTGGGATCAAGACCTGTATTTCATGATGCTCATGAACCTGAGCGGCAAGCCGGGTGAGTCCCTAGGGCAATCTGGCACCTACGCCACGACAGGCCGATTCGGTCTCGGCTTCAAGTCAGTTCACCTGCTCTCTCAACATCCTTCCGTCGTCAGCGGATTCATGTCGTTCTCCATCGCGGGCGGCCTGTTACCACAGGAGGCACCGAAGGACGATGTGCCCTCGGAAGGGGGGCAACTTGGCACTCGAGTCCGGCTGCCATTGCGGTCAGATGAGGAACCAGTGCGTTTGCTTGAGCGAGCGTTTGGCCGCTTCGA
Source organism: Candidatus Azotimanducaceae bacterium (assembly GCA_965199875.1). Classification (GTDB taxonomy): domain Bacteria; phylum Pseudomonadota; class Gammaproteobacteria; order Pseudomonadales; family Azotimanducaceae; genus VXYL01. Next base: position 2,576,259 of record OZ241346.1, on the reverse strand, counting down.
CCACGCACGTCCATTGTTGAGCGTCTTTGCCCGAGAGATCCGGGAGGTGATCGTCCAAGGTGGCCCCACGCCAGGCCGCCACGCCTTCGATGGCAGGCCGATTGATGGGGCACCTGGCTGGTCCATCGGTGCGACAACCGCCTTGCCCACGGAGGATGGCCGGTGGCGAGTGCTGCGATTCAAGCCTTCCGAAGCTGGCCAACCACACTTGGGAACCTTGGCTTTAGCCGTGGGCATCCGTGAGGGTGTGCCAACCCGATTCTCCCAAGGGATGCCATTCCTCTGGAACGTCGTGCCAACTGGCGAAGGCTGGGGTTGCGGCTATGCCATCAACGGGCCGTTCAAGTTGGACCCCGGGCGAACGCACGTGTCTTTGGACGACGAAGCCACGCTGCGAGCGGCGACAGCCTTGGGAGAGTCGTTGGCACACGGCTTGGTACGATTGCACGATGCCGGCGGACCACCGGATGTGGCTGATGACTTCGTGACCTCTCTGTGGCGCGTCTTGGCGGCAGGTCTAGACACCGAAGACGCCAAGCGCCGACGTTTTTTGCGCGAACTGCACAGTTACGGCCGGGGCCTGTCCGGCTGGGTCCGAGCACGTTCGGTAGTGCCCACCGGCCTGCCTGCACCCTTCCACCGTCAGTTGCCGCAGCTCACGCCCAACGTGCGCGTCGAAGTCGCGCAGGACTTCGACCAGCGCTGGTGTAGAGCGCTCTCCGAGATGGCGCAGCAAGACGAAGACCTGGCAAACCTGTTCCGCAACCACCACGCGGTGTCCGATGAGGTCGCCAAGCTGTTGCAGCCGCTGCTCGATCAGACGGGCTACAACACGCCCAAGCTCTTGCCACACCAATTGGTCGCTGAGCTGGCCAAGGCGTGGAACCATCGGCTCACGCCAGAGCGCCTGCGGACGTTGCGACCAATTGGTCGTGAAGACCTCCTAAGGAGCCACGACGCTGCCGATTGGCACCGGAACGTCGTCGCACGCTCGGCAGCAGGTGAGTACCGACCGTTGCGGCAGCTCTTGCTGCCCAACGACTTGGGCCGCCCGATGGCAGAAGGATCGGACACAGAAGTTGCCGACGAAGTGCTGCGGTCTGCGTTCGCGCCTGAGTGCTGGCGCCTCGATTCGTCGTACATCAGAACGGACGACGACTTGAAGGTCTTCCGATGGCTCAGAGGGGCGCATCACGCCGACGCCGCGGCGATGGCGGAATGGATCCGTGACCTGCCGAGCAACAGACGGCCAGCAGCTCTTCTATACTTGATGGACGGCTTGCTGGCACCCAAGGTCCTCGCCAACATCCATGGTATTCCACAGCGCCCAACCTGGCTGGCCGAGTACGACAGCGTTGTGGTCTTGCTCGAAGGCTTGGGCAAGGAATCTTGGGAACGGAATCGCCTGCTCAGCACGCTCTTCCCCGATCGCTTTAAACCCAAGGGTACGGACGTTGAACCGCTGCCAAGCGATGAAGGCGCTGATGCCGATGCGTTCTTCCGGCGTCTAGCCGACTGGTGGGCGGACGACCGGAAACGGCAGGAAGTGATAGACCGGCACGAGGAAGAATGCTGGCCTAGCTGGCTGCGCAACGATCTGGCTCTCGCGTTGCAGAGCAACTCTTCGGAACATTGGCTCGCGCTCCTCATTCTCGGTGCCTGCCAGAGTTTTGGCAGAACGCAAGACGTTCAACACCGAGGATTCTTGGACTTGGCCCACCAGCGAGGTTGGTGGAGTGTGTTTCTGCAGCCGGCGAACGACGAGGCCTGGATGGACGTGCTGCGTGGCTGGCAAGACGAAGCCATGGATCGATTGGACTACCGGCTGTGGCTCTCCCTGTTTCCGACGATCTACCAACTCAGCAGGCACTTGAACAAGTACCAGACGTTGATCACTTCCTCCGCCCGTAGACCTGAAAGGCTCTATAGCGCACAGCGTGTGCTTGCACCTCGCGCCGACGACGCTCTGTCTGGTGCGGGTGCGTCGTTCGACGCACCTCCGATGCCGTTGGGACTTGGTTTCCACTGGTGTTTGCGCGAACTGGTTCGCCTTCGTGTATTGGACCCGAGCAGCCACCTAGCCAAAGACTGCTATGTGCCCGCCCGTCGCGTGTTGGGTCTTCTCCGTCCACTTGGATTGTCGATAGAGAACAACTCCAGCGCTTCTGCCAAGTCGCAGGCGATCCACGAATTTCTCCAAAAGGACGGCCGGCTTGATGCAATACGACCGCATCTCTTTCTTTCGTTTGACATACCGCTTCGTCACATTGCCAAGCGCGAGAACGAGGATCTCAGACGGGAATGGGGCCTAGCTCAGGGCGAATACAACACGTTGAAGGGCGACTGGGTAGAGTCGAAGTCAGAGATGGTCATTGCCAACTTGCTCTTCGAGCAGGGCGTGGAATATGAACACGCGACACGCTTGTCTGCGCCGGATGGAAGCTCCAAGGATCCAGATTTCACTATCCACGGCGACCGCGAAGACTGGTATTGGGAGCACTGGGGCATGATGGACGACCCCAAGTATGTGGCGGATCGGGACGAGAAAGTGGATTGGTACAACAAGCATTTCCGCGGACGCTTGGAACAGACCTTCGAAACGGGCAACCTGACGATGGAGGCCAAAGCGATCATCAGGCACCGAGTGGGTACAAGAGGCTGAGCAACAGACGATGACCGGCTTCAATCCAGGAGACAACGTTCGCCACGCTGGCTTTGGTCGCGGCGAAGTGGTCGTCGACCAAGGCGAAAGCGTCGTCGTTCGATTTGGCCACGGCCTAGAGGAGTGCCTTGCCAGCGAAGTAGAGCAACTGGACGACCTCGCCACTCGGTTGGCCGAAGGCCGGTGCGATCCGACGCTTCCGGTCGTTGCCCGCATCCTCGCGCATTGCATCCGCTCGGTGAACGACGCATGGGGCGTCTTTGCGCGGTCCCGCATCGTCCTGCTGCCGCACCAGCTGTGGGTCTGCAAGCGCGTGTTGGAGAAGTGGCCCGCTCGCTGGCTGGTCGCAGACGACGTGGGGTTGGGCAAGACCATTGAGGCTGGTCTCATCCTCACGCCGCTGCTGTCGTCCAGGAAGGTGCGCAGACTGTTGATCCTAGCACCGGCGAGCTTGGTGGAGCAGTGGCAGGTACGGCTGCGTGAGATGTTCGACATCCGCGTCTCGCGGTACGTTGCCGATGCGGACACGGCGACCAGCGACTACTGGAACACGCATGATCGCGTAGTGGCTTCGGCGCAGACGCTTCGGCTGGACAAGGCGGGGCGCTGGGAACGCATGCACGAAGCCGATCCTTGGGACCTCGTGCTGGTCGACGAAGCCCACCACATGAATGTGGACGACGACGGGAGACGAACACTTGCATATCAACTTGCGGAGAGCCTGCAGCAGCGCAGCCTCATTCAGTCTCTGGTTCTGTTCACCGGCACGCCGCATCGCGGCAAGGACTACGGCTTTCTGTCGCTCTTGAAGCTGCTTCGCCCAGACGACTTTGACCCCTCAGTACCGCTCGTCGGTCAACTGGCTAAGCTGCGTAGTGTGATGATCCGCAACAACAAGCAGTGCGTTACGGACATGGTGGGCGAGCGGCTGTTCACGCCGGTGGCGACTCGGCGCGAGACCTATGCCTACTCGCCCGAAGAGGAAAGGTTCTACGACAAGCTCACCGACTTCATTGCAAGCGGCAAGGCTTACGCGGCGCGCCTTGGTCAAAGCGAACGACGCACCGCGATATTGACGCTGATCACTATGCAGAAGCTGGCATCGAGCTCGGTCGCCGCGGTGCGCCGTGCCTTGACTGGACGGTTGGCGCGGCTCAAGAGCGCAGAGGACGATCTTGCGGGAGCGCAAGCTGACCAGGAGCGCATAGCCAAGCTGAGGGAGGAAGACGACCCTGCTAGCTTGGACGAGATCAGCGAGCTGGAAGAGCGCATCGCCGAGGTCGTCGGGAAGGTCAGGCTCAATCCGAACGAGATCCCCGCCATTGAGGAACTCCTTGAAGCCGCCAACGAGGTCTCGAGCGAGACGAAGGTCGGGCGCATCCTCGAGATCATCGATGGATCGTTCGACGACAGGTCGGTGCTCATGTTTACCGAATACAAGGCTACGCAAGCGCTCGTCATGACGGCGCTCAAGCGCCGCTACGGGGACGGCAGCGTGACGTTCATCAACGGCGATGGCTACATTGAAGGCGTGTCGAATCAGGCCGGCGATGTGACGACCTACCGCCAAGACCGTCACCAAGCTGCCGCGCTGTTCAACCGCGGTGATGTCCGCTTCCTAGTGTCGACAGAAGCCGCAGGTGAAGGCATTGACCTTCAAGAGCACTGTAGCGCGCTGATCCACGTCGACCTGCCATGGAACCCGATGCGCCTGCATCAACGCGTCGGCCGCTTGAGCCGGTACGGCCAGAAGGAACCCGTGGACGTGGTGACTGTTCGCAACCCAGATACGGTGGAGAGCCGCATTTGGGACCTGCTGGACGAGAAGCTCGAGCGGATTACGCTCGCCTTCAAGGGCGGCATGGAAGACCCGGAAGACATGCGCCAACTCGTGATTGGCATGGCGTCGTCCAGTGTGTTCACGAGCGTCTTCTCCGATGCCCACCCCAAACTGGAAGGCGACACGCTACGGCACTGGTTCGACAGCCAGACCGCCACCTTCGGCGGCGAAGACGCGGTAGAGACGGTGCGCAGCCTAGTCGGCCACGCCGCCTGTTTCGACTTCGGCGACATTGCTGGCGAGATTCCGCGTGTAGACCTGCCGGACCTGGTGCCATTCGTGAAGGCCATGCTGACCGTGCGTGGTCGAAGGCCATCCCAGTCCAACCAGCGGTTGGAATTCTCGACTCCGGCAGAGTGGAAGGACGACTTCGCCATTGTCGAACACTACAAGCTGCTGTTCGGGCGGGAGGCACATCCCGAGCCGGGACAGGATGTGGCGGGCGTGGGCCTGCGAGTCGTCGATCGCGCACTGCGAGACGGCTGCGAACTCGACGAGACCGTGAGCACCGTTCGGGAGCTGGACGCGCCGCTCTTCGTGTTTGTAGTGCGGGATCGCGTGACGGAGTGCGACGTGCGCCCGGTAGTGGTTGGTGCCCAGCAGAACGACGGAGGCGGGTGGACCCTACGCCGCGACTGGGAGTTGCTGAAGATGCTCAATCCCATCGCCGACCGCCCTCGAAGCCTCACGGGCGAACCAACCCCTGCGTCTTTGGATGGACAGAGCCTGTTGGCTCAAGCCCGTGAAGCTGTGGAGTCCGATGCCCGGTCAAACTCGGATTTCAAGGTCCCAGCAGTCGAAGATTTGGCCGGTCTGCTCCCAGCACCCTAAGACGGCGCGGTCATGCAGTCGACGATTGTCGGAGGTGAAGATTGACGCTTGAACTCGATGCCTTGGATCGCCAAGCGGCAGCGGTCTTCGAGGGCTACCTCGTGCGCAAGGACCTGGTGCGTAAGTACAGCCGCCAGTACCCCGTGCCCACCTACGTCGTGGAGTTCCTGCTCGGCCGCTACTGCGCCACCACGGACGAAGCGGAGATCGAGGAAGGGCTGGCCATCGTCGAACGCCAGCTCGCGGACCGCACCGTGCGCACCGGCACCGAGGAACTGTTCAAGGCGCGGGCGCGGGAACGCGGCTCCATCAAGCTCATAGACGTCGTGCGGGCGCGTTTGGATGCCCGCACGGACTCGCTGATCGCCGAACTGCCCAGCCTGTCCCTGCGCGACGTGCGCGTTGAAGACGCGCTGGTGAAACAGCACGAGCGGATGCTCACGGACGGCTTCTACGCCGAGATCACGCTGAGCTACGATGCCGCCATCGCGTTGGAGAAGAACGGCCGCCCCTTCGAGATCGAGGCGCTGCGCGCCATTCAGCTCTCCAAGGCGGACCTGCTCGATGCGCTGCAGCGCGGCCGCCGCGAGTTCAATCGCGAGGATTGGCAACGCCTGCTGCTGCGCAGCGTTGGCTTGGAACCGGATGCGCTCTCGGAGCGCGCGCAACTCGTCGCGCTGCTCCGCATGGCGCCGTTCGTGGAAAGAAATTACAACCTCGTGGAACTCGGCCCGCGCGGCACCGGCAAGAGCCACCTGTTCCAACAGATCTCGCCCTACTCCCACCTCGTTTCCGGCGGCAAGGCGACGGTGGCGAAAATGTTCGTGAACAACGCCAGCGGCCAGCGCGGGCTGGTGTGCCAGTACGACGTGGTGTGCTTCGACGAAATCTCCGGCGTCTCATTCGATCAGAAGGACGGCGTGAACATCCTCAAGGGCTACATGGAATCCGGCGAGTTTTCGCGCGGCAAGGAGAGCATCCGCGCCGAAGGCGGCATCGTGATGGTGGGCAATCTGGACGTGGACGTGGCGCACCAGCAACGCATCGGCCATCTGCTGAGCCCGCTCTCGGCGGACATGCGCGGCGACACCGCCTTCATGGATCGCATCCACGCCTACGCGCCGGGCTGGGACTTCCCCAAGCTCAACCCCAACGAACACTTCACGCCGCACTTCGGCTTGGTGAGCGACTTTCTGGCCGAATGTTGGAACCGGCTGCGTACCGGCAGCCGCATTCCGGCATTGCAGGGCCGCCTGCGCTACGGCGGCGCCTTGAGCGGACGCGACATCACCGCCGTGAACAAGACGGTGAGCGCCCTGCTGAAGCTCCTGTATCCGGACCCGGAGATGGAGGTGCCGGACAACGAACTCGAACCGCTGCTGCGCGCCGCGCTGGAGGTTCGCCGCCGCGTGAAGGAACAGCAGAAGCGCGTCTTCAAGAGCGAGTTCCGCAACACGCATTTCAGCTACACCCTCGGCGAGGATGGCGTGGAGCAGTTCGTCGCCACGCCCGAACTGCGCACCGACGACGCCATCGATCCGGACCCGCTGCCCCCAGGCCAGTTCTGGGGCATCAGCCCCGGCGGGTCGGAGACGAGTGCCAGCCTGTACCGCATCGAAGCCACGGCGGGGCCGGGCAACGGCTTGAAGATACTGAACGCGCCGACTCCGCCGCTGTTCCGCGAGAGCGCCCGTTACGCGGAGCAGAATCTCTACGCCCGCGCCAAGGAGCTGGTGGGCGACAGAGATCCGCGCACCCACGAATACTCCGTGCAGCTCCGCGCCATGGACAACGACCGCTCCGGTGCAGCGTTAGGCTTGCCCATCCTGCTCGCCCTGTGCGGCGCATTGCTGGAGAAGAGCGCCAAGGGCGGCCTGATCGCGGTCGGTAGCCTGAATCTCGGCGGTTCCGTGGATGCGCTCGCCAACGCGGTTGGCGTCGTGGAAGCGGCGGTGGAGAAGCAGGCCGCCATCGTGCTCATGCCGGTGTCGGCGCGTCGGGCGCTGCTCGATCTTTCGGACGACATGGCCACACGAGTGAACGTGCAGTTCTACTCCGATACGCCGGACGCGCTGCTGAAAGCGTTGCAGGAATAGAGCTTGTCAACCGGGTCCCCACCGGATCACCACGGTTTTGGTCGTGATCCGAAGAATCTCGACGGGCTCGTCGCGCTACAGCACCCCCGGTCGGCCATTGTCGCCGTGTTGCTGGCGCTGGTCATCGGCCTTCCGTCGGGCGCCCCGACGCCGGCTTCGGGCCAACCGGCCGCGCAAAGCTGACGGCGGGCGTCCGCTCTCCGCCCACGTAGGCGCAGAAGGCCAGCCCCGGGGCGAAGACGGTCAGCGCGACCGCTCCGCCCAGCAGGATGTAGGCGAAGAACTCGTCGAATCCGTTGCCGCGAACCACCGTCATCATGTGGAAGTAGACGAAGACGGCGAACAGCTGGCGATAGGCGAGCCCGCCTCTCAGCCAGTACGCCAGCGCCACGAACAGACGATTCGCCAGGTAGTAGACGGCCGCCAGCGCAAGCAGGCCGGCAACGTGGAAGTTCCAGAACATCTCGGCGTAGATCGTCGACATCCAGGACGCGCCTCTCGCCTCCAAGTCCGGCGCATGGTAGCGAGTGTAGTGCGTCGACATGCTGTCCGGCTTCGCTGGGAACAGGCCTCTCGGCACGTGGATGAACAGCACCTTGGCAAAGGTGGAACCATGCAGCAGCAGCTCCGGCTTTTCGTAGACGTACTCCACCGCCTGGTGCGCGTGAAAGAACGCGTAGTTGAACTCCAGGTTGTTGCCCAGATAGCCCAGGAAGTCGTCGGACTGCACGTAGTCCGCCACATGGTCGACGGCATCCCAGAAGCTCTCGGTGCCGTAGCCGCCGTATCCACGGTGGATCGACATGACGACGACGAGCACCAGCGCGACGCCCGCCAACGAGGCAGACACCGCCAGCAGCTTGAGCCCGAGACGAAGCTGGCCAAGCCGTATGCACTCCACCAGCACCACCGGCACGATCAGGAAGATCGCGTCGCGCTTGTCTTCGCTGGAAATCGACGACATGTACAACAGCAAGGCCGCATAGACCAGATAGCGCCACTTTCCCAAGTGCTTGGCAGCCACCAGAACGATCGCCAGGCAGGCCAGCGCCCGAACCACCGGAGAGGAATTGGCCGCTGCGCCGACGGCGCTCAAGTCCCATTCGAACGTCGAGAACGCCACCAAGACGCCAACGCAAAACGACAGGCTCAAGATCAGTTCGACAGGCCGACGGGCCTCCGCCGGCCGAACACTCTTCCCCAACGGCACCCCGTTGCCGTCCTTCCTGACCAGAAAGTAGACCAGCACGACGGCCAGGTTGAAATACAAGAACAGGGCGGCCGTCTCGCCAAGGTGCTGCCAACCCAGGTAGGCGACGTAGTCCTTTTCGAAGTAGACGAGATCCAACTTGAAACAAAGCGACCCGAGGACGTTGTTGAAGTTGATGTAGGAAAGCGTGACGAACGAGGGCGACAGCACGAACAGCCAGCGATCCTGCAACAGAAGGAGGATGCCGACGACCAGCGCGTACTGCGCCAGATACATGGCCCAGAGGTTCGCCCGCAGCACCTCGTCCGGGGCGTAGACGGCAACGATCGCCAGTATCGCGGTGGCGCCCGCCAGCGTGCCGAGGGCGGTGCGGATGTTGCCGGCGTGCGTCGCCGCCGGCGCGCTGGCTTCGCTCAAGCCATCACCAGCGCCGCCGGCAGCCAGCGCCTACCAAGTGTCGATGTACGGATACTTCTTCTCCGTGCGCGCCGAGCGGGGCGGCAGGCGCTTCAAGCTGCTGGCGATCCAGCTGCGCGTGTCCGCCGGATCGATGACGTCGTCCAAGCCGCCGCCAACCCCGGCGTTGATCGCCTTGGCGCCTTCGTAGGCGCCGGCGACTCGGCGCTCGAACTCCACCCGGCGTTGTTCGGGGTCTGCCATGGCGGCCAGTTCCTTGCGGTAGCCGAGTTTCACCGAGCCCTCGATGTTCATGCCGGCGAACTCCGCGGTCGGCCAGGCCACGGTGAAGAATCCCACCAGCGAACTCGCGCCGCACATCGCCTGCACGCCCAGGCCGTAGGCTTTGCGCACCACCACGCCGAACAGCGGCGTCGTCAGGTTGGCGCCAGCGTTGAACATGCGCACGCAGTGGCGCACCAGCGCCGTTCGCTCGACATCCGGCCCCACCATCATGCCGGGGCAGTCCATCAAGCTCAGCACCGGAATGTCGAAAGCGTCGCACAGCTGGATGAAGCGGGCGCCCTTGTCGGCGCCGTCGGAGTCGATGGCGCCGGCCAGGTGATGCGGGTTGTTGGCGATCACCCCCATCGGCTGCCCTTCCACGCGGATGAAGGCGGTGACGACGCCGATGCCGAACTTCTCGCGGATTTCCAGCACCGAGCCGACGTCCGCAATGGTGTGGACGATTTCCTTCATGTCGTAGAGACGCAAACGGTTTTCCGGCACCACGTGGCGCAGCTTGCGCTGATCGTGCGCCTGCCAGGAAGCGCTGGCGCCCTGGAAGTAGGAGAGGTACTGCTTCGCCAGCTCCACGGCGTGTTCTTCGTCCCTGGCCAGAACGTCCACCACGCCGTTCGGCACCTGGAAGGACATCGGCCCCACTTCCTCCGGCGTGTAGATGCCGAGCCCGCCGCCTTCGATCATCGCCGGGCCGCCCATCGCCACGGTGGTGCGCTCGGTGGCGATGATGACGTCGCAGCAGGCCACCAGCGCGGTGTTGCCGGCGAAGGTGCGGCCGTTGATGACGCTGATGAGCGGCACCAGGCCGGAGAGCTGCGAGAAGCGCGTGAACGTGTGGGTGTCGAAGGCGACTCCCGGGCCGTTGCCGTCGTCGCCCGGCCGTCCGCCGCCGCCTTCGCCAAACAGAATCAAGGGAATGCGGAAGCGATGCGCCAGCTCGAACATCCGGTCCTGCTTGTAGTGGTTGCGCCCGCCCTGGGTGCCGGCCAGCACGGTGTAGTCGTAGTGAACGAGCATCGTGCGCGCCGCCTCTTCGCCGAAGAGGTCGGCGTTGACGGTGCCGATGCCGGCGATCAAGCCATCCGCCGGGGTGTTCTTGCGCAGCGTCTCCATGTCGTGGCGGCGATGCTGGCGGGCGACGATCAGCGGCCAGTACTCCTTGAAGGAACCGGGGTCCATCAGCTGCGCGATGTTCTCCCGGGGCATCCGATAGCCCCGCCCATAGCGTTTGGCAACGGCCTCGGGACGGTTTTCGTCGAGCACGTAGGCGTGGCGTTCGTAGGCGAGCGCCAAGTCGGGGCGAATGTAGTCCAGGTCCAGCTCTTCGGCTTCGGCTGCGGCGCCGGCCGTCACCTCGGATTCCTCGATGAACACGATGGGGTAGCCCTCGCGCACCACGTCGCCCCGGTTCATCGTCACCTGGCGCACGATGCCGTCGTGCATGGCGGCGATGACGTGCTCCATCTTCATCGCTTCGACAACGGCCACCTGCTGGCCACGGCGCACTTCGTCGCCAACCGAGACGTCCAGCGAAACGATGGTGCCTTGAATGGGCGAACTGACGCCGGAGGCGCCCTCCGGCCCCTGCACCGCCGGTTCTTCCGCCGCCGGGCCTTGCGCCTGCTCCGCCTTCACCTTGGCGTCGTGATCGAACAGCGCCAGCGGGTCGCTGCTGTCCACCCGGGCACCGGCGAATCCGCCGCCTGGCTCGGGCTTCGCCGCGTCCGGCGCCACGTAGCGCCGGGGCGCGTCCGCCGCCGGCACGGCGAGTTCGCCGAGGTGTTCGTCCACCCAGCGGGTGGTCACGCGGCCAGCGGTGAAGTCCTCGTGGCGAAGCACGTTCTGCAGGAAGCCGATGTTGCTGCCAACGCCTTCGAGCCGGAACTCCGAGAGGGCGCGCACGGCTTTGGAAGTGGCCGCGGCAAAGTCGTTGGCAGGCGAGTAGGCGATCACTTTCGCAAGCAGGGAGTCGAACGCCGTGGAGGTGCGGTAGCCGGCGTAGCCGAAGCCGTCGGTGCGCACGCCCGGGCCGTTCGGCGCTTCGTAGACGTCCAGCGTGCCGCTCGCCGGGCGCACGCTGCCGTCTTCGCCCAGGGTCTCCATGTTCACCCTGGCTTGGATGGCGTAGCCCCGTGGCGGAGTTCCCTGCTCGCCGAGGCCAAGCTCCCGAAGCGTGGCGCCGGCGGCAAGGCGAATTTGCGCCTGCACGATGTCCACGCCCGTCACCTCCTCGGTGACCGTGTGTTCGACTTGCAGACGCGCATTGGTTTCGATGAACACGAACGGCTCGGCGCCGCCGCCCGACGCATCCAGCAGAAACTCGAAGGTGCCCAGATTGGCGTAGCGCTCGCGTTTCGCGAAGCGCACTGCGGCGTCGATGACGGCGCTGCGCAGATCGTCGTCCAGATGCGGCGCCGGGGCGATTTCCACCACCTTCTGATGGCGGCGCTGGACGCTGCATTCGCGTTCGCCGAGGTGCGCGACGTGGCCCTCGTCGTCGCCGAGGATCTGCACTTCCACATGGCGGGCGCGAGCCAGAAACCGCTCCACGTAGACGTCCGCGACGCCGAACGCCGCCTGGGCTTCCGACTGGCAGCGCTGGTAGGCGCTCTCGACCGCCGCGGCTTCCGAGACAACCCGCGTGCCGCGCCCGCCACCGCCGGCGATGGCCTTGACGATCATCGCGCCGCCGTCGTTCAAAGAGGCGAAGAAGCTCTTGGCTTCCTGCAACGAAACAGGGCGGTCCAGGCCACGCACCACGGGCACGCCGGCCGCGACGGCGGCCTCTCGCGCCCGGCCCTTGTCGCCGAACAGCTCCAGATGCTCCGGCCTGGGGCCGACGAATACGACGCCGGCTTCCGCGCAGCGCCGGGCAAAGCTGGCGCGTTCGGACAGAAAACCGTAGCCTGGGTGAATGGCATCGCATCCCTTTGCCAGCGCCGCGGCGACCACGGCCTCTTCGTCCAGGTAGGCCGCAGCCCCCAGCCCGGCCAAGGCATGCGCTTCGTCCGCCACCCGGGTGTGCAGGCTGTCGGCATCGTCCTCGGAATGCACCGCCACCGTGCGAATGCCCAAGTCCGCGGCGGCGCGGGCGATGCGGATGGCGATTTCGCCGCGATTGGCGATAAGCAGGGCGTCGAGGGTCATGCGTGGCGGTTCATGCTGCGCCGATGTGGTGCTCTTGGCGAAGCGGCGATTCTGTGCCATCCGGCCAATCGGCTGCAAACCGTTGCGGCCGCGGCTACTTGCGCCGGCGGAACAGCGGCAGCACGACCGGTTCGCCGTCTTGCTCGCCCACCTGCTCGAATACCACTTCGACGTCCATGCCGATGGCGACTTCCTCCGGCGGCACGTCCAACAGGTTGGAGACGAGGCGCGGGCCTTCCGCAAGCTGGATCTCCACCGTCGCCATCGGCGTGTGGCCGGCGTAGGCCGGATGCACAGCCTGGTGGGTGACGACGTAGGAGTAGACGGTGCCGCGGCCGCTTGCGTCCTGCCAGTCGAACTCGCTGCCCTGGCAGCTGCCGCAGAGGGCGCGGGGCGGGTGCGCGACGGCGGCGCAGGAAGCGCAACGCTGCAGCACCAGGCGGTTCTGCCGCAACGCGGCGAAGAACGGCTCGGCTTCTTCCGCGGGCTGCGGCAGCGGCAGGTCCGGCGGGCGCTGGAACCGCCAGTCGCTCACGGCTCGTGCCTCTGCAGGACGACCGCGCCGGTGCCGATGCCGGTGTCGCAGAACGAGAACGACACGTTCGGCACTTGCGCGGTGGATTCGCCGCGAACCTGCCGGGTGGCTTCGATCAAGTGGTTCATGCCTTGCAGATACGCTTCGGAGAGGTGGCCGCCCGAGGTGTTGACCGGCAGGCGTCCACCGTCCTGGCTGGTGCCGCCGTCCTCGACCAGGCGCGCGGCATCGGGCACGAAGCCGTAGTCTTCCAAGGCGAACAGCACGAACGGGCCGAAGTGGTCGTAGATCTGCACCACGTCGATGTCTTCCCGGCCAATGCCGGCCATGTCGAACAGCCGCTTGCCGGTGCGTGCCGCCGCCGGCCCGACGCCTGGCCCCGATTGCGCGGCGCCGCGAATCAGCGCCAGCGGGCGGCCGTTGGCGAGTTCCCGGGCGCGTTCCGCGGAAGTCAACACCAGGGCGCCGCCGCCGTCGGTCTCCAGGCAGCAGTCGAACAGGTGGAACGGCTCGACGATGAAACGCGACGCCTGGTGTTCCTGCAAGGTCAGCGGCCGATCGTGGAACGTGGCGCGGGGATTGCGATTGGCGTGGCGCCGCTGGGCCACCGCCTGCATGCCGAAGTGGCGGCTGGCAATGCCGGTCTCGAACATGCGCCGTCGGGCGGTCATCGCCAGGCCATGCTGCGGCGTCAGCAGGCCGTAGGGTTCGGTGAACGCGCCGCCGCCGCGTCCCCGCTGGCCGGTGACGTCGCCGCGGCCGTAGCGGCGCCCCGAACGGCCGTTGACGCCGCGGTAGACGACGATGGTTTGCGCCAAACCGGCGTGGATGGCCGCCGCGGCGTGGGCCACCAAGGCGGCGCCGACGTTGCCGGCCTGGTTGATCTCGCCCCACCAGGCCAGGTCGCGAATGCCGAGGTTGGCGGCGACCTCGGCTTCCAGGCTGGTGTCCACCCACCACTTCATCAGCCCGTCGACATCCCGGGGCTCGATGCCGGCGTCGTTCAGCGCCGCCTGGATCGCCTGCAAGGCCAGCGTCAGCTCGGTGCGCCCGCTGCTGCGCGAATAGTCGGTTTCGCCAACGCCGACGATGGCGACGGAGTTCTGGAACGGCATCGGCGAGCGCTACTGCTGCTGCACGTCGTAGCCGACCATCAGCCAGCTGCCATCGGCTTGTTTCTGCATGTTGACGTTCTCGTAGATGCTGCCCGCCTGCCAGTGGGAATCATAGACCACCACCACGTATTCACCAGCCGGCGCACCCCACGGGTCGAGGATGTAGCGCGCCGTGTTCAGCTGCCGACTGTCGAAGCTGCCCAAGGGTTCGCGGTAGCCCTGCGCCTTGCCCGTCCAGCTCTGCAGCGTCTCCCGTTTGCGGAACAGCGGCGCCGCGGCTTCCCAGCACTGCGCGTAGTCGCCGCTGTCCATCAGCTGCAGCCACGGCTCGCTGGCCAGCACGGCGGCACGCTCGGCCTCGGGGTTGCTTTGCCCGCAAGCGCAGAGGACCGCCGCCAGCGCAAGCGCCGCGCCGAACCGGCTGCTGGTTCTGTGCGCCAATCCCTTCGCCTCCGGTGCCGTGCGGCGCAAAATCCGCTTGCATTCTACGTTCCGCACCGCTAAGTTTCACGTTGATGAACGCACCGCGTCCAAGCACGACGACGACCGCCACCGAACCCCGGGCCGTCGTAGTTGCCTAGAGCATAGAGCGGCGGCCCGGCAAGAGGCCGCCCTTCCCGCAAAACCCCGGAAGGCCACGGCCAACCGGGGTTTTTTGCGATGGAGACCTGCCCATGAACTCAAGCGAGCAGCCGGCGGACGAGCGGCTCTACCGAATTCGCCACAGCCTGGCGCACGTCCTGGCGCAGGCGGTGCTGGACATGCGCCCCGGCACCACCCTCGGCTTCGGGCCGCCGATCGCGGACGGCTTCTACTACGACTTCATGCTGGCCGAGCCGCTGACCGAGGCGGACTTTCCGGAGCTGGAGCAGCGCATGAGGCGCATCCTGAAGAAGGGCCAGCGCTTCTACCGGGAAGACGTGCCGGTGGCGGATGCCTATGCCCGCCTCGACGACATGCGCGAACCCTACAAGCGCGAGTACGCCAGCGAACTGGTGGCCAGGAACGGCCTGGACAGCATCTCTTTCTACCGCAGCGGGCCGTTCCTCGACATGTGCGAAGGCCCCCACGTCGACACCACCCGCGACATCGCCCGGGACGCCTTCAAGCTGCGCAGCGTCGCTGGCGCCTACTGGCGAGGCGATGCCGACAACGTCATGATGACGCGCATCTACGCTTGGGCATTCGCTAGCAAGCAGGAGCTGGACACCGCAGTAAGCGCTTACCAACTGGCGCAGGAGCGGGATCACAAGAAGCTCGGGCGCGAGCTCGACCTGTTCATCCTCGACGACGACGTGGGCCGCGGCCTGCCGCTGTGGCTGCCGAACGGCACGGTGCTGCGCGACGAGCTGGAGAAGCTGGCCGTCGAGCTGGAGTTCAAGGACGGCTATCAGCGCGTCGCCACGCCGCACATCGCCAAGCAGGAGCTGTTCGCCCGCACCGGGCACCTGGCGCACTACCGCGAGAGCATGTACCCGCCGATGGACGTCGTCGAGGAAACGCCTGACGGCGAAGCGGTGCGCGAAAGCTACATGCTGAAGCCGATGAACTGCCCGCACCACCACAAGATCTACGCCGCCCGGCCGCGCAGCTACCGCGAACTGCCGCTGCGCCTGGCGGAGTACGGCCAGTGCTATCGCTGGGAAGCGTCCGGCGCGGTCACCGGGCTGGCGCGGGTGCGCGGCCTGTGCATGAACGATGCGCACATCTACTGCACCGAGCAGCAAGTGAAGGACGTGTTCCGCGAAGTCCTGGCGCTGTGCGACGACGCCTACCGCATTCTGGGCTTGAGCGACTACACGCTGCGCCTGTCGAGGTGGGATCCCGACGATCCCAAGGGCCGCGAGAAGTACGTCGATGCGCCGGACGAATGGCGGCGCACCGAACGGATCATCTTCGAGCTGCTTGCCGAGACGGGCACCGAGTTCGTCGACGCGCCCGGCGAGGCGGCGTTCTACGGACCGAAGATCGACATGCAGTTCCGCACCGTCACCGGCCGGGAGGAAACGCTCTCCACGGTGCAGCTGGACTTCGCCGTGCCGAAGCGCCTGGGCCTCGCCTACACCGGCAACGACGGCGCCGAGCACACGCCGTACTGCGTGCATCGGGCGCCGCTCAGCACCCACGAGCGCTTCGTCGCCATCCTGATCGAACACTTCGGCGGCGCCTTTCCCACGTGGCTGGCACCGGTGCAGGTGCTGCTGGTGACCGTTTCCGACCAGTTCGCCGAGTACGCGCAAGGGCTGCTGAAGCAGCTGCGCGGTCAGTTCGTGCGCACCGAACTGGCTTCGCAGAGCGACACCGTGGCGAAGAAGATCCGCGAGGGGACGGTGCGCAAGATTCCGAACATCCTCGTGGTCGGCGAACGCGAAGCCGCCGACGGCACGGTGACGCTGCGCCGCTACGGCGTCAAGCAGCAAACCACCATGCCGTTCGCGCAGTTCCGGCAGGCGCTTGCCCAGACCATCGCCGAGCGCCGCCTCGCCTTCGCGCTGTAGGGCGGCGCACCGCCCAAGCCGATCAATGCACGGCGGCCTCGGATGCGCCGCCGAAGGCCGGTGGCGTGGCGGCGCTGGCAAGGGGCCTCGACAAGTCGATGAAGTCGACCAGGATGTTCGCGGTCTCCAGCACCAGCGCGTCGTCTTCGGGCTTCGGCGGCTCGAAGCTGTCGTCCTCGCGCCGCTTGACGAGTTCGTCGATGGTCGCCGCCGGCGGTTCGCCGCGGCCGATCAGACGCTTGTTTTCGACGTCCAGGAACCAGGCGTCGTCGGCTTCCTTCTGCGCCAGACGCGCGTCTTCGCGCAGCGACAGGCGGGTGCGCGAGCGGGTGGCCTCGAAACGCTCCTTCCTGGCGCGAAGATAGGCGAACTCGGCGTCGTCCTGGACGCGCTGGGCATGGCGCTGCGCCAAGGTCTCCAGCACCGGGGCCACGCGGTTGGACGCCCGGTAGTCTGCCGGCGCGACCGAGTTGCCCGGCGTGTCGATGCTGCCGGCGAGGGTTGCGGAATCCTCGGCACGGCCTTCCGGCAGCGGAAAGGCGATGTCCGGAACGACGCCGTTCTGTTCGGTTCCCTCGCCGGAAACCCTATAGAAGCGCCGCTCCGTCACTTTCAACTCGCCGCGCTGGAGGGGAATCAGGCTTTGCACCGTGCCCTTGCCGAAGGTTTCGCTGCCGACCACCACGCCCAAGCCGTAGTCTTGAATGGCGCCGGCGAAGATCTCCGACGCCGAGGCGGACAGACCGTTCACCATGACGGCCAGCGGCCCGGTCCAAACCGCGGAGTTGTCGCTGTCGCTGTAGACGTCCGGGCGGCGGACGTCGTTCGCCACCTGCACGACGGGGCCGGATTCGACGAAGATGCCGGTCAGCTCCACCGCTTCTTGCAGCGAACCGCCGCCGTTGTTGCGCAGGTCGACGATCACCCCGTCCAAGCCCTCCTGGCGCAGTTCGGAAATCAGCCGCGCGACGTCCCGGGTGGTGCTCTTGTAGTTCGCGTTGCCCTGCCGCAGCGCCTCGAAGTCGATGTAGAACGTCGGCACGACGACGACGCCGATGCGCTGGGTTCGGGCCGCGCCTTCCACCTCGAGGCGCGCCGAACTCGCCGCTTGCTCCTCCAGCTTCACCACGTCGCGGACGATTTCGACGATGCGCGTTTCCATCACGCTCGGCCCTTCGGGCATCACCTTCAGCAGCACCGGCGAGCCTTTTGGCCCGCGAATCAGCTCCACCACCTCGTCGGTGCGCCGGCCGACGATGTCGACAAACGGTTCGCGGACGCTCTGGGCGACGGCGACGATGCGCTCGTTGGGACGCAAGTCGCCGCCCAGGTCGGCCGGGCCGCCCTTCACCAGCCGATGCACGACGGTGTACTCGTCCTTGGTGCCGAGCACCGCGCCAATGCCTTCCAGGGACAGCGACATGTGGATGTTGAAGTCCTCGGAGTCGCGCGGCGAAAAGTACTGGGTGTGCTTGTCGTAGGTCTGCGTGAAGGCGTTGATGAACAGCTGGAAGACGTCCTCGCTGCGCGTCTGGCGGATGAGGCGCCGGCTGTTCTTCAGACGCTTTTCGAGGGTGTCGCCGATCTCTTCCACGGTTTCGCCGGCCAGTTTGCGGCCGAGCACGCGGCTCTTCAGCGCCAGCCGCCACAGATTCCTGGCTTCTTCGAGATCGGCCGGCCACGGCGCCTCGGAGCGGTCCAGGTCCACGAACTCGTCCAAGGTGAAGTCGAAGCGCTCGATGCCGCGTCGCAGCAGGCCTTCTTCGTAGTCGGCGCGCTGCAACGCACGGCGGCGGAAGGTGTTGTAGATGTCGAACGCCGGCTGCATGTCGCCCTGCTGGAGCGCATCGTCCAGCGCCATTCGGTACTGCTGCAGCTTGGCGATGTCGGAGGCGAGCAGGAAGACGCGCTTGCCGTCCAGGAACGCCAGGTACTTGTCGAAAATACGCTCCGAAGCGTCGTCGTCAAGGGGCTTGGAGCGAATCAGGTGGTGATGGCGCAGGCGATCGACGACGGCGACGCTGGTTCGGGCGTGGACATCGAGGGGCGCCAGTTCGACATCAACGCCGCCGGCATCGGCGACCGCGAAACTCGCGACGACGAAGGCGGCCAGCCCGGCCGCGGCAGCCGCCTTCGTGCGGAGGTTGTAGCTCATGTTGGCGCTCGAAGCGTGGTACGGACAGGCAATGTAACCCAAAGCCAACGGCGCCACCAGCAAGCCACGCAAGTTTCGCCACGCCGACTGCACGCGGCTCGACCGGCGAGTCGTGCCGCGAACTTTCGCGCCGATTGCTCGATTTCTGCTGTGCCTTTCGGCCCCGCAAGGCCGTAAGCTAGCCGCCGTGCTGGACACCTTGCGTGGACGAATTGGCGTGGCTACCGCAGGCTTCGGCCCCGTTTTCGACTACAAGCGAACCGTGAACACCGAAGCGCTCGGCGCTGGCGGGCGGGAGTTCGCGCCGGACGGCGAAACCGCCACGAGGTACAAGTACGCCTTCGATCTGGCGGTTATCGCAGTGGCTGCCATCGTGCTGCTGCCGTTCTGGCTGACCGCCTTGGTGGTCATACCCATCGCCATATGGCTGGACGATCGCGGGCCGGTCTTCTTCTCCCAGGATCGCGTCGGTCTGCACGGACGCTCGTTCAGGATGCTCAAGTTGCGCACGATGAAGATCGACGCGGGGAACGAAGAACTGGCGCGGGAGAACGACTGCCGGATCACCCGCGTCGGCGCCCTGTTGCGCAAGTTCCACTTGGACGAAGTGCCGCAAGTCGTCAACGTGCTGCGTGGCGAGATGAGCCTAGTGGGTCCCCGGGCCGAGTCGGTGGTGCGCCACAACGCCATCGTGCAGAAGCTGCCCCGGTTCAAGCAGCGCCTGCGGGTGAAACCCGGCATCGCCGGACTGGCGCAAGTCCGCGGCTCCTACTGGGCGTCCCCAAGCGACAAACTGAGGTACGACAATCTGTACATTCGCCATGTAGGGCCGTTGCAGGACCTCAAGCTGCTGTTCTCCGCCGTGTACACCGTTCTGCATCGCGCCTACGCCCCCCCCCCCTTTAACAACAACCGATAGCTACAATGTACGACGGGGCCGCTGATCGATAACGCCGCGCTGGCGTTCGCTAGGCAGTCACGAACCGGCATGATCCAGCCCGCAGGATGGAACAACCCTTGAAGACGGACGACGAGGTCTCGCTCGGCAGCTACGTGCTGGTTTTGCTGTCCTGGTGGCGCGACATCGCCATCGTCTCCATCGCCGGCGCAGCACTCGGCGTCGTCGCAGTGTGGGCGTTGGACCTCGTGCTCCCGCGCTACGACGCCTACGCCGACGTGGCGATCATCCAGACCGGCGCGAACGTCGCCATCGACGAACGCTTCGGCGTCACGACCAACCAGGACAGACGGCTCTTCCAGCGGCGGCTCGCCGGGCGGCGAGCGGCGCTTCTTGGGCTTGTACACAAGTCGAGCCTGGCGCAGACGGTCAGCGAAACGCTGCCGCCCGAAGACGAGTATTCGCCAAGCTCCCTGCTCTTGAAGGTGACCGCCAAGCTGGTCACCTTCGGCGTCGCGTCGCAACACCCCGAGAGCGATCTCATCCGCATCACGGCGCGCATGGAGTCGCCTCAACGAGCGAAGTACGTTGCCGACGCATGGGCCGACGCATACGTCCAGGACATCAACCAGCTCTACGAATCGGTGCCGCAGCGGGTCATCGCGACGATCCTTCAGGAACGCGACGCCGTTCGCAAGCAGTATCAAGACGCCGAAGCGGCACTCCAGCAATTCATGGCCGCAAGCCAAATCGACTTCCTGGCCACCAGGATCGCGTCCTTGCAGCAACTCAACACCGAACTGATGGAAGTCTGGAAGCAGGGCACGGCGCTTCGCTACATCGAGCAGGGCAACTCCGACGCTCAACAGCTCAAGGACAACTACGCTCGCGAGCGCACGCTCGTCTCGTCCATACGCATGGCTGCGTCGCTACGCGACCTGTTGGCCACAACCAATGGCGACAACGGCGCATCCACCGACTTGGCAACGGCTCTGCTCATGGCGGACATCTATGGCGGGAGCACGCCTGTAGAGATCTCGTTCGACACCGTCGCGTCGGGCAGCTCGAGCTCGAAGCTCGCCGAGCTTGATGCGCTGCTCGAAGCCCTGGATGCTCGGCTCGCCAAGGTGAAAGAAGAAAACGAAGCCCTCAACGAGTCGATCGACGTTTTCCTGGGCACATCCGCGTCCGAGGACGTTTCCTCCTTGCTGTCGCTGAATGAAGCCCTTGCGCAGCCCATCGACGAACAGCCGCTGCTGACGCTCATGAACGGCATCGAGCGGGACAAGCAGGCGCTCGTCGCGCAAAAGCAGCTGGAAACGGCGACGCTGGCCGATCTGACGCTGGTACGGGACCTGCGGCGGTCCACCTTGGAGACGCTGCAAAACGAGGTTGTCGAACTGCAACTGCGGGCCACCGCCTCGCCATCCGCCGTCCGCTTGGCGTCGTACTCCCTAGCCCCATCCATTTCCGCGTGGCCATCGCCGCTGCTTGGCGGGTTCGCAGCGCTGCTGGTGGCTTCCTTCGGCGGCGTCTGCATGGCATTCGCAGCAAACGCGATGGGCAGAAGGCCGTTTTTCCGCCGAGCGGCGCCTGCGGCGCAAGAACAAGCATAGGGCCAGCCCACTTTCGCCGACCGGGGTCCTTGCCGCCCCTGCCGACGGACAGAACCTATCGATTCGCGCCGTCCACCTGCCGGTACATGTCGGCTTCAAGCTTCAGGAAGTGGGCCTCCCAGCTCCACTCGGCGACGACGTAGTCGCGCGCCGCGTTTCCCAGGCGCTGGCGCAGCGGCGGATCCCGCAACAGCCGGGCGACTGCCGAAGCGAAGTCCGCGGGCGTGTCGGCAATCACCACCTGCTCTTCCGACTTCGCGCCGATGCCTTCGTTGGCCACCGAAGTCGCAACCACGGCCTTGCCGGCCGCGAAGTACTCCAGCAGCTTGTTCTGCATGCCGGCGCCCGCCTGCATCGGGTTCACGCAGACGGCGGCGCTGGCCATGTGTCGTGCCGGATTGTCGACTTCGCCTGCCACCGTGATGCGCTGCTGGCCGTGCAGATCCCGTATCTCTCGACGCGGCCGACGTCCCACGACCACGAACTCGGCGGCCGGAAACTCCCGACGCACCTTCGGCCATACGTTGCGAACGAACCACAACACCGCGTTGACGTTCGTGTTGGTGGCCATCTGGCCGCTGAATACAAGCCGGCAGGGGGCTTCCCTCGCGTCCGGCACGAAGTAGCGATCGGCATCGACGCCATGCGCCGACAGCAGATGGTTGTCGATGACCGGCACGCCGCGGCGCATGCATTCCCGGCTCACTTCGCGCACGTCCGACTCGCCGATCAGCACCGTGCGGGTGAAGTCGCGCCATACCCGGGATTCGTAGGCGCCGGTCAAGCGGTGCTCCAAACCGTAGACCATGCGCTCCCACCACCGGGTCGAGTGTTCGGCGATGCGCCGCGTGTTCAGCGCCTGGGACAACTGCATCGCCAGGTAGGTAGCCGGGCGATGGTCCGCCGCACCGGCTGTTCGTCCTCGGCCCAGGCCACGCAACGGCTCGGCGCAGCGCAACGTATAGCCGTAGAGCACGTCGTAGTCTCGCCGCTTGACGGCGCGGCGCACGGCCGCGCCCAAGCGCGGGTCGCCAAACCAGCCAACCTGCAAGGGCAGGCCTTGAAAGGGCGCGACGACCGCGCCGAGCACGCACCGCCAACGGCGCTCTGGGACGATCGACACCTCGCGGCAGCGACCAGCCACCCAGTCGCGCAGTTCCGACGACGGCCGTTCTCCGCTAAGGCAGAACAAGTCCACTTCGTGGCCGCGGGCATGCAGAAACGCCAGCAGATGCGCCGTGGTGTGCTGATCGGCACGGGTCGTCGGCAGCGGGAAGCGCGCGCACAGCACGCCGATGCGCAGCGGGCGCTGCGCCGCTTCGACGGCCATCCGCCGCACGGCAACCTCCGGCGGCTGGGATCCGGCTGCCGCCACTAGCGTGCCGCTTTCCAGAACAACATGCGTTCCAGTGGGACGGGTTTCGTCGCTCGACCTAGACACCGGTGGCCTTGCGGGACGGCACATCCTCAAGCAGCACGTGCCGAGGCGACGACAGACGGAACGCGCCATTTGCCACGTCAATTGGGAATCGAACCACTAGCCAGCCTTCCGCGTCGGCAGCGCGGCGAACAGCAACTCGCCGATGTCGCGCACGACCGGCGCCTCCGGCGGACTGCCCTTCCATCCTAGCCAAACAGTTGCCCAGCGCCGGGTGTCGGCGCCTTTCGGTCGCACCCGCACCCGGTGCGCCTTGCTGGCCTGGCCGAAGCGCGGCCAGTACTCGGCCGGCGCGGGGCGTTCCGCCTCGCCAACGAGCACGTCGAACGCCACTTCAGGGGCCGACGCCTCGGCAGCGCAAGCAAAGCGCCAAGGCGCCACCGGCTGCCACGGCTCGGCGATCAGATAGTCCGCCACCGCTTCGTGCTTCGCGCCACCTTGCCAGACATCGACGATCAACAATCCGCGACCGGGAAACAACGCGACGCAACGGGCAACGGCGCCACCGATGCCGGCATAGCCGTTCTGCCAGCCGGCGCAGCGCAATGGCGTATTCGCGCCGGCACCGACGTCGCTCAGCCGAAAGGCCCGACCTCGCCGACCTACCCGGAACGACAGCCAGAACTCCATCGGCTCGGCGGCCTCGAAGCGCGGGCCGTTGTGCGTCCGAGCGGAGCGCGATCGATCGCGCAGCACGCCGGCGGTGTAGGTTGGAACGCCGAAGTCGACCAGAAAGCGGCGCTTGCCAATCGACAGCTCCAGCGCCAGGAAGTCCGCGTGGGCATGAGCGGGATTGTCGTCGGGGCCGCAGGCGCCGCAGTCGAAGATCGCAGTAGCGTCCTCGCTGCGCAGTTGCACGTAGCCGGTCGCGTCCAGCGCCGTTACGGCGCGGTCGCCGGCCCGCGCCAAGCCGTCGTCGAGCAGAGCGGCCGCGCAAGGCGCTCCGCCCAGCCAGGAGTCGTTGAACAGCGCGATGTCGCCGTCTGGATGAGCCATCGCCCGCAGCGCGGCGCGCATGTCCTGCAGCCGCGCCTGCAACTGCGCCACCACGTTCGCAGACAGAACGCCGGAGTCCGCCAGCAGCTGCACGTCCAGCATCGACAGCACGTGGTACATGGGAGAACGCTCGGCATGGCCGCCGTCGTCGAGTATCTGCGCGGCGACCGACGCCGGCACGGCGACGTGCAGGAAACGCCAACCCTTGGGCAGCGTACCCGCGGCCGCCGCGTAGATCGCCAGGGCGACGTAGTTCTTCAGCAAGTGGTTGTAGCCCATGTCGCGCTCCAGATTGGCGCGCAGAAAGGCGGCGCAGAAGCGAACGTGGCGCAGCACGTCCTCCCTGGCGGCGCGGGCTCGTCCGGCGCCGTCGGGCGCAGCTCGATCGAAGAGCCACAGCCCTGCCAGCAAATTGACGACCCGGCAGCTGACGCAGTAGGGATTCCAGATGTCGCGGAAGACGCCGCTGGCGGTCAAGGGATTCTGCGCTTCCAGCGACCGCACCAGGACGGCCATCGCGCGCAGCGCGGCTTCGTCGCCGCCGACCAGAAGCGGCGGCGCGTAGCCGAAGTAGCCCAAGGTCATTCGCCAGAGCGCATTGTTGCCCTCCTGCAGATCGCGCCGCCACTCGACGGCTTCCAAGCTGCCGAAGTCGACCTCCCGCCCGAGCAGCTTGAAGCGCCCCGCCAGCATCGCCGGCGCCTCGCAGCCATGCAGCGCCTGCTGCATTCGCAGCAGCTGCTCCGCCACGCGACCAAAGCGCGGGTCGGCGAACCGCGGCCGCGGAAGCGCGTTGGCGCTGCGCTCGAGCCAGCGTCGCGTCCGCTTTGGAAAAGCGCCCATCGCCATAAAGCGGGCGCGGCAGATTCCACGCCAAACGATCTGCCCGACGCCAAGATGCCGCACCGAGCGCCACGTTCGCAACGAAGCCAACGCACCTCCCCTTTGGACTTCTGAACCGCAACCTACCCCATGCGGGCAGCCGCGACAACGACGCCAAGCCGGCGCTTGGCTGACAGCGCCGTTGGCGTAGAATCGCCCACCTTGCCGGCCGATGCCGCGAAGCCTAGGAACCTCGACTGCCATGCATACCGCCGCCGCAACTTCGTCGCCCACCTCCACGCGCGCTCGGTCTGCGCGCTTCGGCCGGCGCGTCATCGCCGCCTTGGTTTGCGCCGCCGCAGCGCTGCCGATGATCGGCTGCGCGCCCAAGGACGACGACCGACAGGACAGCCCGGCGCCGCCAGCGCCCGCCGAACCCGCGAGCGTTGCGCCCGCTCCGCCGACGGCCTTGGCCAAGGGGCTTGCGTTTCTTGCCGAGAACGGCAAGCGGGCCAGCGTCGTCACCACCGAATCCGGCCTGCAGTACGAAGTGCTCGCCTCCGGCACCGGCGCCACGCCGACGGTCAACGACTTCGTGACCACCCACTATCACGGCACGTTGATCGACGGCAGCGTATTCGACAGCTCGGTGCAACGTGGAGAGCCGATCGAGTTCCCCGTCGGCGGCGTCATCAAGGGCTGGACGGAAGCGCTGCAACTGATGCGCGTGGGCGACAAGTGGAAGCTCTACGTTCCTTCCGAACTGGCCTACGGCAAGCGCGGCTCTGCGCCGAGGATAGGCGCAGACGAGACGTTGATCTTCGAGGTCGAACTGATCGACGTTCGGCGCAGCTAGCAGCCTGCTTGACACGCAGCCCCGCTAGAGCGCACCGCCCGGCAGGCACTTCAGGCGGTGGCTAGGCAAGCGCGCACCATCGTCCTCGGCGCCATCGCCGCGACGCTGGGCATATGGTGGCTGGGGCGAGCCTACGAGGTCGAGAGCGCCGCGCTGCTTCGGTATCTGGTGGCGAGCCTCGTGTTCGTCGCCGTGCTGATCCTGCTGGCCGTTGGCGGCGCGTGGCTGCTGCGGAAGCTGCGCCGACGGCGGCCCGTCGCCATGGCGTCCCGCCCCCAGCGCGCCAAGCCGTCCGCGGAGGTTCGGCCTAAGGAAGATCCGTGAAGAAACGGCCCAGACGGGGCCGGTAGTAGCGGCTCTTGTCCACCGAAAATGCGATGGCGTGGGCGCGTCCGTAGATCTGCTGCCGGTCGACGAAACCGATCACTCGCGAGTCGCTGGAGTTGTCTCGGTAGTCGCCCATCATCCAGTACTTGTCCGCCGGCACGGTGAACGGCGGCAGGCTGGAGCAGAGACCCCGGTTGGCGCAGCGGCACACCGCCCTCGCAAGCGCTTCCCCCGCCGCCTTCGCCACGGACTCGAACTGCCCACAGCGGTCGGCCCCGGAGGCAGCCGCCAACGCATCGTCGAGCCGCGCGCGACCCGGCACGCCGTGCAGCATGACGATGCGTTCGCTGCCGAGCAGCCGCTCGCGGAAGAAGTGGTAGCGTCCGGCGTCGTCGATGGGCAGCTTGCCGATTTCGGCCGCCGCCAGGGGGGCGTATTCCGCCGCTTCGCCATTGACTTGCAAGGTCTTGCGTTGCCAGCGCACTTCGTCGCCCGGCACCGCCACCACCCGCTTCACGAACAAGCGCCCGTCCAAGGGATTCTCGAAGGTGACGACATCGCCACGCGCCGGGTCGGCCCAGCGCACGATGCGCTGGTCGGTGAAGGGCAGGCGCAGATCCCACGCCAGCTTGTCGACGACGATGCGATCGCCGGCGAGGATGCTCGGCTTCATGCTGCCGGACGGCACCTGGTTCCAGTCCGCCACGGCGGAACGGAACACCAGCATGATGGCGACGAACAGCAGGACGCCGCGCCAGTCCAGCCATGCCTTCGCCAGTCGCGACCGCCAGCCCCGGGACGTCTTCGCCGCCTGCTGCACGGCCTTAGGCATCCTGGCGCTGGCCGAATGCCGCGAGCTGTTCGGCGCTCGCTTCGCCCTGATGGTGCTTCTTCCACTCGCCGTAGGGCATGCCGTAGATGCGCTCCCGGGCGGCTTCGTAGTCGACCTGCTGGCCGCGTTCCTCCGCCGCGGCGACGTACCACTTGGACAAGCAGTTGCGGCAGAAGCCGGCGAGATTCATGAGGTCGATGTTCTGCACGTTCTTGTGTTCGTCGAGGTGGCGCACCAAGCGCCGGAACACGGCCGCTTCGATGGCTTCTTCCGAGGAGGCGTTCGTCATTGCGTCCCATCAGTTAAGCTGTGGTTGGCAGCATCATAACTCCAACCGGGTCGCAACCGGCAAGAGCGTGCCAAGCAAGGGCGGCAAGGTGGCAAGGGTGGCAAGGGTGTAGTGGAGGGCGTCGTGTGGGATTGGCTGGCAGACCCCCAGATCTGGGCGGCATTCGCGACGTTGGCGGCGCTCGAGATCGTGCTCGGCATCGACAACGTCATCTTCATCAGCGTGCTCACCTCGCGGCTGCCCAAGCATCAGCAGCCCCGGGCGCGAGTCGTAGGGCTTGGCCTTGCCATGTTCATGCGCATCGGCCTGCTGCTTTCGTTGTCGTGGGTCATGGGGCTGACCGCCAGCCTGGTGACGGTGTTCGGCGAGGACATCTCCGGGCGGGATCTCATCCTGCTGTTCGGCGGCGCGTTTCTGATCGCCAAGGCGACGAGGGAGGTCCACAACTCGCTGGAAGTCGACGAAGCGGCGCACCACGGCCGGGCCGGAGCGGCATTCTTCGGCGTGCTGGTGCAGATCGCCCTGATCGACATCGTCTTCTCCTTGGATTCGGTGATCACCGCCGTGGGCCTGGTGGACGACGTGCCGGTGATGGTCGCGGCCATCGTCGCCGCGGTGCTGGTGATGATGCTGGCGGCCAGCCAGGTGAGCGCCTTTGTCGAGAACAATCCAACCGTCAAGATGCTGGCGCTGTCGTTTCTGGTGTTGATCGGCTTCGCACTGGTCGCCGAAGGCTTGGACATCCATGTGCCGAAGGGCTACATCTACTTCGCGATGGCGTTCTCGTTCGGCGTCGAACTGCTCAACATCGGCGCCAGCAAGCGCAAGCAGATCAAACTGCGCAAGGCGCAGCTTGGAGACTTGATTCAGCCACGACCAACCCAGCCCCCGACGTAGCCGGCGCGAGGCGACGGCCGACGGCGTCCAAACGTCCCCGCCGGGCGCTGTGCTATGCTGCGCAAGCGCTGTCCGCTGGTGCGCCCTATGTGCCGACCGCCTCTTGGCTGGGTCAATCGCAGCAGGTCCGGATCGAGAGCGGGCGTTATGCGCCTATGGGCAAGCAACGGCTGGGTCAAGAGCCATGAGCAACAGGATGCGGCTAGGCGTCGTCGGCGCCGGCGTGGTCGGCAACGCCATTGCCCAGGGCTTTCGCCAACTCGGGCACCTGGTGCGCATTCACGACATCAAGCTCTGCACCACCGTCCGGCAAGTGCTCGACACGCAAGTGGCATACATCTGCGTGCCAACGCCAGCCGCATCCGACGGCAGTTGCGACACAAGCATCGTGCAATCGGTGGTCGAAGCGCTGGCCGCAGAAGGCTATCAGGGCGTGGCGGCCATCAAGTCCACCGTCGAACCGGGCACGACGGCATCGCTGATCCATCGGCATCCCACGCTCAAGATCGCCCACGTGCCGGAATTTCTGCGCGAGCGCCTGGCCCTCGAAGACTTCGTTCACCATCACGACGTGTGCGTCGTCGGCACCGACAGCGAGGACGACTACGCCCTGGTCAAAGCATCGCATGGCACCTATCCGCGGCGCTTCCTGCGCCTGACGCCCACCGAAGCCGAGCTGGCCAAGTACTTCAACAACGTCTACAACGCCATGCTGATCACCTTCGCCAACAACTTCCGAGAAGTGTGCGAGCGGCTTGGGCACGCCGACTACACGCGCATCAAGAACGCCATGGTGCTGCGCGAGCACATCTTCGACCGCTATCTCGACAGCCGCCCGGGGCTGCACGGCTTCGGCGGCGCCTGCCTGCCCAAGGACGCCCGCGCCTTTCGTTCGCTTTGCGCGAAGCTGGGCCTCGACGTCGAACTGTTCAACGCCATCCTCGACGACAACGACAGGCACCTGTCGAGTTGAGCGCCGACGTGCCCAGTGCCACTCGTCGGCAGACGCGCCAAGGCGCGCCAAGTACACCCCTTGACGCCCACATAACGCCCGAGCACTGGCGAGTCTCGCTGGTCTGGCTTGCGTTCTGGGGGCTGGCCGCCGCCTCGTCGCTGAACCTCAACCATCTTGCCAACTTGGCACTTGGCGTTGGCTGGGGCGTTACGATTGCCATCGCGGCGTGCTGCGTCTTCCTGCAGGTTGTCGCCCGCGTGCCGCTGCGCGAATCCACAGGCACGCCCGGCCACCTTTACGTCGGCGCCTTGCTGTCGTACTGCGTGATCGGCATCGCCGTCGGCATGTTCGTCGGCTTGCCGCCGCTTGCAGAGGCAGGTGCGCTTGTCGTAGGGCGCGAGTCCCACATTTCGTTGCCAGCGCGTACCGTCGTCGCGGCGCTGGCGGTCGTAGCTTCCGCCTCCGGCGCGGCCGTGTTGCTGAAGCACGCCGGCGTCGACTCTCTGCTGCGCGGCATCGCTCTTGTGCTGGCCGCGATGTGCTGCCTGATTCTTCTCACTCCGCAGCTGCAAGATCACCTCTACACGAGCGAGGTGCATCACTGGCGCTACAGTGCGCGCTGGGCCGGCCCGTTCAAAGACCCGAACCTTGCTGGTCTCGCTGCTAGCAACGCCGTGGTGCTGGGGCTCGCGCTGCTCAACAGCCGTTCCGGCCGGCGCCTCGGCGCCGCAGTGGCGATCCTCGGCACCGCAGCCGTAGTAGTCACGTACTCCCGCACGGCGATTGTCGCGCTTGTGCTGGCAACCGCGTACTTCCTGTTCGCCGGCACCGCTCGCCAAGGCAGGGCTTCGCGGAGAGCCCGCTTGTGGTTTGTCGCCGCTCTAGCGACGATCGGCGCCATAGCGTTCTACGCATCTATTGAGCACATACCCTTCCAAAGGGCCCACACGCAGAGCGAACGGGTGGCTCTCCTTGCTTCCGTGGAAGCGTGGGGCGTTCCGGACAAGCGCTTTGGCATAGCGATCCACGTCTTGCCGCAAATTGCCGACGCCTGGCTAACCGGAAACGGCCTTTTCTCCCTCGATGCCGTGGAGGGTGGGCCACGCTGCCGGGGTTATTCGACGTGCAGCGTTCACAACTCCTTCTTGCAGTTCTGGGGCGAGTCCGGGCTGATTCCGCTGGCGCTCCTGGTCGGCAGCCTGCTGTTGCTGCTGCGGTCTCGCTGGCGGTTTCGCCACCATCATGCCGTTGACGCGGTGGTCGGCTGGTTGATCGTCTTCGTGACCAGTTGCTTGGCCTTCAGCGACGTTCCCATGTTCTTTTGGTACGCTTTCCTCGTCGGCGTGAGCTGCGCGCTGATATCGAATCCGAGTCATCTGCGCCTCACGACCGGGCACCCGGGCGGCGCCGACCGGGTGCTTGGCCGAGGGGCCAGCGCCGCCATGGAGGCTTCTTCGTAAAACCCCGGCGGCCGACGACGCGAAGCACGGACGCAAGACCAATGGCAGATCGCTCCAGCCTTGGCGCCAAGTCGGTTGCTGGCGTCACTTGGTCCTATCTGTCGATCTTCGCCAAAGCACTGCTGACGCTGGCGGTGCTCTCGGTCCTCGCGCGAACCTTGACGCCACGCGAGTTCGGCCTGATCGGCATTGCATGGATCGTCGCGGATCTGGCCGTCGGGCTTGGCCAGGCCAGCATCGGCCACGCGCTGGTGCAGCTGCCTGAACTCAAGCGCCGCCACCTCGATCTCGGGCTCGCTTTGTCGCTGATCGCCGGCGTCGGCAGCGCCGGCGGCGTCTGGCTGCTGGCGCCGACGCTGGCCGGCTTGTTCAACGAGCCGACCCTGTCGCAGTACCTGCGCGTGTTCTGCCTGGCATTCGTCGTCGCCAGCTTGAGCGTCGTGCCAGCGCACTGGCTGCGCCGCCAACTTCGATTCAAGCAACTGCGGCTGGCCGATCTGCTGGCCTACGGGATCGGCTACGCCGTCCTGGCCACGAGCCTCGCGCTGCTTGGTTTCGGCGTCTGGGCGCTGGTTGCAGGCGAACTGGCGCGGGTATCGACGTTCACAGTGGCGGTGATGATCGGCGCACCAGCGGGTCGCCCTCGTCTGGTGCTTCGAGAGGCGAAAGAACTGATTTCCCGCAGCGGCGGCTACGCGCTGATCCAAGGGCTGGACTTCGTGGTCAGGAACGTGCCCCATCTGGTCGTCGCCCGTGGGCTTGGGCTTTCCGCGCTGGGCCACTACAACCGCGCCGAACGTCTGACCAGCTTGCTGCCGCAGTACGTGTCACAAGGCGTATTCGAGGTCGTCTTCGCCGCAGTGGCACTGCGGCAGCGAACGCCGGAGCGCGTGCGCCTGGCTTACGCGCAAACCGCGCAAGTGCTGGCCTTGGCATCGGGGTCGCTGTGCGTCCTGCTGTTCGTCGCTGCGCCCGAGCTGATTGCCGCCTTGTTCGGCGATCAGTGGGAGCGGAGCACACCCGTGCTGCGCGTCCTCGCTCTGGCTGTGCCGCTGCAGGTCGGCGTCTCCCTAAGCGCGGCCACGCTGCGCGGCTTCGGCGACCTGCGCGAAGAGACATGGCGCCACGGCGCACATGCGCTGCTGCTTGCGGCCGGCGCATGGTTTGGCACGCGCTGGGGGATCGCCGGCGTTGCCGCCGCCGTGGTGATCGCGCAGGCCGCCGCGTGGGTTCTGCTGACGCAGGCCGCCATCAAGCGTGTCGATCTGCGCGCACCCACGCTGCTGCGCAGCTTTCGTCCGGCGCTGTGGGTCTGTGTCTGGACGACGCCAGCCACGTGGCTGGTGGCCAACGCGCTGCGCAACGCGGAAGCACACCTTGCCCTGGCGCTGCCGGCCGTGGCCACGGTCTGGGCGGCAGTGGCAATCGCCGCGGTGTTCTGGGCACCATCCTCGTTCTACCCCACGTCGATCCGATGGGCGCTGGATCAGGTACGCATCGACACGCTCGGCGCCGGCGGGAAACGTCTGATGCGCTGGTCGAGGCGTTTCGTGCGCGAATGACGGCCAGCGGGCCGTCGGTCACGGTGCGCCTGCCGTTGCGGAAGCGCCCAATCGCCGGTCGTCATCGGCGGCCGAGCGGGCACGCACGATCTCGACGAACGCCGACTCGTAGCGTTGCGCCGCCCGCTCGCAGGAGAAGTACCGCGCCCGCCGCTGCAGCGCTTCCCTCGTTGGCCGGTCGCCACGCAGGGTCGCCAGCATCGCCTGCGCCATCGGTCCCGGCGCACCCATCGGAACCAGTTTTCCAAACTTGCCGGCGCAGAGTATTTCGGCCGGGCCGTAGGGCGTGTCGGTGCTTACCACCGGCGTTCCGCACGCCATCGCCTCGATGAGCACCGCTGGCATCCCCTCGGAATAGGACGAAACCACGACCATTGCGGCTCGACGCATGTAGCGAAAGGGATTGGGATCGAAGTCGATGAACGCCACGGCGTCTGCCACGCCCAGCGTTTGCGCCTGCCGAACGAGCTCCCGGCGGGCGCGGTCGTCAAGCCGGCCCACCAACGCCAGACGCGCGGGCATGTTCCGGCGTACTAGAGCCAGCGCGGCCACCACGGTGCCAGGATCCTTGTAGGGCGATCCGGCCCTGCAGACGGCAACCATCACCGGCGGTGCGGTAGCGGCGAACCAGGGATGGTCTACCCGCTCGTTCGCCAACCGCCGCACCTTCGCCGCCGCAACCGGGATGTCGATGGCCTTCACAGTTCCCGACGCGAAGTGCAGCGACCGCTCCACATGCGCACCCAGCTGCCGCGAGACCGCGAACAGCGCCGCCGCTCTCGGGTAGAGCAGCTGCGCCAGCACCAGCCGTTCTCCGCACAGCGGGCCGTCGCCGCCGTGTACGACGACCGTCACCGGCGCACAACCCTCCAGCTGCGCCGCGCACAGTGCCGCTGTCTGCGCGTCTTCCACTCCGGCCAGCAGCAACCCCGGCCGTTCCGCACGCGCATACTGCGCGATGGCGCTGGCAAAGAGCGCGTGTTTCACGCCAACCAAAGCCCGACGTCTTGCGGAGGCAAGCGCTCGCCAATCCCGAAATGAAGGCACGATGTCGAGATTGCGCACCACCACGCCACGGGCGCGACAACATCGTGCCGTCTTGCCAAGCGGCCACAAGCCGGGCCGAAACAGCCGCAGTCCAGCGAGCAGTTCGTCGGGATACGCGACGATGAACCGCCCCACCAGGATGTCCACCCGGTGCCCCCGGGCCATCAGCGATCCGGCCAACGTGAGCGTCATGCGCTCCGCGCCTCCGCCGGTCAGACTCGGCAGCACCATGCCGATGTGCAGCTGTTCGGCTGCGCTTGCCTTCGACTCTTTCGCCACGCCCCAAGTCTCCCGCCATGTCTAAGCGGTCGAACTGGCGAAGCGCTGGCTGCTCTCTGCAACTGCCCGGTACTGCGCCGCGAAGCGCGCCGCGATGTCGGCCCAGCGATACTGGCTTTCGGCCAGCGCTCGGGCCCGGTCGCCCATCTCCTGGCGAAGCCGGGGATCGGCAAGCAGCGTGTCGAGCGCGCGGGTGAGTTCCTCTTCGACCGCTCTCGTCACCATCCCCGCTTGCTGTTCGGCGACGGCGGGGAAGTGGCAGTGTTCCGATATCACGACCGGCAACCCGGCCGCCATGGCCTCGAGCACCGCACTGCTGAAACCCTCCGAGTAGGAAGGAAGGACGAAGACGTCCGCCAGCGACAGCATCGCCCCCCGAGTCGCCCCTTCGACCAAGCCCGTGAATACAGCGCGTTCGGCGACGCCCTCCCGGCGCAGAAACTCCTGCATCCGGCCCTGCGTGTTTCCCTCGTTCGGGCCCGCCACCAGCAACACGGCGTCTCGATGCCGGTTCGCCAGTTCGACGAAGCTGCGAACGAGCAGGTCCAAGCCTTTGATGGGATCCAGACGCCCGAGGAAGAGAATCACCCGACGGCCCGCCAGGCCGGGATAGCGCTGCAAGAGCGCATGTCGCGCCGAAGTGTCGGAGACGAGTTCGGCGTCGACGCCCACGGGAACAACGAAGATGGGCGTTTCGAAGCCGAGCGCTCGAATGCGCCCCACCTCGTAGTCCGTCAGCGCGTGCAACGCACTCGCCGAGCGGATCAAGCCTCCCTGCACCACGCCCATGTACACGCCCTTCTTGATGCTCTTCAGCCTCGCGGTCTCGCGCTGGTGCAGCCAGTGGTTGATCGCGCCGTGGACACTCAGCACGTAGGGAACGCGCTGCCCGATCGCGGCCCGACAGGCGGCGTAGCTGGCATGGTGCCACAGCTCGTGCACGTGAACGACATCGAAGCCGCCCGCCTGGGCCCGCAAGTAGCGCGCGAGCGAGCGCGAATGCGCCCGCCAGAAGCGCCACGGCCCATCCACCGGAAAACAGTGCGTGGGCACGCCTCGAATCGGCGGCGCCTCCTCTTCGCCAGGCCGCCACGACGTGGTCGCCAATGAACAGTCGACGCCGCAGGACTGCAGCGCCGGCAGCAGCGACCGCAGCGAAGTCGCCGGGCCGCCCGTGCGCGCCGACAACGTCTTCGCGACGTGCAGAACGCGCAGCCGGCGGGCTTCTCGGCTCAACGCTTCACCACGCACGGGCCCAGCCAACGGCAGCCGATAGAACCGAGCGCCATCTGCGCTGGCATCACCGCTCCCCAAGCAAGACGCGCCTGCCTTCGGCCAGCGATTCGCGCACGGCGATGGTGGCAAGGCTCGAGTTCACCAGCTGCGCTTCGCTCACCGGCGCCGGGCCGCCGGCGGCGACCGCCGCCACGAACGCCTGGAGCAGCTGGCGGTGGCCCTTGTCCTGGCGGCGCTGGCGGCCGCGCAGACCTCTCGCCGACGCGCCTCGGGACGACTTGCCAGCGACGGCCAGACGCCGGAAGTCCTCGATGCGCACGACGCTGCCGCCGGCATAGGCTTCGATGAGCTCCTTGCCGTAGCCGTGGTCGCCGAGCGTCGTGTAGAAGAGCGTCGCCGAGCTGCCGTTGGCCAGTTCCGCCACCACCGTCACGTCCTCGCCGACGCCTTCGGAGCGCAAACCCTCGGCTGCCACCGAGACGACCGGCGCTCCACCAAGGAACGCCCCCAGGTCGATGAAGTGGCAGGCTTCGCCGAGGATGCGCCCACCCTCTGCGGCATCGCGCTGCCAGCTGTCCTCCGCCAATGCGCCGGCGTTGACGCGCAGCAGGATGTGCCGCGGGCCCGGCTGCGCCGCCAAGTGCCTTTGCGCCGCCAAGGCCAGCGGTGCGAAACGACGGTTGAAGCCGACTTGAAAGAACGCCGCGGAGGCGCTGGCGGCGGCGACGACAGCGGCCAACTCCTGGCGGGTCAGACACAGGGGCTTTTCGACCAGCACGTGCTTTTGCGCTTCAAGCGCGCGCACGGCGTGTTCGGCATGCAGGCTGTGCGGCGTCGCCAGCAGCACGGCATCGATGTCCGGGTTGTCGAACACGGCTTGCGCATCGGTCGCGGCCTGCTCGAAGCCGAAGCGCTCTCGGCTGCGCTGCGCCGAAACGCCGCTGGCGGCGACCACCGTGTGCAGACGGCAGTTGGACATCCTGGCAAGCGCCGGCAGCAGCGTCGCGCGGGCGAACGCGCCGGCGCCGACGACGCCCAAGGTGCAGTGGCCGACGGCGATGCCGCTTGCCGTTGCCGCCTGCGGCGGTTGCTTTGCCTTCGGTTGCAGTTGTGCTTGGGCCGCCAACGCCTCGGCCCTGCCGTTACTGTCTTCAGTCCGCCCGCCCTGCTGGTCGCCGGCCGGCGAACCGTAGCGCAGCACGACGCCCAAGGCCGGCTCGCCGCTTTCGATCAAGGCGTAGGCGCTTGCCGCCTGCTCGAACTCGAAACGGTGCGTGGTGAGCGCGCCCGGCATCAGGCGCCTAGGCCGAACATCGCGCATCAGCTCCAGCGCCGCCTTCAGGTTCTCGGTTTCCGTCCAGCGCACGAAACCCGGCGGATACTTGACGCCGCGGGTTTCGTAGTCCGCGTCGTAGCGGCCCGGCCCGTAGGATCGGGAGGTCACCACGGTGAGTTCCTTCTGCATGAACTCGCGGTAGCCGAACGCCGTGCCGGTGTTGCCGATCAACGACACGATGGCGCGATCCCGCGCCACCTGCTCGGCGGTCTCGAAGGGTGCGGCGGAGTCGCTGGCCGCGGCGATCACCACGCCATCGCAACCCATGCCGCCGGTCGCCGCCGTCGCGGACTTCGCGGCATCCTGGCAGCCCAGGTCGCAGATCGCCTCGGCGCCGTGGCGCTGCGCCAGCCGCAGGCGACCGACATCGTAGTCGAGCGCCAGCACGCGCACGCCCGCCAAGGCGAGCAGCTGCGTCGCCAGCTGCCCGACCAAGCCAACGCCGACGACCGCGCACCAGCCGCCGAGTTCGGGCCGGGTGTGGCGCACGCCGTGCATGGCGATGGCGCACATCGTCGCGTAGCAGGCCTCTTCGTCGACAACGTCGTCGGGAACCAAGGCCGCCAGATTGGCCGGCACGACGTTCACCTCGGCGTGGTTGGCCTGTCCGGCACCCGCAACGGCGACCCGCTGGCCGACGCGAAAACGTCCCGCCAGGCCGTCGCCGACCGCTTCGACCACGCCCGCTGCCGAATAGCCCATGGGCAGCGGTTCGTCGAGCCGCGCCATGACCGCCCGCACGGTCGCCGCAACGCCGTCGCGTTTGGCTTTGGAGAGCGTCTTGCGCACCAGATCGGGCCGCGATCTCGCCTTTTGCAGCACGTTCTGAGCGGCGAAACGCAGCGCCAGACGCTCGGTGCCGGCGGAAATCAGCGACGCGCGGCTGCGCACCAGCAGGTGCCCCGGCCGAACCGTGGGAGCGGGCACTTCCTCGACCGTCAGCCGGCCGCGTCTAGCGCTCTGCACCACCTGCTTCATCGCCGTTTGCCGCCACTCACCCTTGCTTGGATTCAACCACCTGCAAAAACAGCACCATGAAGTAGCCGCGTTCGTCCTGCCATACGTTCAGACAGCGAAAGCCGGCGCACTCCGTCTTGGCGACGAACTCGTCCGGCGCGTACTTGTAGGAGTTCTCGGTATGCAGCGCCTCGCCGCGCGCGAAGGCAACCTCCTCGCCATCGATGCGCACCAGCTGGTCGCGCTTCGCATCCAAGTACATCTCGATGCGCCCGGCACCGGCATTGTAGACGGCACGGTGCTCGAAGCCGTCGGGGTCGAAGTCGGCGCCGGTGGCGGCGTTGACGTGCGCCAGCATGTTGCGGTTGAAACGCGACGTGACGCCGGCGTCGTCGTTGTAGGCGCGGGTAAGAACGCCGTGCTCCTTCTTCGCGTCGACGCCGACCACCAGACAGCCTCCGACGCCGAGGCCGGCGGCCAGCGAGGCGAGAAACTCGTCCGCCGCCGGCGGCTCGAAGTTGCCGATGCTGGAGCCGGGAAAGAAGCCCAGCCGCGGCAGCGAAGCCGCCGGCGGCGGAAGCTCGAAGGGCCGCGTGTAGTCCGCGCAGATCGGATACACGGCCAGGTTCGGGTAGTCCTGGAAGACCGCCCGCGCGGACTGAGTCAGATGGTCCCTGGAAATGTCCACCGGAACGTAGGCCAGCGGACGACACGCATCGAGCAGAATCCTCGCTTTGGCGCTGCTGCCGCTGCCGTACTCCACCACGCAGCCGCTGGCCGCGGCGTGCTCGGCGATGGCCGCCTGGCGGTCGCGCAGGATGCCGATCTCGGTGCGCGTCAGATAGTACTCCGGCAGCTGCGTGATGGCGTCGAAGAGCTTCGAACCGGCGGCGTCGTAGAAGTACTTGGGGGGAATGGACTTGCGTCGCCCGCGTAGCCCGCGCACGACCTCCGCAGTCGCATCCGGCACTGGCGGCGCCCGGTCGAACAGCGCGAAACGCGGCCAGGCGCCGAAGCCGCTGCCTTCGTTCAAGGCGCGGCGCCCTGGCTGCGCGCGAGGCGAATGCCGGTGAACTGCCAGCGATCCTTCGGATAGAAGAAGTTGCGGTAGCTCCGCCGCAGGTGGCCCCTGGGCGTGGCGCAGGAACCGCCGCGCAGCACCTGCTGGCTGGACATGAACTTGCCGTTGTACTCGCCGAGCGCTCCGGCCGGCGGACAGTAGCCGGGATACGGCGCATAGGCGCTGGACGTCCACTCCCAGCAGTCGCCGAACAGCTGCGCGAGCGGCAGTTCCGAACGCGCCGCCGGCCGCGGATGGAACGTCGGCGCGTCCGCAGATTCGAGCCTCGGCGCGAAATGGCCCTCGAGCGGCAACGACCTGGCGGCAGCTTCCCATTCCGCTTCGGTCGCCAGGCGCGCGCCCCGCCAGCGAGCGTAGGCGTCGGCCTCGAAGTAGCTGACGTGGGTTGCCGGCGCGTTCGGCAGCAGCGGACCTTCGCCGTCAAGGCGGTACTCCAGCCACTGGCCTTCCGCCTGCCGCCAGTACATGGGCGCGTTGATGCCGTTGGCGCAGCGCCACGCCCAGCCCTCGGACAGCCAGAGTGCCGGTTCCCGATAGCCGCCAGCGGCAACGAACTGCAGGTACTCGGCGTTGGTCGTCAAGCGGTTGGCCAGCGCGAAGTCCTCGAGCCACGTCTTGTGCCGAGGGCGTTCGTTGTCGAAGCAGAAGTCCTCGCCGCTGGCGCCGATTTCGACGATGCCGCCTGGGTATTCGACGAAGCAGAGCGCCGCCGCCAAGCCGTCTTCGACCGCACTCGCCTCGCCGCCACTCGCGTAGGCGGGGCGCAGCGGGTTGCTGCCCAGGTTGCCCTTGATGTCGGTGACGATCAGCTCCTGGTGCTGATGCTCGTGCTGCAGACCGAGCTCGATGCGCCCGGCAAGCTCGGCATCGTCGCGGTCGAGCAGCGGCGTCATCGCGGCGTCGACGTGCCGACGGTAGGCCAGCACTTCGTCGAGGGTCGGGCGCGACAGGGTGCCGCGCAACGGCCGCGGAAACTGCTCCCCGACGCCGTTGTAGTAGGAGTTGAACAGATACTCGAACGCCGCATCGAACGGCCGATAGCCCCGGCAGTACGGCTTGAGGCAGAACGTCTCGAAGAACCAAGCCGTGTGGGCGAGGTGCCACTTCGGCGGGCTGGCGTCGACGAACGGCTGCACGCCGTGGTCGTCCACCGCCAACGGCCGACAAAGCGCCTCGGTTTGCGCCCGAACCGCACGGTAGTGGCTGCCGCCGTTCAAGACGGCTGGAGAAGAGGCTGGTTCGGGCATCGTCGGCCTTGGGCTGCGGGCACAGCATAGTTAAGGCGGCGTTCCGATGCAAAGCACAGCACTGCGCGGGGTGTGCGACATTTGGTGGCGGAACGCGCTCGGCTCCCTTGAACAGCGGTTCAGCGGTTGCGAGGAGATGGCCGCCAGCCGGGACGGAACTGGCGTGCGCGAGGAGCACAAGCCCCGAACGCCTGGCGCTCCCTTGAAGCGGAGTCGCCCTGCGCTAGCGACGCCGCGCACGGGCGAGGAAGTCCGCGCCGCTGTCGCAATCGATGATCAGCGCACCGACCCGCGCCAGTTCCGAGGCGTCCTCGACGCCAGCGAGAACCGCCTCCAGCTCGGCCCCGGCAGCCGCGCCGAAGCGCTGACTGGCCAGGCTGCACAGCAACGCCCGTTCCTCCGCCAGCACCTCCCGCCGGCCCTCTCGCCGGCCCTCGTCAATCTTCTGCTCGTCCCACTCCCGAAGCGTTTCCGCAAGCATCGTCGTCTCCTTGTCGTTCGCCAAAGCCGGCATCCGTCCGCCCAGGCGCGGACTCAGAGTGCCGCCGCACCATGCCACGAACGACCGCCACAGTTCCTGGTCGTCCGCCGCCGAAAGCAGCGCCACGGCCCGCTCGAGCGCCGGCGCCAGCCCCTGCGGCGATGCCGCGTCCAGCGCCAGCACCGCCCGCGCCAGATTGCCGTCCGCCGCATCGTCTCCCGCATAGTCCTTCGCGTCAATCAGCCGGCAGCGCAGGCGCGGCTGCAGGTCGCGCAGTTCCGGCGGCGCCCACTCGCGCCCGTCCAGCCGCAGCGGCGCGTTCCACTCGGCGCGGCCGTTGTACACCACCAGCGGCACGTGCGCCACGACCCGGCCGCCCTCCGCCGCCATCCAGCCCGTGCGGCGCAGTTCCCGGGGCAGCAGCGCGACGTACTCCAGCAGCCGCTCGGCCATGTGGGCGTCTGGACTCGATTGGAACTCGATGTGGAACATCACCCCGGCGCCGGCGGGCTGGCCGGCGGAGGGCTTGAAGGGCGCCCACCAGGGCAGGTCGGCGCGCCGGGTGCGCAAATCGCCCGAGATGTACTCCGCCGGCAGGCGTTCCATGCGGTCGAGGTCAAGGTCGGCCACCCAGGGATCGCCGAGCAGGCGAACGAGATCCGCGGCCATGCGTGGGTGCGAGAACAGCCGCTTGCTGGCCGGGTCGCTTTGCAGTGCTTGTCTTGCCATGGGCGGCACTGTGCGCCGGCGACGGGTTGGCGCGAAACGGACAAAGGCTGAAATTCATGTGCGAGATCGCCCATGCCGGTGCCACCAAATGTCGCACACCCCACTGCGCAGACTGCGCGGCGTCAGCCCCGTCAGCGTCTGGCTGGCTAACTCGCCCTCCGGCCCAAAGCGCGCACCAGCGTGGCTATCTGCCGTGCGTCGAACGGGGCGCGCACGTAGCCGACGTGCCGGCCGTCCGGCGCGACCACCGCCAGGTGGCTGCTGTGGTCCATCAAGTAGCCAGACCCGGCGCCGTCGGCTTCCGCCAGCTTGGAGAAGCCAGCGTGCAGGCTGCGCGCGAACTCGCGAATGGCGGCAACGCTGCCGGTGACGCCGACGAAGTCCTCGGAGAAAGCCCCGACGTAGGCGCGCAACGCCTGCGGCGTGTCGCGTTCGGGGTCCACCGTCACCAGGACGCCTTGAAAGGCTTGATCTCCGCTTTCCAGCAGGAGGTCTTCCGCCTTGCCCAGTTCCGACATGGTGAGCGGGCAGATGTCCGGGCAGTTCGCGTAGCCGAAGAACAGCAGCGACCAGCGGCCGCGCAGCCGCTCGGCGTCGAACACCCCGCCCCCGGCGTCTTGCAGCGCGAACTGCGGCACCGCCCGCGGCTGCGGAAAGGCGCTGAAGCCGAAGCTCTGCAGCTCCTCCTCGGAATAGTCCGGTTCGGGCAGCAGCACCACCAACGCCACGCCAGCGGCAACGAGGCCCACCATCACGAGCAAAAACGTCCTCATGGATCCGCTACCGTATCCGACCGAGCCGCGAAGTTAACGCTCACTAGCACAAGCAGCAAGGCGGCCGCGCCGGCATTATGCAGCACCGCCACGGAGAGCGGCAGCAACAGCAAGACGTTGCCGATGCCGAGCGCCAGCTGGACGGCCAGCACGCCGGCCAGCAGCCAAGCGAGCGGCCGACTGCCCAGCCGGATGGCCAGCCAGCCGCTGCTCAGCAGCACCGCCAAAGCGCCCATCCTATGCGCCACGTGTATTGCCGTGCGGGCGTCGCTGGACATCTGGCCGCCCAGATAGTTCGGGCCGACGCTCAAGGCGATGTCGAAGCCGGAAGCGTAGTCCGCCGCCGGCAGCCATTTGCCGTGGCAGGTGGGGAAGTCCGGACACGCCAAGGCCGCGTAGTTGGACGTCAACCAGCCGCCCAAGGCAACTTGCAGCACCAGAACCACCAGCGCCAGCGCTGCCAAGCGGCGCAGCCCGGAATCCACGCGCCACGTTGGTGCCCGCAACGACAGCGCCAGCAGCCACAGCAGCGCCAGCGTGGCGAAGCCGCCCAGCAAGTGCGTCGTCACCACCTGCGGCCAGAGCTTCAGCGTTACCGTCCAAGCGCCGAACGCGCCTTGGGCGACCACCAGCACCGCCAAGCCAGCGGGAAGACGCCAA
Organism: Candidatus Azotimanducaceae bacterium; assembly: GCA_965199875.1. Lineage (GTDB taxonomy): Bacteria > Pseudomonadota > Gammaproteobacteria > Pseudomonadales > Azotimanducaceae > VXYL01. The sequence continues at coordinate 2,534,697 of OZ241346.1, read as the reverse complement.
GGCAGGCCGGCCTTCAGCGCCAAAGCGAGAATCGCGAGGATCGCCGCCCCCAACATCGTCGCCGCGTAGCGATGCACCATCTCGGTCCAAGCCTTGTCGGCGTCCACCGGCGCATCGGGAAACGCCGCTTCGGCCTGCGCCAGCTCCTGCGCCGTCGACGGCACGCCCAGCTGGCCGTAGCAGCCTGGCCAGTCGGGACATCCCAAACCGGCGTCCACCAGCCGCGTGTAGGCGCCGAGCACCACGACGACGGCCGCCAACGCCACGGTGGCCGAAACCAGGACGAAGACCGAACGCGCCGCGGTCACGACGCATCCCCGGTCTGCTGCCGATGCCGACGTCTGCCGATCACCACGTAGCCAACAACGACCGCGGCACCGATCAACAGCCACTGCGCGGCATAGCCCCAGTGGGTGCCCGGCGAATAGTTCCAAGCGAGGGTTGCCGGCCGCAGGACGCCCTCGGAGTTCGCTGGCAAGCGGACTTCCCGCTCTACCGCTTCTACGTCGGCGGCCATCCTGGCGAGATCCCAGCGGCGCAGAACCTTGGGCCACTGCTCCGGCCACGGCTGCCCCGTGGCCAACGCGGACGATTTCGACGAAGGCCAGACGACCCCGGTTACCGTCACCCGCCCGGGCGGCGTGTCGAAGGCGGCGTCGGCGCTGGCCAGCCAGCCACGATGGACCAGGAAGACGCCGCCTTCGGTTCGCAAAGGCGTCACCACCTGCACCGCGGCGCCGCGCGGCCCGGCGATCAGGAAGTGGCGCTCGGCGTCGTAGTAGCCCGCGAGCCGAAGGCGGGTGAAGTCCGGCACCGTGGGCGACCATGCCGCCGCATCGACCGGCGCTGCGCGCAGCCGTTCCTCCCTGGCGTCCGCCAAAGCCGTCTTCTCGAAGCCGCGAGCGAACTGCCAAGCCGCCAGGCCGAGGACGATCGCCAGCGCCAGGCCAGCTTGCAGGGTCAGCGGCCAACCTGGGCGAAACGGTGCCTTCGTCACACCTCGCCCCCGCCAGCGCGCAGCGCCTCGGCGACGCCGGCAACGGGCGGTCGCACGCCGCGCCAGCGATGGAAGGCCAACGCCGCCTGCTCGACCAGCATGCCCAGGCCGTCGCTGACCGCGCCAGCGCCGTTCTGCGCCGCCCAGCGGCAGAACGGGGTCTGCCGCTCCACGCTGTAGAAGAGGTCGTAGCAGTGCGCGGCGGCAACCGTCCGGGGAGCGACCAACGCGCCTTCGTCCGCCAGCCCAGCGGAAGTGGCGTTGACGATCAGATCCCAGCCCTCGGCGACTTCGTCCAAGCCGCAGCTGGCCACCCCGAACTGCGCCGCCAGCCGTTCCGCCTTGCTGCGGGTTCGGTTGGCGATGGTCGGCGCGGCGCCGGCGTCCTGCAGCGGCTTGAGCACGCCGCGCACGGCGCCGCCGGCGCCAAGAATCAGCAGCCGTGCGCCGTCCAGCGGCCAGCCGAGGCGGCGAAGGTCGTTCACCAGGCCAGCGCCGTCGGTGTTGCAGCCCAGCGTGCCGTGTTCCTCCAAGACGATGGTGTTGACGGCGCCGGAGGCTTGCGCGGCCGAGTCGTGCCGGCCGCTCCAGCGCCAGGCGTCCACCTTGAAGGGCATCGTGACGTTCAGCCCCTTGCCGCCTCCGGCAAAGAACCGTTCGGCGGCGGCGGCGAAGCCGTCCGCCGGCGCCTGCAGCTTGCCGTAGCTGATGCGCTGCGCCGTCGCCCAGGCAAACATCGCGTGGATGCGCGGCGACAAGCTGTGCGACACCGGATTGCCGATGACCGCATAGCGATCGGTCATCTCAGCACCGCGCCGGTGGCGGCATCGATGATGCGGCTTGGCGCGTCGTTCCCGCCGGTCTCGCCTGGCAGCAGATAGTCCACTTCGGCACCGAGCGCCGCCACGACTTTTTCCGCGCTCAGCGCCGGAGCGCCACCAGCGCGGTTCGCAGAAGTGGAAACCAGCGGCGCGCCGAACGAAGCGGCCAAGGCCCGGGCCTGCTCGTGGCCGGGCACGCGAATGGCGACGCTGGAGTGTGCGCCGGTGATCCACTTCGGATAGCGCCGGTTGGCCACCAGCCACGTCACCGCCCCTGGCCAGCTGGCACGAACTCTGGCGGCCGTGGCGCGGTCCAGCGAAGCCAGTTCGGCGGCGAACTGGCTGGCGTCGGCGCCGATCACGATCAGTCCCTTGGCGACATCGCGGCCCTTGATGGCGAGCACCTTCGCCACCGCGTCTTCGTCGAAGGGATCGCAAGCCAGGCCCCAAACGCCCTCGCTGGCATGGGCGACCACGCCGCCCCTGCGCAACACCCGCGCCGCGACCTGCAACTCCGACTCGGGCACGCCAGCAACGCAACCTTCAGGAAGCCAGAGTTGCCTGCACCGATTCGTTCTGCGTCGCCACCTTGGCCGCGGCAGCGCGGCGATCCGCTTGCACCCGCGAAGCGAGGTCGGGATCGGCAATGGCCAGCATCTGCGCCGCCAGATAGCCAGCGTTGCGCGCTCCCGCTTTGCCAATCGCGACGGTGGCTACCGGCACGCCGCCCGGCATCATCACCGTGGACAACAGCGCATCGGCGCCGCTCAGCGGGCCGCCGTCCATGGGCACGCCGATCACCGGACGGGTGGTTTGCGCGGCTACCGCGCCGGCCAAGTGGGCGGCCAGACCAGCCGCGCAGACGAATACCTGGCAACCTCGTTCGGCGGCGTCGGCGACGTACTCCGCCGTCGCCGCCGGCGTTCGATGCGCCGACGTGACACGCACCTCGAAATCCACCCCGAGGGCGTTCAGCACCTCGGTGCAGGAACCCATCGTCGGCCAGTCCGACTCCGAACCCATCAACACTGCCACCCAAGCCACCGTCCAAGCCCTCCTTACCTAATGCCCGACTTATGCCTGCCGCTGCCTAGCTGCGCTACGCCCGCTGCAAGTGCGGCGCACGTCAAGAAGGCGCAAGTGTGTCCCACCGGCGAAACCGCGGCAAGTGTTGGTGTTGCGTGGTGTTGGTGTTGCGTGGTTGTGTGGCACCAGTGGGTACCAGCGTCGCATGGCCGCCGGAAGATGGACGAAGCTGCTTAGGGCCGTTGCGGCCGCCCGCAGCGCATGTAGCCGCCGCGGTTGGCGACCACCAAGCCGTCCACTTCCAGCTCGGCAAGACGCGCCAGCACCTGCTCTTCCGGCAGCCCGGTGGCCGCCAGGATGGCGTCCAATGGGGTGGCGGTGGCCTGCACCTGCGCCAGAACCACGTCGTCTTCCGCCTCGACCTGCGGCGCGGGCTCGGTCCAGCCGAGGCTCAGCACTTCGAAGACATGCTCCGCGCACTCCACCAGCGCCGCCCCTTCGCGGATCAGCCGATGGCAGCCAGCGGACAGCGGGCTTGAAACCAGCGACGGCACGGCCATGACGTCGCGGCCCTGTTCCAGCGCCAGGCGCGCCGTGATCAGCGAGCCGCTGCGCGCCGATGCCTCGACAATGACCACGCCAAGGCAGAGGCCGCTGACGATTCGGTTGCGCGCCGGAAAGTGATGCTTGCGGGCGCTGCATGTAGCCGGGTGTTCGGTCGCCAGAGCGCCGCCCTGGGCGACGATTTCGGCCGCGAGGCCGCGGTGGCCGGCGGGATAGATCCGCTCGAGACCGCTGCCAAGCACCGCCACCGTGGTTGCGCCGGCCGACTGCCTGGCGCCGGCCAGCCCGGCCAGAGCACCACGGTGGGCAGCGGCGTCGATGCCGTAGGCAAGCCCGCTGACCACGCTCAAGCCATGCGCCACCAGATCCCGAGCCAGCGCGAAGGCGCACTCCGCGCCCTGTCGCGTGCAGCGGCGGCTGCCGACGATGGCCACGGCCGGATTGGCCAGTACCGCTGGATCGCCACGACAGAACAGCCGTTCCGGCGGGTCCGGGATCGAACGCAACGGCAACGGCAAGGCGTTACCGGACAGCACGATGTCGGTCATCGCCGGCGCTTCCAGATGGGGTCGAGCAGGAAGGGCCGACGGCGAAGGGTATGCATGGGCACTTCGGTCAAGCAGCTTGAACTTGGCGCATCGTAAACGACCAAGGACCGTTTCCATGTGCGCCTTGCGCCCGCCGCGCTGTAGGATTTCTCTGGCCCGATTGCCGTGGCTGCACCGTTCTCTGCGAGCACGGAATCCGCGAACATGCGACCATACGGTTTTCGGACGTCGACCACTCCCAACGCCCCATGGCCACTTTGCCCATTCTGCGCTACCCGGATCCGCGCCTGCGCACCAAGGCCAAGCCGGTTGCCTCGGTGGACGGCGCCATCACGCGCTTGATCGACAACTTGCTGGAGACCATGTACGCGGAGAACGGCATCGGCCTGGCCGCAACCCAGGTGAACGTCCACAAGCGAGTGCTCGTCGTGGACGTCTCCGAGCGGCGCAACGAACCGCTGGCCTTCGTGAACCCGGTCATCGAGGCCACCGCCGGCGAGCAGCAGCGCGATGAAGGCTGCCTTTCCGTGCCCGGCTTCGTGGCTACCGTCAAGCGCGCCGAGAGCATTCGCGTCAGCGCGACGAACCGCGCCGGCAAGCCCTTCGAGCTGGAGGCCGAAGGGCTTCTGGCCCTGTGCATCCAGCACGAGTGCGACCACTTGGAGGGCAAGCTGTTCGTCGACTACTTGTCGCGCCTGAAGCGCCAGCGCATCGAAAGCAAACTGCGCAAGCAGGCGCGCGCCGACAAGACGTAGCCTCCGCCGCTTGCCCATGGCGTGGAACGTGGCTTTCGCGGGTACCCCGGCGTTCGCCGCGACCGTTCTCGAACGGCTTTTGGATTCCCCCCACCGCGTCGGCTTGGTCTACACCCAGCCCGATCGGCCAGCCGGCCGCGGCAGAAAGCTGACGCCGAGCCCGGTGCGCCGCCTCGCCGCCGCCGCCGACATCGAAGTTCGCACGCCAACCAGGTTGCCGGCCGAGACGTCCCGTTTGCGCGAGTTCGACTGCCTGCTGGTAGCCGCCTACGGCCTCCTGCTGCCACCGCCGGTGCTGGCAGCGCCAAGCCTCGGCTGCTTGAACGTGCATGCCTCGTTGCTGCCGCGTTGGCGGGGTGCCGCGCCGATCGAACGCGCCATCATGGCCGGCGATGCCGAAACCGGCGTCAGCATCATGCAAATCGCCGCCCGGCTCGATGCCGGCCCGGTGTATCTGCGCCGCCGGCTGCCCCTTTCGGCCGATGCCACCGCCGGCTCGGTTTCCGTCGCATTGGCCAAGCTGGGCGCCGACGCCCTGCTGGACGTTCTGCACAGGTTGCCGGACATCATTCCCCAGCCCCAGGACGACCGGGCGGCAACCTACGCGCCCAAGCTGACCGCCGACGACTCGCGCATCGACTGGCAGCAAGCCGCCGTGGCCATCCACCGCCAGGTGCGGGCGCTCGGCGGCCGACAGGCCGCCTACACCACGGCGGGCGATGCCCGGCTGCGCATTCTGGCGGCGCAGCCAAGCGCCACGGACATCGACGGCGAACCGGGAACGCTGCGCCGCGCCGCCGGCGATTGGCACGTGGCCTGTGGCGAAGGCGCTCTTGCCATTCGCTGCGTGCAGTTGAACCGCGGCAAGGGCGTCGTTCAGCCGATGCAAAGCGCCGCGAACGGCTACCCGCGCCTGCTCTTCGACGGCACCCGCTTTGCGGCGCCTACTGCCTGATCGTCTCGATGGCCGTCGGCAAGCAAACCGTTGAGCGGCTCGCGCTTGACCTCAGGCGTGTTCGCCGCTCCCCACGTCGTCGTTATCGGAACCTTCGCCCTAGGCCGCAAGGGAGGCTTGAAACTGGATGTGGATACAGGCATCCTTGGAGGTCCAAACGAGCAGTGAGTGACCATCATGTCCAATTCTGAGGCACGGGGCCAGTCCCGCGATATCCGTCCGAAGCGTGTGCGCGGACGCCCCGCGTTTCGCTTCATCGATCTTTTTTTGCCGGCATTGGCGGCATGCTTAACGGAGCGCACCGGGGATTCGCGGGGGTGGAATCGCGCTTTTGGTGTGCGGGCCATAAGGGTGTGGGGGCTCTGGCGCCCGATGACCAGGATTCTAGCCGAGAAAGCAAAGCAGACGTTGTGAGCAGGGCAACCGCGAGTGCTCGCCGCGCCCGTTGGCATGCCGCTCGGCGGCTACCTTGCCAATGGCCGAGAGGTGCCCAGTCGTGCCAGTCTGTCGGCGGTGCGCTTCTCGACGCGCCCGTAGTCTTTTTTGATAACCTATTGATATGATAGGAATTTCTCCGGTTCATAGGGAGTGTCCCACCTAGGGTCTTCGGCGGCCGCTGCGCGGAACCAGACCTCACGCCCTCCTCGCGCAGCCGCCGCTTGCGCTCGTAGTAGCCCCGTACAAGGGCTTTGATACGGGGTGTTGCAGTCTGCAACACGATGTTGCAGACTGCACGACAGTTTGTGCAGATGGTGCGTCTTGCATCAAAAGAGGGTGGCGAAGAGCTGGAATAGTCTTGACCATCGCCGTGGTTCCGCTTTGAGAGCACGATCGCAACCTGCTGGAGGGAAAGTGGACGATCGAAAGCGACAGGAAGTGACAGCCGAACGGCTCCAGAGCTGTCTGGACGGGGCCATCAAGAGCCGTGCCATGCGATTGGGCAGGGGCAATCTCCTCATCCAACGCGGGCGCTTTGCGACCCCCGCGGAGTGGCAAGCCCGCCGGGAAGGGCACAGCGACCGCTTGCAACGCATCGATCGTTGGCTGAGTGAGCACGTCGAGCAGTCGTCCTAAGCCCGCAGCAGTTACCCACGTCACATGGATGTGCGCGATCTCGCGGCGCAGCACAATGCGCTGGCCGAACGCTTCAAGCTCTACGAGCAGCGCGTTGGCGAACTGCCGGCGGTGGAAGTGCTCAACGAACTGCGCTACGCCCTCCGCGCTGCGGTCGAGTTCATCGCCCTGAAGGACGCTCAAAACCCAAGCCCGGAGCGCGAGCGGGAGTTGATTGCGCGGATGGACCACGCGCTCAAGTGCGCCTATCACGACCTCATTGACGGGCTTGTCATGGAGCTCACCGAATTCATTGACAACCTGACACAGACATTCCCGACATCCACATCCCAAGTCGCGGGCAGCAGAATTGCCGACATCCGACACGACATCAACGTGATCGAGGGGGTTATATCCCAATCGCGCGGGAAACCGGAATGTCGCGCAGAGGGAGTTGTACGACGGATGGTTCGAAAAACTGCTGGAACATCGCGGCTTTCTCACGGCGGCAGTGCACGATATCAAGCTCCTGCAAGAAGAACGGAATCGCGGTGAGCGCGGTCTTCGGTGGTGGTCACTGTTGATGATGGTCGGTGCCGTGTTCGGTGGTTGGCTGCTCAAAGTCCTTTGGGATTTGCTTCAGACCTAGTAAGCTACCACGGTGGCCAAGGTTGTCGGCGAGGCGGCAGCCACACTTGGCTTCACCTGCTTCCCCACTTCCTCTCCACTTTCCGCCGCCCGATACAGCCCGTCCAGCATCCGCTGCACCGCCAATCCATCCTCCACCGGCGCGAGCGTTGGCTTGTCGTGGAGGCAGTGGTCGACGAAGTTGTCCATCTTGCGGTGAAGATGGAGTCCTCGGGGAGCCAGGCGGGGGTTTTGTTCACCGTGGCCTTGTTCGTCGCGGTAGATTTGCGGTGGGTTCCAGCGGGCGCCACCTTGGTCGCCCATGAGTTCGAAGTTCCAAGTGTCTTCGCCGTGGAAGGCGAAGGCGGCCTCGACGTGGGCGACGGCACCGTTGGCGAAGCGGATGCGGCCGACGGCTAGGTCTTCGACGGTGTAGGTGGTGTGGTCCCAGCCTTTCCACATGGATTCGCGCGGTCCGAGGGCTTGTCGCCGATGCCGAAGTTTTCGCCGTGGCGCTGCATGGCGGCTTCGGAAATGTCCGCCATCGCCACCAGCTCCACGTCGTCACGGCGCGCCAGCTCGCGCAGATGGGCGCCGGCGATGCCCCCGGCGCCGATGAAGCCGTAGCGCCGTTTCTTCTTCACCTGATACGTCGCCCCCACTGCAAAGCTGCGGGAATCTCTCCGTCTACCGCATCGCTCGAAAGCACTTTCGCAGTCCGTCCGCGAAGATCTCGGGCTGCTCGAAGGCCGCGAAGTGGCCGCCTTTCTCCAATTCGTTCCAGTAGACGATGTTGCCGTAGCGCTGTTCGGCCCAGCTGCGCGGCGTGGGCACGATTTCCTTGGGGAAAATGTGCATCCGGTCGGCACCTGCACCTTTGCGCCTCGCCCTGCCCGAAGGCGCGGTTGAAGCTCTCCCAGTACAGTCTCGCGGAGGAAGCGCCGGTGGCCGTCAGCCAGTAGAACATCACGTTGTCGATGAGTTCTTCGCGGCTCACCGCGTTCTCTGGATGTTTGCCGGGGGAAGCCGCGCCGCCTTCGCAGTCCGGCTGGGATGTCGGCGACCGCGGCGGTCTGGCGTAGGTGTGAGGGCTGGCTGGTTTGCCACCAAGTGGCGCACACCTTGCTACCGCTCGCAGATTCCTGCGCTCACGCCGCTTCGACCGCCGCCCTCGAGTCTGCCACAGAGAAACCAAGGCCGCCGTGCATCGCATGGCCGGTGAGCGCTTGCAGCTCGGGCGTCAGCGTCGCCAGGACCTCCGGCGGGATGTCCAGGTACTGGTTCTCCTCCTGGCGCAGCCAGCCAAGCGAGTAGGTGAGAATGACGCCGTAGCGCCAGCGGTTCGACGTGTTGGCGCCGCCGCCGTGCAGCGTGCCGCCCAACCAGTAGAGCACCGAGCCCGCCGGCATCTGGGCGGCGGCCACCTCGCTCGGGGTGGCCTCGCGTTTCGCGTCCCAGCCGTGGCTGCCCGGCACCAGCAACGTGGCGCCGTTGTCGGCGGTGAAGTCGTTGATGGCCCACATGGACGCGAGAATGAGGTTGGGCCGGGGCACCGGGAAGAACGGGAACAGGTCCTCCTCCCGATGCAGCACTTGGGCGCGGGCGCCGGGGCCGATGGAGACGGCGGCGGTGACGTGCAGCTGTACCCGCTCGCAGTTGGCACCCAAGTGGCGTTCCGCAAGCTGCCGAGACAGGTCGTGCGTGATGACTTCGCGCACCGTTTCCGAACGGCTCACCAGCCCGGTCACGCGCCGCGTGCGGCCGGGATAGAACTGCTTCGGGTCGTCCGCCTCTACAACGCGGGCAGCGGCCATCGCCTGCGCCAACTCGCTCTCTATCCGCCTGCATTGCCCGGCCGGGAACGCATCGGTGACCACCAAGCAGCCAGCTTCGGAGAGGGCCGCGTAAAGCGCATCCGGGGGCTCGTCGCCACCGAGTTGGGGAATTGCGCTCGCTCCACGATTCGCTCGCATACGCTGGCCTCCACGCATCGCGCCACCCAGTCGACGCCGACTCGGCGAACACTAATCAAGCCCGGCGACAGGCGCAAGCCACCGAGCGTGAAGCCAGGTGAAGCCACGGTGATGACGCAGCGGGCGTTACAATGGCGGCCGTCGGCGACCGCCCTGCCGCCGAGGGTTGCCCCAACAAACCAGCTTCCACTGCCACACCGGAGTTCTGGATGGCCCCGCCAAGTTTCCCCGCAGAAGCCGAACAAGCGGCTCTCGACCTGCTGCCGACGCAGGCGGCCAAGCGCGGAACGCTCGGCCAGGCGCACCAGCCCAGCCGCCGAATAGACGCGCAATTCCCCGAACGGTTCGTGGATCGCCTGTCGTGGCAGGAAGTGCTCAACAAGCGCTTGTTCCGGCCGAACACCTACCTTCACAAGTGGTGGGCGCACCGCTGCGGCTCCGCGTTCCACACCATTCTCAAGCAGTTCGTGCCGTCCGCTGAACGGGCCGACTACTACGCCGCTGGCGGTTTGGAGGGATTGACGGTTCTCGCGAGAGGGGACGGCCACGGCACGGCCTCGCGGTTCGCGGCGCTGAACATGGCCTCGGCAGAGGCGATCGGGCGGTTCTTCTGCCGCCACCGCCGCATGGGTCGCTCCTGCCCGCGATGACGCTTCCCCAGCGTTGAGCAGATCGGGGAAATGTCCGGCTTCTTCTCCAAGGAGCGAATCGTCGCGCCTCCGGGCTTCAACCGCTGGCGGGTTCCGCCCGCCTCGGTGGGCATTCAGATGTGCATCGGGTCCGTCTATGCGTGGAGCATCTTCAATCCCGCGTTGACGAAAGTGCTGGGCGTGGCCGCCTCCGCTGCCGACGACTGGACGTTGAGCGAAGTCGCGCGGATCTTCGCAGTCTCGATCCTGTTCCTCGGACTGGCCGCAGCCGGCGCGGGCAAATGGGTCGAAACCGTCGGGCCGCGCACCGTCGGCATCGTCGCCGCCAGTTGCTGGGGCGGCGGCTATCTCATCGGCAGCCTCGGCATCCTGTTCCACCAGTTGTGGCTCGTCTATCTCGGCTACGGCGTCATCGGCGGCTGCGGCCTGGGGCTCGGCTACGTGTCGCCGGTGAGCACGTTGATCCGCTGGTTCCCGGACCGCCGCGGACTGGCCACCGGCATGGCGATCATGGGCTTCGGCGGCGGCGCCATCGTCGCGACTCCCTTGAAGGAGTTCTGCCTGCGGACGTTCTATCAGGCGCCCGACTACCTAGGCGCGATCGCCGACGTCGACCTCGTCACCGGCGCCGGGCGGCGCTTCGTCGAGATCGGCGACGGAATGCAGGAGGTCGTCGTTGTCGGCGCCGGCGAAGTGGCCGACATGATCATCCCCGGCGCGCCCGGCGTCTATCTGGTCGGCACCGGATCGGTCGGCGCCGCGGCGACGTTCCTCGTCCTGGGGCTGACGTATTTCACGGTGATGCTCCTGGCCGCGCTCAGCTACCGCATTCCCGCGCCGGATTGGAAACCGGAGGGCTGGACCCCGCCGAGCCCCGAGGCCGCGGCACGCAAGATGATGACGCATGAACACGTCCACATGGACCAAGCCCTGAGAACCCCGCAGTTCTACCAACTCTGGATCATGCTGTGCTTCAACGTGACCGCCGGGATCGGCCTGATCGGCGTTGCCAAGACCATGATGTCGGAAATCTTCGGCGCGACGTTGCCGTCGGTGGTGGACGGCGCCTTTGCCGCGACCTACGTGGTGTTGATCAGCGTGTTCAACATGGCCGGCAGGCTGCTGTGGGCGAGCGGGTCCGACTTCCTCGGACGAAACGCGACCTACCGGATATTCTTCCTCGGCGGCATCCTGGTTTTCCTGTCGCTGCCCTTCATCGCGCGCCAAGCCGGCGTCGACCCGAGCGTGGTCTGGCTCGGGAGCTTCTGCGTCGTGACGATGGTGCTCTTCACCTTCTACGGCGGCGGCTTCGCAACCATCCCTGCCTATCTCGCCGATCTATTCGGCACCCATCACGTCGGCGCCATCCACGGGCGCTTGCTGACCGCGTGGAGCGTGGCCGGCGTTCTGGGCACGCTCGCGATCACGACGTTGCGGCAGTACTCCCTGCGCCGGGCGATCCACGACGTGGCCGCGACAGTCGACACCGCCGAATTCGCCGCAACCTTCGGCGCGGGGGTCGAGCAACTCGATCTGCTGATCGAGAAGAAGACGGTCACGCTAGCCAAACTCCTCGAAATCGCACCGCCCGGCACACTCGATCCAACCCCGAGCCTGTACAACAGCGCGATGTACCTGATGGCCTTCCTGCTGTTTCTCGCCTTGGTCTCGAACGCGCTGATGAAGCCCGTCCACCGGCGCCACCACCTGCCGCGCCCGACCGAGCGCGCTTGACCGTTCGGGGCATCGTCTCGATCCCGCCAGATCGCCGAGGCGCGCGAAGCGGTATTTGCGATGGCGAGGGAGGCGATGGCTCGGCTTGCGGGGCATCAGACGAACGGGGCCCTCCAAGACGCTGGCTGACGACGCCCAACTGCGAAAACTTGGCGCCGGCTCAACTCCCATCGATGGTCTTGATCTTGGGAATCGTTAGGACGGCGAAATCCTTGAATCCCTCCACCAGAGCATTGGCGATTTCACCGCCCACTTTTCCTTTGCCTGCGTGCGCCGCTTCGACCTCTTCGTGCAATCTCGGAATAAGAGGGTTCCAGTCCCGGTATCGTTCATCAACATACTCCCAGCACGGATTCCATTGGTTCCACCTCAATCTAGTGATGCGGAGCTCCTGCTGGAGTTCGCTTCTCCTTTCTCGATCTTCTTTTGAAACTGCGTCGATGGCGGGAGACCATACTCTATAATGCCAACCTGCATCGTCAGGCGACTGTGCAACCATCTGAATGACAGTAAAATTATTTTGACCATCGACAACATAGGGTCGCCAAGTTTTGCAACGAATGCTGATGTAGCTATTGTAACTCTTGGGACCGTGGCCCCACCATATGCTTGGCTCCGAGCCTCCGTCAAACAGGGTCGCCAGATCTTCATTTACTATGTTCCTAATCAACTCAAGAAAGTTATACTTAATTTCCCTTGACAATTCGGGCCACGTCTCATAAACGGCCAACGCAGTCGTGAAGTGCTCATGATGTTTGCGCAAGAAGTCCTCGACTGCACCTTTCGCTGTGTTCGTCACCGCTTTCCCTCCGTATCGTTGTCGGCAGTACGTCTCTGCCTCTCGCAAGTACCAACGTAACCGATCCACATCGCAGTTCTTCCGACAATCGGCTAACCAGTTCACGAGAGAGAACTCAAGACGCAATTTGTCGAACCTATCGTCTGGGACGTTGTTTGAGCCGCAAGGCATGATGACAAACCGCCGAGGAGTCGCCGTCTTAAGGTCCTCGATGGTCTCGCAGGCCATGCTCGTTTCGGACGGACCGTCGCCGGCTGGCGAGAGATAGACGAGCAAGGAGTGGTCGTACTCTTTCTTGAGCCAGCCGAGGTAGTGTTCAACTTGATCTTCTTGATCGTCGGCAAAGTTGCTTTTGTTCTCGATGGCAAGGCAGTGCTTACCGTCGATCTCGACGACGACGTCGATGCGACGTCGGCCATGGATCTGCCGCTCTGTCTGCACCTTGGCGTCGTCAAGATGCACTCCCGTTGCGAACTCCAGCTTTTCGGTCAAGAGCTTCAAGAACGCCGCTCCTTGGCCATGGTCGCCTGCCGGATCCAGCAAATCGGCGATCATCCTAGAGAATCCCATCTCGTCGGTTCGCAAGTAGCGGAACACGTTGAACCGGCGCGCGAGCTGCCGATCCAACTCGTCGTCCAACGTCTGCGCGGTTTCCAGCCGAGGGGCGACCTCGGCGAAGAACCGCTCAAGCTCGCGCTCGGAGACTTCAGCCATGGAACCCTTCTACACCGTCTTGGTAGCGGTTGCTAAGGTCAGGAAAGCTGTCGCGACCACCCAAGCCTCTCATCTCGCCAACCCTACCATGTACCCATGGAACGACGGAATGCCGAACGAGACCGCGCCCGGCAGGTCTTCCGCCAGCACGCCGTGGGCGATGGCCTTGTCAAGTGCCTCCCTGCCGTTGAAGCCGGCCTTGTCCAGTTCCAGCACCGCGTCCTCAATGGCCAGCGCGCTCTCGCCGCGTTGATCCATCACGCCGGCCAGCGTCTGCATGGGCTTGATGCCCTGCAACAGGCGCAGGCGGCTGTCGTAGTAGTCCGTTCTCGCTTGGTGGCCAGCTTGCAGGGCGGCTTGCAGCGATGCGCCCTCGTTGAGGCCGCCATGCTCTTCAATGGCTTGGATCGCCGCAGCGAGGTAGCCGTGGATGTGCTGGGGGAACCCTTGGGACGCCTTGGCCAGCGCGTCCGCGCATACCCCCGGGATAGCGTGCCCCATCTCCAACAGGTTGCCGTTGATGGCGTCGAGCGTTTCGTTGTGTATCAGCGGGCCCAGTTGGATGATCTGCGCCAAGCGCGAGATTCCCGGCGTGTCGCTGGTGCCGGCCAGCACGGTCGGCGTGTGCTGCAAGCCGATGCCCAAGACCAGAATCGGGCAACCGTGGTCGCCTTCGTGGAGCACGCGCAGGGCGGCCAGACCGCTCGGTTGGATTGTTTGCAGCTCGTCGATGGTGAGCACCAGCGCGATGTTCTTCCACATGCGGGTGCGGCGCGATGCCAGGAGCAGCGCGAACAAGCGCCCCGTGTGCCGAGCGTGCTCTTGCGTGCGGCCCCCCTTCAGCCAGCCTACGCCGAAGTCGCGGCGCGTAGTTCTGCTGTCGAGATCGGCCACCTCGCGGCCGATTTTGTCCGCGCCCAGCGCATGCGAAATCGCCATGAATAAGTCGAGGTCGCTCTCGAGAATGCTGGTGTTGAGCGCGAGATGCCGGACTTTCGGCGCGCTCGCGTTCGTCACGGCGTCTTTGGCGAATGTGAGGCCGAGTTGCGTCTTGCCGACGCCGGGAACGCCCATGATGAGCGACATGCCACCGCGCGGGTCGCCCGTCGAACACAGCCGGCCGAGCCGCTTCCTCAGCGCGACGAGCTCCGTCTTGCGGCCAGCGAAGTACGGCAGCTCGTCGCGATGGGTGCCAAGCTCGGCTGGCGGCGGGTTGTCGGGCATGGCGGCAATATAGCACCGTGCATCCCACTGCCTTGCAGGGTGCGCGAGGATGTTCGTTTGGCGACGAAACCGAGCGGGCTTCGACGACCGCACGGTCAGCCGCCAGCGGCGACCATCGCCGCCAACTCCCGCAATCCGATCACTTCCACGTTCGCGGCCAGTGGATAGCGCTCGGCGCCGGCGTACACCACGAAAGCCGAGGCCGGGGAGATGTCTTCGCAGGCGCTGTGGAAGCCGCGGGCGACTTTCGGGGCCAGGCCGAGTTTCACCTCGATGGCCCAAGTCTCGCGCCCGCCGGGAAACTCCAGCACTAGGTCCATCTCCGCGCCGGAGCGGGTGCCGTAGAAGCTCGCTCTGGTGCCGACCGGAGCGCGGGCCAGCAGGTTTTCGATCACGAACCCTTCCCAGCTCGCGCCGGCGACGGGGTGGCCGATCAAGGCGTCGTGGGAGGCGATGCCGAGCAGCGCATGCACGATGCCGCTGTCTCGAACATAGACCTTGGGCGACTTCACCAAGCGCTTGCGCACATTGACGTGCAGCGGCGGCAGGCGGCGCACGAGCAGGAGGTCGGCGAGCAAGTCGATGTAGGTCGTCACCGTGGGGCCGCTGACGGCGAGGCTGCCGGCCAGCTTGGAGGCGTTCAGCAGCTGCCCTTGGGAGTGGGCGAGCATCGTCCACAAGCGCTCCAAGGTCTCGGCTGGAATGCGTCGCCCGGTGAACTCGGACACGTCGCGTTCCAGGTACGTTTGGACGAGGTTGCGGCGCAACGCCATGCTGTCCTCGTCGCTCGCCGCCGTCAGGCTGTCCGGGAAGCCGCCGCGCACCCACAACGTGGTCGCCGGCGCCACCTCCGCGGACACGTCGTGGACGTCCAACGGCCCAAGGCGCACATGCTCGATGCGGCCGGCCAGCGACTCGCCGGCTTGCCGCAGCAAATCCATCGAGGCGGAACCGAGAATCAGGAATCGTCCCGTGCGCTGGCCACGCCGCCGGCCAGCGTCGATGACGCCCCGCAGTTCCGGGAACAAGGCGGGGGCGTGGTGGATTTCGTCGAGCACAACTAGGCGGTCCTCGTGCTCGGCAAGGAACAAGCGGGCGTCCGCCAGCTTCGCCCGGTCTGCGCTCGCCTCCAAATCCAAGTACACCGCGCCCGACTGCTCGGCGATGGCGTGGGCAAGCGTCGTCTTGCCCACCTGACGGGGGCCGATCAACGCCACTGCCGCCTGTCGAGCCAGTGCGACGTGTACGGCCTGCTGCGCGTGACGCGGAATCATCCTTGCTAATCTAAAGCAGTGGTTTGAAAAAGCAAGGTTGAGGGGGCGAAAACGACAGCGACGTCAGCCACGACATGGTTGATTCATGGTGCGCTGCTTCCACGCGCCACGCCTGGATGCGAGGCAGCGCCCAGTCGCGCTTGCCCTTGCCGTTTGGAAGCGGAGGTGCTTGGTGGTGACGCCCAGAAGGCCTGCCGCCGAAGAGCACGCAGCGCATTGCCATCGCTCCTTGTTGGCTCTATGCTGTTTGTCTAAACAGTTTTCCTTCGAGGCGCTTTCCGTGGCTGCCAACGTTCTGCGAACTCGCCGATGCCTGCCATGAACATGGCTTGCGTCTGCCAGCGTGGCCCGTCGCGCTATTTTGGCGGCAAGACGTGGTCGATGCCCATCCGCCGACGCCAGGCTATCCAGAGGGGCCGTTGTCGTGGACGAGCTTGAACGTGGAGGAGCCGACCGTGGCGGGCGGGCGACGGGCGGTACCGATGCTGCGGAGGACCTGACCTCGGCAAGTTTCCCCGCAGAAGCCGACCAAGCGGTGCGCGATCTGCTGCCGACGCAGGCGGCCAATTGCGCGACGGGCGGCCAATCGCGCCAGCCGAGCCACCGAATAGACGCCCAATTCCCCGAACAGTTCGTTGATCGCCTGTCGCGGCAGGAAGTGTTCAACAAGCACTTGTTCAGGCCGAACACCTACCTTCACAAGTGGTGGGCGCGCCGGTGCGGTTCCACGTTCCGCACCATCCTCAAGCAGTTCGCGCCCTCCACCGAGCTTGCCGACTACTACGCCGCCGGCGGTTTGGAGGGATTGACGGTTCTTGACCCGATGATGGGCGGCGGCACCACGTTGCACGAGGCCATACGGCTTGGCGCGAACGTGGTTGGCGCCGACATCGATCCCATCCCGGTTCTCCAAGCCCGGTCTTCGCTCTCCCGCAATCCGCTTCCGGCGCTGCGCGCGGCGTTCGACCGTTTCCTCGGCGATCTCCATGCCGACCTGCGCCCCTACTTCCTAACCCACTGCCCCACCTGCGCGGCGGAGACCGACGTGCGCTACTACCTGTACGGCCTGCGCAAGCGGTGCGGGTGCGGCACGGTCATCCAAGTTGAGCAATTCGACTTGCGGCAAGAAGGCAAGACCACGATCCGCCTCGACCCGAGCAGCGGCGAGATTCTCAGCGACTCTCAGTCCAGCCAGCCCGCGCCCGCCGCCCGATGCTCGCGGAAACTGATCAAGAAGGGCGACAAGAAGTGCCCCGTCTGCGATCAAGTCTACCAAGACTTCCGCGACGAACCGTTCTACGCCCGCTACGCCCTCGTGGCAGTCGTTGGCAAGTGCGAGCGGCACGGCCTTTTCTACAAGGTGCCCAGCGCACACGATTTCGACCTCGCCGCCGCGGTGGACCGAATGCGAAGCGACCTCGACTTCGGGCCGATGGAGCACTTTCTCGTTCGAGATGGGCCCAAGTCCGCCGATCTAATCCGCCACAACATCCCATCCTACCTGGACGTCTTCTCGTCCCGGCAGCTTCTCTATCTGCACGCGGCGATAGGACACCTACGACGCCACGCCGACCTCGAGCGTCTGAACTTGGCCATGCTGGTTTCCACGTCTCTGGAGTTCAACTCCATGCTGTGCGGCTACAAGGGCTGGTACAAGAACCGGCCTGGCGCCATCCGGCACACGTTCGCGCTGCACGCCTACTCGTTCCAGTACACCGCACTGGAGAACAACCCCGTCAATCCGGTCAAGTCGTCGGGCAATCTTCGCCAACTCTTCCACGATCGCATCGAGCGCGGCCGCAAGTGGGCCGCAGCGCCCATCGAACGCAAGCTCGGCGCCAACGGAAAGCAGCAGCGGGTCTCGATGCATGGCGAAACCGATGCTGGCAACGAGGTCTCCGCGCAGTCCGGGCTGAAGCCGGAAGGCGGCAGCTTCTGGGTGATGCAGCGCGACTCCCGAAGCCTCCCGCTCGCCGACGGCTCGGTCGACGTCGTCGTCACCGATCCGCCCTACTACAACAGCGTCCAGTACGCGGACTTGGCGTCCTTCTTTCGCGTCTGGCTCGCCCGCTTGCTGCCGGATGCGGCGACGTGGCACTACGACCACAACCACGTCGCTGTAGCCACCGCCACGGCACGCCACGCCGACAACTTTCTGTCCGTCCTCGGCGGCATCTTCCGCGAGTGTCGGCGCGTCTTGAAGAAAGCGACGGGGCGCATGGTCTTCACGTTCCACCACTGGGACCACAACGCATGGGCCGACCTCACCATCGCGCTGCGCGACGCCGGCTTCAGGCTGATGAATGCGTACGTGGTGTACTCCGAACATCCAATCTCCGTCCACATCCGCGACCTCAAGTCCATCCAGCACGACTGCATTCTGATCCTGGCCGGCAATGGCGACGCTGCCGGGCGCACGTGGGCCCTGCCCGAGGCCGCCGAGGTCACCGAGAGCGAACCATTTTGCAGATGCTGCGGGGAGACCCTCGGCTGGCTGCTCGAGAGGGAGTTGCCGGCTGCGGAGGTCCGCCGCCAGTGGAAACGCCTGTTGGGGAGCAGAGGATGACGGTCATCACGCGGCGCAGCCTGTTCAACCACGCGCAATGACCGCGCCAAGCGAGAGGTTCGGCATATTCGAGTGGTACGGCGTCCGCTTGACGGCACTGTCCGCCAACGAGCGCCGCGACCGTGCCCGTGTCGCATTGCGCGACTCCGACGATGTGCCGATGTGTCCGTTTCGGTCTTCGGGCACGCGTTGCGCCAAGCACGGCGGCGTCTGTTCGATTCGGCGCTACCAACGGGGCGCGGACGGCGCTTTGGGTCAGGGCGTCGGAACGCCCGTAATCGTCTGCCCGAACAGGTTCGAGCAGGAGCGCTTGCCAGCGCGATGGCTCGCGGAGATCGTCGGCTTCGACGAGGCCGAAGCGCAGGTGGCAACCGAGGTCGCCTTCATGCGAGGCACCGAGACGCGCAAACCAGCCGGGAAGATCGACATGGTCGTCGCCAGCACATCGAACGAAACCGTGCGTTGGTACGGCCTTGAAGTGCAGGCGGTCTACTTCTCGGGAGAAGGAATGCGCTCCGAGTTCGAGCGCCTTCGAGACGGCGACAGCTCGGTTTCCCAACGCCGTTCGCCGGCCCGACTGGCGCTCCTCCAGCGCCAAGCGCCTCATGCCGCAGCTGCAGATCAAAGTGCCGACGCTGCGCCGTTGGCAAGCCAAGATGGCCGTGGTGGTGGACCGCCCCTTCTTCGACTCGATTGGCGGCCCCAGCACGACCCCAAGCCACGACCTAGGCGACGGCGACATCATCTGGATGGTGGTGGACATGGACCACAACGACCCCACGGCAGGGCGGCTGGCCAGAGGCCATTGGGAGGTGATGACCCTTGAAGCATCGAGCGACAGACTGCTGGCCGCCGAGACAGTGCCGCAACAAGCCTTCCTGGACTTGCTGCAGAAGCTGCGGCCGATTGTGTAGGCCACGTCTGCAGGCGATGGTGGTGTGGATTGGTGCGGGAGTCGCCGGGCGAGAGGTCGCCAGCTGAGCGCTTGCCGGGGTGTAGTATTGGGCGACAGCGTAGGCATGGGGCGGTCACATGGCGAGCGTGATCCACCAAGGCGGCCTTTGGCAGGTGCATATGGGCGGCAAGGACCAGTCGGAAGTGACGGTGCAGGTCCACATGAGCGCGGAGATGGCCGAGCGACTCGCACGGGAGACGGATCGCTTGAAGGATCTCAACCCCGGGCGCACCGACCTTCCTCCGGAAAGCGTGGGGTCGGCAGTGTTGAACGTGCTCGGCCTGTACGCCAGCGGAAGCCGCATCTGATGGCCAAGTCCGTCGTGGAGAGGTTCGAGTTTCGGTCGTTGGACACGCCCGAACGATGGACCGAAGAGTTCACGCCGTGGTGTCGCCGGTCGCGGGACACAGGGCAAATCATGCTCGTGACACCTGATCAAGTCGAGGCTTGGCTCGACAAGCGGGACGACGAGCGTTGGGATGCGCTATTTGCAGAGTCCCACGACGTGCTCGCGTCCTTGGCGGCGCAGGCGGAACGCGAAGACGAGGCCGGATTGACCGACGAGCTCGATCCAGACTCGCTGCTGTGAGGTCGCACAGGACGGTGCAGTTCCGACGACAGTTCAAAAGCACTGCCCCACTCCGTCCAACGACAGGCACAGCAGGCATACCAGCGATTCAAAGCCAACCCAAACCACCCAGTTTGCACTTCAAGCAAGTGCATCCAAGAGAGCCGCTTTACTCTGTGCGGGTCACTCGGGCCTACCGCGCCCTTGGCAGGCGAGATCGCAAGGAAGCCGGCATCCTGTGGTTCTGGATAGGCTCGCACGCCGACTACGAACGCCTACTTGGGCGCACATGATCTTCGGGGCAGCGCACTCGCCGTGCGGCTTCGTGTCAACACGCTGTAGTTTGGTTGCCGAAACAACGGCGCGGACCCGTCATGCGCGCCAGCTGCGGGCGCCCCGACCGGCGATGGCGGTGACGCCGAACGCGCGTCGCTGGCGTCGGACGTCTGCGAATCCTGCGGCCGCCAGGCGCCGCATGACGCCTCTTGTGGTGCGTTCTCCGGCCTTGCTTTGGGCATCGCCAACGTAGTGGAACAGTCGGCCGCCGACTTTGAGCACTCGACGCAGCTGGTGGTAGAAGTCTGCCGAGTACAACTCGCCGGCCAAGGCGAACGTCGGGGGATCGTGCAGTACCGCGGCGAACTCGGCATCCGCGAACTCGGCCACCAGTTCGACGATGTCGCCCGTCAGCCGTCGCACCCGTTCGTTGGCGAACAGCCCGTCGGACCAGGGATTGCGCCGCGCCAGCGCAATGGCAGCCGGATCGCGTTCGACGGTGACCACTTCGCTGCTGGTCTTCGCCAGCTCGATGGCCGTGTAGCCGAGGCCGGTGGCGGTGTCGAGGGCGCGTCCCCGCGGGCGCCGCAGCGCCGCCACCTTGGCGCGGGTGTCGGCCATGGGCGTGGTGCCGCTGATGCGATGCATGGCGAAGCCGGCCACCACGCTGGTTGGCGCGTCCGCCGTGGGCAACAACGACCGATACCAGCCGGTGGCCTCCGAGAACACGCCGACGGAGCGCAGCTCGCCGTCGACGAGCTCGAAGCACTTGCTGTGCTCATCGGCGATGTCGGCCAGCGCGGAGCGGTGCAACCGCGTTCGCCCAATCGTCGCAGCGTCCTTCGACAGCTCGACGCGCCGACTGCCGAGGCCGAGATCCAAACTCACCTGGGCCGAGTGCTCGCCGGCGTCCAGCGCGGCAAGCAGCTGGCGCGCTACGACGCTGGTCAGCAGCGGCTGGCGGGACGCCGGCTCGGCGGCACTGGCAGGCGAGACGGGCAAGTGCATGGCGGAGCAATGTAGCACCGGTGCCGTTCTGCGACTCAACCTGGGCAAGCGGTTCCCCGCTCGGCGGGCGTTAGAATGTGCCCATGAAGATCCTGATCCTCGGCGCGGGCAGAACCGGGGGCACGCTCGCCGAACACCTCGCCAGCGAAGCGTTCGACATCACCCTGGTCGACCACGACCTGTCGCTGCTGAAGGCGCTGAAGGACCGGCTGGACATCCAGACCATCCACGGCCACGCCTCGCGCCCGGACACGCTGCTGGCCGCCGGCGCCGACGACGCCGACATGCTCATCGCCGTCACCAACAGCGACGAAGTGAACATGGTGGCCTGCCAGGTTTGCTACTCGCTGTTCCAGACGCCGACGAAGATCGCTCGCATTCGTACCAACGAGTACGTCACCAGCAGCGACACGGACGCCGACATCGAGTTCTTCAGCCGCGAGCACATGCCCATCGACGTGATCATCAACCCGGAGCGGGTGGTGATGGGGCAGATCAAGCAGCTGATCGAGCACCCCGGCGCGCTGCAAGTGCTCGACTTCGCCGATGGCCGCGTCCAGCTGGTGGCCGTGCGCGCCTACCACGGCGGCCCGCTGGTCGGCAAGGCGCTGCGCTCGCTGCGCGAACACATACCCAACGTGGATACCAAGGTGGTGGCCATCTTCCGCCAAGGGCGGGCGATCAGCCCCGAGGCGGACACCATCGTGCAGGTGGACGACGAAGTGTTCTTCATCACCTCCAACCGGCACGTGAAGGCGGTGATGTCCGAGTTGCGGCAAGAGGAGCGCCCCAACAAGCGCATCATGATCGCTGGCGGCGGCAACATCGGCTTGATGCTCGCTCGCGCCATCGAGGACGACTTCAACGTCAAGGTGATCGAGCTGGGGCAGCAGCGCGCCGAGCTGGTTGCCGAGCGTCTCGACCGTGGCGTGGCGGTGCTCGGCAACGTCACGGATCCGGACCTGCTGATCGAAGAGAACGTCGAAGACACCGACGCCTTCTGCGCCGTCACCAACGACGACGAAGTGAACGTCATGGCTTCGCTGCTGGCCAAGCGCCTCGGCGCCCGGCGCGTGCTGACGCTGATCGCCAAGCCGGCCTACGTCGATCTGGTGCATGGCGGCGAAATCGACATCGCCATTTCGCCGCAGATGTCCACCACCAGTTCGATCCTGTCGCACGTGCGCCGCGCCGACGTGGCCCGAGTCCACAGCCTGCGGCGAGGCGCCGCCGAGGCCTTGGAGGCCGTCGTTCATGGCGACGAGCGCAGCAGCCGGGTGGTCGGCCGTCGCATCGACGAGCTGACGCTGCCCCGTGGCGTCACCATCGGCGCCATCGCGCGCGGCGAAGGGGTGATCGTCGTGCGCGACGACACGAAGGTGTGCAGCGGCGACCATGTGATCCTGTTCCTGGTGGACAAGTCGCGCTTGCGTGCCGTCGAACGGCTGTTCCAGGTGGGCCTGAACTTTCTCTAAATGCGGGCGCCGATGCGCATTGCCGTGCGGGTGGCGCCCATCACGCGGGTCACCGGCGCTCTGTTGATGCTGTTCAGCGTCGCTCAGCTGCTTCCCATCGCCGTCGCCCTGCTGTACGACGAAGACACCACGACGCCGTTCCTCGCGGCCTTCGGCATCACCCTCAGCATCGGGCTTGGCCTGTGGTTCGGCAGCCGCATTCCGGCGCCGGGCAGCGGCGGCAGAGGGGCGCAAGCCCCGCGCATGGAGATGCGCAGCCGGGAAGGCTTCCTCATCACGGTGCTGTTCTACCTGGGGCTGGGTCTCACCGGCGCGATTCCCATGCTGCTCGCCCCCGGAGCGACCGGCTCGTTCACCAACGCCGCGTTCGAGTCCCTGTCCGGCCTCACCACCACCGGCGCGACGGTGATGGCCGGCCTCGACGATCTGCCGCGCTCGGTGCTCTTCTATCGCCAGCTGCTGCAATGGCTGGGAGGCATGGGCATCATCGTGCTGGCGGTAGCGATTCTGCCCATGCTTGGCATCGGCGGCATGCAGCTCTATCGCGCCGAGTCGCCCGGCCCGGTGAAGGACGCCAAGCTGACGCCGCGCATCGCGCAGACCGCGAAGGCGCTGTGGTTTCTCTATCTGGGCCTCACGGCGTGCTGCGGCTTTGCCTACTGGCTGGCTGGAATGGACGCCTTCGACGCCCTCTGCCATGCCTTTTCCACCGTCGCCATCGGCGGCTTTTCCACCCACGACGCAAGCCTAGGGTACTTCGACAGCGCCGCGGTCGAGACGGTGGCCATCGTCTTCATGGTGCTCTCCGGCATGAGTTTCGCGCTGCACTTCGCGGCGCTGACCCGGCGCAGCATTGCCGTCTATCTGCAAGACAACGAGCTGAGCCTCTACTTGATCGCTTTGCTGGCGGTGGCGGGCATCACCGTGGTCGCTCTGCTGCTGCACCCGGAGGCGTCCTCGCGGCCAGTCCGCGAAGGCTTGCTGCAAGCGGTTTCCTTCGCCACGACCACCGGATTCACTACCGCGGACTACGGGCTGTGGCCAGCGGTCGCGCCAGTGGTGATGGTGTTCGCCGCATTCGCCGGGGGCTGCGCCGGTTCCACCGCCGGCGGGCTGAAGATGTATCGAATACTGCTGGTGCTGCGCCAGGGTTTCCGGGAAATCCGCCGGCTCATCCATCCCAACGGCGTGTTCCACATCAAGCTGGGCGACCGGCTGGTGCCGGATCGGGTGATCGATGCCGTCTGGGGCTACTTCGCCATCTATCTGATCGCCTTCGTCGCCATGGTGCTCTGCTTGCTGGTCGCCTCGGACCTGGACTTCACCAGCGCCTTCTCGGCGGTGGCGGCCAACTTGAACAATCTGGGCCCCGGCCTCGGCGAAGTGGCGCAGAACTATCAAAGCCTGCCGGCGGCCACCAAGTGGGTGCTGATGTTTGCCATGCTGCTTGGCCGGCTGGAGATCTTCACGCTGCTGGTGGTGCTGGTGCCGAGCTACTGGAAGGGCTGAACCGGCAATGCCATGCTGACGCTGCGATCGCTGGCCTTCTACTTGGGCTACGTGCCCTTCACCGTCGCCTGGGCGACGATTTCGCTCTGCGTCGCTTGGGCGATGCCGCTGCGCGGGCGCTGCGACTTCATCATCGGCCGCTGGACCCGCGCGGTGCTTTGGTGGCTGAAGATCACCTGCGGAATCCGCGTGCGAGCGGCAGGGCTCGATCGAATCCCCGCCGAGCCGTGCATCGTCTTCGTGCAGCACCAAAGCACCTGGGAGACCTTGTGGGTGCAGACCCTCGTCAGCCCGCAAGCCACCCTCGTCAAGCGCGAACTGCTGCGCATTCCCTTCTGGGGCTGGGCGTTCGCGCTGACGCATCCGATCAGCATCGACCGCAGCAGACGCGCTTCGGCGCTGCGCCAGCTGGTCGAACAAGGGGAGGAGCGGCTGCGGCGCGGCATGACGGTGACGCTGTTCCCGGAGGGCACGCGCATCGGCCCCGGCGGCGTCGGCAGATTTCAGCCGGGCGGCGCTGCCTTGGCGGCGGCGACCGGCGCACCGGTGGTGGTGGTGGCGCACAACGCGGGACGGCGGTGGCCAGCGCATCGATTCCACAAGCAGCCCGGGGTGATCGCCGTGGAAATCTCCCAGCCCTTCCTGACGAAAGGGAAAAATGCGAAGGAAATCAACGAATTGTGCGAGACTTGGCTGCGCGGCGCACAGCGCCGGCTCGGTGTCTAGATTCCTTAGATCGGCCCAGCGGAGCCAGGCCTGCCAGAGGGAATGCGCGAGTGCTGTCCAACCCGGATGCTCTGACACAGTTGGAGAAAGCGGCAGCAGAGCCAGCCCGAACTCGATGGCAGGCCGTTCCTGCATTGGCGCATAGTCCCGCGGCATGACAGTCGCCCAGGGCGCTGCGGGCCACGCGCTCGTCGCTGGCGGTGGCATCGGCGGGATGACGGCGGCGCTCTGCTTGGCCCGGGTTGGCTACGAGGCAACGGTGTTCGAGCAGGCGCCGGAGTTCGGCGAAGTGGGTGCCGGCATCCAGTTGAGCCCCAACGCCAGCCGCGTGCTGCACCACTTGGGGCTGGCGCAGGAGCTTGAAGCCCGGGGCTTCCTGCCCGATGGCACCGAGTTCCGCCATTGGCGCACCGGCCGGCTCATCGTCGGAGCGCCGTTGGGCGCCGCAGTGCGCGAGGCTTACGGCTTTCCCTACTACCACATCCATCGTGGCGACCTGTTGCGCATCCTGGTCGAAGCCGCGCAGGCGAACGGGCGCATCGCGTTGCGCCCCGCCGCCACAGTGCGCGGCTACGCGCAGACCGGCGGGCAAGTGCAGCTCACGGTGCGGGAATCAGGCGCCGAGGCCGTCTACTCCGGCGACGTCCTGGTCGGCGCGGACGGCATCCACTCGACGGTTCGCGCCGTGATGTTCGGTGCCGAAGCACCTGCGTTCACCGGCAACGTCGCGTGGCGGGCGCTGGTGCCGGCCGAACGGTTGCCGGCCGACGTCGCGCCGTCGGTCGCGGCCGTTTGGTGGGGACCGCGCCGCCACTTCGTACACTACAGAGTGCGCGGCGGGGCGCTGGTGAACTGCGTTTGCGTGGTCGAGAAGTCCGGCTGGGAGGGGGAGGGCTGGCTGGAGCGTGGCGAACGTCACGAGTTGAAGGGGGACTTCGCCGGCTGGCATCGGAACATCCAGACCCTCATCGACTGCATGGACGCGGATTCCCTCTACCGCTGGGCGCTCTGCGACCGGCAGCCCCTGCCGCACTGGAGCGACGGCGCCGCCACGCTGCTCGGCGACGCCTGCCACCCCATGTTGCCGTTCATGGCGCAGGGCGCCGCTGCCGCCATCGAGGACGCCGCGGTGCTGGCGGCATGCCTCGGCGAAGCCAGCGACTTCTCAGCAGCGCTCCGACGCTACGAGGCGTTGCGGCGCGACCGCGTGACGGCCATGCAGCGCCAAAGTCGCCGCAACGGCAAGCTGTTCCACCTTTCCGGCCCAGCGGCATGGCTGCGCAATCTGGGCGCCCGGCGCGGCTTGAGTTCGATGGACGGCATCTACGGCTACGATGCGCTGCAGGGAGCCGGCTAGTGATTCGATGGCGAATTAACATGGCCTGGCGAAAGGGAAAGGCGCCAAGGAAATCAATGGATTGTGCGAGGTTTGGCTGCGCGACGCACAGCACCGGCTCGGTGCCTAGACGTCCAGGTTCACCACCGACAGCGCGTTGGCCTCGATGAAGTCGCGGCGCGGCTCCACATGCTCGCCCATCAGCGTCGTGAACATCTCGTTGGCTGCCATGGCGTCGGTGACGGCAACGCGCATCATCCGCCGCGCTTCGGGGTTCATCGTCGTCTCCCAGAGCTGATCCGGATTCATTTCGCCGAGGCCCTTGTAGTGCTGCAGATCGACGCCGCGCCGGGCTTCGCCGAGCATCCAGGCGAGCGCCTCGGGAAAGCTCGCGACGGACTGCCGTCGTTCACCGCGTTGCACGTAGGCGCCGTCCTCGAGCAATCCAGCCAAGGTCGCGGCCAGGCTCTTCAGGCTGTCGTATTCGGTGGAGGTGAAAAAGCCGTAGTCGAGCAGCGCGGATTCGACGACTCCGTGCGCCCGCCATGAGATTCTCGGCGCGTGGATGCGATGCTCCCGATCCTCCTCCAGAGCCAGCTGGTAGTCCGAGTCCGGCAGCGCCCGTTGGTAGGGTTCCAGCCAGGCGCTCATGCGCTGGGGATCGCCCAGCTCGTTCGTGCTCAACGGCGGTGCGAACAAGAGCGCCTTGGTGAGGGCGATTGGATAGACCCGGTCCATCGTCTTCAGACGCGCTTCCAAGTCCAGGTAGCGACGGGAGAGCTGCTCCAGATACGCATCGTCGATGGGCGGCGCGTCGGCGTTGACATGGAGATGGGAGCTTTCCAAGGCGGACTGCAGGAAGTAGGCTTCCAGCTCTTCGTCGTCCTTGACGTAGCGCTCTTGGCGACCGCGCTTCACCTTGTACAGCGGCGGCTGGGCGATGTAGATGTGGCCGTTGTCGATGAGCTCGGCCATGTGCCGGAAGAAGAACGTCAGCAGCAGCGTGCGAATGTGCGAACCGTCCACGTCGGCGTCGGTCATGATGATCACCCGGTGGTAGCGCAGCTTGCCGATCTCGAAGTCGCCGCGGCCGATGCCGCAGCCAAGCGCGGTCACCAGCGTGCCCACTTCCGCCGACGACAGCATCTTGTCGAAACGCGCTTTCTCGACGTTCAGAATCTTGCCGCGCAAAGGCAGGATGGCCTGGGTGCGACGGTCTCGGCCTTGCTTTGCGGAGCCGCCGGCGGAGTCGCCCTCCACCAGGAACACCTCGGAGAGCGCCGGGTCCTTCTCTTGGCAGTCGGCCAGCTTGCCGGGCAGGCCGGCGATGTCCAGCGCGCCTTTCCGGCGCGTCAGTTCCCGTGCCTTGCGGGCGGCTTCCCGGGCCCGGGCGGCATCGATCATCTTGGTGACCAGCTGCTTGGCGTCCTGCGGGCGTTCTTCCAAGTAGGCGCCGAAGTGGCGGTTGAGCTCCTGTTCGACCGCCGGCTTGACTTCGCTGGACACCAGTTTGTCCTTGGTCTGCGAGGAAAACTTCGGATCCGGCACCTTGACGGAAATCACCGCCGTCAAGCCTTCCCGGGCGTCGTCGCCGGTGGTTGCCACCTGCGCCTTCTTCGCCAGCCCCTCGCGCTCGATGTAGCCGTTGAGGGTGCGCGTCAAGGCGGCGCGGAAACCGGCCATGTGGGTGCCGCCATCCCTCTGCGGAATGTTGTTGGTGTAGGCGAACACCTGCTCCTGATAGCTGTCGTTCCACTGCATGGCGACTTCCACCATGATGCCGTCGTCCCGCGTCCGGTCGAAGTGGAAGGTTTCGTTGAGCGCCGTCTTGCTGCGGTTCAGATAGCCGACGAATGCGCGCAGGCCGCCCTCGTACAGAAAGCGCTGTTCTCTGCCGCTGCGCTCGTCGCTTAGGCGAATGGCGACGCCGGCATTCAGAAAGGCCAGTTCACGCAGCTTTCTGGCCAGCATGTCGTACTGGAACTCGATGTGGGTGAAGGTCTGCGAGGACGGCTTGAAGAAACACTCCGTGCCCCGGGATTCCGTCTCGCCGACCTCTTCCAGCGCACCCTCCGGCTCGCCGTGCCGATAGGTTTGCTGGTAGACGCGATTCTCGCGCCGCACCGTCAGTCGGAAGACCTCGGACAGAGCGTTCACCACGGACGCGCCGACGCCGTGCAGACCCCCGGAAACCTTGTAGGAGCTGGCATCGAACTTGCCGCCGGAATGCAACGTGGTGAGGATCACCTCCGCCGCGGACTTGCCCTCTTCCGGGTGGATGTCCACCGGCATGCCGCGGCCGTTGTCGCGCACGGTGACGGACTCTCCCGGATGGATGACGACGTCGATCTGGTCGCAATAGCCGGCAAGGGCTTCGTCGATGGCGTTGTCCACCAGTTCCTGCACCATGTGGTGCAGCCCGGTGCCATCGTCGGTGTCGCCAATGTACATGCCCGGGCGCTTGCGAACCGCGTCCAGGCCACGCAGCACCTTGATGTTGCGGGAGTCGTAGGTGTCCGCGTCCTGCGGCGTCTGATCGTGATCCGCCATGGCCTTGGTAACGGCGACCTGGCCGTCGCCGTTTGCTGGTTGCCTTAAGTGCTTGTGTCGGTGTGTTCGGAAGACTGCCGTTGCTTCCGGCGACGCTCTGCCGCAACCACTAACCCTACTCGGATCGGTCCTCCGAATCAACCGTGCGTACGGGTCATGCGGGTCAACGGGGGCTCGGCACGGAGCGCGAACGCGGAGCGCCGGTGCCCGTCCCGGACGCTGTAGCCGACGCCCGGCACGCCGGCGGCAACGACGCACCGCTTGCGGCGAAACGTGCCACAATCAAGACCATGCGCTTTTTCAACACTGCCGGGCCGGTTCGCGCCGAGGACCATTACGCCATTCCGCCGCTCAAGCGCGGGAACGTCGGCGAAATCCTGCAGCTGATCCGGGACCGGCAGTACTTCGTGCTGCACGCGCCGCGGCAGACCGGCAAGACCTCCGCGCTCATCGCCCTGCGCGACCTGCTGAACAGCGGCGGCGGCGCACTCTCGGGCGCGGGCGGCTTCCGCTGCGTGAACGTGAACGTGGAGGTCGGCCAGGTAGCGCGCGACGACACGGCAGAGGGCGTGCGCGCCATCCTGAGCGGTCTGGCGAGCAGCGCCCGCCTGCTGGGCGACGATTTCCCGAAACGGACATGGCCCGGCATCTTCGAGCGATCCGGCCCCAACGACGCCTTGAAGGACCTGCTGATCGAGTGGTGCCTGGCGAACCCGACGCCGCTGGTGCTCTTGGTCGACGAGATCGACTCGCTGGTGGGCGACACCCTGCTCTCGGTGCTGCGCCAGCTGCGCGCCGGCCACGAGCACCGCCCGCGGGGCTTCCCGCACAGCATCGTGCTCTGCGGCGTGCGCGACATCCGCGACTACCGCATCAAGTCGAGCAGCGGCGAGGTGATCGCCGGCGGCAGCCCGTTCAACGTCGCCGCGGAGTCCCTGCGCCTGGGCGACTTCACCAGGAAGGAGACCCGCCATCTGATGGTGCAGCACACCTTGGAAACCGGCCAGCGCTTCACGCCGGCGGCGCGCAAGGCCGTGTGGGAGCAGACCAAGGGGCAGCCCTGGCTGGTGAACGCGCTGTGCTCCGGGGCGTGCTTCAAGAGCGACGCCGGGCGCGACCGCTCCCGCGCCATCGGCGTGGAGGACATCAATACGGCGCGCGAGGAGCTGATTCTGTCGCGGCGCACGCACCTCGACCAGCTGACGCACAAGCTGGAGGAGGAGCGGGTGCGCCGCGTCGTCGGGCCGATCCTCGCCGGCGGCGAGGCGGAGCACGAAGTTCGGGATCTGGAGTACGTCCGCGACCTGGGGCTGATCGACGCCAGCGAGCCGCCGCGCATGGCGAACCCAATCTACGCCGAGGTGGTGCCCCGGGAACTCGGCTACGTGCTGCAGAGCATCCTCGACGTGGACGACGCCTGGTACGTGGACGCCGCCGGCGTGGTGGACCTGCGCAAGCTGCTGACGGCGTTCGCCACCTTCTACCGCGAGCACGCCGGGCACTGGCTGCGGCGCTTCGACGAGTACCGCGAGGCGGCGCCGCAGCTGATCCTTCAGGCGTATCTGCAGCGCATCGTCAACGGCGGCGGGCGCATCGAGCGGGAGTACGGCCTGGGCCGCGGGCGCACGGACCTCCTGGTGCTGTGGCCGCGGGAAGCTGGCGCGCCCTACGACCTGTGGCGGCGCTTCGTCATCGAGTGCAAGGTGCTGCGCGACTCGGACCGCCGGAGCTTGGAAGGCACGGTCGAGCGCGGCGTGGAGCAGACCCTCGGCTACATGGAACAGTGCAACGCCGAGGAAGGACACCTGGTGGTGATCGACCGCCGCGATACGCGCAAGCGGGCGGAGCTCGAAGGGGAATCCCTCGGCGAGGAACGCGAACGCGATGGGCGGCGAGTGGCCGTCTGGACTCTGTAGCCGCGTAGCAAGCTCGGTACACGCCCGCTTGCCGCCTTGCAGACGCTCAAGTCAAGGGCACTTTGACCTTGCCTTGTTTCACGTGAAACGTGCGGCCAGCTGCCGTGGGCAGCAGGCCGCCGGCAGCGCGAGCCGCGACGCCCTCACCGTGGGCGGTCGTAGCGATGATCTGGCAACCCATCTCGTGCAGGAGCCCGTAGAAGCGATCGTTGTGGGTTTGATCCAGTTCCGCGCCCAGGTCGTCGATCAAGAACAACGACCGTTGACCAGCCTGCAGCAGATCTCGGGCTTGCCCAAGGCGAAGCGCACTGGCTACGGTCTTTGCCTGCCCTCGGGAGAGCGCGGTCGCCGCCGGCGCATCCGCCTCGCCGCCAACGCGAATGCGTACGTCCGCCCGATGCGGTCCCCGATTCGTCACGCCCGTTCGCAAGTCCCTTTCCAAGTCCTCGTTGAGAGCGTCCGCCAAGCTGGCCTGCCGCCAGCCGAGGTCGTAGTCGAAGCTCACCGCCAGCGCCGGGTCCAGCTGCCGCAGACACTCGCCAACCTGCGGCATCAGTGCTTCAAAGTAGGTACGTCGCGCCGCTCCGATGCGCTCGCCAAGCTCCGCGAGCTGCTCGGTCCACGCTGGCAACGTGCCGATCTGCTGCTGGCGCAGCAGGGTGTTGCGATGCCGCAGCGTTCGTCGGTAGTCCCGCTGGACATCCGCATGCTCGTGTTTCACGTGAAACGTGCCCCAGTCCAGCCACTGGCGGCGCAACGCGGGGCCGCCGAACACGAGGTCGGCCAAGTCGGGAAGCAGCAGCTGAATAGGTAGCAGCGCGGCCACCGGCGTGGCTTGGCGCAAGAGGCTGCCGTCTTGCCGCAGCTCGGTGCGCCCTCGCTCCCGCGCGTAGGAGAGCCGAACGCCGCCCCGATTGGCGTCCTCGCAGCCAATGCCGACTTCCAGCCGC
The DNA here is from genome assembly GCA_965199875.1 of Candidatus Azotimanducaceae bacterium. GTDB lineage: Bacteria > Pseudomonadota > Gammaproteobacteria > Pseudomonadales > Azotimanducaceae > VXYL01. The sequence goes on along the minus strand of OZ241346.1, from coordinate 2,503,148 downwards.
TCTTCGCCGTAGCGCACCAGTGCATCGGTACTGCTGGTACGGAAGGAACGGCCGCGAACCAGCAGATGGACGGCCTCCAACACCGCCGTCTTGCCGGCGCCGTTCGGCCCCAGCAGCAGGTTGACTCTGGGATGGAGCGCCAGGTGCGCCCTGTCGATGTTCCGAACGTTGTGGAGGTCGAGCCGCTCGAGAATCACTGGGTTTCGACGTGAAGGGGCCCGCAGGACGCTCCAGCCGCAGCCTCCAGCACAGCGTTATCGCCGAAGCGGCATCAGCAAGTACAGCGAATCCTCGTCGCCTGGGGCTTCGATCAGAGCTATGTTGTTGTCCGGCGGCATCGAGAACTTCACGGACTCGGTGTCCAACGCATTCAGCACGTCCTGAATGTAGCGGACGTTGAACGATATCTCCGTGGTGCTGCCGTCGTAGTCCACGGCGACCACCTCTTCGGACTCTTCCTGCTCCGGATTGGTGGCGCGGACGGTCATTTGATCGCCGTCAAGGTGCAAGCGGACGTCTTGGGACTTCTCGTTGGAAAGGATCGCCGCGCGGTGCAATGCCTGTCGCATGGACTCCCTATCGCCTGTGACGGAGTGGGTGGTATTGCGCGGTATCAGCCGGTCCACTTCGGGAAACTGGCCATCCACCAGCTTGGTCGTCAGCGTGTACTCGCCCTGGGTCACCCGCAGCGACTTGCTGCCCAGCTCCAAGCTCACGTCGGCATCGCTGTCGGCGATAACCCGTTCGATGTCCAGGATGCTCTTGCGCGGGACGATGATGCGCAGCCGGTTGACGCCTTCGGAGCCGGCTTCTTCGAGCGTACACATGGCCATCCGATGGCCATCCGACGCCGCGGCTCGCAAGCTGCTGGAGCTGAGCTCGAACAGCATCCCGTTGAGGAAGTAGCGCACATCCTGGTGCGCCATGGCGAACTTGGTTCGATCCAGCATGCGGCGGAAGCCGGCGTGGGGCAGGACGAGACGCACCGCGTCGTCCTCTTCCTCGCCGCTCTGGCCCTCGCCGCTCTCGCTCTCGCCATCCTCGCCGTCGCCCTCCCCAAGCAGCGGCTTGTCGCTGGGGAAGTCCGACGCGGGAATAGTGGCCAGCGCGAACCGGCTTCGGCCGGAGCGCACGACGGCTCGGTCCCCCTCCAAAGAGACGTTGACCTCCGCCACGTCGGGCAGGGATTGCCAGATGTCGGCCAGCTTGTGCGCGGGAATGGTGGTGACGCCTGGATCCTCGACGTCGACGCCCTCTTGAAGCCGGGCGACGACCTCTACCTGCAGGTCGGTACCGCGCACGGAGACGCCGTTTTCGTCCGCCGTCACCAGCACGTTCGACAGCACTGGCAAAGTCTGCCGACGTTCGACGACACCGGTGACGACCCGCAGCGGCCGCAGCAACGTGTCTCTGATCGTTCGGAATTTCATGGCTTGCGAATCCTCTTGCTCGTCTCAACGAGTCAGTTTTCGATGGAGATTCTTGTAGTCCTCGGCGATGTCCGGATCCGACTCGCGCAACTCGGCGATCTTGTGGCAGGCGTAGAGCACCGTCGTATGGTCGCGACCGCCGAACTTCTCGCCGATCTCCGGCAGCGAGTGGTTGGTCAGCTCCTTGGCAAGACACATGGCGATCTGCCGGGGCCGGGCAATGGCGCGAGTACGGCGCTTCGACAGCATGTCCGAGAACTTGATCCGGTAGTACTCCGCCACTTCCTTCTGAATGTGATCAACGGTGACTCGGCGGCCCTGTACGGCAAACAGATCGCGCAGCGATCGCCGCACCAGCTCCACGGAAATGACCGACTTCGTGAACTTGGCGCTGGCCATGACGCGCTGCAGCGCTCCTTCCAGTTCGCGCACGTTCGAGCGCACGCGCTCGGCGATGTGCTGCGCCGCCTCGTAGGGTATCTCGACGCCCTCGGCCGCGCCCTTGTTCTGCAGGATGGCAATTCGCGTTTCCAGCTCCGGGGGCCCTACCTCCACGGTCAGACCGCCCACGAACCGCGACTGCAGGCGCTCCTCCAAGCCGTCGATTTCGCCCGGATAGCGATCCGAGGTGAGCACGATCTGGTTGGCCTGTTCGAGGACGCCGTTGAAGACGTGGAAGAACTCTTCCTGAAAACGCGGCTTGTCGGCGAAGAACTGAATGTCGTCGATCAGCAACACGCCCATGGACCGATAGCGCTGCGTCACCTCCTGCACCGTGTGCGTACGGATGCCATGCACCACGTCGTTGGCGAAGCGCTGGGAGTGCAGATAGACGACGCCGGATCGCGGCGAGCGAGCGCGGATCGCGTTGCCGATGGCGTGCATCAGGTGGGTTTTGCCGAGCCCCACGCCACCGTAGAGCAGCAACGGGTTGTACGTCGTGCGGCCCGGGTTCTCGGCCACCTGGATGGCCGATGCCTTGGCGATGACGTTCGACGTGCCTTCCACGAAGCTGTCGAATCGAAACTCGCCGTTCAGGCCGGGCTGTTCCTTCGGCATCCCCGCCCGAGCGTCGGTGCGCCGGTGGGCGCTGGCGCGAATGGGCGTGCTGGCCTCCTCGGCCTGGTTCGCCCCCCGGCTGCCGACGCGAAAGTCGACACCCGAACAGCTGCCGGGACGCACCGCGGCGATCAGCTCGCTGATTCGGTCGCCGTGCTGACGACGCAGCTCGTCGCGCACGTAGCGATTCGGCGCCCAGACGACTAGCCGGTCGCCCTCTTGGCCCGCCTGCAACGGCAGAACCAGTTTGTTGTAGTCCTGGGCTTCCAGCTCTGCTTGCAGCCTCTCGCAGCAGCGCTGCCAAATATGCAGTCCGTCGGCACGTTCTTGCCCATCATCGAGTTCCACCTTTGCGCCCCGCTCGCCCCCATACGCTCGTTGTTCTATAGCCCCCGACAAACCCGCTCAAACCAGGTGGCTTTTGCGTTACATCCTACTGTCGCTCGCTCGCTTGGATAAAGCGCTTTTTCACAGAAAATCAAGGTTTTTGACGGTTTTCCCGTTAATTCAAAAGGTTACAACGGGTCGGCCAAAACCCGGTGCGAAATCGGTGCGGAAAGGACGATTCTGTGGATAACCTGTAGACACTTTCCGCGTGGCACCAGCAACCCTATCGGCACCGTGCCAGCGCAGCGAAAGTGTCCACAGTTTGAGCGACATCGCCTACCGCCGGCACACAGCTTGCGTTGTAGGACATTGGCCATAGTTTCCGTAGGTTATTGCCCCGCCCAACAGTAAGCCATTGCCCAACAACAACAACGACCATTCTTACGATCGAGACTTGCATTCGTTGACAGCACAAGGCCTTGCGCCCACAATCGCGCTCCGTTCGGACAGGCTGCCCGCACGCCAGACCAGTCTTGGCTGCCAGAAGAAGCACCGGGTCGATTGAACGCACGTCTGTCCAGAGTGGTCGAGCAAGGCCGACGACACCGACGGCGCAAGTGGAGAACGCACGATGAAGAGGACGTACCAACCCAGCGTGATCAGACGCAAGCGCCGTCATGGCTTCAGGGCGCGCATGGCCACCAAGGCCGGCCGCAAGGTGCTCCGCTCTCGTCGGGCCAAGGGACGCAAGCGGCTGACCGTCTAGCGTTCGTTGCTGTTGGGTGTCTGCTGCCACCGGCGAAGCGCCCCGCCGGGCGACGTTCGGGCGCGACCGGCGGCTGCTGCACAAGAAGGAGTTCGAGGCCGTGCTGCGCGATCCGTGGGTGCGTTTCCGACGAGGGCCGCTGTGGTGCGCGGCGAAGGCGAACGCGCATGGCCAGTCGCGGCTGGGCTTGATCGTCGCCAAGCGCGTGCTGCGCCGGGCGGTGGATCGCAATCGAGCGAAGCGGCTGTTGCGCGAGGCGTTCCGGTTGCGCCAGGGCACGATGGCGGTGGATGTCGTCGTGCGCCTGGTGGTGGCGACGCCGCCGCTGGACGCCAAGGCCGCCGAGCGGCTGTTCGCGGCGCTCGACGACATCCTCGGGCGGCGAGCGGGGCGGTCCTGTTGAACGAAGCGGATCCGACCCCCGTGACCACCCGGTGCCGGGTGCGAGTGGCGCAAGGCGTCAAGTCGCTGCGGAGCAAACTCGAACGCGTCGCGTCGGGTGCGCCGCGACACTGGCTTGCGTGGCTGCTCCGCTGCTACGGCCGGTTCGTCAGTCCCTTGCTCGGCCAGCACTGCCGCTTCTACCCGTCCTGTTCGCGCTACGCCGCCGCCGCGCTGGCGAAGCACGGGGTGCTGCGCGGAGGAGCGTTGGCGTTGAAGCGCTTGGCGCGCTGCCACCCGCTGCATCCGGGCGGCGTCGATCCGGTGCCCTAAGGCTGCTCCGCCTAAGCGAAGAGTCGGAATGCTCTCAACCGAGATACAGCGTGTCTTGCTGTTGGTGGCCTTGGGCGTCGTCGGCTACCTCTTGGTCTACGCTTGGAACGAGGACTACGGCAAACAGGCCGCACCAGCCCCGCGGCAGCAGCCGGTCGTCGACGCGCCGGTGCCGTCGGCCGATGCGATGCCAACCGTGCCAGCCGATGGCGGCGTTGCCGCGGATGTGCCGGGCGAGGAACTTGCCGGAACGGTCGCCGTGGTCGAGTCCGAAGTGGCAGCGGAACCCGCCCAGCTGATCCATGTGCGCACGCCTGCCTTGGAGGTCTGGATCGACCGTGTTGGCGGCGACATCGTCGGCTTGCAACTGCCCCGCTACCCCCAGGAGATCGACAGCGACGTGCCGATTCGACTGCTCGACCGCCGTCGGGACCACATCTACATCGCCCAGAGCGGCTTGACCGGACGAGACGGTCTCGACAAGTCCGACGGCCGGCCGGTGTACAGCAGCAGCGCCAGCGAATACACGGCAGACAACGGTGCGCTCGTCGTCGAGTTGCGCCACGAAACCGACGAAGTGGCCGTTGCCAAACGTTTCCGGTTCGACGCCGACGACTATCTGGTGCAGGTGGAGCACGACATCGAGAATCGCGCCGAGACGGAGTTCCGCGCTCGCCTCTTCACGCAGCTGAAGCGGGATTCAAGTCGCCCCGAAGAAGGCGGCGTGGGCATGGGCATGCGGCCCTACGTCGGGGCGGCGTTCACCACGCCGGAGTCGCGCTACGAGAAGATCGACTTCGACGACTTGGACGAGGGGCAGTTTCGAGCGGAGCTCCAAGGAGGCTGGGCGGCGATCCTGCAGCACTACTTCATTTCGGCGTGGATAGGCAATCCAAGCGAAGTGAATGCTTACAACGGTCGTCGCCTTGGGGATCGGAACTACGCCGTCGGCTTCGTCGGGCCGGAGTTCTCGGTAGCGCCAGGCCAGCGGCAGATGGTCAGCGCCGGATTCTACGCCGGGCCGAAGATCCAAAGACTGCTAGAGGCGGCGGCGCCGAATCTCCAGCTGACCGTCGACTACGGGCTGTTGTGGTGGCTGTCGGTGCCGCTGTTCAAGGTGCTGGACGCGATTCACTCGTACACCGGCAACTGGGGTGCCGCCATCATCCTGCTGCTCGTCTGCGTCAAGGCGCTGCTCTATCCATTGGCGTCGGCAGGATTCCGCTCGATGGCGAAGATGAAGCAGGTCATGCCGGAGATGAAGCGTCTGCAAGAGCGCTATGCCGGGGACCGGGAGAAGCTGTCCCGGGAAGCGATGGCGCTGTATCGGCGGGAGGGCGCCAATCCGCTCGGCGGCTGCTTGCCGCTGCTCTTGCAGATGCCGGTGTTCTTCGCCCTGTACTGGGTGCTGTTCGAGAGCGTCGAGCTGCGTCACGCGCCGTTCATTCTGTGGATCAAGGACTTGGCGGCGCCGGACCCGTTCTTCGTGCTGCCGATCCTGTACGGCGCTTCGTTCTACGCGATCCAGCTGCTCAGCCCGCCGCCGCCGGATCCGATGCAGGCGCGGGTGATGAAGATGATGCCGGTGCTGTTCACCGTGCTGTTCGTGTTCTTCCCGGCCGGGCTGGTGCTCTACTGGCTGGTGAACAACCTGCTGTCCTTGGCGCAGCAGTGGTACATCACGCGCAGCATCGAAAAGAAAGCCGCCTCCAGCAGCGCGTGATCGTGCCGGCAGCGTGGCTTGCCGCGACACCATCGTCGCCATCGCAACCCCTCCCGGACGCGGCGGGATTGCCGTGCTGCGCATCTCTGGCGAGCAGGCGTTCGCGGTCGGTCGGGCGATCGCCGGCGCCGCGCTGCCTCCGCGGCGGGTGCGGGTTGTCGACTTCAAGGATGGCGACGGCAGCACGATAGACCGAGGCATCGCCGTCTGCTTTCGAGCGCCGCGCTCCTACACCGGCGAAGACGTGCTGGAACTGCACGGCCACGGCAGCCCGATGGCGATGAATCGACTGCTCGATCGCGCCTGCGGCCTCGGCGCCCGGCTTGCCCGCCCCGGCGAGTTCACCGAACGGGCGTTTCTGAACGACAAGATCGACCTCGCCCAGGCCGAGGCAGTGGCCGACCTGATCGACAGCTCGACCCGGCAGGCGGCGCGTTCGGCGATGCGTTCCCTGGTCGGCGAGTTCTCCAGGCGCGTGCTCGACATCGACCGCATGGCGATGGACCTTCGGGTTCATGTCGAGGCGGCCATCGACTTCGCCGAGGAGGATATCGACTTCCTTGCGGACCCCGACATCGCCGCGGACATCGAGACGATCGAGGGCGAGCTGGCCGAAGTGATCGAACAGTCGCGCCGTGGCCAAGTGCTGCGCGACGGCCTGAACGTGGTCATCGCCGGGGTGCCGAACGTCGGCAAGTCCAGCCTGCTCAACCGGTTGCTGGCCGAAGATCGGGCCATCGTCACCGAGGTGCCGGGGACGACCCGGGACTTGCTATCCGCCGACCTCGAGATCGACGGCGTCGCGGTTCGGCTCACCGACACCGCCGGTTTGCGCTTGAGCGGGGATCGCGTCGAAACCATCGGCGTCGAAAGGGCGAGGGGCGCGGCGGCGAAAGCCGATCTGGTGCTCTTGGTGGAAGACGCCAACGGGACGCACGCCTCCGCGGAGGATGCCGTAGCCGGCGAGCTCGACGTTCCATCGGAACGCCGGCTGCGCGTTCGCAACAAGATCGATCTCAGCGGCGAGACGCCTGGGCGAGGCGGCGCGGGCGAAGTGCGCGTTTCGGCGCTTACCGGCGCGGGTCTCGACGCCCTTCGGCAAGCCATCTCGACAGCTGCTGGCGTCGGCCCTGCCGAGGGCGCGTATCTGGCCCGCAAACGCCACTTGGAGGCATTGGCGGCGGCCGCCGACCATGTTGGCGAGGCCGGCCGGCGAATTGCGGAAGGCTTTGGCGACCTGGCGGCTGAGGAGCTTCGCCATGCGCACCGCCGCCTTGGCGACATCGTCGGCGCGACCAGCAGCGAAGACCTGCTCGGCGAGATCTTCCGCAGCTTCTGCATCGGCAAGTAGCTGTGCGGCGTATAATCCGCCTCCTTCTTGGGCACTTGAGCCGTTCACGACATGATGATCCACCCGCAACGATACGATGTCGTCGTCGTCGGCGGTGGACACGCGGGCGTCGAAGCGGCGCTGGCGGCAGCGCGCATGGGCGCTGCTACTCTGCTGCTCACCCAGAGCATCGAGACCATCGGGCAGATGTCCTGCAATCCGGCCATCGGCGGCATCGGCAAGTCGCACCTGGTGCGGGAAATCGACGCCTTGGGCGGTGCGATGGCGCAGGCGGCGGACCGTGCCGGCATTCACTTTCGCACCTTGAACGGACGCAAGGGCCCGGCCGTTCGCGCCACCCGGGCACAGGCGGACCGGGTGCTCTACCGCAGCGCCGTGCGCTCGGCGGTGGAGAACCAGCCGAATCTGAGCGTGTTCCAGCAGTCCGTGGTGGATCTGCACGTGCGCGGCGAGCGGGTGCGCGGCGTCGATACGCAGATGGGGCTGCGCTTCGAGGCTGGCCAGGTGGTGCTGACCACGGGCACCTTCCTCGGCGGGCGCATTCACATCGGCCTGCAGAACCAGGCCGGCGGCCGCGCTGGCGATGCGCCGGCCAACGCCCTCGCCGAACGCCTGCGCGCCATGCCGCTGCGCGTGGCGCGGCTGAAGACCGGCACGCCGCCGCGCATCGACGGGCGCAGCGTTCGCTACCAGAACCTGGCGGTGCAGCCGGGGGATCGGCCGCGCCCGACGATGTCCTTCCTGTCGACGCCGGAAGTCCATCCGCGCCAGGTACATTGCCACATTACCCACACCAACCCGCGAACCCATGCGGTGGTGCGGGAAGGTCTGTCGCGTTCGCCGATGTTCAGCGGCGCCATCGAAGGCGTCGGGCCGAGATACTGTCCTTCGATTGAAGACAAGGTGGTGCGTTTCGCGAGCCGCGAGCAGCATCAGATCTTCGTCGAGCCGGAAGGGCTGGACACCTTCGAGGTCTATCCCAACGGCATTTCCACCAGCCTGCCCTTCGACGTGCAGCTGGCGCTGGTGCGCACCATCCACGGCTTCGAACGAGCCCACGTCACGCGCCCTGGCTACGCCATCGAATACGACTTCTTCGACCCTCGGGATCTGACGCCAACGCTGCAAACCCGCTGCATCGGCGGCTTGTACTTCGCCGGGCAGATCAACGGCACCACTGGCTACGAAGAAGCCGCGGCGCAGGGTCTTCTGGCGGGTGCGAACGCCGCTCTGGCAGCCGCGAACCGCAGCGCTTGGCATCCGCAGCGCTTCGATGCCTACTTGGGCGTTCTGGTGGACGATCTGCTCAACCACGGCGTCACCGAACCCTATCGGATGTTCACCAGCCGCGCCGAGTACCGCCTGCGTCTGCGCCAGGACAACGCCGACTTCCGCCTCACCCCCAAGGGGCGGGAACTGGGCTTGGTCGACGACGAGCGCTGGCGGGTCTTCTCGGCGCGCCAACGCGCCGTTGAACGTGGTGCCAGTCGTCTGGCGGGCGTGGTGGCAACGCCGGGCGGCGACCTCGCCAAAGCCTTGGAAGCGGCCACCGGCGAACGCATCGACGTCGCGGCGTCGCTGCATGCGCTGCTCAAGCGGCCGGGCGTGAACGCGGACCACGTCGGCGCGGCGCTCGGCCAGACGAGCGATGTCGAAATCGACGCCGCGGTGCTGGCGCAAGTGGAAATCGACGCCAAGTACGAGGGCTACATGGCTCGCCAAGACTTGGAAATAGCCCGCGTCAAGGCCAACGAGGAAGTGCGTCTGACGGCGGACTTCAACTACGGCGACATCGCCGGCCTCTCCAACGAGCTGAAAGAAAAGCTGCGCGCTCGCCAGCCAGCCACCATCGCCCAGGCGGCCAGAGTGCCCGGCGTCACGCCGGCGGCGCTCTCCCTGCTGCTGGTTCATGCCAAGCGACAAGCCGGCCGACGGGCAGCCTGAGACCGTCGCGCAGCTGCTGGATGGCGAAGGCGTCGATCGGCGCGAGGCGATGGCCAAGCTGGAAGCGTTCGAGGCGCTGCTGCGGCGCTGGAACAGGCGCTACAACCTGGTGTCCAAGCGCGACGCTGGCCGCCTGCGCGAGCGCCACGTTCGCGACAGTCTGGCGCTGCTGCCTTGGTGGCGCGGGAGGCTCGCGGACGTCGGCTCGGGCGCCGGGCTGCCCGGACTGCCGCTGGCCATCGTTCGCCCGCAGGCACCGGTGGTGCTGATCGAACGCAGTTTGCGCAAGAGCCGGTTCTTGCGCCAGGCGGTGATCGATCTGCAACTCGGCAACGTGGAAGTGGCCGCCGTGGACGCCGGGCGCTATCGGCCCGCGGCGCTCTTCGACACCGTGGTTGCCCGCGCCGTGGCATCCGCCGACAAGGCGTGGCCGTTGATGCGGCCGCTGCTGGCGCGGCAGGGGAGCGCGTTGCTGCCGTCGATGGGACCCTTGGACGCGGCGCTGTTCGATGGCGGCGCCGTGCAGCGAACGGTGCGCTGCGGGGTCGGCTGGCTGACCGTGGTTCGGCAACGGCATTGAGGCAACTCTGGAGGCACCGCCTTGAGCGGAAGCCAGCGGATGGCAAGAACGATCGCGGTAGCCAACCAGAAAGGCGGCGTCGGCAAGACGACGACGGCGGTGAATCTGGCTGCCGCCCTCGCCGCCGACGGCGCGCGCACGCTGCTGGTGGACTTGGACCCCCAGGGCAACGCCACGATGGGCGTCGGCATCGACAAGAACGCGCTGCATGTGGAGCAGGGGAACGGCGCGCGCGGCGGCGCGCAGGAGTGGCTGGCCGAAGACGCGCCCTTCGACGCAGTGGTGCGCCAGTGCAGCGGCGGCTTCTCGCTGGTGCCGTCGAACGGCGACTTGACGGCGGCGGAAGTGGCCCTGCTGGCGGCGCGGGATCGCTCCTCCCGGCTGCGTTCTCGGCTGCAAGAGGCAGCGGCCGGTTTCGACTACGCGCTCATCGACTGCCCGCCGTCGTTGAACGTCCTCACCCTGAACGCGCTGATGGCGGCGCACGGCGTGTTGATTCCCATGCAGTGCGAGTACTATCCGCTGGAAGGGCTGACGGCGCTGCTGCTGACCATTCGCGGCGTGCGTCAGCGCGGCAATCCACGGCTCGCCATCGAAGGTATCCTGCGCACCATGTACGATCCTCGAAATCGACTCAGCCGCGATGTCTCCAGGCAGCTGCTGAAGCACTTCGAGGAGCAGGTCTTCCGCACCGTGATCCCGCGCAACGTGCGTCTGGCCGAGGCGCCCAGCCATGGCATGCCGGCGGTCGTCTACGACCCGTACTGCCGCGGCGCTCGTGCCTACCGCGCCTTGGCCGGCGAAGTCGCCCAAGCCGAAGCGGCTCGAATGGCCGGCGCCGGGCGCCCGTAGGCGGTTGCCGTGGCAGCAACCCGCGGCGGCTTGGGCAAGGGCCTCGACACCCTGCTGCCGCCCATCGCCGATGTCGATGGGGAAGCCGCAGCGTCGGCCAGTCTGCCCGTCGATGCGCTGCATCGGGGCAGGCACCAGCCACGCATGAACATCGACGATGCCGGCATCGAAGAACTGGCGCAGTCCATTCGCGCCCAAGGCGTGATCGAACCGGTGGTGGTGCGCCCCCGGCTGGCTGGCGGCTACGAGATCATCGCCGGCGAACGACGCTGGCGCGCCGCCCAGAGGGCCGGCCTGGCGACCGTGCCAGCGGTGGTGCGAGAGGCGGACGACCGCCAGGCGCTGGCCCTTGCGCTGATCGAGAACATCCAGCGCGAAGACTTGAATCCCTTGGAAGAAGCGCAAGCACTGAAAGGCTTGCTGAAGGAGTATGCACTCACTCACGAGCAGCTGGCGGAAGCGGTCGGCAAGTCTCGAACGGCCGTCTCCAACCTCCTGCGGCTGCTCAATCTCGCTGCTGCGGTACGCGACTTCCTTGCCGCTGGCGACTTGGAAATGGGCCACGCCCGGGCGCTTCTGCCGCTGCCAGCGGAACAGCAGGCGTCCGTCGCCGAGCGGGTCGTCGGGCGCGGCTTGTCGGTGCGCCAAACCGAAGCCCTGGTGCGCCGACTGCTGGCCGGCGACGACGATCCCGGTCCCGCCACGCAGGCGGACGCCGACACCCGCGCCTTGGAGCGAAACCTGAGCGAAAGGCTAGGCGCTCGGACGTCGATCGTCAGCGGCAAGGGCGGCAAGGGCCGGATCGTCATCCGCTACGGCAGTCTGGACGAGCTGGAGGGCGTGCTTGCGCGCATCGCGCCGAACGTCCGGCGGACTTGGGGACTTGAAGAGGGCTAGCCGCTATAGTCGCCGCCATGAAACGCATGATCATCGACTGCGACCCTGGGCACGACGACGCCATCGCCATCGTTCTGGCGCATCGCCACGCCGAGGTGCTGGGCATAACCACCGTGAGCGGCAATGCGCCGCTGACGGCGACCACGGACAACGCGCTCCTGGTGACGGCCATGCTGGACGTGGACACACCCGTACATGCCGGGGCGTCGAAGCCGCTGGTGGGCGAGCCGATCCACGCCGCGGTGGTACACGGGGCGACCGGCCTCGGCGGCGTCGAGCGAATGGCGCATCGGCGGCGTCCGGCCAGCGACGACGCGGTTGGCTTTCTGCTCGAAGCCGCTGCCGAAGACGTCTGGATCGTGCCGATAGGTCCGCTCACCAACATCGCGCTGGCCATCGAACGGGATCCCGCCTGGGTGCGGCGCATCGCCGGCATCGCGCTGATGGGCGGCAGCGCCAGCGTCGGCAACGCCACGCCCAAAGCTGAGTTCAACATCTTCGCGGACCCGGAAGCCGCGGCAAGGGTGTTCGCTTCCGGCGCCGACATCACCATGTGCGGCCTGAACCTCACCCACCAGCTGCGCACCACCGATGCCACCGTGGCGAAGCTCGACGCGGTTGGCGCGCCGCTGGCCCGGTTCGCCGCCCAGGCGTTCACGCATCTGCACCAGCGCATGGAGGAACTGATCGGCAGCCGCAGCGCGGCGCTGCACGACCCTTGCGCCGTGTTGGCGGTGACCCACCCTGAACTCGTGATCGCGGAACCGCGAGCCGTGGGCGTGGAAACCCAAGGCGCGCTGACGCGAGGCATGACCGTGGTGGACGAGCGCGTCACCCGGCGGCGCAATCCGGACACCGCGAAGGTGGCCTATCGCATCGACGCCGAGGCGGCCATGCGGCTGGTGCTGGAATCCCTCGGCGCGTAGGCGGAGACGCCCGGATTCCTTGAACGCGCTCCCCGGCGGGCGCTAGTAGGTTTGCTGCTGCTGCAACATGGCGAGGGCGACTTCGATCTCGCCGATGGCCTGGGACATCGCCTGGCCGATGAGGTCGAGCCTTCGCACCTGATCGATGCGTTGCCGGGCGCGCTCCAGTTCGCGCCGCGACATCAGCCCCTTGAAGATGCCGCAGGCCTCGGCGAGACAGATGATGACCACGTCGCGCGGGTCCGGAATTTCGTCGCTGAACAGCACCGCCATGATGCGCAGCTTCACCTCGCGTTCCGCATGGCCGTCGATCACCGGATAGCGCCGCGACTTGAACACCCAAAGAAAACGGTTCTCCCGCCGTTCCAGGATGCCCCGTTCCACCAGGCGTCCAAGCGCCACTTCGCGGACGTCGTCGCTGCGGGCGGAGGTTCGCTCGATCCAGAAACGGGCGTCGCGCTTGTCTTCGGCGCGCTCGATGTCCGCCAAGACAGGATCCAGGAGGCTGTCGCCGGTTGGCGTCGAGTCCAGCAGCACCAGCTGTTTCAGATCCGTGTCGATGCGGCCTTCGAGGGCCAGGTCCATCAGCACGCCGCCGGCCAGCGCGTAGCTCAACGACCAGTCCTGAACGCGGGCGAACCTGCCGTCCTCGTCGTTCAGCAGCAGCAGCATCACTTCCTCGGCGAACCTCAGCATCCTTCGTATCCCGTCTGCGCTACGTTGCGGCGAGTATAGCCGAGCGGTTGCCCGTTCAACGGGCGAGGTCGCGGGGTTCGTTTTCCGCGCCGTCCGCCAAGCCGAGCACCCACAGCAGAAAGGCGTATTCCTCCGCCACTTCGCGCAGCGCGTCGAATCTGCCCGAGCGGCCGGCGTGTCCGGCGCCCAAGTTCGTCTTCAGCAGCAAGGGGTTGTCGTCCTCTTTCAGCGCGCGCAGCCTGGCGACGTACTTGGCCGGTTCCCAGTAGGTCACGCGGGGGTCGTTGAGGCCGGCCGTCACCAGCATGGGCGGATAGCGGCCGGCCTTCAGCTGATCGTAGGGCGAATACGAGAGAATGAGCTCGAAGGCGTCCTTGTCTTCCACCGGGTTGCCCCACTCCGGCCACTCGATGGGCGTCAGCGGCAGCGACGTGTCCAGCATGGTGTTCAGCACGTCGACGAAGGGCACGTGCGCCACCGCCGCCCCCCAAAGCTCCGGCGCTTGATTGACCGCGGCGCCCACCAGTTCGCCGCCGGCGCTGCCGCCGGCGATGGCGATTCGGCCGGCGCTGGTGAAGCCTTGCTCGATCAGATGCCGCGCGACGTCGACGAAGTCGTTGAAGGTGTTGGTGCGGCGGCGCAGCTTGCCGGCCTCGTACCAGTGGTAGCCGAGTTCGTCGCCGCCCCGGATGTGGGCGATGGCGAACACGAAGCCCCGCTCCAGGAGCGACAGCCGCGTGGCCGAGAAGCGTGGCATGACGCCGCTGCCGTAGGCGCCGTAGCCGTAGAGATAGAGCGGTGCGCTGCCGTCCTTGGGAACGTCCTCGCGGTAGACCAGCGACACCGGTACGCTGGCGCCGTCCCGGGCCGTCGCGACGATGCGCTGGCTGCGGTAGCGGCCGCCGTCGTAGCCGCTTGGGATGCGCTGCACCTTGCGCGTGCGCAGGCGGGCGTCGTCCACGTGGAAGTCGAACACCGTGTCCGGCGTGGTCATGGACGTGTAGTCCACGCGCAGCGCCCGAGCGTGGAACTGCGCATTGGCGCCGATGCTGGCGGCGTACACGGCTTCGGGAAACTCGATGCGGGTGCTGCTGCCGTCGCGATGCAGCAGCCGCACTTGGTCGATGGCGCCGGCGCGTTCCTGCAACGCGATGAAGTCGGCGAAGACCTGGAAGCCGCGCAGGTAGCGCTCGTCCGACGCCGCCACCAGCGTCTGCCAGGCGGATTCCGTCGGGTCGTCCTCCGGGGCCACGGCGAGGCGCGCGTTCTTGTGCGTGTCGTTGGTGCGGATGACGAAGCGGTCGCCTTGATGGTCGATGTCGTACTCGTGCTCGGCGCGACGCGCCGCCACGAGTTTCGGCTGGCTGTCGGGCGCATGGGTGGGAACGAGGTATGCCTCGGAAGTGACGTGGTCGGCGCTGGAAATCACCACGTACTCCTTGGAGGCGGTGCGCGAAAGGTCGACGAAGAAGCTGGGGTCCTGCTCTTCGTAGATCAACGCGTCGTCTTCAACCGCTTCGCCGAGGACGTGCCGGCGCACTTGATAGGGCCGCCACTGGTCGTCCAGGACGACGTAGAAGAAGGATCGGTCGTCCGCCGTCCACACCACCTCGCCCTGGGTGTTTTCGATGACATCCGGACGCAGTTCGCCGCTGTCCAGGGCCTTGACGCGCATGGTGAAGCGCTCGGCGCCGGTCGTGTCCACGCTGTAGGCCAGCAGGCTGCCGTCGTTGGATGCGGTCAGTCCGCCAAGCTCGAAGTAGTCGCTGCCCTTGGCCAGCGCCGGTTCGCTCAAGATCGCCCGGGCTTGTTCGGTGGGCCCGTCCTCGGCGCCGGCATCCGCCGCTGGCCAGCGCCACCAGATGCGATACTGCCCCTCGCCTTCGTCGACGTCGAAGCGCCACTGGTAGAAGTAGCCGCCTTCGCGCAGCGGCACGCTGGCGTCGTCCGGCGCCTGGCGGCCCTTGATCTCCTCGAAGAGCTTCTCCACCAGGGCGTGCCGGGGGGCCATCATCGCCTCGAAGTAGCGGTTCTCGGCTTCCAGGTAGGCGAGCACGTCGGCGTCGTCCACCTTGGGGTAGCTGTCGTCCTTCAGCCAGCGGTAGGGATCTTCGACGGTGATGCCGTGCCGGGTGAAGGACCACGGACGTGCCTCGGCCACCGGCGGCGTTGGCGCACTGCTGCTGGTCTTCACGTCGACGCAAGCCGCCACGCCGACGCAGATTGCGCCAATGGCGGTGCCAGCCGCTGCGCGAGCCGCGTCAATCGGGCAGCCCAAGCACGCGCTTGGCGATGATGTTGCGTTGGATTTCGTTGCTGCCGGAGTAGATGGAGGCCGCCCGGTTGGCGAGGAACGCGCGCGTGTCTTCGATTTCCCGCCGGCCGAAGCCGTCGCCGTCCCAGCCGAGGCCGCTGCTGCCGCGCATCTCGACGAACAGTTCGGACTTCTCCTGCTGCAGCTCGGTGCCGTAGGTCTTGAAGATCGACGTGGCCGGCCCCGGCGTGCGGCCGTCCTTGGCTTCCTCCACCGTGCGCCGCTGGGTCAGCCGGTAGGCTTGGTTGTTGATGTTGTGCTCGATGACGCGCCGGCGGAGCGCGTGGTCGGCAATGCGCCCTTCGCGTTCGCCGGCGTACTTCTTGGCCTCGCCTTCCAACGTCGGGCCGGCTTCCCGAACCGCGGCCCCGCCAACCAGCGTCGCCATGTTGCCGCGCTCGAATTGCAGCAGCCGCTTGCCGACCGTCCAGCCCTTGTTGAGTTCGCCGACCAGATCTTCCTTGCGGGCGACGGCATTGTCGAAGAAGGTCTCGCAGAAGGGCGAGTTGCCGCTGATGAGGCGGATGGGCTTCACCGTCACGCCGGGCTGGCGCATGGTCAGCAGCACGAAGCTGATGCCTTCGTGCTTCGGCACGTCGGGGTCCGTGCGCACCAGGGCGAACATCCAGTCGGCCACCTGGGCGCCGGAGGTCCAGATCTTCTGCCCGTTGATGACGAAGTGGTCGCCGCTGTCCACCGCCCGGGTGCGCAAGCTGGCCAGGTCCGAGCCGGAGCTGGGTTCGCTGTAGCCTTGGCACCACGCCACTTCGCCGCGCACGATGGGCGGCAGATGGCGCTGCTTCTGATCGTCCGTGCCGAGTTCCAGCAGCGTCGGCCCGATCAGGGACAGGCCCATGCCGCCGAAAGGCACGCCGGCGCGAACTCGGCGCAGTTCCTGGATGAGCACCATGTAGCGCTCGTTGTCCAGCCCGCCGCCGCCGTATTCCGTGGGCCAGGTGGGCGCGGACCAGCCCTTCTCGATTAGCTGCTCGCGCCACTGGCGGTGGTCGTCGCCGCTGCCGCCGCCACCGGCGCGGACGCCCGGCGGACAGTACTCGTCCAGCCAAGCGCGGGTTTCGGCGCGGAACTCCTCCAAGCTCGCCATGCGTTCGTTCTCCCTCGTACCTTGTTCGTGCGAGCATCCTGCAAACCGCGGCGAAACTCAACCTTGCAGACCCGCCGCACACCGTCGTCGCCGACGGGCATGGCGCTGTCGTGGAAGTCTGCGGTAATGGCGGCTTGCACATACCATTCCACGGCATGGCTTTTCCGCACCGAACTCACGAATTGTCAAGACATTTCGTGAGTTCGGTGACGAAAAGTCGGGGTGTCAAGCCGCCTCCGCGAGCCAGACGCCGATGCGTTCCACTTGGCGTCGAAAACGGGCGACAATCGCTGCCACGAGGGGCTGCCACAAGAGGGACGCAAATGAAGCGGACGATGACGCTCGCCTTGATCGCCGCGCTGGCGACGATGGCCTGGGGCGAAGACTGCAAGCCGTCGCGCTGGGGCGCCGAGGACGAGCTCGGCGCCGCCAATCTGATCACGCCGGCGAGCGTGCTGGCGGCTGCGCGGCTGGTCAAGACCGGCAAGACGTACAGCCTGGGCATCACCGTCGATGCCACCACGCCGGCGTTCCCGCCGCGCAGCCTGTCGTTGCAGGTGGTGCAGCCTGGCCAGCAGCAGGGCAGGGCGGCGTATCCCAACTTCTCCTACAACGACGACCTGGTGCAGACGTGGCTTGGCATCGGCCCGCAGCTCGACGGCCTGGGGCATCTTGGCGGCCCGGGCGGCGTCTACTACAACTGCAATCGCGCCGAAGACTTCGCCGAACTCACCGGGCTGACGAAGCTCGGCATCGACAAGATCCCGCCCATCGTCGCTCGCGGCATCGTGCTGGACATGGCCGGCCATGCCGGCGTCCGGGCGATGCAGGCCGGACAGTTCTTCACCACCGACGACGTCAAGGCGGTGGAAGAACGGCAAGCCACGCCCATCCGCGAAGGCGACGTGGTGCTGTTCCACACCGGCTGGACGGATGCCAAGCTGGCCAGCGACCCCGAAGCCTGGGTTTCCGGCGAACCCGGCATTGCCGAAGACGTAGCGGACTACCTGGCGGCGAAGAACGTCGTCGCCGCCGGCGCCGACACCTGGGGCCTGGACGTGGTGCCGCCGCAGAAGGAGGGCCGGCCCTTCCAAGGCCATGTGACGCTGCTGAAGGAACACGGCATCTACATCCTCGAGACCATGAACACCGGGCCGCTGGTGCGCGACGAAGCCTTCGAGTTCCTGTTCGTGCTTGGCCAGCCGAAGATCAAGGGCGCCGTGCAGATGATCATCAATCCCGTGGCAATACGCTGAAACGTCCCGGCCGTCTGCCAGCGACGGGATTCGCCAGCGTTCGGCGTAGCGAGTGAGCGAGTTCTGGCAAATACGCAAAGCGGCGGTCTCCGGCAAGCGGGGTCTGGTGGCCACGCAGCACCACCTGGCGTCGGAAGCGGGTGCCCGGGTGCTGCGCCGGGGCGGCAATGCCGTGGACGCCGCGGTGGCCGCCGGCCTTGCCATCGGCGCCGTGGAGCCGTGGATGAGCGGCATCGGCGGCGGTGGCTACATGAGCGTCTATCGCGCCGCCGAAGATCGCGTGGACGTCGTGGAGTTCGGCATGAGGGCGCCGTTCGCCGCCGTGGCGGAGGACTATCCGCTGGCCGGCGGCGGCACCGGCGCGGCGACGTTCAACTGGCCGAAGGTGGTGGACGACGCGAACGTCCACGGAGCGCTGTCGATTGCCGCGCCCGGCCACGTCAAGGGCATGGCCTTGGCCCTCGAACGGTTCGGCAGCTGGGACTGGCGCGACGCCATCGAACCGGCCTGCCAACTGGCCGAAGCGGGGCTGCCGGTCGACTGGTACGCCGCGCACTTGATTTCCAGCATGGCCCGGGGCCTTGCCGCCTACGCAGAAACCCGGCGCGTCTACCTGGCGGACGGCTTGCCCCCCGTCGCCGGCGCCGAGGGCGCGACGAACGCACTGCCTCTCGGCAATCTCGCCCGCACCTATCGAACCTTGCAGGCGCAAGGGCCGGAAGCGTTCTACCGCGGCGAACTGGCGCAGGGCATCGCCGCCGACCTCGAAGCCGCTGGTTCGCGCATGCGCATGGCGGACCTCGACGCCTACGAGGCCCGGGTCGCCGAGCCGCTGTCGCTGCGCTACCGCGACGGGCAGGTCTTCGTTCCCGGCCATCTCACCGCCGGCCCGACGCTGTGCCAGGCGCTCGAGGATCTGGCTTCTCGCTGGTCGCCGGGCAGCAAGCGGCCGGACGCCGCGGCCTTCGCGGCCTACGCCGACGCGCTGCTGGCCTCGTACCGCTATCGCCTGAAGCACCTTGGCGAAGGCCAGGACCCGCGTCCGACGCACACCTCGCACCTGTGCGTCGCCGACGCCGAAGGCAACCTCGTCTCGCTGACGCAGACCATCATGTCCGGCTTCGGTTCGCGCATCATGCTGCCGGGCAGCGGCGTGCTGATGAACAACGGCATGATGTGGTTCGACCCGCGGCCCGGCGGCCCGAACTCCGTGCTCGGCGGTCGGCGACCGCTGTGCAACATGTGTCCGGTGATCGCCCGACAAGCGGACGGCGCCGTGTTCGCGGTGGGCGCTTGCGGCGGGCGCAGAATTCTCGCTTCGGTATTCCAGCTGACCTCGTTCCTGATCGACTACGGCATGACCGTGGACGAAGCCGTACACGCGCCGCGCATCGACGTTTCCGGCACCAGCCTGGTGACGCTGATGGAACACTTGGCTGCCGACGTCGTCGCGCATCTGCAAGCGCGCCACGCGGAAACCCGAGTTCGCGCCAACGGCGTCTCCGGGTTCATGTTCGCGCTGCCGCAGCTGGTGCGTTGCGCTGCGGACGGAACGGCATCGGGCGGTTGCTTCGTGCCTTCGCCCAACGCCCGGGTGGTGGCGGCTTGACGTCGCTGGTCGCCGAGGCGCTGCGGGCCCGGACGGCATCCGTCGCGTTCTGACGTGCCCTCGATTCGCCCTGCCTCCGACGGCGTCTCTTCCCGACGCCAGCGCTACCTGCTCGTCGGCGATTTGCCGCCACCGGCAAACGGACAGTCCGTGGCCTTCGAGACGCTGTGTCGGGAGCTGCCGGGACGGGGCTTCGACTGCCGCGTCGTCGACCTCGCCCGGCGCAGCGACACGCCGCGATCGCGCATGTCCTTCTCCCGTTCGCTGGAGATGGCCGCCTGCCTGGCGCGCTTCGCCGGCGCCCTGCTCGGCGGCTGTCGGCGGGTCTACCTGCTGGCCGCGCAGTCGCGGGCCGGCTTCTGGCGCGACGCGCTGATGATCTGGTGCGCCCGGGCCTGCGGCTGCCGCGTCGTCGCGCACCTGCATGGCGGCAACTACGACGGCTTCTACCACGCTCAGCCTGCGCCGCTGCGATTCCTCGTTCGCCACACGCTGCGCCGGGTCAGCCGCATCGTCACGCTAAGCGAGCGCCTGCGCTGCATGTTCGACTTCGATCCCGCCCTTGCCGACCGCATTGCCGTCGTACCCAACTGCGTTGGCCAGCCCTTGCAAGGCCGTCCTCGGCCACTGCGCTGCCAGACCTCGCCCTTGCGGCTGTTGTTTCTTTCCAACCTCATCCAGTCCAAGGGCTATCGCGACGTGCTCGAAGCGCTGGCCATTCTGAACACGGCGCGCCCGCCACGCCCTACGGCGGTCTTCGCCGGGCTCTTTCGGGAGAGCGCCGACGACGTGCTGCCGTGGTCTGCGCGCGATGCGGAACGGGAGTTCGACGCCTACGTCTCCCGCAACGACCTTGCCGACACGGTGCGCTACGTTGGCGCCGTCGGCGGCAAGGAAAAGTGGCGGCTGCTCGAGCAGAGCGACGTGCTGCTTCTGCCCAGCAACTACCGCTTCGAAGGCCAGCCGATCTCCATCATCGAAGCCATGGCGCACGGTTGCGTGGTGATCGCGACCGACTACCGGGCCATTCCCGACCTGGTGGTCGATGGCGAAACCGGCTTGCTGGTGGAACACGGCAGGCCGGATCAGCTGGCAAGGGCGGTCGAGGCACTGTCCGCCGACCCCAGCCGCTTTGCCGCCATGAGCAGGGCGGCGGTCGACCGCTACCGCGAGTTGTTCACTCTGGACCGCCATGTGGACGCGGCGGTGGAAGTCCTGGATTCCGTCTAGGTTGGCTCGGCTGTTGTCGAGGCGTTCGGCGTCAGCGGCAAAGTGCGGGCCAAGGAATCCAAGCCGCTTGGCGTGTACGGACCGTCTACCCGGCTATCCGCCCGTACAAGTTCGCCTGCACAAGATGCCGGTCGATCAGTTCGGCGACCTTCCGGCTTCCCTCGGCGTTCAGGTGAATGCCGTCGCCACGGAAGAGCCGCGCCAGGGTCTTGTCGTCCAGTTGGTTGAACGCCTGGTAGAGGTCAACCAGCGGCGCACCCTCCGTCGCTGCGACATCCCGCACAGCTTGGACGTACGACCGATGCAGCGGGACGAGCGCTTCGAGGTCGGTCAACCACCTTTCGGCCAAGTAGGCCGGTTCCCGTCCCTGCCGATGCGATGTGGGAGCGGTGAGCAGGATCGGGACGATGCCGTTGTCCCGGGCGATGCGAACCATTCCACGGAGATTGGCGCGGAAGTCCGTCAGCGACACCCGATAGGGGCCGGCGGGTCCGCGTAGAGCCGCATCGACGGCAAGACGGGCCTTGTTGGCGAGCTGGGCAATCCGAAAACCCGACGGCTTTCCCAGGAACCGCGCCGCGTCCTTGTCCTCGAGGCCGAAGTTCTGCCAATGGTCGTTCCAGCCGTAGTAGATGGTGATGGCCTTCGGCTGGATGGGCAAGACGTCCCGTTGCAGCTGCTGCAAGCCGGACCAGGAACTCCACCCCGAGACGCCGACGTTCACGAAGCGAAAGGCTTGAGCAGGGTTTCGCGCCTCGGCCATCGACGCAAGTTCTTCGTCGAACTCGCCCCGACGGGTGCAGGAGTCGCCCATGAAGACCATCGAAGGACGCAGGCCTCGAGCGGCGGCGACGTGCGCCGGGTATTCGCGCGGAACCCAAAGTACGTCGGGGTCGACCAGGAAGTCTGCCTTCATCGTGACCGGATCGGGCCAGCCGAACTCGACCTTGGGCGGGCCAAGCGCGAACTCGAAGTCGAAGAGGCGCAGGCCAAGCTCGATCGGGATCAGCAGAACCGCCGCGGTCAGAAGGTTGTAGCCGATCAGCCGCGCCGTCCGGGACGATCCCTTGCTACTCTTGGCAGCCGACTTCATAGCCTTTGGATGAACCTCGATCGGGCCTTCTCCTCAATGGCCGTCCTCCTCTGGCGGGGCGCGACGGTTCTGGCGGAACGCCGACGCTACCACGCACTGCGACGTAGGGGCCGATGCCGCGGAACACGCCGCCAGTCACCCCCCGCTACCAACGCGCCTACTGCGACAACAGTTCGCTCGATCTAGGATTCTCCGCCGATATTGTCTATGCTTCGCGGCTTGATCAGAGCTTCAAGGACATAGCGGAGCAACACAACCGTGCCCATTTACGAGTACGCCTGCGCTTCCTGCGAGCACCAGTTCGAGACCATACAGCGGGCCAGCGAAGAACGGCTGCGCGACTGCCCGGAGTGCGGCGAGGCGGCGCTTAAGAAGCTGCTTTCGGCGCCGGTCTTCCGGCTCAAGGGCAGCGGCTGGTACGAGACGGACTTCAAGACCAGCGACCAACGCAACGTCACGGATTCCAGCGACGGCAAGGACGACGGCGGCAAGGCTGCCAATGGCAAGGACTCCAGCGCAACCGACGCCGGCGGGGCCGGCGGGGCCAGCGGGGAAGGCCGCGACAACGGCAAGACGCCGGCCAAGGCAGAGGCCGCGGCCGGCAAGGCCAGCGAAGGCGGCTCGTCGAAGGCCGCGGCGAAGTCGACCAAGCCCGCCAAGCAGGGCTAGACCTCGCGTAGCCGGGTGCGTGCCGGCACTGTGACCGCCGGCGACGCGACAAGCCCGGCAAGCGGAGCAAATCCTTGATCAGATCCCACTACTGCGGCGAAGTCGGCATAGCCGACGTAGGCGAGCGCGTGCGCCTGGTCGGCTGGGTGCATCGGCGCCGAGACCACGGCGGCCTCATCTTCCTCGACATCCGCGACCGCACCGGCATCGTGCAGGTCGTCTACGACCCGGATACGCCGGACAGCTTCGTCATCGCCGAACATGTGCGCAGCGAGTACGTGCTGCGGCTGGAAGGCCTGGTCCGCGCTCGCCCGGAAGGCACCGTCAACGAAGACATGGCAACCGGCGCCGTGGAAGTGCTCGGGCAGCGCCTCGAAGTGCTGAACCGATCCGAGGCGCTACCCATTCAGCTGGACGAATACGCGGATGTCGGCGAGGAAGCCCGCCTGCGGCATCGCTTTCTGGACCTGCGCCGGCCGGAGATGCTGTCGCGCTTGCGCCTGCGCGCCGAGGCCGCCGCCGGGGTGCGCCGCTTTCTGGAGCAGGAAGGCTACTGGGACGTCGAAACGCCGACCCTGACCCGCTCCACGCCGGAGGGGGCGCGCGACTATCTGGTGCCCAGCCGCACGCAGCCGGGCCGCTTCTACGCGCTGCCCCAGTCGCCGCAGCTGTTCAAGCAGCTGCTGATGATGTCCGGGGTGGACAAGTACTACCAGATCGCCCGCTGCTACCGCGACGAGGACCTGCGCGCCGATCGGCAACCCGAGTTCACGCAGATCGACATCGAGGCGTCCTTCGTCGACGAGCGCGACATCATGGGCTTGACGGAACGCCTGTTGCGGGCGCTCTTTCGCGCCGTCGTCGGCGTCGAACTGCCCGACTTCCCGGTGCTCACCCACGCCGAGGCGCTGCGCCGGTTCGGCAGCGACGCGCCGGACTTGCGCAACCCGCTGGAGCTGGTAGACGTCGGCGATTTGGTGAAGGACGTCGAGTTCAAGGTGTTCAGCGCCCCCGCGAACCGTGCCGACGGCAGAGTCGTGGCGCTGAAAGGCCCGGCGGCGGGCGACAAGCTCTCGCGGCGGGAACTCGACGACTACGTGGGCTTCGTCGGCCGCTACGGCGCCAAGGGCCTTGCCTACATCAAAGTCAACCGGCGCGAGGCCGGTGTCGATGGCCTGCAGTCGCCCATTCTCAAGTTCCTGCCCGCCGACACGGTGGCGGGGATCCTGCAGCGCGTCGATGCCCGCGATGGCGACATCGTGTTCTTCGGCGCCGATGCGGCCAGTGTTGTCAACGACGCGATGGGAGCGCTGCGCGACGAGCTCGGCCGAGCGCTCGGCGTCGTGGCCACAGGCTGGGCGCCGGCGTGGATCACCGAGTTTCCCATGTTCGAGCCGGGCCGCGAAACGCTGACCCCGGCGCACCATCCGTTCACCGCGCCGGTGTCCGTGGAGCAGCTGCGCGACAGTCCGCGCACGGCGCTGGCGCGCGCCTACGACTTCGTGCTGAACGGCACCGAAGTAGGCGGCGGCTCCATTCGCATTCACCAGCCCGCCACCCAGCAGGCGGTGTTCGACGCCCTCGGCCTAGGGCAGGAGGCGACGGTGAAGTTCGGCTTTCTGCTCGATGCGCTGAAGCTCGGCTGTCCGCCCCACGGCGGCATCGCCATCGGCTTCGACCGGCTGATGATGTTTCTCGCCGGCACCGACAGCATCCGCGACGTCATCGCCTTTCCGAAGACCCAGTCCGGCGCTTGTCTGATGACGGCTGCGCCCAGCGAAGTGGAAGCGCAACAGCTGCGCGACCTGCACATTCGTGCCCGCTAGCAGGAGGCGGCCGTGGCGGGACACTCCAAGTGGGCGAACATCAAGCACCGCAAGGCGCGCCAGGACGCCAAGCGGGCGAAGGCGTGGACGAAGATCATCCGCGAACTCACCGTCGCGGCGCGCCTCGGCGGCGGCGAACCCGGCGACAACCCGCGCTTGCGCGTCGCCTGGGACAACGCGCTCTCGGCGAACATGCCCCGGGACACCATCGACCGCGCCATCGCCCGGGGCGCCGGCGGTCTCGATGGGGAGAACCTCGACGAACTCACCTACGAGGGCTACGCGCCGGGCGGCGTCGCGGTTCTGGTGGAGGTGATGACCGACAACCGCAATCGCGCCGTGGCGGCGGTGCGGCATGCGTTCAGCAAGCATGGCGGCAATCTGGGCACCGACGGCTCCGTCGCCTACCTGTTCAGCAAGCAGGGCGTCATCGCGCTTGCCGAAGGCACGGACGAAGAGACGGTCATGGAGCTGGCGCTCGACGCCGGCGCCGAAGACATTGACGACGACGGCTTGACCGTCGTCACCTCGCCGGAGGGCATCGGCGCGGTGGTGGATGCGCTGAAGGCGGGCGGCATCGAGCCCGAACACGCCGAGGTGGCGATGGTGCCGAGCAGCACGATTCCATGCGACGACGAAACCGCGGCGAAGGTGCTGCGCCTGCTCGACGCCTTGGACGATCTCGACGACGTGCAGAACGTCACGTCCAACGCGGCCTTCCCTTGAGCTTCCCCTGGCCCCTGAGCGCCAAGCCAAGTCCGCACCGCCTAGTCCGCACCGCCTGAAGTCGTCCGCCGACGCGGCCGAAACGCGAGATTGCCGCAACGCTACTACGACTTGGGGCTGGGCGGACCACTGCTTCTCGTCATCGCACTTTCGCGCGCTTCCTTTCCGCGGTGCCAGCCCAAAGCCCTCCAGCAGGCCCTCGACTCGGCCAAGGCGCTCTCGCACATCGCCCAGCTCGCGCTGCACGCCATTGATGCGCTCGCCCAGCTCCCGGCGCAACGAGCGGTTCGATGTCGCGATGGCGATCAGAATCACGGTCCCCACGGTAATGACGGGCCAAAGTCTGCACTCACGACACGCCTCCTTCTTATCGTCCTCATTGCTGCTGCGGCCGTTCGGTGACCCCACGCATGGATTGTCGGTCGACGTGCCGTGCGTATTTTCCCGCTTTGGTAACGTAGGACATCGCCGTCCCTTCGCAAAGGCGGTCGGCACCGACAACGCCGCTCGGTGCGGCGTGTTCCATTGCTGCTGCTAGTCAATTCGGATCGAACCACTCGTATGTAGCGAATGCGTCGAGCCGACGCCGTGTTCCATCGTGCTACCCTGCGGCCAAGTCGTCGAATGGGAGAGGCGATGCCGGACAGGGCGGCCGGTCGCGTGCTGGGGCTGGATCCAGGTTCGCGGATCACCGGCTACGGCCTGGTCGACATCGGCGACGGCGCCTTGCGCTACGTCGCCAGCGGCTGCATCGACACGCGGGGAGAAGCCTTCGCCGTTCGTCTGGCGGACATCTATCGCGGCGTCGAGGAAGTGATCGCCAGGCACTCGCCCAGCGAGTTCGCCATCGAAGAGGTGTTCTTCGCGCGCAATCCGCAGTCGGCGCTGAAGCTGGGCCAGGCCAGGGGCGCGGCCATCGCCGCCGCGGTGGGCGGTGGCCTGCCGGTGTTCGAGTACGCCACGCGCCTGGTGAAGCGCTCCGTGGTGGGCACCGGACGCGCCAGCAAGGCGCAAGTGGCCTTCATGGTCGAACGTCTGCTCAACCTGGATGCCCAGCCGACGCCGGACGCCGCCGATGCGCTTGCAGTCGCCATCTGCCACGTCAATACTCGCGCCATGCGGAAGGATTCCTGCTCGTGATCGGCCGCTTGCGCGGCAAGCCGCTGGAGATTGCCGCATCAACTTGGGCTGGTGAACGACAAACCGGTGCCGCGAAAAAAGGGCCTCAAGCCCCGCCCGCGCCACCAGCGAAGCTCGCCAGATGATCGTGGACAGGACAACGAGGACGCAAGAGATGTCGGACCCGAGTGCGTTGGCGAACCGCATTGCCGAGCTTGTTACAGCGCATTGGAACGAGCACGGTCGTCCTCTCCTGCTGAGCCAGCTCGGAAGCGCGGACCAAGGAGAGGTCGGCAAGTCGGCCAAGGAGCTTTCGACCAATCTGGCCGAGTTCATTAGGAACCACGCTGCAGACCGTATTCGTATTCTGAGTGGGTCCGCCTATCCGCTCGTCATGGCGGCGATGCCGGTCGACACCGAGCAGGAAGGCGACGTCGACGCCCTGCTGGCACGAATGCGGGAGCGCCCCGGGACCAGGGGGCCACGCTACCATCCGGCTTTTTGGGCTGCCTTTCGCGTTCCTCTCGAGGACGGCTGCCGTCGGTTCATGACTGCTTGCTCTCCGCTTCGATTCGAAGACGTTGCTTCGACCGAGTCAATGCCGGAAGGGTACGTCGAAGTCGAACGGCAATACGTCGCAGATGCTGGTGCCGATGCTTCGGACGTTGGACGGCAAGTCGCAGAGTGGCTCGCTGCCAACGGGCTCAGCCGAGAGAGCTTTCTTGCCCACAAGCAGCCCAGCGACCGTCTGCCTCCAAACGACCTTCTTGGCCGCCTTCTTGCGGCGCTCGATCCTGACGACCTTAGGCGAATGAACATCCCGTTGGACGTCGTCGCCAAACTGAGACGCCAGCCTATTCCGTAGCGCATCGTCTTCTGGGCAGGTCGCACTACGGCGTGCATGGAGGCTTCCGCGCATCTCGCGCCTGAACTCCCTTGGATCGACACCCATATGGCGGATGCAGCAGACGAGATAGTGGTGATCGCTGGCGTTCCGTTGGAAGTCGAGGACCGGTTCAAAACGGCGTTTTCCAAGTTGGCCTCCAGGGAAGGCGTCAAGCTGGCGATACTGGACGCATGTGGTCTCCATCAGCCGTACACGGAGGTGTACGCGCAAGGCGTATACGGGAAGCTCGTGAGCAAACTCAGGGCACGAGGAGGCGCCCGAGAGTCCTTGTTGGCCAACACGAAACTGATCTTCCTGTTCCTGCACAAATGGGAAGGAAGCCACACGATCTTGAGGCATCGCTTTGGCGTTGAAGCGCTTGTTTCGCCACTGGTGGTGCCAGACCTACGCCGGATGCCCTTGGAAACCGGCGGCCAACGCGGCCACTTGGTCCAACAAATGATCCGCGCAGTGCGCCGCGCCATTCGTCACGCACGCAAGATGTTGTATGCGATCGACGAGGAGCTGAACGGCCGCGAGAACAAGACATGCCTGCTGTTGCCGCCGAAGACCTTCGGGAAGGACTTCCAGAAAGTGATGAACCGCGTACACGAGGCGGCTGCCAATGGCGAGGACACCGCGAGTTTCGTGGAGAGCCTGAAGTCCCTTCGACTTCGCAGAGACGGGCGGCACTACGAAGGAAGCGGCAGGCTCGTCTTCATATCGCCATCGAAGTCTGGGCCTCGCCATGGGTTGGCACCGGCCTGGGGAGATGGCCACGAACCGTCTTGCGTGGTCCGCGGTCGGCTTAGGTTCGGTGCATCCTACTCGCCGCGCTTTCACTACGACTGCCCCTTGCGCCGCGGTTCCGACCGCTGGTTTCCAGGCTGCCACGAGCCACGCAAGTTGCCACCGCACAGAACGCATGCGAATGTGGCACCGAACGATGGAGTACGTTGAACAGAACTGCCGCGTCAAATATATGACGCGGCCCAGTTCTTCGCATGCACGGTAGCGACGCATCGCACGTTGTTCTAGGTTCCAAAACCCTAGATCGCGCATCCGTCTCGACGCCTTTAGGCCAAGTTAGCCAACGGGGAGGACGACCGGTCGTCAAGTCCACGCTCTAGCCTCTTGGCCACGCTCCTTGAAGCGACGCACACGAACCGCCATCAAGGAACTCCGCGGGGGACTCTTCACCCAACGCTGGGCTTCAATGTCCACGCCAACCAGTGGCCTAGTCTAGGAGATCGATCTAGCGTGTCAAGGATGTTCTGTCGGCTGGCAGGGCTTTTTCACGCTAGTGCGCAGGGGGTTGAGAGGCAGGGGGTGAAGAAAGAGCTGGCTATCCGGTCGCGAAAGGTGTATCAAGTGGCGCATGGAGAGGAACGAAGCGCGGGCGGAACGCATGGACGTGGTGGTACGGGAGGTGGTGGTGCGTCCGGCGCGGGCGGAGGAGCGGCGGCGCTGGGACGCGCTGATGGCGGAGCACCACTACCTGGGCTTCAGGCAGTTCGCGGGTCGGGGTCTGCGGCACGTGGCGGAGTGGCGGGGTCGCTGGGTGGCGCTGGTGGGCTGGCAGTCGGGGGCGTTCAAGTGCGGGCCGCGGGATCGCTGGCTGGGCTGGCACCGCGAGGTGCAGTTCCGGCGTCTGCACCTGATCGGGAACAACACGCGGTTCCTGGTGCTGCCGGAGGCGTCGGGGACGCCGGGTCTGGCGTCGCGGGCGCTGTCGCGGAGTCTGCGGCGTCTGAGCGCGGACTGGCGGGAGGCGCACGGACATCCTCTGGAGCTGGCGGAGACGTTCGTGGACCCGTCGCGGTTCAAGGGCACGTGCTACCTGGCGTCGAACTGGACGCCGGTGGGACGGACGAAGGGCTTCGCGCGGCACAACGGGCAGTACACGGACGCTCATGGTTCGAGCAAGGAGATGTACGTGCGGCCGCTGCGCGCGGACGCCCGTCGTCGTCTGGCGGATGCGGAGGAGCGCCCGGAGTGGGGTTCGCCGAAGGCGCGGGCGTCGTCGTGGCGGACGGACGAACTGCGTTCGCTGCGGGACCTGTTCGCGGAGCTGCCGGACTGCCGGCGCGGCCAGGGGAAGATGCACCGGCTGCCGACGGTGCTGTCGCTGGTGGTGCTGGCGCGGCTGTCGGGGCGTTCGGGGCCGGCGGCGACGGAGCGCTGCGCGAAGGCGCTGTCGCAGCAGGAGCTGGGGGCGCTGGGGGCGTGGCGGAACCCGCGCACGGGGAAGCTGGCGGCGCCGTCGGACTCGACGTTCTGCCGGGTGATGGCGGACCTCGACCCGGACGCGCTGCGGCAGGTGGAGGCGCGCTGGTCGGCGCCGCGGGCGGAGGCGGACGCGGCGCGCGAGGAGGCGGCGGCGCGGGAGCGCGAGGCGGCGGCGGGCGGCCGGGACATCCGCGACCGCTTCGACCGGCGGGCGCTGTCGGCCGACGGCAAGCGCATCCGCGGCGCGAACCGCAACGCCGGCGGCGCCCGCTTCGAGACCGTGACGCTGGTGGCGCACGACGGCCGGTGGCGAGCCGCTGCCTCTTCGAGGAGGGCGGCGAGGCCGCGGCCACGGCGGCGCTGCTCGAGGACGTGGACGTGCGCGGGCGGCTGGTCACGCTCGACGCCCTGCACTCGTCGCTCGACATGGAGCGCCGCCTGGTCGAGATGCACGGCGCCGACTGTCTGTTCGCGGTCAAGGCCAACTGTCCGGAGACCTTCGAGGCGCTGGCGGCGCTGGACTGGGACGCGCCCGGCGTCCGCCGCCACGAGGCGCCGCCGGAAAAGGCGCACGGGCGCGTCGAGGAGCGCTCCGTCGCCGCGCGCGACCTGCCCGGGGGCATGCTGCGCTTCCAACACGCCCGCCAGGCGTTCCGCGTCCGCCGCCACCGCACCGTCGTCAAGACCGGCAGGACGGCCGAGGAAACCGTCTACGGCATCTGCTCGGTCGCCGCCGAGCGGGCCGGCCCCGAACGCCTGCTGGCCTGGAACCGCGGCCACTGGATGATCGAGAACGGCAACCACCACCCCCGCGACGCCAGCCTGGGCGAGGACGACTGCCGCGTCCGCGCCCGCCACGCGCCGGCCAACAACGCCCTCGTGAACAACATCGCCCTCGCCGTCGTCCGGCACCGCGGCTTCCGCTTCGTGCCCGAAGCCCTCGACCACTTCTCGATGCGCCGCGAGGACGCCTTCGACGCCGTCCTCTCGCCCGGCTAGCAGCCGCTCCGCGTCCATCGCCGCCATCCCGGAGCGTTCCGACGCTTCCCGGCGGCCGCCATCCTCGACCGGTGGGTGGAATCCGCCGAAAGCAGCGGCGGAACGACCCCGAACACCAACCGAAGGCCAGCCGCCCCTCGCATCGTGCGCTTGCGCCCGCTCAACTCGCGCCGCTGCCCCTGCTACCCGCGCCCCGGCCTTAGCGTGAAAACACCCTGGTCGGCTGGTCGGCTATGCCAGCGGCACAGCCATCGCCGCCGCGGTGGGCGGCCTGCTTGCATTCGAGTACGCCACGCGCCTGTGGTGTGGCCGCCGGACGCGCCAGCGAGGCGCAAGTGGCCTTCACGGTTGCGTCTGCTGGACTTGGGTGTCCCAGCCGACGCCGGACGCCACAGACGCGCTTGCGCTTGCAGTCGCCATCCGTCACGTCAATACTCGCACTATGCAGAAGGATTGCTGCTCGTGATCGGCCGCTTGCGCGGCACGCCGCTGGAGATTGCGGATGGCGTCGCGCTGGTCGACGTCGGCGGCGTCGGCTACGAAGTGGAAATCACCACCGCCGCGGCGGCCAGCCTGGCGGCCGCCCGGGACTCGGCCAGGCCGGCCGAACTGTCCACCCACCTCGTTGCTCGGGAAGACGCCATGGCGTTGTACGGCTTCGCCAACGTCGCCGAGCGCGACCTGTTCCGATCGCTCATCAGAGTCTCCGGCATCGGGCCGAAACTGGCGATTGCGCTGCTTTCCACGGTCTCGCCGGAGCAGTTCGCCGCCGCTGTCGGCAGCGGCGATGTCGCGGCGATCACCCGCGTGCCCGGCATCGGCAAGAAGACGGCCGATCGCCTTGTGGTGGAACTGCGCGACCGCGTCCAGGCCCTTGCTGCCGCGCCAGTGGGGACGGTCGGCGACGATGCCAACCGCGAAGCCGCCATGGCCTTGATGGCGCTGGGATACCGTCAGGCCGAGGCTGCGACGATGGTCGGCGAAGCGGCCGAGAAGGCCGGCACCGACGCCGGCGTCGAAGATCTGGTCACGGAAGCGCTGCGGCGTGTGGCGGCAAGCGCATGAGCGTGCGGCCGGATCGGATCACCTCCGGCGTTGTCGAAGGCGAGGACGAGACGCCCTTCGACCGCGCGCTGCGCCCCACCCGCTTGAACGCCTACGTCGGCCAGCAGGCGGTGAAGGAGCAGATGGCCATCTTCATCGAAGCGGCGCGGCGACGCGGCGACTCCCTGGACCACACCCTGATCTTCGGCCCCCCCGGCCTCGGCAAGACCACCCTTGCGCACATCGTCGCCAACGAAATGCAGGTGACGCTGAAGGGCACCTCCGGGCCGGTGCTGGAGAAACAAGGGGACCTCGCCGCCCAGCTGACCAATCTCGACGAGGGCGACGTGCTGTTCATCGACGAGATCCATCGCCTGTCGCCGGTGGTGGAGGAAATACTCTATCCGGCCATGGAAGACGGCAAGCTGGACATCGTTCTCGGCGACGGCCCGGCGGCCCGCTCCATCAAGCTGGAGCTGAAGCGCTTCACGCTGGTGGGCGCCACCACCCGCGCCGGCCTCCTGACCTCGCCGCTGCGCGACCGCTTCGGCATCGTGCAGCGCCTGGACTTCTACAGCGTCGACGAACTGGCGCAGATCGTCACCGCCTCGGCGGCGAAGCTGCGCATCCGAGTGGACGCGGACGGCGCCCGGGAAGTGGCGTCCCGGGCCCGGGGGACGCCACGGGTGGCCAATCGCCTGTTGCGTCGCGTGCGCGACTACGCCGAGGTGCGCGGCGACGGGCGTGTCGACCGGCAGGCGGCGGACGCGGCGCTTTCCATGCTGGAGGTGGACGAGCGCGGCCTCGACGCCATGGATCGCCGCCTGCTGAGCGCCATCGCCAGCAAGTTCGACGGCGGCCCGGTCGGCGTGGAGTCCCTCTCCGCCTCCATCAGCGAGGAACGCGACACCGTGGAGGACGTCATCGAGCCGTTCCTGATCCAGGAGGGGCTGGTGATGCGCACGCCGCGCGGGCGGGTCGCCACCGAGTCCGCCTTTCGACACCTCGGCCTGCTGCCCAAACGCGCGCAAGCGCCGCAAGCGGAGTTGAACCTCAAGTGACGGAACGGATCACCATCTTCGAACTGATTGCCAACGCCAGCCCGCTGGTGCAGTTCGTCATGCTGCTCCTGGCTTTGGCGTCGGTGGCTTCCTGGGCGCTGATCTTCCAGCGCTGGTTCACGCTGAACCGGGCGCAGCGCGAGATGGACGACTTCGAGGACGAGTTCTGGAGCGGCGTCGAACTGGGCGATCTGAAGAACGAAATCGAAGGGCAGGACGGCGAGCACAGCGGCATCGAGTCGGTGTTCATCGCCGGCTTCGGCGAGTATCAGCGCTTGTCCAGCCAGACCGGCGCCGATCCCGAAGCGGTGATGCAGAATGTCCAGCGCGCCATGCGCGTGGCGCTGAATCGAGAGGAAGAACGCTTGGCCCGGCACTTGCCGTTTCTCGCCACCGTGGGATCGACCAGCCCCTACGTCGGCTTGTTCGGTACCGTCTGGGGCATCATGAACTCCTTCCGCAGCCTCGCCAACATGACCCAGGCGACGCTGGCAGCGGTGGCGCCGGGCATTTCCGAGGCGCTGGTGGCAACGGCGATGGGCCTCTTCGCCGCCATACCTGCGGTCATCGGCTACAACCGCTTCGCGGCGCGCGTGGAAGTGCTGATGAAGCGCTGCGAGGCGTTCGCGGACGAGTTGACGTCCATCCTCCACCGTGCCGCTCACGCGGCGACCTAGGGGGCCGACGTGGCCGTTCGCCGCCGCTCCATCTCGGAAATCAACGTCGTGCCGTACATCGACGTCATGCTGGTGCTGCTGGTGATCTTCATGGCCACCGCGCCGCTGCTCAGCCAGGGCGTGGAGGTGGACCTGCCGAACACCGACTCGAAGCCGCTGCCGAACGACGCCGACGAGCCGCTGGTGGTGAGCATCGACGCCGAGCAGCGGATCTTCGTCAACACCGGCATGCCGCGCCCCGGCGAGCAGGGCACTCGCGCCACCATCTTCTCGCTCGCCGACCAGGCCGAGAAGATCATCTCGGTGCGTCCCGACATCGCCGTCTACGTGCGCGCCGACGAGACCATCGCCTACGGCGAAGTGATCGCCGTGATGACGGTGCTGCAACGCGCCGGCGCACAGAGCGTCGGCTTGATCACCGATCCGCTGGAAGACATCGCGGCGCCTGGCTGAAACATGCGCGCGCTGCTGCTGATACGCGACGTCGGCCTGCCGGTCGCGTTGGCGCTGGTCTTGCACGCGGTGCTGGCCGCGGCGCTGCTGCGCGGCTGGCAGGCGCAGGCCGACGAGCGCCAGGTCGTGGCGCCGCGCATCGTCCAGGCGAAGCTCCTGGTCATGGACAAACCCAAGCGCCGGGCGGCGCCGAAGCCCAAGCCGGCCAGACCCGCGCCGCCGAAACCCAAGCCCAAGCCGCGCCAGGCGCCGAAGCCCAAACCGAAGCCAGCCGCGCCGCCGAAGCCGCAACCCGACCCAGACGCCGAACGCAAGGCCCGGGAAGAAGCCGAGCGCAGTGCGCGGCTGCGCGAACTCTACGAACGCTCGACCGCTTTGGCGCTCCAAGAAGAGCAGGTGGAAGCCAGCGACGACGTCGAAGCGCAGACCATGACCTATGTCGAAGCCATCTACCAGGCCGTGCATCGCGAGTGGTCGCGGCCGCCCAGCGCCCGCAACGACATGGAGGTTCGCATCCAGGTCGACTTGACGCCCTCCGGCGACCTGCTTGGCGTCGGCGTGGTCGATTCCAGCGGCAACGGCGCCTTCGACCGTTCCGCGCAGGCGGCGGTGCGCAAGGCCGCCCGTACGCTGGGCCGCTTTCCCGTGCCGGAAGATCGTCGGCTGTTCGAGACGCACTTCCGCCACTTCACGTTGTTGTTCAAACCGGAGGATCTGCTGCGTTGAAAGGCTTGCGCACCGTTACGGAGACCCGGCCGCCCGCTGCCCGGCTTGCGGCGGCGCTTCTGCTCTGCGCGTTGGCTCTGCCGAGGGCTGGCGTCGCCTTGGAGATCGTCATCTCGGAGGGCTGGGACAGCCCAACCCGCATCGCCGTGGCGCCGTTCGGCGGGCCGCCGCTGCGCGACCGGCCGGGCCCGGTGCAGACCATCGAGATCGCCGACGTGGTGTCGTTCGATCTGATGCGCAGCGGCCAGTTCGACGCGCTGCCGAGCGACAAGATGCTCTCCCGGCCCACCATGCCCGACGAGGTGATGTTCCGCGACTGGCGCATCCAGAAGATGGACTACCTGGCGATAGGCCGCGCGTGGCAGGAGGCCGACGGCAACGTCGCCATCCTCTACCACCTGTACGACGTGCTGGCCGAGCGGGAGGTCAAGTCGTCGCGCTGGAGCGTGCCGCCGGCGTTGATTCGGG
Organism: Candidatus Azotimanducaceae bacterium; assembly: GCA_965199875.1. Taxonomy (GTDB): domain Bacteria; phylum Pseudomonadota; class Gammaproteobacteria; order Pseudomonadales; family Azotimanducaceae; genus VXYL01. The sequence continues at coordinate 2,468,393 of OZ241346.1, read as the reverse complement.
ACGTCGCGCATCGCATCTCGGACGAAATCTACGAACAGGTCACCGGCGTGCGCGGCGCCTTTTCCAGCCGGATTCTCTACGTGCTGGTGGAAAACGAAGGCACGCCGCAGGCGAACTACCGGCTGATCGTGGCCGACTCCGACGGCCAGCGCGAGCGCACCATCCACCGCTCCACGGAACCGATCATGTCGCCAAGCTGGGCGCCGGGCAGCGATCGCGTCGCCTACGTCTCGTTCGAGACCGGCCGCTCGACCATCTTCGTGCAGGATGTCGACAGCGGCGAACGCACGCTGGTCGCCGCCTATCCCGGCATCAACGGCGCGCCGATGTTCTCTCCCGATGGCAATCGGCTGGCGATGTCGCTGTCCCGGGACGGAGATCCGGAAATCTACGTCAAGGATCTGGCCAGCGGCCAGCTGCAACGCGCCACCCGCCACCGGGCAATAGACACCGAACCTGCCTGGGGCGATGGCGGGGAGAGCCTGATCTTCACTTCCGACCGTGGCGGCCAGCCGCAGATATACCGCGTGGATCTGCGCACCTCGCTGACCGACCGGCTGACCTTCAAGGGCACCTACAACGCCCGCCCGCGCCTGCTGCCCAATGGCCGCCACCTGGTCTACGTGCATCGCCGCGACCGCGCCTACCACATCGCCTGGCAGGACCTGGAACGCGGCACCGTGAGAGTGCTCACCGAAACCGCGCTGGACGAGTCCCCGTCGCTGGCGCCGAACGGCATGATGATGATCTACGCCACACGACAGCAGGGGCGGGGTATACTCGCTGCCGTGTCGATTGACGGCAGAGTGAAATACACCTTGCCGTCCGCCAGGGGCGACGTGCGCGAGCCTGCCTGGTCGCCGTACATCGATGTCTTGGGCCAGCGCTAGCCGCTCGCGCCCGAGGCTGATGCGACTGGCTGCTACGGGCTTTGGCGGACAGCAAAGGCTTAGACGTTCCAAGGACAACCGTTAGGGGAGAGATACCATGCGCCATGCATTGCGCAACTTGTGTGTGGCTATGCTGGCCGGAGCCGTGCTGGTTGGCTGCAAGAGCCAGCCGGAGGACCCCGCGCCGGCACCGGCACCGGAACCCACGCCGATCGTGGAACCCACCGAGCCCGCTCCGCCGCCGGCGCCGCCGAGGGTGGACGAAGCCGGCAACCCGCTGGATTCCGGCGGCCGGCCCCTGGGGCGCACCTTCTACTTCGAATTCGATCAAGCGCGGCTTTCCGAGAGCGACCTGCGCGTGCTGGCCATGCACGCCGACTACCTGCGCGACTTCCGCGACCGCGGCGTGATGATCGAGGGTCACTGCGATGAACGCGGCACCCGGGAATACAACCTGGCCTTGGGCGAACGCCGTGCGCAAGCCGTCGAACGCTACCTGTCCTCCGCCGGCGTGCGCACCGCGCAGATCGACACCGTGAGCTACGGCGAAGAGCGGCCAGCGGCGGCGGGGCAGAACGAAAGCGCGTACTCGAGAAACCGGCGCGCCGTGCTGATCTACCGCTAGCCTGGCTGTGGCTTTGCGCCATGCTCGCGTTGTCCGAAGCGCCCGTCGCTCTGCCCAAGCCGATCGGGGCTTGGGCCGCCAAAGCGGGTGCCGACCCGGCGGTCCGCTCGGTGATCCTGTTCGGCAGCAGGGCCTCGGGCTGCGCCACGTCGCGCAGCGACTGGGACTTGGCGCTGATCGTCGACGACGGCCGGGCGGCAAGCGACCGCGTAGAACGGCAAACGGCAGGGGGGCTGGATAGTCGACACCGCGCACGATACGCAAGGGCCTCATGCAGCCGCAGCCCCGTTCTTCGTCGGGAGGGCCGGCGGCAGGCGTGCGCTGGTTTCGGCCATCGCCTTGGCGATGCTGGCGTTCGCGGATGCCTCGCTGGCCGCGGCGCCGGTGGTGGAGTCCGAAGCACGGGCAACAGGCGAAGCGCCGGCGCCGGCGGCCGCAGCTGCCGCCAACGACGACGGGCAGCCCGCCGGCATCAACGCCCTCTACTACCAGTTGCAGCTGCTGCAAGACGACGTGCGGCGACTGCAAGGCATCGTCGAAGAGCAGAACCATCGCATCGAACGCCTGGCCCAGGAGCAGCGCGAGCGCTACATCGAACTCGATCAGCGCCTGCTGGAACTTGGCACTTCGCCGCCGGCGTCGGCCGATGCCGGCCCCGGCGAGCCGGACGCCGCGTCGCCGGGCGTCCGCGCCGCGCTCCAACACCAGCTCGCGCTGGATGCCGCGCCGCCTGACACCAAGACCAAGGAGAAAGACGCGTACAACGCGGCTTTCGCCGTCGTCCGGGAAGCCGGCGCGCTGGTTCCCTCCGAACGCGCGCTTGCCTATCAACGAGCGCTTGGTCTCTTCGACGCGCTGATCCTCGATTATCCAGCGGGCGAGTTCACCGCCAACGCCTACTACTGGAAGGGAGAGATCCACTTGTACACGGACGATCTGGAACTGGCTCGGCAAGCGTTCGTGCAGGTGGTACACCTGTTTGGCGACCACCCCAAGGTGCCCGATGCGCTGTACAAGCTGGGGGTCGTCTACCACCGCCTTGGCGAGAACCAGCGCGCCTTGGAGTACCTGGACCGGGTCGTCGCCGAACATCCCCAGCACACCGCGGCAGGGCTGGCGCAGTCGTATGCCGCCGAGCTGCGCTGACGACAAGCCCGTTGGAGTCCCCGGGCGGCTACGGCTGCCAGCGGCAGCGGCGCATGTCCACGCGAGCGCCGCGAAACAGCGCGCCCTCGGCGGCCAGCAGTTCGCGCTGTCGGCTGCCGGCGTCGCCGGGCAGCGAGATGCCGCCGGCCGCGTTGACCACCCGATGCCACGGCAGGCGGCTGTCGGCGGGAAGCGCTGCAAGCACTCGCCCGACCATCCGCGCAGCGCCCGGCAAGCCGGCCAGCCGGGCCACCTGCCCGTAGCTGGCCACCGAACCCGCGGGAATGTCCGCGACCACGGTGCAAATCCGCTCTACCAGCGGGGTCGACGGCGGCATGGCCACATCGCTTGCATCGGTTTGCTGCCACTGCGTGCGGCGTTGACGACTGCACCGCCCCCGCGGAGATCCGCGGGATCCGCGACGTCGTGCGACGCTGGCCAAGCACTTGCTAGCATAGGCGCTCGAACCACGGCGGCAAGGAAAACATGGCGCAACGCATCTACACCGCCTGCGTACTCGTGATCGGCAACGAGATACTTTCCGGTCGCACGCAGGACGTCAACCTCAAACACATTGCACTGACGCTTGGCGAACAGGGCGTGCGCGTCCGGGAAGCGCGGGTGCTGCCGGACGTCGAGGATGTTCTGGTTGCCGCGCTCAACGAAACCCGAGCGAAGTTCGACTACGTGCTGACCACCGGCGGCATCGGCCCCACCCACGACGACATCACCGCCGAGTGCATCGCCAAGGCGTTCGGCGTGCCCCTGGTGACCAGCGAGATCATCGCCAAGCGCATCCGCTCGCGGCCGGCGCAGCCGGACGTCATGGCGTCGCGCCTGCGCATGGCGCGCATTCCCGAAGGCGCCGTGCTGATCGAGAACAGCACCGGCGGGCCGCAAGGCTTTCGCAAGGACAACGTCTACGTCATGGCCGGCATTCCCGGCGTCATGCGCGCCATGCTGGACACCGTGAGGCTCGAAGGCGGCGCCCTGGTCCGGTCGCGCTCGGTCACCGCCTACCTGGGCGAGAGCGAAGTGGCCGATGGCCTGACGACCATTCAGAACCGTCACCCGGAGGTCGATCTCGGCAGCTACCCGTTCATGCGCGAAGCCCGCTACGGAACCACGCTGGTGATGCGCGGCACCGACCCGGCGGAGCTTGAAACCATGCTGGGCGAGGTCAAGCAGCTGATCATCGACGCCGGCGAAACGCCCCAGGACGTCGAGTAGCGGAGCGAGGAGACCCGCTTGAGCGGCAGCGCTTGACATGTTCTGGCGCGGAAAGTCGCGGCGCGCACGCCCCGCAGCGGGCCGCTCCCCCGTGGTTGCGCAGGCCGAGAACGACCCGCGCGCAAAACGCCTGACGGCCTTCGAGGTTTTTCTCCACATCCGCGACTGCATGGAGCGCCGCACGGGGTGTGCCGTCGTGCGGCTTGGCGACGGCGAAGGCGCCCTGCTTGGCTATCCCACGATCACCAGCCGCGCAGACGTGGACCGCTCTCTGCTTGTCTGGCTGGGCACGAAGGACGTGCCGGAGGCCGACGTGCTGGCGCTGGTGGATGCGCTCAAGGACGCGGTGCGCGGCGCCGACGTTCTGGGCCTGCCGCGTCGTCGGCAGATCGAGCAGCAGTTCCACCTGTGGCGGGCCGTCCAGCAAGCGGTAGACGCGCTGAACCTGCTGAGCCCCGGTGCGCTCGCCACGCACACGGCGCTGCATCGGTTGTTGCAGCACGCCCTGCTGTATCGCCCCATCCTGCAGAACGCGCCGTTTGTCGGCCTTGTGTCCTGCCGGCCGATAGGCGACGAGCTGCAGCGCACCTTCAACATCGACACCGTGCGCTGGCACGGCGTGCGCGGCGAGTTCCACGAACCGGGAGACGTGCAGACGACGCACTATCCAGACGGCTTCCACGAACTTCGAGAAACGCTGGAAGTGCCCTTTCCGGGAGCGCTGTTTCTCGTCGGCGCCGGAGCGTTCGGAAAGGTCTATTGCCAGTGGATCAAGGAGCGCGGTGGCATCGCCATCGATGTCGGATCGATCTTTGATGCCTGGGCCAACCTTGGGCATGCCGGCAAGGCGGTGGGCAGGCAATGGTTGAGCGTCGGCGGCTACGGCTTGGACGCTTACCGGCGGACGCCGCGCATCCGCCGCGCCACGGCCGTCGTCCGCTACAACCGTTTCGCCGAAGAGTCCACGCTGGACGTGCCCTTCGGCGACACCCGCGCCGACTACTTCAGGAAGCTGCCGAAGTTCTGGTAGTCGGCGCTTTGCAGTGCGGCATGCGCAGCCGGCTTGCTACGCCCCCGCACGAATGGAATGCGCCGCTTGGCGACAGTCCTCAGGCGAATAGAACCGCGTCCAAGCGCCCCTGTCGTCCTCCAGTCCGGCGAGCAGATCGTCTACGTCTCGACCGTACAAAGCGTTCGCGTTGCGGCTCGCCAGCGGCTTCGCCGTACTGGTACGCGCCCCGATGGCTTGGAGCAGAACGGCGCCGCGGCTCTGGACGACGTCTTCGTAGCGAACGATGCGTTCCGGCGGCAGATGGCCCTGGTACTGCTCGAAGAACCAGTTCAGCACCAGGATCTGGCGCTTGAGCGGCTCCGTTTCGGCGCTCAGCCCTGCCGCCAAGCGCTGGTCGAACCGCTCGCCGACCGGCAGGCGGCCGTCGCGCACTTTCATGTCCACCGTGCGCCAGGACGCCAGCACCGCCAACGGATTGCGCACCAGCCCAAGGCAGGGAAACGTTCGGCTCAAGCGTGGCAGGAGCGCGGCGAACAAGGCGTTGTGCTTGATGACCAGGGTGAATCGACGGGAAGCTGGCGCGTCGACGGCGATGTCGCCCCGTTCGGCAGACCAGCGCCGCAGCCCCGGCGCCGCAGGGTCCGTCACCAGATTGTCCACGAGCTGACCGTCGACGTGAACAGTAGGCGCCCGGCCTTCATCGAGGATGCGCATGCGCACGCTTCTGGCGAAGTTGTCGATGCGCCGGCACGCATCTTCCGGGTTGACTGCTTGCGTCTGCACGTCCTGGATGGGCTCGGTAAGCGCTACGACGTCGGGCAGCTCGCCGATCAGCCGGCAGCAGAGCGAGCTTCCGGAACGCGGAATGCCGCTCAGCAGCCACGTGTGCCGACGCCAGCCGCGCCGCCCGGACAGAAGCGCAAGCGGCCGCTGGACGGCTGCCCGCAGGCGACTTCGTTGCGAACCGGCCATCCTACTGACCTTCCAAGTGCAGGTTGCGACGGTGATATGGTACGCGCCAACGCGAAGGGAACCAGCCATGAGCAACGGCAAGCAGCTTGCCAACCACGAAGTCGTCGTCGTGCTGGCTGGCAACGTCGCGTATTGAGCGACCGCAGCGCCAGTGGCAGGCACGTCGAACATACGCGCTCCCAGGGTCCCCTACGGCCGGGCCGACTTCAGAGGCATCCGGCTGGATGGCAGCCTGTACGTGGACAAGACGTGCTTCGTCCGTCGGCTGGAAGAGTACAACTACGTGTTGTTTGTCCGGCCCCGGCGCTTCGGCAAGACCTGCTGGCTGTCGACGTTGGAGTGCTACTACAGCCGCTGTCTGCGGGACGAGTTCGGTGCCTTGTTCGGCGGCACGCACATAGGCGCGTCGCCCACCGGCAACCGCAACCGCTACGTGGTGCTGCGCTTCGACTTCTCCGGCATGGATCCGGCCTTGAACACCATCAGGGATCGCTTCGAGGAGTCCTGCACCATGGACCTTCGCCAAGCGCTCGAGTCGAACGGCGACGTCTTCGACGCCGACGCGGTACGGGACGTGTTGGCGCAGTCGTCGATCAACGCCAAGCTGCGACGGCTGTTCGCCATCGCCGGCAACCGCGGCGTTCCCGTCTACGTGCTGATCGACGAATACGACAACTTGACGAACGCCGTGCTCGCCCGGCATGGCGAGGCCGCCTATCTTTCCTTGACCCACGACGACGGCTTCTATCGCAGTTTCTTCGCCACCTTGAAGGCGGGCACGAACGCCGGCTCCTTGGAGCGCCTGTTCGTCACCGGCGTCTCGCCCTTGGCGATGGACGACCTGGCCAGCGGATTCAACATCGCGCGCAACCTGAGCCTCAGCGCCGAGTTCAACGGCATGCTGGGCTTCACGGAGGACGAGGTGCGCAGCGTGTTGCACACCTACCACGACGCGGGGACGCTGTCGGAGCCGCCGGACCGCGCCTTGGCCACCATGCGCAAGTGGTACAACGGCTATCGGTTCGCCGCCAACGCGCAGGAAGATCTCTACAACCCCGACATGGTGCTCTACTACTTGGCAGAGTCCATCGACGCCAGCCGCGCGCCGGAGGAGCTGATCGACGACAACGTGCGCGTGGACTACGGCAAGATGCGGCACTTGCTGACCGTCGGCGGGCGCCTCAACGGCAACTTCGATCTGCTGCGGACGGCCTTGGCCGAAGGCAGGGCCGAGTGCCAAGTGCGGCGCAGTTTTCCTCTGCGGGAGCTGGACAACCGCAGTAACTTTCTGTCCCTGCTGCACTACTTTGGGCTGCTGAGCATCCGCGCCCCTGCCCAGGACGAGCCGGAACTCGTCGTGCCAAACCAAACGGCACGCCACTTGCTGCACGCCTTTCTGCGCGACGCCTACCGAGACGTGGGCGCATTCGCGGTGGACGTGAACGAACTGGCGCGGCTGATGCGGAGAATGGCGCAGTTGGGCGAATGGGCGCCGGCGGTGGACTTCCTGGCCGAGGCCATCCGGTCGCAAACCAGCGTGCGCGACTACCTGCGCGAGGAGAAGATGGTGCAGGGCTTCCTGGCGGCGTACCTCGGAGTGACGGACCACTTCCTGTTCAGCACCGAGCGCGAGTTCGGCAAGGGCTTCGTGGATTTCTGTCTGGAGCCGTTCACCGTGCGGCACCCGATGGCCCGGTTCGGCTATCTGATCGAACTCAAGTACCTCAAGCGCGACGACGACGAGGCGAAGTTGGCGGCGGCGATTGTCCATGCGAAGGCGCAGCTCGTTCGCTATCTGGGCGACGAACGCTTGGAGCGCCAGCGCCCGGAGATCACCTACACCGGGCTGGTGGTCGCCTTCAAGGGATGGGAACTGGCGGCATGCGAAGCCGTGGAGTGATGCGCTTGCGGATCCTGCCACCAAATGTCGCAGGCCCTGCGCGTACACGACGGGCTTGACTGCCGGATGAATGAGCCGGGCGTGGCGCTTGGGCGGGTTCGCGCCGTGGGCCGTGTCGTGGTTCAATTGGCGTCGTCCCAAGGTACTGCGGAAGAGGAATCGAGCCATGCCCATCAATCCCGATGCCGTCGGCGCAACCGGCGGCCCGGTCTCTCGGCGCTGGACGTCGAAGGACGCCCTGCTGTACGCGGTGGGCGTCGGCGCCGGCACCGACGAGCTGCCATTCACCACCGAGAACACCGCCAACGTGGCGCAGCAAGTGCTTCCCACGTTCGCGGTCATCATCGGCGGCGGCGGCACGCCCATGGACCAGGTGGGCAGCTTCAACCCGGCCTTGATGGTGCATGGCGAACAGGGGATCGAGCTGTTCGACGAAATCCCGCCGGACGGCGAAGTGGAAAGCCGCGGGCGCATCGCCGGCATTTGGGACAAGGGCAGTGCCGCGGTGCTGGAGTTCGAGTCCGAGTCGGTGCTGAAGCGCACCGGCAAGCCGCTGCTGAAGACCCGCTCCATGCTGTTCTGCCGGGGCGAAGGCGGCTGGGGCGGAGAACGCGGCCCGTCCGCGAAACTGGCTTTTCCCGACGCCGAGCCGACCCATCGCGTCAGCTACGCCACCCGCCAGGACCAGGCCCTCACCTACCGTCTTTCCGGCGACCGCAACCCCTTGCACTCGGATCCGGCCTTCGCCGCGCGCGGCGGTTTCGACCAGCCCATCCTGCACGGCCTGTGTACGTACGGCTTCACCGGCCGAGCGCTGCTGCACGCCCTGTGCGACGGCGATCCAACCCGCTTTCGCAGCATGAACGCGCGTTTCTCCAAGCCGGTGATTCCCGGCGACGAACTCACCGTTTCCATCTGGGCGAACGGCGGCGAGGCGGTGTTCCGCACCACCAATCAGCACGGCGACGTGGTGATCGACCAGGGCCGGTGTACGTTCAGCTAGCGCGTTCCAAACGGCAAGCCCAGGGGGCAAGCAAGCGATGATCGATCTTGAAGTCAACGGAGAAAGCCGCCGCGTGGACGCCGAAGCGGACATGCCGCTCTTGTGGGTGATCCGCGAACAGCTTGGGCTGACCGGCACCAAGTTCGGCTGCGGCATCGCCCAGTGCGGCGCCTGCACGGTGCATCTGGATGGCGAAGCCGTGCGTTCCTGCACGATGCCGATCGCGGCCGCCGCCGGCCGCTCGGTAACCACCATCGAGGGGCTGGCCAAGGATGGCGCGCTCAATGCCGTGCAGCGGGCGTGGATCGACGAGCAGGTGCCCCAGTGCGGCTACTGCCAATCCGGCCAGGTCATGTCCGCGACGGCGCTCCTGGCGCGCAATCCGGCGCCAACCGATGCCGACATCGACGCCGCCATGCGCGGCAACATCTGCCGCTGCGGCGCCTACGCGCGCATTCGCCGCGCCATCCAGCGCGCCGCCAAGGAGAACGGCAATGCCTGAGGCCAAGGAGCGCAAGCGCATGGGCAAGTGGACCCGCCGAGGGCTGATCACCGCCGGCATCGTGGCGGGCGGCGCTTTGGTGGTGGGGGTTGCGATCCGGCCGGGGCACCGGGCGCCGCGGCTGCGGCCCTTGGTTGCCGAAGGCGAAGAAGCGCTGCTGAACGTGTGGTTGAAGATCGCGCCGGACAACCGCGTCACCGCCATCGTGCCCCACGCCGAAATGGGCCAGGGCGTGCATTCGACGCTGGCGCAAATGCTCGCCGACGAGCTGGACGCCCACTGGCGCCTGGTGGACGTGCAGGAAGCGCCGGCCCACGAGGAGTACGCCAACTACGCGCTGGGCAAGGGCTTTCTGCTCGGCGAGGCGGATATTCCGGGCGCCTTGGTGGGCACGGTGGACGGCGCCTTCCTGAAGCTCAGCCAGGCGATGAACTTGCAGATCACCGGCGGCAGCACCAGCGTCCGCACCAGCGGCATGCACGCCATGCGCGTGGCCGGCGCGGCGGCCCGGGAAATGCTTGCCGAAGCAGCGGCGGCGGCCTGGCAGGTTCCGGCAGGCGAACTGGTGCTGCGCGACAGCCGCATCTCCCACCCGGCCAGCGGCAGGAACGCGGACTACGCCGAGTTCGCCGCCGCTGCGGCGGAGCTCTCGCCACCCGCCAAGCCCCGCCTGAAGACGCCGGATCAGTTCCGCCTGATGGGCACGTCCGCACCGCGACTGGACATTCCGGCCAAGGTTGACGGCAGTGCCCTGTTCGGCATCGACGCCAAGGTGGACGGCATGAAGGTGGCTGCCGTGCGCGCCTGCCCGGTGTTCGGCGGCGCCGTCGCCGCCATCGACGATCAGCAGGCGCTGCGAGTGCGCGGCGTGGAGAAAGTGGTGAATCTGGACAACGCCGTCGCCGTGGTGGCGGACGGCTATTGGCACGCCCGCAAGGGCTTGGACGCGCTGACCGTCGAGTGGGCGACCAACGGCCTGGAAGACGTCTCTCAAGACGGCATCTACGCCCAGTTCGCCAACGACTTGGCCCGGGCGGAAGTGGAGGACAGCGGCGACACCGAGGTTTCCGTCGGCGACGTGGACGCCGCCATGACGGACGCCGCGCGGCGGCTCGAGGCCGAGTACCGGGTTCCCTACCTCGCCCATGCGGCCATGGAACCGCTGAACTGCACCGTCTGGCTGCGCGACGACGGCTGCGACGTTTGGACGGGAACGCAGAATCCCCTGGGCGTGCGCGCCAGCGTCGCCGAGATCGTCGACCTCGATGCTGCTGACGTGACCGTCCACAACGCCTATCTGGGCGGCGCTTTCGGCCGTCGCTTCGCGGACGACTACGTCAGGCAGGCGGCGAAGATCGCCAAGGCCATGCCGGGTACGCCGGTGCAGCTCGTCTGGTCCCGGGAGGAGGACATCCGCCAGGACCGCTACCGTCCGGCGGTCGTCAGCCGCTTCCGCGGCGGCTTGGACGCCGACGGCAACCCCGTCGCGTGGAGCAACATCTACGTCGACAAGCACGAGCCGGCGGAAGCGCCGCTCATCCCCTACGCCATCGCCAACCAGCTCATTCAGAACGTGCCCAGCCCCACCCACGTGCCCTTCGGCGTCTGGCGCAGCGTCGACCACTCCCAGCACGGATTCTTCACCGAGTCGTTCATCGACGAACTGGCCGTCGCCGCGGGCAAGGACCCCTATCGGTTCCGACGCGACCTGCTGACTGGTTCGCCGCGCCACCGCCGGGTTCTGGACGCCGCCGCCGAAGCCGCCGACTGGGGCGCTCCGACGCCCGCCGGCAGCGGCCGCGGCATCGCCTTGCAGGAGTCTTTCGGCTCGCTGGTCGCGCAGGTGGTGGAGGTGACGGTGCGCGGGGGCAAAGTTCGCGTCGAGCGGGTGTGCTGTGCCGCGGATGTGGGTTTCGCCGTCAATCCGGACGGCCTGATCGCGCAGATGGAAAGCGGCATCGTCTTCGGCCTAAGCGCCGCCTTGTACGGCGAAATCAGCATCGAGCAAGGCCGCGTGAAGCAGAGCAACTTCCACGACTATCCGGTGCTGCGCATCGACGAAATGCCGGAAGTCACGACGGTGATCGTCAACGGCGGCGGACCGCTCGGCGGCGCCGGCGAACCCGGCACCCCGGCGCTGGCGCCGGCGCTGGCGAACGCCATCTACGACGCCACAGGTGAACGCATCCGACGACTGCCGGTGGCGAACTACGACTGGCCGCAGGGCAAGGCCGAGGCGCGGGACTTGAACGAAACCCAGGCGTGAGCGCCGTGCTGCGGCAATGAGGGTCCTCGTCACCGGCAGCGCCGGCTTCATCGGCCAGCACCTTCTCGACACGCTTCGGGCTGCGGGCCACGAGCCGGTTGGACTGGACGTTCGTCCGCACCCTGCCCCCGGCTGCGAAGTGCTGCACTGCGACCTGCTCGACGAACAGCGAACGAGGGCCGCGCTGCGGCGCGCCCAGCCGGAAGCCGTCGTGCATTTGGCGGCGCGCACGGACTTGGCGGAGCGCGAAGGCGTCGAAGGATATGCCGCCAACCACCACGGTACGCGCCACCTCGTCCGCGCGATGCAAGAGGCGGACGTGCGCCGCTGCATCTTCGCATCGACGCAGTTGGTCTGTCGGGTCGGCCATGTGCCGACCGGAGACGAAGACTACTGCCCGTCCACGTTCTACGGAGAGAGCAAGGTGCGGGTGGAACGGTTCGTCCGCGAGCATTGCGCGCTCGACAGCTGGTGCATCGTTCGGCCGACGACGGTTTGGGGGCCCGGCATGAGTGCCCACTACCTGCGTTTCCTGCGGATGCTGCGCCGCGGGCGCTACTTTCACGTCGGCCGCCGGCCGCTTAGGAAGTCCTATGGCTACGTTGGCAACGTGGCGCATCAACTGCTGCGACTCGTCGAGCTGCCGGCCGCCGAAATGCATCGCCGCGTTCTCTACGTGGCGGACTACGAGCCGATGTCGATTCGGGAGTGGGTGAACGGCCTGCAGCGGGAGTTCGGGGCGCCCCGCGTGCCGACGGTGCCGGAGTTGCCGGCGCGGTGGCTTGCGAAACTGGGAGACTTGGCCATCAAGATCGGTTTCGCCGACTTTCCCTTCAGCAGTTTTCGTCTCAACAACCTGCTCACGGAATACCGTTTCGATCTCGTGGCGACGCGCCAACTGTGCGGCGAACTGCCGTACGCGAAAGAGCAGGGAATCCGCGAAACCGTCGCTTGGGTGCGCTCTTTGGACGCCGCTTGAGTCGGCCATGCGCGCTTGAGTGCGCCGGGGCGTGGATGACCCCCTCTGGCGTTGCTACACTGCATTCGTTCGCCGGCCCGTCTCGCTGCCGGCTCGCAGGAGCTTGCCGCGCGTGTGCTTGATTCTCTTTGCCTATGGACTGCACGCCGAGCGGCCGTTGGTGGTGGCGGCCAATCGCGACGAGTTCTACGCCCGGCCGGCCTTGGCGGCGCACTGGTGGCGGGGCGACGACGACGGCGAAGCGGACATTTTCGGCGGCCGGGACGTGGAAGCGGGGGGCACTTGGCTGGCGATCGCAGGCGACGGCCGTCTGGCGGCGGTGACCAACTGGACGGAACGCGAGAGCGCTCGCAAGCCGCCGGGCTCTAGGGGCGAGCTGCCGCATCGCTTCCTCGACGGCACGGTACCGGCAGGCTGCTTCGCGGCCGCCATCGAGGGAGAGCGCTATGCCGGCTTCAACTTCATCGCCTTCGACGGCGAGGAACTGAGCTACGCCTCGAACAGAACCGGCGAAGTGCGCCGCCTTCGGCCCGGCGTCTACGGCCTGACCAACACGCGGCTTGGCACGGGCTTGAGCGTTGGCCGCTGCGGCCCGGCGGTTCGAGAGGAACCCTCTTCGGCTGTGCCGCCGCGCCGTGCCTACGACGACTGGCCCAAGGCGGTGATCGGCGCCGCGGCGCTGCAACGAATCGCCGCCGACGCCAGCCCCGACGATCTCATCGGCTTGCTGTCGCAGCCCCTGCTGCCGATGGAGACGCCGGACGACCGGGAACAAAGCCCGGAGCGCAGCTACTCCCCTTGTTTCATCCACGGCTCGAACTACGGTACGCGCGCCAGCACGGCCATCGTCGTCGGCTGCGACTCGCTGCAGTTCGTCGAGCAGCTCTACGGCCCGTTCGGCAAACCCGGCGAGCGCACCGAAATGCGCGTCGCCTTCGCAAGACCCCAACCCAAGGACACCCCATGAATCTCGATCTCACCGGCAAGACCGCCCTCGTTACCGGCGCCAGCCTCGGCCTGGGGCGCGCCATGGCCACGGCCTTCCACGCGGCAGGCGCGAACGTCGCTCTGCTGGCGCGGCGGGAGAACCTGCTGCGCAAAGCCCAAGAGGCCATCGCCAAGGACGCCGAGGACGGCAGCGGCGAAGTGCAGGCCTACGTCTGCGACGTGACCGACCCGGTGATGATCGAAAGCGCGGTGGCGCAAGCCGTCGAAGAGCTGGGGCCCATCGACATCCTCGTCAACAACGCCGGCCAGTCGCAGACCGGCCCCTTCGAGGACATTTCCGACGAAACCTGGCGCTACGATCTGGATCTCAAGCTGTTCGCCGCCATTCGCTTCTCTCGGCTGGTGTTTCCGAGCATGAAGGAACGGCGCTGGGGACGCATCGTCAATCTGCTGAACACCGCCGCCAAGGCGCCGCCGCCCGGTTCGGCGCCTACCTCCGTGTCCCGCGCCGCCGGCATGGCGCTGACCAAGGTGCTGGCCGGCGAAGGGGCGCCGCACAACGTGCTGGTGAACGCGCTGATGATCGGCAGCATCAAGTCCGACCAGATTCGTCGCGCCTACGAGCGTTCGGACGGCCAGCGGACCTTCGACGAGTTCGTGGCCCAGGCCGGCAAGGGCTTGCCGATGGGACGCATGGGCGAAGCCGAAGAGTGTGCCAACGTGGCGCTGTTTCTGGTCTCCGAAGCCGCGTCCTACCTGAGCGGCTGCGCCATCAACATGGACGGGGGGTTGTCCCGCGTCGTCTAGAGGAAGCGTTGCGTGCGCCCCGGCAGCAGCGCGTGGCCGAGCAGCAGCACGGGGAGCAGCACCAGCAGAAGCAGCAGACGCGGGTCGCTCAAGTACAAGCCGGGGGCTACGGGAAAGGCGATGGTCTTCTGCAACGCCGCGATCTTGAACACATGCTTGTCGGCAAACACCGGGTTCAAGGCGATCTCCAGCAGATCGCGACGGCTGCGATAGCGCATCAGCGCGAAGTCGGTCCAGCGCTCGGCGCCGTCGATGCCGGTTAAGTCCATGGCGCGGAAGATCGCCTCGCCGGCGAACACCGGATGTCCGGCCCGCTTCAGCAGTTCCGGGGTCATGTGCGCCATGTAGCGGGCCAGCATCGCCTCGGAGGTTTCCCCCGTCGGCACGCCGGGCACGGCCTTCGGCGTGTCGGCCATGTCGACGAGGTTGACCATCAGGAACTGGCCGCCGTCGTCCTCGGACATGAATCGGCGCAATCGGGCAATGCGTTCCGACGGCTCGCCGCTCTGCCGCATCTGCTCCACGAACTCGGCGATCTCGGCGTTGGACAGCGGCCCGCCGGTGTTGGTGTACCACCACAGGAACAGCAGGTAGCCGCCAACGCCGACGCACCAGAACAGCGTCCTGCCTCTCGGACGCCCTTCGCCAAACGTGAACTGCGCCAATGCCGCCCCTCGCAATCACTCGCCGCCAAGAGCCGTCAACCATATAGCACTTGCCGGTGCCGCGCCGGCCGCGCCTCTAATGCGGCCACTTCAAGGAGCGCTACGGCGCCTTCTGGCCAGGGCGACCACGGCTGCCCGGTGCTGCTCGTGGGCATCGGCTTGCAGCACACGCAGCAGGTGCTTGGCAATCCGGCGGACGGATCCGCAGGCATTTCCCGCGTGGCGACCGCCGTGGCGCTGCAACCCTGTCCGAAGAAGAAGCGCTGGAAGCCATCGAGCGAAGCATGGCCGCCTTGGGCCACGAAATTCCCAAGACGTGCGCCGTGGCGTTGGCGCTGGCCTCCCAAGGCTTCCCGCAGCACATCCACGGCTACCTGAACGGCGCGCTCGAAGCCATCGCCAGGCACGGCGCCTTGGCAGCTGGGCGCTCCCTCGACGATGCACTGCAGGCCGGCGACCAGGCAAGAGCGGACTACGACACCCGCTTGCAGATGCTGCCCAACCAAAAACGCCGTGCTCCCGGTGGTCCGCGCCATGAGCCAACAGCAGCGCGACTTTCTGTGGCAGGAAGAGGCCATCGCGGCCATCGACGCAGCATCCTTCAACGGCGAACAGACGCTGCGCAAAGCCGTCAAGCACGGCGTGCTGACCGTGGCGCGAGGCGCCGTCGGCTTCGGCATCCCGTCCTTCCGCGACCACTTGAATGCCTGCTCGCCAAGCGCAGCCGGGACGGCTAGCGAAGATCAAGCACGCTCTGGCCCAGGCCCTGCCGAATCGCGCAGAAAACGCTCCATGCACTCGTCGCGTGTCGCGACGAACTTGGCTAGGAGGTCGGGCACCACGTCGGCGCAGAGCTCGCGCATCGTGCGTATGTAGGGGTCGGTTTCCGTCATGTGGCGCAACAGGTCTTTGCAGTCGGCTTTGCGGAGCGGCGTCGCCATCTTCGGCAGAAGCGCAACAACATCCAAGGTCAGGTGCAGTCGGCGTTCCGTCTGCTCGCACACGTCTCGAATCTCGTCCTGTTCGAGCATGCGTTCGCCGTAGTTCGCCTGGTGCAGCACGTCCGTGTCGCCGTTCAAGGCTTCGACCCGTTCGCGCCACTCTCGGGGCAGGTCTTGCGCCAGCGTACGAAGGTCGTGAGTGGCTTGGAAGGGCAACCCCAAAGACAGGGTGACGAGCTTAACCGCCCGTTCCGCCGCATCCGCGCTGGCGCCGCCCAGACCAACGACGGCTCTGGTGTATTCGGATTGCTTGCAGTTGCTTACGTTCTGAATGTCCTCCTGCAGGAACTTCCACAGGTGCTCCGTGAGGCCGATGTAGGTGGAACGCGCCTCTTGCGTGCTGCTGCCAACCAGCCGTTTCCTGGCCATGTGCTCCTCCTCGAATGGGTAGTCGCGACCGCGCAGCACCACGCCTAGCGCGACTTCGGAGGGCAGCGATGCGTAGACATCCCTACTGGCCAGGAAGTCGCTTTCGCTCAGAACGGCGATGCCATGCTTGGCGGACATCTTCCACTGGTCCTCCATGAGCGCGACGGGTTGCTCGCCTTGATCGGTGACGAGCGCGATGTCCCAGTCGCTGTTCTCGCGGTGCCGGCCGATGGAGCGGCTGCCGTAGAGGATGACGGACCGCACCGCGGGGTGGGCGGCAGCCGCGTCCAACCACGCGCCGACGTGCGGGGGAATGTCGATGTCGATGTCGCGGACCGTACGCATCGCATGATTGTACGCCTTGCGGCAGCGGCGCACCGTCTTGACCGCAACGCCATGTCGTGCTTGACGAGCGGCGCACGCGGGCGGAAGATTTGAAGCTGCACGAGCTGACGTGGGCGGTGGCAGCTGAGCAGAGCGGTTCCGCGTAGGACTTGGCCCGAGCGGCGCAGCGGCTGGCCACGGGTCAGGGCGAGCTGAGGTGGACGTTCGCGCAGTGGCTGTGGGCGCCGAGGTGGCCGCTGACGGGGGCACCGCGCCCGATGGACCTGGACTTGGAGGACATGACGGTGATTTCGGAAGACCCCTTGGGCCGCTCGTTCAAGCGGCTGTCGGAATGTCACGCCAAGCTTCGGTCGGAGTTCGCAACCTTGGCCGATGCCACGCTGGAAAAATTCCTCGGCCCCGAACTGAACTGCCCGGAGATGCGTGAACGGGTCCGCAAACACGGGGACGGCTACACAATGCACCTGCGCGTTCCCCACGCCGTGCGGCTGTGTGACTACAACGCCGTTGTGTTGTTCGCAATGACTTCGCCAAAGCTCGACCGGTATTCCGTGTTTGACGGTACCCCGTTGCACGAAATCCCGTACTGGCGTGACAAAATGCGACTCTGTCCGGTTGTCCAAGTGGACAGCAAAGAGTACCGTTTGCTCTTTCTTTCGTGGCAGCAAAACCACGCTATCCACGGCAAGGACGACGCTGACGCCAAGAGAAACACGAAACTGCTGAGCAACAACGAGAGCATCCGCCGGTTGCTTGTGCAAGAGCCGCTGCTCGCCTGTGAGTATCTTGCGACACTCGGCGACTGGTGCCATGCGACCCACCGCCTATTGCTGCTTGTTCATGGAAAACGCTCGTTAGACAAACTCGATAAAGCTCTCCGCCAGATCGTCGGAAGCAACAAGGCGAAGTGCGTCCGGAGCCAGTTGCGCGGGCCGAAGAACTACAAGATCATGGGCCGCCTCATCCCAGAGCACTTGCGAGAGTTCGCGGAAACAACAGGCTAGCGTTCGGCACCGGGGGAGTCGTGCGTTCTATCCGCTTGGGTTGCAGTCCTTGGCGGCCTGGGAGTGCTCAGAAGTGGTCCGGGCAGTGCGGTGCGTGGCGCGTTCGGAACAGGGCGTCGGCGCGTGCGATGGCGGCTGGTTCGCCGCTCAAGAGGCCCCAGTTCGACAGTTGCGTGGCACAGCGGAAGCCGGTGAACAGCGATGCCAGGGCCTTGGCGTTCAAGGCGATGTCCGGTGCGCCGTTGGTGGAGCGCACGTGGGCGCCGCCCGGCCCGGCATCCAGTTGCCAGACGCCGTTGTTCCACGGCGTCAGCGCGTCGTCGGCAATGCCGATCGTCAGCGTCGCCTCGGTGTCGTAGCCGCGGCCGGCCAGCGCCTTGAGTGCGTCGACGATGCGAAACCAGGCGCCTTCGCGGTCCACGGCGTTCAGCAGCCGCGGTTCGAGGAACAGCTCCGGCGCAGGATCGTCCAGCGGCGCGTCGTTCCAGCGCACTCTTCCTACGAGGTCGTGGCGAGCGATGTAGCTCCACAGCGAGCGGTACGCATCGGTGGTTCGCCACGCCAGGTCGCGGACGACCAGTTCCTGGCCTCGCGCTGGATGGTCCACCTTGCCGCCGCGCAGCGTGTAGACGACGTAGCCTTGGGCGACGTCGCTGCGGTCGTAGCAGATCGCCACCCAGACGGGGCCGTCCGCGGCCACTTCCTCCAGGGCGTTTTGCAGCCACAGCGCCTTGGAGCGGTGCAGATAGCAGGTGCGCTCGGCGACGAAGCCGATGTACAGAGCCTTCAGCTGGTCGTAGGCCGATGCCGTGTCGATGCGCCGCACCGTGCCGCTGCCGCCGTCGCCGTCGTGAAAGGCGATGTCCACGGTGTCGACGGAGTAGTGCCGACACGCGGTGGTCATTGCGTAGCCGTAGCGCTGGTAGATCGCCGCTTGGGAAGCCCACAGCGCCGCCACCGGCTGGCCGGCGTCGCGCATGTCCGCAAACGCCTGGGTGTGAATGCGCCGCACCAGCCCTTGGCGACGGTGTTCCGGCTGCGTGCCTATGGTGGAGACGCCGGCCAAGGGCATGGCGTTGCCGTTGGCGCGCATGGTGAACGGAATGTTCGAGAAGCTCGAAGCCAGCTTGCCGTCGATGAACGCGCAAAGCGTCCACTCGGGAAGATTGGCGGTGGCGATGACGTTGTTCGGCCCGTCGCCGAAGCTGCCGCCGTAGACGTAGCCGCCGAGAATGCCGAGCTGGCCCATCTCCGCGGCGGTGGCGGGGCGTATCTCGATGCCCATGAACTTGCCCTTGAGAGAACGGCGACGATTCTAGCCCGACTCGCGCCGCCGGGGGCGACTTCGCCGTCGCCGGGCTGGCGGTTCGGGCCGTGCCGTGGGACGTGTTCTTGGCCTAAACTGCGCGACTTTGCGGAGACGGTGCCCACCAACCGCTGGTTCGTTTCTTGGGTTCATCGTCAAACCGCCTGGCCACAAGGGACTCGACCCGTTGGATGCCGCCACCATCGACAAGCTGCTGCGCTTGGCCGCGCTGCGCCTCGACGCCCAAGAGCGAGCGCAGCTTCATGCGGACCTCGACAAGATCGTCGCCTTCGTCGACGCCATGCAGGCGGTGGAAACCGACGGCGTGGAACCGTTGGCGCATCCGTTGGACGGCGTGCAGCCACTGCGTGCCGATCGGATCAGCGAGACGGTGCGGCGCGAACGCTATCAGCAAGGCGCGCCGGCGGTGCGCGACGGCTTGTATCTGGTGCCGCGAGTGGTGGAATGAGCGTCGATTCCGACTTGCCCACGCTTGCCGAACACTGCGCGGCGCTGCGCTCCAAGGCGGTCGGCGCCGAAGAGCTGGCGCGGCACTATCTGCGCCGCATCGCCGACGACCGGACGAACAGCTTCATCACCGTCTGCGAGGAGCAGGCCATCGCCGGGGCGAAACGCGCCGATGCGGCGATTGCCAGGCACGGCCACAGCGGCCTGCTCGGAGTGCCGATCGCGCACAAGGACATCTTCTGCACCGATGGCGTGCGCACCACCTGTGGTTCGCGCATGCTGGCCAACTTCGCGGCACCCTACGATGCCACCGTGGTGGCGAAGACGAAAGCGGCCGGCATGGTGATGCTGGGCAAGACCAATATGGACGAGTTCGCCATGGGTTCGTCCACCGCAACCAGCTATTTCGGTGCCACGGCCAATCCCTGGGACCACGGCCGCGTGCCGGGCGGTTCGTCCGGCGGCTCGGCGGCGGCGGTGGCCGGCGGTCTCGCGCCGGCGGCAACCGGAACCGACACCGGCGGTTCCATTCGCCAGCCAGCCGCCTTCTGCGGCATCAGCGGCTTGAAGCCCACCTACGGGCGCGTCTCGCGCTATGGCCTGATCGCTTTCGCGTCCAGCCTCGATCAAGGCGGCCCCATGGCGCGCAGCGCCGCGGATCTGCGCGTTTTGCTGCGCTGCATGGAGGGGCACGACGCGCAAGACTCCACCAGCGCGGACGCCGTCCCCACCGGCAATGGCGAACGAGCGGAAGGCCTGAGGATCGGCGTGCCCGGCGAGTACTGGAGCGGCCTTGCGGCGCCGATGGCCGCGGCGCTTGAAGAGGCGGCCAAGGTCCTGGAACGCCAAGGCCATCGCCGTCGCCAGGTCTCCCTGCCGCACACGCGCTTCGCCGTGCCTGCCTACTACGTGGTGGCCAGCGCCGAGGCGTCCACCAATCTGTCGCGCTACGACGGCGTGCGCTACGGCCACCGCGCCAAGGATCCCATCGATCTGGACGATCTCTACTGCCGCTCGCGCAGCGAAGGCTTCGGCACGGAAGTGAAGCGGCGCATCCTCACCGGCACTTACGCCCTCTCCGTGGGCTACTACGACGCCTACTACCGCAAGGCGCAGCGGCTGCGTCGGCTCATCCGCCAGGACTTCATCGACGCCTTTGCCGAAGTGGACTTGATCCTGACGCCCGCCACGCCCGAGCCGGCGTTCCGCTTCGGTCGACACGACTCGGACCCCACCGGCCTGTACAAGCAGGACGTGTTCACCGCCCCGGCGAGCCTTGCCGGCTTGCCGGCGGCCAGCATCCCCTGCGGTCGCGTTGGCGGCCTGCCGGTCGGCATGCAGCTGATCGGCCCGCACTTCTGCGAAGACCGCCTGCTGGCGGTGGTCGAAGCCTTCCAGCGCGATACGAACTGGCACCTGCAGCAGCCTCCGGCGCAGTCGTGACCTCCACCGCTTCGTCAAGCCAGCAAGGGCATTCGAATGCTTGGGAGAGCGTTATCGGCTTGGAGGTTCACGTGCAGCTATGTACGCGCTCGAAGATCTTCTCCGGCGCCGCCACGGAGTTCGGCGCGGCGCCCAACAGCCAGGCCTGCGGCGTCGATCTGGCGCTGCCCGGCGCACTGCCGGTGCTGAACGCCGAAGCCGTCCGCTACGCCATACTGTTCGGCCTGGCCGTCGGCGGCGACATCGCCGACCGCTGCCGCTTCGAGCGCAAGAACTACTTTTATCCGGACCTGCCGAAGGGCTATCAGATCAGCCAGTTCGAGGAGCCCATCGTGCGCGGCGGCCGGCTGCGCATCGACACCGAAGAGGACGGCAGCCGAAGCATCGAGCTCACCCGAGCCCACCTGGAGGAAGATGCCGGCAAATCCCTCCACGAAGACTACGCCGGACAGACCGGCATCGACCTCAACCGCGCCGGCGTGCCCCTGCTCGAAGTGGTGAGCGAACCGCAGCTACGCACGGCAGCGGAAGCGGCCGGCTACTTCCGCGCCCTGCACGCCCTGGTGCGCTACCTGGGGATTTCCGACGGCAATCTGAACGAGGGTTCGTTGCGCTGTGACGCCAACGTCTCGGTGCGCCGCCCGAACGCGAAGCTGGGCGAACGCACGGAGATCAAGAACCTGAACTCCTTTCGGTTCCTGGAGAGAGCGGTGCGCTTCGAGATCGGCCGGCAGATCGACGTCCTCGAGTCCGGCGGCAAGGTGATGCGCGAAACCCTGCTCTACGACGCCCAACGCGACGAAACCCGGCCCATGCGCGGCAAGGAACTGTCGGACGACTACCGCTACTTTCCGGACCCGGACCTGCTGCCGATTGCGATCGACCAAGCCATGCTGGACGAAGCCCGCGCCGCCATGCCGGAGCTGCCGGCGGCAAAGCACGAGCGCTACGTCGGGCAGCTGGGTCTTTCGGACTACGACGCCCGCTGGCTGGTGGCGGACCCGGACGTGGCCGCCTACTTCGATGCCGTTGCCGAAGCCAGCCGCCAGCCCAAGGCCGCCGCCAACTGGATCATGGGCGAGGTTGCCGCGGCGCTGCGCCGAGACGGCCGGGACATCGCCGACATTCCGCTGCCGCCGGAGCAATTGACAAAGCTGCTGCAACGGGTGGCCGACCAGACCATTTCCGGCAAGATCGCCAAGTCGCTGTTCGAGACCATCTGGAAGACGCCGGAAGACGTCGACGCGCTGATCGAGGCCCAGGGGCTGCGGCAAGTCAGCGACGCCGGCGAACTGGCCGCCATCGTCGCCCGGGTGGTCGCCGACAACCCCCGCCAGGTGGAGCAGTACCGCGCCGGCAGGACCAAGGTGCTGGGCTTTCTGGTCGGCCAGGCGATGAAGGCGAGCGGCGGCAAGGCCAACCCGAAGCAGGCCAACGAACTGCTGCGCCAAGCACTTGCCTAAGCCCGCTAGAGCGAACCTGGCTGTTCACACCGTCGCTTGGCGGCGCATCGTCGCTGGCCAGTCTCCGCCGTGGCGCAACGGGCTGTTCTTCCTCTTTCTTGCCGGCATCCTGGCCTACTCCGGCTCGTTTTGCTGGCATCTGCTGAGCCGCTTCGACCTGCTCAACATCATCCGCGACGTCAACCTGGACGACTCCTTCTACTACTTCCAGATAGCCCGGAACCTGGCCGCCGGGCAGTTCTCCACCTTCGACGGCATCACCCAGACCAACGGCTACCATCCTCTCTGGCTGCTGTTGATCACGCCTTTCTACTGGCTGATGGATGCGGAAACGGCGCTGTTCGGCATCAAGGGCTTCGAGATTGCTCTCATTGCCGGCGCCGTCCTGCTGACTGCCACCGCCGCCCGGCTCTCCGGCCAGCCCTGGCTGCTGCTGTTCGCCCTGCCGCCGCTGCTCTACGGCAACGTCGTCCTGTTCAGCGGGCTGGAAGCGGCGGCCGCGCTGTTCATACTGGGGCTGCTCTTCCTGGCCATCGTGCTTTACGCCCGGGCGCCGGCGCGCTGGCAGTGGCTGCTGGCCGCCGTGGCCTTTGCCCTGCCTTGGGCGCGTCTGGAATACGTCGCCATATCCTTGACCGCCACGGCCGTCCTGGGCGCACTGGTGTCTTGGCGGCAGGAACCCTCGGGCGCTGCCACCGCCGGGCCAGAGGATTGGCGTTCCCGGCTCGCCTTGGCGGCGACGGCGCCTTTCCTCGGCGCGGTGGCCGGCATCTTGGTTTACGTCGTCTACAACTGGTTGGTGTTCGGCGGCCCCGTGCCGGTGAGCGGCGCGGTCAAGGCTGCCTGGTACCAGAACATGTGGAGTTCAGAGGAAGGCTACGGCCTGCTGCGGAACTTCCAGGACGCCTTGCGGACTCCGCTGTTCTGCTACGAACTGCTGGTGGCGCTGGAGGTCTGCGTCTATGCGCCGCTGGTCTGGTGGCTGGGCCGCAGCGCGATGGACCAGCGCGGCTGGCTGCTGCTGGCGTTCCTGGTGGGCGCACTTGGCCTCGGCGTTGGTCACATCGCCCAGTTCGCCCAGACCGTGCTGATGCAGCATCCCCGCTTCCACGGGCACTTCCCCTGGTACTTCGTTCCGGCCTATCTGCTGACGGCGCTGATCGTTCCGCTGCGCTGCTACGTCGTCATGTACCTGATTCGGCGCTGCCTCGGTTCCCGGTGGCGCCGGACGGCCCGCTTGCTGGTGCTGGGCGTGGCCGGTGTCGGCGTCGCCGTCCTGCTGGTCAAAGCGGACTTCGCCGGCCCCTTTCGCTTCGTCGATCGCAGCAGCAGCGACATTGCCGGCAACCACTTTGGATGGCATCGCGCCGCGTACATGGGCGCGCAGGTTGCCAACCGCATCCTGCCCGAGGGCAGCGTGGTCGGTTCTTGGGATGCTGGCATCGTCGGCTACTTTTCCCGCTTTCCAGTGATCAACCTGGACGGCTTGGTCAACTCCTACGACTACTTTCGCGCCACGAACGGGCGTCACGTCATTGGCCAGCTCCGTCCCTTGCATCGGCAGATGGGAGTAACCCACCTTGCCAACATCGCTCGCCCCTGGCACGAGTTCGAAAACACCCTCTTCGGCGGAACGCCCGACCCCATTGGCAGGCGGTTCAAAATCAGCGCCGCGGCGCCTGTCGAAGACGCGAGGGATGCGGCCGACCGGCTCTGGGCAGGGTTGGCGCCGCACTTCGACGATCAGCGGGGCCAGCAGGGCCGGCAGAGAGAAGCGGGGCTGATGGTGGTTCACCGGGTGGCCTTGGCGCTGGCCCGCCACTGCCGGCCGGAGGAGCTGATCGTGTGGAGCTGGAACGTGCCGGGCGAGAAGCCGGCCTTTCTGCCTGGCAACATGGGCCGCGGGCCGGGTGGACTGTGCGTGTCCGAAACGGTGCTGCCGAAGGCTGCGGCGAAATCCGTGCGGGTTGCGCTGCAGCCGGCGCGGAGCTACTTGGCCAGACTGCGGGCGCAGGGCCTGCCGGCGATCCGTTCCCGCTACGACGTGTACCTGACGCGAAACAACCTCGTCTACGCCAAGGCGCCGTGCGCCGGAGACGACCCGGTGCGCTTTCTGCTCCGCCTGTATCCGGCCGACGCCGCCGACCTGACCAAAGCCGCCAAGAAGCGAGGCTTCTACTATCGGGATTTCGACTTCCGGCAGTACGGCTTGCAGGCCGACGGGGTCTGCCTGGTCAACGTTCCCTTGCCGGGCTATGTGCTCGCCCGAGTTCGCACTGGCCAGTTCACCGAGGACGCGGTTCTGTGGCAAGAGGACATCTCCATGAACCCCGGCGTCGCCCGGCCACTCGAACTTCAACGCTGATGGCCTGCCTCGGGGGTGAAGTCGCACATGGACTCCCGCCCCTCGCGTCGGTAGCGCTGCAAGACCTCCGCGACCGCCCGCAGCACCGCCGTCGAGGTGACGGTGGCGCCCGTGACGGCATCCGCTTCGCCATGCCCGAAGCTCGCCAGCCACTCGGAGTCCGCGGCCAGAATGTCGGCAAAGCCCGGCGTTTCCTCGTGTTCAAGAACGCGCACCCCGTTCACCGTGCCGTCGGAGGCAAGCGCCACGGCGATCTTGAGCGCGCCGCCGTAGCCCTTGCCGCGGCCGCGCAGAATCAGCAAGCGTTGGTCGCACAGCAGCACGTCGCCAGCGTTCGGGCGCAGCGCGAAGCCGGCCAGCTCGCGCAGCACCTTCGCCTCGGCGGCGGCGCGGTTGGCGTCGATGGCGCCCTTCGTGCGTTCGGCGAACCAGGCGACGACGGCGCCGGCCAGCGCGGTCAGCAAGACCAGGACGGCGATGCCGCGCAGCGCGTCACGCACGGGCCGCGCCGCCCCAGCGGTCGAGGATCGGCGTCGCCACGTTGCCGAGCAGCACGGCGAAGGCAACGCCGTCGGGATAGCTGCCGAAGGCGCGGATGACGAATATCAGCACGCCGATGGAGAACGCGAACAGCCACTGATGGCCGGCGCGGCGCGGCGCCGTCACCGGGTCGGTGGCGATGAAGAAGGCCGCCAGCATGGTCGCGCCGCTGAACCAGTGCAGCAACGGCGAGCCCAAACTCGCGGAACTGCCGCTGTCGTAGAAGATCGTCGCCGGCACGGCGATGCCGAGCAGCAGCGCGGCGGGGATTCGCCAGTGCAGCACGCGAACGCCAAGCAGATACAGGCCGCCGAGCAGCGCCGCGGCGTTCAGCCACTCGAATCCGGCAGCGCCGAGGGCGCCGAAGGCGTGGTGGCCGTCGAGCAGTTCGTCGAGGGTCTGCGCATCGCGGAAACGCAGCGCGTCCAGCGCCGTCGCGCCGCTCTCGGCATGCAGATAGGCCAGTTCCTGGGGATAGGCCACCAGCACGGCGGCGTAGCCAGCCATGGCGGGATTGAAGACGTTTCTGCCGAGGCCGCCGTAGAGTTCCTTGGCAAGCACCACCGCCACGCCTACCGCCACGACGACGACCCACAGCGGCGCGGCTGGTGGAATGCCGAGGCCGACGAGCAGACAGGTGACCGGAACGCTGCGATCGCCGAAGGCCGCCAGCCGACGTTCCCGCGCGTAGCGACAGAGACCGTTGAAGACGGCGCCAGCCGCCAGCGCCACGGCGCACTGCGCCAGCGCCATCCAGCCGAACGCCCAGACGCTCGCCGCCACCACCGGCGTCAGCGCCAGCAGCACTCGATCCATGATCGCCGGCGTCGTCTCCGGCTGGGCGAAGACGCGCCGCATCCCGCGCCGAGTCCGCGCTGGCGTCCCCACGCGACTCAACGGGCACTGGTCAGCAGGTCTCTCCAAACGCCGTCGCGCTTGCGCTGCACGATGGATCTCGGCGAGCGCCCCGATGCGTCCAGGTGGTCTGCGTCCGCGCCAGCGGCGATCAGCGTCTTCGCGACGGCGTGCAGACGCTGCTTGTCCTTCACCGTCGAACGCAGCACGGCAGCCAGCGGCGTTTCGCCCTTGGCATCGGCCGCATCGACCGCCGCGCCGTTCTCCAGCAGCAGCGCCACGATGTCGACGAATCCAGCCTTCGCGGCGCAGTGCAGAGCGCCTTGGCCCTTGGCGTTGCGCACGTTCACGTCCGCGCCAGCGTCGATCAGCGCCTGCACGCGCCCGATGCTGCCGCCGCGGTCGCCTCGGCACTGGAAGACGATGGGCGGCCAGCCGCCTTCGGCTTGATCGACACCGTACTCTAGGCCGTGCGCTCGCAAGAGATCGACCATCGCCGGATCCGCGATGCCGGAACGCGGCGGCTCGGCCGCGGCGGCGTCCAGCCCGGCGTCGAGCAGCATCGCCAGCAGGTCCGCGCGCCGGCGCCAGATGCAGAAGCGCAGCAGCCAGCCGCTGTAGGGCTTGGGATCGGCGCCGCGTTCCAGCAGCAGGGCGAGCAGCCGGGCGTGGCCGGGGCTGACTGCGTAGTGCAGCGCGGTTGCGGCGACGTTGGCGTCGTGCTGCGGCTTCTCAAGCGTCGCCAGCGAGGGATCGTCGTCCAGCGCCGCGCGCGCCTGCTGCTCGTTGCCGAGGAAGACCGCGCTGTGGAAGTCCACCCGGGCGCCGTGCGCGAGCAGCAGCGAAGCCACGGCCTCGTGCTGCTTGAAACGCGCCGCGCAGTAGGGCGACACGTCCACCAGCAGGGGCGTGAAGTGGCAGCCCCAGGCGTCGAGATCCGCGCCTTGTTCGAGCAGATAGGCCACCGCTGCCAGGCGTCCTCGATAGGCGGCTTCCCAAAGCATGGTGCGGCCGTGGGAACCCGCTCGGCGCAGCCAGTCCGGGCGCTCGGCCAGCACCTCCCGAACCGCGTCGAGATCGCCGCGACCGGCGGCGGCTACGCCGATCTTGAGGAAGTCGCTGGCTTTGCCGGTCAGCAGAGACATGGAACGCAACGTTCGAGGTTGTGTGCAGCGGAACTCCAGCCACCTTGCCACAATCCGCTTTGAAGCGTTGGAGTGCATGGCGACGTATGCTTGCGGACGTTGGCTGCTTTTGCAGCGCTCGTCACTTGGCGTCTCGGCCTGCGGCTCGTTTGCGCTTCCAACCGATGGACGAAAGGCGCGCAAGCGCCGAGTCCTCCAGATCGTCCTTCCCGGAGCTTGGATTGACGCAGGTGCCGCAGGTGCCGCTGCGCAGCCGGCGCTGCAACCGGGCTACAATGGGCCAAGTCCCTCCGGCAACGCAAGGCACGTCCCTATGCCCCGACTTCCCGCGCTCAGCCTCGCCGCCGTGCCCGGCCGCCGCCAAGCAACCCTGCAACTGGCCCGCGACATTGAAGCGCGGGGGTTTCCCGCCATCTACTGTCCGAGCATGAGCGACGGCGTTTCCCTGTGCGGCGCCTTGGCGCTGGCCACCGAGCGGGTGCGCTTCGGCACCAGCATTCAGCCCATCTACACCCGCCACGTGCAGGACTTCGCCCAGGCCGCCAGCTTCATCCACGAGGTTTCCGGCGGCCGCTTCGACTTCGGCATCGGCGTCAGCCACGCCCCGGCGATGGACCGGCTTGGCGTGCAGACCGGCAAGCCCCTCGGCGACATGCGCCGCTTCGTCGCGGACCTGCAAGCGGTGCCGCGGGCCGGCGAACTGCCACGGCTGGTGCTGGCGACGCTGCGCAAGAAGATGATCGCCCTGGCGGAGGAAATCGCCGGCGGCATGGTCTTCGCCAACGGCGCTCGTTCGCACATGGCCGAATCGCTGTCGGTGCTCAAGGAAGACAACCGCGCCGGCGACGGATTCTTCATCGGCAACATGATACCGACGGTGGTTTCGGACGACGTGGAAGCCGCCAAGGAACGCAACCGGCGCACCCTTGCCAGCTACGCGGCGCTGCCCAACTACCGCGCCTACTGGAAGGAAGCCGGCTACGTCGAAGAGATGCAGGCGGTGGAGGACGCCCTGGCCGCCAAGGACTTCCAGCGCGTTCCCGGCTGCCTGTCGGACCGCTGGCTGGCTGATACGACGCTGTTCGGCAGCGCCTCGGCCGTGCGCGAAGGCATCGAGGCGTGGTTCGACGCCGGCGTCAAGACGCCGATCATCGTGCCTTCCTCCGCGAATGGCGGCCAGTTCAAGGCGTTCGAGGAGTTCTTCGCCATCTGGAAGTAGCCCCGATCATCGACAAGCCCGGGCAGCCGCTACAATCGCTCCTTGAGCAGAACACGCGGACGAGCGATGGCGCAGCGCATTTGGCTGATACGGCACGGCAAGTCGTCGCGGCCGGTGGGGGTTGTCGACCACCAGCGCCCGCTTGCCAAACGCGCCAGCGGCGACGGGGACTTGATCGGCGAATGGCTCGGCAGCGGGCCTCGTCTGTTCGTCGCCAGTTCGGCCCGGCGGGCGCAGGAAACGGCGACGTTGATCGCCGGCGACCGTCCGGTGCGCACCGACGAACGGCTCTACGACGGGTCGGAGACGGAGTTCCTCGCGGTTGTCGAAGAAACCCTCGCGAGCGCCGAAGCAGTCGCCTTCGTCGGCCACAATCCCACCATCACCAACCTGGTGAACCGGCTGGCCGGCCGCGTCGTCGCCGACAACGTGCCGACGTTCGGCGTCGCGTTGTTCGAGCACGCTGGCGGCAAGTCACGCGCCGCCCGCTGGCAGTTCGTGGACTACGCCGCGCCCAAGCTGCTTCGTCAGCGGCGCTAGAAACAGCCCGTCGAACAAGCGGTTGGGCAGAATGCGCAGCGTTCCTTCCATGCCGCAGCGGGTACCCGCGGCGACGCCGTCAACGACCAGCGGCAGCGGTCGAGCGCTCGGTTCCCGGCGCAGCAGATAGGCCACCACGTCTTCGTTTTCGCGCTTGGAGAACGAGCAGGTGCAGTACAGCAGCACGCCGCCGGGCTTCAAGCAGCGGAATGCGGAGCGGATCAGGCCGCGCTGCTTGTGCGCCGATTCCTTCACCTTGCGCGGCGACCAGTAGCGCGTGGTTGCCGGGTCGTCGTCCCGGAAACGGGCTTCCGAAGCGCACGGCGCATCGAGCAGCACGCGGTCGAAGCGCTCGGCTTCCAAACGCCCCAGCTGCCGGCCATCCATCAAGCGGCATTCGGCATGGACGACGCCGCAACGCTGCAAGTTGGCGCGCAAGCGGTGGAAGCGGCCGCGGCTTGCATCCACGGCGACGATGGCGCCGTCGTTCGCCATCCGCCCGGCGCTCAAGATCGTCTTGCCGCCCGGCGCCGCGGCCAGATCCAATACGCGTTCTCCGGGTTCGGGTGCCAAAACCTGCACCGCAACGGCGCTCGACGGATTGATCGGATAGACGCGCCCGCAAGCCGCCGCCGGATGATGCGTCAACCGTTGTCGATGCCGCCCGGCAACGGCGAACATGCCCGGCAGCCCGGCCATTGGCTCACCCAAGGCCGGCGCTTCGCCTGGGCGCAGCGGATTCAGCCAGTACGCCAGGTCCTTGTCTTCGCGCGTCGTCCGCGCGATGGCCGCGGCCGTGTGGGCGCCCAGCTCGGCTGCCAAGCGGGCAAGAAACGCGGCGGGCAGGGCCATCCTCGACGTTCCAAGTAGGTTAGGATTGCGTCCACTCAAGGGCGACGGTGCCGCGTCAAGCGGCTTCGCTGCCTGTTGACGGTTCACGGTTCATGCCATCCAACGGTCGGGGAGAACTGCCATGAGCTTCCTCATCCTACTTGCCGCGCTGGCGATTGCCTACCTCGTCTGGCGCATCGTCGACCAGCTGCCGGACATCGTCTATCGGCTGAGCGAAATCCAGCGCGACATCGCCGACATTCGCCGACGTCTGGAAGCGCCGGACTCGAACGCCGACTCCGGCGGCGAAGACGCCAGCGCCGCCGACAGCGAGTCTTCCTAGGTGAGCGCGCCTGCGTTCGTACATGTTCGCTCGGCCTTGCTGGCGCTGCTCGCCATCGCCAGCAGCGCGGTCTTTGGCGCCGCGGATCGTTTCGCCGGTGTCGAAGTCCGGGCGACCGCCGTGCAGGGCGGCGTCCACATGCTCGAAGGCGCCGGCGGCAACATCGGGGTCAGCGTCGGCAGCGACGGCACGCTGATCGTCGACAACCAGTTCCTGCCCTTGGCGGAGCGCATCGTCGCGGCGATCGCGGATGTAGGCGGCGGCTTGCCGAGCTACGTGCTGAACACGCACTTCCACGGCGACCACACCGGCGGCAATCCGTTCTTCGGCCGCAGCGCCGCGATTCTCGCCCACGACAACGTCCGTGTTCGGCTGGCCGGTTCAGGAGTACCGGCCGTGGGCTTGCCGATGATCACCTACAGCGATCGTCTGCGGCTGCACTTCAACGGCGACGAGATCGATGTCGTCCATCTGCCCCGTGGCCACACCGACGGCGACTCGCTGGTCTGGTTCAAGAACTCCGGCGTCGTCCACATGGGCGACCACTTCTTCAACGGCCGCTTTCCGTTCGTCGACGTGGCCGCCGGCGGTTCCGTGGACGGCCTGCTGGAAAACCTGCGCCGGGCCGTCGACATGCTGCCCGCGGACGCGCGGGTCATTCCCGGCCACGGCGCCTTGGCCGGCGTCGTCGACATCGAAACCGCCATCGAGGTGATCGAAGCCAGCCAAACCGTGGTGCGCGAAGCCGTCGCCGCCGGCACTCTGGATGCGCTCAAGCGCGACGGCTTCGGGCGTTGGGCGGAGTGGGGGGCCGGCTTCATCAGCGAGGCGCGCTGGATCGCCATCGTGGTGCAGAGCGACGAACAAGGCGGTGGCTGATCCCATCGCCTGGCTGCGGGCGGAGCGCGAGGAGGCGCGTCGCAAACGCGACCCCAACGCCAACCTGTGCGTCTTGGCTACCGTCGATGGCGGCGAACCCCAGGCGCGCATGCTGGTGCTGCGCGACATGCCCGCCGACGCTTCCGGCGAACGCTTGCGGCTGGGCTTGTTCCTCAACCGCAGCAGTCCGAAGTTCGGCCAGCTGGCGCAGTCCGCCTCGCAGGCGGTGCTGGTCTACTTGCCGAGCTTGTCGGTGCAGTATCGGCTGCGCTGCACGTTGGCGGAGATTCCGGGCGAAGTCGTGCGCCGGAACTGGCTGCAACGGCCGCTGGCCGCCAAACGCCAGGACTGGCTGTACGAGCGCCATCCGCAAGGCTCCGCGCTTGCCAGCCGCCAGCAGCTCGTCGATCTGCTTTCGGCGCCGTCCGCCGACACCGCGCCGGACTCGGCGCTCGGCTACTTGCTGGAAATCAACCGCGTCGAGCGGCTGCAAGTGAATCAGCCGGACGGCATCCACGACCGCCGCCGGTTCACGCTGAACGACGGCGAGTGGCGCGAAGAAGTGCTCGTACCCTAGAGTCGTTTGGCGCCACCCATGACCAGCAACGACATCAGCCCGTCGCCGGATGACGCCACGGTGGTCGATCCAGCATGGAGCGCCGAGTTCGAGGCGTCTCTCAAGCGGCCGCTGGCACTGCGTTGGCGCTACTCGTTCATCAAGACCTACAAACCGGTGCTGGACGACGCGGAATACCGCTCCTTCGACACGATGGAAGCGTATCGATCTTGGTGCGAAGAGAATCTGCCGGAGTGGCTGGGCTATTGGCGCCGCCACCGCCTAGACCACTGACCAGGCGGCACCGCACCTTGGGCGATGTGGAGGCTGGAGTCGGATTCGAACCGGCGTACACGGAGTTGCAGTCCGCTGCATAGCCCCTCTGCCATCCAGCCTGGGACTCGAACGCGAATGGTAGCACGACGGGCGCCGGCGAGGGCACGGCGTCGCCGGCAGTTCGACTGGCGCGGCGGGATCTAGATCCAGCCTTGCGCGTGGGCCGCCTCCGCGCGCACCAGCTCCGGCGCGCCGAGCAGTTGGCGATTGAAGCCGATGCGCTTGAACCAGTAGTGCAGGCCCAAGAGGTCCGTGATACCCATGCCGCCATGCACCTCGGTGGACTTGCGGGCGACGAAGGTGCCCGTCTCAGCAAGATGCGCCTTGGCGTGGCAGGCCATCAGCCGGCCTTCTTCGGGAATGGCCGCGTAGGCGTGCGCCGCGTACCACACCAGCGAACGGCAGGGCTCCAGTTCGGCGGCCATTTCCGCGCACATGTGCTTGACCGCCTGGAACGAGCCGATGACGCGGTTGAACTGCCGGCGTTCCTTGGCGTAGGCGACAGCCTTGTCGAGCATGACCTGCGCGGCGCCCAGGGTGTCGGCGGCCAGGGCGATGCGCCCGACGTCGATGGTCCGCAACACCGGTTCGCGATTCTCCGCCGAGCCGGGGAGCAGCGCCGCCGCGGTGTCGTCGAACACCAGCTCCGCCACCGTGCGCGTGCGATCGATGGTCTTCAGCCGGGTTGCCTGCACGGCGTCCGCGGCGACGAGGTGCAGGGTGTAGTCGTCGGCCGCGACGATGTACTGATCGGCTTCGCCGCCATCGAGCACGAACATCGCCTTGCCGTTCAGCCCGCCGCCTTCGGCGACGATCCCGTCGCTCTCCCTGCTGCCGATGTGCTCGGTGACGCCGACGCCGAAGACCACCTCTCCGACGGCGATCTTGGGCAGCCACTCGTCCTTCTGCTCGGCGCTGCCGGCCGCCGCCAGCGCCACCGGCGCCATGATCGAGGATGCAACGTAGGGAACCGGCGCCGCCGCGGCGCCCAGGGCTTCGGCGATCAAGGCCGCTTCGAGAAGCCCCAGGCCGACGCCGCCGTGATCTTCGTCGATCAGCACCGCGTGGGCGCCCAGATCGGCCAGCGAGCGCCAGACGTCGTCGGCGCGCGCCTCGCCGGCCTCGGCCACTTCGCGCACCCGCGACAGCGGGCAGCCGGACCCCAGATAGCCGTCGATGCTGTCTTGCAGCATGCGCTGTTCTTCGGAAAGGCCGAAATCCATGCTACGCCCCCGCCTCTTGAACCTTGGGTTCCTTCGGCAGGCCGAGGGCCCGCTCGCCGATCATGTTCTTCTGGATCTGCGCCGTGCCGCCGCCGATGACGAGGCCGAGGTCCAGCATGTACCTGGCCTGCCAGAAGCCGGCGTCGCGCAGGTAGGGGCTGCCGTCGTACAGCAAGCCCAGTTCGCCCAGCACGTCGATGGCGAGGCCGGCCATCTGGTGGTTCAGCTCGCAGCCGTTCAGTTTGACGATCCAGCGCGGCAGGCCGGCTTCCTCGCCCTTGATGTTGTGCGAAAGCACGCGCATGCCGTTGAACTTCATGGCGAGAATCTGCCCTTGCAGCTTCAGCAGCCGGTCCCGGTAGACGGGATTGTCGAGCAGCCGCTCGCCGTCGATGGTCTCGCGGCGCATGATGTCGACGATGCGGTTGAAGCGGTTCTCCGCCTCGTTGGGATCGCCGAGGCCGCCGCGTTCGTAGCGCAGCGTGGTGTTGGCCACGAACCAGCCTTCGCCGCGCTTGCCGATGATCTGGTCCTTGGGGACCCGCACGTCGGTGAAGAAGACCTCGTTGAAGAAGGCGTCGCCGGTCATCGTCACCAGCGGCCGCACGTCGATGCCGGGCGTGTCCATCGAGAACACCAGATAGCTGATGCCGTTGTGCTTCGGCGCGTCGGGCTCGGTGCGCACCAGGCAGAACATCATGTCGGCGTTCTGGGCGCCGGAGGTCCAGATCTTCTGGCCGTTGATAACCCACTCGTCGCCATCGAGTTCCGCCTTGGTGGAGAGCGAGGCGAGGTCCGAGCCCGAGCCGGGTTCGGAGTAGCCTTGGCACCAGCTCATCTCGCCGCGCACGGACGGCGGCACCAGCCAGCGCTTTTGCTCCTCGGTGCCAAGCTCCAGCACCGTGGGAACGAGGCGGTTGTCCCCGGAGTGGCCCGGCGGCACCCGGGCGGCGGCAAACTCTTCGGCGATGATGCGCGTCTTCAGGATGTCGGGTTCGGCGCCGTAGCCGCCGTACTCCCTGGGGATGGTGCGCGCCGCGTAGCCGTGTTCGACCAGCAACTGCTGCCAGGCCTTCGCCGAGTTCGGCGGCTGGCCGGGCACCGGCGGCTTGGCGGTTGGCGCCCTGTGCTTGTTTTCCTGAAGAAACGTCCGCACTTCGTCGCGAAACGCTTGGTGCTCCGGGCTGTACTCCAAGTCCATGGCGGCTCCTTGGCGGCTTGCTTGCCGCTACTCCGGCTGAGGGACGATGCGCAGATAGGGCTTGGGCGCCTTCCAGCCGTCGGGGAACCTGGCCTTGGCTTCTTCGTCGGACACCGCCGGCACGATGATGACGTCCTCGCCGTGCTTCCAGTTCACCGGCGTCGCCACCTGGTGCTGCGCCGTCAGCTGGCAGCTGTCGAGCAGCCGCAGCACTTCGTCGAAGTTGCGCCCGGTGCTCATCGGATAGGTGAGCATGGCCTTGACGCGCTTGTCCGGGCCGATCACGAAGACCGAGCGAACGGTGGCGTTGTCCACCGGCGTGCGCCCTTCGGAGGTGTCGCCGGCGTCTTCGGGCAGCATGTCGAACTGCTTGGCGACGGCGAGGTTCGGATCGCCGATGAGGGGATAGGTGACGGCGTTGCCCTGGGTTTCCTCGATGTCGCGCAGCCACTCCTGGTGGTTGGCCACCGGGTCCACCGACAAGCCGATGACTTTGCAGTTGCGCGCCGCGAAGTCGTCCGCCAGCCCGGCCATGTAGCCGAGTTCCGTGGTGCAGACCGGCGTGAAGTCCTTGGGGTGCGAGAAGAGGATGGCCCAGCCGTCGCCGATCCACTCGTGGAAGCGAATCTCGCCGTGGGTGGTGTTGGCCGTGAAGTTGGGAACCTCGCTGTTGATGCGCAGCGTCATGTTTGGCCTCCTGCTCGAATCGTTGCTTGGGTCGTTGGCTTGGACAGCGGTGCTTGAGTTGCCGGCCGAGAGCGCCGACCGTCCGCGGCGCTTCGCTGCAACCATTATGGCAAACGCCGCGCACGGAGCAAGTCGCGGCTTGTTCCGTCGTTCTGCGTGCTGTTGTGCCGTGCGGAGTGGTCCGGGGCGCAGCCTCTTGCGTGGATGCCAACGCCGATGTGATACGGTTTCGCTGGAACCGTTGGCACAGTCGGGCTGCTCATCATCAACGCTCTTGCCGCTGAAGGCCAAGTGGACGGCTGGCCGGTGCTGGTGCTCTGCGCCCTCGGCGGGCTCTGCCTTGGCAGCTTTCTCAACGTCCTGGTGCATCGGCTGCCGATCATGGTGGCCAGGCAGTGGCGCGGCGAAGCGCTGTCCATCCTGCACATCCGCCCGGCCAAGCAGTCGCGCTTCGATCTGATGCTGCCGCGTTCCCGCTGCCCTGCCTGCGCTGCCGCGGTGGCGCCTTGGGACAACATCCCCGTACTGAGCTGGCTGCTGTTGCGGGGTCGTTGCCGCAAGTGTTCGGCGGCGATTCCATGGCGCTATCCGCTGGTGGAGCTGGCCGGCGCGGCGATTGCGTTGGCGAGCGTCGGGGTCTGGGGGGTCACTTGGCTGGCGGCCAGCTATTGCGCCCTGCTGCTGGCGCTCCTGGCGCTGGCGCTGATCGACTTCGACACGCTGCTGCTGCCGGATCCGATCACCATGCCGCTGGCGTGGCTGGGCGTGCTTGCGTCTTTCGCGTTCGGCGAGACGCCAGCGCCGAGGGACGCGGTTCTGGGCGCCGTTGGCGGCTACTTGCTGCTTTGGCTGTTCTACTGGGGGCACAAGCTGCTCACCCGTCGCGAGGGAATGGGCTACGGGGACTTCAAGCTGCTGGCGGCGCTTGGCGCGTGGCTGGGCTGGCAGGCGATTCTGCCGGTCATTCTGATCGCCAGCGCCTTGGGCTTGTTCTACGCCCTGACCGGCTTGCTGCGCGGCACCGCCGACCGCGCCACGCCTATTCCCTTTGGCTCGTTCCTGTGCATCGGCGGCGCCGCGACGCTGTTCTTCGCCCGCTACCTGACGTTGGCCTATTGACGATGGGCTACGTGGTCGGCATCGCGGGAGGCATCGGCAGCGGCAAGACCGCGGTCTCCGATCGTCTTCAAGTGTACGGCATCGAGGTGGTGGATGCGGACGTTGAGTCGCGGCGCGTGGTCGCCCCCGGCGAGCCGGCGCTCGCGCGCATCGTCGATCGGTTCGGCGCACAGATGCTGAACGAGGACGGCACTTTGCACCGCGCTCGGCTGCGCCGCCTGGTGTTCGCCGATGCGCAGGAACGACGCTGGCTGGAACGCTTGCTGCACCCGCTCGTCAACGCTCGAATCGCAGCCGCGCTGCGCCATGCCCGGTCGCCCTATGCGGTGCTGGTGAATCCGCTGATGCGCAGCCGCGACCCTCGGGCGAACCGGATACTCGTGGTGGACGTGCCGGAGGAGGTGCAGGTTCAGCGAACGATGGCACGCGACGGCGTGGACGAAACGGCGGCCCGCTCGGTGCTGGCCAGCCAGCTGGATCGCCGCACTCGGCTTGGCTTTGCCGACGACATCGTCGTCAACGACGGCACCTTGGCCACCCTCCACGCCAAGGTGGACGCCCTGCATCCAACCTATCTGAGACTGGCCCGCCAATCCGCCAGCGGCATTGGGCGCCAAGCACCTTGAATCGCGATTGCCGCCTCTGCTGGCGCGGCGTTCCGACGCTCCAACGTCAGCGACAAGCAACAGCGATGGCGCGCTTGGGCGCCGGATGGCCCTCCACGGTGCGCGTCTGATCGCCTGGGTCGAGGGCGTCTTGCAGCGAGTGGTACGGCATCCAGTCGGTGCGCCGTTGCTCATGGAAGCCTGTCGTCGAGATGTCCACGATTTCCGCGTGAGGGAAGCCGGCGTCCGCCAGCCACGACAGCAGCAGCGCCGCGTTCGGCAGCAGCCAGACGTTGCGCATCCGGGCGTAGCGGCCTTCGAGCACCAACGGCTCGCCATCCACCAGCAGCGACTCCAACACCAGCGTTGCGTCGTCGCGGGCATGGCGGGCCAGGTCGCGCACGTGCGCGGCGGGGTCGCGGCGGTGGTAGACGACGCCCATCGAGAACACCGCGTCGTATCCTCCGTCGTCGGCCAGCTCCTCCAGACGCAGCGGCAAGACCAGATTCCCGGGCCGTCCGGCGTAGTACGCGACGGCGGCGTGTTGCAGCGCATAGAGCAGCGAGGGATCGACGCCGGTCACGCACTTCGCCCCCGCCTCCAGCATGCGCCAGCCGTAGTAGCCGTTGCCGCTGCCGACGTCCAGCACTCGGCGACCGGCCAAGTCCACGTGAGGCGCGACCCGGGCCCACTTGAAGTCCGAGCGCCACTCCGCGTCGATGCGGATGCCGAAGAGCTCGAAAGGGCCCTTGCGCCAAGGCAGCAAGCCACGCAGCGCGGCTTCGAGCCGCTGCCGCTCCGGCCAGGCGAGATCGCCTTTGCTGCCAACCGCCACGGTGGTGCCGAGAAGCGTGTCGCTCGGCACTGGGGAAGGCAGCTGGCCCAGTTCCTCCAGCCAGCGCGGCAAGTCTCCGTGGCTGCTAGCCCGCAGCCGGTCGATGCAGCCCCGCGCGGTTGCCCCTGCTTCCTCCCAGGCGCCGAACAGGGCGCCGATGGCCGGACAGTCGGCGAAGGCAGCCACTTGAGACGGCGCAGCGGCTTAGTCCGGCGGCTTTTCCACCAGCTTCGCCAGCAGGATGCCCGCCTCGAACAGCAGCCAGGCCGGCACGGCAAGCAGCACCTGGCTGATGACGTCCGGCGGCGTCAGCAGCATGCCCACCACGAAGCAGCCGACGATCACGTAGGGCCGCTTCCGCGCCATGCTCTTGGCGCTGGCCAGTCCAGTCTTCACCAGCAGGACGGTGGCGACGGGAATCTCGAACGCGATGCCGAAGGCGAAGAACATCTTCAGCACGAAATCGAGGTAGCTGTTGATGTCCGTCATCATCTCCACCCCGGACGGCGTGGCGCTGGCGAAAAAGCGGAAGACCAGCGGAAAGACCGCGAAGTAGGCGAACGCGATGCCGAGGTAGAAGAGCGCGGTGCTCGACACCAGGAGCGGCACGGCGAAGCGCTTCTCGCGCAGGTAGAGGCCCGGCGAGACGAAGCCCCACGCCTGGTGGAGCAGCAGCGGAATGGTGGCGAAGACGGTGACGTAGACGGCAAGCTTCAGCGGCGTCAGGAATGGCGACGCCACCTGCGTGGCGATCATGGTGCCCGGCAGTGCGGCGCGCATCGGGCCGGTGACGAAGTCGAAGATCGGCCCGTTGAAGTAGTAGACGGGAAAGAAGCCCAGAAACACCGCCAGCAGGCTTCGCACCAGGCGCTGGCGCAGTTCCAGCAAGTGCGTCAGGAACGGCTGCTCGTCGCTGTCCACCCGTTCGTCGTGGTCGCGTTCCTTGGCCGCCTTGCCGGTCGTGGCGTCCTCGGCGGTGCCGCTTTGCGCTGCGTCGGAGCGATCAGGGAGTTTCGCCGCCACCTTGGCGCAGTTCCGTGTTCCGGGGGACGCTCGCTGGCGCGTCTTCGCCGCCGCTCGCCGGCTCGGCGACCGGGGCGGCGGCAGCCTGCGTCGGCTGGCCGTCGATGTCCTGGCCAAGCGCCTGCACTTCGCGTTCGACGCGCTTGACGTCCGCCATCACTTGCTCGTTGTGCAGTTGCCGACGCACCTCGTCCATGCCGATTTCCCGCTCGATCTCGGTCTTCACGCTGTAGTAGCTGCGCCGCAGACGCCCGATCCACAAGCCAAGCGTGCGCAGCGCCACCGGCAGGCGCTGCGGCCCCAGCACCAGAAGCGCTACCACGGCGGCCAGAAAGAACTCGGCAAAGTGGACGTCGAACATGCTGTTTCGGACGTCAGACGTTCTGCTTCTGGCCCGGGTTCTCCCTGCTGGCGTCGACCCGCTCGTGACCGACGGCCTCCGCTTCGGCAGCCTCGGCGGTGGCTTCGGCGTCCTTGTCGCGCACAGCTTGGCGGAAGCCCTTGATGGCATTGCCGAGTTCAGAGCCGAGGCTCTTGATGCGCTTCGGGCCAAACACCACCAGCACGATCACCAGCACGACCAGAACGACCATGAGTTCCTTGGGACCGAACATAAGCGTCTCCTCGCGATTTCGCTTAGCCGACATGATAGAGAGTTGCGGCGTTAGCGGCGAGTGTGCGTTTGGCGCTTCAACGCCCCTCTTTATGGCGTCATGGCGTCGTCTTCCACCGTGGCGGCGCCACCATGAGGGCGTCGACAACGGCCTCCAATTCGCGCTTGTCCATGCGCAACGCCAGATAGGAGCGCCAGCCCGGCTGCATGTCCCAGGCGAAGCCGCTGCGCAGCTTGCCGGCGCCGGCGGTCACTTCCGCGAAATAGTCGCCCAAGCCGCGCACGCCGTACAGCACGGCCAGCTGATCCCAGCTGGAGCGATCCCTCACTTCGCCCCGCCACCACAGCCGGTAGGCTTCGCGCACCGGGTTCTCGATTGGCGCTTGACGCAGTGCAGCCCCGGTTTGGATGTCGCCGCCCTCCTGGCTGACGACGATGGGCGTGGGCCAGTGCCGCAGCACGTACTCCGTTTGCGCCGCCAAATTGTGGCGCACGAAGTTGAAGCCGTCGTTGCGGACGCCGCCCATCAGCACCAGCTCCTTCACCTTGGCGGCGGCCAGCTCGCGGTCGCTGCGCAGCAAGTCGCGCAGATTGTTCAGGAAGCCGACGCTGACGATGGTGACCGAGCGCTCCGGCTGGGCGCCCAGCACTCGGCGGTAGACGTTCAACGACGAGTCCACGGGCATGTCGCCGGCAGCCGCCGCCAGTTCCGCGAGCGCGTCGATGTAGCGCGAGTGTTCGTCGTCCGGGTCTTCGAGCTGGCCGGTGAACACGCCGATGGGAACGGTGGGGCGGCCGTACCACGCGTTGACCGCATGGATGGCGGCAGGCGCATTGCCCTGCACCTCGTTGTAGCTGATGGCCAGGATGTCCACTTCGCCCCGGTCCGCGAGCGCGTGCAGTACCGCCAGCGCACCCACATCGTCCACGTCGAAGGTGAAGTCCGTCTCGAAGATGACCTTGGGCCTCTGCACGTCCCCCTCGTTCGACGCGAACACCGCCGCCGAAGACTGCGCGCCAAGCGCGAACGCGAACCAGCAGGAACACCGGGCAACTCGACGCCAACGCTGGTTCATCCAGCAGACCGTAGCATGTTCACTACCACGCAGCGTGCGAGGTCAGCAGGGGAGCAGTCGGTAGCGCAGCGGCCAGTCCACGGCAGCGGCAACCCCGACCCGGGCGCCAGCCACCACCCGTTCGCCTCGCTTCGAGCCGCGCACGATCGTCAGACCCGCCACTGCGCCCGCTGGCCGCCGCGCTTGCGCGGTGAGGTCCATGCCGTAGTGCCGCATGTCGACGTCCAGGGCCTGGCAGAGATTCGCCGGGCCGTTGGTCAGCCGCGCATCCTCCACGCCGCCCCGCCTTCGCCGCATCAGGCCGATGCCGGCGAGGGGTTGCAGAGCGCGAATCAACACGCAGCCTGGCATGCCTTCCTTCTGCACGGCCACGTTCAGACAGTGGTGCTGGCGAGTGCGGTAGACGTAGGCGCATCCAGCGGTGCCGAACAGCACCTCGGTACGCGGCGTGCGGCCCTTGTGTACATGCGCCGCCGGATCGCCGACGGCCAGATACGCCTCGGTCTCGACGATCCGTCCCGCGCAACCCCCGCACACGAGCACCGCGCCAAGCAGCGCCGGTGCCACGCCCCGGGGATCGCGTTCGTAGAAGCGCCGCGAATAGGGTTCGGCAATCATGTCGCGGCAACTCTAGCCGGACTTCCGCAACTCGGCACCAACTCGGGCGCAAGTGGTTGATTTTCGGCCTCCGAAGTTGATAGCCCATCGTTACCATTGTGACAGGCGGATTCGGGAAATTTTGGGGTTTTCCCGATCTGGTCATCGCAAGTCATTGTTTTTTCCGGAAGGAGTTTTTCCGCAGGGCGAGTGTAGTGCCACAAATCAGCAGGGTGTTATTCACGCTAAGGCCGGGGCGCAGGTAGCAGGGGCAGTGTCGAGTTGAGCAGCGCAGTCGCACGATGCGGGGGCGACTGGCCTTCGGTTGGTGCTCGGGTCGTTTCCGCCCGCTGCTTTCGGTGGACTCCACCCCCGGTCGAGGATGGCCGCCGCCGGGGTGCCGAACGCTCCAGGATGGCGGCGATGGGTGGAGCGGCTGCTAGCTAGTTCCTGTCCGTAAACGGCGGTTTTGCCGGCGATCCAGGGCATCGGCGCGAAGCCGGAGTCGCCAGCAGTGCGGAAACTCGGCCGCGAAACGATTCCCATTCGCGTTTGCGGCGGCGTTTTCGGCCGGCAGCGGCGCTCCGCGGGCGTCCTGTTCGAGCTGCGGGCAGGGGCGTCTCCCGGTTCGCTCCGAACCGGCCCTCTCGAACCGCGGGGGCGGG
Organism: Candidatus Azotimanducaceae bacterium; assembly: GCA_965199875.1. Taxonomy (GTDB): domain Bacteria; phylum Pseudomonadota; class Gammaproteobacteria; order Pseudomonadales; family Azotimanducaceae; genus VXYL01. The sequence continues at coordinate 2,426,796 of OZ241346.1, read as the reverse complement.
AAGGCCCGCGTCAGGCGGGCTTGGGCCGCAGGCGGGCGAAGCGCAGCAGGTTGTGGGCGAACACCGCCGACTGCACGTAGGCCTTGAAGCGCGGCAGCCCGCGCCAGCGGCAGCGCGCCAGTCCGAAGCAGCGCTTCAGGTACGAGATGCACGCCTCGGCGCCGGCGCGGAACCGCTTGAGCAGGCCGTACTGCCACGCCGACGGGGTCATGTCCTCGCGCTTGATGCCGCGCTTCCTGTGGAACACCAGGTGCTCCACGCCCAGCTCCTTCGCCGCGTCGAGGTTCCCCTTCGACGCGTAGCCGCCGTCGAACGCCGCCTTGGCCGGCGCCGCGCCGTAGCGCTCCGCCACCCGCTCCAGCATCGGCACCACGCGCGCGCTGTCGGCCGGGTTGCCGTCCTCCACCACCGCGTCCAGCACCAGCCCGCTGCGCCCCGACGACAGGTTCACCTTGTGCCCGTACTCGGTGCCCCGCCCGCTCTTCACCACGATGTCCGTGTGCGGCTCGAACAGGCTGACGATCTTCTCCGACGCCGGCACCGCCTCGCCCTCCAGCACCCGCCGCCGCGTCTGGTCCACGACCTGCGCCGTCAGCGCCAGCATCGCGTCCGCGGCCGCGATCCACTTCGCCGCCCACGGCTCCCGAACCTGCGCCACCGCGACCCGCGCCGCCGCGACGTAGCCGGCCGTCCGCTCCGGCGTCCGCAGCAGCGCCCGGTACAGCTGCGCCCGCTTCTCCGCGCCGCGCTTCGAGCGGATCTCCAGCGCCCGCCGCTTCGCCGCCCGCCGGTGGTCGCGGAACTGCACCGCCTCCGGCCCCAGCCGCCCGCGCGCCTCGACCAGCAGCTGCGTCAGCACCCGCACCGCGTCGCGCAGCAGACCGCTGTCCGTCGGCGACAGAATGTCCGTCTCCGTCACCGTGCTGTCCACCCGCACCTGCTGCTTGAGCACCCCGCAGCGCAGCACGGACTCGTGCGTCAGCCCGTGCCGGCCCACGTCCGACACCCCCTCCCGCGACAGGTCCGCCGCCACCCGGTCGGCGAACTCCGGGTGCTCGTCGAGGAACTCCGACATGCGCTCCATGTCCTCGGCGAGCGGGTGGTCGACCGGGTTCGGTTCCAGTAGACTCGTCTGCGTGGTGCGTTTCTGGCGCATTGCGACCTCCGGCGTTTCAGCTTTTCCAGTGTTTTCATTGACGAAACGAAAACCAGGATAGCCGAAACGCCGGTTTCGCGCCACCCCGACGCCTCTTTTTCACCAAAAAATCAATGCGTTGGGAGTTTACGGACAGGAACTAGCTAGCTTAGTTTAGGTCGTACAGCAGCACGTCAAAGCGCACCTCGAACAGTTCCCAGCGCAGTGCATCCTAGCGGCTCGGAGGCAACCACCGCGCCCCGAAACGATCTACCTGCAGCCGATCCAAACTCCAGCGCTAGCCAAGCACGCGCCTACTGCCGCGGACGCCGCAACTGACACTCACCGCAAGCGGTGGTTGGCGAAGATGGATGATGTGGGCAGACCTCCGGCGCACGTGACGTTCGTGCCATTGCCTCGGAGCGCCAACCACCGACTAGTGGTGACGAGTTTGCCCGCAGGTAAACTCGAAAGCATAGCCACCGTCGGCGGTTGGATCCTTGGTTACGCCAAAGGACGCGGTGGTAGCGTCACCGCAGCTAGCCATGTTGCTGCTGACTACGTCGCACATGGTCTCCCGGTCTGCCCTGGAGATCATCCAGTTGCCGCCCGGGTCACTGCAGCTAAAGTCCGGGGCCATCCCGCGTATGTTGATATAGATGTCTCCGTTGGACCAGTCGACATAGCCGTGGTAGTCATGGCAGCCTGCCAAAAGCAAGCACAGGACGCATGTAACGGTGGTGCGCATGTTCCTCCACTATCGCTACTTTAGCGAATGACAGCTTCTGGGTCCAACCACGAGTGCGAGCCGTATTCCAGCTCGAACTCTCCCCATCGCACGGCGTAGGCGATCGTGGGATGGCGTTCCGTTCCGCGAAAGCCCGTGCCTTCAAGGGCCGCTATGGAAAAGTGGGGCCTCGTGCCCATGGTCCCGATGCGAACGATCAGCTCGTCGCTGGCTCCGAACGGATCTGCAACGTGGTAGACGCCGCGTTCCTTCTCGCGCATCGCTACTTCTACGAGCTCGACATCGCCCGGGGATGCCGCCAGCTCTAGGATCAGCGTGGCTTCGGCCTCGCAACATCGTACACCCGCGCCGTCTGGATCGTAGATCTTCACGTTCAAGAGCGCCATCAGCGCCACTGCTGTATTCTCGCGGAAGTACGATTCCAAGCCTTCCTTGTTGGTCTGGCCTGACCAATCCAACAGCGCCGGCATGAGCATTGTGTAGGGAAGCCAATGGAACGCCGGATACAGCACTGGCATCTGGTTGCCGATGGCCACTTCCGCCGTCCGCACCTTCACGCGTTGCCGTACCACCCGATCCGCTTCCATTCGGTCGCGCAGTTCGGTCATGTGAGTGTATTCCCGCCACGGGGCCGGCGCTGCCCTAGCGCGCTGACTAGCCGCGTCCTGCTGCTTGAGGGGAACGTCCTGCCCGGCATCTGCCCGCCGGAGGTGGGAATCTCTCGCAAAGCGCACGATCTTGCGGTCGAACGCGCTCGTCCGGTTTCCGGCACCTTTCAGCCACGCGGCGTGCCTAGCTTCATACAACGCCTTGTAGCGGGAAACGTCCTCAGGCGCGATGGGCGCTCTAAGCGCGGCGTAGTAGGACTGCGCCGCCTCGTCGTCGCCGGCCTTCTCGGCCGCACGTGCGGCCCTTCCCAAGGCCAGAGCCCGCTGGACCTTCCACCGCGGCACCGGCTGCAGTTGGGTCACGGGATCGACCATCGGGGCCGCGAAGGCGGGCGGCCCGATCGCCACCAGCATGGCGATCGTCAAACGGCAAATCAGATTGGACATCCGAACTTACCTCTTGGCGGTTCATCTGAACGTGAATTAGACCATACCACACAACGCATGCATTTTCAGGGGTGTGGGTGTGTGCCGTGTTGCCGGTGGGGTCAGCAGCACCAGCTTCGCACGGTGCTAAGCAGTTCGCCGAAGCCGCCCACCGGCCCGGCTTGGGAGCGTCGAAAGCACAGCGAGTTCAAGCTGCGCGGTCACCGGGCCTGCGGCGGATGATCGTCCGCAGCCGCTATACTCGGGCGAAAAGCGCCACGAGGACGAGCGTCATGCCTTTGCGCATCTACAGCGCCAGCTCCGCCTTCCACGAGCAGTACCTTGCCCGGCTTTGCGAAGACGTGGCGAGCGCTCTTCCGGAAGCCGTGCGGCGGATGCAGCGTCACGTGCCCCGCTTTGCCGGGCTCTCCGTTCGGGAAGCGGCGGCCGCTTCGCCCACCATCGGCGACGCGCGGGCCACCGTTGCCGGCGAACATGGCTTTGCTAGCTGGCGCGATTTCCTCGATCGCTTGCAGGCCATTGCCGATGCGCCCGACTCGGAACCGTTCTGCTCCTTCATCCAGGCCGTCGAGGCGGGCGATGGGGCGCAAGTCGAGGAGGCGCTGGATCGGCACCCGGACATGGCGAATGCCATCGCTTCCACGGCCAAGACGCCGTTGCACAGCGCTGGCAGCGCCGAAGTGGCCGCTTTGTTGCTCGAGCGCGGCGCGGACCCCGCCATCGAGACGCCCTTGTCCGGCGGAACCGCGCTGGCGCATGCCTTGGTCTGGGGCGCTCGGGGAACCGCAGAAGTCATCGCCGAACGCTGCAGGGCACCCGGCAACCTGCGCGTTGCCGCCGGGCTCGGCGACTTGGATGCCCTGCGCGAGCTGCGCGATTCGTCGGGAGGACTGACGGCTGCCGCCAAAGCCGGGCGAGACTACTACCGCCCCAACTACGGCTGGTTTTCCTGGCAGGCCGGCGACGGCATCCAGGAAGTGCTCGACGAGGGCCTGATCTACGCCGCCACCAACGGCCGGATCGACGCCATGAGGGTGCTCTTGGAGTTCGGCGCGCACGTCGATGGCAAGGTGTACGGCACCACGGCGCTCCTTCGTGCCGCTTGGAAGGGTCGCGCGGAAGCCGTCGATTGGCTGCTGGACCACGGAGCGGACGTCAACGCCCAAGGCTGGCTGGGCGGTCACGCGAAAGGCGCCACGGCGCTGCACATTGCCGCCAGCAACGGCGATGTGGAACTCGTTCGGCGATTGCTGGCGCGGGGTGCGAAGGCGGCATTGCGAGACAGCCTCTATCGGAGCTCTCCCCGAAGCTGGGCCGAGTTCCATCGCCAGCCCGTCGCGGCCGCCCTGCTGCGCTGACGGGGCGGGTACCGCCGTGGTCAAGCCCGGTCACACGGGCATCAAGCGTCTTCTCATGGCCGCTGGATTTTCCGCCAGCGGCCTGCGCGCCGCATGGCGCTTTGAGGCGGCCTTTCGCCAGGAGTGCGCGCTCGCGCTGGTGCTGACGCCAAGCGCCTTCCTGCTCGCCGAGTCCTGGGCCCAAGCCGCGCTGCTTGTTGCCGCGACGCTGGCGGTGCTGGTGGTGGAACTGCTGAACTCCGCGATTGAGGCGGTCGTCGATCTCGTCGCTCCCGAAGCCCACGAGTTGGCCGGGCGAGCCAAGGACTTGGGTGCCGCGGCGGTGTTCGTCAGCCTGCTTCTCGCCGCGGCCGTCTGGGCGCTGGTGGCCTTGGAACGGTTCGCCTGATGCGGGCGGCCGGGTGCCGCAAGGCAGTACCAGCAGCCGGTGCGCGAATCCGGCGTTTGCTCGTTTTTGGATATTGCGCCGGCCTTGCCGCTTCGTAACAATAGTCGGTTTTCCGGGCAGCGGTTGACGCTGCCCGTGTTGTTTGGGAAACCGCCAACGGCAGGAGGTGGCGATGGCTTCGGGAGCTTCCCCAATACCCCAGGCGGTGATGCCGACCTATGCGCGCATGCCGGTGTCGTTCGTGCGCGGCGAAGGCAGCCGCCTTTACGACGACGCCGGGAAGGAGTATCTCGACGCGCTCACCGGGATCGCGGTGTGCGGCCTGGGGCATGCGCATCCGAAGGTGGCGGCGGCAGTCGCCGAGCAAGCGTCCACCTTGCTGCATACGTCGAATCTGTACCGCATTGCGCCGCAGGAACGCCTGGCGACGCGGCTGTGCGCCATTGCCGGCATGGACAACGCGTTCTTCTGCAACTCCGGCGCCGAGGCCAACGAGGCGGCGATCAAGATCGCCCGGCTGTTCGGGCACAGCCGCGACGTGGCCGCGCCCGCCGTGGTGGTGGTGGACGACAGCTTTCACGGCAGAACCATGGCCACTTTGACCGCCACCGGCAACCGCAAGGTGCAGGCCGGATTCGAGCCGCTGCTCGGCGGCTTCGTGCGGGCGCCCTACGACGACGTGCAGTCCATCGAGAAGATCGCCGCCAACGACAAGAACGTCGTCGCGGTGCTGGTCGAACCCATCCTCGGCGAAGCCGGCGTTCGCCTGCCGGACGACGGCTACCTTGAAGCGCTGCGCGGCATCTGCGACAGCAACCAATGGCTGCTGATGCTCGACGAAGTGCAGACCGGCAACGGCCGCACCGGGCGCTACTTCGCGTATCAGCACGGCGCGGCGGTGCCGGACGTGGTCACCACCGCCAAGGGGCTGGGCAACGGCGTGCCCATCGGCGCGTGTCTCGCCCGTGGAACAGCTGCGGAAATGCTGGTTGCCGGCACCCACGGCTCGACGTTCGGCGGCAACTTTCTGGCCTGCGCCGCGGCGAACGCGGTCGTCGACGAGTTGGAAGGCGGCGTGATCGACCGCGCGGCGGCCTTGGGCGAACGGATGCTGTCCGGCTTCGGCGAGCGGCTGCGCGGCAACAACCGGGTCAAGGAGATACGCGGCAAAGGCATGATGCTCGCCATCGAACTGACCGAACCCTGCACTCAGCTCGTCGGCGAGGCCTTGCAGAAGGGCCTGCTCATCAACGTCGCCGCGGACACCAACGTGCGCCTGCTGCCGCCGCTCAACATGAGCGACGAGGAAGCGGACCGGGTGGTCGACGCGGTGGTCGAACTGATCGAAGCCCTGGCCTAGGACGCACCGACGCAAACTGCAGCCGAGGGACGCGAGTGGACTTCCTCACCAACCGAGACATTCCCCTCGAACTGACCAACGAGATTCTCGCCACGGCGGCGGGCGATCCGAAGGAGCTGCCGCCGCTGCTTGAAGGCAGGCGCGCCGTGCTGCTGTTCGAGAAGACGTCCACGCGCACGAGGTTTTCCTTCGAGCGCGCCTTGAACGAACTCGGCTGCACGGCCAGCTACACGGACTGGCGCTCGACCAACTTCGTCAAAGCCCACGCGGTGGACGAAGTGCGCGTCATCGGCGACTACACGGACCTGCTGCTCATTCGCATGGGCGATCACGAACTGCTGTCTCGGATGGCCGAGGCAACGCCTGTTCCGATCATCAACTGCATGACTGATCTCGCCCATCCCTGCCAGGCGCTGGCGGACGCCTTGACGATTAGCCAGCACTGCAAGAAGCCCCTCGCCGAGGTGGTCGTCGCCTACGCCGGCGATCTCACCAACGTGCTGCGCAGCTTGGCGGAAGTGTGCTGCCTGCTGGGTGCGCAGCTGAAGGCCGCCGTTCCCGAACCGGCGCGAACGCCCGATGCGATGACGGCGCGGGCGCAGCGGGAAGGTCGTTTCGCCTACTTCGACAACGTGGCGGACGCCGTGGCGAACGCCGACGTGGTGTACACGGACACCTGGGTTTCCCTGGGGCAGGAGTCCGAGCGCTCGCGGAGGCTCGAGCTGTTCCGCCCGTTCGCCATCACCCAGGAGGTGTTCGAGCTCGCCAAGGACACCGCCGTTTTCATGCACTGCCTGCCAGCGGAGCGTGGCGTCGAAGTGGCCAACGACGTGTTCGATCATCCCCGCAGCGTCGTTTTCCAACAGGCGTACAACCGCTACACGACGGCGAAGGCGCTGCTGTACCACTTGCACAAGGCCGGCCCCCGCGCATAGCGGCCGACGCTACAGCAGAGTGCGCTGCACGGCCTCGTGCCAGCCGCCAAGCCACTGCTGGCGCGCTTCCTCGGAAGCGCCGGGCGTGAAGGTGCTGCCCGCTATGCCCAACGCCCAGGCAGAGGCGGCGGCTTGCAAGTCGTGATGCAGCCCGGCGCCAACCGATGCCAGCAGACCCGCGCCAGTCGCCGTGGTTTCCAAGTTGGCGGGTCGAGTGACGGGGAGGCCCAGCACGTCGGCAAGAAACCCGCAGAACCAGTCGTTGGCCGCCATGCCGCCGTCGATGCGCAGGGTCGTGGCGACCACGCTGTCGCTGGCCAGCGCGGCCAGCAGGTCCGAGGTTTGGAAGGCGATGCTTTGCAGGGTCGCGGTGACGATCTGATCCCTTCCGGTGTCCAGCGTCAGGCCGGCGATCAGCCCTCGCGCCTCGGCGTTCCATTGCGGCGCGCCCAGGCCGGTGAACGCCGGCACGACGTACACGCCGCGGGTATCGCCGCCGGTGCGACGGGCGGCGGTCTCGGTGTCCTCGGCGGAGTTGATCACGCGTAGCTGGTCGCGCAGCCATTTGATGGCGACGCCAGCATTGAAGATGCTGCCTTCGATGGCGTAGGTTGGTTCGCCGCCAAGGCGATAGGCCACGGTGGCGAGCAGTCTCGAGCGCGAACGCACTCGCTCGCTGCCGGTGTTGGCCACCAGAAAGCAGCCGCTGCCGTAGGTACTCTTGGCTTGCCCGGGGCGGAAGCAGGCTTGGCCGATCAGCGCCGCCTGCTGGTCTCCGGCGACGCCGCAAATCGGTATCGGAGCACCGAACCACTCGGCAGCGGCCGTGCCGAAGTCGTCCACGCAGTCCAGTGCGGTTGGCAGCATCGACGCCGGCACGCGGAAGTAGTCGAGCAGGCGCTCGTCCCACGCTTGAGCGCCGATGTCGAACAGCTGGGTGCGCGCCGCGTTGGTGGCGTCGGTGACGTGGCGCTGGCCCTTCGTCAGCCGCCAGACGAGGAAGCTGTCCACGGTGCCGAAGCGCAGTTCGCCGGCTTCGGCGCGTTGCCTGATGCCGGGCTGTGCCAGCAGCCAGGCCAGCTTGGTGCTGGAGAAATAGGGGTCGACCAGCAAACCGGTCGACTCGACGATTTGCTGCTCCATGCCCTCCGAGCGCACCTGTTCGCAATGTTCGGCGGTGCGCCGGTCCTGCCAGACGATGGCGTTGCCGATGGCGGCGCCGGTGCGCGCATCCCAAACCAGCGTGGTTTCGCGCTGATTGGCGATGCCGATGGCGGCAAACCCGGAGGCAGGAACGCCGCTGGCTGCGATGGCTTCGCGCCCAACCGCCAGCACCGACTGCCAAATCGCCTCCGGGCTTTGCTCCACCCAGCCGTCGTGAGGAAACTGCTGATCCAGAGGACGCTGAGCAACCGCCCGCCGTCGTCCGCGGTCGTCGAAGACGATGGCGCGGGAACTCGACGTGCCCTGATCGATGGCAAGCAAGTGCGGCATGAGTGGGCCCGTTAAACAACCTGACAAACAACCGATTGACGTAGCGTTGGCATGATGAATGGGTACATGCTGGCCTCCGCTCGGCTTCAGTCGGCTCTCAGATGACGCCCCTCGGTTCCAGGCCCAGGAAGAACTGTCCAGCGGTCTCGTAGTGGGCTTCCCTGCCTTGCACCTGCTGCGTGATCACGTGGATGTCTTGAAAGCGCCGCTGAATCGCCCGCTCCGCGAAGATGGACGTCGAGCCGCTTAGGTTGTAGGCGATGTCCACCACTTCGGCGGACTGGCGGATCGCGTGCGTGCCGGCCATGCGCAGCAGTATGCGTTCTTCCATGGTGATGCGCCCGGATGCCGAGACCGACTCCCACACCGAGCCGGCGGCGTCGTGCAGCATCGCCTTCGCCGCCCGCCACGCGGCTTCCGCCTTGCCTATCTGCTGCTGCACCACCGGGTCTTCGCACAGCGGCCTCGACCCGAAGCGAGGGCGCTTGTCGCTGCACAGTTCGATGGTGGCATCGAGGCCAGCCCGAGCCACGCCCAGCGCCACGCAGCCGAAGCCGCAGGCGAACAGCAGCCCTTGGGGAATGACGTAGATGGGGCCGGGTTGGCGGGGCGGCACGTCCAGACGCATGCTGCGACGTTCGGGCACGAAGACGTCCTCGGCGCGAAAACTGAAGCTGCCGGTGCCGCGCAACCCTTGGACCTGCCAGACATCGACGAACTCCACGTCGGCCCGGGGCAGCAGGTGCAGGCGCGGAGGTTCGCCCCGGTTCGCCACCAAGGCGGCAATCCAGTTGGCGTGGCGACAGCCGCTGGAGAACATCCAGCGTCCGGTCAGCCTGACGCCGCCGTCTGCCCGCCTGGCTTGAACCGCGCCTTGCGGCGGCCCATTGGCGACCACCGTGCGCGGATCGCTCCACACTTCCTCCGCCAAGGCTTCCGGCGCCCGACAACAGGTGGTGGCGAAGACGGCGCCCTGGTTGAAGCACCAGCCAGCGCTGCCATCGGCGTATGCGATGGTGCGCACCGCATCCAGATAGTGCGGCCAGTTCGCTTCCTCGCCGCCCACGGAGCGTGGAAGCAAGAGGCGAAACAGGCCAAGCGCCTTCATTTCGTCCGCGAGCGGCGTCGGCAGTTCGCGGGCGGCGTCGATGGCGTCCGCGGCGGCGGCGATCCTGGGTGCGATGGCTTCGGCGCGAGCAAGTGGCGTCAAGGTGCCGTTGTAGGTGTTCATCGTCGCGGAATCATGCCAGTGCCAACGAGGCTGCGCCAGCCCAGCCCGCGACTGCCACCCCGCCCCGCCCAGCCCTGAGCACGAAGCGCACGAAGCGCGACCGACCGCGGGCTTACAATGGCTCGCACCCGGTGGCGTTGCGCGGTTGCAGCGTTCACCGCAACGGTGGACCAAGACCATGCCCGAACACGCCAGAGCCGGGTTCGCCGTGCTCGCGCACACGCTGGTGTGGGACGACGCGGGGCGGCTGTTGCTGCTGCGCCGCGCCAACACCGGCGTCATGGACGGCCGCTACACGCTGCCGGGCGGCCACCGCGACCGCGGCGAAACCGTGGTTGAAGCGGCAGTGCGCGAGTGCCGCGAGGAAGCCCGCATCGACGTCGAAGCGATCCGGCCGATGCTGGTGCTGCCCTATGCGGAAGGCATCAACTTCGTCTTTGAAGCCACCAAGTGGCGAGGCGTTGCCGCCATCGGCGAAGAGGACAAGTGCGATGCGCTGGTATTCGCGCCCGCCGAGCGACTGCCGACGCCCATTGCGCCCTTCGTAAAGACTGCGCTTGCCTGCCGCGCGGCCGGCAGGTGGTACGCGGAAGGCGCGTACCGGGGCATGGCGCGGCTGATCGGTGGCAACGGGCAAGGGTGACCGTCCGTCAGCGGGTTCGAGGGCGGTCTTGAAGGGGATGGTTGGATTAGCATAAGGGCGTCTTGCCCACTTTGAGGAGCGCTTTGGATGTCCACGCCACTTCGTATCGCGGTAACCGGCGCTGCCGGGCAGATCGGCTATGCGCTGGTCTTCAGAATCACTTCGGGCGCCATGCTTGGGCCGGACCAGCCGGTCGTTCTGCAGCTGCTGGAGATTCCGCCGGCGATGGACGCCCTGCGCGGCGTGGTCATGGAACTCGACGACTGCGCCTTTCCGCTGCTGCACGGCATCGTCGCCACCGACGATCCGAACGCGGCCTTCAAGGATGTCGACATCGCTCTTCTGGTGGGCTCCCGCCCGCGCGGGCCGGGCATGGAACGCAGCGACCTGCTGAGCGCCAATGCGGCGATCTTCTCCGTGCAGGGAAAGGCGCTCGACGAGCATGCCGCGCGCGATGCGAAGGTGCTCGTCGTCGGCAATCCGGCGAACACCAACTGCCTGATCGCCCAGCGCAACGCGCCGAGCCTGAGCGCCCGCAACTTCACCGCCATGACTCGCTTGGACCACAACCGGGCACTGGCCCAGCTGGCGGAAAAAACCGGCGCACCGGTTGCGGACATCGCCGGCCTCGCCATCTGGGGCAACCACTCGCCGACGATGTATCCGGACTTGCACCACGCCACCGTTGCCGGGCAGCCGGCCTTGCAGCTGGTGGACATGGACTGGGTCGAAGGCGACTTCATGCCCACCGTGCAGAAACGCGGCGCCGCCATCATCGACGCCCGAGGGGCATCGAGCGCCGCCTCGGCGGCCAACGCCGCCATCGATCACGTCCGCGACTGGGTGCGCGGTTCCCCCGGCGTGGTCAGCATGGGCGTGGTCTCGGACGGCAGCTACGGCATCGACGAAGGTCTGATCTTCTCCTACCCGGTGATCTGCGAAGCCGGCGACTGGCGGATCAAGGAAGGGTTGGCGGTGAACGCGTTCAGTCGCTCCAGGCTGGACGTCACCGAAGCGGAACTCAAAGAAGAACGCGACGAAGTCGCACCGCTGCTGCCCGCTTGACGCGCACGGACGCCGGGCAGCCGGTGCCCAGGGGAGGCGGCTACTCAAGCCACTGGTTGAACTTGGCGGAGCGCTTTTCGTGGAAGGCCGTAACGCCTTCCCGGGCGTCGGGATGGTGGTCCGAGATGCCCGTCTTGGCGGCGATTTCGTCCAGGCTCCGCTCCCAGCTCAACTCGGCGGCGTTGTACACCGAGCGCTTCAACAAGCGCATGGACACCTGCGGACCGTTGGCGAGTTCGGTGGCCAGTTCCATGCTCGCGGCTTCCAGACGGTCCGCCGCCACGACGTCGTGGACCAGCCCCAGGCGCAGCGCTTCCTCCGCGTCGACGATTCGCTTGCGCATCAGGAAGTCCATCGTCCTGGCGACGCCAAGCAGCTGCACCAGCAGATACTGGCCGCCTTCGTCCGGCAGCAGGCCGAAGCGCAACGTGGCGCTGCCCATGCGAGCGCCTTGCGCGGCGATGCGGAAGTCGCAGCTCAAGGCCAGGGAGAATCCGGTTTGAATGGCGACGCCGTTGATGGCGGCGATGGTGAGCTTGTCGAGATCGCGCAGCGCCGTGTTGACGCGCTGGGAGATGGTGCGCAGGCCGTTGTAGGTGCCGACCGGGCTGTCGTGGCCGTGGCCGATGTCCGGCACCAGCTGCTCGCCCGGCACTTGCACGCGGCCGTAGCCTTTCAGATCGTCGCCGGCGCAGAACGCGCGGCCGCTGCCGATGAAGACGACAACGCGCACGGCGTTGTCCATCTGCGCCTGGGTGATCGCTTCCACCAGGTCGCGCTTGATGCTGGCGGTCATGCCGTTCAAGCGTTCCGGAGTGGTGAACCGAAACCAGGCGATGCCGGGTTCGCGGATCGTCACTTCGAAGCCGCGGAATTGGCCCGTGTCCATGCTTTGTCTTCCTCTCTATCTCTAGGTTGGGAGTCGATCAGCCCATCACCTGCTTCCAAGACGGCAGATCCTTGACCGCCAGATAGGCGTTGGTCTTCTTGGTTTCGCCCATCGTGGCATTGGCGACGGCACTGTAGTTGTGCCCCGGCAGCAGCAGCGTGTCGTCCGGCAGCGCCTTCAGCCTTTGCAGGCTGTGGTACATCTGTTCGGAATCCGAACCCGGCAGGTCGACGCGGCCGCAGCCGTCGATGAACAGGGTGTCGCCGGACACCAGGGTGTTCTTGATGCGGAAGCACTGCGAGCCCGGCGTGTGTCCAGGCGTGTGCAGGAACTCGATGTCGATGCTGCCGACCTGCAGCTTGTCGCCGGATTCGACCTTCACCAGATCCGACTCCGAAACGCCGGTTACTCTGCGCACGCCCGCGGCTTCTTCCCGGTGCGCGTACACCTTCACCGGGTTCTTGGCCAGGAGCTCGGCGATGCCGGCGATGTTGTGGCCGCCCATGCCGCCGCCGACGTGGTCCGGGTGGTAGTGGGTGGCCAGAGCGGCACAGAGCGTGTAGTCCTGTTCAGCGATGTGATTCAGCAGCCCGTCGATGTCCCAGGCCGGGTCCACCACCGCCACTTCGCGGCTGCTGCGCGAACCCACGACGTAGGTGAAGTTGGCCATGGGGCCGATCTGGATCTGCTCGACGATGAGCTCGGAGCTTGGGTTCATGTCGCCCGCACGGTCTGCCGCTTCCGACCCCATTTGACCACGAATGGCCGGGCGATGGCGCACTCGTCTTGTCCAATGAGGTGTGAGCCTGTACGGAGTGCGTCAATCCAACGAGAGGTGATACTCATCTCGGTATTGGAAACGACTTGAGGGTTCGTGCCGGTGATCGCATGTCCAGTTTTCGTTCCCGTGGGTCTGCCGGACAATGGGGTGCGCCAGCCCAAGGGGCGCCAACCCGTCTGACGGGCCCCGTCAACCGTTGAACACGCACCCAGAACTTACGGCACATGACCAGCGAACGCGTCGCGCAGAAAGAAGAGGCTCTCGTGGTCGACGGCCTGAACATCGCCGAGCGCGTCGCGCAGATCGAGGAACAGGGCTACACCGTGGTGCCGGACTTTCTGGACGCTCGGGAAGTGGCGCGAATCCGCCGTGCCTTCGATACCGAGGTGCCGATCACCGAGATGCGCGCCATCGGCACCAAGACCGGCAAGACGTGGCGGGCGCACAATCTGCTGGCCAAGACCCGGGCCGTGGATCAGCTGTTCCTCGACCGTCGAATTCGCGCCCTCGTCGAAGGCGTCCTCGGCAGGCACACGCAGGTCAACGTCACCACGCTGTTCAACGTGCTGCCGGGCGAAACGCGGCAGTTCCTGCATCAGGACGACGGCTTGTGGCCGATTCCCCGCCCGCATCCCCACTTCGTCTGCAACGCGCTCATCGCCCTGGACGACCAGGACGTCGAGAACGGTGCCACGCACATCGTCCCCTACAGCCACAAGTGGCACGACCGGCCCGTGGACCAGGGCGTCGAGACGCTTCAAGTGGAGATGCGCTCCGGCACGATGCTGATGTGGGAGGGTGGCCTGTGGCACGGCGGCGGCGCCAACCGCTCGCGGGATCGCGAGCGCATGGGCTTCTTCATGAGCCACAACGTGGCGTATCTGCGCCCGCAGGAGATACAGCTGGTTTCGGTGCCCCGGAAGGTGGCGCGAACGCTGCCGAAGGAGCTGCTGCGGCTGCTCGGCTACCACCGCTTCGGCCTCGGCGTGGACGGCCGCGATCCGATCGACGTGCTGCACGACGGCGATGTGGTGAACCCCACGGCAAAGCTCGCGGAGCAGTGGCGAACCGAAGAGGGTTCGTCAGACGCCTCGCCCGAATCGAGTTCGAACGGCGCCCCGTCTCGCTGACCAGCGCCTACGCCGCGGCTGCCTCGTCGCCAATCGCGCCGCTGGCGCGCAGTCGCTCGATGGCGTCTTCGCCAAGCCGCAAGTCTTCCGCCAGCACTTGCGCGGTGTGTTCGCCGAGCAGCGGCGCGGCGCGCATTTCCACCTCGCTCTTCGACATGCGCGCCGGCCAGCCGAGCAGCTTGACGTCGCCGTGCTGCGCGTGGCGAACCTCCCGGATGAAGCCGCGCGCCTCCAAATGAGGATCGTCGAAGAGATCGCTGGTCTCGAACACCTGGCTGGCGCAAACGCCTTCCTCGGCCAACGTCGTCATCGCGTCCAGCTTGCTGCGGGTGCGCGTCCAGGCGGCGATGGCGGCGCGCACCTCGGCGTCGTCCGGGTTGGCGTCCAGCAAGCCGGGCTGGCCGATGGCGCGGCAGACGCCCGCCTTCATGCGCGGGTTCACGGCCATGACGAAGACGTAGTCGTTGGCACTGCCGCCCCGGCACGGATACAGCGAGACGAACGGGTTGCTGCCATTGCCGGTGCGCGGCGTCGGCACCGTGCCGAAGCGGCTGCGCGACACCGCGGTGCGCAGGTAGTAGGTCATCGCCTCCTGCATCGACAGCTCGATCAGCTGGCCTTCGCCGGTGCGCTGCTTCTGCGCCCAGGCCGCGGCGATGGCAAGCGCCGCCTGCATGCCGGTGCCGGCGTCGCCCATCGTCGGCCCCGGACGCATCGGCGGTCCGTCCGGTTCGCCAGTGATGGAGAACGCCCCGGCGGCGGCCTGCGCCACCATGTCCATGCACTTGTAGCGGGCGTAGGGGCCGCTGGTGCCGAAGCCCTTGATGCGGGCGTAGATGATCTCCGGGTGGACTTCGCGCATTGTTTCGTAGCCGATGTCGAGCTTCTCGACGACGCCGGGGCCGTAGTTCTCTACGAAGACGTCGTAGTGCGGTAGCATGTCGAGCAGCAGTTGCCGGCCCGCGGGGTTGTCCAGATGCAGCGCGACGCTGCGCTTGTTGCTGTTCCAGTTGACGAAGTACTCGGCGTCGATGGTGCTTCCTCGGGCCCGGCCCCGGCCCGGATCCCCCGTTTGCGGACGTTCCACCTTCACCACGTCCGCGCCGAGGAAGGCCAGGCTCTGGGTGCAGCAGGTGCCCGCCTCCCACTGCGTCATGTCGAGAATGCGCATGCCGTCCAATGCCGCCATCGTTCGTTCCTTGTCGCGCCGTCGCTCCTAAGCCCGGCGTAGTCTACCCAACCGCTGCCGCCCCGTGTCCGTCGCGTCGTCGAAGTTCAGTCGCGTTGCCGCCCGCACCGTCCTGCTGGCGGCCGTCGCCCTGGGGGCGGTGGCCTGCGACGTCGAGACGGTGCTGCGCGACACGATCATCCGGCTGTTCTACGACACCACGCCCAAGGCGCAGCCGGCGGACACCGTGTCGGTGGTCGCGCAGGTAGAGACGGAACCCGTCATGGACGGCTCCGACGCCGCGGACGACGTGGCGATCTGGGTGGACCCGGCGGATGCAAGGCGTTTCTACGTGATCGGCACCAACAAGCGGCGGGGCATCGAGGTGTACGACATGCAGGGCGCACGGCTTTGGCGTCTCGACGCCGGGCGCATCAACAACGTGGACTTGCGCACCGACGTGACGGTGTCGGGCATCTCGCGAGTCGTCGTTGGCGGCACCAACCGCACCGCCACCACCATCGAAGCCTGGGCGCTCGACCCGCGCACCGGCCATTTGCAGAACATCCTGGCCGAGCCCCTCGACGCCGCGGTCGACGACCCCTACGGCTTCTGCCTCTACCGCAGCGCCGTGGATGGAACCTTGTACGCCTTCGCCACCGCCAAGGAGGGCGGCGCGGTGCAATGGCGCATGCAGGACACCGGCGCCGGCACGCTGCGCGGCGTCGAGGTGCGCCGAATACCCACCGAGACGCAACCGGAGGGCTGCGTCGCCGACGACGCCAACGGCGTCGTCTTCATCGGCGAAGAGGGAGTCGGCATCTGGCGAGTGGGCGCAGAACCCGGCGACTCGGCCAGCGGGCAGTTGATCGCTGCCGTTCGCCCGCCCGCCGAAGCGGAATCCCCCCTGCCTGCCAGCCCGCGCCGCCTGACCGCCGACGTGGAAGGCCTGACGATCTACGCCCCGCCCGGCGCCGACTCCAACGCCGGCTATCTGATCGCTTCCAGCCAAGGCAACTGGACCTACGTGGTCTTCGACCGCGCGCCACCGCACGCCTACCGCGGCACCTTCCGAATCGCCGATGCCGCCGACATCGACGGCACTGGCGACACCGACGGCCTGGACGTGGTTTCAGCCCCCATGGGCGAGCGCTTCCCCGCCGGCTTGCTGGTGGTCCAGGACGGCTACAACGTCGATGCCTCGGGCGAAGCGGCGAACCAGAACTTCAAGTACGTCTCCTGGGCAGACGTGCAAACCGCGCTCGGCCTGCCCTTGACGACGCTACCTGGGATGGCGGACTATGGCGGTCAAGGGAGGCTGTCGCCGTTGCGGCGGGTGCCAAGCAAATCGCCAGCGTCGGCGGATGACGCCAAGAGTCCAAGGAGAGTCAAGTGGCAGAAGCGGTAGATCTGAAGGCAATCGGAACCCGTCCGGTGCGCCCGGACGGCATCGAGAAGGTAACCGGGCGCGCAGCGTTCGGGGCAGACTTGAACCTGCCCGGCATGCTGTACGGCAAGGTGCTGCGCAGCCCGCACGCCCACGCCCGCATCAAGAGCGTCGATCTGAGCCGGGCGTTGGCGGCCGATGGCGTGCTGGCAGCGGTGTCCGGCGACAGCTTCCCGGACGCCGCCAACGACCTCGCCAAGAACGTGATGGCGCGCGACAAGGCGCTCTACCACGGGCACGCGGTGGCGGCGGTGGCGGCCAAAACCGTCGAGCAGGCCGAGGCGGCGCTCGACTTGATCGACGTGGACTACGACGTGCTGGATCCGGTGCTCTCGCTGGACCAGGCGATGGCCGACGGCGCCGTTCTGGTGAACGAGAACCAGCACACCAACGGCGATTCCAGCAAGCCGGCCAGCAACGTCGCCGCCTCCATGAAGTTCGAGCGCGGCGACGTCGAGAAGGGCTTTGCCGAAGCGGACGTGGTCGTCGAGAGCGAACATCGGGTTCCCACCGCGCACCAGGGCTACATCGAACCCCATGCCTGCACGGCCACCGTGAACGAAGACGGCAAGGCCACCGTCTGGTGCTGCACCCAGGGTCACTTCGAGGTGCGTTCGCTGACCGCCGGCGTGCTCGGCGAAAGCGTCGGCAACATCAAGGTGATTCCTTCCGAAATCGGCGGCGGCTTCGGCGGCAAGACCATCGTCTATCTGGAGCCGCTGGCGGTGAAGATGGCGCAGATGTCCGGCCGGCCGGTGAAGATGATGATGACCCGCGAGGAAGTGTTCCGCGCCACCGGGCCAACGTCCGCCACCTGGTGCAGGGCGAAGATCGGCGCCAAGCGCGACGGCACCTTCACCGCCGCCACGGCGTGGCTGGCCTACGAGGCAGGCGCCTTCCCGGGCGCTCCCATCGGCCCAGGCTGCATGTCCGTTCTGGCGCCCTACGAAATGCCCAACCTGCTGATCGAAGGCAACGACGTGCTGGTGAACAAGCCCAAGGTGTGCGCCTACCGCGCCCCCGGTGCGCCGCAGTCCATGCACGCGATGGAGTGCGCCATCGACGAACTGGCGCGCAAGCTGGGCATGGACCCCATCGACCTGCGCCTGAAGAACGCCGCCGGCGAAGGCACCCAGGCGCCCTACGGCCCCACCTTCCCGCCCATCGGCCTGAAGGAATGCCTGCAGGCCGCCAAGGAGCATCCCAACTACACCGCGCCCGTTCCCGAAGGCGCTGGCCGTGGCTTGGCGGTGGGCTTCTGGTTCAACATCGGCATGCAGTCCAGCGCCGAGGTGCGCATCGCCGAGGACGGCATGGTGACGGTGATGGAAGGCAGCCCGGACATCGGCGGCAGCCGTGCCGGCATGGCCTTGATGGCCGCGGAAACCCTGGGCGTGCCCTACGAGCAGATCAAGGCGCACGTGGGCGACACCGAAAGCACCGGCTTCTGCAACGTCACCGGCGGCAGCCGCACCACCTTCGCCACCGGCATGGCCGTGGTGCAGGCCTGCGAAGACATCATCGCCCAGTGCAAGGAACGCGCCGCCCTCACCTGGGATCTGGACGTCGACCAGGTGGACTGGGTGGATGGCGAAGCAGTGCCGAAGCCCGGCGTGAACGCCGACGTGAAGCCCCTCTCGCTGGCCAACATCGCCCGCGGCGCCGGCCGCACCGGCGGCCCGCTCCTGGGCCGGGCCAGCCTGAACGCCCAAGGCGCCGGCGCTTCGTTCTCCGTGAACTGGACGGACTTGAAGGTGGATACCGAAACCGGCAAGACGGACGTGCTCGCCTTCACCGCTGTGCAGGACGCCGGCCGCGCCATTCACCCCTCCTACGTGGAAGGCCAGATGCAAGGCGGCGCCGTGCAAGGCATCGGCTGGGCACTGAACGAGGAGTACATCTACGACAAGGACGGCGTGATGGAGAACGCCGGCTTCCTCGACTACCGAGTGCCCGTGGCGTCCGACATGCCGATGATCGACACCCAGATCGTCGAAGTGCCGAACCCGTCCCACCCGTATGGGGTGCGGGGCGTGGGCGAGACGCCGATCGTCGCGCCGCTGGCGGCGGTCTCGAACGCGGTGCGGGATCAGTTGGGATTCCGCATTGACGATTTGCCGCTGTCGCCGCCAAGGGTGCTGGAGGCGATTGACGAGCGGGGGTGACGGAGATCCGCGGAGTCGGGGCCGCCAGCGGCGGCCCTGCTCTCACCGACCTCGCGGCCATCGCACACGATCGGAGGGCATGAATGAACCGCCGCCGGCAAACGGGTCCATGTGGACAAGTACAAGATCGATAGGCAGCTAGGCTCGGGTGCCCAAGGCGAGACTTTCCTCGCAACCAGGGGGTTTCAGCGGTACGCCCTGAAGCTGGTTGATGACTACGAGAGAGCTGTGCGGGAAGCCGACAAACTGGCGGCAGCAGGAGACCACAGCAATGTCGTAACGGTATTTGAGGTCGTGTCGTGGCGGCTGTGGACGGCCTACCGCCTCGAGACCACGATCACGGTGTTATCGTGATGGACTACCTTAAAGGTAAGTCACTTCAAGACGCGCTGGACGAGGAGGGTCAGCTAACTCCAGATCGTTGGCGATCGATGCTCCTACCGCTTTGCGATGGTGTAAGGCACATCCATGACAGCGGATTGATCCATCGCGACATCAAGCCGGATAACATCATGCTACTGGACGGGGGATGGCGCCCCGTTCTCATTGATCTTGGATTAGCTAGGAGGTTGGATTCTAACCCCACACTTGTAGGCGGGGCCCGTGGCTACCGACCTCCCGAATGGGACGACGTCCACAACCAAGATAGGACATACGACATGTATCAATTGGCGTTGGTTTCCTACGAGGCATTGTTTGGCGGTTTGCTTGACGACAGGGATCGGATGCGTGGCGAGCTTCAAGGGAACTCCAGTCCATTCATTTCGAGCTTAGGTAAAGCACTGGAGAAATCGCCGACAGACCGCCCTAGGACTGTCTGGGATTGGGTTACTTCCATGATTTCCGCTCCCTCATCCGTCGACTATTCGGACGACGAGCACCTGCACCATTCGTTCGATTGGTCGAAGAGTGCAGACTCGAACCTAGACACCATAGGTGCTGTTTCCCGTCGTACGGTATCGGCGGAAGTGCGGCCACGGATCGAAGTCCCAATACCGGACGTAACCGGTGACTTTTCCATCACTTCGCTATGCGAAGAAATTCAGAGGGACTACAAATTCCCCGTCAATTCCATAGTAGTCCTTAACGACGCGGGCAAAGTCGTCAACGGTAAAATGCATCTCAAAAACCATCGTGCTAAGGTGCCTCGTAAGCATGCGTATACACTCGGCGACTTGGCTTCCGAGATATCGAAGCTCTATGGAGTCGAAGTCGGATTCTTGGTCCCGGGGAATGACTCGAAACAGAATCGACTATGCCACAAAAATACGTCTATTTTGAACTTCCTAGAAGAGATTTGGTAAAGACAACGTCCCCAGCTTATCCTGATGTCAAACAGCGAGGGCAGGTCAAGCCAGGGCCAAGGCTGAGAACGAAAGGGGTGTATCCAAGCGAGGACTCCAATCCACGGTGTGGACACCAATAGAACGACAACCGCCCTCCGGTAACGCCGAAGCGCAACGCCTCTCAAGGAATCATCCAAGGCTCCGGCCAGTCGCCCTTGGCCGCATGAGCAGTGCCGTGTTTCGCAGGAACAGCTGCAGTGGTCGGTATGGGTGGTCTACAACGTAAGGCATGGCCAAGCGGCACCAAATCAAGGCTGGCGACTGGGAGAGCATCGTCGGGCGCCTTCAAGAGCTGGTCCTCGCCAACTCGGGCGAGGACGAGTTCCAGGAGATTTTCAAGATCCTTGTCGCCAAGCTCTACGCCGAGAAGTTCGCGGAGCGGGGCGCTCGTTTCGCCGTGCTTGAATCGCCAGCCGAGACGACGGCGCTGGTGAACGAGTTGCTCGCGAAAGCAGCGGCGCAGTGGCCGGGGATTGTCGACGGCGATGCGCGCTCTCGGCTAACCGCAGAACATTTGGCCATCTGCGTGCAGGCGCTTGCCGGTTGCTCGATTTGCGAATCAAACTTCGAGGTGCTGGACGGATTCTTCGAGTTCTTGGTCGGGCGCGTCGCCAAGGGGGCGAAGGGGCAGTACTTTACGCCACGGCAGGTCGTCGAGTGCTGCGTGCGGATCGTCAATCCGCTGCCGGCGGAAACCGTATTGGATCCGGCGTGCGGATCGGGCGGGTTTTTGGTGCATGTCCTCAACCACAACATGGCCCGTTTGAAGATTCCAGTGCGCCAGTACTGCGCGACGAAGCTCTGGGGATGCGACTTCGACAAGCGCGCGGTGCAAGTCGCCAAGGCACTCATGCTCGTTGCCGGCGACGACCATACCAACTTCCACCAAATCAATAGCTTAGTGCCATTGGGCGCGGGAGATCTCTTTGACGGCGCCGGCAATGGAGCACCCCGGCTGACCATTGAAGACCTGATACGGTCCAAGACACGCAAGTTCCCGGGCTTTGACGTGATCCTCACCAACCCGCCCTTCGCAGGGGAAATCCGCGAGCCGGGGCTGCTTGGATGCTACGAGGTCGCAAGGCGGAACCGTCGCATCGAGCGCGACGTGCTTTTTTTGGAGCGCTGCGTGCAGCTGCTCAGGCCGGGGGGAAGGCTGGGCGTGGTCTTGCCGCACAACAAGCTCGGCAGCGCGAGTTGGGCGTATCTGCGCGAGTGGCTGGTCCAGCATGTGCGTGTCGTTGCCGTGCTTGGTCTCGACCGCCGCGCTTTCCTGCCGCACACGCATCAGAAAGCCAGCGTGCTCTTCGGCGTGAAGCGCGCCAAGCCGATGCGACGGCCGGCGAACGAGCCGGTCTTGTTCCTGCTTAGCGAGTCGTCGGGCAAGGATTCCACGGGCAAGACCCGCGAGCGGCCCGGCGCGTCGGTCCAAGATCCAGCTTGGCACCGGGCGGACCACGATCTCGAGAGCGTCGTTGAGCGCATGGCCGAGTTCACGCGCACCCATGACGTGGGCTGGGGCGTCTAAGTGGCGATCGGCGCCGTGCTCGACATTGCCCGGCTGGAAGAGGGTTGGGTTCTAGCTCCGGAGCGCTACGACCCGCGGCGACGAGCGAAGGAAGTAGGCCCTTGCCTCGGCGACTTCGTCCATGTTCGCCGCGATCAGGTAGATGCCAAGAATGCCGGCACAGGACAGTTCTTGGTGTTGGATACTGGCGATGCCAAGAACGGCCTCATTGCCGCCGACAAGCAACCTGTCTCCGGCGCCGACATCCGCAGTGCGAAAAAGCGTATTCGTCCGCGTCAGGTGATCATCTCGCGGCTGCGCCCTTACTTGCGTCAAGTCGCGTGGGTGGACTCAGGGCTGTTCGCTACGCAAGAGCCCAATGTGGAAGTGCTTTGCAGCACGGAGTTCTTCGTGCTCGAATCTGTTGACGACGCCAGCATCGCGTTTTTGGCGCCGTTCCTCCTGAGCGGGCCCGTTCAGGCGATCCTGGCCGCGGCACAGGAAGGCGGCCACCATCCTCGATTCAACGAGCGCACATTGACCATGCTGAGTGTTCCGCAGACGCTGGTAGAACAAGCGAGCGAGCTTTCAACTCGTTTCGAGCAAGCCGTGGCACAGGCGCGGGAGAGCTTCAAGGCTGTTAAAGAGAGCATCGGGGTGGCCACCGGCCTGCACGCAACGTCAAGGTGACGAATCAACGCTTCAACCCGCACTCACCTGCACTTCGGTCGAGCGGTACGTCGCTACGGGAAGCGACGGTGCTTCCTCTGCCATGAGCCGGTAGGCGTCTTGGATGTTGGCCCTGAGTTCAGCCAAGCTCTTGCCTTGGCTGAACACGTTGGGCACTTCGCGGAGCTTGCCGACGTACCATCCGTCGTCCAGCCAGTAGTCCAACGTCAATGTGCAGTGCATGGTTCTTCCTTCCTTCGACAGACTCGTCGGTGCGACCGACCGAAGCATATACTGCCGTGCCATGAACGCCAGCCAACCACTCCTCTTCGTCCCTGGCGATGGCGCGTTGCCGCCGGCCCTCGCCGGGCGAAGCGCACAACAGGCCGTGCTCAGCCGCTGCCTTGGCCATCTCGTGCGTGGTGTAGCGCCGCCGCACAACGTGGTTCTGGTGGGGCCGCGCGGCAATGGCAAGACGGCGCTTCTGAACTGGTTCAGGACGACGTGCGAGAGCGCGTCCGGCGTGGATGTCGTGTCGCTGACGCCGGGGGAGATTGCGGACGCGGGCGGGCTGACCGACGCCGTCGTGCCCCGGCGGGGCATCGGCAGGCTGCTGCCGCGCAAGGTCGGCATCGCGTCGGTGGGTTCGGCAGAGTGGTCGCCGTCACAGGAGCGCAACTTCAAGCGCGCGCTCTTGGCGCACTGTCGCCGCAAGCCGATGGCGCTCCTGCTCGACGAAGCGCACACGCTGGACCTCGGCCTAGGCAGCCTGCTGCTCAACGCCAGTCAGCAAGTGCGCGCCGAGGCGCCGTTTCTGCTCGTGCTGGCCGGAACGCCCGGACTGGCGGCGCACCTCGGGGCAATGGATGCGTCGTTCTGGTCGCGTCTCGGGGCTGGTCTGCTCGGCGTTGGCCGCCTCGACCCCGCCGCCGCCCGCGCTGCCTTGGTCGAACCGTTGCAGGCGCACGACGTGCGCATCGAGGAGGGTGCCCTGGAAGCTGTCGTCGAGGACAGCCAGTGCTACCCCTACTTCCTGCAACTTTGGGGCGACGCCCTGTGGCAACGCCACTTGGCGACAGGCGCAAGCGAACTGACGGCGGAAACAGTCGCCGCGGCGCGGCCGGAGGTGGCCGCTTGGGTAGCGGACTACTACCAGAGCCGCTACATGGAGTTGCGTGGCACCGGTCTGACGTCCGCGGCCGTCGCCGCGGCGCCGCTGTTTCTCCGTCCGGACGCCACGGCGTCGGAGCAGGAGTTGGACGCCGCGCTTGCCGCAACCGGCCTTGAGGACGCCGCCGAACGATTCGCCACGCTCGAGGGCTTGAACCGCCTAGGCTACGTCTGGTGCCCGCCGGGCCAAGGCGCTCCGGTCGCTTGGAGCGCTGGGATACCGTCCCTGATGAACTACGTTCTCGATCAGGCAGGAGAAAATCCTGCGGGCGGGAATTGGGCTTGACGCCGTCTCGCCGACGAGACGCCGAACGCGGTGCCGTTTCCTGAAAGCGGCGCAGAGCCAACTCCTCGCAGCCTAGGCACCGTCACTGCACGGTGCGCTGCTTGAAGCCGAATACCGCTAAACCGGACTTCCGCAACTCCGCGTTGACTTCGCGCCACTACGTCGGCTTCGCCACCCAGACGATGCACCAGCCCTTGGCGGCAACCAGATAGCCTGGAATCAGCGCGCAGGTTCCCCAGCCGTCTTCTTCTGCCGACGCGCCGTAGTGCAGGCAGTTGTCGCAGAACTGGGTCTTCTGTTCTTCGCTGGTGCGTTTCGGGCTGGTTGTGGCATCGTGAACGTATCCAAGCGCCTGGGCGATGGCGTTGCTCTCCTCCACCTTGGGCAAGGCTTCCGCCGCCCACAGCCGATTGCCTCCCAGAGCAAGCAGCGGAATGGCGGCGGCGGAACGGCGAACGAAGTTTCTGCGATTCATGGTTCCTCCAAACGCAAAGCAGCAGTATAGCGAACCCTCGGCGGTGCCCGATGGCGCGTCGCCGGCCGGCCGGTGCCTCGTTCGCTGGGCGAAGTTCCTGTGGCGCGATTTGCGCGTGGCCGCAAGCTGGCCGTGTCTGCTGCTGCTGGCGCTAGGGCTCGGCAACTTCGCGGGCGGCCTGGCGCTTGGACTGCGCACCGCCGCGGCGAACACGCGGCTGGTGGTCGATGTGGCGCACGCCAACTTCGGTTTCCTGGCGGCGGCGCTGGTGCTCTATGGCAGCGTCGCCATGCCCGCCGTGCGCAGCGGCGTGGCCTTGGCGGCGAGGGTCGGCGCCTTGGCGGTGGTTGTTCTCGCCGCGTCGACTTTGGCGGCGCTCGCCGGCATCGCCTATCAATGCTGGAGCGGCCACGGCGAGTTGCAGCTAGCGCTTTACGGTGCGGGCTTGTTCGTTGGTTTGGGCTGGCACCTGCTGCACTTCGGCGCGTTGGCGGCAGCGGTGCAGGCGGTCGTTGCGGGCCGACGCAAGCCGGCGAGCCCGTGGTCTGGTTCTGGAGAGCGCTGGCTGGTGGCCGGCGCCATCGTGGCGCTCTATCTCGGCAGTCGCCTGTTCGACCACGTGTTGATTCGGTTCGGCACTCCGCTGTGGCCAGTCTCCGAGGTCGACGGCTACGCCGACGTGCTCTATTGGCAGGTGGCCGTCGGCATCTACTGGACTGGATTCTGCGCGTTCCTGCTGGCCGTTGCGCGGGTGTTCATCCGGCCGCGCCCCGGTTCGTCCTGGCGGCGCACGGCACGTCGACTAACGCCGAACCTCATCGCCGTGGGCTGGGGCGGGTTCCTGGTGTGGACGGTCTCCGGAGCGTGGATCGTCGTCGAAACCGTTGGCGACGACGTGCGGGAGGCGGGCACGGAGGTTGGGCTTGCCACGATGCCACAGCCCCGGCTGTCGTCCCTGGACGTGCAAGTGGATGTCTACCCCAACGACCGAATCGTCGCCAGCCGGGGCGCCGCGGTGGTCGTCAATCGCGGCGACGAATCCGTGCCGGTACTGCGCATCGGCATTCCGCCGGGGCTGACGATCAGCCGCATTGACCTGACCGGCGAGTTGACCCAGCGCAGCGAAGACGCGCTGCACTACCGCCTCAATCGCCCTTTGGAACCTGCCGAAACGCTGCGCGTCGACTTCGAGGCCGGCCTCGCCCTCGCGCCTGGGCCGAGAGCAAGGCGGACGGCCACTCCAAGCAGCGCCAGTTTTCTGCGCAGCGCCGACGTTCTGCCCGCCTTCGGCGACTCGTCCTCTGCGCCCTCCGAAGGCGAGCCAGGCAGGGGCATCGCCTTTCGCGTCCGCGTCAGCACCACCGTGGACCGCATCGCCGTGGCGCCCGGGCTGCTCCTTCGACACTGGAAGGAAGAAGGGCGAAGCTACTTCGACTACCAGGCGCAGCAAGTCGTGCCGCCGGTGGTCTACATCCATTCGGGCCGCTACGCGGTAGCGCGGGAGCAGTGGCAAGGCGTGTCCATCGAGGCGTACCACCTGCCTTCGCATCGCGCCAGCGCCACGCGGTTGATCGACGCGGCGAAGGAACGCCTAGAAGGCCGAGCGTGGCCCTACCCGTGGCTGCGCGTGGTGGAAGTGGCAGACTACCAAGCGCTGGCCGAAACCCCGGGCCTGCTCGCTTTCGGCTGGCGAACCGGCAAACAGCGGCCGTCTTTCGAGCCGCTGGGCGGTGTGCTGCCCTATTCGGAACTGCGGGGCTTTTTTTCTTTGGAAAAAGGCAGTAGGGATTGATGGATCGCAAAGCCCGAAGACGCTGCCGCTGCAAGCGCTGGCTGCAGGCGCGTGGATTCACTCGGCCTTGCCGGCGCCTCTGCCCGTGGCCACGGGATTGGCTGGGTCGGTGATCCACTCGCTCCACGATCCGACGTACAGCGCGGGTTCTTCAAGCCCGGCGTGGGTCATCGCCAGCACGTTGTGGGCGGCGCTGACGCCGGAGCCGCAGTAGCAGATCGCCGGCTTGCCGCCGGCCGAGGCCAGCAGCGCCTCGAACCGGGCGCGCAGGGCGGCGCGACCGAGGAATCGGCCATCGGCATCGAGATTGCCTTGGTACGGCGCGTTGATGGCGCCGGGGATGTGCCCGGCAACGGCGTCGATGGGTTCGACATCGCCGCGGAATCGCTCTGCCGCGCGAGCGTCGAGCAGCGTTCGGCTGCCGTCTTGCAGGCACTCGCGAACCGTCCGCATGGTGGCCTGCGACGGCTTCGTCGGGCGTGGTTTCCCGCTGGTTGACGCGAGGTGCGCACGTGGCGACGGCGCATTCGCATGGGATGCCTCTCGCTGCAGCCACGCCCGGTAGCCGCCGTCCAGCACTGCCGCACGCCAGTGTCCGGCCCAACGCGCCATCCACCAGAAGCGCGCCGCGACCATGCCGCCGCTGTCGTCGTAGGCCACCACCTGGGTGGTCTCGGCTACGGCGTGGGCACGCAGGAGGCGCCGCACGGCCTTGAGGGCGGGAAGCGGGTGCCGGCCGGCGCGTCCGGGCAGCGCCGGGGCGCTGAGATCGCGTTCCAGATGCAGATAGACGGCACCCGGAATGCGGCCGGCGGCGAATCGCGCCTCGCCCGCAGCCGGGTCTTGCAGGTCGAAACGGCAGTCGAAGATGCGCGCATCGGCGGGCGCAAAGGCGGCCAAGTCGCCGGCGTCGATCAGCGTCGTGAATGCTGGCGTCAACCGACTGCGCTCTGCTACGGCATGTACGGCGTGGGGCTCGGCCCGAGCTGGGTTTCCAGCAGCGGCTGCGCCATGCGCACGAACTCGCACGCCATCGGCCGGGTCTCCCGGGGATCGACGATGTCCTCGATGTTGAATGCCTCGGCGGTGCGAAACGGCGACGACAGCGCTTCGAGGCGCGCTTCGATCTCCGCCTGCTTGGCTTGCGGGTCGTCCGCCTCGGCGATGATGCGCCGGTAGGCGGCCGAGACGCCGCCGGAGATGTGCATCGAACCCCAGTGGCCGGACGGCCAGGCGACGCGCTTGAACATGCCGCTTGGGCGGTCGTGGCACTGCCCGGCAACGCCGTAGAGCTGGCGGATGATGATCGACATCCAAGGCATGCGCGTGCGCAGCGTCGCGCACAGCATCTTGGCGCCGGCGCGCACGATGCCTTGCCGCTGCTGCTCCGGGCCGACCATGAAGCCCGGCTCGTCGGCGAAGTAGATCATCGGCAGGTGGAAGGTGTCGCACAGCTGCAGAAAGCGGATCACCTTGGTGCCGGCGGCCACGTCCATGGAGCCGCCGAGGCGCTTCGGATTGTTGATCATCGCGCCGACGGGATAGCCGTCCAGCCGCGCCAGGCCGACGATGCGCGAGCGCCCGTAGTGCGGCGTGATCTCGAAGAACGAGCCTCGGTCCAGCACCGCGTCGAGGATCTTGTAGGCGTCGTAGACCCGGCGCTTCTCCCGCGGGATGGCTTTGAGCAGAAACTCGTCCCGCCGCTCCGGGTCGTCGCCGCTCTCGATTCGCGGCGGCATGCGCCAGACATTGTCCGGCAGATAGCCCAGGAACCGCTTGACCATCTCGAACGCCTCGGCTTCGCTGTCGGCCAGGTTGTCGATGACGCCGCTCTCGAACACCTGGCTGCGTTCGTCGCCGAGGTCCTCCTTGCTGATGTCGATGCCGAGCGCCGCCTTCACCACCGGCGGGCCGCCCGGAAACACCTGGCTGATGCCCTTGACCATGACGTTGAAGTGGGCGAGGCAGGAGTCCACCGCCGGCAGACCGGCCACCGAACCCAGCACGGCGGCCACCACCGGCACGCGGCAGAGCAGGTCCTCGACGCCCGGCGTCACCGGATTGGTGGGAATGTAGGTGCGGCCGATCTGCTCGAAGGTCTTGACGCTGCCGCCGGTGGCGTCGAGCAGGCGCACGTAGGGCAGGCGCCAGTCCAGCGCCATCTTCTGCGAGTGGCCGCCCTTGTTGCCGATGGAGGCGTCCGAAGCGCCGCCGCGCACGGTGAAGTCGCCGCCGGTCAGCACCGCCTTGCGGCCGTTGATGTCGGCCAGCCCGATGACCATGTTCGACGGGCGCACGTGGGTCAGTTCGTTGCCGTCGTAGGAGGCCGCGCCGGCCAGCTGGCCGATCTCCTGGAACGACCCGGGGTCGGCGAGCGCGTCGATGCGTTCGCGCACCGTGAGCTTGCCGCGGCGCCGCTGTTCGGCGATGCCGGCGTCGCCGCCCATCTGCTCGGCGAACGCGCGCCGCCGCTGCAGTTCTTCGAGTTCCGCTTCCCAGACCATTTCGCCCTCCTCCTTCGGATGTTCTTGTGCGCGGTTTGCGGCGCCCGGCGTCGCCGCCTACCGCCCGGTCAGCGTCAGCCCCACGGACGCGACGTCCAGATAGTTCGCTTCCTGTTCGAGGTCCAGTCGCGTGAGCGGGTTGGCGGCCAGCCACTCGGCGGGCAGTTGCAGTTCCACCTCGCGGCCGTTCGGTGCCACTGCAACGGTCAGCTCCGGCAGGGGCGCGTCGGTGCGCGAGCGGTGCAGCACGACGGCCAGCCGCAGCACGATGCCGAGCGCCACCAGGCCTGGCGACCCGCGCAGCTCGGCCATGGGAAACTTGCGTCGATGGCAGCGCACCAATGCCGCCAGGCTGTGCTGCTCCGGCTGCGAGAAGCCCGGCAGGTCCATGTTGTCGAGCAGATAGCCGCCGTGCTTGTGGTACTGGCTGTGCGCGATGTCCAGGCCGATCTCGTGCAGCATCGCCGCCCAGCGCAGGTGTCTTGCCGCGCTGCTGCCGGAAAGCGCCGTCTCCACGCCGCCGTTGGCGCTGCCGACGCCGCTCGCAAGCGTCGCTTCCGCCAACTTGGCAAGGGCGCGCCAGGACGCCAGATCCAGCAGCCGACCGGCGGTGTGCGCAACCCGTGAAGCATGATCGGTGTCGACGTGGTAGCGCTGCTGCAGGTCCGTCACCGTGGCTTCGCGGATGTCCTGGGTGTAGAGACGGCCCAGCAAGTCGTGCAGCAGCCCCTCGCGCAGAGCGCCGTCGGTAACGGTCATGGCGTCGATGCCAAGCGCGTCCACCACCGCTGCGGCGATGGCGAGCCCGCCCGGGAAGACCGGTGCGCGTTCCTCGCCGACGGACGGCAGGCCCATCGCCTCCACCTGCCCGGCGTCGACCAGATGCTGCTTCAAGGCAGCCAGCCCTTGCGCGGTGATGCCGCGCTCGCCGGTCAGCTCGAAGATGGCCTGGTGGACGGCCAGAAAGGTGCCGGAGGCGCCGATGGCGATGTCCCAGCCACGGGCGCGGTAGATTCCCTGCACCACCTCGAGTTCCTGCCGCGCCGCGTTCTCGGCCTTGACGAACCGCTTGGCGCTGATGGCGCCGTCGCCGAAGAAGGCCGCCGACATGCCCACGCAGCCCATGTACAGGCTTTCCATCAGCCGCGGCTGGAACTGCCGCCCCAGTATCAGCTCGGTGCTGCCGCCGCCGATGTCCACCACCAGGCGCGACTCCTCGTCGCTGGCGGGCTCCAGGGAGTGGGAGACGCCCAGGTAGATCAGCCGCGCCTCTTCGCGCCCGCTGACGATCTCCACCCGGTGTCCGAGCACGCGCTCCGCATCGGCAATGAACTGCCAGCCGTTGCGCGCCTTGCGCAGGGCGTTCGTGCCCACCACGCGGACGTTGTGCCTGGGCAAGTGGCGAATGCGCTGGCCGAGGCGTTCCAAGCAGGCGAGCCCCCGGTCGGCGACGGTGGCCGAGAGTTCGTTGTCGGCGTCCAGGCCCTCGGCCAGGCGCACCATCTCTCGGTGCCGGTCGACGATCTGCAGCCGCCCGCCGTTCGCCCCTTGCGTGCCGCTGTCGCGGTACTGGGCGACGATCAGATGGAAGCTGTTGGAGCCGAGGTCCAGCGCTGCCAGGGGCTGGCTGCCGTCATCGGCGTTGGGAACTTGGGTCGCAGCCACCGGGCGATTGTAGCAGCAGGCGTGCGGCGGTGGCCGACGACCAGCTTCGTGCTTCCTGCCGCGGCTATGCTGTGCCACTGGACGGCAGGGCACAGGAACCAGACCCGTCGCTCGTGGATGATGGCGGAGGCAAAGCGTCCTTGGCAGCGCTGACAGCACGGCTTGGCGGCTTGACGATGGCGCTGCTGCTCGCCGGCTGCGGCTTCGATCGGGTGATCGGGCCGGCGATGGGCACCAGCTATCGCGTCGAAGCTGATTGCCCGGGTTCGCTGCCGGCGCCGCTCCTTGCCGACGCGCTGCGGCGCATCGACGCACGGATGTCCACCTACGACCCGCACTCGGAGCTGTCCGTCTTCAATCGCGCATCGGTGGGCGAGGAAGTGGCGGTCTCTGCCGAGCTGGTGCAGGTCGTGGAGGCTGCCAGCGAGATTTCCAGCGCGACCGGGGGCGCCTTCGACGCCACCGTTGCGCCCTTGGTGTCGCTGTGGGGCTTCGGCGCAGAAGCTGCGCAGGAGTGGCCGGACGAGGCGGCGGTGGCCGCGGCGAGGGCCCTTGTGGACTATAGGAATCTGCGCCATCGGTCCGCGCCGCCTCTCTTGCAGAAACTGGCGCCGCTGCAACTCGATCTTTCCGCCATTGCCAAGGGCTATGCGGTTGACCAAATGGCCGAAGTGCTTCAAGCGTCCGGCTGCTCCTCGTACCTGGTGGAACTCGGCGGCGAGATTCGCGTTGCCGGGGTTGCTCCGGGCGGCACCAAGTGGCGGATCGGCATCGAGTCGCCCTCTGGAGAGCAGGCATTGGCGACGCTCGTTCTGACCCAAGGCGCGGTGGCGACTTCCGGCGACTACCGGCAGTTTCGGCAACGCGACGGCAAGCGCGTCTCGCACGTCGTCGACCCGCGCAGCGGCAGGCCGGTCTCGCATCGCCTCGCGTCGGTGACCGTGGTGGCGCGGACCGCGCTGCTGGCGGACGCCTACGCGACGGCGCTGCTGGTGCTTGGCGCCGAGGCCGGTACCCGTTTCGCCGAAGAACGCGGCTTGGCAGCGCTGTTCGTGACTCGCGCGGAAGACGGATTCGAGACCAGCGAGACCACGGCCATGCGCGCGTTTCGCTCGTAGCGGCTCTTTCGTCGACGGCGCCAGGCTGCGCCTAGTAGGCGTCCAACGGATCGACATCGACGGACCAGCGCACGCCAGCAGCCGCCAGTTCGGCCTGTTCAAGCCGGCCGAGCGCCCGATGCAGGTCGGCGCGGCGGGAGGAGAGCACCATGACCTGCTCGTGGTAGTGGTCCGCGCGGCGAGCGAGCGGCGCCGGCGCAGGGCCAAGCAGTTCAACGCCCGGCGCGGCGAGCCGATCGACCGCCTGGGCAAGCAGCTCGCCGGCTGCGGCTTCGCGGCGGCTTTCCGCGCGCACGATGGCCAGCGAAGCGTACGGCGGCATCCGCGCCTCCGAGCGCAGGTTCAGCTCGTTGGCGGCAAAGCCGTGGTAGCCGGAACGCAGCAGCGCGACGAGATTGGGGTTTTGCGGATCGAACGTCTGGATCCACACTTCGCCAGGGCGCTCGGCGCGTCCGGCGCGCCCGGCAACCTGCACGATCAGCTGGGCGGTGCGTTCCGGCGCCCGGAAGTCCGCGGCGAGAAACCCGGCGTCGGCGTTCAGCACCGCGACCAGCGTCACGTTCGGAAAGTGGTGGCCTTTGGCGAGCATCTGCGTGCCGACCAGAATGGCCGCTCTGCCGGCGTTGACGGCGGCCAGGTCCGCCTCCATTTGCCGAACGCTGCGCATGGTGTCGCGGTCGATCCGATGCAGCGGCACGCCGGGATGCCGTTCGGCGAGCGCCTCCTCGGCGCGCTGGGTGCCGGTGCCGACCGGTATCAGCTCCTCGCTGCCGCAGTCGGGGCAGCGCTTCGGCGCGGCTTGACGGAAGCCGCAGTGATGGCAGCGCAGCTGTCCGGGCGTGCGGTGGTAGACGAGTCTCGCATCGCAGTGCGGACACTGGGATCGCCAGGCGCAGTGGCTGCACAGCAGCACCGGCGCGAAGCCCCGTCGATTGATGAAGACCAGCACCTGGCCGCCTGCCGCGAGGTGTCGCTCGATGGCGTCGTGCAGCACGGGGCTGAAGCCGCGATCCAAGCGCGTGCCGCGGATGTCCAGCACGCGATAGACGGGCATGGAAGCGCCGCCGGCCCGCTCGGCCAGCCGCGAGTAGCGATAGCGCCGCCGGCGCACGTTGGCCAGCGATTCCAGCGACGGCGTGGCGCTGCCCAGAACCACCGGAATGGACAGCATCTGCCCGCGCTTGACGGCCACGTCCCGGGCCGAATAGCGCAGCCCGTCGTGCTGCTTGAAGGAGCCGTCGTGTTCCTCGTCGACGACGATGACGCGCAAGTTGGCGAACGGCGCCAGCACCGCCGAACGGGTGCCGATCACCACCTTGTGCGTGCCGTCGGCGCAGTGCAGCCAGGTGTTGAAGCGCTGCGCGTCCGAAACGCCCGAGTGCAAGGTGGCGGCAGCGCCGAAACGCTCTTGGAAACGCGCCACGGTCTGCGGCGTCAGGGCGATCTCCGGCACCAGCAGCAGCGCCTGGCCGCCGGACTCCAGCGCCCCGGCGATGACGCGCATGTACACCTCGGTCTTGCCGCTGCCGGTCACGCCGTCGAGCAGGTGGGTGGTGGGCGTTGCCAGGGAGGAGCAAATGGCGGCGATCGCCGCGTCCTGGGCAGGGGTGGGCTGCACGCTCGTGGCCGAAAGACGCGGCGCCAGCGGCTTCACGGCGCATTTCGCGACCAGCCCCTTCTCTTGCAGCGCCGAAAGCGAACGCCGCTCGATGCCCAGCGCCGAAACTTCGGCGTCCAGCACCTGGCCGAGCTGCAGCAAACGCCCCAGCGCTTGCCGCTGTCTCGGTGCGCGATCGAGTTCCGCGGCAACAGCGCTTGCGCTCGCCGTCCAGGCCCACTCCTGCTTGGCGACGGCCTCGCGGCCCTGGCGCGCCCTGGCGGGCAGCAGCGTCGCGTAGACCTCGCCGATGGGATGGTGGTAGTAGGCCGCGAGCCAATCGGCCAGGTCGACGAGATCCGGCGTCAGCAGCGGCTCGGCATCCAGCACCTGCTCGATGGCCTTCAAGGCGTGGGACGACGCCTCGCGCCGGCCGGCAACCACGCCAACGACCTTCGAGCGACCGAAGGGCACCCGCACACGAGCGCCGACGGCCGGCGCCGGAGCGGACGCAGGCGCCGCGTAGTCGAAGGTGCGGTGCAGCGGCCTCGGCACCGCGACTTGAACGACGGCGGCTTGGCAGGACATGCAACTGCTGCAACGGGTTTGGCGAGGCGGACACCGCCTAGCGGGTGTGCGTCAACGCCAACAGCGCCATCACGGCGATGCCTGCCGCCACCAGGACGAATTTCGCCGTTCGGTCGTCGTCCGCGAGGGGCATCGGCACGTCGTCGTCGCCGGCGATGGAGCTGGCCACGAACCTGGCGACGCGGGATTCGCGGCTGGCCAGCTCCGCGTCGATGATGTGGAGGATGGCCATGTAGATGAAGGTTCCCGCCGCCAGCGCGTTGAAACTCCCCTCGAACAGCGCGGTCTCGTGCTCGCCCGCTTGCAGCAGATCGACGGCGAACGCGCCGGCCAGCACGCCAAGCGGCGTCATGGCGGCGAATGCCGCCAACACGGCCCTCCGATGGCCGACGGGCATGCCGCCGGCATGCGCGCTCACCATCAGGGCGAAGGCCGCCGCCCCCTTGTGGCAGAGAATGCCCAGCAGCAGCACCAGCGACGCCAGCACATGCGGCTCCAGCCCCAGCGAGATGCCGGCGATCACGGAGTGCAAGGAGAGCAGCGCCAGCAGCAGATAGGGGTACACCGAGCGCGACGACGCATCGACGACGTCGAGGTCGTTGAACAGAACGCGGTCGATGAGCAGCAGCGCGCCGAACCCCGACGCCGCCAGCAGCGCCGCGAGCGGATACTCGAAGGCCGCGAGCTGCTCGAACCCTTCCGGCAGCAAGTGCATGAAACCAACCCCTAGGAACAAGCCGCCGGCGAACGCGTTGCCAAGCGAGAAGAACCGATCCCGACCCGCCCGGCGGCCCGTCAGCAGCGGAATCAGCCCGCCCAGCACGGCGACGGCGGCGATCGCCACGGCCAACAGAAACTTGAAGGTCAGCCCAGACATCGCCGCCAACACTACCACGACCTCGCCGGACTGTTCTGGCCCGGCTGGCTCAGCTTGGACAAGTGGACAAGACGCGCCCTTGACGCGGCAACGGGAAACGGGGACGCTTTGCCGTTGACGCGGAAGGCGTCGAATCGTGCCAGACGTGGAGGGTGCATGACCGCGAGCGCATCGGACGCGCCACCGCCCGCGATGACGGTGGCGCAGAAACGGCAGTTCTACCGCGACGGCTTCATCGTCTTGAAGAACGCCGTTGCCGATCATCTGGTGGAGGCAGCGCTGCGCTGCTTGCGCGAACGGAAGAAAGGCGAGTACGTGGGGCCGCGCAAGCCGATGACGGACTTGCTGAACGCTTCCTCGCTGACGCCGATTCTGCACGAGGCGATGGGGCGGTTCGACGTGCCCGTCAACTGCCAGGTGGCGATCAACCCGGTGCGGCAGCCGGGCGATCAGTTCACGTCGCTCGGCTATCGCGACCAGGAGATCCCCTACTACGCCGCCGGCATCCACATGGACGGCAACATCACCATGGCCGCGCCCCAGGACGTGCAGAAGGGCACGCCGGAGGAAATCTACCTGCGCCACTTCGCCACCGGCCCGAAGGGCGACATCGGACGCAGCCCGGAGGTGGTCGGGCACAACTACGGCGTGCTGTTCCAGGACCCGGAGATGACCTTGAGCCTCGGCAGCTTCACCGCCTTCGCCATCGTCGCGCTGAACGACCAGACCGTGGAGGGGTGCGGGCAGACCGCCGTGCTGCCGGGCGCCCACCACCACACGCAGCGCTTCTTTCGCCAGCAGTACGAAGCCAACGGCTGTCTGGGGCCGGAAGGCCCAGGCTGGCCGCGGCTGAACCACGACACGCCCAACCGCTGCGGCATGAACTACCTGCCGGACGCCGTATGGAACGAGTATCTGGACGAACGCTCGGAGACGACAGCGGACGGCCGACGCTGGCCGAAGCCGACGCAGATCCTCATGCGGCCAGGCGACGCCTGCATCACCATGTACCACATTCCGCACTCCGCCACGCGCAACGAGAAGGGTGCCGAAGCGCGCCAGAGCATCATCTTCCGCATCCGCAACAAGAAGCGCCAGCCCGGCATCGTCGCCGACAACAGCGGCCTCACCGATCATCCGGACCGCGCCTTCGACGGCGGCTGGCTGAAGTTCGAGGATGGCAACGATCCGTGGCAGCGCTCCAAGCTGGCCATGATCGACATGTGGGACGAGTGGCAGGGCATGGCGGACGTGGTGACCGAGGAACGCGCCGAGCCGGCGACGTAGGGCGACGACCGTCTTCGCCATGGGCGAACCGTCGGAACAGCCCGCCACGGCGGACGGGCGGCCTTCCTTCGACAGCCGCGCCTACCGCGACTGCATGGGGCAGTTCTGCACCGGCGTGGTGGCGGTGACCGGCATCGAAGACGGCCAGCTGGTGGGGCTGGCCGCGCAGTCCTTCGTTTCCTTGTCGTTGCAGCCGCCGCTGATCGCCATCTGTCCGGCCAGGACGAGCACCAGCTGGCCCCGCGTGCGCGCTGCGGGGCGCTTCTGCGTCAACGTGCTGGCGGCTGATCAGCAAGCGGCAAGCGAGGCGTTCGCAGCGCCCGGCAAGGCCGCCGACATGAGCTGGCGCACCGGCGCGGCGGGAGTTCCCATCCTCGCCGACGTGATCGCCTACGTGGAGTGCGCCATCGCCGCCGAGCACGAAGCGGGCGACCACACCGTGGTCGTCGGCGAGGTGCTGGGCTTCGAGACGCTTCGCCCGGAAGCCGCGCCGCTGCTCTATTTCCGAGGCGCCTACGGGCTGTAGGAAGCCGGGCCTCGTTTCCGCGAAGCCCGCGCTTTGGATCATGGCGACTCTGGCACATCGACGAGGCGACGATGCCGAGGACGGCGCGGCGTCCGGCCAGACGCAGGCGACGCCGTCCGCAGTCGCAACCTCTGCCTCCCCCGCTACGGCCCCCGCCGACCGTACATCGTTGTTCGGGCTGGCGTTCCCTTCGATTCTCGCCAATCTGCTCTACTCCGGCGTGGCCGTCGTGCAGATGAAGTTCGTCGGCACGCTGGGGCCGGAGGCGCTGGCCGCGGTGGGCGTTGGCCAGCGGGTGTTCTTCGCGCTGCAGGCGGTGCTGATGGCCGTCAGCGCCGGCACCACGGCGCTGGTCGCTCGCGCCTGGGGTGCTGAAGACCGGGACGAAGCGAGCCGGGTGACGATGGCGAGCCTGGTGGCCGGCAGCGTCTTCGCCCTGCTGGTGACCGTGCCGGGCATCTTGGCGGCCGGCCCGGTTGCCGGCATCTTCGGCCTGGATGCGCACACCAACGAGCTGGCGGCCGCGAACATACGCTGGATGTCGGCCTTCAACCTCGCTTTCGCCCTGAACTTCATCCTCGGCGCCGCGCTGCGCGCCGCCGGAGACGCCTGGTCGCCGCTGTGGATCGGCGCCGGCGTCAACGTGCTGAACGTGCCGCTGCTGTACGTCTTCGTCTTCGGCCGCTACGGCTTTCCGCAAATGGGCGTCGCCGGAGCGGCGGTGGCCGGCGGCATCTCCTTCAGCATCGGCGCACTGGTGATGACGGCCATCTGGCTGGGACAGGGGTTCCGCTTGAAATACGTGGCGAACCGCTGGTTCCGTCGCGAACGGTTCAAGCGGCTGCTCGACATCGGCTACCCGGCGGGCCTGGAGGTGGCGGTGTTCCAAGCCGGCTACTTCGTCTTCCTGATGCTCATCGGGCGCTTCTACGGCACCACGGCCTTCGCCGCCTACAGCGTCGGCACCAGCCTGCTGATGGCCTGTTTCGTGGTGGGTTTCGGCTTCTCCATCGCCGGCGCCACGCTGGCCGGCCAGCACCTCGGCGCCAACGATCCGCAAGGCGCCGTGCGCAGCGGCTGGCGGTCCGCCACCTACGCCGTCGCCTGCATGGCCACGCTGGGCTTGCTGGTGGCGTTCTGGGCGCCGGAACTGGCGGTGTTCTTCCTCGGCGACGAGCCGGAAACCGTGGAGCTGACCATCGTCATGGCCTACATCATGGCCGCCACGACGCCGTTGATGGCCATCGAGTTCGCCATCGGCGGCGCGTTGCGCGGCGCCGGCGACACCCGCTTTCCGATGTTCGCCACCATCGTCGGGCTGATCTTCACCCGTTGTCTGCTGGCGGCGGTGTTCACCGCGCTCGGCTGGCCGGTGGTCTGGGTGTTCGCCGCGACGATTGCCGAGTGCGTCGTCAAGGCCGCCATGCTGGTGTCGCGGTTCCGCTCCGGCCGCTGGAAGTTGGCGATTGCGGATGCGCCGAAGCAGACTGCCAGCAGCGGTCGGGCGACGGCCGGCAGCCAGCGAGCGGCGGTTTGAGGCGCAGCCTCGCTAGCCGATGGTGGTCGCGCCGCCGTCGCAGGGGATGGTCTGGCCGGTGAGGTAGGCGCCGGCCCGGGACGACAGGAAGATGGTCAGCCCGGCGGCGTCTTCCATGCGCCCCCAGCGTTTCATCGGAAAGCTCGCGGTCACTTGCCGGTCCTGCGCATCGGACACGCCCGGCGCGCTGTTCTTGCCGCCGTGGACGGCCGGTTCGGCGCACCATTGCAGGCGCAGATTGTCGAGGGGCGGCAGAACGTCGCCTGGAGCCCGGCAGCTACCAGCGCCGCACGGTCCAAGGCGTTACGCGCGTCGTTGCGGTAGGCTTCGTTCACCCATGGGACGAACGCAATCGGCAACACCAGCGCGACACGGCCGAGACTTCACTGGCATTGTTCTGGCCAGACCCAACACTGGGTTGTTGTGGATGCGGGATTCGTCCATACTTGTGCGAGTGAACGCTAGCGAATACAAGGCGCTGCACACACCGGGTACCAAGCAGCTTCAGACTTTTGAAGTGTTGGAAGACCGGCGGTGGCACTGTCGCAACCACGCATACGACCACATCGAATCCGGTCAGATTGCCGGAAGTGGTGGAATACAAGGCTTGAAGCGCGGAACGGCCAAGCGCCCCGGCCTCGCGATAGAGCACGAGTCCCGATACTGCCCGGCGTGTGAACGTTACCACCGGCATGATCGCTGGACTGGTCAATTCACGACGCTGCTTCACATGGCTGGGATTCCTCCAAGTCTTACCCTTCGGGCGTACCGTGTATTGGGCGGCCGAGATGTTGTCGACGACGTGTCACGGTCCGTCAACGAAGTCACCTTGGACCACAAGTTGCCAATGAAGCGCTGGAACCAAGTTACTTCGAGACAGCAAACGAACTACCAAGACATGACCGATGACGACATTCGTGAGCGTTTTCAGCTTCTGAAGAAGTCTAACGGCAACGTCAGCCACAATTTGCTCAAGAGCCGCGCCTGCGAGGTGTGCTTTAGGACGGGGAAGCGCGGGACGCCGTTCGGCATCCGCTATTTCTATGCAGGGAATGGATATTGGCAGGGAGAAACCGCTATGGACGCCAAAGGCTGCATTGGCTGTGGTTGGTACGACATCGACACATGGCGAGCGTCTCTAAATCGAAAGCTGCGTGGTTGACGTCCTCTCGCGAGCGGCGAGGTAGTGGCGTTCGTCGTTCTCAAAGGCGATCACTTTCCTCCCCAACTCGATAGCAGCGCAGACCGTTGTGGCTGAGCCGGCAAATGGGTCCAAAACCAGATCACCCGGTTGACTGAACAGCCGCGTCAACTCCCGGAACAAGTCCAGAGGTTTTTGCGTGGGGTGTATTCGGTGCTGGGGTGAGGGTGACTTATAGGTAAATACGTTGTGGACCGTGCCGATCCCATGGAACTTAGTGCCAGGACGCTTCCCAACGACACCAGCTTCCCAAGCGTTGACGGGCTTGAAGCGGGTGTTGAACGGAACGGGATTGGTCTTGTGCCAAACAATTGTGCCCACCGCGTTGAAACCATGCGACCTCAGGACGTCAACATACGTGCCAATTTGCGCTTGAGCGCAGAAGATGGTTGCCCATCCGCGCACCTTAGGCATTACGACGTTTGTCCACTCCTCCGGACTGAAGTTCTTGTCCCACGGGCCAAAGTCCCCTTTCGGCATAATGAAGTCGCTCCCGTTGGTGCGAAGCCGGCGCGGGATCTGCCCCTCGCACGTATAGGCGCTGCTGATGGAATATGGCGGATCCGTCAACAGCAAATCCACGGATCTATCGGCCAGCATGGCCGCACCTTCAATTCCATCTCCGTAGAACAGCCCGAAGTCCTCCGCAGAGTTCCGCACAGAAAACTCGCGTTGGCCTTCTTGCTTCCATACCTCTTGTACGCGCCTTTCGATGGCTTCACGTTCTGTTGCCCACACCACATTCAGTTCATCATCCAAATGGACTTCACCGACTGAATGGCTGCTTCGACCATGCTTGACAATAAGCGGGACAACCGATCTTGGCGGTTCGTATTGGACTTGGGAGGGCTTGCCGAGCGCCAACTTCGTACGAACGCCGTCAAGGTTGGCCGACATCCACTCATTTACGGCGGCCTTAACCTCGAGTTTCCGATGAGTCGCTGCCGCTCGCGCCTCCCCGAGGCGTTCGCCGTCAGTTTCCTTGCCCTGCGACACATCCAGCGCGAGTTGGTGACTCGCGCTCGCAGATCGATGCACTTCGCTTCTCCTTCCGAACGTTGGAGGCCACTCAGTCAACGTTACTGTATACGGTAGCAGTCTGCAAGAAAATTAAGGGCGCAGTTTCTCCGGGCACAGGCGTCGTGGCGCTTTGGACGCTAGCCCGACTGTCGCAACTCGGGGCGATCTGGAGTCTTCGGATCCGCAACCCCTTGTTTTTCCAGTAGGCAGGTGGACGTTGATGCGTAGTGCCGACCTTTGGTGGCCGCGTCTTCCAACCGAGCCGCCAGGGACGCGCTGGCTGGACGGGTTGAAGATGCTGGCGGCGTCCAGCTAGTCCGGCACCCGGCAGCTAGTGGCGGCTGCACCGGCACTGGTGCGGGCACAGTGCGCTGGCGGATCTGCTGGGCGCACCGGAGGCACTGTCGGGACGTCCCGTACTGCTACCGTTGGCCTGGAATGGAGAACGAGACCGCGCCAGCAGCCTCGCTAGCCGATGGTGGTCGCGCCGCCGTCGCAGGGGATGGTCTGGCCGGTGAGGTAGGCGCCGGCCCGGGACGACAGGAAGATGGTCAGCCCGGCGGCGTCTTCCATGCGCCCCCAGCGTTTCATCGGAAAACTGGCGGTTACTTGCCGATCTTGCTCTTCGGTGGCGAAGAGCGGCGCCGTCATCTTCGACTTGAAAGGCCCGGGCGCGATGACGTTGACGTTGATGTGGTCGTCCATCAGGTCCCGGGCGAGTTGCGCCGACAGCTGGCAGAGGCCCGCCTTCGCCGCCACGTAGGAGTAGTTCATCAGACCGCTCGGCCGGATGCCGTTCACCGAAGAGATGTTGACGACGGAGGCGCGTTCCTCGGCGCTGGCGGCGGCGCGCAGCCGGGGCAGCAGCTTCTGGGACGAGAAAGAACGGGCTCTTCACGTCCAGATCGACAACGCGGTCCCAGGCCTTTTCGGTGAACTCGTCGATGGGCAGGCTCCAGGTCAGGCCGGCGTTGTTGACCAGCACGTGCAGCCGCCCTTCGCGCTCGGCGACGGCTTTCGCCAGCGCTTCGCAGCCGGCGATGTCGCGCAGATCGCCGGGGATCGCGGTGCAGTCGCCGAACTGGCGCAGGCGGCGCTCGGCTTCCGCGCAGGCATCCTGCTTGCGCGACGAGACGTAGACGCGGGCGCCGGCGCGCACCAGCCCCTCGGCGATCATCAAGCCGATGCCCCGGGTGCCGCCGGTCACCAGCGCCACCTTGCCGCGAACGCCGAACAGATGCTCGTAGAAGTCGCTCATGCCGCGTCCTTGGCCGCCACCGCGGACTCCGCCGGTGCCGCGCCTTCTTCCTCGCCCGCTTCGCCGAACATCGCCGCGATGTGATCGTCGGGCAGCGGCGCGGTGAGCTTCGAGACGACGTAGGTGGCCACCACGCCGACGCCCTCGCCGATGGCGGCGCAGGAGGTGGGATTGGGGCCTTCGCCGTACAGCCAGGCGACGACGAAGAAGTCGCCGAACCAGGCGGGGTCCAGAAACTGCGCGTGCAGCACCACGAAGGTGACGAAGCCGCTCACTAGGCCGGCGTAGGCGCCGGCGCGGGTGACGCCCCGCCACAGCGCGCCAACCACCAGCGGCCCGGCGAACGCCGCCATCATGCCGCCAATGCCGATCCAGACGATCAGCGCGACGTTGCGCTCCACCAGAATCCACGCCAGCACGGTGCAGATCACCATCGTCGCCACGGTGGCGACGCGGCTGATCACCAGCTCCGTGCGGTCGTGCTGCTCCTCGGTGGCGTTGGGCGCCAGGTACTTGGCGAAGGTGCGCCGGTAGAGATCGTTGGAGATGATCTGCGACGACGACACCACCAGGCCGTCCGCGGTGGACATGATCGCCGCCAGAATGCCAACGCCGATCAGCGCCGCCAGCCAGGTGGGAAACAGTTCGATGAACAGCGTCGGCAGCGACTGGTTGGGGTTGGCGTCGGCGGCCAGCAGCGCATCGCCCAGCACGGCCCGGGCGAGCAGGCCGGCCAGCCCCAGCATTCCCAGGGTGATGCCGAAGGCGAACGCCAGCTTGATGAAGGAGCGCTGCTGATCGGTGCCGCGCAGCGCCCACAGCTTGTTGCCGAGGTGCGGCAGCAGGCCCAACGGAATGTGCGCGAAGACCACGCAGATGATCGACCAGGGCGAGTGGTACAGCGGCGTGGTGACGTTCAGCGGCTTGACCAGATGTTCGTCCTGCTGCCCAAGACGCTCGACGACGCCGGACAAGCCACCGTCGACGCCAACGCCGAACAGAAACAGCAGAATCACCAGCACGGCGAGCACCAGCATCATCACGCCCTGGGCGCCGTCGGTGAGTATGTCCGCGTGGGCGCCGCCCATCACGACGTAGATCATCAGCACCACCGAAGTGACGATCAGCGCCCAGATGGGCGGCATTCCGAGCATGATCTCGAACATCACGAGGCCGGAGACCAGCTGTCCGGCAAGATAGA
Organism: Candidatus Azotimanducaceae bacterium; assembly: GCA_965199875.1. Taxonomy (GTDB): domain Bacteria; phylum Pseudomonadota; class Gammaproteobacteria; order Pseudomonadales; family Azotimanducaceae; genus VXYL01. The sequence goes on along the minus strand of OZ241346.1, from coordinate 2,384,180 downwards.
AGAACAGCACCAGCGAGAACACCGAGACGATCACCCGGATGCCGTCGGACTGGAAGCGATCGCCCAGGTACTCGGGGATGGTGCGGTTGCCGAAGCGGTTGCCGGAGGTGGCGATCAGGCGCATGGAGATGAGCACGCCGAAGTAGACGCCGATGGGATACAGGAAGTTGCCCCAGACGGTGGCCAGCCCCCACTCGTAGGCGAGGCCCGGCCCGCCCAGAAAGGTGGCGCCGCTGGCGGTGGTAGCGGCGAACGCGAAGGCCAGAAACAGCGGCCCGTACGATCCCCGCGCGGTGGCGAAGTCGTCGGCATGCTGGACGCGCCGCTGGCCAAGCACGCCGATGGCCAGCATGGCGCCGATGTAGAGGACGAGGAACAGCCAGGACCAGGTAACGAGGGTCATGCGGGCTCCAGTGCGGATCGTGGGACGAAGTGTGCGGGTTCCGTCATGGACCGTCCACTTGGCGACAACGGAAGAATAGCCGACGCGGCACCCAGCCCTACCAAGTGTCCACGTTGCGCCGCTTCTTGCCCGCGCTCGGCAGCGGCGGCGGCACGGCGTCGAACGCTGCCGTGATCCAGCGTCGGGAGTCTGCCGGATCGATCACGTCGTCCACGGCGAAGGACATGCCGGCGTTCAGCGCCTTGCCGCGCTCGTAGGCGGCATCGACCAGCTCGTTGTAGCGCTCGGTGCGCTGCCGCGTGTCTTCGATGGCCGCCAGTTCGTTGCGAAAGCCCAGCTTCACCTGCCCTTCGAGGCCCATGCCGCCGAACTCTCCGGTGGGCCACGCCACCGCAGCGAACGGTTCCTTGAAACTGCCCCCGGCCATCGCCTGCGCGCCCAGCCCGTAGGCCTTGCGCAAGACGATGGTGACGTGCGGCACGGTGAGATTGGCGCCGGTGACGAACAGCCGGCTGCAATGCCGAACCAAGGCGGTCTTCTCGATTTCCGGCCCGACCATCATGCCGGGCGTGTCGCACAGCACCAGCACCGGGATGTCGAAGGCGTCGCACAGCTGCAGAAACCGCGCCGCCTTGTCGGAGCCGTCGCTGTCGATGGCGCCGGAGAGGTGTTCGGGGTTGTTGGCCACCACGCCGATGGCGCGGCCCTCGATGCGCATGAACGCCGTCACCATCCCCAAGCCGAACTTCGGGCGCAGTTCCAGCACCGAGCCGGCGTCCGCCATCGTCGCGATCACTTCGCGCACGTTGTAGATGCGCAGCCGGTTCTCCGGCACGACGTTGCGCAGGTGGCGCTGATCGGCGCACTGCCAGTCCGGCAGGCGGCCTTGGAAGTAGGAGAGGTAGCGCTTGGCGACGGCGACCGCCTCGGCTTCGTCGTCGACGGCGATGTCCACCACGCCATTGGCGGTTTGCACGTCCAGCGGGCCGATTTCCTCCGGTCGGAAGACGCCGAGGCCGCCGCCTTCGATCAACGCCGGCCCGCCCATGCCGATGTTGGCATTGCGCGTGGCGATGATGACGTCGCAGCAGCCGAGCAGCGAGGCGTTGCCGGCAAAGCAGTAGCGCGAGGTGATGCCGATCATCGGCACCAGCCCGGAAAGCCGGCCCATGGAGGCGAAGGTGGGCGTGTCCAACGGCCGGCTCGGCGCGTCGAAGTGCTGCACCGGCGTCGTCGGAGCATTCGCACGCACGGCCGGCGCCCCTTGGCGACGCCCGCCGGTTCCGGCGCGCCCGCCGCCGCCTTCGGCGAACAGCACCATCGGAATGCGCCACTTCTCCGCCAGTTCCAGCATGCGGTCGGTCTTCGGATGGTTGATGGCGCCTTGGGTGCCGGCCAGCACGGTGTAGTCGTAGGACATCACCACGCAGCGGCTGCGCTCTGCGCCGAACAGGTCTCCGTTGACGGCGCCGATGCCGGTCACCATGCCGTCGGTGGGGAACTTGCGGATGGTCTCCTCCAGCGGCAGGCCCGTGCCCGGCGTCAGCACCAGCTGCCCGTGTTCCACGAACGAGCCTTCGTCGCACAAGTCGTCGACGTTCTCCCGCGCCGTGCGCTGCCGCGTGTTGCGCCGCTTGGCCACCGCGTCGGGGCGCGCCGCGTCCAGCGTCGCTTCGTGGCGATGGTGGACTTCGGCGAGGTCCGGGCGCACCCGGTCGAGGTCGACGTCCTCGGCGTCGGCGTCGGTCTCCTCGGCAACGTCTTTTCGCTCGATGTAGGCCAGCGCATGGCCTTCCCAGACCGTGTCGCCCGGCGCCACCGTGAACTGCTTCAGCGTGCCGCTTGCGGGAGCGCGGATCTCGTGCTCCATCTTCATCGCTTCCATCACCAGAATCAGCGCGTTGGCGGTAACGTCTTCGCCAGCGGCCGCGTCGATGCTGACCACCGTGCCCTGCATCGGCGCGACCACCGCCGCGTGCCCCTCAGGCGCTTGGGCAGCTTCGCTGGCGGGCGGGCTGGCCGCTGCCGTCTTGCCATGTTCCAGCACGGCCAGCGGATCGTCGTCCTTGAGCTTGGCGCCGGCTTGGCCGGGGAGCGCGGGTCCGACGTCGGCCGTGAAATACCTGGCGTCTTCGGCGTCTCGGGCGATGTCCTGCGCTTCGGCCGCGAGCGCCGCCGCGTGGTCGTCGACGAAGCGCGTATGCACCACCGGCGAGGCCAGCGCTCGGCGCATGATCGCCTGCAGCAGGGCGATGTTGGTGCGCACGCCTTCGATGCGGAAGTCCGCCAAGGCGCGATCGGCCTTGCGCACCGCGGCGGCGAAGCTCGCGTCGCTGCGCACGATCACCTTCGCCAGCAGGGAGTCGTAGTGCGGACTGGTGGCGTAGCCGGCATAGCCGAAGGTGTCCGTGCGAATGCCCGGGCCGGTGGGCGGATCGAAGGCCGAGAGCAGGCCGCCGGCGGGCATGGTCTCGCCCTCCGCGGTCATCGTTTCCATGTTGACCCGGGCCTGCACCGCGTGGCCGCGGCAGGGCGTTGCCTTGGCAATGCCAAGCTCGGCCAGCGTTCGCCCCTGGGCGATGCGAAGCTGCAGCTGCACCAGGTCGATGCCGGTGACTTCCTCGGTGACGGTGTGCTCCACCTGCAGCCGCGCATTGGCCTCGATGAAGTAGAAGCGCTGCTCGGGCGGCCCGCCGGCAACGAGAAACTCGAAGGTGCCGAGGCTGCGGTAGTCGGCCGCGCGGGCCAGCTTCAGCGCCGCCTCCGCCATCGCTTCGCGCACCGGTTCGGCAAGGGCGGGCGCTGGCGCCACCTCGATCAGCTTCTGATGACGGCGCTGGATCGTGCAGTCCCGATCGCCGAAGTGGCAGAAGCCGCCGGCGCCGTCGGCGGCGATCTGCACTTCCACATGGCGGGCGTCGGGCAGCAGCAGCTCGACGTAGACGTCGCCGTTGCCGAACGCGGCCTTGGCTTCGGACCGCGCCCGCTCGAAGGCTTCGTCGATTTCGCCCGCCTCGCGGACGATGCGCATGCCTCGGCCGCCACCGCCTGCCACGGCCTTGAACAACATCGCCGCGCCATCGGGCAGGGCGTCGTAGAACCGCCTCGCGTCCGCCACCGCCACGGCGTCGGCAACGCCCGGCAGCAGCGGAACGTCGTTGTCCTCGGCCAGACGGCGCGCGCGCATCTTGTCGCCGAACAGCTTGAGCGCCGTCGAACTCGGCCCGACGAAGGCGACGCCAGCGCCCTCGCAACGCTCGGCGAAGGCCGGGTTTTCGCTCAGGAAGCCGTAGCCCGGGTGAATGGCGTCGCAGCCGGCATCCGAGGCCGCCTGCAGCACGGCGTCGATGTCCAGATAGGCGCGCGCCCCAACGCCGTCGACAGGCACCGCGGCATCCGCCTTGCGCACGTGCAGCGAGCGCTCGTCGTCCTGGGAATGGATGGCCACGGTGGGAACGTCGAGTTCCGCGGCGGCGCGGGCGATGCGAATGGCGATTTCGCCGCGATTGGCAATGAGCAGCTTCATCAAGGTCCCGGGGTTGCAGGCACGGATCGACTAACATAGCCTCTCGCTTGGCCAACCCGCAAACCGCAGGCTTCCTAGGGGGTGTGCGGCAAGTCTTAGGTCAGTAACCACTAACGGGAGTGGCGGTTGGGCATAGGTGGCGGGTCGGCGCTGCGCTCCGGGTTCGCGGCGGCGGCGCGAAGTGGATCTGGAACAACGGCGCGGAACTGCTCCCGAACGCTCATCTGCGTCGTCGACATTTGGCACGCCTGCGAGCGACTGCGGGAGGTCGGGCGGCGCCAACGACATCCTGCACCTGCGCACCTGCATCCGCAGCGGCTGTACGACGACTTCCGGCGCCAGCGGCACGGGCCGCCTACCCCCGCGGTCGAGTGGCTGGCGCACTACGTCGCACACCCCGCGCACGCGATTCCACCTTGTCTTTGGGTAGCCAAACTTGCTAGGTTCGGCCACCAGCTCGCAGCGGAATCAAGGAGTCCATGTGCGCGTTCCTCGTACTCCTCTAGCGGCCGTAGCGCTGTGCATGTGCGCGACAGTGGCGGCGGGCGCTCAAGCTACCCCCGTCACCTCTCCCAGTCCGTCCAATCCGTCGGACGACAGCAGCACGTTGGCCAACCGGGCCGCGTCCGCCAGCTCCCGAGTCCATGATTCGCGGCTGACGCACAATGAAGACTTCGGCCCTCGTTGGAAGCTGTCGTTGGTCGAGCAAATCCTACTCGACGACGACGGCCTGACGTACGTCAATCGGTCGGGGGCTCGGCACCGCTTCAAGGACGGTGGTCGCGGCTTCGAGCCCGCTTCGCCAACGCCTCGCCATGCCCAAACCCGCATTCTCATCCACGGCGACCATGCCACGCTGCATGACACCGACGGCACCTTGCGGACATTCGAACGCGTCACTAAGGGGGCTGGACGATTTCGCATCGCTCGGGTGCAGTCGCGGCAACGGACGGTCGCCTTCGCCTATGTCCGCGGCCTCTTGAGCGCCGTGACGGATGGCGACCGAGTGCTGTTTAGCATCAGGCGAAACCGTGCCGGAAGGATCGTATCGGTGTCGGACCTCCATGGCCGATCCGTTCATTACTCCTACACGGCCGCCGGCCAACTCAAGGACGTGATCGACCTCGCCGGCCATCTGTGGTGGCACGAGTACGATGACGCCGGCCGCATGACCGCTGCCTACGGCGCGAACCGCAAGCCCTATCTGTACATCGGCTACGACGCTGCGGGCCGGGTGGTCGAGTCGCGTTCCGGACGCCGCTACGCCTTCTCCTATGCGCTCGGCAAGACCGTCGTGACCGAAGGCACGGGGCAACGACACGTCTTCCACCAGAACACCGCCGGCGCAACCGTGACGTTCGAGTCATCGAGCGGGATGCGCTGGCAGATCGCGCTCGACGACCGCAACCGGGTGACCAGGCTCTTGCAACCGGACGCGGCGCTGGAGTACACCTACGACTACGGTCGAGAAGGCCGGATCGCCGAGCGTTGGAGGAAGGCCGACGCAACGAACCGCACAGTCTTCGCGTACGACGACGCCGGGCGATTCGAATCCGCCATCTTTTCCGCCTGGCGCGTGGATGCAACCTACCGCGCCAATCAAATGCGTCTAGTCGGTGAGGACTGGGACATGGAGGTGGTTTTCACATCCGACGGACGAATCGCTTCGGTGTTGCAGGACGGCGTCGCCACCTTGGCGGAATACGGCGGCGACGGCAGCCTGAAGGCATTGCGCCGCGGGGATCGTTCGGTGCGCTTCGCCCGGGACGCCCTAGGTCGGATCGTGGAGGTCGTCCACGCCAACGGCGACCGGAACAGGTATGCCTACGACGCCCTCGGCAACCGACGGTTGACACAGTACGGCACGGGCGCGTCGGTGCGCTACAGTCACGATCCCGCGGGCAACATCGTAACGGTGGCGGTAACGGAGAAGAATGGCACGACGCTGCGGCAGGCGGTCGAGGTAGGCGACATGAACCGGGTGGAGTCGATAGCCTACGATCGTGCGCACACCCTGCGGGTTGCCTACGATAGCGTCGGGCGTCCGGTTCGATTCGACAACGGCAAGACGGTCGTGACGGCGAGCTACGCAGGCAACGGCCTGCTCGAAGAGCTCACCTCGTCGAATGGGGGCCACTGGCGGAACAAGGTAGACATTCGGTCTCGAGGCGATAGGCGACAGGAGCAGCTGCTGCGCGTGTTGTCCGGAGACACCGTCGGCGCTTCCCATCCGGACTACGGCGTGCTCGAGTTCACGGAGTTCTTCTTCGAGCCAATGCCTCGCAGCTCGCTGGAGCTTGGCGTGCCGGACTTGGAGGCGACGGACGCGCTACTTGCCGTTGCCGACGACCTCTTCGGCGACGGTCCCGACGGCCCGATTCCCGAAGACGACGTGGCCGCGCTACTCGCGTTCGAGAAGCCGTCGAACCCCGTGTTCCAGCCGCCAGAGTATCGCTCGACGAATTGCTGCGTCGGCTGCACGTCGTCTGGTCTGTGCGAAGTCTGCGGCGGCATCAACACACCCGGCCTGTGCCAGTGCGCACCACTGGAATACGGCCCAGGCGGCGGCGGTGGAGGCGGCGGCTCCTGCTCTCCGCCCTCTCAGTTCTCCAGCAAGGGACGGGGGCCGGCGGTTGCGGCACAGTGTCCCGTCGTTCCTGAACGCATTGAACCGCCCGGCGATTGCAGCGAGGGATTGCATCAACAGCTACAGGTTGAGGTCAATAGTGCTTGTAAACACGGCCGTGTGCGAAATGCATGTTAAAGTCTAGCTGTGTCGAGATTACAGTCGTTTCCTCTTTGCGATGTACTGCCGGAATGCTAGAAGGACATCAACGACGAGTGCTTTCGGGGCGGTGACCCGGGTCACCGAATAGCGGCAGAGGGTATGCAGGGAGCGATGCGGAACTGCAACGGCTTTTACGAGAGGAACGGATGCGGGTCGCTTGCGGACCAACTCTATTGACCGAGGTTCCAGGCTTGCAGCTCCTGTCGGACATATTCGATGCTTTCGCCTGGCGGGAGCGACCATCACGCGAAAGCGCGTGCGGGCGGTCCTGCGACTTCGTTTGTCTTTTCGGGCACTTTGGGATGGACGCCCCATCGGAGTGGTGGAGGCCGGGGCCTTGCGACGACACCACGTCTCTGTCCGACATCGCGCCGAAGGATCTTGCTCTGGAAGTCTACGGAGAGTCATTGCTCTGTGTGGGGGAACCGGCCAAGGCCGAGTTCGTCTGGCCGAATCCGCTGACCTGCATGAAGGAGGAGGCATTTCTCTACTATCTGCCAGCGTTTCTCGCCTTCTGCATGGAAGAGCCGGACGTGAAGGGCCTTTGGCTGGACACGATTCGCTGGAAGTTCAGACCCTTCTTCCCATTTCGTTCAGGGGCGGTGGACGGTTGGCACGATTGGCGGGAGGAGCTCCTGAAGTGGTCATGGGACAGCAACCATGGGCGCTTTTGCCTGAAGAATGCGCAGCATTGGTTTCTGACGGGTGAAGACTGGCGCCGTACAGCCGACTTGACCTCGTCGATGACCGCCAGGGAACGGCACGTCGTAGCGGCGTATTTCGACTTCCACCGTTTGCACGGCGACAACGTCGATCCCGATTCAGATGCCGTCGAGTACAGGTGCGCGAGTGCGCTGCTTCGTGGACAGTCGGCCAACATGGTGCTCGGCGCTCGGTCGGAGCGGGACAACGCGTGGCTGCTAAAGGCGCTCGATGCGCTGCGGGTGCGGTTCCCGGCGGCAGCGGACGAGCTCGCCGACGTGGGGCGCGCAATTGGCGAGGGCACGACCATTGACGCCCTGTTGGCGCCCCACGCCAAGGGGAAGGGCAAAGTGCTGTGAAGGTGCTTTGCGAGCAACCACTGGCCTACAATTTGTCGGGGCACACCCGCTTTCTCGCTCTCTAAATTAACGCAAGGGATGCCCCTTCTTGGACGCCCGGGCCGAAGCCGCATGGACAAGAGACTGGAGCAGAACCGCCGCAACTGGAACGAACGGGTGCCGGTACACATGGCATCGTCGTTCTACGACGTCGCCGGCTTCAAGGCCGGGCGCATCACGCTGCACGACATCGAACGGCGCGAGGTCGGCGCCGTGGCTGGCCGTTCGCTGCTGCATCTGCAATGCCACTTCGGCTTGGACACGATGTCCTGGGCGCGGCTTGGCGCCTGCGCCACCGGCGTGGACTTCTCCGAGGCCGCCATCGCAGCCGCCCGGGGCTTGAACGCCGAGCTGGGGCTGTCGGCGCGCTTCGTCGAGAGCAACGTCTACGACCTGCCGGGCGTCCTGGACGAGCGGTTCGACCTCGTCTACTCCGGGGTGGGCGTTCTGTGCTGGCTGCCGGACCTGGACGAGTGGGCGCAGGTCGTGGCGCGTTTCCTGAAGCCCGGCGGCGCGTTCTACCTGTTCGACACGCATCCGCTGCTGGGCGTCTTCGAGCCTTCGCCGGCGGGCGGCGACGCCGCCGGCATCGCCGATCTGTGCGTGCGCTACGGCTACTTCCGGGATCCCGCCGGCTTGTACTTCGAGGGCGGCGAACCCTCCTACGCCGGTTCCCAAGCGATTGAGTCCGGCGCCTACGAGTGGGCGCACGGCATCGCGGAAATCCTCGCCGCCATCGGCAACGCCGGCTTGCGGCTGCAGTTCTTCCACGAGTTTCCCGTCAACTGCTACCAGGCGTTTCCGGGCATGGAACTTATCGACGGCTGGTGGCGGTTCGCCAAGCACAACCACCTGCCGCAGACGTTTTCGCTACGGGCGCTGAAGCCGGGCTGACCTACCACCAGGGCTGCGAATCTGCCTCGCCTTTGAACGGCCCCACCAGTTCCGAGGTGATCCAGCCGCCGTAGTAGCCGCCCGGCTGGGGCTGGACGACCTCGCCATCCACCGTGCAGTGGACTTTGCCGGGATAGAAGGCGAAGAAGCCGTTGACGGCTGCGAACTCGGCGAACGTCTCGTCGTAGCACCAGGCGGCGCCGGGGGTGTCGGCGAGGTCGTATTCCTGGGCGTGGCCCTTCCATTCGCAGAAGGTGCGGCGGGGCGAGGCCGTCAGCTGATCGACGGCCACGTCCGCAGGCGGCAGATAGAAGGTTGGCGGCGAGGCGGTCTCCAGGACGCGAACGGCGTTGCTGGAATCGGCCAGCGCCTGGCCGCGATGCTGAACGAGAACGCGACGGCCTTCGGCGACGATGCGCGGCGGGCGTGGATAGTCCCACACCGACTCCGAACCGGGCGGCGGCGCAATGGCGAACGACGGGCGTTCGTCGCCCCGAAACCGCCACTTGCGACGCGACGCAAGAACTTCCGCCGTTGGCCTCAGCATAGCCGGATGGTTCTCCTTGACGCGCCTGCTATGCCCCCGCCGCGTTCGCCAGCAGCGGCACGGGCAGGTGGTGGTCCACCAGCAGCGCCACGAAGAGCGCCATCAGGTAGATGATGGACTGGCGGAACATGGCCATCTCGGAACCCTTCCGCTGGCGCAGCAGCGCCACCGCGCACTTGACGAATACCGCGCCCAGCGCCAGCGCTCCCAGCGCGTAGATCAGACCGCTCATGCCGATGGCGACCGGCAGCAGGCTGGCCGCGACCGTGGCGATGCTGTAGTAGAGGACTTGCCGGCGCGTGTAGGCGTCGCCGTGGGTGATGGGCAGCATCGGCACGTCGGCGTTCGCATACTCCTCGCGACGATCCAGCGCCAGCGCCCAGAAGTGCGGCGGCGTCCACAGAAAGATGACCAGCACCAGCAGCACGCCGCCGAGTTCCACCGAGCCGGTAACGGCGGTCCAGCCGAACAGCGGCGGCGCGGCGCCGAACAAGCCGCCGATGACGATGTTCTGCGGCGTCGCCCGCTTCAAGTACAGCGTGTAGACGAGGCCGTAGCCCACCCAGGAGGCCAGATTCAGCCACGCGGTGAGGGCATTCACCCAGATCAGCAGCACCGCCAGGCCTGCGACGCCCAGCGCCGCCGCGAAGGCGTAGCCGGGCAGCGGCTTCACCCGGCCTTCGGCGGCCGGCCGATTGCGCGTACGCGCCATGCGGGCGTCGATGCCGGCATCGGCGATGTGGTTCACGGTGGCGGCCGAACCGGCCACCAGGGCGATGCCAAGCAGCCCTGCCAGCACCACGTTCAAGGCCGGCAGCTCCGGCGTGGCCAGGAACATGCCGACCACGGCGCACAGCAGCATCAGCAGCACGACCCGGGGCTTGGTCATCTCCAAGTAGTCGCGCCAGGATGCTCCGGCGACGTCGACTTTCGCGCTGATCTCGCTCAATGCCCGACTGCCTCGATGCGATGGATGACGGCGGCGCAAGCATACTTCAATCGATCCGCTGCGTGGACGATGGGCGCGATTGTCGATGGGCGTCGTCGCAGCTTAGGGGCTTCTTGGAGGTTGTGCCGGCCCTTGCGGCTATGCACCCCCGAGCGACCGAATTAGGAGATGGCCCAGCAAGGCGAGGAAATTGACGACCACCGCACCGATGATCCAAAAGGAGACCGTGTGCTTGGTGGCGACACTGGTCATTTGTTCCTTCACTGCGGTAACGCCGTCGCGAATGTCCGAGATCGACTCTTCCAGTTTGCCGACCCGCCGCTCGAGCTCGCCAAGACGATAGCCGACAAGGTCGCCGCCACCAGCGCTGCCGCCGCCGGAGTGGCTAGGGTCGGCCTCAACGACCGAACGTAGCTGGGCTCCTTCTCTAGACATGGCCCTTAGTTCTCCGCGACGTCATTGAGCCACTCCCACAACGTTCGCTTCGTGAAACCCGAATAACCGCCGTTGAGCCTGAAGACCACTCCACTGGTGCGCCGTCGTTCGCCCTTTATTCCAGCTGCCACGGCGATATCCTCCGACACATCGTTGACGTTGCCGACGACGAGGAGAAACGTGTCCGTGTGCTTGAACACGTTGCCGTAGTGCTGCTTTAGACGCGCCTCCACCTCCGGTTCGGGAGCGTCCAGAACGATGGCGTACATCTTCGATGCCATGACCTCTCTCCAAGATCAAGATTGCCGCTGCGGCCTGCCATTGACTTGCCGCCGCGCCGCCGGCGCATTGAACCACGGGTGGGCTTCCTGCGGGCAAAGGCCGTTTGTAGCTGAGGGTGCGACGGACTCGGGCAGTGACGCTCAGTCGGTGGGCATACCGCTTGGGCCGGGCCGGCATGACGTGCCCGAGTGCCCTTGCCAACCGCCCTGCCGGGGTTTGCTAGACTGCCGCGGAAGGCTAGGCGAGCGCCCGGCCAATTCCACGAGGAGCAGCAATGGCAGAGTACATACCAACGCCGGTGCAGTGGGTGCGCGAGCATGTGGAACGCTACGAGGGCAGCGGCGGCACCGAGGGCACGACGCTGCTCGAAACCGGCCTGCCGTGCGTCATCGTCACCCATACCGGCAACAAGACCGGCGCCATCCGCAAGACGCCGCTGATGCGCGTCAAGGACGGCGACAACTACGTGCTGGTGGGTTCCCAAGGCGGTGCGCCGAAGAATCCGGTGTGGGTGTACAACCTGCGCGCCAACGCCGAGGTTGAAATCCGCGACGCCACCGAGGTGTTCGCCATGCGCGTGCGCGAAGTGCAGAACGCGGCGGAACGCGAGCGCGTCTGGGCGTTGTGCGTCGAGGCGTTTCCGCCCTACGAGGAATACCGCAACAAGACTTCGCGCACCATACCGGTGTTCATCGCGGAACCGGCCTGACCTTTCGTTCGAGGCACGGGCAGGGCTCAGTGCCACGGCAGGCGGCTGGATTCCGCCTTGTAGAGCATGGTGTCGCGCAACCGGCACGCCGTGGCGTGGTCGATGAAGGGCAGCGTCAGCGGCCCGCAAGCCAGTTGCACGCGCAGCGTCGCCAAGCCGGCACGGCGCTGCATGGGCGAACGGCTGATCGCCACGGCCTGGATCTTGCGGAACAGAAAGGCTTGCACGCGGTAGCCGAGCAGGCCCGAACGGCAGGCCATGCCGTCGTCGTCGACCACGTATCCCCACCGCCGCCAGCTTTGCCAGGCAACCAGCGCTGCGGGAACCACCCAAGCCAGGCACAGCAGTCCAACCACGCCGGCGACCGCCGTGGCAACCGCCGTGGCCAGCAAGGCCGGCGCCACGCCGAACGCCAGCACTCGAGCTCGAACGTATTGCGGCGAGATGCTGGCGAAGGGTCCCGTTGGCAGCGTGTGCAGCTGCCGTCCTTCGCCGCCGAACATCTCCGCACGCAGCGCTTCCGCGGTGTCGCCCGGCAGCAACGGAACGTGCAGGGCCTGGGTACCGGCCGCCTCGCCGCCCTGGGCCGCCGCGCCGCCGCTTCGCGCCGGCAGCGCGCGCAAGCGGTAGCGATGGAAGAGCCGCATCGGCAAGCCCTGCGCCAGATGTACTTGCTGGATCTTGTCGCGCTCCACCACGACTTCCTTGCGCGTCAGCAAGCCGCTTTGCGAACGGAATGCCGTGCCTTCCCGGAACAGTCTGAAGTCGTGGAAGCGCAGGAAGGCCGAAGCCAGAGCCAGCAGCAGAAACACCGCCAGCACCACCAGCAGCAAGCCGGCGATGGCGATGGCAAGAACCGCCGAGGGCGATGCGGCGATTTCCGCCGTCGCTTGCTCCACCGCCCACTTGGCCAGGCCCTCCGTGGCGTCGCCGTAGTACTGCCCCAGCACCCCCAGAAACGCCAAGCCCACCAGCACGCTGGGATCGGTGAGGGCGATGCGCAGCATGTCCCGATGGTCGAGCGCAAGCAGAGCGTCGGGCGGCTTCGGCGCCTCGGTCTCCGCATCCGCTGGCCGGCGCTGGTCCTCGACGCGCTTTCGCAGGGCGTCCGCGAACGGCCGGGTCACCGCCGGCAGATGGCCTTCCTGCGCGGAAGAACCGGCGGTGTCGAAACTCACCGTCACCAGGCCGAGCCAGCGGTAGATCAGCGACTGTTCGACGTGGATGCCCTGGATGCGCTGGAACTGCACGTCCAGCTCGGTCTTCTTGAACACGCCCTGGCGGATGCGCACGCCGCGTTCGTCCAAGTGGAAGCGAAAGTGCCAGTAGCGCAGCACCGCGGCCAGCACGCTCAGCGCGAAGATGCCGATGGCGGCCAGCAGGGCGTACAGCGGCGACTTCTGCGCCAACGCCACCAGCATCACCGACGTGCCGGCCAGGCTTTGCAGGTTGCCAACCAGGGCCTTGGTGATGTGGCCCAGGAAGAACAGCGCGGCAAAGGGCGAACTGCGCTGCCAGGTCGGCGGGCGCGCGGCGACCTGGGGCGATGGCCGTGGTTGCGGGTCGACGTCGGTCATGCTGCCTGCCGCGCCTCGCCCAACGGGGCGCCGTCAGGTTGCGCCGACGGCCTTGGCATCCTCGCCGCCCTCGACGTCGTGGCGCACTCGATCGATCACGTAGCCGCGCAGGCGTTCGGCGAGTTCGCGGTTCAAGCCCGGCACGCGCAGGTCGCCGCCGCTGCCTCCGGCGGTGAACACGGTCAGCGTCGCCAGGCCGAAGCGGCGATCCAGCGGTCCGCTGCCGGTGGCGGCGTGCTGCACGCGGTTGAACGGCACCGCCTTCACCGAACGCCACAGCACGCCGTGCTTGTAGACGATGTCCTTGTCGCGCAGCGCGAAGCCGCGCTTCGGCACGTCCAAGGCCGGCCAGACCAGCAACCAGGCACTCGCCACGGCGAACAAGGCCCACGCCCCGATCTGCACGGCCAAGGGCACGTTCTCTTCGGCCACGGCGACGACGAGGTAGTGCCCTGCGGCAAGCGCTGGCAGCGCAAAGCCGACGAGCAGCAGGCTTTGCACTTGCAGACGCAGCACGTAGCGCGAGTCCAGCGCCTGCCAATGCAGACGCTCGGCGCTCGGCAGCGCGTCGATGGGGACTTCGGAATTGGCGAACAAGACGTCCTTACCTCTACCTTGCCCTTGCCTTGCCTTTGCCATGCGGCCGGTCGCGCACCATGGCGATCAAGGCTGGATGCGCCGGCACTCCAGGTAGTAGCGCTTCTCGTGCGCCTCGCCGAGGGAGAAGGTCTTGCGCGGCGTTGCGCCGTCCCTGGCGACGGTTGCGAACAGGTCGTGCTTGTCCATCGCTGGCAGCAGAAAGCCGGCGCGCCCTGGCGCGGCGCAGAGTTCGGCGAGGGTCTCGTCGCCGTGGATGTAGTCGAGTTCCGCGCCGGCGACGCCCGGCAGGTATTCGTCGAGGAAGTGCTGCAACGTTGCCGTCGGCAGTTGCCAGCGAGGGTTGGCGATCACCACCAGGCCGTATTCGTCCTGGATGATGTAGGGCAGCCGATGCCCGGAGGCCGGCTTGCCGCGGCAAGCGGCCAGCCAGCGGTCGCGGTTGGCGAAGGCATGTCGCTCGAAACCGTCCGCGGCGAAGTGATCGGCCATCGCCCGTAGCAACGCCGCCGGATCGACGCCGGTGGCCAGGCGATGGATGGCGTCGAAGTGCAGCGCGTCGTCGTGGACGTTCACCAGTTCCACCAGCGCGTAGCGTCCCGGATGCTCCGCTGCGGCGCCCTCGGCCTTCAGTTCCTCCCACACCGTCTTCGCCGCGGCGAAGGAGTGGTTGCCGTCGCCCATGGCGTAGGCCAGCGGCGGTTCGCCTCGGCGCAGGGCGGCAATGGCGGCGGCCGTGGCGGAGATGGCCTCGGCATCGGCGACGTGCCAGCCGCGCACCCGTCCGCCGCCTTGCATGAGCTCGAAGTCGTAGGCTGGCGGCCAGTCCTGCGCAAACAGCGGTTCGATGACCGAACGCTCGGGATCGTCGACGAGCACCATGATGTGCGGCGTTTCCAAGAGCGCGTGGCGGCGCACCGCGGCGCGCGCCGGCAGCCGCGTCCTGTCCGTGCCTTCGGTGCTGCGGACGAGAGTCCGGGCGCCGGCCCGATAGTCGAAACATTCCAGATCCAGCGCCACCACCAGTCCCCTTCGCGCCACGCTGCCGAGGGTGCGTTCCACCAGCATGAAGCCCGGCGGCATGGCCACCAGCACGTCTTCCGCGTATTCGCGCATGCGCTGGTTGATGGCGGCAATCGCCGCGTCCCGATCGGCGTTGCTGCCCAGTTCCGCCTCGGGCAGCACGAGATGCAGCGTGGAAGGATGGTTGCCGGCCAGCCGCCGGGTCTCCTGCCAGTAGGCCGGCTGCGAAGTGTGCTGATCGCAGGCGATCACCGACCACGAGGCCAACGGCACGCTCGGCTTCGGCAGCAGCAGCGTCGGCACGTGCAGGGCGATTTCCGGGTAGTTGCGTTGCATTTGCTGTTTGCCTGTTCGCTTGCCGGCCACGAGGCCAAGTGCGACATCGTGTATGGTAAGCGGTCGCGGCGAACACGGCGACCGCCGACAACTCCGAGGGGGAAGCATGGCCTATGACCTGGTGATCGAGAACGGCCTGGTAGTGGATGGCACCGGCGCTCCTGGCTATCGCGCGGACGTCGGCATCCGCGACGGCCGCATCGCCGCCATCGGACGCATCGCCGAGAAGGCCGCGCAAACCCTGGACGCCGAGGGCCACGTCGTCGCGCCGGGCTTCGTGGACGGCCATACGCACATGGACGCGCAGGTGTTCTGGGACGCGCTCGGCTCCTGCTCCTGCTACCACGGCGTCACCAGCGTCGTCATGGGCAACTGCGGCTTCACCCTGGCGCCCTGCCGGGAAGCCGAGGCCGACCTGGTGTTCCGCAATCTGGAACGCGCCGAGGACATCGCCCGGGAAGCCATGCTGGCCGGCATCCGCTGGCGCTGGGAGAGCTACCCCGATTACCTGGACGCGCTGGACGACGTGCCGAAGGGCATCAACTACGCGGGCTACATCGGCCACTCGGCGCTGCGCACCTACGTCATGGGGCAGCGCGCCTTCGAGGAAGAGGCCAGCGAAGAGGACGTGCAGCGCATGGCCGCGCTGGCCGAAGAAGCGGTGCGCGCCGGCGCCATGGGCTTCACCACGTCGCGTTCGCCGAACCACCAGACGTCCGACCACAAGCCCGTGGCCAGCAGGGTTGCCGCCTGGGACGAAGTGCGCGCCATTGTCGCCGCCGTCGGCCGCACCGGCGCCGGCATGTTCGAGATCGCCGGCGAAGCCGTGGGCCGGGACCCGGAACGCATCGACGACTACCACCAGCGTCTGAAATCCTTGGCCGTGGAAACCGGTGTGCCGGTCACCTGGGGCCTGTTCGCCAACCGTCGCGCGCCGGAAGTGTGGCGTCGCTACCTGGCCTTGCTGGACGATGTCGCCGCCGCTGGCGGGCGCATGTTCGCGCAGGTTCATTCGCGTTCGCTGAACGTCCTCTACACTTTCGAATCCCACCTGCCCTTCGACACCTGGGACGTCTGGCGGGAAGTCCGCCAGCTGCCGCTCGCCGAGCAGAAGGCCAGGTTCGCCGACCCCGAACTCAAGGCGCAGCTGGTGGAAGTGGCCAGCAATCCCAGCGAACGCCACCGGCAGCGCTACGGCAGCACCGTGAATCCTCCGGACTGGAACTGGGTGTTCGTCATGCGCGGCACCGAAGGCAAGGACGAAAGCGTCGCTCGGCTGGCGAAGCAGCGCGGCGTGGCGCCGGCGCAGCTGTTCATCGAACTGGCCTTGGAGGAACACTTCAAGACCATCTTCCGCATGCCCATCAACAACGAGAACGACGACGACGTCATCGAGATGATGAAACATCCGCACTCGGTGGTGACGTTCTCCGACTCCGGCGCCCACGTCTCGCAGATCATGGACAGTTCGCTGCAAACCAACGTCTTCAGCCAGTGGGTGCGCGAGCGCCAGGCGCTGACCTTGGAGGAAGCCGTGCGCCTGGTGACCTCCGAACCCGCCAGCCGCTGGGGCCTGCACGACCGCGGCCTGCTGCGCCTCGGCATGGCCGCCGACGTGACGGTGTTCGACCCATGCGCCATCGCCCCGAACATGCCGGAGATCGTCCACGACCTGCCGGCCGGCGCGAAACGCTTCAAGCAGACGGCGAGGGGGCTTCGCGCCACCGTGGTGAACGGCGAAGTGCTGCTGCTGGACAACGAGCCCACCGGAGCGCTGCCCGGCAGGCTGCTGCGCGGCCCGCTGGCTGCCTAGGCCCACCCGCTTTGCCAACGTGTTTCCGGCGCGGCGCGATCGATAATCGGGCGCACTTGGGCGTTGACAGCCACGCCCTTCGCCAACTATTGTTACAAGTTGTTACGGAGCCGGCTTGAGGCAGCCGGTGTTGCCGCAGGGGATGCCATAAGCGAAGCGGCGGCGGACGGCGGAGGTGCCAGCGAATGCCCGATCGACCTTTCAGGAAGACCCGCCTTGCCGTCGCGGTGTCCATCGCCGTAGGCGGCACCGCGGCCTATGCGCAGGAAGACGATGCCGCCGCCGGAGCGGATGCCGACGAGGAACTGGTGGTCTACGGAATCCGCCAAAGCCTCAAGAACTCGATGGACTTGAAGCGTACGCGGGACGGCGTGGTGGACGCCATCACCGCCGAGGACATCGGCGACTTCCCGGACAGCAACCTGGCCGAATCCCTGCAACGCATCACCGGCGTATCCATCGATCGGGAGCGCGGCGAAGGCGCTCGGGTCACCGTGCGCGGCTTCGGGCCGGACTTCAATCTCGTGCTGCTGAACGGCCGGCAGATGCCAACCAGCAGCGGCCTTGGGCGCTCCTTCGACTTCGGCAATCTCGCCGCCGAGGGCATCAGCGCCGTTGAGGTGTACAAGACCGGGCAGGCGGACGTGCCCACTGGCGGCATCGGCGCAACGCTGAACATCCGCTCCACGCGCCCGCTGGAATCTCCGGGGACGCAGTTCACGGTCGCTGGCAGCGGTCTGCACGACACCTCCACCGAGGAAGGCGACGGCTTCACGCCCGAAGTTTCGGCGCTGTTCTCGACCACCTTCAGCGACGACCGGGTGGGCATCGCCTTGAGCGCCGTGCGGCAAGACCGCAACAACGGCGCCAACACCGCCAGCGTGGGCGGTTGGCGCACCTTCCCAGGCGAAGTCCACAACTGCTGGGGATGCGCCGAGGGTCGCGCCGAGTGGGGCGGCATCCCGCCGGCCAGCGACGCCAACCAGGTGAACCGCCCAGGCGCTGGCGACCTGTATTCCGTGCCGCAGAGCATCGGCTACGAGCTGGCCGAGTACGAGCGGGTGCGCACCAACGGCCAGCTGACGCTGCAAGTGCAGGCCACGGAACAGATTCAAGTCATGTTGGACTACACCTATTCCGAGGTGGAGCTGACGCGCAGCTACAGCAACCTGTCCGCATGGTTCAACTTCGGCGGCCAGGAGACGATCTGGAACGACGGCCCCCAGGCGACGCCCCTCGTGTACACCGAGAACTCCGCCAACAGCGACTACTCGATGGGCGGCGGACAGGACGCCTGGCGGGCGCAGAACGGCGCGCTTGGGCTGAATCTGCTCTGGGACGTCAACGAGCGGCTGTCGCTGGAGTTCGACCACCACGACTCCGACGCCGACCGCAAGCCGAACAGCCCGTTCGGCAACTCGGCGCTGCTCTCCACGGCGGCATTCTCCCGGGACAAGACCACCGGCTATTTCGGGCACGAACTGCCGGTTCTCGAACTCACGCTGAACAACACCCTGGATCCGAACGACATGATCGTCACCGGCAGCGTGTTCGCGAACGACTTCTCCAAGATGAACATCACGCAGACGCGGCTGAGCGGCACCTACGACTTCGACGTGTCCTTCGTGGAGAATGTCGACTTCGGCGTGCAGCTGACCGAAGTGGACAACCGCGCCGCCGGGGCGGTGGTGCAGCGCGACGCCTGGGGCGGCGTCAGCCAACCCGGCGCGATCGCCGACATCCTGACGCCGGCGGATGCCGGCTCGGCGTTCGATCAGATCTCGGGCGGCGGCGACGAGCGGCGCCAAACCACCTTCTACACCTTCGACATGGGCGAACTGGTGGCGCGCACCGAAGCGCTCATGGCCTCTGGCGACGCGACCACCTTCATGGCGGTGGACATGGGCGACTGCGGCACCGGCCTGTGCAAGTCCAGCCGCTACAGCGCCGACCGGCGCACCAACGAGGAATCCATTGCCGCCTACGTGCAAGCGAACTTCGCAGCCGACGTGCTGGAACTTCCCGTGGACGTCCGCCTGGGCGTGCGCTACGAGCAGACGGACATCTCCTCGGCGGCGTTGTCGCCACGCTATACGGGGCTCGATTGGGTCGCCGGCAACGAGCTGTCGCCGGTGGGCGCGGCCGAGGGAGACTTCACGTCGCTGACCGGCGACTACGACGTCGTCCTGCCGAACTTCGACCTCAAGCTGGACGCCACCGACAACATCGTCCTGCGCTACTCCTACAGCGAAACAATCACCCGGCCGAACTACGGCGACATCCAAGGCGGCGTGACCATCGCCTCCCCGGTGCGGGTGGGCGGCGGCACCGGCAACCGGGGCAATCCGGCCCTGCTGCCGTTCGAGTCGAGCAATCAGGACTTTTCCTTCGAGTTCTACTACGGCGACGACAGCTACGTCGCGGTCGGCTATTTCTTGAAGGACGTGGAGAACTTCATCGGCACGTCGTCCGTGGTGGAGACCACCTTCGACCTGCCGCACCCAGGCCTCGGGCCGCTGGCGGAAGCCGCCCGGGCGGCCACCGGCAGCGCCGACTCCGGCGTGCTCTACAGCTGGATTCTGGCCAATCGCGCCGACGAGCCGGGCGTCGATGCCGAGAACGGCGTCATCGCCGGCGTGGCCGGGCGGGATCCGGCGTCGCCCTTCAACCTCACCGTGCCGGTGAACATCGAAGAAGCGACGATGAAGGGCTGGGAAGTGAACGTCCAGCACAACTTCGGCGAGAGCGGCTTCGGCGCCATCGTCAACGCCACCATCGTCGATGCCGACGTCGGCTACGACAGCTTCAGCCTGGAGCAGCAGTTCGTGCTCACCGGGCTTAGCGACTCGGCGAACGTCATCGCCTTCTACGACAAGGACGGCATCAGCGTGCGCCTGGCGTACAACTGGCGCGATGCGTTCCTTGCCGGAACCGGGCAGAACAACGTGGGCGCCGGGCCGCCGACCCATGTGGACTCCTACCAGCAGCTGGACTTGAGCGCCAGCTACTGGTTCGGCGACCGGGTGCAGGTGTTCATGGACGCCCTCAACCTGACGGACCAGACGACCTACGTGTATGGCCGGCACGAGTTGCAGACGCTGTTCGCAGGACAGGCAGGGCCGCGCTACAACCTGGGCATCCGCTTCAAGCTCTAGCGGGCTGCGCCTATCGACCAGGCTGGCGAGCGAGGCCACCGTGCCAATGGCATGGCGGCCTTGAGTGCAGCTTGCTGCCCTTGGGTTGGGTAGCGTCCGATGAATCCGGCCAAGCGCCGAGTGGTCGTGGTGGGGGGCGGCAGCGCCGGCTGGATCACCGCGGCCGTCGTCGCTGCCGAACACCAACGCGACGAAACGGCTTCGGTGGTTCTGGTGGAGTCCCCGGACGTGCCCACCATCGGCGTCGGCGAAGGCACCTGGCCGTCGATGCGCTCGACGCTCAAGCGCCTTGGCATTGCCGAGACCGCCTTCATCCGCGAGTGCGACGCGAGCTTCAAGCAGGGCACGCGCTTTCTGCGCTGGAGAAGACGCCAAGGGGACGATTCCTACGTCCATCCTTTCAGCTGGCCGCTCGACTACGCCAACGTCAATCCGGTGCTGCACTGGCTGACCGACCGCGCCGCCATGCCGTTCGCCGAAATGGTCACCCCGCAAGCCGAAGTGATCGCCCGCGGCCTGGCGCCGAAGCAGGCCGCCATGCCGCACTACGCCTTCGCCGTGAACTACGGCTACCACCTGGACGCCGGCAAGTTCGCGGCGCTGTTGCAACATCACGCGGTGAACCGGCTTGGCGTGCGGCACGTCCGCGCCAACGTCGTTGGCGTCGAGCCCCGGGCCAACGGCGACATCGAGGCGCTGACCCTCGACAACGGCGCCCGCGCGGGGGGCGATCTGTTCGTGGACTGCACCGGCGCCCAGGCGCTGCTCATCGGCGAACACTTCGGGCAGAAGCTGGTCTCGGTAGCCGACGTGCTGTTCAACGACCGCGCCATCGTCGCCCAGGTGCCCTATGCCTACCCCGACACGGACGCGATTGCGCCGGTCACCCAGGCCACCGCCCAGGACGCCGGCTGGATCTGGGACATCGGCCTGCCGACCCGTCGCGGCCTAGGGCATGTCCACGCCAGCGCCCACATGGACGAGGACGCAGCGCAGCAAGCCTTGGAACGCTACATCGCCGCCACGGCGCCGTCCGTCTCCCTGCCGACCATCGACTACCGACGCATTCCGTTCGCCCCCGGCTACCGGCGAACGCCTTGGCTGCGCAACTGCGTCGCCGTGGGCCTCTCCGCCGGTTTCGTCGAGCCGCTGGAAGCATCGGCCTTGGCGCTCGTGGAACAGGCCGCCACGCACATCGCCGAACAGCTGCCTCGCGACCGGGAGATCATGGACATGGTGGCCAAGCGCCTCAACGCCAAGATGCACACCCACTGGCAGCGGATCGTCGAGTTCCTGAAGCTGCACTACGCCGCCAGCGAGCGCGACGACACTGCGTACTGGCGCGAACACCGCCGCCCCGGCTCCTGGCCGGAAAGCCTGCGCGAGAAGATGACGCTGTGGCAGCAACAGCCGCCATGGCACGACGACGCGCCTCTACTGGCCGAACTGTTCCCGTCGGCAAGCTACCAGTACGTGCTCTACGGGATGGGCTTCAACCCCCGCTATCGCCAAGGCGACCCGGCACGCGCCGAGGCCGTGCGCCGCCGCACCCGCGAGCAAGCCAGCCGCCTCGCAGCCCAGCTGCCAACCACCCGCGAACTGGTTCGCGCCCTGGCGGAGCAAGGCGCGTAGAAACCCACTGGCTTGCGGCTAGAGCGACAAGCTGCTCGAAGTCGGGCAGCGACGAGCGGCGTCAGTCCACCTTGCGCCGTCCGTGCGTCAGCGCACAGAGTCACCGTTCCGCCAGCGCGGCAAATTCGTCCAGGAAGCCTGCGCTGTAGTGTTCCTCGACATGGTTGTTGTTCCAAAGCCCGGAGGTGCGCACCAGCAGCCGATTCGCTGGTGCTGGCGATCTCAGTCGAGACTGGCTGCGAACTCCGGCGCGTTGACGGCAGCGCACGCCATCACGGCGCAGGCCGCCTCGTCGCGCTCGTGTTGGGATGTGTCTTCAAGGGCAACGAGTTGCTGCCAAGTCTCACACATCTGCCGCATGAGGATGTCCACGGGGCGGGCCTGTGCATCCTCTCCGGTACGATAGCGATCCCACTGGCCTTCGCCATCTGGCGAGTCTGGGCAGACCAGGCTACGCAGGAAATCCGTCTCCGCCGCAGCCTCTGGGAAGCGTTTGGCCAAGTCTCGCCAATCCTCGGGTGCCGCAGCCCTCTGCCAGTGCAGGCAAGCGTCCCACGCCCAAGCGTGGGGCGGGCACTTCGGCGTGTCGTCCAGTTGCAGCCATTGCGAGTAGAAGCCCGCAAGCGAGTCACCTCTCCGGCTCTCCTGCCTGATCCGTGTCGTCAGAACTGCGTTCCCATTTGCGATTCGGGCGCGACTAAACTCGCCCGCCAAGCTGCCACGACGTAGGACCTCTTGCAGAGCGCTCGCGGCCGTCGCAGCTGGGTCAGTGTCATTTCCTTGAGAGGCTTCGAGTTGCGTGCGGTGGGGAGATACCGTTGGTTGGGTGAGTCCCGCATCAAGTCGATCGAGGTAGTCCCGCGCCTCCTGGTTCTGGGGATTGCTAGCCAAGAAGCTCGCAAGCGTTGCCTTGGCCGCCCACGTTTGTCCGCGCGAGGATTGCAGGCGCGCCATGACAACGTGCGCGTGGCCGCTGTTGCGGTCTTGCTTGATCGCACGGCGCAGATAGTGCTCGGCCTCTTGCCAATTGCCTTTGCCGCGCCAGATAAGCAAACGCGCCAGCTCAACGTGTGACGGCACGTTTCGCGGAAACATCCGCAGCATCTCGCGCAGGATGGCCTCTTCGGCATCCCTCCGGTCTTGCACTTGGTGCCACTGCGCCCAGAGCATCCAGCAATAGGGATTGACTGGTTCCTGCACCAACGCTCGTTCGATCATGACGCCGAATTGATCCATGTCGGCCGTCCCCAGCACATGGCGTTCCAGCATTTCGGTGCCGAGATTGCACAGCGTCCGAACGAAGGGGTAGCTGTCGCCAGTCTCCGATGCGTAGTCGTCGTTTCGCTCCAAGACGTTGAACAGGCGTCGCGCGAGTTCTTCCGGCTGCCCTGACGAGTTGCGAATGTCGCTCTGTAGTGCGGTCCACTCCGGTTCCGGTACTGGCTTGTGCCGCCGCGGGCGAGCGACCAGGCGCCTAGCTGGCTGCCTCTTCGGCAGTTTGTCTGCCAAGTCCTTTGCGAGTTGTGTAGAGACTTGGTGCTGGAAACCCGCCAGCGCCGCCTCCAAGACATCGTGCCAATGCTGAGGCCCCCGTGGATATAGACCACGCAACGCCCCGAACCGGCGGTTGAAGTCCTTTAACGCTCCGTTCACCTCATGGAAGGTCGTGGTTGCGTGGCGCAGCAGCGCTTGCAGCATCAGCACTTGGTTCTTCCTCGCATCGCCGCCGTTCGGTAGCAGCTGCAGCCCGGCTAAGGCCACAGTGAGATACTCGGCCCGCCGGTCCACGGCGAGACGCAGCCATGTGGCGGTGTGCCGCGTGTCGGGTTGGCCTTGGGTGAGCAGCCGGAGACACTCCAACGCTGGATCGCGTTCTGGGGCCAGCCGCAGCGGCGACAGCCAACGCAGCCAAGCGTCCATGTCCTTGCGGATTTCGCCCCTAGCTTGCGGCAGGTTGAGCAGCTGGAGGGCGATCAGAGCATCGCCAACACGCTTGCCGTAGACTGGAAACCCTAGTCGCTCCACCTGCGATGCGTAGCTACCGCGCATTTCACGCAGCCAAGCGAGAAGCGTATCGTCGAGCCGCCTACGCTCCTCGACCAAGCTCGGTGGGAACCACAGCCGCAGCAGCTCCGGCACGTCGAAACGCAGGCTGGAACCCACGCCTGCGCGTCCGGTGAAAAGGTCCGCAACCGCCCTCTGCGGGTTTTGGCCAAACGTCTCGAACCACCGGTCGCTCATATCCGGTCCTCCATTGGTTCGCCGAAGTCTTCGCGCCCGCACGCTTCTTGCAGTGCATACAGATGCAGGTCGCGGGCCTCGCGGATCTGGTCGTCGTCCGGTCGGCTAGGGCGTGTGATCTCGCCCAGACGGTACAGATGTCGGCGTTCGTAGTCGATGCGGCAATGCAGAACTTCGGCAGTGAGCGTGTCCGCCCTGTCCGGCACCAAATGCACCGTGGCCCCAAAAGGGTGCTCCCTCGGGGCGGGGAAGAAGAACTCGTGCATGCCACCGTCAAGGACCGTCGGCAGGGCACAAGCCGTACCGAGTTGGTGCTTCTCCTGCGCGACATGGACATCGGCTACCGAGTAGCGCATTAGGCGCTATGGCGTGCGGTTGACCCTCCGGGTATCCGTAGTGCCCAAGCCCTAGGCGGTCGCGCAGCGCATGAGGCCAGTCCGCGTCGTCCAGTTCCTCCTGCACTTCGTCCCAAAACGCGGCAAACGTTGGCCGAGCGTCTCGGCGCTGGTTCCAAGCCCTGAAGAACCCACGCACCGCCAAGGACGCATCGTCGTCGCGTCCATCGGCACGCTGCAACAGGTCTTCGAGACGTTGAAGATCAAGGCCGCTGGCCTGCAGCGCCCGGCCGAGATCTTCGACACGGACGAGGGACTGGTTCTCGGAGTGCCCAACAAGCCAAGCGCTTCGATTCGCGTCCAGAAACGCATCCGGCACCGCCGGGCGAGCGACATGGCAGCACTGCTCAAGATGGAGCCGATTTGCTTCGGCCCAGTCGTCCCAGTTGGCGACCCTGCTGGTCTTTTCCGGCAACAGCGCCTCGAACTTCCGCCATCGCTCAGTTCCAGCCCGTTCGTCAAAGCGACAGTTGTCTGCCGCCGCAGCAACGATCAGGTCGTCGCTACGGCTGGCACGGAACAGAAGCTCGCTGTAAGGCGGCTCGGGCACTGACACCTCCCGCAGTTGGGGTGTTGGGAGACCGTAAGCGAATCACGCAACCATGCCGGCAGTCAACATCGCCCGTATCGCGGCACGGGAACGCAACGGCCCGGTTCGTCGAGGCGGCATCGACAGCGCAGGCAGGCCGCATCCGCGCCGATGCGAAACTGGGCCGACGATCACGCCGAGCCGAGGTCGGGCGCCAGTACCCAGGGCCAGCGCGGCTGACCTACGGCACCATCCCACGGACTCACGACTCACGACAGGCCGTCGCCCAACCTCAAGGGCCGGGTCGTTCGGAACACGATGGGCTTGCCTTCGCGGAGCTTCTTGCCGTCTTGGTATGCGCGCTTGGCGAGGGCTATCCGCTCGCGCCAATCGGGATCGATGCCCGCAGGCATGGTCAACACCGACTCTGCGCTTGCCTGGCGGCAACGACAGCCATCATCATGTGGCGTCTCCGGCACAGGCTTCTTGAGCTGGCTCATGGGGCACCCTCCATCAACATGCCGCAAAGTTGCACAGAGACTGGGCCACTGTCCGGCGACATGTCAATGCCGGTTGATCGCTTGCACATTGGAGGGAGCGTGGACCGCCGTCCTCAGCGTGCGGCCGCTCCGGCGTTGCCACCTCTGTTGCCTGAGTCGCGCTCCGACGCGCCCGGACGCTCGCCGAACAACGACCCGAGGCTTTAGACGTTGGCACACCACTCGGGCTGCGTTGCCGCGATCTCGTCGACACTGTCGGGCCCTCATGCGGATTCGACGGCGCGGACAGGATGCTCGGCTAGCCACGACGCCTCTGGATGGCAGGCCCCTCCCAGCGTGCCAGCACACCGCCGACCAGCGGGTGGAAGAGGCACCACCGTGACCGCGGCCGCTGGTGCCGTGATGCCCGAGAGCACCTGCCGGAGGGCCGTCCCGGAGTGCGCCATGAGTGCCTAGCCTTTGATGACCAGTGGCGTTGTGGGTTTGCGGACAAGGCTGGTATGCTGTGCTCGAAACAACCGAGGGTGCCGCATGGAGGACTTGCAGTGGCTGGCGATGCCGGCGGTCGCGACTGTTGCCGTCATCGTCACCATGTACTTCGGCATACAGACCTTGCGGAACGTCATCATGCAGCGTGAACGTGATGACGGCTACGCGAGCGGCCGTGTCGAGGCAAAGCTCGAGAACCTTGAACAGCTCGTGCGCGGCGTGAACGAAAACTTGCGCGTGGTGACCGAGGACGTGCGTGTCGTGAACGAGAAGTTGGATGCGCACGACGTGTTGCTCCAGAAATTGCGCCGCGAAGCGAAGAAGCAGAATAGGCGCTTACGCAAGCTGCGCAAGCGGGTCGGTGCTGGAGTCCATTGGCCCCGATACCCTCAATGGGCCCGCCTCGAGCGGAGCGCGGAAGGAGCGGTCTCCCGTGAGTTTCTCCGGAAGGTCCCGAAGTTGGCCGCGGTGGCTGGAGGGGCACCCGGTTGAGCATCCGCACCTTCCGCTGCTGGTGGTGGAGGACGGCCTGGCGTCGAACGGGCCGCACGTTCGGCTGCTGAAGGGAACTGGGCATGAGCTTCCTGCTGGGCGCGAAGCGGGGCGACCGCCAAGCGCTGTTCGCGTGGGTGGACGAACCGGAGTCGGAGCCGCTGGCGCCGGGCGCGTCGCCAGGGTGGGGCGCTGGGAGACGACGGACGGCGAAGGCGTGGAGCACCGCTTTCCGCTGGTCGAACGGGGCGCCGCTGAACGACGCCAACGCGGACCTGGAGGTGAACTTTCCTCGAATACCGGGAAAGGAGGCCGAACGGCAAGGAGAGGCGCTTCTCGTGGGTCACGGACCTGCGGGTGGGCCGATGGAACGCGATGGATCTGATGCGCACCGGGCGGGTGCGCTGGCGGATCGAGAACGAAACGTTCAACACCCTGAAGAACCGTAGCTGTGAAAGTAGCAGTGGCGTTGTTGGGAGCGAAGGCATATGCTCTGGCCGCAAAAAGCGAGGGTGCCACATGGCGGATTCCGGTGGCTGACAGCACGACTTCAGGCGCAAGGGTACGTGGGCAACGGATCCGATGCGTCTGCAACGAAAGGCGGCTTTGTAGGGCGATTGACCGCTATCGCCGTTGACGACGGCGGCAATGTGTGGCCAAAGCGGACGGCAACCTCGCAACACTGGGGTCGCGCGTAACGGGCATCGATTGAGGTCATGAAAGCGAATGCCATCAGTCTGTTCTCGAACTGCGGCGCGGGCGATGTCGGATTTGCAGCTGCCGGCTTCCGCTTTGGCATCATGGCCGAGCTGGTCGAACACAGATTGGACGTAGCCTTGCGCAATCACCCCAGCGCAGTGGGCATCGCCGGTGACCTCGCAACAACTTGGACCGATGTGGTGGCGCGGTGGCGTTCGAACCACGGCCCGGCGGCCGCGCCGACGCTACTCGCGGCGTGTCCGCCCTGCCAAGGTATGAGTACGGCTTGCGCTCGTCGCGGCCCACAGGACGATCCCGACGCGGGATCGCGAGATCCGAGGAACCTCCTGGTCTTGCCGATCGCCGAAATCGCCAAAGCGCTCAAACCCACCCTAATTGTTGTGGAGAATGTCACGGCGTTTCTTGCTCGCAAGGTCAGAGATCCTCGCTCTGGGGCGGCAACATCCGCTGCGCTCCTCCTCGTTCGCCGACTGTCGGATGAATACCATGTGTATCCTTTCCAATCCGACTTGGCAGACTTCGGGGTACCGCAAAACCGCAAGCGCACGTTCCTTACCTTCGTCAGACGCCACACGAAGGCGGCCGATGGCCTGCGCGGCACCGGATCGCCATACCCGGCCCCGACCCATGCCGCCGACTATGACGGGCACCACATCTCTCTCGGCGAAGCGCTCAAGAGCTTCCGGCTACCGCCGCTGGACGCTCGCAGCCCCCTAAGTGCGTCCGATCCGAAAACCGACCTCCATTTTGTGCCCGTGTGGACAACACGGCAACATAGAATGGTCGCTACGATACCGCCGGGGTCGGGGGAAAGTGCTTGGAGCAACCAAACCTGCTCATACTGTGGAGTTGTCGACTGCAATTCTGACAGTGCCACCTGTCCTGTCTGCGAAGCGCCACTTTTGCGTCCGGTCGTATTCGACGATGGGGGGCCGAGGCTGGTCCGTGGTTTTCGCCGAGGGAGTTATCGACGGATGCACCCCGACCGCCCCGCTTCGACAATAACAACGGCGTCCGGTAGGGTGGGTGGGAGCAGAACCATCCACCCTTACGAAAACCGCGTGCTCAGCCCCCTTGAGTGTGCTCTACTTCAGACTATCCCCCCGGATTTCATTTGGGGCGACATGCGACGCGTGACAGCCATTCGATCTATGATCGGTGAGGCCGTACCACCTCTCTTTACGAGAAAGCATGGCGAGGTCCTGGTAGCGTTGTTGAGTGGCGACAACAACGCTCCGGTGATTCAAAAGATGGATCGGCGGTGTGCGGGCGCAAGCCGGCGCCTCTATGCGAATAGCTAAGTATTCCGGAGAGGATGATGACAATCCACGAGACGATCAAGGATCGTATCGGCGCATTGGGCGAAGAGGTCGACCAGGTCGTTCTGCAAGTGGACTACCAGATCATTGAGCACTTCTCCCAGAATCTATACGACTCTCCCAACAAGGCCATTGAAGAGCTGGTCGCAAACAGCTTTGATGCCTTTGCCACCCATGTCCGCGTTTTTACTATCGGTCCATACACATCTACGCGCATTCTTGTTTGGGACAATGGCGGATCGATGGACATCGAAGGCTTGAAGCGCCTTTGGTGGATAGCGAGAAGCCCTAAGTCGAACGAAGATCGAGAAATCCAGCAAGACGGGCGAACTCGAAAGATCATTGGCAAGTTCGGCATTGGGAAACTTGCTTCGTATTCGGTCGGCGACGTCATTAGCCACCTCTGCCGGCATCAGGACGACTTCTATCTGGTCTGTGTTGACTATGGTGACATGCGCGGAAACGGACTGCCAGCGATGTCTTCTCGCAATCCAATTCGTGCACCAATTCTCAAGCTCACCCGCGACGACGCCTTTGAGTTGGTCGAGCAGCTCTTCGACAAAGAGCCGGACTCACTCGAGGACGTGTTCGAGGGGCCTTCCTGGACTCTTGCAATCATCGAAGCGCTCAAGGTTGATGACTTGCCCGCAGGACGACTGAGTTGGGTGATTGGCAACGGTATGCCACTGCGACCTGATTTTCGAGTAGACGTGAACGACGAGAACGTCGTGTCTAAGCTCGAAAAACAAGCGGATGTGACTTGGAACTTCGGCTCCGCCGAGATCAAGGATGCGATCAGGAACCGATGGCAGGAGCCAGATGCGCCGAGCGGCACCTCAGCGCAACCTGTTTTCTCCTCCGAAGCAGGTCTCAACCCGGCTAATCCCGCAGAAAATACCCCTTTCGTGGTGTTGCAGGGGCTGGGCAAGGTCTGGGGCACCATCCGGCTGTTCGACGAGACGCTCACGAAGTATCGCGCCGACGACCGTGGCCGGAGTCACGGCTTTTTCGTTTTCGTACGGGGACGGCTCATAAATCCAGATGACGAAAAACTCTTTCATCCCGACCCGTCATTCCAGACGTTCTTCCGTTCACAGTTCATTGTACACGCGGACGATCTAGACGCTGAGCTGCTGGCGGATCGACAACGCCTTCGAGACGGAGAGCCCAAGAGCCAGCTACGTCTACTACAGGAAGCCGTCGGCCGTGCGGCGCGGTTTATGGTCGAAAAGAGAGATGAGGAGCAGATCAACGAGGAGAGCGCCGCTTCCATCTTGCCCGTTGCTTCGCGATCATTCTATCGTGATCCGATTAATGCCTTGATCTTTGATGCGCCTTTGGATGAACAGTACGACTTCGATCCATCCAACGTGAGTGTTAAACGCGAGCCTTTGGGCAGTGATCATCCAATCTCGGAGTTTGCGCTTGATAGGGGCGCATTTGTCGTGAACGCCTCGCATCCGTACTATGAAGTTCTAAGTAGTCGAGCCGGCAAGTCGCGTGCGGCGCGAGAATTTCTACGCACGTTCGACCTATTTGCAATCTCTGAGCGCCTACTTGAGGGCCACTTGATCGATTTAGGAATCGATAGGCTAGTTGTTGGTGAAATCATGCGTTGGCGAGACGGGCTTTTCCGGAGGCTGGCGGCTTCGTACGAAAAAGCGCCTGAGTTGATCCATGACATGTATCGTACGTCCTACATAGGCGATAAGTCCTTTGAGGTTGCTCTTGAACGTGTGTTTGAGGATATGGGATTTTCAACACGTCACGACGGTAGCTCCGGCAGGGAGGACGTTGGTGTTTTGGCGACCGTCGGGCGGGAAAGCTATAGCTTCATTTTGGAGGCCAAAGGGTCGGCAAAGAGCGTTGGCAACAGGGACGCCGCCGTCGGAGCCGCCGCGAACCACCGCGATTCGGCGGGTGCAGATCACGCGATCATCGTCGCACGCAATTTCGCGGGCTTTGGTGAAAGCGGTGACGATGCGTCCGCGGCATTGTTCAATGAATGTAAGGCGACAGGCCAAGTTTCCTTTATGGAGCTAGACGCGATAGACAAGCTCTATCGTGCGACGGTTAAGTACTCTTACCCGTTACCGTTGATTAAGAGCACGTTCCTTACGTTAGAAACGCCGGCAGCGAAACTGGATCGCATCGAGGCCTTGGCCAAGCCTGAGGAGGGATTTGACTATGAACGACTGCTGGAGGACATTTGGCGTCGCCAAGGTGCAGAAGCGAAGGGAGAACCTGTACCTTACCGGACAACTCATCAAGAAGGCTGGAAGGAATACATGAAGTTCGAGGACTTTGAATGTCGATTGGTGGCGTTGGACACGTTGGCATCGGGGCGAATACGATTGGACACGAACCATCGGGAGATCCACTTGAGGCAATCTCCGGACTTGATCTTGGATCAGCTTGGGAAGTCCTTGTACGGTGAAGGCTACGACATCGACGAGGACTCCTGAGCGGGGAAGACCTGGTGGCACGAACATCTGAAGGTCGCCAATCACTAACCGAAATCCGTGCGCACCGTTTGCGCGTAGTAGAGCTCGATCTCGTCCCAAAGGTGGCCCGCGCCGAGAGCGTCTAAGAAGAGCCGATCCGAAACGTCCGTAATGCTTCTGCACCGGGCGAGGTTGTAATTCCCCACGCGCTTGCCCGCATTGCGCTTGAACTGTACGGCGTTTGCCATCGCCGCTTCCAAGCGTGTGGCGTGGCGGAGGAGTGCTTGTCGCGTCTTGCTGGGCAGGGCGTCGAGATCGATAGGGAAGTCGGCGAAGTTCCATCGCGCCACATGAAAATCATCTCCAACCGCGGCCCAATAGCAAAACATGAGCTTGCCGTTTGCGAGCGCCATTGCAAGCCTCGCAGCTCTGGCCGTTTCGTAATACAGCCCGCCAAACTCAGTGTGCGGCGTCTGTCCTCCGCTTGCGTCGAAGCATGGCGGAAGGACGCGGCAGAAGTTCAGCCAGTTGTACGCCGTCTGCTTGAAGTGAAGGACGTGCTTGGTTGCCGATTTCGACGTCGCCGCGTCGGCCGTCGTGCCCGTGTCGAGAAGGCGTTCCATCCCGTCGAGCAGCGCCGAACTGCCAATCTTCGGCACTCGGCCCTTCCAGAGATGTGGTTGGAACTCGGCGTAGGCCAATCCCTCGAACAGGGCTGGCCTGGCAGCATCGAACCAGCGGTGCAGGCGGCTTGTGTAGGCGGCGGGTGGTTCGCTGGACTTGAGCGCGAGCTGGATGGTGTTGCGCACACGCACGTCGAAACTGAACAGCGCCGATGGGATGCGTCCGAAAGAGGCGAACCAGTTGTGGCTGTATCCGGCGAGGAGCATCTGGCGGCATTGCGCGAATTGGGTGCTGAAGCCGAGGCTCAGCGGCACGATCATGCCCGTTCGTCCGCCGGACCGGAGCAGCATCTGGGAGCGCTCCAACACCCACGCATAGACGTCCGGGCAACGCCCGCATTCAAGGTTCTTGACGTCGTAGGTCTGCCGCACCTTGGCGCTGGCAATGTACGGCGGATTGCCGATCACCACGTCGAATCCCCCACGCGCCATGATCCCGTAGAACTCCACGAGCCAGTGGAAGGGTTGGTGGCTGCGCTGCCATTTGCGCAATGCCGTCTGGTTGCGGCGGATGCCGTAGTCGTCGGCGAGGAAGGCGTCGAGCTTCTGGCGTAGCTCGTCGAGGCGGTGGCGCAGCGTCGTTTTCGATTCTGCGAAGGCGGGGGCATCCAAGTGTCGTTCCGTCTGCATGGCGCGGAACTGCCGGAAGGCGTCGTCTGCGTCTTCCGCGCTCTTCTCGATGGCTGGCAGCGAGTCGAGAGAAACGACGTCGCTGCCGAGGGTGTCCTGCACCTCCTGCATCGACGTGAAGCCCACCAGCGTGTTGCCGGGGCGGACGTTGAAGTCGATGTCCGGCAGGGGTTCGATCTGCTCGTAGGACTCGAGCTGCGCGACGAGCTTCAGGAACAGGCGGAGTTTGCAGATCTCGACGGCCTCTTCCATGATGTCCACGCCGTAGAGGTTGTCGATGACGATGGACTTGAGGACGAAGTAGCGTTCGCCGGGGTGTTGGTCGATGTCGTCGAGCACCTTTGCGAAGTCGCCGAGCTTGTCTGGGCGCTGCTTGCGCTTGGAGTGCTTCAAGTCGTCCACCAAGCCGCGCATGGCGTCCAGGCAGGCGTTGTAGAGCGGTTCCAGAACGTTCAAGGCCGCGAACAGGAAGGCGCCGGAGCCGACGGTCGGATCGAGCACCGTCAGCTTTGCAATGGCGTTCCAGAAGGCGCGCACCAGTTCCGGGCCTTCGCTGGTGCGGATGGCGTCTTCGGCGAACCGCTCGATGTCCAGGTTGTAGGTGACGAGGTCGTTGATGGAGCAAACCTCGCCGGCGGCCAACTTGCCGCGCACCTCCTCGTAGCGTTGGCGGCGGGCGATGTGCTCGCGCCAAGTCTCCGTGGGCAGTGCGTACTCCGGCGGCGCGGCGTTGTTCCACTCGCCACGCTTGGCCACGTCCTTCAAGCCGACGGCGATTTCCTTCGGCAAGGCGCGTGGCTTGTCGAGCTCGGTTCCATCGTGCAGGTTGAAGGTGATGCCGTGGCGCACTGAAGGGTAGAAGTACCGGTCCGGGTCCTCGGCGAGCAGCCGCCACACGCTGCCGCCCGGCTTGAAGGCGATGGCGCAGTCGCGTTTGGCTTGGTCGAACAGGCGCGGAACGATGGTGTTGCGGCTGATGTAGCCGGTGATGTCCTCCTTCGTGTAGTAGGCGCCCATCTGCTTCTGGTTCACGTACTTCTCGAAGATGTAGCCGAGCACGTCTGGGTTGATCTCGTTGTCGTCGCGCAAGGGGCGGTCGTCGAGGTGCCACTGGTAGGCGTCGAAGAAGTTGAAGATCTGCTTGAACGCCTTGTCCGGGATGTCGATGTTGGCGTTGTCGCGTTCCAAGTCGTGAACGTCGAACAAGCCGCCGTTCAGATAGGGGACGCGGCCAAGCATCTCGCCAAGTTCCGCATCCCGGGCCGCCTCCGGCTGGCCAAGCCCTTCATGGAACAGCCGGCGCAGAAACAGGCGGTAGAAGCTGTGGAACTTGCCGCTGCCTTTCGTCTTGGCAACGCTGGCGAGGCGATTGCGGAGGTAGTTCGGGTCGTTGTCGAGGAAGCCGCGCTTCTGGATGAAGTAGATGAACATCATCCGGTTCAGCATCAGCGACGCGTACCACTCGCGGCTGGCGGCGTCCCTGATGCCCTTGACGAAGCCGAGGAATGCTTGGTGCTCGGCTCTGAACCGGTCGTAGAACCGCTTGGTCACCTTCTCCACGTCGAACGCCTTGGCCACCCGTGTGGCGGCATCGACGATGGAGACTTCCTCCCCCTCTTCAAGCGTGAAGCGAAGGCTGTCGAGACGCTCCGCCAAAGCCTCCGCGCTCTGTCCCTTGCTGTAGATGTGCTGGCGGTAGCGCGCCGGTTGGCCCAGTTCGCGCTTCACCCATAGCCAGCAGAGCGAACCGTGGTTCCTGGGTGCGAAGACCACGAGGTGCTCGTGCGCAGCCTTGGCGACCTGCCTCTCGATCTTCTGCCGTGTCGCGTAGTCCGGCAGCTTCCGTCCACCTGCGACGCACTGATAGGCAACGAAGCCGCGCTTCTGTGCGACGGCTTGGAGCGGGAACGTCGTCTCGCCCACGACGGCGACGGTGTCGGTGCCGCCGTGGTCCCAGCCAAGCTCGTCCACGAACAGGGTGCGCAGATCGAAGGCCTCCAGCAGTCGCCGAACGATGGATCGGTCCAAAGGTGGCAATGGTTCCACGGGCCGCTACTTGCTTTCCGCGTCGCCCACCAAACCCATCGAACAGATGATGCGGGGTTCGCCCTTGCGCCCGTTCTCGGAGACGTTGCAAAGGCGGTCTTCGTCGCGCAGCGCGCAGACCAGCTCGGCCAGTTCCGCATCCGAAATGGATCGTAGCTGCCTGTTGAGAACGTCCACCGCATGTTGGCGCAGCGGCCAGCGATACACATCCTCTATGGCCGCTTTCAGCGCGGGTCCCAGCAAGCCGCCCATCTGGGCCGCGTGGGGCTTCAAGCGCTCGTACACCTTGAATCGCGCCCCCGAAGGCCGCCCCAGCTGGCCGCCCACTTGCTGTTCCTCCTTTGCAACCAGCTCTGCCGCTGCCTGTACCAGTTCATGGTGGTTTGCTCGCCGCGGCACAGCCGGCCTCTCGGGTTCGCAGGCGGCCGTGCGCAGAATGTCGAACTGGCTCTCCGTCACGCTGTTGCCGTTGCGGTCCAGCCACGCCAAGGCGTCGTGGTCTTGCGACGTTCGGATGTAGGCAAGCAGGCCCTCCGGTTCCTTGGCCGCCTCGACGTGGCGCTTTGAGGAATACACCACGGCTGGCATCTCCTCGATCTCCTTGCGCAAGGCGTCGTCGTTCTTCGTGGCATTCTGCCAAATCTGGTAGGCGTAGGAGGCGAGGTCGACGTCCGAATCCTTGGCATCGTCCAGTATGCCTGCTTTCTCGTTGTACAGATCGTTGACGGCGCGTTGGTCTTCATCCTCGAAGAACGCCTCGTCCGTGCCAACCACTTCGGCGTTCTCCTGCAGGCGCTCGCGGACTCGGGAGCGAAGGCGGATGAGCCGTTCCACGCCTTGGGCGGGAAGGAACGAATAGCAGAGGATTTCGTTGGCCTTCTGCCCGATGCGATCCACCCGCCCAGCGCGTTGGATGAGGCGGATGATGGCCCAAGGCAGGTCGTAGTTCACGACGATGGCGCAGTCTTGCAGATTCTGGCCTTCGCTGAGCACATCCGTGGCGATCAGGACGCGAATCTCGTCCTCGGCAGCGACTTTGCCGCCCTTGTGGTTGCTCCGCGGGCTGAAGCGCCACGCGAGTTCCGTGGGATTGGCGGAATCGCCGGTGGCCGCTAGGACGCGCAACAGCTTGCGTGCCTCGAGTTCGCGTTGGAGGTAGTACACCGTGTCGGCGAACTGGGAGAAGACGATCACCTTTTGCCGGCCGTGCGTCTTCCGCAAGAGTTTCTCCAAGGCCCCCAGCTTCGCGTCTTCGGCTGCGTTCCAGTCGCCCACGCTCGCCAGCAGGTCGATCAGCTGCTCCGAGTCGCGCAGCATGTCCTCTTTCAACTCGGCATTGAAGTGATGCGCGGCCAACCAGCGGAAGCGGCTGCGGTAGCGTTTCCCCGCGAATGTGTCGTACACCTTGGCAGCGCGTTGTCGGAACGCCGCCTCGGTTCTTGGCTCGTCGTCTTCTACATCCTGCCTTGCCACGTCCTCGTCTTCGTCGAACACGTCCCCAGCATCCCCATCAGCATCGCCATCGTAGGACAGCGAATCCAACACCCCGGCATCGGTGGCGCCGATCGGCAGCGGCAGGTCCTGTTCGATGGCGTGGATGAAGATGAAGTTGCGGAGCACGTGACGCTCCACGGAGAGCAGGAAGGCATGGCCGCTGCTCTCCAAGCGCTTGAACAGATTGGTTCTGCAGAAGCCCATCAAGCGCTTGCCGGCCCGGGAGAGGTCGTCGAGCAGGCGCTGGTCGGCAGCGGCGTTCTTGGATGTTTCGACGACGTAGTTTCCCAAGCCGTAGCGCGGCAGGTTCAGGCCGTTGATGGTTTCCACCACCGCGTCGGAGAAGAGCCGGGCGTATTGGCCGCCGACTTCCACTTTGATGGTCTTGGGCACACGCGACGGAAAGGCTTGCCTGCTGCCGTCTGGAAACGGCAGGTACTTGCGCCCTTTGGCGTCGGTCTTGGCGTAGTTGTCCTGTATGAAGCTGCGCGTTCTGCGCACGAGGTACAGGCGCATCAAGTCGCGCCAGTCGTCCGTATGTTCCGATTGCTCAAAGGCTGCGATGGAGCGCGGCGATGCTTGGTGCTGTCGCAGGAACGTCGTTTCGCCTAGCTGCCGGATCAGGTTCTCCGGGCGGATGCCCAGGTCCTCGTCTTCGCCGACGAACAGGCGCAGTTGGCTGGAAAGGTCCTTGTAGGTCTTGTTGTACGGCGTGGCGGAAAGCAGGATGCACTTGCTGTCGTTCTTGTCGATGTACTCGCGGATGGCGCGGTAGCGCTTGCCTTCGCGGTTGCGCAGATTGTGGCTCTCGTCGATGAGCACGATGCGGTAGCGGCGCAGGTTCTCCAATTGGCTCAGCACGCGGCTGATCGAGAGCACGAGCGCCCGCAGCCGGTAGCGTTGTCGATAGTCCTCCCACATCGGCACCAGGTTCTTCGGGCAGATGATGAGCGTCTCCAACCCCAAGTCGTCTTCGAGGATGCGCGCCAGCGCGGTAGCCATCAGCGTCTTGCCCAGCCCCACCACGTCGCCGATAAGCACGCCGCCGCGCGCGTTGACGTGATGCGCGGCGATCTTCACCGCGGCCGTTTGGAACTCGAGCAGCTCGTTGCCGAAGTCGCCGGGGATGCGGAACTCGGTCAGGCCGGTGCGGGCTTCTTCGGAGAGGTGGTAGGCCATCTTCACGTAGATGTGGTAGGGCGGGATGGGGCATTCCCGCGCCCAGCTCTCCTCGATGATCTGCGCGAGCTCGTTGGTGATGTCGATGCACCAGCGGTCGCCCCAACGCGCATCGAACCACGCGGCGAGCTTGGCGCAGGCGTCCTGGTCGACCACGTCGACGTTCAGTTCGCCCTGCAAGGAGAGGCCCGACAGGGTCAGATTGCTGCTGCCGACGTAGCCGACGATGGGCGTCACCGGATCGTCGCGGAACAGTAGGTAGAGCTTGGCGTGCAGCGCGTGCTTGCAGAACAGCTTGACGACCACTTTGCCGCTGCGGAGCTGGCGGGCGAGCCGGCGCAGGCCCTCTTCATCCGCCGCCGTGGGCGCACCGATGGTGAGTTGCTCGCGAAACTTCTCGGCGAGTTCTCTCTTCGTCCGCTGCGCCGTTCGGCTATCCATGCCGGCAGCGGTGGCAGAGAGGCTCTTCGCTTGTTTGAACTGGTCGTCTGGGCGTGGCTGCATGCCCACCAGCACCCGGCAGCAGGAACCGTCGCCGCCGGCCCACTGTTCGATGAGATCGTCGATAGCGCACCAGCCGCGCAGGTTGAAGTAGCCGATGCAGAAGTCCGCCCGGTGGGCGACTTCCAGCGTCTGCCGCAAAGCTGGCCGCAGGCATGCTTCGATGTTGTCGAGTACTTGTGGCAAAGGCTGCGCTACCGATGCAGGCTCGCCGGAGACTGTGCCATCGTCTGGCGACGTGTCAATCCCGCCGGCCCGCACGCCTGCAATATGGCGCAGGAAGGTCGCCCATGCGCTTGTTTCTGGGAACCCATTGCCGCAACACACATCCGATCAAGGCCGGAGCGTAGGCCTGTCTGCAACCAAACCAGCGTCCGGTGCCGCGCAACCCGCCAGCAACCTTGGGCCGCTTAGCCCAAGTTTACCACCCCCTAGAAAAAGTCATTTGCAATCAACATCTTGCGTTGACTGAAATGGGCAAGTGGCACTACAAAGTGCCGCGTTGTGGATTCTAGATCGTGGTCTTGCGCGTTCCTCCGGGCCGGGGATCGATGCCGAGGGCGTCGTAGATCTTCCGCAGGGCGGGTTCGGCGCGGGTGGCCTTGCGCACGTGCAGGGCGCGGCCGTCGGCGCAGCGGAACGTCGCGGTGACGCGCTGCTGGCCGTCGAGGATGTTGCGCAGGGTGTTCCAGCTGCCGTCGACGCCCTTCTCGCGCAGCGCGGCGCGCAGCACCTGCACGAGCTGGTAGGCGAGGACGGTGATGAACAGGTGCCCTTCGGCGCGCGCCTGCTTGTGGTGGTACACGGGGCGCAGGCCGAGTTCGGACTTCAGCGAGCGGAACACGGCCTCGACGTCGGTCAGGGTGGCGTAGGCGCGCCACAGCGTCTCCTCGTCCCAGTCGGTCTCGCTGCTGCGCAGGCAGTACACGCCCGGACAGTCGGCCATCGTGCCGGCGGCCGGGCGCCGGGTCCAGGTCACCGCCACGGCCTTCCCGCCGCTCTCGTCGGCGGCGACCTCGACGTCGTAGAGGCGCGCCGCGCCGCGGCTCTTCTCCTTGAGGCGTCCGATGCGTTCCCGGACGTATCCGATCTCCTTGCGCGTGCGCGGGCGCGACAGCCCGGCGGAGAGGTCGTCCAGCGCCGTCTCGAAGCGCCGGGCGAAGCGTTCGGCGATGCCGCGCTCCTTCTCCTCCCGCGCCGCCGAGTGGCAGCGCAGGCGCACCTCCAGGCCGTCCTCGGACAGTTCCCGGACCAGCCGCACCGCGCCGCCGGACTTCGCCCGGATGGACACCGCCTGCGACGCGTCGAACGTCCGCTTCGACTCCCGGCTCACCACCAGATGGCGGTAGCCCTCCCGCCGCAGCCAGGCCAGCCGGTCCTCCGTCGCCACGCCGCGGTCCATCACCACCAGGGCGCCGTCCGGCGCGCCCAGCGACTGCAGCATCTCGGCCAGCGTGCCGCTCTCGGCGACGTTGCCGGCGAACACCCGCGAGCGGCGCGCGAAGCCGCTCGCGTCCAGCGCCAGCCCCAGGGTCAGCAGCGGACGGTCGCTGCGCTTCTCCTTCGAGCGCCCGCGCGCCGCCTTCGGCATCGCCGCCGCGCCGCCCTCGAAGAACGTGTTCGTCAGGTCGTACAACGTCACCGTCGGCGCCAGGCCGAACAGCCCCGAGGCACGCTCGAACAGCCGGTCCTCGATGGCGTCGCGGTGCGCCAGCAGCGCGTCCGACGCCCGGTACAGGCGCATCGACCCCATCGTCTCGAAGTCCGCGTCGAGCAGTTCCCCCAGGGCGCTGCGCTCCGCCAGCCAGCGCCGCGTCTCCCGCTCCGACGCCGGATGCGCCATGCGCCCGACGACGTTGCCCACGGCCGCCGCCAGCAGCCCCGGACCCAGCCCCAGCCCCGCCAGCAGCTCGCGCAGCCGCAGCCGGTCCATCGCCCACAGCGCCGCGTGCTCCACGCCGACCGAGCGCGGGCGCGTCAGTTCCAGCGAGTCCACGTCCACGCGCCGCAGGTCCCCCGGCGCGTCCGCCGAGGCCGGCGACGCCTCGCGGGCGGCCAGCCGCGCCGCGAGCCGCTGCGCCTCCGCCTCCACCTCCGGCGGGCAGTCCAGCGGCAGTTCCATCTGCCCGGCCAGCAGTTCCTCCACGCGCTGGCAGAGCAGCGGCCAGCGTCCGCGGGGCAGCTCGAAGTGGCGGCCGAGGTTGAGCAGCGTGCGCTGGCGCACCCTGGCGCCGTCGCGCTCGGAGCGCACCAGCCGGTGGGTGTGGTACTCGGCGCCGTCGGTGGCGCGGGTACGGGTGCGGCGGACGAACATGGGGCGACGGTAACCCGCGCCCCGGGGGAGTTCAATGCCCCGCCCTCATTTTATGGCACTACATCGGCCTCTTCGGAATCGCCTTCCAGCGAAATCAACGACTTGCGACGGCCAGGCTCCGGAAAACCCCCGAATTCGTCCCGAATCGCCTGTCACGATGGTAAAGATGGGTTAGGAGTTTCCTGCCGCCGCTCGTTGCGCCGCGCGCAGCGTCACTTTGAACGCGGCGCCCGTCTCGGTCGGCAGCAGCTCGATGTCGCCGCCAGCGTTGTTCGCCAAGGTTCGGCAGATGGCCAAGCCCAGCCCAGTACCGCCGCTGCTCTGCCGGGTGGTGAAGAACGGATCGAAGACGTCCTTGCGGTTGCGTGGCGAAATGCCGCTGCCGTTGTCGGCAACGCGCAGTTCGACGGCTTCGCCGACGGTTCTGCCGCGAATGTCCACCCGGCTGGCACCGTGGCTGGTGGCGTTGTCCACCAGATTCTCTAGGATCGCGTAGACCGACGCTCCGGGCACTTGCGCCAGCACTGGCGCTGCGCCTTCCACGCGCACTTCCCGGTGCGGCAGTTCGCCGGCAACCGCCAGCACGTCCGTCACCTCGTCGCTGGCGCCGGTCATGTCGGCCTGGGCCAGCTCCAGCAGCCGCGAGGCCAGGCGATCGATCCGCTCGATGTCCGCCTTCACGTTGTCGACGAAGTGCCGGGCCTCGGCAGGAGTCATGTCGGCCAGACTGTCGCCGAGCAGTTCCACCCCGGCGCGCGCCGCCGCGATGGGCGTTTTGAACTGGTGGTTGAGCTGGTGGGCGAAGTCGCGCAGATAGGCCGAC
This sequence comes from Candidatus Azotimanducaceae bacterium, assembly GCA_965199875.1. Lineage (GTDB taxonomy): Bacteria > Pseudomonadota > Gammaproteobacteria > Pseudomonadales > Azotimanducaceae > VXYL01. The sequence continues at coordinate 2,343,615 of OZ241346.1, read as the reverse complement.
CGGCGTTGCAGCGCGGTCACCATCGTGCCAATGCTGCCGGCAAGGTCCGCCAGCTCGACGACGCGGAACGGCCGCTCGCGCTCGAACTGCTCGGTTTCGCCTCGGGATACCCGCCGCGCACCGCGCACGATGCGTCGCATCGGCAGCAGAATCGTGCGCGCCGCCAAGAGCGCCACGGCGATGGCCACGGCGATGAACGCGAACGCCACTTGCAGCAGCAGATAGCGCTTGTCGTACAGCGTGTCCAGAATGCTCGAAGGGCGTCTCGACACGACGACCGCGCCGCTTGCCTCGGAGTCCGCCATCACCGGAACCGCGAGCACCACGCGCACTTGCGTACCGCGCACGATGGGCGCAAGGCTGGCCCCGGAACTCTCCGTGCGCAGGCTGTTGACCGTGTCGCCGGCCAGCGCTTGCCGCACCTCGCCCACATGCGCCAGCGAAAGGCCCATGTCGTCTTCGGTACTTGCCACCACGACGCCCTGGCTGTCGAGCAGCCGAATGGCAGCGCGGGTGACCACCTTTGCATCAGCCAGCACCGGCAACAGGATGGCACCAGCTTGCTCGGCAAGTTGTTCCGCCGGCGGGCCCGGCTGCGCTGGCGGCTGCGGCGGCAGCACCGGCGTCTCCGCGAAGCCCAGCGGGGGCTTGTTGGCCATCGGCGTCCGGCGTTGAGTTTCCGCGGCGCCGGAAAGCCGCTCCAACGTACTGGCATAGGCGCCGGAAGCCATCGCCGCGACGACGACGAGCTCGGACTGGGTCTGTTGCAGCAAGGTGCTTTCGTGCAGACGCAGCGCGTACAGGCCGGTCAGCGGCAGCACCAGGGCGAACAAGCTGGCAATGATCAGCACCGTGCGCAGCCGTAGCCGAAGCCTCGGTGCTCGCCGCGATTTGCGCTCGTGTGCCATCGCCTTGGCGCCAGCAAGATAGGACGGCACCTTAGCCTATAATGCGGCTGCACACGACAGGAGGCTTGGGCTTGGCAAAGGAAACCATCGCCATTCTGGGCGGCACGGGCGATCTAGGCACGGGGCTGGCGATTCGCTGGGCCAAGGCCGGCCATCGCATCGTCATTGGTTCGCGGACGTTGCAGAAGGCGCAGAAGGCCGTGGCGGACCTGCAAGCCATCAGCCCGCAAACTCCCGCCGATGCGATGCAGAACCCGGATGCCGCCGCCGCTGGGCAGGTGGTCGTCCTCACCGTTCCCGCAGCGCACCAGCTGTCCACCTTGGAGACCGTTCGCACCGGCCTCGCCGGCAAGATTCTCGTCGATGTCACCGTGCCGCTGGCGCCGCCGCGCGTGGGCACGGTGCAACTGCCTGGGGAGGGCAGCGCCGGCAAGCGGGCGCAGGACTTCCTCGGCAGTCGCGTGAAGGTGGTGACGGCGTTCCAGAACGTCGCGGCGCACCTGCTGAAAGAAGATGTCGCCATCGAGTGCGACGTGCTGGTGTGCGGCAACAAGCGCTCGGCGCGGCAGAAGGTCGTCGAGCTCGCCGAAGCAGCCGGCATGAGGGCCTGGCACGCCGGCCCCATCGAGAACTCGGCCGCCGCCGAGGCGCTCACCAGCGTGCTCATCCAGATCAACCGACGGCACTCGATTTCCCACTCCGGCATCAAGATCGTCGGCCAAGACTAGGCGCGCCCCGCGAGGCGCGTTCGAGTTTGCTCCGCAACTCCGTGCCCGTCGTAAACTCGACTCATCCGTGAAGGTCAATGCCACTCAAGGAATCTAGCGGCGCGACTGGCTTTGCCGTTACCCCGCTTGCCGGCATGGGGGCCGTCGAAGAGGGCGACGACCTGCCCGAACTGCTGCTGCAGGCCATCGACGCGAACGGCTTGCGCTTGCGGGACGGCGACATTCTGGCCGTGGCGCAGAAGATCGTCTCCAAGGCCGAGGGACGACAGGTCGACCTGGACGACGTGCGGGCTTCCCCGGAAGCAACGGCGCTGGCCGCCAAGACCGACAAGGATCCGCGCCTGGTGCAGCTCGTTCTCGACGAGTCCACCGAGGTCGTGCGGCACAAGCCAGGGGTGCTCATCGTTCGCCACAGGCTGGGGCTGGTTGGCGCCCACGCCGGCATCGATCAGTCGAACATCGACCACGGCGACGGCGATGCCGCCCTCCTGCTGCCGAAGGATCCGGACGCCAGCGCCGAACGCCTGCGCCGGGCGCTGGCGGCCGCTACAGGCTGTGCTCTCGGCGTCGTTGTAACCGACAGCGCCAACCGTCCGTGGCGGCTTGGCACCACCGGCATCGCCATCGGGGCCGCGGGCTTGCAGGTGCTCGACGATCGGCGCGGTGGCAACGACATGTACGGCCGCGAACTCAAGGTCACCCTCGTCAACAGGGCCGACGGCATCGCCGCGGCAGCAACGCTGGCCATGGGCGAAACCACGGAACGCACGCCGGCCGCCCTGGTGCGAGGCTTCCCAGCGGCAGAGCCCGGCCAAAAGGCGACAGACGCGGTGCGGCCCCTGGCGGAGGATCTGTTCCGATGACGGTTCTAGCGCTCACCGGCGGCGTCGGCGGCGCCAAGCTCGCCCTGGGGCTCGCCCGCTTGCTCTCGCCGGACGAGGTGGTCTTCGTCGTCAACACCGGCGACGACTTCGAACACTTCGGCTTGCCGATTTCTCCGGACGTCGACACCTTGACCTACACGCTGGCCGGCCTGGCGCACCCGAAGGCCGGCTGGGGCAGGACGGACGAAACCTGGCACTTCATGGAGACCTTGCAGCGGCTAGGCGGCGAAACCTGGTTCCGCCTGGGCGACCGCGACCTGGCACTGCACATCCGCCGTCGAAGCCTGCTCGGCCAGGGATGCGGGCTGACGGCGGCCACGGCGACGATTGCTTCGAGTTTGGGCATCCGCCATCGCATCCTGCCCATGTCGGACGATCCGGTGCGAACGAGCGTGCTCACCGACGACGGCGCCTTGGCTTTCCAGCACTACTTCGTGCGCGACGCCTGCGCGCCGGCGGTGCGCGGCTTCGAGTTCCACGGCGCTGCCGAGGCCAGGCTGAATCCGGCGATGCCGACGCAAGGCTTGAGCGCCGTCGTCGTCTGCCCGTCGAATCCCTTCGTGTCCGTCGCCCCCATCCTGGCCGTGCCCGGCATGAAGGAAACGCTGGCCGGCAGCGGGGCGCCCATCGTCGTCGTCTCGCCGATCGTCGGCGGCAAGGCGATCAAAGGCCCAACCGCGAAGATGATGCGCGAACTCGGCGTGCCGACGACCACCGCGGCGGTGGCCAGGCACTACGCTGGCTTCGCCACCCACTTCGTGATGGACGAGGTGGACGCGGATGCGGCACCGGCGGTGGCGGCGCTGAACTTGCAGACCACCATCGCCCAGACCGTGATGAGAAGCCTCGACGACCGCGTCGCCCTGGCCCAGGCGGTGCTGGATTTCGTTCAGTGAGCATCTGGGCGCTGCTGCCCTTCAAGGGTTCCAAGGGCGCCAAGCGGCGTCTCGAACCGGCGCTGAACGAAGCCGAGCGCGAGGGGCTGGTGCTGGCCATGCTGGCGGACGTGCTGGACGCGCTCACCCGCTCGCCCGGCGTTGCCGGCGTGCTGCTGGTGTCGCGCAACGAGGTCGCGGCGGAACTGGCTGCGGAGTTCGGCGTCGGCGTGTTTGCGGACTCCGCCCAGGATCTGTCCGGCGCGGTGCGCCAAGCCAGCGACTTCGTGCTCCGCCGACACGCGGCGTCCGGCACCCTGTTCGTACCCGGCGACGTTCCGCTCGTCAAGCCAGCGGACGTTGCCGCCGTGCTCGATGGCCACGAATGCGTCACGCTGGTACCCGATGCGCACGACATCGGCACCAACGCCGCCGCCTCGTCGCCGCCCAACGCCTTCGAGTACCTCTTCGACGGCAAGAGCTTCAAGCCGCACATCGCCTCGGCGCAACGCGCTGGCATCGCCGCCCGGGTGGTGCGCCGCGCCGCCTTCGGCATCGACGTGGACACCGTCCGGGAACTGGCCGTCGTCGCCGAACGAGCCGAAGGCACCCGAACCGCCGCGTTCCTGGCACAGAGCGGCCTCGCCGCCAAGCTGCGTTCCTTCAGCGACTGAGTTCGCCTAGCCGTCTTAGCCGCTGACACCATAGAACCCCCGCACGCCACCGACACCGAGCGGGTAGCACTCCTCGGCAGCGAAGCTGATAAAGTGTCGCCAGCGTTGCAGAACCATGCCGCAACAGGGCTTCCCAAGACCCGAGGAACCGCCATGTCGACTCGAACCATGCCGCCCGCCGCCAAGATTGCCATCTTCTTCTGCCTGCTGGCCGTGACGGCAGCCGCGATCGGGTGGCTGGTCGCAAGCGGCCCGTCTCCTGGCGCCAACGTCGCCAGCTCGTCGGGCGCGGTGCAGGAGCAACCCGTCGCCCGACAACTGGCGCAGAACGGCGTCGAGACGGCAGCGGAAGCCGAAGCAGCGGACGCCAAGGCCCGCCAAGCGGCCCTGGCGCAGATTGCCGCGGAGAGCGGTAGCGGGACGGCGGTGCCGCGCATCGAGGCACCGCCGGACTTCGTCCCGTCGGCACCTGTTTCTCCTTCGCCAACGCCACCGGAGGGCTACTCGTTCGCCGCCTTCCACGGCAACATGGCCAAGGCGAGCATGGCGGACGCGCCCGACGACACGGACTCCGCGCCGCTCCCCGCCTGGGCCTACGGCAGCGACATCGACGCCTTGGCGGCACAAGCGGCAGCGGCCGGGCGCGACTGGACTTTCGGCTGGATCGTGCTGGCCGCGGACGCCGACGCGACCACCGTCGCCGCGCGCGTTCAAGCGCTCGGCGGCGAGCTTCTCGGACCGTCCGCGCAGCTGTTTCGCGCCCGGCTGCCGGGGAACGCGCCGGCGCTCGCGCGCATCGCCAGCTTGGCCGGCGTCGCCGGCATCGCCGCCACGCCGTCGAGCATCAAGGTTCCCCGTTCCCTGGCCGAGCGGGCCTCGGCGCTGCCGCTGGAGCAAACGCCGGTCTTCGTCACGCTGATGACCGACGACGTCGACGGGCGCTGGCGTCAGGCGCTGGCCGACATCGGCGCGGTGCCTGGACGCTACGATCCGACCTTGCGCACGGTGGACGCGAACATCCCCCACGGCGCATTGGCGGCGGTGGCCGACGCGGACTTCGTGCTTGCCGTGGAACCCGTTCGCCGGGTGCGGCCCAGCCACGACACCTCGGTGCCGGCCATGGGCGCAGATGCCTTGCGCGTCTACGACGAATCCTCGGGGCTCTTCTCCGGCAACGGCGGCAGCTCCGTGCCCATCGGCGTCATGGACAGCGCCTTGAACATCAACCATCGCGACATCGCCACGGGACGGCGCAGCATCTGCGGCGCCAATCTCGTGCCCGGCCTTTCGCCCGAGGCGACGCGGGTCGAAGATCAGGATCTGTGGGTGGACAACCACGGCCACGGCACCCACGTTACCGGCACCATCGTCGGCAACGGCACCGTCAGCCCCCGCTTCGCCGGCATCGCGCCGCTGGTGCAGGACATTCGCTTCGCCAAGGTGATCGGCCTCGAAGCGGCCACTTCCGCCCTGCACATCGGCCGCGGCATGGACTTCCTGTCGAAGCCGACCAGCTGCGACGCGGCAGGGACGGCGGCGAAGGCGCTGCTGGTCAACATGAGCCTGGGCTTGAGCGGCCTCGACTACGAAGGCCGAACGGTGAGCGAACGCAAGCTCGACGCCATGGTCTGGGGCAGCCGACAGCTCTACGTCGTCTCGGCCGGCAACGGCCGCTACCGATCCCGCGGCGACTACGCTTCGGCCAAGAACTCGCTGACCATAGGCGCTTCGCTGGACAACGGCGACATCGCTTCGTTCAGCAGCCGCGGGCCCACCTTCGACGGCCGCCTGCTGCCGCAAGTCGTCGGCACCGGCGTCGATCTGGTGTCCGCCTTCGGCCGAGGCTCGCGCAGCGACTACGCCCGCGCCAGCGGCACCAGCATGTCGTCGCCATCGATCGCCGGCGTGGCCGCGCTGCTGATGGATGCCGCGCCGCAGTTCAAGGAGCAGCCGGCCGCGGTGCGCGCTCGACTGATGGCCAGCGCCATCAAGCCGGACGCGTTCCTCGCCGACGCGCGGATGTTTCCGCTGCACAACGGCGACGGACCGGGAACGCTGCAACACCAGTACGGCCTCGGACAGGTCTCGGCGCGCACCAGCGTGCTCAGCCGCGACGCCGAAGACGGCTGGGTGAACGGTTCCGCGATCGTCGAAGTCGGCGCTGCCGAGTACGGCTATCAGGACGTGCAAGTGCCCGAGGGCGCGAGCCGCCTGGACATCGTCATGACCTGGGACGAACCGCCGTCGGACACCTTTGCCCAGTCCGTGCTGAACGATCTGGACCTGTGGGTGGATCGCGACGTCAGCTGCGCGCCAGACCAGGCCGCTTGCGGCAACGCCGCTTCGCGTTCCGACAAGGACAACGTCGAGTGGCTGATCTTGCGCAATCCGCCAGCCGGCACCTACCGGCTGAAGGTCGTGCCGAAGCGCGCCCTGTCGCCGCAGCCGCGCGCCGCGCTGGCCTGGACGATCATCCGCGGCCCGTCGACGCCGCAACTGGCCGTAGCCGTGGACTCCACCGCCGTGCAAGCCGGCATCGGCGAGCGGTTCACGCTGGAGGCGACGGTCACCGCCGACGGCTACGTCGCGGCCGGAACGACGCTGCGCATGGCTTGTCGAGGCGCGGCGGACTCGCCGGCCTGCCAGCAGGTGGAGCTGCTCGCGCCGCAAGCCAGCGCCATTCACCGCGAAGACAACATCTCGCGCCCGTTCAACGGCGAGTCCAGCGAGACCGTCGTGCTCGGCGAAGTCGCCGCTGGCGAAGAACAGAAGGTGTCGCTGGTCTTCAATCGCATGCCAGCGGCGGATCGCTTCCGCCTCTACTTCATTGCCGAAGCCTGGAACGCCACCAGCGGCATGGCCAGCGTCGAGGTGACCGTGGGCGATGCGGACTTGCCGTCGCCGCCCTTGGCGAGCGCTCCGGTCAATGACGCCTTCGCCGACGCGGCGCGCCTGCGCGACCGCGTGGGAAGCGCGGGCTTCGATCTGCTGCTGGCCACCAAGGAACCCGCCGAGCCGGTCTTCACGCGAGGCGATGTCGACGAGGACCGGCGAGACCAGCAGGCCGTTCGGCCGCGTTCGCTCTGGTACGCCTGGACGCCGCCCGCTTCCGACGTGTACCGAATCAGCGTATCCGGCGGCGCTCGTGGAGACATCGCCGACGACCTGCAAATCGACTTGTTCGCCGTCGACGAGAACGACGCTCTGGTGTCGCTGGAAAGCTACAGCGCCAAAGCCGGCGGCGGCGTGACCTTCGACGCCAGCCGTAGGCAAGCGCACCGCATTCGCCTCGGCTACATCGCGGAAACCGCGTTCGAGTACAACGCGGACCTGCTCGAGTTCTTCTCGCCGGCGCTGCTGGCGCCGACGGCCAGGCGCACGGTGGCGCCGCTGCGCCTGCACTGGGGGCCGGCCTCCCTGCCAGAGAACGACGACTTCGACCTGGCTGCGGAATTGGCCGGCGAGCGCGGGACCGCCGCCGGCAGCAATCTCGGCGGCACCTTGCAGGCGGGCGAATTTCTGCAAGATCTCGCGGCCACCAGCTGGCATCGCTGGACGGCGCCGGCGGATGGCGACTGGCAGTTCGCCGTGGATCGACGCCACTTGCGCGTCGCCGTCTACGCCGGCGACGACGTTGCCGACCTGCGCCTGCTTTCCGGCCAACCCGACGTCGCAGCCACCGTGCCGGTTCGCCAAGGAGTGGAGTACCGCATCGTCGTCGCCGCCAAGGACGCCTACGTTTCCGGCAGCGACTACACCGTGAGCTGGGCGCCGACGCTGCGTCCGCCCAGCAACGACGACATTGCCAACGCCGAGGCCGTGGCCAGTCTGCCGACATCGTTCCACCTCGCCGGCGCCGATTTCGCCAACGCCACCGTGGAGCCCGGCGAACCGCCGCAAACCGGCAGCAGAACGGCATGGTGGAGCTGGCAGGCACCCGCCACCGGCACCTACACATGGCGCATCGGCGGCACGTCGGATCCGTTTCGCCTGGTCGTCTTCGGCGGCAGCATCGGCGCTCTCGACCTGCTGGCCACCAGCGACGGCTTCGACGCCGCAGCGAACGTCTCCTTCCCGGCACAGGAAGGGGAGACCTACTGGCTGTCCGTCGGTCTGCCAAGCGAGGCGGCGCAGGACCGGGTCCAGTCGGCGATCTACTTCGTCTGGGGAACGACTCCCGACAACGACGACTTCGCCGACGCCATCGTGCTGGTCGGCGCCAACGGCACGATCGCCGGCTCGAACGAGCACGCGACCACCGAGGGCAACGAGCTGGTCGCTGGCGACGGCGACGCCTCGCTGTGGTGGACTTGGCAGGCGCCCGCGGACGGCTGGTACCGTTTCTCGGTATCGGGCTTTGGAGCGGCCAGACTGGTCGTCTACGAGAACGCAAACAGCATCGACCAGCTGCGGCAGGTCGGCCGCAGCCGCCAACTGGCGAACGCCACCGGCGCGGTCTTCCAGGCCAAGGCCGGCGTCGACTACGCGATACGCCTCGGCACCCCTGCCAGCGATTCCGCCGGCGCCTTCGAGATGTCCTGGAACGACGACGGTCCGCCTGCCTGGAACCGCTACGTCGGGGCAGTCCAGGACGGCAGCGTGGACGCCGACGGCAACATCCTGGACATCTTCGCCGCCACGGCCATCGCGATGAACGCCGATGGCAGCGAACTCTACCTGGCCACCCAGCTGGGCTTGCAGGCGTACCGGCGCGACGCCGAGAACGGCGAGCTGCGCTTGCTGCAGAGCTTCGCCGGCGTGGACGGCAGCGCGGCGCTGCTGTGGGACGCGGCGAGCGATTCCCTATTGGCAGTGGGCTGCGGCGCCTGGCAGAGGTTTGCGCGGGTGGAAGACGGCGCGGGGCTGCAACCGGTCGGCAGACTGTCTGGCGGCGGCACCTGCCCGGGCAGCTCGATGTTCGCCGACTCCAGCGGTTCGTTCGTCTACTTCGTGCGCCCGCAGCAGGGCATCGACGCGGTGCGGCTGAACGCCGACCGCAGCGGCGTCGAGCTCGCAAGCCACACGCCCGTCGTCGGCATTCGCGCCGCCGCCATCAGCCACGGCGGCCTGCACGTCTACGTCGCCGCTTGGGATCCGGCGTTCGGCGGCGACACGCTGCTGATCTTCGACAGAAACGCCGACGACGGGATGCTGCAAGCGCCGACCACCGGCTGGACGACCGACGGGCTGGCAGCCGTGACGGCGCTGGCTACGGACGCCGAGGACCGGTTCCTGTTCGCTTTCGCGCAAGAAGGCACGGAGTCCTTCGCGTTCGATCTGCGCCAAGCCGAGATGCCCAGCTTGCTCGGCTACCTGCCTGGCTTCACCGCCCCCGTGCGCTGGTGGACCACCAACCGCTGCACCTTCGCAAACCCGCGCACCGAGACGATCTCGGTGGACGTGTTCTGCAGCAACTCCGTCTACAGCGTGCGCTTGCTGCCCGAGGTGCCCATGCTGCGCGCCGAGGACGACCTGCCGTTCGGCGGCACCGACGTGTTCGGCAACGCCGTGCCGTTGCACATGCTGACCGGCGCCGTCGCCAAAAGCCCGGACGGCAAGCACCTCTACGCGGCGACCGAAGACGGCATCGCCATCTACGAGCGCATCGGCAGCCGCTAGGCGCCTTGACGAGACGTTGCGGCGCCGGTCCAACGTTGGTTTCCATCGTCGGAGGACGAGTTGATGAACGAGTTTCTTGAACGACGCGCCATTGGCCGCACCGGCTTGCAGTCCAGCCGCCTGGGCATCGGTTCCACCTTCGATGCTCCGGCGGCGGTGATCGAGGACGCGTTCCACCGCGGCGTCAACTACCTGTACTGGGGCACGGTCCGCCGCCCGGACTTCGCCAAGGCCATGGTCAACCTGGCGGGCCGGCACCGCGACGAGCTGATCCTGACGGTGCAGTCCTACTCCCAGGACCCCGCCACCATCGAGGGCGAGGTCGAAGAAGCGCTGCGCACCGCCGGCCTGGAGAACTTCGACTTCCTGCTGCTCGGCAACCGCAACGAAGTTCCAAGCGACGCCTTCGTGGACGTGTTCTCGCGGCTGCGCGAGCGCGGCAAGGTGCGCTTCCTGTCGCTCAGCAGCCACAACCGCCCGCTGCTGCCGCGGCTGCTGGACGACTACCAGCACGGGCGCAGCCCCTACGACCTGCTGATGCTGCGCTACAACGGCGTGCATCGGGGCGCGGAGAAAGACGTCTTTCCCTTCGTGCCCGAACGGCCCAACCGGCCGGCCATCGTCACCTACACGGCGACGCGCTGGGGGCACCTCCTCGACCCAGCCAAGATGCCCCCCGGCGAGCAGCCGCCCAGCGCCCGGGACTGCTACCGCTATTCCCTGTCGCACCCGGCGGTGGACATGGTGCTGTGCGGCCCAGCCAACCGGGAACAGATGGACGAGGCCATCGCGGCGCTGGAACGCGGCCCCCTGGAAGCGGACGAACGACAGCGCATGGAGCGCATCGGCGCGCACATCTACGGCCGCTACGCCCCGCAGTATCCGGACCAAGGCGACGCCGACGACGTCTCTGCCGCGATGCGGTAAGCGGGCGACCAGGCGCTCGGCCAAGATCGGCCGCGTACGCCAGCAAACCTTGGCCGCTCAGCTCGGCGGCACGTAGCCCTCGATGGGGCCGCTCCACCAGTCGCAGACTCGACCGTCGGCGTAGCGTTCGGGAATCTGCGCGAGAAATCGAGCCCGGCGCTCGGCCTTGTTGTTTTCCTTGCCGTAGATGGCCTGCATCCGCACTTCGATGGTGTAGCGCATCGGCGCGTCCGGCGGCGTGCCGGGGTCCGCCACGGCCTGATGGAACACGGTGCGCAGGTTGAGCGGCTCCTGGCGCGTGTCGTACTGGCGGAACAGCAGCACTTCGTCGGCGGTCATGTCGGGAAAGTAGTACCAGCGCTGATGGGCGCCGTGGATCAGGCGCTGGTCCACCACTTTCGTGTACTGCTTGATGTTGCCGGTGTTCTGCCCGTCGCCGAAGACGATGTCCTGCGGGCGCACGGAACGCATGTCGCAGACCGCCAGCGGCATCATCCGAATTGCCTCGCCGTTGGCGCTGCGCCAGATGTTGATGCTCTCGAAGTGCCGTTCGTCGGGAACGATGCGCAAATAGCGATCTTCCACCGCCGCGCACATGTCCGCGTGGATGCCCTGGGCGTAGGCGCCGCCGCTGCCGTTCGGCGTCGGCTTGACGCCCCGCGGCCCGGTCTCGCCGCCAAAGCCGTTGCGGTATTCGTGGCCGCCGCCGCGCACCTCCGCGCAGCCGGTCGCTTGGCGCAGCACGTCCCGGCACTGCGCATAGAACCGGCTCTTGACGACTTCGCTGTCCAGCAAGTCCAGCGCCGTCGGGGCGACGACGAGCTGGAAGCCGTTGCTGTCGAGCGTCGGCGCCGGATCGAGCAGGCGGGCGTTGCGAACCTCGATGCGGTGCGCCATGCCGAGGGTCTTCAGTTCTTCCGGGTCCTTGGCCGAATAGCGGTTGGGCACGCGAGAGCCGCGGTGCCGGTGATGCGCGAAGTTCGCGCTAGCGAGAATCGATGCTGGCTGTTCGGGCATGGGCGAATCCTCAGCTCGCAACGCCGTGCGCCGGCGCGTTCGTGTCTCGTCGCGGCGCCCTCATCGCCTCTTTCAACGCTTTCCCCAAGGCCGACGCGAACGCCGGCGCTGCCTGTCGGAAGCGCCGCGCCAGGCGCAGTTGCGAACGCGCCCGCAACAGGTTGTCGCCGCGACTGGCGACCTTGAAGTAGACATCGCCCTGCAAGTGGTCCGCGAGGAAGCGCACCGCCAGCATGAAGCTCATGTAGGACGGCGCGGCGGCGTAGCGGTCGATGTCGTCGATGCCGCGGAAGGCGCCGGCGAAGCCACTGCACAGCTGCTCGAACCGAGGCAGCGACAGCTCCTGCGGCGCGGCCGCTTCTTCGCCCCCGGCAAAGGCCGAGCGGACCAGATCGCCGAAGTCCCACGCCGGATCGCCGCGCATGACGGTGTCGAGATCGATCACGGCGACGATCTCGGGGCGGGTGGGATGAAACAGCAGATTGTTGATCTTGCAGTCGCCGTGAATGGTCGCGCTGGCAGCGCCGGGGCGAAAGGCGCCGCGCAACGCTTGCACGGCGTCGCACTCGGCTGCGGCTTCGGCAGTCTTCGGCAGCGAGTCGAAGTGCGCCAGGTAGCTCGGCAGGTCGTTGAATCCCGCGATCACCGGCTGCAACGCCTGCTTGAAGTCGGCGAAGACGGCGAGAAACGTTCCAAAGGCCGCGCCCGCCGCTTGCAGCAGTTCGTCGGGCAGATGCTGGAAGTTGCGCGACGGCACATAGGGAAACAAGCGCCAGCAGTCGCCGCTGTCGTCGCGCGCCAGGGGCTCGCCCTCGGCGCTGGCCAGGGGAGCGATCAGCAGCCGACCGCCTTCGTGCCCCAGCGCTTTGGCGAGATTGCGCATCACCGCGTCCGGGTCGGGGAAGACGAACGGGTTGATGCGCTGCAAGACGTACTTCGGCCGCACGTTCGACCCGTCGGCCGGATGCACCAGATAGGTGTCGTGGATGTGTCCCGTGCCGAGCGGTCGAACGCTCATGGCGGGCAGCCGCCAAGGCCGCAGCGCCTCTTGGGCCCGCTCGGTCGTCTGCGCCTCTGCGCTCATGTCTCCAAACTTGCCACACCGAACCCGCCGCCTACCGAGCGCCCGTTCCGGCGCGGAGTTCCGCCACCGCGTAGGCGATGGGCAGCAGATACTCGCCAAACGGCCCGGCCAGCTTGGCGATGTCGCGGCTGGTCGCGTCCGCCTCGCCGGCCACGATGTCGGCGATGGCCTCCAGCGCATCGGAGACGGCGTGAAGTTCGTCGAACAGAGGATGGCCTTCCAGCGCCAGGCGCTGCTCTCGCCAAGGCGCGATCCATGCCTGCATGGAGCGGCCGGCCTTCAAGTCCGCCTCTGCCCGGCGCGAGGCCAGGCTCTCCGGGGGAATGCGATCGACGACTCGATTCAGGGGCGTCTCGACGTCGTAGGGACGCCGCACGACAGGGCCGTCGCCGCCGATGCGCTTGGCGAGCCCGTCGGCGCCCAGCAGCCGCCAGTACCACTTCACCGGCTCTAGCATCTCGATCAGCGCCGCCAGCTGAGGATGCTCGTCGACCGCGGCGCGGTCTTCGGGCACCGCGCCGATCGCCGCCAGGGCGCGACGGCTGTGCGCCAGCCGGTCGAGGAGGTCGGCGCCTTCGTCGTCCACCTCGGCGCCGCGCCAGAATCGTTCGGCGACGACCGGCATTCGGCTCCAAACCCGCGCATCCAGCACCTCTTCGGTGACCAGTTCGGCCCACATGCAGGCTTCGCCGCCAAGCACCCGGCCACGCTTCCTGGGCTTGCGCAGCTTTGGAAACTGCGCGAATCCGCTCATCCACTGCATGCCTTGGCGGGCATGGCGCAGACGCGGCATCTGCTGCTGCGCCGCCTCGGCAGCGGCGAGGTCGCCGGCCGGCTGGAAGGCGTAGTGGTAGCCGGCCGGATAGAACAGGTCCAAGTAGTAGGGCGCGGAAACGAGGCAGTCGAAGCCGGCGTCGAGGGCCGCGTCCCTCGCGTTCATGCCTCGCCACGCCTGCACCACGGCGTCCTTCGGCAGCCTGCGGTGCAGGCACTCGTCCCAGCACACCGGACGCTTGCCGAGCGCCGTCAGCCGTTTGACCACGTGGCGATGAAACTCGGCCTGGCGGCCGCGGCCGATGTCCGCCACCTCGTCGCCGCCGAAGTGGACGAACTCGTCTGGAAAGACCTCGGCGATCTCCGCGCACAGCGTATCCACAGCCTTCAGCACCGCCGGCTTGCCCGGATCGATGCTGGTGCCGTAGACGCCGAAGCGGGTGTTCGGCAGGTCGGCCTCGCCGGTGCCCCACTCGGGATGCGCGAGCAACCAGCTGGTGGAGTGTCCCGGCACGTCCAGCTCCGGCACGACGCGAATGCCGCGGTCGGCGGCAACCTTCACCAGCCGCCGCAGTTGCCGGACGGAGTAGGAATCAGGGCTGGCGAGTTCCGGGTAGGCGCTGGAGCGAAAGCGAAAGCCCTGGTCGTCGGTCAAGTGCAGGTGCAGCACGTTCAGCTTGTAGAACCACATGGCGTCCAGCGTGCGCTCGAGCGCGGCCATCGGGATGAAGTGCCGCGCCGTGTCGATCATCAGGCCGCGCCAGGGAAAGCTGGCCCGATCGCGCACTTCGGCAACGGCCATGGAGTCGTCCAGCGCAAAGCCGGCAACGGTGGCCAAGGCCGCCAGCGCTCCCCACTCGGTATCCGCAGCGACGTGAACCTCGTCGTCGAAACGCAGCCGATAGTCGTAGCTGTCGTCAAGCGACGGATGGTCGGCAGCGGGCGCGTCGACATCGAAGCGAAACACCATGCCGAGGGGCGGCAGACGGCGTACCGCGGCGCGCAGCCGCTTGCCGGCGCGGCCGGCAACGGCGTTGGCGCGTCGTTCGATCCTTCGCGAAGGCCCCGGCAAGACCTCCGCAGGAAGCGGCATCAGCTGGCGCATCAGCTCAGCCGCCGTCGCCAGTGGATGATTTCGAGCGCCGCGGCCGCGGCCTCGATGCCCTTGTTGAGATCATCGTCCGCGGCGCGCTGCTCCGCTTGCGCGATGTCGGTCACCGGCAGCACTTCGTTGATGATCGGCACGCCGTGCTTGCGCGACACGGCGCCCAGGCCACGCACGCATTCGTCGACGATCATCTCGAAGTGGTAGGTGTCGCCCTTCAGCACCACGCCAAGACAGATCACGGCGTCGACGAACGGCCGGCCATCGCGCACATGGCGCTGCAGCAGCTCGTCGGCGGCGAAGGGAAACTCGAAGCATCCGGGCAGAACGTGGGTGTCGACATCGACAACGCCCTTGTCTTGCAGCACCGCCACGCACTTGGCGTGCATCCCGGCGACGATGTCGGCGTACCACTTGGAGCGCAGAATGGCCACCTTCGCGTCCGCGACCGATGGCAGGGCGGCGATGTCGATGGACTGCTGCACGGCTACTCCGGCGCCAGTTGAAGCTGCAAGCCGCGCTCGCCGGCCTCGAAACCGAAGGCGCGAAAGAGGCCGGTTGCGGACCACGGCGCATCGATGGTCCGCGCGCCTTTCGATTCCGCGACGCCAATGGCATGGCCGAGCAGCCAACGGCCAACGCCGCAGCCGCGAAAGCCCTCGCAGACGACGAGCGCGGCGATGCCGAACCGCAGCGGCGCAACCCGGGTCAGCCGATAGCCGCCAACCACTCGGCCTTGCCAGCGGGCGACGCGAACGAAGTCCAGGCCGTTGTCCGTCGGCTGCGGGGCTTCGTCCGCCAACGGGCCGATCTTCACCTGCCGGAAGGAGAACGGCGTAGCGGCAGCCGCGATCATCGCGCCTCGCCCCGCAACGCCGCAACGCGGGCTCGCAAGTCGTCGCTGGACACCTGCTCCGCGGCAACGGGGGGCGCGGCCGCGATGTCGACCCGGCGCCCGAAGCCCCGGGGAAACTTTCGGAACGCCCCCCTGCCTTCTCGGCTGTACATGCTGCCCCAGAGTCCGCGTAGCGCCATCGGCACCACCGGCACCGGCGTCTCTTCGACGATGCGCTCCACGCCCTTGCGGAAGACGTCGATCGCGCCATCGCTGGTGAGCTTGCCTTCGGGAAAGATGCACAGCAGGTCGCCCGCGGCCAAGCCTTCGCGAATCGCGGCAAACGCGGACTGGTAGACCGCCGGGTCTTCCCGTTCCCCGGCGATGGGTATGGCCCGGCCGGTGCGGAAGATGAAGTTCAACACCGGAATGTCGTAGATGCCCTTGTACATCACGAAGCGTATCGGCCGCCGCACCGCGCCCGCCAGCAGGGGCGCATCGACGTAGCTGACGTGGTTGCAGACGATCAGCGCGCCGCCGCGTTCCGGTATGGCATCGAGGCCGAAGTGCCGGACGCGATAGATGGAGTGGGACAGCGCCCACACCAGGAAGCGCATGGTGAACTCCGGCACCTGGTAGAAGATGTAGACGGCGACGCCGATGTTCACCACCGCCAGCGCCAGCAGCAGCCCGGGCAGGTCGCCGCCAGCGTTCAGCCAAGCAATGGCGAAGCCGGCGCCAGCCACCATGAACAGCGAGTTCAGCACGTTGTTGGCGGCAATGACGCGGGCCCGCCGATCGGCCGGCGTGCGCGACTGGATGTTGGCCTGCAGGGGCACCACGAACATGCCGGCGAAAACGCCCATCATGCCGAGGTCCAGCAGCAGCCGGCCGCTGCCGACGCCGTGGAGAAACTCCCAGGCGTTGCGCATTCCTTCGCCTTCGACGCCGCCAATGGCGAAGTACAGGTCGATGCCGAAGAGGCTGACGCCAACGGCGCCCACCGGCACCAGACCGATCTCCACGCGCTTGCCGGAGAGCCTTTCGCACAGCAGCGAGCCCACCGCGATGGCGATGGTGAAGAAGGCGAGTATGAGCGTGACCACCGTCGGGCCGCCACCCAGGCGGGCCTCCACCAGCACGGGGATCTGCGCCAGAGTGACCGAGCCGAGCAGCCAGAACCAGGATATGCCCAGCACGGACTGGAATACCGCCCTCTGCTGCCGGGCGATGCGGATCAGCGCCCAGGTCTCCAGCACCGGGTTCCAACGCAGTTCGCCAACGTGGGTGGACGGCGCCTCCGGCACGCCGCGACTGGCCAGGTAGCCAAGCACGGCAATCGCGACCACGAAGACGAACAGCCACAGCGACACGTCTCCAAAGGTGCCGATCACGCCGCCGAAGATGGTGCCGAGCAGAATGGCGATGAAGGTGCCCATCTGCACCATCGCGTTGCCGCCCACCAGCTCCGCGGAACTCAAGTGCTGCGGCAGCACGGCGTACTTCAGCGGCCCGAAGAACGTCGACTGCACGCCGAGCAGAAACAGTACGAGCAGCAGTGCCGGGACGTTCTGCAGCAGGAGCGCGATGCCGGCCAGCACCGCCACGCCGATTTCGCCGAGCTTGACGATGCGGATCAGGCGGGACTTCTCGAAGCGGTCCGCCAGCGCTCCGGCGGTGGCCGAGAACAGGAAGAACGGCGCGATGAGCAGCCCCGCGGCCAAGTTGACGAAGGTGCCGCGGTTGTCGCTGGCGATCAGACCGCCGAAGACGAATACCAGAATCAGCGCCTGCTTGAAGACGTTGTCGTTGAAGGCGCCGAGGAACTGCGTGACGAAGAGCGGCCCCAGGCGGCGCGTCGCCAGCAGACGAAACTGGCTGGTCGGCGCAGCGGGGGAGTTCTCGGCAGTTGGCATCGGTTCCACTGGCGCTGGCAGCTTCTGGCGTGTACGCGGCGCAGTCTAGCGCAGTTGCCCGGCAGCGCCGCTACGAAAAAGGACGATCAGCGGGGCGCCCAAGCGTACACTTGGCCCGCTTGCGGGTGGCGGCAACGCAACGGACGCACGCAGCCCGGCGCCAGGCCGCGACGGAAGTTTCGACGCGCCCCGTCAACAACGCTGTCCAACACACGCACATCACATATGGAGGACGCCAGCGCCGTGGAGATCGACATCGCCGTTGCCAACGAGGCCGGCGAAACCCGCGTATTCGGCACGGCGGCGGCGAAGCCGCCCAGCGGCTGAGCGAGAGTCCGGGCGCAGACACTGCCGGCGAACGAAGCAGCGTATTCCGCCTCCAGCCATGTCCATTGCCGCCTTCGATCACGCCGCCATCCCCATCGACGATGTCGACGCAATGCTCGGCTTCTACCGCCGTCTAGGGTTCGATGTGCGCGAGGTGCAGCCGCCGCTGTTCTACGCCGTGCATTTCGGCACGCAAAAGATCAACTTCCACGGCCCCAAGGCATGGCGCTCGCCGAAGTTCACCTTGCGCGGCCCCGGGGCCCGGCCGGGCTGCGGCGACTTCTGCTTCGTTTGGAGCGGTACCGAAGCGGAACTCGCGGCCCGCCTCGCGGCAGCGGGGACGCCCGTGGTCGAAGGTCCCGTGCGCCGCGACGGCGGTGCCGGCAGGGCCGGCGTCAGCGTCTACATCCGCGACCCCGACGACAACCTGCTGGAGTTCATCCGCTACCCGGCTTGCCCGGCTTGAAGGAAGCACTGCGTCGCTCTCGCGCGGCTGCGGCAGTATTTCCCGCACGCGCTCCGCCACGTCCTGCTGCACCGTGGGAACTCCGCGACCACGATCAGCCCCGGCCGATGCGAGCCCTGCCGCCCTGCGCCGCGCCGGTCCGGCAAGCCACCAGCCCAGTCGATCCGGTCTTGGCCCGCCGACAGTTCCGCGCTTTATTGCCGCTCGGTGAGGTGCCCCAAGCGTACACTTGGCACCGCTTTGCGGGAAAGGCAACGCAACGGCCCCCGCAGCCCGGCGCAAGGCCGCGACGGAAAGTTCGACGCCCTGCGTAAGCAACGCTGTCCAACATAACGGAGACGACCATGCAGTTCTTCCACCTGCAGACCATCCTTCCCTTCGCAGCCGGCGCCTTGGCCACGGCACTCGCCATCGACGGCCTCGCCGAAGGGCGGGATCGGTTTCCCATCGACCTCGAAGCAGCGCGTGCCGCCGCCGAGCAGCGCTTCCGCAATGCCGATGCGGACGGCGACGGCTTGATCTCCGAACAGGAGTTTCTCGCCGTGGACCCTCGTTCGCTGCGCCCGGACGGAGACCGCGACAAGCGCCGACGCGCCGACTCCCCGAATGTCCGCCCCGAGGGCTCGGCCGAACGCCAGCGTCTGGCTCGGCAGCGGCGGTTCGAGGCTGGCGACATCGACGGCGACGGCGTTCTCTCCGCCGAGGAGTACGCCGCCCTGCCCGAAGCGAACAGGCGGCAGCGGCAACAGCGCATGTTCGCTGGTCTGGACGACGATCAGGACGGCATGCTGACGCCAGAGGAGTTCCCCAACCCGGCGCGTCGACTGGAAGGTCTGGACGCCAATGGCGATGGACAGATCAGCCGCGACGAGTTTGCACGTCGGAGACATCGCTAGCAGGCCCAACGGCGTGTGCGATCCGCTCGCATTGAACGAAGGAGTCCGCGCGAGGCTGGCGCGGACTCCCTGCCAGCGACCTGTGCCCAACATCGCGGCAGCATGACGTAAGTGCCGGCCTCCGACGAGGAACTGATGCTCGCCGTGCAAAGCCAGGACCACGCCGCGTTCTCGGCCTTGGTGGACCGCCACCTGGACGCCATCCACGCCTTCAACTACCGCCTGACCCGCAATGCCGAAGACGCCGCGGACTTGGCCCAGGAGACGTTTCTGCGCGTTTGGACGGCCGCCTCGACCTGGCAGCCGGGGCGGGTCAAGTTCACCACTTGGCTGCACCGCATCGCGCGCAATCTGTGCATCGACGCCCACCGGCGCCGGCGCGACGCCGAACCGGCGGACTTCGACCGCTTGGAGAGCGACGCGCCGCCACCGGACGCGGCACCGCTGCACGCCGCGCTGCAAGGCGCATTGCGACGAGCGCTCGCCGATCTCCCGGAACGCCAGCGCACCGCCCTGGTGCTGTGCCACCATCAGGGCATGAGCAACCGCGATGCGGCCGCGGTGCTGCAAGTCAGCGTCGACGCTTTGGAATCCCTGCTTGCCCGCGCCCGCCGCGCACTGCGCCAGCAACTGCGCGACTTCCACGAAACCTGAACGCCGAAGGACATGTCCGACGCCACGCCCTTGCAGAACGCTGATCTCGACGAGCTGCTGAGCCGCCACGGCGCGAAGCCGAGCCGCTGGCCGGCCGAGGCGCGCGCGCCGGCAGAAGCGCTGCTGCGGAACTCCGCCAGTGCCCGGGCGCTGGCGGCGGAAGCCGAACGGCTTGAACGCGCCCTTCACGCCATGCCGACGCCCCCCGTCCCGATCGGCTTGCGCACACGCATCCTCGCCAACGCCACGCTCGCCGATGCCTGGCTGCAATGGTTGACGACGAGCCTCTGGCGACCGGCCAGCCTTGCCTGCCTGCCGCTGCTGCTTGGCATCGCTCTCGGCGCGAACGTCGCCGGCGACACCGGAGACCTGGAAGACCGCGTGCTGGTGGCATTCTCCGCCGGCGCCTTCGCCGACGACGCGCTCATCGATGAGGCGCTGCCGGAGGACGAACGATGAAAACCAGGTGGCTGGTCGTTGCTCTCGCCGTCTCGCTGGCGCTGAACATCGCCGTGCTGGGCTTCTACATCGGTGCCGCCAGCGGCGGCCTTCCGCGCCTGTCCCGAACCGCCTTCGACCCCACCGTAGGCGTTGGACGACTGCTTCGATTCCTGCCCGAAGAACGACGAGAGGCCGTCGCCGACCGGGCCGCCCGACGCCAAGTCCGCGCATCGCTGCGCGAACTGCGCGTTGCCCAGAGAGCCGTAGACGACGCGCTGGTGCAGGAGCCCTTCGACGCCAACGCGCTGACCACGGCGCTGGAGCGGTTTCGCGAGCAGTTCGCCGCCAGCCAGACGCGCAGCCACGCGGCGCTGGTCGACATATGCCGAAAACTGACGCCCGAGGAGCGAGCGTTGCTGGCAATGAGTGCGCGCGGCAAGCGCGACGCCCGGCCAAGGCGCGACCGCCCGCCGCCCAGCTAGTAGTATCGGATGGCGACAAGATCTTCGGCGAGGCACGAGATGTCAGAAAGGCTCAACATCACTTCCGGCCCGGTGTTCGGCATCGGCACGGCGATCTTCATCTGCTGGCTGCTTTTCTGGAATTTCGGCGACGGGCCCGACCTGTACGACGCCATGCTCACTGCGCTGCTGCGGGAGTGTCCAGCCGTCGTGAACTGAGCGTGCGTTCTTGAGGACGCGCAGTGGCTGCTTGGCAGCGTCTCGCCGGATGCGCTGCGGGGCGTCCTTCGCATCCGCCGGTCGGCATCTTCAACGAGCGTTCGTGGGGCTTCTGGCACCTGCAACTGTGGGCGCGCCGATCCCGTCGTTGCCGACACGCCCCCTGCCAGCGTGACGCTCGCCGCCCGTTTGGACATCCTGCCCCTGCCGCAGGGCAGCTTGTTTCGGCGGCGACGAAGGCGACGAGCAGGCTCTGCCGCGGAAGACGCGGAGGGTGTGGTTCTCGCCTCTCAAGTTGACTAGAGCGAATTGTCAACGCGCCCTAGTCCGGCGCGTTTCTCCGTTCCAGGTCCAACAGGTAGCGTTTCGTCGCCAAGCCGCCGCCGAACCCCGTCAGGGTGCCGTCCTTGCCGATTACACGATGGCAGGGGATGGCGATGGGCAGCGGATTCCTGCCGTTCGCAGCGCCGACGGCGCGCACTGCCTTCGGCCGCCCGATGGCGGCGGCGATCTCGGCGTAGCTGCATGTTGCCGCGTA
The DNA here is from genome assembly GCA_965199875.1 of Candidatus Azotimanducaceae bacterium. Taxonomy (GTDB): domain Bacteria; phylum Pseudomonadota; class Gammaproteobacteria; order Pseudomonadales; family Azotimanducaceae; genus VXYL01. Next base: position 2,322,267 of record OZ241346.1, on the reverse strand, counting down.
GGGAGTGCGGAGCAGAGCTTCGAGAACAGCCAGCTGGAACGGCGTCCCGGATGGTTGCATCGGAAAGTCGAAACTGCGCCGCTTGCCGTCGAAGTATTCGCCGAGCTGCGTCGCCGCGGCTGGAAACGCCTGATCGTTCCTTAGCCAGCCGGGATCAGGCCGACGCGCCCGGCTGCCGGCCGGGAAGCCGATGATCTCCACGGCCTGCCCGCTGCCGGCCAGCAGCAGCTCGCCGACCGGCGAGGGAATGTACGCGTAGCGCATGGTCGCCATGCTTGGCCTCCTGGCTTTCAGTTGGTGCTGGCGTTCGGCGCTTCGACGTTCGGTCGGGTGCGCGAACGCCACAGGTGCATCGTCGCGTAGGCGCGCCACGGTCGGCAGGGCGCCGCCCAGCGGCGCGCCGCCGCTGCTGTGACGCCCAACGCCTTCAGCACGCCCCAGTCCGAGTCGGGGAAGGCATCGGGATCCCGGGCAACGCGCATGGCCGCGTACTCCGCGGTCCACGGCCCAAGGCCGCGTATTTCGCGGAATGCGGCGCGCAGGGAACGCGCATCCTTCAGCCAGGCGTCGCCGTCCGCCAATGCCCGTCGCGCCACTTCGGAGACGGCGCGGCCTCGGGTGCCGGGCATTCCGATGGCCGCCACGTCGGCGCGGGCTAGCGCCTCGGCAGTGGGAAACGCCCCGTCGCCGAAGCGGGCACAGAGCCGCTGCGCCAGCTCGGTGGCGCGCCCGACGCTTACCTGCTGGCCGAGGATCGCCCGCACGGCGCCTTCAAGAGCGTCCCAGACGCCCGGTACGCGAATGCCGGGCGCAGCGCGTACCAGCGGCGCAAGTTGCCGCTGCCGCGCCAAGCCAGCGTCGATCGCCGGCGCATCCGCGTCCAGGTCGAACAGCCGGCGTACGCGCGTCAGAATGTCGGCGGTGTCGGCAATGGCCGCAGCCGGTATGCGAATCCGTACGCCATCGCAGGCCGGCGCCGCGGCGATGCAAGCGTCCGCGCTCAGTCTGCGCACGTAGGCATTGCCGACGACGGACTCGATGTCGGAAATCGCCCGGCCCTTCAGGAACGACAGCACCCATTCGGCGCAGTAGGGCAGACGCAGCGTCATTCGCAACTCGATCTCCGGCGCGGAAACGGCGGAGGACGGCACCGCGTTCGTCCCTGCTTTCGATCCGCGACGCCGGCGGCGCAACGCGGACGGAGTCTCCGCGAACGCCCGCCGGAACTCGTCGTTGAAACGACGCAGGCTGCCGTAGCCGGCGCTTGCCGCCACGTCCGTCATGGCGAGCCCCGTCTCGTCGATCAGACGCCGCGCCAGCAGCAGTCGGCGCGTTCTGGCCAGCGCACTGGGAGTCGCGCCAAGTTCCGCAACGAACAGGCGGTTGAGTTGCCGCGCGCCGACGCCCACGGCCGCGGCCAGATCGGTGCTGGCGTGGTCGGCAAGGTAGTTGTCGTCGATCAAGCGCAAGGCGCGCAGCACGGCGTCGCAGCGGAACGTCCACTCCGGCGGCGAAGGCGCTGCCTCCGGTCGGCAACGGCGACAAGGGCGATAGCCTTCGCGCAACGCCGCCGCTGCGGACGCGAAGAAGCGGGCGTTGTCTTCCCTTGGCGTCCGCGCCGGGCACACCGGCCGGCAGAAAACGCCGGTGGTGAGCACGCCGACCACGAAGCGGCCGTCGAAGCGCGGATCGCGGGAAACGTGCGCCTGTCGGCAGATGTCGGCGCTGGGCAGCATCGGCCAACTATAGTGCGCCGACGACGCGGAAAACTCGCCGGATCAGGACACTCTTCAAAAAAACCGCGGCAAGCGACGAGCCGCTGCCGGAGCACATGTCGAGGGCCGCTCGCCGGAGGTCTATCGCCTCGTCGCCACGCCGCGATAGGTGAACGTGGCGAACTTCGGCCCGGGCAAGTAGCCGGCATCGAGCTCGTCGATGCGAAAGCCGGCCGCCCGGATCAGACTGGCCGGCTTGCGGGACAAGTGGCAGCCACCGCCGATCAGCTTCCACGCCGGCTCCAAGCGCCGTTGCCAGCCCAGCCACTTGGCTTCCGGGCTGGCCCCGTGTTCCGCAAACACCAACCGGCCGCCGGTCTTCAGCACGCGACGCAGCTCGTCGAGAGCGCGATAGACGTTGGGCACCGAACACAGCGTCCAAGTCGACACCACCGAGTCGAAGGTGGCGTCCTCCGCGGGAATGTCCTCCGCCGACGCTTGCAGCACATGCACTGGGAAAGCTGCCTTCGACAGCCGGCCGATGGCCAGCTTGGCGATGTCCTCGGCAGGTTCCAAGGCGACCAGCGACGCCGGCGCCGCCCCGTTCGCGCCGTAGTGGGGCAGATTCAAGCCGGTACCCAAGCCGATCTCCAGCACCCGCCCGCGAACCTTAGGAACGTAGCGCGCCCGCAGTTCCGCCATCGGTTTTTGTGCGCACGCCGAGTCGATCAGCTTCGGCAGCACGTAGCGAGCGTAGAGCCCCATGAAAACCTCGCTGGCCAAGTTGCACGCTTGCGGCACGACGGTAAAGAGCGCTGCCTCCCTTTGCGGTTTGTCGAGACTGCAAGCGACCCTCGGGCACCATAGCACAGCGTCCAACAACCGCCGTGGCTACGCCAAGCCACAAGCCAAGCTGCCGCGACCGGCGTTCCCCGTTCCAGGCAAGCAACCACCGACGCGACTGATCGGTCTACCAGCGGCAGTTCGAGGAGGACGAGGTGCTCGTGTGCATGGACGAGGCGGGCAAGCAGCACGTCAAGGAGACGCGGGAGCCGCTGCCGGCGCGGCCCGGGGATGCGGAGAAGCAGGACTGCGAGTACGAGCGCAACGGCACGAGCAACCTGTTCATGCTGTTCGCGCCGCTGCTGGGCTGGCGGCGCGTGGAGGTGACGGAGCGGCGCGCCAAGGCGGACTGGACGCAGGCGGTCAGGCTCACGTCTCATTGGACAAGACGCCCTCGCCCCCGCTAGCGCTAGCTCTGGCAGGCTGGACAGTACACCGTCGAACGTCCGGCCAGCCGAACTTCCTTCAACACCGTGCCGCAGCGCCGGCAGCCCTCGCCGCCGCGCCCGTACACCGCCAGCTGCCCGGCGAAGTAGCCGGGTCGGCCGTCGGCGGAGAGAAAGTCGCGCAGCGTCGTGCCGCCGCTGTCGATGGCGCTCCGCAGCGTCGACTTGATGGCCGAGACGATGTTCCGCAAGCGCTTGCGGGACAGTCGGCCAGCGGCGATGCGCGGCCGCGTGCCGGCCAGAAACAGCGCTTCGTTGGCGTAGATGTTGCCAACCCCGACGACGACTTTGGAGTCCATGAGCAGCGACTTGATGGCCAGACGCCGCTGGCAGGCGCAGGCCGCCAGGTGGGCTTCGTCGAACGCCTCGGACAGCGGCTCCGGCCCCAGCCCGCGCAGCAGCCAGTGGTCTTGCAGCGGATGGCGCTGCCAGTGAACGCTGCCGAAGCGACGCGGGTCGGCGAAGCGCACCGCCTGGCCGTCGTCGAGTACCAAGTCCAAGTGGTCGTGCCGGGCGGCGGGGGTGCTTGCGGGTACCACGCGCATGTGCCCGGACATGCCGAGATGCACGATGAGGCCGCCGGTTTCAAGCGGCAGCAGGATGTACTTGGCGCGGCGCGAGACGGGGCCGAGACGTTCGCCCTGGATCGATGCCGGCAGGCGCACGGGCCAGCGCAGCGAGGCGTTGCGCACCACCAGCCGCCGCAGCCGCCGGCCGCGCAGCAGCGGCGCCAGGCCCCGGCAGGTGGTTTCGACTTCCGGCAGTTCGGGCAGGGTCGCGCCTTGCTGCTTGGGCTACTTGATCTTTTCTTCTTTGTAGAGGACGTGCCGGCGCACCACCGGATCGTACTTCTTAAGCTCCAGCTTGCCCTCCATGGTGCGCTTGTTCTTGGTGGTTGTGTAATAATGCCCCGTCCCGGCAGACGAGACGAGTTTGATCTTTTCACGCATGGTCCATCCTTCGGCTAGTCACTTGCTGCGCTTGTGCGCACTGTCGCTCTTGCTGCGCTTTTCGATGTCCTTCAGCACGGCCTCGATGCCCTTCTTGTCGATGATCCGCATGCCCGCGGCCGAGACGCGCAGGCGCACGAAGCGGTTCTCGGACGGCACCCAGAAGCGGTGGTGGTGCAGATTGGGCGCGAACCAGCGGCGCGTCTTGTTGTGCGCGTGGGAGACGTTGTTGCCGCTGATCGGGCGCTTGCCGGTCACTTGGCAGACTTTGGACATCGGGTTTTCCAGACGCGGCTTGGCGAGCGGCGCTTTATACCAAAGGCGGCCGCGCAAGCCAAGCGCCAATTCCTGTTCGCCCCGTTCGCGGCGATCTTCTTCGTGCGGCGCCGTTCGCGCTGGCACCGGCTGCGACCATACGCCCGTGCTCGCCGGCGTTGCCTTGGCGATCGGCCTCGCGGTCGTCGCCTTGCCTTCGGCGGTGGCGGCGCAAGAGGCCGATGGCGGCGAAGACGAGGGCAGCGTCGAGGTCGGCGTCACGGGCGACATCGAAGAGCTGGTGGTCACCGCGGCGCTCGGCAGCCTGCCCGGGGAGGACGTCTCGACCACCTTCGGCTTCCACAAGTCGCTGCTGGAAACGCCGCGGTCCGCGTCGACGGTCAGCGACGAGATGATGGCGCGCTTCAACATCCGCGACATCGACGAGCTGGTCGCCCTGGCGCCGGGTTCCTTCACCCAGTCGTTCTTCGGCGTTGCCGGTTCGCTGGACATTCGCGGCACCAGCGGCGAGACGTACTTTCGCGGCATGCGCCGCCTCGACAATCCAGGCAACTATCCAACGCCCATCGGCGCTTCGGATCGAGTGGACATCGTGCGCGGCCCGGCCTCGCCCATTCACGGTCCGGCGAAGATCAGCGGCTACTTGAACTTCAACCCGAAGTCCGCCCGCATCGAAGAGACCGGCGAGTTCATCGAGCGCAGCACCGGTGCCGTCGGCTTCGACTTCGGCTCCTGGGACAAGGCCATCGCCACCGCCGAGGCGGGCGGGCCGGGGCGCTTGGGAGGCGAGCGGTTCGGCTACTGGCTGTACGCCGAGCTGGAGCGATCGGGCAGCTACTACCGCGACACGGATACCGACCAAGGGCTGATCCAGGCTTCCTTCGACGCCGACTTGACCGACCGGGTGGAGGTGCAGTTCGGCGGCATGTACCACGCCTACCAGGGCAATCAGGTTGGCGGCTGGAACCGGCTCACCCAGCAGCTCATCGACGACGGCACCTACGTCACCGGCAGCGCGACGCCCCTCGACGCCAACGGCGACGGGCGCATCTCGCATCAGGAGTTCGACGTCGACGGCGATGGCTTTACCGACTTGACGCCGTTCGCCGCCGGCCTGCCGGCGGGAACCAGCGCTGGCTTGGATCCTTCCGCGGCGCCGGTTTGCAGCATCGGCGGCACGCCAATATTCGGCTGCTACCCCGAACTTCTGGCGCTGGCGAATCCCGGCATCGCAAAGCTGCGCGGCGATCAGGTAAGCGTCGCCCCGGAAGACGTCGTGGACAACAAGGTGGCGACGCTGTACTTCGACGTGATCTTCGACGGCGAGGCCTGGCAGTGGCGCAATCAGATGTTCTTCGAGCGCTACGACCACCTCAACGAAGTCGCCATCGGCTTTTCCCAGTTCCACGATACCTGGGCTTTCGAGGACAAGCTGGTCTTCTCCCGTTCCGTCGTCTTCGGCGACGTCGCGGCCGACATCCAGCTGTCGCCTTCGGTGCGCCTGACCGACTTCCACCACGGCGACGACTACACCAACGAGTACTTCAGCCGCCGGGACCTCACCGGCCCGGCCACGGCGCTGGACCGACGCCTGCTGGCCACGCAGATCGACGACGACTACACCGAGTACTACATCGGCGACTATCTGGACTTCGGCCTTGCCGCCCTGCTGGACGCGAGCTGGGGAAGGTTCAGCCTCACCGCCGGGGCGCGCTACGACCACATCGCCATCGAGAGCCGCCAGCCGGTGGAGAAACTGCTGCTGGCGAGCGCCAACCACCTGTGCCTGGACGCATCCTGCGTCGCCGTCGAAGGCAAGGATGACGTGAGCGGCGTCTCCTGGACCATCAGCCTCTCGATGGCCACCGGCCTTGGCTTGATTCCCTACGTCACCGTCTCTGAACAGGCCACGGTGATCGCCGGCCAGGGGGCCGACATCAGCGTCGCCAACGTGCTGGGCGGCACCGCCTTCGACATCTCCAAGTTGCGCGAGCTCGGCGTCAAGGGCAGCTTCCTCGACGACAGCCTGTACTTCGCGCTGGCCTTCTACGAGCAGGAGCGCACCGATTTCTCGGCCCAGGCGACGGTCACCAACCAGGCCAGCGAAACCACCGGCGCCGAGTTCGAACTGCGCTGGGCGGCCACCGAGCGCCTGCTGCTGACCATGACCTACACGGACATCGAAGTCGTCAATCTGAACACGCTGCAGGCCGGCGGGCGGTTCAGCTACATCGGCGCCGACGACGTTCCGGGCATCGAACCGTGGGTGTTCTACGGCGGTTCCCTCATCGGCGACGTGTTGAAGCCGGGACGTTCGGGCGCCCGTCGAGCGGGAGTGCCGGAGAACATCGTTTCGTTGACCGGCACCTACGACTTCGGCAACGGCCTGGCGGCGAGCGCGGCCGTGGTGAAGGTGGACGCCGCGCCGTCCGGCTTCTCGGCGAGCGTCGTGCTGCCGGCCTACACGCTGGTGAACGCTGGCGTCGTCTACCAGACCGACCGCTGGACCTACAGCCTGACGGCGAAGAACCTAACCGACGAGCGCTACTTCCGCGCCAACTTTCCGAACTTGTTCGGCAGCACCATCGTGCTGCCGGAACTGCCCCGCCACTTCGCCGCCCGCATCGCCTACCGCTGGTAGACGGCGAGCCAAGCTGCGGGAGGAGGCCTGCGACGGCACGAGCTGCCCAAGACAAGCGAATCAGATGCCGTCGAAGTCGCCGTGCCGCCCGGCGCCGTCGATGAATCGGCTGGCGCCGTGGATCGTTTCGCCGGACTTGATGACCTCCCGGCCGAGCAGGGTCTCCTGCTGCAGCGCTTCTTGCAGCGGCTTGCCCCACTGGCTCAGCACCGACCGGCGATCGCTGCGCAGGCAGCGTTGCGGGAAGCGGGCGAGGCGAGCGGCGATCTCCACGGCGCCGTGCAGGGCTTCGCCGTCGTCGACAAGGCGGTTGGCGAGGCCCATTCGCAGCGCCTCTTCGCCGGCCACGCCGCGCCCGGTGAGGATCATGTCCATGGCGTGGCTTTGGCCGATCAGACGCGGCAGGCGCACGGTGCCGCCGTCGACCAGCGGCACGCCCCAGCGTCGGCAGTAGACGCCGAACACCGCGGATCGCGACGCGACGCGCAGGTCGCACCACAGCGCCAGCTCCAAACCTCCGGCAACCGCATAGCCTTCGACGGCGGCGATGACCGGCTTGGAAACCGTCATGCGCGTCGGCCCCAAGGGACCGTCGCCGTCCAAGGAGACTCGATTGCCGCGGCCAGAGGCGACGGCCTTGAGGTCCGCGCCGGCGCAGAAGTGGCCGCCCGTGCCGGTCAGCACTGCGGCCAGTCGCTGCCGGTCGGTGTCGAAGCCGCGAAACGCCTCCGCCAACGCCGCCGCGGTTTCGTAGTCCACGGCATTGCGCACCTTCGGCCGATCGATGCTGACCACCAGCACGTCGCCGTGCTTTTCCACCTTCACTGCCATGTCTGCTCCCGGACACCTCGAGTCTTGCCGCCTATGGTAGCGACACCGGCAGCGTCGAGGTTCGGACGCTTGCTACCGACCGCCACCGACGCGCCGGAACGCGCCGACGGTTGGGCTTGACGAAAGGCTGCCGTGGGTATATTGGTAATCGGAATCGTCACCAACCGTAACAGTTCCTGGCTTGATCCATGACAAAAGTGTTGAATCCGGTTCGCCAATCGCGGACTATCCGTGCCGAAATGCTAGCGGTTGGGGAGGCCGATTTGCCATGCAATACGTGAACGCAGTCATCGCCGTAGCGCTGTTGGGGTTCGCCCTGCTGCGCAGGGACGCGCCGGTCGAGGCGGCGATGTTCGTGGTCGGCGCACTGCTGGCCGCGATCGCGTTCAAGCACTGGCTTGGCACTTGGATGGTGCGGATGCTGGCCATCGTTGCCGCCGGCGCGATGTTCTCCTTCTTCGCGCAGTTCTTCGCCCTGGTGCCGACGCTGCACGAGCACTGGTACCTCCGCCCGCAAGAGGCCGTCGACGCCGTGGCGCTGCTGTTCGCCGGCTTCGCCATGATTCCCGTGCTGTCCGAATACAGCTGTCGCATGAAGGCGAGCGCGGAGTGCGAACGCGGCCGCCGTCAGTCCGAGGAGCGCAAGCCGCTGCTCGCTGGCGTGCGCAATCCGCTGGCTTCCCGGCAGACTCCCTAGCGACGCTTCGGCCCCCAGCCTACCCGCCGACGGTCCCCTTCGCCAGTTCGCGCCGGATCGCCGGCAGCACGTCGCCAAGGTACGCCTGCAGCGCGTCGTCGTTCCACGGCGCCCGCAGGGCGATGTTGACCGCGTCGGCGCCGCCCTCGACGTAGGCCATCAACCGTTCCAGCGCCGAGTTCGGCGTGCCCAGCAGCGCCCCTTCCGCGATGCGCCCGGCCTGGCCGCCCCAGACGCTTTCGAGTTCCGCCCTCTCGCGTTTCGCGGCTGCGTCGTCCATGCCCAGATGGAAGGCGACGTTCGCGCCGCGGACGATGGTCGATGGATCGCGCCCGCCCGCCTCGCACCAGTGGTCCAAAACTGCGTTCAGGCGCGCGAACTCGGCCGCGCTGGTGTAGGCGGCGTTCCAGCCGTCGGCGCGCCGGGCGGCGATTTCCAGAGTGCGCCTTTCGCCGCGTCCGCCGATCCAGATCGGCAGCCGCCGCTGCACCGGCTTCGGCCAGCAGGTGGCGTCGTCCACTTGGAAGTGCTTGCCGGAGAAGGTCGTGCGGGGCTGCTCCAGCAGGCAGCGCACCACTGCCGCGGACTCGTCCAGCATGTCCAGCCGCGTGCCGATGTCGGGAAACGCATAGCCATAGGCGGTCGCTTCGTGAATGTGCCAGCCAGCGCCCAAGCCCAGTTCGAAGCGGCCGCCGGAGAGATGGTCCAAGGTGGCGGCGGCCTTGGCCAGCAGGGCCGGGTTGCGATAGCCGACGTAGAACACCAGGCAGCCGATGCGCACGTGGCTGGTTTCGGCGGCCAGCGCGCCGAGGGTGGTCAACGCCTCGAAGTGGGGCTGGGAACCGCCCTGGTAGGGGGCTTCGTAGAAGTGGTCCCAGACGGAGATCCAGTCGATCTCCGCTTCTTCGAGCTGGCGCCAAAGCTGGCGCATGTCGTCCATCGGCAAGTTCTGCTGGCCGATGTGGACGCCGAACGAGACGGTCATGGCAGTGCAAGGTTCCGCGCGGAAAGGCGTACCATAGCAGGGCGAAACTCGGCGCGTCGCTTGACGGCGCCGGGCTTGCGGACGGTGGCAGGCGGATTCGGCAAAGACGATGAAGACGGTGGCGTTTACCCGCATGGCGGACGGCAGCGCCGAGGAGTACGCCTTCCTGGCGCCCCTCTACGCGCGCACCAGAGGCAACGTGCCCGATGCGCTGATGGCGCTGCTGCGGCAGATGCGCGGCGACCGGCTGGGCTATCAAGTGGATCGCTACACGCACTCCCTGCAAACGGCCAGCCGCGCCGAGCGCGACGGAGCGGACGAAGAGACCATCGTTTGCGCCCTGCTGCACGACATCGGCGACGTCATTGCGCCGGACAACCACAGCGCGGTGGCCGCCGCCGTCCTGCGCCCCTTCGTCAGCGAGCGCAACCACTGGGTGGTGCAGCACCACGGACTGTTCCAAGGCTACTACTACTTCCACCACGCTGGCGGCGATCGGGACGCCCGGCGGCGCTACCGGGACAACCCCCACTACCAGGCCTGCGTCGACTTCTGCCATCGCTGGGACCAGGAGTCTTTCGACCCCGCCTACGAGACGCTGCCCTTGGAGCACTTCGAGCCGATGCTGCGTCGCGTGCTGGCAAAGCCACGGCAAGTCTACGACTAGGCGCGCACTGCGGGCGTTCGAGTCTTGCTCCGCTCGGCGGTGAAGGCTGCGCGTGCAGAAAACGTCCAGCGGCTCTCCATCATTCTCCATCGTGAGGCTGGAACTTCGCGTCTGCAGACCTGTCCTACTCCACAAAGGGCAAACGACTTACAGGAGTTTCAGCCAAAAGCCATAGCAGCCCAGGCATTTGGGCGGCTAAAGTGCGAAAAACAGTGGGGCGGCGACTTGAAGGACGAGCGGACAGCCCCACATATACACACCAGTAGACGCCCCGGCGACAGCCTTCCCCTCCCTCCCCCATCCCCGTCGCCGGGGCACTTTTCTTCGCCGCTCCCCACGCCGTGCTCCAGACGAGCCGGTCTCGCGCCACGGGCCAGCCTTACGCCGCGCCATCGCCAGCATCGAGCTTCCTGCGGATCTCGGCGTAGGCCGCTTCGTCCAGCTTGAAGCGCGAGAACAGCGCGGCGCCGACGGCGTAGCAGACCAGAGGAAACAGGCCGTACAGGCCGACGATCCACAGCTGCGTGTCCAGCGTCTGCTGCTGATTGGGTACGAAGCCGGAGAAGTCCAGCACGAAGCCGGTGAGCGCCAGCATGATGCCGGCGGCGCTCTTGTAGACGAAGTTCCAGGCGGCGAAGTAGGAGCCTTCCTTGCGTTCGCCGGTGAGGTGTTCGTCGTAGTCGATCACGTCGCCCTGCACGGAGGGGCCCACCGTGCCGCCGCAGCCCGCCGCCAAGCCGGCGAAGACGGCGAAGACCATCATGGCGCCGAGGCGCAGTTCCGGCGGCAGGAACGGCAACGCGAACATGGCGCCGAAGGAGAGCCCCGTGCCCAGCATCGAGAACATCCACAGCCGCACCTTGCCGAGGCGCCGAGACAGCGGGATCCACAGCGGCACCGAGAACGCCGAGGGAATCATGTAGGCGAGGATCACCGCCGGCCCCATGTGCGGCGCGCCGACCACGTACTGCGTGACGTACAGCGTCAGCGCGCCGATGGCGGCGGAGCCGATGTTCTCGATCAACGTGACGATGATGAGCAGCCGCGAGTGTTCGTTGCGCCACACGTCGGCGAACGCGCCCAGCGGGCTCGCGCCGACGCGGCCTTGGAACTCCGGTCGCTCGCGCAGCTTCAGCACCGCGAACAGCACCAGCGCCGCCATCACCGCGCAGGCCGGCAGCGACAGCGTGAGCGCCCAGTAGCGCGCCGCCTCGCCGCCCTCGGCCTCGGCGCCGATCAGCCACTGCATGGTGACCAGGCAGAAGATGTAGCCGAAGGTGTAGAAGCCGTGCCGATAGCCGAACAGCCGGCTGCGCTCGTGGTAGTTGGTGGAGAGCTCCGCGCCGAGGGAGAGATGCGGCACGAAGAACACCGTCATCACCGAGTAGAAGCCGATGATGGCCACCGCCATCCACGCCACCAGCCAGCCGCCGGCGAGGGCGGCGGGCGGCGCGAAGATCATCACGAAGACCGCGCCGATGGGCACCACGCCGGCCGCCATCCAGCTGCGCCGCCGGCCGAAGTGGGTGCGCGTGCGGTCGGAGAGGTAGCCCACCAGGGGATCGGAAACGGCATCCCACACCCGCGACGCGCTGAAGATCAGCCCCATCACCAACGGCGAGATCAACAGCACGTCGGTGGAGAACTTCATCACGTACAAGCCCACCAGCAAGTACATGTAGCCGGCGCCGATGGCCGGCAGGCCGTAGGCGGCAACCGTGGATGCCGGCAAGCGATCGGCGGCGTCGCCAGAGGCGCGGTCGGTCATGGGCGGCTCCCGGGGCGGCGCCGTTCTTTCGCTTGGGCTGCGCCGCCTCGGCAGCCGAGGCGCAGCCTAGTTGAACTCGGTGCCGCCCTTGCGCGTGAGGTAGTCGCCGGAGACGTTCTTGAGGATCACGCGGCCGAACTCGGCCGATTCGCGCTCTTCGGCCGGCCGCACCACGACGCCTTCGCGCAGATGCTTGCCGCCGAGCGCGGTGGCGCCGTCGGTGTGTTGCAGCAGCACGGCCTCGCTGAACGGGCCGTCGTAGAGGGACGGCACCAGCGTGAACAGCCCGGCAAGCGATTCGCGCAGCTGCGCGACGTCCATGTATCGACCGCGACCCGGTTCGCCGACGTAGACGTCGAACACCGCGAAGGCCGGATTCGGCTCGCCGTAGTGCAGATCCTGCACGCCGCGCCCGTAGACCTCGCCAAGCACGTAGCACGGCTGGCCGTCGGCGGCCAGGCGCGCCCGCGCTTGCTCGAAGGCGCTCTCCTGGGCCTTCCACGCGCGCACGTAGAGGTTGTTCACGTTGGCATCGTTGATCTTGAGGCGCATCCCCTTGTCGGACATGCCCTTGGAGGTCACGATCGTGCCGTGCTCCGGGTGCCAGCCCAGGCAGCACCAGGAGCCGTGCAGCTTTTCGGTGATGGCGACCGGTTCGCCGTCTTGAAACTCGTTCGGATACTTCTTGAAGTTCTCGATGTCGTAGTGGACGGTGGCGCCGTGCGCCGGCGCCACCTCGCCCTGCATGGCGATCGGCACCGGCGGTTCGTACCGGACCAGCTCCAGCAGCGCGGTCGCCTCGTCGCCCTCGGCCACTGCCTGGCCGCGGATCTTGCCGTCGCGCACCGGATAGACCAGCCCCTGGGAAAGGGCGCCGCGCAGCTTCACCGCCTTGACGCGATTGCGCTTGCTGCCGGCCAGCTTGCCTTCAAGACCGAGTTCGGCGATCAGCCAGTCGGGACAGACTGCCCCCTCGGGAATGTAGGCCGCCAGATCGCCATCGACGTAGGCGCCCTTGCCGACGACGCTGCGGAAACCGCCCACGGCGGCCAGCTCCAGGCGGTCGGCGTTGGGGTGGGGCTCGATGCGCAACGCATAGATGCGGGATTCGAAGGTGGCCACGATTGGTGCTCTTGGGGACAGCTAAGCGGGCCGTCAAGCATAAGCGATCCGGCTTAAGGCCGTGGCGAAGCCGCCTGCCGCTCGTGTCTCTCCTTCAAGACCCGCTGGCGTAGGCGCCCTCGGCGGTCCTGCTCGCGACTTTGCGGCGCAGCCAGTCCGCCAACATGCCTGGCGAGCGCAGCACCGCTTGCACGTAGGGTCGGTGGGGCAGCGCCAGCATCGCCGGGGTCGCCACCAGCGTCAGCAGCGTGGCGAAGGTCAGTCCCGAGACGATGGCTTGCGCCAAGGGCACCCAGAAGCCCGACAGCTGGCCGCCGTAGACGATGGAACGGTTGATGAAGTCGACCGAGAAGTGGCTCGCCAGCGGCAGCAGGCCGAAGACCGTGGTGATGGTGGTGAGCAGAACCGGGCGCAGTCGCTGGGCGCCGGTGCGCACGATGAGCGATATCTGGTCCAGCTCGGGGTGTTCTCGGCGAATGTGGTTGTAGGTGTCGATCAGCACGATGTTGTTGTTCACCACGATGCCGGCCAGCGCGACGACGCCGACGCCGGTGAGAATGGCGCTGAACGGGCTGCCGGTTGCCAAGAGCCCGAGCAGCACGCCGGCGGTGGACATCACCACCGCGAAGAGAATCAGCAGGCTCTGGTAGAGGCTGTTGAACTGCGTGACCAGCAGCACGAACATCAGCATCAGCGCCGACAGCATGGCGACGATGACGAAGGCGATGGAGTCCGCCTGCTCTTCGTTGGCGCCGCGGAAGGTGATGTCCACCCGCGGGTCCAGCTCCGCTTCGTTCAGCCAGGCTTGTATTTCCTTCACCTTGTCGTCGGCCAGCACGCCGGGTTCCACGTCGGCGCGAATGAACTTCACCACCCGCCCGTCGATGCGCTCGATGCTGTCGACGTTCTGCGCGGCGGTGCGCTTGACGAAGTTCGAGATGGGCACCAAGCCTTTGCTGGTGGTGATCTTCAAGTCGTCGAGGGCGTTCAGGCCGCGGTCCTGCGACGGATAGCGGACGCGGATGTCCACCGCGTCGTCGGAGGTGTCCGGCCGGTATTCGCCCACCTTGACGCCGTTGGTGACCAGCTGCACCGCCGTGCCGACCAGCGACACGTCGGCGTTGTACAGCGCCGCCTGGGCGCGATCCACGGCGATTCGCCACTCCACGCCCGGCAGCGAGCGGGTGTCGGAGACGTCGCGCAGTCCGTCGACGTTGGCGTCGAGGTACTCCCGCACCTGCGCGACCACCGGCGGCACCAGGGAGGCGTTCTGCGCCGCGAACTGAATCTGGACGGGCTTGCCCACCGGCGGCCCCTGCTCCTGCTTCTGCACTTCCACCGTGATGCCAGCCAGCGAGGCGGTCGCCTGGCGAGCCAGTTCGAGGATTTCCAGACCGGTATGCTGGCGTTCGTGCTGCTCGTGCAGCTCGACGAAGATGGTGCCGACGGTATCTGCCGCCGTGGCGAGCCCGCCGCCGACACCGCCGCCGCTGCTTCCGCCGCCCTGGGCCGTCTGCATGTTGACGCTCTTGATGCCCGGAATCTCGAGGATGCGATCCTCCACTTCCTTCGCCAGCTGGTAGGTCTCCGCCGCCGAAAGGTTGCCTCGGGCGCGCACGGCCACCCGGGCGAAGGAAGGGTCCGTGTCGGAGAAGAACGTCATGCCGCGCCCGTACTTGCCGTAGGCCGTGAACGAACCCACCAGCACCAGCAGCGTCGCCAGCAACGTGACGCCGGCGTGTCGGCAGGTGAACGCCAGCAGCTTGGCGTAGGCGCCGGTGAAGCCGGGCAGGCGCAGCGGGTCTCCTTCCTCCAGATGAACCAGAGTGCGCCTGGAACGTTCGTCGCGCGCCGCCGGCTTGCTGAACAGCGCGCCGATGGCGGGACCGAACAACAGCGCGTAGAGCAGCGATCCGGTGAGCACGAAGAACACCGTTACCGGCAGATAGCGCATGAACTTGCCGGCCACGCCGGGCCAGAAGACCAGCGGCAGGAAAGCCGCCAAAGTGGTCGCCACCGACGCCGTGACCGGCCAGAACATGCGCGTCGCGGACTGGGCGTAGGCTTCCTTCGGCGTCAGGCCCTCGGCCATCTTGCGGTCCGCGTACTCGGTGATGACGATGGCGCCGTCGATCAGCATGCCGAGGCCAAGCAGCATGCCGAACGCCACCATGAAGTTGAACGTGTAGCCGAGTGCCCAGACGAAGATCAGCGCGAACAGGAACGAAACCGGAATGGCCGCGCCGACGATCAGTCCGCTGCGCAGGCCGATGGCCGCCACCACCAGCACCATCACCAGGATCAGCGCCGTGGCGATGTTGCCCTCCAGCTCGGTGACCTGCTGCAGCGCGAAGGGAGCTTGGTCCTGGGTGTAGAACAAGCCCACCTTGGCCGGCAGGTCGGCGCGATGGCGCTCCACCACGGCCTTGGTCTGCGCCACCGTGTCCACCACGTTCGCCCCCGCCCGTTTCGACACGTTGATGGAGATGGCCTTCTTGCCGTTCACCCGTGCGTAGCGCTGCCGGTCCTTGAAGGTGCTGCGAATGTCGGCGACGTCGGCCAGCGTCACCACGGTGTCGCCGTTGCTTTTCACCGGCAGATCGAAGATGTCCTCGGCGGTTTCGATGACGCTTGGCACCTTCACCGCCATGCGTCCGGCGCCGGTGTCGAGGGATCCCGCGGCGATCAGCCGGTTGTTGCGGACCACCGTGTTCAGCAGCTGGTCGCTGCCGACCTGATAGGCCTCCAGGCGGGTGGGATCGATGACCACTTCGAGCAGTTCTTCCCGATGGCCTTGCAGTTCCGCGTCCAGAACGTCCGGCAGTGCCTTCACGTCGTGGCGGATGTCCTGGGCCAGGCCGTAGATCACCCGCTCGGGCACTTGCTCGCCGCCCACCAGGTTGATCTGCAGAATGTAGAAGTCCGTGGCCAGCTGTTCCATGATGAACGGCTCCTCGGCCGAGCTCGGGAACTCGGGCTTGGCCCGGTCCACCGCGGCGCGCACGTCCAAGAGCGCTTGGTCCAGGTCGTAGGAGGCGTCGAACTCGACCAGCACCCGTGCCGTGCCCTCGTAGGCGAAGGCGCGGGTTTCGTGGACGCCCTCGACGGTGCGCAGCTCCACTTCCAAGGGTTTCACCAGCAGCCGCTCGGAGTCCTCCGGCGAGATGCCTTCGTGGGGCACCACGACCATGAAGAACGGCACTTCGACGTTGGGATTGGATTCGATGGGGACGAGCAGCCGAGCGGCGATGCCGCCGAGCACCACCATGGCCATCAGCAGCAGCGTCGTGCGCGAGCGGTTGACGGCGGCGTCTACGAGGGCGTTGTGCATTGGCATCGGTTCAGGATGTGGCGACGCCACGCTCAAGGAAGCTAGGAGGCCGCGTCGATGCCGCTGGCGGGGGTGGGCCGCTCGTCGACGACGGCGGTGCGCTGCTTCGCCAGCGGCGTGTCCTTGCCTTGCAGTTGCAGGTCGACCCGCTGCCCGGCGACGACGTACTGCTGACCGACGGTGATCAGCGTCGTCACCGCCGGCAGGCCGCGCACCCACACGCCGTCTTCGTCGTCGGCGACGATGTCCACCCGTTCAAAGCGGACCCGGTCGCCGCGATCGACCACGCGCACGCCGATGTTTCCTTCGTCGTCCAGCGCCAGGATGGCGGGGCTGACCTTGTGCGCCGTCACCTCGCCGACGTCGATGGCGATCTCGGCGGTGATGCCGCTGCGCAGCGCGTAGTCGGAATTGGGCACCGTCACTTCGACGCGGTAGGTGCGCGTGCTTGGATCCGCCTGCTGGCCGACGAAGCTCACCACGCCGGATGCGCTGTCGTCGCTGGCAAGGCGGCCCGCGGCGGCGGCGCCGACGCCAACGCGGTAGACGTCGCGCTCGGAAATACGCCCCACCAGCAGCATGGGATGCAAGTCCACGACGGTGGCGCAGACCGTGCCGGGCTGGACGTAGTCGCCCACCTCCAAGGGGGTGTCTTCCACCACGCCGGCGAACGGCGAACGCACTTCGGTGCGCTGCACGTCCAGAAGGGCGCCGTGCAGCTGCGCTTGCGCGGTGGCCAGTCTCGCCCGCGCCTGGGCGATGGCGGTTTCCGAATTGAAGCCGCGATCCTGCAAGCGCAGGCTGCCACGGTATTCGATGCGCGCTTGATTGACGTTCTCCTTGGCTTGCGTCAGCCGCGCCTGGCGGTCTTCGATGGCGATGCCGCAGAGCAGGTCGTCGGTGCCGACGCGGTCGCCACGCTCCACCGGGCGGGCGACGATGCGGCCGTTGGTTTCGGCGCGCACTTCCACGGTGCGCTTGTTCTCGGTTCGGCCGCGCACCGTCACCCGCTCGGGCAGCGTCACGGCATGGACGACGCGACCGCGTACGGCGACCGGCGACATGTCGTCGCTCGCCGCGCTGGCGCGCTCGTTGGCGGCCGCCAGCGTCGGGTGCTCGGTGATCGCGTCGCCAGCCGTCAAGTAGCCGGAGCCGAACCACAGAACGCAGGCGAGCGCGATGGCGGCCGCAAGATAGTAGGTTTTTCGCATTTGGCGACTAGGAAGTGGCGTTCAAGACCTAGCGAGGCTGCGCCTCGAACCGTCCAGGCTTGCGAATCCGGTCGGCGGAACGCCACCTGACCGCAGCCTCGTCCTCCATCTTCCAAGCCCTTGCGGATCGAAAAACTTGACTCATTCGTGATGGTCCTCGCCTGTCAAGCAGGCTAGAGCGTTACGGAAAGTAGCACATGGAGCGTCGGCAAGCTATCGCCGCATCGTCGCCAACCGCCTACTGCCGATGGCGCGGCAAGCGCAGTTGTCGGTAAGCGGTGCGGTTGCCGAGGACGACTGCCCCGACGGCCTCACCATTCGCCGGTGTTGGGCATCGACGCCCAAGGCTCCTTGGGCGGCAGCGGGGCGCCCCTTTGCAGCAGCTCCACCGAGACGTCGTCCGGTGATCGGACGAATGCCATGTGGCCGTCCCGGGGCGGTCGGTTGATGACCACCCCGCCGTCGAGCAAGCGCTGGCAGAGCGCGTAGATGTCGTCCACCGCGTAGGCGAGGTGGCCGAAGTTGCGGCCGCCGCCCAGAACTTCAGGGTCCCAGTTGTGGGTGAGCTCGACCTGCGCCGCGCCGTCGCCCGGGGCAGCCAGGAAGACCAGAGTGAAGCGCCCGGCTTCGTTGTCGATGCGGCGCAGTTCCTCAAGGCCCAGCTGGTTGCAGTAGAAGTCGATGGAAGCGTCCAGGTCGGTAACGCGAACCATGGTGTGCAGGTATTTCACGGCAGGTCCCGAAAGTGGCGATTCGTGGAAGAATAGCGCACACCCAGTGCCGGCAACGACCGGCGGGAACCTGCCAATGCACAGCAGCGTCCTTCGCGGTTCCGATTTCCGGATGTCCTGGCGCGGCGCGCCCGTGGCGCACGAGGACTTCTTCGCCAGCCACGACCGCGCCACGCGCCTCGGCCTCCTGGCGCCGTCGCGAACCGACGGCATCGGCGCGGCAACCTTCGCCTTGGCATGCGTCACCGCTTTCTACGACCGCCACCGGGCGGCTGGCGGCGGTTTCTTCGCCTATCCGGATTTCTTCTCGTTCCAGTGCGGCGGAAGCAGCGGCTCGCTGGCCAGCTACGGTTCCTTCGACTTCTGGCCGGACAAGGACGTCCTGCTGCCCGACGACGCCGAAGCCGCGGCTGCCGTCATCGTCGGCCGTGCCGTCGGCATCCTGCTGGTTCCCGATCCCAAGGCGCAGTGCGGACCTCTGCGCTTGCCTGTGGACAGCCTGCGCTCCAGCGTGGGCCGTTGTTTCGCGTACCGTGCCGATGGCGCGGTGGCGAACGCGGATCTGACCATTGCCTGTTCGACCGAGCCGTTTCGCACCTACGCCCGCAAGGTGCTCGCCTCGGCCGATCGCCTGCACGCGGCGCCCGAGTGGGTGGCGAACCCGACCGTGGCGACGTTCGAGCAGTCGTTCCGCGAGCTCGACCTGGCCGAACTTGCGCGTCCGTAGGCTGCGGAGTCGCGCGACTGGCCTGCACGAACACGTCCCCTCTTTTCGGTTTTCGTTGACGCCGACGCGGGCAGGCGATTAAATACGCCGCGCCGAGAGCTGTGAAGAACGGCATGGTGGATGTTGCCGCTGGTTGCCTGCTTCTTCACGTCGGCGTTCATAGTCGGCCAGGTAGCTCAGTCGGTAGAGCAGTGGACTGAAAATCCTCGTGGCGGCAGTTCGATTCTGCCCCTGGCCACCAAACGTCGTCCGCGGCTCCGTGTGCGCCGGTTCAGGCCGCTCGAAGCCGCATGGAGCGCCGCCAGCTCGCATACCCCCACACGGCCATCGGTATGTACAGCAGATACAACGCCGCGTACCACGGCAGGTCCTGAACGTAGTACAACGGCACCGAGACGGCGTTGACCGCAACCCAGACCATCCAGTTGTCGATCTTCTTGCGCGCCGTCAGCCACATGGCGGCGAAACTCATCACCAGCACGCCGTTGTCCCAGTACGGGTAGGCCGCGTCCGTATGCGTGGCGAGCACCCAGCCGAGCGTCAGCGCTGCGACGAGGCACAACGCCGCCAGCATGCCGAGCAAGCGGGCGCCGGCGCGGGTTACCGGCAGGTCGTCGCGTTCTTCGCCGCCGAACAGCCAGTGGTACCAGCCGTAGAGGTTCAGCGGCAGAAAGCCGAGCAGGTGCAGGAGGAAGTTGGCGTACAGCTGCGCCTGCCAGAGCTGCGGCAGGGTCACCAGCACGTAGGCGACGCCCAGCGGCCAGGCCAGCAGCTTCTCGCGCACCAGGCACAGCACCACGAGCACGCCAAGCGCGACGCCGACGCCTTCGTCCACCAGGAACCAGAAGGCGAAGGCGTCGGCGATCATCGGTTGCACCGCGACAGCTGGGCCTTGGCCGGCCAAGGTTCAACGCGGCGGAGACCGCGCTGAATCCCCGCCACGCTTGACGCCGCGAGCGTCGAAAAGCGCTCGACGGCGGCCGGCTACGCAGCTTCTGCCGTTTCGTCGGGACGCTGGTAGATCGAGCGTTCCCGCTCGGACTCCTCGGAGACCTTGCGCCCCAGGGACTTGAACACCGGTATTTCGTCGTCCGGCAGTTGCTGCATCTGCACCTTGCGCTGCATCGCGGCTTCCAGGTAGGGCGCCAGCTCCTCCATCTTGCGCCGCTCGCGCTCGGCTTCGCGCTCCTTGAACTCCGGCATCACCTCGGCGGCGAACAGCTCCAGGGATTCGCAGATGTGTTCGTGCTTGTTGCGTCCGGCCTGCTGAATGAAGGTGACCTGGTCGACGTCGCAGGCCTCGAACTTCAGCAGGTGCTCGCGCAGATCGTCCGGGGTGCCGATGCCGCCGCGGCTGCCGGACAGCGCCTGGGTGATGTCCTGGGTTTCCCGCTTGGCGTCGCGCATGGCCTGGAACTGCTGCCACAGATCGGTGCGTCCGGGCTGGTGCTCGCCGAAGGCGTACAGGCTGCCGAGGGCGAAGCCGAAGAACTCGAAGCCGTCGAGACCGCGGCGCACGGCCTCTTCGCGATCCTGATGGCAGGAGAAGCTCGACACCATGCAGATGTTCGGATTGATGGCGTGGCCGATGGGCACGCAGGCCTCGGACTTGATGATGCCGTAGTACTCCTCCACCCACTCGGTGGCCTCGGCCGGGTCGACAAACGCGAAGGTGAGGGCGCCGATGCCAAGCCGCGCCGCCATGCGGATGGTCTCGCGCTGGGAGCACGCCACCCACAACGGCGGGTGCGGGCGCTGCACCGGCTTCGGCACGATGTTGCGGCAGGGCATCTCGAAGTACTGCCCCTTGTAGCCGGGGTACGGGTTCATCGCCAGCATGTTGCAGATCTGCTCGACGGACTCCATGAAGATCTTGCGCTTCTTCTCCACCGGAATGCGAAAGCCGCCAAGTTCAAGCTCCGCCGAGGATTCGCCGGTGCCGAACTCGACCCGGCCATTGGACACCAGGTCCAGCGTCGCGATCACTTCCGCGGTGCGCGCCGGATGGTTGTACTCCGGGATCACTTGGCGGATGCCGTGGCCGAGGCGGATGTTCCTGGTGCGCTGCGAGCAGGCGGCCAGAAAGACCTCCGGCGCCGAGGAGTGCGAGTACTCCTCGAGGAAGTGGTGCTCCACTTCCCAGGCGAAGTCGATGCCCAGACGGTCGGCCACCTCGACTTGCTCCAAGGCGTCGTTGAAGAGCTTCTGCTCTTCGCCGTGGGACCAAGGCCGCGGCAGCTGGTGTTCGTAGAAGATGCCGAATTTCATGGATGGACGTTCCGCCACTTGAAGACAAGCGCGCTAGTGTACCGCTTCCGAACAAACATGCGTGCGCGGCTGGCGAGTTTCGCAGCCTTAAGGCCAGCCGCGGTGGGGGTCTCCCGCGCGAACGCCGGCCGATGCGGCCGCCACGGCCGTCAGGCGCTGGCAAGCCGCTGCTTCAGCTTCTCGTAGATGCCGCCGAAGGCGCCGTTGCTCATCAGCACGACGTGGCTGGTTGCCTTGGCGTCTGCAAGCTGCGCGAGGCGTTCCACCAGGCGTTCGATGTCGTCTTCCAGCGACGCTGGAATCGTGCAGGCGCGTACCACTTCCGCCAGGTTCCAGCGGATGTTGCTGCCGCGAAACCACACCGCTTCGTCCGCCGCCGCGCAGCAGGTGGTCAAGTGGGCGCGCAGCGTGCCGAGGGACATCGTGTGCGTGCGCGGCTCCACCACGGCGACGATGCGCTCCCTGCCGACCTTGGCGCGCAGCCCGCGCAGGGTCGTCTCGATGGCGCTGGGATGGTGCGCGAAGTCGTCGTAGATCTTAAGCTTCGGGCGATCGACGATCAGCTCCATGCGCCGCTTGACGCCGGCGAAGGAAGCGAGCGCGGCGGCGGCGTCGCCAGGCGGCACTCCGGCATGGTGCGCCGCGGCGATGGTGGCGAGCGCGTTGGCGACGTTGTGTTCGCCCATCAGTTGCCAGCGAACCTCGCCGACGGGCTTGCCGTCCTGGCAGACGACGAAGCTGCTGCCGTCTTCGGCGACGTCTTGCGCGTGCCAGATGCCGTTGCCGCCAGCCGTTCCGGCCCGCCTGCCGAACCGAGCAACCGGCGTCCAGCAGCCCATTTCCAGCATCTCGTCGACGTGGACGTCCGCGATCGGCGCCACGATCAGGCCGTTGCCGGGAACGGTGCGCACCAGGTGGTGGAACTGGGTTTGGATCTGCCCCAGGTCGTCGAAGATGTCCGCGTGGTCCAGCTCCAGGTTGTTGACGATCAGCGTCCGTGGGCGGTAGTGGACGAACTTCGAGCGGCGGTCGAAGTACGACGTGTCGTACTCGTCGGCTTCCACGACGAAGTGGACGCCGTCGCCAAGCCGCGCCGAGATGCCGAAGTTTTCCGCCACGCCGCCGATGAGGAAGCCCGGCTGCAGGCCGCGGCAGTGCAGGACGTGGGCGACCATGCTGGCGGTGGTGGTCTTGCCGTGGGTGCCGGCGGCGGCGATGGGCCAGCGCCCGCGCAGCACGAAGTTGCCCAGCCACTCGGCGCCGGAGGTGTACGGCAAGCCGAGGTCCAGAACGGCCTCCACGGCCTCGGTGCCGCGCGGCATCTGTGCGTTGCCGACGACGACGAGATCGGGCGGCGGACGAAGCTGGCCGGGTTGGAAGCCCTCGAACACGTCGATGCCGGCATCGGCGAGCTGATCGCTCATCGGCGGGTACAGCGCCCGGTCGAAGCCGCTGACCCGGCAGCCCATCTGCTTGGCGAGCAGCGCCAGGCTGCCCATCAGCGTGCCGCCGATGCCCATGAAGAACAGCCGCTGCGGCGCTGCAGCGGGGTTTCGGCGCGTGGCGCTACTCCGAAGCGGCACTCAAGCTCGCCACCAGCGCCGGCCCCAGCGTCGCCTGCGCCACCACCAGGCTCACCAGGGCGATGGCCAGCGACAGCAGGACGCCGGCCCAGAGCTTGCAGGCCAGCGCCCGATGCAGGATGAAGCCAGCCACGGCGATGCCCCATGCATGGCACAGCCAGTACCAGCCTTGCTGCACGACGCCGCTGGTAATGCCGTAGCCGACCAGAAAGGCGGCGTTGATCAGCAGCCCGGTTCCCAGCACCGCGCCGAGGGTGGCGGGAAAGCGCGCTTCGAGGCGGCGAATGTAGAGCGCGAACCAGATGATCGACGCCACCACCGCGAGATTCAGCAGCGCCAGATTGAACGCCAGCATGGGTGCGAGACCGGGCGAGACGACGTTCAGCAGGAACACCGAAAACGCCAGCTCCGCGGCGGCCAGCGACCAGACGAACCAGTTGTGCGTGGGCACCGCTTCCGGGCCGTGCCGCAACAGGCAGATGCTCCAGAAGAGCTTCAGAACGGCGGTCATGGCGCTATTGTCGCACGGTTTCGCGGCTTTCAAGCGTGCCGGTGTGCCAGCGTCCGGCGATGAAGGCCTCGCTGCCGAGAACATCCATCAGCAGCGAGCGGTTGCTGGCCACGCCCTCGATGGCGAACGCCTTGACGCCGACAAGCGTCCGGCCGATGGCCTGCGCCCGGGTCTTTCCCGTGCCGATGACCTTGGCGAGCAGCGGGTCGAAGTACGGCGTCACCCACTGTCCTTCCGCGTAGCCGGATTCCACGCGCACCCCGGCCAGCTGCGGCGGTCGATAGGTGGCCAGCCTGCCGCTCGACGGCAGCATGAGCTTGGAGTCTTCGGCGTAGATGCGCGCCTCGACGGCATGGCCCGTCGCCTCGATGCGTTGCGGAAGCACGTCCGCCAGGCGCTCGCCGGCGGCGACGCGCAGCTGCGCGGCCACCAGATCGATGCCGGTGACTTCCTCGGTGACGCCGTGCTCCACCTGCAAGCGAGTATTCACTTCAAGGAATCCGAACCGGCCTTTGGCATAGAGCGTCTCTACCGTGCCGAGGCTGTCGTAGCCGGCCAGGGCGGCCACGGCAGCCGCTTCCACCTGCGCCAGCCGAGCGCGGTCGATCGGTGCCGCCGGCGCTTCCTCGACGACCTTCTGATGACGCCGCTGCACGGAACACTCCCGTTCGAGCACGCCGACGCACGAGTCGCCGTCGCCGAGCACTTGGAACTCGATGTGGCGCGGGCTGTCGAGCCACTCTTCCAGATAGACCGAGGCGTCGCCGAAGGCGGCTTGCGCCTGGGCGCTGGCGGTTGCGAAGGCGGTTGCGAGGTCGGCTTCCCGGTCGACTCTGACCATGCCGATGCCGCCGCCGCCGGCGGCCGGCTTCAGCAGCACCGGATAGCCGACGTGCCGAGCCGCGCTTGCCAGTTCTTTCACCGAGGACAGCACGCCGCTGCCCTGGCGCACCGGAAAGCCGGCCGCCGCCATCTTCGCCCGGGCCCGGGTCTTCTCGCCCATCGCTTCGATCCACTGCGGCGCAGGACCGATGAAGCGCATCCCGTGCGCGGCCACCGCCCGGGCGAAGCCGGCGTTCTCGGCAAGAAAGCCGTAGCCCGGATGCACGGCGTCGGCCTTCGCTTCGTGGGCCAGCGCGACGAGCCGTTCGGCGTTCAAGTAGGTGTCCGCCGGCAGATAGCCGGGCAGACGCGCCGTCGCCGTGGCCTCGGCGAGGTGCGGCGCCGCAGCGTCGATGTCCGCATAGGCCGCCACGCTCTCGACGCCGAGATCGTTGCAGGCGCGTACCAGTCGACGCGCCACGGCGCCGCGATTGGCGATGAAGACGCGCTCGAACATGAACGTCCTTGCGAGGCTGCTAGTCCGCCGCCGTCCGCTCCGCCGCTTGCGCCGCGCAGCCGCCGCGCACCAGCGACTCCCAGCTGTGCATGGGCATTTCCGCCAGCAGCGCGTCGAGATGTCGCGCCGCCAGCGCCGAAGCGTCCTGCGCGTGGAGCTTGGCCAAGCGACCGAGGGCGTCCAGCGCCAGGCCGACGCTGAACACGTTCCTGTCTTCGCGCACCAGGTTGACGAGGCTGGCGATCAGCGGCTCGACGGAGTCGCCGAGAATCGCCGCGCCGTGGGAGCACAGCACCACCAGCGAGCCGAGCGCGTTTTCGCGCACCGCCGAGCGCACCGGGCGAAACCTCTTCTCCCCGTAGTTGATGCCGATGCCTTCGCAGACGTCGCATTCGTCGGTGGGGCGGACGATCTTGATTGGACGATCCTGGGCGATGTTCATGGCCAGACGGTTCTGCTCGACGCGCAAGCTCGCCGCGAGTGCCTGTACGCACCGCGGGACGATGCGCTCGCCGACGCCGGCCGCCACGGCTCGGCGGCCCAGGCAGCCCAGGGCGTCGGCGGCCACCGAGCGAACGTAGACGGAAGCGTCCTCGGCGAGGCGCTCGGCGATGGCCTCGAACACCCTGGGTTCCGGGCATCCGGCATCGCCCAGGCCGAAGACGCCAGCCTTGCGCACCCATTTGAGCGGCGAACGGCTTGCCGCCAGCAGCGCGTCGGTAGCGGCGCCGCCCAGCGCCACCAGGCCGTAGCTGGCGGCCCTCCTTACCGTCTCGCGTTCGTCGTGCAGCGCCTCGGCCAGCAGTCGCGCGGCCAAGGCGTCGTCGCCGAGCGCGGCAAGCCGGTAGGCGGCGCCGATGCGCTGCGGTTCCGCCGCCTCGCCCCGGGCGCGCAGCTGCTCGAACAGCGCCCGCGCCTGCTTTTCCGCCGCACTCGAAGAGGCGCTGCGCCGCTTTGCTGGCCGGCCAGCGCACAGCCAGCGGTAGTGGTGCGACCAGACCGCGGTGGCGTCTTCCGGGGCTTCGGCAAGGTCGTGCCCGGTCAGCGCGTCCACGCCCAGGCCGTTCCAGTCCACATCCCGATAGGCAGCGCTGCCGGCGACGGGTTCGCGGGTTCGATACAGCCAGAAGCGCCACATGAAGCGGGGCTTGTGCCGCCACGTTCGCCAGTCGTCGCAGCGGTGGTTGCCGCGATGGAACAGATTGTGCGAGTACAGCACCACGCTGCCGGCCGGCAGCGGCGCCACCTCGAAAGGGCGCACCAGCGGCCAGCCGGTGTTGGCGATGGCTTCGCGCATGCGGATGTCGTGGCGGGTGCGGCGGGCGCGCACGTCGGCTTCGTCGTAGGCCGACTTGGGGCCGCTCACCGGCACGCGCTCCATGCCGCCCAAGTGGTAGCCGAAGTCCAGGTGGTCGGCGCCGGCGAAGTTGTCGTGGTTTTCCTCGTGGTTGAACGCCCAGTACTGGGAGTACGGCACGGTTGCCGTCGGCCCCATGTCCGCCGACACCGCCTGCGGGTAGTACAGCATCTCCACCTGGACGGCGTGGTGGTGGCGCTGCCGGCGGCCGTTGAAGGGGCCGACGTCGTCCTTGTGCCAGTGCTGGTCGTGAGCGCCGCTGGCGAACGGCGCGTTGTGCGTGAACGGCACCACCGCCCAGTGTTCGCCAAGCAGTTCGTCGCACGCGGCCACCACCCCCGCCGCGTTGACGATCTGCAGGATCTCCGGGATGCCGGCGGCGGTGACGGTGTTGCGGTTGTCCACGTACGCCTGCTTCTCCTTGCGGTAGATGGCGTCGTGAACGGCGGCCGGAACTCCCAGCGTCTCGGGCGCCAGGACGACCAGCCCGCGGCTGGCGAAATCGCGCCGCAGGTCTTCTTTCCGCGTGCAGGCGATCCGTCCCGCGCTCTGGCTGCGCCCGGCGCCGGCCTGCTCCGCTGCTGCTTGGGTCGGCAAAGTCGTCCTCCTTGGTTGGATTCCCTAGCCTACTGGATATGCGGGGACCCGAGCGCTTCGAGGGCGGCCAGAATCGCTTGCAGCGCCAGCGCGAGTCGCTGCGGGCCGCTGTCGCGCGAATAGTACGTCTTGCCGAACGCCGGCGATGGCCACCGAGTTCGAGAGCGCCGCCATGCCTTGTCCATCCATGCCCGCTCAGCCCCCTCAAGGCGTGTGCTGCCGCACGTTGTAGGCCGACGACCGGCCAGCCGCCGTCCGCCTGCTCTGCATGTTAGCGGTTTCGAGGACGGCGCCGGCATCCTAGCGCGAATCGTGAATCACCACGGCGTACTCGCCGGGCGGCGCACCCCAAGGATCGACGAAGTAGCGGGTGGTGTCGAGCGTCTTGGATTGGAACGCGCCGAGCGGATCGCGGTAGCCACGCCTTCGCCTGCCACGCCGCAAGCTCCTCCTGCTCCCGGAAGTACGCCGCGGTGGTATGGTCCAGCCGACGTCGGGCAGCGGCTCGCTATATGGCTGAGGCGAAGAAGCGCCCGCAGACCCGGCATTGAGCCCATGGAACGAAACAGCCGCAACTTGGTTGCGTTGCTTGAACGTGATGGCTGGGTGAGAGTTGCCGTGAAGGGCCGCCATTGGCAGTTCAAGCACCCGACCAAGCGAGGTCGCGTTACGGTGCCGCACCCGGTCAAGGACATTAAGGCCGGCACCGTTGTGTCGATCTACCGGCAGGCAGGTTGGAGGTAGGCAGTAGAGGATGCACTACGTCGCGTTCATCCACAGCGATGGGGAAGATGGCGTCGGAATCAGCTTTCCGGATTTCCCAGGGTGCGTTTCCGTTGGCGACACGCGCGCAGACGCCATTGCTCAAGGTGCGGCGGCCCTTGCCTTTCATGTCGAGGGCATGGTCGAGGACGGCGAGCCGATCCCGCCGCCGCGATCGCTTGCAGACATCCAAGGGGATCCCGCTCTGCTGGATTGGCGGCAAGGAGCCGATTTCGACTCGGTGCCCGATGTGGCCAGCTTTGTCCAAGGACTGGCCGGAACTCCCGGCAGCAGCCTGTTCAACCCGTGGTTCCAAAGCGATGGCAACGATGCGTCCGCAGATGCCCCCAATGTGCGCCGTCGTCAGCTCGTCGACTACCTGACGTCCCGAGTCGGACGTGCGAACTACCTGTTGATCGCGGAAGCCCCCGGCTACCGGGGGGCGCACTTCACGGGCATTGCGATGACTTCCGAACGGGTCCTCCTTGGACATCACCCGGAAGTCCAATGCTCTTCTCTCATCCTGCCCGGCCTTCAACCCGTGCAGACATCGAGGAAGAGACTTAGGCCTCAAGGATTTAGTGAACCCACCGCTACGGTCATCTGGAAAACACTGCTGGAGTTGCGGGTGAACCCGCTCGACGTTGTTCTTTGGAACGCGGTACCGTGGCACCCATTTCGCCGGGACAAGGGCTGCCTAAGCAACCGAACTCCAACGCAAGAAGAAAGGGGTGCTTCGTTGTGCCACTTGAGGAAATTCCTTGATCTGTTTCCCAAGGCGCGGCCAGTTGCAATAGGGAAGGTGAGTGATAAGCTCCTCTCCAAGTGTGGCCGCACGGCACCCTGTGTACGGCACCCGGCCAACGGAGGTGCCAAGCAGTTCAGGAAAGAAATAGCGCAAGTACTGCAAGAGCGCTAGCGAAGCGGTGCTTTCGTTGACGCGGTCCACTGTAGAGTGACGCTGCTGACGGATACCACGTTCCGCATAGAGGTCCAAGTAGAAGCATTGCTGTCCCATTAACTCCACGCGAACTTCATCTCGGTTTGCGGACAGGTCGGCGGGTCCTGAGTGTTGTTTCCGAGCAGGTCGTCGAGGGAGCGCCGCTCGAACAGGCTGAGCTGCAGAAGGCGCAGGATTCCGACGAGCTTCCAGCCTCCGCGGCTGAGGAACTTCACGTAGCACACCAGCAGGTACATGCACACGGCGATCCACAGCTGCGTCAGCACGGCGTTGCGCGACGTGCCCACGAAGCTCTTCACCTTCAGGTTCTGCTTGATCCACTTGAAGAACAGCTCCACCTGCCAGCGCGCCTTGTAGATGTCCGCGATGGTCTTCGCCGACAGCTCGAAGTTCGTCGTCAGGAAGACGCAGTGCTTCCCCGTCGCGGGGTCGCGGTAGCCGATCCGGCGCAGCCGGTGCGGGCACCGCTTGCGGCCCCGCGCGCTGGTGAGCTCGATCGTCTGGTCGGACGTGACGCCCAGCCGCTCGTTGACTTCCCGCCGCTCCACGACGCGGTGCTTGATCCGCCTCTTGAGCCGCGTCACCAGGAAAACACCTTGCAGAATCAACGAGTTGATCCAATGGAAGTCCATGTACGCCCGGTCCGCCGCGACGATGCTCCCCTTCGGCAGGCGCAGCGCCCGCGCCGCCTCGATGTCCGACGTCCTGGCGTCCGTCACCGTCATGAACGCCGGCAGGTGACCCGCGTGGTCCAGCGCCACGTGCGCCTTCACCCCGCCCTTCGTCCGCCGGAACTTCGCCCACGGAAACACCGACAGGCACAGATCGACCACCGTCGAGTCCAGCGAGTACAGCGGGTTCTTGAACCGGAACCCGTGCCCCGGCGACATCGGCCGGCAGCGCCCCAGCAGCACGCCGAACAGCTCCCGGTACAACTGCCACGGCTTCTCCGCGTTCACCCGCGCCAGCGACGACCGCGACACCTCGCCCACCCCCAGGTGGTACAGCTTGCGCGACTGCGCCGACAGGTTCGACACGATGTCCCGAAGGCTGCAGCGCCCCGTCAGCTGCGCCGCCCCCATCGCCACGAACTGGCCCCACCGCGTCAGCTTGCGCGACATCCGCCCCGTCTTGTGCTTCTCCGCCAGCTTGTCGAATTCATGTCTCGGCAACAGCTTGAGCAACTGCCCGAATATCGTGCTATTGTGCGCCACGGCTTGGATCTCCTGTGTTTCGATTGGTTTTCTCGAACGCAATCATACCGCACTGGACGATCCAAGCCTCCTAATTTCTCCAAGTTAATGGGACAGCAGTGAAGTAGAAGCTACTGCGCCGCGCCGATGAACTCTATCTACCCTATTGTTGCAGGTTGAGGGGTTCGTGGACGTGAGAAGCCCAGCGATCGGCTGGTTTTGGCGCTGCTTCTGGGCTGCCGGACAACACCACTCCAAGTGAGGTTGTCCGAGAGCGTCTTCGGAGCTTGGGGGGATGCGAAAACAACACTTCATCGTTTCCGCGGAAAAGGCGGCCACCTTTTGTTACGAAGTTGATCCGTGCCGTTCGCCTGCTTCGCCGACCTCAAGTGGTGCCGTCGAGAAACGTCGCCGGTGATGCCGGGCCAACAAGGACGTCTCCTTCTTCGAACTGCGCTGTAAGCCCGCCGGCTCAACCCGTCGCGCACGTCGCGCCCTCAAGGCTCGATGCATCCCAAACGCGCAGCCCGCCATCGAGTCTTGTGGATTCCAAGCCGCAAACGAATGCCGCTTGCTTCCTCTTTCAGGCGCCAGCCAGTTCGCCCACGGCGTCGAAGTAGCTGCGCGCCGCGGCGAGATGGTCGTCCACGGTGGCATTGCCAGCGTTGTGCGTGGCGATGGCGAGATGGGTGCAGCCGAGGTCGCGCCAGCGCGTGGCGTGGTTGTGCCAGCGCTGCGGGTCGCCGCCGCGGAACTGCGCCTGCGCCTGGATGCCGAATCCTTCCCACGGCAGGCCGGCGGCTTGCCGATGGCGGCGCAGCGCGGCAATGGCGGCAGCGGACTTCTCGTTCGGCCCGCCGAGGGGAAACCAGCCCTCGCCAATCGTCGCGCAGCGTTCGAGGAGCGCCGCGGCGCCGCCGCCGAACCAAATGGGGATGGGCGCGCTTGGCCGCGGCAGGATGCTGGCCTGGGTCACGGTATGGAAGCGGCCGCCGTAGGTGAGGCTGTCGGACGCCCAGAGCTGGCGCAGCAGCTCCACCTGTTCCGCCTGACGCCGCCCGCGCGCCGCGAACGGCACGCCGAGCGCCTCGTATTCCACTTCGTTCCAGCCGCTGCCGATGCCGAGCCGAAAGCGGTTGCCGGAGAGGATCGCCAGTTCCGCCGCCTGCTTCGCCACCAGCGCGGTCTGGCGCTGGGGCAGGACGAGCACGCTGGTGGCGAACTCGATGCGCGTGGTGACGGCGGCCATGAACGCGAACACCGTGAACGGTTCGTGAAACGCCACGTCCTTGTCGTAGGGGCCGCTCCAGCCGCCGGGCCGGTCCGGGTCCGCGCCAAGCACATGGTCGTAGATCAACATGTGCTCCGCCCCGAGCGCTTCCGCGCCCTCGGCGTAGGCCTTGACGGCCCCAGGATCGGTGCCGATTTCATGGTGCGGGAAGACGATGCCGAGCTTCATGCGATACCTCCGTGGTGTCAGAAGTTGGGTCGGTGAGAGTGGAGACAGTGTACGCCGCCAGGAGGCGCCGCTGGCAACGATCTTCAAGCTGTTGACACGGCTGCCCAGCTACGGCAATGTCCAGGGCCTTGACAAGGCTCCGCCGCATCGCGGTTGGGGCGCGGGACGACGCGGATGCGGACGCGCTCGGGTTAGAGATGGCCCGCAGCTCGCCGTGTTGGCAGCTTGGAGGTGAAACAGTGGAAATCGTCGTAGTGGAAGATCCTGCTGGCGTTCAAGGCGCATTCGAGAGAATCAAAGGCGCCTTCGCTGAGGTAGGGGCCGCCGGAGCGCACGGCGAGTTCGAATGCGAGAGCGGGCTAAAAGCCAGTTTCTATAAGACCTCGGAACTTGCTCCTCGCTATCGGATGGAGTTTGTTGATCGTGATGGCGTCGCATATAAGGCCGGCGTGAGGGACGAGGAGGCAGCGAAGAACGCCAAGCGTGATGTCGAGAGCTACTTTGTCAGAAAGGATGGACGACTGTATTTGGCACACACCGGCGGGTTTCACGGTGGTGGCAAGGTTGAGTTCCGCGATTTCGCCGACAAAGAAGGATTGGAACGGGTTCGTGTAGATGGAAAACAAATGGTCCTTATCACGCAGATAGAGGATATGGATCCAAAAGATATCGTAAACAATATTGATAGATACGTTGGTCTGAAGTCGAAGTTCGAGGCAACAGGAAGCGACCCACTCCAAGCTCCAAAAGGGGAGTCGGAAATGTCGGAAATAGACTTTGAGCCACTTGCCAACGAACTCCGGCTAGGTGCTGACTTCCTGAGCGAAATCTGGGCGCTATTGGAGGACAAGCGGCAGGTCATTTTCCAAGGACCACCTGGCACGGGCAAGACCTACGTTGCCCAGGAGTTGGCAAAGCGTCTGGCGGGGTGTCCGGATCGCGTCACCATCGTTCAGTTCCACCCCTCCTATGCTTATGAGGACTTCGTACAAGGCTTCCGGCCGACGCTTGATGAGAACGGCGCGGGCTTCAAGTTGACTGATGGCCCACTGCTCAAGGCGGCCAAACATGCAAAATGTGATAATAAGAGGCACTTCCTGATCATCGACGAGATCAACCGTGGAAATCTGGCGAAGGTGTTTGGCGAGCTGTACTTTCTGCTTGAGTATCGAAATAAGAAGATCAGGCTCCAGTATGGCGAGGGCGGAGAGGGCGAAGAGTTCGAGCTGCCGGAGAACCTGTACATCATTGGGACGATGAACACCGCGGACCGCTCTATCGCGCTAGTCGACCTTGCGCTCCGGCGCCGGTTCTACTTCGTCTCCTTCGATCCGCACGAGCCGCCTATCGAAGGATTGCTTTCAAGGTGGCTGGCCGATGAAGCTCAAGGTATGGAGTGGGTGGCGGACGTGGTCGCCAAGGCGAACGAACAGCTCGGCTCCCGTCACGCGGCCATCGGGCCTAGTTACTTCATGAACAAGGAAAAGGCGCTGGACGATGAGGCCGTCGCACGCATCTGGAAGCACAGCGTGATGCCGTACATCGAGGAGCACCTTTTCGGTGAGCCCGATCGACTCAGCGATTTTGGGTTGGAGAAGCTACGCGATGGACGGGACGATTCCGAGGGCGATGAGGCAGCGGACGATACTGCAAGGCTGGGCGATGACGAATGAACATCGATCTGCGGGAGCATGAGGAGAGCAAGCCCATAGCGTTGGATGTAAAACATCGCGATGCCTTGGCGAATGCCTTGGTAGGGGAACGCCGCTTACTCCAGATCACCCCCGCACGTGGTACCGACGCGCAATACCTGCTCAAGCCGGAGGCGGTGGTCGGCACGTTCGAGCTGGGCGATCTGTCGGTGCTCATTCGTCCGAAGCTGGACATCCCCAAGCTGATCTTCATAGCGTGCTACGCCATGGATGCCTTCGAGCTTCGCGAAGGCGAGCAGTTCCACTTCGAAGAGGCGGAAACGCTGCCAGACGCCATGGCGCTGTCGCTCTGGGTTGCGGCCCGCAGGGCGTTCGAACGGGGATTGTTGCACGGGTATCGCACGGAAGAGGAGTCGCTGTATACCGTGCGGGGCCGCATCAGGATGGGCGATCAGATCAGGCGGCGGTTCAGCATGCCCTTTCCGGTCGAGGTGCGATACGACGAGTTCACCGAGGACATCGTCGCGAACCGGCTCGTCAAGGCGGCGGCTTGGCAGCTAGGCCGGATGCGGCTTCGCTCCCCGAAGGCTAGAGACGGGTTGAGAGAGGTCGCGGCCAGGCTCGGGAACGTGTCGCTCGTGGAGTTCCCTCCGCGTGACGTGCCAGAGGTCAGGTTCGACCGGCTGAACGAGCGGTATCGAGAGGTCGTCACGCTCTCGCGCCTCGTACTGCGACGGCGCTTGTTCGAGTCTGGGCGCGGCGGGGTCTCGGCGCCGGGGTTCCACATGGACATGAACGTCGTCTTCCAGCGGTTCGTCACGCGAGCGCTGCGGGAAGCGCTTGGTGTTTCCGACCGAACGCTTCGATCGGACGACGAGCGTGGCAGAAGCCGTATCTCGCTTGCCGAGGACGGTCGCATAAGGCTCAAACCTGATCTTTCTTGGTGGGACGGCCCTCGTTGTACGTTCGTCGGGGACGCCAAATACAAACACATCAAGACCAACGTGCCCAATGCCGACCTCTACCAGCTGCTCGCCTACGCGACGGCGCTCGATCTTCCCGGAGGGCTGCTGATCTACGCGAAGGGCGAGCGGCGGCCCGCCTCCTATCGAGTTCGCCACGCGGGAAAACGCTTGGAGATCGCCGAAGTCGATCTCACCTCCGACGCCGATGCGCTGCTGTGTCGGATGCGCGAGCTGGCCAGGCGAGTCGAGCGTCTCCGAGACGCTGGCCGTCTCGGAAGGCCGCCGGCCGCGGCATCCCTCGCCGCTGGGGCTTGACGAACCAACGCCGGAGTCGCCCACACGACGGTTGAAGGCGACCCGCGGGGGTATCTGCCGCGGGGCTGCCTTGGCCCGCTGTTGCGGGCATTCACGGACGTTCACGGGCCGGAAGAGCACAGCTCCGCAGCGGCGGAGGACGAAACGGCCCACCGTCGGCTGGTCTCGGTGGGCGTGCGGAGGCGCTAGAGCAGGGCCGCGCCAACGACATCCTGCCCCTGTGCGCCTGCATCCGCAACGGCCTGTACGACGACTTCTGGCGAGGACGGTCGGGCCCCGCCGATGGCGAGTGCTCGATGGTGGCGCGCAGACGTTGCTGCTTGGCGTCGTGCCACCCTTCTGTGCCGCCGACATCGCCTGCGGAACGGTGTTTCCGTCATCAAAACTGACTGAGTTCATGCAATTTCGGTCAGTTTCAACAACCCAATTCACACGAAGGCAGCTTGCGCTTGGCGTCCCGGCGTCGAGTTTTGACACGGCGGCGTTCCGCAGGGGGCATCGGCAAGGAGCGCAGATGGGGTTCGCGGTGCTTATGGAATCGCTGGAGTTGGACGGCGCCTTGGTCGATGCGGCGCATTGGGGCACGAGGGCTGGGTGCATGCGCTTGGCGTAGGAACTCCAGATAGCGGTCGAAGATCAGGCCGGAGGCGTCGTCGTCCAAGCGCTTGGTCTGATAGAGGTGGTGCTCGCGCAACCGATCCACCACCGCAGTGGCAACCTGGGAATGCACATCAGCGGCTCGCCGTCGTAGTCCCGTTCGAGCACGCCGAGCAACGGCGCGCCGGCAACGGCTGCCGCCGCCAGCCCGCAAAGACGGCAACGGCGCACGCGGCGCGGATCAGAGGTTCAGGTCACGCATGGCCCGCCAAGAACTCGCCAACGCGATGCACCCCAATGCAGCCGCCGACAACCATTTGCGGACGCTTGCTACGCATCGTCCGCCACGATCCGCACTTCCGGAACGACGACCTCCCACGAGTCGCATCTGACGCTGTCTTGGTACTGGGGTTCGGAGCGTTCTCGGCTCCAGCCCACGATGGCCAACACCTTGGCGGAGTGCAGGCCGGGCGGGCACGCGAAACGCTTGGCGAGGCAGCCTACCCGCGTGTTGGCATGGTTGAACAACTCCCAGCGTTCGCCGATGGCGCGGAGTGTCAGCGGATCGCCCGGCGCGAGCTCGGCGATGGCGCGGTGCAGCGGATCGTCGGCGCTCTTTCGTCCGGCAAAGCCAAGATCGACGTCCTTCATCGTCAGCCGCTGGTGGCGGGCGCGAAGGTCGGGGACAGCTGGCGGCAATGACGCGGGCTCGCGACGCAGCGCACCGGCCTTGCGTTCCAGAACCGGCGGCAGCGGATGCGGACGCGCGAAGGCCGGCGGTGCATCCTCGATCCGGTAGCTGGCGCGTTCGTCGCCAACCATCGGCGTCCCGGTCCGTGCTTGGCGAGGAGGCGGCGCACGCAAGTTCCGCCCCTCGCCACGAAAACGCATCAGCGCAAGGGTCTTGCGGGCACGGGTTGCGGCCACGTAGTAGAGGCGGCGCGACGCGTCGGCGTCCTCGCCTTGGTTGGCGTCGCGCCAGCCGCCATCCAGTACCGCCACATGGTCGAACTCCAAGCCCTTGGCGCGGTGGGCGGTCACCAGCAGCAGTCCGCGCTGGCGCCGGCGCATCTCCCTGCCCCACTCGGCAAGCCACTCCATGAAGTGTTCCACCGGCGCCTCTGTGCCGCCGGTTTCCAAGTCGTGTTCTTCCACGGCTTCGCCCAGCAGCTCGATCCAAGGGCCGGGACGCTGCCGGGCCAGCCAGTGCCGCAAGGCGATGCCGTCGACGATGGCGCTTGACCGTCCGCGCAGCCACGCGCAGAGGGCTTGGGTCTCGCGCAGATGCCAGAAGCTGGGGATTTGCTCGTTGCCCATCTGCACGGGAACGCCGTTCATCTCGCACCACGCCCGCACCGGCGCCAGGTACTTCCACTGCCGGGCGATGACGGCGCAGGCCGACCAGTCCCAATCCGTCGTCAACGTGGAAAGGCGCTGCAACTCGGCCATCGCCGCCTGCGCCTGGGCGATGGCATCCAAAGGCGCGTCAAGAATCTGCACACAGCCTCGCGCTACCGGGTCCAACGCTTCCCAGTCTCCTCCGAACGGTGCCTTGGCGCGCGTTCGGTCGACGCGAATGGGATGGTCTGCCTTCATCCTCTCGGCAGCTGGTTCGATGACGGCGTTGGCAGCGTCGATGATGCGCGCCGTGGAGCGGTAGTTGTCCGTCAGGAACTCCGTCCTGGCTTGGTAGTCCGCCTCGAACTGGCGGATGAAGCGCACCGAGGCGCCGGCCCAGGCGTAGATGTTCTGGTCGTCGTCGCCCACCGCGAACAGGCTGAGCTTGTCGTCCTCGTCGGCCAGCGTTCGGCCCGCCAAGGCGGAGATCAGCTCGTACTGCTCCGGGCCGACGTCCTGGTATTCGTCCACCAGTATCCAGCGGAAGCCGGCCAGGAGCCGCGTTCGGTGTTCGTCCGCTTCCTCCGGCGGCAGCCCGTCGCCGCGCAGCAGGGCGACCGCTTGGCGCATCACGTCCTTGAAGGCGTCGTCGTCGGGTTGCTCGGCGCGGCTGCCGAAGCTGGCTCCGACCAAGCGCATGGCGAGGCCGTGGCAGGTGTAGACAAGAACGCCCCGCGCGTCGTCGCCGACCAGATCCGCAAGACGGCGGCGAATCTCCACCGCGGCGTGGCGGTTGTAGGCCAGGGCGATGATGCCGCGCGGGTTTTCGCGCCGCACGCGCAGCAGGTAGGCGATGCGGTGCACCAGTACGCGGGTCTTGCCGGAACCCGGGCCGGCCAGCACCAGCACGTTGCGCTCCTCGTCGTCGGCGACGATTTCCTGCTGGGCCGGATTCTTCAAGCTCTCCACGATGCTGCGCCAGGACTCCGGCGTCGTCTCCCGGGCCAGGTCCTCGTTGCCGCGCGGCAGCCAGCGGCGCAGGAAATCCTTTTGGCTCAAGCTGAAGTAGTCCATCGCCAAGCGCAGCGCCTCCGCCATGGCGTCCAGGCCGCGCTGCGCAAACTCCGCCATCACATGGACTTGCAGCACTTGGTCCTTGTAATGGAGGTCAAGCGGCATGAAGTTCGCCTTCAGAAAGCGCCGCTGGCGATCTCCCAAGTGGATGGTCATGGCCGGCCGGAACACCGCCAGCCCCTTGTTGAGGCGCACGACCTCCTGCTCGTGCAACCACAGCAGAGCGCGGTCCAGCAGCTTGGCGAGCTTCTCGGAGCCGGCGCTCTTGACCTTCAGTTCCAAATCCGACTTGAGCGCCTGCATCAGCTTGCCGAGGGTGGTTTCGGCCAGCAGGTCCGTGCCCCGGGTGCCCGGCGGCAAGCAGCCGAGCAAGTGATCGAGCAGGCGCTCGGCGCCGCTGCGACGGCGCGAGGCGGTTTCCGCGAGCGCCTTCCAAGGGCGTTGCAGGGTCACCCGGACGGTCTCGGAGTCGGTACGGCGCAACCCGAGGCTGCCCCCCTTGCCGCCGTCCTCGTCGCGCCCGTCTCCGGCGATGCTGCGCAGGATGCGCCACACCTGCTCCGGCAAAGCCTGGGCGTGGCCGGCGTCCTTCAGGCGCTGAGTAACGACGCGTAGATGGAGAGTGGATTTTTCGCCGACTTGCAAGTCCGGTGCCGTTTCCTGCAGCGCTTCAATCAGGGCGACCTCCAAGGCGGCCGCATCGGAGAGGCGCGTGCGCGACGGCCGCTGCACCCCCACATGGACGAACGCCGTCAGCGCGGTGTCGTTGCTGGCGATGCCCAGGGTCTCCAAGTCGAACATCGCATGGCGCACGCCTTCCGGCTTCAGGCCGGACACCCCAACGAGTTCGTCCGTGGAGATGCCGTCGTCCGGGTCCGCCTCGACTAGTGCCCTGACGATGGCCAGCAGCTGGGCACGGTAGTCGTCGCGGAGTTCGCGCTTGGCCAGCTTGCGGCCGGCTTCGGCCACCGAGCCCACCCGCAGCGAGGAAGGGAAGACCTGCACGCGGTTCTCCTCGCGGCGCAGCAGCTGTGCCTCTTCCAGCCAGGAGATGGCGGTTCGCACCCGGGTGTCGTCGGTGGCGGAGTCCCGCTCGAAGGCGGCGTCTTCGTCCTCGCCTAGGATTTCGCCGGCAGTGGCGACCACCTCGCCAGCCGCGCGCTTCTTGCGATCCAGATTGCGCAACGCCTTCAGAATGCCTTGAATCTCCCGCCGCGTGAGGCGGGAACGGGCCGACAGGCTGAACTGGCGCTCCACGTCTTCAGGTGTGTAGAGCAGCACGCAGCGGGCGGAGGCGCGATCGCGGCCGGCGCGGCCCGCCTCCTGCAGATAGTTCTCCAAGGAGCCGGGGATGTCGGCGTGAACCACCAGACGCACGTCCGGCTCGATGCCCATGCCGAAAGCGTTGGTGGCGACGATCACGCGCAATTCCCCGTCGATGAAGCGCTGCTGGACGGTCTTCTTGATCTCCGGCGACAGCCCGGCGTGGAAGTGTTCCGCGGCAACGTCCTTGCGGCTTAGGAACGCGGCGATGTCTTCCGCTTGGCGTCGCGTGGCGCAATAGACGATGGCGCCGCCCGGCAGGTGCGGCGGCAGGTACGCCTCCAGAATCTGGTGGATGTGGGCGAACTTTTCGCCGGACGTGGTCTGCACCACCACGAACTCCAGATTGGCGCGGCTGGCCCCGCCGTCGAACACCTTCAACTTCACGTCCGAGCCATCCCGGAAGTGGCGGACGATGTCCTCGCGCACGTCCGGCTTGGCGGTGGCGGTCAGGCACAGCACCGGCGCATCGGGCGCCTTCTCGCGGATGAAGCGGGTGACGTAGCGATAGTCCGGCCGGAAATCGTGCCCCCAACGGGACAGGCAGTGCGCTTCGTCGAGCACCCAGGCGCCGATCTCCCGCTGCGCGAGGGCGCTGCGCACGGCGACGCTGCGCAGCTGCTCCGGGGCGATGACGAGGATGCCGGCGTCGCCCAGGCGCACCCGGTCCAGCGCCTCCTTGCGCTCCGGCAACGACAGCAGTCCATTGACGGTGACGGCGCAGTCGATGCCTTGGCGCTGCAAGCCGGCCACCTGATCCGCCATCAGCGCCACCAGCGGGGAGATCACCACCGTCAGCGCCCCGGTCTTGTCGTAGCGGGAGAGCGCCGGAAGCTGGTAGCACAGCGACTTGCCGGTGCCCGTCGGCAGGATGCCCAACACGGATTCGCCGGCCATGGCCGCCTCGACAATGGACTGCTGCATGGGCCGGCCGTTGCCGTCCGCTGGCTCAGGGCGGAAGTCGTCGAAGCCGAACCAGCGCTTGAGTTCCTTGCGGGCGTCCTGCCGCTCGCGGCACCAATTGCAGGCAGGATCGGTGCAGGCGAGGTCCCGCAACCGCCGCACCAACCGCCCGGCCTCGGGAAACTGATGCCGCACCCAAGGCGGCATCACCGAGTTGCCGCCGGCCACCGACAGCCAAGCCAGAGCGTAGGCCAGCGCCCAGCCATGCCGCGCCGACTGATCGATGACTTCTCGGCTTTGCCGGCGGCAAGCCGCCTCGGCCAGCCTCTGGCGAATCGCTTCGCGGGCCTCGGCGTCGGCGGGGCGGGGCGTTTCGCGCAATGCGGCGAAGAAGGCGTCGAAGCCGGCCGGCGGCACTTTCGCGGCGGTCGATCCATCGACGCATTGGCCGGCGTTCTCCATCGTGGTCAGCCAATGCCAAGCGGCCAGAAGGTCCGGCGCCGCCTTGCGCAACGCCTCGCGCTGGTCATCCAAGAGCCGAAGCGAGAGCCGAGCGTCCAGCTCCGGGTCGTTCACCCGTTCGCGCTTGAGCTGTCCGTCTTGATAGTGCTTGACCAGATGGTGGTAGGGATTGCGGGGAAAGGCCAGCGGATTCAGCCAAAGCGTGTCGATCGGCGGCCGGCGCAGCAGGCGCAGGCCCGGTTTCGCCGACCGCAAGTGCGGCAGGTCGAAGACGATCAGGTTGTGGCCAAGGACGCAGGTTGCGCTCTGCGCATAGTCGTCCAGCTTCGCGAGCGCATAGGCCACGCTGCCGCCGCGATGGATCAAGGGGTGGCGATCGCCACGCACTGCCGCAAGGGCGTGGATGCGACCGTCTTTGCGGCCGACTTCCAAGTCCAAAGCCAGGCAACCGGCGGCGAACTCGTCCAATGAACCCCTCAACGGCGCATTTGGCCTACGCAGTCGGGTTGCTCGCCGGCAGACTCGACGACGCGCGTCTTCGCTAGAAGTGCGACACGCCGCCGTCGATGGCGATGGTGTCGCCGGTGTGGTAGCTGCTTTCGTCGCTGGCGAAGTAGACGGCGATGGCGCGGAAGTCCTCGGGCTGGCCCCAGCGGCGTTGGGGAATGCGCTTGATGACCTTGGTCTGGAACGCCTCGGTCTGGAAGGCGCGTTCGGTCATCGCCGTTTCGATCCAGCCGGGAATGATGGCGTTGGCGCGGATGCCGTAGCGCGCCTGGCCCACGGCCAGCGACTGGATGAGCGCGATGACGCCGGCCTTCGTAGCGGAGTAGTGCTCGCTGCCGGCGGCGCCGAAGCGCGCCGTGCCGCTGCTGGTCACCACCAGCGAACCGCCGCCGATGGTCTTCATGTGCTTCACCGCTTCGCGGAAGGTGAACATCACGCCGTCCATGTTCACCTTGAACACGCGCTGCCATTCGTCGGCGGTCATGGCGTCGAAGCGGGCGCCGCCGCCACCGACGCCGGCGTTGGCGAAGCAGGAATCGACCCGTCCGAAGCGCTCCAGCGTCTGCGCGAAGGCGGCGACGACAGCCGCCTCGTCGCTGACGTCGCAGCGCAGCGCATCCACCTTCGCACCGGCGCGCAAGCCTTGCAGGGACTCCTTGGCGGCGGCGTTCTTCTGCTCGTTGGTGCCCCAGATGCAGACATCCGCGCCGTGTTCCACCAGCCCTTCCGCGAAACCGAGGCCGATGCCGCCGTTGCCGCCGGTCACCAGCGCCACCTTGCCCGTCAAGTCGAACATGATCTCCCTCCCCGCACAGCCCCAAGGCTGCCCAAGCGTTGTCGCCGAAGAATACCCTTGCGCGGCGCAGCGTGTATAGAATGCGAACCGCGCCGTGAACGAACGCAGAGGGTGGACATGCAAAGCAACGCCACGCAGATCAGCGACGAGGTCAAGGAGCTCGGCCTTGAACGCTACGTCCTGGAACTCGAGACCGACGGCTTGACCGTGCTGCCGGCCAAGGCGACGGGCGTGAAGCCGGAACGGTTCGAGCGCTGCACCGAGGTGCTGCTGGCCAGGTTTACCGAGATGACCGGCGGCTGTCCCATCTCCTTGGAGGAAGGGCCGAGCGGCGAACTGGTCTGGCCAGAGGGGCCTTCCGCGCTGCGGCGCGAGGGCGCGCCGCCGCCGACGCAGATGCTGATTCAGCAGCTGCTGCAGCTCGACCGCTGCTTCCGCGACCTGTTCGTCAATCCGGCGGTGGACGCCCTGATCGACCATCTGATGGGCCGCGTGCCGGGCACCGGCGCCAGGTTTCGCCGCCTGTCGAGCACCAATTCCTTCGTCAAGTGGCAGGGCGACTACGGCTACGGCCCGAACCTCGGGCTGCACTGCGATCAAGGCGCCAATCCCCTGCCTTGGGGCAGCCGGGCGCTCACCGCCAACGCCACCTGGTGTCTCACCGAATACACCGAGGAAGGCGGCGCCCTGGCCTACGTGCCGGGTTCGCATCGCTTCAACGCCCACCCCGGCGCCTCGGCGGCCAAGATGGCCAAACCGGTGGTCTGTCCTGCGGGCTCGGTCATCGTCTGGCCGGGCGCCACCTGGCACGGCGCCTATCCGAAACGAACCGCTGGGCTGCGGCTGAATGCGGTTGCCTACTATCGGCACCAGGCGGTGCTGCCGCAGGAAAACCTCATCGTCACCATGGCGGATCAGCCCTGGCAGGACTGCGACGACCCGGCCATGCTGCGCGAACTGATCGGCTTCGACGACGTGTTCCCCTATCAAAGCCAGAACCAGCCCGTGCCGAAGCTGGCGACGGCCGCGTAGGGCCGGGCGGTGCTGGGGAATCGGGAGAAACGATGCTGGCGCTAGGCAAAAGCGATTCCGGCCGGGTTCGCGAGGAGAACCAGGACATGTTCGTGGTGCGCGAAGACCTCGGCCTCGCGTTGTTGGCGGATGGCATGGGCGGCACCCGGGCCGGCGGCGTCGCCGCGGAGATCGCCGTCGGCGCGGCCTTGGAACACTTGAGCGACGCCCTGCAGCAGGGGCCGCTGGCGCCGGACGATCTCGCCGCCGCGGTGCGTCTCGCCAACGAACGGGTGATCGGCATGTCCAGCGCGATTTCCGCCTATCGCGGCATGGGCACGACGCTGGTGGCGACCGCCTTGAAGGACGGCAAAGGCTACGTCGCCCATGTCGGCGACTCCCGGGCCTACCGCTTTCACGATGGCCGCCTGGCGCAAGTCACCAAGGACCACAGCCTCGTTCAAGAATGGGTGGATTCGGGGGCGATTTCGCCTGAAGAGGCGAGGTCGGCGCCCAACCGCAACGTCATCACCCGCGCCATCGGCGCCAAGCGCAGCGTGCAGGCGGACGTCGTGGAGATCGACCTCGCCGAGGACGACCTGCTGCTGATGTGCAGCGACGGCTTGACCGGCATGTTGGCCGACGACGAAATCTCCCACCTGCTGGCCAACGCCGAAGATGGGCTGCAGCAAGCCGTCGAAGAGCTGGTGGCCGCGGCCAACCGCGCCGGCGGCACCGACAACATCACCGCCGTGCTGGTGCAGGCGTAGCGGCCATGACGATCCAGCAGCGCATCGTCGACAAGCTCGCCGGGCGGTTGCGGCCCGACCACCTCGAGGTGGTCAACGAAAGCGGCAACCACAACGTGCCGGCCGGTTCGGAAACCCACTTCAAGGTCGTCGTGGTGTCGTCGTTGTTCGACGGCGAGCGTCTGATCCAGCGGCATCGGCGCATCAACGAAGCGCTGATCGAAGAGCTGGCTGGCGGCGTGCATGCGCTGGCCATGCATACCTACACCGCCGACGAATGGCGCCAGCGCTTCGGCGAGACGCCGATGTCTCCTCCGTGTCTGGGCGGCGGCGGAAGCTAGCCCGAGTTCCGGCCGCC
This sequence comes from Candidatus Azotimanducaceae bacterium, assembly GCA_965199875.1. Taxonomy (GTDB): domain Bacteria; phylum Pseudomonadota; class Gammaproteobacteria; order Pseudomonadales; family Azotimanducaceae; genus VXYL01. The sequence continues at coordinate 2,279,246 of OZ241346.1, read as the reverse complement.
ACAGGCCATGCGGTTGGCCGCCAAAGATTCCGCCATGTGCTGGGTTGCCTCGTTCTATCGTTTCCATGCCGTGCAGGACCCCGAGCGCCTGCGCGCCGAGGTGGCGAGCGCCTGCCAGCGCCGCTCGCTCACCGGCACGGTGCTGATCGCCGAGGAAGGGATCAACGGCGCCTTGGCCGGCCCGCGGCAGAGCCTGGCGAGCGTCATCGGCCAGTGCTTTCCCGACCTGCCGAAGGCGGCGGTGAAGTGGTCCGAAACGTCGGCGGAACGGCCCGCGTTTCGTCGTCTGAAGGTGCGCACGAAGCCGGAAATCGTCACCTTCGGGCAGACGCTGACGGCGCCGGAGCCGTTCAGCGAACGGCTTGGCGCAGCTGCTTGGCAGCGGCTGCTCGACGACCCCGAGGTGCTGGTGCTGGACGTGCGCAACCGCTACGAAACCAGCATCGGCGCGTTCCGCGGCGCCCGCTGCCCGGACATCGGCAGCTTCCGCGAGTTCGCGGCCTTCGCCGAGCGCGAACTGGAGCCGACGCGCCACGCGGCCGTCGGCATCTACTGCACCGGGGGCATCCGCTGCGAAAAGGCGGCGGCGCTGCTGCACGGCCTGGGATTCGACGCGGTGCATCAGCTCGACGGCGGCATCCTGCGCTACTTGCAGGAGACGAACGACACGTCGTGCGGCGAAACGACCGCGGCGGAGGCGTCCAGTCGGGCTCGCAATGCCTTCGAGGGCGAGTGCTTCGTCTTCGACGGCCGGGTGTCCGTGAACGCGCAGCTGAAGCCCGGCGGCTACCGTCTGTGCGATGCCTGCGGCTGGCCGTTGCCGTTGCCGGCCGGAGACTGCCGGAACGGGAACTGCATAGCGACGGCTTGAAGCGGCGCAGCCCGCCAGCCCCTTGGCGGCTGAAGGATGGCGCGGGCTCGTCAGCGCCGCGGTAGCGGCAAGGCGGTGCTGTACTTCACCTGCCGCAACGCGAACGTGGACGTCAAGTTGCCCACCTCCGGCAGGTGGACCAAGGTGGCCTTCAGCAGCTGCTCGTAGGCGCCGACGTCCGCGACCACCACGCGCAGCAGGAAGTCGGTCTCGCCGGACACCGAATAGCACTCGACGATCTCGGGAACGTCCTGCACCGCTTCCTCGAAGCGATTCAGCGCGTTCTCCTGGTGGCGCTTCAAGCTGACGTTGACGAAGACGTTCACGGCCAGATCCAGCCGTTCGCCGTCCAGGAGCGCCACGCGGCGGACGATGATGCGTTCTTTCTCGAGCCGGCGCATCCGCCGCCAGCAGGGCGTGTGCGAGAGGCCGACCCGATCGCCGAGCTCCTGCACCGTCATGTCGCCGGTTTCTTGCAGTTCCCGGAGAATGCGGTAGTCGATTCTGTCCAGCGACTTCATCCTACTTTCCTGGCCTTGACGACAAGTCGAGTTCAATAAACTACCGATTGGCGAAAGAAAAGCAACCCCTGTCCTAGCCCAACGCGCATACAGTGGGCGGCATGAAGAAAGGTGTCGCCAGGAAGCCCGAGCTAGCCGCCGTCCCGGACCTCCGGGAGTTGCGCTACCGAAGCGAGCATGGCCGCGCCTATCTGAGCGGCATTCAGGCGCTGGCGCGACTGCCCTTGGACCAGCGCCGGCTGGACGCCCGGGCCGGGCGGCGCACGGCCGGCTTCGTCTCGGGCTACCGGGGTTCGCCGCTCGGCGGCCTGGACCAGGAGCTCGCGCGCTGCGAACGCGACCTCGAAGCGCAGCACGTGGTCTTCCAGCCCGGCATCAACGAAGACCTGGCCGCCACTGCCGTTTGGGGCAGCCAGCAGGTCGGCCTGTTTCCAGGCGCCCGCTACGACGGCGTGTTCGGCATGTGGTACGGCAAGGCGCCGGGGCTGGATCGCTCCTGCGACGCGCTGCGCCATGCCAACGCCGCTGGCAGCAGCGCCTTGGGCGGCGTGCTGCTGGTGGTTGGCGACGACCACGGCTGCAAGTCCTCCACCCTGCCGAGCGCCAGCGAGTTCGCCCTGCGGGATCTCGGCATACCGGTGCTGGCGCCCGCCGACGTGCAGGACGTCTTGGACTTCGGCCTGTTCGGCTGGGCGCTGTCGCGCATGGCCGGCTGCTGGGCGGGGCTGGTGGTGGTTGCCGACGTCGCCGACAGCGCCATGACCGTCGACGTCGATTCGGCGCGACGCTTCGTGCGAGGCATCGAGCGGGCCACCGAGCCCGGCGGCGGACGCGAGACAGGCGCGGATGTACACATTCGGCGCGTCGACGCGCCGCTGCGACAGGAAGCGCGGCTGCAACTCAAGCTGCGTCTGGCGGCGGACTTCGCCGACGACGCGGCCATCGACCGGATGGTCGTCCGTTGCCGCCAGCCGCGGCTGGCCGTGGTCACCGCCGGCAGAGTGTATGCCGACGTTCGCGAGGCGTTGGCCAAGCTGGGCCTCGGCAGCGAGCGCCAGCTCGCCGAAGCCGGCGTGCGTTTGGCGAAGCTCGGCATGACCTGGCCCATGAACGCCCGGTTCATGCGCGAGGTCTGCGCCGATGCCAGCCGGGTGCTGGTGATCGAAGAAAAGCGCCCGTTCGTCGAGGAGCAGCTGCGCTCGCTGCGGTTCGGGCAGTCGACCGAGGTGCTCGGCAAGCTGCACGGCCCCAGCGCCCGCCCAAGGCCGCTGCCCGTTGCCGGCGAACTGGACGTTGCCGCCATCGCCGGAGCGCTCGCCGAAGCCTTGGGCAGCGTGCCGAACCGTTCCTACGTGCAAGAGCTGGAGGCGGAAAGGGCGCTGACCGGGCTGCAGAGCGCGAAGGAGACGCGCAAGCCCCTGTACTGCGCCGGCTGTCCGCACAACACCTCCACGCGGGTGCCCGACGGCAGCCGCGCCGGCGCTGGCATCGGCTGCCACTACATGGCGCAGTGGATGGATCGCAACACCTTTGCCGTCACCCACATGGGCGCCGAAGGCGCCAACTGGCTGGGTCAGGCGCCGTTCACCGACGAACGGCACATCTTCGTCAACCTCGGCGACGGCACCTACTTCCACTCCGGCATTCTGGCCATTCGCGCAGCCGTGGCTGCCGGCGCCAACGTCACCTACAAGGTGCTGTTCAACGACGCCGTGGCGATGACCGGCGGCCAATCCGTGGACGGCGAGCTGACGGTGGCCAGGGTCGTCGAACAGGTTCGTGCCGAAGGCGTGGAGCAGGTGGTGGTCGTCTGCGCCGAGCCGAAGCGGCATCGGCGCGCGCCCTTCCCGGTGCGCCGGCGCGAAGAACTGGACGCCGTGCAGCGCCAACTGCGCGACGCTCCAGGCGTCAGCGTGCTGATCTACGACCAGACCTGCGCCGCCCAGCTGCGGCGGCTGCGCAAACGCGGCCAGGCGGTGGACCCCGACGTGCGCGTGGCCATCAACGACGCGCTGTGCGAGGGCTGCGGCGACTGCTCGCTGCAGTCGAACTGCGTGGCAGTGGCGCCGTTGCGGACCGAGTTCGGCGTCAAGCGGACGATCAACCAAAGCGCCTGCAACAAGGACCTGTCCTGCCTCGCCGGCCTGTGTCCGGCACTGGTGACGCTGTCCGGCGCGCGCCCCAAGCGGCATCACGTCGATGGCGACGCCGAACGCCTGGCGCGTCGGCTGCCAGCGCCCGCCGTCAAGGACGGCGCCAACATCCTGATCAGCGGCGTTGGCGGCACCGGCGTGGTCACCCTCGCGCAGCTGATCGGCACCGCCGCGCACCTCGACGGCAAGTTCGCCACCACCTTGGACATGACCGGCCTGGCGCAGAAGGGCGGCGCCGTGCTCAGCCACGTGCGCATTTCGCCCATCGAGAAACCGCATCCGCCCACGCGCATTCCTCCAGGCGACGCGGATGTCGTCATCGCTGCGGATCTATTGACGGCAACCGGGCTCGAAGCGCTGACCACGACATCCGGGCGCGCCGTCGCGGTGGTCAACAGCTGCCTGGCGCCGACGGCCGAGTTCGCGCTCGGCAAGGGCCACGACTGGAACGCGGCAGCGTTGCGCGGCGCATTGGCCAAGCGTGTCGGGCAGCTGGTCGACCTCGACGCCGATGCCATGGCGACGCGGCTGTTCGGCAATTCGGCTGCCGCCAACGTGCTGCTCCTGGGCCACGCCTGCCAGCTGGGGGCGCTGCCGGTGTCGCCAGAGGCGTTGCGCCAGGCCATGGCGTTGAACGGCGTCGCGGTGGCCGACAACGTGGCGGCGTTCGAGTACGGCCGTGCGGCGGCGCACGACGTCCGGCTGCTGCCGAAGGCGCTGCGCGAACGTCAAAGCAGCGCCATGCAGCCGCCGCGGTCGAAGTCGCTGGACGACTTGATCGACTCCCGGCGCGGCTATCTGAAGGGCTATCAGAACGAGGCGCTGGCGGTGCGCTTCGAGGAGCTGGTGCATCGCGTTCGCAGTGCGGAGCGGCGCGTGGCGCCGGCTTCCAGCGCCCTGACCCGCGCCGTGGCCGAGAGCTACTTCCGCCTGCTGGCCGTCAAGGACGAGTACGAAGTGGCGCGGCTCTTTACGTCGGCCACCTCGGCCACCTCGGCCACCGGCAGCAACGACATGGACTTCGCCGCCCGACTGGGCAACGAGTTCGAGCCCGGCTTCGGCATCACCTTCCATTTCGCGCCGCCGGTCTTGAACGGCCTGCTGCGCGGCGCAGCGGCGCGGCCGCGAAAGATCGCCGTCGGCAGCTGGGCCTTGCTGCCGCTGCGCTGGCTGGCGAGGCTGCGCTGGCTGCGCGGCCGGGCGCTCGACCCGTTCCGCCACACCGAGGACGCGCGGCTGGCAAAGAAGCTCCTCGACTGCTTCGAGGGAGACTTCGAGGCCATGGCCGCGGGATTGCGGCGTGGAAATCTCGCCAGCGCCATCGAGTTGGCGAAGCTGCCCAGCACGATCAAGGGCTTCGGCGCCGTGAAGGCGCGCTCCGCGCAGTCGGCGCTGAGGCGGCGCCACGTCTTGCTGGAGCGGTTCTCGCACCGTCCCGGCCAGCGGGCGGCCGCAGCGCCGAACGCATCGAACGCGCCGAGCACCCCACGCCCCGAGCGCCGAGCCGCCTAGACTGCTAGACGCCGTTGCCGCCGGCACTGCGCGTTTTTTCGTCACACCGCCGTAACGCGCGCTCGCTAGCTTGTCGTGAAGGTCGCCGGGCGAAGCGGTTCGGCGGCCTCCAACGGTCAAACTCTAGCCAAGGGAATCCCATCGCATGAACCGACTGATCGCAGCACTGGCTGCCGGTACTGTCCTCTGCGCCTGTGGCGGCGGCGACATCAACATCACGGCTTCGACCACGGATGCATCCGTCGACAACTCGAACACCACGACGCCGGTGGCGGCCGACAATCCTTGCGCGGTCTACGAGAAGGACGGCTCGACGTTCCAAGGCGAGTTGCAGGGCGGCAATTGCGTCTATCCGCCTTCCTTCGTGGACGCCGGCAACAACCTCACCGTGAATCTGCGCATTCCGGACCTGCCGAACGACGGCGCCCATGTCTTCGAGGGCAGCCTGTTCGTCGGTCGCACCTACGACACGGACGAAGGCCTTGCCAATGCCGGCATCATCCGCGGCGGCGACGGCCCAGTGCTGACCGTCGAAGCCGGCGCCACGCTGGCGTTCCAGTCCAGCGCCGACTTCCTCATCGTCAACCGCGGCTCGCAGCTGTTCGCCGTGGGCACCGCCGACCAGCCCATCACCTTCACGTCGGTGTCGGACGTCGAAGGCACGGTGGGGCCGGAAGACGTGCAGCAGTGGGGCGGCATCGTCATCAACGGTTTTGGCGTCACCAACAAGTGCGACTACACCGGCTCCGTGGCGGGCGGCGATCTCGCCACCACGGACTGCCACGTGGATGCCGAAGGCGCGGCCGGGCTCGACGAGTCCCAGTACGGCGGCGACAACAACGAGGACAGTTCCGGGCGCATGGAGCATGTCGTCGTCAAGCACACCGGTGCCGAAGTGGGCAACGGCGACGAGCTGAACGGCATCTCCTTCGGCGGCGTCGGCAGCAACACCATCGTCAGGAACCTGCAGGTGTACTCCACCTACGACGACGGCATCGAGATGTTCGGCGGCGCGGTGAGCTTCGAGAACTTCGTCGCCCTCTACGTGCGCGACGATTCCATCGACATCGACGAGGGCTGGTCCGGCACCATCAGCAACGCCCTGGTGATCCAGTCCGAGACCTTGGGCAACCACTGCATCGAAGCCGACGGCATCGGTTCCTTCAGCAGCCTCACCGCCAGCGACGTCGAAGCGACCATCGATCAGGGCATCAACAGCCGCCCGACCATCAGGAACCTCACCTGCATCGTTTCGCCAAGCGCCGAACAGGGCAACTTCGACCCCGGTGCCGGCTGGCGTCTGCGCGAGGGCATCTTCGCCACCATCGAAGACTCCATGGTGATCGCCTCCTTCGGCGTCGACAGCGCGGACTCCAACTACTGTCTGCGCGTCGACAACCGCTCGCGGCAAGCGGCCCAGGACGGCGACTTGGCCATCAACACCGCGGTCTTCGCGTGTGCCGAAAAGACCCGGGGCGGCTCGCTGCCGAACGGCACGACGGTGGAAGCCTGGGCCGCGGCCAACGGCTCGGTGTTCGCCGACGTGGCCACCTCCGCGAACGCCACCGCCAGCGCCGACGCCGGCCTGCAACTGCTTGAAGGCGTTCCGCCGATCTACTCCATCGAGTACGCCACCATGACGGTGAACGACGAGGCGCTGTCGGGCGCGCCGCAGCACGGCAGCCACATCGGTGCGCTGTCCATGGCCGAAGACGACTGGACGCGCAACTGGACCTACGGAATCCACGACGGCAGCCGCGCCCAGCCCTTGTGGTTCGAGCAGTAGGCGCGTCCGTGGGAAACCAAGGATGTTCCGACGTGAAGATTGAGCGTGTAGTCAGAGCACTTGCGCTGTCGGCGCTTGGGCTTTTCGCCGCACTGGCAGCGGCCCAGGAAGAAGCGGAAGAAGAAGCGGACGCCGAGAACGCGCAAGCAACCGTCGGAGGCATCGAAGAGCTGGTGGTGATCGCGCGGCTGTTCAACTCCGCGCAGCAGCTGATGAACGAGCGCAAGGACGACGAGGTGGTGTCCGACGTGATGAGCGACGAGATGATCGGTCGCATTGGCGACACCACGGTCGCCGTGGCGCTGCAACGCATTTCCGGGCTGTCGCTGGTGAACAGCAAGTTCATCTACGTGCGCGGGCTGGGCGAGCGCTATTCAAGCACCCTGCTGAACGGCGCCACCATTCCATCGCCGGACTTGACCCGCAACGTCATTCCGCTGGACCTGTTTCCGACCGCGATCGTCGAATCGCTGCGGGTGCAGAAGTCCTACTCCGCGGACATGCCGGCGGCCTTCGGCGGCGGCGCGGTGGACATTCGCACCAAGGCCGTGCCAAGCGCCTTCGCCTACGCCGTCGAAGCAGGAACCGGCTACAACTTCGAGAGCGACGGCGACGCCCTAAGCTATCCCGGCGGCAGCGACGACCGCTTCGGAACCGACGACGGCACCCGCGCCATGTCGGCCCAGCTGGCCGCCGGCATCGACCGCTTCCTCGGCAATCTCGACGTGCAGGGCATCCTCGCTGGCCTGCGGCGCGAGGGCAATGCGGACGCCACGGTGCAGGACGCCCGGCGCATCAACCGCGAACTGGCGCTGCTGCTGAACCGCGACATCTCCATTGCCGAGCAGTCCATCCATCCGGACTACGACCTCAAGGCCAGCATCGGCAACAACCTGCTGCTTGGCAGCGGCGGCGGCTGGGAGGCTGGATTCCAGTTCGGCGGCGCGTACAAGGCGAAGTGGCGGGAGAGCGAGCGGCTGAGCCGCAACTTCAACTTTCCCGACGAGCGCACCGACACCAAGCGCGAGTCCACCTACGCCGTGGACATCACCGCCAACGCCAACTTCGGGCTGCGCTACACCGCCGACCACGATATCTCCACCACCTCGCTGTATCTGCGCAATACCGACGACGAGACGGCCATTCGCGACTTCTTCAACGAGAACCGCGAGATCTCCGACGAGCGCGGCTTCCGCGACTATCGCCTGCAATTCGAGGAACGGGATCTGACCGTGCATCAGATCAAGGGTGCGCACCGCTTCGGCGACGCCAGCCGAGAGCTGCCGCTGCTGCGCTGGTTCGACCGCGACTGGATTCCGCGCGATCTGCAATTTTCCTGGTTCTACTCCGACGCCACCGCCGGCACCGACATCCCCAACCAGGTGAACGTGGTCGCGCAGACGGCAACCGCGCCGATCACCGGGCAGGTGCTGAGTTCCAGCGTCAACATCGGTTCCACGGCCACGTACCGCTTCACGCGGCTGGACGACGACGCCCTGAACTACGGCTGGCAGGCCACCCTGCCGCTGACGACGACGGACTCCTTCGTCGAACTCTCCGGCGGCTACGAGTACGCGCACAAGGTGCGCACCTACCGCCAGTCGCAGTTCAGCCTGAACGCGCTCTCCGTCGACGACCCGTCGATCCTGCGCGCCGGCCTGGGCGAGGCGCTGTCGGATCGCAACATCCTCGATCCGGCCAACAACTACGTCTTCGATCTCAGCGGCACCAACAACCAGAGCTACATCGCCGCCATCATGACGGATGCGGCGTTCGGCAAGGTGGACTGGACGTGGCGCGAGACCTGGCGCGTCTCGGCGGGGGCGCGCTGGGAGGACTACAAGCAGGTCGCCCTGGACTGGAACATCTACGGCTACGGCATCGACGACCCGGTGGTCACTACCGATGTCGAGCGCTTGGAACGCGCCGCCTTTGCCGCGGACGACGTCTACCCTTCGCTGTCGCTCACCTGGATCGGCGCCATGTGGCAGGACCGGGGCGTCGAACTCTTCCAGCTGCGCTTCGGCTGGAGCGAGACCGTGGTGCGTCCCGACTTGCGCGAGATCACCGACGCCAGCTACATCGACCCCATCACCGACGATCTGGTGGACGGCAACCCAGGCGTCGTCCCCTCGGGCATGACCAACTACGACATCCGTGCCGAGTGGTTCTTCGACAACGGCGACCACTTCACCGCCTCGCTGTTCGTGAAGGACGTCGCCAACCCCATCGAGTTCTTCGAGTCCGCCGCCAGCGACACTACGGTCGCCCGAGAGATCGTCAACGCGACCTCGGCGCAGGTGTACGGCATGGAGGTGGAGGGGCTGAAGGAACTCGGTTTCCTTGGCCGCTGGGCGGAGCCGCTGTTCGTGCAGGGCAACCTCACCTGGCAGGATTCGGAACTGGTGGCCGGCGATCAGGCCGACGCCCCGACCAACGACGTGCGACCCTTGGCGGGCGCTTCCGAGTACGTCGTCAACGTGCTGCTGGGCTTCGACAGCAGCCGCGGCGACCACACCGCCACCCTGGCCTACAACGTCTTCGGCGAAAGGCTGTACGTGGCTGGACGCCTGGGCGCTCCCGACGGCTACGAACAACCCTTCCACGCGCTGGACTTCACCTACTCCTGGTATCCCGGCGAGCGCATGACGGTGAAGGCCAAGCTGAGGAACCTTCTCGACCAGGCGGTGGAAATCGAGCGCGAGGGCGTCGTCGTCTTCAGCGAGCGGCCAGGGATGGCGGCGGCGTTGAGCTTCAAGTGGGCGTACTGAAGGCGATTGCTGCCGCCCTGCCGCCGCAACCGCGCTCTTGACGCGAGGCGGCAGCGGGACCGCCGAGACCAGCTACAAGTCGCCAAGGAACTGGGCGTCGTACAGCGGCCAGGTCTCGATCGGCCCACCGCGCGCGCCGCCAGCGCCGCCTACCAGCTTGATGGCGCGGCTGGGCGCGTAGCGATCGAGGTAGGAGCGGAGGCTGCGCGCCTGGGTGCGGCTGCCGCTCTTCACCTCCACCGGCACCACCTCGCCGTTGCGGCAGCGATGCAGGAACTCAACCTCGGCGCGACCTGCGAACCAGCCGTAGGTGGGGTGTCCCACCCGCGCGCACAGCTCCGTCTGCACGAAGTTCTCGGCGATGTAGCCCTTGTAGCTGACGCTCTGCCCTCGGTGATCGGCCCGCGTCATGCCCAGCATGTGTCCGAGCAGGCCGACGTCGAAGAAGTACAAGCGAAAACGGTTGGCCTTCGCCTGCGCGGCCAAGGGGGCTTGCGGCCGACCCTCCAGCGGATAGCACTTCCACACCAGCCGCGCGGCTTGCAGCCAGTCGATGGGCCCGGCCAGCTCGCGATAGCGCTGGCGGCGCGGCAGCACGCCCTTGAATCGGTAGCGCGCGACCGAACCGTCCCGGTTGACGGCGAGCTGCACCGGCACGTCGTCGAAGACGCGTTCGATGTCTTGCGCATGCTGGCGGCCGGCGTACTTGCCGAAGTCGCGCCGGTAGCCCCCGACCAGATTGCGATGCACCGCCGCCACCTTCTCGGCGCGCGCCAACGCGCTCTCCTCGGGCTCGAGCCAAGCGGCCACCGCTTCGGGCATGCCGCCGACGAAGTAGTAGTCGAGCAGCAGCGGCCACAAGGCCGCGTGCGCCGAGGCGTTGCGGCGCCGTGAGCGGTACGTTTCGAGCAGCGGTTGGCGTTGCGCGGCCATCGCAAACTCCTCGAAACACAGCGGGAACAGCTCCAGCTGCTCTACTTTGCCCACCGGAAACGAGTCGAGCAGACCCAGGTTCGACCCGGATGCGCAGACGAAGGCGCTGGGCAGGCGCTCGGCGAAGTACTTCAGGGAGTCTACGGCTCGCTGGCATTCCGCCACTTCGTCGAAGAACAAGAGGTCGCTCGCGAGATCGATGTGCTCGTTCAGCTCCAGTTCGATGTTGCCGACGATCGCCGCGGGGTCCAGGCTCTCGGCGAAGATCTGCTCCAGGTGGGGTTCCGCGCGGAAGTCCAGCCAGTGAACTTTGCGGAACTCCTTCGGCCCGAAGAGCTTGCCGACCAGCCAGGACTTGCCCACCTGCCGCGCACCGTCGATCAACAGCGGCTTGCGTACCGCCTGCCGCTTCCACTCGACGAGTTCCCGCAGCGCCAGCCGTTGCAGCATGGATGATCCTCCTCGACGTTCAAGTGCGGCCGAATCCGCTGCAGAGCGGATCATGACACTTTTATGCGCATAAAAGTGGGCGACGCGCTCGTTTTTATGTACCTCAAAGCGGCGCTGCGCCCACTCGCGCCCGTTTCATGCCCAAGATTCCGCCAAATCTCACAGAAAGTCGGGGCGATGTCCTACATGCCGGCGCATGGGCGCGTGGCAGAATCGCGCAAGACCGCCAGCTAGCTGGCTGCTACACTGCTACGCCCAAGGACGACGCCAATGGCGATAGATGCGCCTGTGATCGACACGCTTCGGTATGCCGACAACCTCAAGCAAGCCGGCGTCGACGATGCCCACGCCGACGGCATGTCGCGTGCCTTGAACGTCGAACTTTCCGAGCGAATGCTGACCAAGGAGGACCTGCGCGAGGCCTTCGATCGGCACAGCCGCATGTTCGACGAGCGCCTGGCTGCGAGAGACAAGCGCCTTGATGCGGTGGAGCAGCGCCTCAGTGTGGTGGAGCAGCGCCTTGGGGCGGTAGAGCAGCGCCTTGGGGCGGTAGAGCAGCGCCTTGAAGCGATGGACGCGCGCATGGACGCCTTCGAACGAAACATCGATCGGCGCTTTGCCGACGTCCATTGGCGCATCGATGCGCTGGAAAGCCTGGTGAACCTCAGGTTCAAGATGATGATGGGCACGATGGTGTTCGGCTTTACCGTGGTGATCGCCCTCGGCCTGTTCAACGTCGCCCCCAAACTGGCTGTCGGTGCGGCTGCCGGGGGCTCCGCCCAGCCCGCCGCAGCGGAGCGGCAGGCCGTACCGTAGTCGTCCCATGTCCGCATCGATGCTGAAGGGCGGGCCCACCTCCCACATCTACTTCTCGCAGCGGCTGCGACTGCACTACGTGGACTGGGGCAACGAAGACGCTCCGGCCATGATGCTGGTGCATGGCGGGCGCGATCACTGCCGCAACTGGGACTGGCTGGCGCACGAACTGAAGCGGGACTACCACATCGTCGCCCCGGACCTGCGCGGCCACGGCGACTCGCAGTGGCTGGTCGGCGGCAGCTACACCACCATCGACTACGTCTACGACATCGCCCAGCTGGTGCGGCAGACCGGCATCCGCGACATCGCGCTGATCGGCCACTCCCTGGGCGGCTCGGTCTCGCTGGCCTATGCCGGGCTCTATCCGCACACCGTCCGACGGCTGGTTTCCATCGAGGGCATGGGCATGTCGCCAGCCAGCGCGGAGGACCCCACCCCAGGCCACCAGCGCCTGCTCGACTGGGTGGACAACTTGCGCCAGCTCTCCGGGCGCATTCCCAAACGCTATCCGACGCTGGAGGACGCTTTCCAGCGGATGCAGCAGGCGAACCCGCACCTGACCGAAGACCAGGCCCGCCATCTGACGATCCACGGCAGCAATCAGAACGAAGACGGCACCTACAGCTGGAAGTTCGACAACTACATGCGAGCGTGGTCGCCCGTAGGCATGTCGGCGCAGCAGACGGTGGGCCTGTACCGCCGCATCAGCTGCCCGACGCTGCTGGTGCATGGCACCGAGTCCTGGGCGGCGGACCCCGAACACGACGGCCGCCTAAGGTACTTCCAGGATGCCCGGTCGGTTGCCGTGGAAGACGCCGGACACTGGGTGCATCACGACCAGCTGGAGCACTTCCTCGCCATCACCCGGCAGTTCCTCGGCGGCGCCGAGTAGCTTCGCGGCAATCCGCAAGGTGGCGAAACCAGCCGTCGACTTGGCCGCGGCGATTCACGCCAGCCCGCAGCTGGGCGTATTGGCCGTCACCGGCGGGGGCGGCGGCCTGCTCGCGGAACTGCTTGGCGTCGCCGGCGCCTCGCGGACGGTGCTTGAAGCATGGGTGCCCTATGCCGAGCAGAGCCTGCGCGACTTCCTCAACGCCCGTCCGGAGCAGGCGTGCAGCGCGCAAACCGCTCGCGCCCTTGCCATGCGCTGCTTCCAACGGGCGCGCCAGCTGGACGGCCACTTCGGCCTTGGCGTCACCGCCTCCTTGGCGACCAGTCGGCCGAAGCGCGGCAGCCTGAGGGCGCACTTGGCGTACCAGGACGCCGAGCACACGCGCAGCTGGGCGATCGTCTTCGACCGCGATGGCACCGGCCAGGCTGCGCGAAAGCGCCAAGAGGACGTCCTCGCGACCACGGCGCTGCAGGCACTCGCCTTCGCACTTGGCATCGGCGATGGCCCCAGGGTCGCCGGCGAAACCGCGGCGGCACCCCGCTACGCCGCCGTGGTGCTCGGCCGCGAAACCCACGTCTCGGAGCGGAGCTACTCGGCGCTGCTGCCCGGCGCCTTCAATCCACTGCACGCCGGGCATCGAGCGATGCGCGAGGAGGCCGCGCGCCGGCTGCACCGGGAGGTCGGCTTCGAGCTGTCCGTGGCCAACGTCGACAAGCCAACCCTCGACTACATCGAACTGAACCGCCGCCTGGCGCAGTTCGCTGCCAACGAAGTGGTGGTCACCAACGCGCCAACCTTCGTCGACAAGGCGCGCGCCCTGGCGCCGGGCGTCGCGGAGGGGCTTGTTTTCGTCGTCGGCGTGGACACGCTGGTGCGCATCGCCGAACCGCGCTACTACGCGAGCGCCGCGGAGCGCGACCGAGCCATTGCGGAGATACGCGCCCTGGGCTGCCGATTCCTGGTCTACGGCCGGCTGTGCCCAGACGGCTTCAAGACGCTTGCCGATCTCGACCTGCCTGGCGGGCTGACGGCCATGTGCGACGGCGTCCCGGCAGCGCAATTTCGGCAGGACATCTCCTCCAGCGAACTGCGGCAAGGCCGCTCCGCTTCCTGCTAGGGAACGTCTGTTTAAGTGTTCCGGGCAGACGTGAACCCTTGTGGGACGGCGGTTGTTTTCCCGTAAGAGGTACTTGATCAGACCTTCCCTAGCCCTCGAGATCCTCCAGGCGCTTGGGATAGGTGTCCTTCAGCAGCCGGGACAGAGAGCGGTCCGCGAGCAGGCGCCCCTGCGTCTGGCATCCGGCGCAGTAGTTGGTCTCGTTTTCGGCGCGCAGGATGCGCTGCACCGGCGCGCCGCACTCCGGGCACGGCGCCTTGTACTTGCCGTGAACGGCCATCTCCGCATGGAACGCGGTGACCTTGTTGCCGCGCCCGCCCTGGCCGGGAAAGTCGTCGCCAGCCTTGTCGCGCAGGCGTTCGGTCCATTCCGCCAGCACCTCGCGGCAGGCGGCGAACAGCGTCCGCGCCTCCGCCTCGGTCATGTGCCGGCCCCGCTTGAACGGCGACATCCTGGCGCGGAACAGAATCTCGTCGCTGTAGGCGTTGCCGATGCCGCAGAACACCCGTTGGTCGGTGAGCGCTCGCTTCACCGTATGGGGCGTGTCCTTCAAGGTGGCGAGAAACGTCGCAAAGTCGATGTCGAACACTTCGAGGCCACCCGGATGCAGCCGCCCCAGGGCGTGGCGCCCCGCCACCAGGCGCAGCGCCGCGCGTCTCGTCTTGCTCGCTTCGGTCAGGATCAGCGTGCCGCTGTCGAAGTCGAACGCGGCGAGGCCCACGCGCTTCGGCACGGCCTGCCCAGATGGATGCCAGCGCAGCCGGCCGGCAATCATCAAGTGCAGCACCATGAAGAACTCGTCGGCAAGCTCGATGACCACCTGCTTGGCGAAACGACGCACGGCAACCACCGGCCGGCCAACCAGCTCAGCGACCGTGGGCGAGACGGAACGCAGCAGAAACGGGCTCGCCAAGCGCACGCCGTTCAGTTTCGCACCCAGTAGACGTCGCTCCAGATGCTCGACGTAGACCGTCAGGTCCGGAAGTTCAGGCATTCGAGTCGTTCCCAACGACGCTGGCGTTACTCCGGCGCAACGTCGAAAAGTATACTTTCGCAAAGACTGCTGGTTCAGTGGGAATGGATGAGATGAGCGCACGCGTTATGAAGTTGCCGGTGAACGGCGCCACGCTGCATGTGGAAGTGGACGGCCCGCCCTCGCGCCCGGCGCTGCTGCTTTGGCCGCCGGGCCGCTGCACGGTGCGGGTGTGGGACCATCTGGTGCCGCGCCTGACCGCCCGTTTCCAGGTGGTGCGCATCGACATACGCGGCTTCGGACAGAGCAGGCCGGCCGCCGGCTCGGAAGCGCAGTACACGTTGGAGCAGTACGCCGAGGATGCTTGCGCGGTGCTCGATCACCTCGACATCGGCCGCTGCCACGTATGGTCGCAGTCCTGGGGTTCGCGCGCCGCGATGGCGTTCTGCACGCTGCACGGCGAGCGTGTGCTGTCGGCAGCCCTGTACGCTGCCAACTTGGACCGGGCCGATGTCGCGGCGCAGCGCGAAGGCACCCGGCGCGCCGCCGAGGAACGCCGCAAAGCCGGCATCGAAACGTGGCCCGCGCCCAGCGGATTCACCACGCACGCGGACGCCGAAGCCGCCGACCAGGCGGTCCAGGCGGCGCGCAAGTTCGACCTCGCCACGGTAGTGGAACGGCTCGCCATGCCGGTGCTGGTGGCCACCGGCAGCCACGATCCCAACCTGACGTCCAGCCGCGTCGTCCAAGACCGCGCGCCCGACGCCAAGCTGGTCGTGCTGGAGCGCGTGGGGCACAACGCCATACTGGAGCATCCCGAGTACGCGCTGGAGGTCTTCCTGCAGTTCCACGACGGCTCTGCGCCGGCCGATGATCGGCCGCTTGTTGAATGAGCAAAGTTGTGGGGTCGCGTATCGGCGGCGACGTCGAATCCTATCCGCTTGGGCCCAGTGGTTCCGGCTTCTGTAGTTTGCCGCCCTCGAAGCGCAGCGAGCCCAGCGCGAACTTGTCCCAATAGCTCATTTCCGGCGTCTCGCGTCGGCTGGAGAACTGATTCACCCACAGCACCGCCTGCCACTGGCGAACGTCGAGCTCGTGAAAGAGCGCGGCCATCCGCCCCGGCGTCGCCCCCGCGGCGCGCATCACTTGCGCGATTTCCAGCCCGTCCAGTTCCGCGAAGAAATCGCGCAGCGCCACGCGTTCATCTTCTTCCGCACGGGCTGAGTCGAGGATGATCGCTCGCGCCCTGTCCCACTGCACCTTGCAGCCGTGGCCGGCCAGTCTCTTGGCGAGCAGCCAACGCGCCTCCTGCAAGTCGGCTTCGCTGGCCTTTGCCGCCCGCGAGCACGCCGGCGTGTCGAACGTCTCCAGCGGATGCACGCGCTGGTTGTTCGGCGCGAAACGAAGCCGATCATCGTCCGCGTTCACCGCGCTCTCGTTTTGCCGATGTCCAAGCTCCTATGCGGACAGCGAAACACCTGGGCGGCGAGCTTCCACAAACCTCGTTGCAGAATGGCCGGATAGGCGGGCGCTTCGACGCCGCGTCCTTCCGTCCTCGGCGGCGTGTCGGCCAGCACGTCGAAAGTTCCGGCGATCACTTCCGCTTGTTCCTCGTCCAAGTGCGCGATGGCATCGCGGAACGAAACCGGATCGAGGGCTTGGGCGACGACGAAGTCGTAGGCGTCCCGCGCCACGGCCCGGCCCTGGGCCAGCAGCCTTCCCTGCATCTTTCGCAACAGGATGTCGGCACTCGGCGCCAACGGCACTCCGGTGGATGTTTCCATGCAGGGATCGTGGTCCTCCGTCCAGAACCCGCGAGTTCCCGACAGGGAGACCGGCACGCCGGCAACTAGGCAGCGCAGCTGCGTCGCGGCAACGGCGGCATCCGCCCGGTGCGACGGCCCGGCGTGGTCTTCAAGTTCTCGATCGATCTGGTCCCTTGGCACCGTCATCAAGCTCGACAGATACGGCACCGGCGCGAACAGGTCGAGGTCCGTTGAGCGTCTATGGTGCCAGCGAGCTTCCAAGGCGGTTCCCCCGCCGATGACCACGCCGTCGAGGTCGAACCAGCGGCCCAGCATGTCGATCGCCGGCCCGATCGCCTCGCGGGGGCCGGCGTGGAGCTGCACGCGCCTTCGCGCCGCTAGGTCGTCTTGCGCCAATTCTACCCCGCTCCAAAATGTCCACTAGCGCGATCCGTGTGGAAGCCAGCTGCTTCAAAAACCTTGACCAAAGTTCGCCAATGGGTCGGCGTGACTCTGCTCACCCGGCTTGTGCGACCAAGGGAAGTGGAACCCGAACCACACGCTCGCCCTCAGCTACTTTCTGGTTGTGCTTGCCAGGCACAAAGCCGCAGTCCTTGAGCACCTCCTCCAACGTTCCCCGCTCAAAACAGGATTCAACAAATAGCCGCAGCGCTTCTGCCAAGTTGGCGAGGGCTGCTTCCTCGGTCTCGCCCTGGCTGAGGACGTCAAGGGCGGACAAACCGAGACGTAGTATGCGCCTCCGTCGTCCGCCTCGCGCACTTCCACCGGGAGCGTGAACTCGACCTTTACGCTGGTGGTCATACGTCCTCCGCTGGCACTGTGCCAGCCTACTACAGCATCGAACAACGTGGCAACGACGCCACAAAAATGGCGTACACCGGCCCGTTGACAAGCACGAGGCCGCTCGATACGGTGGCCGCAAATGCTCCCTAGCGTCCTGCCTCGCTGCCGACGAGGGCCAGCATGCTAGGCGTTTATTCCAACTCCCGTAGGTGCGTTCCGCGGCCCAGCGGCCAGGGGCCGCGGACGAGCGGGCAGACCAACGGCAATCACGCCTCAAGCACCATCGCTGCAACCCGCGCAATCTCGCGGAAGTGCGCGTCGAAAGTCAGCACCGTCGCGCCCGAACCTGCGCTACGCGCCGCTGGACGCCGAGGCGTACCGGGAAGGCTACGGCCTGGAACGCCTGCGCGACTTGGAGATGGCGCGCCTGACCACCGAGGAATCCCTGAACGGCCACCACCTGCACCTCTCCATCGAGCAGCTGTTCCGGCTGGTGCGCGAAGGCTTCCACGCGCAAGCCGACCTGCTCAGCGACCGCCCGCCGAACCCATCCGGCGAGCCAGCCAGCGCACCCGCCGCGCACGGCTTCTCCATGCGCCCGCTGGACAGCCGCCTGTTCCACCCCGGCGCCACGCCGCTGCTGAACCAGGTGAAGCTGCGCAACCGCGTGCTGCAGCAGGTGATCCGCCTGATGTCCCTCTCCCGCCCTGGCGCCGGCAAGGGAACGCGAGGCCGCGCCAAACGCAGCGGCCGCATCTCCTACGCGCAGCTCGGCATCAACCAGCTGGGCGCCGTGTACGAGGCGCTGCTGGCCTACCGCGGCTTCTTCGCCGAAGAGGACCTCTACGAGGTGAAGCCCGCCAAGCAGTCCGGCGACGCCCAGGACGCCCTCGCCATCGCCTACTTCGTGCCCCAGCGCGACCTCGGCCAGTACGCCGAAGAGGAGAAGGTGCAGGACCGCGACGAGAACGGCCGCCTGAAGCTGCGCGTCCACAAGCGCGGCACGTTCATCTACCGCCTGGCCGGGCGCGACCGGCAGAAGTCCGCCAGCTACTACACGCCGGAATCCCTCACCCGCACCGTGGTGAAGCACGCCCTGGCCGAACTGGTGACGGACGCCACCCCCGCCGACGACATCCTGAACATCACCGTGTGCGAACCGGCGATGGGTTCCGCCGCCTTCCTCAACGAGGCCGTGAACCAGCTGGCCGAGAAGTACCTGGAACGCAAGCAGCGCGAACTGAACCAGCGCATCGACCACGCGGACTACGCCGACGAACTGCAACGCGCCCGCCACCGCATCGCCGACCGCAACGTGTTCGGCGTGGACTTGAACCCCGTGGCGCTGGAACTGGCGGAAGTCTCCCTGTGGCTGAACGGCATCCACCAGGACGGCCACGTGCCGTGGTTCGGCTACCAGCTGATGTGCGGCAACTCGCTGGTGGGCGCGCGGCGGCAGGTGCATCCGCGCGCCGCGTTGACCAAGCGGAGAGAGCCCTCAGCGGGGGGAGCGCGAGGGGGCCTGCCCCCTCGCAAGAAGAAAGCCGACCTGTGGTTCAACAGCGCCCCGCAGCGCGTGCCGTGGCAGTCCGCCGACGGCGCAGCGCCGAAACGCCCGCCCGGCACCGTCTACCACTTCCTGCTGCCGGACGACGGCATGGCCAACTACCGCGACAAGGCCGCCAAGCGCTT
Organism: Candidatus Azotimanducaceae bacterium; assembly: GCA_965199875.1. Classification (GTDB taxonomy): domain Bacteria; phylum Pseudomonadota; class Gammaproteobacteria; order Pseudomonadales; family Azotimanducaceae; genus VXYL01. The sequence goes on along the minus strand of OZ241346.1, from coordinate 2,260,207 downwards.
GGAAGCCGCCGACTTCGAGCGCGTCAAGGCGTGGCGCAAGACGTTCTTCCAACCCTTCCAAGAGGAGGAGATCGCGGAACTGGAGACGCTCTCCAACCAAGTGGACGCGCTGTGGGCCCTGCACGCCGAACAGCTCGCCCGCGACCGCCAGCAAACCGAGGACGCCCTGCCCGTGTGGGGCCAGCCCGGCGCCGGAGCGCCCCGCCGCACCGCCAACGAGTGGAAGGACCGCATCCGCGCCCAAGGCGTGTTCAGCGAGGGCACCCGCACGGTTGGCCCCTACCGCCGCCTGAAGCTGGCGATGGACTACTGGTGCGCCCTGTGGTTCTGGCCCATCCGCGACGCCGCCAGCCTGCCGAGCCGCGACGAGTTCCTCAACGAGATCTCGCTGGTGCTCACCGGCAACGTCTTCGCCCCCGGCCTCGGCCCCAACCAAACCGCAGACCTGTTCGGCAAGGAATACGCCGAACACGCCGGCGACCTCGCCAAGCGCATCGCCAACGAAATCGGCATGTTGGATTTGCAGAAGCTGTTCGAGGAGTTCCCCAGGCTGAAGTTCGTGGACGATCTGGCCGAGCAACACCGCTTCCACCACTGGGAACTGGCCTTCGCGGACGTGTTCGCCGCGAACGGCGGCTTCGACCTGGTGCTGGGCAACCCGCCCTGGGTGAAGGTGGAGTGGGAGGAAGGCGGCGTGCTGGGCGACCGCAACCCGCTGTTCGTGCTGCGCCGGCACTCCGCCACGGAGATCACGGCGCTGCGCGGCGAGATGTTCGAGCGCTACGACGGCTTGCGCGCGGCGTGGCTGCGGGAGTTGGCGGAGGCGGAGGCGACGCAGGGGTTTCTGAACGCGCGGCAGAACTATCCGCTGTTGGCCGGGCAGCAGACGAACCTCTACAAGTGCTTCCTGCCGCAGGCGTGGATGATCGGCAGGGATGGCGGCGTGGCTGGGTTCCTGCATCCAGAGGGCGTGTACGACGATCCGAAGGGCGGCGTGTTTCGGGAGGCGCTGTATTCGAGGTTGCGGGCGCACTTCCAGTTTCAGAACGAGAAGCGCCTGTTCTCCGAAGTGCATCACGAGACGCTGTTCAGCGTGAACGTGTACGGCGGGGCGCGGGGCGAGCCGAAGTTCAAGCACGTCGCCAATCTGTTCGCGCCGGCGACGGTGGATGCGTGCTTGGAGCACGACGGGCGGGGCGACGTGCCGGGCATCAAGGACGCGGCGGGATGGACGACGGCTGGCCATGCGGACCGCGTTGTGGAAGTGGACGAGGCGGCGCTGGCGAGCTTCGCCACGCTGTACGACGCCGCGGGAACGCCATCGTGCCGCGCGAGGCTGCCAGCGCTGCACGCGAAGACGCTGCTGGGGGTGTTGGAGAAGCTGGCGGCGCATCCACGGCGGCTGGGTGACTTGGGCGACGACTTCCACGTCACCGGACACTGGCACGAGACGATGGCCCAGCGGCAAGGCACCATCCGCCGCGAGACCCGCTTCCCCAAGGACGCCTCGGAGCTGATCCTCTCCGGCCCGCACTTCTTCGTCGGCAACCCGTTCAACAAGACGCCGCGGGCGGTGTGTACCCAGAACAGCCACTACGACGTGCTGGACTTGACGACGCTGCCGGACGACTACCTGCCGCGCACCAACTACGTTCCGGCTTGCGGCGAAAAGGAGTACGAGGCGCGAACGCCGAGGGTGGGTTGGCGCGAAGTAGGGAAGGGAGCCAAAGCCGTCACGGACTTCTATCGGATCGTCACGCGCGGGATGGTCAGCCCTGCTTTGGAGCGCACGTTCCTGACAGCGTTGATCCCGCCGGGTGTGGCGTCCATCCACGCCAACATCGCTCTGACCTACCGCGACTTGGGCACCATGCTCGACTTCGCCGCTCTAAGCATGTCCATCGTCTTGGATTTCTTCGTGAAGACCACGGGCACTTCCAACATGAACCGCTCGTGGCTAAGCCGCCTCCCCATCCTCCCCGAAGACTGCGACCCCCACATCCGCGCCGCCTTGCGAATCAGAGCCTTGCGCCTGTGCTGCCTAACCACCCACTACGCCGACCTCTGGTATGCTGCCTGCACGACGCAACTCCCAACGGCACCAGACGCCCAGCCCATGCTCGCCATCGACGCCTTCCGCCAAGACGCCTGGACGCGCCAAGACCCGCGCCTCCCCAACGACTGGCCCACCTTGACCCCACACTGGCACCGCGACCACGCCCTGCGCACCGACTACGCCCGCCGCCAAGCCCTCGTCGAAATCGACGTCCTCGCCGCCAAAGCCCTCGGCCTAACCTTGGACGAACTCCAAACCATCCACCGCGTCCAATTCCCCGTCATGCGCCAGTACGAAGCCGAGACCCACTACGACACCAACGGCCGCATCGTCTTCACGCCCTCCAAGGGCCTGCCGGGCGTGGGCCTGCCCCGCAAGGCGGTGAAGGGCGACACCAGCTTCACACTGACGACGCCGGAAGGCACGAAGGAGGGCATCGTGCTGGGGTGGGAGGATGTCCGCGACTTGCGGGAGGGCACCATAACCCGCCGCATCAGCGACGACGCCCACACGCGCGGCCCCGTCGGACGCCAAGTGGTGTATTATGCGCCATGGTCGCCTTCCGACCGAGAGCAGGACTACGCTACCGCAGCTAGAGGATCGTAGCTTGAGCGCCCTGAATGACATCCTGGCCAAATGTGATCACCTGGTTAGAACCGGCCTTTGGCCGCGGGAGCAGGAACTACCATATCGCCGGTGGATCAACAACTTCCCCAAGGATCAGCAACTAGCCGCAGCTCAGCTTCTCGGTCAGCTGATCTATGTGAGCTCGGAAACGACACGCGGTGCCATTACATCTGCGTATCAACGCCTGATCAGGAGTCTGTCGTCCGCCGCTACGAACGTTCCCGCGGTATCCATGGAGAGGATATTGGCCTCTCACACGTCCATCGTAGTGGCCCCTATCCGAGGCGAGCGGCCCAACATTGCGGATTCGGCTTTCGCCTACATGCGGACGGCCAGAGACGAGCTAGGTCTGAGTGAAAGCCAACTGGTGGGTGATCTCACCACTGCAGTCGACCATGCCTCCTCTCGCAACAAAGTTCTTGTTCTAATCGACGACATCATAGGTTCCGGTAATCAGCTTATCTCGACCATAGAGTCTGGAGACGGCACCTCGCCACGAACGATGATGGAGGAAGGATGCGCCGTCGTCTGTCTAGTCGCCGCAATCACCTCACAAGCCTATGCGCGAATCAGGCAGGAACACCCAAAGCTGTTAATCTTCGCCGGACACGTCTTGGATGTCAAAAGTTACAGCGTCCAGTCGCTCCTTCCAGCCAAGGAGCACGAGGAAATCCACGAGCTGCTTAGGAGCGTGGCACCGCGTCTTCAGGTAGCGAGCTACGTCGATCCCGTCTATGGATTCAACGGTCTTGGTTTCACAATTGCATTCCACAACAGCATCCCAGACTTCACCCTCCCCGTATTTTGGGCCAAAGATGGAGAGGGCTGGATGCCCCTGAAGGATCGTTACCATGAGTGAACTCGACAGGATGTTCTCTGACTACCGCTCCGAGTGGATCGTAGACGACTTCGATGAGCGATTTGTCGAGCCTCCGTATTACCACCGATTCTTGGACATGCGGCCTACCTTCCTCATTGGTGGCCGTGGGACCGGCAAGACCATTGCTCTCCGCTCCCTCCACTTCAGCAACAAAGATCGCGATGGGAAACCCCGACACCTAGGGATCTATGTGAAGGCTTTCAAGAACAGAATCTTGGCCTTCACCGGCAGGCACCTTCCGGATGACATGTGGCTTTCGGCATTTCAGCACTACATGAACTTGCTCTGTTGCATCGAGCTCGCCGACCTATGCGTGAACATCATCCCAAGCACGACCGTGTCGACGGCGCAGCAAAATTCGATAGGGCGCGTCTGCGAGTACCTTTCCATAGTTGACCACTCCGCCAACTACCTAGACCTCTACGATAGCCTCAGAACACAGCTAGCCCGCCTGACGAAGTATGTCATCGCGCCTAAGATGACAGAGGCACCCAGCTTTGCTTTGAGCGAAGAACCGGTAGTAGAGTTTGCTCGAGACGTCCATAGAATGTTGGGGTCGGCAGATAGACCAATCTACATCTGTATCGATGAATGGGAGAACCTATCCGAGGGGCAGCAGCAAGTCTTGAACGCATGGATCAAGAATAGTGGAAGTCCGATCTCCTACAAGCTCGGCGTTAGGGAGCGGGGAATAAAGACCCGTCTTACCGGCAATGCCGAAGACCCCCTGGCATCGCCCGGCGACTATTCTGAAGTGAGCATATCAGGAGATGAATCTATGTCGTTCTGTAGGGAGGTCGCCGAGAAGCGCTTGAAAATAGCCAAGAATAGAAACATCAACCTACCCGACAAGCTTAGTAGCTTTCTCCCACGTTTAGGACCAGCGGAGGAGGCCGAGGCCCTCGGTGCTAGGGAACTTGTAGAACGAGAGGCCGAGCAGCAACGGCGTCTAGGCCGTGAAGACTTGGCGCAGTGGCTGCGGGAAGCGCCTCTAGATCAAGCTCATCTGGCTATTCATTTGCAGAGGAGGGGACTGGGCGATCTTCGGCAAATCATAGGTACCGCTAGAGAGGACGGGCGCCAATGGCAAAGGCGGATTGAAAACTATCGATACGCTAGCCTCTTTACGATTACCAGAGGACGACGGGGCGTAGCCATGCGGAAGATCTATGCTGGTGCTGAGACCTTTCTGAAACTCTCTGGCGGCAACGTCCGATACCTGCTTGAGCTGCTTGATGAGGTAGTTCGCGTCTATTCGAGGGATCAAGAGTCGAGGGAACACGAGAATAATGAGCATAGTAGCCCTATTGCGATCGGCTACTTGACCCAAACGGTCGGCGCTAGAAACGTGGCCAAGCGTCATGTTGATCAGATTCAGGGGCTTTCGCACGAAGGACTTCGGATCGCAAGGCTAGTGCGATCTCTCGGGACAGTATTTTATGATTTGATGCGCAACCCGTCAAATAGCGCTCCCGAGATGACAGGGTTTACTGTCGCGGGTCAGCAGAGCGACATGGAAGAGGCCAATATGTTGCTACAGGAGGGCTGCGCAATCCTTGCCCTTGTCGCCGAGCGGGCCACGAAGCTAACGAGTGCGACCGAGACTCAGCAAGACGAGTATCGACTGCATCCTATTCTTTCACCGCACTTCAATATTTCGTACCGAAAGAAACGGAGAATTCGAATTGACGCTAGAGAGTTGCTACTGGCGGCAGCGGATTTTGAGGGTGCTAAGTCGCTGCATTCATCCGTAACTGGGCACCCAATGACGGATACCCAGTTGGATCTATTGTCAACGTAGAACGATGAAGCAACAACTTGTTGATTCTGCTCGACGTATGTTGACGGTTGCATCACTAGAGGACGTGGAGTTCCTACCCAACACTGTCTTCGTATACTCGGAGGCGTCGGGTCAGAATCGAGCTAATCCAGAACATTGGGCAGCCCGGCTATCGAACGGTGAGGCACACTTTGCAGCGGAGGCAGCTAATGATGAAACCCTGAGGCTTAGGGCAGAGACGGGCAGACGGGTTAATGTCAACGCGAAGGACGTATCGGATCTCAAGGGGCTCTTTCCACGAGGCAGTGATGTGGTAATCGATATTTCTGGACTAGGGCACGACTTTTGGGCCGGATGTCTTTTCGCGTTGCGGGGCCATGTAGAGACGCTTACCTACGTTTACACGGAGCCCAGCAAGTATCAAGTGCGAGCTATACCAGATAGAGCCGATCCTTTTGACCTATTTGACCTATCTCCGCGGACCCAAGGACTTGGCACGTTGGCGGGTTTCGCTAATTTGGCTGGTCCACTCCGACGGCAGAGTCTTTTCGTCCCATTGCTCGGATTCGAAGGCCAAAGGGCGCTCAACGTATTGAACACAATTGACCCGGGGCCTGCCGTAACCATTCCTATCATGGGTATTCCTGGATATCAAATTGAGTTTCCAGCCTTTTCATCTTACTGTAATAAGGCGTTCTTCGAGCGGACTGAATCACATAGCCTCTGGCGGATGGCACCGGCGAACGACCCTTTTGCGTTGCGCGCCTTGCTTGTGCAGATCGGTGAAGAGTATCCAGACCACTACATGTATGTGGCGCCGATTGGTACCCGGCCGCACGCGTTGGGCTCGCTGCTGTATGTTCAAGACAAATCGGAGTCGGCGGAGGTTCTCTTTGATCATCCCGTGAGCCAGAAAGGTAGTCGGCAGGGCCGGGGTCTGTCGCATCTGTATTGCATCTTCCCATGACCGAAGTTGGCGGGCTTTGTGCGTACTATACACCGGAACCGCTGGCGCGTTTGGTCGCTCGCTCGATTCGCGTTCGACGACCGCGGGCGGTGTTGGACCCGGCTGCCGGAGATGGTGCACTTTTGTTGGCGACCGTCGCACGGTTTCCTGCGATTGATGCTTTGGCTATTGATATTGACCGGAGGGCTGTAGGTCGGATCAGGCAAGCTCTGCCGAACTGTGTTGCCTCTGTTTGCGATGCGCTCAGCCCACGAAGTGTGTCTAAATCTAGGGTGTGGGGCTTCAGGGCCTGCGTGGATGTTGTGGTCGCGAACCCGCCGTTTGGGTCGCTGTCAGGACCTAGATTGGTAACTGTCCCAGCTTGGGGTGAAAAAGTACGGTGCGGAGTCGGGGCCGCGCATATCCTATCGGCCATTCTGCGCTTTTTGCCAAAGCAGTTCGTAGCGGTCGTACCTGACTCGATGTTGCACTCAGCGAGAGATGCGAGAGCTCGTGATTTGATTGCATCGCGGTACTCGTTCGATCTCGTGCAATCCCTCGGGAACGGTTATTTCGGAGGTGCGGGCGCATCCGTGAGTCTGGTCAAACTGAATCGAAGGAGGGGAGTTGTAACTCAGTCGGCAACGAAGAGTGCGGTCGAGGCGGAAGGTAAAGGAGTGGAGTCGGTATTGTTGACGAGGGGTGGCCTTCCGATGCATGACGCTGAAGAGGTTTCTAGTGGAGGGGTTCCTCTGATGCATACTACTAATCTTGGTGATAGCAGGCAGCTCAAGCTCGTCAAGCCCTTACCCCGCGGCGTGGTTTCTGGGCCGCTAATCTTGCTCCCTAGGGTAGGTTTGCCGGCACCCCGTCACTTGGTCGTAACCAAATTGGGAGCAGATCATCAACTGTCGGATTGTGTTGTCGCGCTTTCGTGCTCAACTAACCGAATAGCATCCGACGTCAGCAGGAAGCTAAAGGAGAACTTCGATGCACTGAGGGCGTGCTGGGGGGGCACGGGGGCTCAGTATACCACGCTAGACAAGCTGCGTGATTACCTGACGAACTTGGGTATCACTGTTAAGGTTGGATGCGTTGATGACTCGCGGGCGACAGAGTCGGAGTGGCCGAGGATGGTAAACGGAAACGGTGGTACTACGGACGGTAGTCTGGTTGACGGCTAGATTGGGCTCATCGTCTCGCTCAAGCCGGCCTCGGCCCGCTCGCTGGCCTCGAGAAGCCGGCCTGCGTTCTTCGGGGACAGTGCTCGTCATCCTCACGCCCGCCCAGACGCCAATGAAGGGTAGCGGAGTGTCAATCCACCAGTTCATGCTGACGGCCTAGAGCGAGCGCGCGCCGTATTTCGGCAATGGCCCTCAATCAAACGGCACCCGCTCTTCCAAACGCAGCAAGTCGCGCCGCCCTTCCGCCACCGCCGCCACGAAGTCCTCGGTCGCCCGGGGCGCTCGCTCGAAGTAGTCCGTCCAGTCCTTGTATGCGGGGTTGGACTGGCGCCATGTTCCGAGCAGCCGCCGCACGAAGCCCAGCCGCCGCAATCCGCGCAGGAACACGTTGCGCTTGCACGGCGTCCAACTCACTGGCCATCGCTCCGTTGCGGTTCAGCCCCGCTGCCTTCGGCCAACCCGTGGGCGAGATCGGTTGCTGCCAACTGGTTCAAGCGCACGCCCTCCGCTGCGGCGCGTGTCGCCGGCCGCCGTTCCGTGGCGGCTAGAATGTCGCCATGATGCGAACACCAAGCGCCCAAGGCAAGCGACGTGCCCACACGACCCACACGAAGAGGGCGGAAGCACCCCAGCACCCCGCTGCCGACGATGGCTCCGGCGCGGCCGTCGAGACGGTGAGCTCGCACCGCCGGTACGCGCTTCCCGACTTGCGCGTCGGCGACCCGACTGCGGCAGACCCGTTGGCAACGTCCACTTGGCCCGAACTGCGGGAACTGATCTACGGCGGTGCCGACGTGCGGTGACGTGCTTCGCCAACAAACCGCTCTCGTGCACACCTTGGCGGAGGCGCTGGAGCTCTACGTCCGTTTTCCGCCAGCCGAGCCCATGCCACGGCGTCCTTGACGTCGGCCTCCGTAAAGGAGCCGCTGAGGTCGTTCCGCAAGCGCAGGTTGGCGTAGAGCAGCCAGTGCAAGATGCTGCATGTGCCTACGCGCCACGCTACGGTTTGTGCCTACAGTTGGATCCATCATGATGAAAGCGGTCAGCGTACGACAGTTGAAGAGCAACCCGTCCGCCGCGCTGCGGGATGCGCGCGAGCAGCCGGTCATGGTTCTGAATCGCCATCAACCGGAGGCATTGCTGGTACACCTGAGCGACGATTCGCTGCTCGCCGAACCAGGCGTTCGCTTGGCGCTGGCGGTGGCGCTCTACAAGGACGAGAGCCTGTCGTTGGGCCGTGCGGCGGAGTTCTCCAGGCGAACGCTGGCAGAGTTCATCGAGCACGTCTCTCGGCTAGGCATACCGGTGGCACGGGGAGCAAACACCGTACGGGATGACGTGGAGGCTCTTGATGAATGGCTAGGAAACAGCAGCGCAACTTCTTGAATTTCGGCGTTTCGGCGGCACCTGTTCGCCACACCAATCTATGCCACCATCGCCCCACCGCACGGAGCCGCCGAACCCACCACCACCCCATGATCCCCTCCGTCGTAGCCCACGAGGTCGCCCGCGCGCTGCGGGACTTCCTCGCCACCGGCTTCGGCCCCTCCAATCCGCCGCTCGCGCACGTTCTGGACGAATTCCTCGCCGAGCAGGAGAACCTCGTCAAAGGCCCGTACCTCTCCATCGCGCTGCCGCCGAAGCTCGCGCCCGAAGGCGGCGAGCCGTTCCCGGAGGTGCCGCTCGGCTTCACGCCGTACCGCCATCAGCGCGTCGCGCACCAGCGCCTCGATTCCGGCGCGGCGCACGGCGGGCGTTCCACCATCGTGGCCACCGGCACGGGTTCCGGCAAGACGGAGTGCTTTCTGTGGCCGATTCTGGATCACTGCCGGCGCCATGCCGGGGAGGATGGCGTGAAGGCCATCCTCGTCTATCCGATGAACGCCCTGGCCTTCGATCAGGCGCGGCGCATCGCCAAGATCATTCACGACACGCCCGCCTTGCGCGGCAAGGTGAGCGCTGGCCTGTACGTCGGCGAGCGCGAGAAGGCGCCGCACACCACGATGGGGCGGGAGCATCTGGTCACGGATCGGGAGACGCTGCGCGAACGCCCGCCGCACATCCTGCTCACCAACTACAAGATGCTGGACTTTCTGATGATCCGCCCGGCGGATCGGCGGCTCTGGCGGCGCAACCAGCCGAGCACACTGCGCTATCTGGTGGTGGACGAACTGCACACCTTCGACGGGCCGCAAGGCACCGATCTGGCGTGCTTGATCCGGCGGCTGCGGGAGCGGCTGCAAGTGCCTCGGCAGGAACTGGCCCAAACCCCGGCCCGCCAAGGGCTGATCTGCGTCGACACCTCCGCCACGGTAGGCGACGAGGACAACAGCGCCGAACTGCGCCAGTACGCGGAGGACGTGTTCGGCCAAGCCTTCGACGAGCGCGCCATCCTGCGCGAAGAACGCCAGAGCATCGACGAGCTGCTCGGCACCGCCATCATCCAAACCCACATCGCGCCCCAGCCGAACCTCGCCGAGCGCGTGGATCCCGCCCGCTACGCCGATGCGGAGAGCTACTTGAAGGCGCAGCACGAGCTCTTCTTCGGCGCGCCGATAGAGGGCGATTTCCACGCCGTGGATTGGCGCATCGCGCTGGCGGAGAAGCTGCGCGGGCACCTGATGTTCGTGAACCTGCTGCGCACGCTGGCGGACGGCCCGCTGCCCCTGCCCGCCGTCGCGGCGCGAATGAGAACCAGCCTGCCGCTCTCCACGGACGGCGTTCAAGCGGAACGGGAAGCCGTCGGCCTGCTGAACGGCCTGTGCGCGTTGATCTCCGCGGCGCGGGAAGACGACGGCGCTGGCGGCGCGAAGCCGTTTCTGAGCGTCGGGCTGCATCTGTGGGTGCGCGAACTGCGGCGCATGGTGTGCCGCGTGGCTTCTACGGGCACCGAAGCGGCCCCGACGATGCTGCGCCACTCGGACGACTTGAACCCCGAAGATTCCGCCCTGCATCTGCCATTGGTGCAGTGCCGGGAGTGCCGCGTCACCGGCTGGGGCGCGGTGCAGCGCGCCGCGTCGTCCCAAGTGGGGCGGGATTTGCGCGAGTTCTACAACCGCTTCTTCTCCCGAGACATGGACGTGCGCTTCTACTTCCCCGCCGAAGGCGAGCAGCCGCCCGGCGTGGCGGGCAGGAACGTGGTGCTGTGTGGCCACTGCGGCCACATCCACGCTGGGCACGGCGCCGTGAACGCCGCCTGCACGAGCTGCGGCGAAGGCGAGCCGGTGCCCGCGTTCTGCCCGGAGACGCTGACCGCCAGCGCCAACCGCACCATCCTCAGCCGCGACTGCCCCTTCTGCAACGCCAGCGAAGCGCTCATCATCGTCGGCGGGTGGCGATGCGCCCCAATCGCGCTTGCGAGCTGCCCGCCACATTGGTACGCTCTTGCGTCCAAGGTCGTCTGATGGCGGCTCCTTAGCCACAAGACCCTAGGCTACCGCACAGAGGAGAGTACGGTGACGCCACATTCCCGAACGTTTAAGGCCATACTACCGTTGCTACTGATTGTCGTTAGTGTTGCTGGATGCGTAGTGACGCCCACGGTGCCCACGCCGATCCGAGTGCAAGGATTCGACGCCGCCGAGGTGGCCTACATCCACGATGTGGGCACCGATCGCATTGAGGGGAATGCTTTTCTACGGCAAAAAGGAGGTGGCGTAGTCACTTGCGCGGGGGAAGCCGTCCGCCTTATACCGCTTGGGCAGTTCGCAAAGAAGTACTTCAGGATCAGGTATATTGAGAAGAAGGCAGCAACTTTGGACCCTTGGGACGCCCCCGCCTTTCACGATCATGTGAGGACGACGCGATGTGAGTCGGATGGTCGGTTCTTGTTTACAGAGGTCGCTCCTGGAAGCTACTTCATAGAGACCAAAGTCTCTTGGGTCGTCTATTCGCACGGAACTCAAGGCGGAGACGTAGGATATGCATTGGAGGTTCGGGGCGATGGCACTACGAACCGAGTTGTCATATCTGGCGATGTGGGGCCACATTGGCAAGCATTGCTCGACGAGTAGCCGGCGACGCCCGCCATTCTTTGGCGACGGCGGGACGGACTCAGCTCGAGTGCCCCCCGTAGTGTTGCTGGCGAGGTCTAATGCATGAAGATAGAGGTCGGCGAATCCCTCGCATGCTCCTACTTACGCCATGTCAAGCGCTGCTGGATCGTGCAGGCCAATTGGAAGGCTCCTGCTGGCTTGGGGCAGCGTCAAGACGCCGAGACGCTTTTCTTGGAGATGAGACAGCGCTTTGACGTCGACGGTTCTGTGTTCAAGAAGACGAAGGACGCCGGGCAATTCTTCAAGCAGGGCGAGATCGACGTCGTCGGCGTTGACCAGCAGGGCGGTGTCCACGCGATGGAGGTGGCTTTCCACGAAGACGGGCTGAACTACAAAGGCAGCACGGAAAAGCGCGTCCTCAAGAAGATGCTCCGAACTCTCTTCATCCTGCGCACCTACCACTTGCCCGAGACCCGCATTCATATCTACTTCCTCTCGCCGAAAGCACGCCCCAAGGTTCAGAAACCTCTGGAGATTACGTTCGACGACTTGCGAAGGGAATACGCCGATGTTGAGTGGCATCTACTGACCAACGACGACTTTGACAAGTCCATTGTCAGACCGACGCTTGAGAAAGCAAGTGCTGTTGCCGACTCGTCCGAATTGTTCGTGCGCTCCGTCAAACTGCTGGAGACTGCGGGCCTTCGGCATACTACGCCGCCTGTCGCTGTCGCGTCAGCCCTTGACGCGCCGAGGTCCGAGGTTCCAGTTCAACCCCTCGTACCCCTCGTACAGGCGTTGATGCGGACGCTCCTCGTTGACCACCCCTCGCTGCTCAGCGACGCCGAGAAGAGCCGCCTAACGGACAAGGCATGCTGCAAGAAGATGGGGCTTCGGATCGGCTTCGCGCTCATCCGCAAGAAAGAGTGCGGCAAAAGCAGGCGGTATTGGATGACCTATGACTGCGGTGACTTCTACGTCTGCTCGCAGTGGTCGCGCTCTCATCGCGTCAACGCAGAGAGTCTGCTGGCCTTCGTTGAAGATGTCATCGATCGGAAACCCGCACACAAGGACACACTGCACCCACATGCTCAAGCCTTCCGCGACTACTTGGAAAAGAACAGCCGGCGCATTGGAGGACATGCTTGATTGACCAAGAGGCGGTAGCGCAGGCGCATCGGGCACTTTGAGGACGTGTTCAACGCTGCCGCTAGCAGTGGAACCGCCCAGACCCCACCCAACTGCTCGCGACCCTGGATCTCCGGGACGACGAAGCCAACGCCACGACGCCAACTACCGCCCCGCATGGAACCGCACGCTTCGCTGTTCAACCTGCTGCAATTCCTGCCGAACGCATGGTGGATCGCCCGCCAAGGCGTGTAGGCCGGCCGCTATCCGCAGTTCGCGCACGCCGGCGAGCTACGAGACTCTGCAATGCAGCCGGATTCGGACGATTGGGCCACGGCTACGGAACTCGCCGCCGAACCACTGCACCCCGCCATGCGCCAATGGGCCGCGGCCGGCCTGCCGGCGCCGGAGGCGGGGTCGAGCTGACCGACGGAAGGGCCAAGTGCTGGCAGAGGTCGCACTCGCCTGGCCGAAGGAGCGCGTTGCCGTGCTGCACGGCGAACAGGCGAAGGAAGCGGCGGCGTTCGAGGAAGCCGGCTGGCGTGTGCTCTCCACCGCCGAAGATGCCTTGGCGGAGCGAGTCGCCAAGGCCCTCGTGGATTAGCTTGCGCAGCGTCCGTTCACACGGCCCTCAGAGCTCGAAGTACCGCGGGATTACGACCAGGCGAGGCACGCGGCGCACGTTGGTCCGCGGTCGAAGAGGCGAAGGGCGCGATGGCGCAAGGCGTGTGGTAGATTCGAGGTGTTTGGACGGAGCCGAAGCTGCTCGCCGTCCCAAGGAGTGGAAGTAAAGACGTGCAGCTTACTGCTGTCATTGAGCGCGAGGGCGAAGGCTATGTTGCTCTTTGCCCCCAACTAGACATCGCGAGTCAAGGCGAAACCGTCGTGCTCGCCCGCGAGAATTTGAAGGAAGCCTTGGAGTTGTTCTTCGAGACAGCCAGCAGCGAGGAAGTCTCGCGGCGTCTTCATGGAGAGGTGTATGTAACGCAGGTGGAGGTACCGAGGCTGGCTAAGTTGCGCGTTTGGTCCGGCGCTGGCGTTTGCGAATTGCTTTCCCGTGACGAAGCGGGCGAGGCACCGATCCGGCTCCAAACCGGTGGACCTACGGGCGCAATAGACGGAGACCACCATGACTAACATGGCCATGTCGGTGGATTTCCTCTCCGCCTTCGCCCGTCTGCCGAGCCAGCAGCAGCGGGGCGTACGGGCGCTCATTGCGCGCTTCAACAACGATTCCGCCGCCAGCGGCTTGAACTACGAGCGCATCAACGGCGCCAAGGATCCAAACATGCGTTCGCTGCGCATCGACCGCGGCTATCGCGCCATCGTTCTGAAGCCGGCGCGGGGCGATGTTCATGTGCTGTTGTGGGCGGACAAGCACGACGACGCCTACCATTGGGCGACGCGCCGTCGCTGCGACGTCAACCCGGAATCCGGCGCCGTGCAGGTGTACCTGCCGCAGGACGACGGCCCGGCTGAACCGTTGCCGGCAACCGCCGAACCCGCAGGCGCCTTCGCCGGCTTGAAGGATCGCGAGCTGATGCGCCTCGGCGTGCCGCAGGCCATGCTGCCGGAAGTGCGGGGCATCGCCGATGCGGACGGCTTGGAGTCCATTGAGGAACGCCTGCCCGAGGAAGCGCACGACGCCCTGTACCTCTACCTCGCCGGTGACTCCTACGAAGACTTGGTGCGCGAGCGCGAAGCGCCGCGAACGGTGGACGTGGAGGACTTCACCACCGCCCTGCAACGCCCGGAATCGCAGATGCGATTCGCCGTCGCGGCGGACGAAATGGAACTCGAAGCCATGCTGAACGCGCCGCTCGCGCGGTGGCGCGTGTTCCTGCATCCCTCCCAGCGGCGGCTGGTGGAGCGCGACTGGAACGGGCCGCTGCGGGTGCTCGGCGGCGCCGGCACCGGCAAGACGGTGGCCGCCATGCACCGCGCCCGCTACCTGGCGCGAACGCTGCCGGAAGGCCGCATCCTGTTCACCACCTTCACGCGCAACCTGGCCGCGGACATCGAGCACAACCTGGGCGCCATCTGCACGCCCGAGGAGATGCAGCGCATTGAGGTGACCAATCTGGATCGCTGGGTGGCGCGCTATCTGAGGGGCCAGCGCTATCAGTTCCAACTGCAATTCGGACGCTTGAGGGAGGCTTGGCAGATCGCCCTCGACGCCCGGCCGCCATCGTTGAACCTGCCGGACGCCTTCTACGAGGACGAGTGGGAGCAGGTGGTGCAGGCCAGCGCGGTTGCAGACAAGCAAACGTACCTTGCGGTATCCCGCGCTGGCCGCGGCACGCGGCTGAACCGCGGCCAGCGGGCGCTCGTCTGGCCGGTGTTCGAGGAGTACCGCGCCCAGCTTGCCGAACGCGGCGTGAAGGAAGTGGACGACGCCTACCGCGACGCCACGGCGCTGCTCACAGGCGAAGCGTCAGACCCGGCCGGCTACGCCGCCGTGATCGTGGACGAAGCGCAGGACGTGGGCGCACCGGCCTTCCGCCTGCTCCGCGCCATTGCGCCGCCGGGCCGGAACGACCTCTTCATCGCTGGCGACGGCCACCAGCGCATCTATGGCCGTCGGCGCGTGGTGCTCGGCCGCTGCGGCATCGACATCCGCGGCCGCTCGCGCAAACTGAGGCTGAACTACCGCACCACCGAGCAAACCCGCCGCTGGGCCACGGCGCTCCTGGCCGACCGCGATATCGACGACCTCGACGGCGGCGCCGACGACAGCCATGGCATCCGCTCCCTCACCCGCGGCCCGCAGCCCGCACTCGCCCACTTCGACACCCGCGAAGCACACGACGCGCATCTGCTTGCCTGCATCGGCAAGCTGGCGGCAGATGGCGAGCCGCTACGCGGCGCTTGCGTGGCGGCCCGCACCGGCGCCGAACGGGACGCCGCCGCAAACGCCCTGCGCGACGGCGGCTTCGAGTGCGCCGTGCTCGGCACCAGCGCCACGGACGACGAACAGCGCGGCGACGCCGTGCGCGTGGCGACCATGCACCGCGTCAAGGGCTTGGAGTTCGACCATGTGCTGCTCGCCAGCGTCAACGCCGGCCTCGTGCCGCTGCGGGCCAGAGGCGAAGCGGCCGACGCGACGGCCAAGGAGAACGCGGAAACCGAAGAACGCGCACTGCTCCACGTCGCCGCCACCCGCGCCAGGAAGAGCTTGACCGTCCTGAGCTTCGGCAGGCCGAGCCGCTTTGTCGCGCTGATCGCCGCCGACGAACTCGCTGGCTGGCTGGAGACCGCCCACCTGCTGCGGTCGCCAGAGAACGCGCGCCGGCTGCTCGCCGCCAGCGACAGGGCCGAGGCCGGGCTGGGCGAGGCGCTGAGCCCGGAAGACCTGCAGGCCCGGTTCGGTTTGCTGCGACGATGACCAGCGCCCGCCGGCAGGCGGTGATGGACTCGCACTTCCTCGAAGACTTGGAGCATTGGACCCGGACCGATCGCCGCCGGGCGCTGAGGACGCTCAATCTCGTGGAAGCGGTGCTCCGCGATCCGTGGAGCGGCCCGGGGAAGCCGGAGGCACTGCGTGGACAACTGAGCGGCAAGTGGTCTCGACGCATCGACCAAGAGCACCGCTTGGTCTACCGAGTGGAGGGGAACCGCGTGTTCTTCCTCGTGGCGCGCTACCACTACTGACCGCCTCGATTCCCAGTGCGCGGCTAGACCATAATGCTGTGGATGACTCGCTCAGCCATATCGTCGTCTGACAGGTACGTGTGCCAACCCGCTTGCTCGAACAGGGCCGCCTTCTCTATCTGCTCGTCGTGCAGCACGGCCACGCGCTTCGTTGGCCAGGCGAGTTCGGCTTCCGCGTGTACTTGCTCTCTGTCGTCGGTCAGCTCGAAGCCCACCTCTGGCGGGGGTAGGCCGGCGGCCGCCCATTGGCGCATGGCCGGGTGCAGTGGTTCCGCAGCCAGTTCCATGGCCTCGGCCCAAGCGACCGGCTGAGTTGCCGCGTCTTGCCCGGTTTCTTCCAGAGCGTCAACCGGCGGTTGGGTTTGTGCGACCGCCGCAGCCTTCCATCCGCTGGTCCCGTCCCGCGGCGAGTTTCGCGCCGGGCGTCTTGGCGTGCCAATCGAATCTGCCCGTCTGGCCTCTAGCGCCTTGTTGAACTCTTCCTCGCGGTATTCCAAGAACGCTGCCAAGTTGCGAACGTCGCCAACCGGGTCGCCCCAAGCGAAGTGGTCTGGACTCCAAGCGAAGTCGTCGTGTGCTTTCTCCGACAACGGCGGCGGTGCCAACCTGCAGACGCGGCCATAGAGCCGATACGCCTGCTTCAAGAGCAACGCCCGCAAGGGATGGACGACATCGGTTGGCTGCAGGAAGTTCTTTGGCACATAGGCTGCGTTGGCTGGGCTCGTATAGAGCCCGAACAACGGCGGCGGATCGGCTTGGAAATCAAGGCGGAACTCGTCTCGCCAACGGTTGTTGTGTTCCTTGTGGTCTGCAAGGTGGGCGAGTTGGTACTCCTGAGGTCCTTTCTTTCGAAACGGGCCGCCGGTGAGCACAAAGGCCCACAGGTGTTTCGGGCAGTCGTTGTCGTCAAGCCGAAGGCAGTGCGACGGCGTGAAGTCGCTCGTAACGGTCCTCTTTCTGTACCAGGCGATCTCTTGACTGCCGGCGTAGCGCCGAACACCCGGGAAGGCGCAAGGAGAGCCATCCCACAGGTAGATGTCGGCATCGATGCCGACTTCCTCCAACTTTGAGCGCCAGTCTGGAACGTGGCGTCGGTTGTCCTCTGCGACGGCGGCGACGATGTCCGGATGCAGGAACTTCACTAAAGGAGTCAGGACATGGGCGAGCTTGAGAATGTCCGCGTCGTCGGGCTGCCGCCAATTGGGCCAATCCGTTGCCCGAGCTCTTGCGCGTCGAGATGGACGTAGCCCGGCAAGGCGTACCAACGTGGGTTTTGACTGGCGATCACGGGGTCTGCCGTCGTGCTGCCGGAACTTCATATAGAGCGTGGCTGCGCTCTTCAGCGTTGCCGTTCCGTTTCGCACGTCGCCGTTGATCGGAACGCGATGCCTTGGGGGCAGACCCTCGCGCTGATCATTCGTTGAGTAGGTTAGCCGGGAGAGCAGACCCGCCATGCCGTCGTTGTCGAAGTGCGCGTCCAAGTCGCCTTCGTAGTGCGCCAATCGGTCGCAATTCGCGGTGCGGCTTCTAATGGTGTCGTCGGACAGGCCCCTGACATCCCGCAGATAGCTCTCGAACTCTCGGTTCATGTCGGCACGACGGCCTCCCGGCCACGTCGCTGGATCAGCACCGGTTCGCGGGTTCCGTCACTTGGTCCAGCAGGGCCGCCAAGTTCTGCCGCGCCCGGGTGTAGCTTGTCTCGTGGAGCATAAGTGACTTCCTTGGGGTTGTTGCGTACAGGAATACTGTACGCTGACTTCCGAAGTGTCAAACTGCCGCACCGCACACCACGAAACCGCAGCCCGTTGACCACTCCAGCCCAACGCCGCCGCCAGCCCACGCAGCCTATGTGCCGAAGAACCTTCCTGCAGCCAACCGACGTCGTCCGTCCCTTGCGGCGTTGCTCTTGCATTGGGCGTGGCGCGAAACCGATATCAACTTTGCTCCACGCAGAATCTACCGCCCTCGGTCCTCCACCGGCGGCAGGTAGGTTGTGCCCACGGTGCGCCCGCCGTTGCCGTTGGGGCGGTTCACGTTGCCGGCCAGTGCTCGTCGGCCAAGCACTACGGCTTCGCGCAACGTGACGAGCGCCAACGTGCCGATGTAGTCGCTGAACGTGCGCAGGTCGCCGCCGTTGGCGACTTCCAAAGCGTTGATGTAGCCCTGCCGCGCTGCTGCCATGATGACCGGCGGCGGCTCTCCGCGACGGATGTAGGAGTAGGCCATGAGCATCCGCGACACCCGCCCGTTGCCGTCCTGGAACGGGTGCGTGCGGACGAAGCGGTGGTGCATCCACGCGGCCTCCACGTACACCGGGTAGCGTTCCGCCTGAATCTCCCCGTGCAGCGCGAAGAAGCGGTCCATCTCGTCCTGCACCACTTCCGGCGGGCAGTACTCGTGCATCACGCCGTCCGGGCGGCGCGGGTTGTTGGGGCGGTTCTTCCACATCCCCTTGCGGCGGAACGGCACCTGCACACGGCGGCCGTCCATGGTGAGTCCGGCGACGGTTTCCTGATGCCGCGTCACCAGCTGGTGCCAGGTCAGCACGGCGTGCTGGGTGAGCGGCCGGCCGCTGGCGATGTCCTCGAACAGCATGGTGTAGGCGGTTTCCTGGTCCGCCAGCAGGCCCTTGATGGTGCGGTCTTCGACGTTCTCCACCGTGTGCGAACGGACGACGCCTTCGAGCCCTTCGGCGATGAGCTGCTCGGTGATGCCGGCCTTGAGGGTGTAGAGGCCCTCGATCTGCCCGGTCTCGATGGCGAACGCCCGGCCGCGCTCCTCGAGCCACTTGTCGATGAAGGCGCGGGGTTCGTCGCGGTCCTTGAGGCTGGCGCGAATGCCCGCCCACTCCTCGCTGAGCTCCGCGTGGCCGGGCACCAGCCAATCCCGCGCGCCATCCGGCATGCCGGTGAGCGGGCGCCAGACTTCAGACGGCTGTTGGTTCGGGGACTGCATGGCCACGCTTCCAAGGCTTCCGGCCGAATCTACCGCTCGTGGCCGTCCACCGGCGGCAGGTAGGTCGTGCCCACGGTGCGCCCGCCGTTGCCGTTGGGGCGGTTCACGTTGCCGGCCAGCGCTCGTCGGCCCAGGATCACGGCTGCGCGCAACGTGACGAGCGCCAACGTGCCGATGTAGTCGCTGAACGCGCGCAGGTCGCCGCTGTCGGCGACTTCCAAGGCGCTGATGTAGTCGTGCCGATACTCTATCGCGATGACCGGCGGCGGCTCGCCGCGACGGATGTAGGAGTAGGCCATGAGCATCCGCGACATCCGCCCGTTGCCGTCCTGGAACGGGTGCGTGCGGACGAAGCGGTGGTGCATCCACGCGGCTTCCACGTACACCGGGTAGCCCTCGGCCTGGATCTCCCCGTGCAGCGCGAAGAAGCGGTCCATCTCGTCCTGCACCACCTCCGGCGGGCAGTACTCGTGCATCACGCCGTCCGGGCGGCGCGGGTTGTTGGGGCGGTTCTTCCACATCCCCTTGCGGCGGAACGGCGCCTGCACGCGGCGGCCGTCCATGGTGAGTCCAGCGACGGTTTCCTGATGCCGCGTCAATAGCTGGTGCCAGGTCAGCACGGCGTGCTGGGTGAGCGGCCGGCCGCTGGCGACGTCCTCGAACAGCATGGTGTACGCGGTCTCCTGGTCCGCCAGCAGGCCCTTGATGGTGCGGTCTTCGACGTTCTCCACGGTGTGCGAGTGGACGACGCCTTCGAGGCCTTCGGCGATGAGCTGCTCGGTGATGCCGGCCTTGAGCGTGTAGAGGCCCTCGATCTGCCCGGTCTCGATGGCGAACGCCCGGCCGCGCTCCTCGAGCCACTTGTCGATGAACGCGCGGGGTTCGTCACGGTCCTTGAGGCTGGTGCGAATGGCGGCCCACTCCTCGGCGAGCTCCGCGTGGCCGGGCACCAGCCAATCCTTCGCGCCATCGGGCATGCCGGCGAGCGGGCGCCAGGTTTCAGACGGCTGTTGGTTCGGGGACTGCATGGCCACCTCCAGGGGGCAGCGCTTGGCAGCCACGAATCGCGAGCGTGCCCAAGCGCTGCCGCGAGCAGAAGATTGTACTCCAAGCTGGCTGATCGCGCCCCGCAGAGTGCGCCTAGAGCGCCCGGACACTTAAGGCCGCGCTCACCCTCTGGAGCGCCGCGCAAGCCACTCGAGGGCGCCGTTTGAGTTCATCCACACGTCGCGCATGCCGTCGCGGTAGTACCACGCCTGCTCCTCGCCGCCAATCGTCATGCCTGCCGCCGCATCCGACTTCCTCGGTCGGGCGATGCGATCGCGCACCAGGTACTTCGCGACCAGCGGCAGATGGGCGAGCGCCTCGTCCAAGTGCGCGTCGGCTTCGTCGGGCCTGCCCAAGCGGTACAGCGCCAGCGCCGCGCCGTAGCGTGTTTCGGCGAACATGTCCCCGGGGTAGCGTTCCGCGCACGCCAGCGCTTCGGCGTCGCGCCCGACGGTGAGCAGCCGATCGACCAGGTGACACCGGACGCCGTGGTTGTCGTTGGGGTTGAGGCGCAAGTAGAGCCCTATCGCGCGCTCCGTGCGGCCGTCTTCCCAGTCGACCACTCCGTTGTCGATGAAGGAGGCGAGCAGGCGCAATGCCGGCCGGTTCGCCTCGAGAATCCAAGGCAGCTTGCCGGCGCGATGCGGCGTCCAGTGCTTTTCGAGGATCGAGAGGCCGCGCGCCAGCAGCGCGTCTCGCCAGCGGTTGCGGATGCCTAGCTGCCGCTGCGCGATGTCCAGCAGAATCGTCAAGTCGTCCAGGATGGTCATGCTGTCCAACGCCTGGGTGTGGCCGAGCAGCCAGCCGATCCATTCCTCGCGCCGATTCCAGCACTCGCCCTCGACGCCGGAGAACGGCCGCGTGCCGAACGGCTTCTCCATGCCGCTCGCCGATTGCCATTCCTCCTCGAAGAGGCGCCGATTGCGGCCCACCACCGGCTGGTATGCGTCGCGCAGCGTCGCGTCGTCCTCCGTCGCTCCAAGGGCCTTCCAGCGCAGGCTCGGCAGCGGCCGATCGACGTTGCGGTCGATCCAGTCAAGCAGCACCAGCACTTCCGGCGGGGCGTCTCTGACGGACATGTCCTCGAACGTGCGCTGCGGATCTCTCGCAAGGGCGTCGAGCACCTCGAGTGCCTCGTTCGAGACGTCGTCCTTGTCCTTGAAGTGCGCGTGCCAGTGGGCCGCCCGTTCGGATGCGTGCTCCCACTTTCTTTCCCCGATCAACATCGTCACCTCGAACACCGCCGTCTCCAAGCTGTCTGGATCGTCGCGTTGAACCTCCAGCATGGCTGCTTGAGCGGCGTCTTCGTCGCCAGCATCCATCCAAATGGTCGCGCGACGGCGGTTCGCAGCCGCGCGGATGGCCGGCGTTTCATGCTCGGCGAATCGCGCCAGCAATGCCAGTCTCTTGCGCGGCGTGCGGTGCAAGTTTTCGTACGCATCGCACAGCCACTCGAGCAGACATTCGACATCCTCCGGCGTGCAATCCCGTGGCGCGGAGAGTCGCGCTTCGGCCAACTTTCTGAGCGGTTGCCAGCGTTCGAACTCGTGCCAACGCTCCGCAACGTAAAGCGCACCGACCGCGGGCAGCCTGCCGGCCTTTTCCGCTCGAAGCCAATAGGCATCGCTCTGAGTGGTGACCAGTATCGGCCAGATGTCCTCCGGCGTCCACGGCTCTGGGTCCCGCCACGGCAGACAGCACGCAGAATGTGGATCGCCGGAGCCGCATGGGCACGGCGCGGCGGGTTCAGGCTCGGGGAGGGGCCTGGGACGAAAGCCGTTGGAAGCCAGCGGCGTCGCATTCCACACCGAGTGCGCAAGCCAGTAGCTCGCCTTGGCGTTGACTGCCGGATCCGAGTGGTGCAGCACTTCGGCAAACCCTATGGGAAGAACCTTCTGCGCCCACTTCAACAGCTGCTGCGGATCCTCGTCGTCGAAGGCGTTGGCAACCACCAGTTGCAACATAGGCAGAACCGCGCTGGTGTCCAGGCCGTCGTCGTCTTCCATTGCTCTCCTTCGTTGTCTGCGGCAGTTGGGATGGGCCCGGCGGGCAGGACATAGGAATGTGGACCATGGTAGCGCGACTCTGGCGACGGATGGCGTCTGGCGGTCGGCCGCCACCAAGCGCGAATCGGCTACGCTCCGCCCGACGGCAATTTGCCGCCACCCTTGCCCGCAACTCTCCTCATGCAGCAAGCCAAGGCGCTGGGTTTTCGCTACCTCTGCCCCAACTGGAGTTCGGCGCAAGCGCCGGACCGGCGGCGGGCCTGCTTCCGTGTGCGCAAGGTTCTTGAAGGGGTGGTCCACGACACCGTGGCGCTGGAAGGCAATCCGTTCACGCTGCCGGAGGTGAAGACGCTGCTCGACGGCGTCACGGTCGGCGGACACCGCATCGAAGACGAACGCCAAGTGCTGAATCAAGCCGCGAGCTGGAAGGCGCTGCTGGCGCAAGTGGAGCGCGGCACGTTCGCGCTCGACAAGGCAACCTGCTGCGCTCTGCACGGCCTGGTGGCGTTTGAGGAGGCGTTGGAGTGGGGTGCGTTTCGCACCGGCGACGTGACCATCACGGGCACCGCCTATCAACCGCCGCCCTGGCAGCGCTTGGACGCCATCTTCGAGCCCGGCCGGGCCGCGCTGCTGGCAATCCCCTCGCTGCACGAACGCGCCATCGCCACCTTCCTGTTCGGCGCCTTGCACCCGTTCTTCTACGACGGCAACAAGCGCACCGCTCGGCTGATGATGAACGGCATTCTGCTCGCCGCCGGCGAAGACGCCATCTCGGTTCCAGCAGCCCGCCGGCTGCAGTTCAACAAGGCCATGATCCGCTTCTACGACAGCAGCGACGGCACCGAGATGATGGCGTTCATGGCGGAGTGCTCGCTGGACAGGACGCTGCGGGCGGCCGCTACGCCGGGCCAATCGAATAGGGCATGAGGCGGCGCGGAATCGTGTAGAGATCCAGCTTGGCCCTTGCCTTGTGGATGTGCTCGCGCAGCGCCTGCCACTCGGTCGCGCACTCCGCTTTCAGGTAGCGAAAGAACGCCGCGTGCCTGGCCAGCCGCACGCCGCTGCCGAACACCGCCGGATTGGCCGCAAGCAAGGCGTCGGAGTCGTCGAATCGGCGGTCGATTTCGCCGCGCCCGCGTCGCGCCCGCACGGCGATCCAGTAGGGCTCGCCGTCAATCGCCAAGCGGTCGCCGACCGGCTGGAAGGTGAAGTCCACCCCGGCGTCGGTGAACATCAGGTGGCTGCTGCGCATCCATCGCACCAGCCGCCGCGCGGCGCGCTCGTTCGCTTTCGAGACGGTTCTGTCGTCGGTGTAGCCGGGCACATCGGTGGCCACCACCAAGTGGGCGCGGGCCGGCGACTTGAGCGACCGGAACGTGTCCAGCAGAAAGAGGTTCATTCCGGCCAAGGTGCCGACGAACGCCTCGTGATACTGGCCGTGGACGCCCATGTAGGTGAACAGCGCGTCGGTGTCGCTGTGGACGAACGCCGCCAACGGCGCAAGTTCCCAGTCGTAGAGCGTCGCCGCGACGGTCTGCCGGGCTCCTTGAACGCCGGCGAAGGTCGCCCGCAGCCGCCGCCCGCTGTCGGCGGCCGGGTCGATGGTGGGCTTCGGGCAAGCGTGGGCCGGCGCGCTCGGCCTGGCCCGCTGCACGAAGATGACGCCGCCAACGACGGTCATGGTCTCCATGCGCAAGAGATCGGGCGTGCCCGTGACGTCGCGCTGGGCGCGGTGTTCGAACGTCAACCGGCGCGTATTCCGCTGCGCCGGAACGATGCCCAAGCTGCGCAAGCCGCCCTTGCTGAACGCGACGGTGGTCTCGCCAGCGTGTGCGCCGCCGGCCATAGCCACGCCGATGCCAAGCAGCAAGAAGGGTGCCCATCGGCAGATGCCGCGCATGAAATCGCCTCTCGCAGAGTACGCACTGCGCCAAGCTACCGCCGAGCGCTGATGTCGGCAAGGGATTGCTTGCCGTGCTCCGACGGACATGCCGTGACCAAGTAGGTCGCGCACGGGCCGCATCAATACCGACGTCCCTCTTCGACCATCTGCCGCCCCAAGATCCCTCCCAAGCGGTGCGTCTTCTGAAACACCTTCAAGTCGTCTATCGCGTCTTGGATCCTGCCCCGGTCCTGCTCTCTAAACGGAATCAACTCGGCGACGGGTCGGTTGTGCCTAGTGATGACGAAACGCTCTCCCGCCTGCACGCGCTTCAGAAGCTGCAGCAGGTTCGTTTTGGCCTCGAATGCCCGGATTTCCGACCGGCGTCGTGGGCAAGTCAAAGAAACCATTAACTTCGTCCAGCTAGTCTACGACCTTCATAATGACTCTACCGCCATGATCCTCAAACTCGTACTTATACCTAGAACTGTTGCACCACAACGTGAGTCCACCGCCAAAGAAAAACGGCAAAACCTGGTTCACAGAGTCACAGCGGTGCCCACGGGCTCGAACCGAGGCTACCATCAAGGCGAGCGTTTTACAGTCCTTCACATGCAGGCTGATCTCATCTGCATCTACGCCAAACTGTACTCCGCCTACCCGGCATTGCCCCTGTAGCTTTTCACCCACTTGCCGCAACGTTCCGACACTGCGCTGCTGTGCCCGCTGTGGAGGCGGCACATGGTCCTGGCTCACTCCTTTCCTCTCCGCCGTTAGGACGAGTCCATCTTCGTCGTAAAGGACCAAGTCACCATCGTGATTGATCGCAAAGACCTGCTGACAACAGGAGTCGAGTTCCTCAAATCGGCGCTGCTCGCGACCGGTTGGCGACACCTCCTTGAGGTTATTGCGGATCGTTCCACCTTGTTTCCAGTACAACACACCATTCGACTCGAATATAGCGAACTTCTGCTCGAGCGACCCCAAGTGGCCGACCCACTCGCCGATGGTTTCCTCCGCGCCCGCCACTGGCCCTCCTAGGCACCACAAACTGGCGATCCGCAGGCATATCCACATCCGCCGCTTCTTCACAGCTCCCCCCGTCACTGAACTGTAAGGTGCTATCGACTGTGCTTGGCTACGACGCCTTTGTCAAGCTCGAATTCGACAGTTGATCTCGTTCGCGGACGGCGTATTCTTCCTACCGTGTTCCAATCGTCGGAGGGCCGAGAACGCGCCGACCTTAATGCCGAGCTCGCGGGCTGCTGGTCTTGGTTGCCAAGGTCGCAACGCGCCACAAACAGGAGGATTGCGGTGCTGGATGACCGGCAGCCGGGGCTTGCGACTCCCGGCTCCGCAGATCCGAGGGGCCTGGCCACGCAAACCAAGCGGCGGAAAGCCGTCAAAGCCTGTCCGGTGGCGGCACCGCCGCCCGGTTTTTCCCGTTGCCGCGCCAAGCTGTCGAGCGGCTGGTCGCTGCTACAGCAGCCGGCGGTGCCTAACCTAGTGCATGATCGACGGCCATCGGCATTGTCGGTCATTATCGGCCGTCGGCCATGAGATCAATTTGTTGGGCACACGGCATGTGGTAGATTCGCCCAATGCGCGTGGGCCGAAGCTGCGGCACATGCACCGTTGTCACAACGAAGGGAGTATCGATGCCAAAGTACCGAGCAGACGGAACCATACGTGTGCAGTTGGATTCGACTGGGAAAACCAAGGCCATAATGTTCATTCCCGACAAGTCTTTCCAACAAGGCGACGGCAAGTTCGTTGTCTTCGTTCCGTGGGCCGAAGCTGAAGAACGGACTAGGAAAGGGTCGCACGGTCTCGTTGTCAGGGGGAAGCATATCTGTCTGGATCTCCCCTCCGGAAAACTCGGGGAGCTGCTTTTGCAGGCAGCGGTCCGTGATCTCAAAGTGACGGTTTTGGTGTCTTCGGCTAGGGGTGGGAAGCCGAAACTGGAAGAAGTCGTCATCCCGGCAATTCCGACCTAACCGCCGGTGCGATGAAAACGGTCGTTTTTTGGGGTGCTGGTGCCACGGCGACCCTCGGCATGCGAACAACGCCACAGCAATCCTTGTTCGTCCGGCAATTGGCGGACGCGACTCCGCTAGACGAACGGGTGCGTAAGGCGCTAGACAAGGCCGACTCTTGGGCGTGTGCGCTTCAATACCTGCTGACGATTTTGGGCGATGGTCGTTGTATTGCAGAGGCAACCGAGGTTGGTGACCGAGAAATCGCGGCCATGCAACGCAACTGGGAAGAGAAGTGCCCGGGTAAGCTGCGACGACGAATACTTCACCTGCGGTACACCTACGATTGGCTTGCATTGAAGGAGATCGTAAACCCTATTGTTGCAGTTTGAGTTCATGCGAGGTTGGAGAAGTGCGTTTGATTTTCCAAGTTTCGGAGAGCGATGCGGTTGCCGGTCAAGGTCACTGGCGGTGAGGTTGTCCGGGCGGGCGTTTTCGGGCGTCCGCGGGATTCGGAAGACGATTGCTCCACTGTTTCTCGGAAGCGAAAAAGGCGGCCTCCTTTGGTACGATGTTGCGCTGTTGGAACAAACATCGAAGGAGACCGCCGGAGCGAACCGTATCAGGAAAGAAGTCAGCGGCAAAACCACAAGCGCGCTGGAAATCCGGTTCGAGGCCCAGAGCCTCACGTCGCACGCCGGCCTGGTGGTGTTCCAGCGCCTGTTCTCGCGCCTCGAACTGAAGGAGCGGCTGCGCGGCTGCTTCCGGCACGAGTCGGGACGGCGCGCCTACGCGCCGCACGTGGTGACGCTGCTGCTGGTGGTGCATCTGCTCCTTGGCTGCCGCGAGCTGCGCGACATGGCGCGCTACCGGAACGACGAGGCGGTGCGGCGCGCGGTCGGGCTGCGGCGGCTGCCGGACGTGTCGACGGTGTCGCGGGCGCTGTCGGACGTGGACGCGCGCGGCGCCGACCGGGTGCGGGCGCTGTCGCGGGACCTGGCGCTGGAGCGGCTGCGCGCGCTGGAGCGGCTGCGCGCGCTGGGGCCGCGGCGGGTCACGGTGGACTTCGACGGCACGGTGCTGGCGACGCGGCGGCTGGCGGAGGGTTCGGCGGTGGGCTACAACCCGGGCAGGAAGGGCGAGCGCAGCTACTGGCCGCTGTTCGCCACCGTGGCGCAGACCGGCCAGACGCTCGACCTGCTGCACCGGCCCGGGCAACGTGGCGGACTCCACGGGAGCTGTTGATTTCATTGGCGAAAGCATGGATCGGCTGCGCGCCGCGCTGCCGCGCGCCCGGCTGGAGACGCGCATGGACTCGGCGTTCTTCGACGGCCGCTGCTGGACGAGCTGGAGCGGCGCGGCGTCGAGTACTCGGTGTCCGTGCCGTTCGCCCGCTTCGCCGACCTCAAGGCGGCGGTCGAGGGCCGCCGCCTCTGGCGCCGCGCCGGCCCCGGCCTGGCGTTCTTCGAGCCGCGCTGGAAGCCCGCCAGCCGGGATCGCCGCCGCCGCGTGGTCGTCGTCCGCCGCCGCGTTCCGGAGCGCCGCAAGGAGCCTCTCCAACTCGACCTGTTCGAGCCCCGCGAGCACGGCTTCGAGTTCAAGGCCGTCGTCACCAACAAGCGCGTCCGCGCCCGCGCCGTCGCGCTGTTCCACGAAGGCCGCGGCGCCCAGGAGGCGACGTTCGCCGAACTCAAGTCCCAATGCGGACTCGGCTACGCGCCCAGCCGCAAGGAAGCCGCCAACCGGCTCTTCTCCCTCGCCGCCGTGCTCGCCCACAACCTCGGCCGCGAACTCCAAATGGCCACCCGCGCGCCTCTCCGGAGCACCACCGCCAAACGCTCTCCGCTCTGGGCCTTCGCCCAACCGCGAACGATGCGCAACGACTTCCTGCTTCGCGCCGGCCGGTTCCTCAACCGCGCCGGAAAAACCCGTTCTTTCCATCATGAACGACGACAAGGCGGAAGCCGTCATGTCTGAATACCTTGCCGCCCTCGCCACATAGTTCGGCAAAAACCTGCAACAATAGGGTAAAGGCATGTCCAGGCAGCGGAGAACCTGCCGGCAACGAAGGGTTCAAGATCAACGATCTGTTCAACATCATGGACCTTCACGATCAAAGCGGCCACGGGTTTCATGCGGGCGAGACCTTCCTCACGCCTCAGCAAGTCGGCGGCGCAAAGAACGCGTTGAAGATGCTGCTTCAGGCGATGTTCTTTATCGACTGGCAGAAGGCCGCTCGTGAAGGTGACCACCTCGCCCTTCACTACGACTTTGCGCGTGTACTAGCAAGGCGCATGCAAATTGAGGGAATCGAGCGCTCCGACCAGCTTCCCGATTCGCCGGAGTTCTATCTTGGCGACGTCAGCTTCGCCAGTATGAACTACGACCCTATCGGTCTCTGGTGCCAGATGATAGCCAATCGGAACTTCAACAAGAGCACGACGGTGCGGCACATCGGGTGTCCTGCCAGCACGCTGGAAGTCTTCCTGGATCAAGCACACTTTGTCTCGGGTGTTCGACCAGAGAAGAGGGAGCCGGAGCCGCGTGTTTGGCATTCCATGAGCGAGGCCGTCGTTCAAAGGCTGAACGAGGTCGGTCAGAGGATTCGGGTCACGAAGTTCTTGCTGCCGCACGGGTGCCTGTGCTGGAGGGAGTGTCCAAACTGCGGGAAACTGTCGAACTATTGTGGAGATAGTTGGACGGTCGACTCGCCCACCCTGATCCCGCCGCCCCCACTGCGTGCATTTGTGTCTGACACCGATTACAAGCAAGCCCGTACCGTCAAGGAGCGCCGAGCTCGGAAGAAGGGGGAGGTCGATGCTCGCGCATGCGTACATTGCGATACGTTGACCTACGCGCACCATACTTCCACGCAGATGCAGAGCAGCGTCAAGGAGCGCCCACCGGCTTTTCTTGAAGAGATACAGCGCGAGCTGCGCGTCATCGTCAAGAAGGCGAAACATGTCGTGCTCATGGGCTATTCCCTGCCAGAGGACGATGTGCTCTACAGGGCGTTCTTTGCCGCCCATCGGAGCGGTGACAGCCAAGACGTCAAGTGTACGGTGGTCGACAAGAAGGATGATTACGATCGCTGGTACGGCGCGAAGGAGCTTGACGAGAAGACCGATCTGCACCGAGACACAGCGGTAGGTGCGGCCCGCGACATCTTCGGCCGGGAGAACGTGCGCTTCTACGGCGGCGGCGTGCCGAACGTGTTCTTGGAAGGCGGTACCGTGCGAGACCGTGCCGTCGAGCGGCTCCTAGTCTGGGATCGCTAGCGCTCGAAGTCCTAAAGCGCGCCACCGCCTGCCGGAAATATGCCACCGTCCCCATGCCCAACTACGCCCTTCTGAACAACGTCGAGCATGGCGACCTCAAGGTCGTCACCGATCGGGCGGCCCGCTTCGGCGACGATGTGATGAAGGCGCCGGTGTTTCCGTTCGAGTTCCGCGACGTTCAGGCGTTCTATCCGATTCTGTTCCAGCAGGACGGCAAGGGCAGCCATACGCCGGTGGCGTTGTTCGGGTTCCAGGAGCGCGAGAACCTGTTTCTAAGCGAGACGGGCTGGGATGCGGCCTACGTTCCGGCGATGCTGCGCCGGGTGCCGTTTCTGATCGGCTACCAGGAAACCACGGTGGGCGGCAAGCCGGAGCGCGTGCGGGTGCTGTCGCTGGATGTGGACCATCCTCGGGTCAACAAGGAGGCCGGCGAGGCGCTGTTTCTGCCGCTTGGCGGACGCACGCCGTTTCTCGAGGAAGCGGCGGACTTGCTGGAAACCATCCACGATGGTCTGGGGCAGGCCAGCGCCTTCGTGGACGCTCTGCGCGAGAACGACTTGCTCGAAACGGTGACGTTCGAGATCGCGCTGAAGGATGGGTCGAGAAACCAGCTGCTTGGCTTCGACTGCGTCAACGAAGAGAAGGTGCAGGCGCTCTCCGCGCAAGTGCTTGGCAGCTTCAACGAACGGGGCTTGCTGATGCCGCTCTTCATGGTGCTCGCCTCCACGGCCAACGTTGCGCGGCTGGTGGAGCGCAAGAACAAGCAGGTGCAGCTAGACCAAGGCAACGAGGAAGCGAGCGGACCCTCCGTCGCTGGCGAAAGCCCATGACCTGGCTGGACGACCTGCCGCCGGTCGCTGCGCTCGACTGCGCCAACGCCGAGGTGCCGGATGGCGTGCTGCGCGGCGAAGAGCCGTTGTTGCTGCGCGGGCTGGTGGCGAGCTGGCCGGCGCTGGCGTGCGACCACTCCGTGGAATCCGCGGCGCGCTACCTTCGCCGCTTCCACAGCCCGTCGCCGCTGACCGTCTACGTCGGCGATGCATCCATCGACGGCAGGTTCTTCTACGACGAACCATGCACCGGCTTCAACTTCCGCGCTGGCAAGGCGACGCTGGCGCAAGTGCTGGAAAGGCTTGGCCAGCCGGGGCGCGAAGAGTCCCTCGCCACCATCTACGTTGGCTCCACGCCGGTGGACCAGTGGCTGCCGGGCTTTCGCGCGCAGAACGACTTGCGCTGGCCGGTGACGGATGCGCTGGCGAGCTTCTGGCTTGGCAGCGAAACGCGCGTCTCGGCGCACTACGACTTTCCGAACAACATCGCCTGCGTGGTGGCCGGCCGGCGCCGCTTCACCCTGCTGCCGCCGGAGCAGATCGGCAACCTGTACGTGGGCCCGCTGGACAAGACGCCCTCCGGACAGCCGATCAGCCTGGTGGACTTCCGCCATCCGAACTTCCAGCGCCACCCGCGCTTTCGCCAAGCGCAAGCTCACGCTCGGACGGCCCTGCTGCAACCCGGCGACGCGCTCTTCATCCCCAGCATGTGGTGGCATCACGTCGAATCCCTGTCGCCCTTCAACCTGCTGGTCAACTACTGGTGGTGCAGCAGCCCGGCCTATCTGGGCACGCCGTCCCATGCCCTGCTGCACGCCATGCTGGCGCTGCGCGACCTGCCGCAGCACCAGAAAGAGGCGTGGCGAGCGATCTACAATCACTACGTGTTCGACGCCGACGAAGACGTCTACCGGCACATACCGGAGCAAGGCCGCGGAATCCTGGCAACGCTCGACGAAGACGCCGCCAGAAAGCTGCGCGGAGACCTGCTCAACAAGCTGAACCAGTAGACTGGCGCCCGCCCATCAAGGAGACCCGAAGTTGCCTGCCAAAGACGAACAAACCAGCACGGCACCGTCTCGGCGAATCCACAAGGTCGTCGTCGCCGGCGGCGGCACCGCTGGCTGGATGGCGGCCGCGTCGCTGGCGAAGCTCTTGGGCAAGACGCTGGACATCACGCTGGTCGAATCCGACGAGATCGGCACCGTCGGCGTCGGCGAGGCGACGATTCCCACCTTGCTCACGCTTCATCAGCTGTTGAAGGTGAAGGAGCAGGACTTCGTGAAGGCCGTGCAAGGCACGTTCAAGCTGGGCATTTCCTTCGAGAACTGGCGCGACCTGGGCCAGAACTACATCCACTCCTTCGGCTGGACCGGCAAGGACAGCTGGGCCGCCGGTTTCCAGCACTTCTGGATGAAGGGCAGGAAGATGGGCATCGCCGAAGAGTTCGGCGAGTATTGCAGCGAGTGGGCCGCCGCCAAGGACAACCGCTTCGCCGTCTTGCCCAACCAGCGGCTGAACTACGCCTACCACTTCGATGCGTCGCTCTACGCCAGGTTCTTGAGAGGCATGGCGGAGGAACACGGCGTGGTGCGGCAGGAAGGCAGGATCGCCGAGGTTCTGCAAGACCCCGAGAGCGGTTTCGTCAGCGCCATTCGTTTGCAATCGGGCGAGCGGATCGACGGCGATCTGTTCATCGACTGCACCGGCTTTCGCGGCCTTTTGATCGATCAGACGCTCGGCGTCGGCTACGAAGACTGGCGCCACTGGCTGCCCTGCGATCGCGCCGTCGCGCTGCAAACCGAATCCGTCGGCCCGCCCCTGCCCTACACCCGCTCCATCGCCCGGGACGCAGGATGGCAGTGGCGCATCCCTTTGCAGCATCGGGTCGGAAACGGCGTGGTGTACAGCAGCCGCCACTGGTCGGACGACGACGCCAGCCGCTGCCTGCTCGGCAACGTCCAAGGCAAACACCTCACGCAGCCGAGGGTGCTGCGCTTCGCCGCCGGCCAGCGCTACGAGCACTGGCGCAAGAACTGCGTGGCGATGGGCCTTGCGTCCGGCTTCATCGAGCCGCTGGAATCCACCAGCATCCATCTCATCCAGCGCAGCATCATCCGGCTGATGCAGATGTTTCCCTACGACGGCATCCGGGCGCCGGACGTCGACGAGTTCAACAAGCAGATGCGCTTCGAGATCGAGAACGTCCGTGACTTCATCATTCTGCACTACCACGTCACCAACCGCACCGACACGCCGTTCTGGTGCCAGTGCCGCGAGATGGACGTTCCGGATTCCCTCAAGCACCGCATCGAACTGTTCCGGCAGGCCGGCCGAGTGTTCAAGCTGCCAACGGAGCTGTTCGGCGAGAACTCGTGGATTCAAGTGATGCTGGGCCAGGGCATCACGCCGGAGCAGTACCATCCCATCGTCAACATGATGAGCGACGACGAACTGACCCAGTTTCTCACCGGCATACACGGCTCGGTGCGGCAGCTCGTCGGCCAGCTGCCGGACCACCAGCGCTTCATCGACTACTACTGCAAGGCGGCTGCGGGCTGAGACGGGCTTCTTGAAACTCAAACCGCTCCGGTTCGCACCGCCACGGACTTGATGAGCGCCTGCACCTTCACGCCAACCGCGAGCTTCAGTTCGTCCACCGAGCGATGGGTCACGCGGGCGAGCAGGCTCTGTTCGCCGCAGCGCACTGCCGCCAGCATGGAATCGCCCTGGTCGCTCAAGGTTTCGATTTCGCCGTCCACGCGGTTGAGGATGCTCACGTGGTCGACGGCGGTGGTCGAAAGGCTTACGTCTCTGGCCGGGATGTGCAGCAGCACCTTCGGCTCGCCGCCGCCGAGGTCGCCCGGCACGAACAGCGTGGCGTTCTCGAACGCCAGTTCGGAGAGGCGGTAGCGCTCGTCGAAGCGCTGGAAGCGGCAGCTGATGACGGCGCCGGCTTCGTCGCCAAGCTCCGAGGCGGCAAACGCGGTGCCGAGGGCGGTGCCCGACTCCACCTGCTCGATGCGGCCATTGCTGGCGAGCAGCACCTGGTCGGCAAGGGCCAGCACCTCCGGCAGCGAGTGGCTGACGTAGACGATGGGAACCGCGTGACGACGGCAGAGGCGTTGCAGATAGGGCGCGATTTCCCGCCGGGAGGCCACGTCCAGCGCGGACATCGGTTCGTCGAACAGCCACAGCTTCGCGCCGGCCAGCAGAGCGCGGCCCAGCGCCACGCGCTGGCGCTGGCCGCCGGAGAGCTGGTGCGGGTGCTGCGCCAAGAGCGGCGCCAGGTCCAGAAACGACACCACCTCGTCGAGTTCCAGCCGCGTGCCGGAACGCGGCGGCGCTTTGGCGGCGAACTCCAGATTGCGCCTTGCGCTCCAGTGCGGGAACAGCCGCGGCTCCTGGAACACGGTGGCCACCGCCCTGGCGTGGGCCGGCACGGACGGATGCCGGCGCGCAGCGTCCTGCCAGCGCTCGCCGTCCACTTCCACGGTCGCCGCCGCCCGCGGCTCGAAGCCGCCGATCAACCGCAGCAAGGTGGACTTGCCAGCGCCCGAAGCACCCACCAGCGCCGTCACCCCCAGCACGTCGAGATTCAGGTCCGTTTGCAGCGTGAAGCCGCCCCGAACCACCTCGCCCTGCACGCGCAGCTGCATCCTTCAACGCCTCGCCTGGCGGCCCTGCATCGCTTGGGCAAACGCCTTCGCAGCGGAATGGCGCGCCTGCCGTGGCGGCTTCTTCAAGGCCGCAGCCAACGATAGGTGGCGGTCAGCACCACCAGCGAAAACGCCAGCAAACCGGCGGCGATAACGTGCGCCGCGCCGTATTCCAGCATCTCCACGCGGTCGAACAGAGCGATGGAGAGCACGCGGGTTTCGCCTGGGATGTTGCCGCCGATCATCAGCACGATGCCGAACTCGCCCACCGTATGGGCAAAGCCAAGCACCCCGGCGGCAATCAGGGCGCGCTTGTGCATGGGCAGCACCAGGCTCAGAAAGCGTCTCGACGGCGCCACGCCCAGGCTCGCTGCCGCTTCCAGCAGCCCGGCATCCGTGGTGCGGAAAGCCGATGCCAGCGGCCCGACCACGAAAGGCAGCGAGTAGATCATCGAGCCGATCACCAGGCCGGCGAAGGTAAACGCCAGCGGAGCGCCGAAGATGCCGTCCGCCAGTGCGCCCAACGGCCCGGAAGGCGCCATGGCCAGCAGCAGATAGAAGCCGAGCACCGTCGGCGGCAGCACCAGCGGCAGCGCCGTAAGCGCTTCCACGGGCGGGCGCCACTTGGAGCGGCTGCGGGCGATCCACCACGCGAGAGGCGGCGTCAGCAGCAGCAACGCCGTCGTCGTAACCAGCGCCAACGCGCCGGTAACCCAAGCCGCCTGGGCGATGTCGGCGCCGATGGGCACGGCTCTTCAAGCGTTGCTAGCGGTAGCCAGCGGTGCGAACCAGCGCCTGCGCGCCGTCGCTCGTCAGGTATTGCAGGAACGCCGTCGCCGCTGCCTCGTTGCCGCCGCGTATGGCCACCGCCACTTGCTCGATAGGCGCGTGCAGTCCTTCGGGAACGATCCAGTAGCGTTCCGGCGGCGTGTCTTCGGCAAGCACTTGCGCCATGGCGGCGAAGGCACCATCGACCGCGCCGCTGGCCCAGAAATGGAACGCCTGCGCCACGTTCAACGCGGTGATGCGTTTCACGTCGGCGCCAAGGCGGGCAAGCGTCTCCTCGGCGGCGCGGCCGTAGGGGGCGGTGTCGGGATTGGCGATGGCAACGCGTTTGCGGGGGCCCGCCAGCCAGTTCGCGCCGGGTGCGCCGTCGCGTACCAGCAGGACGATTCGACCGCTGGCGTAGGCGGTGGGCGCAAAGGCCAGGTTCGCGTCCAGCAACGCCTGCGGGCGCATCCGGTCCGCCGACAGGAACGCATCGAAGGATCGGCCTTGGACGATCTGCGCGTACAGCAGGCCGGAGGAACCATAGGTGGCCGCGATCTCGCCCGAGTAGCCCTCCGCCAGCTGCACGAAGGCGGATTGGAAGTTGGCCGCCACGGCCACTTGCAGCGCCGCCTCGCCGCTGCCCGAAACCGCCGCCAGCACAAGGGCGGCGGCCAGCAATTTGCGCCGCAGCAGGCCAACCCGATGCATCCCTACGGGCTCGGCTGGCCGGATGCGCCCTGCTGACGTTCGATTTCCTCTTCCACGTCGCGCAGCTTGTCCTTGCCGAAGAACAGCTCGTCGCCAACGAAGAAGCTCGGCGAGCCGAACACGCCACGCTCCACGGCGGCCTCGGTGTTGGCGATCAGCTTCGCCTTCACGTCCGGGTCCTGGATGCCGGCCATGATCCGTTCCGCCGGCAGATCGGATGCGGCGAGGGCCGCCGCAATCACTTCGGCGTCGTCCATTTTCTTCGCCTCTGCCCACATGTGCCGATACACGGCGTCCACGTAGGCGGCGAGGAATCCTTCGCCCTCGGCGAACACCGCGCCGCGCATGATTTGCAGCGTGTTGACCGGAAAGTGCGGATTGGGGCGGAACTCGCTGATGCCGTGCTGGCGGACGAAGCGCTGGGTTTCCAGGCGCTGGTACTCGGGCTTGTTCTTGATGCCCTGCAACGACACCATCGGCGAGACGTTGCCGGTGGCCTTGAAGATGCCGCCAAGCAGCACCGGAACGTAGCTGAACGCAACGCCGGTGCGGGCCTCGACGGCCGGTATCACGAGGTGCGAAAGATAGGCGTTCGGGCTGCCGAAATCGAAATGGAACTCCACGGAAGCGGGCATGACTTGCCGTCCTTCTGGCTTGCTGGAGGGGCTATTCTACGCACCAATCCGCGCCGGCTGATGGACGTGGCGGGGCACCGTTCGAGGTGCCGGGCTCCAACGCCTCGACACCCTGCACCGCCGTCCGCGCCGCGCTTGCCAGGAGGGCGCTGGCTGCCGTCGCGGCGCCTTCAGCGATCTCGCACATGCCGCATGGCCGCCGGAGCTGGAGATGCTGTCGCGCTGTCGCGCCAAGTGTGGCGCGGTCGCGTTGCGTTGCGCTATAGTGGCTCGCTTGCGCTGCGTTGGGCGGCGCGGCGTTCGCCTCCGGGAGGCGCCCCATGCGTTGGACGAAAATCGTGCTGCCGGTCGGCATTCTGGTCGTCGCCGCCTTGCTGTCTTGGCTGGTGGCGGCGCGCCAGCAGCCGGAGCGCAAGCCGGTGCCGCCACCGTCGCTGCTGGTGGATGTCGCCACTGCCGAACGCCAGCCGGTGACGTTCGTCGTCCGCTCCCAGGGCGTGGTGATGGCGCGTACGCGCACGACGCTGGTTTCCGAAGTGTCCGGGCAGATCGTCGAGGTGTCGCCGGCGTTCGTCAGCGGCGGTTTCTTCAGCCGGGGCGACGTGCTGGTGCGCATCGACCCGCGCAACTACCAGGCGGCGCTGAAACGCGCTCGTTCCGAGGTGGCCAAGGCGCAGACGAAAGTAGCCACCGAGCATGCCCTGGCCGGCTATGCCTACCAGGACTGGCAGCGGCTGCGCAGTCTGGATGCCACCGCCAAGCCAGCGTCCGACCTGGCGCTGCGCAAACCCCAGCTGGCCGAGGCCGTTGCCGGGCTGGACTTCGCCGAGGCGGATCTCGACCGCGCGACGGAAGACCTCAACCGCACCGTCATCCGCGCTCCCTACGACGGCATGGTGCGCGAGAAGCGCGCCGACGTCGGGCAGTTCGTGAACATGGGCACCGCGCTGGCGGACACTCTGGCCATCGACTACGCGGAAGTGCGTTTGCCGCTGCCGCAGAACGAGTTGCAGTACATCGACCTGCCGACCTCCCAGGACGGCGGCTCCTTCCTGCCGGTGACGCTGAACGCCGACATCGGCGGCATCGCCCACACTTGGCATGGTCGCGTGGTGCGTACCGAGGGGGTGTTCGATGCGCAAAGCAGAGTGCTGCACGTGGTGGCGCAAGTGGACGATCCCTACCGCACCGGCGACGGCGACGACGGCGAGCCCCTGCGCATCGGCACCTTCGTCACCGCGGCGATCCAGGGCCGCTCGGGCGGCGATCTGTTCGTCGTGCCGCGGCACTCGCTGCAACGCGGCAGGACCATCTGGCTGGTCGGCGACGACATGGCCATTCGCCCCCGGGAGCTCGACATCATGCGCAGCGACGAGGAGTTCGCCTACGTGGCGAGCGGCCTTGAACCCGGCGATCGCTACACGGTAACCCCGCCGGAGCAGCCGCTGCCTGGGATGCTGGTGCGCATCAGCGACAAGGCCGTGGCCAAAGCCGACGCGCAGGAGGTGGTCGGCGGGATGGCCGAGGAGATGGAAGGTTGAGCGATCAAGCCGCGCACGACGACGTCCACGGTCTGATCGGCTGGTTCGCCACCAACCACGTGGCGGCCAATCTGATGATGTTCGCGCTGATCATCGGCGGCATCGTCGCCGTGTTCGCGCTGAAGAAAGAGACGATGCCGGAGTTCCAGACGGACGAGATCCAGATACAGGTTCCCTACCTGGGCGCCGCGCCCGAGGAAGTGGAAACCGGCGTCATCCTGCGCGTCGAAGAGGCCATCGAAACCACCGAGGGCATCCGCGAGATCACCTCCAAGGCCTTTGAAGGCATGGGCACGGTCACCGTCGAGGTCGAGGAAGGCGTGGAACTTGCCGACATGATGGACAAGCTGAAGCTCGCCGTCGATGGCATCTCCACCTTCCCCAGGGAAACCGAGCGGCCGATCATTGTCGAGAACCGCCCGCAGATGCAGGTGGTGAACGTCCAGCTGGCCGGCGATCTGGACGAAGCCACGATGAAGGAGCTGGCCGACACGATTCGCGAAGAAATCGTCGCCCTGCCGGGTGTCTCCTTGGCGCAAGTCATGGGTTCGAGGCCGTTCGAGATCTCCATCGAAATCTCCGAAGCCGCGCTGCGCCAGTACGGCCTGACGCTGGACGCCGTGGCGCGCACCATCGGCCAGTGGTCGCTGGACTTGCCCGGCGGCGCGATTCGCTCCGCCGCGGGAGACATCCGCCTGCGCGCCACCGGACAGGCCTACACCGGGCAGGAGTTCGAGGACATCGTGCTGCTGACGCGCCCCGACGGCACGCGCTTGCGCCTGCGCGACGTGGCCACCATTCGCGACGCGTTTTCGGAAGTCGAAAGCTACTCCTTCTTCAACGGCAAACGCTCCTTCGGCATCAACGTCATGGCGACCAGGGAGGAAAACCCCTTGGCCATCAGCGAGGCGGTCAACGCCTTCGTGGAGCGGCGCAACGCCACGCTGCCTCCGGAGGCGCAGCTGACGGTGTGGATGGACACTTCGGACTTCCTCGAAGACCGCCTCGAGATGATGCTCAAGAACATGATGCTCGGCGGCGTTCTGGTGCTGGTGATTCTCGGCCTGTTCCTGCACTTGAAGATCGCCGGCTGGGTGATCCTCGGCATGGCGGTTGCGTTCCTGGGCGCCTTCGCGTTGATGCCAGCCACCGGCGTCACCATCAACATGATGAGCCTGTTCGCCTTCATCCTGGTGCTCGGCATCGTCGTCGACGACGCCATCATCATCGCCGAGAGCGCCTATGCCGAGACGGAGGAACACGGCTACACGCTGGGGAACATCGTGCGCGGCGCGCAGAAGGTGGCGGTTCCGGCCACCTTTGGCGTGCTCACCACCGTCATGGCGTTCGTGCCGATGCTGTTTCAGACGGGGCGCACGTCGGCATTCGCCGCGGCCATCGCCTGGGTGGTGATTCTGTGTCTCTTCTTCTCGCTGGTGGAGAGCAAGCTCATCCTGCCTTCCCACTTGGCGATCATGCGTTCCTCCCACGGCGCCAAGCGCGGCGTCTCCGACTGGGCCGGAGACCGCCTCAAGCGGTTCATCGCCAACGTCTACAAGCCGTTCCTGCGCACCGCCATCGAACACCGCTGGACGACACTGGCGTCTTTCGTGGGGATCATGATTCTGATGGTCGGCCTGGTGGCGGGCGGCTGGGTGCGGGTCGTCTTCTTCCCGGAAATGGAGGCGGACTTCGTGCAGGCGCAGGTGGAGCTTCAAGAAGGGGCGCCGGAGACGCTGATCACCAGCATCGTGCAGCAGATGAACGCCGACCTGTGGGAGCTGAACGAAGAGCTGAAGACGGAGTTCGGCCTGCAAAGCGACACCGTCAAGCACGTCTACAGCTACATTCAAGACGGCAGCCGCGGCATGTTCATGGTGGCGCTGGCCGAAGGCGAAGAGCGGGAAATCAGCCCCGAGCTGGTGGAGAGGAAGTGGCGCGAGAAGGTCGGCGAGATCGCCGGCACCAAGGAGATGCGCTTCTTCTCGAAAATGCGCGTGAGCAGCGGGCCGCCTATTTCCTTCCGCCTGTCCGGGCACAACATCGGGCAACTCGAAGACGCTGCGGAAGAACTGGCCGTGCGCCTGCAAACCTACGAAGGCCTGTTCGAGATCCAAAGTTCCACCAGCGCTGGACCCGAGGAGATCCAGCTGCGCATCAAACCCGAGGCCGAGGCGCTTGGCGTGACGCTGGCCGACCTGG
Organism: Candidatus Azotimanducaceae bacterium; assembly: GCA_965199875.1. Classification (GTDB taxonomy): domain Bacteria; phylum Pseudomonadota; class Gammaproteobacteria; order Pseudomonadales; family Azotimanducaceae; genus VXYL01. The sequence goes on along the minus strand of OZ241346.1, from coordinate 2,220,470 downwards.
CCAGCCAGGTTCGCCAGGCCTTCTACGGCGCCGAAGCGCAGCGCATCCAGCGGGGGGATTCCGAAGTGCGGGTCATGGTGCGCTATCCGCGCAGCGAGCGACGCTCCATCGGCAATCTGGAGAACATGTGGATTCGTCTGCCGGATGGCCGCGAACTGCCGTTCAGCGCCGTGGCGGACTACGAACTCGAGCGCGGCTACAACACCATCAACCGCATCAACGGCAGGCGCACGGTCACGGTCTCCGCCAATGCGGACCTGAACGCGGTGGAGCCGGGCGCGATCATGGCAACGGTGTACGGCACCGTCGTGCCGGAGCTGATGGGCCGCTATCCCGACGTGCAGTTCGGCGCCGGCGCGGCGGCAATCGAGCAGACCTCATCGGTGATCGAAATGCTCAAGGGCTTCATGTACGCCCTGCTGGGCATCTACGTCTTGATGGCCGTGCCGCTGAGGTCCTACCTGCAGCCGCTGATCATCATGACGGTGATTCCGTTCGGGCTCATCGGCGCCGTGATCGGCCACATGATCTTCGGCATTGCGATGAACGCCATCTCGGCGCTCGGATTCTTCGCCTTGACCGGCGTAGTGGTCAACGACAGCCTGATTCTGGTCCACTACACCAATCGGCGCATCAGCGAGGGCGTGGCGCCCCTCGAAGCGGCGATCGAAGCCGGCGCCCGGCGCTTCCGCCCCATCCTGCTGACGTCGCTGACGACGTTCTTCGGCCTGGTGCCCATCGTGCTGGAGCGCTCGATGCATGCGCAGATGGTGATCCCGATGGCGGTTTCGCTGGCCTTCGGCATCCTCTTCGCCACCACCATCACGCTGATTCTCATCCCGTGCCTGTACAGCATGGCCTTGAATCTCAAGGCTTCGGTGTACGGACGCCCGGCATCGGTGCGCCGGCACCCGGCCCAGGCGGCGGTTGGCGGGGCAGCAGCCGCTCGAGGATCGGCGCTCCGTTGACGGCGACTTTCAGCCGCCCGCTGGCGTCGTAGTACGCCTCGACGTAGTGGTGCTCTTCCCAGTCGAGCTCGATGTTCGTCCAAACGTACATCGGATAGCGCCCGCTCGGCTCGCGGCGCTTGCGCAAGCAGCCGTCGAGCCACAGTTCAAGGCCGCCGTCGTCGGCGACGACCACGGCGAACCTCCGATGGCGGTGGGGAATGTCGACTCGATGCGCCATTTCCGAGCGCGGTTCACCAACGGTATTCGGCGCGGGCGCCGAAGTGGCGCGGCTGTTCCGGCAACACCACGACGCCGCCGAACAGATTGGGGAAGTTGGCGCGAAAGTAGCGCTCGTCGGTGACGTTCTTGGCGGTGGCGCCGAAGGTCCACCGGCCGGTTTCGAACACCACGCCCAGGTTCACCAAGGTGTAGGCCGGCAGCAGCACGGAATTGGAAAAGCCAGCGTGCGCGGCGCCGACGTCGACGACGTTCGCAGTCATTGCCACGCCGTTGCCGAAGCGGTAGGTGCCGGTGAACGACCAGATGTCCTCCGGCACTCCGGCGCGCCGCGCACCGCGTTGGCCGCGGCGGATCACGGTGCCTACCAAGGCGCCGCCGTACAACGCTTCGGGCGCGATGCCGGGCACGTCGTCGGCGCCGATGAAGCTGAATCGGCCACCGGCTTGCAGCGTGTTCAAGTTGACCACCTCGATGTGCGAGTAGCCGAGCGTCAGCAGCAGGCGTTCGCTGGCCGCCCAGCGCAACTCGAACTCGGCCCCTTTGCTGCGGCTTGCTTGATTGGTGACCGCGTTCTGCGCCGAGTAGTCCGTGCGTTCCTGGGCGTAGGCGGCCAAGGCGAAGTACAGGCTGTCGTGGAACAGGCTGCCCTTCAAGCCGATCTCGCGCAGCTCCGAGATGTCGAACGCCTGGCCGGCGGCGATGTTGGCGGTGGTGACTTCAGCGCCCTGGCCGGCGATGACGGTGGCCTGGCGGGAGAGCGTCGCGTAGGGGCGGAGCCCTAGGCGTCCCCGATAGCCGACGCTGGCGGTCCACGAGACGCCCGCCACCGTGTCTTCGGCTTCGCCGGCCACGCAAGAGGCGTCGGCGCAGAAGTGCCGGGCGCTCGGCAGCAGCAGCTTCTCCACCGGCTGGCGGCTCTGCAGGCGGATCCGGTCGTAGCGCGCCCCCAGCAGCACGTCGAGGCGACGCCAGGCGCCGTCGAGCAGCGCGGCCAAGCCCAGATCGGTGTAGTCGCCGATGTAGTACTCGGTGTAGTCGGCGTCGATCTGCGTTGCCAGCAGTCGACGATCCAGGGCGCTTGCGGGGAGCGTCAAGTCGCGCCGATCGAAGTACTCGTTGCTGTAGTCGTTGCCGAAGCGAAACCGGGTGTGGCGCAGCGCCGGCGACAGCTGCACGGCGGCGCGCACTTCGCCTGCCTCGAAACTCCTGGCGGCTACCAGTTTGTTCTCGACCACCGAAGACCGATGCCGCTGCGAGAAGCCATAAGCCACCTCGTTGCGGTTCTCGTAGATCTCGAAGAACGTCTGGTTGCGCCACTCCCAGGCGCCGCGGCTGGCGATGATGTCGAAGTACGCGGTGCCTACCTGGTTGTGCAGACCGTCTTCCGGCGCCACCATCACCTGGCTGCCCTTCAAGGTTGCGCGGCCGGACGTCTCCAGCGCAAGAAGATCGGCGTGGCAGCCGAAGACCAGGGTTTCGCCGATGGCGCAGCTGCCGGGGAAGGGCCCGGCTTCCAGCGCGGCGTCGGCGCCCGGCACCAAGCCGGCCGCGAACGGGTTGAGATCGGTGAAGCCATCGCCGTCGACATCGAACTCCTGGTGCGAAATGCGCCCGTCGCCATCGGCATCGAGCGGCTTCGGCTGGCCGGTGACGTAGCTGCCGTAGTCGATGAGCTCCTGGGTCAGCCGATTCCAGCCGGCGTTCTCGTTGCCGGCGAAGTCGTGCACCATGCCGCCGAACTGCAGGGCAAGGCCGTCGACCAGGTCCATGTCGAAGGACGCCTGGGCCAAGGTGTTGTCCGTCCGCGTGGCGCGGTAGTAGCTGTCCGACCGCTCTGCTTCCGCGTACAGCCAGTAGCCGAAGTCCTCGCCAGCCAGACGCCCAGGCCCGCCGGCTTCGGCGCTCGCCACCCGCTGCCGCCAGGAGCCGAGGTCGACGCTGACGGCGCCGGTTGGCGCGTCGATGAACTCGCCGGTCTCTTCGATGCGGGCGGATTTCGGCGTGAAGTCCAGATAGCCGCCGACTTTCGCTGGCCCGTGGATGGGCGAGGCCGGGCCGCGCACGATGTCGATGCGCGCCGACGCGCCGATGGGCGTGGGATAGTTGCCGGGATTGTCCAGCCGACGAATGCCGCGAAAGTACGTCTCGCCGGTGGTGCCGCGAATGTCCAGGGAGCCGGCGACGCCGAAGAAGGACTGGGTGAAGCTGCCGGGCGCCAGCGCGATCAGCTCGTCGATGTCGCGGATGTTGAAGCGGTCCATCATCTCCTCGCTCACCGACGACGCCGAACGCGGCGTCTCCAGGATGGACTTCTCGAAGCCGAAGAGCGAGCGGCGAACGTCGCCCGGCAAGCTGTCGAGATCGGCCACGACGACGATCTCTTCAACCGCCACGGCGCGATCGCCCGCTGCCTCGCCGGGTTCTTCCGACGCGGCGCTGACGCCAGCTTGCACCGCGCACAGCAGGCAGAACAGGTGCCAGCAAAGCAAAGTCGTGCTGCGTCGTGCGACGCCTGCTTGCCCACGCATCGGCTGCGGCCCGAAGAAAAAGATGCGCAACCTACGCTTTTGCGCCAGCGTTGAAAAGCGCGAATTTCTCCGAGCGCCCGTGCAGCCCGGTTTGGCGGGTCGGCCGCGGCGCGTGCTAAGGTTCAAGCGACGGTCGGCAGAGAGGTTCATGCATGGAACGGAGCAACGGTTGGCGTCGGATCTTCGGGAGTGCGCCCGTGGCGGCGCTGCTCGCCTTGTCTTTGGCTTCGCCGGGCTTGGCCGCGGAAGAGCCGCGCGACTTGGCGACGGCGCCGCCCGGCGAAGTGGGGCTCGACGCCGAAGCACTGGAGCGTCTTGGCGCGGCGATGCGGCGGCTGGTGGCGGAGGGCGATCTGGCCGGCGGGGTGACGGCGGTCGCTCGGCGCGGCAAGCTGGTGCAGTTCGATGCGTTCGGAGAGCAGGACGCGGCCGCCGGAGTGCCGATGGCGAAGGACACCATCTTCCGCATCTACTCCATGACCAAGCCGGTCGCTGGCGTCGCCTTGATGACGTTCTACGACGAGGGACGTTTCGCCCTCGACGATCCGCTGAGCAAGTTCATCCCCGAGTTCAAGGGTCTCAAGGTGGCGGCCGGCGAGACGGACGACGGCGAGCCGGTGCTCGAGGACGCCGATCACGAGATGACGATCCGCGAACTGGCCAGCCACACCGCCGGCCTTACCTACGGCTTCTTCTCCCGATCCCACGTCGACACGCTGTACCAGCGCGCCGACGTCCTGGACCGCGACTCCACCCTCGCCGAGATGATCGACAAGCTGGCCGCCATCCCCCTGCATCAGCAGCCCGGTACGCAGTGGCACTACAGCGTGGCGGTGGACGTGCAGGGCCGCCTGGTGGAATTGCTGGCCGGCAAGCCGTTCGACCAGGTGCTGGAAGAGCGCGTCTTTCAACCTCTCGGCATGAAGGACACCGGCTTCTGGGTTCCCGAAGCGTCCCGGCCTCGCTTCGCCACGCTGTACCGGCAGACCCGTGGCGGCGAACTGCGCGCCTTGCCGTTCGGCGAATACCTGCAAGCGCCGCGTCTGCTCTCGGGCGGCGGCGGCCTGGTGTCCACGGCCATGGACTACCTGCGCTTCTGCCAGATGCTGCTGAACGGCGGCGAACTGGACGGCGCGCGCGTGCTGCGCCCGGAAACGGTGGCGCTGATGCTCGACAACCAGCTGCCGGAGGGCCACGGCTTCATTGACCCGCGGGTGGCGACGCCGGGCAACGTCTTCGGCATCGACTTCGCCATCGTCGAACAGCCGGACGGCGCCACCGACCATCCCTTGGCCAAAGGCGAAGCGTGGTGGTACGGCATCGGCGGCACTTGGTTCGGCATCAATCCAAGCCAGCATCTGGCCATCGTCGGCATGATTCAGAACATGGGCGGCGCAGGCGCCCGACGGGCGCGACTGCAAAGCAAGCGCATCGTCTACGACGCCATCCTGGACGCGCCGTCGCCATGAGGCACTGACTCCGCCACTCGGCCAGGGCGCGGGTGGCGCGAAGGTCGGTTGTGGCAGAATCGACGTTCGCCCTTGCCAGGATGCCGTTCCTTTGAAGCGTCTGCCGCTGTCCAGCAAGTTGCCGGAGGTCGGCACGACGATCTTCACGGTGATGACCAGGCTGGCCGCCGCCGAGGGCGCCATCGACCTCTCGCAGGGCTATCCGGACTTCGACGGCCCGCCCGAACTGCTGGAACGGGTTGGCCACCACGCCGCCAATGGCCGCAACCAGTACCCGCCGATGGCCGGCATCGAGCCGCTGCGCGAAGCAATTGCCAGCAAAGTGGCCGCGCTCTACGGACTGGCGGCGAATCCGGACACCGAGATCACCATCACGTCCGGGGCGACGGAGGCGTTGTTCTGCGCCATCACCGCGGTCATCCGCCCAGGCGACGAAGCCGTCGTCTTCGATCCCTGCTACGACTCCTACGAACCGGCGGTACTGCTTGCGGGAGGCGTCTGCCGGCACGTCCCCATGCCGGCGCCGGACTTCCGCGTCGACTGGGACCGCGTTCGCGACGCGGTGGGGCCGAAGACGAGGCTGCTGATCGTGAACACGCCGCACAACCCCACCGGCAGCGTTTGGGACGAAGACGACATCGAGGCGCTGCGCTCCATCGTCGCCGACAGGGATGTCTACCTGGTGTCCGACGAGGTCTACGAGCACGTCGTCTTCGACGGGCGGAAGCACCTGAGCCTGATGCGCTATGCGGATCTGTTCGCACGCAGCTTCGTGATTTCGTCCTTCGGCAAGACCTACCACGTGACCGGCTGGAAGGTCGCCTACTGCGTCGCCCCGGCAGCGCTCTGTGCCGAGTTCCGCCGCATCCATCAGTTCGTCACCTTCACCACGGCGACGCCCCTGCAATACGCGCTGGCGGACTTCCTCGCCCGTTTTCCGCACCACCACGACGAGCTGGCCGCCTTCTACCAGGCCAAGCGCGATCGGTTCTGCGACGGGCTGCGGGAGTCCCGGCTGCGGCTGTCGCCATCTTCGGGGACGTTCTTCCAGTTGCTGGACTACAGCGCCGTCAGCGACGAGGCGGATATGGAACTGGCTCGCCGCTGGACGGTGGAGCGGAAGGTCGCGTCCATCCCGATTTCGGTGTTCTACCAGCAGCCGCCGCAGCAAAGCTACCTGCGCTTCTGCTTCGCCAAAGCGGATGCGACGCTGGACCGGGCGACGTCGATCCTCTCGCGCCTGTGATTCGCCTGGTGACCTTCGATCTCGACGACACGCTGTGGAGCGTGGACGGGGTCATTCGACGCGCCGTGCGGGAAACCGACGCATGGCTGACCCGGCGCGTGCCCGCGTATGGCGACTTGAGCGCCGGCGAGCGCATCGACATGGCCAGACGGGTGGCCGCGGAGCATCCGCACGCGCGGCACGACGTCTCGAAGCAGCGCCTGCTGACGTTGCGCGCCGAGCTCCGGCATGTGGGCCTGGCCCCTGCTCAGGCGGAAGAACTTGCCGCCGCCGCGTTCGAGGAGTTTCTGCGCTGGCGGCATCGGGTGCGGTTCTTCCCGGGAGCGCTCGAAGTGCTGGCGGAGCTGGCCGACGGCTATCAGCTCGCGTCGCTTACCAACGGCAACGCGGACTTCGCGCGCCTAGGCCTGGACCGCTTCTTCTCGTTTGGCTTCTGCGCCGCGGACGTCGGTGCCAGCAAGCCGGATACGCGCATGTTCCACCGGGCCCTCGAACGAGCCGGGGTGGCACCCGGCGAGGCGGTCCACGTTGGCGACCACCCGGTCGACGACGTTCGGGGCGCTGCCGACGCCGGCATGGCCAGCATCTGGGTCAACTTCGACGGCAAGCGAGAAGCGGTGGCGGCAACGGCAACGGTAAGTCGTCTGGAGGACTTGCCGCCGACCGTTGCGGCGCTGTAGGCGGTGACGAGAACGGGGCCGGTTAGAGTGACGACCACTCTGCAACGGCGAGTGGGACCTGTACTGGTGACACTGGCGCCGCGGCCGGCGGACATGCGGTGCGTGTGGTAGATTCCGTCCCTTGGATGGTGCCGTCTCGCAAGTTGCCGCAGGCGATCCGCCCACAAGATCGGGTTCGCTATTCCACTGAGTATCAAGCCGATGTTCGCTGACGCTAGAACCACGCTCGTCGCATGGCTGCGTGACCAGCTCATGGGGCCGGCAGGCGAAGATGACGAAGTCCTGCGCATCTCGCCGTTGACTAGGTACCCAACCGGGGTACTACATCCCATCGATCCCGGCAGGTCTGGCGTGGACGCTGCGGCAGGCGACGCGACAGCGGACGACGACTTGCTCGATGACGATGAAGCGGACGAGAGCGAGGATCCGGACGACGACCGAACAACGGCACAGCCGGCCCGCCGGCGCAGATACGTGCCGCCGTCCGCGGTCGGTTTTTCGTTCTTCGTTCGCGGCACGGTGTCGCTTGACATCACGGCGTCCGCAACCGTCTACGTCCAACAGGGAGTTCGAGACGAACGAGGGCGTTTCATCTCTCGCGAGTTTGAGCGAAAGCCCTTGCTGGAACTCTCTTGCACATGGAGCGAGTCCAGTTCGCCCTTCGACCCGATCTGGGAGGGCCGGGCCGGCATTGAAGTTCGTAATCGTCAGCACCGTGACGGGACGCTGCTCACCGTCACCCTGTTCAACCAACAGCCATTGGATTCCGCAAGACCGTCGGAACGAGACCGGATCGAAAAGGCACTGTTCCAAGTCGAGCTTCGCTGCGCCGTCACCAGGGGGCGGCTGGTCGAGTATCCACGGGTGAGTCCGAGCTTGCTCACCGAAGAGGAGCAGGAGCTTGAACTCCAATACCGCGAACGGCGCATCTATGCCGTTGGCCACGGCGCGGCGGTGGCTTGGCCGGCCGACGCGCGGGGACGGCCGGAACTGTGGGTCGACTTCATGCCAACCGTGGAGACGCCTATGGTGAGCATCGACGGCGGCGGCGAGACCACCTTGACCTTGGATCGTCTCGCCAGTGCTCCACGGCCTGACGAACTCGAAGCCTTCGTGACGGAGTATGGCCGTTGGATCGAGGAACAACAGCGCAAGGCAAGCAACTTGCAGGACAGTGTGGACAGCGCGGCAGCCCAGCGCGTGCTGGAGAGGATGGCCACGGCGCTTCGGCGCATGCAAGCCTGCGTCGCCATGCTTCGGTCTGATCCAATGGCGCTCGAAGCCTTCCGCTTGGCGAACCAAGCCATGCGCGATCAGATGCGGCAGGGTGACTTGGTGCGTGGCGACCAAGACGACAGGCCGCATCGCTGGCGGTCGTTTCAACTCGCCTTTCTCCTCACGGTGATGGAGTCTGCAATTCGAGAGGACGACGGGTTTCGCGACGTCTTGGATTTGATCTGGTTCCCGACCGGCGGCGGCAAGACGGAAGCCTATCTCGGCCTCATCGCTTTTCTCGTCATATGGCGGCGGCTGAAATACGGGCCAAAAGGGGCCGGTACCGCCGCCTTCATGCGCTACACGCTCAGGCTCCTAACCCGCCAGCAGTTCGAGCGCGCCGCCCGTGTGATCTGCGCATTGGAGTTGATGCGGCGTGAAGATTCGAGACTTGGCGAAGAAGCCATCTCCGTTGGCATCTGGGTAGGTCGGCAGAGCACACCCAACACGTTCAAGCAAGCAGGCGAAGCCGTTGACGCGATCGTTGCCGGCAGCTCATTGGGGCGGCACGCCCTGCTAATGGATCACTGCCCTTGGTGCGCCCATCAGTTTGACGCCCACGACACCAGCTACGATGCAACGGAGACCAGCTTCGCCTTCTACTGCTGCAACAGCGACTGCGCATTCGGCGCCTGCGCCTATGGCAACGTGCTGCTTGACCGAGTTTTCGTCCGTGGCGATGACGCCGACCTGCCGGCAATCTGGACCTATGCGGGGGTAGCGGACTGATGGCATCCCGCGAGTTCAAGCTGCCTGGGGTCCAAGACCTGAGCAAGGAGCAAGAGGCTGCGCGGGCGCTGCCAAAGGAGGGCCAGCACCTGATCGTTGGCGGCCCGGGCACGGGGAAGTCCGTCCTCGCGCTGCTCCGCAGTAGGCGCCACCGTCAAGACGGTGACGACTATGTATTCCTCGTGTACAACCATCTCTTGCATCGTGCGAGCGGCCAGCTATTCGGGGCGGTCTTGGAGAGCTCCACTTGGATAGCTTGGTTTCGGCGGACGTATTGGGAAGTGCTCCGGCAGCGAGTTCCGCTGATGCCGCCGCAGCCGAATCGCTACCAGGCCGAGGACTGGGACGCCATAGGCAAAACGGAGATAGCGCGGGATGCCGGCCGCGCCGCGCCCCGACCACACCTTGTCATCGACGAGGGCCAAGACATGCCGCCACAGTTCTACGAGACGCTCATCCGCATGGGCTTCGAGAACTTCTTTGTGGTTGCGGATCAAAACCAGCAGATTGCCGCTGCCAACAGCAGCCGAAAACAGCTAGAGGAACGACTGGACATAGATACGAAGGACGTGATCGAGCTCGACTTGAACTATCGCAACCGATATGGGGTGGCGCGGCTTGCAAGGGAGTTCTATACCGGCAACCCGGCTAGCCCGCCTCCGTCGCTTCCGAGGGGCACCAGCGAGCGGCGCTCTGTGCCCGTGCTCTATACGTATCGACAGACGGACTTGGCGACAGTCGCCGCGAACATTCTCCGGCATGCAGATAGTGAACCCCGCAGGCTGATAGGCGTGATCACGCCAAAGAACGTCGTGCGCGAGCGCTACTTGAAGGCGCTGCACGACTCTGGCATTTCGCTTGACAATCCGAAACCAACCATTGAGACGTTCCACGGAGAGCACCGCCCAGACGTGACCTTCCGGAAAGGTGGGATCCTTGTGATCAACGCCCAGTCCTGCAAAGGGCTTGAGTTCGACACGGCCATTCTCGCGGACATTGATGAACACTACTACGATCCTGTCGATCCAGACGCGACCAAGCGCATGTTCTACGTCATGGTCGCCCGCGCGATAGATCGGGTGTTCCTATTCAAGAAGGCGGGACGCGCCCGCATCGACGATATTCTGCCTGACGATCCGAACATCATGCGACGACAGGAGCTTAGACGTGGAAGATGACTTGCTGAGCCAACGCCCGGAGGTTCCGAAGACGTCGGTGCCCGCGTTGGCTTGGGCCGTAACGAATCACCTCAACCTGTTCTACATGGTCGGTGCAGGGCTGCTGATGCCGCCAGCGGGGTTCGGCCGCAAGTACTATCAAGACACGTTGGCCGCGTCGCCCGGTTCCATTCCGTTGTTCCTAGACAAGAAGGTTCCGGCTCGCGCTCTCAAGTTGTCCACGGATGAAGCCCCGCATCTGCGCCCAGTGATTCTCGAAGTTGACTTGACCCTATTGTTGCAGGTTTTTGCCGAACTATGTGGCGAGGGCGGCAAGGTATTCAGACATGACGGCTTCCGCCTTGTCGTCGTTCATGATGGAAAGAACGGGTTTTCCGGCGCGGTTGAGGAACAGGCCGGCGCGAAGCAGGAAGTCGTTGCGCATCGTTCGCGGTTGGGCGAAGGCCCAGAGCGGAGAGCGTTTGGCGGTGGTGCTCCGGAGAGGCGCGCGGGTGGCCATTTGGAGTTCGCGGCCGAGGTTGTGGGCGAGCACGGCGGCGAGGGAGAAGAGCCGGTTGGCGGCTTCCTTGCGGCTGGGCGCGTAGCCGAGTCCGCATTGGGACTTGAGTTCGGCGAACGTCGCCTCCTGGGCGCCGCGGCCTTCGTGGAACAGCGCGACGGCGCGGGCGCGGACGCGCTTGTTGGTGACGACGGCCTTGAACTCGAAGCCGTGCTCGCGGGGCTCGAACAGGTCGAGTTGGAGAGGCTCCTTGCGGCGCTCCGGAACGCGGCGGCGGACGACGACCACGCGGCGGCGGCGATCCCAGCTGGCGGGCTTCCAGCGCGGCTCGAAGAACGCCAAGCCGGGGCCGGCGCGGCGCCAGAGGCGGCGGCCCTCGACCGCCGCCTTGAGGTCGGCGAAGCGGGCGAACGGCACGGACACCGAGTACTCGACGCCGCGCCGCTCCAGCTCGTCCAGCAGCCGGCCGTCGAAGAACGCCGAGTCCATGCGCGTCTCCAGCCGGGCGCGCGGCAGCGCGGCGCGCAGCCGATCCATGCTTTCGCCAATGAAATCAGCAGCTCCCGTGGAGTCCGCCACGTTGCCCGGCCGGTGCAGCAGGTCGAGCGTCTGGCCGGTCTGCGCCACGGTGGCGAACAGCGGCCAGTAGCTGCGCTCGCCCTTCCTGCCCGGGTTGTAGCCCACCGCCGAACCCTCCGCCAGCCGCCGCGTCGCCAGCACCGTGCCGTCGAAGTCCACCGTGACCCGCCGCGGCCCCAGCGCGCGCAGCCGCTCCAGCGCGCGCAGCCGCTCCAGCGCCAGGTCCCGCGACAGCGCCCGCACCCGGTCGGCGCCGCGCGCGTCCACGTCCGACAGCGCCCGCGACACCGTCGACACGTCCGGCAGCCGCCGCAGCCCGACCGCGCGCCGCACCGCCTCGTCGTTCCGGTAGCGCGCCATGTCGCGCAGCTCGCGGCAGCCAAGGAGCAGATGCACCACCAGCAGCAGCGTCACCACGTGCGGCGCGTAGGCGCGCCGTCCCGACTCGTGCCGGAAGCAGCCGCGCAGCCGCTCCTTCAGTTCGAGGCGCGAGAACAGGCGCTGGAACACCACCAGGCCGGCGTGCGACGTGAGGCTCTGGGCCTCGAACCGGATTTCCAGCGCGCTTGTGGTTTTGCCGCTGACTTCTTTCCTGATACGATTCACTCCGGCGGTCTCCTTCGATGTTTGTTCCAACAGCAACATCGTACCAAAGGAGGCCGCCTTTTTCGCTTCCGAGAAACAGTGGAGCAATCGTCTTCCGAATCCCGCGGACGCCCGAAAACGCCCGCCCGGACAACCTCACCGCCAGTGACCTTGACCGGCAACCGCATCGCTCTCCGAAACTTGGAAAATCAAACGCACTTCTCCAACCTCGCATGAACTCAAACTGCAACAATAGGGTTGACGTGCCTGTGCGTTCCATCGACCGATCCTGGAGCACCTTGGCTTTGGTTGCCAGCGCCGCTGCCCACCACGTGCATCAAGCGCATCCTGTTCGCATCGGAAGCCGACAAGAAGGAGACCGAGGCCGACGCGAAGGACTACGGGAACGTGGCGCTAGCGGACTTCAAGCGCAGTGTAAACGGGAGGGCTTTCACTCGAACCTCCACCGCGCATTGGCCACCGAGCGAAGCTCCAATCCAGCGGGACACGCCGCTGCAAGCGCCTCTCGCTACTGGCGCCGTGGCTGCACTGTTTCTGCATCTTGGCAACCGCGGCGCGTTGTCGATGCGCGCATGTTCAGCTGCATTCGATCCGGCCGACGCTACCCCGATGACGCAAACGCCATTGAATGCACTCTCTACGTGGGCGCAAACAGGCGTTGGCTCGATGTCATCGGGTGGGGCGGATGAAAGGCGGGCCGAACCGCATGAGCGTCTCTTCTGGGGCATCGTGGATAGATTAGTCGAATGGCGCGGTGCTGGCGACTCGCTGAGTGCGCAAGACGTGGCGTTGTCGTACCTTGAGGCGGAACTGGAGACTCTGGATCAGCGCGCCAAGGCGGGCGTAAGAAAACTGTTCGACACGCTCGTATCGCTGACCGGACTTGGGGCAGCCACGATCAGCGAGTTGTTCTCACGCCACCAGTCGCCGCTCGCACGATCGATGATCCTCTTCTTCCTGCGCGAAAGCTGCACGGATCTGCTGGACTTCGAGCACGACGAACTCAATGAGGTGGACCTGCTGGCCGCGGCCATTCTCTTCGGCGTACGCGACAGATGGTTGGGGGTGCCCGCGAAACTGCGCGATGTCGCCGGACTTGGTGCGGCTGTCTCCGACCGGATGGCATCGCTCTCGCACCGGATGGCGGGCTCGGATTTCGACTTGGGCGTGCCATCGCCGAGACCAAGGCCGCTGCGCGAGCTATTCGATACCCAGGACGACTGGTCGCCGAAGCAAGATCAGGCGGCACAAGATCTTGTGCGAGAACTTGGCTGGGACTGCGCAGAGACGCGAATCGACTTCAGGCACGGCACCTATCGCTTGGTGATTGACAGTGGCGGTATGCACATCGACACACCGACCGAGCCGAAGGTCACCAGAATTGTCGAGAAAAGCCGCTTCTTCGGCTTCTTGGCGACAAAGACGATCACCCGGAGCGCGGAGAAACGAATACGGAAGAAGTTAGAGACAACCTCAAGCCGCACTTGATCCATGTAGCGAAACATCCTGTGTTTTTGACTCAATTCTCCGATCGCTTGTTGTCGGCGCGACTCTTGAGCGCGGCCGCCACGGCCAGCACGATCATGGCGTCGGGAGAACCGTCGGTGATGCTGCCGTTCCACACGTCGTAGAGCATGCCGCCCATCAACGATCGCTCGATGCGGCCCAGCACGTTGTCGTCTGGGTCGACGAACTCCATGTCGACGCCCATGAAATCGGTCTTGTCCGAGCGAGCGACTTGGCGGCCCGAAGGATCGAGGATCTCGTAGGTGGTGCGCACGCGCCAGAGCGGGAACACCCGTTCCTCAATGGTCGCCATGTGCCTGCCAAGGCAATCGTCGACTCGTACGCTGACGCCCCACGAGATCACCTTCTGTTTGGCCGTCGCGACGAGTTCCTCATCGTGGTTGAGGACCCGGTACTCGGTGCCGATGGTGAGCACCCGTTCGTCCAGCAGTCCGAACGGCGTGCCGTCCGGCGACTGAATATCTAGGTTGGTGCCGACGCCGACAAGGTTTTCCTCAAGTCGGAATTCGCCGGATTCCGGGGCGTGAAACTCGGGGCAAGTGCCCAGACCGCCGAAGTGATCGGCGGCGACGTGACAGGCCGCTAGCGCGATGGCTAGTACAGCGGTTGTGTGCAGGTTCGTTCTCAGCACCATCGGCATCCTCTTCGGCAGCAGTCTGTGCAGTACGTTATTCGGCACGGTCATCAGGCGCATCAACGACTCCGAGTGGCATCCCCAAGCCAGCGCCAGTGGCATTCAGTCCAATGCCGCATCCGGCAGGCGGTAGGCGAAGTAGTCGGAACCGGACGGCGGCCCCATCCTGCCGCCGCCAGCTGCGATGGCGACGTATTGTCTGCCGTCGACGCTGTAGACCGCGGGTGTCGAAAAGCCGGCGGCGGTCAACTCCGTTTCCCACAGCACGCGCCCGTCGCGGGTGTCGTAGGCGCGGAACTTCCGGTCCGGGGTCGCCGCGATGAAGATCAGGCCGGAGGCGGTGACCACCGGGCCGCCGTAGCTGATGGCCCCGTAGCCGAGTTCGGGATGCGTCGGGAAGTTGCCGAACGGCACCTTCCAGACGATTTCGCCGCTGGCCAGGTCGATGGAGTTCAGCGTGCCCCAGGGCGGCGTGTTGCCGGGCAGACCTTCGTGATCGCGCAGATAGACGTAGCAGCAGTGGGAGTAGGTGACTTCGTCGGTGGGTTCGTCCTTCGCCAGTTCCTCGGCCATGACGACTCTGAAGATGCCGTTTCGCTCCGCGTCGCTCAAGTGCGCGAAGCCGGGCATTCGGCCGCTGCCTTCAAGGACGATGCGGCGCACCTCGTCGAACTTCATGCGCTCGCGCAGGCCGTCGAGGGCCACTCCGGCGTCCGTGCCTTCCAGGTTCGCGCCGTGACAGCTGCCGCAATGCCTGGCGTAGCTGCCGTAGTTGCTGAAGCCGGCGGGAATCTCGTCCAGCGTGAGAATGCCGGCGGCGTCGTTGGCGTTCAGTATCAGACGGTTCTGCGCCGGATCGAAGGCGGAACCGCCCCACTCCGCGCCACCGTCGTACCAAGGGTAGATGAGCACGGTGCCGACTCTTGGCGGCGCCCACGGTCGGATGTCGTAGTCGGCGATGGCTTGCAGAACGTGGGCGGTCGCCTCCGGCGTGCGCCGGGTCGGCTCGAAGGTCTGGCGGCTGAAGGCGACGGTGGACAGCGGCTGCCTGGGCGCGGGAACTTCCCCCGGCATGGTGCTTGGCAGCGTCTCCACTTCGACGATCGGGTACAGGGGCTCGCCGGTTTCCCGGTCGAAGACGTAGAGGTGGCCGGACTTCGTGGTCAGCGCCACCGCGTCGATGGTGCTGCCGTCGCGCTGCAGCTGCACCAGCGTTGGCGGCGCCGGATTGTCCCGGTCCCAGAGGTCGTGGCGCACCACCTGGTAGTGCCACTTCAGTTCGCCGCTGCGCACGTCGAGGGCGACGAGGCAGTTGGCGTAGAGGTTGTCGCCCAAGCGGTCTGCGCCCACGAAGTCCGGCGTCGCCGATCCGGTGGGCGCGAACAGAATCCCGCGTTCTTCGTCCAAGGCCATGCCGGACCAGACGTTCGCGCCACCGGCCTTGGCGAGAGCGCCTTCGGCCCAGGTTTCTGAACCCGGCGCACCGGCTGGTGGAATGGTGTTGAACTGCCAAACCAGCCGGCCATCGATGGCGCTGAAGGCGCGTATCGAGCCGGGGAAGGAATCGGCCCACTCCGAGGTGGAGAAGCCGAGCATGATCATGTCCTCGAAAACAACGCCGGGCACGGTGACGGCGAAGTGGCCGCCGCGGTCGTCTTCGGGGGTGATGTCCAGGCGGCCGCCGGTGCCGAAGCTCTGCACCAGGCTGCCGTCGGCGGCGTTCAGCGCCAGAAGTTCGCGTCCGGCGGTGAAGAAGATGCGCTGGTCTCCGTTCTTCTGCCACCACATCAGGCCGCGTTGCATGCCGGGCGCCAAGCCCAACTCGGCGCGCCAGATCTCCTCGCCGCTGGCGGCGTTCAGCGCAAACGCCACAAGGCTCGGCGACAAGCCGTAGAAGACGCCGTCGACGACCAGGGGACTGGTGTACATCGTGCCCTCGGGCTCGCCGGAGCGGTAGCTCCACGCCAGCTCCAGCTGGCCGACGTTGCTGCGGTCGATCTGCGTCAGCGGCGAGTGGTGCCGGCGCCCCGGGTCGCCAAGATAGACGGCCCAGTCGGCGTCTTTCGGTGGCGCCGGCGCACAGGAAGCGACCGCCAGGAGCGCCCCCAGGCAGGCGAGGGCACTGCAACCCTGCCGAGTCCTCATGGAGGATCTTGCAGCGAAGCGGAGGGGTCGTCGTCGGCGTCCAGCTCGCGCACGACACGCCGCAGGATGCGTTCCAGGTCGCCCTTCAGGTCGTCCCGGCGCAGGCCGTAGTGGAACAGCGCTTCGAGGTAGTTCACCGGGTCGCCGGTGGTCAGCCAGCGCCCGCCTCGAACCGGACAGGCGTAGACGTGGCCGCCATCCTTCATGTAGGCGTCGATGGCGTCCATCAGCCACAGTTCGCCGTCCCGGCCCAGCGGCAGCTGGGCGAGAGAGTCGATGATCTCGCCGGGCAGGACGTAGCGCCCGAAACCGACGAGGTTGGAGGTCACCGCGGATGGCGCGGGCTTCTCCACGATCCGCGTCACGCGCCCGCTGTCGTCCGTCTCGACCATGCCGTAGCTGGGCACTTCGGCAGGGTCGACTTCCTGCACCCCGAGGATGACGCCCGGCGTCTTTCGATACTGGTCGATCAACTGTTGCGCGAACGGCGGCTGGCAATGCACCAGGTCGTCGCCGAACGCATAGACGAACGGATCCCCCGCCACCAGCGGCGCCGCGTTCAGTGCCGGCGTGCCGTTGCCGTAGGGCCCGCGCTGGCGGATGTAGACGGCGTTCACCAGCTCGCTGGCGCGGCGCGTCTCGGCCAAGTGGCGTTCCTTGCCGGAAACGGCCAGCGCGTCTTCCAAGGTGGGGTGCAGATCGAAGTGGTCCTCAAGGACTTTCTTGTCCCAGCGGCTGACGAACACCACGTCGCGAACGCCGCTCGCCGCCAGCTCTTCGACGACGTACTGGATGATGGGCCGATCGATCAGCGGGATCATCTCCTTCGGAATCGCCTTGGTGGCCGGCAGAAAGCGGGTGCCCGTGCCAGCGGCGGCAATAACCGCCTTGGTGATGGGCGCATCGGCTGGCGGTCTAGGCACGGCCATGGACGTCTTGAATCTCGGAACACTAAGTGGTGGCGACAAGCCCGTCGGTCCGTGATCACCGATGCGATGGCGCTATGGACGCGTCAGCAAGGCTGCGCCCCAGACACTCGAGGCTGCGAAACCAACGTGGGACGCTGCTCGCAGCCGCGAGTCTCCGCTCGTTGCAGCCTCCTCCTCCGCCGCTAATCGGCATGTTCAATGTGGATGCCGTTCCAGGTCGCCGTTGAGCAGACCTCTGCCGCGCCGCAGCAGATCCTCCCCGCTCGGGCAGTCGACCACCAGATCGCCCACTTCCGCGAGCCGTTCGACGTCCTCCTCGTTCGCCAGCAGCGCCGCCAGCGCATCACCCGTCGCAACGCCGAACCGACGCGCCGCCAAGCGCCGCAACAGCGCCCGCTCGTGCGACATGCCTTCGGAGACTCCCAGCCTCCTGCCCTCGGAGACGCCCAGCCTCCTGCCCTCGTCGAGCGCCTCCTGGCGCCATTGCGTCACTCTTTCCGCCAGCATCGCCGGTTCCTCCATGTTGCGCAGCGCCAGCCGCAGTTCCCGTTCGTGCCGCTCGCCCGTCTCGTCGCCGCCGAAGCGCTCCACCAGCATGCGCATCAGCACCTCCGACAGCCGCTCGGCGAGCAGCTCCATACCTTCCCGCCGCAGGGCGCCGAACAGCGCCGCGGTCAGCCCCGGCAGCTGCGCCGGGAGCCGGCAGCGCTGCAGGCGCAGCAGCGCCGCGGCCGGGTTGACGCGGCCATCCTCCGCGCTCAGCGCCGCCGCGTCAACCGGAAGCATCTCCAGCTCCGGCTGCCAGCGCCGCAGCCCGGCCGGAACCGGGGCGGTCAGCTGCCGCAGCCCCGCCGGCCGCCACCGGCGGTCGCCGGTGTAGACCAGCACCGGCAGCACGGGCGGCAGCCCGGCGGCGGCCGGCAGTTCGTCCGCCATGTCCTGGCGCAGCAGCGCCACGTAGGTCTCCATGCGCAGCGCCATGCGGGCATGGGGCGCAGACTGGAACTCAATGACCACAAGCGCCTCGGCGTCCGGGCGCTCGGGCGTCGGCGCGCCGACGGCCCAGGCCATGTCCGCCACGCGCCGGCGGGCGCCGCGTCCGATGCGTTCGGTGGGCAGCCGGCGCAGGCACCGCGTGTCCAGCCCGGCCACGGCGTCCGCCGGCAGCAGGGCGAGCAGGTACCGCACCATGTCCGGTTCGTCGAAAGCAACGCGACCGATCTCGTCTTCGTACATGCCGCCAGCATGGACGGTCCGGTTTCGGAGTCGCAGCGACATCGGCCTTTCGGCATGTGCGAGATCGCTGAAAGTGACGGCAGCCTGCGCCTCATCTGAGCCCTCCCGGCTGTCAAAGCTGGTGCCACATCGGGCTGCCGAACGTTCGAGCTGCCGGGTCTGGACGGACATCCGCGCCCCGCCCGGCTGGACGGCTTGTTCAACCTGCGATTGGGAAGGCCGCATCGCCAGACTCGCTGGCGCGAGTACCGCGCGGCGACTACCGACTTGCGAGTTGCCCCGCACCAAGCGACACAATGAACGCACGGGCGACGGTGGGCGTCTCTATAATAGCAACGTTTGCCACGGGACTAAGCGCACCCCATGAGGTTGGAGGTAATCGTACTGGCCGCCGGCGCAGGAACGCGGATGCGCTCGCGGCTTCCGAAGGTGTTGCAGCCGCTGGCTGGCCGACCGATTTTGGCGCATGTCTTGGATGCGGCGGCGCATGTGGAAGCCGACCGGGTACACGTCGTGGTCGGTGCCAGTGCCAGCGAAGTAACCGCTTGCTTCGCCGATCGCTCCGACATTTCCTGGGTGCATCAGGAACCGCGCTTGGGTACCGGCCATGCCGTTCTGCAGGCGCTTCCCCACGTCGCCGAGAACGCCCTCGTTCTGGTGCTGCTCGGAGACGTGCCGCTGATCGAGCAGCAGACGCTGCGCGACTGCGTGGCGGCCGGCCGGCAAGGGCTTGCGCTGGTCGGCGCGCAGCTGGCGCAGCCAAACGGTTTCGGCGGGCGGATACTGCGTCGCGGCGGGCAGGTCGTCGGCATCGTCGAGGAGAGCGACGCCACGAGCGATCAGCTGGCCATCGGCGAGGTGAACGCCGGCACCTTGGCCGCGCCGAGGGCGCTCTTGGCGGAGTTGTTGCAGGCGCTGACGCCGAACAACGCCCAGGGCGAGCTCTACCTGACCGACGTCGTGGCACTCGCGGCAGAGCGCGGCGTGAAGATCACCGGCGTTCGCGCTGGCAACGGCGCAGCCGCCCTCGGCATCAACGATCGCAGCCAGCTTGCGCGGCTGGAGCGGCACTTCCAGCGCCAGCAGGCGGCGGCGCTGATGGCCGCCGGAGTGGCGCTCTTGGACCCTGAGCGGCTGGACATCCGCGGCCGGGTCAGCGCCGGCGTGGATTGCTGCATCGACGTCAACGTGGTGCTGGAAGGCGACGTGGTGCTCGGCGAAGGCGTGCGCATCGGCGCTGGCAGCATCGTCCGCGATGCGCGCATTGGCGACGGCGCCGAGATACGGCCGATGTGCTGCATCGACGGCGCGACCATCGGCCCCGGTTGTCGTGTTGGCCCCTACGCCCGACTGCGCCCCGGCACGGTGCTTGCCGCGGACGTTCACATCGGCAACTTCGTGGAGACCAAGCAGGCCGAACTGGGCGCTGGCAGCAAGGCAAACCACCTGGCCTATCTGGGCGACGCCACAGTGGGCGCTGGATGCAACATCGGCGCTGGGGCGATCACCTGCAACTACGATGGCGTCGACAAGCACCGCACGGAAATCGGCGACGGCGTCTTCGTTGGCACCAATGCCACGCTGGTGGCGCCGCTGGCGATCGAGGACGAAGCCTACGTCGGCGCCGGTTCCACCATCACCACGCCGGTGAAGCGCAGCGAACTCGCCGTCGGCCGCGCTCGGCAGCGCAACATCCAGGGCTGGACGCCGCCAGCCAAACGGCGCGAGGGCCGTTGAGCGATGTGCGGCATCGTCGGCGCAGTGGCGGGGCGGGACGTGCCGGCCATTCTTCTCGAAGGGCTGCAACGGCTGGAATACCGCGGCTACGACTCCGCCGGCATCGCGGTGACCGCCAACGGCACGGATTCCATTGCCCGCCAGCGCACCGTCGGGCGGGTCAAGGAACTGGCAGCGCGTCTCAAGGAAGAGCCGCTGCGCGGGCACACCGGCATCGCCCACACCCGCTGGGCAACCCACGGCCCTCCAGCGGTGGAGAACGCGCATCCGCACCTTTCCCGGGGCCGGGTCGGCCTGGTCCACAACGGCATCATCGAGAACTTCGAGGAGCTGCGCGACGAACTGCGGCTGGACGGCTTCGTCTTCGAGTCGCGCACGGATTCCGAAGTCGTGGCGCACTTGGTGGAGCGCTGCTTTGAGGAGGAACAGGATCTGTTCGAGGCGGTGCTGAAGGCGGTGCAGCGGCTGGACGGCGCCTACGCGCTCGGCGTCGTTGCCAAGGACGATCCGCACCGCATCGTCGCCGCCCGGGCCGGCAGCCCGCTGGTGGTCGGCGTCGGCATCGGCGAGAACTTCATCGCCTCGGACGCCTTGGCGCTGCGCGCCGTCACCGATCGCTTCATCTACTTGGAGCAGGGCGACCTGGTGGACTTGCGCCCGGACAGCATCAACGTCTGGAGCGCCGACAACCGCTCCGTGGTGCGCGCCACCGTGCGCGTGCGCCAGGACGGCAGCGCCACGGAGAAGGGCAAGTACCGGCACTACATGGAGAAGGAAATCCACGAACAGCCCGCCGCCATACGCAACACCCTGGAGGGCCGGCTGGGAAGAAACCGGGTGCTGGAACAGGCGTTCGGCATCGACGTCAAGCCGGTGCTCGATGCCACCAGGGCCGTCACCATTGCCGCCTGCGGCACGGCCTACTACGCCGGCTGCATCGCCCGCTACTGGATCGAAGAGCTGGCCGGCATCCCCTGCAACGTGGAGATCGCCTCGGAGTTCCGCTACCGCCGGTTCGTAACGCCGCCCGGGGGCTTGTTCGTCACCATCTCGCAGTCCGGCGAAACCGCGGACACGCTGGCGGCCCACGACATCGCCCAAAGCGCTGGCTTCGCCCACACGCTGACGGTCTGCAACGTCAACACCAGCACCCAGGTGCGCGAGTCGGACATCGCCTTTCCCACCGAGGCCGGCGCCGAGATCTGCGTCGCCTCCACCAAGGCGTTCACCACCCAGCTGGCCGTGCTGATGATGCTGGCGATCCTGCTGGCGAGGCGCACCGGCCTCTCCGCCGCCGTCGAACGGGAACTGGTGGACGCCCTGCGCGAACTGCCGGACGCCGTGCAGCAGGCGTTGGCCCTTGACGGTCGCATCCGCCGCCTGGCGGTGCGGTTCATGCACCGCCACCACGCTTTGTTCCTCGGCCGCGGCGCCCACTATCCGGTGGCCCTGGAGGGCGCCCTGAAGCTGAAGGAGATTTCCTACATCCATGCCGAGGGCTACCCGGCCGGGGAACTGAAGCACGGCCCGCTGGCGCTGGTGGACGAGGACATGCCGGTGGTGGCGGTGGCGCCGGGGGGAGAACTGGTGAAGAAGGTGCAGTCGAACCTGGAGGAGGTGCGCGCCCGAGGCGGCCAGCTGTACGTCTTCGCCGACGCCGAGGCCGGCATCGCCGACGCCGAAGGGGTGACGGTGATCGAAGTTCCGACGGTCCACCGGCTGCTGGCGCCGGTGGTTTTCACCGTGCCGCTGCAACTGCTTGCCTACCACACGGCGGTGCTGAAAGGCACGGACGTCGACCAGCCGCGCAATCTGGCGAAATCCGTGACCGTCGAGTGAAACACGGGCTATCATGCTGTTCAACCATCCAGCACGCGGCCAGCAAGAACTTGGACATCACGCACATCCTTGAAGGCTTGAACGACCGCCAGCGCGAAGCGGTGGCGGCGCCGCTCGGCAATCTGCTGGTGATCGCCGGGGCCGGCAGCGGCAAGACCCGCGTGCTGGTGCATCGCATCGCCTGGCTGGTGGAGGCCGAGCAGGTGTCGCCAAGCAGCGTTCTGGCGGTGACGTTCACCAACAAGGCCGCGGCCGAGATGCGCGGCCGGGTGGAACGGCTGCTCGAAGGGCCGGCAAGGGCGATGTGGGTAGGCACCTTCCACGGCATCGCCCACCGGCTGCTGCGCATGCATTGGCAGGACGCCCAGCTGCCGCAGAACTTTCAGATCCTCGACGCCGAGGACCAGCTGCGGCTGGTGAAGCGCGTCGTGCGCGAGTTGCAGCTGGACGAGCAGAAGTGGCCGGCGCGCCAGGCCGCCTGGTTCATCAACGCGCAGAAGGACGAAGGCCGTCGCGCCAAGGACTTGGTCGTCCAAGGCGGGGACCTGTTCGCCGAAACCCACGCCAGGATCTACGCCGCCTACGAGCAGCTTTGTCGGCAGGGGGGGCTGGTGGACTTCGCCGAACTGCTGCTGCGCAGCCACGAACTGTGGCTGGAAAAGCCCGATCTGCTCGAACACTACCAGCGTCGTTTCCGGCATCTGCTGGTGGACGAGTTCCAGGACACCAACGGCATTCAGTACGCGTGGCTGCGCGTGCTGGCCGGAAGCGCCGGCAAGGTGTGGGCGGTGGGCGACGACGATCAGTCCATCTACGGCTGGCGCGGCGCCAGGATCGAGAACATCCACCACTTCCAGCGCGACTTCGCCGGCGAGGAACCCGTCGGCACCGTGCGCCTGGAGCAGAACTACCGCTCCACCGGCACCATTCTGCGCGCCGCCAACGCGCTCATCGACAGGAACTCCGAGCGCCTCGGCAAGAACCTGTGGACGCATTCCGGCGACGGCGCACCCATCTACTGCTACGCCGGCTACAACGATCTGGACGAAGCCCGCTTCATCGCCGATCGCGCCAAGAGCTGGATGGACGACGGCGGCAGCGCCCCCGAGGTGGCGGTGCTGTACCGCTCCAACGCCCAGTCGCGGGTGATCGAGGAAGCCTTCCTGCGCGCCGACATTCCCTACCGCATCTACGGCGGCCTGCGCTTCTACGAACGCGCCGAAATCCGCAACGCCTTGGCCTACATGCGCCTGGTCGGCCAGCGCCATGCCGACGTCGCCTTCGAGCGCGTCGTCAACACGCCGCCCCGGGGCATTGGCGGCGTCACCGTGCAGGCCCTGCGCGACATCGCCCGATCCCGCCAGCTGTCGCTTTGGCAGGCGGCCAAGACGGGCATCTCGGAAGGTCTGCTCAAAGGGCGGGCCTCAAGTTCCGTCGCCGGTTTCCTGCGTCTGATCGACGACATCGCCGAAGCCGTGCGCGACGCCTCCCTGCACGAAATCGCGGAACAGTGCGTCAACGCCAGCGGCCTGATGGAGCACCACGGCCGGGAAGGCGGCGAACGCGGCGCCATCCGCAAGGAGAACCTGGAAGAGCTGGTTCACGCCTGCCGCCAGTTCAGCCACGCGCTGCTGTTTCCTCTCGACGGAAGCGCCGGCGAGGAGGACGAGCGCCCAGTCTCGGAACTCGCGGAGTTCCTCGACCAAGCCGCCTTGGAGAGCGGCGACTACCAAAGCGGCGGCCCGGCCGTGCAGATGATGACGCTGCACTCCGCCAAGGGCCTGGAGTTCCCGCTGGTGTTCATCGCCGGCATGGAAGAGAAGCTGTTTCCAAGCCGCCGCGCCGAGGAAGAGTCCGGGCGCATGGAGGAAGAGCGTCGTCTGGCCTACGTCGGCATCACCCGGGCGATGCGCCAGCTCTACCTCACCTACGCGGAAACCCGGCGCATCTACGGCGCGTCCACGCGCAACTGGCCTTCCCGCTTTCTCGACGAGATACCGCCTTCGTGCATGGAGGAGGTTCGCGTCGGCGGCAGCGTCTCAAGGCCCTTTCGCGCCAGCCGGCAGCGGCGCAACGGCGCGGACGGCGCCGACGAGGAAGACGGCGTGCGCATCGGCCAGTTCGTTCGCCATCCCAAGTTCGGCGACGGCGTGGTGGTGGAAGCCGAAGGCCACGGCGACCGCACCCGGGTGCAGGTCAACTTCGCCGCCGCTGGCCCGAAGTGGCTTATGCTGGCGCACGCGAACTTGGAAACGGGAAGTTGAGCATGGGCGAGCGAACGCGCCACCTGCTGGCGGGGTTGGGCAGCTTGGCATTCGTGGCGGCACTGATCGTTCTGCCGGGCTGCGGGCAGCGGCCGGTCGGCAGCGACGAAGGCGCTCTCGCCAATGCCTCGCCGCTGCCAACCGTCGAGTGGAAGCTCGTCACCACCTGGCCGAAGAATCTGCCCGCCCTGGGCACCGCCCCGGAACGGCTGGCGCAGTCCGTGCAGGCGATGTCCGCCGGCCGCTTCACGATCAAGGTCTACGCCGCGGGCGAACTGGTGCCAGCCTTCGAGGTGTTCGACGCCGTCGCCCAAGGCACTGCCGAGATGGGCCACGGCGCCGCCTACTACTGGCGCGGCAAGATGCGCATGGCGGCGATGTTCGCCACCGTGCCCTTCGGCATGAACGCCCAGGAGACCAACGGCTGGCTGCACTACGGCGGCGGCTTGGAGCTGTGGCGCGAACTCTACGCGCCGTTCGGCGTCGTGCCCTTCGCCGCCGGCAACACCGGCACGCAGATGGCCGGCTGGTTCAACAAGGAGATCGACTCCGTGGCGGACATCCAGGGACTGAAGATGCGCATCCCCGGCTTCGGCGGCGAGATCTTCCAGCGCGCCGGAGGCGTTGCCGTTTCCTTGCCGGGCAGCGAACTGTTCACCTCGCTGCAAACCGGCGTCATCGACGCCACCGAGTGGGTGGGCCCCTACAACGACCTCGCTTTCGGCCTGCAGGGGATCGCCAAGCTGTACTACTACCCCGGCTGGCACGAGCCGAGCGCCACCTTGGAAGCCATCGTCAACGCCGAGGCGCTCGCCAGCCTGCCGGCCGACCTGCGGGCGATTCTCGATAGCGCCTGCCGGGCCAGCAACCAGGACATGCTCGACGAGTTCACCGCCCGCAACGCCAGGGCATTGAAGTCCTTGCGCGAGCAGGGCGTCGAGGTGCGGCGTCTGCCCGACGACGTGCTGCGCCGGTTCCGGGAACTCACCCGCGAAGTGCTGCTCGAAGCCGCTGGAGACGACGAACTGAGCCAGCGCATTCTGGCTTCCTACCAGACGTTTCTGGCCAACGTGCGCGGCTACCACGCCATTTCCGAGCAGGCCTACGTCGACGCCCGGGCAGCGCTGGCCGAGGCGGCCTCGCCGTAGTTTCCGCTTAGAAGTGACCTTGGGGCCGTCTGACGCCACCTCCTTGCTGCCAAGCAAGGCGGATTGCTAGGCTTCGACAAAGTCCGGGCCGGCAGCAAGTCGGCGCGGCATCCCAAGCCCAGCCCAGTAGGAGATCCCATGCCACGACTTTCGAACCCGCGAGCGTCCGCGACCAACCAGCCGATTCTGAGCAGCGGTATTCGCGGCTTGCATCGGCTCGCCAAGGCCGGCACGGTTTTGGCAGCGACGCTTGGGCTGGTCTTCGCGTTCGCGGCGGAACGGGAAGTCGCGCACGGCAAACGCGGCGTGGTCGCAACCCGCTCGCCGCTGGCTTCGGAGGTCGGCGCGGAGATCCTCGGCCGTGGCGGCAATGCCATCGACGCGGCCGTGGCGGCCGGCTTCGCCCTGGCGGTCACCTATCCCTCTGCTGGCAATCTCGGCGGCGGCGGCTTCATGGTGATCCGCTTGGCCGACGGTCGCGTGGTGGCGAACGATCATCGGGAAACCGCGCCGTTCGCCGCCGGGCGGGACATGTATCTGGACGACAACGGCGAGGTGGTGGAGGGGCTCTCCACGGCGTCGCACCTCGCCGTCGGCGTGCCGGGAACCGTGGCTGGCTTGCTGGAGGTGCTTGCACGGCACGGCACGCTGTCGCGCCAGGAGGTGATTGCGCCGGCGCTGCGCTTGGCCGAACAGGGCTTTGCGCTGCCGGAGGACATCGCCGGCCAGCTGCAACGGCAGCGGCAGGCGTTCGCCCCCTATCCGGCCAGCGCCGCCAAGTTCGCAAAGCCCGACGGCAGCGCCTACGCCGCCGGCGATCCGTTCCTGCAGCCGGATCTGGCCGGCACGCTGCGGCGGATATCCGAAACCGGCCGCGACGGCTTCTACGCCGGGCGCACCGCGGATCTCATCGTCGCCGAGATGAAGCGCGGCGACGGACTGGTGAGCAAGCGCGACCTGGCGGACTACCGCCCGATCTGGCGCCAGCCGGTGCGCGGCACCTACCGCGGCTACGAGATTCTGTCCATGCCGCCGCCGTCCTCGGGCGGGCTGCTGGTGGTGCAGATGCTGAACATGCTGGAAGCCTACGACCTGGCGAGCCTTGGCTTCGGCAGCCCGGCGACGGTTCACCTGATGGTCGAAGCGGAGCGCAGAGCCTATGCCGACCGCGCCGAGCACCTGGGCGATCCGGACTACCACGAAGTTCCCGCGGCGATGCTCGTCGACAAGAAATACGCCCGTGAGCGCTTCGCGGACTTCGACCCGCGCAAGGCGTCGCTGTCCGAAGCCATCGGCGCTGGCCGGGCCTGGCCCGAAGAAGGAACCGAAACCACCCACGTCTCGGTGATGGACGCCGCTGGCAACGCCGTGGCCTACACGACGACGTTGAACCTCAGCTACGGCTCGAAGATCGTCGTCCCCGGCGCTGGCTTTCTGCTCAACAACGAAATGGACGACTTCTCCAGCAAGCCCGGCGTCGCCAACGCCTTCGGACTGCTCGGCGGCGACGCCAACGCCATCGAGCCTGGCAAGCGCATGCTGAGTTCGATGACGCCGACCATCGTCATGCGCGAGGGCGAACCATACCTGGTGACCGGCTCTCCCGGCGGCAGCACCATCATCACCACCGTGCTGCAGGTGCTGGTGAACGTGCTCGACCACGGCATGGATCTGGCCGCTGCGGTGGCCGCGCCCCGATTCCACCACCAGTGGATGCCGAACGCGGTGATCTACGAAGCGGACCGGCTGACGCCCAAGGCGGCGAAGCGGCTGGGCAAGTTCGGCCATGTGGAACTGCGCGAGGTTCCCTTCCGCGTTGGCGACGCGAACTCGACGATGCGCTTGGGCGATGCCTTGATCGGCGTTGCCGACCCGCGCAACTCCGGCAGCGCCGCTGGGCGCTAGCGTTAGCCGCCAGGTCCATGCGGTTGATGATGGTCGCGATCGGACAGTGCCGTGCGCACGGCCCGGACCACTTGGTTGTTCGGCGCCAGATCGAGTTGAACGGCCTTGAAGTGCGACGCCAGTGACGGCAGGGCCGGGCGGAACTCGCCCAGCCCTTTCTCGATGTAGCCGCTGGCGCAGAGCTCTTCGAGCACCGTCGCGGCGGACTCCTCGTCCACGGGCTTTCCGAAGTCGTCGGACGCCATCAAAGCGGGGATGATGGCGTCGAGGGGCGTCCAACCGCCGGTGCCGCTCCCGAAGGCCTGAACGATTCGGCAAGCCGCGTGAGCGAACGCTGAACGTTCGACGGCAAGTCTCGGGCAGTGGGCATGGGCTGTGAGCATACAAGGAGTTCGCCGGTTTTACCGTCGTGCGTGGGGCGTCGCTCGTCGATTTCAAGTCTTTGTTTCCGCTGGCGCGGCCCATACTTTGGCGAACGTACCAACCTTCATCTCAAGAGGAGACCGAAATGAACATGAACATCGTGCGCTGGGATCCGTTCCGTGAACTGAGCCAGCTCTTCGACCGCGATGCGTTCGCCGGCGCGAATGCGAATGGCAACGTGCATCGCTGGCAGCCGCTGGTGGACATCCGCGAAACCAAGGAC
This sequence comes from Candidatus Azotimanducaceae bacterium, assembly GCA_965199875.1. Classification (GTDB taxonomy): domain Bacteria; phylum Pseudomonadota; class Gammaproteobacteria; order Pseudomonadales; family Azotimanducaceae; genus VXYL01. The sequence goes on along the minus strand of OZ241346.1, from coordinate 2,192,481 downwards.
GCCTACCGCGTCGAGGTGGAACTGCCGGCCGTCGACGCGAAGGACGTCCGCATCGAACTGAAGAGCGGCGTGCTGCACGTCTCCGGCGAACGGCGCTTCGCCAACGACGAAGACGGCCGCGTCCACCGCCGGGAGCGCAGCTACGGCAAGTTCACGCGCAGCTTCCGGCTGCCCGAGGACGCCAACCCTGCCGCGATCGACGCGAGCGCCAAGGACGGCGTGGTGAGCATCGCCATCGGCAAGGTGGCCGAGGCCCAGGCCCGCACCATCGAAGTCGAAGCGGCGTAGGCGCTTCAAGGCCGCATTCGGCATCGCCGGGTGCGGCCTAAGCCTCGGCGCTGCACGGTTCTTCCGCCGTAGCCAAAGCCGTCTGGCCCGCCAACACCGCCCCTGCTCTCGTTCCAACTAGCACCAATCCAAAAGACTTGGTAGTAGTATCGCGGGCATGGGCAAAGCGTTGGATGTCGAAAGCCTGATTGCGGCGCTGAACGAAGGCGGGCACCGCGAACGTTGCGAGGTGTTGCGCGGACTGTGCCCGTGCCGAAACAACCGGGTGCGCGATCTGGCGGTTTGGCAGGCGATCTTCGACAAGGCGCGGCACGGCGGCATGGGCGAGCGCGACCGTGCCGCCCACGCCATCGGCACGCTCATGGAGAAGGCGTCCGGCAGCGCCGAGTGGCGCGACTTGCTGGCGGGCTTGCGCACCGATCTGGACGCGCTGATGCGCGACACCCGCGCTTCCCGACGCATTCTGGGGCAGATGAAGCGGCACGGCCACGCGCATCGGGGCGCGGCGCGTCAGAACTACCGCCGTCGTCGCCGATTGCTCGACTTGGCGACTCCTGCCGAACTCGCAGACTGGGTGAACCGCCGCCTCGGGCTGACCGGAAGCGAGCGCGTGGCGGCCAGCGACCCCGGCATAGGGCGGCTTTGGCGGTGGATGAAGCATCGCATCGCCTGCCAGCCGGCCCGCGACACCAAGGAAGAGGAGCTGGTCAGAAAGGCGCGCCGCTACCTGCCGCGCCTGTTCGAAGGCCCGCAGCCGATCTGAAGCGCGGTTTCTCGAGGACGCAGACGGATGCGTTCCTCGCCGAGTTCGCCTCGCCAACACTGGGTCTACGGCTACGGCTCGCTGATCTGGCGTGCGGACTTTCCCTATCACGAGCGCTGCCGGGCCGTCGTTCGCGGCTGGTCGCGGCGCTTCTGGCAGGGCTCCCACGATCATCGGGGCACGCCGGAAGCGCCGGGCCGAGTCGCTACTCTGACTCCGCGGCCGGGGGAAGCCTGCGTGGGCGTTGCCTATCGGGTGGACGAGACCGTCTTCGCGCACCTCGACCATCGGGAAAAGAACGGCTACGAACGCTTTGATGTAGCCATTCGCCTCGACGACGGCCGCTCGGTTCAAGGCGTCACCTACGTCGCGCCAGCGCACAACGCGGCGTACCTGGGCCCTGCTTCGCTGGACGACATCGCCGCCCAGATCATGCGCTCGAAAGGGCCGAGCGGCGCCAACCTCGACTACCTGCTGGAACTCGCCAGCGCCTTGGCCCGGCTCGACACCGAAGACGACCACGTTCGCGCCTTGGCGGCCCGGGTGAAGAGTCCGAGCGGGGCCGCGCCCGATTAGGCTTGGCTGCCTGCCGCCGCCGGCGTTGCCGAGCGCTTGCGCTACGATACGGCGCGTGAACGCGGAGCAATTGGCGGCGCTCATCGCCGGCGGCGAAACCCTTGCCGTGGAGTTCAAGAGCGAACGGCGCGGCAGCTTGCCGGACCGCGAGCTCGTCGAAACCGTCGCCTGCATGGCGAACCGCGACGACGGCCGCGAAGGTTGGGTGTTGCTGGGCGTGGAGGACGATGGCGAGATCACCGGCGCGCGTCCACGGCACCAGAGCGCGGGAACCGACGTGTTGCGCGTGCAGGCTTTGGTGAGCAACCGCACGCGCCCGGCGCTTGCCGTGAACGCCGAGCGGTTCGTGTTGGAAGGCAAGGACGTGTTGGCGATTCGCGTGCCCAGGGGCCGCGCTCCGGTGGGCACGGCGGATGGCCGCTATCTGCGCCGCGCCTTGGGCGGCGACGGCAAGCCGGCCTGCGTGCCCTTCCACTTCCACGAAATGAACTCCCGGCAAGCCGACTTCGGCACGTTCGACCACTCGGCGGTGGAGTTGCCCGATGTGGGGCTCGACGCCCTCGAGCCGTTGGAATTCGCCCGCTATCGACGCGCCATCCGCGAAAACCGGGGCGGCGACGAGGCGCTGCTCGGCTTGAGCGACCTGGATCTCGCCAAGGCCCTCGGCGCCGTGAGAACGTGGAACGGCGAGGTTGCGGTGCGGGTGCTGGGCTTGTTGCTGTTCGGCAGGGAAGACGTGCTGGCGGAACGGCTGCCCACGCACGAGGTGGCGTTTCAAGCGCTCGCGGACGCGGCGGTGGAGGTGAACGATTTCTTTCGCTGGCCCCTGCTGCGCGTCCACGAGGAACTGGAAGCTCGCGTTCGGGCGCGCCGGAGCGAGCGGGAGCTGATGGTCGGCATGGTGCGCGTGGGCGTTCCCAACTACTCGGCGATCGGTTTTCGCGAGGGGTTGGCCAACGCGCTGACCCACCGCGACTACACCCGCAACGGCGCGGTGCATGTGCAGTGGCGAGCGGGCGAGATGCGCATCTCCAATCCCGGCGGCCTGCCCGAGGGCGTGCGCTTGGACAACCTGCTGGTCACGCCGCCGCGCCCGCGCAATCCATTGCTGGCGGACGCCCTCAAACGCGCTGGCATCGTCGAGCGTACGGCGCGCGGCGTGGACGCCGTGTTCGCCGACCAGATTCGCTGCGGGCGTTCGACGCCGCACTACGACGCCGACGGCCAAACCGGGGTGACGCTGACGTTGAGCCGCGCCGAGCCGGACTTGGACTTCGTGCGCCTGGTGGTCGAGGAGGAGCGCCGCAACGACGTTCTGTCGTTGCCGGAACTGCTGCTGCTCGACCGGATGTGGCGCCTGGGGGAAACCGGCTTGGCGGAAGCGGCGACGCTGGTGCAGAGCGGCGAGCAAGACGCCGCGGATGCGTTGGCTGGGCTTGCGCGCCGCGGCGTCTGCCGCGGCGAGGGGGTCGGCGAGCGCCGTCGTTGGCGGTTGGCCGTCAGTCAAGCATAGCGACGCAGTCGGCTTTCCCTTGGCAAGGCGCGTCTAGCCGATCACGGTTCGCGGGTCTTCGTCCGCCACGGTGTGGTGGATGTAGCCCACCTTCTCGATCTCCACCGTCACTTCGTCCCCCGCTTGCAGCCACTTGGGCGGCTTCATGGCGGCACCGACGCCCGAAGACGTGCCGGTGAAGATCACGTCGCCCGGGTCCAGCGTGAACGCCTTGGTGAGGTGCTCCACCTGGTCGAAGCAGTTGAAGATGAGGTGCGAGGTGTTCGAGCTCTGCCGCGTTTCGTCGTTCACCACGGTGCGGATGCCGAGATCGTGCGGATCGCCCACTTCGTCGGCGGTGACGATCCACGGGCCGAACGGCGCGTGGGTGTCGAAGGACTTGCCCATCTGCATGGTGCGCGACGCCGCTTGCCAGTCGCGCACGCTGACGTCGTTGCCGCAGCAGTAGCCGGCGATCACTTCGTGGGCTCGTTCGGCGGGCACGTGCTTGGCGCGCTTGCCAACGACGAACGCCAGCTCGCCCTCGTAGTCGAGCATGTCGGAAACCGCTGGCTTGTTGATGCGTCCGTAGGGGCGGTTGGCGGCGTTGCGCTGCTTGTTGAACCACATCTGCACCGTGGGCGCTTCGCCGCCGGATTCGGCCACGTGGTCGGCGTAGTTCAGGCCGATGGCGAGAATCTTCCCCGGCCTCGGCACCGGCGCCTGCAAGGTCACGTCGGCCACCGGAAACGCCACCTCGGGATGGGTCTGCGCCTCCCGCGCCGCGGCCATCGCCTCGTCGCCAGCGGCGAGGAACGCGATCATGTCCTCCGGCAGCCCGGCTACCGCCGGCAGATCGATCACCAGTTCGCCGACCACGACGCCAATGCGGGTGCGCTGGCCGTGGGTGAACGTGCAGAGTTTCATGCGCTTGCGCTCCTGCGGCCTCGTGGTTCGCCGGTCAGCGTGGAGTTCAGCCAGGCGGCCGCGTGGCTGGCGATCTCCTCGAACACGTCGTCGCTGCGTTGCCGAGTGCGCTTCAACACCTTGTAGCCGTGATCGGCGGTGTCGAGGCGGCGCACCGTGGCCCGCGTCCGCGCCGCCACTTCTTCGAGCAACGGCGCCTGGGCCATGCCGTCCCGGCTGCCGGAGAGGAACAGCATGGGCGCGTCGATCCGGTCGAGATGCTCGGCGCGCCGGGTGCTTGGCTTGCCGACGCCGTGCAGAGGGAAGGAGCAGAAGATCAGGCCAGCGACGTTCAAGCCGTGCTCCACGACCGCGTGCGAGGCCATGCGCCCGCCGAAGCTGTGGCCGCCAAGCAGATGGGGCCCCTCGGCTTGGCTTCGGGCATGGGCCAAGGCCGCGGCGACGGTGGCGGTGGAAACGGCCTGGCCGTCCACCCGCGACTTGCCGGCTTCCTTGAACGGAAAGTTGTAGCGCAGCGTAGCCACGCCGATGCTCGCGAACGCCGCGGCGATGGCTTCCATGCTGCGGTGGCGCATGTCCGCTCCGGCGCCGTGGCCGAACACCAGCGTGGCGCGGTGCGCGGCCTCGGCCGGCATGAACAGACCGCTGACGGCGTGGTCGTCAAAGGCGATGCGGGCGGTTTGCATGGCTCGGCCGGTCTAGTTCGGCAGATCGGCGGCGGACTCGACGACGCTGCCGACCAGCCCGTACTCGATGGATTCTTCGACGCTCATCCAGTGATCCCGGTCCGTGTCCTTCTCCACGCGCTCAAGCGGCTGGCCGGTCTGTTCGGCGATGATGCCGTTGATGCGCTGCCGCGTCTTGATGATTTCCCGAGCGTGGATCTCGATGTCCGATGCGTCGCCGCCGAAGCCCCCGGCCGGCTGGTGGATGAGGAAACGGGTGTTCGGCAGCGCGTAGCGATGTTGCCGTTCGACCGCCAGGTAGATGTGCGTGGCGATGCTTCCCACCCAGCCGGTGCCGACGATGCGCACCTCGGGCTTGATGAAGCGGATCATGTCGAAAATCGTGTCGCCGGATTCGACGTGGCCGCCCGGCGAACCGATGAACAAGGTGATGGGGTCGTCGCTCTCGAACGCCAGCGCGAGCAGTTTCTCGGTGGTTCGCCTGGCCACCGCGGTGTCGATCTCGCCGATGATCGTCAGCGTGCGGTTCTTCAGCAGCGTGTTTTCAAGGAACGCGAACTGTCCAGCGGCCTGTGCCGCTTCCTTGGCGCCGTCCGGGGCGTCGTCTGCCATGCCGTTCTCGCTCAACCCAAAGGACGCGCATGTTACCGAAGTTGGCAGGTGGCGGGGCCGGGCTTGGCTCGCCTCCGCTGCTCGCCGCAAAGAGCAGATTGCCGCCCTCCCTGCTTGTCGGTGCGCTGCCGTGGCGGCTACGATGGTCGCTCCCAACCGCCGTGGCGGAGCGGCGACAAAGTGCCTTCGAGCGGAGATTCCAGGAACATGAAGAAGCACGCTGCGGCCGCCTTGGCGGCGATGTCTCTGCCGGTTCGGCGCGGCACGCGCTATCCGGCGCCCTTCGACGCCCCTTGCGCGGCGCGGGAAAAGCGCGCTCTCGGCGATGCCTTCGGGCTCGCCGACTACGGCGTGAACCTGGTGACGCTGCCGCCGGGGAGCTGGTCTTCGCAACGGCACTGGCACTCCGTGGAGGACGAGCTGATCTACGTCCTCGAAGGCGAGCCGGTGCTGGTCACCGACGCCGGACGGACGCCGCTGAAGCCCGGCATGTGCGCCGGATTCCCGGCCGGTTCCGGCGATGGCCACCATCTGCGCAACGAGACCGATGCGCCGGTGGCGTATCTGGAGGTAGGCAGCCGCCGCCGGGACGACGCGGTTGACTATCCCGACATCGACATGCGTGTCGAAGGCCGCGCCAGCGGCGGCAGGTTCACCCGCAAGGACGGCAAGCCCTATCCCGACGCTCCTTGAGCATGGCAGCGGAAACCGGCAAGCCGCCCAAGCCTTGGCCGACCATCTGGGACTGGCCGCTGCGTCTTTGGCACTGGGCCTTCGCCGCGCTGCTCGTCTTCTCCCTCGCCACCGGCTTGATCGGCGACATCGGCCTGATGGACTGGCACCAGCGCTCGGGCCTTGCCTTGCTGGGGCTGCTGGCGTTTCGCCTCGGCTGGGCCGCTTGGGGCGGCTTGCACGCCCGTTGGCGCTGGTACTGGACTACGCCTGCTGCGTTCATCGACCACTTCCGCGGGCGCGGCGGAGATTCGGCACACACTTCTCCAGGCACTGCGCTGGCTTTGCTGCTGTTTGCCGCTGCGGCGCTGCAAGTGGCCAGCGGCCTCTTCGCCAGCGACGACATCTTCGTCGAAGGGCCGTTGCACGGCTTGGCGTCCGAGGGGTTGGCCGATGCCGCGAGCTGGCTGCATCACCGTCTGCACTGGCTGATCATCGCGGCGATCGGCGTTCACCTTCTGGCGCACGCCATCTACGGTTTCGCGCTGCGCGACCCAACGCCGCTGGCCATGTTCACGGGCCGCAAGCCGTTGCCCGCAACCAGGGCCACTCCGAACTTCTGGCTGCGCGCCGCCGGCACCGTGGCGCTGGCGGCTGGCGTCGTCTTCGCGGTTGACAACGCCGAGCGTTGGTTCGGGTAGCCTGCTGCGGCCTACTGCTGCGCCTTCAACAGTTCAACCACCTTGGCTTTGCCGGAAACCACGGCCTCTTCCTGCACCGGAACTTGCAGCATCCTGGCAATGGTCTGCGTGGTGTCCCAATCGACTTCCGCGGTAACGAGGGGCGTGCTGCCGTCGTCGCTTACGGCGTCGATGTCGGCGCCGCGTTCAAGCAGTAGCTGCGCCGCCTCGGCCTGGCCGAGAAACGCCGCCGCGTGCAGTGCCGTGGAACCGTCCTGGTAGTTGCGTCCGTTCACGTCCGCGCCAGCGTCGAGCAGCAGCGCAGCAAGCTCGGTGTGGCCGAACAGGGCGGCAAGGGTGAGCAGCGTCGTGCCGGTGTCCGGACTGCGCTGGTTGACGTCCACGTCCGCAAGCAGGGTGCGCACCGCCTCGATGTTGCCCGTCGCCGTGGCGAGCCAGATGTCGTCCGCGCTCAGCGCTGCGAGCTGGGGCTGCAGCATCTCCAGTATTTCCGCTCGCCCGGCTTCCACCGCTTCGCGCTCGATGTCCAACTCCAGGAAGTCGGCGATGTAGCGGGTGGTCTCCCAGTCCAAGGCGGCGATGTCCCACAAGGTTTGCCCCTCGTCGTTGCTGGCGGCGGGGTCCGCGCCGCTGGCCAGCAGAGCTCGCGCCGCCTCGGGCAGGCCAAGGAACGTGGCGGCAATCAGCGCCGTGCCGCCGTCGCCATTGCGCGCATCGGCGTCCGCGCCGTTGGCCAGCAGCCATTCCAGCGCCTCGTTCTGCTCTGCTACGACGGCGGCGACAAGGGGCGTGAAGCCAGCCTCCGGATGCAATGAGTTCAGGTTGGTGCCGGCGCGCCGATGCCCTTCGAGGCCGTCGATGTCGCCAGCGCCCGCGGCTTCCCACAGGTCCGGCAGCGGGGCGGCGGGCGGCGGCGCCGGCGGGACATCTTCGGGCTGTGCGGTTTCGGCGGGCTCGACCGTCTCGGTGGTGGTGCAGGCGAGGTTGGTGGCAAGCAGCAGAGACAAGGCTGCGGCGGCGAACAGGCGCGGGCAGGTCATTGCGGTGTACTCCTTAGCGGGTTAGCGGGAAATCGAGTGCGCCGTCACTCGGCGCGGTAGTCGTCGTGGCAGCCCTTGCAGGCTTGGCCAACGCTCTGCAGAGCGCCGCCCACCTGCCCGGCGTCGCCGGAGGCCGCGGCGGCCTTGAGGTTGTCTGCCGCCTCTTTGAAGGCCGCCAGCTTGGCCTGGAAGTCTTCGTTGTTCTCCCAGATGGCCGGCAGGGAATCGCCGCCTTCGGAACCTTCGGGGAACAGCGTCGACGCGATGTCGGCCAAGTCCGCCAAGGCGTTGGCATGGCTGGCCAGATGGCTGGTGTGCGGCACTTTCTGCCTGACGATGTCGACGATGGCCTGGGTGTGCCCGCCGATCGCCGCCATCGTGTGCTGGCGATAGTCCACCTCGCCTTCGGACGCGGAGGCGCAAATGGCCGCCAGCGTCAACGCGATGGCGGCCTTGGTTGCCGGATTTCGCATGATGGTTCCTCCTCTCGCCCCATCGTGGATGCGGCCTAGTGTAGGGCAGTGTAGCGCCCTTCGCCTCGTACAGTTGGCATTGCGTGGCTCCCGGAACAGCGTTTGCGAGCATAGCTCGGCGGCGTCCGAAGTTGACAGGCAGACGGGCAGGCGAGTGCGGCACATGCTCGACGCAATGGGAATGGCCGGTCGTCATGTCGTCATTGACAACTCGAAGAGGCTCGTTTGCAATTGCAGCGTCAAGCTCGATGATTCGGCGGCCTAGCCAATCGCTTGCGCTGCATCGAGTGCATCTGGGCCAGTTGTGGCTTGGGCGTGGAGAGGACCGCGACGATGGGCTACCCCACAGATTCCAACCTCCGAGGGCTGGCGAGAGTCACCTTCCACAACGACATCCCCCCGCAGGAGTTCGACCTCCGCGCGGTGCCGAGCGGCACGGACCTGCTCGAAGTCAGCGACTGGCACCGTCGGCACAAGCGCAGCAACAACCGGCACGGCAACATCGATCGCGCGGCCGACGCGCTGGCCGAGAGCATGGCGAGACGGATCGACGAACGTGGCCGCCGGTGAAGTCGAAGGGCCTGCTTTCGACACGAACGCCCTAAGCAGGCCGACGACGCGCAAGCTGGTGGGCTGCTGGATGGAGCAGGCCGGCTTGCCCACGGTGATTCTTCCGCAGGTGTGGACGGAGTTGATTCGCAAGCCTCGGCGGACGAAAACGAGAGTGGCCGTGGTGGAATCGTGGCAGCGCATTGCCCGGATGGACGCCCCGCCGTTCATGTGGGTGACGCTTGACGACGAGCAGCATCGGCTGGCGAACGAAGTCGTCGAATGTTTCACCCAGGCATGTTTCCCGAATACGGACCCGGATACCTTCGACACGCACAGCGACGCCGTCATCATTGCCGAGGCGGTAGCGGTCGGCAGCGAGGCGTTGGTGACGAGCGACACCAGAAGCATCGACCACTACGAGGTCAACGGCGTGCTCGGACAAGCCTTCGGCAGCAACGTCGAGTTCGTAACGACGCTCGACAGCGCCTTGTGCAGAGCCCATCCGTGCGGCCAGGCGTCCGAACAGATGCTGCTGCTCGCACTCGCCACCATCGCGCCGCCCCAAGGCGTTCCGTGGACGGTGGATGGAGCGCACGATGACTTGCAGCGGATGCGACAGGCTCTGGTTGGCGCGAGGTTGCTCGACGTCAGCAGTCGCCTCGAGAACAGGTGGGAGCAAAGCCGCGACTTGGAACGCCTGCTGCTACAGGCGCAGGACATGGCGACGAACTCGCGTGCGCTGGAAGTGGAGCGAATGCGAAGCGGATGGCACCGCGAGTACGAAGCTGGCCATCCGCAAGCCGGATGACCTTGCCCGCATCCGGCAGCGTTTGAGGTCAAGCGGCGCGTATCTGCGGCTTGACGACGCCGAGTTCCACGAAGCTCTCCACCACGGCGCGAATCGTGTCCTCCGCCGGGCGGATGGTGGCGCCGAGCACTGACTTCGCCTTCTTGCAGTCGTTCAACGTGTTGGACTGCACCGGGATGGGGTTGCCTTGGCCGTCCACCGTTGCCGGTTTGCCCAAGGCGAAGGACGGGAAGTACTCGTGGATGATGTCCGCCACCTCGGTGCCGAAGCGCAGCGCCGAGCGGCCGCCGCTGCCGTGCAGGATGTAGCGATTGCCGCCTTCGGTCGCCTTGTGATCGACTGGCGATTCCGCTGCCAGGCGATGCGCCTTCGCCAAGTCGCGCACGTCGATGAAGTTGTAGTACCTGTCGTACTTGGCCGGCCAGGACGGTTCCAGCCCCCCGGCCATGCGGCCAATCTGTTCGATCCACTGGCCCACCTGCGCCTTGAACAGGATGGGGCCGCAGATCATCGCCGGATTCATGGTGACGACGTCCCACTGCCCGTTGCTCCGGTCCGCGGCGTCGTTGAGAAAACGCTCCGTATCGACCTTGCTGCGCGCGTAGGAGTTGCGCGGATGCTGCCAGCGCTCCTCGGCCACGCCGTCCGAGGCCCAGTCCGTCTCCGTCCACTCGTACCCCTTGGGCAGCGTGGCGGCCTTGGCGCCCACCACCGCCGCCGTCGAACTGGTGTAGACGACGCGCTTGACGCTGCCGCTGGCATTCACCGAGTCGACCACGTTGCGCGTGCCGACCATGCCGCCATCGTAGACGTCCTGGGCGACATCGCCGCTGCCCAAGGGCTGCGACTTGCCGTCGGCGGAGTTGCCAAGCACCGCGGCAACGTGGAAGACGCCAGCGCAACCGGCGAACGCGGCATCGTAGGAACCGGGCGTGAAGAGGTCGCAGCCATCGACGATGGCGACGTTCGGCAGCCGTTCGAGATACTGCACGCAGTCCTGTCCCCGCCAGGAGCTGGCGTCGCGGATGCAGGCGCGCACCTGGTAGCCGTGAACGACCAGCTCGCGCACCACGTGCCCGCCGGTGAAGCCGGAGCAGCCGGTGACCGCCACCGGCCCGTCGTTGGGGGATATCGCTGGCATCGATTGCCTCCTTTGCCTTCTGCCTGTTCGCCGCATCGCCGATGCCGGCGACGTTACCACGGTTACGTATTTTGGAAGCGGAGCACTATAGCGACGCTACCAAGGCCGTCGGCGCCTGCGGCGCGCCATCGCCCGCGTGAGCTGTCGAACGCGAGCAGGTCCACGGAGAACACGCCGGCGTCTCGGTAGGCATCGCGCAGGTGTCCGTACAGCAGCGCCGCACCGAGTTGGGCGAAAACGGCGGCTCGGCGCAATGCTTCTCCAGCGGCGTGGGGAGCAGTAGGTGGACGCTGGCTGTGCTGCTGTGCTGGCTTGAGATGGCGGCACCGGCAAGCTAACCTTCCGCTCGTTGTCTCGAGACCTGCGGAATACAACTGGTGGCAGAGGACATCCGCCCCAGCACCATTGCGGCGAATCCGGCCCACGCCGCCCACGGCCCGCGTCGTTCGCGGCGCGGGCGCGGCGCGTCGGCGGCGGGAACGCCGTCGATGGTCTACGCGCTGCTGGCGGTGGGCGCCATCGCCCTGGCCGCGGCGGGATGGTTCATCTTCCAGCAGCAGCAGCAACTGCGCCAGACCTCGACGACGCTCTCGGACGCCAACGCGCGCATCCGCCAGCTGGAGGACCGGCTGCGCCTCACCGACGAGACGCTGTCCGACTCCGAGTCGCAGACCGGCGAGCAGCTGGACTACTGGGAGTCGGAAATCCGCAAACTCTGGGACATCGGCAACAAGCGCAACCGCGACTGGATCGAAACCAACCGCGCCAACGTCGGCAAGCTCACCAACGACCTGGCCGCCGTCGATGGCGATCTGAAAGCCATCAAGGGCAGCGTCGCCACCATCGAAGCCGCCATCCAGCAACAGCAGGACGTCGCCGATCGGGTCACGGCGCTGGACATGCGCCTGCAGGGCCTGGTGCGCCAGCAACGGGATCTGGTGGACAAGGTGAACGCCGCGTCGCAGATCGCTTCCAGCCTGAAAGCCGGGTTGGAAGCGCGAGTGCGCGAGAACGAAGAAGCCGTCAAGGCCTTCGACGCCCAGCGCGCCCGGATCAACGCCGACATCAACGAGTTGCGCACCCTGCTGCGCACCTCGAACGCGACGCCGACGCCAACGCCGACGCTGGGCTCGCCTCAGTAGCCAGCCGCCGCTCCAGGACGCCGAGCGGCTTGCAGCTGCGCGTCCTTCTGCCGCCACACTTCTGCCACCCACTCCTCGATGTCGTCGCCCGGCGCCGGCGGCGGCAACGCCCTGGCGCAGAGCTCCACGCTGGGGCAGCGTCCGCACAGGAAGTCCCAGAAGCCGGGGGCGTTGCCGGAGTACGCGCCGTCCGGATAGACGATGGTGACGTCGACCACCGCGGCGATCCGCTCGCCCAGCTGCTCCAGCACCGTGGCGAAGCCGCCGACCCTGGGCTTCAGCAGCGTCTGGTAGGGAGAGTCGAGAGCCAGGCGTTTGGCGGGGGTGAAGCGCGTCCCCTCCAGAAAACTGAGCACGCTGGTTGGGCGCTCGCGGAAGCCGTCGCAGGCCTTGCGCGTGGTCTGGCGGTCGCGCTCGCGCAGCGACGGATGGGTGCGCAGACGTTCGCGGCTGTAGCGGCGAACCATCGGAAAGCCCAGCAGCCACAGGGCGACGCCGATGAACGGCACCCAGACGAGCTGCCGCTTGGTGAAGAACTTGAACTGCGGAATGCGCCCGTTGAGTGCGAACGTCAGCACCAGAATGTCGGCCCAGCTTTGGTGGTTGCATACCACCAGGTACCAGGCGTCGGTGCCAAGCTGCGGGTGTTCCCGTGGGTTGTCGATGAGCGTCTCCACGCGCACCATCCGCAGCGCCCGGGCCAGCCAGCGAACGCAGGCCACCCAGCCGTCCACGGCGCGAAACATGACGCTGCCGCAAGTCGTTCGCAGCCGTCCGGCAAGCAGCAGCCGCAGCGCCGCGAGCAGATAGACCGGCAAGCACCAGACGACCGTGTTGACGGCGATGAACGCAAACGCGACGGCGCCGCGCCATCGGCCCGCCTTCGCTCCCGAACTTGCTGCCAAGCGCGACCCCCCTGCCTGCGTCGCTTCACGATACCATGCGCCGATGCCCGCCACGGCCTACCGGATGCTGCCCTTCGCCCTGTCCTTCGGCCTCGCCGGCTGCGCCAGCGTCGAGTTCTACGCCCAGGCGGTGGCCGGCCAGGCGTCGGTGCTGTTCTCCCGCCGCGACATCCAAGCGGTGATCGACGACCCTGCCAGCGCTCCGCAGCTGGCCGCGAAACTCCGCACCGTTGCCGAACTGCTGCGCTACGCCGAGGCCGAGCTCGCTCTGCCGACGGGCAACCGCTACCGCAGCTACGTGCAGGTGGACCGGGTGCCGATCTGGAACGTCGTCGCGGCGCCGGAGTTCGCTCTGGCGGCGGTGCCGCGCTGCTATCCGATCATTGGCTGCGCCGTGTACCGCGGCTACTTTTCCGAACGCGGCGCGCGACGGGAGGCGAACCGGCTGGCGTTGGTCTACGACGTGCAGATTAGCGGCGCAGCCGCCTACTCCACCTTGGGCTGGTTCGACGATCCGGTGTTCTCGTCCTTTGCCGGATACGACGACGCCGATCTCGCCAATCTGCTCTTCCACGAGCTGGCGCACGGCGTGATCTACCTGCGCGACGACTCTGCCTTCAACGAGTCCTTCGCCGAGTTCGTGGGCGTAGAGGGGGCGATCCGCTGGCTGGCTGCCACGCACCGCGACGCAGTGGCGTTTCACGAACGCAGGTCCGCCGCCGCGGCCTACGCGAACTTCCTGGCGCAGTGGCGCGGTCAGCTGGCGGCGCTGTACAAGCTGGAGGTCGACGACGACGTCAAGCGGCTGCTCAAGGCCGAGGCGTTCAAGTCCATGCGCCGCTGCTACGAAGCCAACCGCCGCGCTCTTGGCGGCGGTCGCTACGACCGGGCGATGGCGGCGCCCTTCAACAACGCTAGGCTGGCGCTGGCTGCCACCTACCGCGACCTGGTGCCGGCGTTCGCCCAGCTGTTTCGTTCCCAGGATGGCCGCTGGCCAGCGTTCCTGGCCGCGGTGCGGGAACTTGGCGCTCTGCCGAAGAATGCCCGAGAGCGGGAACTCCGCCGCTTGGGGCAGGTGGCGCAAGCCCTCCCCGAGGAGCCGATCCAGTGTGCGGCCTAGGCGCGTTCGGACGCCCGTGCAAGGCGTGACATGACCGACAGCACCACCGCGGAAGATGCGCCAGCGAGCTTCTACTGGTACGACCTGGAGACCTCCGGCACGCATCCGCCGAGCGATCGGATCATGCAGCTGGCGTCGCTGCGCACGGATGCCGAGCTGAATCCGCTGGGCGAACCCTACGCCCGCTACGTCCGCTTGTCCGACGACGTGCTGCCGAGCCCCGAAGCATGTCTGGTCACCGGCATCACCCCCCAGTTTGCCGCCGCCAACGGCGAGGACGAGTGGCGCGTGTTCACGAAAGTAAGCGCCCACTTGCGCTCTCCCGGCACCTGCCTTGCGGGCTACAACAACCTGCGCTTCGACGACGACTTTCTGCGCCACGGCTTCTATCGGAATCTCATCGACCCGTACGCCCACGAGTGGCAGGACGGCAACTCGCGCTGGGACCTGATCGACGTGGCGCGGGCAGCCTGCGCACTGCGTCCCGACGGCATCGACTGGCCGCGGGACGAGGGCGTCGTGACGTTCAAGCTGAGCAGGCTCACCGCCGCCAACGGCATCGCCCACGAGACGCCGCATGGGGCGATGTCGGACGTGCAGGCGACCATTGGCCTGGCGCGGCTCTTGAAGTCCGCGCAGCCGAAGCTGTGGAACTTCGCCCTCGCCCACCGCGACAAGAGATCGGTGCAGACTTTGCTGCTGCCCCTCGGCAGGAAGCTGTGCGTCCACGTTACGCGCCGCTACCCCAACGAGCGCTACTGCGCGGCGCCGGTGGTGGCGGTGGCCGCCCACCCGCAGATCGGCAATCGCCTGATCGTGGCGGACTTGAGCCAAGACGTCTCCGCGCTGATCGAGTGCGGCTCCGGCGAACTGGCTGAACGCCTGTTCGCCAAGTCCGCCGAGGCTTCCGCACCGGGCTACGACGAACGCCCGCCGCTCAAGGTGGTGGTGCTGAACCGCTGCCCCTTCGTGGCGCCCATCGCCGTCGTGCGCAGGGCCGACGCCGAGCGTCTGGGCTTCGACCTCGATCAGGTTCAACGGCGTATGCGGGAACTGGCGCAAGCGCCGAACCTGGCCGAGAAGATCGCCGAAATCTATCGCCGTGACGATCCCCCGGCGGCTGCAGCTCCCGACGGCGAAGCCTCCGAGCGCCTTGCACCGTTGCCGGACGCCGAGTTCGCCCTGTACGACGGCTTCGTCGACGATGCCGACCGACGGCGCATGGAGCGCCTGCAGGCGGCTTTGGCAAGCCAAGGAGACTGGCCGAGCGACTTCAAGCCGAAGGACGAGCGCCTCGTCGTCTTGGCGGAGCGGCTGAAGGCGCGCCTCAATCCGCAGTGGCTCGGCGCCCAGGAACGCGAGCGCTGGCAGGTACACGTGCGGCGCTGCTTGGACGAAGGTTTCGGCGAACGGCCCTCGCTGGCGGCGTTCAAGGCGGAAATCGAAGCGCTGAGCGCCGACGAGCAGGACCCGCAGGCGTTGCGCCTGCTCGCGGAGCTGGCGAGCTGGGCGCCGTGAGCGCGGCTTCGACGGCGTCGGCGGTGCGGTTCCACGCCGTTGGCAAGCGGTTCGCGGGGGCGAACGATGCCGACGGCTGGGTGTTGCGCGGCGTCGACCTGACGCTGCCGGACGGCCAGACCAGCGCCATCATCGGCCCCAGCGGCTGCGGCAAGACCACCCTCTTGCAGCTGGTGAACGCCTTCTATCGGCCCGACGAGGGCCGCGTCGACGTGCTCGGAGAGCCGGTGCCGGAGAACAACCTGCCGCAGTTCCGGCGGCGCATCGGCTACGCCGTGCAGGGTGCTGGCCTGTTTCCGCACCTCACCGTCGCCGACAACGTCTCTCTGCTGGCCAAGCTGGAAGGCTGGGAGGCCGGCGCCATCGTCCGGCGCCGCCGCGAGCTGTTCGATCTGGTCGCGCTCGAGCCCGAACTCGACGATCGCTATCCGCACCAGCTGTCGGGCGGCCAGCAGCAGCGCGTCGGCCTCTGCCGGGCGCTGATGCTGAAGCCGGCCATGCTGCTTCTGGACGAACCGTTCTCGGCCATCGATCCCATCACTCGGGCGGACGTGTATCGGCAGTTCGAGCGCCTGCGCGAGCACGAGCGCGTCAGCACCGTGCTGGTCACCCACGACATGCGCGAGGCGCGGCGTCTGGCCGACCACCTGGTGGTGATGGGGCATGGCTGCATCGTCCAGTCCGGCGCGCCCGAGGCGGTCGCCGCCGCGCCAGCGGACGACTTCGTGCAGTCGCTTCTGGCATGAAACGCGCCGCGCTCTCCACCTGCGCCACCCTGGCCACCCGGGCCACCTTGGCCGCGGTTGCCGCGTCTGCCGCCTTCATCGGCGGCATCGCGGCCGCGGCCGAGCGCCCCATCGTCGTCGCCAGCAAGAACTTCACCGAGTCCTACATTCTCGGCGAGGCGCTGGCGCAGCTTCTGCAGCGCGAGGGCTTCGCGGTGGAACGCAAGCTCGGCCTGGGCGGCACGAAGATCTGCTACGACGCCTTGGTGGCCGGAGACATCGACGTCTACGTCGAGTACACCGGCACCATTGCCGAAGCCATCAAGGACGTCGGCAGCACCGACCGCCAGGTGCTCGGTACCGCGCTCGCCTCCGACGGCGTCGAGATGCTGCCAACTCTTGGCTTCAACAACACCTACGCGTTGGCGGTTTCCGCGCCGGTGGCGGCGGCGCGCGGCATGACGCGCATTTCGGACCTGGCGCAGCAGCCGCGTCTGCGCATCGCGCTGTCCCACGAACTGCTGGAGCGGCGCGACGGCTGGCCGGGGCTGCGCGCCGTCTACGGCTTCGACTGGACGCCGGAAGGCATCGAGCACGCGCTGGCGTACCAGGCCATCGCCGACGGCGCCATCGACGCCACCGACGCCTATTCCACCGACGGCGAGCTGAATCGCTATGCGCTGGTGGTGCTGGAGGACGACCGCGGTTTCTTTCCCGCCTACCACGCCGTGCCCCTGGTGCGCTCTGACCTCGAAGGCCGCGCCAAGGCGGCGATCCGGCAAACGGCGAACACCCTAGGCGACGCCGAGATGCGAGCGCTGAACGCTTCCGTGCTGCTGGGCGAAGAGACCACCGCCAGCGCGGCGAGCCGGTACGTCGCCACCAAGATCGCCGGCTCGTCGAACGGCGCCTCGACGGCCGAGGCCACGCGGTCGGCGGCGGCGCGCGCCTGGTGGCAGCGACTGGCCGCCAACACGCTGCGCCACTTGCAGCTGGTGGCGCTGGCCGTGCTGCCGGCGGTGCTGGTGGCGGTGCTGCTGGCGCTGGCGTTCTATCGCGTGCCGTGGCTGGCCAAGACCGCGGTCTACCTTGCCGGGCTGCTGCAGACCGTGCCGTCCATCGCCTTGCTGGCGCTGCTGATTCCGCTGGTCGGCATCGGCGTGGTTCCGGCGGTAGTGGCGCTGTTCCTGTACGCGCTGCTGCCGATTCTGCGCAACGCCACGACGGCGCTCGGCGGCATCGACCCGACGCTCAAGCGGGTGGCGGTGGCGATGGGGCTCACGCCCTGGGAGGAACTGCGCTACGTGCTGGTGCCGCTGGCGATGCCCAGCATCGTCGCCGGGGTGCGAACGGCAGCCGTCATCGGCATCGGCACGGCGACGCTGGCGGCGTTCATCGGCGCTGGCGGCTTGGGCGATCCCATCGTCAAGGGCCTGGCGCTGAACGACACCCGGCTCATCCTGGAGGGGGCCGTGCCAGCCGCGCTCTTGGCGATCGCCACGGAGTTGCTGTTCGAGCAGCTGGAGCGTTGGCTTTCGCCCGGCCACCTGCGCGCTTCCGCTTGAGGCCGCTGGCCCTTCTGCTTGGCCTATGGCGCCTACGCGCGGCTGTCGATCTTCGCCTGCAAGCGCCGCATGCCGTTCAGCCAGCGCTCCAGGTCGTTGGCCTTGCGGTCCATCCAGGTTTGCGCAATCGGGTCCGTGAGAATCAGAAAACGCTCTTCGAACACCGCATCGGCCACCATCCGCGCCACCTCTTCCGGCTCCTTGACCGGCCCCGCCGCATTGCTGACGAAGCCGGCCTGGGAACTGCCGAGCATCGGCGTGTTGACGCCAAGAGGCGCGAGCAGCGAGACGCGAACGCCCTTGTCGTGGTAGGTGATGGACAGCCACTCGGCCAGCCCCACCACGGCGTGCTTGGTGACGGCGTAGGGAAGATTGCCGTGGGTGGTGAGAATGCCGGCCATCGACGCGGTGTGCAGCAGGTAGCCGGACTGCCGTTCCAGCATGGCCGGCAGCACGGCGCGAACCGCGTACACGTGCGCCATGACGTTGACCTGCCACTGCTGGTTCCACACGTCGACGTCGGTGTCCAGCGGCGAACGGCCGGTGGCGATGCCGGCGTTGGAGAAGAACAGGTCCACCGGCCCGTGCAGGCGTTCGGCTTCCGCCGCGAGTTCGCGCACCTCGGCCTCGTTGCCGACGTCGCAGCGGACGGCGCTGCCGCGGATCTCCGCCGCCACCTGCCGGGCGCCGTCGCCGTTGATGTCGGCGACCACCACCGACGCGCCGAGGCGGGCGAACTCCCGCGCCGTGGCAGCGCCGATGCCGCTCGCGCCGCCGGTGACGATGCAGTGTTTGTTGGCCAAATCCATCGTTGTTCCCGTTAAAGTAGGCACGGTTGGCGGCGCAGCCAAGGTGCTGCGTCGTTCATGGCGACATGCCTTGCCTCGCGGCTGCCGGTGTCGTCGCCCGAAACAGGCGCCAAGCGTGGCGCACCGCGAGATGAGCATACTGGCGTTTGCTTGAGGAGGGGAAGATGGTGAGGCGGCAAGCCGCCAATGCGCCCGAACGCTGCCGCGGTTCCGCCGTCTGGCGGCTGCTGGCCGTGCTGGCCGGGATCGTCGTGGTGGCGGCGTTCCTCCTGTGGATGGGCTTGCCGGGGCCTTGGCCGAAGGTCGAAGTCGTCGACGGCGGCCCAGGCTGGGTGGACGAGGAGCGAGTGCGCGCCGCGGCGTCGGCGGAACCAGGCAGCTGGATCGCCCACGGCCAGACCTACGAGGAACTTCGCTTTCCGTCGCTCACGCGCATCAACCGCGACAGCATCGGCGATCTGGGTCTTGCCTGGTTCAAGAATCTGCACAACCGCCACCGCGCGCAAAGCACGCCGCTGGTCATCGACGGCATGATGTACTTCACCGACGCGTGGAGCGTCGCCTACGCGGTGGATGCCGCCAGCGGCGACGAAGTGTGGCGCTTCGACCCGCAGACCGACCGCCGCTCGATGCGCTACGCCTGCTGCGGCGGCGCCATCAACCGGGGCATGGCCGCCTACAAGGGCAAGCTCTACTTCGCCACCTTCGACGCGCGCTTGATCGCCCTCGAGATGGCGACCGGCGAACTGGCGTGGGAAGTGGACACCAGCGTACACCCCACCAACAACCCGTACACCATCACCGGCGCCCCCCGGGCCGTCCACGGCAACGTGTTCATCGGCCAAAGCAGTTCCGAGTTCGGCCTGCGCGGCTACCTCTCGGCCTACGACGCCGAGACCGGCGAACTGGCATGGCGCTTCTTCATGGTGCCGGGGGACCCTTCCCAGCCCGTCGAGCACCCGGAACTCGTCGGCGCGGCGAAGACATGGACCGGCGAGTGGTGGAAGCTCGGCGGCGGCGGCACGCCCTGGAACGCCATCGTCTACGACCCGTACTACGACCAGCTGCTGGTCGGCACCGGCAACGGCGCCCCCTGGCCCCGCGCCATCCGTTCGCCGGACGGCGGCGACAACCACTTCCTGGGCGGCATCCTCGCTCTGGATCCCTACACCGGGCGCATGAACTGGTTCTACCAGACGACCCCGGGCGACAACTGGGACTTCAACGCCGCCCAGGACATCGCCCTGCTCGACATCGAAGTCGATGGCGAGTTGCGCAAAGTGTTGTTCCAAGCGCCCAAGAACGGCTTCTTCTACGTGCTGGACCGGGAAGACGGCGAACTTCTGCGCGCCGCGCCCTACGCGGCGCTGAACTGGGCGACCCACATCGACATGGAGACCGGCCGGCCGGTGGAGAACCCGGAAACCCGCTACGAAGACACGCCGGCGTGGATACTCCCCGGCAACTCCGGCGGCCATAGCTGGCAGCCGATGTCCGTCGATCCCGAACGCGGCGTCGCCTACACCGCCGTGCAGGACATCTCCCTGCTGTACTCGCTGCCCGAGGACTTCAAGGAAACCGGCAAGTTCGAGATCAGCAAGGAACGCATCAGCCTGGGCGTGGAACTGGGGCCGCGCTATCGGGAACTGGCTGCCGCCGCTGGCCCGCAACCGGAATCGAAGGGCTGGCTGAAGGCGTTCGACGCCTTGGCCGGCGAGGTGCTGTGGGCGGTGGAACGGGCGACCCCCTACAACGGCGGCGTGCTGGCCACCGCTGGCGGCGTCGTTTTCCAAGGCGACGGCAACGGCCAGTTCGCCGCCTACGACACCCGCAACGGCGCCCTGCTGTGGGAACACGAAGTCTACGGCGGCGCTGGCGCGCCCATCACCTACGAAATCGACGGCGAGCAGTACGTCGCCGTGCAGGTGGGCGGCGGGGCGAACCGCTACAACGACGGCCGCATGCTGGCGTTCAAGCTCGGCGCTCGCGTGGAGCTGCCGGAACCCGTGGCGCCGGAGGTGGACATTCCCGAACCGCCGCCGCTCACCGCCAATGCCGAAGAGCTGAAGCGCGGCGCGGAGCTCTACTACCAGCACTGCGTGTGGTGCCACGGCCTGGGGCCGGTCGGCATGGTCAGCGCCGACTTGCGCCTGATGACCGGCACCACCCACGAGCGCTTCCAAGCCATCGTGCGCGGCGGCATGCTGCTGGACAAAGGCATGGATTCCTTCGCCGACGCGGTGAGCGCCGAAGAGGCGGAACTGATCCGCCAGTTCGTCATAGCGCGAGCGCTGGAAGCACGCGAGCAGCAGGCGGAGAACGCAGCTACGGCGGATGAACCGGGCGGTTAGTCGGCCAAACGCTCGCCGTAACGGCGTAGATCCTCCGTAGTCACGGAGTCTGGTGGCACGAGCTGGTAGTGCTTCTCCGCCACTACACGCAGGTCATCGTCGACGGGCTCGAACTCGAACAGCGCAACGATGTCGTCGCGCATCCACTGCGTGCCTATGGGACGACAGATGAGATCGGGAAGCTTGTGGGCGCACATGGCGATGTCCTGCTCGATCTGTACGCGATTGAGTTTGTCCTTGCCCCCCTTCGCTTGTACTGGCAGGACGTAGTGTGCGCCTCGTTTGTCGACGCCGACGTAAATCTCGTCCGTCTCGATTTGCCCCAGTTCCGGAACGGTTGTGCGGAAGTGATTCTGTAGCGAGTAGCATGCGATGCCAAGAAACACATCAAGCAGTCGGTTGTAGCGGATGCGCGCCAGCACTCCTTGCTCGTTGCCGAACGCGTACTTTGCGATCATGCCCGGCGTGGCATCCGGTATCTTCGTGTACGCAAGGCTGGGATTCGGCTCGAGCGGTGTATCCTGGACGAGGGCAAAGCGATAGCGTCCTATGCCGGCGGGCCTGATGATCCAAGTGTGGCTCGCTGGCGCTGTCGCGAGGATGCTCTCAGGAAGCGGCACTCGATACCGGAAGCTGTAGATCACGTCGCCCAAGTTCTTCGGCAACTGGATGTTCAGTCGTGCTGCCGTGCTGGCGATCTCTTCGCGTTGGAAATCGACGCGCACCTGCCCCGCCTCGTATTTCGCATGGAAGATGCTCTCAACGATCCGGGTGTAGCGGTCCGCCCTGCTTCGCTTTGGCGGTTCGGTCTGGCCGCGCATCAAGGCCACTCCAGCAGCACGACTTCCTCGCGCAACTGTTCGCCGGTCGCCGTGGCTGGCCGGGTGCGAAACAGGTCGACGCCTGCAACCCGATAGCCAAGCGACTGTGCCAAGTCGGCGAGCAGTTCGCCGGTTCGTATCATCACGCGAAGGTAGGATGCCTGGTCGCCAACCACGTAGGCCAGTTTCGCGCCGTGCTTGAGCGCGTGCCGCAAGGACGCCAGGTGGCGTCGCATGCCGCCGAAGTACAGCTGGGTCACTCGCGGATAGAGGCGTTCGAAGCCGGAGGTCTTGCCAAGTTCCCTGCGCCTTCGCTCTATCGCCTCGGAAATCTCCCGTATCGCCTCGTGCTCCGCCACCTCTTGATCGTCGGTGTCGGCTTTGTAGACGCCGCGGGTGTTCGAGCGCACCAGCCGCTGCTTGAGTGCCCGCAGCTCCTTCTTGCTGCGGATGAGGCCGAGGAGCACGGATTCCAGCCGCACGGTTCTAGTGTAGTCCTTTTCGTTCGGGTAGGGCGGCGATGTGATCACGGCGTCGATCGAGTTCGGTTCGAGCACTTCCCCCGCATCCCGGGCGTCCATCTGCAAGACCCGGGCGTCGGCGTCCGAACGGTGGCCGTCGAGATCGCCCGCCATCGCCTGCATGTTGTCCAGCCAGGCCGACAGCACGGGCGCGTCTTCCTTGATCTTTCCAACGCCTACTTCCGGCCCGAATTTGAGATTGCCGACCCGCTGCACCAGCGCTTTGGCGAGTGCCAATCTGGCGCAATGCCGTTCTTTGCCGCTGAACCGTGCGTCGATGCTGTCCAGCAACACCAGGACGCGGTGCAGCGGCAGCGGGCTGATGGAGTTCTTCAGCAGCAGCTGCGCTTGCTCTTCCGGCAGGCTGCGCAGGGAAGCGTCGGCACCGTTGCCGGCTGCCAGCAGCGGCAGATCGAAAGTGTCCACTCGCTGCCTGGCGAACGTCTTGGCAGCCGCTGCCGCCACCGCCTCGGCGCAATTGGCCAGCTGGCGGCCGCCGACGGTCCAATCCACTTTGGCGACGCTGGCGAAGTGCGCCATCGGGTTGGGTTCCAAGCCGACGCTGGGAATACCGAGCTTCTTGCACTCCACCAGCGTGGTTCCGGTGCCGCAGAAGGGGTCGAGCACCCATTGCCCGGGACCCAGGGAGAAGCGCTTCACGTAGTCGCGCACCAGATGTGGCGGGTACGACAGCACGAATCGGTACCAGTCGTGAAACGCCCGGTCGGCGGGTTGCAGCCGATTGCGTTCAGCGCCCTGGACGGGCGGATTCTTCGCGACTTCAGTCAGAATCACTGGGCTGGCTCCGCCCCGAACCTTGCCAGCGTGCGTTCCTTGCTGAACTCCACGCCGATCGGATGTATGGGCCAGCCGCGGTCTTCGGCGCGGACCGGCCCGGCAGTGTTGAAGAAGCGCATGGGCCGATCATCGCGGTTTGCTGATGCCGTCGGGCTGCGGCAGGCGATGTCTGCCGAACTCGATCCCCCGGGTTGCGCTAGTGCGGCACCGGCACGCAGTCCGGGTTGTCGGCGGCGGGGCAGCGCAGGGGGAACGGGTCGTCGCCGAAGTACAGCACGCGGGTCATCCAGGTGTAGTCGGCTTCCATCGCCATCCCTGCCAGCAGGAACATCAGCGCCCCGGGCGGCAGCAGCAGGGCGTAGATCAGTGCCCAGCGCTCCCACTTCAGGTGCATGAAGATGGCGACGATGTAGCCGGCCTTCACCAGCATGAAGATCAGTATCAGCGCCCAGCGCACGTAGCCGGCCTGCATGTAGTCGGTGAAGTACGAGCAGGCGCTGACGACGAACAGCAACCCCCAGATCCAGAAATACAGGGAGAGCGGATGTTGCTGACCAACTTCGGAAGACACGGCTACCTCTCGATCACCTCGGCTACCACAGGTAGAAGAACGCGAAGATGAACACCCAGACGAGGTCGACAAAGTGCCAGTACAGCCCCACGATCTCGACGATCTCGTAGTTGGTGTTGTCGTAGCGCCCTTTCGCCAACAGGCGGGCGACGATGACCAGGTAGATCACGCCGCCGGTCACGTGCATGCCGTGAAAGCCGGTGATCATGAAGAAGCAGGCGCCGAACTGCTCCGCGCCCCACGGGTTCTCCCACGGTCTCACGCCTTCGGAAATGAGCTTGTACCACTCGAATGCCTGCATGCCCACGAACACCGCGCCAAAGAACGCCGTCAGCAGGATGAAGATGATGGCCTTGCGCTTCTGGCGCCGATAGCCGTAGTTCACCGCCAGCGCCATGGTGCCGCTGGAGGTGATGAGGTCGAAGGTCATGATGGCGATCAGCAGCAGCGGCACGGACTGCCAGTGCAGAAACGACAGGCTGAACACCTCGCTGGCGTTCGGCCACGGCTCGGCGGTGGTGGCGCGCACCGTCATGTAGCTGATCAGGAAGCAGGAGAAGATGAACGTGTCCGAGAGCAGGAAGATCCACATCATCGCCTTGCCCCAGGGCACGCCCTTGAAGGTGGTGACGTCGGAACTCCAGTCCTCGAAGAGGGTCGCGTGGCCTGCCGCTGCTGCCTGAGCCATGGTTCTAGCTGGTCCTTCTACTGCCGCTTTGCTTGGCTCGCGCCGCCCGTCCGCGCCGCCTAGCCCGCTTCGCGGGGCTGCGCACCGTGGGGAACGTCCTGCGGCACGAAGTCTTCCTTTTCGCCCGGCACGCTGAAGTCGTAGGCCCAGCGATGCACGGTGGGCAGCTTTTCGCCCCAGTTGCCGTGAACCGGCGGCGTCTGCGGCGTGCGCCACTCCAGCGAGTTCGCCTGCCACGGGTTGTCGCCGGAGGGCCGGCCCCGCCAGTAGCTGACCACCAGGTTGTAGACGAACAGCAGCTGCGCGGCGCCGACGATGAAGGCGGCGATGGAAATGCCCATGTTCAGCAGTTCGGCGCTGTGCGGGTAGAACGCGGACTCGCCAAGCGGCTCGTTGTGGTAGTAGCGCCGCGGCACGCCGACGAAGCCCAGGTAGTGCATCGGAAAGTAGATGGCGTAGGTGCCAAGGAAGGTGATCCAGAAGTGCAGCTTGCCGATGAAGTCGTTCAGCATCCGCCCGGTGATCTTGGGATACCAGTGGTAGATGCCGCCGAAGATCACGAGAATCGGCGAGACGCCCATCACCATGTGGAAGTGGGCAACCACGAAGTAGGTGTCCGAAAGGGGCACGTCGACGATCACGTTGCCAAGGAACAGCCCGGTGAGGCCGCCGACGACGAAGGTGATGACGAAGGCGATGGCGAACAGCATCGGCACCGTGAAGCGGATGTTCGCCCGCCACAGCGTGATGGTCCAGTTGTACACCTTGATGGCCGTCGGCACGGCGATGATCAGCGTGGTGGTGGCGAAGAAGAAGCCGAAGTACGGGTGCATTCCGGCCACGTACATGTGGTGCGCCCAGACGATGAACGACAGCACGCCGATGGCCACGATGGCCCACACCATCATGCGATAGCCGAAGATGTTCTTGCGCGCGTGGACGGAGATGAGGTCCGAGACGACGCCGAAGGCGGGCAGCGCGACGATGTACACCTCCGGGTGCCCGAAGAACCAGAACAGATGCTGGAACAGCAGCGGACTGCCGCCGTCGTAGCCCGCCTCGTTGCCGCCCATGTGGTAGATGGCCGGCATGAAGAAGCTGGTGTGGATGACCTTGTCCAGCAGCATCATGATGGCGCTGACGAACAGCGCCGGAAACGCCAGCAGGCCGAGCACCGTCGCTGCGAAGATGCCCCACACCGACAGCGGCATGCGCATCAGCGTCATGCCCCGGGTGCGCGCCTGCAAGATGGTGGTGATGTAGTTCAGCCCGCCCATGGTGAAGGCGACGATGAACACCGCCAGCGACGCCAGCATCGTCAGGATGCCCCAGTCCACGCCGGGGGTGCCGGTGAGGATGGCTTGCGGCGGATAGAGCGTCCAGCCAGCGCCGGTTGGCCCGCCCATGCCGGGCAGATAGCCAAGCAGCAGAATCACCACCGACAGCAGGTAGACGTGGTAGCTGATCATGTTGACGAACGGGAACACCATGTCCCGGGCGCCCAGCATCAGCGGTATCAGGTAGTTGCCGAAGCTGCCCAGCAGAAACGCCGTGAGCAGGTAGATCACCATGATCATGCCGTGCATGGTGATGGACTGGTAGTAGATGGCCGGCGTGATCCACTCGGCCAAGACCGTGTCGGGAAAGCCGATCTGGATGCGCATGATCTGCGAGAGCACCAGCGCCACCAGGCCGACGGCCATCGCGGTGATGCCGTACTGCACGGCGATGACCTTGTGGTCCTGGCTGAACCAGTACTTGGTGATCCACGAATGCGGATCGTGAAGCGGCATCGCTTCCTGATAGGGGATTTCTGCCTGTGCCACGAGGAACTCCGCTCAAATGCCAGCCGCGCCGGGCGCACTGGCGCTAGTGTACGCGATTGACGGGCGGGAAACCGCTGCGATCATGGCGTGGTCTCGGCTTCGTCGCTGGTTTCTTCGCGCAGGTACGCCACCAGCGCCGCCACGTCGTCGTCGGTGAGCTGGGCTTCGTCGTAGGCGATCATCACCGGCGCGAACCCCTCCACCATCTTGGCCGTCGGCGCGCGGATGGATTCGACGACGTAGCTTTCGTCCACCACCACCGTGCTGCCGTCCTCCAAGGTCTTCTCGCTGCCCCAGAGGCCCTGCCACGTCGGCCCCACCACCTGGCTGCCGTCCAGCGAGTGGCAGGCCATGCAGCCGGTGGATTCGGCCAGATCCCGGCCCTGGCGCGCCAGGGCGCTGTACGCTTTCGGCGAAATTCCGGCCTGCATCTGCGCCCACGTCTGCTGGGATGCCAGCCAGGCGTCGAAGTCCTCCTGGGCTTGGATTTCCACCCAGCCGCGCATCTTGTAGTGGTTTTCGCCGCACAGCTCGGCGCAGAGGATCTCGTACTTGCCGATCTTGGTGGGCTCGAACCAGAAGTACGTGATCATGCCCGGCACGCTGTCCATCTTGGCGCGGAACTCCGGCACGAAGAAGTCGTGCAGCACGTCGTTGGAGCGCAGGTTCGCCTTGAACGGCTGATGCACCGGCAGATGCACCGTGTTGGTGGTGACGAGCACGTCGTCGTCGCCATTCGGGTCGGTGGGGTTCATGCCGAAGGGGTTGGAGATCGAGCTGGTGTTGGCGACGTCCACCGTGCCGAACACGCCGTCTTCGCCCGGGAAGCGGAACATCCACCGCCACTGCTGCGACAGCACTTCGAACTCCTGGGCTTCGTCGGGCACGTTCACGTAGTCGTCCCACACCACCAGCCCCGGCGCCAGCATGGCGACGACGCCAATGGCCGTGACGATGGTAAGGCCCCACTCCAGGCGGGAGTTCTCCGGCTCGTACTCCGCCCTGGAATCCTCCCGATGGCGGAACTTCCACGTCGAGTAGGCCATGAACAGGCCCACCGCGACGAACACCGCGCCGCACACCCAGAAGGTGATCAGCACCGTGGTGTCGATGCTGCCCCAGTTGGAGGCGATGTCGGTGAACCACCACGGGCTGAGGAACGTGAAGACCACCGAACCGACCACGATGATCAGGAGAAAAATCGCTACCGCCATGTCGCCTCTAGTCTCGCCAGTCTCTCCGTTGACGCACCATGCCCCTGCGCTCGTTCCGCCGAACGGCCGAGCGCACTTGGCATGCAAAGCCTGGTTGGCTCCTCCCAACGTCGGCGACACCCAAGGCCAGCCGACCGCCACCGCCGCGCCGGTGAAGCACCCGCGAGCGGAACGACGACGGATTGTGGGGCAAACCTTGCTGCGGTTCAAGACGGACTCAACGGGCGTCGAGCGGGCAACCGTTCCGAGCGCCGTGTGCGACACTCCACCGTCGCCAGCCGAGCGCCACGAGCGGCGTTGCAAGAGGAAACAAGCCCATGAATCGAACGAAGCGCATCCTTGCGCCCATCGGCGCAGTCGTCGCCTGCGTGTCCGCAACGTTGGCCGTCGGCGCCCACGAGCATGGCCACGACGTTGCAGCCAAGGGCTACAAGCCGGCGGACTGCTTCAACCTCACCCCCCGCGCCAACTACAAGACCGAGATCTGCTTTCCCGATGTCGACGGCTACGAAAAGCACTTGATCGGCCGCAACGAGATCAGCAGCCTGGGCAGCTTTCGCGCCGGCCGCCCCGGCGTTTTCGTCCGCGAAGTCGGCGCGATGTACTTCCCGAGCGCACGCAGCACGGAACGCCGCCACTTGCAGATCGGCGTGATCCGCTACGTGCCCTTCCCGACCACCACCCGCGAGGCGCGCGACGCGGAACTCACCCGGGCACGGGCGGCGCGAGTCCTGGTCGGCGCATCGTTGTACGACGAAGACGGCGACATCCACGGCCTGCTGGAGAGGCTGGGCGACGAGCTCGTGTTCCACTGCAGACCGCTGGAGCCGCTGGCGGTGCTCTACGCCAAAGAGCACCGGCTGAACGGCGAGCGCTACCAGCGAGACGACGTCAAGGACATGGTGGAAAGTCTGGTTCGGCGCTACTTGGCAGAAGACCCGCCTGCCGCGCCGGTAGCCTGTTCTTAGCAACTGCCGCGCTCTGCCGACCAGCAGCGGAGTGGGGGCTGCGTCGGCGGGCTGCCAACACGAACTGCGCACTCCTCGTTTCGCCTCGCGCTGCGGCCAAGCGACTATCATGATTGGCAAGAACACCGACTTTCCCAAGCCCGTGCCAGCCCAACCCAACTCCATCTCGCCGCCCGCGGCCAGTCCGCCGCTCGAATACGGCGCTCTAGCCGCGACGTCGAAGCTGCTGCCGACGCTGCTGCTGCGCGCCGCGCAAACCGGCGTGTTGCTGATCCTGCTGACGCCGTTCATCGTCAGCACCGACACCCTGTACCCCTTCGTGGTGGGCAAGAGCCTGTACTGGCGGACGCTGGTGGAGATCGTCTTCGTCCTCTGGGTGCTGCTGGCGCTGTGGGTGCCGGAGTTCCGCCCGCCGCGTTCCTGGCTGCTGGGGCTGCTTGGCGCTGGCTTCGCCTGTGCCGTGCTGGCCGCGCTCTTCGGCGCCAGCCTGCAGCGCAGCCTCTGGTCCACCTACGAACGCATGCAGGGCGTCATCGACGGAGCGCACGTGCTCGCCTTCGCCGTCGTCGTCGCCTCGTTGTTCCGCGGCGCCGGGCATCCTGGCGCGCAGCTGCGCCTGCTGTTGGCCATCAACGTCTGCGTCAGCGTTGCGCTCTGCGTGCTGGCGGTGTGCGGGTTCCTGCAGCTGGACGTGCCTTTCTACGGTCGTCTGCCGGAGCGGGACTATCCGCGCATCGGCAGCGCACTCGGCAACGCCGCCTATCTGGCCGCCTACACCACCATGAACGGCGCTCTGGCGCTGGGCTTTCTGGTTCGATCGCTGCTAGCTGCGGGCGCATCGGCGCGGTACCGTTGGGCGACTGGACTGTTCTGGTTCGCCGCAGCGGCGCTGAACTACGCCGTGCTTGCCTTGACGGTTTCGCGCAGCGGCATTCTGGGCACGTTGGCGGCCTGCGTCTTTCTGGCGTTCGGCGGCTTGTGGGCATTCACGCGCATCCGGCTTTGGCGGCTGGTCGTCGGCTTTGTCGGCGCTGGAGTGCTGGCAATGGCCTTGGGTCTCGTAGCGTTGACGGCGCTGACAGATCCGGAAAAAGCCACCCAGCTGTCCGAAGACGGCACCGAGCCGTTCCCCGTCGTCGGCGCCTACTTTCAAGACCGAAGCGCCCGTTCCCGCATGACTGCCTGGAACGCCGGCCTGCAAGGCTTCGCGGCGAGACCGTTGCTCGGCTGGGGCCCCGAGAACTTCCTGGTGGTGTTCGGCAGATTCCAACCGGGCACCGTCACGCGCATGGAAGTCCACGACCTGGCGCACAACAAGCTGATCGACGAAGCGGCGGCCAAAGGGCTGCCCGGCGCGGCGATCTATCTGGCGCTCTGGCTGTCTGCGTTCTACTTCGTGCTGCGCACCGCCAGACGCCTAGCGCCCCAGGAACGTGCCCTGGCCCTGTTCACGGGAGCGGCATTGATGGGCTATTTCGCACAAAGCCAGACGCTGTTCGACACCGTGACCATGAACATGCAGACCATCCTGCTGTTCTGCTACGCCGCGTGGCTCGAAGTGGAGGCGCGTGGCACCGGCGCGGCCCGGCCTCGCCGCGCCGCCGCGGCGGTGTGGGCGCGGTGGCGGGAATCACTCGGCGGCCACCTGGTCGGCATGGCCACGCCGATGCGTGTTGCCGCCGCCAGCGCCGCCATCGCGCTGGCCATTGCCGGCCTCGCGGTCAATCTGCGCATCTTGGAGGCGGCGCGGCTGGTCGGCGGCCAGGGAACGGGGGCGACGATGCAGAAGGTCGAGGATGGCATCCAGGCGTTCAAGCCGCTGGCCAACGAAGGCCGGATCTACCTCTTCAACATGGTTCGGAGCAACTGGCGGGACATGAGAATGCGGCACCCTGGCGAAGCAAGGCGCATGCTGGGCGTGGTGGACCGGGAAGCGGAATCAGCCACCGCCGCGGAACCGCAGAACTGGCTGCTGCAACACTATCTGGCGCGCACGTACCTGACGCTGGCATCCACCGAGCCAGGCTACGGAGAACGTGCCGCACGCTACATTCGGCGCAGCTACGAGCTCTCCCCGAAACAACACCGGCTAACCCGCCTGGGCAAGCCGCTGCCGATGCCGGCGGGGCTGGAAACAGGCGCTGAAGCATCGAATTAGCGTAGCCGGGGCCAGCGAAATCCGCCCAAGAGACGCGGACTGCAAGGCCTTCGTCGTCAGCCAGCCGAGCAAGACATGCCGCCACCGCACTACCACGGCCATCGCAAGCGGCTTCGCGAACGCTTCGTGAAGAACGGGCTGGGGGGGTTCGCGGAGCACGAAGCGCTGGAACTGCTGCTGACGCTCGCCATTCCCCGCACGGACGTGAAGCAGCCCGCCAAGGCACTGCTCAAGCGCTTCGGCAGCCTGCGCGGCGTCTTGGACGCGCCGCTGGCGGAACTGCGCTGCGTGCCTGGCATTGGCGAGGTGGCGGCCATCGGATTGCACTTGGTCCGCGAAGCCGCGGCGCTCTACTTGCAGCAGGAGTCCGAGGGTGGCGACGTGCTCCGCAACCCCACGAAGATCAGCGATTTCTGGCGCATGCGCATCGGGGCACTGAAGCACGAGGTGTTCGCCGTGGCGTACTTGGACTCCGCGCACCGGCTGCTGCCGGGCATCCTCAAGCAGTGCTACTCTACCGGTCAGACGGTGGACGCGGCCGGCAAGCACTTCGACGCGACGGCACGGCGCATCCACAGGCCGGGAACTCGCGGTGGCAGTGCCGCGTAGAGGCATGATTGGCAGGGAGGTTGGCTGATGGCCAGTAACTACGAAGCGATTAAGGCCGACAACCAACGGCGCTATGGAACGGACGTCGGCCGCTACGGCAAGACCCTCACGGGTCTCTACGGCGACAGAACGCACTTCATTTACGAGCTGTTGCAGAACGCGGAAGACGCATTGCGCCGGCACCACGAGGAACCGCACACGCGGACAGTTCGATTCGATCTATCCGAATCCGCATTGCGCGTCAGCCATTACGGAAAGCCGTTTGACCAGCGGGACGTCAAAGGCGTCTGCGGTATTGCCCTGAGTACCAGCGAAGGAGACCTCACCCGGATCGGGCGCTTCGGTATCGGCTTCAAATCCATCTACGGCGTGACCGACAGGCCTGAGATTCATTCCGGCGACGAGGACTTCGGCATCGACAGCTTCGTATGGCCATCGGCACAGTCGGCCATCGCACGCGATCGAGAGGATCAGACGATATTCATCATGCCACTACGCAATCCCGAAGAGGATGGCACTGAAGTCGCCGATGGACTTCGGCGCATTAATCTCGACACGCTGCTGTTCCTGCGCGAAATCAACAGCGTCGAGTGGTCTCTCCCAAGTGGCGAGGCCGGCACATGCGTACGGCAGTCCACACGACGGAACGACCATGTTCGACGAGTGACGCTCACCGGGAGGGCGACTGGCCACCCAGACACGGACGAAGATTGGCTGGTATTTTCCAAGCCGATGCATGGCGACGGTGGAGAGCTTGCTGGGCATGTCGAAGTCGCGTTTCTCATGGAAGATGACCGCGTCAGGCCCGTGTCCCGCTCGCCACTGGCGGTATTCTTCCCTACGGCAGTGGAAACCTATCTCGGCCTCCGGCTTCAAGGGCCGTACCGTACCACGCCCAGTCGAGACAACGTTCCGAACGGCGAGAGTTGGAACCGGGCGTGTGTAGAGAATACTGGCGAGCTGTTGGTGGATGCACTCATCTGGCTGCGCCATCACGACATGCTTGATGTGAATGTACTCAAGTGCCTCCCGATTAACCGAATCAGATTTGGTAGCCATAGCATGTTTGGCCCCCTCTTCGAGCAGGTCAAGGAGGCCTTTCTGAATCACCCTCTCTTACCGGCGTCCGACGGCAGCTATGCGACGGCAGATAGGGTCAAGATCGCAAGGCCTCGTACCTTCCGCGAGCTGTTTAGGCCAGCTATGTTGGCGGATGTATTCAAGATTGAAGGGTCACTACATTGGCTATCCGATGAAATTGCCGGCGGTGTTGCATCTGAACTAATTCGCTACCTACAGATATTCCTCAAAGTGGAAGAGGTACGACCGGAACACCTGATCGCGAAGCTGAGTACGGAGTTCTTAGAGCGGCAAAGCACCACATGGGTGCGTTGCTTCTATGAGTTCATGAGTACCCAGGGGGCACTCCATTGGCAAGCCAAGGAAGAGTGGCCGCTAGTACGTCTATCCGATGGGAGGCATGAAGTATGTTCTACGGCCAAAGCAAGGCAGTTCCTCGAAGCAATCGGCCTAACCTCACCAGACCCAGTGGACGACATAATCCGAAACGTACTGCCCAAGTATAAAAAAAGGGCGAGATTACATTTGATGTGCATAAGAAAGATGTGGAACGGATTGTAGCGGCGTTTCAGACGGACTCCACTAGGCGACGCAAGAAGTTGATGGACGAACTCTTGACAACTGCATTTGTCTTGGTGGAAGACGCAAGAGGTCTCCGATGGACGGAGCCTGTCCATGTCTATTTTAAAACAGATCGGCTGGCTTCTTTGTTTGATGGTGTAGCGAAAGCCATGTTCTTGTATCCAATCTACGACAAGAGTGTTCTGGATATATTGAGAGCATGTGGTGCGAGTGGATACCTTCGCGGTCGCGACGTTGAGCGGATTCTCCGCCACATGCATAGCCTCTCCGCTGACGAGCAGCGAAGTCGAGCGGAAACGCTGTGGTACGAGTTGGTAGATATAGCCCGTGCCCTTCCTTTGCACTTGCAGACTGTCGAGTTCAATAATGCGATGCGCCTTCTCAACGAAAGCACTTGGATTCCTTCTAGTGATGAGTCCTTCCGTGTACCGTATGAAGTGTCCTTCGATGCCCTCGGGTGGCATAGTGACCCCCTTCTGCAATCTAAGATTCGGTTCAGACCGCCAGCAATTGACCTACTTGCTACTTGGTCGGGCATTGACCCGAAGGTCTTGTACTTCATCAAGGAGCAAGAACTCACGAGCGTGCAGGCCCTCCTAGAGCGGTTGAAGCCGGCCGTGCCGCCTACTCCTTCGATTGGTATTCCCGTCGAGAGCGAGAGTACGCAGAGCCATCACGGTACGGATGCTTATCCTAGTGGTCACCGGGGAGTGCCGCAAAGCCGAGAGGGCGCGACGGCAAAGGGCATGGTGGTGAAGCGCCGGAGCACGAGTTTGAAGCGAGACCGCGTACCCTATACTTTCCACTCCTATGTGGCGGTTGGCCACGAAGAACAGAATGACGGCGATCCAGATGACATGGCATTGGAGGAAGCCGCCATCAAGTCGATTCGGCGTGCCGAGCCCGATTGGAAGACAACGCCACCGTATAACGAGGGGTTCGATTTATTCCAAATTGATGGCGACGGTCAGAGATGCAAGTGGTGTGAAGTGAAGGCGATGACGGGTAGCCTTCATGGTCGCCCTGCCACCATGTCCCACGCTCAGTTCAAGTTCGCGCAGACGCATGGGAATGCCTATTGGCTCTACGTCGTCGAACACGCAGGAACCGACAAAGCCCGCGTCGTGAAAATCCAAGACCCGGCTGGCAAGGCGAAGACGTTCACCTTCGACAAGGACTGGCTGGACGTGGCGGAGGTGGACTGACGATGGCGCTTGCCGCAGCGGACATCAACATCCTCGTGCAGCAGGGCGAAGGCACGACGCTGGAGTTCAAAGAGAGCCTCTCGGCCTCCTTCGCGAGGGAACTGGTTGCGCTGGCCAACACAGCGGGCGGCAGGATTCTGCTTGGCGTGAGCGACGATGGCGTGGTGAAGGGCATCAAGGACACCAACGCGCTGCGGGCCCGAATTCAGGACATCGCCCGCAACTGCGATCCGCCGGTGAAGGTGCTAACCAAGCACGTGGGCGACGTGTTCGCTGTGGAGGTGCGGGAGAGCAACGCCAAGCCCGTGCAGTGCAGCGATGGGTTCTTCTGGCGGCAGGGCGCGGCGACGCAGAAGATGAGCCGCGAGGAGATACGCGACTTCTTCCGCTCCGAGGGCGTGATCCGGTTCGATCTCGCGCCCTGCCCGCGCTTCAACTACCCCGAGGACTTCGACCGCGACAAGTTCGATGCGTGGCTGCGGCTGTCCGGCATCACGGCGGGGCATTCTGTGGAAGACGTGCTGGTGAACATCGACGTGGCGGAGCGCACTGGCGACCGGCTGCTGTTCCGCAACGCCGGCGTGCTGTTCTTCGCCAAGAACGTGCGGCGCTTCTTCACGGATGCGTACATCACCTGCCTGCTTGGGCGCGGCACGGACAAGGTTCACATCCTGGACCGCAAGGACTTCGACGGCGGCATCGTGGCGGACATCGAGGACGCCGTGCGCTTCATCGAACGCAACACCCGCTTGGCATACCGCATTGAGGGCCTAAGGCGCCAGAACATCCCCGAGTACCCGATGGAGGCCGTGCGCGAGGCGATCACCAACGCCGTCATGCACCGGGACTGGTTCTTCGACGGTGCCAACGTCTTCGTCGAGGTGTACACAGACCGAATCGAGGTGATCAGTCCCGGGGCCCTGCCAAAGGGCATGTCCGTGGCCGATCTCGGTCACAAGACGGTGCGACGAAATACGCTCATCGCCGATCTGCTGCACCGCATCGACTTCATCGAGAAGGCCGGCACCGGCATCCGCCGCATCCGCGATGGCGCGAAGGCCGTGGACTGCCCGGAGCCCGCGTTCGAAGCGGGCAACTTCGTCACGGTGACCTTCCGGCCCAACCCGGAGGTGCGACAGGCTGCTGGTGGCGAGTTGGGCTTGACTCCCGAAGTCGCCACCCAAGCCACCGACCAAGCCACCGGCCAAGTGACCGACCAAGTGACCGACCAAGCCACCGGCCAAGTGACCGACCAAGCCGCCGACCAAGTGACCGACCAAGTGACGCCGCAACTAACTGTTATGAAAGCAATTTTTGGAGAAATGAGCCGCCAGCAAATCCAAGAGTCGCTTGGCTTGAAGCACGCACGCCACTTCCGCGAAGTCTATCTCGAACCGACCTTGCGGGCAGGGTTGGTCGAGATGACCATCCCCGACAAGCCGCGAAGCAGCAAACAGCGGTACCGCCTGACGCCAGCTGGCCGCCGCTACTTGCGGCGAGTGGAAACCCAAGCGACTAGGAAGGTGCGCCAATGAGCCTCAAGAAACCATCCTCGACGTGATGCGGCGGGATGACCTCAAGGCCGCGGTGGACGCCGCCGGCTTGGAGCAAATGGAGCGCCGTAGCGTTCAGTCCATGCGCGACGCCCTCGCCAGAAGCCGCGCCGAGAAGACGGTGTTCAACTACGTCGCCACCTACAATGGTTTCGAGCGCGAGTTCGCCGAGTTTCTGGTCCGTGCGCCAGACATCTTGCGCTTTGCCGCTCTCGGCATCACCGAGCAAGGCGCATCTGGCACCACCTTCCGTGTGGACTATTTGAAGCCGAGCGGCGCCATCGGCTTCTACTACCCGGACTGGGTGGCGGTGCAACGCGACTTGGACGGGAAGATCATCAACTGGGTGGTCGACACCAAGGGCCGCGTCTGGGAGGGCACGGAAGAAAAGGACGCCGCCATGCAGGACTGGTGCCGCCGAGTGGGCGGTGCGACAGGCGAGTTCTGGAAGTACATCCGCGTGGACCAAGCGGAGTTTCAAGACGACTTCGAATCCTTCCGTGCCATGATCTTCAAGATCGTCCCCACAAGGATGTTCCGCAAGCGCGAAGCAAGGGGCACCACGCTGTCCCACGAGGAGTTTCTCCAGTGGCGAGACGAGGGGCGTCGTGAATGGCCGTTGTGATCGATGCCTCCATGTTGTCCATCGAGACGACGCCGACCATGCCGATGGAGCGGTGGTCTCAACTCTCTCGCAAACACGGCTTGAGCGGCTACGACGCGGCCTATTTGGAGACCGATTCGGCGCAAGGCGAAGCTCGCGACACTCGACAAGAAGCTGGCTCGGGCGGCGAACGAAGGAGCGTAGCCAGCGGCTTTCCGGCTGCGTCAAACCGTTTGCTCGCGTCCTCGGCGCTTGGCGGTGGCGGCACATGCCGCCGCGGGGTGCGGCATGTGCCGTGGCGTCCAAGAGAAGGCTGGCCTCGCTGACGTCTCCGCCCCTCGCCTAATCCGCCTGATCGCGCAGGAATGCCGGAATGTCGAGGCTTTCGTACTGAACTTCGACGTCCGAACCGGCGACGCGCTTGCGCAGCACGGTGGGCTGGTCGAGCTCCTCGTAGCCGGCGCGGCCAGCTCTGGCCGGCCCGGCGGGTGCGGGCTTCGGAGCATCCTGCTCTTCGTGCCGACCCCGGGCGACAGGAGCTGCCGGGCCAACCGACGGGCGGGCCGGGCTGGCCGGCGCGAAGATCTCCGGCTTGTCGATGTCGGGCCGGTTGCTGCCGCCCAAGCCGGTGGCCACCACGGTGACGCGCATTTCGTCGCCCATCTCCGGGTCGTTCACGGTGCCCAGCACCACCGTGCTGTCCTTGGCGGTGAGTTCGCGTACCTTGTCGCCGATCAGGCGGAACTCGCGTATGCCGAGGCTGGGCGCGGTGGTGACGTTGACGATCACGCCCCGGGCGCCGCGCAGGTCGATGTCGTCCAGCAGCGGGCTGTGTACGGCCATCTCGGTGGCGCGCTCGGCGCGGTCCTCGCCGGAGGCTTGGCCCGTGCCCATGATCGCCAAGCCGCCCTCGGACATCACGGTGCGAACGTCGGCGAAGTCGACGTTGATCCGGCCTGGGCGGAGGACGATGTCGGCGATGCCTTGAACGGCGCCGCGCAGCACGTCGTCGGAGGCCGCGAAGGCTTCGTCGAGGCTGGCGTCGTCGCCGATCACGTCGAGCAGCCGGTCGTTGGGTATGGCGATCAGCGAATCCACCTGTTCGGCCAGCTCGGCGATGCCCTGCTCGGCCACGTCCGCGCGATTCTCCCAGTCGAACGGCTTGGTCACCACGGCGACGGTGAGTATGTCAAGCCCCTTGGCCATCTGCGCTACCACCGGCGCCGCGCCGGTGCCGGTGCCGCCGCCCATGCCCGCGGTGATGAACACCATGTCGGCGCCTTCCAAGGCTTGCAGGATGCGGTCGCGATCCTCAAGCGCGGCATCGCGGCCCACTTCCGGGTCCGCGCCGGCGCCGAGACCGCGGGTGCGGGCAGCGCCCAGCTGCACCTTCACCGGCACCTGCAAGTGCCGCAGCGCCTGGTGGTCGGTGTTGGCGGCGATGAACTCCACGCCCTCCATCTGGTCCGACATCATGTGCTCGACGGCATTGCCGCCGCCGCCGCCGACGCCGATCACCTTGATGAGCGCGGACCGCGGCCGCTCTTCGGCCAGCTGGAAAGTCAGTTGCGAGTCGTCTTCCGTGTGCATGTCTTGCTCCTTGCTTGGATTGCCTTGTTGCCTTCTGCTTGAACGTCGCGCATGACAGCCGCCATGCGCTACAGGTACTCCCGCAGCCACGCCCTGGTGCGCTCGCGCAGCCGGGACAGGTAGCCCGTTGCCGACGCAGCGCCCGGACGGCGGCTGTCGTTGAGGGATGCTTGCTCGTGGCCGTACAGTGCCAGGCCCACGCCGGTGGCGTAGACGGGGCTGCGCACCGCGTCGGTCAGGCCGGCGACGCCCCGGGGTCGGCCGACGCACACCGGCATGTGGAAGATCTCCTCGGCCAGTTCCACCAGGCCCTGCATCCTGGCCGAACCGCCGGTCAGCACGATGCCAGCGGCGATCACGTCTTCCAGACCATTGCGCCGCAGTTCCGCCTGCACCAGCGTGAACAGTTCCTCGAAACGCGGCTCCACCACCTCGGCCAGGGTTTGCCGCGACAATTCCCGGGGAGCGCGTTCGCCGACGCTCGGCACCTGGATGATCTCCTCGGGCCTTGCCAGCTGGGTGAGGGCGCAGGCGTGCATAACCTTGATTTCCTCGGCGTGCTTGGTCGGCGTGCGCAGCGCCATGGCGATGTCGTTGGTCACTTGATCCCCGGCGATGGGGATGACGTAGGTGTGGCGGATGGCGCCGTCCACGAACACGGCGATGTCCGTCGTGCCGCCGCCGATGTCGACCACGCCAACGCCGAGATTGCGTTCGTCTTCGGACAACACGGAGTAGCTGGAAGCCAGCTGCTCCAGGACGATGTCGTTGACGGCGAGCTCGCAGCGTTCGATGCACTTTTCGATGTTCTGCATGGCGTTGGCGGCGCAGGTGACCAGATGCACCTTCGCCTCCAGGCGCACGCCGGACATGCCGAGCGGCTCCTTCACGCCTTCCAGGGTGTCGATCAGATACTCCTGGGGCAGGATGTGCAGCACTCGCTGGTCCGCCGGAATGGCCACTGCTTGGGCGGCGTCGATCACCCGGTCGATGTCCTGGCGCTGGACGACGCTGTCGCGGATGGCGACGGCGCCGTTGGAGTTGATGCCGCGGACATGGCCGCCGGCGATGCCCGCAGTCACGGACTCGATGTCGCAGCCGGCCATCAGTTCGGCTTCTTCGACGGCGCGCTGAATGGACTGCACGGCAGACTCCATGTCGATGACGACGCCCTTCTTCAAGCCGTGGGAGGGGTGGGTGCCGACGCCGATCAGCTCCAGTTCGCCGCCGGCGGACACCTCGCCCACCACCGCCGCCACCTTGCTGGTGCCGATGTCCAGGCCGACGACCTTCGCGCTCTGTTCGCTGGCCATCGCCTACTCCTCGGCCACGCCGTGGCGCTTGCCGGGGGCCGAGAACGCCGCGGCCGCCAGCTGCAGCGTCTTCGGCGACGCCGGCTGGCCGTCCGGGCGGCGCCAGCGCACCGCGATGCCGCCGTCGTAGCGGGCGTCCACACGCTCGATGGGGCGTCCGGCGGCGATCAGTTCGGCGCGATAGACGGCGGCGAAACGGGCGAACCGTTCGCTTAAGTCCCTAGCCCCAAGCAGCAGCGGCACGCCGTTGGCGACCACTGCCGTCCAGTTGCCGCTGGCGTCCTCGAACAGCCCTTCGACGGCCAGCCCCGCCGCCTCGGCGGACGTGTTCAGCAGGCCGAAGACGCGCATGGCCCGCGGCGCGTCGGCGTGGACGGTGTCGAATACCGGCAACGGGCCGGCATGAAGCGCATCCACGCCGTGCGGCGTCGGAACGACTTCGCCGCCAGCCGTAAGCCAGCCGTCGTCTCCCCAGCGGGCGGCGACGGTGTGCCGACGCACCGCAACGTGCAGAGCATCCGGCCACTGCCGGCGCACACGCACTTCGCGCACCCAGCCGAGGGCCTGCACGGCGCCCGCCAGGCGGCTGGCCGATGCCCAGTCCGATGCGGACAGCGCCGCGTCCACCGCACCGCGCACCTGCTGCCTTTCGGCGCTCGTCAGGTCGCCCTCGATGCGAACCACCTGCACGTGCGGGATGGGCAGCCCGACAGCGAGCAGCCAAACGACCGCCAGCGCGGCAAGGATCGCCAGCGTTCGCCCAAGCACGCGGGTCATCGGAGTTCCCCCGCTTGCGCCGCTTGGCGGGCGGATTCGCTGCGCAAGGCCGTCGCCGCACGGTCGATGTCCCCGGCGCCTTGCACGGCCACGATGTCGTCATCGCGCAGCGTCTCGAGCAGCAGCTCAAGGGCCCGTTCCGGCGTTGCCGCGAACCGTGGCGCGAGGGTGCCGTGGCGTTCGATGGCGGCTGCCAGGGCGTGGCCGTCGGCGCCCGGGATGGGCGCTTCGCTGGCCGCGTAGACGTCGGCCAGTATCAGCTCGTCCACCCGCGACAGCTGGCTGACGAAGCCCGTCTGCAAATCCCGAGTGCGCGTGTAGCGGTGCGGCTGAAAGGCCATCAGCAGGCGCCTGCCCGGCCACAGCCGACGCGCGGTATCCACCACGTGGGCCAGTTCCGCGGGATGGTGGCCGTAGTCGTCGAGCAAGGTGAAGCGCTTGCCGGCAATGCGGCACTGCGCCGTTGAAAAGCGCCGCGCCACGCCGGGAAAGCCGGCGAGGCCGGCGGCGACGGCCTCGTCGGGCAGCGCCACCGCGGTGGCCACGGCGATGGCCGCAAGGGCGTTCTGCACGTTGCGGCAGCCGGGCAGCGGGCTGGCGACGCGCAAGTCCTCGGCATCCCGCCGCTGCACGGTGAACCGCCAGGGAGCGCCGCTGGCGTCCACGTCCACGGCGCGAACGTCGGCGTCGCTGGCGAAGCCGTAGGTGAGCACCGATGCCCTGCCGTTCTGCGCCAAGGCGGCGCTGCCGGCGTCGTCGGCGCACGCCACCAGGGTGCCGTCCTCAGGCAGGTTGGCGCGGAACTCGGCGAAGGCCGACCGCAAACGGGCGAACTGCTGCCCGTAGGTGTCGAGGTGGTCGCGGTCGATGTTGGTGACCACCGCCACCGTCGGGCGCAGCAGCAGGAAGGACGCGTCGCTTTCGTCCGCTTCGGCGATCAGGTGGCGGCCGCCGCCATGCCTGGCATTGCCGCCGTCGGCGGTGAGTTGGCCGCCGATCACGCAGGTCGGGTCCAAGCCGCCGGCTGCGAAGATGCTCGCGATCAGGCCGGCGGTGGTGGTCTTGCCGTGGCTGCCAGCGACGGCGATGCCGAAGCGGCCGCGCATCAGCGCCGCCAGCAGCGCGCCTCTCGGCAGCACCGGGACGCCGAGTTCACGGGCCCTCGCCAGCTCGACGTTGTCCGCGTCGATGGCCGTCGAGGCGACCACCAGCTCGGCGTCCTGCACGGCGGCGGCGTGATGGCCGTGGCGCACGACGGCGCCCAGCGTCGCCAAACGCTGCACCACGGCGCTGTCGGCCACGTCCGAGCCGCTGACCGCGTAGCCGGAACGCAGCAGCACCTCCGCGATGCCGCACATCCCGGCGCCGCCGATGCCGACGAAGTGGACGCGGCGCGCGCCGTCGAGCAGCCGCGCCGCGTGTTCGCCGCTGGCCGTCCGCTCAGGCATGGGCGTGGCCCCGGCTCGGCGCCGGCGCGGCGGAAGCTCCCGCTGCCTGCCGCGTCGTCTCGTAATGGGCGCGCAGCGCCAGCGCCACCAAGGCGGAACTGACGATCAGGCTGTTGCCGCCGTAGCTGATGAAGGGCAGCGTCAGCCCCTTGGTGGGCAGCACGCCGGTGTTGACGCCGACGTTGATGATCGTCTGCAGGCCGATCAGCAGCGCCGCGCCGTAGGCGGCGAGGCCGGCGAAGCGGTGCTCGGCGACGACGGCCCGGCGACCGATGCCGAACATGCGCAGGGCCAGGAAGCCAAGCAAGGCGAGCAGCGCCACCGCGCCCAGCAGGCCAAGCTCCTCGGCAACCACGGCAAAGATGAAGTCGTTGTGCGCTTCGGGAAGGTAGAAGAGCTTCTGCACCCCTTCGCCGAGGCCGAGGCCGAAGAACTCGCCGCGGCCGAATCCAATCAGCGCCTGGGTGAGCTGGTAGCCGCCGTCGAACTGCGACGCCCACGGATCGAGGAACGTCACCAGCCGGGCGACGCGATACGGATCCCACACCGCGGCCACGGCCAGGGCGATGCCGCCGAGTATCGCCAGCAGGCCGAAGTCGAGCAGCCGGGCGCCGCCGAGGAAGAGCAGCGCCGCGGTCACCGCCGCCAGCACCACGACGCTGCCGAAGTCCGGCTGCAGCAGCAGCAGCACGAGCAGCGCGCCAACCCAGGCCAGCGGCTTGAGCAGCGCCAGCCAGCGACCAGCCAGCGCTTCGCCGGAACGCGCCACGTAGCCGGCGAGGTAGACCACCAGCAACAGTTTGGCCGCCTCGGCCGGCTGAAAGCGAAAGACGCCCAGATCGATCCAGCGCCGTGCGCCGTTGACCTCGACGGAAATCGCTGGCAGCAGCACCAAGGCGCACAGGCCCAGCGCCAGCAGCAGGCAGGGGCGGTGCAGCGCTTCCCACAAGCGCAGCGGCACCATGGCGACGGCGACGAACGCCAGCGCCGACGCCACGGCGTAGGCCGCGTGCTTGCCCAGGTAGTAGTCGGCGCCGCCGGGCTGGGCGACCGCGGCCGAGGTCACCAGCACCAGGCCGCAGCCCAGGAGCGCCAGCCACGTCAGGACGAGCGTCGTATCCAGCCGTTCGCTCATCGCGCCGCTCCCGCCAAGCCGCCGCCCGAACCGGCCAAGCCGAGCACTTCCGCCTTGAAGTGCTCGCCGCGCTCCTCGAAGTTGGCGTAGGCGTCGAAGCTGGCGCAGGCCGGGGACAGCAGGACGATGCTGCCGGGCCTGGCCGCGGCCTGGGCGAGGCGCACGGCATGGCCCATGTCGTCGGCGTAGGCAACGCAGGCCTTGCTGGCCAGATGCTTGGCCAGCACGTCCGCGTCGCGGCCCATCAGCACCAGCTTGGAAACATGGCGGGCAACGGCCTCGCGCAGGCCGTCGAAGGCCGCTCCCTTGGCGTCGCCGCCGGCGATCAGCACGACGTTGCCGGCGCCGTCGCCAAAGCCTTCGAGGGCGGCGCGACAAGCACCGACGTTGGTGGCTTTGGAATCATCGACGTAGGCCACGCCGTCCAGCTCCGCCACCAGCGCCGAGCGATGCGGCAGGCCGCGAAAGCTCGTCAGCACGTCGAGGTGGCCGCCCACGTCCACGCCGGCCTGCTTGGCGATGGCCGCCGCCGCCAGCGCGTTGGCGTGGTTGTGGCGGCCGCGGAGCGCGAAGGAGAGCCTTGGCAGAGGGCAGCCGTCGACGACGATCTCGTCGGCGCCCAGCCGCCAGCCATCGCTGCCGTCGATCAAGATGCAGGGGACGTGGGCGGGGGGCAGCGTGCGGGGGTCGCCGGCCAAGCCCACGGCGCGCTCGGCGCCCAGATAGATGCGCCGCTTGGCGGCCACGTAGGCGGCCATGTCGGCGTGGCGGTCGAGATGGTCGGCGCTCAGGTTCAGCAGCGAGGCGACGGCCAGTCCGGGCGGCGGCAGTCGTTCCAGTTGAAAGCTGGACAGCTCCAGCACGTAGGCTTGGCGCGGCTGGTCGAGCAGGTCCAAGGCCGGCGTGCCGAGGTTGCCGCCCGCCGCCGCGTCCACTCCGGCGGCGACCAGCAGCTCGTGGACCAGCGTCGCCACGGTGCTCTTGCCGTTGGTGCCGGTGATGCCGACGGTTGGCGTGGCGCGGCGCGCGCGCCGCGTCGAGGAACAGTTCGATGTCGCTGCCGATGGCGACGCCCTTGGCCCGCGCCGCGGCGACGAGGCAGTGGTCGAGACCGACGCCCGGGCTCGCCAGCAGCCGCTCGGCGGACCCGAGCGCATCGAACGCCTGCCGCCAGGCGTCGCCAACCAGCACCTGCACCTGCGGGAAGCCGCCTCGCACCGCGTCCAGAAAGGGCGGCTGCGGGCGCGTGTCCACGGCGACGATGCGCCGCTTCGCCGCCAGGTGGCGCACGCAGGAATAGCCGGTTGCCCCCAGCCCCAGAACGATGGTGGCGGCGTCGTTCATCGCAGCTTCAAGGTGGCGAGGCCGATCAGCACCAGCACCAGGGTGATGATCCACAGCCGCACCGTCACCCGGGGCTCCGGCCAGCCGAGCAGTTCGAAGTGGTGGTGGAGGGGCGCCATGCGGAAGACGCGCTTGCCGGTGAGCCGATACGAGACCACCTGCACGATCACCGACACCGCTTCGACGACGAACAGGCCGCCCATGATCAGCAGCACGACCTCGTGGCGCACGATCACGGCGACGACGCCGAGCACGGCGCCAAGCGCCAAGGCGCCGATGTCGCCCATGAAGACCTGCGCCGGATAGGTGTTGAACCACAGGAACCCAAGCCCGGCGCCGATCACCGCGCCGCAGACGACGGCCAGTTCGCCAGCGCCGGAAATGTAGGGGATCTGCAGATACTCGGCGAACTCGACGTGCCCGG
Organism: Candidatus Azotimanducaceae bacterium; assembly: GCA_965199875.1. GTDB lineage: Bacteria > Pseudomonadota > Gammaproteobacteria > Pseudomonadales > Azotimanducaceae > VXYL01. The sequence goes on along the minus strand of OZ241346.1, from coordinate 2,148,386 downwards.
TCAGGTAGGCGATGAGGCCGAGCGCCGCGGCGACCATCACCGTGGGCAGCGTGGCGAGGCCGTCCTGCCCATCGGTGAGGTTGACGGCGTTGGACATGAACACGATGACGAAGTAGGCAAGCACCACGAAGCCGATGCCGAGCGGAATGGCGATCTCCTTGAAGATCGGCAGAAACAGGCTCGTCTCGGCGGGGCTGTCGGCGCTGGCGAAGAGCACCACGGCGGTTGCGAAGCCGAACGCAGACTGCCACAGATACTTCCACCCGGCGGTGAGCCCGCGGGAGCTCTTTTCGCTGATCTTCAAGTAGTCGTCCACCCAGCCGACGGCGCCGAAGGTCACCGCGACGCCGAGGACGATCCAGACGTAGTGGTTGCCCAGGTTCCCCCACAGCAGCGTGGCGACCAGAATCGACACCAGAATCAGCGCCCCGCCCATGGTCGGCGTGCCGGCCTTCTGCTGGTGCGTCTCCGGCCCCAGATCGCGGACCACCTGGCCGATCTGATGGTGGGACAGCTTGCGGATCATCGTCGGCCCGACCAGCAGCGAGATGGCCAGCGCCGTCAACGCGCTCACCATGGTGCGAAACGTCAAGTACTGGAAGACGGCGAAGCCGCTGACGAACTGCGCCAGGTAGTCGGTGAACCAGAGCAGCATCAGCGGCGCCCTCTCGGCTGGCGGGGGTCTTCGATCTCTGCTGGCGTCCGCGGCGTCTGCGCCAGCAGTTCTCGGGCCACCTGGGCGTCGTCGAACGGCAGCTTCCGGCCGCCGGCGTCCTGGGTGCGCTCGTGGCCCTTGCCGGCCAGCAGCACCACGTCGTCGTCGGCAGCGGCGGAAAGAGCGGCGGCAATGGCCTGGCGACGATCGACGATGCAGCGCACCGCCGCCGGCGCGCGAAAGCCGGCCATGGCGTCGTCGATGATGCGCTGCGGGTCTTCCTGGCGCGGATTGTCCGACGTGACGAAGACGACGTCGGCGCCGGCCTCAGCCGCCGCGGCCATCGCCGGGCGCTTGCCGCGGTCGCGCTCGCCGCCGCAGCCGAACACCACCGCTACCCTTCCGCCGGCGCCTCGATGGGCTTTGGCGGCGGCCAGCGCGGCGGCCAGCGCATCCGGCGTGTGCGCGTAGTCGACGAAAACGGCCGGCGCTTCGGCGACGCGCTGCATTCTTCCCGGAACGCTCGGCAGTTCGGCCATGGCGTCGACGACGTCGGCAAGGGGCATTTCCAAGGCGCAGCAGGCGGCGAGCGCCGCCGCGGCGTTGTACAGGGAGAACTCGCCGTAGAGGCCCGGCAGCAGGAAGTTCCGGCTGCCCCAGGGCGTCTGCCAGCGCCCGGCGAGGCCGTCGCGCCGATAGGCGACATCCGCCCAGCGCACGCTGCCCTGGACGCCGAAGGAAAAGGTGGCGTCCGGCGCCGGGCAGTTGTCCGCGATGTTCCGGCCAACGGCGTCGTCGATGTTGACCACGGCGACCGGCACGCCGCGCTCGAACAGCCGGCGCTTCGCCGCCGCGTAGCAGCGCATGGAACCGTGGTAGTCCAAGTGGTCGCGGCTCAAGTTGGTGAACACCGCGACGTCGAAACGGACGTCGTCGACCCGGCCTTGCGCCAAGGCGTGGGAGCTCGCCTCCAAGCCGATCACGCCAGCGTGATCGTCCGCCAGGCTGCGCAAGCGCGCCTGCAGCGCCACGGCGTCGGCGGTGGTCAACGTCGCGGTTTGCAGCGCACCCAAGCGTCCCCAGCCCAGCGTGCCGACGTAGCCGCCGCCCCTGCCGCTGGCATCGGCGATGGCGGCGACGTGGTGCGCCACGGTGGTCTTGCCGTTGGTGCCGGTGACGCCCACGACCGCCAGCTGCTCGCTCGGCGCGGCGTAGAAGCGGCTTGCCAGCTCGCCCAGCCGGGTGGCCAGCGCCGGCAGCACGAACCTCGGCACATCGGCCTCCAGCGGCCGTTCGGACACCACCGCCGCGGCGCCGGCAGCCACCGCGTCGGCCACGAAGTCGTGGCCGTCGAAGGCATTGCCGCGCACCGCCACGAACAGATCGCCCGGCCGCGCCCGGCGCGAATCGCTGCTGATGCCGCTTACGCTCACCGCCGGCGCGGCGGCGTCGTTCAGCAACTCGGGCAGCGGCATCGATCTCATGCCCTATGGCCCCTTGGCGCCAGCCGGCCGTCGTCGTCCGGCGGCACGCCGAGCACGCGCAGCGCTCTGGCGACGATGCGCCCGAATACCGGCGCCGCCACCTCGCCACCGCCGACGACGTCCCGTCGCGGCTGATCAATCACCACCACCAGCACGATGCGTGGCCGACTGGCCGGCGCGAAGCCGGCGAAGTAGGCGACGTGCCGGGCGTCGTCGTACCCAGCGGCACCCACCTTGCGCACGGTGCCGGTCTTGCCGGCGGCGCTGTATCCCGCCGGACGGCCCTTGGGCGCCGTGCCGCCGGCTTCCAGGACGCCGCGCATCATCCGCGCCACTTCGGCCACGTCGGCGGCGGCGAAGACCTGCTGGCCGGCGGCGCCGCCGCCGCGCAGCACGGTCAAGTCCCGCTTCACGCCGCCGCTGGCGAGGATCAGGTACGCCCTCGCCAGCTGCATCGGCGACACCGTCAGGCCGTAGCCGTAGGCGAGGGTGACGCGGCCGATGTTCTTGTCCAGATCGGCGCTGCTGAGCAGGCCCACCGCCTCGCCCGGCAGTCCGCAGCCGGTGTAGTCGCCGAAGCCAGCCCGTTGGAAGGCGTCGAACACCGCCTGCTCGGGCATCGACAGGGCCATCTTGGCGATGCCCACCTGGCTGGACTTGGCCAGCACCCGGGCGACGCTGATGGTGCCGCGGTTGAGCGGATCTTCGATGATCTTGCGCCCGACGCGCACATAGCCCGGCGCGGTGTCGATGGGCGTTTCCGACGTGTACTGGCCACCTTCCAGGGCGGCCAGCACGGTAAACGGCTTGACCGTCGAGCCCGGCTCGTAGAGATCGGTCACGGCGCGATTGCGCACCCCGTCGGCGCTGCGGCCCGCCCAGTCGTTGGGGTTGTAGGACGGCTGATTGGCCAGCGCCAGCACTTCGCCGGACGCGACGTCCAGCATCACCAGCGCCCCGGACGCCGCGCCGTGGTGCTGCACCGCCGCCTTCAGCTCGCGATAGGCCAGAAACTGCAGGCGCAGGTCCAAGGACAGATGGATGTCCTCGCCGCGCTCGGGCGCGCGCAGATAGTCGAGGTTCTTCACCGCCCGCCCGGTACGGTCGCGCAGGATCCGCTTCGCCCCCGGCGTGCCGGTCATGGCGGCGTCGAGCGCCAGTTCCACGCCCTCCTGGCCCACGTCGTCGATGTTCGTGCGCCCGACCACGTGGGCCGTGGTCTCTCCCGCCGGATAGAAGCGATGATAAGCGCGGCCCACTTCGACGCCGCCGATGTCCAGCGCCTCGATGCGCCTCGCGGTGTCCGGCGCGACCCGCCGCGCCAGATAGACGAAGCGCTTGCCGCCGCTGGCCAGGCGCCGTTGCAGACGTTCCTGCGGTGCGCCGAGGGCATTGCCCAGGCGATGCAGGTCGGCGCTGCTCAGGGTGTGCTTCTGGGGGTCCAGCCAGACGTAGTTCATCGGCGCGCTCACCGCCAGCGGTTCGCCGTTGCGGTCGAAAACCATGCCTCGGTACACCGGAATGTCCACCACGCGCACCGAACGGGCCTCGCCCTGGCCCTTGAGGAAGTCGCGTTCGCTGACGACCAGATAGGCGGATCGCGCCGTCAAGCCGGCCAAGGCGAGCAGGAAGAACGCCAGCACGGCGTAGTGGCGCCAGGCGCGTTCGCCGCGCCGGCTCATCGGCGCACTCGCACGACTTGCTCGGGAAAGCGCATGCCCAGCTGCTCTTCGGCGAGGCGTTCGACGTTCTGGTAGCCGGCCAGGGTGGCGCGTTCGAGCAGCAGCAGGCGGTACTCGCGCAGATGGTCGTCCTCCGCGCTCTGGCTCGCGGCGAGGTCGCGGAACAGCGCCCGCCACTCGTGCGCCTGCCTGGCCGTCTGCACGCCGACGATCGCCGCCCCCAGGTAGGCGGCGCAGCCGAGCAGCAGCCAGAACGCCAGCGGCGAGCGGATCTTCATGCTCGCGCCTCTGGCCGCGGGGCGATCTTCTCCACCACCTGCAGCAAGGCGCTGCGGCAGCGTGGATTGGCCGCCACTTCGGCTTCGGAGGGGCGCAGGCCCTTGCCGACGCAGGGGATGCGTCGCGCCAGCCTGGGCTGCTCCGGCAGCGGCAGCCGGGACGGCAGCTGCTCGCCTTCCACCCAGGTTCGGAAGCGCCGCCGCACCAGCCGATGCTCCAGCCCGTGGAAGGTGACGACGACCAGACGGCCGCCGGTCTTCAACGCCGCGAAGGCCGCGTCCAGGCCGCTCGCGAGCTGCGTCAGTTCGTCGTTGATGTGGATGCGCACGGCTTGGAAGACCCGCGCCTGGACGCTCGGCGCGCTGCCCGGCCCGGGGATGGTCGCGGCGACCACCTTGGCCAGCTGCGTCGTGGTGGCCAACGGCCGCGCTCGGACGACGGCGCGGGCCAGACGGCGGGCGTAGTGTTCTTCGCCATAGCTGCGAATCACCGCCTCGATGTCGCGCTCGGCGGCGGCGTTCAGCCACTCGGCGGCGGTGGGCGTCTGGCGCTGATCCATGCGCATGTCCAACGGGCCGTCGGCGGCGAAGCTGAAGCCCCGTTGCGGGTCGTCGAGTTGCGGCGACGAGACGCCGACGTCGAAGAGCGCTCCGGCCAGCGCGTCGAAGTCGAAGGCGCGAAGGTGGGCGCGGAGATCGCCGAAGTCGCCATGCCGTGCGAACACCCGCGGGTCGCGTTCGGCAAGCTCTCTGGCGGCGGCGACTGCGGCGGCGTCCCGGTCCAGCGCCAGCAGCTTCGCTTCCGGCGCCAGCTGCGCCAGCAGCCGCGCGGCATGGCCGCCGCGTCCAAAGGTGGCATCCACGTAGCAGCCGTCGCGTTCCGCAAGCAGCGCCTTCGCCGCCAGTCCGGCCATGACGGGGACGTGCAGCGGGCGCGCGTCGGTCCCTGTCGCCATTGCCACGTCCGCACCCCCCATGGGCAACCTTCCTTAGCAGCCAGCCTTGAGCGGATCCGCGACGATCCGTTGCACAGCGGCAGTTACGTCAGCGCGACTCCTCGCGCATCGTCCAATGTCAGATCCGCAAGCCCAGCCCCGCCAGCTCCGCCTTCTTGCCCTTCCTGCCGGTCTTCCGCCAAGCGCTCTTGACCTGCTCCCACTCGGGCTCCGACCACAGTTCCAACCTATTGATTTGGCCAAGCAAAATAGCCTTTCGGTCGATATTCGCGTAGTCGCGGAGCTCGCTTGGCACCATCACCCGGCCGTTGCCGTCGAGGGCGCCGTCCGCCTTCATGCCGATCACTTTGCGTTGCAGGACGCTGATGCCCGGATCGGTGTTGTCGAGCGCCTTCACCTGCTCCGCAAAGGCGTCGTAGTCCGGCTTCGGATAGATGATCAAACAGACGCTGGCGATGTCGACCATGACGACGACCTCGCCGGCGGACCGTTCGTGGAGCAGCTGCCGGTAGCGGGTCGGCATTGCGAAGCGACCGCGTTCGTCCAAGCTGACGTTGGCATTGCCACTGAACATCGTGCTGTCTTGGGCGATGCGCCCGGCGAGCAAAGTCGGGTCGTCCATGACCCGTGACAGGAGATCGTCCCTTACCCCCGTTTACGTCCCTGTCCGTGAAAACCCGATTTTGCCGCGTTTTGCGCCGTATATGCCGCAATATGCCCCAAATCCATCCCTGACTTGCCCGACATTAGCCTACCAACAAAACCCTCCGCAATATGTTTTTACATCCATCATTCGCTGCCATCCGCACGGCTCGGTCAAAGAGCGGACTGAAGCGAGGCGGCAAGGCCGGACGCGCTGCCTCGGCCTGCTATGATCGATGCCTCGAGGTTGGGTTCTTGACGGACGTGGGGGCAGCCGCAATCGGCACGGACGAGCAGATCCGCAAGGCGGCGACGGTGCTGGTCGTGCGCTCCCTCCAAGCGGGCATCGAAGTCTTCATGGTGAAGCGCCCCGGCCGCGGCATCTTCCCCAACCTGCACGTCTTTCCCGGCGGCAAGGTCGAAGCCGACGACGATCGCCTGTCGCCGCTGTGCCGCGGCCTCTCGGATGCCGCCGCCTCGGCGGCCCTCGGCGTCGCCAGCGGCGGCTTGCGCTACTGGGTAACCGCCATCCGCGAGTGCTTCGAGGAGTGCGGCGTGCTGCTCGCCTACCGAAACGGCGCCTTGTTCGAGCCCGGCGACGAAGCCGAAGCGCAGCGCTTCGACGGCTATCGGGATGCGTTGATCGGCGGCGAGATCAGGCTGGCGGAACTGGCCCGGCAGGAGGGCTTGCAGCTGGCCACGGACCGGGTCGCGTACTTCAGCCACTGGATCACGCCGGAATCGGCGCCAGCGCGGTTCGACACGCGCTTCTTCGTCGCCGCCATGCCGCCGGGGCAGGAGGCCGCCGGCCACCGCCACGAGACCGTCGACGGCGTCTGGGTGGCACCGAGCGAAGCGCTCGGCCATCACGACGCCGGCCGTTGGCAGATGATCCATCCGACGCTGACCACCCTTGGCAGCGCCGCCCGCTACGCCAGCGTGGACGAGTTGATGTCCGCCGTGGCTTCCGGCGATCACTTGCCGGACGTGGACGACGCGCTGTACGAACAAGGCATGCAGCGCGCCAGCCGCGGCGCTGCGCTGGGCGGCGACCACACCGCCTAGCCAACCCGAAGAGCGCGCATGGCGCTGCTGGAAGTTGCCGATGTCGGCAAGCGCTTCGACGATGGCGGCGCATCCCGATGGGTGGTGAAGGGCATTAGCTGCCGCGTCGCCCCCGGCGAGACGACGGCGTTGTGGGGGCCAAGCGGCTGCGGCAAGTCCACGCTGCTGAACCTCATGGCCGGCATTCTGCTGCCGGACGCCGGTTCGATACGCTTCCACGCCCCCGACGGCGACCGCCTGCTGGTCTCGGAAGCCAGCGAACGGGCGCGGGTGCGCTTCCGCCGCCGGCGCATCGGCTTCATCTTCCAGTTCTTCAATCTGGTGCCCACGCTGACGGTGGCCGAGAACGTCCTCCTGCCCTTGGAACTGAACGGCCTGGCGGAGCGTCGGGAAGAGGCCTTGGCGCGGCTGGGCGCCCTTGGCGTCGGCCACTGCCGCAGCCGCTTTCCGCAGACGCTCTCCGGCGGCGAACAGCAGCGCGTCGCCATCGCCCGCGCCTTGGCGCATCGACCGCCGGTGGTGCTGGCGGACGAACCCACCGGCAACCTCGACGGCGGCCACGCGGCGCGGGTGGCGGAACTGCTGTGGCAGGCGGTGGCCGAGGCCGGCTGCGCTCTGGTGCTGGCGACCCACAACGAGCGGCTGGCAAGACGCGCCGACACGCTGGTCGAGTTGGGATGAGCGCGGCGCTGGCGCTGCTGGCGAAGAGCCAGCTGCGATTCGCCTGGCGGCATCCGCTGGGCGTCGCCGCGGCGCTGCTTGGCGTGGTGCTGGCAACAACGGCCGTGGTCGGCGTTCATCGGGTGGCGCAGTCGCTGCGCGCCGAGCTGCAGGGCACCGCCAGCGCGGCGGCGTTCGGCCACACCCACGTCGTGACGCGAGCGCCGCTCGCCGAGACGCGAGGGGAGCTGGCTGAAGTGCGAGTGGAACTCGCCGAAACAGACTATTTCGAGCTGCGCCGACGGTGGCGGCGAGGCGAGCTTCCCGGCATCGAGACGATGATTCCGGTCGTTGACGACTTTCTGGCGGTTGGCGGCGAGTCCTACCGCTTGATCGGCTTCGAGCCGGTCGCCGTTGGCGGCCCCGGGGCTGGCGCGACGCCCTTGCCGGCAACGACCGCGCCGGTTGGCCAAGGACGCGCGGACTTGGCCGCGTTCCTGACCGAAGACGTGGTGCTGGCCGCCGCCGATGCTGCCGAGGCCATCGCCGCGAGCGGCGCGTTGTCCGGGGTTCGCGTCGAAGCGGTGGAGGGGGCCGCCGCCGACGGTACGACGCTGTTCGCCGACTTGCCCACCGCGCAGCGCCTGCTGCAGCGCGAAGGCAAGCTGGACGCCATCTGGATTCGCGCCGTTGGCACTCGGGCGCGCTTGCTCGACTGGCTGGACGGCTTGCTGCCGGGAGTCGCCGCGGCGCTGCCGGGCTATGCCGATCCGATCATCGCTGGCTTCTCGGTGACGGCGCGCAGCCAGTGGAATCCGCTGCAGCGATTCGCGGACGCCAGCACGTTCAATCTCGGCATGCTGGCGCTGCTCTCGGTGGTGATGGCGGCGTTCCTGGCGGCGCAAGCGAGCTTTTCCAACGCGGCCCGCCGGCGTCGGGAGTTCGAGCAGCTGGCCGTGCTGGGCGTTCCGTTCATCTACCCGAGGTGCCTGATGGTCGTCGAAGGGCTGCTGCTCGGCTGCGTTGGCGCGGCGCTTGGCGTCGTCGCTGGCCTGGTGGTCGCGCAGTTGCTGCTGAGCGACGCTCTGGCCGACGGGCTGGCTGCGGAGCTGGACGCCTGGCTGCTCGGCAAGGCGTTCTTCTGCGGCGTTCTGGTCACTGCCATCGGGCCGCTGTTCGCGCTTCGACCGCCGAAGATTCGGCCCGGCGTCGTCGCCGCCTTGGCCGCCGCGCTGACGGCGGCTGGCCTTGCCCAGGGTTCGTTGGGCGCCGTGTTCGCGGCGCTCTTGGCGGGCTGCTTTCTGCAGGTCGCCGGCATCGCCCCAAGCGTCGGCGCCGCGGTGCGTCTGGTGGCGACGAAGCTGACGTCGCGGCTGGCGAGCCGCGCCAACCTGCGCGCTGCGACCGCTCGCGAGCGCGAGATCAAGCTGGCCTTGGGCGCGCTGTCGGTGGCTGTGGCGGCGGCCATGGGCATGGGCCTGATGGTGGAGAGCCTGCGCCACGACTTCACCGCCATGTTGCAGCAGCGGGTGCCGGCCGGCATCTACGTCGGCGGCGGCGAAGGGGCGTTCGACGACGGCGACGTCGCCTGGCTGCGCGGCTTGGCCGGGGTGCGCGAGGTGCGGCGCTACGGCGAGTTCGACGCGCACCTGCCCCAGGGCAGGGTGCTGGTGGTGGCCGCCGAACTCGACGCCGGCGAGGCGTCCCGCTACGACTACCGCGGCGCGCTGACCGACGGCGCCATGCTGAACGAAGTTGGCGCGCGGCGCTTGGGCTTGAAGGTCGGCGACGCGCTGACCGTGCGCGCCGGCGGCGTCGAAGCGGACGTACACGTCGCGCACGTGTTCAGGGACTTCGGCGCCGCGCTGCCGCGTCTGCTGCTGCCGCTCGAAGTCGCGCAGCCGTTCGCCGCGTCGATGGCCTGGCGACGCCTGTCGATACGCGCCGACGACGACGAGATCGACCCGCTGATGGCCACGCTGGGCAGACGCTACGGCGCCCATCGCGTGCGCGACGACGAGCAGATTCGCCGCTTCGCCGACGCCGTCTTCGATCGTTCCTTCCAAGTCAGCCAAGCGCTCGCCGCGGTCGCCCTCGCGGTGGCTGCGGTGGGCATGTACGCCGCTTTGAGTGCCTTGCTGAACGCCCAGGCGCGGACGTTCCGCCTGCTCTCGGCGGTGGGCTACTCGCGGGCGGAAATCTGGCGCCAGGGGTTGGCGCAGGCGTCCATCCTGGGCGTGGTGGCAGGCCTCGCGGCGCTGCCCTTCGGCGTTTTCGTGGCCTGGGTGCTGTGCGCCCTGGTGAACCCCCTGGCATTCGGCTGGAGCATCGAGCTGCGCTTCGACTGGGCGGCGCTGGCCTATCCGATGCTGCTGAGCGTCGGCGCCGCGGTTCTGGCCGGCGCCGTGCCAACCTATCGCGCCGCCTACGCGAGTACACGGGATGCGGCGTGAGAAGCGGCACTAGATCCCTCTCCATTGCCTACTGCGCCGCTGCTTGCTGCGCCGTTGCGCTCGTCGGCTGCGACGATTCGCGCCCGGACACGCCCGGCAGCGGTTTGCGCGCGGTGCTGGGTTCGGGCGAAGCGCCGGGCGGCTTCGCCACCGCCGACCGCGTGATCGCGTTCTCCTTTCCTCAGGATCACGGTGCGCATCCGCGCTTTCGCAGCGAATGGTGGTACCTGACGGCGGTGCTTGCCGACGCCGCCGGGCGGCAGTTCGGCGTGCAGTTCACGCTGTTTCGCCAAGGCCTCGCGCCGCGCCCGGCGCAAGCGCCGGCAACCAGCGCCGCCGCATGGCGAAGCGGGCAGGTGTACATGGCGCACGTGGCCGTCGCCGACGTGGCGAAGGCGCGGCATTGGCACGAGGAACGGGTGGCGCGGGGCCATCCGGCGCTGGCTGGCGTGCAGGCGCAGCCGTTCAAGGCGCACCTCGAAGGCTGGCAGATGGCGTCGACGGGAAACGACTTCTGGCCGCTGTGCTTGCAGGCCGATGCCGAACGCTTCGCCTTCGACCTGACGCTGACGTCCACGAAGCCGATCGTGCCCCAAGGCGAAGACGGGCTGTCGCGCAAAGGCCCGCGCAATGCCTCCTACTACTACTCCATCCCGCGCATCGACGCTTCCGGCCGGGTCGTCGTCGACGGCGTCGACCACGCGGTGGACGGCAGCGCTTGGCTGGACCGGGAGTGGAGCACCAGCGTTCTCGCCGCCGAGTATGCTGGCTGGGACTGGTTCGCCCTTGCCTTGGAGGACGGCCGCGACGTGATGCTCTATCAGCTGCGCCGCCGAGACGGCGCCGCGGACGCCTACGACTCCGGCACGCTGGTGGAAGCCGACGGAGCGTACCGCCGCCTCGCCGCCGACGACTTCTCGCTGACCGTCGCGCAGCGCTGGCGGCGCTGGCCAACGGCTTGGCGGCTGACCGTGGCAGGCGAAGGCGAAACGTGGCGGGTGCGGGCGGCCTTCGCCGACCAGGTGATGGCCACTTCCGTGCGCTACTGGGAGGGCGTCGTCTTCGTCGAGAATGCCGACGGCGAGCGGCTTGGCAAGGGCTACATGGAACTGACGGGCTACTGATGGCGAAACTGGACTGGCAGCGGCTGCGCTCCGAGCGCGGCCCGGAACTCGGCATACTCGACGTGCGCTTCGACTGGATGCGCCATCCCGACGGCGAGCGGGTGCTGAAGCGCCTGGTGCTGGAGTCCGTGGACTGGGTGAACGTCGTCGCCCTCACCGAGGAGGGCCTATCCATCATGGTGGACCAGCACCGCTTCGGCATCGGCGAACGCACGCTGGAAACGCCGGGCGGCATGGTCGACGCCGGCGAGACGCCGCTGGCCGCCGCCCGCCGCGAGCTGTTGGAAGAAACCGGCTACGGCGGCGGCGCCTGGCGCAGCCTCGGCGCGGTGCAGCCCAACCCCGCCATCCACCCGCACCTGTGCCACCACTTTTTGGCCGAAGGGGTGCGCCGCATCGCCGCGCCGGATCCCGGCCCCGGCGAAGCCATCGGGCTCGAGTTTCTCGACCTCGAGGGCATCCGCCGGGCGATGAGCGACGGCCGCCTGCGCCACGTGCTGGCGCTCTCGGCGCTCTGCCGGGTGTTTCCGCTGTTCCCCGAAGCGCCTGTTTGAACGCGCTGCGCTACCTCGGCGTACTGTAGTTGCGGCAACGCTTGGCCGGCGTGTTCGCTGCGGCTACTGGGTCTGCTGCGGCTCGGCTTCGGTTGCCGCAGCGGCCTCCTCCAGGCAGCGGCAGTTGGTCTTGCGCGAACTGTTGACGCGCACCCAGCGCAACGTCGTGTCGCCGTCCATCGGGTAGTAGCGGCGCAGTTCCACCGGCTCGGCGTCCTGGCGTATCCAGCGCTCCTCGAAGGTGCGCGTGCGGTACTCGCCGTCGGCGTTGGAGGAGCGCACTTTCAACGTGTAGTCGCCGGCGGAAGCGGCGCAGTCGTCGTTGGCGACGGTCAAGTCGACGCCGATGCGCTCGTGCATTTGCGCGTAGGAGATGGACAGCTCGGCGTGGCAGTCGGGTGCGGGCAGGGTCGGCTGCAGCGTGAAGGTGGTGAGCACTTTGGTCTTCCCCTTCACGCCCTGTCGCCGCATGGTGAAGTGGGCACCGGACTCCTGCTCGTTGCTGATCGGGCTTGTGCCGGTCAAGCCGGAGCCGTAGGGGGAATTGACGACGACGCTGTTGCGGGTCTTCCAGCGCAACGCCACCGAACCGGCGCGCGCGGACTCCGGCCCGACCACCTTGAGCTTGCCGGACTTGCGCAGATTGCGCAGCCGCTGCACGCCGCCGCGGTCCTGCTGGTAGACGAAACGAAGGTCCGGCGTGATCGTCAAGGACGCCATCAGCCCGTTGCTCGTCTGGCCTCGGTATTCGCCCGGAAACGGCGGCTCGTCTGCCTCGTCTGCCTCGTCAGCGACGTGGCCGGCGTTGGCGAACACGGCAAGCACGGCCGCCGCGGCCACGTGCGGCGTTGGAATCAGCCTGCGGTTCGTCTTCGACATGAGGTTCGTGAAGCGTACCAAAAGCCGATGTCGACGCACTTGCGTGGGCGAGCGCGGGCGCGCGGTGCCGGTGCTACCGCATCGACCAAGACGCGGCTAGGGGTTCTTCCGACCGTCGTGCCGGAAAGCTATAGTGCCGGCACTCTTGGCTACCTCCCAAATCGTGCGCGGCTTCACCACCTCCATCGTGCATTCGGACCGGCTCGACGCCATCGAACACGGTTCCCTGCACAAGCCCGTCCACGCCACCGTGGCCTACGGCTACGAGGACGTGCAGGATCTCGCCGACGTGTTCCAAGGCAAGGGCGCCGGGTACTCCTACGGACGCCAGGTGAACCCGACGGTTTCGGCCTTGGAGGCGAAGATCGACCGCATGGAGGAAGGCATCGCCACGGTGTGCTTCGGCACCGGCATGGCCGCCATCGGCACGCTGTTGTTCGCGCTGCTGCGCAAAGGCGACCACTTCGTCTCCAGTTCCTTCCTGTTCGGCAACACCAACAGCCTGTTCCGCAGCTTCGCCGCCCACGGCGTCGACGTGACGTTCGTGGACGCCACCAGCGCCTCGGCGGTGGCCGAAGCGCTGCGCCCCAGCACCCGCCTGGTGTTCGTCGAAACCATTGCCAACCCGCGCACCCAAGTGAGCGATCTGCATCGCATCGGCACCCTCTGCCGAGCCCGTGGCGTCGTCTACGTCGTGGACAACACCATGACCTCGCCGTACCTCTTCAAGCCCGTCGCCGTGGATGCCTCCCTGGTCGTCAACAGCCTCACCAAGTACATCGGCGGCCACGGCAACGCGCTGGGCGGCGCGGTCACCGAGACCGGGCGCTACGACTGGTCGCGCTTCGCCAACATCTACGACACCTACCGCAAGGGCAATCCGGCGAAGTGGGCGATCACGCAGATCCGCAAGAAGGGCCTGCGCGACTTCGGCGCCGCGCTGGGCCCCGAGGCCGCGCACCAGCTAAGCCTAGGCGCCGAGACCCTGGCGCTGCGCCAGGAACGCCAGTGCGCCAACGCCCAGGCCCTGGCCAGCCATCTTGCCGCCCACGCGAGGGTGCGCCGGGTCTACTACCCCGGTTTGCCGAACCATCCTGAACACCAGCGCAGCAAAGCGCTGTTCCGGCGCCCCGGCGCCCTGCTGAGCTTCGAGCTGGCCGACGGCGTGGCCCCGTTCGGCTTTCTGAACCGCCTGCGCGTGGTGGTCAAGTCCAGCAATCTAGGCGACAACCGCACCTTGGCGATTCCCGTCGCCCAAACCATCTACCACGAGATGGGCCCCGAACGCCGCGCCAGCATGGGCATCGACGACGCGCTCATCCGCATTTCTGCGGGCATCGAGGACGTGGAAGACCTGATCGACGACTTCGAGCAGGCGCTTGCGGACTAGCGCGCCAGCCGCTCGCTGGCGACCATACCCATCAACGCTTCGTCTTCGTGCCCGTATGTACGGTCCATCCCGCAACCTCAAAACCAGTCTCCAGACCAGCACTTGACAGGGATTAAGGATTCCGATTGGCCGTCCTCAGGCAGAGCCACGGAGAGCCTACGCTCCACCGATCCTCTTGGCGCATCACGCATTTGCCGGGTCACCGAAGGGGAGCGACGGCTGGCCGCTAGGCAGGGAGAGGTCTCGCGTCGCTGTAACTGTGAACCCCTCCGCCGCCGCAACCTTGCCCATGTTGCCGTCGTCGGTGTAGATGTGCCTTTCGTTCTGCACACGAGCGATGGCGAGTATCTGCCGATCGAATCTCAACTGCGCTCGGGTGAGGCCCGTGCCTGATCGAAGGTCTCCGCTCGAACGTGCCTTGCGGGTCATCTCGGCAAGTTCTATCGCCGCTCTTTCATCGAACGGTGCGATGCGAAAGCGTGAAGTGTTGCTGAGGATGTCCAAGTACTGCGGCCCGGCATCGCCGGCGCCAACAAGCACCTCTGAAAGCACCGGCGTGGGGATGAGAACGGTCTTCCCTTGCGTCTTGAAGGTCTCCAAGAGCAAGTCCACTCGCTCCTGCGCTCTAGCCACTGGCTGGCCCGTGTCTGGGTCCCTTGGCGGCTTTGCGTCGGGGTCGAGGTGATACAACAGCGTCGTGCTGTCAAACACGGCCACCCTATTCGTCCTCGTCCGAGTCCCGGCGCAACCGCTGGATCTCGGCCAGCGGATCGTCGAATCGCCGCCAGTCGCTGCCCTTCACTTCGCGCAGCCGTTGCACCACTTCGTCAATGGGTGCGTCGTCTAGTTGCTTGAATTTGCTGATGTCGAACTGGATGAGTTTCCAGTTACCGCTAGCTTCGCGCTCCCAACGGCCCTCGCCCCACACGCGCAAGGTGCCTTGGTAGAGATGCGGGGCCAAGCGGCGCGCCATGTCGCGCGTGCTGTTGCAGATGTGGATGGTGTCCCCAGCTTGGAGATGCACCGGAACGGTGTCGTCCTTGCCGCCGACTCGAATCAACACGCCGTCGAATGCACACAGCTCTTTGAACGGGCCGAACGTCTTCGGTTGGGGCCTGAGCGCCACGACCACGTCTAGAGCCTGCCGGACGCTGTCTCGGCCTGGAAAGTAGATGATCTCGGCGCCGCGGTCGTCGCGGAGCCTTCCCGTAGCGTCGTCTTGGGCGAGGTGGTGGTTGAGCGACTCCACCGCGTCGGCCACGTCATCTGGCACGCTCTCGGCGCTGTTGGCGGCGCTCAATCGCTCGTGAACACGCCCTGCGTATTCCTGCTCCACCTGCTGGACCAAAGCGAGACTGCCCGGTTCCACCCGTTCGAAGTGAACGTGCTCCTTGTGGCCAAGCAGCCGGGCCAAGTCCGCGATGTACTCCGCGAGCCTGGCCATGGGCACCCGGTCCGGCGCCAGAGCGTCGATGATGAAGTGGTAGGTTCGCGCTGCATCACTCATGGCCTGCCCTCGGAACGGCCGCCATCATCGAGCACCAGCCTCGATATGCCTTGCCTTCCCAGAGCGCCAGCCCTGCCTCCGGCAAGGGGGCGAGGATGCCGTCATCCACGACGATCCTGCCCACCATCGCAAACGCTGCTCATCCTTGGGCTTGCGGGCGACGGGCTCGCCCCGCCGAGCGATGACGACCTCCTCGCCGCCTTCCGCCAAGGCAAGGCAGCGCGAGAGCTGGGCTTTCGCTTGATGGACATCTACGGTGGGCACGGCGCGGCCTCCGCGTGGAGCCTAGCCAAGAGGATAGGCTAGTTGCAGCGTAGGTCGAGGACCGTAACAGTTACCCGGCGATGGTGGAACAGGGCCAAGCATGCTCACAGGGTGTTTTCACGCTAAGGCCGGGGCGCGGGTAGCAGGGGCAGCGGCGCGAGTTGAGCGGGCGCAAGCGCACGATGCGAGGGGCGGCTGGCCTTCGGTTGGTGTTCGGGGTCGTTCCGCCGCTGCTTTCGGCGGATTCCACCCACCGGTCGAGGATGGCGGCCGCCGGGAAGCGTCGGAACGCTCCGGGATGGCGGCGATGGACGCGGAGCGGCTGCTAGCCGGGCGAGAGGACGGCGTCGAAGGCGTCCTCGCGGCGCATCGAGAAGTGGTCGAGGGCTTCGGGCACGAAGCGGAAGCCGCGGTGCCGGACGACGGCGAGGGCGATGTTGTTCACGAGGGCGTTGTTGGCCGGCGCGTGGCGGGCGCGGACGCGGCAGTCGTCCTCGCCCAGGCTGGCGTCGCGGGGGTGGTGGTTGCCGTTCTCGATCATCCAGTGGCCGCGGTTCCAGGCCAGCAGGCGTTCGGGGCCGGCCCGCTCGGCGGCGACCGAGCAGATGCCGTAGACGGTTTCCTCGGCCGTCCTGCCGGTCTTGACGACGGTGCGGTGGCGGCGGACGCGGAACGCCTGGCGGGCGTGTTGGAAGCGCAGCATGCCCCCGGGCAGGTCGCGCGCGGCGACGGAGCGCTCCTCGACGCGCCCGTGCGCCTTTTCCGGCGGCGCCTCGTGGCGGCGGACGCCGGGCGCGTCCCAGTCCAGCGCCGCCAGCGCCTCGAAGGTCTCCGGACAGTTGGCCTTGACCGCGAACAGACAGTCGGCGCCGTGCATCTCGACCAGGCGGCGCTCCATGTCGAGCGACGAGTGCAGGGCGTCGAGCGTGACCAGCCGCCCGCGCACGTCCACGTCCTCGAGCAGCGCCGCCGTGGCCGCGGCCTCGCCGCCCTCCTCGAAGAGGCAGCGGCTCGCCACCGGCCGTCGTGCGCCACCAGCGTCACGGTCTCGAAGCGGGCGCCGCCGGCGTTGCGGTTCGCGCCGCGGATGCGCTTGCCGTCGGCCGACAGCGCCCGCCGGTCGAAGCGGTCGCGGATGTCCCGGCCGCCCGCCGCCGCCTCGCGCTCCCGCGCCGCCGCCTCCTCGCGCGCCGCGTCCGCCTCCGCCCGCGGCGCCGACCAGCGCGCCTCCACCTGCCGCAGCGCGTCCGGGTCGAGGTCCGCCATCACCCGGCAGAACGTCGAGTCCGACGGCGCCGCCAGCTTCCCCGTGCGCGGGTTCCGCCACGCCCCCAGCGCCCCCAGCTCCTGCTGCGACAGCGCCTTCGCGCAGCGCTCCGTCGCCGCCGGCCCCGAACGCCCCGACAGCCGCGCCAGCACCACCAGCGACAGCACCGTCGGCAGCCGGTGCATCTTCCCCTGGCCGCGCCGGCAGTCCGGCAGCTCCGCGAACAGGTCCCGCAGCGAACGCAGTTCGTCCGTCCGCCACGACGACGCCCGCGCCTTCGGCGAACCCCACTCCGGGCGCTCCTCCGCATCCGCCAGACGACGACGGGCGTCCGCGCGCAGCGGCCGCACGTACATCTCCTTGCTCGAACCATGAGCGTCCGTGTACTGCCCGTTGTGCCGCGCGAAGCCCTTCGTCCGTCCCACCGGCGTCCAGTTCGACGCCAGGTAGCACGTGCCCTTGAACCGCGACGGGTCCACGAACGTCTCCGCCAGCTCCAGAGGATGTCCGTGCGCCTCCCGCCAGTCCGCGCTCAGACGCCGCAGACTCCGCGACAGCGCCCGCGACGCCAGACCCGGCGTCCCCGACGCCTCCGGCAGCACCAGGAACCGCGTGTTGTTCCCGATCAGGTGCAGACGCCGGAACTGCACCTCGCGGTGCCAGCCCAGCCAGCGATCCCGCGGCCCGCACTTGAACGCCCCCGACTGCCAGCCCACCAGCGCCACCCAGCGACCCCGCCACTCCGCCACGTGCCGCAGACCCCGACCCGCGAACTGCCTGAAGCCCAGGTAGTGGTGCTCCGCCATCAGCGCGTCCCAGCGCCGCCGCTCCTCCGCCCGCGCCGGACGCACCACCACCTCCCGTACCACCACGTCCATGCGTTCCGCCCGCGCTTCGTTCCTCTCCATGCGCCACTTGATACACCTTTCGCGACCGGATAGCCAGCTCTTTCTTCACCCCCTGCCTCTCAACCCCCTGCGCACTAGCGTGAAAAAGCCCTGGGCCACCCACGGGGAACGGGGAAACGGGAATGGAAGCAACACGGGCGCTGCCGGCGTAGGGTAGGATGCTCGCTTCGCTGCACTAGACACCTCCATGAGCGATCGTTCCATCAAGCAAGCGTCGTCGCGCATTCCGTGCCCGACCTTCGAAACTCCGGCGTTCAC
The DNA here is from genome assembly GCA_965199875.1 of Candidatus Azotimanducaceae bacterium. Taxonomy (GTDB): domain Bacteria; phylum Pseudomonadota; class Gammaproteobacteria; order Pseudomonadales; family Azotimanducaceae; genus VXYL01. Next base: position 2,130,360 of record OZ241346.1, on the reverse strand, counting down.
CACGCCGAAGCCGCTGGCGGAAGCCAAAGTCGCCATCGCGACGTCGGCGTCGCTGCACCACGAGGACGACGACGGCTTCGCCGTTGTCGACGCCGGCTACCGCGTGCTCCACCGCAGCCGCCGCGACATCGTGGTCGGGCACTGGAGCCCCAACTTCGACGCCAGCGGCGTGAGTGCCGATCTGAACGTCGTCTTTCCCATCGACCGTCTGGAGGAGATGGCGGCGGAAGGCGCGATCGGCAGCGTTTCGGACGTCCATCTCGCCTTCGCCGGCAATCAGTTCGACCTCGCGGCGATCCGCATCGACGGCGGCCCGGCCGGCGCCAAGGTCCTGCTCGACCACGAGGTGGACGTGGTGTTGCTGACGCCGGTCTGACCACTGTGTACGCGTACGGTCTGTACGCTGGCACACCTGTTCGAGGCGGCGGGCCTGGCCACCGTCGCAATCGGTTCGATCCGCGAGCAGATCTACGGCACGGCGCCGCCTCGGGGTCTGTTCTGCGACTTCCCGCTGGGGCGTCCGCTCGGTGCGCCGAACGACGCGCCCTTCCAGCGGCGGGTGATCGAGCGCGCCTTCGGGCTGCTCGAACGCGATGAACCGGCCGTCGAGGACTACGACGTGGTGATCGAAGACGACAATTCGCAGCCGCTCAGCTGTCCATTGCCGATGCGCATGGATGCCAGCGCGCATCCGGCCGTCGACGAAGCCAAGGGGCTGCGCCCGGCCTACGACCGTGCCGTCGCCAAGTTCGGCAACCGCACTGGCGCGGTGCGCTTGTTGGACGCGGACGCGGTGCCGGCGGCCATCGAGGCGTTCATTCGCGTCGCCGAAGGCCAGCCGTGGAAGCAGGCCGGCATTCCCGGGATTCCGGCGCGGGTGTCGCAGGACATTCGCGGCTACTACGAGATGGCGGCGATGGAGATTGCCGCCCACACGCCGGCGGCGTGGGCCGGGTATCGCTGGTTCCGCGACCAGACGAAGACCGGCGAGGTCATCCGCAAGGCGCGCGACGCCATGCGCGAGTCGGGCGCGAAGGAACCGCTGTGGCGGTTTCTCCTGCCCAGCGACGCGTAACGCCAAGCGGCGTTTTCGAGAGTTGAAGGAGGTTGAAGGAGTGAGCAGGCGATGAAACCCGTTTGTCTCGTCATCGGCGCGGGCGCCGGCATCGGCGGCACGGTTGGCAGGAGGTTCGCCCGGGAGGGCTATCACGCGGTGCTCTGCCGCCGCACGGACGGCGATGGTCTCGCCAAGCTGGTGGAGGAAATCGAGCGCGCCGGCGGCAGCGCCTCGGGGTTCCTGATGAACGCCGTTGCCGAGAACGCCATCGAGGAGCGCGTCGCGCAGGTGGAAGCGGACATCGGCCCCATCGAGGTCGCCGTCTACAACCTCGGTGCGCAGATCGGCAACCGGGAGTTGTCCGAAACCAGCCACCGGGCTTTCGAGATGGGCTGGCGGCTTGGCACGTTCGGCCTGTTCCGGCTGGCGCAGTGCGCGTGCCCGGCGATGGTGGAACGGGGCCACGGCACGCTCATCGTGACCTCCGCCACCGCCGCCGTGCGCGGCAATGCCGGGCAGCACTCCCACGCCGCCGCCATGGGCGGGCGCCGCCTGCTCTGCCAGACCCTGAATGCGGAACTCTCGCCGCGGAACATCCACGTTGCCCACGTGGTCGTCGACGGCTCCGTGGATGCGCCCGACACCCTCGGCAAGATGCTGGGCGCCGAACGCTTCCAAGCGCTGCGCGAGACGAAAGGCGCCGCCGACGGCCTCATGCTGCCGGAGCGCATCGCCGACACCTACTGGCACATCGCCGATCAGCACCGCTCGGTGTGGACGCACGAGTTGGATCTCAGGTCGTTCTCGGACCTGCCGTGGTGGAATCACTGATGTCCTCGAACGTGTCGCCCTTCGGCAGCGAGTCGTGAGGCATCGACGAACCAAGCGTCGCGGCATTGGCCCGTGGAACGGCGACGAGTCGCCGGAAGCCACGGCATCGAGAGTGCGCTATCTGGGCAGCCCGGAACACAAGAGCCATCCGAGCTCGGCCGGTCCGCCGGCGCTTCGTTCCGATGCCACGCCGTGCGATCCCAACATCGAAGGGGATGAGGTCGACGCGGTCCTGCGGGAGGCCATCCGCCGCCGTTGCACGAGCGCCGTCTTCGAGCAGGGGTTTCCGAAGTACGCTTGGGGTTGGCTCGACGGGCACCTCTACGAAGCACGGCACATCAATGGCCCAGCGGGTGCCTACAAGGGATACCGGCTCGCGGAGTCGGAACACCCTCGCGACCCGGAACAACGATTGGACTGGGGCACGGGCAAGTGATCCGGTTCCGCATGGAGTGGCAGGACGCCCCGGGCGTAGCGGACGCGGTTCTTGCCCGCAGCTGGTGTCGCCTGGTCATCGAAGCCGGCGGGCGATTGGTGACGGAAGCTGTTCATGGCCCGACCGAGAGCTTGCGTGGCGGCGTCTACGGTTCGGCGTTCCCGCTGTGTCAATGGCTGGTGGAAAACTGGTGGTTCCTGCTGAACGAGGCGTACCGGTTTCCTGCCCGCTATTCCTCGCCCGAGCTCGCCCGAACGCCAAGAGACCGGGAGTGGGTGCAGCGCCACAGTCTGCTGGCGGCCCAAGAGGGCTACGCGTGGCCGGATCTGGTGCTCTACCGGGACGAACAACGGGTGGTCGCTCGATGGATGCCGGACGGCAGGACGTCGACACACCCTGCTCTCCGCTTCACCGGGCAGGGGGAGACGCATATGCAGGTCGTCGACGCCGAACATGGGTTGGCCGAGGCCGTCCGCTGCATCATGGCGAGGCTCGACGGGATGGATGCCCCAGAGGTAGCGACGCTGCGCGAGGATTGGGCCGCCGTCGAGGGGGCCACGGAACAGGAACGCCGCATCTGCGAGTGGTCGGCGCGCCTCGGCATCGATCCCTACGACCGGGGAGAACTCACCGACAACCTGGAGGAGACGCTCCGCGAGTCCGTGGCGGCACTTGATGCGCCTTTGAGGAACGACCTCCTCAACGCGGCGCAGCCGCAGACTTTGCCGGGAGATCTGAACTGGCTGCGCGAAGCCGAGTTGCTGGCGGCCGATGCCGGCGGCGGCGGCGATTCCGAACACGTCTCCTGCGAGGCCAAGCCCCTAACGGCCCACGGGTTCGGCTACGAGTGCGCCATGGCGCTCCGCCGAAGCCTGCTGCCGGCGAGGGTCCACGATCCTATCGTTGATCTGGACGACATCCTCGTTCGCCTCGGCTGGGCCCGATGTCCCTCCCGGACGATGGACATCGAGACGGAAAGCGCTCTCGAAGCCTCGTTGACTCGAAGCAGCGAAGGCGCGCCAGTGGCAGTTGTCGGCGACGCAGGAAAGGACGGGAACCGGTTTCGGCTTGCACGGTCGGCCTTTATTCATCATTTCTCGCCTAGCGGCAGGGTGCCCCGGAGGCTCGTCACGGAAGCCCACACCTGGGAGCAACGGGCTTCGCGGGCGTTTGCCGCCGAGTTCCTGGCGCCGGCGGCAGGATTGGCCTTGCACTTGGGCCGCAAGGCATCCCCCCGCCAGATCGACGATCTGGCGCATCGCTACGGCGTGAGTTCGCAGGCGGTCGGTCGCCAGATCGAGAACCATCGCCTCGCCTGGCCCAGCTACTCGTAGCTCGTTCGGCGACGCGCCTCGCCGCGGGTGCCTTACTTCAACCGCTACGCCGTCACCGCTGGCAAGGCGGCGCTCAGACCAGCAGCTTGGCGTAGGCGTCCAGCCGCGGCAAGACCGAGTCCGCCTCGCCGGAGGGCAGCGCCAGCACGGCTCGCCGGATGCCTGCTTGCCGGTACTCGTCCAGCTCCGACGCCTTGGCCGGTGCGCCGAAGACGCTGATCGAAAGCGTTGCCATGTCGCGTCCTCCGGCCTGTGCCGCGGCACGCAGACGCTGCATCGCCTGCGCCCCGTCGAAGCCGCCGCGGGCGCGCGGAAACCAGCCGTCGCCGAAGCGCACCACCCGGCGCAGCGTGTGATCGGACTCGCCACCGATGAGAATCGGCGGATTCGGCCGTTGCACCGGCTTCGGATACGACCACACCTTGTCGAAGTGGACGAACGGGCCGTGGTGGGCCGGTTCGTCCTCGCGCCAGAGGGTCTTGATCGCCTGGGCGCGCTCGCTCATGACGCGAAAGCGGTTCTCGAACGCGGTGCCGTGGTTTTCCATCTCCTCGGCGTTCCAGCCGGCGCCGATGCCGAGCTCGAAGCGGCCGCTGGAGAACACGTCCAGGCTGGCGGCGGCCTTCGCCGTCGTCAGCGGGTCCCGCTCGGTGAGCAGACAGATGCCGGTGCCGATGCGCAACGTCCTGGTGGCCGCGGCCGCGGCGGTCAGCGCCACGAACGGATCCAGCGTGTGCCAATACTCCTTGGGCAGATCCGCGCCACCCGGCCAAGGGCTGCGCCGACTGGCCGGAATGTGCGTGTGCTCCGGCACGAACAGCGACTCGAAGCCCCGCTCCTCGGCGGCGCGCGCCAGTTCGTCAATGGGCATGGCGTAGGCGGTGGCGAACATGAAGACGCCGATGTTCACTTGAGTGCTCCTTTTGCGAGGGCCGATCGTGCCGACGTTGTAATTTGCCTGGCGACGGCAAACGGTATCATCATCGGCCACAGCAGCACTCATGGGCCACTCCCCTTCGTCATGCAGCTTGTTCCCGGCGGCGGCGTCGAGCAGCGACTTCGCTCCCCGGTGGTTCGATTCCGAATTGACGTGGCAAATGGCGCGTTCCGTCTGTCGTCGCCTCGGCACGTGCTGCTTGAGGATGTGCCGCCCCGAAAGGCCACCGGTGTCCAGGTCGAGCGACGAAACCCGCCCCACTGGAACGCACGTTGTTCTGGAAGCGGCACACTGGCCTGGATCGCCGCCGTCGCGCTGTCTCTGTGCTCGTCCGTCGCCGCGCAGTCCGCGAACACCGGCAACCAGCACGGCCGCGAAGACGGCCAGTCCGCGCTTGAAGTCGTGGAAGTCGTCGCGCCGCTCAGCCTCGACGCCCTCGCCTGGACGAAGGGCGACGCGCAGGCTGCGACCGCGAAGCAAATCGCCGCCGCCCGGCCGCTCGGCTTGACGGATCTGCTGAACGGCAGCGCCGCGGGCGTGTCCATCAACGAGGCCCAGGGCAATCCGCTGCAGGCGGATCTGCGCTACCGGGGCTTCGTGGGTTCGCCGCTGCTGGGCCTGCCCCAGGGCATCGCCGTCTACCAGGACGCCGTGCGCCTCAACGAACCCTTTGGCGACACCGTCCAATGGGCGCTGCTGCCGCCAACGGCGGTCGATGCGGTGCTGCTGCTGCCGGGTTCCAATCCTCTGTTCGGCCTCAACGCCCTCGGCGGCGCGATTTCGCTGCGCACCAAGGACGGTTTCGCGCATCCGGGGTTCGATGCCAACGCGCTGGCAGGATCGTTCGGACGCCGGGCGGTCGCCGCCCAAGCCGGCGACGCCAGCGAACGATTCGGCTACTACGGCATGGTCTCGACGCTCCGCGAGGACGGCTGGCGCGAATACTCGCCGACCAGAGCCGATGCGGCGTTCGCCAAACTGAGCTGGCGTGGCGCTGCCTCCCAGGCGGACTTCAGCCTGCAAGCCGCCGATACGGACCTTACCGGCAACGGCGCGGCGCCGGCGCAACTGCTGCGGCGCCAGCGCAGCGCCGTGTTCACCCGCCCGGATCGCACTTGGAACGCGCTGACCCAGTTCAACGCCACCGCGCAGCGCGACTTCTCGGCAACCCTTGCCGTCAGCGCCAATCTGTACCTGCGCAACAGCGACATCGACACCTACAACGGCGACGACTCGGACATCGAGGCGTGCGAAAACGATCCGAAGCTGCTGTGTCTGGAGGCCGCTCCCGCGCACGATGCCGATGGCCGTGCGCTGACCGCCGACCAGCGCCTGGACGCCACCATCAATCGAACGCGCACGGCGCAGCGTTCGCGCGGCTTTGCGGCGCAGGCGCGTTGGCGACCCGATGGCGCGGGGCAGGTGCGGCATCGTTGGCTGGTCGGAGCGAGCGTCGATGCCAGCAGCATCGACTTCTCCTCGAACACCGAGCTCGGCTGGCTGGACGAAACGCGCCAAGCCGTCTCCAGCGGCGTCTTCCTCGCCGACACGTTCACCGACCTGGCCGTGGAACTCGTCTACTCCGCCGTCTACGTGGCGAGTACGCTTTCGCTGTCGCGCAAGACGCGCTTGAACGTCGGCGCTCGCTACAACCGCGCCGACGTGACGCTGCGCGACGGGCTTGGCGCGGCGCTCGACGGCGACCATCGCTTCAGCCGCGTCAATCCGACGCTGGGCGTGGACTATCGGGCGAGGCCGGCGCTGTCGCTCTACGCGAGCTACAGCGAGTCGAACCGCGCGCCGTCGCCGGTGGAGCTCACCTGCGCCGACGAGAACGACCCGTGCCGACTGCCGAACGCCTTTCTGGCGGATCCGCCGCTGAAGCAGGTGGTTGCGCGCACCGTGGAGGCGGGCTTGCGCGGCAGCGCCAGCGCGTTCGACTGGCGCTTCTCGGCATTCGCCACGCGCAGCGACGACGACATCCTGTTCATCAGCGCCGGACGGCTGACCAGCGACGGCTACTTCGACAACGTCGGCGCCACCTTGCGCCGCGGCGTCGAGCTGAGCCTGGCGGGCGCCGGCAGGTTGCGCTGGTTCCTGCGCTACGCATTGCTGGACGCGACGTTCAGGGATCCGTTCTCGGTGCCGAGCGCCAACCATCCGAATGCCGAGCGCGGCCGCATCAGGGTGCCGGCAGGCGCCCGCCTGCCGCTGATTCCCAGGCATCAGCTCAAGGTCGGCGTCGGCGCGGAGTTGAGCCCCCGGCTGGGCATCGACGCGGAACTGATCCACGCTTCCGCACAGCACCTTCGCGGCGACGAAGCCAATCTGACAACGGCCCTCGACGGCTATGCTGTGGTGAATCTGCGCCTCGACTACGCCGTTCGCCGGCGGATCAGCGTCTTCGCCAAGGCCGACAACGTGCTCAATCGGCGCTATGCGACGTTCGGCGCCTTCGGCGAAGCGGACGAAGTGCTCGGCGACGAGTTCGACAACCCGCGCTTCGCAACTCCCGCGCCGCCCCGGGCTGGCTGGCTTGGCATCGAAGTCCGACGCTAGGCGCGTCAGCGGGCGCGACGTGCGCGACTTGCTCGCAAGCCGCGGCGCGGCCAGCTGGTCGGAACTGCTCCGCCACTATAGGCCCCGTCGAGGCCGGCCGTCCCGGGACTTTCGACGCCTGGTGGATGCCCTGGTCGCCAGTGGCGAGGTCCACCGCCGCCAGGACGGTCGCTACGAACTGGCCGCCGTTCGTTCGGACTCCGCCGACAAGGTCTCCGGCGAAATCGTCGCCGTCGCTGGCGAACTTCGTCTGCGCCAGGCAAACGGAGTGGAACTCCCGCTCGCGCCGGACAGTCGCGTTCGTCCCGGCGATCGGGCGGAGGCCAGCGTCGTCGGCCAGCGGGCCGTCGCCGTGCGGATGCTGGCGGCCAGCGACGAGCCGTTGGTCGGCCTGCTGCGCCGAACGCCCAGGGCCTGGTTCGTCGAATCCCTGGATGCGCACCTGCCCGGTCGCATCGACTTGACCGTGCCGCCCAAGGCGCGCGCCGGCGACATCGTGCAGGTGTGCTTGCAGTCGGTGTCGGGCTTGCACGCCGAAGGCAGAGTCGTCGGCGTCTTGAAGGCGGACAACGAGGCGGCGCGGGCCGCCGAGGCGATGCTTGCGGCCCACCGCGTGCCGCGCAGCTGGCCGGCCGAACTGCGCCGGCTGCGCGTTCGGGACTCCGTGGACGAAGCGGAAGCCGCGACCCGGCGAGACTTGCGCGAGCTGCCGCTGGCGACCATCGACGGCGAGGACGCCAGGGACTTCGACGATGCCGTATTCGCCCAGCCGCGAGCGTCGGGCGGTTGGCGGCTGCTGGTGGCCATTGCCGACGTGTCGCACTACGTTCCGCCCGGCAGCGCGCTCGACGGCGTTGCCAAGGAACGCGGCAACTCGCTCTATCTGCCGGACCGCGTCGTGCCCATGCTCCCCGAGGCGTTGTCGAACGGCATCTGCTCGCTGCTGCCCGGGCAGGACCGCCTGGTCGTGGCCTGCGACATGCGGATTTCCGCCAACGGCAGGATTTCCCGCTACGCCTTCTTCGACGCGGTGATCCGCTCCCAGGCGCGTTTGACCTATTCGGCGGTGGCGGGGTTTCTCGCCAGCGGCGAACCGGCGGCAGACACCGAAGTCGCCGCTTCGCTGCGGGCGCTGCACGACGTCTATCGCGCCCTGCGCACCAGGCGGGAAGAGCGCGGCGCCTTGGACTTCGACGCTCGCGAAGCCGTCGTGTCGCTGCGCGACGGTCAGCCCGTTGGCGTGCGGCCGGTGGTTCGCAACGACGCCCATCGACTGATCGAAGAAGCGATGATCGCCGCCAACGTTGCCGCGGCGCGCTGCTTGGAGGCGCAGCGGGCCAAGCACCCCGGCCGGCCGCCGCCGGTCTATCGGGTCCACGAACCGCCGCCGGCGAACAAGCTGGAAGCGCTGCAACTGGCCTTCGGCCTGGTGGGCGAGAAGCTGGCGACGCCGCCGACGCCGCTGGCGCTCGCCCAGGCTTGCCCGCGGGCGCGGCGGAAGTCGTCGTGGCCGGGCTTCGTTTGGGACGCCTTGGTGCTACGCTCCCTGGCGCAGGCCCGCTACGAGCTGCGGCGGCTGGGGCACTTCGGCCTGGCGCTGCCCACCTACGTACATTTCACCTCGCCGATCCGCCGCTACGCGGACCTCTTGGTTCACCGGGCCATCAAGGGGCAGATGCCGCCGCGCGACGAACTCGACGCCGCCGCCGCGCACGTCTCCATGACCGAACGCCGTGCCGAACAGGTCGAGCGCGATGTCGACGCCTGGCTGAAGTGCGCACTGCTGGAGGAACGCGTCGGCGAGGCCTTGCAAGGCACCGTAGCCGGCGTCACGGCCTTCGGGCTGTTCGTGGAACTCGACGGCTGCTACATGCAGGGGCTGCTGCACGTCTCCAAGCTGGGCCGCGACTACTACAACTACGCGCCGGAGACCTTGAGCCTGGTAGCGGAACGTTCCGCATCGCGGTTTCGCCTTGGCGACCGACTGACGGTGCTGGTCGAGGACGTGTCGGTGTCGGCCGGCCGCATCGATCTGGCACTGCTCGGGCGCACCGGCCGAGGCGCACGGCGTTGACGGCCGACGACTGCGACTGGGTGTTCGGCGTCCACGGCGTGCGGGCGCTGCTGTCCGCCTCGCCGGAATCCGTGCGACGTCTGCTGCTCGCCGAAGGGCGGCGCGGCCGCGAACAGCAGGAACTGGCGCAGCTAGCGGCCGCATCCGGCATTCGCGTTGAACGAGTGCCCCGGCAGGCGCTGTCGCGAAAGGCGGCGCAGGCGGCGTTTCGCGCCAATCATCAAGGCGTTGGCGCAGAACGCCAGGCACTCGTCCCAAGCAGCGAAACGGCGTTCGAAGCGCACTGGCCGAACTACCGCGATCCGCTCTTGGTGCTGCTGGACGGAATCGCCGATCCGCGCAACCTCGGCGCCTGCCTGCGCGTTGCGGACGCCGCCGGCGCCGATGCGGTGCTGCTGCCGAAGCGAGGGTCGGCGCCGTTGTCGAGCGTCGCCGCCAAGGCCGCGAGCGGAGCGATGGAGCATCTGAAGATCGTCGCCGTGGCCAATCTGGCGCGGCGCATGGACTGGCTGCGGCAACGCGGCGTCTGGCTGCTTGGCGGCGTCGGCGAAGACGATGGCATTCCCTACACCGAAGTGGACTGTCGCGGCGCCGTCGGCATCGTCGTCGGCAGCGAGGGCCGTGGTCTGCGGCGGCTCACCCGGCAGCACTGCGACTACTTGGTGAACATACCTTTGGCGGGGTCCGTGCAGAGCCTCAACGCCTCCGTGGCGCTCGGCGTGCTGCTGTTCGAGGCGCGACGGCAGCGCACCGGCGGCTAGCCTCGGCGCCTGGCGGCACGCTCTATGCTCCCGGTTGCAGCGCCTTGGCCGTCTCGTGCAGCGCGGCAAGTCGTTCGACGCGACTTTCGAATTCGCCGGCGTCGGCGTAGCGCCCGCCGTGAACGAAACGATCGGCGCCGGCTTCCGCGTAGGCCGCGAGGGTCTCGGCCGCGGCTTGCGGATCGTCGAGCGGCAGCGCGCCCATGACCGTGGCCGGCCCGGGCGCGCGGCCTTCCTCGGCGCAGAACGCGCGATAGGTTGCCATGTGCTTGGCGAGTTTCCGCGGCGGCAGCACCATCGGCAGCCAGCCGTCGCCGTGGCGTGCGGCCCTGCGCAGGGCTTGGGGCGCACCGCCGCCGATCAGCACCGGCGGCTTGCGCGGACGCGGCTTGAACAACAGTCGCTGGCCGTTCAACGACACCTCGTCGGCCGCAAAGCAGCGGTTCAGGCACTCGAGAACGTCGTCGGCAATGCGCCCCCGACGCGAGCGCGGCACCGCCAAGGCGCGGAACTCGGCGGCCATCCAGCCGACGCCGGCGCCAAGGATCAAGCGCTCGCCGGAGAGTTCCTGCAAGGAGGCGATCTGCTTCACCGTCGGCAGTGCCGAACGGTAGGGCAGCACCAGCACGCCGACGCCAAGGCGTATGCGCCTGGTGCAGCCGGCAAGCCAGGCCAAGGTCGTCAGCGGGTCCACGTAGCGTCCGCCGGAACCTGCCGAGTCCTCCGGAGGAATGGCGATGTGGTCGACCACCCAGATGGACTCCAGGCCGGCTTCTTCCGCCGCCGCAGCGCAGCGACGCAGCGTCTCCGGCGTGGACTGCGCGCCCATGTTGCGCAGGGTTGCTGCTAGATGCATTGGCGTTCCGCCTTGCTGGCGCCAGGTATCCGCTTGTCGATTGCGCAGGCCATCTTCATGCTGCGGCGCATCACCAGCCGGGGCGGTTCCTGGAACCGGTGCGAGAGGCTGCCAAAGCAGCCTCCAACTCTGCAACGCGCGCCTCGGCGGCTTTGCGCTGCTCGGCCTCCCGTTGGGCGCGTGCTTGCGCTGCCCTGTGCTGCTCGGCTTCCCGCTCCGCCCGCGCCGCCTCGCGCAACATGGCGGCCTCGGTCTCGTCTCGGTGCCGGACGTCCTCGCCGGTTGCCGGGTCGCGGAAGCGGAGCACCTCGCCCTCCACGCGCAAGTCCAGCCCAAGCACCTCGCTGCGGATCATCGCCAGACCGTGCTCCCGCACGGCGTCCAGCGGCTGGTACTCGCCGTCCACCAGCTTCAGCCCCTGCAACTGCGCCTCGCCACGCCGTCGGAAGATGTCTCCCTTCGGATCGAACAGCCAGTATTCCGGCACTCCCATCCCGGCGTACTGGCGCCGCTTCTCGTCCAGGTCCCGGGACGCCGTGCTTGGCGACGCCACCTCCAGCACCCAGTCCGGCGGCTTGCCCTCCTTCCAGACCAGGTACGACGAACGGTTGTGCGTGCCCAGCCCGAACGCCACCAGCACGTCCGGCGCGATGCGGTGGTCGCGGCTGCCGCGCTGCGGATACACCAGAATGTCCGCCGCCACCAGCGCGTCCGGTCGCGCCGTCTCGATGTCGCCGGCGGCGTTGTGGATGGCCCGCCACTGCCACATGTTCTCGGCCATCGGCCTGCCGTCCGAACTCGGGTAGAACGCGTCGTCGTCCGGCGTGACCGTGGCGACGGCCGGCGCGAGCGTCTCGGCCGCGGCGTCCAAGGGCGCTGGCATGGGGATGTCCTCCGTGTTGGCGGCGCAGCGCGGCCCAAGGCCGCGCTGGCAACGAAAGTAGCATGGTTTACGCCGTCCTTCCCTGGGTTTTGGGAGTGCCGCCGCTGGCGAGCACGGCAACCTAGCGGCGACGCCGAGTCGGCGGCTTGCCGCGCTTCACGGCGGCCGTCACCCTCGCGGGTAGAGCCCGCCGAAGCAGCGGTGGAAACGACCCGAACACCACCCAAAGGCCAGTCACCCCTCGCATCGTGCGCTTGCGTCCGCTCAACTCGCGACGCTGCCCTGCTACCCGCGCCCCGACCTTAGCGTGAAACACTCTGGGCCAGTACCTGCCGCTGTTGCCTAGAGCTCTTCGACGTACTATGCTGACTCAACCCATTATCGAACAGCGGCTAGGGAACATGCGCATCGAAACGCAGCTAGATGAGCAGACGGCTAGGAAACTGGACCAATGGCGCAACGACCGTCGTCCGCAACTTTCGCGTTCGGATGCTGTGAGAATGCTCGTGGAGGAGAGGTTGCGCGACGAGCACTTGGAACAGCGCGGGGCCCAGTTGCCTCTCGTCGAAAGCTGTCCTACTGTCGAGACGCTGGCAGCGCTATACGTTTTGGAACGAGTGTCGGGATTCGGGCCGATCAAGTTCCGCGAGATGCACGAGGCACAGGTCGATCCGCAAGAGGCGGTCCGGTCGCCCAACTTACTGCCCTTTGGCGGTCGTACAGGAGAGAAGCTCCGTGCGGCCATCCGAAACCTGTCGGACGCCGACATGTTGTCTGCGCGTTTCCGCGCCGACGAGCAACTCAAGCGGGCAACAGAGAGCGCCGCTGCGATTCTCGTCCATGGCGACCCGCGCTATCCTGTGCGCGTGTACGAGAGCAACAATCCTGTGCCTGTCCTCTATGTCCGCGGCGATCCGGCAGTTTGGGCGAGCGGGGAGTCGGTGGCGGTCGTCGGCTCGAGGAACACGCGCGAACCGTACGCCAGCAGCGCTCGCACGTTCGCGTTGACCGCGATATGCAAAGGCAAAGCCATCGTGTCAGGATTCGCGATTGGTGCGGACTCGATTGGCCACATGGCGGCGCGAGATATCAATGGGCACACCATCTGCGTGATGCCCTGCGGAGTCGACAAAGTATTTCCGCCGGAGAACCGTGATCTGTGGGATGAGCTGATCGCTTATTCCGGGGCAGCTTTCGTCAGCGAATTTGGTTTCGGGCAACGAGCGTCTTCCCTGCGATTGCGCAAGCGGAACAAGCTGATCGTTGCGTTTTCGCAGGCTGTGCTGGTAGCCCAGTCGGCTTCCGATGGTGGCGCGATGAACGCCTATCGATTTGGACGTGAACAGAGGAAGCCTGTCGCCACGTTCACATCCGACGGGCAAAAGGATACTGCCGGCAACACGTTGATTGGACAAGACCCCAAAACGGGCGGCGTCCTGTTCGAGTGCGCCGCGGACAGTGCACAGTACGAGACATGGCTCGACGGACTTTCCTGTTAGACCTTGACGGAACGATCTGGGATAGCCGCTCGTGGTATGCCGAGATCGTTGCAGGTCTGTCCCATCTCCCCCGCTCGCCGGTCGGACTTGAGACGGAGCTCGCGCAGGGAAAAAGCGTCCTCGAAATTGCCAAGGAGGCGAGCGTGAGTAGGCCACGTCTTGAGAGAGCAGCAAAAGAGCGTGGTAGCCAACTCCCACTCTACGATGGCGTGCGACGGACCCTCGACGTGCTTTGGAAGCGCGGGGCGTCAATGGGCCTAGTGACGAACCTAGCGGGTTCGCTTGCGCGACCGCTAGTTGAGGCGACTGGTATCGGCAGATACTTCAGCGCCATCGTAACCCCAACTCGGGGCGTGCCGAGGAAGCCGAGCCCAAAAGGAATAGTGAAGGCGCTGACCGAAATGGAACGCGAGGGGGACCGGCACACTTGGCTGGTAGGTGACGAACGCGTCGACGCAGAGGCGGCGAAGGCGGCCGGCGTCCGATTCGCATGGGCTTCCTACGGCTACGGCGCAACGAATCCCGCCGCCGATGTCGAGCTAGGGCGGTTCGCAGAGGTGCTTGAGCTGTGAGGTTCCTGTACAAGATTCACAGCTCTTTCGACGGTTTCAAGCCGGCAGAGATACCTCGACGGATGGAGAATGGGCGCATCAGGCTGGGGTGGCGCCATTACATCGACATCGTAGAGAGGGGATGGGAGTGCTGGGTCTACTTTCGCGGACCACACCGATTCGAGAACGGCATCTACCTGAAAGGAATCGTGGACTTCATCGATCTGGAGACCAACGAGGTTTGGCTGCGGGTGCGACACCATGACACGCAGGATCCGATAGTCCCTCGAGCGATCTCCGAAATCGTTGCCCAAGTAGTGGAACCCCGGTATCGCCAAGTCTTTCTTTGGCCAGACGAGAAGACCGTTGCACCAAACTGTAACTTGGCAGCCTGCAAAGGACGGCGTTGTGGCGACTGCGAGACATGGTCCAGCATGGCCCTGATTGAGATGGGGCACGCAAGGCCGCCGGAGCGCCTGTGTTTATCGAACTACCGTGACGTGGTGCCGGCGCACTGGATCGTGCCAAGACGCTGCTATGAGTCGCAAGTTGCGCCGGAGGTTAGAGAAATTACGGCTAGGTTCATCGACTTCAAGCTGGGCGAAATGGCCCATGCGTATCCGTTCGCCCTAGCGATGTACGAGCAGCTTCGCAGACGTGATCTGCTCGACTTTGACTACGTTGTGCCAATTCCACTGTCACCCGACAAGGCAGAGAAAGGAGAGCGGAACCGAACGCTGGCACTCGCGAAGGAAGTCGGGAAGTTGCTTGTTGTGCCCGTTCGCGAAATGCTGGAGCTGACGTGCGGTATCTCGAAGCGACGAATGCTTAATGCCGGACACACCATGAAGAACTTCGAGACAGAGTACGCAGCTGCACTTCAGGCGTGTGTTCCACCTAACGCGAGACGCATACTCCTAGTCGACGATGTCCTGACCAGAGGCAGCACGGCAGCGATGGCCGTCAACGCGATCCATACACAGCGCCCCAACCCGTCAGTAGTTGTGGCAACAGTAGGGCAAATGATAGTGAAGTCAGTGGTCGTCGAGAGCAGCGGGTTCACATCGAGGACCATCTCATCGCCGATCTAGACGACGAGCACCGAGAGTATCTTCAACCACATCATGCTGAACGACGCCGACATCGCGTTTGTTGCCCACGAACACGGCATCCCCGACATGGAGACGCCTGTGCGGTAGCTGAACCACCGCCACGCACAGCCTGTGAGCTTCCGTACGTTTCGGCGGAAGAGTTTTACGGGTGTGGAGTTCCGGCACCAAACGACGTCTTGCGAACTCCGCTGGCGCACCTACAACACGATCAGCGTCGCATACTCGTGCATCGGGTCAACTTCCACGAGTATTGGCTCCAGCACTTGTTCTGCCGCGGTCGGTTCCCACACCACCCTTCGTTCATTCTGATAGGCATACTCGAAATGCTTGATGTCCGATACCGGAGTTCGAGTGTCTGTCCCTCCATCTAATACGCGCCCACCTGCGACCAACGACGTCCGAACGACGATCCGCCATTCGAGCGCCATGCCGAAGCAGCAGATCGCCCACATGAAGCCATTCGGCTTCGTTGGTTGGGGGTGAGGGTACGTCCACGGCGCCTTCTAGCGCCATCCCCCGTCCCCGTCGCTAAACATCGTCAGCCGGATCGCGTGGTCGCAAATCTGCCCCGCCTTGGCCTTCCAGTCTGCCCGCAGACCGCCGTTCATTCCCTACCTCGCTGATAGGCGGCCGGAAACAGCTAGGCGTCGGCGAGTAGTGCGCCGACGATATTCGGCGAGCGCTCGACGGCCAGCGCATCTTTGTAGCGGCCGCCGCGCAGACCTAGGCCGTCAAGCAGCGCCTCGTCAACCAGGTCCAGCACGTCTCCGGCCGTCTCCCAGAGGTTCGCGTTCTCGGTCAAGCGGCCGCCGCCGGTGCCGGACCGCGTCACGCGGCGCTCGCCTTGCTCCAACGCATCGCGCAACGCCGCGCCATGTTCGGCCAGCAGGGCACCAGGGACAAGCGGCCGGAGGTCGGGCATCGCGGCGAAGGTGGCGGCCTTGACGTGGAAACCGTCGCCCCAAGCCTTCCACCACAAGTATGCCGCGCCGGAGTTGAGGACGGCGAGAAGCGGATCGACATCGTCGCAAACCAGCGTTTCCTCGCCGCGGGCGAGCATCCCCGCCGGCGCGGCGGTCACAAAGTACATGGCCGACTTCGGTAGGCCGATGCTGCGGGGCCCCTGCCAAGCCATCGGCGAACCGCGCACGACGATCTCGCGCAGAACCCTCGCGGCATCGGCGGTGGCGATCCTCGGCCACTGTCCGCGGCACTCGGCGGGGAGCTTCGATGCGACGGCGCGTTCGTTCCAGGGGACGCTTGGCCGCGACCGCAGGTACCTGTGCCGGTGCGCCTTCGGCCAGCGTCCGAGGCCGCCGGTGGTCAGCTTGCGTTTTCCGCCGCCACGAACGGCGAGGACGATGGTCGTTCTCTGGCGGTTCTCCTCGTGTTCCACAGGGCTGTGGCCGAAGGTGGTATCCGGCCTGTTGTCTTGGTGCCGCACCATGATCCGGCTGCACGCGGCGGCGAAGGCGTCCCTGGTCGGCGCCTTCCGGCTGGCGAAGCTCACGGACAGCGGCACCACGAGGCACACCGTGCCATGCGGGGACTTCGCCAACTCCAGCGCTCCTTCGCTGATGGGCATGAACAGGTCGTCGAACTTGCCGTAGCCGTTCCGCGTGGCATTCTTGGCCAGCGCTTCGCGGTCGCTGGCCGGCATCCCCCGCAAGCCGACGTAGGGCGGGTTGCCGATCACCACGTCAAAGCCGTCCGTCGCACGCGAGCCGAACGTCCAGCGCGGGTCTGTCATCACCGGCACCTCGTTGCCGTGGTCCAAGTAGTCGTGCGCAGCAAACGCGTCGAGGCTTCCGTGCGAGTCGCCGGTGCGCCGGAGCGCCGCCTCGAGTTTGGCACCAGCCTTGCGCCTTGCTTCGCGCAGCTTCGCCTTGCGGGAGCCGTGCGAAAGCAGGAAGTCGTCTTGGATGCGCTGGCATTCGCGGAGCGCCGCGCATACGTCGGGGTCGTTCGCCGAGAGCGGTGTTGTTCCCTTGCGAATCTCCGTGCCTATGGAGTCCGCGCAGACGATCTTTGCTTCAAGGTTCGGCAGCGGCTGTTCGCCGTCCTGTTCGTCGTCCTCAATGGCGATGAACAGCCGCAGCCGGGCAACGCTGGCGGCGAGCGCGTTGACGTCCTGTCCGTGAATCTGCTCCTCAACGACGCGCCGGGCGCTGGCGAGTTCCGGTTCGCCGAGCCTCTTCAGACCGTGACGGATTGCCTTCGTCGCGCCAAGCAGGAATTCGCCCGAACCCACGGCGGGATCGAAGATGGTAAGTCCGGCGAGTTCGCGGGCCACGCGCTTGCGCCCCTGCTTCGGCAGGTCGCCATCCGCAAACAGCGCCACCATGTCCTTGCGCTTCCACGTTGCAGGCGCGGCCGCCAGCAGACGCTCCGAGAGCGCGTCCCTGGCCATCTCCCAGACCAGATCGACCGGCGTGTAGTAGGTGCCTCCGGGCAT
Organism: Candidatus Azotimanducaceae bacterium; assembly: GCA_965199875.1. Classification (GTDB taxonomy): domain Bacteria; phylum Pseudomonadota; class Gammaproteobacteria; order Pseudomonadales; family Azotimanducaceae; genus VXYL01. The sequence continues at coordinate 2,113,015 of OZ241346.1, read as the reverse complement.
GCGTTCCAGCCGGTTGTCCGGGCTGCCGGTCTCCACGGTCGCCATCAGATGCTCGAACAGGCCGCCGAGCATCTTGGGATCGACAGACTGCTCGCGCACTTCCGCGTCTTCCTCCTGGGTGGTCCAGTGGTGCTCGGCGAAGATCGTCCAGAGGCCCTTGCGCTCGCCGTGGGCGAAGTAATCGTCGTCGCCGAGCGAGAGTTCCTTGTCGCCGCTCTGCTCGGCGAACAGGGAGCCGTTGAGGTAGCGCACCCCGCGAAGCGCGTCCTGCACTTCGGCGACTGGGTGCTCCCGCCGTTTGCGCCGCTTGTTCAGGCGGTCGTGGAACAGGAACCTCACGAAATGCTTGTGGTAGGAGCGCCGCTGGCCCGTGCGCCGCCACCAGAGCCGCTGGAACGCTTTCTCGGGGATGCCGACTCGCTCGCGGATCGACCACACGAACACGCACCGGAGCAGGTGGCGAAGGACGGCGGAGCGCTCCTTGCGGGTCTTGCACCGCATCTGCCGCGCTACCCACACGCGGATATCGTCAAAGAACGCCTTGTGGACGTCGTGGTTCGAGACGACGTCTTCGAGGCGCTGTTCTTCAATGCGCGCTTGCGCGGTCACGGCGAGCAGGCGGTTCACTGTCTCGGCGGCCTTATCGTTCGGCACTTCGGCGTCGAAGGGCTGGCCGACGCCGGTGCGGCCGCCGCGGTGGACGGCCACGCGCACGGTCCTGCCGCCGCCGTTCCGGTGCGCGACCAGGCATGCGGCCGCCCCGGCTTGCGTTCTCGCCGCGAGCGCCTTCAGCAGCACATGGACATCGTCCCGGTGCGCCGACTTCACTTCGGCGTACCCCACCACCACGGACGCATCCGAATACAGATCGTCCTGTTCGACTTTCGGGCCGCACGTCCATGCGACCTCCAGCCAGTCGCCCTTCGCCTTCGCCAGCCGCGCCTGCGCGTCGCCGCCGTCCACATCCCGCCGCACGTCCCCTTGCAGCGCCAGAGCGCCGAACAGGGCCTGGGGCGCGACCGCGTCCTCGGCGAGCAGGTCCAGCACCGCCTTCGGTACCTTCGCGGGGGGAGCCACCGGGGAACGCAGTGCCGAGCGCCGGATGTGTTGGCCGAGCTTGCCGATGGCGGCGCGGTCTTCGGCGACGTTCCACTCGCCAAGCGTCTCGACGGTGTCGCTACCGGTGCGCCGCAGCAGCCGCCACCTGTCGCCGTCCGTGAGCGCACCGAGCACGTCGGGGCGGCTTTCGGCGCTGACCATGTACGCTTCGATCTGGCGCATTGGCGTGCTGGCGAGTCCCGCACCGGAGTAGTCGAAGTCGGCACCTCGGTTCTTCGCCTCCACGATCACGGACGGCGGCCCCGTCGAATCGGCAGTCGGCCACAGCGCCAAGTCAACCCGCTTGCGCCCGATGCCGTATTCGCGCCGCGATGTTGCCGCCGAGTAGCCGAGGTGCTCGATCACGGGCATGACCAGGTGCGCGACGATGTCCTCCTCGCTGGCCGGTGCTCCCGTTCCCAAGGCGCGGCGGTTGGCGGACAGAGTGGCTTGGACACTCACGGCGAGGGTTTCCAGCCGCCAGCCCCACGAGGGGAGGCGGTGTGACGCGCATGCCAGGCGCGGGTTCGCGGCGTGGAGTTCCAGGAGCTGGTCGAGCGCGTCACGCCATTCAACATACCCCACCGGGTTGCCGAGTGACAACCGCCCATGTCGGCGGATCGGAACGCTGCCGAAGACCTTTCTGTGAACACGCGGGGTAGTCGCGCAGTTCGTCGAACGACGAAGGCGGCTAGGCTTCGTCGTCGCCGCGAAAAAACTATCCTGCGTAAACGGCGGGCTATGGCGGCGAAGGTGCGGCTAGCGTCGCCGCCGGCGTACAAAAAGCGCCCAACGTAGCGAGTCCGGTACACTTCGCGGCGTGGCGCTCGCTTCGGTCCAGCGCCAGTTACACCTGCCTTGTGGTGTGACAGCCGGGAGAAACCGGCTTACATGGTGTGGTTAGGTCGCCGCGACTGCCGCCAGACCTAGGACACCACTACTCACGGCGATGTCCTTGTCGGACCTCTGGTGGCGGTTCAGCCGCGGGTACGCGACCGTGATGTTGAAGCGGGTCGTTGACGAAGGCGGCCGCGTCCGCGCACGACAGCCCCGAACGCCGGGCCTCGGCCATGCGACGATGTGCTCATGGGTGAAGGTCGTCTGATCGCCCCTCGGAAGCACGCTAGGTGCGCTTTTTGCGGACATCGTGCCACCGTCCAACGTAGAAGCACGGCATCAACGCCCGCTTCAGTCCGGCCGCGAGCAGCGTGGGCGGCTGACCGGCTTTTTGGCCGTTTGCCGCCAAAGCACATGCCGAACGGCAGGCCGTAGCAAGCAGCAATAAAAGCGACGAAGGCCTCACCAGCTTGAGCTTCTGTCCCGGGTGTCGTACTGTGATGCGCCACGGCTTGGGCCTGCTACTAGAGGAATGCGATGAAGAAGGTTGGCGCAATTGCCCTGATTGTCGGTGCCATCATCGGCGGCGTTGTCGGATCAGGTTTGGGGATTGCCGGCTTCGGAACTGCCGTCAATGGAATGTGGATTTGCGCGATATTGGGAGCCGTGTTGGGCTTGGCACTTTCGATAGCCTTCAAGAGGCGGTAGCGGCGGCGATCGTGGCCAGGGGCGGCGACTACGCGCTGGCGCTGAAGGGCAACCAGGAGACGCTGCACGCGGACGTGGCGGAGTATCTGGACAACCCGCCGGAATCGGCGGAACTCCTGTCGCATCAAGAGGTTGACAAGGGCCACGGGCGAGTCGAGAGGCGCACCGAGACGGTCTGCCACGACGTCGAATGGCTGCAGGAGCGCCACGAATGGCCCGGTCTCTCGGCCATCGGCAAAGTGGTCGCCGAGCGCCGTCTTCCCGATGGTGGGCAGAGCATCGACACCGCTACTGCCTGCTCAGCGCCAAGCCCTCGGCCGAGCGCTTCGGGCACACCGTCCGCTCCCGCTGGGCGATCGAGAACGCCGATGCGTGCATCGGACGCCTGCACTGGGTGCTCGACGTGTCGATGGACGAAGACCGGGCGCGCAACCGCAAGGGCAACGCCGCCGCCTGCCTGGGGGTCATCCGCCGGCTGGCCTTGAACATCGCCCGGATGCATCCCGACAAGCGATCCATCCGCCGCAAGTTCATCCATGCCGGGCGCAACGACGACTTCCTGCTCGACATGCTCCGACGGATCCGCAAGCACGAATAGGCACCGGATTTCAAATGCGATTGCCCTGCGGCCCCTACAAAGAAGCGTTCAACTTAGGGGGAATCGCGGTACACTGCGTCGCCTGGCGCTCGCCTCGGCCCAGCGCCCGCGACACCTGCCTAGTGGTGTGACGGTCGGGAGAGACCGACGTTCAAGACTACGGGCGACCGGGAGACGGGCCGTTAGGCAATACCAAGAGAGTGCGCCCCACGTTGACGGTCATCTGCCCCGACTCAGTAGATTTAAGTATGTGCGAGTTCTCAGCCACAACTCGACAACGACATACAGTGTGAATCCGAATGAGGCTAGGACGGCTTCCGGTAGCTCTAGCAAGGTGACGGCGTTCCTGACGACCGCTAGGTCTTCAATGCCGACGAAAGTCCGCAAATTATTGCTATGCAGCGAGAGAAACCCAATGTATGCGAAAGGAAGTCGCCTGCGCATCGAGTGAAGTTGAGCGCTCAGCTTTATCGCGTCTTTGTCGTCGTACACATAGACGTAACCCAGAGCGCCGGCAGCACCACCATCTGCCTTAATGTCCTTTACTACGCCGGGTTGGGTGTCGGCTTCCGCTCTGAGATCGCGCCCTCCAATTTCCCAGCCAGCAGGACCACATATCCCATTGCTGCTAAGGCGATGGCCCCGAACGCGGCGTGGGACAACGCGTAGATGACGGATTCCGTCATTGCAAGACCATGTATTGTTGGAGGTTGTCAAGTGCTTTATCCCAATGGAGGAAGGTATCCTCCCACGTTGCCGAGCCGCCGATACTCCTTGAGACGGGATATGACATCGAGCGAGGGGGAACCCATCGGTTGTCGTGGGAAACGTCCTTACCAGGCAAATGCTTTCCTTCGAGCCACATGGCTCTGTTCGTGCTCTCGCCATCGCCTGGCCAGCTAATCAGGTTCGGGTGATAGGTGACGAGGAAGTCTGCCAGACGCTTGGGGTCGTCGGGCAGGTCCACAGTGTCCTCAAGCGCAAAGACGCTTAGCATGTGGCCTTTCCCATTCAAGTCCGTCTCCGAGAACTTTTTCATCGCCTTGACGATGCCAGTTCCAGGTCGCACCAACAGGTACTGCACCTTCATGTCGTCCTCGACGATCCACTTGCGCAAGGCACTTCGCAGCTTGTCTTGGTTGTCCCCTATAAAGTATGAGCCATCACCTCCGACTAGTCGTATCGTACCCCCTCGAGGTTTGCACTCGTTGACGAGTGGTACGGCGATGGTAGTGATGTTCGCCATCTTGAACTTAGAAACCCGATTTGCCCAGTGCGCCAAGATGGGTGGTATGGACGCTCCAAGAGGGGTTGCCTTGCTACGAAGACGAACGCCAAGACGAACAATAGCGTCCGCAGCCAGACCCGACAGCGCAGGGCCTCCGACCAAGAGGATGACTACAAGCAGCATGCCAACGTGGTTGGAGTCGCCGTGGACAACCTGGGCGGAAGTGGGCAACGCAACCAGCGCCACCATGATCGTGACGGAGCGCAGTCCGCAACTCCCCTTACGCTCTGCAATCCGCACGACCATTTGACCAGCAGTTGCAACCGCCCCCGCAAAGGCGTCCACCCACCAAAAGGTGTCGTCACGCATTTTGTCCTCGCTTCCCTGTTTTGCCAAGTTAAGGCTCAGGTTCGATGGAATTCGCTGTGGTTCGATGAAAAGAGGCCACATTATCATGTACCGCCATGGACGCGAGTGCCACGGGTGACGCTGGCCGAATCAACAGCATGGCCGGACACGGCGGGCTACGGTGGCGTATTGGAACCAAGCAGCAAGCACGGCGGGACCAACGGCCCGAACGATGAACGCAGCTCGCTTTTACGGCCATCCTTGGCACTCAGCGCACGAAGTCGGCACGGCGGTCACCTGCTGACGCGCCGATTTGACGGTCTCCCTCCTTGGTCGAAGTTCGATTCCCAACCCGAAGCTTGGTTCGCACCCTTGCCCCCCTAACCGGCAGGTGCCGCACGCTCAGGATTATGCGTTGCAAGCGCCATGCTCGGTGTCCCTCTGCCTAAAGACACGATAACAACCAAGAATTATTACCGACATCAACACAGTTTGCATAGAGCCTGTCTTATTATCCAGAGGTTGATCCAGAATTGTCCAGTTCGGTCTCCGTCTTCGGCTTGCCGTCCGCCACCCACCTACAGTCATCGGTGCTGTTATGGCAACATCTAGGACAAAGTGAGCGTTTACTAACATAAGTTCGCATGGGGTTTCGATGACCGATGCTCACGGTGAAGATCGTCTGGTCGCGACCCGTCGGAAGCGTATGCTAGGCGTGTTTTGGCGGACACCGTGCCGCCGTTCCAAACGTAGAAGCGTGATATCGACGCCCGGCTTCCCAGTCCGGCGAACAGCGATGGGGCGGCTGACCGGCGCCGTTGCCGCCAAGCCATCCGCTTCGTTGCAGCGTCCCGCTGTCGCGCAACCGGCAAATCCGCGCCGATGACGCGCGTCGACCGTTGGGGTGGCCAAGTCGCTGCAGTAGTGCCCAGCATCAAACTGAGGTTAGGGTTGTACACTGTTGCAACAGCTACAAGAGCGGCTGATCGACGGGCCGCCCGATCGGGCACCAACGCGGAGTGCAGCATGAGTTTCACGAAGGTCGAACTGGACGTTCTGCGGAAAGCGATGGCGAACCCTCGTGCGTATTCTCCGGAAAGCCACCAAGAATTGGTGGCCGTGGATCGGCTCTACAACGGGGGCTTCGTCGATTCCGGCAGCAAACCCAGGATGCACTACGGCAGCCGCCTGCCGCACTACGCCGCCTTGTACATCACGGAAGCCGGTCGCGAAGCGCTGGCGGAGGTCGAAGGCGACAAAGGCGGCGGAGTCGAGCGGCAGGTCTATGTCGAGGTCATCTTCGTGCTGATCGACAATCCCGCCGTGCAGCAGTCGCCCGAGGATGCCGAGCGGCTCAAGGCCGCCGTGCAAGTCGCGCCAATGGACAAGCTCCGCGAAGTCATCGGCTGGCTAGGAACCGCCGTCACCATGTCGGACTTCGGCATCAGGCTGATCAAGGCGTTCCTCGCGTAGACGCGCACTCCAGCGGGCGTGGCGGCAAGCCTCGGCAACGACCGCACAAGCAATACCTGTGCCAGCATTTCAAACTGATACGCTACCGACCCTAGCGGTCGCTTGACCACGCCGACCAGTTCGTGCTTTTCGTCCATGGTGACGTCGCCGCCATGACGCCGCAGCAGCGCCGCGGTGATGGGCATTTCCAGCGTTTCGGCGAGGTCGAGGGGCGTGATGCGAAACTCGTCGGTGGACACGGTATTGACATGGGCGCCGTGGTCGAGCAGCAGCCGCGCGAAGCGTGGCGTGTCGCGCACGTTCGGCGCATCGCCGATGACCGCAAAGTGCAGCGGCGTGAGGCCGCGTTCGCCGTGCGCGTTCACCGGCGCACCCTCGTCGAGCAGCAACCGCGCCGTGGAATAGGCGTCGTTGCGCACCGCGGCGTGCAGCGGAGTCCAGCCGCGTTCGTCCCGATCGCCCACCTCGGCGCCGTGACGCAGCAGCGCTCTGGCGCTCGCCTCGGCGTCGAAGCGCGCCGCCACGTGCAGCGCCGTCGAGCCGCTGCGGATGCGCCCATGCACCTCGGCGCCGAGCTCGATCAGCGTCTCGACGGTCGCCACGGAGTTCGACCACGTGGCAAGGTGCAGCGGCTGGTCGCCTTCCCGCTCCCAGGTTCTGAACGTCAACCCGGCCCGACGCAGCACCTTCAGGACGGTGCCGTCGAGTTGTTCGCCGTCGGCCTTCAGCCGCGCATCGACGGCAGCGCCAAGACGCAGCAGGCACCGTGCTTGCTTCGGCAGATCCAGAACCGCGAGGTAGTGCAGGTCGGTCCAGCCGTTCTCGTCGACGTGGCCGGCGGACAGCTCGCGTTCCAGCAATTGCGTCAATTCGTCGGCGGTCAAGCGAAGATGCGCCTTCATGGCCGTTGCTCCCAAGTGGCTGCAAGAACAGCAACATTAGCCGGGAGCGAACCGACATGATGTACGCCATCGCCCTTTGTTTTTGTGCGAATTCAGCCACGCGAGACCGCGGCTAACGGCTACTTTTCTTGGCCCCGCCACGGCACCTCAAGACTCTGCGAGCGGCCAAGCCGATCAGGCCGCGAGCATCGTCTTCAAGGTCGTCGGCGCACCGATGCCGCCGCCCTTGGTGACGACGGTCAGCCCGCCTTCGAGCAAGGAGGCGACCGGCACGCCGACGTCGACGTTGCCGTGGATGCGCAGCTGACGATCGCCGAGGATCGCCGCCGCGGTGTCGCCGCCGACGATCACCAGCGTCGGCGCGGCGGACGCGCGCAGCCAGTGCCAGGCCGTCGCCGCCAGCTTTGCGGCCATGGCTTCGGCGTCGTCATCGGTCAGCGTCGTTGCGACATCCGGCGTGGTGAGCACCACGTCCTCGCCCTTGGCCAAGGCCGCCAAAGCCGCCAGCTGCTGGTCCGGCATCGCCTTGCAGCCGTCGAGCAGGCTGACTTGCTGGCGGCTCAAGGGATGCAGGCTGCCGCAGACGATCAACGCCGGGCGCGGCAACGCCGGGCGGGTTGCCGGGGCAGTCGGTTCGCGCAGAGTGGCCACGAAGGCGCCGATGCCGCCGGTGGTGCCGACGAGCATGCGTTCTTCCTCCCGGCAGCGGCGCGCCGCGGCCTGCAACTCGGCGTTGTCGGCGGCGTCGAGCACGACGACTTCCTCCCTGGCCAGCGCCCTGGCGCAGCCGGCGGCTTGCAGGTAGTCGGCGGGACGGCTGGAGAGCAGCCGATTGCGCGGATCGCGCCCGAACGCGCTGTCGGCCACGGCCAAGTCCTCGATGAACACGGTGCCGTCGATGCACCGTCGGCCGGCATCCGGGAAACTGGCCAAGACACCGATGCGGCGTCCCGTGGCGACCAGCGCCGCCACCTCGTAGGCCCAGTTCCCACGCAGCCCGGAATCCATCTTGTGGCAGCGAAAACGCGCTGGATGGCTTGCCGCGACGGCCATGCGGCGCATCGCCGCGCCTGGCTCGCAGTGGCGGCTGTTCAAGTCGATGACCGCGCAGTCGTCGCGGCCCGTGGGCGCGGCGACGAGGCGCACCTCGAAGCCCAGCTCGGCGCAAGCGCCGCCGGTTTCCAAGGCGCCGGTGCGGTCGTCGGCGGTGACCAGCAGCGTTGGTGCTTCGTTTGCGGTTGTTTTACTCTCTTTCTGCATGGTTCCAACGATGTTTCGTGCGGTTTGGGCTTTAGGGTAGTCGCGCTGCAACCAGCCATCCAAGGAGGCCCGCACCATGAAAGTCAACTTTGACGCGCCAAGCCTCTTGACATCCCTGCGCTTCGTCGTCGTCGCCGGGGTGATGGCCGCCTTGATGGTGCCCTTGGGGCTGGTCAGCTGCGTGGTGGACGAACGCCGACAATACTACGACGAAGCCGTCGCCAGCATCGTTCGCACCTGGGGAGAGGAACAGCGCATCGCTGGACCGGTGCTGCTCGTCCCCATCGAGGCCAGCGACGCCAACGCCGATCGCGACGAGTACGTCGCCATGATGCCGGTGAACCTGGAGATGCGCCTGGACAGCCGCCACCAGCTGCGGCGGCTTGGCATTTTCGAGACCCCGGTGTTCGACATCGACGTCACCGCCACCGGCAGCTTCGCGCCCTTCGACGCCGAGGCGCTGCAGGCGCAGTTCGGCAGGCTGCGCCTGGACCGTGCGGCGGTGGTCGTCGGCTTGTCGGATCCGCGCGGCCTGCGCGAAGCGCGCTTTCAACTCGCCGACACGGAGGTGAAGCTGAGCGCGCTGTCGGCCGGCGCGCTGGCGCCGGGACTGCATGGCGCGCTGGCCGGAGCAGCGGCCGGCGGAGATTTCTCGCTGACCATCGCGCTACGGGGCAGCAAGCGCATTTCCGCCGTGCCGGTGGGCGACCGCTCGCGGATCGACATGACGTCCAGCTGGCCGCATCCGAGTTTCGACGGGCGCTTTTCGCCGGACCAGCGCGACATCCACGACGCTGGCTTCAGCGCCTCCTGGACGACCTTCGACCTGGCGCGGGGCTTTGCGCAGACCGTCCGGCTGACCGAAAGGGAGGACGTCTTCGCCGACAAGGACCTGGGCTTCCGCGTGGTCGAGCTGGTCACGCTGTACCGTTTCGTCGAGCGCAGCGTCAAGTACGGCGTGCTGTTCGTGGTGCTGACCCTGGTCAGCGTGCTGTGCCTGGAGTTGGCGACCGGGCGGCGCTTCCACGTCGTCCAGTACGCCGTTGCGGGGGTGGGGCTGGTGCTCTTTTTCCTGACCTTGCTGGCGCTTGCGGAGCACATCGGGTTCCTGGCTGGCTACGTGCTGGCGGCGGCGCTGCTCACCGGCATGATCGGCTGGTACGCGCACGGTTCCACCGGCGATGGGCGGCTGACGCTGCTGGCGGTGGTGGTTCTGGCGGTGCTCTACGGCGTGCTCTACACGCTGCTGAGGCTGGAGTCCTTCGCCCTGCTGGTGGGCGCCGCGGTGCTGCTGCTGGCGCTCGCCATGCTGATGCGGGTGACGCGGACGCTCACGCCGGCGGATCCGGCCCAGGAAGAAACGTGACGGCCGCCCCGCGCCGTCATCTTGGCTGGCGATGCAGGATTTGCGTTTAGGCTTGGGCGCAATAGACTGTGCGAACTTGACGGTTCCTCGAAGGAGATGATCGATGGGGATGTTGGAAGGGAAGGTGGCGTTGGTGACCGGTGCCGGCGGCGGCTTGGGCCGAACCCACGCGCTGCTGCTGGCGGCGGAGGGCGCGGCGGTGGTGGTGAACGACCTCGGCGGCGCTCGCGACGGCACAGGGGCGGGCACTTCGATGGCCGACAGCGTGGTGGCGGAAATACAAGCCACCGGGGGCCAGGCGGTGGCGAACTACGGCTCGGTGAGCAGCAAGGACGACGCCCAGGGCATGGTGCAGGCCGCGGTGGACAACTTCGGCAAGCTGGACATCTGCATCTGCAACGCCGGCATCCTGCGCGACAAGTCGTTCAAGAACATGACCGACGAGATGTGGGAGGTGGTCAACGACGTACACCTGCGCGGCACCTACTACACCGCCAAGGCCGCCTACGACCAGATGCTGGAACAAGCCACGGGCGGTCGCATCGTCGTCACCAGTTCCACGTCCGGGCTGCTCGGCAACTTCGGCCAGACCAACTACGGCGCCGCCAAAGCCGGCATCGCCGGCTTCGCCCGCTGCCTGTATCTGGAAGGCGCTCGCTACGGCATCACCGTCAACATCCTGGCGCCCACGGCGCTGTCCCGGCTGACGGACGACATTCTGCCCGAACAGGCCAAGGACGCCGTGCCGCCGGAGAAGGTCTCCCCCGCGGTGGTGTGGCTGTGTACCGACGACGCCAAGGACATCACCGGCCGTACCTGGCTGGTGGCCGGCAATCGCGTTTCCCTGCTCTCCTGGCAGCTGAACCCGGTTGCCCACAAGGACGAAGCCGAAGGCCCCTGGGACGTGCAGGACGTCGGCGAAGCGATACTCGCCAGCAAGGAGTCCTGGCCGCCCATCAATCCCATGCGCGGCGGCTAGGTGGCTGCCGTGAAGCAAGAGAGTCCAGAGGGCAGCGACGCCCTGGTGCCTCTCAGCGCGGTGTTCGCGCTGATGGGAGATCACGCCGACAGCGTTGTCGAACGCGCGTTGGACTACCGTCGAAAGGCCACGCCGAATCTGCGCACCACGTTGAACCAGGCGATCGACGCGACGGTCAAGGGCGTGGACGCCTTCCCCAAGACCCCCAGCAAGGCGCCCAAGCAACGGCTCGCGCCGTCGATTCTGACCAGTTTGGACAGCTGCAACGACCGCCTCGCCAGCGCCGTGCTGAAAGTCTGGGACGCATCCCTGGCGCCGCTGCGCGCACGCGCCGAAGCGCATCTGCGGGCGGCCGGCCTGCCAACGCTCAAACTCGGCGCAAAGAGAAACGGCTTCGAGAGGGACTGGCAGCAGGACGAGTGGCAGCGGATGTGCGAGGCGATGGCGCAGGACGACGGCGCACAAGACACGGACGACGACATCCGAGTGATGCTGTGCTGGGTGGCCGGCAGGCTGCCCTGCTCGGACTTCCCCCTCGTCGAGTCGCCACTCCTCCAACACTGGCTGGAAGAACTTGAACAGCTGCCCAGCGACGCCCTGGACTGGGAGGACACGCGGCGCTTCGCCGAGTACGTCGAGCAGCTCGCCCGCGACAAGCTGGAGGAGTTTGCCAACCGCCACGCAACCGCGTTGCAGGATTCGATTGCCAGCATGGACACCCGCTTCGCCGACGAGCTGCGCTATCTGGACGTCGACACGACGTCCTGGCGCGAAGAGGTCGAGTCGCGGCAGTCGGTGGTTGCCGAGGCGCAGGACCTCGCCGCGGCCATGGAGAAGATACTGGCGGACTACCAGGAAGTGCGCCCCCAGGCGTCGTCGCTGGACAAGGAGAAACGCCGGGCGACGAAGCGCGCGCAGTGCGAGAAGCGCTTCTTCGGCCTGCTGAAGGAGTGGCGGAAGCTGATGGCGCGGCCGCCGTCGGCAAGCGAAGTGCGCGACTCCGCGGGCACCTACCGCATGGACGCCAAGGGTGTGGCATCGCGGCTGGAGTCGCTGGACGCCGAAAACAAGGCGCTGCAAGCCGATCTGAACTCGCTCAAGACCGAGAACGGGCAGTTGCAGGCGAAGGCCGAAGGCGCGGTCCTGGAGAAGGCTCAGCTCAACGACGAACTCGGCGAACTCAAGGGCGAACTGGCGCGGCAGCGGGAGACGGAGCAGTACTGGCGCCAGGCATACCGCGACGCCAAGAGACCGGAAACCGACGACCATGCGCCGCTCGAGTTCGCCACGGTCGCCGACGTCCTGGAGCATGCCGCCAAAGCCTTCGGCAACGAGCTGCTGATCGCGCTGAACGGCAAGTCGAACAAGAACTGCCCGTTTCAGAAGCCGGACGAGGTCTACGACGCGCTGGCCTGGCTTGCCACCGAGTTCCATCGCCTGCGCCCGAGCCCCGGGCCAAGCCCGGATTTCGACCGGCTGATACGGGAGGCGTGCCCGGGCTGGTCCTACAAGCCGAATCAGACGGAAACGACGATGGGCATGTACAGCGAGTGGTACCGAACCGCCGCCGGAGGCAAGAGCTACGTGCTGTCCAGCCACATCGGCAAGGGCAGCAGCCGCGATCCCAAGAACACGATCCGCATCGCCTTCGACTGGGACCAGGACTTGAATCGGGTGGTGATCGGCTACATCGGTCTACATCAGCGCAATCGGCAGTCCTGAAGGTCGACTTCGTCGCAGCGCCGCCCGGATCAGCGCAGTTTCCACGGCGGCGTCGCGTCCCAGTCGAAGGGCTCGATGCCGTCGTCGGTGATCAGCCAGACGGACGCCTCGGCATGGCCGCCGTCGAGTTCGAGAAAGCCGATGGTGCCGTACTGGGTGTCGTAGTTGTGCGGATAGGTCGGCGACCCCGGATTCACGCACAGCACGCCCTCCTTCTGGACGATCAACTCGGTGTGGCTGTCGCCCGAGACGATGACGTCCGGTCGCTGCTTCGGCCAGTAGCGTTCGACGAACTTCGAGAAGTCCATCCCCGGCGGCGCGTCCTCCACGGGCACGTAGTGGGTCAGCCCGACCAGCAGGGACTCGACCTCCATCGTCCACACGTACTTGACCCGAGCATCCTCCGGCTGAACCGGACGACCGCCGGAGCCGTCCTCGCCGTTGCCTCGGGCGCAGTACACCGGCGCCACCCGCTCGAGTTCGTCGAGCAGCGAAAGGTCGTGGACGTCGCCGCCGTGCAGGATGCGTTCCACGCCGGCAAAGGCGTCGAAGACCTGCGGCCAAAGACGCTCGCGCGCTTCCGGGATGTGCGTGTCGGCGATCAGGCCGATGCGAGTTGCCATGCGTTCGTTCCTAGGGCTCGAAGCAAAGCGCCGTAGCGTATCAGCAAGGAGGGTGGCCGGGTGGCCTGCCAGCCCGGCCCACGCGGGCCTGCGAACCAACCGGACCACGCCGCGGAAATCCCCACGCGGGCAAGCGGCTCTCAAGCCTCCTCGCGCACCGGAATGCCCAGGCCAAACGCCTCGTGGATGGCGCGCACGGCCAGCTCCAGGTAGCGCTCGGCGACCACCACGGATATTTTGATCTCCGACGTGGAGATCATCTGGATGTTGATGTTCTCCTCGGCCAGCGCATCGAACATGCGCGTGGCCACCCCGGCGTGGGAGCGCATGCCGACGCCAACGGCCGAGACCTTGGCGATCTTCTCGTCGCCGTCGATGCCCCGAGCGCCCATGGCCTGGCAGATTTCTTCGAGCATCTCGCGAGCGCGGGGGTAGTCCGCCCGGCGAACCGTGAAGGTGAGATCGGCGGAGCCGTCGGCGCCGGTGTTCTGCACGATCATGTCCACCTCGATGGCGGCGCGGCCAATCGGGCCAAGCACCTTCGAGGCGACGCCGGGGCGATCCGGCACGCCCAGCACGGTCAGCTTGGCGGCGTCCCTGGCGTAGGCCAGCCCAGAGACCACGGGTTTCTCCACGGCTTTCTCCTCAGTGGTGATCAACGTGCCGGGGCTGTCTTTCGAGAAGCTCGACAGCACGCGCAAGGGCACGCCGTACTTGCCAACGAACTCCACCGAGCGCGAGTGCAGCACCTTGGAGCCTAGGCTGGCAAGTTCCAGCATTTCCTCGAACGTGATCTCGTCGAGCAGCGCGGCGTCTTCGACGAGCCGCGGGTCGGCGGTGTAGACGCCTTCCACGTCGGTGTATATCTGGCACTCGTCGGCGCCGATGGACGCCGCCACGGCAACCGCCGTGGTGTCCGAACCGCCGCGGCCGAAGGTGGTGAGGTCGCCATGCGCCGCGACGCCCTGGAAGCCGGCGATCACCGGGGTGATGCCAGCGTCGAGGTCTTCGCGCAGCGCGTCGACGTCGATGGCCTCGATGCGCGCCGACATGTGGTTGGCGTCGGTGCGAATGGGCACTTGGGAACCCAGCCACGAACGCGCAGGGCAGCCGCGCTCCTTCAGCGCCATCGCCACCAGGGCGATGGACGCCTGTTCGCCGGCGGCCAGCAGCACGTCCATTTCTCTGGGCGTCGGATGCGTCGCCACCTGCTTGCCGAGGCACTCGAGGCGATCCGTTTCGCCGGCCATGGCGGAAACCACCACCACGACTCGATGGCCTTCTTCGACGAAGCCGGCAACTCGCTCGGCCACCGCGTGGATGCGTTCGATGCTGCCGACCGACGTGCCGCCGAATTTCTGCACCAGCAACGCCATGACGCTTAGGCGGCGGTGCGTTCCCGTATCCAGTCCGCCACCGAATCCAAAGCAGCCGCCAGGCGATCGGGGCGGTCGCCGCCGCCGGCGCGGGCCATGTCGGCCCGACCGCCGCCCTTGGCGCCGACCTGGGCCGCGACGAAACGCACCACGTCGCTGGCGCTGACCCGGTCCGTCACCGGCTTGCTGACGCCGGTGACCAGGCTCACCGTCTTGCCGCGATGTGCCAACACCACGACGGCATTGCCCAGACGGTCGCGCAAACCGTCGATGGTGGCCGGCAGCGCCTTCGGGTCTCCTTCCACCGCCGCCGCCAGCACGCGGATGCCGTTCACGTCCACCGCGCGGCTTGCCAGGTCCGCGCTTTGGTTCGACGCCAGCTTGCCGCGCAGCGCCTTCAGCTCTTTCTCCCGGCTCCTGGACTGCTCCAGCAGCTGACGCACCTTCCCGGCGATGCCGCCGCGCGAACTCTTGAGCAGTTCGCCGATGGCCGCGAGTTCCTGCTCGCCGGCATCCACCCACGCCAAGGCGTGGCGGCCGGTGGCCGCCTCGACCCGTCGGACGCCGGCGGCAACGCCTTCCTCGGAGACGATGCGCAGCAAGCCGATGTCGCCGGTTCGGGCAACGTGCGTGCCGCCGCAGAGCTCCACGGAAAAGCCGCCGCCCATGCTCAGCACGCGCACCTGGTCGGCGTACTTTTCGCCGAACAGAGCCATGGCGCCTTTGGCGATGGCTTCGGCGTAGGGCAGCTGCTCCACGACGACCTTCGAGTTGGCGCGGATGCGGTCGTTCACCAGCGTCTCGACACCGGCGAGCTCGTCCCGGGAGACGGCCCGCGGGTGACTGAAGTCGAAGCGCAGACGTTCCTCGGCCACCAGCGAGCCCTTCTGCTCGACGCCGCTGCCAAGCACTTCGCGGAGCGCCGCATGCAGCAGGTGGGTTGCCGAGTGGTTGGCCGCGATGTCGGCGCGGCGTTCGGCGTCGATGCTGCTGGCGATCCGATCGCCCTTGCGCAGCGTGCCTTGGACGACGCGACCTCGATGCAGGTGCTGGCCGCCGCCCCTGGTGGTGTCTTCGACGCGGAACTGCGCCTTGGTCGGCTCGCGGCGTTGCAGCAGTCCGCTGTCGCCGATCTGCCCGCCGGATTCCGCATAGAACGGCGTTTCGTCGAGCACGACGATGCCGCTTCTGCCCTCTTCGAGCGCCTCCACCGCGGCGCCGTCCTCGAACAGGGCGACCACCGTTCCGTTGCCGTCCACGCGTTCATAGCCGGTGAAGGCAACCTCGGCGTCGACGCGCACGCTCTGCTCGACGCTGGCGTCGAAACGCGCCCCGGCGCGGCCGCGCTGGCGCTGTTCCTCCATCGCCCGTTCGAAGCCCTGCTGGTCGATGGACAGATTGCGCTCCCGGGCGACGTCCGCGGTCATGTCGGCGGGGAAGCCGTAGGTGTCGTAGAGCTTGAACACGACGTCGCCCGGCAGGACGTTGCCTTCGAGATCGGCGATGGCGCGGTTCAGCATCGCCATGCCGGACTTCAGCGTCTCGGCGAAGCGGCCTTCTTCCTCGGCCAAGACGCCCTCGATGCGCTGGGTCTGGACGTGCAGTTCGGGGTAGTCGTCGCCCATGACGTCTGCCAGCGGATTCACCAGGCGGTGGAAGAACGGTTCGCGGACGTCCAGCTTGTGGCCGTGGCGCAGGCCGCGGCGCACGATGCGCCGCAACACGTAGCCGCGATCTTCGTTGCCGGGCGTGACGCCATCGGCGACCAGGAACGCCGCGGCGCGGACGTGATCGGCGATGACGCGCAGCGACGGGTTGTCCAGCGCATGCGGCGTCCTGGCAACGCCAGCCAGCTGGGCGACGGCGTCGATGAGGCGCCGAAACAGGTCGTTGTCGTAGTTGCTGCGACCGCCTTGAAGGATCGTCGCCATGCGCTCCAAGCCCATGCCGGTGTCCACCCCTGGAGACGCCAAAGGCGTCAACGTGCCGTCGGCGGCGCGGTCGAACTGGGGAAAGACCAGATTCCAGAACTCCGAGTAGCGGTCGCCCTCTTCGTCCGGCGAACCCGGCGGACCGCCCGGCACATCCGCGCCCAAGTCGTAGAACAACTCGGAGTCGGGGCCGCAGGGGCCGGTGTCGCCCATCGCCCAGAAGTTGTCCGCGTGGGAGACGACTCGGCCGGCATCCATGCCGACTTTGTCGGTCCACAGACGTCGGGACTCGTCGTCGTCGGGGTGTACCGTTACCCAAAGCCGGTCCTTGGGCAGCTTCAAGACGTCGGTGACGAACTGCCAGGCCCAGCTGATCGCCTCTTCCTTGAAGTAGTCGCCGAAGCTGAAGTTGCCGAGCATCTCGAAGAGCGTCTGGTGGCGGCCCGTGTAGCCGACGTTCTCCAGGTCGTTGTGCTTGCCGCCGGCGCGCACGCAGCGCTGGCAGCTGACGGCGCGACTGTAGCCTGGGCGTTCGCGCCCGGTCAGCGCGTCCTTGAACTGCACCATGCCGGCGTTGGTGAACAGCAGCGTGGGATCGTTGGCCGGCACCAGCGAACTCGACGGCACCACGCGGTGGCCGCGTTCGGCAAAGAAGTCGAGATAGGCGGCGCGAATCTCGCGGGTCTTCATCTTCTATCGGTCGAATCGACGGGTCGAAACGGGCGGCAAGTATAGTCGCGTACCGATGGGGCCAACCGCCTCGGCGCCCGACGCGGCGATCAGCCCAGCAGGTGGTAGACGTCCGTGCGCTGCTTGGCCGGGTCCTCCTGCCAGTCGCCGTACACCTCCCAGTTGATCCCGGCACCAGCGTGGCCGTGTTCGGCGCACCAGTCCATGACGCTCCTGTGGGCGCCGGGCAGCCCGGTGTACTCGCCGTAGTACACCAAATGGGCGGCTTTGCCCGCCGGCGTGCTGGAGCGGACGATCTCGCCGCTCTCGGCGAACGGCGCCGCTATTTGCACGCCGGTTTCCACGTCCATCGTGCCGTCGGCCCGGGGACGGTAGATCCAGACGTTGTGCCCGTGCTCGCGGATGTCGTTGCCGCGGATGAAGGCCCACACCTTGTCCGTCATGGCGAGCAGTCCCGCTGGCATGTCGGGGCCCATCGCCAGACTTCCGCGCACGGCGACGAGGGACTGCTGCTCCACTTCCACGATGTCGATTTCGGGTGTCACAGTTCCTTGACGCACGGCCGGCGCAGATCGGCATCGTAGCGCATTCGAGGACGCATGGATTCGCCGGCACGTCGCGCAGCCGGCTTCCTAAGCGCACGTCAAGCGTGGAAAATGCGCCCTTCTTCAAGGCGCAGGGGAGGTTTGCGTGACGAGAGCCTTTGCGGGCGTTCGGGTGGTCGATGCGTCGGATCGGCTGTCCGGCGCGTGGGCGGCGCGTCTGTTCGGCGACTTCGGGGCGGATGTCGTGCTTGCCGAACCGCCGGATGGCCACCCGCTGCGCCACGAGCCGCCGTTCCTGAACGATCAAGCCGGATTGGAACGTTCCCTGCTGCATGCCTACGCCAACTGGAACAAGCGTTCCGTGGTGGTGGAAGACGACGCGGCGCTCGCCGAGCTGTGCCGGTTCGCGGACGTCGTGGTCGGCAACGGCAAGACGCCAGAGGTTCCGGGCAGCGCGGTGCATCTGTGCATCACCCCGCACGGTTTGAGCGGGCCGCTGGCTGCCGTGCCGGGCAATCATCTGACGGCCTGCGCCCGGGTCGGCTGGGCCACCATCAACAAGCAGCGCGAGGAACCGCCGCTGCAGCTGCCGGTGCGACAGTCCGGCTACATCGCCGGCACCGCCGGATTCGTCGCCGCCGCGGCGGCCCTGTACCGAGGCGGCGGCGAACGCCTGGACCTGAGCGAAGCCGAGGCACTGGCGCTGACTTGCGCGCCTTGGGCGGCGCTCGGCAACTTCATCGGCGGGCGGGCGATGGACTTCGGCCCGGCCGGCGGACGGCCCCGTGGCCAGCCGGGCCCGCTGTGGCGAACCGCCGACGGCCTCGTCAACTACGGCTACGGCGACTGGCAGCGGTGGACCGACGCCATGCGCTTTCTGGGCCTCGACGAACTGGCCGAGGACGAACGTTTCGTCAGCGCCTGGGGCCGGCATCAGCAGGATACGCGGCCAGTGCGCGACGGCCTTGCCGAAGCCTCCGGCAAGCGCGGCAAGTGGCCGCTGTTCCACGGTCTGGCGAAGCTGCGCTGCATCGCCGGAGTGGTGCAGGACGCCGAGGATCTGCGCACCAGCGAACAATTCCAGGAACGGGACTTCATCGTCGAGGCGCCGGTCGATGGCGGCAAGGCGCATGCCTCGGGTGCCGTCGCGAAGCTGTCGGCGACGCCGTGGGCGCTGCGGCGCGGCGCACCGAAGCTGGGCGAGCACAACGCGCAGATACGCGAAGAACGGCGAACGAAGCCCGCCGCCCCGCCGTCGGCGCACGCCGAGCCGACGCCGAAGCCCAACGCGCAACCGCTGGCCGGCGTGCGGGTGCTGTGCTTCACCCAGGCGTGGGCGGGAACCTTCTGCACCGAACTGCTGGCGCTGATGGGCGCCGACGTGGTGCAGATCGAAACCGTGCGCCGACCGGACGTCTGGCGGGGCGCGGGCGCTCCGGTGCCGCCGATGGTGCGCAATCCCGACATCGAGCAGCAGGGCATCAACACCAACGGCATGTACAACAGCGTCAATCTGAACAAACGGGCGGTGACGCTGGACGTCGCGCAGCCGCGCGGCAAGGAGATGTTCTGGCGGCTGGTCCCCAAGTTCGACGTGCTGGTGGACAACTTCAGCCCGCACGTGATGACCCGCTGGGGCGTCACCCTCGAAACCCTCCACCAGCACCGCCCGGACATGATCTTCGCGTCGGTGTCCGGCTACGGCCGGCAAGGGCCGCTGGCGGAGTATCCGGCCAACGGCGCCACCACGGAGCCGATGGCCGGGCTGGCCTCCATCCACGGCTACGAGGGCGGCGAACCGATGAACACCGGCGGGCTGATTCCCGACCCCATCTCCGGCTACACGCTGGCGGCCGCGATTCTGGCGGCGCTGAACCACCGCAAGCGCACCGGCGTCGGCCAGCGCATCGACGCCGCCATGCTGGAAGCCGTGGCCGTGCAAGTGGGCGACGCGATCCTCGAATACGACGCCAACGGCACCGTGCGGAGGCCGGCCGGCAATCGGCACCCGCGCTTCGCGCCGCACGGCGTCTACGCCTGCGCCGACGGCCACTACCTCGCCGTGGCGGCAGAGACCGACGCCGCGTTCGAGCAGCTCGCCCGGCGCCTCGGCGCCGCGGAACTGGCCACCGACCCGCGCTTCGCCAGCAACGCGGCGCGCAAGGCCAACGAAGACGCGCTCGACGCGCTGCTTGGCACTTGCTTCGCCGCCCGGGACGCCGCCGACGAAGCCGAGGCGCTCGGCGCGCTGGGCGTCTGCGCGGCTAGGTGCGAGCCGTTCAAGCCGATCTACGCGGAGTCCAGCCCGCAGTTCCAGGCGCGACGCTTTCTGGTGCCGGTGACGCATCCGGAGTCCGGCACCCACCTGCTGCCGGTGCTGCCGTGGAAGATGGCGAACACGCCGGACATCGAGGCGACCTGCTCGCCGCGCTTCGGCGAACACAGCCGCGCCGTGTTCGCGGAAGAGCTGGGCATCGACGACGCCGAGTACGACGAACTGGTGCGCTTGCAGATCACCGGCACCGAACGGGTGGCTTGAGCGCGTTGTCTTGGGCAGGGAGCGCCTTGTTGATGCGACAGCGAACGTTGGGCCTATTATTGACTTGGATTGACCGAAACGCCGATTAGAATACATAATGGTCTGCCATGTTCACCCATCGCCAGCAACGCGAGGCATTTCACTTCCTGTTCCTAGAGCGGCTGCTGAAGGCGTCGGATGCGCGCGCCCCGGTGCTGAAGGGAGGTGCCAACCTGCGCTTCTTCTTCGCCAGCCCGCGCTACTCCGAAGACATGGACCTCGACGTGCTGGCAGGCGGCGTCGACACGCTGCGCAAGAACGGCTATCGCATCCTGCAGGATCCCGCATTCGCCAGGGCGCTCTCGATCTACGGCATCGAGGAGTTGATCGTCGGCAGCCCGGAGAAAGCCAAGCAGACCGCCACCACGCAGCGATTCCGCGCTCGGCTGGTCACCACGGCCGGCGAGTCGTACCCGACCAAGGTGGAGTTCTTGCGCCGCGGCGGGGCCGGCGAGAGCAAGGTCGAAACCATCGACCCAGCGGTCGCCGAGCAGTATCGGCGGCTGTCGTTCGCGTGCCGGCACTATTCGGCGGCAGCGGCCTGCGAACAGAAGATGCTCGCCTTGGCGAACCGCCGCCAGACTCAAGCGCGCGACGTGTTCGATCTCTACATCCTCTGGCTCGGCGGCCACGCCAAGCCGGGCGCATCGGCATCCCTCGCCGTTGGCGAACGCGATCGCGCGATGGAGAACCTGCTGGCGCTTGGCTACGAGGACTACGCCGGGCAGGTTCTCGACTATCTGGAACCGGACGATCGCCAACGCTTCGCCGGCGCGGAGCGCTGGACGGAAATCGTCGAACGGTCGTTCGCTCTGCTGGAAGCGGCGCCGCTGCGCACCGAGCACGACGCCGGCAAGCCGTGAACGCCGTCGCCTTTCTGCTCCGCCATGCGGTCTTCAGCACCCGGCAGTTCGCCGCGCTCTGCGACTGCCGCATCGACTCGGCATCCCGCCAGCTGGGCCGCCTGGCGCGCCAGGGCACTCTGGTTCGCGTCACCCGCGCCGTGTGGGGCCAGCCGGAGCATCCGCGGTTCGCGCCGCTGGCCGCGGTGCCGCTGCTGCTTGGCAACGAGCAGGGCTACGTGTCGTTCCTCTCGGCCTTGCATCTGCACGGGCTGCTCGCGCAGCTACCGGGCGCCTTTCAAGTAGCCACCACTGGCCACACCCGTTGCCTCGCCAGCCCCTTCGGCCGCTACGAGTTTCTGCGCATCCAGCCGTCGATGATGCGCGAAGGATTCGGCGCCAGCGCCACCGCTCCGCCGTACAACCTCGCCAGCGCGGCGAAGGCGCTGCTGGACACGCTCTACATCGCCACCCGCAGAGGCCGCCGATTCGCCAGCCTGCCGGAGCTGGACGTCGCCGGGCTGGACGAAGCGGAACTGCGCCGGCTGCTGCACCGGCAAGTGCTCGCCGCGCCGATTCGACACGCTATGGAAGGTCGTTTGGCGGCGCTCTTGGCCGTTGGCGAGCGGTAGGCCTCGAGGGGCCGCTGCTGCGTTCGCGCGGGAAGGCCCGGCGCTCGAAGCCGCCCTACTGCCCCTCGCCTCGCGCTGCCGCGTCCTGCGCTCGAAGCGCTGCCAGCCGGGCGGAGATCTTCGCCTCCAGGCCGCGTTCGGTGGGTCGATAGAACGCTTGATCCGGCATTTCGTCGGGAAAGTAGCGCTCGCCAGCGGCGTAGGCGTCCTGCTCGTGGTGCGCGTAGCGATAGCCCTGGCCGTGGCCCAGCTGCCGCGCCAGGCGCGTCGGCGCGTTGCGCAAGCGCAGCGGCACCGGATGCGACGGATGCTGGCGAACCCAGGCCATGGCGGCATCGAAGGCCACCGCGGCGGCGTTGCTCTTCGGCACGCTGGCGAGATAGAGCACCGCCTGGCCGAGCGCCAGTTCGCCCTCGGGCGAACCGAGGCGACGGTAGGCGTCCCAGGCGTCCACGCACAGCTGCAAGGCGCGGGGATCCGCGTTGCCCACGTCTTCGGCCGCCATGCGCACCAGACGGCGGGCGACGTAGATCGGATCGCAGCCGCCGTCGAGCATGCGCGCCAGCCAGTACAGGGCGGCGTCCGGGGAACTGCCGCGCACCGCCTTGTGCAGCGCCGATATCTGATCGTAGAAGGCGTCGCCGCCCTTGTCGAAACGCCGGTAGCTCTGCCCGCTGGCCTCGACGACGTGCTCGGCCTGCACGCAGTCGGCGGCCAGCTGCACCGCCACTTCAAGCGTGTTCAGCGCTCGCCGGGCGTCGCCGTCGGCGATGTCGATCAAGTGCCGCATGGCGTCCTCGTCAATCGAGACGTGCAGCTCGCGTTGCGCGGCGCGCCGCAGCAGCGTCGCCACGTCCTGCCCAGGCAGCGACTTCAGAACGTAGACCCGGGAGCGCGACAGCAGCGCGGCGTTCACCTCGAAGGAAGGGTTCTCGGTGGTGGCGCCGATGAAGGTCACCGTTCCCTTCTCGACATGGGGCAGAAAAGCGTCCTGCTGCGCCTTGTTGAAGCGATGCACCTCGTCGATGAACAGCACCGTCTGGCGCTGCGGCGACTTCTGCGCCTCGGCAATCGCGTCGCGCACGTCGCGCACCCCGGCGAGCACCGCCGACAGGCTGCGCCAGCTGGCCTGCGCGGCGTCCGCCAGCAAACGCGCCAGCGTCGTCTTGCCGGTGCCGGGCGGCCCCCACAGGATCATGGAGTGTACGCGGCCCAGCTCGGCCAGCCGCTTGAGGGGCCGGCCCGGGCCCAGCAAGTGCTGCTGGCCTACGAACTCCGCCAAGCGGCTTGGCCGCATTCGGTGCGCCAAGGGCTGGGAAGAAGGCGCGCCGTCGCTTGCCGCCGACGCATCGGCGTCAGCGCTCGGCAGGTTCGTCGTTTGCGACGGCTGCTCCGTCTCGCTGCTTCGAGGGCTGCGTTGGGACATCGCCAATGACGTCGACCCCAGGCGGAATCTCGAATCGAAACAGGTTTGATTCTAGCACCGGGTTCAGCACCGCATCGGCAAAGGCGATGCGCGTCGCCTGCTGCAAGTGATCGACAATGTCCAAGGCGATCAGCATCTTCTCCGCAGAGAACGTCAGCGTGGCGTCGCGGAAGACCGAGCTGCTGCGCCGCGGCCGCAGCACGAAGCGGTAGCCGTCGTCCACGGGCACGGCGCCAACCCGGAAGCGGGAGTCGACCTTCTCGGCGACGCCGGTCAAGTACACCGCCGGCGATCCCTCGATGGCCTCGGCCAGCGGCTGCACGCTGGCCTGCCGCAAGTCCGGGTCGTACACCCACAGCGACTCGCCGTCGGCCAGAACCAGCTGCGGGTAGGGTTCGTCCACCTGCCAGCGCAGGCGCCCCGGGCGCTGCAAATGCATGTCGCCGGTGGCCACCTGCAGCGTCTCGCCGAACCGATCCAGCAGCGTCTGCCGAAAGCTCGCCTGGTAGCTGGTCATCCCGTCCAGCAGCTGCTGCAATGCCGCAGCGTCGTCGGCCTCGCCGGTCTCGTCCTCGGCAGCGCCCAAGGCCACAGCGGTTAGCAGCGCCAGGCAAACGCAAGCCGTCCGCACCGGCGGGCGAACGCCACTCAAGGGCCCCATTGCTTGCCGTGTTCCACGCTGTTCCATTGCCGTAGCTTACTCCACGGCAGCTTGCGGCGAGTGCTATGCTGTGTTTGCGGACAGCGGTTGGAGCGGACGGTCTGCCGTTCAAGGCGAAGCGCGTCTCGGCCGCGGCAGCAAGACACCAAGTACGGAAAGCCGATGGAGGTACCGGGAGAACGAGAGCCGCCCCTCTACTTCGCCGGGCGGAAGGAAGAGCTGGGCGTCTTCGACTCGAAACTGCGCCGCTTGTGCTCGACGGGGGATCCCTCGGGCGGGTTGCAGCTGGTTGTTGGCGTTCCCGGAGTCGGGAAGACGCAGCTGGCGTTGGCGTTCGCCAAGTCGGTCGAGGGCACGGACGTCCTGGGCAGCGAAGTCGCCACGGCCACGACCGTCGAGCCACCTGCTACAACAAGCGCCTCGCCGCCAGCAACGGCCACGAGTCGACGTCGGTCGTATCCGCAGCCATGGAGTCGGCGGGGGCGGCCGCCATCACCTGCCGTGAGGCCATGGCCGCCTTGAAGTCCGCGGGATTCGGCCAAGGAGAACTCGACGCCGCGATAGCGCACGGCGCTCTTGTTCATGGCGACGACGGCCTGGTCTCCTTCGGCATCCCTTCATTCCACGACCACATGGCGGCCGTTCGGGAACGTCATCGCCGGAAGCCCCTCGCTGATCGAGCAGGCTAGTCGCTCGGCCCGCCGGGCGCCAGCACTTCGCGGCCGCCGCTGCCGTTCATCGGCGAGACCACGCCGGCCTGCTCCATCGCTTCGATCAGACGCGCGGCGCGGTTGTAGCCGATGCGCAACTTGCGCTGCACGGAAGAAATCGAAGCCCGACGGGTTTCCAGCACGAAGGCAACCGCTTCGTCGTACAGCGGTTCGTCCGACTCCGTGTCGCCGGACAGATCCACCGTGCCGGGCACCTCGGCCTCGGCGGGAACGCCGGCCAGCAGGTCGGCGACGAACTCCGGTTCGCCCCGGGCCTTCCAGTCCGCGGCCACGGCGTGTACTTCCTCGTCGGAAACGAACGCGCCGTGTACCCGCACCGGCATGCTGGTGCCGGGCGGCAGGAACAGCATGTCGCCGTGGCCGAGCAGCTGATCGGCACCGCCTTGGTCGAGAATGGTGCGCGAATCCACCTTGCTGGACACTTGGAACGCCATGCGCGCCGGAATGTTCGCCTTGATGAGGCCGGTGATGACGTCCACCGAAGGCCGCTGGGTGGCCAGCAACAGGTGGATGCCCGCGGCGCGCGCCTTCTGGGCGATGCGGGCGATGAGCTGCTCCACCTTCTTGCCGACGATCATCATCATGTCGGCGAACTCGTCGATGACGACGACGATGAACGGCAGCCGTTGCAGCGCCGGCGCCGGTTCGCCAGCGTCCTGGGGCCACAGCGGGTCGAGCAGCGGCTTGTCGGTGGCCGAGGCGTCTTCCACCTGCCGGTTGTAGCCGGCCAGATTGCGCACGCCCAGCGCCGCCATCAGCTGGTAGCGGCGCTCCATTTCGCCGACGCACCAGTTGAGCGCCTGGGCGGCGTCCTTCATGTCCGTGACCACCGGCGTCAGAAGGTGCGGAATGTCGTCGTACACCGACAGTTCCAGCATCTTCGGATCGACCAGGATCAAGCGCAGGTCCTCGGGCTTCGCCTTGTAGAGCATCGACAGCAGCATGGCGTTGATGCCCACGGACTTGCCGGAACCCGTGGTGCCGGCCACCAGCAGATGGGGCATCTTGCCGATGTCCGCCATCACCGGAGTGCCGGCGATGTCCTTGCCGAGCGCCAGCGTCAACGGGCTGCGGGCGTTGCGGTACTGGCGCGAATCGAGGATCTCCTTCAGCCGCACCGTTTCCCGACGCTCGTTGGGAATCTCGATGCCGACCACGGACTTGCCGGGGATGATCTCGACGATGCGCACGCTCACCACCGCCAGCGAGCGGGCGAGGTCCTTGGCCAGGCTGGTGAACTTGCTGACCTTGACGCCGGCCGCCGGCTGCAGCTCGAAGCGCGTCACCACCGGGCCGGCCAGCACCGACACCACCTTGGCGTCGACGCGAAAGTCCGCGAGCTTGCTCTCCAGCAGCTGCGACATGTCTTCCAGGGATTCCTGGGAGTAGCCGCCGCTGGCGTCGCCGTCGTACTCCTCCAGCAAGTCCAGCGCCGGAAGCTCCAGCACCGGGCGATGGTAGACGGATGGCGAAGCCGAACGCTGGGCCGGTTCGGCGGCTGGCGGCGGGGTTGATTCTTCGGGTGCTGGCGGCGTAGCTGCTTCGACGGCCGTCGGTGCCGCTTCAGCTGGCATGGCTGGTGGTTCTTCCGGCAGCTCGGCGAACTCGGCGCTGGCGGCGTCTGGCCGGCCTTCCGGCGCCGCGGCAGCGGGCGCCTCGGTTGCGCTTTCCCTTGCAGCTGCGACCGGCGCCGCCTCGGCCGCGGCCATGAGGGCGTCGAGCGGATCTTCGTTCGGCGGCTCGTCGCGACTCGCCAGCGGTTCCGATTCGACGCCGCCCACCCGCGGTTCAACCTTGGCGGCAGGCGGCGCGTTGCTGCGGATAACCTCGGCAGCAGACTGCTGGCTGCTGGCCTGCTGCGGCTGGCGTCGCTGGCGCACCGTTCCAGTCGTTCGACCCGCCCCCGCAGCGGCAAGCCGCCCGACGGCCGAGGCGCTGGACAACAAGAGGCCGGAGAAGGCGTACACGCCGCGCCCGGTGCGCTCGGCAACGCTCAGCCAGGAGTAGCCGAACGCCGCTTGGGAGCCGATGGACAGCAGCACCAGGGCGCACAGCGTCAAACCGAGCCAGTTCAGCAGCGGCAGCCCCGCCTTGACGATGCCGGCGCCCAACGCGCCGCCGGTGCCGGCCCGAAGCCCGTCGCCGACGAAGTGCAGCTGCGCCAGCACGCAGGCGGCGATCAGCAGGGCGCAGAAGCCGGCGGCTCGAATCAACGCCTGCGCTGCGGATGCCGCCACGCCCCGGCGCAGCAGGCGTAGCGCGGCGATCAGCACGCAGGCCGGCAGAAGGTAGGCTGGCCAACCGAACAGCCAAAGCATCACGTCCGCCGTGTAGGCGCCGCTCTGCCCAACCCAGTTCGACACGGAAAGGTCGGAACCAGAGAACGTCCAGGCCGGATCCAAGGGCGAGTAGGAGCCGATGGCGAGCAGCATGTAGACGGCGAACGCGAACAAGGCCGCGAGGCCAATCTCACGAAGAGGAACAGCGGCAGCGGGCAACGACATGGGGACATCCCTTTCCCTTGCGACGGGCAGAGTGTAGCGCGTTTTGCCGCGCTGACAAGCCTTAGGTGCGCTGCGTCATGCGCAGGGGCCGCGCGGGCTCGGCCCTTCCTCGCCACCCCTGCTAACGAACCAGTGCGTGCGTGTTCGCTTTGAGGTCCAAGTAGGGTACGGGGACGAGTCGGTGACGGAGCATGTCCACCGCGGCCTGCGCCTGCTCAAGAACAACGTAGCCGAGAAGCGGCGCCGGCTGTTCGCCAGCGGCGCTTCCCGGCATCATGTCCACGAACACCACCTCGTTGGAAACGGGCCGGAAGCCCTCGATTTCGATCTCGACCGGCCAGCACGCCTCGCCGTCGACGGCGTCCTGGTTGGCAAGCTGGAGCTTTACCAACTCGCTCCGTTGAAACTCGCCTAGGCGCTCCTTCCATGACCGCGGCAGGAACAACGCGGAGGCGCCGGTGTCCACAAGCATGCCGCACTCGATGGCCTTGCCGCCGTCGAACAGGTTGGTGACTTTGGTCTGCGCGATGATTCGACCCATGTGACGCTCTCCGAGAACCCGCTCGCCCGAAATAGATCGATTGACAACCTAGAGGCGAGCATACGCCCGGTTGCGTAGCCGTGCTTGACTTGCACTCCCGTTCTCGGCGAATCCGCAGCCTGCGACCCTCGTCGCCCCTTGCCCGTTCCCAAAACACCTGCAACGCAAGTGCCTCGGTCGGGGTCCTTGAAGTGCAGCGCCGGGCGAACGTGCTAGGCTTTCGAGCACTATCGGAGGTGCGAACGAATGAGCCTAAAGCGCGACCCATCGCTGGACGACCCGACGTTCTTCAACGGCTGGCCGATGTCCACGCCGTTGGACATCCGCTTGGGCCAAACCCGGGAACAGGATGTCGAGTTTCCCCTGCGCTGGGGAATCATCAGCGCCTCGGCCATCGCTTCGGACTGGATCAAGTCCTTGCAGGACGTGCCCGGCGCCAGCGTAACCGCGGTGGCGGCACGAGACGAAGACCGCGCCGCCGCCTATGCCGAAGCGCATGGCGTGGCCACCGCCTACGGCAGCTACGAAGCGCTGTGCAACGACCCGAACGTCGACATCGTCTACATCGCCTCGAAGACCTGGGATCACCACCGGGACTTGATGACCGCCATCGAGGCCGGCAAGCACGTGCTGTGCGAGAAGCCGTTCACCGATACCGCCGAGCAGGCGCGCGAGGTCTATGCCGCGGCGGACGCGGCCGGCGTGTTCTGCCAGGAGGGGATGTGGCTGCGCTTCTTTCCCGCCATCGAACACGCCCGCGCGGCGATGGAGCGTGGCGACATCGGCAATCTGCAGGTTGTCCAGGCCGACTACCCGGATCGCGTCTACGCGCTCAGCCCCGCGGTTCTCGGCTTCGGCGCCGAAGAGGCGCCGACCATCGTCGCAGCCGGACGCAAAGCCGCCGGCCAGCCCTACGCTGGCGACGTTCCTTCCGCCCACGGCGCGCCGCCGAGCGCCGCGGTGCTGCAATACTCCGCGCAGCGCGGCATCGCCGTGATCACCTTTCCGTCCGGGCGCTTCCTCGAAGAAACCCAGTTCGTCGGCAGCGCTGGCCGCATCACCATCGAGACGCCCGCGCACCATCCTTCGGCGCTGACCATCCGCACCGGCCGACCACCCCGCCAGGGCACGCGCAAGGCCGAGGGCAGGCCGTCGCTGGAGCTCGACCGCAGCAAGGGCTGGACGGGCGACTGGGCGGAGACGCACTGGAACCAGGACCGCAACCCCAGCACCGGCCCGTTCAACCACGTCGAGCGTTTCGAGTATCCGCTGCCGACGCCAGCCCCCATCGGCCGCGGCCAGCCGGCCGGTTCGCGCTGGACCGGCGAGCGCTTGATCCGCTACAAGGGCTGGACGTGGAGCGGCGGCAATCAGCACGGTTTCACCTACCAGGCCCAGGCGGTGCATCGCTGCATGGCGGCCGGCTTGAAGGAGATGCCCCAGTTCACCCGCGCCGAATCCATCCGCGTCTGCGAGATCATCGACGAGATCAACCGCCAGTGCGCTGAGAGGGGTTTCTAGCGGTGACGCCAGCAGCGTCTGGCTGATTGCGACGCCCGCTTGTTGGTCCTCGTCAGCTGGAAGAACGGCTTGGCGTAGCCGCGCTGGACGCGGTCGAGGGCTACAGATTGCGCCCGAAGAGCGCGAACAGGCGCTCCCAGTGGCGTTCTGCCGATGCCTTGTGGTACAGCCCTTCGCGCTGGGGAAAGACGAAGCCGTGGCCGGTGCCGGGGTACCACTCGATGCGGTAGTTGATGCCGCTGGCGGCGAGATGCTCGTCCAGCGCGGAGACCATCGCCGGCGGCGCCCAGTGATCGGTTTCGGCGCAGCCGAAGTAGATCTCGCCGGTAATGCGATGCGCCGTTCGGTGCGGCGAATCCTCGGCGTCGGTACACAGGCGCACGCCGTGCAGAGACGCCGCCGCCTTGATGCGTTCGTGGAACTCGGCGGCAGCGGCGAAGACGAACGGCCCGCTCATGCAGTAGCCGACGGCGCCCACCGGGCCTTGGGTGGCGAACTCCTGGCCGGCGGCGAAGTCGAGCAGGGCGCGGGTGTCTTCGCAGACCATCGCGTTGGACAGCCTGCCCATCAGCTCGGACATCCGTTCCCGGGTGGCGCCCGGCATCCCCAAGTGGAACTCGCGCTCGTCCCGGTAGTACAGATTCGGCAGCAGCACGGCGTAGCCGACGGTGGCGATGCGGCGCGCCATGTCGTGCAGTTCCTCGCGCTTGCCCGGCGCGTCCATGAAGAAGAGCACCAGCGGGAACGGGCCGCCCTCTTCGGGATGCGCGACGAAGGTGTTCATGCTGCCGTCGGCGGTGGCAATGTCGATTTCCTGTTCGATCATCTGGGCGAAGTCCGCTGCGGGGGGTGGACGGCAGTTTGGAGAAATCCAGCCGTTTGCACAAGCCGCGCCGTCACTCGCCGCGCAAGACGAGGGTGGGGCCCAGCTGCGCCGCTTCGATCTGCTCCGCGCAGAAAGGGAAGCGCAGCCACTCCTTGCGGCTGTAGAGCGCGGTCTGGTCGCGGTAGTGGGGCGAATCCGGGTTGCTCGACTGCGACGGCGCCAGCACGGTGTCGGCCACCGGGCAGTCGCTCTCGTCCCAGGTGACGGCCTGGATGTAGGAGTTGCCGGAGCGGATGTCCGTGTAGCCGCCTTCACCCAGGCTGGCGGAGATGGCGGCGTAGACGCCCATGTTGCCGTCGCCGCCGTGAATTGGAATGGCCGCCTCGCCGCGGGCGTCGAACTGCACCTCGCCCCAGGGCGAATCCAGCGCGACGTTCGCCGCGTCGAGGGCGCCTACCGAGCTGGCGAGGGCCGTTAGAACGAGAGCGCGGTTCTCGCTGCTGGAAAGATCGATGCCACGGGGTGTGCGCAGCGGCTGCGCGGGATCGAAGCTAACGCGCCAGAAGTCCGGGTTGCCGACGACGCTGGTGAACAGGCTGCTGTGCGCGAGGCGGATCCGGCGCCAGAACTCGGTGAAGACCTGGGCGCCGCGGCTGTCGATGTCGACTTTCCGGTCCCAGTTCCGTAGCACGCCGCAGGCCCGCCTTGCTGCGCCGGAGGCCGTTCCGCAGACCCGCAGCACGTCGTCCAGCACCAGCTCGGCGGCGTGGACCCGGTGCCGGTACAGCAGCGCCTTCAACGTCGCCAGGTCGAAGCCTTGGGACTCCCGCGAGCGCTCGCGCAGCATCAGGTGTCCGACGCGGGTGCGCAGCAGTTGCTGCCGGCCTTCGTGGCCGAGGAATCCGAACAGCACCGGAAAGCCCGTAAGCGGCCGGTCGGCGTTGCTCAGCCAGTAGCTGTCGTTGCTGTTCGCCACGTAGTCGGTGGTCAACCGCCGGGGCCGGGCTTCGTAGCCGTACAAGCCGCTGCCCGGCGGGCTGTCCGGGTCGCTTCCCCACTCGCAGTAGGGATTGCTGCCGTCCAGGGCAATTGCGGCGTTGTTCGTTTGCAGGCGCAGAAAGTAGTTGGACAAGCTGACGCAGCGACGCAGCTGGTTCGAGGTGACGTGCGGCACCGAGGCCACTTCGCCGTAGAACGCCTGGCCGTCCCGGTCCGCCGCCAGGGTGTGGAACACCGGGATGCCGATGCTGCGCAGGCTGTCGGTGAACTCCGCCATGTCGCCCGCCTGCCCCATGCGCAGATACTGATCGAGCATCGTCGCATAGCGCCCAACGTTGGCATCGCGCAGCGAGTAGGTGGAGGCGCTAAGCAATGGGCTGACGACGCCGAGATCCACCAGCGGCCCGTAGTGCGACCGGTGGAACGTCCGCCGTTGCGTGCGCAACGCCCCGTCCTTGCCCTTGATGCGAATCTCCACCGTCTTCGACTCGAGGTTTCGATAGCCGCCGCCATACCGGTACTGGCGAGGGTCCCGCGGGTGCAGTTGCAGCTGGTAGAGGGTGAAGCGGGTGGCGAAGGAAACCGTGTGCGTCCAGGCGACGTTGCGATTGAAGCCGATGCCGACCACGGGCATGCCTTGCAGGGAGGCGCCGGCGACGTCGTAGACGCCGGGAATCGTCAGATGTACTTGATAGAAGCTGCCGCTGCCGCGCCAGGGCTGGTGTGGATTGCCAAGCAGCAGACCGTGGCCGCTGCGGCTGAGGTCGCGCCCGATGGCGATGGCGTTGCTGCCGCGTTCCGCATCGGCAAGCGCTTGGCCGAAGCGCCGCAAGTCCGCCCGGAGCGTTGCCCTGCCGGCATCGACCGCCGCTTCGCCCTGGGGCGCCGTCCCGATCGTCGAAGCGCCGTAGATGGCATCGCGCACGATCTCTTGATCGGAACTCGCCTGCAACGCCAGCCGCGCCATGGACATCCACAGCTGCACCGGCTCGATGGGCGCCACCCACTCGGCGTTACGGCAGCCATCTTCGCCCTCCGGCAGACTGGCGATGCCGGTTTCGCGCAGATAGCGGTTCATGCCGGCGGCGAAGCCTGCCACCAGCCAAGCGCTCGGCGTCTCGGGCGCGGGCATGTGCTGGCGGCGGAACTCCGCCTCGCTGCCCAGGGTGTAGCGCAGCACGAAGTCGGCGACGGGGTCGCCTTCGTCTTCGCCGAAGAACTCCGCGGAGCGGCCGGTTGCCGCAACGACGGCGCGCATGGCGACGCAGAAGTTGTCCTGCGCGTAGGCATGGCCGTAGCCGTAGCCGAGGCCGCCCCAGTCCTCGGCCTTGACGTGCGGAATGCCGTACTCCGTGCGGCGCACTTCCGCCTCGAAGCGCACCGCCTCGGCAGCATGGGCCCACCCCGCAAACAACACGGACAGCGCCAGAAACAGGTCACCGCCCAATCGCGGAGTCATGGCGGAGCGCATGGTGTTCCGCTCTAGCGAGCGAACAACCCCTCGCGGGTTTCGGCGATGGCCAGATCCACCACCGCCCGAAGCGCGGCAGCGTCGTCGTCGCCCTCCAGTTTGCGCAGCCGAAACAAGTCGATCTGCCGATCCGCGGCGGTGCCTTCGCGAATGATGGCGCCGACGCGCTGCAACTCGGCTTCGCAGCCCAAGGCGCGGGCATCGGTGGCGAGATCGTCCACCAGCCGGGCGGCGTAGTCGTCGATGTCGACGCGGCCGCCGGCGGTCATGTCGCCGAAGAACGCCAGGACGCCGTAGCGCGAAGCGATCCAGCGGTTCTCGGCGATCAGTTCGGTGGGCGGCTCGGCCGGCCAGGAGCCTTCGCCCTCGCGCAGCAGGCGGGCGATCAGGCAGGCGTACAGGGCGGCGATGGCCAGCGCGTCTTCCATGCGCGTGCAGATGTCGCAGATGCGCAGCTCGATGGTGGGGTAGCGGGCCGACGGGCGCATGTCCCACCACAGTTCGCTGCCGTCGTCGATGAACTGCAAGTGCCGGTAGTCCTCGACCAGCAGATCGTACTCGGCGCTCGAATGCAGCGGCGGCGGCAGGTTGGTGCGCGGCAGTGCGCCCACCAGATTCAAGCGCGACGACTTGAAGCCCGTCTCGCGGCCGGCGCTGAACGCCGACGACGTGGACAGCGCCAGCAGCAACGGCAGATGGCGGCGCAGCGCCGTCATCACCTTGATGCGCGCGTCGGCGTCGCCGAAGCCGGCGTGGATGTGCATGCCGCCCACCAGGAATCGGCGCACGCTCTCCTGGTAGGTGACGGCGAAGCGCTGGTAGCGTTCCCGCGCCGTCGGCACTTGAATCCGCCAGTCCGCGAACGGGTGCGTGGCGGTGGCCATGGCGGCGGTACCGTGCTGCTCCGCCGCCTCGACGACCAGGCGACGGGTTTCCGCAAGCGCACTGCGCAAGTCCGCCATGCTGGCGCAGACGCGGGTGTTGGTCTCTATCTGCGAGCGCAGGAACTCGCGCACCACCTTGTGCGGCCCGCTGGCGCGTTCGCAGGCATCGAAGATCGCCGGCTCGGGATTGGCGACAAGGTCCCGGGTTTGCGGATCGACGAGGAAGAACTCCTCTTCGACGCCAAGGGTGATGGTGGAGTCGCGGGCTGTGTCGGACACGGAGTTGCCACTGGTCGCCGAGCTTCGGCCCATTGTAGTGCGGTTCGGCTGCGGCGCTTTGTACATACCGCCGACTTCGCCATAATGCGGTTCGCTTCGCCGTTGGGGAAAGGAATGCACACCCGCACCGGTTCGTGGCTGGCAGCCATGCTGCTGCTGTTCTCTGGCGCTGCCATCGCCGAAACCGCCGCGTTGGCACGTTACCCTATCCCCAATATCCTCAATGTCCTCAAGCATGGACTTGTAAGGACAACCAGTATTGGGCTACAGTAGCCGCATGCTCCAGGAAACAACGCAGGCCGTCGAACCCACCCCCGTCAGCCCCGCGCAGGTTGCAGCCTGGGCGGTCAGCCACGAAGCCGAGAAGCACGCTGTCGTCTCGCTGTTCAGCGGCTGCGGCGGCATGGACCTGGGGTTTCTCGGCGGCTTCCGGTTCGGCGGCAGGCTCTACGACCGTCTGCCGTTCGAGGTCGTCTGGGCCAACGACATCGACGGGCTGGCGTGCGACACCTACGCGGCGAACCTGGGCGAAGAACACCTGCACCGGGGCAGCATCGTCGACGTGATGGACACTCTGCCGTCGTCCGCGGACGTGGTGATCGGCGGCTTTCCCTGCCAGGACGTGTCGATCAACGGCCAGCGCAGCCTTGCTGGCGGAGAACGCACCATCCTCTACCAGCGCATGATCGACGTGATTCGCCGCTGCCGGCCCAAGGCGTTCGTCGCCGAGAACGTCAAGGGCCTGCTCATGTCCCACGGCAGACCGTTCTTCGAGCAGATGCTGGCGGACTTCCGCCTTCCCGGCTACACGGTGGACCACAAGCTGTATCTCGCCGCGGACTACGGCGTGCCGCAGATGCGCGAGCGCATCTTCATCGTCGGTGTGCGCGGCGACCAGCCGTTCGCCCATCCCGAAGCGCTGGGCTGGCGCATGACCGCCCAGGAAGCGCTGGCGGATCTGGAACGCGCCGCCGAGAACAAGGCCACGGCGCATGTGTGGAGCAAGGCGCAGCGCAGTCCCGAGCAAGGCAACCGGCGCCTGCAGGCCGACAAGCCGGCGACCACCATCCGCGCCGAGCACCACGGCAACGTGCAGTGGCACTACCGGCTGCGGCGGCGCATCTCGCTGCGCGAAGCGGCGCGCCTTCAATCCTTCCCGGACGACTTCGACTTCGTGTGCGCCATGCGCGCCACGGAACGGCAGATCGGCAACGCCGTCCCGCCGGTGCTGGCGTGGCACATCGCCAACGACCTCCGAGAGCAACTTTGACTCTCAAGGAGTGTGAAGCTGTCCTGGACCGCGCGGCACGGTTCCTCACTACCAACCTCCGCACGAGCACGCTGTACCACGGCCCGGAGCAGTTCGAGCAAGGGGTTCTCGCTGCGCTGCAGAACGCAGCGGCCGACCTCGACGTGACGGCATCGCCTACCTACCACCGCCATGCCTTTCCCGACATCCGCGTCAACGGCTACGGCGTGGAGGTCAAGTACAGCAAGAGGGACACATGGAACGCGGTGGGCAACAGCGTGTTCGAGACGATGCGCGATCCCACCGTGAACGTCATCTACGTCATGTTCGGCAAGGTCGGCGGCGTGGCGGAAGCGAGATGGGCAAAGTACCAGGACTGCATAGCGCATGTCCGCGTGTCCAACGCGCCGCGATTCGTCGTGGACATGGAGAGCGACGGTCCGCCGCTGTTCGATCGGTTCGACATCAGCTACGACGATTTTTCCGATTTGGACGACGACGGCAAGATGGAGCATGTCCGCGACTACTGGCGCGACAGGCTTCCGCCAGGAGAGCACCTGTGGTGGCTTGAACCGTCCCACACGTTGCCGATCAACGTGCGCCTCTACATGAACCTCCCACAAGCCTTGAAGCGCATGTACCGTGCCGAAGCCGCACTGCTCTGCCCCCAGATATGCAGGGGAGCGAGGGCGCGACGCAAGTACGAAGACGCAGCGATGTACCTGTTGACCTACCACGGCGTGTTCTGCCCGCAAGCTCGGGACCTGTTCACCGCGGGGAGTGTCGCTCTGCGCGCCAACGAAGAGCGGGGCGGCAACTACCTGCAACGCGCCTTGCAGGACATCGAGCATCTCATCCTAGACGCTGCCCAACGCTTGGACGATGCCCTGTTCGTCGAGTATTGGGGAGAGCGCTGCGGCCACGACGAGCGGATCGAACGCTGGCTTGCGCTGGCAGACGGCCATGCACGGGGCACGGGCTGGAAGCCGTCGGATCACCTGTTCGGCTAGCCGACTTCCGCAACTCGACGCCAAGGGCGATGGTGGAGTCGCGGGCTGTGTCGGACACGGAGTTGCCACTGGTCGCCGAGCTTCGGCCCACTGTAGTGCGGTTCGGCTGCGGCGCTTTGTACATACCGCCGATTTCGCCATAATGCGGTTCGCTTCGCCGTTGGGGAAAGGAATGCACACCCGCACCGGTTCGTGGCTGGCAGCCATGCTGCTGCTGTTCTCTGGCGCTGCCATCGCCGAAACCGCCATCACGCCGGACATCGTCTACGGCCACAAGGACGGCATGGCGCTCACCTACGACGTCATGCAGCCGCAGGCAAGCAACGGCGCCGCGATCCTGTTCATGGTCAGCGGCGGCTGGTTCTCGCGCTGGACGCCGCCGGAACGCCGCGTGCCACGCTTCGAACATCTGCTGAACGCCGGATTCACCGTGATCGCCGTCCATCACGGCAGCGCTCCCCGCTTCAAGGTGCCGGACGCGGTGGCGGACGTGCGCCGGGCGGTGGAGCACGTGCGCGCCAACGCGGCGCGCTTCGGCATCGACGCGAACCGCCTGGGCGTCCACGGCGGCAGCGCCGGCGGCCATCTCTCCCTGATGCTTGGCCTGGACGCCCAGGACGGCAATACCGTGGCGGCGGTGGTGGCCTACTTTCCGCCGGTGGACCTGGTGGACTCGGTAGGCCCCAGCGAACGCTTCCCGGCCTTGGACTTCGACCCGGAACTGGCCAGCGGCGTCTCGCCCATCAACTTCGCCAGCGCCGACGACCCGCCGGTGCTGATGATCCACGGCGACGAAGACCGCCTGGTGCCGCTGCGCCACAGCGAGCGCATGAGCGCCGCGCTGGACGAAGCCGGCGCCGTGAACGAGGTACTGGTCATCGAGGGCGCGGCGCACGGTTTCCGCGGCGAACATCGGCAAACCGCCGAAGCCGCTACCGTCGCGTTCTTCACCGAGCACCTGGCCGAGGCCGAATGACGGCGCGCCCCGCTCCAGGCGCTTAGGGCTCTGGCCCAAACAGCAAACGACTTACTTGCGGATTGCGGTTGGCAGGTCGTCCTCGTCTTGAGCGCTGGGTCTGTCGGCAGCGAGCGGAACAGCACCATGTAGCTGTGCGGAAGTGCGAGATTGACGACCCCGCGCCGCGGCTGCCTTGCCCGCGGCGCGTCTCGACCCTGGTCTACGGCGTGGCGTCTCGCGTCAAGCTGGTGTAGACGCGGTTGACGAAGCCTAGGGACTGGCCTTCCGGCCCGTAGGTTTCGTCGAAGTCCGCCGTTGGCCGGGACGCGACGACTTCGTCGAGGCTCTTGCCTTCGGCGATCTGCTCCGCCACCCGGCCGCGCACCGTCTTCAGCATGTCGATGTAGCGTTGCAGGGTGGCGCCGTCGGTGACTTCGCCGTGTCCGGGGATGATCACCGGATCAGCGCCCATTTCGTCGAGTATCGTCTGGCAGAAGGTGATCATGCCGTCGATGCCGCCGCCGCTGTCGGCGTCGATGAAGGGATAGCCGGTGTTGTTGAACACGTCGCCGAAGTGAACGGCGTTGTGGCTGCGGAAGATCACCGCCGCGTCGCCGGCGGTGTGCGCTGGACCGGCGTGGACGATATCCACCTCTTCGCCGTTGAAGTACAGCCTCATGCGGTCGTCGAAGGCGATGGCCGGGCGGGCCTCTGGCGGATACGCCTCTTGCCGGTAGCGGGTGACGACCAGATTCAGGATGTTGGTCCTGGCCATCATGGCGGCGGAGTTCTGATGCGCGACGATCCAGGTTCCGGCCGGGCCCAGCGCCAGATTGCCTTCGGCATGGTCGAAGTGCCAGTGGGTGTTGACGGCGAAGTCGATGCCGCCGCCGCCGAGGTCGGCGATGGCCGCCTCGACCTTGGGGATCATCTCCGGGAACATGTTGTCGACGATCAGCACGCCGTCTTCGCCGATGGAAGCCGCGATGTTGCCGCCAATGCCGAACAGCACGTGCAGGCCGTCGCCAACCTTCTGCGTGATCACCCCGGCGGCCTCGAAGTTCCAGTTGAACTGCTTGAGCAGCTGATCGAGGTTCAACGGCTCGGCGGCATCTGCCTCCTGGGCATGGCCATAGGCGGCGACCAGCACCGACAGCGCCGCGATGGCGCGTTTCAGATTCGTTCGCATCGTTCTCTCCCGGTACGTTGTTCCCCGATTTCCTGCGACTCGCTCGCCGCTAGTCCGGCAGGCCGAGTATGCGCTTGGCGATGATGTTGAGCTGTATCTCCGAACTGCCGCCCTCGATGGAGTTGGCGCGGGAGCGCAGCCACTCGCGGGTGGCGGCCAGCTCGCGGCCGTCGAACGCTTCGCCTTCCCAGCCGAGCATGCCGCTGCCCATGACGGAGAGCATCAGATCGTAGCGACCCTTGTTCTGTTCCGTGCCGTAGAGCTTGAACATCGACGAGAGGAAGGTGGGCGCCCGGGACGATTGCAGTTCTTCGGCATTGCGGCGCACGGTGAGGCCGAAGGCGCGGTCGGTGATGCGGTGCTCGATGACGCTGCGGCGGATGTCCTCGTCGGCGATTCGACCGTTCGACTCGCCCACGTAGCGCTTGGCGAGGTCGGCCAGCGGATTGCCGCCGCGGGGGCCGCTGCCGCCCATGCCGCCGATGGAGGTGCGTTCGTATTGCAGCAGCCGCTTGCCTACCGTCCAGCCCTTGCCGCGTTCGCCGACGAGGTTCCTCTTCGGCACCCGCACGTCGTCCAGGAAGGTTTCGCAGAACGGCGAAGCGCCGCTGATCAGGCGGATCGGCTTGACCGTTACGCCGGGCGTCTGCATGTCGAACAGAATGAACGAAATGCCCTCGTGCTTCGGCGCGTCCGGCTCGGTGCGCACCAGGCAGAACATCCAGTCGGCGAAGTTGGCGCCGGAAGTCCAGATCTTCGAGCCGTTGACGACGAAGTCGTCGCCGTCTTCGACGGCGCGGGTTTGCAGGCTGGCGAGGTCCGAGCCGGAACCGGGTTCGCTGTAGCCTTGGCACCACCAGATCTCGCCGCGCACGATCTTCGGCAGGTGTTCCTGCTTCTGTTCCTCGCTGCCGTATTCCAAGAGCGCCGGGCCGATCATGGACAGCCCCATGCCGGTGTGCGCGGGGCGGGCGCCGATGCGCCCGAGCTCTTCGCCGAGCACGACGCTGTGCGCCTTGTCGAGACCGCCGCCGCCGTACTCCTTGGGCCACGACGGCGCCGTCCAGCCCTTCTCGGCCATGCGATCGAGCCACAGCTTGGCCTCGGCGTTGGGGTAGGTTTCGCGGCGGCCGCCGCCGGCGCTTGGATTGCCGCCTCCCGCCCCGCGCATGGTCGGCGGGCAGTTTTCCTCCAGCCAGTCGCGCACTTCTTCTCGGAAACTCATGCCTGCTCCACTGCCTCCCTTGCTGCTGTTCCTTGTCGCCGCTCGGCGACGAAACAGGGTGGAGTGTATACGACAACCAGCGGCGAGACTCGCGTTCGACGAAGCGCACGAAGCGCCAACCGGTTCGGCGCCTCGCGGCCACGTCCGCACAAACCGTGTGCGTTCAAGGCAACGCCTCGCTACAATCGCACGGACAGGCAAGAACCCTAGGCTCCCTCGTGACTTCGCTGGCATTCGATACCCACAAGGCAGTCAAGTCGCTCTGCGATGTCGGTTTCGACCTCAAGCAGGCCGAGACGCTCGTCGATCAGATCAATACCGCGTACAACGACACCGTCGCCACGAAGGCCGACATTGCCACACTGCCAAGCAGGGAGGAGTTTCAGGCGGTAAAGGAGGATCTCCAAGGCGTCATCCGCACGATGGCCACCAAGGATGAACTCCGCGAGGTCAAGGAGGAACTTCTGGCCACGATGGCCACCAAGGACGAACTCCGCGAGGTCAAGGAGGAAATCCAGGCCACCAAGGACGAACTCCGCGGGGTCAAGGAGGAACTTCTGGCCACCATGGCCACCAAGGACGAACTCCGCGAGGTCAAGGAGGAAATCCAGGCCACCAAGGGCGAACTCCGCGGGGTCAAGGAGGAACTTCTGGCCACGATGGCCACCAAGGACGAACTCCGCGAGGTCAAGGAGGAAATCCAGGCCACGATGGCCACCAAGGACGAACTGGAGAAACTGGAGTTGCGGATCAAGGCAGAAATCACCATGCAGAGCGCCAAGTATCAGCGCCTTTTGTTTGCCTTCGCGGCCATCGTCGTTGGCTTGACCAAGTTTCTGGACTTCCTCATCGGATAAACAACCCGCGGCCCAATGCGCCGGCCACAAGGCAAAGTACGGACCGCATCGGCGGCAACGGGCTGCCCAAGGGGAAACGCATGTCGGCACACATCCTGGACGGCAACTCCATCGCCAAGGCGATTCGACGCGGTATCGCCGCCAAGGTAGATGAGCGCGCTGCCGCTGGGCTGCGCCGCCCAGGGCTGGCGGTGCTGCTGGTCGGCGACGACCCCGGTTCCGTCCTCTACGTGCGCTTGAAGCGCAAGGACTGCGAGCAGGTGGGCTTCACGGCGGAAGTGCGCCACCTCCCCGCCGACACCAGCGAACGGCACCTGCTGGCCATGGTCGACGAGCTGAACGCCAACCCCGCCTTCGACGGCATCCTGGTGCAACTGCCGCTGCCTGCGCACATCGACGCCATGCGCGTGACCGAGCGAGTACACCCGGCCAAGGACGTCGACGGCGTGCATCCGCACAACATGGGCCGGCTGGTGCTGCGCCAGCCGCGACTGCACTCGTGTACGCCGAAGGCCGTCATGTCGCTGCTGCAGCACACCGGAATACAACTGCGCGGCGCCCATGCCGTGGTGCTCGGCGCCTCCAACCACGTCGGGCGGCCGATGGGCCTGGAACTGCTGCTGGTCGGCTGCACCGTAACCACCGTGCATCGCTTCTCCCGGGACACCAGGAGCCACGTGGCGCAAGCGGACGTCGTGGTCTCCGCCACCGGCAAGGCCGGCCTGGTGGGCGCCGACTGGATCAAGCCCGGCGCGGTGGTGATCGACGTGGGCATCGTCGCGCAAGCGGATGGCAGCCTGCGCGGCGACGTGCGCTTCGAAGAAGCCGCCGAGCGCGCCAGCTGGATCACCCCGGTGCCGGGAGGCGTCGGCCCGGTCACCCGGGCGACGCTGCTGGAAAACACCTTGGCCGCCGCCGAGTGGTGGGACGCCCGCCAGGCAAGCTCGCAACCCAGCCGATGAGCGCCCTGTTCATTTCCGATCTGCATCTCGACGAAACCCGCCCCCATGTGCTCGCCGGACTGCAACGGCTGATCGACGAAGACGCCGCCGAAGCCGATGCCTTGTACGTGCTTGGCGACCTCGCCGAGGTATGGCTGGGCGACGACGACGACAGCGCCATGGCGGACGCCATTCGCAGCACCCTCGCCAAGGCGGCCGAGCGCTGCCAGCTGCACGTCATGCACGGCAATCGGGACTTCCTGCTCGGCGCCCGCTTTGCCGCCGATACCGGCGCCCGGCTGCTGCAAGACCCCGCAGTGGTGACCATCGACGGCACCCGCACGCTGCTCTCCCACGGCGACGCCTACTGCACCGCCGATGCCGAATACCAGCGCGCAAGGGCGATGTTCCGTTCCGAGGAGTGGCAGGCGAGCGTGCTGGCCAGTTCCCTGGACGAACGGCGCACACTGGCCGCGGCGCTGCGCACCAGGAGCCGGCAGGCGAACGAGAACAAGGCCGAGAACATCATGGATGTCACGCCCGCGGCCATCGACGTGGCCATGGAACGGGCGAACGCGGAGCTGCTGGTGCATGGCCACACCCATCGACCGGGCATCCACGCGCTGCCGCGCGGTTGCCGGCGCATCGTCCTCGGCGACTGGAACCGCTGCGGCTGGAAGCTGCGGCTGGCCGACGGCGACGCCGCCTTGCTGTGCTTTCCGCTGCCCCAGCCTGGATAGCTGGCCTTGGCGAGTCGATCCCGCGCAGCGGCGGGCCGAGCGCTCAAGCCAGCGTCTTGAAGCTCGCCTCGAAGTGGGCCTGGGAGCGCAGGTAGAACTCCCGGTCGATGGTCGCCAGTGCTTCCCGGGTGTCGGTCGAGGTGTGCGCGTTGGCGGCCAGTCCCAGCATTGGCAGCGGCAGCGGACGCAGGCGCATGGTGTAGAAGGCCAGCGCGTCCGCCGGCAGTTCGGCGGCCTCCGGCACTCGTGCCTCGCCGGCCGTGCGGCGCAGGCGGGCTTCGTCCACGATGCGCAGATGCGCGCGCACGCTCTGCCCCAAGAGCGCGTGCAGCCGCGACCACACCAGGTCGCGCTGACTGTCCCGATAGCCGTTCCAGCCGACGATTTCGTGGGCGAAGCGTTTGCAGCCCCGGCACACCAGATCGCCGTAGGTGGTGGAGCAGATGCCGATGCACGGCGAGCGGCGCAGGCGCCTTGGCGCAGCCTCTGCCTTGGATTCGTCGAGTGGCGCCGATTTCATGGATGGTCGAGTTTGCGACAGGCGCGGAGTTGCGGCGCAAGTCGAACGCGCCGCGCAGGATGCGCCTCAGGCATGGTTGTGCAGTTCGATCACCGCCGGTTCGTCCAGCGCTTCCGCTTCGCGCCGCCGCTTCATGTTGTCGCTGCGCACCGCCGACAGCTGCGCCAGGTACTGCTCGTCGATGTCGCCGGTAACGTAGTCGCCGTCGAACACCGAACACTCGAAGCGGTCGAGCTTGTTGCTGCCCTCCGCCGCCGCTGCCACCAGGTCCTGCAGCGACTGGTAGAGCAGCCAGTCGACGCCGATCTTCCTGCCGATCTCGGCCTCGCTGCGGTTGTAGGCGATGAACTCGTCGGCGGCTGGCATGTCGATGCCGTAGACGTTGGGGAAGCGCACCGGCGGCGCCGCCACGGCCATGAACACCTTGTTGGCGCCGGCGCGGCGGGCCTGGGCGACGATCCGCCCGGTGGTGGTGCCGCGAACGATGGAGTCCTCCACCAGGAGCACGTTCTTGCCTTGGAACTCCAAGCCGATGGCGTTCAGCTTCTGCTGCACCGACTTCGCCCGAATGTGCTGTCCCGGCATGATGAAGGTGCGCCCGATGTAGCGGTTCTTGACGAAGCCTTCGCGGAACTTCACGCCCAGGGCGTGCGCCAGCGGAATCGCCGAGGCGCGGCTGGACTCGGGTATGGGAATCACCACGTCGATGTCGTGCCCGCGCTTGGCGTGGTGGCCGTGGAGCTGGCGGCGACGCCTCTTGTAGCGCGCGAGGATGCGCTCGGCGAGCTTTTCGCCCATGCGCAGACGCGCCTTGTAGACCGAGATCTCGTCCATGATGGAATCTTCCCGGGCCAGATAGACATGCTCGAAGATGCACGGCGTATGCGCCTTCGGCTGGGCGCAGCGTCGCGTCGCGTAGCGGCCGTCCGCCTCGACGTAGACGGCTTCGCCCGGCGCCACGTCGCGCACGAACTCGAAACCCAGGATGTCGATGGCGCTGCTTTCCGAGGCGACCATCACTTCCTGGCGGCCGTCGGCCACCCGGCGTTCGCCGAAGACCAGCGGACGAATGCCATGCGGGTCGCGGAACGCGACGATGCCGCGGCCGTTGATCATCGCCACCGCCGCGTAGGCGCCCCGGCAGCGCCGGTGTACGCCTTCGACGGCAGCGAAGACATGCTCCGCGGTCGGCGTCGGCGCGCCGATCTTCTGCAGTTCGTGGGCGAAGACGTTGAGCAGTATCTCGGAATCGGAATCGGTGTTGACGTGGCGCAGCCCGGCGCGGAAGACGCCGTTCTCCAGGTCGTCGGCGTTGGTGAGATTGCCGTTGTGCGCCAGGCTGATGCCGTAGGGCGCGTTGACGTACATCGGCTGCGCTTCGGCGGCGCTGGAAGTGCCGGCGGTGGGATAGCGAACGTGGCCGATGCCCATGTTGCCGCGCAGCCGCAGCATGTGGCGCTCCTCGAAGATGTCGCGCACCAGGCCGTTGCCCTTGCGCAGCTGCAAGCGCCCGTCGGTGGGCAGCGAAGCGGCGTCGGCACGGCGCGGCGTCTGCTCCCAGGTGACCATGCCGGCGGAGTCCTGGCCGCGATGCTGCAACGCCAGGAGGGCGTCGTAGAGCTGCTGATTCACCGCCGCTTGGCTGACGATGCCCACCACGCCGCACATCCTTAGTTCGCCCCCTCGTCGCCGCCTGCAGTTGGGTTCGGCGCGCTTGCCGGCAGGTTGGCGATCGTCTCGGCGTCGGGCAGCGGCACCTCGGCGGTTTCGGCAATGCCGGAGACAGCACGATCTGCTGGTGCAGGAGACCAACGATTCGTTGGCCGCCCCCGGCGACCGCTACCGCGGCTTGC
Organism: Candidatus Azotimanducaceae bacterium; assembly: GCA_965199875.1. Classification (GTDB taxonomy): domain Bacteria; phylum Pseudomonadota; class Gammaproteobacteria; order Pseudomonadales; family Azotimanducaceae; genus VXYL01. Next base: position 2,068,894 of record OZ241346.1, on the reverse strand, counting down.
TCCTGTCAGTACGCCGGCCAGCTCAAGCACGTCCGCCTCGAAGGCGAGCAAGGGCGGTGCCAGCTGCGAGTCCATCCACCAGACCCGTTCCTCGGCGAACGGCCGCAGCGCGACCAGGCCGACGATGACCACCACGCCGCCCCGGGCCGCGCCGAAGAGCAGCCCCAGCAGGCGATCGGTGCCGCTCAAGCCGGTGCTCTTGACCAGCCCGCCTACCAGTCGTTGGCAGATGGCCCCGGCGATCAGCACGACGACGAAAACCACCAGGAAGCCGATGCCGGTTTGCAGCCTGGAGGCGAGATCGAGGCCCAGCAGCTCCGCAACCGCGGGGCCGAAGGCCAGCGACAGCACCAATGCCGCCGCCCAGATCGCCAGCGCCAGCACTTCCCGGACCAGCCCCCGGGCAAGCCCCAGGCCGGCGGAAATCAGCACCACCGCGGCAATCGCCACGTCCGCCGCCGCGAAGTCCGCGATCGACATCAGGGGCTGAACCCCACCACGACGGCGGCGATCTCGTAGCGCTTGTCCAGCTCGGCCTTCAGACGCAGCGCGTCGTCGCGGCTGATGAACGGCCCCACGCCCACGCGGGTGGAGACTTCGCCTTGGCGCTTGGCGCTGGAGAGAAACGCGGCGTAGCCGTCGGCCAGCAGTTCGTCGCGCCGCGCCGTGGCGTTGTCGGGATTGGCGAAGGCGCCGACCTGCACGGCCCACTTGAGGTCTTCAGCGGGCTCTTCTGCTGCGGAAGTCGGGGCTGGCTCGGCAATCAGCGCTGGCTCGCCGATGCGGGTGCCGGTATCTCGGGCGAAGCCGTCTTCGTCGATGGCTTCCTTGAGTTGACGACGCGCCTCCAGCGCGGGCGCGACATCCGGCATGGGAGGCGCGTCGCGTTCGACCTGGAAGTTCGCCTCGGGCAGCGGGTCCAGCTCCATGGGCGCCACCCCTTCGCCGTCGAACAGCATGGGAATGGTGATCGCCGCCACGGCGATCAGAAATATCGATCCCGTCAAACGATAGCGCGTTCGCTCGGTCAACACATCGCGTCTCTTGAACGATGGAGGTGGAAGCGAGCCCGCGTTCGCTCCACCACGTCGAAGGAACCGAGGACGAGAATAACATCCTCGGCGGGACGGCGGGACAGGTGCGCGACGGCTTCGTCCAGAGTTCCCGCGAACGCGGCATCGTCGCCAGCGGCGGCGCGGCTGGACGCCGAACTGCGCCCGCGCGTCGTGGCCGTGGTGGCGTAGGCGAACTCGGCAACCAGCGGTTTCAGCGCTGCAACGATGCCGGCGATGTCTTTGTCCTCCAGGCAGCCAACGACCGCGGCCATGCGCCGGTTCGGGAAACGCCTCTTCAGTTGCTCGGCGAAGAAGCGCGCTGCGGCGGGATTGTGCGCCACGTCCAGAACCCAGGTGCGTTCGCCGTGTTCGACGACCTCGAAGCGTCCCGGGTTGCAGGCGCCACGGGCCGCCCGGTCCACGTCGGCCTGGCGAGGCCGGCAACCGGCAAGGCAGACGGCCTGCAGCGCGGTCGCGGCGTTGGCCGGATCGATGGCGTGGGTGGCGCGGTACTCGAACTCCAAGCGTTCCTCCCCTTGGCAGCACCACAGTCGACCGTCGTCCCAGCCGAACTCCCGACCTGCCAAGCGTACCGGCGCCGGAAGTGCCGCCGCGTGCGCCAGCACCGACCGGGGCAGGTCGGCTTCCCCCGCCACCAGCGGCCGACCGGCGCGTGCGATGGCGGCCTTTTCAGCGCCGATCTGCTCGCGGTCGTCGCCCAGATACTGCTGGTGGTCGAGGCCGACGCTGGTGACCACGGCGACGTCCGCGTCCACCGCGTTGACGGCGTCCAGGCGACCGCCGAGCCCCACTTCCAGCACCGCGAACTCGCACTCGGCCGCGGCAATCGCCGCGAGGGCGGCCAGAATCGCGTACTCGAAATAGGACAGTTCAACGTCGCTCCGCGCCGCTTCGACCGTCTCGAAGGCGGCAACGATGGCATCGTCCGTGGCCGTCTGGCCGTTGATGCGTATGCGCTCGTTGAAGACATGCACATGGGGCGACAACGTGCTGCCAACGGAGTGTCCGGCGGCAAGCAGCAGCTGTTCGGCAAAGACGGTGGTGGAACCTTTGCCATTGGTGCCGGCAACGACGATGCTGCAAGGCGCTGGCGGCAGCACCGCCAGCGCCGATGCCACCTCGCGCACGCCAGCCAGGCCGCGCAGGACGCCACGCGGGTGCTCGGTGCCGATTCGCCGCAGCCAAGCCGCCAACGACGTTTCGGGCGACATCGATCAAGCGTCCAAGGCGGCGCGAATCTCACGCACCTGCGCGGTCAGCCGGGCGGGGATGTCCGCCGTTGGCGCGCGGCCCATGGTCTCCACCAGCGCGCTGCCAACCACCACGCCGTCGGCATGCGCGGCGACCCGCGCCGCGGTGGCGCCGTCCTTGATGCCGAAGCCCACCAGGAGCGGCAGATCGCGGAGCCCCGGGCGCAGTTCCGCCAACCGGGCGGCGATGGCGTTGGCGTCCAGGCGCCGAGCGCCGGTAACGCCCTTGTAGCTAACGTAGTAGAGGAATCCCGAAGCCTGGGCGGCGATGGCGGCAGCTCGGCCGACGGTGGTGGTGGGCGCCAGCAGCAGCACCAGGTCCAGCCCTTCGGCCGCCAGCTGCGTCTTGAACTCGCCGGCCTCCTCGGGGGGCATGTTGACGACGATCACGCCATCCACGCCGGCGCGCGCCGCGCTCTGGCAGAAGCCACGGAAGCCCATCTTCAGAAAGACGTTCAGATAGCCCATCAGCACCACCGGCGTGGCGGCGTCGACCTTGCGGAACGCGGACACCGACTGCAGTGCGCGCGGCAACGTGATGCCGTTCGCCAACGCGCGTTCCGAGGCCGCTTGAATGGCTGGCCCGTCCGCTTCGGGATCGGAAAACGGCACGCCCAGCTCGATGACGTCGGCGCCGCCCGCCACGAGGGCGCGCATCGCTGGCACGGTCGCCTCGAGGGCCGGGTCGCCAGCGGCGATGTAGGTGTTCAACGCTTTGCGACCGGCCTTGCGCAAGGCGGCGAACGTCGTCGCCAGTCGTTGCGGACGCCGTTTGTCAGATGCGGATGTCATCGACCGCCGCCACGGTTTGGATGTCCTTGTCGCCGCGTCCGGAGAGGTTGACGACGACGATGTCGCTCTTTGGCCGCCGCGCCGCCTCGGCGAGCGCCCAGGCGACGGCGTGGCTGGATTCCAGCGCTGGCATGATGCCTTCCGTTCGCGTCAGCACGCGGAACGCCTCCAGAGCCTCGGCGTCGGTGACGCTCGAGTACTTGGCGCGGCCGGTGTCCTTCCAGTGCGCGTGCTCGGGGCCGACGCCGGGATAGTCCAGCCCCGCCGAGACGGAGTGGGTGGCAACGATCTGCCCGTCGTCGTCGTCCATGACGTAGCTGCGGCTGCCGTGCAGAACGCCCGGCGCGCCGGCGTTGAGCGGCGCCGCGTGACGCCCGGTGGCCAAGCCTTCGCCAGCCGCCTCGACGCCGACCATGTCCACGCCGTCGTCGTCGACGAAGGGAAAGAACAGGCCCATGGCGTTGGAGCCGCCGCCGACGCACGCCACCAGCAAGTCCGGCAGGCGGCCTTCAGCGGCTAGGCATTGCTGCTTCGCTTCCCGGCCGATGACCGCCTGGAAGTCGCGCACCAGCATCGGATAGGGATGCGGGCCAGCGACGCTGCCGATGATGTAGTGGGTGTCGTCCACGTGCGTCACCCAGTCGCGCATCGCCTCGTTCATGGCATCCTTCAGCGTCCGCGAACCGTAGTCGACGGCGACGACTTGCGCGCCGAGCAGCTTCATGCGGTAGACGTTGACGCTCTGCCGCCGAATGTCTTCGGCGCCCATGTACACCACGCAGTCGAGCCCCAGCCGCGCGGCCACCGTGGCGGTGGCGACGCCGTGCTGGCCGGCGCCGGTTTCGGCGATGATCCGCGTCTTGCCCATGCGCTGGGCCAGCAGCGCTTGGCCGACGGTGTTGTTGATCTTGTGCGCCCCGGTGTGGCTCAAGTCTTCGCGCTTCAAGTAGATGCGGGCGCCGCCGGCGCGTTCGCTGAGGCGGGCCGCTCGATACAGCGGCGTCGGGCGGCCTACGTAGTCCGCCAGCTCGCGGCTCAGCATGGCCTGGAAGTCGGCATCCCCGGCGGCGGCTTCGTACAAGCGGGCGAGTTCGTCGAGGGCGTGGATCAAGGTTTCCGCGACGAAACGACCGCCGTAGTCGCCGAACCGGCCCTGGCCGTCGGGTGCCGCGTAGGGCGTCTGATTGTTCTCAGGCACGGGCCACCGCCTCGAAGAAGCGCCGCACTCGGCAAGGGTCCTTGCGCCCCTTCACGGCGCCTTCGACGCCGCTCGCCACGTCCACCGCGTAGGGTCGCGTGGCCGCCACCGCGGCGCCTACGTTGTCTGGGCTCAATCCGCCGGCGAGAATCAGCCGCTGCTCGGCACCGTCGGGCCACACGCCCCAGTCGAAGGTGCGCCCGGTGCCGCCCCGTGCCCCGTCGCCGCCGCTGTCGAGCAACAGCGCGTGGGCGTCGTCGTAGATTTCGGCCTTGGCGTCGAAGTGGAAGTCCGCGGCAACGCCGATCGCCTTGATGTAGGGCAGGCCGAAGGAACGGCAGAAGCCGGCGGCCTCGTCGCCGTGGAATTGGAGGCAGCCAAGGGGCACGGCTTCGAGCACGCTTTCGACCAGCTCGGCGCGCGGGTCGACGAACACGCCGACCGCGGCCACGAACGGCGGCAGTGCCCGGGCGATCCGCCGGGCGGTGGGCAAGTCCAGCGATCGGGGGCTCGGCGGGTGGAAGTTCAGCCCCACCGCGTCCGCGCCGGCATCCGCGGCCAGCAGCGCATCCTTCGCCGTGGTAACGCCGCAAATCTTCACGCGCGTGCGCGTTCTCACGAGACCGTATTCCTACAGCCAGCAACCGGAAGGTGGCGAAGATTAGCGCAGGACGCCGTTCGGCGGTAGCTTCGCAGCCGAGTTAAGTCGGGTTGAATCGAGCGAGCGAGGCCGCCCAATGCGTCGCCGGCGCTGAAGCCTCAACGCAGAATGGCCGCCAGCACGGCGTCGATGTCGACGTCGTCCGCCTCCTTCAGCTCCGCCATCCTGGCGTAGATTTCCGCCGCGGCGCGATGAAAGCCGTCGGGCAGCTCGGCTGCCGCGAACGTGTCGGCGATCTCGCGCATCTCGCCGGCGAAACGCCACGCCTTGTGGCTGGTGGATCGGGCCGTGCCTTCGCTGCGAGCGGCGAGTCCCGGCTGGGAGACTGCCCACTCGGCGAGCAGTTCGGCGGCCAGTCCATGGCGTTCGGCGAGGGCGCGCACGGCCAGCAGCAGGGCGGAGGAACCTTTGGTGAACGCCGCATAGCACATCTTCAAGGCCGACGCGGTGCCGGCGCCTCCGGCGATGGCTCTGGCGTCCACCAAGGAACCGTGGAACAGCGCCGCCACGCCAGGAGCCTCGGCGCCGGAGAGGTAGAACCGTGTCGCGCCCTCTCGCCAGGCCGGCGGGCCGATGATGCCGCCGTCGACGAACCGATCGCCGTACATGCCGGCGATCTCCGCGGCGCTTGCTGGCGCGACGGCGTTGCCGTCCAGATAGGTGCCGTCGAAGTCCGTCTGCCGCACTTCCCGGGCCACCGCCACTGCCGCTTCGGGCGGACAGACGGAAATCACCAGTTCGGCGCAGCGAACGCCTTCGGCGACGGTATCGAAGGGGCGCAGGCCGCAGTCGTCGGCGCGTTGGCGTGTCGCGGCACTGCGCCCAGCGGCCACCCAGGCCACGTCGTGGCCGTTGCCGTGCAAGGCAGCGCCAACCGAGCTGCCCATCGCGCCGGGATGCAGCAGCAGGACGTTCACGATTGCCCGGGGCTCAAAGGCGGTAGTCCAACGGCGCGTCGCGATCGCCCAGCAAGGGACGGTAGTGGAAGTCGGCGCCGCGTCGTTGCCGAAACTCGGCTGCGGCTTCGGCGACGAGTTCGGGCTTCGAGTACAGCTCGCGGGCCGTCGCCGCGAGCACTTTCGCCGCCAGCACCATGCCCTTGTGGCCGATGCTCATGCCCCCGGCGGCCGTTGCCTGCCAACTGTGCGCGGGCGTGCCCGGCACCCAGGTGGCGGTGCTGAAACCGGCTGTGGGCACAGTCCAGCTGACGTCGCCTACGTCCGTGGAGCCCATCTTCTGGCGGAACTTGAACGGCCGGACGTCCCGGGCCGTGGACAGCGGGCGCAGCTTGCCGAGCAGCGTCTGGCGGATCGCTTCGGCGAACTCCCGCTCCGCGGCGTCGTATTCGACGCCGCCGAGGGCCGTCAGCTGGGCGTGGATGACCTCGGCCAGAACGTCGTTGCGCAGCAGCGGGAAGTTGCCATGCATCACCTCGTACTCCATGCGCGTGCCGGTTCCAAGCGCGGCGCCCTCGGCAGTGGCGACGAGGCGCTCGAACAGCGTCTCGACCATCTCCGGGCGCGGATGGCGCACGTAGTAGTAGACCTCGGCGAACTCCGGCACGATGTTGGGCGCTCGGCCGCCATCGGTGATGACGTAGTGCATGCGGGCGTTGGCGGGCATGTGCTCGCGCATCAGATTGGCCATGTAGTTCATCGCTTCGGCGCCGTCAAGCGCCGAACGCCCGCGTTCCGGCGCGGAGGCGGCGTGGGCGGCGGTGCCGTGGAAGCGAAAGCGGCCGGACTTGTTGCCGGTGCTGCTCTCCGGCACCGCGGTGTTGTTGTCGCCGGGGTGCCAGTGCAGCACCACGTCGACGTCGTCGAACAGGCCGGCGCGGGTCATGTACACCTTGCCGGAACCGCCCTCTTCCGCCGGCGTTCCGTAGACGCGCACCGTGCCCGGCGTATTGCTGGCTTGCAGCCAGTCCGCGACGGCGACTCCCGCGATCGTCGACGCGCTGCCGAACAAGTGGTGGCCGCAGGCGTGGCCGGCAGCGCCCTCGACCAGCGCCTGTCGATACGGCAGCGGCGCTTGCGACAAGCCGGGCAGCGCGTCGAACTCGGCGAGGATGCCGATGACCGGCGCGCCTTCGCCGCGGCTGGCCACGAAGGCGGTGGGCAGGTCGGCGACGCCTCTTTCCACCGCGAAGCCGTTGTCCTGCAAGTAGCCGCTCAAGCGCGCCGCGCTGCGGGTCTCCAGGTAGCCGAGCTCCGCATGCTCGAACAGCTCCGAAGCCAGTGCGATGGCGTCGGCACGACGCGCCTGCACCTGCTCGACGGCATCTTGCGCGGACGCCGTCAGGGCAAGCAGCAGGCAGACGCCTGCCAGTGTCGGAGCCATCGGCCCTTCCATCGCGATGCGAGTCTGCTGGTTCCGCCGCGCCTGTCGAACCGACTACGCCGCCAGACCGGCCACGCGATTGGAGATGCCGACGCCGCGCCGCCCCATGCGCAGTGGATTTCGGTCATGGCCGTTGGTGCAGTAGCCGATGGAAATGCCGCTCGCCGGATCCGCCCAGGCTATCTGGCCGCCGGCGCCGCCATGGCCGAAAGCCAGCGGCGAGTTGCCGTGCCCGAAGCCGCGCAAGTTGCGATCTTCGTCGCCAGCCACGACCACGCCCAAGGCGCGGTTGACGCGCTTGCCGCTCAGCGGATCGCGCAGATTCCCCGAGCGCACTCGCAGCGCCGTCGCCAAGGTGTCCTCTTGCCAGACCCGCGGCCCGCCGACGCTGCCGCCGTGCAGCAGCGCCTGGTAGAAGAGCGCCAGTTCCGCCGCCGACATGATGCCGCCACCACCCGGCGTCGGCACGGCGCGCACCTCCGGCCGATTGAAAGCGAGGAGGGCTTCCTCGGTGACTTCGGTAACGGGCGGTTCGGGCAGGCCGAGGCGGGCGTAGTCGGCGCTGCCAAGCGCATCGCCGCAGTGTTCGATGACGGCTACTCGATCGTTCTCGCCGCTGGGCAGGCCAAGATGCAGGTCCGGCAGCGCCAGCGGCCGGGCGATCTCTTCGCGGACGAAATCCGCGAAGGCGCGTCCGCTGCGCCGCTCGATGATCTCCGCGATCACCCACATGCTGGAGGTCGGGTGGTACTCGAAGCGCGTGCCCGGCGGCCAGTTCAGCCGCCAGGACGCGAAGCGCTGGCGGCGGCGTTCGACGTCGAACCAGTCGGTGGGGCGGAAGGGGGCGCTCGGAAACCCGGCGGAGTGCAGGAACAGCTGCTCCACGGTGATCGCGTCCTTGCCGTTGCTGCCGAACTCGGCAACGATGTCGGCGACCACTTCGTTCGTGGCCAGCTGGCCCCGTTCCATCAGCAGCCAAGCCGCGGCCGAGGTGATCGCCTTGGTGGACGAGAAGACGCAGTACAGGCTGTTGTTGCTGGCGTCGCCGAAAGTCTCGAACAGCGCCAGCTTGCCGTGCCGGGCGACGGCGATCTGCGCCGAGGGCAGCAGCCCGTCGTCCACTTCCCGGCGCACCCGGGCGACGACCTCGGCAAGCCCTTCGCTGCTGATGCCGAGGGCTTCGGGGGACTCGGCGAATGCCTGTGCGTCGCGCATGGCGGGGTGCTCCTACTGGTCTTCCAGATCCTGGTACGGCTGGGTCGGCGCCTGGCGGACGACTCTGATGGCGACGGGCCGACCGTCCCGGGGGTTGGCATCCGGCGTGAACTCCACCCGATCGCCTGGCTGCAGCTCGCTGAAGTCGCACCCTTCCACCCAGGTCTGGTGGAAGAACATCCGCTCGCCGCCCACATCCGACTCGATGAAGCCGAACTCGCGGCCGTAGGGCAGGTTGGCGATGTAGCCCGTCTCGCGTATCGCCTCGTCGTCGCCATTGACGCCCGGCGCTCGGCTTGGCGAACGCTGCCAAGGCGCCCGCCCGACTTCGCCGCCCGGCTCGGAACCCGGCGTCGGCTGGCCGCCCGAGTCCTCGCCCTCGCTGTTGGCGGCGGGAACGCTGCTCGGCGGACGCGAGATGAACAGGTTGACCACCAGCGGATCATGCCGCCGGGCGCGGTCGTCGATGATCGACCCCATCATCACCGGATAGGTCACTTCGTCGATCAGCGCTTGCGCCGTTCGCGTGGCGCCGTAGCGGTCGCTTGCGAGGCGCAGATCCCAGGCGGTGATCATCACCCGCGCGCCAAGGCCGTTCAGCTTGCGCACCAGCGGCACGTAGTCGCCGTCGCCGGTGACCAGAACGATGACGTTGAGCTCCTTGTTGCGGGCGAGGTCGAACGCCTCCAAAGCCAGCCAGACGTCGATGCCTTTCTCTCTTGGCCGACCGTCGTCGTGGGAGAACAGCGGCAGGAAGTGCGGCGTCACTCCCGCCTTGATGAGCGCGTCCTCGAACTTGCGCTCGCGGTAGAGGATGCCGTCGCCGCCATCCACGCGCTGCGCATCGTGGCGTTTCGCGTCGTCGGCCGAAAACCGACCGCGAAAGTAGTGCGCCTCGACGATCTGGCAGTAGCGCGAGTCGGTTTGCTCGCGCTTGCCGACTTCGTCCCGAATCAGCGCGTGCAAGCCTTGGATGCTGATCCGGGCCCTGCGTTCATGGTGGTAGAGATAGTAGTCGCTGACGTGGGCGAAATAGCTACCGTCGTAGAATATGCCGATGCGGGTTAATTTGGTATCAGCCACCTAAGCCTCATTGAGCGTCCAAACCGCGGTCAAGGCTAATGGCACTGGCCAGCGTGCGTCAAGAGCGACTCGATCCGTGTGCGGCACTTGGTGGCGAACGGCATTCAAGTCGATGGTCGGCGATGGCGAGTGTGCCCGTCCAGCGAGTTCCGCAACGCTTGTCGTCCGCCCGCGGACTGGACGCTACCGCCGCCCGGCCGGGTCATACTTCTCGTCGCCGCGTCCCTTGTCCGCCAACTTTCGCTGCCTGTAGCCAATGCCCTCCAGCAGACCCTCCACTCCGCCAAGCCGTTCCCGCACATCGGCAAGGCGTTCGCTCAGTCCGTCGATGCGAGCGCCGAGTTCCCGCTGCACGCCGTCGATGCGAGCGCCGAGTTCCCGCTGCACGCCGTCGATGCGCTCGCTTAGTCCGTCGATACGTTTGCTCAGTCCATCGATGCGCTCGCCCATTTCCCGCTGCACCCCGGTAGTGCGCTCGCTCATTTCCCGGCGCAGCGAGCGGTTCGATGCGGCGATTGCGATCAGAATCACGATCCCGGTGGTAATGACCGGCCAGAAATCAGGAATCACGACAACACCTCCTTCTTTGTTCTTCAATGGTAGGCGGGTAGGCGACAGCACACCCTATGTACGTGGCTTGTCGACCGAACGCATATGCATCCTATACCACGAAGGCCGGTGAGGAAGTGGGCCGAACGCCCGACGTGTCGTGCGTGTTTGCCGCTTTGGCCCGTAGGACATCGCCGACTTTCTTCGCAGGCGACACGGAAAACGGCTGCTAGGAGGATCGGTGCGGCGTTCGTGCCGCCCATCGCGCACCCGTGCTGTCGCAAGGATCGCCTGGGTCAAGGGCGGCGAGCGAGGCAGGGAGTTTCTCCGGGAATCGATTTCCTCCAGCTCCTTGCCGCGCTCGCCTTGCCGGAGGCCCCGTTCGGCTACTTGGCGGTTTCCGCGTTGATGACGGCGCGCCAGCCGGAGACGCTGCTGAACGGCCAGTGGAACTCCACGCGCACCGGGAAGCGCACCGTCGCGCTCTGGCCGTTGGCGTCGGTCGCCACCGCCTCGATCTCCACGACCCCCTCCGCGAAGGGCGCCGGCTCCACCAGCAGATCGCTCCCGGAGACCCGCGCCGTTGCCACCGCCTCGTCCGACGAGTACACCTGCCAGGACAGCGAACCCGTGCCGCCCGCGGCCAGCGAAGCCAGCGGCAGGCGCAGCGTTCCCCCGTACAGCGATTCCGGTGCCGGCGCTTCGCCAGCCGATGGCGGCGCCGCGAACAGCGCCAGCGGCGACACTGCGCCCGCTTCCAGACCCCGCCAGCAAGGCAACCCGTCGCACTTCGTCTGCGGCGGCGCTGGCATCGTCGCCGACACCAGGGCGAACGCCGACGCCTCGACCTGCGCCGTGCCGCTCTCCGTCGCGCCAGCCGGCACCGAAAGCGAATCCGGCGACGCCTGCGAACCTTCCGCGGAAAGGCGCACCTCCATTGCGAACGGCGATCCAGCCGCCACCACCGCCCGAACCGTCGCCGGACCTGGCATCCACGCCTCCGCGTCGCTGCGTTCAAGCCGTACCGACAGCGCGAACGGCGCCCCCGGATTGCCGTCCAGGCGCAGGGAGCGCAAACCCTCGGCGCCGGCGAACAGGCCCGTCGGCAGTTCCGCAAGCAGGTTGCCGTCGAGCCGAACCCGGCGCAACGCTGGCAGATCAGCCAGCAGACCCGCCGGCAGCGCCGCAAGCGCGTTGTCCGACAGATCCAGCTCGACCAGATTCGCGAGACCCGACAGCGACTGCGGTTCCAGTGCCGCCAGACGGTTGCCGCCCAGCAGCAGATGGCGCAGGCTGGTGGCCGCCGACAGCAGGCCCGCCGGCAGTCCCGTCAGCGTGTTGCCGCGCAGATCCAGCGACCGCAGCGAACCCAGATCGCGCAGATCCGCCGCGGCCAGCGCGGCGATTCCCGAATCGCCGAGGCTCAGCGCGTGCAAAGCGCCCAGCTGCGCCTCGGTCGGTGCCGTGCAGCTCCGGCCCGCTGCCAGCGCGTCGCGAATCTGCGGCGTGCGGTCGCACACCCCTTCCTGGACCGCGACCAGCGCCGCGCCCACTGCCACCGTCGACTCGTCCAGCGACTCCACCGTCACCATGAACCATTCCCGCGGCGCCTCGATGTCGTCGTCGTCCAGTATCCGCACGACGATCTCAGCGTGTCGCTCTCCGGCGGCCACGGAACCCTCGCCGGAGGCGTCGCCGTGCTCCCCGGCGTCCGCGTCCGCGGTCGCTGGGTCCGCGTCTGCCGAAATTCGCCAGCGGAACGCCGTTGCCGTGTCCCGCGCCCGGCTCAAAGCCACCCACAGCCGCGCTTCGCCGCCTTCCGCTGCCTCTGCGCGCGCCGACACCGACAGCACCAGCCCCACCGTCGCCTGCAGCGAACGCTCCGCCGAAAGGCCGCCGGGGTCCGCCGCCGACACGGTGATCTCCACCACGCCTGCCGCCACGCCCGAAACCTCCAGCGTCGCGCCGACCGCCCGTGCCACTGCCACCGAGTTGTCCGACGAACGCGCCTGGTACGTCAGCGTGTCGCCATCCGGGTCCGAAAACGCCGTGAACAGCTCTAGGCTCGTCGTCTCCCCGGGGAGCAGGAACAGATCCGTCAACTCCGAACCCGTCGCCTCCGGCGCCCGGTTCTCCTTCTCCTGCGGCGCCTCTTGCGTATCCGGAGTTCCCGACGCCTCGGCCGACGCCTCCCCGGCGTATCCGCGGTTAAGGCCGATCACCCGCACCAGGTAGCGCGTTCCCGTCTGCAGCCCCTCAAGCAGCGCCCGGGCCACCCCGGCCGACACCTCCAGCTGCCGGGCCGCGCTCCAGCCTTGGCTTTCCGTGCGCCACTGCACCACGTGCGCCTGGGCGTTCGAACCCGCCGTCCAGCGCACTTCCAGCGACGTCGGTCCCGCGACCGTCGCCGACACCCCGGTCGGCGTCCCCGCCGCGTCCGCGTCCGCCAGAACCACTTGGTACTCCGCCAACACGTTGTAGCCGCCGCCGGTCGCCGAGTGCGTCAGCGTCGCCGTCTCGCTCGCCGCGTCGGCGTCCAGCACCGACCGCACCGACACCGTCTTGTTCGTCGACCAGTTCGTGGCGTCGAACGTCACGGACGTCTGATCTCCCGGCAGCAGGGAGTCCGCGTCGAATTCCAGCCCGGCGTCGTCGCTCGACAGCGCCACCGTCACCGTCCCAGACGGTTCCGATGACAGACGCATTTCGTAGCTTCCCGTCGACGCCGCCGGGTCCCCTTCGGACAGGCGCAGACCCGACGCTGGGTCGAACTCGAGGCCCGGCGCCTCGTCGTCCGCCACCAGCACCGTCAGCGACGGCGCCGTCGGCACACCCGAGTAGCCCGTCACCGAATGGGCGATCGTCACCGTGTCGTCCAGCGCGTCGTCGTCTTCCGCCGCCGATACCTGAACCGTCTGCGCCGTGTTCCAGTCCGTCGTCGTGAAGGTCAGCGTCCGCGTCGTCGGCGTGGCGTCCTCGTCCAGCGACAGCATCGCGGCGACCGTCGCCTCCACCGTCGTGTTCGCCGTCGGCGCCGTGTTCAAGCGCACCTGGTACGTCGCCGTTCCGCCCTCGTCCATCACCAGGCGCGTCGGCTCCAGGCGAACCCCCGGCGCCTCCGAATCGCGGACCGTCACCGACAGCGTCGGCGTCGGCGCCGTGCCGTAGTCCGCCCCGGTGGCCGAGTGCGTCAGCGTCGCCGTCGCGTCCGCGGTGTTCGTCGCGTCCGACTCCGCCGGCGCGTTTACCGTCACCGTCCGTGGCGCGTTCCAGTCCGCCGGCCCGAACGTCAGCGTGTCCGGGGACGCCGTCGCCACTGAGGCGGCCGAACTGGATATCTCCACCGTCACCGTGCCCGTCGACGGCTGCGTCGCCAGCGTCAGCGTGTACGTCGCCGAAGACCCTTCGTTCACCGCCAGCGCCGACACGTCCGCCATCAACGCCGGCGTCTCGTCGTCGGACACCGAGAACGACAACAGCGCCGACACGCCGCCGTAGTCCGCTCCGGTGGCCGAGTGCGTCAGCGTCGCTTGGCTATCGGCGCCGTCGTCGTCCTCCACGCCGCGCACCGTCACCGTGCGCGGCATGTTCCAATTCGTCGCGTCGAACCGAAGCGACGACTGCGCGCCCGCCTGGTCGCCGTCCGTGTCGATCGCCACGCCCCCAGCCGCGGCGATCGACACCTGCAGCGGCCCGGTCGGCTGCGTCGCCAGCGCCACCGTGTACATTGCCGTGCCGCCTTCCGCCACGCCCGACGCCAAGAGCGCAGCAGCCGACATCGCCAGCGCCGGCTCGTCGTCGTCCGTCACCTCCGCGGCCAGCTCCGCCTCCACTCCGGAGTAGTCGCCGCCTTGGGCGGTGTGCGCGATCGTCACCCGCTCGTCCGACGCGTCGTCGTCCTGCGCGGCCTGCGCCGTCACCGTCTGCGGCATCGACCACGTCGATGTCGAGAACGACAGCGTCACCATCTGGGTCCCGTCCACCGATACCGCCCCGTCGCCGCTCTCGACCGCAACCGTCACCGCCGCGGTCGGCTGGGTCGCCAGGCGCACCGTGTAGGCCACCGAGTTCGACGTCGACGTCGACGACTCTTCCAGCAGCAGAGGGCCGGACTCCGCGGCGTTCGGCGTCGACGGATTCGCATCGATCACCAGCGCCGGCTCGTCGTCGTCCTCGACCGTTACCGCCACGCTCGGGCGCCGCGCCGCGATCAGCCCCGTGTAGTCGCCGCCCTGCGCCGTGTGCGCCAGCGCGAAACTGTTGTCCGAGGCGTCGTCGTCTTCGGCGGCACGGACCGTTACCGTGCGATCCGTGTTCCAGTTGTTGGCGTCGAACGCCAGCGTCGTCTGGTCGCCCGGCGTGTCGGTGTCCGTGTCCACCGACAGCCCGGTCGGTACCACCACCGTCACCGTCACTGCCGCGCTCGGCTGCGTGTTCAGACTTAGCTGGTAGCTGCTGCTCGAACCCTCCGGCACCGTCAGCGCCGAAGTTGACACGCGCAGGCTCGGCACGTCGTCGTCGACCGCCGTTACCGACACGCTCGGCGCGGTTACGCCGTTCGCCCCGTAGTCCGCCCCCGACACCGCATGCGCCAGCGTGACGCTCTCGTTCGTGGTGTTCGTGTCGTCCGCCGCCTGCACCGTCACCGTTGCCGGCGCGTTCCAGTTCGACGAGTTGAACGTCAGTCGCGTCGGGTTCGCCGAGATGCCGCTGCCGGCCCCCGACACGTCGATCGTCACCACCCCGGTGGGCAGCGATTCCAGCCGCACCGTGTAGGTCGCGCTGCCGTTTTCCGCCACCGACACCGTCGTCGCGCTCACCGTCACGCCGCGGTTCGGCGACACCGCCGCCGTGTCGGTCTGCAGAATCCCGGCCAGCGCGTGCGCCGCGGCCGCCACCCGCACGGCCACCGTGCTCGGCGTGTCGAAGTTCGTGTCGTCGTAGGAGAGCGTCACCCGGAACTGGGTCGTCGTCGCCGTCGCCACCGGTGCCACGGAGGCCACCGACAGCCCCGGCACGTTCGTCGCCAGCGTGAAGTGCGTCGTCGTCGCGCCGGCGACGTAGGTGGTGTTCGCCAGCTCCACCGTCAGCACCGCGCCGTCCACGTTCGCCTCGGTCAGCGCCGACGGGCTGGTCTCGGCGATCCGCGCCGTCGCCGTCTCCACCGTCGCCGTGAACGTCACCGTGTCCTCGTCGACCGGCAGCTGGTTGGCGTCCGAGTCGGACACCGTCACCGTCACCGAGTAGACGCCGTCCGTCGTCGGCGTGCCGCAGAACTCGCGCGGCTCGTTGCCGGGACAGACGCTTCCGCCATCGGCGTCGAAGTCGATGCCCGGCGGCAGCCCGGACGCCCGGTAGGACAGAGTCCCGGTGCCCGCGGTCGCCGCCAGCACCTGGAACTCGGCGATCGGCTGCCCTTGCTGGAACGTTCTCGCCGCCAGCGTCGAGGTGCCGAAGTTCGGCGCCCCGTCCAGCGTCAGGGCGTAGGTCGTCGTCGCGCCGCCGACGAACGTCGACACCGTCACCGTGTCCGTCGCAGCGCCGCTCAGGGTGATGGAACCGGCGCCGCCGCTCGCCACCGTGCTGGTGGCGGCGCCGTTCACCGCCACCAGCACCGTGTCCGAGTCGAGCACCGGGGAGAGCTCCACATGCGTCGCCGGGCCCGGATACGTTCCCTGGTAGCTGGTCCGCGTCGCGTCGAACGCCGGCCTCAGCTCCACCGCTTCCCCAGGCGCCAAGATCGGCACCCAGTGGGTGGAAGCCGAGTATTTCACCTGGCCGCCACCCACTGCGTGCCACATCACGCCGCCGAAGTCGATCTCGGCCTGGCTGAGCGTGACCGTCAGGGACGTCAAGGAAGTGCCTACGGGTCGGCAGTTCGCCCTCCATTGCTGAAATGGCAATGTAATCACGTTGTTTAGGTTGGCAACCGCGTAGTTGTTGCCACCCAAGATCTTGTTCGCGCAGAAGACGTGCTGCCGCTCCCGGTTGTGCGTGATGCCGTCGAAGTACACGGCTTGCGGGGTCGTCGTCGCCAAGAGGTATTGGGTGCCGCGCGCGCTGCGCAGCTCGTTGTCCGAGCCGTCGGGCGCATATATCCCGGCCCCGAAGATGGTCACGGTGTGGGCGCGACGGTCCGGCGATGGCGCTTCCGTTGTCGCAACGATCGCGGCGACGCCCAGCGACGCTGGGTCGTCGTCCGTCACCGTAATGGATACGCTGGCGGCGCTGGCGACGCTGCCGTAGCCGGACACGGTGTGGGAAATGGTCGCCGACTCGTTCCCGGAGTCGCCGTCCTGCAACGCCGTCACGGCCACGGTCTGCGCGGTGCTCCAGTCGCCGGTGGTGAAGGTCAGGTCTCTGGTCAAGGGTGTGGCGTCCGTGTCCACCGTCACCGTGGCGTGGTCGCTGGTCGCCGTCACGGTCACCGTGCCGGTGGGAGCGGTGTTCAGCACCACCGTGTAGGCGCCAACGTTGGCTTGCACGGTACGCGGGGCCTCGTCGAGCGACACGCTGGACTCGCTGACCGTGACGCCCGGCGACTGCGCGAGCGCCGGCGCAGCGAGCACCGCGGCGGCGACCGCGAACCATGCCGAAGACCGCAGATTCAGCTTCAACATCATCCACTCCCGGATTCTTCTATGGGGGGGGGGCTCCAAGAGCGCGCTCTCGGCCGAGAGCATGTCGTCCCCGCTGACCACGGCGAACACCACAGGTGCCGGCACGCTACGCCTCCCTTCCCAACACTTTGTAAGGGAAAGTATGCACAGGACATAAGGAGATGCAACCCGAGCTTCATGGCGCCCGGACGCTTTTGGAGCCGCAAGCCGCGAACGCTGCTGCTAGGGCAGATCGTGCCGTCGAACCGTCAACCGGATCGCACCAGCTGCGCCAGCCTCAAAGAGTCTTGCGATGCCCGGCAAGGCGGCGGGCGCTCCCGGTGTGCGACATTCTGGTAGCGTCCCACTCCCGAACCGGCCGACAAGCACTCCATTGGCGAATTCGCTATGGTTCCCGCTGTCCCGTCTCGCCCAAGGAGCACCCATGTCTGTCGCTACTCACGCGTTGGCGCGTTGGCGGATGCCGCTGCTGGCGGCGCTGCTGGTGCTTGGCGCCTGCTCGACTCAGCGCCCGCACGTCATTCTGCTGATGGCGGACGACATGGGGTGGGCGCAAACCGGCTACAACGGGCATCCGCTGCTCGAGACGCCCAACATCGACGCCATGGCCGCCGCCGGACTGCGCCTCGATCGGTTCTATGCCGGCGCGCCGAGCTGCACGCCGACCCGCGCCACCGTCATGACCGGCCGCACCAACGACCGCACCGGCGCCGTGCGCGTCGGCGTCGCCATCGATCCCCGCGAGCGGATGCTGTCCACCGCTTTCCAGCAGGCCGGCTACAGCACCGCCCACTTCGGCAAGTGGCATCTGAACGGCCGCCCTTCGGGAGTGGACGACCCGGTGCAGGCGGACGATCCCCTCGGCCCCGGCGCGTTTGGCTTCGACTACTGGCTGAGCGCCACCAACGTCTTCGACATCGACCCGGTGCTCGGCCGCCAAGGCGCGCGCGAGCAGTTCAAGGGCGATTCGTCGGACGTGCTGGTGGAGCAGGCCGTGCGCTTCATCAGCGAAGAGACGGGCCGCGGCAAGCCGGTGTTCGTGATGATCTGGTACGCCTCGCCGCACCGGCCGTTCGGCGCCCTGAAGCGCGACGCCGAGCCCTTCGCGGAGCTGGAACCTCCGTCGCGTGACCACCATGCTGAAATCGTCGCCATGGATCGTTCCATCGGCGCGCTGCGGGAAGCCCTTCGGCGGCTGGACATCGCCGACGACACGCTGATCTGGTTCAACAGCGACAACGGCGGCCTGCCCGACATCGACTACGGCCCGGAACATCCGCCGGTGAATCCCGACACCACCGGGGCGCTGCGAGGATTCAAGAAGGACTTCTACGAAGGCGGCCTGCGTGTGCCCGGCATCGTCGAGTGGCCGGCCGGCATCGCGCCGCGGATCAGCGGCTATCCGGCCTCGACCATGGACATCTTCCCCACGCTGATCGAGGTGGCGGGCCTCGATCCCGACGCCATCAACCCCGTTCACGACGGCATCTCCCTCGCTCCGGTGTTCCGCTCGAAGGTCGAGCGGAGGGAGCAGCCGATCGGCTTTCGCGCCAGCGGCGGCCTGGCCTGGCTGGACAACGACTACAAGCTGGTGCGCAACTACGACGTCGCCGAAGACGCCCCCTTCGAGCTCTACAACCTGGCCGAAGATCCGTCGGAACAGCGCGATCTGAGCGCCGAGCGGCCGGAAACGGCCAAGCGCATGGCGGCGGAACTGGCCACTTGGAACGCATCCGTGGATCGCAGCAAGGACGGCGCGGACTACGCGGCCACGTCGAGATAGACCGCCCGAAGTTGCAATAGACTGCGCGTCGCACTCGTTGCCAAGGTGGGTCATGGACATCGTCTCCGACTTCGCCGCAGCGGTAGGGAATACGCCGCTGATCCGTCTGAACCGGCTCTCGGAGGAGACCGGCTGCGAGATTCTCGGCAAGGCGGAGTTCATGAACCCGGGCGGGTCGGTGAAGGACCGCGCCGCGCTGTGGATCGTCCGCGAGCATGAACGAAGCGGCGCGCTGGGGCCGGGCGGCACCGTCGTCGAAGGCACCGCGGGCAACACCGGCATCGGCCTGGCGCACATCTGCAACGCCCGCGGCTATCCGTGCGTGATCTACATGCCGGACAACCAGTCGCAAGAGAAGGTGGACATCCTGCGCACGCTGGGCGCGGAAGTGCGGGTGGTGCCGACGGTGCCGTACCGGGACGAGATGAACTACCAGAAGCAGGCCGGCCGCTTCGCCGCCGAACTGCCGAACGGCGTCTGGGCCAACCAGTTCGACAACACCGCCAACCGTCTGGCGCACTACGAATCCACCGGCCCGGAGATCTGGCGGCAGACCGGCGGCAAGGTGGACGCTTTCGTCGCTGCGGTGGGCACCGGCGGCACGCTGGCCGGGGTGTCCAGCTTTCTGAAGGAACGCAACGCCAGCGTTCGCTCGGTGCTCGCGGACTGCATGGGCAGCGCCCTCTACAGCTACGTCAAGACCGGCGAAGCGGAGATGAGCGAAGGGCCGTCCATCACCGAAGGCATCGGCAACAGCCGCGTGACGGACAACCTGCAAGACGCGCCGGTGGACGATGCCGTGCAGGTGACGGACCAGCAAATGGTCTCCCTCGTCTATCGGCTGCTGCGCGAAGAAGGCTGGTTCTTCGGTTCCAGCACCGGCATCAACCTGGCCGCCGCGGCGGAAGTCGCCAAGGACCTCGGCCCTGGGCACACCATCGTCACGCTGCTTTGCGACGGCGGCGCGAAGTACCAGTCGCGGCTGTTCAACCGCGCCTGGCTGGAAGAGCGCGGCCTGACGCCGGACTAGACGCTTCGGATCGATCGTCCAAAGTAGCGCTTACGTCGGTATTCTCCGATCATCGCCAAGTGGACGGCCCACCCGGAGGCAAGGACATGTCGCTCTGCCGTGCCAACATCGACGCCGGGCTTCGGCGGCTGCGCTTCGCATCGGCGCTGCTGCTGGCGGCGTTCGCCCCGTTCGCCCAGGCGGCGCAGGTTTGGGTGGTGGAGCTGGAAGGCGCCATCGGCCCGGCTTCCGCGGACTACTTCATGCGCGCCCTGGCGGACGCCGACGAAGCCGGCGTCGAACTGCTGGTGCTGCGTCTGGACACGCCCGGCGGCCTCGACAAGTCCATGCGCGACATGATCAAGGCCATTCTCGCCTCGCCGGTTCCCGTCGCCACCTATGTGGCGCCGAACGGTTCCCGGGCCGCCAGCGCCGGCACCTACATCATGTACGCCAGCCATATTGCGGCGATGGCGCCGGCCACCAACATCGGCTCTTCCACTCCGGTGAGCATCGGCGGCGGCGGTTCGCCCTTTCCGATACCGGGAGTGCCGTCGGGCGAGGACGACGAAGCCGAGGAACCGGAGCAGCCCGAAGAGGAGGCGGCCGAAGACGAGCAGGACGAAGAACCCGCGCCGGCCGGCGACTCCATGGAGCGCAAGGTGCTGAACGACTCGGTCGCCTACATCAAAGGTCTCGCGGAACTGCGCGGGCGCAACGCCGAGTGGGCCGAAGCCACGGTCCGCGAGGCCGCCAATCTGACGGCTTCGGAAGCGCTGGAGGCGAACGTCATCGACCTGGTGGCCGAGGACCTGGACGAGCTGCTGGCCGCCGTGGACGGGCGCACGGTGGACGCCAACGGCGTCGAGGTCGTCATCGACACCAGCGACGCCGAGATCGACACCATCGAACCGGACTGGCGCTACGAGCTGCTGGGCATCATCACCGACCCGAACGTCGCCTACATCCTGCTGATGATCGGCATCTACGGGCTGATCCTCGAGTTCTACAACCCCGGCGTCGGCATCGGCGCGGTGGTGGGTGTCATCTGCCTGCTGCTCGGCGCGTTCGCGCTGCAGATGCTGCCCATCAACTACGCCGGCCTGCTGCTCATCGTCGTCGGCATCGGGCTCCTGGCGGCGGAAGCCTTCTCGCCGAGCTTCGGCATTTTCGGCGTCGGCGGCGTGGTAGCCTTCGTCATCGGCTCGATCATGCTCATGGACACGGACTTGCCGAGCTATCAGATCTCCGCACCGATCATCGCCGCCGCGGCGGCGCTTTCCGTCGGCGTGATGGTGTTCGCCCTCGGCGCCGCCTTGCGCTCCCGGCGGCTGCGCGACAGCACCGGCAAGGAGAGCATGATCGGCGGCCGCGGCGAAGTCGTCGACGGCTTCGCCGAGTCGGGCGAAGGCCGGGTGCGGGCGTTCGGCGAAGTGTGGCAGGCCCGAGGCATGCGCGAAGCCGTTTTCGAGAAGGGCAGCCGCGTTACCATCACCGGCATGGACGGCTTGCAGCTCATGGTCGAGCCGGAGGAGAACCGAACATGATCTTCACTTCTGTCATCGTCGCCGCGGTGCTGGCGATACTCGCCAGCGCCTTTCGCGTGCTGCGCGAATACGAGCGCGCCGTGGTCTTCCTGCTCGGGCGCTTCCAAAGCGTCAAGGGCCCCGGCCTCATCATCATCATTCCCATCTTTCAGCAGATGGTGCGGGTGGACTTGCGAACCATCGTCATGGACGTTCCCACCCAGGACCTCATCACCCGCGACAACGTCTCGGTGAAGGTGAACGCGGTTCTGTACTTCAAGGTGCTGGACCCGGACCACGCGGTGCTGAACGTCGAGAACTACATGGAGGCCATCGGCCAGCTGGCGCAGACGACGCTGCGCTCGGTGCTCGGCCAGCACGAACTCGACGAGCTGCTCGCCGAGCGGGAACGGCTGAACAACAACATCCAGACCATTCTTGATCAGCAGACCGACCAGTGGGGCATCAAGGTGGCGAGCGTCGAGATCAAGCATGTCGACATCGACGACAGCATGATCCGCGCCATCGCCAGGCAGGCCGAAGCGGAACGCGAGCGGCGGGCCAAGATCATCCACGCCGACGGCGAGTTCCAGGCGTCTTCCAGGCTGGTGGAAGCCGCGTCGCAACTGGCGAGCGAACCGGGATCGATGCAGCTGCGCTACCTGCAGACGCTGACGGAGATCGCCGGCGAGAAGTCCTCAACCATCGTCTTTCCGCTGCCGGTGAACATGGTGGATTCGCTGCAGCGGCTGCTCGGCGGGCAGACGCCCCAAGGCGCGGGCGACGGAGAAGCGTCCTTGGCGCCGGCCGCGGAGGGCAAAGCCGGCGGCTAGGACTGGCCGGGTGCCTCAGCAGCCGGCCAGCTCGTAGACGACCATCCAGTTGATGCCGAACTGGTCCGTACACATTCCGAACAAGTCGGCGGTGGGCACTCAGGAGCCGGCCAGCTCGTAGACGATCATCCAGTTGATGCCGAACTGGTCCGTACACATTCCGAAATAGGCCCCCCAGAAGGTCTCCTGCATCGGCATCGTTACGGAGCCGCCCTCGGCCAGCTTGGCCAGCAGTTCGTCGCTTCGCTGCCGGCTTTCGCCATCCACCGACAGCGAAAAGTTGTTGCCGACGGCGAGCGGCGGGCCGTGGGGCGTGGTGTCGCTGCCCATCAGCACGCTGTCGCCAATGGGCAGCGAGACGTGCATGACATTGTTCTTGTCGGCATCGGCAAGCCCGGTCTCCTCCGGGCTCTCGGCGAAGGTGGTGAGCACGTGGAAATTGCCGCCGAAGACGGAGCGGTAGAACTCGAACGCTTCGCGGCAGTTGCCGTCGAAGGTCAAGTAGGTGCTTACGGACATGGGAAACTCCTATCTTTCCAAGGCGACTTTGGCGGTGGGCACCGGCAGGCCCGGCACTTCGACGCGGGTGCGAAAGACGGCGCCTTCCCGGTCTCCCGGCATGCCGTCGGAGCCGGTTGCCACGTAGAGATCGCGCAAGTCGTCGCCGCCGAAGCAGACGCTGGTCGCCATCGGCACCGGCACCGGCAAGTTCTCGCGCAGCGAACCGCCCGGGTCGAACACGCTCACCACGCTGCCGCCGGCCACCGCCACCCAGACCGAACCGTCTTCGGCAACCGCCAAGCCATCCGGCGCTCCGGCGGCGGTTTCGGCGAAGGGCCGCTTCTCGCCCAAGTCTCCACTGCTGGCCACGGCGTAGCAGAAAACCGTTTGGCGCCGCGAGTCGCTGTGGTAGAGCGTCTCTCCGCTCGGCGAAAAGCCCAGGCCGTTGGTGAGCAGCACGTCGGTCGCGACGACACGGCTGGAACCGTCGAGGTCGATCAGGTAGAGGTCTCCGGCGCGCTGTTCCCCGGCGTCGAAGACCGGACTGCCGAGGGAACCGGCGTAGATGCGCCCGGCGGCGTCGGTGGTCAGGTCGTTGTAGCCGACGTTGCCGGCGTCCGGGTCCCGGTCCAGCAGAACCACGCTGTCGCCGCCGGCAAATGCCTTGAAGGCGATGTTGCGGCCGCCAACGACCATGCCGTCGCGCTCGTGCAGTGCCATGCCGCCGATGCCGCGCCGATGCGGGAACACCGTCGACACGTCGCCGTTCGGCGCCAGGCAGAAGACGCCGCCGCCGTGAACGTCGCTGAACAGCAGCCCCCGACCCGATACCCACACCGGGCCTTCGATCAGTCCATAGCCGCGCGCCAGTTCCTGCATGGATCCTTCCGCCTGTTCGATGGGCGGCAAGTATAGGCGGCAGCCAAGCGAGATGGCAGCGCGGGGTAACTGGCACGATTGGCGCTCAGGCGGTTGACACCTGTTCGCCGCGAAGGGAAACTCCCTGCCGACACGGGGGGAGATCCTTGATGGCAGCCGATCCAGAGCCGATTTTCGTGCGTCTCGACGCCCTTTCGAGGCTGCGCGGGCTGGCCAAGTGCCTGGAGGAAACGGCCTGCGAGCAGCGTGGCGAACCGTTGTCGCTGGCGGCGGGCTTGGCGGCGCTGTCCGACCTGTGGTACGGGCTGCGCGCCTCGGGTGGCCGAGTCTTCTGGATTGGCAACGGCGGCAGCGCGGCGGTGGCATCCCATCTGTCGCAGGATCTGCTCAACAAGGGCGGCGTTTCGTCCATGACGCTGAACGATCCGGCGTTGATTACCTGCATGGCGAACGACTACGGCTATCGCGCCGTGTTCGCGCGCCCGCTGTCCACGCTGGCCCAGCAAGGCGACGTTCTGGTGGCGCTGTCCAGCTCCGGCATGTCGGACAACATCGTCGACGCCGCGGCGGCGGCCATCGAACGCGGGCTGCAAGTGGTGGCGCTTTCCGCCTTCTCGGCCGACAACCGGCTGCGCAAGCTGAACGCCGCACTGTCGTTCCATGTGCCAACGAGCAACTTCGGCCATGCGGAACTGGGGCATGCGGCGCTTCTTCACACGGCCCTAGACTGCCTGCAAGACCTCGTCGAGGGGAGCCTGGGGGCGGCTGCGTCCTAAGCGCGGAGCCAGCGCCACAGCTCCGTTCCCACAGACCGCAGACTCGCAAAGCAACCCGAGGAACGGCCTGTTGGCGATCCAGGACATCTTCGCCGTCGTCGAAGCGGTGAAGCGGGAAATCGAGAATCTGTCGGTGGCGGAGCTGAAAGCCGAACTTGGCGACTCCGACATGCTCCTGGCCGATATTCGAGAGCTCCAGGAGCGCGTGGATCAGGGCACCATTCCCGGCGCCAGGCACGTGCCCCGGGGCATGTTGGAGTTCTGGGCGGACCCGAACAGCGTCTACTACCGGGACTGGTTCCAGGAAGACAAGCGCATCGTGCTGTTCTGCGCTGGAGGCGGCCGTTCGGCGCTGGCTGCCAAGGCGCTTCAGGACATGGGGTTCGGCAACGTCGCCCACCTGGAACCGGGCTTCAGCGGCTGGCAGAAGGCTGGCGAGGAAGTGCAAGACGTAAGCGCCACCAGCCGCTGGGTGCGCCGCGAAAAGCCAAGGCCGGGCTAGCTTCCGAAAAGAAGCTCCGGTGCGCCTACTGCCAAAGTTCGGCGGGCAGCGGCAGTCCGGCCAGGTCTTCGTCGGCGAGCTCCGCCACGGGCGCGATGCCCAGCCCCTTCAGCAACGCCGCCAGTTGCCGGGTGTGTTGCGCCACGTGCCAAGCGGTGCGTTCCAAGACCGCATGGAGGGTCGTCGCGCCGAAGAACGTCTGCACCTGCCTCGCTGCATCGGCGGGACTGCACAGCGCCGCGGCGAGGTTCCTCGAACGCTCCGCCAGCGCTTCGGGCGGCAGTTCCCGGCGCGGCACGGCGGCGGAAACTTCGACGTCGAACTCGCGCCCCTTCTCCACCTGCAGATAGCCGGCCGCGATCTCCACGACGTGGTTGGCCAGCGCCAACGTCGTACGGTCTCGATTCGGCAGCCGGTCGCCCAGGTTGGCGACGGGGAACTGACCGGCCAGCGAGACCGCCGTGGCCAAGCCGAGCCGCAGCCTTTCGATCAGCACCGCGGGCGCCAGGGCCGGCGCAGGCTCGAACGGCAGTTCCAGCAATTCGGCCACTTGCGTCAGGTCCACGCCAAGCACCCAGCGGCCCGGCGTCGCCACCACGGGCAGGCTTGGCGCAGCGAGCGCCTCGAAGCGCCGCCTCGCCTCGCCGTCGTTGGCGACATCCCTGGAAACGTAGTCGACCGCACGGGCCGACAGAAACTCCAAAACCCGGAGACAGCTGCTTCAGCCAGGCTGCCAGTAGACCTCGACCATCTCTCCCAACCGAATCGCCTCGAACGATTCATCGAGTCTAGCGCAACCGTCCGCGGGACGGGTTGACGGGTTAACCTTGCGCCATGCAGCGGCCCATCGCAAAGCCCGTCGCCACTCCCATGGAAGAACTGGACACGCCGGCGTTGCTGGTGGACGTCGAGCGCTTGGACGCGAACTGCGCTGCCGCTCGGGGGCAAGGGCCGGTGCGGGTGGAGGCTTGGGTCCACAAGACTCCGGCGATTGCCTGGCGGCAGGTCTCCGCGCTTGGCGACTCGGTCGTCGGCATCGCGGCGCGGGGCGTTGCCGAAGCGGAAGTGTTCGCCGCGGCGGGCTTTCGCAACGTCCGCATCCTGCGACCGCTGGCGACCGAGGCGGCGCAACGCCGTGCCGAAGCGCTGGCTAGGACGATCGACGTGGTCGCGCGGGACGACGGCGTGCCCTTGTGGGGCGCGGACGCCCTTGTCGGCGCCGTCAGCGTCTCGGCCAGAGTCAACGGCGTTCCCGAAGCAGATCGCGCCATTCTCGACTGCGGCCAAAAGGCCGTCGGCAGGGATTTCGGCGATCCTCGGCTGGTCGGCCACGATGGTTGCAGAGTGTCGGTCGGCAGCGCCGAGCACGGCGTGGTTCTGCTCCCGGACGACGCGCCTCGGTTCGCCATCGGCGAATGGCTGCGGCTGGTTCCGGCGGACATCGCCACGGCGTTCTCGCTGCACGACTTCGCCTACGCCATTCGCGGCGGCGTTCTGGAAGCCACCTGGCCGGTCGGCGCCAGGGGCGCTTTCCAGTGAGCCGCTGCGTAGGCAGCCGAGCGGGTTCCGGGCCATGACGCTC
Organism: Candidatus Azotimanducaceae bacterium; assembly: GCA_965199875.1. Classification (GTDB taxonomy): domain Bacteria; phylum Pseudomonadota; class Gammaproteobacteria; order Pseudomonadales; family Azotimanducaceae; genus VXYL01. The sequence goes on along the minus strand of OZ241346.1, from coordinate 2,042,719 downwards.
CTGGGTGCGCTCGCCGCCACCCTCGAAACGCCGGCGCTGGTGATCGACCTCGACGCCTTGGAGCACAACATCGCCGTCATCGCCGACCACTATCGAGACAAGAGGATTCGCCTGCGCCCGCACGGCAAGAATCACAAGTCGCCGGAGATACTCGCCATGCAGAGAGCCGCCGGCGGCACCGTGGGCGGCGTCTGCGCCGCCAAGGTGTCCGAGGCGGAAGTGTTCGCCAACGCCGGCGCGGACAACGTGCTGATCGCCAACCAGGTCGTCGGCGCCGACAAGATCAAGCGGCTGGCAGCACTGGCCAAACATACGGACGTGCTGGTCGCCATCGACGATGCAGAGCAGATCGAGAGGCTTGCCGCCGGGGCCCGGGAGGCCGCTGCGACCATAGGCGTGGTGATCGAAGTCGACACCATGATGCGCCGCGGCGGCGTGCGCTCCGTCGCCAGCGCCGTGCGGCTGGCCCGCCAAGCCGCCGCCGCGCCGGGCTTGCGTTTTCGCGGGGTGATGAGCCATCAGGTGCCGCGCGTGCGTTCCCCGGACCGCCGACAGCGCTTCCTGGAAGGCAGGCGCTGCATCGAGCGGGTGCTGGCCGCCAAACACGCCATCGAAGCAGCGGGCATGGCCGTCGAGACGGTGTCCACCGGCGAATCCTGGACCTACGACGTGGCCGCCACCTTCCCCGAAGTAACGGAGATCGAGGGCGGCACCTACGTCGTCATGGAAGTTCCCTATTCCTACATGCGCGAGTTCAAGTTCGCCGCCCGCGTGATGGGCCGGATCCTGCAGCGGCCCGACGCGCACACCGCCATCGGCGACGTGCCGATAGACGCCATCGGCGCTCCGAACGGCCCGCCGACCTTGGAGGGCTTCCCCGGAGTCGCCGCGACGAGCATCGACCACCACGGCGTGACGTTGCGGAGCGACGGCGAGATGCCGCTTGCGCCGGGCGACGTCTTCCATCTGCTGACGCATCAGCAGGACGTCACCATGAACCGCTGGGAGCGCTACATCGGCGTCCGCGACGGCGTCGTGGAGCGGATCATCGAAGCGCCGGCCCGGGGCTGCATCCACTAGCCGGCAGCTAGAGCCTGCTGCTTCCGGAACAACGTGCGGGGGCCAGCCCCCATGAAGCGCAAGGTCGCCGACTGGCCGTGCTCGCCCACCGCCTCCACCTCGATCTCCACCACGCCCTCCGCGCCCGGCACCGGCTCCACCACCAGCTCGCCGCCGCGGATGCGCGCTGCCGCCACCGAAGGATCGGACGACGACGCCCGCCAGCTCAGGGCGGCCGAATCGCCGGCGTCTATCAGCGATTGCAGCGGCAGACGCAGATCGTCGCCGAACAGCGGAGCGGGCGTCGGCGCCGGCTGGGCCAGCGGCGGCACATGGAACAGCACCAGCGTCGGGCCGGCGGCGAGCTCCAAGCCGGTCCAGCACGGTGCGCCGTCGCAGACCGTCTCCGGCATCCTACCCACGGTTGCCGACACCTGCGCCGCGCCCGACCCCGCGGCTGTCGCCAGCACCGAGCTGCCGAACGTGTCGCCAGCGGCCAACGACGCAGCGCCCTCCTCGAACGCCGAGCCGTCCGCGGCCGCGAGCTCGGAGTTGTTCGCCGTCAGGCCCGCTTCCACGGCGAACGGGGCGCCCGCCGCCAGCTCGGCGCGGATCGTCGCCGGCCCCGCCTCGCCCGCCGCCGCGTCGGTGCGCCGCAGCTCCACGTCGGCGTGGCCGCTCACCGCGCCGGCGGCGTAGCTGACGGAGATCGCGGCGTTGTTGGCAATTGCGGCTGCTAATACAGGTCGACCGCCGTCTCTCGCCGGGCGAACCGCCTTGCGGTGCGGGTTGCGGAGTCGCTGTTGTTGCTGCGTCGCGCTCCCGTCGTGAAGCGGGCGAGACCGACGACGAGCTGGTGCGCGGCGGGATGTTCTCGGCACGCCTCCGTCTCGTCGAACACCACGCGCAGGGTGTCGAGGATGTCCCAGCCAGTGTCGTGCTTGAGGAGCGCAAGGGCGACTTCCCGGAGCAGTTCGGACGTCGGGTGGCCGGCCGCCAGGTGCGTCCTGACCAGACGGCCGACGTCGTTGATGCGGATCGACTCGACCGCGTCCACGATTGCCGCCCGCTCGGCGTCGGCGTCCGTCGTCTCGTCTCCCGCGTCCAGCGTCGCCCGCGACAGCGGACGGTTGGGGATGTTCAGCCACCGATCGCTGTAGAACTGCCACGCGGCGTGGTAGGCGGCTTTTGCCGCCGAGGCGTATCCCGCACAGCGATGGACGCCCCGAATGGCGGATCCAATCTGCATCTCCGCGGCGAGATCCCACCAGCCCGGGTTGAAGCTCACCGGCGTGCGCGCCATGCGGTCGGCGGCGAGCATGACCATCGTGTCGGCGATCCGGTCGACGTGGACGCCCGACTTCAGGGCCGCGGTGAGCGCGTCGAACGCCGTGTTCAGGTCGCCCGACAGCAGAGCTTCGCCGAACGCGTCCTCGTCGAAAGGCACCGTGTCCACAGGTTCGATCAATGCGCCGAGGTCGGCTTGCCGCGCGGCATAGGCCCCGATGGCTTCCCGCCGAACGCCGTCCGGCGTGCCCCGGTGGCGGCCGAGCATCTTGGCGACCAGATTGCACACGAGCTGCTCGGTCGCATCCCAGCCGAACTCGTCCAAGAGCTCGCCGAGCCGCACCAAGTGGGCGATGTTGAAGCCGAAGCCGATGAAGTGCGGTTCGAGCACGCACTCGAAGGCCAGCGGCAGGATGCGGTCGTCGCAGCCGCCGAGGCCGCGGGCCGTGACTAGGCACTTCTCGATGCCTTCCCAGTCGCGGTCCCGGGAGAACATGCGCACCCAGGCGGCGAGCCTCTCCCAAGTCACCGGCGGTGGCAGCACCTGCCGTTCCGGCCGGTCGCCGGCCCGGCCGGACGCGCCCTTCGCCGCCATCATCAGCGGAATCAATCGGTCCTCCGGCGGCAGCCGTCTGGCGACGCTGATGCCGTTGGCGACCAAGGCCAAGCGAAAGCTGCCGTTGGCGCCGTGCTCGGTGGCAACGTGCCGGCCGAGGTGCGTTACCAGCAGCCGGAGGGTCTCGTCCTCCGAGACGCCTTGGGCGAGCATGATCGCCACGGCCTTGGAGAGCACCCAGTTGTCGCGAGAGAGCAGCCCTTCCTTCAGCAGCAGGTAGTGGGCGCCGGTGCGCCTCGACGCGATGCCGGCGACTTTGACGTGGATCCCGTCGCCACGCACCTCGACGGGAAACGTGTCCAGATCGTCGCAGCCGCCGGTGAAGCAGCCGCCACCCGCCATCGCGTAGCTCCAGCCGTGCCAGTCGCATTGCAGCACGCCGTTCCTGGCGCGGCCGCGGATCAGCGGATAGCCCATGTGCGGGCACTGGTTGTCGGTGGCGTAGAAAGTGCCCTCGTGGTTGAAGAGCGCCACGCTGCGATCTTCGACGCGCACCGCGATGGCCTTGCCGGCCGGCACGTCGGCGACGGCGGCGACACGAACGAATCCGTCTTCGACATTCATCTTCATCGCCCCTCTACTCGAACATCTCGATGGTGGTTCTGCCCTCCGCGAAGCGCATCGCGGTCACCGCCGCGGAGCGCCCGTCGGAGTTCGAGCGCACGTCCGTGGCATAGCGCGCCAGCCCCACCAGCAACTGCGCCCCGGCCGGATGCCCGGCGCCCAGCGCCGGATCGGCGCCGTTCGCAATGCCCCACTCCTCCAACACGGTGCGCAGCGTCGGCAGGATCTCGTGGCCCGTGTCGTCGCGTAGAATGACCGCGCCCATGTCGTGCAGCAGCCGATCGCCGGAGTAGCCGGCCTGCAGATAGCCGGCGACCCCGGCGCCGGCCGCCTCGACATCGAGGATCTGGATCGACTCGAGCACCGCGGCGGCCGCCGCGTCCTCGTTGCCGGCGGGCGGCGGCTGGGCCGGCAGGGGCTCGCCGAGCGCGCGATGGTCGATGTTGATCCAGCGGTCCGCGAATACGTGCCATGCCGCATGGAACAGCCCCTTCGCCGCCGCCAGCGCACCGCCGTGCTTCTTCACCGCGCGCAGCGACGATGCGAGGTTCAGTTCGCGGGTCAGGTTGGGCCAGCCGGCGTCCACGGCCACGGGCGTACGCGCCATCCGGTCTGCCGCGAGCAGCACGAAGGTGGTGATCAGGCGGTCGAGCGATGCGTCGGAAATCGCGCCCGCGAGCACGTCGAACGAGCGGCGGATGTCCACGCTCGTCACCGCGGAGGTCAGCGCGTCCTCGTCGAAACCGGCGTCCCCGCTGGCCTTGGCCGCCGCCTCGAGGCCGGCTTGCAGCTCGCGCATCCGCGCAACCGCGTCGCGGCGGAAGCGCTCCGGTTCCTGGCGCGGCTGGCCGATCAGCTTGGCGCCGAGATTGAACGTCAGTTCGCCGGCCTGCTCCCAGCCGAAGAGCTCCTGGAGTTCCGCGAGGTAGGCCAGCGAGATCAAGCTGTCGCCGAAGTCGAGGAAGTGCGGTTCGACGGCGCACTCCAGCAGCAGCGGCAGGATGCGATCGCCGTCCCCCTCGGTCCATGCGGTGTAGAGACATCGTTCGATGCGGTTGCCCATGCGGTCGCGGGAGAAGCTGCGCACCCAGCGCGCCGTGCGCTCCCAGTCGTAGGGCGGCGGCATCGGCACGTTCTCGTTGCGCTCGGCCGCCGGCCCGGCGGCGGAGCGGGCCGCGATCGCCAGCGCGATCAGGCGTTCCTCGCCCGCGTAGCGCTGCCCCACCTTGAGGCCGTTGATCAGGCGCGACACGTCGTCGCCGGCATCGAGATCGTGGGAGCTGGCGATGTGCCGGCCCACGTGCCGCACGACCAGCTCGACGATGTCCGCCTCCGGCACGCCGCCATGCAGAAGCTGGGCGATCGCCTTCGACATCGTCCAGCGATCGTCGCCGAGCAGCCCTTCCCACAGCAGCCGCAGCCTGGCTTCGCGCCGGTCGTCCGCTTCCGCCTTGACGCGGATCCACACCGAACCGTCGCGGATCTCCGTCTCGAACACCCGCACGTCGTCGCACTGGGAGTGGAAGCAGCCCCCGCCGGCCAGATCGAAGCTGCGCCCGTGCCAGTCGCAGGTGACCGTGCCGTTGCGCACCAAACCCCGCACCAGCGGAAACCCCATGTGCGGGCACTGGTTGTCGAGGGCGTGGTAGCCGCCATCCGTAAAGAACAGGGCGATCGTCCGCCCGTCCGGCGCGGGTACAGCCAACGCCTCGCCATCGGCTAGATCGCCGCATGTGGCGGCGCGTATCCAGCTGTCGCCATCCATCGCCTACTCTCCCCTTCCCCCTTCTCTGGACTATGATTGTTGCACGACTTCGGCGCAGATGTTGATGGGCGTTTACCGTCGCGACAGCGGCGAGCACTGGAAGCAACGCTCCCACAGGCGATTCGGATGGCAAGACCGTTCTAGCCGCGCCCAGCCCCAAGGCGGTCCGCGACGAGGCGAGGCGGATCGCGGAAAGGCGGGGCTCGACGCGCTGAATCGCCCCGGAGCTGGTCAACGCCGTTTCAACGTAAACTAAGGCGATGGGTTTGATCCACGCCAGCATCATCTTGTCCAACCCGCGCGCTCCGGGTCTCTCGCCGCTGCCGGTTCGCGCACCGGTGGATACTGGTGCCGTGAACCTGTGCGTGCCGGAACATGTCGCCATGCAGCTGGAGTTGGCGGAACTCGAACGACGCGAAGCGACTGTGGCGGACGGGCGGCACATGCTGGTGCCGTATGTCGGGCCGGTGCTCGTACGCTTCGAGAACCGGTCTTGCTTCACCGGTGCCTTCGTGCTCGGCGAGGGAGTGTTGCTCGGCTCGATACCGCTGGAAGACATGGACTTGGTGGTGAACTCGAGGTTGGAGAAGGTGACGGTGAATCCGGACAGCCCCAACATTCCGTCTGCGATCGTCAAGGCGGTGCGTTTTGCGCCAGCGAAGGCTGACTGCGCTAAGTTGCTGAAGTTCTTCCATTGCAGGCACGGCGTTGGTGTTCGTCGAACAGCCCCTTGATCTCGAACGACTGGAGAAGCGCGCCAGGGGCGTAGAAGAAGCGGTTGCAGCCGGCAGCGTCGGCGTCGCCTTGCGCGTGCTGCGAGCGATTCCGGACGCCGCGCCGAGCGCCGGAGCCTTGCTCGCTGCGGGCATTGCGCCGGCGCAAGCACGGCTTGTGGTGGCCCGCGAAGCGGGTTTCGCGAGCTGGGACCATCTGCGGCAGACGCTCGACGTCGCCGCCGTTGCCGCAAGCGACGCCGAACGCGTGCTTGTCGATGCAGCCTTGGCCGGCGACGAGGACCGCGTCGAAGCCCTGCTGCAGCGCTACCCGGACCTCCGCGCACGCTCGATTCCGTGCGCGCTCGTGCTGGCTGAACCACCGCAACTTGGCGGCGACGTCAACCGCGAACTGCCACCGAAGGGCTGGTCGCCGCTACTCTATCTCTGCAACTCCCGCTACCGAAACGGCGACGAGAACACCCGTGCGGCGAGGCTGGAGATTGCCCGGCGGCTCATCGACCTCGGGGCGGTCGCAAACGTGGGCGCGCGCGAGGCCGAAACCATCCGCGGCTACCGCACGGCCTTGGGCGCCGCGGTGGGGCGGGCGCGACAGCCGGGGCTTGTCGAACTGCTGCTGCGCGCCGGCGCCGACATCGACGACGGCCCGACGCTGTACGAAGGCTGCGCGATGTGGGAGGCCGTGCGCGTCCGCGATGTGAAGAGTCTCGAACTGCTGCTGGCCGCGGAGCCGCCGCAGTGGCACGTCTGCCACGCTTTGCCCCAGGCCCTGCGCCACGACGACTTGTCGCTGGTACGCCTTCTGCTGCAGCATGGCGGCGACCCGAACTGGACCATGGGCGCGTGGGGCTTCAAGGGCAACTGTCTGCATGAAGCCGTGGTGCTGGGCAACGATCCGGCGATTGTCCAGGCGCTCCTCGAGCAGGGTGCCCGAACCAGCTTCCAAGACCGGGACGGGCGCACGCCGCTCGCCCTCGCCACCTGTCTGCACCGAGACGAGATAGCGGCATTGCTGCGCGACCATGGTGCCGATGGCGCCCAAGTCCGTGCTGCCGATCGTTGGGCAGCCGCCTGTTTCAAGGGCGACGCCGAAGCCGTGCGGGCGCAGCCGGCGCCGTCGTTCGTGCCCGCGGATCATCTGTGGCTATGCCGTGCGATCGCCCGCAGAGGGGGCAAAGGGGAAAGTCGGGAAGATGCGCCGCCGGCGTTGTGCGACAACGCTGCGCCGGTGGTCGAACTGCTGCTCGCTGGCGGCATGGATCCCAACGTGGCGGACGACGACGGCGAGCGGCCGCTGCACTTGGCGGCCGCGGCGGACGATGCCGCCACGCTGAATGCGCTGCTTGCCGCTGGAGCGGATGCGAGAGCGCTCAACTTCGCCGGCCAGACGCCACTCGACGTTGCCTTGGCGAACGGCCGCTACGCCCTGGCGGAGCAGCTCTCCGAGCACGACGACGTCGCCATCACCCCGCTGCCAGACCCCGGCTTCGACCATGCATTCGAGCGAGCCGCGGACGCCGTCGTAGAGGGCGACATCGAGATGCTGCGCCAAGCGCTGCGCGAGCGGCCCGAACTCGCGACTGCTCGTTCGTCCCGCCCGCACCGCTGCACGCTGCTGAACTACCTCGGCGCCAACGGCTTCGAAGACTGGCGACAGAAGACGCCAGCCAACGCCACGGAGGTCATCGACCTTCTAATCGAATCCGGCAGCGACCCCAACGCCGTGTGCTACACCTACCGCGGCGGCCCCGGCGAAAACACGCTGGGGCTGCTCGCCAGCAGCGGCCACCCCAGGGAAGCAGGCTTGACGCTTGCCATGGCCAGTGCGCTAGGGCGGGGCGGGGCAAAGCTCGACGCCGTCTATGCCACGCTCGCCGCGCTGTTCCACGCGCACCAGCAGGGCCGGCTGGCTGAAGCGGTCCGCGACGTCGACGTCCGCGCGGCGCCCGCCGAAGGCGTGGTCTTGGAAAGCGCCGCGCTCGGCGAGGCCACCATCCTCTTCGCCCTGCTGGACGCCGGCGCGAACATCGACGCGCGGCGCGGCGACGGCGCCACGGCGCTGCACCTGGCCGCTTTCGACGGCAACGGCGCTCTGGTAGACAAGTTGCTGGCGCGAGGCGCGGACGCGACGCTCCGCGACCATGTCTTCGACGGCGCGCCTGCCGGCTGGGCCTTCGCCGGCGGCCACGACGAGCTGGGCAAGGCACTTGCGACGCGCCTGGGCGAGTAGCGTAGCACCCGCTGGCTGAGGTGCGGCGCCGAGCTGCCGGCGCCGGCCCGCGAACGCCTGCTGGCCATCCGGCGCTTCGAGGCGCTGTGCGCCGCCGGCATGGGCAAGGCGCCCATCCGGCGCCTGAGCGTTTCCACCGTCGGACGCATCCTCTCGCGCGCCATCGCCGGCGGCTGCGTGCCCCGCGCCAGCGCCTGCGAGGGCCGCCTCAAGCCCAGACGCCGCCAGGCCGTCTTCCGCAAACTGCTTCTCTAACGAATTCTTCGCTTTGCACTAAAACGGCGTACACCGATCGTTGCGGCAAGGCGGCAAGGGCGGCGAAAATGGCTCGATGAGCGCAACTGCGACGGACGCGGCCGGCGTTGACGAACGAACGCAGCGGGAGGCCGCAAGCGACGGCAGGCCCCTCGTCGGCACCCTCGTCGTCGCTTTGGAGCAGGCGGTGGCGGCGCCGCTGGCCACCTGCCGGCTGGCCGATGCCGGCGCCAGGGTCATCAAGCTCGAACGCGCCGACGGCGACTTCGCGCGCGGCTACGACACGGCCGCCAACGGCCAGTCCGCCTACTTCGCCTGGATCAATCGCGGCAAGGAGTCGCTGGTGGTGGACATCAAGCGCGCTGCCGACCGGCAACTGCTGCTGCGCATTCTCGAACGCGCCGACGTGTTCGTGCAGAACCTGGCCCACGGCGCGGCGGCCCGCGCCGGGCTCGACAGCGGTGAACTGCGGCAGCGGTTCCCGCGGCTGATCACCTGCGACGTTTCCGGCTACGGCGAGAGCGGCCCGTACGCCGACATGAAGGCCTACGATCTGCTGGTGCAGGCGGAAGCCGGGCTGATTTCCATCAATGGCGCCCCCGGCGAATACGGGCGCGTGGGGGTGTCCATCTGCGACTACGCCACCGGCATGTCGGCGGCCCTTGGCATCAGCGAGGCGTTGCTCAAGCGGCAGCGCACCGGCGTCGGCAGCGCCGTGAAGGTGTCGTTGTTCGACATCGTGGCGGAGCTGATGTCCGTGCCCCTGTTGCAGCACGACTACGCCGACGCTGGCCCCGAACGCATCGGCCTGGCGCATCCGTCCATCACGCCGTACGGCGGCTTCACCACCAAGGACGGCGCGACGCTGGTGATTTCCGTGCAGAACGACCGCGAGTGGGCGTCCTTCGCCACCGACGTTCTGCAACGCCCGGAACTGATCGGCGATCCGCGCTACGCGACCAATCCGAAGCGTTTGCAGAGACGCGCCGAAGTGGATGGCCTGGTGCAGGCCTGCTTCGCCAGCCACGATCGCGCCGAAATGGAGGCCAAGCTGCGCGCCGCCCGCATCGCCTACGGCGCCGTCAACGATCTGCAAGGCCTCTCCGGGCATCCCCACTTGCGCCGCCAGCGCGTGGACAGCGAAACCGGCGCCATCGACATGCCGGCGCATCCGAACGCGGCGCTGTTGCTGCCGGGCGTTCCCTCCTTGCCGAAAGTAGGCGAACATAGCGAGCGCATCCGCAACGAGTTCAAGGAGCAGCCTAGATGCCGTCGCGCCGCCAGTCGATCCAAATGACCGACACCGAGATGAACGACTATCTGGACGCCCAGAAGACGCTGATCATCGTCTCCAACGGCAGGGGCGGCTATCCGCATCCGATGCCGATGTGGTTCTCCCGGGACGACGGCGGCTGCTTCTACTGCACCACCTTCGGCAGGAGCCAGAAGGTGCGCAACTGGCGCCGGGATGCGAAGGCGACGCTGCTGGTGGAAAGCGGCTTGGAGTACGCCGAACTGAAGGGCGTGGTGGTGTACGCCCGCTGTGCGGTCATTGACGACGCCGAGGAGGTGAAGGACACTCTGCTGGCGATCAACTCCCAGGGGCGGGCGCTGGATGCGGCCGCCAAGGAGAAACTGCGCGAATCCCTGGGCCGGACTGCGGCCAAGAGAGTGGTGTTGAAGTTCACGCCCGAGCGCTACGTGACGTGGGATCACACCAAGCTGGGCGGACGCTACTAGCCGCCCGTTCGTCTTACCGACAACGCAAGGAGACCACAACCCATGGACGTTTCCATCACCTACTGCACTTCCTGAGGCTACAAGCCGGAAGCGGTCAGTTTGGCTGCACGAATCAAAGAAGCCTTCGGCGCGGATTCGTTCCTCATCGAAGGCGCCGGCGGCATCTTCGACGTCAACGTCGACGGCAAGCTCGTCTATTCCAAGCACGAAACCGGCGAGTTCCCGAACGCGGACGCGCTGGTCGAGGAGATGAAGTCGCTCTAGTAGCCGATCTCCAGGCGCCGCAGCCGCGCCGCCGCGGCTGCCAGCGCCACCGTGGCGAGCGCCAGCAGCGTCAACACGGAAACCCAGGCCGTCGGCGGCGTGGCGAGCAGGCCGAACACTTCGGCGGACTCGCCAACGGGCAGCGGTGCAAGGCCCTTCAAGTGAAACCGCACGCTTGCCGCTTGCAGGCTCGCCGGCAGCAGGAAGTGCAAGGCCTCCCAGCCGAACAGCGCCGCAGCCGGCAGGATTGGATTGCGAAACAGCACGCCGAACAGCAGGAACAACGCCCCGTACGCCACGCAGCCGAGCAGGGTCGTGCCCAGATAGCCAAGCAGCTGGCCGAGGGCGGGGCCGGCGGCGAAGTCGTCAAGCAGCCAGGCGCTGCCGAGGGGCAGGTAGATCAGCAGGAAGGAAAGCACCGCAGCGCCGCCGAACAACGCGCCGGTCGCCAGCAGGCCAGCGCCGTACTTGGCAACCATCAACACTTCCCGGCGCAGCGGCGAGAGGAAGTAGAAGTGCAGGCTGCGGCGCAGGATTTCGCCGCGAAACAGTTGCGAGAAGACCAGCGCGCAGCCGAAGAACAGGCAGACGCCCAGCAGCAGCCTGCTGTAGATTGGGGCGAAGCTCGTCTTGGCGGTGGCCACGGTGGGTTGGTGGTCGGCGAACAGCCCGCTCGCCGCCATCGCCGCCACCGGCAGCAAGGCCAGCGCCAAGGCTGGCAGCACGCGGCGCGTGCCGAGTGCGCGGCGGAGCTCCAATGCCGCCACGGCGCAGGCTTGGCGCCACCACAGGGCCGCCCCGGTCGCGCTCGGCATGGAGTCCGCCCCCGGGTTCACGGCGCGCCGTCCGTCACCCAGTGCCGATAGGCGGCGCGGGCGGTCTCGTCGGCTGGCCCAATCGCCTCGATGCGCCAGCCTTCGCGCACCACCAGCTGGTTGAAGGCGAGGAGGAAGGCGTCGGCATCGCGTACGCGCACGGTCAGGCCGTGCTGGTCCTCGTGCAGCTCGGCTTGCAGCAAGTGGCCGTCCGCGAACAGCCGGGCGGCGATGGCGGCGGCGTCTTCGGCGCGAATCCGTACCGGCGCGGACTGCTCCGCCAGCCGTTCGTCGAGGCCAGCCATGTCGCCTTCGGCGACGATCGCGCCCTCGTGCAGAAACGTCATGCGGTCGCAGATGGCGTTCAGGTCGTGCAGGATGTGGCTGGAGATCAGCACGTGGGCGCCGGCTTCGCCGAACTCGCGGAACACGGCGACGGCTTCGGCGCGGGCTTGCGGATCGAGGCCGTTCAACGGTTCGTCCAGGATCAGCACGCTGGGCTGGTGGCAGATCGCCCACGCCAGCTTGATGCGCTGGCGCATGCCTTTGCTGTAGGCGTCGATGGGTCGTTGTGCCTCGTCAGTCAAGCCCACACGCTCCAGCGCCTGGTCGACCAGCCGATCCGCCTGCGCCGGAGAGAAGCCGCGCAGCCGCGTGAAGCCGGCCAGGAAGCGCCGCCCGGTCAACGCCGGGGGAAAGGCGTCGTGCTGCGGGCAGTAGCCAAGCCGGGCGTACAGCCTTTCGCATTCGCCGCGCTTGCCGGCGTCGATGCCGAGGACGCGAATCCTTCCGCGGCTCGGTCGCGTGAGGCCAGCGATCAAGTGCATCAGCGTCGACTTGCCGGCCCCGTTCGGCCCGACGAGGCCCGTGATGCCCGGCTCGAAGTCGACGTCCATCCGGTTCACGCCCAGCACGTCGCCGTAGAACTTGGAGACGTCCTGCAGCCGTATCAGCTGCTGCTCCTTCGGCGACGGCTTCATGTCGCCAGCTCGCCAGCGCGCAGCCGGCGCGCCAGCGCGGCCGCCGCGGCGCCGGTGCCGACGAGCAGCGCGGCGCAAGCGGCCCAAACGGGCAGCGCGGATGGCTGCGGCACGGCGGTCGCGCCGTAGAGCGTCCGGCCCACCACGTCGATGGCGTCGGTGAGGTCGAGGGCGCTGCCCACCCAGCCGCCGAAGATGGCGTTGACGACGTCGCCGCTCACGTCGGCCACCACGAACAGGCCCAGGAAGCCAAGCGTGGCGGCGGGCCGCGTCTTCACCCAGGCCGAAAGGGCGAAGGCGATCATGGCCAGACAGCCGGTCCATGCGAGGGTGGTGGCCGTTAGCGCCAGGGCGAGCCGGATGCCCGCCAGCAGCGACAGGTGCAGCGCCGGCTCCGCGGCGAACATAACCAGCAACGCGCCGGGAATCCACGTCGTGACGCCGGCGATCGCCAGCAGCGCCAGCAGCTTGCCGAGCACGTAGTCGCGCTTGCGCAGCCCGCGGCAGAGGTACAGCGGCATGGCGTTGTTGGCGAGGTCCGGCGCGATCAGCGCCGGCCCGGCCACCAGCACGACCAGAAACGAAACCCATGTCGAGATGGAGAGCGACGCGGTCAGCAGCCTGGCATCCAGCTCCGCGGCGATTTCGGGAATCGCCATGAAGGATGCGAACAGGCCGGCGTTGGAGTACGCGTAGACGACCCCGGCGAGCGCAAGCGTCGGTACGGTGCAGACGAGGCAGAAGGCCACGAACAACCGCGAGTCGAACAGCCGGCCGAGCGCGTAGCGGGCGATCACGAGGGGCTTGCGGCCATCGGGCGCCAACGTGCCATGGTAGGGGCTTGTCGTGTACTTGCGGGCGCTCATTCGCTGTCCATGGCGCGTAGGAAGACGTCCTCGAGGGAGTCGCGCCTGCTCTCCAGGCGTCTGATCTGCACGGCCTCCGAAGCCGCCAGGGCGTACAGGTCGGCGACTTCGACGTGCGCCGGCAGCACGGCGCGCAGCCGGTGCCGGCTGGCCAGGCCCACCTCGCAGCCCAAGCCGGTCAAGCCGCTGGCGAAGCGCTCTTGGTCGCCCTTCACCTCCAGGGTGAGGAACTTCCGATTGGCGCGTCGTTCCTGCTCCAGATCGCAGCTGGTGGCGATGCGGCCGTCCTTCAGGATCAGCGCTTCGTCGCAGCAGTGCTCGATGTCGTGCAGCAGATGCGACGAGACGATCAGGCGCGCGCCGGTTTCCGGAGCAGCGTCGCGAATGCCGCGAATCAGCCGCAGCATGCGGTCTCGCGCTGGCGGGTCCAGGCCGTTGGTGGGCTCGTCGAGCAGCAGCAGCCGTGGTCCGTGGACGATGGCCTGGGCCAGCTTGGCGAGCTGCTTCATGCCCTGGGAGTAGGTTTCGATGCGCCGATAGCGGGCTTCGCCCAGGCCAACGCGAAAGAACGCCTCGTGGGTTCGGTGCAGCGCTTCGTTCGGCGCCAGGCCGGAGAGCTCCGCCAGCATGCGCACGAAACGCACGCCGCTCATGCCGGCGACGAAGCTGTCGCGTTCCGGCATGTAGCCGATCAGCGCGTACACCTGCCGCGTTTGAGTGGCCACGTCAAGGCCGAACAGCTGCGCGGCGCCGGCGCTTGGCCGATGGAAGCCGAGCAGCGTTTGCAGCAGGGTCGTCTTGCCGGCGCCGTTCGGCCCCAGCAGGCCGACGCAGCGTCCGCGCAGGCTGGCGTTCAGTCCGTCCAGCACCGTGCGGCCGCCCAGCCGCACGGCGAGGTCGTGCAGCGCCAGCCAAGGTTCGCGGGGCGTCTCGGCAGCGTTGGTCAAGCGCCGTCCTCGCCTTCGTATTGCGGCGACGGCACACCGTCGCCGAGCAGCCCGGCGCTGGCGAGGATGGCCAGCTCCATCGGCGTCACGGCACCGGCGGCGTTCAACGCCAGCCGGACGTGGTCCGGTTCGGCGTACACGCCAGCGAACACCGGCCCCACCAGCTCGCGCAGCTTGTCGATGGCTTGGCGCTGGCGGTCGTCGAGCCCGTCCGTCGGCAGCACCGCCAGCAGTCCGTCCGCATAGCGCGCATAGGCCATTGCGGAAAAGCCGAGGTCGGCCTGCGCCGGCAGCAGCTCGCGAAACTCCGCCGTGGTCGTCAAGTCCGCGCCGGACTGGTAGGTCCGCCTGGCGCGTTCGATCAGCTGCGGGCTGGGCGCGGCGACGAGGTAGCCGTTCAGGATCGCGTAGCGCATGGACCAGTCGCCGCCGCCGTCGCGCGCAATCGCCAAGCGATGCACGGGATAGCGGCCACCGTCGTCGCGCGACCAGGAGGCGGACGTGTCGTCGCCGCGCAGCGCCGCGACTTCGTTGATGCGCTGCGCCAAGGTTCGCAGCGCTTGATTCAACCCCGCGTCGTCGTAAACCTCCGCGATCGCCAACCAGGATGGCGTCGGCAACAGCGGGCCGTCGATGCCGATGGCGAACTCGCCACCGAGGGCCGCGGCGAGATCGTCCAGGAAGTCGAGGCCGCCGACGGCGCGCAACTCTTCCGCGGCCGCAAACTCCCCGAGCGTCGCCGCCAGCAAGGCGTCGACGTCCATCACCGCCGCTGCCGCCAAGTCCGCTTCCGCCGAGAAGAAATCCAGTGCGCCGATCGGCGCCGGCCGGTCGAGACGAAACGGCGCTTCGTTCGTCCCTTCCGTCAGCTGAAGCACGGCTGCGAGCGACGAGCGTTCTGCCGTTGTCTGCCACTCGGCAACCGCGCTCTCGATGCCGGCGCCGGCGGCGTGGAGCTCGCCGACGCGGAAGTCGATGCCGCCGAGGTAGGACGCGCCGGTTGCGTAGAACTCCGCCAAGCGGGTGCGCAGTTCGCCGCTGGCGAAGGGATTGGCGGTTCCCGACAGATGCGTCTCCAGCTCCGCCAGCACGGCGGGCGACGTCGAGGCGGCCAGCAGGTCCTCGCGCAGCCAGATCGACAGCTGGTTCGGCTGCGCCTCGGCTGGCGCGTCCACCAGCACGATTGGCAACTCCTCGGGCGCCAGCGTCGTCGCGCAGTCGATCAAGGCGTCGCGCAAGAGCGCCGCCGCGCCCGGCCTTACTTCCGCGAGCGAGAGCAGCGCCGCGGCGCGCTCCGCGACGCCAAGCGTCAGCACCGTCTCGGCGCCCAGATGCTCGCCGACCTCGCGCAAACAAGGCAGCGCCGTCTCGAGCGATGCGATTGGCTGTGCTGGCGTATCCGCACCCAGGCGCGCGCGCAGGCGGCGCAGGGTCTCCACGGCGTTGGCCATCGCCGCTGGCGCATTGGGCACGGCCAGATAGGCGAAGGTGCCGGACGGCGACAGGTCGAGCAGCCGCGTGGAATGGCGCGACGTCGTCGCCAGCAGGCCGGCGCCGTGCCGCTTCAAGTGCGCGTACTCGCGCAGCGCGGCGATGTAGCGACCGGCGTGCCGGCTCCATCCAACCGCGCTCTCCAGCGACGAGTCGGCGGCGTCGCGGCTGGCGAACTGGCCGCCGGCCTGCAAGCGCGTCTGCGTTCGACCGGCGCGGACTTCCACTTCGCCCTCCACCACGGCCACGCGGGAACCCTGCGTGCCGTGGCTGACGCCGAAGATCGTGCCTTGCACCGCAACCAGCAGCTCGTCGGTGGCGACGTGCAGGGAACCAGCGCCCTGCGGCGCCGCCTGCACGATGATTCGGCCGCGATCGATCTGTATGCGGCTGCCGGAGCGCTGGCGCGACAGGCTGAGCTGCGTTCCACGGCCGACTTCGACTTCAGAGCCGTCCAGCAACGTCAGCACGGCGGTTGCGTCTTTGGCCGTGCGCAGGCGTTGTCCGCCGTCGATCCAGGCGCCAGCGGCGAGCGGCTTGATGCCTGCTTCGGCAACGTGGTACAGCGCACCGTCGGCGGCGGCGAGCTGCGCCAGCTTGGTCTGATCGATGGCGATCCCGGGCAGCGCCAGGAGGATCGCGACGGTTGCCAACGCGGCCGCTGCCGCCGCCCATGTCCAGGGCCTGCGCCACCTTCGCGAACCGCTCCCAGCCCGCAAACCGCGGCGCGGCGCCGGAGTGCGCTGAACGCGCGGGCGTTGCGGCCTGCTGCCGGCGGCCACGCTCCGGCGCAGCGATGCCGACGAGCGCAGTTCCGCCTCGAACAGCTGCCGCTGTGCCGCCGGCAGGCGGTCGGCCAGATAGTCGGGCACCAGCGCGGCGTAGTCCGCGACGGGCCCAGCGCTTCGCGGCGCATTGGCCTCGTCGCGCAGGGCTGCCGCTACGCGTTGCGTCGCGGCTTTCGTTTGCGCTGCGCTGGGTTCGTCGTCGCGCACCGCGGCGAAGGCGCGCTCCAGCACGTCGTCGTCGATGTCAATCCTGCTGCTCATGCTCCAGGCCTCCAAGATGTGCCTTCAGGCTTTGCCGCGCGCGATGCAGCGTGACCGCCACGGTCGACGCGGTGGTGTTCAGCGCCGCGGCGATCTCGACGTTGCCGTAGCCCTCGAAGTAGCGCAGCGCCACCATCTCGGCGCTGCGCGGCGCCAGCTGCGCCAATGCCGAGCGCAAGCGCGCCCGCAGCTCGCGGCGCCATACTTCGTTCTCGTGGTCTGCGGCGGCTACGGGTTCGACGACTGCCTCGGCATCTCCATCCACCGCCGGCTTGCGGCTGCGCAGCACGTCGATGGCGGCGTTGATGGCGGCGCGGACCAGAAAGCGTTCCGGCTGGTCGCCCAAGCGCCCCGTTGGGTCTTCG
Source organism: Candidatus Azotimanducaceae bacterium (assembly GCA_965199875.1). GTDB lineage: Bacteria > Pseudomonadota > Gammaproteobacteria > Pseudomonadales > Azotimanducaceae > VXYL01. The sequence continues at coordinate 2,025,692 of OZ241346.1, read as the reverse complement.
CTGCGACGGGAGCGCCTGAGCACGTTCAGAAACACCGTCTGCAGCACGTCCTCGGCGTCCGCGACGCTGCCGATCACGCGGAACGCGGCGCGAAAGACCGCCCGATGGTGTTCTCGAAACGCGAGATCGAGTGCCGACGGGCTTGATTCGGCTCCACAGCCGTCGTTGGCGTGTGCTTGCCGCGCGATCATCGCTGCGCCTTGTTCCCTGCTCTTGATCCTTTAACGGTTCGCCGTCGCTGGTCATTAGCAGCCTCGAACGTCCCGTCAGTATTTGTAGCCCTCCGGCTTGTACGGCCCCTCGGTGGCGACGTTGATGTAGTCCGCCTGGCGTTGCGTCAGCTTGGTGACGACGCCGCCGAAGCCTTCGACCATCAGCCGCGCCACCTCTTCGTCAAGCCTCTTCGGCAGCACCTCGATGGAAACCGGAGCGCGCTGTTCCGGGTCCTGGTCCGCCCAGCGCTGCTCGAAGATGTGCATCTGCGCCAGCACTTGATTGGCGAAGGAGCCGTCCATCACCCGGGACGGATGGCCCATGGCGTTGCCGAGGTTCACCAGCCGCCCTTCGGAAAGCAGGATCAGGTAGTCGCCGTCTTCGTCGCTGCGATACACCTGATGCACCTGCTCCTTCACCGGCTGCCAGCGCCAGTGCTCGCGCATGTAGGCGGTGTCGATTTCGTTGTCGAAGTGGCCGATGTTGCAGACGATGGCGCCCGGCTTCAGCCGCTGGAGCATGGCGGAATCGCAAACGCCGGTGTTGCCGGTGCAGGTGACCAGAAGATCGGTTTCGCCCAGAAGCCGGGTGTCGACGTCCTCCACCCTGCCGGTGTTGCTGCCGTCCACATAGGCGGAAACCACCTCGAAGCCGTCCATGCACGCCTGCATGGCGCAGATCGGGTCCACCTCGGCGACGCGCACGATCATGCCCTCCTGGCGCAGGCTGGCCGAGGAGCCCTTGCCGACATCGCCGTAGCCGATCACCAGGGCGCGCCGGCCGGCGAGCAGCATGTCGGTGGCGCGCTTGACGGCGTCGTTCAGGCTGTGCCGACAACCGTAGCGGTTGTCGTTCTTGGACTTGGTGACGGAGTCGTTGACGTTGACGGCGGGCACTTTCAGTTCGCCGTTGGCGAGCATCTCCTGCAAGCGATGCACGCCGGTGGTGGTCTCTTCGCTGAGGCCGTGGACGCGGTCGAGCATCGCGGGGTGCTTCTGGTGGATCATCAGCGTCAGATCGCCGCCGTCGTCGAGCAGCAGATTCGCGTCCCAGGGCTTGCCGTCCTTGAGGATGGTCTGTTCGATGCACCACTCGTACTCCGCTTCGGTTTCCCCTTTCCAGGCGAATACCGGCACGCCGTCGGCGGCCATCGCCGCGGCGGCGTGGTCCTGGGTGGAGAACACGTTGCACGAAGACCAGCGCACCTCGGCGCCGAGCGCCCGCAGGGTGCGGATCAGCACCGCGGTCTGGATGGTCATGTGGATGCAGCCGATGATGCGGGCGCCGGCCAGCGGCTTCGCCCCCTGGTACTTGCGGCGCAACGCCAGGAGCGCCGGCATCTCCGCTTCCGCCAGGGCGATTTCCCGGCGGCCGAACTCCGCAAGGCCGATGTCGGCGACTTTGTAGTCGGTCATTCGCGAGGCGTCCGGGCAAACAGAGGGCGCGAACAATAGCAGACGCGGCGTTTGCCGCGGTTTGCCAAGCGGCGCGGATGCAACCCGGCAGGTCAGCTGGCCATCTGGTAGCCGTTCATGGTCACCACGCACTTGCCCACGACGTCGCGCCTTTCCAGCATGCGCATGGCGTCGACCGCTCGCTCCAGCGGAAACCCGGCGCAGACGTGGGGGGCGATGGCGCCGCTTTGCGCCAGCTCCCACAGCGCGTCCTGATTGCGGCGGCCCAGTTGCGGGTCGCGGCGGCCGATTTCGCCGGCGCGAACGCCGATGACCGAGATGCTCTTGATCAGAATGAGGTTCACCGGCGCTTGCGGCCAGACGCCGCTGGTGAAGCCGATGGCAAGGATGCGCCCGCGCCAGTTGACGCAGCGCATGGATTCGTCGAAGACGCTGCCGCCTACCGGGTCGAAGATCACGTCGGCGCCGCCGTTGCCGGCGATCTCCTTGACCTTGCCGCGAAAGCCGCCGAGGGAACCGTCGGGCAGCGTGTAGTTGACGACCGCATCGGCGCCGCGGGAAGCAACGACGGCCAGTTTGTCGTCCCGCCCGCCGGTGGCGATGACCTTGGCGCCGTAGTGCTTGCCCAGGTCCACCGCCGCCATGCCGACGCCGCCGGTGGCGCCGTGCACCAGCAGCCACTCTCCGGCTTCGAGTTGGCCGCGCACTTTGAGCGCGACGTAGGCGGTCATGTAGGCAGTGCCGTAGGAGGCGGCCTTTTCGTAGGTCATCGTGCCGGGGATCGGCTTCACCGCCGCGGCCGGCACGTTCAACGCTTCGGCAAAGCATCCCGTACGGGCGCCGAAGCAAACCGCATCGCCCTCCTTCACGTTGTCGACGCCAGCGCCGACGGCAGCGACGTCGCCGGCCGCCTCGCCGCCTGGAGCAAAGGGCAGCGGCGGCTTGTGCTGGTACTTCCCCTGGATCATCAGCAGGTCGGGGAAGTTCACCGCACAGGCTTTCAGCCGTACTTGAACTTCGCCGGGGGCCGGGGCCGGCAGTTGCAGGTCATCCAAGGTGACGGTGGCGATGTCGTCGCTGATGGCATGGCAGCGCACGGCGCGAATAGGGGTCACTGGGAACTCCGTGGGCAGCCAAGTACGCCGAACAACATACCTGCCCGCTACGCGGCAACGCAATGCCGCGACGGAGCAACGTCCCGTCGCGGCATAACGCCTACATGCCCCACGCGACGATGGTGCCGGCGGGCGCCGGCCGTTCTTCGCGAAAGACCTTCTCCTGCCAAGGTCTGTCGGGGTCGCGGTCGAACAACGCCAAATGTCCTTCGTCGGCGTCGCAGGCATCCATGTAGGCGCTGATCTGGCCGAGCGCCTCGCGTATGGTGTACTCGCGGCTTCGCCGAATCAGCTTGCATTCGATGACGATCCGGCGCTCCGCGCCGCCAGCGGCGGCGGGCCAGAAGATCGTCAGATCCGTGCGGCCGCGGCCCACGCCGTATTCGCGCTCGATTCGCCCTCGGCTGTTGACGATGCGTTGCAGAAACGCTTGCAGCAGCAACTGCGGGCCCGCCTCGCGGTATTGGAATCGCTCCACCCAGTGTGCCGAGTGCTGGCGGAAGAAGTCCTGAAAACTACGCATCAGCTCGTCCATCCGCAACCGTCCGTCCTCGCCGACGTACCACGGAGCGTCGAGCGGCAGCATCGCCTGCGCGGCATGCGTGAGCTGCCTCGGCACGACTTCCCGATAGATGGGGTTGGCGATGGCCACGGGGTCGTGCCGACCGACGAGGCCGAGGTCGCGCACGTACTCGATGTCGTCCGCGGCAACGTCCTCGATGCCGGCGTCGCTGCACAACAGGGGTTCGATCACGCGGCGCACACGCTCGTCCTCAAGCTGTCGAGCGAGTTGATCGAGGTGGGTTTCGCGGCGCAGCACCAACTGCTCCACGGCGTCGCGAATGGCGTCCTTGGTAATGTGCTGGCGGCGGTCGCGGCCCGCGCGGCTGTGGAAGCACGCCTCCTCCGCGAGCGCGTTCACCAGCCACGGCTGGCCACGGGTTCTGCACCAGACCTCAGCCAACGCATCCTCGTGGAACTGCTGCTCGGTAGCTTCGGTGTGCTGGCGCAGCAGGGCGTGCGTTTGGGCTTTCGAGAAGTCGCCGAGGCGCAGCGAGCGGGCCTTCACGTTGAACGCGCTGCCGCCGAGTACCACCGAGTTCTCCGCGCTGGACCAGATCCGGTAGTCGCGGACATCGCGGACGCCGCACAGCACGACGCTGTGGGGATAGCGGCGCGGCCGTTTGGGGTAGCCGGCGCGCAGCTGGCGGAGCACGGCGATCAAGGTGTCGCCGATCAACGCGTCGATCTCGTCGATGAGCAGCACCAACGGCTTCTCTTCGGCATCGGCCCAGCGGGCCAGCGACTCCTGCAGCGCCCCGTGGGGCCCGCCAGCGTCGAGCGCGTCTGGCCAGATGCCACGCAAGTGCGCGCTGCCCAGCACGGCTTCTTCCTCCTGCGCCAACGTGCGCAGAATGGCGCGCATGGCGGCACCCACGTCCTCCCGCGCCGATTGGCCGATTTCGACGTTGATGTACACGCAACGGTAGCGCCCACCGCCATTGAGCCTCTCCATCAGCGCCAAGAGCGCGGTGGTCTTGCCGGTCTGCCGCGGGGCGTGCAGCACGAAGTAGCGCTTGCGCTCGATCAGGCGCAGCACCTCCTCGAGGTCCAGGCGTTCCAAGGGCGGAATGTGGTAGTGGTCTTCCGCAATGATGGGGCCAGCGGTGTTGAAGTCGCGCATGGGGGGCAGTGTCGCATGTTCCACTTGGCACATGAACTTCATCGCAGCAGCTCGACTCTCCCAAACCAGCACAACTTCACGCTGCCCAGTTCCACATGTCCTCGTCGTTCTGCACAACAGCACACGGTATTGGAAGCGGCACACCAGCCCGACTTTCCGCAACTCGGAGCGGTGTGTAGTTGCCGCGGTTTGGCGCTTGCGGGTGATGCAACTCGTTGTTTTTCAGTGTGCAAGTAGCCGATCCGCCCCACGGCGTCGGCTGCGTCGGCTCAACTTCCGTCGCCACCGTTCGCGCGCATGGCGGACACGCGCTCCAGCAGATCCTCGCCACGGCCGCACTCCACGATCCAATCGCCCACGCGTTCCATCTGCTCCGCGGCGATGACGGCGCCGAGCAGGTCCGCCAGCCGCTCGGCCGTTGGCGCACCGAACTTGATCGCCGTCTGGCGCCGCAGTCGCGCCAGCCCTCGGGCGCGTTCCTGTTGGACGCCCTGCTCGATGCCCTGTTGGACGCCTTGCTCCATGCCTTGTTGGACGCCCTGCGCCACATTCTCGGCGCGGAACTCCTCGAACCACTTGCCCAGCCGCGCTTGCGACACGGTTGTCATCTCCGTTCCTCCTTTCGACCGTGCCGACAGCCGGCCGATTGCTCAGAACCCGTTCATGCAGTGCGGCCGGTAGTTCGTGGAGAACAGCGCGTCCAGCGTTGGCAGACGGCGCTCGCTGCGCACTTCGGCACGGCCGATGCGCGTCAAGTGGCTTAACGAGGCGTGGCCGGCCAGCAGCGAAGCAAGCCCTTGCGGCGTGATGGCGATCTCGGCCTCGGCGCTGGTTCTTTCCGCTTCCGCCTGGGTGGTGTCGGTGGCAAGGCGGTAGCAGCCGGCGTTCCACGGGCACAGCGCATCCTCGGTCACGGCCAAGGTCGTTTCGCCGGCGTGGTCGTAGCCGCGCTCGGCAAGCGTCCTGGCGGCGTCCACCACGCGCAGCCAGATGCCGTCCGATGCGCGTCTTTGCAGGATGCGCGGCTCCAGCAGCATCGACGGCGCCGGGTCGTCTTCGGCGGCGAACGCCGTCGTGACCTTGCCCACCAGGTCGTGCCCGCGCAGATACTCCCAAAGCCCACGATAGCCGTTCATGTCCCGCCAGACGAAATCGGCTATCGCCAGCTCCTGGTCCGGAATCGGATCGCCGCTCGGCTCTTGCTGGGTGCGCAGGGTGTACAGCAGGTAGCCGTCGGGGATGTGGTCGTCGTTGTAGTGGACGGCGCAGTACGTCTTCGGCTGCTCGCTTCGTTCACGGAACGGCAGATCCCAAAGGATCGGCGCCCGGTGCAGCAGCAGGTTGCGCGGCTCGATGAAGCGGCGGTAGAGCTTGCTGACGACCGGCACGGCGTCGCGCTTGGCAAGCCGCCGGGCGTAGCCCGAGGCTGGCTCGCCGTACTGGAACTCCGCGAAGCGCGGGTCGAAGGCGTACTCCACCTGGCTGGACGCCAGCCCGTAGCCGAAGCGCTGGTAGATGGCGCCCATCGACGCCCACAGGATGGCCACCGGCTGCCCTTGCTCGTAGGCGAGCTTCAGCCGGTCGCCGATCAGCCGCCGCACCAGCCCGCGGCGGCGGAACCCCGGGTCCGTGCCCACGGCGGTGACGCCATCGGCCATGACGCCGCGGCCGTTCAAGCGCAGTTTGAACGGGAATCCCGCCGAACTTGCCGCCACCTGCCCGCCGTGGAACGCGCAATGCGTCCACTCCGGCTGCAGAACGTCGTCGTCCGGCTCTTGCGGTTCGGCGAAGACGTAGGCCCCAAGGCGCTGAATCTGCGGCATCTCGTCCTTGGTCGCAGGACGAAACTCGAACGGGTCGATGCTGGCCATGCTCGAGCTCAGTTGACCGTGGTGCTCGCCTCGGCGCCGAGTTCGAGCAGCGCCAGCTTGCCGCTGTCGGTGTCGAAGCGCGTTATCGAGCCGTTGTCGGGGCGAAAGACGATCAGCCGGTCGTCGTCCATGCTGGCGCCGACGACGACGTTGATGGCGATGAAGTGGCAGAAGGCTATCGTGTCGGCGCCGAAGCCGAGTACGCAGTCGATCATGTCCTGGCGCCAGCGCAGCAGGTTGTCGGGCAGGCCGCTCCAGCGCCCGGCCATGATCCCGCGCAGCCAGCGGGAACGCTCCTGCAAGTCCAGGATGGGCGAAGGGATTTCGGCGATGCGCGGTTCGATGGCCAGTTCCGCTTTCCAGCGTTTGGCCAAGGGGGCAGCGGTTTCCCGGGCCCGCGCCAAGGGGCTGGAAACCATGGCAATGGGTTCGGCAATCGCGCTGGCCAGCGCATCCGCGACGGCTTCGGCTTGGCTGCGCCCGAGGTCGTCGAGGCCCGGGTCCCGGTGGCTGCCGAATCCGGCAGCGGCGCGTCCGTGGCGGACCATGTAGACGGTTGGCATGGCGTCGGCTTCCTTGATTAAATAGTCCGCTTGCGCCCGTCGCGCGGCAGCGTGCTGCGGGAATCGCCGCTCAAGTACAAGGGCCTTGCATGAACGTCCACGATTCGTCGCTGTCGCCCGACATGCTGCCGGACACCACCGTCAGTGTGCGCGAACACTTCGGCCTCGATCAAGAGCTTGCCGTGCCGGCGTTCAGCCATCGCTCGGAGCACGTGCCGGACATCGACGACGACTACCGCTTCGACCCGCACACCACGCTGGCCATTCTCGCCGGCTTCGCGCACAACCGGCGGGTGATGATCCAAGGCTACCACGGCACCGGCAAGTCCACGCACATCGAACAGGTCGCGGCGCGGCTGAACTGGCCGTGCATCCGCGTCAATCTGGACAGCCACATCAGCCGCATCGACCTGGTGGGCAAGGACGCCATCGTCATCGAGGACGGCAAGCAGATCACCGCGTTCAAGGAGGGCATCCTGCCCTGGGCGCTGCAACACCCGACGGCGCTGGTCTTCGACGAGTACGACGCCGGACGCCCGGACGTGATGTTCGTCATTCAGCGGGTGCTGGAGGTCGAAGGCAAGCTGACGCTCCTGGACCAGAACCGCATCGTCCGCCCGCACGAAGCGTTCAGGCTGTTTTCCACCACCAACACCGTGGGCCTCGGCGATACCACCGGCCTGTACCACGGCACGCAGCAGATCAACCAAGGGCAGATGGACCGCTGGAACATCGTCACCACGCTGAACTACCTGCCCCACGACATGGAAGTGGACATCGTGTTCGGCAAGGCGAAGGCGTGGCAGGATGCCGACGACGGACGACGCATGATCTCGAACATGGTGGCGGTGGCGGACCTCACCCGCAAAGGCTTCGTCAACGGCGACATCTCGGTGGTGATGTCGCCGCGCACGGTGCTCACCTGGGCCGAAAACGCCGACATCTTCCACGACGTCGGCTTCGGCTTTCGCGTCTCGTTCCTCAACAAGTGCGACGAACTCGAACGTCCCATCGTCGCCGAGTACTACCAGCGCTGCATGGGCGAGGACCTGGGCGACGCCACGCGGGGCATCACCCTGAGGACCTGAAGGTCCCATGGCCGACAGCGACGAGCCCCTCGAAACCTACAAGCGCGCCACCAGCGCGACGCTGCGCGCCATCGCCGAGAACGACCAGCTGGAGGTGACCTACGGCAAGGGCGCGGCGGGCGTGCGCGGCGCCAGCATCCACGTGCCGCTGCCGAACCTGGGCTGCAGCGAGCAGGAGCTGAACGCCATCCGCGGCGTCGGCGACGAATTCGCCTTGAAGCTGCGCTACCACGACGAAGCCGTACACGCCCGCAGTTCGCCGCGCAGCGCCGGCCCGGCGCAGGAGATGTTCGAGTGGGTGGAAGACGCCCGGGTGGCGTCCATCGGCTCGCTGCGCATGGAAGGCGTGGCGCGCAACCTGGACGCTTCCCTGGAGGCGGTGTGCAGGCAGGCCGCGTTCGACACCGTTACCGCGGAAACCGAAGCGCCGCTCAGCGTCGCCGTGGGCCTGATCGTCCGCCAGCGGCTGACCGGACGCGAACTGCCGCCGTCGGCGGAAAACGTCGTCCGCTTCTGGCGCGACTTCGTCGAAGAACGCGCCGGGCGGCACATCGACTCGCTGGCGGACTGCGTACACGACCAGGGCGAGTTCGCCGGCCGCTGCCGCTCCATCCTGGCGGACCTTGGATTCGCCGCCGACATCGAAGAACCGCCGGAGCTGCAAGACAACGACCAGGACGTCGAAACCGTGGAAGACGGCGAACCGGAGGCGGAGTTCGCCCCCGAGGACGTCGCCCTCGACGAAGACTCCCTGGGCGACGAGGACGGCGAGGGCGAATCCACGGTCGTCGAAATGGATGCGGACTTCGACCTCTCGGAACTCGGCGCCGAGAGCGAGCCCGAGGAATCTCCGAACTACCTGCCGGACGACGCCGGCCGCATCCGCGTGGACTTCAACTACCGCGCCTTCACCGAGGAGTTCGACGAAGTCGCCTTGGCCGAGGAACTTTGCGAAGCCGACGAGCTGCTGCGCCTGCGCCAACTGCTCGATCAGCAGCTGCTCTCGTTGCAGCACGCCACATCGAAGCTCGCCAACCGTCTGCAGCGACGCCTGCTGGCGAAGCAGAACCGTTCCTGGGAGTTCGACCTGGACGAGGGCATCCTCGACACCTCGCGGTTGCCCCAGGTGGTGGTGGACCCGATGAACCCCCTCGCCTTCAAGCAAGAGAAGGAGACCGAGTTCCGCGACACCGTGGTGACCATGCTGATCGACAGCTCCGGCTCCATGCGCGGGCGCTCCATCACCATCGCCGCGGTGTGCGGCGACATCCTGGGCAGAACCCTGGAACGCTGCTCGGTGCGCGTGGAGATACTCGGCTTCACCACCCGCGCCTGGCGCGGCGGCCAGTCCCGGGAAGAGTGGATCAACGCCGGCAAGCCGCCGAACCCCGGCCGTCTGAACGACTTGCGCCACATCGTCTACAAGGCCGCCGACGACCCCTGGCGCCACGCGAGACGCAACCTCGGCCTGATGATGCGCGAGGAACTGCTGAAGGAGAACATCGACGGCGAAGCGCTGATCTGGGCGCACAACCGGCTGGTGGTTCGCCACGAGCAGCGCAAGGTGCTGATGGTGATTTCCGACGGCCTGCCGGTGGACAACTCGACGCTGCTGGTCAATCCAAGCAGCTACCTGGAGCAGCACCTCAAGTACGCCATCGAAACCATCGAAAACCACTCGCCGGTGGAACTGATCGCCATCGGCATCGGCCACGACGTCACCCACCACTACAAGCGCGCCGTGACCATCACCGACGCGGAGCAGCTGGGCGGGGCGATCACGGAGCAGCTGGCGGCGCTGTTCGACGTGCAGTAGACGCGCCCATCGTCGTCGCCACCGAGCCGGAACTGGTCTACGTCAATCCCTTCCGCGAGTACGCCTTGGACGACTGGTCGATGGACCATGCCAGCGCTGCGCACGGGTACTTGATGGCCGATGTGCTACGCTGGCTGTCAAGCCAGTCATGGAGGAATCGAAGTGGGCTACCGTGTCGGCGCCAACTTGCGCGGATTGGCGCGCGCCACATTCCAGTCCGACATCCCGCCTTGGGAGTACGACATCCGCGCCGTGGCGCCGGGCACCGACCCGGTGCAGATCAGCGACTGGCACCGTCGCCACGGACGCGCCAACAACGAAAACCGGAACATCGAACGGGCCGCCGAGGTGCTTGCGGAATCGCTGCCGGAGCGTAAGCCCGTCACGAAGGCACCCGGCCGTGGACGTCGATGACCCAATAGGCCCGGCGTTCGACGCCAGCACGCTGTCCACGCCCACGCCGAGAAAACTCGTCGGCTGCTGGATGGATCAAGCGGGCTTGCGCACGCTGATCGTGCCGCAAGTCTGGGATGAACTGACGCACCAGCCACCATCGCTAAGGCGGCAAGGGCCAATCGTCGAGTCGTGGCTTCGCATCCGTCGGCTGCCAGGAGCGCCATACCGATGGGAGGTTCTGGACGACGACCAGATCGCCGTCGTGGAGGAGGTGCTCTCCTGCTTCACCCAGGCGTGTTTCCCGCGAACGCCATCGGACAAGATCGCAACCAACAGCGATGCGATCATCGTCGCCGAAGCCGTCGCCTTGGGTGCTGAAGCCCTTGTGACGGGCGACATCAACTCCATCGACCACTACGAGGTCAACGACGTGCTGCGGAGGGTGCTTGGGCGGAACGCCGAGTTCGTCACGACGCTCGACAACGGGTTGTGCAAGGCGCATGCCGGCGGCGAAGCGTCCGAACACCTGCTGGCGCTCGCCTTGGCCACGATTGCGCCGCCGCCATCCGCTGATTGGACCGTGGACGCCGCGCACGACGACCTGCAACAGCTCCGCAAGGCACTTGCGGGCAGCCGTTTGGTCACGACCAGCGCGAGACTTGAATGCCGCTGGGAGCAGGCTCTCGATTTGGAGTCGGTGCTTGACGAAGCGCGGCGAATCGCTAACGAGTCGCCTGCGTTGTGCATTGAACGCCAGCGAACCCAGTGGCACCAGGAGAGCCGCGCGGCCGGGTAGCGGCGCGGTGGCGACATTGGCGATTCGCAACGACGATTCGCGGAACGGGTCGGGTGCCAACGGCCAAGCATCACTTCCTCCGCGTAGGCGGAGCCAGCGCCGTTTCGCATTCGCGCAGCAAGTCGCCAATCTTGCTGACGGTCGCCGCGCGGCCATCCGGCCTAGCCGATTTCTGCCAGTCGTCGAACCGCAGGTGCCGTCGCATCGCAGCCGAGTACGCATCCGACGCGATGATTTCCGGCAACGTGGCCAGCGTTCGGCGCAAGGCCGCTTGGTAGCTCTCCACACCGACCTCCGCCGCCTTGGCGGCAAGCAGGTCGTGCGCTGGGCGGCAGCCGCGGGTGGTCGCCAGCCAACGGAGGTCCCAGATGTCCCGGTAGCGGGGGTTGTCCCGCCTGGCGACGGACATGGGCAGTGCCACCAGCTTGTCGGCCATCACGGACTCGAGGCGCGCCGTGCGCAACGCCAGCGCCTGGTACTCCCCGCCGAGATGCTCGTAGTTCAGGTTCGGTTCGTTGATCTCCACGCTGGTCGGGGCGTGGTGATCCACTTCCACTTTCACGCGTTGGCGCGGAATGTCCGGCCGCCCCGGGTGCGTCTCCACCGCGATCCACAAGCGACACACGGGCACCGGCATGTCCATGTGCCTGGCGCTTGGCGGCTTTACAAACGTGCGCAGCCCGTAATGGCGGTAGACGATCTCGGCCAGGACTTCCTCGAACCCGTCGAAGATCGACGCCGAGAAGCGCGCGCCGCCGGAGAAGTCCAAGTCCTCGCTCAGACGGGGACTGCCGTGGCATAGGCGCAAACTGGTTCCGCCTTTGAAGACGAGCTGCGCCAGCAGCCCGGCGGCGTGCAGCGCCAGCAGGATGTCGTAGTGCAGCATCTCCTTCTTGATGGTGCCGTTTGCCGCGACGTTGCCTGGCTCCGCCGCGCGATCCGCCAGTTCGTTGAAGTCAAGCGGCACGGGCGCGGAACTCGGCGACGATCTCGGCGTGGTCGTCCATGTCCACCAAGTGCAGGTTGCGGCGCGTTCGGCGCAGGTCCTCCAGCGCCAAGTCGGGGTGGGCAAGGCGTGTGCCAAGCTGCGGATGCATCGCTGTCCGGCGCAGAATCTCCATCGGGTCGCGCTCGGTGTGGGTGAACTCGAAGGTGCCGATCGGCGTGTGGAACTCGCCCCGCCGCCCCGTGGTCATCAGCGTCCAGCGTTGCGGGATCTGGCTCATCGATCCCCACTCCGCCAGCGCGTACTCGAGGCTCAGGTAGCTCATGCGGCCTGGTCTGATCGCGCCGATCAGTTTGCCGGCGAATGCGAGGCCCGCGGTTTGCTTGGCCGTGGCGCCGATGTAGACGCCCTTGACGATGCGCACGAGCACGCCGGCGTCCACCAGAGCGCCCAGGAGCCGGCGAAACGCGGCTGGCGACTCGTTGGGGAACACCGTGCGCAGCGACATCGTGTCGAACACGACGATGCCCTTGGCGGCGCAGTCCACCAAGATGGTCTTGGCCGCCTGCAGGTGGTTCATTGGCGAATCGGGACAGAAACTTCGATGGACAGTATTGTGCGCCCAGGTGTTGTTTCCGTCAATCTACCGTTCGTGAAAGGACCTCGCCCGCTTCTCCAAGGTGGAGAACTGGGCCGCCGGCGCCTGTCGGCACCGCCTCTGGACTCAGCCCCGCCTCGTTCAAGGAAGCGGCCACGGCGCTTCGCTCGGGCGGCGCTTGTTCAATGACCGGGCGTGGGAACGCACGCGCGCCACCATACGCTAGAACCGTGTGCCGCTGGCGGGCGCTTCGGCGCTAAAGCGTTGCCCGGCGGGCGCGCGTCAATGCTCCGCCAAGAGCGAGCCGAATCCGCGCAGACGATCGGGGATGCCGTTGTGCCGCAGCGCATGCCAGAAGGTGACGGCGTTGATCGCCAGCACCGGCTTGCCGAGTTCGCGCTCGAGTTGCGCGGCCAGTTCCAAGAAGTAGAGATTGGTGCCGGCTTGCAGGATGAGATCCACGTCGTCGCCATCCACGGCCCGCACCAGCGCCCGCGTCTTGAGGGCGCTCTCGCTGGCAATGTCCACTGGCCCTGGCGAACAGTGCCCCTTGATGCGTACCACGCGGTAGCCGATGTCGCCTAGGAACTTCGCCACCATGCGGTCGCCCACCGGCATGTACGGAGTCACGACGCCGATGCGTTTTACGCCCGGGTAGCAGGCAAGGGCGTCCTGCACCGCCTGCGCGCCGAAGGTGATGTCGCAGCCGCCGGCTTCCTGGGCAATGGCGTTGTACTTGCGAAACTCTCGGTCCGAACGTTCCTTGCCCTCCCAGAAGGTCTCGGCGGAATAGCCGAAGATGACGTGATCCGGTTGGCAGCTCAAGGCGTCGCGCAGCCCTTGCTCGGTGGCGTCGCCGATGGCCTTCACCATGTTGACGAAGTCCTCGTCGCTCGCCACCTTGAAGGGCGGAATCAGGCAGCCCCGGGTGGCCAGCACCACGCCCTCTGGTCGCATCATGCTGTATTCGGTCTCCACCGCCGTGTTGGTGCTGGGCACCAGCACCGCGAACTTGCGGCGATAGCCGTAGACGTCCACGGGCTTCACCTACTCGTGCCCCGGGCGGACAGGAACCGCGGGCCGAGCACCTCGTCCCCGGCTTGCCACGCGAGCACGCCGTGGGTGGTGTAGCGACGCTGCTGCGAGAGGAAGTAGTTCCAGTTCACCACCAGGGTGTAGTTGCGGTCCACCAGCGCGTCGCGGGTTTCCAAACGCAGCGCCTCGCCGTAGCGGTGCATCGTGCTGTAGAGGAAGCGGCCGTAGGCGATGCCGTTGCCGTAGATGTCCGGCCCATGGAACTGGTGATGGTTGTGGTCGCGACTGCGCTCGAAGGCGTATCGGCCGTCGATCACGCCGCGGGTCTCGATGGTCACGTTGGCGCGGGTGAGGTTGATCGGCGTGTAGTCGATGGCCACCTGGTTGACGCCAAGCGGTCGCTGGCGCGCGTCGTACACCTCCACCTCGCCCTGCCAGCGCCCGGCGTGCTTGGGCGGCAGCACGAACGGACGCTTGCCCTCGCTGCGCTCGCGTTGCAGCCAATCGGCCACCCGCTTACGGCTGGCCGGTTCGTCGTCCTGAGTGACGATGTACAGGCCGTTGAAAACCGCCGCCAACGTCGGGCCTTCGTAGAGCAGCGAGGAATACACCTGCATCTCAAGCTCCGGCACCACGTGGTTGACGGTGCGCAAATGCGTATTCCATGCCGGCGAGAAGTACTCGGAATCCACCAGATTGCCGTAGGGGTTGCCGGAGCCGACGAAATCCGGGCCGGTGTAGATGCGATCCTCGTCCGAATCGATGACGCCGAAGTCGAAGCGGCCGATCTCGAAACGATTGCGCAGTGGACCGACGGCGTCGAAATCTGTTTCCATCCAGTAGCGGGTCTTGTCGCCGACGTGCTCGCTGGCCCGCGAGACGATATTGAAGCCGACGTAGGTGCCGTCGGGCTCGTACACCGCGGGTGCGCCGTGCCATTGCCCGCTGATGAGCGCCTGCCAATCGCTGGGCTTGTCTGTCATTGGCGTCCTTCCCGCAGTGGTTTGGCCGATGCGCGCGTGGGCGGGCTCATTTGCGCTCGGCGACGGCCGCCAAAGGATGCGCCGGATCGCACAGTTGGCGCAAGGCGTCGGCGGCCGCGGCGTCGGCGTGGCAGGCGTAGCGGCAGAACGCCACCGTCGCGTCGCCGAGATAGCGGCGCATCTTGCGCTTGCTGCCAGCCGTCTTGCCATCCAGGTAGGCGCGGCCGGTGGATTTGTCGCGTGGCCACGCGAACGCGAAGTGGTTGGCGCCTTCGGCGATCAGCAGATAGCGATCGCCGCGCTCGCCCGGCACGGCGGTCGCGAACGTGCGTTCGATGGCGGCGCTGGCGCCGTCCTGCGTACCGTAGCGATGGCTGCTGGCGGCGATGACGCCGTCTCGGCCGCCGCCCATCATCAGCAAGGGCAGTTCGCCCGTCAGCGGCATGAAACTGCCTTCGGCCCAGCCGAGGCCGACGTTGCCGGCGGTGTGCGCCGCGTAGGCGAACGCGCCGCGCAGGGCGGGGAACCAGCGGCGGTTGGCATTCAGTAAAGCCATGCTGCCGCCCGCCGAGTGGCCGCCGAGGACGACGCGATCGAGATCCAAATGCCCTGCCAGGAGGCCGTGCCGCGCCGCGTCCGCGAGGTCGTCCAGAATCGCCGGCAGGGGAGGGCAGGATGGAGCGCGACCGTAGTTTTCCGGGCGCAGGGAATCGATATCCACGCCCGGGCTCAAACTCGCGCGGTCTGCGATCTCAACCGTCACCCAGCTGTAGGTGACAGTCAGGAAACCCGCGCTCGCCAGCCGCCGTGCCACCCAGCCGTATGATTCGGGCGAAATGTTGATGCCCGGCATGAAGATCACCACGGGAAAGGGCGCGCGCGAGTCGTCTGGCGGCACGAAGCCCGTGTCGCGCTCGTTGAAGCTGTCGCCGTAGCGGGCCGGGTAGTGGAGCTTGAGCGTCACGTTGTCGTAGGGCGCTTGCCGCCCCGGCATCTTGGCGGCCCGATAGACCGCCCGCACGGCGCTCTTCACGCCGGCCACGCCGGCCGCGGCAGCGCGCGGTCGCCGCCCCAAAGCGCCTTCACGAGTTTGGCCGTGAGTTCCTCGCCGTACATGCGCTTCACCAGCGCGTTCATCGGGTCGCGCTCGGCGATGGAGCGGCGAACGGACTCGTCCCGCGCCGCCAGAGCCGGGCGCTGCGCCTCCGGCACGGGGTTCGCCTTGTCCACGTTGGCGAGCCATTGCGCCACCATTCTCTGCGCCGTGTCGCGCAGCGTCTCCCGGTTCGCCTCGGTGTCCTCGGCGGTGAAGCACAGGCTGGCGGCGGTTTGGGTGACGCGCATGTACAGATTGCGGCTGACGAAGGCGGTGAAGGCCGGATTCTCGTGCAAGCGCAGATGTTCCTCGTTCAGCTCCTGGTAGTAGGCATCCATGTAGTCCGGATTGGCGGCCAAGTCCTTGCGCGCGATGAAGTCCATGTAGAAGAACAGATGCGGCGCGGTGCCGAAGGCGAGGCCGAGGTGCGGCGCGTCGATCTTGCTGGACAGGCTCACGGTGAGATGCATGTTGCTGAAGCTGGCTTTAGGATTGCCCACCCAGGAGAACACCAGCCAATCGACCTCGGGCCCGGCGAACGTGCTGAGACTGCCTCCCGCGCCGCTGCCGTCGATGGCATGGTAGGGCTGCAAATCTGCAGTGGAGGCATCCGGCTGCAGCTCGAACCGCGCCGCGACCTTGTCGAACAAGCCGCCCAAGTTGCTCCACAGCGCGTTGAAGGTCTCCCGATTGTCCACCTGCGGACGGGCGGCAATCGTGTCCATGAGCGACTTGGTGGAGGTGGCCATCGTTGGGATCGGGCCTAGGCAGGCAATGGAGAATGCATACTCGATTAAGGGACTGGAGATTGCAAGCGCTGCCGCGCTGGCGCGTGTGCGGCCTCAGCGTGTGACCGACTTCACGGCGTTCTCGCGGCGGGCGATCCGCTGGTAGGCCGCCGCTTGCGCGATCATGTGCTTGCGAAACGATGGAATGCCGAATGCCAGTGTGCCGTGCGGTCCCTCAACCATCACGCCGTGTTCGATGGCGGCATTGACGACGTCTTTGCCGACCGACGCTTCCGCGAACGGTGTGGTGACGTTCTCCATTTGCGCCGATTCCATGTGCTCCGCGAGCGGATAGAGCAGGTGCGGCCCTTTGCCCATGGCAGCCAACCTTTGGTCGTAGTACGTCGCCCGGTTGGCGTCGCCCTGCGACAACGCATCCTTCAGTGCCCCATTCTGCAGGTGCCCGTGCCTGCGTATGGCGGCGTCGGCGCCTTGCAGGTAGCCACGGATGTGTTGCGGGAACCCGAAGCTGGCGTTCGCCAGAGCCTGCGCGCTCTCGCGGGTGACGCCTAGGTTGCTCATGTGCCCCATCGCCTCAAGGTTTCCCACCACAGCGTCGCAGGTCTCAACGGTAGAGAGGGGCCCCAACTCCAAAGGCGGCCTGATGCGTGAAATGCCCGGTCGGCCGCCAGGCGGGTTGGCGAGCACCTTCGGAGTGTGGTGCATCCCAAACCCCACCAGCTGGATCGGACAGTTGCTCATGTTCATGTGCAGCACCGCCAGTCGCTCGAGTCCATCTGCGTCAATGCGCTGCAACTCGTCGACGACCAGCACCAGGGCCTTCTTCTTCCAAAGGCCCGCCAGCTGCGACTGCCTGAGCAGCATCCCCAAGTCTCCGGTGTGGCGGCCAACGTCCGTGTTCACGGACGCGCCGACCTTGGCACCGAGCACCCCAGCGTTCGCGCTTACGCCCGCCAGCCGATCGTCGATCTGGGCGATGCTGTCGCCGTTGGACACCGCTCCCAATGCTTCGCAGATGCTGCGGAATAGCGATATCGTGCTGGACAGCCCGGCTGGGTCGAGAGCCAAGGTCCGAACCTCCACGCCGCCGATCTGCCTGCCGGACACGTTGCCGATGTGCTTCATCGCCAGCTGCGTCTTCCCGACGCCGGGCAGGCCGGTGACCAGTTGCAGGCCGCCTGGAGCCTGGCCGGTGGCGCAGAGCGCTTCGAGTTCGGCCGAGAGGGTGCGGAGATCATGCGCTCGGCCCGCGAAGTAGAGAGGTGGCTGGCGTTCGTCGGGGAGCGGCTTGAGTGGCATGCGCATGCGTTCATGGTACACGCAGCCGGCGAGCAGCGTATTGCAGATCGATCACCGCATCGATGGCGGGATAGGCTGCGGATGCAGCACTCGATCTGCAACTTCTCCGGGCGCATGGAAGGCGATGTGCTGCATACTGCGTGGGGTGTGCTGGCGCGGGCGTTCGAGGATGCGGAGCGAGCCCACGCAGCCGTGGAGCACTTTTCATCAACGCAGACCGCTTCGTGAGGTTGGGGCGAAGCCGAAGGAGAACCAACGCCATGACCGCCGAACTGGGCATTTTCGAGACCATCTACAGCTGCCGGGCCATGCGCCGGCTCAAATCCGATCCGGTGCCGGAGGAGCTGCTGCTCAAGCTGGTGGACGCCGCCAACCAGGCGCCGACCGGCTCCAACGCGCAAGGCGCCCGCTGGATCATTGTCCGCGACCGCGCGCAGCGCGAGAAGCTCGCCAGCCTGAACAAGACCGCAGTAAGGGCCTACGCCGCGCCGGCGTCTGGTCGCGCCGCCGCCCTGCCGCATCAGGATGCCGACAAGCGGCAGCGGATGCTCAACGCCGTGCTGTGGCAGGCCGAGCACATGCAGGACATCCCGGCGCTCATCATCGCCTGCTACCAGTTCGAACGATCGGTGGCCGATGCCAACACCGCCAGCGCCGGCGGATCGATCTGGCCAGCCGTGCAGAATCTTCTATTGGCAGCGCGAGCGCTCGGCCTTGGCGCCGCGCCAACTACGCTGGGCCTTTCCGATCGCGCCGCGGCCCGCGAGGTGCTGGGGTTGCCGGACAACATGGCGGCCTTCTGCCTTGTGCCCGTGGGCTATCCGATGGGGCGGTTCGGGCCGGTTACGCGGCTTCCGCTGGAAGAGACGGTGCGCTGGGATCGCTGGCAGCCTTAGCCGCGTCGCCTAGGCAGAATGTATACTCAGTCAAGGGCTTGGAGATTGCAGGCGCCACGCCGACAGCCGCAGCGCGTAGACAGCGGCAAGGCCAGTCGATGGGAACGAGGAGTGCGCGATGTTGATCAACCTGTGGTACGTCGCCGAGTGGTCCAGCGCGGTCGGGGAGAAGCCCGTTCGCACGCGGATGCTGGGTCAGGACTTCGTGCTGTTTCGCGATTCGCAGGGCGACGTGCATTGCTTGAGCGACATCTGCCTGCACCGTGGCGGGTCGCTCTCCGGCGGCTGGCGAAAGGGCGACTGCGTCGCCTGCCCGTACCACGGCTGGCGCTACGACGGCGAAGGGCAGGTGGTCCACGTGCCGTCCGAAGGCGAGGACTACACGCCGCCGCGCCGGGCGCGCATCGACGCCTATCCCACCTGCGAACGCTTCGGGATGATCTGGGTGTTCCTTGGCGACGCACCCGAGGAGCAGCGCTTCCCGCTGCCGGACTTCCCGGAATACGACGACCCTGCCTGGAAGCGGATCACCGACGAATGGCATTGGCGCGCCGAAGCGGCGCGGGTGGTGGAGAACGGCATCGACATCGCCCATGCGTCCTTCGTCCATCCGAGCTTCGGCATGGAAGCGACGGCCTACGACAACCACATCGTCGCGGTCGAAAAGAACGACCATCGGGGCCGATCGGAGAACGTCCAGTATCCGCCGCAGATGAAGGGCTGGCTGCGGCGGCGGGTGCGCAAGGAACGCCAGCCCACGGTGACCAAGCCGGAGTGGCATCTGAACGGCCTGATCGCGCGCATCCGCATCGACATCAACCCCAAGATGTCCATCATCATGTTCGACGCCAACACGCCGGTGGACGAAAACCACACGCGCACCTTCGCGACGCAGCTGCGCAACTTCTTCAAACCGAATCTCTTCGACCGTGGCTCGCGCAAACGGCTGCGCAAGATCTTCGCCCAGGACGCGGCCATCGTCGAGCGCGCAACTCCGAACTTCCTGCCGGAGACCCACTTGCACGAGCTGTCCGTGCGCGACGACCGCTTCATGGGGAGCTTTCGCGCGGCCCGACGCCGATTGATCGAGAAAGGCTGGCAGATCGACGCGGCCGCGGTCGCCGCGCAACGCCACACGGCACTGACGATTCCGTCGCCGCAACGCCGCGCACACGCCGACATCGACTGGGTGATGACGCCGGTGCCTTTGACGCCGCCGGCCCGCCGCCAAACGGCGGCGGGCGAAGCGGCGCTCGTGGAAGAGAGCGGCTGAACCGGCGCGTTGAACGGAGAGCCCCAACCAGCACCGTCGGCGGTGTCAGGCAGAGCGCGTGTGACGGTTCAGCGTCCGCGCCCGCCTCTGGCTTCGGGATTGCGGCTCTTGGCTCGTTGTTCGGCGATGTGACGCTTGAGATTTGTCTCGTAGTCGGGATGCTGCTTGTGTCTGCGCTGCGCCACGAGCTTCAACGCTTTCGATGCCGGCAGCCTTTCTACAAGGATGGCGTGGTAGTCCCTCGCCATCGGCGGGGTTTCGACTAGGCAACGAGCAACGGCGGATGCCGTGAGGAGCGTGCGGCGTTCGAGCGCCTCACTCGTCTTGTCGTCGGGGGCAATGTGGTACCGCTCGTCGTTTGGGTCGTCCACGAGAAGCACGGGCATGTGCGGTGGATGCCTGTTGGCCATGTCCTTGTCGTAGGACACGAGGTGCGTATAGCCCTCGGCGATGGCAACCTCTTGCAGGAGGCCGTTGTCTATTAGGTTCAAGGCCGTGGACGGAGGGTGTCGAGCGTGAAGGAGAAGGTGTGCTGGCGCTGCGGCGCCTGTTTGGTTGCGGCAGTCGTGTTGGCCGGCTGCGGGGAAGACGCGCCGCCGCCCACGATTCCGCAGACGCCGCCGGAAGGCGCGGTGGTGACGCAAGGGATTGTGGCCGAGAGCTTCGCGTGCGGCAATCTCGCCCGGGAATGCAGCGGCTCGACGCGATTCGTCGAGGCGCGCTGCGGGTTGGTGCAAGCCCCGAACGGCGAGCGCCTGCAAGTGCCCGCTGTGCCGGCGGAAGGGCCGAATCCAACCGATCTGTACAACAGCTGCAGCGGCGAGGGCGACAATCCAGACTATCTCGACGACCTGCAAACCGTGGTCGTCGACGAAGACGGCGAGGAGGTCACCGGCTATCTGTTCGGCGACAACTACTTCGAGCTGTACGTCAACGGCAAGATCGTGGCGCGCGACCCCATCGGCTTCGTGCCGTTCAATTCGGCGGTCGTGCGCTTCCGAGCGAAAGCGCCGCTCGCGTTCGCCGTGAAGCTGGTGGACTGGGGCACCCACCTCGGCGTCGGCATGGAGTACGACCGTTGGAACGTGGGCGACGGCGGCTTCGTCGCCCGCTTCAGCGACGGCACCGAGACGAACGCCGCGTGGAAATGCCGCGCGTTCTACATGAGCCCGCTGCAGGACGTCTCTTGCGTGGCGCCGGGGCCGGACACCTCGGCTTGTCCGGAGGAACCGCCCTGCGTAGACGACGATCCGGGTTCCTGCCTCGCCTTGCACTATCCCGTGCCCGACGACTGGGCGGATGTGGACTTCGACGACGCCGATTGGCCAGCGGCGTCGACCTATTCAGCCCGCGACGTCACCGGAAACCGCGCCTACCACGACTACGAGGAGAAGTTTGGCGCCGCGCAATTCGTCTGGTCGCGCAATCTCAACCAGGACAACCTTGTGCTGTGCCGAAGCCCGGCATCCACGGCGCAAGGCGTTTGATCGCTATTCGGCTGATTCGTCCTTGCCTATGTGCATCCAGCGCGTGAGCAAGGGCGAGAGCGCGAAGCAGACGAGCGCCACCACGCAGGCCGTCACGGCAATGCCGCCGAAGACGCCGCCGTAGACGTCTACCGTGTCGATGGGCGCTGGCACGGTCTGCCCGGAATCCGCCGGCCCGGTAACACCACAAGGCACCGACTCCGAAGGGGCGCGACGTGGAAGCGAGCGCTATTGCGCGCGGATGCGCGGCGGCGGCTGTTCGGGGAGTCGCAGTCCGAGCTGGTGGAGCAGCAGGCGCTGGCCGTCGTCGGGCTGCGTGTGGCGCGTCAGGACGAGTTCGCGGCCGTCCGACGTGGGCAGGTGGACGTCCACCATCTGGATGGCGGCGAACTTCTCGATCACGGCGCGCGGCGTCAGCCCGGCGCCTGCTGCCGGGCCATGTTCTTGAGCGTGACCAGCAGGCAGTAGCCGACGAAGGCGAGGAACACGTGCGCCTCGACGCGTGCGTCGAGGCGGTGGAACACCGGGCGCACCGCCAAGTCGCTCTTGAGTTCCTTGAACGCCTGCTCGACTTCGGTCAGCCGCATGTAGTAGCGCCACAGCGTCTCCGGGGTCTCGCCGGTCAGGTTGGAGCGCAGCAGGTAGCGGCCTTCGCGGCGGCGCGCCCGGCGCAGCCGGTCGCGGCGCAGCGCGAACGTGAAGGTGTCCGCCGAGACCTCCTCGCCGGCCTTCGGCTTGCGGACGTCCACCAGATGCCAGGCGCGCCCCGCCTCCTTGCGCGCCGCGCCGAGCTTCATCAGCAGTTCGTCGCGCTTCGGCGCCTGCTCGCGCAGTTCGCCCAGCCGCCGCAGCAGCTTCCTCAGCCGCCGCTGGCGCATGGAGCGCTCCTTGAGCACCCGCGCCCGGCTGCGCGCGAGCACGTACACCTCGCCGTCCTGCGGCAGCAGCTTCACGTCCACGGACTCGCGCGCCTCGTGCCAGGGCAGCGCCAGAAACGACTGTTCCAGCGCCGTCAGCCGGCCCTTCGGCGTGCCGACCAGGCAGCCCACCGGCGCCTCGCCGTCGCGCATCGCCGCCAGCGTCTCTTCGGTCGGGATGCCCCGATCCATGATCCACACCCGATCCGAGCGGCCGTAGCGGCTCTCGATGCCGGCGAGGAAGTCCGCAAGCGTGGACTTCTCGCTCGTGTTGCCCGGCATCGTCTCGTAGGCCAGCGGGAACCCCTGCGGCGTCACCACCAGGCCGATCGCCACCTGCACGCAGTCCGGGCGCTTGTCGCGGCTGTAGCCGAACTGCCGCAGACCCTCGAACGTCGGGTCGCTCTCGAAGTACGTGCTCGTCAGGTCGTAAAGCAGCACGTCGAAGCGGGCGTCGAACAGCGTCTCCCAGCGTTCGCGCAGAAAGCCGAAGAACTCCCGACGATGCGCCAGCAGCTTGTCCAGGCAGCGGTACGGCACATCGTCCGACAGCGCCTCCGGGGCGCCCAGCAGATCCGGCAGGGCGCTGTACCCGTACCAGTGCCGGTGCAGCCACCACTCGCTGCCCGGATCGACCAGCTGGTACGCCGCCAGCGTCTTCAGCACGTCCAGCCAGCGCGTCCCCTGCCGGCTCGCCGGCAGCCGCGGCCCCCAGAAGCGATCCAGTTCCAGCCGAGCCCACAACTCCAGCTCCAGCCAGCACGCGCCCCACTGCCGCGGACGCCGAACCGACAGCTCGCCGACCTTCACCCGAACCGTCTCGCAGGCCAGCTCCGGCGCCTCCCGATCCTCCGCGAACAACGCCATCGGCTCCGTGCCGGAACCTCGCGCACCACCTCCACCGCCCGGCACCACGCCGCGCGCTGGCCGTCGTTGATCTCGCCCAGGTGCAGAACCTGCCGCTGGACCACCCGGCCGTCGCGGCGGCGGCAGCTCTCCACCACGCTCCAGTAGCGGTGCTCCTTGCCGTCCTTGAAGCGTCTTCGGCAGCGCACGTACATGGACGCACAGCCTGCCCCTTCCGCCGCCCTTGTCAACAACCAAGGTCGGCACTACAGCGCCGAAACGACGATCCGCCTACCGAAAAACAATGAGTTGGGCCACTCCGTGACCGCCAAACCGTCCGAAAAACCTTCAAATCGCTCCGAGTTGCGGAAGTCGGGCTAGATCGCTCCAGCCCTCGTCAGAGGCGTGTTTTCACGTCCACGCCGGTGCCATTGGCTAGATGTGCTTGAAAGCTGCCCGACACATGCTGGTCAACCAGCACCTTCACCGATCAAGAACTTCGGCGCGTTCGAGGTCGAGGCGTTCGAC
Organism: Candidatus Azotimanducaceae bacterium; assembly: GCA_965199875.1. Classification (GTDB taxonomy): domain Bacteria; phylum Pseudomonadota; class Gammaproteobacteria; order Pseudomonadales; family Azotimanducaceae; genus VXYL01. The sequence continues at coordinate 2,002,082 of OZ241346.1, read as the reverse complement.
ATCAACGCGGGCGCGTTCCACCGCGAGCGGGTCGCCAACCATATCGCGCCCGCGAACGTCACTACGTTTTGAGCCTGTGCTGCGGTGACGCCGGGATACTCCTTGGCGAAGGAATGGATGGTGCCCCCGATCGCCAAGTGGTTGAACAACGTCGTGACCGGAATGCGGTGCCCGCGATGCAGGTCTTCCCGCTGAGCTTGTCGGGGCGGCAGTCAATGGGGACGGAGGCCATGGGGGCATCTCTCGTGAAAGGACTGGCGGATATCATGCCAGAAGCGACGAACTTGGGCGCACCAGCTCGGCTGGTTGGGTTCAAGAGCGTCGGGAAGAAGCGCTCGGCCCCGACGGCGGCGTCCGTTCCGCCACGTAGGCTACGAACCCGGCGCCGTGCTTGCAGGCCGCGCTTGCCATGCGGTAGCGCGACCTCGCCGAGCAGCTCGTGGTGCTCGGCCATCTTCTTGTCGTGGTGAAGAAAGCGGGACCATCGCCGGCTATCCGCGGCGCGGCAACCCCATCCTTGATTTCGTCGTCGGGCCCGACGGAAGACGAAGAGCTGCCGCCGGTCCGCCATCAATACGGCGGCGGCGGCGAAGCGGCGATCTTGAAAGGAGAGCGGCTGAACCAGCGCGGGCCTATAAGCTGAACTTGACGGTCAGCCCCAAGGTGCGGCGTGCGCCCAAGCCCACGATGTAGCGGTTGAAGGACGCCAGCACGAAGCTGTTGGCGACGTATTCCTCATCGAGGATGTTCCTGCCCCAGAGCGTCGCTTGCCACCGCTCGCCACCCACCCTGAAGCTGGCGTTGGCCAGCGTTCGGTCGCCGTTGTGGGCCAGGTTCAGCGGTGTCGCGAACATGCTGTCGCGGAAGTTGAAGTCGATGCGGAAAGCGGCGTTGGCGCTGGTGCCTACGGGCTGCGCGTAGTTGAAGCCGACGTTGTATTGCAGCTTGGACGTGCGCTCGATGCGCTTGCCGTCCACCCGGCCGTCCGCGCGGCAAACCGTGTCGTCGCAGCCCCAGGACGAGTTGCGGCCGGCCATCGAACTCACGTAGACGCCGCTCTTGTACTTGGCGTCGTTGTAGGCCAGGCCGTAGTCCACGAAGAAGCGCTCGGTGGGCCGCCATGCGCCTTGAATCTCAAAGCCAACGACCTCGGCATCGCCGATGTTGCCGACCACGTCCCTTGCCCACGCATCGGCGCTGCTCGCCGCTTCGGTTCCCTGCACGTCCTGCCAGTCGATGGCGTAGGCGGCCGCGTTCAAAGTCAGGCGGCCATCGAGCAGCTCGTTCTTGGCGCCGATCTCAACCGTGAAGTTGCTCTCCTCGTCGTAGGTCGCCTGGTCGGGATTCTGCGCCGGGTCCACGGCGTTGAAGCCGCCCGTCTTCAGGCCGCGGGCGGCAAGCGCGTAGAACATGCTGGCGTCGGTGCGCTTCCAACTCACGATGATTCTGGGCGTGAAGAAGGTGAAGGTCTTGTCGTCGCTGGCGTTCACGTTGTCCGGCAATTCGGCGCCGAAGGTGGTCGTGAGTTGGGCGAAGGACTTGCTCTCTCGGGTGACGCGCGCTTCCACCGCGACCGTCAAATCGTCGCGCGCCAGCCACTCCACGTCGCCGAACACGGCGCGCACGGCATCCTGGTAGGTGATGTGGTCGGCGAGTGCGCCATGGCCCGTGTCGAAGAAGTGCGGCACGCCGATGTTGACTTGACCGGGCACCACCGGCACGACCGCGATGTGGCGCCCGTCGAGGACGTTGTCGCCGGTCGCCGCCGGCACGCTGCAATGGACGCCGGCGCAAGGCGGCAAGGAGCGCCAAATGCCGCCGTCCTCGTCGTCGTTCTCGGAAACGTAGATGCCGACCCGGGCCACCAGATTCTCGCGCTGCAAGATCAACCGCAATTCGTGGCTGGCGGCCTCCAGCTGCTCGATGGGATTGGCGTAGAAGATGCTCGTCTGAGCCACCGCGCCAAACGAGCCGGGCGGCCCGAGCGCCTCGATGAACGGCGGTGCCGGCGACGTGCTGACCGGTACATAGGGCACCGCCGAACCCACTAGGCTGGCGCGGCCCTCGGTGGTGCCGAGGGTGTCGGCGCGGTGGTCCACGTATCCAAATTGGTAGTTGACCGAGAACCTCTCGTCGAAGGCGTAGTCGAGCGCCAGACGGCCGATGTGGGTGGTGGCGTCCAGCGCCAGCGAACGCGGGTCGACGGCGACGGCGCCGCGCGAGTCGGCATGGCCGGCCGCGGCGAGCTTGGGATCGTCGACCACGGGCGGCGCCGTGGGCAGTTCGCCGCACCACGCGTGCATGCCGCTTGCGGGGAACGGCAGCCGATCGCTGAACGTCGTGGTGTTCAGACAGTTCGTGCCCGTGGGCGCCAGGAAGGCGAAGAATGGCGGCGGCCCGAACTCCGCGGTGTCGTAGGCGTAGCGCGCGCCGTTCAGGTCGTAGTACGCCTGCGGTTCGCGCAGCATTCGGTTGTAGTGGTAGGCGAGGTCGGCCGTGAACTGGTCGCTGGGCGTCCATTGGAAGGCCGCCGAATAGGCTTCGTCTCGCCAGCCGCCCAGCATTCCATCGGTGGCGTTTTCGCCTCCGGGCCCGCTGTCGGCGAAGGGATGGCTGTTGTCCGCATGGCCATCGAAATCGGATGCGGAGGCAGAGACGCGGGCGGCGAACCGGCCGGCCACCAGCGGGGCACCCGCCTCGACGCGCCGATCGAATCGATCGCCGCTGCCGTAGCCCAGCACGAGGCTGGCGCCGGGTTCGGATGGCGGTGCCTTGGTGACGTACTGGATTGCGCCGGCGAATGCGTTGCGGCCGAATTGGGCGTTTTGCGGCCCCCTGACGATCTCCACGCGCTCCATGTCCAAAAGGCTGGGATTGATCATGGACTGGCGCTGCAAATAGATGCCGTCGAGAAACACGGCCGTGTTCTGAATGCGCGCGCTGGTGAAGGTCTGGCCCATGCCGCGAATGACCGCGGCGGTGGAGAGCCCCGCGGTCGCGTAGTTCTCGTAGACGAATCCGGGCGTCGCTTGCGAGATGTCTTGCAGGTCGCGCAAGGCTTGTTCCTCGATCTGCGCGGCGGTGATGGCGCTCACCGACAAGGGCACTTCCTGGATCAAGTCCTCGCGCTTGCGGGCGGTAACGATCACCTGCTCGATCACGTCGTCCAAGCTCAACTCGTCGATCTCCTGCGCCAGTGCGCCCGGGCCAAGGCCAATGCACGCCAGCGCCGCCCAGACGGCAAAACGAGCGCGCTTCAATGGCCCCAGGTGGCCCGTTTGTGTCGTGTCTTGCATATTCATGCGTTCGCCCCTCCGCTTCCGTTGTCAGCGCCGTGCTGTTTTTGCAGCCACGGCAGCGACCGGCCGCCGACTGGTCGGCCGACGAGCGTTCCGATGGTCTCGACCACGCCGAGCAAGGCCGCCGGATCGACTCCGGTGTGCAAGCCGGCCTGATGCAGCAGGCTCACCAAATCCTCCGTCGCCAGATTGCCCGCCGCGCCCGGCGCGAACGGACATCCTCCCAAACCGCCAACCGACGCGTCGAAACTGCGAATGCCGCATTCGACGGCTTGCCAGGCGTTGGCCAGCGCCAAGGCGCGGGTGTCGTGCAGATGCGCCGCCAAGCTCCCTGGCCCGAAGGACTTCGCCAAGCGGCCGAACAGTTCCTTGGCGCGCTTCGGATTGCCGGCGCCGATCGTGTCGGCGACGATGACCTGCCGCGCGCCGGCGGCGAACATGGCGGCGGCAAGCCGCTCGACATCCGCGTCCGCCACCTCGCCCTCGAAAGGGCACTCGAACGCCACCGCCACGCCGGCGCGCGCCCGCAGCCCGTCTTGGCGGGCTTGCTGCAGCACGTCTCGGCACATTGCCAGCGCTTGGTCGAGGCCCATGTTGATGTTCCGCGCGTTCATGGTCTCGGTGGCGGCCAGAACGACGACCACGCTGCGCGCGCCGGCGGCCCGCGCCCGCTCGTAGCCTTTGCGATTCGGCACCAGCGCGCTGAAATCGGCGCGGTCGAGATCGAGGCCAGCCACCACCTCCTCGGCGCCGGCCATTTTCGGCACCGCGCGCGGGCTCGAGAAGCTCGCCACTTCCACGGCCGGCAGGCCGGCGTCCACCAAGTCGTCGATCAACCGCACGCGCTCGGCGCTCGGCACGGCGACCGGTTCGTTCTGCAGGCCGTCGCGCGGCCCGACATCGTTGATGGTCACGTGGTCCATGTTTCCTCCTCGGCCTGTTGCAGCGCGCCGGCGGCGATGCCCTCGGCAAGGTGCGCCGGCGGCACCTCGGTCCACTGCTCGAACACGGCATTGGTGTGCGCGCCCAAGAGCGGCGGCGGCGAGAACGACTCCTCATCATGCGCCGAGAACTTGATGGGGTTGCCCGGCACGCGGCTGCCGCCGCCCTGTGGATGGCGCAAGTCCACGAACATGTTGCGGTGCCGGACTTGGGGATCGTTCAGCGCTTGGGCGAAATTGTTGACCCGGGCGCAAGGCACGCGCGCCGCTTCCAACGCCGCCAGCCATTCGGACGCGGAGCGCGTGGCCAGCCGCTCCTGGATGAGGCCCTCAATGAAGTCCTTCGCATCGAGCCGTTCGGGCGCGGTCGCGAAGCGCGGGCTGCGCAAGGCGTCGATGTCGAGCACGTCCAGGAGAGGCGGCCAGAAGGAGTCGCCGATGACCGCGATGATGATGGTGTCGTCCGCGGTGGCGAAGGTGTTGTAGGGCGTGTGGACGAAGTGGCTGTTGCCGATGGGCTCGGGCACCTCGTCCGACATGGCGTACATCGTGGCCATGTAGTTCAGCAGGCTGACCTGCGCGTCCAGCATGGCCACGTCCACATGCTGGCCGACGCCGGTGCGCTGGCGCGCCAGCAATGCCGCCTGAATGCCCATCACGGCGAACATGCCGCCGCTCAGGTCGCCGATGGGGATGCCGGCGCGCACCGGTTCGTCCGGCCCCTTGCCGGTGATGGACATGCCGCCGCCAAGCCCTTGCACGATCTGATCGAAGGCCGGGCGCTGGTAGTGGGGGCCGTCTTCGCCGAAGCCGGTGATCGTGCAGGTGACGATGCGCGGATTGTGCGCGGTCAACGTGTCGTGGTCGATGCGCAGCCGCTTGGTGACGCCGGCGGAGAAGTTGTCCAACACCACGTCGGCATGGCGCACCAGTTCGTAGAACAGCGCCAGCCCCGCTTCGGACTTCAGGTCGATGGCGACGGAACGCTTGTTGCGGTTCAAGGTGAAGAAGTACGCGCCCATGCCGTGCAGCGAATGAAGAGGGTCGTTCTCCAGCAATCGCCGGGTCGCTTCGCCCTTGCCGGGAGGCTCCACTTTCACCGTATCGCAGCCGAGGTCGGCGAGGATCATGGCCGCATACGGCCCGGACAACATGTGCGTCAGATCGATGAGCCGGATGCCGGCCATCGGCTTGTTGGCCATGGCGGACTGCCGTGTGCGCTTGTAAGGACGTTCGATTGTACCGCAGCCAAGACGGTCACAAGTTGCGTATTCTGGGCTTGCAACTCTAGCTTGCAATTCTGGAATAGTAATCCATGATTGCAAGGATGCAGACGATTCCCCGCGCATTGGAGGCCCGCTTGCGGGAGTATCTGGCCATCTTCCCGGCCGTCGTGCTCACGGGGCCGCGTCAAGTTGGCAAGACGACGCTGGCGCGCGCCATCCAAGCAGATGCGGACGCGGGCGTCTACCTGGATCTGGAGAACCCGCGCGACCTGGACAAGCTCGCGGACGCCGGTGCCTGGCTGGCGGACAACCATGGGCGTCTCGTCGTACTCGACGAAATCCACCGTGTTCCAGGGCTGTTTCCGGTGCTGCGGGGCGTCATCGACGAGCGGGTCCGCAACGGCGAACCGGCGGGCCAGTTCCTGCTGCTGGGGTCCGCTTCGATCGCACTGCTTCGGCAAGCCGGCGAGACCTTGGCCGGGCGTCTGGCGGTGCTGGAACTCGGCCCTTTCAGTGTGGGCGAACTCGAGGAAGACGCCACGACCCGGCTGTGGCTGCGGGGTGGCTTTCCGTCCAGCCTGCTGGCGGCAACCGACAGAGTCAGCGCCATCTGGCGCGACAACTTCGTAACGACCTATCTGGAGCGAGATATCCCCATGCTTGGTCCGCGCATTCCCGCGTCCACTCTGCGCCGCTTCTGGACCATGCTTGCTTACGATCAAGGCACGTTGTGGAACGCCGCGCGGCTGGCGAAGAGCTTGGGGCTGGACGCCAAGACGGTGGCGCACTATCTCGATCTCATGGTGGACCTGCTGCTCGTGCGCCGTCTGCCGCCTTTTCACGCCAACACGCGCAAGCGTTTGGTGAAGTCGCCCAAGGTGTACATCCGCGACAGCGGCCTAGTGCATTCGCTGCTGCGCCTGGACGATCGGGAGGCGCTGCACGGCCATCCCGTGGCCGGCTTCAGCTGGGAAGGATTCGTGATCGAGTCCTTGCTGCAAGCCGCGCCAGAGCGAACCGAAGGCAGCTTCTACCGCACGGCCACCGGCGTGGAAGCAGACTTGGTTCTGGAACTCCCCAACCGGCAGCGCTGGGTTGTGGAGATCAAGCTAGGCCGAGCCACCGCCGAACGGGCTCTGCACGTTGCCATCGAGGACGTGCAGCCGGACCGCGCGTTCATCGTGTACGGCGACCACTCCCGCTTCCCTGTAGGTCGCGGCGTGGAGGCCATCGGCCTGCGCGAACTGGTCCACGAACTCGCTGCGTTGGCGGCAACTTGATTGCCGGTTCGTGCGATGCGAGTAAGTGTAGGCGCTGCAGTGACGGTGCGAGACGCCACAGCGCGCTTACTTCTCTATGCGCTCGCTTGCTGCTCCCGCCACGCGGCGACGATTTCCGCACCGGATGCGGACCACACGCCGGTTTGCGCCGCCAGATGTTCCAGTACGGCCTCGAACGCGCCGATGCGATGCGGCTGCCCCAGCAGCCACGGGTGAATGGACAACGCCAGCAGGCGTCCCGCCCCTAGAGCGTCGGCTTCCGCCAGCAAGTAGTCGCTGGCGTCCCGAATCTGTTCGGCGTACTCCCATTCCGAGTGCTGGTTGTTGGCGATGACGAAGGCGTCGTCGAGCTCCAAGGAAAGCGGCAGCGCGGTCAGGTCGCCGCTCTTGGTGCGAAACGCATAGGGCAGTTCGTCGTTCAGCCAGTCGCCCATGTAGCGGATGCCCCGGGCCGCGAGCAGGTCTGGCGTATTGAGGCTCTGCGCACCGGCCGGGCTCAGCCATCCGGTGATCGGCTGGCCTGTGGCCTCGCGCAGCGTCTGCAACGCGCGATCCACCAGCGCCGCCTCTTCGGCCGCCTCCATCCCGCCGTGATGCAGCGTGTCCATGTGCCAGGAACTCGCCAGTATTTCGTCGCCGCGGCTCGCCAGTCGTTCGACCAGGCGCGGGCAGCGGTCGACGAGTGCGGCGTTCACCGAGAACGTCGGTTTCACGCCGAAGGCGTCGAGCGCATCAAGGCAGCGGAAAAGTCCCACCCGATTGCCGTAGTCGCGCAAGGTGAAGTGGCGCAGGTCCGGATAGGGCGTGCTCATGCCGCCGGGCGGCGCGAACGGCGCCCCGCCTTGATTCAAGGGAAAGAACTGCACCGCCACGTTCACCCACAGGGCCAGCTTGGCGCCGCCCGGCCACGTCACCGGCGCGCGCTCAGCGAGCATGGACCAGGCGTAGCGCTCGTGATCCATGCCGTAGCGGCGCATCGGATAGGCGAGATGGTCGGCCGGCAACGGCATTAAGGATCGCCTTTCGGGTAGTAGTGTTCAATGTAGTAGTCGGCGATTTCGCGCCCGGTGGCGAGCCAGACGTCCGCATGGCCGACGATGTACGCCAGCGCCTCCTCGAACGCGCGGATGCGGTGCGGATGCGCCACCTGGTAGGCATGCAGCGGCACGCACATCACGGTGCCGCCGCGCTCGCCCTCCCGGTAGAGACGGTCGAACGCCTGCTTGATCATCGCGCCGTAGCGGCGCGGCTCGATCTTGTTGACGACATAGGCGATGGTGTCGTTCAGCTCCAGCGAATAGGGCACGGAGACGAACGGTTTGCCGGAGCGCACCCGCACCGGCGTCGGCTGGTCGTCGTGGAAGAGGTCGCAGGTGTAGACGCCGCCCGCCTCGCTGAACAGGTCCAGCGTGCGTTCGGTGTGCGTCAGCGCCGGCGCCAGATAGCCGGCGCAAGGCTGGCCGGTGTGCTTGACGATGGCGCGCATGGAGTCTTCGATCATGGTGCGCTCTTGCGCCTCGTCCATGCCGTAGACGTAGCGGGTGTTGTAGACGCCGTGGCTGAAGAACTCCCAGCCGCGCGTCTTGCACATCTCGATGACTTCCGGATGGTGCTCGCAAAGCGCCGCCGACAGGCTGACGGACCCGCGCACGTCGTACTTGTCCAGCAGTTCCATCATGCGCATGTGGCCGACGCGATTGCCGTAGTCCCGCGTGGCGTAGGCTTGGACATCCGGCACCGGCCTTGGCCAGGCGCGGCGCTGTGGATTGACGGGCGGCTGCAATTCGTAGAACTCGATGTTCGGCGCCACCCAGAACGCCAGCTTGGCGCCGCCCGGCCAGCGGATGGCGGGGCGTTCGTCCCACGCTCGGTAGTCGTAGAGGCGCAGATCTTCGCGCATTGGCCCGTGGCGCTAGCGAGGCTGCGCCTCAGACCGCCGAGGCATGTGCCAGCGGTTGAGCAGCGCAGCCTCGTCCTCCACGGTTCCGGCACCGTGCTGCCCCGAAACTTGCCTCATCTGTCCAGATCTTGCCGCGCAAGGAGTCTAGAAGCCCAAGTGCCGGGCCTGGCGGATGGGTGCGCAGCCCGGGTGGTCTTTGAACCATCCGGCGACGGCCTCGAACGGCTCCACGTCGGCGTACTTCAGCATCATGTCGCACAGGTTCGCGAAGTGGGGGATCTCGTGCTTGTCGGCGACGCATTCCTCCGCGACGATCGTGCGGTAGCCGTGCGACAGCGACGCGACCGCCGAGGCGCGTACGCACCCCGACGTGCTGCCGCCGGTGAGCACCACGGTATCCACCTTGTGCCAGACCAACAGCGACGGGATCGGGCTGTCGTGGAATACGCTGGCCATGCGCTTGTTCACCACCGCATCGCGGCGATGGTCCACGTCCAGGCGCGGGTCCAGTTCGGCGCGGGTGCCGTGCTCCTTGATGTTCTGCAAGGAGTCCGCGGTGTTGGTTCGACTGCCCCAGACGCCCGCATCGTCGGAGTTGTCCATGTAGGCGACGTAGGTCCAGATCACCGGCATGTTCTTGCGCCGCGCCAGCGCCGCGAGCGCGTTTACGTACTCGAGCTGCCTAGGGTGGGTCTGGTAGGCGGTGCGAAATGCGTCGGTGTCGGTGTAGGCGCGTTGCAGGTCGATGTTGACCAAGGCGGCTTTCTCGCCAAAGCCGAACTTGGCGCGATTCGGGTTGGCTTTCACTTCGTCCCAATACTGTCGGGGCGTGAGATCGGAGCGTTGCATCCGCTGGCACAGGCATCGACGCGGGCAAGTAGCAAACCACAAGGGAACGTGGCTCGCAACTCGGTGCCGGGTGCCCCGGGGTGCTCCCAAAACCCAAGCCGTTCAAGTAGGCTTGCGCGAAGGCGGAGCGGCGGAGAGGTACGGTGGCGGCCAGGCGGGCTATGGTGCGTGTTGGCGATCGGCATGTGTTTTTGCTGACTGCAGGGCGTGGCGCACCGCTGCTGCTGCTGCACGGGTCGCCCAACTCCGCCGCCGCGCTCAGCGGGCTGATCGAGCACCTTGCCGATGCGTTTCTTGTCATTGCGCCCGACACGCCCGGCAACGGCGCCTCCGATCCGCTGCCTGGCCAAGGCGCTGGCGCGGACGCCTACGCGGACGCCTTGGCGGCGTTGCTGGATGTCTTGCGGCTGCCGCGGGTGGGCGTCTACGGCCGCCACACCGGCGCGGTGTTCGCGGCCGAGCTGGCGCGGCGGCATCCCGAGCGCGTGGAAGCGCTGGTCTGCGACGGCTTCCCGCTGTGGACGGATGCGGAGTCGGAACAGCTGGGCGACGACTATCTCCCGGCGCTGGGCGTGGCGCCCGACGGCACCCATCTGGCTCGGCTGTGGTCGCGGATAGTCGAACAGAGCTGGTACTTCCCTTGGCATGTCCGCGACGACGGCCGCCGGCTGAGCCTCGATCTCGGCGACACCGCGCTGCTGCATGGCCGGGCGATGGACCTGCTCGGCCCCGGCGACGCCTACCGAATGCCGTATGCGGCGGCGCTGCGCGCCGACGGCATGGCGCGCTTGGCGGCGCTGCGCCGGCCAACGCTCCTAACCTGTACGCAACTGGACGTGCTGGCGGCGCACCTGCCCAGGGCGCCCCGGAACCCAAGCCTGACCACCCAGCTGGCGGCGGATCAAGATCGGCTTTGTCAAGCGATCGAGCAATGGTTCAAGCGCCACCGCCCGCCAGCGGCAGAGTTCAACGCGCCGTCGTCGACGAGGCGTTTCGTGGACACGCCGCTGGGCCAGCTGCACGTCGTCGGCGAAGCGGCGGCGGGCGAGGTGTGGCTGCACGACGCCGGCGAGTCGTCGGCGCAGGCGCCACCCGACGCCGCTGCGCTGCGCTTGGATCTGCCCGGCCACGGACTGAGCGCAGCGCCGTGGCCGGCCGCCCAGGCGGATGTGGTAACGGCGCTGCGCACTGGTTTGGCGGCCGCCGGCATCGACGCGAGTCGGGCCGTCGTGCATGGCAAGGGCCTCGGCAGCCAACTGGCCGGGTGCATAGCCGGCGAGAGGAACGGGCTTGCCAGCCGCACGATCGACATACCGGACATCGCGCCCCGCTGGGACGGCACCCATCTGCTCACGGCGTGGCACTTCGCCCGCTACCGCAGCCAATATCAGCCCTGGCATCGACGCGGCCACGGCGCCCGCAACAGCGCACCCTTGCCGTCGGCCGAGGCGTTGCAGCAGATGACGCTGGACCTGCTGCGCGCCGGCCAAACCACGTTGGCGCACACGCTGCCATGCAGCTTTCCTTGAACCGGGCAATATGCGTTAGGGTGTTGCGCGACGAGGAGAAGAGAGGACGCGACAGTGGCGCAAACCAATCACGACGGATTGCCGGACTACCGTGCGGTGGGCCGCCACGCGGTGTTCCCGAGCGCGGATCACGATCAGACGGAGCGGTTCAACTTTCTGGCACGGCTGAACCGGCATTTGGCCTCGGTCGTCCTGCCCGGCGTTGCCGACGCCTACCGGCAGCGGGTCGAGCCGGCGTTCGAGCAGGCCAACGGCCGCAAGCCCGCACATCGCCGCGAAGCCTGTCGAGCCTTGGCGACGGAGCCTCTCTATCGCACTTGGAGCGCGTTGCGCCGCAACACGATGGAGATGCGCCAGCAGGCTGGTCTGGCGCTGGTGCTGCCGCAGCGCGACCGCCTGATTGCCGAGACCGAGCGCTTGATCGACGACGGCCGCCTGCGCCTCAACCCCGAGGTGTCGATCCCGCGCTACCTGAGCGCGGTGGATCACCACTGCATGCCTGGCAGCTACTACACCGAGCGCACCGCGCACGACGTGACTGCTGCGGCGAACTACGACGCCGGCATGTTCGTCACCACCGGCGGCATGCTCGGCCGCTATACCGATGGCGGCGGTCGGGGCATGGTGGACTACATGCGCCGGCAGCAGCCGAGCTGGCGACCGCGGCGCATATTGGACCTGGGCTGCGGCCTGGGCCACAACGTGTTGCCCATCGCCGAGGAGTTCGCCGACGCGGAAGTCGTCGCGGTGGACGTCGCGGCGCCGATGCTGCGCTATGGCGCTGCGCGCGCAGCAAGCCTCGGCGTGGACAACGTCGTCTTCGTGCAAGCCGACGCCGCGGACCTCGCCGAATTCGAGGCCGAGAGCTTCGACTGGATCCAAAGCACGATGTTTCTGCACGAGACGTCCTGCCGCGCGCTGCGTCGCATCATGTCCGAGACGCGGCGGCTCGTGGCGCCGGGCGGCTTCGTCATCCACATCGAGCAGCCGCAATATCACGCCGACATGCCGGTTTTCGAGCAGGCGATGCGCGATTGGGATGCCTTCAACAACAACGAGCCGTTCTGGACCAAGCTGCACGACGTCGACCTGGACCAGTACATGATCGATGCGGGATTCGCGCGCTCGGAACTGTTCCATGGCGGCGTTACCGCGGTGGTGGATCGGGAGCTGTTCCCCGACGCAGCGGACGCCGCCGCCGAGGACTATGGCCGAAAGGCCGCTTGGCACATCACCGGCGCCCATGTCTGAGCCGTTCGACGCCGTCGCCTTGGCCGGCGCCAAGGCCAAGGGCAAGCGGCCGTATTTCTTCGCGGACGCGGATGTCGAGCGGGTGTTGTCCATCGTCATGGCGGTGGCCGGCGAGCTGGCGGTGACGCGGATGCGATTGGACACGTTGGAGGAGCTGCTGATCGACCGCGGCATCGTCGCCAAAGCGGACATCGACGGCTTTGCGCCCGACGCCGCGCAAAGCGACGCCCGCGGCCGCTGGCAGCGCGAGTACCTGGCGCGCATCCTGCGCATCGTGCAGCAGGAGCGGGAGGCCATCGCCAACCCGGACGAGCCGACCTCCGAGGCTGCTGGCGAGCAGCTGGACGATGGCTGAGGGCCGCTCGGCTGGGCGGACGCTGTTCGAGAAGCTCTGGGACAGCCACTGCATCGAAACCGACGCCGACGGCGAGAGCCTCTTGTACATCGACCGCCTGTGCCTGCACGAGCGCACCGGCAGCATCGCCTTGGCGGAGCTCGCCGCCCGGGGCCAGTCCGTGCGGCGGCCGCGCCACGTTTTCTGCATGATGGATCACATCGTCGATACGCGACCCGGCCGCGGCGACGCCACGCGGGTTCCCGGTGGCGAAGAGTTCATCGTCGGCATGCGGCGGGGCGCCGCGCGCTACGGGCTGCGGCTGTTCGACGTGGACGACGCAGACCAGGGCATCGGCCACTTGGTGAGCGCCGAACAGGGCATCGCGCTGCCTGGGCTGACCGTCGTCTGCCCTGATTCCCACACATGTACGCTGGGCGCCTTGGGTTGCCTGGCGTTCGGCATCGGCACCAGCGAGACCGAGCATGTGCTCGCCACCTCGACGTTGCGGCTCGGCAAGCCCGCCACCTTGCAGGTCGCCATCGACGGCGCGTTGACCGCGCCTGCGACGGCCAAGGATCTCGCGCTCTTTCTGATCGGCGAACACGGCGCGGCGGGCGGGCTGGGCGCGGCGGTGGAGTTCGGCGGCGAGACCATAGCCGGCCTCGACATGGAAGCGCGCATGACGCTGTGCAACATGGCGGTCGAGTTCGGTGCCGCAACAGCCCTCGTCGCCCCGGATGAGAAGACCTTCGCCTACGTCGCCGCGCGGCCCTACGCCCCCTCGGTGCTGCCCGTGTCGTCTTGGCGGGCGCTGCGGATGGATGCCGACGCGGCCTTCGACCGCCGCCTGCGCATCGACGCCAGCGCCGTGCGGCCCCGCGTCACTTGGGGCACTTCGCCGCAGCAGGGGGTGGATGTGAACGGCCGCGTGCCGCCACCGCAGGCCGCCTCCGACCGACGCGCGCTCGACTACATGGGCCTCGAACCCGGCACGGCACTGACGGAAGTGCCCATCGATGCGGCGTACCTGGGCTCCTGCACGAACGCTCGCTTGAGCGATCTGCGGCTCGCCGCCGCCGTATTGCGGAACAGGCGTGTTGCACCCGGCGTGGCCGCTGTCTGCGTACCGGGTTCCAGCCAAGTGAAGCGGGCGGCGGAAGCCGAAGGGCTGCATCGCATATTCCAGGCCGCCGGCTTCGAATGGCGCGAGTCCGGCTGCGCGATGTGCTTCTACGCCGGCGGCGAGACGTTCGGCCCGCGCAAGCGCGTCATCACCTCCACCAACCGCAATTTCGAAGGTCGCCAAGGGCCGGGTACGCGCTCCCACCTGGCGAGCCCGGCAGTGGTCGCGGCGTCGGCGATTCGCGGCCGCATCGCTGCGCCGGAGACCATCGGCGCGGCGCCCGAATGAATCCGGCGCCGTAAGATGCAGCCGTTCACCTGCCATCGCGGCATTGCCGCGCCGTTGCTCCGCGACAATGTCGACACGGACGCCATCATTCCGTCGCGGGAACTGCGCGCCTCGAAGCGCGGGCTGGGCGCTGGCCTGTTCGCCAACTGGCGCTACGCGGATGTGGGCAAGCGGCTGCCGAACCCGCGGTTCGTTCTGAATCGGCCGGCCTACGTGGGCGCCAGCATCCTGCTCGGCGGCGTCAATTTCGGCTGCGGCTCGTCCCGCGAGCACGCCGCCTGGGCGCTGCGGGATTTCGGCATCCGCGCCCTCCTGGCGCCGAGCTTCGGCGCCATCTTCCGCAAGAACTGCGTCGCCAACGGCCTGCTGGCTGCGACGATGGCGGCGGGCGATTTGGCCGCGCTGGCCGGCTGGGTCGAGGCGGCGCCGCAAACGAACCAGCTGACCATCGACTTGGCGGCTGGCACGGTGCGCACGTCGAGCGCCGAATTCGCCTTCGACGTCGACCCGGCGAGCCGCCAGCGTCTGCTGCGCGGCCTGGGCGCCATCGCCTACACGCTCGACGCCGCGGCGCGAATCGACGCCTTTGAACAGGCGCGGTTCGCGGCCTGCCCGTGGGCGCGGTTGAACTGAAGGGCCTCGGCGCGGAGGGTGGTGAGATACGGTGCGTGTCCCATGGCCACGTCCTCGCCAAATCCACAGCGTCGCCTTCCGTGCGCCCTATTGCTGGCATCGCTCAGCCGCCACGCTCTCAGGCCCGCTCCTGGCCCAGAAGGTTTTTCATGTAGGCATGGAACGAGGGAATACCGAACGAGACGTTGTCCTCGTCGTCGCATGTCAACGAGCCGTGCGCAATGGCGGCTTCCAACTCGGCTGCCCCAAAGCCCGCCTCGATCAAGACGTCCTTCGCGTCGTGGTATTCCAACCGAGTCCTCTGGCGGCGTTCCATCGCTGCCGCCAAAGCCGTCATCGGCTTGCGGCTGTGCGCCGCCGAAAGCCGCTTGTTGTAGTAGGCGATCCTGCGTCTTCCCCCGTGCTGCAACGCTTCCTTGAGCGCCGCGCCCTGCAAGTGTCCGCGTCGGGTCAAGGCCTCGTGGGCACCCTCCAGGTATCCGTTGATGTGCTGTGGGAATCCGTGGCTGGCGTCGGCCAAGGCAGCCAAGCTCTCGCTTGGCACCTCGTTGTGTCCTAGCTGTGCCAGCGTCTCCGAGAAGGCGGCAATCGCATCATTGCGGCTCAACGAATGGAGGATCGTCGGCTCCGCGACGCGGGATATGCCCCTCCCGCCCGAAGCGCTGGCGAGCCGCACGGCGGTGTGTTGCAGGCCGAACCCCATCAACAGAATGGGACAACGGATCAGCCCTTGATGCAGAACCCGCAGCACGGGCATGGCCTCGTCGTCAATCGACTGCAGCTCGTCGATGAGCAGCACCAGCGTCTTGTTCTTCCACATGCCCTTCTCAGCGGACTCCCTCAACAGACCCGCGAAGGCGGAGGTGTGTCGCCCGACATCCTTGGCCACCGCAACCGAGGTGCCCAAGACCCCGCCGCTCACGTTGGAGACCCTGTCGTCCACCTGGGCGATCTCGGCGGCCCTCTGCTCGGCGTCCACTGCGCGCCCCATCGTCTTGAACAAGCTCAGCGGATCGCCTAGTTCTTCGGGCGAGATCATCAACGTGTACGCGGTTCGGCCTGCCACCGCGTGCCCGTGTACACGCTTCGCGAACTCATCCGCGAGCCTTGTCTTGCCCGACCCGGGCACGCCGATGGTCAATTGCAGGCCATTGGATTCCCCGCTAGCGCACAACATCCGGAGATCGTCGTCGCACTTGCGCAGTTCTTCGTCACGGCCAGCGAAGTAGAGCGGGGGCATCCGCTCCCCGGGGACGACTGTTGGCGTTCCGCTCATGGCAGCCATCATACGCTTCCCGCGTTTAAGCGGTCGCCATCGGTTGGCTTCGGGAAGGACCAGCGCATGGCCGCGAACTCGCTGGCCGTACCGGTCGCAACACAGCCAGCACGGCGCTCCAGCTCGCGAGACGGCCACGAAAAGCCGCGGCTGTCGCCGGCGTCGTCCCACCAGCCCGTTTCGACGCGTCCGGCCCTGCGAGCAACTCGAGTTGTGCGATGACAGCCGGCGTGGGCTCGGCGAGCCGCCACAGCGGGCGCCGCTCAGCCACGACTCGATGTTGCGTCGAGCTTGCCGATGGCGAAGGGGCAGCGATCCCCATGTGCGCTCGGAGCAGCCATCGCCTGTCCAACGCTGCGGCACTGCCCCGCTCGTGGCGGCGTTCGCCTATCCCTCGCGGACGATGTCGCGCTCGATGAGATCCTCAGTCAGACCGCCACTGGCCAGCGCATGGAGGCACCATCCGCGGACGGGGCTGCGACTCGACTCGAGACGATCCTCGCAGCACCGCCACCGTAGTAGTACGGTTGGGTAGTTGGTCGGTGCTGCGCTCGACGCGGCACCGGCAACGATGGACTAGGAGAGCAGCGAATGGGCGAGATAGTCGCTACGATGGAACTGGAAAACACTGTAGACCGTGAGGTCGTCAGCCGGGGCCTGCGCGACGAATCCACGGTTCGCCGCACGACGGTGGACGGCGTGGTGGACACTGGCGCGGTCATGCTCGTGTTGCCGGAGGATGTCGTCGACCGCCTCGGCTTGAGGACGCAGCGGGAGGTCGTCGTGGCCTACGCCAATGAATACCTGGAGACCCGCCAAGTCGCTGGGCCAGTGACCGTCCAAATCGGCAACCGCTTCACGAACGCCGACTGCATCATCGGGCCGCCCTCGAGCGAGCCGCTGATCGGCCAGATCGTGCTCGAAGCGCTGGACCTGGTGGCGGACTGCGGCAGTCGCACGCTTGCGCCGCGCCCGGAGTCGCCAGACAGTCCTCTGTTGAAGCTGAAGTGACCTGTGCCTGCACGTTGTCTTGGATCAGGTAGGAAACGATGCCGACGACAACGCCGCTTCATTGAGGCTTGCAGGCAGGCGAACCCGATCCAGTAATGCCCTGTGCAGGTGCCTCTGGTGCGACAAGACGCTGAAACTCGGCGGGATGACCATTTGACCCGTCTGATCGACCCATCGAGAAGCGCACGTGGCGACCTGCCGAACAGCCTGACTGACGGCGAGCTGCAAGTGGTCGATCTCTTCGACCGCTTGACCCCGCCTGGGAGATGTATGTCCAACCGCATCTGAATGGAGTTCGCTCACGAAAGAAAACAGGACCACCTCATGGTGACCACCACTTCTATTCAGTCCCTACTGGTGCCGCTGTCCCGAGAGGACCGGGCCAACCTCGCGTGCATACTCCGCATTGAGGAAGACGACGTAAACTCGATCTGCGAGCGCATTCGTTGGCTTTACCACTCCAAGGTCCGCAAGGAGATTTCATCCAAAGCCCATGCTGCAGCCGATTTCGCACTCTCGAAGACCGGCAAACGCATGACCGGATCCACGGAAGAAGATTATCGGCCGCCTTCTTGGGCGGAACTGATCGAGGGGCTGGCGCGCACCCTCAAGGTCTACGACGCCAATGCGGAGTTGGCGGAGAACCAGTGCTACATCTGCGACGAAATCGTCGTAAGGTCGCTGCGAAGGATGCGCCCCAAGGAGCGAAGACAGTTCTTTGAGGGAGGATTCGACGTGGCCGCTGTCGCGCAAGATGCCCCGCAGAAAGGTCGGCTAAACCCTATTGTTGCAGTTTGAGTTCATGCGAGGTTGGAGAAGTGCGTTTGATTTTCCAAGTTTCGGAGAGCGATGCGGTTGCCGGTCAAGGTCACTGGCGGTGAGGTTGTCCGGGCGGGCGTTTTCGGGCGTCCGCGGGATTCGGAAGACGATTGCTCCACTGTTTCTCGGAAGCGAAAAAGGCGGCCTCCTTTGGTACGATGTTGCGCTGTTGGAACAAACATCGAAGGAGACCGCCGGAGCGAACCGTATCAGGAAAGAAGTCAGCGGCAAAACCACAAGCGCGCTGGAAATCCGGTTCGAGGCCCAGAGCCTCACGTCGCACGCCGGCCTGGTGGTGTTCCAGCGCCTGTTCTCGCGCCTCGAACTGAAGGAGCGGCTGCGCGGCTGCTTCCGGCACGAGTCGGGACGGCGCGCCTACGCGCCGCACGTGGTGACGCTGCTGCTGGTGGTGCATCTGCTCCTTGGCTGCCGCGAGCTGCGCGACATGGCGCGCTACCGGAACGACGAGGCGGTGCGGCGCGCGGTCGGGCTGCGGCGGCTGCCGGACGTGTCGACGGTGTCGCGGGCGCTGTCGGACGTGGACGCGCGCGGCGCCGACCGGGTGCGGGCGCTGTCGCGGGACCTGGCGCTGGAGCGGCTGCGCGCGCTGGAGCGGCTGCGCGCGCTGGGGCCGCGGCGGGTCACGGTGGACTTCGACGGCACGGTGCTGGCGACGCGGCGGCTGGCGGAGGGTTCGGCGGTGGGCTACAACCCGGGCAGGAAGGGCGAGCGCAGCTACTGGCCGCTGTTCGCCACCGTGGCGCAGACCGGCCAGACGCTCGACCTGCTGCACCGGCCCGGGCAACGTGGCGGACTCCACGGGAGCTGTTGATTTCATTGGCGAAAGCATGGATCGGCTGCGCGCCGCGCTGCCGCGCGCCCGGCTGGAGACGCGCATGGACTCGGCGTTCTTCGACGGCCGCTGCTGGACGAGCTGGAGCGGCGCGGCGTCGAGTACTCGGTGTCCGTGCCGTTCGCCCGCTTCGCCGACCTCAAGGCGGCGGTCGAGGGCCGCCGCCTCTGGCGCCGCGCCGGCCCCGGCCTGGCGTTCTTCGAGCCGCGCTGGAAGCCCGCCAGCCGGGATCGCCGCCGCCGCGTGGTCGTCGTCCGCCGCCGCGTTCCGGAGCGCCGCAAGGAGCCTCTCCAACTCGACCTGTTCGAGCCCCGCGAGCACGGCTTCGAGTTCAAGGCCGTCGTCACCAACAAGCGCGTCCGCGCCCGCGCCGTCGCGCTGTTCCACGAAGGCCGCGGCGCCCAGGAGGCGACGTTCGCCGAACTCAAGTCCCAATGCGGACTCGGCTACGCGCCCAGCCGCAAGGAAGCCGCCAACCGGCTCTTCTCCCTCGCCGCCGTGCTCGCCCACAACCTCGGCCGCGAACTCCAAATGGCCACCCGCGCGCCTCTCCGGAGCACCACCGCCAAACGCTCTCCGCTCTGGGCCTTCGCCCAACCGCGAACGATGCGCAACGACTTCCTGCTTCGCGCCGGCCGGTTCCTCAACCGCGCCGGAAAAACCCGTTCTTTCCATCATGAACGACGACAAGGCGGAAGCCGTCATGTCTGAATACCTTGCCGCCCTCGCCACATAGTTCGGCAAAAACCTGCAACAATAGGGTAAAGGGACCGTTGCGCATGGCCAGTGCGCTTGGAGCGGCAAACGCCCTAGGTTTCGGTCTCTACACCAGTGCCACGACTGCTTTGGGGTTCGTCACCCATGCGGTAGGCATCTCGCTGCCGTTCACCGCCTATACAGGCCTGAGCGCCACGATAGCGGTAGCCATCGGCCCGCCGGGTTGGCTGGTCGCGGGACTCTATGCGTTCTGGAAGTTGACATCCGCCGACTGGAAGGCACTGACACCGGCGATCATCTACCTCATCCAAGCGAGGGAAGCAGGGCGATTGGAGCGGCTTGAGCGGCTTCCGCCGGACTCGAACACCTGGATAGATAGATAGATAGAGTGAGCCCAATCACTCGCTTTGCATGAGCTTCTCCGCATGCGTTCGAAGCCTGCGTCCGTCGCGGAGAAAGTCGAAGCCGTCGTCCGTCGGTGACGTCTCGTCGGAGAAGTCCTGTGTTGTATCGGTTTTCGCACCCTGGGCGTCCTCCGGGGCGGACGCAGTGGCATGGCGACGCCTGGCGGACCACAGCCGAGCCGCGCTCGGCAGCCAGTTCCGCGGCATGTTGGTGGCCAGGTTGACGTGGTTGACGTCAACCTTCCGGCGCCTCGACAGCCGCACTTCAAAGATGACGTAGGCAACGATAGAACTGATCACGAACGCGTTCTTCAATACGAAGGCGACGGAGAGATACTCGACGATGCCATCCACTTCGCGCATGGAGGCCAGAAGTTGGAGGTGATCTACGAACTCGGCGTGGAGATACTCAGCGATTACCGCAGTGGCGAGGCACATCCCTGCGACCTTCCACCGCTGGCGCAAGAAAGCGAATAGGCCGACGATGAACCCGAGCCTGCTGATGGGCGCAATCCAGTTAAGCATGGCAGCGAGTTGCCCCTCAAGCAATGCCCAGCAGGGCAAGCAGTGCGCCGTAGG
This sequence comes from Candidatus Azotimanducaceae bacterium, assembly GCA_965199875.1. Classification (GTDB taxonomy): domain Bacteria; phylum Pseudomonadota; class Gammaproteobacteria; order Pseudomonadales; family Azotimanducaceae; genus VXYL01. Next base: position 1,981,767 of record OZ241346.1, on the reverse strand, counting down.
GCAGTAGCCAAAGCCTGCGCTTGATCGTCGCCTCTTCCGCCGCCACGAGGTCCTCGCGTTCGTCCTCCGTGTAATCCTCTATCCGCCCATTCTGCTGGGCAATCTTGGCTTTCACGCGCTTGATCGCCATTTCTCGAATGGGTCCATTCGCCTTGTCGATGATGCGCTGCCGCACCGACATCCTGCACCCTCCTCACTAACGGTTTGGTGGCCCGCCATGTTCGCGCCGGTCGCCTGAGTGGGGGACCATCATAGCAGGCGAAGCGGTCTGGTCTGCTGTCGGCGACCACCGGCCTGCGCCATCTGCTGTCGGGACAGAACCTCGGCAGGACGGCTTTCCGGTTTGACGGTACCACGGGTGTCAAGCGACGTCAGAAGCTGGCCCGCTGGCGACATGAAACTGTGCGCCGCCGGTAGCTTTCGCCAGTGATCGTCAGCACATGGCTGTGGTACACAGGCGGTCGAGGATAGCTATGGCCACCCACGGCGTCGCCGAACACCTCGCCCCCACTCGGTGACCAAGCAGTTGGAGGTGATCATCATGCCGCCCGCGTTCGTAGCGCTGCGACGAGCTGGGAAGAACAGATGCACGGGGGTGCCACTCGAACGGCAAGTAGCCGATTTCGTCGACGATGAGCAGCTTCCGCTTGGCGTAGGAGGCGAGCCGCTCGTCAAGCCGGCCGCCGCCACGGCCTTGACCAGCGACTCGACGACCGCTTGGGCAGTCGTAGCGGCTAGGCTTGATTCCCTTGAGGTGGTCGAAGCGCTCAACCGCCGGGCCGTGCTATGCTCCGGACGTGAAGAACCCGCGCTTCGGCATGGGCTGAAGGCCACGGGTGGGGAGGCCCCGACCTGCGCGACCGGAATGTGGCTGGGCGCGGCGGGAAGCAGCTCCGCTACGACCGCTGTTCCAGTTGAAGACAAAGTGCCGCGAGACCATCACCTGACTGCCTTCGGATGACCGTTTGACCCGTCTGATCGACCCACCGAGAAGCGCATTTGGTGCCCTGCCGAACCCCCTGACTGACGGCGGGCTGCAAGTGATCGATCTCTTCGACCGCTATCTCGACCCCGCTTGGGAGATGTATGTCCAGCCGCATCTGAATGGACTTCGCCCGGACCTCGTCCTGCTCAACCCGCACGTTGGCGTTGCCGTATTTGAGATCAAGGATTGCGACTTGACAGCGATGCACTACTACGTGTCCGGTTCGCGCCTGCGCGCCAAGCGAGATGGCAAGCGCTTCGACATCAAGAACCCAATAGATAAGATTCGGCTGTACAAGACCGAGATATACCACCTGTATTGCCCCCGATTGGACGCCAAGGCAGGCCAGGCTGTGATAACTGCTGGTCTGGTGTTCACAAGAACACCTCGGCAGCAAGTCGTCGCACTGCTAGACCCGCTCCGTGACGACGCGATGCGAAAGTACCCGAAATACTACCCAATCGCGGGAAGCGATGACCTCATGGATCCCTCGTTGGATCAAGTGTTTCCCGAGTCGAAACGCCCTTCGTCCAATTACATGACCCCTGACATGGCCAAGGACCTTCGTGGCTGGCTCCGAGAGCCTGCTTTCAGTCGAGAGGGAAGGAACCGGCCGATAGAGCTTAGTCCGCCACAGCGCAATCTCGTTACAACTCGTACGCTAAGGGGATACCGACGGCTAAAGGGTGCCGCGGGTTCGGGCAAGAGCGTCGTCGTGGCCTGTCGTGCCGCCGAACTCGCACGACAAGACAGCAGTGTTCTAGTCGTGTGCTACAACATCACTTTGCTCAACTATCTGCGCGACTTGGCGGTTCGGCACGTCGTATCGGCCGGAGAAGTTCAACGAGGGGTGGTTTTTCTCAACTTCCATCAATGGTGCAAGCGCATTTGCACTATGGGTTATCCTCAAGGATACCGGCAAGTCTGGAGCGAACACTTCGACTCTCACGATGGGGAGGGCGATGATCCGGACCCGGCGCTCGATGGAGTTGTGACGCTTGTTCAAAAGCTATATCGGAATGGAACACCCGATCTACCTACCTACAATGCGATTCTCGTGGATGAGGGTCAGGACTTTTATCCTCGTTGGTGGGAGACGCTCCGGCAGGCTCTCAAGCCCGGTGGAGAGATGATGCTCGTTGCCGACAAGACCCAGGACATTTACGGGACCGCCTCAAATTGGACGGAAGCAGCCATGCACGGGTGCGGCTTCTCCGGCCGTTGGAACGAACTGAGGGGAAGCTATCGGCTACCCACGCCGTTGATTCGGTACGTCCAGCAGTTCGCCACGACCTTTCTCAACCCTATTGTTGCAGGTCGAGAGTTCCAAAGGTATGGGATCCCAACGACGGACCAGGGTTTCCGCGGCGCTTCGGGCCTGCCGGTTGAGCTCACTCCAAGTGAGGTTGTCCGGGAGCTGGTCTTTCGGTATTCGGCGCGGCTGGAATACGACATTTCATCGTTTCCCGCAGATGAAAAGGCGGCCTCCTCTGTTACGATGTTGGTGATCGAAGGCAACATCGGAGGAGACCGCCGAAGTGAATCGTATCAGGAAAGAAGTCAGCGGCAAAACGCGAAGCGGGCTGGTCGTCCGGTTCGAGGACCAGAGTCTCACGTCGCACGCCGGGCTGGTGGTGTTCCAAGGTCTGTTCTCGCGTCTCGGCCTGAAGGAGCGGCTGCGCGGCTGCTTCCTGCACGAGTCGGGCCGGCGCGCCTACGCGCCGCACGCGGTGACGCTGCTGCTGGTGGTGCATCTGCTGGTCGGCTGCCGCGAACTGCGCGACATGGTGCGCTACCGGAACGACGAGGCGGTGCGGCGGGCGGTGGGGCTGCGCCGGCTGCCGGACGTGTCGACGGTGTCGCGGGCGTTGTCGGACATGGACGCGCGCGGCGCGGACCGGCTGCGGGCGCTGGCGCGCGACATGGCGCTGGACCGGCTGCGGGCGCTGGCGCCGCGGCGGGCGACGGTGGACTTCGACGGCACGGTGCTGGGCACCCGCCGGCTGGCGGAAGGCACGGCGGTCGGCTACAACCCGGCCAGGAAGGGGCAGCGGAGCTACTGGCCGCTGTTCGCCACCGTCGCGCAGACCGGCCAGGCGCTCGACGTCCTGCACCGTCCGGGCAACGTGGCCGACTCCACGGGAGCCCTGGACTTCATCTGCGGAACCGCCGACCGGCTCCGCGCCGCACTGCCGGGCGTCCGCCTGGAGACGCGCATGGACGCCGCGTTCTTCGACGGCAAGCTGCTCGGCGAACTCGAGAAGCGCGAAGTCGAATACACGGTGTCCGTGCCGTTCGCCCGCTTCGCCGACCTCAAGGCCGCCGTCGAGGGGCGCCGCCGGTGGCGCCGGGCCAGCCCGGACATCTCCTTCTTCGAACTGCGCTGGAAGCCCGCCAGCTGGCATTGCCGACGACGCCTGGTGGTCGTCCGGCGACGGGTTCCCCTGCGCCGCAAGGAACCGCTGCAGCTCGACCTGTTCGAGCCCCGCGAGCACGGCTTCGAGTTCAAGGTCGTGGCCACCAGCAAGCGCGTCCGCGCCCGCGCCGTGGCGCTGTTCCACGAAGGCCGCGGCGCCCAGGAGGCCATGTTCGCCGAACTGAAGTCGCAGTGCGGCCTCGGCTACGCGCCGTGCCGCAAGGAGGCCGCCAACCGCGTCTTCGCCCTCGCCGCCGTGCTCGCCCACAACCTCGCCCGCGAACTCCAGATGGCCGCCCGGCCGCCGTGCCGGCGCACCAGTCCCAAGCGTTCCCCTCTGTGGGCGTTCGCCCAGCTGCGAACCATGAGAAACGACTTCCTTCTCCGCGCCGGCCGCTTCGTCAACTCCGGGCAGAAGCGCGTCCTGTCCATCATGAGCGACCCCAAGACAGAGGCCGCAATGTCTCAGTACCTCGATGCCCTCGTAACTTAGACGCCGAAAGCCTGCAACAATAGGGTCAAGGGGGAGTTGGATCTGCCGACTGGCGTTCAAACCGAGCTCGCTATCGACCAGGTGCAATCTTCGTTGGGTTCATGTGGAGAGTCGCGATTCGGCGGAGCAAGCATGCTTCGACGAATGCGTCCGCATGATGAAGGCGCTGCCATCAAACACCGCCATCGCCGATGTCACCTTCATCTGTTCGTCAAGGGAACTGGGCCGTGGTGTCGTGGGGCGACTGGAGGACAAGGGTATTTGGATCAGGCATACCTTCAGCGAGGACGATCGTGCGTCGAGGCGGCAGAAGCGAGCCTTGTTCCAAGGGGACGCTCGCGTCAAGGCAACGACGATTCATAGCTACAAGGGTTGGGAAGGCAAGTTGCTTGTGGTATTCATCGAGTCGGTAGACAGTCCTAGGGACAAGGCCTTGCTCTACACGGCGATGACACGACTTCGGAAGGACCAGCAGCAAAGCAGCCTCACCGTTGTCTCGGCTTGCCGCAACCTCAGAGACTTCGGCAGAGACTGGCCCCACTATGAGGAGTATTGTCGCGCCGGTTGAAGCGTTCGCCTACCCCTCGCGGACGATGCCGCGCGCGATGAGATCCTCGATCAGCGCCGCTCCGCAGCCGGCCCCCTCGGCCGCTTCGCGGGAGTGTTGCCCGGCGCGCGGGAGATCGAGGCGGGCGCCCGGGCGCTGGCCGTCCATTTCGAGGGGCAGCTTCGGCAGGTGCGCTAGGGCACCCTGCCGGGGGCCGTCGGCAAGGTGAAGGGCCGTCAAACCGTCCGCGCCGAGGTGCGGATCGTCGAACAGGTCGGCCGGCTTGCGGATTTCGGCGAACGGCACACCGGCGCTCTCCAACGCGGCCAGTGCCTCCGGCAACGCCAGTTCGCCGAACAGCGCGGTCAGCGCCGGCAGTAGGCGGTCGCGGTTGTCGACTCGGCCGCGGTTGGTCGCCAAGGCCGGATCCGCGGCGAGGGGCGCCAGGCGGGTGTTCCGAAACTGCTGGCAGAAGGCTCGCCATTGCGTATCGCTGACGACGGCAACGAACAGCTGCTCGCCGTCGGCGCAGGAGAAGAGATCGTACACGCCCCATGCGGAGCGGCGCACCGACATCGGCGGCGGCGCCTCGCCGAGCGCCGCTTGCTGCGCCATGTGCTGGCCCACCAGAAACGCCGTGGTCTCGAACAGCGCGCTCGTCACCTGCTGGCCCCGGCCCGTGGCGCGCCGTTCGTTCAGCGCGGCCAATATGCCGATGACGCCGAACATGCCGCCGGCGATGTCCACCACCGATGAGCCGGCCCGCATCGGCCGCCCCGGCAACCCCGTCATGTAGGCCAGTCCGCCCATCATCTGCGCCACTTCGTCGAGGGCCGCTCGATGCTCGTAGGGGCCGCGCAGGAAGCCCTTGAGGGCGCAATAGACGAGCCGCTCGTTGCGGGCGGAAAGTTCCGTGTAGCCGAAGCCTAGTTTTTCCATTGCCCCGGGGCGGAAGTTCTCGATGACGACGTCGGCCTGGTCGGTCAAGCCGTGTACCAATCGCTTGCCTTCGGGGTGCTTCAGATCCACGCACAAGCTGCGCTTGTTGCGGTTGTACATGGCGAAGTAGCCGCCCCCGGATCCCTTGAGGCGGCGCGTATTGTCGCCGCCGGTCGGCTCCACCTTGACCACCTCCGCCCCCAGGTCGGCAAGGATCAAGCCGGCGGCCGGCCCCATGACCATGTGCGAGAACTCCACGACCGCTACGTCGGCAAGCGGCAGGCGACTCGCGTGCGCGCTGCTGTCCAGACGCTGGGGGGCCATTACGCGGAGCCGCTCATTGCCAGGCGCAGTGCATCATGGCGCGCTCCATTACGAACGCCTTGGCCGCGGCTGGATCCCCCGCCTTCGCCATCAAGTCCCGCTGCCGCTGGCGCTGCACGTCCGGGTTCGACGACTCCATGAGTCGCTTGTTGTTGATGGTGTGTTCCTGCACGAACCGCGTCGCCAGTTCGCGGCGTTGCCTATCGTAGGCGGCGAGCGCGGTCGCGGAATCCGCCTCGCCGCGCCATATCGCCACCAGCTTGCGGCCGAGACTGCAGGCGTCGTGCAGGCCGCCGTTCATGCCCATGCCGCCGAGCGGATTGTTGACGTGGGCCGCGTCGCCGACGAGCACCGCGCGGCCTTTGACGTAGGTTTCGGCCACTCGCTGATGAACGTCGTACAGGGTGCGGTGGCGAATGGCGTAGTCGCCGGCCTTGCGGTGCAAACGCTGCAGGCGCTCCTGCAGCGCCGCTTCGCCGAGCTGGCGTTGGGCATCCTCCGCATCGGCAGCCGGGTCCACCGGCCACAGCACCCGCCAGGCCTTGTCCGTGCGCAGCATCACGCACCACTCGTCGGCATCCGCAACGTAGTTGACCCAAGACAGATTGTCGAAGGCCTCCTCGAAGGGGAAGTCCGTGGACGCCACCAGAAACTTCTCGTCGTAGGTGAAGCCGCCGAAGCCGATGGCGGCCGCCTTGCGCACGTTGCTCGATGCGCCGTCGGCGCCCACTAGGAAGCTGCCGCGCAGCGTCTGCCGGCCGGCGGCATGCGCCACGGCCACCGACACGCCCTCGCCATCCTGCTCGAAACCGGTGGCCTCGACGCCGAGGCGCAATTCCGCGCCGGCATGGCGGCGCAGCATGCGTTCGATGATGGCGGTCAACTCGTACTGCTCCAACTGCAGGCGGTAGGGGAACAGCGTTTCGGCCGCGATCACCGACATGTCGAACTCGGCCACCTCGCCGGTGCTGCGATCGCGGTACTGGTAGCGATCCACGACCAAGCCGCGCGCGATCATCGGCGCGGCCACCCCCAAATCGTTGAGCATCTCGAGGGATGGCGGATGAAAGGTGGAGGCGCGCAGATCCCTCGGCAGCGTGGTCTCCCGCTCCAGCAGCAGCACGGGGACGTCGTGTTGGGCCAGGTACAGCGCCAACGTCGCCCCGGCCGGGCCGGCACCGGCGACGATCACTGGATCCCGTGTGGTCATTCGGGCGGCACGTTCGGTGCGGCAAGGAGTTCGAACAGTTCCGCAGCCGAGACCACGTCCGCGTACTTGGCGTCCAGATCGAACAGATTGGCTTCGTGGGCGGCGGCATCGCGATCGCCCACCGCTTCGCGGGGCACCACGACCCGATAGTCGTGCTGCAGCCCGTCCACGGCCGTCGCCCGCACGCAGCCGCTGGTGGTCAGCCCCGTCACCACCAGCGAGTCGGCCCCCGCCGCCTGGAGGCGCTGCTGCAGATCGGTGCCGAAGAAAGCGCTCGCGCCCTGCTTCTCGATCACCGGCTCGTCGGCGCGTGGCGCCAAGACCGCATCGACCTGCACCCAGCGCGAGCCCGGCCGCAGCACGTTCAACGCCGCCAGACGGCGTCGGAATACGCTGGCCTGGCGGTCGTTCGAATAGACCACGGTGGTGAAGAAGATCGGCAAGCCGCGGCGTCGAAAGTGCGCCAGTATTGTGGCGTTGGCGGCGACGACCGTGCCGCTCTCGGTGCCGAGCGGACAGTCGGGATCCGTAAAGCCGTTGATGAGATCGACCAGGATCAGCGCCGGGCGCAACCCCAAACCCAAGTGCCGACGCGCCAAGGTGCGCCGTGGCTCGCTCACTTGCGATGCGAGCGGTTCGAGCATCTGCGCTCAGGCTTTGCCAGCACCGCCAGCGCCGAACGAGGTCTGCTCGGCGTCGCCGGCAAGCATCCGCGCCGCCTCGAGACGGCCGCGTTCGGCGGGAAACGCCTGCACGAGGCCCATTGCGACATCGCGCAGGGCGCGCGAAAACGGCGTGCCGAACAGCGTGCCGGCGGTGCCGGCGAGCTTCAGCGCGAGCTGCGTGACTTGGAAGCTGTGCTCGGCTACCTCGCCCTTGCACACGCGCCAGAACGGCATCACCTCATCAGTCGGCACGATCGGCGGCTCGGCGGTTTCGATCGCGATCATGCGCCGCGCCCAGAGCAGCGCGGTGTGGAGGTGCGCGTACATGTCGCCGATGATCTGCTGTTGGTAGGGGCCGGTCGCCAGCGGCCTGCCGGTGTCCTCGAACTTCCGCCCGAGGACGTTCTTCATCGCCGCCTGGTAGGCCGCGAAAGCGGCGCCGAGATAGATGCTCGACGCGGCCACCTGGTTGCCCACGTAGCCGGTGCGGCTTTGCGAGCACATCTTCACGAACGCGCCGGGGATGGCCAAGGCGTCTTGATCGGCGACGAACACGTCCTCCAGCACCAGGCCCTCGGTGGCCGAGCCGCGCATGCCGAGCGCGTTCCAGCGAATGCGGCCGCGCGTGCCCGGCGCGTCGCGGTCGACGAGGAACAGGCATAGTCCGTTCGCCCCAGCTACGCCGGCGAGGGCCGCCGTGACCAGATAGCGGTCGGCGATGCCGGTGGCGCAGCCGAAGGACTTGACGCCTCGCAGCGTCCAACCGCCGGCCGCCTTGGTTGCCTGCGTGTTGATCGTGATGGCCGCCGCTTCCGACTTCACGGACTCGCTGGCGAAGTTGGCCAGCCACATGCGCTCTCGGCCCATGGCGTAGAGCACCTTCTCGGCGAAGGCGCGCACCAGCGGCGCTTCGGCGTCCGCGAACAAGCCGGCGTCCAACGCCTTGAGCGACAGCGTGCCCCGCGACGTGGACGTGAGATGGAAGAAGTACGCGAGCGCGGTGGAAGGGCAGACCGTGCCGATGGCGAAGCAGGCGCCAGCCCAGACGCGCAGGTTGCCGCCCAGGCCCTCGTAGGCCGCTGGCACGACAAGGCCGAGCAACCTGGCCTCGCGCAGCGTCTCGACGTTCTCCAGGGCCAGGAAGCTCTCCTCGTCCATGGCCGCCGAACGCGCTTCGAGCGTGGGCAAGACGGCCTCCACCCGCTCCAACAGTTCCCTCTCCGCGGGGTTGCAGTCCTCGATCAGGTATTCGGCGGTGAGCTTGCTCATCGACGGCGTTTAGGCGCTGGTGCGGCGCAGCAGCTCGATCTGGCGGCGGACGGCGTCCGCGCCCACCAGCGGCGTGATTTGGTCCCACACGCGATCCACGTCGCGATTGAAGATGATCGCCTTGTTGCGCCGGTCGCGCTCGATCAAAGCGGCGGCGTTCGCACCATCGAGCAGCGCCTCGTCGACGCCCTCCTCGACGAGTTCGAACCAATGCCGCAGGTAGTCGTCCACCAGGGCATCGAGTGCGCTGAACGCTTCCACCGTCGCTCGTTTCGCCAGCATCCACGGCGACATGATGGCGTGCTGGCGCGGGCTGAGCTGCGCCTTCGTGAGCCCCGCCATCGCCTCGCCCTCGGCGAAGCTCGAAGACAGCGGCGTGAAGCATCTGTCCATGTAGCCGAGGTGCGCGCCGAGATCGAGGCGGGGGATGAGGTCCAGGTGGAAGGCGAGCTGACCGCCAGCCTGCACCGAATCCAGCGTGAAGTGCGGCACGGCGCTGTCCGAGGGCGTGAAGGCGAACAGCATGTGCGAATCCAGCCCGATCGGCGGCACGACGATGGTGGCCGTCACCACTTGAAACAGCGGCTCGCCCCGAAACAGCCGTACTTGGCCGACGCGCCCTTGGTGCATGGGCGCAACGCTCTCCAACGGGAGGTAGGGGCCGCCGTCCTCGCCGTGGTCCTCGCGCAAGGCGAAACGCTCGACGATCTCGCGCAGCGCGCGTTGCCACAGCGTGGCGGGAAGCGACGTGGCGGCGTCGTTCATGGCGCTTCCGCCGTCGGTGCCGCGAGCAGCGGGTCGAGCAGTCGCCAGGGCCGCCCGGCCAGCAAGTCCGTGCCGCGAGACACCACCTTGTTCGCGGCCCAGCGCGGGTGTATTTCCACCGGCGTGACGCCAGCCTCCGCCGGCGCCCGCAGCGTTGGCGGCAGGGTCAGCAAGCCGTCGAAGGTGCGTTCCCGCCAAGGCGTGAGCACTGTGAAATCCTCGCTCAGCGCGGTGGCGAAGCTGGTGCCGAAAGGCCCGGGCTGGGCAGCGACCAGCAGATTCACGCGGTTCTCCGCCGAACGTTCGAGCAGACCGGTACGCATCTCCCACGCCTCGAGCGGCAGCGCCGGCACGACCACCGTGTCGGCGCCGGCGAGGGCGGCCAAGCGAAACGCCTCGGGAACGCAGGCGTCGTCGCTGGTAAGCAGGGCCACTCTGGCAAAGCCCAGATCGACGGTTTGCACATGCTCGGCCAACGGCGAAAAGGCGTAGCGCTCGCTGCGGTGCAACGCGCCTTGGCAGAGCTTCAGCCCGTCGGCGCCTATCAGCGCCGCGGCCAGTCGCGGCGGCTCGCCAAGCACCAGCGTCGTCGCGACCCAGCCATCGGGCGGGCAGCACCGCGCCAGGGCCGCGGCAGCGCTTTCAGAGCGTGACACCGCCGTGTCCGGCGAATCGATTCGCTGTTCGGGCAAGAAGAACAGCGGTGGCAGAGCGGCCAGCCGAGCGCCATCCGCGAACGCTCTAGCGAGCCTCTGCGCGGCCTCGTCGATGGCGACTTCGCCGGTGCTGCCCAGCTGAATCAGCGCGCAACGCACCTTGCGCGCGCCACGGTAGTCGCATTGCCGAGTGCCAGGGGCCATGGCCAGGGGGCGGTAAAGCGACGGCCGGCGCCATGCGAAGATGTGGCTGCCGTCCGGGCGCTCCTTGCGCTCCGTGGCCTGGATGTCGATGTCCGCATGCACGATTTGCTCCCGGTCCGTGCTGGCACGTGCAAGCACGGCGCCGTCCGGCGCGACGATCTGGCTTTCGCCGGCGCCCATCAGGAACCGTACCGGAATGCCGGTTTGCCGCGAGACGGGCTCGATGATCGCTTCTGGTATCAGCGGCCCCACCTTGTTGGCGGCGGCGACGAACACCTTGTTCTCCGCGGCGCGCACCGGCACATGCAGCGACGCCTCGTCGATGGCGAACGAGTTCAGGCTGTTGCACAGCAGCTGCGCCCCGCGCACGGCGAGGCAGCGCGGCGTCTCGCTGATGACCCCATCCATGCAGGCGTACAGACCGATACGACCCAGCGGGGTTGCCACCACCGGCCCCGCGCATTGCGCTTTGCTGAGAAAGTCGTTCTCGTGGCCGATCAGCACTTGCTTGTCGCTGCTGCCGAGCAATTCGCCCGCCGGGCCGTACAGCAAGCTGGTGCCGGTGCATTCGCCGCCGGGCCTGCGCAAGGTGCAGTTGATCACCACATGGGTGCGCATTGCCGCCGCCTTGGCCGCGATTGCGCTGAGAAACTCGCCGTCGATTGCCAGCGCCACGGCACGGCAATGCGCGGCATCGTCGTACCACGAGGGGTGGTTGCAGAACTCCGGCAACACGACGACCGCCGGGCGCGACCGGGCGGCCGCACCCAGCATGCGCAGGCAGGTGGAGAGATTGGCGGCGACATCCGGACCAACCGCGAACTGCGCCACCGCCACGCGCATCAGCCGCGCCGCTCGAAGCGCAAGAGGCGTTGGGCTGCTCCCAGCCGCTTGTTGAGCAACATGAAGAGTATCTCGCTCATTCGTTGCTTCGCTGGTCCATCGGCTTGCCATCAGCGCCAACATGGTGCTGACTGGCTTGGCTGCGTTGCGAGAATCATACTACGGCGCTACGGCGCAAGGGCGGGCACTGGTTGGCTGCCGCGAGCGTGGCAAGTTCGAGCGCGGTCTTCGACACTCCGGCCTGCCGGCGCTTGGCATCCGCGCCGCGCATTGCTATGTTGCGGCGACTTACGCGGCGGCCGGCTAGGTCGTGGATTCCAGTCGCCCGCGGACACCACGCATGTTTGAAGGAGCTCCCTGCCATGGCCGAACCAGTCGCCAACGCGCCGCCAGCGGGCAAGCGTTCCCTCGGTCTGAATCTCGCCGGCGGCGCCGGCCCTGCCAACATGCTCACCTACTACTGGGCGTGCCTGCTGGGCATCCTGCTGCAAACCTTCGTGCCGCAGATGCAGCCCTATCTGCTCACCGAGTTCCTGCATATTCCAGAGGGCGAGCAGGGCGTCGTCAGCGGCGACTTGGCGTTCTGGGGCGAGGTGGCCATCATCCTCATGGTGGGCGTGTGGGGGACGTTGTCCGATCGCATCGGGCGCCGCCCGATCATGGCGTTGGGCTTCCTCATCATGGCTGTCGGCGTGCTGCTGTATCCGCGTGCCGAGAGCTTCGCCGGGTTGTTGCTGGCGCGCTTGGTGTTCGCCTGTGGCGCCGCTGCGTTCAGCGTGATGCTGGTGACCTTGATCGCGGACTATTTCGCCGACGACAGCCGCGGCAAGGCCACTGGCATGATGGGACTTTTCAACGGCGTCGGTGCGCTGATCACGGCGCTCGTGCTGTTGGGGCTGCCGAAGATGTTCGCGGACGCCGGCCAAACGCCGATGGAGGCGGGCCATTCCACCTATTGGGTGGTGTTCGCGCTTACCGCGGCCACCGGCGTGGTGATGTGGTTCGGGCTCGCCAAGCAGAAGGGGCGCGTCGAACATCGTGAGAACCTGCTCACGCAAGCCCGCCAAGGCCTGCTGGCGGCCAAGGACAAAGGCATCGCATTGGCCTATGGCGCGTCCTTCGTGGCGCGCGGCAACCTGGCCATCCTTGGCACCTTCCTAGCGCTTTGGCTGGCGAACTACGGCACCGTCGAGTTGGGCATGAGCCGCGCCGACGCCGTGGCAAGAGCCGCCCCGGTCATTGCCATCGCCTACACCGCGGCGCTGCTTGCCGCGCCGTTGTGGGGGTTTCTAGCCGACCGGGTACACCGCGTGACCGCGCTGGTCGCCACGCTGCTGCTGGCGTTTTTGGGCTACGGCGGCACCTGGCTGATCGACAATCCCTTCGGCGTCGGGATGATCGTCTGCTGCGTGCTCATCGGGGCGTCCGAAGTGGGGTGCATCGTAACGAGCTCGGTGCTGATCGCCCAACAGTCTCCGGAACGCATCCGCGGTTCCGTCATCGGCCTGTTCAACCTGTTCGGCGCGATCGGCATTCTGGTGGCGAGCAAGGTCGGCGGCGTGCTGTTCGACAACTGGCGCGCCGCCGCGCCGTTCATCCTGTTCGGCTGTTTGGCGCTGGTGGTGCTGTTGTGGGGCCTGGCGGTGCGCGCCCAAGTGGTGCCGGCCGAAGAGTCGGAAGAGTCGCCAACGACTTGACAAGTCGGTTGTTCCACTGGCGGTTGAGTTCGCGCTTCGCCACACCGTCAGGCGAGACCATGCGTTTGCCGACCGCGCCGGGATGGCAGGGCGTCCAACACCAGCCGAGCCGCCCGGTTGCCCGATGGCAGGTCACCAAGGGCAGCCTTGAAATGCGACGTCAACGAAGGGATGGCGGAACGGCACAGTCCATTGCGTTCTTCAACATAGTCAAGCCGCGCCGTCCTAGCGGTCGACTTCGTTCAAGCGCCCGGTCTGCACGTCGTAGACGAAGCCGCGCACCTTGTCGCGCACCGGCAGATAGGGGCAGGCCTCGATGCGGCGAATGGACTGCCGCACGTCTTCTTCCAGGTCCGGGAACGCTTCCAGCGCGAACGGCGGACGCAGCCCGGTGTCGGCCTCGATGTCGGCTTTCACGTCGTCGTCCCGGAAGGTGAGCATGCCGCAGTCGGTGTGGTGGACGAGGATGATCTCCTCGGTGCCGAGCAGCCGCTGGGAGATCACCAGCGAGCGAAGGACGTCGTCCGTCACCACGCCGCCGGCGTTGCGGATCACATGCGCGTCGCCTTCCTCGATGCCGAGCAGCCGTCCGGTGTCGATGCGGGCGTCCATGCAAGCGACCACGGCGGCCCGGCCAGCGGGCGGCAAGGGCACGTCGCCCTTGTCGAAGCTCTCGGCATAGCGGGCGTTGTTGGCCAGACAGGCATCGGTAAACGTGGGCATGGCGGGCAACCTCGGCGATTTCGCGTGTCCAGCAAGCATAGCTTGAACGGCAGTCGCCGCAAGGAGCGTCTGGTGCGTCTACACCGAGAAACGCAAGCGCCGCTGCGCCCAACCCCCGCCTATGCCGATCGGCGAACCGTCGGCCCGCCAGCACGACGCGCCGACCAGCTGGCCGTCCTGGAACTGGATCATGCCGGTGCCGCCGCCAACCGCCGACACTTCCGTGATCCGGTGACCGCGTACTCGCAGCCCGCGCAGCACGTCGTCCTGGAAGCCGCCTTCCACCTCCAGATGCTCGCCCAAGGTCCAAACACGGGGCGCTTCCACGGCCTGCTGCGCCGTCATGCCGTGGTCGACGACGTTGACGATGGCTTGCAGTGCCGACGGGAAGATGCGCGTTCCGCCCACCAGCCCGACGCAGAAGAACGGCTTGCCGTCCTTCTCGACGACGATGGGCGACATGCTGCTGGTCACGCGCTTGCCGGCGGCGATGGAGTTGGCCATGCCGGGGTGCGGGTCGAAGATGTTCATGGTGTTGTTCAGCAGCATGCCCGTGCCGGGCACCGTGACCTTGGCGCCGAACGGCGAGTGGATCGTGTGCGTGGCCGCGACGACGTTGCCGTCGGCGTCCGCGGCCGCCATGTGCGTCGTGGCGTCAGACTCCGCAACGTAGCCCGTCTCCACCGCGCGCACGGCCTGCATGTCGATCTCGCTCCGCCGACGCTCGGCGTAGCCCTTGTCGATCAGCATTCGCACGGGCACGTCGACGAAGGCTGGATCGCCCATGTAGCGGCGGCGATCCTCGAAGCCAATGGAGATCGTCTCCGCCAGCAGATGGATGCCGTCCACGGTGCCGAAGCCGAGCCGGGCGACGTCGAAGCCTTCCAGGATGTTCAACATCTCGATGACGTGAACGCCGCCGGCGCTCGGTGGCGGCGGCGCGACGATGTCGAAGCCCCGGTAGCTGCCCCTGACCACGTTGGCTGGCATCGTGCGGTAGCCCGTCAGATCGCCCATCGTCATGATGCCGCCGGCGGACTGGACGTAGTTCACGGCTCGCTCGCCGAGCGCGCCGCCGTAGAGCGCGTCCGGCCCTTCGTCGGCGATCAGCCGCAGCGTCTGCGCGTAGTCGCGCTGGCGGACCCGGGCACCGGCTTGCAGCGGTTCTCCGTCCGGCAGCCAGGTGGCGGCGGTGGCCGGAAACCGCGCGATGTCTCGGCGCACGACGTCGACGATGTCGGCGAGGTACCGGCTGGCCGGGAAACCGTTCTCGGCGAAGCGGATCGCCGGCTGCATCACGTCGGCCAGCGACAACGTGCCGTAGGCGTCCAGCGTCTCCGCCCAGCCTTTGAGCGTGCCCGGCACGCCCACCGCCAGCGCGCCTACGTCGTTCTTGCGGCCCTCCACCACTTGATAGTCCGGCCAGACGTTGGACACCGGCTGGTACATGTCCGGCGTCGCCGCCCCCGGTGCCACCGTGTAGTTGTTGACGAAGCGGTACTCGCCGCTGGCCAGGCGAATGGTCGACATGCCGGCGCCGAAGATGCCCACCATCATGGGCTCGACCACCGTCAGCGCGAACAGCGACGCGACGGCGGCGTCGATCGCATTGCCGCCAGCGGCGAGCATCTCCACCCCGGCGACTGCGCCGAGCGGATGGTTGGCGACAACCATGCCCCGGCTGCCCCTGGCCGGCTGCTTGCGAACTGCAAAGGTCGTCTTCACTGCCGTCGCACGGTAGCGCAAGCGCGGCCGCCGCGCGAGCGCGGCAGGGCACCGTTCACCAATTCGACCAGTTCGCCGAACCTTCACGCCGCGCTCGCGCTGCGGTAAAGTGTTGCCCGAACGATGGAGCGTGACGCTGAGACTTGCCTAAGCTGCACATTGCACAATGAAATCAACGAATTGCGACGTTACATCAAGCCGGCACGGCACCGCGTCGTCACGTCTCCCCGGCAGCGTCGTGGACCTGTTCTGCGGCGTTGGCGGCTTGAGCCACGGCTTCGTGCAGGAGGGCTTCGACGCGCGGGCGGGCATCGACACCGACGCCTCCTGCCGCTACGCCTACGAGCGCAACAACCACGCGCGCTTCGTCGAACGGAGCGTAGAGGAGCTCGCTGCAAACGACATCAACCCGCTCTTCGCCGAAGGCCAGCCGCGCATCCTCGTGGGTTGCGCCCCCTGCCAGCCCTTCTCCACCTACAGCCAGAACCGCACGGACGCCAAGTGGCGGCTCCTTAAAGAGTTCGCTCGTTTGGTGCGCGACGTGCAGCCGGATGTGGTGTCCATGGAGAACGTGCCGCGCCTCAAGAGCTTCCGCGGCGGCAACCTGTTCGAGGGCTTTCTGGCCATGCTTCGGCAAGAGGGCTACGCCGTCTGGTCGGACGTCGTGGATTGCGCGGACTACGGCGTACCGCAAACCCGCAAGCGACTGGTGGTGCTGGCGTCGCGTTTGGGCGCCATCGAACTGCTGCCGCCGACCCATGCGCAGGACGATCATCAAACGGTCCGCGATGCGATCGCTGGCCTGCCGATCATCGCCGCCGGCCAGCAAGACGCGCAAGACCCGCTGCACTACGCAAGCCGCCTCTCCCCCACCAATCTCGCCCGCATCCAAGCCGCGAAGCCGGGCGCTTCCTGGAGTGACTGGAACCCGGCGTTGGTCGCCAAGTGCCACCGGAAGCGCAGCGGCCGCTGGTATGGCAGCGTCTACGGTCGGATGCACTGGGATGCGCCGGCGCCGACCATCACCACCCAATGCAACGGCTTCGGCAACGGGCGCTTCGGCCACCCGGAGCAGGACCGCGCCATCTCGCTGCGGGAAGCGGCGCTGCTGCAGACCTTTCCGCGCGGCTACGAGTTCTTCGATCCGGCACAGCGCTGGTTCGTTTCCGCCACGGCGCGGTGGATCGGCAACGCCGTACCGGTGGCGCTGGCGCGAGCGGTGGCGCGGAGCGTGGCACGGGCGTTGGCAGCCTAAGCGGCGTGGCCATGGCGCGACCGCCGCAGAAAGAGACCGCCAAGTTCCAAGCCGATTCGGCGCTTCTCAAGGAACTTGGCGAGGCCCTAGTCGGCCAAGCTCACATCGCCCTCGCCGAATTGGTGAAGAACGCCTACGACGCGGACGCAACCCGTTGTCGAGTGACCATCGACGAGGACCAGATCGTCGTGGAAGACAACGGCCACGGCATGAGCGAGCGGGAGTTCCTCGACCACTGGATGACCATCGGCACTCGCCACAAGCAGGAGGCGGGCACGAGCCGCCGTTTCAAGCGGCAAGTGACGGGTTCCAAAGGCGTGGGCCGGCTTGCCGCGCAGTTTCTTGCCCACAGGCTGGAAATGACGACGGTGCCCGAAGCGTCGACCCGCCACCAGTTGGTAGCCGAGGTCGATTGGGACGAAGCCATTGAGAAAGGCCGCCTCACCGAGGCCGAAGCCCACTACTGGAGGGAGCAACGCTTAACGATGTTCCCAAAGAAGGCGCGCCACGGCACCCGCATTGTCCTGAGCGGTCTCAAGCAGTCCTGGACGGCCGAAGACATCAGCGATCTAGGCCGGCAGCTGTGGATGATCCAGTCGCCGATCGCTCGCTACGGGAGGCTTGCTGGAGCAAACGACGCACCCGACGATTTTCGCGTCAAGCTGCGATCGTCAGTGGCTGGCATTGAAGACGCCTTCCAATCGCAGATGCGCCAGGCTTTGGACAACCACATGGCCACCGTGACTGGCGAGTTGGTGGAGCAAGGCGGGAGGACGCAGGCGCATGTGCGCGTCTCCTTCCATTCCGGCAAGCAACACTCCGAACAGTTCGAGATTGAACCCATCATCGCCGCCGCCAAGTGGGAGATCAGGGTGTTCAACCTGTCGGGGCGTCAGGCGGGTGGAATCAGCGTGCAGGACGCTCGCGACTACTTCGAGCACTTTGGCGGCGTCCTGGTGTACGACGCGGGTTTCCGCCTGCCCTACTACGGCGTCCAGCAGGACTGGCTGGGCATCGAATTCGACCACTCCCATCGCCGCTACCGATCGGCCCTGTTGCCGGAACGGTTGCAGGTGTGGCGCGGATTGACCGACCTGCCGACCCAAGGCCGGTTGTTCGGCGTGGTCGAGATCGACACAGGGCAGGAAGCCAGGGCGGCCACCGGCGAACAACGGGAGGCTGGCGAGTACCTCAAGATTCAAGTGACCCGCGACCGCCTTGTCGCCAACCGCGCCTATGAGGAGCTACGCAAAGCCGTGCGCTGGTCTCTCGACTACTACGCAACGCGGCAGCGGCTGCGCGAACAGGAGAGGGCGCAGGTTGTTCGGCCCAGTCGATCGCCCTCCGACGTGGTGGGCAGCGTTCGGTCTCTGGTCCAAGAGGCCCGCGAGTCCCACCCCGAAGACGAGACGCTCACCGCCCTCGACGACGAGTGCAGGCGACTTTCCAAAACCATCGCCAAGGAACGCGAGGCCGACGAAGCCACTCAGGCCCTGCTGGCGCCATTGGCTTCGGTTGGCATGGCGGCCCTTGCCCTAGAGCACGACGCGCGCAAGGAGATGCGCCGCGCGCGAACGCTGCTCAAACGGCTGCGCCGGGTGGTTCGAGAGCTTGACGACCCGGGCGCGGGCCAGCTTGCCGACGACATGGATGCTTGGATCCAGCGGGCGGAGGAGTCTCGACGTCTGTTCATGCCGCTGCTCGATCAAGACGACAGAAGCGAGGTCGAGGCGCTGTCGGCCCACGGCGTGCTGGCCCAAGTAGCCGAGAACATCCGCCCGCTCGTGCCGTCCCTGGCGCTGTCGGTGGACGTCCCGAAGGACATCGCACTTCCGCCCGCCACGTTCGCGGAGTGGAACTCCCTCTTCCAGAACGTCCTCGTCAACGCCTCCAACGCGACCTTGGACGCCGACCGTCCCCAAGCGCAGTGCGTTGGTGGCCGAACGGGACGATCCGCATGGCTGCGCATCCACGACAACGGCGTCGGCGTCGATCTGACGGACGCCGAGGGGCTGTTCGAGCCGTTCGCCAGGGCCGTTCGCGTTTCGGACGAGCGGCGCGCCCTCGGCTTGGGCGGCATGGGCCTTGGCCTTACAATCGTGCGCATGATCGCCGGCCGCCGCCGTGCCAAAGCGGCGTTCGTCAAGCCGCCGCGGCCTTGGACGACGACGTTTCAGCTCTCTTGGAGCGCATGAACATGACCTACACCGTCTTGATTTGCGACGACACCCTCGATGTGGGCGTCGACTTGGCCGAGCAGGTGCGCAACGTGGCGCCGACGGCCCACTACAACGTGTTGAAGGCGCCGGCCAAGGAAGATGTGCTGTGTGCGATCAAGGAGCTATTCGCTCGTCACAACGCCATGCTCGGCCAACGCCAACGGGGCAGGTCCGCTTGCCTGTTCGACGAAGCGGACATCCTGATCCTCGACTACGACCTGCTGCACATCGACGAAGAGAACGCGCGGCACACGAGCGAATCTCTGGCGAGGCTCGCACGGCTGTTTTCCAACGCAGACGTGATCGTGGTCTACAACCAGTTCCAAGGCGCCCATTTCGACCTCAGCCTGCGCGGTCACCTCTCCAGCCACGCCGACCTCAACCTCGACGCCGATCTCCTAGGGACTCCCGGCCTGTGGACGGACCCGCCTTGGGAGGGCTTCCGGCCATGGCACTGGCAAACGCTGCGGGGGGCTGTCGACACCCAAAGGGCGCGCCGAGCGTGGGTTCAAGAGCGCATGGAAGAACCTGTCGTCGATGCCCTGGGGATGGAGCAGGACGACGCCATGCGTTTGTCGGACACCGCGTTCGGGTTCATCGCGGCGGACGCGAAGGACTGGCCGGGCCTCAGCCGACACACCTTCAGCGACTTCATTCGCCGACCAGCGAATGGCATGTGTGCTTCGACGCTTCTCGAGTCCGATCCCGACGCCGCCTGTCGATTCGCCGGAGCGCGCATCGGAAAATGGTTGGAACGGCGGGTGCTCGGCCCGCAGGACGTGCTGGTTGACCTGCCCCACCTGGTTCAGTTCTATCCCTTCCTCTTGGGGGACGACATGATGGAGCTGGAGGCATGGAACGCCGCAGTGCGCGGGAAGGAGGAACTGGAATCACGAATCCCCGATGCGTGCTGGTTCAGGCCGCAGGGAGTTCTGTCGAGACCCGCCGTCTGGGCGCAACGATTCGAGCAGGATGCGGACATTCGCGAAGCCCGCGGCACGTTCGACTTTTCCAGCTGCCCGCCGTTCGTGTTCCTCGAGGACATGTCGACGTTCGCGCCGTTGGACACTGCGAAGCAGTTCCGCGCCGGCCACAACACTGCCTCGGACCACCGCTTCGCCAGGTGCATCGATGGCCTAAGCTACGCGCCGCAGCGTCGGCTCGCGTTCGCCGGGTGACGGCTTGGACGAAGAAGAGCAACTAGCGATCCGGCA
Organism: Candidatus Azotimanducaceae bacterium; assembly: GCA_965199875.1. Classification (GTDB taxonomy): domain Bacteria; phylum Pseudomonadota; class Gammaproteobacteria; order Pseudomonadales; family Azotimanducaceae; genus VXYL01. The sequence continues at coordinate 1,961,618 of OZ241346.1, read as the reverse complement.
TGTCCTCATGGCACTGCTGCTTGACGGCGAATCGGTGCCGGAGCGACGGCCTGAAGACAGGCGTCCCACGCTCGTGCCGCTGAACCGCTGGCAGTTGGACTCGTACCTTCTGCAGCAGCGTCGAGGGGAGTTCAAGCCCGGCGAGGTGATTCGAGTAACGCCTCCGCTCCGAGAAGCATGGATGTCGGCAATCTGGTGCAGGTGGAATTACGAGGGCCAGCGGGACGAACGGACAGGCTGCTGGTTCTACTTGGGAATCTGGTTGAGCGATGGCGGATTCATCGCGTTCCGATTCGAACCCCCGGAGCAAGGCGACAACCACAACTACTACCACTCCCAACCGTGCCGGAATATGGGGTGGGAAGGAACGCCAGACTACGGCGCCATGCGAGTGCCGGAGCGGAATCCAACGTGGCCACTCGCAGCGAAGTCCTCGCTCGATTTGCTGCTCTGCTTGGTCATCGCCATCGGTGGAATGCGCGGCTTGGCGCAAGTTCAATCGCGCATCGACAGCAACGGCGCCATGCGCCAGAACACGCTACTCACCCAAGCGTTGCGCGGCATGATGGCGCTACGTCACGGCTAGGCGCTGAGGGAAAGCACCCAGTTTGTGCAGCCCTCGACGATTTTCGTGGTCGCGACACTTACGTGCGCCCTACCGCGTCCAGCAGCTGACGTAGCGTCTTGGCAAGGGCCTCTTGCTGACGTTCCTCCACCATGGGATCGGGCACTTGGAGGTACTGGACGCCCATTCCATCGCCCCCTTTCTTGTTGTTCGGCGGCGTCAGGACCCTGATCAATAGCGCTTCCATCATCGTGACTTCGTCCTCAACGCTCATCTCGCCATGCCGCTCCGCCAACTCGCCGTCGTCATCAACCGGGATTAGTCCGAACCACGAGAACCTGTCCCACGGGCCCTTGTCAGCGTCTGAATCGTGCTTGCTCAGCCTTTGATACAGGCCGCCGATCGAGCGGCCAACGTAGTTCACCTGCGGCCACTGGTAGAGGACGTAAACGCCCGTTTGGTTGGCAAAGTTCACGGCATCTGCGTCCTTCTCCCCACCCTTGCGCCCTAGGAGACTGCCCGCGCTCCACGAGACCAAGCTCCGCTCCCAGTGGAGACCGAAGCATGGAATGACAACTCTGCGTTGGGGATCCTTGGAGGGAGGTTGAGGAACGATCGTCCCGCCCTTCCTGCTTTGCTCCTCGAGCGGTTTGCCGTCCCATTCCTTGTGAATACGGTAAGTTCCGTACGCTACCTTCTCCACCACATTCACATAGTCTTTGACAGTTGGCTAAGAGCACTATAGATGATCTGTACATCTGGCAGCTCCTGTCCGGTTTCTTCGAGCCACTTCACGATGTCGCTATGTTGCATGGGTTTCCCAGTGTGCCTGAGGATCCTAAACACGACCTCCTTGCTGGGCAGCCCCGCGATGTCCAGCGGCTCAGTGGCGTGTGGCATCTCGCTGCTCGGCTTAGAGGCACTAGCGATGCTCCAAACTCCCCGCTTAACTTGCTCAACGGTGCCGTCATCGCGCAGCGAGGTCAAAGCACCACTTACTTGATGATCGTTCAGTGTGCCGTTTCGACTTTCTACCGGCCGACGCACGATGTCGCGGGTCTTCGCGGGACTGTTCTGCTCGAGAAACTGGCGTACGGCTTCCTTGTTACTCAGGCCACTTCGAGAACCGTTCACTGGTCGCTCCTATCGGATGCAGTTGAACCTATCATACACTTCTTCGTTCGACCGATGCTGGTAGGCCGCGCCGCCGGGCGGTTCGGCGCAACTCGGCAGAGTCCGGTGGACTACTCGGGACTTCGTTCGGGGTTGGGCGTCGACGGCTGCGGGCCGACCGCCACTTCCGCGGCGTAGGCCAGTTCCCAGCCGTGGAACGCCAGTGCCAGGCCGGTGAAGGCGACGTCGGCGTGCAGCTTGCGCAGGCGTTCGTCGGCCAGGTAGCCATGTAGCTGCCTTTCCGCCTGCTCGCCCAGCGCGGTGATTCGAGACTCGTCCTCCGCCCGCGGCAGGTACTTCAGTTCGATCACGTAGCCGTGGCGCATGGTCGTGAAGCGCGCCGTCAGCGGCACGGCCACCAAGTCGGCGTAGCCCTTGCCGAGTTCGGCTTCGGTGTGCAGCACGAAGTAGCCGGCGATGCTCAAGTACGCCGCCAGGAAGCTCTGCACTACCTTCTCGCCGTGCAGGTAGTCGCGGATGCCGGTGTGCTCGCGCACCGCCTGCACAAGCGCGTCGATGAACGGACGCCACTCGCCGTGCAGCGCCATGCGGCGCGTCAGCCGGTCCAGCGCCAGGAAGTCCGGCTGGAACACGCCCACGTCGCGGTAGGCGCCGCGCAGGTGGCCGTAGAGCAGCTGGCGCACGGTCTGGTTCGGGATGCCGAGGCTGGCGACGCCGCCGTCGGCGCCTTGAATGCTCAGCAGCCCGAAGCAGTGCATCAGCGTGAGGAAGTTCTCGCGCTGGGCGAGTTCGGCGAGGGGGAAGCTCTCCGCCAGTTCGCAGTCGATGCGCGCTTCGCCGACGGCTTCGCCGAGCAGGTCGAAGTTGCCGTTCAGGCGCTGTTCGGTGAGCAGCAGATGGCGCAGCTTGGTGTAGTCGATGCGCACGTTGTTGTCGATCAGCCGCCGCGGGCCGCGCTTGTTCGGCAGCGAGTGGTTCAGATAGAAGAGCACCATGTCGGTGTTGTACACCGCGTTCTCGGCGTCTTCGGCGAAGCGGTAGCCGTTGTACCACTCGCGCATCAGGCCGAGCGTCTCGTCCACGTCCTGGTTGAACACGCGGCGCTCGCGGTACATCTCGAGCATCCATCGCACTTCCGCTTCGGTGAAGCCGAGCAGCTCGTTGAACTCCGGCAGCAGACTGATGTTGGTGCCGATGTTGAAGCCGCTGGTGACGTCGTCCATCGTCACCGGCGAGACGCCGGTGATGAACAGCCGATCCACGCTGTCCGTCTCCGCCCCGGCCTTCAGGGTGGCGAAGAAGCTGCGGTAGAAACCGCCGCCGTGGGCGAAGGAGTGGTAGGCGTCGGCGCCGCGCTCGGCGAGGATGGTGTTGGCGAAGTTGTCGTACTCGTCGATCAGAATGTAGAGCGGAATGCCGTGGTGCCGGCAGTGCTCGAACAGCGCCATGAGCTTGTGGTTGATGGTGGGCTGCCCGCACAAGCGCTCGGCGACGTCTTGCGGAAAGAGGTGTGGATTTCGTGCCAGCGCACCCGTGAACGCGATGCGGCAGTAGCTCTCGAAGTTGCGCTCCAGCGTTTCGAGGGCGTTGTTGAAGGCGGAGAAGTTGAACCGCAGCACCACATGGCGGCTATGGTTTGGCGTGGCCTCCCGGCCGACGTGCGTGCCGTCGAACACGGCCTCGAAGGCATCGGCCTCGTGGCGCCCGTAGTAGCTCTCCAGCAACGAAATCCAGCAGCTCTTGCCGAAGCGCCGGGGGCGAACGAAGAAGGCGTAGCGATGTCTCTCAAGCTCGTGCAGAAAGCGCGTCTTGTCGATGTACAGGGCGCCTTCCTGCCGAATGCCCTTGAAGTGGGCACGGCCGTAGGGAATGGCCGGGTAGTCCGGTGGCGCGGGCGGTTTGGCGGCGTTGTGCATGGTGGCATTCTACGCCGCCGCCCGGCCTTGCGAACCTGGCGGTTGGACGCGCCCGCGCCGCCCGCCCTAGCCCGCGTTGCGCGAAGGTGCTAGTTTCGCTTAACTTAGACGCAAGGCCAACGGCAAGGAGCCGAAACCATGACCAGCGGACCGACGTTCACCCCGATCGACGCCACGCTTGGCGCCGTGGTCACCGATGTCGATCTGAACCATGTGGACGACGACACCTGGGCAGACATCCACGCCGGCTTTCTTCGCTACGGCGTGCTGGTGTTTCCGCGCCAGCACTTGAGCAAGGAGGCGCAAGGCGTCTTCGCGCATCGGTTCGGAGACCGCATGGAAGGACGCGCCACCGGGCGCATTTCCAACGAGCGCCGGGACGGCACCATGGCCACGGCCAAGGACGAAGCCTTCCGCCTGCAGCGCGGCAACGAGGGCTGGCACATCGACAGCACCTACATGCCGTTGGCGGCCAAGGCGGGAATGCTGTCGGCGCTGAAGGTGCCGCCGGCCGGCGGCGAGACCGAGTTCGCCGACATGCGCGCCGCCTGGGAGGCCCTTGACGACGCCACTCGAACCAAACTCGAGCGCCTGTCGGCCTATCACTCCCTGTACCGCTCCCAGGCGAAGATCGGCTTCGTCCACAAGACCGATCACCTCTACGGCTTCCACACCAAGGGCACGCCGCTGCGCCCGATGGTGAAGCGCCACCCGGAAACCGGACGCAAGGCCGTCTACGCTGGGCGACACGCCTACGGCATTCCCGGCATGGGCGAGCAGGAATCCGAGCGGTTCCTCGCCGAACTGATGGACTTCGCCTGCCAGCCGCCGCGGATCTACAGCCATAGCTGGCAGGTAGGCGACCTCGTGGTGTGGGACAACCGCTGCATCATGCATCGAGCGGCGCCCTACGACACGAACCATCCACGAGTGCTGCAAAGCTCGCGGGTTTCCGGCGATCCGAAAACCGAGATGGCGCCGACCTTCGCCGACCCGTTGGCCAACGAGTTCCAACCCGACACGGCCGACGCCGCGGCTTGAAGCCGGCGCGGCCCAGGACAGCCGGAAACAGGAGGCTTGCCGACCATGAACATCGAGCCGGTGAACGGGGGCTGCGGCGCCGAAGTGCGCGGCGTGGACTTGAACAAACTGACGGACGCCGAAGTCGAGGGCGTGGCCGACGCCCAGGCCGAGCATGGCGTGGTGTTCTTTCGCGATCAGCAGCTGACGCCGGACGGCCAGCTGGCCGCGGCCAGGCGCTTCGGGCCGATCAACGTCAACCGGTTCTTCACGCCGCTGCCGGAGCAGCCGCAGGTGGCGATGGTGCTGAAGGAACCGCAGCACGAGAACAACATCGGCGGCGGCTGGCATACCGACCACTCCTACGATCGGATTCCGGCCCTCGGTTCCATGCTGTACGCGCTGGAGGTGCCGAGCCAAGGCGGCGACACCCTGTTCGCCAACATGTACGGCGCCTGCGCGGCGCTCTCGCCGGGTTTGCGGCGCACCTTGGAAGGCTTGCGGGCGGTGCATTCCAGCCGCCACATCTTCGGCCCCCGCGGCTACCACACGCTGCGCGGCGACGATCGCTACGGCAACGCCGAACAAGCAACCCAGGACGCCGTTCATCCGATCATCATCCGCCACCCGCGCTCGGGTCGCGCCGCCCTCTACGTCAATCCAGGCTTCACCTTGCGCATCGACGGCTGGACGGACTTGGAGTCCCGGCCGCTGCTGGAGCATCTGTATCGCGTCGCGGCGCGTCCCGAGAACACCTGTCGATTCCGCTGGCTGCCCGGCAGCGTGGCGTTCTGGGACAACCGCGCGACCTGGCACTACGCGCTGAACGACTATCCCCAGGAGCGGCGGCTGATGCACCGGGTCACCGTGGACGGCAGCGAACTCAGCGCCTACGCCGCCGCGGACGTCGCCAAGGCCGCTTAGCCGACCCTTCGGCGAAGAATGGACGCGCAGAGCCGACCTGCCCGGGGCGAAGGCGAGCGCCCCTCCCGGCCGGCAGCGTCGGCAACCGGGGCGTTGACCGCAGAGACGCTGGATACGCCCGCGGCGCCGGGTTCCGAGCGCGCCTTCGGTTTCGTCTTCGCCATCGCCTTCGTCGTCGTCGGCCTGTTCCCGCTGCTTGGCGCCGCCGCTCCCCGCTGGTGGGCCTTCGGCGTCGCAGCTGCGCTGGCCGGCGTGGCGCTGCTTGCGCCTCGACTGCTGGCGCTGCCGAACCGGCTGTGGCATCGACTCGGCCTGCTGCTGCAGCGAGTCGCCCACCCCGTCGTGCTGGCCATCGTCTACTTCGCGGTGGTGACGCCGACCGGGCTTCTTCTGCGCGCCTTCGGCAAGGATCCTCTGCGTCTGCGGTTCGATGCGAACGCCGCAAGCTACTGGATCGTTCGCCAGCCGCCCGGGCCGGAACCCGGCTCCATGGCCAACCAGTTCTAGACGTTCGCTATCTTGGAGGCTGCAAGCGAATGTCGTTTCTTCGCGAGTTCTGGGCCTTTCTTCGCGTACGCAAGAAGTACTGGCTGTTTCCGGTGATTGCGACGATGCTCATGGTTGCCGGGCTGATCTTCCTGGCGCAGAGCAGCGCCGTGGCGCCGATGGTCTACACCATCTTCTAGCCGGTGCGGGTTCTCGGCCTTTCGGCCTTCTATCACGACAGCGCCGCTGCCTTGGTGGACGACGGGCGCATCGTCGCCGCCGCCCAGGAGGAGCGCTTCACGCGCAGGAAGCACGACGCCGGATATCCGGCGAACGCCATCGCTAGCTGCCTGCAAGCGGCGGGCGCCGCCTTGGACGGCGTGGACCACGTCGCTTTCTACGACAAGCCCTTCCTGAAGTTCGAGCGGCTGCTGGAAACCTACGTCGCCTTGGCGCCGCGCGGGTTCGCTTCCTTCCGCGTGGCGGTGCCGGTGTGGATCAAGGAGAAGCTCTTCCAGAAGGACGTGCTGCGTCGCCAGCTGGGGCAGCGTGCGCCGGACGTGGACTGGGACGCCAAGCTGCTGTTCGCCGAGCACCACCAGTCCCACGCCGCCAGCGCGTTCTATCCGTCGCCGTTCTCGGAAGCCGTGGTGCTCACCATGGACGGCGTTGGCGAATGGACAACCACCTCGGTGGCGCTGGGCAAGGGCAACGACCTGGAGGTAGTCCGCGAGATCCACTTTCCGCACTCCCTGGGGCTGCTCTATTCGGCGTTCACCTACTACGCCGGCTTCAAGGTCAATTCCGGCGAGTACAAGCTGATGGGCCTCGCGCCCTACGGCGAGGCGCGCTACGCGCAGCGCATTCTCGACCACCTGATCGACCTGAAGGCCGACGGCTCGTTCCGCCTCGACCTCGCCTACTTCGACTACTGCACCGGGCTCACCATGACCAACCGCCACTTCGACGAGCTGTTCGGCGGCCCGCCGCGCCGGGCGGAGGAACCGTTGCAGCAGCGGCACATGGACCTGGCCGCCTCGATTCAGGCGGTCGTCGAACAAGCCGTGCTGCGAATGACGTCGTCGCTGAGGCAGGAAACGGGCATTGCGAACCTGTGCCTGGCCGGCGGCGTGGCGCTGAACTGCGTGGCCAACGGCAAGGTGCTGCGCCAGGGGCTCTTCGACGACCTCTGGATCCAGCCTGCGGCCGGCGATGCCGGCGGAGCCTTGGGTGCCGCCCTGCTCGCCAGCCACCGCCTGCTTGGCGCTCCGCGCCGCGCTGGTGGAAGCGCGCAGACGGGCCGTTGCGCGGACGCCATGCGCGGCGCTTTGCTGGGGCCCGAGTTCAGCGCCGAAGAGATCGCCATCGTCCTGGACGAGGTGGGCGCGCGCTACGAACGTCTGGGCGGCGAAGAACTGCTGGAAACCGCCGCCACGGCACTGGCCGAGGGCAAGGCCCTTGGCTGGTTCCAAGGGCGCATGGAGTTCGGCCCCCGGGCCCTCGGCAACCGATCCATACTGGCAGACCCGCGCTCGCCGGACATGCAGAAGACGCTGAATCTGAAGGTGAAATTCCGCGAGTCCTTTCGTCCCTTTGCGCCGAGCGTGCTGCGCGAGCGCGTGTCGGACTGGTTCGAGCTGGACGGCGACAGCCCGTACATGCTTCTGGTCGCGGACGTCAAAGCGAAACGGCGTCGATGCCTCGGCGAAGCGGAACGCGCGATCTCCGGGCTTGCGCGGCTGGACGTGCCGCGTTCGGACATTCCGGCCGCAACCCACGTGGACGGCTCCGCCAGGGTGCAGACGGTACATTGGGATACCAACCCCCGCTTTCACGCCCTGCTTGCCGCCTTCGAGGCCAGAACCGGCTGTCCGGTGCTGGTGAACACCAGCTTCAACGTGCGCGGCGAACCCATCGTCTGCACCCCGGCCGATGCCTTTCGCTGCTTCATGGGCACGCACCTCGACTGCCTGGCCATCGGCAACTGCTTCCTGCGCAAGGAGCAGCAGGACGCGGCACTCGAAATCGAACCGCAGGATCGTTCGTTCGACCCGGACTGACGGCAGCTTCGGCAGCGCGGCCAACGGTGGCATACTCGCCGCCATCGCCAGCGCAACGGGCTTCTTCCATGTCCAGTGTTTCCAACCTCGCCAGCTACGAACTCCAGGACGACATCGCCCTCGTCGGCATGGACGACGGCAAGGCCAATGCCTTCGGCCCGAACATGATCGCCGCCGTCGACGCGCAGTTGGACCGCGCCCGAACGGAGGCCAAGGCGGTGGTGCTGAGCGGACGCCCAGGACTGCTCTCCGGCGGCTTCGATCTCAAGGTGATTCGCGGCGGAGACGCCGAGGCCGCCAATGCGATGCGCTTGGCCGGCGCTCGGCTGATGATGCGGCTGTACGGGCTGCCACAGCCGCTGGTGATCGCCGCCACCGGCCACGCCGTGGCGCTCGGCGCCTTCTGCCTGCTGACCGCGGACTACCGCGTCGGCGTCGACGGCGACTTCCGCATCGGCTTGAACGAAACGTCCATCGGCATGAGCCTGCCGCCTTTCGGCTTGATGCTGGCCAGGGAACGGCTGAGCAAGCGCCATCTGGCCCGCGCCGCCATCGGCGCGACGATGTTCACGCCCGCCGAGGCCATGGACGCGGGCTTTCTGGACGAAACGGCCGCCGCCGAGGAGGTGCAGCAGACCGCCTTCGCCAAGGCCAAGGAACTGGCGGCGTTGGATGGCGCCGCCTACGCGGCGGTGAAGAGCGGACTGCGCGGCGATTCCATCGACGCCGTGCTCGCCGGGCTGCACTGAACGCCGCATCGGTACGCGGCCTTTCCAGCGCCACGCGGCTTGCCGCCGGGCATCGAGCGCCAAGCGTGCCAACTCCTTGGTAGGCTGAAGTGTCCTCGTCGTTTCGGCCGCTGCGCGTGCTGGAACTCGGCAGCGGCGTGTCGGCGGCCTACGCCGCCAAGCTGCTTGGCGACCACGGCGCCGACGTCGTCAAAGTCGAACCGCCGCAAGGCGACGGCGCGCGACGGCGCGGGCCGTTTCCCGGCGATGTCGCTGATCCCGAAGCCAGCGGCACGTTCCTGGCGCTGAACGTCAACAAGCGCGGCGTCTGCCTGGATCTGGATGCCTCCGAAGGGCGCTCGGGACTGGCCGATCTCGTCGCCTGGGCAGACGTGCTCGTCCACGACCTTCAGCGTCTGCGCGCCGCCGAACTGGGCCTCTCGGCGGCGCGGCTGGCCGGCGATCATCCCAGTCTGGTGACGCTTTCGATCACGCCGTTCGGCGCGGTTGGCCCCTATCGAGACTACAAGGGCGGCGAGCTGATCGTCGTCAACGCCGGCGGCTGGGCGAGGATGTGTCCGGGCACCCATGCCGATCCCGAACTGCCGCCGCTCAAGCCCTACGGGCATCAGTGCGCCATGATGGCGGCCACCGCCGGCGCCACCGCCGCGCTGGCCATGGCGGGGGACGCAAGGCGCACCGGCATCGGCGAGTTCATCGACCTCTCCGAACAGGAATACACCGCATCGGTGCTGGAGGGCGGCATTCCTCTGTACAGCTATCGCGGCGCGGTGCTGACGCGCCGGCATCCGCGCGGGCTGATCCCGTGGGGCATCTTCCAGGCGAAGGACGCGCCCATCTTTCTGGTGTGCGTCGAGCAGGACCAGTGGGAGCGTCTGGTGGCCTTCATGGGCGATCCGGAGTGGGCGGCGCTGGAGCTGTTCGCCACGCCGGCGGGACGCGCCGAGAACCAGGACGTGGTGCATCGCTTCGTGCAGGAGTTCATCGGCGAATGGTGCGCTTTCGACCTCTACCACGAGGCGCAGAAGCAGCGCATCTGCTTTGCGCCGGTGGCGAGCCAGGCGGACCTGGCTGCCAACGAACACCTGCGCACCAGGGCGTTCTTCGCCACGGTGGCGCATCCCGTTGCCGGTTCGGTGGAACACATGGCGGCGCCGGTGCTTGGCGAAGCCGGGCGCGCGCCGATTCGTCGTCCGGCGCCATGCCTTGGCGAACACTCCGAGGAGGTCTTCGCCGAACTGGAGGCCAGCGGGCGGGTGTCCAGCGCAAGCACCGACGACGGGCCCAGGGGCGCTCCGCATCTGCCCTTGGAGGGCGTTCGCGTGGTCGACCTCACTTGGGTTTGGGCCGGCACCTTCGGGGCGATGAATCTGGCCCATCTCGGTGCCGAGGTGATTCGTTTCGAGTCCGCCCTGCGCCCCGATCTCTACCGCCGCGCCGCCTTCTCGCCGGCCGACGGCGAGCACAATCTGAACCGTTCCGGCATGTTCAACCAGTGGAATCAAGGCAAGAAGAGCATCGCCGTGGATCTGCAGAGCGAACGCGGCATCGAGCTGGTCAAGGAGTTCGTGCGCGTCAGCGACGTGGTGATGCAGAACTTCGCCACCGGCGTCATGGAACGGCTGGGCTTGAGCTACCAGACGCTGCGCGACCTGAACCCGCGCATCGTGCTGGCCAGCATCAGCGGCTACGGGCAAAGCGGCCCGTACCGCGAATACATGGGCTACGGGCCGGCGGCGTCGGCGCTCTGCGGCCTTTCCGCAGCAACCGGCTACGTCGGCGGCGAGGCCGAGGAGGTGGGTCTCTCGATGCCCGATCCGAACGCCGGAATCACCGCTGCGCTGGCCGTCGTTTCAGCCTTGGAGCGGCGCGAGCGCACAGGCGTCGGCGACCATCTGGACGTTTCGCTCTTCGAGGCGAGCGCCGCCTTCGGCGTCGAAGCATGGATGCGGCACGCCTTCGACGGCACGCAGCCGGAACGCATTGGCAACCGCGACCCGTGGATGTCGCCGCATGGCTGCTTCCCGTGCCGGGGCGAAGACGAGTGGGTGGCCATCGCCTGCGCCGCCGACGACGAATGGCGCGCGCTCGCTGGGCTGATCGACGGGCAGGGCCTTGCGAACGACGAACGCTTCCGCTCGCTGGCGGCGCGCAAGCGCAACGAAGACGCGCTGGAGGATGTCGTCGGCGCCTGGTGTCGGGAGCGCGACCGCTGGCACGTCGCCGGCGCGCTGCAGAGCCTTGGCATCGCCGCCTTCCCGTCGTTCTCCTGCGCGGACATCGTGGCGGACCCGCATCTGAACGCCCGCGGCTACATCGAACGGCTGCCGCACCCGGAAGTTGGCGCTCGCGCCCACGCCGGCATTCCCTGGCGCTTGACGCGGCGGCGCAACGGCGTGCGGCGCCCGGCGCCGTGCTTGGGTGCCGACACGGAGGCGCTGCTGGCGGACGTTCTCGGCTACGGCGAAGCTCGAATCGCCGAACTGCGGCAGAGCGTGCTGCGCTGACGCGCCGAACGCGCCCCGCAGTGGCGTGCGCCTAGCCGACGACCTGGAACTGCTTCAGCTCCGGCCGCCCCGCCATCAGGCCGGCGAACTTCGCCCCGGCGGCCTTGAAGTGGTCGCTGGCGCCGTGGGCGCGCAAGGCTTCTTCGTCGTCGTAGAGTTCCATGACGGCATAGCCGTCGTCGTCCTTGACCAGCGTGTAGAGGTGGTTGCCCGGTTCGTTGGCGCGAACCTGGGCTGCGAGTTCAAGCATGACCTTCTCGAACTCGGCCTCTTTGCCGGCGGCGACGTTCAAGCGTGCGAGCAGTGCGATCATCGGTGGTTCCTTGTAAAGTTCGACCAGCATTCGGCTTGCCAGTCGTTCAACCCAAGCATAGCGCTTTTTCATGGCCAACCAGGCGCTGCTCGCCGCTCTCGACCGCTACGCGCTGCGCCATCCAGGCGAGGACGTCTCCCGTTTCGCCGGTTTCGCGCGCCGCCAGCCGCGCTGCTTCGAGCGCGACTGCTTCGACGACGGCCACATGACGGCATCGGCAGTGCTCGTGGACGCGAGCGCCAACTCCATGCTGATGACCCTGCACGCCAAGCTCGGCAGGTGGCTGCAGCTTGGCGGCCACGCCGATGGCAGCACCGACCTCTTGGCCGTCGCCTGCCGCGAGGCGCAGGAAGAGTCCGGGCTGGAAGTGATGCCGCTGCTGCGCGAGCCCATCGACTTGGACATCCACGCCATCCCGCCCCACGGCGGCGATCCCGCCCACCTGCACTACGACGTGCGCTTCCTGCTGGTGGCCGAGCAAGCGCCCTTGGTCGTCTCCGACGAATCGCTGGCGCTGAAGTGGGTGCCGTTCGCGGAAGTGGCGTCGTTGACGCGGGAAGATTCGATTCTGCGTCTGGTGGAGAAGGCCAGGCGATGGGTCGCAACGGCACCAAACGGTGCCGTTCGAAGAAGCTAGCCGAGGCCGGCCCGGCCCGAGGGGCCGAGCCGACGAGAGGGCCGAGCAGAGATGCGCTAGTACGACAGCATCGTCTCCGTCACACCGGCTCGGCGCAGGGCGTTCAGCAGGCGCGGCGTGGGCAGCTGCACCGTGCCCGAGCAGCTGGCGCTCAGCCAGCCGCCGGGGTTCTTGCATGGATCGCCCCAGTCGTAGGTGAGCACACGGTACAGCGCTGCCTGGGGTTGCAGATCGCCACGAGGCTGGTCGAGAGTCGCTCCGCTGGCGAGCAGGGCAGCGGCCAGTGCGCCGGCCAGAACAGGCTTGTTCATTTTCATGGGTTTTCTCCTCTTCGGGTGGATTGAAGTAGGAGCTAGCGTATCCCTCGGCCAAGCCTTGGCGTAGCGACATCCGCCATCGGTGACGTAGGACATCCCTCCTTTGTCGCGTCAGTCACGGGCGATTTCGGCCGCACGCCAAAGCCCCTTGCCGAGGCAGGCCCTCCACGACACCTGGACGGCGGCGGGGCCTCTACTGGTACAGGTGGCAGGCCACCAAGCGCTCTGCACCGTCCGCGTCGGGCAGCGGAATCAACGGCGGCGTCGTCTGCTGGCAGACGTCCATGGCCTTGGGGCAGCGGTTGGCGAAGCGGCAGCCGGGCGGCACGTTCACCGGCGAGGGGATCTCGCCGCGGATGGCGGTGGACTGGCGCTGGCGCTCGCTTGCCGGGTCCGGCTCGGGGTTGGAGCCGGTGAGGATCTCCGTGTAGGGATGCTTCGGCGCGAAGAAGACGCGGTCCGCAGGGCCGAGTTCCACCAGCGAACCCAGGTACATCACCGCCATGCGATCGGATATGTAGCGCACCATCGACAGATCGTGGGCGATGAACAGCAGCGTCAGGCCCAGCGACTCCTTGAGCTCGTCGAGCAGGTTCACCACCTGCGCCTGCACCGACACGTCCAGCGCCGAAATGGGTTCGTCGCAGACCACGAACTCCGGTTCCAGCACCAGTGCCCTGGCGACGCCGATGCGCTGCCGCTGCCCGCCGGAGAACTCGTGCGGATAGCGCGACATGTGGTCGGCGTTCAGCCCCACCCGGCGCAGCCACTCGCCGACCTGCTCGCGGACGTCCGCGGCGGACAGGCTGCCGTGCAGCTTCAGCCCCTCGCCGACGATCTCGCCGACGGTCATGCGCGGGTTCAAGGACGAGTACGGGTCCTGGAAGATCATCTGCATCCGACGCGCGTGGCGCTGGAAGTCCCCGGGCTTGTACTTCGCCGGCAGCGGTTCGCCGTCGTAGACCACTTCGCCGCCGGTCTTGTCGTGCAGGCCGAGCACCGTCTTGCCGAGCGTGGACTTGCCGGAGCCGCTTTCCCCCACCAGTCCGACGATCTCGCGGCGGGCGATGTCGAGGGAGACGTCGTCCACGGCATGCACCACTTGCCCGCGGCCGATGCGGAAGTGCTTGGTCAGGTTGCGGACTTCGACCAGCGCGTCGCTCATCGTCTGTGTACCTCGCCAGCATCCCGCGCGCAGTCCTCGTGGTGCAGCCAGCAGCGCGCTTCGTGACCGGCGTCGAGGGCGAACGCCTCGGGCGGGCTGCGCTCGCAAGCCCGCATGGCGTGCGGGCAGCGCGCGAAGTAGCCGCAGCCGGGCGGTGGCGAGAACAGGTCCGGCGGACTGCCGTCGATGGGCGTGAGCACCTGTTCCGCATCGCTGCGGTTGGTCGGCATCGCCGCCTTCAAGCCCAGCGTGTAGGGATGGGCGGAACGGTAGAACACGTCGTCCACGCCGCCTCGCTCGACCACCTGCCCCGCGTACATCACCAGCACGTCGTCGGCCATGCGCGCCACGACGCCCAGATCGTGGGTGATGAGCACGATGGCCATGCCGGTGTCGCGCTGCAGCTCGCCCATCAGATCGAGAATTTGCGCCTGGATGGTGACGTCCAGCGCCGTGGTGGGCTCGTCGGCGATCAGGATGGCCGGTTCGCAGGCCAGGGACATGGCGATCATGGAGCGTTGCAGCATGCCGCCGGAGAACTCGAACGGATACTGCCGGGCGCGCTTGGCGGCCTCGGGAATGCGCGTCATCTCGATGAGTTCGATGGCGCGGGCGAGCGCCCGGCGGCGGCTGTAGCGGCGGTGGACTTGCAGCGTCTCGGCAATCTGGTCGCCGATGGTCATGGTGGGGTTCAGGGAGGTCATGGGATCCTGGAAGATCATGCCGACCAGGCGGCCGCGGACGTCTTTGCCGTCGATCTTCTGCTCGCGCAGGATGTCGTGGCCGTCGAGCTCCGCAGCGCCGCCGGTGATCCGCCCCGGCGGCATCGGAATCAGGCCCATGATGCTCTGCACCGTCACCGACTTGCCGCAGCCGGACTCGCCGACGATGGCCAGCGTCTTGCCGCCCTCGAGCGCGAACGACACGCCGCGCACCGCCTGCACGGTGCCGCCGTAGGTGTCGAACTCCACGCGCAGGTCGCGCACCTCGAGCAGAGCGCTCATTGGACACACCTCGTGCAGACTAGGCCGTTGCGGTCTCGACCCGGAAAGAGCCTCTTGGACATCGATTCAGCACCATGGCTTGGCCGTAAACGGCCGGCGGAGGCAGAACCTGCGCCCCGCCGCTTCGGCAGCGCTCTCCTGGACCGAGCCGCGCCGCCACGTTGGATGCGAGGTCAAAATAGCAGCCAGAAGCACCATGTCAACCTTCTTTGGGGCTCGGCAGGCTGTCACGCCCGATTCACAGCGGTCGAGGTGGTCGCCACGCACCGGCGTCGACCATGACCGCGGTAGCTTCACCTCCGAATGCGGATCCGGCCACGTTCTACAGTCACGATCGCAATCGCCCCAGACTGAATCTCCTGCCCATAACGGCTTAACACATCACCACAGACTATCGCTTGGCGTCTCGCCCCAACCTCGACCAGCCGGATGATTCCGCAGTGCGATTGCTCCTCCCTAATCGCAAGGCCTCCGAAGTCCTTATCCAGCGTAACAAGCGTACGTCGTTCGGCATCAGCAACTCTAAGGATCTCCCTGTCGCCTGGGTCGCTCTCCCAATCTCCCGCCCAGATCACGTCATGTCCATTCGTGCGTAGCTCTGTTGCCGCACCTCCCCAAACGCAGGCATCCAACAGCAGTTTCATGCATAGCCCGCTACCCTAAGGATCAACAGATCTCTCGACAACCCGGTATCTTCCTCAGAGTCGTAGTCCGGCTCAGCGTCCTGTACCCACTCCTCCGCAACCGCGTCGTCGTCGGTCGCCGCGATGGCGAGAGCGTCGTGCTTGTAGACCGTCGTGTCGTCAACCGAAGAGTCCCCTACCTCTACGTCTTGCCGCCACTCGCTGGCATGCACGAACTCCTCAATGCTTCTAATTCGCTCCCCAAAAACCATACATGCACGAATATCCTCTCGCTCGAGCCAAGGATAGCCACTAAGAATAGTGTCCATGTCATCGCCCACAGCCAACATCCCCAACACATGTTCGACAGCCAACCGCGTCCCTCTAATCACAGGTTTGCCACCGAAAACCCCGGGCACCGTAGTAATCCTATTTAGAAGCGCCAACTCGTAACGACTTCCAATCATCGAACCTATCCTTCTTCGTCCCCGCGACTTCTGGTGTCAGCCAGTCAAGCCCAACTCTGAAATGTAAGGCGACCGGCCGCTTTTACCATCCACTAAGATCACGATGCGCTCCTTAGCCCTAGTAAACGCCACATAAAACACCCTCCGCTCCCCTTCGATTTCCGCCTTAGTCTCCGCGTTCTTGTTCGGCCAAATTCCCTCAACCACATCAAGCAGCACCACCACATCAAACTCCTTGCCCTTCGAACGCAATGCTGTCATTAGATGCACGGGCTTCTCGGCCAAGGGATCTTCACTCGACTCTTCCTCAAACGGTGGGATATGCGCGAGCGTTTCTCTAGCCAAGTCAATATCCTCGACAAAAGTGACAAAGTCACCCCCGTAC
This sequence comes from Candidatus Azotimanducaceae bacterium, assembly GCA_965199875.1. Taxonomy (GTDB): domain Bacteria; phylum Pseudomonadota; class Gammaproteobacteria; order Pseudomonadales; family Azotimanducaceae; genus VXYL01. The sequence goes on along the minus strand of OZ241346.1, from coordinate 1,945,346 downwards.
CTCGATGCGTACTCCGCCAAATAAAAGAAAGGTGGATCCGTATAAAATATGCTGTCCTCTGCTTTGCCTAGGTCATACTGCAAACCTTCGAAATCCCGCGCCAAGACGTTTAGAGCGCCGGAGACAGACTCTTCGCCCAAGAACGCCCTCAACGCCCCAGCCATTACCGCGGCGGTCTCGGCGCTTCCCTTCAAACTACCCGTATAGCAGGCAAGACTCTCTATAGCCGCCTCCATAGACCTCGGCCGGTTACCTCTAAAGTAACCTTTAAGCTTATCTTTGTCCCCCTTGTTCAGGGGATATCGCTTGACTAGATCGCAGAGCTTGAGGACCGTTTCGACAACTCTCGTTCTAGACACTTCAGCCGACCTCACTTCCAGCAGGTCCAGTAGCTGATCAAAAGCCTTCGTTAGGAATACCTGCAGGTCCTCGGCGGCCGAAAAGTGAATTTCCTTGGATGCAAAGTACACCTGATATGGGATGATTTGCGCCCGCTTTCTACTAATGAGCGCTACTCGGCTAGGATTCACCCCATTCGCGATAGCGTCCTCAACGATCTTGCTCACGAACGAGAGCGCCTCCGATATGTCAGAAACTTCCTTCAGATCTATTCTTGCTTGCTTATCGCTGAACGCGCTAACGTCCTTTTCTTCCCTTCGTTGATTATGTCGAATCAATTCTTGGGAGTGGTGGACGATATTCGCAGGGGAGCGGTAGTTTGTCTTCAGAATGTGTGTGCAGAATTTGTAGCCAAAGAACTTAGACGGATTGAGAATGTACTCCGGTGTCGCGCCACGCCACTCGAATATCGCTTGATCGTCGTCTCCAGATATCGTTAAGTAGGCGTTGTTCCTTTCGACCATGGCCTTGATCAAGGCTATATCTAGCGGGTTAATGTCCTGAAACTCGTCCACCAAAATATGCTCATAGCGAGCAGCTCCTTTGAGGTAATCACCACTGTCAACATGGCTCCGTTCATCTTGGAACGCATGGTACTTCTGATCTTCTATCGTGAAGGTTGCCTCGCTGGCGAGATGCGCTGTTGCCTCGCGCCAGAATCCGTAAAATCTCCGGTACATCTGCTTCTTTCCATTATCCGAGATACCGTTGGAGTGGAGCAGATGCTTCTCATCGAGCACGCCGTATCGCACTAGCTGGTGGGCCAATTCCAGCATCATCCATTCCAGTTGTTGACTCTCTAGGTTCGCCCAGTGCTTAAGGAACGCTTTTTCATCCTCATGCCTCTTGTGATCAAAACCCAGGGATTTAAGGGTATCGATCATGCCCATCAATAGCCGTGGGGCAGTCGCTCTACTATAGGCGCTTGCTGTGATCGCATTCCTGATATATTTGTGCTTCGGCCTTTGCCAGATTGACTGGAGCTGATTCAGCATTGCGAAGTGGTAGTCGGCCTTGGTGGTAATGAGTCTTGGGCTAATCGACGCGTCTCTGATACGTCGGAAGCCCCAAGCGTTGAGGGTCGTGACGTCTACCTGTGCTAAGTCGAGGCTGGATAGGCGCACTCGCAGCTCGTCCCGGGCGGCGCGCGTAAAAGTCACGATTCGTATGCCCGGTGGTCGGCCTGGTGCGTGGTCGATCAGATGCTTGCTTCGGAGAAGCAGACAGTGCGTCTTGCCGCAGCCTGCGGGCGCTAGCAAACGAGTGTGGCCCGGCGGTGCTTCGCAGAAAGCTCGCTGGGAGGCGTCTGGTCTCGTGGCCATGGGTGGCAGTACGGTAACTCGTAGGACGGGACAGTACCATTTCGGCGGCAGGGAGTCTACCCCAATGCGACAGCCCAATGCGAGGGAGGCTAGGGGCGGCCATTTGGTGGCGAAGCCAGCCCTCATGCGGCCAAGGGTGGCACTGGGCCTTGCTGCCAGAAGTCGTCGTAGCTGTCGTTGAAGATCGCCGAGCGCAGGGCAAGGACGGCGTTGGCCACGGCCACGCTCCAGTGCATCCGGCGTCGGTTGCGGGCGACGTATTCGACACACCTCCCCGGCTCTTGGCAGTTCTACGTGCGCTCGCGCCCCCAGCACGTCGTCGCCCCAGCCTCCTCCAAACGCCCGCAGACGTCCTGCGACTAGGCGGCGCACCGTCCCGTGCCGGCCCCGTGGATCGCCTTGCCGACATCCCATAGGCGCTCCTTCGCTTGCCATAGGTCGACGATTCTCGATGCACCCGGCACCCGGTAGCTGCTCCGGTACCGTGTTTCCAGATCCACGCCACGCCGTCGCCGACGACCACCCGCCCCGACGCCGCGCTCTCGATCGCCGCGAACACGCGCACCGAGCCTTCGTCCCACTGCGGCAGGCCGGTCCTCCCGCCGCGCCCCCCTCGGCGGCGTGGAACGTCGCCACTTTGGCTTCCCGCGTCTTCGCCGGCTCGCCGCCGCGCCCGGTGCCGTCCAGACAGCAGTACGCCGCCGACCAGCCCGCACCGACGCAGCCTCGCGCGAGCGGACACGACCGCGCCCCGCAGGCCCGGACATGCTCAGTCCAGCGCCACACCGTCGCCATCCCGAACAGCGTCTCCCCGCAGACCATAGCCGTCGGTTCCGCACGCAGCGCCGACCACCGCTCCTCCACCTGCCCTGTGGCACACGGTGGAGCCGCTGTGGGGCGTCGGGAAAGCGGTCTACAGGGTCAGCAGTTGGTCGCGAGACGTGCCCTGCGTTGGAGAAGGAGCCGCGTCGGTGATGTGCTGGCGGTGCTGTGTATGTGCAAGGGCCTTGTCGGCGACGCTTCAAGCGCCGCACAGCGCAACCGGGAAGTAGGCAACCCGTTGATGGATTGCTGCCGTTGCTGTGCAATTCGAGAGCGCGGATTCATTCGTGGATGGGTGATTGGTAGAGATTGCAGGCAGCCAGTACCTTGCCGACGGACGTCTTGGCACTTCTCATACCGTACCGGATGGTGACTTTGCCATCCTTGTAGTAGTGGAGCCGGATCGCTACCCTGCTCGCATTCTGCATCTTCCTTGCGAACGTACTCTTACTCTCCCTAGGCATGAACAGTATGTCGTCCTGTTCGAATACCCGATAGTTCTGCGGCACCTCGTCATCTAATTTTATCTCTACGCGGTAGACGCGCCTGCCGCTGACCCAGGTGCCACCGTTCAGATTCAAGTAGCGGAAGCTGAAGTACACATTTAGCCTCTTCCCGTTGTAGCAGTTCACTCCCATGTAACTGCGGCCGTACGGTTCGCCTAGCACGGTGCTCGATACGGTGCTGGCGATTCTATCTCCGTTGAAGTCGTCCACGGATTCATGGTACGTCCACTGCGCTGAAACGCTTATGCTTAGTAGCGCTGCTAAGGTGCGAATGGTGGTCTTCACGTGTTGCTCTCCCTTTGAGCTCCGTCAATCGGCGTGTGCAGGACCTGCGCTATCCGTGGCGGTGGCTCGGCGGACGGCGGCTTCGCCGGGCTGCCGGCCGGAAACTTGAACGCCGATTGCAGGCCGCCTCGCTCGACCACCTGCCCGGCGTACATCACCAGCACGTCGTCGGCCATGCGCGCCACGACGCCCAGGTCGTGGGTGATGAGCACGATGGCCATGCCGGTGTCGCGCTGCAGCTCGCCCATCAGATCGAGAATTTGCGCCTGGATGGTGACGTCCAGCGCCGTGGTGGGCTCGTCGGCGATCAGGATGGCCGGTTCGCAGGCCAGGGACATGGCGATCATGGAGCGTTGCAGCATGCCGCCGGAGAACTCGAACGGATACTGCCGGGCGCGCTTGGCGGCCTCGGGAATGCGCGTCATCTCGATGAGTTCGATGGCGCGGGCGAGCGCCCGGCGGCGGCTGTAGCGGCGGTGGACTTGCAGCGTCTCGGCAATCTGGTCGCCGATGGTCATGGTGGGGTTCAGGGAGGTCATGGGATCCTGGAAGATCATGCCGACCAGGCGGCCGCGGACGTCTTTGCCGTCGATCTTCTGCTCGCGCAGGATGTCGTGGCCGTCGAGCTCCGCAGCGCCGCCGGTGATCCGCCCCGGCGGCATCGGAATCAGGCCCATGATGCTCTGCACCGTCACCGACTTGCCGCAGCCGGACTCGCCGACGATGGCCAGCGTCTTGCCGCCCTCGAGCGCGAACGACACGCCGCGCACCGCCTGCACGGTGCCGCCGTAGGTGTCGAACTCCACGCGCAGGTCGCGCACCTCGAGCAGAGCGCTCACTGCGCACGCCTCGTGTGGGCTGGGCCGTTGCGGTCTCGACCCGGAAAGAGCCTCTTGGGCATCGCTTCAGCACCATGACTTGGCCGTAAACGGCCGGCGGAGGCAGAACCTGCGCCCCGCCGCTTCGGCAGCGCTCCCCTGGACCGAGCCGCGCCGCCACGTTGGATGCGAGGTCAAAATAGCAGCCAGAAGCACCGTGTCAACCTCCCAGCGCGGTGTCGACATCAGCAACGCCCACGCGAAGAAGGCCGATTGGCGAAGTTCGTGAGCGTCGCCGTCGCGCTAGAATCCGCGCTGTTCAACACCGAGGAACAAGAACATGCGCACCGAAACCATGCTCTTTGCCAAGGATGTCGAGGCCACTTCCCGGTGGTATCAGGACTTCCTCGGCATGCAGTCCGGCCACGGCGGCGCGGAGTACGAGATGCTGATGGACGGCAAGGCGCTGCTCCTGCAGCTGCACCAGCTGGATGCCGATCACGATCACGGCGTCGGCACCGTCGCCCCGTTCGGCAACGGCGTGCTGGTCTACGTCCATGTGGACGACGCGGAGGCTGCCTACGCCCGGGCGCAGGAACTCGGCATCGAGGTCTTGAGCGGCCTGGAGTACAACCCGCAGGCGCGCATGAAGGAGTTCACCGTGCGCGACCCCAACGGCTACGCCATCGGCGTCTGCAAGTCCGAGTGGGGCTGAGGGCAAGCGGCGTGCCGGGCGACGTCGAGGCGGGTGCGCTCACCGACGAGGACAAGTTCCTTTTCGACCTGCGCGGCTATCTGGTGGTCAGGAACGTCCTCGCCGACGACGAGTGCGAAGCGCTGATCGCGCTGGCCGACGAAGCCTGGCCGCGGCAGCCGGGCGACGGGCCGTTCCGCCGCTACGACGACATTTCCCGCTGGGGACAGGCGTTCGTGGACCTCATGGACGACGAGCGGCTGCTGCCCTATCTGATCGAGTTGGTGGGCAGCCGCCTGCGCATCGATCACGACTACTGCATCTTCATGCGCAAGGACGCCAAGCACAATCCGCTGCACGGCGGCCCGTGGCGCTACGAGACCGACCACTGGTACCGCTACCACGACGGCGTCATGCGCAACGGGCTGACCGTGGCCACTTGGAACCTCACCGATGCCGGGCCCGGCGACGGCGGCTTCGTCTGCGTGCCCGGCAGCCACAAGACGAACTTTCTTCAGCACATGCCGCGAGACGTGGCCCGCTTCGAGCGCCAAGCCGACTGGGTGGTGCAGCCGAGCCTGGCCGCTGGCGACGTGCTGATCTTCACCGAAGCGCTGATCCACGGCACGGCGCGTTGGAATGCCGATCACGAGAGACGCACGCTGCTGTACAAGTACAGTCCGCCGCACTCGACCTGGGCGAAGCGATTCTACGACCCGGCCGACTACCCGAACGCCACGCCGCAACAGCGGCGTCTGATGGCGTCGCCTTCGGTGGAGGCGCACCCGAGGGTTGTGGACGACCCGCCGCCGAACGCCGACGGCGAGCCAAGCTGAACAGCAAGCGCAGCTGCCAAGCCGTCCGGCTGGTTCGGGCTAGCGAGTCAGCTGCTCCAGCAGCCACTCCTGGGCGCTGATGCGAGGCGGTTCATCGCCGCCGTTCTCTTCGTTCTTCGCCGCGTCCCTCGCGCCGGCGCGTTCGTAGCGGCCGTCGCTTTGCAGCAGCCAGGCCTGCACGTTGTCGCGGAGGTAGGGTTCGATGCCCTGTTCGATCACCGCTCGCCTGGTGTCTTCGTCTTCGATGGGAAAACAGGTTTCCACCCGGGAGAAGAAGTTGCGCTCCATCCAGTCTGCGCTGGACAGATAGACGCGCCGGTCGCCGCCGTTCTCGAAGACGAAGATGCGCGCATGTTCCAGAAAACGCCCGACGACGGAACGCACGGTGATGTTCTCCGAGACGCCCTTCACGCCTGGGCGCAGCGAACAGATGCCGCGCACGATCAGCTGCACGCGCACGCCGGCCCCGGACGCCCGATACAGCGCCTGGATCACCTCCGGCTCGAACAGCTGGTTCATCTTCGCGGTGACGCCGGCGGGGCGTCCCGCCGTGGCGTGGGCGATCTCCGCCTCGATGTGGGCGAGGATGCCGCCGTGCAGCGTAAAGGGCGATTGCAGCATCTTGTTCAGCTGGCCAGCGCGCCCCATCGCGGTGAGCTGGTGAAAGACGCTCTGCACGTCCGAGGCAAGCTGCACGTCGCAGGTGAGCAGGCCGTAGTCGGTGTAGAGCCTTGCCGTGCGGGCGTGGTAGTTGCCGGTTCCCAGATGGGCGTAGCGGCGCAGCTCGCCGTTCTCGCGGCGAATCACCAGCGACATCTTGGCGTGGGTCTTGTAGCCGACGATGCCGTAGACCACCTGCGCGCCGGCTTCCTGCAGCTGCGTCGCCAGCTCGATGTTGTCGGCCTCGTCGAAGCGCGCCCGCAGTTCGATCACCACCAGCACTTCCTTGCCGTTCAACGCCGCATCGAGCAGCGCCTTCACCACCGACGAATCGGCGCCGGTGCGGTAGAGGGTCTGGCGGATCGACAGCACGTCCGGGTCGGTGGCGGCGGCGCGCAGGAAGTCCAGCACCGGAGCGAAGGAGTTGAACGGATGGTGCAGCAGGATGTCGCCCTCGCGGATGGCGGCGAAGACGTTGGCGGCGGTTTGGATGCGCACCGGAACGCTGGGCGTGAAGCCGGGATACTTGAGGTCCGGGCGATCCAGCAGGTCGGGAACTTGAATGATGCGCATCAGGTTGACGGGGCCGCTGCACAGATACACGTCGTCTTCGCCGAGCGAGAACCGATCGGCGAGAAACCCGCCCACTTCCCACGGGCAGTCGTCGGCCAGTTCCAGGCGCACGGCGTCGCCGAAGCGCCGCGACGACAGCTCGCCCTCCACGGCCAGCAGCAGATCGTCCACGGCTTCTTCGTCCACGAACAGATCGCTGTTGCGGGTAACCCGGAACTGGTAGCAGCCGGCCACCTCCATGCCGGGGAACAGTTCGTCGACGTGGGCGTGGATGATCGACGACAGAAACACGAAGCGGGTCTCTGCCTGGGAAGCGCTGGCGCCGGAAGCTCGGCTTGTTCTCTCCGCGCCCGCCGCAGCGGCCACGTCGTCCGGCAGCCGAACCACCCGGGGCAGGGATCGCGGCGCCTGCACGATGGCGCGGCCGCTGTTGCGGCCGAAGGCGTCCTTGCCTTCCAAGGTGACGATGAACGTCAGGTTCTTGTTCAGGATGCGCGGAAACGGATGCGCCGGATCGAGGCCGATGGGCGTCAGGATCGGCAGCAGCTCGCGGTGGAAGTACTCGGCCAGCCAGCGTTCCTGCTCGGCGTTCCACTGGCTGCGTTTCAGGAAGCGCACGCCTTCGGCGTCGAGCCGAGGGAGCAACTCGTCGTTGAGTATTCGGTACTGCTCGTCCACCAGTTCGTGGGCAACCGCGGCGACCCGCCGCAGCTGTTCGGAGGGCGAGAGGTTGTCCGGGCCGCGCTGGGTTGCGCCCAATGCCTCCTGCTGCTTCAGGCCGGCGACGCGAATCTCGAAGAACTCGTCCAGGTTCGAGCCGCTGATGCACAGATAGCGCAAGCGTTCCAGGAGCGGCACGTCGTCGCTGTTGGCCAGTTCCAGCACGCGCCGGTTGAACTCCAGCAGCGACAACTCGCGGTTGAAGTAGAGCTGCGGGCTGGCAAGGCTGGGCGGTTTCTCGGGCGGCGACATTACAATGTCCAGCATGTCTCCTGCGAACGATGCCAAGACTACCACCAGCCGCGACACGCTGTTCGCCGACGGCGAGAGGCATCTGGTGGACTTCGCCTTCGACGAAGACGTGGCCGCCGTCTTCCCCGACATGATTCGCCGTTCCGTGCCGGGCTACGAGACGGTGCTGCCGCTGACCGGACTGCTCGCCGCCCGGCACCTTCCCGTCGGCGGGCGCTGCTTCGACCTCGGCTGCTCGCTGGGCGCCGCCAGCCACGCGGTGCTGGCCGCGGTCGGCAGGCGGCCTTGCGAGGTCGTCGCCGTGGACGATTCGCCGGCCATGCTGGAACGCGCCCGTCAGCTTGCCGGCGACGAACCGCGCCTGCGCTGGCTCCAGGCCGACGTGCGCGAGGTGGACTTCGGCAGCGCCGACGTGGTGATCCTGAACTACACGCTGCAGTTCCTGCCGGTGGACGACCGCCAGCCGCTGCTGGCGAAGATCCGCCGCGCTCTTGCCGATGCCGGCGTGGTGCTGATCGCCGAGAAGCTGCGCTCTTCGCGCTACTTCGCCGAAGCGCACCTCGGCTTCAAGCGCGCCAACGGCTACAGCGAACTGGAGGTCTCCGGCAAGCGGTCGGCGCTGGAAAACGTCATGCGCATCGACTCGCAGCAGACGCACTTGAAACGCTTGCAGGACGCCGGTTTCGCCGACGCCAAACTGTGGTTTCGCTGCCTGAACTGGGGTGCGTTCGCGGCTTGGCCTCGGCCGCAGCTTTAGCTTGGCCCGACTCCGACTGGCAGCGGGCTGCCGGGGCTCAAGTATTCGCGGCAGTGTCGAGCAGAACCGTGACCGGCCCGTCGTTCACCAGCGCTATACGCATGTTGGCGCCGAACTGGCCAGTCTGCACTTGCTGGCAGCCGGCGCGCAGGGTTTCGACGTATCGCTCGTAGAGCGGCAGCGCTGCTTCCGGCGGCGCCGCGTGGCCGAAGCCGGGCCGATTGCCGCGTCGAGTGTCCGCGGCCAGCGTGAACTGGGACACCGCCAGCACGGCGCCATCGATGTCGACGACGGAACGATTCATCGGCTTGCGCTCGTCGGCGAAGATGCGCGCCGCCAGCGTGCGGATGGCCAGCCGCTCGGCATCGGCCGGGGTGTCGTCGCGAAACACGCCCACAAGCACCAGCAGGCCGTGGCCGATGGCGGCGACTTCCCGGCCGTCCACGGCCACGCTGGCCCGCGCGACTCGTTGCAGCAGTGCTCGCAACTCCTTCGCCCCTCGACTGTTGCCCTGTCCGAATCAAGCCGCGTCCGGCAGGGTCGCCTTCGCGCCAGCCAGGCTGCCGTTCAGCTACGACGGTCGAGTGGCCGTGTCGCCAGCCCCGCCAGCAGGACCATCGCCGTTCAGGCCGTCGGCGCCGACGCGGCAGGGCGGCTGCGGTGCGCGACGAGGGCGAGCACCAGCGCCACTGCGGTCAATGCCAGCAAGGTGACGATGGTGGCCAGCATGTAGCGGTTCAGATCGCGCTTGCGCTGCACCAGCTCCGCCACCTGCGCCGCCGTTCGCGCGTCGACGGCCTCGAAGAAGCGCAGCAGCGGCGCCATGATCTGCGCCTTTGCCCGGTGGTAGTCGGCGGAGTGCAGAAGTTCCTGGGCGGCGCGGGTGTCGCCAGCGCGAACCGCGTCAAAGGCGCGGTTCTCCAGCACCGTGAGCAGATTGGATTCGTCCTCGGCGTCGGTCAACAGCGCCAGCTCGTCGTCGGTGACGCCAGCCTCCTGCATCAGCGTGCGCAGCGGCACGGCTTCGCCGCCGGAGCGCGGCCGTTCGCCATCGGCGGTGACGAGGTCCCAGTACACCAGGTGGTAGTCGAGGGGGCGCGGCGCGCTGCCGTTGCGGATGTCGAGAATCTCCTGGAAGTACCGCCGATAGCGTTCGTCGCCGGTGGCGGCGTAGGTTCTCGCCATGCGCGTCAGATCGTCCGAGGTCTGCCGCAGCTCGTCGGCCAGAAGGTCCGCCTGTTCGCGCTTCATCCAGCTGTTCTCGATGGCGTTCTCGGCTTCGCCGCTGCGCCAGAAGAGCATCGCTGCGACGCCGATGAGCAGCAGAGACGCCGCCGACAAGCCAACCAGGATCTTCGCCATGTTCCTCATCCTCTGCCGCCAAGGGGCGAAGGGGAATCATAGGAACAGACACGCAACGGGCGCAATGGCGGGCTTCTGCCGCGCTCGCGCGTTGTCGCGAGCTCGCGCTACGCCGCACCGTTGCGGCGGCAAGCCGTTAGAATATGCCGCCCAACCGAGCAGACGGCGCACTTGCCCGACAGGGCTTCGATCATGGCTACCCCAGCCCAGCAACGAGCACCGCGAGCGGCCGCTTTGATTTCCGGCGGCCTGGACTCCATGCTGGCCGCAAAGGTCGTCCTCGAGCAGGGCGTCGAGGTGCATGGCATCAACTTCTTCACCGGCTTCTGCGTCGAGGGCCACACCCATGCCATCCGCAGCAAGGATCGGGGCAGGCAGAAGCGCAACAACGCCCTTTGGGTTGCGGAACAGCTGGGCATCAAGCTGCACATCGTCGATGTCATCGACGAGTACAAGAACGTCGTGCTCAACCCCCGGCACGGCTACGGCGCCAACCTGAACCCCTGCCTGGACTGCAAGATCTTCATGGTCAACAAGGCGATGGTGGCGGACGTGCTCGACGAAGGCTTCGACTTCGTCGTCACCGGCGAGGTGGTGGGGCAGCGGCCGAAATCCCAGCGCATGGAGACGATGCCGATCATCGCCACCGAGTCCGGCGCCGGCGACCGCCTGCTGCGCCCGCTGACGGCGTTGAATCTGCCGCCGACGCTGCCCGAGCGCCAAGGCTGGGTGCAGCGCGACCAGCTGTACGGCTTTCGCGGCCGAGACCGCAAGCCGCAGATGGCGCTGGCCGAGAAGTTCGGCCTGCGCGACTACGCCCAGCCGGCCGGCGGCTGCTGCTTTCTGACGGACGAGAAATACTCGGCCAAGCTGGCCGACTTGTGGCATTGGCGGGGCAAGCGCGACTACGAGTTCGACGACATCATGCTGCTGAAGGTAGGCCGCCACATCCGCCCGGCGCGGCACTACAAGCTCGTCGTCGGGCGCGACGGCGGCGAGAACAATTTCCTCTCCGGCTACCGGCGCCAGTTCGTCCACTTGCGCACCACCAGCCACGGCGGCCCGCTGACGCTGGTGGACGGTGCGCCGAACGCGGACGATCTGCGCTTGGCGGCGCGCATCGTCGCCCGCTATTCGCAAGGCCGCGACGCGGCGCAAGTGGATGTCGAGGTATGCCATCCGAACGGCAGCCGCGAGGCCTTGCAGGTGGCGCCGCTGCCGCCCACGGAGCTGGATCCGGCCTGGCACGTCGGGGCCCCATGAGCGTCTACGATCTGGACGTTCGCGGGCTGCTCTGCCCGCTGCCGGTGATTCGCACCCAGGATCGAATCAAGACCCTGGCCGAGGGCGACGTGCTGGAGGTGCTTGCCAGCGACCCAGGCACCATGCACGACATCCCCGCATGGTGCCGGGTGCATGGCCACCAGCTGCTGAACTCGAGCCGACGGGAAAGCGCTTTTCGCTTCCGCATCCGCGTTGCAGAGTGAATCTCGGGGCAATAGCGCAAGCGCTGCCACCGGCAGGACGTGCCGCTTGCGCTGCGGCTTGCCTGGCACTGAGCGCGCCGCTCGGCGCTGTGTCGAACGCGTTGGCGCCGCAGCGGGCCGCGGCGCATTCCTACACCGAACTGCGCTACGACATCCAAGTGGCGTGGATCGCCGCTGGGGAGATCGTCATGCAGCTCACCCAGGACGGCGACCGCTACGCGTTGTCCGGCACCGTCGCCACCAGCAGCCTGATGGATCGTTTCTTCAAGTGGCACGGGCGGTTCATTTCGATGGGCGAGTTCGTGCAGGGCTTTCCGCGCACGGACGTCTACATGCTGTGGGGCGAGGCGAAGGACGAACGCGAGACGGTGTTCTCCTTCGCTGGCGCCACGACGATCCGATCCTCGCGCGGCACCGCCGAGGAAGTGCCTCAGCCGACGGGTTCGGATCTGATGGCCGTCACCTTCCTGGCGCCGCACTGCCTGCGCGAGACGACGCTGCACGACGGCGAGCATCTCTACCGCCTGCGTCTGGAGAACAGCGCCGCCGAGGAGCCGCTGCCCCAGCGGCGGCACTACTACTCGAAGCCGAGCCGACGCTGCGACTACCGCTTCGCCTACAGCGACGGCAGCACGCGCCGCCTTTCGCTTTGGATCGGTACCTGGAAAGGTCGGCAAGTGCCGGTGCGCCTTCGCGTTCGCGTGCCGCTGCTGCCGGACGGCAACGTCTTCCTGCGCGTCGGCGAACGTCGTTGATGCGCCATCGGAGTTGGCGTTATGGTGCGCCAGCGCCGCCGGCCAGCGGCGCAGCCCTTGCCAGCGACAGCGCTTCAAGAGATCCCGCGTGACCATCAAACTCGGCGTCCTCGACCAATCGCCGATCGGCCGCGGCGAAACCGCCAGCGACGCCATCCGCCACAGCACCATGCTGGCCAAGCGCTGCGAAGAGCTGGGCTACCACCGCTACTGGGTGGCGGAGCACCACGCCTCGGAGACGCTGGCCAGCTCGTCGCCGGAGATCCTCGTCACCCACCTCGCCGCGGCAACTCGGCGGATGCGCATTGGCTCCGGCGGCGTCATGCTGTCGCACTACTCGCCGTACAAGGTGGCGGAGAACTTCCGCCTGCTTGAAGTGCTCTATCCGGGGCGCATCGATCTGGGCGTCGGCCGAGCGCCCGGCAGCGACGGCCTCACCGCCGCGGCGCTCGCCTACGGCAATCCGCTGGGCATCGAGTACTATCCGGCCAAGGTGAAGGACATGCTCGCCTTCGTGTCCGGGCGCGAGCCGATCACCGAGGCGTTCCGCAACCTGAAGGCGACGCCCGTCGCCAGCACCGCGCCGCAAGTGTGGATGCTCGGTTCCAGCTACGACAGCGCCGCCTACGCGGCGCGTTTCGGCCTCGCCTATTCCCACGCCCACTTCATCGCGCCGCAGCTGGCGGTGGAGGCCATGCGCCAGTACCGGCAGGCGTTCAAGCCGGAGCAGCGGAGCTCGCCCTATGCGTCCATCGGCGTCTTCGCCATCGTCGCCGAAGATGCCGAGCGGGCGGAGCTGTTCCTGCGCCTGCGCGAACTGACGCGGATGCGCCGGGACCGCGGCCTGCGCGGCCCGCCGCCAACGTTGGAGGACGCCGCCAGGCATCCGTTTTCGGAGGAAGACCTGCGCGCCATGCGCGGCAAGCGCTCGCGGCAGATCGTCGGCACGCCGGACGAAGCGAAGCGCGACATCGAAGCGCTGGTGGCGGAATCCGGTGCCGACGAAGTCGTCGTACTCACCATTACGCCTTCCTTCGAGGATCGAGTTCGCTCCTACGAACTGCTCGCCGAAGCCTTCGGGCTGCCGACGCCTGCCCCGCACGGCGGCACTGACCTGGCGGAACCGGCAAGCCACGGCGAAGCGGCGACGCCCGCCGGGATATAATCCAAGGCCGCAACGAGGGAACGGGGCGCACGGCGCCGTCACTGCCTTGGCCAACCGACAGCGAACCGACGTCCTCGTCATCGGCAGCGGCGCCGCCGGCCTCGCCACCGCGCTGCACCTGGCCGACGCCACCCGCGTCACGGTGCTCTCCAAGGACGCCCTGCACGGCGGCGCCACCAATCGGGCGCAGGGCGGCGTCGCCGCGGTGACCGACCCGGGCGACAGCTTCGAGTCCCACGTTGCCGACACCATCGACGCCGGCGCCGGGCTGTGCGACGAGGATGTCGTTCGCTACGCCGTCGAGAGGGCGCCGGAGTGCATCGACCACATCGTCGGCCTCGGCGTTCGCTTCGACCGCGAAGACAACGCGCCGCACCTGACCCGGGAAGGCGGCCACTCGCATCGGCGGGTGCTGCACGTCGCCGACGCCACCGGCGCCGCGATCGGCAGGACGCTGATCGAGCGCGCCGTCGCGCATCCCAACATTCGCTTGCTGAGCGGTCGAGTGGCGGTGGACCTGGTCACCGCCCGGAAGCTCGGCGCGGCGCCCAACCGGGTGCTCGGCGCCTACGTCTACGACATCGAAACGGATGCCGTGGAAGTGATCGAAGCGCCGTTCGTGGTGCTGGCCACCGGCGGCGCCAGCAAGGTCTATCTCTACACCAGCAATCCCGACGGCGCCACCGGCGACGGCATCGCCATCGCCTGGCGGGCCGGCTGCCGGGTGGGCAACATGGAGTTCAACCAGTTCCACCCGACCTGCCTCTACCACCCCGAGGCACGGTCCTTTCTGATCTCCGAAGCGGTGCGCGGCGAGGGCGGCAAGCTGCTGCTGGCGGACGGCAGCCGCTTCATGCAGCGCTTCGACGGGCGCGGCGAGCTGGCCTCCCGGGACATCGTCGCGCGCGCCATCGATCACGAGATGAAGCGCCTCGGCGCCGAGTGCGTCTACCTGGACATCAGCCACCGCTCCGCCGACTATCTGCAAAGGCGCTTCCCCACCATCCTGGCGCAGTGCCTGCGCTTCGGCATCGACATGCGCAGGGAACCCGTGCCGGTGGTGCCGGCGGCGCACTACACCTGCGGTGGCGTCATCGTCGATCTCGCCAGCCGGACCGATGTGCCGGGCCTGTACGCCGTGGGCGAAACCGCCTACACCGGCCTGCACGGCGCCAATCGCCTGGCCAGCAATTCGCTGCTCGAGTGCCTGGTATTCGCCCGCGCCGCGGCGGCGGACATCGTTGAAAAGCAGCGTTCAAGGGCAGCCAGCCGGTCCGCTTCGCTGCCGCTGCCGTCGCCGCCGGCCTGGGACGAGAGCCGGGTTTCGGATTCCGACGAGCAAGTGGTGCTGTCGCACAACTGGACGGAACTGCGCCGCTTCATGTGGGACTACGTGGGCATCGTGCGCACCAACAAGCGGCTTGAACGCGCCCAGCACCGCATCGACCTGCTGAAGCGGGAGATCCACGACTACTACGCCCGCCACCGGGTGAGCGCGGACCTCATCGAGCTGCGCAACCTCGTCCATGTCGCCGAACTGATCGTGCGCTCGGCGGCCATGCGCAAGGAAAGCCGAGGCCTGCACTACACGTTGGACCATCCGCAGCCAAGCGCCGAGGCCGTGCCCAGCGTGATCCACCCCGGCGCGGACCCGTTGGACGTGCTTCAGCCGATCTCCGCGGCTTCGGCGGCGCGCAGCGCTCGGCGCAGCCTGGCGAAGAGAACCGCGTCGTAGCGTCCCGAGCGCAACGCCAGCACGCGCCGGCGGGTGCGGACGAGCAACCAGCGTTCCGTCATCCAGACTCGACCGCGCAACGGCGTCGGGCGCGCCGGGACACCCGGCCGCTTCGGCTCGAACAGCACCACGCTCTCTTCCACCAACGCGAAACGCCAAACCTCGCGCCGGGCGTAGACCCGGGTGTGGTAGGCGAGCGACAGCGCGCATGGAACCAGCGGCCAGGGGCCAAGGAACTTCAGCCACGGCAGCACCGCCAGCAGATGCAGCAAGACCACCGCCGCCAGCCACTCCCAGCCCGGCGACCAGCGCACTTCCGCATCGTCCCGGGCCGGGTTCATGGAGCGTCGTCTCCGCTACCGTCGGCGGCGATCCGCTCGACGATGCCGGCGAACCGGGCGGGCACGGGCTGGCGGCCGTGCAGCCAGTTCCAGATCTGCCAGTCGTCCAAGGTCAGCAGTTCCTGGTAGGCATCTTGCTCCGCCTTCGGCAACCCGACGTAGCGGCGCCGAGCAAACGCCACCAGCAGAAGGTCAAGTTCCAGCATGCCGCGCCGGCTGCGCCACAGCGCGCGCCGAAACTGGCGGCCGGAGTCTGCTTGCTCGGGCGTGCTGATCATCGGGGTGCTAACGCAGCAAGGGTTGGACACGGCGTTGGGCGTGTGCTTCGGCATCCCATCGTTCTTCGAGCACATGAAGAAGCTCGCGGAACGCCGACGTTCGTCACCGCGCTAAGCCCCATCCAAGCTCAAGGGCCACGACGACGTTCACGGACGGCCGCTGCACCTGAGGCCGCCCACCAGACCGTGGTCCACCGAAGAGAGCTTTGCCCGCAGCTCGGCTGCCTGCGCCAGCGGCATCTCCTTGGAAGGAGGGATTCGTTCCACGTGATGTTCCAAACAGGAGACGATTTCGTTCTGCAAGCTGCGCCGACTCGCGCATGCCACGGACTTCAAGCGTTCGTGCAGTTCCGCCGGGAGGTCGATGGTGATCGATGCCACTGGACTTCCGTTTGGCAACTGAATTGGACGCACCGTAAAACGGGCGAGCCGTCGCATCAAGCCCTCTCACGGCCTATGTTCTTCCCGTCAATGGCGCCAGTGCGGTTGCGTTACGATGGCGTCGTGAGCGGCGTCGAATTCAACTGGCCGTGGCGCAGGGCGCTGCCGTTGGCCTTCATCTTTGCGCTGGCGCTGCCGGCGGCGGCGGACGTCGGCGAGACTTTGGAACGCATCTACCAGGACGGCGGCCTGCAGCGCGAACTGCCGGACGCTGGCGACGACGATTCCGACCCTTTCGTCGCGTCGCTGCCGCGGTTCGCGGGTGCTCCCTACCTGCTGCTCGTCGTGGTGGTGGCCGTCCTGGCGGTGATGCTGGTCGTCTGGCTGGCGGGCGCGGACCGGGAGCGTTGGCAGGAGCGCCTGAGATCCCTGCGCCGGCCGCCCCGGAGCGCCGCCGAGCCTTCGCCATCGGCAAATCCCCAACTCGCGAGCGCCGACGAACTGGCCTTGCAGGGACGCTACTCGGAGGCGGTTCATGCGCTGCTGCTGGCCGTCTTGGCTGGCCTTTCGGGTCGCGATCGGCGCTGGCCGAGCGCCGCCACCGGCCGCGAGATCGCCGCCAGACACGTTCGCAACGAAGACTTGCGTTCGCTGGTCGCTGCCGCTGAACTCGTCCACTTCGGCGGTCGCCGGGCAACGCGGGAGGAGTACGGCATCTGTCGGGCGCGGGCGCTGCGACTGAGCTTCGAGGCCGGCCCGCCGGCGGCGACGGCCAGCATGGCGGCCCATCGACGAAGTGCCGCAAAGGCTCGATCACGGGTGCGGCGTGGCCGCTAGGGCGATCTTCAGCCGTGGCACGGTCGCGTGGCTGGTGTTGACCGGCGGTGCGGCCTTCTGCGTCATGCTGCTGCTGTTGGTGGCGGGCGATCCCACGGCCCGGCAGGTCACCACCGGCAGCAGCTACTCGCGCTCGGCGGTTGGGCACAGCGCTTTGGCGGCCCTGCTGCGCGCTCGCGGCTACCGCGTGGAGACGAACCGCGATCGGGCCGCCGGCGGCTGGGCCGAAGGCTCGCTGCTGCTGGTGCTGGCGCCGAACAACGGCGAACGCGACATCGAACAGCTGGAGCGGTTCGCCGCCGGCGCGTCGCGGCAGCGCCCGCTGCTGGTTGCGCTGCCCAAGTGGACGTCGCAAGCATCCCGAACCGAACCGGGCTGGATCGACCGCGTGAGGCCGGTGCCGACGCGACGGGTTGCCGAAGTGGCACGGGCAGTGGTCGGCAGCGAGGCGGACATCGTGCGCTCCGAGCGTCCGGCGGCTTGGCGCAGTCGCCTTGGCGGAACGAACCCACGGCTCGACGCACCGCAGCTGATGGTCTTTCGACGTGTCGAGCCGCTGGATCCGCTGGTCCACGACGCGGACAGGATTCTGCTCGGGCAAGTAGCGAACGCCAGCGTGGCGGTGTTGGCGGATGCGGACCTGCTCGCCAACCACGGTTTGCATCGAGGCGGCAATGCCGAGTTCGTGCTGGCTGCGATCGAGCGGATGCTGCCGGCTGGCGGCAAAGTGCTGTTCGACGAGACCACGCACGGCTTCGCCATCGTCCACAACCTGTGGCGGCTGCTGTTTCTGCCGCCCTATCTCGCCGCCACTCTGCTGGCCCTCGGCGCCGCGGCGTTGACGGTTTGGCGGGCCGCGGCGCGCTTCGGCGCACCGCTGGAGGTCGAACGCGGGCCGGCGTTCCCCGGCGGCCACGCAACCTTGATCGACAACGCCGGGCGCCTGCTGGCCGCCGGCGGCCACGGCGAGGTCGTGGCCAGGCGCTACGTCGAAGCGATGCTGGCCGAGGCGCGCCGGCGGCTGCACCTGGCGCAGGACTCCTCCGCCGCGCTGGCGGTGGCGAAGCTCAACGCCATTGCCGAGCGACGCGGCATCCGGGCGCGGCTGCCGGGCCTCGAAGACGGGCAGCGTCCGCTGCAGCTGGCGCGCAGCTGTCGGCGCTGGATGCGGGAGATGTTCGGTGGCCGCGGCGACGGCTGAAGACGCCGCGGCTTTGGCCGCCGCGATCAAGGCCGAAGTCCACAAGGCGGTGATCGGGCAGGACGACGCCTTGGACCTGCTGCTCGTCTGCCTGCTTTGCGACGGCCATGCTCTGATCGAAGGCGTGCCCGGCACCGCCAAGACGATGCTGGCGCGGTGTTTCGCGGCCAGCCTGGACTTGGACTTCGGGCGCATCCAGTTCACGCCCGACTTGATGCCCGGGGACGTGCTCGGCACCAACCTGTTCAACTTCGCCGACAACCGCTTCACCCTCACCAAGGGGCCCATCTTCACCCAGGTGCTGCTGGCCGACGAGATCAACCGCACGCCGCCGAAGACCCAGGCGGCGCTGCTGCAGGCGATGCAGGAACGGATGGTCACCATCGACGGCACCGACCACCCGCTGGACTTCGGCTTCATGGTGGTGGCGACGCAGAATCCGGTCGAGCAGCAGGGCACCTATCCGCTGCCGGAAGCGCAGCTGGACCGCTTTCTGTTCAAGCACGTGATCGACTATCCGCAGCGCGACGAGGAACGCCGCATGGTGCGTCGGCACGGCAGCCGCACCACCTTGGCGGCGCCGCGGGACTTCGGCATCGCCGCGGTCGCCGGAACCGAGCAGCTGCGCGCGCTGCGCGAGTTCGTGTACGCCATCCGTTTGACGGACGACCTGATCGACTACGTGCTGGACATGGTACGCGCCAGCCGCGAGCATCCGGGCCTCGCCTACGGCGCTTCGCCGAGGGCTGCCAACATGCTGGCCAGCGCCTGTCGGGCGCTGGCGGCGCTGTCCGGGCGCGACTACGTGATTCCAGACGACGCCAAGTTCCTCAGCCGCCCGCTGCTGCGCCACCGGGTGGTGTTGTCGGCCGCCGCCGAGTTCGAGGGCCAGGACGCCGACGCGATCGTCGACGAAATCGTCGCGCAGACGCCGGCGCCGAAGTGATCCATCCCACCCGCCGCGCCGTGGTCGCGCTTGGCGTTGCCGCGCCGCTGGCCGCAGCAGCGGCGTTCGCGGCCTCGGCGTCGTGGCTGTTCGGCGTCGCCTGGCTGGGCGTCGTGCTGGTCGGCTTCGGCATCGACGCCTTGGTGCTGCTTGGCCGCAGGCCCCTCGACGTGCAGCTGCGCCGTCCAGCGGCGCTGCACGTCGGCGTGCGGGAGACGGTGACGCTGGTGTTGCGCGGGCGGCGCTGGTCGGCTACGGAAGTGCTGCTCGACGTGGAAGGCCCGGCGCCGCCGCTGGAGGCCGTGAGCATTGCCGCGAGCGAGCAAACCACCGTCGAGCTGGCGTTCTCCGTGCTGCCGCGGCGGCGCGGCGCGATTCGCCTGCCATGCGCTTGGCTGCGCGCCGACGGGCCGCTGGGCGTCGCCTGCCAGACGCGCCCGCACCGCCTCGACGTCGAGCTCGCGGTGCTGCCGAACGTCGTCGCCGCCAAGCGCCAGGCGCTGGCTTTCTCCGCCGCCGACGCGCCGCTCGGCGCCAAGCCGCAGCAGCAGAGGGGCAGCGGCGCAGAGTTCGAGGCGCTGCGCGACTACGCCGCCGGGCTGGATCGCCGGGCCATCGACTGGAAGCACTCGGCGCGGCATCGCAAGCTGTTGTGCAAGGAGTTCCAGACCGAGCGCAACCACCACGTCGTTCTGGCGCTGGACACGGGGCGCCTGATGGCCGAGCCGGTGGACGGCGTCGCCAAGATCGACCGCGTCTGCACGGCGCTGCTGCTGCTCTGCTATGCGTCGCTGAAGGCCGGCGACCGGATCGGCTTCTGCGCGTTCGACGCCCGCACCAGGCTCTATCTGGCGCCGCGCGGCGGCATGTCGACGATGGCGCAAGTGCAGCGAGCGTTCGCCGACCTCGACTACAGCCAGGAGGAGACCAACTTCACGCTCGCGCTGACCGATCTGGGCGGGCAGCTGAAACGTCGTTCGCTGATCGTCGTCGCCACGGACTTCGTGGACACGGTGACCGCCGAACTGATGCTGCGCAACGTCGGCCATCTGGCCAGACGGCATCTGGTGCTGTTCGTGACGCCGGCGAACCGGGCGCTTGCCACGCAGTTCGATGCCGAACCGAAGGGTCTTGCCGACGTCGCCCGGGCCGTGGTGGCGCACGACCTCTTGCGCGAGCGGCAAGCCGTGCTGGCGCGCTTGCGGCGGCTTGGCATTCTGTGCGTGGAAGCGCCGGTCGAGCGTTTGGGCGTGGCGCTGGTCAACCGCTATCTCGGCATCAAGAAGCGGGACCTCATCTGATGCCGGACGACCAGCTGGCCAGCTACCGCTTTCGCGAAGAGCGGCAGCAGGGGTGGCAGGCGCTGGAGCGCCTTCTGGACGCGGCCGAACGGCGCGGCCTCGCCAGCTTGCAGCCTGATGAGCTGTTGCAGATTCCACGCCTCTACCGCGCTTGCGCGTCGTCCTTGTCGGTGGCGCGGAGCATTTCCCTGGACGCCAATCTCGTCGCCTATCTGGAGTCGCTGACCAGCCGCGCCTACTTCGTGGTGTACGGCGTGCGCGACGGCGTCGGCGCGCTGCTGATGCGCTTTCTTCGGCTTCAACTGCCGGCCGCGGTGCGCGCGGTGCGCTGGCCCATTGCGCTGGCGACCGCGCTGATGATGGTCGGCGTCGCCGCTGGCTGGGCGATCACCGCCGCCGACGGCGCCTGGTTCGAGACGTTCGTGGATGCGCAGACGGCGCAAGGCAGAACGCCGTCCGCGAGCCGAGCAGAGCTTGCCGAGACGCTGTTCGATACGCCGCCGCCCGGCGAACAGCTGACCGCTTTCGCTTCGTTTCTGTTTCAGAACAACGCCCGCATCGGCATGCTGTGCTTTGCGCTGGGCGCCGCCTTCGGCGTGCCGGTGGTCTTGCTGCTGCTCTACAACGGTCTGATGCTGGGCGCCATGTGCGCGGTGTTCGCCGGCAAGGGGCTGACCGTCGAGTTCCTCGCCTGGCTGGCCATTCACGGCACCACCGAGTTCTTCGCCGTGGCGATCTGCGGCGGCGCTGGCTTCCACCTGGCAAGCGCCATGATCGATCCAGGCCGCCGCTCCAGGGTGGCGGCGCTGGCGGTGCACGGACGCGAGGCCGCGCTGCTGGCGGTTGGCGCGGTGGGGATGTTGTTCGTCGCCGCGGCCATCGAAGGCTACGGCCGCCAGTGGGTGGCCGACACCGCTTGGCGCTTCGCCATCGGCGGCTTCATGCTGGTGGGGTGGTGCTGCTACTTCGGCGGCGTGGGACGGGGCCGCGGCATGGGACGCAAGGGGATCGGATGACGCTTGATCCGACGCAACGGCGGCGCAGCTTCGAGACGCCGGAAGGGGTTGCGGTCGCCGTCGAACTGGCCGATCTCGGCAGCCGCGCCGCGGCCTTGCTGGTCGACGTGGCCATCATCGTCGGCGCGATCCTGCTCGCCGCGCTGCTGATGTTCTACGCCTTGGCGTGGGTGTTCGGCAGCCAGCTGGGCGTGGCGATGTTTCTCCTGGTGTCGTTCTTTCTGCGTTGTCCCTACTTTCTGTTCTTCGAGTTGCGCTGGCAGGGGCAGACGCCTGGCAAGCGTCTGCTGGGGCTGCGCGTCGTCGACCGGCGCGGCCACGCGCTGTCGCCGAGCGGCCTGGCGGCGCGCAATCTGATGCGCGAAGTGGAGGTGTTCATGCCGCTGACCCTGCTGCTGTCGGGTCTCGGCGGCGGCACTGAGCTGGCTGCCTCGGCGCTGGCCTGGCTGGGCGTCTTCACGCTGATGCCGGTGTTCAACCGGGATCGCCTGCGCATCGGCGACATGCTCGGCGGCACCTGGGTGATCTCCACCCGTCGAACCGCACTGGAGCACGACTTGACCAGTGGCCGCTTCGCGCCGCGCTCGACCAGGAAGTTTCGTTTTTCCAAGGCGCAGCTGGACGTCTACGGCATCGCCGAACTGCAAGTGCTGGAGCGAATTCTGCGCCAGCCCGGCGAAACCGGGAGGACGCTCGCCGGGCGGGCCACCCAGCGGGAAGTGTTGCAGCGCGTTCGCTCCAGAGAGGTGCTGCAGCGCATCTGCGCCAGAATAGGTTGGCGCGAAGCAGTGGAGAAGGCCGACGAGGGCGCGTTTCTCGCCGACTACTACGCGGCCTTGCGCCAGCATCTGGAGCGCCGTGCGTTGTTCGGCGAGCGCCGTGTGGACAAGCACGCCATCGCCGGTGGCGGCTCTTCAAGCGCCGGTGCCGGTCCACGGCCACGCGCCAGCGCTTGGGACGAGTGACGCGCCGACGACGCCGTTGACCGCGGATCGCCGCCGGCTCAGTCGAAGACGTCGGCAATGCCGCGGTCCGGGCCTTCCTTCAAGACGCGCAGGTCGTGGTAGACGACGGCGATGACGACGACGTAGAAGCCGTCCAGTACCGGCAGAAGAAGGCCAACCAGATACGGCCCCAGGTCCGCCATGTCGGCGACGCTCGCGATGGCCAGCGGCGCCGCCAGTATCGGCAGCCACATCAGTACGAACAAGCCCAGAATCGCCCCCTTGTGGCCTTGCGTCAGTTCGTGGCTGCGGCGCAGCGCCGAGGCGGCGCGACGTTCCACCACCGCCGCCGGCGCCGCAACGGCGAACATCAGCGCCAGGATGAGGCCGGGCACGATGAGCAGCAGAGATCCGAGGAAGATCAGTACTCCGCCCAGGACGCCGACGAGCAGCACCCTGGGAAACGCAAGCACGGCCTGGCGGAGCACGTCGGGCAGACCGCTCGGCCGGCCGCTGCGCAGGATGCGCACGGCGGCGTAGGTCAGCGCGCTGGACTGCCAAGGCGACGACACGAGGGCTTCGACCAGCCAGCCCAGCCAGTTCGGCGGGACGAAGGCGTAGGTCGCCGGAGCGTAGTAGTCCGTGGCGAAGTACGCCGGCAGGTGGCCGATCAGGGCAAGCAGGTAGAAGGCAGGGAAGTTCCTCGCGTAGATCCAGAAGGCCGTGTGCAGCACGTCGCCGATGTTGAATCTGTCGACTTGGCGTGTGGGGCCACTTGGGGCGGTTTCCACGCCTAGTCGTCCGCTTGCGCCAGCCACTGCTCCACGCGGGCGGCCTTGGCTTCGTCCCACCACCAGGCATCCACGAACGGCACGCGGTTCAGCTCGTCGTTGCGCACTTCGCCGAACTTGTCCCAATGCACCAGTCGGAATCCCGGCTGCGAACCCAGGGGAATGAAGTAGAAGCTCCACATGATCACCCGGTCCAACGCCTGGGTGGCGGCGTAGAGATCTTCCGCCGAACGGGCGGCGACGATCTTCTCGATCAGATCGTCGATCACCGGATTGCGAATGCGCGCCCAGTTCTGCCCGTAGTCGTGGTCCGCGGCGGCGCTGCCGAACCAGTTGCGCAGTTGCAGCCCCGGCGTGTGGCCGGGGCCTAGGCGTCGGGAGTTGCCGTCGAACTTGCCGGTTCGGCTGCGGTAGAGCCACTGCGACACCTCCGGCGAACGCCCCACGGTGTCGATGCCGACGCGCTGCAGGTTGCCGACGAGGGACAGGTTCTGGCGGATGGAATAGTAGGAGACGCCGATGAAGCCGAGGGTGAAGGGCTCGCCGGTGGCGGCGTTGCGCATCTTGCCGTCGCGCATCTCCAGCCCCGCTTCCTGGAACAGTTCCAGCGCCCGATCGACGTTGCCGCGCTGGGAGCCGAAGCCGTTGCTCGGCGGGTGATCGAAGGGCTGGGTGAATACCCGGGCAGGCACCTGTTCGCGCCATGGCTCCAGCAGTTCGAGTTCCGCCTCGCTGGGCAGGCCCTGGTGCGCCATCGGCGAGTTCTGGAAGAAGCTCACCCCCTTGAGGTAGAAGTTGTAGAACAGCACGCGGTTGGTCCAGTCGAAGTCGTACAGCAGCCAAAGGGCTTCGCGAACGCGGATGTCGTCCAGGAACGGCTTTTCGGTGTTCCAGAAGATGGGCCACCACAGGCCTTCCACCCGTGCCAGCGGGCGCAGATCGCGCTTGAAGTGGCCTGCTTGTACGGCCGGAAAGGCGTACTGCGTGGCCCAGTTCTTGGAGACGCCCTCTTCGCGCACGTCGAAGACGTGGCCCTTGTGCGCCTCCAGCATCACGCCCTCGTCCTTGAAGTAGTCGAAGGTGACGCGGTCGAAGTTGTAGCGGCCCTTGTTGACCGGAATGTCGCGGCCCCAGTAGTCGTCGCGCCGCTGGTACTCCAGGATGCGTCCGGTTTCTTCGTAGACCAGCTCGTAGGGGCCGCTGGCCAAGGGCGGCGCCACGGTGGTCTTGGAGATGTCCCGGCCTTCCCAGTAGTGCTTCGGCATGATGCTGTAGCCGCCGATGGCGAAGGGCAGCACCGGGTTGCGTTCCGCGTTCGCCTTGCGCACGAAGCACACCTCGCGCTCGCCGAAGGCGAAGACGTCCTCGACCTCGGCCAGCACGGTGCGCAGCGCCACGGAACCGTGTTCCTGGAACATCTCGAAGGAATACACCACGTCGTCCACGGTGATGGGCTGGCCGTCGTGCCAGGTGGCGTTGTCGCGCAGCTTGAAGGCGATCCATGCCAGTTCAGGGCCTCGGGCGACGCCTTCCGCCAAGCGTCCGTAGTAGCTGACCGGTTCGTCGATCGAGGGCTCGAGCAGACGGTCGTAGACCAGTCCGCCGCCCATGTCGAAGCCGGCGGCGTTGCGCCCCTTCTCCAGGATGACGTTGAAGTTGTCGAAGGTGCCGAGCTGCGGCAGGCGCATGGCGCCGCCCTTCGGCGCGTCGGGATTCGTCCAGTCGAAGTGGGTGAAGTCCGCGGGGTACTTCAGCGGCAGCAGGTAGGACAAGCCGTGGCTGTACTCGACATCCGTGCAGGGCGCATCGGCCGCGGCCTGCGCCACGGCCAACGCCGTGCCGAACATCAACCCCCGCCCTACGCTCGTCACAATGTCCGTCAGCGTAGCAGATTGCCCCACGCTACCGAACGTTGCGCCAGTGCCCGTTGCGGGCTGCCGCCAGCAGTATCAGCAGCAGCGCTGGCGCCGCCGAGAGCAGCACCACCGACCAGCCGAAGGCGTGCAGCAGGACGCCCGCCGAGAGGCTGGCCAGCGCCGAAATGCCGAAGACGCTGAAGTCGTTCACCGCCTGGGCGCGAAAACGCTCCGCTGGCCGATACGTGGCGACCAGCGCCGTGGTGCCGCCAACGAACAGGAAGTTCCAGCCGACGCCGAGAATCACCAGCGCCCACCAGTAGTGCATGACCTCGCGCCCGGACAGGCCGATGGCCAGCGTCGCCGCCATCGCCGCCGCGCCCGCCACCATCAGCTTGCGAGCGCCGAAACGATCGACCAGCACAGCCGAGGCCAGCGAGGGCAGATACATCGCCAGCACGTGCGCTTGAATCACCCGCGCCGTGGCGGCCACCGTGTGGCCCTCCATCACGTGCATGCTCACCGGCGTCGCGGTCATGATGAACACCATCGCGCCTTGGCCGACCACGCCAGCCAGCACCGCCACCAGAAACGCCGGCTGCGCGACGATTTCCTTCAGCGGACGGCCTTCGCCTGGTGCCGGTCGCACGTCGCCGACGGTAGGATTTCGACTGCACGCCAGGAGGCCGGCGCAAATGGCGTACAGTCCCGCCAACGCCAGCAAAGCACCCTGATAGGGCTGTTCCGGCGTCCACGCGGGGCTGCGCGCCACCAGTTCGGGCCCAATCAGCGCCCCGCCGATGGAGCCGAGCAGAATCACCGAAACCGCCGCGCCGGCGCGTTCCACGGGCACGGTTTCGGCGGCGGCGAAACGCAGTTGCGCGCTGAACGCGAGCGTTGCGCCGATCAAGCCGCATGCAAGGACGAAGAACACGAAGCTGCGCCACTCGAGACTCAGCGCCGCGAGCAGCGCGCTGCCCACCGCCAAGGCGGCCCCTAGAACGAAGGCAAGTCGCCGGCCGAGGCGCAGCATCAGCCATGCCGTGGGCACCGTTGCCGCCGCGGTGCCCACCACCATCACCGACAAAGGCAGCGTGGCAAGCGTCGGGTTCGGCGACAAGTCGTTGCCGACGATGCCGCCAAGCGTCACCACCAGGACCGTGCCCGAGGTGAAGACGAGCTGGGCGAGAAAGTAGAGTGCCAGATTGCGCAACGGCATCGCCCAAGCATAGGCGATGTGGGCGTTGCCGCCGGGAGTGCGACGCCAGGTCCTCCAGCCGTATCCGATGATCTGACAAGGGCAGATCCTCGGCCTTGACGCCCTCTGGCCGTAAGCGAAGTAGACTGTCGGCGTCGTGCGGCCGCGAGGGCAGCCGAACGTCCGCAAGGTCGAGTCCGAAGGGATCGAGGGTGACGAAACAGAAGCTCGTCCACGGCCGGCAAGGCTTGAATCCGCCGCCAGCGCTGGTGGATGCGGTGCGCCAGGCGGTGCCGAATCGCGTCGCCTGCCATCTGCGGCAGAACGCCCAGTGGGCCTGGGCGGATCATCTGTTGCTGCTCGCCTGCCGCGTGCCCGGCTACGAAGGGCATGGCGGCCGGATCGCGCCTGCGGACAAGCGCGAGGCCGAGCGAGCGGAGATCGTCGCCCGGTTCGTCGAGGCCGGCGCACCGCCTTCGCTGCGCAACAACCGCAAGGTCACGCCGCTGCACATGGCCTGCCGCTTCGACCTGCCCTTGGTGGCGAAGCGGCTGCTGGAACTCGGCGCCGAGGCGAACGCCTACGACGAGGCGCGGGAGACGCCGCTGTTCCGTGCCGTGAATCTCGGCTATGCGGCCTGCGCGCAGGTGCTGCTCGGCGCCGGGGCGGACGCGAACTTCGCCAATCGGCGCGGCGAAACGCCTTTGCATCGTGCCGTGCGACGGGGAAAGCGCGACCTCGTGCCGCTGCTGCTGGCTGCCGGCGCCAACCCGCTCGCGCTGGACCGCGCGGGCAAGGCGCCCTTGGACTACGCCCGCAACAAGCACATTCGAGCGTCGCTGCAGGCGGCCACCGACGTCAACGAGACGCGAAGCGCCGAGCGGCAAGTAGCGAACGCGCCATGACGATGCCTGCCGCAGACCCTCGAACGTCGGATCGCTCTCGAAGTAGGTGCTCGTCAGGTCGTACAGCAGCACGTCGAAGCGCGCCTCGAACAGCGTCTCCCAGCGCTCGCGCAGAAAGCCGAAGAACTCCCGCCGGTGCGCCAGCAGCTTGTCCAGGCAGCGGTACAGCACGTCGTCCGACAGCGCCTCCGGCGCACCCAGCAGATCCGGCAGGGCGCTGTATCCGTACCAGTGCCGGTGCAGCCGCCACTCGCTGCCCGGATCGACCAGCTGGTACGTCGCCAGCGTCTTCAGCACGTCCAGCCAGCGCGTCCCCTGCCGGCTCGGCGGCAGCCGAGGCCCCCAGAAGCGATCCAGTTCCAGCCGAGCCCACACTCCAGCTCCAGCCAGCACGCGCCCCACTGCCGCGGACGCCGAACCGACAGCTCGCCGACCTTCACCCGACCGTCTCGCAGGCCAGCTCCGGCGCCTCCCGATCCTCCGCGAACAACGCCATCGGTTCCGCGCCGGAACCTTCGCGCACCACCTCCACCGCCCGGCACCACGCCGCCCGCTGGCCGTCGTTGATCTCGCCCAGGTGCAGAACCTGCCGCTGAACCACCCGGCCGTCGCGGCGGCGGCAGCTCTCCACCACGCTCCAGTAGCGGTGCTCCTTGCCGTCCTTGAAGCGTCTTCGGCAGCGCACGTACATGGACGCGCAGCCTGCCCCTTCCGACGCCCTTGTCAACAACCAAGGTCGGCACTACAGCACCGAAACGACGACCCGCCTACCGAAAAACAACGAGTTGCATCACCCGCAAGCGCCAAACCGTCCGAAAAAACTTCAAATCGCCCCGAGTTGCGGAAGTCGGGCTAAGGTCGAGCGACGAAAACCCGCCCCACTGGAACGCACGTTGTTCTGGAAGCGGCACACTAGCGCGCGCATCTGAAGCCGATGTTGCCGGTCGCCGTGTCTGCCGTGTTGGCGTAGCGCGCCGCGACGCGATAGCGGTTGCAGTAGCTCTCGTGGCACAGGTACGAGCCGCCTTTTAGAACCTTGTTGTCGGCGCTGCCCGACGAGCCGGGGCGCTGCCGGTCCGCGCCGTAGCCGTCTTGGCACCACTCCCAGACGTTGCCGGCCATGTTGTAGAGGCCGTAGCCGTTGGGCCGGTACGACTTCGCCGGCGCGGTGCCGAAGTAGCCGTCTTCGACGCTGTTGTGGTGTGGAAAGCTGCCCTGCCAGACGTTGCAGCGGTGCTTGCCGTTCGGCTGCAGCTCGTCGCCCCAGGGCAGCCTCTTGCCGGCCAAGCCCCCGCGCGCCGCGTACTCCCACTCGGCCTCCGTTGGCAGGCGCTTGTTCGCCCAGCGGCAGTACGCCCGCGCGTCGTGCCAGGAAACCTGCACCACCGGATGATGCATGCGCCCGTTCAGGCTGCTGCCGGGACCTTCCGGCTTGCGCCAGCAGGCGCCGTCCACCGCCAGCCACCACGGTGCTGCGGGCACGGCTTGCGCCTGTTGAAACCGGCGCTGGCGGCTCTTCGAAAGCAGCCCTCGGAAGACGTAGGCCCAGCCGAAGTCCTCGGCTTGGGTGCGGTAGCCGACGGCTTTCGCGAAGGCGGCGAACTCGGCGTTGGTGACCGTCGCGCGGTCGATGGCGAAGGCGTCTACGGCCACTTCCCGAACCGGCCCTTCGCCGTCTTCGTGCCGGGCGTCCGGGTCCTCCGAACCCATCCTGAAGGTGCCGCCCGGCAGTTCCACCATACCGCCGGATTCAGCCATAGCGCTCCCAGAAACGGGCGCTGCGTTCCGTGTGGCCGCTTTCCCATTCTTCTCGATAGCGGTGCAGCTGCTGGCGCAGATCGGCAACGACTCCCTCCGTGCCGGATGCCCCGAACAGGTTGCCCGTCTCCCACGGGTCGGTACGCAAGTCGAACAGCTGGGTTTGCCGCGGACAGCCGCGCACGGCGTATTCCACCAGCTTGTGGGTCCGATTCTTCACCGCGCGCTGGGAGGACACGTAGGCGAAGTAGAGGCTGTCGCGCACGGTCTGCGCGGAGTCGCCCATCGCCCGCACCAGACTCTTCCCTTCGACGCTGCCAGGCACCGGCAGTCCGGCGAGTTCGCACAGCGTCGGAAAGATGTCCAGCAAATAGACGTAGGCGTCGCTGCGCTGGCCCTTCGGCACCCCCGGCCCGGCGAAGACCAGCGGCACGCGCACGCTGTGCTCGTAGCAGTTCTGCTTGCCCATCAGCCCGTGCTGGCCCACCGCCAGGCCGTTGTCGCCGGCGAAGACGATCAGCGTGTCGTCGGCAAGCCCTTTCGCGTCGAGCGCATCGAGCACGCGGCCGAACTCGTGGTCCAAGTGGGCGATCATCGCGTAGTACTCGGCGATGTGCCGGCGGATTTCCTCGGGTTCTCTGGGGAAGCGCGCCAGCAGCTCGTCGCGAATGCGCAGCGAGCCGTTGTTGAAAGGGTGTCCGCCAAGGAAGTTGGGCGGCAGCTCCACTTCCTCCGGCGGATACATCGAAAGAAACTCTGGCGGCATCGTGCGCGGATCGTGCGGCGCCAGGAGGGCGACGTAGGCGAAGAACGGTTCGCTGCCGTCCTGCCGCCCGATGTAGTCCACCGCCGCATCGACCAGAACTTCGCTGGAATGGCGGCCAGCATGGATGTGATCGCAGTTCCGCCAGCCGATCTCGTTGTTGCCGAAAGAGGGCGGATCGGCAATGTAGGGCAGGCGCTTGTCGTAGTGGCCCGTCGGGTCGTAGTGGTAGGCGGGCACGTTCCAGTGGTCGGCCATGCCGCCGAAGTAGATCTCGTCGCCGTCGTCGAAGCTGCGGTTGAACGACGCCCTTCCGTTGTGCCACTTGCCCGCGCCCCAGGTGCGATAGCCGGCCGAGCGCAGCGTCTCGCCAAGCATGGCGTGGTCGTCGGGAATGCTGCTGCCGGAATCGTGCAGGTGGAACAGCGTTCGGCCGGTATGCAGCATGGCGCGGCTGGGCATGCAGATGGCGCCGTGGGTGCCGCAAGGGATGTGCGCGTGGGTGAAGGCGGTGCCGCGCTGCACCAGACGGTCGATGTTGGGCGTATGCACCGCGCTGCCGCCAAGGGCGCTGATGGTGTCGAAGCGCTGATCGTCGGTGAAGAACAACAGCACGTTGGGTTTGCTTTCGGCCATGCCTCCTCGCTCCCGCTTAAGGGTTCTTGAACACCGTGGACTTGCGGCTGCATCCGCGCTTGCAGCGTCACGCCGCCCAGCGAGCTTGCGTCGCTGGCGACAGCGTATCACCGATGCGCAGAGGCGCAACTTCGCGGCGGCTCGAGGCGGAATTCGCGCCAAGCCCTTCCATAGCCAACGCCATTGGAGTCCGCGACGAGGAAGGACGATGGCAAACGACGACGGCCGTTTCGCGGTAAGAACCTCTCTGCCGCTCGCGGTGTTCTGGCTGGCAGCCTGCACCGTGCCGGACCCCGAAGGCGCCGACACCGCTACCGCGCGACAGGGGAACGTGCCTCCCGCACTGGCGCTCGCCGTAGCCAAGGTCGGCTGGAACGTCGTAAGCCGAGCGCTGGGTGCCGCCGTAACTGTCGGCACGATGCAAATTCGAGAATCGCGTTAGCCATGGCCGACTAGCCATCCAAGTCAGGTGCCTCGCTGCACGACGACAACGCTCTCGGCGATGGCTGCACCACGCAGAGTCTTGTCCAAGGTGGCCAGAGGGATGCCTCGTCTCTGCGCCAAGTTCAGATACAGCGCGTCGTAGAGGGACAACCCGTACCTATCCGCCAGCCGCGCACGAAGAGTCTGGGTCGAAGTCGGCGTCCGTGCGCACAGGCAAGCCGGCCAATGCATGGAGCCGTTCTCTGAGGTCGTCGCCTTGTTCTCGGAACTGGTTGCCTCCGCGAACGTGCGGTCGGCACCAGCCTGCTGGCCATCGCCGCGCCCAACCATCGCCCCAACTACGCAAGACCGTTGCAGCGATCACGTCGGGCAGCGCTGAACGGCAGCCGGAACTCGCCATCAGCCAGTGCCCGACCTTGGCGTGGCGCTAGCCACTGCCACCCGTGCCGTGGTGTGACTAGGGGTTGAGGGGAGACCGCAACACACGGCGCACCGCCCGAACGAACCTTGGGCAGCGAGTCGCGCGTCGGCGTTGACATTGACACCGACGCAGTATTGTCAAGCCGTGGCGAGGACGTATTCCCGACGATCTACGTCAACCCACCCTATGAGGCGAATGTGCAGAGCCGTACCACGATCGGGAGCTGGCTGCGCCGATCAGCCCCGTGCTATGTTCCGCAGCAGCCGTTCCCCGCCAAGGAGATCGTCGATGACCGCCACGTTGCGGCGCTTGACCTTGAAGCGCTTTCGCAGCCTGCGGAGCGCCACCGTCGAGTTCGACAATCCGACGTTTCTGGTAGGCCAGAACGGTGCGGGCAAGAGCAACATCGTCGAGGCGTTGTCCCTGCTGGCGGATGCGATGGCATCGCCGCTCTCCGCAGTGCTGGACAAGCGCGGCGGCATCGGCGCGGTTGGACATCGTCGCGCATCCCGAGGACGGGTGGCCGACACAGGGCTGCGAGTGGAACTTGAAGGCTTGGCGGGAGTGCCAGAGGCGATGTACGCATTCGAGGTGCGGGCCACCAAGGGCTTCGACTACGAGATACGGGGCGAGCAGTGCCTCTGCGTCGCTGAGGACGGTACGCGAAGTTGGTTCCATCGCAGCACCGTCTTCGACAGCAGCATCGAAACGCGCCCGGCGCCGGCACCAAACGCCCTCGCGCTGCCGCTAGTCGCCGGCGACCAGCGATTCGCGCCGGTAGCGCGGTTCCTTTCGGACATCCAACCCTATCGCATCGATCCACGGTCGTTGCGCGAGATGCAGGATCCAGATGCGGGCGTTCGCCTGCGCTGCGACGGCGGCAACGCCGCAAGCGTGCTTCGCCAGCTGGCCCCGGACTCGCATCGGCATCTGCAGGAGTTTCTGCAAACTGTTGTGCCCTGGGGAAGTCGAAGTGAAGCCTGAACGCGTACAGAACAAGCTCTCGCTCGAGTTCACGCAGCAAGGGGAAGAAGGTGCCTTGAAGTTCGGCCCCCACAGCATGTCCGATGGCACGTTGCGCACCCTAGCCCAAGTTTACCACCCCCTAGAAAAAGTCATTTGCAATCAACATCTTGCGTTGACTGAAATGGGCAAGTGGCACTACAAAGTGCCGCGTTGTGGATTCTAGATCGTGGTCTTGCGCGTTCCTCCGGGCCGGGGATCGATGCCGAGGGCGTCGTAGATCTTCCGCAGGGCGGGTTCGGCGCGGGTGGCCTTGCGCACGTGCAGGGCGCGGCCGTCGGCGCAGCGGAACGTCGCGGTGACGCGCTGCTGGCCGTCGAGGATGTTGCGCAGGGTGTTCCAGCTGCCGTCGACGCCCTTCTCGCGCAGCGCGGCGCGCAGCACCTGCACGAGCTGGTAGGCGAGGACGGTGATGAACAGGTGCCCTTCGGCGCGCGCCTGCTTGTGGTGGTACACGGGGCGCAGGCCGAGTTCGGACTTCAGCGAGCGGAACACGGCCTCGACGTCGGTCAGGGTGGCGTAGGCGCGCCACAGCGTCTCCTCGTCCCAGTCGGTCTCGCTGCTGCGCAGGCAGTACACGCCCGGACAGTCGGCCATCGTGCCGGCGGCCGGGCGCCGGGTCCAGGTCACCGCCACGGCCTTCCCGCCGCTCTC
This sequence comes from Candidatus Azotimanducaceae bacterium, assembly GCA_965199875.1. Taxonomy (GTDB): domain Bacteria; phylum Pseudomonadota; class Gammaproteobacteria; order Pseudomonadales; family Azotimanducaceae; genus VXYL01. The sequence goes on along the minus strand of OZ241346.1, from coordinate 1,912,504 downwards.
GTCGGCGGCGACCTCGACGTCGTAGAGGCGCGCCGCGCCGCGGCTCTTCTCCTTGAGGCGTCCGATGCGTTCCCGGACGTATCCGATCTCCTTGCGCGTGCGCGGGCGCGACAGCCCGGCGGAGAGGTCGTCCAGCGCCGTCTCGAAGCGCCGGGCGAAGCGTTCGGCGATGCCGCGCTCCTTCTCCTCCCGCGCCGCCGAGTGGCAGCGCAGGCGCACCTCCAGGCCGTCCTCGGACAGTTCCCGGACCAGCCGCACCGCGCCGCCGGACTTCGCCCGGATGGACACCGCCTGCGACGCGTCGAACGTCCGCTTCGACTCCCGGCTCACCACCAGATGGCGGTAGCCCTCCCGCCGCAGCCAGGCCAGCCGGTCCTCCGTCGCCACGCCGCGGTCCATCACCACCAGGGCGCCGTCCGGCGCGCCCAGCGACTGCAGCATCTCGGCCAGCGTGCCGCTCTCGGCGACGTTGCCGGCGAACACCCGCGAGCGGCGCGCGAAGCCGCTCGCGTCCAGCGCCAGCCCCAGGGTCAGCAGCGGACGGTCGCTGCGCTTCTCCTTCGAGCGCCCGCGCGCCGCCTTCGGCATCGCCGCCGCGCCGCCCTCGAAGAACGTGTTCGTCAGGTCGTACAACGTCACCGTCGGCGCCAGGCCGAACAGCCCCGAGGCACGCTCGAACAGCCGGTCCTCGATGGCGTCGCGGTGCGCCAGCAGCGCGTCCGACGCCCGGTACAGGCGCATCGACCCCATCGTCTCGAAGTCCGCGTCGAGCAGTTCCCCCAGGGCGCTGCGCTCCGCCAGCCAGCGCCGCGTCTCCCGCTCCGACGCCGGATGCGCCATGCGCCCGACGACGTTGCCCACGGCCGCCGCCAGCAGCCCCGGACCCAGCCCCAGCCCCGCCAGCAGCTCGCGCAGCCGCAGCCGGTCCATCGCCCACAGCGCCGCGTGCTCCACGCCGACCGAGCGCGGGCGCGTCAGTTCCAGCGAGTCCACGTCCACGCGCCGCAGGTCCCCCGGCGCGTCCGCCGAGGCCGGCGACGCCTCGCGGGCGGCCAGCCGCGCCGCGAGCCGCTGCGCCTCCGCCTCCACCTCCGGCGGGCAGTCCAGCGGCAGTTCCATCTGCCCGGCCAGCAGTTCCTCCACGCGCTGGCAGAGCAGCGGCCAGCGTCCGCGGGGCAGCTCGAAGTGGCGGCCGAGGTTGAGCAGCGTGCGCTGGCGCACCCTGGCGCCGTCGCGCTCGGAGCGCACCAGCCGGTGGGTGTGGTACTCGGCGCCGTCGGTGGCGCGGGTACGGGTGCGGCGGACGAACATGGGGCGACGGTAACCCGCGCCCCGGGGGAGTTCAATGCCCCGCCCTCATTTTATGGCACTACATCGGCCTCTTCGGAATCGCCTTCCAGCGAAATCAACGACTTGCGACGGCCAGGCTCCGGAAAACCCCCGAATTCGTCCCGAATCGCCTGTCACGATGGTAAAGATGGGCTAGGGCTGCTGGCGGCCGTGTTTCAGCCCAAGTTGCCTTCCCTGCTGATCGTTGAAGAGCCGGAGGCGACGATCCATCCAGGGGCGCTGGGCACGATACTGGACCTTCTGCGCCATGCCGCTCGTTCGACGCAGACGGTCATCACCACCCACAGCGCCGACATCCTTGAGGCGCAATGGATCGAAGACCGCCACTTGCGCATCGTGAGTTGGGAGGATGGCGCGACGCGAGTCGCGCATACCTCGGAAGCCACGCGGACGGCATTGCGCGAACATCTGATGGACGCTGGCGAATTGCTGCGAAGCAACGCGCTATTGGGGGCCGACCACACGGAGGAACAGGTGACCCTGTTCGACCCGCCAGACTTGCTCAAGCAACGCACTCTGTTTAGCTCGCCAAGGCGCCCGCGATGACCGTCGTTCCAATCGTTGAAGGGCACGGAGACGCAGCCGCAGTTCCTGTGCTGCTGCGCCGCCTGGTGGACGCGCGGAAGCGTGGAACGAAGTCCACATCGATCAGCCGATTCGGTGCAACCGCAGTCAACTGGTGAAGGAAGTCGAACTGAAGAAGCGTGTACGCCTAGCGCGTCTGCGCGACAGTTGCGGTGCCGTCCTCATCATCTTCGACAGCGATGACGACTGCCCGGTGGAACTGGCGGCGCAGGTGCGCGAGTGGGCCGTCGAGGTAGCAGGGCCGATGTGCGAGGTGGTGCTGGCCAAGCGTGAATATGAAGCGTGGTTCCTCGCCACCGTCGAATCACTGCGTACGCACCACAGCGTGAGGAGCGATGCGCAGTCGCATCCAGATCCCGAGTCACCCCGAGGCGCGAAGGCCATATTGGAAGCAATGATGCACATCAGCTACAGCGAAAGGACGCATCAGCCCGCCTTCAGCGCCATGTTCTGCGTGGCGGCAGCCTATGCCCGCTGCCGCTCCTTCGCAAACTGATCGGTTCATTCGGGCGCCTGATGGAGACCATAGGTACCGAGCTGCCCGATTGGCCGCCACATGGTTGGCAGGAGCTTGCGTGAGCAACAGCCCGCCATCCCACAAGCAAAGCGAGCGTCGCGCAGATCCACCACGAAGCCGGTTAGATGGCCTTGTCGTTAACGTAGGCTCTGACGGCTTCCAGATCGGCTTGCAGTTCGCTGCGTCGCGAACTCGATTCGGCGAGCCGGTCCAAGATTGGATGGCGCACTTCGGCGGCGTCGCCGAGGGCCCGTGCTACCGCCTCGGGGAACTTCGCCGGATGCGCTGCGGCCAGGCAGATCAGCGGCGCGTTGGACTCTTGGCGAAACCGGCGGCCGGCGGCGACGGCCACCGCGGTGTGCGGATCGATGGCGTAGCCGTGGCGTTGGTACACGTCGGCAATCGTGGCGAGGGTCTGTTCGGTGTCGACGGCTACCGACGCGACGCCGGCGTCCATCGCCTTGCCGTCCTGCAAGGCGGCTTCGCCGGCTTCCGCGAACCGGCGCATGAAAGTCTTGACGAGTCGCGCGTCTCCGCCAAGACGCCAGTGCAGGAAGCGCTCGAAGTTGCTGGCGATCTGGATGTCCATGGACGGGCTGACGGTCTGGCGCACAGGCCCGCGGCGATAGATTCCGGTTTGGAAGAAGCGCGCTAGGATGTCGTTTTCGTTGGTGGCCAGCACCAGCTTGTCGATGGGAACGCCCATCTCGCGCACCATCATCGCCGAGAAGATGTTGCCGAAGTTGCCGGTGGGCACCGCGAAGGCGGCGCGTCCGCCGACGTTCAGCAGCGCGTAGACGTAGTAGGACATCTGCGCCACCACGCGCGCCCAGTTGATGGAGTTGACGGCGCCAAGGGCATGCCGGGCCTTGAAGTTCGGGTCGCCCAGCATGGACTTCACGATGGCCTGGCAGTCGTCGAAACTGCCATCGACGGCCAGGCAGTGGACGTTGGCGTCGCCCACCGTCGTCATCTGCAACTCCTGCAAGGGGCTGACGCGGCCCTTGGGATAAAGCACGAAGACGCTTAGGTTGTCGCGTCCGCGCAAGCCGTGGATGGCCGCGCTGCCGGTGTCGCCGCTGGTGGCGACGACCACGTTCAGCCGTTCGCCGCGACGCGCGAGGACGTAGGCCAGCAACCGTCCGAGTACCTGCAGCGCGACGTCCTTGAACGACAGCGTCGGCCCGTGGAACAGCTCCAGCACCTGCAACTCGCCGAAGTTTCGCAGCGGCGCCACGTCGGGGTGGTCGAAGGCCGCGAACGCTTCGGCGACGATTTCGTCCAGGTCGTCGCCGTCCATGTCGTCCGCGTAGAGGCGGAACAGCCGCTGCGCCAGCGCCGTGTAGGACAAGCCCTGCCAGTCGGCCAGCTGATCGGCGACGTTCGGCAGGCAGGCTGGCACCAGCAGGCCGCCGTCCGGCGCCAGCCCCGCAAGCACGGCGTCGACGAAGGCCAGAGGCGGGCATCCGCCACGGGTCGAGACGTAGCGCATCGACTGCCCCTAGGCGCGCTTCCTGGCAGCGTCCAAGGCGTTCGCGGCGCCGGGAAGATGGTGTCCTACGAGGTGGTCGAACGCCCCTTCGGCTTGCCGTTCGGTGGCGAGATCCGCCTTGGCGAACAACGCCGCGTTGTGCGAGATGGACTTCGGCGCCCGGGCCTTGACGTGCGCTTCCGCAACCCGCTCCATCATCACGAACCAGGCAACCGCCTGCTTGACGCTGGCCCCCACGGTGAGCAGGCCGTGGTTGCGCAGCACCAGGCCGCGGTTGGCGCCAAGGGCCTGGGCGATGCGCGCGCCGCAGTCGACGCTCTGCACCTGCACTTCTTCGTCGTCGAACAAGCCGTGGTCGTCGAAGAACACGCAGGCTTCCTGGGTGATGGGCGTCAAGAGGCGCGCCTCGGCGGCGAACGGCGTGCCGTAGGGCGTGTGCGTATGCGCCGCGCTCGCCACGTCCGGGCGAGCGTTCAGGATCGGCGCGTGGATGTAGTAGGCGGGCCAGTTGGTGCCGGCGCCGGGGCTCGCCAGTTGGCCGTCGGGGCCTACCAGCACCAGCCGTTCCGGCGTCGCTTCGGCGAACGGCACGTCGACGTCGAGCAGCCAGAAGCAGTCCTCGCGCTCGGGGTCCCGAGCGCTGATGTGGCCGTCTCCGGTGTCGCCCCAGCCGAGCGCCGCGAAGACCCGGTAGCCAAGCGCCAAGTCGCGCTGCCGAGCCAAGCGTTCTTCGTGCATCGAACCCATGCGCCACATTCTAGCGTTGTACTTGGCTAGTCCGAAGTGCAAAAGCGGCGAGCCTAAGCGCCGAGGCATCGTCGCTGCCACCGCGCAGATCATCCTTGCCACCAAGCCGCGGAGCCGCGAGCCGCAGGCCCGGTTTGCGCGAACTCCCGCGAACTGCCACACTGCGATTCCACTTGGCGACCACCGGACGACGCCCACGCTCATGCGCCGCTTCGCCACCCGACATCGCTTCTCGGAATGGGACGGCAGCCTCGACGCCGCCGTTGCCGCGGACGACGTGCTCGGCGCGATGGCCGACGATCTGATGGAGCATGGCGATCTGCGCTGGGCGATGCGCAACCTTCTGTCCCGGGGCATGCCGGTTGCCGACGGCGGTGCGCGCCAAGGCCTGCGCGACATGCTCAAGCGCCTGCGCGAACAGAAGCGCTCGCAGCTCGACCGCTTCAACCTTGCCAGCCTGTTCAAGGACATCGAGCGCCAGCTCGACGAAGTCCTCGACCTCGAGAAGACCACCATCGACGAGTGGCTGGGGCGCGACGGCGCTTCGGACGAAGACTTCTCGGACCAGGTCGTCAAGCAGATCGCCGAAGAACGGCGCCAGCAGCTGGAGGCGCTGCCGGACAACGCCGCCGGCAAGATGCAGCAGCTGGAGAAGTACGAGTTCCTGAACCCGGAAGCGCAGCGCAAGTACCTCGATCTGCTCAACCAGCTGCGCCGCGCCATGGCGCAAACCTTCTTCGACGACATCTCGAAGATGGTGGACAACATGTCCCAGGGCGACATCGAACGCATGAAGGACATGCTCGAAGCCTTGAACGATCTGCTGTCGAAGAAAGCCAAGGGCGTGGACCCGGACGCGCTGCAGTCGCACTTCAAGGACTTCATGGACAAGTTCGGCGACATGTTCGGCGCCGATCGGCCGGAATCCCTGGAAGCGCTCGTCGAGCAGATGCGCCAGCAAATGGCCGCGGCGCAGTCGCTGCTGCAGTCGCTGACGCCGGACCAGCGCCAGGAGCTCCAGTCGCTGCTGGCGGATCGGTTCGGCGATCCGCGACTGGAAGCCGAACTGCAGAAACTCGCGCAGTACATGGCCGGGAGCGCGTCTCGATACCGCTTCGGCGGCAACGAAGACATAGACCTCGAAGCGGCGATGCGGCTGATGAGCGAAATGCGCCAACTCGACGAAGCCATCCACCAGGTGCAGGCCGCGGAACGGGGCGGCGACCTGGAGCGCATCGACCGCGACCTCATCGAGCAGCTGCAAGGCGAAGACGAAGCGCGCAACCTCGACGATCTGAAGAAGCTGGCGAAGGCGCTGGAGGAAGCCGGCTACATTCGACCAAACGGCGACAAGTGGGAGTTGACGCCGCGCGGGTCGAGGATGATCGGACAGCGGGCGCTCGGCGAAATCTACGCCCGCCTGCGCCGCCAAAGCCTCGGCAACCATGCCCTGCCGGAAGAAGGACGCTTTGGCGAACGGCTGGAACAGACCAAGAGCTACGAGTTCGGCGATCCCTTCCATCTGCACATGCCGCGCACGCTGCGCAACGCCATCGACCGGGAGGGCCCGCGAATCCCCATCGCCCTCGGCGAGGGCGATTTCGAGGTCTACCGTTCGGAACTCGTCACCTCCACCGCCACGGCGATGCTGGTGGATCTGTCCTGGTCGATGGCGTTGCGCGGTTCCTTCCAGGCGGCCAAGAAGGTCGCCTTGGCGCTGCACAATCTCATCACCTCGCGCTATCCCAAGGATTCCTTCCACATCATCGGCTTCGCCGCCTACGCGAAGGAACTGAAAGCGCACGACCTGCCGTTTCTGCAATGGGACGAGTACGTCCTCGGCACCAACATGCAGCACGCCCTGCTGCTGGCCGAGCGGCTGCTTGCCAAGCACGCCTGCCCGTCCAAGAACATCATCATGATTTCCGACGGCGAACCCACGGCGCACTTGGAGGGCGGCCGCGCCCGCTTCGCCTATCCGCCCACCGCCGCCACCTACCAGGCGACCCTGCGCGCGGTGCGCTCGTGTACGCGCAAGTCCATCGCCATCAACACCTTCATGCTCGACGCGGACGGCCACCTGCGGGCGTTCATGAACGCCATCGCCCGCATCAACGGCGGCCGCGTCTTCTACACCACGCCGGACAAGCTCGGCGAGTACATTCTGGTCGACTACGTGCAGCGCAAACGCAAACGCCTGGCCAAATAGCGGGCAAGCCTCAACGGTCTTAGGCGTTTCCTGCTTGGCTAGCGCGTCTCGCCCTGCGCGCGTCTCTTCGGGGCGTGGGCCAGCATGTGCGTCATCAGGGAGGGAATGCCGGTGCGAAGAGTTGCTCCGCTTACGCGTCCATTGCGCGAGTATAGTCTTGGTGCGCCGACGGCATGGCGACTGGGTTCGTTGTCCATTGGCGCTTGATAAACCCGACAGATCGCGGCAGGTCGATTCAGTGGGTGTTCAGGTTTACTTGGGCACAGTACGCCGCCAGGTACACACGCCAAGAGGCAACCATGACTTTCCACCCCGATGCCGCCGTGGCCGTTCTCATCGCTACGGCCAACCGCCCGGAACTGCTTGCCCGCCGGGCGCTTCGCTCCGTCGAACGGCAGACCTTCTGCCCCCTCCACATCGTCGTCGTCGATGACTCCTGCGACGATTTCCGAGGGGCCACCAAGCAAGTGGTGAAGCAGCATCCGAACGTCAAGTACCTTCGCAACACCCGCAGCAAGAAACGCGCCGCGGGTGCGTGGAACGACGGGTTGGATCACTTGCTGCGCGTCACGCCCGATCCGCGCCAGCTCTACGTGGCGATTCTCGACGACGACGACGAGTGGGAACCCGAGCACCTGCGAACCTGTTTCGACGCCGCGCAGAGCAGGCAGTTCGACATGGTCGCGGCGCAGCTGTGGCGGCACGAAGACGGTGCCCCCGCAAAGTTGTGCATCCCGCCGGAGCGCCTCGACGCTGCGGACTTCCTCGTCGGCAACCCCAACATCCAAGGCAGCAATCTGTTCTGTCGGCTCAGCGTCCTGCTGGAAGCCGGCCTGTTCGACGAGTGGCTGCCAAGCTGCACGGATCGCGACCTGTGCATCCGCGTCGCGGACTTGCCGGGTGTTCTCTACGGCACGACGGAAAGACCCACCGTGCATCACCATGCCAGCGAGACGCACGCGCGGCTCTCGAAGCCCGGCGGATGGGCCAAGACCGAAGGGCTGAGTCGGTTCTTCGCCAAGTACCGGGGCCGCATGTCGGCTGATCAGCAGGCGGCGTTCCGCCAGCGGGCAGCGCAGCTGTTTGGCTGGAGCGAGACGGCGCCGCAACCGGACGCGCCGGTCTCTCCAAGCATTTCCCCGGATTCGCCGCCCGAGGACCCGAGCCGCCCGCCGCCGCATCTCGTCGTCGGCACCATCGCAGACACCTCGGCGCTTGACGATCTCGCCGGTCTGCTGGAAGACATGGGCGGGGTCGCGGCGCAATCGGAGCTGGCCGGCCTCGACGTGGTGGTGTTGGAAAACGGCAAGGGCCAGCGCCCCAGCCGGAAGCTGCGCGATCTCGCAGAGCGCGAACGCCAGCGCGGGCTGCGCGTTCATCTGGTGGACCGCGCTCGGCACGTCGAAGACGCCGAAGCGGGGCGGGTTCTCGATGGCGGCGCCGCCACCGGGCGCTACCTGCCCATCGCGCCGGCGCGAACGGTGTTGCAGTCGTACCTGTATGCCTTCGCCGCGCGCCGCCCCGGCGCCATCGTCTGGATCGTGGACGACGACTTGCGGCTCGATCCCCTCGCGGCCGATGCGAAAGGGCACCTCCGGCGCCAGCATCAGCGCTTGCTGCCCGCGCTGCGCAAGATGCAGGCGCTGCGCGAACGTGGCGAAGCCGACGTGGTGATCGGCCGCTGCACCGGCGACCCGCCCGTGCCGTTCGCCGCCGCGGTGCGCACGCAAATGGTGGACTTGGTCGCCTCGCTCACGTGGCTGGCCAGGCTGTCGCCCCAGGCAACGTTGCCGGATCGGGCGATGCAGAACGCCCTGCTCCGGCAGGGGCGGCGCGACTACTACTACGACCTCTCGCGCAAGGAGACGGATCGGCTGGAGGCACCGTTCTGGGCGACGCCCGAAGATGGCGAGCGCGTTGGCGAGGCGTTCGAGCGCTTGGCCCGTCGCGCAGAACGGATACTGGCGGGAGAGCAGCTGTTCCGGCCGCTGGTGATCGACGCGGAGGCCGACACGCTGGCGCTCAGCAGCAGCTTGCAGCGCGGCGGCAATACCTTCGTGCTCGACATCGAGACATTGCGCTTGGCGCCCAATCCGTCGCCTGCCATCGACGGCAGGCCGACTCGGCGGTCCGACATGATGTGGGCACTGCTGCAGCAACGACACCTCGGACGCAAAGTGGTTGGCATGCCGCTGGCGCTGCATCAGGATCGATCCGGCGGCACCGTGGCCGGGATGGACGTTGAAAAGGTCCAGGACGACATGCGCGGCTACGCACTCTTTTCCGCGCTTGAAGCCGTGTCGGAGGTTTTCTTCGTCAACAACGAAGACGACTTGCGCCTGCAACTTGCGCCGGCGCGGGTAGACCGACTCGTCAGCCGCGTGCGCAAGTTCCTGAACGAGCGACTGGCGGCGTTTCGTTTGTCCTTCTACCGCGTGCGCGGTCTCGCCAGCGTGCTGCGCGACTTGGTGGAGCGCGACGGCGCTTGGTGGCACGCGGAGAAATACGCGGACGCGAGAGACCGCCTGCTCGGGTTCTGCGACCGTCTCGACGACTCCTACGCCAACAACGTGCTTGCCGACATCGAACGCATCGCGGACATCCGCGACTCGCAGATCAAGACGTTTCTCGCCCAACTGCCGGCCGAACTGGCACGACACCGCGCTCGTCTGGCCGAGCCGGCGGCGTTGGCCCGCGGCTTCGAACCGGAACGCGTCGCCAACGCCAAGGCGGTGGCCAGACGCTTGGCGGAACCTGCCGGCCCTCTCGGCACCCTGGGCTGCGGCAGCGAAGGCGTCGTGCTCACCGATGGCAAACACGTCTACAAGGTGTTCGACTACTGGAAGTCCTGGCAGCTCGACTCCACCCTCGACTACCTGCGCTCGCTCGTCGGCGCTTGGCGAGACACCCGCAGCCTCTATCCGCTGCTTGCCTTCCACCAAGAGGGCCGCGACGCCGTGCTGATCTATCCCTATGAGCCCAGCGAGCCGTACACGGGAGGCCACGGCCCCGGCTTGGTGAACCTGCTCGTGGAGTGTCGGCAACAGGGCGTGGTGTGCCGCAACATCCACCCCGACAATCTGCGCGTCGCAGACGGACGGGTGCGCCTCATCGACTACGGTTCGGACCTCCGCCCGCTCGACGACGAGCGCGAGTTCACGACGATGTGCCACCGCGCGTGGCTCTCCTTCCGCTGCCACGATCGCCCCGATCTGAAGGCGCTGATGCGCCAGGCGCTGCGCCAAGCCGACCTGCCGGCGCTGGCTGGCGTCGGCAGCTTCCACGAAGCCGTCTTGCGCATGGCCGGCGAGCGCCAAGCCTGCGAAGACGTCGCCTTGGAGCTCGTCGCTGGCCAGCCAAGGCGCGTCCTCGACTACGGTTGCGGCAGTGGAAAGGTGGCGAAGGCGCTGGCGGATGCCGGGGCCGAAGTGCTGGGCTACGATCCAGACGTTACCCGGCACAAGCGCTGGCGCCCGCTTGCCGACGGCAAGAGCGACTTGCGCTTTACCACCGTGCGGGACGAGGCGATGGCCGCCGCTCCCTTCGATCTCGTCGTCTGCCAACGCGTGCTCTGCACCATCGAAGACGAAGCGGAAATGCGCGGCATCCTTGCCGATCTGCGTGCCGCAGTAGCGAAGGATGGTCGCGTGGTGGTGACCTTGTGCGATCCGCATTTCACGTTCTGCGGCCCCACGCCGGAAGCGGAACGCGAACTGCCGCCCGGCGCGCGCTACGAGGACACCTTCGTGTGGCACAAGACGGTGCGAACGTCGGGCCGCGTGCGCCGGGAAGTGCATCGGCCGGAGGAGGCGCTGCTGGCGGAGTTCGCCCGCGTCGGCTTGCGCGAGGTGCGGCGCGTTACCGTGCCAACCGTTGAGCTGGTGAACTTCACGCCCGCATCCGACCACTTGGCGTTCGAGCTCGCGCCAGACGCGGACACGCCAAGATGAGGCGCAACATGGTCGCCATCGTGGGTGCCGCCGGCACCATTCCGGCCGCTGTGCGGCAGCAAACGGAGGCGTTGGCCGATGCATTGGCGGACGACAACTTCGACCTCGTGACCGGCGGCATGGATGGCGTGATGCGGGCGGTGGCGCGTGGTCGCGGGCGGTCGGGCAACGACGTCGACCTCGTTCACATCGAATCCGGCGAAGGCCGCGCCTGGCTGCGCAACCCCCACCCGGCGAGCGTGGTGCGCACCAACTTGGGCACCATGCGAAACCACCTGGTGGTGCGTTCGGCAGACCTGGTGGTGGCCGTCTCCGGCGGCGCCGGCACGTTGAGCGAGCTGGCCATCGCCTGGCAGGAGGGCAAGCCCATTGCTGCCTTGCGCGGCGTGGACGGCTGGAGCGACAAGCTGGCCGGCACGGCGCTCGACCATCGCCGACGCCCGCCGATACACGGCTGCGAAAGCGTTGAAGACGTGGTCGCGTGGGCGGATCAGCAGCGCCCCGAAGGTGTGTTCGGGGGGCGCAGAAACCAAGGCTTCTATCCGCACGCAGTGCCGGCCCTGCATCGCGTCCACGACGGTGCGCCAAGCCCTGCCCAGCGCATCCACCTTCGCTTCGGCATGTCCATCGAGAAGTCCGAACTGCTGCGGCGGCTGGTCGCGCTGAACGACGAGGTGCGCGGCTGGAATCGGCGTCATCAAGCCGACACTGTTGCCTTGGCAACCTTCGACGACGGCTGGAAGGACGTGCTGTGCCTGGTGGACGCCTTCGAGCGCCTGCCGCAGGTGTGCCCCGTGCTGTTCGTCGGCGAGAACCATTTCCAAACCCCAGCCCGGCCGCTGCCGCTGCAACGGCTCTATGAACACTGCGCGGCCGAGGGCATCGATCCAGAAGACGAGCAAGCGCTCGGCACAGCGACAAGAACCCACCTGAAAACGCTGCCGGAGGCCGCGCAACACGCGCTGTTGGACGCACGAGGGATAGCGCCGATGCCGGCGCCGGACTGGCTGCTCGCCGCTCGGGACATCGCCGACCTGCAGGCAGCGGGCTGGGTGATCGCCACGCACGGGCACATGCACGAGAACCTTTCCGCCCGCCCCGATTTGGCGCCGGAACTGGCAGCGCTTGCGGACGCCGTGGAGGAACGCGGCCAGATGCCGTGGCTGGCGTGGCCGGAAGGCCAGTGGTCGGCGGCGGCCTACCAGGCGGCGCGCGACGCCGGCATCCGCTTGCAGTTCGCGCTGCCGCGCAGCGGCAATCCAGCACTGCGCGACGGCGTGGTCGCAAGAGAGGTTTGGCGCCAAGACATCGCCTAGCGTGAGTTGCGCGCTGGACGCGAATATCCGCTACCGCGTCGGTCTTGCGATGGAGAACCTTCGGCTGGCCCATGCCGGCGTTTCACAACAGTTCGAGCCGCTCTGGCAGTCGGACTTCCCGCTTGGCCTGCCCGTGCGTCGCATCCGGCGCAGTGCGCACGGCGGCGTCTACGGCTATGGCACGTGGCAGGTGTCCAAGCGGACGATGCTCATGGGCGGGGTACGTCGCCACTTCGGAGATGGCGTGTCGGGTGAACATTCGTGGCAGCTTGGGGCGACCCGAGAGGGTTGGCAGCGCAACGGCGGGGTTACCGTGGCCGCTGGCGAATACCACGCCCTGCGCATGCCGGGACCCAGCGAGTGGCACGCCCCTGTTCCGTTCCGCAGCCGTCAAGTTGCCTTGGACGGGCGATTGTCCACAGCCTCGGCGGACTTCACAGTGGGAGCATTCCTTGCACGTATCCGGGAAGCGAGCCGCCGGGTGACGCTGCGCGGCATCGATCTGTCGATGGTCTGGCAGATCGGCGACTTGGCGACGGCCCGAGCGTCGGCCATTCGCGCGCGGCAGCTTGTCGCCGCCCACGGTCGGCGCTTTCGTGGCGAGGGTGATGTGAAATTCCTGTTGCGGGCTGGCCTCGAGTTGGCGCTTGGCGGTGGCACGGTGACCGTCAGCTACGTTCACGGCAGCGGCAGGCCCTACGCCGAGGTGGTCGGACGCACACCGTCGGCGGTGGACAGTTCAACCTACCTCCCGGTATTCGGCCAAGCGATGTCGGAGCTCGGCGCCTACCAGCGCCTCGATGCCAGCGTGGCTGTTCCGATGCGCGTCGGAGGCACCAACGCATTGGGGCTGTTGGCGGTGTCGAACGCGCTGGACCGAGGCAATCCAATGGCGAGGGCGTATTCGGAGGACTTCGGCACGTCTCGCGATGTCCACTTCCCGCCGCGGGTCTTCGTTGCAGGTCTGGTCCTTCTGTTCTGAGCCGCTGTTTCCAGCTAATCCGCCATCGTTAATGTCGGAGGACGCTGCGCTCTTTGTCGGCCCGCTCTCCGCCCAAGTCGGGATCGAACGGCAGCCCGCCACGGGCGAGCGATTCCCAGCTGTGGGTGGGCATGGCGGCTGCCCGTGTGTCGAGCGCTCGTGGGCCAACGCCGAGCAGTCGTCTGGATGCAGTCGTGCCAAGCGGTTCAGCGCATCGAGCGCCGAGCCGACGCTGAACAGGTTGGCGTCTTCGCGCACCACACGCCCGCCACCCCAATCATGTAGCGACGCAAGGCCGCTCGAGGAGACATGCAATGGCGCGCGTGCAACGGGCGCTCAACGTCCCGAATCTGGACGCTGCGGTGGCGTTCTACAGAATGCGCCCCCAAGAATGGCACCAGCCAAAGACGATTTTGCCAGAAGCAGCGGCGCTCACTTCGCGCATGGGCCAGACGGGATCAAGCGGCGACGACCGGGACGTCGTACTTGGCAATGTCCCGGTCACGAGTCAGCAGGGTCAGGCCGCCGAGTCGAGCTTGCGCCACCAACATGCGGTCGAACGGGTCCCGGTGGTGCATGGGCAGCTTCGCGCATGCTTCGACGTGGGACACCTCGATGCCAAGAACCTCGTAGTCGGCGGCAACGGTCCGATAGAACTCGTCGGGAACGTGGAGCTTGCCGATGGAGGACTTGATCGCGCACTCCCAGAGCGAGGCGACGCTGAGGTACAGGGCACTGTCGACCGACTCCAATACGGCGAGCGCATCCGCGGAGAGCACATTGGGTGCAGTGCGCGCCCAAAGCAGGGTGTGCGTGTCGAGCAGGTATCTCACCGGGGATCCTTGTCTTGCGAAGGGGCCATGGTGGAGGGCGCGCTTGCGACGGCCTCCGGCCGGGGTTCATCAGCCATTCCCAGCGCCACCTGCAAATCTGGGGGCCAGTTGTCGAAATCCTCGCTCATCCGTATGCGCTCGGCAAAGTCGCCGAGTTTGCGCGGCTGACCATGCGGGACGAAGCGGGCAATCCGAACCACCGGCCTGCCCATGCGGGTAACGACGAACACTTCGCCGTTGGCCGCCTTCTCGACGACTTCCGAAAACCGGGCCTTGGCATCACTAAGCGTAAGAACGGATTCCACGACTCACCCCTAGACCGACCAGGTCAAACCATATCTCGGTGCGGGGTTGGATGCAAGCGCAATAGTCGATGCAGGGCCGGGTTGCGGAAGGCTCACGCGCCGACAGCGCGGGCTCCGCGCTCGGGAAGCCATCGCGCACTGGCGCGACGGGTTTATCGATTGCGACTTGCCGCCTTTGCCCGTTACGGGGAAGACTAGGGGCCGGTCTTGATTATCCGCGCCGCGCAGCCCCGGCCGGAGGGACGGGCCGGGCGGGCTCACGCTCGGCGAACACGGCACGAGGAGTGCTATAGTGCAACGGCAACTGATGGCGTGGGCACCATGCTTGAACGGTCGAACGTTGCGCGACCGGCGAACGCGCTGCGCAAGTCGAGTATGCTGTGCCGCAACGACTTGCCCGCAGCACGATCCCATGAGCAACGGTTTCACGGCCAGCCGCCTTTCGCGCATCGCCAAGCACATCGACGCCTACGTCGAATCCGGGAAGCTGCCCGGTGCGCTGTGCCTGGTTTCCCGGGGCGGCGGCGAGGCCTTCTTCCACGCCTGCGGCCAGCGCGACATCGAGCGCCGCCAGCCCATGCAGCGCGACACGGTGGTGCGCTTCTATTCGATGACCAAGCCCATCGCCAGCGTGGCGCTGATGATGCTCTACGAAGAGGGGCGCTTTCAGCTCGACGATCCGGTTGGCAGGAGCATCGAGGGCTGGGGCGAGCTCGAAGTGTTCGACAGGGGCGATGCGGATCGGTACGTCGCCAGCAAGCCGGACGCGCCGATGACCATCAAGCATCTGCTGACGCATACCTCCGGCCTCACCTACGGCTTCATGAATCAGCATCCGGTCGATGCGCTGTATCGCCGCGCCCAGCTGCAAAGCGGCACGTTGCAGGAGATGGTCGAGAAGCTGGCGAAGCTGCCGCTGAAGTTCCCGCCGGGAACGCGCTGGAACTACGGCCTGTCCACCGACGTCTGCGGCCATTTGGTGGAACGGTTCTCGGGCCAGGCCCTCGACGAGTTCGTCGCCGAACGCATCGCCGGGCCGCTCGGCATGAGCGATTCCGGCTTTCAAGTGCGTTCGGGCAGCGAGGCCCGCTTTGCCAGCTGCTACCAGCACGTCGCGCCCGGCAGCTACCGCTTGCAGGACGATCCAGCGAAGTCGCGCTATTTGCAGCGGCCGGCCTTTCTCTCCGGCGGCGGCGGCATGGTCGGCAGCATCGACGACTACCATCGATTCGCCAGGATGCTGCTGAACAAGGGCGAGCTGGACGGCGAGCGGCTGCTTGGCCGCAAGACCGTCGAGTACATGGCCAGCAACCATCTGCCGGGCAATTGCGACCTGGCGGCCATGGGGCAGCCGGTGTTCAGCGAAACGCCCTACGAAGGCATCGGCTTTGGCCTCGGTTTCTCGGTGGTGGTGGACCCTGCGGCGGCGAACGTGCTGGATTCGCCGGGCGAGTTCGCTTGGGGTGGCGCCGCCAGCACCTACTTCTGGATCGATCCGAAAGAGGAGGTCGTCGTGGTGTTCCTCACGCAATTGCTGCCGTCGTCCACCTATCCGATACGGCGCGAGCTGAAGACGCTGGTCTATCAGGCGCTTGCGTAGAGCGGCCAGTCGATGCGCGGCGGAGTCAACAGCGCCATCGTCGGCGACGCGCCGGCGGCCGGCCAAGAAGCGTGAACGAACTGGACAATCCCGCCTGGCATGCGCTTGCCGGGCCGCAGCGCGAGTTCGGCGTCGTCGGCGAACGCGCCGCGTGCTACCGGGCCGATGTCTCCCCGTTCGCCGCGGTGGCCGACCAAAGCCTGGAAGCGCTCGAGGAATTGGCGGAGCTCACCGAACCGGGCCGGTTCGTGCCGCTCTTCGCGCCGGGCGAAGTCGCCGGCCGGCTGTCCAAGCTGTGGCGCCTGCGAGCGGTGGTGCCGTTGTCTCAGTGGATCTGTCCCGAGCCGGTCGCGCGGCCGGCGTCAACGGGCTGGGTTGAACTCGGCGACCGCGAAGCGGAGCAAATGGTTCGCCTTGCCAAGGCCACGGACCCGGGCCCTTTCGAGCGGCAGACCCATCGGCTTGGCGACTACGTCGGCATCGTCGCCGACGGCAAGCTGGTGGCGATGGCTGGCGAGCGGATGTGCCTGGCGCGTCATCGGGAAGTGAGCGCGGTCTGCACCCACTCGGACTACCAGGGCCGCGGCTACGCCCAGGCGCTGGTGGTGGAGATCGCCCGTCGCCAACAGCAGGCAGGGTGTACTCCCTTTCTGCACGTGCGCACTGGAAGTCCTGCGGAAGAGCAGGCCAAACGTGTCTACGAGAACATCGGTTTCGTGCGCCGAGTAGACGCCGAACTGTCGGTGCTGCTGCGCCTGTGAGCGGCGAAGAAACAACCGCACCCGCGCCGGAGTCGAAACGGAGCGGCAAGTCGCCTTGGTCGCTGCTGTTTCGCCTTGGCACCTGGCTGTTGGCGTTCGGCTGCTTCTACCTGGTGTACACGCGCATCGACGCCGCTGCCGCTCGCGAGTCGCAAACCGTCGTCGAGTATCTGGTGGCGTTCTTCGCTGGCGCGAACTGGCTGCTCTGGCTGGCGTTGATGATTCCCTACTCGGTGTTCTTCTTTCTGGTCGACAGCCACGTCACCTGGCGCGTGGTACGCTGGTTCGGCGCCCCCGCCTTGAAGCTCGGCGGCATCCTGCCCATCCGCGCCAGCGCCTACATTCTTTCCCTGGTGAACGAGCAGGTTGGCAAGGGCGCGATGTCCCTGTATCTGCTGCGCCACTACAAGGTGCCGGGCTGGCAGGCGCTCTCCTGCATGATCCTGCTGGGCCTGATGGAGATCTACCAGTTGCTGCTCTTCTCCGGAATGGGCGTCGCGCTGAACTTCCAGCTGGTGCGCGAAGCATCGACGGTGTTGCCGCTCGACGTGATTCTGCCGACGGTCATGGGTGTCGCCGCCATCTATCTGCCGCTGCACATCGCCTACTTCCGAAGCGGCAGCGGCGGCCTGCGCGAGAAGCAGCTGCTGGCCGCGTTTCGCCAAGCGCGCCCGATCCACTACCTGCTGATCGTCTTGTTCAAGGCGCCCAATCTCATCGGCGCGGTGGTGGTGTACACGTTGGCGCTGCAGCTGTTTCAAGTGGACGTGAGCTTGGGCCAGATGCTGGCTTTTCTGCCGGTGATCTTCCTCGCCGCGGCGCTGCCGCTGCCGTTCCACGCCGGAGCGCTCCTGCTCTGGGCCGTGCTGTTCCCGGACTACCCGGAAGTGGCGGCGTTCAGCTTCGTCATGCACACCTTCTTCGTGCTGTTCAACGCGGCCATTGGAGTGCTGTTCCTGCCGCGCGCGAATCGCGAGCTCTTTGGAGACGAGCGCTGAACGGGCCTTGTCGGAACGTATCGAGTTGCGGCCTATCCAACGCTCCAGGCGTTCAGGTCGAAGTCCTCCGGCAAGGGCACGAACAGGATCGACACCGGCCCTTCGAGGACCTCGCTGGTGTGTCCCTTGCCGTCGACGTCGTCCGGAAGGAACGCTTCGCCCGGCCCCCAGCGCCTTTTCTGGCCGTCCGTGGTGCCGACCTCCCAGACGCCTTTCAGCACCACGCACAGCTGGCGACGGGGCGCGTTGTGCCAGCTCTGGAACGCCCCGGCAGGCACGTTGAACACCTGTACCGCGGGCGACGCGAACGGCGCGCTGAGCGCCAGCGAATTGCCCCAGGCGTCGACGGACTCCGCAAAGGCCGGAACCTCCACCTCGTCGAAGGCCGACCCGCCGTCGGGCGTCGTATGGAAACGAGTTACGCGCACTTGATACTGCCGCTCAGTCGAGTGGGTTCGATCAGTCGAGCATAGCAAAGCCGGTAACGCACCGCTCACCGGTGCGAGTGCCGTGAGGGGGAGGTTGCACATCGCTTGAACAGGCCCAGGCCGAAGTGGGAGGCGTAGCCGAGTGCGACTGGACCGGCGACCTCGCGCTCGAACTTCAACCGAATGGCGAACCCGAGTGCGGCAGGCGGTGCCGGACCGCGTCGACGGGCCAGGACGTAGTGGCGGAAACGAAACCACTGCTCCTGGTCCCTGCCAATCCGCGCGGACTCGCCGTGGCTCTGGTGCGCCGGCGCACACAGAGTCACCGTCATGGGTTGGGGCATATCCCTTGAGTGCAACTCGGCCCGTATCTGCCCCTCGAGCGTGTTCCTGCCCCGGGGCTTGAGGTGTCGCGGAGGGACGAACGGCGTTGCGGACTGCCAGATCGTGGCCGGGCCCGCGATGGCGGCGATGTTCTTCCCGTAGTCACCAGCCAGCCGAGTCAAATCGCTCAAGTCGCCGGTGGCCGCCAGCGCCAGGCGCAGTGGCTCGATGCCACCCTTCGTGAACGTCTTGCGCACGGTGCGGACAGCGGCCTGCGCCTTGGCGCCAAGACCCATCGGCGCCCAAATGAGAATGTGGTCCAGGTGCCCGTCGCCATCAAGGTCGAGAGGAATGACGTGCGCGTGCCCGTGTGGCCCGCGAAGCGGCATACGGTGTTGGTCCCGTCCGGTGAGTTCCGGCGGCGCCTCGCCATTCCCTGCCGCCTTGGCCGCGACCCCGACAAGTGCTCGGTGCAAGAGATCGGCCTGGGGCAACGTCCTAATGACTGGTGGCAGAGCGTGGTCGTTTCGGCTCGCATTGGCGAGGGAGAGAAGCATCGCCTCGACGCGCCGCTTGGGCGGAGCGCTTGGCCTCGCCTTGGGCGCACCCACTTCAACTGCACGGGCGGGCCGCCAGTAGAAGACGCGCCGGCTGCCCGGCGGTTGGCTCCAACCGTGGGAACGCCACCAGTTGGTGTTCCTTTGCAGGCAGTCCAGCAGGTCGCAAGGAAAGGGTGCGACGGCTTTCTCCCGCTGGTTGCGACGCTTCTTGGACGGCTTGCGTCCTTCGGGTAGCGGCCAGTCGACCAGCGCTTTGCGGACCTGCTCCGCTCGCCAAGCTGCGTAGTCGGCGGCGCCGACAGGTGCAAGGAGAACGACCTGTTCCCAACCGCGACCGGGCCTCTCCTTGCGTTCCTCCGGGAAGCAATTGACCTCCGGTACTTGCTCCCCCTCGCTCATCATTCGGCAGGCGACCCAGCTCTCCGAGCGCCCAAGATAGTTCAAGCACTGGGCGAGGTCGTTCAGAACAGCACTCTCGTCCTCTCGCAAATGCACATCGCTCCAGTTGGCTACCATCTCCTCGTCATCCACTCGTGCCCATGTGTCGAAGACCAGCGTGGTCTTTTCGGTCTTTTGAGGGTTCAGCGTGCCGATGGGCATGTAGTGACGGCTGTGGGCGCCGAGCGCCGACGGCAGACGGTAGCTGGGGAGTTCCACGGACAGCTTCTCGATGAGACTGCGAGCGGCGGAAGACGGCCCCTCCTTGCCCCAGACGCCGGACGTATAGCCCACGGAAATCAGCGCGCGAAGGATCCGCCAAGGCGAGGGCGGCCACTCGATCAGCCCCTCGTTGACGTGGTGGCCGAACGGCGTCGCGTGGTAGCGCCCGGCGACGAAACGGAATGCAAGCGACAGGGACATGGGCCGGCCCGCTACTCCTGATCGTCCGCGTCGTCCGTCTCCGACTGATCCTCGGGCTTGCGCTTCTTGAGTTCGTCCTCGAACGTCGTGGTCGTCACGGTCATGCGGTCCTCGCAATCGGCGATGGCGGACTTGAGGCCCCCTTTAAGGTCCTCAAGCGAAGGCAGAATCCACCCCGTCGGCATGGCCGCTTCGATGTCGTCGTTCTCGACCTGCAAATCGCAGGCGGTTCGCAGCCGCATTCCTTCGCTGGCGAGCGCCCGCAGCTTGTACAGAGCGAGGAGGACGAGCATCCGCTCCGCGTCGCCGCCCAGCCCATAGCCGCGTATCTGCGCGAGATCGAGATTGACGTAGAGCGTGATCCGCTCGGCCGTGAACTCGTCGCGGGCGAAGGGTACGTTTCCGAATCCGGCCTTGGTGTCTCCCGATGGATCGACGGCGTCGTTTTTCACGCCGCCGGAGGCCGCAACACGGACACCGTCCGCCTCTATAAAGGCCGACATGGCGCGTGCGACGCGCAAGCGACCGCCCGCAAGATCTTTCTTCGCCAGGAACACGCCGTGCAGCAACGAGTTGACGTCGTACCTGAGTAGTGTTGCCGCCAGTTTCCTTCGGTCGATGGGGCCGGTTTCGAGTACCGCAAGGTCGTTCTTCAAGGTGTTGAAGAACGTCTTGTCCTTCCCCTCCAAGAGGTAGGGGCTGTTTAGCCTATGCGACTCCAAGATCGTGTCCGTCAAGAACTCGCCACCGCGGGTGATGCGCACGTGCGACAGCCCGTTCAGTTCTCTGTCGACATCGCCGTTTGCCGCATCCCAGACCGTCATTTCCAAGTGGTTCGCCATGCTCTGCGCGGACTCCACCAGCAGGCACTCGCCCTCGGCGGTCTGGAACGTCGCCGCGCCAAGGGACGGAAATCCCGTCGGCTGGAAGCGCTGGCCAAGCACTGGCGTCAAGGGAATCTTGAACAGCAGCCGCTTGGCGCCGCGAAGTTCTTTCAAGTAGTCGTCCACGCTCACTCCTTGTTGGGGTCCAGTTGGTAGAGGAACTGCCGAGCGGTTCCCTTGGTGATCGGAAATGCCAGCGCCGCCGCCCACAGGCGCGCGGTTTCTGGTGAAGCGGTGGCGGTGCACACGGTGCAGCGAACGCCGGCTGCTTGAAGGCGCCGCAAGGCGATGCGCACCGCCGATTCGGCGTCGCCAGCGGCGAGGCGACGCACCAGGGACGGGTCGGCGCCGACGTCGAGCTTGAACCCGCTGCGCAACTCCAGCGGCCAAGGAAGCACGCACAGCCGGATGGCCAACCAAGCGTCGTCGGGCCAGTCGGAAGCGTCGGAAGGAAACAACGCGGGTGCGTGGTGTTCGTCCCAGGACTTGCGATCCAGCGCCATGAATGCCCGCCCAAGGGTCAAGGTTCTGTCCAAGTCCACGCCACCGGCCAGCAGACTAGCAAGGTCGCGTCTCCCCGCCGCCGCGTTCGGTGCGGCGACGAGTGGCAAGTGCCGATCCCCGCGCTGTGAAGCTTCCACCAATCGCCGCTGCACCAAGGCGATGGCGTCGTCGACGCCTCGTCGACCATGCACGACGACACCTTGGGGGACATCTAGCTTTGCCGCTGAACCAACGCCGCTTGTGGCGAAACGCGGCAGCGACGTGGAGTGGAGGGGAAGCCAGTGCCGGCGTATCGGATCAGCGGCCCCCGCGCCGAAGCGCCGGGCCTGCAACGCAAAGGCAATCGCCAGCCTCAGCTCCAGAGTTCCGTCATCGCTTGCTGCTACCCAAGCGGTGCGCAGAGGTGGTATCGGTCGCGCATCGAAACCAGCCCCTTGTCTCATGATCCCTTCGACATCCACCAGACAGACGAGCACGTTCTGCCACGCGCTAGGGATCAACGGATGCTCGGTGACCGCTAGCAGAGCATCCGCAAGTCGCTTCTCCGCAATCACCAGCCTGGAAGGCACGCCACGGGCGTGCGCTTCCCGACGCAAGCGACGCAGCCAGCCGTCGAGGTCGTCGATGCAAGCGAGCAACGCGGAGTTCTCAACCGGCGCTCCAAACCGACCCAAGGGAACTGCCAAGTTCGATTGCCCATTGCGCTCGATGTAGCCATAGCGCTGGAAGGCATGGATTCCTCGCGCGGTGCCCATGCGCTTCACTGCTCGGGCGACATCTAGCGGCAGTCTTGCCGCTCTGGTGCCGATCTGAGCGCGTCCCTCAGCGAGCAGCCGCCGCAGTTCCGCATAGGACTGCGGACGCGACCACAACGGCATCCACTGCTCGTACCTCGACTTCTCGGTCGGCGATGCACTCGCGTAGGCGGCACCGCTGGCATTGACGACGAAAGGCGAAGCGGCTCTTGAGGGGTCCAAGAGACACTGCCGGGACATATGCGAAATGAAACTCACCGCGCCCTCCAGCATAAGTACGAAGTCCCACGGATTGAGCAATGTGTCGTTCTGATCGCCAACCCCGTTCACCGAGTTTGCGCCCCCGGCACCACCGGGGAGAAATTGTCCTACCTTTCCCGCCTGCCCCCTTAAGAGACCGTTGACTGGCCCCGCGCCTAGGCACGCATCCAGCCAGACCTTTGACTGTAGTACGTTGTCAGGATCAAGCACGACTTGAAGGTTTTCCATGTACCTGGCCGTGAAGTCCATTGCTCCGTCGTTACCTCCAGAGCCCCACAGATCGGGATACTCGGGCTTTTCGTCTCCGACATCAACGATTGCACTGCGATAAAACGTAACGGTATGCAGCGCTCGCTGCAGGCTCCTCTGGATGTCCGTCTTGTCGTCGGTTTTGTGGAGAGCCGCAAACCGACCCTCGCCGTCGCTTGGGATGATCAACAGATTTTTCCTCTCGCCCTGCGACAGGTCAGCAACATCCCTCTCGGTCCCGATGTCGTCGAGTACTTCGTCCACCAGAGTGATGGCGGTACGGTATGGTCGCCACCTCTTCGCCGTACTCTTGCGGATCGTACTCACCGCGTTAAAGTTCTTGCTGTTCCGAAGAGCCTTCTTTTTTTCGTCCCACGTCTTGAAGAAGCCCGAGGCACCATTCCAAGGAGCCGGCATCGGCGTGGGTGCATATCGATGCAGAAAGAAAGCAACGAGTTGCTCAAGCGTTAATTGACTTGCCAAGCAGTAGCGATCCCCCTCCCACCACCCCCGCACCCCATTATCGGCCTGCTCCGCCACCAGCCGCAGAATGCCAAGGGCCTTGAGGTAGTGTGCCAACGGCGCTGGGGCGCAGCCGTCGAGCCGATGAACGCAGATCACGACGCACCCCCGCCCAGTCGACGTCGCCAAGTGGCCGCCAGCGGCCGCGGGTCGCCTTGGTCGTAGGCGCGCAACGCCGCAAAGTAGCGGTCCTTGCCTTCCACGGGCGCGGCAGGATCGATCTCCGGCAAGTCGAGGCGGCAGGTCAGCTCGACGACGAGTAGGCGCGTAACACGGCCGTTGAAGTCCTCGAACGGGTGGATTTCCAGCAGTCTTCCTTCCGCGAAAGCAAGCGTCTCGATGGACCGTTCCGGGTCGTTGCTCCACGCCGCCAAACGCACATCCAAGTCGCTGGCGTAGTTGCGCATCAAGATGGGAACCTGCCAGTACGGTGGCGGGCGGTGGGCGCTTACGCGGACATCTCGAAGACGCCATCGCCCTGCGATGTCGGGAGTCAGGTCGCCGCAGATGCGCTGGTGCAAGTCGAGCAGCAGTTCTTCGATGGGCAGTTGCGGCAGGGATCGCTCGACGATGGCGAGCTCGACGTTCCCCACCCGCTCCGCGAGCAACGGCGCAAGTTCCTGATAGCTCAGGATGCCGGCGGACGTTTCGACGTAGCGGGTGGCGGAATGCGGTGGGCGAGTCGTTCCCTGATCCAGTCCTCGTCCACCGGCTCGCCTTCCATGGCCATGGAGTTCGCCACGTGGCGGGGTATTGCCGCCAAGCGACGTTGCCTGCGCTCCTCCTCCGGCAGGCTGCGCCAACGCTCGACTGCCTCCATCCAACGGTTGTCTGCCACGGTCGTCCTCCTGTGCCTGAAGCAGTCTGTCAGTCTGCCACATCGAGTCCGACGCGCGTTGGTCGGCAGCGCGAAGCAGGCTTTCAAGCCAGGCTAGGGAGAAGGGGCCGAAGCGCTCGAGGAGATTCAGCACGCGCTCGGTCCAACTTCTGCCCGTACTCGGGCTCAAACCCGCCTCGGACGGCGAGAGGTCCAGCGCCGTCGCCGGCAGCTGGTGGCACTCGCCGTTCGATCCCGCCAACAGCACTGGCGGCAGCACGTCGCCGCTGCGAATCCCGCGAATGCGAGGCCGGCAATCGCTGGCCTCTTGGTCCGCCGGGCTTGCGTGCCACGCCATTCGCACCTTGCCGTGGTGGGCGCAGACGAGATAGGCGAGCAGATCGAAGTCATCCGCGGTCAGATCGAGGATTTCCCGTTCGATGGCGGTTGGCGGTGGCGGCTCCATCCTGTAGCGAACGGGAATCGACAGCGTACTCGGCTCGCCCATGACGGCCAGCCAGTCTCGCCAAGGCCCCAGCAGCGCCTCGTGCAGCGGCTGGTGTCTTCGCAGCACGCCGAACAAGCCGAGAACGCTGGCCAGTTCGTGGCGGAATCCGCGCCGTTGGTCGTCGGGGTCGATCCGGTACATGTTGCGACTGCTGCACGGCCAGGCGATGTCCGGCGCCTTGGCGATATCCTGCCGGTCGGGGCGGTCGTCGGCCTTAATGGAACTCTGGAAAGCGGCATGCGCCTTGCCGAGATCGTGCCAGCGCCCAGCCAAGCGCAGCAGCCGAGCTTGCTTGGGCGCGACCTCGCTGGCGATGCGTTCGGCTTCCTCGCCTACCTGCTGACCGTGCGTGGCGATGGTCTGCCAGCCGGCGGCGGCCACGATGCCGGCCATCTGCGGCGGAGTCACGCGGGTCGCGCTCAGGGACTCGTCGTCTTCGGCATCGTCGGCGTGATCTTCGGGCTGAAGGGAGCGAATGCGCCGGGTGCCGGGCCGCCAGCCGTCGCCGTCTCTCGTCCAACATGGCCGGCGCTCGTAGCTGGCCGCCGCATCGGGCGCCACTGGGACGACTGGCTTCTGGGAGCCTGGATCCCAACCGCGGTCTTCGCAGTAGCCTCCCACGCCGCACTCCACGAGCACCGTTCGACCGGGATGCAGGTCGCGCCTCGCGGCCCAGCGCCATTCGCGGTTCAGCCAGTCCCACACCCAAGCCCGGACCTTTGGTTTGAGCTGCTCAGATTTCTTCGGCTTGCACAACCAATGTTGGGCTGAAATAAACGGTACGCTGCATAGCTCGTCCCGCTTCGGCTTCACGTCCGAAGACGGGCCTTCGTCGCCGACTTCCGCCCAGAATACCTGCAGGTCGCGTTCATCCCCGGCGCGGATGAAACGGCTGATGTCGATGTCTGCGCCAGACAGATCGGGCGATGTATCGAACAGGTCGTCCAACTCGTGGCGCAGCAGCAGGTGCTTGGGCGCGTAGGGATAGAGACGTGGCAGCAAGTCCTCGTGCTTCTCCTCGAAGCGTTCGAGGTGCTTGGGCGCGACATCCGCCAGCACCTTGCAGGCGTCGCGCGCCGCGTCGAGTTGGTTCTTCAAGTAGGGCGCGGCCTTTCTGTCGCTGTCGTGGTGGAAATCCGCAACCACCACCTGCCCCGACCCGCTCCACCGAGCGCAACGTCCGAACCGCTGCACCAGACTGGTCCAAGGAGCGAGTTCGGTAACCAGGAGGGAAGCCGAGACGTCCACGCCTGCCTCCACGACCTGCGTGGCGACGATGATGCGATTCGTCCCCGGGGCACATGCCGCACGGTGCAGGAACTCGCTCCACCCCCTGCGTTCGGCGGGGCGAAATCGGCTGTGAACCAACCGGATGTCCGTGCCGGCGTCCGCAAGCGCCTTGTCCGCCTTCAGGGTGCCCCACGCCTCGATCGCACCCTTTACCGTGTTGAGGACGATCAGCGTCGGCCCTTCTTTGCCGCAGCCGCGCTCGATGTGGCGCTTGGCAGCATCCTCGGCAAGCGCTCCGGGATCGGCGAAATCAACGACAATCGCTGGCTTGGTTACGTCGTCCCAGAGTTCTCCTCGTCGAACGTCGCGCTCGACCCGATGCAGGTTCAGGTCGCAGCTCATGCCGGCGGTTTCCGGACTTGCGTTCAGCCAAGAGCGCCGCAAAGTCGCGCTCATCCACCATGTGAAGCAGGGGCGCAGAGTCTTCCCAGCGCGTTCGTCTTCGTTCCGAAAAGCCTGCAGTTGGCCGGACGTGGCAAGGCCCACGTCCATCAGCTGCGCTTCGTCCATCACCCACAGGGCGTCTTGGTTCAGCAGCCCGAACTCCATGGGCCAGCGCGCCCTCGGGCTCGCGTAGCCTCGATTCATCGCTCGCGAAAGCAGCATGTCCTGGGTGCCGACCAGCACGGCGTGCGCTTCCGGGTAGAGATGCCAGCGGCCGGAATCGGCACCGCCCATCACGAGGTGTACGCCGACTTTGCCGTCACGGGGGCCGTCGCGATCCCACAACAGACCCAGCCGCGCAAGCGCCGAACGCACCTCGTTCTCGGTCTGCTCCACCAGTACCCGGGTCGGCAGGCACCAGACCAAGCGTCGCGGCCAAGCGTCGTTCCGGTTGCGCACACGGTGCCATGCCCAAGCCGCGAGCACGCCCAAGGTCTTGCCAAAGCCGGTCGGGATGCGGATCAGTCGATTGCCGCAGCGTGTCGACGCGGCCAGTTCGCACTGCCAAGGCCGCCTTAGGTGTGCGTCCAAGCGGTCGGTTGTCAAAGCCAGGAATTGGGCGAAGCCGTCGCTAGTCATGGCGCAGACATGCTCACCTCTCGCTGGCCGTTGTTCGACACGTCTGCAGCTCCGCTGCAAACCAGCCAACTCATCGGCGAGTTACCAATCAACATCGTGGCTACCGTAACACAATCTGCTGGCCTTTCGTACAGCCTTTGATGTCGCTCATGTCGCCGCGCCGGATGGGCGGTGGGTCGCAGCTTCTAGAACTTCAACAGTCGCGTGGCCAGCGTGTCGAGGTCGACGACGCCGACGGCGTTGTAGCCCTTCATGTGCCCGGAGCACTCGCCGGGATTGAAGATCAGCCGCTCGTCCAGGCGTTCGCAGCGGTGCATGTGGGTGTGGCCGTGCAGCGCCAGCTGGTAGCCGTCGTCCGGCAGTTCCAGCGGGTCGTGGACGACGACGATGCGCCGCCCGTGCCAGTCGAGTCGCAGCGGCGGCTCGCAGAACGCGAAACCGTGGGCGTGGACGCTCGCGTTCAGGCTGTCGCGTTCGACGTCGTTGTTGCCGAAGACGCCGAACAGCGGCGCGTCGAGCTGCGCGAGCTCGTCCAGCGTCTTCGCCTTGGTGATGTCGCCGGTATGCACCACCCGCTGCACGCCGGCGTCGTTGAACAGGCGAACGATGGCGCGGACGTTGGCCAGATTGTTGTGCGTGTCGCTGACGACGCCGATGCGCATGGCCGTCTCAAGGTGGTTCGAGGAACGGACCGGGGTCGGTCCGTTCCTCACGGGTTGGCGGCGCTGCCGTCTGGCTGGCTAGGCCGACACCTCCTTGGCCGTGCAGTGGACTAGGCGGCTTTCTCCAGAATGTGGATGCCGCAGGCGCTGCCGAGGCCGATGACGTGGGTGAGGCCGATGCGCGCGCCTTCCACTTGGCGCTTGCCGGCTTCGCCGCGCAAGTGGGTGGACACTTCGTAGATGTTGGCGATGCCGGTAGCGCCCAGGGGATGCCCCTTGGAGAGCAGGCCGCCGGAGACGTTCACCGGCACCCGGCCGCCGAGTTCCACTTCGCCGTCGTCGATCAGTCGGCCGGCGTCGCCGTCCTTGCACAGGCCGAGGTTCCCGTAGTGCAGGATCTCCGCGGTGGCGAAGCAGTCGTGCAGTTCCACCAGATCCACGTCGTCGGGGCCGACGCCCGCCATCTCGTAGGCGGCCGCCGCGGCCTTGCGCGTGCAGGTGTTGACGTCCGGCATCACCAGGTCGCGCTCCTGCCACGGGTCCGAGGTGAGCACGGAGGCCCGCACCTTGATGGCGCGCTCCATCAGGCCGAGTTCCCGCGCTTTCTTCTCCGACGCGATCACCGCCGCGGCGGAGCCGTCGACGTTCACCGAGCACATCAGCTTGGTGTTGGGGTAGGAGATCATCTCGGCGTTCATCACCACCTCGAGGGGCGTTTCGATCTGGTACATCGCCTTGGGGTTCATGGTGGAGTGGTGGTGGTTCTTCACCGACACCTTGGCGAACTGCTCGAAGGTGGTGCCGTGGGCGCGGCTGTGCTCCATGCCGGCCTCGGCGAATACCGACGGCATGGTGCCGGAGCCCAAGAGCCCCTCCTTGGAAATGCCCTTGCCGCCGCCAGCGCCGCCAAGCAGCCCCTTGCCCATCTGTTCGACGCCCACGGCGAGCACCAGATCGTGGAGTTCCGCCTTCACCGCCGTCCACGCTTCGCGAAAGGCGGTGGCGCCGGTGGCGCAGGCGTTGGAGACGTTGACGACCGGAATGCCGGTTTGGCCGATCTCCTGCAGAATGCGCTGGCCGACCATGCCGCTGGCCTGGCCCAGATTGCCGCAGTACAGCGCCTGCATGTCGTGGATGGTCAGCCCGCAGTCGTCGAGCGCCAAGAGCGCCGCTTCGGAGCCGATTTGCGGGACGGTCTTGTCGGGAAACCGTCCGAACTGGATCATGTCTACGCCGACGACGTATGCATCTGTCATGGTGGTGTTCCTTGCGGGTTGAGGGCCGATCAGGTGGCCGTTGCGGTGGTTGGGAAGGGTATGGCAGTTCTCCGTAGGTACGGGCGTCTGCGCTTTCGCACGGCACCCGGGGAGGGCGTTAGACGACGTGGCGAAGCACTTCCGCGAATACCGCGCGCACGGCTTCGACACGCGGACCGGATACGCAGACTTCAGCGTACCCGTTGTCCTCGAACTCGCCCCAGGTAACCCATTCGTCTTCGACATTCTGCACGATGGTTACGTGCTCGCCGTTCAGCGACACGTTGAACACCGTCGCGCCTAGGTCTTCGTCGTAGTGTGCCTTGGAGGCGGTTAGTTCCAACGAGTCGGAAGGCGAGAAGACGGCCGTTGCAGGCAGAGGCTTGAATGGCATGTATGCTCCTTAAGGTGCGAGGGGTTTGAAGAAGTAGGCGAGGTAGGCGTTGCCGTCGCTGTCCTTGCGCCCGAGGGCATCGTCGAAGACCACCTCCACCGGCATGCCGAACTCGATTTCGGCCGGGTCCGGCGCGACGCCCACGAGGTTGCCCTTCACCGTGCCGCCGCCGTCGAGGTCGACGATGGCCGAGACGTAGGGCACGTCGATGCCAGGAAACGAACGATGCACGATGCAGTAGGAGTACAGCTCGCCGCGACTGGCCAGGCGAACCGTGCGCATCTGCCCGCGGGCGCCGCACTTCGAGCAGTTGGCGCGCTCGCCCAGGAACGTCGCGCCGCACACTGAGCAGCGACAGCCCTCCAAGTAAGGGTCGCCATCGTCCGGAATCTTCAGGTAGTCGACAGCCGGCAACGGTTTGTTCGACATCCAGCCCCCTCGCAGCGCAGCCAAACACTGTACGCAAGCATGGGCCGTTCCGGGCGCCAGGTCAATGGCTTGAAGCGGGTCGAGCATCGAGCGCCAAACGAAAGTCCACGCGCCAGCCGGAAGTTGGTATCGTCGCCTCGCCGACATCGTGACGGATGCTCGCGGTGCCAACGCAGCGCAGCACATCGGAGGAAGGACATCGCATGACGCCGCTCGCCGAAGCGCAGACCGTGGTGCCGCAGCTGCTCGCCGAGCACGGCTCCTGTTCGCCGCTGGAGCTGCTGCTGGCGACCAACCGGCTGGACTACGACGACTACCGGGCGTGGCTGCGCGGCGAGCAGAAGACGCTGGACGATACGCTGGTGGCAGGCCCCGGCCCGGCGCGGGAGCTCATGGAGCGGGTGCAAGACTGTGCGCGTGGGCTGAAGCTGGAGGCACAGGCCATCACGCTGTACGGCATCGACAACAACGCCGGCACGGAACTGCGCGCCTCCCGAGACAGCCGCCTGGACGAGCTTCTGCACACCGAGTTCCTGCCCGCGGCAAGCCGTTCGCAACTCGACTTGTTTCTGGACACCCAGGAATCGACGGCAGCCAACGATGTCGTCCGAGCGCTCGCCAGCCAGGACGCGAACGCGGCCAAGGCGCGTCTCGCGCGCCTTGGCGAGATCAACCCGCACCACTGGGCCATCGCCGATGCCAGGACGTTGATCGATGCCTTGCAGAGCGCGCCGCCGAGCGCCGAGAACGCAA
Organism: Candidatus Azotimanducaceae bacterium; assembly: GCA_965199875.1. GTDB lineage: Bacteria > Pseudomonadota > Gammaproteobacteria > Pseudomonadales > Azotimanducaceae > VXYL01. Next base: position 1,882,379 of record OZ241346.1, on the reverse strand, counting down.
CCAAACGGTTGACGCAGCTGGAGAGCCGCTGGCTGCCTGCGGCAAGCGCGTTGCTGCACGCCGGAGCGCGCGATTTCCTCACGCCCAAGTGGCGCGAACTCGGCGCTGCGCTTGAGGGCCGACCGTTCGAGGCAACGCGGCCCCATCGCCACGCCGCTTGGGCGTACTTGAACGGCCTGGACTGGGAGAACGCGCGCCGCAGCGTTTGCAGCACCGCCGGCCATCAGCGCCAGCCAATGCTGCTGGGCTGGCTGGCAGAGGCGCAGTCGCGGCTGCGCGATCGCAAGAGTGCGCTGGCGAGCTGGTTCGCACTGTGCTGGAACGCGCCGGACTACTTCACGGAGCTGATCCGCGCAGCACGGTTTCCCGATGCGGCGTTGAGGAACGCATGGGATGCGGCCATCGACGCCGACATCGACCCGCCCATCACCGCGCCGTGGTTCCCCGCCTGGGTGGTCTTGGAGGCGCCCGGCACGGCCCGCACGATGGCGCCATCCGACGTCGAGAGCGATCCGGCGCGCGCCTTCAACGCGCTCATCGCGTTGGCCACGGGGGGCAACGATCGGCAGGAAATCGACAACCGCCGAACGCTGCAGGCCCTGCACCCCGGCCTGCTCAATCGCTATTTGGACGCCGTGGACGCTTGATGCCGCTCCAACCGAGTCACTCGTTGATCGACTTGTAGGCGCCGACTCTGGCTGATCGCTCGCCTTCGTCAGCGCTCGTCGACAACATTCGCCAACTGCGGCATTCCTCGTCTCGCCACCGAAGAAACTCCTGGTGGGACGGGGGTGATGCCTCTTTGTCGCCCCCCGTCGCACCCGCCAGAATACCGCCGAAACAAATTGTTACACCTTGCTGGGGCGGCTGTTGGTAAGGTCGCTTCGTCTGCCCCCTAGCTTCAGCTAGCCGGCATTCGCTGCGGGCAGGGAGGGGCATGATCGCGCAGAAGACTTTGGCGAGCACCGTATGCACGGAAGGCGTGGGCCTGCACTCCGGCGCGTCCGTGCAGGTGGTGCTTCGCCCGGCGGCGGTGCGCACGGGCATCGTCTTTCGGCGGCTGGACATCTGCCGGAGCGCGGTGGTCAAGGCGGCGGCGGCCAACGTGGTCAGCACCCGGCTGGCGACCACGCTTGGCGTCGGCGAAGTGCAGGTCGCCACGGTGGAACATCTGATGGCCGCGTTCTCGGGCTTCGGCGTGGACAACGCCTACGTGGACTTGAGCGGCCCGGAACTGCCCATCATGGACGGCAGCGCGGAGCCTTTCGTGCGTCTGATCGAGTCCGCCGGCATCGAGGAGCAGGCATCGCCGAAGCGCTTTCTGCGCGTGGTTCGGGAGGTGTCCTACACCGACGGCAGCGCGGTTTCGAAGCTCGTGCCCCACGACGGTTTTCGCGTCGAGTACACCATGAACTACAAGCATCCGTTCTTCGCCACGCAACGCCAGCACATCGCCGTGGACGTCTCGCCGGATGCGTTCGTGCGCGACATCAGCCGGGCGCGCACCTTCGGCTTCCTGGAGGACATGCAGGCGCTGCGCGCCGAAGGACTGGCCCGCGGCGGCAGCCTGGACAACGCCATCGTCATCGGCGAGGACGGCATCATGAACGACGACGGGCTGCGCTACGAGGACGAGTTCGTCAAGCACAAGGTGCTCGACGCCATTGGCGACCTCTACCTGTGCGGCGCGCCCATCATCGGCGCGTTTTCCGGATATCTCTCCGGGCACCGCGCCAACAACGCCTTGCTGCTGCGCCTGCTGGACGATCCCGGCGCGTTCGAGGCGGTAACGCTCGAGTCCACCGCTTACGGCGGCGCGTAAGCCGAGCCGCGCCGGTCGGCGGGCAGCGCCCCGGAGCAGGTCGCCCCTGCGCTCAGGCGGCTACCGTCATCGCCTCGGTCAACAGCGAGCCGGTGCGGACGTTGTGGCGCTCGTCCACGTCGTCGCCGCAGCCGACGATGCCCTTGAATATCGTGTCGAGATTCGCCGCCACCGTCACTTCGTCCACCGGATGCGCGGGTTCGCCGTTCACCACCCAAACCCCCGCAGCCCCCCGCGAATAGTCGCCGGTGACGATGTTGACGCCCTGCCCCATCAGGCTGGTCACCACCAGGCCGGTGCCCATTTCGCGCAGCAGGTCCTCCACCGGGCGCTGCTTGGCCAGCACGTCCAAGTTGAACACGCCGCCGGCGTTGCCGGTGGTGGCGAGGCCCAGGCGGCGCGCCGAGTAGGTGCCAAGAACGTAGCTCGCCACCACGCCGTCGTCGACGAACGCCTTGGCGCGGGTCGCCACGCCGTCGCCGTCGAAGGCGGCGCTGCCAAGGCCCTTGGGCCGATGCGGTTCCTCGGCAAGCGTCATGCCCTTGGCCAGCGCCTGGCGGCCGATGCTGTCGAGCAGATAGGACTCCTTGCGGTACTGCGCCGCGCCGCTGAGCGCGGACAGCAGGTGGCCGATCAAGCCGCCGGCGATCGGCGCCGCGAACAGCACCGGATAGGTGCCGGTGGCGATGCGGCGGCGGCCGAGGCGGGCGACGGCGCGGCGCGCCGCCTCCTGGCCGACGGCCTGGCCTTCGTCCAGCTCCCCAGGGTCCCGAGCAAGGGTGTACCAGTGCTCGGGCTGCATGCCTTGTTCGTCGGCGGCGATCACCGCGCAGCTGATCGAGTGCGTGGTGCCGAAGCGGCTTTCGACGAAGCCGTGGGAGTTGCCGTAGCAGCTGCAGCCGCGCAGCGTCGACACCTGCGCTCCTTCGGAATTGACGATGCGGCTGTCGAAGGCAAGCGCCTCGGCCTCGGTCTCCTGCGCTTGAACCGTCGCTGCGGCGACGTCGATGGGCCACGGGTGGTGGAGATCCAGGGGCGGCAGCGCCGTCGCCATCAGTTCGGCTTCGGCCAAGCCGTTGCAGGCGTCTTCGCCGGTGTACTTGGCGATGTTCATGGCGGCGCGAACCGTGTCGGCCACGGCGTCGGCGCGCGGGTCGGAAGTGCTGGCGTGGCCCTTGCGGGCGCCGACGTAGACGGTGATGCCGAAGGCGTGGCTCTGGTTGAACTCCACGGTTTCCAGCTCGCCGTTGCGCACCGTCACCGAGAGGCCGGTGTCGTCGTCCGCGGCAACCTCGGCGGCGCTGGCGCCCTGGCGCTTGGCTTCGGCCAAGATGCGCTCCACCAGTTGCTTCAGACTGGCGGCCGTGCGTTGCGGGTCCGCCGTCAGCCCCGCGGGCCGCGTCGTCGCGCCGCTCATGCGCTGGTGCCGCCGACGGTGATTTCGTCGATGCGCAAAGTCGGCTGGCCGACGCCCACCGGAACCGTCTGGCCGTCCTTGCCGCAGACGCCGACGCCTTCGTCGAGTTGGAGATCGGCGCCGACCATCGAGACGCGCTGCATCACCTGCGGGCCGTTGCCGATCAGCGTCGCGCCGCGGATGGGAGCGCCGACCTTGCCGCCTTCGATCAGGTACGCCTCGGTGGCGGAGAAGACGAACTTGCCGGAGGTGATGTCCACCTGCCCGCCGCCGAAGCTCACGGCGTAGACGCCCTTGTCGACGCTGGCGATGATCTCTTGCGGGTCGGCGTCGCCGGCTTCCAGAAAGGTGTTGGTCATGCGCGGCATCGGCAGATGCGAATAGGACTGGCGGCGACCGTTGCCGGTGCTCGACGTGCCCATGAGCGTGGCGTTGTGCTTGTCCTGCAGATAGCCCACCAGCACGCCGTTTTCGATCAGCACCGTGCGCTGGCCGGGGGTGCCTTCGTCGTCCACGGTGAGCGAGCCGCGTCGATTGGCCAGCGTCGCGTCGTCCACCACCGTACACAGCGGCGAGGCCACGGTTTCGCCGATCCGGCCAGCAAAGGCGGAAGTGTCCTTGCGGTTGAAATCCCCCTCGAGGCCATGGCCCACGGCCTCGTGCAGCAGCACGCCCGGCCAGCCCGGGCCCAGCACCACGGGCATCGGCCCGGCCGGCGCGTCCACCGCGTCGAGGTTCAGCAGCGCGGCGCGAACGGCTTCCAGAGCGTGCTTCTCGGCGGCATCGGTGGCAAACAGCCAAGCCGTGTCGAAGCGTCCGCCGCCGCCGCTGAAGCCCCGTTCCCGGCGGCCGTTCTGCTCGGCGATCACGGAGACGTCGAAACGCGCCAAGGGGCGCACGTCGGCACTCAGCGTGCCGTCGGTGCCGGCAACCAGATGCGTCTCGTGGTTCAGCGCGATGCGCACCGACACTTCCTTCACTCGGGAGTCCTGGCGGCGGGCGAACTCGTCGATGCGTTGCAGCAGCGCCACCTTGGCATCCTCGCTGGCGGAGGCGATGGGATCCGCCGCTTCGTAGCGCGCCGGAACGGCGGAACGGACCAGCGCCTTGGCCGTGCCCGTGGCGCCGCTGCGGACAATGCTGCGCGCCGCGGAGGTGGCGTCCGCCAGTGCGTTCGGGGCGATGTCGTCGGCGTAGGCGAAGCCGGTCTTCTCGCCGCTGATGGCGCGCACGCCAACGCCCCGGTCGACGCCGAAGGCGCCGTTTTTCACCATGCCGTCTTCCAGGCTCCAGGCTTCGTGGCGGGACAGTTGAAAGAACAGTTCGCCGTTGTCGATGTCGGCGCTGGCCAGCTGGCCGAGCAGCCGGTCGACGTCGCCGCTGGCGATCTCGCTGGCATCGAGCAAGTCCTCGCGGGCGGTGTCGACGATGTCGTTGGCGGGATCGGTCACGTCAGCGCTCCTCGGCGGTGTGGATCGCGCCTTCCGCGACGCCCTCGGCATCGGCTTCCGGCACGAGGTCTATATCGTTGTCGAAAATGCCCACCAATTCCACCTCCGGTTCGTAGTAGGTGCCGCCGATTCGGTACTTGCTGCTCGACAAGCGCTTGATCTGGTTCTTGAAGACCTCCCTGCCCAGCCACACCCCGGCGGCGCCGGCGGGATTGGAGAACGCCAGGAATGCCGCGTACCAGGGCAGATTGCTGTTCAAGAGCGGCAGGGTGACCACCAGCTCGTTGTTCAGATCGCCTTGGTCCAGATCCACCGTGCCGCTGATCAGAAAGGTCGATCCGGTGCTGGTGATCTTGCCTGGGGATGCGAACCGGGCGAGGCCGTCCTGGACGGTCAGATTGGCGAGCACCCGATCGAAGCTGACGCCTTTGCCGAACACGTCCGAGAAGTCCAGGCTCATGCGTTTGACGATGGTGGAGAAGTTCAGCAGGCTCATGATGCGCGTGCCGCCGCCGGCCATGTCCAGGAAGCTGCCGTTCTGCAACTCCAGTTCGGCGTTGCCGGTGAGGTGCGCCAGGTCGAAGTTCACCGGCGAGCCCGGCCAGCGCAACTCGCCGTTGAAGCGAAAGCTCTCGGAAACCACGCTGCCGGCGAAGTCCCATAGCGGCAGCACCTCCTGCAAGTTGCCGGCGGAGACGTCGCCGACGAAGCGCGTCTCGTTGGCCTTCGACCAGAAGAAGTGGCCGCCGTCGGGGCTGTCCGCGGCGCCGGCACGGGATTCGATGCGCAGGCCGCGCACGTCGGCGACGACGTCGACGAACACGACGCCCCGCTCGTCCGGCCGCACGCCGAACTGCCAGCTGCCGTAGTCCTCCTCGCCCACCATCACTCGTTCGAGGGTCAAGTCGGCGCTCACCAGCAGCTCCTGCAACTCCAGGTCGAGGGGGTCTCCGGCGTCGGCCGCGGCCGGCAGGTTCAGCCGCTGCACGTCGATCCGCCACGGCGCCTCGGCCTCGCGGCTGGCACGTCCGACCAGGTCTTCGGACTGCACGGCGAAACTCACCTCGTCCTGCTCCGAGAAGCCGTCGATGGCCACGTCGGCGAAGCGGGCGGTGCCGAGGGCGAGTTCGCCGAGGTGGAAGTCGCGCAGTTCCCAGGCGAAAGCCGTCCCGTCGGCCCCGTCGCCGATCAACGCCGCCACCGCCCCGGCGTCCAGCGCGTCGACGCCGCCGCCGACCACCACCCGGCGGAGATCGGCATCGATCATGGGAACCGGCGCGCCGATGCCCACCGCTCCGGCAAGAATGCCGTTGTCGACGTGCAGCCAGCCGCTCGCGTCGCCGTAGCTGGCGGACACCGCGACGTGCGGTTCAAGGAATTGCAGCGCCGCCACGCTTGGCCGGGTTTCTTCCGCGGTCTTGCCGAGGGGCGGCGGCAGCTGCACGCGCAGGCCGCCGAGGTCGCTTTCGACGTGCAGCTCCGGGGCGCGATCGGAAGCGGGGAAGACGGTGAACGCGGCCTCGAAGTCGAAGCGGCCAGCGGCGATGCCGAGATCGTCGATGCCAAGCAGCGCGTAGGCGTCCTCGGGCGTCGCCGAGCCGACGACGGAAAAGCGGATGGCCCGATTGTCCGAGGCGACGGAAATCCGCGCCGGGGCGTCGAACAGCGAACCCTGGGTGGCGACGCCGGCCAAGGTGGCGGGAAACTCGAAGCTCACCTCCTTGTCCACGGTCTCGAAGTGCAGGCCGAGGTCCGCCAGATCCAAGGCGGCGTCCGTGAAGTGCAAGTTCAGCTGCACGTCTCCGGGTTGCAGCGTGCCGTGGCGTATCGGCACGGCGATGTCGGCGGCGAAGCGCACCTGGCCGCTGCCTTCCCAGGCGTCGGAAAGAAACGGCATGGCTTCGTGAACCGGCGTCGCCCAGGCGAAGGCGATCAGATTGTCGACGCCGGTTTCCCCGTGCAGCGTCAGTTGCAGATGATCGCCCCGATGCGGCACGCGGATGGCGAACGCTTCCAAGGGAGCGTTGAATGCGCGGGCGACGCCGGCGGCGCGGGTTTCCTCCGCGGCGACGTGCAGGTGGCCGTTGACCGCGGATGCGGCTGGCCAGTCCGGGTGGTAGTCGATGCGGCCGTCGTTGAGGTCGGCGGACATTTCCAGGCGCCGCAGCGGCAGGCCCACGCGGGTGCGGGCGTGGCCTCTGTAGACGATCTGCCCGTTGCGCAGCTCGCCGGCTTCGACGGCGCCAAGCAGCCATTCGCGCAGCCCCGCCGCCAGCCCTTGCGGCAGGTAGCCGCGCGCGTCGACCACGCCCATGCGATCGAACCTCGCGTCCGCGGCGACGCGCACTTCGTCGTGGTTGCTCGGACGCGCCACCGCGAGCGTCGCGTCGACGCGGCTGCCGTCGATCTCGGCCCATAGATCCTCCCCGCGCACGCCGATGTAGCCGCTCGCCGAACGGGTGAGGGCGAGTCTGCCGCCGCCGCGCTGGTAGGGGCCCTGGGCGGCGATGTAGCCGGGAAAGCCGAGGTCGAAGTTCTCGCTGCGCCAGTCCAGGCGCATGGCGGTGCCGTGGCCGCCCAGGGCGAAGGTCGTCCAGTTCGTAGTCGGCACGCCCCGGTGGCCGGCGAGTTCGCCGTCGACGCCGGCGCCGGCGAACGCGAAGCCCTCGGCGTCGAAGCGCATGATGAAGTCGTCGACGCTGCCCTTGGGCGACACCTTGGACAGCCACAGGCCGCTCGGATGTTCCGTGCCGACGTTGGCGACCAGCGGCGCCAGCACCCCGTCGAGGGAGAGTTTCGGCAGCCAGACGTCAACCACGGGGCCGACTTCCCCGAAGGACAGTCTGAACTGGCCGCCGTCGATGCCTGCCCGCTCGTCGGCGCTCTCCAGGACGAACTGGTCGATGCTGCCGGAGTAGCCGCCGTCGCTTCCCCAGGCGGCCATCGACAGGGCCAGGCGCGCCGCTGCGCCGGTGGTGCGGAAAGCAGCCAGATCCACCGCGAGGACCAGTTCCTCGTCGCCGTCCGTCCGTCGCTGCCAGTCGCCTTCGGCGGTCACCTCCAGGTGCAGTTCGTGGTATGGCGAGGTCGCCACCGAACGCGACCAGCCGAGCACGTCGAGCAGTTGCCGGCTGAGCGCCAGCCGCCGGGCAGCGACGCGTACGCGCCCGGGGCCACGCACGGGTACGTCGCCGGTCAGCGTCAGTGCGCAGTCCGCGCAGTCGGAAGCCGTTTGGAGGTGTACCTGGAAGCGATGCTCGTCGTCTTGATTCACCAGCATCGACTCGATGCGCAAAACGGCGCGCTCGTCGCCGTTGCGCAGCATCAGCCTGCCGTGCAGCCACACTTCGTCGCTGTGCGCCAGGAAGGCGAAGGCGTCGAACTCGCCGTCCCCGGCGCTGCCGGCCAGCTGCCAGCCGGCGCGCCCCTTCTCCAGCGTCAGATGACCGTCCGCGACGGTCAGCCGACGCGCCACCAGGCGGTTGCGCCCCAGGCTCTCCAGCACGTCGAGCTCGAAGTCGATGCCGCGCAGCTCTCCTTCCGGCAGGCGAAGGCGATCCACGTAGACGCCGGGATTCAACCCCTGCCAACGCCCCCGCAAGCCCTCCACGACGACGCCGCGGGCCGCCAGAGCGCCGTTGATCGCGCCCTGCAAGCCCGGCAGCTGGGCGAACGCGATGCGCCCCGCCACCTGCAGCAGGGCGAAGCAGACGGCGGCGACGGTTGCCGTCGTCGCTGCCAGGCCCAGCCAACCTTTCAAGGGATCTGTTCCAGATCGAACTGATCGACGCGATGGCCGGCATCCACCCGCACGCGAATCGTCCGGCCCAACGCATGGCCGATCGCCGCCAGATGGTGCGCATCCTCGCCGTGCAGACGCGCCGCCACCGCTTCGGCGACGCGCACTTCTACGGGCTCGCCCCCGGCGCTCTCGGCGTAGCGGCGGCGTAGGGCGCGCAACAGGTCGTAGCAGGCGCTTTGCGCGGACTTCAAGCAGCCGCGACCGGCACACGCCGGACAGCGTTCGCACACTTGGCCCAGCAGGCTCTCGCGGCGACGGCGACGGCTGATCTCCACCAGGCCCAGGGGCGAGAAGCCCGAGGCGCGAAACGGCGCCCGGTCGGCGGCGGCTGCGCGGCGTAGCACGCGCAGCACTTCGTCCCGATGCGCCGCCTCGGCCATGTCGATGAAGTCGACGACGACGATGCCGCCGATGTTGCGCAGCCGCAGCTGGCCGGGAATGACGGCTGCGGCTTGGCGATTGGTCTCGAACGCCGTGTCTTCCATGCTCGGCGCATCGCCAACGCCGCTGTTGACGTCGATGGTGGTCATGGCCTCGGTGTGCTCGACGACCAGATAGCCGCGGCCCGGCAAGGGGACGCTTCGAGCGACGGCCCGGGCGATGGCCGGCTCGACGCCGTAGGCATCGAACAGCGGCGTCGGCCCGTCGTGGCGACGCAGGGCGGCGCTCAGTTCGGGAAGCCAGCGCCGGGCGGCGTCGCACAGCCGATGCAAGGTGGGCGCATCGTCCACCACGATGTTGTCGACGGCCGGGCCTGCCAGGTCGCGCACCGCGCGCAGCAGGGTTGGCATCTCTTGATGGACCAGCGTCGGCGCGATGGCGGCTGGGCACTGCCGGCGGATGTCGTTCCAGCGGCGGAGCAGGAAATCGAGATCCGCATCGAGCTGCGCCTCGCTGGCGGCCAGCGCCGCGGTGCGCACGATGCAGCCGCAGTCCTGGCCGCGCTGGCGGAGCGCCGCTTCGGCAAGACGCTTCAATCGCGTGTGCGCTGGATCGTCGAGGCGCCGGGACACGGACACGGCGCCGTCGAATGGCGTCAGCACCAGGTGGCGACCGGCAATGCCGATGTCGGCGGTGAGGCGAACGCCTTTGGACTTGGTGGCATCCTTGGCAACCTGAACCAGCAGGCGCTGGCCCTGGCGCAGACAGGCATCGCCGCCGCGCTGGGTAGAGGCTGTCTGCCACTGCCCGAGGGCCGTGTTGCGGGCTGTGGCGATGCCCGGTTCGTCCAAGCGCAAGAGGCCGGGCCGCGGCAAGCCGACGTCCACGAAAGCGGCTTGCAGGCCCGGTGCGAGGCGCTGCACTTCGCCGACGTAGACGTTGCCGACCAGGCTGTCGAAGCCGCTGCGCGCCAGATGCAGTTCGCGCAGTTCGCCGCCGCCGAGCACCGCGATGCGGGTCTCGAAGGGGTTGACCTCGATCAGCAGCTGATCGTCCGTGGCAACCTCGCCGGCGGCCGCAGTGGTCGGGACCGCGGCACGAGGGCCGCCATCGCTCGACGAGCGCGGCAAGTGAGCGCGATGCTGTTCTTCGCTACCAGGCATGTGTTGGCCCGGGCAGGCCGCGTCCATCAAGGGAGGCTTGCGCCGATGATACGCTTCGACAGCGCGTACTGCCGGTCGTTGCCGAGTGCGCCCGGTCAGTGCGCGACGAAACGATCCGCCAGCCGCCGCAGAATCGTCGCCAGCAGCGGGTAGACGAGCACGGTGGTGACCGCCGGCAAAGCCAAGAGCGGCGACAGTTCGCCATCCACGAGGAAGGCGCGCACCAGACCCTTGAACGCCTGCACCGCCAGCGCCAACGCCAGCAGCAGTGCCGACTGCTGCACGACGTTGACCATGCCCAGGCGCTGATGCAGCCGCCCGACGACGAAGACGGTGAAGGCGAAGCCGATGCCGTGCAGCCCGAACGGATGGCTTGCGCCCAGGAGGGCGTCGAAGAAGAAGCCAACGCACCACGCCGACACCATGCCGATGCGCGCCGGCGCCGCGATGGCCCAGAAGAAGAGCACCGCCAGCGACCAGTCCGGTCCCAGCCAGCGCAGCCAGTGCGCCTCGCCGATGGGCAGTTCGGCGACGGTCAGGATCATGGCAGCGATCAGCGTCAGCAGGATCAGCCAGCCGCCGTTCGTCGGGTTCATCCAGACGACTCCTCGCCGCCCTCGTCCGGTTCCGCTGGCGCTTCGGCTGCCTGCTCGCTCGCCGGGTCGTCCGATCCCTGCAAACCGATCGCCAGATCCGCCGCTTCGGACGCGGCATCGTTGGCGAACACCACCAGCACCTGCCGCGCCCGGTCGAGGGCGGCGCTGGGGCGCACCAGGATGTCGGCGAACGGTTCCGCCGGATCGCGCCCGACGGACTCCACGACGCCGACCGGATAGCCGCTTGGAAAGCGCCCGCCGAGGCCGGAACTCACCAGTCGATCGCCTTCGCGGATGTCCAAGGTGATCGCCACGTCCTTCAGCAGCAGAGAACCCTCGCCGTCGCCAACCGCGATGGCCCGGACGTCGTTGCGCAGCACCCGCACCGGCACCGCGTGGCGGCGGTCGGTGATCAGCAGCACGCGGCTGGCAAAGGCGGAAGTCTCCACCACCTGGCCGAACAGCCCGCTGGAGTCGATGACCGCGAGGCCGGCGGAGACGTTGCTCAGGCGGCCCTTGTCGATGACGATTTCCAGCGCCTGAACCGAAGACGCCACCAGCTCGGCGATCATCACGTCGTCGGCCAGTCGGGCCTGGGAGTCGAACAGTTCGCGCAGCCGTTCGTTCTCGGTCAGCACGTCGTTGTAGCGGCTGACCTCGCCCCGCAAGCGCAGCAGTTCGCGCTCCAGTTCGGCATTCCTGGCAGTCAGCCGAGCCCGGCTGGACAGCACCCGGGCCACGTCGTCGGCGACCAGATAGGGCGCGGCGGCGACGAAGTAGAGCGGATCGACCACCGTTGCGATGGCCGAGCGCAACGGCGCCAGCAGCGGCGTCTTGGCATCCACGCCCAGAAAGATGCACGACACGAGGGCCAGGGCGAGCAGTTTGACGCCAGCCCCGGTCTCGCGAACGAAGAGCGCCTTAATGGGAACTGCCTAGCTAGCGGACGAGACGCTGGGTTGCCATCGATGGGCGCCGATGCCCGCTGAAGCCCGCTATTCGTCCCACAAGAGGTCCGCGTAGCCTTCGAAGTCCTCCAGCGCCCGGCCGCCGCCCCGGGCCACGCAGGTGAGCGGATCTTCGGCGACGATCACCGGCAGCCCGGTTTCCTCCGCCAGCAGCACGTCCAGGTCCTTCAGCAGCGCGCCGCCGCCGGTGAGCACCATGCCGGTTTCGGCAATGTCGGCGGAGAGCTCCGGCGGCGTCCCCTCCAAGGCGTTCTTGACGCCTTGGACGATCATCGACAGCGGATCCTGCAACGCTTCCAGGATGTCCGCGTCGTTGAGGGAGAAGGCGCGGGGCACACCCAGCGCCAGATTGTGGCCGCGCACCTTGATCTCGCGCACTTCCTTCTGCTGGTAGGCGACGCCGATTTCCTGCTTGACGCGCTCGGCCATCGCCTCGCCGATCAGCGTGCCCTTGGTGCGACGGACGTAGTTGACGATGGTTTCGTCGAAGCGGTCGCCGCCGACGCGCACGGTGTCGGAGTAGACCACTCCACCCAGCGAGATGACGGCGATCTCGGTGGTGCCGCCGCCGATGTCGACGATCAGCGTGCCGACGGCTTCGTTGACCGGCAGCCCGGCGCCCAGCGCCGCCGCCATCGGCTCTTCGATCAGACGCACTTCCCGGGAGCCGGCGGACTGCGCCGATTCGCGTATCGCCCGCCGTTCGACCGGCGTCGACTTGCACGGCACGCAGACCAGCACCCGAGGGCTGGGGCGGATGATCGAACCCTTCAGCAAGCGGTCGTGAACCTTGTGGATGAAGTGCTTGAGCATCTGCTCGGTGACGTCGAAGTCGGCGATGACGCCGTCGCGCAGCGGCCGGATGGCGCGTATGTTGGTGGGCGTGCGGCCGAGCATTCCCTTGGCGTCCACGCCCACCGCGACGACACGGTGCCGCTGGCCTTCTTCGCGGAACGCCACCACCGAGGGTTCGTCCAGAACGATGCCGTGGCCTCGGGCATAGACGAGCGTGTTGGCGGTGCCGAGATCGATCGCCAGATCCCGGGAAAACAGGCCCCGCAGCTGCTTGAACATGGTCTGTGGAAAAGTCGCCGATGCCGCAAGCCCCAACCATAACACTTTGCGTTCCGCTTTCAGCACTTTTTCTCGGTTGCGCCGGCTGCGCAAGGCGCCTGCTCACGAGGGTAGGAGCGTGGCCAAGCCAAGCCCGTGCCTCTGCCGCCAAATCTTGGTGCTACCATCCCCATAGCAGCGGGCTTGGGGTGCGGCCGTGCCGAAAATCGAGGGGTTTCGCGTCAAGAACTACCGTGCGTTGAAGGACGTCACGCTCGGCAAGCTGTGGCACACGCCCCATGCGAAGCCGCTGACGTCGCTGACCACCGTGATCGGCAAGAACGGCGTCGGCAAGAGCTCGCTGTTCGACGCATTCGGCTTTCTTTCGGACTGCCTGAAGCTGGGCGTTGACGAAGCCTGCGACACCCGCGGGCGTGGCGGGTTCGAGCGCATTCGCTCCCAAGGCGAGGACGGCCCCATCGAGTTCGTCGTCTACTTCCGGCAGACACCTTCGGCAAGGCCCATCACCTATGAGCTGGCCATCGCTCAGGATGCCAGCGGGCGCCCTTGCGTTGCGCGGGAACGGCTGAGGCAGCGCCGAAAAGGACAGCGCCACGGCAGACCGTTTTCTTTCTTGATGTTGGAAGACGGCAAGGGCATCGCGTGGGGCGGCGGCTTGCAGGGCTGGCCCGTGGACGACGAGGACACGGTCGGCGGCTTGTTGCAGCGGATTCGTAGCGGAGAAGAGGGGCCGGAAACCCAGCGCGTGGAACTCGAGGACAAGCGGCGGCTTGGCATCGCCACGCTCGGCGCCCTTGCCGACCATCCCAGGATCGCTTCCTTCCGCGAGTTCGTCGAGGGCTGGTACCTAAGCTACTTCACGCCGGATGCGGCACGGAGTTTGCCCCTCGCTGGGCCGCAGAGACACTTGAGCGAACACGGCGACAACCTCGGCAATGTGGTGCAGTTCATGGAGCGTGATCACCCGCAACGCTTGCAGCGCGTGTTGCTCGACATCGCCGGCAAGATCCCCGGCATCGAGCGAATCGAAACCACCAAGAGCCCCGACGGCCGTCTGCTGCTTCGATTCAATGATCGTGGCTTCCAGGATCCGTTCTACGCGGCGCAGATGTCCGATGGCACGCTGAAGATATTCGCCTACCTGCTCTTGTTGAACGATCCGCAGCCTTCGCCGTTCATTTGCATCGAGGAACCGGAAAACGGGGTCTATCACAAGCTCCTGGACGTCTTCGTCGCCGAGCTTCGCCAGACCACTCACGCACGAGATGCGTCGCAGATATTCGTAACCACGCATCAGCCGTACTTCGTGGACGCCTTGTCACCGGAAGAGACGTGGATCATGGAGAAACAGGACGATGGCTTCGCCACCGTGGCGCGGGCAAGCGAAGACGACACGGTTGTCGAACTGGCGAACGAAGGACTGCCCCTCGGAGCCCTTTGGCACAGCGAATATCTGGATTGACGGCCATGCACTTCGAGGTGCTGGTGGAGGACGAGTCCGGCGGCATTGCCGTCGACATCCTGTTGGCGAAGATGCTCGGGCCGAACAACGCAAGCCACTCTTGGCGTATGCACCCGTACCGGGGCCTTGGCCGCCTTCCCAAACGCCTCGGCGCTGGCGAGGATGCAAGCCGGCGGGTCCTCTTGAGTCGCCTTCCCAACCTGCTCCGGGGTTACGGGCGCAGTCTTGATCCGGCGCAGTCCTGCGTGGTCGTGGTGGCGGATTCGGATCGGCGGGACTGCGTGGCGTTCAAGCGAGAGCTGCTGGACGTGCTCTCGCAGTGCGATCCGAAGCCGCGCACGCTGTTTCGGATCGCCGTCGAAGGGAGCGAGGCCTGGTTGCTTGGAGATCGGGATGCCGTACTGGCCGCGTACCCGAATGCGCGGAGGGCGCCTCTGGACGGCTACGCGCAGGACAGCGTCTGCGGTACTTGGGAAGTGCTCGCCGCCGCGGTCTCAAGGCGAGCGCGACAATCGCTCTCTTGGCCGCAGCCCGGGGTGGCGAAGTGTCAGTGGGCAGCGGCGATTGCGCCGCACATGGACGTTGATCGAAATGCTTCTCCGAGTTGCCGAGCGTTCCGAGATGGCATCCGATTGCTGGCGCAAACCGGCTGACCTCGGTTCGGAACGGTTTGTCGTAGCCCTGCCGCACGGATTCAGCGGGTCCTAGCGCTTGCGTCGGCCAAGGGATGCGTGTACACAGGGTGCAAGACCTACGGGTGTGCCGCGCTATGCGAATGTTCCGGGTGGTTTTCGTTTGCGGATTGCTGGCCGCGGCCAACGTTCAGGGCTGGGGCGCGGATGTCGCCGTGCCGGAGGCGCTCGACGAATGGCGCGAGTGGGTGCTCTACGGCCACGAGCATCGGCGCTGTCCGTTCCTCTACGACAGCAAGGCGGAGTCCGCCGCGTCCTTTCTCTGCGCTTGGCCCGGCGAACTGCGCGTCGAGGCGGACGCCAAGGGCGGCGCCTTCGAGCAGCGCTGGACGGTCTACGGCAGGCAGTGGGTGCCGCTGCCGGGCAGCGCCGAAGTCTGGCCGCGGGACGTGGCGCTGGACGGCCAGCCGGTGGCGGTGGTGCTGCGCGACGGCGTGCCGACGGTGCGCCTCGACAGTGGCGAACACCGGCTGCGGGGCCGATTCGTCTGGAGCGAACGACCGCCGAGCCTGCCCGTTCCGCCGGCCGTTGGCCTGCTGTCTCTCGTGCTGGACGGCCAGCCCGTGCTCCTGCCGCGCCGCGACGACGGCCTTTGGCTGGCCGCCGACGACTTGCAGCGCCAGCAGCAGGACGCCCTTGCCGTCCAAGTTCACCGGCGTGTTGAAGACCACGTTCCAACCCGCCTCGAAACCGTGTTGGAGCTGCACGTTTCCGGGCGCGTCCGCGAGGAGCGCTTCAGCCCGTCGCTGCCGAAGGGCTTTCTGCCGCTTGCCATCGACAGCGTGCTGCCGGTGCGCCTCGAGGCGGATGGCGAATTGCGCGTTCAGGTGCGGCCGGGCTCCTGGCGCGTGACGATCCGGGCGCGCGCCCAGCGCGTGCTGGACAGCGTCGTGATGGCGCAGCCGATCCGCAACATGCCTGCCGCGGAGGTCTGGAGCTACGACGGCGCTCCGACTTTGCGCGCCACGTTGCCGGAGGGCGGCACCCCGGTGGACGCCGAAGTCGCCGCGCAATGGCCCGATCTGCCGGCCTTCATGCTGCAAGCCGGCGAAGCGCTGAACATCGTCGAACACAGCCGCGGGCGCCAGGAGAGCGACAACGACCTCACCCTGCGGCGCCAGCTGTGGCTGGATTTCGATCGTCGCGGCTACACGTTCCTGGACCGGATCAGCGGCGCCATGCGCACCGGCTGGCGTTTGGACGTGGCGCAGCCGTATGTGCTCCTGAATGCGGAGCAGCTCGGCAGGCAGCTCTTGGTCACCCGCCCGTGCGGCGCTTCCTGCGAGCCGGACGACCCGCACACCGGCATCGAGGTGCGCGACCCCTACGTGGGGTTGCTGGCGATCGGTCGAATCGAGAGCGTGGGCGCCGTGCCGGCCACGGGCTGGCGTTCCAACATGGCCGTCGAGCAGACCTTGAACCTGCCGCCGGGCAACCGGCTTCTGGCGGCGTTCGGCGTCGACGAAGCGCCGCAAAGCTGGCTCGGCCGCTGGCGGTTGCTGGATTTCTTCGTGCTGCTCATCGTCACCGTGGCCACTGCCCGCCTGTTTGGACGAGTCGCCGGCCTGCTGGCGCTCCTGGCCCTCGCGCTCAGCTTTCACGAGCCGGGCGCCCCGGTGTGGAGCTGGCTGAATCTGCTCGCCGCCGTCGCCTTGGCAAGGGCGGCGCCGGAGGGCCGGTTGCAGCGCTGGGCGCGGCGCTACCGGTTCGTCTCGGTGGCGCTGCTGGCGCTGTTCCTGGTGCCCTTTCTGTTCACGCAGGTACGCATCAGCGTCTATCCGCAGTTGCAGACCGCCGGCGGAGCGCTCGGAAGCGTTGGCTTGTTCGAGTGGCTGTCAGGCCAGGGGGCGCCGGCGGCACGGATTCGCGGCCGCCCGGACGTCGCCGACGACGTAAGCGCAGACAGCGTTCGTGCGGCACCGACGGAGGAGGATATGGTCGTGACGGGCAGCTACATCCGACGCGACGAATTCGACCCCCCGGCACCGGCCGGCGACGCCGACTTCCATCAGACGTACCAGATCGCCGTCGTCGAGGAGGCCATCCCGGACGGCTTTCTGGGCTACGAGGAGAACGCCCCGACCCAGGCCGGCCCGGGAAGGCCGGCCTGGCAGTGGACGCCCTACCGCCTGGCGTGGAGCGGCCCGGTGAGCGCCGATCGCACCATGCGGCTGCTGGTATCGCCGCCTTGGCTGACCGCCGTGCTGCGTTTGCTGGCCGTTGCCGCTTTGGCGGCGTTCGCGGCTGTGTTCGTCTTCGAGATCGCCGGCAGGAACTGGCTGAACGGCTTGGCTCGATTCCTGCCGTCGCGCCCAGGCGCCGGTTCGACGGCTGCCGCGTTGGTGGTGCTCGGCGCTGCCTTGGCAGGCGACCCCGCACAAGCGGACGCGCCGTCTCCAGCCATCCTGGAAGAACTGCAGGAACGTTTGCTGGCACCGCCATCGTGTGCGCCGAGATGCGCGGAGACCATCCACGCGGACGTTGAGGTCGGCGAGCGCGAACTGGTCGCGCGGCTGCAGGTGCATGCGCTGGCGACGGTGGCGGTGCCGCTGCCGGGCGAAGTGGGCGGCTGGCTGCCGACGCAGGTGCTGCGGAACGAAACCGCCGTTCAGGTCCGCCAGCGCGAGGGCACGCTGTGGGTGCGCCTGGACGCTGGTCTGCACCAGCTGACGCTGCGCGGCCCGCTGCCGCCGGGCGATGTGCTGACCGTGCCGTTCCCGGCCCCGCCGCGCGGCGTCTCGGTTCGCTCTGACGCTTGGGACGTTGACGGCGTCGACGATGGCGTCTTGTCCAGCGGTGCGCTCGAGCTCACCCGTCGGCGCTCGGCCGAAGGCGATTCTTCAACCGCTGCCAGCGACGAGCAGCTGGCGCAGACTCGGCGTCTTTCGACCTTCGTAAGCGTCCACCGCGTCGTCGATCTCGCGCCCTTGGATTGGCTGGTGCGAACCACCGTGCGGCGCGTCGCCCCGGACGTCGGAGCGATCAACCTGGAAGTGCCGCTGCTCGATGGCGAAGCGGTGGTGACGGAAGGCGTCTCGGTGCGCGACGGGCAGGCGCAGGTGGCCATGCAGCCGACCGAGACTTCGTTCCGCTGGGTGTCGACGCTGCCGGTTGGCTCCGCAATGGCGCTGAGCGCGCCGCTGCAACGGCCTTGGCACGAAGTGTGGAGTTTCAACGTCAGCTCGGCCTGGCGCGTCGACTTCGCCGGGGTTCCGGAAAGCGAAATCGGCGAAGGCTTTGGGCGATTCCACCCGAGAGGCGGGGAAACCCTGGCGCTGGCGATCACCAAGCCCCCGGCAGTTCCCGGCGACACGCTGGCCTTCGACGAGGTGCTGCTCGAAACCACCGTCGGCCACCGCTGGCGCGACTCCCGACTGCAGCTCGACTACCGCAGCACGCGCGGCGGCGGCCATCGGATTCGCCTGCCGAAGGAGGCGAGGCTGAAGACGGTCTCCATCGACGGCGAGGCGGTGGCGCTCGGCCTGGTGGACGGCGAGCTCAACCTGCCGGTGCAGCGACAGGCGCACGAAGTCGAGCTGGTCTGGCAGGAAGCCGCGCCCCTAGGCCTGCTGACGACCACCCCGAAGGTGGAACTTGGCGCCCCGGCCAGCAACCTCGTCGTGCGCCTGCAACTGCCGTCGCGCTGGCTGCTGTTCGCCTCGGGCCCGACCCTCGGCGCCGCCGTTCTGTACTGGTCCGAGCTGCTGGCGCTGGTGCTCGTCAGCCTGGCCCTGGGACGAATCCGCGCGACTCCTCTGACGACCCGGCACTGGGTACTGCTGGGCCTCGGCTTCAGCACGTTCTCGTGGCTGGCTTTCGCCGTGGTGGCCATTTGGCTGCTGGCGCACGGCGCAAGGCGAAGCTGGGGCGATGGCATGTCGCGCCTTGCCTACAACCTTTCGCAGATCGGCTTCGGCATTCTTACCTTGGCGGCGTTCGCCGCCATTCTGGCCGGCATTCCAAGCGGCCTCTTGGGCAGTCCGGACATGAGCGTCGCCGGCTTCGAGTCCTCCGGACAGCGCTTGAGCTGGTTCGCCGACAAGACCGACGACGCCACGCCGCAGGCAACGGTGTTCTCCGTGCCGCTATGGGTCTACAAGGCGCTGATCCTCGTTTGGGCGCTGTGGCTGAGCTTGGCGCTGATGCGCTGGCTGCCGTGGATCTGGCAGTGCTTCTCGGCCAGCGGCCTGTGGCGCGGGAAGCAGGCGGCCGTGGCGACGGCGTGAGTCGTCAATCGACCTTCACGCAGTGTCTTCCGCGCCGGCGCTCAGACGTTTCTCGCACAGGTCTGCGCCAGCTCTCCGTAGCACGGCCTCCGCAGCGGCTCGATCGATGCGGAAGTCCTCGATGAACTCATCCAGCGATACGCCGTCGGCAAGCCAGTCGAACAACTGCTGCACCGGCAAACGGCTGCCACGGAAGCAGGGGGCTCCGCTCATGCGGCCAGGATCCACCCACACTGCTTCTTCAAGGGTCATGCGCTCGCTCTGCATTGGGTAGGAATTATCGAGATTCCAAGAAATTGCCACTTGCGCCCGAAAATCATCGGAGTCGGTTAGCGGTACTCGGCTTCAAGCGCCCTTTGTCTTGCGTGCTCGGCCAATTTCGCGGCCCGCCCCGAGGGCGTCAATAGTTCTCGAAAACGAGCCGCCGTTGCCTTCGTCATGTAGAGGGCATCCGGCTTGTACCTGATGTAGTTCGAACTCCGCACCTCGTCGAACCGGACAACGAGTCGATGGCGGCGTGGGCTTTCGCTGACGAAATGCAGCGCGAGAAGCCCAGATGCGCTGTGCCACTCACCGCCCAATTTGAGGTACGGATCAACAAACACATAACAGATTTCTTTGTTGATCATGTCGCCCCTTCGGGTAGCCCGCGCCTCCCATTCAAAGTACTTGGCCACGCAGGGCACCACGACGTCGAGGTGTGTTGGCTTGAGGTGATAGGAGACCAACCGGGAACCAAGGCCATCGCCAACCCGCAGGAGCAAACCCTCTTCGCCGACTGAGCGAAGCGTTATCTCATGATCGACTTCGCGCCGGAGGAGCTGGTTGTACGCCGTCCCTTGGAGCCGGTCGAGAAACACGCCGCCGGTGATTATGGTACTCAACGCGCATCCACCGACTACGCCCAGCGCAATCAGGCACAATGCGACTGGCACCGGCACAACGGGCCATCGGCGTCTCGCGCAACTTTTGCGGGGCACGATCAAGGAATCCGCACCCCCGTCAACTCTGACGCGACAGCGACAAACCCACATGCTCCCTCGACACCGTCGATCTGCCACCACTGGTGACGTGGCTTTTCCTCCCAACAAAAACCGTGGCGTTTCAAGAGAGCGCTGTGACCTTCAGCGATGACCTTGGACACATACCAATGTTTTTCCCGGGTGTTCCAGCCACCCACTTTCCGACGCCCATGGCTGATCTGGAGTTGCTGCTTGCCGCGAACGACCACATAGCCCTTGGCCTCCATGGCTTCGGCAATCTCCCTGACTTTTGGAAGCAGATCATCATACGCTCCTGCCACTTGATTCTCCTTGAACTCTTGGCGTCATCCGCCGACGCCGGCGATTTGCTTGGCACCCGCGCAAACGGCGGCGCATCCCTTGACCGCCACAGTCCGCCACTAGCGCACACTGTTCTGGAAGCGGCACACTATGCCCAAGAGCGTCGCCCGTCAAGCAGGCTAGATGCCCAGATCCTTCAAGTTGTAGTCGCGGATCACCGTCTCGAAGGTCTCGGTGCCGAAGCGATACTCGTCTTCCAGCCCGGCGAAGGGCTGGTAGGCGTAGGGTTGCTCGTCGGGAAAGCGGTGTCGGCGGGCGTCGATGGCGACGGCGATCACCGCCGAACGGTCGAAGATGCGCTGCTCGTCGTACCGCTCGCCTTCGCCGGAACCGAGCTTGCCGGTGGCGCCGAGGACGGACTTTCGGCGGTGGAAGCCGAAGGTCAGCGAAACACGCAAGTCCGGCGACGTGTTGGCGAAGGAACCGTGCAGCGTCTGCCGGTTCACCATCGTCACGTCGCCGGGGTTGCAGGTGAGCGGCACGGCGCCGGGCAGCCGCTCGCTGCCGCCGTTGGCCGCCACCATCGCCTTGATGTCCAGCTTGCCGCGCTTGTGCGTGCCGGGCACCACCCACAGGCAATTGCCGGGCGTGGTGGGATAGAGCTGCACCTGGAAGTTGAAGCCGTGGATGCCTTCGTTCCAGTCCGGCGAGTTCCAGTGCGTCAGCCCGTCCTGGTGCCAGGCCACGGAACCGCCTAGGCCCGGCTGCTTGATGAAGATGGCGTCGTTGAACGGCGTGAAGTCGCGCCCGTTGAGGTTCTCGGCGATGGCCAGCAGCTGCGGGTGGCCGTAGAGACGCAGGCCGGACTCCATCGTCTGGCACATGCCGTAGGCCATGTGTACCACTTCGTCGGGGGCGTCGTCGCCCGGCTTCGGCTCCACCATCTTGGCCGGGTGCCTGCCGCCCACCAGAGCGGTGCCGCCCACTGGATCGCTCAAGGGTTTGACGAAGGTGAAGGTGGGCTTCTTGAACTCCAGCCCCAGCGCCGGACGTCCCTGGGCGTCCACTTCCGAATGCCGCCCGGTCGGGGCGCGTTCGAGCACGCTGGCCATGTCGGTGCGCAGCTCGGCCAGCTCCGCTTCGCCGATGAGGTTCTCGAAGACGTAGAAGCCGTGCTGCCAGTAGGCGTCCAGGATGTCGTCGGCCAGTTGCGTGCCCGCCTTGAAGCGCACCGGGCCGCGGTTGCCGATCTCTTGGCCCAGACGCAGGCCTTCGTCGATGTAGCCGGCCATCCCGGCGGCGTGCTCCGCCGCGGTCGGCGCTGGTTCAGCCGTGGTTTGCGTCATGGTTTCTTTGACCGTAGAGTTGCTGGCGATGCGGTGGCAAGAGGATAACCCATGTCTCGACGGCTCTCCCGCGCTGCGGCCTGCGGCGCGGCACTGTGTTTCTCCGCCTTCGTGAGCGAGCTTGCCGCGGCGGAGGCGCCCATCGCCCGAGAGTTCGCCATCGCCTCGGGCGGCACGCTGATCATCGACGCCGAAGCCGCAAGGATCGACGTTCGCGGCGGCGGCGAAGGAGTTCGCGTGGCCATCCGTCGGGGCGAAGACGCCGCCGCCGACATCGAGGAGGACTTCGACATCGCCTTCGACGCCAGCGACCGGCAGCTGCACGTCGGCGTCAGGAGACGCGGCAGCTGGCTCGGCGGCCTAGGGCGGGGCCAGCAGCTGGTGATCGAAGTGGAGACGCCAGAAGCGTTCAACGTCGAGCTGACCACCTCTGGCGGAACCATCGGCGTTGGCGAGGTGGACGGGTACGTCCGCGCCAAGACCAGCGGCGGCAGCATCGCCATCGAATACGCTGGTGGCGGAGTTCGGGCCAAGACCAGCGGCGGCGCCATCGGCGTCGGCGAGGTGGACGGGCACGTCCGCGCCGAGACCAGCGGCGGCAGCATCCTCATCGAATACGCCAGTGCCGGAGTTTGGGCCAAGACCTCCGGCGGCGGCGCCATCGGCGTCGGCGAGGTAGACGGGCACGTCCGCGCCGAGACCAGCGGCGGCAGCATCGCCATCGAACACGCCGGTGGCGGGGTTCGGGCCAGGACCAGCGGCGGCAGCATCGCCATCAGCAGCGCCAAGGCGGTGGATGCCAAGACCTCCGGCGGCAGCATTCAGCTGGCGCTCACCGGGCAGCCGGAGAAGGACAGCCAGTTGACCACCAGCGGCGGTTCCATCAACGTCCACTTGGCGAGCGACGTCGGGCTTCGGGTCCACGGCACCACCAGCGGCGGGCGCGTTCGGCTGGCGGACGACCTGGCCTTCGCGGGCGACGCATCCAAGAAGTCCGTCAGCGGCAGCCTGAACGAAGGCGGGCCCGAGCTGCGCTTGCGCACCAGCGGCGGCTCGATTCGCCTGCAAGCGCTGTAGAGCAGACCAAGCTGCTCCGCACTCGCCATGAGCTTTCCAAACACGCGAATGCGGCGCAATCGCCGCGCCGACTTCTCCCGCCGTCTGCTGCGCGAAACGACGTTGACGGCCAACGACCTCATCTACCCGATGTTCGTGATCGACGGCAGCAACGTGCGCCAGCCGGTGGACTCCATGCCTGGCATCGACCGCCTGAGCATCGATCAGCTGGTGCAGGAGGCAGAAGCGGCGGCGCAGCTGGGCGTTCCCGCGGTGGCGATCTTCCCCAACGTCGAAGATGGGCTGAAGACAGCCGACGGCCGCGAGGCGGCGAACCCGGACGGCCTGATCCCCCAAGCGGTAGCGGCGGTGAAGAGCGAGTTGCCAGAACTCGGCGTCGTCACCGATGCGGCGCTGGACCCCTACACCACCCACGGCCACGACGGCGTCCAGGACGCCGAAGGCTACGTCTTGAACGACGAAACGGTATCGGCGCTGGTTGCCCAGTCCCTGGTGTGCGCCGCCGCCGGCGCCGACGTGATCGCGCCTTCGGACATGATGGACGGGCGCGTCGGCGCCATTCGCCAAGCGCTCGAGGAGGACGGCTTCGTCAACACCCAGATCATGGCCTACTCCGCCAAGTACGCTTCGGCGTTCTACGCGCCCTTCCGCGACGCGGTGGGCTCGGCGTCCACCCTGGGGCGCGGCGACAAGATGACCTACCAGATGGACCCGGCCAACAGCGACGAGGCGCTGCGCGAGATCGAACTCGACCTGGAGGAAGGCGCCGACATGGTGATGGTGAAGCCGGGCATGCCGTACCTCGACATCGTCACCCGCGTGAAGGACGCCTTCGGCGCCCCCACGTTCGTCTACCAGGTCAGCGGCGAGTACGCGATGCTGATGGCCGCGCTGAACAACGGCTGGCTGCAACCCCAGGCCGTATTGGAGTCGCTGCTGTGCATCAAGCGCGCCGGCGCCGACGGCATCCTCACCTACTTCGCCAAGCGCGTTGCCAGCGAGCTGTAGGGCAAGGCGTTCGCGCTGGCGACCGGCGCTCGGATGAGGCGCCAGTGTGGTATGCGGGGTATAGCCATGTCGCTGGCAGTGCGTCGTCGATACTGCACGTTCGTCCTGTTTCCATAGGCCGTGGAAGCTTGTAGGTTGCGGCTGATCGAACGAGGGAGAGGCCCATGCCAACTGGCCCGAACAGCGAAAAGCGTCCTCCGGACGTGGTCGTCAACACCGTCCTGTCCATGAACGTCGCCGTTGGTGACGCCGAAGAGCGGTACGTCGAAAGGCAGCCTTGCCGAACGTCGCAGCTGTCCGCAATAGTCAAACTGACACGCTACCCCTTTCTCGCATGGCGCGGGGCGCGATGGCATGCATGGCGTCTTTCGGAAGGGGGAGGTCTTCCTCTTCGGGTGCTGTTCCGCGTACTGGCGGTTGGGGGGCTAGCGGCGATGCTACTCGGCGGGCAACCCGCTCAGGCGACGACAGAGGAAGTTATCGTTCAGGCCCCGATGCCTTCGAATTGCACGCAAGATAGCGATGGCAAGATAACTTGCGATGGCATGACGCTCGAAGCTTGGTGCGAACAGAACGCGAACGCCGACCATGTCATCTGCGGCGGTTCGGGCGGTGGCGGTGGTGGCGGTGGCGGATCGGGGGGCGGCGGTGGTGGCGGCGGATCGGGGGACGGCTCGGTGAGTAATCTGGAGAAAGAGTGCGCTGCTGAGGGAGGAGAGTGGGTGAACGGTGGATGCGAGTTTCCTCCGCCGGAGCCGGAGGACGACTCTGCCGACGGATCGGACGACCCGCCTGCCCTGTCAGAAGCCGAAGTGTGTGAACAGGGAGGAGGAACTTGGAATTGGGACTATTGCGACCAGATCTGGGACAAAGAAGGAGCCAAGTTTGTTTGCACTTGCTGGGTACACGGAGCTTTGATTGACCACGGCCAGACCACTTTCCCGGCCTGCATGGCGCAACAAAAGAGGCACATAAACTCCCGCGACGAGACAGCCGCGTGCTATTGGGATTAGCCAACGATGAAACGGAAGGAGAGTCGGAAGTGGAAGCCGTCGAACGAAAGACTGTGTTGCTGTTTGCCCTCTTGATCCTCTGCTCTGCTGGCGGGTTTGCCTTGCTGACGGGGCTTAGTCCCGAGGAAGATGCCTTGTCAACCGACGCGGAGATTGCGCCAGTCGCTGCGCGTTCGTCGCCAAAGGCGGCTGGCGATCCCGCGCCGGCGCATGACGGCCTGCCGACTGCGCCAGGGACCCTCGTAGGCGCTCCCCGCCCTTGGAAGGCACATGGTTCGGCTGACGTGGCGTCGGCCGACTCCGCTGTCCTGGGCGGCAGCGCGGCCGCCTCGATGCGCACAATGCCTGTCGAAGGAGAGCGAAGCGAAGCTGGAACCAAAGCGGGGCGAAAGAGAACACTGAACGAGGAATGGGAGTGGCGCACGACCAACCGGGACAAGCTGGATCGTTGGCGTTACGGCGACCAGGAACAGCCGAACCTGCGCGGGCGAGACTTCGGGGATGCCGAATTGCAGTTCGTTGATCTGGCGCACGCCGATCTTCAGGACGCCAGCTTTGACGGCGCAAAGCTCGCGGGGGCCGACCTGCGGAGTGCCAACTTGAAGGACGCCGTCCTCAACGCGACCAGTCTATACGGTGCCGATCTTCGGGACGCGGATTTGCAGGGAACCGCCATGGAGATGGTGTCGCTATTCAGTGTCGACTTGCGGGGCGCCAACCTGCGCGATGCGCGGCTTGGCTGCCAAAACTGCAACCGGGTGTCATCTTTAATCAACTCGAACTTGAAGGGTGCCGATCTGCGCGGCGCACACTTCGGCAACTCGTTCATCGACGCAACGGTTTTCGACGAGGCGGACCTGCGGGGAGCGGACCTCGCCGCTACGGATGGACTGCCAAGATCGCTGCGCGGGGCGTTGTACGACGACAGCACGCGGTGGCCGGAACGGATCGATCCCCGGGAGTGGGAGATGGTCTACGTCCCCGACGGCAGCCGTTCTGGGCCGGGTCTCGACAGCCAGCAGTGAGTCGGAAGTGGAAAGCAGTCGAACGAAGACCATATTGCCGCTTGCCCTCTTGATCCTCTTCTCCGCTGGCGGGTTCGCCTTGCTGACGGGGCTTGGTTCCGAGGAAGGTGCCTTGTCCGCCGACGCGGAGATTGCGTCAGCCGCTGAGCGTTCGTCGCCAAAGGGGCTGGCGATCCCGCGCCGGCGCATGACGGCCTGCCGACTGCGTCAAGACTGCCGCGCCAGGGCGCAGACGGCGGGAACCTGTTGGACTCCCTCGGCCCTGGGAAGGCACATGGTTCGGCTGACGTGGCGTCGGCCGACTCTGCTGTCGCGGGCCCCAGCGCGGCCGCCTCGACGCGCACAATGCCTGTCGAAGGAGAGCGAAGCGAAACTGGAACCAAAGCGGGGAGAAAGAGAACACGGAACGAGGAATGGGAGTGGCGCACGACCAACCGGGACAAGCTGGATCGTTGGCGGTACGGCGACCAGGAACAGCCGAACCTGCGCGGGCGAGACTTCGGGGATGCCGAACTGCAGTTCGTTGATCTGGCGCACGCCGATCTTCAGGACGCCAGCTTTGACGGCGCAAAGCTCGCGGGGGCCGACCTGCGGAGTGCCAACTTGAAGGACGCCGTCCTCAACGCGACCAGTCTAAACGGTGCCGATCTTCGGGACGCGGATCTGCAGGGAACCGCCATGGAGTTGGTGTTTCTATACAGTGTCGACTTGCGGGGCGCCAACCTGCGCGGTGCGCGGCTTGGCTGCCAAAACTGCAACCGGGTGTCATATTTAGTCAACTCGAACTTGAAGGGTGCCGATCTGCGCGGCGCACACTTCGGCAATTCGTTCATCAACGCAACGGCTTTCGACGAGGCAGATCTGCGGGGAGCTGACCTCGCCGCTACACTTGGACAGCCAATGTCGCTGCGCGGGGCGTTGTACGACGACAGCACGCGGTGGCCGGAACGGATCGATCCCCGGGAGTGGGAGATGGTCTACGTCCCCGACGGCAGCCGTTCTGGGCCGGGCCTCGACAGCCAGCAGTGAGTCGGAAGTGGAAAGCCGTCGAACGAAGACCATATTGCTGCTTGCCCTCTTGATCCTCTTCTCCGCTGGCGGGTTCGCCTTGCTGACGGGGCTTGGCTCCGAGGAAGATGCCTCGTCAGCCGACTCGGAGATTGCGTCAGCCGCTGAGCGTTCGTCGCCAAAGGCGGCTGGCGATCCCGCGCCGGCGCATGACGGCCTGCCGACTGCCCCAGGGACCCTCGTAGGCGCCCCCCGCCCCTGGAAGGCACTTGGTTCGGCTGACGTGGCGTCTGCCGACTCTGCTGTCGCGGGCGGCAGCGCGGCCGCCTCGATGCGCACAATGCCTGTCGAAGGAGAGCGAAGCGAAGCTGGAACCAAAGCGGGGCGAAAGAGAACACGGAACGAGGAATGGGAGTGGGACACGACCAACTGGGACAAGCTGGATCGTTGGCGGTACGGCGACCAGGAACATCTGAACCTGCGCGGGCGAGACTTCGGGGATACCGATCTGCAGTTCGTTGATCTGGCGCACGCTAACCTTCAGGACGCCAGCTTTGACGGTGCAAGGCTCGCGTATGCAGACCTGCGGAGTGCCAACTTGAAGGACGCCGTCCTCAACGCTACCAATCTACACGGTGCCGATCTTCGGGACGCGGATCTGCGGGGAACGGCCATGGAGATGGTTGCTCTATTCGGTGTCGACTTGCGGGGCGCCAACCTGCGCGGTGCGCGGCTTGGCTGCCAAGACTGCAACCGGGTGACATCTTTACTCTACTCGAACTTGAAGGGCGCTGATCTCCGCGGCGCACACTTCGGCAATTCGTTCATCTACGCGATTTTCGACGAGGCGGACCTGCGGGGAGCGGACCTCGCCGCTGCGCTTGGACAGCCAATGTCGCTGCGCGGGGCGTTGTACGACGACAGCACGCGGTGGCCGGAACGGATCGATCCTCGGGAATGGGAGATGGTCTACGTCCCCGACGGCAGCCGTTCTGGGCCGGGCCTCGACAGCCAGCAGTGAGTCGGAAGTGGAAAGCCGTCGAACGAAGACCATATTGCTGCTTGCCCTCTTGATCCTCTTCTCCGCTGGCGGGTTCGCCTTGCTGACGGGGCTTGGCTCCGAGGAAGATGCCTCGTCAGCCGACTCGGAGATTGCGTCAGCCGCTGAGCGTTCGTCGCCAAAGGCGGCTGGCGATCCCGCGCCGGCGCATGACGGCCTGCCGACTGCCCCAGGGACCCTCGTAGGCGCCCCCCGCCCCTGGAAGGCACTTGGTTCGGCTGACGTGGCGTCTGCCGACTCTGCTGTCGCGGGCGGCAGCGCGGCCGCCTCGATGCGCACAATGCCTGTCGAAGGAGAGCGAAGCGAAGCTGGAACCAAAGCGGGGCGAAAGAGAACACGGAACGAGGAATGGGAGTGGGACACGACCAACTGGGACAAGCTGGATCGTTGGCGGTACGGCGACCAGGAACATCTGAACCTGCGCGGGCGAGACTTCGGGGATACCGATCTGCAGTTCGTTGATCTGGCGCACGCTAACCTTCAGGACGCCAGCTTTGACGGTGCAAGGCTCGCGTATGCAGACCTGCGGAGTGCCAACTTGAAGGACGCCGTCCTCAACGCTACCAATCTACACGGTGCCGATCTTCGGGACGCGGATCTGCGGGGAACGGCCATGGAGATGGTTGCTCTATTCGGTGTCGACTTGCGGGGCGCCAACCTGCGCGGTGCGCGGCTTGGCTGCCAAGACTGCAACCGGGTGACATCTTTACTCTACTCGAACTTGAAGGGCGCCGATCTCCGCGGCGCACACTTCGGCAATTCGTTCATCTACGCGATTTTCGACGAGGCGGACCTGCGGGGAGCGGACCTCGCCGCTGCGCTTGGACAGCCAATGTCGCTGCGCGGGGCGTTGTACGACGACAGCACGCGGTGGCCGGAACGGATCGATCCTCGGGAATGGGAGATGGTCTACGTCCCCGACGGCAGCCGTTCTGGGCCGGGTCTCGACAGCCAGCAGTGAAGCTGCGGGTGTGCGACATTTGACGGCAAGGAAAGGAGCTACCGCGATCTGACTCAAGCCGGGTTCGTGGATGCCGGCGAAAGGAACCGCGATGACGGCTGCAAGGAAACGCGGGAAGCGCCAGCGGGCCGCAATTGGCGTCGTGGAGCACGCCATCGAATCGCGGGCGCGGTTGAGCAGCGGTGAACGAACTGAGCTGAGCTAGCTCCTGCCGTTGAGCAGGCCTCTGCCGCGCCGCAGCAGTTCCTCCGCGCTTGCGCAGTCGACCACCAGGTCGCCCACTTGCGCGAGCCGTTCGGCTTCTTCCTCGTTCGCCAGCAGGGCCACCAGCGCATCGCCCGCGGCGACGCCGAACCGTCGCGCCGCTTGGCGCCCCAACAGCGCCCGTTCGTGCGACATGCCTTCGGACACGCCCTGCCGCCTGCCCTCGGACACGCCCTGCCGCCTGCCTTCGGACACGCCCTGCCGCCTGCCCTCGTCGAGCGCCTCCTGGCGCCATTGCGTGACTGTTTCCGCCAGCATTCTCGGTTCCTCCATGTAGCGCAGTGCGCGCTGCAGTTCCTCTGCGTGTCCCACGCCGGTCTCGCCGCCGAAGCGCGCCGCCAGCATCTGCATCAGCGCGTCGGACAGCCGCTCCGCAAGCGCCAGAAGCCCGTTTCGTCGCAACGCGCCGAACAACGCCGCAGCCAGAGCGGGCAGTTCCTCCTGTCGTCGGCAGCGCTGCAAGTGCAGCAGCGCCGCCGCCGGATTGACTTCGCCATCCTCCGCGCTCGGCGTCGCCGCGTCAAGCGTCAGCATCTCCAGTTCCGGCTGCCAGCGCCGCAGCCCGGCCGGTGCCGGCGCGGTCAGCTGCCGCAAGCTGGGCGGCCGCCAGGGGCGGTCGCCGGTGTAGACCAGCACCGGCAGCACGGGCGGCAGGCCAGCGGCGGCCGGCAGTTTGGCGACCATCTCCTGGCGCAGCAGAACCACGTAGGCTTCCATGCGCAACGCCATGTGGACATGCGGTGCTGACTGAAATTCGATCACCAGCAGCGCCTCGGCGTCTGGGCGCTCCGGCGTCGGCGCACCGACGGCCCAGGCCATGTCGGCCACGCGCTGGCGGGCACCCCTTCCAACTTGCTTGGTGGGCAGCCGCCGCAGCCGGCTCGTGTCCAGCCCCGCCACGACGTCTCCCGGCAGCAGGACGAGCAGGTGGCGCACCATCTCGGGGTCGGCAAAGGCGACGTGGCTGATTTCGTCTTCGTACACTCCGCCAGCATGGACGGTCCGGTTCGGCGAAGAAAAGCGACATCCGCCATGCGCCACGTAAGAAATCGCTGAAAGTTGCCGCGGCTTTCGCCGCTTTCGCCCATCGAAAGTCGACGCAAGCTCCGGCCTGCCGAACATCGCCGCTCGGAGCGCTGTACGGCAGCACGCGGTGGGCGGAATGGATCGATCCCCGGGAATGGGAGATGGTCTACGTCCCCGACAGCGGCCGTTCTCGGCCGGGTCTCGACAGCCAACAATGAGCGTGGCCAGCGAGCTCTAGGGCACGGCGTTCGCCGCTGGCGACTGGGGCTCGATGAGGCGCCAGAGTGTGCTACTGTATTCGCGTCGCTGGCAGCCCTCCAACCTTGCCGGCGCGGGGTTTCGTCCAATGTTGCCGAGCAACGGTGTAGCATGCGCAACCGTTGCCTTCCTGCCATCCACCGCTTACCACCAAAGGAGCCGCCAATGTCGGAGCACATTCAACACATTACCGACGCCGAATGGGACGACAAAGTCCTCGGCGCCGACAAACCGGTACTCGTGGACTACTGGGCCGAGTGGTGCGGGCCCTGCAAGATGATCGCGCCGATTCTCGAAGAGATCGCCGAGGAGTACGCCGGCCGCGTGCAGGTGTGCAAGCTGGACATCGACGAGAACCAGCAGACGCCGCCGAAGTACGGCATCCGCGGCATCCCGACGCTGATGCTGTTCCGCAACGGCGAGGTGGAGGCCACCAAGGTCGGCGCCCTGTCGAAGTCGCAGCTAGCGTCCTTCCTGGACAGCAACATCTGATGCCTGGGCCACGTCACCAGGCAGCAGGCCGCGCCGCAAGATGGCGGCGCGGCGGACGGCGGCGGCCGTGGCTGCGGTGCCCGCCACGGCCGCGATGGCTGCAATCAACGCGCTGGCAAGGCGCAAAACGCCTGTGTTAAGGTTCGCCCCGGCGAACCGCAAAGCAGCTCCGCCGCCTCCCAACCACCCATCCGCCACCACCCCAAGAGCGCACGCAATGCGCCGCCCCTCTCCATTCCACCCCTTGTTCCCATTGAAGAACCATCCATGAATCTGACAGACCTGAAACGAAAGCCCGTAGGCGAACTGGTCGACATGGCCCACGACATGGGCCTCGACAACCTGGCGCGTTCGCGCAAGCAGGAGGTGGTAGCGGCGATCCTGCGCCGTCAGGCCACCAACGGCGAGGACATCTACGGCGAAGGGACGCTGGAGATCCTGCCGGACGGCTACGGCTTCCTGCGTTCGGCGGACAGTTCCTACCTCGCCGGGCCGGACGACATCTACGTCTCGCAGAACCAGATACGCCGGTTCAACCTGCGCACGGGGGACGGCATCGCTGGCAAGATCAGACCGCCGAAGGGCGGCGGCGAGCGCTACTTCGCGCTGCTGAAGATCGACGAGGTGAACTTCAGCGAGCCGCATTCCAAGAAGCAGAAAATCCTATTCGAGAACCTGACGCCCGATTTCCCCGACGAACGCCTGACCCTGGAACGCGGCAACGGCACCAGCCAGGACCTCTCCTCCCGCATCGTCGACCTCATCGCCCCCATCGGCAAGGGTCAGCGGGCGCTGATCGTGTCGCCGCCGAAAGCGGGCAAGACGCTGATGCTGCAGAACGTCGCGGACTCCATCGCCGCCAACAATCCCAACGTCGTGCTCATCGTGCTGCTGATCGACGAACGCCCCGAGGAAGTCACCGACATGCGGCGCATGGTGCGCGGCGAAGTGGTGGCCAGCACCTTCGACGAGCCGCCTTCGCGCCATGTTCAGGTGGCCGAGATGGTCATCGAGAAGGCCAAGCGCCTGGTGGAACACCAGAAGGACGTCGTCATCCTGCTCGACTCCATCACCCGCCTGGCGCGCGCCTACAACACCATCGTGCCGTCCTCCGGCAAGG
Source organism: Candidatus Azotimanducaceae bacterium (assembly GCA_965199875.1). Lineage (GTDB taxonomy): Bacteria > Pseudomonadota > Gammaproteobacteria > Pseudomonadales > Azotimanducaceae > VXYL01. Next base: position 1,850,384 of record OZ241346.1, on the reverse strand, counting down.
TGCTCACCGGCGGCGTCGACGCCAACGCGCTGGAGCGCCCGAAGCGCTTCTACGGCGCCGCCCGCAACTTCATCGAGGGCGGCAGCCTGACCATCGTCGCCACGGCGCTGATCGACACCGGCTCGAAGATGGACGAAGTGATCTACGAGGAGTTCAAGGGCCGCGGCAACTTGGAAATCCACCTGGAGCGCAAGATCGCCGAGAAGCGCGTTTGGCCGGCCATCAACATCCGCCGCTCCGGCACCCGCCGCGAGGAACGGCTGCTCTCCAACGACGAACTGCAGCGCGTCTGGATTCTGCGCAAGCTGCTGCACGACATGGACGACATCGCCGCCATCGAGTTCATGGTCGACAAGCTGAAGGAAACCAAGACCAACGAGGAGTTCTTCGCCTCGATGCGCGGCGGGCGCTAGGCCATTCGTTCGCGCGGCGCTGGTTTCACGCGGTCGGCGCTGGTTGGTTGAGCGCTTCCGGGGCCGCGAGAGCTTGGCGAAAATACCGATTGGCCGCGGGCAGGTCGCCGTTCGCCTCGCTTAGCGTTGCCAGTTCCACCAGGGCGTCCGCGTCGGGCTGCGCCTTGGCGCTTGCTTCGAGGCACTCGCGGCCGCGTTGCGAATCCCCTGCCGCCAGCGCCAGCCGGCCGACGGTCAGCAGCAGCGTCGCGTCCTCGGCATGGTCCTTCAGCCAGGCCGAGGCGGTGGTCAGCTGGGCCTTCGGATTGGCGCGGATCTCGCCGTAGCGACGCACCCACGAGGTGGTCCAGCGGCGCTTGACGCCTTGCCGCAGCGCGGCCTCCGCGGCATCGAGAGCGCCGCCGCGAACCAGAATCCCCACGTAGTCCAAGAGCAGGTCTTCATCGTCGCGCAGGGACTTCGGCGCGGCCTTCCAAGTGTTGCTGGCATGGCGCGCGGCATCGTCGCTGTGCTGGCTCTTGGCAAGACGATAGCGCCAGATGGCGGCTTGCGTTGCTGCGTCCAGGTCTTCCGGCAGGGACGGCGCCAGTTCCGCCACGGCGTCCCACTGATCGAGCGCCTGGTAGGCGGCGAACAGGCGCTGTAGAACCAGCGGGTGGCGTGCCTTCTGCCGTTGCAGCGGCTGCAACGTGGCGACGCTCTCCTGCCACTGGCCCTTGGCCTGCTGCAGTTCCGAGCGCACCAGCTCCGCGACGAACGCGGACTCGTCCTCGGCGTCGCCCTTGGCTTGTTCCAATGCCTCGTCTCTGGCGTTGAAATCCCCGGCTTCGTTCAGCGCCTGGGCCAGCGCGAAGTTCTCCAACAGCGGCGTGTCCGGCGACCGTGCCGCGGCAAGCGCCCGGCCGGCTTCCTGCCAGCGGCCTTCTGCCAGCAGCATGGCACCCTGCCGCGCGCGCAGGCGCGCCGAGCGGTGCCGGCGCGAAGACATCCAGGCGCCCAGCCGGGCACCGCCGCGCAAGCTCCGGCGAGCGACGAACGAGATCGCGTAGATCGTCAGCAACAGCAGCAGCAGTGCCAGCACGGCGAACCAGAGGCTGGTCTCCAACGTCGTCCTGGCGTAGGAGATCAGCACGTAGCCTGGGTCGCGCAGCAACAGCACGGCCAGCGCACCGCCAAGGGCCAGGGCAACCGCCGCGGCGATCAGCAGCCGAGTCATCGGGCGGCCTGCTCGGCGGTGCGGGCTTGGCGAATCTCCGCCAGCCTGGCCAGCGATGCCGAGATGTCCGGCAGTGGCGTGGCGATGTCCAACGCGGCCAGCTCGCCGAGCTGGGCAGCCACCTCGATGGATTGCCGGCGGGTGCTGTCGACGTAGCGACGCAGCAAGTCCCGAGCGTCGTTCAGGCTTCCCCGGTAGACGCCTTCGTCGAAGCGCAGCGCGGCCAGCTGGGCGCGGTCCAGCGCCAGGCCGAGGCGCAGTTCCAGATAGTCGGCCTGGCGCGGCGCCAAGAGCGGCCGCACTTGATCCTCGTCGTGACGGCGGAAGCGAACGAGGCCCGCCAAGCGTTCCAGCAAAGCGTCCAGCAGGGACGCCTCGGCGTGCGCGGATGCTTCGGCGGCATCTTCCTGCCGAGCGGTGTATTCGGCGAGGCGCAGCGGCAGTCTGCCCATCGCGTCCCGGAGCGCTTGCAGGCGCAGATAGACGCCCTGCACATCGACGTGGCGGGTGTCGCGGAGCGCGGCGAGTTCGTCGGCCAGCAGGACGCGCACGTCGTGGTAGGCGAAGCCGTCCACCTGCGCGAGAATCTCGTCCGCCAGGCTCAGCAGGCGATGGGCGCCGAGGGCGTCGCGTTCCATCAGCAGGCGATGGTTGGCGATGCGCAGCAGATACTCGGCCTCGGCCGTGCGCCAGCTGCCGGGCTGGACGGGCCGGTTGACGGCTTGGCTGGCGGCACTGGCCAAGGTGTCGCGGAGTCTGGCTTGCGACCGTTGCAGCGCGGCCAGCTGGGTTTCCAGCTGTTCTTGCACGGCGTCGACCTGCGCTTGCGCGTCTTCGGCCTGGTCGACGCGCTGCTGCAAGTTCGCCATCTCGGCCTGCAAGGCGTCCTGCCGCTCGGCGGTGTCGTCGTCCGCCTGCTGCTGCCACAGCCAATAGGCGACGCCGCCAGAGCCGCCACAGGCCAGCAGAGCGAGGAACAGCGCCAGAGCTGCCAAGCCGCGTCCTGAACGTGGCCTCGCGGGCACCGGCTCTTCGGGCGCCCCCGGCGGATCCGTCGGCTCGGCTTCGCTCACGCACTCCTCCCGCTCATTCCCAGCGACCCCCGCAACCCCGCGACTGCTTCGATTGGGCGCAAAGCCCTTCGAGCACGGCATCGGGGTTGGCGCCGAGGGTAACAACCACGTTGTGGAAACCCAACCGCTCTGCCATGTCGGCAACCCGCGACGACGGCGCCAGGAGCGGCACCGCGGCCGATCGGCGGTCGCCGAACCACAGTCTTTGCACCACCCGCAGGCCTTCGCCGCTGCCGGCGGCGATCGCATCGATGGCCTCGCCGGCGATGTCCGGCGACAGCGGCCGCCGTCGGTAGACGTTCCACTCCGCAGCTTCTCCGTTCGCCTCGCGCAACCAGCGTTGCAGGGTTTCGCTGCCGCCCTCGCCCTTGACGATCAACATCCGTTTCGGCGCTGGGCGCAACCTTTCGATCAGGTCTTCGGAGGAAGCCGCGGGCGCCATGCCGGGCGCGACGCCGTGGCCGCGCAGCAGGCGGTGCGCCGCAGCGCCGATGGCCAGCCACGGACAACCGCGCCAGGAGGCGCGCAGACAGCCGTTGGCAACGGCTTCGGCGACGGCGTGTTCAGAGACGAACACCACCTGCTCGAAACTGCCCTCCGGCGGTTGCGAAGGCACTCGTTCAATACCCAGCACGGGCGCGGCGAAGGTCTCGTAGCCATGCGCCGTCAGAGCCTTGGCGAGGCGGTCCGCGCCGGGCTGCGTGCGTGTGATCCAAACCCGCATCGAACCTTCAGCGATTGGCGTTCAGCAGTTCGGCGGCACCCAGCGCGAGCAGCCGTTCGGCGGCGGCCTCGGCCAAGGCAAGCGGTGCTGCGCCGGCGAGTTCAACACGCAGGACTTGGCGGGAAGCGTCCGCGAGCACGGCCACCAGCCGCCAAGCAGACTCCGCCGGCTGGCAGTGGACGCCGAGGGGCGTTGCGCAGTCCGCGCCCAGCTGCCGGGCAAGCAGCCGTTCGGCGGCCACAGCCCGTTGCGAAGGTTCGTCGGCCGCTCTGCCGAGCAACTCGTCCAGATCTTCGCGTTCGGCGGAGTACTCCACCGCCAGCGCGCCTTGGCCGGGTGCCGGAACCAAGACCTCGACACCGAGCCGCTGGTCGATGCGCCGGCCCAGGCCCAGACGATCCAAGCCGGCGCACGCCAGCAGCAGGGCATCCACGTCGCCAGCGTCGAGCCGCCGCAAGCGGGTGTCGACGTTGCCGCGCAGCGGTGCCACTTCAAGCAGTGGATGGGACGCCAGGAGCTGGGTGCGGCGGCGCAGGCTGGAGGTGCCGACCCGGGCCCCGGGCGGCAGCCCGCCGAGGTTGCCGGGGCCGTTCCGCTGCCGGGTCAGCAGCGCGTCCCGGGCATCCGCTCGTTCCCCGAAGGCGACCAGGGCGAAGTGGTCCGGCACGCTGCCGGGCACGTCCTTCATGCTGTGGACGGCGAGGTCGGCGCGGCTGCTCGACAAGGCGTCTTCCAGCGCCTCGACGAACGCGCCTTTGCTGGTGAGGGGCGCGTCCTCGGCACTGGCGCGATCGCCTTGGGTGGTGATTTCCAGCAGCTCCGTGCGCAGGCCGGGTTCAAGCGCGCGCAGCCGCTCGGCAACGGCGTTCGCCTGGGCGATGGCCAGCTGGCTGCGGCGGGTGGCGATGCGGATGCGCGGGCGGCTGTTTGGCAAGGCGAGTTCGCCCCTATACTGCGGCTACCACGGCTCTCATGCGCGAGCGAACCACCCGTGAATCGAAAACCCCGGCGCCCTGCCAACCCCAGCTTGTGGGGCGGGCGCTTTTCCGAACCCACGGACGAGTTCGTGTCTCGATTCACCGCGTCCGTGCAAACCGATGCGCGGTTATACCACTACGACATCCAAGGCTCCATCGCCCACGCCAACATGCTGCATGGCATCGGCGTTCTTGCCGCATCGGAACATCGCGCCATCGTCGATGGCCTGGCCGCCATCCGCGAGGAGATCGAGCGTGGCGAGTTCGTCTGGCGCGAGTCCCTGGAAGACGTCCACATGAACATCGAGGCGCGTCTCACAGAGCTGATTGGCGACGCCGGCAAGAAGCTGCACACCGGCCGCTCGCGCAACGACCAGGTGGCCACGGACGTGCGCCTGTGGCTGCGCGATCGCATCGACGACGTCGACCAGCGCTTGACGGCGCTGATGACGGCGCTGACCGATCTGGCGGAGCGGCACGTCGAAACCGTCATGCCCGGCTTCACCCATCTGCAAGCCGCCCAGCCAGTGACCTTCGCGCACCATCTGCTGGCGTGGTTCGAGATGGCGGCGCGCGACCGCGAGCGCTTTCGCGACTGCCGGCGGCGGCTGAACGTCTCGCCCCTCGGCAGCGCCGCGCTGGCCGGCACCACCTTCCCCATCGACCGGGCGCAGACCGCCGCCGAACTCGGCTTCGACGCGCCAAGCGGCAACTCCCTCGATGCCGTCAGCGACCGCGACTTCGCGCTGGAGTTCTGCGCCGCGGCCAGCATCGCCGCCGTGCATCTTTCCCGCTGGTGCGAAGAGCTGGTGCTGTGGACCGCGCCGCACTGGGATTTCGTGACGCTGCCGGATGCCTACTGCACCGGTTCGAGCATCATGCCGCAGAAGAAGAACCCGGACGTCGCCGAGCTGATCCGCGGCAAGAGCGGCCGGCTGATCGGCAACCTGCAGGCGCTCCTGGTGCTGATGAAGGGCCAGCCCCTGGCCTACAACCGCGACAACCAGGAGGACAAGCAGCCCCTGTTCGACACCGCCGACACCCTGCTCGACTGCCTGCAAGCGATGGCCGGCATCGTCTCGGCGCTGGAACCGAACCCCGAAGCCATGCGCCGCGCCGCCGAAGCCGGTTTCGCCACCGCAACCGACCTAGCCGACTACCTGGTGCGCAAGGGCGTGCCGTTCCGAGACGCCCACGCCATCGTCGGCCAAGCAGTGGCGCTTGCCATCGAGCAGGGAATCGCGCTGTCGGACGTAAGCATCGAGGCGTTCAAAGAGCTGTCGCCGGCGATTGAACCCGACGTCTACGACGTGCTCGCGCTGGACGGTTCCGTAGCAGCGCGCAACCACGTCGGCGGCACGGCGCCCGAAGCGGTGCGCTCCGCCTTGGCGGAAGCCCGTCGGCGGACGACGACGCCGGCGGCTTGATGGACGAGTAGCGTACCAATCGGATGAACGCCAGCGTCGGCGCATTCGAGAACTGCTTATCTGGACATGTTGGCGGTGTCGAATGCCGTCAGCAGGCTGTCGAGGCCGCCTAGGGGCACGATCTCCCCGGCGCTGCGCTTCTGTGGTTTCGAGCCGCCGTAGACCAGAGCTTTGCCCGCCACGCCCGGCAGCAGAGCCGCCACCCGGCCGACGCCCTTGAAGTAGTCGGACGCGACGGTTGCGCCGGCCTTTGCTTCGATGGCGAGCATTCGCTCGTCCGATCCGTACAGGAGGTCGCATTCCAAGCCGCGGCTGTCGCGAAAGAAGGACAGATTCGAGCGCTTGCCCAAGTTGAAGCGGTGCTTCAGCGCCTCCACCACCACGGCGTTCTCGAACAGAGCGCCACGCAACGGATGGGTGGAGATCTGCTCGGGGCGTTCCACGCCGATGAGGTAGGCCGCCAGTCCCACGTCGTAGAAGTAGAGCTTGGGCGACTTCACCAGCCGCTTGGTGAGGTTGGCGTGCAAGGGCGGCATCCGAAAGGCGATGTAGCTGGTCTCCAACAGGCTCAGCCAGTCCTGCGCGGTAGCGTGCGACACGCCTGCATCCGCGCCCAGTGCGGACAGATTCAGCAGGTTGCCAACGCGCCCTGCGCAGATGCGCACGAAGCGTTGAAACGCGGCGAGGTTGCGTACTTGGCCTATGGAGCGGAGGTCCCGTTCGACGTAGGTCTCGAAGTAGTCGCCGAGGGCTTGCTGGGGGTCCAAACCCTGGTCGTGGATGCGCGGATAGAACCCGGCGTGCAGGACGTCGTTCAAACGACGTTCGGTGCCCGTGCCACCCACCTCCGCCATTGAGAACGGCAGCAGCCGCAGCAACGCGGTTCGACCCGCCAGAGACTGGGCAATGGCTTCCGAAAGCTGGAAGTGCTGGCTGCCGGTCAGTACGAACAAGCCGTTGGCACGACGTTCGTCGGCGAAGACCTGCAGATAGGAGAGCAAGTCCGGCACCCTTTGGACCTCGTCGATGACCGCCCCGCTTTCGATCTCCGCAAGGAAGCCGCGCGGATCCTGCTGGGCGAAATCCCGTTCGTCAGGCGCCTCCAAGTTGACGTAGCGCAGGTGCGGGAATGCATCCCGGCACAAAGTCGTCTTGCCCGACTGCCGCGGCCCCGTGACCGTGACGAACGGGTACTGCTGGAACAGCTGGAGAAGACGCGGCTTGACGATGCGCTCGATCATGCCGCCGAGCATAGCCATAGTCTGCACAAATTGAAAGTTCCACCTTCAATTTGTGCGAGCCGTGCGTTCAAACAGAAAAGATGCCGACCGAGAACTTCGTCACCGTTCAACGCCAGGCATCCCAGTTCCCGCCACGAGGGCGTTCGCGCAGGGCCGCCATGTGGCTGTGGAACGAAAGGATGCCGAAGGAGACGTTGTCGTCGTCGTCATGCACCACGGCGCCTCGCTCTATGGCCGTGTCCAGGCGCTGGCCATCGAAGCCGGCCGACTCCAGGACGGCCCTGGCTTCGTCGTAGCCCATCTTTACCATCGTGACAGGCGATTCGGGACGAATTCGGGGGTTTTCCGGAGCCTGGCCGTCGCAAGTCGTTGATTTCGCTGGAAGGCGATTCCGAAGAGGCCGATGTAGTGCCATAAAATGAGGGCGGGGCATTGAACTCCCCCGGGGCGCGGGTTACCGTCGCCCCATGTTCGTCCGCCGCACCCGTACCCGCGCCACCGACGGCGCCGAGTACCACACCCACCGGCTGGTGCGCTCCGAGCGCGACGGCGCCAGGGTGCGCCAGCGCACGCTGCTCAACCTCGGCCGCCACTTCGAGCTGCCCCGCGGACGCTGGCCGCTGCTCTGCCAGCGCGTGGAGGAACTGCTGGCCGGGCAGATGGAACTGCCGCTGGACTGCCCGCCGGAGGTGGAGGCGGAGGCGCAGCGGCTCGCGGCGCGGCTGGCCGCCCGCGAGGCGTCGCCGGCCTCGGCGGACGCGCCGGGGGACCTGCGGCGCGTGGACGTGGACTCGCTGGAACTGACGCGCCCGCGCTCGGTCGGCGTGGAGCACGCGGCGCTGTGGGCGATGGACCGGCTGCGGCTGCGCGAGCTGCTGGCGGGGCTGGGGCTGGGTCCGGGGCTGCTGGCGGCGGCCGTGGGCAACGTCGTCGGGCGCATGGCGCATCCGGCGTCGGAGCGGGAGACGCGGCGCTGGCTGGCGGAGCGCAGCGCCCTGGGGGAACTGCTCGACGCGGACTTCGAGACGATGGGGTCGATGCGCCTGTACCGGGCGTCGGACGCGCTGCTGGCGCACCGCGACGCCATCGAGGACCGGCTGTTCGAGCGTGCCTCGGGGCTGTTCGGCCTGGCGCCGACGGTGACGTTGTACGACCTGACGAACACGTTCTTCGAGGGCGGCGCGGCGGCGATGCCGAAGGCGGCGCGCGGGCGCTCGAAGGAGAAGCGCAGCGACCGTCCGCTGCTGACCCTGGGGCTGGCGCTGGACGCGAGCGGCTTCGCGCGCCGCTCGCGGGTGTTCGCCGGCAACGTCGCCGAGAGCGGCACGCTGGCCGAGATGCTGCAGTCGCTGGGCGCGCCGGACGGCGCCCTGGTGGTGATGGACCGCGGCGTGGCGACGGAGGACCGGCTGGCCTGGCTGCGGCGGGAGGGCTACCGCCATCTGGTGGTGAGCCGGGAGTCGAAGCGGACGTTCGACGCGTCGCAGGCGGTGTCCATCCGGGCGAAGTCCGGCGGCGCGGTGCGGCTGGTCCGGGAACTGTCCGAGGACGGCCTGGAGGTGCGCCTGCGCTGCCACTCGGCGGCGCGGGAGGAGAAGGAGCGCGGCATCGCCGAACGCTTCGCCCGGCGCTTCGAGACGGCGCTGGACGACCTCTCCGCCGGGCTGTCGCGCCCGCGCACGCGCAAGGAGATCGGATACGTCCGGGAACGCATCGGACGCCTCAAGGAGAAGAGCCGCGGCGCGGCGCGCCTCTACGACGTCGAGGTCGCCGCCGACGAGAGCGGCGGGAAGGCCGTGGCGGTGACCTGGACCCGGCGCCCGGCCGCCGGCACGATGGCCGACTGTCCGGGCGTGTACTGCCTGCGCAGCAGCGAGACCGACTGGGACGAGGAGACGCTGTGGCGCGCCTACGCCACCCTGACCGACGTCGAGGCCGTGTTCCGCTCGCTGAAGTCCGAACTCGGCCTGCGCCCCGTGTACCACCACAAGCAGGCGCGCGCCGAAGGGCACCTGTTCATCACCGTCCTCGCCTACCAGCTCGTGCAGGTGCTGCGCGCCGCGCTGCGCGAGAAGGGCGTCGACGGCAGCTGGAACACCCTGCGCAACATCCTCGACGGCCAGCAGCGCGTCACCGCGACGTTCCGCTGCGCCGACGGCCGCGCCCTGCACGTGCGCAAGGCCACCCGCGCCGAACCCGCCCTGCGGAAGATCTACGACGCCCTCGGCATCGATCCCCGGCCCGGAGGAACGCGCAAGACCACGATCTAGAATCCACAACGCGGCACTTTGTAGTGCCACTTGCCCATTTCAGTCAACGCAAGATGTTGATTGCAAATGACTTTTTCTAGGGGGTGGTAAACTTGGGGTAGGACATTGAAGTTGCGTTGACGGCTTGCAGTGCGGACGACAAAGCCAGCATCGGCGCGTGGCTGTTGCCGGCGGCGAGGCGCTTGTTGTAGTAGACGGCCCGCCGCTGCGCACCGTGGTCCAGCGCGTTGGCGAGGGACGCCCCGCTCAGGTGCCCGTAACGAAGCAGCGCGTCGTGAGCGCCCTCCAAGTAGCCGTTGACGTGCTGGGGGAACCCGAAGCTCGCTCCAGCGAGGGCTTCCACGCTGGCTGGCGGGATGTCGTCGTGGCCTAGACGCGACAGGTTGCCGACGAACGCATCGACGGTGTCGTCGTGATCCAGCGTGGCCAGCGTGGCCGGCGTCGCCAGACGGGATATGCCGTTGCCGCTCGGCGGATTCGCCAGCGTTCGTTCGGTGTGCTGCAAGCCGAAGCCCATCAGCAGGATGGGACATCCATGCACGCCGTCGTGCAGCACGCACAGCGCGCTCATGCCCTTGGCGCCGATTCGCTGCAGTTCGTCGACCATCAGCACCAGCGTTCTGTCCTGCCACATGCCCGCCCGCAGGGACTCGCGCAGCAGCCCGGGCAGGTCGGGCGTATGCCGAACGATGTCGATGGCCAGCGCCCCTCTTGCGCCGAGAACCCCGGCCGTCGCGCCGGACACCCGGTCGTGGTGCTGGGCGACCTGATCCCCTTGCGCCCGCTCGTCCAAGGCGAAGGCCATCGCCTTGAACAGGTCGACGGGGCTGTCCAAGGCTTCGGGGGACAGTCTGAGCGTTGCGACCTTGCGCCCGAGCACCACCGAACCCTCGATGCGCTTGGCGAACTGCAACGCCAGCTGCGTCTTGCCGATGCCGGGCACGCCCACGATCAGCTGCAAGCCGCCTGACGGGTCGCCCGAGGCGCACAGCCGCCGCAGCTTCGCGTCGAACGCGTCCAGTTCTTCCTGCCGCCCCGCGAAGTAGAGCGGCGGCTCGCGCTCTCCAGGCACCTCTGGGTGCATGTCCATGGATGTCCGCGTCCGTCAGACGTCCGGGCAGAACATGTAGCCCTTGCCCCACACCGTGCGGATGTACGTCGGCGAGTTCGGCTGCGGCTCGATCTTGCTGCGCAGGCGGGTGATGCGCACGTCGATGCTGCGGTCGAAGGGCGAGCGTTCGGCGCCGGTGAGCAGGTCCAGAATGCGGTCCCGGTGCAGCACCTGGTTCGGGTGCCGCACCAGCACGCTGAGCAGGTCGAACTCGCCGGAGGTGAGCGACACGGTATTGCCGTCGCGCAGCAGGCGTCGGGTGCCGCCGTCCAGCCGGAAGCCGCCGAACTCGACCACCTCGGCGCCGGGGTTCCTGGAGCGCCGCAGCACGGCGCGGATACGCGCCAGCAGTTCCCGGGGGTTGAAGGGCTTGGCCATGTAGTCGTCGGCGCCGACTTCCAGGCCTTCGATGCGGTCCACGTCTTCGCCGTGGGCGGAGACGATGATGATGGGCACGTCGGAGGTGTTCTTCAGCCGCCGGGCGATGGACAGGCCGTCCTCGCCGGGCAGCATCAGGTCGAGGACGATCAGATCGATATCGCGGCTGGCCAAGGCTCGATCCATGGCCGTGCCGTCCGCGACGGCAACGATGTCGTAGCCTTGGCGGTGCAGGAAGTGGGTGATGAGCTCGCGCAGTTCCGGGTCGTCGTCGACGACGAGCAGCCGGTCTCGCTTGGCGGGGCGCGGCTCTCTTCTAGGGGCTGGCCTTGCCTCCGCCATCGCAGCGTCTGCCGTGCCCGACTCGCGTTTGCCGACCGCCACGGGTGCTACGGGCTCTTGGTTGCGCCGCCTTCCACTGCTTGGGCTAAAGGTTCGACAAAGCAACGGGGCCAGCGGCGTCAAGCCGTGGCCCCGTTGTTCGTCGAGACGGTGCGACGCCTTAGGCGCGCTCGAACAGTCCGGCAGCGCCTTGGCCGCCGCCAATGCACATCGTCACCACGCCGTAGCGCTTGTTGCGGCGCTCCAGCTCGCGCAGGATGGTGCCCGTGCAGCGCGAACCGGTCATGCCGAACGGGTGGCCGATGGAGATGCTGCCGCCGTTGACGTTGTACTTCTCGTTGTCGATGTCCAGCTCGTTGCGGCAGTAGACGCACTGGGAGGCGAACGCCTCGTTCAGTTCCCACAGGTCGACGTCGTCCTGGCGCAGGCCGGCGTTCTCCAACAGACGCGGAATCGCGTACACCGGGCCGATGCCCATTTCGTCCGGCTCGCACGCGGCGACGGTGAAGCCGCGGTAGACGCCCATCGGCTTGATGCCGAGCTGGTTGGCGCGTTCGGCGCTCATCAGCAGGGTCATCGACGCGCCGTCGGAAAGCTGCGAGGCGTTGCCGGCGGTCACCGAGCCGTCTTCCTCGAACGCCGGCGCCAAGCCAGCCAGACCTTCGATCGTGGTGGTGGGGCGATTGCACTCGTCGCGGTCGACGGTGGCTTCCTCGAAGCTCTCCTCGCCGGTCTGCTTGTCCACCTTCTTCATGGTGACGGTCATGGGCACGATCTCTTCGCCGATCCAGCCCTCGGTCTGCGCCTTGGCGTAGCGCAGCTGGCTTTGCAGGGCGTATTCGTCCTGCATTTCGCGGGTGACCTGGTAGCGCCGGGCCACCACTTCCGCGGTGTTGCCCATGGCCATGAAGATGTCCGGCTTTTCGTCGAGCAGGCGCTGGTTGCGCTTGGACTTGCCGGGCTGCTGGCGGGCGCCCATGGAGATGGAGTCCACGCCGCCGGCCATGGCGATGTCCGTCTGCCCGGAGGCGATCTGGTTCGAGGCGATGGCGATGGACTGCAGCCCGGACGAACAGAAGCGGTTGATGGTCATGCCGGCCGTGGTGATCGGCAGCTTGGAGAGCACGACGGCGAGGCGCGCCAGGTTGCCGTCCTGCTCGCCGGTGTGGTTCGCGGCGCCGACGACGACATCTTCGACTTCGTCCGGCGTGACGTCGGGATTCCTTTCGAGCAGCGCGTCGATGCAATGCGCCAGCATGTCATCGGAGCGCGTTAGGTTGAAGCTGCCGCGATGGGCCTTGGCCAACCCGGTGCGGACGCTGTCTACGACTACGACTTCTCGTGCAGCCATGTGGTGTTCCCCCTGTGTTTGGAGTCTTCGTTTGCTTTGCGAACGCGAAGCATAACCCAAACCGCCGAGGGGCAAGCAACCTCGTGTTTCCGGTTCCCTGTTCCATCGCGTTGGGCGCGGTGTGCTGCAGAACGCCCGGCCTTCGAACCACGGCATCGCGCTCCGGCGCCTCTACGCGCCACAGTTCTTCAGCCCGATGGCGCGAGAATATGCTGCTGCGTGTATTCGTCGATGAACCCAAGGTTTGCCAAGTGCCGCAAGGTTGCGTCGAAGCCGGTGTTGAACTGGTTGGCGACTCGGGCAACGGCTTGCCTGCTGCACAAGGGCTCCGCCAACTCGGCAATCGCGGATTGAACAGCCTCGGTTGGCATGAGCAGCATCGCGGCGAAAGCGTTGGCCCGTCGCTCCACGTCGACGGGCGCCCAAGGCCCGCTGGCGAGCGCCAGGCTCTGCCCGGCATCGGCATCGAACAGCAGGTGGCAGAGTTCGTGGGCCAAGGTGAAGCGGTGGCCCCTTTCGTTCGCGTTCCGTTCGCAGGCCGAGTTCCAGGCGACGCATGGGCGGTGCCGAGGGCCGGCAATGGCGACGGCGCGGATGGTCTCGTCGCTTAGCTGCACCTTCACCACTTCCACACCCAGATCCGCCATGATGCGGTGGACATCCACCGGTGTAGGGATTCCCGAAGGCGACGGATCGAAGAATTTCTCGATGAAGTCCTCGGCCAACTGGTAGCCCTGCTCCCACGGGAGAGCGTCGGATTCGTCAATAGGCACAATCTGCTGACGCTGCTGCAACTCCGGATTTCCTTCGACCCGGTCTTGTTGAGCTTGGACCATGATCTCCGCCAAGCGAACGACATCCTCGCGACGGATGTCTGGCGCTACGCAACCGAACATCAGCGCGGCTTCGCAGCTACCCTCGACCACGAGTCGATCGAAACGCGCTTGCAGGAGTGGCTTGGCGCCGTTTACGTTCGACAACCATCTTTTGGTTCGCGTGAAGCGCTGCTGGATGGCGTTCTCGTCGGTCCCTAGGCCGGCCATCCAGCCCAGCCGCTTCTGGCGCTGACCGGCGCGAGGCAGGGCCGCCAGCGTGCGCCGGAGGTCGCCGACCCGCTCTGACTCCGCTCGACCGACAAGGTGATCGCAGGCCCCCACGAGCGCCTCGTGCAAAGGTGCCGCCACCTCCGCCGGCGGTAGATGGACCGCACGCTGGCTGCACTCCAGGAAGTCGAACCCCGCTGGCGTGCCGGCGCTCCGAACATCGCCCCACGAGATCTCCACGGCATTGCGGTAACGGCGCAAGACGACATCTGGAAACAAACCTCCGTCGGCGGCCGCCCGCAAGGCGTGTCGACTCCACCAGCCATGCCATCGCTCCTCCCACGCGGCTTCCCCGTCGACATTTCTCGCCAGTGCCGCAGGGGGGAACCGGGTGCTGCGCAGGGATGCCCATGCGTTGCCGCCCTCGTTCACGGGCAGTCGTTCTTCGTGAAGCAAGGGGTTCCAGTTCCGAGCCAACCACTCCATGAGCGGCAGCAGGTACCAGTGGACGGATTCGATGCGCTCGCCCTCTTCGCTGTGGGCGCAGAGATTCCGGCCGTCCACCCAGAGCTGGAAGCTGCCCCAGGAGGGGCTCACTTCCGGTGCAGTGGCACGTCCGTCGTCGGGGTCGGGCGCGAAAGCGAGCCGAATCGCGAACCGGCTGGTGTCGCCGGCGAGCCTCTCCCACTGGACGGTCATTGTTGAACGTCAATCCCAGTTGCGCTGGACGTCGCGTCGGCGCACGCAGCCCGCATCCAGCCACTGTTTGCGGATATCCACCGGAACGGCTGCCCAGCCGATCGGGTAGCCATGCCAAAGATCGCAGGCGTGCTGCTGTGCGCAGAACGCCCGGCCTTCGAACACCGCATAGCGCTTGTTTCCGGAGATCTCGCTCGACGACAGCAGTTGTTGCGCCCGCTCAACGTCGATGTCGCTAGGGCAGCGAGCGCCGCGACGGCCACGCTGCCACGGATCGCTGTGCTTCGGATTGCTTTCGTAGCGCATCGATGGTTTGAGCAGGTCCAAGATCGTCGCCCAATGAGAGCACAACGCCCGCCCGCGCTACAAACTATACAAACTACAAGGCGTGCTAGCGCCCGCCCAGCGCTGCAACGTGTGCCGCGGCGCTTCTGGCGAGGGCGTCGAGGTCGTAGCCGCCTTCGAGCACCGAAACCACTCTGCCGTCGGCGTGCTGGTCGGCGGCGGCGACGATCAGCTTCGTCACCCACGCGAAGTCCGTCTCGGTGAGCAGCAGGTCGCCGAGAGGGTCGTCCCGGTGGGCGTCGAGCTGCATCGGGACGATGAGCCGGTTGCGTTCATCCAGTGGCGGCTTGCGGCCGGCCCTGACGGCGCTCAGCAGCTTGCCCCTGCCGTTCTTCGACATGCCTTGGCAGGGCGGGGTGGCGTACAGCAAATGCAGGTTGCGCCCGCCAAGGCGCTGTCGGGTCTCCGACTCGATGCGACCCGAGTGCTCCCAGATGTCGCCGGTGATGGCGCATGTGGAAGGGAAGTTGTGGGCGAACAGGGCGTGGCGATCTTCGAGCTTCTCGTTGGACACCAGAATGTCGAAGCCGGCTTGGCGCACCGCAAGGTCGCCAAGGCCGCCGGACGTGAACAAGCTCAAGGCAGTACGCTTCATGGCGACGCATTAAAGCACGTCAAACGCGACTGCACAGCTCACGCGCAGGCCCGCTGGGCCGACGTTGACGCTTACGCGAAGCGCGCCGGCGCCCGCGAGTTCTCGGCGCGCGACTGGACGTCGATCAGCACCGTCTTGCCCTCTGCGTTCAGCCGTTGCGCCTGCTGCAACGCCGGGGCCATTGCCGCGGCCTCGCGCACGTGGATGCCTTCGGCGCCCATGGCCATGGCGAGGGCCGCGTAGTCGCCCTGCATGTGCGAGACGCCGAACCGTTCCCGAGCGGTGGGAAAGCCGCCCGGATAGGTGGCCATGATGCCGTTGTTGAGCACGATCGTCGTGATCGGGATGCCGGCCCGGGCGGCCGTCTCGATGTCGAGGCCGGACATGCCGAACGCGCCGTCGCCCATCAGATTCACACACATGCGTTCCGGCGCGGCCATCTTGGCGCCGATCATCAGCGGTATCGAAAAGCCCAGATGGGTCGTCTTGCCCCAGCCGACGTAGCTGTGCGGCGAGGTCGCAACGTAGAACGGCACGATCTGATCCCTAGGTGCTCCGGCATCGTGGGTGACGACGCTGTTTTCGCCATCGAGAACCCGATTCATTTCGTGGATCACCCGGTACGGCGACAGCGGCCCGTCGTCGTTGGCCAGGTACGGCAGCCACTGCTCGAGCCAGGCGTCCTTCGCCTGCTTCACCCGCGCCTGCACGCCGGTGTCTCGGCCGTCCTCGCCGATCAGGCCCGTCACCGCGTCGATCAGCGCGGCGAGGGTCAGCCTGGCGTCGCCCACCAGGGCGATTTCCGCGGCGGTGTCCTTGTTGACTTCGTCTTCGGCGATCACCGAGTGGATCAGAAACTTGCCGCGGGAAAAGCGCTGGCCGTAGGGCGTGGCGGTTAGCGACGTGCCAACCGCGAACAGCACGTCGCAGTCGTCCAGCCACTGCCGCGCCGGGCCGGCCGCGGTAGCGCCGCCGGCGCCGACGGAGAGCGGATGGCGTTCGTCGAACGCGGACTTGCCGGGCATCGAGGTGTACACCGGCACGTCGAGCAGTTCGGCCAGCGCGCGCAGCTCTTGCGTGGCATCGGCGGACATGACGCCGGCGCCAGCCCAGATCAGCGCTTCCTTGGCGTCCACCAAGCGCCGCGCCGCATCGGCGATGGCGCCTGCGGCGGGGGCGTACAGCGCCGGCGAGGGCGAAACGTAGCCGGGTGCGTTTTCCGGCATCGCCGCCATGCACACGTCGGCGGGCATTTCGACGAGCACCGGCCCCGGTCGCCCGGAGCGCAGCGCGTGGAAGGCGCGCCGCATGACGTTGCCGGTCTGATCCGGGCGCGTGATCACTTCGACGCGCTTCAGCACCGGTTCCCAGATTCTTGCCGCAACGGTGTTGGGGCGCACGAAGAACATGTCCAGCGGATTGCCGCCGGGCAGCGCCAGCATCGGCACGTTGTCGGCGTTCGCCTGGGCCAGGCCGCCAACGGCGTTCTCCGCCCCGGCTTGGGACTGCACGGCCACCACGCCGAAGCGCTTGCGATCGGACAGTCGGGAGTAGCCGTCCGCAGCCATCACCGCGCCGCGTTCGTGGCGGAACGCCACCGGCCGGATGCCCTCCCGGGCGACCGCTTCGATGAGCGGATTGGAGGGATAGCAGGACATCCATTCGACGCCTTCCTGCTTGAGAATGCTGGCGACGTACTCGATGCTGTTCATGGCAAGGGCGGCTCCGGCTCGGACAACAGCGCCCATGTTACTCGATGGGCGGAGTCGCCCACGCGCCGCCGTCCGCCTTGTGCTTCGCCTTTGCGTCGCCGCTTTGTGCCACCATGCCCGCCATGTCGGACGACGAAACCTGGCTGCCGCTGCGGGAAGGACGGGAGCGGCGCGACCTGCGCGCTCTGGAGCTCGTCCTGACCGCCCGCGGCATCGACAGCCGCATCGACTGGCAGGACGGCATCTGGCGTCTGCAAGTGGCGTTGGACGACGAGGCGGCGGCGATCCGGGAACTGGCCACCTACGAGCGGGAGAACGTGCCGTCGCCAGCGCCCCCCATGCCGGTGCGCATCGACAGCGGCTGGTGGGGCGTGGCCGCCTACCTGGTGGCGATCTGGTCGATCTTGGCCTTGGATGCGTCGTCGGCGCTTGGCTGGCACTGGCGCGGCCTCGGCCGACTGCACGTTGGTGCCGTCATGGACGGCGAGTTGTGGCGGCTGACCACCGCGCTGACGCTGCACGCCGACTTGGGCCACATCGTCGCCAACTCGGTGTTCGGAGGCCTGTTCGGGCTGCTGGCCGGCCGCTATCTGGGCACCGGCGTAGCTTGGTTCTGCATCGTCCTCGGCGGCACCTTGGGCAATGCGTTGAACGCGCTGGCGCGGCCCGACGGGTTCGCCTCCATTGGCGCTTCGACGGCGACCTTCGCCGCGGTCGGTCTGTGCGGCGCGTTCATGTGGCGCAACGGCTACTTCAGAAGGTTGAAATGGCAACGCGGCTTCGCGCCGGTATTCGCGGCCATCGCCTTCTTCGCCTACACCGGCATTGGCGACGAGAACACCGATGTGGTCGCCCACCTCACCGGCCTGGCGAGCGGCTTCGTCCTCGGCCTGTGGGTGGCGCGCAAGCGGCTGCATCTCGTTGGCGCTGCCGGACAACGATTCGTCGGCATGGCGGCCGCGGCATGGGTGCTCGGCGCTTGGCTGGTTGCGGGGTAGAGGGTTTGGTGCGCGGGCGTCTTGGTCCGCTTGCGTCTATGAACGCGTGCTGCGCTGGGCCTACTCTTTGCTCGTCGTCGGCACCAGAGTCGGCTTGGGCTGCGATAGCAGCGGCGAGGCGCTCCTCCGTCGCTCGAAGCGCGGCCTCGGCAGCGGCCGCGCGTACTCCCGCCTCCTGCCTGGCTGCCCGTTCCGTCAGTCGGTCGGTGCGCTCCTCTTCGTGCGAACGCAGGAAAACCGGCGGTGGCGGAATCGTAGAAGCGCAGCGTGTGGCCGCTCGGAGTGGCCGCCTAAGCCCTCTTCTTCCACCACGCGCAGCTCCAGCCCCAGCGTGCCGCTTGCCATCTGCCCGGCGGCATTCGCCGGCAAAGGCTGGTAGTGCTTGCCTTGCAGGCGGTAGCCCTCGAGCTGCGGCGGCCGGCGCGTGTCGTCGGCGGCGTGGTGTACTCCGTGAGACAGATGAGACAGGCATCCGAGCCTATCCGGACCTTTGCAAGCGCTTGTGGACTGCCGTAAGCTAGGCGAGTCACGGTCAAGGGATTAGGCGCTGATGTGTGTGGCATCCGAACTGTCGTTGGCACCTTTCCGCCGCCTTGGCCTCGCCATCGCACTGGCGGCGTGGCTCGTCGGCTGGGCGCCTTTGCCCGCGCAAGCCCAACCCACTGATTCGCCAGTCACCTATCGAGTCACCTTTCAGGGCACTTGGACCACCGCTGCAACACCCGGCGGCCTGCCGGGAGGCGCGCATTTCTCGCCGTTGATCGGCACCGTACACAGTGATCGCGTGACCTTTTGGCAAGTCGGTGGCATGGCCAGCCCGGGGATTGAAGACGTGGCGGAACTCGGTCTGACGAGCGCCTTCAAGTCCGAGATCAACGCCAGCGACCACGTCGGCGCCATCATCGAAAGGGGTCTCGGCAGCGGTGGCACGCCGGAGGTGAGCGTTGACTTCCAGACCACCAACGACCACCCACTGGTCACGTTGCTCACCATGATCGCGCCGAGCCCGGACTGGTTCGTTGGCGTCTCGGGGCTGTCGCTGCTTGATGTGCGCGGACGCTGGCTGTCGCGGCTCGAAGTGGATCTGTTTCCCTATGACGCCGGCACCGAGGACGGAAACGGCTTCTCGCTCAGCAATCCCGCCACCGTGCCGCAGGGAACCATCGCCCCCATCAGGGGCATGACGCCGTTCACCTACGAACCGATGGCGAAACTCATCTTCGTTCGACAAGGGGCTGGCGACTCGACCGTTGATGTGCCGTTGTTCCTGCCGGCGTCCGAGCCGCTGCGGCAGGGTTTCGTGCGCCTCATCAACCATTCCGATCAGGCCGGCGAAGTCTCGCTCACCGCCATCGACGACACTGGGCGCGAATTCGGTCCGGTCAACCTCGCCTTGGCCACGCGCCAAGTCATCCATTTCAATTCCTCCGATCTGGAAACGGGCAATTCAGCCAAGGGCCTGGATTCCGGCATCGGTCAAGGGCAGGGCGATTGGCGGCTGCGGCTGGCCAGTCCGCTGCCCATCGAAGCCCTCGCCTACGTCCGCGCCCCCGGCGGCTTTCTGACCAGCATCTACGACTTGGCCCCGAAGATTGCGGGTCTGCACCGGGTGTCTACCTTCAATCCGGCCAGCAACCGGCGCCAAGCCAGCCTGCTGCGGCTGATCAACCCCGAAGACGAGGATGCCGAGATCGCCATCCAAGGTTTGGACGATTCCGGCGCCGTGCGCGGCCCGGTCCGGCTTGTCCTTCCCGCTGGCCATGCCCGCTCAATCGATGCCCCGGAACTGGAGGACGGCGGCGCTGGTCTTGAAGGCGCCCTTGGCGATGGCCAAGGGAAGTGGCGGCTCGACATCAAGGCCGACCGGGACATTCAAGTGATGAATCTGATGGAAAGCCCCGAAGGGCACATCACCAACCTGTCGTCCTTGCCGGACGAAAACTGAAGCGAACAGGTGCCGGCAATAAAGGAGTTGCGTTGAACGCTTCGTGAATCACCGCATTCGTGGCCGCCGCACGAAGCACAGCCGCGGCAATCGGCGCAGGAACACGCTGCCCTTGCACGGCATCCAACTCACTGGCCATCGCTCCGTTGCAGTTCAGCCCCGGTGCTTTCGGCCAACCCGTGGGCTATCCGATGAACGCCCTGGCCTTCGACCACGTGTCGTGGCTCGGGATCCCGTGCTCCAGCGTCAGGAACTTCCGCAGCCACGGCTCCGTGGCGCATCCGTAGTCCTCCATGTCGACGCACGACCGCCCGCCCGTGAGCATCGACAGCAGCGCGACCACCAGCATCTCGTGCAGGTCGTGGCGCTTGGCATTGCTCTCCTAGGGTCTTCAACCTCTTGAAAAATCGCCAGAAGTTCCAGCACCCCGTTTTCTCCCTCCGTGGATCGGAATGCCTATTCTGCACCGTCCCCTCTCTCCCCGCCGCCCACCAATCCCAAATGCGATTGCCCTGGGTGCCCGTGCCTGCCCATCGAGAACTGCGACAGGGCACTCTGGCAGCCATCATTCTGGCGGAGGCCGTTGGACGGCACCGCCTGACTCTCAACGCCCAGGGCGTTGCGCAACAGCGCCAGCACTGTGCGGTTGAGCAAGTTCCCCGCTTGCGCCGCTCCTTCTCCAGCGCTTGCGCCAGTTCGGCGGGGACGTTGCGGATCGTCATGGTCTTCATGGGTGTCCAGTAACATCGTGAGTGTGCAGTCTGTGCAGTCAGCGGCTTGTCGTCAACACGGTTTGGCGTGCCGACTGGCGTGGCATGTGGTAGGTTGACCGTCGAAGTGGCCCGATGTGGCCATGCCAGTCCAACGCAGAGTTTGGAGGATCTGTGGACAAGCCCAACCAGCCCGATGAGGACGTCGTGAAAGTGCATGTCACCCCGCTTGGTGGCCTCTATGTGAACGAACGGGAGCTTCTGCGCAGCAAGGGTGCGCGGGAGTCGATGGCGAAGATGGACCGCATCTTGCGACGCGAACGCCTCGGCAGCCAGAACGTGGGGCGTCCCCAAGGCGGTGGACAAGCTGGCGAGCGGTGAACCTGGGCCTGCTCTTGATTCCGGCTCTGGGCGGTTACTACCTGCTCTCCCGCTCGCACGTCTCGCGCTACTGGGTGGCGCGGCCGTCTGGCTACAAACTGTTCTTCTCCGCGGCCATTGCAGGCGTAGCGCTGCTGGCCGCTGCCCGGTTGATCGTGATCTCCCTGCCCAGCAACGGCTTGCCCGCGATCGTCGCCGCATGGCGCGACTATGCCCCGTTTGAGTACGCGGGCACCGTCATGATCAGCGCCTTCTTGGCGGTGATCGTTCCTCTGTTGGCCAACCCGTTCTTCGACAAGAACAAGCGTGCGATACGTGCGGCAATTGCGCACGGCGACTTGACCGAGTGCCTGATTCAAGAGGCCGTCGACTCCAATGGCCGCCAGCTTGTGGAGGTCTCGACCAAAGGCAGCAAGTGCTACATTGGGCTCGCGCTGGAAAGTGGCGTCGCTGCCGGAGGCGAGGCCGACATCGCCCTCGTGCCGCTCGCTAGCGGCTATCGCGACAGCGAAACTCGAGAACTCCGAATCACCACGAACTACTCGCCCGCCTTGCAGCAGGGCGATCTCGAAGTCGGGGAGTTCCGCGTTGTAATCCCACTCTCCGAGATTGCATCCGCCCGCCGCTTCGACCCAGATGCCTACGACCTGCTGCGTCGCGTCAACCGTGACGAGGCGGGGGCCAGTGCCGAATCAGCGGGTCGAACGGAGACGAGCGCATGACCAACATGGCCATGTCCGTGGATTTCCTCTCCGCCTTCGCCCGCCTGCCGGGTCGGCAGCAGCGGGGCGTGCGGGCGCTCATCGCGCGGTTCAACAACGATTCCGCCGCCAGCGGCTTGAACTACGAGCGGATCAACGGCGCCAAGGATCCCAACATCCGCTCGCTGTGCATCGACCGTGGCTACCGCGCCATCGTTCTGAAACCGGCGCGGGGCGACGTCCACGTGCTGCTGTGGGCGGACAAGCACGACGACGCCTACCATTGGGCGACGCGCCGCCGCTGCGACGTCAACCCGGAATCCGGCGCCGTGCAGGTGTACCTGCCGCAGGACGACGGCCCGGCCGAACCGTCGCCGGCAACCGCCGAACCCACGGGCGCCTTCGCCGGCTTGAAGGATCGCGAGCTGATGCGCCTCGGCGTGCCGCAGGCGATGCTGCCGGAAGTGCGGAGCATCGCCGATGCGGATGGCTTGGAGCCCATCGAGGAACGCCTGCCCGCGGAAGCGCACGACGCGCTGTTCCTCTACCTCGCCGGCGACTCCTACGAAGACCTGGTGCGCGAGCGCGAAGCGCCACCGAGTGTCGATGTCGAGGACTTCACCGCCGCGCTGCGACGCCCGGAATCGCAGATGCGGTTCGCCGTCGCGGCGGACGAAATGGAACTCGAGGCCATGCTGAACGCGCCGCTGGCGCGGTGGCGCGTGTTCCTGCATCCCTCCCAGCGGCGGCTGGTGGAGCGCGACTGGAACGGGCCGCTGCGGGTGCTCGGCGGGGCCGGCACGGGCAAGACGGTGGCCGCCATGCACCGCGCCCGCTACTTGGCGCGAACGCTGCCCGAAGGCCGCATCCTGTTCACCACCTTCACGCGCAACCTGGCGGCGGACATCGAGCACAACCTGGGCGCCATCTGCACGCCGGAGGAGATGCAGCGCATCGAGGTGACCAATCTCGACCGCTGGGTGATGCGCTATCTGCGCGGCCAGCGCTACCAGTTCCAACTGCAATTCGGACGCTTGAGGGAGGCGTGGCAGATCGCCCTCAACGTGCGGCCGCCGGCGCCGAACCTGCCGGATGCCTTCTACGAGGACGAGTGGGAGCAGGTGGTTCAAGCCAGCGCGATTGCGGACAAGCAGACATACCTCACCGTCTCCCGCGCCGGCCGCGGCACGCGGCTGAACCGCGCCGACCGGGCGCTCGTCTGGCCGGTGTTCGAGGAATACCGCGCCCAGCTTGCCGAACGCGGCGTGAAGGAAGTGGACGATGCCTACCGCGACGCCACTGCGCTGTTGAGGGCGGAATCGTCAGACCCCACTGGCTACGCCGCCGTGATCGTGGACGAAGCGCAGGACATGGGCGCGCCGGCGTTCCGCCTGCTCCGCGCCATTGCGCCGCCGGGCCGGAACGACCTCTTCATCGCCGGCGATGGCCACCAGCGCATCTACGGTCGCCGGCGCGTGGTGCTCGGCCGTTGCGGCATCGACATCCGGGGACGCTCGCGCAAACTGAAGCTGAACTACCGCACCACCGAGCAGACCCGCCGCTGGGCCACGGCGCTCCTGGCCGACCGCGACATCGACGACCTCAATGGCGGCACGGACGACAGCCACGGCATCCGCTCCCTCACCCGCGGCCCGCAGCCGCAGATCGCCCACTTCGACACCCGCGAGGAACACGACGCACGCCTGCTGGCCTGCATCCGCAAACTGGCGGCAGACGGCGAGCCGCTGCGCGCCGCTTGCGTGGCGGCCCGCACCGGCGCCGAACGGGACGCCGCCGCAAACGCGCTGCGCGACGACGGCTTCGAGTGCGCCGTGCTGGGCGGCGCAGCATCGGACGACGAACAGCGCGGCGACGCCGTGCGCGTGGCCACCATGCACCGCGTCAAGGGCTTGGAGTTCGACCATGTGCTGCTCGCCAGCGTCAATTCCGGTCTCGTGCCGTTGCGGGCGAGAGGCGAAGCAGCCGACGCGACGGCCAAGGAGAACGCGGAAACCGAAGAACGGGCGCTGCTGCACGTCGCCGCCACCCGCGCCAGGAAGAGCTTGACCGTCCTGAGTTTCGGCAGGCCAAGCCGTTTCGTGGCACCGCGCTTGAACCCAACCTGAGTTCAGCGTTGCCCGCCCAACGCCGCCGCGGGGCGATTGCACCCGCTCCCGGCGCTCGCATAGTCGTGCGCGACGCCGAGTGGGTGGTGCGGCGCGTGGACATGACCAGCGGCGGGAACCATCAGCTCGCCTGCACCGGCGTCTCCGAAATCGTGCGCGATCGGCAAGCGGTGTTCTTGAGCGAACTCGAACGCATCGAGGTGCTGGAACCGGAGAACACCCGGCTGGTGCCGGATCGCTCCCCGGCCTTCGCGGACAGCCTGCTCTACATGGAGAGCCGCCTGCGCCAAGTGGTGGCCAACGACGAGCACATCCACGTGGGCCACGGCGCGGCCATGGATCTGGTGCCGTACCAACTCGAACCGGCGCGGCAAGCGCTCGCCCAGCCGCGCCAGCGCATCCTCGTCGCGGACGCCGTGGGCCTCGGCAAGACGCTGGAAGCGGGCATTCTGGTGAGCGAACTCATCGCCCGCGGCCGTGGCCGGCGCATTCTGGTATTGGCGGTGAAAAGCATGCTCGCGCAGTTCCAGAAAGAGTTCTGGAACCGCTTCACCATTGGCCTCACGCGCCTCGATTCTTCCGGCATTCAGCGCGTGCGGCGCAACATTCCCGGCAACCACAATCCGTTCCACTACTACGACAAGACCATCATCTCCATCGACACGCTGAAGCAGGATGCGGAGTACCGTACCTATTTGGAGAACGCCTATTGGGACATCATCGTCATCGACGAAGCGCACAACGTCGCGGACCGCGGCACCGGCTCGCTGCGCAGCCGCCTGGCGAAACTGCTCTCGCGCCGCTCGGACACGCTCATCATGCTCTCCGCCACGCCCCACGACGGCCGGGCGCGAAGCTTCGCCAGCTTGATGAACATGCTGGACGCCACCGCGATTGCGGACCCGGACGACTACGAGGCCGAGGACTTCCGCGACAAAGGGCTGGTGATCCGCCGTTTCAAGAAGGACATTCAGCACGAAGTGGAAGGAGCCTTTCAGGATCGGCGCACCTACAGCCGCGAGTTTTCCGCGTCGGAACCTGAGGAAGCGGCGTACAAAGCGCTGCTAGCCGTGGAGCCCTCAGCGGGGGAGCGCGAGGGGCTTGCCCCTCGCAAGAAGAGAGTGGCGGGCGAAAGGCCGCGTTCTTCGGCCCGCGATCTCTTCGCGGTGACGTTGGAGAAGGCGCTGTTCTCTTCGCCAGCCGCGTGCGTGGCCACCGTCGACCAGCGCTTGCGCCGCCGAGAGAGAGAACTTGCCAACGATGCCAACGCGCAGATCGCCACGGAAGTGCGCACGCTGCAAGCGCTACGCGAGAAACTCCGCGCCGTCGGCCCTGCGAATTTCGCCAAGTACCAAGGTTTGCTGACCGCGCTCCGATCGGCGTCGATGCGGACGCTGCGCTGGCAGCCAACCGACGCCCAAGACCGCTTGGCGATCTTCACCGAGCGCATCGAGACGCTGAACTGGCTGGCCGACAACCTGCGGCGAGATCTTCAGCTAGGCGAGAACCAGATCGAAATCCTGCACGGCGGCATGAGCGACCTCGACCAGCAGCGCGTGGTGGAGGACTTCGGCAACGCCGCCAAGCCGGTGCGCCTGCTGCTGTGCTCCGACGTCGCCTCGGAAGGCATCAACCTGCACTACCACTGCCATCGCCTGATCCACTTCGACATGCCGTGGTCGCTGATGGTGTTCGCGCAGCGCAACGGTCGCGTGGATCGCTACGGCCAGGAGCGAACGCCGCAGATCGTCTATCTCACTACGCGCAGCAACAACGCAGTGATTCGCGGCGACGTGCGCGTGCTCGAAGTGCTCAAGGCCAAGGACGAGCAAGCGTACCGCAACATCGGCGACCCCTCCGCGTTCATGAACGTCCACGACATCGAGGAAGAAGAGAATGTGACGACCCGCACCATCGCTGCGGGCACGAATGCCAAGGCCTTCGACGATGCGCTGACGCCAACGGAGAACGAAGGCGACAGCCTGCTCGCGCTGTTCACCGGCGGCGACGCGCCTGTCTCTCACTCGATCGAGCCGGCACCGCCGCCGTCTCTCTACGCCGACGATCTCGCCTATTGCGAAGCCGCCCTGCACCGACTGCGCGACAAGAACGCCGACCTCAGATTCGAGATCGACCCCACCGCTAAGACGCTCACCCTCGACGCGCCCGAAGACCTGCGCCACCGCTTCGCCCAGCAACCTTCCGAAGCCGCGCCGGAGCATTGGCGCTTTGTGCTCACCACGGCGAGAGACCGCATGGCGGACGCCATCGCCGAGAGCCGCCGCGACGAACGCGCATGGCCGCGAGAACACTATCTGTGGCGCTTGCATCCGGTGGTGGAGTGGCTGAACGACCGCACGGCCGCCGCCTTCGGCCGCCACGAAGCGCCGGTGCTGGCGGGCGTCTCAGGTCTTGCGCCAACCGAGACGGCGTTCGTATTCGCCGGCCTCGTGCCCAACCGCCGCGGCCATCCGCTGCTGCACGAATGGATCGCCGTATGCCACGAACCGAGCGGGTTCGCCGCGCCGCAGCCATTCGAGGCGCTGCGACGGCGCATCGGCCTTGGCGACCGCCACATGCCCAATCGTCAGGAATCCGTGGACGTTGCCGCCTTGGAGCGTCTGTTGCCCGAGGCCGTGCAGGCGGCGAACGCCTGGTTCGCCAAGCGGCGCAACGAGTTCGAGGACGCCATCAACGACAAACTGAACGGGGCGGTTGCCGCGCTGGACGGCTTGAAGAACCGCCGGCTGCGCCAACTCGATTTGCGTCTCGACCGCTCCGCGCTCGCCGAACCGCTCAAGGCAGCGCGCCGGAAGTCCGCCGAGAGCGAGATCGACGGCATCTTCGGCGACTATTTGCAGTGGATAGAAGACGTGATGACCACGGAAGAGCGGCCTTGGGTATCGGTGGTGTGCGTTCTCGTCGGGTAGGGTGTCGCAACGATGTGGAACCCTGTCAGCTAACCCGTAGCGTCAGGTGGCCAACGAGCGCGGCATTGCCTTGGCGGTTGATCTCGCCAACTGAGGCGGCGTCAAATCAACGATGCCTGCGATGATGGCGAGGAACCGCTCCCATCGCGTTCACTCCGCAGTCGGCGACATGCCGCTTGGTGGAAAGCGCTCACGGCCTCGAACCCAATGAACCGGCGGTTGAGTTGTTTCGCCGCAACCGCCGTCGTGCCGCTTCCGGCAAACGGATCGAGCACCGTTTGCCCTTCCTGGGTCGTCAAGTCGATCAGGCACGAGATTAGGCCGAGCGGCTTCTGGGCCTCGTGAAGCCGGCTCTCGTCTTTGGCGAATGCGAACTCGAGGACGTTGGTTGCACCGACCCCGTGATGGCCGCAGCGGTCGACGTTGATGGCGCCGACGCCGTGTTCCAAAACGTTGTCCGCGATGGTGCCGCCTATGCAGTAGGGTTTGGTCAGCCATGCAATCGGCTCGAACATCGGCGCCAAGTTGCCCAAGCGCCAGCCATGCCACTGTTCGGCCTCCTTCCGCAGGCCTCGCCTTTCGAAGACGACGCTCACCCTCTGCGCCCGGTGGTAGGCGGGCTTCTTCTTCCAAGCGAGCATGTCCTTGAGCAGAAAGCCGCTGTCCTCAAAGGCGTTGACCACGCGGTGGATCGTCCGACGCGCGCCGAACAGCAGCACGGAACTGCCGCTCTTCAGCTTCGGGAACACCATCTGCGCCCAAGACCGGCACCATTCCTCGTATTCCCTTCCGATGTTGCGATCGGAGCGAGACCATCCGTTGATCGGCTTGCCTCGCCGCTTGAACGCCGGTTTTCCCCGTTGCGCCGGCGACTCGCCCAGCAGCGCGGAGTTCTGATTGCTGTGCAGTACGTCCCAGTCGTCCAAGGCTATTCCATACGGAATGTCCGATAGCAGCAGTTCGATGCTGTCGTCGTCAAGACGGCCAAGGTGCTCTCGGCAGTCCGCATGTATGATCTTGTCGAGATAGCCGCTGTTCATCCCGTCTCTCCGATCTCCAGCAAGCCGTTCTCCGATACCGACTCGACCGCATCAACACGGGCATCTAGCTTCCGTCCGGCAAGCACCTCGCGGATGGCCTGCTCCCGCGAGAATCCCATGATCCGCTGGCGCTCGCCCGTGCGGCATGGCGTGAACTGGACGCTTCCGCTACATTGGCCACATTCTACGAGCCATCCACGCCATGCCCCTCGCCGGCATCCACAACGAGAACGAGTTCTACAGCCACCACTACTTGGCGGAGATTTTCGCCGGCGACATCCAGGCCACCCTCGAACGTTGGCGCGAGCAGGCCGAAGCCGCCAACGTTCGCACGCCCTGGGCCGAGCTCCGCGCCCTGGCGCCGGAGCATCTGCGCTTTCGGCGGGACTTCGAGCGGGAGCGGCGCGCCGGGCAGCGCATCCTGCGGCAGCGCGAGTGGTTCCGACTGCTGCTCGCAGCGCTGGGCTACGCCTGCAAGCCCGCCAACCTTGCGCTGGAGGACGGCGCGGAAGTGCCGATCCTCTGCGCCGATGGCGACTCCGCCGGCCATCCTCTCCTGCAACAGCGTGCTGCTGCTCGAGCGCGGCAAGTGGACGCACAACCGGCTGCTGCGCTTCGACTTCGACGACATCCTCTCCCTCCGCGAAGACGCCACGCTGAAGGCCACCGCCGCCCTGCTGCACCGCGAGAGCCTTCAGCCGGGGAGCGCGAGGGAGCACCCCTCGCATGGAAAGAGCCTGTTGCCCGCGGAAGACGCCGGCGCCGAAACCCTGCACGACAATCTCGACGAGAACAGCCACAAGCACGCCTTCGCCGTCTCCGAGGACTTGAAGCACGCCCTGCGCGAGTGCATCGAACTGATCGGCAACGAGGCCATCCGCCACCTGCGCGAAGTCTCCAAGGAGCGCGTCTACGACCGCCCGGACGCCGTGCTCACCGAGCAGCTGAGCCTGGAAGCCCTGCGCTACATGTACCGGCTGCTGTTCCTGTTCTACATCGAGGCGCGCCCGAACCTGCGCTACGCCCCGCTGGACGCCGAGGCGTACCGGGAAGGCTACGGCCTGGAACGCCTGCGCGACCTGGAGATGGTGCGGCTGACCACCGAGGAGTCCCTGAACGGCCACCACCTGCACCTCTCCATCGAGCAGCTGTTCCGCCTGGTGCGCGAAGGCTTCCACGCGCAAGCCGACCTGCTCAGCGACCGCCCGCCGAACCAATCCGGCGAGCCAGCCAGCGCACCCGCCGCGCACGGCTTCTCCATGCGCCCGCTGGACAGCCGCCTGTTCCACCCCGACGCCACGCCGCTGCTGAACCAAGTGAAGCTGCGCAACCGCGTGCTGCAGCAGGTGATCCGCCTGATGTCCCTCTCCCGCCCCGCCACGGGCAAGGGAACGCGAGGCCGCCCCAGACGCAGCGGCCGCATCTCCTACGCCCAGCCCGGCATCAACAGTTGGGAGCGGTGTACGAGGCGCTGCTGGCCTACCGCGGCTTCTTCGCCGAAGAGGACCTCTACGAGGCGAAGCCCGCCAAGCAGTCCGGCGACGCCCAGGACGCCCTCGCCACGGCCTACTTCGTGCCCGAGCGCGACCTCGGCCAGTACGCCGAAGACGAGAAGGTGCAGGACCGCGACGAGAACGGCCGCCTGAAGCTGCGCGTCCACAAGCGCGGCACGTTCATCTACCGCCTGGCCGGGCGCGACCGGCAGAAGTCCGCCAGCTACTACACGCCGGAATCCCTCACCCGCACCGTGGTGAAGCACGCCCTGGCCGAACTGGCGACGGACGCCACCCCCGCCGACGACATCCTGAACATCACCGTGTGCGAACCGGCGATGGGTTCCGCCGCCTTCCTGAACGAGGCCGTGAACCAGCTGGCCGAGAAGTACCTGGAACGCAAGCAGCGCGAACTGAACCGGCGCATCGACCACGCGGCCTACGCCGACGAACTGCAACGCGCGCGCCACCGCATCGCCGACCGCAACGTGTTCGGCGTGGACTTGAACCCCGTGGCGCTGGAACTGGCGGAAGTCTCCCTGTGGCTGAACGGCATCCACCAGGACGG
This sequence comes from Candidatus Azotimanducaceae bacterium, assembly GCA_965199875.1. GTDB lineage: Bacteria > Pseudomonadota > Gammaproteobacteria > Pseudomonadales > Azotimanducaceae > VXYL01. The sequence continues at coordinate 1,820,575 of OZ241346.1, read as the reverse complement.
CCACGTGCCGTGGTTCGGCTACCAGCTGATGTGCGGCAACTCGCTGGTGGGCGCGCGGCGGCAGGTGCATCCGTGCGCCGCGTTGACCAAGCGGAAGAAAGCCGACCTGTGGTTCAACAGTTCGCCGCAGCGCGTGCCCTGGAAATCCGCCGACAGCGAAGCACCCAAACGCCCGCCCGGCACCGTCTACCACTTCCTGCTGCCGGACGACGGCATGGCCAACTACCGCGACAAGGCCGCCAAGCGCTTGGAAGCCGCGAACTTCGAGCGCATCAAGGCGTGGCGCAAGGCGTTCTTCCAGCCCTTCCAAGAGGAGGAGATCGCGGAACTGGAGACGCTCTCCAACCAAGTGGACGCGCTGTGGGCCTTGCACGCCGAACAGCTGGCCCGCGACCGCCAGCAAACCGAGGACGCCCTGCCCGTTTGGGGCCAGCCCGGCGACGGGGCGCCCCACCGCACCGCCAACGAGTGGAAGGACCGCATCCGCGCCCAAGGCGTGTTCAGCGAGGGCACCCGCACGGTCGGCCCCTACCGCCGCCTGAAGCTGGCGATGGACTACTGGTGCGCCCTGTGGTTCTGGCCCATCCGCAACGCCGCCTGCCTGCCGAGCCGCGACGAGTTCCTCAACGAGATTTCGCTGGTGCTCACCGGCAACGTCTTCGCCCCCGGCCTCGGCCCGAACCAAACCGCAGACCTGTTCGGCAAGGAATACGCCGAACACGCCGGCGACCTCGCCAAGCGCATCGCCAACGAAATCGGCATGTTGGACTTGCAGAAACTGTTCGAGGAGTTCCCAAGGCTGAAGTTCGTGGACGCCTTGGCCGGGCAGCACCGCTTCCACCACTGGGAACTGGCGTTCGCGGACGTGTTCGCCAAGAGCGGCGGCTTCGACCTCGTGCTGGGCAACCCGCCCTGGGTGAAGGTGGAGTGGGAGGAAGGCGGCGTGCTGGGCGACCGCAACCCGCTGTTCGTGCTGCGCCGGCACTCCGCCACGGAGATCACCGCGCTGCGCGGCGAGATGTTCGAGCGCTACGACGGCTTGCGCGAGGCGTGGCTGCGGGAGTTGGCGGAGTCGGAGGCGACGCAGGGGTTCCTGAACGCGAGGCAGAACTATCCGCTGTTGGCCGGGCAGCAGACGAACCTCTACAAGTGCTTCCTGCCGCAGGCGTGGATGATCGGCAGGGACGGCGGCGTGGCGGGGTTCCTGCATCCAGAGGGCGTGTACGACGATCCGAAGGGCGGGGCGTTTCGGGAGGCGACGTATTCAAGGTTGCGGGCGCACTTTCAGTTTCAGAACGAGAAGCGCCTGTTCTCCGAAGTGCATCACGAGACGCTGTTCAGCGTGAACGTGTACGGCGAGGCGCGGGGAGAGCCGAAGTTCAAGCACGTCGCCAATCTGTTCGCGCCGGCGACGGTGGATGCGTGCTTGGAGCACGACGGGCGGGGCGACGTGCCGGGCATCAAGGACGAGGCGGGATGGACGACGGCTGGCCACGCGGACCGCGTTGTGGAAGTGGACGAGGCGGCGCTGGCAAGTTTCGCCACGCTGTACGACGCCGCGGGAACGCCACCGCGCCGCGCTCGGCTGCCGGCACTGCACGCGAAGACGCTGCTGGGGGTGTTGGAGAAGCTGGCGGCGCATCCGCGGCGGCTGGGAGATTTGGGCGACGACTTCAACTCTACGCGCCACTTGGATGAGACGGGGCGCCAAAAGGACGGGACCATCCGCCGGAAGACGCACTTCCCCAAGGACGCGTCGGAGCTGATCTTCTCCGGCCCGCACTTCTTCGTCGGCAGCCCGTTCAACAAGACGCCGCGGGCCGTGTGTACGCTGAACAGCCATTACGACGTGCTGGACTTGACGACGCTGCCCGACGACTACCTGCCGCGCACCAACTACGGCTCGGCTTGCAGCCGCGAGGAGTACGAGGCGCGAACGCCAAGGGTGGGTTGGCGCGAGGATTGGGAGGACGAACGAAGCAAAGTGAGCGATCACTACCGCGTAATCAACCGTGAGATGGTGGGGCCAGCGGCGGAACGCACGCTCATCCCAGCAGTCATCCCGAAGGGTGCCGCCACCATTCACACCAACCTAACCACGGCGTTCCGTGACGTTGGCGAGCTACTCGACTTCGCCGCCCTAAGCATGTCCATCGTCCTCGATTTCTTCATCAAGACCACGGGCACCGGCCACGTCAACCTGTCCTACCTCAGCCGCCTCCCCATCCTCCCCAAAGACTGCGACCCCCACATCCGCGCCGCCTTGCGAATCAGAGCCTTTGCGCCTGTGCTGCCTAACCACCCACTACGCCGACCTCTGGTACGCTGCCTGTACAACGCAACTCCCGACGGCACCAAACGCCCAGCCCATGCTCGCCATCGACGCCTTCCGCCAAGACGCCTGGACGCGCCAAGACCCGCGCCTCCCCAACGACTGGCCAACCCTCACCCCACATTGGCACGGCCACCACGCGCTGCGCACCGACTACGCCCGCCGCCAAGCCCTCGTCGAAATCGACGTCTTGGCGGCCAAAGCCCTGGGCCTCACCCCGGACGAACTCCAAACCATCCACCGCGTCCAGTTCCCCGTCATGCGCCAATACGAAGCCGAGACCCACTACGACACCAACGGCCGCATCGTCTTCACCCCGTCGAAGGGGTTGCCGGGCGTGGGCCTGCCGCGCAAGGCGTTGAAGGGCGACACCAGCTTCACGCTGACGACGCCGGAAGGCACGAAAGAGGGCGTGGCGCTGGGGTGGGCGGACGTGCGCGACCTCCGCCAAGGCACCATCACCCGCACGGACACCGACGACACGCACCCGGATGGCCCCACAGAGCGCCAGATGGTGTATAGTGCGCCCTTCGGCAGTTGTGCCCGCGACGCTGATTTCGCGGCAACTTCATAGAAATCACCGTCCGTCGCAGACCTAGGAGGTCACATGACCAACATCTTCACTTGGACCGGCATTTCTGGTGAGCAATACACATACTATGTGTACGATCTCCCAATCTCCTTCAAAGAAGGTCAAGGGAACTATATCTACTGTCGGGTCGACAACAACCAGTGGATTCCTATCTACGTCGGTGAGGGTGATCTGGCCGATCGCGTCAGTAAGAACCACCATCAAGCGGCATGCATCAAAGCCAAAAGTGCAACCCACGTCCACGCTCACTTGACGAATTCCAAACAGGAAAGTCTGAAAGAAGAGACCGACTTGCTTGCCATGTACCCTATCGCGTATAAGCCAACAGGCTGTAACGAGAGACTTGGCGGCTGAGCGCCACAGCAGTCAATGGGCGCGCTAGCGCCATCGTTTTCCGCGGCAGGAGACCAAGAGTGCCGAAAGTAAACATACACCAAGAGATTCTAGATTGGGCAACCACGCAGCCACTTTGGCAGCGAGATGCTTTGCGTAGGCTAGTTACGCAAGGTGATGTCAACGACGACGACATAGCTGATCTCGCCTCTCTCTGCAAATCCCAGAATGGGCTTGAGAAGCATGGCGACGGACAGGCCCTCGACAAGATTCACCTTCCCACTAACGCGGGCACCAGTGAAGCCGTAACTCTGCTTTCCCTTACTCACCACGCCGGCGTTAACGCCCTCGCTCCTAACCAGACGATACGTTTCTCCGACAACCTCACTGTAGTGTACGGTGATAATGGGGCCGGGAAGTCTGGCTACACACGCATCTTGAAGCGTGCTTGTAGAGCCCGAGGGGCGGAGCTGATCTTGGGAAACGTGACGTCGACTGCTTCTCCAACAAGACCGTCGGCAACCATCAAATATCGTCATGGAAAGCGAGAGCAAGACTACGCATGGAGCGATTCGCCCGATCGAGAGATTGGACTTGCTAGAGTCAGCGTATTCGATAGCCAGTGCGCGAGCGTCTATGTCTCTCAACGTATGGACGTAGCCTTTCGACCACTGGGACTAGATCTCTTTGATCGCCTAGCAAGCGTATGCGAGAGAGTGAAGAAAGTCTTGGAAAAGGAGAGAGTCTCTCTCCAGAACACTGTTTACCAACTCCCGGATCTTCCGATGACAACCGCGGCTGGTGATCTGTTGAATCGTCTAACTCTACTCACTACTTCTGATGAGGTTAGAGCCTTGGGCGAGCTGTCCGAGGTCGAACAACAGCGAATGGGTGAACTGCGGGCACATATCGAGGATCTGACGGCGGACAATCCGGACGAACGCGCACAGGTGCTTCGGCTTCGAGTGGATCGAGTGAGGAAGTTGGTCGCCCATCTGGAGGAATTGGAGGTAGAGCTAGCAGAAGATAGAACCGCTGCACTACTTCAAGTTGCCCAGGAACTAGATGCCGCTAGCGCGGCCCGACAGTCGCTCCTCGAGGCGTTTATGTCGATGCCACTATCGAACACCGGTTCCGAGCATTGGCATCACCTCTGGGAAGCCGCTCGCACTTTCTCCAATAACGACTCGTATGCTGCAACGGCATTTCCGTTTGTAGGCACTGGAGCAAGGTGCGTACTCTGCCAGCAGCCACTGTTGAAAGAGGGCATAGAACGCCTGCAAGAGCTCGCTCGACATGTAGACGCTGCCGCGCACGATGACTTTTCGCGCAAGGTCAGCCAACATGATTCGGAAGTAGCGAGGTTGCGCACCGTCGCAATTATGGAGGAGTCCATTGGCAACACGATCGACGAAGTAGCTTTGGATAAACCCGAAGTCGCCGAGAGCGTCCGCCTTTATCTCGCGGCGCTTGCCCGCTATCGCGACGCCGTTCTCGTGGCGATCAACGAGCGGAGCCATATTCTGAAGCGTAAACCGGTCGTTGACAAGCGTTTGGTTACCGACTATCAAGATCTGCTTCGTGACCGGGCTGACGAGATTGTGGCTTCCAAAGCTGGTGTGGAAGTCGATACTTTGCGATTGGAACTTGCGGAGCTAGAAGCACGGAAGGCTCTTGGCGACAACATTGACGTAGTGTTGCAGGAAGTGAGACGCCGTGGGCAACTTGCCATTTACGAACGGTGCATACGGGAAACCCGGACGAATAGAATCACGCGAAAGAGCACCGACGTGACGAAGAGAGCTGTAACGGGTCAGCTTATCTCTTCTTTTTCTGAAGAGCTAGAACGGTTAAACTTCATTGACGTGGAGGTTGAGCTTGCTCAAGCAGGCGGGTCACGTGGAGCTCTCTTTCATAAGGTAGCGCTAACTAGGGCGCCAGGCTCGGAGGTCGCTAAGGTTGTCAGCGAAGGTGAGGCGAGATGTCTTTCAATTGCATCCTTCTTTGCAGAAATATCTACGGCTGACGACCCGTCCGCTATTTTGTTTGACGATCCGGTTTCCTCTTTGGACCACAACTGGCGGGGCAACGTGGCAGCGCGTCTAGCGTCCGAAGCGAGACGCCGACAGGTCATTGTGTTTACGCACGACTTGGTTTTTTGGCATGCCTTGCTAGATGAGGCGGAGAGACGACAGGTTGATTGCGAGACTAGGTATCTCCGCAGGACTGCACAGGGCACAGGCGCACTTTCGGATAGAGTTCCATCACCTGCCATGCGTGTGGGGGATCGGATCAAGGACCTGAACAGTCGGTGGCAAGAAGCAGACAAGCTCTGTCGAGATGGTCGCCAAGATGATTACGAGGAGAGGGGGAGCCATATCTATGGAACGCTTCGTGAGGCCTGGGAGAGAGGCGTCGAAGAGGTACTTCTGGATGGTGTGGTGGAACGGTACCGCAATAGCGTACAGACATATAATAAGGTGCTGAATCTGGCGGACATCAAGGAGGATGACTGCAGGGCCGTGCAAAACGGTATGACGAAGTGCTCGAGATATATGCGAGGGCACGATACGTCTGCGGCGGACAATCCGCCCTTTCCAAGACCTAACGAGGTCAAGGACGACATTCAAGCGTTTTCCTCTTGGGTTCGTGAGATTAAGCGTAGGAGGAAGTAACGGTGAGCATGTGGTTGCACGAGGCTCGCTCGAAGTAGTGCGCCAGGGCTCCCATGCGGCTGGGCTGGCGCGGTTTGCCAAGCGGCCGCCGCGGGAACATGTTGCGTTGCAGGTCGTCCAACTTATCGCCCATCGCTCGGTTGCGGTTCAGCCCCGCTGTCTTCGGCCAACCCGTGGGCGAGATCGGTCGCCGCCAGCTGGTTCAAGCGCACGCCCTCCGCTGCGGCGCGTATCGCCAGCGGCCGGTGCAGGCTCTTGGGGATGCGCTGCACGAACTGGCCGCTGTAGGTCTTGGGTGCCGGAAACGCGCCTCTGTCCTGCTGTTCCGCCGCCGCCCACGCCTTGAAGACGTCGTGGGCTTCGGCAATGGCGGCATCAACGGTCTCGCCGTCGGCCACGCAGCCGGGCAGATCGGGAACCGTCGCCAGAAAGCCGCCGCCCTCGCGGCGAAGCGGTTCGGTGTGGATGGCGTAGTGCTGCAATTTCAACGTGTTACCTCAGCGGGCAGGCAGATTTCATGGTCGCTGGTGCCACAGGCAGTGATTCCGCCACGTCTTGACCCTCAAACCGCTGTACGCGGGGCAACGGTCGCACACTGGATGGGCGATTGGGCTTGGCCTAGCCTTCCACTGCTCGGTCACATGCGCACTCGTGTGTTCCGTGGCGGCTAGAATGTCGCTATGAAACCCAACGCCGAGCGCCCAAGACAAGCGATGTGCCCACGCGAAGGAGCTGATCTACGGCGGGGCCAGCTAGAGGTGTCCCGATGAAGGCGGTCAGCGTACGCCAGTTGCAGAGTGACCCAGCCGCCGTGCTGCGGGATGCGCGCGAGCAACCGGTCGTGGTGTTGAACCGCCGCCAACCGGAGGCGTTGCTGGTACACCTCAGCGACGACTCGCTGCTCGGCGAACCAGGCGTTCGCTTGGCGCTGGCGGTTGCGCTCTACAAGGACGAGAGCCTGTCCTTCGGCCGCGCTGCCGAGTTCTCCGGGCTGACGGTGGCGGACTTCATCGGCCACGTCTCTCGATTGGGCATACCGGTGGTACGGGGCGCAAACACCATACGCGAGGACATGGAGGCGCTTGATGAATGGCTAGGGGATGACGCCGCATCAGGTTGAGTCTCGCCCCAAGCCCGTTCCCAGATGCCAGCCCGGTGTGCAGGAGCTCGCGCCGCCGGTACGCGCTTCCCGACTTGCGCGTCGGCGCCCCGGCTGTGGCAGACCCGTTGGCAACGTTCCCTTGGCGCGAACTGCGGGAACTGATCTACGGAGGTGCCGACGTGCGGTGACGTGCTTCGCCAACAAACGCTGTTCTATCGTAGGCGATCCCCTGCCCTTCCTGCTACACGTTCCTCAGCGGCGTGACCAGTCGCTGCCTCGGGCGGAGCGCGGCCACCACGCGCTCAATCTAGCTGCACTTTCATAGTCGCGGGAGTCAGGATTGGCGTAGCGAAGGTGGGTGCCAACACCAGCAGGTCTCCATCGCCGGTAACAAGGGCGTCTGCGTTGGCTGCGGCCGCCAGTTCCAGGAACATGCGGTCTTCGGGGTCTCGGCAATCCGGCACGTCTACCGTGGGCGGAACGACTATGGCCTCACACCAAGGCAGATACTCCTCGAGTAGGGCTTGGCGGTCGCCGGCGGCAAGGCGGAACTTCGGGTAGCCCAGCACCCGAAGGAGTTCCGCAATCGTGGCCTTGCTGCCCAGAGGACGAACGCGCTCGGTCTGCCAAACGTCGACGAGCCACCCCAACGAGCCCCTTCGAAACAGCAACGCCGAGACCAGCACGTTGGTGTCGAACACCACACGCGGGCGAATCAGGCGTGGCGTCGGGCCCACACCACGGCGTCCTTCACATCCGCTTCGGCAATGCCCAGCTCCTCGAGCTTTTTTCGCACCTCGTCGGCACGGCTGAGCCGCACCGGACTCAAAACAATCCGACCGTCCTCCTCGGTGGCGCTGAAGCAGTCCACGCCTGGAAACGACGCCAGCAGCGCCTTGGGAAGGGCGAGCTGACCGTCAGCTATTAGCCTAGCCAGCATCCTCGTGGCTCCTATCTCGTTGGGCGGAGGAATAGTACACCCCGCGGCGTTGCGCCCGGGCACATTCCGGCACCCGCCTCCCACATCAATCTATGCCACCATCACCCTCCACCCCCAGCCGCCGAACCCACCACCCCATGATCCCCTCCGTCGTCGCCCACGAGGTCGCCCGCGCGCTGCGGGACTTCCTCGCCACCGGCTTCGGCCCCTCCAACCCGCCGCTCGCGCATGTTCTGGACGACTTCCTCGCCAAGCAGGAGAACCTCGTCAAAGGCCCGTACCTCTCCATCGCGCTGCCGCCCAAGCTCGCGCCCGAAGGCGGCGAGCCGTTCCCGGAAGTGCCGCTCGGCTTCACGCCGTACCGCCATCAGCGCGTCGCGCACCAGCGCCTCGATTCCGGCGCGGCGCACGGCGGGCGTTCCACCATCGTGGCCACCGGCACGGGTTCCGGCAAGACGGAGTGCTTCCTGTGGCCGATTCTGGATCACTGCCGGCGCCATGCCGGGGAGGAGGGCGTGAAGGCCATCCTCGTCTATCCGATGAACGCCCTGGCCTTCGATCAGGCGCGGCGCATCGCCAAGATCATCCACGACACGCCCGCCTTGCGCGGCAAGGTAAGCGCTGGCCTGTACGTCGGCGAGCGCGAGAAGGCGCCGCACACCACGATGGGGCGGGAGCATCTGGTCACGGATCGGGAGACGCTGCGCGAACGCCCGCCGCACATCCTGCTCACCAACTACAAGATGCTGGACTTTCTGATGATCCGCCCGGCGGATCGGCGGCTCTGGCGGCGCAACCAGCCGAGCACACTGCGCTATCTGGTGGTGGACGAACTGCACACCTTCGACGGGCCGCAAGGCACCGATCTGGCGTGCCTGATCCGGCGGCTGCGGGAGCGCCTGCAAGTGCCTCGGCAGGAACTGGCCCAACCCCCGGCCCGCCAAGGGCTGATCTGCGTCGGCACCTCGGCCACGGTGGGCGACGAGGGCAACAGCGCCGAACTGCGCCGGTACGCGGCGGACGTGTTCGGCCACGCCTTCGACGAGCACGCCATCCTGCGCGAAGAACGCCAGAGCATCGACGAGCTGCTCGGCACCGCCATCATCCAAACCCACGTCGCGCCCCAGCCGAACCTCGCCGAGCGCGTGGATCCCGCCCGCTACCCCGATGCCGAGAGCTACTTGCAGGCGCAGCACGAGCTGTTCTTCGGTGCGCCGATCGAGGGCGATTTCCACGGCACGGATTGGCGCATCGCGCTGGCGGAGAAGCTGCGCGGGCACCTGATGTTCGTGAACCTGCTGCGCACGCTGGCGGACGGCCCGCTGCCCCTGCCCGTCGTCGCGGCGCGAATGAGAACCAGCCTGCCGCTCTCCACGGACGGCGTTCAAGCGGAACGGGAAGCCGTCGGCCTGCTGAACGGCCTGTGCGCGTTGATCTCCGCGGCGCGGGAAGACGACGGCGCTGGCGGCGCGAAGCCGTTTCTGAGCGTCGGGCTGCATCTGTGGGTGCGCGAACTGCGGCGCATGGTGTGCCGCGTGGCTTCTACGGGCGTTGAAGCGGCCCCGACGATGCTGCGCCACTCGGACGACTTGAACCCCGAAGATTCCGCCCTGCACCTGCCGCTGGTGCAGTGCCGGGAGTGCCGCGTCACCGGCTGGGGCGCGGTGCAGCGTGCCGCGTCGTCCCAAGTGGGGCGGGATTTGCGCGAGTTCTACAACCGCTTCTTCTCCCGAGACATGGACGTGCGCTTCTACTTCCCCGCCGAAGGCGAGCAGCCGCCCGGCGTGGCGGGCAGGAACGTGGCGCTGTGCGGCCACTGCGGCCACATCCACGCCGGACACGGCGCCGCGAACGCCACCTGCACAAGCTGCGGCGAAGGCGAGCCGGTACCCGCGTTCTGCCCGGAAACGCTCACCGCCAGCGCCAACCGCACCATCCTCAGCCGCGACTGCCCCTTCTGCAACGCCAGCGAAGCGCTCATCATCGTCGGCGCGCGGGCGTCCAGCCTGCTCAGCGTGGTGCTCGGCCAGACCTTCGCCTCCCGCCACAACGACGATGCCGGCGGCCAAGCGGAACCCACGGCCAACGGCGAATCCGTCGGCGCCCAGAAGGTGATCGCTTTCTCGGACAACGTGCAGGACGCCGCCCACCGCGCCGGGTTCTTCTCCGCCCGCACTTGGCAGAACAGCGTCCGCACAACTGTCGCCCAAACGGTGGCAGAGCACGACGGCATCGCCTTGAGCGATTTGCCACCGAAGGTCGCGCACTGGTGGCGCGATGCCGAAGGCGGCAACTTCGATGTGCAGCGGTTCATCGCGGAGTTCATCGCGCCGGATCGCCAGTGGCTTGGCGAGTTTCGGGAACTGCAGGAGCAAGGCCGCCTTGCCGACGAAGGGCTGGCAAGGCTGGAACGCCTGGTGGCGGAGAGGCTGGCTTGGGAGACGTTCGCCGAACTCGGCTACCGCTCCACCATCGGGCGCACCCTGGAGCGCACCCGAACGGCCGCCGTCGGCGTGGACGGCGCGGCGTTCGCGCAAGCCCGCGAAACCGCGTCTCGACGGCTGCGGGAGCACTTCGAGTGGACGCGACCGGACGCGCCCCGCGTTAGCCGAACCACGCTTAGATGTGGTATGTTCTGGCGGTCTGAAGGCCACCTCCAACCACTGGCTAGTTCATGCGAAAAGAGACCGACCAACGCTCCCCTGCGACCCGCGACACCCGCTGGCGGTGCAGCCGGCCGAGCGCTCTGGGCCATCTGGCGATCGACGACGAACTGGACGCCTTCAACTGGCCACAAGGGCCGGAATCTTGGCGTGCCTGATCCTGCGGCTTTAGGAGCGGTTGGAGCTTAGGATGTTTAAGAGCAAGGAACAGAAGGCGCAGGAGGCGCAAGCCGATCTTGACAGGCAAGCGGCGTCGGTTTCCGACGCCGCCGTCGCTGCCGCAAGGGCCGCCAAAGAAGCCGGGCGCAGCGTGTTTCAGTACATGGATGTGGTATCAACGATCAAAGGCGCGGTCGTGCCATTGATAGGCGCGTTTGCAACGGACGAACAAGGCATTACCAAAGGCAAGCTTGGCCAAGCCGCAGGGCGGCGTGTGCTGGTTTCACCGATTGAGAGCATCGAGAGCGCGGGCTGGCGACTGGTTGACACCGGCTACGTCTACCAACAGACTCATGCGGAGAGCAGGGACAAGTTCCTAGCCAGCGGACAACAGGAAGCCTACTCAGGACGCATCCTAGGCATCTACACGTTCCGCGTGATAGACGACAAACCATCTACTTGATGGGATGGCCAAGATACATGAGACGGAGAAGCGGTGCTGTTGTACGCCGCGGTCTGGACGACTCTTGGCTACGCCGTCGTCCTGTCTGCCCTTGTCCTAGACCAACGAACCTCAAACTAAACGGGAAATGGCTGTGAAAGCCCTCAAAGCAATCGGCAAGTTCGTCCTGTGGACGATGGCCGCGGTCGGGGCTCTGTTCGTTGGTCTGATGGTCCTTGCAGTGACCCTGTCGGACGACGAGGACCCGGACGCGGGGGGAGAGGTGGCGGAGAAGTCCAGCCCCGTGGAGAAGGTTGAAGCTAAACCGAAGCCCACCGAGCCGCCGAAGCGCAAGGCGCCAGTTCTCACGCTGGCGCAGGCACAGCGCGAAGCCAAGATTGGCTTTGATCGGCATGTCATCGAACACGACCTGCGGGATAGATACGGCAAGCGGCTTAGTGTCCCCGGGTTGCCTGCAAACAACCATGCTTGGGCTTTCAGCAGCGGCACCCAAGCTCTTGTAGGAGACCACTACTATATGAGGCTGAGGGCCAGTAACGAGGCCTATTTGGTGGTGGTCCACAAGCGCTCCAAGGACGTGAAGGCGATAGTGACCTGTACGGACGCCGCGGAGGACGCCTGCGCACAAGTGCCTGCAGAGGACTTGCTCGTGACGAGGCAAACGATGGTCGACAGGTTCGTGCGAATAACCACGCCTTTGCCGTACTTCGACGCCGTCGAGCGCTGCAGGCAATTGAACCAAAGCGACTTGAAGCAGCGACAATGCATAGGACACCTGCAACCAGTTCCGGGGCAGGCCAAGAACCCGGATGGAACACATCCGGTGACCGGCCTAATGCAGCACAATTAACCAGCCTTACGAGACTTCCGCGAAAAAGGCTGGTGATCCACTGTTTCGAAGGACATACAACACGAAGTGGGAAGCGTTTCAGGATCGACACCTAGAGCCGCGAGTTTCCGGGTTCGTGAAACCGAAGAAAGGCCTCACGAGACGCTGTGGCGGTGCGGGTGGCCGGCAAGCAAAGAGCACTTCGGCCCGCGATCTCTTCGTGGTGACGTTGGAGAAGGGCCGTTCGACCACGCCGAAGACCTCGAGGAAGTGGCAGGGCTGGCCAAGGTGGACGTGAACGCCTTGGTGGAAAGCGAACTCGAAGCGCGTTTCATCGAGGCGCTGCGGCGCAGGAGTTGGATGGCGAGAAGCCCCGTGTGCGGCAGGATCTGGTGCGCGGCAAGCCGGGCTACGTGGTGCGCATCGGCACGGCGAGCTGGCTGGTGGAACCGCAAGCGACGTGACCGCCGCCGATGGCGTGGCGGTTCCCAGCCGCCCGGACTTCCTGCTGCGCCCGATGCGCGGCGACGCCCCGCCGCTGGCCGTGTTCATGGACGGCTTCGAGTACCACCGCGCCGCCACCGGCGAAGACTCCCGCAAGCGCATGGCGCTGGCGCGGGCCGGGGTTCAAGTGTGGTCGCTCACTTGGCAGGACTTGGAGGTGGCGTTCGATGGAGCGGCCGACACGGCAACGCTGTTGGATGCCCAGAACCCCGGCATGGCCCCGCTGCAACGCGCCTTGGACGAACGCTGGCAAACCGCGACGCTCCGCCGCCAACTGCTGCGCGAACCCGCGCTGGCGTTGCTGCTCCGCTGGCTGGCCGAGAGCGGCGCTTCGGAGGCCGCGCCCACTGCCGAACGTTGGCGCAACGCCGTCTTCACCGCGCTCCTGGGCCTGTTCGACAGCCAACGCATGAGAGACCCTGCGCTCCGCGAGCGTTTCAAGCGCACCGTTGGCACGCTGCCCGGCCAGCTAGCCGAGATGCTGGCGGACATCGACGAGCCGACCTTCGGCGGCGCCGGCGCATGGCTGGACGAATCCGCGCCTTTCGAGAACCTGCTCCTAGCCCTCCCCCTCGCCGCCGTAGACCCGCCAGACCCCGCGCGCCTGCTCGCCATCCTCCACTTGGGCGACGACGAAGCGAGCGCCCACCACGCCAACTACCGCCCCGCATGGAACCGCACGCTGCGCCTCTTCAACCTACTGCAATTCCTGCCGAACGCATGGTGGATCACCCGCCAAGGCGCGCAGGCCGGCCGCTACCCGGAGTTTGCCCCCGCCGGCAAGCCACAAGATTCCGCAACTCTGCCGGATTCGGACGATTGGGCCGAGGCGATGGAACTCGCCGCCGAACCACTCCACGCCGCCATGCGCCAATGGGCCGCCGCCAGCCTGCCAGCGCCGGAAGTGGGATTCGAGCTGACGGACGGAAAGGGCCAAGTGCTGGCAGAGGCTGAACTCGCTTGGCCAACGCAGCGCGTGGCTGTGCTGCATGGGGAGCGGGCGAACACGGGGGCGTTCGAGCAAGCGGGTTGGCGAGCGTTTCCGGCGGCGGACGATGTGGTGGAGCGCGTCATCAATGGTTTGGCGACCTAGCAAGGCGAGGCAGGAGCACCCGTTTGTGTGGTAAGTTGGCTCTATGGCAATGGGAGGGCACATGGCAAAGCGCGACGGCGGGGCCAAGGCACAGAAACGCGAGGCGCAGGTCGAGGTGCATGTCACCTATTTCGGCGGCATGTACGTGGACCCCGGCGACCTGTTGCGCAGCAACGCCGCCCGCGAAACGATGACGGAGATGAACCGCATCTTGAGCGAAGAACGCCGCCGACGCCAAGCCGCCGAAGGCACGGCACCAAACGCACGGGGGACCCCCGGCGAGCAGTGAATCTCGGCCTGCTCTTGATCCCGGCACTCAGCGGCTACTACTTGCTTGCCCGCTGCTGCATCACGCGGTTTTGGGTCGGGCGCCGATCGGGCTACGCGCTGTTCTTCTCCGCGGCCATCGCCGGCGTCCTCCTTCTTACTGTTGCTCGGCTGTTGGCAACGATCCTGCCGCGTCACGATGCGCTCTCCGCCGCCGCCACTTGGTGGAGCGCCTTTGCTCCCTTCGCGTACGCCGACACGGTGTTGATTAGCGCCCTGCTCGCGGTCGTTCTGGCGGAAGGCGCGAATCTTTTGATCCGGGACAAGAATCGTTGGGCAAAGCGTGCTGCAAGGGCCAACGGCGACCTGATCGAGTGCCTGATGCAAGAAGCTCTCGAGTCGAGGGGGCAGCAGCTAGTCGAAGTCTCAACGAAGAACAACAAGAGCTATATCGGATTCGCGCAACACAGCAGCGTTACGACCGGTGGCGAGTCGGACATCGCAGTCACTCCCATCGCCAGCGGTTACCGCGATGGCGACACACGAGAGCTCAGAATCACAACGGATTACACGCCTGTTTTGCTGGACAAGAACCGGAAGTATGAGGACTTGCGCGACCACTTCCGCATCGTGATCCCGCTCGCCGAAGTCGCTTCGGCCCGCCGCTTCGACCCGACCGCCTACGAGCTGTTTCGACGGGTGGGCGCTGGCGAGGAGGTTCCGTCAAGCTCAGCCTTCGGCACCTGAAGCGGAGCTGCGATCTTCAAGCCGTGCTTCTCGGGAAGGGCGCGTGCGCACAACGCTGCGGCGCATGGAGTCGGATGGCGAGAAGCCCCGTGTGCGGCAGGACCTGGTGCGCGGCAAGCCGGGCTACCTGGTACGTGTCGGCGCGGCGAGCTGGCTGATGGAACCGCAAGCGGACGTGACCGCCGCCGACGGCGTGGCGGTTCGCAGCCGCCCGGGCTTCCTGCTGCGCCCGGTGCGCCGCCGCAGACCCGCCAGACCCCGCGCGCCTGCTCGCCATCCTCCACCTGGGCGACGACGAAGCGAGCGCCACCACGCCAACTACCGCCCCGCATGGAACCGCACGCTGCGCTTGTTCAACCTGCTGCAATTCCTGCCCGTGCATCGTGGATCACCCGCCAAGGCGTGCAGGCCGGCCGCTACCCGGAGTTCGCCCCCGCCGGCAAGCCGCAAGACTCTGCAACGCAGCCGGATTCCGACGATTGGGCCGAGGCGATGGAACTCGCCGCCGAACCACTGCACCCCGCCATGCGCCAATGGGCCGCCGACGGCCTGCCAGCGCCGGAGGTGGGCTTCGAGCTGACGGACGGAAGGGCCAAGTGCTGGCAGAGGCTGAACTCGCTTGGCCAACGCAGCGCGTAGCGGTGCTGCACGGGGAGCAGGCGGAGGAAGCGGCGGCGTTCGAGGAAGCCGGCTGGCGTGTGCTCTCCGCCGCCGAAGGTGCCTTGGCGGAGCAAGTCGTCAAGGCCCTCGTGGATTAGCTTGTGCACATCCGTTCACACGGCCCTCAGAGCTCGAAAGTACCGCGGGATTACGACTAGGCGAGGCACGCGGCGCACGTTGGTCCGCGGTCGAAGAGGCGAAGGGCGCGGCGGTGCAAGGCGTGTGGTAGATTCGAGGTGGTTGGGCGGAGCAGAAGCTGCTCGCCGCCCCAAGGAGTGGAGGTAAAGACATGCAGCTTACTGCCGTCATTGAGCGCGAGGGCGAAGGCTATGTTGCTCTTTGCCCCCAACTAGACATCGCGAGTCAAGGCGAAACCGTCGCGCTCGCCCGCGACAACTTGAAGGAAGCCTTGGAGTTGTTCTTCGAGACAGCCAGCAGCGAGGAAGTCTCGCGGCGTCTTCATGGGGAGGTGTACGTAATGCAGGTGGAGGTATCCGCGGCTGGCTAAGTTGCGCGTTTGGTCCGGCGCTGGCGTTTGCGAATTGCTTTCCCGTCACGGCTTCACGGAGGTGAGACGACGGGGCAGCCATATCGTGATGCAAAAGCAGATCAACGGGGATACCGTCACGGTGCCCGTGCCTGCCCACCGAGAACTGCGACAGGGCACTCTGGCAGCCATCATTCGCCAGTCTGGGCTCGCGCGGTCATTGTTCGAGGTCGGTGGTCAGGGGCGCTGAGCCGCTCGGTTGTATGGCCGCGGCAAGCAGGCCGCACATCAGGACTCTTGCAGCGACCTCACGCCTCAAGCACAGCACCGCCACCTGCGCGATCTCGCGGAAAGGGGCATTGAAGGTCAGCACCGTGGCACCGGCGTGGATGACCGCGGCGGCGATCCAGAGCCGAACTGCAAGTCGCGTCCTTCGTGGCGGCGCTGGAACTCCCGTAGGTGCGTTCCGCGGCTCAGCGGCCAGGGGGCACGGACGAGCGGCAGACCAACGGCATTACGCCTCAAGCACCATCGCTGCAACCCGCGCAATCTCGCGGAAGTGCGCGTCGAAAGTCAGCACCGTCGCCCCAGCGTTGATTGCCGTGGCGGCGATCCAGATGTCGTTGGTGGGCAGAGGGGTGCCCTTGTTCCTCAACTCCGCGAAGATCTCGCCGTAGATGCGGGCGACGTTGCCGTCCACGTCGAGGGTTTCGACGGCAGCGTGGTCGAGGAACAGCGCCAAGGCTTGGGCGTTCCGGTCCGATTGGCTGCCCAAGAGGAAGCCAGCCCACAGTTCGCCGCGCACTACCGTCGGCACGCCGATCCAATCCGCCTGGTCGATGCGCGCCACCGCTTGCCGGTGGCCCCGCTGGAAGTTGCTGTACGCCGACGTATCGAGGCACAGCCGGTTCATCGCCACATCGCCTCGTCGACTTCGCCGAGCGGCGCGACGGCTTGTTCGAACTGCTTGTACTCCGCCTCGCTCCAAGTGCCCGCCAACTGGCCGAGGCCGTTGGACGGCACCGCCTGACTCGAAACGCCCAAAGCGTTGCGCAACAGCGCCAGCACTGTGCGGTTGAGCGAGGTTCCCCGCTTGCGCCGCTCCTTCTCCAGCGCCTGCGCCAGTTCGGCGGGGACGTTGCGGATCGTCATGGTCTTCATGGGCGTTCCCCAGTGACTTCATAGTCATGCAGTCTATGCAGGCAGCACTATGTCGTCAACGTGCGGCCTGTGACGGCAGGCTTACGCCTGCGAACCCCGGTTATGAAACCGTGCGAACTTGCGCCCGCCGAGCCGCCCGTCAACTGATCCTCTCGGCAGAGGCCGAGCGTCCACTCATGCCGAGGCGAGCGGTTCGCCCCCTCTCTTCTTGGCTTGCAGGCGATTGGCGTTGTATCCTGTCAACATGACACGGGCCAGACACCCAAAGAAGGAGGTGGAGCGGGCACTGGCTGAAGCCGAAGCCGCTGGGTGGCTGGTTACAGCCACTTCGTCCCGGGCATCGCTGGGGCATCATGCGTTGCGACGAAGAGGGACGGAGCCGTTGCCAAGCGTCAATCTGGTCAACGCCCCGCAACCCAGGCGACCACGCCAAGCAATTGCGACGGCTGGTCGGGAGGTGCCCGCACGGCCATGAAGCCGCCGAGCGCGGGCAGCAAACCCGATAGGAGGTACCCAAGTGCCAACCCACCATTTCACGTTGATTGTCGATGGCGCGGATTTGCAGGACGAGTCGGTGATCGACCGCCTCTTTGAAGCCGGATGCGACGACGCCTTGGTTGGCAGCGTGGACGGCGTTCAGTTCATCGACTTCGACCGCGACGCCGCCAGCTTGGATGTCGCCGTGTTGTCGGCCGTGGCGGATGTCGAGCAGGTGGGTGGCTTTCAGGTCGTTCGCTTGGCCAATGCCGGGTTGGTCTCCATAGCGGACATCGCAGTCCGCATCGGGCGCACTCGGGAGAGCGTGCGGCTGCTTGTGTCCGGCGCTCGCGGCCCCGGGAACTTTCCCGCGCCCGTGACGGACCCTCGGGCAAGATACCGTTTGTGGCGCTGGGCGGACGTGGAGCGCTGGTTCGGGCGTCAAGTCGGCGAAGCTGCTGTGGGTGCGCGGGAAGAACACCTCCTGTCCGCCATCAACGCCTGTTTGGAACTCCGTCAAGAGGGCCATCGGTTGGACGCGGAAGAGCGCGGCCGCTTGCAGGCGTTGGCGGGTCTCTAAGGGCTTGTGGTTGATCTGCTCACTTTGGAAATCCGGGCTGAACCAAGTAGAACGCGACCACGCGCTCGCCCTTCAGCTACTTGTGGTTGTTCCTGATCGCCTCGCGGTCCAGCTCGCCACCCCACGCCGAGCAGCCTAGGCAGCTAGCGCGGCCCTGCTCCCCCGCAAGCCGCGCCGTCTGGCGTCTTTGGCGTCAGGCCGTGGCGGCGCGTTCCTCCGCCTGTTCTTGCGCGCCGTCCTGCGGCGCGTAGTAGGGCACGCGGCGGGATTCGTCGCGGTCGAGAATGGTCAGCCGTTCCATTATCCGGCGGTGCGGCCAGAAGTCGCCGCTGGCGCTGTGCAGTGCGGCGCGGTTGTCCCACATGGCGATTGAGCCGGCCTCCCAGCGGAAGCGGCAGGTGTAGTCCGGCCGGCCTTCCTGCTGCTTCATGCGCAGCAGAAGTTCCTCTGCTTCCGCCTCGTCGAGGCCGTGCCCAGGCGCGAAGCGCCGCACGAATCCCTGCTGCACGTAGAGGGTGGTGCGTCCGGTCTCGGGGTGGGTGCGCGCCACCGGGTGAACGGCCTCCGGCGTCACGCCGTCCATCCGATGCGTGTAGTTGCCGACGTGAACCGCGCTCAAGTGCTCGACCCGGCGCTTCACGTCCAGCGGCAGCCCTTCCCACATCGCGTAGCAGTCGCAGAAGCAGGTGTCGCCGCCGACCGGCGGGCCTTCGCGGCACATCAGCACCGAGGCCATCGGCGGGCGCGGCTGCCAAGTGGCGTCGGCATGCCAGCCGGACGCCGCGCCGGGCGCATCCTGGTCGGACTTGAGGGTCAACAGCGCCAGCCGGTCGCGCACCTCGAACTGCTGATCGCGGTCGACGGCGTTGGGCATGTGCTCGCGTTCGCCGTAGGGCGCGCCGACTTCCCCGAAGCGCGCGGCGAAGGCCCACATCTGCTCGCGGGTGAGATGCGCTTGCTTGCGGAACATGATGACGCGGCGCTCCAGCCAGAGCTCGCGGAGGAACTGCACCATCCCCGGCGCGTCTAGGTCCGTCGCCAGGTCTACCCCGTGGACGACGGTGCCGATGCTCGGCTGCAGCGGTTCGAGCTTGAGGTCGATGCCGCCGACGGTAACCGGCTTGTAGTAGACGGTGCCGAAGTCGCCAGCCACGAGGTCGTCCTCGGCGCGAATGCGCTCGGCCATCGCCTGCCGGCTGGAGACGCCCGGGACGCGGGCATGGGCCACGGCGCCGAGCGGCCCGGCGCGGGAAGGCGGCTTGTCTTCCTGCACGCGCTTGGCGCGCTGCTTGAAGTGTTCCTCGATCTCGGGTTCCAGTGCCTGCGCCATGACGCTCCCCTTGCGTTGTCGTCCCGCCAGTATAGACACTGTGGGCTAGCCGCGCAGGCTTGCTGGGTATTGGGCCCTGACCTAGCCGACCCTAGCCGAAGCCAACGTTTAGCCAACGTTGCATCTTCCGGAAAAGCGCGTATAGTCGCGCACCCTTCCAACTGGCCTCAAGGAGATCCAGATGAAGTTCTCCGGATCCATTCGACCGCGCTCCGAATCGTTCGCCGAAGGAGCGAGTTCGCGGCCAAGCGGCCAGTAGCAGGCAGTTTCTCGGGTAGCCCAAGAGGGCGCGGCCCGGCCAACAACTCCTTCGCGAGCTCGAACGCCCTAGGGTTCGAGCTCGTCCGAATAACCGCTCCAACCTCGACGGCGACGACGCAGCGCCGTCCTTGACGCCGCATCATCCGTACGACGCGGATGATGCGCTACTGCAACGCTGGACTTGGACAACCTTGGAAGCCCGTTCCGTGGAACACGACAAGCAATCGACGCGCACCTCGAACAAGCGCGGCAACCTCTGGCTGGCGACGCGCGGGCAGCGGCTGCGCTACCTGTCGGCGATTCTGGCGATTGGCGTCTCCAACGCCTGCATGCTGTCGGCGCCGCTGGTGGCCGGCTACGCGCTGGACGTAGTGGTGGACAAGGACTTGTCCCAAGGCGCCCCGGCGCTGGTGCAGGCTGCCGGGTGGTTCGCCTGGCTCGGCCCGGCCGAGCGCGCCGATGCGGACGGCGAGAACACTGCCCGATTCTTCCCCTACCTGCTGGCGTCCGGCGTTGCCGGCGTGCTGCTGGTGGGCGTGGGCGCCTTCTTCATGTACTTGCGCGGACGCTGGACGGCCATCGCCTCGGAAGCCATTGCCCGGCAGCTGCGCGACGAGCTGTACCGTCGCCTGCACCATCTGCCGGCCAGCTTCTTCGACGAAGAGGACACCGGCGATCTGGTGCAGCGTTGCAGTTCGGATGTCGAGACCATGCGCCTGTTTCTGGCCTCCCACGTGGTCGAAATCGGCCGCTCGCTGCTCATGGTCGCCGCGATGCTCCCCATCATCTTCTGGCGCGATGCCCGCCTGGCGTCCATCGCCGTCTGTCTGATGCCGTTTCTCGCCATTGGCGCGTTCGTCTTCTTCTCCCGCGTGAAGCGGCAGTTCCAGATCGCCGACGAGGCCGAAGGCGCGATGACGGCCGTGCTGCAGGAGAACCTGGCCGGCATTCGCGTGGTGCGCGCCTTCGCCCGTCAAGCCCACGAGATCGAGCGCTTCGGCGAGAAGAACGCCGCGTACCGGAACAACCTGTACCGGGTGAACACGTTGGAAGCCGTGTACTGGGGCATCAGCAATCTGCTGTCGATGATCCAGATCGGCACCGTGCTGGTCGCTGGCGGCTTGTTCCTCGCCGCCGGCAGCATCAGCGTCGGCGAGCTGTTCATCTTTCTCAGCCTGGTGACGATGGTGGTGTGGCCGGTGCGGCGGCTGGGCGAAGTGCTGACCGACTCCAGCAAGGCGGTGGTCGCCCTGGGCCGCATCAACTACATTCTGCAAGCCGAAGAGGAACCGTCCGGGCAGTTCGGCCAGGGTGCGGCAGGGCCGTCCGCCCGAACGGTCGGCGACATCGTCTTCGAGTCGGTGCGCGCCGGCTACAAGCCGGACCGGGCCGCGGTGGTGGACTTCTCCGCGCACATCCCGTCCGGGCAGACGGTCGGAATCGTCGGGCCGCCCGGCTCCGGCAAGACCACGCTCATCCGGCTGCTGCTGCGGCTGTATCCGTTTCACGCCGGGCGAATTCTGATCGACGGCCTGGACGTGCGCGGCGTCGACCCGCACTGGCTGCGCCACCAGGTTGGCGTCGTGCTGCAGGACCCGTTCCTCTACTCGCGCAGCATTGCCGCCAATCTGCGCGTGGCGCGCCCGGACGCCGAGGACGATCACCTCAAGGAAGTCGCCGAGGAAGCGGCCATTCACGACGCCATCCTGGACTTTCCGGCCGGCTACGACGCGCAAGTGGGAGAACGCGGCATCACGCTGTCCGGCGGCCAGAGGCAGCGCCTGGCGCTGGCCCGGGCGTTGCTGAAGGAACCGCCCGTGCTGGTGCTGGACGACTCGCTGTCGGCCGTGGACACCGGCACCGAGCGGCGCATTCTGGACGCTCTGGAGCGACGGCGCGGCAAGCACACCACCATCGTCATCGCCCATCGGCTGTCGTCGATCCAGCATGCGGACCGCATCCTGGTGATGGAGCGCGGGCGGCTGGTGCAGGACGGCAGCCACGACGAGCTGGCAGGCAGCGACGGTCCCTACCGCCGACTGTGCGAGATCCAAGGCATGTTGGACGCATCCATCCGGCGCGACGTCGAAGCCGCCGACGGCGTCCCGGCGAACCCGATGGCAAGCGAAGGAGGCAGCGCCCGTGGCGGAAGCGGATAGCTACGACGACAATCTCTTCAACGACGGCTTCGACGAGCAGGCGTCGGCGGACGGCTTGCAGCTGCATCTGTGGCGGCGACTGTTCCGCTACACCCTCGTCTATCCCAAGGAGCTGTCCGTCGTTGCCGTGGCCGGGGTCTGCACGGCGTTGATGGAGGCGGCCTTTCCGCTGCTCACCAAGTGGGTGGTGGACGACGTGCAGCAGAACGGCGCCGATGCCGCCATCGCCTTCTGGGGCGTTCTCTATCTCGTTTGCGCCTGCGTGCTGGCGGTTTCGGTGGCGGCTTTCGTGTGGGGCGCCGGCAAGGTGCATGCGTTCACCAGCCACGACATCCGCCGCGAAGCCTTCGCCAACCTGCAGCGGCTGTCGTTCTCGTACTACGACTACCGGCCCACCGGCTGGCTGATGGCACGGCTGACGTCCGACTGCAGCCGCTTGACGGACATCCTGGCGTGGGCGTTCCTGGACGTGATCTGGGGCGTCACCATGATGCTTGGCATCGCCGTCGCCATGCTGGTGATGAACTGGCAGCTGGCGCTCCTGGCGATGGCGATTCTGCCCTTCGTCGCCTGGGTCTCGGCGAAGTTCCGCAGGCGCATCCTAGGGACGGCGCGGCTGGTTCGCGCCACCAACTCGCGCATCACCGGCAGCTACAACGAGTCCATCATGGGCGTCACCACCAGCAAGGCGTTCGTGCGCGAAGACGCCAACGCCCGGGATTTCCGCCAGCTGACGGGCACCATGTACAGCGCCTCGGTGCGCAACATGCTGCTGGCGGCGGTGTTTCTGCCCATCGTGCTGATTCTCTCCGCGGTGGCCGTTCATCTCGCGCTGGTGCGCGGGGGTTCGCTGCTGCTCGCCGGCACGGTCGGCGCCGGCACGCTGATCGCCTTCATGATGCTGGTGCGCGAGTTCTTCAATCCGGTGATGGAACTGGGCCAGTGGTTCGCGGAAATGCAGATGGCCCAGGCCGCCGCCGAACGAGTGCTGTCGCTGGTGGACGCCAAGCCGGAGATCGCCGATTCCGCAAGCGTCCGCCGTCAACTCGCCGCGCACAGCGAGGCGCCGAGCCGCGACGGCGTCGCCGAAGACGGCGGCGCGGTGCGCATTGGCGAGATCGAGCTGCGTGACGTGAGCTTCGCCTACGACCCGGAGAAGCCCGTGCTCGCCAACGTCAACCTGAAGGCGAAGATGGGCGAGGCCATCGCCGTCGTCGGGCCCACCGGCGGCGGCAAGAGCACGCTGGTGAATCTGATCTGCCGGTTCTACGAACCCACCGCCGGACAGGTGCTGATCGACGGCGTGGACTACCGCGAGCGCGGCCTGCACTGGCTGCAATCCAACCTCGGCATGGTGTTGCAGAACGCGCACGTGTTCAGCGGCAGCATCCGCGAGAACATCCGCTACGGCCGCCTTGCCGCCACCGACCAGGAGGTGGAGTGGTGCGCCAAGCTGGCCGGCGCGCACGACTTCATCGACGACATGGAGGACGGCTACGACACCGAGGTGGGCGAGGGCGGCGGTCGGCTGTCCGCCGGCCAGAAGCAGCTGGTTTCCTTCGCCCGCGCCATTCTTGCCGAGCCGCAGATACTGGTGATGGACGAAGCCACCTCATCGGTGGACACGGAAACCGAACTGAAGATCCAGCAGGGGCTGAAGTTCGTCCTGCAAGGGCGCATCAGCTTCGTCATCGCCCATCGTCTGTCCACCATTCGCAACGCCAGCCGCATCGTGGTGATCGACGGCGGGCGCGTCGTCGAAACCGGCACCCACCTGGAACTGATGGCCAGCGGCGGCCACTACGCGAAGCTCTACCGGCAGCAGAGCCTCGCCGAAGCAACCCATCGCCAGTGGTCGCCGGCAGCGTCGGCGCCGTTGCGCGAACCAGCAGCGGGAGATGCTATTCCGTAGCCGCTGCTTCGCTGCTGCCGACGTCGTCGCCAGCCTCGGCGATGACGCCGCAGCCGATCCGCCCGCCAGCGCCGCCGATGGGCTGGCTGGAGTGATCGTCCGCATTGGCGTGAACGACGATGGCCGCGCCGTCGTCGTCGAGCAGCGCCGGCGTCCCACGGCCTTCCTTGATGGCCACGCGGGTGGTGTAGAACTCGGCCTTGCCGCTGCCGTCGGGCGCGATGTAGACGTTGGGAAGGTCACCTTCGTCCGGGCCGGCCGGGTTGCGCAGCCCGTGCTGTTTGGCAGTCGGATTGACATGCCCCTTGGCGGCTTTGAAGTCCGGAGAACAACGGCCAACGGCATGCAGGTGGATGCCGTGCCAGCCCGGTGGCAGACCGACCAGGTCGACCCGCACGATGACGCCCTTGGGCGCCTGCTCGAAGACCGCCAGACCATAGGACACGCCATCCGCATCGACGACGTCCGCATACGCCTTGTCGACCGCCAGCGCCGCCTGGGGCAGCGCGGCCAGCGAGAGGGCCAAGCCGGCCGCGGCGCAAAGCGGTGCGTAGGAAGGGCATCGGTTCGAGTTCGCCATTCGCGGACCTCCACGTCTCGCCATCGCTCTATACTTGGAATAGTAGCGCGAAAGCATGCGCCGCTGGGCAGACCGCTCCGCTGCATTGCATGCCGAGCGTCTCGGCAGCTGCGCCGCGTTGTCCCGCAGCGCTTATGATTGGCCGCGTCACCAGCAGGCGAGGCAGCTTTGGCGATGCGTTCGGAAGCCGAGATCGCTCGCATCCTGAACCCCGTTCTGGCGGCCGTCGAGCGTCAGTCCGGCGTTGTCGAACGCTTCGTGGACAAGGACGTCTACCGCATCTACCTGGCCACCCTGTGGGCCAACCTGGTCATGGACCCGGCCGCCGCCGGCATCGACGAAAGCGACCTCGAGAACAGCCACGACGTCATCAACCGCGCCGCGGCCCGGGTGCTCGGCGACGAAGAAGCCATCACCAGCGCCTATCGCTTCCTCAACAGCAAGGACGGCGAACGCGCCATGCAGCAGGCGAAGCTGGGCGCCCGCCACCGACAGCTGCTGCAATACTTCTGTTCGATGATCCTCGACCCGGACGGCCACCGGCGCTGGATGGAGGAAATCGCCGCGGGGAGGCGCGGGCAGCGCCCGTAGCAGGAAGCATTGGAAGCGCTTGCACGAACGAGCCTCGCCTACAGGAACCAGAGCGAAAACCAAGGCACGTAGGTGATCAGCAGCAGCGCCAGCAGCGTCACCGCCATGAACGGCAGGCAGGAGACGTAGAGGTCCAGCATCGGGCGGTCGAAGCGGTAGCTGGAAATGAACAGGTTGATGCCGATGGGCGGCGTGAAGTAGCCGATTTCCAGATTGGCCAGGAAGATGATGCCGAAGTGGATGGGGTGGATGCCGAAGCCCACCGCCACCGGCAGCAGCAGCGGCACCATGATGACCAGCGCCGAGAACACGTCGAGGATGGCGCCGAGCGCCAGCAGCAGCAGATTCAGCAGAATCAGAAAGGTCAGCTTGTCGGAGATGTGTTCCTGCAGAAACGCGAACAGGCGCTGGGGCACTTCCACGTCCACCAGATAGCTGGTGAACGCCAGCGCCACGCCCAGAATCATCAGGATGCTGCCCACCATGGTCATCGACTGGCGGACGATGCCGGGCAGCGCGCGCAAGCCGATCTCCCGGTACAGCAGCATTTCCGCGATCAGCACGTAGGCCACCGTCAGCACCGCGGCTTCCGAGATGGCGAAGTAGCCGGAGTAGATGCCGCCGAGCACCACGAACGGCAGCGGCAGTTCCCAGCGCGCCGCCTTCAACGCCGACCACAGCGCCGCGGCGTCGAAGGGCGTTCGGGGCAGGTCGCCATGACGCCAGACCGCGTAGGCCGACAGCAGCACCACCATGAGCAGCGTCGGCCCCAGCCCGGCGACGAACAGCTGCTGAATGGTGAAGGGCGCGCCGACGTTCATCTGCTGGGCGACGATGCCGTAGAGGATCAGCGGCACCGAAGGCACCACCAGCAGGCCCAGGCTGCCCGAGGAAGTGACCAGGCCCAGGCTGAAGTTCCTGCCGTAGCCGCTTGACGTCAGCATCGGCAGGAGCAGGCCGCCGAGGGCGACGATGGTGACGCCCGAGGCGCCCGTCAGCGCGGTGAAGAGCGCGCAGACCACCAGTCCAACCACCGCGAGCCCGGCCGGCATCCAACCGAACAGCGCCTTCGTCAGCGCCATCAGACGCTCGGAAGTGTTCGCCTCGGCCATCAGATAGCCGGCGAAGGCGAAGAACGGCAGCGACACCAGGAGCGGCTTTTGCGTGATCGCGTAGAGGTCGATGGCGACGACGCCGAGCGCCACGCCCTCGGCCAGGAAGCCGAGCATGGCGGCGGCCAGCACGACGACGAAGAGCGGCGCCCCCAGCAGCGCCATCAGAATCAACAGCGCGATGCCCGCCCAGATCACGCCTGGAACTCCTCGCCGTCCGTTGCCGGCGACGGCCAGATGGCTTGCAGCACGAAGCGCAGCGCCATCCAGAAGGCGACCACCGGGATGATGCTCTCGCACAGCCAGGCGGGAACGCTGGCGAAGGCCAGAACGCCGTCGAGGTAGTCCCAGCGGATGAAGTCGATGGAGTACCAGCCAAGGGCGCCGCAAAGCGCGGCCGCGAACAGCGCCGTGGCGCGCCCTGCGAAGGCTTGCAGGCGGGCGCCGCCGAAGCGGGCGACGATGTCGATCTTGATGTGCCGATTGCTGCCGACGGCGACGGATGCGCCCACCATCGTCATCCACAGCATCGCCACCTGCACCAGCGCCGAACCCCAGACCAGGCCGCCGCCGAACAGATTGCGCGCCACTACTTGGTAGACGGCAATGGCGATCATCACGCCGAGCAGGACGACCAGGAGCGCCGTTTCAACGGCCTGGACGGCGCGTTGAACGCGAACCCAGGCGCGTGGAGCTTCGTGCTCCGCGGCTTCCCCTGGCTCGCCTTCGGATGGCACTTGGGCTTAGCGCCCGGCCGGGCTCCCGCCAGTGTTCGTGGCGCTGGCTTCGCCGGCGCGGATGTCGGCCAGCCGCCGTTGCAGCGCGGCGTAGATGTCCGCGCCGACCAGCCCTTCCTCCACCCACGCCTCGGAGGCGGCGGTGGCGTAGGAGCGCCACTCTTCGGTTTCCGCTGCCGCGGGCTTGAGGATTTGCAGCCCTTGATTGGCCAGCGCCTGCCAGGCGGCGTCGTGGTCGGCTCGATTCATGCGGTCCGCCTTCGCCACCGCCGCGGCCATGATGCGCTTTGTCGCCGCCAGATCTTCGGCGTCGATGCCGCGCAGCGCGTCGGCCTGCACGACGAACAAGCCGTAGATGTACATCAGCGGCAGGTCGAGGACGTACTTCAACCGCTGATGCCACAGCAGCGGCAGCACGGCCACCGGCGGCACCACGACGGTGTCGATGGTTCCGGCCTGCAAGCCGCCGTTTACGTCGGCGATGGTGAGCGGAACGGGAGTGATTCCGAACGCCCGCAAGGTGCGTTCGGCGGCGATGTCGCCATCCGGCTGCCACACCTTCAGTCGCCGACCGTCCGCCACCGCCTGCGCTGGCTTCTTCGACATGGCGTAGGCCATGCCGACCTCGGCGATGCCGAAGGCCTCGAAGCCCACCTCGGCCAAGCCGGCCAGCAGCAGCGGGTCCATCGCCTGGCGCACGGCGTCCACCTCGGCGAAGCTGCGAAACGCCATCGGCAGGTTGTAGATCTGAATGTCCTTGTAGCGCGTGTTGAACACCGCCGCGGTCAGCAGCCCGCCGTGCAGCTGGCGTTGGCGCATCTTCCTCAGCACGATGGGGTCGTCGCCCTGGACGCCGCCCGCGTACACCTTGAAGGAGACGCGGCCATCGGTGGCGGTTTCCACCTCGTCGATGGCTTCGCGCAGCACCCTCATCCACGCCGATCCCTCCGGGGAAGTGGTGGCGATCTTCAAGGTCTTGGCCGCGGCCGACGGCGCCCAAAGCAGGCCGGCAAGGGCCGCGGCGCCGGCGAGCCACCGGAGTGTTCCGCCAGAGCGGCTGGCGCGGCTAGAAGTAGTCATCGGCGGTTTCAAGCAGCGTACGCGCTTGCTCCTTGGCAAGGCTGTTCATCAGGGTCAGGCCGTCCACGCGCGCGTCCGCGGCGAGCACCTCGCCGAGCAGCCGATCGTGCAGTTCGCGGTTGTACACCAGGCGCGCGTAGCTCTCGGCGAAGTATACCTTGGCCAGCAGATGCCGGCCATTGGTGAGTTGCAGGGCGCGTTCGAAGTGCTGCCGGCCCAGTTCCGGCTTGCCGCCGAGCCCCGGCGGCAGCAAGGTCTCGAAGACGCCCATGTACAAGTGCGGGCCGGCGTGGTCGTAGCGTTCGTCCAGTTCCACGACGCGTACCATCAGCGGCTTCACCCGGGCCAGGTCCGCCACCGCGTTCCAGTCGCTGGAGCGGGCTTGGATCCACGTTGCCCAGGCCGTTGCCAAGGCATAGGCCGCGGGCACGTCCTGCGCGCCCAAGGTGGCCACGCGCTGCTCGAACTCGTCGAAGGGCAGCGTCCGGGCGTCGCACAGCCAGCGCACGTCGATGCAGGCGGCGCTCTGCGCCAGCCGCAGCGCCTTGCCGGTGAAGTTCCTGCGCCGCTCTTCGTCGTCGACGAAGGCCGTCGCATAGGCGCTGTTCAGGGACGCCGAGGCGCGCAGCAGGTCCGCGTTGCCGCCGTCCTGGCCCAGCGCGTCGAGCATGATGAGGTAGGCCGGCGCGCCATCCCGGATCACCGCCGGATCGTCGCTGTTGAGAATGGCGTCGGAGAGGTCGGCCGCGAGGCCGCTGGTGACCTTGCCGATCAGCGAAGCGCAGCCGGCCAGCACCGGCAGCAGCAGAAGCGCCGCCAGGCGCACT
Source organism: Candidatus Azotimanducaceae bacterium (assembly GCA_965199875.1). GTDB lineage: Bacteria > Pseudomonadota > Gammaproteobacteria > Pseudomonadales > Azotimanducaceae > VXYL01. Next base: position 1,791,922 of record OZ241346.1, on the reverse strand, counting down.
GCGGCGGAAGGTTCTCTGGCCTGCTTCTTCTGCGTCGTCATCGGCGCAGTATAGCGCCTCGACCGCTTGCCAATGTCCGAGGTCGGCGGGACCGCGGGACCGCAACCATCAGGTCGTGCGCCTTGCCAGCGCAAGGGGCGGCGGGACGCCAACGCGCCAACGAGCACAATGCTGTTTCGCAGCCGCTTCTGCGGTAGCATCCTCCGTCATTCATCGGCTACCCGAAGTGGTGAGAAACATGCGACTTGGCTGCTCAACCAACATTCCCCGCGCTGGCAAACCGTTGGCGCTCCTGTGGGCGACGGCGTGCTGCGCCGCATTCGCGGCCGAAGACGCCAAGGAAGGGGAAGAGGCCCACGTTCCGTACCCGCTGGAACAATGGGCGATGCGCAACGTGATCAGCAACGTCGAGCTTTCTCCCGACGGCACGCGCCTAGCGATCATGCAGATTCCGTCCCGGGACGGCGACCCCATCATCGAGGTGTACGACACCGCCGATCTCGCCAAGGAGCCCTTTCGGCTGAACGCCGATCCGATGGAGATTCAAGGTTTCACCTGGGCCAACGATCGACAGATATTCTTCCAGGCGCGTCAGCGGGTGCGCGATCAGGTGCGTCGGGAGGTAGACGCCTACCGGTACAAGGTCGGGCTGCTGGACTTGGAGAGCAAGAAAATACGGGACTTCGGCGCCGACGGGGCCGTGGGCCTCGCGCACGCTCTGCCGAAGCAGCCGAACAAGCTGATCCTCAGCGTGGCGACGCCGACGCAAACGAAGGTGAGCGCGTTCGCCAGGCGCGTTCAACGCTTCAACACGCCCCGGGACTACTACGAGTTCGACCTGGTCAAGGGCACGAAGAAGCTGCTGGTGCAGGGCAGGCTCGCCATCGGCGGCTATCGTTTCGATCCCGAAGGCAGGCTGTGGTACGCCACCGGCAACGACATCACGGAACGGCAGGTTCGCTGGATGTGGCGGCCGCCGGGCGAGACCGAGTGGACCGAATTCCGCCGCCAGGGCGTGGACGACTACGAATTCCAGCCTTTCAACGTGCTGGCCCTGGACGACACGCTGCCGAACCACGCCCTGGTGCGGGCTCGCAACGGCCACGACACCCACGGCCTGTGGTCCTTCGACATGAAGAACAAGCGCTTCGCCGAGCTGATCTACCGCCGGGCGGATGTGGACATATCCGGCGTGTACTTCCACACCAATTTCTGGGAACACCCAGGCAAGGTGGTGGGCGTCGTCTACAACACGGACCGCACCTACGTGGAGTTCTTCGACGAGGCGGAAGAGGCGTTGTACAGGCAGCTGGACAGCATCATTCCCTACGCCCACAACCTGGACATCGCCAGCCGCTCTCGGGACGGCGCCACGTTGGTCGTTTCCAATCGAGGCCCGCGGGACCCGGGCACCTACTATTTGCTGAAAGACGGCAAGCTGGAAACCATCGGCAGCCAGCAGCCGCTGTTCGCCAGCGAGGATCTGGCGGATGTGGAGTTCGTGCAGTACACGGCCCGGGACGGCCGCAGGCTGTTCGCCTACGTGACGATGCCGAAGGGCGAGCCGCCGTTTCCATTGATCGTGCTGCCCCACGGCGGCCCGCAGGTGCGCGACGTCAGCAGCTACGACAAGTGGGCGCAGCTGCTGGCCAACTACGGCTATCTGGTGGTTCAGCCCCAGTACCGGGGCTCGAACGGCTTCGGCAGGAGCTTGCGCGAGGCGGCGTTCGAGGGCGGCGGGCAGGAAGGCCGCAAGATGCAGGACGACAAGGACGATGCCGCGCTGTATCTGGCGCAACGGGGGCTGGCGGACAAGAACCGCATGGCCATGTTCGGCTGGTCCTACGGCGGCTACGCGGCGGCGATCGCGGCGGCGAGGACGCCGCAGCTGTACCAGTGCACCATCGCCGGCGCCGCCGTGTTCGACACCGTGCTGCAGTGGCAGTACGACCGTCGCGGCGCGGATGGCGAGTTTCTCAAGCGCTACATAGCCTACGAGGAGGCCGGCATCGACCCCATCGACGAAGTCGAGAAGGTCAACGTTCCCATGCTGGTGGTGCATGGCGTCGTCGATTCCCGCGTGCTGGTGGAGCATGCCACGCGCTACGTCGACCTGCTGGAGGAACACGGGAAGCCGCACAAGTACGTCCGCCTCGAAGGCGCCGGCCACTTCTACAACACGTTGCTCTACGACCACCAGCTGGAGTTCTTCAACGCCATGATCGACTTTCTGCGCGACGACTGCGGCCCCGGGAGGGTTGTAGGTGGAAACGCCCCTGCTCGTCGATCTCTTCCTCCACCGAGCGTCGCAGCTCTATCCCAACAAAACCGCCGTCGTAGACGGCGCTCGGCGCTTCACCTACGCGGAACTGCAAGCGCGGGTGAATCGCTTCTCCCACGCTCTGCTCGGCTTGGGCGTGGGCAAGGGCGATCGGGTGTGCATCCTGAGCCCCAACTCGCACTTCTTTCTGGAGAGCTTCTACGCCACCAGCCCGGATCGGCGCGGTGCTGGTGCCGCTCAACTACCGGCTTGTGGCGGCGGACCACGAGTACATCCTGAACCATGCTGGCGTGAAGGTGGTTTGCGCGGACCACGAATACACGCAGGTGGTGGAGGACATTCGCCCGAATCTCACGACGGTGGAGCACTTCGTCGTCGCGCAAGACGACGGGGCGCCGGCGGGGGGGTGGCAGGATTGGGAAGCGCTCATCGCCGATCAGCCGGAATCCCTGCCGCCGCCCGTGGAATGCGGAGAGAACGACCTGGTTTCCATCAACTACACCTCCGGCACCACCGCCCGGCCCAAGGGCGTGATGCTCACCCACCGCAACTGCACCATCAACGCCTACGGCCTGATCGCGCATCTGCGCGTCGCCCACGAAGACGTGGAGCTGTGGACGCTGCCGATGTTCCACTGCAACGGCTGGGGCGGCGTCTACGCCCTCACCGGCATGGGCGGCACCCATGTGGTGCTGCGCACGGTGGACGCGGCGGAAATCTACCGCCTCATCGAACGCGAGAAGGTCACCTTCGCCTGCATGGCGCCCACGGTGCTGCGCACCATCCTCGACTATCCGCGCAAGGCGGAACACGCCATCGAAACCAGGCCGCGCTTCGTGGTCGCCGGCGCCCCGCCGCCGGCGGCGTTCATCGAGCGCCTGGAGAGCGAGCTCGGCTGGGAGTTCATCCAGATCTACGGCCTCACTGAAACGGCGCCGCTGCTCACGGTGTCGCAGCCGGATCACCACACGGAGATCGGGGACTACGTGCGCCGTTCCCGCGCTGGCGTGCCAACGCTCGGCGCAGAGGTCGTGCTGCTGGACGACGACGGCAAGCGCGTGCCCCAGGACGGCGTTACGGTCGGCGAGGTGTGCGGGCGCGCCAACGTGGTCTTCAAGGGCTATTGGGAGCAGCCCGAAGAAACGGCGCAGGCGATTCGCGACGGCTACTTCCACACCGGCGATCTGGCCGTCTGGGACGAAACCGGCAGCATCCACATCATCGACCGCAAGAAGGACGTGATCATCTCCGGCGGCGAGAACATCAGTTCGCCGGACATCGAAGACGCGCTGTACAAGCACCCTGCGGTGATGGAGTGCGCCGTCATCGGCGTGCCGCACGAGAAGTGGGGCGAAACGCCCAAGGCGCTGGTCGTCCTGCGCGAGGGCGAAGCGGCGACCGAGGACGACATCATCGCCTTCTGCCGCGACAACCTGGCGCACTTCAAGTGCCCCACCTCGGTGGAGTTCCGCGCCGAACTGCCGCGCACCGCCACCGGCAAACTGCAGAAGTTCAAGCTGCGCGAACCGTACTGGAGCAAAGACCGGCGCATCGGCTAGGCGCATCCTCCGGAATCCGTTCGAGTTGCTCCGCAACTTCCGCGGTCGTCGGCATCGTTCGGTCGTAATCGGTCGTGTCGTATGCGTTGTCGTCGTCGTTGTCGTATTTGCTGTTGCATCGCCCGGCAGTTGCGCTACACTCCAACGAGCACGACAACGGATCTGTCGTTACGCCATGCGCCTCAAGGAAATCAAGCTCGCCGGGTTCAAGTCCTTCGCCGACCCGACTTCGGTGACGCTGCCCGGCAACCGCAACGCCGTGGTCGGCCCCAACGGCTGCGGCAAGTCCAACGTCGTGGATGCGGTGCGCTGGGTGATGGGCGAGAGCTCCGCCCGACAGCTGCGTGGCGAAGCCCTTACCGACGTCATCTTCAACGGCGCCAGGAGCCGCGCCGCCGTGGGCTTCGCATCCGTCGAGATCAAGTTCGACAACCGCGACGGACGCGCCGGCGGCAACTACGCCGCCTACGCCGAACTCGCCATTCGCCGGGAAGTCAGCCGCGACTCCCAGTCCCTCTACTACTTGAACGGCGCCCGCTGCCGCCGCCGCGACGTCGCCGACGTCTTTCTCGGCACCGGCTTCGGGCCGCGCAGCTACTCCATCATCGAACAAGGCATGATCAGCGCGCTGGTGGAAGCGAAGCCGGAAGAACTGCGCGGCTATCTGGAGGAAGCCGCCGGGGTATCCAAGTACAAGGAGCGTCGCCGCGAAACGCACAACCGCATTCGCCACACCAGCGAGAACCTGTCTCGGCTTGCGGACATCCGCCAGGAGATCGACGGACGCCTGGCGCATCTGAAACGCCAAGCCAAAGCGGCCGAGCGCTATCGCAAGCTGAAGGAGGAGCAGCGTCGGCGCACCGCGCAACTGCATGCCTTGCGCTTCATCGCCGTCGGCGAACGCATCGACGAGCAGGACGCCGCGCTCAAGCGCCTCGACGTCGACCACCAGAAGGCCCTCGCGCAGCGCCAGCAGGTGGAAACGGCGCTCGAACAAAGCCGCGCCGCCCTGGCCGCGCAGAACGACGCCATCGGCACCGCCCAGGGCAGCTACTACGAACTGGGCGCCAACGCCGGAAAGCTCGAACAGGCCATCGCCTTCGACCGCGACCGCATCGCCAAGCTGGAAGAAGATCAACGAGAGCTGGTCAAGCGGCAGGAGGAAATCGCTCGCCTGGTCGAGGAAGATGTCGCGCGCATCTCGGCGACGCGCCTGGAGCTCAAGTCCAAGACGCCCGAACTGGCCGCGCTCGAAGCCGAAGACGGCGAGGCGGCGGCGCGGCTGGCAAGCCTGGAAGAACAGGCCGGCGAACGGCAGCAGGCTTGGGAAGCGTTCCAAGATCGAGTCCACGCCAACGCCGCCGACGGGCGCATCTGCCGAGAGCGCATCGAGCGCGGCCAGCAAGCCTTGCAGCAACTGCGCGAACGATTGGCGAAACTCGATGCGCAGCCGCTGCCGGCGGCCGACCAGGGGCTGGCCGAACTCGAACGGCAGGTCGATGCCGCCGGCGGCGCGGTCGCCGAACTCGCCGCGGCCATCGGCGACCGCAACTCGGCGCTGGCCGATGCGCGCCAGCAGCTTGCCGACTGCGAAAGCCGCCAGCGGCAGGCGCAAAGCGACGGTCAGAGTCGACAGCGCGAGCTGGCCGCGTTGACCGCAGTTCAAGAAGCCGCGCTTGGGCGCGACGCCAGCCGCTCCGACGCCGAAGGCTGGCTGCAGCGCAACGGCCTGGCGCAGGCGAAGCGCCTTGGCGAACAGCTCGAGGTCGAACCAGCCTGGGAACGCGCCGTGGAGATGGTTCTCGATGGCGACCTGCAAGCCGTGCTGGTGGCGGACGCGGCCGAGCTGGCGCCCCGCCTGCCAGAACTCGAAAGCGGGCACCTCGCGCTGCTGGAACCCCCCGCCGCAAGCCCGCAGTCCGCTGCTGCGGGGGCTGACGGCCTGCCGCGGCTGGCGGACTTCCTGGGCAAGGACATCGGTTCCCTGCTGGCTGGAATCTTCGCCGCCGAGTCCTTGGACGAAGCGCTGGCTCGCCGGGCGACGCTGGCGTTCGGCGAGAGCATTGCCACGAAGGACGGCGCTTGGCTGGGCGTGGACTGGATTCGCATCGACCGAGGCGGAGAGGGAACGGCCGGCGTCATCGGACGGGTGCGGGAAATCGAAGCGTTGGAAGCAGCGCTGGCGGAAGACGAAGCGCAGCTTGCCGAGCACGACGAACGGGTGGCAGCGAGCCAGCAGCTCGTGCAGGCCGTGGAGGAGCAGCGAGAGTCCTTGCGCACCGACCACGCGGCTGCGACCACCAAGCTGTCGCAACTGCAAACCGAGCGCGGCGTGCGCCGGGTGCAAGAGCAGGAGGCGAAGGCGCGGCTGCAGCGCATCGCCGCCGACAAGGCCGACTTGGCCGCGCAGATCGAAGCCGAAGACGAGCGCTTGCAGGCAAGCCAAGCGCGGCTGGAGAAACTGCAAGCCGAGGCCGCGGAACTCGCCAGCGTTGGCGAGACGCTGCGCGCGACCCGGGACGACGATGCGGCGCAACTGGCCTTGCAGCGCCAAGCCGCGCAACAGGCGCACGACGCCCATCACCGGTTGCAGGCGAGCTACGAGACCTTGCAGGCGTCACTCGCCGCCGCGGGAAGTCGCCAGAGACCGGCTCCTCGACGAGCGCCAGGAGCGTTCCAGCCGCGCCGACGAGCTCGCCGCCGCCACCGCCGCGGTTGCCGAAGCCCTGCCCGGCAAGCAGGCGGCCTTGGAGGAGAAGCTCAAACAGCGCCAGGCGGTGCAGAACACCTTGCTGGAACTGCGCCAGCAACAGGCCGCCATCGACCTCGAAATCCGCGAACGCACCTCGCGGCGGGCCGAAGCGGAGCGCGCCGCGGATGGCTTGAGAAACAGCCTGCAGGAAGCGCAGCTTGAGCGCGAGCGCCTCGCCGCCGAGAACGAACACGTCGCCGAGCAGCTGGCGCAAACCGGCTTCGACCTCGACGCGGCGCAGCGCAGCCTGGCGGAGGACGCCAGCGAAGAAGGCGAAGTCAGCCAAGCCGACTGCGAAGAGTCGCTGGCCGCTTTGGCAGGGCGCATCGGCCGCCTGGGCGCGATCAACCTCGCCGCCATCGACGAGTACCAGACGGAATCCGAGCGCAAGGAATACCTGGACAGCCAGATACAGGACCTCGAAACCGCCTTGGCGACGCTGCAAGACGCCATCCGACGCATCGACCAGGACACCCGGCGACGCTTCAAGGACACCTTCGAGCAAGTGAACAACCACCTGCGCGTGCTGTTTCCCAAGGTCTTCGGCGGCGGCCATGCCGAACTGCAACTGGCTGGCGACGACTGGCTGGACACCGGCGTCACCCTGGTGGCGCACCCGCCCGGCAAACGCAATGCGAGCATTCAACAGTTGTCCGGCGGCGAAAAGGCGATGGCGGCGGTGGCGCTGATCTTCGCCATCTTCCAGCTCAATCCAAGCCCCGTGTGCCTGCTCGACGAAGTGGATGCGCCGTTGGACGACGCCAACGTGGAACGCTTCTCCAACCTGATCCGCGAGATGTCCAAGGACGTGCAGTTCGTCATCATCACGCACAACAAGCAAACCATCGAGATGGCCGACTACTTGCTTGGCGTCACCATGCAGGAGGCGGGCGTTTCCAGGCTGGTTTCGGTAGACGTAGACAAGGCCGCCCGGATGGCAGCGGCCGGCTGAATCCCAAGGGGAGGGAACCCGCACATGCAATTCGACGCAACGACCATCATTCTCGTCGGCGGCTCGGTGTTGATCGGCCTCGTGGTGCTGCACGGCATCGTTTCCGTCCTGCGCCGCAAACGTCTCGACTCGGCATCCGAGGGCGCTGCACCGGCCAGTCCCGCAGAGCAGGGGTCGCTGCCGTTCGCGGAGGAAGCCGAGCCGGGCGCCACCGACAACCGGAACTCGCCGCCAACCGGCGGCAAGACGGCCATCGAGCCGACCGTCGGCCGAACGGCGGCCGCACAGGCTGGCGCGGCGGACGACGCTCGTGCCGGCGAAGACGACGCGGTGCTCGGCCGGCTGCCGCTCATTCCCGGCAAACGCACCGAGCCCACGGTGCCGCGCCACGCCCGGCCGGTCAACTACGCCACCGAAGAGGTTGCCAAGTCGAAGCCGAGCTCGGACGCCTCCGGCTTGGAGGACGTGCTGGTGATCTTCGTCTTTGCCGAGGCCGGCGCCCGCTTGGACGGCGAACGCCTGCTCGGCGTTTTCGACGCCAACCAGCTGGAATACGATGGCCGCAAGTTCCTAAGGCGAGACCCGAACACCGGCAGGGTGCGCTTCATGGTGGCCAACGGCGTCAACCCCGGCAGCTTCGACCTGTCGGACGTCAAGGCGATGTCGACGCCGGGCATCGTGCTGCTGCTGCGCATGTCGGACTCCGAGGATCCGAGCGACGCCTTCGAGGACATGCTTGAAGTCGCGCTGGAGTTCGCCTCCGATCTGGGCGGCGAGTTGAAGGACGAACGCATGAGCACGATGAGCGGCCAGACCATCGAGCACAATCGGCAGCGGATACGCGACTACAAGCGAACGCTCGTCAGGAAGTGACATGCCGGCCGCAGGAACTGCCGACGACACCCTGCGCGGCGAGTTGGAGTCGTTGCGCGAGCGCGTGGAGTACCACCTGCATCGCTACCACGTGCTCGACGACCCGGAAGTCACCGACGCGGAGTACGACGCCCTCTTCGACCGCCTCCTCGCCTTGGAGGCCGCGCATCCGGAACTCGTCGCCACGGACTCGCCCACCCGCCGCGTTGGCGCCAGCCCGGCCGCCAAGTTCGAGGAAGTGCGTCACGCCACGCCGATGCTGTCGCTGGACAAGTGTGCCAGCGGCGCGGAGCTCGAAGCGTGGGAGCAGCGCTGCCGAAGGCTGCTGGCCGACGACGACCAGCCGAGCTACTTCTGCGAGCCGAAGATCGACGGCGTCGCCGTCAGCCTGCTGTACCGCTCCGGCGCTCTAGTGCGCGCCGCCACCCGGGGCAACGGCGACGCCGGCGAAGACGTCACCGCCAACGTGTACGCCATTCCCTCGGTTCCGCGGCGGCTGACCGGCGCCGACGTGCCGCAGACCTTGGAAGTGCGCGGCGAGATATACATGCCGGTCAAGGGCTTCGAGGCGTTCAACGAACGCGCCCGGGAGACCGGCGAGCGGCCCATCGTCAACCCGCGCAACGGCGCCGCCGGCAGCCTTCGCCAACTGGACCCCAAGGTCACCGCGGCGCGGCCGCTGTCGATGTTCTGCTACAGCGCCGGAGACAGCGAGAACTGGCAGCCGATGCGCCACTCCGAGGTCATGGCGGCGTTCGAGCGCTGGGGCCTGCGCATCAATCCCAAAGGCCAGCATCGCAAGGACATCGCATCGTGCCGCACGTACATCGACGAGCTGCTGAAAGTCCGCGACGACCTGGACTACGCCATCGACGGCGCGGTGGTGAAGGTGGACGAGTTCGCGCTGCGCGCCAAGCTGGGGCAGGTGACGCGCAAGCCGCGCTGGGCCGTCGCCTACAAGTATCCATCCGAAGAGGCCAGCACCGTGGTGGAGGACGTGGACTTCCAGGTTGGCCGCACCGGCGCCGTCACTCCGGTCGCCAAGCTGCGTCCGGTGTTCGTCGGCGGCGTCACGGTGTCCAACGCGACGTTGCACAACATGGACGAGATCGCCCGCCTCGGCCTCTGCGTCAAGGACACCGTGCTGATCCGCCGCGCCGGCGACGTGATTCCGCAGATCACCAAGGTGGTGGAGTCGAAACGTCCGCCGGAGGCCTGCCGCGTGCAAATGCCGAGCGCCTGCCCGGACTGCGGCTCGCCCATCGTCAAGCCGGAAGGCGAAGTGGTGGCGCGCTGCAGCGGCGGCTTGCGCTGCGGCGCCCAGCAGCGCGAGCGTCTGCGCCACTTCGCGTCGCGCCTGGCGCTGGACATCGAGGGCCTCGGCGACAAGCTGGTGGACCAGCTGGTGACGAGCGGCCTGGTGTCCGGCCCGGCGGACCTCTACCGCTTGCGCAAGGAAGATGTCGAAGGGCTGGAACGCATGGGTTCCAAGTCTGCGGAAAACCTGCTTGCCGCCCTGGACGCCAGCAAGCGCGCCACCTTCCCCCGGTTCATCTACGCGCTGGGCATTCGCGAAGTCGGCGAAACCACGGCCGCCTCGCTGGCGACGCGTTTTCGCACCCTGCAGGCACTGATCGACGCGGATGTCGAATCGTTGCAGGACGTGGACGACGTGGGCCCCATCGTCGCCGCCCGGGTCGCCGAGTTCTTCGCCGACGAGGCGAACCGCACCCTGGCGAAGACGCTGCACGAGAACATCGGCATCGTCTGGGAGGAACCGCCGGCGCGCGCGGAAGAGCGCCCGCTTGCCGGACAGACCTGGGTGCTCACCGGAACCCTGGCGACGATGCCCCGCAACGCCGCCAAGGCGGCGTTGGTGGCGCTGGGCGCCAAAGTGGCGGGTTCCGTTTCCAAGAACACGGCCCAGGTCGTGGCGGGCCCTGGCGCCGGCAGCAAGCTGGACAAGGCCCGCTCGCTTGCCGTTCCGGTGATGGACGAGGACGGCTTCGTGGCCTTTCTGGCCGATCAGCAAGGACAGCAGGAGGCATGAGACGATGAACACGGTTCGTTCCCTGACCAGCAAGTTCTGCAGCAGCGCCGCCGTTGCCGCTTTGGCGGCGGTGGCGCTCTTCGCCCTGGGCTGCGCCTCGGGGCCGCCGTCCAACCCGGACAACCTGTGCGCGATCTTCAAGGAGCGCCCCAAGTGGCAGCGCGCCGCGCGCAAGGCAGAGCGGCGCTGGGGCATAGCGGCGCCGGTGATGATGGCGGTGATGCACAAGGAGTCCAGCTACGACAAGAACGCCAAGCCGCCGCGCACCAAGCTTCTGTGGGTGATACCGTGGAAGCGGGAGTCCTCCGCCTACGGCTTCGCCCAGGCCACCGACGCCGCCTGGAAGGACTACCTGGCCGCCACCAACAACCGCTTTGCCGATCGCGACGACTTCGCCGACGCCGTTGACTTCGTCGGCTGGTACCTGAACCGCGTGCATCGTCAAGCAGGGGTGGCTGCCAGCAACGCCCGGCACCTCTACCTGGCCTACTACTCCGGCGTCGGCGGCTACCGTCGCGGCACCTGGAAGAACAACGCCTGGCTGAAGGGCGCAGCGGACAAGGTGAGCGCCCGCAGCAGCCGCTACGCGCAGCAGTTGAGGGGTTGCTAGCGTGGACGATCGACCGACGCTCGACTGGGCGGCTGTGCGCCAGCGCGCCAACGAAGATGCCGAGTTTCGCCAGCATGCGCGGTTCTGGAACGCCACCATTCGCCTCGTCGTCGGCCGCAAGGCGACCAGGCTGCGCGTGGAGGGCGGGGCCGTCGCCAGCATCGAACCCTGGTTCGGCGCCATCGCCGCAGACCTTTCGATCAGCGCTTCGGAGGAACAGTGGGCGGCGCTGCTGGCGAAGACGCCGGCGCCCTTCTATCAGGATCTCTATCCGGCGGCGATCCACCACGGCTTCGAGGTGGCGGGCAGCGTCAGCGACTACTGCGCCTACTATCCGGCCATCCGCCGTCTGATCGAGCTGCTGCGCAACGCCGACGAAGACGCCGTAGACGAAGACGCCGCACCTGCGCCAAGCCGCGCGCATGCGCCGCGATTCGACGCCGCCGCTGGCCGCTACGTCCATCTGCACCTTGCCGGGAACGACCATCGCGTCTACTTCGAGACCGCAGGTTCCGGCGAGGCCGCGCTGCTGCTGCAACACACGGCGGGGGCGGACGGCCGCCAGTGGCGGCACGTGCTCGAAGATGCCGAACTGCAGAGCATGTTCCGCATGGTCGCCTACGATCTGCCGTACCACGGCAAGTCCGTGCCGCCGACGGAGAAGAAGTGGTGGCGCGAGGAGTACCGGCTGACCCGGGAGTTCCTGATGGCGGTGCCGATTGCTCTCGCGCAAGCTCTGGAGCTGCGCCGCCCGGTCTACATGGGCAGTTCCATCGGCGGACACTTGGCGGTGGACCTGGCGCTGCACCACCCGAAGGAGTTTCGCGCCGTGGTGGGCCTCGAAGCCTCGGCCTACACGCCTGGCGGCTTCGTCGACGAGTTCCACCATCCGCGCATCGGCAACGACTTCAAGGCCAACCTGATGTACGGCATGACCGCGCCAACCAGCCCTCCGGCGTATCGTCACGAGACCGCCTGGGTGTACAGCCAGGGTGCGCCGGCGGTGTTCAAGGGCGACCTCTACTACTACTCGGTGGACCACGACGTGCGCAACAGCGCCGCCGCCATCGACACCGACATCTGTTCCGTGGACATCCTGAACGGCGAATACGACTGGAGCGGTACGCCAGCGGCGGGTGCCGAGCTGGCGTCGATGATCCCCGGCGCCCGCTACCGGACCATGCCCGGCCTCGGACACTTTCCCATGAGCGAGAATCCAGCCGCCTTTCTTGCCGAAATCCGCCCCGTGCTGCGCCGAATCCTGTCCGCCTAGCCGCCGACGAGCGGCGAGACCATGCCCGGCCGCAACCGCATCGACCGCGTGACCACGCGCAGCGGCGACCATGGCGAAACGTCGCTGGCGGACGGGCGGCGCTACTACGTCAAGCACGATGCCAGAATCGAGCTGGTTGGCGCCCTCGACGAGGCCAACAGCTTCTTGGGTCTGCTGGCGGCGGAAGCGGCTGGCAGCCACCAAGAGCAGCTGGTCAAAGTTCAGTCGCTGCTGTTCGATGCCGGCGCCATGGTGGCCACCGGCAGCTCCAACGTCGACTGGCCGGCGGTCGCGGAGGAACTGGAAGCAGCGACCGCGGCCTTGAACGCGCCGCTGCCGCCGCTGCGCGAGTTCATACTGCCGGCGGGTGGGCACTGCGCGGCGCTGGCGCACGTCGCCAGGGCGGTGGTGCGGCGGGCGGAGCGTAGCTGGTGGCAAGTCGCGGAGGATGCCGAAGAGCTGAAGGCCAGCGGCTTCGGCGTCGTTCTGAATCGGCTGTCGGACTATCTCTTCGTGCTCGCGCGCACCCTTGCCACCAGCGAGCAGCCGTGGAGGCCGTTGCCCCGCTCGGGCTAGCAGGCGTTCATGGCGGCTACAGCGCCAGTCGTCGAATGTCGCCGAGCGTCCGTTTCAAGTCGGCGACGAAGCGGCCGGCTTCGGCGCCGTTGATGGCGCGGTGATCGTAGGAAAGCGACAACGGCAGCACTTGCCTCGGCTGGAACGCTTCGCCGTCCCACAAAGGCCGGGTGTCCATGCGCCCCACGCCCAGGATGGCCACTTCCGGGGCGTTGACGATGGGGGTGAAGCCGGTGCCGCCGATGGCGCCGAGGCTCGACACCGTGAAACTGCCGCCTTGCAGTTCGTCGGGGCGGAGTTTGCCTTGCCGCGCCGCCGTGGACAGCCTGGCGATCTCCCGGGCGAGTTCGAGAATGCCCATCTGGTCGGCATCGCGCAGCACCGGCACCAGCAGGCCGTCTTCGGTGTCCACCGCCATGCCGATGTGGTAGTAGCGCTTGACGATCAGCTCGGCAGCGTCGGCGCTGAGCGACGCATTGAACGGCGGATGATCGCGCAGCGCATGGATGCACGCCTTGACGATGAACGGCAGCGGCGTCAGCTTGACCCCCTGCTCCGCCGCTTCCGCCGCCAGCGAACGGCGGAACGCCTCTAGATCCGTCACGTCCACGTCGTCGTGCTGGGTGACGTGGACGACCTGCTGCCAGCTTTGCTGCAGGTTTCTCGCGCCCCGGGCACGAATGCGCGACATGGGTTGGCGCTCCGTCTCGCCGAAGCGCGCGAAGTCGATCTCCTTGACCGGCGCCATGTTCAACGTGCGCGGCGAAGACAGCGTGCTCTTGACGTATTCCTTCACGTCGTCCTTGACGATGCGGCCGGCGTCGCCGCTGCCGGCGACTTCAGCCAGCTCCACGCCCAGTTCGCGAGCCAGCCGGCGCACCGCCGGCCCGGCGTAGACGCGCGGTTTCGTGCTGGCCGGCGACGAGGTGTCCGCGGCGGAAGCGGGGGGCTGCTCGGCCTCGGCGGGCGGCTTGGCCGGTTCAGCGCCAGCGGCAGCTTGGGTCGACTGCTCGTCCCGGCTCGCATCCGCGTCTTCGCCCGACGCCGCCGCCGCTGCCGAAGGTCGGGCATCGCCGTCCACATCGCGCAGGCGCAGAATCGGATCGCCGGCGTTCACCCGGTCCGACAACGCAACCAGCACCTCCGCCACCGTGCCGGAGAACGGCGACGGAACCTCCATGGACGCCTTGTCCGACTCGATGACGATCAGCGCGTCGTTTTCGGCGACGTCGTCGCCCGGGGCGACGCAGATTTCGATCACCTCGACGTCTTCGGCGTCGCCGATGTCCGGGATGGCCACTTCCGTGCTCACGACAACCTCGGATTGGCCTTGTCGGCGGCGATGTCCATGCGGCGCATGGCCTTGGCGACCTCGGCTGCCGAAACCACCTGAGCGTCCTGCAGTTCGCGCAGCGCCGCCAGAGTGACGAAACGCTCGTCCACCTCGAAGAATTCGCGCAGTCGCGCTCGGGTGTCGCTGCGCCCGAATCCATCGGTGCCGAGCACTCGGTAGGGGGCGCGGAAGTGGCCGCGGATGAAGTCGCCGACGGCCTTCACGTAGTCCGTGGCGGCGACGACCGGGGCGTCGCCGTCCAGGCGCTCGGCAACGTAGGGGCGGCGCGGCTCGGCGTCGGCGTGCAGCAGATTCCAGCGGGCGACGTCGTTGCCTTCCCGGGCCAGTTCGGTGAAGCTGGTGACGCTGTAGACGTCGCTCGACACGCCGTAGTCGTCGTGCAGGCGGCGAGCGGCCTTGCGCACTTCGCGCAGAATCGTGCCGCTGCCGAGGAGGCGCACGCGCTTGCCGCCGGCGCCGTCGCCAACGCTCTCAAGCCGGTACATGCCCTTCAGGATGCCTTCGGCGACGCCCTCCGGCATGGCCGGCTGGGCGTAGTTCTCGTTCATCACGGTGACGTAGTAGAAGACGCGCTCGCCGGCGCCGAACATCCGCCGCACGCCGTCTTGAACGATGGTCGCCAGTTCGTAGGCGTAGCACGGGTCGTAGGCGACGCAGTTGGGGATGGCCGACGACAGCAGGTGGCTGTGGCCGTCCTGGTGCTGCAGGCCCTCGCCGTTCAGAGTGGTGCGGCCGGCGGTGGCGCCGATGAGGAAGCCCCGCGCCTGCATGTCCCCGGCAAGCCAGGCGAGGTCGCCAATGCGCTGGAAGCCGAACATGGAGTAGAAGATGTAGAAGGGAACCAGCGTGTAGCGATGGGTGCTGTAGGAGGTGGCCGCCGACAGCCAGGCGGCGAAGGCGCCGGATTCGTTGATGCCCTCTTCCAGCACCTGGCCGTCCTTGGACTCCCGGTACGAGGCGATTTCGCCGAAGTCCTCGGGCTGGTACAGCTGGCCTTCGGAGGAATAGATGCCGAGCTGCCGAAACATCCCTTCCATGCCGAAGGTGCGCGCTTCGTCGGGAATGATCGGCACGATGCGCTGGCCGATGCCCTTGTGCCGCACGAGGGTGGAAAGCAAGCGCACGAAGGCCATCGTCGTGGAAACCCGGCGCTCCCCGGTGTCCTTCAGCTGCGTGGCGAAGACGTCCAGCGGCGGCACGTCGATGGCCTCGCTCTTGCTGCGCAGCACGTCCACGCGCTTGGGTATCGGGCCGCCCAGCTTGGCGCGCTGGCGCTTGAGGTAGACGGTTTCCGGAGCGTCCGGCGGCGGCCGGTAGTAGGGCACGGCGGCCAAGGCATCGTCGCTTAGCGGGATGTCGAAGCGGTCGCGGAAGTGCTTGAGGTCTTCGAGGCCCAGCTTCTTCACCTGGTGCGTGGCGTTCTCGGCCTCGCCCGCCTCGCCCATGCCGTAGCCCTTCACCGTCTTGGCCAGAATCACCGTGGGCTCGCCCTGGTGGTTCACCGCCGCGTGGTAGGCGGCGTACACCTTGAACGGATCGTGGCCGCCGCGATTGAGGCGCATGATGTCGTCGTCGCTGAGCCCTTCCACCAGCTTGGCAAGCCGCGCGTCCTTGCCGAAGAAGTGCTTGCGGGTATAGGCGCCGCCCTTGGCCTTGTAGTTCTGGTACTCGCCGTCCACCACTTCGTTCATGCGCTGCTGCAGCAGGCCGTCGCCGTCGTTGGCGAGGATGGGATCCCACAGCCGCCCCCAGATCACCTTCAAGACGTTCCAGCCGGCGCCGCGAAACGCGCCCTCCAGTTCCTGGATGATCTTGCCGTTGCCGCGCACCGGGCCGTCCAGGCGTTGCAGGTTGCAGTTGACCACGAAGATCAGGTTGTCCAGCCGCTCCCGACCAGCCAGGCCAAGGACGCCCAGCGACTCCGGCTCGTCGCATTCGCCGTCGCCGAGGAAGGCCCATACCTTGCGGTCGCCCATCGGAATCAGCCCGCGGCCGTCCAGGTACTTCATGATGTGCGCCTGGTAGATCGCCTGAATGGGGCCGAGGCCCATGGACACGGTGGGGAACTGCCAGTAGTCCGGCATCAGCCAGGGATGCGGGTAGGAAGACAGGCCGCCGCCAACCTCGCGCCGAAAGGCGTCGAGGTCGGCTTCGTCCAGCCGCCCTTCGAGAAACGAGCGGGCGTAGATGCCCGGCGCGCTGTGGCCCTGGAAGTAGATCAGATCGCCCGCTTCGCGCTCCGTGGGGCCGCGAAAGAAGTAGTTGAAGCCCACATCGTAGAGCGTCGCCGCGGACGCGAAGGTGGAGATGTGGCCGCCCAGATCGTCGCCGCCACGGTTGGCGCGCACCACCATCGCCAAGGCGTTCCAGCGAATGAGCGAGCGGATGCGGCGCTCCATGAACAAGTCGCCAGGCATGAACGCCTCGCGATTGGCGGGGATGGTGTTGCGGTACGGCGTGGTGATCGTATAGGGCAGCCGGGCGCCGGTTTGCGTCAGGCGCGAGGACAGGGACTCGAGCAGGAAGCGGGCGCGTTCGACGCCGGCGTTGTTCAAGACGTCTTCAAGGGCGTCCAGCCACTCGCTGGTTTCGAGCGGGTTCGCGTCCGTTCGCTGTGCCTCCGCGCCGTTCGCCAATAGCCCGTCGGCCTTTGGCTGCGCGGCGTTGGCGTCGTCGGCAAGCCTTTGCCCGTCAGTCATAGCACGGCTTCCCTCTGGCTTGCCGCGGATTATAGACCGACTGCGGCCACAGCCGCGCCGCGCCGAAGACGCCGCTGGAATCGCCATGCCGGGCGCGCACGACACGAGTTCGCCCCTCGTGGGTGAAGCAGTAGCCGCCAAGCCGGGTACCGACTCTAACGGCCAGGCCATCGAGCTTGGATACGCCGCCGCCGAGCACCACGACGTCCGGGTCGAGGATGTTGACCACCAGCGCCAGCGCCCTGGCCAGCGTGCTGGCGTAGTGCTCGACGCTTGGCGCATCCGGCGCGATGGCAGCGGCGGAAGTTCGCTCGCCGGTCAGCGCTTCGTGGGTTCGCGCCAGGCCGGGGCCGCAGAGGAAGGTCTCGACGCAGTTCGTCTGGCCGCAGTAGCAGCGCCTGTCCGCCAGCTTCTCGTCCACGGCACGGGTGGCGGGGTCCGCGCGGAAGTCCGGCAGCGGCACATGCCCCCATTCGCCAGCGATGGCGTTGGCGCCGGCCAGAAGCCGCCCGCGTACGACGATGCCGCCGCCGACGCCCGTGCCCAGAATGACGCCGAACACCACCTCGGCATCGCGCCCGGTGCCGTCCGCCGCTTCGGAGAGCGCGAAGCAGTTGGCGTCGTTGGCGATGCGCACTCGATCGCCCAGGCTGGCGCGCAAGTCGTCCAGCAGCGGCTGGCCGTTCAGCCATGTGGAGTTGCAGTTCCTCATGCTGCGCGAATGCGCCACCCACTTGCCCGGCGTGCCGATGCCCACCGGCGCCTTCGTGCCCGCCAGCGCGTCTAGACCGGCGACGATCCCGTCGATGGCGGCGAGCGTGCCGGCGTAGTTCCTCGGCGTCGCCAAGCGCTCCCGGCGCAGGACGGCGCCGTCGGCGTCGAGCAGCACCGCCTCGACCTTGGTGCCGCCGAGATCGATGCCGATGCGCTTGCCGGGCTTCATGTCGTTGGGTCAGCGAACCAGGCTGCCAAGCAGGCGTGGCCAGTCGAAGGCCGGGCCCGGATCCGTCTTTCTGCCCGGCGCCACCTCGGCGTGGCCGACCACTCGGGATGGAGAGAGGGCCGGATAGCGCCGAAACAACGCCTTGATCGCCGCCGCCAGCCGCTGGTACTGCACGTTGGCATACCGCGTGTCGTCGGTGCCTTCGAGTTCGATGCCGATGGCAAAGTCGTTGCAGCCCCTTCGCCCGCCGTAGCTGGACTTCCCAGCGTGCCACGCCCGGCGATGGAACGGCACGAACTGGACGATGCGGCCGCGCCGGGAAATCAACAGGTGGCTCGAAACGCGCAGCCCGCCAAGTTCGGCCAGCCCCGGATGCGCCGCGACGTCCAGCGTGTTGGTAAACAGCGCTTCCACCAGGCCCGTGCCGAACGATCCCGGCGGCAGCGAGATGCCATGCACCACCAGCAGCGAGATGTCGTCCTCGTTCGGCCTGGCATCGCAGTTCGGCGAGGCAAGCCGCTTGACGCCGCGCAGCCAATGATCGTCGGTGACGGTGAACATATACTGCCAATATGGAACCGGACGCCGAATCCGTCAAACGCGATGTCACCGCCGCACTGCGCGAGGACGTCGGCCCCGGCGACATCACCGCGGCGCTGATTCCGCCCTGCACCCAGGCCGTGGCCCAGGTGGCCACCCGCGACCGCGGCGTGTTCTGCGGCCGGCCCTGGGTGGAGGAGACCTGCCGCCAGGTGCAGCCGAACATCCAGCTGAACTGGCGCGTGGCCGATGGCCAGGAAGTCTCGCCCGGCGACGTGCTGGTCGAACTCTCCGGCCCCGCCCGCGCCCTGCTCACCATCGAGCGCACCGCGATGAACTTCATGCAGCTGCTCTCGGCGACCGCCACCCGCTCGCGGCAGTTCGTCCTGGCCGTCGCAGACACCGCCGCCGTGATCCTCGACACGCGCAAAACCCTGCCAGGACTGCGCGCCGCGCAGAAGTACGCCGTGCGCGTGGGCGGCGCCCGCAATCACCGCCTGGGCTTGTTCGACGCCTACCTGCTGAAGGAGAACCACATCGCCGCCGCGGGCAGCATCGCAGCGGCCGTCCGCCAAGCCAGGCGCCTGAATCCGGACAAGCCGGTTCAGGTGGAAGTGGAGAACGAGGCGCAGCTGGCCGAGGCCATCGACGCCAGCGCCGACCGCGTGCTGCTGGACAACTTCTCGCTGCATGCCCTGCGGGTGGCGGTCAAGCAGGCCGACGGCCGAGTGCCCTTGGAAGCATCCGGCGGCATCACCCTGGACACGGTAGCGACCGTGGCCCAAACCGGCGTCGACTACATTTCCGTGGGCAAACTCACCAAGAACGTCGACCCGCTGGACCTGACCATGCGCATCGTCCACACCGAGCCGGCGGGAACCGAGGATGGTGCCGGAAGGCGGACTTGAACCGCCGACCTACTGATTACGAATCAGTTGCTCTGCCGTGCTGAGCTATTCCGGCCAATCAAGGCGCATACTTTACCGCTTTGGCGCGAAGGACGCCACTGCAACGGCGCACCTGCGGCCAAAGGCGGTTGAGCGGCACCAACTTGCCGTAGACTGCCACACCGCCTTCGGCACGTCGGTTCTTCGCGTACCCTTGCCGACCCTCGTCATGGCGCAGGTCGCCCTCCACGCCTCCTCCGCCACCGCGACACGCACCCGACACGCGCCGACTGCCGCCGCCATATGGGCACCCTTCGGGAGTGCGACATGGGCGGGCGCGGCAAGCGAGGGCGGCTCGGCGACCGCGGGGAAGCTGGCCGGCGATGCGCCGTTGAGGTTGCAATGCCCCGACGAGCCAGCTAGGCTCCTATCTGGTGGGACTGCCCATCTACGCCGACTGTTCCACACGCGGCGTTCTGACAACTGGCGAGAGCGTGATGTATCCAATCTATCGCCCAACGGCGAAGTTCGAAGAACCATACGAGGCGGAAGACCGCACGTTTTCCGACGCTCGTTTGGACGACGAAGCGATCGGCAGTGCCAACTATCGACATTGCACGTTCGTCGATGCGAGTTTCAAAGGCGCCACTTTTCAAGATTGCCAATTCCTGCACTGCACCTTCCTCCATTGCTGTCCCATTAACTCCACGCGAACTTCATCTCGGTTTGCGGACAGGTCGGCGGGTCCTGAGTGTTGTTTCCGAGCAGGTCGTCGAGGGAGCGCCGCTCGAACAGGCTGAGCTGCAGAAGGCGCAGGATTCCGACGAGCTTCCAGCCTCCGCGGCTGAGGAACTTCACGTAGCACACCAGCAGGTACATGCACACGGCGATCCACAGCTGCGTCAGCACGGCGTTGCGCGACGTGCCCACGAAGCTCTTCACCTTCAGGTTCTGCTTGATCCACTTGAAGAACAGCTCCACCTGCCAGCGCGCCTTGTAGATGTCCGCGATGGTCTTCGCCGACAGCTCGAAGTTCGTCGTCAGGAAGACGCAGTGCTTCCCCGTCGCGGGGTCGCGGTAGCCGATCCGGCGCAGCCGGTGCGGGCACCGCTTGCGGCCCCGCGCGCTGGTGAGCTCGATCGTCTGGTCGGACGTGACGCCCAGCCGCTCGTTGACTTCCCGCCGCTCCACGACGCGGTGCTTGATCCGCCTCTTGAGCCGCGTCACCAGGAAAACACCTTGCAGAATCAACGAGTTGATCCAATGGAAGTCCATGTACGCCCGGTCCGCCGCGACGATGCTCCCCTTCGGCAGGCGCAGCGCCCGCGCCGCCTCGATGTCCGACGTCCTGGCGTCCGTCACCGTCATGAACGCCGGCAGGTGACCCGCGTGGTCCAGCGCCACGTGCGCCTTCACCCCGCCCTTCGTCCGCCGGAACTTCGCCCACGGAAACACCGACAGGCACAGATCGACCACCGTCGAGTCCAGCGAGTACAGCGGGTTCTTGAACCGGAACCCGTGCCCCGGCGACATCGGCCGGCAGCGCCCCAGCAGCACGCCGAACAGCTCCCGGTACAACTGCCACGGCTTCTCCGCGTTCACCCGCGCCAGCGACGACCGCGACACCTCGCCCACCCCCAGGTGGTACAGCTTGCGCGACTGCGCCGACAGGTTCGACACGATGTCCCGAAGGCTGCAGCGCCCCGTCAGCTGCGCCGCCCCCATCGCCACGAACTGGCCCCACCGCGTCAGCTTGCGCGACATCCGCCCCGTCTTGTGCTTCTCCGCCAGCTTGTCGAATTCATGTCTCGGCAACAGCTTGAGCAACTGCCCGAATATCGTGCTATTGTGCGCCACGGCTTGGATCTCCTGTGTTTCGATTGGTTTTCTCGAACGCAATCATACCGCACTGGACGATCCAAGCCTCCTAATTTCTCCAAGTTAATGGGACAGCAGTGACCTTCCTCGGTTGTTACTTTCGGCGTACGACGCTAAAGAACTGCACGTTTACGGGCTGTCGTTTCTACGACTGCCAGTTTCCCTATGTCAGTCTTAATACCTGCGACTTCAAGTACAGCCTGTTCAAGTCTTGCCAAGTACCGTTCTCGGAGATGGAACACTCGCTGCCGAGCGCTCCAAATCTAAAGGAGCAACTATGCAGGAATCTCGCAATACAGTCTGCGGATCTCGGTCTGTCGGACGAAACTCGGCGCTACCGAAGGCTGGAAGTGGAGGCCCGGGAAGAGCATCTTTGGAACGGCATCACTGGTGAGTCGGAGTGGTATATAACTCACTTTACCGGTCGCAGGTTCCGAGCTGGCTGCCAGTGGATGTTGAGCAAAATGAACGGCTGGTTGTGGGGATATGGCGAACGACTGATCGTCTTGTTGAGAAACCTGTTTCTGGTTGTAGTGCTCGTATTTCCCTTCCTCTATTGGTTGTTAGCAGATTTGACACGCAACGACGGGGCAAGCCTTGACTTGTGGGACTATCTCTACTTCAGTGCAGTGAATGCGCTGCCAGTCGGCGTTTCTTCTACTATCAGTGCATCTGGCTGGATTGGGTACTCGCTCGTAGTTGTGGAAGCCATATTCGGATCGGTCACTTTGGCGTTGTTCGCTGCGTACGTCTTTCGTTGGAGTCTGCACAGATGACGCATGGCTGGTCGGTTTGGGAGTATGGGTCCGTTGCACGTGGGGACGCAGATCGTCTGAGTGACTTCGACGTGCTGGTGGTCGGTCCCGAAACAGGGGAACTTGGAACCGTGATGAGCGCCGCCGGCCTCGACTTCCACAGAGCGTCCATTAGCCGATACTCTTGGGATGAGATTGTCGGCATGGCAGGGTACGGGTCGCTGTTTCTGCACCATGTCCGACTCGAAGGACGCCCACTGTACGAAAACGACGCATGCAGAGGGCAACTCCGCACTGTTCTCGACGAGCTTGGGGAGTACACGCTGGCTCGAAGGGATGTGCAGGGCTTCAAGACAGTGCTCGGCGACGTTGCCGAGTCGCTACGGTACGGGGGTGCCAAGGCGTTCGAGTTGTCCGTGCTGGGTACGGTGATCAGACACGGGTCGATATTGGGCTGCTGGCTGCTCGGCAACCCGACGTTCGGACGGCTGGCCCCGGTGGAATCCTTCGCCGCTGCTGCGGGTTTGGCGGTCAGCATGGTGGATTTCGAGCGCTTGTACATGTACCGCCTGTATTGCGATGGTCGCTTGCAGAGGAGTACGCTACGTCCGGTGGCTGCCGAAGTCTGGCTCCACCGGGCACAGAGGTTCGTTGAGGGCTTGGAGGACATCGTTCCATGAATGACATTGCGAGATGCCTGCGCCAGATCGACAAAGTCAAGGAGGTTGCGGAGGGCCAAACCACGCCCTATGCCGCACGGTCTCGCATCGCAAGGCTGACCCTTGATGCCACACGCTTGGTCTGCTCCGCCTTGGGCATGCCTAAGCCGGATCGTCCCTCGGCATTGTCGAAGCCCGTAGACGCGGATGCTGAATTGGCGAGGGTCGTCGATGCCTGCAACAGGCTAACCGGCTTGTCGAAGTCCGTCGCACAACCCAGCGAACCCCTTGAACAACGATGGCGGACGATGTGGCACGCGCTGTTGCAGGAGCTCGATGAACTTGCAGCGGCATTGCGGGACTGGCAGAGCGGCGCGGCGGCACAATAATCCTGCCTGTGGAAGGTTGCGAAGCACCTGATCACGAGGGTCGCACCCACGCTACGACGCGCCGCGCTTCGAGCGCGACCGACTGGGCTTGCCGAAGCACCGAAATAGGACGAGGCCAAGCGCCATAGAGTGTCGGCACCTCACTCCCAGCAATGCACGGCGACGGTGAAGGTGCGCGCCAGCTCGGCGAGCTGCTCCGGGGTGAGTTTCTGGTTTGACGGTCGCCGGTTGTAGGCGACGCCGTGGATGTCGAGGAAGCTGCGCACCACGGCGCCCTTGATGGCGAAATTGACGTTCTGTGGCGTGTCGCCAGTCATTCTCGTGGCATGGGCGGCATTCAGCCTGCTCACCACCACGCCGATGACATTGCCGGCGCCGTCGAGCAGCGGGCCGCCGCTGTTGCCCTGCTGCACCGGCGCGGTGATCTGGAGCAGCTTCGGGTCGTCGCCAGGGCCGGCGAGGGCGCTGACGTTGCCGGTCGTCACGTTGAACTCCTTCGACAGGAGCCCGTGCAGCGGGTAGCCCGCCACCATTGTCGCCTCGCCAAGGCTGGCGCTGGGCGACTCGCCGAACGCAGCGCCTTCGCCAACTTCGACGGATACCTTGAGCAGCGCCAGATCGTCGAAGGCCTCCACGACTTGGACCGTGGCGTCGTGGGAAGTGCCCGCGCGGCTCACGGTCACTCTGGCATGGCCATCAACGACGTGGTGGTTGGTCACGACCCATCCGTCCCGGCCAACCAGGAATCCGCTGCCGCTGCCCACGGGCTCGGCCGGCTGATTCTGCCGAGCGCCAGCCATCGCCCTGAGCAATACCAAGAGTTCGTCGGAGACTCGTCCAGTGGGAGTTAGGCCCTGGTCCTGCTGGAACTGCCGTACCGCGGCCGTTGTGCGCTCGCCGGACAGCCCGTCCATCGACTCAATGTCGTAGCCGAGCAGGGCGAGGTACGACTGCGCTTGGCGCGCCGCATCGTAGGATGGACCGGGAGAGCGAAAGGGATCTTCGGAGATAGAAGCCGGCCTCGGTTCGTCGCCGTCGCCCGCGATCCAAGCAGCAAGCTGACGACTGAGTTGCTGCGCCTCGGCGACTTGCGCCGAGGTCATGCGTTGCCGGATGCGGGTGCGCTGTTGCTGCGCATCTTCACCTCCTTCTACGGAGGCGAGATTGAGCCAGGCATAGGCTTGAACGTCGTCCTCTGGAACGCCCTCGCCATTGGCGTAGCTGAGCCCAAGCCTGAACTGGGCGTCCTCGTCCCCCTGTTCTGCGGCCTTGCGAAACCAGAACGCGGCTTCTTGGTCGTCCGCTGGAACGCCTTCACCGTCGGCGTACAGTTCTCCTAGGCTGAGCTGGGCGGTCGGGTCGCCCTGCTCTGCGGCCTTGCGGTACCAATACGCGGCTTCGTGCTTGTTCGCAGGAACGCCCTCATGGCCGCCTTCATGGCCGTAGGCGTACAGGAGTGCTAGGTAGAACTGGGCGTCCTCGTCTCCCTGTTCTGCGGCCTTGCGAAACCAGAACGCGGCTTCTTGGCCGTTCGCTGGAACGCCCTCGCCACCGTCGTCGTACATGAGTCCTAGGTAGCACTGGGCCCTCGCGTGTCCCTGCTCGGCGGCCTTGCGGTACCAGAACACGGCCTCTCCGTCGTCCTCTGGAACGCCCTTGCCGTCGGCGTAACTGACGCCAAGGCTGCACTGGGCTTCCGCGTGTCCCTGCTCAGCCGCCTTGCGGTACCAGAAAACGGCTTCTCGGCCATCCTCTGGAACGCCCCTGCCGTAGGAATACCTGAGTCCAAGACTATACTGGGCTTCCGCGTGCCCCTGCTCGGCGGCCCTGTAGTACCAAGACGCCGCTTCCCGGTCGTCGGCTGGAACGCCCCAGCCGTAAGCGTAACTGACTCCAAGCCAGAACTGGGCGCCCGCGTGTCCCTGCCCGGCGGCCCTGTAGTACCAAGACGCCGCTTCTTGGTCGTCCTCTGGAACGCCCTTGCCGTTGGCGTACATGACTCCTAGCCGGAACTGGGCGTCCGCGTGCCCCTGCTCGGCGGCCCTGTAGTACCAAGACGCCGCTTCTTGGTCGTCCTCTGGAACGCCCTTGCCGTTGGCGTACATGACTCCAAGCCACAACTGGGCGTCCACGTCTCCTTGCTCGGCGGCCTTGCGAAACCATGACACGGCTTCTTGGTCGTCCCCTCGCCGGAAGTAAATGTACCCCACCTGGAACTGGGCATACGCCACTCCTTGGTTCGCCAGCAGTAGGAGTCTGCCAAGGCCGTCACTTCGTTCATATTCATCCATATTCGTCCCCTCGCGTGGCTGCGGGAGGCGGCTACAGCGTCCAGACGGTCACTTGCCGCCCGTCGCGTTCGCGCTCCTCGCCGGGGGGTGCCCCATCGTGCGCCGCTCGCTTGCGGGCGGTCTCGGCTGAGCGCTGGTCGATCAGCACCAGATGCCCTTCCTCGGCGTTGCACTGCTCCATGTAGCCGAGGGTCTGCTCCACGCCGCGCTCGATGGTGGCCTCCAAACTCCAGCGGTCCGAGTCGCGCAGCACCTTGCACTCGATCACGAAGCGCCGCCACAGGTCGTAGGGTGCGCCGGGCGCCCGCGGCCACAGCACCAGGAGGTCCGTTCTGCCGCGGCCCAAGCCGTACTCCCGCTCGATGCGCCCGCCACCGTTGACGATGCGCTGCAGGTAGGCCTGCAGGATCAGCTGCGGCACCGCCTCGCTGTATTCCCTGAGGCGCCGCAGCCAGTGCCCGGCGTATTCGCGGTAGAACGTCGCGAACGCTGTCGGCAGCTTGCGCAGGTCCTCGGCGCGAACCGGCCCGGCGGTGTTGAAGAAGCGCATCCGCCGATTGTGGCACGAAGTTTGCCCTTGCCGGTCGGAGTCGACTCGTTCAAGCCAACGCGGCCGCTCCGATCGCCAGTCTTGGCGCGTTCGCTTTGTCGTGCGTCATTAGGCGTCTGGCGAATCGGCGATAATGCCGCCCGCGTTCAATCACTGGAGCTCAAACATGGCCGCAATCGCCACCACCCGCGCTGGCCGCGTGCAAGGCCGGGAGAAGGACGGTGTGCTGCTGTTCGCAGGCATTCCGTACACGGCGCCGCCCACGGGCGGCCGTCGGTTCAAGGCCGCCGAGCCGCACGAAGGCTGGCGGGACGTGCGCGACGCTCGCAAGTTCGGCCCTGCGGCGCCGCAGATCGCCACCGGAGGGATGACGGATCCGGCGCCGGTGCGCTGGGACGAGGACTGCCTGACGCTGAACGTGCAGACGCCAGCGCTGGACGATGCCGAGCGCCCGGTGCTGCTGTGGATCCACGGCGGCGGCTACCGCAACGGCCAAGGCGCGGTGCCGTGGTACAACGGCGCCCGCTTCGCGGCCAACGGAGGCATCGTGGTGGTTGCCATCAACTACCGCTTGGGCGCACTCGGCTTCACGGACCTCTCCCGCTTCGGCGACGAGTTCGCCACCTCCGGCATCAACGGCATCCTCGATCAGATCACCGCGTTGGAGTGGGTGCGCGACAACATCGCCAGCTTCGGCGGCAGCCCGGACAAGGTGACCATCGCTGGCGAGTCCGCC
This sequence comes from Candidatus Azotimanducaceae bacterium, assembly GCA_965199875.1. Lineage (GTDB taxonomy): Bacteria > Pseudomonadota > Gammaproteobacteria > Pseudomonadales > Azotimanducaceae > VXYL01. Next base: position 1,765,315 of record OZ241346.1, on the reverse strand, counting down.
GGGGGCTTCAGCGTTGGCACGCTGCTGGGTTCGCCGCGAGCGGCAGGGCTGTTTCGAGGGGCCGTTCCGCAAAGCGGCGCTGCCCACCACGTGCTGCCGAAACAGTCTGGCGCGGTGGTTGCGGACCGCTTCCTGGAAGCGCTTGGCGTGGACGACGTCGTTGGCTTGGAAGGGGCCAGCGTCGAAGCGATCCTCGACGCGCAAACCGCCGTTGGCCGGGCGCTGGAACGCGGCCCAGGCTTGAAGACCGGCCTCGGCGTGCCGGTGCAGGCGTTCTACCCGGTGGTCGGCGGCGCCGTTCTGCCGCAGTCGCCGCTGGACGCCATTCGCCAAGGTTCCAGCGCCGGCGTGGCCGTGCTGGCCGGCTCCAATCGCGACGAAACCACGCTTTGGGGCTATGGCGAAGTGGACGAAGACAAGCTCCGCCAGGCCGCCCTCGGCTTCGGCGACCAGGGCATTCTGGAAACCTACCGGCGCACCCGCCCGGGCGCGACGGCGGCGGAACTGATGACGGCCATCACCACGGACCACATGTTCCGCATTCCCGCCATCCGCTTGGCGGAAGCGCATCGGGGCGACACTTGGCTGTATCAGTTCAAATGGCGTTCGCGGGTTGCACGCCTTGGCGCCACCCACGCGCTGGAGATTCCCTTCGCCTTCGACAATCTGCATCAGCCGGGCGTCGCCGCCTTCATCGGCGAAGGGCCGACGCCGCAACACGTCGCGGACGAAGTGCATGGCGCGTGGACCCGCTTCGTGCGCGACCAGCACCCAGGCTTCCCCCGATATTCGCTGGAACGGCGCGAAACCTTCGTCTTCGACGACGAAAGCCGCGTCGTGGAAGACCCGGACGCGGAGGAACGTGCCGTCTGGGAAGGCTTGCGTTGAAGGAGCCGCTGTGGCGGCCGAGCCGCGAGCGCATCGACGCGGCCAATCTCACCCGCTTCGCCGCGCCCCACGGCTTCGCGCCGCCGGACTACGCCGCTCTGCACGCCTGGTCGCTGACGGACCGGCCGGCGTTCTGGCGGGCCGTCTGGGAGTTCTGCGAAGTCGTCGGCGAGCAGGGCGCCGGGCCAGCGCTGGTGGACGGAGACCGCTTTCCCGGCAGTCGCTGGTTCCCCGCGGCGCGGCTGAACTTCGCGGAAAACCTGCTGCGCTGGAACGACGATGCGATCGCCCTTGTCTCCGTGCTGGAGAACGGCCAGCGCAGCACGCTCAGCTATGCCGAACTCGGCGCGCAGACGATGGCGTTTCGGCAGACGCTCCTGGAACTGGGCGTCGGCGCCGGGGACCGTGTTGCCGGCTGGCTGCCGAACGTGCCGCAGACGGTGATCGCCATGCTGGCCACGGCAAGCATCGGCGCCGTCTGGTCTTCCTGTTCGCCGGACTTCGGCGTCGACGGCGCCTTGGACCGCTTCGGCCAGATCGCGCCGAAGGTGCTCGTCGCCTGCGACGGCTACCGCTACGGCGGCAAGCGTTTCGACACCCGGCAGCGGGCGCTGGCCGTGCGCCAAGCAGTGCCGTCCATCGAGGCGCTGCTTTGGGTGAGCGTGCTGGGCGAAGAGCAGGACGCCATCGCCGAAGCGCAGCGGCGCGGTTCGGCGGTTCGCGAGTTCGCCCGCCTGCCGTTCGACCATCCCCTCTACGTCATGTACTCGTCCGGCACCACCGGCAAGCCGAAGTGCATCGGCCACGGCGCTGGCGGAACGCTGTTGCAGCACCTCAAGGAACATCAGCTGCACGCGGACATCCAGCGCGACGACGTGCTGTTCTTCTTCACCACCTGCGGCTGGATGATGTGGAACTGGCTGGTCTCCGGCCTGGCCAGCGGCTGCCGCATCGTGCTGTACGACGGTTCGCCCTTCCACCCGACGCCAGCGGCGCTTGTCGATCTGGCGCAGAACGAGGGGGTGACGGCGTTCGGCGTCAGCGCCAAGTATCTCTCCGCCATCGAGAAGTCCGGCGTCAAGCCCGCGGCCAGCCATGATCTGAGCGCGCTGCGCACCGTGCTCTCCACCGGCTCTCCGCTCACCCACGAGGGCTTTCGCTACGTGTATCGAAACTTCAAGAAAGACGTGGCGCTGGCATCGATCTCCGGCGGCACGGACCTCATCTCCTGCTTCGCCCTGGGCTGCCCGTGGCTGCCGGTCCACGAAGGCGAACTGCAATGCAAGGGGCTTGGCATGGCGGTGGATGTCTTCGACGACGACGGCGCACCGTTGCGCGGCGCCAAGGGCGAACTGGTGTGTACGGCTTCGTTTCCCAGCGCGCCGATCTGGTTCTGGGACGACGCGGACGGCAGCAAGTACCGAAACGCCTACTTCGGCAAGTACCAGGGCGTGTGGGCGCATGGCGACTTCGCCGAGATCACGGGGAACGAGGGCCTTGTCGTCTACGGCAGGTCGGACGCGACGCTCAACCCCGGCGGCGTGCGCATCGGCACGGCGGAAATCTATCGCCAGGTGGAGGCGATCGACGAGGTGGTGGACTGCGTCGCCGTCGGCCAGGAGTGGCATGGGGACACGCGCATCGTGCTGTTCGTCGTGCTGCGCGAAGGCGAGCAGCTGAACGGCGGGCTTCGCCAACGCATCCGCTCCCGAGTTCGCCAAGGCGCCAGCCCACGGCATGTGCCCGCGGCGGTAGTGCAAGTGCCGGACGTGCCACGCACGCTGAGCGGCAAAGTGACCGAGCTGGCGGTGCGCGAAGCGATTCACCAGCGCGAAGTGAAGAACACCACGGCGCTGGCCAACCCCGAAGCCTTGCAGGCGTTTCGCGACTGGGCGGCGTCGATGTAGCAGTGGGCAAGCGGCTCGGGATTCAAGCGTTCAGGGCGGCGATTCGCTCCTTGATGTTTCCGGCCCAGGTCTTCGGCCCCGTGACGTGTACCGATTCGCCGCGCGAGTCCACGGAAACCGTGACCGGCATGTCCTTCACCTCGAACTCGTAGATGGCCTCCATGCCGAGGTCCTCGAAGGCCAGCAGCGTCGACTTGGTGATCGCCTTGGCGATCAGGTAGGCGGCGCCGCCGACGGCGATCAGCGACACCGCCTTGTTGTCGCGAATGGCCTGCACGGCGGCGGGGCCGCGCTCCGCCTTGCCGATCATGCCGAGCAGGCCCGTGCGCTCGAGCATCAGGCGCGCGAACTTGTCCATGCGCGTTGCCGTCGTCGGGCCGGCAGGGCCGATCACTTCGTCGCGCACGGCGTCCACGGGGCCGACGTAGTAGATGAAGCGGCCGGCGAAGTCCACCGGCAGCGGTTCGCCGCGTTCGACCAGGTCCGCAAGGCGCTTGTGCGCCGCATCGCGGCCGGTGAGCATCCTGCCGGACAGCAGCAGGGTTTCGCCCGCCCGCCACGTGGCCACCTCCTCCCGCGTTGCCGCGTCGAGGTGTACCCGGCGGACGTCGGCGCCGGGCGCGAAGGCGACATCCGGCCAGTCGCTCAAGTCCGGCGGATCGAAAGCCGCCGCGCCGGCGCCGTCGAGCTCGAAGCGCAAGTGCCGGGTTGCCGTGCAGTTGGGAATCACCGCCACCGGCTTGTTGGCGGCGTGGGTCGGGTATTCCAGCACCTTCACGTCCAGCACCGTGGTCAAGCCGCCGAGGCCCTGCGCCCCGATGCCCAGCGCGTTCACCTTGTCGAAGAGTTCGAGGCGAAGTTCCTCGGCACGGCTGGCGGCGCCCCGGCTGCGCAGTTCGTGGATGTCGATGGGCTGCATCATGGCTTCCTTGGCCAGCAGCATGGCCTTCTCCGGCGAACCGCCGATGCCGACGCCGAGGATGCCCGGCGGACACCAGCCGGCGCCCATCTTCGGCACGGACTCGAGGATCCAGTCCACCACCGAATCGGAGGGGTTGAGCATGGCGAACATGGCCTTCGCCTCGCTGCCGCCGCCTTTGGCGGCCACCTCCACCCCCAGCTTGCCGCCCGGCACCAGCCGCGTATGGATCACCGCCGGCGTGTTGTCTCCGGTGTTCTTGCGGGCGCCGTCCGGATCCGCCAGCACGGAGCCGCGCAGCACGTTGTCTGGAAACGTGAAGCCGCGCCGGACGCCTTCGTTCACCATTTCTTCGACGCTCATGTCGCCCTGCCATGAAACCTCCATGCCGACTTCCAGAAAGACGATGACGATGCCGGTGTCCTGGCAGATCGGCCGCTTGCCCAGGGCGCACAGGCGCGAGTTCGCCAGCACCTGCTGCAAGGCGGCCTTCGCCGCCGGCGACTCCTCGCGCCGATACGCCTCGGCCATGGCGCGAATGAAGTCCGGCGGATGGTAGTAGGAGATGTACTGCAACGCATCGGCAACGCTCTGGATCAAGTCCTCCTGCCTGATGACGGTCATGGCGGTTCCCCCAAGCAACGGTTGGCGACGATTCGTTCGATTCTAGCCAGACTTCCGGGACTCGGCGCCAGCTTCGGCGAAGTGTTGCGTCTGGTGCGTCTGGCCTCAAGGTTGACGCCGCCACGTTGAGTGCTAGTCTTGGTCGGCAGAAGTGCCTTGGAACGCTCAGAGGTGCGGTGTGGGATTCCAAGTCGGCGCCGGCGGACAGGCCGGCCGGAGGCAAGACTCCAACAAGCGCAACGCCGGCGGGATCCGCCGAGCCGCGGGTTCGGTCTGCGCCACGATTGCGCTCCTGTCGCTGGCCGCGCCGGCAAGCGTCGGCGCCCAACCACGGCTGGACGGCCTTGCCGTGTCCGGCGTTGGAACTGGCGCCGCCACCAGCCTGCCGTTGTTTCCGGCTTTTGCCGCGGATGCCAGGGTCTACGCGGCCAACGCCCGCACGGCCCACGCGACGGCTCGAATCGCGCCAACCGCGGCGTCGGGCGCCATCACCATCGACGGCGTCCCGGTGGCCAGCGGCGCCAGCCACGAGGCGTCCTTGGCGGATGGCGTCAACGCCTTCGCCATCGTGGTGGACAGCGGTGCCACCAGCACTTCCTACCGGCTCAACATCACGCGCTTGCCGTTTCGGTTGACGTTGCCGGCGCCGACCCGTGTGGCGGCCATCGATGGTGGCGTCAGCGCCAGCGCTGGCTGGCGGCAGCCGGTTCCGCTGAGCGCCACCACGGTGTCGCAGCAGTTCCTCGTGACGAGCCCGTTCGGCGCTTGGTCGAGAGACGCCAGCGCCTGGGCCGACATCGGTGCTTGCGCCTATGCGGGGACGACGGTTGCCAATGCTCCCGCGGCGGGCGTCGGCCGCTGGTGTCCGGGAAGCCTGCTGCGTCCATACTACGTGGCGTCTGGCCCCAAGGCGCCCATCGCAAGCAGCCTGGCGCTGACCAGGCCGATGATCGACAACGGCGGCCTGGTTTTCGTCGCCGACAGCGGCAGCGTTTCCGGGGGGCCGGAAGTCGCCGAGTGGGTGCCGATACGCTCGACAAGCCCGAACTTGAGCGATCTCCAGCTGCGCGTTGGCAGCGAAGAACTGGCGCTGAACGTACCGTTCGACCATGCGCGGACGCAGTACCGGGCCACGACCGGGAGTTGCGCGCGGTTGACGGTGGCGGCGCCGACGGCGCAGTCGCGGGTGCAGGTGACGATCAGCCCGGCGGACGCGGACCGCGACGCCCTTGGCCATCAGGTGGTGTTCGCCGCTGGCGATGGGCAGAAGGTGGTGCGCATTGCCGCGGTGGCCGAAACCGGAACGCCGATTGCCAAGAACTGGGAAGTGCAGGTGTCTGCCGATCCCGACGCCCCATCCTACTGTGGCCGCAACCCGCCGGACGCCGTTCGAGCCTTGGAAGATCGGCGCCTCGATGTCGGCGAGAGCCTGCTCCTCGACTTGGACTCCCGGTTTCGGGACGTCGATGGCGATGCGTTGACGTACGCGGCGGTGTCGTCGCATCCAGCGATCGCGCCGGCCTTGGCCCGGGACGGTCTGCTGAGAGTCTGGGGCGCCTCGAACGGCACCGCGACGATCGACGTGGTCGCGAAGGACTCCACAGGTCTCATGGCGGAGCAGTCGCTGACCGTTGTCGTTGGACATGGCCTGACGGTCCGCGACGCCTTGGCCCTCGAAGGCGGCACCGCCCGGGTGCGTGTGGAACTCGAACCGGCGCGCCGGATGGCAACGACCTTTCGCTGGCAGGCGCGAACCGTAAGCGGCTCGAGGACCGCGAGCGCGGATGCCGGGGAACACGCCGATGCCGCCGGCGAGGCGACGATTGCCGCCGGCGCGACGAGCATCGAGGTGGAGATTCCGATAGCGGACGACGCCGACATCGAAGCGGCGCGGGAATCGTTCACGGTGGCGGTCGAAGCGTTGGATGCTGCCGTCGCGGTGCCGCGGGGCGAGGCTACGGTCACGGTGCTTGAGGGCGTCTGCGACCGCACGGCGGCATTGGCCGAAGCGCTGTCGGAGGGGCTGGCCTGCGAGGTGCCCACCTCGGCGGACTTGGCCGGGATACGCCAGTTCCGGCTGCGCGACAGGGGCTTGTCGTCGCTGGCGCAGGGCGATCTGCTTGGGCTGGCGAGCGTGGAAGTGCTGGACTTCGGCGACAACGCGCTGGCGGAACTTCCCCTGGGGCCGTTCCGCTACACGCCGGAAGTCCGCTTTCTCATGCTCGATGGCAACCGGCTGTCCGCGCTGTCGGCGGGGACGTTCATGGCGTTGGGCAAGCTCACCGAGCTGCGTCTGAACGACAACGGTCTTGCCAACCTGGCGGCGGGATCGTTCTCCGGCTTGTCCGCCCTTCGCTTTCTGCGTTTGGACGGCAATGCCCTGCGGCACCTGCCGGCGGGAGTGTTCACGGGCCTTGCCGCTTTGCGTTCGTTGCGTCTGGACGGCAATCCCGGCGCGCCCTTCGTGCTGCCGGTGCAGTTGCTGCGCACGGATGCCGAACCGCACGCGCCGGGCCCGGCCAGGTTGCGCGTCAGCGTGGCGCAAGGTGCGCCGTTCGACATGACCGTGGGCATTTCGGCTGCCAGCGGCTTGTTGTCGAGGGCGGACGGTTCGGCTGCCGCCGACGTGTTCCTGGCAGCCGGAGAGACGCGCAGCGCCAGCGTGGAGGCGCGGCGAGCGGGCAGCGCCCAGGCGGTTCAAGTGGCGGTGCGGGCGCCATCGGTGCCGGCGACGCAATGCAACAACCGGCCGTGCTGGCGCGGCCTGGAGCTGGCTGCCGGTGCGCCGCTGCTGCTGTTTGCTCGGCCGCCGACCGCGGCGACGGAACCACGGCCGGCGCCGCTGTTCGGCGATTCGCTGCGCTTGCCGCTGGGGTCGCTCTTCGACGCCGGAAACGTCGACGGCGAGCTGTCGTTTCGCGCATCTTCGTCGGACGATTCGGTGGCCCTGGTGCAGGTGGACGGCGACGAACTGGTGGTGACTTCCGCGCCATTCGCCGAGGGAACGGCGCAAGTCGAAGTCGTGGCGACGGATGCGGCTGGCCTGTCGGCGGTGCTGCGCTTCGACGTGCAGGTGCAGTTCTTCTGGCCCGTGCGTCACGCTGCGGGCTGGCGAGGCGCGTTGGGGGCGACGAGCGGCAACGACGACGCGCCCCGTGCGCCAAGTCGCGATGGCGGACCCTAGAGTATCGGCGTCTGCTACGATGGACGCTTTGCTGCCGGGGTCTGCTCCGTGATCGTAAGACTGGATCACATCGGCGTCGTTGCGCACAGCATCGACCAGGCGATCGAGACGCTTACCAACAAGCTGGGCTTCCCTCTCGATGCGCGCACGCCGATGCCGGACGGCGCCTACTTCGCGCCCGAAGGCACGCACAACTACTTCTTCCAGATCGGCTCTGGCGAGACGCAGGTCGAAGTGCTGATCCCCGTCGTGCAGGAGGCGGGCACCTACAAGTATCTGCAACGCTTCGGCCCTGGCTTGCACCACTGGGGCTACGCCTGCGACGACGTGGCCGCCGAGGCGGCGCGACTGCGCGCCAGCGGTTTGCGTCAGATCGACCTGGGCGGCCGGCCAGAGGGCGATGTCGCCACGGTCGCATTCTTCCATCCCAAAAGCGCTGGCGGCATCTTGACGGAGCTGGTGCCGCTGCGTCCGCGCTAGCCGCTGGCGCACCAGTCGCGGGAAAGGAGGGGCAGTGCGAGTCGCCGTACTTGGCGGAGACGGCTTCGTTGGCTGGCCGACGACGCTGCACCTCTCGAACCGTGGCCACGACGTGGCCATCGTGGACAATCTGAGCCGCCGTTGGATCGACACCGAGCTGGGGGTGCAGTCGCTGACCCCGATGGACTCCATCCAGGAGCGTCAACGCATCTGGGCCTCGACCAGCGGCCGCCGCTTCGAGTTCCAGCACATCGACGTGGCGGCGGACTACGACCGCTTCAAGGCATGGCTGGCGGCCTGGCGGCCGGATGCGGTGGTGCATTTCGCCGAGCAGCGCGCCGCGCCCTACTCGATGAAGAGCGACACGCACAAGACCTACACGGTCAACAACAACGTCAACGCCACCCACAACCTGCTGAACGCGCTGGTGGCCACCGAGGTGGACGCGCACGTCGTGCATCTGGGCACGATGGGCGTGTACGGCTACAGCACCGCCGGCGCGTCCATCCCGGAGGGCTACCTCGACGTGGACGTGGCGCTGGACGACGGCAGCAAGGTGGAGCGCGAGATTCTCTATCCCGCGGACCCGGGCAGCGTCTACCACATGACCAAGTGCCTGGATCAGCTGCTGTTTCAGTTCTACGCCAAGAACGACCGCTTGCGCATCACCGACCTGCACCAAGGCATCGTCTGGGGCACGCATACCGATCAAACCCGTCGCCACGAGCAGCTGATCAACCGCTTCGACTACGACGGCGACTACGGCACGGTGCTGAATCGCTTTCTCATTCAAGCCGCCCTGGACCATCCCTTGACGGTACACGGCAGCGGCGGCCAGAGCCGCGCCTTCATCCACATCCAGGACTCCGTGCGCTGCATCGAGATCGCGCTGGACAATCCACCGCAGCGCGGCGAGCGCACGCGGATTTTCAACCAGATGACGGAAGTGCATCGGGTGCGGGACCTGGCGAATCTGGTCAGCGGACTCACCGGCGCCAGAGTGGCCTATCTGCCCAATCCGCGTCAGGAAGCGGAAGAGAACGAACTGTCGGTGCGAAACGACCAGTTCATGGCGCTTGGCCTGCGTCCGGTGCGGCTGCAGGACGGCCTGCTCACCGAGCTGGTGGACGTTGCGAAGAAGTACATCCATCGCGCCGACCGCAGTCGCGTTCCCAGCACTTCGGCATGGACGCGGGAACGCGCCGCCGAACTGGCCAAGCAAACGGACGTTCTTCGGCAAGCCAGCAACGGCGCAAGCTGAGTCAAGCCCCGGGTGTATGCCTACGCTACGCTGGTCGCCAGCGCCGACTACGGCGTCGGCGCACTGGCCTTGGCACGTTCGCTGAAGGCTGCCGGCAGCAACTGGCCGCTGGTCGTGCTGGCGACCGACGACGCCGGCGGCCTCGACGAACTCGAAGCGGCTGGCTGCATCGTCGAGGCGGTCTCCTTGCCTTCGCTGTCCAGGCAGTTCCGCGTCCGCCACCGGCGCGACTCCCAACATGCCCTGGCGCCCTTCGACAAGGGCACCAAGCCGGACTTCCACGATCCCCTCGCCAACTTCTGCAAGCTGCAGCTGTGGCGGCTGTCGGGCTACCGCAAGGTGGTGTTTCTGGATGCCGATACGCTGGTGGTGAAGAACATCGACAAGCTGTTCGGCTATCCGCAGTTCTCCGCCGCGCCCAACTTGTACGAGACTCTGGCGGACATGCATCGCCTCAACTCCGGCGTCTTCGTAGCCGTTCCTTCCACGGCCACCTACGACGCCATGCTGCGGGCGCTGGACGCGCCGGGGGCCTTCTGGCGGCGCACCGACCAGACCTTCCTGGAATCGTTCTTTCCCGACTGGCACGGGTTGCCCTACACCTACAACGCCTTGCAGTACCTCTACTTCAACCTGCCGCAGCTGTGGTACTGGCCGAGCATCCGCGTCATCCACTACCAGTACGAGAAGCCTTGGCAGAAGGACCACCCCAAGCGGCACTTGCTGAAGCCCTTGATCGACCTGTGGCAGGCCGTGCTCGACGGCAAGCCCGTTCCTCGGGACCTGGCGGATCCATGCGCGTTGCCGTAACCGGCGCGACGGGCATCGTCGGGCAGTTCGTGGTGGCGCGGCTGTTGGCGGAGGGGGTTGAAGTGCGCGCGCTGTCCAGAACGAGCGGCCACGAAGGGCCTGCGTCCGTCGAGTGGCTGGTCGGCGACTTGCGCGATGCCGTGGCCGTCGAACGGGTTGTGGACGGCGTCGACGCCGTGGTGCATTGCGCGTACCAGCACGAGCCGGGGCGCTATCGGGGTGGAGAAGGCGACGATCGCCTCGGCTACTGGCGCGCCAATCTGCTGCCCGGCATCGAGCTGATGGAGCGTGCGCGCCGCGCCGTCGTGCCGCGGCTGGTGCTGATTTCGTCACGAGCGGTCTTCGGCGGCAACTCTCCGGCACGGGGCAGCGTCGGAGAAGACGACCTGCCGGTGCCGGACAGCTTCTACGGCGCCCTCAAGCTCGCCCTCGAGGCCCACGCCAGCGCTTTCTTCGCCAGTGACGGAGCGTGCTACGCAAGCCTGAGGCCCACCGGCGTCTACGGCCTCGTCCGGCCAGTGGAGCACAGCAAGTGGTTCGACATCGCCTGCGCCCTGCTGCGTGGCCAGCCGTTGCCGGCGGCGCGTTTGGCCACGGAAGTCCACGGCGGGGACGTTGCCGCCGCCGTTTGGCTGCTGCTCCAAGCTCCTGCCGAGGACGTGGCCGGGCGCGCGTTCAACTGTTCCGACTTGCTCGTCGACAGCCGCGACGTCATGGCCGCCTTGGCGGCTTGTCTGGACGTGCCGGTGCAACTGCCGCCCCCCGCTGCACGTGCGCCTCGGCATCCGATGCGGTCGGACGCTCTGCGGGCGCTTGGTTGGCGTCCGGGCGGTGCTGCTCTTCTTCAGTGCGCTCTGGAAGAACTGGCGGCATGTGTCTCGCAGCGCACCGGGCCTTCTTGACCGGCAAGGCACTCGCTTCTTGCCGGTAGCGCCGGTGGCCGAGGTTTGGCGTTAGCCTGGCCGTGGCGGCGGACCCGACAGCCAGCCTTCCAGCAGCCCTTCGATGCGGGCGAGGCGCACGTCCAAACCGTCGATACGGGCGTCCAAACCGTCGATGCGTGCTTCCAGGCCATCGATACGCCCCTCCAAGCCGTCGATACGCACGTCCACCCTCTGCATCGCCACATCGATGCGCGTGCCTTGGTAGTAGAAGCCGCCGAGCATCACGGCGGCCAACGTGGCGACCGCCCCCAACTCCAAGGTCAGTTTCGAGACCGCCATGAGATTCTCCTTGTTGTTTTGCCGTTGCCGCAGTGCCGATGGCGGGGGCTAGTCTGGCCGTGGCGGCGGACCCGACAGCCAGCCTTCCAGCAGCCCTTCGATGCGGGCGAGGCGCACGTCCAAGCCGTCGATGCGGGCGTCCAAGCCGTCGATGCGGGCGTCCAAGCCGTCGATGCGGACTTCCAGCCCGTCGATTCGAGCGTCCAGCCTCTGCACCGCGACATCGATGCGCACGTCCAACCTCTGCATCGCCACATCGATGCGCGTGCCTTGGTAGTAGAAGCCGCCAAGCATCACGGCGGCCAACGCAGCGACGGCCCCCAACTCCAAGGTGAGTTTCGATACCGCCATGCCAAGCTGCTCCTTGTTTGCTTGTACATCCATGCCGATGCGCCTCCTTGCGTTGCCTTGTTGGTTGTTCTTTTCTGTTCGTTTGCGGCTCGCCGTGGGGCCGCCAACGAACGCGGAAATGATGCATCCGGGACGCGTTTGCCACAACCCTGCATAAGTGTACGAGCGGGCTGGCCCTTGACGGCCTGCCGCCGGGCAGGCGGGCTATTGCTCGGCCAGCCAGCGCGGAGGGCGCATCGGCAAGCCGCCCAAGCGCTTCGCCAGCCTTTCGAATCGTCCGCGCGGGGCGCCGCGCCAGCGCAGCTCGTCCAGCGTCTCCGGCAGTGGCACGTCTTCCACGAGCACGGCCAGCCTCTTGTACAACGCCACTTCCTCGCGCCGTTCGTGCAGCGCGGCGGCCAGCCGCATGGCGCCTCGAACGCGGACCTTCCAATCGGCGGAGAGCCGTGGAATCGCTTCCACGGTTCGGTAGCGGGCCAAGAGTGCCGCCGCGGTTTTCGCGCCGAAGCCGGGAACGCCCGGGATGCCGTCGGCGTTGTCGCCCACCAGCGCCAGCCAGTCCGGAACGCTGGCCGGATCGCAGCCATGCTTGGCGCGCACGCCGTCCTCGTCGATGACTTTGCGCCGCATGCGGTCCACCTGCACGACGCGATTGCCGGTGACGCACTGGCCGAGGTCCTTGTCCGGGGTGAGCAGGCGCACTTGCGCCACGTCGTCGCGCCAGCGCCGGGCGGCGGTGGCCAGCGCGTCGTCGGCCTCGAAGCGCTGCATCGACCAGACCGCAACGCCCAGCGCCGCCACCGCTTCTTCCACCAGGTCGAACTGCGCGAGGATGGCCGGGTCCATGCCGGCGCTGGTCTTGTAGCCGTCGAACAGCTCGTTGCGGAACGATTCGACGGGGTTGTCGAAGGCCACCGCAAGGTGGGTGACGTGCTCCTCCGGTTCGTCCAGCAGGCCCAGCAGCGAAGCGACCACGCCAACGGTGGCCTTGACGTCCATGCCGTCCGGCGCGGTGCGCTCGGGGCGTTTGGAGTAGTGGGCTCGGAAGAGCTCGAAGGTGCCGTCGATCAGGTGCAGTTGCATGGCCGCCCGCGTGGACGATTTCGATGGAACGAAAGCGTACTACCGCCCGTTGTCGACTGCTCCGGCCAGTTCCTTGCGGTCAGATCTTCGAGTACTGCTCCTCGAACGCCCGGCGGTGAGCGGCGTCGCGCTGCGCCAACAGCTCCGTGCGCGCCCACTCGCGGAGTGCCCGCATGGGAAAACGACGACCCGGGCAAGTGGTCGGCGAAGTGCCGCGAACCTGCCGGTGGGCGCCCAGCTGCCACTGCGGATAGCGCAGCTTCAGCTCGAGCAGCAACGCCTTCAACGCCGCCATCTGCACGGCGGACGGCGCGTGGACGTCGAAGTCGCCGGCCACCGCGATGCCGATGCTGCGCGGATGCTGGCCGCGTTCGGCTTCGTCGATCTGCGCATGGCACTGGCCGTCTTCGTCGATGCGGTAGTGGAACAACCCGCCAGCGCAGCCGCCGTGGTGGATCAGCACGAACTTCAGCGCCCCCCGGCGCTTGCCGGTCACTTGCCCGCCCTCGCCAGCGCGATGCCGCGCTTCACCGCCACGCGGTTCCAGTACCAGGCGCCAGCGCCGACCAGCACGTTGGTCAGCGCCATCGCCGCGAACACGCCGCCGTAGCCCCACAGGGCGTCGCCGAGAATCAGCAGCGGAACGTACAGCGCGAAGGTTCGCGTCAGCGAAATCACCAGCGGCGGCATCGGCTGCCCCAAGGCGTTGAAGCAGGAACTGGCCACTTGCATCACGCCCATGAAGCCGATGGACAGCGGAATGATCAGAAAGAACAGGCTCGCCACCGCGACCACGGTGGCGTTCGGATCGATCCAGCGCACCGCCCACTCGCCGACGATGGCCAGCGTGGCGAACGTCACCACGCCCCAGGCGAGGCAGAACCAGTTGCACTGCCGCAGCGCCGAGCGCACCCGGGCGAACTTGCCGGCGCCCCAGTTCTGGCCGACGAAGGGCGAAATGGACGAGGAAGCGGACCACAGCACCATATGCACCATCGTCTCCACGCGCACGGCCACGGTGTAGCCGGCCACCACCTCGTGGCCGTGCCCGGCCAGCAGCCGAGTGGCGATGAGCATCGAGACGGGCTGCACCAGGCCGCTTAAGGTCGCCGGGCCGCCAACGTGCAGAATCGACCGCCAGGAGTCGCCCAGACCAGCCAGCGAACCGCTCAACATGCGCGTGCGCACCAGAATCACCACGTACAGGCAGACGCTGAAGATGCGCGACGCCACGTAGGCCCAGGCGGCGCCGGCGATGCCCATTTCCGGGACGCCGAACCAGCCGAAGATGAACACCGGGCCAGCCGCCATCTGAATCACCGACCCGGTGGTCATCACCAGCCCGGGGCTCGCGGCGCTGCCGGTGGCGCGCAGCAGCGTCGAGCCCACCATCGACAGCATGAACAGCGGATAGCCCAGCATGTACACGCGCAGATACGCCGTCGCCATCGCCAGCACTTCGCCGCGCGCGCCAAGCAGCGCCAGCAGGTCTTCCGCCAGAAAGAAGCTCGCGCCGCCGATGACCACTCCCACCAGCAGCACCAGCAACTCGGCGTGCGCCACCAGGCGCGCCGCCTGGCGCCGATCGCCAGCGCCGTAGACCCTGGCGATGACGGACGAAGCGCCGGTGCCGATGCCGCCGGCGAACGCGAACAGAAAGATCGTGATGGGGAAGGCGAAGCCCATTGCCGCCAGCGCTTCGGTGCCGACGAATCCCAGGTAGGCCGCCTCGGCGATGCGGGCGATGTTCATGGACAGCGATCCCAGCGCCATGAACGAACCGAGGCGGATCAGCTGCCAGCCGACGCTGCCTTCGGTGAAGCCGGCGAGCCGGGCCATGCGTCTGGCGCGCCGGCGCACCTGCTTCGAGACGCGCCGCGGCGCCCGCGACGAGGAGTCGTGCGCGGAGGGTGCGAACTTCGCGCCGATCAGCGGCACGGTAGCGGCTGAGTTGCCGAAGCGGGAAGGGAGCCGTGGCGGAACGGGCCGGAATGCATATGCAACAATGTTACAGCAAGGGCGGCGGAGAACGCGGGATCGTCGACATGATCGTTGAACTGCTGTACGGCAGAACCGGCTTGCCGGTTCGCTTCGACGACGACTTGGACGTCACCGTCGTCGCCAAGCCGAGCATGCCGTTGATTGCGGACGGCGACTTCGCGGTGCGCCAGGCGTTGGCGGTACCGGTCGCCTGCAAGCCGCTCGGCGAACTGGCGAAGGGCCGGCGCACGGCCTGCATTCTGATCTGCGACGTCACCCGGCCGGTGCCGAACGCGCTGCTGCTGCGACCGTTGATCGAAACGCTGCTCGCCGCCGGCATGATGCCCGCGGACATCTCGGTGGTGGTCGCAACGGGCCTGCACCGCCCCAACGAGGGCGACGAGTTGGCCGCGCTCGTTGGCGACCCCTGGGTCTTCGAGCACGCGGTCGTCGCCAACCACGATGCCAAGGACGACGCGGCCCATGCGGACCTTGGGCGCACCCGTCGCGGCACGCCGGTCAAGCTCGACGCCCGTTTCGTCGACGCGGACTTGAAGATCGCCACCGGCCTGGTGGAACCGCACTTCATGGCCGGCTACTCCGGCGGCCGCAAGGTGGTGGCGCCCGGCATCGCCCACTCGGACACCATCCGCACGTTCCACAGCGCCCGCTTCATGGAGGATGCCGCCGCCGTGCAGTGCCGACTGGACGGCAACCCGCTGCACGAAGAGCAGTTGCAGATCGTGCGCATGGTCGGCGAAGCGTTCGCCGTCAACACCGTCATCGACGACGCCCGGCGGTTGTCGTTCGTGAACTTCGGCGACATCATTGCCAGCCACTTGCAGGCGGTGAGCTTCGCCCGCCGCTATCTGACCGTGCCGGTGGCACGGCGCTTTCGCACCGTGGTGACTTCGGCGGCGGGGCATCCGCTGGACCAAACCTACTACCAGACGGTGAAGGGCATGGTCACGCCGATGGACATCTTGGCGCCTGGGGCCACGTTGATCGTCGCTTCCGACTGTGCCGAAGGGCTCGGCTCCGAAGCCTATCGCGCCGCCCAGAGCAGAATGTTGCGCCAAGGGCCGGAGCGGTTCCTTGCCGAGCTGGCCGAGAAACGGCTGGCCGACGTGGACGAGTGGGAAAGCGAGATGCAGTTGAAGGCGCAACGTGCCGCCCGGGTGCAGCTGCGCAGCAGCTTGAGCGCGGAAGATCGGGCATTGACCGGCGTCGAATGCGTGGAATCCGTCGCCGATGCGGTGCGCCGGAGCGTCGCGGAGTCCGGCGACAAGGCGGTGGCGGTGATACCGGAGGGGCCCTACGTCGTGCCGGTGTGCCAGCCAGCCGCCTCGGCGGCGTAGGGAAGCCCGGCCCTTCGGCGCATACGGATTCTGCCGACGTCGGCCAGCGGCAAGCCGCGGGTCGAAGGGAAAACCGGGTTCGCTATCATTGCGTCCAAACCAGCTTCAAGCTCTTCTCCATGAAACCAACCGATCCAGTTCTGATTGGCGTCGCCCAGCTGCAGCAGCGCGATGCGGACCCGGTCGCGGGCATTGGCGAGGAACCCCTCGACATGATGATCGCCGCCGTACGCCAAGCCGCTGCGGACGCCGAAGCTCCGGCGCTGCTGCGCCAGGTGGAATCCGTGCGCGTGATTCGCGGCATGTGGCCGTATCGGAACCCGGCCAAGGTCGTGGCGGAAGCCATCGGCAGCGCGAGCGCGGAGACCGGCGTCTCCACCTGGGGCGGCAATTCGGTGCAGTCGGTGCTGAACGAGTCGGCTTTGGAGATTCAACGTGGCGAGCGCGACATCGTCGTGCTCACCGGCGCCGAGTGCGGGCGCAGCCAGGCGAAGGCGCGCCGCGCCGGTGTCGAGCTCGACTGGCGGCCGGCGCCGGGCGAGCCGGATCGCCGCTTCGGCGAGGAGCTGAAGATGCGCCTGCGCATTGAAGCCGAACGCGGCATCGCGCAGCCCATCGAGATGTATCCCATCTTCGAGAACGCCATCCGCTACGCCCGCGGCGAAACCTTGCGCAGCCACATCGCCCGCGTCTCCGAGTTGTGGGCTGGCTTCAGCCGCGTCGCCGCGGACAATCCCCATGCGTGGATGCGCGCAGCGAAGACCGCCGAGGAAGTGCGCGCGCCCAGCGGCGTCAACCGCCCGGTGTCGTTCCCGTATCCGAAGCTGATGAACTCGAACAGCAACGTCGATCAGGCGGCGGCGCTGATCTTGAGTTCCGCGGCGACGGCGAAGCGGCTCGACGTTCCGCGGTGCAAGTGGATCTACCCGTGGTCGGGGACGGAGGCGCACGACACCTACGCCGTGTCGAACCGCGACAACCTGCACAGCTCGCCAGCGATTCGCATCGCCGGCGCCCGTTGCCTGGAACTCGCCGGAGTGCAGGCGGACGCCATCGATCACATGGACCTGTACAGCTGCTTTCCGTCCGCCGTGCAGATCGCCGCCGCGGAACTGGGCATCGGCGAAGCGCGGCCGCTCACCGTGACCGGCGGCCTCACCTTCGGCGGCGGCCCGTTGAACAACTACGTCATGCACGCCATCGCGCGCATGGCCGAGGTGCTGCGCGAGCACGACGGCGACATGGGGCTGGTGACGAGCAACGGCGGCTTCGTCACCAAGCATGCGTTCGGCGTCTACTCGACGACTCCGCCAGCAAAAGGATTCCAACACGACGAGCCCCAGGCGCCCGTGGACGCAACGCCGACCCGGCAGGCGGCGCCGACGTTCGCCGGCGCGGTCGAGATCGAGTCCTACACGGTGATGTACGGCAAGCAGGGCCCGCGCATCGGCCTGGCCGCATGTCGCTTGAACGACGGCCGGCGCACCTGGGGCAACACCCGCGACGCCGACTTGCTCGAAGCGATGACGACGGAAGAGTTCTGCGGACGCTCGGCGACGCTCGACGCGAAGGGAGCGTTGACGTTCTGACCGAGCGGCAGACCCGCTAGCGCTGTCGCCATTCCGGCGGGCGTTTCTCGGCAAAGGCGCGCGCGCCTTCGACGGCGTCTTCGGACGACCACACGGATTCGATCAGCATCGCGCCCATGCGGCGGGCGTAGTCGAGCGGCATTTCCAAGCCCAGATGCGCGAGCTTGCGCGTGGCGCGAACGGCCAGCGGAGCATTGCCAGCGATGGTTTCGGCCATCTCGACGGCGGTGTCGAGCAGGTCGGACAGCGGCACCACTCGCGTTACCAGGCCGATTCGCAGCGCTTCTTCGGCGCGCACCGGCGCCCCGGAAAGCAGCAGCCACATCGCATTGGAAAGCCCCACCAGACGCGGCAGATTGAAGGAACCGCCGGGCGGACAAAGCCCCACCTTCACTTCCGCGAGTGCCATGTGCGCGTTCTCGGAACAGATGCGAATGTCGCAGGCGAGCGCCTTTTCCAGCCCGCCGCCGTAGGCTGCGCCGTTGATCGCGGCGATGGTGGGCTTGCCGTGGTCCGCGGCAATGCGCTCGAAGCGCGAGATGGGGCTTGCCGTTCGGGCGGCGGGGCTGGTGGTCGCCCCGGCCTCTTGCTCCGCGGCCTCCTTGAGGTCTCGGCCGGCGCAGAAGGCGCGCTCGCCGGCGCCGGTGTAGATGCCCAGCCAGACGTCGTCGGCGGCGACGAACTCTGCCTCCGCGGCGCGCAGTTCGGCGCTCAACTCGCGCCCCAGCGCGTTCATGCGCTCCGGCCGGTTCAGCGTGATGATGGCGATGCGACCGCGCTTTTCGTAGGTGACGTAGGCCATGATTGAAGATCCCTTGTTGCCTTGTCGGACCGGTCGGCCAGTGCCAGCCGAATTGCCGGGTCGCCGACCGTCCGCGGTGGTTCGGTGATCCCTATTGTCGGCGTTCCTCGCGTGCATGGCCATCGCACGGCCCCGACTCGCCACGCTACAGAGCGTACAGGTCGTCGAGCGAGTACCAGTCCTTGGCGTCGGCCTTGGCGATGGAGCGGGGTTTGCGACGCACGAAGTACCGGCACCCCCGCTCCATGAAGCCGAGATAGGAACCGCACAGCAACAGCATGACGTTGCCGGAACCTCGCCAGTGCGAGGCAGCCCCGGAGCAGACACCCGCGCTCGCCCCTGTGCCGGCGTAGCGAACCGACGCGGCTTCGTCGCCAGCCGACGGGCTAGCCCTGGTGGTAGGATTCCGCGCTACGGCAACCGACTTGGAGTACACATGAAATCGCCGATCTGCGACATGCTGGGCATCGACTTCCCCCTCGTCGCCTTTACCCACTGCCGGGACGTCGTCGTGGAAGTGTCCAAGGCTGGCGGCATGGGCGTGCTCGGCGCTGCCGGCTACAACGCCCAGACGCTTGAGATCGAGTTGAACTGGATCGACGAGCACATCGACGGCAAGCCGTACGGCGTGGACCTGATCGCGCCGACCAGCATGGCCACCACCGACGAGACCACGTCCGACGAAACCCTCGACATGGTACCGGACGAACACCGGGACTTCGCCCGCGGCATCCTTGCCCGGCACAACATCGACACCCGGGATCTGTACAAGAACCAGGTTGCCGCCGGTGGCGGCTTCCTCACCGAAGGCCGCGCCGCCAACATCGTGGATGTCGCTTTCGCCCATCCGATCAAGCTGATCGCCAACGCCCTGGGCGTGCCGCCGCGCTACATGCTGAAGATGGGCAAGGAACGGGGCGTCGTCGTGGCGGCCCTCGTTGGAGCGCGGGAGCACGCCATCAAGCAGGTGGAAGCCGGCGTCGACGTGCTGGTGGTGGCTGGCACCGAGGCCGGCGGCCACTGCGGCGAGGTGTCCACGATGGTGCTGGTTCCCGAGGTCTTGCAGGCCATAGAGCAGCACGGCGCCAGCACGCCGGTGCTGGCCGCTGGCGGCATCGTCACCGGTCGGCAGATGGCCGCCTGCATGGCCATGGGGGCTGCCGGGGCGTGGACCGGCTCCATGTGGCTGACCACCGCCGAGGCCGAGACGTCGCCGGTCATCAAGGAGAAGTACGTGCAGGCCAACTCGCGTCAAACCGTGCGCTCCCAGGCGCGCACCGGCAAGTACTCCCGACAGCTGCGTTCGCCGTGGACCGACGCTTGGGAGTCCGAAGAGGCGCCGACGCCGCTGCCCATGCCGTTGCAGTCGCTGGTCAGCGAACCGGCCCTCGGTCGGGTGACGAAGCTGGCCGAAGGCGGCCACGAAGGCGCCAAGCACTTGGCGACGTCCTTCGTCGGCCAAGGCGTCGGGCTGATGAACTCGATACAGACCACGCGCCAGGTGGTGTACGACTTCATGGAGGACTTCCTGGCCGCCAGCGAGCGGCTCGCGGCTGCGGTGGACGACGGCTAGCGAGGCAGCGCCTCGCGCGCGTTGCCGCTGCGTCGATAGACCAGCGCGTTGCCGTCCTTGGCGCAAACCTCGGCAACGCCCGCCTCGCGGAAGCAGTACGCGGCTTGCTGGCCCAGGCGCCGCGGGACGTTCATCGCCACGGCCAGGTCGCGGGTGGTGAACGTCTCCGGCAAGTGCGCATCGAGCATGGCGAAGAGGTCCGCCATGACGGTGATGCGGTGCGTTTCGGCCACTTCCACCAGGCGCCGGTCGATGCTGCGCCAACCGCGTCGGCGTCGACGGCGGCCCGGCTCGGCGACGCGAATCTCCTCTTCCACGGTCAGCACGATGTCCAGCGTCAGATTCGGGTGGGCCAGGAGTCGCGGCATGCTGGCCAAGGCGCCGAAGACGTAGAAGACCGAGCCGTGCTTGGGCGACTTGCGCCGCGAAGCGGGGGCGCCGGCCGCGTCCGGCAGCTTGACGATGTAGCGGTCCAGCGCGATCGGATGTACCAGCGTCACCGCAAAGCCCTCGAGCAGATGCGCCAGCTTCTTCTTGATCCCGGAAAAGACGCCGGTGTGGACTTCGACGATGCGGTTGCCGATCACCACGTCCGCGACATAGCCGTCGACGGCCTGTTCGAGGCTGCTGCCGGGTACCGCGTAGCGCTTCTTAAGGGCGCGATGCAAAGAGCGTTCGTTCAGCTCGCCGATGCCGCCGGCCTGCACGATCGTTCGCCGTCAGCCAGTACGGACGGGCCGGGCGGAGTCGTTGAAACCCGCGGCGCTGCGGCGGTCGAACGGTTCGTTCATGAGCGGTGCCCCTCTTTGGCCGATCATACGACGAAGAAGGCCGGGGTGTTGCACGTGGCGATGCGCTTGGCGGCGTCGCAGCGTCGCAAGAAGGTTGGCCAGTCGACGCGGCTTGTGCCAAAATCCGCGTTGTCGGGCCAAGGTGCCGTTCCGCAGTTCAAGGACGCGAGTGATCGACTTTCGGCAAATCCTGGCACCGGATTGCGCGTTGGTGGATGTCGATGCCCACTCCAAGAAGGCCGCTTTGGCCAAGGCCAGCGAACTGCTGGCCGGCTGCCGGCAGGAAATCGACGCCCGCCTGCTGCTCAAGGGCCTCCTGGATCGCGAGCGGCTTGGTTCCACGGGCTTGGGCGAGGGGGTGGCCATCCCCCACTGCCGATTCGAGCACTGCCGCGCACCGGCCGCCTGCTGCTTGCGAACCCGCACCGCCTTGGACTTCGACGCGCCGGACGATCAGGCAGTAGACCTGCTGTTCGTGCTCGCCGTGCCGCGACACGAACAGCGCGTCCATCTGGAAATCCTTGGAGCGCTGGCGCGGGTCTTCGACGATGCCGTCAACCTGGCGACGTTGCGTCGCGCCGCGACCGATCGGGAACTGTTCGACGGGCTGCAAGACCAGCTCGCCGACGCGCAGCACGAATAAGACGGGCATCGTGTTGACGGGCGAAGTCCAGATCGTCAACAAGCTGGGCTTGCATGCGCGTGCCGCTTCCAAGCTGGTAAGAACCACCAAGTCGTTCGCGTCTAGCATTCGCATTGGCAGCAGGGAGGGCGGGCTGGTGGACGCCAAGAGCATCATGGCGGTCATGATGCTCGAGGCGGTGTGCGGCGCAGCCTTGCAGCTGTCTTGCGACGGGGCGGACGAAGACGAGGCCTTCCAAGCCGTTGTCAAGCTCTTCGCCGACCGCTTCGGCGAAGCGGAGTAGCGCGGCCATGCTGCGCCGACGCCGCCCCGAGAGTCCGCGAGTCACGCATTCATCGAACGGCTTGCCGCCTGCAAGCAGCAACCGCCAGCATGGCTGGAGAAGCCAGCCATAGCCAGCCAGCCATAGCCAGAAGAAGGACACGCACATGCAGTTGAGCATTACCGGACGCCACTTGAACGTCACCGAAGCGCTTCGCAACTACGTCACGACCAAGGTCGGGCGCCTGGAGCGGCACTACGACCACATCACCAACGTCCAGGTCGTCTTGGCGGTGAACAAGACCACGCAGTTCGCCGAGGCCATCGTCCACGCCGGGCATGGCCAGGAGATCTTCGCCGATGCGGAAGCCGACGACCTCTACGCCGCCATCGATTCGCTGGCCGACAAGCTCGATCGCCAGCTGATCAAGCACAAGGAGAAGATCGCCAGCCATCGCGTCTGAGGGGCCCCGTTCGACGGGCCGGACGGCCCGCCATTCGGCCGCGCCACTTGGCGGAGGTGCAAAGGGCTACAGCAGCCGCTTGCGCTCGTTGGATGCGGGAATCGCCAGAGATTCGCGGTACTTGGCGACGGTGCGCCTCGCCACCTCGATGTCGCGCTCTTTGAGCAGCGCGGCGATCTTCAGATCGGAAAGCGGCTTCTGGCGGTCTTCTTCGGCGATGAGCTTCTTCACCAGCGCGCGTATGGCGGTGCTCGACACCTCGACGCCGTTGGCGGCGGCAACGTGGCTCGAGAAGAAGAACTTCAGCTCGAAGATCCCCCGCGGCGTCGCCATGTACTTGCGCGTGGTGACCCGGGAGACGGTGGATTCGTGGCGCTCCACCGCTTCGGCGATGTCGGACAGCACCAGCGGCTGCATCGCCTCTTCGCCATGCTCCAAGAAACCGCGCTGCCGCTCGACGATCTCCGCGGCGACGCGCAGCAGCGTTTCGTTGCGGTACTGCAGGCACTTCAGAAACCACTTGGCGTCGTGCAGGTTGTCCTTCAGGTACTGGTTGTCGGCATCCTTGGCGACCCGGTTGACGAGGCCGGCGTAGTCGCTGCGGACCCGCACCGGCGGCGCTGCCTCCTGGTTCAGCTCCACCACCCAGCGGCCGTCCTTCCTGGCCACCGTCACGTCGGGTTCCACGTGCGCGACGTCGCTGTCGCCGATGGCGGCGCCGGGGCGGGGATTGAGCGATTGCAGCAGCGTCATCACGTGCTCCAGTTCGTCGGTGCCGATCTTGCAGCGTCGCGCCAGCGCCACCGGATCGCCCTTGACCAGCAGTGCGGCGTGGTGCGTCAACAGCTCCATCGCCTGCTTGCGCCAAGGAGTTTGCTCGGCAAGCTGTTCGAGTTGCAGCAGCAGGCACTCTTCGACGCTGCGGGCGCCGACGCCGGGCGGGTCGAAGCGCTGCACGCGCTTCAGCACGGCCTGCAGTTCGTCCGCGCCGTAGCGCAGCTCCGCCGGCAGCGCGGCGAGCAGATCGTCGTCGGCGGCGTGAAGCATGCCGTCGTCGTCGATGCTCTCGATGATGGCGAGGGCGGCCTGTCGATCTCGCTCCGAGAAGCGGGTCAGATTCAACTGCCAAAGCAGGTGGTCGCGCAGCGTCTCGGCGACGCTGTTGCGCTCTTCGAAGGCGGTGTCGTCATCGTCTCGCGCTGTCGTCATGGTCGAGCCCGCGCTTGGCTGGTACACCTCGTCCCAGGAGACGTCCACCGGCAGATCCTCGGGGATGGCCTCGATGGTTTCGTCTGCCTCCGAGCCGACGTCCGCGGGGGCGGTTTCGCCATCGAACTCGCTGGCCGCTTCGCCCTCGGTCTCGGCGAACTCGCCGGGTTCAAGATCGTCCTGGCCGTCTTCTTCGCCTTCGTCCTCGTCAAGGGTCAGCATGGGGTTGGATTCGACGATGTTGCGCACCTCCGCCTTCAGTTCCGGCGCCGACAGCCGCATCAGCTGAATGGCCTGATGCAGCTCCGGCGTCATCGCCAGACGCTGGCCGAGCTTCAGCGAGAGGGTTTGCTTCATCAAAGTCGAAACTGCTCGCCCAGATAGACGCGCCTGACGGTGTCGTTGGATAGTATGGCGGCGGCGTCGCCCTCGGCAATGACGCGGCCCTCGGCCACGATGTAGGCGCGATCGCAGATGTCCAGCGTCTCGCGCACGTTGTGGTCGGTGATCAGCACGCCGAGGCCGCGTTGGGCGAGGCCGTGGATCTCGCCCTTGAGGTCGCTTACCGAGATCGGGTCCACCCCGGCAAAGGGTTCGTCCAGCAGCATGAAGCGCGGCTCGGCGGCCAGCGCCCGGGCGATTTCCACCCGTCTGCGTTCGCCGCCGGAAAGCTGTTCGCCGAAGGTGTCCTGGATGTCGGCGAGGCGAAAGTCGGCAAGCAGCCGTTGCACCAGCGCGCGCTGCTCGACGCGGCGCAGGTCGCGCCGCAACTCGGCGACGGCAAGCAGATTGTTGGCCACGCTCAGACGGCGGAACACGCTGGCCTCCTGGGGCAGATAGCCGATGCCGGCCCTGGCGCGAACATGCATCGGCGCCGAAGTCAGCTCTCGACCGTCCAGGCGAATGCTGCCGGCATCCGCCTTGACCAGGCCGAGAATCATGTAGAAGCAGGTGGTCTTGCCGGCGCCGTTGGGGCCGAGCAGGCCGACGATTTCGCCGCTTTGCACGTGCAGGCCGACATCCCGCACCACGCGGCGGCCGCGATAGCGTTTGCTCAGGTTGGCGGCGGTCAGCCGCGCTGCCGTCATTCGCCAGCCGGAGCTTGCTCGGGCCGCCACTTCAGTCGAACGCCACCGGGCTTCTCGGAACTCGCGTCCACGCGGCCAGCCTTGATGTCCCACACGATCTCCGCCCCCGAAACCTCGCGCTGGTTGCCGACCACCTGCGCGTCGCCGCTCAGCCGCAGCCGTTCTTCGACAACCCGGTAGTCGATGCGCTGCGCCTTGGCGCTGACGACGGGTTCGTCCGGATCGATGCGTTGGCGGAAGGTGGCGGGGTTGTCCGGGCGGCCTTCGGCGACGATGCGCTCGATGCGCTGTTCGCGGCTCTCGATGGTGACGTGGTGCGCTTCGACGCGCAGCGTGCCCTGCTCGATCTGCACGGAACCGGTGAGCACGGACACGCCTCCCTGCGGGTGAAAGCTGCCTTCGTCCGCTTGGATGCGTATGGGCTGCGCGCTGTCCTCCGGCAGCGGCAGCGCCGGCAGCGCCATGCCGAGCGCCAGTGCGCAAGTCCAGCGGCGCAGGGCGCGTCGACTGCGCGCTCGTCCTGCCGCGACCGCCGGGACGCGAGGGCAGCGGCTAGCGTGGTTCAAGGCGTTCAACAACGACGGCTACCCGTTGGCTGGGGGAAGAGAGCAGCTTCATCTCGCCGCTGCGCAGATTGGCTTCCAGGCCGGCGGCGCTGGCGCGGGCGGCTTCGCTGGCGATGATAACAGGCTGATCCGTCTGCGCGAGTTGGCGGTCGGGGTAGAGCGTCAAGAGGCTGGTTCGCACTTCGACGAAGCCGTCGCCGCCGCGCTCTTGACGCAGAACCACGTCGCCGCGCAGATTCAGCCGTTCCTCGCTGCCGGCGGCTGCGGCAGCGGTGCGCAGATCGCCGCTGGCGGCGCGAACGTGCCAGGGTTCGGGCCACTCGGAAGCGTGCAGCTCCAAGTTCGGCTGCGCCAACTCGGCGATGCCGTCGCGGTCCTCGCGGTCGCGCTCGAAATGGGTGATGCGCTCCGAGCGCAGGCGAAAGTGCAGCGAGCCGTCCTCGCGGTACTGGCTGACTACGCCGTCCTCGATGAAGAGGTCCGGTTCGTCGGCGAAGTCCGGCGGCACTTCCAACGCCACGTCGTCGGGCGCCACGACGACGGCCAAGACGGCGAATCCCGCGGCAACCAGGCCCAGGCCGAACCAGACCGGCGCGGCGGCCAGCTTGCCGTTGCGCCGAGCGCGCCGGCGCCGCTGCCGAGAGTGCGCCACTTTGCTGGCGGACTCGTTCAACTACTGCGCCGTGTCGCCGCCGCGGGCGAAGAGAATGAGATCGCACACTTCGCGCACCGCGCCTTGGCCACCGCGCCGCGCCGTAACGTAGTGCGCCTTGCCAAGCACGGCTGGATGTCCGTCCGCCACCGCGCAAGACAGGCCCACCCGCTCGAACAGCGGCAGGTCCGGCAGGTCGTCGCCAACGTGCGCCATCTGCGCGGCCTGCACCTTGCTGGCGTCGCACAGCTGCGCCAGCGCCGCCGCCTTGTCTTCGGCGCCCTCGTACAGATGGGCGATGCCGAGTTCCCCGGCGCGACGGCGCGCGGCCCGCGATCGGCGCCCGCTGATGATCGCCACCGCGACGCCAGCGGCCTGCAAGCGCTTGATGGCGCTGCCGTCCTGGGCGTAGAAGGCCTTGGTTTCGCTGCCGTCGTCGGCGTAGTGGAGGCGGCCATCGGTGAGCACGCCGTCGACGTCCAGAATCAGCAGCAGCACCCGTCGCGCGCGTTCGAGTACGGCGGCCGGGACGCTCGACGCGAGGGCGTCGTCCACGTCAGTCCTGGTGGTAGGCGAGGTAGGTGAAGCCGATCCAGGCCGCCACCAGCACCACGCCCTCGAAGCGCGTGATCACCTTGCGCGAGCCGATGCCGTAGGCGAACAGCGTCAACAGCGCGGTCAGCGCCACCATCATGCCGTAGTCGCGCCACAGCACGCTGATGCCGATGGGCTGGGGCGCCATCAAGGCGGGAATCGCCAGCACGGCAAGGATATTCAGGATGTTGGAGCCGACGACGTTGCCGATGGCCATGTCGGCGTGGCCGCGCAGCGCCGCGGTGATGGTTACCGACAGCTCCGGCAGACTGGTGCCGATGGCGACGATGGTGAGGCCGATCACCACCGGGCTGACGTTGAACCGCACGGCGACCTCGCTGGCCGCCTCGACCAGCGCATGCGCCGACAGCAGCAGCACGGCGAGGCCCGCCAGAAACCAGATCGCCGCGATGCCGGAGGCCATGTCCGGCAGTTCGTTCAGCTCGTTTTGAAGCGACTCGGGCAGCGAATCCGCACTGCCGGCCTTCAGGCGGTAGAGCACGAAGCCGAGCCCGGCGAGCAGCGCAACGCCGTCGAGCACGCCCAGATAGCGGTTGAACAGACACGCCAGCGCGAGCAGCGTGGCGCCGATCAGCCACGGTATTTCCCGCTTCAGCGTCGATCTCCGAAACGGCAGTTCCCGCACCAGCGCGGTGACGCCGAGGACGAGGCCGATGTTGGCGATGTTCGAGCCGATGGCGTTGCCGATGGCGAGTTCGCCGGTGCCCTTCAGGCACGCCTGGATGCCGACCATGATTTCCGGCGCAGAAGTGCCGACGGCCACGAAGGTGAGGCCGATGACGACCTTGGAGACGCCCAGGTTCTTGGCCGCGGCGGCCGAGGCGTTGACGAAGCGGTCGGCGCTCCAGATCAACGCGCAGAAGCCCACGACCAGCGTCACGAATGGAAATTCGTGGGCCAGCGTGTTGAGCATCTCCAGGACGGGCATCGCGCGCGTCGTTCATTCGGCCAAGGCGTTGCTTCGAGCGTTACCTAAAGTAGCACACGCGACACCGGCGGGCCTGTTCTACAATCGCGCCGGCGACGGCGGCAGCGGTGCGCCGGGAGCGCTGCCGAGACGAGTTGGAGAGGCCATGATCGAAGACATCAAGACGCGCATCGAACAAGCCCTCGACGGTGCCGAAGTGGCGGTGGCGGGCGAAGGCAGTCGATTCGAGCTGCGCGTCGTCGCTGCGCAGTTCGAGGGAATGAACCGCGTCAAGCGCCAGCAGGCGGTCTACGCGGCCATCGACGATCTCATCGCTTCCGGCGCCATCCATGCGGTGACGATCAAGGCCAGCACCCCTGCGGAAGCGCGATGACGTCGTCGATTCGGCGTCTGAGCACCGCGCAGCCGACTTTCGAGGACGAGTTGTCCGGCCTCCTGGCGTGGAACGCGCGGGAGTCCGAAGCCGTCGTCCGGGAAGCCGCCCGCATCGTCGATGCGGTGCGCGACGAAGGCGACGCCGCGCTGCTGCGGCTGACCCGCCAGCACGACGGTTTCGAGGTGGACGACCCGGCGCGACTGCAACTCGACCCCAGGGAACTGCAAGATGCGCTGCACGCGCTTGCCGCAGCGGACCGGCAAGCCCTCGAAGACGCCGCCCGGCGGATTCGCGACTACCACGAGCGCCAGCCCACCGGCGGCTTCGAGTACCAGGACGAACACGGCAATCGGCTGGGCCTGCGCGTCACGCCCTTGGACCGCGTCGGCCTCTACGTGCCAGGCGGCCAGGCCGCGTATCCGTCCACCGTGCTGATGACGGCGATTCCCGCGCAGGTCGCCGGCGTCGGCGAGCTGGTCGCCACGGTGCCAACCCCCGGCGGCCAACGCAACGCCCACGTTCTCGCCGCGCTGCACCTGGCTGGCGTGCAGCGGGTGTTCAGCGTCGGCGGCGCCCAGGCCATCGCGGCGCTGGCCTTCGGCACCGCGACCGTGCCCCGGGTGGACAAAGTGGTCGGGCCAGGCGGCGCGTTCGTCGCCGCCGCCAAACGCCTGGTCTTCGGGCCGGTGGGCATCGACCTGATCGCCGGCCCCAGCGAAGTGCTGATCGTCGCCGACGGCAGCGTGCCGGAGCACTGGATCGCCTGGGATCTGCTCGCCCAGGCCGAACACGACGCGGCTGCGCAAGCGGTGCTGCTGTGCCCGGACGCCGGCTATCTGGATCGCGTGCAGAAGCGCATCGAAGAACGCTTGCCGGAACTGCCCCGGGCGGACATCGCCCGTGCTTCCTTGCGCGAACGCGGCGCGCTCATCGCGGTACGGCACCTGGCCGAGGCCTGCCGCATCGCCAACCGCTTCGCGCCGGAGCATCTGCAACTGGCCGTGCGCGACGCCGACGCCTGGCTGCCGAGCATTCGCCACGCCGGCGCGATCTTCGCCGGTGGCTGGTGCGCCGAGGTGCTCGGCGACTACAGCGCCGGGCCAAGCCACGTGCTGCCGACCTTCGGCACCGCCCGCTACGCCTCGCCGCTCAGCGTCGTGGACTTCCAGAAGCGCACCTCCATCCTTCGCAGCAGCGCGGATTCGGCGCGCCCGCTGGCGGCCATCGCGGCCAACATCGCTGCCGCGGAAGGTCTGTCCGCCCACGCCGCCGCGGCCGAGGCGCGCATGGCGGCGAACGCGGCCGACGCGGCAAGCTGACGCAGCGCGCCGCCGGCGGTTGACGGCCAACAACCTGCCGATCCCGAAAGCCGCAGCCCGCAACAGAATCCGCGAACGTAACGGCCCATGACGGCACCGCCTACGCCCGCGGAACTCCACCGCCGCAACGTGGCGCAGGGATTCGTCTCGGACCCTGCCCAGTTCGCGGTTGCAGAGCGGCTGACGAAGCTTCAGCGGCAGCTGCTGCGCGCGCCGGCCAACCGCCACCGCGTCCGCAGCTGGCTGCCTCGGGCGCTCAGGCGCCGCGTCGAACCCGTGCCGGGGCTCTACCTTTGGGGCGGCGTCGGGCGCGGCAAGACGTATCTGATGGACGTCTTCTACGAGACGTTGCCGTTTGCCGACAAGCGCCGTCTGCACTTCCATCGCTTCATGCGTCGCGTCCACGACGAGCTGCGTCGGCTCGCCGGACGCGAGAATCCGCTGCAGGCGGTGGCGCAGCGCTTTGCCAAGGAGGCCAGGGTGCTGTGTTTCGACGAGTTCCACGTCTCCGACATCGGCGACGCCATGATTCTCGCCGAGCTGCTGGCCGGCATCTTCGAGCACGGCGTGACGCTGGTCGCCACGTCCAACAGCGCCCCGGGGCAGCTCTACGAGGATGGCTTGCAGCGCCGCCGCTTTCTGCCCGCCATCGGCTTGCTCGAGCGGCACATGGAAGTCGTCAACGTCGCTGGCGAAACCGACTATCGGCTGAACGTGCTGCGGCGCGACGGCATCTACCGCGGCAGCGAAGATGCCGGCGAGCTGCTGAAGAGCTTTCGGGCGCTAAGCCACCGGCCGCCGGAGCGCGACAAGGTGCTGACCGTCAACGGCCGCGCCCTGCACGCCCGCTACTGGGCGGAGGACGTCGTCTGGTTCGATTTCGAAGCCGTTTGCGCCGGTCCGCGCAGCAACGACGACTACATCGAGCTGGCGCGGCTGTTCGCCACCGTATTCGTGCATGGCGTGCCCGTGTTCGACGCCGAAAAGGAGGACCAGGCGCGGCGCTTCATCGGCCTGATCGACGAGTTCTACGACCGCAACGTGAAGCTGCTGCTTGCCGCTGCCGCGCCCATCGAACGACTGTACGTCGGCGAACGCCTGACCGCGGAGTTCGAGCGCACCCGAAGCCGCATCAGCGAAATGCAGAGCGACGAGTATCTGCGCCGCGAACACCGCCCCTGAGGCGGCCGCCGGGAGCGCCGCCGAACCGCTTTCGCCGTCGAACGGCTGAAGGCTTCGCGCTGCTCCTACTCGAGCACGATGTTGCGCAAGTCGCGCAGCGACGGAGTCTTGCCGACCATCAGCAGCGAACCGCGGAATATCCGTCCCGCCAGCCACACGGTGGCGAACGTGCTGGCCGTCAGCAGCGCCAGGCTGGCGACCACCTGCCACGCCGGCATGTCTCCGGAGAGCACCCGGGCAGGCAGCATGGCCGGCGACGAGAATGGAAAGAAGGCGCCGAAGGCGAGGGCGGTGCCGCCTTCCTGGGTCAGCGCGACGAATGCCAACGCGATGCTGCCAAACGCCGGCAGCATGCCGACGAGGAGGGCGTTCTGCGCCGTGGTGGTTTGCTCGAACATGGCGCCGAGGGCGGCGAAGATGCTGGCGTGCAGCAGAAACGCCACCGGCAGCAGCGTCAGTGCGAGGGCCGCCGCGGCGATCAGCCGCGGCGCCTCCAGGCCCCACGACGCGGTTGCCGCGCCGGCCTTGGCCTCGCCCGATGTCTGAAACGCTTGCGCGGCCTTGACGAACTCGGCGATGCCGTCGGCGTCGGCCAGCAGCGCCAGCGCGATGCCGCCGAACAACGACCCGAGCGCGGCCCAGGTCAGCAGCTGGGTGAAGCCGAGCAGTCCAGCGGCGAGGATCTTGCCCAGCATCAGTTCGAACGGACGCACCGAGGAGACGATGATCTCGGCCATGCGGCTGGCCTTTTCTTCCATCACCATCTGCATGACGTTGCCGCCGTGCAGCACCACGATGACCGTCAGCGCCAAGGCGATCGCGCATGCCAGCACCGCCGCGCGATTGACGCCGGCCGGTCGTTCGCCTTCGTCGGTTAGACGCACGACGGCGAACTCCACCCGCTCTTCAAGGGCGGCGAGCACCGGTGCCGACAAATCGAAGGCGGCGAGGCGGATGTCGCGCAGCGCGTTCGTGACGCCCCTCTGCAAACCGCTGCGTTGCAGCAGCGACGGGCTCTCGCGCACGTACAGCTGCACGGCCGACGCCTCGCCGTCGTCCGCCAGAACCAGCAACGCTTCGGCGCGGCCGGCGAGCACCGCCTGCTTGTCGTTCCCCAGGTCGCCCGTCGACGGCAGCAGGCGGAAGCCTTCGCCCACGGCTTCGCCGATGGCCGCCAGCGTCGGCTCGTCGCCGCCGAAGACGGTCAGCCGGTAGGAATCGGAGTCGTCGCCGGCAGTGCGCGAACCGTCGGCGGCGAAGTAGACGAACACGCCGGTGGCAACGAAGAAGATCAGCGGCATCAGCAGCGTCACCAGCCAGTACGCCTTGCTCTTGACGGCGCGCAGATACTCGCTTAGCAGGACGACCCTCAGCACGACCAGCCCTGCCTTTCTTGCGGGCTGCCGGCGTCTTCCGCCCGGCGCACCGCGGCGACGAAGATCTCCCGCAGCGTGGGATAGCTGGCCGCGTAGTGGTACAGGTCGCTGGTCTGGCTGCGCGCGACGTCCAGCAGTTCGGTACCGGAGCAGCCGTCCAGCAGGCGCACCTCGGCACTGCCGTCGGCGCAGCGCAGCAGCTGCACCCGGCCGGCATCGGCAAGCCGCTGCAGAAAAGCGCCGTCGCCGGCGAACTCCAGCTTCACGGTGTTGCGTCCGAATCGGCGTTTGACCTCCGCGAGGTCGCCTTCCAGCAGCACTCGTCCGTTGGCAACCAGGCAGATCTCGTCGCACAGATCTTCCACTTGCTCCATGCGGTGGGAGGCGAAGATGACGATGGCGCCGGCCTCCTTGCGCTGTCGAATCACCCGTTCCATGAGCGCGGAGTTGAGCGGATCCAGGCCGCTGAACGGTTCGTCCAGGATGACCAGCCGGGGCGCATGCACCAGCGCCAGCGCGAACTGCACCTTCTGCTGCATGCCACGGGACAGTTCCCGGGGCCGCTTGTGGCGCCAGTCCGACGCTTCCAGGACCTCCAGCCAGTGGTTGGCGGCCTGCGCGGCGGCGCTGGCGGAGAGCCCTTTCAGGCGCGCCAGGTAGACCAGCTGGTCGATCACCGAAACCTGCTTGTAGAGGCCCCGTTCTTCCGGCATGTAGCCAATGCGCCGTTGCGCCTGGCGGCCAACGCGCTGGCCGTCCAGGCGCACCTCGCCGCCGTCCGGCAGGGTGATGTTGGTGATCATGCGCAGCGTGGACGTCTTGCCGGCGCCGTTCGGCCCCAGCAGACCCAGCACGCGCCCGGGCTTCGCGGCGAACGACACGCCATCGACCGCCAGCTGGCGGCCGTAGCGCTTGACGACCTGATGGACTTCGAGCACGGCAGCAACTCAAGCTGCTGGCGAGGCTGCGCCCGGGGGCGTCGAGGCGCTGGCGAACCCCGCTTGTTGTTCTTCTTCTTGGCGCATGGCGCTTTGCACCGCCCATTGACTGCCGGGGAGTTTAGCGCACGGCCGCACGAATAGGGGCCCTGGATTGTCGTGTTCTATTTGATGCTGTTAGATACAACATGACAGCGTGACCGCGCCGCATACGCTTAAGCGCCGCACCAGCGAACAGGTCGCGGTGCGCGACGGCGGGCAGGGGTTGTTCCCGCAAGCACCAGGGCGTAATATGCGCGGCCACTGTTTGGACGCTGAAGCTAGCCGATGAGAACCGCGAGCACCCGCCCGCAGGACGTGCAGCACGACTGGTACCTGGTGGATGCCGACGGCAAGACGCTGGGGCGGCTTGCGTCGGAAATCGCCCGTCGGCTGCGCGGCAAGCACAAGGCCATCTACACGCCGCACGTGGACACCGGCGACTACATCGTCGTGGTGAACGCCGAAAAGGTGCGCGTTACCGGCCAGAAGGAAACCGACAAGATCTACTACCGGCACTCCGGCTACCCCGGCGGCATCAAGGCCACGCCCTTGAACCGGCTTCGGCAAGCGCACCCCGAGCGCATCCTCGCCAACGCCGTGAAGGGCATGATGCCGCGCAACCGTCTGGGCCGGGCCATGCTTCGCAAGCTCAAGGTCTACGCCGGGCCGGCGCACCCGCACGGCGCCCAGCAGCCGCAGACGCTGGACCTGTAGCCGTTGCGGGCGGTCGGGGCTAAGCAAAGTTCAAGCGAGTTAGGAAGGAACGATCAGCTAGATGCCAGAGACGAACTACGGCACCGGCCGGCGCAAAACCGCGGCGGCGAGGGTGTTCATCAAGCCCGGGGTGGGCCGCATTCTCGTCAATCGACGCCCGCTCGACGAGTACTTCGGACGCGAAACGGCGCGCATGGTGGTTCGCCAGCCGTTGCTGGTGGCGCGGGCGTTGGACGGCTTCGACATTACCGTGACCGTCCGCGGCGGCGGCGGCTCCGGGCAGGCTGGCGCCATTCGCCACGGCATTGCCCGGGCGCTGGTCGAACACGACGAGACCTTGCGTACGCCGCTGCGCGAAGCGGGCTTCCTGACCCGCGACGCGCGCAGCGTGGAACGCAAGAAGGTGGGCCTGCGCAAGGCGCGCAAACGTCCGCAGTACTCGAAGCGCTAGTCGGGCGGACGTCGGCGCGGTTGTGCCAGTGCGTTTGCGTGCGCGTACTCCGATGGCGGTCGCAGCCCTCGGCGGAGGGCAGGCGAAGCACGAGCCCGACCCGGCGGCTCTGAAGGTTCGGCACGGGCTTCGGGCGGTTTGTTGGATGGCTTCGACACACGTTGGGCGAGCGGGTGAGTAGGGATTCGAACAGCGACGACGGCGCGGCTGCCAAAGGCAAGGGCCGGCGCCACTTCCTGATCGCGTCGACGTCGGCGGCCTCCACCGTCGGCATCATCGGCGCGGCGGTGCCGTTCGTCAGTTCCTGGCAGCCGAGCGCCAAAGCGCGCGCCGCCGGCGCTCCCATACGCGTCGACGTCGGCCGCCTGGTCCCGGGCGAAATACTGAAGCCCATTCCCGCTTGGCGCGGCCAGCCGGTCTTCGTGATCGCCCGCACGCCGGCCGATTTGGACAACCTGGGGCAGGACCGCGAAGACCTGGCGGACCCCGCCTCGGAGAATCTGCAAAACCAGCCCGAGTACGCGCGCAACGCCTGGCGCTCGCGCCGGCCGGAACTCGGCGTCTACCTGGGCCTGTGTACGCACCTCGGCTGTTCGCCGAAGTACTACGGCGAAGTGCAGCCCGAGTCCTTCGACGCCGATTGGCAGGGCGGCTTCTACTGCCCCTGCCACGGTTCGCGCTTCGACCTTGCCGGGCGGGTGGTGAAGGGAGTGCCGGCGCCGGACAACCTGGTCGTGCCGCGCTATTCCTACCTGTCGGAAACCGAGATCATCATCGGCCAGGACGAGGAGACCGCGTAAAGTGGCGGCGCCCGCGCCCACGCGTCCGCTGCTGCGCCTGCTCGCCTGGGTGGACGAGCGCTTTCCGCTCACCAAGACGGTCGAAGAGCACGCCACCAAGTACTACGCGCCGAAGAACTTCAACTTCTGGTACTACTTCGGCGTGCTGGCGACGGTGGTGCTGGCGATGCAGCTGCTCACCGGCATCTGGCTCACCATGTCCTACGTGCCGAGCGGCGAGGGCGCATTCGCGTCCGTCGAGTACATCATGCGCGACGTGGAGTACGGCGACATCATCCGCTATCTGCACTCCACCGGCGCTTCGGCGTTCTTCGTAGTGGTCTACCTGCACATGTTCCGCGGCCTCGCCTACGGCTCCTACCGCCAGCCCCGGGAGCTGGTCTGGCTGATCGGCATCGGCATCTTCCTGGTGCTGATGGCGGAGGGCTTCTTCGGCTATCTGCTGCCCTGGGGGAACATGTCATACTGGGGCGCGCAGGTGATCGTCTCCTTGGTCGGCGCGGTGCCGTTCGTCGGCGAGTACCTCATGGAATGGGTGCGGGGCGACTACCTGATGTCCGAGATCACCCTCAACCGCTTCTTTGCGCTGCACGTGGTGGCGTTGCCGCTGGCGCTGGTGGGGCTGGTGTTCATCCACATCGTCGCCTTGCACCGGGTAGGCTCCAACAACCCCGACGGCGTGGAAATCAAGGACAACAAGGACGAGCACGGCGTGCCGGTTGACGGCATTCCGTTCCATCCCTACTACACCGTACACGACTTCCAGGCAACGGTGGCGTTTCTGTTCATCTTCTGCGCCGTCGTCTTCTTCATGCCGGAGATGTTCGGCTACTTCCTCGAGAAGCCGAATTTCGAGCAGGCGGATCCGTTGAAGACGCCTGAGCTCATCGCGCCGGTCTGGTACTACACGCCGTACTACTCGATGCTGCGCGCGTCCACTTTCCCGCTGTTCGGGCTGCAAGCGAAGTTCTGGGGCTTCGTGGTGATGGTGGGTGCGATTCTGATGCCGGCCATGCTGCCGTGGCTGGACCGCAGCCCGGTCAAGTCCATTCGCTACAAGGGCATGGCGTCCAAGCTGATGCTCTTCCTGCTGGTGGTCAGCTTCTTCGTGCTGGGCTATCTGGGCACCATCCACACCACGCCGCTGACCACCGGCATCGCGCAGATCTGCACCATGGTCTACTTCGCCTACTTCGTGCTGATGCCGTGGTACACGCGGGTGGAGAAGACCAAGCCGCCGCCGGAGCGCTTGCGGTGAGGCGGGCAGTGGCGCTGCTGGCAATCGGCATGCTGGCGATGACGACGGGCCGCTTCGCGCTGGCCGCCGAATCGGACATCGACCTCAAGCCGATGCATCCGAACCTTGACGACAAGCCGTCGCTGCAGCGCGGCATGGCGCTGTACATGAACTACTGCCTCGGCTGCCACTCGCTGAAGTTCCAGCGCTACGAGCGAACCGCCGACGACTTGGGCATTCCCCACCAGGTGGCCCTCGACAACCTCGTCTTCACCGGCCAGGCCATCGGCAGCCTGATGCGCACGGCCATGCCGCCGGAGAGCGCCAAGAACTGGTTCGGCGCGCCGCCACCGGACCTGACGATGGTGGACCGCGTTCGCGGCACGGCGTGGATCTACAACATGCTGAAGAACTTCTACGTCGACCCCAGCCGCCCGTTCGGCGTCAACAACCGGGTGTTCAAGGACATCGGCATGCCCCACGTTCTGCTCGGCTTGCAGGGCGTTCCGAAGTTGGCGGAGAATCGGTTCAAGCCGCTGGATCTGATGGACGACGTGCTGGCGAACGGCACGTTCGTCGCGGCCGAGGGCAACCGCCGCCGTTTCGTGCCCGACCGCCAGCCCAACCGCATCGAGATCGAGCCAGGCACCGGGTCGATGACCGAGGAGCAGTTCGACCAGGCCGCCTACGACATCGCCAACTTCCTGCACTACGTGGGCGAGCCGGGGCGTCAGCGGCGCCAGCAGATTGGCGTCTGGGTGCTGGCCTTTCTCGCCGGGCTGTTCGTGCTGGCGAGTCTGCTCAACCGCGAATACTGGAAGGACGTGCATTGAAGGGCCTTCGCTCGGCCGGCCGGGCTGTTCCGCCCTTCGCGAAACGCGAAACAAGGAGTAGGCAAGGATGGACTTGAACCCCGTCCGGCGCTCGTCGATGACGTTGTACTCCGACCCTAGGAGCCACCACAGCCACTGCGTGCGCATGGTGCTGGCCGAGAAGGACGTCTTCGTCGACATCGTCGACGTCAATCCCCGCCGCCTGCCCCAGGCGCTGCTCGACGTCAACCCCTACAACACGGTGCCGACGTTCGTCGATCGGGACCTCGTGCTCTACAACGCCGGCGTCGTCATCGAGTATCTTGACGAACGCTTCCCGCATCCGCCGCTGTTGCCGGTCTATCCGGTGGCGCGCGCCCAAAGCCGACTGCTGATGCATCGCATCGAACTCGACTGGAGCCGCAATCTCGACATTCTCAGCCGCGGCAGGGGCGGGGCGCGAGTGCTCGACAAGGCGCGTGAAGCGTTGCGCGAGAGCGTCGTGGCGGTGGCGCCGGTGTTCGCCGAAAAGCCCTTTTTCCTCAACGACGAATTCAGTTTGGTGGACTGCTGCGTGGCGCCCATCCTGTGGCGCTTGGAGCACGTCGGCATCGAACTCCCGGAGCGCCTGACCCGGCCCATGGGGCGCTACATGGACAAGATTTTCGCCCGCCGTTCGTTCCGCAACAGTCTGACGGAGCTGGAAATGGAGATGCGCGATTGAAGAGCGTCCGTCCGTACATGGTGCGCGCGCTGATCGACTGGATCGTCGACAGCGACTGCACGCCGTACCTGGTCGTCGCCGGCGACGCGCCCGGCGTCGATGTGCCCGCCGAACACCTGAGCGACGGCAAGCTGGTGCTGGACGTTTCCGCCAAGGCAACGCGCAACTTGCGCATCGACCAGCGCGCCCTCAGCGTGGACTGCCGTTTCCAAGGGCGTCCGCTGCACGTCGACGTGCCCATCGGCACCGTGGTCATGGTGTACGCCCGCGAGAGCGGCATCGGCATGTCGTTTCCACTGGAGCAGCCGTCGACGGATGACGCGGAGGCCCCGGCGAAGGCGACGCCCGACCGGGCAGGCGCGAAGAGACCGCGCCCGCAGCCACCCGGCGGCCCGGGGCTGAGACTGGTCAAGTAGCGAAGCTCTTCGGCTGCCTTGCGCAGCGCTGCCAGGGCTCTGCTTCGCGTCTCGGCTAGGGTTCGGTCTCTTTGATATGAACGTTCGATGCTCCGTATATGCGAGCGAACGCTCCTATGTACTCGGGTTCAGTCTTCTCGCCCTCCGTCACCACAATCACCAGCGGTCTGAGCGCTTGCTTCGGACCGCCTCGGGAAGGTCTCCTCGAACGTGCCACGGTGCTTAGCCATTGAGGGCCACTGCGAGATCGCCTATCACCGGCGCACCCCCAACGCGACCCTCCCGATACGCCTTTTCGAGGTCTTCGCGCGAGCGAATGTGGAAATCCGTCAACGGCGTGAAGCGCGAAGTACCGAATGCGTCCTTCTCCGCGAGCCAAACTTCGTCGAGTTCCAACGCGTCGCGCAACAGCGTCGTGTCGTGGACTGTGGCGATCAACTGTGCGCCGTTGCTGTTCGTCGCGCCTTTGAAGAGCTTAAGCAGTGCTTCCGTTAGGCGATGGTGGAGACTGGAATCCAACTCGTCCACCACCACTACTAAGGGCTGCTTTGCGCGGCGGCGTCTCGGCTAGGGCTCGGTGCCTGCGGTCTGCGCCGGATAGTCGAACACCTTCACCACCTTGCGGACGCCGAACACCGTGCGCGCCGCTTCCGCGGCGGCGTCCGCCTGCTGGCGGTCCACCACGCCGATCAGGTAGATGACGCCGTTCTCGGCCACCACCTTGATGCGCGCCAGGTCGACGTCCTCGCGGGCGATGAAGCGCGAACCCACTTTGGCGGCAAGCAGCTTGTCGTTGGCGCGGGTGACGAAATTGGTGGCGCCGCCGACTTGGATTTCGTTGTGGGTCTTGCGCACCTTGGGCACTTCCGCGACCAGCCGTTCGGCTTCCGCCCGCAGCGCCTGGTCCTCGACTTGGCCGGTGAGCAGCACGATGCCGTGGTAGCTCTGCACGTTGACGTTGCTGGTCGCCAAGCGGCCGTCGCTGGCCTTGATGCGCTGCCGGGCGAGGCGCTTGATTTGCTCGTCTTCGATCACCTCGCCTGGGGTACGCAAGGTGAGGTCGTCGCCACGCAAGCTGACGCAGCCGGCGAGCCCGGCAGATCCGAGCAGCAGGCCGATCGTCGCTGCAACCAGAGCGGCGCGAGCGCTCTGGGCCGCTGCCGAAATGCATGGCCGGCGCAAGCGCGGGAGAATCCGGGAGAGCAGCGCTGAGGGGCGCTCGCCGCGCGGGGGGCTAGCAGTCCATTGCCTCGAACGCATTGGGAGTCCATTCGCAAACGATGCGGTAGTTTCGCCTCGATGCCGACACCACGTCAAATCGGGCGTTGCGCAGGCGATGCTGCGGGTGTTCGTCCAGGTACAGCGCCGCGGTGCGTATCAGCCGCTGCTGCTTGGCGCGCTGCACGGACTCGAGACCGCTGCTCCAGGCGCTTGCGCCTCGATAGCGCACTTCGACGAACACCAGCGTCTCGTCGTCGAGCATCACCAGGTCGATTTCGCCGCTGCGTCGCCGGTAGTTGCGGGCGATGGTGCGCAGCCCCCTGGCCTTGAGGAACCGCTCCGCGCGCCGTTCCGCGCGTCGACCAAGCCGTGCCGCGAGCCTCTTCCTCAGCCAGCGTTTCGCGTCCTTGCCCAACGGAGGCCGGGGCCAGCCGTTCAAGGCGTTGGCGCGGCGACCAGCCGCCCGCCAACCACCTTGCCCCAGGCCAGCTGGCGGTGGATGCGTCCGTCCTTGCCCAAGGTCAGCATTCCGGTGGCGCCGGCAAGGGTCTCGTCGTAGTCGGTCATGCGCGGCAGCTGGTTGGCGATGCGGAAGGCGTCCACCCCCAGGGCGAAGAAGGCGCTGCCGCCAGCGGCGAACGCCGATGCTTCCTGGCGCAGCGGCGCCCGATGCAGACGCCAGGGAATGTCGCAAACCCTCAATCCTTCGAGCCGCTGCCAGGACACGCCCTGCACGGCCTGGGACGGGGCGAACACCGGCAGGTCGCCGGCATAGTGGAAGTCCAGCGCTGGCTTCAGCGCCGTCAGCTGGGCGCCGTCCAGAAACGCCACCACCGCGTCCACGTCGTCGCGTCGTCGCGGCACGAACTCCAGTTCTTCGCCAAGCAGTTGCGCGAGCTCCATGCGGCGCTCGCTGCTGTCGGCGATGCCGAGCGCCTCGCCAGCCACCTCGGCGGCCTTGGCGATGCCGTCCAGACGCCCGACGGCTACGACTTCCGTGCCAGCGAGTTCCGCGTCGAATCGTTCCATCGCTCGGCTCGACCAGCGCCGCTGCCCCTCGAACACGACGACTCTTTCCACGCCCTCCGCACTCAATGCGGCGGCGATGGCGGCGGCATCGTCTTCCACCGCAAGGCCGATCTGGTAGACGCCTTCGCGCTGGCGGTCGTTCAGGGTGTTCAGGGCGACCACGGGCAGCGACGGCGACAGCGCCGTCATTTCGGCGACGGCCGCTTTTTCCAATGGCCCGACGACGAGTTCCGCACCATCGGCGACGGCTCGGCGATAGGCTTCCGCGACCGTCATCGTGCCGGTGTCGTAGATGCGAATCCCCTGGGAATCATCGGCGCGCGTTGCCGCCGAACGCAGATACGCGGCCAGAAATCCTTCGCGGATCGCCTCTGCCGCCGCGCCGATGTCGCCGCTCAAGGGAATCAGCAAGGCGATGTTCTTCGGCGCGCGGCCCGGCGTCGCAATGCCGGGCGGCGGCAGACCTGCGGCCGGATGACCGCCGTTAGCGCTGGTCCAGCGCTGCCAGATCGCAGCCTGCTGGTGGCTGGTGAGCGCGGTGTTCAGTTCCCGCGCCAGGTTCAGCCAGGCGGCCACCGGGGCGGACGCGTTGGCGGCGAGTCGCCGAAGCGCCGTTGGCGGCAGCTTGGAAAGATGGCGCCAGATAGCCTTGGCGAACGCCGATCTCTCGACTTCTGCAGCGTCGACCTGGCGCGGCGCGGCCGCCATCAGTTCGAGCGCCGCGGCGGCGTGATTCCTGGCAGCCATCAGAACCTTGGTGCGCAAGCGCTCGGCAACCGCTTGCTGCGCGGCGCTGGTCGGCTGCAACGCATCGGCCAAGCGTTCTGCTTCCGCCTGGTCGGCGGCGGCCAAGGCCAGTTCCAGCATCACGGCGCGCAGTTCAAAGCGCTTGGCGTCGGGCAGCTTGGCGGCCAGAGGTTCGCCGCCCGCAGGCGGCGAGAGCCGGCGCAGGACGTCCCGCGCGGCGTCCGCGTCGCCGCGTTGGTGGTACAGCAGCAGCGCTTGCAGGTAGAGTTCGGCCCGCCTCGCTGGCAGCGAAGTCGCCTGCGCCCGTTCCATGACTTGGGCGGCGGCGTCCTGCGAAGGGCGCGGCGGCGGTGCCGCCGGCTTGGTCGCGCAGCCGGCAAGCAGCAGCGACGCCAGCAAAGCCGCGCCTGTCGCCGGGTGCGCCGGGCTGCGCCAACCTAGCACGCCCGCCGGCGCTGGCCTATGCTGCAACGTCGGTTGAAGGGAAGGGACTCTGCGCATGGCGGCAAGGCTGTACGTGGTGGCAACGCCGATCGGCAACTTGGCGGACATGACGCAGCGCGCCACCGACATCCTGCGCTCGGTACCCGTTGTTGCCTGCGAGGATACCAGACGCACCCGCCCCCTCCTTGCCCACGTCGGCGCTTCGCCCAGCCTCGTGGCGCTGTACGAACACAACGAAACCGAAGCCAGCGCCGCGGTGCTGCAACGCTTGCTCGCCGGCGACGACGTGGCGCTGGTTTCGGACGCCGGCACGCCGCTGTTCTCGGACCCCGGCTTCGAGTTGGTGCGTTTGGCGTGGCAGCACGGCGTTGCGGTGGTGCCGGTGCCGGGGGCCAATGCCGTCGCGGCGGCGGTGGCCGTTTCGCCCATACCCATGCGCCGCTTCCACTTCGAGGGATTCCTGCCGGCCAAGAACACGGCGCGTCGGACGGTGCTGGGCCAACTGCTTGCGGCCAACGTGCCAGTCGTGTTCTTCGAGGCGCCCCATCGCATTCGCCAGACGTTGGCGGATCTGCACGATCTTGGCGGCAGCGAACGTCGTCTGCTGCTGTGCCGGGAACTCACCAAGCGCTTCGAGGAGGTTCTCTTCACCACCACCCGGGAGCTGCTGCGGGCGGAAGTGCCCGAGCGGGGCGAGTACGTCTGCGTTCTCGAAGCCGCGAGCAAGGTGCGATCGCCGGCGCAGGCGGAACGCGTGCTGAAGGCGTTGACGGCGGAACTGCCAGCGGCCCAAGCCGCTCGCTTGGCCGCGAGAATCACGGGGCTTCCGCGCAGCGAACTGTACGAAATCGCCATGTCTTGGCGCGACGACGGCCGGTGAGCCTGCCTTGCGGTCGCGCCAGCGCTTGCCGAACCGCCGCGGCAAGGGTTACGCTAGCGGCTTGAGAGTTGGTCAGGCAACCGCGCGTTCGCGCAGCCGCTTCGGTGGCTGCGACGGGCGTGAGGAAAGTCCGGGCTCCACAGGACAGGGCGCCAGGTAACGCCTGGGAGGCGCAAGCCTGCGGCAAGTGCAGCAGAAAGCAAACCGCCGGTTAGCCGTTCGGCAGCCGGCAAGGGTGAAAGGGTGCGGTAAGAGCGCACCGCGAGGTCCGGCAACGGTCTCGGCTAGGCACTCCCGTCTGGAGCAAGGCCAAATAGGGGGCCCATGACGTGGTCCGCGTCGGCCCCGGGTAGGCCGCAAGAGGCGTTCCGGCGACGGTTCGTCCCAGATGAATGGTTGCTCGCGACAGAACCCGGCTTATCGACCGGCTCTCCTTTTTCTCGCCCGCGCCCCCGGCCGCCTGCCGGCGCGTTGCCGCGGCTGCGAGTGGCCCTTAGGTCGAAGAGTCCCCAACCTTGCCACGCCCATCGTACAAATTCGTCCTTCGTCTGCCGGACGACCTGCGCTCGCGCATCGTCGAGGCGTCGCAGCGCTACCGGCGCAGCATGAACTCTGAGATCGTCACCCGCCTGGAGCACTCGCTGAACGGTCTGCCCGGCGACGCCAGCGAGTCCGGCGTCGAACCGGCGCTGTTCCCGCACATCGAGACCACCTTCCGCGGCAATCTCTCCGACGAGGAGAACCAGCTGATCCGGCTGTTTCGACGCCTGTCCGCCAGCCAGCGCGCGGCACTGCTGGAGCTGCTGAGCGGCTGAAGGCGCGAATCACTGGCGCCTGCCGCGACGCATGCTCGCATTGCAGGTAGACGCGATGCGCCCGAACTTGCTAAAACAGCACCCCTTGGAAATTGCGAGGCGACCAGACGATGACATCCATGCTGCCCAAGAGCGTCACCATCACCGACGACACCATGCGCGAGGGCTTGCAGATAGAGAGCCCGGACATCCCGGTCTCGGAAAAGCTGCGGCTGCTCGACGCGCTCGGCGAAACCGGCGCCAAGGTGATCTCCATCGGCTCCTTCGCGCACCCCAAGTGGACTCCGTCCATGGCCTGCATCGACGAGATTGCCCAGCAGTTCGTGCCCAAACCCGGCATCAAGTACACCGCGGCGGTCTTCAACAAGAAGGGGTTCGACCGAGCGGACTCCTACTACCCCAAGATCGACGTGCGCGGACGGCGCTTCGGCACCCACGTGGAGCTGTGCGACTCGTTCGCCCGACGCA
Source organism: Candidatus Azotimanducaceae bacterium (assembly GCA_965199875.1). GTDB lineage: Bacteria > Pseudomonadota > Gammaproteobacteria > Pseudomonadales > Azotimanducaceae > VXYL01. The sequence goes on along the minus strand of OZ241346.1, from coordinate 1,722,075 downwards.
ACTACAACCGCACCCAGGCGCAGCAGATAGCCGGCATGGATGCGTCCATCGCCGGCGCCAAGGCCGCCGGCGCGGCGTCGGCCTCGGTGGCGATAGGCAACCCGTTCGGCTCCAACTTCGAAGGGCCGTTCAGCTTGGCCCAGCGCATGGAACTCCTGGCGCTGATGGTGGACAAGTGGCACGACGCCGGCATTCCGGTGAAGAAGGTGTCGTTCCTGGACGCGATGGGCTGGAACATGCCCCACGAAGTGCGCGAGACGATCAGCGCCATCCGCGAGCGCTGGCCGGAAGTGGAAGTCTTCCACATGCACCTGCACAACACCCGAGGCGCCACGATGGCCAGCTTCTACGAAGCGCTGATGCTCGGCGCCACCGAGTTCGACACCTCCATCGGCGGCATGGGCGGCTGCCCCTACTGCGGCAACGGCCGTGCCGCTGGCCACGTTCCGACGGAGGACTTCGTCCACATGTGCCACGAAATGGGCATCGAAACGGGCTACGACCTGAACAAGCTAATCGAAGCCGCGGCGATTGCCGAAGAGGTGGTGGGTCATCCGCTGTGGGGGCACGTCTCCAAGGGCGGACCAAGGCCGCGCCTGGAGCGCGAGCTCTATCCCCTCAACATGCCGTTCGTGGAAACCTTGGAAGAGGCCGCACACTTCCGCAAGGGTTCATCGGTGTACGAGGGGCAGATTTCCCCGTGGCAGGAAGGCAGCGCCCTCATCAGCGGCGAGCGCGTCCCCGCGTGAGAACCTTCGGCGCGGTTCGGCAAGTGATAGAGTGTCGCTCTCTGGGCGAGGGGCGGCGGAACGCATGATCAAGCTCTACCACTGCACGCGGGCGCGTTCGATGCGGCCGCTCTGGACGCTGGAGGAAATGGGCCTCGACTACGAGATCGAAGTGATGCCCTTTCCGCCGCGCTATCTGCACAAGGAGTACTTGGCCGTGAACCCCTTGGGCACGGTGCCGGCGATGACCGACGGCGACTTGGTGATGACCGAGTCCGCCGGCATCTGCCAGTACCTGGTGGACAAATACGGTCCGACGGACCTGGCCGTGGGCAAGGACGAGGCGGACTACGGCGCCTACCTGAACTGGCTGCACCGCAGCGACGCCACGCTCACCTTCCCGCAGACGCTGGTGCTGCGCTACACGCGGCTGGAACCGGAGGAGAAGCGCAATCCGCAGGTGGCCAGCGACTATCGCAAGTGGTTCCTGCACCGCATGAGAAGCGTCGAACGGGCGCTGGAAGACCGCGAGTATCTCTGCTCCGGCCGCTTCACCATCGCCGACGTCTGCATCGTCTACTGCGTGGTGCTCGCCAACTCGCTGGACATCGAGGAAGTGTTCACGCCCAACGTCAAGCGCTACTGGGACTTGGTGACCCAGCGCCCGGCGTACCGGAAAGTCTTTGAGATATAGGGAGTTACCGCGTTGTCCGTCATCCAGTCCCGGCTCGACACCAAGGGCGAGCAGTTCCAGAAGAACCGCCAGCAGATGCTGGCCAAGCTCGCCTTCCTCGACGAGCTCTACGCCGAAGCCGCCAAGGGCGGCGGCGAGGAAGCCATGGCGCGGCTGCGTTCGCGCAACAAGATGGCCGTGCGCGAGCGGGTGGCGCACGTGCTGGACCCGGACTCGCCGTTCCTCGAGATCAGCCCGCTCGCGGCCTGGAACTCCCACTTCAACCTAGGCTCTGGCTTCATCGTCGGTATCGGCGTCATCTCCGGCGTGGAGTGCGTGATCCTCGGCCACGACCCCTCGGTGCAGGCCGGCGCCATGAACCACTACAACTCGAAGAAGCTGATGCGCGGCCTGGAGATCGCCCGCGAGAACCGCATGCCCTACGTGCAGTTCGTGGAATCCGCCGGGGCGGACCTGCGTGGCGGCGGCGGTGGGCGCGGCGGGCCGAGCCGGGAGCCGAGCATCGACGACCGCGAGGCGTACACCAAGTACCTTCTGGACGGAATGCGCGGTGCCACCGGCCACTTCGCCGAATCCGGGCGCTTGTTCTACGAGATCACCGAGCTCTCGAAGATGCGCATTCCCACCATCTCCGTGGTGTTCGGCGTCTCCACGGCTGGCGGCGCCTACCAGCCGGGCATGAGCGACTACAACATCTTCGTGCGCAACCAGGCGCGGGTCTCCCTTGGCGGCCCGCCGCTGGTGAAGATGGCCACCGGCGAGGACGCCGACGGCGAGGAACTGAGCGGCGCCTTGATGCACACCACCAAGTCCGGCCTCGGCGACTACCTGGCGGAAGACGAACTCGACGGCATTCGCCTGTGCCGGGAAGTGGTGGCGCACCTGAACTGGCGCAAGCAGGGGCCGGGGCCGACGCTGCCAACCGACTCGCCCGTCTACGATGGCGAAGAACTGCTCGGCATCCTCGGCGAGGACCTGACCATCCCCTTCGACATGCGCGAAGTGATCGCCCGCACCGTGGACGGCTCCCGCTTCGAGGAGTTCAAGCCGCTCTACGGCCCGACGCTGGTGTGCGGCTGGACCTCCATCCACGGCTATCCCGTCGGCATCCTCGGCAACAACGGCGTGCTGATGTCCGAATCCTCGGAGAAGGCCTCCCAGTTCATCCAGCTCTGCAACCAGATCGACGTGCCGCTGCTGTTCCTGCACAACATCACCGGCTACATCGTCGGCACGGACTTCGAGCAGCGCGGCATCACCAAGAACGGCTCGAAGATGATCAACGCCGTCTCCAACTCCACGGTGCCGCACATCACGGTCATCGTCGGCGCCTCCTACGGCGCCGGCAACTACGGCATGAGCGGCCGCGCCTACGGCACCCGCTTCGCCTACACCTGGCCCACCGCCAAGATCGCCGTGATGGGCCCGAAGCAGCAGGCCGGCGTGATGACCATCGTGCAGCGCGCAGCGGCCAAGCGCCGGGGCTTGGAGTTCGACGAGGAAGCCAACGGCAAGCGCGTCGAACGCATAGAACTGCAACTCGAAGAACAGTCGAAGGGCCTGTTCGCCACCTCGCGGGTGGCCGACGACGCGATGATCGATCCGCGGGACACGCGAGACTTCATCGGCATTTCGCTGTCGGCCTGCCACAACAACGAGGTACGGGGGACTAAGGAGTTCGGCACATGGCGGATGTAGTGCGACCTGCGCGGTCGCCCGGAGTTCTCGCGTTGCGAAAACTCCCATGCAAATGTGCCGCGATCGTTGGCCCAGGAGTGAGCAGATGACCATCAAGCCCATTCGCCGGCTGCTGGTCGCCAATCGTGGCGAGATCGCCCGGCGCGTCATCCGCAGTGCCCACGAGATGGGCATTTCCACGGCGGCGGTCTACGCGGATGGTGACGTTGGGGCTCCGTTCGTGCGCGATGCGGACACGGCCATCGCCTTGAACGGAACCACCTCGGCGCAGACCTACCTGAGTCTCGACAAGGTGCTGGACGCCTGCCGTCGCGTCGGCGCGGATGCCGTGCATCCGGGCTACGGGTTCCTCTCCGAGAACGCGGCCTTCGCCAAGGCGGTGGTGAATGCGGGAATGCGCTGGGTGGGGCCGTCGCCGGAAGCCATCGAGCAGATGGGCGACAAGCTGGCGGCGAAGCGCGTGATCATGGAAGCCGAGGTGCCCACGCTGCCGGCCATCGAACTCAAAGCCGGCGAGGATTTCCAAGCCGCCGCACAGCAGATCGGCTATCCGGTGCTGGTGAAGGCGTCCGCCGGCGGCGGTGGGCGCGGCATGCGGGTGGTGGAGTCCCCGGACGAACTCGACGCCGCCATTACCGGTGCCCGACGGGAAGCCGGTGCCGCCTTCGGCGACGACACGCTGTTCTTGGAACGCTGGGTGACGGCCGCTCGGCATGTGGAGATTCAGATTCTCGGCGACACCCACGGCAACGTGGTGCATCTCTTCGAGCGCGAGTGTTCCATCCAGCGCCGCCACCAGAAGATCATCGAGGAAGCGCCCTCGCCGGCGGTCGACGCCGAGCTGCGGGCGCGGATGGGCGCGGCGGCCGTCTCCGCCGCCAAGCGCATCGGCTACGCCAGCGCTGGCACGGTGGAGTTCCTGCTCGACGGCGACCAATTCTGGTTCCTCGAAGTGAACACCCGCTTGCAGGTGGAACACCCCGTAACCGAAGAGATCACCGGCCTCGACCTGGTGCGCGAGCAACTGCGCATCGCCGAAGGCGAGGAACTCGGCTACGGGCAGGACGACCTCGCCATCGACGGCCACGCCATCGAAGCCCGGCTCTACGCCGAAGATCCCACGCGCAACTTCCTGCCCTCGCCGGGCACCATCGAGGTCTGGCACCCCGCGCCGGGCGGCTTGGCCCGTTTCGATTCCGGCGTGGAATCCGGCAGCGAAGTCTCCGTGGAGTTCGACCCGATGATCGCCAAGGTGATCGCCCACGCCCCCACCCGCCGGGAGGCCGCCGCCAAACTCGCCCGCGCCTTGGAGCAGACCGCGCTGCAGGGCCTGCGCCACAACCGGGACTTCCTCGTCGCCACCCTGCGCGAACCGGCGTTTCTGGCCGGCGACACCACCACGGACTTCATCGAACGCATCGATCCGCCACGGCGCAGAGAACTCGACGCCCAGTCCCTTTCGGACGCGGTGATCGCCGCCACCATGGCCGCCCAAGCCGCCCACCGCGCCAACGCCAAGGTCCTCGCCGCCTTCCGCAGCGGCTGGCGCAACTCCATGATGCCCCCGGAACGCACCAAGTTCCGCCACGGCGACGACGAGATCGCCGTCAGCTACCGCTCCCAACGCGACGGCACCTTCAAGGTGACCCTCGACGAAGACGAACCGCACACCGTGGCGGTCTTCGGCGTCGAAGGCGGCCAGGTGGACTTGGAAATCGACGGCCGCCGCCTGCAACTCGCCATCGCCGGCACCGAAGACCGCTGGCTCGTCCACGGCACGGACTTCGACGTGGAACTGACCGAACTCCCCCGCCTGCCTCCGCCGGGCCTGCTGGAGATCAAAGGCGGCCTCACCGCCCCCATGCCCGGCAACGTCCTCGCCACCCATGTGCAGCAGGGAGAGGAGGTCCGAGAAGGCCAACTGCTGCTGATCCTCGAAGCCATGAAGATGCAACACCGCATCGTCGCCCCATTCGACGGAAGCGTGAAGGAACTGCATGTGGGCGAAGGCGATCAGGTGGACAACGGGGCGCTGCTGGTGATGTTGGAAGAGGCAGGCGGCGAGAGTTGAGGCCAAAGGAGAGCAATTGATGCCAAGCATTAGCGACGTTCTAAACACACTGACCCCCAGTTGGCGGGAGCGACTCGCGGATGATCGTGGGGTCACGGCAAGGGGCCTGGCTAGGTCCTACAAGGGCGAATGGGTCAACCTGATGAAGGACTTGACCGGGCCAGAACTGGCACGAGCGTTGAGGCTCCTTGAAGAGGAGGACCTGCGTGTCGTTGCATTGCGTGCGTTCGACGGCCGGACAGTGTCCCTGACCGACATAGAGCAAACGCCAGAAGGGATTATCAAGAAGCTCTGCCACAAAGCGCCACAGCAACTCCGACAGAATACCTGGGCGAACGTATACGCCAAGATGTTGCGAGATCTCGGATGGGAGAGCGACAAGATCCCCGCTGGACTTGAGGATTCCATCAAGCTTCAGCGGGTCTTCCGGTAGCTGTCAACACCCCTACTTAGTCGTCAAGTGGTGAGCGGCCGTTAAGGCACCCCATGCGCTTCTTCAGCACCGCAGGCCCCGTGCGCCCAGATAGGCACTACGCGATCCCGCCCTTGGATCGCGTGGAACTCTGCGACCTTCTCGATTTGATCCGGGATGAGCAGTACTTCGTCCTGCACGCGCCCCGTCAGACGGGCAAGACCTCCGCCCTTATCGCACTGCGCGATCACCTCAACAGCGGCGCGGCGGGGAACTTCCGCTGCGTGAACGTGAATGTCGAGCCGGGCCAAGTGGCCCGCGACGATGTAGCGGAAGGCATCCGTGCCGTCATGGGCAGTATCGCCGAGTGTGCCGCGGAGGTCGGCGACGACTATCCGGATCGCGTCTGGCCGGACGTTCTAGACCGGATGGGGCCCCAACTGGCGTTGCGTGGCCTGCTCTCCCGCTGGTGCATGGAGAATCCGGTGCCTCTCGTACTGCTGGTGGACGAGATCGACGCGCTGGTGGGCGACACCTTGCTCTCCGTGCTTCGGCAGCTACGCGCCGGCTACGAGCGGCGGCCCGGCGGCTTTCCGCAGAGCGTGATCCTGTGCGGGATTCGGGACATCCGCGACTACCGCATCCGCTCCAGCACCGGCGAGGTGATCGCTGGCGGCAGCCCGTTCAACGTGGCGGCGAAATCGCTGCGGCTCGGGGATTTCACCAAGGCCGAGACCTACGCGCTGATGGAGCAGCACACCACCGAGACCAAGCAGCCCTTCGAGGAGGCGGCGATGGCCGAAGTGTGGAAGCAGACCCAAGGCCAGCCGTGGCTGGTGAACGCGCTGTGCGCGGACGCATGTTTCGAGCGCAAGGAGGGACGGGACAGGACGCGGCCCATCACGAAGGCGGACATCCACGCCGCCAAGGAAGCGCTGGTGGTGTCTCGGCGCCCCCATCTCGACCAGCTGGCGCACAAGCTGGAGGAGGAACGGGTGCGGCGGGTGGTGGTGCCGATCCTGAGCGGCGGCCAAGCTCGCCACGAAGTGCATGACTTGGAGTACGTCCGCGACCTCGGCCTTGTGGATGCCAGCCAGCCGCCCCGGATAGCGAACCCGATCTACGCGGATGTGGTGCCTCGGGAACTCGGCCATATGGTCGAAAGCGGGCTGGACGAGCGTGCGGCGTGGTACGTGAACTCCGCCGGCCGATTGGACATGGGCAAGCTCCTGCGCGCCTTCTCAACCTTCTACGGCGAACACGCCGAGCATTGGCTGGCGCGGCTTGCGGACTACAGCGAAGCCGGGCCGCAGCTGATCCTGCAGGCCTACCTGCAGCGCATCGTCAACGGCGGCGGGCGCATCGAGCGGGAGTACGGCATCGGGCGGGGCGCGGTGGACATCCAAGTGCTGTGGCCCGCCGAGCCCGGTCAGCCTTCGGATCTGTGGACGCGGATCGTCGTGGAGTGCAAGGCGCTGCGGGCGAGCGGCCGCCAGAGCCTGGAGAGCACCATAGAGCACGGGGTTGCCCAGACGCTCCGCTACATGGCGCAGTGCGGCGCTGCGGAAGGGCACCTGGTAGTGTTCGACCGGCGCGAGGAACCGCGCTACGGCGATGCCCGCGAGCCGACGACTGTCGAACAGGAAGACGGCAGCGTCGTCGTCTGGCACTTGTAGCTCGCTGGCCACCGGCCAAAAGCGAGGCGTCGTCACCCGGCAGGCGCGTTCTCCCGAATGCACCGGGCCACGCGCCCCCGAACAAGCTCCCTAGAGATGTCGCCGCAGTCGGTGTCGTCCAGCCGCTCCAGCAGAACGCTCCCTTGCACCATGCCATGCCGGATCAAGGCCGCGTTGAACGCCATGTCCTTCTCTCGGCCAGCCACGAACTTGGCGATCGCCAAGTCGTGGGGTTCAAGGCACCAGCCTTCGTCTTCCTTGCCCATGGGAACAAGACGCTGCCGCCAGCCGGCCGGCAGCGTGGCCGTCGTCGGGCCTACGCCATCCGCGTAGTAGCCGAAGGTCTCGTGAAACGAAGAACCTTCGCCGAGCCCTCAGCGGGGGAGCGCGAGGGGCTTGCCCCTCGCATGAAAAGCCACCGCATCGACGATGTCGGCGTCCGACGCCGGCAGGTCCATCGGATACAGGTCCAACTCCATCGACAGCAGCAGCTCGAGCGGCGCGTTCGGATGCGCGCCCAGTATCGACTGGCTGCCGATCACGACGAACCGAGTGTCCCTCTTCGGCGAGAGAATTGCGCGGGCGGCGCGCAGAATGTGCTCCGCCTCATCCCGCCGCACGCCGGATCTCCATGCGTTCCCGCTGCGTCAGGATGCCCACGAACGGCGAGGACTGCCGCAGGCGGCGGCTCTCTTCGTCGTCTTCAACCAGATGCGGCCGGACTCGCTCCCACGGCAAGGTGCGAAGCAGCCCTTGCCACTCGGCCAAGGCCGGCGGCGTGCGTCCCATCTGCCGAGACCACCGCTCGATGTTGCCAAGCGCCTTCTCCAGCAAAGAGGGATCGGCATTGATGCGCTTGGCGATCTGCCGATGCGTGGCCAGCCTTCTGGCGTCCAGCACGGCGTGTTCGCAGCGTGTCCGCGCAGGGCGTTGTTGGGCTGGCGTCTCCATGAGCCCCGATCATAGGCCGGCCAGGGGCGTATGTGGCCAAGGAGGCATGGCGCGTCGGGCCGGGCCGGCGGTTTGACGCCTAGGCATCAACATGGGACGCTTCCACAGGCGGGCGAGGCGCCCAGCGCCGCCAGACGCAACCGAAAACCAGAAGGGAGCATTCATGGCAGAACTCGAAGCCACCCTGTACGAGATCAGGAACGGCGCGGCGTGGATCACGCTGAACAGGCCGCGCAACCGCAATGCCCTGTCCGCGGTGCTGGTGAGCGAACTCTACGACCATCTGCTGGCCGCCAACGAGGATCCTGCAGCTCGGTCCATCGTCGTCACGGGAACGGATCCGGCATTCTGCGCCGGGGCGGATCTCAAGAGTCCGCCGGGGGCGTCCATCGACGGTCGCAGGTCCGTACCCTATCCGCAGGTGCTCACCACCATCATGGAGAGCCCGAAGCCGGTGATCGCCGCGGTCAACGGGGCGGCGTTCGCTGGCGGCCTGGGCCTGGTCGGGGCCTCGGACATCGTAGTCGCCGCCGAGGAGGTGCAGTTCAGCTTCAGCGAAGTACGCATCGGCGTGATTCCGGCGGTGATCTCGGTCGTCTGCATGCCCAAGCTCGGCAGGCATCACGCCATGCGCCTGTTCGTCACTGGCGCGAGATTCACCGGCGCCGAAGCGGTGGAGATGGGTTTTGCGCATCGCGCAGTCCCTCGAAGTCAGCTCGAAGCCGCTGTGAACGAGGAACTCGACATGATCAACCGCGGCGGTCCAAACGCCGTGGTCGAGTGCAAGAAGCTGGTACGTCGCGTGCCGCAGCTCTCCATCGAGGAGGCTTTCGAGGAAACTTCGGCGTGGAGCGGACGCATGTTCCGCAGCGAAGAGGCGGCGGAGGGAATGGCGGCGTTTCGCGAGAAGCGCGACGCCAAGTGGATCGACAGCCGTTGAACGACTAAAGCGGCCGACAGTTGACGTAGCAACGTTGGAGCACGCCGTGGCGCAATCGGCAAATCCAAGCGCTGCCGCTGCCGAAGTCCGTCTTGGCCGGTTGTGGAAAGGCACGCTCCTGGTGGGCGTCGCGTCCGCATACGCGTTGCTGATCGCCTTGATGTTCGTTCACTACGGCTGGCGTCCTGCGCTCTTGGCGCTGGTGCTGATCGTGGTTTCCCAGTTCCTGCGCTACATCGCCGGCGATGTGGATCGCATCGGCTGGAATCTAGCTCGCCAACACGACAAGAGCGGAGACGAGCAAGGTGCCGACTCGAATGCCATCCGGCATCAGCGACGGCTGTTTCGTTTGCTGGTCGCCTTGGCGCAAGTCGTCAATCTCGCCTTGGTTGCGCAGGCGCTGTTTGTCGGCGGTGCGCTGCGAGCAGCGGCAACGCTGATTGGCTTGATGGTCGTCGAGGTCCTGTTCGCGCAGATTCGCAGCGTCAACCGGCGTGTGGACTTCGAACGAGCAAGCTATGGCGTTCAGGACAGCGTGCTGATCGATCGGCCGCAGCACGACGGACCCTGGGACGAGGCGCGTACGGAGAAACTGAACCAGAAGCTGGGCCGCCTGAGGCGCATGGCGGAAGCGGGCGAGATTTCGCAAAAGGCATACGAAAAGGCCCGCGACCGATGGCTTGTGCGCGTCGTGATGGAAGAAAACGAAGGGGATCGACGCTAGCGGTCTGTTGCTGGTCGGGCGACGACTTCGCTGCGGCATTCGAGAAGAGACGGAACGCCGACGATCAGAGCACGAAGGTGCGCAGATACTCGATGAAGCCGATGCCGTAGCGGTCGTGGTAGACCCACCAGTCCAAGGCCAAGCCGCCGACCACGAACAAGCCAATGGCGACCGCGACGCCAAGGCAGGCAAGCAGCGTTTCGTTGAACACCATGCGGCTCCAGCGGGAGCGCTCCTTGGGCAGACGACGGCGTTCGCGCACGGCCTGGATCGCCCCGGTGCGATCTAGGGTGGCTGTTCAGCCTGTTCGGTCGGCGCCGCGGGGGGCTGGGGTTCCAGCCGGGCCTGCCGTTCTTGCGCGACCAGCTGGTCCACCACCGTCAGCATGTTCTCCATCGGCCCGGTACCGGCCTCGACGAGGTAGCGGCCTTCGACCACCAGCGCCGGCGTCCCCATGATGCGGTACATCCGCCCCTGGGCATCCGCCTGGTTCACGCGGCCGCGAACGCCGAAGGAGTTGAACACGGTTTGGAACCGCTCTTCCTCGACGCCCGCCTCGCGCTCGAACAGGCGGCGAAGATAGCGCGGGTTGTTCATGTCGATGCCATGGTCGTGGATGGCCTGGAAGATGGGCAAATGCACCCGATCCTGCACGTCCAGCGCTTCGGCGGCATAGAACGCCTGCGCCAGCGGCAACAGCCGCGGCACGACCAGCGGCATGCGTTGGAAGTCCACGTCGGCAGGCAGATCCTGCCGCCACGCTTCCAGCAGCGGCTCTAGACGGTAGCAGTGGATGCAGGCATAGGAGAACACCTCCAGCACTTCGATTCTGGCTGCGTCCCGGGTTTCCACCGGGATGGGCAGCTTCGTGTAGTGGACGCCCTCTTGCAGCCCGGCCGGCTCGGGCTGCTCGGCGGCAACCGCCAAGGCGCAAAAGGCCGCCACGCCTAGACACGCGGCGCGCAGCGTCGCCTTCCTCGGCTTCGGCGGCAGCATCCGCCTAGTGCAGCCCGTGTACGTAGTTGGCGACGGCGCGAATCTCGCCATCCGTAAGCCGCGCCGCTGTCTGCCGCATCATGCCGCCGTACTCTTCGTCGGTGGTGCGCTCGCCCTCGCGGTACGCTCGAAGCTGATCGATCACGTAGTCCATTTGCTGGCCGGACAAGCTGGGAAAACCCGCTAGGGCATTGCCGCTGCCGTCCGGCGCGTGGCACGCCGTACACGCCGCCACCTGCTTCGGCAGCAGGCCGCCGCGATAGATGGCCTCGCCGAGCGCCACGGACTCGGGCACGGCCTGGCCGACCTTGGCGGCTTGGCTGGCGTAGAAGGCGGCAAGGTTGGCGATGTCTTGATCCGAGTAGTTGTCCATCTGCCCGGCCATCAGCGGCGCCGGCCGTTCGCCATCGCGAATCATCTGCATTTGCCGAACCAGATAGCGGTAGTTCTGGCCAGCGATGCTCGGGTAGCTCGGCACGGCGCTGTTGCCGTCGTCGCCGTGGCAGGCAACGCAAGGAGCGGACAGCGCGCGCCCGGCTTCGACATCGGCCTCGGCTTCGTGGCTGTCGGCATGGGCGTGCCAGCTCAAGCCCAGGCTGATCACAAGGACGGCGAAAGTGGTTCGTACTGCCACTGGGTAGGGCTTCTCGCAGTTGCTGACGGCGGGTCGGCCGCTGGCCGAAGCGAGGGAGTATAGCACCGTGTACGTCGCGAGCACGCCGTGCGCGACGCGAACGGGTGTGCGACATTTGGTGGCAGAAGATGCTCGGCCCGCCTTGAACAGTGGTTTCGGAGGCCGCAAGGAGTGAGCACCCGCACGGCACCGAGCGGGCCAGGCGGCCGATGGCGCTTGGTCCGCGAGCGCCGGCGCGAGGCTCCTGGCGCCCCAAGCGCGGCGTTGGCCCGTCCGCTCTAGCGAAGCCGTGCGCGAGCGAGGAAGTCCGCGCCGCTGCCGCAGTCGATGATCAACGTGCCGATCCGCGCCAGTTCGGCGCCGTCCTCGACGCCCGCGAGCAAAGCCGCCAACTCGGCGCCGGTGGCCGCGCCGAAGCGCTGGCTCGCTAGGCTGCAAAGCACCTCCCGCCGGCCTTCCTGCCGGCCCTCCTGCCGGCCTTCGTCGATCTTCAGCTCGTCCCGCTCTCGAAGCGTTTCCGCAAGCATCGTCGTCTCCTTGTCGTGAACCAGAATCGGCAGCCGGCCGCCCAGCCGCGGACTCAGAACGCCGCCGCACCATGCCACGAACGACCGCCACAGTTCCTGGTCGTCCGCCGCCGAGAACAGCGTCTCGGCCCGCGCAAGCGCCAGCGGCAGCCCCTCCGCCGACGCCGCGTCCAGCGCCAGCACGGCCCGTACCAGATTGCCGTCCGCCGCATCGTCGTCCGTAGTCCCTGGCGTCGACCAGCCGGCCGGCCAGGCGCGGCTGCAGAGCGCGCAGTTCCCGCGGCATCCACCCGCGCTCGTCCAGGCGCAGCGGCGCGCGCCACCTGGCGCTGCCGTTGTACACCACCAGCGGCACGTGCGCCACGACCCGGCCGCCGTCCGCGGCCATCCAGCCGGAGCGGCGCAGGTCGCCGCGCAGCAGCACCACGTACTCCAGCAGCCGCTCCGCCATCCGCGCGTCCGGACTCGATTGGAATTCGATGTGGAACATCACGCCGGCGCCGGCGGGCCGGCCGGCGCCGGGCTTGAAGGGCGCCCACCAGGGCATGTCGGCCCGGCGGACGCGGAGGCCGCCCGCGACGTGCTCCGCCGGCAGGCGTTCCAGGCGGTCGAGGTCCAGGTCGCCCACCCAGGGGTCGCCGAGCAGGCGGACGAGGTCCGCGACCATGCGGCGGTGCGAGAACAGCCGCTTGCCGGACTCGTCGCTGTGTCGGATCCATGGTGCCATGGGCGGCACTGTGCGCCGGCGACCGCGTGCGGCGATACGGCAACGGGCTGAAATTTTCGTGCGACATCGCCCCGGCGGGATGTGGGAAGTCGCCGTCGTCGTCGCCTGGCGGGACGTGGGAAATCGCCCCGGATGTGCGGCACTGCGGCAAAGCGGCATCGGCCAAAGCGGCTACCTTCAGGAAGCGCTGCGGCACCTCTGCCCAAGCCCAACCTATGCCGGCCAGTGGCGTGTTGTTCAGTGGGACGCCACCAAATGTCGCATGTGCGACGCGGACGCCGATCGGGCGAATCTTCGGCGACGAGTCGCCGGCTGCGGCTCATCGCCTTGCACTCCGTCGACGATCACCATGCTCCCGTGCGGATTACGTCTCGCGGATGTACTGACGCGAACGTCAAGGCGGGGCCGCTTGAGCAATCTAGCGCGCGTTCGTGACCAGATAGTCCACCGCCGCCGCCAGCGCTTCGTCGTCGCAAGCCGGACAGGCGCCGCGAGGCGGCATTCCCGGCGCCATGCCGCGCACGACGTTTTCGAGCATCGCGTCGGCGCCTTGGGCGATGCGCGGCGCCCAGGCGTCGCGGTCGGCGAACTTGGGCGCGCCTGCCAGGCCCGCCTGGTGGCAGGCGAAGCAGTAGCGCAGATAGACGGCCTTGCCGGGATGCTCGTTCTCTTCGGGTGCGCTGCCGCAGCCGGCAAGCAGCGTCAGCGCCGCAAGCAGCGGCCAGATCTTCGGTGCGATTCGTGTCATCGGATATCGTTGCCAGGCGCGCAGCTTCGGCAGGCGCCTTTGGCTTCGGTATGATAGGCCGCATGGACGCGCTGGGCGAACTGCTGCTCGACCGCAACGCCGTTCAACGTGGCGACCTGGACAAGGCCGAGCAAATCCAAAGAACCGTGGGCGGTCGCGTCGGCGCCATTCTGGTCGCCAACGGCGCCGTGTCGGAAGACGTCGTCCTGCAGGCCCAGTCCGAGCTGCTTGGCATCGACTACCTGCGCGGCGACCAGGATCTGCCCGAGGACATCGACGTCTACCGCTTCATGGCCGATTCGCCCATCAAGCTCGACTGGTTCCTCGACAGCGCCGCGCTGCTCTGGCGCCAGGACGCCCGGCTGAAGTGCCTGGCGCGGGACGTCGAAAGCCGCGTGCTGATGGAAACGCTGGCCTACTTCTACCCCGGCGAGCCGGTGGACTTCTGCCTGGCGCCCAGCCATCAAGTCGACCGTCTGCTCGAGTTCGTGCGCAAGGAACGCGCCATCGCCGGCCTCTTCTCCGGCGACAACGCGCGGCTGCTGCGCGAAATGGCCGAAGAGGCGCCGATCATCGAGCTGGTCAACAACGTGCTCTCCCAGGCGGTGGACCTGGACGCCTCGGACATCCACGTCGAGCCGGCGGAGGAGAACTTCGCCGTGCGCATGCGCATCGACGGCGTGCTGCATACGCGCCTGTTGCAGCCGATGGAACGCTTTCCCGCGGTGGCGTCGCGCATCAAGCTGGTGGCTGGCATCGACATCGCCGAGCGCCGCCTGCCCCAGGACGGGCGAATCTCCCAGCGCATCGCCGGCCGGGACATGGACATCCGCGTTTCCACCGTGCCTTGCGCCTTCGGCGAGTCCATCGTCCTGCGCCTGCTGGCCCAGGAACGCGACGACTTCGTGCTGGACAAGCTCGGCATGGCGCCCGACCACCTGGCGCTGTTCCGCTCGTGGCTGAACGCCAGCAACGGCATCGCGCTGGTCACCGGCCCCACCGGCTCGGGCAAGTCGACGACCCTGGCCGCGGCGCTGCAGGCCATCGACGACGGCGTGAAGAAGATCATCACCGTCGAGGACCCGGTCGAGTACCAGATGCCGCGCATCACCCAGATACAGGTTCACGCCGACATCGGCTACACCTTCGCCCGCGCCCTGCGGCACATTCTGCGGCAAGACCCGGACGTCCTGATGGTCGGTGAAATCCGCGACCTCGAAACCGCCGAGATCGCCATTCGCTCGGCGCTCACCGGCCATGTGGTGCTCTCCACCCTCCACACCAACGACGCCGTCTCCAGCTTCACGCGGCTGATCGACATGGGCGTCGAGCCGTTCCTCGTCGCCGCGCCCACTCGCGGCGTGCAGGCGCAGCGGCTGGTGCGGCGCGCCTGCTCGCACTGCGCGGTGCCCGTCGAACCGTCGCTCCTGGCCAGCGATCTGCTTGCCTCGGTTCCCAGGGAGACCCTGGGCAGCAGCTGGGTGAAGACCGAAGGCTGCGACCTCTGCCGGCACACCGGCTACCGCGGTCGCCTGGGCATCTACGAGCTGGTGCCGATGTCCGACGAGTTGCAGAACATGATCGTGACGGGCGCCAACCTGAACGACTTGAAGCGCTTCGCGCACGGCAGCGAAGGCCATCGCACGCTGCTCCAGGACGGCCTGGCGAAGGCGTCCCACGGGCAGACGACCGCCGAGGAAGTGCTGCGCCTGACGCTCACCGGCAACGAAGTCGGCTAGCGGTCGAAAGCGCGTACGAGGAGCACGGCGCCAGCGTGGACTACGAGTACGAAGTCGTCGACGCCGCCGGCCGCGCCCGCAAGGGTCGGCTGGAGGCGCAGTCCGAGGCGGATCTGGTGCGCCGCCTCGACGGCGACGGCTGGACCGTGCTGGCGGTGCGCGAAAGCCGCCCGGCGCTGCCGATCTTGCGCCGCCGGCTGAGCGCCGGCGACGTCACTGTAGCCTTCCACGAACTGGCGACGCTGCTGCAGTCCGGCGTCGCCTTGGGCGATGCCGTGCTGGCGCAAAGCCGCGGCAGCCACCATCCGGCGCTGGTCGCCGCCTTCGCCGGCATGGTGCAGGAACTCGGCCGCGGCGAATCGTTCCTCGGCGCCTTGCGCAAGAGCGCGCTGCCGCTGCCGGAGTACGTCTACCAGCTGGTCGAAGCCGGCGAACTGAGCGGGCGGCTGCCGGACTCCCTGCGCGGCGCCGTGGAACAGATGCGCTACGACCAGCGCGTCGCCGCCGACTTTCGCGGCGCGCTGGTCTACCCGGCCATCCTCGTCGTCGCCGGCATCGCCGCCGTGCTGATGATCTTCCTCTTCGTCGTGCCGCAGTTCGCCAACCTGCTTGCCGAAGCCGACGAGCTGCCGTTCCTCGCCGCCGTGGTGATTGGCAGCGGCGTTTGGTTCAACGACAACACCGCGCTCTTGGCGGTGGTGCTGGCCGCCGTCGCGCTGGCGGCATTCGCCGCGTGGCGCAACCCCCGCCTTCGCGCCAGAGCCGTCGATGCGCTGGGCGCCGCGCCGGTGATCGGCGGCTGGTTCTCCGAGGCCGACACGGCCAAGTGGGCCTCGGTGATGGCCGCCATGCTCGCCGCCCGCATCGAACTGATGGACGCCCTGACGCTGGCCGGGCGCGGCGTGCGCATCTCCAACCGCCGAGAACTCCTCGAGCGTGCGACCGCGGAGGTGCGTGGCGGCAGTTCCCTCTCCGCCGCCTTGGAGAAGCAGAACGCGCTCACCGCCACCGGCTACAACCTGATTCGCGTCGGCGAGCAGTCCGGCCAGCTGGCGCAGATGATGCGGGCGCTGGCCGACCTCTACGAAGACTTGAGCGCCCGCCGCACCCAGCGCGTGCTGGCGCTGGTGGAGCCCCTTGCCATCCTCTTGATTGGCGGCGTCGTCGGGGTCATCATGGTCGGGCTGATCTTGGCCATCACGAGCGTCAATGAACTGGTGTAGCGGGCGAGCGCGGGCGATGCAGGGCTGGAGCCTGCTCGAACTGATGATCGTCGTGGTCATTCTGGGCCTGCTGGTGACGCTGGTGGCGCCGCGACTGCTCGGCGAGGTCGAGAAAAGCCAGGCGCAGGTGGCCAAAACGCAGATCAAGAGCCTGCGCGGGGCGCTGTTGAGCTACCGTTTGGATGTCGGCCGTTTTCCCACCGCCAGCGAAGGCCTGGCGGCGTTGACCACGGCCCCTGCCGAGGTCGCCGAGTTCTGGCAGGGGCCCTATCTCGACGACGATCTGCCGCTGGACCCTTGGCGAACCCCCTATCGCTACGAATTCCCCGCCGACACGCCGCAGGGCTTCGCGCTGTACTCCCTAGGCGCCGATTCCGCCGAGGGTGGCGAAGGATTCAACGCCGACATCGGCGTGCTGCCAGCGGACCGGCGCATCAGCGGCTAGAGCCGAGGCCGCCTCGCATGGCGTCAACGCGTGGCGTGGCGCGTCTGCCGGCACGACGGTTTCTGCCGAGGGGCGCGTTCGCCGTCCGGCGCCGGCAGCGTGGCTTCAGCTTGCTGGAACTGCTCGTCGTGGTGGCGCTCTTGGGCCTGCTGGCGACGCTGGCGCTGCCCAATCTGCAACGCATCTACGCCGGCGCCCAGCGCAGCACGGAGCGGGACCTGATTCTCAAGCAGCTGGGCGCCCTGCCGCGCCTCGCGTTGCTGCAACGGCGCGACTACGTGCTGTACGGCACGGACGCGACGACGGAGTCGTCGTCCGAAGGCGCGCCGATCCACGTCGAGCCCTATCCTCTGGACGTGCCCGAAGGCTGGCGCCTCGTCTTCGACAGACCGCTCGTGGTGCGCGCCAGCGGCGTCTGCCTGGGTGCCGAACTGACGCTCAGCCACCCGGACGCCGCCGCCGTTCGCGTACGCTTGCAGTCGCCGTACTGCGCCGTCGACGACGTTCGGCGGCTGGCCGGCGGCTAGCGCGACCGGGTGCCATGCGCTCGTCGCGCCCAACGGGCTTCACGCTGCTCGAAACCATCGTCGCGCTGACGCTCTTCGCCACTGCCGGGCTGGCCCTCTACGCCCTCTTCAACACCAATCTGATCACCCTGGGGCGGGTCGCCGACGTCGCCAAGCAAGAGCCGGTGGTCGTCCACGCCATGGAGCGGCTGGCGACCGTCAACCCCTGGCGCCGGCAGCGCGGGTCGTTTTCCTACCAGGGCTTCGACATCGACTGGCAGGCGCGCCTCGCCGCCCCTGTGCGCCAGGGCCAGGACGCCTTCGGGCAGCTCGGCGACCACGACATCGGCCTCTACGACGTCGACATCGAAGTTCGCGAGCGCGGACGGCTGCTCGGCACCTGGCGGGTGCGGCTGCTTGGCCACGACAACGTGCGCGGCCTTCCGCCCGGCTTGTTGCTGCCGCCGTTCTAGGAAGCATGGCCGCCGCCGCCAAAGGTGCCGCGCTGGGGCATCGTCGAAGCGCCAGCGGCCTGTCGCTGATGGAAATGCTGGTGGTGTTCGTGCTGGTCGCGCTCCTAAGCACTCTGGTGATCCAAGGCATGGCGTTCTTCTCCGGCCGCTACGAAGCGGTGCGCGACCGCCACGGCACGGCGCGCCAGTCGGTGCTGCGTCAGCACTGGTTCGTCGCCTCGGTGCGCGGCCTGGTGCCCTACGACATCGAGTCCCGACGTTTCGTCGGCGCCGCCGATGCATTCGCCGGCGTCACCCTGGCGCCCTTGAACGCGGAACCGGGGCTGCCGGCGCTGATGCGCTGGCACGTCGTCGAAAACGCCGGTTCGCGCGCGCTCCACTACGCCGAAGACGGCGCCTCCGCAGCGACCGACTGGCGTGTTCTCGCCTCCGACGCCGACCTCGCGTTCGAGTATCGCGACTTGGACCAGCGCTGGCACGACGGCTGGCCGCTGCCGGATGCGCCCGAGCAGCGCCTGCCCACCGGCGTGCGGCTGCTGCAGGGCGGGCGGACGCTGTGGCTGGCGAGTGTCGACGCCCATCCTTTCTCCGGCATTTCCGAAGACAGCTTGAAATGAACCGCGACGCGGGCTTCGTGCTGGTGGCGACGCTGTGGACGCTGGCCGCGCTGGCGATACTCGCGGGCGCCATCGACCGTTCGGTGGCGGCGGACGTCGAACGCGCCCGCCTGGCCAAGCAGTCGCTGCAACGCCAGCTGGATGCGCAGAGCACCGAAGCCACCTTGCTCTACCTGCTGACCACCGGGCGCATGAACCACCGCGCGCTGCTGCTGGAGGACGAGCAGGTGTTCCGCAACCAGGACCAGCCGGCGCCCGCCGTCGCAGCGGACGTTGCCGAGCTCGGCCTCGACGGCGATGCCTACGCCGGCCTTGGCGAGGTGCGCTTTTCCATCCAGGACGAAGGCGGTCTCGCCTCGGTGAACGCGCCGCGCAGCCCGCTGCTGACCGCGGCGTTGCGCCATGCCGGCGTGCCCCGGGCCGACATCGCCCGCATGACGCCGCGCATTCGCGACTACATCGACTTGGACGACCTGCTCCATCTCGACGGCGCCGAGCGCCTGGACTATCGGCGCCGCGGCCTGCCGCCGCCAGCCAACTTCCCGATGGCAAGCCCCGTCGAGTTGAAGAACGTCCTGGGTGCCAACCGCCTGATCGGCCCGGCCCGGTGGCGCCGGCTGCGCCCGCTGCTGACACATGGCTATCCTGTCGGCTACAATTTCAACACGATGCGGCCGGCAATCGCGGCGGCGCTGCTCGATCTCGATGCCGAAGGCATTCGGCCCCTGCTCGAGGAACGCGCCCGACGCCCGGTGGCGAGCCTCGGCCAGGTGGGTGCGCTGACGGGCGTTTATCCGGCGCTGGATCCCGCGCTGGTTGCCACGGTGCCATCGGCGTGGCTGCGCATTGCCACCTGGTCGGCGAAGGGTGGCGTTCGGTCCGTCCTCGGCATCCGTCTGACGCCGACGGCCGTCGCAGCGCCATGGCGCAAGGAGTACCGTTATTCAGAACCCGTGGTTGTCGATTCAGGAGAGCTTCGCAAGCCTGCGACGCCGCTTCTCCAATCGCCCTAACGCCATTCAGACTCGCGGCGGCGTGGCCGTCCTGCCGGTTGCCTCGACCCATCCGCACTGGGTGGTTGGCCGCGATCTGTGCCTGTATCGACGCGAGAGCTTCGCCCACGTGCCTCGGGCTCGACGTCCAGCCGCGCTGCAACTCAAGCTGCCGGTGTGGAGCCCGTTCGTCAACACCGGCCATCACTGCGTCTGGCACGAGGCCGAAGCGATGATCTGGCTGTGGGATCAGGACCAAACAGCGCCACGGATGGCCGACAGCGACTTCGCCAAGTTCGCCGACAGCCTGCGCCAGCGGCCGGAAACCGTCTTCTACCCACGCCAGAGCGATGGCGTCCGCGTTCAGCAGTGCAGCCAGGGCTTCGAGCTGCAAAGCTGGCGCGGCGGCGTGCTGGACGATTCGCTCTGGCTCGCCGAGCGTCCCGACGACGCCCGCCTGGGCTCGTTTCTGCGCCGCCAGGGCATCGCCGGCGAGACCGGCTCCGTAACCTGGCAGCCAGCAGCGCCGGCCGCCGACCCCTGGGCCAGCGCGGTCACGCTTCGACAGTGGCTGGCCGCCAACGAGTGGCCGCTGGCGGTCTGCGCGACTGCTCTTCTCGCCGCCGCCGCGCTCGGCTTCGAGGTGCGCACCTGGAAAGCGCGGGCATCGGCCGCCGCCGTCGAAGCCGAGTTCAACGCCCGCCAGCAGGAGCTGGCGCCGGCGCTCGCCGCCCGCAACGAGATGCTGCGCGCGCAGCAGCGCATCGGCGTGATGGCGGACGTGCTCGCGCAGCCGTCCCAGGCGCGCGTCATGGCGGTGATCGATCAGGCGTTGCCCAGCGAAGCCGCCCGCTTTCAGCGCTGGCGCTACCAGCAGGGCGAGCTCAGAGTGCTGGTGGAAGACCCCGGGCTGGACACCGTCGCCTACGTCGAGGCCTTGGAAGCGCACTTCCCGCAAGTGGAAGTGGGCCCCTCGGGACAACCGGGCAGCATCGAGCTGGTGCTCGGGGTGGGTCGTTGAACGCCGGCAGGTCTGCCGTCGATGCGCTGTCCCGCGTCGGCGCCGAGTTTCGCGGCAATCCGCGCTTGCGCCTTGGCGCCTGGACGCTGCTTGGCCTGCTGCTTTTCTACTGGCTGCTGCTGCGCGTCGACGACGCCCGCCTCGCCTACGGCGACTACGCCACCGCCAGCGAGCGTCTGCAACGGGTGCAAGCCATGCTGACGCAGCAGGACTGGAAGCAGCGCCTTGACGAACTGCGCGCCGCCGAGAGCGCCTTGGAAGACGAACTCTGGCGCGCGGAAACCGAAGCCCAGGCGCAAGCGCAGCTGCGCACCGTGCTCGACGGCATTGCCGGGCGCGGCGGCCTGCGCGAGCTTCGCGTGCGCTCCGGCCTGATCCAGCAAGTGCCGGAAGCTCAGGGCATATGGCGCGTGCAGGCGCAGCTGACCGCCCGCTACGACGCCGGTGCGGAACTCGAGGTCGTGCATGCCGTCGCAACCCATGCCAAGAAGCTGGTGGTGGACCGGCTGGATCTGACGCCTGGGCGAAACTCCTACATGGTGCTCGTCGTCTCTGCCTACTTCGTGGGCATCGAAGCGTCGAGCGCCGGCTAGGCGTTGTCGAAGATGCCGTACCAGCAGGTGAGCATCCTGGCCGCCCCGACGGCCGAGTGGCCGCGTGTCGTCGCCGACCCTGTCGTCCGATCCCGGCCGTGGCGCAACGCGCCGTTCGTCCTCTTCCTTGCCTGCATCCTGGCCTACGGGCTCTATTTCGGCTGGTATCTGCTGAGCCGCTTCGACCTGCTCAACATCATCCGCGACGTCAACTGGGACGACTCCTTCTACTACTTCCAGATCGCCCGGAACATGGCCGCCGGGCAGTTCTCCACTTTCGACGGCGGCATCACCCAAACCAACGGCTACCATCCCCTCTGGCTGCTGCTGATCACGCCCTTCTACTGGTTCATGGACGCGGAAACGGCGCTGTTCGGCATCAAGGGTTTCGAGATCCTGCTCATTGCCGGGGCGGTCGTCCTGATGGTCGCCGCCGCTCGGATCACTGGCCAGCCCTGGCTGCTGCTGTTCGCCGTGCCGCCGATGCTCTACCGGAATCCCGTCCTGTACGGCGGGCTGGAAGCGTCGGCGGCGCTGTTCATGCTCGGGATGCTCTTCCTGGCGCTGGGGCTGTACGCCCGGCAGCCGGTGCGCTGGCAGTGGCTGCTGGCCGCCGTGGCCTTTGCCCTGCCCTGGGCGCGGCTGGAGTACGTCGCCATATCCCTGGCCGCCACCGCCGCCTTGGGCGCAGCGCTGGCCTTGCGACAGCTGTTGTCGGACCTTGCCACTGCCGGGCCGGTGGCTTGGCGTTCCCCGCTCATCCTCGCCGCGGCGGCGCCTTTCCTGGCTGCCCTGGCCGGCATCCTGCTCTATTTCGCCTACAACTGGCTGGTATTCGGCGGCCTTGTGCCGGTGAGCGGCGCTGTCAAGGCCGCGTGGTCTCAGAACATGTGGGAGGGAAGCTACCACCTGCTGGAGAACTTCCGCGCTGCGTTGCAGATTC
Organism: Candidatus Azotimanducaceae bacterium; assembly: GCA_965199875.1. Taxonomy (GTDB): domain Bacteria; phylum Pseudomonadota; class Gammaproteobacteria; order Pseudomonadales; family Azotimanducaceae; genus VXYL01. Next base: position 1,699,997 of record OZ241346.1, on the reverse strand, counting down.
CGGCATTCGGCTACGAACTTCTGGTGGCGCTGGAGGTCTGCGTCTATGCGCCGCTGATCGGGTGGCTGGCCCGCCGTGCGGAGCACCGGCGGGACTGGCTGTTGCTGGCTTTCCTGGTAGGGGCGTTCAGCTTGGGCGTCGGCCACATCGCCAAGTTCGCCCAGACCGTGCTGACGGTGCATCCCTCCCTCCAGGGGCAGTTCCCCTGGTACTTCGTTCCCGCCTATCTGCTGACGGCGCTGATCATTCCGGTACGGTGTTGCGTCGTCATCTACCTGATTCGGCGCTGCATTGGTTCCCGCTGGCGCGGGATGGCCCGCTTGCTGAGCCTCGGCGTGGCAGTTGTCGGGATAGACGCGCTGCTCGCCAGAGCGGACTTCGCCGAACCGTTCCGGTTCGTTGAGCGCAGCAGCAACTCCATCGCCAAGGCCAGATGGGCGCCGGCCGTCTACATGGGGACGCAGGTGTCCAACCGCATCCTGCCCGAGGGGAGTGTTGTAGGGTCTTGGGACTCCGGCCTGGTCGGCTACTTCAGCCGCTTTCCGGTGGTCAACCTGGACGGCGTGGCCAATTCCTACGACTTCCTTCGGACGACGAACGCGGCCGACGCCTTTGGCGAGTATGGCCCCAACCTTCGGCCGTTCGGCATAACCCACTTTGTCAACATCACCCCGCGCGACTTCGAGAATGCCCTCTACCGAGGGACGCTGGATGATGGCGTCGGGAAGCTGCTCAACATCAGTGTTGCGACGGAACCGGAGGAAACGGTCGCCACCGACGAAGCGGAAACGGAACAGGAGGACGTGGCCGTCGCCGATCTGATCTGGAAGAAGATGGCGTCGCACTTCGACTACCTGGAAGAAGATGTGGGGCTGATGGTGAGCCACCGGGTGGGCTTGGCGCTGGCGCGCAATTGCCGGCCGGAGGACGTCATCGTATGGAGCTGGAACGTTCCGGGCGAGGCAACACCGGCCGTCCTGCCCGGCAAGACGAGAGTGTTCGAGGGCTTGTGCGTGTCCGAGGTGGTGTTGCCGACGGCCGTGCCGGTGAAGTCGGTGCGGGCGGCGGCGCTGCCGGCCCGGGACTACCTGGCCTTGCTGCGGGCGGCAAGCCTGCCGGTGATCCGTTCCCAGTACGATGTGTACATGACGGAAAACCACCTCGTCTACACCAAGGAGCCGTGCGCGGAGGACGACCTGCTCCCCTACTTTCTGCTCCATGTCTATCCTGCCGACACTGCCGATCTGACCGCGCCGGGATTCAACAACCTGGACTTCGACTTCCGGCTGTACGGGACCCAGGCCGATGGGGTTTGCCTGGCCGGCGTTCCTCTGCCGGGCTATGCCGTCGCTGTTGTTCGCACCGGCCAGTTCACGGTGGACGAGGACGATTTCGACAACCTGTGGGCGGAGGAAACCCGCGCGGACCTGTCCACCGACGAGTTCTTGGCGCGGGTCGACCTGCACAAGGCAGCGCGAGCAGCCCGGGACTACTTGACGGCGCTGAAGTCGGGCCGGGCGCCGGTCATCCGCTCCGACTACGACGTGTACCTGGTCGCCAACAACCTGCTCTACGTGAAGGAACAGTGCCAGTCGGTAGCCACGGAGGCGCTGTTCTTTCTGCACGTGTTCCCGAGCGACCCGGCCGACTTGCCCGGAGTACGCGGTTTCGAGAACAAGGACTTCGAGTTGCAGGAGGACGGGGTGCATGTCGATGGAACGTGCTTGGCCAACATCCCGTTGCCGTCGTACGACATCGCCCGGATTCGCACCGGGCAGTTCGTCGTGGCGGACGGCGACTACGACAACCTGTGGGAGGGGGCGTTCCGGCTCAGATAGCTTGGCACGGTGGCGGGCCGGCCAGAAAGAGCGGTGCCGTCGTGCGGGTTTTCCAACGGCCGAGCAACCAGACGATGTCCAGCGCCATCAGCGCCGCCAAACGCATCCTGCGCTACCGCCCGCCGCTGGCGCTGGCGGTTGCCGGCTGCGTCGCCACCGCCTGGGCGGCGTGGCTGTGGCCGCTGTCGCCGCCGGCAGACCGTCAAGACGTGCGCGACGCTTTCGACGCGCCGCTGCCGGGCAAGTCCGCGCCGGAGGACTTGACGGCGTTTCTGGCCAGCACGCGCTGGGGCAGATCCCTCGCCGAGCGGCGCGAGCAAGCGACGAATCCGGCAGCCGAAACGGTCGTGTCGCTGTCGGGCAGCGCCATCAACCCGGAACTGGCGAGAGTGGGCCTGTTCGGCGTTACCTTGCACGCTGGCGAATACGCCGTTCTCATGGCGCTGCCGGACGACCGCACCAGGCGCCTGCATCCCGGCGATGTCTTGCGCGATGGCCGCACGCTGGTTGCCGTGGACGGCAATTCGGTCACCCTGCGCGACTCCACGGGCGCCCGGGCGAAGCTGGTATTGTTTCCTAGGGCGTCGGCGGCACCAGCCCATGACGACGCCGGAACCTCGGCGCCGGCCCCAGCGCCGACACCCGAAGGAGAAGCGAGTTCGCAATGAGCATCCGCTGCATTCAGAACGGCGTCGCCCTCGGCGCATTGTTGGTCGTTGCCGCTTGCGCCCAGGTAAGGACGCAGCCGTTCCCTGAACCGATCCGCGCTCCGAAGCCGCCGCCCGCGGCGCCGGCGGCAGCCGCCGTGGACGTCGATGCCGAGCTGCCGAGCGTTTCGGTGGTGCGAACCCCCACCTTGCCAAGACGGGGCGCACTGGTGGCCGGCGCCGAAGACCCGCTCGGCAAGGACCTGGAAGGCGATCCCATCGGCCCGCTGAAGTTCGCCGACGCGCCCTTGCAGGCATTCGTCAACGAAGTCTTCGGCGAACTGCTCGGCATGTCGTTCCACATCGCCCCGGAGCTGCGCGGCAAGACGGATCTGGTGACCTTGGGCATCGCCGATCCGGTGCCGCCCAGCCAGCTGTTCGCCACCGCTCGCCAAGTGCTGCGCCACTACGGAGTGGACGTCGTGGAAGAGGGCGGCCTGCTGGTGTTCTTTGCCAGCGAGGAAATCACCTCCCAGGGCATTCCCCTGCTGGTCAGCGGTCGAGCGCGCCCGGAAGTGCCGCCCACGCACCGGGTGGTATTCCAGCTCGTCCCCTTGAAGGCCGTGCGCACGGCGCGTCTGGTGTCCCTCCTGTCGGGCATCTTCAGGCAGCAGCTGGAGGTGGTGCCCGACGGCATGCGCAACGCCTTGCTGCTGAAGGGCAACATCGAGATGGTGGGGCGCGCCCTGGCGATCGTCGAGGCGCTCGACCTGCCGGTCTTGGAAGGCCAGCGCAGCGTACTCATCGAGCCGGTGTTCATGGACGTCCAGGAAATGGCCAAGGCGCTCAACGACATCCTCTTGAGCGAGGGCTACTCGGTAAGAACGGGCGCATCGGAGAGCCCGGCCGCTGCCGTGGTGCTGCTGCCCCTGCGCAGCATCAACAAACTGGTCGTCTTCGCCCGGGACGATGCCACCGTCGAGCACGTCGAGGAGTGGGTGCTGCTGCTCGACCAGCGTCGCCAGGGAACCATCGAGGACGCCTGGTTCACCTACCACGTGCAGCACACCCAGGCCGCTGCACTGACCGACACGCTGAACGCCATGCTCGGCGACGATTCCCGCAGTGCGCGCTCCGCGCGGCAAGCCGGATCGTCGGCGGACGAGCCGGAAGGGCCGGCGAGGGAGGCCAGAGAGTCCGCCCGCGCTGGCCGCTTCGTCGTGGACGAAAACCGCAACCTGCTGCTGTTTCGCGGCGCCGGCAAGGAGTGGGCGGACATCCTCGCCGTGCTGGCCGAGATCGACAAGCCGGTGCCCTCGGTGTTGATCGATCTCCTCGTCGTGGAAGTGACGCTGACCGACGAGCGCGGCTCCGGCGTCGAGTTTCTGTTCAAGAGCGGCATCGGCGACGGCCGCCAGGTGAGCGGCGGCACCCTCAGGCGCCTGGGGCCGACGTCCAAGGCGCTGTCGCTGGTTCTGGAAAGCGGCGGCGCAACCCGCGGCATGCTCAACTTCTTCTACGACGACAGCCGCGTGTCGATTCGCTCCAACGTCCGCCTGGTGGTGAAGAGCGGCGGCACCGGGCAGTTCGACGTCGGCAACGAAATCCCCACCGTGGTGCAGAACACCACCAGCGCGGGCCTGCAGGTGGAAGGCACCACCGCCATCACCCAGCAGGTGCAGTACCGCAAGACCGGCGTGCTGCTGACCGTGGAGCCGATCGTCCAAGCCAATGGCCTGGTGGACGTGACCATCAGCCAGGAACTCAGCGAGGCGCGCCCCACCGCCGCCACCAGCCTCGCTGGCACGCCGACCATCCTCGACCGCAGCCTTGGCACCAGCATGACGCTGCGCGACGGCGGCTCGATGGTGATGGGCGGGCTCACCTCCCTCAACCAGAGCAGCGGCGGCAAGGGACTGCCCGGGCTGGCCAGGGTGCCGCTGCTCGGCCGCCTGTTCCGTTCCGACACCTATCAGGAGGATCGCACCGAAACGGTGGTGATGGTGACCCCCTACGTGATCACCAGCCACGAGGAAGGCCGGGCGCTGACCGAGCGGATCAAGCAGGAGCTGGAGCTGCACCGCCGCTTCATGGAGTGAGGGCCGCGCCCGCTGGCTGCATGCAAGGTGCCGAGGAAGCCGAAAAAAGCGCTTGCAATGGGTTTTTCGCTGTGCATAAGATGGGGCTGTCGGCCACAGGGAAGAAGGTTGCAAAAAGTCCTTGCCAGAGGGTTTCAGCCGTGTATAGTACGCGGCGATCGGCCGTATGGCGCGGGAGGGCGTGGGCTTCTCAAGGGCGGCGGGCTGATTCGACATGGCGACGTGTCGGTTTGACTGGAAACACTTAAGGAGTAGCAGAATGCTCTACCGGAAGACTACGCAGGCCGTTTCGGCGGCCATCTTGGCGGTCATGGCGTTGCTGGGGGTCAGCGCTCACGCGGTGATCAACTTGGACGCCCGTGGCGGAGCCACCTCCCCTGTCGGAACGGTTACGTTCTCCAAGGAAACCCTGGGCGCGCTTACGGCTCCGGCCGACCACCACCCCCTGAGGGTGGACGAGACAGCGGCAGCAGGTGCCTGTGGCGCGCCATCTTCGACGTCCACCTCGACGAGTCTTGCTGTGCGCGTTGGGCTCGGCATGAGGATTGGTCAAGACCAGACGCGCTACGTCCGTTTGGACTTGACCAACATGAAGTTCCGCACGGCGATCACTAGCAGCTTCAACGATGTCTGCCTGATTACCACAGGCGGTCCGGATCACACCCGTACCCTAGAAGCTGGCGGCCAAAAGGGTGACAGCCATGTGATCTTCGGGATTACGTCTACTGGTGGCGATGCACAGGCGAGTTGGCCCATTTACTTCGCACTGCACGACCTTCTGGAAATCAAGACCGGGGCAACCACCGGCAGCTTCTCTTACGGTGCCTACGCCGACGTTGGCACGGCAGTGGGGCAGTCCAACGCCTTGAAGAGGGCGTCGAAAGTCGGCGTGGCTGTGGCGTCGAGCGTGACCACCAAGGTCACGGCAGGTACCAGCCCCGCAGTGGCCAACGTGGCGACGAACCCTCGGTTCACCGACTTCGTCGGCGGCGGCAGGAAGCCGCTGGGCACGGTAACGGTGACGTTGAACACCAACCATCTGAAGTCCATCGTGGGCGGTGGAAAGGTCGCTACGTTGAGAGATGTTCTGAGGTCTGGGGCGGTTACGCTGACGGCCACTGGCGGTCTTGAGTTCGGCACCTTCAGCATGCACTCGGCAGCCGACTGCACCGGTACCCCGGCGGGCGTGACCGTTGCGTCGAAGGGCGAAACCAAAGGCCAAGGCACGGTTAGTGTGGCAGCAGGTGCGAGGACGCTCTGCGTCGCTCGAAGGTTGGTCGATCACGACAACAACCGCACGACGCCGGCGGTGCCCCAGGAGATTCCGGAGACGAGCATCGCCGCAGCGGTGGCCTACGTGAAGAACGCCACCGCGCACTTCCCTCCGGCAAGCGTGGCTGCGATGACCATCGGCACCATCGAGCGCAACGGCACCACGGTGCGGCTGCCCTTCCTGACGACGTTCGAGAACTACAACAACCGTATCGTCATCGTCAACCGGGGCAACGTACCTGCCGACTACGAGCTGATGTTCACGACCGAGGACGACGTGACGGCGACGCCCGGCCACATGGCGGAAGGCACGGTGCCGGCGAACGCGACGATGGTGATCAAGGTAGCGGATGCCGTAACCCTCGAGGGTGGCACCCGTACCGCGGCAACGCTGGCCGTGGTCGCGCCTGAGACCTTGGTGGACGTGGCAACGACCATCGTGAACAAGATGGACCAGTCGACGGATACCGTCACCTACGACGTGCAGTAGACCGCAGCGCGCCGGGCCCGCCAAGGGTTCGGCGCGTCGCATCAGACGCCAAGGGCGTACATGTAATGTGTACGCCCTTTTTTTCGCCCTACAGCGTATTGGCCATTGGGCGCGAGGATGATCTCGCACAAGCCGAGAGGGCCATGCACACGCTGACCCGCAAGGGCGCTTCGAGTCGCCGAACCAAAGCAAGGGCCGTCCGTGAAGCCAATCTTCCTGTTAGCCGTGTTCTTCGTACTTTGCGTCGTGTCGTGCCTCGCCTTGGCGCACGCCTTGTCGATATCGCTGTGGTGGGGTGCCTTGATGGGCACCGTCGCTGGCGCCGTGCCCGTTGCGCTGCGCCGGGTAGCTGGCGAGGCTGCCGATCGTTGCGCCGAAGCGCTCGGCTTCATGCTCCTCGTTGCCATCGGCGCCGTCGTCTGCTTGGCGGGCGTTGTTCCGCTGCTGAACGGCGCCCCGGTTCGGCTCGAGCAGCATCTGCCTTTGCTGCTGCTGGCGCCGGCGGTGTACGTCGTCTACCTGGCGCAGAATCGAGCCGGCGAAGCGGCGCGGGAGCTCTCGGTGGCAGACCGGGTGGGAGTTGCGCTCGGCGGGCCGCCGCTGATTCTGACGCTGGTATTGGCGGTAGCGGTTGCCGGCGGCGCGCTGCTGTCGATTCGCTACGTCGGCCTCGCGTTCCCGAACTGGCAGGGCATGGCGGCCAAGTTCATCGAGCGCGGCCTCATTCCGCCGCTGACGCTGGCGCTGTTCTTCTGGGGCTTGCTGCTGCTGGCCAACAAGGCCTGGGTGCTGTGGCGCGAGCAGCGCGCCATGGCGCACCCGGCTGGAGGCGAAGGTGCCATCCTCATGCGCGCCCACTCCCAGGCGCTTCTCGCCGACGAGGCAGGAGATGTCGATGACTACATGCACCTGGTGTGGAAGAAGGCGGCGGACTTCTACGTCGTACCGCGCTACGTCAATTGGGCGATCCCGATTCTCGGTTTCATCGGCACGGTGCTCGGCATCTCCTTGGCCGCCGCTGGCATTCAGGACATCATCGGTTCGGGCGACAGCCTGGGGGCGCTGTCCAGCGAGTTGGGACAGGCCATCGCGCCGCTGGGCATCGCTTTCGACACCACCTTGATCGCGTTGTCGCTGAGCGTGTTTCTGATGCTGATTCAGACTGCCCTGCAACGCTGGGAGGACGACGTGCTGGTTCGCTACGAAGGCCGCGTACGCGCCGCCCGGATGCATGGGCGGCACGGCAGGATCAGCCCGGTGGCGGCCTCCGAAGAGTCTTCCGCGTCGCCATGACCGTCGCCGCGGGCGACGACGTCGCAAGAGAGCCGGAGTTGCCCGATCGCTCGCGCCGTCGGTCGGGCAGGTCGGTCGCGGGCGGCAGCCAGGACGATGCCAACAGCGCCCCGATGGTGGAGATATTCGGCGGCATCTTCGCCTTGCTGCTGGTGCTGTTCCTGATGATGAACCTGCTCTCCCAGGCGGCGGTGGCCGAGCGCTTGGAAGCCGCCACCGAAGAGGGCCTGTACCGCGTCGGCTGGGGACGGAACGGCAGCGGTTTCGTGGTGCTCGCCTTCCCCGCCGAGCTGCGCGTCGTCGAAACCAACGAAGCCGTCGCCAAGGCCGAGATCTGCCAGCCGGACAGCCCCTTCGTGCGCTACGCGAGGCAGGTCTATCAGGCGGAAAGGCAGCAGATCATCTTCGCGATTCTTGAACGGAGCGTGCCGACGATGGCCGCTGCGCGCAACTGCCTGATGCGCCTTTGGCCGCAACGCAGCATCTCCATCGGCTGGATCGTCGCGGACGACGAACTGCTGAAGCTGGTGTCGTTGAACGACATTCCAAGCTACATCAGGAAGGCAGTGGCAGCGCCGGCCACCGAGGTCGAATAGCGCCCGCGCAGCGGCGCAGTCAAGGAATGCCGCCCCAACGCCGCAGTCTGTTTCCGCCGTTCGCGGGAGTCGCCCTTGCCGACATTCTTGCCAACAGCGTCGCCATCGTCATCATCATGATCGTCGTGACGCTGATGAATCGCTACCAGGAGGAGCAGGACAGGCTCGCCCAGACGGAGAACCTGGCGGTGCTGCTGAGCCGCGAGCTGGCGACCTCCTTCGTGATGAATGCGCTGCCGACCAGCCCGCCGGCGCGCCTGCACGACTACGTCGCTTCGCCGTTGGACCGCAATCCGCGCCACGCGACCATGCCCATCATCGAGCTGCACGACGACTACGTGCGCGAACACTACACTGGGCGAACGTTCTCGCGTGAGGAACTGCTGCGCCAGGACAACGCGCTGGACGCCTATCTGGCCAGCCTGGCGCCAATCCAGCTGGCGGCGATGCGGGTGGACATCTACGGCATTCGACAGTTCTACATCGCCATGTCCATCTTCAAGGCGCACAACCACCAGCCTCGACACTGGCACTTTCTCGCTGGCGAGGGCGACCACGGCGGCTATCGCGGCGGCCCCAACGCGTTGGCGACCAGCGTGGCGCCGGAAGTGCCGCTGGCCGACGGGCAACGGGGCGGCTTGGTTGGCAGGGCGGATACGACGGGCGTTCCCGCGGCGCAGTCGGCTTCGGCGCTGCCCGAGGACGTGGCGCTGGCGCTGGCCGGCGGCAGCGAAGCGTATCCCGGCGACGCGCAGTTCGGCGGTGGCAGCGGTGACGAGCGGTTGCAGTACTTCGACCTGCCAGGGGGTGTCGACGAGTCGGCGTCCATGCCCGGCATCGGCGCAGCGGCGTCTGGCGAAGCGGAGGCGGCATCCGGCAGCCAGGACTTCAGCAGCACCGGTGCCGGGCCGAAGCTGCGCTTTCGACCGGCCGTGCAAAGCGACGGCGCCGAAGACGTAGAGCAGCCCTTCGCCGACATGACGAGCGTGCTGCGCGGCCTGCTGGCCTACATGGCCGAGCAGCAGGCCGCCGCGGACGTCGCTCTGCCGTCGGGCCTCGCGCGCTTCGACTTTTCCCGCGACGTGCTCGAACGCGCCCGGCGCCTGCCGCCGCCGGATGCGCAGCAAAGCCGCATGCTGCGCAGCCTGGCGTTCCTGCTGGAGACGCCGCGCAAACCGGAGTCCACAGCCGTGGAACTCGAGATCGTCAGCAGCGAGGACGTTCTCGGCCAGGCGTTGACGGTGTTCGCCAGCGAGCCGGTGCAGCGGGCGGCATGGCTTCGCGACGGCGATCAGCCAGAGCCGCAGCTGCTGGCGGCGGAGTCGACATCGAACGCCCTGCCAATCGCCCGAGTGACGTTGCAACTCGGCCTGCACGCCGCCATTCACGAAGGTCTGCGCCTCCCGTTGCAGCGCCACTCCCTGCTGCTGCTGCCGGACTCCGGCGACTCCCGCCAAGAGCCGCGCTGGCGCATCGTCACCTTGGTGAACGCCGAACGCGACGACTTCGTGCTCGGCTTCGTCTACGCCGGCCTGGACGCGCGCGGGCGCTTGCTGCTGCCGGTGGACGAGAACGCCGTCGAAATCGGCGGCGTCCGCGTCGAGTCGCAATTCGCCAACGTGAGGCTGCGCGACGACTTCAGGCAGCTGCTGTTGTTCGGCGCGTTGACCGCCCTGTTCGCCGGCGGCGTGGTGTTCAGAACCTGGCGGCGGCGTTGACCGTCGCGGCTGGCGAATTGGCGCCCGGCAGCACGTCGTCCGAGAGCGGCGTGCTTGCCGGGGGCCGTCGGGGAGGGATGCGGATTGGCGCTTGGCTGCTTGCGCTCCTGGTGCTTGGCTGTTCGCTGGCCGCGCTGCTAAAGCTCTTGCCGCTTTGGTACGCCTTCGACACGGTGCCGGTGCGGCTTCAGTATGCCGACGTCCATGCCGATGGCGCGGACGACTCGTCGCCTGGCAGCCGGGCGACTGGCACCGGCCGTCGCTTCGACGAAGTGCTGCTGCGGCAACTGCCCCACCTGCGCTACATTCGTTCCTTCGACCCGGTATTCGACGCCGGACCGCGGGCCCACGCGCTGCAGCGGCCGATCTGGTTCGATCGCTGCGAGGTGCGGCAAGGAGCGTTCGCCAAGTTCGCCCAGTGGAGCGCGTTCAATCCGCGCGCTTCCCCGGCCGTTCCGCGCCAGCCGAACGACTGGCGTCCGCGCAGCACGTCGCACGGCCATGCCATCAGCGGTCGGCTGGATGCGCCGGCCTCCGGCGTCACCTGGTTCGATGCCTACGGCTATTGCCGAGCGGCGGCTGGACGCCTGCCCAGCGCCGACGAGTGGATTGCCGCGGCGGTTGGCCGGGAAGGCCGGCTCTACCCCTGGGGCGACGAGTTCAACGCCGCCGGATGGTCCACCATCGACCCGCTGCTGAATGCCGCCAGACGTTGCGGCGCAACGGCCGAGACGAACACGCCGGAAGGCATCGCGGACCTGGGGCACGGCGTCTCGGAGTGGGCCGACGACGGCAACGACCGCTCGGCGACGGCCGGCGTGATGGGCGGCAACGGCTACGACGCGCCGCGCCAGCTGCACAGCCTGGCGGTCCTCTACCGGCAAGCGCCGCGCGGCTACCGTTCGCCGTACCTGGGTTTCCGCTGCGTCTACGACCAGCCGCCCTCTGTGGCGACTCCGTGGCGCACCGACGCATCGGTGGTTGAACTGCCGGTCGGCGACTACGCGGTCGGCGTTCCCGCCGGGGCGCGCATACCCAACTTGGTGGTGAACCTGCCAAGCAGCCGTTTCGAGTTGATACGGTCGTTCTTCGAACGCGACCAGGACCAGGCAGCCGGCACTGCCGTCGCACTGCACGTCACGCGACGGGAGATCACCCGCCGCCAGTACGCCGCCTTCCTGCGCGACCCCTTCGTTCGCGCCGGTTTCCATGCTGAGCGCAATCAGCCCCGGCGCCACCAGCACCGCCCGCCGGACTGGGACGTGCAGATGGCGAGTCCCGACCTGCCGGTGGTCAACGTCGACTGGTGGTCGGCATATGCCTTCGCGTCATGGGCCGGGGGGCGGCTGCCCACCGCCGAAGAGTGGGAGAGCGTCGCCTCGGGACAGGGCAGGCGCCTGTACCCTTGGGGCGACGTGTTTTCGGCTGCGCTGCCGGTCACCGGCGAACGCGCCGTCGGCGGCCCGATGCTAACGACCGTGGAGACCGGCGATGTCACGCCGGATGGCGTGCTGGCCTTGGGCGGCGGCGTGTCCGAGTGGACGCGCAGCGTATCGACGGCCGCTGGCGGCTACGCGGTCGTCGTCAAGGGCGGCAACTTCCTGCTGCCCGGCGCGCAGACGGCGCGCATGGACCATCGCAACCACGTTCCCCCCCACTACCGCGCCGCAACGCTGGGGTTTCGCGTGGTCTTCGACCGACCGCGGTAGCCCCGGCCTAGCCCGACTTCCGCGGCCGGCGCATTCAGCCGCGCTTCGCCAGGCCGAACTTGGCGCGCGCCTCGTCGGGGCCAACCACCTTCGCACCCATCAGTTCGACGATCGTTCGAGCCCGTTCCACCAGCTGGGCGTTGCTGGCGAAGACGCCGCGCTGCAAGTAGAGGTTGTCCTCCAGGCCGACCCGCACGTGGCCGCCGAGCAGCACCGACGCGGCGGCGAAGGCCATCTGGTCGCGGCTGATGGCGAAGGCGGTGAAGTTGGCGCCCTGGGGCAGCATCTCGACGCTGGCCTTGCAGATGCCGACGTCCGCTGGCGCACCCCAGGGAATGCCGTAGCAGAGCTGGAACAGCGGCGGATCTTCGAGCAGCTCCTCGTCGAGCATGCGCAGCGTGAACCACAGGTGGCCGGTGTCGAAGATCTCCAGCTCCGGCTTGACGCCGAGTTGCCGGATGCGCGCGGCGCCGCGGCGCAGCATGTCCGGCGTCGAGACGTAGACCAGGCTGCCATCGCCGAAGTTCAGCGAGCCGCAGTCCAGCGAACAGATTTCCGGCAGCAGTTCCTCCACATGGGGCAGGCGGTCGATGGCGCCCACCAGGTCCGTGTCGTCGCCGAAGGCGGTGGGGTCGTCGTCCGGCCCGATGGCCAGGTCGCCGCCCATGCCCGAGGTGAGATTGATGACGACGTCGGTTTCCGAATCGCGGATGCGAGCGACGACTTCTCGGTACAGCGCCACCTCGCGGCTGCCTTTGCCGGTTTTCGGATCGCGCACGTGGCAGTGGACGATGGCTGCGCCAGCCTTGGCGGCGTCGATGGCGGAGCTGGCGATCTGCTCGGGCGTGACGGGAATGTCCGGGTGCTTGCCGACGGTGTCTCCAGCTCCGGTGATCGCGCAGGTGATGACGACTTCGGGGTTCATGGCACAGCCCTCCAACGAAGCGGTTTTCCGCGACTGTAGCACGATGCCTGCCGAGCCTTGACCGACTTCGACACGGTGCAGGCGCGGGCAAGCAACGGTGCGTGTTCGCAGTGGCGCCCTGCCAAGCTACACTGCCGCAGCCACTTGGCCGCGACCTTGAGCGAGTTCCATGCCCCAACTCGAACGGATGCCGGAGGAACACGTCTACCAGGCCTACGGCATCTATCTGCTGACTTCCCAGCATCGCTTGATCCGGCGCTTGAAGCGCGCCTACGAACCGGCCATACACGGCAACAGGGCGTGGCGGTCCAGCTTTCTGCTGATGGACTATCTGCTGCACCACCCGCCGCGACGGGGCGCCCGGGTGATGGACCTCGGCTGCGGCTGGGGGCCGGGGGCGGTGTTCTGCGCCAAGCGCTTCAAATCCAAAGTGACCGGCCTCGATCTGGACAGGAACGTCTTCCCCTACCTGGAGGTGATCGCGGCGCTGAACGACGTCGAAGTCGCGCCCATGGAGGCCAACTTCAACAACCTGGAAGCGTCGCGGCTGGGCGAGGAGTACATGCTGACGGGCTCCGACATCTGTTTCTGGGACAGCATGGTGAAGCCGCTCTTCGAGTTGGTGGAGCGCGCCATTCAAGGCGGAGTCAGGCGCGTCGTCGTCGCCGACCCAGGGCGTCCGACGTTCTACGAACTGGCGGACCGCTGCGCGCAGCAGCGCTGGCGCACCCAGCTGACCGAGTGGTACGCGGTGGAACCTTCGCGCACCACCGGCGAGGTGCTGGAGGTCAGACCGCCGCGGCCGCTCAAGCCGTCGGGCCGAGAAACTCCTTGATCTGGTCGGCGAGCTTGGCGCATGCGGTTTGCTGCACCCGGGCGATGAAGGGAACCGGCACCACCACCGCCGGCACGAAGCTGGTGCCGGTGGCCTCGGAACTCAAGGTGCCGACGCTCAGGCCTTGGTGGACGTCCCACACGGACGCTTCGTAGTTGGCGCCGTTCTCCCAGGAAAGGAAGCCGAAGCACGCCGGAATGCCGCCGCTCACCACCGTACACTGCAAGTTGCCGCTTTCGTCGGAACGTTGCGTGGTGCCCTCGATCCACACCAGATAGCGGACGCCGATTTCGCGGATGCGCTCGACGATCAACGGCCGGTTGATGACTGCGCCGAGGTCGTCCATGGTCAACGGCGCGGTGCGCGGCTCGAACCAGGGGAAGGTCGCATCCACGAACTCGCGCTCGCCGAGCACCGGCAGAGCGCCGTCGCCGGTGTTGACGCTGTCGCTGACGCAGCTGACGAAGTCGTCCTCGGTTTCGCCCTGGGTCTTGTGCTTGCGCGAGAGAATGACCACCGAGTGGTCGCCGAGATCGGTCTCGGCCTGGCGCACTTGCTGAACGGTGGACTGGACGCCGCAGCCGCTCGAAAGAAGGACGCCGAACAGCAGGGCGGCGGCGCAGCCGCGCGGCGCTGGCGGATTGCGGTCTGCGCGACGTTCTTTGATCGGACATACGTTCATGGCGGGGCTGCCCCTAGCTGGCCAAGCCAATCCTGTACTTCGACTTGGTTGCGGAAACCGAAGGATAGCAGCGCCGCGGCGTCGCGCAGCGCCCAGATGGTCGCGGCGTTGAGGCCAGCGGACTTCTGGTCGATGGTGCCGTAGTTGCGTTCATTGGCCTTGCCGTAGCCGATCAGCGGCCACTCGGCCAAGACCAGGCCATCGGCGTCGAACAGCCGCATTCGATAGCGGATCCACACTTCGTAGAACTCGCCGCCGGTCTGGTCGGGAATGGCGAACTGCACCTCTTCGATGCTCGGCGAGAGGATGCCGTCGATGCCTGGGATTCCGCCGCTGGCGTCGCTGAACGAGAGCGAGGCCTCGTCGGCTTGGTCGGCAGGTTGTTCGTTCGGGGCTACCCGTACCACCGACGAGAACATGGCGTCGAACACCTGCGCGAACACCGGCGCTTGCGAGGCGCCGATGTCGATGCTGTAGGCGCCGTGATCGTCGAGCTCCTCCTGATGCACGTAGTTCTTCAACTGCGGGTTGAAGTACACCCCCACCGTCGCGTCGATGGGTTCCACCAGCGGGCGCGGCACGCTGATGTCCACCGTCACCGCGGCGCCGCCCTTGCAGCCAAGCAGCAGCGCCGCGAGCAGCTGCAAGGCGATGGCCGTTGCCCATGCCCGGCCGGCCGGCGCCGAATGGCGGCGTCGCTCTTTGCCAGCTCGATGCAAGTCGCACACGTCGCGTCAGCCGATGTCCGTCATGGCGTTGTCCATCCCAAGCTCCTGGACAAGCGCTGGTTCTGCGCTACGCCCCCCGCAGGAACATGGTGCTGCGTTATCGCGGCGGACGTTGACTGGCTGGCGCCGTCCGGCTCTCCCCGGTGCGAAAGCGCTCGTTCAAGATCGCTGGCGAGAACGGTTTTGCCGAGCGCGCGAAGCTGTGACGACAGTTCGGGACGCGACGCCGGCTGCACTCCGGCATTCGCCAGTGCCGCGCGAGCGAGGTGCGTCCGGTAGGAGATCTCCAGCTCTCCGCGCGCATCTTCGTCTCCGACTGCGCGCATTTTCTCCATCCGTTTCCGCGCTTCTGCCGCACGGTCCAACGCCACGGTCGGATCCGGCAGCGGCAACCGGTTTCTCCAACGTCGTGTGATGCTGTCCCAGACACCGTCCTTGTCCAGCAGTGGTCGGCCGAAACGCGCCGCCCAAATGGCCAAGTCCTGCCTGGAGCGGATGTTCGCTTCCACGCCGTCGACGTTCGCCCTTCGAAGGTCGATCTCGACAGGTGCCTTCTCCTTCAACGACTTCACGTCGTGGCACAAGACCATCAAATCGAGATCATCGGAAGCGACGTTCGGTCTTGCCGCGGACCCGATGACGATCACCGCGACCACATTCGGATCGTGCTCAGCCCGTTCAAGAAAGGAAGCGAGCCAGTGGAAGGACGTTGCCGTCGGCCACCTGCGCACGGATCGCTTCAATATCGCGTGGTTCACCGGACTTCCCCTCGCTCTACAAGGTCCGAAACCGAATTGACATACTCCTCGATCTTGGCGGCTATCTCCTCCGCACCGAGATCGGGCAGGTCGACGTCGCCGTAGGCAACGCTCTTTCGGCCATCGTTCAGGTCGCGAAGAAGATCCGCTACGTCGTCAAGCCCGTGTCCGTGTAGCCGCCGGGCGTCATCAATCCTGCTCCAATGTTCCTTCCGAGGCGATTCTCCGAAGTGCAGGCAAGCGCAATCGACCGCAGCTTCCAGTGCGTAGAATCCGTAGAGGAACAGATCGTCCCAGTCCGTGGGCTCGTCCCAAGCGTCCTGCACCCGACGAAGATGACGTTGTGCGAGAGCTAGCTTGTCCGCTACGGAAGCCACTGTGTTGGTTTCTCCAAACCTGCCATTGATGTCCGAGCGCCTGTCGCGCCGCAGCCGCCGTCCAGTTCAGAATGCCGGCGGGGTTGACCGCCTTCGCCTCCCTCCTTGAGGGTCCACGGCCTGTTCTGCCTCCGACCCCGGAGACTACCACTCTAGCCCGACTTCCGCATTTCGGCATTTCGACGTCCGTCCACTGGATCTACTTGATCCACATGTCCAACCCTTGACATACGCCGTCGCCTTCTTGAAGGTTGTCCTTCTTGGAATGCGTTGAGGCGATCGTCATGTTCAGGTTCTCCAAGTTGGTGGTGTGCTCGGTGCTGGCGTCGGGTCTGTTGCTGCTGGCGGCGTCCGGCTGCCAGGCTTCGGCGCCGAGCGGCATCACGCCCACCGACGAACACAAGGCGCTGTTCGCGGGAACTTACAAGGCCAGCATCACCGGCGGCGCCGAAGTCTACATGCACGTTGCGGACGACCTGGCGTTCGAGTTCAAGCAGCCGCTGGCGGAGTACAAGGTGAAGACCATCAAGGGCACCTTGGCCGTCACCGGCGACCGCACCGCCAAGGCGGGGCAGGTCAAGCTGGAGTGGTTTGGCAGCGGCACGGTGCGCGTAAAGTCGCCCTTCGGCACGTCCATGTCGGCGGGCGGCGGCGCTGGAACGGCGCAAAGCCAATGGGGGGCCGAGTACACCTTGCGCCGTCAGTAGGCGCTCGTCGGCAACGGACGCCTTGCTTCTGTCGACGCGACCCCTGCGGTGCCGGCCGAAGGCGCCGTCAGATTTCGATGTCCAAGTGCGGATACTGGCTTTCGTCGACGTACTTGCAGCGAAGTTCTCGCCGATTGGTGCCGGCGCGCTGGTCCAAGTCGCAGACGACCCGCGTCTTGCGCCCGTCGTAGCGCTGCGTGAACTGGTCGACGACCCGTTGCAGCGGCGCCTTGTGCTGTTCGGGCAGCTGCGCCCAGACCTTGTCGAACAGCTTCTTGATCTCCGCGTCCGTCTCGCCGGAGGCGGCAACGCCCAGCCAGCCGATGCCTTGGACGAGGTCCTTCTCGACATCGCCCAGGCCGTTCAAGTAGATGGAGCCCAGCTGCGCCTGCGGCTGCTTGAACCCTCGCTGCGCAGCGAACTCGAGGTACTCGATCGCTTCTGCGTACTTGCCGGCGCGGTACAGATGCTGCCCCTGCTTCTTCGCCCGGTAGGTGTTTTCGATCTCCTCCTGCGGGACGCGACCGCTCTCGGCTGACGCAGTCGCTGGCAGCAGAAGGTTCGCGAGACCAAGCAGCAGCGCTGCCGACACGATGCGATTCGCCAACATAGGCGCCTCCATTAGCCAATTCGTCGAGCAATCCTAACCAAAAGGGCGTCCGGTAACACGTTGGGCGTCGCTCGGATCGGAGAGCGCGCTTTTAGGGCTGCCGCGCCAGCATGTGGTAGCGGTCCGCGCTCAAGGGCCCGAACCGTTCCACGGCGCCATCGGGCCAGCGTACGCGAACGTGCTGCGGCGCATCGTCGGCGCCCAGCCCGAACAGCAGCCGCGGATCGTTGGCCGAGCCGTAGCTGCCGTCGGTGGCAAGCGAGCGCCAACGGCACGGCTGTTCGCCCAGCGCGACCGTGCTTCCGGCCGCGGAAATCGGTGGCACGGTGCGCAGTTCGATGCCCAACCAGTGCGCTGGTGGCGAGTCGTTGCGATAGACACGCGCCCGGCCGCGGTTGTTCGCCACCAGGATGTCGACGTCGCCGTCGTTGTCCAAGTCCGCGAAAGCGGCGCCCCGGCTTACCTCGGCCAAGGCGAAGGCGGGTACCGACGCTTCCCGGTAGCGTCCCTTGCCGTCGTTCAGCCAAAGTTGATTCGGCTGTCGCAGCGGCAGCCCCAGAGGCCCCGGTGCTTGGCCGGCAATGGCCGTTACGGCGCCGTTGGCGCTGAAGATGTCGAGGTCGCCATCGTTGTCGGCGTCGAACCAGGCGGTGCCGAAGCCGGTGTTGGGAATGCTCGCCGCGGCGATGCCGGCGACGTTGGAGCGGTCGCTGAACCAGCCTTCGCCGTCGTTGCGGTAGAGCGTGTTGGTCTGCGCGGCGAGGTGGGTCATGAACAGGTCCACGTCGCAGTCGTCGTCGAAGTCGGCGGCGGCCACGCCCATGCTGGCTTCCACCATGCCGTCGCCGTTGACGGCCACCCCGGCCAGCAGCGCGTGGTTCTCGAAACGGGCGCGGCCCTGGTTCAGCCACAGCAGGTTGTCGGTCATGTCGTTGGCGACGTAGAAGTCGACTCGGTCGTCGCCGTTGAAGTCCCGGGCGATCACGCCGAGTGCCGCGCCGGTGGCTTCGGCAATGCCGGCCGCGTCGGTCGCGTCCCGGAACCTGCCGCCGCCGAGGTTGCGATAGAACCGGTCGCCCGCTGGCCGGTACACCTCGGGCGAGCAGTAGCTTGGCTGCGACCGGTCATCGGTGCAGCGCTTGCTGCGCGTCGGGCCGAAGTCGACGTAGTTGCCGACGTAGAGGTCGACCAGGCCGTCGGCGTCGGCATCGGCGAAGCTCGCGCTCACCGACCACTCGTTGCTGGCAATGCCGGCCGCGTCGGTGATGTCCCGAAAGCGGCCATCTCCCAGGTTCTCGAACAGCCGATTGGGGCCGTAGTTGGCGACGAAGGCGTCCAGGTCGCCGTCGTTGTCGATGTCGCCGCTGGCGATGCCCATGCCGTAGCCGTCGGAACAAACGCCCGAACGCGCCGTGACGTCCAGGAAGCGCAGCTCGCCAGCGTCGCCGACGTTGCGATACAGACGGTCGCAGGGCAGTTCTCCATCCCGCTTGGCGATGGGGCCGCCCTGCACCAGCCAGACGTCCAGTCGCCCGTCGCCGTCGAAGTCGAGCACGCCAACGCCGCTGCCCATGATCTCCAGCAGCCAAAGCTCGCCAGCCATGCCGTTGACGTGGCTGAAGTCGAGGCCGGACTCTTCGGCGATGTCCACGAAGCGCACCTGCCCGGACGCCCCAGCGGCTATCGCCAGCGCCATTGCCAACGCGGCTGCCGTTGCAGTTCGGTGCCGGTGCATCACGCAATGGTAGCAACCGGCAAGCGCTAAGGGAGCGGCGAGTCGCCGTCGATGGCCGTCGGCTAGAATGGCGCCATGACCTCTCGCCGCAAAGCGTGGCTTGCATTTGCCTTGCTTGGTTGCGCGGTCATGCCAGCCCTCGCCGAGCCGCCGGAAGAAGGCGACGCCGTGCCGGGCGCCGCCACGCTCGCCAGCATGGAAATGCAGCTTCGTCTGGGCGAGTTCGCAGCGGTTGCGGCGCGCGCCGAGCTTCTGGCGGCGAAGATCGAGCGCCAGTCGGGACGCTACCACCCCGCACTGGCAAAGCCTTTGACGCTGCTTGGCGACGCGCGCATGGGCGAGGGCGATCCAGACGGCGCGTTGCAGGCCTACGACCGCGCCAAGCACATCGTCCGCATCGCCGACGGCCTGCAGGGGGATGGCCAGCTCGAGCTGCTGTACCGGGAAGCCGCCGCCCTGGCGGCGCTTGGCGATCGGCAGGGCGCGAACGAGCGCCACGAACTGGCCTACAGCGTGAAGCTGCGGCAATACGGCGCCGACGATCCGCGCTTGCTGCCGGCGCTCTACCGGCTGGTCGGCTGGTACCGCCGCAACTACAAGTTCCGCGTTTCGCAGCTGCTCTACGAGCAGATCATCGACATCGGCAGACGCAGCTATCCGCCCGGCGATCAGCGGATCGTCCATGCGCTGCGCGACTACGCTGGTTCCTTCAAGGAGCGGCGCTTCGGCGCCCGCCTACCGGGCCGGGGAGGATTCTCGGCATGGCCCCCCGGACACCCGCCGGACCCTCCGTGGTACCGAGGTTCATCGTTCCGCCACGGCCGCGCCGCGCTGCGCGAAATCCTCGCCTTGACCGACGCGGCGCCGAACGCGACGGACACCGAGGTGGCCGCAGCGATGGTGGAGCTGGCGGACTGGCACCTGCTGCATTACGAGTACGGCGTGGCCATGCACTACTACCGGCGCGCCTGGGGGCTCCTGGAGTCGAACGCGCAAGCCCGCGCCGACACCTTCGAGAAGCCGACGCCCTTGTTTCTGCGCCTGCCGAGGGATCCGGCGCAGGCGTCTTCCCTGCACGGCCAGCCCCGGGACGGCGTGGTGCGGCTGGCCTTGAACGTGACGCACCGGGGCGACGTGGTGAGGCGCCGGACGCTGCTTGCCGAGCCCTACAACATGATGGAGTACCGGGTGCGCAAAGCGGCGAAGATGGCGCGCTATCGACCGGCGTTCCGCGCCGGCGATCCGGTGCCGCGGCGCAATCTCAAGTTGGAGTTCAAGTACCAGTACTACCTGGGCGACGCCACGCTGTCGCGCTGAACGCGACGCCCTCGCGGCTGCGCCTAAATGCGGAATCGGTGCGGGCCGAAGTCCGACTCGTAGAAGGGCACGACCATCCTGCCCGGAGGGATCACCGCATCCACCGCTTCGAAGTCCTCGTCGTCCAGCGCGAGAGAGGCTGCGTCCAGATAGTTCTCCAGCTGCCCCACTGTCCGCGGGCCGATGATCGGGCTGGTGACTCCGGGCTGTGCCATCACCCAGGCTAGCGCGAACTGCGAGAGCGGCACATTACGCCGCTCCGCAATGGCCCGCAGCCCGTCGATCACGTCGAAGATGCGCGCTCGTTGGCCCCACCTCTGCAGCACGTCGGCCTCGGCGAAGCGGCTGCCGGCGGGCGGCGCTTCGTCGCGCCGGTACTTGCCCGTGAGCAGGCCGCCAGCAAGCGGGCTCCAAGGGATGGTCGCCACGCCGTAGGTTTGCGCCATCGGCATCAGCTCGCGCTCAACGCGACGGTCGAGCAGGTTGTAGGGCGGCTGTTCGCAAACGAAGCGATTCAGGCCGTGTGTCTCCGCCGCCCACAGCGCCTCCACCACCTGCCACGCGGCGAAGTTGGACGTGCCGACGTAGCGCACCCTGCCTTGGCGAATCAGGTCGTCAAGGGCGCGCAAGGTTTCGTCGATGGCGGTGTCCGAGCGCGGTCGATGCAGCTGATAGAGGTCGATGTAGTCGGTCTGCAAGCGCGCCAGGCTCGCTTCGCAGGCGGCGATCACATGGCGCCGACTGGTGCCGCGCATGTTCGGATCGTCGTCCGCCATCACGCCGTGGAACTTGGTGGCCAGCACGATCCGGTCGCGTTTGCCGTTGCGCTTCAGCGCCTCGCCGGTGATGGTCTCGCTGCGGCCCCGCGAGTAGGCGTTGGCGGTGTCGATGAAGTTGAGGCCGCGCTCGATGGCGCGGTCGACGATCATGTAGGAATCCTCCGGCGATGTGCGCGCGCCGAAGTTCCACGCGCCGAGGCACAGGTTGCTCACCTGCACGCCGGTGCGGCCAAGCAGTCTCGTCTCCACAGCCATCGTGTCCTCTTGCCCCAGCCTGCGCCTCCGTGGAACACCAGCAACCCATTGACGCAAGCACGTTGATCTCGAACGCCGGTTAGTATGCCGCAGCCGTCCGCCACTTGGACGCGGGCGCCGCTGCGGTGAATGTCGATCTGCAACCCCTCACCGCGGACCAACGACGCCGCCTGACTTGGGTGTACGTCGGATTCGTGACTGACGCTTGGGTGCTGCAGATCCCTTCCTGCTGATGAACCACTTGGCCAGCCGGGTGGGGCGGGCTAGAACGCCTTCTCCAACCCCGCTTGGGTGAGTACGGCATTGGCGGTGTGCCGGGACTTGATGTTGGCGTCAATCGGGAAGCTGCGGTTGGAGATAGGGCTGTACCAAATCTCATGATCGCCACGGCCATGTCTGACGAAGCGCAGTGCGCTGCACGGAGCCTCTGTTTCAACCGCCGCGTGTAGCTCGCCACGAAGCCTAGCTGGCCGCGAGCTTGATGGTCTCCAGCCGCTTCAGCGTCAACTGAATGGCGACCTCCTCCCGCGCACGGTCTTGGCGTACCAAGTGACGGTTGGCATCGTACAGATCGGGAACTAGGTCTCTGACTTTCTGCACCAACTGCTGCTGCGTCTCCGCTTCTGCCACCAACCCGGGAAAGTCCGTATCCGAGACGTACCAGACGCCAGCTTCATCGTCCCACGAGATCGCGGCGAAATACGGGGCTGACACATCGATCTCCTTGCTCACGGCGCTAGAGCTCTTGTCGTTGAAGCTCACCAACCGCCGTAGAGCACGGGCGGCGACTCCGCAACCCTACGGCTTGGCGGACTGCACTGTCAAACCAGGCCTATCCAAACTCCAACTTTGAATTAGCCTTCTCTCTGTGCCATCCTCGGCGCATGATCGTCGATCGCGACTTGGCCTCGCACATCCGGCAAGCGGCGCAGCGCTTTCCGGTCGTCACGCTCACCGGCCCGCGACAGAGCGGAAAGTCCACGCTGTGCCGCGCCCTCTTCCCGGAACACCGCTATCTGTCCTTGGAAGCGCTGGACGTGCGGGCGTTCGCGCAAGAGGATCCGCGCGCATTCCTTGCCCAGTTCGACGCCGGGGCCGTCATCGACGAAGTGCATCGCGTACCGGCCCTGCTCTCCTATCTGCAAGGCGTGGTGGACGACGACCCAGCGCCGGGCCGCTGGATACTCGCGGGTTCGCAGAATCTGGCGCTGCTTGAATCCGTGAGCCAGTCCCTCGCCGGCCGCACCGCCGTGCAGCATCTGCTGCCGATGGCGCGCAGCGAAGTGTTGCGCTTCGACGCCCATCCGGCAACCTTGGACGAGACGCTGCTCACCGGCGGCTACCCGCGCATCCTCGACCACGGCCTGCAGCCGGCCGATTGGCTGGGCCCGTATGTGACCATTTACATCGAACGGGACGTGCGCAGCGTCACCAACGTCGGCGACCTCGTGACGTTCCAGCGTTTCGTGGAACTGTGCGCTGGGCGCACCGGCCAGCTGCTGAACTATTCGTCGCTGGCGGACGACTGCGCCATTTCGCAGCCAACGGCGAAGAACTGGCTCGGCATTCTGGAGACGAGCTACATCGCCTTTCGGCTGCCGCCTTTCCACACGAGCGCGCGCCGGCGCCTGATCAGAACGCCCAAGCTGCACTTCCACGACACCGGCCTCGTCTGCTGGCTGCTTGGCGTCCGCACAGCGGAGCAGTTGCGTTCGCACCCGTTGCGCGGCGCGATCTTCGAGACTTGGGTGGCGTCCGAGATCGTCAAGCACCGCATGAACCGCGGCGTCTCGCGCGGCTGCTTCTTCTACCGCCACCGCGACGGCACGGAAGCCGACTTGGCGATCGAGCACCCCTCCGGGCTGCGCCTCGTCGAAGCGAAATCCGGCAGCACGGCATCCGCCAGCCTGTTCGACGGCGGCCGCCGCGCTCGGCAGCAGCTGGGCGCGGCCGCCGGCGAGAGCGACCTCGTCGTCGTGTACGGCGGCGACCAGCACCAACGGCGCACGGCCGGGCAACTGGTTCCGTGGACCGAACTGCACGAAGGCGACTGGTGGCACTGAACGCGCCTTGGTGCCGCCGCACCATCCATCTATCCGCTTCTACTGCCCTTTGCGCTTGGCAACCCAAGACAAGGCGCTTGTTCGGGCCGCTCGTGGCTTGCAGGTGAAGACAGTGCCTCGTTAGGAGCAGCCTATAGGCGTGCGCTTGCTCGGCCGTTGAGGTTGCGTCGCTTGCGGGCGGTGTTGTGGTGCGACGGGAAGCTAAGGCGCGTAGACCGCGAGCGAGACCTCGCCGATGCAACGAGAGTGTCGGACGTTTTGGCGGTGAGGAGGGCGCCGCCTGCTTCCACCGTGGACGCGGCGATCGACGCATCCGCCAAGCGCAGACCATACGATAGGCCGTAGGCGGGGTGTCCCACCCGGGGGCGCGCTCCTGTGGGGTATGATCGATCGCTAGAACGCAGAGGCAGAGGGAGAGGCCGTGTCCATCCAAACCTTGCGCTTGAGCGGCCTGCTCTCATTCGCGCCGGGCTCGGTGCCGCTCGACTTGCGCGATCTCAACGTCCTCATCGGCCCGAACGGGTCCGGCAAGTCCAATCTGATCGAGGCGATAGAGCTGTTGGCGGCGACGCCAAGGGACTTGGCCGCCACGATTCGGGACGGCGGCGGCCCCGGCGAATGGCTCTGGAAAGGAGAAGCCAACGGTCCGGCCGAAATAGACGCTGTACTGGAAGGGGCGCCAACGGGCCGGCCACTGCGCTACCGCATCCGGTTCAACGCGGTGCAGAGCCGCGTGGAGGTAACCGACGAGGCGATTGAAGAAATCACTCCCGCGCCCGGAAGGCCGCCGGGGTCCGATGTGTTCTTCTACTATCGATTCCAGCAAGGCAATCCCGTTATCAATGTCGCTGATGGCCCGCGTTACCTCCAGCGAGAGAACCTGCTTCCAGATCAGTCCGTCCTCGCGCAACGCAAAGACCCGGACTTGTACCCGGAGGTCACCTGGGTGGGCGAGAGGCTCGGCGCTTTCCACACGTTTCGCGAGTGGTCGTTCGGCCGCTACGTCGCTCTGCGCCAGCCGCAGCCCGCCGACTTGCCGGAAGACAGGCTACTTTCCGACAGCCGCAACCTCGCGCTGGTGCTCAACCAGATCGAACACGACAGCGGCGGGACGAAGTTGAACGCTTTGATGCAGCGGTTCTACCCGCGGTTCGAGCGGCTTTCGACCCGTATTTCCGGGGGAACAGTGCAGTTCTATCTTCACGAGCGGGGCTTCCGGGCACCCATTCCGGCAACGCGGCTGTCGGATGGCACGATTCGCTTCATCGCGCTGACGGCGGCGTTGCTTGCGCGTGATCCGCCGCCGCTGCTGTGCATCGAGGAACCTGAGCTGGGCCTGCACCCGGATGCGCTGCCGCTGCTCGGCGAGCTGCTTGTCGAAGCGTCGGCGAAAACGCAGCTCATCGTCACGACGCACTCCGATGCGCTGGTTTCCGCGCTGACAGACCATGTGGACGCTGTCGTAGCCTGCGAGCGCCTAGGCGAAGGAACCGTCCTGCAACGGCTGGATCCAAGCCAACTCGCCGCCTGGCTGGACGACTACCGGCTCGGCGATCTCTGGCGCATGGGCGAACTCGGCGCCAACCCATGAAGGGCATCGCCATCTACATGGAAGGCGGCGGCGACAGCCGCGACGGAAGAGCGGCGCTCCGCGTCGGCATGGAGGCACTGCTCAAGCCGTTGAAGGACTTCGCCCAACGCGAACAGCTGCGTTGGAAGCTGATCGCATGCGGGGGACGCGCTGCGGCGTTCAAGGCGTTTCGCCACGCAGCCGCCGGCGGGGACACGATGGCGGCACTTCTGGTGGATTCGGAAGGTCCGGTTACCACCACGCCCACCGCGCATCTAGCCCAACGGGACGGCTGGCGGCTACAGTCCGTGGACGATGCCGCAATACACTTGATGGTGCAGGTGATGGAAACTTGGATCATTGCCGACGCAGACGCTCTGAGCCAGTACTACGGGAATGGATTCGAGCGCAATCAGCTGCCTCGCCGCCCCGCGCTCGAGGAAGTGCCCAAGGCCGATGTCGCGCGAGCGTTGGATCGAGCCACCACCGCAACCTCAAAGGGCAGCTATCGCAAGATCCGACACGCCAGCGAGCTTCTCGCCCGCATCGATCCAGAAGTCGTGAAGCGTCGCTGCCCACATTTTGAACGTCTGTGGGGGTGGCTTGAACAGCAGTTGTCGAGAGAAGCCAGTGGTGCGATCTGAATCGTCCATCGAACGCTTGCTTGGCGCTGCTGCCGGTCGTCCTGAAGTCGGCGAAGAGCCATGCCCCTGAACCCCGTCGCCTACACCGAGCGCATCGTCAAGAGCTTCCTGCGCTACCAGCTCACCGCCTACCCCTTCTCCGATCCCCATCTCCATGCGCAGATGCGCGAACTGCTCTCGCTGGACGAGACGCGCCGCTCGCCCCTGCTCAAAGGCCCCTACGTCAGCCTCTCCCGTCCCTTCCGCGAAGGCGCCACGGTCGAAGCGCTGGTGGCCGAGGGTTTGCTGCACCCCCACCTCCGGGAGCGCGTTGCACAGAGCCTCGCCACCCTCCACAGCCACCAGGAACAGGCCATCCGCGCCATCGCTGCGGGCCAAACCACCCTCGTCTCCACCGGCACCGGCTCCGGCAAGACGGAATGCTTCCTTTATCCCATCGTCAGCCAGTGTCTGCGGCTGCGGGACGAAGGGGCGACGCCCGGCATCAGCGCCGTGGTCGTCTATCCGATGAACGCGCTGGCGGAGGATCAGCTCATGCGTCTGCGCGGGCTGCTGGCCGGCACCGGCATCCCGTTCGGGCTGTACGTCGGGAAGACGCCGGAACGGGAGGCGCAAGTGGCCGGCGTTCGGCTGCCGGCGGGTTCGTCGCGGGCGGACTACCACGCCCGCGTGGAAGCGCATACCTTCACCGGTGCGCTCGGCACCGAAGCCGCGTGCCTAGTACGGCGACTGCGGGCGTTCTGCCGAACCGATGCCGCGCACATCACCTGCGTGACCACCTTCGCCACCATCGTGGACCGCCAGCAGCCGGACGCCCCCAGGGCTTTTTCACGCTAGTGCGCAGGGGGTTGAGAGGCAGGGGGTGAAGAAAGAGCTGGCTATCCGGCCGCGAAAGGTGTATCAAGTGGCGCATGGAGAGGAACGAAGCGCGGGCGGAACGCTTGGAGGTGGTGGTACGGGAGGTGATGGTGCGTCCGGCGCGGGCGGAGGAGCGTCGGCGCTGGGACGCGCTGATGGCGGAGCACCACTACCTGGGCTTCAGGCAGTTCGCGGGTCGGGGTCTGCGGCACGTGGCGGAGTGGCGGGGTCGCTGGGTGGCGCTGGTGGGCTGGCAGTCGGGGGCGTTCAAGTGCGGGCCGCGGGATCGCTGGCTGGGCTGGCACCGCGAGGTGCAGTTCCGGCGTCTGCACCTGATCGGGAACAACACGCGGTTCCTGGTGCTGCCGGAGGCGTCGGGGACGCCGGGTCTGGCGTCGCGGGCGCTGTCGCGGAGTCTGCGGCGTCTGAGCGCGGACTGGCGGGAGGCGCACGGACATCCTCTGGAGCTGGCGGAGACGTTCGTGGACCCGTCGCGGTTCAAGGGCACGTGCTACCTGGCGTCGAACTGGACGCCGGTGGGACGGACGAAGGGCTTCGCGCGGCACAACGGGCAGTACACGGACGCTCATGGTTCGAGCAAGGAGATGTACGTGCGGCCGCTGCGCGCGGACGCCCGTCGTCGTCTGGCGGATGCGGAGGAGCGCCCGGAGTGGGGTTCGCCGAAGGCGCGGGCGTCGTCGTGGCGGACGGACGAACTGCGTTCGCTGCGGGACCTGTTCGCGGAGCTGCCGGACTGCCGGCGCGGCCAGGGGAAGATGCACCGGCTGCCGACGGTGCTGTCGCTGGTGGTGCTGGCGCGGCTGTCGGGGCGTTCGGGGCCGGCGGCGACGGAGCGCTGCGCGAAGGCGCTGTCGCAGCAGGAGCTGGGGGCGCTGGGGGCGTGGCGGAACCCGCGCACGGGGAAGCTGGCGGCGCCGTCGGACTCGACGTTCTGCCGGGTGATGGCGGACCTCGACCCGGACGCGCTGCGGCAGGTGGAGGCGCGCTGGTCGGCGCCGCGGGCGGAGGCGGACGCGGCGCGCGAGGAGGCGGCGGCGCGGGAGCGCGAGGCGGCGGCGGGCGGCCGGGACATCCGCGACCGCTTCGACCGGCGGGCGCTGTCGGCCGACGGCAAGCGCATCCGCGGCGCGAACCGCAACGCCGGCGGCGCCCGCTTCGAGACCGTGACGCTGGTGGCGCACGACGGCCGGTGGCGAGCCGCTGCCTCTTCGAGGAGGGCGGCGAGGCCGCGGCCACGGCGGCGCTGCTCGAGGACGTGGACGTGCGCGGGCGGCTGGTCACGCTCGACGCCCTGCACTCGTCGCTCGACATGGAGCGCCGCCTGGTCGAGATGCACGGCGCCGACTGTCTGTTCGCGGTCAAGGCCAACTGTCCGGAGACCTTCGAGGCGCTGGCGGCGCTGGACTGGGACGCGCCCGGCGTCCGCCGCCACGAGGCGCCGCCGGAAAAGGCGCACGGGCGCGTCGAGGAGCGCTCCGTCGCCGCGCGCGACCTGCCCGGGGGCATGCTGCGCTTCCAACACGCCCGCCAGGCGTTCCGCGTCCGCCGCCGGCGCGCCGCCGCCAGGACCGGCAAGGCCGCCGAGGAAACCGCCTACGGAATCTGCTCGGTCGCCGCCGAGCGGGCCGGCCCCGAACGCCTGCTGGCCTGGAACCGCGGCCACTGGATGACCGAGAACGGCAACCACCACCCCCGCGACGCCAGCCTGGGCGAGGACGACTGCCGCGTCCGCGCCCGCCACGCGCCGGCCAACAACGCCCTCGTGAACAACATCGCCCTCGCCGTCGTCCGGCACCGCGGCTTCCGCTTCGTGCCCGAAGCCCTCGACCACTTCTCGATGCGCCGCGAGGACGCCTTCGACGCCGTCCTCTCGCCCGGCCAGCAGCCGCTCCGCGTCCATCGCCGCCATCCCGGAGCGTTCCGACGCTTCCCGGCGGCCGCCATCCTCGACCGGTGGGTGGAATCCGCCGAAAGCAGCGGCGGAACGACCCCGAACACCAACCGAAGGCCAGCCGCCCCTCGCATCGTGCGCTTGCGCCCGCTCAACTCGCGCCGCTGCCCCTGCTACCCGCGCCCCGGCCTTAGCGTGAAAACACCCTGGGACGCCCCCCGCTCCTGTGGCAGCCCACGGCCATCTTGAGCTACACTCTGCCCATCGCAGCAACTAAATAGCTGCAACCGAGACCGGGTAATGGACGAGCTGTGCAACGCGCTGCGAGAGTTCGACGCGTTGCGTGATGGCGCACGTGGAAACGATGAAGTCCGCGTAGGATTTTTGCCAACAATTTCACCAACTTACTCGAACGACGCTGCCATTGTCCAACAGTTGTCGAGTTCCCTCCGGAAGGCGCTGGAGCGCAATGGCACGGATCGCCTCTACCAGCACCAAGCGGACGCTGTGTCGCGAGCGCTCGAAGGAGCGAACGTGGTGCTTCAGGCACCGACGGCTAGCGGGAAGACACTCGCGTTCCAAATTCCCATGCTCGAGTCGCTCCGAGAGCCGAACTCCCATGCGTTGATGATCTACCCGACGAAGGCGCTCGCCTTGGATCAGCGCGATCAGCTCATGCGTCTCAGCAAAGACTCCAACGTCGATTCATGGTGGTACGACGGCGACACCGATACGGAGCATAGGACGGTTCTGCGGAAGAGCCCGCCGAAGATCCTCATCACCAACCCTGACATGCTGCACAACAGCTTCCTCGCGCATGCCGACCAGTGGACGAGCTTCTATAGTGGTCTTCGGTGGGTCGTTGTCGACGAGATACATGAATATCGAGGCTACTTCGGTTCGAACGTCGCCATGATCCTTCGACGCTTCTCCCACCATTTGGCCTCGCGCAATGTACGTCCTCAGTTCTTTCTCAGTTCGGCCACGTGCGCCAACGCGAAGGAACATGCAGAGAATCTAACGGGGTTGGAGTTCGTTGAAGTCAATGCAAGCAACAGCATGCGGCCACGACGTGACTTTCTTTTTGTGCAGCCAGACATCCCCGATCATCAGTATTGGGACATCCTTCAGTTACGAACGGTCAAGGCCGGACTTGCCTGCCTCTCGGAAGGTAAATCGGTCTTAGCGTTCTGCCCAACGCGCAAGTTCGCTGAAGCGTGTCATCCAATTGCGCTGCGGGAGCTGGAGAGGCTGAAGGAAGAAGGACATCCTCTCGTCGAGGCAGATGCAGTCAAGGTCTTTCGCTCCGGACTCAGCGTTGAAGAACGTCACGCAGTTCAGCAAGGCTTGAAGAGCGGCGACGTGCGGCTAGTATTCACCACGAATGCACTGGAAATGGGCATAGATATTGGCGGCTTGGACGGGATCATACTCGCCGGCTTCCCAGATAGCATGATGTCGGCGTGGCAACGAATCGGACGAGCCGGACGGAGGTGGGATGCAGACGCATTCGTCCTCTACTACGCCCGCAACAATCCTCTCGACAGATTCTACGCCGCGAACCTCGACACCTGTCTCAGGAAGCCTTTGGACGACCTCGTGGTGAATCCTGGGAACGAAGAGCTCATTGAGAAACACTTGCCATCGTTACTCTTCGAGACGTCCGACGCACCGGTTCAAGAGCGACCGCTCGGGGCGGCGATGGCCCATGCGGCGCAAAGCAAGATTCGGCAGGGAGTAGTGCCGGTCGCTACTGGAAAATGGCGGCCACATGCAGGACTGAACATTAGAGGCGGTGGTGCTGGAATGTTCATCTTGAAGGATGGTAGTAGAGAGATCGGAACACTGTCGGGACAGCAGCAATTTCGCGAGGCTTACCAGAGGGCGATCTACATGCACGGTGGACGGAGCTACCGTGTTCGGGAGGTGACACTCACCGGCGGAAGCGGGGGAGAGATTCTGCTGGAACCCGCTGAGGCATTCCGTCGTACAAATGCCTATGTGCTCACGTTCCTGTCCGAACAGGACGTCTATGACGGCTGGAGATGGACCGCCAATGGTTCGGACATCAACGTGTTCTACGGTAAAGTGTTGATTACAGACTCGTTGAACTCGGTCCAGGAGGTTGACGAGAGGAGCGGCGATGTGATCGACCAATGGTCGCCACAGAATAACTCAGCCAAGTTCAGCAACGCGCACGCCTTCTGGATTCAAGAACAGCGCTCATCGGAGGTTGCAGCCAACGCCATTCCTGCACTCCAGCAATTGTTGCGGGTGGGGGCGCTCTTTTCAGTTCCCCTTGACGCTCATGACATCTTCCCGCACGGCGTGGCGAAGGAGCAAAAAGCATATGTCGTAGAGAGCTATCCGGGCGGCATCGGCATCGCCAAGAAGGTCCTTGAGAGGTGGCGCTCAGTGCTTGAAATTGGCGTGGAAATAGCCGAAGAGTGTGGCTGTGCCGCAGGGTGCCCAAATTGCATCGTTCCGCCACGATCGACCGAAGATGTAGACAAGAAGGCTGGAGTCCGGTTCGCGCAACAATTGCTTCGGGCAACGGAGGAGCCGGCGGGGTTCGTATTCCGCCAAGGGCTTTGGGAGCCTGTTGACTAGAGTGTCCCCGTACAGCTGCCGTGCCGTGTCGGGTGACTATCGTAGGCAATTTGGTAGGAGTGTTTGCCGCGACGTTCGGAACACGGCCACTGCAGCCAACGCGGCGGCGATTGTTCCGGCTGAGGGGGCCTTGAGCCACCAGGGCGAAAGCCGCCATCGCGCCAGCGACGAACAACGACGTCAACACCTTCAGCGTGCTCGCCGCGGCCTTCAGCCTGCGTTCGCCCGCCGGCCGTGGCGCTGCGCGAATAGGTGCCCGGCGACTCATTTACGCCAACGGCCACCGATTCGTGGCACGGCGCTTCCACCGCGAGCTGCGCGACGAGAGGGCGGAGATGTCGTACTACGAAGTGTCCGCGGAACGCCAGGCGGTGCGCCCAGCGCCCACGGCGAAGGCTCGTTGCTCGGCGGCCAACCTGCTGGGTGAATTGGATTACGCCCGTCTGCTCAGGGACCTTGACGGCCCTCCTGGTCAACCAGAGCACGAGACGTTGTCCGAAGTCGCAGAACAAAGGGCGAAGTACGTTCTGACCACGCCAGACTCGGATCTCTTTGAGTAGACGCCTCTGCCCCAATGCTCAGGCTAACGATCACTTCAACGCAGAAATGATCAATGAAGCCCATTTGATCGCGTCAAACACTACTGTCCTCAATACTCCTTTCGTCCCATGCACGTCGCTCATCTTCGAGCGAAGAGACTGCATGACAAACGCGCCTTGATTGAGGCTGCCTTGCATGTTCTTTCCCAGCCTGGTAGCGTCCGCGGCGTCCCACCCCAACGCTCCAAGTTCCCGTGCAAGGTCGCCAATCGTGTTCTTGGCGTCAAGCGCCTTCTTGCACCTAGCTTGGAATCCGTCTTTCGTGGGGTCGCCCAGGCTGTAACGCGAGTACACCATATTCGTCGCGGAGTCCACCGCAGCGCATGCAGCGGTAAGCACACCGCTCAAATCACCATCTTGGTATCGTGATGCCGCCTTGACGAGGTCCGTCCTTGCCACCTCCGGCACATCTATCAACTCCGAGACATCCAGCACTTCGACCGGAAACAGCCGCCCCTCCTCGAAGTTCCAACCTAGTGGCCCCAAGTGACGAGCCAAATGATCGGATACTTCCGGACGTCGTTCGATCATGACTTTTGCCACATTGACCAGCACCCTTTCCTTTTCTTTGTCGTCAAGCGGCCCTACTTCCGCATCCAATGCGTCCATTAGCTGTCCCTTTGTAGCACCACCACCCGCCCTCTGCACCAAGTGTGTAAGTCCAGTGATATCGGTGCCCGCCAGCCCAACGATCTCCTTGATATGGTTGAACGAAAAGTCCTCTCGCAAGACAAAGCGGACGCCATTCCAAGCCACATTTAGACTTGAGAAGCTCATGTCTTAGTCAAACCACCATAGCCTTCTGGCGTGGCGAAAGGCTTCGCTTGCTCGGCCTTGTCGAGTTCGGCGGCGGCCTTGGTGGCGTGACGCTTCTGAGCGTCTCGTTCGATGAGATCGGCCTGAAGATTTACCAAATCTCTATCGCCCAACACTACGGCGACGGCACGAACGAAGGCAAAGGTCGAAAGACCAGATGCAACAAAGGCCACACCTCGCTGTAGAAATTGCCACCCGTGCGCGAGGGCCATCAGAGGTTCAGCGGCGATCAAGAGCAGAACCGTCACGCCGGTGACAAAGAACACCCACATCAGACGGCGTGCGAGCTCCTTAAATGCATTCGCGATACGCTTGACCTCTAGAACTTCCAACTGTTCCACGGCCAGTTGCGGCAAGCCGCGACCTAGGCGAAACAGCACAGCACCAAGGAGTATCGACAAAAAGGTAAGCACCTCTGTTCGCAGATCAAGCAGTTGCCGAGGTTCGACAAAGAGCGCAATCGTGCCCATGGCTGCACAGATCAGCAATTGAAGCCACCACTTCATCCTTGGCCTCCATCTATGATCTTGCCGTCCTCGAGGAACCTGTCATGCACTTTCCGTAGCTGGGTGCGAGTATCCTCAAGGTCGAGCAGAATTCCATTCGCCCGTATCAGCTTAAATGGCATGTTCATGTGCAGGCGAGCGTCATTGCCATGGATCGTGCCGCTGCGGCCACGGATCTTGACGTCGCCATCGCCCAGATTCCGCAGTTGCGTGCCGACATCCCTTAGAGCGGATCTCTCGATGCGCCGTCTCTTGGACCGATAACCGATGTTGACGGTGACGTCTAGGGCGGCCCCTTCCGGCATGTTCTCCATGAAGTTGCTCGCCTCCATTTCGCCAAGCAAGCCTTCCAAGACTCTCCGTGCTTTGGTGAAGGTCGGCTTGATTTCTTTGAGCGACCGACGTTCTTCGACGTCGCGGGTCGTCACTTCAACTGCGGTGTCTTCGTCGCCCCCAACTGTCTCGGGAGCCAAGCCGCCGATCTCGATGGAAACAACCTCGTCGAGGTCACCGCCAACGGCAGTCAGATCGAAGTGCGATCCAAGAACAACGGTCTGGGTGCTGTCGAAGACATCCGCGCGTTGAAGCAGCCAAGTGAAGTACTGTTCGAGCGCCTTTGACGTCACACGAGGATGCTGCACAACATAGCAGTGGTCGCGGACAATCAACCAATAGGCGATCCCATGCAGATAATCGCTTCCGGTAGGAGCTTGGGCATCGCTGACAGGAACGTCGGCGGAGGCGGCTGCTGGGCCCGTGTCGATGAGGGCCTGCATCTGTTGCTTGGTGTATGTGCACAGCGTCCCAAACGTGGTCAACCCGTCGGAGTGGACGTTGTTGATGAACCGGCTCTGTGGAGGATCGCCAGGCAAGGTCTCCACGCGGCGGCGCCAATCGTCGCGGGAGCGACCACCGTCGACCACGGCATCCAGTGCCTGGTCGACCGCGACCGCAAGAGGTGAAGACATGCCCGGCACCGAAACCAGTCTTCGGTAATGCACAGTGGCGGGCCGCGTTGTCCTAGCCATGCGTCTGGTCCTTTGATTTGCCCGTGAGCTTAGCACGGCCACTCGCTCGACGGGTTGCCGATCCGCGAATCGGTCGCGGCGACACCATCACAAGGGTCAGCCGTGACCGCACGGTCACACGGCGAGCCCGCTCTGGCGGGCAATGAAAGTATAAAGCATCATCTTTACGAATTGTGGTGTAATGGCGCTTTAAGACTACCGTTGTCGAACGAGAGGCGAGCACAGATGACGGACGGAACGACCATTGCTGCCAAGGTGGCCCGGCTGCGGCTGGACGGTGGCCTGACCCAGGAGGGCTTGGCCTTGAAGGCTGGACTGTCCCGGCTGGCGCTGGGGCGCATCGAGCGGGGTGCCGCCGTGCCGAGGGCGAGCACCGTGCGGGCGCTGGCCACGGCGCTCGGCGTGCCCGTGGGCGAACTGGTAATGCCGGTGCGCCCGCTTGAGAGCGTCCGGTTCCGCGCCAAGGCGAAGGTGCGCTCCCGCGAGCAGATCCTCGCCGAGGTGTCCAAGTGGCTCGAAGCCTATGCGTGGTTGGAGGAGGAGCTTGGCGAGCGGGCGGACTTCGGCTTCGGCGAGGCGCGGCCGTCGAGCGACGGTGCCGAGCCGGACGCTGTGGCGCAGGCTGCCCGCGAAGCGGTGGGCTTGGCACCGGAGGTGGCCGTGCGGGACATTTGCGGGCTGCTGGACCGTGGCGGCGTGAAGCTCCTGCTCTTGGAGACCACGCGGGACTCCTTCTTCGGCCTGAGCGTCGGTGAACCGGACGGTGGCCCAGCCGTCGTGGTGAACACTTGGGAGCGCATCTCCGTGGAGCGGTGGATCTTCACGGCGGCGCACGAGTTGGGGCATCTCCTGCTCCATCCCCACGAGTACCGGCGCGAAGCGACGGACCTGCCCGAAGATGCCGAGCGCGAGGCGGACGAGTTCGCCAGCGAGTTCCTGATGCCCGAGTGCGCCTTCGCCGAAGCGTGGGAAGCCACTAGCGGGCACTCGCTGCTCTCCCGGGTTCTCAAGGTGAAGCGCATCTTCCGAGTGAGCTACAAGACCGTGCTCTACCGGCTGGTGCAGTCGGGTCGGGAGCAGGCGCCGAGGGTGTGGCAGGCCTTCCAGAGCCAGCATCGAGCCTATTTCGGGAAGACGCTGCGCAAAGCCGACGAACCGCAAGCCCTTGGCAAGAGCGAGTTCGCGTGGAATTGGGGACGCGCCGGGGAGCCGGCGGGCCTCTCGCGGCACGACTTCATGGAAGATCGGCTGCACCGCCTTGTGCGCCAAGCGCTGGAGCGCGGAAGCATCTCCCTCGGCAGGGCCGCCGAGATTCTGGGCCTCGAACGCGAGGACATGAGGAGGCTGGCGGGGGAGTGGGCGAAGTAGCGAATGAAGCGCCAACGGTGCTGCTGGCGGACGCGGATGTGCTCATCGACTATTGCGAATCCGATCTGGAGGTCCTGAAGGACGTGGGGCGGCGGATTGGGCGGCTGGCCGTTCTTTCAGAGGTGCTGGATGAAGTCCGCAACCTCACGTGGAAGTGCGCGAGCCTTGGGATCGAGGTGATCGACGTCGAAATGTCAGTGCTGAACGCCGCGGCGGAGATGAAGACAGGGATCTCGTTCAACGACCGCCTGTGCTTCCTAGTGTGCTTGGAGCGCAGGTGGACATGCGTCACGAACGACCGTGCGTTGCGCCATCTGTGCCTCCATCGCGATGTGAAAGTACGCTATGGCCTCGGGCTTATGGTGGATTTGGTGAAGCTGGGTGCCATCGACAGGCGGCGAGCGAACGCCATCGCCCGCCGAATGCACAAGGCCAATCCGGCGCACATCAACGAACGTGTGTTGGAGCGGTTCGCACGGGCACTTGCCGATGTGGGCTAGCTGCCCGATCCGACCGCCTCGCTTCCGTAGCCGGCCGATACCAAGACCTTGGGAACTCCACGGGCCGGTAGCCGTAGCGGGCACGAGGCGGCAACTCCACGCCATGCTCCGGCCCGAAGTGCCGCCTGAATGCATCCGCCGGCGTCGCATGGCGCTGGGACGTCTCCCGCCTCTCATGAATGAACTGCCGCACCAGCGCCTCCATGGAGACGCCCCGCGTTCGCGCCTCCTGCTGCAGCCAGCGCTTGTCCTGCGGATTCAAGCCGCGCACGGTGATCGTGGTTGTCATCACGCATCCTTGGGTTCCAAGCCGCGACCGTATCGCTAGCAGATTGTGCTGTCAAACTGGCCGTGCAGGCCGACGGCATGGCGCATCCAAAGCGGCATGGTGCGCTATTGGCGTAACGCTGAAGCGACACCACCGGGAAGGCAAATACCGCCGGTATCATCTTGGTACCGCTTGGGACTTCGCGAGGTCTCCCATGCCGAACCTGCCGATCGGGCATTGCCGGACGACGTTCACCGTGCATTGAAGCGGCAGGCGTCGATGCATGGTCAGTCGCTGCAACGCGGGGCGCAGTCGATGGAGATGCCTACTCCAGCAGCTCCAGCCAGTGCAGCACCGGCACGTCCATGGCGTCGGCCAGGTGCGTTTGGCAGCCGATGTTGGCGGTGACGATGGCTTCCGGCGCGTGCTGGCCAAGCGCTTGCGCCTTGCGGCGCTTCAGTTCGTTCGCCAGTTGCGGCTGCAGCAGGCTGTAGGAGCCGGCGGAACCGCAGCACAGGTGGCTGTCGGCCACCGGCAGCAGCTCGTAGCCGGTGGCGGCGAGGATGCGTTCGACGATGCCGTTGACGCGCTGGCCGTGCTGCAAGGTGCAGGGCGGGTGCCAAGCGATCCGCCGCAGCGCGCGGCCAGCGATCGGGCGCTTGCGGAACTCGAACGGCGCCAGAACCTCTGCCGCATCGCGTACCTTGGCGGCGAAGGTGCGCGCCTCGTCCGTGCCCAGCAGGCGACCGTAGTCCTTCAACGTGACGCCGCAGCCGCTGGCGCTGGAAACCACCGTCTGCGGGTTCCCTTGCCGCGACGCCTGCACGTTGCGGCGCATGGCGGCTTCCGCCCTCGCCGCGTGGCCGAGGTGCAGCGCCAAGCCGCCGCAGCAGTGCTCGTCGGCGGCATAGGGCTTCATGCCCCGCGCCGAGAGCAGGCGGGCGAGATGCGCGTGTACCTCCGGCGTCACCACGCGCTGGACGCAGCCTCGCAGCAGCAGCACGTCGCCGGCGCCCTCGTCTGGCGCAGCCGGCAGGTCGGCCAGCTTCGGCGGCGGTTGCAGCAAGCGGCGGTGGCGGCTTGGCAGCAGAGCCCGCAGCGGGCGGCCGAGCGCGACCAGCGCACCGAGCAGGCGCGGCCTCGGCACCACGTTCAACAGAAAGCGCGATGTCCAGCTAGGCTTAGGCGCTTGTTCTTCAAGCATGTCGCGGCCGATTTCCGCCAGTTCGCCGTAGCGCACGCCGGAAGGACAGGTGGTCTCGCAGGCGCGGCAGGTGAGGCAGCGGTCCAGGTGTTCGCGCACCGTGGCGTTGGCCTTGCCGCTCTCCAGCATGCCTTTGACGAGGTAGATGCGCCCGCGCGGGCCGTCCAGTTCGTCGCCGCGCACCTGGTAGGTGGGGCAGGTGGCGTTGCAGAAGCCGCAGTGGACGCAGGCGCGGAGAATCTCCTCGGCGCGCTGGCCGCGTTCGGTAGCGAGAATGGCGGGATCGATCCGGGTATGCACGATCAGTTCGATGGCGGACTGAAGATGCCGTGGGGATCGAATGCGCGGCGCAGGCGGCGGGCGTACTTGGCGGCTGCCGCGTCCAACCTGGGCGGTGCCGCGTTGTCGCCGAAGATCGTCGCGAAGGCGCCGGCGGGCAAGGCCAAGTCGGCGCGCGCGCCGGGCAGCCATGCCTGGCAGCCTCCCCACTCCACCAGGGCGTCTGGATGCTCGTAGCGGTTGCCGCGAGGCAGGCTGAGGCGCGTCGTCGCTCGCGCAGCAGTGAAGAAGCCATGCCGATGGTCGCGCAGCGCCGCCCACAACGCCGAGTCCTGGGGTTGCTCCAGCAGCATGGCTCGGCGCGCCGATGCGATGCCGGCGGTGCTGCCGGACAGGCGCACGCTCAGCACGCCGTCGACCCAGCAGGTGGCGGAAACGGGCAGTGGCAAGCGCGCCCAGCGCCGGCAGTGCTCGCCAGCCTCGGCCACGCTGCAAGGCAGACGCCACGATTCTTCCGCTGGCGGCCCGGGCGCCACGCGCACGCTGGCGCTCAAGATCACCCCCAAGGCGCCTTGGGCGCCCGCCATCAGCCGCGAGACGTCGTAGCCGGCGACGTTCTTCATCACGCTGCCGCCGAAGCGCAGCCGCTCGCCCAGGCCGTTGACGATCTCCACGCCCAGCACCGCGTCGCGGACGCTGCCGCGCCACGGCCGTGCGGGGCCGGAAAGCCCGCTGGCGATCGCGCCGCCCAGGGTTCCCAAGCCGTTGAAGCGAGGCGGCTCGAAGGGCAGCGCCTGGCCGTGTTCGGCCAGCGCGTCGGCAAGTTCCGCGAGCGGCGTGCCAGCGCGGGCGGTCACGACGAGTTCCTCGGGCCGATAGTCGAGAATGCCGCAGTGCTCGACGGTGGAGAGCGCCTGCTCGCCGCGGGCTTCGCCAAGCGCCGGCTTGCTGCCGTGGCCGACGATGGCGAGGGTGGCCTGCCGCTCGCGACACTCGACGACCGCATCGATCAGCGAACGCGCCGCGTCGGCCATCAAAACCGCTCGAGCTGCGGATGCGGCAGGCGGCCGTCGTGAACATGCATGCCGCCCAGTTCGGAACAGCGCGCCAAGGTGGGAATCGCCTTGCCGGGATTCATCAGGCCGGCGCCGTCGAAGGCCGCCTTCAGGCGGTGGAACTGATCGAGTTCGGCAGCGCTGAACTGCTCGCACATGGTGTCCAGCTTCTCGACGCCGACGCCGTGCTCGCCGGTGATCGTGCCGCCGGCTTCGACGCACAGGCTCAGGATGCGGCTGCCGAGCTGGTGCGCCCGTTCCGTTTCGCTCGGCGCGTTGGCGTCGAAGAGAATCAGCGGGTGCAGGTTGCCGTCGCCAGCGTGGAAGACGTTGGCCACGCGCAGACGGTATTCCTTCGACAGCCCGGCGATGGCGTCGAGCACCGCGGCGAGCTTGGCGCGGGGGATGGTGCCGTCCATGCAGTAGTAGTCCGGCGCCAGACGGCCCATGGCCGGAAAGGCGGACTTGCGCCCCTTCCACAGCCGTTCGCGTTCGGCTTCGTCCCGGGCGACGACCACCTCGGCGCCGCGCCCTTCGAGCAGCGGCAGCACCCGCGCCGCGTCCGCCGCCACTTCGTCTTCCGTGCCGTCGAGTTCGCACAGCAGGATGGCCGCGGCGTCCCGGGGATAGCCGGCGGCGGCGAAGTCCTCGGCGGCGCGAATGGCCGGGTTGTCCATCATCTCCAGCCCGGCCGGCACGATGCCGCTGGCGATGATGGCGCCCACCGCGTTGGCCGCCTCCTGCAAGTCGTGGAAGGCCGCCAGCAGCACCTGCTTGGCCACCGGCAGCGGCAGCAGCTTGACCGTCACCTCGGTGACCACGCCCAGCATCCCCTCGGAACCCGTCATCACGGCAAGGAAGTCGAGCCCGGGCTGTTCCAGCCCCTTGCCGCCGAGCACCAGTTCGTCGCCTTCCAGCGTCTGCACGCGCAGGCCCAGCACGTTGTGTACCGTCAAGCCGTACTTCAGGCAATGCACGCCGCCGGAGTTCTCGGCGACGTTGCCGCCGATGCTGCAGGCGATCTGCGAGGACGGATCGGGAGCGTAGTAGAGGCCGTGCTCGCGCACCGCCTGGCTGATGGCCAGATTGGCCACGCCCGGCTCCACCGTGGCCGTGCAGGCGTCCCGGTCCACCTCCTTGATGCGGTTCATCTTGGTCAGCGTCAGCAGCACGCCGTCCTGCAGGGGCCGGGCGCCGCCGGAGAGGCCCGTGCCGGCGCCCCGGGCAACCACCGGCACGGCATGATCGCGGCAGACGCGCAGCACGGCGCGCACTTGCTCCGCGTTCTCCGGCAGCGCCACGGCGCCGGGCCGTTCGCGGATGGCGGTCAGGCCGTCGGTCTCGAACGGGCGCACGGCATCGGCGTCGGTGACCAGGCCCGTCGGCGGCAGACAGGAGCGCAGTTCTTCGAGGGCCGCTTCGGAGGGCATGGCGCTACTATAGTCCGGTGGTTCGCGCTTGGCGAAGGCGTGACGGTGCTGGGTGCTTTGACAGGGGGGAATTTCAATGGCGGCAAACTCCTACGTTCTGAAGAACGCCACCGTCGTCAACGAGCGGCGTTGCGTCGAGGCGGACGTGGCCATCGCCGGGGGCCGCATCGAGCGCGTCGGCCAAGGCGCGGGCAGTCCGGGCGCCGAGGAGATCGACCTGGCCGGCGCCTGGCTGCTGCCCGGCATGATCGACGACCAGGTGCATTTCCGCGAGCCCGGCCTCGAACACAAGGGCGACATCGCGTCGGAATCCCGGGCGGCGGTGGCTGGCGGCATCA
Organism: Candidatus Azotimanducaceae bacterium; assembly: GCA_965199875.1. Classification (GTDB taxonomy): domain Bacteria; phylum Pseudomonadota; class Gammaproteobacteria; order Pseudomonadales; family Azotimanducaceae; genus VXYL01. Next base: position 1,659,579 of record OZ241346.1, on the reverse strand, counting down.
CCAGCACCCTGGAAATGCCCAACTGCGACCCGCAGACGATTGACAACGACGCGCTGCTGGACAAGCACGCCCGCGCCGCCGGACGTTCGATGACCAACTACGCCTTCTATCTGGGCGCCACCAACGACAACCTGGAGGCCATCAAGGGCGTCGACGTGCGCAAGGCGTGCGGCGTCAAGGTGTTCATGGGCGCTTCCACCGGCAACATGCTGGTGGACGACGAGCGCACCTTGGAGGGCATCTTCGCCCACAGCCCGCTGGTGATCGCCACGCACTGCGAGGACACGCCGACGATTCTGGCCAACGAGGCCCGAGCCCAGGCCGAGTACGGCGACGACATCCCCATGCGCTGCCATCCGCAGATTCGCTCCGAGGACGCCTGCTACAAGTCGTCGTCGCTGGCCGTCTCGCTGGCGAAACGCCACGGCAGCCGCCTGCACGTGCTGCACCTCACCACGGCGCGGGAGCTCGAGCTGTTCGCTCCGGGGCCGTTGGCGGACAAGCGCATCACCGCCGAGGCCTGCGTGCATCATCTGTTCTTCAACGACTCCTGGTACGAGTCCCTGGGCGCCCGCATCAAGTGCAATCCGGCGATCAAGACCCGCGCCGACCAGCTGGCCTTGAAGCGCGCCGTCGCCGAAGACCGCATCGACGTCGTCGCCACCGACCACGCGCCGCACACCCTGGACGAGAAGTCCGGCAGCTACATGACGGCGCCGGCGGGGCTGCCGCTGGTGCAGCATGCGCTGCTGACGCTGATCGAACACGTCAAGGCCGGGGAGCTCGGCATCGAGCAGGTGGCGCAGAAGACGGCCCATGCGCCGGCGCAGCTGTTCAACGTGCGCGAACGCGGATTCGTGCGCGAGGGCTGCCACGCCGACTTGGTGATCATCGATCCGGACGCGGCGACGGTGGTGGACGACGAGCCGGTGCATGCCAAGTGCGGCTGGACGCCCTTTCCGGGCGTCACCTTCCGCTCGCGCATCACGCACACTTTCGTCAACGGCGAACTGGCGTTCGCCAACGGACGATTCGGCGCGACCGGAGGCGAAGCCTTGCAGTTCGATCGCTAGCGCCAAGCCGCAAGAGCCGCAAAGGTGATGGCATCAAGTTCTCGCCGCTGGACAAGCACAAGAAGATCGCGCTGCGCCGCCAGCGTATAGCCATGCCCTCCAGTGTGCGCTCTATTCCGAGCGCTCGGTGCGGCCGCCCGCCACCAGCACGGTGAGGAAGTCCGCGTCGTGGTACTGCTGGTGGCGCACCGAGGCGGCGTAGTGGCGCAGCAGGCGCAGCGACACTTCGCGCTCGGCTTCGCTGGCCGCGGGCTCGGTCAGGAGCACCATCAGATCTTCCAGATTCTCGCCCCCGGGCGCGGCCAGAAACTCCAACTCGGCGTCGCGCCCCTCGGCGTGGATGGCCAGCAGCAGCCGCCGTTTCGGGTCGCCCTCGCGATGGTCGGCGAGGCAGAGCAGCGCCTCTTCGCCGGCGGAACGCAGCCGTGCGGTGGCGGCCTCGTTCCAGCCGCGCCGGTTGGCGAAGGCGCTCAGGAAGGCGTCGATGGCCGGCAGGGAGCCGGCTTCCAACGTCGTTTCCATGCGCCGGCGGCGCGAGCCGGTGAGCTGCAGCACGACGGTGAGCAGGATGGCCGTCAGGCCGCCGCTGGTCATGCCGTTGCCGAGCATGGTGGCCCACCACTCGCTCAGGTGTTCGGCGAACACGACCTGGTTCTGGAAGCCGACGCCGACCCAGAACGAAACCCCGACGATGATGCCCTTGCGGTAGTCCAGGCCGTCCTGCACGACCATCTTCAGGCCCAGCACGAAGAGCATTGCCAGGAGCACCGTCATGTAGGCGGCGACCACCGGCCCCGGCACCGCCAGAAGCAGCGCCGCCACCTTGGGCAGAAAGGCGACCAGCACGAACACCACGCCGATCCAGACGCCGACGCTGCGCGCCGCCACGCCGGTGAGTTCGGTGATGGCGATGCTCGTGGAGTAGGTGGTGTTGGGCACCGTCGCCGCCACGCCGGAGAGCAGATTGCCCACCCCGTCGGCGGCCACCGCGCCCTGCACTTCGCGGAAGTCCGTGGCGCGAGGCTTCCGCCACGAAACGCCCTGCACGGCGCTGGAGTCGCCGATGGTTTCCACCGCGCCGATCAAGGTGGCGAAGACGAAGGCCGGCAGCAGCGCCCAGAACGTCGCACCGAAGCTCAGGTCGAAGCCGGGCCAGCCGCCGTGGGGAACGTCCAGCCAGCCGGCCGCGGCGACGCGCTCGAAGTCGTAGAGGCCGAAGAACGCAGCCACCACGCAGCCGACCACCAGGCCCAGCACCGGCACCCAAAGCCGCAGCCAGCCGGACGCCCGCATGGCGAGGAAGGCGATCACCAGGATGGTCGCGGCGGTGCTCAAGGGCGCCGCCAACGGTGGCGCCCCTTCCGGGGTTTCCTTCAGCATGTCGAAGACGATGGGCATCACCGTCACGGCGATCAGCATGATGACCGTGCCGGCCACCGTCGGAGTGATGATGCGGCGCAGCCATGCAAGTCTCGCCGCGAGCAGGAACTGGAACAGCGCCGAGACGAACACCAGGGTTGCCAGCAGCGCCGGGCCGCTGTCGGCGAGGGCGATGACGCAGACGGCGATGAAGGCGCCGGAGGTGCCCATCAACAGCGGATAGCCAGCGCCGACGCGTCCGACTCGAACGGCCTGCAAGACGGTGGTGAGGCCGCTGATGACCAGCGCCGCGAAGACCGCCCAGGAGAGATAGCGCTCGTCGCCGCCGCCGGCGCGAATAACCACCACCGGCGTCAGGATGATGCTGGCCAGGCACAGCGCCGCCTGCTGCACGCCAAGGCCGGCCGCCAGCGGCGGCGGTGGCCGCTCGTCCGGCTGGTAGCGGATCGACGGACGCGCCATGCTACGCCTCCGCCTGGCCGCGCAGCTCCGGCAGCACGTAGCCCTCGGCTTCCAGGGCCGCGCGCACGGTCTTCTTGTCGATCTTGCCGGTGGAGGTGAGCGGGATGCCGTCGCGATAGAGCACGTCGTCCGGCAGCTGCCACTTGGCATAGCGCCTTGCGCAGTGTTCGACGATGGCTTCGGGCGAAACATCGGCACCCGGTTCCAGCACCACCAGCGTGACCGGACGTTCATCCCACTTCGGATGCGGCTGCGCCACCACGCAGGCTTGCGCGACGCCGTCCATGGCGACGATGTGGTTTTCCAGGTCCACCGAGGAAATCCACTCGCCGCCGCTCTTCACCAGGTCCTTGGAGCGGTCGGCGATGACGAGGTACTCGTCGGCGTCGATCTTGCCGACGTCGCCGGTGATCAGCCAGCCGTCGTGGAAACGGTCCGGCTGCGGGTTCCTGTAGTACTCGGAGCAGATCCACGGACCGCGCACCAGCACCTCCCCCACGGTTTCGCCATCGTGGGGCAGACGGTTGAAGTTCTCGTCGAAGATGTCCAGTTCCAGCCCAGGCATCAGCTGCCCGGCCTTGGCCAGGTTGGCCAGCTGTTCGTCCACCGACAGGCCGACGTGGTTGGCCTTCATCCTGCGCCGGGACAGCGTTGCCAGCGGGCTGGTTTCCGTCATCCCCCAGCCCTGCACCATCTCGACGCCCAGCTGTTCGTGGTACCAGCGGATCAGCGCTGGCGGCGGCGCGGAACCGCCGCAGGTGAGGCGCGACAGATGCGCCAGGTCGCAGGCTTGCGGACTGGCCTCCAGCGCGGCCTTCACGCCCTGCCAAATGGTCGGCACGCCGGCCGAGAGCGTCACCTGCTCCTCTGCCATCAGTTGCACGAGGCGCTGCGGGTCCATGTAGCGATGCGGCATCACCTGCTTGCAGCCAAGCATCAAGGCCGCCCAGGGAATGCCCCAGCCCATGGCGTGGAACATCGGCACGATGCCGAGCACCGTGTCGGCGCCGGAGAGGCCCATGGCGTCGGTCATGCACTCGGTGAGCGTGTGCAGGTACTGCGAACGGTGTTCGTACTCCACGCCTTTCGGCGCTCCGGTGGTGCCGCTGGTGTAGCACAGCCCCAGGGGCGCGTTCTCGTCGATCTGCGGCCACGGGTAGCGCTTCGGCTTGGCGGCGATGAACGCTTCGTAGTCCGTCGCCGCCGCCAGGCTGGTGTGCCAGGCTTCGTCGTCTTCTTCGCTGGCGACGACGATCAGCTCGACGCACGGCACCCGGCCGGCAAGGCGTTCAAGCAGCGGCAGCGTATCGGCGTCGGCGATGACGACCTTGTCTTGCGCGTGGTCGACGATGTAGGCCAGATCGTCGGCGGAGAGGCGGATGTTCAGCGTGTGCAGCACCGCGCCCATGCCAGCGACGGCGTGGTATGCCTCCAGGTGCCGCGAGCCGTTCCACATGAAGGTGGCGACGCGGTCGCCGACGCCAACGCCGGCATCGCGCAGCGCGTGCGCCAGCTGATGCGCCCGATCGCGGGTTTCGGCCAGCGTTTGGCGGCGCGTGCCCGTTGCCGTGGCGGTGACCACTTCCGCGGTGGGCGACACGGTGGCGCCGCGGTCGATGAGGCGCGACATGAGCAGCGGCGTTCTTTGCATCGCCATGCGTGACGGTTCCCGATTGCCTGCGCGGGCCGCGAGTCTAACCCAGCGAGCCAGCCCCAGGGCGCGGGCGGGCGTTGCGGCACCAGGCGCAACTTGCGTCTCCTCCCATCGTGTGCAAAAGTTCTCTCCGTCGCAAATTCGGCATTTGCTGGCTGCTTGAGAGGCGACGGCCGTCGCAGTCCACGTCGGGCTCCGTTCATGTCCTTGATTCCCCAAGACCCGGAAGGCCGCAGGAACTTCGCCTTGGTGGTCGTCGGCGTTCTCGCCGCCGTAGCGCTTCGCTCGCTGTTTCTTCCCGTCGAGGCGCCTGATCACATCGGGCAGTCCCGGTGGTATGCGTTCATCGTCGAGAATGGATACTTCGCCGCGTTGCGGCACGAGTTCGCCGACTACAACGTCACCTACCTCTACTTGATGACGCTGGCGGCACTGCTCTCGGATCAGCACTCGCTGGTCGCGGTCAAGGCGATCCCCATGCCGTTCCACTTCGCGTTGGCCTACTTCGTCTACAAATGCGTCGGGCTCAAGTACCGCGACGCGAAGAGCGTCGTTCCGATCCTCGCCGGGCTCGCGACGCTGCTTGCTCCAACCGGCGTGCTGAACAGCGCGGCGTGGGGCCAGTCGGACGCCATCTACACCACCTTTCTGGTCGCCTGCCTCTACTTTCTGCTGGCCGGCCGACAAGCGGCGGCGCTGGTCGCTTTCGGGCTTGCCGTCTCCTTCAAGCTTCAAGCCGTCTTTCTGGCGCCGCTGTTGCTGTGGCTGGTCGTCAAGGGGCAGCTGCGCTGGCGCCACCTCGCTTGGGTTCCGCTGGTCTACCTGGCAACCGCTGCACCGGCCGGGCTCCTCGGCAGGCCTTGGGGCGACTTGCTGTTGACCTACGTCAACCAGGCCGACGCGCACCCTAGGCTGTCGATGTCTTTTCCCAACCTGTACGCGTGGATTCCGAATGCCCACTACGACTGGTGGCCGTTGGGCCTGGTCTTCGCGGCATGCGTGGCGTTGCTGGTGGCGGTCGTGGTCTACAAGAGCGCCGCGAGAGCCAGTGCCGATCTGATCGTCTTCCTGGCCGCCTTTTCGGCGCTCGTCACGCCCTACACGTTGCCGAAGATGCACGACCGATACTTCTTCCCCGCAGAAGCCATCGCCATCGTTCTTGCGTTCTACCTGCCACGCTACTGGTACGTGCCGGTGCTTCTCGGTGCCGTGTCGACCTGCCTGTACGATCGCTACCTGGCCAAGAACCAAGCCATTCCCGTTGAACTGCTGGCGTTCCTCCCGTCGGCGCTGATCGTCGTTCTATCTTGGAAGCTGTACATGGTGCTCAAGGCCCCGGCAGGGCAGCCAGTCAGCCTGTGAAGGCCGCGCGGAACTCCCGCAAGGTCGTCGCGACGCCGAACCCGGCGAAGGGCGCGTTGCACCAACGCCAGTGGCGGATTTCGCCACCACGCGCTTGACGCACTCACCGAGGACAAAGGGGTGGTTCTAGTAAAATCAACACGTTATAGATAACAAGGGAACTTTGGCACGGTACTTGAAACCAACACCGCACTAATGGCACACCCCACGGGGCATCACAATGACCAGACTGTCACGATTCAGTGCGCCGCGCGCCACGATCGTCGCATTCGTTCTGCTGGCCGTGGCGATCTTCGGCTTTCAAATGCTCGCCGAAGCGGGCCACGGCGGTGAACTGGTGGCAACTCAAGAAGCGTCGAGCGAGCGTCCTCCCCTGCGCGACCTGTCCAAGTTCTGCTGGAACGCGGGCGGCGCAACGGCAAGTACCAGGCAGCGAACGGCAGGAGGCATCCATGAGCAGGCTTGAACGAATGCGCCGCAACTTGGCCCGGGACCCGCGAGGCGGCTGGATAGCCGGCATTTGCGCGGGCGTGGCCCGGGCCATCAACGTCGATGTCGCTCTCGTGCGCGTCGCCTGGGTGGTGGTGACGGTCTTCGCTTGGAAGCTGGCGGTGGCGGCCTACATCGTGGCTTGGATCTTGATGCCGGTGCGCGACGACACGCCGGGGGATCTCTAGCCCTAGGGCCTTGGAAGCCGCGTGGCGAATCGCCGCCCCGGGAGGCTACTTTGAACGCGAACGTGTAGCCGGCCGTACGTCAGACGATCTCGAAGTAGCGAGCCAGCTGCCAGTCGTCGACGTGTCGTTCGTGCTGCCGGGATTCCCACAGCCGCGTTCTGGCGTAGTGTTCGACGAACGCTGCGCCGAACAGCTCCCGCGCCAGCTCGGAGGCGCCGAAGCGCACCGCGGCGTCGCGCAACGTGGGCGAGAACTGCCAGTCGCTCGGCAGCGCGTCTTCCACATCGTAGGCATTGCCGACCACCGCTTCGGGCGGTTCGATTCTGCCCTCGATGCCGGCAATCGCCGCACCCAGGGCGGCTGCCGACACCAGATAGGGATTGCCGTCGGCACCGCCCACCCGACACTCCACACGCTGCGCACCCGGGTCGCTGGCGCGACCGGGAACCAGCCGGAACGCGGCCGTGCGGTTGTCCATGCCCCAGGTGGAGGCGGTGGGCGCCCAGGCGCCTTTCACCAGACGGGTGAAGCTGTTGACCGTCGGCGCCAGCATCGCCAGCAACTCCGGCGTGTAGCGCACCAGACCGCCGAGCGCCCAACGGACGAGATCCGGCAGACCCGCTTCGCCGCCCTCTTGGCCGGCGTGCCCGGCAAAGACGTTGTCGCCGTTTTCGTCGAGCAGCGAGAAGTGGTAGTGGCCGCTTTGTCCCGGGTAGTCCATGGACCACTTCGCCATGAACGTCGGCATGGCATCGTGCTTCTTGAAGAACGCCTTGCTGAAGGTCTTGAACAGGATGGCGCGGTCGGCGGCTTCCAGCCCTTCCTCCGCCTGCAGCGCGGCCTCCCAAACGCCGGGGCCGGTTTCGCAGTGCAGTCCTTCAAGCGGCAGCCGGAAGTCCGCGCAGTAGTCCATCAAGGCGGCGAAGATGTCGGCATTGGCGGCAGCGCGCAGCACCGAATAGCCGAAGTTGCCCGGCGAAAACGGCTCGAGCTGGCGATAGCCCTTGCGCCGCACGCTTTCCGGGCTCTCCTTGAAGACGAACAGTTCGTACTCGAAGCCGGCCTTTGCCGAGAGGCCCATGGCGGCAGCCCGGGCCAGCACCCGGCGCAGCAGCGACCGCGGGCACAACGGATGGTCGTCTTCGCCGGCGCCGGCGAACTCGGCGATGAAGTAGGGCGTGCCGGCGTCCGGCAAGCGTCGCTGGCTGGCGGCGATCAGTCGATAGCTCGCGTCGGGAAAGCCCGTATGCCAGCCGGTGATGGCGCGGTCGTCGCCGTCGTAGAGCTGATCGTCGATGTCCCAGCCGAACACGCAGTCGCAAAAGCCGCCGCCCTTGGCGAACAGGCTCTTGAGCTTGGCGAGGCTGACGAACTTGCCGCGCAGCACACCGTCGACGTCCGCCAGGCCCAGCATCGCTTGGCGAACGCCTCGCTCGTCGTACTCGGCGAAAATCTCGTCGATCTCGGCCAAACTCCCTACCCTCCTTGCGTCCCTGGGCTGTCCTTTCCGCGCTGTGGATAACTTATGGAATAACTTTGACTTATCTGCGCGTATCGTTGTGAAAACCACCGCAAGCGACTTGGCGGTTTGTGCCGAAAAGTTGAATTGTCTTTGATTTTCAATAGCTTATCGTTGGCTCGCCCTAGGCGTTGGCATCTTGTCGCAGCTTGGACGGCGTTTTGCCGAAGCGTTGGCCAGTTGTGCATAACAACGGCACTCGGCAAGCGTAGCACGGGCGAAACCGCGTAAGTGGACACTTCGCAGAGCGCATAGAGCGCACCTAGCCTACTTGAGTGGCACAGACCTTTCACGGACGAGTCAAGTTTGCCACCGGCACGCAGTTGCGAAGCAAACTCGAACGCGCTCGGCAAGGCACCTAGTGGTTCGATTCCGAATTGATGTGGCAGATGCGCGTTCCGTCTGTCGTCGCCTCGGCACTCGCTACTTGAGGATGTGCCGCCCCGCGAGGCCACCGGTGTCCTTAGTCGAGCGACGAAACCCGCCCCACTGGAACGCATGTTGTTCTGGAAGCGGCACACTAGTGCATGAAGTTGAACATCTGACGACGGTAGCGTTTTGCCGCTTCGTCGCCCTTCGGCATCAGCGACATGATGCGAATCATCGTGCGTCGGCCGATGTCGTCCCGGAACTTGCGATCGCGCCTCAAGATCGCCATCGCGTGCTCCAAGGCATCGCCGTACTGGCGCCTGGCCGACAGCAGCACCGCCGCTTGGTAGCGCGCTTCCAGATCCTCCTCGTCGCGGTCGATGCGGGCCAGGGCGTCGGGAAGCGAGCCGGCCTGGTTCGCCTCTTCGAGCAGTTCCAGCCTGGTCGCCGGCCGTTCGCGTTCGTCGGCGTCTTCGGCAATGGTCGCCAGCACCGTGCGGGCGCCCTCCAAGTCGCCTTGCAGCAGCAGCACGTCGGCCCACTCCACCTTGAAGCTCGCATTGTTCGGCTCTTCCCGGATGGCCTGTTGCAGAACGCCCAAGGCGCCGTCGTAGTCCTCCGCTTCGAGGTACCTGGCCAAGGCGTCCTTCAGCGCATCGGCCGGAGACTGGGTGATCTTGTCGATCATCTGCCGCAGCACGCGCTCGCCCTGGGGACCTTCCATCTGCTCCACCAGCTGGCCGCCCTGCACCACGCGGATGCTCGGCACGCTTTGCACGCGCAGTTGCTGCGCCAGGGTCTGATCCTTGGCGATGTCCGACAGCGCCAGCACGAACTTGCCCTGGTACTGCGCTGCCAGCCTTTCCAACGCCGCCTTGGTTTCGACCGCCGGAGGCACCTGGTCGGTCCAAAAGAGCACCACCACGGGAACGCTGCGCGAGCGCTCGATGACGTCGGCTTGGAACGAAGGCAGTTCGATGTCGAAGACGTGGGGGTTGTCCATAGGCGGCTTCAAGGAGGGCGAAGCCGCGTATCGTAGCAGAGCTTGGCGGTGGCGAGTCGAACTGCCGACGATCTTGTTCCTGGTTTGCCGGCGCTGCGCTTCCTCGTCGTCCGTGCCAAGATTGTGAGGAAGGAGGGGGAACGTCACAATAGCCTACGGTGAAACGGGAAGGAGAGTCGGAAGGTGGGTAGCCGTCGAGTGAAGACCGTGTCGTTGCTCGCCCTCCTGATCCTCTCATCTGCTGGCGGGTTCGTCTTGCTGACGGGGCTTGGTTCCAAGGAGGACGCCCTGTCGGCCGATGCGGAGATTGCGTCAGCCGCCGTGCGTTCGCCACCAAAGGTGCCAGGTGATCCCGCGCAGGCAAATCACGGCTTGCCGACTGTGCCACGGCAGCTTGGTCTTGCACTGGACTCACCCCGCCTTGGGAAGGCGCAAGTTTCAGCCGACTTCGCTGTCGCGGAAGGCAACGTAGTCGCCTCTCCGCCCACGTTGCCTGTCGAAGGAGAGAGAAGCGAAGCCGGACCCAAAGCACGGAACAGGGAGTGGGCGTGGAGCGATCCCAACTATTCGAGTTGGCCGCCCCGGTGGAGGTACGACGACCAGGAACGTCCGAACCTGCGCGGGCGAGACTTCGGGGATGCCGAACTGCAGTTCGTTGATCTGGCGCACGCCGATCTTCAGGACGCCAGCTTTGACGGCGCAAAGCTCGCGTATGCCGACCTGCGGGGAGCCAACTTGAAGGACGCTGTCCTCAACGCGACCGTTCTACACGGTGCCGATCTTCGGGACGCGGATCTGCAGGGAACGGCGATGGTGATGGTGAATCTAATCGGCGTCGACCTGCGGGGTGCCAACCTGCGCAATGCGCGGCTTGGCTGCCCAGACTGCAACCGGGTGTCAACCGTAATGACCTCGAACTTCAAGGGCGCTGATCTGCGCGGCGCGCACTTCGGCAATTCGCGTATCTACGACTCGGTTTTCGAGGAGGCCGACCTGCGGGGAGCCAACCTTGCCGCCACGCGTGGACTGCCGATATCGCTGCGCGGGGCGCTGTACGACGACAGCACGCGGTGGCCGGAACGAATCGATCCCCGGCAATGGGAGATGGTCTACGTCGCCGATGGCGGCCGTTCTGGGCCGGGTGCCGACAGCCAACAATGAAGCTGCTCCGAGCGATCTGACCGCCCGTTGCTTAAGCCCGCACAGGCTCTATCGCTCGCGCACGCACTTGTCGTACAGTTCGCCGAGCGCCCCGTCCGGGTCGTAGCGCTCCTTCAGCTTCCGGTACTCGTCGCCACCGTAGATGCGGTGGAAGTCCCCGCGGCTGTAGAACGACGACGAATACAAGGACTTGATGCCGCCCAGACGGTCCACCGTGGTCTCCACCAAGCGGTTGAAGTGGCCGGCGGGGTAGCCGACGCCGAAGCGCAATGTGTCCCAGAAGCCGAAGTTGACGTAGCGCTCGGCGGGCGCGGGAAACAGCGGCGCCGTGCCTCGGCGATGCCGCGCCGGGCACACCCAGACGGGAAAAATGCCGATCTCGGCCATGAAGGTGGCGAGGAACTCGGCTGCGCTGGCCAGCGGCAGGTCGACGTCCTGAATGATGGACTCGCGCCGGTAGCCGGCCAGCCGTTCGGCGGTTTCCAGGAGTCGCCAGCGGCTGTTCCAACGCATCACCTGCTGATAGAAGCGCGAACCGAGGCGCTTGCGGCCCAGCAGCCGCCGCGCCAGCGGGTGCTGGGCGCCGAGGTTCTTGGAGCACCAGAACCAGTCGGTGTCCCAGCGCCACAGGTAGTCGGCGCAGGCGAGGCTGTCCGTCTCGCGTTCCTTCAGCGACTGGTAGTAGATGTTCTCGAAGGTGTAGTCGCTGGTGCTTTCCGCTTCGCCCACGAAGGCGCCGGTGGTGAGCACGAAGTGGTCGTCGGCGAAGGCGACGCCATCGAGGAAGTCCACGTCGGCCGAGTAGTGTTCGTCGATGGCTTGGAAGAACGCCGGCAAGTCCGAGAAACGTCGATGGCGAACCGCGACGCAGGGCTGAACCGGCAGCGTCTCGATGCGCAGCCGCGTGGCGTAGCCCAAGGTGCCGTAGCTGTTCGGCATTCCCGCGAACAGCTCCGCGTGTTCGTTGTCCGGCGTGCAGGTGACGATGCTGCCGTCGGCCAGCGCCACGTCCATCTCCTGTACCGTTTCGTGAACCAGCCCGTGGCGGAAGGAAGTGGCTTCGATGCCGATGCCGGCCACCGCGCCGCCAACCGTGATGGACTTCAGCTGCGGCACCACCTTCGGCGCCACGCCGAGCGGCAGGGTGGCTGCGACCAGCGCGTCGTAGGGGATCATGCCTTCCACCTCGACCCAGCCGCGTTGCGCATCCACCGCCAGAACGTGTACCAGCTCGGCGGCAGGCAGGCCGCGGTTGGCTGGCGTTCGGTCGCGAAACAGATTGGACAGCGGCTTGTCCAAGCGCCGGCTGCTGCCGTCGTCGGCGCAGGCCCGTGCCAGCGCGTCCGCGAAAGCCCGTGCCCGGCGCCGGTGGGCCGTCGCGTCGGCTTCGCCCGCACCGGCCGGCGCGGCAGCTGGCGTTGTCACCCGGCGGCCCGCTCGGCGGCGACGGCGCCTTCGTCTTCATGCAGATGGGCGCGGGTCATCGGAAAGTTCTCGGTGTTCACGTTGCCCTTGCTGAAGACGATCTGAAACAGATTCGTCTGGCTGTTGGCGGCGCGAAACATCTCCGCGCAGCCGATCAGATAGGTGCGCCAGATGCGCCAGAAGCGTTCGTCGAAGCGTTCGGGATCCAAGGCTTGAATCGCCGGCCAGTTGGCGTCGAACTTTTCCGTCCAGGCGTCCAGGGTGAGCGCGTAGTGGCGGCGCAGATTTTCCACGTCGAGGATTTCCAGCCCTTCCTCTTCCATCGCGTCCAACGCCTTCGAGAGGCTGGGAATCCAGCCGCCGGGAAAGATGTACTTGCGAATGAAGAAGTCGGTCTCGCGGTCGCCGACGTGGCCGATGAAGTGAATCAAGCCGAGGCCTCCCGGCTTCAGCGCCTTGGCGTGGGCGCGAACCACCTCGCGCAGCTGATGCCTGCCGGCATGTTCCAGCACGCCGATGGAAACCACCTTGTCGTACTGGCCGAAGCCCTCGCGAACGTCCGCCTCGTGCATGGTCAGCCGGTTTTGCAGCCCCTTGGCGGCGATCTTCGCCTTCACCCAGTTCGCCTGCTCGGTGGTGGTGTTGACGCCGGTGACGTGAACGCCCTGGGTCTCCGCGGCATAGAACATGAAGCCGCCGAATCCGCAGCCCATGTCGATGACCCGTTCGCCGGGCCGCAGCCGCACCTTGCGGGCGACGTGTTCCATCTTGGCGACCTGCGCCTGCAGAATGCTCTGCGCTGGATGCCGGTAGTAGGCGCAGGTGTACATGAGGTACGGCTCGTCCAGCATCTTGGAGTAGAACTCCGCGCCAAGGCCGTAGTGGAAGCGGGCGTTCTCCTTCGGCATGGCGCCGGTGCGGTTGTTGAAGCGCAGGCCGTGCCAGCGATTGCGAATGCCCACCAGCAGCCCGGAGGACTCGTCGAAGCCGGAGTCGAAGCCCACCGCCATCAGTTCGCGCAGCTCGCCGTCGATGTCGATGTCGCCGTCGAAGTACGCCTCCAGAAAGCCCACGTGGCCGAAGACGAACGTCCGCCACGCTGCGCCCACGGTTTTGAAAACCACCGTGACGCTCGCCTCGCCGTCGCCGCCAAGCACCTCGGCGCCGTCCGGCAGCACGGCCTTGAACGGCAGGCGCGTACCCATCCCCACGGCGTCGACGACGCGGCGCGCCAAGGCGCTGACAAGTGCCTTCAGCATGGGCGAGTGCGCGATGGCGTTCGCTGTCGGGCGGCAAGCCCCATTTCAAACCAGTCTGGCGACGTTGGCGGCCGTGCCGGCCGGCGCAGCGGGCGCCTTCGGCAGGTTGTCGAAGGCGGTGCGGATGTTGTCCGACCACGCCCGGCGCAGCTTCAGCAGGTAGTCGTCGTCCTCGGCGAAGACGCGATGCAGGCCGGCGCTCAAACTGTCCGTTCGATACGCCAGACACTCCAGCGGCGGGCCGACGTTGGCTTTGCTGCGCATGGTGGAGTCCATCGACACCAGGGCGCACTTGACGGCGGCATCCAAGGTCGTCTGGCGGGTGAGCAGCCGATCGAGAATGGGCTTGCCGTACTTCACTTCGCCGATTTGCAGGAAGGGCGCAGCCTGGGAAGCGCGCACGAAGTTGCCCTCCGGGTAGATCAGCTCGATGCCGGCGTCCGCGCCGCGCATCTGCCCGCCGAGAATGAACGTCGCCTCGGGCAGGAACTCTTCGTCGCTGCCGTCGCGCTTGGCGCGGTACTTCCGCTGCTCCTCGGTGCTGACTCCGCCGACGTACTCCGCCGCCGCATGCATGTCCTCCACGTTCATCAGGTTGACCGGCGCATGGTTCTTGATGTCGCGCTCGATGCGGGCGACGACGCCCTGGGTGGTCGCCAGGTTGCCCGCCGACAGCAGCACCAGCAGGCGTTCCCCACGGCTGCCGAAGCGGTGCATCTTGCTGTGCATCCCTAGCTGGTCCGCGCCGGCGTTGGTGCGCGAATCCGACGCGAAGACCAGCCCGTCCTCGACGTCGATGGCAAGGCAGTAGGTCATGCGCGTGTTTATGGACAACGCGGGCGGTGTTGTCAAATGGGAAGCAGCCTCGGAGCCCATCATCTGGGAGCGTGACGGTCTGACCTCGCAAGAGACCCCTAGCCCGCCAGCGCTTGCCAATGATGGCAGGCCACCGCGCCGTCGCTGGTGGCGGTCAGCGGGGGCCTTTCGATTTGGCAGTTGGCACGGGCGTGGCGGCAGCGGGTGTGGAAGCGGCAGCCGGCGGGCGGCTGCAACGGCGATGGCACCTCGCCTTCCAGGACGATGGCGTCGCGCCGGTGCGTCGGGTCCGGCACGGGAATGGCCGAAATTAGGGCCTGGGTGTAGGGGTGGCGCGGCACCAGCGTTCGACGCTTCCTTCACCAGAAAGACCTGCGCGGGCTGCGGCGTGCGCGAGCTTCGGCGTGCGGGAGATGCTGCTATACGGCTTCGCGCAGATTCGTCCTGATGATCCCGTAGTGCAGCAAGTTGGCGACAAAGTTGCGCGTATTCTTCCAATTGGCCGTAGCTGGGTTCCGCAGCTTGCCGAGCTTGATCCTCCGTCGCCATTTGCCCTTCTCCCATTCACACTCCGGCCCGAGCAGATGTGGCTGACCAGCCTCGACGACTGCCTCTACAACCGTCTTCCTAGGCGTCCGCTGCATGTCCGCGTTGTGCCACACGCTCCAAGCCTGTTTCTTCGTCTGATCGCAGTTGGTGGAATGGAGTTGCAGTGCGTGATGCACTCGGCTCTCCTTGATGAAGCCCACGCAAAGTATGACATCGTCGATTTTCGCTGTCTGCCAAGGATGGAGACCTATTGCCGCCGCTTCCACGCGGCCTTCCGTTGCAACGAGGAACACTCGGTAGAGGCCCCACCATGAGCCGCCTGCCGTGCTGAAGCGCAGCGGTTTTACGCCACGATCTTCCAGCAGGTGGACGCCTTTGTGACTGTACGGGAGCTTTGCGGACATGTCGTAGATGACTTTGTGTACCGCGAGAGCGAAGTCGGACACGCCAACGTATTCCTCCTGCGCCAAGTGCTCGAACCCAGCCTGCCCTCGCCAGTAGTTCTCGATGCCCCCGCGACTACTGAAGTCCGGCAGGTGAGTTGGCACCGCGGGAACGTCGCCAGTAATCATCGTTCCATCAAGGCTGCGAAGGAGCTTCCAATCACCACGGACATTGCGGTAGAAGAGATTGTCCGTGCCGTTCGTGAGCCAGATTTCCTCCGCCCGCTCCTTGTTGGCGTACTTCTCAGCTTGAGAAAGAACGGATTGGCCGAGGGGGATCTCAGGTCGCTTACATTCGACTATGACACAGGGTTCGTGCCTTTCATTGAACAACAAAATATCTGGTCGCCTCCTCCGACCGCTTGCCAAGTGTTGGGTGGGCTCTACGTCAATCAGTTCAATAGGCCACTTGGCTACCTTAACGAGGTGGCGCAGGACACGCTGCCGAACGATCTCTTCTGGGGTGGCGACAACGAGCTTGTCGCGGTATTGGCACCTCAAGACCTTGCCATAGCCGTAGTTCGAGATGGGCGGACTCCAAGAGGTCAGATCTTCAACAGACACGCTTCCTCCTCTGCCAATGACTGAGAAAGGAATGCATTGTAGACTTGGCTGGATGCCGATGCAATAGGCTGGATGAGGAGCTGTCGGTAGCAAATGGATTGTCCGGTTTTTTCCAGCACGTCATCTGTCCGGTTTTGCCCGTCCCCGTTCTCGGCTCCCGCGGCGTTCGGCCCCGCTGCCCGACACGCTATGATCCATGGCGCGGACCCCGGAAGCGGATAGGCCGCACACTGGCGCAAGCCAAGGGCGGCGACGCTGCCGGAGTGGCCGTCGCCGCCCCCTTTTGCGCCAGTGTCCATGTACTTCGGGGGTTCGGGGGCAGCGCCCCCGAAAGACCCGAAGGGTCTTGAGCCGTTCACGCTGTGGCGGCCGGCGAGCCGTCGGCCTCGTAGCGGGCGAGGCGTCGCGGGCCGTGGAACACCGACAGCCGCCCGTCGGCGTGCTCGTGGACGCGCACGCGGCGGCGCACGTAGTGCCTGCCGTGCGGTCCCGGCGGGATCTGCAGCGACCGGTTGCCGAAGCTGACGCAGTTGTCGTGCCCGACCACGCGGTCCTCCTTGACGCACAGGATGTCGTCGAGGTCGACGCCGCCGAGCGGCACGAAGGCGTCGCCGTCCTCCCGCGCCGGCACCGCGAAGCGCTTGTTGTAGGCGGGCCAGAACCGCTCGCGCAGGTACTCGTTGGCCGATCCCATGTCGCGGACGCCTTCCAGAGCCAGTTCGTTCGGCAGGCGCCCCTGGATGGTCTCGAAGTGCCGCTCCGAGCGGCCCCGCGCCTGCGGCGAGTACGACGGGATCATCTCGATGCCGAGCTCGCCCATCGCCCGCCCGAACTGCGTCGGGTTGCTCTTGTCCACCTTGCCGCCGGCCTCCGGCGTGTGCCAGTAGTGGCTGCCCCGGTCCGAGTAGAAGCTCAGGAACAGCCCCCGGGCCTGCGCCGTCTCGCGCACCCCGCGGAAGCTCGACCAGGTGCCCTCCTCCTCGACGAAGAAGCCCGAATACACCTCGCCGGTGGCGTCGTCCAGGGTCACGATCAGATCCCAGACCGCGTCCGCCACCCACTCGTGCGTGGAGCCGTCCTGATGCACCAGCATCCCCGCCAGCGGCGCGCGCTCGCGCTTCTTCCGGTACTTGCCGCGCGTCCGCCCCTTGCCGACCTGCCCCGACTCCTGCAGCCGGTTCTTCACCCATGTGTACGACCGCCCGCCGCCGTGCTTCTCCCGGTACCACTCGTGGAAGTGCGCCACCGTCCAGCCCCGGTAGGACTCCCGGTACAGCGCCTCCAGCCGGAGCACCTCGTCCGCCGGCGCGCGCCGCGACGACACCTGCCCCATCCGCTTGTCGACCAGCCCGTCGATCCCGTCCTCGTGGTACCGGTCGACGTAGCGCCGGAACGTGCGCGGACACACCCCCAGCAGCGCCGCCGCCTCCTCTTGCGTCAGATGCTTCTCCGTCCAGCCGTCCAACGCCTCCTCGAACCTCGCCATCCGCGTCTCCTGCAACCGCTTCGCCCGCCCCATCCGATCCCCTCCCAGAGATGCCCGAAAGCGGACAATTTATGTGCTAGAAAACCGGACAGATCATGTGCTCCCGACATAGGCTGGATGAGGAGCGGGCGACGCGGCTGACGGAGTCGTCGGAGGCGTCTGCGGCGCGTCTGGACGGCTTGCTTCGGGACGCGATGCTGGAGGCGGGGTGGCTGGGTCTGGAGCGTGGCCGCTGCCATTGCCGCCCTGGCGCTCCCGGCAGCGGTGTTCAACGACCGCTACGACGACTTCTGGCAGCCGCCCGGCGGGAAGCGCTCCCTTGGCGGCATGAGGATCGGCTGCTACCAAATGTCGCGCGCCCCCGTTTGTGCTGTTCAATGCGCCTGGCAGCGAAAGTGGCCGCCGTGTGGCTGATCAAAGGTGTGCGACACGACATAGGCTCGCTACTGGGACTCCGTTTCCGTTCTCTTTTCGTCGTCGGCAGATGGTCGACGCCTAACTTCGGGCTTGGCCTGCCAGCGTTTGCCAATGATGGCAGGCCACCGCGCCGTCGCTGATGGCGGTTAGCCGGGGCCTGTCGGTTTGGCAGTTGGCCTGGGCGTGGCGGCAGCGGGTGTGGAAGCGGCAGCCGCTCGGCGGCTGCAACGGCGATGGCACCTCGCCTTCCAGGACGATGGCGTCGCGGCGGTGCGTCGGGTCCGGTACGGGAATGGCCGAAATCAGCGCCTGGGTGTAGGGGTGGCGCGGCGTCTCGTGGATGCTCCGGGCGCTGGCGGTCTCGACGATTTCCCCCAGATACATCACCGCGATGCGGTCCGAGACGTGCTTCACCACCGCCAGGTCGTGGGCGATGAAGATCAGCGCCAGGCGCATGTCGCGCTGCAGCTCCAGCAGCAGATTGATGATCTGCGACTGGATGGACACGTCCAGGGCGGATACCGCCTCGTCGCAGACGATCAGCTTCGGTTGCAGGGCGATGGCCCGGGCGATGCCGATGCGCTGCCGCTGGCCGCCGGAGAACTCGTGCGGATACCGATGCGCCGCGGCGGCGTCGAGGCCCACTTTCTCCAGCAGCCCGCTCACCCAACGACGACGTTCGGCGGGCGTGCCAAGGCGATGGATGACGAACGGTTCTTGCAGGATCCTGCCCACCGTGTGGCGAGCGTTCAGAGACTCGAAGGGATCCTGGAAGACGATCTGGACGTCGCGGCGCAGCTGGCGCAGCGTGGCGCGGTTCATCTTGGCGACGTCGCGGCCTTCGAACCATACCTCGCCAGCGGTTGGTTCGAGCAGGCGCAGCAGCGTCTTGCCGACGGTGCTCTTGCCGCAGCCGGATTCGCCCACGAGGCCCAGCGTCTCGCCGGCGTTCAAGTGAAAGGAAACGTCCTCCACCGCATGAACGTGGCCCACCGTGCGCAGGAAGATGCCGCCGCGTACCGGGAAGTACTTGCGCAGATTGCGCACTTGCAGCAGCGGCGGCGCAGTCCCGTTCATGACGCGGCTTCGCGCCAGCGGTGGCAGGCCACCGCGCGGCCGCCGGCTTGCGTCTCCAGCGCCGGCGCCTGCGCCCGGCACCGATCCTGCGCCAGCGCGCAGCGATTGGCGAAGCGGCAGCCGGATGGCAGTTCGTGGATGGCCGGCACGGTACCGGGGATCGTCGCCAGCGGCGCCTTCGGCTCGCCGTCCAACCGCGGAATCGAGTTGAGAAGGCCGCGCGTGTAGGGATGCCGGGGCGCGCTGAACAGCGGTTCCACCGGCGCCGTCTCGGCGATGCGGCCGGCGTACATCACCACCACGCGACGGCAGAGTTCCGCGATCACGCCCAAGTCGTGGGTGATGAAGAGTATCGCCATGCCCGTCCGTCGCTGCAGATCGCGCAGCAGTTCAAGAATCTGCGCTTGAATGGTGACGTCCAGCGCCGTGGTGGGTTCGTCGGCGATCAACAGGTCCGGCTGCGCCGCCAAGGCCATGGCGATCATCACCCGTTGGCGCATGCCGCCGGATAGCTGGTGCGGATATTCGCGGAGGCGCCGCGCCGGGGCGGAGATGCCCACTTGCTCGAGCAACCCCTGGCAACGCACGGCCAGCTCCGCCTCGGGCGTCGCTGGCTCGTGCAGCGCGATGCACTCGGCCAGCTGCCGGCCGACGCGCTGCACCGGGTTGAGCGCCGTCATCGGCTCTTGGAAGATCATCGCGATGCGGCGGCCGCGCACGGCGCGTTGCCGCGCTTGGTCCGCGCCGGACAGCTCCTCGCCGTCGAATACGATGCGCCCCCCGACCACGCGCCCGGCCGGCTTCGGCAACAGCCCCATCACCGCCAGCGCGGTGACGCTCTTGCCGCAGCCGGACTCCCCGACCAGGCCCAGCGTCTCGCCGGCGTCCAAGCAGAAGCCGGCGCGATCCACCACGCGCACGCCGCCTTCTTCCGTGGCGAAGGCGATGGACAGCTCCTCGACCTCCAGCAGCGCCACCGGTCAGCCGCGCTTGTGGGTTGTATCGACGATGGTGACCGGCTCGAACGCCTGGCCCTCGTCTCGCGCCCGCAACGTGCGTTCCTTCTCTTCTTCGTCGATCCAGAACAAGCCGCCCGAAGAGAAAATGCCCGCCGAGTTGGCCTGCGAGTTGAACAGCGAGCCGGACGCGCGGGTGCCCAGCTTCGCCGGCAGCTTCATCCAGCGCCACGCCGCTTCGCGCACGAACGGTACCAGAATCGTCGGGATGACGACGCCGCTGTCATGCACCATCTGCTCCAGCTCGTGCGCCCGGCGGACGCGTTCGTCACGACCGGAAGACGCTCGAAACGCCATGATGCGCTCGTCCATCAGCGGATCGCTGAAGTTGGAGAAGTTGTTGTTCTGCGGCTTGTTGGCGTTGTCCGAGTGGAAGAACTCCCAATAGCGCGGCGACAGCCCCTGCGAATTCCAAGTGATCCAGGCGACTTCGTGCTTCTTTTCCAGCATCTGCTTGAAGCCCAGCGAGCCGTCCACCAGCTGCAACTCGAGGTCCACTCCGGCCTTCTTCGCTTCTTCCTTCAACACCACTAGGCGTTCCGTGTCGTCGGGATACGTGTAGGTGACGCGGAACGCGAGGCGCGTGCCGTCCTCGCGCTCGCGAATGCCGTCCGCGGCGCGGCGGCCGAAGCCGGCGGCGTCGAAGTGGGCGCCGGCTTTCTGCAAGTCGAACATGCGCGGCGCGATGGCGTGGTTGTCGTAGGCGCCAAAGCCCAGCTGAAAGGTCGGCAGGCGCTGGTAGTCGCCGCGAAACACGGTGGCGATCAGGTGCTTGAAGTGCATCGCATGCGCCAGACCGAAGCGAACGTCGGCGTTGGCCAAGAGCGGCGTCGCCGTGTTCAAGGTGAGGCTGCCGGCGCCTGCGGGCAGGTCGTTGTAGTACCAGTACTTGTGCACGTAGCCGTTGTCGAAGATGTCGCCCGCCGCCTTGTCGTGCCACCAGCGCGGCCGGGTGACGGCGAAGACGTCCAGCTCGCCTTTTCGAAAGTGCTGAAAGGCGACGTTGATGTCGCGGATCACGCGCACGCGGATCTTGTCCGGGTTGAAACGATGCCGAAAGTAGCGCAGATCGTTCGCCCACCAGTCCGGCTTGCGCTGCAGCTCGATGAACTTGCCCTTCTCCACCTTGCCGATCTGATAGGGCCCCGTGTTCGGCTCGATGCGCCAGTTGTAGTCCGTCACCCAGTTCTCGTTCAAGACGTGGAAGTGACGCGGTTGCGGCCCGACCGCGTAGCCGTAGAGCAGTTCGTCCTCGGGTTTCGCATCGGCGCCTTGAACGCCGATGGTGTAGTCGTCGTAGCGTTTCAGATCGCGGATGCGCTCCCGATAGTGGTTGTTGTACCAAGGCCCGACGATGGACTTCGAGCGGTGGAACTGCACCGAGAACACGTAGTCGGCGGCGGTTATCGGCACACCGTCCGACCAGCGGGCGGCGGGGTTCAGCTTGAAGTAGACGCTGCGGCCGTCGGCGCCGAAAGCCCAATGCGTCGCCAAGGTCGGGATTGGCCGGCGCGTCTGCGGATGGAAGGACACCGGGCCCATCTGGTTGTAGCGCAGGTAGCCGGCGAAGGCGCCGTTGGAGTCCGGCCCTACGCGGCGCAGTGTCAAGGGGAAGCTCGACATCCAGCTGCGCAGCGTGCCGCCGCGCACCGCGTCCGGCGAGGCGTATTCCGGGTCCGCGTCGTTGGTAAGCCACGTCAGATCGGAAGGCAGCGCCTCGGGCAGGCCGTCGCCTTCCAGCACTTCGATGGGCGGCAGTTCCTCGGCGACCGGCGCCGCGGCGTCTGCTGGTGGCGGCTCGGTTTCGGCTTCCATGCCGCAACCTGCAAGCGACAGACCGCAGCTTCCCGCCAGCAGCAGGCCGGCGACGGTGAGTGGTTTCGCGTTCATGGGTGCTCCTGTCTTGCGCTTCGCGGTCTCGTTCGCGGGCGCCGTTGTTTGGCCTTCGCTCGTGCTCTCACTCGTAGTAGGTGAACTTCTTCGGGTCGTACGCTTCGCGCACCGCTTCCCCGACGTAGGTGACCATCAGCAGCACCAGCACCATCGCCACCACCACGGAAGTGACGATCCACGGCGACTCCAAGTGGCCCGTGCCTTGGGCGAGCATCTCGCCCCAGCTTGGCGTCGGCGGCGGCAGGCCGAAGCCCAGGTAGTCCAGCGCCGTCAGCAACGTAACGCCAGCGGCAACGGAGAAAGGCACGAAGGTCACGATCACGGAGAGCGCGTTGGGCAGGATGTGGCTGCCGATCATGCGGGCGCTGCCGGCGCCCAGCGCCCGCGCCGCGGCGACGTACTCGCGGGACTTCTCCTTGTAGGTCGACGTACGCATGTACCACGTCATCTGCGTCCAGCCGAGCAGCGCCATCACCGCCAAGAGCGTCCAGAAGCTCGGCACCACCACGCTGGCCACGATCATGATCACGTACAGGGTCGGCACGTTGTTGATCACCTCGATCAGGCGCTGGAACAGGAGATCGAACGCCCCGCCCCAGAAGCCCATCGCGCAGCCGGCGACGATGCCGATGACGTAGTTGAACGCGAGCAGCGCGAACGAGAACGCCATCGCGGTGCGAAAGCCGTACACCAGCCGCGCCAGCACGTCGCGGCCGGTGGAGTCCGTGCCCAGATAGTGGCCGCTTGCCCAGGACGGCGGATAGGGCGGAAAGCGATCCGAACGCAGGTCGTTTTCCAACGGATTGTAGGCCACCAGCGGCAGCAGCACCCAGTCGCCGCCGCCGCGTTCGGCGAAAACGCGCTGCAGATCCCGGTAGTTCGTTTCGTATTCGTAGTCCAGCCCGAACGTCGTGCCCGGCAGAAAGGCGCCGTAGGTGGGGAAGTAGAGCCCGCCCTGGTAGGAAACCGCCAGCGCCCGGCTGTTGACGAGCAGTTCCGCGCCCAACGACAAGCCGAGCGCCACGGCCAGCGCGATCGCCGAGTAGTAGCCACGGCGGATGGAGCGGAAGCGCCGCCACTGCTTGCCGGCGAAAGGGTTCGACACGCTATCCTCCGCCTATTGCCCGGATTCGCCGCTGCCGAACTGCACGCGCGGATCCACCAGCGCCACGCAGATGTCCGACAGGATGTTGCCGACCAGAAACAACAGCGAGGAGATCACCAGAATGCCCATGACCACCGGGTAGTCGCGCTCCACCAGGGATTCGAAGCCGAGCAGGCCGAAGCCGTCGATGTTGAAGATCTTCTCGATGAGGAACGAGCCGGTGAGAATCAGCGTGATGTTGTTGCCGAACGAGGTGGCGATGGGGATCAGGCTGTTGCGCAGGGCGTGCCCGAACACGGCGCGGCGGAAGTCCATGCCCTTGGCCATCGCCGTGCGCACGTACTCCGCCGCCAGGTTGTCCATCAGCGAGTTCTTCATCAGCAGCGTGGTCACCGCGAAGCTGCCGGCCATGTAGGCCAGCAGCGGCAGCGTGGCGTGGGCGATCACGTCGCCTATCTTGCCGGTCCACGACAGCTCGTCGAAGTCGTCGCCGACGAAGCCGCCAAGCGGAAACCATTCCAGATTGGCGGCGAACGCCGTCAGCAGCGCGATGCCCACCACGTAGCTCGGGATGGCGTAGCCGAAGAAGACCAGCGCCGAGCTTATGTTGTCGAACGTGGTCTTGTGGCGGATGGCCTTGACGATGCCGAGCGGAATGCACACGCCGTAGGTGAGGATCAGCGTCGCCACGCCGTAGAAGATCGAGATGGGAAAGCGCCCCTTCACGGTTTCCCACACCGGTTCCGAGTAGCGCGTGGAAGTGCCGAGGTCCAGCGTGAACACCTTGCCGAGCCACTCCGCGTAGGCGATCAGCACCGGCTTGTCGAAGCCGTAGTAGGCCTTGAGCTCGTCCAGCTGTTCGTCCGACAGCGCACCGCCGCCGCGGCCTCCGTGCCCGCCCACCGCGGCGGCGTCCCCGCCGGCCAAGGCCGCCTCCTGCAGCATCCGCTCGATGGGCCCGCCCGGCACCAGCCGCGTGAGGGTGAAGACCAGCACGGTGACGCCGATGAAGGTCGGCAGAATCAGCAGGAAGCGGCGAACAAAGTAGCTGGTCATCTGCTGCCCCTTGCGTTCGGACTAGCCGACGCAGGATCCATCCTTGGGCCGCTGCCGGTCCGCTGGTCTCATCCGAGCCGCGTCACGCCGCCAAACCCTTCTCCACGACTTCCCTGACGTTCTCGGAGAGGTCGTGGCTGCCTACGGATTCCAGTGCATTCCTCATGCGGCGACCGCGCTCGGTGTCGAAGCGCTGCCAATCGACGAGCGCCTTGGCGAGCGTAGACGCGAGCTGGGGGTTCCGTTGATCGAGGTCGACAACGTGGTCCGCCAGCCAGCGATAGCCACGACCGTCCACCGCGTGGAAGTTGCGCGCGTTGTGCGTGAACGTGAAGAGCAGGGCGCGGACTTTGTTGGGATTGCCGATGTCGAAGGCGTCGTGCGACTCCAAGGCCTTGACCCGCGCCAGGGCGTTTGGCAGTGGATTCCGCGCCTGCGCCGCGAACCACGCGTCGACCACCAGCGCTTTCGAAGACCAGCGCGTGTAGAAGTCGCGCAACGTCGACTGCTTGCGCTCGTCGTCAAGCGATGGCAGGCAGAGCAGGCCTGCCAATGCCGCCAGCCGGTCGGTGAGGTTGTCCGCATCGCGCAAGATGCCGTTGAGCATCGCCTCGGCGCGCTGCGGATCGTCGCGGCCGAGGCGGCGCATGGCGTACCAGAGCGCTCGGTGGCGCAGCTGGCGACGTGCGATGTCCGGCAGGCCGGGCGGGTGCTGGTAGCTCGGCGTTCGATTGGCTTCGGC
The DNA here is from genome assembly GCA_965199875.1 of Candidatus Azotimanducaceae bacterium. Lineage (GTDB taxonomy): Bacteria > Pseudomonadota > Gammaproteobacteria > Pseudomonadales > Azotimanducaceae > VXYL01. Next base: position 1,635,071 of record OZ241346.1, on the reverse strand, counting down.
GATGGCCAGCCAGTCGCACTCGTCGGCCAAGCGATCCGCCAGAGCGTCCCTTGCGTCGGCGATGGCAAGGATGTCCGTACCGGGCGCGATGTCGAGCAGCCACGTCTCGCCCGGCAGGGTAAGCATGGCCGCGAGCAGCGCTTTTGCTTCGCCGTCGTCCGCAGCGCTTCGCGTCGCCTCGCAGAGTTTCCGGAACAGCTCCAGCGCGTCGTCGTTCCCCCGCCCCTTCATTGCGGCCAGCACGCTCTGGGCGACCAGCGTCTGCGCGGCATCCCAGCGCGCGTAGCCGTCGCTGTCCGCCAGCGCCAAGCTGCTCAAAGCCGCGGCCGGCCGCGGATAGTCGACGCGCACCGGGGCGGAGAAGCCGCGCAGGAAGCTGACTTGCGCGCCATTGGGAACGCCGCGCAGCGTCACCGCGGTGCGCGCGTCGGTGAGATGCGCCACGAGCGTTCCGTCGTCGTTCGGATTCTCCAGCTTCGCGTTCGTCGCCACGTTGATGGCGGCGCCGTTTGCCTGGCCAGCGGCGCCGAGCAGTTCCCCGCCGTCCGGTGCCACCAGGCCGAAAGCCAGCGGAATGTGAAAGGGCTGCTTGGAGTGCTGGTTGGGCGTTGGCGGACAGGACTGCTCGATGGCGAGTTCAAGACGGTCGTCGGCGCGCGTCTCCGCAACCTTCAGCAGCGGCGTACCGGCTTGCTGGTACCAGCGTCGGAACTGCGGCAGCGGAAAGCCGGCGGCCTCTTCCATCGCCGCCACGAAGTCCTCCACCGTGACGGCCTGGCCGTCGTGCTGTGCGAAGTAGGCGTCGGTGCCGGCGCGAAATCGCGTCCGGCCCAAGATGGTGGACAGCATTCGCACCACCTCGGCGCCCTTCTCGTAGACCGTTCTGGTGTAGAAGTTGTCGATCTTGTCGTAGCTGTCGGGCTGAACGGCGTGAGCCAACGGGCCGCCATCCTCGACGAACTGCTCGCTGCGAAGCAGCTCGACAGCTTCCACCCGCTGCACCGCGCTCGAGTTCGCATCGGCGGAAAACTGGTTGTCGCGGAACACCGTGAATCCTTCCTTGAGGCTCAGTTGGAACCAGTCGCGGCACGTCACCCGGTTCCCGGACCAGTTGTGGAAGTACTCGTGCGCGACGACCCTCTCGACATACTGATAGCGCGCGTCCGTGGCGGTGTCCGGCGTGGCAAGGAGCGCGGCCGAGTTGAATATGTTGAGGCCCTTGTTCTCCATCGCGCCGAAGTTGAACGTCTCCACCGCCACGATCATGAATATGTCCAGGTCGTATTCGCGTCCGAAGCGTTCCTCGTCCCAACGCATGGCGCGCTTCAGCACATCCATCGCGAAGTCGCACTGGTCGATGTTGTGCGGTTCGGAGTGGATGCGCAGCGCGACGGTGCGGCCAGAGCAGGTGACGAACTCGTCTTCAAGGACTGCCAGGTCGCCGGCGACGAGCGCGAACAAGTAGCTCGGCTTGGGGAACGGATCCCGCCAGACCACCGTGCGTCGGCCGCCGTGCAGTTCGTCCGCCTCCAGATTGCCGTTCGCGAGCAGCATCGGAAAGCGTTTGGCGTCCGCGGTGATCTTGGTGGTGAAGCGGGCCAGCACATCCGGCCGGTCCGGATAGAACGTGATGCCTCGAAACCCCTCCGGCTCGCACTGCGTGCAATAGATGGGGCTGGACTTGTAGAGGCCCTCCAAGGCGGTGTTCTGCTCCGGCTTGATGCGGGTATGCACCTGAACTCGGCAGGCATCCGGCACGTCGAAGACCGTGAGCGTCTCGCCTTCTACGGCGTACTCGTTGCCGCGGAGCTCTCGTCCATCGATCGCGATCCGGTCCAGTTGCAGCTCGGCGCCGTTCAGCACCAGCGGTGCGCCGGCTTCGCGCCGTTCGATCTCCATCATGCACCGCACGGCGGTCTCGCCATCGCGGATGTCGAACTCGAGGTGCGTCGTCTTGAGCGCAAACGGATAGGGCTCGTAGTCCGCTAGGCGCACGGTGTTCGGGGCTTGCGGCATCGCGACAGTCCTTGCGAAGCTGACATCAGTATCTTCACCCTAGCACGGCCAATGGCGTGAGGGTGAAGATGGCCACGCCGATGCAGGTCGGCACGACGAGCAGGAAGCGGCGAACGAAGTAGCTGGTCATCGCAAGGCCAGCTCGAAGCGCGGGCCGCGGTCGGCCTGCGCGCGCGGGGTCGGAATGGCGCGCAGCGCCCCGAGCGCCACCATGTCGGCGATGCCCCTCGCGGCGGCCTGCTCGTCCACCTTGGCAATGGTGGCGTAGTTCTTCACCGACAGGCCGCCAAGAAAGCCCTCCGGGCCAGCCTCGAACAAGCGCTTGGCAACTTTGCTTTGATCCGCCGACAGAGCGTCGTGGTAGTCGTCCCAGAACAGCGCCTGCGCGGCGGCGAATCGCGCCATCGACAGCATCCCGGCCTGGCCTTTGGCGACCATCTCGGCAAAGTGCTGCTGCCAGATGTCCATGCGCGGTTCCTCGAACCGTTGCGACGCCTCGAGGGCGTCGTAGTAGTGCGAGCGCCGCGGTTCGATGGCGCTGGCCAGCGCCGGCGCGATGGGCGAGCCGGCGCCCTGCATCAGTGCCTTGGCGGCGAGCTGCCGGGCGATGCGCCCGTTGCCGTCCTCGAAGGGGTGGATCGCGACGAAATGGTGATGCGCCCAGGCCGCCCGCTGCACTGGCGGCATCGGCTGCGGCCCGCCGGGCTCGCCGTCGTTGAACCAACGCACGAATCGCGCCATTTCGTCGGGCACGGCGGCCGCCGGCGGCGCTTCGTAATGGACGCTGGGGGGCCGTCCGGGGCGGCCGGACACCACCTGCATCGGCTCGGCGCTGGTGCGGTATTCGCCGACCACGTCCAAGTCGATGCGATGTCCGCACAGCATCCACTGCCACTCCTTCATCGTCTGCGCGGTCAACGGCTGGCGCCAGCTTTCCATCGTCGACAGAAGCATCTCCGCGAGACCCTCTTCGCGCCGGGCGTTGCCGGCGCCCGGCGCGTCCGGCAGCCCCAGCCTGCGGCGCAGCGACGACTGCAAGGACGAGCGCGACAGGAACTCGCCTTCGATGGCCGACGTGGCCCAGCCGTCCCAAGCCAGGGCGTCTGCGATCAACGTGTTGCGCACCGTCTCGTCGAGGCCCGCCATGTGGCCGCGCAGCGCCTCCGCGTTGGCAAGGAAGGCGTCCTCTTCATCCGGGATCGCGCATCCCCGCGTGATCCGCGGCCAGTCGTCGCGCTGCCAGATCCATCGCGCGGCGCTGCGGCGCGTGGTCCACGCATCGGCCATGGGTTACCGCCGCAACGCCCTTGCCAGCGTCGCCCCAAGCGAGGCGCTTCTGCTTGGTACTGGATGATTCACCCGCCCACGGTAGCAGATAGCGCAGACGAAACAGCGGATTCCCGGCACGGCGTATACTGCCGCGCATCGAATCGGCGACGACGTGGGTCTTCAAGGCCGGCGATGGCGCCACGCCGCCGGCCCTCGCCGGGCGCGGCCGAGCAAGCGGTGCTTCACCGCTGCCTTGCCGGCCTGAGCCACGGCGAGGCGGTCAGCAAGCCCCGTTTGCTGGCAGCCCGGCATCCCGTCGCTGATGGCGCACGTGTTGAAGCAGGCCGCCCCCGGCTGAACAGGAGTTCCGTGCTGGTTCGCTGCGGAAACGTCGGCGGCACCGTCGCCGTGCTAAGCTTGAACCGAGATCATGTCCACCCCCGGCGCCCGCGGCAAAGCGAAGACCATCGGCCTTTGGCTGGGCATTGCCGCGTTCGCGCTGCTGCTGGCGTTCCCGGTGGACCCTGGCAACGTGGCGGCAAGCCGCCTTGCGGCGGTGGCGGCGCTGATGGCGATCTGGTGGATGACCGAGGCGATACCGCTGGTCGCCACGGCGCTGTTTCCGCTGGTGCTGTTTCCGCTGCTGGGCATTCTGCCCGGACGCGAGACGGCGCCGGTGTACATCAACAGCACCATCATCCTGTTCATCGGCGGCTTCATGATCGCGGTGACCATGCAGAAGTGGAATCTGCATCGGCGCATCGCGCTGGCCATCATCGAGGTGGTGGGCGGCGGCCCGGCGCGCATCGTGCTGGGCTTCATGATCGCCGCGGCGTTTCTGTCCATGTGGATATCCAACACCGCGACGGCGGTGATGATGGTGCCCATCGCCCTGGCCATCGTCCTGCAAGTGGAAGAACGGCTGGGAGATCGAGCGCACTCGTTCACCGTCGGGCTGATGCTCGGCATCGCCTACGGCTGTTCCGTCGGCGGCATGACGACGCTGGTAGGCACGCCGCCCAACCTGGCGTTCGTGCGCATCCACGAACTGCTGTTTCCGGAGGCGCCGAGCATCGCCTTCGGGCAGTGGCTGGTGGTCGCGCTGCCGGCCGGGGCGCTGCTGCTGGTCATCGCCTGGCTGGTGATCACGCAGATCATGTACCGGGCGCCGAAGGACATCGCCGTGGCGAAGAGCGTCATCGCCAGCGAGCGCGAACGCCTTGGCCCGATCACCTTCGAGGAACGCGCCGTGCTGGCGGTTTTCGCCACGGCCGCGCTGCTGTGGGTGTTTCGCGTCGACTTGACCCTTGGCCCGGTCACCGTGCCCGGCTGGTCGAATCTGCTGCCCTGGCCGCGCTTCGTCGACGACGGCACGGTGGCCATCACCGTGGCGTCGCTGCTGTTCTTCATTCCCGCAAGGAAAGGCGGGCGGGTGATGGAGGCGGACGTCGTGCTGAAGCTGCCGTGGAACGTGGTGCTCTTGATCGGCGGCGGCTTGGCGCTGGCCGTCGGATTTCAGCGCACCGGTCTGGCCGGCCTCATCGGCGGCCAGTTCCAGGCCGCTGGCGCGCTGCCGCCCTTCGTGCTGATTCTGCTGATCTGCTTCGCCATCACGTTCCTCACCGAACTCAACAGCAACACCGCCACGACGGAGATGATCCTGCCCATTCTGGCGTCGGTCGGGGTGCTGGCGGGCATACACCCGCTGCTGCTGATGATTCCCGCCACCATGTCGGCATCGTGCGCGTTCATGATGCCGGTGGCGACGCCGCCGAACGCCATCGTGTTCGGCAGCAACCGTCTGACCATCGCCGAGATGGCCCGCGCCGGCATCATCCTCAACATCTGCGGCGTGCTGGTGATCGCCAGCGTCGTCTATCTGCTGGGCCTGGTGGTGTTCGACATCGACCCGACGGTGGTGCCGGAGTGGGCGAAGTCCATCGTCAGCGGAGCGTCCGAGTAGGGCGTTCCAGCAAAAACCGGAGGCAACGGCCATGAAAGTGACCGGACTGGAAACCATCCTGCTGAACAACCTGCCGCCCTATCGAGGCGGCAGGACGTTTCTGTTCATTCGCCTGCTCACCGACGAAGGCATCGTCGGCCTCGGCGAGCGGCCCACCGGCCACACGCCGGATCTGAAGTCGCAGATCGCCCTGCTGCACGACCTCGCGGAGCGTTTCGTCGTCGGGCAGAGCCCGTTCGACATCGAGAACGTCTGGCAGCGCGTCTACGCCTCGAACCACGACTACCGGCATCCCAGCCTGTACGGCACGCCGGCCCTCTCGGCCATCGAGATGGCGCTGTGGGACATCGTCGGCAAGGCCACCGGGCAGCCGATCTACAACCTGCTGGGCGGCCGCTGCCACGACCGCCTGCGCGCCTATGCGTACATGCCCACCGAGGGCGTCTGGGAAGACCCCGCCCGCGCCGGCGACATCGCCGTCAAGCTGCTGGAGGACGGCAACACGGCGTGCAAGATCGACCCCTTCATGCCGTACTTTCCCCTGCCACGGGACTTCCCGCTGAAGACCATCAAGCACGCGGCGAAGATCTTCCAGGCGATTCGCGACGCGGTGGGCGACGAACTGGAAGTCGGCATCGGCACCCACGGCCAGTTCAGCACCGCCGGCGCGATTCGCGTTGCCAAGGCGTTCGAGGAATACGAGCCGTTCTGGTTCGAGGAACCGGTGCCGCCGGAGAACGTCGACGAAATGGCCCGGGTCGCCGCCCACACCAGCATTCCCATCGCCTCCGGCGAGCGTCTGGCGACGCTCTACGAGTTCTCGGAACTGCTGGAGAAGCAGGCCGCGCAGATCGTCCAGCTGGACGTCGGCCAGTGCGGCGGCATTCTGGAATCGAAGAAGATCGCCGCCATCGCCGAGGCCCACTACGCGATGATCGCGCCGCACATGTACGTCGGCCCGGTGGCCGCCGCCGCGGCAGTGCAGCTCGACACCTGCTCGCCCAACTTCCTCATCCAGGAGTACAACGGCGGCGACCTGCACCGGGAGCTGTTCAAGGAGCCGATTCGTTTCGAGAACGGCTTCATCGAACCGCCGACGGCGCCGGGCCTCGGCCTGGAACTCGACGAATCGGTGGTCAAGCGGCAGCGGATAGACCCTTGAGGCGGTCTGTTTGGGGTATGCTGCGCGGCCCGCGAGGCTTACCGACGGGCCGCATGACATCGCTTCGACGGCCATCGCTGGCCTCCTTCCCGTTGCTTGGCCTGGTGCTGGGGCTGCTGCCTGCCCACGCTGCCGAAAAGTCAGCCGTGCTCGACGCCATGCAAGCGGAACTGGATCGCTCCTTGCGGGTGCTTGGCGAACAGCCCGCGCCGCCCTACTACCTGGGCTTCGAGGTCACCGAACGCGACCGCGCCTTTGCCAGCGGCTCGTTCGGCGCGCTGGTGTCGAGCAACCGCGACCGGGACCGCTACCTGGATGTCGATCTCCGCGTCGGCAGCCATGTCTTGGACAACACGCGGCCGGTTCGCGGCGGACGCAACTTCTCCAACCGCAACTTCGCCAAGATGCCCGTCGAAGACGACGTGGACGCGATGCGCAGCAGGATCTGGCAGGAAACCGACCGCCACTACAAGAGCGCCGTGGAACGGCTGACGACCGTGAAGGCGGACGTCAACGTCAAGGTGGAGGCGGAGGACACCTCCGCGGACTTCTCCCGGGAGAAGCCCGTTCGGCACCTTGGCGAACGCGCCAAGCTGGCGGTGGACTTGCCGGAGTGGGAAGCCAAGGTACGCCGCTACAGTGCGCCATTCGCCGAGCACGGCGACATCTACCGCGCCAACGCGAGGCTTTCCGCGGAAGTCGAAACGCGCTGGCTGGCGAACAGCGAAGGCACCGAAGTGCAGACCAGCGAAACCCGCTACCGGCTGTCGATCACCGCATCCACCAAGGCCGAGGACGGCATGACGCTGCCGCTCTACGAGTCCTTCGTCGGCTTTTCCCCCGCGGCCCTGCCGAACGACGAAGAGGTCATGCGCGTGGTGGCCAGGATGATCGCCAACCTCAAGGCGTTGCGCGTGGCGCCGGTGGTGGATCCCTACACCGGCCCGGCGCTGCTCAGCGGCCGCGCGAGCGGCGTGTTCTTCCACGAAATACTGGGCCATCGCGTGGAGGGACACCGGCAGAAGCGGGTCGACGAGGGGCAGACTTTCAAGAAGAAAATCGGCGAACGCATCCTGCCGGCCGGTTTTTCCGTCGTCTTCGACGCCACCCGTCGCCGCTTGGCCGGCATCGATCTTGCCGGCGCCTATCGATTCGACAACCAAGGCGTCGCGGCGCAGCGCGTCGCGGTGGTCGAAGACGGCGTCTTCAAGCGTTTTCTCATGTCGCGCACGCCCATCGAAGGATTTCCCAACTCCAACGGCCACGGGCGCAAGGCGCCGGGCTACCGGACGGTGTCGCGCCAGTCCAACCTGATCGTCGAAGTGTCGAACCCGCTCAGTCGAACCGCGCTGAAGCAGAAGCTGCTGGAAATGGTGGCACAAGCCGGCAAGCCCTTCGGGCTGCTGTTCGACGACATCCAAGGCGGCTTTACCACCACCGGCCGCTTTTCTCCCAACGCCTTCAACGTGCAGCCGATACTGGTGTACCGGGTTCACCCGGACGGCGCCGAGGAACTGGTGCGCGGCGTCGACTTGATCGGCACGCCGCTGGCGACGCTCAGTCGGGTGGTGGCTGGCGACGACCAGTTGGCGGTGTTCAACGGCACCTGCGGCGCCGAGTCCGGCGGCGTTCCGGTGGCCGCGGCCTCGCCGGGCGTGCTGGTGTCGCAGATCGAAGTGCAGAAGAAGGCCAAGTCCCAGGATCGCCTGCCGGTCTTGCCGCCGCCCTTCGAAGAGTCGGCGCGGCAAAGCGACGGGGCGGCGGAGTGAAACCGCTCCTGTCCTCGCTGGCAGGAAGCGTCGCGCTGTGTCTGGTTGCGGCTGCGGGGCAGCCCGACCGGACAGAGACCTCCACCGAGCAAACGCCCGGCGGCGTGCTGATGCAGGCCATGCGCGACGAACTCGACCGCACCATGCAGCGCCTGCGCATGGAGCAAATGGAAAGCCCTTATTTCGTCTCCTACCGGGTCGCTGAAGAGGAAGAGGCGGGTGCCGCGGCCACCTTCGGCGCCGTCGAAGACGTCTGGCACTCGCGCCGGCGCACTCTGTCGGTGGAGGTGCGGGTTGGCGATGCCGAGTTGGACAACTCCAGCTTTCTGCCGGCGCGAACGTACAGCTCGCCCTCCCAGCGAACCATCTCCTTGCCGCTCGACGACAACTACAAGGAACTGCGCCGACGCCTGTGGCTGGCCACCGACGAAGCGTACAAGCATGCGCTGGAGACGCTGGCGAAGAAGACCGCGGCGCTGCAGAACAGAAGCCGCGAGGATGTGCCCGACTTCGCCGCGGCAGAACCGGTGCAAGTCTTCGAGCAGCCACTGGCGCCGAGCGGCGACATCGCCGCCATCGAACAGCAAGTGCGCGAACTGTCGGCACTGTTCCGGCAGACGCCGGGCGTCCATCGTTCGAGGGTGAGGGGCGACGCCGGGGTCGAACACATCTACTACGTCAGCAGCGAAGGCACGGCTTTCATTCGCGCTCGCGGGGCGGCAACCGTGCAGGCGACGGCCAGGACCCAGTCGCCGGACGGCGACTTCCTGCACGACGCGGAAGTGTTCCACGCCGATGCCTGGAACGAGCTTCCACCTTCCGCAGAGATGGCCGAGCAAGTGCGCGCGATGGCGGCGGCACTGTCGGCGCGCCGAGAGGCGGGCTTGGTCGAACGCTACAGCGGCCCGGTTCTGCTGCAGGGCGCGGCCGCCGCGGAGCTGTTGGCCCAGGCGTTCGCCCCGCGCTTGCTGGGCAGTCCGATTCCCGTTGCGGGAGACGCCCGCATGGACGGCTTCGCCGCTTCGCTGCGCGCACCCTTCACCGATCGCATTGGCGCTCGGGTGCTGCCGCGGTTTCTCGACTTGCGCGACGACCCGACGCTGCGCACCTTTGCCGGCGGTCCCCTGGCCGGCGGCTATTCGGTAGACGACGACGGCCAGCCGAGCGCGCCGACATCGTTGATCGAGAACGGCATCTTGAAGACCCTGCTGACGGCGCGCAATCCCGTTCCGGGCGTGTCGGCAAGCACCGGCAATCGCCGCGGTGCCGCAGTGGCGCCAAGCAACCTGCTGCTGACCACCGAAGCCGGGCTGTCTGCGGACGACCTGCGCGGCGAGTTCATGCAGCTGGTCGCCGAGAGGGGCAACGAGTTCGGCATCGTCGTGCGCCGGCTGGGCACGCTCATCGACGGCGGCGGACTTGCTCCTGGACGCGGCAACCAGGTCGAGCAACTGCGCCTGGTGCGCGCCTACAAGGTCCATCCCGACGGCCGCGAGGAGTTGATCCGCAAGTCCGAGCTGGTTGGCCTGGGCGACTCCAGCTTCAAGGAAATCGTCGCCGTCTCGCAGACCACGACGCAGTACGCGACGCAGTTTCTGCCGCCGTCCCTGTGGTATCAGGAATACACGTCGGCGTTCTACGGCAGGAGGGCTGCGATTCCGACGATGTCCGTTTCCACTCCCGACCTGCTGTTCGAGGAGATGACGCTGCGCAAGCCGGTGGGCAACGTGCCGCGCCCGCCGCTGGCGACGCATCCGTTTTTCGACAAGCCGTAGAAACTGGCCGCCTCGTGCAAGCTCTCGATGCAGGTGCGCGGGCGGCGAATCTCAGTGGTCCTGCACGGCATCGACGCCGGTGCGCCGAACCTGGGACAGGCCGCTGATGCCGTCGATGGGCTCGCTGAGTCTGCCGCTGTCGTAGAGCAGCCGGTAGCGCAAGCCGCGCAGCGCCGGCGGCCGGTAGTGCGGAACCTGCTTGATGCGCCGCTGCACGGAGACGTGCAGGGTCGGCAGTTCCGAACAAGGCTCGTCGGCGTCGCAAACATGGATGGAACGCACGTCCTGGGCAAGGGCCGTGTGCATGCCGCCGTGCGCGTGCAGCGGACCGTCGACCAGCGGATTGATGGCGATGTCGTCCACGACCAGGCCGGGCAAGCGACTGGCTTTCTGCTGGAACAACGCATGCACGCTGGCGCTGTCGCCAGCGGCGATGCGGAGCGAATCGCCCAATGCCTCCTTGCAGCGCGCGATCATGAAAGACAGCACCAGGTCGGACAATCCGTCCACCCAGTAGCCGCCGCCGACGTCGCCATGAACGCCCGGAAACCACACTTCCAGGATGCGGCCTGCCGCGCCGGGGTCCCGATTCATCAGCGTCGGCGTGAAGGTGACGCGGTCTTCGTCCAGCGCCAGCGCATGCACCGCCTTGCGGATGCGCGGATTCAACGTGCCGTTCTCGAACACCACGTCGCTGCTTGCCTTGTCGCCCTTGAAGTGAATGCCGTTCATGGCCGCCACGGTGTCGAAGGCGCCGAGGAACGAGACGGCGCAGTCTTCGCGGTCCGCAAGAACCATGCTGGCGAACTTGCGCGCCAGCGCGGCACCTCTGCTGTAGCCGAACAGCGCCAGCGTATCGCCCGGCCGGTAGTGGGCGTCGAAGTCCGTGCGGGCTTCCTCCAGGATGCGTTTCGCATCGCCGAAGGTGGGCGCGATCAGCATGTTCAACCCGGAACGGCCAGCCGCGTACAGCCGACCCAGCAACGGCACGCGGCTCTTGCCTTCCAACGTGCCGATGCCGTTGTAGTAGAAGTTCTTCTGCGCCGCCTCGGGCGGGTCCCGGAAGTCGCCGCCCATCAGCACGTGCAGCTTCAGGACGTTGCTGACGCTTTGGTCCTCCTTGAACTCGTCGGCATCGCTCGGTTCGTTCCCCGTGCCGTCGAAGCAGAAGACCAGCGTTTGTTTCGGCTCGGAGGTCATGTCGCCTCGGGATTGGATGCGCCCTCGGACTTCAGCTGCATGGCGCCGTGCCCTTGCCGATGTTGTCGGCATCCGCCAGTGGTCCTGTCTAGCCGGTCCAGCCGGCCGTTTGGTTCAAGCGAACAGCCACGCATGCAGCAGGCGTCCAGGGCTGAACGCGAAGGCGCCGGCGATGAGAATGCCGCCGAAGTACAGGCCGCGCATGGTTCCGGCGTGGGTCCTCACGTCGCCCCGCTTGATCGACCACATGGCCAGCGGAACGCTGACGAAGACGACCACGCAGAACAGATGAATGAAGCCGAAGTGGCCCCAGAGCGTCGGCCCCACCAGCGCTGGCATGGCCGCTGCCACGACGGACGAAAAGGTGATGAGCACCACGTAGATCCTGCCAAGCCGTTTGTGGATGGCGGTGCCCTTGCGCCGCAACAGCAGCCAAGTGCCGATCAGAAAGCAGGGCGCGATGGTGGCGAAATGAAGGTAGGCCAGCGCCAGATAGAGGCCGCCGCCCGCATAGGCGATCGCGCCGCTGCTGCCAAGCTCAACCTCCACAGGCACGGATTGTGCCATAGCCGCGCCGAACGCGTTGAGTCCTGCCGATGCCAAGCGCCCACATCCGCAACGCGGACATTCAAGCGCAGACGTCTTGGTTCTGCTTCAACCACTCGAGCAGGGCTCCTGCGGCGAACCGATGGCCGCGCGGCGACCGGTGGGCGTCGTGTCGCCACTGCGCGTCGGTCGGCACGGCACCTTGGCGGTGGATGCTCAGAACAGCGTCATTTGCCGGTCGTCCCCTACGACTTGGTCGAAATCCAGCCCCAAGGCGGCCAGCACCGGTTCCGCGACGGGCCTTACCTGCTTGTCGAGGTAGTGCTCGCGGTCGGGTTCATGGTGCAGCGCATCGAGCGGTTCCGGGCCGGCGACGGTCATCAGATAGGCGACGACCCGGCCAGGCGCTCCCGACTTCCGCGCGGCGGCGACGTGGGGCGGCGTGTTGGCGGTGTATTCGGCAGTGGGCTTGCGCAGTCCCTTGCGGTAGATCAGCTTGTCGTCCAGTTCTCCCCCGCGCAGCGCCCGGGCGACCTCCGCCAGATAGTCGGCGACGGCTTCTCCTGCGAACAAGCGGGCGTAGAGCTCGCGTTGCACGTCCTTGGCGAGTTCCGTCCAGTCGCGCCGCACCACTTCCATGCCGACGAATTCCACCTCGCAGCGGCCGTCCACGCGGCCGGCGTAGCGCTTTCGGGCGCCGGCGCCGCCGTGCCGGACCGAGGGCAGAAAGAGCTTCAGATAGAGCTTCTCGAACTCCATCTCCAAGCGGCTTGGCACCTGCCAGTTGGCGTCCACGTAGGCGGCGACGGCTTCGTTCAACTCCGCCGCCAGCCGTGGGCCGCTGGCGCGGGCGTCGTCAACGACCATGCCGGAGCGCACGAAGACGCTGTCCGTGTCGCCGTAAAGCACGGCAAAGCCGCGTTCCTCGAACCAGGCCTTGGACCACATCAGCAGACGCCGCCCCATGCCGGTGATGGCGTTGGCGATGGCGACGTTGTGGAAGCGGCAGGCCGGAGTGCCAAGCACGCCGTAGAAGGAGTTCATGAGGATCTTGATCGCCTGGGAAGCCACCGCGTCGCCGTTGCGCTTGGCCGCTTCCCGCTGCGGGAAGAGCCCGTCGAGCATGGTCGGCAGAATCGCCTTGCCGCGCCCGAACGCCGCCTCGTCGTCCACGCGCACGGCGTTCTTCGCGCCGCCATTGGGCGCGAAGCCCAGCGGGTCGATGTTGAAGGTGCGGATGACGCTGGGATACAGGCTCTTGAAGTCGAACACCCAGACGTTGTCGTGCATGCCGGTGACCGGCTCGAAGACGTGCCCGCCGGCCTGGTGGTGGCGCGACACGCGGGCGTCGCCGCTGCGCACCGTCGGCGCCACGACTCTGCGCTTGCGCAGCGCGGCCAGATAGAGAAAGTCGAACGAGGCGATGCTGGCGGAAACCCGATCCGGAGTCATTCCCGTCAGTCGGCTGCGCACCGTCGCCAGGTTCACCAGATCGAGCTTGGCGACGATCTGCAAAGCCAGGCGGGCATCGGTGCGGGCGTATTCCGCGAAGGTGGGCAGGTCGTCCTCGTAGCGCGCCAGGATCGCCTGGGCGCGATTGCCCTCGCCGCTCAGCTCGGTCTTGCCTTCGCCCAGCACTTCGTGCGCCACGCCGTCCAGGGAGTAGTCGTCGAGACGCATGAAGGCGCCGCGCACCAGGTCCATGCCGTCGAGCACCAGGCGGCCCGGGATGGATGCTTGTCCGCTGCCGAAATAGCCCTGCGCCGGGCGAATGCGCAAGGCGCCGGCGTCGCGTCCCAGCTGCAACGGCTGGCGCACCCGCTTGGCGATCTGCTGCAGAACATTCAAGTCGAAGTCGATCACGTTCCAGCCGGTGAGAACGTCCGGGTCCAGCTCGTGGACTCGGCCGACGAAGGCTTCCAGCGCGGCGGCTTCGCTGGCGCAGCGAATAGCCTTGTTCGGCATCGGCCGATCGTCGGCGTCGACGATGTACACCTCGTCGACGGCGGCGCCGTCGCCAGCCATCCGGGCGTACAGGGCGATCGCCAGCAGGCGGCTGGCCGTGGGATCGGTCTCGATGTCGAACGAAAGCACGCTCGGCGCGATCGCCACCTCCGCCGGCACGATGCGCGGATCTTCGTAGATGCGCGAGATGCGCTCGCCGGCACGCCACTCGCCGCGAATTTCGCAGCCGCCGCGAATGTCCCGGTCGATGAGATAGCGCACGGCGAAACGCACGTCCGCCTCGAAGGTGGCGATGCCGTTGGCTTGCAGACGATCGCGAACCGGCGGCGTGTCCTGGGGCGTGCCGACGTCCACGCGCAGCGCCCGCCCGCCATCGAAGGTCCGCTCGGCGATCTCGAACTGCCGACCGGCGCCGAGTCGCGCCGCCCGCGCCGCGTCTTCGCGCCGAATGTAGAAGTGCGGCGTCTGCCGACGGTCGCGCACCAGGAACGTGCCGCCTTCTTGCAGGGCGCCGTACAGATGCACCACCGGAGCGCCGCCGACGACCCGATAGCTCGCCTGCAGGATGAAGCCGCGCGCGGCCTCAAGCTGCGCTGGTTGCGCCGCTCGGCGGGCCGCGCCTTCGCTCTTGCCGGCGCCTACCGCCACATGTGCGTGCCGCCGCAGACCGCGATGGCCTGGCCGGTGACGTAGGCGCTTGCGGGAGATGCGAGGAACACCGCGATGCCTTTGAGGTCCTCGGATTCGCCCAGCCGGCGCAGCGGCGTGCTGGTTTCGGCGTTGCGCCTGGCGTCTTCGTTGTCCCACAGCGCGCGGGCGAAGTCGGTCTTGATGAGGCCGGGGCAGATGGCGTTGACGCGCACGTTGCGCGGCCCGTACTCGGCGGCGAGGTTGCGCACCAGGGCGATGTCCGCGAGCTTGGAGATGGCGTAGGTGCCGAGCGTCAGCGAGGGCGTGAAGGCGCCGGTGCTCGAGGTGATCATCATCGAACCGCCGCCCTGGGCCACCATGTCCGGCGCCACCATCTGGCACAGCCAGTGGTTCGAGCGGACGTTGGAGTTCATGATCTTGTCGAACGCCGAATCCGGGATTTCCGACATCGGCCCGTAGAACGGATTGACGCCAGCGTTGGCGACGAGAACGTCGACGGGCCCCAGTTTGGCGCGGGTTTCCGCCACCAGGGCTTCCAGCTGCTCCTTGTAGCCGATGTTGCAGGCGATGGCGGTGGCGGCCTCCCGCCCGCACTTGGCGTTGATCTCCTCGCAGGCCGCTTCGCACTGCTCCTGCTTGCGGCTGGAGACGACGACGCTGGCGCCGTGCTCGGCCAGGCCTTCCGCCATTGCCCTGCCCATGCCTTTGGAGGCGCCGGTCAACAGCGCGACTTTGCCGGTGAGATCGAAGAGCGTGGTGGCTACGGACACGGCGTTTCCTCTGACTTGCGAAGACTGCGCGGGAGCATACGCGAGCACTGAAGCCGGTTCCAAGCCCGCAACCGGGCGGTGCGCGCATCGCCGCCTCGGCCGCCACCGGCGAACTCGCGGCGATTGCGCCTGGACCGCCGCCGGCACCTCGCTATAATCGCCATCCATCCTTCCTGCGCGAGCTGCCATGCCGAACCCCTTGGACGGTTTCCCGGACCCCGTTGTAGGCACTCCCTGGGGAGAACTCGGCGCCGTTCGCCGCGCCGCCAGGCTGGACGGCCGCTGGCATGTGGACGCCGTGCTGGGCTATCCCGTGGACGGCCTGCAAGCGCCGTATGCCAAAGCCCTCTCGGAACGCCTCGGAGACGACGTTGTCCTCGATCTCTCCTTTGCGCCGCCACCGGGCAGCGGCTTGCCGGGCGCGGCGCACATCGTCGCCGTCGCCTCCGGCAAGGGTGGCGTCGGCAAGTCCACCACGGCGTCGAACCTGGCGCTGGCGCTGGATCGCGCTGGCGCCAAGGCGGGCATCCTCGACGCCGACATCTACGGCCCCAGCCAGGGCATGATGCTTGGCATCGCGGAAGGCAGGCGTCCGGAAGTGCGCAACCAGCGTTCCTTCGTGCCCATTCGCGCCCACGGCGTCGAAGCCATTTCCATGAGCATGATGGTGACGGACCGAACGCCGATGGTGTGGCGCGGGCCGATGGCGTCCGGCGCCTTGCAGCAGCTGATCGGCCAGACCGAGTGGGGCGGGCTGGACTACCTGGTGGTGGACATGCCGCCGGGCACCGGCGACATCCAGCTGACGCTTTCCCAGCAGGCGCGGGTTGGCGGCGCGGTGATCGTCACCACGCCCCAGGACATCGCCTTGCTGGATGCGCGCAAAGGCATCGAGATGTTCCGCAAGGTGGACATTCCCATCCTCGGCATCGTCGAGAACATGAGCTGGTTCGACTGCGACGGCTGCGGCAAGACGCACCGCTTGTTCGGCAGCGGCGGCGGCCAGCGCGTTGGCGAGGAGTACGGCGTGAAGCTCCTGGGCGAGTTTCCCCTCGATCCGAAGATACGCGAGTCCACGGATGCCGGCGTGCCGACGGTGGCCGCGCAGCCGGACGGACCAGTCGCCGCAGCCTTCATCGACTGCGCCCGGCGGGTTGCCGCGGAACTGTGGCGCCTGGCCAAGGGCGCCGCGCCGCCGCCGACCATTCGCATGGACGAGCAGTGACCATCAAGTCCGACCGCTGGATTCGCCGCATGGCGGGCCAGGGGATGATCGAACCCTTCGAGGCCTGGCAGGTGCGCGCCGTGGGCGGCCAGCGGGTGATCTCCTTCGGCACGTCCAGCTACGGCTACGACGTGCGCTGCGCCCCCGAGTTCAAGGTGTTCACCAACATCCATTCCGCCACCATCGATCCCAAGAACTTCGACCAACGCAGTTTCGTCGACGTGGCTGGCGACAGCTGCGTCGTTCCCCCCAATGCCTTCGCCTTGGCGCGATCCGTGGAGTACTTCCGCATTCCCCGGGACGTGCTGACCCTCTGCGTCGGCAAGTCCACCTATGCCCGCTGCGGCATCATCGTCAACGTGACGCCGTTGGAACCCGAGTGGGAGGGCCATGTGACGCTGGAGTTCTCCAACACCACCAACCTGCCGGCGAAGATCTACGCCAACGAAGGCGTTGCGCAGCTGCTGTTTCTGCAAAGCGACGAGCCCTGCGAAACGTCGTACCGCGACCGCGGCGGCAAGTACCAGCGCCAGGAAGGCGTCACGCTGCCGCGGGCGTAGCCCAGTGCTGCGAAGAGGCTGCTGCGCCTCGCTCGCGAAACCGCTGTCTACTCGGCGCAGCCGGTAAGTATCGGCCCCGCCTGCTCGAAGGCCGATCGCGCCCGCTCTCGCAGCTCCGCCACCGTGCGGCTGCCGATTGGATGATCCACCACCGCGAAGGGATAGTTCGGCACCCCCAGAGCGCAGGCGATGTTGCGCCCGGTCGCCTCGAAAGGATGCGTGCAGATCACCAGCGCCGGTTTGCCGAGTTGTTCGAAGGAGATGCCGTCATGCACACTGCACGTTGAACAGCTCCCTCAGTCTCCGACCGCGGTGATCAGGAAGTCCGCGGCTTCCGCCAGCTGGCGATGATGCGTCGGCAGCGCCGGTCGGCTGGCGTCGCGCTTGTCGACGAAGCGGCTGACGCGGCAGTCCAGTTCGGCACCGAAGATGGCTGCGGTCTCGCGCAGCAGCACCTCCGCATTGGCCTTGCCGTTGGACAGCAGGCCGATGTCGAGGCCGGCGAGATTCGCCAGCCGCGGCGCCATCGCGCGAGTCGTCGGCGACGTTGCGCCGCCGGGATCTACCAAGGTGATGGTCATAGCGCTCTCCCAAGCGTGTCTGTTGCTCCCAAGTGTTCCCCGGGACGCACCGCGCTAGCAGTCGATGCAGACGCCGATGGGCTGCGACTGCATGATCGACGCCCGGCTGCGGCTCCAGGACGGAATGAAGGCCGAGTGGCCGCCGGCGTCTCCGCCAGCCACGACCAGCAGCACGTCTTCGGGGCCGAAGCCCCGATGCACGTCCTCGGTGCCTTGCCGCTGATGTTCCCGGGGGACGTACTTGCGCACCCGCTGCATGGCAGCGACGGTCTGCCGGGCGTGCTCGAACAGGTAGGTCTTGGCGTCGGCCTTCGACCAGCCGTCGGCGGCGACGATCTGCGCGTGTTCCGGCGACAGCACCACCACGGACTGGCCGATGGTGATGCAGCCAAGGCTGGCCATGCAGTCGGCGACGCAGTCGAGGATGGCTTCCGGCGTGTTGCCGCCGTGGTTCTCGACGTTGCAGAAGCCGGCGCCGGCGAACACGGTAACGCTGGACACGTCCTCCCCGTGGCCGAGTTCCACGTGCAGGGGCGGCCACGGGCTGCGTTCGCTGCGTTCGGCGATGCAGGAGCAGTACTTGCCCGGATGCCCCTGGGTGGACTGGTCGGCGACGCCGGGAATCATCTCGAAGACGTTCATGATGATCAGCCGCAGCGCCCGGCCGATGGTCGCGTTGGCGCGGTTGCCGGGGCCGAACACGTTGCCGGCGGCGTTCATGCCGATGTCGTGAACGACCGGCCCCGAGACGATCAGCAAGGGCGCGGAACCGCCGGTGCTGGCGGTGGAGGCGTGGAAGTTGTAGTCGGGGCGATCGGCGGCTTCGAGGGCGGCGACGATCACCGGGAAGTACTCCGGCAGGCAGCCGGCCATGACGGCGTTCGCAGCCGCGGCAAGCACGCTGCAGCTCAAGCCGGTGGCGGGGTGGGTGGCGATCACCGTCTCCGGCGGGCGGCCTTCCATCTTCAGCATGGCCTCGACACGGCCGATCTCCGGCGGCACCACCGGCAGCCCGTCCGTCCAGCCCCGCTCGTAGCAGGCGTCGATGGCGCCGAGGGCGTCCTCGTCGATGCGCACGGTGGCGGCGTGGTCGGTGTTCGGCATGACGTGCAGCCCTTCGCCTCTCGCCTATACTAACCCCATTAGCCGTGGGGAACGCTCGTGTCCCAAGCCGATGCCAACGCCAGGTCTCTGCCGGTCGCCTACGCGCTGCTGCTGCTGTTCGGCGGTCTCGGCGCCCATCGCTACTATCTGCAAGAGAAAGGCACGGCAACGGCGCTCTTGCTGGTGACCGTGCTTTCCGTGCTGCTGATGACCGTCGCCATCGGCTTCTTCACCATCGTCGTCTCGATAGTCTGGGTGGCGGCGGATCTGTTTCGGCTGCCGGCCATGCAGCGCCGCTGCAATGCGAGCGCCACCAGCGCCGGTGCTGCGGCGGGCTGAGGCAAACGGCCAACACGGCCAACGTCGTTGTTCGCGCCGACGACGGCCAGGCGTTATGGGGAACACACGCCGAGACGCCGACCGGCGGCCAGGTTGGCGCTGGCCGCGCGGTCGGCGCTCGCGTGGGAAGGGCGGCCCGGTCGGAGGCGCCTAGTAGGCGCCGAGGCCGGCGCCGAGGATGATGCCGATTGGCCCGAGCACGCCCCCTAGCAGACCGCCGGCGGCGGCGCCTGCCCCTTGGAAGAAGGCCTGTGCGCCCCCGGATTCTTTGCCCTTCTTGACCTTCTTGACGATCTTGTAGGCAATCTCGGCGCTGGGCATGGCTCGAGTTTCGCCGGACAGCGTGGGCGTCGCGCCGCCGAGGCCGACGACGATGGCTGCGGTGAGTAGCTGCTTCTTCATGGTGTTGCTCCTTGCGTTGTGAAGTTGAGAAAGCAGCGCCATCCTAAGTGCCCGAACGCAGAGGGAAGTAGCGACATTCGCCCGTCGCGCCGTAAGACTTGGCTGAATCGTCCCGCGGTTCAGGCCGGCTTGAGGAGCGAGGGAGTCTGCGTCTCCGTCCGCGGACGTGTCGTGGGAGTCAGCTTGCGGACGGATTCCCCGACTTCCGCGCTGCCTGCAGAGCGGCTTGTGCGGCTGCCGCCCGCGCCTCCATGCGCCGAAGGTCGGCTTGCGCTTGCCGAAGATCCGCTTCCGCTCGCTGGCGGCCTGCCACCGCTTGCTGACGGCCTGTCTCCGCTTGCTGGCGACGCACTTCCGCTTCTTGGCGGCCTGCCTCGGCTTCGTCTTGGGATCGCAGGAACTCGCCGGTGGCCGGGTCGAAGAAGCGCAGCGTCCGATCTCCCGGCAGACCAGCCCAGCCGCGGTCTTCGAGCAGCCGCAGCTCCAAGCCGAGGACGCTGCTTGCCAGGTGCCCGGCGGCGTTCGGGCGCAGCGGCACGTAGCGGCCGTGGCGCAGCCGATGGCCCTTGAGCACCGGCCTCGTCAGCTCGCCGCTGGGATCGTAGAGCCAGTACTCGTCGATGCCCAAGGTCGAGTAGGTGTACAGCTTGTCCACCAGGTCGTTGTCCAACGTGCTCGACGAGAGCACTTCCAGCACCAGTGCCGGCACCGGGCGCTCCCACAGCCGGTAGGAGCGCTCGCCGCCGTACACGGTGCCGAAGGCCACCAGCAGATCGGGTGCCAGCACGGCCTTCCGGTCGCCCTTGCGGTACAGCAGCGCGGCGTCGACGGTGACGAAGCCGCGGCCGGCGTAGCGCGGCCCCAGCACCGACATGAAGTAGCTGAGCAGCGCGGCCTGCGGGTGGTTCTGCACGGCGCTGTCCTCGACGGGATAGCCTTCGTCATCGAAACCGACCGGCGGCACCGGCCGATAGCGGTAGAACCGCGGCCGGCGCACGGGACGAGGCGCCGGTTTCGACCGTTCCGAGACGGGCACCTGACCGTGGCGTGGGCTCATCGAAGACATGCTTGAACCGTACCATATCGTTGTCGGTAGTTGCCCGTCGGGAACGGCGGTTTGGTTGGGTGGCGCGAAGCCTAGGGCACTTCTAGGCCGGTTTGGCGGCGTCGAGCGAAAGTCGCACAACGACAGGGACATCTGCCTACATTTCGTCCGGCCATCGTGCCCGGCGGTCGCGTCCGAGCGGGTTCCGCGCAGCCGAGCGGTCGAGCGAAGAGCGTGCCTACCGAAGCGCTTCCGCCAGCACCGGCCAAAGATTGTCCAGCAGCATGGGCTGGGCTTCGGCGCCGGGGTGAATGCCATCGCGCTGCATCAGCGCTTCGTCCGTGGCGACCCCCTCGAGCAGAAACGGCACCAGCGGCACGTCGAGCGCCGCGGCGACGTCGAAGTAGATGCGGTGGAACGACTCGGCATAGCGCCCGTAGCTCGGCGGCAGCCGCATCCCCGCCAGCACGGGCTTGGCGCCGGCGGCGGCCACGGCACGGGCCATGGCGAGCAGGTTTTCGCGGATGTGCCGTAGCGGATAGCCGCGCAGACCGTCGTTGCCGCCGAGCTCGATGACCACCACATCGGGGCGATGCACCGCCAGCGTCTTCGGCAGACGCGCCAAGCCGCCGGCGGTGGTGTCGCCGGTGATGCTGGCGTTGACCACCCGCGCCGAGCCGGCCAGCTTCTGCCGCAGCAGGTTGACCCAGCCCTCCTCCATCGCCATGCCGTAGCCGGCGCTGATGCTGTCGCCGACGACCAGGATGGTTCTGCGGTCGTCGTCCGCTGCGGCCGGTTCCGCGCCCAGCGGGCAGGCAACCGAACCCGCCAGCAGCAGGAGTTGCGCCAGCCGACGTGATCGACGCGACAGACAGTGCATGGTCGATGCTCGGAAACTCGGAACGAGCCCTATAGGACGCACCACGCCCTCATAGAGCACGCCTAGCCTACTCGATTGCCCAAGCCTCGTCTCCAGTCGCCGACTGGCGGACTGGCGACAAGCCCGATGGCTTGCGGATATGCGCCGTTTGGTGGCAAAACCAACCCTCACCGGGGTGCGGGCGACGGAACTGCTGCGCAGCCAGTGGCGCGGCTGGCACATCGCCCTGCTGGAGAGCGCTAGCGACGGACGCCACCAAGGTGGCGCACACCATGTGGCTTGCGCGCGATTTGTATGCGTCTGTCGACGCTGCTACTGTTCGCGCCCTTCGCCGCTCGCGAGTCGCCACGGCGCGCGCGATGCATGACGCACACCAGCTGACCGGCGCAAACCATGCCAACATCCATCCTGCGCGCTGACGGCGTCAGCAAGCGCGTACCCACCGCCGAAGGCGAACTCACCATTCTCGACGGCATTCGTCTCGACGTGGATGCAGCAGCGCAGGTGGCGGTGGTGGGCGAGTCCGGTTCCGGCAAGACGACGCTGCTCGGCATTCTCGCCGGGCTGGACCTGCCGACCACCGGCGACGTCTGGCTCGATGGCGAGCGCATCACCTCCCTCGACGAAGAACGCCGGGCGCGGGTGCGGGCGCGGTCGGTCGGTTTCGTGTTCCAGACCTTTCAGCTCATCGACAGCCTTACCGCGTTGGAGAACGTGATGCTGCCCTTGGAACTGCGCGGCGACTCCCAAGCGCGGGAAGGCGCCCGGGAGTTTCTGACCCGGGTAGGCCTGGCGGCGAGAACCACCCACTATCCGCGCCAGCTCTCTGGCGGCGAGCAGCAGCGGGTTGCCATTGCGCGGGCCTTCGCGTCGCGCCCGAAGATCCTCTTCGCCGACGAGCCCACCGGCAATCTGGACACGCTGACCGGCGCAAGAGTGGCCGATCTGCTCTTCCAGCTGAACCAAGAAGCGGGCACGACGCTGGTGCTGGTCACCCACGACGTGTCTCTTGCCGACCGCTGCGGGCGCAGGATCGTGCTCGACGCGGGGCGCGTCGTCGGGCCTGGGCAGGAGGATTCGGGCACCGCCGCACGCTACGATGGCGAAGTCGGCGTTGACGCAAGGGACGGGGCCTGATGACGATTTCCTTGATATGGCGCTTTGCGGCGCGGGACTGGCGCGCCGGGGAGCTGAAGCTGCTGCTGGCGGCGCTGCTCTTGGCGGTGGGAGCGGTGTCCGCCATCAGTCTGTTCGTCGACCGACTGCAACGCGCCCTGGTGGCGGAATCCACCAGCTTTCTCGCCGCGGACCGCATCATCAGCGGCGCCAGGGAGATACCCCAGCGCTTTCGCGACCTCGCTCGGCAGCAGGGGCTGGAGCAGAGCGACATCGTCTCCTTCCCGTCGATGGTGTCGGCAGCGCGGGTCGACGGCGTGGACGCGCCGGCGGACGCCGCCCAGCTGGCCAGCGTCAAGGCGGTGGCGCCCGGCTATCCGCTGCGCGGCCAGCTGCGTACCTCGAGCGAACCGTTCACCGACGGCCAGGTCGTCGACGCCGTGCCTCGGCGCGGCGAAGCGTGGCTGGACTCGCGGCTGTTTCCGGCGCTGGGGCTGGCGATCGGCGATCGGGTCTCCGTCGGCTATGCCGAGTTCGAGGTCGGCGCCGTGGTCACCTACGAACCGGACCGCGGCGGCAGCTTCTTCGAGTTCGCGCCGCGCCTGATGATGCGCGTGGAAGACGTGCCGGAGACGCAGGTGGTGCAGCCCGGCAGCCGCATCGACTACCGCCTGCTGCTGGCTGGCGACGAAAGCCGCCTCGAGGCGATGCGCGAAGCCCTGGAGGGGGAACTGCGGCCGAACTTTCGCTGGCGCAGCATTCGCGACGCCGAGGAAACCATCGGCCGCGCCTTGGAACGGGCAGAGAGCTTCCTTCTGCTCGGCGGGCTGCTGGCGGTGCTGCTGGCAGGAGTGGCGGTGGCCCTCGGCGCCAATCGCTACGCCCGGCGGCACTTCGATCACGTCGCGGTGCTGAAGACGCTGGGCGCAACGCCGGCGGACGTGCAGTGGGGCTACGTCGGCGTGCTGCTGATCATCGGCGGCGCCGCGGCGCTGCTTGGGCTGCTGCTCGGCGCGCTGGTGCATCTCGGCATCATCGCCGCCATTGGCAGCTATCTGCCGGTGGCCCTGCCGATGCCCGGGCCGCGTCCGTTCCTGGTCGGCCTGGCCACCGGCTTCATCTGCCTCCTGGCCTTCGCCCTGCCGCCGCTTCTGGGCTTGCGGAGCGTTGCGCCGATGCGCGTGATTCGCCGCGACATCGCCGCCGGCGTGGCGCCCGCGGTCACCTACGGATGCGCCATCGCTGGCAGCCTCGGCTTGCTGATCTGGTACAGCGGCAGCGTCATGCTGATCGTCTGGGCGCTGCTCGGCGCGGTGGTGGCCGGCGGCGCCTTCGCGGCCATGGCGCTGCTGCTGCTGCGCGGCGGCAGAGTGCTGGGGATGCAGGCGCGCAGCACCTGGCGCCTCGCCTTGGCCGGCCTGCAGCGGCGCTATCGCGAGAACGTCGCCCAGATCATGATCTTCGGCCTGGCCATCATGCTGCTGCTGATCATGCTGCTGGTGCGCACGGCGCTGATCGACGAGTGGCGGGCGCAGATTCCCGAGCGCACGCCCAACCACTTCGTGATGAACGTCGCGCCGACCGAGGCCGAAGCGGTGGAAGGTCTGCTGAAGGCGCGCACCGACTACCAAGGCGCCCTGTTCCCGATGATTCGCGGCCGCGTCACCGCGGTGAACGACACGCCGTCCCGCGAGTGGCGGCGGGC
The DNA here is from genome assembly GCA_965199875.1 of Candidatus Azotimanducaceae bacterium. Classification (GTDB taxonomy): domain Bacteria; phylum Pseudomonadota; class Gammaproteobacteria; order Pseudomonadales; family Azotimanducaceae; genus VXYL01. Next base: position 1,611,028 of record OZ241346.1, on the reverse strand, counting down.
GCAGCGGCAGCGCGGCAACGACGGCCCGGACCGCTCGCCGGGCCTTCGCGGAGGACGCTACCTCACCTTTGCCGAAGAACTGCCCGACAACAACGTCGTCGTCGAGGGCGAGTGGTGGTCCGGGCGAACGGAGGAACCCGCCGTCTCCATCGAAGTGGACTACGCCGCCGACGCCGGCTTGAGCATTGGCGACGCCATGACCTTCGACATCGGCGGACTGCCGCTGACCGCCACCGTGCGCAACATCCGCCGCGTCGAGTGGGACAGCCTGCAACCGAACTTCTACATCATCTTCTCGCCGGGCTCCCTGGACGGCTATCCGGCCACCTACATGACCAGCTTCTTCCTGCCGAAGGCGCAGAAGCGCTTCCTGAACGAACTGCTCTCGGCGCATCCGACCATCACCGTCATCGAGGTCGACGCCATCATCAACCAGGTGCGCAGCATCGTCGACCGGGTGACCCAGGCGGTGGAACTGGTGCTCTATCTCGTCCTGGCGGCGGGCATTCTGGTGCTGATCGCCTCCATCCAGTCGAGCCGCGACCGACGCTTGCAGGAACACGCGCTGCTGCGCGCCCTCGGCGGCACGCGCCGCCTCATCAGCGGCGCCCTGGTGACCGAGTTCGGCGTGCTCGGCGTGTTCGCCGGCATCGTCGCGGTGGTTGGCGCCGAGATCACCGTCTACGCCCTGAACCGCCAGGTCTTCGAGCTCGGCACCGCGCTGCATCCGTGGCTGTGGATGGCCGGCCCGGCCTTCGGCGCCGCGGTGATCGCTTCGGTTGGCTATCTGGGCACGCGCAAGCTGGTGCATTCGCCGCCGGTGACCGTGCTGCGGGAGGCGTGACGGCGTGGCCGAGCGGTGGCCCGCCCAAAGGCGCCTCCGTTCTTCGCCGCGAGCGGCCTGCTGCCATGCGCCAGGCTGACGGCAGCGCCAAGCGCAACCCGCTCGGCCGCAAGCTGCGCCGGCTGGCCGGCCAGGCGATCGCCGACTACGCGATGATCGAAGCCGGGGACCGCGTCATGGTCTGCGTGTCCGGCGGCAAGGATTCCTACACGCTGCTGGACGTTCTGCTGTCGCTGCAACGCCACGCGCCGGTGCCGTTCGAGCTGGTGGCGGTGAACCTGGACCAGAAGCAGCCGAACTTTCCGGCCCATGTGCTGCCCGAGTACTTGTCGGAGCTCGGCGTCGAGCACCACGTCGTGGAAGAGGACACCTACAGCATCGTCCGGGCGCTGACGCCCGAGGGCAAGACGTACTGCCCGGTGTGTTCGCGCCTGCGCCGCGGCGTGCTGTACGGCTTCGCGGCGCGCATCGGCGCCAGTAAGATCGCCTTGGGCCACCACGCCGACGACGCGGTGGAGACGCTGTTCCTAAATCTGTTCTTCGGCGGGCGCTTGAAGTCCATGCCGCCGAAGCTGGTGTCCGACGACGGCCGCCATGTGGTGATCCGCCCGCTTTACTACGTTCGCGAACGGGACATCGCGCGCTGGTCGCGGCAGCGGCGGCATCCCATCGTGCCGTGCGATCTGTGCGGCAGCCAGGAAGGATTGCAGCGCCAGGCGATGAAGGAGATGCTGGCGCAGTGGGACGCCGCCGCGCCCGGCCGGGTGGACAACATCGCCCGCGCCTTGCGCCACGTGGCACCCAGCCACTTGGCCGACGGCGCGCTGTTCGACTTCAAGGGCTTGCAGCGAACGCTGGCGACGTTGCCGGCGCGCGACGTGACGCCGTCTGGCGCGTTGGCGTGAACGACCGCCTGCTGGTTGCCGAGGAACTGTCCTGCGCGGCGGGCGCGCGGCAGCTGTTCGAGCGCCTGAACCTGGTGCTGCGGCGCGGCGATCTGGTGGAAGTGCGCGGTCCCAACGGCAGCGGCAAGAGCACCCTGCTGCGTGGACTTGCCGGGCTGCGTCGTTGGCAGCGCGGTCGCGTGGAGCGGCATGGCGCGCTCGACTATCTGGGGCACAAGTCCGGCCTCGGCGCCTCCTTGACGCCGCTGGAGAACATCCGCTACGGCCTGCGCCTGAAAGGGCGGCAGATCGACGACGGCGAACTGGCCGCGGCGCTCCGCCGGCTTGGCGTTGGCGCCGCCCGCCACGAACCCTGTGCCATGCTGTCCGCTGGACAGCGTCGTCGCGCTGCCTTGGCGGCGCTCTTGGCTGGCGGTGCCGACATCTGGCTGCTGGACGAACCGTTGACGGAACTGGACGATGCCGGCGCCGACATCGTTCGCCAGCTGATCGACGAGCATCGTGGCGCTGGCGGCGCCGCGGTATGTGCGACCCACGTTCGGCTCGACGACGCCCGCGGAGGTGCGCCAGCCACGGTGCTGGACTTGGCAGCCTGAATGCTGCCAGGCGTGGTGCGACGAGGAGTGAATGGGCTTGTTGCTGGCGCAGCTGCGGCGCGACCTGCTGCTGGCGTTGCGCAGTGGCGTCGAAGCCGCCAATCCGCTGGTCTTCTTCGTTCTCGGCGTGTTCCTGCTGGGCTTCGGCACCGACGCCTTCAAGGCCAGCGGCGCCGGCGCCGTGTGGACGTTGGCACTGTTCGCCAACGTGGTCGCCGCGGAAGGCATGTTTCAGCGCGATCAGGAGGACGGCGCCTTGGAACAGATGCTGATCCATGCCCGGCCGCTGTTTCCCGCCGTCATCGGCAAGCTCGCCGCCCACTGGCTGGTTGCCGGAGCGCCTCTGGTGCTGCTGAGCCCGTTGGCCGTCTTCGCGCTGCAGGGCAACTTGCGGGGCAGTGGCGCCTTGGCGGCTTCCCTGCTCCTCGGCACGCCGATCCTTGCTATTCTCGGCGGCCTCGGCGCGGCGCTGACCGTCGGCACGGGTCGTGGCGGCCTGTTGTTGGGGATCCTGGTGATGCCGTGGTATCTGCCGGTTCTGGTGTTCGGCGTCGGCGCCAGCACGGCGGCGGAGGCCGGCGGCGCGGCTTTCCCGCTGCTGGCGCTGGCGGCGCTGCTGGCGGCGTCGATCACGCTGGCGCCGTTCGCGGTGGGCAAGTCGTTGATGATCAGCCAGGAGTATTGAGTTGGCCGGGCAATCCTGGCTCACGCGCGCGTTTCACCGAACCGCCTCGCCGCGCTGGTTCTTCGACGGCTCCCGGGCGTGGATGATCGGTCTCTACGTCGTCGGAGCGCTCTGCATTCTGGTCGGCTCGACATGGGGGCTCGGCTTCGTGCCGCCGGAGCGCTACCAGGGCGACAGCTTCCGCATCCTGTTCGTCCACGTGCCGGCGGCGTCGCTGGCGCAGAGCATCTACGTCGCCCTCGCCGTGGCCGGTCTGGTGTATCTGGTGTGGCGCATGAAGATGGCCGACATGCTCATCCAAGCGGCGGCGCCAATCGGCATGATCGTCACCGCGGCGGCCTTGGCCACCGGCATCGTCTGGGGCATGCCCACCTGGGGCACGGGCTGGGTTTGGGACGCGCGCACCGTGTCGACGCTGATGCTGCTGCTGCTGTTCTTCGGCCTCTTGGCGCTGCGCCAGGCGATTGGGCAGCCGCAGCGGGCGGCGCTGGCGACCTCCCTGCTGGCGGTGGTCGGCGTCGTCAACATCCCGATCATCAAGTACTCGGTGGAGTGGTTCGCCACGCTGCACCAGCCGGCAAGCATCGAAATCGGCGAGCGTCCGGCCATTGCGCCGATCTACCTCTGGCCGCTGGCGTTCAACGCGCTCGGCTACTACTGCTTGGTGGCCGGTGCTATTCTCGCGGCCTTGCGCCGGACCATCGTCGAGCGCGAGTCGACGACCGTCTGGGTGCGCGACTGGCTGCGCGGCACGACGTCGAAACGACCATGAGCGAGTTCATCGCCATGGGCGGGCACGGCGTCTACGTCTGGGTCGCCTACGCTGCGAGCCTGCTGGCGCTGATCGTGGTCGGCGCAGCGCCACTGCTGGCGCTGCGCCGCACGGTGCGCCGACTGAAGCGACGTCTAGACGAGGACGCAACATGAAACCTCTGCGACGACAGCGCCTGACTGCGGCGGCGTTCGTCTTGAGCGGCGCCGCGGTAACCCTCGCGCTGGTGGTCTTCGCCCTTGATGAAAACGTCAATCTGTTCTACGAGCCGGCCAAGGTGGTTGGCGGAGAAGCGCCGGAGGGCGTCGAAATCCGCGCCGGCGGCATGGTCGTGGACGGCAGCGTCGCCTTCGACGACACCGGCCTAGGCGTGCGTTTCACCCTCACGGACCACCGCGGAAACGACTTCGACGTGGCGTACAAGGGCATCCTGCCGGGGATGTTCCGCGAAGGGCAGGGCATACTGGTGCGCGGGCGCCTGGACGAACAGCGCACGTTCCAAGCCGACGAAGTGCTGGCCAAGCACGACGAGAACTACATGCCGCCGGAGCTGCACGACCTTGCTGGCGGTGTAGCGCCCGATGCCAACGCATACTAAGTCCAACGGTCCCAAACACGTTCTACTTGGTGGCAGCACACAAAGTGCGTATCCCGCGCATGGGCTCTACCAACCGCTGACGATCACCGAAGACGGCTCGTCGACGTCCGCATCTTCCAAGCCCGCGTCTTCCAGGTATCGATCGGCGCGCGCGGAGCCACTCCGACGAAAGTGCCAGTACAGGGCCATTGCCGCCTGCTTGCGCAGCGAGTCGTCGCGGATGTCCTTGTAGATGCGTTCCGCGAGCTGCGGCGCGCGGTCGATCAAGTTGCGCACGATCGAGGCGGCTGCGGCGTCGCGATCGCCGCGTCGCAGCCGCCGCATGGCGGCGATCGCGGCGTTGCGGTCGGTGCGCATCCACGCGTCGAACACCCTGTCCAACAGTGGCTCGCGCTCGCCGGCGGCGACTTGACCAGTGATCCAGCGCACCGCTTCGGGCGGATCCGACCGCGCCCATCTCCAAGCAAGCTGACTGGCCGCCACGGCTCGCACGCCGGCGTCCTCGATGCGATCTACCAGTCGCGCCGCTTCGTCCAGCGAGCGCTCGGAGACGAACGATGCCAAGCTGGTCATGGCGGACATCTGCGCCGTCGTTGGTTGACGCTTGGCCCAGCGGAATGCGGCCTGCGGATCATCGGCCGCGAGCCCCCGGGCTATCCCGGCGGCGAGCTGGCCGTAGACTTGGCGATCGGCTTCGACGGCATCTTCCAACCACGCCGCGGCGCGGTATGGATCGCTCTCCGCCCAAGTGGTCACCACCGCCGACAGGCCACGTCCACGAGCTTCCCCGGCGAGGCCCGACGCCAACTCGATGGCCAACTCCGGATCGGACCGGGCGATTCGGCCGAGCGTATGGTCGATCCTCCAGTAGTGGGAGTAGTCGCGGGTGCCGGCGTCGTTGCTGCCAAACCACTCGAACGCCGCGCGGGGATCTTGCTTTGCCCACTCCTCGACGATGGTGCCGCTCGACGCGGCAAAGATCGTGCCGTCGTCCAGCATGCCTAGCGCTTCCGCCGCGCCGACGGGATCTTTCCGCGCCCAGATCCCGAACGCCATCTGCGCCGCTTCCTGGCGTTCCCTGCCGGCAAGCTCCAAGGCGAAGCCGAGCGCTGCCTCCGCGCTGGTCCGGGCGATGCCGGCCGCGACTCCGCGCAGCAGCGGCAGGCGCGTTTGGCCGTCCTGCGACAGGCCCCAGTGCATCGCCGCGTCAGGGTCGATGCTCGCCCAGCGCGTCATCAGCTCCTCGGTGAGGGTGCGCCGCTGGTCCGCATCCGCCAGCGCCGCCGCAGCGCTCAAAGCAGACACCGGATCGCGCTCCACCCAGGCCAGGCCGGCCTCCGCGAGCAGGCCCTCGCTGTTCCGGCTGGCCAGCGCCCGTTGCCAAGCCGCCGCTGGCGCCTCGCCGATCAACTCGGCGGTGTCCATCCAGTCCAGCTGGTATTGCAGGCCGAACCGGTTGGCTATCTCTTGCCGGCGCTGACCGGGCCGTTGCGCGCTTCCCCAGAGAAGGCCCCGGCCGGCAAGCTGGCGAAGCTCCGGCGGCAGCTCGTCGGCACGGGCCAGGGCGGCGTCGATGTCGTACTTCGCCCAGGCCGCGAAGGTGCCGTGCAGGAACCGTCGATCGGGCTGCCCGCCGGCGACGATGCGTTCCACCGCGGCATGGGGGTCGACGTCGGCGTAGCGGGCATAGAGGATGCTGGCCGCCGCTTGGCCTTCGTGCGCGGGGCTCAGCAGGCGGGCTTGGTCGAGCAGCCGCTCCAGGTCGTCGCCATCGGCGTTCTGCAACAGCGCGTACAGCGTCAGAGTCTGCTCGAAATCGCTCGGCAGGCGCAGTATTTCCTGCAGCAGATCGTCGCTGTCCAGCGCGAATCCGGCCGTCTCCAAGCCGTTCGTCGCGGCGCCTTGCGGATCGCTGGCTGCACGGGTTGCGACCAGTCGCTCGACAATCGGCGCAAGGTGCTGCGAAGCGGCAAGATCGGCGCGGTAGTAGATGACGACCAGCACCGCGCCAGCTCCAATGGCGAAGCCAGCGAAGCCGATGGCGATTCCTGTCAGCCACTTGCGCATGGAAGCTCTCGCGGGTGTTGCAATCCGAACGCAATCGTCGTCCTTCCGCCAGCGGCTGGCAAGCGCTCCGTGAAACCGCCGCTAGCCGCCGCTCTTCGAGCGGCGCAGCCAGCGGCCCAGGTAGTGGTCGACGCTGGTGAAGCGGCCGCCGCCGGTGAAGAACAGCGACAGCAGCATGACGAAGTACATCGCCGCGAACTCGATGCCGTTGTTGAGAATCGTCACCGCGCCGCGGCCGGTAAGCCAGGAGTAGTCGCCGTGTTCCCGCAGCAGGCTGAGGACGCGCGCCTTGCGCGGCGCGGCTTCAAGGATCCGCTCGTTGGCAAGCCAGCTGCTGGCATCCGACAGCACCAGCCAGCCGTTCTGCCAGTGTACCGTCGCCGCGGCGACGATCATGGTGATCATCAGCGGCACGGCGACCAGCCGAGTGGCCAAGCCAAGCAGCAGCGCCGCGCCGCCGAAGAACTCCGCCCCGGCGGCCAGCGCGGCCATCAGCTCCGGCGCCGGCAGGCCCAGGCCGTGTTCGAACCAGCGCACGGTGTTCTCGAACGAGTCCAGCTTCTTCCAGCCAGCCTCCATCATCACCGGCGCCAGTATCAGCCGCAGCAGCAGCGGCGGAACGCCGTCCAGGGGACGCAGCGCGTCGAAGACCTTGGCGTGGAGCGTCTGGCCGGTGGCGATGGGATTCATGGCGTATGTCCTTTGGCGCGTATCATTGGCGCAAGCCCAAGGGAGTGTAGCGGCAACGATGCGTCTGGCGGAGCTTGCTGGCCTGAAGCCCACCCAGGCTGTCCGCGCCTGCTATCGCCGGCTGCCGGCGGCTGCGCCCGAAGACTACCGCCAGCTGGCAGCGTTGCTGATCGACTACTGGCGGCGCCGCGGCACCCGCATCGCCGGCGTCGGCGGCGGCCAGGGGGCTGGCAAGTCCACGCTCGGACGGCTGCTGGCGCAGGCCGGTGCGCTGCGCGGCCTGCGCGTGGAAGTGCTCAGCATCGACGACTTCTACCTCGGCAAGGCGGAGCGGCGGCGGCTTGCCGCCGACGTGCATCCGCTGCTCGCCACCCGCGGGCCTCCCGGCACCCACGACGTGGCGCTGTTGCGCCGCGCGCTGCGGACGCTTGCGCGGAGCGGCGCGCCGGAGGAAGCGGTGACGATACCGAGGTTCGACAAGGGGCTGGACGACCGGGCGGGCGAAGTCTCGGTCAGGAGCGGCGCGGACCTGGTGGTGCTGGAAGGATGGTGCGTGGGCGCCGCGCCCGGCAAGCCGCAGGAACTGCGCCAACCCGTCAACGACTTGGAGCGGACAGAAGACCCCGACGGAAACTGGCGGGAGCATGTCGAAGCCGCCTTGTGCAGCGAGTACGCCGGGCTCGACGAAGACCTGCAGTCGCTGCTGTTTCTGCAAGTGCCGGATGTCGACGCCGTTCGACGCTGGCGTCTGCGCCAGGAAGGCGAGCGCCCGCGCCGGCAACGAATGACCTTGGCGCAAGTCGAGCGTTTCGTGGCGCACTACGAGCGCATCACCCGGCGCATGATGGCCGAAGTGCCCAGTCGCGCGGACATCGTGGCGCGCTTGGACGACGCGCATCGAGTGGCGGATTTGCGTTTCGGCGATCAAGGACGCTGACGGCGAACCCGCTGGCGGACAGGGCCCGTGGATGCCGCGCCTGCTCGTACGGGATTCCCGTCGTCGGTCTCAGCCGAGTGCCAAGCGATCCACTTTCTGGAAGCCCCGGGGCAGCAGGCGGCCACGCTGGGCTCGGCTGCCGAGGTAGCTGTCCAGGTCGCGGAAGCGCAGCATGGTGTGGCGGGCGCCGGCATGCACCAGCAGGCGTTCCCGGGGGCCGAGGGCGGCGATGGCGGTGGCGCGTTCGCCCTCGTCGAATGCCTTGGCGGGGATGTTGACGAGCTTCTGGCCCTTGCCTCTGCCCAGCACCGGCACCTCGGACAGCGGGAAGACCAGCAGTCGGCCGAGATTGGTGGCGATGGCGAGGTGGGTGGCGCTGTCGGCGAAGGCCAGCGGCATCAGCGCGTCGGCGTTGGCGGAGACGTTGAGCACGGCCTTGCCGGCGCGGTTCTTGGTGAGGGTCTCGGCCAGCGTGGTGGCGAAGCCGTAGCCGGCGCTGGAGGCGAGCAGCACCCTCGTCGCCGGCTCGCCCAGGGCGACGCCGACGAAGCGCACGCCGTCCGGGGCCTTCAAGCGGCCGGTCAAGGGTTCGCCTTGGCCGCGCGCCGAGGGCAGCGTGTGCGGCGTGATCCAGTAGGCGCGTCCGGACGAATCCAGGAACACGCAGGCCTCGTTGGTGCGTCCGCGGGCGGCGGCCAGATAGGCGTCGCCGCTGCGGTAGGAGAGTTCCTCGGGGTTGATGTCGTGGCCCTTGGCGGCGCGCGCCCAGCCCTTCTCGGAGAGGATGACGGTGACCGGCTCGGAAGCGAGCAGGTCCTCCTCGCGGAACGCCTCGGCTTCGGCCTCGGCGGCGATGCGGGTTCGGCGAGGGTCGCCGTAGCGTTCGGCGTCGGCGTCGATCTCCCGCTTGATGAGCGTCTTCATGCGCGCTTTGGAGGCGAGGATCGCTTCCAGCCCCTCGGCTTCCTCGACCAGCTGGCGTTTCTCTTCGGCCAGCTTGTTCTCTTCCAGACGCGCCAGCTGGCGCAGGCGCAGGTCGAGGATGGCGGTGGCCTGTTCGTCGGTAAGCCCGAACGACTCCATCAGCTTCTGCTTCGGCGAATCCTCGTCGCGGACGATGCGGATGACCTCGTCGAGGTTCAGGTAGGCGATCAGCAGGCCGTCGACTAGGTGCAGCCGGCGACGGATGTTCTGCAGCCGAAACTCGATGCGCCGGCGCACGGTGTCGGTGCGGAACTTCAGCCACTCGGCAAGCAGCGCCTTGATGCTCAGCACCTTCGGCCGGCGGTCCCGGCCGATGACGTTGAAGTTCAGACGGTAGCTTCGTTCCAGATCGGTGGTGGCGAACAGGTGGCTCATCAGCCGCTCGACGTCCACTCGGTTGGAGCGCGGCGTCAGCACCAGGCGGGTGGGGTTTTCGTGGTCCGACTCGTCGCGGATGTCCACCAGCATGGGCAGCTTGCGCACCTGCATCTGCGCCGCGATCTGTTCCAGCAGCCGCGACGGCGACACCTGGTAGGGCAGGCCGGTGACCACGATGTCGCCGTTTTCGCGCAGGTAGCGCCCGCGGGCGCGAATGCTGCCGCGGCCCACGGCGTAGGCGTCGCGGATGTCCTCCTCGGGCGTGACGATGGTGCAGTCGGTGGGGAAGTCCGGGCCGCGAATGGCGGTCAGCACGTCGTCCACGCTGGCGCCGGGCGAATCGAGCAGCAGCTTGCAGGCATTGGCGACTTCGCGCAGATTGTGCGGCGGAATGTCGGTGGCCATGCCCACGGCGATGCCGGTGCTGCCGTTCAGCAGCACCATCGGCAGGCGCGCCGGTAGCAGTTCCGGCTCGCTCAGCACGCCGTCGAAGTTGGGCGCGAAGTCCACCGTTCCCTGCTTCACTTCGGCCAGCAGCAGCTCGGCGTGGACGGACAGGCGCGACTCCGTGTAGCGCATGGCGGCAAAGGACTTCGGATCGTCCGGCGCCCCCCAGTTGCCCTGGCCCTCGATCAGCGGATAGCGGTATGAGAACGGCTGTGCCATCAGCACCATCGCTTCGTAGCACGCGCTGTCGCCGTGGGGATGGAACTTGCCCAGCACGTCGCCGACGGTGCGGGCGGACTTGGCGAACTTCGCCGTCGCGCCGAGGTTCAGTTCCGACATGGCGTAGACGATGCGCCGCTGCACCGGCTTCAGGCCGTCGCCGATGTGCGGCAGGGCGCGTTCGCCGATGACGTACATGGAGTAGTCCAGGTACGCTTTCTCGGTGTATTCGTGCAGCGGCAGGCGTTCGATGCCGTCGTCGGGCGGGCTGCCGTTGCTGCGCGCGGTGTCCATGCTTGTGCTCGCTTGCTACGTTGCCTTGCGCCGGGTGTTCAAGCGGCCGAACGGCCTCAAGCCGCGTTGGCCTCGTCTCCTCTTCGCTCCAGCCAGGAGCGACGGTCGGCGGCGCGCTTCTTGGCCAGCAGCATGTCCATCACGCGCAGCGTCTCGGCTTCCGCATCCAGCCCCAGCTGCACCAGGCGGCGGGTGTCCGGGGCCATGGTGGTTTCGCGAAGCTGCAAGGGGTCCATCTCGCCGAGGCCTTTGAAGCGCTGCACCGACGGGGTGCCGCGCCGGCCCTCGGCGGCGATGCGATCCAGCATGCCTTCCTTCTCGGCTTCGTCCAGGGCGTAGTACACCTCCTTGCCGACGTCGATGCGGTACAGCGGCGGCATGGCCACGTGGATGCGGCCGTTCGCCACCAACGGCCGGAAGTGCATCAGAAACAGGGCGCACAGCAGCGTGGCGATGTGGGCGCCGTCGGAGTCGGCGTCGGCGAGGATGCAGATCTTGCCGTAGCGCAGGCCGGACAGATCCGCAGAGCCGGGGTCGACGCCGACGGCAACGGCGATGTCGTGGACCTCCTGGGAGCCGAGCACTTGCGAGGGGTCCACCTCCCAAGTGTTCAGGATCTTGCCACGCAGCGGCATCACGGCTTGGAACTCCCGGTCCCGCGCGCCCTTGGCGGAACCGCCAGCGGAGTCGCCTTCCACCAAAAACAGTTCGCTGCGCCCGGCATCGGCGCTGGCGCAATCCGCCAGCTTGCCGGGCAGCGCCGGCCCGCTGGCGATCTTCTTGCGCACTACCTTCTTCGCCGCCTGGGCGCGGTTCTGGGCGTTGGCGATGGCCAGTTCGGCCAGCCGGTCGCCCTCGGTGGTGTGCTCGTTCAGCCACAGGCTGAAGGCGTCCTTGGCGACGCCGGCGATGAACACGCCGCTCTGCCGCGACGACAGACGCTCCTTGGTCTGGCCGCTGAACTGGGGTTCGGCCAGCTTCGCAGACAGCACGTAGGCGCACTGCTCCCAGATGTCCTCGCCGGCGATCTTGACGCCGCGCGGCAGCAGATCGCGAAACTCGCAGTACTCGCGCAGCGCTTCCACCAGGCCGCTGCGCAAGCCCGTGACGTGGGTGCCGCCGAGCGGCGTGGGAATCAGGTTGACGTAGCTTTCGGCGATGACTTCGCCGCCCTCGGGAAGCCACTGCAGGGCCCACTCGACGCCCTCCTGGTTGCCCTCCGCCTGATGGTGGAAGGGCGCCGCCGGCAGCCGTTCGCCATCGCCCAGGGTGGCGGTCAGATAGCCGCTCACGCCGGACTCGAAGCACCAGCTTTCGCTGTTCGGCGGAGCATCGCCGTCCGCTCCCTCGACGGTCAGCGAGACGGTGATGCCGGGACACAGCACGGCCTTGGCGCGCAGCAGGTGGCGCAGCTTGCCAAGGGCGATTTCGGTGCTGTCGAAGAAGGCCCCGTCGGGCAGAAAGCGAATGCACGTGCCGGTGTTGCGCCGCCCCACGGAATCCACCACTTCGAGGGGCGTTGCCGGCGCGCCCGACTCGAAGCGCTGCCGATGCACGGCGCCGTTCTGCTTGACCTCCACGAGCAGCCAGCGGGACAGCGCGTTCACCACCGACACGCCAACGCCGTGCAGCCCGCCGGAGAAACGGTAGCTCTCGTGGTCGAACTTGCCGCCAGCGTGCAGCCTGGTGAGGATCAGCTCGACGCCGCTGAGGCGGTGCTCGGGATGTTCGTCCACCGGCATGCCGCGGCCGTCGTCGATCACTTCGATGGCGCCGTCCCGGCAGAGGGTCACGTCGATGCGGCTGGCAAAGCCGTTCAGCGCTTCGTCGACGCTGTTGTCCACCACTTCCTGCACCAGGTGGTTGGGCCGGCTGGTATCGGTGTACATGCCCGGACGGCGGCGCACCGGATCGAGCCCGGATAGCACCTGGATGGATTCGGCGGAGTAGGCCTTGCTCATGGGTGGTCTCGGTCCTCGAGGTCAAGGACGATGTCGAAGTCGGCGCGCCGAAGCCGGGTGCCGACGCTGCCGTCCTCGGCCAGCTCCAGCCAGCGGTAGCCCGGACGGGCGGTGTCGATGGCGAAGGATGGCGTGCCCTGGGCGAACTGGAAGCAGGTGGACGGCGTGCCGAGCAGCGAAGGCGCATCGGCGCCGCGGAAAGGCTGGTGGATGTGGCCGAACGCGTAAGCCGCGGCGCCGGCGTCGCGCAGTGCTTGCAGCAGCGCTTCGCCGTTGTCGATGCGGTGCTGGTCCAGCCACGCGCAGCCGATGTTCACCGGGCTGTGGTGGCCGGCCACCAGCAAGGGCGCATCCGCGGCGGCCAGGCGCTGGAGTTCCCCGCTGGCAACGGTGCCGCCGACGACATCGTCGACGTGGGTGTCGATGCCGACGATCCGCCAGCCGTCCAGGGCCAGGTCTTCGGTCGGCAGTTCGGCCTTGAACGTCGCGCCGTGGTCGTGGTTGCCGGGCACGCACAGGAGCGGCGCATCGAAGTGGCGCCCAAGGGTGCCGAGGAACAGCCGATACGTCTCGGCGCAGGGACGCTGGGCGATGTCGCCGGTAGCCAGCACGGCATCGGCCGCGCTCTCGGCGCGAGCGGCTTCCAAGACGGCGTTCAAGCTGGCGTGGGTGCGAACGCCAAGCAAGGTGGCGTCCGGGTCTGGGAAGAGGTGGCAGTCCGTTACCTGCAAGACGCGAAGCATAGGCGCTGTCCGTGCTGTCTATTCCATCCCTGTCTCGAGGCCGCAATCCGGCTTCGTCATTGGCCTCAAGCGGCCCCAGGCAACCGCGATTGTAGAGCAGCGGTCGTGTGGATGCACACGCTTTTCGTCGTCGTCTGCCCCGCCTGCGGATGACGGGCCGGAGGTGCTGGAGGTTACGGCGGAGACCCCGCTCGAATCGCGCCAGCTCGGCAGCTACGGAGCGCATCGCAGAGCGACATCGACGACGGCTTCGCGGCTTTCTCGAACACCAGAAAGTACGAGTGGTTCTTGCGCGCGTGAACCTGCTTGAGCAGCCGACTCATGCCAGGGCGATTGGGGCGTACCACGACGAAGAGGTCCCATGACGCCATCATACGCCCAAAGGCCGGTCTCGTTGCGGCGCTCCTAGCGTTTCGCGCCAGCCGGCCGATTGGCGGCAACCGGGAGGACGGCGCACTTGGATTTGCGGAGCAACTCGAACGCGCCCCGTAGGGCGCACCTAGTGTGCCGCTTCTAGGGACAACTTGCGTTCCAGTGGGGCGGGTCTCGTCGCTTGGCTTGGACACCGGTGGCCTGCGGGGCGGCACATCCTCAAGCAGCACGTGCCGAGGCGACGATAGACGGAACGCGCCATCTGCCACGTTCAGTCGAAATCGAACCACTAGTCGGAGACGGCCAGCTCCGTTTCTTCGCAGGCGACGCCGTGGGCAAGGCAGGAGTTCAGGAACTCGCGCAGGAAGCGGTTCACCTGCGCCTTCTCGTCCGGCTGGCGCATCTTCGCGTTGGGGTATCCGTAGGTCGGCTCGAAGTGCCGTTGGCCTTGGAACTCGATCACCTCGGCGCAGCGGGCATCGTGGTACAGGCGCACCTTGATGCGCGTCTCGTTGGCGGCCGGCAACGGCGAACGCTGGCAGAGGGTCAGCACCGTGGTGTAGCGGCCGCGGTGCTCCACCTGCACGGCGACCTCGGTGGCCGCGCCGCCAAGCGGAATGCGGAACCGGCGTCTGTCGCCGACCTCGTGGTCCGGCATCAGCCGCGCCAGGCGCAGATAGTTGCCGTCGCACTCGGAAAGGTGCGCGCCCAGATCGATGACGTAGCGCCGAGCCATAGGTGTTGCGGTGCCTTGCCTTCGTTGCCAGTGGATGCGAAGCGGCGGATTCTAACCGCCCACGAGCGGCGATAGGAAGCCGACGAGAGCAAGGTGTAAACGCAAAGTAGAATGCCGGAGGTACTTGGCCACCGCCCGCTTTCGGCTTCGACGCCGGCCGACGTAGTGCCTGACCATCGAGGCCGACTTCCAGTTCCCCGCCATCATCGCTTCCTGCACGGACGCGCCGGCGCTGGGCGAGCTCGGCGCGGCCGAATCGAAACAGGACGCTTACGCGATGACGGCGACAACGACCACGATGCAGCCGATAGCGAGCCAGTCGAACCAAGACGGCAAGGCCGTTTTCCCGCGCTTGGTGCGGTGTCGGTTGACCAGCACAATGGCGACAGCGACTGCCAGAGCCAAGGGCACGCCGATTAGGAGCCTGTCCACCATCGCTCAAGCACACCATGCCAAAACAGGCGTTGCAACCTCCCCGCAATTGATGCAATTGATTGACTAGCAGCCCAACGGCTTGCCGATCGTGTCGTGCGTGTGGCTCAAGAGCAGGGTGCTCCCGCGCCTTCGCCTGGCTGAGCCAACACTACGTTTCCGGCGTTGCCGTCGGGGGGCTCCCGTGACGCAGCCGGTCTTGCTCCAGGCACTCGTGCAGCTGGCCGTCCACTGCCGCCAGCGCCGTCTCCTTGTTGCTCCACCAGTCCGTGGACCAGATGCGGAACAGCGTCCAGCCGAGACCTTCGAGCACCTGCTGGCGGATCTTGTCGCGCTCTCTGGCCACCGCGGAACTGTGGTAGGTGGCGCCGTCGCACTCCACGCCGGCCAGATAGCGGCCGGGCTTGTCCGGATGCACCACGCCGAGGTCGATGCGGAACGCCGAGACGCCGATCTGCGGCTGCACCCGCCAGCCCTTGCGCCGCAGCGCTGCCGTGACCGCCACCTCGAACGGCGAATCCGCGTCGCCGACGGATCGGGGCGCTGCGACGCCGAGCACCGCGGCGCCGCGTTCGGCGTAGTCGAGGAAGTCCTTGAGGTCCGCGACCGCCCGCGCCTGGGTGCGGGCGAGATCGATCTGATCGGGCCTCAGCGTGGAGAACACCACCATCTCGGACTTCGAGCGGGTGACGGCCACGTTCAGCCGCCGCTCGCCGCCTTCGCGGTTCAGCGGCCCGAAGTTCATCGTCACGCGACCGCTCTGGTCCGGGCCGTAGGTGACGCTGAACAGGACGACGTCCCGCTCGTCGCCCTGCACCGTCTCCAGGTTCTTGACGAACACCGGCTCGGTGGTCTCCTCCGCAGAGAAGGCCCACTCGATCTCCGGCAGCCGCTGCCGCTGCCGATCCAGCAGGTCCTCGATGAGCGTCTGCTGCTCGGTGTTGAAAGTGACGACGCCGATGGACTGCTTGCGAACGTCGGCGTCTTCGTGGGTGAGGCGCCGAACCACCTCGGCCGCCACCGCCTTGGCTTCGGCCTCGTTGTGGCGAGCGCCGCCGCGGGCGTAGAAGCCCTCGGGGCGCACCACAGCAAGCCCCCGGTCCTGCACCTGCGGCGCTGGGAAGGTCACCAGGCGGTTGTCGTAGTAGCGGGCATTGGAGAATGCGATCAGGCTTTCGCGCCGCGATCGGTAGTGCAGATTGAGGCGCTGTTCGGGCACCCCGGCAGCGAGCATTTCGTCCAGAATGCTCTCCAAGTCGCCCTCTACCTCCAGGTCGCCGTCCGGGTCGTCGTCGCTGCGGGCGAAGAAGCTGGTCGGCGGCATCTGCTTCGGATCTCCGGCGACGATCACCTGCTTGCCCCTGGCGATGGCGCCGATGGCGTCCCAGACGGTGATCTGCGACGCCTCGTCGAAGACCACCACGTCGAACAGCGCCTGGTTCGTCGGCAGGTACTGCGCCACCGACAGGGGCGACATCATGAAGCAGGGCGTCAGTTCGGTCAGCACCTCCGGCGCTTCTTCGAGCAGCACCCGAACCGGCTTGTGTCGTCGCTGCTTCTGCAACTCGCGGCGCACGATGCCCCAGCCGGACTTGGTCTTCACCTCGTCCTGGGCAGGCAGGCGAGCCTGCACGCAGGCGGCGATGTGCTCGGCGGTTGCGTGCTGGTAGCGATCGTCGGCGGCGCCGAACTTGGCGATGCGCGACTGCTGCTCGACGGTGGAGAACTCCCGCAGCACGGCGTCTTCGGTCATCACCGCCTCCGCCCACCAGGCGCAGTAGGCGGCGAAGAAGGTTGCGGAGATTTCCTCGGCCGGCACGCGGCCCGATTCCACCGCTTCCACCAGAGGCGCCAACTCCAGACGCACGGCTTCGCCCCGGCGGCGCCGCCAAGCGCACCAGTCGCGCAGCCCCGAGCTGCCAGCCAAGACGCCGGCGGCATGGTCGCGCAGTTCGTTCAGGGTCAGGTGCGTTGCGTCCGGCGGCGGTTCCGCCCGGCCAGCGCTGGCCGCGAAGGCCTGCCAGCCCTGTGCCAGCGCGTCGACGGCCTCTGCGCAGGCCAGCAGCTGCTTGCCGAATGCGCTCTCCGGAGCAAGAACATCGCCCTGCTCCATGGCGTCTCTTGCTCGCTGCCGGATGCTGGCCAGCGTCTGCGGATCCTCGGCCAAGGCAGCCGTGGCCGTGCGCACCCGCTCGCCAAGTTGCCGCGCCGATTGCAGCGCTTGCGCGTCCGTTTCGTGCTGCCGCCACGCGCGAAACCCGCGCAACGCTTCGTCCAGCCGCTCCAGCGCCTCGCCGTGGCGACGTTGCCGCGCCAGCGCTTGCGCGTCCTGCGCCGGGTTCGGATCGCCTCCGGCGCCGCCGGCGCGCAGCTGGCGGATCACGGCGCGGCGCTTGAGCCAGCGCAGCGGCCACCACGTCGCCTCCGCGGCAGACCAGCGGCGGCCGATGTCGTCGCCGTCCAACGCGCGCCAGGCGAAGTCGGGATAGGCGCAGCTCAAGGCGGCGCCGGCTTCGGCATACGCCTGCAGCTCGGCGGTCGCGTCGCCGAGCGCGTCGATCTGCCGCTGGCCGTCCGCGGCGAGCGCGAACCCGATCTGCTCGCCGTGGCCCTCGGTCAACACCTGCGCCAGCTGCGCGAAGGCAACGAGCGGGCCAAGGGCGCCCGGCACGTCGATGCTCAGCTTCATCGCCACTTCGCCGCACCTGGCGTTGGCCGTGTCGACCAGTGCTGGCAGTTGCCCGGCCTGCTGCGCAAGTTCTCGCGCCCAGCTAGGGGTCCAGTCCTCGCGTGTCACGAAACGCAACACATGCCTCGCCATGTCGCCGACGGCCCTGGCCTGAATCGACAGGTTCTCTGCCGCCTCGCGCATCGCTTCGAGCGCGGCTTCGTCGTGGCTGTCGGCGTGTGGCCAGCGCAGCTGCAGCCGCTCCGCAAGCGCCTCGTCGCGCACTTTCACGCCGATGGCCCGATGCGGCGTCAAGCCGTTGCGCCAGCGCCGGTGCATGTGCTCGGCGAAGCGGTTCAGCCCTTGGCGCAGTTCGCCAAGCTCCTTCGCCTGGCGCTGCCAGTTGGCCTGCGGCGGCTCCTCGCCAGCGCCGCTTGGCGCCCGTTCCCAGGCCCCGCGTAGCTGTTTCAGCACGTCTGCCTTGCTGGCCTTGTTCGAGTGCAGTTCAAGGCAGAAGCGATCCAGGCCGACGGCTCGCAAGCGGCGATAGACCACTTCCAGCGCCGCGGTCTTCTCGGAGAGGAAGAGCACCGTCTTGCCTTTGCCAAGCATGTGCGCGATGAGGTTGGCGATGGTCTGGCTCTTGCCGGTGCCGGGCGGCCCGATGACGACGAAGTCCTTGCCGCCGTCGGCGGTTGCCACCACCGCCATCTGCGACGAGTCCGCAGGCAGCGGCAGCAGCAGGTCGTCCGGGGCGAAGTCCCGGTCCAGCCGCTCCGCCTCGACGAAGCCGCCTTGCCCCGATGGCGCATAGGCATCGCTCGGCGTGTCGAGAAGATGGCGCACCAGGGCGCTCTCGCGCAGCGCGTCGGTTCGCTCCACGAGGTCTTTCCACATCAGGTACTTGGCGAAGGAGAAGTGCGCCAGCGCGACGTCCTCCACCACCTCGAAGCCCGGAACGTCGCGTACCTGCCGACGGATGGCGTTCCACACGCCGGGCACGTCGATGCCGTGCTCGTCCCGGGGCAGGCCGCTGTCGAAGTCGCGAATGTCCAACGCGAAATCCCGCCGCAGCATCTCCAGTAGCGTGGTGTTGAAGCGCGGCTCGTCGTCGTGGGCGACCATCCGGACGCCGCTGCGTACGGAGCGCCGCTGCAGGGCCACCGGCAGCAGAATCAGCGGCGCCCGAAAGCGCCGCTGGTCCTTCTCGTTGCGCTTCCAAAGCAGGAAGCCGAGAGCGAGGTAGAGCGTGTTCGCGCCGCCCTCCTGCAACGCGGTCTGCGACTTGCGGTAGGTCTCGACGGTGCGCTTGCGCAGTTCGTCCTCCGGCAGATCGGCGAGCACGCGGGATTCGTCGAGCTGGGCGCGAAGGTATTCGGCGCCCAGGGCTTCGTGCGGAAGCTGGTCCCCCGCCGATGCGTCGCCCTCGGCGGCCGTCGGGCGTGGCAGCGGACGAATGTCGATCCTGGCGCCGTTGGCCAGCTTGTCTTCGAGCAGCGCCGGGTCCGCGCAGAGGATGTTCAGGCTGGTGCGCGTGCCGCGGTGGTTCAGCAGCGGGTTCCGAGCGGAGAGGTCCAAGAGCTTTCGCTGCCAGCGTTCGAGGCGGCCCTGGGGCGTCTGCGGCTTCTCCTCGGTGGGCGCCAGGTCGTCGAAGTCCGGCAGAACCGGCGCGGCCTCCAGAGCTTGCCGCGGCACTTCCGGCTGCGCGGCGTCTTCGTCGGCGGCGAGCGCCCGCGCCACCCCCAGCGGACGGATGCCTTGCAGACGAGCCTGGCGAATGTCGACGGCGGCAATGAAGTCTGCATCGCGCTCGTGGTGCAGCTGTCGCTTCGCCTCTTCGACGGCCGCCGAAAAGCGCGGCCCCGGGCTGCTGGTGACGAAGGTGGTCTCAAGCAGCAGCAGCTCGTCGAGGGCCATGCCCTTGCGCAACGGCTCCGCGTCGTCCACGACCACGCTGGCCAGCTCTTCCGGCTGCAACCACACGCCGACCATGGCGTGTTCCTTCGGCATGGCCACGACAGGATTGAACCCGGCCTGCTCGAAAGCCGCCGCGAACAGCATCGCCGTGTCCAGACACGTGGCGACCTTGCCTTCCAGCACCGCGCTCGGCAGCCGCACCTTCTGCCCTTGCTCCTCGAAGCTGGCTGGCGGCAGCGCGTAGCCGAGGCCGAGGTTGGCGATCGCCGTGTAGATGGCGGAGGCGATCTCCCAAACCCGCTGGCGGCTGCCGGAGTGGTAGCCGTCGATGGCGTCCGGCTTGCCCGCCTGGCGCAGCACTTCGCTGGCGGCGCGCAGCACCCGGTCCACGGCCGGATCGTTCGGCGTGCAGAAGGCTGCCAGCAGTTCGGGCATCGACGCAGCGCCGCCCCACTGGTTGGGCGCCAGCAACTCGATGGGCATGACGGTCTCCGCCAGCACGGATCCGTCGCGCTGCAAGCGCAGCCGCACCTCGCCCCGCGTGCTCTCCGTGAGATCGCGCAGAAACTCGCCGTTCAAGGGCAGCGCCAAGTCGTCGATGCGCACCACGCCGCCGGGCTCCAGGCGATCGATCGTCCAAGCCTTTGCCGCTGCGAACGGCGGGCTCGCCGCCAAGGTAAGGCGCAGGTTCTCGAGCGGCGCGTCCGCGATGTTCTCGACGCGCAGATCGCGCAGCGCCGGGCGCCCGCTCTCGTGTGCGGCGAGGTTGAGCTTTGGCGCCAGCTCGCTGTGGACGGCGCACGGCGAGGCGCGCTCGCCCTCTGGCGTCGCCGAGCGCGAAGCAACAGCGCTGGACGACTTGGCGTCGGTTTCGGGCATCGTCTTGCCCCCGCTGACCATACGAGCCGCCAGCGTACATGGTCGTGCGCTACGCGACACAATCGCGAGTTCACGAAGTCCCTGGTGAATGCTCTGGCGGAGGGTGCTGGGGGGTGTTGAAGCAGGCACCGAGGCGGTTGCGGCTGGACTTGGACCCGTCGCAGGAGTGGAATCCAGGCCGGAAGTGCATCCGGCAATTTGTTTCGATTTTGCGGAGGCTGCGTACCACGGGAACCCAATAGCCACTACGTCGATCTCCTAGCCGCGAGCATCCGCTGCGTGTTTTCGCAACACCTCCTTCACGAACTCTGGAAGTTCCTCCCTCCCGCCGGCTTCCGCCCGCAATCGGTCGTATTCATGCACTTCGTCGTGTTCCCAAACAATGTCCAAGCGGCGTAGCTCGCGCATCGCCACATGGGTGTAGTCGTCGGGGTACGCCCAATAGCAGCTGTGGCAGGCGTCCTCGATTCTGTCCTGCCAATTCGGACACTGCTCGCAACTCCACGATTTCGCCCGGTTGGCGGAGGCGCAAAGGAGCATGTATGCGTCTACGTCTTCGTCTGTTTGTCTGGCGTCTCCTGCGATTTCGAACGGAATCCGGTGGTCTATCTGCAGGTCCGCTGCGTCGCAAGGAGCGCGATAGATGTGGCAACGCGCACCGTGCTTGTCGATGAGCGCCTGCTTCAGCCCTTTTGAAAAGGCAGTTCTACCAGCAAGCTGCCGCGTCCGGACTTGCGCTGGATCCCCGAACCGATAGGCGCCGATACTGCGGCCATCGGCGGCGGTCGTGCGGAAGGTCTCCAATGGAATGCCAAGCTCGCGAACATCCCGCGCCGCCCTCGGCGGATGGTTGTAGCCGTAGCGTTCCTTCAGATCTTCCGTGGTGACGTACCCGTGCGCCAGGATGTGGTCGATGACCGTTCGAGGGCGCTTGGCCTCTACGCTCTCAAGCAGTTCCAAGAACTCGGCGGGCAGCGCCGGCTCTGTCATGCGAAGGACATTGGCTGCTGCTCCGCGCTCTGCGCCGTCTCGAGGTTGCGATTCGCGTCCAGCCGTTCGACCAGCGCTGGCGACAGGTACAGGGATTCCACGGTCTCGCAGTCGCGTCCGAGCAGAGTCGACTGACTGGATCGGCCGGCTCGGACGTGCAGATGGCGCAAGTTCAAGCGCGCCGGAAGGGGCTCGCCGTGCTGCTTGTCGCCCGTCTTGCCGTCGTAGCTGACGATGTAGGACTTGCCGTTCTTGTTCATCTGCCCGAGCGCGTCCACGAATTCGGCAAAGCGAAGACTGGCGTAGTAGCGGGGATCCCTTTCGCGGGAAGTACCTTGGTAGGGCGGGTCCATGTAGATCACGTCGTCGGCCGTCGTTTCCGCAACGACGCTGCGGAAATCCTCGGCGGTGGTCTTGGTGCGCCCAGCCAACGCCGCGGAGACGCCAAGCAGCTGCATGCGCATGGCCTTGGGCCGCATGCCCCAGCGCCGGTTGTCGGCGCTCTGGTTGAACCGCCCGTCGGCGCTGTAGCGCACCGACCCCTTGACGATCCGCGCCAGCAGGTAGAGCAGCAGGTCGGGGGCATGGGTCTCGTTGAACTCGCGCCGCACTTGGAAGAAGAATGCCTTCTTGTCGGCCAGCTGCTCGCGCCACAGTCTTTCGTAGCGGTCGGCCAGCTGCATGGGACGTTCGAGAATCTCCCGCCACAGCGCGATGAGCGGCGCGTTGGCGTCGTTCAGCCAGAATCGCTCGGCGCGCCCATGCGCTGCGACGGCGAGCGAGACCGCAGCCGAGCCGCAGAACGGCTCCACCAGAAGGCCAGCGCCGGCGGGAACGTGCGCTAGGATGCGGTCGCAGATCGCGCGCTTGCTCCCCTGGTAGGGGAACGGATGCGGCACCGTGGGCTTGCTTGCGGGTGTCGTGGTCATCTCGGATCGGACGCAGTTCGTACCGCTGAGTCTCGCCAAGCAGCGTACCACCTTTGGGTCTCCAGCTTCACGCCCCGTCGTCAATCGAGCGCGGGGCAGGTCGTTGGCAGCGCACGACGCTGCCGTCCGACGCCGTGCGTGGCAGCGGGCACGTTGAACGGTCGTATTGGCCAACGACATCGTGGTTGATCTGTAACAGTAGCCGTGACCGCGACCGCCCCGCTCATACAACAATGCACGGATTGAGCAAGCTGATTCGACTGCCGAAAAGCTCCAAGTCGCCCGTCAATTCGGCCTTGGCGTTGCTTTTGTGGATGTCGATGGCGCGTTCGTAGTCCGCTTGCGTCATGTGTGCGACGACGAGCCGCCTAGTGCCATCCAACTGCGCGGCCAGAGTTACCTCCCTGCCTTGGCGCTTGAGCCCCTCCACGGAGGCGATCAATCGCACATCGGCTTGGATTCTCCGTTTACGCAAGGCGCGCGCCGCCTCCTGCAGAATGCAGGACTCCTCCTTTGCGAATGCGAATCGGATCGCCTGATTCGTGTGCGCGGGCCGGGTTAGCGCCCAAGTCAGGCTTAGATCCAACGTCTCGAAAGGCGCGGTCATGTCGGCCAGGGCCTTGCAGAGATTGGCGCTCGCTCCCTTGGAAATCGCATTGCCGAACGCATCGCTCTGGCCGCCGATGGTCTCCGCCATCGCCTCCCGGGTCGCACCGAGCGCGTCCGCCAGTCTGCGCGTGGCTTGCCGCTCGATGGGCTCGTCTTCCGATGCTTCCACGACTTGCATCTGCATCGGAAGCGCCCTCTCGCTGGTCTCGTGTGACCTTGCGCCGATTTGCCCTTTACCGGATAGGCGCTCCATGACGCCGTCCACCGCTGGCGGAACGGCTGGCGGGAGTAGCGTGACCGAGAAGCTGCCTTGCGCCATGTCCGCCAACCGAACTCTCTGCAAGTACTCCAAGACCTCTCTCGCTGGGCGGCCTTGATAGGCAGCCCGCGGTTCAAACAGCGAGCGCGTCGTAGACGCGATCA
Source organism: Candidatus Azotimanducaceae bacterium (assembly GCA_965199875.1). Lineage (GTDB taxonomy): Bacteria > Pseudomonadota > Gammaproteobacteria > Pseudomonadales > Azotimanducaceae > VXYL01. The sequence continues at coordinate 1,587,953 of OZ241346.1, read as the reverse complement.
TGTTCCTGGCGCCGGAAATCAAGGCGAGGCCATGGTCTATGGTCGCGGCGTCGTCGCCCGATGCGCGGATGCGGATGGCGTCTCGATCGGCAGCCTTCAGCTCATACAGCAAGTCCGATTCTTCCACGCCCGCTGTTTGGGCGAACGTCCGAATGAGCCGAGCCGCCACTTCGGCATAATCGCCTATGCGCTGCGTTCTGGGCAGGACCACCTCCGGCAAGCCAACCGCCGCATAGACATCCGAGTGAGCGCCGTAGGGTTCGGTCTTTTCCCACCCATGGAGGCGCGCGTAGGCGGAGAGCGACGCCGGCGAGACCGCCCGCAACGAGTCCGCATCGTGAAGACGCGCATTCATTGGATGCTCCCCGTTCGGGCCTGCTCCATGAGACTCCGCAAGCCTGTCACGTCGAACAGATTCCGCCTGCTCAACGAGACGGTGATCGTGCGCCGGTTGGGCGTTTTCGGCTGTTTCTTCAAGGTCGCCCAGTAGGCGCAGCGCCTCAAGACCATCTTCCTGGCCGTGAGCTTCAGCCAGCGCCCCTCTTGCCTTGGTAGTGCCAACACCACCAACAGGCGCGGCGTCTGCGTGTCTTCGCGCAGGAGGTCGAAGTTCGCACCGGCAGCGGGTATCGAAAGTGCTCCTCGCCCTTGTCCTCCAAGTTGATCGTTGCCTTCAGTTGCAGGTCGATCGCCGGGCGCATGTGGCCGCCCGCGCGAATCTGGAGGTCGACGCCGTCGCGGTCGTACTCTGGTACCGACGTGACGTAGCCCGCGCCAGCGGCGACCGCCCGCGCATAGATGCGGGAGAGCTCTTCCTCTTTGTCCGCCTTGCTGAGGAGGGTGTCGACCATCCTCTAGACCTCAATGGCACGGTTTCGATCATCCTACCACCAGCCCGGCGTGCCGTTCCCGCCGTTTCCAAGGCTCGTCGTCCCGGAAGTTGGTTTTTCTCCATCCAAGGACGGAGGGCGAAGTGGGCGCCCGCTCTCGTGCCGCGGGGTTGAGCTTGGGCGCCAGCTCGCTGTGAAGGGTGCATGGCGAGCCAGGTTCGCTCGCTGGCGCCGCCGGGCGCGAAGCAGGGCTGGCCGCCCTCGCGTCGGGTCGGGCATCGTCTTGCCTCCTTGGCCACCCGAGCCGCCAGCGTACACGGTCGCACGGTACGCGGCACGAGCGGTGCCGTCACGACCATCACCATTGAACCGGCGAGCAATCGCCGAGTCATTTGTTAGACTTCGCGCCCCGCCTGCCTCCCTGGCTGGGCGGCGTATCGGCAAATCAAGGCAAACGAGGACAGTCAATGAATCGCGTCGTCGCAGATTGCACCAATCCGCTTCGTCTTCGGCTTGGCCACATCGCGGCGCTGCCATCGGCCAAGGTCGCTGCGGCGGTTCTGGCGCTGGCGCTGGGCCCCACCACCACGGCGGCGAACATCAGCGAGGTGTATGCCTTGGCGCTGCAGAAGGATCCGACGCTGGCCGCGGTGCGCGCCAGCACGGCGGCGCGCAAGCAGTCGGTGGCTCTGTCCCGTTCCAGCCTGCTGCCGCGCTTGGTAGCCAGCGCCGGCGCGTCCAAGAGCACGCTCTCCATCGACGGCACCGACGTCAACCCCTCCAGCGAGACCTTCGGCCGCCCGTTCCTGGATCGCGAAATCACCGGCCGCAACTGGTCCGCCAGCATGTCGCAGCCGGTGCTCGACATGCAGAGCTGGTTCAACTACCGCAGTTCGCAGGCGCGCGCCCAGCAGGCCGACTGGGATCTGCAGACGGCGGAGCAGGCCCTGATAACCCGCGTTGCCGACGCCTATCTGAACGTGCTGCGCGGCGAAGCCGCCCTGGAGTCGGTGGTCGCCGCCGAGGAAGCCGTAGGGCGGCAGCTGGAGCAGGTGCAGCAGCGTTTCGACGTCGGCCTGGTGGCCATTACCGACGTTCTCGAAGCCAAGGCGGAGTACGACAACGCCGTGGTGAACCGCATCCAGGCCGAGGGCAACCACGACATCTTCTTCGAGGGGCTGCGCACCCTCACCGCCGAACCGGTGCTGGAGATCGACCGTCTGGCCGACGATCTGCCCATCGTCAATCCTGCTCCGGACGACGAGGAAGAGTGGGTGCGCACGGCCTTGGCCGGCAGCTATCGCATTCGCTCCGCGCAGGAAGCGCTGACCGCCGCGGAACGCGACTTGCGTACCGCGCTGGCCGGCCACATGCCGACCATCACCGCCTCCGCCAGCTACAACGCCAGCACCGGCAGCCAGGCGTTTGGCGGCTTCGTGATCCCCAGCCAGTCCACCGGCAGAATGTCCTACGCGTTGAGCTTCAACATGCCGATCTTCCAGGGGCTGCGCACCTACGCCAACGTCGGGCAGGCGCGTTTCAACGTCGAGCAGGCGCGGCAGCAGCTCATCGAACAGGAGCTGGCGATTGCCCGCGACACGCGCAACCTGTTCCGCTCGGTGGTGACCGAAGTGGTGCGCGTGGATGCCCGGGGCGAAGCGATCAAGTCTTCGGAATCCGCCTTGGAAGCCACCCAGACGGGCTACGAAGTAGGCACGCGCAACATCGTCGACGTGCTGCTCGCCCAGCGTCGATTGTTCGCCGCGCAGTACGACTACGCCACCTCGCGCTACGACTACGTCATCAACCTGCTGCGCTTGAAGGCAACCGCCGGCACCTTGGCGGAGGCGGACGTCGACGAACTCAGCCGCTACACCGCCGAGGAGAGCCCGATCCTGCCGTTCAGCGCCCGCTAGCGAGCGGTCCAAGGAGAAACGACGCCGGCCAACCGGAGGCAATTCTCCAAGTTAAACTCGCTAACTGACCGTTAATGCCAGTTAAGCGATGATATTCTGCGTCCTATGAGGCCGCCACCGCCGTCCGTTCAGCGTGCGTTGCGCTCCTTGGGCCGCGACATCCGCATCGCGCGCAAGAAGCGTCGCATGCCGGTGGCGGACTTCGCCACCCGCATGGGGGTGGCGCCAGGAACGCTTGCGCGGCTGGAGAAGGGCGAAGCCGGCGTGTCGGTGGGGGCGCTGGCGATGGCGCTGCTGGCCTTGGGCGAACTGCGCCGCTTGGACGAGTTGATCGACGTCTCGAAGGACGACACCGGGCTGATGCTCGACATCGACAGCCTGCCGCAGCGGATCAGGTCGCCGCGTGCCACTGCGCCGCCCTTGGCGAAGGCCGACGACGGCTGACTCCTCGAGCGGGAACGACTTCACAGATGGGTCAACTTGCCGCAGCGGGCACGGAGTTCGAGCAAACGCCAACGCGCCCCGCAGGGTGCGCCTAGACGATGGTCAGGCACAGCCACCGAGTCGAGGTGACCATCGGCGAGTCGACCATGCCGGTTGGGGAACTTAGGTTCGAGACGGACGGTCGGCGTCAGACCAGCGTGTTCCGCTATGCGAACCAGTGGCTGGAGAGTCCGGCGCCGTTCGCCATCGCGCCAACCATGCCGCTTGCGGACGCCGTCTTCTACTCCGCCGCAAGTCGTGACCAGCCGCGCAGCGCCCTGGCCGGCGCGATCGGCGACGGCGCGCCGGACTCATGGGGAAGAAGCGTCATTCGGCACGCGAACCCCGGCACGGCCTTGAGCGAACTCGACGTTTCTCGGCGTCGCCGCCGGAGACTCGGCCTGCTACACGGACATCGCGGATGCGCTGCGCGCCCATGGTCACGATCCCAAGGCGCAGCTGACCGAGCTGTTCCGGCGCATTCTGTTCACCATCCTCGTGTCCAACAACGACGACCACCTGAAGAACCACGGCTTGCTGCACGTCGGCCACGGTCGCTGGGCGCTGGCGCCGGCGTTCGACATCAATCCGCAGCCGTTTCGCCGCCGCCAGCTGGAGACGGGGATCAGCGAGCAGAGCGGCAACGCCGCTTCCATCGAAGCCGCCTTGCAGGCGGCGTCGTTCTTCGATTTGGCCGTGGACGCGGCGGCCGGGATGCTGGCGCGCATGGCGCGGACCGTCGCCGGCAATTGGCGCCGCTGCTTCGAGCGGGCTGGGCTGAGCGCGGAGGAAGCGAAGCGCTACGCGCCGGCCTTTCAGCACGAGGAACACCGCGTGGCGGCGCGGCTGACGCGGCACCTTTGACGGCGCCGTCGCTGCCGACGGATGCCGCAGCAACGCGCCTCAGAGCTCGCCAATCCACCGGCACAGCTCGTCCACCACCTTTTGTTGGGCGCCACGGTTCCGTTGCACCACCGCTTTGGCTCGCTCTCCTTGTTGCCGCCTCCGTTCGGGGTCGGCGATCAGCGCTGCCACCGCGCGTTCGATGTCGGCCGCGTCGGCGACGACGTGCAAACAGCCCTCGGCGGCAAAGCGGGCGCGGATTTCGTCGATCTTGAAAGTGGCGGGGCCCATGAGAATCGGCAAGCCGTGGCTGGCGGCTTCGATGGGGTTGTGGCCACCGGTGCGGTCCAGGCTGCCGCCGACGAAGGCGACGTCGGCGTAGGCGTAGAGATGCGCCAAGGTGCCCATGACGTCGCCGATCAGCACTTGCGCGCCTTGCGCCCGCTCCGAAGCGAGGCCGCTGGCGAAGCCGCGCTGGCGAACCAGCTGCTGCACCTGCAGCGCCCGAGCCGGATGCCTTGGCACGAGGATCAGGCGCATGGCCGGGTACCGGGCAAGGAGCATCCGATGGGCGTCGAGAATGACCTCCTCTTCGCCGGCATGGGTGCTGCCGGCGATCCACGTCGGTGCGCCGTCGAAGCCGGGATCGGCCACGCCGAACGGATCCGGCGCCAGCTCCGCGTCGAACTTGACGCTGCCCGTCACTTGCACATGCCGGGCGCCCAGGGAACGAAACCGCGTCGCGGTATCGTCGTACTGGCACAGTACGCCGCGGACGTGTTGCAGCGTCTCGCGGAGCAGCGGAGACACGCGCCGATAGCGGCGGTAGGAACGCTCGGACAGCCGCGCGTTGACGAGGAAGACCGGAGCGCCGTGGCGGGCCGCGCGCCGTATCAGGTTCGGCCACAGCTCGGTCTCCATCAGCACCAGACAGGCCGGCGCGGCGCGTTGCAGAAAACGCCGAACTGCCCACGGATAGTCGTACGGGGCGTAGCAGTGGGCGATGTCGCTCAACAGCGTACGCACCCGCTCGCTGCCGGTCGGCGTCATGGTGGTCACGAGAACCGGACGTTCCGGCAGACGTTCCTGCACGGCCTGGATGATCGGCGCCGCGGCGTTCGTCTCGCCGGCGGAAACCGTGTGAAACCACACGGCGCCTGCCGGCAGCGGCGGCGCGTTGCCGAACCGCTCGCCGATGCGCTCGCCGTAGCCGCTCTCGGTACGCGCCCGCCAGTGCAGCCGGGCCCAAACCCAAGGCAGCGCCAGATGCAGCAGCAGGCTGTAGAGGTGTCGCATGGGCAAGGCGGAACCTATACTTGCGTCGCTCGCTTGCATTGAACGGGAGACGCTGTTGAAACGCAAAGGCCGCTGCGTCTCGGCCGCGCCTTGCAGCGCCGTTGGCGCGTCGCCGGGCTTCGCGCCGCTAGGCAACGAATCAGCCGCGCGCTGGACCCGCGCCATGCGCCGCGGCTTGCCGGCGCAAGCGGCATCCGCCAGCACACCGTGTCGATTCGCGTAGACGTCGCCATCGTCGGCGCTGGCGGCGCTGGCCTCTGGCTGGCGAACGTCCTGGCAGGTCGGGGCTTCTCCACGATCGTCTGCGAAGGCTGGCGGCTTGGCGGCGTTCAGACGTCGGCCAGCCAAGGCATCATCCACGGCGGCGTGAAGTACGCCTTGGGCGGCACTCGGACGCCCGCCGCGGCGGGGCTCGCGGCCATGCCGGGCCGCTGGCGCGACTGCTTGAACGGCCGTGGCGAAGTGGACTTGCGCGGCGTACCCGTGCTGGCGGAAAACGTGCTGCTCTACTCCGCCAGCGGCGGTGCGAGGGTGCGGGCGCTGATCGCCGGCCGCTTGCTGGCCGGTCGCAGCCGGATGCTGGACGCATCGGCAACGCCGCCGTTCGAGCGTGGCACTCTGGTGGCGCTGGACGACTTCGCCATCGACGTTTCGGCGCTGGTTCGCCGCCTCGCCGCTCCGGTTCGGCATCGGCTTGCAGAACAAGCCGTGCTGCCGGAAATGCTGGTGGCGAATCGGCACGGCATCGAGTGCATCGTGGGCGAGCAGGACATCCGGGCGCAAGTGTTCATCTTTGCCGCCGGGGTCGGCAACGGCGAACTGGCTCGGCAGGCGGGTTTCGACGACGTGCCCGTCAAGCGCACCATGCTGCAACAGGTCAGCGTTGTTCTGCGCCGGCCCCCGCGAGTGTTCGCGCACTGCCTGTCGCGCACGTTCGGCACCGCTCCGGACCTCACCGTCACCAGCCACGGCCGGCGGCTGTACGTCGGCGGCAAGTTGGCCAGCGACGGCGCCGGACGAAGCCCCGAAGCGCAGATCGAAACGACGGCCAGGGCGCTGGCCAACGAGCTGCCTTTCCTGGACCTCGGCCAAGCGTCTTTTCAAACCCACCTGGTGGAGCGCATGGAGCCCGTTGGCACGGGCTTTCGCGACACCGGCGGCGCATTCGCCATGCGCCGCGGCAACTGCGTGCTGTGCTGGCCCGGCAAGTTGTCCTTGGCACCGCGTCTTGGCGATGCGGTGCTGAAGCTGACCGCCGACCTGCAGCCCTGCAAGGATGCGTGGCCGGGCGCCGAAACCAGCTTGGACTACGCTCGGCCGCCTTACGCCGGATCGTGTTGAAGCGCCCGTTGGGAACGACCGGCCTGGAGGTCTCGGTGCTTGGCCTTGGCACGGTCAAGTTCGGGCGCAACGCGCAGGTGAAGTACCCGCGGCCGTTCGAGCTGCCGAGCGACGGCCAGATCGCCGACTTGCTGGCCGCCGCCAGGCGGCTGGGCATCAATCTTCTGGACACCGCCCCGGCCTACGGCTGCAGCGAGCAGCGGCTTGGCGAGGCCATCGTGGGCCAGCGCGACGAATGGCTGCTGTGTACCAAGACCGGGGAGCAGTTCGACGGCCGCCGCTCGCGCTACGACTTCGGCGAAGACGCGACGCTGCGCAGCGTTGCCGAGTCCTTGCGGCGATTGCGCACGGACACCCTGGACATCGTGCTGGTACACGCCGATGGACGCGGCTTTCGGAACATCGAGACCGCCGGTGCGCTGCGCGCGTTGCGCCGCCTGCAGCGGCAGGGAGTCGTTCGCGCCGTGGGATTCTCGGGCAAGGGCGCGAAGGACGGCGAAGCCGCGCTGGCTTGCGCCGACGTGCTGATGTGTACCCTCAACGCTCGCCAGCGCCAGGAAGCGCCGCTCGTCGCCCGCGCCGGAGCGGCCGGCGTGGGCGTGCTGGTGAAGAAGCCGATGGCCAGCGGTGCGCGCGGCAACCCGGATGTGCTGGCGTCCGTCGCTCGTCTGCCGGGCGTGACTTCGGTGCTCACCGGCACGCTGAGCACGACCCACTTGGCCGCCAACGCGGCCGCGATCGACAGCTAGCAACTCCTGATCGTCCGCCGCGCTCATCGACCGACTGCTGCACCGCTGCTGTCTAGAAGGTGCCGAGCCGTTGAGCTCGAACAAATGTTGTTTCGCACGTTGCAGGCGTGTATGATCGCCGTCTTTTTGGCCGAGTCGAACTTTCCTTTTCGGCGCGATCTGCCCAAAAACACCATGTGAATCAGTGGGTTGGGAACTCGCCTAACTCGCTGTTCAGTGTGTTGAAGGCAATGTGGCCGGCTGGACAGTTCGGCGAGCGAAGGCGTGGAACGCTGGTGGACGAAGTCGGTTGAAGGCATCGGAACATAGAGGCAAGTCGGCGGAAGAGCTGCGCGAGGAGCTCATCCGCCTGCGTCGCGAGCAGTTCAGCCTGCGCATGCAGCGCGCCAGCGAGCAGCTGGGGCAGACGCACCTGATCACCAACGTCCGGCGCGACATCGCCCGGGTGAAGACTCTGCTGCGGGAGCAGTCCAATGGCTGACGAACCCACGCAAAGGCACCCCGCCGAGGCCGAGGGCGGGACAGCGGATGCCGAGCCGGCGTCCGCGCCGGCCATCGACCCGGCGACGCCGGAGGAAGCGCCAGCCAGCGCCGTCGAGTCAGCCGCCGAAGCCGCGGCACCGAGCGCCGAAGCCGCGGCACCGAGCGCCGAAGCCGCGGCCCCAAGCGCCGAGGCGTTGTCGCCGACCGAACCGGCCAGCACGGATTCCCGCCCGGATCGCGCACCGCGCAGCATGACCGGCGTCGTCGTTTCCAGCAAGGCCGACAAGACCATCAGCGTGCGCATCGAACGCCGCGTCAAGCATCCGGTCTACGGCAAGTTCGTTCGCCGTTCCACCAAGCTCGCCGCCCACGACCAGAACAACGACTGCCAAGAGGGCGATGTCGTCACCATCCTCGAAACCCGTCCCATTTCCAAGAACAAGAGCTGGCGGCTCGCGAGCATCGTCGAACGCGCCAGCGCCATCGGCAGGGGCCAAGGATGATCCAGGCCGAGACCATGCTCGACATCGCCGACAACAGCGGCGCTCGCCGCGTGCAGTGCATCAAGGTGCTCGGCGGCTCTAGGCGACGCTACGCCGGCATCGGCGACGTGGTGAAGGTGGCCGTCAAGGAAGCCATCCCCCGGGGCCGGGTGCGCAAGGGGCAGGTGATGAACGCCGTGGTGGTGCGCACCAAGCGCGGCGTGCGCCGGGCGGACGGTTCGCTCATCCGCTTCGACCAGAACGCCGCGGTGCTGCTGACCGCCGGCATGCAGCCGGTGGGGACGCGCATCTTCGGCCCGGTCACTCGCGAACTGCGCACGGAGAACTTCATGCGCATCATCTCCCTGGCGCCGGAAGTGCTGTAGCCGGCTCGGCCTCGAAAGACCATGCGAAAAATCCGCAAAGACGACGAAGTCGTGGTGATCGCCGGGCGCGACAAGGGCCGGCGGGGAGCCGTGCTGCGCATGATGCCGGGCGATCGGGTGCTCGTGGAGGGCATCAACACGGTGAAGAAGCACGTCCGCCCGAATCCGCAAATGAACGAGCAGGGCGGCATCGTCGACACCGAGGCGCCCATCGCCATTTCCAACATCGCGCTGCTGAACCCCGAAACCGACAAGGCGGACCGGGTGGGCATTCGCGTCGAGGACGGCAAGCGCGTGCGCTATTTCAAGTCCACCAAAACCTTGGTCGGCTGACCGGGCGAGGCGACGACACCGTGCCCCATCTTGGCGACAAGTACATCGACGAAATACGTCCTGCCCTCGCCAGGCAGTTCGGCCATCGGTCGCTGATGGCGGTGCCGCGCATCGCCAAGGTGACGCTCAACATGGGCGTTGGCGAAGCGGTGGCGGACCGCAAGGCCATGGACAGCGCGGTGCAGGACATGTCGCTGATCGCCGGGCAGAAGCCCATCGTCACCAAGGCGCGCAAGTCCGAGGCCGGCTTCAAGATCCGCGAGGGCTTTCCCATCGGCTGCAAGGTCACGCTGCGACGGGTGCGGATGTACGAGTTCATCGAACGGCTGATCGGCATCGCCATCCCCAGGATGCGCGACTTCCGCGGCCTCAACCCGCGCTCGTTCGACGGCCGTGGCAACTTCTCCATGGGCATTGCGGAACAGATCAACTTTCCCGAGATCGACTACGACAAGATCGACCGCATCCGCGGCCTCGACATCACCGTCACCACCACGGCGGCCACCGACGAAGAAGGCCTGGCGCTGCTGCGCGCCTTCAACTTTCCGTTCAGAAACTAGCGCGACCCCAAGGGCGACCAGGCACGAAGGAACATGGCGAAGCTCTCACTCATCGAACGCGAAAAGAAGCGCGCCAAGATCGTCGCCAAGTACGCGGCGAAGCGCGCCGAACTGAAGAAGGTGGTTGCCGACCGCAACGCCTCCGACGACGAGCGCTGGCAGGCGCAGCTGCAGTTGCAGCGGCTGCCGCGCAATGCCTCGCCGGTGCGCCAGCGCCGCCGCTGCGGCATGACCGGCCGGCCCCGGGGCGTGTACCGCAAGTTCGGTCTTGGCCGCAACAAGCTGCGCGAAGCGGCCATGCGCGGCGACATCCCCGGCCTCGTCAAGGCAAGCTGGTGACGCCATGAGCATGCAGGACCCCATTGCGGATCTGCTGACGCGCATCCGCAACGCCCAAAGCGCCGGCCACGCCACGGTTTCGCTGCCCGGCTCGAAGCTGAAGAAGGCGATCTGCGAAGTGCTGTGCGACGAAGGCTACATCGACGGCTTTCGCGTCGACGGCGAGATCAAGCCGTCCATGACCGTTTCGCTGCGCTACCACCAGGGCCAGCCGGTCATCGCCGAACTGCGCCGGGTCAGCCGCCCTGGGCTGCGCATCTACAAGCCGAGCTCCGAACTGCCGAAAGTCCGCGACGGGCTTGGCGTCGCCGTCGTCAGCACCAATCGCGGCGTCATGACCGATCGCGCGGCCCGGCGCGCCGGCGTCGGCGGCGAAGTGCTGTGTACGGTGTTCTAGGCGAAGTCGGCCGACGTCAACAAGGGAAGAGCGCAAGTCCGATGTCACGAGTCGCCAAGTCGCCAGTGCAGTTGCCGCCGGGCGTTGCCGTGAGCGTCGCCGCGGACCGCGTCACCGTCAAAGGCCCGAAGGGCGAGCTTTCGCAGGCCGTGCCCAGCGATGTGCAGGTGCAGCGCAACGATGGCGCGCTGACGTTCGCCGTGCGTACGACGTCCAAGAGCGCGAGCGCGCTGGCCGGTACCGTGCGCTCGCTTGTCGGCAACATGGTTGCCGGCGTTTCCGAAGGCTTCGAGAAGCACTTGGAACTGCAAGGCGTGGGCTATCGCGCCCAGGCGCAAGGGCGTAAACTGAACCTGCAACTTGGTTTTTCCCATCCCATCGACTACCAGCTGCCGGCCGGCGTGGAAGTGCAGACGCCTTCGCAGACGCAGATCGTCGTCAAGGGCATCGACAAGCAGCTGGTGGGCCAAGTGGCGGCGGAAATCCGCGCCTTCAGGCCGCCGGAGCCCTACAAGGGAAAGGGCGTTCGCTACGTTGGCGAGCGAGTGCGGCGCAAGGAAGGCAAGAAGAAATAGCGCTCGGCGGCCTCGGCGGCGACGCCAAGGCTGGTCGGGGCCAAGAGCACAGACGAGGACCGGAGTGGAGAAGCGCATCGACAAGAGGGCCAGCCGTCTGCGCCGCGCCAAGCGCGGCCGGATGAAGATCCGCGAGATCGGCATGCCGCGGCTGACGGTGCATCGCACGCCGCGCCACATGTACGCGCAGATCATCGGCGCCGCGACCAGCAGCGGCGATCGCGTGCTGGCGCAGGCATCGACCCTCGACGAGACCCTGCGGGCTGCGCAAGGCACCGGCAACGTGGCCGCCGCCGAAGCCGTCGGTCGTCTGATTGCCGAACGCGCCGTGGCGGCGGGCATCGACGCCGTCGCGTTCGACCGTTCTGGATACAAGTACCACGGCCGCGTCAAGGCGCTGGCCGACGCGGCCCGCGAGGGCGGCCTCCACTTCTAGCGGCGCTTGACATGGCCTATTCGGAAGAAATCAAAGAAGAAGGTCTGGTCGAGAAGCTCGTCCAGATCAACTACGTCGCCAAGGTGGTGAAAGGCGGTCGGCAGCGCGGCGTCACGGCGCTTGCCGTGGTGGGCGACGGCGAAGGCCGCGTCGGCTTCGGCCGCGGCAAGGCCCGGGAGACGCCAGCGGCGATTCAGAAGGCGATGGAAGCGGCCCGCCGGGACATGGTGGACGTCGAGCTGAACGGCGAAACCATCTGGTATCCGATCACCGAGACCTTCGGCGCGTCCACCATCTACATGCAGCCGGCGTCCGCCGGCACCGGCATCATCGCCGGCGACAAGATGCGCGCCGTCCTCGAATGCGCCGGCGTTCGCAACGTGCTGGCGAAGTGCTACGGCTCGACCAATCCGGTGAACGTCGTCCACGCCACTTTCAATGCGCTGACGCGCATGCAGTCGCCGGATGCGATAGCCGCCAAGCGCGGCAAGACGGTCGAGGAACTCTACGTCTAGCCGGGCGAACGAGCAGGATGCAGCCATGACCAAGAAGACCGTCACCGTGCGCCTGGTCAAATCCCCCTGGGGACGCCTGCCCAAGCACCGGGCGTGCATCGTCGGCCTGGGGCTGCGGCGCATCGGCTCCAGCCGCGAGCTCGAAGACACGCCGTCGGTGCGCGGCATGATCGCCAAGGTGAGCTATCTGCTGGAAGTGACCGAGTCCTCGGATCAACAGGAAGCACAGTCGTGACGGCGCGTTTGAACACCTTGAGCCCGGCGCCGGGCAGCAAGAAGCGCAGGAAGCGCGTCGGGCGCGGCATTGCCGCCGGCGGCGGCAAGACCGCCGGCCGTGGCCACAAGGGTCAGCGTTCCCGCTCGGGCGGCAACATCCGGCCGGGCTTCGAGGGCGGCCAGCTGCCTTTGCAGAAACGCATTCCGGCATTCGGCTTTCGCTCTCGGGTGGGCATGAAGACCGCCGAGGTGCGAACGTCGGAACTGGCCGCGGTGCTCGCGCTCGGCGGCGACGTCGTCGACTTGGCGGCGCTGAAAGCGGCACGGGTGGTGCGCAAGAACGTCGTTCGGGCCCGCTTGTTCCTGTCCGGCGAGGTTGCCGGCGCCGTCACCGTTCGCGGCCTGGCGGTCAGCAAGGGCGCGAGGGCGGCGGTCGAACGCGCCGGCGGCCGCGTCGAAGACGCACCCGCCGCGTCGGCGAAGAGCAGCGGCTGATGGCAACCGCAGCGGCATTGAGCGCCCGCGCCAGCGGCATTCGCGGCGGCGGGCTGTCGGAGCTTCGCCAGCGGCTGCTGTTCGTGCTGTTCGCGCTGCTCGTCTACCGCATCGGCACGCACATTCCCGTGCCAGGCATCAATCCCGATCAGCTGCGCAACCTGTTCGACGCCAATCAGGGCGGCGTGCTGGACCTGTTCAACATGTTCTCCGGCGGCGCCTTGGAGCGCATGAGCATCCTGGCCCTGGGCGTGATGCCCTACATCACCTCCAGCATCATCATGAATCTGGTGACGATGATGTATCCGGCGCTCAACCAGCTGCGCAAGGAAGGACAAGCCGGGCGGCGCAAGATCACCCAGTACACGCGCTACGGAACCCTGCTCATCGCCCTCATTCAGGGCACCGCGCTCACCGGCACCCTGGCGGCCCAGGGCCTCGCCTTCATCGGCGACTTCAGCTTCTACTTCGTGTCCATCGTCACCTTGGTGACCGGGGCGCTGTTCATGATGTGGCTGGGCGAGCAGATCACCGAGCGCGGCGTCGGCAACGGCATTTCGCTGCTGATCTTCTCGGGCATCGTGTCCGGCTTTCCGGGCGCCGTCGCGCAGTCCTTCGAGGCGGCGAGGCAGGGCGACATCAACATCATCGCGCTGCTCGGCATCGCCTTGGTCGGCGTCCTGGTGGTGGGCTTCGTGGTCTTCGTGGAAAGCGGCCAGCGGCGCATCACCGTCAACTACGCGAAGCGCCAGCAGGGGCGGCGGATGGTTCAGCCGCAAAGCACGCCGCTGCCGTTCAAGATCAACATGGCCGGCGTCATTCCGGCCATCTTCGCGTCCAGTCTGCTGCTGGCGCCGGCGTCCATGGCGCAGTGGTTCGGGCAGGCGCCGAACATGGCCTGGCTGCAAGACGTCGCCCTGGTGCTGTCGCCGGGGCAGCCGCTCTACATCATGCTGTTCGCCGCCGGGATCATCTTCTTCAGTTTCTTCTACACGGCGATTATGATGGACCCCAAGGAGATCGCCGACAATCTGAAGCGCCAAGGCGCCTACGTTCCGGGCATTCGGCCCGGCCACCAAACCGCTTCGTACTTGGACGACGTCATCACCCGGCTGACGCTGTTCGGCTCCATCTACGTCACCGCGGTATGCCTGCTGCCGGAACTGATGGTGGTGTTCTTCAACGTCACCATGCAGCTGGGCGGCACGGCGCTCTTGATCGTCGTCGTGGTGTCGATGGACTTCATGTCGCAAGTGCAGCAGCACATGATGTCCAGCCAGTACGCGAAGCTGATGGAGAAGTCCAACCTGCGCAGCTACGGGCGGGGCCGAACGGGCAGCGTAGGCGCTGCCGGCGGCAGCCGCCGGGGCGGCGGCCAAGGGCGACGGCGCTAAAGACCGTCGGGCGGAACGCGAAGAGACGACCGGATAAGCAACGCAAGAGGCCTTTGATGAAAGTACGCGCATCGGTGAAGAAGATCTGCCGCAACTGCAAGATCGTGCGGCGCAACGGCGTCGTGCGCGTGATCTGCAGCGCCGAGCCCCGGCACAAGCAGCGGCAGGGCTAGCCCGAAGAGACCCCGAAGAGACAAGGAGTCGAGCAAGTGGCACGAATCGCCGGCATCAACCTGCCGGACAACAAGCACGTTGGCATTTCGCTGACGTACCTGTTCGGCGTCGGCAGAACCCGCGCTCGAAAGATATGCGCGGCGGCGGGGGTGGACCCCGCCGAAACCCTCGGCACCCTGCGCGAGGAGCGCCTCGACGCGCTGCGCGCCGAAGCCGCCAAACTGGCCATCGAGGGCGACCTGCGCCGGGAAGTGCAGCTGAACATCAAGCGGCTGATGGATCTCGGCTGCTACCGCGGCATGCGCCATCGGCGCGGGCTTCCGGTGAACGGCCAGCGAACCCAGAACAACGCCCGCACCCGCAAAGGGCCGCGCAAGCCCATCCGCAAGTAGGCGGCAACACGACCCAAGGGCGAACGAAGCAAGGACTTACACGCATGGCCGAGCCAACCACGCGCAAGAAGGGCAAACGCGTCGTCATCGACGGCGTGGCGCATGTTCATGCGTCCTTCAACAACACCATCATCACCATCGCCGACCGCCAGGGCAACGCGCTGTGCTGGGCCACGGCCGGCGGTTCGGGCTATCGGGGCTCGCGCAAGAGCACCGCATTCGCCGCGCAGATCGCCTCCGAGCGGGCTGCCACCAACGCCATCGAGCAGTACGGCATGAAGAGCGTCGACGTTCTCGTCAAGGGCCCGGGCCTCGGCCGCGAGTCCTCGGTGCGGGCGATGAACGCCGCCGGCCTCAAGATCAACAGCATTGCCGACGTGACGCCGGTGCCGCACAACGGCTGCCGACCGCCGAAGCGACGAAGGGTGTAGCGCCATGGCCAGATACCTCGGTCCCAAGCTGAAACTTTGCCGCCGCGAAGGCACGGATCTGTACCTGAAGAGCGGCGTCCGGCCCCTCGACTCCAAGTGCCGGGCGGATACGATCCCCGGCCAGCACGGCGCGGCGCGGCGTCAGAAGCCGAAGGACTACGCCCTGCAGCTGCGCGAAAAGCAAAAGGTGAGGCGCCTGTACGGAGTGCTGGAGAAGCAGTTCCACAACTACTACAAGACGGCCGATCGGCAGCGCGGCGCAACCGGCGAAAACCTGCTGCGGCTGCTGGAACGGCGCTTGGACAACGTGGTCTACCGGATGGGCTACGGCTGCACCCGCGCCGAGAGCCGCCAGCTGGTGTCGCACAAGGCGATTCTCGTCAATGGCAGCCAGGTGAACGTGCCTTCCTACCAGGTTCAGCCGGAAGACACGGTGGCGGTCCGAGAGGCCAGCCGCGGCCAGCTGCGCATCCGCCAAGCGCTGGATCTGGCCAGCCAGCGCGGCGAGGTCGAATGGGTGGCGGTGGACGCCGAGAAGATGGAGGGCGTCTTCCGGCGCGATCCGGACCGCGCCGAACTGCCGCAAGAGATCAACGAGAACATGATCGTCGAGTTGTACTCGAAGTAGCTGCATCCCAGGGCGTGGGCCTGCGTCCGGCATGTTTCACGGGCCGCGCAAGCCCACTTGGAAAGCCACTCTCTGTTGGAGGAATTGATGCCACAGTCGGCAACCGAGTTTTTGACACCGCGCCGCATCAACGTGGACGAGATCAGCGCCACCCACGCGCGGGTGACGCTCGAGCCCCTTGAACGCGGCTTCGGACACACGCTCGGCAACACCCTGCGCCGCATCCTGCTGTCGTCGATACCAGGCGCTGCCATCACCGAGGTGCAGATCGACGGCGTCGAGCACGAGTACGCGCCGATGGAGGGCGTGCGCGAAGACGTCATCGACGTGCTGCTGAACCTCAAGGGCATCGCCGTGCGCCTGCACCGCGGCGACGGCGGCGCCATTCGCCTGGCGCGCTCGGGCCCCGGCGAGGTGGTCGCGGGGGACTTCCAGCTGACGGCCGATGTCGAGATCGCCAATCCGGACCACGTCATCTGCACGCTGAACGAAAACGGCAGCATACGCATGGAGGCCAAGGTCACCCGCGGGCGCGGCTATCAGCCGGTGGAATACCCCGTTGGCGACGAAGAGGAGGTGACGCGCCCCATCGGCGTGCTGCGCCTCGACGCGAGCTACAGTCCGATGCGCCGCGTCGCCTACTCGGTGGAGAGCGCGCGCGTCGAACAGCGCACGGACCTCGACAAGCTGATTCTCGACATCGAATCCAACGGCACCATCGATCCCGAACAGGCCATTCGTCGGGCTGCCACCATCTTGCAGCACCAGTTGGCGGTATTCGTCGATCTGGACAAGGAAGGCGAAGTGGTGGTGGAGCAGAAGCCGGACGAAGTGGATCCGATCCTGCTGCGTCCGGTGGACGATCTCGAACTCACCGTGCGCTCCGCCAACTGCCTGAAGGCAGAGAGCATCTTCTACATCGGCGATCTCATTCAGCGCACCGAGCACGACCTGCTGAAGACGCCCAATCTGGGCAAGAAGTCCCTCACCGAAATCAAGGACGTGCTCGCCTCCCGGGGGCTTTCGCTCGGCATGCGCCTGGAGAAGTGGCCGCCGGCGGCCGTGCGCGGCATCGCCGGCTAGCCCGCGCCCCCGCGACGCCCAGCGCACAAGAAGCCTGCACCATGAGACATCGAAAGAGCGGTCGTCACCTGAACCGCACCAGCGCCCACCGCAAGGCCATGTTCTCGAACATGGCCGCGTCGCTGATCGAGCACGAGATCATCAAGACGACCGTGCCGAAGGCCAAGGAACTGCGCCGCGTGGCGGAGCCGCTGATCACCCTGGCCAAGGAAGACACCGTCGCCAATCGGCGCCTTGCCTTCGCCCGCCTGCGCAGCAAGGCCGCGGTGGGCAAGCTGTTCGCCGAACTCGGCCCCCGCTTCCAGGAGCGCCCCGGCGGCTACACGCGCATCCTCAAAGCCGGTTTTCGCGCCGGAGACGCCGCCCCCGTAGCCTACATCGAGCTGGTAGGACGAGAGCTGGAAGACGAGGACTTCGACGACGAAGACGAGGAGGACGAAGACGAATAGTCCAACGCCGGGGTAGGCGACGGCACCTGCCGGGCCGAACTGGTGCATGGCGAGGCTCCGCCGTGACCATCAACACGCTACCGAAGAGTGCTACGCGGTGCTCGTCACCGGAGCGTCTCTCGCGTCAGGACGACACGCGATCTCGAACGTAGCCCACCAGACATGCCTCAAGGCACGAGGGCCGCACGTCATCCCGACCCGGCAATCCGTCGCAACCAGCGCCCGATACGTTTGAGCGTCGGAAGACGCAGACCTCCTACGTCCAAAGATTCCCTGTACTTCAACATCGCTGATTCCTCGCGATGGAAGTAGCGATGTCGAAGTGTCCACCCTAGAGGCGATCACAGGAATGACGGTGCTCCGTCTAATGAGGTAGTGGCCCCACACGTCAACTGAGGGTTCCAGCGTTAGGGAGGTCTGTTCAAGTGCCTTTGCGGAACCGCCGTCCCATAAGGGTTTACGGTCTCCCCGGGACACTTAAACAGACGTTCCTTGGCTGCTGCAGGAAAGCGCCAAAATGACCATATTGACGCCAGTTACAGCAATGGTATTTTAGGGTCCCCGTTGTTCAAGTGGGCGAGGGGCACGGATGACGGACGGAACGACCATAGCGGCCAATGTGGCCCGGCTGCGGCTGGATCGCAGCTTGACGCAGGAGGACCTGGCCTTGAAGTCCGGCCTGTCGCGGCTGGCGCTGGGGCGCATCGAACGGGGCGACGCGATCCCGAGGGCCAGCACCGTGAGGGCGCTGGCGAAGGCGCTCAACGTGCCTGTGGGCGAGTTGATCGTGCCGGTGCGCCCACTCGAGAGCGTCCGATTCCGCGCAAAGGCGAAAGTGCGCTCCCGCGAGCAGATTCTCGCGGTGGTCTCCAAGTGGCTCGAAGCCTACGCCTGGCTGGAAGAAGAGCTTGGCGAGCGGGCGGAATTCGGCTTCGGCGAAGCACGGCAATGGCGCGACCAAGCGGCGCCAGCCGCTATGGCACAGGCCGCCCGCAAAGCCGTGGGCTTGGCGCCGGAGGTTCCCGTGCGGGACATCTGCGGGCTGCTGAACCACGGCGGCGTGAAGCTCCTGCTCCTGGAGACCAATCGCGATTCCTTCTTCGGCTTAAGCGTCGCCCAAGCCGACGGCGGCCCAGCCGTCGTGGTGAACACGTGGGCACGCATCTCCGTGGAGCGGTGGATCTTCACGGCCGCGCACGAGTTGGGGCACCTCCTGCTCCACCCCGACGAGTACCAGCGCGAGGCCACGGCCCTTCCCGAAGACGCCGAACGCGAGGCGGACGAGTTCGCCAGCGAGTTCCTGATGCCCGAGCGCGCCTTTGCCCCAGAGTGGCGAGCAACCAGCGGGCACTCGCTGCTCTCCCGCGTCTTGAAGGTGAAGCGCATCTTCCGGGTGAGCTACAAGACCGTGCTCTACCGGCTGGCGCAGACGGGTCAGGAGCAGGCGCCGCGAGTGTGGCAGGCATTCCAGGCCCAGCACAAGGCGTACTTCGGAAAGACGCTGCGCAAGGCGGACGAGCCGCGACCGCTCGACAAGAGCGAGTTCGCGTGGAGTTGGGGTCGCGCCGGCGAGCCAGACGGCCTCTCGCGCTACGACTTCATGGAAGATCGGCTGCGCCGCCTGGTCCGCCAAGCCTTGGAGGGCGAGCGCATCTCCATGGGCAGAGCCGCCGAGATTCTGGGCCTCGAGCGCGAGGACATGAGGAGGCTGGCCAGGGAGTGGGCGAAGTAGCGAATGAAACCCCGACGGTACTGCTAGCCGACGCGGACGTGCTCATCGACTATCGCGAGTCCGATCTGGACGTCCTGAAGGAGGCGGGGCGGAACATTGGGCGGCTGGCAGTGCTTTCCGAGGTGCTGGATGAAGTCCGCGGCCTCACGACGCAGAAGTGCAGGAGCCTTGGGATCGAGGTCGTGGACGTTGAGATGCCGACGTTGCAAGCGGCGGCGAAGGTGGAGGCGCCGGTCTCGTTCAACGACCGCCTGTGCTTCGTCGTGTGCCTAGAGCGCGGCTGGACGTGCGTCACGAACGACGGCGCGTTGCGGCGTCTGTGCCGCCGCCACGATGTAAAGGCCCGGCGCGGCCTTGGGCTCATGGTGGACTTGGTGAGGCAGGGCGCGGTGGGCCGGCGGCGAGCAACCGTCATCGCCCGCCGGATGCACAAGGCCAATTCGGCGCATATCAATGAACGTATATTGGAGCAGTTTTCGCGGGCGCTCGACGCCGCCGATGACCGGCATGAGCGGCAGTGAGCAACCTACGGTTCCGGGCAGGCAGCCCAACAACGGCTCGCTGGACGGATTGACAAGTGGGCACAACCGATTGCCAGCAAGTCGGCCAGAAGGGACTCCGACAATCTTTGGAGCAAGCGAGGAAGATTGCTTATCGCCAACTCGCTCGACACTTCCTCCGGTCGATTGCACGCCGTGGCATTCCCATCGCCAGTTGTTGGGCGCCGATGGACGCCGATCCAAGGCGTTGGGGTCAAGGATGCACAGGCGCTCTCCGTCTGGTGCAATTCAACATTGGGGCGCGTCTTGTTTCGCAAATATGGGAGCAGGAGAGCAAATTGGCCGGTGTACGCGCCGGCCGCGATCAAGCAGCTTGTCGTCCCCAACACCGCGGCGAAGCGTTGGACCACCCGCATGCGCGAACGTCTGCTCGATGCGTACCACGCCACTGCCCACTGAGCTGGTCCTGCTTTTTGAGACAGTCGGTTAAGGCGTATTCCACGCCTTGAAGGAGGCATGGAATGACAGCGAAGAGGCGCCGGTTCACGGCGGACTTCAAGAAGCGGGTGGCGCTGGAAGCGCTGCGCGGAGATCGGACGATCCAGGAGCTGGCGGCGAAGCACGGAGTGCATCCGAACCAGGTGGGCATGTGGAAGAAGCAGGCGGTGGAGGGCCTGGGCGAGGTGTTCGCGTCGGGGCGGAAGCAGGGCGCGGACGAGGCGCTGGCGAAGGAGCTGTACGCGAAGATCGGGGAGCTGACGATGGAACGGGTTTTTTTTCGGCGCGGGTTGGCGCGCTGAGCCGCCCGGAGCGCCTGGCGATGGTGGAGCGCGACGGCCCGCTGAGCCTGAGCCGGCAGTGCGAGCTGCTGGCGGTCGGTCGGGCGTCGCTGTACCGCGAGCCGGCTGGCGAGAGCGCGGCGAACCTGGAGCTGATGCGGCGCATCGACGAGTTGTACATGGAGTGTCCGTTCTACGGCAGCCGGCGGATGTCGATGCATCTGCGGCGGGAGGGCGTCGTTGCCGGTCGGCACCGGGTGCGCCGCCTGATGCGGCTGATGGGCGTGGACGCCGTCTACCCGAAGCCGCGCACGAGTGCGCCGAGCGCCGAGCACCAGGTGCATCCGTACCTGCTGCGCGACGTGGCCGTGGAGCGCCCGGACCAGGTCTGGTGCGCGGACATCACCTACATCCCCGTGCGCTCCGGCTTCCTGTATCTGGTGGCGGTGATGGACTGGGCGACGCGGTTCGTGCTGTCGTGGCGGCTGTCGAACACGATGGACGCGGCGTTCTGCGTCGAGGCGCTGGAGGACGCGCTCGGCGGCGGCGCGGCGCCCGGCATCTTCAACACCGACCAGGGGGCGCAGTTCACCAGCTTGGCGTTCACCGGGCGGGTGCTGGAGTCGGGGGCGCGGTGCTCGATGGACGGCCGGGGCCGGTGCATGGACAACGTGTTCATCGAGCGGCTGTGGCGTTCGCTGAAGTACGAGGCGGTGTACCTCCACGACCTGGCCGACGGCTTCGAGGCGGAGCGCGTGAGCGCCCGTTGGATGCGCTTCTACAACCGATCGCGCCCTCACTTCTCGCTGGGCGGCCGAACTCCGGCGGAAGCCTACGGCGGCGCCTTCGCGGAGGCGGCATGACCGGCCGGCCGCCCCGGCGCGGCGGAACGCCGCGCCGGATTTTCCGGACTCCGGTCGCTCCGCTCCCTCCGCTCGGAAAATCCGACCAACCCGCCTCCGGCGGTTCGCCTCGGCCCGGCGGACGAAAAGGCGACCAGCCATGCGGCTGGGAGATGCGGCCGAGGACGCCGGGGCCTTCGAGCCTTGGCTGGCAGCTGCGAAGTCGGGAGTTGGGAAGGTCTTGCAAAGACACGGGCATCGGCAACGGGAAAGCCGCCGAACATGGCAGCGAATCGGCCTTGACGGTCGCTCGGCAAGCCGCAAGAATGCCTTGCGCTCGAGGGACTCAACACCAAGGGAGTACACCTTAACCAAGCCCTCGAACTGCCTCACGAAACAGGACCACCTCATACGACGCATTTGGGATCGCGCTGTGGCGAAAGACATCTCACAGCGCAGCGTGGACGGTTGGCGGCAGATGGGTGTCGGGCCCTTGTGAGTCGCAACGTGCATGGCGCAAGCAACGAATTGGGCATACGGATCACGATCGAGGAAGTCAGGGAGGCCGAGGCGCAGGTCGGCAAGAGCGGCCCAAAGGCCGTCAAGAGGCTGCTCACCGAATGGCTGCCGAGCTCGTTGACCTCATCCACGATGAAGATGCTGTTCGACATACTGAAGACGGCCTGGGGGTAGGCACGACTGCGTCGTGGTGACGCAGAGGGTGCAGGCCTGCCACTGCCTTGGCCCCTACCCGGCCAGACCAAGCTCGCCCAGCTCTTCCGCCAGCGCCTGGATGTCGCCTGGGCCGATGCCGCAGCAGCCGCCGACGATGCTGGCGCCTTGCTCGATGCAGCGCAGGATCGAGGCGACGTACATCTCTCTCGGCAAGTCGCGGCGCGCTCCGGTGACCACTTCGTTGTCCAGCGTCCAGCCTTCGGGAACCCGGTTCAGACGATTGGGATAGCAGCCGATTGGCTTGTCGGTCAGCGGCGCGAGCTCCCGAAGGCCCGCTTCGATGGCTTCCGGGTGGGTGCAGTTGAACAGGAACGCATCGACCTCCAGGTGCGCCAAGCTGGCGAACGCCTGGGCCACGGTTTCGCCGCTGCGCAGTCCCGCGCCGGGCGTTTCGTTCAACGTCCAGGAGACGTACACGGGCTTGCCGCCGCCGTGCGCGAGGGCCTGGCTGGCGGTGTTGCAGGCTTCGGCGGCCGAGGACATGGTCTCGCACAGGAACAGGTCGACGCTGTCGGCCATCGCCCGCACCATCGTCGCGTAAATGGGCGCGGCTTCTTCCTCCTCGGGCACCAGGTCCGCGCGGTAGCTCTCCGAGAGCGGCGGCAGGGCGCCGGCCACGCGCACCGATGCGTCGCTTTCGTCCGCGGCGCGGCGGGCCAGCTGCGCCGCCTGCTGCGTCAGTTCGCCGTAGCGGTTTGCCAAGTCGGCCTTGCCCAGATAGCTCGGCACGGTGGAGTAGGTGTTGGTGGTGATGACCGCGGCCCCCGCGTCGATGTATTCGCGGTGGATGTCCGCCACCAGCTCCGGGCGTTCCACGAGCGCCAGCGCCGACCACAGGCCGTGGGCGGCTTGCGGTACGCGGCGTTGGATTTCGCCGCCCATGCCGCCATCGAGAATCGTTACCATCTGCCACCTCGGTCTGCCTTGGCGCGGGCGGGGAGACTATCAGACCGGCGCTGGCTGCACGAATGATATATTGCCCCGCGTACCTCCCGTGGATGCCCCTATGCCGTGCAAACTTGCACAATCGGCGCGCTGGTCGAGCGCCGGCGTCGCCCTCGCCATCGTCGCGCTGGTCGGCCCCACCCCTGCCGCCAGCACCGGGGAGACCGGCGGTCGCGCAAGCTCCCCCGCCGCCATCGAAGAGGTGCTGGTGACGGCGCGCCGCCGGGAGGAGTCCGTCGTCGACGTGCCGACGGCGATCACGGTGCTGAACGAGCGCGGCATCCGCGCGCGCGGCATCACCGAGCTCAACCAGCTGGAGAAGTTCGCCCCGAACGTCGTGCAGACCAACTTCGGCCAAGGCAACACCGGCCATGCCGCGGTGTTCATGCGCGGCATCGGCCTGCAGGATCACATCATCACCACGGACCCGGCGGTGGGCATCTACGTCGACGGCGTGTACCTGGGGCGCAACATGGGCGCCAACATGGACCTGCTGAACATCGACCGGGTCGAGGTCGTGCGCGGTCCCCAGGGCAGTCTTTCCGGGCGCAACACTCTGGGCGGTGCGCTCAACATCGTCACCCGCAAGCCGGTCGGCGACGGCAGCGGGCGCGTGGACGTGAAGGCCGGCAGCCTGGGACGGCTGAACGGCAACTTCCTGTTCGACGCGTCGCTTGGCGACGGCCTGGCGCTGCTCGTCTCCGGCGGCGTCAAGTCCCGCAACGGCATCGGAGACGCCTTGCGCATCGCCAATCCAGAGGCCGAAATCGGGCAGATCTTCCAAGGCTTCGGCCGTGCCGCGCTGCGCTGGCGGGGAAGCGACCGCATGCGCCTGCTGCTGACCGCGGACGTCTCGCGCTCCGATCAGGGCGTGACGCCGCACGCCGTCGAAGTGTTCAACCCCGACAACGGCTTTGGCCTGCTGCAAGCGGATCAGCCCGCCGACCCCGACGACACGTTTTCGCTCAACAACGAGCTGATGTCCACGGCGGACGAAACCAAGGGCGCATCGGCCAGCCTCGAATGGGACTTGACCGACGGCCTGCGACTTCGCGCCATCCTCGGGCGGCGCTCGATGTGGTTCGAAGGCGGCCTCGACAACGAAAAGGTGGCCGCGACGCTGATCGAGTTCCCCGAGCGCGGCGAGGCGCGGCAGACCACCTTCGAAGCGCAGCTGCGCGGCACCCAGGGCTGGGGCGACTGGGTGGCCGGCGTCTATGGCTTCGACGAGGACGGCTTCAACCACAGCCCGTTCGTGTTCCGTCCGAACGGGCTTGCCGATGGCCGCCCGGAGGTGATCCCGGCCAGCGACTTCGACGGCCTGCTGCGCCTGTGGCAGGACGCCTCGAGCCGCGCCGTGTTCGGCCATGCCAACATCGACCTTGCCGAACGCGTCACGCTCGGCCTGGGGCTGCGCCAGACCCGCGACCGGAAGACCGCCGAGGGTTCGCTGCACTACTTCCCCGCGCCAGCGCGGCGCCAGGACCGCTGGAGCGAAACCACCGGCGACGTCTCCCTCGCCGTGCGCCTCGACGACGCCAGGAACGCCTATGCCAGCTACGCCAGGGGCTATCAGGCCGGCGGCTATCCCCCTCGTCCCTTCGGCGGCCCGGCCACCTTCGTGGCCTTCGACCCGACCTTTGCGGACTCCTTCGAGGTAGGCGTCAAGGGCGCATTCGCGGACGCCTTGAGCCTGAACGCCAGCCTGTTCCACGTGCGCTACACCGACCTGGTGGTGCAGGTGAACGAGCTGATCGACGCCGGCTTCCTCACCCTCAGCCAGAACGCTGCGTCTTCCCAGGCCACGGGCATCGAGCTCGAAGGCGTCTGGGCGCCGACGCCAGGGCTGCAAGTGCAGTTCGCCATCGGCTATCTGGACATCGAGATCACTGAAGTGGACGAGCGGGTGCAAGGCATCGAAGCGGGCGACTCTCCCGCCTTGACGCCGAGCTTCACCGCTTCCCTGTCGCCTGCCTACGTGCGCCGTCTGGCCGCCGGCGGCACCCTCACCGCGCGCCTCGACTACTACCGTCGCGCGCGCATGTTCGGCCAGCCGGTCAACACGCCGTTGAACCGCATCGCACCCCTCGGCCTGCTCAACCTAAGCCTCGCCTACGCCAGCGCCAACGACGAGTGGAGCGTCGCCCTGTACGGCCAGAACCTGGGCGACGAGGCCTATCCGCTGGCGAAGCTCGACCTGGACCCCACCGTGCTCGTCATCAACAGCAACGACCGGCGCGAGTACGGCATCAGG
Source organism: Candidatus Azotimanducaceae bacterium (assembly GCA_965199875.1). Taxonomy (GTDB): domain Bacteria; phylum Pseudomonadota; class Gammaproteobacteria; order Pseudomonadales; family Azotimanducaceae; genus VXYL01. The sequence continues at coordinate 1,562,940 of OZ241346.1, read as the reverse complement.
CTGAGCCGACGCTTCGGCGGCTAGCGGACAAGCCGCGCGGCCCGCCCAAGGTTGCACAAAATTGGCGTAGCCGCATCCTCTGGCGCATCGGACATCGGTGCTAGAGTCTGCCGCAACCGGGAAACAAGAGCGTTGTCGATGTCCAAGGCTGGCCTGCGACTGGTGAAGGACCTGTCGCCGCCGTTGGACGCATCCGCGGCCTGCCCTCGACACCTGGCCATCGTCATGGATGGCAACCATCGCTGGGCGAGGCGTCGTCGCCTGCCGGGTGCTGCCGGGCATCGCGCCGGGGCGCGCAACGTCAAGACCATCGCCCAGGCGGCGGCGCGGCGGGGCGTGCAGTGTCTGACGCTGTTCGCCTTCAGCACGGAAAACTGGCAGCGCCCCACCCGGGAGGTGAATCTGCTGCTCGACTTGATGCGCGGCGTGCTGAACGACGACATCGAAGAGCTGAATCGAGAAGGCGCCCGGCTGCGTTTCGTAGGCGACCGCGCCCGTTTCCCGGAGGATCTGCAAGCGCTGATGGCGCAAGCCGAACGGCGCACCGCCGCCAACGACCGCCTGCATCTAGCCATCGCCGTCAACTACGGCGGACGCTGGGACATCGTGCAAGCGGCTCGGCGGCTGGCGGACGCGGTGCGCGCCGGCGACGTCGATGCCGATGCCATCGACGAGGACGGCTTCGCTTCGTTCCTGTCGCTGGGCGACCTGCCGCCGCCGGACCTGTGCATACGCACCGGCGGAGAACGGCGCATCAGCAACTTTCTGCTGTGGGACTTCGCCTACACCGAGTTCTACTTCACCGCCGACTACTGGCCGGACTTCGACGAAGAGAAGCTGGCGCTGGCATTCGCGGACTTCGGCGAGCGGCAACGGCGCTACGGACGACGGCGATAGCCGCGGGAGTGCTTCGCTTGAGCGCTGGCGGCATGCCGCGCGTTCGGCGTGAAGGACGGCCCGGCATCGCTTGAGGGCGGACGGATGCTCAAGTTGCGGGTGGTGTCGGCGCTGGCGTTCGCGGCGCTGGTCGTCGTTGCGCTGATCGTTCTGCCGCTCAGCTGGCTGGCCGCGTTCTTCCACCTTCTGGTACTGGTCGCCGGCTACGAGTGGTCGAAGCTCGCTGGGGTGGAAACGCGCCTCGGCTGGGTCGCCTACGCGACGGCGCTGTCGGTGCTGGTCGTGGCGCTTTGGCTGCTCTCCGACAGCTGGCAGTGGGTGCTGCTGGCCGTCGCCGGGTTCTGGCTGGCGGCCCTGGTGGTCGTCTGCTGCTATCCGGCGAGCGCCGCGCTGCTGCGTTCGCAAGTGGCGCTGCTGGCGATGGGCGTCGTTGTCATCGTTGGCGCTTGGCTGGGTCTGGTGGCGCTGGCTGCGGCTGGCGGCGCCGAACTCGTCGCCTGGCTGCTCTTGGCCACGGCGCTGGCCGATACCGGTGCCTATTTCGTCGGCCGCCGCTGGGGCCGGCGCAAGCTGGCGCTGCGGTTGAGCCCCGGCAAGACTTGGGAAGGCGCCCTTGGCGGCGGGCTGTGCGTGCTGGCGTGGGGCTTGTTCGGCTGCTGGTGGTTCGGTGGAACGGCGGCGGCATGGCTGGGCATGGCGGCGCTGGTGTGCGTCGCCGCCACGGTAGGCGACCTGCTGGAAAGCGCCTTGAAGCGTCAGCGCGGCGTCAAGGACTCGGGCGGCATCCTGCCCGGCCATGGCGGACTGCTGGACCGCATCGACTCGGCCTTGGCCGCGGCGCCGGTCTTCGCCAGCCTCGTGCCGCTGTTGCCTTGACGTCGCCCCAGGCGCCTAGCCGAACCTCTGCACCAGACGCTTCGGCCCGACCACGGTTTCGTTGCCAGGGAGCGGCCGCTGCGGGATGTTCTGCGACGCCAGCAGAGACAGCACGGCGAAGGCGGCGCCGATCAGAAAGACGGCGCTTGGCGACTGCAGCCAGACGAAGCCCAGCAGCACCGGAATCACCACCGCGGCGATGTGGTTGATGGTGAACGAAACCCCCGCCGTGGAGGCGATGTCGGCGGGATCGGCGATCTTCTGGAAGTACGTCTTGATGGCGATGGCCAGCGCGAAGAACATGTGATCGACGACGTAGAGCGCCGCGGCGAAGAAGGCGTTTTCGACGAAGGCGTAGGCGGTGAAGACGAGAATCAGCCCGGCGTACTCCAAGGTCAGCGCGTGGCGCTCGCCGATGCGCCCGATCCAGCCGCCGATCTTTTCCGCGAAGAAGAAGTTGAACAGATGGTTGACCAGGAACAGCGCGGCGATGTTGGCCGCCGAGTAGCCGAACTTCTCCACCATCAGAAAGCCGGCGAAGACGACGAAGATCTGCCGCCGCGCCCCGGACAGAAACGTCAGACCGTAGTAGAGCCAGTAGCGGCTGCGCAGCACGATGGTCTTGCGCTGCGGCGTCTTCGACGGGAAGTGCGGGAATCTCGACAGCGCCACGGCGATGCACACCGCCGCGCCGCCGGCCGTCAGGTAGATCCAGTGGTAGTCGACGCTGAACACTTCCAGCACCACGTACATGGCGGCAAAGGCCAGCAGCGAAGTCGCCGAGCCGACGGCGATCAGCCGCCCGAGAATGCGCGGCGCTTCGTCCTTCGACAGCCACTGCAGCGACAGCGACTGGCGGATGGTCTCGAAGTAGTGGAAGCCGATCGACATCAGCACCGCCGTGCAGTACAGCCCGTACTCGCTGGGAAAGAAGCCCGTGAGCGCCACGCCGACGCCGAAGACCGCCACCGAAACCACCGCGAAGGTCTGCTCGCGGAGCACCAGAATGACGAACACCGCGGTGAACGCGAGAAAGCCGGGCACTTCCCGCCAGCTTTGCAGAATGCCGATTTCCCGGCCGGTGAACTGCGCCTGTTCGATGGCGAAGTTGTTCAGCAGCGCCTGCCACGCGGCGAAGCCGAGCGGCATGGCCACGCTGGCCAGCACCAGAAAGCCGATGGGCGTTCGCCAGCGTTGCCGCCGCAGGAGCTTCGGCCAGGCGTCAGCCATCGTAGAAGCCGCGCGGATGCAGGCCGAGCAGCCGCCGTTCCCGGGGCGATTCGATGCGCCGCGCCGCGGCGTCGTCGAGGTGGTGTACCTGGCTGGTGGGCTTGACGCGCTGGGCGATGTCCCGCCGTGCGTAGTGAACTTGCAGAAAGAAGCGCCCCTGGTCGCCTTCCCGCGTGGGCAGGCGACGATGCCAGACGTCCGAGACGAACAACGCCACGTCGCCGGCCTCGGCAACCAGCGGCACGGGTTTCCGCCCTTGGCAGGTCAGACTCTCGTCCAGGCGGCGCTCCGCCGGCGGCGGCTGGCCGCACTGGTGGCTGCCGGGGATCACCGCGGTGGGGCCGCATTCGATGGGGCAGTCGTCCAGAAAGACGTGTACGCCGATGGCGAACACCGGATACGGGATGTCCTTCGGCCACGGCACGCCAGCAGGACGCGGAACGTGCGGGCCGGCGTCGATGTGCCAGCCGCCACCGCCATGCCGGTGTTCGGCGCCCGCTTCGTTGCGCCAGCAGGTATTGGCGATGACGTGGCAGTCTTCGCCAAGCAGCGGCTCGACGACGTCGAGGATCTCCCGCCGGCCGACGAGCTTCTGCGCCGCTGCGCTCTTGTTGAACATCTCGTAGCGGAAGTCGTTGTCGTGGACCCCGGCGCGACCGTCCGGCGGCAGGGATTCGTAGACGTCGACGATTTCCCGGCGCACGCGCTTGAGCGGTTCGCCGCCGAGAACGCCGCGCAGCACGGCGTAGCCTTCCCGTTCCAGCTGGCGGCTGGCAGCTGGGGCAGGTTCCTCTCGGGGCAGCAGATAGCCGCCGACGCGGCTAAGCACCGGCGGCTTCTCGGCGACGAAGGACGCTCGGAGTGGCGCACTCGCCTGGCGCGAGGGGACGAACGCCCGACGTGGCGCTGCTTGGCCCGATTTCCACGGTCTTGCTGCTGCCCGCTGCTCCGCTTCGACGCGCCCATTTTGCCACACGACTGAGCCGAGTCGGGCACCGCCGGCGCGGCCCCGCTCAACTCAAGCGCCGGCGTTGACAGCAACCGCAACTGCCAACACACTCTGCGCTGCCGGTGCGGGGGAGGCGCCTTTGATGGCCCAGGAACACCAGGCTGGCGCTGGCCACGGAGCGCAGCCTGGCGACGTGCAAGCCGGTGCCAGCTGGCGGCGCCGCCCGCCGCTTCGCGGATCCGATGCCGTACCGCACCGCAGCCGCGTCGCCTTCGGCATCGGTTCGACGGCGGAGACCCTGTCGCTGTATCCCGTCGGCATCCTCAGCATGCTCTACTACAACCAGGTGCTGGGGCTGGACGTCCTGCTCGCCGGGCTGGTTCCCACCATCTCGATCTTCGCCGATGCCATCAGCGATCCGCTGATCGGTTCGCTGTCCGATCGCTGGCGCTCGAAACGCTGGGGCCGGCGGCATCCGTTCATGTTCATCGCCCCGGCGCCGATCGCGCTCAGCTTCTGGTGCGTGTTCAACCCGCCGCAGCTGGCGGAACACGCGCTGTTCGCCTGGTTCCTCGGCTGGTCGATTCTGCTGCGCACCTTCATGACCGTGTACCACGTTCCGCATCTGGCCATGGGCGGCGAACTCTCGAAGGACTACCTCGAACGCACGCGCATCATGTCCTACAACAACTTCTTCGGCTGGCTTGGCAGCGCGCCGGTACACAAGCTCAACACCTTCATGTTCTTCGCCGTCACCGCGCAGTACGGCAACGCGCTCCTGAATCCGCAGTCCTACACCGCGCTCTCGCTGTCCAACGCCTTGGCGATCATGGTGGTGCTCCTGGCCTCGGCGTGGTTCACGCGGGACCGCATCGCCACCCTGCCGCAGCCGACGGAAGACGCCGGGCGGTTCAGCTTCGTCGAGTTCTTCCGCGACATCGGCAAGGCGCTCGGCAATCGCAACTACCTGTTCCTGCTGCTGGCGCTCTTCTCGCTGTCGCTGATGCTCGGCATCCGCGGCGCCTTCAACGCGTACATGACGGTCTTCTACTGGGAGCTGAGCGCGCAGGACTTCGCCAACATCCTGCTCATCGGTTCCGGCGTCGGCTACTTCTTCGGCTTCGCCTTCTCGGCGCGCATCCACAGCCGCTTCGACAAGCGCGCCACCATCGTCGCCACCGCGCTGCTGCTCTCGGTGGCACCGGCGATGCCGGTGATCCTGCGCCTCCTCGGCATGTTTCCGGAGAACGGCTCCGAGTGGCTGATGGTCTCCATCGCGTCGTTCGGCGCCCTTGGCGCCGCATCGGGAAGCATCTTGAACATCAGCGTGATGTCGGCGCTGGCGGACATCGCCGACGAGAACGCGGTGCGCTACGGGCTGCGCCAGGAAGGCATTCTGTACTCGGCGCGCACCTTCTTCGCCAAGCTGGACGCCTCCCTGGGGCACGGACTGGCGGCCGTCGTGCTGGCGCTGATCGCCTTCCCCGAGAACGCCCAGCCAGGCGAGGTTTCGGAGGACGTCATCTGGTGGCTGGGCGTGGTGGATTCGCCCTTGGCGATCATTCCCGGCGTGATCGCGGCGCTGCTCTACGCGCAGTACCGAATCCGCCAGTCGGACTACGAAGAGACGCGCCGCGCTCTGGAAGGCGACTGATCGCGCACGAATCCCAACAGCACCATGCCGACGATCAGCACCAGCGCCACGGACAGGATGCCCAGCCGCGAGCTGCCGGTGAGCAGGCCGGTGACCGCCACCAGGGACGGGCCGATGATGGCGGCGAAACGCCCCAGCATGTTGAAGAAGCCGAAGAACTCGCCGCTCTTGGCGGCCGGCACGAATCGCGCGTACAGCGAACGCGAAATCGCCTGTACGCCTCCCTGTACCATGCCGACCACGGCCGCGAGGACGTAGAACTCGACCACCGTGGACAGGAAGTAGGCGTAGACGGCGACGCCGACGTAGACGGCAACGCCAAAGTAGAGCGCCGGTTTCGCGCCGATGCGCTTGGCGGCGTAGCCGAAGGCCAGCGTCGCCGGAAAGCCGACGAATTGCGTGATCAAGAGCGCGACGATCAGACTCTCCGAAGGGAAGCCCAGCGACAGGCCGTAGTCCACCGCCATGCGGATGACGGTGTGGACGCCGTCGATGTAGAAGAAGTAGGCGAGCAGAAAGAGACCGGCCAGACGATGCGAGCGGTACTCGCGGAAGGTCCGCGCGAGGGAGCGCAGGCTGCCGCCGACGCTGGCAGCAAGGGCCCGCGCGGTCGAAGCTCCAACGTCCTCGATGGACAGGCGGGCGCCCGGTTCGGGAACCGCGCGAAACAACGGCAGCGAGAACACCGCCCACCACACCGCCACCGTCACGAAGGACAGCCGCACCGCTTCCGCGGCGTCGGCGAGGCCGAAGGACTCCGGCGTCAGCGTCATCGCCACGTTGACGGCGAACAGCACGCCGCCGCCGATGTAGCCGAGCGAAAAGCCGAAGGCGGAGACCTGGTCGTAGCGCTCTGGCGGACACACTCCGACGATCAGCGCGTCGTAGAAGATGATCGCCCCGGAGAAGCCCGCCGAAGCCAGCACGTAGATCGTCGAGGCGGTGCTCCAGTGGCCTTCGGGCACGCCCCAAAGCAGCGCCGTCATGGCGACGCCGAGGGCGGTGAAGACGCCGAGGAACTTCTTGCGCGCACCGCTGCCGTCGGCCAGCGCGCCGAGAACGGGTGCCGTCAGCAGCAGAAAGGCGCTGGCCAGCGAGTTGGCGAAACCCAGCCGGGCGGTGCTGACCACCGGGTCGACGCCGGCGTTCCAGTACTGCTTGAAGAAGATCGGAAAGAAGCCGGCGATCACCGTCGTAGCGAACACCGAGTTGGCCCAGTCGTACAGCGCCCAGGCGACGACTCGACGATTGCGAAACCAGCTCAAGGAGGAAGCCCCTCGCGGGCGACGAGCTCCCAGCCGCGAAAGACCAAGGCGATGCCGGTGAACTGCAGCGACGGGTGTTGCCGCGCCAAGCGCTCGTCCCAGGACTTGCCGAAGCGCCGTGGGCGCAGCAGGAAGACGTGGCGCTCGTTCTCCAGCTCGCGCAGGAAGCGCGTCTTGTCCACGTACAGGAAACCCTCCCGCCGCATGGCGCTGAAGTCCGCCATGCCGTAGGGAATCGGCGGATAGGACTGGTGGACGGCGGCCATCTGCTAGCTTCCTCGAGCGGCGCTCACAGTAACACCCAGTCAACCGGAGGGCACCTTGCCTGTTTGCCGCAAGGCGTCGGCGTTCGCCAACGCCGCCTCGGTGGGCAGCGCCTTGTTCAAGGTGTAGAAGTGCAGGCCCGGCGCACCGCCCTGCAACAGCCGGCTGCACAGCGCCGCGACCACCTCGTCGCAGAAGGCGCGCCTGCCGGCATCGTCGTCGACCAGACCGTCGAGGCGCATGCGCATCCAGCGTGGAATCTCGGCGCCGGCCTTGTCGGAGAAGCGCAGCAGGCTGGCGACGTTCGAGATGGGCATGACGCCCGGCACGATGGGAACGTCGATGCCCGCCGCCGTGCAGCGGTCGCGAAAGTAGAAGTAGCCGTCGGCGTTGTAGAAGTACTGGGTGATGCAGCCATCCGCCCCCGCATCCACCTTGCGTTTCAGATAGTCGATGTCGGCATCGGCCGAGGGCGCATCGGGATGTACTTCCGGGTAGGCGGCCACGAACACTTCGAGCGCCGCGGCGGCTTCGGCGCGCAGCAGGCGCACCAGTTCTTCGGCATGGCGCATCCCCCGGCTCGCGCCGGTGCCGGAAGGCACGTCGCCGCGCAGCGCAACCAGGCGGCCGACGCCGAGCTGTCGATAGCGGGCAAGCAGTTCCACGATGTCGGCGGCATCGTCGCTGCCCCAGGACAGATGCGGCGCCACTTCGAGGCCGGCTTCGCGCAAGAACGCCACGGTGGCAAAGGTGTGCCGCCGGGTGCTGCCGCCAGCGCCGTAGGTGACGGAGTGAAAGAGCGGCCCGTACTTGCCCAGCCGCCGTGCGACGGCGAGCAGATTCGCCCTGCCTCGGCGCGTCTGCGGCGGATAGAACTCGAAGCTCAGCTGCGGCTTCACCCGGCCGCGGCGCGCAGCGCTTGCGCTTTGTCCGTTCGCTCCCAGGTGAACGTTTCCTCTTCGCGTCCGAAATGCCCGTAGGCGGCGGTGCGCTGGTACACCGGGCGCTTGAGATCGAGGCTGTCGATGATCCCGCGCGGCTTCAAGTCGAAGTGCTCGCGCACCAGTCGGACGATCTTCGCATCGGCGATGGCGCCGGTGCCGAAGGTGTTGACGCTGATCGACGTGGGGTCGGCCTTGCCGATGGCGTAGCTCACCTGGATCTCGCAGCGCTTGGCCAGGCCCGCGGCGACGATGTTCTTGGCCACGTAGCGGCCGGCGTAGGCCGCCGAACGATCCACCTTGGACGGATCCTTGCCCGAGAACGCGCCGCCGCCATGGCGCGCCATGCCGCCGTAGGTGTCGACGATGATCTTGCGTCCGGTGAGGCCGCAGTCGGCCGCCGGGCCACCCACTTCGAAGCGCCCGGCCGGATTGATGAACACCTTGGTGTCCGGGCCGATCCAGTTGCCGGGAACGACGGGTTCGATGATCTCCTCGCGCACCGCTTCGTGCAGCACGGCGGTGCTGACGCTGGGCGAGTGGTGGGTGGAAAGGACGATGGCATCGACGCCGACCGGCGCCCCGTTGCCATCGTAGCGGAAGGAAAGCTGGCTCTTCGCGTCCGGACGGAGGAAGTCCAGCTGGCTGCGGCGAACTTCGGCATGACGCCGCATGAGGCGATGCGCGTAGGCGATGGGAGCTGGCATCAGACTGTCGGTTTCGTCCGTGGCGTAGCCGAACATCAGGCCTTGATCCCCGGCGCCTTGCTCGTGCCCTTCGCTCTCGTCCACGCCTTCGGCGATCTCCTGGGACTGCTTGCCGAGCGCGTTGACCACCACCACGGACTCCAAGTCGTAGCCGCTGTCGGCGTCGCCGTAGCCGATTTCCCGAACCACCCGCCTGGCGAGCTTGTCGATGTCCACGTCCGCCCGGGAGCGGATCTCGCCGGCGACGACGATCAAGTTGCCCTTCAGCAGCGTTTCGCAAGCGACGCGGGACTCGCCGTCCTGCGCCAGCATGGCGTCTAGAACGGCGTCCGAAATCTGGTCGGCCATCTTGTCCGGATGGCCAGCCGACACGGACTCGGAAGTGAACAGGGAGTAGTCGGACATCGAAACCTCAAGCGACCCAACGGCGACGAAACGCGGATTGTATAGGAAGCCGCCGCCGGCCCGTGTCGGCGAAAGTCCTCGGTTGCCCTGAAGGCCGGCTGCCTTGGCGCAGCCCCCACAAGGCGCCCAACCCTAATGCAGGCGGTTCGCTTCGCAGGCCGCCTTTATTCTCTGCCGATTCTGCAGCTGCCGTGTGCACCGGCATCGACGATGAACTCGGCGTCCGCGTCGTCGATGCGGTATGGGTCGAGACCCAGCGCTCCTGCAGCTTCGCAAAACGCCGATTCTTCGGCGTCCTGCCGCGATGCCAATACGCGCTTCCAGCGTTCACGGAGTTGACGCAGCGGCCTATCCGTTCGTCCTGGTGCCAGACGTGTTTCGCGGACGGCAGGCATGTCCCCGTGGCTTCTTGGTGGAGAGTCCTTGGTTGGCTTGGCGAGACCGCGTCCACGGTTTGGATTCAACTTGGCATATAGCGCAAGCGAAATAGCTGCGCCGTTAGGTTTCTGCACGGATCTCGTAGTCGAGATCGGTCGTTGGCAGCACCTTCTGGAGAACCGGCGAGTCTGCCGCCCAAACGACGCGCCGGGTGCGCGATTCCAGCCGGGGCGCGCCAACAACGTAGCGCTCGTCGTAGCGTCTGTAGAGCGTGTCGAAGAAGCTGGCGAAGTTGACGCGGCTGTCAGGAGGCGGAAACCGCTCGATGGGCTGCCCGGCAAAGCCGTGCCGCGTGTCAACCAGTGCCATGCCCACAGCTTCGTACCGACTCAGGTCGTCGCGTACGCCTAGCCTGCCGGTCATTTCCGTCAAGGCCGCATGGAAGCGGACCAGCGCTTCGACCGGCGAACCGTCTGCCGTGAACGCCAAGTCGGTTGGCGCGGAGCGTTGATCGGCGCGGTTCGCCCTTGCGATGAACAGGTATCCGAACACCAACATGGGGTAGCCAATGTGGAGGTTGGTGCATTCCCCGATCGTTTCCTCAAGTCGGTTGGTGAGGTTCCTGAATGCGCCCGTCATGCCTTTGCAGGAAATGGCGAGGACCGGCCCGATGCCGTCTTTCGTTACGACGATGTCGACGTTTTTCGTCTTGAGTCCGCCGAGTATCGTGGCTTCCGCGCTGGTTGCTTGGTCCGGGGCGTGAACCAGACGATTCGTACCGCCTATGGTGCGCAACGGCGGATGCGGTTGGAGTTCGTCTGGCGCGAAGCCTCCCTCCAGCACGAGCCGTGCCGTTACGTACTCGTGCAACGGTTTGATGTGCTGTTGGCTTTGCGTCCGGCCAGCGAAAGTCGCGAAGCGTCTGAATGCCTCGGTCCGATTCAATGCTCCTCCGTATTGGCCGCTGTCATTCGGCCCGTCATTCGGCATAGTGTCTCCAAGAGCGCATCCGCAACACCGCCTCCTCTACGGCGGGATGGAGTGTCTTCGGCTTGGCGAGTGGCAGGATCAACCGCGCCGCTTCGCTGAGCTCCAACTTGAGCAGGCCGCCGCCCAAGGCGTGGCCTTCGAGTTCGCAGCTTAGCTGGGCCAACGGCGCTCGCCATGCATCGAGCAGGTCGCCAGCCAGGTTGGGACGCCGTAGCCGCACGCGGTGCAGCGCGTTCGTGCAGGAAGCGCCAGCGGCGTTTCGCACCAGGTTCGGCGCTCGTCCTGCCATGTAGGTGAGGAAGAAGTCCGGCACGCGCACGTCCGGCACGGAATACCACGGAGTGCGGTTTCGGCACTTGTACGCCTGCCGTGCGCTCTGGCCAGCGGCACTGTTCAAGTAGCTCCGCACCCGCGGCGGCACGGACGCCGCTTTGGGGATGCGCAGCAGCAGCATCGGATCATCGTTGCGCCGCCAACGGTCCACGGTTCCTGCCGTGAGTTCCCGCTGCGGCAGCACGCGCGCACTGCGCACCGTGGTCTGCAAGAGCGCGTCCGGGATGCCGGCTTTCTCGGTACGCGAGGGCGTCAAGTGGAAGAAGCCATTGGCGCCGCTGACGTAGCCGAGGCCGATGTCCGCGAAGGCTCCGAAGCGGGTCGGGGCGCACTGCACCGCGCCGGCGTTGGCGGCTTCCAACATCGGCGAACGCTGGCCGTCCGCGGCTGCCGCCGCGGCCAAATACAGTGCGCGTGTCCGAGCTTCCAGCAGATAGGGCCGAAGACGGCGGCGCCACGCGCTTCGCCACTCGGCGACATCGATGCGGATGTTCGGGCGCGGCGGTGCGCCATCGAACCGGAGCGCGTCCACCGCGGCGAAGCCGATCTCGCTGGTCGCGCCGCCGAGACCGTCCGCGAACAAGAGCCAGCAGTCCTCGGAGAGGCGCGGAAACAGCTTGCGCCGCACCGCAACGACGAAGACTTCGCGGAAGTTGGCAACCAGATACTCCAAAAGTGGGCCGGCGTAGGGGGCATGCCCGATGGCCGCCGGCACCACGAAAGCCATGCGGCCGCCCGGGCGCAACAGGCTGGCAGCCACCACCAGGAACGGCGCCCATGAAGCCGTCAAGCCGGAGAAGGAGACGCCGAGTTCCGCGCATCGCGCCAGGGCGCGGCGACGCACGGCGCCGCTGAAGGTCTGATAGCGAATGAATGGCGGATTGCCGACCGCGCAGTCGAACCGCTCGCCGGCCCGTTGCGCCTGTTCCGCCCATGCGAAGAACTCGTCGTTGCAGACGCGGGCATCCGGCGCCCGCTGTCGAGCTGCTGCGGCTGCCAGCGCATCCCGCTCCACGCCGACGCTGTTCGCGTGCCCGGCAAGAAACCGGCCGTCGCCGCAAGACGGATCCAGCAGTCGATCGCCTGGCGAGCGCACTGCCGAGCGCACCAGCATCGCTGCCACGGCCTCCGGCGTGTAGTAGGCGCCGTTTTGCTTGCGGGGCGCAGCCTTTCGCGCCATTGGAGAGTTTGCCGACATGGGACTACCGCGAAGAACCAAATCTGATTATACGCACAGTATCGTTGGAGTGGAGAGGGTTGTCCGCCGCCGTCAACCTCCTTCCTTTGCGGGCGATCGCGCTTGCGGGACTGGAGGGCGCTGTCGCCGCCCAGCGTAGACGCCGGCGCCGATGGCGATCAAGGACACCAGTATCGCCGCCAGGTCGCCGAAGCGGCCATAAGGCGTGGTGCCGGAGTTGGCGTGGACGGTGCCGGTGAGCACGCCGGGGACGAACTGCGGCAGGCGGGAGACCACGGCGCCCTGGTCGTCGACGATGGCGGTGATGCCGTTGTTGGTGGCGCGAAGCAGGTACTTGCCGTTTTCCAGGGCGCGGGCGCGGGCGATCTGCATGTGCTGCGGCGGGCCGATGGACGTGCCGAACCAGGTGTCGTTGCTGATCGTGGCCAGCAGTTCGGCGGAGCGCGCGTCCTTGGCGACGGCGTCGGCATAGGCCACTTCGTAGCAGATGGCCAGCGCGATGGCAGTGTCGGCGGCGACCAGCATCCGCTGGCCGTCGGCGCCGGCGGCGGTGCGCGACATCGGCAGGTCGAAGAAGTCGATGGCGCCGCGCAGCAGCGCTTCCAGGGGGACGTATTCGCCAAAGGGCACTAGGCGGCGCTTGCGGTACTCGCCGCCGCTGCTGGAAACCGCGGCGTTGTAGATCAGCGGCGTCGCGCGATCGGGCCGTGCTTGCGCGAGCAGCGTGCCCCATAGCAGATCGCCGCCGTCGGTTGGGCGCATGGCCTGCACGTCGCTGGCGACTCGGTGGTGGAGATCGGGAATCGCCGCCTCGGGCCAGACCACGAGGTCGTGCCGCCAGGCGTCCGCGGAGAGTGCGCGATAGCGCTGCAAGGCCGTCGCCAGGCCGGCGGCCGTCCACTTGGTCTCTTGCGGCAGATTGCCTTGCACCAGGGCGACGCTGCGCGTCTCGCCACGCTGGGTCCAAGTTGCCTGTCCCAGGGCGCCGCCAGCGATCCAAACTACCAGCGGCACGGCCAGCAACCACCAGCGCCGCTGGCGCAGCGCCGCGATGGACAACGTGGCCGTGCCCACGGCCAGCAGCGAGAGCAGCAGCACGCCGCCTACGGGCGCCCAGCCGGCGAGGGGCGTGTCGATGAAGGCGTAGCCGGCGAACAGCCAGGGAAAGCCCGTCAGCAGCCAGGTCAGCAGCCACTCGAAGGCCGTCCACAGCCCGGCGAAAAGCAGCGCCGAGGAAGCCGAAAGCCCGCGCCGCTTGCGCAGCACGCGGAACAGCAGCGCCAGCGCGCCGCTGGTCAGCGCCAGACCCGCCGCGAAGACGGCCACCAGAGCGGCGGCCAAGGGCGCAGCCGCGTTGCCGTGGACGTGGATGCTGACGTATATCCACGATGCGCCGACGCCGTACTTGCCGACGCCGAACAGCCAGCCGTGGCAGAACGTCCGAAGGCGGGAGTCGTCGGTTGCCAGCAGCCAGTACAGCGCCGCCGAAGCAACCAGCATCAGCGGCCAGAAGTCGAACGGCGCCAAGGCCAGCGGCAGCAGACCGCCGGCAGCCAGCGCTGCCAGCCACTTGCAGCGCCGCCACCAGTCCAGGCGCGCCCTGCGGGGCGCGTTCGAGTTTGCTCCGCAAACTCCATGCCGGTCGCAAGACTTGCCCATCTGCGGAGGTCGACGCCACTCATGTAGTCTAGGCGCACCCTGCAGGGCACGTCCTGGAAGCTCCTCGCGAACGCCTTGCCGGCGGCCTCAAGCCTCCGCGCAAGTCAGATGCAGCAGGCGGATGCGTCGGCCGTCGGCGTTCAGCACGCGAAAGCGGAAGCGGCCCAGCTGCACGGTCTCGTCGCGCTTCGGCAGATGCCCCAGCTCCTTCAGCACGATGCCGCCGATGGTGTCGAACTCGTCGTCGGAGAAGTCGCTTTGGAAGTGTTCGTTGAAGTCGTCGATGGGCGTGGTGGCCTTCACCGTGAAGCTGTGCGCGTCGAACTGCTTGATGAAGCTGTCGTCGTCGATGTCGTGTTCGTCCTCGATGTCGCCGACGATCTGCTCCAGCACGTCCTCGATGGTGACGACTCCGGCGACGTGGCCGTACTCGTCGATGACCACCGCCATATGGTTGTGGGTCTCGCGGAACTCCTGCAAGAGGTCGTTCAAGCGCTTGCTCTCCGGCACCACGATGGTGGGCCGGATGTAGTCCTTGATGTCGAAGGAATCCCAGTCGTCTTGCAGCAGCAGCGGCAGCATGTCCTTGGCGTGCAGGATGCCCTTGACGTCGTCCACGTCGTCGCCCACCACCGGAAAGCGCGAATGGCGCGACTCGACGACGGTGGGGATCACTTCCTCGACGCGGCTGTCGGCGCCGACGGTCACCACCAGCGAGCGCGGAATCATGATGTCCCGGGCGCGCATGTCGGCCACCGCGAAGGCGCCGTGGATGATGCCGAGAGCGGCGTTGTCCAGGAGTTGCCGGTTGCTGGCGTCTTGCAGAATCTCCAGCAGGTCGCCGCGGTCGGCGGGCTCGGCCAGGAACCATTCGGCAATCCACTCGCGCCAGCTCTTGCGGGCTTCGCGAACCGCGCCGTCGGCAACGCCGTCGGCGACGTTGCTGCCGTCGTATCGTGGCGAATCGCTCATGCGCTGGCCGCCGCCCGGACGTAGGGGTCGGCGATGCCGAGGCCTTGCAGCAGCTTCGCTTCCTTGGCTTCCATCGCCTCGGCTTCGCGGTCGCTGTCGTGGCGCATGCCAAGCAGGTGCAGTACGCCATGCACCACCAGATGGGCGTAGTGGTGCGCCAGGGGCTTGCGCTGCGCCGACGCCTCCCGCGCCGCAACCGCCGCGCAGATGGCGATGTCGCCCAGCACGCCGGGCTCTTCGGCGGGGAACGCCAGCACGTTGGTCGGCCGCTGCCGACGGCGAAAGCGGGCGTTAAGCGCCAAGGCTTCCCCTTCGCCGACCACGCGCAGGCAGAGGTGCCGGGCATCGCCCTCCAAGGCCGCCTTGGCCCATGCGGCGATCCGCTCCGCCGGCGGCGTCTTTTCCGAGCAGGCGATCTGCACGTCCACGCTCACTCGTCGGGGTGCTCCTCGGCTTGGGCATAGGCTTCCACGATACGCTTCACCAGCGGATGGCGCACCACGTCTTTGGCGTGGAAGCGGGTGAAGCTGACGCCGGAGACGCCTTTCAGCACGTCGAGCACGTGTACCAGGCCGGAATGCCGGTCGCCGGGCAGGTCGATCTGCGTGATGTCGCCGGTGACCACGGCGGTGGCGCCGAAGCCGATGCGGGTTAGGAACATCTTCATCTGCTCGACGGTGGTGTTCTGGCTCTCGTCCAGGATGATGAACGAGTCGTTGAGCGTGCGCCCGCGCATGAACGCCAGCGGCGCCACCTCGATGACGTTGCGCTCGATGTACTTGTTGACGCGGTCGACGCCCAGCATTTCGTAGAGGGCATCGTACAGCGGGCGCAGATACGGGTCGATCTTCTGCGCCAGATCGCCGGGCAGGAAGCCGAGCTTCTCGCCCGCCTCCACCGCCGGGCGAACCAGCAGAATGCGGCTTACGGCGTGGTCTTCCAGCGCTTCCACGGCGCAGGCGACGGCCAGATAGGTCTTGCCGGTGCCCGCCGGGCCGACGCCGAAGTTCAGATCGCTCTTGCGGATGGCGTTGACGTAGCGCCGCTGATTGGCGCCCCTCGGCTTGACGCTGCCCTTGCGCGTACGCACCACCGGCGCGCTCTCGCCAGCGCCGTTGGCCGGCGCGGCAAGCAGCTCCTCGACGCCGGATTCCTGCAGGAAGAGATGCACCGTGCTGGCGTCCAGAGCTCCTTCCTCGCCGGTCTCGACGTACAGCCGCGACAGCAGTGCGCCGCCGGCGCGCACCCGGTGCTCCGGGCCGGTCAGGCGGAAGGCGTTGCCGCGATTGTGGATGCGGATGCCCAGCCGACGTTCGAGATGCTTGAGGTTCTGGTCGAACGGGCCGCACAGTGCAGCCAGACGGCGTGAATCGTTGGGTTCGAGGTTCACGTCCGTGGTTTCGGCCACGGTGGGCGATGAGTCGTCGGTCAATGCGCTTGCGGCGTGCAATCTGCTTACTCGGGACGAGAGCTTAATGCGAGACCAGCCGCCCGCGCAACGAGTTTGGCAGCGCGCTCGTGATGGCGACGTCGGCGAAGTCGCCGATGCGGCTCGTGCAGCCGCCCTCCGTGGCCGGAAAGTTGACCACCCGGTTGTTCTCGGTGCGGCCGGCGTGTTCGTTCGGGTCGCGCTTGGAGACGCCGGTGACCAGCACCCGCTGGGTGGTACCCACCATGCGCTCGGCGTGCGCCGCGGCCTGGCGGCGCAGTTGCTGCTGCAGCACGGCAAGGCGACGCTTCTTCACCGCCAAGGGGGTGTCGTCCGGCAGTCCGGCGGCCGGAGTGCCGGGGCGCGGGCTGTAGACGAAGCTGAAGGATGTGTCGTAGTCGAGCTCCTGCGCCAGCGCCAGGGTGGCCTCGAAGTCCGCTTCGGTTTCGCCGGGAAAGCCGACGATGAAGTCCGACGACAGGCCGATGCCGGGCCTCGCCTCGCGCACGGCGCGTATCTTGGCCTTGTACTCCAGCACCGTGTGGCCGCGCTTCATCAGCGCCAGCACGCGGTCGGAGCCGGCCTGCACGGGCAGATGCAGATGGCTGGCGAGTTCGGCGACATCGCGGAAGGCGTCCACCAGCGTGGGCGAAAACTCCACCGGATGCGAGGTGGTGAAGCGGATGCGGTCGATGCCGTCGACGGCGGCGGCGTAGTGGATGAGTTCGGCGAGGTCCGCGCTGTCGGCGCTGCCGTCTTCGTCTTCGACCATGCCTCGGTAGGCATTGACGTTCTGCCCCAGGAAGTTGATCTCGCGCACCCCCTTGGCGGCCAGCGCGGCCACTTCGCGCATGACGCTGGCGACCGGGCGCGAGACCTCCGGGCCGCGGGTGTAGGGCACCACGCAGAAGGTGCAGAACTTGCTGCAACCTTCCATGGCCGAGACGAAGGCGCTCGGTCCGTGCGCCTTGGGCTCCGGCAGCCGGTCGAACTTTTCGATTTCCGGGAAGCTCACGTCCACCACCGGCTGCGGCCGGCGCCGGGCGGCGTCGAGCAGCTCGGGCAGACGATGCAGCGTCTGCGGGCCGAACACCACGTCCACGTAGGGAGCGCGCGCCGCGATGGCGGCGCCTTCCTGGCTGGCGACGCAGCCGCCGACGCCGATGAGCACGTTGGGATTGGCGCGCTTCAAGGGCCGCCAGCGGCCGAGGTGGCTGAACACCTTCTCGGCCGCTTTCTCGCGGATCGAGCAGGTGTTCAGCAGCAGCACGTCGGCGCTGGCCGGCGCATCGACCAGCTCGGCGCCGTGGCTGGCCTGCAGCAGCTCGGCAAGACGCGACGAGTCGTACTCGTTCATCTGGCAGCCGTGGGTTTCGACGTAGAGCTTCACGGTTGGACGACGCGAACCTTTGGAACGGGATGGCGATTATAGCCGCACCGTGTGTGCATCCGGTTGAACGGCAAAGACGGCAAAGGATGCGCGAAACGCGCGCCGGGCCATGCACCTGACGGGCGCAGGAAGTAGAATCGCCGCAATCCGACGGCTGGCGAACGCGTATATGGCAACTCTCATGGTCACCGGCGGCGCCGGATTCGTCGGCGCCAATTTCATTCGCTACTGGCTGCGTCGGCATCCAGGCGACCGGGTGGTGAACTACGACGTCTTGAGCTATGCCGCCAATCTGCACAACCTGGCGGACGTGCAGGAAGCCGCCGGCGAGCGCTACGCGTTCGTGCAGGGCGACATCGGCGACTACGATCGCGGCTTGGCGACCTTGCGCGACCACGGCGTGGACGTGATCGTCAACTTCGCCGCGGAATCCCACAACAGCCGCTCGGTGCTGCACCCGCAGGCGTTCTTCGAGGCCAATGCCGTGGGTACCGTGCAACTGATGCGGGCGGCGCTCCAGGCGGGGGTCCGCCGCTTCCACCACGTTTCCACCTGCGAGGTGTACGGCGATCTGCCCCTCGACTCGCCGGCGGCGTTCACCGAGACTTCGCCGCTGGTTCCAACAACGCCCTACAACGCCTCCAAGGCGGCTGCCGATCTGGCCGTGCGTGCGTTCAGCGAAACCTACGGCCTGCCGGTCACCGTCTCCAACTGCGCCAACAACTACGGCCCGTACCAGTTTCCCGAGAAGGTGATTCCCCACTTCGTGGTCAGCGTCTTGCGCGGCAAGCCGATGACGCTGTACCGACAAAGCCGCAACCGTCGCGAGTGGCTGCACGTGGACGATCACTGCTGCGCCATCGACGTGATTCTCCAGCGCGGGGAGGCGGGGCAGACGTACAACGTCGGCAGCGGCGTGGAAGTGGACGTCGAGGGCATTGCCGACCGCATCGTGGACGTGCTCGGCCTCGACGCCTCGGTGAAGACCTACGTCCCCGATCGTCCTGGCCACGACCGCCGCTACCTGCTCGACAGCAGCAAGATCCGCCGCCTCCTCGGATGGCAGCCGGAGATCGACTTCGAGTCCGGTTTTCGCGATACCGTCTGCTGGTACCGCGACCATCCGTCCTGGTGGCAGCCCTTGGTCGAGCGTCTGCAGGTGGACGAGAGCGACTGGCAGCGCCACGACGGTTCCGCTCGGGGGCGGCAAACGGTATAGTGCGCGGCGCTGCCTCTCCGCCTTGCCCCCGCAGCTTGAGGACCACAGGACGAACCGTGCCGGCGCGCTCGATGGAAGAACTGGTTGCGCTGTGCAAGCGCCGTGGCTTCGTGTTCCAGGCCAGCGACATCTACGGCGGCCTGCAAGGGGTGTACGACTACGGTCCCCTGGGCGTGGAACTGAAGAACAACCTCAAGGCGGCGTGGTGGCGGTCGATGGTCTACGAACGCGACGACGTCGAAGGGCTGGACGCCGCCATCCTCGCCAACCCCGAGGTGCTGCGCTACTCCGGCCACGAAGACACCTTCGCGGACCCGCTGGTGGACTGCCGGCGCTGCAAGTCGCGCTGGCGCGCCGACCAGGTCGATGGCGTCTGTCCGCGCTGCCGCGGCGAGGACCTCACCGAGCCGCGCCCCTTCAACCTGATGTTCAAGACCAGCATCGGCGCGTTGGAGGACGGCGGCGCGTTCGCCTATCTGCGCCCCGAGACCGCGCAGTCCATCTTCACCAACTTCAAGAACGTGCTGGACTCCACGCCGGCCAAGCTGCCCTTCGGCATCGCGCAGATCGGCAAGGCGTTTCGCAACGAGATCACGCCGCGCAACTTCGTCTTTCGGATGCGCGAGTTCGAGCAGATGGAGCTGGAGTTCTTCGTTCCCCCGGGCGACGACGAAAACTGGCACGAGCACTGGGTGGAGGAACGCCTCGACTGGTGGCAGCGGCAGGGCGTCGACGCCAACGCCTTGAGCCTCTACCGAGTGCCGAGCGACGAGCTGGCGCACTACTCCAAGGCCACGGTGGACGTCATGTACCGATTTCCACACGGCCTCGAGGAGCTGGAAGGCATCGCCAACCGCACCGACTTCGACCTCGGCTCGCACAGCCGCCACCAGGCCGAGCTCGACATTGCCGCCTCGGTGCGCAAGAACGAGCACTCGAACGCCCGGCTGGCCGTGCAGGACGTCCCTGGCAAGGGCTGGATCGTGCCCTACGTCATCGAACCCTCCGCCGGCGTCGATCGCGGCGTGCTGGCGGTGCTGAACGAGGCCTACCGGGAGGAACGCCTGGACAACGGCAGCCAGCGCCTGGTGCTGTCCCTGAAGCCGCATCTGTCGCCCATCAAGGCGGCGGTGATGCCGCTGAAGCGCAACCACGAAGACCTGGTGGCGACGGCGCGGCGCATCAAGGCCGGCTTGATGAAGCTGGGTCTCGGCCGGGTGCTGTTCGAGAACCTCGGCAACATCGGCAAGGCCTACCGGCGCCACGACGAAGTGGGCACGCCGCTGTGCGTCACCGTGGACTTCGAGACGTTGCAGGACGGCACCGTCACCGTCCGCGACCGCGACACCATGCAGCAGCAGCGGGTCCACGTCGACGCCCTGGGCCGCACCGTGCAGGAGCGCATCCAATGACCCGCGCCGTCGTTTCCACCATCGGCCAGGATCGTCCTGGCATCGTCAACGACATCACCGCCGTGGTACACGACTTGAACCTCTCCATCGAGGACAGCCGGATGACCGTGCTCGGCGGCGAGTTCGCGGTGCTCATGTCGGTGGTTGGCGGCACGCTGCCGCTGCAACGGCTGGAAACCAAGCTCGGCAAGCTGGCCGAAAAGATGGACCTCGCCTTTCTGTTCCGGCGCACCGACGCGCGCCAGAACGTCGACGGCCGGATTCCCTACACGGTGACGGTGACGGCGATGGACCATCCCGGAATCGTCCATCGGGTGGCCGGCTTCTTCTCTTCGCAGAACATCAACATCTACAGTCTGGACACCGTCACCGAGCCGGCGCCGCATACCGGAACGCCGATCTTCTCCCTGGTGATGGAGGTGGAAGTGCCGCCGGAGATCCGCATCGTCGAGCTGCGCGACAGCTTCTTCTACTTCTGCGACGATCAGGATCTCGACGGCGAGTTGCGCCCCTCTTGACCCACCGGCGCGCGAGCAGCCGGTGACCGGCGACGATCTGCCGATGGCATTCGCGACCGACCTCGCCCCCGTCGAACACCGGATCGGCATCCGCGAACGCGAGTCCCGCGCTGGCCATCTCGGCGGCGTGCTGTGGTTCACCGGGCTGTCCGGCGCCGGCAAGTCGACCTTGGCCTTCGCCCTGGAGGAACGCCTGTTTCGCGCCGGCTACCAGGTCAACGTGCTCGACGGCGACAACATCCGCCAAGGCCTCAACGCCGACCTCGGCTTCACCCACGCGGAGCGCACCGAAAACATCCGCCGCGTCGGCCATGTCGCCGCGCTCTTCGCCTCCGCCGGCTTCATTTGCATCTCCGCGTTCATATCGCCCTATCGGGCCGACCGGCTGGCGGTCTGCCATGCCGCTGGCGGGCGCTTTCACGAAATCTACATTCGCGCCGACCTGGCAACCTGCGAGCGACGCGACCCGAAGGGCCTGTACCGGAAGGCCCGCGCCGGAGGCTTGGCGAACTTCACCGCGGTGGACGACGTCTACGAGGCGCCCACCGCCCCGGCGCTGGTCGTGGACACCACCGAGGACAGCGTGGCGGCCTCGTTGGCCTTGCTGACGCGCTACGTTGAGGCGAACTTTCGCGCCAAGAGGTAGCGCCGCCGGAGAGCCGCCGCGCCGGCAGCTACGCCGGATAGGTCGGATACAGGGACGAAAGCGACAGACTGGAGTGGTAGTACGGGTCGCTCGGCAAGTCTCTGGCCACCAGCGCCCGCAGGCGTTCGACATCGGCTTGGGGATCCCTTCGGCGCCGCGACTGGGACTCGTGGTGAACGAGGCGCACGTCGGGCAGATAGACGTTCAAGAGCCCGGCATTGAGCGCCCG
The DNA here is from genome assembly GCA_965199875.1 of Candidatus Azotimanducaceae bacterium. GTDB lineage: Bacteria > Pseudomonadota > Gammaproteobacteria > Pseudomonadales > Azotimanducaceae > VXYL01. The sequence continues at coordinate 1,541,379 of OZ241346.1, read as the reverse complement.
CAGGCATATCTCCACGTCGCCGCCGGAGACGCGGTAGTTCTCGTCGAACGGGCCGATCCTGTCCATCGCCTCGCGGCTCGCGGCCATGCAGGCGCCGGTTACCGCGGCGACGTTTCGCGGCAGCGACGGCGGCACGAACGGGCAGTGCCGATGGTCGGGGTCCGTTCCCTTGTAGACGTGGTCGGCGCAGCCGCCGAACCCGGCGACCACGCCGGCATGCTGAATGGCGCCGCCGGGATAGAGCAGCAGCGCGCCGACGAAGCCCACGTCGGCGCGCCCGGCGACATCCTTAAGCCGCGCCAGCCAGCCTCGGCAACGCGGTTCCGTGTCGTTGTTCAGGAACACCAGCACTTCGCCTTGGGCGCGGGCCATGCCGACGTTGTTCAGCTGGCACCAGTTGAACGCTCCCGGCGCGGCGACCACGCGCAGATTCGCCAGGCGCCGCGGCGCTTCGGCAAGCCAGGCGCAAGCCGCAGGTTCCGTCGTGCCGTTGTCCACCACCACGACCTCGAAATCCGCCTCGGGGTTGGTGGCGTAGATGCCCTCCACGCATGATTGGAGCAGGTGCAGCCGATCGCGGCTTGGAATGACGACGGAAACGCTCTTCTCCCCGGCACTGCCGAAGCGGCAGGTCCAACCGCCATCGGCGTTCGCGCGCGCCCCGGCCCCTTCGCCGTAGCGCCGTTGCAGGAAGCGCGGCAGATGCGCGGGCATCCGCGCCGGCTGCTCGGCAGCGGCTAGCCGATGCGCGACGAAAGCATCGACGTGGCGCACCTCTTCGGCCGCTTCGACGAGCATCAGGGCGAAGCTGTGCAAATCCGCGGCTGGCTGGCGGGGCAGATCCTGGAACAGCGAGCGAGTCAACGTCGCGCACGCCGACAGGTAGTCCTGGTGGAGCAGCAGATCCGGCGAGAAGGCCGGCTTGAAGGCGGGGCGCGAGCGGCTGCCCTGACCGTCGATGCGATCCTCGTCGCCGTAGATCAGCAGCTTCCGCTCGCTGGCGCGGAACGGCCTCTCGCCCGGCACGCAGCCGGGCGCGAAGAACGAAATCAGCTCGAAGCGGGGTTCCTCGCGTTCATGCTGGGCGACGTGCTCGACCGTGGCGGCCAGCACGGCGTCGATGGTCGACTCCTCGACCGCGACGACGCGGGCGTTCGGAAGTTGCTGCCGAACCATCGCTGCGACGGCGGATTGGGCGACGACCAGCAGATGAGGAAGCCGCGCCGCCCGCACCAGGCCCAGGTAGTCGGCGAGCGCGCTGCCGGCCAGCGACTCGGTCGACAGCACGGCAAGCAGCTTGGCATCGCCTGCGGCCGGCGGCGTTCGGCGCTTGAGCCAGCGCCGGTAGGAAGCTGCATCGTCGCGCTTGGCGTAGGCGATGGCGGCGGTCATCCAGGCGACCAGTTCGCGCCATGCCCCGGCCGCCAGATGCCGGGCCGCAAGGGTCAGAAACGGCCATGCGCCGCCGGCGTAGCGAAAGCAGGCGTCCAGGTTGACGAGCAGGCGCAACCCTCGGCGCGCCGACTTCAGCGGCGATCTCATCGGGCAGTGCGGTTTGAACCGGGCAGCTACCGACGCGCCTCCGCGCGAAGCAGGCGGAGGTATTCGCGCAGGCAGGGCTCCCAGGGCTTGGGCGCGATGCCGAACACCGCCTCCAGCTTGGCCGGGTCCAGTTCGGAGTTCAGCGGCCTGGCAGCCTTGGTAGGCCAGTCGGAAGTGGCGATTGCGCGCACCGTGGGCGCGGACGGCAGAACCCCCAGCTCCTGGCCGAGCGCGACGATTCGCCGCGCGAAGGCGCACCAGGAGAGTACCGGCCGGGCGGCGAAGTGGTAGGTGCCCCAGACGTCCTTCCTCTGCGTGGCCAGCGCCATGGCGCGAACGGCCTCGGCAATGCTCGTCGCCGGCGACGGACTGCCAACCTGGTCGTCCACCACGGTCAGTTCGGAACGCTCCCCGGCCAGCCTGAGGACGGTATCGACGAAACTGCGCCCCAGGCGCCCGAAAACCCAGCTGACGCGCAGGATCAGATGCCGGTCGTTGGCTTCGCGCAAGGCCGCCTCGCCGGCCAGTTTCGTGTCGCCGTAGGCGCCGAGGGGGGCCGTCGCATCGTCTTCCGCGTAGGCGCCTTTCTTCTTGCCGTCGAACACGTAGTCCGTGGAAAGGTGCAGGACGCCGACGTTCCGTGCCGCGCACGTTCGTCCCAGGAGCGCCACCGCTTCGGCGTTGACCCGGTGCGCCAGCTGCCGCTCGTCCTCGGCGCGGTCCACGGCGGTGTAGGCGGCGCAGTTCACCAGCAAGTCGGGCTTCGCCGTCGCCAGTGCGCGTTCGACGTGTTGCGCGTTGGCGATGTCGAGTTCGTCGCGGCCGAAGGCGGCGACGCGGAAGCCGTCGCCGCTCAGCCTGGCCACCTCGCTGCCGACCTGCCCGGCGGCGCCGGCGAGCAGGATGTTCACCGCCTGCTTCGGCGGTCGGGGCGTCGGCTTGCCGTCATCGGTTCAGGTAGTCGTCCAAGGTGGGGTTTTGCCGATCCGCGGCCGACACCACAGGGTTGTCGATGGGCCAAGGGATGTCCAGCGCCGGATCGTTCCACAACACGCCGCGGCCATCCCCCGGAACGTAGTTGGCCGTCATCTTGTACTCGACGTCCGCCACCTCGGACAGGACGCAGAAGCCGTGGGCGTAGCCGGGCGGCACGAACATCTGCTGATGTTCCAGGTCGTCCAGGAAGACCCCGACGTGCTTGCGGAACGTCGGCGACCGCGGATCGATGTCCACCGCCACGTCGAACACGCGGCCGCGGGAGACGCGCACCAGCTTGCCCTGCGGATGCTGCCGCTGGAAGTGCAGGCCGCGCAGCACGCCGCGGCGGGAACGCGAGTGGTTGTCCTGGACGAACTCGTAGCGCAGCGGCGGGAAGGCGTCGTAGCGCTCCTTGCGGTAGCTCTCCAGCAGAAAGCCCCGCTCGTCGTCCGCCACGGCCGGATGCACGACGACGACGCCGGGGAGTTCGGTCTCTTCAACGCGCATGGCTGGCGTCCTGCTGCCGTCCCGGCTCGATCAGGCCGTGCAGGTATTGACCGTAGGGAAGCCCGTTGAAGGTGCCGGCGAGTGCGCAGAGTTCGGCGTCCGATATCCACCCCAATCGCCACGCGGCCTCTTCGGGACAGGCGATCTTCAGCCCTTGCCGCTGTTCGATGGTGCGCACGAACAGGCCTGCCTCGAGCAGCGACTCCGGCGTGCCGGTGTCCAGCCATGCCATGCCGCGCCCGAACTCCACGAAGTCCAAGCGCCCGTCGCGCAGATAGGCGCGGTTGAGGTCGGTGATTTCCAGCTCGCCGCGGGCCGAGGGCGCAAGCGATTCCACAAACTGCCCGGCGGTGTTGTCGTAGACGTACAGGCCGGTTACCGCCATGTTCGACTTCGGTCGAGCGGGCTTTTCTTCGATGTCCACCGGGCAGCCGTCGGCATCCACTTCCAGAACGCCGAACCGGCGGGGGTTCTTCACCGGATAGGTGAACACCGAGGCGCCCCGGTTGCGCGCGATGGCGCAACGTACTTTGCGGGGAAGTTCGGTGCCGAAGAAGATGTTGTCGCCGAGGATCAGCACCACCCCCTGGTCGGCGATGAACTGCCGCCCGACGATCAAGGCGTGGGCGATGCCCCGGGGATCGTGCTGCACGGCGTAGCGGAACTCCATGCCCCACTGCGAACCGTCGCCGAGCAGCTCTTCGAGCAGCGGCGTGTCCCGCGGCGTGGAAATGATCAGCACTTCGCGCAGGCCGGCGAGCATCAGCGTCGTCAGCGGGTAGTAGATCATCGGCTTGTCGTAGATCGGCAGCAGCTGCTTGCAGACGCTGATGGTCGTCGGGTGCAGGCGCGAACCGCGCCCGCCCGCCAGTACGATGCCTTTGGTGGCGGTGCTCATGGAGTCTTGAATTGCATTGGTGCCGAAGAGAGGACTCGAACCTCCACGGGCGTTCGCCCACTACCCCCTCAAGGTAGCGTGTCTACCAATTTCACCACTTCGGCTGCTTTCGAGCGCTCCTCCGCTGGACAGACGGCATCATACATCGGGCAGATCGGAATCGGAATCGCCTTGCGAGTCGTCCGCGTCGTCCGGCAGCGCTTGTTCCACTTCGGGAAGGCCGAGGCCGCGCATCGCGTCGGCGCGCTGCTTGGCCGTGTAGGCGAGACCGAAGGAGATGACGAAGAAGCCGATGGCCAGCCAGACCGTCGCCTTGGTGAGAAACGACGCCGAACCGGCCGGTCCGAACAGCGTGTTCGCGCTGCCGGAACCGAAGGCCGCGCCCACGTCCGCGCCCTTGCCCTGCTGCAGCAGCACTAGGGCGCCCAAGGCGACGGCGTCAAGCACCAGCAGGCTCAACAAGATGGTCTCGACGGTGCTCAATTCCGGCTGCTCCGATGCTCTGGCTTGTTCCGTGCGTCTGTCGTTTCGCTGCCGCGGGCAGGTGCCTCACGCGCCGGCGCAGCATATCGCCCTGAACTCCCTCGCGTCCAGTGAAGCGCCGCCCACCAAGGCGCCGTCGATGTCCGTTTCGGCGAGCAGTTCGGCAGCGTTGCTCGCACTGACGCTGCCGCCGTAGAGCAGGCGCAAGCCGGCCAGGGACGGGTCGAGCGCCGTCAGGTGCCGGCGTATCGACGCATGGACTTGCTGGGCTTCGGTGGGCCTGGCGGCGCGACCGCTGCCGATCGCCCACACGGGCTCGTAGGCGATGGCCGCTTCGGCGAAGCCGGCGACGCCGCAGTGTTCGACGACGGCGTCGAGCTGGCCGAGCACCACGGCCAGCGTGGCCTCGCTGCGACGTTCGGCAGCGGTTTCGCCGACGCAGAGAATGGGCTGAAGCCGTGCGCGCAGCGCGGCGTCGAACTTGGCGGCGACGTCCGCATCGGTCTCGGCAAACCGCTGCCGTCGCTCGCTGTGGCCGACGATGGCGAACCGGGCGCCCAGATCCCAGGCCATTTCCGCGGCGTGTTCGCCGGTCAGCGCACCGGCCGGCTGCGCGGACAGGTTCTGCACGCCAAACCCCGCGCTGGCGTCTTTCATGGCGAGGATCAGCGCGTCCAAATAGCCGAAGGGCGGGCAGAACACCGTGTCCACGTGGGCAGGAGGATCGCTCCAGGCGCGGGCGAAGGCGTCGACGAACGCGCGACTGCCGTGCATCTTCCAGTTGGCGACCACCATCGCCCGCCGCCGACGCTCTGCCATGCCAGAAGGAAAGGGAACTCGCTGTCGCTTCGATGCCGGCCCGGCGTTTCGCTGGCGCGGCGGATCAGGCGCCGTTGGCAAGCCGTGCAATCGACGCCAGGGCGTTGGCATGTCGGCGCACTTCCTCGGCGTCTTCTCCTTCCACCGTGATGCGCACCACCGGCTCGGTGCCGCTTGGTCGAATGACCACGCGACCGCGACGGTTCAGCGCGCTTTCGACATCCTGCGCGGCGACCTTGATGCTGGCGCAGCCGGCCACCTCGGCCGGCGTCTTGGTAGCGACGTTGACGGTGGTTTGCGGCAGCTTGTGCATGCCCTGGCGCAGCGTCTCCAGCGAGTCGCCGCTCTCGACCATGGCGACCAGCACCTGCAAGGCGGCCACGATGCCATCGCCGGTGGTGCACAGCGCAAGGCAGATCAAGTGCCCGGAAGCCTCGCCACCGAGGTGCCAGCCGTTGGCGCGCAAGCGTTCGTACACGTAGCGGTCGCCAACGGCGGTGCGTTCGAAGGGGATGCCGCAGGTCTCCAGGGCGCGTTCCAGGCCGAGATTGCTCATCACCGTGCCGACCACGCCGCCTTCGACCCGCCCGCGGCGGAAGTTCGACTTGGCGATGACGTAGAGCAGCTCGTCGCCGTCGACGATGCCGCCGTTCGCGTCCACCATCACCACCCGGTCGCCGTCGCCGTCGAAGGCGATGCCGACGTCGGCGCCGACTTCCTTCACCTTGGCGGCGACGGTGTGCGGATGGGTGGAGCCGAACTGGCGGTTGATGTTGGTGCCGTCGGGCTTGACGCCGATGGCCGTGACGTCCGCGCCGAGTTCCGAGAACACGTTGGGCGCCACCGCGTAGGTGGCGCCGTGGGCGCAGTCGACGACGATCTTCAGACCGCGCAGGTTGCGCGTCCGATCCACCGTGCCCTTGCAGAACTCGATGTAGCGCCCGCGCGCGTCGTCGACGCGGAACGCCCGGCCAAGCTGCAGGGAGTCGACCCACACCGGCGGCTGCTGCAGCAGCCTTTCGATGGCGGCCTCCTGTTCGTCCGGCAGCTTGTTGCCTTCGCCGTCGAACAGCTTGATGCCGTTGTCCTGGTAGCCGTTGTGCGAGCCGCTGATGACGATGCCGGCGTCGGCGCCCAGGGTTCGGGTGAGGTACGCGACCGCCGGCGTCGGCACCGGGCTGAGCAGGCGGACGTCGACTCCGGCCGATACCAGGCCGGCTTCCAGCACCGATTCGATCATGTAGCCGGAGATGCGCGTGTCCTTGCCGATCACCACCTGCGGGGCGTGGCCGTTGGCCAGCGCCTTGCCGATGGCCCAGCCGAGGCGAAGGCAGAAGTCCGGGGTGATCGGCGGCTCGCCGACGCGCCCGCGAATGCCATCGGTGCCGAAGAAGTTCCTTTTCATGCCGCCCATGCCGCCTCCCTAGTCAGCCGCATCCCCGGCCGGCCACCGTCGCGCCTTTGTCGCCCGGCGCACCTTCGGACTTGCCCGTTCCGCCGGACTTCCGGCGCGGAACGTCAATGCTCTTCGGCGGGGCCGCCAATGGGCCGGGGCCCGGACTGGCTGGCCTCCGACTCGGACTCGTCCGCAGACTGGTCCCTCGGTTCCGGCGGTGGCGGCGGAGCTTCGACGGTCCGTGGCGGCTTGCCGGCCATGATGTCGTCCGCCTGTTCCGGCGTCAGGGTCTCCAACTCGATCAGCGCTTCCGCCATCTTGTGCAGCTTGTCCGAGTGTTCTTGCAGGATGTTCTGCGCGGTGGCGTAGCAGCTGGAAACGATGCCGCGCACTTCTTCGTCGATCTCCCGGGCGGTGGCGCTGGAGATGGACTTCGGCTGCGCGCCAGCCGACATGCCGAGAAAGACCTCGCCGTCTTCTTCGTCGTAGAGCACCGGCCCCATGCGTTCCGAAAAGCCCCAGCGCGTGACCATGTTGCGGGCAAGCTGGCTGGCGCGTTCGATGTCGTTGGCGGCGCCGGTGGTGATGCCGTCGGCGCCGTTGACCATTTCTTCCGCGACCCGGCCGCCGAACAGCGTGCAGATCTGGCTGATGATGGAACGCCGGCTGAGGCTGTGGCGATCTTCCTCGGGCAGAAACATGGTGACGCCGAGGGCCCGGCCGCGCGGCACGATGGTGATCTTGTACAGCTCGTCGTACTCCGGCACGGTGCGCCCGACGATGGCGTGGCCGGCTTCGTGGTAGGCGGTGTTGAGCTTTTCTTTCTCGGACATGACCATGGACTTGCGCTCGGCGCCCATCATGATCTTGTCCTTGGCCTTCTCGAAGTCGTCCATCTCCACCAGCCGCTTGCCGTTGCGCGCCGCGAACAGCGCCGCCTCGTTGACGACGTTCTCCAGATCGGCGCCGCAGAAGCCGGGCGTGCCCCGGGCGATGATGGAAGCGTCCACGTTCTCGGCCACCGGCACGTTGCGCATGTGGACGTTCATGATCTGTTCGCGGCCGCGAATGTCCGGCAGCGGCACCACCACCTGGCGGTCGAAACGGCCCGGGCGCAGCAAGGCCGGGTCGAGGACGTCCGGGCGGTTGGTGGCGGCGATGACGATGATGCCGTCGTTGGCCTCGAAACCGTCCATCTCCACCAATAGCTGGTTCAGCGTCTGCTCGCGCTCGTCGTGGCCGCCGCCGTAGCCGGCGCCGCGGTGCCGGCCCACGGCGTCGATTTCGTCGATGAAGATGATGCACGGCGACTGCTTCTTCGCCTGCTCGAACATGTCGCGCACCCGGGAGGCGCCGACGCCGACGAACATCTCGACGAAGTCGGACCCGGAGATGGAGAAGAAGGGCACCTTGGCTTCGCCGGCGATGGCGCGGGCCAGGAGCGTCTTGCCGGTGCCGGGGGAACCGACCATCAGAGTGCCCCGGGGAATGCGACCGCCCAGGCGCTGGAACTTGCTGGGATCGCGCAGAAACTCGACCAGCTCCTGCACGTCTTCTTTCGCTTCGTCGACGCCGGCGACGTCGGCGAAGGTGGTTTTGATCTGTTCCTCGGAGAGCAGCCTGGCCTTGCTCTTGCCGAAGGTCATCGGGTTGCCGCGACCGCCGAGGCCGCCCTGCATCTGCCGCATCAGCAGCATGAACACGGCGATGATGATGAGAATCGGGAAGCTGGCGATGACCAGCTGCGCCCAGAAGCTCTGTTCTTCGGGCATCTTGCCCTCGACGTTGACGTCGTGGTTCAGCAGGTCGTCGAGCAGCTTCGGGTCGCCCACCGAAGGCAGCACGACCTTGAAGCGATCCTTGTTGTAGCGGGTGGCGACGATCTCGGCGCCTTGGAAGGTCACCGATTCGACGTGGCCGTCGCGCACCTGCTTGATGAACGACGAATAGGTTTCGACTCGCGGTTCGTTGCTGACGTTGAAGGTGTTGAACACCGTCAGCAGCACGACGCCGATAATCAGCCAAAGTAGCAGGTTTTTGCCCATGTCCTTCAAAGGCTTGCCCTCGATGCTTCCGCCAGTGCCGGTGCTTCCCGCCGGCCGCAAGCGCATGGCCGACGAACAAGCGCGAACCTTAGCATGGCCGCGCCTTGGCCACAATCGGCGGTTGGACGACAAGCCGTCCGAAGTTCGCGCCAGCCTCGAGGTCTTGTCTCAAGGCGCGGTCTCGCTTCGCTAGATGTGGTCGATTTCCTCGACTTCGTATTCGCGCTGGCCGCTTGGCGTCTCGACGATGGCGGCGTCGCCGGCGGACTTGCCGATCATCGCCTTGGCCAGCGGCGACATCACCGAGACCTTGCTGGCCTTGATGTCGGCTTCGTCCTCGCCGACGATCTTGTAGCGCACCTGCTCGTCGTTGCCGACGTCGAACAGCGTCACGGTGGCGCCGAAGATGACCTTGCCGGTGGGGCGGATCTTGGTGATGTCGATGATCTGCGCGTCGGCGAGCTGGGATTCGATGTGGCGGATGCGCGCCTCGGTGAGCCCCTGGCGCTCCTTGGCCGCGTGGTATTCCGCGTTCTCGCGCAGATCGCCGTGTTCCCGGGCCGCGCCGATGGCCTTCGAGATGCTCGGCCGCACGACGTTCTTCAGATGCGCGAGCTCGGTGCGCAGCTGTTCGGCGCCTTCTACCGTCATTGGGGTCATGTCGTCGCCGCCAGTTGCGCGTGCAGCTCCTGCAGTCGCCGTACCGTGTCCGTGCGGCCGTCGCGTATCGCGGTGCAGAACGCCTCGCCGCCGGACAAGGTGGTTGTGTAGCACACTTTGCGCTGCAGCGCGAGTCGGCGGATCACCGCCGAGTCGGCGATGGCCTGGCGTCCCTCGGTGCTGTTGATGATGAGGTCGACGCCGTCGTTCTTGAGCAGATCGGCGATGTCCGGGCGGCCTTCGGTGACCTTGTTGACGACGGCGCAATCGACGCCGGCGGCGGCGAGTTGCCGCGCCGTGCCCCGGGTGGCCACGATGTCGAAGCCGAGCGCGGCCAGCGCCTTGCCGACCCGGCCAACGAAGGGCCGGTCCGAAGGCTTGACGCTGACGAACGCCTTGCCGCCCCGGGGCAGGCGCACGCCAGCGCCCAGGGACGCCTTGGCGAACGCTTCCGCGAAGGAATCGCCAACGCCCATCACTTCGCCGGTGGACTTCATCTCCGGGCCGAGTATCGGATCCACGCCCGGGAACTTGGGGAAAGGAAACACCGACTCCTTCACGCAGACGACGTTGGGAACGATCTCCTCGGTAAAGCCCTGTTCGGCCAGGCTCGTGCCGGCCATGCAGCGCGCCGCCACCTTGGCCAGCGAGACGCCGATGCACTTGGAGACGAAGGGCACCGTGCGCGAGGCGCGGGGATTCACTTCCAGCACGTAGATGTCGCCAGCACCGTCCGCTTCGGCGCCCTGCAAGGCCAGCTGCACGTTCATCAGGCCGACCACGCCGAGTTCCAGCGCCAGCGACTTCACCTGCCGGCGGATGTCGTCCTGCAACCGTTCGGAGAGCGAGAACGGCGGCAGGGCGCAGGCGGAATCGCCGGAGTGGACGCCAGCTTGCTCGATGTGCTGCATGATGGCGCCGATCACCACCCGTTCGCCGTCGGACACGGCGTCCACGTCCACTTCCACCGCCTGCTCCAGGAAGCGGTCGAGCAGCACCGGCGCCGAGTTCGAGGCATCCACCGCGCTGGCGAAGTAGCGCTTCAGCTCCTGGGCGTCGTACACCACCTCCATGGCGCGACCGCCCAGCACGTAGGACGGGCGGACGACGATGGGATAGCCGATCTCCTCCGCCGCGGCGATGCCGCCTTGCAGGTCCACGGCGGTGCGGTTGGAGGGCTGGCGCAGCCCCGCCTTGTCGATCACCGCTTGAAAGCGCTGCCGGTCTTCGGCGCGGTCGATGGCGTCGGAGCTGGTGCCGATGATGCGCACCCCGGCGGCGTGCAGGCGGTCCACCAGCTTGAGCGGCGTCTGGCCGCCGAACTGCACGATCAGCCCGTCGGGCTTCTCCACGTCCACGATGGCCAGCACGTCTTCGAGGGTCACCGGCTCGAAGTACAGTCGATCGGAGATGTCGTAGTCCGTGGACACCGTCTCCGGATTGCAGTTGACCATGACCGTCTCGAAGCCGTCCTCGCCCATGGCGAGGGCCGCGTGGACGCAGCAGTAGTCGAACTCGATGCCTTGCCCGATGCGGTTCGGGCCGCCGCCAAGCACCATGATCTTGCGCCGCTCGGAAGGTTCGGCTTCGCACTCTTCCTCGTAGGTGGAGTAGAGATAGGCGGTGGTGGCGGGAAACTCCGCCGCGCAGGTGTCGACGCGCTTGAACACCGGCTTGACGCCGAGGTCGAGGCGCGCCGCGCGCACTTCGTCTTCGGCGCAGCCGAGCAGCGCCGCCAAACGCGCATCGGAAAAGCCGTCGCGCTTTAGGCCGCGCCAGTCTTCGCCGCTCAAATCGCCGATCTTGCGCTCGACCAGCGCGGCTTCGGCGTCCACCAGTTCTTCGATCTGCGCCAGGAACCAGGGGTCGATGCCGGTGGCCTGGGCGACCGTCGGCACGTCGTAGCCGCTGCGGAAGGCGTCCGCGACGTGCAGGATGCGCTCGGGCCCGGCGCGGCTCAGCTCCTGCACCAGGGTCTTGTCGCGGTCGCCGTCGTCGCCCTCGGCCAGGCGCGAATCGAGGCCGGCGATGCCGGTTTCCAAGCTGCGCAGGGCTTTCTGCAGCGACTCCTTGAAGGTGCGGCCGATGGCCATCGCTTCGCCGACGGACTTCATCTGCGTGGTCAGCCGGTCGTCCGCCTGGTGGAACTTCTCGAAAGTGAAGCGCGGCGCCTTGGTGACCACGTAGTCGATGGCCGGCTCGAAGGACGCCGGGGTGACGCCGGTGATGTCGTTGGCCAGTTCGTCCAGCGTGTAGCCGACGGCCAGCTTGGCGGCGACCTTGGCGATGGGAAAGCCCGTCGCCTTCGAGGCCAGCGCCGAAGAACGCGAGACCCGGGGGTTCATCTCGATCACCACCATGCGCCCGCTCGCCGGATCGACGGCGAACTGCACGTTGGAGCCGCCGGTCTCGACGCCGATTTCGCGCAGTACGGCGATGGCGGCGTTGCGCAGCAGCTGGTACTCCTTGTCGGTGAGGGTCTGCGCTGGCGCGACGGTGATCGAATCGCCGGTGTGGATGCCCATCGGGTCCAGGTTCTCGATGGAGCAGACGATGATGCAGTTGTCGCGCCGGTCGCGGATCACCTCCATCTCGAACTCCTTCCAGCCGAGCAGGGATTCGTCGATGAGCAGTTCGCTGGTAGGCGACAGGTCCAGGCCGCGATGGCAGATGTCGAGGAACTCGTCGCGGTTGTAGGCGACGCCGCCGCCGCTGCCGCCCAAGGTGAAGGACGGACGGATGATGCAGGGAAAGCCGATGCGCCCCTGAACCTGCAAGGCTTCCTCGATGCTGTGGGCGATCGCCGAACGCGGCGTGGCGAGGCCGATGCGGTCCATCGAGCGGATGAAGCGCTCGCGGTCTTCGGCCTTGTCGATGGCGTCCTGGCTGGCGCCGATCATCTCCACGCCGTGCGCCTCCAGCACGCCCTCGCGCACCAGATCCAGGGCGCAGTTGAGGGCGGTTTGGCCGCCCATGGTGGGCAGCAGCGCCGCCGGCTTCTCGGCGGCGATGATCCGCGCCACCGTGCGCCACTCCACCGGCTCGACGTAGGTGGCGTCGGCGGTGGCCGGATCGGTCATGATGGTGGCGGGATTGGAGTTCACCAGCACCACCCGGTAGCCGTCGTTCTTCAGCGCCCGGCAGGCCTGCGCGCCGGAGTAGTCGAACTCGCAGGCCTGGCCGATGACGATGGGCCCGGCGCCGAGAATCAGCACCGATTCGATGTCCGTGCGCCTAGGCATCGCGCATCATGTCGATGAAGCGGTCGAACAGGTGGCCGCAGTCCTGGGGGCCGGGGCTCGCTTCTGGATGGCCCTGGAAGCCGAACGCCGGGCGGTCGCTGCAGCGAATGCCCTGCACGCTGCCGTCGAAGAGCGACGTGTGGGTCACCTGCACGCGCTCCGGCAGGCTCTCGCCATCCACCGCGAAGCCGTGGTTCTGACTGGTGATGACGACGCTGCTGGTGGCCAGATCCTGCACCGGATGGTTGGCGCCGTGGTGGCCGAAGGGCATCTTCAGGGTTCTGCCGCCGCAGGCAAGGGCGAGGATCTGATGGCCGAGGCAGATGCCGAACAGCGGCACGCCTTCGGCGAGAAACCGCCGCGTGGCCGCGATGGCGTAGTCGCAGGGTTCGGGATCGCCCGGGCCGTTGGAGAGAAACACGCCGTCCGGGGCAAGGGCGAGGGCTTCCTCCGCCGTGGTTCGCGCCGGCACCACGGTCAGATGGCAGCCGCGCTCCGCCAGCAGTCGCAGGATGTTGCGCTTGACGCCGAAGTCGTAGGCAACGACGTGACGGCGTTCCCCGGGCGCCGCCGCCGCTGGCTGCCGATAGCCTTCGTCCGGCGACCAGCCGCCCTCGCTCCAGCAGCCGACTTCGCGCCGCGACACCACTTGCGCCAAGTCCATCCCGGCGAGCCCGGGAAAGGCCCGCGCCTTGGCCAAGGCGCTGCCTGCATCCGCGGCTTCGCCAGTTTCGATGCAGCCGGCGAGGGCGCCTCGCTGCCGAATCAGGCGCGTCAAGCGCCGCGTGTCCAGCTGCGCCATCGCCACCACCCCATGCTGCGCCAGGTACTCGGGCAGCGACTGCTGGCTGCGCCAGCTGGAGTGGGTTCGCGGACAGTCGCGGACGACGAGGCCTGCCGCCCAAGGGCGTTCGGACTCGGCATCTTCGCCATTGACGCCGGTATTGCCGATGTGCGGATAGGTGAGGGTGACGATTTGCCGGGCGTAGGAAGGGTCGGTGAGGATCTCCTGGTAGCCGCTCGTGGCGGTGTTGAAGACCACCTCGCCAACGGCCGAGCCGGGCGCACCTATGGATACGCCCCGGAAGAGACTCCCATCTTCCAGCATGAGCAGCGCGGACATTGGCTTCCCGACACGAAACAGGCGAGGGTCGCGCATGCGCCGCACCCTCGCCGGACTTGAGCGAAGATTCTAGCCCAACTGCGGCGGCGAGCCACACCAAAGATCCTCCGTGGTGTGACGCGCCGCCTCGCGCCCGATGGCCTACGCGATGGTTTAGGCTTGGGCGCTTCTTCGGCCGAGTGCAAGCACGTCGAGGTGGAAGCCCAGCTGGAAATCGTCGCCTACGGGTTCGCGGGCATCGTCGCCGTGCCCTGCGTGGCGCTGCACTGCCTGGCGATGAAACGCATCTACCGGGCGTCTCGGGGAGAACGGCGCACGACCCCGCGTGCGCCGTTGATCGTCGCGCCACTGCTGCTGTTGCTGGTTCACGTCGTGGAAATATGGCTGTTCGGCATTGCCTACGGGCTGCTTGCCGACTCGGGCTTCGGCCACATCGAGGGGGCATCCACGCTGCTCGACTACGTCTACTTCTCGGCGGCCATCTACACCACCGTCGGGCTTGGCGACCTCAGTCCGGTGGGTCCGATACGCGCCCTGGTGGGCGCCGAAGGGCTGATCGGCCTCATTCTCATCGCTTGGTCGGCAACGCTGCTGTTCATGCAGCTGGAGCGGCACTGGGAACGCGACCAGTGACGCTCCGCCGCCTGTTGTGCGTCGCCGCGGCAATGGCTGCGCTGGGCCTGTCGGCCAAGGAGCTGCGCATCGGCAACGGCGGCGAACCGCTGACTTTGGATCCGCACCGCTACAACCTCAATCTGGAGGAGAAGATCCTCGCCAACCTGTTCGAGGGCTTGACCAGCCACGATGCCCTTGGCCGTTTGATTCCGGGCGCCGCGCGCAGCTGGACGACGTCGCCGGACGGTTTGACATGGACCTTCAAGCTGCGCGAAGACGGCCGCTGGTCCGACGGCGCGCCGGTGACCGCCGGGGACTTCGTCTACGCCATGAGGCGGCTGCTGAAGCCGAGCACCGCGGCGAGCCTGGCGTACTTCCTGTACGCCATCGACGGCGCCGCCGAGGTGAACCGCGGCGCAGCGCCGCCCGAGACGCTGGGCGTGCGGGCGCTGGACGAACACACGCTGCGCATCCAACTGGCCCGGCCGTTTCCGTTCTTTGCCGAGCGGCTGGCCTATCCGACCGGCTATCCGGTGCCGAAGCACGTGGTGGAGCGCCTGGGCGAGCGCTGGGTGAAGCCGGGCAGCATGGTCGGCAACGGCGCCTACGTCCTCGACGCATGGCAGCCCCAGGGCTTCGTGCGCATTCGCAAGAACCCGCACTTCCACGCCAGCGCCACGGTTCAGGTAGAGCGAGTGCTGTTCCATCCCACCGCCGATCGCCTTGCCGCCTACAACCGCTATCGCAGCGGCGAACTGCACGTCGTCGGCGACTTCCCGCCCGGCGAGATCGAGTGGCTGCGGCGCGAGATGCCCGAGCAGGTTCACGTCGCGCCGCTGCTTTCCATCATGTACCTGGTGTTCAACGTCGACCGCCCGCCCTTCGACGACGTGCGCGTCCGCCGCGCTTTGGCGCTGGCGGTGGATCGGAGCTTGATCGCCCGGCGCGTCCTGCAGAGCGGCGAGATGCCCAGCGCGTCGTTCGTGCCGCCCATCGTCGCCGACTACTCCAGCGACGTGGCGCCGAGGCCGGTGGATCAGGACGCGGCGAAGGCGCTCTTGGCGGAGGCTGGCTACGACGACGACAACCCCCTCGCCATTACCCTGCGCCACATTGCCGGCGCGGACAACAAGAAAGTGAACGTCGCCATCGCGTCGATGTGGAAGGCGATCGGCGTGCGTACGCTGCTGCACCACGCCGAGCTGAACGCCCACTTCGCCGCACTGCGCCAGGGCGACTTCGAGGTCGCCCAGGCTGGCTGGTTCGGCGAAAACAACCCGGAACACTATCTGGAGCTGCTGATGTCCGAGAGCGGCGACGTCAACTACGGCCGTTTCGCCGACGCCGACGTCGATGGGCTGATGGATCGGGCCAAGGGAACCGTCTCGCTGGAGCAGCGCTTGTCGCTGCTGCGGCAGGCGGAACGCGCGGCGCTGGAACTCGCGCCGGTGGTGCCGCTGTACTCCGTCTCCATCCGCAGCCTGGTTGCGCCCGACGTCGGCGGCTGGCACGCCAACCCCCGGGACCTGCATCTTGCCCGCTACCTGCACTGGCGGAGCGCCAATGCGTCGCAACCCAAGTAGCTCCGGCGCCTGTCGTCAGGAGCCTGGCCCGATGCTCGACCGAGCCGATGCCGTACACTGTCCGTTGCGTGGTTGCAGGAGTCTTTCATGTCCGACGATTTCGCCAGTGCCGCCAATGCGGCGCGGGATGGCAACTTGGAGATGCTTGCCGCGATCCTCGATCGTTCGCCCGAGGTTCTGACGGCAAGGGATGGCGATGGACGAACGCTGCTCGACCTGTCGTGTCGAGCCGCCACCGGCGACATCGCCATTCCCCGGGTCGACGGCACGCCGCAACAGCACGCCGCCGTGGACGCGATCCTGGCGGCGGGCACGGACCCCTCTGCCGCCGACCACCAAGGCTGGACGCCGCTGCACACCGCGGCGATGGCCGGTCACGACGACTTGGCCAAGCGGCTGGTTGCGGCCGGCGCTAAGGTGCGCGCCGAGGCGCACGGTTTGGATGGTGCCACGCCGTTGTCGTACGCGCTGTTCTACGCCAAGGCGTACATGGGCGAGGCGCTGACGCCGAGGTGTCCCGACAATCTGCGCAGCGCCGCCGCGCTCGGCGCCGACGTGCAGCGCTTCTTCGACGGCGAACGCTTGACCGAAGAGGCCACCGTGGGGCTCGGCTTCTACGCGCCGATCTTCTTCCCCGCTTGGCAACGAACCCGCGCTCGCCAGGAGGTGCTCGACGAGGCGCTCTCCTGGGCGGCGCGCAACGATCAGTGCGGCGCAATGGCGGCGCTGGTGGAGCGGGGCGCGGACGTCGACGCCAACGCGTTTCGCGGCACGCCGCTGCTGTGGGCCTGCTACGCGGACAAGGTGGCCGCGGCGACGTGGCTGCTCGACCACGGCGCGAACCCCGACCTTCGCCACGACTGGGGCGGCGAAGGCCACGGCGTCGACGCCGTGGCCATGCACTTGGCGGCGCAGCACAACAGCGTTCAGTGCTTGAAGGCGCTGCTGGACCGCGGCGCCGATGCCACCGTGGTGGATGGCGCTCACGGCGGCACGCCGGCAGGCTGGGCGGAATACAGCGGCGCCGCCGAAGCCTTGGAACTGCTGCGCCGGCGGGCGGATTGAGGCGCAGCGCCGGCTGGGGCAAGGCGCCTTTCGGCGGCCGCTAGAAGAAGACGAAAGACCTTACGACGACGTTCCTCCGGCAGGGCGCGTCCTCCGGCGCGGTGGGGTCGATGCAGGCGCTGTGGAACGACCAGCGCGACACCGAGCCGTCCGTCACCGAGTCGTAGCACTTCAGCATCGACACCTCGGTGGGCGTCTGCTGCGGGAACCAGTACCACTCGTGCTCGGGCCGGTAGGTGAAGCGGGTGGTTTCGCCCACCCGGTCGTCGTAGATGCGGTAGTTGGTGATGTACGGCTGGTCCGCAAAGGACGGCCAGGCGCACAGCACGAAGGGGAACTGGCGCACGGTCTCCATGGGCTTGGCGAGGTTGATGGACATGAACCGGCGCACCATCTTGGCGTCGGCCTCCTGCTCGGTGTAGCGCTGCTCGCGGCCGAAGTTGCGCAGATTCTTGGTCAGCAGTTCGCGGCAGCGCACGCGGCCGCTGTTGTCGTTCAGATCGTTGTGTACCAAGTGCGCGTAGCCGCCGTTGACGCCCGGGTTCTTCGCCTCCTGGTCTTCCGTGCGGTCGCCCTGGTAGTCCTTGTCGAACACGTCGTGGTTGTAGACAAGGGCGTCGGTGGCGCCGGGGAAGAACGCGAGCAGCAGCCGTTCCATCTCAGGGTAGAACACCTGCCGCACCTCGGCGGAGTCGTAGAAGTTGCTGCACCTGGATTCGCAGTGCGCCAGCGCCACGCCCAGCCGGTCCATGCACTCGGGGCTGCTTGGCGAGAGGCCGGGGTGGTATTCCTCCATGCGCCGGGCGTCGCGCAGCACCTGCGGAAAGTACAGGCAGCGGCGCCCGTGATCGCGTTCGTACTGGCGCAGCTCGTTGGCGCGGGGCTCGAACTTCGGGCGCCGCCACAGCGCGTTCGAGGAGACGACGGAGTAGGAGGGCTGTTCGTGGATGGTGTAGCGCAGCGGCAGCGCCACGCCGCCTTCCGGCGCTTCGATGCCCTTGGCGCGAATGTGCTCCATGCACTCGTCGTAGCTGCGAAAGCCCAGCCCCCACTTGGTTTCGATGGGCCCGGGCGGTGCGCTCTCGATCATGTCGATGACCGCCTGCCCTTCGCCTTCGGCAACCTGGGCGAGGGCCGCTTCCAGCGCCGCGGCCGTGCCGGCGTCGCCATCGCGGTCGAAGGACATGTAGGACAGGCCGCCGTTCGCGGCGATGGGCGGCGGCTGCCCCTCGGTCAGCTGGAACGGCGGCACGTAGGCAGCGGAGGCTGCGTCGGTGCCGGGCTTGGCTTGCACGATGGCTTCGAACTGGCCCACGGATAGCGCCCCCTTGTCGGAAAAGCTCGGAAAGCGCCGGATTATGGCACAGGAAACGGCCGTCCGGCAGGCTGCGCTGCGCACGGGTGTGTGCGACGTTTCAGTGCGCCAGCCGCTCCGCCGCGGGGACTGGCGGTCCGCGCCGCTGGCGCCAGAAGTCGTCGTACAGGCCGCTGCGGATGCAGGCGCGCCGCCGCCGGCGCGCCGTGGACTTTCCGGAACAGTTCGTCGCGGGCGCGGTTGATCGCTTCGGCGGCCTGCAGGCCGGTCTGGGCGGTGGCGGCGCGGTCGAGGGCGTTGAAGGTCGCACCGTCCTTGAGGAAGCTGGCGGCGTCCGGCAGCGACTTGAGCTTCGCCAGCGGCGGTGGTTGACGTACTCGGAGCCGTTGTCGGCGTGGAAGCCGAGCACGTGGAACGGGAACATGGCCAGCAGCGCTTCGAGCAGCGGAACCATGAACCGCTCGGAGATGCCCGGCAGGGTGCCGACGTGCTCGTGCTGGGTTTGGTGGCACAGCTGACCAAATCTCGGCTATAGTGTCGGAACGCAAGCGTGGGAAGGCGGCGGCGATGGTCAAGACCCGCAGTTCGGTTGCGGGCGCACTGTTGGCTTGGGCGCTGTGCGCCGCCCAGCCGGCGATGGGACAGGACCCGGTCAACGGCGCGTGCGACGAGAGCGTCCGCAACGGCTGCTCCGCCGGCACGCCCAACGACGCCGCGATCCCCGACGGCCCGTCCGTGCATGCCTGGCGCTGCGACGGCCTGCACGGCGGAACGAACTCCGGAATATGCGAACTGTGGTTCGCGACGAACGGCGTATGCGACGAAAGCGTGCGCAACGGCTGCGCCGCGGGCCGGCCCAACGACGCGGCGTTCCCGGACACGCCAACCGAATACGCGTGGCGCTGCGACGGCTTGAACGCCGGCCAGAATTCCGGCAGGTGCGTCAAGTTCCTTCCCGTGGACGGCGTCTGCGACGACGGCTTGCGCAACGGTTGCTCGGCCGGCACGCCAAACGACGCGGCGATCCCGGACAACGCGACGACGTACCTCTGGCGCTGCGACGGCCTGCACGGCGGGCGGAACTCGAGCAAGTGCCACATCCGCGTGGCGGACGTCGTGGACGGCGTGTGCGACGACAGCGTCCGCAACGGCTGTTCGGCCGGCACGGCCAACGACGACGCGGTCGCGGACACTTCGAACGCGTACCTCTGGCGCTGCGACGGCCTGCGCGGCGGCGAGAACTCGGACAAGTGCCACAAGTTCATGCCCGTGGACGGCGCGTGCGACGACAGCGTCCGCAACGGCTGCTCGGCCGGCACGGCCAACGACGACGCGATTGCAGACACTTCGAACGCGTACCTCTGGCGCTGCGACGGCCTGCACGGCGGCGAGAACTCGGACAAGTGCCACAAGTTCATGCCCGTGGACGGCGCGTGCGACGACGGCGTCCGCAACGGCTGCACGACAGGCACGGCCAACGACGCCGCGTTCCCGGACACTTCGAACGCGTACCTTTGGCGCTGCGACGGCCTGCACGGCGGGCGGAACTCGAGCAAGTGCCACAAGTTCATGCCGGTGGACGGCGCGTGCGACGACAGCGTGCGCAACGGCTGCACGGCCGGCACGGCCAACGACGACGCGATTGCGGACAACGCCACGGTGTACCTGTGGCGCTGCGACGGCGAGCACGGCGGGCGGAACTCGGAGAAGTGCCACATCCCCGTGTCGGACGTGGTGGACGGCGCATGCGACGACAGCGTTCGCAACGGCTGCTCGGCCGGCACCGCCAACGACGCGGCGTTCCCGGACAGTCCAACCGTCTACGCCTGGCGCTGCGACGGCGAGCACGGCGGCCGGAACTCCGGCAGGTGCAGCAAGTTCGTGCCGGTGGACGGCGCGTGCAACGACAGCGTGCGCAACGGCTGCACGGCCGGGACGCCCAACGACGCGGCGTTCGCGGACAACTCGACGGGATACCTCTGGCGCTGCGACGGCGAGCACGGCGGGCGGAACTCGAGCAAGTGCTTCATCCGCGTCGAGGACGTGCCGGTGGACGGCGTGTGCGACGACAGCGTTCGCAACGGCTGCGCGGCCGGCACGGCCAACGATGGGGCGATCCCGGACAGCTCGAACGCGTATCTGTGGCGCTGCGACGGTCTGCACGGCGGCGAGAACTCGGAGAAGTGCCTCAAGTTCATGGCGGTGGACGGCGGCTGGTCGGACTGGAGCACCTGCTCGGCGACCGCCTGCGGCAGCGGCGGCACGCAGACCCGCCATTGCGACAATCCATCGCCCCAAGGCGGCCAGGAATGCCTGAAGCTGGACGGCACCCGGGGCACGAGCGAAACGCGCGCCTGCACGGGCAACGCTCCCGTCGATGGCGGCTGGTCCGCATGGGGCAGCTGTTCCGCCGCCAGTTGCGGCGCCACCGGCACTCAAACGCGAACCTGCGACAACCCGTCGCCGGGCTGCGGCGGCAGCGCCTGCAGCGGGCCGTCGTCGCGCTCCTGCACGGCGAACGAACCGGTGGACGGCGGCTGGTCCGCATGGAGCGCCTGCTCGGCAAGCGCCTGCGGCTTGCGCGGCACGCAGACGCGGGCATGCACCCACCCGTCGCCGGCCTGTGGCGGCAGCGCCTGCGCTGGCGCGTCCTCGCGCTCCTGCACCGGCAGCGATCCGAGACCCGGCGGCTGGTCGCCTTGGAGCAGCTGCTCTGCCAGCGCTTGCGGTGCCAGCGGCACGCAGACGCGAACATGCAGCCTGCCGTCGCCAGGTTGCGGCGGCAGCAGTTGCTCTGGCACAGCCTCGCAATCCTGTACCGGGAACAGCCCGAGGAATGGCGGCTGGTCGGCTTGGAGCAGGTGCTCAGCCACCGCCTGCGGCGCCAGCGGCACGCAGACGCGAACGTGCAGCTTGCCGTCGCCAGGTTGCGGCGGCAGCAATTGCTCTGGTGCATTCTCGCGGGTCTGCACCGGGAACAGCCCGAGGGACGGCGTATGGCGGAGGGGGCTTTGGGGAGGCTGGAGCAACTGCCTGCCATCCGGTGGGAGTTGCAAGCGAACCCGAAGCCGCACAGTCACTTGCATCGCCCCCGGCTGCGGGGGAGCTGACTGTCCTCAATCGACCAAGCCGCCAGCAACGGAATCGGAGGACTGCGTGTGCCCTCGTTGCCCTCTCCAAACCGAAAGCTGGGGCGGCGGCTGCTCCTCTCGGGTGGGCCCGGCGGCGGCTGGCACAAGCGCAACGGTCTCGAACACCGTGGGGCAGCGGCTGCTTGCCGTAGCGGGTCCGCGACATTCCAGTGCAGCAGCAGCGGCAGTTGGGGCAGCGCCACCAACGCCAGTTGCACCGTCACGTCTCCTGTGAACGGCCAGTGCGGTAATGCACTGAATACCTGTTCGGCGGGCGACCTGGTTCGCATTGACAACACGAGATGGCAATGCGCCGGCCGCTGCGGCGGCAGAACTGTTGACTGCCCGCCCGCACCTTGCCCTCGCCAAACGGAGAGCTGGGGCAGCGGCTGCTCCTCTGATGTGGGCCCGACTGCCGCTGGCACAAGCGCAACGGTCTCGAACACCGTCGGTTGCCGCACCGGATCTGCGACATTCCAGTGCAGCAGCAGCGGCAGTTGGGGCAGCGCCACCAACGCCAGCTGCACCGTCACGTCTCCTGTGAACGGCCAGTGCGGTAATGCACTGAATACCTGTTCGGCGGGCGACCTGGTTCGCATTGACAATACGAGATGGCAATGCGCCGGCCGCTGCGGCGGCAGAACTGTTGACTGCCCGCCCGCACCTTGCCCTCGCCAAACGGAGAGCTGGGGCAGCGGCTGCTCCTCTGATGTGGGCCCGACTGCCGCTGGCACAAGCGCAACGGTCTCGAACACCGTCGGTTGCCGCACCGGATCTGCGACATTCCAGTGCAGCAGCAGCGGCAGTTGGGGCAGCGCCACCAACGCCAGCTGCACCGTCACGTCTCCTGTGAACGGCCGGTGCGGCAACGCACTGAATACCTGTTCGGCGGGCGACCTGGTTCGCATTGACAATACGAGATGGCAATGCGCCGGCCGCTGCGGCGGCAGAACTGTTGACTGCCGGCCCCCACCTTGTCCCAGCCAGAGCGTGAGCTGGGGCAGCTGCTCGTCTCGGGTGGGCCCGACTGATGCTGAAACATCCGTAACCGTATCGGACACCGCCTCCTGCCGCAGCGGCTCCGCGACGTTCCAGTGCGGCACCGACGGCAGTTGGGGCAGCGCCACCAGCACCAGCTGCACCGTCTCGCCGGCGCAAAACGGCGCGTGCAGCGCGACCGGCTGCTCGGTGGGTACACGGGTTGGCGGTACCGCGACGTGGCAATGCCGAGGTATTTGCGGCGGCACAACTGTCGATTGCCGCCGCCCGACGTTCTTCACCGTCAGCGTTTCCGTCTCCGTCTCTGGAAACACGGCCACGGCGTCGGCGGCCGTTTCCGGCGGGACGCCGCCGTATTCCTATTCGTGGCGCGTGGTGGGCAGCGGCTGGGTCTCCGACCCATCCACTGGTTCCAGCCTTACGATGCGCACGCGCCGCGCAGCCCCTAGCTTCCCCGATGTCGCGGTCACCGTGACGGACTCGACCGGCGCGACGACCTCGGATCACACCCATTGAGTGCCCGCGCTGGCTTGACGAAGAGAGGGCCGACCGTGACGACCGACCAAGCGGCAGCCACCACGCACCGGCGATGCCCGATGCGGAGAGGGGCACTTGGCGTTTGTCGCTGGAGGAGATTCGCCTTCGTGTCGGTCTTCATTTGGCCGGCGGGGGCCCTTGGGGAGACGCTTTCTTCCTCGTGTGCGCTCTTCGGGCCCGAGCGGGCGGCGGAGCTGGATTGGACGACGCGGCAGGCGCCGGTGCCGGTCGCCGACGGCGCGCTGGCGCGACGGCTGCGTGCGTGCTTCGGGAAGGGCGCTGACGAGCCGATCCTCCGCGGCGACCTGCACCGGCTGCGCCGCTTGCGCCACCAAGGGGAGCATCTGGACGCGATCGCGCGCCTGGACGGCATCGAGCACGCCGCCAATCTCGAGGAATTGCGGCTGCCGGACAACCAGGTGGCCGACCTCGCGCCGCTGGCCGGCCTCGGGGCGCTGAGGGTGCTGGACCTCGCGCGCAACCAGGTGGCGGACGTGTCGCCGCTGGCGGCGAACGCCGGGCTCGGCGCGGGCGCCTCGGTGGATCTGACCGGCAACCCGCTGGGCCGCGCGGCGCTGGACGGCGGGCTGGGGCGCGTCGCCGAACAGGGCGCCTGGCTGGCCTTCGACAGGCCGCGGGCGGGGTTCTTTCCGCCCGCCGGGTTCGTGCGCGTCGTCAACCACGGGCCCGAGAGCGGCGAGGTGCGGATCACCGGGTTCTCCTCGGACGCGAGCATTGGCGCCAAGACGCGGCAGTTCGAGCTGCGCTTCGGTCTGGCGGGCAACGCGGCGGCGAACTTCCGCCGCTTCCAGATGTCGCCGAACAATCCCAGGGTCGCCGGCTTCGTCTCCCACGGCGGGCGCGTCGGCGCCGTCGACATGCTGGAGTTCGAGACGGATCTGGACATCGAAGTCTTGACGTACGCCTACGGACGGCGATCTGGCTCGGCCTTCCCGTCTTCCACGCCGTCGATCGGAAGTCTTGACGTACGCCTGCTGCACTACGCAGGCGGCCTTCTGACGGCGATGCACGACCAGGCGCCCGTGTCGCTCGGCCTTCCCGTCTTCCACGCCGTCGATCCGGACTCGGACGGGCTTCGGGAGTCCTCCATCCGGCTGGAGCACCGGGGCGGCCGCGCGGACGGTGCCGACCGGGAAGAGCTTCTGCTGCACGGCCACGACGACGCCGGCGATGCGCGCGAGGGGCGCATCGCCGTCTCGAAGGCGGTTCCGCAGACGTTTTCGGGGACGGCGCTGGCGGACGCCGGGCTGGGCGCCGGCGGGTGGCGCCTGCGGCTGTCGAGAGTCCAGGAGGGGCAGGCGGGCGCCTGGGCGGGGATGAGCCTGCTGAGGAGTCCCAGCGGCCATCTGGTCAACCTCTCGACTCGCCCGCATCGCCTGGAGTCGCCGTGGCTGCCGGCGGCGGGGAACCCGCTGGGAGAGGGCGTGGTGCGCGTCGTGAACCGCTCGGCGCGGGCCGGCGCGGCGCGGATCTTCGCCGTGGACGACGCCGGCGGCGCCCGCGGGCCGGTGGAGCTGGCGCTGGGGCCCCGGCAGACC
Source organism: Candidatus Azotimanducaceae bacterium (assembly GCA_965199875.1). Taxonomy (GTDB): domain Bacteria; phylum Pseudomonadota; class Gammaproteobacteria; order Pseudomonadales; family Azotimanducaceae; genus VXYL01. Next base: position 1,516,882 of record OZ241346.1, on the reverse strand, counting down.
CGGCGCTTCACTTCCCGCGACCTCGAGGAAGGCAACGCGCTGAATGGACTGTCAAGCGGCATCGGCGCGGGCGCGGGAGACTGGCGGCTGCGGTTCGAGTCCGAGCTGGACATCGAGCTGGACATCGTGGCGCTGACGCATCTGCGGCATGCGGACGGCTTCCTCGCGCCGATGCACGACGTGGCGCCGAGCGGCCTGGGCCGGCACGGCGTGGCGACCTTCGCGCCGGGGTCGAACGCGTGGGGGCGGAGCCTGCTGCGCATCGTCAACGTCGGCGCGGAGGCGGCGTCCGTGACGGTGCGGGGAACGGACGACCGCGGGCGGCGAAGCGCGGAAGCGGCGCGGCTGGAGGTTCCCGCCGGCGCGGCGCGGACGTTGACGGCGGCGCAGCTGGAGGAAGGCGGGGCGGAGTTGGCCGGGCGTCTGGGCGACGGCGCGGGGAGGTGGCGGCTGGCGGTGGAGTCGCGCCAGCCGCTGCGCGTGATGAGCCTGATGGAGAGCGGCGGGCGGCTGACGAACATCTCGACGGCCATGCGCCTGGCCAGCGCGCCCGCGCCGGGCGGGCTGCCCGGCGACGCGGACGGAGACGGCGTGGCGGACGGCGTGGACGTGGACGACGACGACGACGGCATCGCCGACGCGCGCGACGCGCTGCCCCTCGATCCGACCGAGAGCGTGGACACCGACGGCGACGGCATCGGCAACCTGGCGGACGACGACGACGACGGCGACGGGGTGGCGGACGCCGTGGACGGGCGGCCCCTCGACGCGTCCGGGCACACGTCGCCGGACGTTGCGGACTTCCGCCACTACCGCTTCGTCGGCGAACACCGGGCGGATGCGGCGTCCTATTCCATCGCCGCCGGCGACTTCGACTGCGACGGCGTCGGCGACTTGGTCGTCGGCGCCCCGCTCTTCATCGAGCGATGGTCGAGTCGTCGGCGCCGTCTACTTGGCGTCGCTGGCGGACCTGCCCGCCGCCGATGCCGCCGACGGCCGGATCGACGGCGTCGTCTACCTCGGGCGGGTCGCCGCCGAGCCGCGCTCCTGGAAGCTGCTCGGCGGCGGCCCTTCCGGCGGATGGCGGCCAGGCGGAGGCGGGCGGACACTATCTCGGCGTCGCCGCCGCCTCGGCCGATGCCGCCGCCGCCGTCGTCGGCGACATGGGCGGCGACGGCTGCGCGGACATCTCCTTCTCGGCGCCCACGGGCTCGACGGCTTCGCCGGTTCGGCGTATCTGGTGTCCGGCTTGGATCTGGGCGGCGCGGACCGCGCCGACGGGTTCAGCGACGGCGTGGTCGACGTCCGCCGCCTGGTCGAGCAGCCCGGCTCCTACGAGTTCCTCGGCGAGTCCGGCAGCGCCGGCTGGCGGGTCGGCAGCGGGCCGGATCTGGACGGCGACGGCTTCGACGAGCTCCTGATCGCCGCGCCGGCGTATTCGAGCGTCGCCGGGACCGAGGAGGGCGACCGCCGAGGCGCGGCGTATCTGCTGGCGCGCCGCGACCTGGCGGCTCTGGACGCCGCGGACGGCGCCGTCGACGGCCGCGTCGCGCTGGCCTCCGTCGAACACGGTCGGCGCTCGCGCCGGATCGTGGGGGCGCCGGGAGACGAGTTGGGCCTCTTCCTGGCCAATGGCGAGTTCGACGGCGACGGTCGGCCGGATCTCCTCTTGGGGGGAGCCAACGCGCTCTATCTGCTCGCCGCGGCGGACGTTCCCGTTCTCGACGCCGCCGACGGCGCGGAGGACGGCCTGCTCGACCTGGGCTTCTTCCCGGCCGGCGACGCCTCGTGGAAGCTGGCGGGGGAAATCGAGGATCTGGTGGCGTCCGGGCGCGCCACGAGCACCGAGGGACGCTTCCGATGGCGCAACGTCGCGGCCGGCGACTTCGACGGCGACGGCTTGGACGATCTCATGGCGGCCGCGGAGCTGCCGGTGTTCCATTACCCCGACACCCCGCTGCCATCGCATGCATACCAAGGCTACCTGATTTCGGCGTCCGCGTTGGATGCCGCCGACCGGGCGGACGGGACGGCGGACCGCACCATCGGCCTCCAACACGCAGTCGCGCAGGAGGGCTCGCTGCTCTTGGTGCCGCGCAACAGAGACAACTACGGCAACGATGGCGGGTTCGGCGCCATGGCCTTCGCGGACATGGACGGCGACGGCATCGACGACGCCGTCATCGGCGACCCCTGGGAAGAGGGTTTCACGGTCGGGGTCCGCTGGCGCGGCGCGGTCTACGTCGCGTCCGGTTCGTACTTGAGCAACCTCGCCGTCGGCGCGCCGGACTTGTTCGCAAATTGGGGAAAGGGACACGTCTCTCTTGAGCTCGACGGCGTTGGCCTGTGGAAGCTGGTCGGCGGAGTCGGCGAGCGGTTGGGCTACAGGAGCAAGCCGGCGATATCCGACCTGGACGGCGACGGAGCGTTGGATCTGGTCGTCGGTTCCTCCCCCGTCACGGCCTTCTACGAGTGGTGGTGGCGACGAGGTCCCGGCACGGCGATTGCGATCTCGGGCGGCGTTCTGGGCGAGGCCGACGCCTGGGACGGGGACGCGGACGGCGTGGTCCGCCTCGGTTCGCTGCTTGGCGAGTACGACCGGATCATCGACGACTCCCTCGAGGTGGCGACGACGCAGTTCGACGAGAACCTGGTCCTGATGGAGATCTCGGGCGAAACGAGCGCGTCGCTGCGGCAGAACGACTGGACCTACTTCTACGAGCTCGCGCCGAAGCTCTACGAGATCTACGAGGACGCCTTCGACTTCCTGTTCGTCTTCACCAACACGGCCCTAGACCGCGGCGGCTACTGCGGCCAGTACAGGTCGGTGAACAACGCGGCGACCGGCACTGGCCGGCCGATGCGGAACCTGGGGCGGTTTCTCGGCTCGCCGGACAAGCTGCTGGGCGTGGTCGAGACTTTTGGAGATTTCTGCGTCGACCCCGACACGATGCTGCACGAGATCATGCATCAATGGGCGAACTCCGCGCTGCCGTCCTCCACCAACGACTCCCACTGGGGAATCTCAAGCGCCAACGGCGTCCTCGGCGGCTTCGACAGACAGGAGCTGAGGGACCTGGGCGACGGTCGGTATTCCGCCGGCAACTTCAGTACAGTGTTCGGAAGCGACAAGCCCTACAGCGCGATTGAGCTCTATCTGGCGGGGCTTCTGCCCGCCAGCGAAGTGCCGGACATCTGGGTGGCGAGCGACGCCCGATATACGGGCGAGTTCGAACAAGGCGGCTTTGTCTTCGCGGCGTCGGAAGTGGAAGAATGGTCGGTGGAGCGGATCATCGAGGAACACGGGCCGAGGACGCCGACCGTGGCGGACTCGCAGAGGGCGTTTCGCGGCATAGCCGTGCTCGTCGCCGACCAGGAGCAGCCGCCCGACCAGGCGAAGATGGCCGAACTGAGCGCGTTGCTGGACTGGTTCTCGCGTCCCCAGGACGACCCCGACGACCCGCAGGTCAACTTCTACGAAGCCACCGGCGGGCGGGCGACCTTCTCGTTCGGCGAACTGACCCGGTGGCGCAAGCCCGACGCCGCCGTCGCGCTCGCCTCCGGCAGCCGCCCCGTCGGGAACGTCGGCTTCCCGCCCGGCTGGCGCGCGGGCCGTTTCGGCGGCGCGGTGCGCGCCGGCGCGCACCGCTTCTGCGCCACGGAACACGTCCACTTGGATGCCGGCCCCGGCTTCTCCGGTGCGCTATTCGAACGCGAAAAAATCCCCATGCGGGTGATGCTGCCGGGCGAACACGCACGACCGCCCAAGCCCCGCATGGTTCGATAGGGAAGGCGAACCGCTACGTCGCCGGCAAGCTCTGGCCGTCCCTCTCGAGGTGTCTTTTCGAATGACGCGACCGGACGCTGAGCAGGAGCGCATCGGCGCTGCCCAAGCCGCCATGCCGGCGGTGGCCAACCGCTACGACGACATCCTGTTCGAGCCGGATGCGCCGATGCGCCTGTGGGAGGCAGCGGCGGCGGATGCGCGGAACGGAATCTTTGACGACCGACCGCTCTACTGGGCACGGCTCAAGATGCTGTGCGCACTCCGCGCCGAGGAGCGTTCGGCTGCGGAGCGCACTTCCCGTGGGATGGATTTGGATTGGCCGCCGGAAGGGCCGGCGGCGCTGGTGACGGGCTTCGATCCCTTCCATTTGCACCGCGACATCGCGCAGAGCAATGCTGCAAGCCATGACGCCGATGTTCGTCATGCCGAAGAACGACACCAGTGCCGCCTACAAGCACTTCCTCGACAGCGCCGCGTACCAGGAGATCAGCGACCGCGAACGCGACGAACTCAGGCGCTTGATGGTGCATCGGTTTCTCGGCCCGGGCGGACGCGACGCCATTGGGCCGGACGCGGAGCTCAGCGAGGCGCTGCAAGAGCGGGCCGGGAAGAGCGCCTGACCGTCGTCGAAGCACTGGCCTCTAGCGGTTCGATTCCGAATGGACGTGGCAAATGGCGCGTTCCGTCCGTCGTCGCCTCGGCACGTGCTGCTTGAGGATGTGTCGCCCCGCAAGGCCGCCGGTGTTTTTTCCCCGCAAAGGCACTTGATCAGATCTTCCCTAGCGCGGCATCGCCAGGACGACTTGCCGGCGTCGCGAAAGAGCTACGGGAAAGAGCTACGGATTGTCGGCGATGAACTGCAGCACGGCGCTGGCCAGTTCGTTCGGCTTCTCCTCTTGCAGAAAGTGGCCAGCGCCGACGATCGTGACGTGCTGCTGGCGCCGGGCGCCGGGGATCGACTCCTGAAAGCGAACGTGCCGGCCGGCGGTCACCGGGTCGCCGTCGCTGAACGCGGTGAGAAACGGCTTTTGCCACTGCTCGAACACCTGCCAGGCCGCTCGATTGGCGGCAATCGCCGGGTTGTCCGGCATGATCGGCACGAGGCTCGGGAACTGGCGCGCGCCGGCCATGTAGCGGTCGCTGGGAAACGGCGCGTCGTATGCCGCCGCCTGGGCGTCGCCAAGCTGCCCGCCGCCGCTCACGCGCACCACGTCGCTGACGCGCAGCGTCGGCGTTTCGGCGCAGAACTTCACCCAGTGCAGGAAACCCATGCCCGAGCGATCGCCGCGCATCGCCATGCCCATTTCCACCGCGCTCTGGTGGACCGGCAAGCTGGCGTAGTAGCTGCGCATGGCGTCGCCGACGCGCTTCGCATCGGCATCCGCCACGCCCTCGGCGTCCGGCAGCCCGGTATTGGCGGCGACGATGCGCGCGAAGCGCCCGGGCTGTTCGGCGGCGGCGCGCAGGCCGATCAGGCCGCCCCAGTCCTGGCAGAACAGGGTGATGTCGTTCAGATCGAGGGCGTCGAGGAACGATTTCAGCCAGTCGACGTGGCGCGCGTAGGTGTAGTCGGAGCGCTCGGCGGGCTTGTCGGAGCGGCCGAAGCCGATGAAGTCCGGCGCCACGACGCGATGTCCGGCGTCCGCCAGCGGCGGGATCATCTTGCGGTACAGGTACGACCACGTTGGCTGGCCGTGCAGGCAGAGGATCGGCGCGGCTTGTGGCGGCCCGGCATCGACGTAGTGCATGCGCAAGGCGCCGCCGTCCGGGTCGGCCACCTCGACGTAGCGGGGGGCGTAGGGGAAGTCTTCAAGTTCGGCGAAGCGATCGTCGGGGGTGCGCAAGGGGTTGGTCATGGGCGTCCTGCCAAACGAGAGTCGGGTGGCGACAGTGGCACAGTCGCAGTCCGGTCGCCACCCTCGACGTCAGGACGGCGCTTCCGAGCTGGTTTTCAAGACGACGTGCGGGAGCACGTAGGAAAGCAGGGCCAGCTCGCTCGTGCTTCGGTGCCTTTCTCGATGTACTATTCAGTGGCGACATTTGGCATCGGAGGCGGCGCGTAGGTGGAACGCAAAACGCTGACGTGTTGGGCTGCTGCCGTCGCCGTGCTGGCTGCGGCGGGCGCGACGGCGGGGCGAGGGGCGCCCCTTGTCGTGCCGATCCCCGGCGCAGCGGCAAGCGAAGAGCAAGACGGCGCTGGCCGCGAGGTGGGCCATCCCACCTTCAACAGCCCGCACGCCAATCCCATCGCCATCGTCGGCGGGCGCGTCTACGTGGCCAACACGCCTGCCGACACGGTGGACGTCATCGACGCCGAGCGGCGCGAAGTCGTCCGGCGCATCCACGTCGGCATCGACCCGGTGAGCGTTGCCGCGCGCCCCGACGGCCGGGAAGTCTGGGTGGGCAATCACGTCTCGGACTCGGTGAGCGTCATCGACAGCGATCCGCGAAGCCGCACTTTCGGGCAGGTTGTCGCCACCGTTCAGGATGTGGACCCGGACACGCTGGCGACGCGGTTCGACGAACCCGTGGGCATCGCCTTCGCCAACAACCGCAAGGCCTACGTGGCGCTCTCCACCAGCAACCGCGTGGCCGTGGTCAACGTCCGCACGCGCCAGGTGACGAAGCATCTGCCTATCCGCGCCCAGGACCCGCGAGCGCTGGCCGTGCGCCACGCCCGGCTGTACGTAATTCCGTTCGAGTCCAACAACCAGAGCCAGCTGTCGGGGTGCCTGGCGGATGACATCGACGGCGATGTCTGCACGTTCGACGCCTTCGAGCACGTGTTCGCCAACAACAACGTGCTGTCGGAGAACTACGAGGCCGACATCGTCAAGAACCTGGACGTCCCGGACCGCGACCTGTTCGTCTTCCACACCATCACCGATCGTCCGCTGCGCACGGTCGAGACCGTTGGCACGCTGCTCTACGGCCTTGCGGTGGACAGCCGCGGCCGCGTTTTCGTGGCGCAGACGGATGCCCGCAACACGGCGAACGGCCGTGCCGGCACGCGCCAGCACGGCCTTGCGGAAATGGAAAACCGCGCCTTTCTGAATCAGATCACCAGGGTGGACTGCGCCTCCGGCTGCGGCAGCCCGCGCTTCTACGACCTGGAGCCGCTGCCGCCGCGGCACCCGGAACCGGGCATGGCCTTGGCGACGCCGTTCGGCATCCAGGTGAGCGACGACGACTCCACGCTGGTGGCCACCGCCGCCGGTTCGGACCGGCTGTTCACCGTGGACGTGCGGACTGGCCAGGTGCTCGGCCGGGTCGCCGTTGGCGCCGCGCCGCGTGGCGTGGCGCTGGTTTCCGACGCCGACGGCGCGCCCGACGAGGCCTGGGTGCTGAACGCGGTGGCCAACTCGGTGTCGCTGGTGGACGTGTCGTCGCCGTCGTCGCCGACGCTCCTGGATACCGTCGAACTGCAAGACCCGACCCATCCGGTGGTCAAGCAGGGGCGCATCGCCTTCAACGACGCCGACGCTTCTTCCACCGGCACGTTCTCCTGCGAAAGCTGCCACCCGGACGGCCACACCGATCAGCTCATCTGGGTGCTGGACACGCCGAACTGCGGCGCCGGGGACGGACCGGTGGCAGAAAACGACGAACCGCGCAAGGAGCAGCTCGACCGCGGCTGCACCCAGGTTCCGCCGCGTCTGACCATGCCGGTGCGTGGCTTGCGCGACACCCAGCCCTACCACTGGGACGGCATTCCAGGCGATCCCTACGGCGGCAGAAACACCGAGTCCATCCTCGTAGATGTCGATCCGAATTGCCAGGTGGACGAGCCGGAAAGCTGCACCCGCCATCTGGTGGACGGCAGCCTGGCCACCACCATGTGCGACGTGGGCGACTGTCCGGCCAACGACGAAGGCGATGCCGGCCTGCTCGACGGCGACACCCGGGACGCCCTGGCCCGGTTCATCCTCAGCATTCCCTATCCGCCGGCGCCGAGCCGTCCGCTTGACAACGCCCTCACCCGCTCGGCCCGGGACGGCTTCTTCGAGTTCAGCTTCATCAACGACGCAGGCGGTCGCGCCACCGGCGCGCAAACCTGCGGCGACTGCCACAAGATGCCGTTTCTGGTGAGCACCAACACGCCGGGCACCGGCATGGAGGCGCCGACCTGGCGAGGCGCCTACGACCGCTTCATGATCACGCCCCAGGCGCGCACGAACGTCATCGCGCTGATGGACCTCGTCGACATGCCCGATGAGTTTCCCGAACGCGAAATGTGGATTCTCGCCGGCGCGTCCGAGCACATCTGGCAGATGGTGGTGCAGGGCAGCACCGGCTTCCACGGCGGCTTCGCCCGGCAAGTCACCTTGAACGAGGACAGCGCCGAAGCCGTGCAGACCGGCGCCGTCCTCGACGTCCTGGAGGCGGCAGCCGAAGAAGGCGCCATCGAGTTGCAGGGCGAAGGCGTGCGCTTCGTCGACGGCGAAGCAGCGCCGCTGGCCTTGGCGTTCGAGGACGGTGCCTACGCGATGCGCGACGGAACCGGCGAGCTTGCCCGCTCGACGCTGGTCGCCGAGGCGGCGGCCGGCGACTTGGTAGTGACGCTGACCGGGCGTGCGGGCCCCAACGTGGATGTCGAGCACCCGCAGCCGGCGCTTTGGCCCGTGGCCGCGTTGGCGGCGCAGACGCAGAACGTCCATCTGCCGTTCCTGGGCGACGATCTGATGCTGCGCGTGAACGGCAGGCACGTCCGCGAGGATGCGGCGGTATTCGTCAACGGCCGCCGGGTGGCCGGCGAGGTGTCCTGCGAGCAGGGCTCGCTGCCTGGCTGCGACGACGAGATCGTGCTCGTCCGCTTGCAGTCCGCTCCCGTACCGGGAGGCATCGCCTTCCTGCAACTGCAGAACCCAGGCGGCCTGTTCAGCAACGACATGATGTTCTTCAACGAGCAGTCGCGGCAGCCGTCCAGACCGTCGCCGCGGCTGCCGGGGCTGGGCGACGCTTCGCCACCCGGCAATCTGATCTGGAGCGGCGGTGGCTTCGCCACGCGCGCAGAGTGGGATCAGCACTTGCGGGGCCATCTGTGGGAGGGCGCGCGCCGTTCGCACTGGAACACGGTGGAGCTGGTCACCGATTCGATCGGGTGGCGCGATGGCGCGGTCGACATCGCCATCCGCGAAGCCCACGAGCAACCTTGGCGCGCCCAGCTGAGCCACGCCGTCATGGTGAATGCCGGGCAGCAGTACACGCTGTGCTACCGGGCGAAGGCTCAAGGGCCCCGGGTGATGACCGCGTACCTGGACACCAACAACGACAGCAGACGGCAGAACCCGTGGCAGAACATCAGCGGTCGTCAGTTCGAGGTCGACCTCACGACTGCCTTCCAAACCTTCAAGCACACCTTCGTCGTCGACGAGACCGACCTCCGCGCCCGGGTGGCCTTCGACTTCGCCCAGAGCGCCTTGGACGTGCAGATCGACGACATCGGCCTCTACGAAGGTTCCGAGTGCGGCCTTCCGTAGCGGACCGCCCGCAGGCCGCCAATTGCGTTAGAATGCCGAGCGCCAGGCGCGTAGCTCAGTTGGTTAGAGCACCATCTTGACATGGTGGGGGTCGTTGGTTCGAATCCGACCGCGCCTACCAACGCTGGTTTCGCCCCGCTCGAGTTTTCGTGGCGGCAATTCGCCCAACGGCCCGTGACGAATGGGCGATTCCCTACATGACAACGGCCATTGTGCGGTTGTTTTGGGTGCTGTACGGGCTTTAGAATCCCCCGCTCGCCGCATGTCGAGCGCCTTTGGCGCCCAAGCAGCAACCGCCAAACAGCAGGTGCCGGTAGTGAAGCCGGCGCATTGAGGAGATGCCTATCAAGAGATCGAACGCGAGAGCGCAGGCCGAACGCGCCGTGCTGAACGACGACATCCGCGCCCCGCGCGTGCGGCTGATCGGCGCCGACGGCAATCAGGTTGGAATCGTCAGCCGCGAAGACGCCCTGAGCGAGGCCAGCCGGGACGGCTTGGACCTGGTGCTGATCGCGCCGGATGCCGAACCGCCGGTGGTCAAGGTGATGGACTACGGCAAACACCTGTTCGACCAGAAGAAGGCCAAGGCGGCGCAGCGCAAGCGGCAGAAGCAGATCCACGTCAAGGAGATGAAGTTTCGTCCCGGCACCGAGGAAAGCGACTACCAGGTGAAGCTGCGCAATCTGACGCGCTTTCTGGAGGACGGCGACAAGGCCAAGGTGAGCTTGCGCTTCAAGGGCCGCGAGATGGCGCACCCGGAGTTGGGCGCCACGCTGCTGAAGCGCATCGAGGGAGACCTGGACGAACTGGCCAGCGTCGAGACCCAGCCGCACTTCGAGGGGCGGCAGATGACGATGGTGCTGACGCCGAAGCGCCGGCCGAAGAAGGGCTAGCCGTCTTCCCAGGCTGGCCCGCTTCCCGCGGCGCGCAGTTTGCCGCAGGCCGAGGCAGGCAAGCGAACGATCTCGACGAACAGCCGGAACGGACCGCCCAGGCAGCAAGGAGACATCCATGCCGAAACTCAAGACCAATCGCGGCGCGGCGAAGCGCTTTCGCCGCACCGCCAAGGGCTTCAAGCACAAGCGCACCAACAAGAGCCACATCCTGACCAAGATGGCGCCCAAGCGGAAGCGGCAGCTGCGCGGTTTCAAGGGCGTCTCCGCCGCCGACACCGCCGCCGTCAAGCGCATGGTGCCGAAGAAAGGGCGGTGAGGGGCGCCAGCGCCGCCACGCCCAAGACCCGTCGAAGTTGAGGATCGAACATGCCTAGAGCAAAAAGCAGCGTCGCCTCGAGAGCGCGACGCAAGAAGGTGCTGAAGGCCGCCAAGGGCTACTACGGCGCCCGCAGCCGCACCTTCAAGGTGGCCAAGCAGGCGGTCATCAAGGCTGGCCAGTACGCCTACCGGGATCGCCGCCAGCGCAAACGCCAGTTCAGAGCCCTCTGGGTGGTGCGCATCAATGCCGAGGCGCGCAGCCACGGGCTTTCCTACAGCCGCTTCATGGCCGGCCTGAAGAAAGCCGCCATCGAGGTGGATCGCCGAGTGCTGGCCGATCTGGCTATCAACGAGAAGCAGTCCTTCGGCGTGCTGGTGGAACGGGCCAAGGCGGCGCTGGCGTCCGCCTAGTCCGGCGCCAAGTCCACTCAACGCTGTCGCTGCCGGCCGCGGACGTCCGGCACCCGTCGCCGTGAATCTGGAGGACCTCGAGCAGACGGCGCTGGCGGCCGTCGCAAGCGCCGCGGACGAACGCTCGCTCGAAGCCCTGCGCGTACGCTTTCTCGGCAAGAAGGGCGAAGTCACCGCGCTGTTGAAGTCTCTTGGCCGCTTGCCCCAGGCCGAGCGCCCTGCCGCCGGCGCTCGCATCAACGCCGCCAAGGGGCGCTTGCAGGACGCCATCGGCGAGCGCCGCCGGGCGCTGGAACAACAGCAGCTTGGCCGCGACCTGGCGGACGAAGCCGTGGACGTCACCTTGCCGGGAAGAAGCCGGGCCGCCGGCAGCCTGCATCCCATCACCCAGACCTTCCGGCGCATCGAGCGCATCTTCACCAGCGCCGGCTACGGCGTCGTGTCGGGGCCCGAAATCGAAGACGACTACCACAACTTCGAGGCGCTGAACATTCCCGCGCACCATCCGGCGCGGGCGATGCACGACACCCTCTATCTGGACAACGGCATGCTGCTGCGCACCCACACGTCTCCGGTGCAGGTGCGGGTGATGGAACGCAGCGCACCGCCGATTCGCATCATCTGCCCCGGGCGGGTGTACCGCAAAGACGACGTGGACGCCAGCCACAGCCCGGTGTTCCACCAGGTGGAGGGGCTGGTGGTGGACGAGGGCGTCGCCTTCGCGGACTTGAAAGGCGTGGTGGTGGACTTCGTCCACAGGTTCTTCGAGAAGGACCTCGAAGTGCGCTTTCGGCCCTCCTACTTCCCGTTCACCGAACCGTCCGCGGAGGTGGACGTGCAGTGCGTCCACTGCCTGGGCGAAGGCTGTCGCGCCTGCGCCGGCAGCGGCTGGACGGAAGTGCTCGGCTGCGGCATGGTGCATCCGAACGTGCTCTCCATGTCCGGCATCGACACGGAGCGCTTCACCGGCTTCGCCTTCGGCTTCGGCGTCGATCGCTTCGCCACGCTGCTCTTCCAGATAGACGACATGCGGCTGCTGTTCGACAACGAGCTGCGCTTCCTGGAGCAGTTCGCATGAAGTTCAGCGAGCGCTGGCTGAAGGAGTGGGTGCCGGTTTCGCTGTCCACGGAAGCGCTCTGCGAGCAGCTGACCCAGGCCGGCCTCGAAGTGGATGGCGTGGCCGGCGTCTGCGGCGACTTTTCCGGCGTCGTGGTGGCGGAAGTGACGGCCGTCGAACCGCATCCGAACGCCGATGCGCTGTCCTTGTGCCGGGTCGATGCTGGCGACGGCGCCCCGCTGTCGGTGGTCTGCGCGGCGCCGAACGTCCGCGAGGGGCTCAAGTCGGCGCTGGCGCGGGTGGGTGCCGAGTTGCCGGGCATGGGCCGGATCCGCGCGGCGAAGCTGCGCGGCGTCGCATCCAACGGCATGCTGTGCAGCGCCCAGGAACTGGGCCTCGGCGGCGATGCCGACGGCATTCTGGAACTGCCCTCGTCCTTCGTCTGCGGCCAGGACCTGCGCGAAGCGATGGAGCTCGACGACGTTTCCGTGGATCTCGACTTGACGCCCAACCGGGGCGACGCGCTGAGCCTGCGCGGCCTGGCGCGGGAAGTGGGCCTGTTGAACGACGTGGCCGTCGTGCCGCCACCGAGGCGCGCCGTCGCCGTCGCCAGCCAGGCGCGCTTTCCCGTCGCCATCGACAATCCCGCCGGCTGCCCGCGCTATCTGGGCCGCGTCGTCGCCGGCGTGGACACCGGCCGTCCGACGCCGCTGTGGCTGCGCGAACGGCTGCGGCGCTGCGGCTTGCGCAGCATCGACCCGGTGGTGGACGTCACCAACTACGTGCTCCTCGAACTCGGCCAGCCCATGCATGCGTTCGACTTGCACCGGCTCGAAGGCGGCATCGTCGTGCGCGACGGCCGGCCGGGCGAACGCCTGACGCTGCTCGACGGCCGCGACCTCGCGGTGGACGAAGACGTGCTGCTGATCGCCGACGGCAACGGTCCGGTGGCGGTCGCCGGTGTCATGGGCGGCACCCGCAGCGGCGTCTCCGCCAGCACCCGCGACGTCTTTCTCGAGTGCGCGTTCTTCTCCCCGACGACGGTGGCGGCGACGGCGCGGCGCTTTGGCCTGCACACCGATGCGTCGCATCGCTACGAACGGGGCGTGGACTACGCCTTGCAAGCGCAGGCGATGGAACGCGCCAGCGGACTGCTGCTCGACATCGTCGGCGGCAGCGCCGGCCCGGTGGTCGCGGCCGAGTTCGAGGCACGGCTGCCGCAGCGCCGAGAAGTGGCGCTGCGCAAGGCGCGGCTGGATCGGCTGGTGGGCGAAGCGATCCCCAGCGCCGAGGTCGAGCGCATCTTCGAGCGCCTGGAATTGGCGCCGAGGAGCAGCGGCAGCGGCGACGCCCTGCGCTGGACGGTGCGCGTTCCAAGCCACCGCTTCGACATCGAGCGCGAGGAGGATCTGGTCGAGGAAGTGCTGCGGGTCTACGGCTACAACGCGGTGGCGAGCCGCGTGCCCGCCTCGCCGGTGGCTTTGGGAACGCCCTCGGAGGGCCGCCTGGCAGTCGCTCGGCTGGCGGACCTGCTGGTGGACCTCGGCTACAGCGAAGCGGTGACCTACAGCTTTGTCGATGCCAGGCTGGCGGACGTGCTGGACCCGGATCGCACCGCCCTGCGCGTGGTGAATCCCATTTCCAACGACCACGCCGCCATGCGCACCAACCTGCTGCCTGGACTGGTGCGCGCGCTGCGCACGAACCTTGCCCGGCAAGCGCACCGCGTGCGCCTGTTCGAGACCGGCCAGTGCTTTCGCCAGCATGCCGAGGGCCTGGCGCAGTTGAACCTCTGCGCCGGCATGCTGTTCGGCGCCCGGGAGGCCGAGAGCTGGGCCCAGGACGCAGCCCCGGTGGACTTCTTCGACGTGAAGGGCGACGTCGAGCGCCTGCTGGCCTTAAGCGGGCGCGAGGTCGAGTTCGCCCGCGCCGAGGATGCCGTGCTGCATCCCGGCCAGGCAGCGACGGTGGCCGTCGCCGGCGCCACCGTTGGCCGACTCGGCCGGCTGCATCCGGAGGTCGAAGCGGCGCTGCACCTGCCCAAGGGCGTCTACGTCTTCGAGTTGGAGGTGGATGCCCTCGGCGTCGGCCGTCGGCGTCGCCACGCCGCGCTTTCGCGGCATCCGTCGGTGCGCCGCGACCTGGCGCTGGTGGTGGACGAAGAGGTCGCCGCTGCGCGCATCGAAGGCGTTGCCCGGCAGGCGCTCGGCGGCATGGCGGCTGGCTTCTCGCTGTTCGACGTGTACCAGGGCGAGGGCGTGGCGCCGGGCAAGAAGAGCGTCGCCATCGGCCTGACCTTGCAACATCCGTCGCGCACCTTGAACGACGCCGAGGTGAACGGCCTGGTCGACGCGGCCGTTGCCAAGCTGCGTTCGGAACTCGGCGCTCGCCTGCGCTGAGGCAACGTCGAGTGTCGTCGGGCGCGGTCAAGTGTCGCGCTTCCAACCAACGCGGCAAGACATAGTAAAGTAGCTGCTCGGGCAGGCGATGCGCACAAGCGGGGCTGGGGTTTGGGAACGTTGACGAAGGCGGAAATGGCCGACCGTCTGTTCGAGGAGTACGGTTTCAACCGGCGCGACGCCAAGGAAATCGTCGAGTCCTTCTTCGAGGAGATCCGCCTGTCGCTGGAGAGGAACGAATCCGTTCGGCTTTCCGGTTTCGGCAACTTCGAGCTGCGCGACAAGGACGAGCGACCGGGTCGCAATCCGAAGACCGGCGAAGTCGTGCCGGTGAGCGCCCGCCGCGTGGTCACCTTCCGCGCAAGTCGCAGACTGCGCGCCCGAGTGGAGAACTACGACCCTTCCGCGGACGAGTGACCCCGAAGCCGAGGAAGCCGGTCCCGATGGGTCAGGCGCGCAGGTCCAGCAAGCCGCGGCCGACCATTTCGCCGGCGAGAATCCTGTCGATGGCGTCCGACAGCGTGTCCAGCGTCAGCACCGTGGCCAGTTCTTCCAGGCCGTCAAGCCGCCAGGGGCCAGCCAGCCTCGCCCAGATGGCGGCCTTCTGCGCCAGCGGCAGCTCCACCGAGTCGACGCCCAGCAGGTTGACGTGGCGCAGAATGAAGGGCAGTACCGTCGTCGGAATGCTGGGCGACGCCACCAGGCCGCAGGCGGCAAGGCTCTTGCCGTAGCGCAGCGACTTGACGGCGTTCACCAGGATGTCGCCGCCCACGGTGTCCACCGCGCCGCCCCAGGTTTCCCGGCCCATGGGGCGGTCGGCGTTGGCAAGGGCGTCTTCGCGGCTGAGGACGGCGGCGGCGCCGAGATCGCGCAGGAACCCGTGCCGATCCGCCTTGCCGGTGACGGCGTGGACTTCGTAGCCCAGCTTGGCCAGCAGCGCGACGGCGACGGAACCCACGCCTCCGGTGGCGCCGCTGACCAGCACCGGGCCGTCGTCCGGCGCCAGGCCGCCGATGGATTGCAGCTTGTCCACGCACAACGCCGCGGTGAAGCCGGCGGTGCCGAGGATCATCGCCGAACGAAGGTCGAGGCCCCTCGGCATCGGCACCGCCCAGCCCCCGGGAACGCGAATCTTCTGCGCGAAGCCGCCGGCGGTGTTCATGCCCAGGTCGAAGCCGATGACGATCACTTCGTCGCCGACGGAGAAGCCGTCGCTGGCGGACTCGACGACGCGACCGGCGGCGTCGATGCCCGGCGTATGCGGAAAGTGGCGGGTGACGCCCGGGTTGCCGGTGGCGGAAAGGGCGTCCTTGTAGTTCAACGACGAATACGCCACGTCGATCAGCAAGTCCCCGGCCGGCAGGTCGTCCACATGGCGCTCGACGACGCTGCGCGGGAACGCTCGCGGCTCGGTCTTTTCCACCAGCAAGGCGCGAAACGAAGTCATCGGATTCCTCCTGTTGTTGTCTTGTCCAGCAAGCCGTCCAGAACCTTGCCGACGCTCTTGCCGAGCGCGCTGGCGGCCTGGCCGAGCAGTTTCTCGATGGGGCGCTTCGCTTCCACCCAGGAGACCTCGAAGACGTCCGCCTTGTCGCAGGCCTTCATCAGGTATTCGTCGCTGGTGACCAGTTCGTCGACCAGCGCCCGCTGCATGGCGCGTTGGCCGTACCAGGCTTCGCCGGTGGAAACGGCGTCGAGGTCGAGGGCCGGGCGCCAGTTGCCGACGTACTCCTGGAACAGCGCATGGGCGTCCTCGAGTTCCTCGCGCAGCTTTTCGCGCCCCTGCTCGGTGTTCTCGCCGAGCATGTCCAGAGTGCGCTTGAAACGCCCGGCGGTGTGTACTTCGACATCGACGTCGTGCTTCTTCAAGAGCCGGTGGACGTTGGGGATCTGCGCCACCACGCCGATGGACCCCACCACGGCGAAAGGCGCGGCCAGAATGCGGTCCGCCACCGCGGCCATCAGATAGCCGCCGCTGGCGGCGACCTTGTCCACCGCCACCGTCAGCTGCACGCCGTGGCCGCGGACGCGCGCCAGCTGGGACGCCGCCAGGCCGTAGGCGTGTATGGCGCCGCCGGCGCTTTCCACGCGCACCAGCACTTCGTCGCCGCCGCCAGCGGCGCCGAGCACCGCGGAGATCTCCCGCCGCAGCGACTCGACGGCGCTGGCGTCCAGGTCGCCGTTGAAGTCCAGCACGAAGACCCGGCGGTCGACTTCGTCGGGCTTGGGCTCCTGGCTTTCTTCGGCTGCCTCGGTCGCTTCGGCTGCCTCGGTCGCCGGCGCGTCGTCCGGCTTCGGCGGTACCGCTGCGGGCGGCGCGCTGGCGCCGGGTTCGGCGGCGGACCTGGTGCGCTGCTTCTCCTTGCGGGCTTCCTCCTTGCGGTGGCGCTTGCGCGCCTTGGCGTCCTGGCGCCGACGCTTCTTGATGGCCGCGGCCGGCAAAGCCGCCTCTTCGACGGTGCGGCGCATGTCCATCAGGCGCTCGTTCAAGGGCACGACCTCGATGTGGCCCGCGGGTCGCGCGCTGCGCATGGCCCGGTGGGCGCCGGCGGCGGCAACCGCGGAGATGACGATCAGCGCGGCGACCACGACGGTGGCCGTCTTGGCGAGAAATCCAAGATAGTCGAACAGGAACTCCATCGGTGTTTCGGCGGCGCTTGCGAAGGGCCGCATCATAGCCGCTAATGCCCCTCGGCATCACGGCGTCTTCGCAACGGACGTACGCCAAATCTTTGGCGAGCGACTGCGAACGCCTCAAAACCGCCCGCCGGAGGCGGTGTTCCCCGTAGTCGTCGAAACCAGCGGCTCAAGCGGGCGCCGCGCAAGCAGAGCACGGGGTTGGGCCAGCCACCGTCCAGCGCATGCCGAGTTGCCCATGCAATGCTGCCGCCACGACGGCGGCGGCTGATCTTCAATAGCGCTGCCAGCGCAAGGCCTTGCCTTGCCCCGCCATTCGAACTCGACTCGACCCTTCTGCTATGACCTCTGGCGCAGTGTGCTATTGTGCAGTCCGAGATGCCCTATCACATCACAGAGGAACGAAGGGCCTGGTATCGTGACTTGTCAGCACGATCCCGGCAGAGGAAGATCGCGGCCAGCAATGGCGATCTGGCCCGCGAGCCATGCCAAGTCAACATCCCCACGCTAGATCCTGCGACTCTGATGCCCCCCTTGGCTCCGCATGGGCTGCGATCCCTGTCGCTGTTTTCGGGTGGCGGCGGCCTTGATCTTGGTTTCGAGCGGGCCGGGTTCCAGCATGTGGCGAGCTTCGACATCCTCGACATCTGCGGCGCGACGTTGCGCCAGAGCCGCCCGGCTTGGCCTGTGTTCAGTGGCGACGAAGGCGATGTGACGCGGCAGCAATGGTCGCGCTTCAAGGGCATGGTGGATGTCGTTCACGGAGGGCCGCCCTGCCAGCCGTTTTCGATCGCTGGTAAAAGGCATGGTCGCCGCGACGACCGAGACATGTGGCCAGCCTTCATTGCCGCTGTCCGCGAGATCGAGCCCGCCGCCTTCGTAGCCGAAAACGTACCCGGTCTGCTAGATGCGAAATTCCGCAGCTACGTCCATGAAGCAATTCTCACGCCCTTGGCGGGAATGTACCAAGTGGCGAAGTTCCGCATCCTCGCCTCCGACTTCGGCGTGCCGCAGTTGCGCCGCCGTGTCATCTTCGTAGGATTCCGCTCGGCCCGCGCGTCGCTTAGCTTCAGTCCGCCATTGCCGACGCATCGACCTTTGGGCGACATGTTGGACCAGGCCGACCCTACCAGTGGCGCTAGAGCGGCCCTAGGGCTGCCCGACATCGGCTTCGACTGCTATGCGCCGACGATCCGGTCCGGATTCACCGGCCCAAGAAACTCGACGAGTATTCTGAACAGCCGCGCCAGCCAAGCGATTTGGAAGAAGCTAGAGATATGGCCGAACGGCGTGCAACGCAGTCGCGAAGCCGCCGCCAGTTTCCCGCCCGAGAACGGTCACTTCCGATTGGCCGTCCAGGATTGCGCCGTGCTGCAGGGATTCCCCGAAGACTGGCAGTTTGCTGGCGCCGCCTATCAAGTAATCGGCCAGATTGGCAACTCCGTGTCTCCACCAGTCGCCTATGCCATCGCCAAGTCCGTGGCCCAAGCGCTAGGCGTTCAGACTTGCAATGATGAACGTACGAGCGTGCTTGAACTCTCCACCTATGTGGCGGTTCAAGATGACAAGCGCGAAGTCGAAATGCGCGAGATCGTCGGCCTCAGAGCCGGCGGGAGACGTTCGGGCACCGACGCCTACCTCGACTTCACGGCTGGCGGCCGCCGCTACTCCGTGCCAATCGAGTTGAAGTCAACAACGGTTGGCTCTGTCTCTACTGCGAGAGATGTGGGTTTCGACCACATCGCGAGATGGCGGTCTCGCGTCTGGCTGTTTGGCTTCTACGAACCCGACGGTCCTACGTTGGAGAATCTGCTGACGCTCGGCCCCCTCGACATGGAGCCGTGGATCTCGCGGATTGAGCGGTACATCGCACCGGACTTCATGCTCGGCGAGCGTGCCGCCGCCAAGCTGGGGATGGACGACCTGCACGTCATCTGCGGAGACAAGAGCGCGTACACGCTTGAAGATGCAAGGGCACTCTACAAGCGACAGTGGACGGAAGACAGGTACACATCCCAGATGGACCTGTCTGATGGCTACAGCCCGCCCAGGATGCTGGAAATACTCCGTCTTCGTGCCCAATATCTGAGCGATCGCGGTTCCACGTTGAATAATCCGCATATCCCCAAGCGCTTCTTCTTGACATTTGCCGACAGAGCGATCCGTACGACGGTGGGTAGGGAGAGGCTCAGACGCCGTGTGCGCGAGACCATCAGACGGGCCACTCTTGAGAATCGGGAGCTCAGACGAATCGCCGCCGCCAATGCTCGCAGGCGGTAGGCTTTCTGCCTCCCCCTGCCGAACTCCTGCGCGCACTTTGCGGAAGAACCACGACGCGCTGCGGCGGCGCACATGGCCGTTCAGATCCTGCCGGTCCATGAACTCCAGCTCCAACGCCGCGTGCCCCGACAACACTTCGGCGGCGGGTCGTGCTACGGTCATGGCCCGGACTCCGGTCGATGGGCTCCCCGCTTGGCCTAGGGCTGCCGACCGACTGGCGACCGCATCATCCGGCAACCCGGCAGGCATGGACTTCAAAGAGACGCTCGAGAATCGGTTTCGCGGCCAGGCGGCGGCGCATCTGGATGTCGTCTTCGCGCTGGCCACGGAAGGCGAAGCGGGCCGGACGGAGTTGGCCAGGTTCGCTGTCCGCGGCGGCCAGCTGCGCTGGCTGCCGGACGCCGCGCCGGACGCCACCTTCTTCTTCGACAGCGAAGCGACGGCGCGGGCGGTGCTCGACGGCAGCCTGGACCCGATGGCCGCGTTCATGGACGGGCGCTTTCGCGCCGACGGCGGTCTGCCGCTGGTCTTCCCGCTGCTGGCGCTGTTTCGTGCCGACTACGCCGTCGAAGCGCCGCCCTGAGCCTTCATTTCGTCGATGAAGGCGTCGATCAGCCAGCGCGAGATGGCGGTGCCGCCGGGCACGTTGGGCAGCTCCGAATAGTGGAACCAGCGCGCGTCGGCGATCTCGCCGTCGCGGAACGACATCTCGCCGCCGGCGTAGTCGGCGTGGAAGCCCAGCATCAGCGAGTTCGGAAACGGCCAGGGCTGGCTGCCGAGGTAGCGCAGGTTGTCCACGTCGAGGCCCACTTCCTCGGCCACTTCCCGATGCACGGTCTGCTCGATGGATTCGCCCGGTTCCACGAAGCCGGCCAGGGTGGAGTACATGGTCGTCGGCCAGGCGGCGTTGCGCGCCAGCAGCATGGTCTCGCCCTTGCGCACCAGCACGATGATGCTTGGCGACAGGCGCGGGTAGGTGGTCAGGCCGCAGGACGGGCAGACCTTGGCGCGGTCCGTGGCGTGGTCGTCGTTCCGAGTGCCGCAGCGGCTGCAGAAGCGATGATCCCGATGCCACTCGACGATCTGCTTGGCGCGGCCGGCGAGACTGAAGAAGTCCGGCTCCACGCGCCCCAGCCAGGCCCTCAAGCCCACTGCGGCAAAGCCCTCGGGCGGTTGGCCGCGGGCGGCGAGGGCGTAGCAGGCGCGGTTCTCCCAGCGGCCTAGGTAGTGCTTGTAGTCCACCTCGAGGTCCACCCAGCGGAACTCGTCCGCGGTGATCGGGCGGGGAACGCCCTGTTCGCTGATGGCCAGCATGTCTTCGCCCATGCAGACGAAGTAGAACGCGGCGTCCGCGTCCAGGCCCTCGGGCGGCGTGGTTTCCGAAAGGAAACGGGAACGGGATGTCTGGAACAACGAACCTGCCTGCCTTGTTGCTATACTTGCCCTAAGCGTCTCTTGGGCGAGTGTGTCCGATTTGCAACGTCGGCGGCAAGTCCTTCCCGGCAGGGCGCGCGTGGCCGAGCGGCCGATCCGGGAAGGATGGATGCCTGTTGCTCGCCAGGCGGCTTCGTGAACAGGTAGGGGAATCCAATGGCGGCAGCGCAGAGCATCGGCGGCGAACCTTGGCGCCGGGCGTTCCAGGCCAACTTCCTCGGCAGTGCGCCGACCTGGTACAAGCAGGTGGTGGTCGCCTTTCTGGTCGCCAATCCGCTGATCTACTACGGCTTCGGCGGCTTCGTCGCCGGCTGGGTGCTGGTGCTGGAGTTCATCTTCACGCTGGCCATGGCGCTGCGCTGCTACCCCTTGCAGCCGGGCGGTCTGCTGGCCCTCGAAGCGGTGATCCTCGGCATGACGACGCCCGGGCACGTCTTCCACGAAGTCGAGCAGAACCTGCAGGTGCTCCTGCTCCTGGTGTTCATGGTGGCCGGCATCTACTTCATGAAGGACCTGCTGCTGTTCACCTTCACGAAGATTCTCATCGGCATCCGCAACAAGATGCTGCTGTCGTTCCTGTTCTGCTTCGTCGCCGCTTTCCTCTCCGCCTTTCTCGACGCCCTGACCGTCATGGCGGTGGTCATCGCCGTCGCCGTGGGCTTCTACCAGGTCTACCGCGAGGCGCTGCTGGAGGGTTCTCTCGAGAAGCTGGAAGAAGCCGTCGAAGCGGGCGACGAAGCAGTGCCGCAGCTGGTGGGCGAAGATTTGGAGAAGTTCCGCGCCTTTCTGCGCAGCGTGGTGATGCACGCCGCCGTGGGCACGGCGCTCGGCGGCGTCACCACCATCGTCGGCGAGCCGCAGAACGTGCTGATCGCCGAGCGCATGGACTGGGTGTTCGTGCGGTTCTTCCTCGAAATGGCGCCGGTGACGCTGCCGGTGCTGGTGGTGGGCCTCCTGACCTGCCTGCTGCTGGAGAAGGTCAAGGTGCTCGGCTACGGGCCGACGATACCGCCGGCGGTGCTGGAAGTCCTCGTCAACTACGATGCCGGACAGACGGCGTCGCGCACGCGCACGGACAGGGCGAGGCTGGTGGTACAGGCGATCGCCGCGCTGCTGCTGATCTTCGCCCTCGGCTTCCACGTTGCCGAAATCGGCCTGATCGGCTTGTCGCTCATCGTCGTGCAGACGGCTTTCAACGGCATCGTTCAGGAACACGAGCTGGGGCACGCTTTCGAGGAGGCGCTGCCGTTCACGGCGCTGTTGTGCGTGTTCTTCGGCATCGTCGCGGTGATCTTCGACCAGGGCCTGTTCCAGCCGGTGATCGACTACGTGCTGCAGCTGCCGGCCAGCCAGCAGCCCGGGGTGTTCTACATCGCCAACGGCGTGCTGTCGATGATCTCGGACAACGTCTTCGTGGCCACCGTCTACATCGGCCAGGTTGAGGACGCGTTCAAGGCCGGCACCATCGACCGCAGGCAGTTCGAGCTGCTGGCGGTGGCGATCAACACCGGCACCAACATCCCAAGCGTGGCCACGCCGAACGGCCAGGCGGCGTTCCTGTTCCTGCTGACGTCGTCCTTGGCGCCGCTGATCAACCTCTCCTATGGACGCATGGCGCTGATGGCGCTGCCCTACACGGTGACGATGGGCACTACCGGATGGATCTGCGTCACCTGGTTTCTGTAGGAGTGCTCAAGGCCGCTCGGCGCGCAGGTAGGAAGCCGATGCAGGCGGCATGGGAAGATGCCGCCAAAGGGCGCCGTTTTCGGCGCTTTCGTCCAACGAGTCCAGATACGCTTCGTGGGCGGCAAGCTCCTCGGCGCTCGCCATCGGCACCGGGATCGGCGGGCGATCCTCCGGCAGGCGCATGAACGCCTCGGCGGCGGCCTCCGCGGGGCCGTCCTCGTCGCCGAACAGCGACGACTGGCCGCCGGTCATCGCCAGGTAGACGTCGGCGAGGATTTCCGCGTCGAGCAGCGCGCCGTGCAGTTCCCGGGCCGAGTCGTCCACTCCGTAGCGGCGGCACAGGGCTTCCAGGCTGTTCTTCTGGCCAGGGTGCTTGCGTCTTGCCAGCGCCAGGGAGTCGGTGATGGCCGAGCACACCTTCGCCATGCTGGTGGCGGAGGCGTCGTCGAGCAGGGAAAGCTCGTAGTCGATGAAGGACGTGTCGAAAGGCGCGTTGTGGATGATGACTTCCGCGTCGGCGACGAAGTCCAGGAAGCGCCGGGCGACGTCGCCGAACTTCGGCTGATCGGCCAGAAACTCGGCGGCGATGCCGTGAACCTCGTAGGCGGCGTCGTCGATGTCGCGCTCCGGGTTCATGTACAGCTGCAGCTGGTTGCCGGTGAGGCGGCGGTCGACCAGTTCGACGGCGCCCAGCTCGATCACCCGATGCCCCTGCTCGGGTTCCAAGCCGGTGGTTTCCGTATCCAGCACCACTTGGCGCATCTAGCGAGGCTGCGCCTTGGGCCGACGACGGTGCGCCAGCATCTCGTCGATGGCCTGGTTGGCGGCCCGGTCCGCGGCTTCGTTCTCGGCATGGCCGCTGTGCCCCTTCACCCAGCGCCAGCGTACGCGGTGCTTCTCGTTCAAGGCGTCGAGGCGCCGCCACAGGTCCTGATTCAGCACGGGCTTCTTGTCGGCGCGTCGCCAGCCGCGCTGCTTCCAGACGTGGATCCACTCGGTGATGCCTTGGCGCACGTACTGGGAGTCGGTGGTGAGGACGATGTCGCTCGGTTCCTCGAGCTGCGCCAGCCCCTCGATGGCGGCGGTGAGTTCCATGCGGTTGTTGGTGGTATTCCGCCGCGCCCCCTTGATCTCGCGCCGATCGCTGCCGCAAAGCAGGATCGCCGCCCAGCCGCCTGGCCCCGGATTCGCTCGGCACGCGCCGTCGGTGAAGATCTCGACGCGCCGCGAACGGTCTCTGCCAGCCCCTTCCGTCATGCGCCGGCGACCTCCGGCGAGCGCGTGGACGGCGCGGCGCCGCTGGCTTGTCGCGTCGTGGCCGGCTTCGGCAGCGGCGTCGGCAGCAGCCGCTCGCTGGCGCACTCGGCGCGACGATCGGCGATCAGGCGGTGGCCGACCTTGCTGGCGGCGACCAGGTAGATTCCGCCCACTGGCGCTTGCAGGCGCTTCATCCAACCGCTTGCCTGCAACCACCAGCGCTCCTGGAAGTCGAGTTGCAGCGCCGCGCGGTAGTTCAAGTAGACCGTCTTGGCGTCGCGTTGCAGACCCAGGAGCGCCAGCCAGTCGTACAAGCGCGGCACGCTGACGGCCTTCAAGCTGCGCAGCGCCGGGCGCACCTTCGCCAGCAGATAGAGACTGATCGGATTGACGCCGATCAGCAGCAGCCGCCCGCCGGCCTTGAGCACTCGCGTCGCTTCGCGCAGCGTGGCGCGTTGATCCTCGGAAGTTTCCAGCGCGTGGTGCAGCACCAGAGCATCGATGCTGGCGGATGCGAAGGGCAGCTGGGCAGGATGGACTGCCAGGGTGCGGTAGCCGCAGTCTCGCTGCGGCGTATCGTCGCGCGCTGGCGGAACGCCGACGCCGGCTCGCGGGCAGGTTGTCGCGTAGTAGCGCTCGCGCACCATGCAGCGGGCGGTGGTGTCGAGCAGCGTCGGCGTGCAGCCGATCCAAAGCACCGCGTCGCCGTGGAATCGCCGCGCCGCGGCATGCACGGGCGGTCGTTCCTCCGCCAGCACGCGGCTGCCGAAGTCGGTGTTCAGCCAAGCGGCAAACGATTCCGCGATGCCGCCGCTGCCGTCCGAGTTGCCGTTTGCGCGCCTCATCCTTCAGCTCGTCGATTCACGCCGCCGTATGCTAGCCGCCCTGGTTGAAGTCGATGGCGTCGATGGCGGCGTCGGCGCGCAGATTCGCCAGCAGTGCCGCGTAGTCTCGCTGCGCGTTCAGCTGCTGCAGCGCCTCGCCAATGGCGGTGCGCTCGGCTTCGGTCAACGCGCCGTAGTCGCCAAGCGTCACCGCCGACAGCAGCACCACGGCGCGGGAGCCGTTGTCGAGCAGCGCCACCTCGACGGCGCGCTCGCCGCTTGCCGGCGCGTCCAACTTGAATGCGACCTCGATGATGGCCGGCGGCACGTCTTCGGCGTTGCGTTGCACGCCGTCCGCCCGCTGCCAGTCGACGCCGCTGTTCTGTTCGACTTCCGCGGCGGTGGCGCCGCCGGCCAGCTGGCTGAGCGCCGTGAACGCCGCCGCTTCCGCCAGCCCTTGCGCCTGGGCTTTGGCCAGAGAGTCGCGGATCGCTTCGCGCACTTCGTCCAAGGGGCGTTCCGTTGCCGGGTGCCGGTTGCGCAGCCGTGCGACGACGGCGTCGCCGGCGGCCGTGGCCACCACGCGGCTGTTGAAGCCCTCGAGCAGCACGTCTTCGCCGAACAGCGCGTCGCGGATGTGGCGCTCGGCGAGGATGCCTTGCCCGCCGGTGGCCGTAGCGCCGTCGAGCCGTTCGATGTCCAGCCCGTACTCGCTGGCTACCGCGTCCAGGGATTCGCTCTGTTCGAAGGCGATCTCGTCCATCTCGCTCTGCACTTGCTCGAAGCGCCGCTGCGCTTCGACCTCGGTCAGATTGGCGACGATTTCGGAGCGTCGTTCCTCCAAGGGGGGCACCTCGGGCTCTTCGATGGCATCGAGGCGAATCAGGTGGATGCCGAACGCGGTCTCGACCGGTACGGACATCTCGCCGGGCTGCAGCGCCCACAGCGCCGTCTCGAAGGCCGGTGCGAATACGCCTCGGCTGGTGGCGCCGAGATCGCCCCCCAAGGCGGCCGAGCCGGCGTCTTCGGAGAGTTGCCGGGCCTTTTCGGCGAAGTCGGCGCCGGCGAGAACCTCGTTCCGGGTGTCGTCGAGGATGCGGGTCGCTTCTTCGGCGCTGCGCTCGTCGCTGACTTCGAGCAGGATGTGGGCGGCCCGGCGACGCGGCCCGATGGCGGCGACTTCGTCCTCGTAGGCGGCGACGACTGCCGTTTCGTCGACTTCCACTTCCGCTTCCAGCTGGCTGCGCGGCAGCCGCACGAAGTCGAAGTCGAAGCGCTCCTCGGTCATGTAGTTGTCGATGAAGTTGCCGTAGTGTTCCTCGATCTGCTGGTCGGTCACGGCCACCTCGGCCGCCAGGCGATCGAGGTCGAACAGCAGCCAGGCGATGTCCCGGCGCTGGGACTGGATCTCCGCGACGCCGCGTTGCTCGCGACCGGTGACGAAGGCGGTGTCGCGCCAGCCGGCGCTCACCTGCTCGCGAATCTCGACGTTCGCCAGCTCGGCTTGAAACGAACTGGGCGTGTAGCCTTGGCTGGCGAGGCGGTTGCGGTAGGCGAGGTCGTCGTCGCCGGCGAAGTCGCGGCGGATGCGCGCTTGCACGGCGGCTTCCGAGACGGACAGGCTCAGGTCCAGGGCGGCCTGGTTGAGCAGGGTCTGATCGACCAGAAAGTCGAGCACCGCCTCCTCGGGCACCATCCGGTCGATCATTTCGTCGGACACCTCGTCGCCGAAGCGGCCGCGCTGGAAACTGCGCTGACGCGACGTCTCCAGCTGCAAGGCGCTTTGCGTGATGTCGTCGCCGTTGACGCTGGCGGCCACCGGCTCGGACGCGGAAAACAGCTGGATGGCGCCGAATCCGGTGACTGCGAGGACGAAGACGATCAGCCCCACCAGAACCTTGGCGAGCAGCCCCTGCGCGCCGGCGCGCATCTTCTGCAGCACCATGAGGTCAAGCCCCCCGGAAGATCGTCGAGTCGCGGCTGCCGAGGCTAGTTCAGCGCGTCCTTCAACGCCTTGGCGGGCTTGAAGGCAGGCACCTTCGAGGCGGCGATGGCGAGCTCTTCGCCGGTTTGCGGATTGCGTCCGGTGCGCGCCGAGCGATCGCGCACCAGAAAGGTGCCGAAGCCGATCAGCGTCACCGGTTCGCCATCGCCGAGCGACTTGGCAATGGCGGCCAAGGCGGCGTTCAGGGCGCGCCCCGCCGAGGCGTTGGAGATGTCCGCTTCGTCGGCGATGGTCTGGATGAGTTCGGTCTTGGTCATAGGGGCGTCCCTTTAGGTCGGTGGCTGCGCTGCCGGACTTCGACTGTGCCCGCGACGAATCCGGGGCCCCAAGCCGATGCGCCGTTGCCTTATAACGGGCGGCAAAGCGCTAGTCAATTGGGAAAAGGATGGAAAGGAAAGCGCCGCGGCGCCACCAGGCGCCGCGTGTTGACAGGATGCGTCCTTGGTGTAGCTTTTGGCCGCCCAAGCTAGGGTTCGTTCAGTGCGCAGCCTGCACTTCCCCGAGTCTCTCGCCGGGGCGCTCGACGAGTTCGTGGAAGCGATGTCGCCATTCGGCGTATTCGAGGCGGCGCCTGGCGCCGCCGGCCTGGGCCACCGCGGGGCTGGTGTTGAGGGAACCCGGCTACTACGAGCGCCCCAGGCACGAGGACTGAGCCGAGCGCTTGGCGCCGGATGCGAGGCCGCTGCTGCGCCGAGTCCGATGGCAGGTCGGGCGGCTCAGTGCGCGTCGATGGCTAGGTCGGAAGCCGGCCGGGGTGGCTCGGCGGCCAACGCGGCTGGCTCCAGCGAGGCTTCCGGCATGCGCTCCAGGGCGAGCTCGATGACTTCGTCCATCCACTCGACGGGCAGGATTTCGAGGTCGCCCTTGACGTTGTCCGGCACTTCCTTGAGATCGCGCTGATTCTCCTTGGGAATCACCACGCGCTTGACGCCGCCGCGGTGCGCCGCGAGGAGTTTCTCCTTCAAGCCGCCGACCGGCAGCACCTGGCCGCGCAGCGTGATCTCGCCGGTCATGGCGAGGTCCGCGGCGATGGCGATGCCGCTCAGCGCGCTCACCAGCGCCGTACACATGCCGATGCCGGCGCTGGGGCCGTCCTTCGGCGTGGCGCCTTCGGGAACGTGGATGTGGACGTCGCGCCGCTCGTGAAAGTCCGTCGGGATGCCTAGCGTCGCCGCGCGGCTGCGCACGAAGGTGAGCGCCGCCTGGATGGATTCCTGCATTACGTCGCCCAGGGATCCGGTCTTGATGTGGCGGCCCTTGCCGGACACCGCCAGCGCCTCGATGTTCAGCAGCTCGCCGCCGGTGGGCGTCCACGCGAGGCCGGTGGCGACGCCCACCTGATTGCGCTTCTCGGCGCGGCCGTAGTTGAACTTGCGCACGCCGTTGTAGCTTTCGACGTCTTGCGGCGTGATCTCCCGGTCATGCTCGGCCGGCGTGCCCAGCGCCTGCTCGACCACCACCTTGCGGCACAGCTTGGCGATTTCCCGCTCCAGTCCGCGCACGCCGGCTTCCTTGGTGTAGTAGCGGACGACGTGGGTGAGCGCGTCGTCGCCGACGTGCAGGTCGTCCTCGCCGAGGCCGTTCAGCCGCTTCTGCTTGGGAATCAGAAAGCGCGTGGCGATGTGGCGCTTTTCGTCCTCGGTGTAGCCGGCCAGGCGAATCACCTCCATGCGGTCGAGCAGCGCCGGCGGGATGTTCATGGAGTTGGAAGTGCAGACGAAGAAGACGTCCGAGAGGTCGTAGTCCACTTCCAGGTAGTGGTCGTTGAAGGCGTGGTTCTGTTCCGGGTCCAGCACTTCGAGCAGCGCGGATGCCGGGTCGCCGCGCACGTCCATGCCCATCTTGTCCACTTCGTCGAACAGAAAGAGCGGATTGCGCACCCCGGCCTTGGCCATCTTCTGCAGCACCTTGCCGGGCATGGAGCCGATGTAGGTGCGCCGATGGCCGCGGATCTCGGCTTCGTCGCGCACGCCGCCCAAGGCCATGCGCACGAACTTGCGGTTGGTGGCGCGGGCGATCGACTCGCCGAGGGAGGTCTTGCCGACGCCGGGCGCTCCCACCAGGCACAGCACCGGCCCCTTCAACTTGGCGACCCGGCCCTGCACGGCGAGGTATTCCAGCACCCGCTCCTTGACGTCCTCCAGGCCGTAGTGGTCTTCGTCGAGGATGCCCTCGGCGGCCTTGAGGTCCCGACGCACGCGGCGCTTCTTCTTCCACGGCACGGACAGCATCCAGTCCAGGTAGCCGCGCACCACCGTGGCTTCGGCGGCGATCGGCGCCATCTGCTTCAGCTTGGCCAGTTCGCCGGTGGCCTTCTTGCGCGCCTCCTTGGACATGCCGGAGGAGTCGATGCGCTGTTGCAAGGCGTCGAACTCGCTAGGCGAATCGGACAGATCGCCAAGTTCCTTGTTGATGGCCTTCATCTGCTCGTTCAGGTAGTACTCGCGCTGGCTCTTCTCCAGCTGCTTCTTCACCCGGCCGCGGATGCGCTTGTCCATCTGCCGGGCGTCGATCTCGGCGGCGAGCAGGGCGTGGACCTGCTGCACCCGCTCTTCGAGGACGAAACTCTCCAGCACCTGCTGCTTGGCTTCCAGCTTGAAGGGGCCGGTGGCCGCGATGGTGTCGGCCAAGCGCGCCGGATCGTCGATGCTGGCCAGCGCCGCGAGCATGTCTTCGCCGTTCTGCCGCGCTGGCCGGGCAACCTTGGCGAAGCGCTCGAACTGCTTGAGCAGCGATTGGCACGCCGCCGATGCCGTTGCCGCGGCAGGCATCGGTTCCGGGACGGGCTCGACGTCCGCAAGCAGATAGTCGCCGTCGGCGCGCAAGCGCTGGATGCGCCCGCGCTGGGTGCCTTCCACCAGAATCTTCACCTTGCGGTCCGGCAGCGCCACCAGCTGGAGGATGTTCGCCACCGTGCCGACGTCGAAGAGGTCCTCGGCGCCCGGATCCGCGGTTTCGGCATCGCGCTTGGTGACGAGCAGTATCGGCCGGTCTTCCGCCGCCGCGGCGTTCAACGCCCGGATGGAGCGCTGGGTGCCGACGAACAGCGGATGCACGCCGTGCGGATACACCACCATCTGGCGCAACGGCAGAACCGCGAGATCGCTCAGCATGGCCGACCTCGAATCGACATCGAGCGAAGCGTCAGCCCGAGGAAGACGCCGCCGAGCCGGTGCCGGTCTCTTCGACGTTCCGGTACATCAGAATCGGCTGGCTGTCGCCGTTGATGACGCCTTCGTCCACCACGACCTTGGCGATGGACTCCTCGGAGGGGAGCTCGTACATCGTGTCGAGCAGCACGGATTCCAGGATGGAACGCAGCCCCCTCGCGCCGGTCTTGCGCTCCATGGCCTTCGCGGCGACGGTGCGCAAGGCGTCGTCGCGGAAGTCCACCTCGACGCCTTCCATCTCGAACAGCTTGGTGTACTGCCGGGTGAGCGAGTTCTTGGGTTCGACGAGGATGCGCACCAGCGCCTCGGAGTCGAGTTCGCCCAGCGTGGCGACCACCGGCAGGCGGCCGACGAACTCGGGAATCAGGCCGTACTTCATCAAGTCCTCGGGTTCCACCTTGCGCAGCGTCTCGCCGATGGAGGCGCTGTCGATGTTGGCCTTGGATTCCGCGCCGAAGCCGATGTCGCTCTTGTTGGTGCGCTGCATGATGACCTTGTCGAGGCCCGAGAAGGCGCCGCCGCAGATGAACAGGATGTTCGAGGTGTCCACCTGCAGGAACTCCTGCTGCGGATGCTTGCGCCCGCCCTGCGGCGGCACCGAGGCGATGGTGCCTTCGATGAGCTTCAGCAGCGCCTGCTGCACGCCTTCGCCGGAGACGTCCCGGGTGATCGACGGGTTGTCGGACTTGCGCGAGATCTTGTCGATTTCGTCGATGTAGACGATGCCCACCTGGGCGCGCTCGACGTCGTATTCGCACTTCTGCAGCAGCTTCTGGATGATGTTCTCGACGTCTTCGCCGACGTAGCCGGCCTCGGTGAGGGTCGTCGCGTCGGCGATGGTGAACGGCACGTCGAGCAGGCGCGCCAGGGTTTCCGCCAGCAGCGTCTTGCCGCAGCCGGTGGGGCCGATCAGCAGGATGTTGGACTTGGAAAGCTCGACGTCGTCCTTCTTGCCCTTGTAGTTCAGCCGCTTGTAGTGGTTGTACACGGCCACCGACAGCACCTTCTTGGCGTG
Organism: Candidatus Azotimanducaceae bacterium; assembly: GCA_965199875.1. GTDB lineage: Bacteria > Pseudomonadota > Gammaproteobacteria > Pseudomonadales > Azotimanducaceae > VXYL01. The sequence continues at coordinate 1,486,226 of OZ241346.1, read as the reverse complement.
TTCCTGCTGGATCACGTACTCGTCGAGGATGCTCTTGATCTCGACCGGCACCGGCAGCTTGTCGCTCTCCTTGCCTTCGCCGCCGTGCTGCACTTCGTCGCGGATGATCTCGTTGCACAGTTCGACGCACTCGTCGCAGATATGCACGCCGTTGCCGGCGATGAGCTTGCGTACCTCGGTTTGACTCTTGTTGCAGAACGAGCAGTACAGGAAGCCGTCGCTCTTGCCCTGATCGCTGGCCATGGAACCTCTTTCGCGTCAATGGAACCGACTGCGAACCATGATGGCTAGGCCGCCGTTTTGCAACCCCTCGGGGCAAGGGCGGCGAACGGGCTCTCGTACATGCGTGTATGAGAGCCGCGGGCTGGAGCGGCTGCCGAGACGGCCGCACCGCCAACCCGCAAGCAGCTCCGCCGAGGTGCTGGGGACGCCGCGGCGCTAGCGGGTGAGTCCGTAGCAGAAGTCGGCGATGCTGCGCGCCGTTTCGTGGCTGACCTCTGGGCACGTGATGGGGAAGATCTCCGTGGCGTGGATGGTGCCCATCACCTGGCGGCAGGTTGCCGGCACGCCGGCGCGCAGCAGCAGGCGGTAGAAGTTCACGCCTTCGTCGCGCAGCGGATCGCATTCGTTGACGCTGATCGCCACCGGCGGCAGGCCGCGCACGTCGTCCTCGGTGGCGAAGCCCGGCCACGCCAGCGGGTTCTTGCGTTCGAGTTCCTCAATGCCGTAGGCCATCGCGCCGCGGTTGTTGTGCAGGTCCAGGAGGATGCCGTTGTTCTCCGTCGAGGACGGGTTCTCCGGCAGCGGCCAGGAGCCGGCGATGTACGGGCAGAGCGCGTACAGGCCCTGCACCAGGTCGATGTCGCCGTCGCGCAGCAGCTGCAGGCCGGTGGCCAAGGTGAGGTTGCCGCCGCCGCTTTCGCCGGCGACGATGATCCGCTCCGCATCGACGTGCAGGTTCGCGGCGTTCGCCTCCAGCCAGTACAGGCCGCTCACGCAGTCGTTCAAGCCGGCGGGAAACGGCGCGACTTCCGGCGCGGAAGACGGCGTAAGCGCGTTGCGGAAGTCCACCATCGCCACTGCGACGCCTTGCACCGCGAGGATGCGTCCCCAAGCGCGGTAGTTGCCGTAGAAGCAGGACATGGACTGCATCCCGCCGCCGTGGATGTAGTAGACGCAGGCGCGCGGATCGTTGTCGTTCATCCGGATGTACTGCACCTTGACGGTGTTGCCGTCCGGCTGCGACTCGAACTCGTGGATCTCGGTGCGCAAGTGCAGGGCGGGCGCGACTTCCTCGGTGTCGCACATGGCCATGAACGCCTCCATGCCCTTGGCCGCGGCCTTCGCCTGTTCCGAGTTCGCCTCGGTGAGCAGCTGCTCGCGGCTCTCGGCGTCGCCTGGGTTGGCCATCTCGGGCATGGCGGCGAACACCGCCTTGATGCGCGGGTCGATGCGCGGGTCGTCCGACAATTTGGACATCTTCTGCTCTCCTTGTTCGATGGCGGCCTTCGGCGCCACCAACCGCCGAGGGCCTTCGCCCTCAGTTCTTCGTCTTGTCCACCAGCTTGTTGGCCTCGATCCACGGCATCATGGCGCGCAGCCTCGCGCCCACGTCCTCGATGGCGTGCGCCTGGCTGCGCCGGCGCATGGCCTTGATGGTCGGCGCCCCGGCCTGGTTCTCGGTGACGAACTCGCGGGCGAAGGCGCCGGACTGGATCTCCTCCAGGATGCGCCGCATTTCCGCTTTGGTCTCTTCCGTGACGATGCGCGAACCGCGCGTCAGGCCGCCGTACTCGGCGGTGTTGGAGACGGTGTACCACATGTTGCTGATGCCGCCTTCGTAGAAGAAGTCGACGATCAGCTTGAGTTCGTGCAGGCATTCGAAGTAGGCCATTTCCGGCGCGTAGCCGGCTTCCACCAGGGTCTCGAAACCCGCCGTCACCAGCGCCGCGGCGCCGCCGCAGAGCACGGTCTGCTCGCCGAAGAGATCCGTCTCGGTTTCCTCGCGGAAGCTGGTCTCGATGATGCCGGCGCGCCCGGCGCCGTTGGCGCAGGCGTAGGACAGCGCGATGTCCTTGGCCTGGCCGCTGGCGTCCTGGGCCATGGCGATCAGCGACGGCACGCCGCCGCCTTCGACGTAGGTGGAGCGCACGGTGTGGCCCGGGCCCTTCGGCGCGATCATTACGATGTCCAGGTCCGGGCGCGGCACGATCAGCTGGAAGTGGATGTTGAAGCCGTGCGCGAAGGCGATGGCCGCGCCTGCCTTGAGATTCGGTTCGATCTGCTCGCTGTAGATGCGCTGCTGGTGCTCGTCCGGCGTCAGCAGCATCACCAGATCGGCGCCGTCGGTCGCTTCGGCCACGGCGGCGACGTCGAAGCCGGCGTTCTCGGCCTTCTCCCAGGAACCGGAACCGGGGCGCAGCGCCACTTTCACGCCGACGCCGGAGTCGCGCAGATTGTTGGCGTGGGCGTGGCCTTGGGAGCCGTAGCCCACCACCACCACGTTCATCTTCTGAATGATGGACAGGTCGGCGTCCTTGTCGTAGTAGATGCGCATGGGTGCCTCCTCTTCTTTCTCTTCAAGCCCGAAGTCGGCGTTGGCTACAAGCCTAGCGTATGGCTGCCGCGGCCGATGCCGGAGACGCCGGAACGTACCACTTCGAGGATCGTCCCCGCCGCCAGAGCGCGCAGAAAGGCGTCGAGCTTTTCCGACGTGCCGGTCAGCTGGATGGTGTAGGAGTCGCTGGCGACGTCGACGATCTGGCCGCGGAAGATGTCGCAGGTGCGCTTAACCTCCGGGCGTTCGGTGCCCGCGGCGCTCACCTTGATGAGCATCAGTTCCCGCTCCACGTGTTCGTCGTCGGTGAGGTCCACCACCTTCACCACCTCGATCAGCCGGTTCAGATGCTTGGTGATCTGCTCGATCTTGCCGGCGTCGCCGCGGGTGGTGAGGGTAGCCCGGGACAGCGTTTCGTCCTCGGTGGGGGCGACGGTCAGCGTCTCGATGTTGTAGTTGCGCTGGGCGAACAGGCCCATCACCCGGGACAGCGCCCCGGCTTCGTTCTCCAGCAGAATCGCCAGCAGATGTCGATCGCGCACGGCTAGACGTCCTCGCGGATGTCGACCTGCCCGGGCTGGCGTTCCAGCACCATGTCCATCATCGAGCCGCCCTTGACGGCCATCGGATAGACGTGTTCGTCCGGGTCGATGTGCGCGTCCACGAACACCAGATCGTCCTTGTGCCTGGCGCCGAAGACGTCCGCCATGGTGGCATCGAGTTCCGCCAGGTCGTCCACCCGGTAGGCGGTGTGGCCGAAGGACTCGATGAGCGCGGTGAAGTCCGGCAGCGCGTCCCGGTAGGTGCTGTGCGAGTGCCGGCCGCCGTACTGCATGTCCTGCCACTGCTTGACCATGCCGAGCGCCTGATTGTTCAGATTGACGATCTTGATGGGCAGCGCGTACTGCATGCAGGTGGACAGCTCCTGCATGTTCATCATGAAGCTGCCCTCGCCGGTGATGCACACGACGCTGGCGCCGGGATGCGCGAACTGCACGCCCATCGCCGCCGGCAGGCCGAAGCCCATGGTGCCGAGGCCGCCGCTGTTGATCCAGCGCCGCGGCTTGTCGAACTTGTAGTACTGGGCGGCGAACATCTGATGCTGGCCGACATCGCTGGTGACGAACGCCTCGCCAGCGGTGGCGCGATAGACCGCCTGCACCACCTGCTGCGGCAGCAGCGCTCCGCCGCTGCCGGAGCGATGCCGCTGATCGTGGTCCAGCCCGTGTTCGTCGCGCCAGCGGCGGATGCGCTGCCACCAGGCCGCAAGGGCTTTCCGGTCGATGCGTTCGGGCGCTTGGCGCAGCGCAGCTTCGACCTCCGAGGCCATGTCGCGCAGCACCGGCCCGCTCGGCCCGACGATGGGAATGTCCGCCTTGATGATCTTCGAGATGGACGCCGGGTCGATGTCGAGATGGACGATCCTGGCTTCCGGCGCGAACTTCGCCGGATGGTTGGTGACCCGGTCGTCGAAGCGCGCGCCGACGGCGAAGATGAGGTCCGCATGGTGCATGGCCATGTTCGCCTCGAACGCGCCGTGCATGCCGAGCATGCCGAGGAACCGTTCGTCGCTGCCGGGAAAGCCGCCGAGGCCCATCAGCGTGTTGGTGACCGGATGGTCCAGGCGTCGCGCCAGGCCGGTGAGCGCATCGGCGGCTTCGCCCTGGACGACGCCGCCGCCGGCGTAGATGACCGGGCGCTTGGCGTCGAGCAGCGCCGCGACGGCCTTCTTGATCTGCCCTCGGTGGCCACGGGTGGCTGGCGAATAGGAGCGCAGCGACACCGATGGCGGATAGCGGTAGTCGAAGACGACGGCGGGATCGGTGGTGTCCTTCGGCACGTCGATCACCACCGGCCCCGGGCGCCCGGAGGCGGCGATGTAGAACGCCTCCTTGACGATGCGCGGAATGTCCGCCGCGCTCTTGACGATGTAGCTGTGCTTCACCACCGGCCTGGAAACGCCGACCATGTCGGTTTCCTGGAAGGCGTCCGTGCCGATGAACTCGTTGGCCACCTGGGCGGAAATCACCACGATGGGGGTGGAATCCATGTACGCCGTGGCGATGCCGGTGATGGCGTTGGTGGCGCCTGGGCCGGAGGTGACCAGCACCACCCCGGGCGTGCCGGTGGTTCGCGCGTAGGCGTCCGCCATGTGCGTGGCGGCCTGTTCGTGGCGCACCAGAATGTGCTCGATGCGCTGCTGCTTGAAGATGGCGTCGTAGATGTGCAGCGCAGCACCGCCCGGATAGCCGAAGATGTACTTCACGCCCTCGTCCTGCAGGGCGCGAACGAGCATCTCGCCGCCGGAGAGGCGTTCCGTCATCGACATCGTCCAAGCATGGGAAAGCGCGGTATTCTAGCAGCGTAGCGATTCGCCAGAGCGACGCGATGCGGTGCTTGCCGCTACTCGGAAGCGCTGCGTTTCCGAGTTGCTTCCGAGTAGCCAACGTCACTCGATCAAGTAGTAGCGTCGGCGCGGATCGTTGGCGCCGGAGCCGACCTCGCGCAGCAGCCCCTGTTCCACCAACCTCTTCAGCCGCGTGCGGGTCGTGCGCGGCGTGCGCTCGATGGCCGCCGCCAGTTGGCTGGTGGAGAGACCGTCCGCGGTGCGCAGAGCGCTTAGCAGGCGGGCATCCACGTCGTCCGCCGTAGGGCTTGATCCGGAGACGCCAAGGGTTACGCGGAAGCGTCCGCCTAGCTCCTCGAACACGGGGTGCGCACAACCCGCTTCGTCGCAAGCGGCGATCATGCGCTGAACTCCGCTGCCCCAGTTTTCCATCAAGCCGAGTTCGTGGAACACGCGCGCAATCACGCGATTGCGGAGCTTCGACACGCCGCGCGGCAAGTCCTCGATGGTCAGGCCGAAGGGCAGCAGGCCCGGGCTTTCCACTTCCACCGGTCCGCGAAGACGGCAACCCGCGTCGGGCCGCCGCGCTGGGCGTAGTCCGCATGCGCCACCGCGTTGACGATGGCCTCGCGCACCGCGACCGGGGGCACGTTCCAGCGGTCCTGCCGTCGCGTGCCGTCGATGCGCGCGCCGCACGACAGGTGCTCGACGACGAACTCCGTCGCCCGCTCGACCAGCGCTGGCGCGTGGCCGCGAATGGCGCGCTGATCGGCGATGTGCGCTCGATGCGCGCCGCGAAACCGCGCTGCTTGTATCCAGGCGTCGGGGAAGTGGCGCTCCTTTTCGTCGCCATCGCCGAACAGCAGGACGCCGCCCACGGTGGGCACCTTGCGGGCTCGGTCGCGCCCTAGCAGTCCCAACGTGTCCAGATCGCCTCGCCGCAGCTTGCGCTTGGGCGCAAACCACTCGGAAGCGGCTCTGAAGTCCACCGCTTCCGAGCGCAGCTGCGGCAAGGGTTCCTCGTCGGGCGCGGGCGCCGCCGCGTCCGGCCTTCGCGCAAGCATCCGCAAGCGCACCGTAGCATATGTCCGCGCGTTCCTTGGGTTCCGGCGGTTCCGGCCTGGCGCAGGCTCGACTCCGCCAGGTTGGTGTACGCTTGCCGCCGCCGAAGCAACGCAGGGACCTTGGCCGGCGTGTCGAAAAGCTCTCGCCACCGCTCCCGGGCAACGCCGTCCGTACGCGGCGTGACCGTGGCCCGTCAACCACCAAGCCCGGCGCGGCTGCGCCAGCTGGCGCTTGGCCATCAGGGTCTCGCCGGCAAGCGCAAGCCGGGCAGCGGCCTAGTCGGGGCGCGGAAGGTTCTCGAGCGCATTGGCTACGTGCAGATCGACACCATCTCCGTGGTGGCGAGGGCGCATCATCACACCTTCTTCACGCGCGTTTCCAAGTACGACGAGGGGATCCCGAATCGCCTGGTGAAGCGCGGCCTCGCCTTCGAGTACTGGTGCCACGCGGCTGCCTACCTGCCCATGCGCGACTACCGTTTCGCGCTGCCGATGATGCGGGCGGTGCGCGAAGGCAGAATCGGCTGGAACCTCAAGCGCGACGAGAAGGTTCGCGCCTGGGTGCGCGACCGGATTCGGGACGAGGGGCCGTTGTTCGCCAGGGATTTCGAGGACCCCCGCCAAACCCGCGAAGGCTGGTGGGACTGGAAGCCGGCCAAACGGGCATTGGAGCAGCTGTTCATGGAAGGCGAGTTGACGAGCATCGAGCGGCAGGGCTTCCAGAAACGCTACGAACTGGCCGAGCGGGTTCTGCCGGGAGACGCGCAAACCGCCGAACCAAGCGCCGACGAGCACGCCGATCACGTCATCGACCAGAGCCTGACGGCGCACGGCTTCGCCACCGAGAAGACCATCTGCTTCTTCCGTCGGGATGCCCGGGTGCGCGCCGACGTTCGCGCGCGGCTGAAGGTGCGCGTGGCGCGGGGAGAGCTCGTCGCTCGGCGCAGCGCCAGCGGCGCGCTTCTGTATGCCCGCCCAGGTGCGTTGGACGGGCGCAACAGGAAGCCGGCCGACATCGCGCGCATCCTGTCGCCCTTCGACAACGTCGTCATCCAGCGGCAGCGCGGCGTGGAGGTTTTCGACTTCGACTACACCATCGAGTGCTATACGCCCGAGGCGAAACGCCAGTTCGGCTACTTCGCGCTGCCGATCGTCTTTGCCGACGCCTTGGTCGGGCGCATGGACTGCAAGGCGCACCGCCCCGAAGGCCGATTCGAGATCAAGGCGCTGTTTCTCGAACGCGACCCGCCGGACGCCTTTCTGCCGGCGTTCGCAAGCGCGGTCTTCGAGTACGCCGAGTTCACCGGCTGCGACGAGGTGCGCGTGCGCCGAGTGCTGCCGGGCAAGTGGGCCAAGCCGATCAAGGATCTGTTCGTCCAGCCTCCTTGAGCGGCTACGGTACAGCGTGCGCTACCGGTCGTGCGCCCGTTCAGGCTGCATTCACTTTGCGGCGCTAAGGTGACAGTATTGAACGGCCCGAAGGAGCCTTGCCATGAAAGCCCTCATTGCCGCAAGCGGCACCTTGGCGGCGCTGACGCTGTCGGCCTGCGCCGGCACGGGCGCTGCTGGTCACTCGGTCGTCGGTCTCGAACACGAAGAGGAGGACTACCGCATCAGCGTCGAGATTCCCCTCGACGCCATGCGCGTCCAGGAAGGCGACATCGTCAAGGTGGACGACCTGCTCGACGAGCGCACTTCGTTCAAGCCGGAAGAGTTCCAGCTCGACGAAGTGGTGCTGATCGCCCGCGCCGACGGCGTCGACAGCCACGCGGAACTGCTGGTGCTGGAGTGGCGTTCCGGCAAGGTGGCTGTGCCGACCGGCAGCGGCGACGACTGGTTCGAGGTGCGCATTCCAGCGCCGGACGAAGACCTGGCCGGGGCATGGCTGCTCGACGTCGGCGGCGCCGTTACCGTGGACACTCTGGTCGCGGTGCTGGAACCTAGGCCGCAAACGCTGTCCGTCGCCAAAACGGCCTACCGTTCGACCACGGTCTACCGGGATGGATACCGCCACGCGCCTAGGCCGAGCATCGTGTGGATGTACGACCCCAACCGCTACTACGTCTACCACTACTACGGCGTTTGGCCCTACCGCTACTTCGTCGGCCCGTGGAGCTACCACCATTACGACCTCGCCTATCGGCCCCGCTGGCACCGGCATGCGCACTATTGGCCTCGCCAGCGCAGCCACGATCGGCGCCGCTGGCGCGACAACCGCCAGCGGGCACCGCGCCAAGGCCGCAGAACGGTGGAAAGAACCGAAGCGCACGGCGAAGCGGCAACGCCGAGACGCCTGGACCCGCGGTTCGCCAAACTGCGTCGCTCGCATCCGCGCTTGCGGCAGTGGCATCGCGGCCGCCAGGAGCCGCAGCGCCCGGGACGGCGGCACCAGATCCAGCAGCGGCCGGACGCGCCAGCGACCGTGGCGGATTCCAGACGCGCCGGATTGCGAGCGCTGTCCGGCGGCGCCAACAACGGCGCTCGCGTCTTCGAGCGCCGGCAAATGGAACGGCGCAGTTCCGCGCCAGTGCGCGAACGAGCGCGCGGCAGTCCCGGCAAAGTGGTCGCCAGCGGGCTGCCACGGCTGCAACGCCGGACCACGGCGCCGCCACGGCGCGCGCTGCGCGACATCTCGCTGCCGGGCCCGGCGCGTCCGGCGATCCGTCGACAACGCGAGGCCGCGCCGACCGTGGTGCCAAGGAACACTCAGATGCAACCGCGGGCTCGCCAACAGGGCCGAAGCACCTACGCCGGGCCGAGGACGTTCGAGCGCGTCCCCGATCGCCGCGCCGCGCCAAGGCGCTCGCAACCCACGGTGGCTCGGCCAGCCGCACGTCGATTCGAGCGCACCGCGCCGGCCAGCGCTTCCCGAGCGCCTTCGTTCGAGCGTCGGACGCAACCGGCAGCGCCTCGACAAGCGCCGGCGGGAAGTGGACAGCCAGCCCGATCATCGACGGGCAGCGCGAGACGCGACATGCGCGTGGTCGAGCGTCGATAGCCTTCCGCCGGGCCGCTGCCGAGGAGCTCGAACCATGCCGCGCGCCGCCAAGCCGCCCGTGGATCTTCTGCACGGCATTCGCGTGGTGGACTTCACCCACGTTCACGCCGGGCCCTTGTGCGCCTACCAGCTGGCGCTGATGGGCGCGGACGTGGTGAAGGTGGAAGCTCCCGGCAGCGGCGAACAGATGCGCGGCGGCCATGCCGAGGGCCTGCCGCCGGCGTTCCTGGGGCAGAACGCCAACAAGCGCTCGCTGGCCATTGATCTGAAGAGCGCGGCCGGGCTGAAGGCCGTGCATGCCCTCGTTGCCAGCGCCGACGTCGCGCTGCACAACATGCGCCCGGGCACGCCCGATCGACTGGGCATTGGCTACGAGACCCTGCGCGCCGTGAAGCCGGACCTCGTCTACTGCGCCATCTCCGGCTACGGGCAAAGCGGGCCGGCGAGCGACCGGCCGGCCTACGACCATTTGATTCAAGGCGAATCCGGCATGCTGCTGGCCACCGGCACTCCGGAGCAGCCGGCGCGGGTTGGCTTCGCGGTGGCGGACGCCGGCACCGCAATGGTCGCTTGTTCGGCCATCAACGCGGCGTTGCTGCGCCGGCAGCGCAGCGGCCAAGGCGCGTTCATCGACGTCTCCATGCTGGAAAGCTGCGTCGCGCTGATGGGCCTCAACTACTACAACTATCTGGCCACCGGCCGGGTGCAGCGGCGCGTCGGCGCCAATCCCCTGGCCCAGGCCGGCTCCGCCGGCACCTTCGCCACCACGGACGGCACGCTGCTGGTGAACGCCAACACCCACCGCTTGTTTCAGCGCCTGGCCAAGGCGGTGCGCCGGGAAGACCTGCTGGCCGACCCGCTCTTCGCCAGCGAGCAGGCGGCGCGGCAGAACCGGGCGGAACTGCGGCGTCGCTTCGCCGAGCACTTCCTGACCGACAGCGCCGCACACTGGGATGCCGTGCTCACCGCCGCCGGCGTGCCCTGCGGCCAGCTGAAAGGGCCGGAGGAGGTGCTGCGCAACCCGCAGTTCGCCCACCGCGGCACCCTCGCCGAACTCGACGACGTGCCCGGAACGCCGGACGGCGCGCTGCGCTTCGTCGGCGCGGGATTCACCGTCGACGAAGCGCCGGCGACGCCCAGCCGCCCGCCGCCGAGGCTCGGCGAGCACGGCGCGGAAGTACTCGCCGAACTGGGCTACGACGAAGCCGCGATTGCCGAGCTGGAACGCCAAGGGGTGCTCGGTTGAAGCCCTCGCACCGCCGCGGTCGTCGCGTGGTGGTGGTCGGCGGTGGCAATGCGGCCTTGAACGCCGCCATCGCCGCCGGCGAAGCCGGCGCCGAGGTGGTGGTGCTGGAACGCGCGCCGTTCGAGCTGCGTGGCGGCAACTCCCGCTTCACCGCCGGCGCCATGCGCACGGTCTACAACGGCGTCGAGGACCTTCGGCAGCTGATGCCGGAGCTGACTGCGCAGGAGCTCGAACGGGCGGACTTCGGCGCCTACGGCCGAGAGCAGTTCTACGACGATCTAGGTCGGCTGACGCAGTACCGGAGCGATCCGGACCTCGCCGAGCGGCTGGTCGAGTCGAGCTTCGACACTTTGCGCTGGATGCGCGGCCAGGGCGTGCGTTTTCTGCCGCTGTACGGCAGACAGTCCTTCGAGGTGGACGGCAGAGCGCGCTTCTGGGGCGGCCTCGTCGTCGAAGCCTGGGGCGGCGGCCCGGGGCTGGTGGACAGTCTTGCCCGAATCGCCAGCAAAGCCGACGTGGACATCCGCTACGGAGTTCGAGCGCGGACGCTGCGGCGCACCCGGCATGGTCTCGAGGTGGGCGTGGGCAGCGACGAAGAAACGCTGCGCGCCGACGCGGTGGTGCTGGCCTGTGGCGGTTTCGAGTCCAATCCGGCTTGGCGAACCCGCTATCTGGGCCCCGGCTGGGAGTTGGCCAAGGTGCGCGGCACCCGCTTCAACACTGGCGACGGCATTCGCATGGCGGTGGAGCTCGGCGCCGCCACGCGGGGCAACTGGTCCGGCTGCCACGCCGTCGCCTGGGACATGAACGCGCCGGAGTTCGGCGACCTGGACGTGGGCGACAACTTCCAGAAGCACTCGTATCCGCTCGGCATTCTCGTCAACGGCCAAGGGCGTCGCTTCGTGGACGAAGGCGCGGACTTCCGCAACTACACCTACGCCCGCTACGGCGGCGAGATTCTGCGCCAGCCCGGCCAGTGCGCGTGGCAGATCTTCGACGCCAAGGTGGCGCATCTGCTGCGCGACGAGTACCGGATTCGCCAGGCGACCAAGGCCATTGCCGACAGCATCGAGGAACTCGCCAGCAAGATGCCCGGCATGGATGCCGGCGTGCTGAGCGCGGAGGTCGCCTCCTTCAACAGCGCCGTCGACGTCGACACGCCCTTCGACCCGGCGGTGAAGGACGGCCGGGCCGCTGCGGGCCTGGCGGTGCCGAAGTCCAACTGGGCGAACCGCCTGGACACGCCGCCGTTCGAGGCCTACGGCGTCACCTGCGGCATCACCTTCACCTTCGGCGGCCTGGCCGTGGACGCGGCGGCCCGGGTGCTTGGCGAAGATGGCGCGCCCGTCCCTGGACTGTTCGCCGCCGGCGAGCTGGTCGGCGGGCTGTTCTACTTCAACTATCCCGGCGGCAGCGGACTGACTTCCGGAGCCGTGTTCGGCCGCGCGGCGGGGAACGCGGCTGCGGCGGGTTAGTCTGGCGCAGCCGGCAGCAACTTCCGAACGGCGAGCGAGACGATCCGGCGACTCATGACCGCGACACAAGCGAAGCCCCGGGCCGATCTCCGCAACGCCGTCGTCGCGGCCGGCAGGCAGACCGAAAGCGAAGCGGTGGCCGCCCGACTGGCGGAAACGCCGTTTGTCGAAGCCGAACACCGGCGCATTCTGCGCCGCGCCGAAGAACTGGTGGCCGGCTGCCGAGCACGCGCCGCGGAACGCTCGATTCTCGATCTCTTCCTGGCGGAGTTCGGCCTTTCCAACGAAGAAGGCATCGCGCTCATGTGCATCAGCGAAGCGCTGCTGCGCATTCCCGACGACGGCACGGCACAGGCGCTGATCGCGGAGAAGATCGCCAGCGCCGACTGGGCCGCGCATCTCGGGCGCACCGACTCGCTGTTTCTCAACGCCTCGACCTGGGCGCTGCTGCTCACCGGCAAGGTGGTTGGTTTGAGCGACGACTTGACCGACGACATCGGCGGCTGGATCAACCGCCTGACCGGGCGCTTGGGCGAAACCGTGGTACGCGCCGCGATGTCCAGGGCGGTGCGCATTCTCGCCGCGGAGTTCGTGCTTGGACGCACCATCGAGGAGGCGTTGGCGCGGGCCGGTGCCACGCCCTGCTCCTTCGACATGCTGGGCGAAGGGGCGCGCACCGGCGCCGATGCCGAGCGCTACGCCGACGCCTACCGGCATGCCATCCGTGCGGTGGGCCAAGCGGGCGAGGCGGGCAAGGGTGAAACGGCGCAGACCGCATCGAGCATCTCGATCAAGCTGTCGGCGCTGCATCCGCGCTTCGAGCCGCTGCAACGCCCGCGCGTCCTGGCGGAACTCGGCGCGGTGGCGCTCGACCTGGCTGGCGAAGCGGCGGCTCGGGGCGTGCCGCTCACCATCGACGCCGAAGAAGCCGAACGGCTGGAACTCTCCCTGGAAGTCTTCGAGGTGCTGGCGAATGCCCCGCAGCTGCGGCACTGGGACGGCCTCGGCCTTGCCGTGCAGGCCTACTCCAAGCGGGCGCCGGCGGTGCTCGACTGGCTGGCTGGCCAGCGCCGCCCGATCAACGTGCGCCTGGTCAAGGGCGCCTACTGGGATGCGGAGATCAAGCGCAGCCAGGTGGAAGGGCTCGCCGGCTATCCGGTGTACACGCGCAAGGCGTTCACCGACGTCGCCTACCTTGGCTGCGCGGCGCGGCTGTTCCAGGCTGGCAACCTGTATCCGCAGTTCGCCACGCACAACGCGCACACGCTGGCCGCGGTGCTGGAACTCGGCGCCAGAAGCGGCGCGGCGTTCGAGTGCCAGCGGCTGCACGGCATGGGCGAGCTGCTGTACGACGAAGCGCGGCGTCGATTCGACAACCTGCCGCTGGTGCGGGTCTACGCGCCGGTGGGCGCGCATCGGGACCTCCTGGCCTATCTGGTGCGCCGGCTGTTGGAGAACGGCGCCAACTCGTCGTTCGTCAACCGCTTTCTGAACGACCGGGTGCCGGCTGCGGAAGCGGTGGGCGATCCTCTGGCCGAGGCAGCTGCGGACCCCGAGCCGCATCCGCGCATTCCGCTGCCCGAGCGCTTGTTCGGCACCACCCGCCGCAACTCGCGTGGCCTGGACCTTGGCGACCGCGACGAAGTGCAGGCGTTGCTGGCCGCCGCCGAATGCTGCGACGACGAGCTGATCGTGGGCGAAACGAGCGACGTCGAAGCGCTGGTCGGCCAAGCGGAGGCGGCGTTTATGCACTGGCAGGCGACCAGCGCGGGGTTCCGACGCCAGTGCCTCGATGCGCTTGCGGACGCCCTCGAGGCGAATCGGGCGCGGTTCGTCGCCCTGCTGGCCAAGGAGGCGGGCAAGACGTTGCAGGACGCCATCGCGGAAGTGCGCGAAGCGGCGGACTTCTGCCGCTACTACGGCGTGCAGTGCGCGCGCCTGTTCGCCGAGGCGGAGGTTCTTCCGGGCCCCACCGGAGAGTCCAACACCATCGCCCTGCACGGGCGCGGCGTCTTCGCCTGCATTTCGCCGTGGAACTTTCCCCTCGCCATCTTCACCGGACAGGTGGCGGCAGCGCTGGCCGCCGGCAACGCGGTGGTGGCGAAGAGCGCGCCGCAAACGCCGACCATCGCCGCCGTGGCCGTGCAGCTGATGCACGAAGCCGGCATGCCCGAAGGCGTCGTGAGGCTGGCCCTTGGGGGCGCCGAAACCGGAGCGGCGCTGGTTGCCGATCCGCGCATCGCCGGCGTTGCGTTCACCGGCTCCACCGCCACCGCCAAGCGCATCGAACGGACGCTGGCCGGCAAGCACGGCCCCATCGTGCCGTTCATCGCCGAGACCGGCGGCCAGAACGCGATGATCGTCGACTCCTCCGCCTTGCCCGAGCAAGTAGTGGACGACGTGATGGCCTCTTCGTTCCGCTCCGCCGGACAACGCTGTTCCGCGCTGCGCGTGCTCTACGTGCAGGAGGAAATCGCCGAGCGGGTGCAGGAGCTGGTGGTGGGCGCGATGCGGACGCTGACCATCGGCGACCCGGCCGACCCCGCCACCGACGTCGGCCCGGTGATCGACGAAGACGCCCTGGTGCGCCTCAATCGACACCTCGACGCCATGCGCGGGCGCATCGTCCACCAGTGCGACGTGCCCAAGGGCTTGCACGGGGCCTTCGTCGGCCCGGCGCTGGTGGCGGTGGGCTCGATCCGGGACCTCGACGCCGAACACTTCGGCCCCGTCTTGCATCTGGCGCGTTTCCGGGCGGCGGACGTCGACGCCGTGCTCGCAGACATCCGCAGCGCCGGCTATGGCTTGACGCTCGGCATCCACTCGCGGATCGAGAGCCGGGCGAGGGCGATCATCGACCAGGTAAAGGCGGGCAACACCTACGTCAATCGCGACATGGTGGGCGCCGTCGTCGGCGTGCAGCCCTTCGGCGGCGAAGGGCTGTCCGGCACCGGCCCGAAGGCGGGCGGGCCGAACTACCTGCCGCGATTCGCCGTCGAGCGGACGCTCACCTGGAACACCTCCGCCACCGGCGGCAACGCCGAACTGTTGAGCATGGGGTCCTGACCGCCGCCCCTGCCCGCGCTTCGGCCTAGCGGCCCGTTTGCGAATTGACGTGGCAAATGGCAGACCGTCCCGGCGTCGCTTCGGCATGCCCAAGACGAGAATGTACCGTCCCGCAGCACGACGTGCGCTTGTTCCCAGCGACGGGGCTGGCGCCGTCGAGACGCATATTGATTCGGAAGCGGTACGCTCTAGCGCTCCCGCGCCGGCAACGGGATTACCACGCCGCTTTGGGGCGCGTCGGTTGGCGGTTCAAGGAGCACGGCGCCGTCAAGCAGGCTTTCGATGGAGGCTATGATGGCCTGCTCGTCGAAGTCGTCGCAGGCTTGCTCCAGCTGTTCGAGCGCCGGGCCGAGTTCCCGCCAAGGCGGATGCGGCTCTTCGGCGCGCATGATCTTGCGGTGCTCGGTGCCGAAAGCGGACTCGCTCGCCAGCAGTTCTTCGCTCAGCTTTTCGCCCGGCTGCAAGCCGGTGAGGCGGATTTCGATGTCGCCGTGAGGGTGCCCCTCGTCGCGCACCCCGCGGCCCTTCAGGCGGATGATCTTCTTGGCCAGTTCGAGGATGTTCACCGGCTTGCCCATGTCGAGCAGGAAGATGTCGCCGCCCTTGGCCATGCTGCCCGCCTGCAGCACCAGCTGGGCGGCTTCCGAGATGGTCATGAAATAGCGGCTGGCTTCGGGATGCCGCACCGTGACCGGGCCGCCCTGGTCGATCTGCTCCAGGAACAACGGCACCACGGAACCGGAGGAGATCAGCACGTTGCCGAAGCGCACGGTGGCGAAGCGGGTGCTGGCGGTTTGCTCCTGCAGCGCCTGCAGCACCATCTCGGCCAGCCGCTTGCTGGCGCCCATGAAGTTGCGCGTGCGCACCGCCTTGTCGGTGGAGATCAGGATGAAGTTCCCGACGCCCGCGGCGATGGCGGCCTGCGCCGTGCGCAGCGTGCCGAAGGTGTTGTTCTTGATGCCCTGGATGGCGTTGTGCTCCACCAGATCGACGTGCTTGTAGGCGGCGGCGTGGTAGACGGTCTCGATGCCGTGGCACCGCATCGTGCGCTCCATCAAGGCGCGGTCCAGCACCGAGCCGAGCACGGCGATCACCGGCGCGCTGGCCTGCTCGCCGCGTTGGCGCAGGTTCGCCAGCTCGTTCTTCACCTGGAACAGCGAGTACTCGGTTTGGTCGAGGACGACCAGCCGGCGCGGGCGCAAGCCGAGAATCTGCCGACACAGCGCACCGCCAATGGAACCGCCAGCGCCGGTCACCAGCACCGAGCGCCCGGCCACCGAACCGGCCAGCAGGTGCGGCAGCGGTTCCACTTCGTCTCGCCCCAGCAGGTCTTCGATGTCGACGTCGCGGATGTCCGTCACCGTGCCGACGCCAGAGACGATGGTGTCCACGTCCGGAATCAGGCGCACGTGTACCGGATACGGCTCCAAGGTCTCGATGATGCGGCGGCGCTGTTCGGACGATGCCGACGGTATGGCGATCAGCACCTGCCCGATGACGTGCTCCGGCACCAGCGTCGTCAGCGCTTCCACCGGATGGACCGGCAGCCCATGCACCATCACCCCGTGCTTGTCCTTGTCGTCGTCGACGAAGGCCACCGGGCGGTATTCGCTGCCCCGCTCCAGCTGGTAGGCAAGGTAGGCGCCGGCCGCTCCGGCGCCGTAGATCGCCACCGGCTTGCGCGCCAGGTTGCCCTGCACCACCGACTCGGCGTAGCGGCGGACGAGGAAGCGCGTCGTGCCGACGTAGAAGAAGGAAAGCAGCCAGAAGATCACCAGCGCCGAGCGCGGCACGTCGGCCAGCCCGGCCATGTAGACCACGGCGGCCAGCGCCAAGGTGGTGATGGTGATGCCCCAGAAGATCGCCTCCACGGCCTTCCGGCCCATGTGCCGAATCACGTGCCGATAGAGCCCCAAGTGGGCGAACAGCGGCACGCCGGCCAAGGCCACCGCGAAGGCCGGCCAGAACTGAAGCCAGTCGAGGTGCCAGTGCCCGTGGCGCAGCGTCAGGGCGCACCAGAGCGCGAACGGCAGCATCAAGGCATCGATGGCGAAGGCGACCGCCTGCTTCTGGCGGCTGCTCAGCGCCTCGACGAACTCCGTGAACATGCGAACGGGCAGGACGGCTGCTTGGGAAGAACGAACACTACCAAATCGACGGCGCGAATGCCCTTGCTCGAAGCGGCAACCGCGGCAACGCGCGTGTCTACGTGCCGGTCCGGTCGCCTTGGCGGCGCATCCAGCGCACCAGCTCGTCCAAGGCCGCATCCATCGACTGCGGCGGCGACCACCCGAGCGCTCTGCGAAAGGCGGTGTCGTCCAGTTCGAAGGCGTCGAAGATGCTGACGACCTGGCTGGTGGAGATGCCGTAGTTGCCGCTCGCCCGGGCCGCCGCCAGCAAGGCGCGGCGCGGCAGCGGCCAAAGCCTGGGCGAACGACCGAGCTTTGCCGAAATGCGCCGGCAGAGCTCGGCAACGTCGATGTCTTCGCCATCGGCGACGTGCCAAGCGGCGGCGTTCGGCAGCGTCTGCAAGTTGCTGCCGAGCGTTGCCAACGCAGCGGCCAGGTTGCCGACGGACACCCAGCTGCGCACGCCGCGCGCCAACGCCAGCGGCAACGGCCAGCCCCGCGCCAAGGCCGTCGCCAGCGCCAGGAAGTTCGCCTTCACGCCGGGACCGTAGGCAAGCGGCGGTCGAACGATGAACAGCGGCAGGCCAAGGCGCTCGGCCCGGGCCAGCAGCGCTTCTTCCGCCGCAGCCTTGCTGTGCGCGTAGGCGCCGACGGGACGCCGCGGCGCGCCTTCGTTCAACGGCGCGGCGCTGGCGTCGCCCAGGACCTTGCTGGAGCTCAGGTGAACGAAGCCGCTGGCTTTGCCGCGGTGGGCGCGTTCGTAGAGTTCGACCGCCAGCTTGCAGTTGACCGCCATGCAGACGTCCAAGCCACGGTCTCGGCGATGCGCGAGGCCGGCCAGGTGATAGACGACATCGCCCGGCCCAGGCGAGAAGCCATCGATCGCGCCACGGCGAACCCGAGGCGTGGCAACACGCCAACCGTCCCGGCGAAGCCGACGAACGAGATGGCCGCCGATGAACCCCCCGGCGCCAGTGACGCAAGCGCCCGTCATCGCTTGGCAGCCATTTGCCCAAGCGGCCGGACGCATTGCGCCCGGCCGGCAGCGCCTTGAACTGCTGCCAGCCGGGATCGGCGCCGTGGCGCGCCGCGTGAAGCTTCGGTCACGGGTTCTCCGCAGGGGCGCCTTTCGCTTCCTTTGCCGATGGCTTCCCGTTGGTGCCTTCGTCGGCTTTGCGGACGACGATACGGTCCGCGTTCTTGGCGACGGTGGCCGAGCCGATGCCCTTGACCTTGGCGAGGTCTTCGGGCTTGTCGAAGCGGCCGTTGGTTTCGCGGTAGCGGACGATGGCTTTCGCCTTCTGCAAGCCAACGCCGTTCAGAACGCTGGCCAGGGTGGCCGCGTCGGCGGTGTTGATGTTGACGCGGTCGGCGGCGGCGCCGACGGCCGCGAGGGTCGCCAGGACCGCGATGGTGATGGTGAGGGATCGTAGCCAAGCCATGAGCTGCTCCTTGCGGAATTGCGGAAAAGTCTTGCAGCGAACAGTACGCGCATCCGCGGCCTCGGCATGTACGCCAACGCCCATCGAGTCGGTAGGAAATGGCTGCGACGTGTACTAGGAAGTTTGCCCGCCGAGATGTAGGAAAACAGCCATAGGTGCGCCGCCGGCCGCGCAGTCCGTCGTCTATGCGCTGCGGCGGCGCCCTAGGAGCGCTGCAGGCGGCGTTCGCCGAGCTTGCTCCGCACCCGTCCCAGCCCGCAGATCAGAAGACCGGCCAGCGTGCCGGCCAGAAAGGCGCCGAACAGCCACCACAGCACGGGCAGTTGCGGGCTCTCCCGGTTCAGGAAGCGCAGCGCCACGGGCGTGTCGTTGTCGACGCCAAGCAGCAGTCCGAGCAGCACCAGCGCCAGCAGCAGCAGCAAGACCAGCGCCGACTTCAGCCAGGCCATCGGGTTCCTGCTGCCGCCGCTCTGCCGTGCTACGTTGAACGACGCGAAGCCCTGCGCGTCAGACGCAGCGAGCGAAGCGCGGCGTCGTTCACCCGGTCGCGCAGCGCCTTGCCCGCCCTGAAGCGCGGTATGTGCTTGGCGTCGAGTTCCACCGGGTTGCCGGTTTTCGGATCGCGGCCGGTGCGCGGCGCGCGGTAGCGCAGGGAAAAGCTGCCGAAACCGCGGATCTCCACCCGCTGCCCGTCCTCGAGCGCTTCGGCGACCTGCTTCAGCAGCGTGTTGACGGCCAGCTCCATGTCCTTGGTCGTGTAGCTCTCTCGCCGTCTCGCGAGCCGGCTGATCAGCTCGGACTTGGTCACGGCAGGGATGCTCCAGCGGCGCTAGCGAGGCTTGGCGAGGCGCATCGCCTTAGGGCTCCTTGCGCTTCATCTGTTCCTTGATGAGATCGCCCAAGGTGGTCGGCCCAGCCCGCTTGACGTCTTCCTGGCGCTGGTCCTGACGCTGGTAGTCGCGGTGCGCCTGTTTCTCGTCGTCTTTCTCGCGCGCCTTGATGGACAGGTTGATGGTCCGATTGCGACGGTCGATGCCGATGATCTTGGCCGTCACCTCGGTACCCACCGACAGTGCGCTGCGGGCGTCGTCGACGCGATCGACGTTGATTTCCGACGCCTTCAGATGGCCTTCGACTTCGGCGGCGAGGCGCACGACGGCCTCCTTGGCGTCCACCGAGATGACGTCGCCGACGACGATGCTGTTGCGTTGATGCTGCTCGATGTAGTCGCCGAACGGGTCCTGGTCAAGCTGCTTGATGCCGAGGGAGATGCGCTCCCGCGCCGGATCGATGGAGATGATGACGGTGTCGATCTCTTCGCCCTTGCTGTAGCGGCGCACCGCGTTCTCGCCGGGCTCGTTCCAGGAAATGTCGGAGAGGTAGACGAGGCCGTCGATGCCGCCCGGCAAGCCGACGAAGATGCCGAAGTCGGTGATGGACTTGATGCGCCCGCGAATGCGGTCGCCGCCCTTCTGCGAGGCGGCGAACTCGTCCCAGGGGTTCGGTCGGCACTGCTTGATGCCCAGCGAAATGCGCCGCCGGTCTTCGTCGATGTCGAGCACCATCACTTCCACCTGATCGCCCACGGCGACCACCTTGCTCGGATGGACGTTCTTGTTGGTCCAGTCCATTTCCGAGACGTGGACCAGGCCCTCGACGCCTTCTTCGATCTCGGCGAAGCAGCCGTAGTCGGTGAGATTGGTGACCGTCGCCTGCACCCGGCTGCGTTCCCCGTAGCGTCCGGTGATGTCCACCCACGGGTCGTCGCCAAGCTGCTTCATGCCAAGGGATACGCGGTTTCTCTCCCGGTCGAAGCGCAGGATCTTCACCTGCACCTCGTCGCCGACGTTGACCATCTCGCTCGGATGCCTGACGCGCCGCCAGGCCATGTCGGTGATGTGCAGCAGACCGTCGACGCCGCCCAGGTCGACGAAGGCGCCGTAGTCGGTAAGGTTCTTGACGACGCCTTTCAGCTCCTGGCCTTCCTGCAACGAGGCCAGCAGCGCCTCGCGCTCGACGCTGTTCTCTTCCTCCAGCACGGCGCGCCTCGACACGACGACGTTGTTGCGCCGCTGGTCCAGCTTGATGACCTTGAAGTCGAGCCGGCGGCCTTCCAGGTGGGTGGCCTCGCGCAGCGGCCTGATGTCCACCAGCGATCCGGGTAGAAAAGCACGTATGTCTTTGATGTCTACCGTGAAACCGCCTTTCACCTTGCCGTTCAGCATGCCCTTGACGGCATCGCCGTTGGTGAACGCGTGTTCGAGCATCTCCCAGGACTCCGCGCGTCGGGCCTTCTCTCGGGACAGCCGGGTTTCGCCCCAGCCGTCGTCCACGGTTTCCATGGCGACCTTCACTTCGTCGCCAACCGCCAGGCCGAACTCGCCGTCTTCGTCGAGAAACTGGCCGCGCGGGATGACGCCTTCGGACTTCAATCCCGCGTGGACGACGACGAAGTCCTTGTCGATGTCCACCACCGTGCCGGTGACGATGGAGCCGGGTTCCATCACCACGCTCGACAGGCTTTGTTCAAAGAGCGCCGCGAAACTCTCGTAGCCGGCGCCGTCTTCGGTGTCGACGTTCGCCGGCGGCGCCTCCGGCACTTCCTGCACTTGCTGCTGCACTTGTTGCTGCAATTCCTGCAAATCTTCCGCCATGTTTTCCTTGTGGGTTGCTTGTCAAGTGGTTGCCCGCGCAACTTGGGTTGCCGGGCGGCCCATGCCCCTTTCCACGACGAGCGACCAGATCGTCTGGACGACTGCGGCGATCGACATCGACGACGAATCGATGGTCACGGCGTCCGGCGCGGCGACGAGGGGCGAAGCGGCGCGCCCGATGTCGCGCTCGTCGCGTGCCTCGATGGCCTTGGAAAGGGCGCGTAAACTAACACTCGACCGGGGGTTCTTCAACCGCTCGCGGGCTGCGGCTTCGCGCAGCTGGCGATGGCGGCGGCGGGCGCGCTCCCTGATGCTGGCGGTCAGAAAGATCTTCAAGCGCGCATCCGGGAACACCACGGTGCCCATGTCGCGGCCGTCGGCGACGAGGCCCGGCGGCTGGCGAAAGCCGCGTTGCGCTTCGAGCAGCGCGGTGCGCACGGCGGGCAAGGCCGACACTTCGGACGCCGCGGCATCGACTTCGCGAACGCGAATGGCCGCGCTCTCGTCGCGGCCGTCGACGACGGCGGCGGCACCGGCGGCGCCGGAGAACGAGATGTCGAGGCCCCGGGCCATGTCGGCCAAGGCGTCGCCAGCGTCGAGCTCGATGCCGCGGCGCAGCGCCGTCAAGGCGACGATGCGGTACAGGGCGCCGCTGTCGAGCAGCCGCCAGCCCAGGCGTTCGGCCATCGCCTTCGCCGCCGTGCCCTTGCCGGAACCGGCCGGGCCGTCGATGGCAATGACCTCCGGCGGCGTTGAATGCGTGGACGCCATCAGGATTCGGCCATGTCCATGGCGCGCTTGATCTCGGCAGCGGCGTGGATGCGCGCCGGAAGTTCGCCATGGGCGCCTTCCGCCGCCGCCTGGAAGTCGCGCATCGTGTCGACCAGTTCGTCCAGGTAGCGCCGCACGCAGGCGGCATTGCCCTGCAGAATGTCCGCCCAGACCCGGGCATCGGCGGCGGCGATGCGGGTGAAGTCGCGGAAGCCGCCGCCGGCGCCGTCGAGGGAGTTCGCTCTGCCGGCCACCTCCATGAACGCGAAGGCCACCAGATGCGGCAGGTGGCTGAGCAGCGCCAGGCGCTCGTCGTGTTCGTCGGGGCGCTCCATCGCCACCACCCCGCCAGCGGCTTCCCAGTAGCTGCGCACGGTGGCAACCGCCGTGGCGTCGGTGCCCGCAAGCGGCGTCATCGCCACGCTGGCGCCCCGAAACAGATCGGCGCTGGCGGCCGCCGGGCCGGTGCGCTCGGAACCGGCTATCGGATGGCAGGGCACGTAGTTGGACGGCACCGGCGCCAGGGCATCGACGACGGCGCCCTTGACGCTGCCGACGTCGAACACCAGGGGAGCGCGCGCGGCGGCTTCCTGCACGCAAGCGGCGATGTCGCCCACCGGCACGGCCACGCAGACGGCATCGCAGCCGGCGTCCAAGGTGTCGCTGGTCGAGTCGATGACCCCGAGGTCCAGGGCCTGGCGCAGCGCTTCTTCCTTCCGGTCGATGCCGACCACGTGTTCGAAGAGGCCGGCCTGCTTGGCCGCCAGGGCGAAGGAGCCGCCAATCAAGCCGGTGCCGACGAGCAGCAGCGAACGCTGGCCGCTGCCGAAACCGGTTTGGCTGCCGTCGCTCACGCGGGGCGCGAGACGGCCCGTTCGAGCGCGTCCAGAAAGCGGGCGTTCTCTTCCGGCAGCCCGATGGTCACGCGCAGATGCCGCGGCATTCCGTAGTTGGCCACCGGGCGGACGATGACGCCGTCGTCGAGCAGGCGCTGGTAGATGGACATGGCCTGCCTGGACGCGCCGACGTCGAAGGCGAGGAAGTTGCCTAGGGACGGGATCCAGTCCAGTTCGAGCGCCTCGAGGCCGGCCTCCACCTGCGCCATGCCGGCGGCGTTCAGGCGACGGCTTTGCTCCGCGTAGGCGCGATCCTCGACGGCGGCCTCGGCAGCGGCCAGCGCCAGCGAGTTGGCGTTGAAGGGCTGGCGCACCCGGTTCATCAGATCGGCGAAGAACGGCGAACTGACCGCGTAGCCGATGCGCAGCGCCGCCAGGCCGTAGATCTTCGAGAAGGTGCGGGTGACGACGAGATTCGCGTAGCGTTCGACGAGACGAATGCCGTTCGGATAGGCGGGCGTCGTGACGTACTCCGCATAGGCTTCGTCGAGCACCACCCAGACGTCCGCCGGCACGCGATCGAGCAGTCCGCACAGCGCGGCTTCGTCCACCCAGGTGCCGGTGGGGTTGTTCGGATTGCTGATGAAGACGACCCGGGTGCGCTCGTCGATGGCCGCCGCGAGGCCGTCAAGATCGTGGCCCCAGGCCTTGGAAGGCACGCGCACCACCTCGCCGCCGGCCGCGGCAATCGCCAGCGGATAGACCACGAAGCAGTGTTCGTCGACGATGCCCCGGCGGCCCGGCGAGATGGCCACCCGGGCGGCCAGGTCGAGCACGTCGTTGGAGCCGTTGCCGAGGGTCAGCTGCTGCGTCGCCACGCCGAGATGGGCGGACAGCGCGTTCTTCAAGCGAAAGCCGCTGCCGTCGGGATAGCGTGACAGCGCCTGCGCCGCGTCCGCCAGCGCCCGCTGCACCGCCGGCCCCGGCCCGCGCGGATTCTCGTTGCTGGCCAGCTTGACGGCATCGTCGATGCCGCGCTCCCGGGCCAGTTCCTCGACCGGCTTGCCGGGCTGGTACGGGGCCAGCGCCGCCACCTGGGCGTTCACGTTGCCGAAGGCGCTCATGTCGTGGCGCGGGGATAGGAGCCGAGATGCTTCACGTCCGCGGCGACGCCGTTCAGCTCGTCAAGCACCGCGGCGATGGTGGGATCGCTGCGATGGCCTTCGAAGTCGATGAAGAAGACGTAGTTCCAGGTGGACGCTTTCGACGGCCTCGACTCGATCCGCGACAGGCTGATGCGGTGGCGGTGGAACGGCTCCAGCACCTTGTACAGGGCGCCGGGCTCGTTGCGCGTCGACACCATGATGGAAGTGCGGTCGTGGCCGGACGGCGCCACCGCCTGATCGCCAATGACGAAGAAGCGCGTCTTGTTGTCCGGCTGGTCCTCGACGTTGGTCTGCAGCACGTCCAGGCCGTAGCGGTCGGCGGCCGCCTCGCCGGCGATCGCGGCGACGCCGTCGCGCTCCGCGGCCAGGCGGGCGGCTTCGGCGTTGCTGGCCACCGGGCGGCGCGACAGCGTTGGATAGTTGGCGTCGAGCCATTGCCGGCACTGCGCCAGGGACTGCTCGTGGGAGCAGATCTCGCGCAGCGCTTCGGGGTCGCCGCCGCGCCGGATCAGCAGCAAGTGGTGGATCGGCAGCTCGATCTCCGCGCAGATGCTCAAGCCGGACGTCATGAAGCAGTCCAAGGTGTGCTTCACCATGCCGTCGGTGCTGTTCTCCACCGCCACGACGCCGTAGTGCGCGGCGCCGGACTCCACCTCGCGGAACACCTCCGCCACGGACGGCAGCGCCCGCATCTTGGCGAAGTGGCCGAACTGCTTGATGGCCGCCGCCTCGGTGTAGGTGCCGCTCGGCCCCAGGCAGGCGATGGTCAGCGGCTGTTCGAGGGACAGGCAGCAGGAGATGATCTCTCGAAACAGGCGTTCGATCTGGGCGTCCGTGAGCGGCCCTTCGTTCTCTTGCCGCAAGCGGGCGAGTATCTGCGCTTCGCGTTCCGGGCGGTAGTACACCCGCGCGTCCGCGCCTGGCGATTCGCCCTTGATGCGCGCCACCTCCTGGGCGCAGCTGGCGCGCTGGTTGAGCAGTTCGCGCAGCTGCCGATCGATGGCGTCGATGCGCTCGCGCACCTGCTCGAGGGTCGGCTGTGGCGCAGCGCTCATGCGTGCTCGGCCTCGAAACTCGCCATGTAGTCGATCAGCGCGTCCACCGCCGCTTCGCCGACCGCATTGTAGAGGCTGGCGCGCATGCCGCCGACGCTGCGGTGTCCCTTCAAGTTCAGCAGCTTGCGCTCTTCGGCGCCAGCAAGAAAAGCCGCGTCAAGTGCGGGATCGGCGAGCGTGAACGGCACGTTCATGATGGAGCGGTCGGCGACGGCGACCGGTGCGCTGTAGAAGCTGCTGGCGTCGATGGCGGCGTACAGCTTCGCCGCCTTGCGCCGATTGACGGCCTCCACCGCGGCGACGCCGCCGGCGTCCTTCAGCCAGCGGAACACCAGGCCGGCCAGATACCAGGCGAAGGTGGGCGGCGTGTTGAACATGGAACCGCTGGCGGCGTGGCTGGCGTAGTCGAGGATGCGCGGCGTGCCGGGCCGGCAGCGGCCGGCCAGGTCCTTGCGCAGGATCACCACGCACATCCCGGCCGGGCCGATGTTCTTCTGGGCGCCTGCATAGACGAGGCCGAAGCGGGTCAAGTCGATGCGCCTCGACAGCAGTTCCGAGGACATGTCCGCCACCAGCGGCGACGGCGTTTCCGGGAAGTCGTGGAACTGCACCCCGCCGATGGTCTCGTTGGCGACGACGTGGCAGTAGGCGGCGTCCGGCGACAGCTGCCAGGAATCGAGCGGGGGAATGGCGGCGAAGCCGAGGGCTTGCGAGGACGCCGCGACGTGGACCTTGGCCAGCCGCCGCGCTTCGGCGATGGCCTTGCCGCCCCAGGCGCCGGTGTGTACGTAGTCCACGGTGTCGTCCACGGCGCACAGGTTCATCGGCAGCATGGCGAACTGCATCGACGCTCCGCCTTGCAGAAACAGCACGTGGTAGTCGTCGTCGATGGCCAGCAGGTCGCGCAGGTCCGCTTCCGCGGCCTCGGCGATGGCGACGAACTCCTTGGAGCGGTGGCTCATCTCCATCACCGACAGGCCGCGGCCCTGGTAGTCCAGCAGTTCGGCGCCGGCCTGCTCCAGCACGGCCTCCGGCAGCGCCGCAGGGCCGGCGGAAAAGTTGCAGGCGCGCACCTTAGGCGTCGTCCTCGGCGGCGCCGTCGGGCGCGTCGTCTTCGGAGCTTCCGTCCACCGACTCGACGATGCGCTCGACGCCGACCAGCTTGGCGCCGTTGGCCAGGCGAATCAGCCGCACGCCCTGGGTGTTCCGCCCGAGCAGCGAGATGTCGCTGGCCAAGGTGCGAACCAGCGTGCCTTGATCGCTGATGAGCATGATCTGGTCGCCGTCGAACACCTGCACGGCGCCGACCAGATCGCCGTTGCGGCCACCGGTGCGCATGGCGATCACTCCCTGCGCCCCCCTTCCCTTGGTGGGGAACTCGGCGACGCTGGTGCGCTTGCCGTAGCCGTGTTCGCTGGCGGCGAGCAGCGCGCCGCCTTCTTCGGGCACGATCAGCGCGATGACCCGGTGATCGCCGCTCAAGCGGATGCCGCGCACGCCCCGTGCCGTGCGCCCCATCGCCCGCACCGCGGCGGCGTTGAAGCGCGTCGCCTTGCCGGAACTGGCGACGAGGATCAGCTCGTCGCCGGGTTCGACGATGGCGACGCCCACCAGGGTGTTGCCGGGTTCCAGCGCCAGCGCGATCAGACCGCTGTTGCGCGGACGCGAGAACTGCCGCAAAGGGGTCTTCTTGACGGTGCCGTTGGCGGTGGCCATGAACACCCAGGCGCCGTCGGGCTGCGTGGCGGCGTCGGCGTCCGCGGCGTCTTCCGCTGCTTCGGCGTCCTCTCCTTGGGCCGGCTGCGCGTCCGCCGTCTGCTCGTCGAGCGGTTCGCCCTCCGGTTCGTCGACGGCGGTTTCGACTTCCGCTGGCGGGTCGAAGCTCATGTTCTTCGGCTGCGGCAGTATCGCCGTGATGCGTTCGCCATCGCCGAGCGGCAGCATGTTCACCAGCGGCCGTCCCTGGGCCGTCGGCGAGCCCTGGGGAATGTGGAACACGCGCAGCCAGTACACCTTGCCGGCGTTCGAGAAGCACAGCAGCGTGTCGTGGCTGTTGGCGATCAGCAGGTGTTCGACGAAGTCCTCGTCGCGCAGGCCGGTGGCGGCGCGTCCGGTGCCGCCCCGCCGCTGCGCCTGGTAGACGTCCAGCGGCTGGGTCTTGGCGTAGCCCCGATGCGAGACCGTCACCACGACGTCTTCTTCGGCGATGAGGTCTTCGTCGGTGAGGTCCAAGTGCGAGCTTAGAATTTCCGTGCGCCGTTCGTCGCCGTAGCGTTCGCGGATGTCCGCCAGTTCGTCGCGAATGGTGTTCCTTTGCAGCTCTTCCGAAGCCAGCAGCGCCTGCAACGCTTCGATCTCCTGCAGCACGTCCTGGTACTCGTCGACCAGTCGGTCCTTCTCCAAGGCGGTCAGCCGGCGCAGGTTCAAGTCGAGAATCGCCTGCGTCTGCTCCTGGGAGAGGTGGTAGAGGCCGTCGTCGTCGAGGCCGAACTCGGCGCCCAGCCCTTCCGGCCGGCAGGCGTCCACGCCGGCGCGGTCCAGCAGCCCCTGCACGGTCTCCGAGCGCCAGCCCCTGCCCATCAGCGCCGCGCGGGCGTCCGCCGGCGTCTGCGAGGTGCGGATCAGCTCCACCACTTCGTCGATGTTCTCCAGCGCCACGGCCTGGCCTTCCAGCAAGTGGCCGCGGCGCTGCGCCCGGCGCAGCAGAAACAGCGTCCGGCGAACCACCACTTCCAGCCGATGCCTGAGGAAGGCGTCCAGCATGTCGCGCAGGTTCACGGTGCGCGGCTGGCCATCCACCAGGGCGACGCAGTTGATGCCGAACACCACCTGCAGCTGCGACAGGGCGTAGAGGTTGTTCAGCACGACGTCGCCGTTTTCGCCGCGGCGCAGTTCGATGACCACGCGCAGCCCGTCCTTGTCGGATTCGTCGCGTATCTCGGTGATGCCTTCGACGCGCTTTTCCTTCACCAGCTCGGCGATCTTCTCGATCATCTGCGCCTTGTTGACCTGGTACGGGATCTCGGTGACGACGATGGTCTCCTTGCCGCTGCCGGCGCCTTCGACCCGGGCCCGGGAGCGAATGAAGATGCGGCCGCGGCCGGTGCGGTAGGCGCGCACGATGCCGGCGCGGCCATTGACGATGGCGGCGGTGGGGAAGTCCGGCCCCTGGATGTGCTGCATCAGGTCGTCCACGGTGAGGCCGGGGTCGTCGAGCAGCGCCAGGCAGGCGTTCACCACTTCGACGAGATTGTGCGGCGGGACGTTGGTGGCCATCCCCACGGCGATGCCCGACGAACCGTTCACCAGCAGGTTCGGCACCTTGGTGGGCAGCACTTCCGGGATGCTGATGGTTTCGTCGTAGTTCAGAACGGTGTCGACGGTTTCCTTGTCGAGGTCGGCGAGCAGCTCGGCGGCGATGGTCTGCATGCGCACTTCCGTGTAGCGCTGATGCGCCGGAGGGTCGCGGTCGATGGAGCCGAAGTTGCCTTGGCCGTCCACCAGCGGATAGCGCATCATGAAGTCCTGCGCCATGCGCACGATGGTCTCGTAGATGGCGCTGTCGCCGTGCGGGTGGTACTTGGCCATCACCTCGCCCACCACGTAGGCGGACTTGCGATGCGGCCGGTTGAAGGCCATGCCGAGATCGTTCATCGCGTAGAGCACGCGGCGATGCACCGGCTTCAGACCGTCGCGGATGTCCGGCAGCGCCCGGCTGACGATGACGCTCATCGCGTAGTCGAGGTACGACTGGCGAAGCTCGTCTTCGATGCTGCGGGACAGTATCTCCCGTTCCGGCCCTCTGGGTTCGCCGGGGTCGTCTGGCGAACCGGAACCGGGTTCTGTGTCGGACATGGGCGACCGCGGCGCTCGTCAAGGAAGGAACGGCGGAGAGTCTACCACGGTCGCTATAATCCGCCTATGTCCGAAGCTCCGGCAGACCTTTTCGACAGCGCCCCGGAGGATGCCGATCTGCTGCTGAATCCGCGTCTGCTGCTGCCGGTTTCGCCGCCCGGGGTGGTCCGGGAGCGCACCAGCGTGGCCATTTCCGGCACCGACATCGTGGCCGTGGGCGCCACCGAGCAACTGCGCGCCAGCTATCCGAACGCCCGCTGCCTGGAGCTCGCCGACCACCTGCTGATGCCGGGCCTGGTGAACGCCCACGGGCACTTGCCGATGACCCTGCTGCGCGGCCTGGGCGAGGGCGAACCCCTTGCCGATTGGCTGCAGAACACCATCTGGCCCCTGGAAGCGGCATGGGTGGACCCGGCGTTCGTGCGCGACGGCGCGCGCCTGGCCATTGCCGAGATGGTGGCAACGGGCACCACCGCGGCCTCGGACATGTACTACTTTCCCGAAGAGACGGCGCTGGCCTGCCTGGAAGCGGGCTTTCGCGTGCAAGTGGCGCTGCCGATCATCGACGTGGCCAACGCCTATGCCAAGGACGCGCAGGAGTGCTTCTCCAAGGGGCTGGCGCTGCACGACCGCCTGCGCGACGAGGACCTCGCCGCCGTCTGCTTCGGCCCGCACTCCGCCTACGCGGTGCAGCGCAAGAGCCTGGAGCGGGTGGCCATGCTGGCCGACGAGCTGGACATCGGCGTGCAGACGCACCTGCACGAAACCGCCACCGAAGTGGCCGATGCCAGACGCGCCGGCGGCACGACGTGGATTCGCCTGCTCGACGCCATCGGGCTGTTCAACGAGAACCTGCAAGCCGTCCACATGACCGCGGTCACCGAGGACGAAGTCCAGCTGGCCGCCAACCGGGGCGTGCGCGTCGTCCACTGCCCGCACTCGAACATGAAGCTGGCCAGCGGCGTCTGCCCGGTGGCGCGCTTTCGCGCCGCCGGCGGGCTGGTGGGCATCGGCACCGACGGCGCCGCTTCCAACAACGGCCTGGACATGTTCGCGGAAGCGCGCCTGGCTTCCTTGCTGGCGAAGCACGCTGGTGCCGATGCCACGGCGCTGCCGGCCACGGAGGCGATCGCCATGGCCACGCTGGACGGCGCCAAGGCGCTCGGCATCGACGATCGGGTGGGCTCCATCGAAGCCGGCAAGCGCGCGGATCTAGTGGCCATCGACCTTCGCCATCCGGCCATGCAGCCGCTGCACGACGTTCACGCCCAGCTGGTCCACGCCGCCGGCGGCCCGCGGGTGACGCACACCTTCGTCAACGGCCAGTGCGTCTACGCCAACGGCGAATGGCCGACGCTGGACATCGACGAGGTGCTGTCTCGCGCCTCCGCTTGGCGCGACAAGCTCGCCTCCGCGCCGGCCGCCTAAGTGAACGTCGACGAACGCGAGCGCGCCAGGTTCGACGCCTTGGCAGCGCGCTGGTGGGATCCGAACGGCGAGTTCAAGCCGCTTCACGACATCAACGGCCCCCGGGTGGAATACATCCGCAAGCGCTGCGAGCTGGCCGGGCGCCGTCTGCTGGACGTCGGCTGCGGCGGCGGCCTGCTCACCGAGGCGATGGCGGGTTTGGGTGCCGAAGCAACGGGGATCGACGTCTCGGACAAAGCGCTGGCGGTGGCCGAAGCCCACGCCGCCAGGGGCAGCCTCGATCCCAAGCCAACCTACGTTGCCGGCAGCGCCGAGACCTTCCTCGCCAGCCGGCCCGGCGAGTTCGACATCGTCACCTGCCTGGAAACCCTGGAGCACGTGCCCGACCCTGCTTCCACGGTGGCCGCCCTGGCGCAGCTCGCCGCGCCCGGCGGCGACGTCTTCCTCGCCACCATCAACCGCACCGCCAAGGCGTTCGCGCTGGCCATCGTCGGCGCCGAGCATCTGCTGAACATCCTGCCCAAGGGCACGCATCGGCTCGACCAGCTGATTCGCCCGGCGGAACTCGCCGCCGCTTGTCGGCAGGCGGGCTTGCAGGTCCGCGACATCGTCGGCATCCGCTACAACCCCTTCACCCGCCGCTGCCGCTTCGGTGCGGACGTGGGCGTCAACTACATGCTCCACGCCCGCAAGCCGCGTTGACTCTGCTTGACGTCCTTGCAGCCCGAGGAAGAACGCCGGTTTAGCGCCGCCCGGGTACAATGGCGCCTCTGGCAAGGAACGCCGAATTGTGGCGGCTGCGACGCATCGTCGTGAGCGCGGCCTGGCGGACGAGAACGAGGGCGAAGTGCCAAACGACATCATCTGGTGGACGGTCAACGTCGTTGTCGGCGCAGGCGTAGTCCTGTGCTTGATCGTGGCCGTCGCGATCCTCTATCGCGGCTGGGCATTCCTGCAAGTGTCGACGGTGATGGGCTGGAACTCCGACAAGACGGCGGCGGAGAACTTCCTGGCGCTCCTGCAAGACGGCAAGGAGAGCATGGTCGTGTACGACGACGGCAACAAGATGGAGGGTTCGATCTACAGGGACAATGCGGTGATCGACGCCGTGCGTCTGAAGTTGTCCGAGAATCCGAATTTCAGACTCTCGTGCTACTTCAACTTCGACGACGACATGCCGTTCACACAGGCGTTCGAGGGGCATCCGCGCGCTCGGATAGTGACCGGTCACGGAGACCGGCCCGATGGCGATGTCCACTACAAGATCATCGACGGGGGCCTCAAGGCGCACATCTCCCGCCATGAAGTTGCTTCCAAGGAAAGGCGATACAGGGTGATCGACTGCACCAGAGTTCCACGGCGCTGGAGGGAGCACGTCGCAGACGTGTTGCTGGAATCCCACAAGGCCCACGCTTCGAGCGTTGGGGTTGGAGTTTGGTGATGGAAACTTCGTTTCCCGCCATACACTTGTATGCAGTGCTGGCCCTTGCCGCGACGTTGGCATCGCTTGTTGCAACGCATTTGCGTTCGCCCAGCTACTTGGATCCAAAGTCGGCCTCGCGGATGGCCATTTGGACATGCGTCCTGCTCGTGGTCGCTTGGGGGCACCTGATCACCACGTTGTTCATCAGCGCATGGGTTGCCTGGAGCGCGGATCGAGCCGTCTGGTCGCATTTGACGGTTCACTTGCTGGTCATCGCCGTCATGCTCCCCATAGTCTGCGTGACGGTGGTACGCAGTTGGATGTTCGGTATCAAGAGCTCGGTTCAGTTGCAGGACGCTTCTTGATCAAGAGTCAAGGATAGTGTCGAGGAGCCTAGCCGCGCCGGTGGGTTTCGGGCGCGAATCGGGCGAACAGCGCGGCGGCGAGGAAGAGCGCCAGCGCCGCGCCCCAGAACGGCGCATCCAGTCCGCCCCAGTCGCCGAGCACGCCGAGCAGAATCGGCCCCAGCACGTAGCCCACGTCGCTCAACATGCGGTAGCTGCTCATGGCTGCGGCATTCATGCCCGGCGGCGCCGCGTCGGCGGCATAGGCGGCAGGCGCGGCGCCCGAGGCGGCACTGGCGGCGCCCCAGATCGTGCAGGCGAGCAGGAACCAGGCGTAGCCCGGCGCCCAGCTGAAGCAGAGCATGGAAAGCGCGGTCAAGAGCGTCGCCGGGACGATGACGGACTTGCGCCCGTAGCGGTCCACCAGCGCGCCAGCGGGATAGGTGACGATCAAGCCGACGACGCTGCCGAGGGCCAGCCCGAAGCCCGTTTCGCTGGCCGAGATCAGCAGCCGGTCCCGCGCCAGTATCGGCACGATGCTGAACAAAGCGCCGGTACGCGCCAAGGCGTTCGTCAAACCGACGACGCCGACGAGCAGGAAGCCGACATGCCTGGCGAGCGCTCCCATCTGATCCCGCAGCGGCAGTGCCGGGACAACGGCTACGAGCGGCGAAGACCGCGACGGCCGGGTTTCCGCCACGCAGAACCAGGCAATGGCGGTGGCCAGGGCGCCAGCGACTCCGTAGACGAGAAACGGCGCTTCAAGACCGTAGCGCTCGGCCAGGAATCCTCCTGGAAAGGGGCCGATGCCCACGGCGAACAGAAACACGCCCTGGTAGATGGCCATCGCCCGGCCACGCGTTGCCGGGGTGGTGATGTCCGCCAGCACGATCAGCCCGGCGGTGAGCACGATGCCGGCGCCAGCCCCGGCAACCAGCCGCGCCAGCACCAGTTCCAGGTAGCTTTGCGCCGCGGCGCACCAGAAGTTGCCGAGCGCGGACACCAGGCCGCCCAAGGCCAGGCAGTTGCGCCGCCCTAGCCGGTCGGCGATCTGGCCGGTGGGAATGCTCAGCACCACCCGCGACAGCCCGTAGAAGGCGACGGTCGCGCCGATGGCGACCTGCGACACGTCGAAGGACAGCGCGTACAGCGGCAGCACCGGAATGACGGCGCCGAAGCCGAACTGGTTGACGGCGATCAGCAGGCACATCCATGCCAGCACGCCGTTGTGTCTGGTCATCGCGCCTCGGCGTTCGCCAAAGGCTTGGCTGCTCTGCAAGGGCGGCCGCGTCGTCTCGCGCCCACATCCTTGATGAGCGCGGTGCTCGCCAACCGCCGATCCGCGGTCTTCGTCGCGGGTGCCGCCGTCAGCCGTCCAGCAGTCGGAAGCGTACGCCGCAGACGTGGACTTCGTCGTCGGCAACGTAGGCGTCGCGTTCCTTCGCCTTGGCGAGGATGCGTTGCCGGTCGGCCACTTTCAGATCCAGGCCGCCCAAGCCGTAGCCGCGCCCATCGGTGGCTTCCACGAAGCGAACGTCGACGTTGTTCAAGGCCATGTGCAGGGTGCTGCCGTCCCTGCTTACGGGCAGGCCGGCCACCTTGCCCCACAGTTCCGCGAGGCCCACCGGGTCCGGACCTTGCAGTTCCACCGCCGCGTAGTCCACAGTGACGGACTGGTCCACCTTGTCGAACCACTGGGTGCCGCCGGCCGGCTCCCAGTTGCCGGTGAAGTCGTTGGCCTCGTCCCAGTCGATCTCGAAGAACGCCGCTTTCATGTCGCCGGGATGGATCTGGCAGATGTTCCAGTTGTTCCGGTCCACTTCCCAGGCGATGCGCACGCCGTTGTCCAGCGCACGCTGGCGCACCGCCTGCTGGTTGGCGCTGGAGTCCGCCTGGCAGATCACCATGTAGCCGCCGTCGCCGTTGCGCCGGTCCAGGTAGCGCCCGGCGGCGGTGTTCGCCTCTACCGGCACCACGACCTCAAGCAGATTGCGGCCAATCGGCAGCAGCGTGTTGACGAGGCCGAAGCGGCCGACGCCGGGATCGACGAAGCAGCGGCGAATGCCGAAAATCTGCTCCAGGTTGTCGATGGTGGCGTCCAGGTCCCGGGCCACCAGGCAGATTTGGCGGAGTTGAATGGTCATCGCGTGGTTCCTCTGGCGAGTTGTCCTGACGAGGGAAGGCGGGAAAACCGCGCCTTCCTCGCGCCCTTGGGTTGGTACGGCTACTCCGGCAGCGAGAAGCCCTCGCGCAGCTTCGGCTTCACCTTGGCGACGCAGAGCAGCGACTCCACGCAGTCGCGAATGGACTCGTCGAGAGGCCGAAAGGACACGCCGGTCACCGCCCGAACGCGGTCGTTGCGCAGTTCGCAGCCAGCCCAGATGGCCCGGTACTTGGCTTCCCTGGCCTTGATGTGCTCGGGGAAGTTGTCGGTCACTTCGGGCGTGTCGTGGCCCAGTTCCGGCAGCAGACGGTCGATGTCCGCGCAGATGTCCTCCACCTTGCGGGCGTCCGTGGACCAAGCGATGTAGCGCTCGCCGTTCTTCACCTGCACGCTCTCCAGCAGGCCGACGTGGCAGTCGGCGTCGTCGCGCACGTCCACCGTCATCCACGGCCGGTAGACGCCGTTCTGGTAGTACTCGCCGAGCAGCATCATCTCGATGTTGTGCTGCCAAGGCCCCATGTTCTTCTGGTGCGGGCTTTGGACGGGCCCCACGTTGTCGGCGGGGCAGCAGGTGATGGCGTCCCACCGGCCGCTGGCCTCGGCGGCGTCCGAGAACGCGTGCTGGGCGATCACCTTGCCCATGGAATAGCCTTGGCGATCCGGCGTGCGGCGGGGATTGTCCTCGTCCGGGTAGCGGTCCTCGTAGAACACCGGGCGGCGGACGTACTCCTGCATGTCCATTTCGGACATCACCGCGGCGATGCTGGAAGTGACGACCACCCGGGTCACCGAGTTGGACTTGTTCACCGCCTCGACCAGATGGTCGCACACCATCTTGACGTAGTCGTGGTCGGTGTAGGAACTCACATGGGCGACGTGCGCGACGCCGTGGCAGCCGGCGAAGATGTCGTCGAAGCTGCCGGCGTTGTCCAGATCCGCCTCGTGCAGCGTCAGCCGCCCGGACGCGTAGCCCGGCATCGCCTTCAGGAAGCCGGTGCGCTCCGGGTCGCCGGCGTTGCGCACGCAGGCGCGCACCCGGTAGCCCTTGTCCAGCAGGCGACGGACCACCCAGCCGCCAATGAAGCCCGCGCTGCCGGTTACCGCAACGGTACCGCCCTTGGGAATCGGTGCCATGCCGCCCCTCCTGCTCAACATTGAAGCCGGCGAGCATAGGTCGGCAACGGTACGCAACGCAACCGACCCGGCAGAGCGCCTGGAGGCGTGCGACGAAATCCTATTCGTTGCGTGGCCACGGCGCTCACGCAATGGCTCAAGTGCCGGTCGCCTTTGCCAGGATGTCGCGCAGGCTGTCGGCGGAACAGGGCGCCTCGCCCAAACTCTCCGGCGCTTTGAATACCGCGCTGCCAGGCGACCACAGATCCACGCTCTCGGCGTGTTCCTCGCGGTAGGCGGGATCCACAGGGATGAACTTGGCGTTCTTCCTCGAGGAGCCGGCGCTTAAGCAGCGGTTGATGGGGAAGTGCGACACCGGCAACGCTCGTCAATTCGGCCAGTAGACGTACTCGTCGCCCGGAACGTACTGCTCCGCTTCCGTCTTGTCGATCAGCTGCGGGCCGTCGATGACGCTTGGCCACAGGGGTTCCGCTTGGGCCGCGTTGTGGTCGTCCAGCAAGGACTGCAGCTCCGCGACTTTGTCGGGCACTTGCGCTGCGAGATCCTGCTGTTCGGTGGGGTCCGTGGCCAGGTTGAAGAGCCAGCGCCTGGTCTCGCGGCCATTGGCGGTTTCGCGTTCGCCGACGGTGAGTTTCCAGTCGCCGTGGCGGACGGCTTGGTGGTGGCCTTCGCGCCAGAACAGACTTTGGTGCGGTGGTTCGGGCGACTCGCCGAGGACGTGGGGAAGCAGGTCCACGCCGTCTATCTCGCGGTCTTCCGGCAAGGCGGCGCCGGCGGCAGCCGCGGCTGTCGTGAAGATGTCCAAGTGGGTGACGGGTGAATCGACGACCGAGCCGGCGGGGATTCTGGCCGGCCATTGCATGAAGAACGGCACGTGGATGCCGCCCTCGAACAAACTGAGCTTGAAGCCCCGGTACGGGCGATTGACGTCCGGCAGGCCGAGATAGCGGGCGCCGCCGTTGTCGCTGGTGAAGATCACCAGCGTGTTCTCTTCGAGGCCGTTGTCGCGCAGCGCCGCCATCACGCGGCCCACGCCGCGATCCAGAGCGCGGATCATGGCGGCGTAGACGCGCGCCGTGTGGTCGTCGATGTGCGCCATGGCGTCGTAGTCGGCGCGGCTCGCCTGCAAGGGGGTGTGCGGCGCCCAGTGCGCCAGGTAGAGAAAGAACGGCCGGTGGCGGTTGGCCTCGATCACGCGCACGGCTTCGTCCGTGTAGTAGTCCGTGAGGTAGCCGCTCGGTTCGAACTGCCCGCCGCCGTTGAACTCGGCGGCATAGCGCACGGACGCCCACACCATCTTGTCGATGGCGCTGAACTCCAACGTCGCGTTCACGACCTCTTCCGAATCCGTCGGCAGATACAAGCCGCTCGCCATGTTCAGGCTGTCGTCGAAGCCCTGGCGCTCGGCCCGCGCATCGCCCTCGCCGCCGAGATGCCACTTGCCGATGTGCGCCGTCTGATAGCCGGCGGCCTGCATCGTCTCCGCCAACGTGATTTCGTCCGCGGGCATTCCGCGCGCCCCGATTGCCGTCATCTGCTCGGCGAGGTCGTGGTGAATCACGGTCGGCAGCGGCTGCGGGTTGGCTTGCTGCATCCAGTCCATGATCGTCACGCCGATGCGGTAGAAGGGCGTGAACTCGAAGCCGAAGCGCGTCGAGTAGCGCCCGGTCATCAAAGCGGCGCGAGACGGTGCGCAGACCGCGTTGGCGGCGTAGCCGTTGCGGAACGCCACGCCGCCGGCGGCGATGGCGTCGATGTTCGGCGTGGTCGGCGCTCCGCTTGGCAGCGTCGCGCCGCTGTGCAGGGAGATGTCGTTGAAGCCAAGGTCGTCGGCAAGGACGAGCACGACGTTGGGCGGCCTTTCCTTCGCCGGAACCATGGGCTTCGCCGGCCCTTGATGCCAGGCGACTGGCCGATGCGGCGCAATCGGATCGCGGATGTTGGCGGCCACCGGCGCGACCGCCAGCAAGAGATCCAGTCGATAGGTGTAGGCCAGGAACGCGAGCACCGCCACGATCCCGAGAAGCAGGCCGGTCTTCTTCACGATGTTCTTGAACGGCCCCGCGCCAGCGCACTTGAGCGCGATTGTCGTTCAGTGCGCCGGCATCGGCAAGCTGCGCCGCAGGCCGTTCCGCCGATGTGGGAGTCGTCGGCAAATGAAGGGCGTGCTTCCCGTCTATGGTCGCGTCATGGAAGCGCCCCAATGCTGGAGCCTCGCGGCGCCTCTTGGCCCAGCCCCGCCTCCTTCAAGGGAACGGCGACCCGCGCGGCACGCTCGCGTGACGGTTGTTCCATGGAACGCATCGACCACGGGAACCGAAGATGAGGCTGACCGCTTGGCTCTGGCTCGCCGCGGCGATTCCCTATGCCGTCTTCTGCTGGTGGTAGTCGGCGCGTTCGGTCGGCTTGACCGAACGGCCAAAGCCGATGAAGTCCGGGGCGACGACGCGATGTCCGCCTCCACGAAGAGCGGGATCACTTTCGATACAGATACGACCAGGTGGGTTGGCCGTGCAGACAGAGGATCGGCGCGGACTCCGGCGGCCCGGCATCGACGTAGTGCATCCGCAGCGCGCCGCCGTCCGGATCCGGCACGTCGACGTAGTTCGGCGCGTAGGGAAAGCCGTCGAGGCCCTTGAAGCGGGCGTCTGGGGTGCGCAGCGCGTTGGTCATTTGGCGTCCTCTGTTTAGGCGTTCAAGGGCAACTGCCGCGACGCGGCGCTACCCGTTTACGGCGCATGGACATGGATCTCCTGGCTGTCGCCCGGCAACTCGAACACCATGCCGTCCACCGTCATCACCGCGTCGCTTGGCAGCTCGCTGCGATAGATTTGTTCCATCAGGTAGTTTCGAGGCACCGGCACGAAGTGGTAGACGGCCAACTGGCCTACGTTGGCGGACTCCGCCAAGGCGCCGAGTTCCGACGCGAGGGCGTGGTAGCTCGGGATGTCCGCCATGATCTTGGCCACGCGGTTGCCAGCGGACTGCGCCGCCGCCTGCAGCGCTTGGACGATGGGCAGCGACAGCACGTCGTGGAGCAATAGATCGGCGCCTTGCGCGGCATCGCGGAGACTGTCGGTGACCACCGTGTCGCCGCTCACCACCACGGAACGCCCGCGATAGTCGAACCGATAGCCAACCGCCGGCGACACCGGCCGATGATCCACCGGAATGGCCGTGACGACCAGGCCGTCGTCTTCGATCACCACGCCCGGCGCAATCGTCTCCGCCACCATCGGCGCCAGTTCCGGCGGCAGCAACGCTTCGCCGTGGTGGGCGACGCGATAGTCGTAGTCCAGCGCGAACGCTTCGTTGAGGCCGCCCACGACGCGCTCGACGCCAGTCGGTCCCAGCACGCGAAGCGGCTGGCGCCGGCCCATGACCCAGGAGTTCAAGTTGATGTCCGGGATGCCGGTGATGTGGTCCGAATGAAAGTGCGTCAGCAGAAGGACGCGCGCCGGCGCGAGCGTCTCGCCGTTGAACTGGAACGTGGCCGCCGCGCTCATGCCGGCGTCGACGATGTAGAGATCGTCGCCGGCCATGACCGCCACGCAGGATTGCGCGCATCCCGGCGCGACCAGCGGCGAGGCGGTGCCGCAGAGGAAGACGCGCAAGCCGTCGAAGGACGTCACGGGCTGACTCGCAAAGAGCGCCGGAATCGTCCGCGCCAGCAGCCAATCCTGGCCGCTGCGCGTGTGCGTGACGAACCACCCCGCCGCCCCCAGCAGCAACACGACTACTGCGACGACAGCGAAGACCGCCTTCATTCCACGCACGACAACCCCGACCAACGCGATACGTCGCGCACTCTATCACCTCGCCATGAGCGCCGCCGCCTGAAACGTCGTCGTCGGCGCAAGACATGCCGGAAGCGGCGCACATCTCACCGAACCGCAGGTACTCGCCGACTTCGCTATATGCCTGCCGTCTTGCGCGACCACTGCGAGCCATTTGGCTGCGGACAGCGCAGTTCAAGCGCCGGGCGCCTTCGCCAGAATGGCGCGCAGGCTCTCTGCGGAACCGGGTGCTTCGCCTAGATCCTCCGGCGCTTTGAACGCCGCGCTGCCGGGAGACCACAGCTCCACGCTCTCGGCGTGTTCCTCGTAGTACGCGGGGTTCGTCGTCACGCGCACGAAGTCCGTCATGCCGGCCATGCGCAAGGCGTATTCGCGGTGGCCGAGGGGGCGCAGTTCGGCGTGCGGCGGCATGATTTCGGGCCTTCCGATCAGCTGCTCCAAGTCGTCCATCGTCACTGGAGATGGCGGCGCCGGGGGCAAATCGAGTTCGGCCGCGTCCACGGCGGCGTCGAGGTCGAAGCCAGCCGTTTGCGCCTCGGCAGTCTGCTGTTCGAGCGCCGCCACCGCGCTGCGCCGGGCCGCGTCCGGGCCGCCGGCGGTCTTGGCCAGCACGGCGCCGGCAATGGCGCCGGGCAGCCGCGCCAGAATCGGCTGCAAGCGCCCTACCACGGTCTCGAACAGCTGGATGCGTTCGCGCAGCGCCCGGTAGACGTCCGTCTCCACCGTGCCTTCGTAGTGCAGGTTGACGATGCGGATGCGCGGATGCGCCTGGCCCAGGCGGTCGATGCGGCCGATGCGCTGCTCCACGCGCATGGGGTTCCACGGCATGTCGTAGTTCACCACCGCGCCGCAGAACTGGAAGTTCAAGCCTTCGGCGGCGGCGTCGGTACACAGCAGAACGTCCGCTTCGCCTTCCCGGAAGCGGCGCTTGGCGTCGTCCCGGCCCACCCGTCGCCATGTGGTGCCATCCGTGGCGGGCACTTCGCCGCCGCGGCCGGAGAAGCACATGAGTCTTGCATCCGCTTCCTGCCGCAGGGCGTCGCGCAGGAAGTCCATGGTGTCCGTGAACTGGGTGAACACCATCGCCTGGCGGTAGCCCTGCTCGCGCAGTTCGGCGAGCACGGCCTTGAGGCTGGCGAGCTTGCTGTCCGGCGGCAGGGCGCGGGCGCGGTCGAGCAGGGCGACGATCTGGGCGCGCTCGTCGGCCACCAGCGCTTCCCGGGCCAGGCGTTCCAAGTCGTCGGATTCGTCGATGTCCGCCAGCTCGTCGTCCGGGGCGTCCTCTTCGGCGTACTCGAGCAGCGCCGCCTCGCGTTGATCCATCGCCGCCAAGCGCCGCTCGAAGGTGCGCCGCAGCGCCTGGAAACTGCTGGCGACGCGGCGGCGGTACACCGTCATCACGAAGCCGACTGCGGAACGCTCGGCGGCGGCGGCTTGGTCGTAGGCGTTCGAGATGTAGGCTTCCACCGCCTCGTACAACGCCTGCTCTTCCGCCGTCATGGGCAGGAAGCGATCCTCCACGTCGCGCTCGGCGATGGGCGAACCCAAGCGCCCGGCTTTGGCATAGCGGCGCAGCAGTTGCCGCGTGTGGCGCGACACCAGATGGCGAATGGGCGTGTTCGAGCGCATCAGCGCCAGCGCCGCTCGCCGCTCCTGCGCGGTAAGTTGGCGGCGCGGAATGGTGGCCTCGTCGCGCAGCGCCCGCAGCAGCTTGCCGCTGTGCAGACGCGACAGCGCGGTGATGCGTTCCGCCTCCTCGCGGGACACCTCGCCGAAGGCCCGCTCCACGCTGCGGAACAGAAGCGCCAGCCGCTCCATCGCCTCGGCGGACCGATTCGGCGCTTCCACATCTTCGAAGAACCCCAGGAATGCATCCGACGACCAGGCCGCCGGCAAACCCAGCAGATCGAGCAGGTCCCACGTCTCGATTGGGTGTACCTGCATGGGCGTCGCGGTGAGCAGCAGCAGACCTTCGGTGCGTTCCTTCAGCGCCCGCATCAGCCGCAGCAGGGCATTGGGGCGGTCTTCCTGCGTCGCGGAGGAGCGCCGCCGGGCGTGGTGGGCTTCGTCCAGCACAATCACATCCCACGGCTCGGCCTTCTCCAGCAGAACGGCCGCGCGCTCCTGGCGCCGCATCAACTGGCTGGAGACGATCACCGCCGGCTGTTCATGCCACGCGGAACCTGCCGAGTCCGGCTCGCCCAGCACTTGGCGCGCTCGCGATGGCAGCCAGCGCAGCCCCTTGCCGTCGTAGATGGGCCAATCGAGGTTGAACTTCTCGCGCAGTTCGATCTGCCACTGCGCCAGCACCGCCTTCGGCGCAAGAATGAGAATGCGCTTGGCCTTGCCGGCCAGCCATGCCTGGCGCAGCAGCATCCCCGCCTGAATCGTCTTGCCGAGGCCCACTTCGTCCGCAAGCAGGAGCTTCGGCGGCCACTGCATGTACATCCGTTGGAAGGCGCGGGCTTGATGCGGCCACGGATCCACTGCGGCGGTGGCGACGCCGACTTGCGCACCGCCATCCGGCAGGCTCGGCGCTTGTTCGATGAAACGCCACACCACGGTGCGAAGATCGACGGGCGTTTGTGTTGGCGGCAGCGGCTGCGGCGTTGCTTGGCGGCGCTCCGGCCCATCTTCCATGCGAGGGGCAGGCCCCTCGCGCTCCCCAGCTGAGGGCTCCGACTGTAGGCGCCGAGGCACGTCGTCCTTCGGCAGGAAGCGCATCAGGTCCTGCCGCACGGCGCTCGGCACGTCCAGCACTTCGAGGCGCGGCGAGCGATTGGCCCACAGGCGGGAGAAGTTCTCCTCCTCCGTCTCCACGCGGGCCGTATCCTCCCAGCTGGCGTAGACGTGGACGCTCTCCCAGTTGCGCTGCCAGCCGGCCGCCGTCTCGTTCAGGCTGCCGTTCCAGGCGATGCGGTCGCCAGCGCCGTCTTCGACGATGCCGGCCTTCTCGTGGAAGATGGCGCCGTCCGGCACCGGCACGCCGTCCGCATTGCAGGGCACCGCGACCTTCACGTCCAAATGGCCGCGCCCGATCATCCACGCCAAGAGTTCCAAGGCGTCGCCGGCTTCGGCATCCGGCGGCGCGAGGGGCAACTGCGCCAAGCGCCGTTCCACCTGCTCCCGCAACGCCTCGCCGCGCTCGATGGCGGCGATTTCCTCCGCTTCGAGCGTGCAGCCCACCAACAGCCGCATGTGGCCGTCGTTGCGCACCAGCCCTTCGATGCCGCGGGCGGCCAACGCCAAGGCGCCGGCGTTGAAGTAGCCGGTGAGCCGGTGGTAGCGCACGGCGTCCTGCAGCGCCGGAACGTAGAACAAGCGCACCAGATCGCCGTCGTCCGGCGTGTAGCGGATGCGCCAGTTTCTATCGCGGAGCATGGGCGGAAGCATAGCCGGCCACACGCCACCCGCACGGGTCGCATCGTGGCGCAAGCGCAAGGTGCTACGCTCTTTCCATGAGGGACGCCCGATCTGCCGCGAAACATAGCGCGACCCGCCACGCGACCAGGATGACAGTCGCACGGGAGCGGGAGGAAATCCTGCGTTTGCTGCGACGCCACAAGCCAGCGGCGCGGGAGCGTTTCGGCGTGGCAAGGCTGTCCATCTTTGGCTCCGTCGCGCGGGGAAACGCCGCCCCAGCCAGCGACATCGACGTGCTCGTGCAGTTCGACGGGCCGGCCACCAGCGCACGGTTCTTCGGCCTGCAGTTCTGGCTGGAGGACATCACCGGACGCGCCGTCGATCTGGTGACGGAAAAGGCGCTGCGGCCCGAGTTGAGACCCTACGTCGAGCGAGACCGCATCGATGTCTGATTCGGACGACTCCGGCCGCGAGTGGCGGCTGTTCATCGCGGACATGATCTCGTTCGGCGAGCGAATTCTGGCGTACACGGATGGCTTGACCCAAGCCGAGTTCGTGGCCGACGACAAGACCTACGATGCCGTGCTGCGGAACTTGGAGCTGCTTGGCGAAGCGGCGACGCACACTCCCACGAGTGTGCGAGAAGCGCACGGAGACGTTCCGTGGCGCGCCATCATCGGCATGCGCAATCGCCTAATCCACGGCTACCTTGGCATAGACGACGATTTGGTTTGGAGTGCGGTGCATGACGAGTTGCCGCCGCTCTTGAAAGCGTTGCGGAAGATCGATACCACTGCCGTCGACAGTTGACGGTCACTGCCTACCATCGCAAAATGGCCATAGCGATTCCATTTTGCGGCTCAAAATGGCCCTAGTAAGTCGATTCTTCGACATCCCCGAACAAACCTGCTTCCTGTTCGGTCCTCGCGGCACCGGCAAATCCACTTGGCTGCGGCATCGCCTGCCCGATGCCTTGTTCGTCGATCTGCTGGACCCCGCCCGCCACCGGAGCTTGGAAGCCCGCTCGGAGCGGCTGCGGGAGTTGCTCGCTGGCACACAGCCCGGAACCGTGGTGATCGACGAAATCCAGCGCGTGCCGGCACTGCTCACCGTCGTCCATGCAATGTTGGAAGAGCCATCGCCGCCGCGCTTCGTGCTCACGGGTTCGAGCACCCGCAAGCTGCGCCGGGGCGGCGTGGACCTGCTTGGCGGCAGGGCCGTTCAATGCACGCTGCACCCTTTCATGGCCGCCGAACTGCCTGAATTCGACTTGGCCGGCGCACTGGAGACCGGCCTGCTCCCGTTGGTGTGGGGCGCGGCGCAGCCGAGCGCAACGCTGGCGGGCTACGCAAGCCTGTATCTCGACCAGGAGGTGCGCGCCGAGGGCTTGACGCGCAACGTCGGCAACTTCGCGCGATTCCTCGAAGCGGCGAGCTTCTCCCACGGCGGCGAACTCAACGTCGCCGCCATCGCCCGCGAGTGCGAAGTGCCGCGCAAGGTCGTGGCCAGCTATCTCGAGATCCTCCAAGACCTGCTGCTTGCGTACACGCTGCCGGTGTTCCGCAAACGCGCCAAGCGCCAGACCACCGTGCGCCGCAAGTTCTACCTGTTCGACGCCGGCGTGTTCCGCGCCCTGCGCCCGAAAGGCCCGCTGGACCGGCCGAGCGAAATCGACGGCCAGGCGCTCGAAGGCCTGGTGGCGCAACACCTGCGGGCGTGGGCGGCGTACTCGGGCGACGACGCCGAGCTGTTCTTCTGGCGCACGCGCAGCGGCGTGGAGGTGGATTTCGTGGTCTACGGCGCACGCGGCGTGCAGGCCTTCGAGGTGAAGAACGCAAGCCGCGTGGAAGCCAAGGATCTGCGCGGCCTGCGGGCGTTCCACGAGGACTACCCGGAAGCACAAGCGGCGCTGCTCTACCGTGGCAGCGACCGCCTGCGCATGGGCGACATCTGGTGCCTGCCGGTTGAGGAGTTTCTGCGGCGGGTGGTGCCGGAGCGCGGGGTGCTGGATTGGCTGGAGGATTAGGCCGCTGCCGCCGAGTTGCTTCTTGCCTAGCCCCGCCTCACGACCGCCAACGCAACAGCGCTTGTTCCAAGTCT
The DNA here is from genome assembly GCA_965199875.1 of Candidatus Azotimanducaceae bacterium. Classification (GTDB taxonomy): domain Bacteria; phylum Pseudomonadota; class Gammaproteobacteria; order Pseudomonadales; family Azotimanducaceae; genus VXYL01. Next base: position 1,441,812 of record OZ241346.1, on the reverse strand, counting down.
CTCGCCAGCGGCTGGATGTCGCTGTCGTCGTTCCGCGTCTCCAGCCTGGCGACGACGCGGCAGACCTCTGCCACGTCGCGCTCCAAGGCGTCCGCAAGGCTTTGCATCTTGGTCTTGGCAATGACCTGCGGACTGTCCGAGGCCGAATCGAACACCGCGTTCAGCCTCTCCGCCCGGGCCCTCAACTCCCCAGGCTCGATGCCGAGCGCTTGGGCCAGTGTGGGCTGGCCTTCGCCGCCGAGCCGTTGCCACACCCACATCTCCGGGGCCCGGTCGCCGGGGAGGTAGTACACCGGCACCTCCCGCTGCGCCCGGTCTTGGATCTCGCTGGCGATACGACCGTCGCGCTTGTCGCCATCGAGCACGAAGACGAAACTCTCGATCTGGCCGAACTTCCGAAACGCCGTCGCGTGTGCCGGAAATTCTTCCGCGCCGGTATCCCTGCCGATGCGCACCGATTCTCTTTTCACCCGATGGCGAGGCAGCAAATCATCGAAAATCCCTTGCAGGATCCCTTCGGCGGCATCGTCCTCGCACAGCAGGTTGAGCGCTTCGTCGGACCTCCCGTACAAGGCATCTTGAACCAAGTCGCGATAGGCCGGCACCACCGCAACCTTCCCCGCATCATCGCGTTCGAGGAAGACGCGCCCCTGTTCCGGCACGCACTCCAGCACCACCGGGCTGTGCGTGGAAACCAACACTTGCAGGTTGTTCAGCAAGGCGAGCTGCTGCAACTGCAACATGAGCAGCTGCTGCACCCACGGATGCAGGCCCGCTTCCACTTCGTCGATGAGCACCAGCGCGTCGCGCAGTTGGGCGATCTCGGCGGCGAGCCGCAGAATGGCCCGTTCGCCAGCGGCCATGTGCAGTTCGGAGTAGGCTGCGCCGCCGGCCTGCTCTGCAAACAGCAGGTTCTTCGCGCCGCTCGACAGCCGAACCACGGCGGCGTAGTCGAACGGCAGCATCCGCTGCGCGAAATCGACCTGCAAGGCCGTGAGCGGCGATTCCGCCGGTGCCACGCGCAAATGCGACATGCCGAGAACGCTGCGTACCTCGGAGGGATTGCTCAAGTTGCTGAGCGTGCGCAGGTAGACCGGGCGCTCCGGCTGCTTCGCGCCTTGGCGACCAAGGAAGCTGCGGCTCCAAGCCTTCGACCGCCGCCAGCGCATGGCACGGCGACCGTCCGGCGTGGCGTATTGGAACTCGATGGTTGTTCGAGACCGGCCGTCTTGGCGCTCGCCGACGTTGGGGCGGTAGTCCGGGAACAGCGTGGACGGCACGAAATCCCGCACGCCAGCGCCCGGCACGTTGTAGGCGCAAGCGGCCGCGAACAACACCGTTGACTTGCCGCTCGCGTTGCCGCCGGCGATGACGCTGACGGGATAGTCGAAGCCGACGCGCAGATCCTCGATGCCGCGGATGCCGTCTATCGACACCTCGGCGAGAAAGTGCGGCAAGTGCGGTTTCTTGCCTTGCAGCTGCTGCCAGAGCTTGGCGAAACGTCGCTCGATCATTCGCGGCTGGTCCACTTGCGGATTTGGCACTCCTCGGATTGTAGCTTGGTGGCATCGCAGGCCGGCGCGATTTCCCACGTCCGGCCGGGGCGAAGTCTGCGGCCACGAAGCGGCGATTTCCTACATTCCGCCGGGGCAATGGCTTACAACACCGCCCTTGGCGGCGCGGTAGCGTGTGCATATGAACAACGCGCCCCCGCCCCCGCCCAGCGACCCCATCTACAAGCGCCTCTACGCCTTCGCCCGCATGGTCGAGGACCTGCTGCGCAGCCTCTTCGGCGCCGATCTCGACGCGGACTACCGCACGCTCGAGAAGCTCCCCGCCGAGTACGTCGGCGAAGCCCTCCAGCACAGGCGCGGCGACACCGCGTGGCGGCTGCGCACACGCGGCACTGGCGACGGCTGGCTGCACGTGCTGGTGATGCTCGAATTCCAGAGCACCACCGACGCGGCCATGGCGCAGCGGGTGCTGGAGTACACGGCGCTGCTCTACGGCGAACTGCTGCGCCGCGGCATCGCCAGGCCCGGCGCGCTGCCGCCGGTGCTGCCGGTGGTGCTCTACAACGGCGACGCGCCATGGAGGCCGACGACCGAGATGTGCGAGCTGATCGCCGCGCCGTCGCCGCTGCTGGCGCCGTACCAGCCGTCGCAGCGCCACTTCGTGCTTGACCAGCGCCGTGCGCGGGCGGAAGATTTCAAGCTGCACGAGCTGACGTGGACGGTCGCGCAGCTGGAGCAGAGCAGTTCCGCGGCGGACTTGGCGCGGATAGGGCGGCGGCTGACGAGGCTCCTGGCCGACGCCGGCGAGGTCGAGCTGAGGCGGACGTTCGCTCACTGGCTGTGGGCGCTGGGGCGGTCGCTGGTCGGGAGCGGCCCGGCGCCGATGCCGCCCGAAGACGTGAACTTGGAGGACATGGCGATGAGTTTGGTGGATCGCGTGGCGGAGTGGCGGAAGCCGTACATCGAGCAAGGCATCAAGGAAGGCATCGAGCGGGGCATCGAGCGGGGAATCGAGCGGGGAATCGAGCGGGGGATCGAGCGGGGGATCGAGCAGGGCATCAGCCTGGGCCGCGAAGAGGGCATGGCGCATGAGCGGCAGCTGCTGCGCCGCCAGGCGGCGACGCGGTTCGACTCGGCCACGGCGGATCGTCTGGCGGCGGCCATTGGGGCCGAGGCGGATCCGCAGCGCTTGATGGAAGTGGGCGAGGCGATTGCGCGCTGCGCCACGGGCGGCGAACTGCTGCGGGAAATCGGCAGCCGTCGCTGATCCGCCGCGTGACGCTGGCCTGCCGCCCAGCCGACAACGCTACGCTTTCCGCATGGAAAGGCGATCTCTTGCTGCGAGGGGTTGCACTATGGAATCCGACGGTTGCGCCCCGCACATCGCCAAACGGGGCGCCGACCGAACGTCGGCCCTGCGCAAACAGGTCCTCTCCTACCGGGCGGAACGACCTCGGGACTCGTCCGTAGCCAAGGCCGTGAACGATGCCTTGACGTTCATCGATCTGATCCCTGCCGCCGCAACCTTGCCCTACGTCGCGCTCGCCGAAGACGGAGAGGTGAACTTCTACTGGCGTCTTCGCAAGAGCCTGCTCATCGACGTCGGCTTCGTCGGCGACGGCATGCTGCACTACTACGTGTGGGACGAGGCCAGCGGCGCGGACGTGGATGCGTCGATTCCGCTCAGCGGAAGTTCGCTGCCTCCAGACATCGTGAAAACGATGCCAAGGCGTGGCCGATCCATCGGTCAAGCAGGGTCACCAGCCTCCCCTTCCCCCAACCACAACTCCAGCTGCTTCGGCTGATCCACTTCCTTCTCGTACGCCAGCCGGGCAAGGTCGTAGAGCGCCTCGAAGTCGTTGCTGGACGCGGCGGCCTCGCTTTGCAGCGCCACCTTCGTGAAGCGGTGGGACACCGGCAGCACTTCCAGCACGGCCTCGAACGCCCGGAACAGGCGCGGGTCCCGATCCATGCCGGTTTCGGCGAGCATGTCCCGCGCCGCGGCCAGCGAGCGGCTGCGGGAGATGCTGGCGGCGTGGTGCAGGGTGTCGATGAGGCCGCGGCTGCCGTCCACTGGGCCGAGAGCGCCTTTCGCCGCGCGGGTGGCGCTGTCCCACAGGCGGAAGTCGCCGCCGCGCTTCTCGCCGAGGCGCTTCGTCACTTGCGCGTCCATGTCCACGCCGACGGCGCGGGCCAGGCGCAGCGCTTCGTCGTAGGCGAAGATGGGCGCCTTGAAGGCGTCCCACGCCAGCACGAAGAACGCCGTGGGTGCGTCCAGGTCCTCGCTCGCCTTCTTGCGCGTCAGCTGCTCCAAGCGCCAGCGCTTCACCTCGCGGCGGGCGGCGTCCAAGGCGTCTTCCGGCGTTGCCGCGTAGGGATCCCAATCGTCCTCGAGCACGTCCTGCTGGCCGCGGCGCCTTGCGGCCGGGCGCTCCCGGGGCGTGCCGCGGGTGAGCGGCCAGTTGCGGGAGAACTCCTCCAGCGCCGGGCCGAAGCACGCGAGGTACAAGTCCACGCCGGCGATGCCCGCCTGCTGGAACTCCGCCACGCGGGTGCGCACGGCGTTGGCCACGCGGGGTTCCACGTCTTCCCAGTAGGCGACGGCGTCGCGCACTTCGGCGGCGCGTTCCGCCGGACGCGGGCGGCAGGCGAGGAAGACCGTGCTGTTGGCCGCCGCCTTGTCGCGGATGTGCAGGCTGCCGCCGGCTTCGGTGTTGATGGGCCAGGACGCGGTGATGACGAAGCCCGCCTCCATCAAGCCCTTGGCGAGCGCGTCCCAGGCGCCGGTGGCCTTGTGGGTGAACATCAGCGTCATGATGCCGTTGGCCTTGAGCACCCGCCGGCACTCGCGGAAGATGGCCGCCATGCGTTCCTGGTAGTCGCGCCCGGCGAGCGCCCGCGCGCCCTTCTCGCCAGCGAAACGCGCCGGGTTGGCCACGGCCTCGTTCTCCTTGTCCGTGAGCTGGCGGCGGAACAGTTCGGGGAAGACGTGCCCGGCGGTGCGCTTCAGCCAGACGTAGAAGAAGTCCGAGAGCTCGGCGTACATCACGTTGTCGTAGTAGGGCGGGTCCATCACCACCGCGTCGATGCTGCCGCTTTCGATGTGGTCCAGGCTGTCCGCGGACTTGCAGGTGATGGTGACAGGCGGTGGCTGGCGTGGTTCTTCGGCTCGGTCGAACATGTCAGCGTGCTGGTCTTCGGGGTTGACGAGTTCGACGAGCTCCTTGATGCACTTGGCGGTTTGCCCAATTGCCCAGTCGTAGCCGAGGCCGGTGACCAGCGGCGCCATCTCGGCGTGAGACCAGCAGAACGCGAAGTCGTGCCTGTTGAAGGTGTTCGCCACCACTTCGCGGGTGGGCATCCAGACCGACATCCGTGAGTTGTAGTTGAGCAGCTTGTCCAACGCGATTGCCAAATAGCCGTAGGCGGCCCTGCACACGTCGGAGAGCTCGCCGGCGGCCCGATCCGCTTCGAGCATCTCCCGATACACCTCCACGCTGGTGCCGTGGCAGAGCAGCTGGCGCGGCGAGAACAGATCGCGCCACGCCCTCATGCCGTAGCGCATGGGTTCCGTCGTCTTGCTGCCGTCCGGGATGCGCTCGCCCGGCACCAGGTCGAACGCCTCCCACTCCGGCAGCTTCTCCGCAAGCGCCGCGCGAATCTCGGCGCTGTTGTCGTCCTCCGCCCGCGGCGCCCGATAGCCGCGGACCCACTTCACCCGCTCGCGACCGCTCTTCGTCTTCGCCCGCACGCGCCGCTTGTAGACCACGGCGTACAGCTGCTCGCCCATCCGCCCCGCCTGCGCCTGGGCCTTGATCTCGTCCCCGTCGATCTGCCGCCGGCAGTCGGGATACGGACACAGCCCGTCCCCCCGCGCCACCGTCCCCGCCGACTGCCGCTCCGCCGTCTCCACGATCTCGAACCCGCACACCCGCCCCTCGCTCTCCGGCCCGCCGGCAAGCTCCGGCAACAGCCGAACGCCCTTGCCGCCCGGCGCAAGACGCCAGTTGGGAGAGAGCGGCACAAGGCCAGCGCAGTAGGGGCAGGCGATGGTGCGGGCGTAGAGGTAGTTGGTCGTCACCGAATCCGGCGTCGGCTCGCTGGGAAAGTAAGGCAAGAGACGCACTTCCCTTGCCTCGATCAGTCGTTGCGAGAGATCCTCAAACTCTGTCAGCAGTTCTGCGCCGTGTTGCTGAGGCCAGTCGCAGGTCGCCGCCAACAGGATCGCAGCCACCACGTTGAGGTCGTTCGCCACTGCCGCCGAGCCAATTCGGACGGCTTCAAGGGGAATCGCACCTCCGCCTGCCGTCGGGTCGAGGATGGCAACGCCATCTAGCCCGCCACCCAACTTGGAGTCGAGCCACCGCTTGTCCTGCTCATCGGGAACGTACCGAAACGCCCGACCATAGCCATACGCACTCCCCTCGAACCTCTCCCCGCGCCGCCGCGCCTCGGCAATCCGCGCTTGCGCCGCGATCGGGTCGCCATGAACCCCAAGAACGCGCAGGAACGCCGCCCGATCCACGCCGTCAGGCAGCAAGGAGGCCAGAATCGCCGCCCTGGAAGCGACCAAGGGCCGCCGCGCCCACCAGACGTGCAGCCGGTTCGGCGCCGGAAACGGCGTCATCGGCGTCCGTTCCCGCAGGCTCTCTGCGCCAATCTCAGCGATGGGCAACCAGCGCTCGATCAGGCGGATGTCTGGCACTCTCGACCACCCTCGTTCTCTGGTGCTGCGCACGTCAACACCTGGATCAGCGCCGCCGCACAATCTCCGGCACCCGGACATGATGAACCGGCCCCACTCCCTTCGTGTAATGATCAGCTTTTAGCTCCTGCGGTGTCGGGTAAACCACTTGCAGGTCCGTCAACACCGATCGAACAATCCCAACGGCAACGGCCTGCATTTTGCTTCCTATCGGCGCCACCAACATTCGATCAAACATGCTCCTTTCTGCATAGATGCCCAGCAACACACGCAGTGTGTCCGTGTAATCCAACGTAGACGCTTCATGTTCAGAAACACCCGTTTGCCCCTGCAGCTCTCGTGCGTTCAACTGCTTGGCCGCCGCACAGCGCCAGCGATCTTGATCACGCGGCCACAGGCCATAGATCGCGTCAACGTAAGTCGGCTGCACCTCCTGAAGAAGGTTCTTCATCTGAACCGTCTCCATCGATGGAAACACAACCAATCTCGTAGCCTCACCCAACATAGCAACCGAGCCCAACTCCGGTGTAGCGGCCACCTCGAAAATTCCCGATGAAAGAAAGTCTACCGACCTATCGTGCTGGCCACCGCCAGCTCGCTCACGAAACTCCGACTCCGTCGGGTAATATTCGTCGGCCTCCGCATATACAATCGTAAAGGGTCGCCCTGCCCGCACCAGCGCTACGACAACCTGAACGACTAAGAGCCTCGACATCCCCGACACATCCACATACACATGCTTGGCCGTACCCAAATGCCCTACGATTTCCTCTCCACCTCCTGCCGGCGATTGCCTATCGTAGGAACATTCGCGCAATTTCACTCCGGATTCCCGTGACCACCTCCTCACGGCGTCATCCTTGTTACTCTGATATTCAGGGCGATAGCGCACTAGAACGACAGTCAAGTCCTTCGTGGCACCAAAGCTCGACAACGCTCCCAGCGCACGGTCCTCAAATCCTCCACAAAGCACCAAAACACTTCCCCCGTCGTGCTCTACATCCGCGCTACCGAAGTACCGCGGGAGGTCCCACCGCACACTCGCAAGTCTCTCGTCTGCGCGAGAAACCACCTCTATTCGGCGTTCCTCATTGTGCATCGAAAAGATCCCCCGATCCCTGTCCATCGTCATCTCCCTTAATCCGCTTCTTTGCTTCGAACGCATCCGGATCCGTCAGCAAAAGTTCTATTTCCGCATTCTCTAGTTCTACAGAGTCCCGCTGGCTAAACGTGAGTCCAAAGTGCGGAATAAGCGACCGCCTCAAGAAGAGTCGCGATACGACGTTGCCGCGACGGCTTTTTCCCTTTGGATCCTCAATGAAGACCGAATAACGCAAAAGTTCCGCGTGAATCTTTTCGGCATCCTCAGACAACCTCAGAGCATCATATGGTTCCACCTTGGATGCTTGATGAGCCTGCTCCTTGCCTTCGTTAAACGAGGTTCTATGTAGTAGATACGACTGCGCCACCTTTCCGAAAGCGGCCACAACGTCTGCGAGTCGGGGCCCCACCTCCGGGATCGTCCTAATGGATTCCATGACCGCGCCCGCTGCATTTCTTATGGATTGATGTTGGTTGTGGCGGGGAATAGGTACGCCCTTCGACAAAAGCGCTTCGGGGCCGCCGAAATCGTCAACCATGCGTGCTACCAATCTAATCATGTGGTGGATGTCGCCGCTACACATCAGACTGACAATCTCGTGACCGTACAATCGGCTAAACTGTTTTTGTTCCGACTCGCTTGCCTCCTTTCTCGCAACCCTCGCACGGGCATTTTCGTTCCTCGGGCAACTACCTAGAAGCTCCTCCAACGTCTTGACAGGATATCCCTGCACTGCGAGGAATCGACGATAAAACAGATCGCCGATAAACGCGGACGTCTGATCTTGATCCCCTGTGATGTATTGAATGCCTAGATTGATAAAGTAAAACTCGCGCGCCTCCACAAACATCTTTCCGTCCATATCTCGTCGTACAAACGATACCGGGCTTTCAGTCGATACCTTAAAGAAAGCGTCCGCACTTCTATGCATCAAGAGCCGATTCAAATTAGCTTGGAGGACTGTGCTGATCTTCGGTGAGGAGTAGTCGTCAATAAAGAAATGAAAAGGTCTATCGCGAAGAAATAGGAGCGTCGAGCGCAGAACGCGGCAAGCTTCGACCATCACGCCCGGTCCGAAGAATCCTTCGAAGTTGTGTGCGGGGTTTCGAGCAAATCGGTATGTCTTCTCGGCACGCCCCCTCTCGTCGTCCAATCTCCGAATCAACGTAGAGAGATCATCCAAATTGGGCGCGTCGGGCGGATTCCATCCAAAAATGTCCCAGAGGCTCCGTACCAAACTTCCAACGCAGCCATCCCACTCCTTTTTGGCGTGCCGCATCGCCCATCTCTGAAGATCATGGAGCAATAGCGAAAGAAGCGTAACTATCAAGAAATGCATAGGAACGTCGCTGGCCGCTGAGGAAACATCCGTATACCTAGGGAACGCAAAGTAGAGATCGTCACATCGGTAATACACACCGATATAGCCGACGTTCGTTGGCGCGTCCATGTCGATGGACATCAGATAACGAAGGCTGAGTGCGCGAAAAACAGTTGTCTTGCCACAACCTCGAGGGCCCGTTAAGACGACATTGGAGTTCGCCCCAATCTTGTCGAGCTCAAGTAGGCGATTTGAATATAGCGCCTGCAGTAAGAGGTCGGAGTCTCCGATTTGCTCGCAATTCGGATAATCGAAGGGCGTTATCAGGCTTCGTTCTCCGCGGGCTTCCACGCTGGCTCTCTGGTAAGCGGCGTCAAGGTCTCTCAATTCGCGCAACAGTTCTGCTGGATTTTCCGCCAAAACATCTACAGTCGGGTCTGTTTCGATGAGATGTCGCCTCACAAATCGGTCGCGCAAGGCGTTAAAGATGAAACGATCAAGGCCGGACGACTCTTGGAGGTCGATGTACTTAAGTAGGTCGTTTACGATTTTTGCAACGCTCCAGAAGTCATTGGGGTGTTGCGATGGCGCACTGAAGTTTCGTACACCGAAATCTGTAACACGAAAGATGTATCTCTCTTCGATATCGTATGGATACTTATCCACAAGGATATTGCCGGAGTGCAAATCACCATGTTGAAAGCCCTGCGCTCGTAGTTCCGACAGAAGGAGAAGCATGGTCTCGAGGAACCCACGGATGAATGATATATCTATGCTCGCTCGATTGCTATACCGCTCGAGATAACGTCTGAGGCTTGGGCCGTCCACATAATCGCAGACGAAGATAACGCAAGGAGTGTTCGACAATTGATCGTAATAATCGAAAACATGAAGATACCGAATGACCGACTCGTGCAGGAGGATATTTGCCCTACGCGCTTCGGCAAGATATTGGCCCTTCTCTTCTTCAGCCAGGTTGGATATCGGAACTACCTTGAATGCCAGCGACTTTTCGACCGCAGATGAGTAAGCTCTAAATACATGGCCATTTGCGCCAGAATCAATGTGTTCTTCGAAGACGTAGTCAGGGAACTCCGGCATGCTTTTGCCGAGGAAGTTTTTCTTGGGAGGGAGGTTTTTTCTCACCGTCGGTCCTTTCTAAAGACGAGGACATGCTCCGCCTTAACTCCCTTTCGTTCACGCCTTGCTCGACGTATATCGGGTATGTTGTCCCTGATTACTTCCGATAGCTGGAAGGATGGAGCGTTGACGAGGAACGTCCGAGCAAGTTCTCTTGAAGGAAAGTACGATTTACTGCGCGAAACTTTCTCACCCACCACAAATACGCAGGTCGACACGTTGTTGGCTTGTTTTTCAATCTTGCGCGAAAGCGCCAATATCGATGTGTGGAATCCCGCACGCGTAGATCGAACCCTCTCTTGTGATTCGGACTGGGACTCGCCCAACAACCAGAGGCGCAAGCGATTGTCACGGACGTAGTCGAGAGCGTTCATATAGGGTGGACTCGTAATCACGCAGTCGATAGCGGGCGGAAGCATGACGTTTTGCACCATGGCTCGGCGGGAGCCTACCACCAGGGTGGAGGGCGATTGTGAAGGGGGCCGCTTGAACGCACGAGCGACCTTAGCACGGAGTCGTGGCATCACGGCTCGGTATGCGTACATTTTTGGGTACTGCTCTGGGGGGAAGTTGTGGGTGCGCAGATAAGGAACTAAAGCGCTGCTAGGGTGTGACAGGAAGCCAGGACGTTGATGATGTAGGATGCCCAAGAGTGCAGCGAGGTAGAAGTGGTGATGTCGAGACCTCAAAAACCGAGCGATCTTGATGGTTTCAGCCAGTGTTTGAGGGTGGAAAAAGCGCCGAACCCACGGCGGGGTGTCTTCGGGATCGGGGTCAGGGACGCTTGCCATCTTCAGGGCCAAGCGATCGAGAAAACGCAACGCCGTGTCTTTGCATGGAGGGGGAGCGAGCTTTGCCTTGGTCAACGTTACGGCGTAGCTGCCCGAATCCGAGGCGAAAACATGGCGGCCGAGGCGTGCGGCTTCAAAGGGCACGGTTCCACTACCGCAGAAGGGGTCAACGACGAGCTGTCCGGGTCTTGTGTAGGTCTCTATGAGGTCCTTGGCTATGGCGCTCTTGAGTTTGCCGATATAGGGCGAGAGTTGGTGGAAGGTTGATTCCTGGTGCGTACAGGCAGCGGCCCAGTGCGGAGGCGCTTCCTTTGGAGCGACGATGAGCTCGTCATAGCGCCGTAGTGCGGCGTCTGTGCATCCCGACATTGGCTAGCGCTCGCCGCCGGCGCAAGCCACGTTCGTCGTGGCAAAGCGATCTTTGGGCCCGCAACTCACGGCCACTCCATCTACAGGTGATGACACGGCAACGTTCGACCACAGAACATAGAGAGCGAAGCATAGACGTGAAGAGGGCCTCGCGCAAGCCCATGAGTGTAAGTTTATTTTATTAATAAAATCAATGTGTTGCAGCAGAATATGAAGGTTGGTTGGGTGTGTCTGTCGCAACAGAAGCTGACGCCGCGAGGCGATGCAGGCGCTGGACCTCCTCCCGCTACGGCGGGGCCGTTGTGCGATTGGATCACGGCGTGGTCGCGCGGCAAAACACCATCTCCCACCCATGGAACACCACCGCCAACCCGGTGAACCGCGCCGACGGGTACGCCCGCGCCGACCGCTCGTCCGCCAAGTACCGTCGCAGCTGGCCCCCGGCCTCTTCCGCCACCGCCTGCACCTTGTCCTCCCGAGCGTCCGCGCCCCGCTTGAGGTACTTGAGCTCGATCAAGAACCCGTGCCGAAGGTTCGGATACTGCGCCACCAGGGGTTCCAGCGCGATGTCGGCGAAGCCCTTGCCCAGTTCCGGTTCCGTGCACAGCAGGAAGTGGCGCGAGACGCCCAGGTACGCGGCGAGGAAGCCTTGGATGATCTTCTCGCCGTCCAGGTAGTCGCGGATGCTGGTCTGCTTGGCGATGGCGTTGCGGAGGAAGTCGAACACCGGGCGCCAGTCGCCGTCGCGGGCCATGCGCCAGAGGGCGTCGGCTAGGGCGACCAGATCGACGGAGAGCACGCCGACGTCGTCGTAGGCGTCGCGCAGGTGGCCGTAGAGCAATTGGCGCACCGTCTGGTTGGGGATGTGCAGGCGCGTTCGGCCGCCGTCGGTGTCGCGGATGGTCAGCAGGCCGAAGTAATGGAGCAGGGAGAGGAAGTTGTCGCGCTGGTCCAGGCGTTCCAAAGGAAAGCTGGCTTGGACGTCCGCGTCTGCCTGGCCTTCGCCGACGATTTGGCGCAGCAGGTCGAAGTTGCCGTTGAGCCGCACGTCGCTGGCTCTTTCGCCTGCGTCGCCAGCGTCTGACGCGCCAGTGCGAGCCGTTCCACCGGCCTGCACGCGCCCTCGGCTGACGGTCAGCAGGTGGCGTAGCTTGCCGTAGTCGATGCGCACGTTCACGTCGATGAGGTCGTCCGGCATGGGCTTGTTCGGCATGGCGGCGTCTAGGAAATAGAGCACCATGTCGGTGTTGTAGACCGTTTCCTCAGCGCCCTTGGCGAAGCGGTAGCCGTCGTACCACTCGCGCATCGTGTCGAGGGCCACGTCTTCGTCCAAGCCGAGCGCTCCTGCTTTGCGGTAGGTCTGGAGCAGGCCGCGCACCTCCTCCTCGGTGAAGCCGAGCACGGCGTTGAACTCCGGCAGCAGGCTGATGTTCTTGCCGATGTTGAAGCCGCTGGTCACGTCGTCCAAGGTGATGGGCGAAACGCCGGTGACGAAAAGCCGTTCCAAGCCGCCGCCGCTGCGTCCCGCGCCGGCCTTCAAGGCCGCGAAGAAGCTGCGGTAGAAGCCGCTGCCGTGGGTGAGTTCATGGTAGGCGTCGGCGCCGTAATGGGCCAGGATGGTGTTGGCGAAGTTGTCGTACTCGTCGATGAGCAGGTAGAGCCGAACGCCGCGTCTGCGCGCTTCCCTGAACAGCGCGTTGAGCTTGCCGGATGCGGAAGGGTGATCCAGGACGCGAGCCACGGCGTCGGCGGGGAAGAGATCCGGGTTGCGCTCCAGCGCTTCCTCGATCTCCAAGCGGCAGTAGTCCTCGAATTCCCGCTCCAACGTCTCCGGCGCATCGTACACAGCCGAGAAGTCGAAGCGCAGCACCACGAAGCTGTGGCGGTTCTCGGTGGGGTCGCGGCCGATGTCCAAGGTGCCGAACACCTGCTCGAACTCGCTCGCCCACTTGCGGTCGTAGTAGTTCTCCAGCAGCGAGAGCCAGCAGGATTTGCCGAAGCGCCGGGGGCGGATGAGGAAGACGAAGCGCTCGTCTTCCAGCGGGCGAAGGAAGCGCGTCTTGTCCACGTACAGGCGGCGTTCTAGGCGCATGGCGCGGAAATCCGCCCAGCCGTAGGGGATGAGCGGGTACGCGGCGGATGTCGCCGTGCCGCTGGTCATGGCGCGGTTGCTTGGCAAGACACCATCTCCCAACCGTGGAACACCACCGCCAAGCCGGTGAACTGCGCGGACGGGTACGCCTGGGCCAAGCGGTCGTCCGCCAAGTAGCGCCGCAGCTGGTCGTGAGCGTCTTCAACCACGGCCTGCACCTTCGCCTTGCTCGCGTCTTCGCTGCGCTTGAGGTACTTGAGCTCGATCAAGTAGCCGTGCCGAAGTTCCGGGTGTTGCGCCGTGAGCGGTTCCAGCGCGATGTCCGCAAAGCCCTTGTTGAGTTCAGGCTCAGTCCGCATCAAGAAGTGCCGCGAGACGCCCAGGTACGCGGCGAGGAAGCCTTGGATGATCTTCTCGCCTTCCAAGTAGTCGTGGATGCCGGTCTGCTCGGCGATGGCGTTGCGCAGGAAGTCGAACACCGGCTGCCATTCGCCGTCGCGGGCCATTCGCCACACGGCATCCGCCAGCGCCAGCACGTCCATGGTGAGCACGCCTACGTCGTCGTAGGCATCGCGCAGGTGGCCGTAGAGCAGTTGGCGCACCGTCTGGTTCGGGATGTGCAGGCGAGTGCGGCTGCCGAGGGCCTCCCGAATGCTCAACAGGCCGAAGTAGTGCAGCAACGAGAGAAAGTTGTCGCGCTGTCCCAAGCGTTCCAAAGGAAAACTCGTTTGGATCTCGGCGTCTGCCTGGCCTTCGCCCACCACTCGTCGGAGCACGTCGAAGTTGCCGTTGAGATGGCGCACGGCATCGGCCTTCTCGGTCACGCGAGCGCCACTGCGCTGTGCGTTGCTCGCCTGCGCTTGCCCGCGGCTGACGGTGAGCAGGTGGCGCAGCTTGCCGTAGTCGATACGCACGTTCACGTCGATGAGGTCGTCTGGCATGGGCTTGTTCGGCACGGCGGCGTCAAGGAAATAGAGGACCATGTCCGTGTTGTACACGGTCTCCTCGGTGCGCTTGGCGAAGCGATAGCCGTCGTACCACTCGCGCATCACGTCGAGCGCTGCGTCCTCGTCCAAACTGAACACGCCCGCCTTCCGGTAGATTTTCAGCAGACCGCGCACCTCCGCCTCGGTGAAGCCGAGCGCGGCATTGAACTCCGGCAGCAAGCTGATGTTCTTGCCGATGTTGAAGCCGCTGGTCACGTCGTCCAAGGCGATGGGCGAGACTCCGGTGATGAACAGCCGTTCGAGGCCGCCGCCGCTCCGCCCCGCGCCGGCCTTCAAGGCAGCAAAGAAGTTGCGGTAGAACCCGCTGCCGTGGGTGAGCTCGTGGTAGGCGTCGGCACCGTGGTGGGCCAGGATGGTATTGGCGAAGTTGTCGTACTCGTCGATGAGCAGGTAGAGCCGAATGTCATGCTCGGCGGCGTACCAAGACAGGCTGTGCAGCTTGGCCTCGGTGGAAGGCGCGGACGAGATGCGCTGCACTTCCTGCTGCGGAAACAGGGCCGGATGGCGCTCCATCGAGCGCTGGATCACATCTCCGCAGTAGTACTCGAACTCGCGCTCCAGCGTCTCCGGCGCGTCGCGCACCGCGGAGAAATCGAAGCGCAGTGTCACGAAGCTGTGGCGGTTTTCGGTGGGGTCGCGGCCGATGTCCAAGGTGCCGAACACCTGCTCGAATTCGCTCGCCCACTTGCGGTCGTAGTAGTTCTCCAGCAGCGAGAGCCAGCAGGATTTGCCGAAGCGCCGGGGGCGGATCAGGAAGACGAAGCGTTCGTCTTCCAGCGGGCGGAGGAAGCGCGTCTTGTCCACGTAGAGGCGGCCTTCGAGGCGCATGGCGCGGAAATCCGCCCAGCCGTAGGGGATGCGGGGGTAGTCGAGGGTGGACATGGCTTACAACCCCAGCGTCCGTTCGCTCTTGCGCTTCGGTTCGGTCAGGAGCACCCGCAATGCCGCCAGCACTCTGCGCGGGCGTTTGCGGTGCATGGCCATGCCGAGCCAGTAGGCGGCTTCTTCCCGCTGCATGGCCTCGATGCCCTCCGCCACCGTGCGCATGTTCTCGCGGTTGCGCATCGGCGCCAGGCAGCGGAACAGCAGGCCGAGGGTCAGCGCCAGGTCTTCGCTGAGCGCGCGTCCCCCCGTCGCGCCCTTCCCTCGGTGGCCATTGCCGCTGCCTACGCGAATCCCGGATTGCGCCAGCTTGCGCAGCACCCGGTGTTCCACCAGCTCCAGATTGCGGCCCCGCAGGCCGGCCACCCGCGTCGGCGCGGTCACTTGGGGGGTGGCGGGGCTTGGCAGTTGCCACACTTCGTACTCGGCCTGTCCAGGACGCCCAGGGTACACGCGCAACTCGTAGCGCGGCGTGGCCGGCAGCAGCTTGGCCACAGACGCGGTCCGCGCGGCCATCACGCCTTCTCCTTGGCCGTGGCGGAAACGTACGCGGCGCCGCTTGCGAAGCGGCACAGTTCCTCCGCCAGCTGCTCCGGCGCTTGGCCGCGCATGGCGAGGCCGTCGTGGAATGCCAAGCCGATGCTGGCTTCCAGATGGGTGCTGCGGGCCGCTCGCAACTGCGGTTCCAGAAACTCGCGCACCGGCTGCGCGTCCGGCAGCGGACCTTGGAACTCAAGCTCGCAACTGCCGCCGTCTTGCGTTTCGTAGGCGCCTCTGAGAACAGCCGTCTTGTCCGCTCCGGCGATGCGGCTAGCCACGCCAAGCAGGGGGAACGCATCGCCGGCGTCGAACAGGCGCAGCGTCAAGTCGCCGATGCGCTCGATGTCCTTGTCGCGGGCTTGTTCCCACAGGCGAACCAGCGCCTCGCGCAGCGGGCCTTCGGCGCTGAGCTCCGGCGCTTCCGCATCGGGCTGGACACGATACTTCTCCCGTTCCTCCTCGATGCCGGGGTCTGGCGGTGTCGGCGTCGGCTCGCCCCGCTCGTCCTCCACCGGTGGCCGCGGCCATACGCCGGTGTTCTTGGCGTAGGCCATGGTCAGCACCACCGCCTGCTCGTCGATCTGCACGGATGCTGGCGGGTCGCCCGGCCCGAACAGCAGATCGCCGCGCTGATAGACGTAGTCGCCGCGTTCCACGCCGATGCGGATGCCGCGGATGAACGTGTCGTCGCCGATCAACATGGGCAGTTTGGGGTCGCGGCGGAACTCGTCGCGCAGCGCCAGCGTGGTCATCTGCCCCTTGCGCAGCGGCGTGCGGTCGCGCACGTACACCGGCGCGTCCGCCTCGTCCTCGGGCAGGCGGAGCTTCTGCAACTCCCGCAGCGCCCGCGCGATGTGGCGCTGGCCGACGCCCGGCTGGTCGGCGGCGGAGTGGATGTCGATGGCGGTGTGCGCCAAGGACACTTCCGCGTCCATGCCCGCCGAAGAGGGGTAGAGCACGTGCCGGTAGGCTTGCTGGATGGCGATGGCCAGTTCCTGTTCGGAACGCGCCTCCTTCTCCAACACTTGGTCCTGCTGATGCTCGCCCAAGTCGCGCAGACGGTCGGCGCGCTTCAAGGCCCGCAGGGCGAGGCGAAGCCGGGCGTGGCGCTGCATTTCCGCCTTGCCAGCGTCGTCGGTGGCCACGAAGACCAAGTGGTTGCGCAATGCCCGCAAGGACGCGCCGTCGGCGCCCTTGCGGGTGTAGATGCGTTCCACGAGGCTCGGCAGTTCGCTTGCTTGGGCGCCGAACGAAACGGCGTCGTAGGAGAGCACGATCAGCTTCGGCCGGCCGTCGCCCACTTCGTCCGGCACGTCGAATGGGCCGCCGGGGAAGCGGATGGCGTCGAAGGTCTCGCCGTTGAAGATGTGGCCGATGCGATCGCCGAGTTCGGCGCGGGCTTCGCCGGAGTCCACGTTGCGCTCCTCGCGGCGGATGATCTGGTTGAGGTTGGCTTCGGCCAGAAAGCGCATCGGAGCGCCGGGGCGGTCGTCCAGATAGGCGGATTCCGCGACGAAGCGCTTGCGGGCCTCTTCCACGAAGCTGATGTCGAGCGTCGGCGCGAGCATCGCGTAGCGCAGTTGTTCCGGGGCGAGGCCCTTCAGCGGCTCGTTGAAGGCCAAGGTGTGCAGGAAGGCGGTGCGGGCGGCGTAGGCCGCGTAGGGCGGCAAGCCGCGATAGTGCGCGGCGTCGATGCTCTCCGCCAGCGAATGGCTCTCTCCGCTCTCCCCACCGCCGCCGCCGCTGCCGGAGGCGATGTCGTTGGCGATGGCTGGCACGAAGGCGGATTGGCCGAGGCGCGTCACCAGCTCTTGGCGGATCGGCTCCTGCCCCAGGTCGACGTGGTGCAGGTGGATGGCCGACGCATCGGCCGGACGTTCCTGCCACAGGTGGGCGATGGTGCGCGCCAGCAGGCGCAACATGCCGCGCACGCGCTGGAACTCGCTCAAGGTGGAAGTCTTGCCTCTCAGCGTCGCCAGCACGTCCGGGTGGAAGGGGTAGCTGGTGGCGAATTCCTGCGTGGTCTGCGGGCGAGCGGCTTCTTCGGCCAGCGACTCGCGGTGTTCGCGCCAGAGGGTCTGGTAGGCGTCGATGACGCTGGCCTTGCCGTCGTCCACGCGCTCGAACAGGCGGCGCAGCAGCACCGGCGCCGTCTCCGCATCCTGGGTGGGATTCAAGAGCGTCGCCTTGCGGGCCGAGACGCTCATCATCTCCGCCATGGCGTCGGCGACGAACTGGTTCTCTTCGCTGTAGGCGTCCGTGGCGCGGCCATCGCTGCCGACCGCCAGCGTGTACACCAGCGCCGCGTTCGGTGCGCCCTCCACGGCCTTGAACAGCGAGGTGAGAAACGCCGTGAGCTGCTGCGCCGCGCCTTGCTGCCGCCACACTTTGCGCAGATAGACGGCCAGCTCGTCCAGAAGAATCAGCGTCGGTTCGCCACCGAACAGCTCGCGCAGCGTCTCGGCGCCGGGTGCGATGCCCTGCTCGTCGCTGCGCCGCACGCGCTCGTAGCCCGGTACCCCGGCAAGGGCATAGGCGATCTCGCCCCACGGGGTGTAGGCCAGCACGCCGCCGCCGACATCTCGGCCATTGGCCGGATCGGCGTTCTCGCCATCGAAGGCGGCGATGCGCACGGCGCTGGTCGGCAGCAGCTTGGGGTCGACGAACTCGCCCGGGTCTGCCACGCCGCTCATGCCGCCAGCAGCGTGCACGAGCGCGATCAGGCCGTGGGTCTTGCCGCCGCCGTAGGTGGTGTCCAAACGGAAGATGGTTGCCGCCTCTTCGCCAGCACCGCTCAAGCGCGCGCAGACGTTCGCCAGCAGGTCGCGGAGGCCTTGGGTGGGGTAGGTGTTGGCGAAGAACCGCGCGGCGTCCCGATAGTCAAGGCTTGCCGTAGCGCCGATCACCGAAGCAAGGTCGGCGGCGAAGTCCGCATCGGCCACGCGCCCGGCCAACACGTCCGGGCGCGGCTGGCAGAGGTCGAAGATGCTGGGCGGGGCGGATGTCTGCACTTCCCTGGCGGCTTGGCTTGTTCGATTCGACTATAGCACCGTCCCCGTTGCCCTCGACCACTAGGCGCTGCGACGAATGCGGGACGGCGGCGCTTCGCCATGCGCACGGTGCTAAAATCCCCCCGTCGGGGCGTAGCGCAGTCTGGTAGCGCATCACACTGGGGGTGTGGTGGTCGTCGGTTCAAATCCGGCCGCCCCGACCAACCTGCCGAAACCCGAGTGCTGCGTCGTTCTGTCAAGGCGCAACGGCCGCCCGCTCCCTGTACGCCGTCAGGTCCATCTTCGGATACCTGGCGCCCACTCCGGCCAAGGTCTCCTCGGTCCAGTACCGATGGCCCGGCGGCGGGAAGCCGAACAGCTCGCGCTCGGCGGGCGTCGCGGCCTCCACCCAGGCGCGGAACTCCGGCTTGATGGCCTGCGCGGACCAGCCGACGATGCCGAGCCACTTCCAAGCCGCCGGGGCGTAGGTGATGAAATGCGCCAGGCGTCCGCCATCGGCCAGGAACGGCGTGCCGCGATGGAAGGTGCGCATGCTGTAGACGAGGAGCGAGCCGGCCGGCACCACCACCTTCACCTCGTTGGCGTAGAGCTGCGGCCGCGCGTCCCTGCTGTAGTGCGCCGGCCAGAGGATCTTCTCTGGATAGTGGCGGCGCGAACACACCGCCGTCGGGGCGTGTTCGGCGGTCACTTGCGTGTAGTAGAGCAGGTAGGCGGTTTGCCAGTAGGCCGGATCGTCCGGCGGATACGCCAGCGTGTGGTTGCCGTAGTCGCAGTGCATGCCCTGGTCCTGGTCGGCGAAGTGGCCTTTGCACTTGAAGCTCAGGTGCGACTGCTCGCAGAACATCTCGCTGCCGCCCGCCGCCCGGCTGGCCAATTCGATCAGATCGGGATGCAGGGTGATGGCGTTCAGGTACGAGCCGGGAAAGGGAAAGCGGTATGCCTGCACGTTCAGAGGACGCCCCGGGCGCTGCCAGTTCTCAGGCTTCGGGGCGCTCGGGTCCTGGCAGTACTCCACCCAGCCGGGAAGAATCTGCCGCCACTCCTCCAGCGCCCCGGACAGCTCCTCGGCGGTCAGGAAGTTCTCGACGACGGCATAGCCGTGCTGCCGGTAGTGATCGAAGTGGGCCTGGTCGATGCGCTGCATCGTGATCGCGTCTCTCAAGGCTTGTGGCGAGAGGGAAGTGTAGCCACATTGGCGGGTTGAACTCTCGGCAATCGCCTCCATCAAAGGGCGCACGGGCTTTGACGGCAAGTGCCCGCCCGAACCTTGCAGGAGACCAAACCGTGAACCGCCTGACGAAATCATCCGTTGCGGCCTTGCTCGTGGCTGTCGGCGCCGTGCTTGCATCGCCGTCGTTCGCCCATGATGGCAAACTCACCTTCGCGCCGGTGCTGGAAAAGGTCACCCCGGCGGTGGTGAACATCGACGTCGCCGGCAGCCGCCGGGCGTCGCACCCCTTCTTTCGCGGCCGCGGCTCCATCGTTCCGGTGCGCGGCTCCGGCGCCGGCGTCATCGTCGACGCGGAGGAGGGGCACATCGTCACCAACCACCACGTCATCAACGACGCCGACGAAATCACCGTCACCTTGCAGGATCGCCGCCAGTTCAAGGCCGAGGTGATGGGCAGCGATCCGGCCACCGACATCGCCCTGCTGAAAGTCGAGGCCGACGATCTGCAAGCGCTGTCGCTGGGCGATTCGGACCAGCTGGCGGTGGGCGATTTCGTGGTCGCCATCGGCAATCCGTTCGAGCTGGGGCATACCGTCACCTCCGGCATCGTCAGTGCGCTCGGGCGCGGCCCAGGCTTCAGCAACGACGGCTACGAAGACTTCATTCAAACCGACGCCGCCATCAACCGGGGCAACTCCGGCGGTGCGCTGGTGGACCTCGACGGCCATCTGGTCGGCATCAACAGCGCCATCATCACGCCGTCCGGGGCCAGCGCCGGGCTCGGCTTCGCCGTGCCCAGCAACATCGTCAAGGTGATCGCCGGGCAGATCCTCGAGTACGGCGAGGTCCGGCGCGGCCAGCTTGGCGTCATCATCGCCAATCTGGCCCCCGAGGACGCCGATGCGCTGGATCTCGAGTCGGTGGGCGGCGTGCTGGTCACCGAAGTGGTGGACGGCACCGCGGCCGAGGAAGCGGGCATCGAGCCGGGGGACGTCATCGTCAGCGTCGACGACGAGGAAGTCGTCGACGTGCAGGACCTGCGCACGCGCATGGCGCTGGCGAAGATCGGCAACGAGGTGGAACTGGGCGTCATCCGCGACGGCGAGCGCAGGAGCATCGACGCCACCATCGGCGCCGCCAGGGACTACTCCCGGCGCAGCAGAGCCCTGCCGCTGTTGACCGGCGCCGAGTGGCGAAACCTGTCGCCGGAACACGAACTGTACGGCGAGGTCGAAGGCGTCGAGATCACCGCCGTCGCCACCAACAGTCCGGCGTGGCAGGCGGGGCTGCGCGGCGGCGACGTGATCCTGCGCGTCAACCGCCAGCCGGTGAGCGATGTCGACGAACTCGTGGAAGCGCTCGACGAGATGGAAGTGGCCGGTCTGCTCGTGCAGCGCGGCAATCGCCGACTGTTCGCGCTGATTCGATGACGTAGAATCCCTTGCCGCACCAAGGCGGCGGCGAACAAGGCAAGAAGCAAGTCAGGAGACGGCGCAGAGCATGGCGGAAGCAGCAACGGCGGCAGACAACGCAGGCGCCAGCGCGGAGGCGATCAAGGAGCGCTTCGACGCCGTGCGCGCCGAGGTCGCCAAGGTGCTGGTCGGGCAGGACGAACTGGTGCAGCGGCTGCTGCTGGCCTTGCTGGCCGACGGCCATGTGCTGCTCGAAGGCGTGCCCGGGCTTGCCAAGACCCTCGCCATCGGCACCCTGGCGGCCACCGTGGACTGCCGTTTTTCGCGCATTCAGTTCACCCCGGACATGCTGCCGGGCGACGTCACCGGCACGCAGATCTTCAATCCCCGGGAAGGCACCTATTCGGTGCGCAAAGGGCCGGTGTTCGGCAATCTGGTGCTGGCGGACGAGATCAACCGCGCTCCCGCCAAGGTGCAGGCGGCGCTGCTGGAGGCCATGCAGGAGCGCCAGGTCACCCTCGGCGAAGAGACCTTTCCGCTGACCGACCCGTTTCTGGTGATGGCGACCCAGAATCCCATCGAACAGGAAGGAACCTATCCGCTGCCGGAAGCGCAGCTGGATCGCTTCATGATGAAGCTGCGCGTCGGATATCTGAGCAAGGACGACGAGGTGCGGGTCATCGACCGCATGGCCGGTTCCACGTCCACGCCCGTCGCCAGCGCCGTCATGTCCGGCGCGGACATCATCGAGGCACGGCAGGTGACGCGCCGCGTTTTCGTCGACGACAAGGTGAAGCGCTACGCGGTGGAGATCGTCGCCGCCAGTCGCGACCCCGACGCCGCCGGACTGCCGGACTTGCGCAACCTCATCGAGTACGGAGCATCCGTGCGCGGTTCGCTGAGTCTGGTGCAGCTGGCCAAGGGCCACGCCCTGCTGGCCGGACGCGACTACGCAAGCCCGCACGACGTCAAGAGCATCGCCCCGGACGTGCTGCGCCACCGCATCGTGCCCACCTACGAGGCGGAAGCCGAAGGCCGAGACGCCGACGATCTGGCCGAGGCCATCCTCGCCCACGTCGAGGTGCCCTAAGCGCGTGTCGTCGTTTGCTGCCAACGCCGGCCGGCCGCCTCGCCTCTAGAGAAGGCCCGTGCAGCGATGCTTCCCGCAGAGATCGTCCGCCAGGTTCGGCGCATTCAACTCACCACCGGCCGCCAGGTAGCGGACGTTCTCGCCGGCGCCTACGTCTCGGTGTTCAAGGGCCGAGGCGTCGAGTTCGACGAAGTGCGCCCCTACGTGCCGGGCGACGACGTGCGCAGCATCGACTGGAACGTCACGGCGCGGGTTGGCGCACCCTTCGTGAAGCGCTACGTCGAAGAGCGGCAGCTCACCGTCATGCTGCTGGTGGACATGAGCGGCTCGCTGGACTTCGGCTCGGCGCACCGCTCGAAGCGCGAAGCGGCGGTGGAGCTGTCGGCGCTGCTGGCGTTTTCCGCCATCCACAACGACGACAAGGTGGGCTTGCTGCTGTTCCACCGCCGGGTGGACGAGTACATTCCGCCGCGCAAAGGCCAGAAGCATGCGCTGCGCGTGGTGCGCGAAGTGCTGGCCCGGGGCCAGGACGAAAGCGCAACCCAGGGGGACGAAGAACGCCGCTACTACCAGCTGCCTCGGCTGCATGGCCGTGGAATGCTGCCCCGACTGCCGGCCAACGTCCTGGCGCGGTTCGCCGAGTTCGTCCGCCGCCGCCGACGCAGCACCCGGCGCAGCACCGACATCGCCGCCGCCCTGGAGTTCTGCCGTCGCGTGCTGCCGCGCCGGGCCATTCTCTTTCTGATCTCGGACTTCCTCGACGACGGCTACCTGGACGTGCTGTCCAACGCCAACCGCAAGCACGACGTGGTGGCGGTGCGGGTGACCGACGTGCGCGAGCGGCAGGTCGAGGCCGGCGCCCTGGTGACGCTGGAAGACGCCGAAACCGGCGCCCGACGGCTGGTGGACACCGGCTCGGCGGCGTTTCGAGAGGCGCTGCGCCGGGACGCCGAGGCGAGGACCAACGCGCTCGAAGGCCAGCTGCGCAACGTCGGCATCGATCTGGTGAGCATCGACGCCACGCAGCCGGTGGTGGAACCGCTGCTGCGGTTCTTCCGCATGAGGGAGAGAAGGACGCGGCGCTAGTGGCCCATCGGTTCGACTCCAACGAAGCCCGGCGCGCGGGGGGAGACCGGCCCGCCAGCGGAGATCGCGCGACGCCGGCGCGGTGCTGCGCTCGCGCCGCCGCCTTGCTGCTCCTCGCGCACGTGGGCATCGCTGCCTGCTCGAAGCCGACTGGTCCCACGCCACCGCCGGGCGCGGCCGAGCACGAAGGCGAGCCGCTGTCCGCGCGCAGCGAAGACGGCCCCGTTTCGGCAACCGTGGCGCTGCAACCCGCCGAACCGCGCCTTGGCGATCCCCTGACGCTGACCTTGACGGTTGCAGCCAAACCCCAGGTGCATGTCGAAATGCCCGCTTTCGGCGAGGCGCTGGGGCGATTCGCCATCGTCGGCTTCACGCCCCGGGAGGAACGCGGCGAAGACGGCGGCTTCGCGGCGTCGCAGCGCTACACGCTGCAAGCGCCGATGAGCGGACGGCAACGCATTCCCCGCCTGCGCATCGAGTACATCGATCAGCGCGACCCGACCGAGCGCCGCGCCAGAGAACTGCTCACCGACGAGTTGCGCTTCAGCGTCGCCTCGGTGTTGCCGGAAGGCCCCGTCAGCGACGAGCTGCGCCCGCCCCGGGCGGCGCTCGCGGAACTGCAAGGCCCCTGGTGGCAGCGCTACTGGCCCTGGCTGGCGGCCGGGCTGGCCGTGGCCATCGGCGCCGGAACCGGCCTCGTGCTTTGGCTGCGACGTGCCGAAGAGCGCGCCCGCATCACCGCTTTCGATCGCGCCGTGTCGCGTCTGGAACGGCTGCGGCGCGAGGGTCTGCCGGACGCCGCGCACCAGGACGCCTGGTACGTCGAGCTGTCCGACATCGTGCGCCGCTACATCGAGGCGCGTTTCGGCCTGCGTGCGCCCGAGCTCACCACCGAGGAGTTTCTCGCCCAGGCGCGGCGCTCGCCGGAGCTGTCGAAGCCCCACGGCGATCTGCTGTCCGCCTTCCTCGAACGTTGCGACCGGGTGAAGTTCGCCCGCTACAGCCCGGCCCGCGAAGAGTCGGAGGAGGCGTTCGACCTGGCGGAACGCTTTCTACGCGAAACCAAGCAGATCGAGAGCGACGGCGAGCCGGCCCGTGTCGCGAATGCGCCCGCGGCGGCCGCCGCCAGCACCTAGACGTCGACCATGGCCGCGTTGGAGTTTCGTGAACCGCTGCTGCTGCTGCTGGCGCTGCTGGCGGTGCCCGCCTATCTGCTGGCTCGTCGGGCGTCCGGACGCGTGCTGTTCTCTTCCTTCGCGCTGCTGCCGAACACGTCTGGCAGCTGGCGCGCCCGTCTGGCGTGGCTGCCCGACGCGCTGCTGGCGGTGGCGCTGCTGGCGCTGGTGGTCGCGCTCGCCGGACCGCGCGTCGGCGAGCGCTTCAGCCGCATTCAGCGCGAGGGCATCGCCATCATGATGATCGTCGACACCTCGGGTTCGATGAGCGCTCTGGACTTGTCGACGCCGGACCGGGAGCGCACCCGCCTGCAGGCCGTGCAGGACGTCTTCGAGCGCTTCGTGCTCGGCGGCGGCGAACTGCCCGGCCGACCGGACGACGCCGTCGGTCTGGTGAGCTTCGCCGGCTACGCCGACACCGCGGCGCCGCTGACCTTGGACCATGAAAGCCTCGTCGCCGTCGCCCGCAACCTGGCCATCACCACGCTGCGCGAGGAAAACTTCACCGCCATCGGCGACGCGCTGGGGCTGGCGGTGGAGCGGCTGCGCGAATCCCCCGCGCAGTCGCGGATCGCCGTGCTGCTCACCGACGGCGTGAACAACGCTGGCGTGGAAACGCCCGGCGCCGCGGCGGAGCTGGCCCGCTCCCAAGGCGTCAAGGTGTACACCATCGGCGCCGGCAGCACCGGCATCGCGCACATGCGCGTTCCCGACGGCCGACGCGGTTCGACGCTGCGCGCCGTGGCGGTGGAAATCGACGAAGAGACCCTGCGCGACATCGCCGAGCGCACCGGCGGGCGCTACTTCCGCGCCGACAACGCCGAGGCGCTGATCGACGTCTACGCCGAGATCGACCGCCTGGAGCGCACCAGGATCACCGAAGATCGTTCGCGCCAGTACGAGGAACTGTTCTCCCTGCCCCTCGCCCTGGCGCTGCTGCTGGCCGCGGTCGGCTGGCTGGGCCGCGGCGCGGTGTTCGCGCGGGTGCCGTGATGGGCGATGTGGTCTTCGCCAATCCGGCCTGGGTGCATGGCGTCTGGCTGGCCTTGGCGCTTTGCGCCGGCCTCGGCTACCTGGAGTCGCGCCGGCACGGGGCGCTCCGCCGCTTCGTCTCGCCGACCATGCAGGCGCGGCTGGCAGTGGGCGTGTCGAGGCCGCGCCGACTGGCGAAGCTGGCCTTGATGCTGGCAACGCTGCTGTTCGGCATCGGCGCGCTGATGCGTCCGCAGACTCCAGGCGGCACCGAGGCCGTCGCGGCGCGCAAGGCCGGCGCCGACGTGCTGGTCGTGCTGGACGTCTCCAAGAGCATGCTGGCCGAAGACGCCGCGCCCAGCCGGTTGGCCCGCGCCAAGGCCGACATCGCCGAGTTCATTGACCACGTGCATGGCTTTCGCGTGGGGCTGGTGGCATTCGCCGGGCGCGCCGCGGTGATGAGCCCGCTCACCACGGACTACGGCTTCTTCCACCTGGTGCTGAAAGGCGCCGGGCCGCAGGCGGTGTCCCGCGGCGGCACGCGAATTGGCGACGCCATCCGCAAGGGCGTGGCCACCTTCGGCCCGAACCGCGGCGTTTCCAGGCTGATGCTGCTCATCACCGATGGCGAAGACCACGACTCCTTTCCGCTGGACGCCGCGGAGGACGCCGTCGCGGCGGGAATACGCATCGTCGCCATCGGCTTCGGCAGCGAGACCGGCAGCGAAATCGTCGTCGGCGATCCCGAAACCGGCGCCAGGAAGACGCTGCTGGACGACAACGGCGCGCCGGTGCTGTCGCGTCTCGACGGCGCCATGCTGCGCCAGATCGCGCTCGCCACCAAGGGCGTGTACATACCGGCGGGAACGTCCGCCATCGACCTGGACGCCATCGTCGAAGCCCACGTGGAGCCTCTGGTGGCGGACTCGACGTCGCACTTGCGTCGGCGCGCGCCCACCGAGCACTACTTCTGGCTGGTGCTGGCGGCGATGGCGTCGCTCCTGGCCTCGGTTTGGGCCGGTTCGCCGCGCCTTGGGGCATCGTCGTGAAAGCGCTGCTGGCGGTGCTGTTTGCCGCTGGCGCCGCCTCCGCGCTCGCCGAGGAAGACGAAACGGCCGCTGCCGAAGAGCCGCCAGCAACGGTCGAAGCGACGGATGGCGCGGCGGACCTGTCGCCCCGGGCACGCTACAACCTGGGCTTGGCGCTGCTCGCGGACCACGACTACGAAGCCGCGGCCAGCGAGTTCCTCGCCGCCAGAGACGACGCCGGCCCGGATCCGCAACTGCGCTATCGAGCCGCGTTCAATCTAGGGATGGCGCTTGCCGAGAGCGTCGGCGCCGAAACGCCGCCGGAACAGGCCATCGACATCCTGCGCCAGAGCGGCGCCTGGTTCGGCGACGCCGTGCGTCTGGCGCCGCCCCAGGACGACGACGCCCGCATCAACCTGGAGCTGGTGTCGCGCCGGGTGGTCGAACTGGCCGATCAGCTCAATCAGGGCGGACGCCTGGAAGCCCGGCTGGAGCGGCTGATCGACGATCAGCGCGGCGTGCGCGATCAGGTGCGCGGCTTGCTCGCCGACATCGCCAACGAAGGCGCCGGCGCCGAGCCCTTGGGATTCAGCACCGAGTTCGAGGGCCTTGCCGGGCGCCAGCGCGTGCTCGCCGCCGATGTCGGCGACAGCATCGATCTGGCCACCGAAGAGCGCGGCTTCATCGAGCAGACGCCGCCCGAAGAACGCACCCAGGAACAGCTGGGGCGGGCCTATCAGCTGGACGGCGTGGTCGACCATCTGGAACGCGCCCGCCAGTCCCTAACCGACGCCCGGTTGCGCCTGCGGCGGCTGGAAGGCGAACGCGCCCATCGCCGCGTCGACGCCGCGCTGGCGGAGATGAAACGCGCCCGTGAACAGCTGCAGGACCCGGTGCGCATACTGCAGGCCGTGGCCCGGGACGAGTCCGAGCTGCTGCTGCACACGTCGGCGCTGGACGCCTACGCGGACGTCTCGATTCGGATCGACGAGACGCCGCCGCCCTGGCTGACGACGCGGCACCTTGGCGAACGCCAGGAGCGCATCGCCGCTCGCACCGGCGGCGTGCTCAGCCACTTCGAGGCGCTGGCCTTGGCCGAGGCGCCGGACGCAGCCGCCGACGAATCGGCCGCCAACGCAGCGGTCATGCGCGCGGTGGCGGAAGCGACGCCGCTGGTGGACCGCGCCCTCGCCGCCATGCGCGACTCCCGGGACGCTCTGTCCTCGAATGCGCCGCCAGCCGCCGCCGCCGCGCAGCAGCGTTCTTTCGTCGCCCTGCAGCAGGCCATCGAACAGTTCGCCGGCATCAAGCAGCTGATCGAGATCGCCTACGCCGATCAAGCGGCCATCGTGGCCTTGCTGGACCCCGACGCCGACGCGCCGGCAAGCCAGGAAGAGCTGTCGGCGGCGGAACGGACAGAGGCCGTCTTCGTCCACGCCACCGCCAACCAAGGTCGTCTGCAACGCCTGGCAGCGCTGCTGAAGGAGGAGGCGGACGCCGCAAACGCGCCGGCCGAAGACGGCACGGCGGATGCGCCGGCCGCAGAGGCCGCGCAAGCCGGCGAGCAGCGCTACCGCCAGGCCGAGGCGCTGCGCAGCCGCGCACTGGCGGGGCTCGACGCGCTGCAGGACGAAGTCGAGCGCCTGGCCAGCGGCGACGCCGCGCGGAACGCTTCGCCAGCTGCGGCGCGCGAGGCGGCGGCGGAGACTCTTGCCGCCATTGAGGAACTGCGGCGGCTCTACTTCTCCATCGTCGAACACCTGCAGGCGCTGCTCGCCGAGCAGGCCGACACCCACGACCGCACGGCGACGCTGCAGTTCGAGTCCGCCGCCGACGCGGGCGAAGCCTTCGCCGCCGAGCTCGGTCTGGCAGCCAACGCCCAGGCGCAGCACGCCGGCCTCGGCGATGCCCTCGCCGAGGCGCTGGCCAAGCAGGCCGATGCCGCGTCAGTCACGTCCCAGGACGCTCCAGGCGCCGCGAACCAGGCGCCGTCGGGGCCATCCGAAGAAGCCCGCCAGGCTGCCGAGCGGTTCGCCGAGGCCGCCGCCGAGACGCGCAAGGCCAGCGGCAGGATGCACTCGGCGGGCGCCCTGCTCGCCGACGCCGAGCAGCGCGCCACTTCCATGTCGCCGGAACTCGAACCCGCTCTCGACGATCAGCGCACCGCGGTGGAACATCTGGAAAACGCCCTGCGCGCCCTGGCGCCGCCGGATGGCAAGCAGCAGCAACGCGACGGCGGCGACGGCGACGGCCAACAGCCGCAGCCTCGGCAACAGCAGGTGGCGGAGGAGGATCAGCTGTCCCAGCGCCAAGCCCTCAGGCGGCTGCAGGCCATTCGCGATCGCGAAGCCGAGCGGCAGCGGCGTCGCGAAGACCGCATGCAGCCCGAGCCGGTGGAGAAGGACTGGTGAAGCCGCGGCGCTCCTGGCCGTCGATCCTCCTGGCGCTGACCGCGCTCGCGGCTTGGCCGGCGCTGGCCGCGACCCTGTCGCTGTCGGTGTCGTCGGACTCGCTCTACGCCGACATGCCGTTCACGCTGACGCTGAAGGCGGAAGGCTTCGAGGAAGAGCCGGCGCCGTCCGTCCCCGAACTCGCCATCGGGGGCTGCGAGACGACGTTCGTCGGCGTCAGCCCAAGCGTTTCGTCGCATCTTCAGATCATCAACGGGCGTCGCACCGAGTGGAAGCAGGTGACGTTCAACTACCAGTGGCGGGTGGTTGCCCCGGCGCCCGGCCGCTACGCGGTGCCGTCCCTGCGTCTGCGGCAGGGCGACGTGGAAGCGGCGACCCAGGCCGCCACCTTCGAGGTTGGCGACGTGCCGCGATCGGCGGACATGGTCGTGCGCATGAATCTGCCCGAGCGCGCCGTCTGGATCGGCGAGACCTTCGACGTGGCGGTGGAGTGGCTGCTGTCCCGGGAAGTGGAGAGCCACGAGTTCGCCGTGCCCTTGTTCGGCGTCGACGGGATGCAGGTGCAAGCGCCTCCGGGCGCGGGCCAGCAGTCGATGCGCTTTGCCGCCGGCGCCGGCGAAGTCGTGCTGCCGCTCGAGCGCTCCCAAGTGCGCGAAAACGGCCGCTCGTACACCCGCTTCTCCTTTCCTGCCCGGGTGACGCCGGGCCGCGCCGGCACGTTCGACATCGACCCGGTTCGCGTGGTCGCTCGCCTGCAAACGGGCACCGGACGCGACAGCTGGGGCTTTCGGCGTCCGCGCTACGAGCTGTTCCGCGCCGAAGGCCAGCGTCGTCGTCTCACCGTGCGCCCGCTGCCCCAGTCAGGCCGGCCAGACAACTTCGTCAACGCCATCGGCAGCGGCTTCTCCATCGAAGTGCAGGCCAACCGCACCGTCGTGTCGGTGGGCGACCCCATCGAACTGAGCATTCTGGTGCGCGGCGACGGGCCGCTGACCGGCTTGAGCCTGGCGCCGCTAGACGCCCCCGGAGGCCTGCCGCCAGCCCACTTCGGCATCGCCGAAGACAACCCGGTGGGCGAAGTGAACGAAGAAGCCCGAAGCAAGCGCTTCGTGGTGACGGCGCGGGTGAAAAGCACCGAAGTGCAGGAGATACCGCCCATCGCCTTTGCCTATTTCGACCCGGCAAGCGGCGAGTACCGCAGCGCCGAAAGCCGGCCCATTGCCCTCTCGGTAGGCGCCGGCCGGCTCGTCGGCGCCGGCGACGTGGTGGCGGCGCCCGTCGCCACGCCGCCACGCCAAGGAGCGCAGGAAGCGGCAGACGTCGGCAGCATCGCCACGCTGCTCGGCGCCGACATGTCGCTGAGCCCTGGCGCGCGGACGCTGGCGCGACCGTGGGGCAGCGACTTCGCCACGGCAACCACGGCCGCGCTCTACCTGCTGCCAAGCGGCGCGTTTCTGGCCGCCTTCTGGCTGTCGCGCAGCGGCGGCCGGCGGCAACGCAGCCGCGAACTTCGCCAAGCTCGGAAGACTCTGGAGTCGGCCCTCGGCAGCAATCGGCCAGCTCGGGAAGCAGCCCCCGGAGTGGCCGCCGCGGTGCGCCGTCTGGCCGCTCTGGCCGGTGCGCAGCCGCGCGCTTTCGCGGCGACCTTGGAGCGCTTGGAAACGGCCGCCTTCGACCCCGCGGCTGCCGAACAGCCCCTGCCCGACGAGTCGGTGAAAGAACTGCGCCAGCTGGCGAGGCAGTGGGCCAAGCAAGCGCCGCGCCCGGCTTCCGGCGCGGCCTGCGTCATGCTTGCCGCCGGCCTGCTGGCAGGGCTGCCGGCTTCCGCCGCAGCCGCCAGCGTGGAGGCGCTGGAGGAGGCGCGCACGCGCTACCGGGCCGCCCTGGACGCGACGGACCGGCTGCTGCGAATGCGCTTGTTCGCCGAGGCCGAAGCGGTTTGGCGGCCGCTGGCGAAGGCGAACCCGCAAGCGCCGGCGATACAGACGGACTGGGGCAACGCCGCCCTCGGCGCCCAGCAGACCGGACGCGCCGTTCTCGCCTATCGAAGAGCGCTGCGCCTTGCTCCCGACGACGCCCGCGCCGGCGCCAACCTCGCCTGGCTGCGCGACCGCCAGCCGCTCTGGCTGCCTCGTCCAGCCGCTTCGGGAACGCTGGACTCCCTGCTCTTCTGGCGCCAGCAGCTCAACGCCGTGCAACTCCTTTGCGCTGGTGCCGCGGCCTTTGCCATCGGCGTGCTGCTGCTGGCCCCCTGGTCTCGACGACGGCCGCGCTGGCTGCGCGCTCTTGCCGTACCGTTTCTGCTCGCTTGGGCAGCGCTCAGCGCCACCGGCCTGGCCACCGACGACCAGCGCAACGCCGCCGTGCTGCTTGCCGACGGCGCGACCTTGCGCTCCGCCGACAGCCCAGGCGCATCGCCGGCGTTCGCCAATCCGCTGCCGGCCGGCGCCGAGGTGG
This sequence comes from Candidatus Azotimanducaceae bacterium, assembly GCA_965199875.1. GTDB lineage: Bacteria > Pseudomonadota > Gammaproteobacteria > Pseudomonadales > Azotimanducaceae > VXYL01. Next base: position 1,410,536 of record OZ241346.1, on the reverse strand, counting down.
AGATTCTGGAAGCCAGAGACCCTTGGCTGCGCGTCGCGTTGGCGGACGGCACCGCCGGCTGGCTGCCGGTGGCGAGCGTCGAGCAAGTTGCAGTGGCCGAAGGCTGAACGAGCGGCTCAAACCACGCCGTCGGCCTGCATCGCCTCGATGGCCTCCTCGCCGTAGCCCAGTTCGGCGAGGATTTCGGCATTGTGTTCGCCGAGCTCCGGGGCCCGCTTGGGCGGCACCGGCGGCGCAGTGCTCACCTTGATGGGGTGCGTCACCAGGAGCGGCGCGCCGATGGCGTCGTCCTCCGGCGCCAGCGCCATGCCGTTCAAGAGTATCTGTTCGTCGTCGGGCGTTTCCTCGACGAGGGCGATGCGGTTCACCGGCACGCCCAGGGCGTCGAACTCCGCCAGCCATTCGTCCGACGGCCGGGTGGCGACGATGTCCGCAATGGCGTCGCCCAGCGCCACCCGGTTCTGCCACATCTTCGCCGGCGTGGCGAAGCGCTCGTCGGCAAGCAGGTGCAGGGCGTCCAAGGCGGTGAACAGCAGCGACAGCAGCTCTTCGTTGCGCACCATGTTGAGTTGCAGCCAGCGGCCGTCGCTGGCCTCGTAGACGCGCATCGTGGCCCCCGGCGACTCCTTGGCGTCGCGGAAAGCCGCCATGTCTCCGCCAGCCATCACCCCGCCGGCGACGCCCGAAGCCGACCATAGCCCGTTGGCCAGCAGCGACGAATGCACCATGCCGCCCTCGCCGGTGCGCTCTCGATGCAGCAGCGCCGTGACGATGCCGCCGTAGAGGGCCAGCGCCGTGGGGTGATCGCCCATGCCGGCGAGCCCCTGGGTGGGGCGGGTGCCGCGCTGGCGCATCAAGTCCATCAGGCCGCTGCGCGCCCAGTAGGCGAGCTGGTCGAAGCTCTTGCGCTTTCGCTCTGGGCCGTGTTCGCCGTAGGCGGTCAGCGAGGCGTAGATCATGCGCGGGTTGGCGGCCTTCAGCGCTTCGTAGGTCAGGCCCATCCGCTCCCGGGCGGCGTAGGGCTGATTGGTGATGAAGACGTCGCAGCCGGCGGCCAGCTTGCGCAGCACGTCGAGGCCGCGCTCGCTGGCGAGGTTCAGCGTCAGGCTGCGCTTGTTGCGCCCGTCCTGCTGCCAGAACCAGTCGTTGCCGGAATCCGGGATGCCGGGCAGCCGCGACAGCAGGCGCAGCATGTCGCCCTTGCCGGGCTGCTCGATCTTGATCACGTCGGCGCCGAAGTCGGCAAGGATCATCGCCGCTGCGGGAGCGGCGATGACCGACGCCGCGTCGACCACCCGCAGCCCGGACAGCAGATGCCGCATCAAACGACGCCGACGACGTGGCTCGAGTTCACCTTGATCGAGTAGCCGGACGGTCCGCGCACCGAGAACGAGTCGTGGATGCTGCCGCGCTCTATCGGCGTCGCCTCGACGCCGTCGGCGACGAAGCCCTCGCGCACCGCGTCCACGTCGTCGACCATCAGGTCGAAGGGCGCGGCGGCGCCAGCGGCGACGGGCGCCGGCGCCTTGGCGAGGATGAGGTGCGTGCCGCCGCGCATCTCGAGAATCGCGAAGTCGTCGCGCTGCAACACCTCGCGCATGCCGTGGCGGACGAAGAAGCCGTAGGCCTCCGGCACGTCGTCCACCGGCAGGCGCAGGTGCCCCAGTGCGAAGACCGGGCGTTCGTCTGCCATCGCCAACCGTCCTCCCTGTTGCGCTACTTGCCCTGCTCGGCCATTTCCTTCATGTCGTCTTCGTCCGGCATGACGACGAACTCCGGATAGGCCTCGATGCCAAGTTCGGCAACGTCCTGGCCCATATGTTCCACCGTCGACGTGACCCGCGCGCCGATGGTCTTGTCCAGCACGAACCAGACGACGAGGGAGACGAGAAACACGAAGGCGCCGATCGAGACGATGCCGGTCAGCTGCACCAGGAAGTCGCCGCCGGAAGCAATGCACACCGCCAGCGTTCCCCAGACGCCGGCGAACAGGTGCGCGGGAATGGCGCCCACGACGTCGTCGAGCTTGATCAGTTCCAGGACCTTCATGCCGGCCACGCAGACGACGCCGCCGATGGCGCCGATCACTATCGCCCAGTAGTGGTCGACGAAGTCCGGCCCGGCGGTGATCGACACCAGGCCGCCAATCGCCCCGTTCAGCACCGCCAGCAGGTCCACCCTGCCGAGGATCAAGCGAGCGACGCTGACCGCGGCCATGACGCCGGCGCCGGCGGCGAGATTGGTGTTCGCCATGACGTTGCTCATGCCCACCGCGTCCGCCGCGCTGCCCAAGGCCAGCTGCGAGCCGCCGTTGAAGCCGAACCAGCCGAGCCAGAGGATGAAGACGCCCAGCGTGACCGCCGGGACGTTCGACGGCGGCGTCGACTTGACGCTGCCGTCGGAACGGAACTTGCCGAGCCTGGGGCCGACGATCAAGGCGCCGGCGAGCGCCGCCCAGCCGCCGGTGGAGTGGACGATGGTGGAACCGGCGAAGTCCTTGAAGCCCATCTCGGTCAGCCAGCCTCCGCCCCACGTCCACGCGCCCACGATGGGATAGATGAAGGCGGTCAACACGGCCACGAAGGCGAAGAACGTCCACAGCTTCACCCGTTCGGCCAGCGTGCCGGAGACGATGGAAGCCGCCGTCGCCACGAACACCATCTGGAAGAACCAATCGGACATCGTGGAGTAGCCGGAACCCACCACTGCGGCCGTGGCCGCGTCCTTCGTCTCGTCGGCGGCCCCGAGCAGCGCGACCTCCTCCGGCGACGAACCGTAGAAGAGCTTGAAGCTGCCGATCACGCTGCCGACGTCCGTGTACATCAGGTTGTAGCCGATGATGTAGAAGGCCAGCCCGGCGATGGAGTACAGGCCGATGTTCTTCAAGCAGATCACCGATGCGTTCTTGGTGCGCACCGAACCCGCCTCCAGCATCGTGAAGCCCGCGCACATCCACATCACCAGTGCGCCCCAAACCAGGAACGCGAAGGTATTGAGTACGAAGTTCATCTCCGCGCCCGCGGTCATTTCCGTCATGGGTTGCCCCCTCTCTCGTTGAGCCCAAGCCGCGCATCATACGCCAAGTGACCGCTTGCGTGGCTCCGGCACGGCAACGGCGATGATGGCGAAGGCGACTGCTTGCAGCACGATGGTGGCGACGAACAACGAGACGTAGCCGGCGAGCGCAACGAGGGCGCCGCCGAGCAGCGGCCCCACCGCGCCGATCAGGTTCACCGCCGCCGAGGAAGCCGCCAGGCGAATGGGAATGTCGCGGGGCTGGCCGAACTCCAGCACCATGTTCTGCCCGGACTGGTTGAAGCCTCCGGACGCCGCGCCCATCAAGACGAAGAAGACGACGACGCTCGCCAGCCCGTCGACGAACAGCAGTTGAACGTGGGACGCCGTCCAGCTGGCGAGCGTCGCCAGCATGACGATCTTGTAGCCGCGGCGGTCCGCGACCAGCCCCCAGAACAGGTTCGCGCCGCTGGAGGTGAGCATCCACACCGTGGTGAGCAGACCCAGGTTGGCACCGGTCAATTCCAGCCGCGTGCCGATGAAGAGGATGTAGAACGGCAGCGCCATGCGCCCGCAGGAACCGAAGGCGCGGGCGATGAAGAAGCGCCTGAACGCCGGCTGCCGACGCAGAATGGGGCCGACCGCCCGCAACGTCGCCCGCAGCGACTCGCGGCCACGCACCGCTTCGGCGCGGGGTTCGCGGGTGAGCGCCAGCGCCAGCAGGCCGACGGTGGTGATGGCGAAGGCGAGCAGAAACAGCGACGAGTAGCCGTCGCCCAGCAGGTTCGCGTCGATCACGTGGACGCCGGCGAAGTAGGCAAGCGCCGCCGACGACAGCCCGGCCAGGAAGTTCCGCGCGCCGCTGACGAGGCCGCGCCGATGCACCGGAATCACCTTGGCGCGCAGCGAGTTCATGGTCACCTGGGCGATGCCCTGGAAGAATCCCAGCAGCGCCAGAAAGATCACCACGGCGGCCACCGTCGCGTTCGCGCCGAGCAGGAACCCGGCCACGGCAAGGCCGAGAATCTGCACCCGCATCAGCCCGCTCGACGCCAGCGTGATGCCGAGGATCTTCTTCCGATGGCCGATCAGCGACGCGCCCAGCATCGGCGAGGCGACGGTGCCGGCGGCCTGCAGCGAACGCGCCACGCCGACGGCGAAGTCCGAACCGGAGAGGGCGAACAGATAGGCCGGCAGAAACGTCGGCGCGGAGACCAGCCGAAAGCCGGTCTGCCCGAACAGCCCGTGCAGCAGCTGCACGGCGGCGTTGCGGCGCAAGTTCCGCGCCACTTCCGCCGGCACGTCCGCACGACCGGCGCTCTGTGCGATCAACGTCTAATTGCCTCGCTCAAGGGATGCCAAGGGTCGTGGATTGTCGAAGGTGCGCGTCCAACGCACGTTCACGCCGCACCATAGCAGACCGCGCCAAGCAGCCTCCTGCGGCCGCCCAGGTCGCCCAGGCCACGACCTACGCCCCTTCGGCGCCCGGCCCTTGCCGCGCTTGGTCGGTATCCACCCGAATCCTGCCTCTATCGGCTTGGGTCGACTCGACTGGCTACTTTGTTGCGCCCGTCCGCCCAATGGCGGATACTTTTTCCCGTGCAACTAGGAGAAGCCCCATGAAGAACAGGTCCGAGCTGGGGGCAACGCCGAGGCGCCTGCCAGCGACAGAGTCCACTCGTGGCAAGCGGCAAGGACGCACTTGCTTCGGCGGAACGAGGGTGACGGTCGATCTCCTGTTCGCCCACTTGGCGTCCGGCGGCACCGTCGACACCTTCCTTGCCGAGTACGACCACGTCGGCCGCGAGCAGGTGGTCGCCACGCTCAAGCGAGCGGGGTGCGTCATGGTCGCCCGCGGTCACGAGCGGAAGCGGTACTTGCGCGAGCGGCGCGAGCGCGACTCGGGCGTCGCCCCGCCGCTCCCCCGCGAACAACGCGCCACGGTCGTGGAACATTGAAGGTCGTCGTAGACGAGGACACGGGCAAGACCTTCGCGCTGGCGCTGAGGGGCCGCCTCGAACCCGAAGGAGCGACCGTATCCCGCTCCGTGGAAGTGGGATGGGGAGGCAAGAAGAACGGCGAACTGCTGCCGTTGGCGTTGGCGGCCGGCTACACGCACCTGGTCAGCTCGGACAAGCAGATGGCCGAGGAGCGCGAACCGCCCATCCCCGTGCTGCTGGTCGACCAGATGGCGAACGCCGACACGGAACGGATACGCCGCACGGCACTCGCGGTCGCCCGCCTGCTGCTCGACAACGCGCCGAGCAAGGCTGGCTATTACGCGGTGTTCGTGGACGGCTACGAACCCGAAAGGCGGCTCCGGCGCATCGCCGAAGGCAGGCACAAGATGAGTCCTGAACGCGTGGCCTACCGCATCCAGCTCCCCGGCCCGCCCGAAGCGGAACCGTCCTGCCGCTGACTTCCGAACGCCACAAAATCAGCTAGGCGAACGAGCGGTTGGCACTGAACATCGGCATCGTTGCCGGCGAAGCGTCCGGAGACATTCTCGGCGGGCGTCTGATGGCGGCCATCCGCGAACGCGAGCCGCAGACGCGCTTCTTCGGCGTCGGCGGCGATGCCATGCTGGCCCAGGGCCTGCACGCCCTCGCTCCCCTCGACGCGCTCGCCGTCAACGGCTTCAAGGACCCGCTGCTGCGCCTGCCCAGCCTGCTGCGGCTGCTGCGCCGACTGCGCCGGCACTTCGTGGCGCAAGGCGCGAACGTGGTGGTCGGCGTCGACTTCAACGTCTTCAATCTGATTCTGGAACGCGGCGTGAAGAAACGCGGCATCGCCACCGCCCACTACGTCAGCCCGTCGGTGTACTTCTGGCGCCTGGGGCGCATCAAGCGCATCGGCAAGGCCGCCGACGTGGTGCTGGCGCTGTTTCCCTTCGAGCCGCCGCTGTACGCCGAACGCGGTGCCCGGGCGGTGTTCGTCGGCCATCCGCTGGCGGACGAAATCGGCATGGACGACGGCAGCGAAGCCAGCCAGCGGCAGGCGCGCCTGGAACTCGGCGTCGCCGACGCCGAGTGCGTGGTGGCGCTGCTGCCGGGCAGCCGGCGCTCGGAAATCGACTACCTGGGCGCGCTGTTCCTGGACACCGCGGCGCTGCTCGACCAGCAGCTGGGCGGTTGCGTGTTTCTGCTGCCGGCGCCGACGCCGCGCATCTACGACGCGGTAGCGGCCCGCTACGCCAGCTGGCAGCAGAGCCACGGCGCCGCGCTGCAGGTGCGGCTGGTGCGCGGACGGTCGCGCAGCGCCATCGCCGCCGCCGATCTGGTGCTCGCCAAGTCCGGCACCGCCACTTTGGAGACCCTGCTGCTGCGCCGACCGATGGTGGTGGCCTACCGATTGGGCGCGTTGAGCGCGTGGCTGATTCGGCGCTTGCAGAAGTCCGCCTACGTGGCGCTGCCGAACATCCTCGCCGGCCACGCGCTGGTGCCGGAACTGCTGCAAGAGGACGCCCGGCCGGAAGCCCTGGCCGCGGCGCTGATCGAGCAGCTCCAGCGCAACGCCAGCGACGAAGAGTACGCGCGCGTCTGCCGCCACTGGCACGACACCTTGCGTCAGAACGGCGCCGCGAAAGCCGCCGAAGTCGTGCTCTCCCTGGCCCGCCGGCCATGCGCGACCTCATAGGCGAAGCCGGCGTCGTCGAGCAGGGCATCGACGTCGCCGGCGTCGACGAAGCCGGGCGCGGCCCGCTCGCCGGGCCGGTGGTCGCCGGCGCGGTGGTGCTCGATCCGGCGCGCCCCATCGACGGGCTGCGCGACTCCAAGCAACTGGCTGCCGAAGAGCGCGAGGAGCTGGCCAAGGTCATCCGCGAACGCGCCTTCGCAGTCGCCCTCGGCCGCGCCGAGGTGGCCGAGATAGACCGCATCAACATACTGCGCGCCAGCCTCGTCGCCATGCGCCGCGCCGTCGATGCGCTGGCCGCCCGAGTGCGGGTTGCCTACATCGACGGGAACATGGCACCCATGTTGCGCTGCGCCACGGTCACCGTCGTTGGCGGCGACGCCAAGGTGCCGGCGATCAGCGCCGCATCCATCGTCGCCAAGGTGGCCAGAGACGCCGAGATGGTGGCCGCGGCCAAGCGCTACCCCGGCTACGGCTTCGAGCGGCACAAGGGCTACGCCACCGGCCGCCACCTCGAAGCACTGCGCCGGCTGGGGCCGACGCCCTTGCACCGCCGCTCCTTCGCGCCAGTCGACTCAAGCATTCGACGGTGAGCACGTAATCCGGCGCACTTGCCTCGCACGCGAGCACGGCCGAACCGGCGGTTCTCGACAGCGGCGCATTGGTTGCGGCAGCGCCTACGCTTCGCAGAGCTCCGACCGTACACGAAGCGCTTGACGCGACGCAAAGAAGCGCTTGACGCGACGCAAATCGGAATGGCGTAGACTATGTGGGAATGTTCGCCGGCGTCAGGAACGCCCATGCCGCTTGACGATGAAACCGTAGCAGACGCCCGCCGCAAGCTGCTCCGGGAAGGCTTCTGCGTGGTGGACGGCTTGCTGCCTGCAGGTTGCCTAGAGCGGTGGCGGAGCTGGTCGGACCAGTGGCTGCGCGCAACCAAGCATCCCGCACGATGGAAGTACCAGGGCAGCGACATCCACGTTAGCGGCAAACGCAACGTCTCCAAACGAAATCCGGCCCTGCCGAAGGACGCCGTGGTGGATGAAGTCATCGAGCATCCGGCGGCGATCATGGCCGCGCTCGGCATCGCCGATCTGCGTACCGGCGGCACGTTTCAGATCATCTCCAAACCGGCCGGCGCACCGGCACTCTACTGGCATCAGGATTGGGCGCGCTGGGACGACCCGATCAGCCTTTCGCCGTGGCCGCAGCAGGTCTTCCTGAACTGGTACCTCACCGACACCAAGCCGGAGAACGGCTGCCTGCGCGTGATTCCCGGCAGCCATCGCCGGCGACTGGATTTGCACAGCCACTTGGTCGCGCCGCACGAAGGCGGCGGCTACGAGATTGCAGAGACCAACGAGTGGATGTTCCACGACCACCCGCTTGCGCTCGACGTACCCGTGCGTGCGGGCCAGTTGGCAATAGGCGACGCTCGGTTGCTACACGGCACGCACGCCAACGCATCCACCGAACGGCGTACCGTGCTGCTTGGCTGGTACTATCGGAAATCGAACGCCGTGCCGGCCGGCTGGGAAGGCGAAGTGCCGGCGGAGATTCTGGCCCGCGAGCCGAACTTTCCGTTTCGCTGGAACCGAGAGCCCGGCGTCTACTTGCGCTCGTGAGATTGCGTCCAAACGAGGAACCAACGTCTTCACTTCTGGCGGGGTATGCTCGGCGACGACTCGGGCGGCAGCAGGATCCACTCCGTGCCGCCAAAGTCGACCCAGTGCTCGATGCCGTCGGCGTCGATCCAGTGCTCCACGCCATTGACGTCCAGCCACCGACGCCGACCGTCCTCGTCCAGCCAGCTGCGCACATGCGGCCGTTGCCGATCCCGGAGAGGTCCGTGGTACACGGTCAAATCGCTGCCGTCCGGCCGCAGGACGCGGTTCACGCCGTCGGCGGCGATCCACTCCTCGGTACCGCTTTCGTACATCCAGCGCATGGTTCCACTCTGGTCCAGCCGCTGGCGTATGCGCTGGGCGTCCACCACCGGAGGCGCCATCGCCCAAGGCCAGGTGGCATCCGCGGAGGAGCGTTCCTCCATCGGCTGCCAGCCTTGGCGCAGAAGATGCTTGAGGGTCGGCTGCGCGCTCTCCAGCGCGGCCTTGGAGAACCGCTGGTCGAGTTCGCTCCAATCGAGCTGCGCGTCCGCGCGCAGGTCGTAGGCCCGGGCCGCCAGCAGGTAGGGGAGGTACATGCGCGGCGAGTCGTGCGCGGCGCCGAAGGCTCGCCGCAGGTAGGCCAGCGCCAGGTTCTGCCTGGCGACGGCGTTCAGCTCCGTGCCATCGCCGCCAACTCGAGTATTCGCCCACACGCTGCCCAACCGGGCGGCGACTACCAGCAGTTCCGTGGCCTGGATGCCCAGCCTGTAGTGCGGCACTTGGAGACCGATGACTCGCGCCACGGATTCTCTGGGCACGACACGGCATTTCGCCACCCGCCAGGCGAAGTGCAGTTCGCTCTCGTCGAGCCTCGCAAGCCGATGCGCGTACAGCTCCGGCGCTGCGTCCTCGGCCAGAGCCTGACGTTCCAACGCCCACTCGGCGGCCCAGCCGTCGTGGTGTTCGCTGCCATCCCAGTAGAGAATCCTGCCGCATGCCCGATGCAGCACCGAAAGCCGCGCGAACGCATCGGCCGCGCAGGCATCGCGCAAGCCGTGCAGCGCGTCGCTGGAGGTGGCCAGGCAGCGCGAGTCCGCCATGGCGTCTTCCACGGCATGGCGCAACTCCATCGGCCGGCTGAACACGTCGTGCCAGACGATGCGATCTTCGACGGGCAGTGGATGCCACGGGCGCTCGTCGCCGTCGGCAGGGTCCTGCAGCGGTTCGGAGTGCCGGTTGCGGGTTACGTCCCGGTGCAGATAGAGGCCGTCCAGCGCCGCCATGCACTCGCTCGACAGGCCTCCCCAAAGCGGCGTGCAGAGTTCCCTCGTCTCGGCGACTTCCAACGCCGGCGGCAAGCGCTGGGAGGCCCCGCTTGCCTCCTTCGTGCCCGGCTGCGGGGCGGCCCAGCAGGCGCAAGACCACATGGCGAGATACGCCGCTCGGCGCGCGGCCATGCGCCGCATCCTCTGCCTTGGCTGCGAACTTGCCCGGCCAAGCAAAGACGCCCTTGCCAAGCTATTCATCGGGCGGCGGCCCCGGCGGCAGCAGTATCCATTCCGTGCCCTCCAAGTCGATCCAGTGCTCCGCGCCGTCGGCATCGATCCAGTGTTCGTCGCCCGCTTCGTCGATCCACCGCTCGATGCCGTTGGCATCGGTCCATCGGCGCAGCGTGGCCATGCCTATGCGCGAGTGGTAGAGGGTGTAGAGCTTCCCGCCGGGTGTCTCCGAGTAGGTACGTTCGCCATGGACCCACTCTTCGCGCCCGTCCTCGTACATCCAGCGGATGTCGAAGTTTTCGTCGATCCGGCGTCGCAGTACCCGTACGCGCACCGGCGTCGGCTGGTCCATCCAAGGCCAGGGCGAGTTGCCGAGTTCTCTGCCGCAGCACCGCGGCCAGCCCTGCGCCCGGATGGCGCCGACGAGTGGCTGTGCGGCGTTGATCGCCCGGTTCGTGAACGCCGCCTCGAACCCGCGCCAGTCGAACTGCGGTGCCGCGCTGGCAAGGTCTTCTTCGCGCGCCGCCAGCAGATACGCCAGCTGGCTGCGCGAACGCATCGCCCAGTGGATGTACGCCAGCGGCAGCGGGGCAGCCCGCCACGTTTCCACGGCGACCTTGCCGTCCTGGCCCAAGCTGCTCCACGAAGCGCCTACGCTGATCGCCCAGACGCTGCCCAGCCTTGCCGCGGCGACGACGAGCTGGTCGCGTTGATCGTGCTCGGCAACGTAGTAGGAGGATGGCCGCAGCAGCGCCAGGGGCGCGAGGGCGGACTCCGGCGCGGCGCGGCACTTCGCCAGCCGCCAAGCAAAGTGCAGTTCGCTCTCCTCGACTTCAGCGACTTGCTGGCGGTAGTCGTCGTCCGTCTCGTCGAGCGCGGCCCGCCGCGCCTCCCACCTCGGCCGCCAGCCATCGAAGTAGGGGTTGCTCTCGTCTTCCCAGTCCAGCACCCGTCGGCAGGCGCGATGCAGCACCGCCAGCCGCGCCATCGCGTCCGCCGCGCACGCCGTGCGCAGGTCCGGGCGGAACTGGCTCTCTCGCAGACGACAGGACGGATCGCGGGTCGCCGCCTCCACTTCGGTGCGCAGCGCCGAGGGGTTCTCGAACACCTGCCGCCAGACCACCGTGTCGCTGCGCGGCTGCGGCCACCACCGCGGTCGGCTCGGGCCATCCTCCATGTTGGAGTGCGCGTCGCACAGCACCGGCCGGTTCCAGTAGCGTTCATGCAATGCCTCGATGCACTGCGCAGACGCCGCCGAAGACGGTGACGGGCACAGCGCCTTGAGCGGCTCGATCTCTGCGACCAACCCAGCGCCAGTGCCGCAGGCCGTCTGCTGCCGCTTGGCAACTTCGTCGGACGCCCCGGCTGCCGCAGCCTCTGCGGCCATGCCCGGGCCGCTTGACGCCGCTGATTGGCGACCGGTCATGTCCATTTCACAGACGCCGGCAAGCCCGCGCAGGGAGTCGAGGACGTAGTCGAACGCCGCGCCATGGAGTTTCGAGCGCCTGATGTGGTGCGCGTACTCGTGCAGCAGGGCTTCGCGGACTCGCGTCGGGTTCTTCGAATTGCCGCCGTGCTCGGCGAGCTTGTCCGCGTTGAGGTAGGTGACGTGCAGCCCGTCCCCAACGCGGCGAAAAAGGCGGGCACGCAATGACGGGAGGCGAGGTGCCCAAGTACCAGTCGCTTCGAGCCGCGCGTCCTCGCTTCCCCAAGCCTCGCCCTGGGGCAGCGCATACCTGTTTTCGTGGGTGATTTCGTCGGGCATCGCTGCGGCGTTGCGAGGGCGCTCGGCGAGACGCAAGGTCGCGAAGCGTGGCATCGCAATCTCGTCCGAGAACTCGGTTTTCGGCTGATGCCAGCAGAGCGGCCCGCCAGCCGCATCGGGGCGGCGGTTCCGGCGGCAGCAGCATCCACTCGGTGCCATCCAATTCGATCCAGTGCTCCATGCCGTCTGCGTCGATCCAGTGTTCGTTTCCCTGGTCATCGATCCAGCGCTCGGTGCCATCGGCATCCGTCCATCGGCGCAGCGTGGCCCTGCCTATTCGCGAGTGGCCCCAGATGTAGGTCTTCCCGCCGGGCGTTGTCGAATAGGTGCGGCCGCCCTCGACCCACGTTTCGCCCCCATCCTCGTATATCCAACGGATGTTGCCGTCCTCGTCGATCCGGCGTCGCAGAACCCGCGCTTGCACCGGCGTCGGCTGGTCCATCCAAGGCCAAGGCGAGTTGCTGAGCACTCTGCCGCGCTTTGGCGGCCAACCATGCGCCCGGATGGCGCCGGTGGCAGGCCGAGCGGCGTCGATTTCTTCGCCCGTGAATGCCGCCTCGAGCCCGCGCCAATCGAACTGCGGTGCCTCGCCGGCAAGATCCTCTTCGCGGGCTGCCAGCAAATACGCCAGCTGGTTGCGTGATCGCGTGGCCCAGTGGACGTACGCCAGCGGCAGTGGCGCATCCGGCCAAGTTTCAACGGCCACGCTTCCCTCGCCAGAGCTCCGCAAGAAGCCAACGCCGATTGCCCACACGCTGCCTAGTCTTGCCGCTGCGACGACGAGCTGATCGCGTTGACCCTGTCTGACGCGGAAAGGGGAGGGCGGTCTCATCCGTTCCAAGAGCGCGAGAGAGGACCGTGGCACGGCGCGGCACTTTGCCAGCCGCCAAGCAAAGTGCAGTTCGCTCTCCTCCAGCTCAGCGACTGGGCGCCAGTAGTCGTCACCCTCCGCTTCCTCCAGCACATCCCGCCATGTTTCCCAACGCGGCCGCCAGCCATCAAAATAGGGATTGGACTCGTCTTCCCACTCCAGCACCCGCCGGCAGGCGCGGTGCAGCACCCCCAGCCGCACCATGGCGTCCGCTGCGCATGCCGTGCGCAAGTCCGGGCGAAACTGGTCCTCCCGCAGACGACAGGCGGGATCGCGCGCCGCCGCCTCCACCTTCTGGCGCAGCGCCGCCGGGTTTTCGAACACCTGCGACCAGACGACCGTGTCGTTGCGGGGCTGCGGCCACCAACGTGATCGTGTCGGGTCAGCCAAAAGGTTGGAGTGCGCGTTGCACTGCACCGGACGGTTCCAGAAGCGTTCGTCCAACGCCTCCATGCACTGCGCAGACACGCCTGACGAAGGCGACGGGCACAGCGCTTTGAGCGGCTCGATCGCCGCGGCCAACGCGTTGCCCGTGCTGCCACACGTCGTCTGTTGCCGCTCGGCAACGCCGACGGGTGCCGCCGGTGCGGCGGCATCCGCCACAACGCCAAGCCAAGTCACGAGACCTAGGATGAGACTTGACGACACCGCTTGACGACCAACCACGTTCATATGCATCTCGCTGTACGCTTCTTCAGAGTGTACTGACGGTTACGCTAGCCCGGCAGCCGGTGCGTTTGTTGCCCACTTGCAGCCGATTTGCGGTAGTCTGGTGCGGATTTCGCACCGGATGGGACGTTCGATGAAGAAAACCGCATTCGACCGTTCGCCCGCCTTCGTGCTCGACCGCATCGACCGGCGCATGTTGTGGGAGCTGCAGAACGACGCCAGACAGTCCGACGAGGCGCTCGGCCGACTGGTGAATCTGTCGCCCTCCGGGTGCCGCAAGCGCCGCCAGCGGCTGGAAGAAGCGGGCGTCATCAAGGGCTACGTGGCGCTGGTCGATCAGGACCTGGTCGAGTTGTCCGAGGACGTCTACGTGGTCATCAAGCTGCACACCAACCGGCACGACGACATGGACGCCTTCGACCGCGCGGTAAAGGGCGTCGACGAGGTGATGGACTGCCACGCGGTGACGGGGGAGTGGGACTACGTGCTGCGCGTGGTCACCCGCGACATGCACGACCACGACCGCCTGTGCGACAGCAAGCTGTCGCAGCTGCCGGGGGTGGATCGGCTGGAGTCCTCCCCCGCCATGCGGCGCATCGTCGCCAAGACGGTGCTGCCGCTTTAGACGGCCGGCAGCGCGACTTGCCGCCGAAAAGCGAAATCGGGCTTGGCGCACGTCGAAGGAAAGTGATTTACTTGAGGTCGAGGAGAGACTTGCAAGCGCACGTTTTCCAATAGCGAAGAACGAGACCGAACGACCCGAATACCGTGAGCGAAGTCGATCTCGAACCGCCGCCGACGGCAGCCGTCGCCTACCAGACCGGAGACGAGATCGCCGCCAGCCCGCCCACGGCGGCGGATTCCGCCTTCGTCCATCTCTGCGTCCACAGCGAGTTCTCCATCGGCGACGGGCTGGCCAAGGTCAAGGATCTGGCCGGGCGGGTTGCGGAACTGCAAATGCCCGCGGTGGCGCTTACCGATCGCGGCAATCTGTTCGGCTTGGTGAAGTTCTACAGCGCCTGTCGGGACGTCGGCGTGAAGGCCGTCATCGGTGCCGAGCTGGACTACGAAGACGGCGAGAACGTCCACCGCTGCGTCGTGCTGGTGGCCTGCGAGACGGGCTATCGCAACTTGCTGAGGCTGGTCTCCAGCGCCTATACCGAGGCGAACGGAAGCGCCGCGCCGGACCAAGCCCATGCCCACGGGCGGGTGTCCCGCGGCGCGATCCTGGCGGCTGCCGAGGGCCTCTTCGCCCTGCTTGGCCGCGACAGCGACGTCGGCGCGAAGATCGACAAGCCAGCGGCGGCGAGCCAGCGCCTGGCCGAGTGGCGCCGGGCCTTCGGCAACCGCTTGTACCTCGAGGCGGTGCGCACCGGGCGTCCCGGCGAAGGCCGTTTCGTGCTCGACGCCGCGGCCCTTGCCGCTGCCGAAGGGGTGCCGATGGTGGCCACCAACGACGTGCGCTTCCTCGCCTCGGAAGACTTTGAAGCGCACGAGACCCGGGTGTGCATTCAGGAAGGCCGGGTGCTGGACGACCCGCGCCGAGAACGCCGCTACAGCGAGCAGCAGTATCTGCGCAGCGGCGCGGAAATGCGCGAGCTGTTCGCCGACCTGCCCGAGGCGCTGGACAACTCCGTGGAAATCGCCAAGCGCTGCAGCTACGGCATGCAGCTCGGCACCTACTACCTGCCACGCTATCCCGTGGCCGCCGACGACACGCTGGAAGCGCTGCTGCGACGGCGCGCCGAAGACGGCCTGCAACGCTACTTGCAGGAACGCGCCGCGACGGCCGACGCACGGGACGAACCGCTCTATCGGCAGCGCCTCGACTACGAGCTCGGCATCGTCACGCAGATGGGCTTCGCCGGCTACTTTCTGATCGTTCAGGAGTTCGTCAACTGGGCCCGGCAGCATCGCGTGCCGGTCGGCTGCCGGGGTTCCGGCGCCGCCTCCCTGGTGGCCTTCTGCCTCGGCATCACCGACCTCGACCCGCTGCAGTACGGCCTGATCTTCGAGCGGCTGCTGAATCCCGAGCGGGTGTCGATGCCGGACTTCGACATCGACTTCTGCATGGAAGGCCGAGAGCGGGTGATCGCCCACGTGGCCGATCTCTACGGCCACGACTCGGTGAGCCAGATCGTCACCTTCGGCACGATGGCGGCGCGTCTCGTGGTGCGCGACGTGGCGCGGGTGCAGGGCAAGCCCTTTGGTCTGGCGGACCGGCTGTCGAAGATGATCCCGTACGAGCTCGGCATGACCCTCGCCAAGGCGATGGAGCAGGAGCAGGAGTTGCGCGACTTCGTCGAACGCAACGAAGACGCCAGCGAGATCATGGACATGGCCTACAAGCTCGAAGGCGTCGTGCGCAACACCGGCAAGCACGCCGGGGGCGTCGTCATCGCGCCCAGCGCGCTGACGGACTTCGTGCCGCTGTACGCGGACCAGGCCGGGGGCCTGGTGTCCCAGTTCGATCTGCACGACGTCGAAGAAGCCGGCCTCGTCAAGTTCGACTTCCTCGGCCTGAAGACGCTGACCATCATCGACTGGGCCGTCGCCGCCATCAATGCGGAACGCGAAGCCGAGGGCAAGGCGCCCGTGGACGCGAAGAACCTGCCCCTCGACGATCCGGCCACCTACGGGTTCCTCAAGACCGCCAAGACCACCGCCGTCTTCCAGCTCGAGTCCCAGGGCATGAAGGACCTCATCGCGCGTCTGCAACCGGACTCCATCGACGACATCATCGCCCTGGTGGCGCTGTTTCGCCCTGGGCCGCTGCAGTCCGGCGCCGTGGACGACTACATCGACCGCAAGCACGGTCGCTCGCCGGTTTCCTTCCCGCATCCGGCCTTGGAAGAGCCGCTGAAGAACACCTACGGCGTCATGCTCTACCAGGAGCAGGTGATGAACATGGCGCAGCGGCTGGCCGGCTTCAGCCTCGGCCAGGCGGACTTGCTGCGCCGCGCCATGGCGAAGAAGAAGCCGGAAGAGATGGTGACGATGCGCACCATGTTCCTGGCTGGCACCGGCGCCCACGGAGTGGACCAGCGCATCGCCAACGACATCTTCGATCAGGTGGAGAAGTTCGCCGGCTACGCCTTCCCCAAGGCCCACGCGGCAAGCTATGCGCTGCTGACCTTCCAGACCGCGTGGCTGAAGGCGCACCATCCGGCGCAGTTCATGGCCGCGGTGCTTTCCGCCGACATGCAGAACATCGACAAGGTGGTGACGCTGGTGGAGGAAGTGCGGCGCATGGAGATCAACGTGCGGCCGCCGGACGTCAACGCCAGCGAGTTCCGCTTCGACGCCGGCAGCGGCGACATCCGCTACGGCCTCGGCGCGGTTCGAGGCGTCGGCGAGGGGCCGGTCGCCGCCATGGTCGCCGAACGGCAGGAGCGGGGCCCGTTCAAGAACCTGCGTGACTTCTGCCAACGGGTGAACCCGCGCCTCGCCAACAAGCGGCTGCTCGAAGCGCTGATCCGCGCTGGCGCCATGGACTCGCTCGCCGACGGCGAAAGCGCCGGCGACCTGGACGCGAGGCGCGGCCACTTGCTCGACGAACTGCCCGACTGCCTGCAAGGCGCGGAGCAGCTGGCGCGAGATGCCGAGCTCGGCATCAGCGACATGTTCGGCGGCGTGGAAGAACCCGCGCCCAAGCAAGACCGCCGCCGGCGCGCGCTCAGCACCCAGGAACGCCTCGAAGGCGAGCGGGAGACCCTTGGCCTCTACCTCACCGGCCATCCCATCGACGCCTACTTGCCGGAAATCCGACGCTTTTGCTCCACCGCCATCAGCAGTTTGCGCCCCGGCCGCGCGAAGCAGTCGGTCGGCGGCCTGGTGGTCTCCAACCGGGCGCGTCGCGGGCGCCGGGGCGACATGGCCTTCACCCTGCTCGACGACCGCAGCGGCCGCATCGAAGCCAACGTCTTCGGCGAGACCTACGCGGCGAACCGCGCCAAGCTGGTCAAGGACGCCATCCTGGTCGTCGAGGGCGAAGTGCAGGCGGACGAATACTCCGATGGCCACAAGCTGCGCGCGGAGCGCATCATGACGCTCACCGAAGCGCGCAACCGCTTCGCCGAACGGCTGCGCATCCGGGCTGGCCCGGACGCCAACGGCGACTTCGTCGAGAAGCTGAAGAACGCGCTCCGCCGCAACCGCAACGCCGAGGGCTGCCGGGTGGCGCTGGACTACGCCGTGGACGGCGCGAAGGCGCGGATCGCCCTTGGCGACGACTGGCGGGTGGACGCCAGCGACGCGCTGCTCGCCCAGCTGCGCGAAGCGTTCGGCGAACAGGCAGTCGAACTCGACTATCCGACCGGCGCGGAGTGACCGCCCGGCATGACCGGCGACGACGTGCCGAGCGCGGACGCCGCGGCCAGCGAGGCCGTGGCGGCAGCGCTGGCCGCCACGCCGGAGCTGGCGCCCTGGTACGGCGGCTCGGCCGGCGCAACGCTGTGGGTGGGTTTCAGCGGCGGCCTGGACTCCACCGTGCTGCTGCACGCCCTAAGCCACTTGCCGGGCGTTGCGGCGACGCACATCGATCATGGCCTTGGCGAAAGCGAAGAACGGCGGCAGCACTGCGTCGCCGTGGCCAAGCGCTTGGGAGTTCCCTGCCGTGCGCAGTCGGTGCTGCTGCACGGCGGCAACCAGGAGAACGCCGCCCGGCAGGCGCGCTATGGGGTCTGGCGGCAGATGCTGCGACGCCACGACGTGCTGGCGCTGGCGCACCATGCGGACGATCAGTTCGAGACGCGGCTGTGGCAGATGTTCACCGGCCGCGAGCCCGGCGGCATGCCGACCGCGCGCGCGGTTGGCGAAGGGCAGCTTCTGCGACCGCTCCTGGGCCTGCGCCGCCGCTGCCTGGCCGCCTACGCCAAGCGCTGGCGCCTGCGTTGGGTCGAGGACCCGTCCAACGCCGACCTGCGCCTCGACCGCAACTACATTCGCGCGCACCTGGCGCCGCTGATCGAGCAACGCTTCCCGGCGGCCGTCGAACGTCTGGCCGCGCCGCGCCCGCCGCCGGTGCCGGTCGCCCCGCTGCCGGCGAGCGGCGCGGACGAATCCGGCATCAGACGCTGGCTGGCCAACGCCGGACTGCCGCTGGCCCGGGGCGCAGTTGCCGAGATCGAGCGGCAGAGCGCCGCGGCGCCCAGCCGCAATCCCCGGGTCGAAGTCGCGCCGGGCATCGCCGCTTGGCGCCATCGAGGACGCTGGCACCTGGTGCGGGATACGGCACGGTGCGACGGCGGCCGTCTGGGGCCGGGGCTGGTCGGACAGGAACAGCGGGCGGTGGAAGGAAAGCTCGGCTGGCAGCGCCGACCTTGGGGCCTGGCGGCGGATACGCCCTATTCGGTGCGCTGGCGAAGCGGCGGGGAACGCTTGAAGCCGGTTGGCCGGAACGTCACGAAGAGCGTCAAGGCGCTCTTCCAGGAACGGCGGGTGCCGCCTTGGCAACGCGGCAAGTGGCCGCTGATCGTCGATCGGGAGGAGCGTCTGCTGGCACTGCCGGGAATCGCCGTCGCTGCCGACGCGGCCCGCCCCCAGGGGCTGCTGCCCGTTTGGAGCCCGGCGCGCCGCGAACTCACCGGGCGCTGAGGCCAAGCCATGCCGCCCGGCTTCACCATCCACGCTGCCAATCGCCTGGAGCTGCTTGCCGAAGCGCTCGCCGGGCAGATGCGTCGGTCGCCTGGGCATCCCTTGGACGCCGAGCGCATCGTCGTGCCGCATCCGGTGCTAGGCCGCTGGCTGCGTCTGCAACTGGCCAGCGAACTCGGCATCGCCGCGCACCTGCAGCTGGAACTGCCCGCGGAGTTCGCCTGGTCCGTCATGGGCGCGGCGCTGCCGAATCTGCCGAGCGACAATGCCTACGCGCCGGCAAGCCTGCGTTGGCGAATCTACGAACTGCTTGGCCAGGCGAGCGGCGCTGCGGGCGCCGAAGAAAGGCCCGTACCGAACGACACCGGGCTGGCCCGCTATCTGGCCGACGGCGAACCGCGCAAGCGCTTCGAGCTGGCCGATCGGCTGGCGGGCATCTACGACCGCTGTCTGCTCTATCGGCCAGACTGGATCCGCAGCTGGCAGCGGGACAGGAACGCCAGGCAGGCTTCTCCAGCGGCCGCTGACGACTGGCTGGCAGAGCTTTGGGCACAGCTCGCGGATGCCGAGGACACGCCGCACTGGGTCGACGTCGTGGACGCCTATCGAGAAGCGATCGCCGCCAGCGCGCCGCCGGCGCAGTTGCAGCTGCCCTTGGAGGGCGAGGCGGCGGACTGCGCCAGGGCGAGTTTCTTCGCCGTTCCCAGCCTGTCGCCATCGTACTTGGACATGCTGCGTACGGCCGCCAGGACGATGGCCATTCACCTCTACCTGCCAAGCCCTTGCCGGGAGTTCTGGGCGGACACCCGCTCGCGGCGGGAACGTCGCCTCGTCGGCCTCGATCAGGGCGACGGCTACTACGACGAGGGCAACGTGCTGCTTTCCGCCTGGGGTCGAACCGCCCGGGACATGCAGGCGTCGCTGGCCGACGACCTCGGCAGCGGCGCCCCCGAAGAGGACTACGCCGAACCCGCGGTGAACACCCGTTTGGCCGCCCTGCAGCGCGACATCCTGACCTTGCGCGGAATCGACGAGGGCGCAGCCGACGATCAGCCGCCGGCGGACGATTCCTTGCAGATCCACGTCTGCCACTCGGCCATGCGCGAAGCCGAGGTGGTCCACGACCGGCTGCTGGATCTGTTCGAGACCCACCCGGACATCCAACCCGCCGACGTGCTGATTCTCGCCCCTGGCCTCGACGTCTACGCGCCGGCCATCGAGGCGGTGTTCAGCGCCCATGAAGTCGTTCCCTTCAACCTGGGCCGCCAACGACGCGGCGACAGCGCGGCGGTGCGGGCGTTCATCGACCTGCTCGACCTGCCCGGTTCGCGCTACGCAACGCCGGCGGTCATGGCGCCGCTGCGGGCGCGCGCCGTGCGGGCGCGCTTCGGCATCGACGAGGACCAGCTGGCCAGCCTGCGCGAATGGATCAGCGCCGCCGGCATCCGCTGGGGCATCGACGCGGCCAGTCTGGCGACGCAAGGCCCGTGCGGCGCGAGCGGCGCGACGCACACCTGGCGCGAAGGCATGAAACGGCTCGTGCTCGGCTACGCCACCGCCGACCAGGCGGCGGACTTCGAGGGCGTGGTGCCTTGCGCCTTGCGCAGCCGAGGTCTCGACGCCGGCACCGCCGACTACGAGTGCCTAGGACGCTTCGCGCGCTACTGCGAGGAGGTTCTCGAACTGGACAGCTGGCAGCAGCGGGAACGCACGCCGTCGGGCTGGGCGAAGGACCTGCGCGAGCGCGTCTTCGGCCGCTTCTTCGTCGACCGGCCAGGCGACGTCCTGGGCGAAGGCGATGCGGTGGCGGCGTTGGTCAACCGTTTCGTCGACGAGAGCGAGAGCGCGGGGGAGCTGCCGATTCCGTTCTCGGTCGTGCGCGACGTGCTGACCGCCTACGCCGAAGAGGCAACGCGCTCGGTGGTGCGTCTCGCCGACGGTGTCGCCATCGGCCAGCTGGCCGCGGGGCAGGTGTTTCCGGCCAAGGTGGTGTGCGCGCTGGGCATGAACGACCGCCTGTTTCCGCGCCATCCGGCAACGTCCTCCTTCGATCCGATGGCCGCCGGCGCACGGCGCATCGGCGATCGGGACCCGCGCGACGAGGATCGCTACGCGTTCCTCGAAGCCTTGCTGGCGGCAAGGCGCAGCTTCATCGTCACCTACACCGGGCGGGATCTGCGCGAAGACGCCGCTCTGCCGGCGTCCACCGTGGTCGGCGACCTGCTCGAATATCTGCACGCGCGGTTTGCCGACGGCCGCACGGCGCACGAAACCCGCCACCCGTTGCAGCCCTTCAGTCCGCGCTACTTCCAGCCGCCGGCGGCGCTCTTCAGCTACTCCCAAGCCATGGCCGATGCCGCCAACGCCTTGGCCAGCGTTCAAGAGGTGCCGCCGGATCGCTTCGCGTCGAAGCTGCCGGCGGTGCCCGGTCGCCGGCCAAGCGACGAAGTCGCCGTCCACGAACTGTG
The DNA here is from genome assembly GCA_965199875.1 of Candidatus Azotimanducaceae bacterium. GTDB lineage: Bacteria > Pseudomonadota > Gammaproteobacteria > Pseudomonadales > Azotimanducaceae > VXYL01. The sequence goes on along the minus strand of OZ241346.1, from coordinate 1,389,414 downwards.
CCGATTCGCCGCCGCCCCGGTGCGCTACTTCGTCGAACGGCGCTTGGGACTGCGGCTGGGCTCGCCCGCCGATCCGCTCGAAGACGAAGAAGCCTTGGAACTGTCGGAGCAAGAGGAGTGGCGGTTGAAGAACGAGCTGTTCCACCTCGACGGCGGCGATGGCGCGGTCGAAGCCGACCTGGCGCGGCGGATTCTGCTGGCCCGGGGCTGCCTGCCCGCCGGCAACTCCGGCTTGCTGGCGCAGCAACGGGCCGGCCGAGAAGTCGAAGCGCTTGTCCGGGCGCTGCACCCGTTCGCCGAGCACCGCCAAGCCCCGGCCTGCGAGATCGACGTGCCGTTGGATGGCTGCCGGCTGGTCGGCAGCGTGGCGCAGTTTCTTCCCGACAGGCACGAGCTGTTGAACTGGCGGATCGGCGGCATCCGCGCCGTCGACCGGATCGAGATCTGGCTGCGCCTGCTGGCGGCGACCTGCGCCAGCGGGCAGCGGGTTTCCGCCACCATGATCGGCATTGCCGGAGACGTGCAGATGGCGAACGTCCACGGCCCGACGCCGGACTCGGCGCGCGCGGCTTTGGCAGACTGGCTGGGCGCCTGGCGCGACGGGCAGACGCGGGCGCTGCCGCTGTTCGCGGAGACCTCCTGGGCCTGGGTGGCCCAGGGCGAAAGCCAAGCCAGAAAGGCATGGTTCGGCGGCCAGCGGGGCGAAGGCGAAGACGCCCATCACCAGCTGGTGTTTCCCGACGGGCCGTTCAGCCGCCACGCCGAAGCGTTCGGGGAACTGGCGGAGCGCCTGCTGACGCCCATCGCCGCGGCAACCGCCGAATGAACCGCCCAGCCTCGCCGACGCCGCTGGACACGGACCTTGCCGGAGGCCTGCTTGTCGAGGCCAGCGCCGGCACCGGCAAGACCTACGCCTTGACCACCCTCGCCGCCCGCGCCGTCGTCGAGCTTCGGCTGCCCATCGACAAGCTGTTGATCGTCACCTTCACCATTGCCGCCACCGGCGAACTGCGCGAGCGTCTGCGTCGCATCTTGCGCCTGGCGCTGGACGCCGCAGCTAGCGGCCGCAGCAGCGACGAGCAGGCTCTTTCGCTGCTGCGCCGCTGGCAGGGGTGCGCCGACATGGGCGAGGCGAAGGCGCTCCTCGAACGCGCCGTGCGCGACCTCGACCGCGCCAACGTCATGACCATACACGGCCTGTGCCAGCGGCTGCTGGCCGAGTTCGCGTTCGAAGGTGGCGTGCCCTTCGGCTTCGCCGTCAGCGGCGACGACGCCGCGGACGTTCGCGCCGCGGTGCGCGACTACTGGCGACGCCACATCGTCTCGGCGCCGACGCCCTTGATCGAGTACGCCAGCAACGAGAAGTTCACCCTCGGCGATGCCACCCGGTGGGTGCAGGGGTTCCACGCCAAGCCCGCCCTCGACGTTCGCGGCGACGACGGCAGCGCCTCCGGCGAGCTGCTGCGATCCACCCACGCGGCGTGGCTGGCCGCGTTCGCCGAGACGCGCCGTGTCTGGCGTGACCACGGCCAGGGCTTTCTGCAAGCTCTCGACGCGCTGCGCTGGAACCGCAACAGCCAAGCCAAGATGAAGCGCGTGCGCGAAGCCGCCAGCAAGGCGTTCGCCAACGACGATCCCAGCGCGCTGCCGCTCGATGTCGCCGGCTATCTGGGCGGCATTTCGCTGCCGCGCCTTCTGCGCCAGGGCCAGGCGCTGCCCTGCAGTCCGCTGTTCGAGCAGTTCGACCGGCTGGGCGAGGCGGCATCGCGGCTGGCGAGCCTCGGCGGGCTGTGGCTGCGACAGCAGCGGCGCGACATCCTGGAAGAAGTGCGCTCGACCTTGCGCGAGGATGCCTGGCGGCATCGTCGGCTGAGCTTCAACGGCCTGCTGACCGAGACCGCCAGAGCGCTCTTCGGGGCCGCCGGCGACAGCCTGGCGCGACGGGTGCTGGAACGCTATCCGCTGGCGCTGATCGACGAGTTCCAGGACACCGACGGCTTGCAGGCGCGCATCTTCCACCGCATCTACGCCGACGCCGGCAAGGATCCGACCCGGCCCGGCATCGGCCTCGCCATCGTCGGAGACCCCAAGCAGTCCATCTACGGCTTCCGCGGCGCGGACGTGTTCGCCTACCTTCAGGGCACCAGCGGCCAAGACGGCTTGCGTACGCAGCTCGCCGCTTCTCTGGCCGCCGGAAACAAGGCGGGTGCCGCAACGCGGGCCTCCACCGCCATCGACGTCCGGCGGCTGCGTCTGACCGTCAACCACCGCTCGTCGCCGGCGCTGGTGCAGGCCGTCAACGTCCTGTTCGCGCGCCGCCATCCATTCCTGCTGCCCGACATCGGCTACGACGACGTGCAACCGGCAAGGCAGCAGGGCGGTGCCCTGCACGTCGCTGGCAGCGGCTTGCATCCCGCGCCGTTGCAGTTTCGCCTGTTTGCCAAGGCCGACGACGCTCCGCTGTCGAAGGAAGCCTTCCAGCCCATCGCCGCCCGGCACGCCGCGGCGGAAATCGCCCAGCTGCTGCAAGCCGGCGACAGGGGCGAAGTGCGGATCGGCAACGACGGCATCTCCGGCGGCGACATCGCCGTGCTGGTGCGCACCAAACAGCAAGGCCGAGCGGTGGCGCTGGAACTGCGCACCCTTGGCGTGCAGAGCGTTGAAATGGGCGACGTCGGCGTCTTCGAGAGCGCCGAGGCGCAGCAGCTGCATCGCCTGTTCGGCGCACTGGCGGAGCACGAAGTCGGCCCCGGCCGCCGCCGCGGCGCTCTGGCCGGAGACCTGTTCGGCCTCGACGTCCAGGAACTGGCGCAGCTGGCCGACGACGACCGCGTCTGGGCAACCTGGGAAGATCGACTGCGCGCCTGGCGCGGCACCTGGCAGCAGAGCGGCGCCGCGACGCTGATTCGCCGCCTGCTGTTCGCCCCGCCGATCAACGGCGCCACGCAGCTGCTGCGCCATCCCGACGGCCCCCGACGGCTGACCAACACGCTGCATCTTGCGGAGCTGCTGCAGCAGGCGGAAACCGCCGAGCGGCTGTCTTCGACCGGCCTGGTGGAGTGGCTTGCCGGTCGCCGCAACGCGGCGGGGCGCACGGACGACGCCGCGCAGCTGCGCCTGGAGAGCGACGAGAGACTGGTGAAGATCGTCACCGTCCACCGCAGCAAGGGGCTGGAGTTTCCCATCACCTTCTGCCCCTTCGCCTGGTACCGCCGCCAGACCAGGCCGGAGAGCACGGCCAGCTACCACGACAGGGGCGCCGAAGGCTTCCCCGAGGTGCTGGATCTGGCGCCGACCGATGCGGCCCACGAGTTGCAGCAGGCCGAGGAGCAGTCCGAAGAACTGCGCCTGCTGTACGTCGCCCTGACCCGCGCCAAGTACCGCTGCGTGGTGACCTGGGCGCAAGTGCGCGACGCCGAGCATGCGCCGTTGGCGTGGTTGCTGTACGGCGGCGACTTGCCGGACAAGCCAGTGCCGGAAGCGCGCAAGGAAAACGCCCGGCATGTGCGAAGGCTCGGCGCCGAAGCGTGGCGCCGCCGGGTCGTCGAGCTGGCGCTGGCGCATCCTTCGGCCATTGCCGCCAGCGACTTGACGGCGACGCCCCCGCCTCGTCGAGACCCGGACGACGCCGAGCGGAAGCTGGTTGCCCGCAGCTTCCAACGGCCGCTGCTGCGCGTACGGCAGATGACCAGCTATTCGGCGCTGGCGAGGGCCGCCGGCGCTGCCGTCTCAGGGGCGGAACACGTTCAGGTGGAGCGGCCGGACCACGATCAGCAGGAGGAAGCGGTTCTGGCGGCCGACGGCTTGCCGTCGGCGCTGCCGGAGGACGCAAAGCCGACGACCGGCGCCGGCGAGCTGGCCACGGTCTTCCCCAGGGGCCGGCGCGCCGGCGACTGCCTGCACGAGCTGTTCGAGGCAAGCGTCAAGCAGCAAGGGGACTGGCGGAGCGCTGCCGAAGCGGCGCTGGCGAAGCGCGGCTTCGGCGGCCACTGGGCGGCCAACGCATGCGCGCTGGTGGAAGACGCTCGGCAAACGCCCCTGCAGCCGACGGCGGATTCCGACACCGCCTTCCGCGTCGTCGACCTGCATCGCCCGCTGGCCGAGATGGAGTTCCACACGCCCGTTCGCCAGCTGGATCGCGCCCGGCTGGGCGAATGCCTGGCGCGACACGGCTACGGCGATCCCTTCGCCGATGGCGCCGTCGCCCAGGTGGACGGCTTCCTGCACGGCTACATCGACGTGGTGGCGGAGCACCGGGGCGCCTGGCATGTGCTTGACTACAAGTCCAACTGGCTCGGCGACCGCGTGGATGCGTACACGCCAGCCGCCTTGGCGACGGCGATGCGCCGCGGCGGCTACCACCTCCAGTACCTGATCTACCTGACGGCGCTGCACCGCTATCTGCGTTGGCGGCTTGACGACTACGACTACGACCGGCACGTTGGCGGCGTCTGCTATCTGTTCGTGCGCGGCATGCGTCCCGAACGGCCCGGCCACAGCGTCTTTCGGGATCGGCCGCCGCGCGAGTGCATCGACGCCATCGACCGTCTCTTGGACGGCACCGCCAGCTAGGGGCTGAACCAAGTGCCGGCTGCCAACCTGCTCGGCCAGTTGTGCGACGCCGGGCTTCTCGCCGACATCGACCGGCAGTTCGCCTTGCTGATGGCGGAGCTGGCGGCGGCGGACGACATCGCCCTGCCCGCCGCCCTGGCCAGCGCCGCGCAACGCGCCGGCCACACCTGCCTTCCGGTCTCCGAGTGCGCCGGACGCCGACTCCGGGAGCTGCGCCACTGGCTGCCGATGGGCGCCGGCGCCGAAGCGGCCATGGACGGAGCGGCCGCCAGCGCCCGCCTGCCGAGCAACCTGGGCGCGCTTCTTGGCGCAAGCCCTTTGGTTGCGCATGGCCCGACGCCGGAGCTGCGGCCGCTGGTTGTGGACGCCGGGCACTTGTATCTGCACCGTCTCTTCGTCGCCGAGTGCGCAGTGGCGGAGCGCCTGCGAGCGCTGGCGAGCCGCGAAGACAAGCCTCCCGGCGACTTGCCGGCCATCTCGGCAGCTCTGTTCGCCAACGCCGGACCGCCGGCGCTGCAGGCCGCGCGGACCATGGCGACGAGAAGGCTCTGCGTCGTCACCGGCGGCCCCGGCACCGGCAAGACCACCCTCGCGGCGCGCCTGATCGCCTTGCTGGTGGCGCTGAACCTGGCGACGCCGCGACGCATCGCGCTGGCGGCGCCGACCGGCAAGGCAGCGGCACGACTGCAAGAGTCCTTGACCAGGCAGCTCGGCGGTCTGGCATCGACCGTTCCCGCGTTGCGGAGGTTCGCGCCCCAAGCCGCCACCGTCCATCGCCTGCTGCAGCGCGGCGGTCTTCCGTCTCCCATCGACGCGCTGCTGATCGACGAGTGTTCGATGGTGGACCTGTCGCTGATGAAACGCGTCGCGGACGCGCTGCCGCCACACGCCCGGCTGATCCTGCTCGGCGACGCGGCGCAGCTGGGTTCCGTGCAGCCGGGATGCGTATTCGGCGACATCATCGACGCCGGCAGCGCTCCTTCGTCGCCACTCTCGCCCTGCGTCGTGCGGCTTGCCGAGAGCCATCGCTTTGGCCCGCAAAGCGGCCTTGGCAGTCTGGCCGAAGCCATCGTCGAAGGCGACGCGGCGCGCACTCTGGCCGTCCTTCGGGATGCCGATCATGCGGACGTCGAACTGCGGCCTCTGGCCGACTTCGACGCTTTCGACGCCTTGGCGGAACGCTATGCCGTGGAACGCTGCGCGCCTCTGCTGCGGCGGTGGCGCGAACGCGACGGCGGCGCGCCGGTGGACGGCTTGAGCGCATTCCCCGCCCTGCGCGTGCTCTGCGCCCACCGTCTCGGACCCTTCGGCGCGGAGCGCTTCAATCAACGGGTGGAACAGCGTCTGCAGAGCGCCAATCTGGTGCCGGAGGACGAGGAGTTCTACCTGGGCCGCCCGGTCATCGTCACCCGCAACGACCCCTCGAGCGGGCTGTCCAACGGCGATACCGGCGTCGTCGTCGGTGGCGACGACGGCGCTCGGCAGATTTGGTTTCCAGACCTGCGGAGCCCCGCCGGCGACGACGGGCCGTTTCTGATCCCGCCCCTGCGGCTGCCGCCGCACGAGAGTTTCTTCGCACTGACCGTGCATCGCGCCCAGGGTTCGGAGTACGACGAAGTGGCGTTCGTGCCCGCACCGGCAGGTTCGCTGGTGAACAGCCGAGAGCTGCTCTACACCGCGGTGACGCGCGCCCGGCGCAAGGTCGCCGTCTACGCGAACGCGGGCAGCGTATCGGCCAGCGTACGCCGAACCGTCGCCCGAACCAGCCGCTTGGCGAACCGACTTCGAGCTGGGCCTGGCAAGGACCGTGAAGCTGGCTGACGGGCTGCGCGGAGAAGCACGGCAGACGACCGCCTGCGGGTTCTCGACTGGGCCACGCCGTTGATCTGATCGCCCGCCGCGAGTCGGCGCTAAACTGTCGCCGTCTACTTCGCTTTGGGAGAGAACCATGAAAGCTGCGGTGCTGCGCGAGGTGAATCAGCCGCTTGCCATCGAGGACGTGAGCACGGGCGACCCGCAGCCCCGGGAGGTGCTGCTGCGCACCGCCGCGGCCGGCGTCTGCCACTCGGACCTGCACTTCCAGAACGGCTCGTATCCGTATCCGCTGCCGGCCGTGCTTGGGCACGAGTCCGCCGGCGTCGTGGAGGCGGTCGGCAAGGACGTCCACTACGTCAAGCCCGGCGATCACGTCATCACTTGTCTTTCCGCCTTCTGCGGCCACTGCGAGTACTGCCTGACCGGGCGCATGGTGCTGTGCAACGAGCCGGAACTGTCCCGGGGCGCCGACGAGCCGCCGCGCCTAGCCGCCGGTGGCGAGGCCATCGCGCAGTTTCTGAACCTTTCGTCGTTCGCGGAAACCATGCTCGTCCACGAACACGCGGTGGCGAAGATCCGCCCGGACATGCCCTTGGACCGCGCCGCCCTGATCGGCTGCGGCGTCACCACCGGCGTTGGCGCGGTCATCCACACGGCGGCCATCGAACCGGGTTCGACGGTCGCCGTCATCGGCTGCGGCGGAGTTGGCCTGTCCTGCATCAACGGCGCGGAAATCGCCGGCGCCGGGCGCGTCATCGCCATCGACACCGTGGCCTCGAAGCTGGAACTGGCGCGCAAGTTCGGCGCCACGGACACCGTCAACGCAGCGAACGAGGACCCCATCGAAGCGGTGCGCGAGATGACCGGCGGCGGCGTCCACTACTCCTTCGAGGCCATCGGCTTGAAGGCCACCACCGAGCAGGCGTTCAAGATGATCAAGGCTGGCGGCACGGCCACCGTCATCGGCATGATTCCGGTAGGCACGATGGTGGAAATACACGGCCCCGAGTTTCTGCGCGAAAAGACGCTGCAAGGCTCCAGCATGGGCTCGAATCGCTTTCGCGTGGACATGCCCCGCTTCGTGGACTTCTACCTGGCCGGCAAGCTGCACCTGGACGACATGATCTCCGGGCGCATCGCCCTCGAGGACGTCAACGACGCGCTGCAGGCGTTGGAAACGGGAGAGGTGGCGCGCAACGTCATCGTCTTCGACTAGCGGGCTCTTGGCAGAGGACCCGCCGCCAGGAATGCCAAGAGCGCCAGCGCCGAGATCGAGGCGGCGCCGGCGAACGATGCCGCGTAGCCCGACAGGTCGTGAACGATGCCCATGGCCAGCGGCCCGCCGGCCACGCCCAGCGTCGACGCCGCGTTCGCGGTGGCGAAGACGCGGGGATAGCGCGGGGCGCCGAATGCCTGCACCAGCAGCAGCGGTTGCAGCATCAGCAGATTGCCGATCGTCACGCCGAACAACGCCGAGCCGGCCAGCGCCAGCTTCGGCGGCGCCAGGCCCAGCAGCGCCAAGCCAAGGCCCTGGCCGCCGATGTTGATGGCCGTGAACAGACGAATAGGGAATCCGGCGGTAAGCACGACGCCGCCAAGCAGGCGGCCAACGATGCTGGCCAGCGCCACGGTGGAAACCGCCAACGAAGCGGTCACGCGGCCGGCGACGCCCTCGACGTGGTTGAAGACGTGCGCGATGCCGCCCACCTGAGCGCCCAGAATGACCACGTAGGCCAGCGTCGTGGCGACGAAGAAACGCATGCGCAGCACCTCTGCAAGGCTGGAAGACGAGCGCTCTCGTCCTGCCGACAGCGGCCCGCCTACCGGCCACGACCGCACCAGCGCCAAGGCGATCGGCGCGATGGCCGCGAAGTACACCGCGCCGAACCACGGCATGGCCGCTTCGATGCCCAGGGCATGGATGGCGCTGGCGGACAGCGGCGTCAGCAGCAGGCCGCCGGTGGACAGTCCGGTCGAGGCGACGGAGATCGCCAGGGAGCGATTGGCGCCGGGAAACCAGCGCGTGACCACCGTGGTTCCCGGCACCAGCGAGACGCCGCTGTTGCCAGCGCCGAACAGCGCGTAGAGCAGCCACACCTGCCACATCTCTTCGGCAAGGCCGATCAGCGCCAGCGCCAAACCGCCCAGCGCCGCGCCGAACAGCATCACCCAGCGAACGTCGTGCCGTTCGATGACCCGCCCGACGACGATGCCGCCGACGCCGCTGACGACGAACAGCAGCGCCACTGCGCCGGACACGTCCGCCACCGCGAACGAACGCGCTTGCACGAGCGCGTTCATGTACACGGACAGGTTGTAGAAGCCGAAGCCGGACGAGACGCAAAGCACCAGGAAGACGCCGGCAACCAGCCACCAAGGCGATTTCGCAAGCATCGAAGGCGTCCAGTCCAAGCCGGCACGCGGGCAGCCGCCGCGGCGTCCATGCGACGCCGCCTCGATTCGCGTTGGCGCCGAGCGAATTGGAGCGGGCGATGGGAGTCGAACCCACGTCTCCAGCTTGGGAAGCTAGGGTAATGGCCGTTATACGACGCCCGCGACCTGCCCATTATCGGCCGGTTGTCGCAGCGATACAACGCACCCGGCGCCGGTGCGCCGGCGACGATCTCCGGGAGGGGCTGGTCTCGCCGCGGCCTGCGTCGGCTAAAGCTCGGCTTTGACCTTGAGCCTGTCCATCCAGCGGTGGATGCGGTGTCGCGTCCAGGGAATGTCCAAGGCCACGAAGGCGACGCCGAGGGGGAACATCCAAAAGCCCAGCAGGGGGAAGAAGCCGAAGACGCCGCCGACCATGAACAGCACGCCGATCACCGAGCGAATGCCGATCGGCAGATGCTCGTGGCCCCACTTCAGCGTGCGGTAGGTCATGGCGGCAAACCCTCTTGCCAGGCTGCCGCTGGCGCTGCTCGCGGCGATGACGGCTACACCATGATCGGGCGATCGTCGGGCGCATCGTGGCGGTCCGGATGGGCGCGACGCTCGAGATCGGGGTCTACGGAAAGAAAGCGGTAGCGTCCGTCCTCGTCCAGCGAGCGGCGCAGGCGATTGCGGTGCATCAGCAGGTGGCAGTGGGCAATGGCTTCGCCCAAGGCCATCATGGTCTGCCGGGCGTCCAGCTGCCGCTTGAACAGCACCGGCAGCAGATCCTTGGCCGTCTGCGGCTGCACGCAGCTTTCCTCGATGGCCAGCATGCGGTCTTCGTGGTGGCCGACGAGGTCGCGCAGCCGTTCGCGCACGCCGTAGAACGGCAGATTGTGCGCGGGCAGCACGAAAGTGTGTTCCGGCGTGGCGAGGAACTTGTCGTGGGACTCCATCCACACCTTCAAGGGATTCGCTTCCGGCTCGGTGGGGTGGACGCTGACGTTGGAAGTGATCACCGGCAGAATCTGGTCGCCGGAAATCATCACGCCGAGGCCCTGGCAGTGCAGGCAGGCATGTTCCGGCGAGTGCCCGGCGCCTACCACCACGTGCCAGTCGTGCTCGCCGATGGTCAGGATGTCGCCGTCCTGCAGACGCCGGAAGCCCATCGGCAGGGCGCTCGGCATGGTCATGGCAGCCGGACGGCCTTGCGCCACCCGTTCGCTCCACATTGCCCGCATGCGCTGCATGTGCCCGGTCGGCATGCCGTAGCGATGGTAGAACTGCTCGCCCTGCCAGCTGCTTTGGGAAGACGAGAAGCCCATCGTGGCGAACGAGCGCGCCTGGTAGTACTCGGCGCGGGTCATGTACAGCGGGCAGCGGAAGTGATCGACGATCATCCCCGCCTGGCCGATGTGGTCCGGATGCATGTGCGTGCAGATCACGCCCTTCACCGGCTTGTTGTTCATCGCGTTCTCGAACACCGCGTGCCACAGCTTCTCGGTTTCCCGATTGCCGAGGCCGGTGTCCACCACGAACCAGCCGTCGCGGTCTTCGATCAGGTAGAGGTTGATGTGGTTCAGCGAGCCGCCCATCGGCATGGTGAGCCAATGCAGGCCGTCCGCAACTTCGACGGTGGTGCCTGGCTGGGGATGGGAGTCGTAGGGATATTCGAGGGCCATTGGCCAGCGAGTATACCCGTTGCGCGTCGCGGTGAAGCATCGGCGCCTTGAGGCGCCAAGCTCAGCGCCCCAGCTTGCCTTCGGCCAGCGCGACGGCCGTGGTCAAGGCGGCCACCGCGCCGCTGGCGTCGGCGATGCCCTTGCCGGCGATGTCGAAAGCGGTGCCGTGATCCACCGAAGTGCGGATCAGCGGAATGCCGAGGGTCGCGGTGACGCTGTCGTGGAAGTTGTGTACCTTGATGGCGATGTGGCCTTGGTCGTGGTACATCGCCAGCACGACGTCGAACTCCCCGGCGATGGCGCGATTGAAGACGGAGTCCGCCGGCAGCGGCCCGCTGGCGGCGATGCCAAGACGTTGCGCGGCGACCACCGCTGGCGCGATCTCGTCGATCTCTTCCCGGCCCAGAAGCCCGCCTTCGCCGCCGTGCGGATTGAGCGCGGCCACGGCGATGCGAGCATTCGGCAACCCCCAGTTCGTCAGCGTGTCGTGGCACAGGAGCAGCTTGTCGAGGACGTTCTGCCGAGTGACGAAGCGTCCGGCCTCGACCAAGGACTTGTGCGTGGAAAGATGCGCCACGCGCAGCCCCGGCGTCATCAGCAGCGTCGCCGTGGACTTGGCGCCGGTCAGGCGGGCGAGGATTTCCTGATGGCCGATGTCGTCGACGTAGCCAGCCGCATGGATCGCCTCCTTGTGCAGAGGACACGTCATCATGGCCGCCAGATCGCCGCGCATCGCGTCCGCGGCGCAGCGTTCGACGGCTTCCACCCCGGCGCGCCCGCAGGCGGCGGAGACTTCGCCCACTGCGAAGTCGTCCCCCGGCGGCACGTCGACGTCCACCGTTTCGCAGTCCGGCAAGGCCAGGCCGCCCTGTTCGGCGCCGAGTTCGAGCGCCCATGCCGGGCCGTAGACGACGAACTCGGCGCCGGGCAGAGTGGCCGCATGCAGGGCCTTGACCGCGACTTCCGGCCCGATTCCCGCCGGGTCGCCCAGGGTGACGCCGATGCGCGTCACAGCAGTTCCGTCGCCGAAACCGTCAGGCCGAAGCCCTCGAGGCCCACGAAGTCCACCTCCCGGCCGCTCAGAATGCGCAGCTTGGAGACGCCCAGATCACGCAGAATCTGGGCGCCGACGCCCACTTCCAGCCAGTCCCGCTCGCGCTTGCCGGCGCGTGTCGCGCTGCCGTCGGCGGAGCCTTGCTGCAGATTGTCCAACGGCACCCCGGCAAAGCCGCTGCGCAGATAGATCAGCACGCCGCCGCCCAGCTCGCCGAGGCGCTTCAACGACGCCTGCAGCAGGCTGGTCTGGTGGCTGGTTTGGGAGCCGAACAGATCCTCGATGAGCTTCTCGCGGTGGATGCGGACGACGACGTCTTCGCGTTCTTGCAGATCGCCGAAGGTCAGCGCCAAGTGCTCGGCGGCCTCGAACCTGGTGCGGTAGGCGTAGGCCCGGGCGGCGCCGATGGGGGTTTGCACCTCGAACTGGCGGGTGCGGATGACCAGCTGCTCGCGGCGCTGCCGCCAGGCGATCAGATCGGCGATGGAGACGATGCGCAAGCCGTGCTCGGCGGCGAAGCGGCGCAGCGCCGGCAGCCGCTTCACGCCGCCGCTGTCGTCGACGATCTCCGCCAGCAGCCCCACCGGCGGGCAGCCAGCGGCTTCGGCAAGGTCGATGGCGGCTTCCGTGTGGCCGGAGCGCACCAGCACGCCGCCCTGCCGGCCGATGAGCGGAAAGATGTGGCCAGGACGCACGAAGTCGTCCGCGCCGATGTTGTTGCTGGCCAGCGCCAGCGCGGTGTTGGCGCGTTCCTCGGCGGAAATGCCGGTGGAGAGGCCGACCCGATAGTCGATGCTGACCGTGAACGCCGTCGAAAGCGGCGCGTCGTTGCGCGCCACCATCGGTTCCAGGCGCAGCCGCTTGGCCTGCTCTTCGGTGATCGGAGTACACAGGATGCCGCTGGTGTGGCGCACCATGAAGGCGACTTTGTCCGCCGTCGCCTTGGACGCCGCCATGACGAGATCGCCCTCGTTCTCGCGGTCGTCGTCGTCGACCACCACCACCAGCTCGCCAGAGGCCATCGCCTGGATGGCGTCGTCGATGGTGTCGAAGTCGTTGCTTGCGCCCACTTCGCCTCCACGGGCCGCTGGCATGGTGCTTGGATCGCGCCGACAAGCGTAACGGTTTGCGCCACGCGATGGAACGAAGCCCGCCGCCGTCGAGCGCAAAGGCGTTGGCGTCGGAGCGATCTTTCGTCGGCCGCGGTCAGATGGCGCCGTTCGAAGCCAGCTCCCCGATTTCGCTCGCCGACAAGCCCAGGAGCTCGCCGTAGACGGCTTCGTTGTGTTCGCCGGCGCCGCACGGCAGCTGCACCGGCGGCGGCGATTCGCCCTCGAAGCGCAGCGGCGTGCTGGGGAGCATCACCGTGCCGTACTTGCCGTGCTCCAGCTTGGCGAGGGCGCCGCGTTCAAGCAGGTGGGGATCGTGCAGCACGTCGTGCAGGGACTGCACCGGTGCGCAGATCACGTCGTGCTGCTGGCACTTGCGGAACACCTCCGCCTTCGGCAGCGTGGAGGTCCACTCCTCGACCACGGCGTCGGTGGCTTGCATGTGGGCGGCGCGCGCCTTCATGTCTTTGAAGCGGTCGTCGCTGGCCAGCTCCGGCCTGCCCATCGCCGCCAGCAGGGACTGCCAGTGGCGCTCGCGAATGCAGATGATCGCCACGAAGCCGTCGGCGGCGGCATAGACGTTGTAGGGCGCCACCGCCATGTTCTGATGGTGGTTGCCGGTTCGCGGCGGATTGCCGCCCTGCTGGTAGTAGGCGCCGAGGGCGGTGGTGAGGGTCGGAAACACCGCGTCCTGCATCGCCACGTCCACGACGGCGCCTTGGCCCGTGCGCTCGCGGCGCAGCAAGGCGGAGACGATGGCGGCGTAGAGGTGAACGCCGCCGAGGATGTCGCACAAGGCCGGGCCGGCCTTCAACGGCGGTTCGCCATCGTTGCCGGTAATGGCCACGGCGCCGGTCATCGCCTGCACGGTGATGTCCATGGCCAGGTAGTCGCGGTGCCGGCCAGAGCGTCCGAAGCCGGTGCCGGCGGCGTAGATCAGGCGCGGATTCAGCCGCCGCAGCTCGGCGCTGCCAACGCCGTACTTGTCCAAGGTGCCGGGCGAGAAGTTCTCCAGCAGCACGTCCGCTTTGGCGGCAAGGCCGCGCAGCAGTTCCCGTCCGCGTTCGGACTTCAAGTTCAGCGTAATGGCTTCCTTGTTGCCGTTCAGCATCATGAACGGATAGCTGGCAAGCCCGCCGTTGCCGCGCCCGCGCATGGTCTCGCCGCCCGGCGGCTCCACTTTGACGACTCGCGCCCCGGCCATCGCCAGCAGATAGCCGCAGTACGGGCCGTTGTAGATCTGGCCGAGGTCCAGAACCGTGACGCCCTGCAAGGGCACCGCTTGGGCGGTCACGAGAAACATCCTCGACGCAGCTTGATTTGGCGCATACGGCGGCCCGACTTCAACTCCCGTTTCCCACGCATGGCGGATACTTGTGCGAGCAGAATCTTGGCGCGTTCGCACACGCCACCATCCAGTCGCCCACGCGCTACAATAGCAGCCTCAAGCGCCCGTAGCTCAATGGACAGAGCACCAGGCTTCGAACCTGGGGGTTCGGGGTTCGAGTCCCTGCGGGCGCGCCACTCGTCGCGCCGTCGTTGCGGCGGTCCTTCCTTCCATCCACGGGGGCTTGGCGGAGCGCTCCGTCTACTCCCCTCGCAGCAGCTTGCCCGCCGCTGCCGCCACCCGCGTGCCAGCGAAGAAGTCCGGGTTCGTCTTGCCCCAGAACTGCACCGGGTTGTCGAAGACGAAGCGTCGGAAGCCGTCGCCGTCGATGCGCCCGTCTTCCACCAGCTCGTAGGCTTCGGGGACCACCTGCGCCATGTCCTGGACGTCGAAGTGGCCGATGTCGGAGCCGAACAGGGTCTTGATTTCGACGCCGCCGGGATTGCAGTCGCGGTTGAAGGCCCAGGCGTTGTTGGAGTCGTCCGCCTCGCAGCCGAAGTAGAAGGGTTCGACGAACAGCGGCTTGAAGTCTTCGGCGGATTCGATGGCGCAGGCCGCGTAGTCGTCGATGTCGTCGACGCCGCCGGTGGTGCGGGCGTCGTTGCGCGTGCCGACGCCGGTGCCGGCGCGCAGCGCTTCGACCATCTCGGCGCCGGCGTACCGCTCGGCCAGTTCGACCAGCGTGTCGCGGTCGAGATTGGCCGGGTCCACTTCCGCCAGGGCTTCGCGGTTGCGTATCTGCCAGTGGCCGATCAAGTCCGCGTAGAGCAGACACGCGAAGCCGACGCCGCCTTCCAGGAAGGCGAAGTTGAGGCCGGGGAAGCGTCGCGTCACGCCGCCGAGGAAGATCGCCTTGCACACCGCTTCCGAAGCGGCCGCGAAGTGGCCGATGTGGTTGTAGCAGAAGTTGGACGGCGACATGCGGAAGGCGCGCCCCCGGGAGCCGCGATGGAAGGTGGGCGAGACGCCAAGCTCCTCGCACTTGCGCCACACCGGATCGTAGTCGTAGGCGCTGTCGAGGCCGATGTTGTCGAACCAGACCGCGAGATCCGCCGCTTCCGGCCGTTCTTCGGCCACTTGGGCGACGGGACGGTCGATCATGCTGTTCAGCATCACCGCCTTGAGGCCCAGCTCGCCAACCGCGTGCTCCAGTTCGGCGATGGCCTCGTCGGGATCGTGCATGGGCACCACCGCCGCCGGGGTCATGCGCTCCTTGAGCGGCTCGAACAGCTCCGCCTGGTAGACGTTGAACGCCCGGCACGCGGCGATCCGCGCTTCGGCGTCGTTGACCCGGGGCAGCCCGAGGCCCATGGTCGGAAACAGGATCGCGAAGTCGATGCCGAACTCGTCCAAGCGTTCGTAGAGCAGCCGCGGCATCATCGCGGTGGCCCGGTCCCGGGTGTTCCTGGTGGGCGCTCCCCAGAACGCCTCCTGGGCGATGTTCTCGCGGCGGCGTTGCGCGGGCGTCATGCGCAGCGCCCGGCCCACCCGCTCGCCGTTGATGCGCATGGCGCGCACGGCGGCCTCGCCGCCGATCTTGCGCATCGCCTCGCCCACCACCGGGCCGTATTCCAGCCAATGGCCATCCGCGTCGATGATCGGATGGCCTACTTCCGCTCTCAGTCTTGCGCCTTCGCTAGCCATTGGTTCCGCCTATGTGTCGAGTCCAAGTGTTCGAGGAAGCGTCCGCCAGGGGGGTGGCTTGCGTCAAGCGTTGCCGCTCGCCAGGCCGCTGCCCACCAGATAGCGGCAGCTTCGCTCCACCGCCGTCATCATGTCGGTGTCGCAGGCGTCGAGTTCCACGATGATCCACTCCAGCACCTTGGCATCGGCCGCCTGGATGACGCCGGCGATGTCCATCCTGCCGTCGCCCACGGCAACGTGCGCCCGATCCCGCTCCAGCGGCCCGTCCTTGATGTGCAGCAAGGGCACTCTGGCGGCGACCCGGGCGATCTCCGCGGCGACGTCCACGGCGCCGAAGTTGGCCGCCCAGTAGGTGTCCACCTCGAACTGAACGCCCGGGCAGCGTTCCGCGAGGTGGCGAAAGCCCAGCTTGCCGTCGATGTCGTTGAACTCCCACCAGTGGTTGTGCAGAAACAAGCCGATGCCGTGGGGGGCGAGGGCTTCCAGCAGGCCGTTCACGGTGTCCGCAGTGCGCTTCACGGCGTCGAGGTCCGCGAAGTCGTCCGGGCCGAAGCCGCCGGCGGCCCGGTTCAGGCCAAACGCGCCCACGACGTCCACCACTTCCTGCAGCGGGGCGCGATTGGCCCATGGAAAGTGGCTCGATGAAACCGCCATGCCCAGTTCTTCCACCTGCCGTCTGAAGGCCTGCGGGCTCTTGCCGAACAGATTGAACGGCTCCACGCCCAGGTAGCCGATGCTGGCTAGGCGGTCAAGCACGGCGTCGAAGTCCCGCGTCGACTCTTCACGCAGAGAGTAGAGCTGGACGGAAATGGGCTTGGGGGCCAGCGCAGAGGCTTCTGGCATGGTTGCTCCTTGTGTCATCGTCCTGACGGCGTCGCCGGCGTCGTCGGTTCGTTCTCCACCCGCGTTGCCCAGTAGTCGGCATCGAAGGTCTCGTCGCCCAGCAGGAAGCGCCACAGACGAATTCGGTTGATGTACTCGATGCGCCCGGTGTCGTTCTCGAACCACGGCTCCGGGCGGGTGAGGATGGAATGCACGTGGTCCGCGCCGCGCCCGCCCTTGACGTGGAAGATGGGCCGCTGAGCGAAGTGCGCGTCGTCGAGATCCGACGTGTCCCACAGGCGCTGCTGGCGAACCGTGGGATTGAGGCGGATCTTGAACATGCAGCGCACGCGCCGAGAGCGGTTCAGCCCGCCGCCGTGCCACAGGCCGTGGTGGGTGAACATCAGCGTGCCTGCCGGACACACCACGTGCTGCTGCCCGGCGATGTTCTGATACCGCCCGATGGCGGCCTCGCTGACGATGCGCAAGTGGCTGCCGGGGACGTATCGCGTGCCGCCCATCTCCGCCGTCACTTCGTGGGGGAAGTACATCAGCTGGATGTCGAACGCCTGCCGAGGATCGATGGTGGAGTCCTGGTGCGTATGCTGCGAGGCGCCGAGCGCGCCGCCACGGAACACCGGCGGCAAGGCGACGTGCAAGAAGTGGTGGTCGAGCAGCGAGCCGGGGCCCACCAGACTCTCGATGCCGCCGCGCACCCAGGGCAGACGCACCAGCTGCCCAAGGGCGGTGTCCGGCGCGTAGGCGTCGAGGATCGGCGTTCCGGCGGCCACCTCGGGAATGCGGTTGCCGCGCATCAGCCGCCGGTTGCGTTCCAGCACGGACTGCGCGTCTTCGCCGTCGGCAGGCGTTGCCATGCGCCCGGCATCGTCCAGGAACCGTTCGTTGATGTCCGCCGGCACGCGGCCGTCGAAGCGCAGAAAGCCCCGCGCCGCGAAACGGGCCATTTGGCAGGTGCTCAGGCGTTCCAGCATCGGCGATCTCAAGCCGCCTCGCCGCCGACCGCCGCCTCGACGATCTTCTCGAAGAAGAACTCGTACTTCAGATAGCCGGTGCGGAACTCCTCGCCAACGCCGTGGTTGGCGAGCTGCGCGGCCTGGAACAGCCGCCAGCCGTCGCGCAGCGCGGCGAGGCCGGTGGCGTAGGGCGGTTCGTCGGCGTCGCCGGCCATGTGCGTCTCGTCGCCGGTGCCGTCGTAGACGGCCCAGGCGACGACGCCGGAGTCGAGCGCCGAGCTGCGCAGATAGAGCACCAGAACCTGCTGCCGCTTCATGGCGCTGAACATCGGCCTCGTGTTGGGTTGCGAACGAGCATAGCGCAAGCGCCTTGCCCGCCGCACGGCCGGCGGCGGGAATAGGGTATGTTTAGCGCATGGCGAGAGTCCTCCATGCGGTTGTTGCGGCGCTGGCGTGGCTGGCCGTCGGCTGTTCCGCCAACAGCCGGCCGTTGCAGTTCATAGGCGGCGACGATCTCGTCTATCCGCCCCAGGCCAAGGCGGCGGGCATCGAAGGCCAGGTCGTGGTGCGCTACGACGTCACCGAGGACGGGCGCGTCGCCAACGCCGTGGTTCGGCGCGCCGAGCCGCCGGGCGTCTTCGACGAGGCGGCCTTGGCGACCGTGCGTTCCTGGCGCTTTCGCCCGCAAGTGGAGCGCGACCAGGCCGTTCCAGCGCCGAACCGCGTCAGCGAGATTCGCTTTCGCCTCGGCGACGACGGGCGCTACGCCCGCCTGCCGGCGCCGGAACCCCCTCGATGAGCGATCCCGCGCCGTTCGGCCAGTCGCCGTCCCTTGCCTCAGGCCGAAAGCCGGCGGCGAGCAGACGCGGCGCGTCGACGCTGGGTTTGCTCGCCTTGCTGGCGCTGCCGGTGGCCGCGCAGACCCAGGCCGTGGACGGCCAGCCGGGCAGCGACTGGCCCCGCTCCTGGTTCCAGCCGCCGAAGACCGCCAGCGCTGTCGGCATCGAGCGCTTTGCCGAGAGCCCGTATCTGGCCAACCGCGGCTTGCCGCCGGTGCGCCAGCGCCTGCCGGACGATCCGGTGGTGATCGAGCCGTACCAGAGCATCGGCCGCTACGGCGGCAAGGCGAGCATCATGCTCGACGACAGCTGGCAGTTCTTCAACTGGGAAGCGGCGCTGACGCTGTCGCCCAACATGCGCGACTTTCTGCCCAACCTCGCCGAGCGCTGGGAGCTCAGCGAAGACGGCCGAATGGTCACCGTCAAGCTGCGCGCCGGCATACGCTGGTCCGATGGCGAACCGTTGACCAGCGACGACTTCGTCTTCACCTTCGACCGCATCTGGCTGGACAAGGACGTTTCGCCGGTCACGTCGATGATCGTGCTCGGCGGCAGAATCGAGAAACTCGACGACTTGACGTTCCGCTACGTCTTCGAGACGCCCAACCCGTCGTTCGTCAATCTGATAGCCCAGTACGGCAACTTCATGGTGGATCCCGAGCACTACTTTCGCAACTTCCACGCCGCCTACGTGGATCGCCGGATACTCGAAGACCGGGTGCGCGAGGCCGGCTATCTGAACTGGATGAAGTGGATCGACGACCTGCGCATGGCGCGCATCGAGCAAAGCGCCGAAGTGCCGACCTTGCGCGCCTACCGAGTGGTCAGCCGGACGCTGGACATGATGCGCCTGGAGCGCAATCCCTACTACCACAAGGTGGATCCGACCGGCCAGCAGCTGCCCTACATCGACGCCATCGACGCCGAGGTGAATCTCGACAACGCCGAACTGTCCACCGCCAAGGCCGCCACCGGCCAGCTCGACTTCGCCGCCTTTCCGCTGCGTACCCAGGACATTCCGCTGCTCAAGCTGGGCGAACGCTCGGGCCTCATCGACGTCCACGTCTGGACGCGCCTGCACTCCAGCGACGTCGCCATTCAGCCCAACTACACCCACGAGGATCGCCGCTTGCGCGCCTTGTACTGGGACAAGCGCTTTCGCCATGCGCTTTCCTACGCCATCAACCGCGAGGAGATGAACGACGTGATCTACTTCGGCCGCGGCGTGCCGAGGCAGGTGACGGTGCATCCAAGCAGCGTCTACTACGAACCGGAGTTCGCCTTCGCGCACACCGCCTACGACCCGGACCGGGCCCGGGCGCTGCTGGACGAGATGGGCGTGGTGGATGGCGACGGCGACGGCTTTCGCGAGTTTGCCGACGGTTCCACGCTCACCATCACGCTGGAATACCTCGACTTCGAGACGCCCAAGGGCATCTCCATGGAACTGGTGCGCGAGTACTGGCGGGACGTGGGCCTCGACATCCGCTTGAAGCTGGTGGACCGCGGCTTGCAGTCCGCCCGCGCCCAGGCCGGCGAGATGCAGATGACGCTTTGGCACGCCGACCGGGTGACGGACATTCTGTTCCCCGTGGTGCCGGACTGGTGGGTGCCCCGCTCCACCGGCTGGGACCGCTGCATGTGGAACGAGTGGGCGCGCTACTACCAGACCGACGGACGCCTCGGCGAAGAGCCGCCGCCGCTGATCCGCCAGCTGCAGGACTGGGCGGACGAGCTGCGCACCACGATGGACGACCAGCGGCGCACGGAGGTGGCGAAGAACCTGCTGCGAACCGGTGCCGAGAACCTATGGGTCATCGGCACCGTGGGCCTGGCGCCGCACCCGGTAGTGGTTTCCAAGCGGCTGAAGAACGTCCTGCCGGACGGCATCTGGGGCTGGGACAACCGCTGGACGCTCTCCTACCACCCAGCGACCTGGTACTTCGAAGAGGACGAGGGCCCATGAGGAAGCAGTTGGGGTAGCTGCGGGGCTGGAACCGTGCAGCGTGCGCATCCGCCCGCCTACTTCTCCGAGAGCTTGACGCCGGCTTTGCGTCGGTGTTCAACTGCGGTAATGTGCCATTCCAAGAGTTGGCTTCGCAGAGGGACCAAATGGATTACAAAGTGCCGCTGATCCTGACCCCGCAGGCTGAAGGCGGCTACACGGTGACCGACAATAAACGAAGGAGATGTTCCAGATGACCATCGAAGTTCCCCTCTACGTCCAACGATTCCGCGACGTTCTTCTAGATGCCCAAGTTGAGGACTTGAGCATCGACTGCTGCTCTCCGGTGGTGATGGGAGAGCGTGGGATTCCGCCAGAGCTAAAGATTCAATACAACAATGACAACCTCCTTGGTCGCAGGCACGAATATATGTTCAACCTCCCCGACGAAGTGCAACTGCCGGTATCGATTCAGCTCTATTGGAATGTGAATAGCCACTGGCGGCTCTTCGCCTATTGCGGTCAAGGGATGCTCTTCTCAGTGAATTTGACGCTGGAGCGCAAGGAGGAGGATGTAGTCACACTTTGCCAAGTATTGAAAATTAAAGCACCTCGCAAGGCGACCCCAGAACACAGAGCTCGGATGCGCAAAGAGCTCGTTGACTGCCTGCGCTCTACATACGGATGGGAGATTGACCACAGAAACGAAATCAAACTCGGCACGTTTGATGGGCGCAATGGGCAGTTCTTGGACACTACTGCAACGGATTTCATGCGGGATTTCGTAGTTTCTGCGGTGGTGAAAGGACACTTCATGCAGAACAAGGGCTACAAGCTGCCTGGGGTTCACTATGAGGTGGTCGAAGTGTCCGCCGACGCGGCCTCAAGAGGTCTTGGTCGATCTGTCCCCCCTTCGCTCCGCTATCTAGTGTTGGCGCGCGATCAGCGTTGCTTGCTTTGCGGAGCAACTAAAGACGATACAAGGCTCCATGTAGATCACATCGTTCCTTGGTCGAAGGGGGGAGCCACTGAACTCGACAACTTGCAGACGCTTTGCGCCCGCTGCAACCTTGGCAAAGGGAACCGCGCAACCGACGACTTTCGCTGAATCGCTGGTGGTCTGCGCGGTGACGTGGAAGCCGAAAGCCCTCCTGTTCCACGCCGCGTCGCCTACGACAGCGCCACGCCCTCCATCGTGCCGGCTTCCCGCCAGTCGCGCAGGATTTGGAAGAACGCCTCTGGGCCGCCGCCGTACTGGCTGCCGAGCAGCGAGTTGCCCTGGCCCGGCTTGCCTTCGTTGTTGTAGTAGCCGGGCGTGCATTCCTCCAGGAAGCGCTGGTTGAACACCGCCATGCGCTTGATGGTGTCCACCCAGCCGTTCTCGCCTTCTTCGGACGCCTCGACGCAGTTCGCGTTGCTGTTCAAGGCGTGGCCGATCATGTAGGCGATGTGGATGCTCTGCTCGTTCAGCATGTGCGGGAAGTTGGCGGTGAAGCCGCCTTGGGTGACGCCCATGAAGAAGCAGTTCGGAAAGCCGTGGGTCTGGAAGCCGTGCAGCGTGCGCATCCCGCCCGCCCACTTCTCCGAGAGCTTGAGGCCGTCGCGCCCGGCGATGTCGTAGCCGGCGCGCCGCGTGTAGGCGGTGCCGACCTCGAAGCCGGTGGCGTAGATCAGGCAGTCCAGCGCGTATTCCTGGCCGTTCGCGACCACGCCCTTCGGCGTGATGCGTTCCACGCCCTTGCCGTCGGTATGCACCAAGGTCACGTTCGGGCGGTTGAAGGTGCGCAGATAGTCGTCGTGGAAGCAGGGGCGCTTGCAGAACTGCCGGTACCAGGGCTTGAGCGCTTCGGCGGTGCTTTCGTCCCGCACCAGGTTGTCCACCCGGGCGCGGATCTGTTCCATCTTCTTGAAGTCCGCCAGTTCCACCCGGGCCGCCGCTTCTTCCGGCGTGGCGGCGCCCTTGTCGCGGCTGGCGGCGAGCGAGGCGAGGTTGCGGATGATGTCCGTCCAGCCGTCGTTCACCAGGTCTTCGTCCTGCAGGCCGCCGGTGACCAGCACGTTGAAGTTGGTCATGCGGTGCTGCTGCCAGCCCGGCTCCAGCGACTGCGCCCACTGGGGGTCCGTGGGCTTGTTGCCGCGCACGTCGATGGACGAAGGCGTGCGCTGGAAGACGTGCAGCTGTTCCGCGTGTTCGCCCAGATGCGGCACGCACTGCACCGCCGTGGCGCCGGTACCGATGACGCCCACGCGCTTGCCCTTGAGCCCGGTGAGATTGCCGTTGGAATCGCCGCCGGTGTAGTCGTAGTCCCAGCGGCTGGTGTGGAAGGTGTGGCCGGCGAACGTGCCGACGCCGGGAATGCCAGGCAGCTTCGGGCGGTTCAGCGGGCCGTTGGACATCGCCACGAAACGCGCCTTCATGGCATCGCCGCGGTTGGTCTCGACGATCCAGCGCAGCGCGGCTTCGTCCCAGCGCATGGCGGTGACTTCGGTTTGGAAGCAGGCGTTCTCGTAGAGCCGGTACTTCCTGCCGATGGCGCTGGCGTGGGCGAGGATCTCCGGCGCGAAGCTGTACTTCTCCTTCGGCATGTAGCCAAGTTCTTCGAGCAGCGGCAGGTAGATGTAGGACTCGATGTCGCACTGCGCGCCGGGGTAGCGGTTCCAGTACCAGGTGCCGCCGAAGTCGCCGCCCTTCTCGATGATGCGCAGATTCTCGACGCCCGCTTCGCGCAGCCGGGCGCCAGCCAAGAGGCCGCCGAAACCGCCGCCGACGATGACGACGTCCACTTCGTCGTGCAGCGGCGGGCGCCCCGATGCCTGCACGTAGGGATCGTCGGTGAAACGGGCGAAGTGGCCCTTAACTTCCACGTACTGTTCGTTGCCGTCCTCGCGCAGGCGCTTGTCGCGCTCTTCGCGGTACTTGCGGCGCAGCGCGTCCGGGTCGAAGCCCAGGGCCTGCTCGGTGTCGGTCATGGTTTGCTCCCTTGAAGCGCAGCCAATCGTAGAAAGCCGCCGATTGTAGTGTCTCCGCTTCGCTGTGCAATCTCGCCGCTTGGATTCGTCGGCAGCGGAGAACGTCCATGGCCTCAGGCTTGTTGCAACGCCGCAACGCCGCGTTCGGCGCCGGTGCGCCCTCGTTCTACCAGGACCAGGCGCACGTCTTCGAAGGGAATCGCGGGGCTGAGGCGCACCGTCGCCGCGCCGGCGAACTCGAAGCCGGACGCGCCGGTGAAGGTCGCCTTGGCTGTCGCTCATGCCGCTGCCAATCTCGCCGTCGCGGCACTGTAGAACTCGCGGTTGACTTCCGCCGCGCGGTAGCGCCGGCCAAGTTGGTGGCAAACCACTGCGCCCGGGCAGAGCCCGCCGAAGGGTTCCCACACGACGTCGCCTGGGTCCGTGCAGGCGCGCACGATGCGGTCGATGAACTTGAGGGGCTTTTGGCTGCCGTGCAGGCTGGCGAACTTGTACTTCATGGCGGTGCGTTTGCCTTGGATGCGTTCGGCGCCGCTCACTTGCGGCGCCCGCCACACGTTGGTGATGCCGACATCGCAGTGGAACTTGGCGCGCATCTTGGCCCAGCGGGACGGCGCGAGGGGCTTGCCGTCGATGCTGAAGTAGGGCCGGCCCGATGCGGCGCCGTGCTCGTTCGCGTAGCTCGCCAGCTTCGTGAACATCTCCACCGGGGGGTAGTACCAGAGGTGGTCCGCGGTCAGGTACTTGCGGGTCGCGGCATTGCGCACGCCGCATGCGTCGTTGGCCAGCCGGAACGGCAAGCCCGTGCGCCGCCACTCGTGGCGAAGCCACTGCTGCATGGAGAGCCACTCGCCATCCACGAGGAACCGGGCCGCCTTCACGTACTGCACGCACACCTCGGTGACCACCGGGTACTTCCGCAAGGTCTGGGTGTTGGCGTTGCCCGCGACATGGCCAAGCCCCTTGTCCCAAACGTGGCAGCAGCGGTACTCCCAGCCGTTCGCCAGCAGCAGCGGATGCAGAGACGCCCAGCCGACTTCGGTGTTCCACAGCCAGAGCGTCGTCTCGGGCGTGGCGTACTTGCTCCACGCAGCGATGTGCGGCGCGTACCAGTCGGTCAAGGACGCCGGGGTATGCACATCGCCAGGGAAGCCGCCCACGCCGTAGGGGCCGTCCGCAATGATGCATGTCGGCGTCGGCCAGCTCGCGTAATGCTCTTCCGCCGGGCCTAGATGGATGGTCGCGTTGGTGCGCACGTGGCGGGCCGTCGCAGTGGTCGTTCCGCCGTTCGGCAGCAAGTCGCTCGGCCCGCCATTGACGGCCACAGGCGTGGATTCCTTCCGACGGCAGACGGCGCTCAGGCTTGCGCCCGTGCCATGGCTGCTTTCGCGCCTTGCCGTGCTGATTCCGCAGCCTCCGGTGCCTTCGCTTTCGCCGCGCGTTCCATGCGCTCCCGGTTGCGCTCGGAGGTCATCTTGCCGTCGTGGTGCATGTAGTCGTAGGCGGGGCGCAGGGTGGTGCGGCCGTTGGCCGGTTCGGTGTCGAACAGGCTGCGGTACTGCTCGATGGTCTGGCCGTTCTTGCTGCCAGGTTCGGCGGACGCCATGCGGTCCAGGTCCCAGTCGCTCTTGCCGAAGGGGAACAGGCTGTACACGTCCATCAGGCCGGCGAAGCGCACCGGGTTTCTGTCCAGCGCCTCCTGGGTGACGGTCTGGCGATACGCTTCTTCCGTTTGCAGCCGCCGGCGCATGTATTCGCACTGCAACGTCATGCGCAGGCCCGGCGTCTTCTTCGGATAGGAGCCGTGCCAGGCGTGGTTGCCCCAGATCACCATCGAGCCGGCCGGCGCCTCCACGGCAACCGCTCGGTCGGCCCAGTACTTGGCGTCCGAAGGGGTCACTTGGCGGCGCCATTTGTGGCTGCCCGGCACGAAGGAAATCGCGCCGTCGTCCTTCGTGTAGTCGGTGAGCATGAAGTGCATGTTGCAGTTGTTCACCTGCTCCGGCTGCGCCGTCAATGCCGGGTCCAGGTAGTCGCCGTGGATGCCGGTGCGGATGTCGCCGGCGCCTTTCACCCAGGCGGCGCAGAGGCTCAGCACGCAGTCCGTGCCGAGCAGGTACTGGGCGAGGCCCAGGCCAGCGGGGTTGTAGGTGAGCTGCTCGAAGATGCGGTCTTCCCAGAGCATGAAGCGCTGGATGTCGTTGACGTTCGCCCAGCGCTCGGGCGCCAAGCCATCCGGCCCGTAGCGGCGCAGCATGGTGCGCTCCAAGGCTTCGCGCACTTCCTGGTGGAACGTCGGCGGCCCGACCTTCTCGGGCGGCACCACGGTGAAGCCGAGCACTTCCAGCTCCACGATGTTCGGTTCCAAGCCGAGTTCCCGCAGTTCGCGCAGCAGTGGCGCCGCGGCGCCGACCGATTTCCAGTTCTCTATCTGCACGGCTTCTCCGTGGCTTCGCGCAAACGCTGTGCGCCCATGTTAGCCCTGCCGCGCCTCACTCGGCCACGCGCACGATGCGCGTGCCGACGTTGCCGCCAGCGAGCATGTCGATGAACGCACGCGGCATCTCCTCCAAGCCGTGGAACTCGTCCTGCAGCGGCTTGAGCTTGCCGGCCTCGACCCATTCGCGCATTTGCGTGCGCCCTTCGGCGTCGGGCCGCGAAGCGCAGTCAACCGGGGAAAGCCGCCGATTGTAGTGTCTCCGCTTCGCTGTGTAATCTCGCCGCTTGGATCGTCGGCAGCGGAGAACGTCCATGGCCTCTGGCTTGTTGCAGCGCCGCAACGCCGCGTTCGGCGCTGGTGCGCCCTTGTTCTACCAAGAGCCGCTGCACATCGTGCGCGGCGAAGGCGTGGCCGTGTTCGATGCCCAAGGGCGGCGCTACGTGGACCTGTACAACAACGTGCCCTGCGTCGGGCACTGCCACCCGCGCGTGGCCGGCGCCGTCGCCGACCAGGCGGCGACGCTGAACGTCCACAGCCGCTACCTGCACGAGGGCATCGTGCGCTACGCCGAGCGACTGACCAGTCGTCTTCACGACGGCATCGACAGCGTGGTGTTCACCTGCACCGGCACCGAGGCCAACGAAGTGGCGTTGATGACGGCGCGGCTGGCCACCGGTGGCCGAGGCATCCTCTGCACCGATGCCGCCTACCACGGCAACAGCGCCGAGGTGCGCAAGCTCACCCGGGCGAAGGGCAGTCAGGACGAGGTGCGTTCCTTCCCCTTCCCGCAGCTGTATCGGCCGGTCTCGGACGAGCCGCTGCGCTGGCACCTGGATCGCCTGCAAGAGGCGCTGGACGGTTTCGAGAAGGACGGCATCCGGCTGGCCGGCATGCTGGTGTGCCCGATACTCGCCAACGAAGGGCTGCCGGACGTGCCGGCGGGATTCATGGCCGAAGCCGCGCTCCTGGTGCGTCGCCACGGCGGCCTGTTCATCGCCGACGAAGTCCAGGCCGGGCTGTGTCGAACCGGGCGGTGGTGGGGCTACGAGGGCCAGGGGGTGCAGCCGGACATCGTCGTCATGGGCAAGCCCCTCGGCGCCGGCGTGCCGCTGGCGGCAGCAGCCGCAAGCCGGGATCTGATCGAGACGTTCAGACGCGGCACCGGCTACTTCAACACCTTCGCTTCCAGTCCGCTGCAAGCCGCGGCGGGCAACGCGGTGCTGGACGTCATCGAGCAGGAAGACCTGCGCGCCAACGCGGCCGCCGTCGGCGCCGTCCTTCGCCAAGGGCTTGAAGCGCTGCAAGGCCCGTGCGAGGCGGCCGGCGACGTGCGCGGCCACGGTTTGTTCCTGGGCGTCGAGTGGGTTCGCGACCGGCAGAGCAGGAAGCCGGATCGACAAGGCGCGGCGGCGGTCGTGAACGCCTTGAAGGAGCGGGGCTTTCTGGTCGGCAGCGCGGGCGCTTACGGCAACGTGGTGAAGATTCGCCCGCCTCTGGTGTTCTCGCACGAGGATGCTGCGGCGTTTCTGGCGGCGTTCGAGGACGTGCTGGCCGAGGCGCCGTGGCGGGCAGTCCAGCAAGCGTGATCGAGCCGGACCGCAACGCCCTGCGCCAGGAGCACGAGTGTGCCGCCGGCCGGGCGCTTGCCCATTGGAACTTCCGCGTCCGGGAAGTGGTGCGGGTTTCCGTCTCCGAGAACATCGCTTTCCGCGTGCTCGATGCCGACGGCCGACGCTTCGTGCTGCGCTTGCACCGGCCCGGCTACCACAGCCGCGAAGAGTTGCTGTCGGAACGCACCTGGACCGCTGCTTTGACAGCATCCGGGGTGCGCGTGCCGGTGGCGGTGCCGACGCGCCGGGGAGGCCACTTCGTTCGCGTGCCGGTGGCTGGCGAACGGCGCTACGCCGGGCTCTTGGAGTGGGTGGAAGGCACGATGCTGGCCCAGGCCATCGCCGAGAGCGGCGCCGGCGCATCGACGACGGCGCACTTTCAAGCCTTGGGCGAACTCATGGCCGCCATGCACGCCCAGGCGGTGGACTGGCAGCCGCCAAGCGGCTTCCGCCGACACGCCTTCGATGCCGACGGGCTGATGGGCGAGCAGCCCTTCTGGGGCCGGTTCTGGGAGTCGCCGTACCTCGACCGGGCGGAAAACCGCCGCCTGGAAACGCTGCGCCGCCCCATCCACGACGTCCTGGCTCGGCAAAGCAAGACCGACGGCGCCTACAGCCTGATCCACGCCGACCTGCACCCGGGCAACGTCGTCGTCGACGGCGCCAGCCTGCACGTCATCGATTTCGACGACGCCGGCTTCGGCTGGCACGTCTACGAGTTCGCGGTGGCGCTGCACGCCTATCGATCCTCGCCCGCCTACGCCGCCCTGCGCGACGCGCTGCTCGCCGGCTACCGTCGCCGTCGCGCCTTCGACGACGAGCATCTGCGCCTGCTGCCGCTGTTCGGATTGATCCGTTCCATGGCGTCCATCGGCTGGACCGCCTCCCGCCCGGAACACGAACACGGCGGCCGCACCGCGGCGCTGATGCGCGACATCGATCAGAGCGCCGAGCGGATCCTCGCGGACTGTTGGTAAGCCGAGTTCCCCTCAAGACACCTCAGCTCGCGAGGAGGGCGCGTTGCGTTCCGGCAAATGACGCACGTTTTACCTCGGCATCTTGTTTGGACGACTTTGCATGAACTTCGGCACAACGCCATCTTCGCCTGCAATCAGCCGCATGATGCTGTCCGTGTCCTGCAGGAAGCTCTGGGTGGCTACGGTACGGTAGCGCCAGCAACTGAAGGTTGGCCGCAAAGTCGCTCCGGCTTCGAGCTTGGCGCGACGAGCAAACTCCATGGCTTTCCCGGGCTCGCCGACCGCCCAGTAGGCGACTGCCATGCACTGCAGGTAGTTGGCGTCCGTAGCCTCGTCGTCATCGGCTTCGTTGAGCGTGACAACCCTCTCGAACGCTTCCCGTGGCAGCTCGCCTGTGCGGCCCCATGTGGCCATGCCGTAGTTGAACGCACTCCATACATTCATTGCTGCCAGCTCGGTGCCGTGAGAACCAAGCAGGTCGCACGCTTCGTCCAGGTCGCCGATTGCTACGAGCGAGAGAGCCAACTGCTCAGTCGCTCGTTCGCGCAAGGCCACTTCGTCGGCACCGTGCAAGGCAGACTTGAGTACCGAGACGCAAGCTCGCGTCTCGCCGTCGCGTTCGAGGTAGGCGGCAAGCAGCAGCTTTCGCAAACCATCCATCGCAGCAACGGCTGGCAGTTCGCCGGCGTCTTCCGGAACATCGAGTTCCGCAAGCCCGATGGCCTCTCGCGCAACTTGCCGCGTCAGACGCGACTCCAATAGGACGCGCTTGGCGTCGGCCCTTGCCGCGGCACCGTCACCGATGCGGGTCAAGACGCGGGCGCGAGCAAGCAGGCATTGTGGCGTGTCGTTCCCCAACTCTACCGCCCGATCGAGTAGGGACCTTGCACGGGCCCAGTTCTGCTCGTTGCTGGCCAGTTCGCCGAGGCGAAACAGCACCTGACCACTTTTTGCATGGTGCTCCTCGATCTTGGCCAGCTTCTGCTCTACGTCGTGCGGCGGATCGAAGCTGCTATGCGCCTCCTTGATGTAGTGGAGTGCGCCTTCTTCATCCTCGATATTGGCTCTGATGATCAGGTCCACTACGCCACCGTACTCCTTGGAAAGACGGCTCTTGGGACGATCCCGCGCAAAGACAACCTGGTTCAACAACGATAGGCTGTTGTAGTGGTGGATGACCTGCGGTTCATCTTCCATGCGGAGTTCTGCCGTGAACCGCGCCAGCATGCGCTGCAGGATGTCATCCTCGTCGTCCATATCCGGCACGTTGGACATCACGAAGTGGGTGTCGATGCGTCTCCCTTGCTGGATATCGTCCTCGGCTCGGATGTCGCGGACAACCTTGGCAAGGCCACGCAGGTTCTGTTCGTTGGGAAAGAACAAGAGCGTCACGGAGTCCGGCAATTGGCGTGTGCAAATGCCGCAAGTGTCGGTGTGGCCGGTGCGGGAGTCGATCAGCACGTAGTCTGGTTGGATGATCTTTCGCCACTGTTCTTTCAGATCTTCAAAGAGCAAGTAGCCGCTGTGCTGTTCATAGAGGTCGTTCCAGTCGATTTCGCCGAAGCTGGCAGCATACCCGTGCTGCGATCCGGAGGGCATGATCCACAAGCCGTCCACGGTATCCGACCGACTCACGAAGCGTTCGACATCCGGTGCCTTGCCAGTTGCGAGGTATTCGCTCACGAAGTCCACAATGCCCGAGGACGCCGAGGGCGAACGCAAGACGTCGAAGGTGTCGAGCCCCGGAGCTTCCAAGTCGAAATCCACGGCGAGGACCTTTCGCCCCCGTTGCGCAAGCTCGACTGCCGCGTTGACAAGCGCCATCGTGCGGCCAACGCCACCCTTGAAGGAGTAGAACGTCGAGACGTACATATGGCTACGCAGCCAGCCGTGCGGAAGCCCGCAGGCTGAACGACGCCTCGCGCTGAAGATGCGTGCGCGACACTTCGAGCAACCTGAATTTCGTATGGCGGGGTTGGATCGCGGATGGCGCACGGTCGAGCCGACCCAGCAACGAGGCAACGCCGTCGTGGCCGAGCAGTCGCAGATAGCGGTCGTATCCGGGTGTTTGGATCTTGATGCCGTTCTCCCAGCGGCTCAGCGACGCCTCGCCGATGCCCGTGAGCTTGGCGAGAGCCGAGCGCGACAGCCCAAGGCGCTCCCGAATGCCGCGGATCTCCTGCGGCGTCAAGACCCCAAGGTGGCGGCAGACAGCCTCGTGCTTGAGCCGTTCTCCTTCGTTGTCTAAGTAGTCGAAGTCGCAGTGGTCGCACCGTCGCACCGGCAGCCGAACGGTAAGTTCGGCGGCGGCCTCGTCAGACCCGTACGGGAACGTGTGGTCGTGCCAGGTCGTCGTCACCTGGTGACCACACTCGTCGCAGATATGCATGGTGTGCGGGTCAGGGTCGCGTTGTCTTGGTTCCATCGTCAGCTCCGGTTCGAGTAGTGGAAACTCCGCCCAATCACCTTGCCGCTGCCAAGTTGCAGCTTCACATAGAGCAACGGCTCGTTTGGCCCCAGGCGGATGTTCATGACGTATCCCTTGGTGCCAAGCGGCTTGCGTAGTTCGACGACTTCGACATCGTGGCCCGCCTCCAGATGGTCCGCGATCAGCTCCCAAGCCGCACCGTCGGTGAAGTAGGGCGAGAAGCCCCCTTCGGGGCTGCGGACCCTCTGTGGCTGCCACTCCGTTGGCATCTGCGGGCTGAACTCGGTCTTCCGAGAACCGGGCCGCCTCGCGAGGAGCGCCAGTTGTCGTCTGACCTCGGCACTGATGCCAGCGGTTCGCGGGCTGCCACCGGTAATCTCTCCTTTTGCTCCACAAGTCGGTATCATATGAGCATATTTGCGTATTACAACCCCGTAAATCTGCGGGATTGCATACCACATGATGCGGGCGAACTGGGCAGCGCCAAGCCGAGCCAAGCCCCGTCGGCTGGCGTTGACGACCGGAATACGCGGCGAGAGTTCCCCACCTCTAAGTCTCCGAAGGAGCGAGCGCGGCCGGCACTTGCTCGGCATGGCCGGTGATGGCCTCCACGGCCGCTGCCGCCCGCAGCAGAAACGCATCCGCGCGCAGCGGGGCGATCAGCTGCGCACCCACCGGCAGGCCGTTGCGGAAACCGGCCGGCAGCGACAGCGCCGGGCAGCAGGTCACTGTTACCCAGCTGCAACTCTCCATCCACTCGATGTAGGTGGACATCGCCTTGCCGTCCACGGTGCGAAGCCAGTCGGTGTCGATATCGAAAGGCAGCACCTGGGTGGTGGGGCCGACCAGCAGGTCCACGTCCCGGAAGAACGCGCCGACGCGGGCTACCAACGCCGTGCGGGCGGCGGCCGCCCAGTCGTAGTCGGCGACGGCGAGGTCCAGCCCTGCCTGCAGATTCCAGCGGATGGTGTCCTTCAGTTCGCGGCGCTGCGCTGGCGACATCGGCCCGAAGCGGCGACGAAAGCCGGTTGCCCGCAGGATGTGGAAGATGCGCCGGGCGTCGGTCAAGTCCGGCGCCGCATCGACCACTTGCGCGCCCGCGGCCTGCAGGTGGCCGCGCAGTTCGGCGATGGCGTCGCGCACCGGGCGCTCCACCGGCAGAACGCCGAAGTCCTCGGTGACGGCGATGCGCAGCTTGGCCAGATCGAGGGGTTCCAGCGGCAGGAAGGACGCGCCCGGTTCCGGCAGGCAGTGCGGCACGCCGGCGGCAGGGCCGGCGAGCACGGAGAAGAGCAAAGCCACGTCTTCCACGGTGCGCGCCATCGGCCCGGCGGTGGACAAGTCCGACCACGGACTGCCCGGCGTCGGCACGCGCCCCGGCGAAGGCCGAAAGCCGACGACGTTGCAGAACGCCGCTGGATTGCGCAGCGAGCCGCCGGTGTCGCTGCCGTCGGCCAGCGGCAGCAGCCGCGCCGCCAGCGCCGTCGCCGCGCCGCCGCTGCTGCCGCCGCAGGTCTTGGAAAGGTCGTAGGGATTTCGCGTCGGCCCGAAGACGCGGTTGAACGTCTGCGAACCGGCGCCGAACTCCGGCGTGTTGGTCTTGCCGACGCAGAGGGCGCCGGCGGCGCGCATGCGCGCCACGATCAGGTCGTCTTGCTGCGGCACGTGGTGGGCGTAGAGCGGGGAACCGTAGGTGGTGCGAATGCCGGCGGTGGCGACGAGGTCCTTGTGCGCGATCGGCAGGCCGGCGAGTGCGCCCTGGGCGTTCGGGTGGTCGTCCAGCGCCGTGGCCTGCTGCCGCGCCAAGTCGAAGGTCCTGGTGACGATGGCGTTGAGCGGCGGATCGACCGCTTCGATTCTGCCGACGTAGGCGTCCAGCACTTCCCGGCAGCTTAGCTGGCGACTCGCGATCAGCCGGCGGGTTTCCGTAGCGGTGAGGAAGCAGATGTCGGACATGGCAAGGCTTGGACGCGGTCAACCGCCAAGCCGTCTTGCGATGTCGTCGGCGAAGTCGGGAAAACGCGCTTCCAGTTCGGCGACATCGAGCTGTTCCGGTACTTCGGCTTCCGACGGACGTTGCCGCCGGCGCTCCAGAAGGTAGCGGAACACCTGCACCAGAACCCACTCGTGGGTGAAGGCGCCGCCGCTCAAGCGCCGATAGCACTCGGCGGAGAGCGTCACCCGATGGCGCGTTTCGCCAGCCGTTTCCGTTCCCTCGGTTGCGCCTTCGCGAGGCGCCGAGCCGACAACCACCTCGTAGGTGTCGGCACCGGTCATGGTGACGCTGATCACCTCAGCGGCCCGGCAAAGCCAACGCTCGTCTAGCCTTGCCAGGCGTTCCAGTGGGTGATTTCCGACACCGGCGGCCGCCGCGCCGGCTTGAACTCGCTGCCCACCGTGTAGGCCACCGGCAGCAGTGCGGTCTGCACGATGTCGTCGGGCAGGCCCAGCACTTCCGCGGCCTCCTTCTCGAAGGCCAGATGCAGAGTCGTCAGGCAGGAACCGAGGCCCCGCGCCCGCAGCGCCAGTTGAAAACTCCAAACCGCGGGATAGATCGACGCGAAGTAGCCGCCAAGCTGAACCGCGCTGGCGCCGTCGCGCGGGCGCCCGGCCAGGCACGGCAGGACATGCACCGGAACTTCGTGCAGATGTTCCAGCAGGTACAGGGCGGAACTGAACACACGCGCCGTCTGGGCGTTGCCGGTCTGCTGCGCTTGAGCGCCGGCGGCGGTGAGATACGGCTCTCCGGAACGCCGGTAGAGCTCCGCCAGGGCTTGGCGCTTGTCGGCGTCGTCCACCACGATCCAGCGCCAGTTCTGGCTGTTCGAGCCGGTCGGCGCCTGCACGGCCAGTTGCAGGCACTCCGAGATCGTCTCGCGCGGCACCGGGCGGGCGAGATCGAGGCGCTTGCGCACCGCGCGGGTGGTGGACAGCAGCGCGTCGCAGATTTCGATGTCCAAGGTCATGGCTTGATGCTCCTGATGCTGGCTTGAGGCCTTTGCGTGTTGGTCATTCCGAACGTGTCTTTGAAGACGTGGCCGTCAAGGCACTGCGGTCACCATGCCTGCTTTCAGCAGCGCCTTCAACGCTTCGCGCTTGCTCAACGGCGACAGTTCATCGGCATGGTGCTGAACGTAGTCGACGACGAACTGCGGGCTGGTCTTCGAGTATTGCCGCAGCGCCCAGCCGATGCCCTTGCGCAGGAAGAACTCGCGCTCGCGGAGGGATGGTTCGATCAAATCCTGCAAGAGCCGTTCGTCGGTGGCGTCCTTGAACTTCAACTGCGCCAGAATGGCGGTGCGGCGTTTCCAGATGTCGTCGTCCGCCGCCCAGCGGCGCAGTACCGGCTCGGTTCGCACGGGGTCGGTGCGCAACATGGTGCCGACCGCGTTGATGGCGATGGCGTCCACGTAGTCCCACCACGCCCCGGACACCACCAGTTCCTCGACCAGCGGCAGTCGATCGGCAACGAGCCACTCTCGATACGCTGGCGCCAGCAGCACTTCGATGGCGGCGTAGCGTTGCTCGCGGTGGCTGGCGTGGCGCCAGAGCAGCAGGATCGCCCGTTCCCATGCCCTTGAGTCGTCGAAGGAGTGGCGCAGCAGAATGGCGCGTACGAGGGTTCGCAGCCGTGGCGTCGGCAGGCCGTGGAACGGCATTGCGGACTTCATGTAGGCCTGTTGCTGGCGGGCGCGCTGAGGATCGCCGGCACGCACCAAGGCAGAGGCGACCTCCGTCGCTAGCGCCAGTGCAGTCGGATTGCCCATATGAGCTTCTGCCCCGTGCCAGGACTTGGCACTTCGCTCGCATCGCAGGGCGCCGCTTGCGGCACGTGCCGGTGCAACGGAGGCCGGCTTGGCTTGGCGGCGACGGCGCTACTTGCTGCCGCCGCCCTTGTTCTTGCTGGCCTTCTTGCGCCGTCGGCTGTTGCCGAACGTGCCGCGTATGATCTTGCCGCGCCGGGTGCGCTTGTCGCCCTTGCCCATCGGGTGCTCCTTGGTGCCAAGCCGCGATCATAGCGCATCGCGCCGGCGGCGCTCGTATGGGCGACGCAAGCCGGCGGCTACAACCCCCAGCACTCCAGTTCGTTGGCGAACACCAAGGGGCCCGCGTAGTGCTGCTCGATGGCGGCGCGGCTGGCGCTTTCGCGCCCCAGCGTGCGCGTGGTTCGATGGCCAAGCACGAGCATCCCCGCCTCGGCTTGTGCGGCCACGCGGCCAAGCTGCGAAGGAATGGCATGGTAGCTTCGCACTTCGCCGCGCGCGTCCTCTTGCAGCGCATGGTGGACGATCAGCGCGTCGGCGCCCTTGGCGAACGTCGCCACGACGTTCTTGCGGTTGCTGAAACCGCCGGCGAACACCAGCGAGAAGCCGCCGATCTCCACCCGCCAGGCCAACGCCGGAACGTCGCCGTGGCTTACCGGAATGGCCGCCAGCGACAGATTCTCGGTTCCGTACTGCGCCCAGCGCCGGCTGCCCTGCGCGGGCACGTCCCGGACAGAGACCTTGTAGCCGCCCGGCGAGCGGAAGGTCAGGTAGCCGGCCAGGCCCGGATACAGCCCGTCCTCGCCGATCATGCGTTCGACGAAGTTCGTCATCGAGTCGCGTTCCGGCACCGCCGGGCCGAACACCGGCAGCAAGCGCTCGCGCTCGGCGGCTGCCGAACCGGCGATCAAACTGGCGAAACCGGCGGTGCTGCCGACGCGCAGACGGGTGAAGACGATGGCGTCGAGGTCCGCGAAGCGGGCGCCGGCTTCGTCGAAACGCAGCGCGGCGCCGTCGCCGGCGTCCACCATCAGGCGGACGTTCTCGTCCTGCCAGACCAGGTAGCTGGCGGCGCTGCGTTGATCGTCGATGTCGTCGCTGCCAGAGCCGAGCACTTGCAGCCAGACGCCTTCGTCGCCGCAGTAGGGGGCATCCTCGGCGAACCGAAGCGGCGCATGAAGCGCGGCCACAAGGGCCAGCGCCATCGTCGGAGCGGTGAATGGATGGAGCTTCCTGGGCACCAGCTAGCCTCTGCGTCTCTGCGGCCTTCGGGCCGGCTCGAATGATGGCGCAACTCTGCCACAGTCGGTTGGGTCTGGGAAACCGCGAGGCACGGGGCCGCGCCGCTCACACCGCCGTCAGGTGGTTGTCCCACTTCAGATCGACCACCCGCGCAAGGGCCTGGCGACGGAGCGCGAAGGTGCGCGTGTCGAAGCGCAGAATCATGCCGAGGCCGTTGGTGACGACGAACTCCTGCGCCGCCGCATCCACCGCCGCGCCGCCGCAGTCGCCAACCCGCTGGCGACCGGCGTAGCGGCCAGCGCCGAGGTCCCAGAACGTCGCCAGATTGGCGCGCGGGCAGGTCACCAGCGCATGGCCGGTCGCGCGGTCCACGGCCACGCTGGCCGTGTAGCCGCGCATGTCGCGCCAAACGGCGGCGCCGGGAATGGCCAGCGGCGCCAAGCGCCCGCCTTCGTACATGAACACCAGGGGCACAGCCTCTTCCGGCGATCCCTCGTGCTGCGCACCGACGACGATCCGTCCTTCGTCGCAGCTGGCGATGTGGCGGATGCTGCACTGCGGCACGTCTGGACGTGCTTGATCGATCGCCCGCCCGCTGGTCGCGTCGATGATCGTCAGGTTCGGGCGCATGCTTTCCAGGTTGAGCTTCTCGCGCCGGCGCTGGGGGTGGGTGCGAATGCCGCCGTTCGCCACCGCCAAGGCGCGCCCGCCGACCAGCCAGGCCAGCTGGTGCGGGCCCACGCCGCCGCTGTCGAACTCGGCGACCGTGGCAAAGGTTTCGGCATCGCGCACGGACACTACGCCGCGCCCCGAGCGGTAGTCGTTCTCGGTGACGAACAACCGCCGGCCATCCGGCGAGAACACCGCATGGCCGTAGAAGTGGCGGCCGCGCGCCGCCTCCCGGCTGGCGACAATGCGCCCGGTTGGCCAATCCACGCGCCAGGCGCGCGTGCCTGGGCGCCGTGGCAGCACCCACGCCAGGCGGCCATCCGGCGCCGCCGCCACCTGATGCCCTCGGCTTGGCAGCGGAACGCGGAACCGTTCCTTGCCGGCGCCGTCGAAGGCAACCGCCCAGTGGGTGCCGTCGCGGCTGGTGGCGGCGCTGGCGAAGACGCCGCGGCGGGAGCGCGGCTTCGCCAGCAAACGCGCCGCGGCCAGCGCGCCGCCGCTGGCGGCCAGCACCTGGCGACGGGTCGCCATCGTCAGTCGCCGTCTTCGTTGTTGAAGCCGAGATTGACCTCGGCGGCGTTGGCCGCTTCCCTTGCCAGCCGCTCCAAGCGCTGGAACACGGCGCCGATGCCGTCGATGTCGCCGGACGCCAAGCCGCCGACCACGTCCTCGAAGCTGGCGTCCAAGGCCGCGAGGCGCTGCTCGGCGTCGTCGAACGCCGAGGCGATCTCGTCGCCCACGGTCTCTCCGTCGTGGGCGCGGCGAAGGTAGTCGCGCAGGCGATAGACGTCTTCGGCATCGTCGTCGAACACGGCGCGAAACGCGGCGAGGTTGGTGATCACGTTGTCCTTGGAGCGGCGCGCCCAGGGCGATTCCAGCGTCTCCACGTTGCCCTGTGCCACCGGCTTGCGGATCTTGTCGTCGGCGATGGTCTCGGACTGCACGTTGAGCGCTTCCAGAATCACCACCAGGACGGCGTTGCCGTCGGTGTAGCGGCCGCTGGCGTTGGCGAAGTCTTCCCGCACGGCGCCGTCGGCCGCCCAGGGCTCGCCGATCTCGCTGGCCAAGGTGCGCAGATTGGCGGCGATGGCGGTCGCCAGCTGGCAGCGGCGGGGATGGGCCGCCGCCTCGGCCAGAGGCGCTTCGTCGGCGTAGAGCAGATACTCCAGCGCCGGCAGGCCTTGCACGCCAACGTTGCTGGAGCGCACCCGCGTCTCGGTGATGTCTCCGCTGCCGCCGAGCAGTTCTTCCACGCCTCGCAACAGCGCGTCCTTGCGGTCCCAGTACCACTGCACGCGCAAGCGGCGGTTGTCCTCCTCGACCGGCCCGTCGCGCAGGAATTGCAGTCTTTGCCAAGCGTCCATGGCGCCGACCCAGCGTTCGCGCACGGTGTCCAGATCGAACGTGTCGGGGGCGTCGCAGTAGCTGTCCATGGCGGTCGACAAGTCGCTCGACGCGGCCGCGAAGGTCTGGTAGTCCGGCCCCAGCACGTCGTCCGCCAACGTGCGGAACAGACGTAGCTGTTCTTCCTGCACGGTACCTACCGCGCCTAGCGGATCCGCCGGCGGAGGCGGCGGTGGCGGTGGCGGCGCCGGCGCGGGCGTGGAACCGCCGCCGCTTCCGCCACCGCCCCCGCACGCCGCCAACAAAGCGGCGCCGACGAGCGCCAACGAGGTCCGCAATATCGCTTTCGGGTGCATTTCGGTGTTCTCCTGCCCGTGCCGATCAGTTGTCAAATGGCTTTGAGGAAGGCGATCAGTTCGCGCTTCCCGTCTTCGTCCAGGCCCTGGTAGGCGCGACGAGCGCCCGCTGCCTCGCCACCGTGCCAGCGTATTGCCTCGTCGATGTTTCGGGCGCGGCCGTCGTGCAGCAGGTTGCGGCCGGCGCCTTGAACCCGCGCGCCGATCCCCCACAGCGGCGCCGTGCGCCACTCGCGCCCGCTCGCCTGGCCTTCCGGGCGATGGTCGGCCAGGCCTTCGCCCATGTCGTGCAGCAGCAGATCCGTGTACGGCCAGACGACCCCGGCCGACGAACGATGGCTTGGCGTGTGGCAGCGGTCGCAGCCGATGGCCGTGAACGTCGTCCGCCCGCGGCGCACCGGCGGCGTCGACTCGCCGGCCGCGGGAGGAGGTATGTGCGCCACGAAATGCACGACGTAGTCGAACAGGCGGGACGGAATCTCCACGTCTTCGGGAGCGTCGCGGCCGTTCGGCTGGTTTCGGCACTCCGCCTGCAACGGCGTGCAAGCCGAATCCGGGAACAAGGGGCTGGTGATGCCGAGGTCCTCGCTGAACGCCGCCGCGGTCTGCTCGGCCACGCTGGCGCGCATGGCCTTCCAGCCGAAGCGCCCAAGACGCCCGGCGGCGGTGCGCTGGGGACGCCCCGAGATGCCGTCGCCGTCCGCATCGTCGGCGTCGGCCGCGGCCAGCACGCTGGCCTCCGGTATGGCTTCGAGCAGGCCGAGGTCAAGCAGCGGCGGCGCCACCCGGGGCGACAGCAGCAAGTCGGACTGGAGGGGCGCCGAATCGTCTTGCGCCAGCTGCACGTCGAGCTTTGGCGCCCGCAAGTCCTCCGCGCCGACCCGTGTACTCGCCCGGACTTCGGCCTCGGCGCCTCCCGCAAACGTAGCGCGGATCTGCAACTGGCTTCCGTAGCGCGGATGCGGCCGCACCTCGCCGTCGGGCGCGTACACGCTGACGCGAACCACCGTGCCCGGGGCGTCCGGCTTGTCGAACAGGGAAACGCCGCGTCCGCCGTTTGGATGGCAGGCGGCGCAGGCATGGGCGTTGAAGAGCGGCCCAAGGCCGTCGCGGGCGGTGGTGGACGCCGGTGCCGCGACCCAGGGCGAGCGAAAGAACGAAAAGCCCGTGTAGAAGGCAAGGCGCCCGTCGCTGTCCATGTTCTGCGGCGGCGCGATGAAGGACCCTGGCGGCTGGCGGTGTCGGGTCCACGCGCCGCCCGGGCTTGGCAGCCTCGTGGTACGCGGCGTCGAAGCCTTCGCCTTGTCGGGCTCGGTGGTCGAGGTCGGCAACGCTTCCGACGCGGATCCCACGGCTGGTGCTGCGCGCCACCGGGCCGCATCGCATCCTCCCAGCAGCAGGGCGCACGCGGTGCTGGCAATCGCCCGCGACACGTTCACAGAGATCCCAGAAACGCGAGCAGGTCGGCGCGCTCGTTCTGCGCCAGGGCCACGAACGCATCGCGGCTCTGCTGCGCCTCGCCAGCGTGCCAGAGGATCGCCTCGGCGACGGTGCGCGCCCGGCCGTCGTGCAGAAAGGTGGCGCGTTCGTTCACCGTCTTCACGAGGCCGAGGCCCCAAAGCGGCGCGGTGCGCCACTCGCTGCCGCCGGCCCGGCCCTCCGTTCGGCCATCCGCCAGTCCCTCGCAGCGCAACACCCAGACGCAGTTTTCGCCGGCCGTGCAGGTGCCTCCCTCCGCCTGTTCCCGCTGCACGGGATCGCAGCTGCCGCCCATGTCGTGCAGCAGCAGGTCCGTATAGGGAAAGATGACCTGATCGGACAACACCTCGATGGGCGCCGCGCCTTCCTCCAGCACGTTCAGACGCACTTCGCCGAGCACGCTGCCGACGGCGCTGCCGGTGCGCCAGCGTTGCCGATGGCACTTCGCGCAGCCGGACTCGAAGAACAACGCGCGCCCGCGCAGCACGTCTTCGTCCCAGGTCTCGGCCTCGGCGTCGAAACCGCGCCGCTCGGGCACGGCGAGCAGCCGCGTGTAGAACTCGACCAGCGCCAGCTCGACGTCGGAGATGTCCACGCCGCCGGCATGATCGTCGGCCTCGGTCGAGGCCGCCGCCACGCAACTGGACTGGCCGGCCGCGCACGGCTCTTCCGGGGCAAAGCGACTGGTGACGCCGATGTCCGCCCGGAAGGCGTTGGCGGTCTGCTGCAACACCGACGCGGTGGACGCCTTGTGGCCGAAACGTCCCAGGCGGACGGCATCCACCGTCTGATCCGTCGATTCGTTGACCCGCCCGCTGATGCCGTCGCCATCGGCGTCGTCGGCATCCGCGACGGCATGCACGTCGTCCACCGGCACGGCCTCCAGCAGGCCGAGGCCGATGAGCTGGGGCGCGATGCGGGGCGAAAAGCGGATGCCCGGCGCGAAATCGCCGTAGCTCAAGTCGCGCACCTTGTAGATCGGTTTGCGCAGCTCGAATGCGCTGCCGTCGGCGTAGCTGCCGCGGACGGTCTCGTAGTCGATGGTGGCAAAGCCCTCGCCGATGGCCGCGTCCGCTCCGCCGCCGAAGGTCGCAAGCCCGGCGGCGATTCCGCCGCCGCCGTGGAAGGACGCGAGGCCGAAGGTCTGCAACAGCGTTCCGTAGTTGGGGTCGGCGATGGGTTCGCCGTCGGCGTCGGCGCCGAGGCTTAGGCGAATGGACATGGAGTCCATGGGCGTGTCCTGGTCCGGCGGCGTCGCGCCTCGGCCGTCGCGGGTGTGGCAGCCTTGGCAGGTGCGGGCGTTCAGCAGCGGCCCTTCGCCGTCGTTGGCGTTGCGGAACAGCTGGTTGCCGGACTTGAAGTTGGCGTCCGCGGCGAAGTCGCGGGCGATGGCCGGAGGGCTTTGTCCGAACGCTTCCTCGTTGCTGAGCGAAATGGTGGCATCGCCCCCTGGAAAGCGTTCCGCCGGGTCGACGTCCGGCACCACGATCGCCGGCGGGGCGGGGGGTGGAGGCGGCGGCGGGGCCGGCGGAGGGGCGACGGTGGAAGATCCGCCGCCACCGCCGCCGCAGGCGCAGACGAGTGCGCTCGCGAACCCTGCTGCTGCCCAGCGCGACCGCAAGTTCCGCCCCCTGTCTCGAAGGCTAGGGC
Source organism: Candidatus Azotimanducaceae bacterium (assembly GCA_965199875.1). GTDB lineage: Bacteria > Pseudomonadota > Gammaproteobacteria > Pseudomonadales > Azotimanducaceae > VXYL01. The sequence continues at coordinate 1,348,269 of OZ241346.1, read as the reverse complement.
TTGCCCATGCCCATCGTGCCGCTAGATGTCCTCTTCGGTGTCTTGCCGCAGATCGCCGGTGCTCACGCCCAGGCCGGTGATGACGCGCTCGAGCACTTCCGTCTGCCCGGAGAGGGCGCGGATGGCGGCCAGCACGTTGGGCTCGTCGATGCCGATCTGCACCTGGTTGTCGAACGGCACGCCGGACTTCGCCTCGTGGTCGATGACGCCGACCTTGACCATGGTGTCTTCCAGCGCGGCGCGCATCTCGTTGGCCAGTTCGGTCATGCCTTCGGAAACGAGCAGTTCGCCGATGCCAGCGCCGTCGAGCACGTCCCGGTCCAGCCGCACGTACTCGCCCTCGAAGGCGTTCTGGATGCCCTTGGCGTTGAGGTAGATGTCGCGGTGGGTGTTGTCCGAAAAGCAGGAGTGCTCGTCTTCCTGGCTGTTGGTGAGCAGCGCGATGTTCATCCGCTCTCCGGCCAGCTCGCCAAAGCCCATCCGCCCCATGCCTTCGAGAATGAGCGCCAGCGAGTTGTCGCCGCCGGCGACGAAGCTGGCGTAGTGGTTGTCCGCATCGTTCGGATTCCAGGCATCCACCACGCTGGAGAGGTCCTCGACGAGCAGATCCGCGGCGGCCAGCAGATACTGGCCGCGGCGGACGCAGATCTCGTCGTCGGCGCCGTTGCTGCCGCTGGTGCAGCCGCCCGAAATCGTGGAGTAGTCCGACGCCGGCCGCTGCCCTGGAGTGGCGTCCCGGCGGCCGCTGCCCGAGCCGTCCTCGTTCAGGTCCTGCCCCCAGAGCAGAAACTCGATGGCGTGGTAGCCGCTGGAGACGTTGCGTTCGTCGCCGCCGAGTTCGAAGTTGGCGCGAATGACCTCGGCGTCGATGGCGGGGAAGCTCGTCGTGTCGGCGATGATGCTGCCGCTGATGGACGCCACGCTGGATGCCACCTCCGGCCCGGCGTCGCCGTCCACGGAGTTGGCCACGTAGTCGATCAGCGCCTCGCCAAGCGGCCAGGCGTTGATGGCGCCTTCCGGCCCGTCGCCGTCCTCGCCCAAGGTGCCGTCGTCGAGCAGCGCGTCGATGGGACCGGCGCGGAAGCGGTACACCTCGGTTTGGCCGTAGGGTTCGCGGGAGTTGAGCCACGCCGTCTTGGCGGCGTCGAGGTTCGCCTCGGTGGGATTGGCGACGAACGCGCGCAGACTGCGGCGCATGCTGATGGCGGCCAGCAGCGAATCGCCGTAGGCGGCGTAGGCGATGTTCGCATTGCTACGCAGCACGTCCTCGCGGGTTACGGAGCTGGGCGTGCCCGCGGGCCCGGCAGCGCCGGCGTCGCCTTGCGCTCCTTGCGGACCGGCCGGGCCTTGCGGGCCTCGGGGGCCGGTCGCTCCATCGTCGCCTTCGCAAGCGCCCAGTGCGAAGGCGGCCAGCACGGAAAGAAGCAGGGGCTTGATGAACTTGGGCATGAATTCCCTCCTGGGACTTTCGTAATGAACATTCAAAGCGGAAGCGTAATGGTACACATTCTTATTTGCAATAGCGGTTTGTGACGAGTTGCGTTCCCCGAAGAGCCAAGGCCGAAGCGCGCCAGCGGAACTGCCGGGGGTTGGGGATCCGACGATCAGCGCCTCGGCGCCGTGGCCAGACATGTCGAGTTCCTCCGGTGGCGCATCTTGGTGGCTTGGTGGAGGAGTTGCCCGAATGAAGTCGCGGCGCTAAGGTTGGCGTATGGCCAGCGAACACGACATTTCCCAAGTTTGGCTGGGCTTGCTGGATGCCGAACGTCTAACGCGCTACTACGCCGCGATGGCAGTGCGGCTGCAACGGTGGCACATGGGGCTGACGGCCTTTGTGGCGACTGGTTCCACCGGCGCGGTGGGCTCCTTGCTGTTCGACGCCCCGAACTGGGTGGCTGAAGTGCTTGCCGGCGCAGTCGCGGTAGCAGCCGTGTGGACGTCGTACTACGGTCACGCATCCAAGGCGGCCACGATGGAAGCGGCGCGGGATGGCTGTGCGGACTTGGCGTTGCTCTGGCGAGATCTATGGGCGCGTCTCGAGGGCTTGGATGGCGCAGATGCGTGGGGCGAGATACGGAACTTGAGACGTCGTGAAGAGTTGGTCACGGCCCGCGTGCCGTCGCATCTGGCAGAGCACCACGGGCTGAACGTGCGCTGTGCAAAGGACGCCTACAGCACGTTGGGAAACGAATATGCCGTCGGGTATTGAGATTGAGAAGGCGTCTAGACCGCCGCGGCCGCCTGATCCGGCGCCGCCGCCGCCGCCCAAACCGCCGCCGAGAGTGCCGCCACGCCGTCCGGACAACTCGAAGCCCCGGCGCTGACGTGCGCCTGCGGGGGCAAGCTGCTTCGCAAACTCCGTGCCTAAGGCGCAGCTTCGCTAGCGGTTGGGGTCGAGCGAGTCGAGCGTCGCAAGAACCAGGTTGGCGCTGGCTTCGTCCGGCATCCGCCAGTCGCCCCGCGGCGACAGGCTGACGGTTCCCACCTTCGGCCCCGGCGGCAGCGTGGTGCGCTTGAACTGCTGCGCGAAGAAGCGCTCGAAGAACACGCGCAGCCACTTCCTGATCTCGCCGCCGGAGTAGCTCCCGGAGAACGACGCGCATGCCATCGCGTGGATCTTCTCGACGCCAGCGCCGCCGCGCAGGAAGTGGAAGAGGAAGAAGTCGTGCAGTTCGTAGGGGCCGATGATGCTCTCGGTGCGCTGGCCGATGTCGTCGCCATCGGCGGGCGTGAGTTCCGGCGAGATCGGCGTCGCCAGCACGCGCTCCAGCACCTTCGCCAGCTCAAAGTCGGCGCGGTGCCGGGCGTACCAGCGCACCAGATAGGCGGCGAGGGTCTTCGGCACGCCGGCATTGACGTTGTAGCTGGCCATGTGGTCGGCGTTGTAGGTACACCAGCCGAGTGCCAGCTCGGAGAGGTCGCCGGTGCCGACGACGATGCCGCGGCGCTGATTGGCGACGTCGAAGAGTATCTGCGTGCGTTCCCGGGCTTGCGCGTTCTCGAACGTCACGTCCGCCTCGCCTTGGTGGCCGATGGCCTGCAAGTGCGCCTGCACGGCCTCGCTGATCGGCACTTCGCGCAGCTGCACGTGCATCGCCTGCGCCAGCAGCCGCGCGGACTCGATGGTATGGCTGCTGGTTCCGGGGCCGGGCATCGTCAGCGCGAGCAGCTGGCGCGTCGGCAGTTCAAGCGCCGCCAGGGCGTCCACGCAGACCAGCGCCGCCAAGGTGGAGTCGATGCCGCCCGAGAGGCCGACCACCAGCCGTTCCGCCGCCGCGGCCTGCATGCGCCGCGCCAGGCCGGTTGCCTGGATGGCGAGAATCTCCTGCGCCCGGGCGTTCAGCTCCAGCTCGTCCGTCGGCACGAACGGCGTTCGCGGATAGACCCGCGCCGACGCCGGAAGCCGCGGCGCCTCGCCGATGCGAACGCGCGTCGCAGCGGGCCGCGCTGCGCGGGCGAAGGTGTTGTTGCGCTCGCGGTCGTGACGCAGGCGCTGGCAGTCAACCACCACCGACAAGCTGCAACCGGCCAGCTCGAAACGCTTGGACTCCGCCAACAGTCGCCCGTTCTCCGCAGCGAGCAGGTGGCCGCCGAACACCACGTCCTTGGTGGATTCGCTGGGGCCGGCGCCGGCGTAGACGTAGGCGGAAATGGTGCGCCCGCTCTGCGTACACACCAGGTCGCGGCGGTAGTCGGCCTTGGCCACCAGTTCCGGGCTGGCGGAGAGGTTCAGGACGATTTCCGCGCCGCCGAGCGCAAGGCCGGCGCTCGGCGGGCTGGGCGCCCAGAGGTCTTCGCAGATTTCGATGCCGAAGGCGGTGGCGCCGACGTCGAAGATCAAGTCGCCGCGCAGTGGAAAGCGCCCCAGCGGATCGTCGACATCGACCACGCAGTCCGTGCCGCTGGCGAACCAGCGCTTTTCGTAGAACTCGTCGTAGTTCGGCTGCGCCACCTTCGGCACCGCGCCGACGATGGCGCCGCGGCAGCAGACGAAGGCGCAGTTGGCGACCCTTCCGTCGGCCAGCCACCAGGGTGCGCCCACCACCAGCGCGCGCTGGTCGGTCGCGCTGGCGATGTCGTGCAGCGCCCGGCGGGCGGCGCGGCGCAGATCGTCGGCAAAGAACAGGTCCTCGCAGGTGTAGCCGGTGACGGCGAGTTCCGGCGTCAGCACGATGGCCGCGTCCGGCGCGGCGTTCCGATAGGCGCGCAGAATGGCATCCGCGTTGGCCAGCGGGTCGGCAATGGCCACCGGCGGCGCTGCGGCGACAACCTTGACGAAGCCGAGATCTGGCTGAACCGACGGATCCATGGCGGGCTTGGGCTGAATCGCTGCTGTCCGTGCGCGTGACGGGCGGGCGAGTGTAGCAGTCGGCCTTGCGAGGCGGCGTTTTGGTTACAATCCCGCGGCGACAACTCTTTGGTGGAAGTCAAGTGAACTTCGAGTTTTCCGACGAGCAGAACCTGCTGCGCGAACAAGCGCGGGGCTTTCTGCAAGACAACTGCCCGCCAGCCACGGTGCGGGCGGTGCTGGACGGCGACGCCGCCTACGACCAGGCGCTGTGGAAGCAGATCGCCGAGCTTGGCTGGACGGCCACCGCGATCCCCGAACAGCACGGCGGCCTCGGCCTCGGCTATCTGGAGCTGTGCGTCATTGCCGAGGAGCTGGGCCGTGCGGTCGCGCCGGTGCCGTTTTCGTCCTCGGTCTATCTCGCCAGCGAAGCGCTGCTGCTGGCCGGCAGCGAAGCGCAGCGCGAAAAGTGGCTGCCGAAACTCGCCAGCGGCGAAGCGATCGGCGCCTTCGCGCTGGCCGAAGGGGCGGGCCACCCGCAACCCGGCAAGCTGGGCACGACGGCTGCCGATGGACGGCTGACCGGCACGAAGCTGCCGGTGGCCGACGGCGACGTTGCGGACTTCGCCGTGGTGGTGGCGAACTCGGGCTCGGGCGACGGCGCCAGCCTCTACTTGGCGGAGCTCGCCGGGGCGGATCGAACGCCCGTGGGCACGCTGGACCCGACTCGTTCCCACGCCCGCCTCGTCTTCGACGAAACGCCGGCAGAGCCGCTGGGCACGGTCGGCAAGGGCTGGACGGCGACGCAACGGCTGCTGGATCGCGCCGCCGTGCTGTTCGCCTGGGAGCAGGTCGGCGGCGCCGAGGCGGCCCTGGAAATGGCCAAGGAGTACGCGCTCGGCCGCTACGCCTTCGGCCGCCCCATCGCCAGCTACCAGGCGATCAAGCACAAGCTCGCCCATGCCTACGTCAAGAACACCCTGGCGCGCTCCAACTGCTACTACGGCGCCTGGGCTTTGGACACCAATGCCGCCGAGCTGGCCGCCGCCGCGGCGACGGCACGGGTGAGCGCCACCCAAGCCTACTACTACGCCTCCAAGGAGAACATCCAGACCCACGGCGGGATGGGCTTCACCTGGGAGTTCGACTGCCAGTTCCACTACCGTCGCGCCAAGCTGCTGTCCGTGAACATCGGCAGCGAGGCGACGTGGCAGGACAAGCTCATTTCCGCGATCGAACACGGCGCAGCCGCCTAAGCGTCTTTGCCCGGACGCTCATCGAGAGGACACACGACATGGACTTCAACGACACCGCCGAAGAAGCCTCGTTTCGCGCCGAAGCGAAGGCCTGGCTGGAAGCGAACGCGCCAAGCCGCGAAGAACTCCAAGGCCTGGACGAAATCCAGGCCGCCAAGCTGTGGCAGAAGCGCAAGTACGACGCCGGCTGGGCCTGCATCCGCTGGCCCGAGGAGTACGGCGGCCGCGGCGCTTCCGCCATCGAGCAGGTGATCTGGAATCAGGAGGAGGCGAAGTTCCCCACCCCCGGCGGCGTCTTCGCCATTGGCCAGGGCATGGCCGCGCCGACGCTGATGACGTGGGCGAAGGAGGAACACAAGCGCGAGCACTTGCCGCCCTTGGCGTCCGGCGAGCACATCTGGTGCCAGCTGTTCAGCGAGCCGGCCGGCGGTTCGGACTTGGCGGCGCTGCGCACCCGCGCCGAGAAGGACGGCGACGAGTGGGTAATCAACGGCCAGAAGATCTGGACTTCCGGCGCCCACTATTCGGACTACGGCATCCTCGTGCTGCGCACGGACCCGAACGTGCCCAAGCACAAGGGGCTGACCTACTTCTTTCTGGACATGAAGTCCCCCGGCATCGACATCCGCCCGATCAAGCAGATTTCCGGCGGCGCCAACTTCAACGAGGTGTACTTCACCGACGTGCGCGTATCCGACGACCAGCGCCTCGGCGCCGTCGGCCAGGGCTGGCAGGTGGCCATCACCACGCTGATGAACGAGCGCATGGCCATCGGCGGCGGTGGCGGCGGCGTTGGCTTCCGGCAGGTCTTCGAGTTGGCCAAGAAGGTGGAGGTGGACGGCCAGCCGGCCATCAAGGACCGGAACGTGCGCGCCAAGCTCGCCACCTGGTACGCCCAGGAAGCCGGCCTCAAGTACACCGGCTACCGCTCCATGACGGCGCTGTCCAAGGGTGCGACGCCGGGGCCGGAGAACTCCATCGGCAAACTGGTGGCGGCATCCAAGACCCAGGACATGGCTTCCTTCGCCATGGACTTGCTGGAACTGTCCGGCGCGGTCACCGATCCGGCCTTCGCGGAAGCCCGCGGCCTGTACCCGGGCGCGTTCATGGCCGCACCCGGCGGCCGCATCGCCGGCGGCAGCGACGAAATCATGCTCAACATCCTCTCCGAACGGGTGCTGGGGCTGCCCCAGGACGTGCGCGTCGACAAGGGCATTCCGTTCAACGAGGTGCCGACCGGCCGGTAAGTTGGTTCGCCGGTCTCGCGAACTCTTGGCAACCACCGAACCGGCCCTCCGGCGATGAACGCGTTGCGCGCCGTGCTGGTGGGATGCGGCGGCATGGGCAACAATTGGACGCGGCTTCTGCTGCCGCGTTCGGACATCCGCATCGTCGGCCTGGTGGACGTCCTGCCCGAAGCCGCGCAAGCGCTCGGTTCGCGGCACGGCTTGGACGTTCCGACGTATCAATCCCTCGACGACGCACTCGAGGCGCTCGACGTCGATGTCGTGCTGGACACCTCGATTCCCGAAACGCGGCGGCAGGTAGCCGGCCAGTCCCTGCAAGCTGGCTGCCACGTGCTCTCCGAGAAGCCCTTGGCCACGACCGCGGCGGAAGCGCGGGAGCTGCTTGCCATCGCCGAAGCCAGCGGCAAGACCCACGCGGTGATGCAGAACCGCCGCTATCTGGCCGGCAGCCAAGGCGTCAGGCAGCTCGTCGACGAAGGCGTGATCGGCGAACTGGGGATGATCTGCGCAGACTTCTTCGTCGGTGCGCACTTCGGCGGCTTTCGCGACGAGATGGCCAACGTGCTGCTGCTGGACATGGCCATCCACACCTTCGATCAGGCCCGCTACATGACGGGCCTTGACGCCACCGCGGTCTACTGCGAGCAGTTCAACATCCCCGGTTCCTGGTATCGCGGCAGCGCCTCGGCGCTGGCGATGTTCGAGATGAGCAACGGCGCCCGCTTCTGCTATCGCGGCTCCTGGTCCGCGGAGGGCGCGGCAACGTCCTGGGAGTCCGAGTGGCGGCTGGTGGGCAGCAAGGGCACGGTGCTGTGGAACGGCGCCGACGCGCCCTACGCGGAGGTCGTCTCCGCGGACGAAGGCTTCCGCCGACCGGTCAAGCGCGTGGCGCCGGCCTCGGAGTGGCAAGGCCCGGGCGGCCACGCCGGCTGCTTGCAAGAGATGGTGACGGCGCTGGCATCCGGCGACGAACCCATGACCTGCGCGGCCGACAACGCCAAGAGCCTCGGCATGGTGCTGGCTGCCATCGAGAGCGCGGAGCGCGGTCGGCGAGTTTCCGTGACGCTGTAGCTCGGCGCCGAGCGCTGGCACTACCACGTCGCACCCCCGTTCTGCGGTTCTGCTCTGCCTGCCGGCTGCAGTCGACTTGGTGATTTGGTATGTTCCGCGCTGTCGTGTTCCGGGAGGCGGAGCGAAGTGATTGTCGATGGCAATGGGCAGGTTGCGCCCGCCGAGGTGCGGGAGCGCACCCCCCGAATCGCGGGGTGACGCCGGCCGGGGCGTGACGACGTTGTCGCCGAGTTCGCGAATGCGGCCCTTCGTGCGATGTGCAAAGGGCCTCTTGGCGCTGGCGGCGCTGCTCGCCGGCGCATCGGCGTTCGCGCAGTCGGCCGTCATCGCCTCCACCAACCCCTCGACGCTGAACCAAGGCAACCTGGGCACGGCGAGGATCGCCGTCAACCTCACCGGCGCGACCTACACGGCCGTCGCGGCCACCTCCCACTTCACCTTGAACACCACGATATCCGGCCTCACCGTGGACAGGTTGTCGTTCAATTCCGGCCGAACCCGCGCCATCCTGTACCTGCGCTACGACGGATCGGACTTCGACGCCGCCGCCACCATCTCCGTCACCGTCGCCGTCGCCGCCACGACCCACAGCGCGGCGCTCACCACCGGCACGGTGTCGGTCGCGCCGGGGCGTTGGGTCAACGTCTCGACGGAGAGCATTGCGCTCACCGAGGGCGGCGGAAACAGCGCCTACACTGTGGTGTTGGAGAGCCCGCCCACCGCCACCACCACAGTCACCGTCACCAGCGACAACGCCGCGGTGACCGTGGGCGGCGCCGCATCGACCACGCTCATGTTCACCATGCAGAACTGGAACACCGCGCAGACGGTCACCGTCGCGCCGGTGGACGACAACTCGGACGCGGTGGACGAGCTGGCGCTGGTGGCCAACGCCGCCACCGGCGGCGGCTACATGGACACCGCCAACACCGCCGCCGTGGTGCGCGTCACCGTGGACGACGACGAGCAGACCGGCACGGACTACGACGTGGACAACGACCGCCTGATCGAGATCGACTCGCTGGCCAAGCTGAACGCGGTGCGCTGGGACCTGGACGGCGACGGCACGCCGAGCGCCACGTCGACCTACCTGGCCGCCTTCGCGGGCACGGTGGCGATGGAGTACATGGGTTGCCCGGACGCCGACGCGGACGCGGCCGGCGACTGCGCCGGCTACGAGCTCACGGCGGATCTCAACTTCGACACGGACCGCGACGGCGACGTGGACGCGGACGATCCGAACTCCTACGCCAGCTGGATTCCCATCGGCAAGCTGCCCAGCGATTCAGACACCGACGTGCGCTCCTACACCACGACCTTTCAAGGCAACGGACACACCATCTCCAACGTGAGAGTGAATCGGCCCAGCGACTATTTCGTCGGTTTCTTTTCGCGCGTGGGGAGCGGTGGCCGGGTGACCGGGCTGGGGCTGGTCAATCCGGACATCTACGGCAACGGCGACATACACATAGGCACCTTGGCCGCCATAAACCAAGGCACGATCGGCGCCTGCTACGTCTTGGGCGGCCGCGTGCGGAGCGCCGGCGAAGGCTCGACGGACAACATGGGCGGTTTCGTGGGACACAACAATCCAGGCACGATCGTCAACAGCTACGTCAGCGGCACCCATCTGCACGCCGAAAGCGCCGGCACCAATGCCTTCATGGCTGGCTTCGTGTCCGACAACAACAACGGCACGATACGCGCCAGCTACGCCGTCGCGACGCACTCCGGGCCTTCCGGCGCCCGCAGGTTCCACGGCGTCGTGAGCCGCTCCCAACAAACCGTCACGGACACCTACTGGGACAGCTCGGTGTCCTCCCGGCTGGGGAGCCTCTACCAGGTCAGCTACGACGGAAGCCAGTCCACGACGAACTTGCAGGGACAGCTGGGCTACAGCGGCATATACGCCAACTGGAATAATCACGACGTCGACGGCGACGGCGCCATCGACGACGTTTGGGACTTCGGCACGGCCCGCAACTACCCGGCGCTGAAATACGGCGAGTTCGATCCCGCTCTCCAGCGCACCGACTACGACGCCGACGGCGACGGGCTGATCGACATCACGACGCTGGGGCAGCTGAACGCGGTGCGCTGGGACTTGGACGGCGACGGCGCCCCGTCCACCGGCAACGAGGCGAGCTTCCACGCTTCGGGCGCGTTCCTGAACCCGCGCTTTCAACCCGGCGGCGCCGGCCTCTGCCCGACCACCGAGGACGATGCGGACGACGACGACTGCCGGGGCTACGAGCTCTTGAACGACCTTGACTTCGACACCAACGGCAACGGCGCCACCTGGACGGCGCCCGGCGGCACGGTCACGGGCGACACCGGCGACGCGTACAACAACGCCGGCACCGGCTGGATGTCCATCGGCTCGACGGCGGCGAACACCGCGGCCAACTACACGGCGACCTTCGACGGCAACGGCCACGTCATCGACAACCTGTTCATCAACCGCGGCACGTGGCAGTACCAGGGGCTGTTCGCGGGCACCACCGCAAGCTCGACCATCACCTCGCTGGGCCTGCCGAACGTCCGCATCCAAGCCGCGCAGAACCTGACCGGTGGTCTCGTCGGGGTGCATCGCGGTCGCATCGCGGCGGTCTGGTCGAGCGGCACGGTGCGGGCGGGCAGTGCTCCGGGCGGTCTGGTGGGCGGGACGACCACCGCGGGCGCGCGCATCGTCGCCAGCTACAGCGCGGCGGCGGTGGAATGCACGTCGAGCGCCGGCAACGCCGTGGCCGGCGGTCTGGTGGGCTACCACGACGGCGGCTTGATCGCCGCGAGCTACTCGACCGGGCGGGTGACGGGCGCGTGTCCGGCTGGCAGCAAGGCGGCGCTGGCCCTCGCGGGCAACGGCACGATAGCGGCGAGCTACTGGGACACGACCTTGAGCCAGATCGCCGACGACACGGACAACCCGCCGCAGCCGCCGGAGGGCAGGACGACGGCGGTGCTGCAGGCGCCGACGTCCTACGACACGGTCGTCGGCGATCCCGGCGAGGCCATCTACGCGGCGTGGGACGACCAGGACGTGGACGGCGACGGCGTCTCGGGCGAGGCGGAGGACGACGACCCGTGGGACTTCGGGCGCTCGAACCAGCACCCGATCCTGAAGTACCGCGGCCTCGCGCCGGCGCAGCAGCTGGACGTGCAGCCGGACACGGCGCCGGACTTCTCGGGCACGGTGGCGGACATGACGCTGCCGGGCAACCTGGCGGTGGAGTTCCAGGTTCCGGCGGCCACCGGCGGCAACGGCGCCTACCGCTACGCAGCGAGCGGGCTGCCGGCCGGGCTGTCCTTTGGCCTGCCGGACTGCGCCACCGCGCGCACCGTGTGCGGCGCGCCCACCGCGGCGCACGCCGGGACCGTGACGATCACCGTCAACGACAGCGACAGCAACATGGCGGCGAACGACCGCGACGCGCTGACCTTCCTGGTCACCGTGCCGGCAGCGTCCGCAAGCATCTCCAGCACCACGCCGTCGGCGCTCATGGAAACCAACCTGAACGGCGCGACCCTGAGGGTCGAACTGTCGGGCACCGTGTTCGTCGGCGGCGTCTCGACGTCGAGCTTCCAGCTGGCGACCACGCCGGCCATCGCCGGCCTCTCCATCGCCTCGGCGGTCCGCGACAGCGCCACCCAGGCGACGCTGACGCTGCGCTTCGACGGCATGAATTTCGACACCCAGGCGACGCTGCGGGTGCGGGTGCTGGCGGCGGCGCACCGCTTCGGCGGCGACCAGGACACGGGCACCGTGGCGGTGGCGCCGGTCCGCGGCGTGATGCTCTCGGCGACGACGCTGGCGCTGGCGGAGGATCCCGGAACCAGCAACGCCAACGTCGGCACCTACACCGCGGTGCTGACCGGCCAGCCGACGGGCCCGGTGACGGTGACGGTCACCAGCGCCGACCCGGCCGCGGTGACGGTGGACACGGCCGCGGCGACCGGCTTGCAGAGCACGCTGTGGTTCACGACGACGAACTGGGACACGGCGCAGACGGTGACCGTGACGGCCGTGCAGGACGCCGACTCGAACAGCGAGGAGACGGCCATCGACCACGCGGCGCAGGGCGGCGGCTACGACGGCGCCACGGCGCGGCTGGCGGCGACGGTGGCGGACGACGACGTGGGCGTGATCGTGGACACGGACCTTGGGCGCGCCGGCGACCAGCTGGTGCCGCTCGCGCTGCGCGAAGGGCAGACCACGACGTACACGGTGCGCCTGTCGACGCTGCCGGTGGGCGGCAACGTGACGGTGGCGGTGGCGAGCGACAACCCGGCCATCGACGTGGCGCCCGGAACGTCGGGAGGGACGTTCGGCAGCGCGGCGAGCCTGACGTTCACGACGACGGACTGGGCCACGGCGCAGACGGTGCGGGTGCTCGCCGAGCAGGACGCGGACGCGGTGGGCGAGCGGGGGACGATCGCGCACGACCCGGACGGCGCCCAGTACGACAGCGCCGCGACGATCGTAATCGCCGCCACGGCCCAGGACGACGAGATGGATGGCGCGGACTACGACACGGACGACGACAACCTGATCGAGATCGACTCGCTGGCCAAGCTGAACGCGGTGCGCTGGGACCTGGACGGCGACGGCGACGTGGATTCGAGCGCCAACGAGGGGAGCTACCGCAGCGCCTTCGCGGGTTCGATCATGGCCGAGGACATGGGCTGCCTGGACGGCCCGGACGTGGACGACGAGGGCGACTGCGCCGGCTACGAGCTGACGGCGGACCTGGACTTCGACACGGACCGCGACGGCGACGTGGACGCCGACGATCCGGGCTCCCACGCCAACTGGGCGTCCATCGGCGGCACCTACTCGGCCACCTTTGACGGCAACAACCATGTGATCTCCAACCTGACCATCGTCGGCGCGGCGGGCAGCGCGGGACTGTTCAACACCGTGAGCGGCACCGTCCGCGGCCTGGGGCTGGCGGACGTCGACGTGAGCGGCGTCGGCGGCAGCAGCACCGATATCGCGCCGCTGGCGGTGGTGGTCAACGGAACGGTGATCGCGTCCTGGGCCTCGGGGCGCGTGCATGTCGGTTCGACCGGCCTCGCCCGCGCCGGCGGGCTGGTGGGCAGGGTGACCGGTTCCGGCTCCCGGCTGGCGGCCAGCTACTCCACCGCGAGCGTCACCGGCGCGGGCAACTCCGCCTCCTACGCCGGCGGGCTGGCCGCATTGATCCACAACGGGGCGACGGTGGTGGCCTGCTACGCGACGGGACTGGTCGACGAGGGCGGCAGCGGCAGCGTGCGCGCTGGCGGGTTGATCGGCGGCAACACTGGGCCCACCACGGTGAGGGCGTCGTACTTCGCCGGCACGGTTGCGGGCAGCGGCGTGAGCGGTGTGACCGCCGCGGACGACGGCAGCGGCGAGAACTACCACAACGTGTACTACGACTCCGGCACCACGGGGCTCACGGCGGGGTCGGCGGCCCAGACCACCAGCGCCCTGCAGGGGCCGACCTCGGCGACGGGCACGCTGTACGCGGCTTGGGAAGATCTGGACGTGAACGGCAACGGCGATGCGGACGAGGCCCCGTGGGACTTCGGCAGCGCCTGGAACCATCCGGTGCTGAACTACGGCGGGCTGGACCCAGTCGCCCAGCGCACCGACTACGACGCCGACGGCGACGGTCTGATCGAGATCTCGACGCTGGCGCAGCTGCACGCGACGCGCTGGGATGTGGACGGCGACGGAGCGCCGTCGGCGGGCAACGAGTCGAGCTACTTCGCCGCCAGCGGCACCAGCACGTTCGCGAACGCGGTGTTCAACGCCGCCGGCACGGGCCTGGCCTGCCCGACGACGCCAGACGACTTGGACGACAACGACTGCCTGGGCTACGAGCTGGCGGGCGACCTGGACTTCGACACGGACGGCAGCGGCGCCGTGGACCCCAGCGACCCCTACCCCAACTGGGCGCCCATCGCCAACTGGGCGACGACGCTCGACGGCGGCGGCCACGTGATCAAGAACCTGACCGTGAGCGGCACCGGCAACGACCGCGGGCTGTTCGCGACGGCGACGGCGGACGCGACGGTCCGCTCGCTGGGGCTGGTGGACGTCTCGGTGACGGGCAGCGGCGTCCGGCTGGGCGCGTTGGCGGGCACGTACAACGGGCGCATCGCGGCGGTGTACGCGACTGGCGAGGTGACGGGGGCCGGCGGTTTGGGCGGCCTGGTGGCCGAGGTGCGGTCGTCGTCGGCGCGGATCGTGGCGTCGTACTCGAGGGTGGCGGTACGCTGCACGTTCAACGCGCTCTGGGCGCGAGTCGGCGGGCTGGCGGCGCGCAACGACGGCGTGATCGCGGCGAGCTACGCGGCGGGCAGGATAACCGGCAACTGCCCCTCGATCCGCAGGAGCGGTCTGGTGAACAACAGCCCCGGCACGGAGCCGGCGAGCTACTGGGACACGAACCTGACCGGCATCGGGGACGACACGGACAGCCCGCCGCAGCCGCCGGAGGGCAGGACGTCGGCGGTTCTGCAGGCGCCGACGGACTACGACACGCTCGTCGGCGATCCCGGCGAGGCCATCTACGCCGCTTGGGACGACCAGGACGTGGACGGCGACGGCACGGCCGGCGCCGGCGCCGACGCCGACCCGTGGGACTTCGGCTTCTCCAACCAGCACCCGATCCTGAAATACGGCGGCCTGGCGGCGGCGCCGCAGCTGGACGCGCAGCCGGACACGGCGCCGGCGTTCGCCACCTCCACGCTTGCCGCCATGACGTTTCCGGGCGGCGTCGCCATCCAGCCGTTCCAGCTGCCGGCGGTGACGGCCGGCAACGGCGCCTACGTCTACACGCCGTCGGGGCTGCCGGCGGGCCTGTCGCTGGGCCTGCCGAACTGCGCGACCGCGCGCACGGTGTGCGGCACGCCGACGGCGGCGACCTCCACCACGGCGACGGTGGTCGTGGAGGACAGCGACAGCAACGAAGGCCCCGGCGACCGCGGCACGGTGACGTTCATGGCCACGGTGCCGGAGGCGGAGGCGGCCATCGCCAGCATCGTGCCGGCGGCGCTCATCGAGACGAACCTGGACGGCGCGGCGGTGACGGTGGAGCTGTCGGGCACGGTGTTCGGAGCGGGCATCTCGCCGTCGAGCTTCCAGCTGGTCGCCACGCCGCCCATCGCCGGCCTGGCCATCGCCACGGCGACGAGGAACAGCGCCACGTCGACGACGCTGCGGCTGCGCTTCGACAGCACGGACTTCACGCAGCAGTCGACGCTGTCGGTGCGGGTGCGGGCGGCGGCGCACCGCTTCGGCGGGGATCTGGACACCGGCACGGTGGACGTGACGCCGACTCTCGGCGTGATGCTGTCGGCGACGGAGCTGGCGCTGCAGGAGGCGCCCGGGTCGACGAACGCCAACGAGGGCAGCTACACGGCGGTGCTGACCGGGCAGCCGGACGGCGCGGTGACGGTGACGCCGACGAGCGGCAACGACGACGTGACGGTGGGCGGCGCGCTGGCGTTCAACGCGGCGAACTGGAACACGGCGCAGACGGTGGCGGTGACCGCTGGCGGGGACGACGACGCGGTGGACGACGTGGCGTTCATCACCCATGCGGTGCAGGGCATCCCCGGGGTCGCGAGCGGCCCGCGGGTGCGGGTGACGGTGGCCGACGACGACTCCCAGGGGCTGACGCTGGCGACGACGACGCTGAGCGTGGCGGAAGGCGCGACGGCGACCTACACGGCGCGGCTGGCCAGCGCGCCGACCGGCGTGGTGGCGGTGGCCATCGCCAGCAGCGACGGCGCCGTGACGGTGGACGCGGACGCGACGGCGCCCGGCGAGCAGGCGACGCTGCTGTTCAACGCCGCGAACTGGAACGCGCCGCAGACGGTGACGGTGCGCGCCGCCGAGGACGACGACGGCGAGGGCGGGACGGCGACGCTGACCCACGACCCCTCCGGCGCGGACTACGGCGGCGTATCGGACGTCGCCGTGTCGTTCGCGGTGACGGACAACGACGCGAAGGGCGCGACGCTGTCGGCGACCTCGCTGAACGTGCAGGAGAACGGCACCGCGGAGTACACGCTGGTTCTGGACACGCAGCCGGTCGGAGGCCCCGCGAGCGTGGCGGTGGCCACGGCCGGCACGGCCGTCGCCACGGCGGCGCCGCGGACGCTGACGTTCACGGAGGAGAACTGGGACGTGCCGCAGACGGTGGCGGTGACGGGCGTGGACGACGCCAACACGACGGACGACGCGGAGACGATCGCGCACACGCCGAGCGGAGGGGGCTACGACGGCGTGGCCGTTGCCGACGTCGCGGCGACGGCCGTGGACGACGACGTGGCGGGTCTGAAGGTGTCGCCGGTGAATCTGACGGTGGCGGAGGGCGGCACGGCGACGTACACGGTGCGCCTGAACGTCGCGCCGACGGCGGCGGTGACGGTGGCGGTGGGCGGCGCGACGGCGAAGCTGACGGCGGACACGGACACGGGCACGCCCGGCGACCAGACGACGCTGTCCTTCGACGCGACGAACTGGGACACGGCGCGGACCGTGACGGTGGCCGGCGCCGCGGACGCCGACGGCGCCGACGAGACGGTCGGCCTGACCCACGCGGTGACGGGCACGGGCAACTACGCCTCGCTGGCCGCGATCCGGCGCCCCGGCGTGGACGTGCTGGTGCGCGACGATGAGACCGCCGGGGTGGTGGCAGAGCCGATGTCGCTGGCGCTCGCCGAGGGCGGCACGGCGACGTACGAAGTGAGGCTGTCGGCGCCGCCGGCGAGCGGCACGAGCACGGTGGCGGTGGCGGCGTCGGGCATGGCCGGGCTGACGGTGGCGACGAGCACGCTGCTGTTCGACTCGACGAACTGGAACACGGCGCAGACGGTGACGGTGACGGCGGTTGCGGACCACGACCGGCTGGCGGACGGCGCAGCGACGCTGACGCACGCCGTGACCAACTACGGCGCGGTCATGGCCGGCCCCGACGTGCCGGTGACGGTGCGCAACACCACGGTGGACCACGACGCCGACGCCGACGGCCTGATCGAGATCGACAGCCTGGCGAAGCTAAACGCGATGCGCTGGGACATGGACGGCGACGGGACGCCGGCGCCGACGGCGACGAGCAGCTACGCGGCGGCCTTCCCGAACCCGCGCGGCGGCGCGGCGTGCCCGATGGCGGTTTCGGGGGTGGCGTGCCGGGGCTACGAGCTGACGACCGACTTGGACTTCGACACCGACGGCGACGGGCGCACCTGGACGGAAACCGGCGGCGTCGTCAGCGGCGACGACGGCGACGACTACGACAACGGCGGCCTCGGCTGGGAGCCGATCGGCGACGCCACGGCCGTTCCGTCGAGCTACTACCGCGCCGTCTTCCGCGGCAACGGCCATGTCGTCGGGAACCTGTTCGTCAACCGGAACAGGGGCGCCACCGGCTACGCGGGGCTCTTCGGCCTGGTCGCTGGCGCGGGGCGGATCGAGTCCCTGGGCCTGGTGGACGGCTACGTGCGGGATCGGTACAGCGGCCTGCTGGCGGGCTGGTCGAACGGCGCGGTGGCGGGCTGCTACTCGACGGGAAGGGTCGTGGCGACGGATGCCCAGTTCGCCGCTGGCGGCGGGCTGATCGGCGCTTTCGGCTCCACCGGGGGCAGCGACGGCAGCGTTGCGGCGTCCTATTCCACCGCCCGCGTGACGTCCGCGCACGACGCCGGCGGACTGATCGGCCGCGTGGCGAACCCGGGGATGGCGACCATCGACAGCAGCTGGGCGGCGGGCCCGGTCTCCGGCGCGTCGGGGGTCGGCGGGCTCGTCGGCGCGGTCGTGGACAACGCCGCGGCCACCACGGCCAGCTACTACGACACGGTCGCCACCGGCCAGACGACGAGCGCCCGCGGCGCCGGCCAGAGCACGGGCGATCTGCAACGGCCCATCGACTACACCGGCATCTACGCGGGCTGGGACGTCGACCTGGACGGCGACGGCGGCCCGGACGACCCCTGGGACTTCGGCACGTCGAGCCAGTACCCGTCGCTGAAGTGGGGCGGCTTCGACGTGACGAAGCAGTTCGCCGTCCCGCCGCCGACGCCGGAACCGGAGACGCCGGAACCGGAGACGCCGGCGCCCGAGACGCCGGTGGTCGATCTGGCGCCGGAGGTGGTGTCGAAGCTGGCGGACCTGGAGCTGGACGTCGGCGCGGCGGTGGAACTGGACCTCGGCGCCGCGTTCCGGGACCCGGAGGGCGGCGCGCTGACCTACCGGGCGGAGAGTTCGCATCCGCGGGTGGCGTCGGCGGCGCTGAGCGGCGGGATTCTGGCGGTGGCGGCGCTGCGTCCGGGCGAGGCGCGGGTGACGGCGACGGCGACGGACGCCGGCGGCCAGAGCGCGTCGCAGAGCTTCGCGGTGCGGGTGGGCACGGTGGTGTCGTTCGCCGCCGACGCCTCGGCGCCGGAGGGCGGCGCCATCCGCCTGGCGCTGCTGGCGAGCCGCCCGGCGCCGCGGCGGCTGGAGGTTCCCTACGTGCTGGCGCCGGCGGCCGAGGGGGCGTCGGCGGACGCCGCGGACCACGACGGCGGCGCCGGCGGCGTGGCGGTGTTCGAGGAAGGCGCGGAGCGGACGGAGATCGCCATCGCCGTCGTGGACGACGACGAGGTGGAGCCGGTTCGCGAGCGCTTCGTGGTGGCGCTGTCGGCGCCGGCGGCGGACGCCGGCTACGGCCTCGGGGCGAAGCCGAGCGCGCTGGCGACCATCGAGGAAGGGGTGTGCGACCGCGAGGCGGCGGTGCGCGACGCGCTGCGCGGGTCGCTGTCCTGCGAAGAGGTGGCGGACCTGTCGTCGCGGAGTTCGCTGCGTCTGGCGGGGGCGGGGGTTTCGCGGCTGCGGCCGGAGGACCTGCTGGGCCTGTCGGGGCTGCGGCTGCTGGACCTGTCGGGCAACCGGCTGTCGGCGTGGCCGGGCGGGGCCTTGGAGATGCTGCCGAACCTGCGCTCGCTGCGTCTGGGCGGCAACCGCATCGGATCGCTGCCGGAGTCGCTGGGCGAGCAGTCCCTGCTGGCGGATCTGCGCCTGCCGGGCAACGGCCTGTCGGAACTGCCGCCGGGCGCGCTGGCGGGTCTATCCGGCCTGCGCCGCCTGGACCTGTCGGGCAACGCGCTGGAGGAACTGCCGGCGGGGATGTTCGAGGGTCTGGCGGCGCTGCGGGAGGTTCGGCTGCAGGACAACCCGGGCGCGCCGTTCCTGCTGACGATGGAGCTGGTGCGCACGGACGCCGAGGCGTGGGCGCCGGGTCCGGCGTCCTTGGCGGCACGGGTGCGCGAGGGCGCGCCGTTCCCGATGCAGGCGGCGCTGGCGGAACCGGAGGGAGTCGCGCTGTCGATTCCGGCGGGCGCGGTGCGCGGCGGGCCGGCGACGGTGGAGCAGGACGGAGCGCCGCTGCTGCTGGCGCGGCTGTCCTCGGCGCCGGCGGTTCCCGACGCGGAGTGCGAGCAGGGCGAGCTGCTCCGCCCGTGCTTCGACGGGCTGGCGACCGCGGCGGGCGCGCCGCTGGCGCTGTTCAAGCGCCCGCCGACGGTGGCGGGTCTGGAGGCCCAGGCGCTGCAGTCGGGCGGCGACGACCTGCGGGTGGAGCTGTCGCAGCGCTTCGAGTCGGAGGACGTGCTGGCCTACGTCGCGGAGTCGTCGGACGAATCGGTGGCGCGGGTGCGGCTGCGCGACGGGCTGCTGATCGTCGAGGCGGTTGGCGAAGGCACGGCGACGGTGACGGTGGTGGCGACGGACGCCGACGGCCTGGCCGGCACGCTGCGCTTCGAGGTGCGGGCGACGGAACTGCTGCGCAGCCAGTGGCGCGGCTGGCGCATCGTCCTGCTGGAACGCGCCAGCGACGACCGCTAGCCAAAGTCAAGGATGCCGCGGATGCCTTGAGCGAGCGTTGGCGCCCGCGATTCGGCTATGGTGCGCCGCTCGCTGACTTTTGAGAAACCGAACATGAGAATTGGCATCTACGGCGGCAACGTTCGGCGTCCGGCCTGCAATTGACTTGGTGACATGGTATGTTCCGCGCTGTTGTGTTCCGGGAGGGTGGAGCGAGATGATTGTCGATGGCGCCGGGCAGGTCACGCCGCTGAGGTGCCGGAGCGTATCCCCCCCCCCCCCCCAGCAGAAGGCTAGCCGGGCCTTGCGTCGCTGCCGGTTCCCAAGCGCCGCCATGCGTAGCGGTCGCCTCTTCGCCTTGTGCCTGGGGCTCCTCGCCGCCAACGCCGGCGCACAGTCCACCACCGCCTTCACCAACCGCGTCATTGGCATGGGCTGCCAAAGCACCTGCACCGGCTACACCCCCGGCGGCCTGGTCGGCTACAACACCAGTTCCACGGTGAAGGCTTCGTACTTTGCCGGCAGCATCACGCTGGTTTACCTATGAACGAAGAGACTCGAACCATGCGGCGCGCCATCATCGCCACGCTCGCCTTTGCGGCCGCCATGCTGTCCACGATGGCGCATGGGCAAGACGACCACGGCAATACGCGCGCCGCCGCCACTAGCGTTGCCTTTCCTAGCGACACGCGGGGCAGAATCGACCCCGGCAGCGACGAGGACTACTTCAGCTTTACGTTGTCGGCCCAAACGGCCCTCGTGATCGAGACCGACGCCCACATAGACTCGGAGGGCTGGCTTTACAACTCAGGCGGTACGCAACTGGCGGCAGACGCCAACAGCGGCTATGACGATGCATTCCAAATTGTCCGAACATTGAGCGCAGGCACGTACTACGTTCGCGTCGGGTCTTTGGGGAGCGATACCGGCCAATACCTATTGCGCCTTTACGAGAGCGCTGACAACCACGCCAACACGCGTTCAAGCGCCACCAGCGTTGCCTTGACTAGCGACACGTCGGGCGCCATCTACCCGGGCAACGACGAGGACTACTTCAGCTTTACGTTGCTGACCGAAGGCGGCCCCGTAACAATCCGCACGACGGGCACTTCAGACACGCAGGGCTGGCTTTACAACTCAGCCGGTACGCAACTGGCGACAAACGACGACGGCCCCGGCATTGGCGGCAACTTCCAAATTACCCGAACATTGAATGTAGGCACATACTACGTTCGCGTGGGGTCTTTTGACAACCAAAGCGGCCGTTACACGCTTCAAGTTCGCGGCCCAGTCGCGGTGCAGCGATTGATCGTGTCGCCGAACCGCCTGTCGCTGGCGGAGGGCGGCAGCGGCGCCTACACGGTGGTTCTGTCCCACACGCCGGTCGGCCCGGTGACCGTGGGCGTGTCGAGCGACAACCCGGCGGTGACGGTGTCCCGCAGCACGCTGGCCTTCACGACGCAGAACTGGAGCACGGCGCAGTCGGTGACGGTGACAGGGGCAGGCGACGCGGACGCCGTCGACGAGGCGGCAACGATCACGAACGCGGCCAGCGGCGGCGGCTACGACGGCGTATCGGGCTTCGTCCGGGCTGGCGTCGAGGACGCCCAGCCCAGCGCCGGCACGGACTACGACACCGACAACGACGGCCTGATCGACGTCGACTCGCTTACCAAACTGAACGCCATGCGCTGGGACGTGGACGGCGACGGCGTTCCGTCCGCCGGCAACGCCGCGAACTACGGCGCGGTCTTCCCTAGCGCGGCCGCCGACATCGGCTGTCCCGACGGCCCGGATATCGACCAGCTGGCGGATGGCTGCGACGGCTACGCGCTGACCGCGGACCTGAACTTCGACACCGACGGCGACGGCGACGTGGACGCGGACGACGACTTCGCCAGCTGGACGCCCGTGGCCGGCTGGGATGCGACGTTCGACGGCCGGGGGCACGTCATCTCCAACCTGAAGGTGACCGGCGCCGGCAACGACCGCGGCCTGTTCTCGACGACGACGGCGAGTTCGACGATCCGGGCGCTGGGCCTGGCGGACGTCTCGGTGACGGGCAGCGGCGTCCGGCTGGGCGCGCTGGCGGGCGTGATGAACGGCCAGGTGCAGGCGGTGTACGCGACCGGACGGGTGTCCGGGGCGGGCGGCGTCGGCGGTCTGGTGGCGGAGATGCAGTCGTCGTCGGCGAAGATCGTGGCGTCGTACGCGAGGGTGGCGGTGGAATGCACGGTCAACGCGGGCTGGGCGCGGATTGGCGGGCTGGTGTCCCGCAACAACGGCACGATCGTCGCGAGCTACGCGGCAGGCGCGATGACCGGCAACTGCCCGACGAGCGTGAGGGGCGGTCTGGTGTCCACCAGCAGCGGCACGACGACGGCGAGCTACTGGGACACGAGCCTGAGCGGCATCGCGGGAGGGCTGTCGACCACCGCCATGCGGACGCCGACGACGTACGGCACCGCCGCCAGCGACATCTACCGCCTCTGGAACGACCAGGACGTGGACGGCGACGGCGCCGTGGACGCGGACCCGTGGGACTTCGGTGGCCCGCTGAACTATCCGGCGCTGAATTGGGGCGGGCTGGACCCGGCCGACCAGCGCACCAACTACGACGCCGACGGCGACCGGCTGATCGAGATTTCGACGCTGGCGCAGCTGAACGCGGTGCGCTGGGACCTGGACGGCGACGGGGCGCCCGTGGCCAGCGCCACGTCGAGCTACTACGGCGCGTTCCCCGATGGCGTGTTCAATCCGAGCGGCGAGGGCTTCTGTGCGCCGACCGAGGACGACGCGGACGACAACGACTGCCTGGGCTACGAGCTGCTGAACGACCTGGACTTCGACACCGACGGCAGCGGCAGCACGCACGCGAACGGCGCCGGCGACTCCGGCGACGCCTACTACAACGCCGACGACGGCTGGGTTCCCATCGGCCCGAACGAAACGCCGGGCGCCGCGACGCACTACCGCGCCCGCTTCGACGGCAACGGGCGCGTCATCGACAACCTATTCGTGAAGCGCAGCCGCAACTACTCGGGGCTGTTCTCGGCGCTGTCGGACGCCGCGTTGGTGACGTCGCTGGGTCTGCCGGACGCCTACGTGGGCGACGGGCAGGGCACGGTGGGGATGCTGGCCGGGGCGAACCGCGGGCGCGTCGCGGCGGTGTGGTCGTCGGGTTCGGTGACGGCGAGAGGCAACGTCGGCGGCCTGGTGGGGGCGGCGCAGGCGACGTCGACGGTGGTGGCGAGCTACTCGACGGCGACCGTGGTCTGCACGCAGGCGGGCGCCTACCGCGCCGCCGGCGGGCTGGTCGGCACCAACGGCGCGAGCTCCACCATCGCGACGAGCTACTCGACCGGGACGGTGACGGGCCCCTGCGGCCTCCGGCGCGCCTTCGCGTACAACGAGGGCACGGTGGCGGCGAGCTACTGGGACACGACCTTGAGCCAGATCATGGACGACACGGAAGACCCGCCGCAGCCGCCGGAGGGCAGAACGACGGCGGCGCTGCAGACGCCGACGGACTACGACACGGTCGTCAACAGCGAGGCCCTCTACGCGGCGTGGGACGACCAGGACGTGGACGGCGACGGCGCGACCGGCGACGGCGACGACGCCGACCCGTGGGACTTCGGCCTCTCGAACCAGCACCCGATCCTGAAGTACCGGGGCTTGGCGGCGGCGCCGCAGCTGGACGCGCAGCCGGACACGGCGCCGGACTTCGGCACGGCCATGGTGTCGAACAAGACGTTCCAGCACGGCCGCGCCATCCCGGCGTTCCAGATTCCGGCGGCGGGCGCCGGCAACGGCGTCCTGACCTACGCCGAGAGCGGGCTGCCGACGGGCCTCGTGTTCGACGCCGACGGCACGGGCAGCTGCGCCGGCAACGCGCCGCGCACGGTGTGCGGCACGCCGACGGCGACCACCACGCCGGTGACGGTGACGATCACGGTTTCCGACTCGGACTCGAACGAGCAGTCGGCGGACCAGGACATGCTGACGTTCACGGTGGCGGTGGTGGTGCCGTCGGCGGCGATCGCGGCGCCGGCGACCTTGCCGGAGGCGACGCTGAACAACGCCACGGTGACGGTGGAGCTGACCAACGCCACCTTCGAGAGCGGCGTGGCGGCGGGCAGCTTCACGCTGACGACGAACCTGCCGGGGCTGCGCGTGGCCTCGCTGGCGACGGTGACGGCCGGCGACACGTCGGCGACGCTGACGCTGGGCTACTCCGGCGGCTTCGACACGGTGCGGACGCTGTCGGTGACGGTGGCGGACGCGGCGCACACGCTGGCCGGGGCGCTGACGACGCCGGCGGTGAACATCCTGCCGACGCCGTCGGTGGCGGTGAGCCGGACGAACCTGGCGCTGACGGAGGGAGGCGCGAGCAGCACCTACACGGTGGTGCTCGGCGGCCAGCCGACGGGCACGGTGACGGTGACGGTGACGAGCACCGACACGAACGTGGCGAGGGTGGACACGGACACCGGGACGACGGGGCTGCAGAACACGCTGTCGTTCACGCCGACGACGTGGAACACGGCGCAGACGGTGACGGTGGGGCCGCGGGACGACGACGACGCGGTGGACGGCTCGGCGACGATCAGCCACGCGGTGTCGCCGAACTACGGCGCGACCGCGGCGAGCGTGGGCGTGACGGTGGCGGACGACGAGACGGCGGCGATCGTGATCGACGCGAACCCGGCCACGGCGAACGTCGCGGACGCCGGCCCGCTGGCGCTGACGGAGGGCGTGGCGACGAGCACGCCGTACACGGTGAAGCTGTCGGCGCTGCCGACGGGCACGGTGACGGTGACGGCGACGAGCGCGGACCCGGGCCTGGTGACGGTGGACACGGCCGCGGCGACGGGCCTGCAGGACACGCTGACGTTCACCACCGGCAACTGGGACACGGCGCAGACGGCGTGGCTGAAGGCGGTGGACGACGACGATCCGAACAGCGAGGAGGCGGACATCCGGCACGAGGCGAACGGCGGCGGCTACACGGGCGTCTCGGCGATCCTGCAGGCGGCGGTGTCGGACAACGACGTGGGCGTGCTGGTGGACACGGACCCGAACACGCCCGGCGACCAGCTGACGGCGCTGGCGCTGCGCGAAGGGCAGACGCGGACCTACACGGTGCGGCTGTCGACGCTGCCGGCGGGCGGCAACGTGACTGTGACGGCGACGAGCGCCAACGCGGCGATCTCGGCGACGCCGGGGAGCCTGGCGTTCAACGCGCAGAACTGGGCGACGGCGCGCACGGTGACGGTTCGGGCGGAGCACGACGGCGACCGGGTGGGCGAGTGGACGGACATCGCCAACGAGGCGAACGGCGGCCAGTACGGCGGCGAGACGACGACCGTGCGGGCGACGGCCGAAGACGACGAGATGACCGGCACGGACTACGACGCCGACGGCGACTTTCTGATCGAGATCGATTCGCTCGCCAAGCTGAACGCGATGCGCTGGGACCTGGACGGCGACGGCTCGCCCTCGGCCTCGACCTCGACGTACCGGGCCGCCTTCCCGGGTTCGGTGCTGGCGGAGGACATGGGCTGCCTGGACGGCCCGGACGCCGGCGACGACGGCGACTGCGCCGGCTACGAGCTGATGGCGGACCTGGACTTCGACACGGACAACGACGGCGATGTGGATGCGGACGATCCCAACTCCTACGCCAACTGGGCGCCCATCGGCGGCGCCTACACGGCGGCCTTCCAAGGCAACGGCCGGACGATCGCCAACCTGACCACGAACGGCGCCGGCGACCGCGGGCTGTTCGCGGAACTGGGAACGGGCAGCAGCGTGTCGAACCTGGGCCTGGTCGATGTCGCCGTGACCAGCATCGGCTCCACCCGTGCCCGTGCCGGCGGTCTGGCGGCGGTGGTCCGGGGTACCGTGGCCGCCGTCCACGTCCGCGGCGGCGCGGTTTCCGTCACGTCCTACGGCAACGACGCGTTCGTGGGCGGTCTGGCGGGCGTCCACGCCGGCGGCGTTCTCCGTGCCTGCCACGCGACGGCCGCCGTTTCGGGAGCGGGGCTGTCCGTCGACGTCGGCGGCCTGGTCGGGCTGTCGCGGGGCGCCGTCGCCGCCAGCTACGCCACCGGCGCGGTGAGCGGCAGCGCGGGGGATGCCGGGCGGTTCGGGGGCCTGGTCGGGCGCGCCGACACCACCGCCGCCGTCGTCACGAACTCCTACGCGACGGGCGCCGTCTCCGGCGTCGGTTCGAGTCCGGCGAACGGCGGCCTGGTCGGCCAGAACGCCAGCGGCACCTCCACGGCGTCCTACTGGAACAGCGAGACGTCCGGACAGAGCGCCAGCGCCCTGGGCGCGGCGCTGACCACCAGCGGCCTGCAGACGCCGACCTCGGCGACGGGCACCTTCGCCGCGTGGGACGACCACGACACCAACGACGACGGCACGGTGGACGCCGCCGACGAGGCCTGGGACTTCGGCACGGCGCACAACTATCCGGCGCTGAAGTACGGCGGTCAGGATCCGGCCTCGCAGCGCAACGACTACGACGCCGACGGCGACGGGCTGATAGAGATCTCGACGCTGGCGCAGCTGCACGCGGTGCGCTGGGATCTGGACGGCGACGGCGCGCCCGTGTCCAGCGCCACGTCGAGCTACTTCGCCGCCAGCGGCACCAGCACGTTCGCGAACGCGGTGTTCAACGCCGCCGGCACCGGGCTGGCCTGCCCGACGACGACGGCCGACGCGGACGACAACGACTGTCTGGGCTACGAGCTCCGCAGCGACCTGGACTTCGACACCGACGGCGACGGGCAGACGCACACCAGCGGCACGGGCGACACGGGGGATGCGTACAACAACAGCGGCATGGGCTGGGATCCCATCGGCCCGGAGTCCTCGCCGAGCGCCACGACGCACTTCAACGCGACGTTCGACGGCAACGGGAAGATCATCGCCAACCTGTTCGTGAACCGGGCGCGGAACTACTCGGGTCTGTTCGCGGGCCTGGCCGGCGACGCGAAGGTCGTGGCGCTGGGGCTGCCGGACGCGCTGGTGCGGGGCGGCGACGATTACGTGGGGGCGCTGGTCGGCTACAACAGCGGCTTCGCGGGGGCGGCGTGGTCGTCCGGCTCGGTGTCGAGCGACGACGACGTGGGGGGGCTGGTCGGCTACAACTACGGAACCCTGGTGGCGAGCTACTCGACGGCGGAGGTGGTCTGCACGAGCTCGCAGCCGAACACCCGGGCGGGCGGCCTTGTCGGCACCAGCCACGTGGGTTCGATCGCGGCGAGCTATTCGACGGGGACGGTGACCGGCAACTGCGCGATCCTGACCGGCCTGGCGGGGACGACGGGCATCGGCACGATAGCGGCGAGCTACTGGGACACGGGCCTGAGCAACATCGCCGGCAATCCGCCGCTTGGGCGGTCGACGGCGGCGCTGCAGGCGGCGACGGACTACGACACGCTGGTCGGCGATCCCGGCGAGGCCATCTACGCGACCTGGGACGACCAGGACGTGGACGGCGACGGCGCCACCGGCGACGACGACGACGCCGACCCGTGGGACTTCGGCCTCTCGAACCAGCACCCGATCCTGAAGTACCGGGGCTTGGCGGCGGCGCCGCAGCTGGACGCGCAGCCGGACACGGCGCCGGACTTCGGCACGGCGATGGTGTCGAACAAGACGTTCCAGCACGGCCGCGCCATCCCGGCGTTCCAGATTCCGGCGGCGGGCGCCGGCAACGGCGTCCTGACCTACGCCGAGAGCGGGCTGCCGACGGGCCTCGTGTTCGACGCCGACGGCACGGGCAGCTGCGCCGGCAACGCGCCGCGCACGGTGTGCGGCACGCCGACGGCGACCACCACGCCGGTGACTGTGACGATCACGGTTTCGGACTCGGACTCGAACGAGCAGTCGGCGGACCAGGACATGCTGACATTCACGGTGGCGGTGGTGGTGCCGTCGGCGGCGATCACGGCGCCGGCGGCCCTGGCCGAGGCGACCTTGAACGGCGCGACGGTGACGGTGGCGCTGACCAACGCCGCGTTCGAGAGCGGCGTGGGGACGGGCAGCTTCTCGCTGACGACCAACCTGCCGGGGCTGCGGATCGCCTCGGTGGCGACGGTGACCGACGGCGACACGTCGGCGACGCTGACGCTGGGCTATTCTGGCGGCTTCAACACGTTGCGCGCGCTCGCGGTGAGGGTGGCGGATTCGGCGCACACGCTGGCCGGGGCGCTGACGACGCCGACGGTGAACATCGTGCCGACGCCGTCGGTGGCGGTGAGCCGGAGCAGCCTGACGCTGACGGAGGGGGGAAGCGACGGCACCTACACGGTGGTTCTCGGCGGCCAGCCGACGGGCAACGTCGCGGTGACGGTGACGAGCACCGACGCGAACGTGGCGACGGTGGACACGGAGGTGGCGACGGGGCTGCAGAACACGCTGACGTTCACGCCGACCAACTGGAACACGGCGCGCACGGTGACGGTGTCGCCGCAGGACGACGACGACGCCGTGGACGGGACGGCGACGATCAACCACGCGGTGTCGCCGGGCTACGGCGCGACGGCGTCGAGCGTGAGCGTGACGGTGGAGGACGACGAGAGGGCGGCGATCGTGATCGACGCGGACCCGAGCACGGCGAACGTGGCGGACTCCGGCCCGATTGCGCTTGTGGAAGGCGCGACGTCGACCACGCCCTACACGGTGAAACTGTCGGCGCTGCCGACGGGCACGGTGACGGTGACGGTGACCAGCGCCGACACGGCCGCGGCGACGGTGGACACCGACCCGGCGACGGGCCTGCAGAACACGCTGAGCTTCACCACCGGCAACTGGGACACGGCGCAAACGGCGTGGCTGACGCCGGTGGACGACACGGATCCGAACAGCGAGGAGGTGGACATCCGGCACGAGGCGAACGGCGGCGGCTACAACGGGGTGTTCGCGGTCCTGCGGGCGGACGTGGCGGACGACGACGTGGGCGTGATCGTGGACACGGACCCGAACACGCCCGGCGACCAGCTGACGGCGCTGTCGCTGCGCGAAGGGCAGACGCGGACGTACCGGGTGCGCCTGTCGACGCTGCCCGCGGGCGGCAACGTGACGGTGGCGGCGACGAGCAGCAACGCGGCGATCACGGCGACGCCGGGCAGCCTGACGTTCACGGCGCAGAACTGGAGGACGGCGCGCACGGTGACGGTTCGGGCGGAGCAGGACGACGACGCGGTGGGCGAGTGGACGGACATCTCCAACGAGGCGAACGGCGCCCAGTACGGCGGCGAGACGACGACCGTGCGGGCCACGGCCGAGGACGACGAGATGGGCGGCGCGGACTACGACGCGGACAACGACTTCCTGATCGAGATCGATTCGCTGGCCAAGCTGAACGCGGTGCGCTGGGACTTGGACGGCGACGGCGACGCGGGCGGCAACGAGACGAGCTACCGCGCCGCCTTCGCGGGTTCGGCGCGGTTGGAGGACATGGGCTGTCTGGACGGCCCGGACATGAACGACGACGGCGACTGCGCCGGCTACGAGCTGATGGCGGACCTGGACTTCGACACGGACAACGACGGCGACGTGGACGCGGACGACGACTTCCCAAACTGGGCGCCCATCGGCGGCGTGTACGCGGCGACCTTCCACGGCAACAACCGCGCGATCTCCAACCTGACCACGACCGGCGGCGGCGAACGGGGACTGTTCTGGGGACTGGGGGGCAGCAGCCGCGTGTCGAACCTGGGCCTGGTCGACGTTTCCGTGACGGCGACCAGCGGCCCCGGCGCCAACTACCGCGGCGTGGGCGCCTTGGCCGGACAAAGTGATGGAACCATCGAGGCGGTCTACGTCCGCGGCGGCACGGTGTCGGCGTCCAGCGGCGGCGGTCGCGGCGTCGTGGTGGGCGGCCTCGTGGGGTACCTCTTCGAAGGCGTCATCCGCGCCTGCTACTCGACGGCGGCCGTTTCGGCCAGCTCCGTCCTCTCGCCTGACGTCGGCGGCCTGGTGGGGCATGCGTCAGCCCCCATCGTCGCCAGCTACGCGGCCGGGACGGTGCATGTACACGTCCGCGGCGGCACGGGGAACGTCGGCGGGCTCGTCGGCTGGGCGACGACCAACTACTCGGTCTTCACGAACTCCTACGCGACAGGGCGCGTGTCCTGGGACGGGTCCGCCCTTCGGGGCGGCCTGTTGGCCCGAAGAAACCAGTCCGGCAGCGCCCCGGGCTCCACCTGGGACTGGCAGACGACGGGGCAGGGCGGCGGCGGTGGGACCACCAGCGACCTGCAGGCGCCGACCTCGGCGACCGGCACCTTCGCTGGGTGGAACAGCCACGACACGAACGCCGACGGCACGGTGGACGCCGCCGACGAGGCCTGGGATTTCGGCAGCGCGTACAACTATCCGGCGCTGAAGTATGGCGGCATGGACGTGGCCTCCCAGCGCAACGACTACGACGCGGACGGGGACGGCCTGATCGAGATCACGCGGCTGGCGCAGCTGGACGCGGTGCGCTGGGACCTGGACGGCGACGGGGCGCCGGCGCCGGGCGCCACGTCGACGGCGGCCTACTTCACCGCCACCAGCACGTTCTTCAACGCGGTGTTCAACGCCGCCGGCACGGGTCTGGCCTGCCCGACGACGACGGCCGACGCGGACGACAACGACTGCAAGGGCTACGAACTCCTGAACGACTTGGACTTCGACACCGACGGCGACGGGCAGACGCACACCAGCGGCACGGGCGACACGGGGGATGCGTACAACAACAGCGGCATGGGCTGGGATCCCATCGGTCCGACGTCCTCGCCGTCCGCGGCCACGCACTTCAGCGCCAAGTTCGACGGCAACGGGAAGGTCATCGACAACCTGTTCGTGAACCGCTCGCGGAACTACTCGGGGCTGTTCGCGGCCACCGTGGATGCGGAGATCGTTGCGCTGGGGCTGCCGGACGCGCGGGTGCAAGGCGGCGACGGCGACGTGGGCGCGCTGGCGGGCGCGAACGGCGGACACATGGGGGCGGTCTGGGTCTCGGGGTCGGTGTCCGGGAGGCAGAATGTGGGCGGCCTGACGGGTCGCGCGCTCAACGATTCGGTGGTGGTGGCGAGCTACTCGGCCGCGACCGTGTCCTGCACGGGCACGAGCAGTTCGGGCGCAGGTCTGGTGGGCCTCAGAGGTTCGAATTCGTCCATCGCGGCGAGCTACTCGACGGGGCGGGTGACCGGCACGGGCTGCGCGAGCCGGGCCGCCTTCGCCCTGGGCAGCGACGGCACGGTCGCGGCGAGCTACTGGGACACGGGGCTGAGCCAGTTCGCGGACGATGTGGACGATCCGCCGCAGCCGCCGGAGGGCAAACCGACGGCGGACCTGCAGGCGCCGACGGACTACGACACGCTCGTCGGCGATCCCGGCGAGGCCATCTACGCGACCTGGGACGACCAGGACGTGGACGGCGACGGCGCCACCGGCGACGGCGACGACGCCGACCCGTGGGACTTCGGGCGTCCGAACCAGCATCCGATCCTGAAGTACCGCGGCCTGGCGGCGGCGCCGCAGCTGGACGCGCAGCCGGACACGGCGCCGGTGTTCGCCACCTCGACGCTGGCGGCGATGACCTTCCCGGGCGGCGTCGCCATCCAGCCGTTCCAGCTGCCGGCGGTGACCGCCGGCAACGGCGCCTACGTCTACACGCCGGCGGGGCTGCCGGCGGGCCTGTCGCTGGGCCTGCCGGACTGCGCGACCGCGCGCACGGTGTGCGGCGCGCCGACCGCGGCGACCTCCACCACGGTAACCGTCGCAGTGGACGACAGCGACAGCAACGAAGGGCCGGGCGACCGGGACACGGTGACGTTCATGGTCACCGTGCCGGAGGCGGAGGCGCGCATCGTCTCCACGACGCCGACGGCGCTGATGGAGACGAACCTGAACGGCGCCAGCGTGGTCGTCGAGCTGTCCGGCAGCGTGTTCGGCGCCGGCGTCTCGCCGTCGGGCTTCCAGCTGGTCGCCGCGCCGTCCATCGCCGGCCTGTCCATCGCCACGGCGACGAGGAACAGCGCCACGTCGACGACGCTGCGGCTGCGCTTCGACAGCACGGACTTCACGCAGCAGTCGACGCTGGCGGTTCGGGTGCGGGCTGCGGCGCACCGCTTCGGCGGGGATCTGGACACCGGCACGGTGGACGTGATGCCGTCCGGCGGCGTGATGCTGTCGGCGACGGAGCTGGCGCTGCAGGAGGCGCCGGGAAGCACCAACGCCAACGTCGGCAGCTACACGGTGGTGCTGACCGGGCAGCCGGACGGCCCGGTGACGGTGACGCCGACCAGCAGCAACCCGGACGTGACCTTGAGCGGGGCGCTGTCCTTCAACGCGACGAACTGGAACACGGCGCAGCCGGTGACGGCGACGGCGGGCCGGGACGACGACGCGGTGGACGACGTGGCGCACGTCACCCACCCGGTGCAGGGCATCCCCGGGGTCGCGAGCGGCCCGCGGGTGCGGGTGACGGTGGCCGACGACGACTCCCAGGGTCTGACGCTGTCGCCGACGACGCTGAGCGGCGTGGTGGAAGGCGGGACGGCGACCTACACCGTCCAGCTGGACTCGGAGCCGACGGGCCCGGTGACGGTGGCCATTTCGAGCAGCGAGAGCACGGCGGCGGTGGACGCGGACGCGACGGCCGCCGGCGAGCAGGCGACGCTGCTGTTCAACGCCGCGAACTGGAACGCGCCGCAGACGGTGACGGTGCGCGCCGCCGAGGACGACGACGGCGCCGACGAGAGCGTGACGCTGACCCACGACCCGTCCGGTGCGGACTACGGCGAGGTGGAGGACGCGGAGGTGGCGTTCGCGGTGACGGACGACGACGCCAAGGGCGCGACGCTGTCCGCCACGAGCCTGGACGTGCAGGAGAACGGCACGGCGGAGTACACGCTGGTTCTGGACACCCAGCCGGCGGGCGGCCCGGTGAGCGTGGCGGTGGCCACGGCCGGCACGGCCATCGCCACGGCGGCGCCGCGGACGCTGACGTTCACGGCGGAGAACTGGAAGGTTCCGCAGACGGTGGCGGTGTCGGGCGTGGACGACGCCAACACGACGGACGACGCGGAGACGATCACGCATACGCCGACGGGCGCGGACTACGGCGGCGTGTCCGTCGCCAACATCAATGTGACAGCCGTGGACGACGACGTGGCAGGGCTGAAGGTGTCGCCGACGTCGCTGACGGTGGCGGAAGGCGCGACGGCGACGTACACGGTGCGCCTGAACGTCGCGCCGACGGCGGCGGTGACGGTGCAGACGGTCACCAACTCGCTCAAGGCGACCGTGGACACGGACCGGGAGACGGCCGGCGACCAGCCCGCGCTGTCCTTCGACGCGACGAACTGGGACACGGCGCGGACGGTGACGGTGAGCGGCGTGGCCGACGCCGACGGCGAGGACGAGACGGTCGTCGTGTCGCACGACTCGACGGGCACCGGGAACTACGCCTCGCTGGCATTGATTCGGCGGCCCGGCGTGAGCGTGCGGGTGGAGGACGTCCAGACGGCCGGTGTGGTGGCGGAACCCGAGTCGCTGGCCGTCGCCGAGGGCGGCACGGCGACGTACGGAGTTAGGCTGACGGCGCCGCCGGCGAGCGGCACGACGACGGTGGCGGTGGCGGCGACCGGCATGGCCGGCCTGACGGTGGCGACGAGCACGCTGCTGTTCGATTCGACGAACTGGGACGCGGCGCAGACGGTGACGGTGACGGCGGTGGCGGACCACGACCGCCTGTCGGACGCCGAGGCGGTGCTGACCCACGCGGTGACGAACTACGGCGCGGTCATGGCTGGCCCGGACGTTCCGGTGACGGTGCGCAACGTCACGGTGGACCACGACACGGACGCGGACGGCCTGATCGAGGTGGACAGTCTGGCGAAGCTGAACGCGATGCGCTGGGACCTGGACGGCGACGGGACGCCGGCGCCGACGGCGACGAGCAGCTTTGCCGCGGCGTTCCCGAACCCGCGCGGCGGCGCGGTTTGTCCGACGGCGGTGTCGGGGGTGGCGTGCGTCGGCTACGAGCTGACCGCGGACCTGGACTTCGACACCGACGGCAACGGCCGCACCTGGACGGAGGCCGGCGGCGTCGTCGCCGGCGACGAAGGCGACGACTACTACAACGGCGGTCTCGGCTGGGAACCGGTGGGCATGGCCATCAACCCTCCCGATCCCTTCACGGCGCGCTTCGACGGCAACGGCCGGCTGCTGCGCAACCTGTTCGTGAACCGCGCCTCCCGCTACGCGGGTCTGTTCGGGGCGGCGAGTGGACGCATCGAGGCGGTGGGGCTGCCGGACGCGCGGGTGTCGGGGTATACCGCCGGCGCGCTGACCGGCGTTGCCCAGAACGGCTCCCGCGTGGCGGCGAGCTGGAGCACTGGCGCGGTGTCGGGGGAGACTTCCATCGGCGGCCTGGTGGGCGAGATGTACCCCGCGGCGGAGATCCTGGCGAGCTACTCGACGGCGGCGGTGGAATGCACGGACACGGCCAGCAACGCCAGCGCCGGCGGTCTGGCCGGCGGCCAGCTGAACAACGTCGTCGGCGTCGTGGAGGCGAGCTGGTCGGCTGGCGCGGTGACCGGCGCCTGCCCGCACAAGGACGGTCTGGTGGGCGGCGGCACGACGGCGACGGCGAGCTACTGGGACGCGACGGCGAGCGGCATCCCGGACGACGACGACCTGGACGCGCCGGAGGGCCAGAGCACGGCCGATCTGCAGCGTCCCACGGACTACGACGGCATCTACGCGGCCTGGAACCTCGATCTGGACGGCGACTACGAGGCCGACGATCCGTGGGACTTCGGCACCTCCAGCCAGTACCCGTCGCTGAAGTGGCGGCGGTTCGACGCGACCCGGCAGTTCGCCGTCCCGCCGCCGCCGGAACCGGAGACGCCGGCGCCCGAGACGCCGGCGGTCGATCTGGCGCCGGAGGTGGCGTCGAGGCTGGCGGACCTGGAGCTGGACGTCGGCGCGGCGGTGCATCTGGACCTCGGCGCCGCGTTCCGGGACCCGGAGGGCGGCGCGCTGACCTACCGGGCGGAGAGTTCGCATCCGCGGGTGGCGTCGGCGACGCTGAGCGGCGGGATTCTGGCGGTGGCGGGGCTGCGTCCGGGCGAGGCGCGGGTGACGGCGACGGCGACGGACGCCGGCGGCCAGAGCGCGTCGCAGAGCTTCGCGGTGCGGGTGGGCACGGCGGTGTCGTTCGCCGCCGACGCCTCGGCGCCGGAGGGCGGCACGATCCGCCTGGCGCTGCTGGCGAGCCGCCCGGCGCCGCGGCGGCTGGAGGTTCCCTACGTGCTGTCGCCGGCGGCCGAGGGGGCGTCGGCGGACGCCGCGGACCACGACGGCGGCGCCGGCGGCGTGGCGGTGTTCGAGGAAGGCGCGGAGCGGACGGAGATCGCCATCGGCGTCGTGGACGACGACGAGGTGGAGCCGGTTCGCGAGCGCTTCGTGGTGGCGCTGTCGGCGCCGGCGGCGGACGCCGGCTACGGCCTCGGGGCGAAGCCGAGCGCGCTGGCGACCATCGAGGAAGGGGTGTGCGACCGGGAGGCGGCGGTGCGCGACGCGCTGCGCGGGTCGCTGTCCTGCGCGGCGGTGGCGGACCTGTCGTCGCGGAGTTCGCTGCGTCTGGCGGGGGCGGGGGTTTCGCGGCTGCGTTCGGAGGACCTGCTGGGCCTGTCGGGGCTGCGGCTGCTGGACCTGTCGGGCAACCGGCTGTCGGCGTGGCCGGGCGGCGCCCTGGAGATGCTGCCGAACCTGCGCTCGCTGCGTCTCGGCGGCAACCGCATCGGATCGCTGCCGGAGTCGCTGGGCGGACAGCCCCTGCTGGCGGATCTGCGCCTGCCGGGGAACGGCCTGTCGAAACTGCCGCCGGGCGCGCTGTCGGGTCTATCCGGCCTGCGCCGCCTGGACCTGTCGGGCAACGCCCTGGAGGAACTGCCGGCGGGGATGTTCGAGGGTCTGGCGGCGCTGGACGAGGTTCGGCTGCAGGACAACCCGGGCGCGCCGTTCCTGCTGACGATGGAGCTGGTTCGCACCGACGCCGAGGCGTGGGCGCCGGGTCCGGCGTCGCTGTCGGCGCGGGTGCGCGAGGGGGCGCCGTTCCCGATGCAGGCGGTGCTGGCGGAACCGGAAGGAGTCGCGCTGTCGATTCCGGCGGGCGCGGTGCGCGGCGAACCGGCGACGGTGGAGCAGGACGGAGCGCCGCTGCTGCTGGCGCGGCTGTCCTCGGCGCCGGCGGTTCCCGACGCGGAGTGCGAGCAGGGCGAACTGCTCCGCCCGTGCTTCGATGGGCTGGCGACTGCGGCGGGCCCGCCGCTGGCGCTGTTCAAGCGCCCGCCGACGGTGGCGGGTCTGGAGGCCCAGGCGCTGCAGTCGGGCGGCGACGACCTGCGGGTGGAGCTGTCGGAGCGCTTCGGGTCGGAGGACGTGCTGGCCTACGTCGCGGAGTCGTCGGACGAGTCGGTCGTGCGGGTGCGGCTGCGCGACGGGCTGCTGATCGTCGAGGCGTTTGGCGAGGGCACGGCGACGGTGACGGTGGTGGCGACGGACGCCGACGGCCTGGCCGGCACGCTGCGCTTCGAGGTGCGGGCGACGGAGCAGCTGCGCAGCCAGTGGCGCGGCTGGCGCATCGTCCTGCTCGAACGCGCCAAGCCCTAGCGGTCGTGCCACGACAGCGATACGGCAGAGGCACTGGTTTCCGCTAGGGAAGGTCTGATCAAGTACCTTTGCGGGGAAAACAACCGCCGTCCCAGAAGGGTTCACGGTCTGTCCGGGACACTTAAACAGAGGTTTCCTAGCGTGTTGCAGTTTGTTGCGTCCGCCGAGCCGAGCCCGTTCGTTCACATCGTCACTTCATTCGCGAAAAAACATGCTTGACAACGGCAGTCGGGCTTTGTCCAATGCGCCTTGAGGAGACTTTGCGGTGGCAAGAACCGATATGCTAGACAAAGCGCTGTCACTGGCAGCGGATGTGCGCGAAGGCGGTTCCGGACGCGGGCGAGCGTTCGGCAACGCCTTGCTGAGAACAATGAGCGGCGCCGGCGACTTCCACGCAACCTTGGTAGTTCCCGTGTATCCGCGGGATGCGCAGCGTCGAGATTTGGAGCGCATCGGCAAGGCCATGTACGGAGCGCTGGAAAGACATGCCGAGACGCAGGCACCGCCGCAAGGCTGAAGACCTACCCCAACCTGCCAAGTCAGAGAGCCGCGTCAAGGAACTTGGCGAGAACGAACAGGCCACCTCGAAGTTGCCGCCGAAGGCCGTGCTTGATGCACTGCCGGAACAGGTTCGAATTCCGTTGTTGAGGCTGCGTCTTTCTCCGGGCCTCTGCCACCGCCATCCATGTATGGCGAATACGACCGCGTGCTTCCCGGTAGCGCCGATCGCATCCTCGCAATGGCCGAGAAAGAGCAGGCGCACCGCGTCTCAATGGAAGGCATCGCGTTGCGGGCCAGCGCAAAGGACTCGAAGTTCGGCCAGTACTTTGGGTTCTCCTTGGCGCTCCTTTAGCATCGGAGGCGGCATCTACCTTGCGACTCAAGGCCAGACAATTGCTGCGGTTGCGGTGATCGTTGCCAGCGCAAGCGGTCTGGCGGGACGGTTCTTGATCAACAGGGCCTCTCGCTAACCGTCCGGGCTCGCGTCCAAGTGGCAAGCCGCTCAGGTGGGCATCAGCGTTGCCGGTACTCCGCCAAGCGTGCTCGGACGCCGGCGTACTCGCCGCGGCTGCCTAGGTAGTCGAGCACGTCGTCCAGCCTGGCAACGCAGCGTACCGGTACGCGAAAGCCGCGTCGCAGGGCTTCTACGGCGGTTTCGGAACTTCCTTCGCGGGCGGGCTCCTGGCGGTCGAGGGCCAAAACCACGCCAACCACCTCGCCGCCGGCTTCGGCGATGGTCTCGAAGGCCTGCCGCTTGGCGGCGCCGTCGGTCACCACGTCGTCGACGATGGCCACTTTTCGGCCGGCGAGCTGCGCACCGACCAGGCGTCCGCCTTCGCCGTGCGCCTTGGCCTCCTTGCGGTCGTAGGCGGCGCCGACGGCGAAGCCGTTCCGCGCCAGCGACATGGCGGTGGCGACGGCGATGGGAATGCCCTTGTAGGCCGGGCCGAACACGACGTCCGGCACTTGCGGCAGCAGCATCGTCTGCGCGGCGTAGACGTCGCCCAGCAAGGCCAGCCCTGCGCCATCGGCGACCGCGCCTAGGTTGAAGAAGTAGGGGCTGCGGCGGCCGGACTTCAGCACGAAGTCGCCGAACGCCAGCACCTTGCGCTCGACCATCGCGTGTACGAACGCCATCGCCTCATCGCGCCCGACCGGTTCGCAGCGCATCGTCATCGACTGGCCGCGGCGAGGGCGTCCTTCTGGGCGAGGAACAAGCGGTCGATGCCGGCTTCCGCCAGGTCCAGCAGTTCGCCCAGGGCGTCGCGGCCGAACGTGCCGTCCTCCGCGGTGCCCTGCACTTCGACGAAGCCGCGCCCGTCCAGCATCACCACGTTCATGTCCGTCTGCGCCTTGGAGTCTTCGGCGTAGTCCAGGTCGAGCACGCAGCGCTCGCGGTAGATGCCTACCGAAACCGACGCCACCAGCGCGACCAGGGCGTTCGGCGCCAATTTGCCAAGGGCGTCCGCGAGGGCCACGCAGCCGCCGGTGACGGAGGCCGTGCGCGTGCCGCCGTCTGCTTGCAGCACGTCGCAGTCGACCTTGATGGTGCGTTCGCCCAGCTTGCGCAGATCCACCGCGGCGCGCAGCGACCGGCCGATCAGGCGCTGGATCTCCACCGTGCGCCCGCTCTGCCTGCCCCTGGTCGCCTCGCGTTCGCCGCGCGTGTGCGTGGCGCCGGGCAGCATGCCGTACTCGGCGGTCAGCCAGCCGCGGCCTTGGCCGCGCATGAACGGCGGCACTCTCGGTTCGACGCTGGCCGTGCAGATCACCCGGGTGTCGCCGAACTCGATCAGCGCGGAGCCGGCGGCATGGCCGATGTAGTTGCGCGTGATGGCGACGCTGCGCGGTTCGTCCGCCGCTCGGCCGCTGGGTCGTCGCCAGTTCATGCCGGCGTCCTCTAGGTCAACGGTGGCGCATTATAATCCGCCCATGGTTGCCAGCATGACCGCATTCGGGCAAGCCAGCGACGGCTGGGTCGAGTGGCAGTTGCGCTCCGTCAACCATCGCTATCTTGAACTCTCCTTTCGCCTGCCGGAGCAGCTGCGCGGGCTGGAACCTCGGCTGCGCGAACAAGCGGCCGGACGCCTCCATCGCGGCAAGGTGGACGCGACGCTGCGCCTGCATGGAGTTGCCCCCCGCTTGAACGAGGCCGCGTTGACCCGGCTGTTGGCCGCGGTGGGCGAAATCGCGGCGCGCGCGCCGGTGAACGCCATCGCCGACCCGGTCGCCTTGCTGCGCTGGCCCGGCCTGCTGGAAGACGACCCCGACGAGCTCGCGCGGATCGAATCCACCGCCTTGGCCTGCTTCGGCGCCGCCCTCGACGACCTGCTGGCGCAACGACGGCGAGAAGGCGCCGGGCTGCATCGGCTGATCGCCAACCACCTGGCGCGCACCGAGCGGATCGGCAAGCGGATTCGGCAGTTGATGACGGACCATGCCGACGCGCACTTTGCGCGGCTGCGTGAGCGCGTGTGCCGGCTGGCGGCGCAGCTGGAGTCGTCCCGCCTGGAGCAGGAAGCCGCGCTGCTGGCGCAGAAGGCCGACGTCACCGAGGAACTCGAACGGCTGGACATCCACATCGCCGCGGCCCGGGCCAGCTTGGAGGGCGAGGAGTCGTGCGGCCGGCGGCTGGACTTCCTGATGCAGGAGCTCAATCGCGAAGCGAACACCTTGGCCGCGAAGTCGTCGCTGGCCGAGGCGGCTCGTCTGGCGGTGGACCTGAAGGTCGCCATCGAGCAGGCGCGCGAACAAGTGCAGAACGTCGAGTAGTGAACGGCAGCGCGAAGCCGGAGGCGGCCGCCAGCTCGTCGCCGTCCAGCGGGCCGGCTTCCCGGGCCGTCCTGCCGGCCCGCCTGTTCGTCATCGCCGCGCCTTCCGGCGCTGGCAAGACCAGCCTGATCAGAGAATTGACGCGCAGCGAGCGTTCGCTGAAGGTGTCCGTCTCGCACACCACCCGGCCCCGGCGCGCCGCCGAGGTGGACACGGTCGACTACCACTTCGTCACGCCGGACGTCTTCGCCCGGATGCGCAGCGCCGGCGAGTTCCTGGAGTGGGCCACCGTTTACGGTCACTGCTACGGCACCGCTCGGCACATGGTGGACGAAACCATAGCCGCCGGCTGCGACATCATTCTGGAAATCGACTGGCAGGGCGCCGCGCAGGTGCGGCGGCGCTGGCGCGACTGCGTTTCGATCTTCGTGCTGCCGCCTTCCCGGCGGGCCCTGGCCAGGCGCCTTGCCGAGCGCGGTCAGGATCGCCCGGAAGTCATCGCCAAGCGCACCGCGCAGGCCGTGGAGGACATCTCCCACCACATCGACTTCGACTACCTCGTCGTCAACGACGATTTTCGCCAGGCGGTGGCGGACATCCGGCGAATCGTCCATGCCGTGCGCGCCGGCAAGCCACCGCCGCGGCAAGACCACGCAGCGCTGCTGGCGGAACTGTTGTCGTAGGCGCCCCGCGCCCTGTAGACTCCGGCCACGCACACATTCCGCCGAGGAACCTTATGGCCCGCGTTACCGTCGAGGACTGCCTGGAACACGTCGACAACCGTTTCACGCTGGTGCGGCGCGCCACCCAGCGCGCCCGGCAGATGCATCGCGGCGCCCAGGCGCTGGTGCCCGACGAAGACGACAAGAACACCGTGATCGCGCTGCGCGAAATCGCCGCCGGCAAAGTCACGGACGAGATTCTCGAAGCCGAGGAAGCGCGCATTCAGCAGCAGGAACAGGAAGAAGCGGCAATGGAAACGCCGTTTGGCTACGGGGATGACCGAGACGACGAGCTATGATGCGCCGGACTTGGCCGACGACGGCGTAGCCGAGGCAGTCGCCGGCGGCAACGAGGCGCGTCGCCGGCCAGCGGCGAAGGGCCGCCGCGCCGCCAAGCGCACCGGGGGGCGGCGCCGGTTCGACAACCAGGCGAACGACGAGCGCGACGCGCCACGCCAACAAGAACCTCGCATCGAGGGCTATTTCCAGGCGCAGCTGCGCGCCCAGGCCACGGCGCCGCAGACCGCCGTTCCCGCCACCATCGACGAATTGCTGGCGGCGCTGCGCGAATACCTCCCCGAACACGAAGCGCAGACCGTCCAACGCGCCTACGCCTTTGCCGAGGCCGCCCACGCCGGGCAGTTCCGGCGCACTGGCCACCACTACATCACCCACCCGCTGGCCGTCGCGCACATCTTGGCGACGATGCGCATGGACTGCCAGTCCATCGTCGCCGCGGTCATGCACGACGTGCTCGAAGACACCCGCTGCAGCAAGGAGACGCTGGCGGCCAGCTTCGGCGAAGAAGTGGCCGAGATCGTCGACGGCGTCTCCAAACTGGCGGCCATCTACAAGTCCCGGGCCGAGGCGCAGGCGCAGAATCTGCAGAAGATGGCGATGGCGATGGCGCGCGACCTGCGCGTCATCGTCGTCAAACTGGCCGACCGCCTGCACAACATGCGCACCATCGGCGTGATGCCGCCCGAGAAGCGTCTGCAAATAGCCAGAGAGACCCTCGACTTCTACGCCCCCATCGCCAATCGGCTGGGCATGAACTGGGTGCGCGTGGAACTCGAAGAACTGGCCTTCCAGGCGCTCTATCCGCTGCGCGCGGACCGCATCCGCCGAGCCTACCAACGCGGGCCGGGCCAGCGCACGGCGCGCACCGAGGAGCTGCGGCGCGGCGTCGAGGCGAGTCTGCGCCGGGAAGGCATCGACGCCGAAGTGACGGCGCGCCAGCCGCACTTGTACTCCATCTACCGCAAGATGAAGAACCAGCGGCGCTCGTTCGGCGACATCGTTGCCGGATTCGGCTTTCGCGTGGTGGTTGACCGGGTGGACACCTGCTACCGGGCGCTCGGCGTGATGCACAACCTCTACAAGCCGGTGGCGAACCGCTTCAAGGACTACATCGCCATCCCCAAGGCGAACGGCTACCAGTCGCTGCACACCGCCTTGGTAGGGATGCAGGGCGAACCGATCGACGTGCAGATCCGCACCCGCCAGATGGACACCGTGGCGGACAACGGCATCGCCGGACACTGGCTGTACGACAACGAGACCAGCCACGGCAGCTACGACCGCGTGCGCCAGTGGCTGGCCGGCCTGCTGGACTTGCAGCAGCGCGGCGGCAATTCGCTGGAGTTCATCGAGAACCTGAAGACCGACCTGTTCCCCGACGAGGTGTACGTCTTCACCCCGCAAGGGGAGATTCTCGAACTGCCCAAGGGCGCCTGCGCCATCGACTTCGCCTACGCCGTGCATACCGACATCGGCAACCACTGCATCGGCTGCCGCGTGGATCGCGCCATGGCGCCGCTGTCGCAGCCGCTGGAGTCCGGGCAGACGGTGGAGATCATCACCGCGCCCCATGCGGCGCCGAATCCGGACTGGCTGACGTTCTCGGTCTCCGGGCGCGCCCGCGCTGGCATCCGCCAGACCTTGAAGGAGCAGCGGCGTTCCGAGTCGGTGCGCCTGGGCAGACGCCTCCTGGACCGCTCGCTGGCGAACGCCGACCTGTCCATGAAGGCGCTGGACTTCCGCCGCCTGCGGCGGGTGTTCCGAGAGTTCGGGGTGCGCAAGCTCGACGATCTGCTGGCGGAAATCGGCATCGGCAATCTGATGGCGACCATCGTGGCGCAGCGCCTGCTGGCCGCGGACAATCCCGAGTACCAGGCCGTGGGCCTCGAACGCGGCGGCCCGGTGGCCATTCGCGGCAGCGAAGGGCTGGTGATCACCTACGGACGCTGCTGCCGGCCGGTTCCCGGCGACCACGTGGTCGGCCACACCACGCCGGGCCGCGGCTTCGTGGTGCATGTCGAAAGCTGCCCGAACGTCCAGGAGCTGCGCCGCCGCGACTCCCGCGACCTCATTCCGGCGCGCTGGGCCGAACGCACCGAAGGCGAGTTCGATGCGGCGCTGTCCATCGCGGTGCTGCGGCGCAAGGGAGTCGTCGCCTCGTTGGCGGCGGCGGTGAACGCGGCGGATGCCGGCATCGACAACATCACCGTCCACGAGCGTTCCGCGGAACTCGCCAGCGTGCGCTTGGAACTGTCGGTGAGAAATACCGAACATCTCGCTCGGGTGTGCCAGCGGCTGCGCGCCAATCCGGCCGTGCAACGGGTGGACCGCGCCGGACACTAAGCGCCGTCGATGGGCTCGATGGGAGAGGGCGTCCGGCAGCTCCAAGCAGCGGTTGCAAGCCTTCCCGGCATCGGCCCGGGCAGCGCCGAGAAGCTCGCTCGGCTGGGCATCGAAAGCCTGGGCGATCTGCTGCTGCACTTGCCGTTTCGCTATCAGGACCGCACCCGCTCGGTACCCCTCGACGAGTTGACTGCCGGTGCCGAGTGCGTCGTCACCGCGCGCATCGTCGACGCCACGGTCGCGTTCGGCCGTCGCCGCTCGCTGGTGGTTCGGCTGAGCGACGGCAGCGGCGCGCTGACCATGCGCCTCTTCCACTTCGCGTCGGCGCAGCGGGCCGCCATGCAGCCGGGCCTGTGGATGCGCTGTTTCGGCGAGCCGCGAGCCGGGCCGACGGGGCTGGAAATGGTGCATCCGGAGTACCGCCTGCACGCCGAGCAGCCGCCGCCCCTCGAGCCGAGCCTGGTGCCGGTCTATCGCGCCACCGGGGGCTTGAGTTCCGCCCGAATCGGCAGCTGGATCGCCAAGGCGCTGGCGCGCTGCGAGGGGGTGCCGCTCAGCTGTCTGTCCGACGGCCGGTTCGCCAGCCTGTTCGACGCCATCGCCTTCCTGCATGCGCCGGGCGAGGATCGGGCGAATCTGGAGGCTGCCCGGCGACGGGTGGCGATGGACGAACTGGTCAGCCACTACCTTGTGATGAAGCACCGCCAGTCGCTGGCGAAGTCGCAGGCGACGCTGGCCTTGCCGCCGAAGCAGCAGCTGGGGCGCAAGATGCTGGACATGCTCGGCTTTCGCCTCACCCGGGCGCAGGCGCGGGTGGCCGCCGAAGTGCTGAACGACTTGTCCTCCGAACGCCCGATGATGCGGCTGCTGCAAGGCGATGTCGGCTCGGGGAAGACCGTGGTCGCCGCCTTCGCCGCCATTCGCGCCGCCGAACACGGCTGCCAGACCGCGGTGATGGCGCCCACCGAGATACTCGCCGAACAGCACTTCCACACCCTTGGCCAGTGGCTGCCGCCGCTCGGCATCGGCGTCGGCCTGGTAACCGGACGCCAAGGCGCCGCGGAGCGCCGAGCCAGGCTGGCAGCGCTGCGCGACGGAAGCGACCAGGTGGTGGTGGGCACCCACGCGCTGTTCCAAGCCGGCATCGAGTTCGACAATCTGGCCCTGGCCATCATCGACGAGCAGC
Source organism: Candidatus Azotimanducaceae bacterium (assembly GCA_965199875.1). GTDB lineage: Bacteria > Pseudomonadota > Gammaproteobacteria > Pseudomonadales > Azotimanducaceae > VXYL01. The sequence continues at coordinate 1,304,040 of OZ241346.1, read as the reverse complement.
ACCGATTCGGCGTCCACCAGCGCATGCAGCTGCGCGACAAGGGCAGGTTGCCGCATCAGCTGGTGATGACGGCGACGCCGATTCCCCGCACGCTGACGATGGCCCTGTACGCCGACATGGACGTCTCCACCATCGACGAGCTGCCGCCGGGCCGCACCCCGGTGCGCACTCGCCTCGTGGCCATGGGCCGACGCGCCGAAGTCGTCGACCGGCTGGCGCGGATCTGCGCCGCGGGACGGCAGGCGTACTGGGTTTGTACCCTGATCGAAGAGGACGCCGCCGAAGACGCGCCGAACCTCAACGCCGCTGAGAGCACCTTCGCCGAACTGACCGCGGCGCTGCCTGGCGAACTGCGCCTCGGCCTGGTTCACGGCCGCCTGCCGGCGGCGGAGAAGAGCGCCGCGATGGCTGCCTTCAAGGCCGGCGACATCCACGTGCTGGTGGCCACGACGGTGATCGAAGTCGGCGTCGACGTGCCCAACGCCACGGCGATGGTCATCGACAACGCCGAACGGCTTGGGCTGGCGCAGCTGCATCAGCTGCGCGGCCGGGTGGGGCGCGGCGACGGCCGCAGCGAGTGCATTCTGCTGTTCGAGCCGCCGCTTTCCGCCGTGGCCAGGGATCGGCTGGGCACTCTGCGCGACACCAGGGACGGCTTCGAGATCGCCGAGAAGGACTTGGAGCTGCGCGGCCCTGGGGATGTTCTCGGCACCCGGCAGACCGGCGAACAGACGTTCCGCCTGGTGGATCTCTCGACCGATCGCTCGCTGCTGCCGAAGGCGGTGGCAATCGGCGACCGGCTGCTCGCCGAAGACCGAACCACCGCGCAGCGGATCGTCGACACCTGGGCCTGGGGAGATGCGGAATACGCCACGGTCTAAGTGTTCCGTCGTGACTCGACTTTGGGGTAGAGCCCGCTTGGCTTGGTGCGGGCGTCGCAGGTGATGTACCGCTGGTAGACGTCTGATGCAACGTTCGCGGGAGGCAGGTTCGGCGCGGGCTTCGAGGAGGTCGCCGCTGGTGGCGCTGCGCTGGAGCGGCTAGCGGTTCGCCAGCTGGTCGTGGCGTCGGATGTGTTCGGCGTACTGCCCGGCAAGCGACGCCATGGACTCCTGCAGCTTGGCGATGGCCTGGGCGTTGCGCTCGATCGCCTGGGCGTTGCGCTCGACGAGGTACGCGGTGTGGTCCACCTTGGCCTCGACGCGGCTGATGGTGCCGCTGAGGGCCCACGCAGCACCGACCACGGCAACGACCAAGGCCACGTCGCGCACCCACGCGATCAAGCTGGTTCGGTTGCCGTTGTCCACGATCGTTCAGCGCACTTTGAATGAGCCGACTATAGCACGGTGCCAACGGTGCGAGTGGCGAAGCAGACTGGCGCTACTGGCGCTACTGGCGCCAAGGGTTAGGTAGGTAGGGTCGTTTCGGCCGACGGCGTTCAAGCGTCGGAGGCGGTCTCGTCGGAACCTGGCCGGCACTCCGCGATGGCGCGATCGAGGCGCTCGTTCAGCAGGTGGATGTTCTGCGCCTCGGCGTCCATGCGGCGTTGCATCAGCAGCTGGTCGTAGGCGAGGTTCAGCGCCGCGGTGACCGCCAGCCGGTCCAGCGTTTCGGTGCTGCCGTCGTCGCGCATCCGCTGCAAGCGCTCGTCCAGGCGGCGGGCGGACTCCTTCAAGTCCTCGACCTGCGCCTCTTGGCAGCGGATGGGATACTCGTTGCCGAGTATCCGCACGGCGACGGTGACGAGGTCGCTCAAAACTCGTCTTCCAAGGTCTTCAGGCGGCCGATCATGGCATCGAGCTTGCCGTCCGCCTGGTCTTTCTGCTGCCGCAGCCGGTCTCGTTCCGCTTGCCACGCCTTGCGCTCTTCGCGCAGCGCCTGGTTGTCGCGCAGCAGCCCGTCGCACAGGGCGATGAGTTCGTCGACCTTGGCCTCGAGAGCGTTCAAGTCCATCCGCTCGGCGTTGTTTTCCTCCATCTCGTGACGTGCCTCCGTTCACTGGTCATTGGGTGGATTGGCGCAGTTTGCCCCAAAGCGATTGTCGAGGCGAGCCTCGACGTTCGAGGCCAGTTCTGGTCGTGCCGCGTCTCGGCGCACGTACGGGCTCGAGTCCACCATCGCGCTTTGAGCGGTTGCCTCCGAAGCGTGTACGTCCAACGCCATCCAGCAACGCCGCCAACGCGGTTCCATTGCGCCGTGTCCGCTGTTGCTGCGAGACTTGCCGAGATGGCGGACGCGATGGGCGGAGTGCAGGGGAACATCCACGATGTCGTGGTGGTCGGCGGCGGCGTCGTCGGCTTGGCGGCGGCGCTGGCGTTGCAGAGCTTGGGCTGTTCCGTCGCCGTCGTCGAGCGGCAGCCACCGGTGCCGAGACGCGGCGCGCTGGGTTTCGATGCGCGCACTCTGGCGCTCAGCCCCGCGTCGTTGCGGCTGCTGCGCGAGGTCGGCGATTTGGACGACGTGCCGTTGAACCCTGTCGAACGGATGCATGTTTGGGAACACGACGGCGCTGCGGCGCTGCGCTTCAGCGGCGCCAGCCCGCTTGCCTGGGTGCTGGAGAACAGCGTGCTGGCAGCGAGGCTCTGGCGCCACGCGGCCGGGCGGGTCGATGTCGTGGCGCCCGCCGAGGTAACCGCCCTCGACGAAGCCGAGCAGGCGATGGTGCTGCGCCACGATGCCGGGAAGGAGCCCATCGCCGCGAGACTGGTGGTGGCCGCCGATGGCGCAAACAGCCGCATACGCGCCTTGACGGCTACCCCCTTGCGCCACGAGCCGCTGTCGAGCAGCGGCGGCCAGGTCGCCATCGCCACGACGGCGCGTCTTCGCCGGGGCCACGCCAATACGGCTTGGCAGCGGTTCAACGCCAGTGCGCCGGTGGCACTGCTGCCGTTGGCCGAAGAACGCACCGCGGCGGTGATCTGGAGCGCTGCCGAACGGTGCGGCAAACGCCTTGCGGCGCTGGACGACCGCGCCTTCGCCGAGGCGCTGGAACAGACCACCGAGGGCGTTGGCGGCGGCATTGAGGACGTGGGCGAGCGTTTGCGGTTTCCGGTGCGCCAAGCCATGGCGGCGGATCTGAACCCGGTGCAGAGGGTCGTTCTTGCCGGCGACGCCGCACGGTCGCTGCACCCCTTGGCCGGGCAGGGCGTCAACATCGGCTTGGAGGACGTTCGCGCCATTGCCCAGGTGGCCCGGGGCCAGCCCCGGGACACGGGCGCGCCGGGAACGTGGCAGGAATACGCCCGGCGCCGACGGCTGCGTTCCAAGTGGATGATGGCGCTGATGCGCGGCCTGCTGCTTGCCTACTGCGGCGAACGGGCCGCGAAGCCGTGGCTGCGCCTGGCCAGAAACGCCGCCATTCGCCGCATCGACGCGTCGCCCGGCGCGAAAGCGCAGCTGATCCGCGAAGCGATGGGGCACGGGCCGCTGGCCGGCATCGGGCTACAATAGGCCGATGGGCGTTCGACACACCGAGCTTCACGACTTGCACGTCGCCGCAGGGGCGCGCATGACGAGCTTCGCCGGATGGTCGATGCCGCTGCACTACGGCTCGCAGATCGGCGAGCATCACAGCGTGCGGCGGGTTGCCGGCATGTTCGACGTGTCGCACATGACCATCCTCGATATCGACGGCGGCGCGGCGCTTGCCTTCCTGCATCGCGTCTTCGCCAACGACGCCGCCAAGGCGTCCGCCGGCAAAGCCGTCTACGGCGTGTTGCCGAACGAACTTGGCGGCATCGTCGACGACGTCATCGTCTATCCCCGTGCGGACGGCTACCGGATGGTCGCCAACGCGGCGACCCATGGCCGGGTGCTGCCCTGGCTTGGCGAGCATGCGGCGGCCTTCGACGTGCATGTACGCGAACGTGGAGACCTGGCCATGATCGCCTGCCAAGGCCCCCGCGCCTTGGCCGCGGCGGGAGACGTTCTTGGCATGGATCTCCGCGACTTGGCGGCGTTCCAAGCCTTGGAAACTGGCGAAATCATGATCGCCCGCACCGGCTACACCGGCGAAGACGGCGTGGAAGTCATGCTGCCGTCCGAACGGGCTTCCGGCCTCTGGCAGGGGCTGCAAGCGGCGGGCGTCGCACCTGCGGGCCTCGCCGCCCGGGATACGCTGCGCCTCGAAGCCGGCCTCAACCTGCACGGCCAGGACATGGACGAAACCACCACGCCCCTCGAGGCCAATCTGGGCTGGAGCATCGCCTGGCAGCCGCCGGATCGGAACTTCCTGGGCCGTCGGCCGTTGGCCCGCCAGCGGGCGACGAAGCCGGCGCAGACGCTCACCGGCGTTGTCGTTTCCGGCCGGGGGGTGATGCGCGCCGGCAGCGCCGTGGAGACCAGCCACGGCGTCGGCGTCGTCACCAGCGGAACTTTCTCGCCGACATTGGGTTACAGTATCGGCTTGGCGCGGCTGCCGCGTGGCGCGACGGGCGACTGCTCGGTGTCGATACGCGGCAAGCCGATGTCGGGCCGGGTGGTCAAACCGCCATTCGTGCGGCGAGGTAGGCAGGTTTTCACATGAGCGACACCCCCGTCGAACTGCGCTACGCATCGAGCCACGAGTGGGCTCGCAACGAAGACGGTCTGGTCACCGTCGGCATCAGCGACTTCGCCCAGGAGTCCTTGGGCGATGTCGTCTTCGTCGAACTTCCAGAGGTGGGCCAACTGGCCGCCGCCGGCGAGGAAATCGGCGTCGTGGAATCCGTCAAGGCGGCCGCCGACATCTACGCGCCGGTGTCCGGCACCGTGGTTGCGGTGAACGAGAACCTCGAAGACGCGCCGGAGCTGGTCAACCAGGATCCCTATGGCGATGGCTGGTTCTACCGCCTGGAGGCCACGGACGAAGCCGAAGTCGAGGAACTGCTCGACGCCGCGGCCTATCGCGAACACTGCGACTCCGAGGCCGAGTAGCCCTCGAACCTTCAAGTCCCCGTGCCCTTCATCCCGCACACCGCCGACGAGGTTCGCGCCATGCTTCAGCGCATCGGCGTGGGCTCGATGGACGACCTCTTCGACGAGATCGACCCTGCCCTGGCCGGCGCCGACTTCACCACGCTCGAAGACGGCGTGGACGAAATGACCATGCTGGCGGAGCTGGGCGAACGGGCGGCGCAGGACGAAACCGGGCCGTGCTTCATCGGCGCCGGCTGCTACGACCACCACATTCCGGCAGCGGTCTGGGACATCGCCAGCCGCGGCGAGTTCATGACCGCCTACACGCCCTACCAGGCGGAGGCCAGCCAAGGCACGCTGCAGCTCATCTACGAATACCAGACCATGATGACGGCGCTCACCGGCATGGAAGTGTCGAACGCCTCGGTCTACGACGGCGGCTCGGCATTGGCGGAGGCGGTGCTGATGGCCATGCGCGCCAGCCGGAGGCGCAAGAGCGCACGCTCGGGCGTGGTCGCGGTCGCCGGCGCCTGCCATCCCCACTACCTGCAGACGGCGGCGAACATCGTCTGCCGCCAAGGCATCGAACTGGCGCCGACCGGCTACTTGGAAGACGGCAGCGCGGACCTCGACGCACTGGCCGCCATGCAGCCTGCCGCGGTGGTCGTGCAGCAGCCCGGCTTCTTCGGCGTGCTCGAACCGGTGGACGCCATCACCCGCTGGGCCAGCGAGAACGACGCCCTGCTGATCGCGGTGGCGAATCCGCTGTCCCTCGCGCTGCTCAAGCCGCCCGGCGAGTGGGGCGAGTCGGGCGCCGACATCGTCTGCGGCGACGGCCAGCCGCTTGGCGTGCCGATGGCTTCCGGCGGGCCTTCCTTCGGCTTCATCTGCACGCGCATGTCGCTGGTGCGGCAGCTACCCGGACGCATCGTCGGGCGCACCGCCGATCGCAACGGCGACGGCGGCTACACGCTGACCTTGCAGGCCCGGGAGCAGCACATCCGGCGCGGCAAGGCGACTTCCAACATCTGCACCAATCAAGGGCTGCTGGTAGCCGCCGCAACCATCCACATGGCCTTGCTGGGGCGCACCGGCCTGCGGCGAACCGCCGAGATGTGCCACCAGAAGGCCAGGCAGCTGGTGCAGGCGTTGACGTCCATCGCCGGCGTCAGCCGCCGCTTCGCCGCGCCGTTCTTCCACGAGTGCGTGATCGACGTCGGCCAGCCGGCGGAAGCCGTGGTGACCGAGGTTGCGCGTTCGGGCGTCGTCGGCGGCCTGCCCCTGGGGCGGCTGCACCCGGAACTGGCCAGCTGCGTGCTGGTTTGCGCCACCGAGAAACGCACCGCTCGGGACATCGAGGCGTGTCGCAGCGCCTTCCAGGCGGCGCTGGGTCGATGACGCGGACGATCTTCGAACTCGGCGTCGCCAACCGCGGCGCCACGGCGCAGCAGCTTGGCGAAGCGGGCGGCATCGACGACCTGCCCGCCGAATGCTTGCGCCAGACGCCGCCGGAACTGCCGGAAGTGGCGGAACTGCAAGTGGTGCGGCACTACACCAATCTGTCGGCGAAGAACTTCGCCATCGACACGTGCTTCTATCCGCTCGGTTCCTGCACCATGAAGTACAACCCGCGCGGGGCGCATCGCGCCGCCAGCCTGCCGGGATTTCTGCACCGCCACCCCTTGGCGCCCGAGTCGGCGAGCCAGGGCTTCCTCGGCTGCCTGCACGAACTGCAGGAACTGCTGAAGACGGTCACCGGCATGGCCGCGGTTTCCTTGACGCCGATGGCAGGCGCCCAGGGCGAGCTCGCCGGCGTGGCGATGATCCGCGCCTACCACGACGCCAGGGGCGACACCGCGCGGCGCGAGATCATCGTGCCGACCGCGGCCCACGGCACCAATCCCGCAACCGCGGCGATGTGCGGCTACGCGGTGCGCGAAATCGCCGTGCAGGCGGATGGCGACGTGGACGTGGATCAGCTGAAGCAGGCGGTGGGGGAGCATACGGCCGGCATCATGCTCACCAATCCCTCGACGTGCGGCGTGTTCGAGCGGCGCATCCTCGAGGTGGCGTCCATCGTCCACGACGCCGGCGGGCTGCTCTACTACGACGGCGCCAACATGAACGCCATTCTCGGCAAGGTGCGCCCCGGCGACATGGGCTTCGACGTGCTGCACTTGAATCTGCACAAGACCTTCGCCACCCCGCACGGCGGCGGCGGCCCCGGCGCCGGGCCGGTGGGCGTCAACGAACGCCTGCTGCCCTTTCTGCCGACGCCCTTCGTCGGCACGGGCGAAGACGGCTCTTTCCACTGGGTGGAAGCGGACCAGCATCCGCAGTCCATCGGCCGCTTGTCGGCGTTCATGGGCAATGCCGGCATTCTCGTTCGCGCCCTTGCCTACGCCAAGATGCTCGGTCGCCAAGGCATTCGGCGCGTTGGCGAATACGCCACCTTGAACGCCAACTACCTGATGGCGCGCCTGGCCGAGGCCGGATTCGAGCTGGCCTATCCGCAGCGGCGCGCCAGCCACGAGTTCATCGTCGCCTTGCGCAAGGAAGCCAAGGAGTGGGGCGTCACCGCCATGGACTTCGCCAAGCGTCTGCTCGACTACGGCTTTCACGCTCCCACCACGTACTTCCCGCTGCTCATCGCCGAGTGCCTGCTCATCGAACCCACGGAGACCGAAACCAAGGACGAGCTCGACGCCTTCGTGGAAGCCATGACCCGCATCCGCGAAGAAGCCCAGCAGCAGCCGGAGGTGGTGAAGACGGCGCCGCACAACCTGCCCGTGGCGCGCCTCGACGACACCAGGGCCGCCCGCGACCTGGACTTGTCCTACTGGATGCGCGGCGGGCGTTGACATCTGCTCGCCTCACCGCGGGCAAGGGTACTGGCTGCCGACCGCGGACTTTTCAGCGATCTCGCACACGGCTCGTGGCCGATGTCGTTATCGGTGCCGAAACCAGATCGTCCATGCTGGCGGCATGTTCGAAGACGAAATCAGCCGCGTTGCCTTTGTGGAACCGGACATGGTGCGGTACCTGCTCGCCCTGCTGCCGGCGGACGCCGTGGCCGGGCTGGACACGCGGCGCCTGCGCCGGCTGCCCACCGAACGCATCGGTCGGGGCGCCCGCCGGCGCACGGCGGACATGGCCTGGGCCGTCGGTGTGCCGACGCCCGAGCGCCCGGACGCCGAGGCGCTTGTGGTCATTGAGTTCCAGTCTGCGCCCCATGCCCGCATGGCGCTGCGCATGGAGACCTACGTGGCGCTGCTGCGCCAGGACATGGCGGACGAACTGCCGGCCGCCGCCGGGCTGCCGCCCGTGCTGCCGGTGCTGGTCTACACCGGCGACCGCCGGTGGCGGCCGGCGGGCCTGCGGCAGCTGACCGCCCCGGTTCCGGCCGGGCTGCGGCGCTGGCAGCCGGAGCTGGAGATGCTTCCGGTTGACGCGGCGGCGCTGAGCGCGGAGGATGGCCGCGTCAACCCGGCCGCGGCGCTGCTGCGCCTGCAGCGCTGCCGGCTCCCGGCGCAGCTGCCGGGGCTGACCGCGGCGCTGTTCGGCGCCCTGCGGCGGGAAGGTATGGAGCTGCTCGCCGAGCGGCTGTCGGAGGTGCTGATGCGCATGCTGGTGGAGCGCTTCGGCGGCGACGAGACGGGCGAGCGGCACGAACGGGAACTGCGGCTGGCGCTGCGCAACATGGAGGAACCGGCGATGCTGGCGGAAAGAGTGACGCAATGGCGCCAGGAGGCGCTCGACGAGGGCAGGAGGCAGGGAGTCTCCGAGGGCAGGAGGCTGGGCGTCTCCGAGGGCAGGAGGCAAGGCGTCTCCGAAGGCAGGAGGCAAGGCATGTCGCACGAGCGGGCGCTGTTGCGGCGCCAGGCGGCGCGGCGGTTCGGCGTTGCGACAGGCGATGCGCTGGCGGCGCTGCTGGCGAACGAGGAGGACGTCGAACGGCTCGCGGAAGTGGGCGATCTGGTGGTCGACTGCCTGAGCGCGGAGGAACTGCTGCGGCGCGGCAGAGGTCTGCTCAACGGCGGGCGCTAGCGTACCGCCTCCAAGACGGCGTACGGCAAGTTGTGGCGAACGCCAGTGGCCTAACGGGCGCGTCTGGCTTGGCGGGCCGGTACATCCTTCATCCTGTCGCGTCTGTCGAGCGATTCGTCTCGATCACTCCATCGCCCGTTGGAAGACTGCTAGATCGGTGATGGGGGCGCCGCAGCGCATGTCCGTGCAGACGAAGGCGGATACGCGGGCCTTGGTGTCGGCCGACACCAGCCGCGGCAGATAGCTGGGAACTTCGCTGGCCTCGTAGGGAACGGCGTAGACGGCGCGCCGGGGGTGGTAGCCCGAAGTCGCGGCGCTCAGCCACTCCTTGGCGGCTTCGCCGGGGCCGCGGACGACCACCAGCCGCGAAGGCTCGCTCGCTTCCACGGCGGTCAACAGCGAGCAGTATCCGGCCGGATGCTGCTCCGCGAAGCCCAAGGCCCAGTGCATCGCGCGCTCGGCGGCTTCGAGGTAGCGGCCCTCCCCGGCCAGCCTGCCTAGGGCGGTGAGCGCCCGGGCGGCGGTGGCGTTTCCGGGCGGCAGCAGATCGTCGGCGATGGGCTTCAAGCGAAGCAGCACCTTCTCCTGGTCGTGGGCGGTGAAGAAGAACCCGCCGCAGGAACGGTCCTCGAAGCGGTTCAGCAGTTCGTCGCCGAGGAACCGGGCGAAGGCCATGTCCACGTCGCGCCAGCGGCAGGACAGAAGCGCCAGTACGCCAAGCAGCATGTTGGCGTGGTCGTCCAGATAGCCGGGACGGCCGACCCGGACATCCTTCGAGCCGGCATGCCAAGAGGCGCGCAGGCGGCCGTCGGCAACCAGGTGCTTGCGCACGAACTCCGTCGCCCGGCTGGCGGATTCGATCCAGGCGGCTTCGTCCAGGCGCTTGCCGGCGGTGGCCATGCCGTGAATGGCCAAGCCGTTCCACGCCGCCAGCACTTTGTTGTCGGTAGCCGGCGCCTCGCGTTCGGCGCGGGCGGCGAAGAGCTTGGCCCGGGCGCTGGCGAGGCGTTCGGCGGCGGCTGCGGGGTCCATGTACAGGCGTTCCGCGACGGCGCGCCAGGAGTCCCGGCGGTGGAGATTCCACTTGCCGCCGAAGTTGGCCGGCTTGTCCAGACCGTACAGCGTTTCCACCACTAGGTACTCGTCCTCGCCGAGCAGCCGTTTCACCGCATCGCGCCGCCAGACGTAGAACCTGCCTTCCTCGCCCTCGCTGTCCGCGTCCTGGGACGTGCAGAAGCCGCCTTGCGGGTGCTGCATCTCGCGCATCAGCCAAGCGGCGGTTTCGCGCACCGTGCCGGTGAACAGCGGATCGGCGCCGAAGCCCAGCGCGTCGGCGTAGACGGCCAGCAGCGCCCCGTTGTCGCAGAGCAGCTTCTCGAAGTGCGGCACCGCCCAGCGGCGATCGGTGGCGTAGCGGAAAAAGCCGCCGCCCAAGTGGTCGAAGATGCCGCCCCGGGCCATCTTGGTGAGCGTCGTCATGACCATGTTCAGGGACTGTTGATCGGCGCGCGGCCCGGCGTCGTCGCGGCTGCGCCGCCAATGACGCAGCAGTCGATCCAACGCCGCCGGCATGGGGAACTTCGGCGCCCTGCCGAAACCGCCCTCGCCGGCGTCGTACTGCTTGCTCAGCTGCTCCTTGGCCGCGGCCAGCGTTGCGTCCGCGCTGGCTTCCGCGTCCCGGGTGGCCTGCTCGATCTGCGCCAGCGCCGCGGCCAGCTTCCGGCCCTGCTCCGCCAGCTGCTCGCGTTGCGCCTGGTAGTTGTCGCCAATGCGCAGCAGCAAGTCGTTGAAGCCCGGCATGCCGTGGCGCGGGCGGCGCGGAAAGTAGGTGCCGCTGAAGAACGGCAGCAGCGTCTTGGCGTCCAGAAAGGCGGTGAGCGGCCAGCCCCCCGCCTGGCGGTTCAGCAGTTGGTGGCAAAGCTGATAGACGCGGTCCAGATCCGGCCGCTCTTCGCGGTCCACCTTGACGTTGACGAAGCGCTCGTTCATCACCCCCGCGGTGGCGGCATCCTCGAAGGACTCGCGCGCCATCACGTGGCACCAGTGGCACGACGAATAGCCGATGGACAGCAGGACGGGCTTGTCTTCCGCTCGCGCCCGCTCGATGGCCTCTTCGCACCACGGATGCCAGTCCACCGGGTTGTCGGCGTGCTGCCGCAGATAGATGCTGGCTTCCTTGGCGAGCTTGTTCATTCAAGAAGCGCCGATGCTGCGCTGAAGGCCGCAGCTTACTTGAAGGCGAGCGGCCTTCACAGGCGCTCGTTCGACGAGCTCGACGAGCCAGCCCTCGGCTTTGCGTGCAGATGGATCGTTGATTGAGCGGACGCAAGCAAAGACGTAGACTCGCCCTAACGTTGCCGGCCTTCTTGAATGCGCCACACCGCTCGACACCTGCGCCTGCCCTGGTGCGCCCCGCTGCTGTTGGCTGCCTTCGCTGCGTGCCTCGCTTCGCCGACAACGGCCGATCTGACGGACTACGCCTACGACCCGGATGCGCTCCCGAAGCCGATTCTGGAGGGGCGCGAGGACTGGATCGAGCTCTACTACGCGACATGGGATCTGGCGGCGGACAACATCAACTTCGCCAAGCCCGACACCGGCTTCGTCGCCGAGTACATGGACGAAGCGCTCACCGACAACAAGATCTGGCAATGGGACACGCTGTTCATCGCCCTGTTCGCCAAGTACGCCAACGGCGAACTGCCAATGATGGACGGCGTGGACAACTTCTACCGCAAGCAGCGCTCGGACGGCTTCATCTGCCGGGAGCTGAGCGAGCTCGACGGTACCGACATCTACCCGGGCCAAAGCCAGTTCTGGCCGGTGTCCAACCCCAACCCTCCTCTATATTCGTGGGCGGAATGGGACTACTACTTGGTCACAGGGGATGCCAGCCGCTTCACGAAGCCGGTCACCAGCAATCGCGTGGACGAGGATCCGTACACCAAGACCGTCGTGCAGCGCCTCTACGACTACCATTTCTGGATCAAGAACAACATCAGGCATGCCGATGGACACTACCGTTCCGATGGGTGGGCGAACGGCATGGACGACTCGCCGAGGAATCAAGGCGAAAACTGCGGCGCGTGGATGGACGTGGCCATGCAGCAAGCGCTGTCCGCGCTCTATTTGGCCAAGATGGCCGCGGTGGTCGGCGACGACGCCATGCAGCGCACCATGATGGACGAATACCGAGAGCACAAAGAGCTGGTGAACGACTCCTATTGGCACGATGACGACAAGCTCTACTACGATCTCAGTCCGTTGATGAGCGACTGGGGAGGGAAGTGCCGCGTCAGGGATGCAGAGCGGCGAGTGGTCAAAACCAAGACGGTGGCGACGTTCTGGCCCCTGATCGCGGAAGTGGCGAGCCGTCGCCAAGCCGATCATCTTGTCCACCACCTCGTGGACTTCGACGCCTTCTGGCGGCCCATGATGGTGCCGACGCTTGCCGCAGACCAAAAAGGCTACAGCGTCACCGGCGAATACTGGCGGGGCGCGAGCTGGCCGCCGACCACCTACATGGTCGCTCGCGGCCTTGCGAGACAAGGCTACTGGCCCTTGGTTCGCGCCGTCGCGGAGAACTACGTGAACGGCCTTTCCGCGCTCTATCGGGTGACGGGCACGATCTGGGAGAACAACGCGCCGGAGATCGTCGCGCCCAGCAACGATTCCATACCCCACTTCGTCGGCTGGGGCGGCTTGGGGCCCATCGCCATGCTGATCGAGCACGTCTTGGGCATCAACCTGAATGCTCCTGAAGGCGCGGTGGAATGGCGTCTTGGGCAGACTGCGCGCAATGGCGTGGAGAACCTCGGCTTCAATGGCGGCACGATCACGCGCATGGTCAGCGCGGCCCGGAACAACGCGAGGTCGCCGGCGACGGTCGCCATAGAAACGACGGTTCCTTTCACCTTGACGGTTTGGATTGGCGAGCGCAGCTTCACGCGGGAGATTTCGGCTGGCCCCGAGAGAACCTACCGCTTCGGTTTCGACAACAGTGCGCCGACCGCCAATCCCAACGGGCCCTATCGCCTGCAAGCCGGGGGAGCGGTGGCGTTCAGCAGCGCTGGCTCGCTCGACGTAGAGGGCAGAATCGCCAACTTTCTTTGGGACTTCGGAGACGGCGCCACCAGCAACGAAGCCAATCCAACCCACAGGTACGCGGCACCGGGCAACTACCGCGTCAGCCTTACCGTGACGGACGACGAGGGCGCTTCCGCACAAGCGCAGACGTTCGCCAGCAGTGGCGAGCCGGAACCGACGGCCGCGTTCTACGGCGACAGGATTCGCCTGAAGTACGGCAGCTGCGTGCGCTATCAAGATCAATCCCTCCATGCGCCCACCCGGTGGCAATGGTCTTTTTCCGGCGGCGAGCCGGCAACCAGCACGGCACGCGCGCCGGTGGTTCGGTATCCCACCGCCGGGGAGTACGACGTGACGCTTACGGTGGGCAATGCCTACGGCGAATCCGAGAAGTCCTACACGCGCTATGTCGACGTATTGGGCGACGTGCCCAAGGACTACTGCTATGCGGCGAGCGGGGATACGAGGTACTCGTACATATCCAGAGTCGCGGTCGGCCCGTTGGACAGTCGCACCGGGTCGGACAGCTACAGCCTGCACGACGAGCCTGTTCGGCTCGTCGGAGGTTCGACGCAGACGCTGCTCGTCGAGGCGAACGTCGAAACGCCCGTGGGCGACGACCGGAACCTGGTGCGGGCATGGGTGGATTGGAACGGCGATCGGCGGTTCGACGACAGCGAGCAAGTGATGGACGAGACGATCTCCATTTCCGACCGGCCGATTGAGGTATCGCAGCCCTTCACCGTGCCCACCGGCGTCACCGGGCTTCGGCGCATGAGAGTGAAGTTGAACTACGACGAGGGCCCGTTGAACGACTTCGGCCCTTGCCTTGGCTTCGCGAGCGGCGAATTGGAAGACTACGAACTTGAAGTGGCCGATCCTGCCTCGTCGCAGCGGCCCGGCACGCGAGCGCTCTTGCAGTCGGAGCGGTTGCCGGAGGCATCCGCACCGCCGTCGCAGACGCAGGCCGACGCATGCGTTGTCCCCGGCGTTGGCGACGTCGAAGTGGCGCTTCCGCCGCCTTTCCGCCAACAAACCCTCATGTCCGGCGGCGATCAACTGCTTCTGGACCTGCGCGCCATGTTCCCTGCGGATGGCGAAGACCCCGCGGCGTACAGCGCGACGTCCGACAACGAAGCGCTTGCCGTGGTGGATGTTCTCGACGGCCGACTGCGCGTGACGTCGAACCAAGCGGGCGGCGCGGGTGTCGCCAACATCGTCGTGACGGCGATCTATGGCAATGGGCGGCGCGAGACGTTCGGATTCGTCCTCGCGGTCCGCGAGGGAACCCGCAGCTTCCTGCAAGGCTGGCGGCTGGGCTTGCTGGAAGAAACGCAGAGTTCATCGCCGTGAGGACTGCCCGCCATGCGTGGTGCGCTGGCTTGCTGGCGATGGTCTGTGTTGGCTTGGCGGCATCGTCCTGGGCGGCGCAGTGCGAAGGCTCGGCTTGCGCGGCTTCCGCCGTTGCCCGGGTTCCGGCAACGGCGCAGGACGTGCGGGCGTTGCTCGAAGCGCACTCGCAGCCGCAAGCGCCGACGGTCAAACGGCCCGTCAAGCAACAGCCGCCAAGGCTGCGGGAAGAGCGTTCGAGCATCGAGCCGGGGCGAAGGCCCGACTTCCTCCCGCAAATCCCCCACCCTCTCCCCCATACGCGAACCAAGAGACGGCGGACGCCCACCGTTTCGCGGCTGGACCATGTGGAATGCGACGCCGACGGCTTCGCCACGAAGTCGGGCCAGGCGCTGTCGGATCACATAAGCGCCATGACCTACGACTGCATCGAAGTCTTGTTCGACGAAGCGCCGCTGGCGCTTCGAGTGGCGGCGTTGCAGATGCAGGACATGATCGACGTCGCCGAAGCCACCATCGCCCTCATGGAGGTGTACGAAGGCGTCAACGTCGATCATCTGTACAGCAAGCACTATCTCTACCTGCGTGTCGGATTCTACAACCACTTCAGCCATGCCGCCGAAATGGATTGGAGCAGCGAATCCAATTTGACAACTGTGACGGCGGCCGTAGCCAGGGCTGTTGATGCGTTCATCCACAACGGTCATTTTCTGGACCACACGAACACGCATGGCGAGACGGCGTGGGAGGTATTCGAGATGCTTGGCAGCAGCTACTTCTATGACTATCTGGCTGGCTATCTTCCCGCATTCAAGGACTGGATCAACGCGGTCGACCGCAGTCATGTCGAGCCTGATGAGTTGGACCAGGTCATCAACTCGGCCAACCGGATTCTCAGCGCCTTGCACATGGGTTTGACCTATGGGTTCGATGCGCCGAGCTTCGTGGCCGCCGCCACTTCCGATCCGGACCTTGTGGCCACGTTGCGAAGACTCGCCCTGCAAGACTACATGCTGGGCACGTGGTATGCCGAAGTGCTGCTGGGCAATTCCGGGCGCGTCTTGGCATCGTTCCTTCAGTACGAAAACGCGCCGGTCTACGGTGACGCCGTCGACGCGGTGGAAGCCATCCTGGACCACTACGACTCCGAGGACGGACTTGGCGTTTGGCTTGAGACGGCCAGTGCTGTCTTGGGCCAAGGAAAGTGCGCCGAGTTCGACATTTGCGGCTTTGACGAGAAACTCGAAGCAGAAGTGTTGTCCGTGAGCCACGACTGCCCAAGAGTCGATGTGCATGTTCGCGCCCAGGACCTGACGCCAGACGACCTGGCCGTAGCGTGCGACTCGCTAGCGGAGGTCAACAGCCGCTTCCACGAGTTGCTGAACACCGGCCGCCGGCCAGTGGCGGACGACCACAACGCGCACCTGGAAATCGTCGTCTACGCGAACTGGGACGAGTACGACGCCTACTCGGGCTTGTTTTTCGGCCACGATACGGACAATGGCGGAATCTACTTGGAAGGGGACCCGTCGGACCCTAAGAACATTGCCCGTTTCTTCGTCTACGCCGACCGGCCGCAAGGGGAGCCGGGGCGGCGCGTTTGGAACCTGGAGCACGAGTACGTCCACTATCTGGACGGACGCTACAACATCTACGAGGGCTTCTCCCTCGACTACGATGCGCTCTGGTGGGCCGAGGGGTTGGCGGAGTACATTACCAAGCTGAACGAAAACGAGGCCGCAATCGAAGTTGCCCGAAGTCGGGATTTCCTGCTGGACGAGTTGTTCTCAACAACCTACGACCACGGCGCGGACCGCGTGTATCGGTGGGGCTACCTCGCCGTTCGGTTCATGTTCGAGCGCCACCCGGAGCACGTGGGCCGCATTGTCGGTTTGCTGAGGGTCGGCTGCTTCGACGAGCACGACAGCTATCTTGAACGCGGCATCGGCGCCATGCACAACGACGAATGGATCGAGTGGCTTGGTTCCGTATCCACGGCGGGCGAGTTCGTGACCGACCGGGGAGTGGCGTCGTATTCGGTCGATTCGGTCGACTGTAGCGTCGACATCGGGCCGAACGCCGGCGACGGGTCGAACGTCGACGACGGGGCGAACGTGGACGATGGCTCGAACGTCGACGATGGGTCGGAGGCGGGGACGCATGTGCGCCGTGTGGACATCTGGCCAGTTGGGGATTCGACCGCTGTGGACGTCTCGGCGTTCTTCAAGGGATTCGGCGCGGGTGCCGTGTTCGCCGTTTCGTCCTCCGACCCGGACGTTGTCAACGCCACGCTCGTCGGCAACGTGTTGACGCTTGTCGCTGTGGCGGCAGGCAGCGCCGTGGTGTCGGTGGTGGCGAGCGAGGGGGGCCGCAGGGTGGTGCGCACGTTGCTGGTCGAGGCCGCGGAGGACTGTCCGGGCTACGTCTGCCGCACTTGGACCGACGGCTGGCGCTTGCAGGTGCTGATGGATTCGCGCTGAACGATGCCGAGGTGATTTGCCGCTGCCGTGCGCTCCGTGCGCTTGACGCGCTTGACAATTCGGCGCTGCGTTTCCAACAATGCGCCCTCCGTCTTGGGCGAGAGGGCGAGGGCTGCGTAGCTCAGCTGGTCAGAGCACGGCATTCATAATGCTGAGGTCGTTGGTTCAAGTCCAACCGCAGCTACCAATCGCGTTTCGTCAGCCGCTGCGTCCGGCAGGGGTCTGCACTGCCGCGGTTTCGTTCTGCTGGCGCAGCCAGGCCAGGGCTTCGGCCAGCAGGCGCTGCTCGTAGGCGGAGCGGCTTTCGTTCTTGTCGACCTCGACGGCAACGTCCGGCGCCACGCCGTTCGATCGAAGCGACTGGCCTCCCGGCGTGAAGTACTCCGCAGTGGTGAGCTTGATGGCGCGGCGCTTCTGCAGGTACATCACCGACTGCACCGTGCCCTTGCCGAAGGTGGTGCCGCCGAACAAGGTCGCCCGGCCGTGGTCCTTGAGCGCTCCCGCCACCACTTCGGCGGCGGAAGCGGAGCCGCCGTTGACGAGCACCGCCACCGGCGCGCCGTCCAGCAAGTCGCCGGCGCTGGCTTCGGCACGGATGGCGACCGCGTTGGCCCTGCCTCGGGTGCTGACGATCAGGCCCTCGTCGAGGAACGCATCGGCCACCGCCACGGAAGCATTCAGCAAGCCGCCCGGGTTGTTGCGCAGATCGACCACCAGGCCGAGCAGCGGATCGTCCGCGTGGAGCTCGCCGACCGCAGCAGCGAGTTCGTCCGCGGTGTTGTCGTTGAACCGCGCGATGCGCAGATAGCCGTAGCCCGGCGCCAGCACTCGCTGCCGGACGCTGGACAGCGAAATGTCGCTGCGCGTGAGATCGAAATCCAAGGGCTGCTCGGTATCGCCGCGGCGAACGCGCAAGTGGACTTCGCTGCCCGGTTCGCCGCGCAGACGGCGTACCGCCTGACGCAGCGTTCGGCCGCGCATGGACTGGTGATCGACCTCGACGATGCGATCGCCGGCGACGATGCCAGCCTTCGCGGCCGGGGCGTCTTCCAGCGGCTTCACCACGGTTACGAAGCCGTCTTCCATGCCCAGCTCGATGCCGATGCCGCCGAACGTGCCGCTGGTCTGCTCCTGCAGCGACAGCAGGTCGCGCTTTCCCAGGTACACCGAGTGATCGTCCAGGCCCGATATCACGCCGCGAATGGCGTCGTCGACCAGTTCCGAACGCGGCCTCTCCTCGACGTACTTGTCGCCGATCTCGCGCAGCGCCGACAGCAGCAGCCGCTCGTCCGGGTTGACGGTCCAGTCGCCGTGCATCCAGAACACGGCGACGCCGACGGCCAGGCCGGTAGCGACGCTTACCGAAGTGCCGAGGATCGTGATCGGTCGCATGATCTCGTTCTACGACCTGGCGCGCCCTGCCGCCGGCCTAGCCGCGCCGGGCGTCTTCGCGGACCGCCACCAGCGCCGGCACCAGAAACAGAATCACGAAGCTGGCGAAGACGATGCCGGTGGCCAGGCTGACCGCCATGGGGATGAGGAACTGCGCCTGGGTGCTGGTCTCGAACAGCATCGGCGTCAGCCCTAGGGCGGTGGTGGCGGTGGTGAGGAAGATGGCGCGGAAGCGGTGCCTGGCGGCGACGACGATGGCCTCGTGCGCCCCAAGGCCGGTCTCGGCGCGAATGCGGTTGTAGCGGTCGATCATCACCAGCGAGTCGTTCACCACCACGCCGCTCAGCGCCACCATGCCGAAGATGGAGATGAAGGAGAGGTCGTAGCCGAGCAGGTAGTGGCCGATCAACGCCCCGGCGGCGCCGCAAGGGACGCTGGCGAGAATGATGAACGGCTGCACGTAGCTGCGCAGCTGGGAGGCCACCAGCACGAAGATCACCAGCAAGGCCACGATGGCCAGATTGCCCAGGGCGCCCAGATCTTCGCTCTGTTCGCGGCCGAATCCGGACTGGTTGACCTGCAAGCCCGGGTGCTGCTGCTTGAGGGCCGGCAGCACGGTGGCCTCGAGCTGCGCGGTGATTTCGTTGGGCGTCGCCAGCTTGGTGTCCACGTCCGCCGAGACGGTGACGATGCGCAGGCCGTTGATTCGGTCGATGGAGGAGAAGCTGCGCGACTCGGCGACCTTGGCGACGGTGGAAAGCGGCGCCAGAGTGCCGTCGGCCAGGCGGATTCGAGCGTTGAACAGGTCTCTCGTGCTGCGCCGCTGCTCGCCGGGATAGCGCACCATCACCTTCACTTCCCGGCGACCGCGTTGGATGCGCTGCACCTCGTCGCCGAAGAAGTGCCGGCGCAGCTGCCGCGCCACGTCGAGCGGCGTCAGACCGGCGGCTTCGCCGGCCGCGGTGAGTTCGATGTCGTACTGCCGTTTGCCGAGGCTGATGGAGTCCTGTATCTCGTACAGCGACGGTATTTCGGCGTAGGCGGCCTTGAGGTCCGCCGCGGCGCGGTCCAGGGTGTCGCTGTCCGGGTGCGCGAGCTCGTAGTCCACGTCGGATCCGGGGCCGAAGAACTCGGCGGTGTAGTCGAGCCGCTCCGCGCCGGCTATTTCGCCGGCGTTGCTGCGCCAGATGCGCTCCAACTCCCCGGCCGACAGCGTACGCTGCGGTTCGCCGTTGAGGACGATCTGCACGGACGCGAGGTTGCTCGCCGTGCGCAGCGATGCGCCGCCAGCAGGACCGCCGCCGACCCCCGTTCGCCCGCCAACGGTGACGCTGACCGAGCGGAAGGAGGTGCCGCCCACCTGCTCGTCGGTGGCGTAGGCAGCATCCGTCAAGCGTTGCGCGGCGGCGCGGGTGACGTCGAACGGCGTCCCCACCGGGAACTCCAGGTCCGCCCTCAAGCGGTCCGACTCCAGGCTCGGAAAGAACAGAAAGCGCACCTGGCCGGTCGCCAGCAGCGTCGCGGCCACGAACAGCAGCGCCAGGCCGCCGAGCACCGTCAGGTAGCGGTGGCGCACCGCCGCGGCAATCGCCGGAACCAGCTGGTCGTCGCGGAAGCCTTTGACGGCGGCGCTGATCCGCGCCTGGCAGACGTCCAATGGCCAGCGGCTCCAGGATCGCCCGTGGGACAGGTGCGCCGGAAGAATGAAGAACACCTCGACCAGGGACATCGCCAGCACGGCAATCACCACCACCGGCACGACGCCGAGTATCTGGCCGAAGGTGCCGGTGACGAACAAGAGCGGCGCGAAAGCCGCCATCGTGGTCAGCACGCCGACGGTCACCGGCGCCCGCACCCCCAGACAGCCGGCGATGGCCCCAGCGACGCCGTCGAGCCCGCCCTCCTGTTCCGCCACGATGTTCTCGCCCACCACCACGGCGTCGTCGACGACGATGCCGAGCACGATGATCAGCGCGAACAGCGACACCATGTTGAGGTTGACGTCGAAGAAGTCGAAGAACAGGAAGGCGCCCAGGAACGAGATGGGCACGCCCATCGCCACCCACATGGCCAGGCGCAAGTCGAGCATCACCACCAGGAACAGGAACACCAGCGCGAAGCCGAGAACGCCGTTGCGCAGCAGCAGGTTGAGGCGGCTCTCCAGCGCTTCCGTGCCGTCGTCCCAGACTTCCACGTCGATGCCCGGCGGCGGCTGGTAGCTGGCCAGCATCTGCTTGATGTCGCCAGCGATGGCGAGCAGGTCCTCGGCCTCGGACTTCTGCACGCGCACGAAGACGCTGCGCCGGCCGTTGTACTCGTTGACGAGGTCCACGTCGGCAAAGCCGTCGCGCACGGCGGCGATGTCGCCGAGGCGCAGGATGGCGCCGTCTTGCCGGGCGCGCAGCACGATGTCCTCGAACTGCTCGCCGCGCAGCCGCTTGGTGTTGGTGCGCAGCAGCAGATCGCCGGCTTCGGTGCGCAGCTCGCCGGACGACAGGTTGAGCGAAGATGCGCGCACCGCGTTGGCCACTTGGGCGATGGTGAGATCGTAGCGGCGCAGCGCCTCCTCGCGCACTTCGATGGACACTTCGTAGTCGCGGTTGCCCATCAGCGACACCAGCGACACGGCGGGCAGCGCCAGCAGCGCCTCTTCCAGCGCTTCCGCGCCGTGCAGCAGTTCGACTTCCGAAAGCTCCGACGAGACGACCAGCGTCATCACGTCGTTCACCAGGTCCGAGGCGACGACCTCCGGCTGCTCGGCGTCCTCGGGCGGGAAGTCGGCCAAGCGGTCGACGGCGGCCTGCACGTCGTCGCGCACGCGCTTTTCGTCGACGAAGTCCTTCAGCTCGATGGTGATGGTGCCCATGTTCTCGGTAGCGCTCGACTGCACCCGATCGACCCCGTCGATGCCGAACACGGCCTCCTCGACGCGCCGGGTGATGCCTTCCTCCACTTCCGTGGGGGTGGCGCCGGGATAGGGCACGCTCACCGTGACGACGCCGGGGTCCACGGTGGGAAATACCTGCGACGTCAGCTGCAGCCCGGCCAGTAGGCCGCCGGCCAGCATGAGCGTCATCAGCAGGTTCGCAGCGACCGGATTGTGCGCGAAGTAGGGCACCAGGCCGGCCGGATGCAAGGGCCGCCGGCCGGGTGTCGCCGCCGGCGCTACTTCGGCCATCGTCCAGCTTCCACGCGGTTTGCCACGCCACGCCAGGCGGGCTCGGGCTGCGCCATCAAGAGCCCAGCTCCCTGCTTGGCGTTTCGGCGCTCGCCGTCTGCACGCGCAACTCCGCCCGGGCGCCCGGCACGGCGCCGAGCACGACCCCGTCCTCGGCGTCGAAGGCAGCTACCACCCAGCCGTCCTCGGAGCGCCCCAGGGTGCGCGGCTCGAACGACCGCAGGACGCCGCCGGACACCAGCCAGACCCGGCCGCCCACCTGTTCCGCCGCCTCCGGCAGCAGGTAGGTGCTGGCGATTTCGGGCCCTTCCACCACCACGTCCGAGAACGTGCCGGGTTGCGGCGCTGCGGAGTTGTCGTCGAAGGTCAGATACAGCGTGGCGAAGCGCGAACGCTGATCGAGTTCCGCCGACACGCGCTGCACCCGCGCGGCCAGCGACCGGCCGTCGGCGTAGACGACGGCGCTGCGCCCCACCGCGCCTTCCAGCCGTTGCAGATCGTCGGCGGACACCGGCACGGCCACTTCCACCGCGTCGACGGCGAATGCCTGGCCGAAGGACTGGCCGCGACTGAGCACCTGCCCCACTTCGGCGGTCGACTCCTTGACGCGGCCGGCGAAGGGCAGCGAAAAGACGGTGCGCCGAAGCTCCAAGGCGGCGATGTCGGCGCGGGCAAGCGCGGCGCCTAGCTGCGCCTTCGCCTGGGCGATCTGCGGCGCCCTGGCGATCAGCGGCGGCACTTCCTCGGCCGGATTCAACAGCGCGTAGTTGGCTTTGGCGGCATCGCTTTGCGCCTCTTGCAGCATCAGGTTCGCGCGTGCCGAGTCGACGTCGGCGCGCGCCTGGTCGTGGGCGAGTTCGAAGTCGCGCCGCTCCACCGTCAGCAGCTCTTCGCCAGCCGCGAAAGCGCCGCCGCTGCGCAGCGAAGGAGACACGGCAACCACGCGACCGCCGATCTGCGGCGTCAAAGCGACGTAGTTGCGCACGCCCACGGAACCCGTGGCCTCGACGCGCAGCACCGTCGCCGAGCGCTGCGGGCGGATGACGCGCACCAGCGGCGGCGGCGCTTCGACCCGGCCCGCGGTGCGCGGCGGAGCGCCGGCGGTGCCGTCGTCGGGAGAGCGGGCGTAGATCAGCGCCAGCAGCACCAGCAGCGCCACGGCCAGGATCTGCACCCAGCCGAGCCGTCGCCAGCGCGGCGTCGGACGCCGGGCGCTGGCGCTGTCGTGCGGTTCGCCGGCCACGTCGCGCGCCGCTCAGTCCGGCAGCCCCAAAACCCGCTTGGCGATGATGTTGCGCTGGATTTCCGAGCTGCCGCCTTCGATGGAGTTGGCCTTGGAGCGCAGCCAGCCCCGGGTGCTGCCGCGTTCGCCGCCGGAAAACCCCTCGCCGCGCCAGCCCAGCCCCTGGGTGCCGAGGATGGCCATGAGCAGATCGTTGCGGCGCATGTTCTGCTCGGTGCCGTAGAGCTTGAACATCGACGAGAGAAAGCTCGGCGCCTTGGAACTGCTGGCTTCCTCGAAGGATCGGCGGATGGTGAGCTGGTAGGCGGCGTCGCCGATGCTCTGCTCCGCCACGCGCTCGCGGATGGCGCTGTCGGCGATGCGCCCGCGCGCTTCGCCGACGTACTCCTTCGCCCACTCGGCGAGGGTCCTGGCCTTCTGCCGTGTGCCGCCGCGGCCGCCGATGGAGCTGCGTTCGTACTGCAGCAGGCGCTTGCCCACCGTCCATCCCTGGCCGGGCTCGCCGATGAGATGGCGCTTGGGCACGCGCACGTCGTCGAAGAAGGTCTGGCAGAACTCGGAGGAGCCGCTGATGAGTTCGATGGGCGAGACGGCGACGCCCGGGGTGTCCATGTCGAGCACCAGGAAGGAAATGCCCTCGTGCTTCGGCGCCCTGGGGTCCGTGCGCACCAGGCAGAAGATCCAGTCCGCCCCGTCGGCGCCGGAGGTCCAGATCTTCGAGCCGTTGACGACGTACTCGTCGCCGTCTTCCTCGGCGCGCATTTGCAGGCTGGCGAGGTCCGACCCGGCGCCCGGTTCGCTGTAGCCCTGGCACCAGCGGATGTCGCCGCGGGCGATGGGCGGCAGGTGTTCCAGGCACTGCGCGTCCGTGCCGAACTCGAGGATGGCCGGGCCGATCATCGTCAGGCCGTGGCCGCTCAAGGGGGCGGGCGCGTTGATGCGGCGCATTTCTTCGTCGAGAACCAGGCTCTCCTCGACGCTCAAGCCGCCGCCGCCGTACTCCTTCGGCCAGGTCGGCGCGGTCCAGCCGCGTTCCGCCATGCGGTCCAGCCAGCGCTTGGTGTCCGGATTGGCGTAGACGGCCTTGCGGCCGCCGGCGATGTAGCCGCCCAAGCCCTGGCGCAGGCTGGACGGACAGTTCGCCGCCAGCCAGTCCCTCGCTTCACCACGGAAATCCATTGCCTTGGTATCCCTCCTGCCTCTGGCTTGATTCTTCCCAAACGCTGACCTGCCGGCTGGCGACGCGGACGCCCTCTCTGGGGCACAGCGTCACCACGGCGACCTTGCCGCCCTTGGCGCCGGCGTAGTGCGCCACCGGCGAGCCGCAATAATACGCGGTGGTGCCGCCAGCGCTGTGATCTTCCCAGACGTGGATGTGCCCGAGCGCCAGGTAGTCGAAGCCCGAGGCGCGTATTTCCTCCCGGGTAATGGGCGAAGAGCCTTGCAGCACGCGCCGTTCCACCACCTGGCCGTGCGCCATGCCGACGTTCCAGGCCGTGCCGTGGCGCTGCGGCGCGGCGTCGAGAGGATGGTTCTCGGGCGCATGCTCGCGCATGGCGCGCCCCCACACCCTGACGCCCAGGCCGTCGAACGTCAGGCTGTCGCCGCCGTGCTCCATCAAGCCGTGGACGTTCTCGCCAGCGGCGTCGAAGTCGAAACGGCGCCACACCGACCGTTCGTCGTGGACGTCGTGGTTGCCCGGCAGCAGCACGACCTGGCAGTCCAGCCGCTCAAGCTGGCGGTAGACGAACTCGATGTTCGAGTCGTCGACGCGGTTGTTGTCGAACAGATCCCCGGCGATCAGCAGAAGATCCGCCCGCTCGGCCAACGCGGTGTCCACCACGCCGGCGAACGCGCGTTCCGCGCGGTTGCGGAAGCCGTCCTCCGCCGTGTCGCTGCCGCGCCCGTCCAAGTGGACGTCCGAGGTGTGAACGAGCTTCAGTTCAGGGAGCGAATCGCGCATGTTGCGTGGCAGCGTCTCGAGTCGAGTCGGTTGGCGCACCGGGCCTTGCGCAGGCTCTACGCCGCGCCTGGCCAGCGCACTGCAAGAACGGTTGGATGCCTCACGGCAGCTATGCTAACCCAACTTGCGCCGCGGCCACACGGTTTGGCCGACGCATCCGCTTGCGGTCGCTGGGCTTCGTCTCCCGCTCCGCTCGTGTGCTATAAGGGCGTTCGTACTGGTCATCTGCAAGGACAACCGTGGACAACCTGCAGCACAAGGTCGCGGTGGTAACCGGCGCGGCTTCCGGCATCGGCCTCGGCATGGTGCGCGCGCTGGTCGGCGCCGGCGTCAACGTGGCCATGCTGGATGTCGAAGAACGCGCCTTGGCGCAAGCCCATGAGCCGTTCACGACGGCCAACGTGGACGTCCAGCGCTTCTCGTGCGACGTAGGCGATCGCTCGAACGTGCGCGATGTCGCCGCCGCGGTGCGCGAACGCTTCGGGCGAGTGGACATTCTGTGCAACAACGCCGGCGTCGCCGCTGGCGGCGCCATCGACGAAACCACGGAGGACGACTGGGACTGGGTGCTGGGCGTCAATCTGCACGGCGTCGTCAACGGCATGCGCACCTACGTGCCGATCATCAAAGCTGGCGGCGACGGCGGCCACGTCGTCAACACGGCGTCCATCCTGGGCCACTACGCCGTTGCGAGGATGTCCATCTACGCGGCGTCGAAGTACGCGGTGGTGGCGATCTCGGAAGCGGCGCGCGAGGACCTCGCCGAGCACGGCATCGGCGTCTCGGCGCTGTGTCCGGGCATGATCAACACGCGCATTCTGCGCTCGGAACGCAATCGTCCGGCGCAGTTCACGCATGGTTCGCAGAGCTGGTCCGAAGGGCGCGACGCGATCGAACGCCGCTTTCGCGAAGACGGCCTCGACCCGAACGTCGTCGGCGAGCAGGTGGTGGACGGCATTCGCAAGAACAAGGCGTTCATCTTCACCCACAAGTCGCTGCAGGACGACATCCGCGCCCGCGCCGAGCGCGTTCTCGCCTGCTTCGACGGCAGCGAAGTGGACTAGCCGCGTCGCGCCAGCCGGCCACGATGAGCGAAACCCGTTCCGAGGCGCCGCGCCGAAAGCCGAGCAAAGTCTGCGAACCGCCCGATCTGGCGCAGTCGGGCAAGGTTCTGTCGCAAGCCGAAATCGAGTTCTTCGTGCGCTACGGCTTCGTCGCCAAGAAGCGTCTGTTGGCCGCGGATGCGGTCGACGACGCGCTCGAACGCATTTGGCGGCACTTGCTGGATCGCGTGCCCTTGGACGCGGCCGCCAATCGCGTATTGCGTCGGGACGACCCCGACACGTGGCTGGACCCGCCCTGGGCGCCCATGCCGCCGGCGCCGAAGGCGGGCCCTCATGCCGGGCGCCAGCGCATCGTGCATTCGGGCGCCACCGTCAAGCTGCACGACCTCGGCGCCGCCGACTTCCTGCTGCGTCTGCTGCCGAACGGCCCGCAGGTTCGGCGAGTGGCCGAAGCGATGCTCGGCGATCTGCGCCCAAGCAGCCGAACGCGGGGCGTCTACGCGCTGTTTCCAACCAGCCCCAGGTCGACCGGTTCCGGGAGCAACGACGAACCGGCTCGCGTCGCCCAAGCGCTGACTCCGCACACCGACCGGGTGTGCCAGCAGCTGAACGTCTGCGCCTACCTCGACGACGTGCCCGCCAGGGGCGGCGGCTTCACCGTCTATCCCGGCAGCCATCGGCTGCTGCACGGCGCCCACCGCTTCGCCGCCAACTGGTCGCCGCTGCCGACCTTTGCCGACGCCATGCGCCAGGTGGTGGCGGAGATCGAGCCGCTTGAACTGACCGGCGGCAAGGGAGACGTCGTCTTCTGGCACGGTCGCACCGCGCATTCGGCAGGGGCGCACTTCGGCAGGGGCATTCGCTGGGCCGTCTTCGCCGACTTCATGCGCGACGCGGCAACGCTTTCCGACGACGAACACGTGGCCGCCGGCCTCTACGAGTGGTTCAAGGACGCCAAGCTGCTGCGCGACGACGAGGAAACGACCGGCGATGCACAACCCGCTGCCGCGGACGACCTTCGACATCCGATGTGGCGCGGCTGGCGCTTGGCGGGGTGGCGAGCGGCGGCGTAGCAGGCCTTGGCGCTCGCCGGCTGGGGTTGGTGGAGGCGGCGGGAATCGAACCCGCGTCCGCCGGTACTCCGTCCTTGGCTCTACATGCTTAGCGCCGTCTATTGCTTTAGCTCGTTGGCGGCCCGACGGTCAGGGCGCTTTTGAGCGATCCTCTGTAGCGTTTCGCGTCGTTCCAAGAGGCCAGAACCGACACTATCCCGTGGGCTTGCGCACTCGAGTCGCCGCCACGGGCGCCGGCTTGTCGAGGCGAGCAACCGTGGCCCTTAGGCCACTGCTGCTACTGCGTAGTTTTCGTCGTTGGCAACTATGTCTAGTTGCAGCGATTGATTTACGAGAGTCACTACCCTCTCGGCATGCACCGCAGAGTTCGTAACCGCCGTCGAAGCCTGGTCGCCCCCTAGCGGTTAACCGAGTTTGCTCCTAACCAACTAACCGATGCCGGCGAGTGTAGCAGCAATTTGCCGCGTTTGGGGCCGTGACGCTGCCGAGATTTCGTGTTTCGCCTGCTTCGCCAGGCCGCTATAATCGCCCGCCTCTACGACGAACGAGTGGCTACGTTGGTTACGATTCGATTGGCGCGTCATGGCGGCAGGAACCGGCCCTTCTACCACATCACCGTGGCGGAACGGTCCGCCAAGCGCGACGGCCGGTTCATCGAGCGGCTGGGCTTCTACAATCCCGTAGCCCGTGGCGCAGAGGAAGAACTGCGTCTCGATCTGCCCCGCTTGGAGCACTGGCTTTCGGTGGGCGCTCAGCCGACGCCGCGCGTCGGCCGGCTGGTCAAGCGCTGGCGCGGCCAGCTGCAAGCGCAGGCCGCTGGCGAAGACGCGGCTTCCGAGCCGGCCGGCGAAGCGGCCTCGTCCGAGCAAGCCGTCGCCGAGCCCTAGGGTTCCCCGATGGGCGAAACCGTCGTTGTCGGGGCGGTAGGCGGACCATTCGGCGTCAACGGATGGATGCACGTGAAGTCCTTCACGCAGCCTGCGGACAACATCCTCGACTACCGGCCGTGGCGGCTGAAGCGCGATGCCTGCTGGCAGTCCGTGGCAACCGAGGCGCAGCAGCATCGGGACGGCTTCGTCGCGCGCATCGACGGCGTGGCGGATCGCGACCGGGCAGCGGCCTGGCGGGGCGCCGCCATCGGCGTCAGCGCCGATGCCTTGCCGGCGACGGCGCCGGACGAGTACTACTGGCGGGATCTCGCCGGCCTGCAGGTGCGGGCGACTTCCGGGGAAAGCCTCGGCCGCGTGGCGCGGCTCTTCGCCACGTCGGCGCACGACGTCATGGTGGTCGCGGACGGCGAACGCGAACGGCTGATTCCCTTCGTGCGGCGGATCGTCGCCGCGGTGGATGTGGACGCCGGCCGGGTCGTCGTCGATTGGCAGCCGGACTGGCCATAAGGGATTCGCCGTGCATGCCGCCGTCGTCAGCCTGTTCCCGGAACTGGTAGCCATGTCGCTGGACGTGGGCGTCACCGCCCGCGCCATGCGCTCCGGCCTGCTTTCCTGCGAGCTGCTCAATCCCAGAGACTACGCAAGCGACGAGCGCAACAGCGTCGACGATCGGCCCTTCGGCGGCGGGCCGGGCATGGTGATGATGTTCGAGCCGCTGCGCCTCGCCACCGAGGATGCGAAAGCCGAGTTGCCGGCGCATTCGCCGGTGATCGGACTGTCGCCCCAGGGCGAGCGCTTCGACCAGCGCCTCGCCGAGGAACTCGCCGCGCTGCCCGGCTTCGTGCTGGTGGCCGCCCGCTACGAAGGCGTGGACGAGCGCTTCCTCGCCAGCGAGGTGGATCGCGAGCTGTCCATCGGCGACTACGTGCTGACCGGCGGCGAACTGGCGGCGATGGTGGTGATCGACGCGGTGACGCGGCTCTTGCCCGGGGCGCTCGGCAATCCGCAGTCCGCGCTGGCGGAGTCCTACGAAGGCGGGCTGCTCGACTGGCCGCAGTACACCCGCCCGGACGTCGCCGGCGGCGTCGCCGTGCCGTCGGTGCTGCTGTCCGGCGACCACGGCGCCGTGGCGCGCTGGCGCCGGCAGGAGGCGCTGCGGCGAACCTGGCAGCGCCGCCCGGACTTGCTGCTCGAACGTCCCCTGAACGCTGCCGACCGGAAACTGCTGGTCGACTGCCTGGCCGAAGAACGCGCCACCGCAACCTAAGACTCCTAGGAGAGAACGTCATGCACCGCAACCGCGTCATCGAAGAACTGGAAAGCCGGCAGCTGAAGACGGACCTGCCGGAGTTTTCCCCAGGCGACACCGTGGTGGTGCAGGTGCGCGTGCGCGAGGGAACCCGGGAACGGCTGCAAGCCTTCGAGGGCGTCGTCATCGGCAAGCGCAGCCGCGGCCTGAACTCGGCCTTCACGGTGCGCAAGATGTCCCACGGCGTCGGCGTCGAACGCACGTTCCAGACCCACAGTCCGTTGATCGCTGCCATCGCCGTCAAGCGGCGGGGCGACGTGCGCAAGGCCAAGCTCTACTACCTGCGCCAACGCCGAGGCCGGGCGGCGCGCATTCGCGAGAAGGTCTAAGCGCGCCAGCGGGGTGCGTTCGAGCTTGCTCGGCAACTCCATGAACGACGCGAGGCCGACTCGTCCGATCGACGGGGCGTTCTGCTGCCCGCCGAGGTGCGGAGTCAGCCAGCTTGTCGGCGGACGGAACAGGGGATGATCGCCCACCGGACAAGCTGGCCTGGCAGCGACCGGCGAGGCGACCGGCGCTGCGATCCGCGATCGGCTCGATGCACGGACTGGCACCTTGCCAAGCAGGTATCGTGCCAACCGTCGCGCCTTGACGGATCCGGCGTTCACCGCGCTCTGCCCAAACGCGGAAGCGCGTGGGGCGCGGGTTGGCCGGTCGATGCCCGCGAACCGCCTCTCCCGCTTCTCCGCAAGCGACCATCGTGAAGCAGCCAATGCCCCAAAGCGGTGCAATCGATGCCCACTTGGACTACCTGTGGCTGGAGCGGGGCTTGAGTCGCGCCACGCTCGAAGGCTATCGGCAGGACTTGAACGATCTCGCCAACTGGTTCCAGCAGGACATCGCCGCGGCGACGGAGGCGGACTTGCAAGGCTATCTGGCGGCCCGGCTCGCCGCTCGCCGTTCGCCGCGCACGGTGGCTCGGTTTCTCTCCGCGGCGCGCGGCTTCTACCGCCATCTGGTGGAAATCGGCGTCAACAGCGCCGACCCCACGGCCAACCTGGACTCCCCGCTGCTCGGCCGGCCGCTGCCGGCTTCGTTGTCGGAAGACGAGGTGGAACGGCTGCTGAAGGCGCCGCGCAGCAACGATGCCGAGGGGCAGCCGCTTGGCTACCGGGATCGCGCGATGCTCGAAACCCTGTACGCCACCGGGCTTCGCGTCAGCGAACTGGTGACGCTTCCCCTCGCCGCGGTGAACTTGAACTCCGGCGTCGTGCAGGTGGTCGGCAAAGGCGGCAAGGAGCGTCTGGTGCCGGTCGGCGAAGTGGCGCTCGGCTGGATCGACCGCTACGTAGCCACCGCCAGGGCGCGCATCCTGGGCGGGCGCCCCTGCAACGCGCTGTTCCCCAGCAACCGCGCCCGGGCGATGACCCGGCAGACCTTCTGGCACGCCATCAAACGCTACGCCCGGGCGGCGGGCATCGCCCGGGAAATCTCGCCGCACACGCTGCGCCACGCGTTTGCCACGCACCTGGTCAACCACGGCGCGGACCTGCGCGCCGTGCAGCTGATGCTCGGCCACGCGGATCTCTCCACGACCCAGATCTACACCCACGTGGCGCGGGATCGCCTGCAGCGACTGCACGCCGAACACCACCCGCGCGGCTAGCCCGTTCGACGGGCGAAGATCGCCGGCTGCGGCATGTTAAGCTCGCTTTCATACCTCCACTCGGCGGCGCCCTGCCGCCGTCCACCGAGCCATGACGGGAGTGTTGCCAACGTGGTCGCCAATCCGAACCATCGACCCAAGGCCGTTCTGGCGCTGGCGGCGTGCGGCCTCTGCCTGCCGGCGGCAGGGGCGGAGGACGCCAAGTGCTCGATTGCCGAGCGTCTCGCGGTGCTCGGCACCGGCATCGTCGTGGAGGACATCCGCCCTTCGCCCGTGGCCGGGGTCTCCGAAGTGGCCACCGACGGCGGCGACTACATGTACGTCAGCGACGACTGCCGCTATCTGTTCGCCGGCGACCTCTACGAACTGCGCGACGACCGCGTCGTCGGCATTACCAAGGCGCTTCGAGAAGCCAAGCGCCTGGTGCTGCTCGAGGACATTCCCGAGTCGCAGCTGCTGGCGTTCAAGCCGGACGGCGAAGTCCGCGCCGCGGTGAAGGTGTTCACCGACACCGACTGCGGCTACTGCCGGCGGCTGCACGGCAACCTGGCGGACTACCACGCGGTGGGCATCGAAGTGCGCTACCTGGCCTATCCCCGCGCCGGCATCGGCTCGCCCACCTACGACAGCATGGTTTCCGCCTGGTGCGCGGACGACCCCCTCGCCGCGTTGACGGCGTTGAAGCGCGGCGAGGAGATTCCGCCGAAGAGCTGCGTCAATCCGGTGGCCGAGCACTACGAGCTGGGGCAGCAGGTAGGCATCTCCGGGACGCCGACCATCATCTTGCCGGACGGGCAGATGGTGCCGGGCATGGTGGACGCCGACAGGCTCGCCGAGTTGCTCGGAATCTAGCTCGCCAGGAGCGCGAAGTGCCACCCCCGTTGCGGGTCGGCCTGGCCGGCCTCGGCGTCGTCGGCAGCAGCGTCGTTCGCCTGCTCGCCGAAAACGGCGCGGCCATCGCCGAGCGCGCCGGACGGCGCATCGACGTGGTGCGCGTCGCCAGCCGGCGCGCCAAACCGGAAGTGGACCTGCACGGCGCGGCGTTCAGCACCGACTTGCGTTCCCTCGTCGGCAACGATGTCGACGTGGTGGTCGAGCTGATCGGCGGCGACGGCGCGGCCCGGGAACTCGCCGAACGGGCGCTCGGCGCTGGCCAGCCGCTGGTCACGGCGAACAAGGCGCTGCTTGCGGCATGCGGCGACGAACTCTTCGCCTTGGCCAGCGGGCGCGGCCTGGCCGTTGGCTTCGAGGCATCGGTGGCCGGCGGCATTCCCGTCGTCAACGCCTTGCGCACGGGCCTCGCGGCCAACCGCGTCACCGCCCTGGCGGGCATCGTCAACGGCACCTGCAACTACATTCTGACGGCGATGGAAGACGACGGCTGGAGCTTCGCCGAGGCGTTGGCCACGGCGCAGCGGCTCGGCTACGCGGAGGCCGACCCGACCTTCGACGTCGACGGCATCGACGCGGCGCAGAAGCTGGCCGTGCTGGCGGCGCTGGCCTTCGACACCGGCATCGCCGTCGACGACGTCTACGTCGAAGGCATATCCAATTTGGACCGCGAGGACATCCAGTACGCCAGGGAGCTGGGCTTCGCCGTCAAGCACCTGGCCATCGCGCGCTTGCACGAGGACCAGCAGCGCGGGCCCCTGGTGGAAGCGCGGGTGCATCCGGCGCTGGTGCCGGAGTCTCTGTTGATCGCCAAGGTATCCGGGGTGATGAACGCGGTGCTGGCGCATGGCGATGCGGTGGGGCCGACGCTCTACGTCGGCGCTGGCGCCGGCGGCCTGGCGACCGCTTCGGCGGTGGTCGCCGACCTAGTGGAGCTGGCGCGGGGCACGCTGCCGGTTCCCAAGGCCGTCGCCGGGCGGCTGCCGTGCTTCGCCATCGACGGCGTCAGCTGTCCGCACTATCTGAAAGTTCCGGCGATGGACCAGCCTGGGGTGTTCGCCGAGGTCGCGGAGGTGCTCAGCCGCCGCGACATCTCCATCGAGGCGGTGATTCAGCGCCCGCAAGCCATTCGCTCGGGCAGCGAGCCCTGGGTGCCCATCGTCATCCTCACCAACGACGTGGCCGAGCCGGCGCTCAGGGAGTCGCTGGCGGAACTGCGGCAACTGTCCGGCGTCTCCGGCGACATCACGCGCATCCGCGTCGCCGACCTGGACGCGCTGGCGCCGAGCGCTTGAAACGGCAAGCCGCCGGCAGCCTCCTTGCCGAAGGCAGGCCGGCGCCGTGATCGTCGAGACCCGGCCGGCGCCAACTTCCAGCCTGGATGCCGGCCTGCCGCCCTTTCTGAGTGCCGCCCTGGCGGCCCGCGGCGTCGCCGAGGCGGCGGATCTGGAACTGCCGCTGGCGGGACTGCATCCCCCGGCCAGCCTGCCCGGCATCGACGCCGCGGCCGAGCGCCTCGCCCGTGCCGTGACCGCTGGCGAACGCATTCTCGTGGCCGGCGACTTCGATGCCGACGGCGCCACCGCCTCGGCTTTGTGCGTGTCGGTGTTCAGGGCCTTCGGCGCCCGGCACGTGGACTTCCTGGTGCCCAATCGCTTCGAGTACGGCTACGGACTCACGCCGGAGCTGGTCGAGGTGGCGCTCGAGCGTCGCCCGGACGTTCTGGTGACCGTGGACAACGGCGTCACCAGCATCGACGGAGTGGCGCTGGCGCAGTCGAACGGCGTCGACGTGGTGGTCACCGATCACCACCTGCCCGGCGACGAACGGCCGCCAGCGCGCGCCATGGTGAACCCCAATCTGCCGGAATCGGCCTTCCCAAGCCGCCATCTCGCTGGCGTCGGCGTGGCCTACTACGTCATGGGAGCGGTGCGCGGCGCCCTGCGCGCCGCCGGACACTTCCGCAAGCGCGGCATTGCCGAACCCAGGCTTGCGGACTGGCTGGACCTGGTAGCCGTCGGCACCGTGGCCGACGTGGTTCCCCTCGACCGCAACAACCGCATCCTGGTCCACCAGGGCTTGCGGCGCATGCGCGCCGGGCGCGCCCGGCCCGGCATCGCGGCCCTCGTCGAGGTGTCGAAACGCGCCGCCAGCAAGCTGGTCGCCAGCGACCTCGGCTTCGCCGTGGCGCCGCGCCTGAACGCCGCCGGGCGGCTTGAGGACATGGCCATCGGCATCCGCTGCCTGCTCGCCGAGGAGATGGCGACGGCGCGACTGCTGGCCGCCCGTCTGCACGAGCTGAACAGCGAGCGCCGCGAGATCGAAGGCGCGATGAACGAGGTCGCCATCGCCAGGATCGACGCCGAGGCCCACGCCGGCGATGTCGGCATCTGCATCTACGAACCGGGCGACGGCTGGCACCAGGGCGTCATCGGCATCGTCGCCGGCAGGATGCGCGAGCGCTTCGGGCGGCCGGTCATCGCCTTCGCGGATGCCGGTCGGCAGGCGCCGGACGAGCTGAAAGGCTCGGCGCGGTCGATTCCTGGCTTGCACGTTCGCGACGCCATCGCCGAGTGCGCGGCGCGGGTTCCAGGCCTCGTGGGTCGATTCGGCGGCCATGCCATGGCCGCCGGCCTGACGCTCAAGCGCAGCCATCTGCCGCGCTTTCGCCACGCCTTCAACGAGGCGGTGGCCGGGCGCGTCAGCGAGCGGGATCTGGCCGGCATCGTGGTCACCGACGGCGAACTGGCGGGCACGGACTTGAACGTCGAAAACGCACGCCTGATCGCCGCCCACGGGCCTTGGGGCCAGGGCTTCGAAGAGCCGTCGTTTCACGGCGAGTTCGACGTGGTCGCCCAGCGCGTGGTGGGCGAACGGCATCTGCGGCTGGTGCTGAAGCGCGACGAGCGCGTCGCCGACGCCATCGCCTTCGATACCGAGCCGGTGGATGGCAAGAGGGTGCAGGCGGTCTACCGGCTGGGCGTCAACGACTACGACGACGTGGACACCCTGCA
This sequence comes from Candidatus Azotimanducaceae bacterium, assembly GCA_965199875.1. Taxonomy (GTDB): domain Bacteria; phylum Pseudomonadota; class Gammaproteobacteria; order Pseudomonadales; family Azotimanducaceae; genus VXYL01. Next base: position 1,269,558 of record OZ241346.1, on the reverse strand, counting down.
ACTGGAGATAGAACGCATCGAGGCCTGCTGACCTGCGCGGCGCGTGTCCCGTCGCGAGCTTTTCGAGCGTCCGCGACGCCGCAAGGCATCTACAGGCGCATCTCCAGGCGCGCGAACAGCCTTCGCCCGCGCGGGTCCGCGGAGCGCGGGTCGTAGCTGCCGGCGATGTTCACGAACGGCGGATCCGCATCCGTCGCATTGATGGCGCCGACGCGCAGCGCCGTGCTGGAACCGCGGCCCAGCAAGTCGCCCAGATCGATGGCGATGTTGGCGTCGATGGTGGTGAACGCGTCGATGCCGCCGCCGCCGTCGTCCTCGTAGCCGCCGACGTGTTGCAGCCGAACGTCGATGCCCACGCGCCCGCGCTCCAGGTTGGCGCCGACGTTCGTCCTCAGACGTTGATTGGGCGCTCCGGCGTTGGCGCGGTTCAGCCGGTTCAGCGCATCGACGCGCCGGCCGGCGTTGCTGACGTCGTAGCCGAGCAGCACGGTGCCCTCCAGGTAGGGCGAGATGCGTCCGAAGCGCGTGTCGAAGCGGTAGCGGGCGGAGAAGTCCACGCCGCTGGCGTCGATGGCGTCCGCGTTGATGAAGGCGACGTTGACGATGGCGACGGTGCCGGCGGAGGTGCGCTCGATGCGCGCGTCGAACGGGTCGGCGTTGACGATGGCCTGCGCGTTGTCCTTGCGCAGCACGTCCTTGAAGGCGATGTTCCAGTAGTCGAGGCCGATCTCGGCGTTGCCGCCCGGCCCCTTCGGCTGCCAGGTGCCGCCGACGTTGAAGGCGGTGGATGTCTCCGGCTGCAAGTCCGGGTCGCCCACGGTGCGGCGTCCGGCGAAGGTTCGCGTGCCGTCGAAGTCGAGGATGTTGACGAAGTTGGTCTGCACGCCCTGGGTCTGGAAGGTGGACGGCGCCCGGAACGAGGTCCCCGCCGAGGCGCGCAGCGCAATGCTCGGCTGCGGCGACCAGAGCACCGTCGCCTTGGGGTCGACGGTGTCGCCGCCGCCGCCGTAGTCCTCGAAGCGCAGCGCGAGGGTTGCTTCGAGGCGCGCCGCCAGCGGCAGCCAGAGTTCGCCGTAGGCCGCAAGCACGCGGGTGGCGCCGTCGAAATTGCGGTTGCCGATCAGGAAGGCGAAGCCGTCGTGCTGCGTGATCGAATCGTACACGGTGGTCAGCGATTCGCGGCGTCGCTGCACGCCGACGGCGAAGCCCGCCGGGCCGCCGGCCAGGCTGCCGAAGAAGCCCGTCAGATTGGCGTCGAACACCCAGCGCTCGGACTCGGCGTCGCCCAGATAGTCGCCGATGATGAACCCGCGCAAGGCGGGGTCGTTGTAGGTCGCCTCCCCCGGCAGCGCCGAGAAGGCCGAACTGAAGGGGTTGAAGTAGCGGCAGGCGCCCTGCCCCGGCCGGGCGCTGGCTGCGGCAGTGGGGCTGGTGTCGCAGCCAGCCCCGCCAAAGCCGCGCAGCGCGGCCTGGAAGTTGGCCGCGATCACGTCCCGGGGGTTCAGCAGCGCGTCGTTGGCGGCGCGCACCAGAGAGACGTCCCAGGCCATGCCGTTGGCGAAGTCTCCCTCCGCGCCAAGCGCCAGACGCACGGTGTCGTGCTGGTAGTAGTTGATCTCGGTCGGCTGGCCGACGCCGAACGGCCGGCCTTGGAAGAACACCTCCTCGCCGAAGACGTTGCCAGGATGGCGCGCCGGCACCAGAGGCGTGTTCAGCACCGGAAAGCTCGGCGACACTTCGCGGCTGATGTCGTTTCTGGCAAAGGCGATCTCGGCCCAAAGCCGCGCGCTGTCGAACGAGGGCCAGTCGGCCCGGGCGTAGCCTTGCAGACGTTCCTCCTCCGGCACGGCGGTGATCTGCGGCCCGTAGTCGAAGCGGCAGATGGTGCTGCCGTTGGCCAGTTCTTGCAGCAGCCCGCCGTTGGCGGTGCAGCCGGCGTCGGCCACGGTGCGCCCCAGCGAGGGCACGTTGAAGCTGCCCGGATTGCCGAACCCGCTGGTGGCGGGGCGCAGCCAGTCCACCTCGCCGAGCACCAGCGACGTTCGCCGCAGATAGCTGGCGGCGAGCAGCAACGAGCCGCCGTGCCCCAGCGCGCGGCCCAGCACGCCATCGACGTTGACGTCGTCCTGGCTGCCGTTGCCGGTGCGCGAGCGGTACTCGAGGTGAACTTCCGCGCCGTCGAAGTCGCGCCGGGTGATGAAGTTGGCGACGCCGGCCACCGCGTCCGAGCCGTAGATGGCCGACGCGCCGTCCTTGAGGATCTCCACCCGTTCGATGGCCAGTTGCGGCACCAGCGCGGCCAGGTCCACGAAGCTGGCGCCGTCGTCGGTCTGCACCGCGGACTGCACCTGCCGCTTGCCGTTCAGCAGCACCAGCGTGGAGGCGATGCCGAGGCCGCGCAGATTGATGTTGGCGGTGCCGACGGTGAAGTTCTGCGTCAGGTTGTCGGAGTTGTTCTCGGCGCCGCTGTTGATCGGCAGCATGCCCACCAGGTCGCGCAGATCCTTGGCGGCGCTGCGGCGCAGTGCGTCGGCGTCGTATTCCGCCAAGGGCGACGGCGAATCCAGCTGGCGCTTGATGCGGCTGCCGGTTCTCGCCACCACGACCACCTCTTCGATCGCCGCGCCGGCGGCCGCCGCCGAGGCGCTTGGCGCTGGCCAGCAAAGCAAAGCGATGGCGAGCGCGGCGCGCCAGGCGCTCGGACAGCGCGGCACGTCGCCGCCAGCAGAAGGACCGTCGTTGCGAAGCGTCATGGGCTTGAAGGCCGGAAGGAAGCGAGGGTCGATCATACCAATCCGCTGCAGGCCCGTTCGCAGGCTGGGCACCCCGCTCAAGGCGGCTTGGCGAAGCCGTCGAGTTCCTCGGCGTGCAGGAGTGCTGGCTGTACGACCCGCGGGTTCGCTGGCTGGATGCGCCGCTCGAGGGCTACCGTCTGCGCGGCGGCGTCTACGAAGCCGTCGAGCCTGCGTCCGAGGGGCGCTTCGAGAGCGAGGCGCTGGGACTGGAGCTGCGCCTTCGAGACGGCGAGCTGCGCTTCTTCGAGCCGAAGACCGGCGCCTGCATCCGCACGCTGGACGAAGAAGCCGAAGACGCCGCGCGGGCCCGCTTGGAGGCCGCCGAGGCGCAAGAACGGCTTGCCGAAACGCAGGCGAAAGCGGCGCAGTCCGACCGACGCGCGATGGAAGCGGAACGGCGGGCCAGCGAGAGCGAGCGCGTGTTGGCCGCCCTGCGCGCGGAACTGGAGCGGCGTTGCGGATCGAGCTAGAGCCCCGCCAGTGCTGTTTGCACCAATTTGCATCCTTTCGCCATTGTTTGTCGTGCGCCTTCCATTTTTCGTGCGGTTGACAGACACTTGCGGCGGGTACATATTTCCCCAACGAGCAGCGGCAAGTCGGCAGTGTTGGCTATGCTTCACGACGTTTCGTTAAGGGCACCCGTCAGGCACTGGTTGCTGCTGTTCGCCGTTCCTTGGCTGCTTGAGGTCAACGACGATGCCTAGCTCTTCCACGTCGAACGGCCGTAGCAACGGCCACGCCGCCAATGGCGTCAACGGCAACGGCCACGACGAAGACCTTGCCATCGAGACGCACTCGGAGCTCCTGCGCACGCTGTCGGTGGATGTCGAACAGCGCCGCGGCGAAAGCGACCAGCTGCACATCGGCCGAGCCGCCGCCCGCGACATCGTGGACGGCAAGGAAACCATGCGCGTCGGCGGTTCGTTCACCGAGGAAGCCCATGCGCGCACGGTCAACGCGGTGCGCCTCGAGACGACCATCACCGGCAAAATGCACGCCGTTGCGATGGGCGACACCACGCTGGTCGCCGGCGCCGTGGCCGACACGCACCACGGCCCGGTGGCGCTGTTGGCGGGGATGAGCGACGACCTGGTGGCCGGCGGCGGAATACGCGTCTCCACGCCGACGGACATCTGGCTCGCGACGCTCATGGGCATCGACGAGCACATCGGCACCGCGATAGCCGACGCGGCGCTGGTCGAGGCCAGCGTAACGCACTTCGAACGCGAGTACGGCACCGGCAACCACGCGGCGGCCACGGTGATGTTCAGCGGGCAGGTGTACACCACCGCGGCCACTGGGTTCCGACCCCTTATGCGGGTTCTCAAGGGCATACGCGACACGTCGCCCGGCGGCGGGGGCGGCGGCGGGGGCGGCGGCGGCGGCGGGGGCGCGGCGGCGGCCGGAGGGGGCGCGATGCTGGCCGGCGGCGTCGCCGGAGGGGTGGTCCGCTCCGCGACGCGCACGAACATCGCGGACGTCGTCGATATCGCAAAGAGCGTGGAGCACGGATCGGAAATCCTCGACTCCCTGGACGAACTGGCCGAAGTCGGCGACATGACCGAGCTGGTGGCCCGTTTCGACTTCGAGGCGTTCGCGGAAGACGACTTGGCCCGCGCCGGGGACACCTTGGACACCCTGGAGGATCTGCGCACCGGCGTCGACGAAACGGAGAACGCCCGCCCGCTCGGCTCCAACAGCTACAACCAGGCCACCCAGGACTTCCGCACACTGGACGAAGCCGGCCAGGCGCGCTATCGGGCGGAGTTCAATGAAGACAACTGGATGGAGCTGATCGGCTACACGCCGCCGAGCAGCACCACGACGCCGCCGCCGGCGGCCGCCAGCGCCGAGGAGATCACCAACCTCAACCAGGGCCTGTCACCCCTGCTGCGCCGTAATCTGAAACGCAAGAAGTTCAAGAAGATCGACTTCACCGATGCCGACTCCGTGCGCGACGCCATCGCCGCGGCGCGCAAGGAGCTGGAAATCGAAGTCACAAGGGCCAGGCAACTCAGAACGGCAAGCATGTACGACGCCTCCGACGTCGCCAGGGTGCAAGCCGTGCTGGACGCCTTCAACGCCCGCGTGACGGACTGGGAAAACTCCCTTCGCCAGCTGCAGAACGTCCCCGTCAACCCGCCGACGCCGCCGCCGGCGGCCGCCGGCCCGCCGCCGGCGTGGAACTTCGACGAAGCCGTCGATTCGCTGGCGAAACAAGCGCTTCAATACCGCGACAAGGTGAGGTGGGACGGTCACATCCAGCTGCGCCAAACCCAGCAAGCGCTGCTCGATGCCGCCGCCGGCAACGAGGCGCTGCTGCGCGAGCTCATGGACCCGGAGGACTTCGCGACCCTCGCCCACTTGAACAGCTTCACCGACAGCATCAACGGCCCGAAACAGATCCGCCAGGCGCTGGCCGACTTGTCGTCCACCCTGACCGACGCCAGCGACCTGGCGCGGGTCACCGAGGCGCTGGAGAACCTCGACCAGTTCGCCGAGGCGCGGATCACCGCCGACTTGCAGCGCGCCGCGGACATCGATGCCATATCGCGCGCCGATTGGCCCTTTGCCGTCGATCAGCAGGCGTTGGTGCAATCCATACAGGACGAGATCACCCGGCTCGACGAGTCCATTGAAGCCATTGAGGATCCGGCGGCAAAGATAGACGCGATTCAGACGAACGGGCCCGCGTTCAACTCCTACGCTGAGGCCGTTGGGGAAATCCAGGCCGGCAACAATCCGCTGCACCAGCTCGACTCCAACATTCGCATGAGCGAGTTCCGCCTGGAGACCATCAAGAACAACCCCCAGCTCGACGACGCCACCCGGGCGGCGAACATCGCCACGGAACAGAGCCAGCTTGCGGTCCTGAAGCAGACGCGCGCCCGCGTCTCCGGGTTGATGAGTTCGCACTCGCTGGAGAGCGCGGACCAGATCCTGCGCCGCTACCAGATAGGGCACGGCGGCAGCCTCTTCGGTGCGCCGGGCAGCCCCACCACGGCAAAGAACTTCCAGTTCGATCCCTTCCAGGCCGGTCGCGCCGGCGACCTCGGCGACATCGACGTCAGCTCCGCGATCACGCGCTTCCAGGAGCAGCTGGACGCGGACCTGTTCAGCAACCAGGTGGACGCCGCGCGCGCGCTCACCTCTGCCGAGGACGAGCTGCGCCAGTTCGGCGCCAACTTCCGCCCCATGCTGGAAGCCGGGCTGTCGCCGGACGAGTTCGCGCGCATCGACTTCGACGATTTCGCGTCGATACGCGCCGGCCTGGAGACGCTTGCCAACAGCGCCGTGGGGGACGAAGCGCTGGTGGCGCGTCAGACGCTGACCAACTTCGATCGCCACATCTACGACACCCTCGAGGCGGCGATGGCATCGGCGGACAACGCCCGCGGCACCACCGGCAACTGGGACGCCGGCCAGCAGCAGCTCATGGCCCAGGCGCTGGCCAACCGGGTGCAGATCAACCGCCAGCTGGGCGACAACGACCTCGCGGCCCGCTACCGCACGCTGGCGGTGGCGACCCAGAGCGGCTCGGACCCGCTGCAGGTGCTCGACGACCAGATTAAGCGCACGCAGGAGTGGCTGTCGACGGACCAAAACCCGGTTATGCGGGCGCCGGACGGCACGGTCGTCGGGGTGAACCCCCGCTCGCAGGCCATGCGGGACCAGCTGGCGTCGCTGCTGCGCATGCGCGCCGAGGTCGCGGACCTGGTCGGCGACATCGCGCCCAGGGCCGTCGTCGCCAGCGGCACGGACCTGGTCGATGTCCTGTCCTCCGCGCCGGTGGTCGGCAAGACGGACGCCTGGGACAATCTCTGGCAGCCCCTTCAGGCCACCAAGGAAATCGACGACTTCAAGGCCTCGGTGGGCAACGCCGCCCGCTTCGTCGACGCCCAAGGCGCCGCCGGCAGCACCGCGGAACTGCTGCGCGCCGACGATCTGACCTCGGCGCACGGCGTCATCGGCGCCGCCGACGACGGCGGCACCACCGCGCCGCGCACGACGGCCATCGATTCGGTGGACGCCGTCGACTCGATCGACGACGCCGGCCAGGTCTGGGCGTGGCCGGCGCCGGCGACGCCGCTGCCCGACGGCATCGACAAGGACAGCCTTGGCCTCAAGATATGGAACTCCGAAAACGCCTTGACCAACCCGCGCGGGGCGTCCGACGCGCAGGAAGCGGTGGCGGCGCGCTCTGCCGCGTTCCAGCTGGCCCTGCAGCGAGTCGACGACGGCTTGGACCCCATCGCCGCCATCGACGAACACATCACCCTCGCCAAGGCCAACGGCGCCTCCAACCTGGAGATCCAAGCCTACGAGGACGTGCGGCGGGGGATCGTGGAGGCGATGTCCGAGGAGTACCTCAAGGGGGTCGGCAACGCCCAGCCGCTGCGCAGCCCTCCGCCGGTGCAGAAAGGGAAGAAGGGCAAGAAGGGCAAGGCCGCGAGCGGCATCACCATCGAGCTCACCGACTCCGTGGCGGACATGGACTTCGGCCCGCCGCTGCCGCTGCCGCAACGAACGCCGGACGAAGTGGTGAAGATCGTCGACATCTCCCAGGACGGGCGCGTGGTGGGCACGATCCAGGACGCCGGGCTCCCGGTCATCGTGGACGCGGAAGAAGCAAGCAACGCCGCGAACGTGCGCCGCAACCAGGAAGGCGGCTGGCTGAAGGGTGGCGGCCGCTCGCGCTGGCAGCGACGGCGCCAGATGGGCATCCGCTACCAACGCGCCAAGCGCTACCGCCTGCGCGAGTCCGGCTGGCGCTGGCGCAATCCGTTCACGTTTCGGAAAAAGTTCACGCGCAGCGTGTCGAACCTCCAGCAGGCGACGGATGCCGATGTCGTGGTGCGCCTCGACGCCATCGAAGTCGAGACGGCGCCGCCCCAGGCCGCCGCGGACGGCGTCACGCCGCAAGCCGGCGTCACGCCGCAAGCCGGCACGACCAACCCCCAGGCGCTGCTCGAGGTGACGGAAAACGAAGAGCTGCAGCACGTCGTCGAAGCGGGCGAGGCGCACATCTACGATTCCGTCGCCGCGGACGAGGGGGTGCGGCATGCCTACGACGTGCTCGACCTCCCCGATGATGCCGTCGAGGCGGAGCGCTACGGCACCGCGCGCACCATCCACATCGTCGATTCCCGCAACACCGGCGGCTACGTCAACATCGGCGTGGGGCGCGCCCGGGCCGACGGCTTCAAGCCGCAGCCGCCGCTGCCGCTGGACTCCGGCTACAAGTCGATCGATTCCGAGCTGGACATGGTGGTCAACGGCAAAGAAGGAGAAAGCATCCGAGCCCGCGTGAAGTATTTCAACAGGAGGAAGGCGGCGGCAGCGGCGCGTGGCCGACCCAAGGCCATGCCCACCCAATACAAGACCTTGAATGCCAAACAGTGGCTGGATGCCGGGAACGCCCACATCGGCGACGACGGGAAGATCGTCTTCCACCTCGACAAAAAAACCATGGAACGAATGTATGGGACGTTCAATGGGGCGGGCGCTCCGTTCGACGACTCGTTCCGGCTTGACTACAAGTGGCAGCTTGAGGTCGACGCGGTGGACGCCGACGGCAATCCCTTGCCGCTGAGCGCGTATCGGTTCGACACGGTCACGGACGAAGGCGCTTCGCAGAAATCGCGTCTCATGGCGATGGCTGCGGATCAGGACGCGTCCTACCGGGCCGGCGGGCGCCAGGCCAAGATGAATGCGGAGCTCAACGCGAAGTACGACGAAGCCGAAGCGGCGCACCGCGCCTTCCTGCTGGACAAGCACCACTCCGACGACTGGCTGAACTACCCGATGCCGCTGCCGGGGAACGTCGCGCCGATGCCGGATGTGAAGCTGGTGGTCGACGACGCCACCGGCGTCGGCAGTTTCGTGAGGATCCCGGCCCCCTTGTAGCCGTAGCGCCAACGGCAGGCCCGGCAAGGACGAAATCATGGCAAGGAAAACCTACAGAGCCAGCATCAGGCGGCATTTGGGCCGCGCCGAGGCAACCGATGTGGTCGCATTCAAGCTGCGCGAGCTGCAGGCCGGCGGCTGGGGCGGCGACGTCACCGTGGACCCGGAGGAAGACCAGAGCGTCGAGATTTCCTTCACCACCGCGTTCGCCCGCGCCATCCAGGCCGGCCTGACGCCCGGGCGGGGCGCCACCCTCCGCCTCATCGAGCACGGCGACGAGGACACGCCGGACAACATGCTGCGCGTGTGGCCTTCGGTGGTGGTACGCGTCAAAGCGCAGATCCACAGCAACCTTGAGGCGTTGACGTCGCGCGTGGCCTACAAGGTGCGCGTCGTGGACCCGTTGACCTACCTGAGCGATACGCCGATCTGGGGCGCGTTCCTGAACGCCGCCCCGGCGGACATCCTCGGCGGCGCGCTGTCGCTGGCGGCCGGCGGCGACGGCGCACCCACGCGCCAGCCGGTTCTGCCCGGCATGCCGGATGTGCGCGTCGCGCAACGCCTGCGCAGCGACTTGGACGAGATTCCGTACGCCATCGCCTGCGGCGAGCCGCTGGGCCTGTGGCTGCAGCGCATTTTCGCGCGCCTTGGCGTTCGCCTCGAGATGGAAGTCTCCGCGGACGGCGAAGTGGTGATTAACCTGCGCGACGACGACATCGACAGCGAAGACAACCTGGCGATCGAGTTCGAAGGCGCTGGCCAGTTCAGCGCCACCAACGCGCACCTGGCCAAGGGGGCGGCGCTCTCGACATGGCCGGTGCCGATGGACCGAACGGTGCTGCTCGACAACCTCGTCACTGGCGACGCCCGGCAGCTCGGCTTTCCAGGAGACGGCGCCGTGCGCGACGTGTACGTCGCCGCCGGCCTGGATCCGACCGAGGCGGAGCGGCGCGCCGGATTCCTGCCGGACGCATGGCTGCTTGCGGAAGTCTTCTTGAAGATCTCCACCCGGCAGTCCCAGGCGAGGCCCGGCCGGGTGTTCGAGTTCGTCAACCAGTCGGTGGATGACCAGCACGTCTGGCAGATCGCCGACGTCACGCACGACTTCGACATCGACCGCTACGAGAATACCGCCTACCTGCAGAAGGGCGTTCTGGCCTGGCGGCCGTCGCCTCCTCGCGACGACGGGCCGCTGGTGGTGTCCGGAGTGATCGACGACGGCAGCTCCGAACGGGGCGAGCCGGTTCCCCGGGACCGGTTGGGGCGCATACCGGTGCGGCTGTCCGTGTTGCCGAGCCTGACGGGCGACGACGAGGACCTGCTCGGTGCGCTTGGAGCCTCGGGAACCAGCGGCGCAACCGGAACGACGGGCGCGGCCGGGACGAGCAGCGCATCCGGGCCCGCGGGCGCAAGCGGCGCCTCGGGAACCGCCGCGTCCATCGTCGTCATTCGCCTGCCGGTGGCGGACCTGATGGGCGGCGGCCTGCACGGCTTTCTGCCGGCGCATCGGCAAGGCGACGTGTGCCGGGTGCTCGTGCATCAGCCGCTGCTCGCCGAGATCCAGGGCTTCTGCTATCGCGACGATCGGCGCATCGGCATCGATCAGACGGACGTTTCGACCGGCTTGGTGGCGCATCGCGGCAGCGCCGGCTGGGCCGGCATGTTGTTCCGCCCCAAGGAAGAACTGGAAGAGGAGTACGGCGAAAGCGACAACTAGCTGACCGGCCGCCAACCCTAGCGGTGCCGGCGCCAGCTGCACCGCTTCACTTGATGCGCGCCGGTTCCGTTGTCGCGGCGATTACCAGCTGCTCGCGACGCCAGCCCACATGACCGCGCCTCGTCCGAGCCTGCTGCTCGCCATCTTGACGCACCACGACATGCCGCGCCTGGAGCGGGCGGTGCGTTCGGCGCAGGCCCAGCGTCCGGCCGATGTCGATGTGGACATCGTGGTCGTGGTCAACAGCCGCGACGTGCGGCACACCTATCTGGCCGTCGAGGCCTGCGCGGCCTGGAACGTGCGGACGCTGGTCACGCCGTCGAACGGCCTGCCGGGGCGCGGCAAGAACGCCTGCTTCGATGCGTTTCTTCGTTCCGGCCACGACTACCTGTGCCAGCTGGACGGCGACGACTGGCTGTACCCCACTTGGGCGCTGTCGGTGGCCGATCACGTCCGGCGCGCGCCGGCGCTCGATGTCGTGGCGCTGCTGCCCATCGACTGCGTGGGCGACAGCGCCGGGCACACTTGGCGCTTGCCCGACGGCGCGTCCGCTTCCGTGTGGACGACGTCGCTGGTCTATCCCTGGCAGCAGCGCGGGCCGGGCGCTGGCAAGTTCTGGACCGAACATCCGATCTGCCCGGCGATGGTGCGGCTGGTGTCCAGGCGAGCGGCGCACCGGCTTCGCTTCAACGAGCGGCTGGCCGTCAACGAGGACTATCTGCTGCTGCTGCAGTGCCTGTCGGCGCACATCGCCGGCGACTTGCAGTCCTGGGTGTCGATGGCTTCGGACTGGATGGTGGTGGACCGCCTGACTCCCGGCAGCGTCCAGGACGAGCACGCCCAGGACGTCGACCTGCTGCGCGCGTTCGCGCGGGAGATCGTCTCGCCGGACCGATCGTCGGTGGCCGAACTGCCGGTCATGTATCCGCCGCTGCTGCTCGAAGCCGCGGAAAAGGAGAGCTGGATCGACGACAACCACATTTCCGGACCGGGCCCCGGCCCCGACTGAAAGTCCGTGTACCCCGAAGTGGCCACCTCCGTACTGCTGACGATTCTCACCCACCACGACTTGCCGCGCCTTGAACGCGGCATCCGCTCGGCGCTGCGCCAGCAACGGGCAAGCATCGACGTGCAGCTGCTGGTGGTCGTCAATACGCTGGACGACGCCCATGCGGCGGCGGCGGTCGGTCTCTGCCGCAAGCTGGACGTGGCGTACATCGTCACCGACTCGAACGGCCGCCCCGGGCGCGGCAAGAACGCCTGCCTGGACGCGCTGCTGAGCTCGCGCTGCGACTACCTGTGCCAGCTGGATGGCGACGACTGGCTGTATCCCGCTTGGGCGCGCTCGGCAGCGGATCACTTGCGCCGGGCACCGGCGCTGGACGTCGTCGGGCTGTTTCCGACGGACTGCGTGGGGCGCACCGCCGGCTACTGCTGGCAGCTCGCCGACGGCATGCCTGCTTCGGTGTGGGCGACGTCGATGGTCTACCCGTGGGAGAAGGCCGGCCCCGGCGCCGACGACCTGTGGACGGAGTATCCGATCTGCCCGGCGCAGATTCGCCTGGTGTCGCGCAAGGTCGCGGAGCGCGGGCGCTTCCACGAAGAGCTGGCGGTGAACGAAGACTACCTGCTGCTGCTGGCCTGCCTGAAGGCGCACATCGCCGGCGAGATCGAGTTCTGGATTTCGATGTCCTCGGATTGGCTGGTGGTCGACATGCTCACGCCCGACAGCGTCACCGCCACGCACTTCCACGACCACGACCACTTTCGCCGTCTCGCCCGGCGGGTGATCGATCCGGCGCGATCTTCGGTGCGGGAGCTGCCGATCATCTACCCGCCCATGCTGCAAAGCAGCGAAGACAAGCGTAAGTGGATCGACGAGATGCACATCCCGCGCAAGCCGCGCAAGCCCAAATGACTGTTCCAATTGCACCTTATTGGCATTAAATGCCATCAAGCGACACTTTGGAGAGTGCTTTGCAGCGAACCTTTGCGAAGAACATAATGTTTGGCAAGTGGGAGCGCTCACGAGTACAGCGGTCGGTCGGGCGCTTGAATCGAATGCCAGGAGTTGGCCATGAGTTTGCGCTATAGGACGTTCCTTCTCGTTCAAGACTCGAATCCCCTGCAATCCGCCGTGCTGAGCGGGTTCGAGCTGACCGAAGAGTACAACGCTGGCTGGTACGGCAAAGCAACCGTCACCGTCGATCTGGCCGGCAGCAGCGCCGGGGGCAGCGGAACCCCGCCCGGCAGCGGCGGCGGGACCACACCTCCCAGCGGCGGGACCCCCGGCGGCGACGACGACACCCAGGACGTGACCGTCGGCGACATGTTCAAGGTCATGCTGGACAAGGACATGGATCCGGGTTCGCCGGTGACGCTCTATCTGGTGTACGCGCCCTTGCGCTCCACGTCGGGCTCCGGCGGCGCAGGGGGCGGCGCCGGCAGCGCAGGGACTGGCGACGGCATGGCCACCCACGCCGGCACGGGGGGCTCGGCCGGCATGGCCACCCACGCCGGCACGGCGGGCAGGGCCGGCAGCACCGGATCCGACCTCTCCGGCGCCATCATCCGCGCCTGGCCGTGCGTCGTCACCGCGCTGGCGCCCAGCGCGGGCGGTTCGTCCACCAAGGCCAGCTGCCTCGTCGCCTTGGCGGATCCGATCACCTATCTGAGCGGGCGCCCGATATGGGGCGTCTATCGCGCTTGTTCGATCGGCGCGATGGTAGGAGGGGCCTTGTCGCTGGCCGCCGGCGGCGACGGCAAGCCGACCTTGAGGCCCATACTGGCGGGGCTGCCGCAGGTGCGCATCGTCGAGAACTGCCGGGACGCGGTGAAGAACCTCCCCTATTCGATTGCCTCCGGAGAACCGTTGGGCCACTGGCTGTCGACCATGCTGGGCATTCTCGGCCTGCGCATGGAGATGTACGGCGGCGCCAACGGCGTGGTGTACGTCAACTTGACCGACCAGGTGCCCCGAGGAGAGATCCCCATGGCCGTGGTGGAGGGGATTGGCGGCGTTTCGGACGCTTCCGGTTCTCCGGGCGCCACCAGCGACGAGGCCACCGAGATCAGCGCCACGCGCCTCGCCGTCTCTGCCGTCAGCGGCTATTCGCCGCTGCCGGTGCGCGCCGGCGTGCTCGACGACCCCGCTCAGGGCTCGTTTCGCTCCTTCGGCCGCGGCGCCATCGGCAGCGTCCACACGGGTGCCGAAATCGGCATCGAGGAAACCGTCAAGCGCATCCTGTTCCCGACGGTGACCGCGAACGCCGAGATGGTCACGCTGACCACCGTCTGCGAAGAGCCCAATTTCCGTCCTGGGCGGAGGACCCGATTCGACACCGCCTACCTCGGCCAGGACCTCTGGCAGATCGCCAATGTGACCCACAACGCCTTGGGCACCGACTACTGGAACTCCGCGACCGTGCTCAATGGAACGGTGGCCTGGCATCCACCGCAGCCGGGGGCGCGGCCGCCGCGCATCGTTTCGGGCATCGTCGATGGCGGCAACAACGACTACAGGTTCCACGAGCCGGTGCCTCGGGATCGCATCGGGCGCATTCCGGTGTCGATCTCCTACGTGCCGACGCCCACCGGCGCCGAGGCGGCGATGCTCGACGTCGCCGACACGGACAGCGACCAGCAGATCACGCTCGAGGACTTCAACCAGACGCAGATCGGCGACTACACGGACAACGAGACGGACTGGGAAGCGGACGCGACGAAGTACCTGAACGGCGAACTGGACGACCCCTACGACGGCCGACCCGACGACGATCTCACCGCCGCCGAACTCGCCAACCGCCGAAAGCTGGAGGCGAAGCGGCGCGACGTCGTCCGCTACCTCGCCTACAAGCGCGCCAAGCGGCGAGACACCCTGGACCGGGACCAGGACGGATTCCTCTCGACGCGCGACGCGAGCATCTCCTCGGAGCTCGCCAACTTGCTGGACGATCCGGCCGAGCGGACGAAACTGGAAAACGAGTGGCGGCAGATTCGCGCCGGCACCTACAACCCGACGTTGAACGCGGCCTCCGCGGCGCGCTTTCGCCTGGTGCGCGAATACGGCATGTACTTCACCGACGACCTGGACGGCACGGGAAGCGCCGGGGCGTCCGGCGCCTCGGGAAGCTCCGGGGCGTCGGGGGCTTCCGGCGCGTCCGGCGCATCGGGGAGTTCGGCATCCGGGGCGAGCGGCGCAGGCGCCAGCGGGGCATCGGGGGCGAGCGGCGCGTCCGGAACCAGCGGGCAGCGCTTGGCGTCCGGCCAGGAACTGCGCAATCGACTGACCACCTTGAACGGGGTTTTCGGCCTGGCCGGCAGCAGCGGGGCCAGCGGATCCAGCGGCGCCACCGACCCGATCACCGATGGCACCCTCGCCACGGCCCGGGGCGCCCGCTCGGACGCGGACGTCGCCGACGAGCGCTGGCCGCCGAGAGTGCCGCTCACGGTCGTCGAACCGATGGCCGGCTCGCTGCACGGCTTCATTCCCGCGCACCGCCAGGGCGATGTCTGCCGCGTTGCCGTGCATCACCCCATGCATGCCGAGATCGTCGGCTTCCAATACCGCGCCAACCGGCAGATCAACTCCGAACTGGTGGAAACCACCGCCGGCTTCGTGGTCGAACACGACACCCGCTCCGCCTGGTCCGGCGTGGTGTTCAGGCCCTTGGAAGACTTGGTCGGCGAAGAGGGAACATCCGGCGCCACGGGCAGCAGCGGCACGTCGTCCTAGATCCGCCACCGCTGCACCCTCGGTCGTGCAGCTGAGCGCCGGCCGGGTGCGACCTTGACGAGTGGGCTGGAGGCTAGCCGGGACGGCGCAAGCTGCCGTCGCGTCATTTCAGCGATTTCGCACAGGCGGAGTGGCCGATGTCGCTGCGACTCCGAAACCGGACCGTCCATGCTGGCGGCATGTACGAAGACGAGATCGGTCGCGTTGCTTTCGACGAACCGGATGGTGCGGTACCTGCTCGCCCTGCTGCCGGCGGACGCCGTGGCCGGGCTGGACACGCGGTGCCTGCGCCGGCTGCCCACCGAACGCATCGGACGCGGCGCCCGCCGGCGCGTGGCGGACATGGCCTGGGCCGTCGGCGCGCCGACGCCCGAGCGCCCGGACGCCGAGGCGCTTGTGGTCATTGAGTTCCAGTCTGCGCCCCATGCCCGCATGGCGCTGCGCATGGAGACCTACGTGGCGCTGCTGCGCCAGGACATGGCGGACGAACTGCCGGCCGCCGCCGGGCTGCCGCCCGTGCTGCCGGTGCTGGTCTACACCGGCGACCGCCGGTGGCGGCTGGCGGGGCTGCGGCAGCTGACCGCCCCGGTTCCGGCCGGGCTGCGGCGCTGGCAGCCGGAGCTGGAGATGCTTCCGGTTGACGCGGCGGCGCTGAGCGCGGAGGATGGCCGCGTCAACCCGGCCGCGGCGCTGCTGCGCCTGCAGCGCTGCCGGCTCCCGGCGCAGCTGCCGGGGCTGACCGCGGCGCTGTTCGGCGCCCTGCGGCGGGAAGGTATGGAGCTGCTCGCCGAGCGGCTGTCGGAGGTGCTGATGCGCATGCTGGTGGAGCGCTTCGGCGGCGACGAGACGGGCGAGCGGCACGAACGGGAACTGCGGCTGGCGCTGCGCAACATGGAGGAACCGGCGATGCTGGCGGAAAGAGTGACGCAATGGCGCCAGGAGGCGCTCGACGAGGGCAGGAGGCAAGGCATGTCGCACGAGCGGGCGCTGTTGCGGCGCCAGGCGGCGCGTCGGTTCGGCGTTGCGACGGGCGATGCGCTGGCGGCGCTGCTGGCGAACGAGGAGGACGTCGAACGGCTCGCGGAAGTGGGCGATCTGGTGGTCGACTGCCTGAGCGCGGAAGAACTGCTGCGGCGCGGCAGAGGTCTGCTCAACGGCGGGCGCTAGCCCGTCCGGGCGCAGACGACGACGGTGAACTCACCCACCGGCGACTTGCCTTCGCCGGACGGATGCAAACGCACCCTTGACATGCCGTCGGGTAGGGGCGTATGTTCGCCCGCTGAGCGTTGGGCGCAAGGCGGTAGCCGTGCGCCGGATTGACGTACCTTGAAGCGGGAGAAACCGAATGGGCGACTCAAGCCAGCACCAGGTGGGGCGCGTACGACCGCCCCGCGTGCAAATTACCTACGATGTCGAGGACGGAGGCGCCAACGTCAGTCGCGAGTTGCCGTTGGTTGCCGGCGTCATCTCGAATCTGTCGGGGGATGCCGACGACCCGACGGCCTACCAGGATCGGGCTTTCGTGGAAGTGGAGCAGGGCGGCATCGACCGGCTGATGCGCCGCCTCGGTCCGACGGTGGAAGTCACCGTTCCGGACGAGATCTCCGGCGGCGAAGACGCCGAGATCGCGGCCAAGCTCAACTTCAACTCCATCGACGACTTCTCGCCGATGGGCGTTGCAACGCAGATTCCGCAAACGGCAAAGTTGCTGGAACTGCGCCGCCAGTTGTCGGACCTCTACGGCAAGGTCGAGGCCAACAACAAGCTCGACGGCATCTTGGGCGAGGTGTTGGCGAATGCCGACAAGCAGGCTCAGCTGCGTTCCGAGCTCGGCCTGGAAGGCGGAGACCCCGACAACAGCGAAGGAGAGTCCTAGCAATGGCAGAAGAAGGTCAAGCTGCGGCCGAGGACACGATCCTCTCGCAGATTTTCGACGAAGGACGGCTGGCCCGGGACGCCCATCAGGTCGATGGCGCCCGCACCATGCTGCAAGGCTTCATCGAGGAAGCAACGAAGGCCGGCAGTCAGGTCGACGGCAGCGCCAAGCGGGCCATCGCCGAGCGCATCGTCGCCTTGGACAAGCTCATCACCGCCCAAGTGAACCACGTCCTGCACGACGCGAAGTTCCAGCAGCTCGAGTCCAGCTGGCGCAACCTGAACAAGCTGGTGGCCGAAAACGAACTGTCGTCGAGCATGCGGGTTCGGGTCTTCAACTGCCGCCGTCGGGAGTTGGAGCGCGACTTCTCGCGCGCCGCTGGCTTCGATCAGTCGCACTGCTTCAAGTGCATCTACGAGAACGAGTACGGCACCCTCGGAGGTACGCCGTATACGTTCCTGATCGGCGACATGGAATTCGGGCGGGCGCCGCCGGACATCCAGTTCCTGCGCAACATGGCGTCGGTGGCCGCGATGGCCCATGCGCCGTTCATCACGTCTGCCAACCCGTCTTTGTTCGACTTGGATTCTTTCACCGAGCTGGAACGGCCCATCGACATCGCCAAGGTGTTCGAGACCAGCGAGATGGCTGCTTGGAACTCGCTGCGCGACAGCGCGGACTCGCGCTACCTGGTGCTGACGGCGCCGCGTACGCTGGTACGTCAGCCGTGGGGCGCGGAATCGGAACCTGTCGAGGAGATGGACTTCGAGGAGGACGTCGACGGCCAGGACCACTCCAAGTACCTGTGGGGGCCCTCCTCCTGGGCGCTCGGCGGACTGGTCATGAAGTCCTTCGCGGAGTACGGCTGGCCATCGGCGATTCGCGGCACCGAGGGCGGCGGCAAGGTGGCCAACCTGCCGCTGCATGCGTTCCCGTCGCTGTCCGGGGCCAAGATCACCAAGTGTCCCACCGAAACGACGATTACCGATCGACGCGAGAAGGAGCTCTCCGACCAAGGCATCATCGGCCTCTGCCATGCCCGCAACACCGACTACGCGGTGGTGTTCTCCGGGGCGACCGTCAACCGGCCGCGGAAGTACGTGGAGGACGAAGCCAATGCGAACGCCCGGCTCTCTGCGAGCTTGCCGTATCTCCTGGCCTGCGCGCGCTTCGCCCACTACCTGAAGGCGATCATGCGCGACAAGGTGGGTGGCTTCACCTCGAAGGAGGAGATCCAGAACTACCTGTCCACCTGGATCAGGCAGTACGTGACCGCGGACGACGCGGCGCCTCACTCGGTGAAAGCGCAGTATCCGTTGCGAGAGGCCAACGTGCAGGTGAACGAGGTAGCCGGCAAGCCGGGCTCCTATACCGCGATCGCCCACTTGCGTCCGCACTTCCAGCTCGAGGAGTTGACGGCTTCCTTGCGCCTGGTCGCCGAACTGCCCTCTTCCAACTAGCGGTCTCCGGCTAGGCCGTATAGGCCTGGCTCCGAACGCAGGAGGAGGCTGGGATGTCGAGAGTGGATGTTGCCGCTGCCTTGATGAGCGGCAACACCCACCGCGCTGCTTGGCGATGCTGATCGACCGCGTCCTGGCCCAGGAGAACCGCCACCGCATCGAGCACGGTCGCGGTTCGGCGTTGCTGCTCGACGCTTGGTCGAGCGAGCCCCAGGAACAACGCGCCGCGATGGCGCTGGCTGCGGGAGACACGCAGCTTGCGGGTCTCTACGGCGGCGGCTTCAAGGCATTGGCCGAAGGCGACGTCGTCGCGGCGCTTGGCGAAGCGCGCCAAGGCCGAGACGAGCAGTGTGCAATGCGTCTGCTCGAAGCGGAGGCGCTGATCGCCGCTGGCGGCCTGGTTGCCGGCTTGCGGCGGCTTGAAGCGCTGCATCGTGCCGGCGACGCCGCCGCCAGTTTGGCCCTTGCTCGTCGTCGGCACCTTCTTGGCGACTTCGACGGGGCGCAAAGCGCCGCTTCCGGGCTGCCGATGCATGCCAGGGCCGCGCTGATCGGCGCACGCGCCGCCCTTGCCCAGGACCGCGTTGGCGCGGCCGCCGAGATCATCGAACCCTTTCTCGAAGGCGTCGCCTACTGCCCCGAGGCGATGGTCGCTGGCGGTGTCGCGGTGGTCGCGGCGCAGGTCATGCTGCGCGGCGGCCAGGCCAAGCGTCTGACCGAATTCGCCACTCGACTGATGGGGCCGGAGCTGCCGGACGAGATGCTGCCCACCGCGGTGCGCGTCGCCTGGATGGCCGGCTTGGCTTCCCAAGCCTGGGAACGCTGCGGCGACGATCGGCCTTGGCCGATAGCGGCGCGCCTGGAACTGTCGATCCTGGCCGGCGACGGCGACGCGGCGGCGGCCTTGGCCAAACGCGCCGGCAGTCTGGCGGCGCCCAACGCCAATGCTCTGGCGATGCTCGGTGGCGGTGGCGCGGCAAACCTCGGCAGCAAGGAACACGCGCGCATGTTCGGTGCTGGCGTCGCGGTGCATCTGTGGCGTACGCACCCGCACCGTTGGCAGCCTTGGATCCAGGCTGCGCTGAACACCGAGGCCAACGTCGAAGTCTTCGACCTGGCCGCCGGCGAGACGCCGGATCCCCAGGCCATACCCGAGGTCCTGCTGGACGACGGCTCCCTCGTCGATTTGCTGCAGCCGGTACCGACTCCGCCTTCGCCTCGGGGCGCCGGCGTTTGGATCGACGAATCCCTGTGTCAAGACGTGGCGCTGCATCTGGACTGGCCCGACGAAGAGCAGCGAACGTTGGAGCAGGGCCTGCCTCGAGCGCCGAGCCGCGATACCGCGGCACTGCACGTCGTCGCCGGCAAGGATGCCTTCGAGGCGGTTCGTGACGGCCGCCTGGTGATCGCCGTCGCGCCGCCCGGCGACGCCTTCTGGGCTGGCCCGCTTGCCGAGCGCGCCTGGCCGTCGCTGCGCGTCGTGCGCGCCGACCCGAAGGACGGCTGGGCCGGCGCCGGCCAGCGCGTCATCGCCGCCGCCAAGGCCCTGGCGGGCACGGTGCGGCGCAAGGCCGGCTGACTCGATGGCCCGCGACGCCGTTGGCGCCCATCGGCACGCCGGCGTGCCGGTTTCGGACCGCGTCTGGCGCGACCAGGAGATTCGCGACGACGACGTGAGCGGGATGCTCTTTCAAGACTGCCTCTTCGAACGGGTGCGCATCCTGCACACGAACTTCGCCAACGCCATCTTCATGAACTGCCAGTTCGACGACTGCCTGTTCGAGGAGTGCTACTTCCATCAGGCGGTCATGACCAGCTGCAAAGGCGAGCGCCTGTGCTTTCGCGCCGGCACGTTGTCGATGCTCGCCATCGGGCAAGCCGAACTGTCGCGGTTGGAGATCGAACAGACCGGCAACGCCGTGGCGTTGGCGGAGAGCAAGGTCGGATGCCTCGCCTTCGACGGGCTGGGCCGCGCCCAGCAGGACCTCACCGTGTCGGGCTGCGAGCTTCGCGAGGTATTGGCGGACGGCGTCTCCTGGCGCGGCGCCAGCGTGGTGCAGGGGGAGCTGGACAAGTGGTCCCTCGACAACGCCGAGTTCACCCGCTGCAGTTTCATCGAGGCCAGCGCCCAGGGCGTCGATCTGGGCGCGGTTCGTTTCGACTCGTGCAATCTCTACAAGAGCAAGTTCGCCGAAGGCCGGCTGCGCGCCGCGGAGCGTTCGATCTTCGCCGAGTGCGATCTCGCCGCCGCCGACTTGGCCGAAGCGAAGCTGAGCGGCGCTCTGTTCGCCAAGGTCACCGCCGCCGAGGCGAACTTCGAGCGCGCGGATCTCTCCGGCGCGATGTTCCCAGACGCGCAGCTCGCCGGCGCGAACTTCGCCGGCGCCTCGGCGCGCAACAGCGTCTGGCAGCGCGCCGATCTGACCGGCGCGGACTTCACCAACGTGGACGCTTGGCGGGGTTCGTTCCGCAATGCCGTCTTCAAGGACGCCAACGTGCAGTCGTCGAGCTTCGTGGAGGCCGACCTGCATGCCGTCGAAGAAAGCCTTGCCGGCGCCGATCTGCGCGAAGCTCGAGGCAGCGTGTCGTGGCGCGCGGAAAGGGAGGCCGAGAGCAGCGAGCCGAGTTTCTGACCATGCCAACGCCAAGCCGCCGCCGGACCTTCGCCGAAGCCGTCCATGGTGTTCGACGCGGAAAGGCAGCTCTACGCCGGGCCGCTGGCCGTCTTTCGACCATCGGGGCGGGCGACGATCACGCTCCGCCCCTGGGGAGTGAGCGCGGCGACGACGACGCGGTACAGGCAAATGCCGAGCACCGCCGGCGAGTCGATGAGGATGTGCGTGATGTGCTCGTCCGCCAGCAGCAGCTCGAAGCGTGGCAGCGTGCCGTGTCGAAGGTCGGCGATTTCGCGCACCACGGTGTAGACGTTCAGCCGTCGGTTCGTTGCCCAGTCGGACAGCACGACGATCTGCTCGTTGATTTCGTCCGCCGGGTTGCTCGTCGAACCCAGGTTGCCACGGGCGTACATGGCGATTCTGCCAAGCCGCTTGGCCGGCAGCAGCACGTACCAGCGGCCCGTGGGCGATCGTTCGTACGGCACGGGCAGAATGCCGCGTTGCAGCATGCGATAGGCGGTAATGCGCGAGATGCCCTCTTGCCGTGCCCACTCCGCCAAGCGTACGCGGCGCATCTCTTGCCGCTCGGAGTCGGCCAAGTACCTATCGCTCAATCGCGCAATCCTCTACACTAGCCGCTAACGCTCGCAGGCGACACGATAGTTGCAACCGGCATGGCGATCAAGGATACGCTGTTCGATCGCTTCGACTCGCGCAAGAGTGCGGGCATCGGCTCGTTGGCGCGCGACTTGACGGACGTGCTCGGCGCCCGCCGGGCGTTCAGTCGATACATGGGCGGCGTGCTCGACTGGGGGCTTGGCAGCACCGCCGGGCTGGCGCCAACGGTCGACGGGCATCGCCAACTCGTGGCCGACGACATCGCGCGCACGATCGCCGAGTTCGAGCCGCGCCTGGAGGACGTCTCGGTGACGCCGGTTGCGGACAGCAACGACTTCGCGTTTCGCTTGGACGCCCGCCTGGTCGGCGACGACGACGACTCGGTCACCTTGCGCATACTCTCGCCGAGGCGGGGCGGCGGGCTTGGCGCGGACATCGTCGTGCTCGGTTCCCGCGTGACGCCAACGACGGTCGACGAGGCAGGTGACGGACGATGATCGACAGCCAGCTGCTCGACGCCTACATCGCCGAACTCGACGCTCTGCGCAACCACGGACGCGAGTTCGCCAACGCCTACCCGGACATCGCCTCCGAGTTGGACATCGGCCCGCGCCGCTCCCGGGATCCGCACGTCGAGCGGGTGGTCGACAGCATCGCCTTCCTGGCCGCGCGCATGCGTTTGATGATCGAAGAAGACGCCACGCAGATGCCGCTGGCCACCTTGGCGATGCTGGCGCCGTCGATGGTGGAGCCGGTGCCGTCGATGGCGATTCTGCAACTGCAAGACGGCAGCGAAGTGGAGATGCTGGGGCGCGGCGCCCGCTTCGATTTCGAGATTGCCGGCCAGGCCGTGGCGTGTTTCAGCACCACCATGGACACCGAAATCGCGCCCCTCAACCTGCGCCTGCGGCGCCTGGAGTCGCCCACCGGAGGCGACGCCTTTGGCGTCCAGCTCGCCGGCCTGCCGCCGGAGCGCCTGCTGTTGCACATCGGCAACGATCCCATCGGCACCGCGACGCTGATGGATGCGTTCGAGGAAGACTTGACCGGCATTGAACTGGTGCCGCCCGGCGGCGGCGCCATCCGCCTGCCCACGACGGCGATGCGCGTTCACGGCTTCAACGACGACGACGCCGCCCTGCCGGTGCGCCCGGCCGCGCATCGCGCCCATCGCGTGGTCATCGAGTTCATGGCCTTCCCCGACAAGTTCGCCTTCGTCTCCTTTGCCGGGCTGCCACTCGAGGACGGCTCCGAAATCGTCTTTCGGTTCAGGCGCCCGTTGCAGCTGCCGCCAGCCTTGCCGCCGGACTTGATCACCGTCAACCGCGTTCCGGCGGTGAATCTCTGGCGCACTGCGGCGACGCCGTTCGACCTCCACGGCCGCCAGCTGGAGTACCCCGTGCGCGTGGACGCCTTGCGCTACCGAACGGTGGAGTGCCACTCGGTCGAGGACGTCCAGCTGCACGCTCCGGACGGCGAGTCCGAACGCATCGACCCGGTGGTGGCTTTCGGCGATGTCGTGGATTCGGACATCCGTTGGGGAGTGCGGCGCAGCGTCTCGCGCATGGGTGGCGAAATGCTGATGTACTTCGACGGCCTCGACTACAGCGAGCTCGGCAGCCAGCGCTATGTGGCGGCGCCCAACGTGCTGGCGAGCAACCGCGACATCGCCGCCCGGGTACCCGTCGGACGCACGTTGAACGCCGTCGATCCCCTGGGCGACTGGCGCTGCACCTTGGCCAGCGCTCCGAGCGGCTACCTGCCGGCGCTGGCGGGTTCGAGCGCGATGGAGTCGTTGATCGGCTATTTGCGCAGCAGCATGACCAGTTTGGAGAACGGCGGCGTGGACATGCTGCGCAGCTATCTGACGCACTTTCCGGGCGCATCCAGGGCAAGCTGGATCAAGGACCTAGGGCCGTTGACGACGTTTCCCGTGGCAGCCATGCGCATGGGCCATCCGCAGCCGGGCATCGGCGTCGAGGTCACGTTCGATCGGCCGCGCAACCGCACCACCAGCATAGCGCTGCTGAGGCGCGTGGTCGGCCTGCTGCTCGAGAGCCAGCGCGGCGTCAATCGCGTGCAGAACGTGTCCATTCGTCCGCGTGAATAGCCGTGTCGCAAGATCGACCGGGCGGGGCCCAGGGAAAGGAGCTTGTCGCTATGGCGAGGCGCGATCCGACCATTGACTTGCCGCTGGAGGACGACACGGCGCTCGCCGCCGTGGTAACCGCTGCGGAAGCGGCGGCGCCAGAAGACGCGGCGGAGGCCCGTGCGCCTGGCGTGGCCGAGGTGGTCGCCACCACGCCGGCGCCGGCAGCGCCGGCGCGTACCCGCAAGCCGAGCATGAGCCTGGACCATCCGCTGGTGCAGGACATCATGTTCAATCCGCGCCGCTGGCGCATCTGGCCGACGGTGGCCGTGCTGCGCTGGCTGTTGCGCCAAGCGCCGGTGGGCATGCGGCGGCTGGTCTACCGATCCTTGCCTTCGCTGGGTTTCGCCACATCGGAAATCGAAGACGTCGCCATCCAGACGTCCGGCAGCGGGGGCGTCGAACTTACCCTCGGCGCGCCGGGCATCGCCACCGACGGTTCGCCGCTGCCGAGTGCCGACATCAGCCGCATCATCGCGGACCGGGAGCGCGGCGGCGGCCTCGGGCTTTGGCTGGACATGCCCGGCGACCGCTTCATGCATCAGGCGGAACTCTCCATGGCGCGACACAACGCCGCTTTCGCGCTGGCTACCGGCGGCAACATCCGCGCTGCGGAAGCGGCCGCGGACCTGGTGGGGCGTTCAGCCCCCCTCGCCGCCGATGCTGGCGGCGTGCTGATGAGCGCGTGGCGCCGCGAGCCGGTTGGTGCGCTTGGCCTGGCGGCCATGTTCATGGGCACCGCCTCGGCGACGGGGCTCGCCAGCGTGCTCGGCGCGTTCACGTCGCTGACCGTGCTGATCGAGGAGTTCGCCGGCGCGGAAGTGCCGGTTCTGCTCCCGACCCGGGTGGGCGGACGTTTCGGCGCGATGCTCGGCACCAAGTGCGTGCTGCCTTCCGCCGGCGTTGCCGTGGTCGTGCGCGGCGGTTCGCAGGTAAGTGCGCGGCGGTGGGCGCAGCAGCGCCGACGACGCGCATCGCTGTACTTGCTGGCTAGGACGTACATTGGTTCGCACGTGCCGCGGGTGCGCGTATTCCTGACGCTCGATGCGGGCAACGCGCCGCCGGCCCAGCTCGGATACGCGGCTCTTGGCGGCTTGGCGGTGCTCGGCAAGGCCAGCGAAAACGTGCGCTTGCCGTTGGCCGCGGACATCCCCACGGCAACCTGATGCAGCTCGAACGGCACAAGGAGTCATTTTGAATCTACGCGAACTCTACGAGCATCTTGACGAAAGCGCTCGCCGCATTCTCCATGCCGCGGCCGAAAAGGCGGCGCGGGAAGGGCGCAGCAGCATCAGCATCGAGCTGTTCCTGCTGTGCCTGCTGCGCGACCGCGACACCGGCGCAACGACCATGGCGGTGCTCGACCGTTCCGGCGCCGATGCCGCGAAGGCCGAGTCCGCGCTGGCCGACACGGTGGCCGCGGAGCCGCGCGCACCGGCTGGAGCACTGCCGTCCTTCGACGAGTCGCTGGCGCGGCTGATGCGCGAGTCGGTTGCGTTGGCCGGCGAGTACGGCGAAACGGCCGTGGCGCCGATTCGCTTCTTCGAAACGCTGATTCGGCGTCGCGATGTCTGGCCGCAGCTGGTCGCGCTGCTGCCGGGCTTCGACGTCGTCGACGTGGACAAGCTGGCGAAGGCGCGCGCCGTCGCGCCGGCAGCTGCGGCCGGAGCGGCCGGGACGGCGGCCGGCCCCGGCGGGCAAACGGACCCCAACTACCCGGAACTCTCGCGCTACGGCCGCGACATGATCGCCTTGGCGCGGGACGGCGAGCTAGATCCCGTCGTCGGCTTCGGCCAGCAGATGCAGGCCATCTCGTCCATCCTGCTGCGTCGCCGGCAGAACTCGGTGATCGTCGTTGGCGAAGCCGGGGTGGGCAAGACCGCCTGCGCGCTCGGCTACGTGGACTCCTTGGCGAAGGGGCTCGAGGGCGTGACCGCTTCGCTGCACGACACCCCGGTGTGGTCCCTCGACATTTCCGCCCTGCGCGCCGGGGCGGTGGTGCGCGGCGCCTTGGAGGAGCGCTTGCAGGCGATCCTCAAGGACGTTGAAGGCACCGGCATGATCCTCTACGTCGACGACATCCACATGCTGTTCGACCAGGGCCAAGGTGTCGACGCCTTGCGCGGCGTGCTGAGCACCGGCTCGGTGCGCATCCTCGGCACCTGCGGCTGGCGCGAGTGGCGGCGCTACATCGAGCGGGATCCGGGCCTCGCGCGCCGGGTCGCGCCGGTGCGCATACAAGAGCCGGACCACGAAGGGGCGCTGCGCATCGTCGAAGGAGTCGCGCCGCCGTTGGCCGAGCACCACCAT
Source organism: Candidatus Azotimanducaceae bacterium (assembly GCA_965199875.1). Taxonomy (GTDB): domain Bacteria; phylum Pseudomonadota; class Gammaproteobacteria; order Pseudomonadales; family Azotimanducaceae; genus VXYL01. Next base: position 1,243,376 of record OZ241346.1, on the reverse strand, counting down.
GTGCGTTTCGAGGAGAACGTCCTCGACGCCGCGGTGGCGCTGTCGCGACGCTACATCGTTGGCCGCCAGCTGCCGGACAAAGCCATCGTCGCGCTCGACTCGGCGTGCGCCCGGGCGCGCATGAACGACGGCGAGGCCGCGCCTGCGGAAACCGGCGAAGAGCCGTCCGGGGACGACGGCAACGTCGCGGTGACCGAGGACGACGTCGCGGCGGTGGTGTCCGACCTAACCGGCGTGCCCATTGGCGCGATGCTGTCGGACGTCAGCAAGACGGCGTCGGCCCTCGAAAGCACGCTCGGCGAACGGGTCGTCGGTCAGGACGATGCGCTGGCGCGTTGCGCGGCGCAGGCGCGTTCCTATCTGGCGGGACTTTCCGACCGACGGCGTCCAGTGGGGGCGCTGATGTTCTGCGGGCCGTCCGGCGTTGGCAAGACGGAGACCGCGCATGCCTTGGCCGACGTGCTGTTCGGCGGACGGATGCTCCAAGTCAACATGTCGGAATACCAGGAGGCGCACACGGTGTCCGGCCTCAAGGGCGCGCCGGCTGGCTACGTCGGCTATGGCGAAGGCGGCGTGCTGACCGAGGGCATTCGCCGCACCCCCTACAGCGTCGTTCTGCTCGACGAAATCGAGAAGGCGCACCGCGATGTCATCGAGATGCTCTATCAAGTGCTGGACCGCGGCTGGATGGAAGACGCCGAAGGCATCGAGGCGGACTTCTCCAACGCGCTCATCATTCTGACCACGAACGCCGGCGACACGGTGGTGGAACAGGCGGCCATGGCCGATCCGCCGCCCTTCGAGGACGAGTTCCATCAGTCGCTCACCAAGGCGCTTTCCCGCCACTTCCCGCCGGCGTTCATCGGGCGCCTTCAGCTGGTGCCCTATTGGCCGCTCGGCGAGGACACGCTGGCGAAGATCGCCGGCATGCGCCTCGACGGCCTGGCGGCGGCGTATCGCGCCTCGCACCGGGCGGAGTTGACGTTCGACGAGAGCGTCCTTGGCTGGCTGGCGGAACGAGTGAAGACGACGCCGCAAGGCGCGCGCTTCCTGGACGGCATCATCGCCGGATCGATCCGCCCGATGATCGCCGAGCACGTGCTGCTCAGAATCGGCGCTGGCGAGCCGCCGGGCGACGCCGTGGTGCGACGGGAAGAGGGCGAGTTCAAGATCGACATGGTGGATGCCGCGGCCTAGCTAGCTAGCGTACCCGCACCCGGTCTTGGCGTGAAAACACCTTGGATGTGGATGTTGTGGATTGGACGATTGGACGACGCTTGATTGTTTAGTGGCGAAAGATGGCACACAATAGCGAGCTTGGCTTGCGTGGCCATCAAGAGACCGTAGCGATATGGCTTGCCGCTTGAGAACGAGAACAGGCATAGGAACGGGGATAGTCGCCGCGCTGCTTGCCGCGCTGGTCGTATTGCCGACGACGGGCTGCGCCAGCAAAGGCGAGAAGATCACCAAACCGAAGGATGCGTTGAAACTGAGGAGCATGGTGCTGCGCATGGAATCCGGCGCCAACGGCAACTGGCCGGTACGGGTCGATCTCGTGCGCACCAAGGATGCCGACCTGCTGCCCCGCCTGACGGCGATGAAGGCCGACGGCTGGTTCGGCGAGGCAGGCACTTCGTTCAGAGACGCGCATCCCGAGGTGTACGTGGACTCTTGGGAGGTCGTTCCCGGCACCGTCGTCGGGCCGTTCAAGGTACGGCTTCGGGAGCGCGTGGCGGGAGTGCTGTTCTGCGACACGCAGTCTTCGCCGCCGCCATTGCGTCTGGCGATCGACGGCGCCGTGCTGGTGACGGTCGATGACGACCGCTGCCGAGTCGGCGAGGGACGCAACGAGCCGCAGCAACGACGACGCTGGTTTGGCGGACGCAACGAAGACCGCAGCGAGGTGGCGCAATGAGCATTCCGCCCGTACCGTCCACGGTTTCCTGGCGCGATGGAATGGTGTTGGAGCCCGTACACTTCCAGGACACCGATCGACGCAACGCCAGTCTGGCGCATCTCGCCGCCCTCGCTGGCGAACCCTGGCCCTGGGGATTCCTCTTGCATCGGCTGGACGTCACGGCGCTGGCCTCGAACCGTTTGACCGTCGCCTGCGAGGGCATCTTCCCCGGTGGCGAGCCGTTCCGCGAGGCCAGCTTGTCCCTCGATCTCGAGCAGGGCAAGCAGGGAGACCGCGCCAACTTCTACATCGCCAAGGACGTCGACCGCAACGTCGTGACGCTGCAAGTCGGCGACGAGGTCGCCACCGTCACGACGCTGCCCGTGGCTCGACTGGCCTACCACGCCGACGTCTGGAGCGAGCTGCAGGACTGGTCGCCGCCGGCCCTCCTGGTCGGCCCGGGGCACGCCATGCGCGACGACCTCAACCAGCAGCTGGGCTCTCTCGCCGCGCTCGGCGCGGGATTCATGGCGACCTTGCGGCTGCCGGGCGCCGAGGATCGGTCGGTCGGACACGTCCTGGCGCAAGTGGCGTCGGCCCTCATCCAGGGCGTTGGCATCATCGAAGCGCTGCTGGGGGCGCCCGGCGTCTCGCCCGGGCGCATCGGCATCGAGGCGTTGCGGCTGGCGCTGGCGGTGCGCAGCGCGGCGGGCATTTTCGGCGCCTTGGAGGAACCTTGGGATCCGTGCGATCAGCGCGGTTCCATACGGCGTCTGCTGTACGCGGCGGAGACCGCGGCTTCGGGAATCGGGCTGCCTTTCCGAGCCAGCCTGTTCCAGTCCACCGACGAGCCCGACCTGTTGCTGGCGCAGCGCATGCCGGCGGATGCGCTGACGCTGGCCATCGAAGCCACTCGGCCGGCCGACCTGATGGCGGCGCGCACCTGGTTCGAGGGCGCGGCGCTGGCCGCGCCGGACCGCATCCAGGAAGCGTTGAGTCGGCGCGTGGCTGGCTGCTCGCGCCACCGCATCGAACGCGACGCCCGAATCGGCGTCGCCAGCGGCCCGCTGCTGGCGCTGTACAGCGTCGATCCGGACCTGGCTTGGCGCGGCAGCAGCGCGGAGCTGGCGCTGGCGGCGAAGACCGCGCCGCCGACCAACGTCTCGTTCGCGGTGTTCATCCCGGAGGCCGGTGACGGCGACTCGCCAGCGCCGCGGCGCGACCGGCCCGACTGGGCGCCGACCGGCGTGCCCGACTTGCCGCGAGGGGCGTGGAACGGGCTGCCGCGAGGTCAACGATGAGCATTCCCTTCGACATCGCCATTCGCGCCGTGCCCTTTCTGGATCTGCTGGACGGGGAAGTCGAAGCACTGGCCGCGAAAGTGCTCGAAAGCAGCGGCGGAACCACCGAGGCGGCGGCCATGGACGCGACGCGACGGCGCCTGGCGCAAGGCGTGGACGCATTCGTGCGCTCCTTGCCAGCGGTGGTGCGCAACGACGTCAACACCTCCCGGCTGGCCGCCTACACGCTGGTCGGGCTGGTGGACGAACGCATGCTGCACTATCCCGCTGGCGGTTTGGAAACGCTGGCGCGAGCATCTGCTGGAGTTCGAGCTGTACGGCTCGGCGCTGGCCGGTCAGGAGATCGTCGGCCGCGCCCGCGCCGCCACCTACGGCACCGTGGCGGATCTCGACGACGCGCAGGCCGGCGGCGCGGCGCTTCTGGCACCGCTCTATCTGGCCGTCTTTCGCTCCGGCTTCGAGGGGTCGCTGCGTGGCGACGTGTCCGAACTGAACACGCTGATCTCCTCGCTGGAAGAGACGGTGAGCACTGGACGCCCGCGTCCAGTCGGCGTGGCGACCGGCGAACGGCCGCCGCGGCTGGGGGTTCCAGCGGCGCCTTTGGCGGCCATCGGCCTGTCGCTGTGGCTGGCTTGCGGCTTCACCTTCTGGCTGGTGCTGTCCAGCGATACCTTGCACAAGGCGGACCAGGTGGCCGATCGCATTGCCGCAGGACTGCCGGTGATCCCGGGTGCCGCGCCGCCCCTCGAGCGCAGCATCGGGCCCTCGGGCCTGCCGCCGCTCGAAGACCGGCAAGCCGCCAGCGAACGCTGAGCGCTGGTCGCTAGGGCCGCCCATGGGCAAGCATGTTCGCTAGCGTGGTCGACTTCGCATCGGCGCTCATGGCGGGCGGGACGCAGCAGATCGTGCTGCTGATCGTTCTTGTCGTTGTCGCGCTGTCCGCGCTGCTGCTGGGCTTGTGGCTGGCGTGGAAACTCCTCGGTCGGCAAGCGCTGACCCGCTGATCGTAAAGGGGGCCGCCCATGGGCGACATGTTCTCTCGCGTGGTCGACTTCGTGACGGCGCTCATGGCCGGCGGAACGTTGCAGATCGTTCTGCTGATCCTCCTCATCATCGTCGCGCTGATCGTTCTGCTGCTGGCGCTGTGGCTGGCATGGAAGCTCCTCGTTCTGCTCGGCAAAGGCATCGCGTGGCTGGCGCGCACCGGCAACGAGAAGTACAAGGAGCGCTCCGCGGCGAGCCGCGAGGAACGGCTGGCCGCGCCGCCGCTGGTCGCCGTCGGCTGGAGTTCGTCGACGCGGCTTGGTTTGCGCCGCGCCTTGATCGAAGCGCGGCGTCTGGCTGGCCCGGACGCCCTGCGCATCGTCGTCGTCGCCGGCAGCGGCATCGGCAATCTGTTCCGCGGCCTGGGATTGACGCCGCCGGGCCTGGGCAGAATCGGCATCGGCGCCGGTGCCGACACCGTGCTGATCGACGCATCGAGCGCCGACAGTTCGACGCTGCGCAAGCTCGGACGCGCGTTGCCTTGGCGCCGGCCCGTGGACGGCGTCGCCGCGGTGGTGGACGACGGCGGCATTCCCAGCGAGGCGCTGGCGCGTACTGCCAGCCTCGCCCGCTCGCTGGGCCTGCGCACCGCGCTGCACTTCGTCTTCCCCAGTTCCGGCGCCACGGCCGGCTGGCGCGTGATCGACGCGCAAAACCGCAACGGCAATGCCATCTGCTCGCAACTGGCGGCCGATGCGACCCGGGCGTGGCTGACGGAAGGCGACCGCGAGGGACTGACCGACCTGGCGCTCGCCCAGAACCGCGAGCTGCCGACGGCCTTGGATCGCGCCCTCGCCGTTTCGCCCACCGCCGTGGACATCGCCTCGCTCAGTCTCGGTGCTGCCGGGCTGCGTGGCGCGGTGGCGCAGACCACCGACCGCACGCGCCCGGACACGGCGCCGAGCCTGGTCGCCTGGGCGGGCATCGCCGCGCTCGCGGTCGGCTTGCTGCTGACGACTCTGGCCGTGGTGACCGCGCTGGACCGCTCCGCCGAGCTCCGTGATGCCGTGGCATCGGCCGAACGAGAAGCGTCGGTCGCGTGGTCGACAGCGAACATCAACGCCATCCCGAGCGCCGGCCGCGTACGTCGCGTCGCCGGGCTAGGCGTGCGTCTGGCCGAGGAATCGAGCTTCTCGGCGGGCATGCCGGCGGCTTGGCTGGTGCCCAACGCCTCGGCGGCGCAGCGTCTTGGCGAGCAGTTTCTGGTGGCGTACGTGTTGACGCCGCTGGCCACCGCGTTGGACCAGGGAGCACGGCGCAACCTGCAGCCGGACGACGATCCGACGCGCTGGATCGAAAGTGCGCGCGTGGTCAGCGAGTGGCTGGTGGCTTGGGAGGGCTTGCAGGACGATCCTGGGGAAGTGGACATTCGCCGCTTGTTCGTGGCGGCCTTCGGCGGCGACCAGAGCGCTTGGGCCGAGGGTACGGACACGGCGCTGATCGCCACCGGCGCCAAGCCTCCGCCGCCGACTCTCGGCGGCCTGGACGTCGACGGCCTCACCGCCAGGGCCCGGGAGAACTTCGTCGTCACCATGCAGCGCTGGGCCGACAGCGTCTACACCAACGGCCCGGTGGCCGTTGCCGCCCGCCGGGCCATCGATCGCAGCGCCAACTGGCGCGAACAGCACGCTGCCCTGGTGCAGCTACGCACCGCACTGCAAGATCCGTCGCAGCAGTGGCTGACCGCGGCGCGGGACCAGCCGGACTACGAATACGAGCTGCGCATCCTCGGGCGGGCGCTGGGGCTGCCTCTGCTTGGGCAAGAGAACGCCGTGTTGGCCCAGGCGGCGGTCGCCAAGGTGCGCATCGATGCCCGGGAAGCCGCCGAGTACTTCATCCTGCCGGAGATCGGCCCGCTCATGGTGCGTTCGAGCAGCGCCGGCCAAGGCTCCGGCGGCGGACCGTCGTTGTCGCTGACGCCCGAGGTGGAAGCGTGGCTGTCGTTCCTCGACCGAGTGGCCAAGGCCGGCTTCGCCGACCTGCCCAAGGATTCCGGTGTGCCGCCGATGGGCGGGCCGGTGAGCATGGACGCGGTGGCGGTGAGCAAAGTGCGCAACCGGCTTCGGGTGTTCGATCAGTTCGCCTCCAACCTGCCGGCGGATCTGCCGCCGGCGGTGGCCGGCAACTTGGTGCGCGAACTGTCCAGCGAATTGGTGGTTGGCACCGCGGTCGGCGTGGAACAGGCCCTGCGTCCGGTCTTTCAAGTCGGCATGCCGACGGAACAAGCGCAACGGCTGGTGCGCGCCGCGTCGTCGCTGACGGACCTGCGCGAGGTCGAGTCCTGGCTGCGCGAGCGCACCGCGGAAAGCGAAGCCGATCGAGTGCTTGCCGCCAGAGGCCGCGTCGCCGAGACGCTGCTCGCCGCCAGCGCGGAGGCGCTGGCGCAGGAAGATCCGCTAGGCATCCACTTGGATCCGTCGGCGGACGGCAACGCCCTGGTGCGGCGTCTGGAACGGGGCATCGCGCGGTTGCGCACGATGCACGAGCAGCTGGCAGAGCCGTTTGTGGAACCGGGCGTATCCCGGGGCTGGGCGACGGTGAACTGGCGCCACATCGGCGAAGATCTGGACGCCTTCCAACGCGGCGACGCCGACGCCGCGCTGTCCGGGCTTGAAGGCATGGTCAGGGCGCTGTCGGACGACTTCGCCGCCGCTTGCGATGCGCCTCGCGCCGCCGTCGCCGCCGGCCGCGACGACTACGTGGTGATCGCCCTGTCGCGCTTCCGCACGCAGATGGACAGCGCCTGCCATCGCCGCCACCTGGTCCGCGCGCAACGCGAATTCGAGCAAGTTGCGGACTACTTCCGCGAACACATCGCCTGGCTGTGGCCCTACTCCCCCGATGTCAATGCGCCGGAGCTGCCTCCGTCCACGGTCAACGCCCTGGTGCAGCGCCTGCACGACGTGCGCGACGACCTCGAGCTGTTGAGCGACCCGTTTGCCGCGACGCTGGGCGAGAGCGCGGCTTTCTGGAGCCGGAACGACGACGGCAACGCCTGCGTGCGGTTCCGGGTGTTCTGGCGGGCGCGGCCCAGCGACGAACACCTGGCCGAGAACATCATCAAGGTCGACTTGGACGGCACCACGTTCGACGAGGACGGCGTGCAGACCTGGCTTTACGGTTCGCCGGTAGCATTGCGCGTTCGCCTGGCCAGCAACTCGGCCTATCGATTCATCGACGCGGTGGATCCGGAAGAACGGGAACTCGTGGTGAGCGAGAGCGGCAACGGCGCTCTGCTGCGTCTCTTTTCCCGCTTGGCCGGCGGCGCGATGACCTTCGAGCTGCCCGTGCTCGACGCCGAAGACAATACCCACATCATGCGCGTGACCGCGAGGGTTACCGACGCGGACGGCGCATCGTTGACGATGCCCCACTTTCCCGACAGCCTGGTGTCGTCGAACTGATGCATCGGGCCTTCGGACGCGACCGGCCATAGGAGGACGTCAGGTGTCCAATCCCGCTCTGCTAGAGGCCGTGCCCGGCGACGAGCCGTGCGGCCCGGACATGCGCTGGGAACCGACGGTGCAGAAGCTGGCGCAGGACTTCGACACGCTGATCAACGACGCGGACGACGCCGCGGTCGTTGGCGCCGAGGTCGCTGCAACGGATCAGCCGCGCTTCGAGGACATCGCTTTCGCTGCGGAAGATCTCTGTCGCAAGACCAAGGACGTCGGCATCCTGGCGATCTACGCGGAAGCCTGCTGGCGAGACCGCGGCCTTGCCGACTTCGCCGACGCGATGGACGACTTCGCTGCCGTCGTCGAGCAGTGGGCCGATCCGGACGCCGGCGTGCATCCGCGGGCCGATCCGGAAGACGGCCACCTGGGCGAGCGCACCGCGCCGCTCGGCAAGATGCTCTTGCGCCTGCCATCGCTGGCCGCGACGGTGGGCTGGGGCCAAAGCGAACCGGAAATCTCCGTACGCGCCGACGTCTCGGCCCGGCTGCGAGCGATCTTCCAGGACTGGCAAGCGCGATTCGAGCCAGCGTTCGGGTCCGAACTGCCGTCCAAGGAGAACGCTTGGAATGCCTTGAGGCCCTTGCTGGTCGCCACCGATGGCGTCGACTCGCTCGACGAAGAAGACGATGCGGACCCCGACGCTCCGGCGGCAGCCGCGCCGCCACCGAGCGCCAACGCCTGGGACCTGGTTGAACGAGCGGCCGAACTGATGGCGGAGCAGGAGCAGCACTCGCCGGCCTTGCCGATGCTGCGGCTGATCGCCACTTGGAGGTCGCGGGACCTGGTGGAGATCATGCAGTCGATGTCCCAGGCAGGCACCCAGCTGGAGCAACTGCTGCAGTCGATGAAGCAGCAGTTCATCAATCAGCAGCAGCAGTGAGGTTGTCGATGGGCGGCCAGAACGAAAACGCCGACCCTGCGGGCGGCGCTGCGCTCGCGACTCGACAGCCGGTGTCGGAAACGCCGGCGGTTCATGCGGCAACGGAAGACGCCGCGCCGACTTCCGTGCTGGCGCGCATGCTGGCGCGAGGCGGCGACGCGGCTGGCGAGTTTCGCGAAACCACGATTGCCTCATGGTCGGGCCAGTCGGGAACCCTTGAGAACGGCCGCATGGCGGCGTTGGCCGCTTCCTGTCTGCTGCGCCCGGCGCCGGGGGATCGAGCGCTGGTCTGGGTTCGGTCGGCACCGGGTGCGCCTGAAGCAGGTGTGGCGGACGAAGCAGGCGACGCTGCGGCTGCCTGCTGGGTGCTCGGCATTCTGCAGCGCACCGGGGACGCTGCGGCGGTGCTGTCCACGCCGGGGCCGCTCGCCATCGAAGCGCCTCGGGTCGGCGTCGCCGCTGGCACCGTGCAAATCGCCGCCGACGACTTCATCAGCAGCGTACGCAACCGCCACGCGGTGGAAGACACGCGCACCGAGTCGGCCCGCGTACGCGTCGCCGACGTGGGCACGGACATTCGCCGGGCGACCAGTGCGATCGATGAAGTGAGCGGTACGGCGTTGCAGCGCGCCGGAACCTGGATTTCCAACACCGTGCGCGAAGCGCGCCTGCGAGCGCGCACCTTCCTCTTCGACTGATGGACTCGCCAGCAAAGGCGCCTCAGATCCTCTGGTGGCGAAACCATCATCCTTGAACGGCACCGCCGACGACTATCGGTGGACACCGTTGTTCGTGAGGTTCCGCTCGTACTTGCCGTCCAACGCAAAGATCGTCGAGCCGAGCGGCCACGAGTACGCAAGCGCCACCAGCAGCGCGTCCGCCCGGCTCCGCGATGCGCTCCGGCATCCCGCCGCCGAGGCGGCCGGCGCCAGCACCGCCGCCGAGGCGAGGGCCAAGCCCGCCAGCGCCCCGGCCGATGCGCGGACCCCGGCATCAGCCGCCGCTCTTCGGCAGCGCGCACTGCCGCACCGTGCCGTTGTCGCTGCGGCGCGGTCGAGGCGCGAGTCCGCGTCCGCCCGGCTCCAGGATGCGCTCCGGCATCCCCTCGGACGCCGCGCCCGCGAACACCGCCGGCGCCGGCGCGTCCGCCGCCGAGGCGGCCAGCGCCAGCAGCGCCGCCGAGGCGAGCGCCATGCCCGCCAGCGCCCCGCGCCGATGCGCGCACTCCGGCATCAGCCGCCGCCGTCCAGAAGCGTCAGCCGCCAGCCGCGCAGGAAGCGCGGCTGGCGCGGCACCGCGACGGCGAAGCTCCGCGTCGCCGTCCGGCCGTCCGCCGCGGTCGCCGTCACCGTCACCGTCGCCGTGCCGTGGTCCGCCGGAGCCACGCGCAGCAGCGCGCCCGCGGTCTCCGCCGTGGCCACCGCGGGGTCGCTCACGCGGACCGCGAACGTCGCCGCGTCCGAGCCGTCGAACTCCAGGAACACGTTCGAGAGGTCGATCTCCGCCGGGTCGCCGAACTCCCGCATGGGCGCCACGCCGTTGAGCACGAGGGGCCGTCCGGCCGCCAGCGCCATGCCCGTGCGCGCCAGCGTCTGGCACGGCCTGCCGGCGTCGACGACGGCGGCGCACTCCGCGCCGGGCAGGTCCGGGATCGCGCCAACGCGCACGACGACCGGCCCGCCGCCGTCGGGCCACGCCGCCAGGGAGCCGCCGAGAACCGCTCCGGGCGCCAGCGGCGCCGACCGCGCCTCCAGGGCGCCGCCGACGGCGTCCAGGGGCACGTCCAGCGCCAGCGGCGCGCCTTCGGCGATCCGCACGCCGACCCGCGCCGGGCGCCGCCAGGGCGCCGACGCCACGACCGGTTCGAGCGGCAACGCGAAGGGAGCGCCGGGATTGCCGTGCAGCGTCAGCAGGTGCGGGCCGTCCGGCCGGGCGGCGCCGGCGCCGGCGAACAGCCCCGGCGGCAGCGAGGCGAGACGGTTGTCGTGCAGGGCGAGGCTGTCCAGCGAGGCCAGGTTCTTGAACGGCCCGGGCGGCAGCCGCTCCAGACGGTTGCCGTCCAGTCGAAGAAGCTGCAGTTCGCGCAGGCCGTCGAACAGCCCGGGCGGCAGCTCCTCCAGACGGTTGCCGTCCAGGTGGAGGGCGAGCAGCCCGGGCGCGCCGTCGAACGTGCCGGCGTCGAGGGCCGCCAGACGGTTGTTGGGGAGGCGGAGGATAAGCAGCGTCGCCCCCGCTTCGCGGAACGCGCCCGGCCGCAGCTCGCGCAGCCCCACGCCGCCGAGGTCCAGCCGCGCCAGGCGGGACAGCCCCGCGAACAGGCCCGGCGGCAGCGTCGGCAGCTCGTGCCGGTGCGGGCTGTGGGCGTACCTCGGGTTGTCGTTGTCGAGGAAGAGGCTGTGGAGCGACGACAGCCCGTCGAACGCGCCCGCCTCCAGCGAGTCGAAGGCGTTGTACTCCAGCCACAGGGCCTGGAGTTCGGACAGCCCCGCGAACAGGCCCGGCGGCACGCCTGCCAGGGAGTTGAGCACCAGCTCCCGAAGGCTCGGCAGCCCGTCGAACACGCCCGCCTCCAGCTCGAGCGGCGAACTCCCGAAGCTGTTGTCCACTTCCAGCCGGCGCAGCCCGGGCAGGCCGCGGAACGCCCCGGGCGGCAGATGCGCGAGGTCCCCGACCACTTTGAGGAGATCCAGGCTGGACAGCCCGTCGAACAGGCCGGGCGCGATCGTCGTGCGGATGCGGTCCCAAAGCACCAGTTCGCGCAGCCGCGGCATTCCTTCGAACGTGCCGGGCGGCAGTGGAGCGGCGTCGTGGAGGTCGCCGCGTTCATCCGAGTGGACGACGAGATAGACCAGGTTCTCCAGCCCTCGGAACGAGCCCGGGCGTAGCGGGACGAGCCCGTGGATGGTCATTTCCAGCCATGCCAGGCTGGACAGCCCGTCGAACGTGCCCTCCGGCAGCGTTTCGCCTACCTCCACGCGCAGGCGCAGGTAGCCCAGGTTGGACAGTCCGTCGAAGTCGCCGGGCGCCACCCGGGCGTGCCGGGCCCCAGGCGAAACTGAATGTGACCCAGTACAAGTTCGACGACCCGCGCTAGGTCCGCCGCGGCGATGTCCGCGCAGCCCGCCCCCAGCTCGGCCTCGAGCGCTTCGCGGACCGCCGCGCCGCGCTCGCACACGGGCTTCACCGGACGCGTTCCGGGCTGCACGGCCACGCGCATCCGCCCGGCCACCGACAGCGCCACCTCGCGCTCCCAGCCGGCGTTCGCCGGCACCCGGTACGTCACCGTGCCGTCGCCGGTCCCGCGCGATCCGGACACGACCGTCGTGAAGCCGTCGGCGGCGCGCGCCGTCCACGCGCAGCCGGCGTCCGCCTCCACGCGCAGCGAGTACGTCCCGCCAGCCACCGGAACCTCCGGCGGCGGCGACAGCCGGTAGCGGCAGCGCGCGGCGCTGCGCCGGTAGTTCGCCACCAGGCGGCGCGTCTCGTCCATGCTCCGCACCGCGTCCGCCGGGCCGTCCACCCTCGACGACGGCTCGTCGCCAGGGACTCCCAGAGAAACGCCGCGGAAGCGCTGGCTGGGGTTGGAGAAGCGCGGCAGCGTGCCGCCGCCCGATTCCATGATCGTCGAGTACGGGTAGATTCCGTCGCGTCGAATGTCGGGCAGCACGTAGCCGTGGCTGTACGGGAAGGGAAGGTTGCCGTTGGAGTCGACATCGTCGCCGCGGGCATGGTCGACTCCCATCAGGTGCCCCAGCTCGTGCGCGAACGTGGTGGGATCGCCAACTTGGACGGTGGCGAAGCACTCGGCGAAAAGATCGAAGCATCCAGCGAGGTCAGCATGATTGCCAAGCCGCCGTTCGTCGTCTCGAGCACCACGACGTCCGCCGCATGGCTGTCGCGCAGCGCGTGGACCTCGTCCATGTGGCCGTCGCCCTGCTGCATGAGGTTGTTGATGTCGCGGTTTCGACTCTGCTCTTCGTAGTCCACCTCGACCGCGCCGACCAGGCGCACGCGGTGCGCCGCGCCGGAAACCGCATACGCCTCGTTGGTCCACGCGACGTCGTGGTCGATCTCCGCCAGCATGGCCCGGTGCCCGCCCGCCTTCCGCCGCGCCTGCGGCGTGTAGACCACCAGCACGTCGATCTCCGAGCCGTCGTCGGGCGCGGCCGAGGCCGCAGTGCCCCGCGCCTCGTGCGCTGGCGGCGCGCCCTCGGCCATCGTCGGGCCAGCCTCCAGCGGTCCGTCGCACGCCGGCCACCGCGACGGATCGACGCGCTCCACGATCTGCGCGCCACCCGCAGTCCGGATGCGGTATTCCGCCTCCGGGGTCCACGCCGAGCCCACGACCATGCCGCCGTTCGCCACCAGCGTCGCCGTGCCCGCCTCCACGCCGGCCAGCGGCCCGGACAGCGAGTAGCCCCCCGCCGTGGCGGCGGCGCGCTGCACGATCCAGTCGAACTCGGCGTCCTCGAACAGGTTCAGCCGCGCCGCGGCGCTCCGGCCGCTGGCCGCCGCCTCGCGCACGGCCGCCATGCTCCCCAAGTCGAGCCGCGCCATGCGCAGCCTCGGCGGGTCCGGTCGAGGCGCAGGTCCGCGTCCGCCCGGCTCCAGGATGCGCTCCGGCATCCCCTCGGACGCCGCGCCCGCGAACACCGCCGGCGCGTCCGCCGCCGAGGCGGCCAGCGCCGCCGAGGCGAGCGCCATGCCCGCCAGCGCCCCGCGCCGATGCGCGCACCCCGGCATCAGCCGCCGCTCTTCGGCAGCGAGCACTGCCGCACCGTGCCGTTGTCGCTGCGGCACTCCCACCGCCACTCCGTCCCGGTGTCGTCCTTCGCCGCCACGCCGTAGTCGTCCGTCGTCACCGTCTCGCCGCGCTCAGTCGCCTCCGCCGCCGTCGTCCAGCAGCCACAGGCGCCAGCCGCGCAGGAAACGCGGCTGGCGCGGCACCGCGACGGCGAAGGTCCGCGTCGCCGTCCGGCCGTCCGCCGCGGTCGCCGTCACCGTCACCGTCGCCGTGCCGTGGTCCGCCGGGGACACCCGCAGCAGCGCGCCCGCGGTCTCCGCCGTGGCCACCGCGGGGTCGCTCACGCGAACCGCGAACGCCGCCGCGTCCGAGCCGTCGAACTCCAGGAACACGTTCGAGAGGTCGATCTCCGCCGGTTCGCCGAACTCCCGCATGGGCGCCACGCCGTTGAGCACGAGGGGCCTGCCGGCCGCCAGTTCGATGCCCGTGTAGACCGGCCCGCTGCCGCACCACTTGCCCGCGTCCGTGAGTTCCGCGCACTCCGCGCCGCCCGGCACCTCGGGAATACCCGCGACGCCGACGACCACTGGGGCGAGGCCAGCTGGCCGCACGGCTAGAGAGTCGCTGAGGTAGGCGCCCCGCACCGTTGTGGCGGGCCCCTCCTCCAGGCGGCCGCCGACGGTCCGCAAGCCCACGTCCAAGGCGAACGGCGCGCCTTGGGCGATCCGCACTGCGACGCGAGCTGGCCGCTCCCAGGCCGCGGACGCGACGACCGGCTGAAGCGCGAGCGTGAAGGGCGCGGCCGGATTGCCATGCAACGTCAGCATATCGATGCCCGTAGGCCAGCGGCTGCCAGCGCCGACGAACAGCCCCGGCGGCAGCGCCGCCAGCCGGTTGCCGTGTAGTTGCAGCTCGCGCAGCCGGTGCAGGTTGCGGAACGCCGCGGGCGGCAACGCGGCCAGCCGGTTGTCGCGCAGGTACAGGCGCGACAGATTCGGCAGGCTGTCGAACGCTCCGGGCGGCAGTCCGGCCAGCCGGTTGCGGCTCAGATCCAGCTCCCACAGCTGGGGCACGTCGTCGAACGCGTGCGGGTCCAGTTCGGTCAGCCCGGTGTCGACCAGGCTCAGACGTTCGAGCCCAGGCAGCCCCGCGAACAGGCCCGGCGGCAGCGTCGGCAGTTCGTGGCGATGCATGTTGTGGACGTAGTAGTCGTCGTTGTCGACGCGGAGGTAGCGAAGCGAGGAAAGGCCAAGGAACGCGCCTGGCTCAAGCGACGCGAACGCGTTGTTGAACATCCACAGGGTCGTAAGCCCGGACAGGCCCTCGAACGTGCCGCGGGGCACGCCGGCCAGGGACCAGAGTCGCAGCCTCTCGAGGTTCGACAGGCCATCGAACACGCCCGGCTCCAGCACGAGCGGCAGCCCTCCGCGCTGGAACAGTTGTCGCACCCGCAGCCTCCGCAGGTTCGGCATGCCGCGAAATGCGCCGGCGGGCAGATGCGTCAAGGTGCCTCCCACATAGAGGTGCAGGAGCCCGGTCAGCCCGTCGAACAGACCGGGCGCTATCGTGGCTCGGCTGTCCTCGGCATACGTTAGACGGCGCAGCCGCGGCATTTCTCGGAAAACGCCTGGCGGCAGCGGCGGGAGGTGGTCGGCGTTGTCGTAGGAACGAGCCTGTAGATGGACAAGGAGCCCGTTCAAGTTCTCGAGCCCCCGGAACGCGCCGGCCTGGAGCGAGACGGCCGACCCACTGAGCCTCATCTCCACGACGCCAGCCATGCCGTCGAACGTGCCTGCCTCCAACGTCGTGCCAGCGCCCAAGTGCAGGACCAAGGCGCCGAGGTTCGTCAGGCCATCGAAGTCGCCAGGCGCCGGCGAGGCGTCCACCAGGCGCAGTTCGACGACGCCCGCGAGGTCCGCCGCGCCGATGTCCGCACATCCCGCCCCCAGCTCGGCCTCGAGCGCTTCCCGGACGACCGTACTGCGCTCGCACACCCGTTTGACAGCGCGGGCGCCCGGCTGCAGCGAGACGTGCATCCCCCCGGCCACGGCCAGCGCCACCTCGCGCTCCCAGCTGTCGTTCGCCGGCACCCGGTACTCCACCGCGCCGTCGCCGACTCCGCCCGCGTCGCCCGCGACCGTCGTGAAGCCGTCGGCGGCGCGCGCCGTCCACGCGCAGCCGGCGTCCGCCTCCACGCGCAGCGAGTACGTCCCGCCAGCCGCCGGAACCTCCGGCGGCGGCGACAGCCGGTAGCGGCAGCGCGTGGCGCTGCGCCGGTAGTTCGCCACCAGGCGGCGCGTCTCGTCCATGCTCCGCACCGCGTCCGCCGGGCCGTCCAGTCTCGCCGTCGGTTCGTCGCCAGGGACTCCCAGAGGAACGCCGCGGAAGCGCTGGCTGGGGTTGGAGAAGCGCGGCAGGGTGCCGCCGGCCGATTCCATGATCGTCGAGTACGGGTAGATTCCGTCGCGTCGAATGTCGGGCAGCACGTAGCCGTGGCTGTACGGGAAGGGAAGGTTGCCGTTGGAGTCGACATCGTCGCCGCGGGCATGGTCGACTCCCATCAGGTGCCCCAGCTCGTGCGCGAACGTGGTGGGATCGCCGACTTGGATGGTGGCGAAGGCCGACGGGGAGAAGATCGAAGCATCCAGCGAGGTCAGCATGATCGCCAAGCCGCCGCTCGTCGTCTTGAGCATCACGACGTCCGCCGCATGGCTGTCGCGCAGCGCGTGGACATCGTCCATGCGGTCGTCGCCCTGTCGTATGAGATGGCCGATGTCGTCGTATTGACCCTGCTCTTCGTAGTCCACCTCGACCGCGCCGACCAGGCGCACGCGGTGCGCCGCGCCGGAAACCGCATACGCCTCGTTGGTCCACGCGACGTCGTGGTCGATCTCCGCCAGCATGGCCCGGTGCCCGCCCGCCTTCCGCCGCGCCTGCGGCGTGTAGACCACCAGCACGTCGATCTCCGAGCCGTCGTCGGGCGCGGCCGAGGCCGCAGTGCCCCGCACTCCGCGCGCCGGCGTCGCACCCGGCGTCGCGCCCTCGGCCATCGCCGGGCCAGCCTCCAGCGGTCCGTCGCACCGAAGCGCCCGCGGGAGCTCGACGCGCTCGACGATCTGCGTTCGGCCGACGGTGCGGATGCGGTATTCCGCCTCCGGGGTCCACGCCGAGCCCACGACCATGCCGCCGTTCGCCACCAGCGTCGCCGTGCCCGCCTCCACGCCGGCCAGCGGCCCGGACAGCGAGTAGCCCCCCGCCGTGGCGGCCGCGCGCTGCACGATCCAGTCGAACTCGGCGTCCTCGAACAGGTTCAGCCGCGCCGCGGCGCTCCGGCCGCTGGCCGCCGCCTCGCGCACGGCCGCCATGCTCCCGAAGTCGAGCCGAGCCATGCGCAGCCTCGGCGCGTCCGGCCGAGGCGCAGGTCCGCGTCCGCCCGGCTCCAGGATGCGCTCCGGCATCCCCTCGGACGCCGCGCCCGCGAACACCGCCGGCGCCGGCGCGTCCGCCGCCGAGGCGGCCAGCGCCAGCAGCGCCGAGGCCAGCGCCAAGCCCGCCAGCGTCCCGCGCCGATGCGCGCACCCCGGCATCAGCCGCCGCCGTCCAGAAGCGTCAGCCGCCAGCCGCGCAGGAAGCGCGGCTGGCGCGGCACCGAGACGGCGAAGGTCCGCGTCGCCGTCCGGCCGTCCGCCGCGGTCGCCGTCACCGTCACCGTCGCCGTGCCGTGGTCCGCCGGGGACACCCGCAGCAGCGCGCCCGCGGTCTCCGCCGTGGCCACCGCGGGGTCGCTGACCGAAACCGCGAACGCCGCCGCGTCCGAGCCGTCGAACTCCAGGAACACGTTCGAGAGGTCGATCTCCGCCGGTTCGCCGAACTCCCGCATGGGCGCCACGCCGTTGAGCACGAGGGGCCGTCCGGCCGCCAGCGCCATGCCCGTGCGCGCCAGCGTCTGGCACGGCCTGCCGGCGTCGACGACGGCGGCGCACTCCGCGCCGGGCAGGTCCGGGATCGCGCCGACGCGCACGACGACCGGCCCGCCGCCGTCGGGCCACGCCGCCAGGGAGCCGCCGAGAACCGCTCCGGGCGCCAGCGGCGCCGACCGCGCCTCCAGGACGCCGCCGACGGCGTCCAGGGGCACGTCCAGCGCCAGCGGCGCGCCTTCGGCGATCCGCACGCCGACCCGCGCCGGGCGCCGCCAGGGCGCCGACGCCACGACCGGTTCCAGCGGCAACGCGAAGGGAGCGCCGGGATTGCCGTGCAGCGTCAGCAGATGCGGGCCGTCCGGCCGGGCGGCGCCGGCGCCGGCGAACAGCCCCGGCGGCAGCGCGGCGAGCCGGTTGTCGTGCAGGGCGAGGCTGTCCAGCGAGGCCAGGTTCTTGAACGGCCCGGGCGGCAGCCGCTCCAGACGGTTGCCGTTCAGTCGAAGAAGCTGCAGTTGGCGCAGGCCGTCGAACAGCCCGGGCGGCAGCTCTTCCAGACGGTTGCCGTCCAGATGGAGGGCGCGCAGCCCGGGTGCGCCGTCGAACGTGCCGGCGTCGAGGGCCGCCAGACGGTTGTTGGGGAGGCGGAGGGAACGCAGCGTCGCCCCCGCTTCGCGGAACGCGCCCGGCCGCAGCTCGCGCAGCCCCACGCCGCCGAGGTCCAGCAGCGCCAGGCGGGGCAGCCCCGCGAACAGGCCCGGCGGCAGCGTCGGCAGCTCGTGCCGGTGCGGGCTGGCGTACCTCGGGTTGTCGTTGTCGAGGAAGAGGCTGTGGAGCGACGACAGCCCGTCGAACGCGCCCGCCTCCAGCGAGTCGAAGGCGTTGTACTCCAGCCACAGGGCCTGGAGTTCGGACAGGCCCGCGAACAGGCCCGGCGGCACGCCCGCCATGGAGACGAGCACCAGCTCCCGGAGGCTCGGCAGCCCGTCGAACACGCCCGCCTCCAGCTCGAGCGGCGAACTCCCGGAGCTGTTGTCCACTTCCAGCCGGCGCAGCCCGGGCAGGCCGCGGAACGCCCCGGGCGGCAGATGCGCGAGGTCCCCGACCACGTCGAGGCGATCCAGGCTGGACAGCCCGTCGAACAGGCCAGGCGCAATCGTCTTGCGGTCTTCAAAAAGCACCAGTTCGCGCAGCCGCGGCATTCCTTCGAACGTGCCGGGCGGCAGTGGAGCGGCGTCGCCATGCGCATCATACGAGGCGACGAGGAGATAGACCAGGTTCTCCAGCCCTCGGAACGATCCGGGGCGTAGCGGGACGAGTCCGCGGGCATCCACTTGCAGCCACGCCAGGCTGGACAGTCCGTCGAACGTGCCCTCCGGCAGCGTTTCGCCGGCCGGCACGCGCAGGCGCAGGTAGCCCAGGTTGGACAGGCCGTCGAAGTCGCCGGGCGCCACTCCGGCGCCGCCTTCGATCTCGAAGTCGTCCGCGATGTCCAGCTCCGCGACCCGCGCCAGGTCCGCCGCGGCGATGTCCGCGCAGCCCGCCCCCAGCTCGGCCTCGAGCGCCTCGCGGACGACCCGGTGGCGCTCGCACACGGGCTTCACCGGGCGGGCGCCCGGCTGCACGGCCACGTGCATCCGCCCGGCCACGGCCAGCGCCGCCTCGCGCTCCCAGCCGTCGTTCGCCGGCACCCGGTACTCCACCGCGCCGTCGCCGACTCCGCCCGCGTCGCCCGCGACCGTCGTGAAGCCGTCGGCGGCGCGCGCCGTCCACGCGCAGCCGGCGTCCGCCTCCACGCGCAGCGAGTACGTCCCGCCAGCCGCCGGAACCTCCGGCGGCGGCGACAGCCGGTAGCGGCAGCGCGTAGCGCTGCGCCGGTGGTTCGCCACCAGGCGGCGGGTCTCGTCCATGCTCCGCACCGCGTCCGCCGGGCCGTCCACGCGCGACGACGGCTCGTCCCCCGGCACGCCAAGCGCCACGCCGCGGAAGCGCTGGCGGGGGTTGGAGAAGCGCGGCATGTTGCCGCCGGTCGCATGCATGATCGTCCAGTACGGGAAGACCTCGTCCTCCGGCTGCGGTTCGAGCCCGAATCGAACGTCCGGCAGCTCGTAGCCGTGGCTGTAGGGAAAGGGGAGGTTGCCGTTGTAGTTGGCGCGGTCGTGGTGGGCGCCCATGACGTGCCCCAGCACGTGCGCGATCGCGCTCGGATTGCCGCCGACGTCGGTCGCGCCGAACGATGCCACCGACCGGGGGTTGTCCGGGAAGAGCAAGCCGAACGCGCTGCCGATCCACGCCGTCTTGAGCACGACGGCATCCGCGGCGAGACGGTCGCGCAGCGCGTGGACCTCGTCCATGTGGCCGTCGCCCTGGATGGCCAGGTGGGCGAGGGCGCGGGTGTCGTCCGGCTGCCGGTAGTCGACCTCGGCCGCCCCGACCAGGCGCGCGCGGTGTGCTGCGCCGGACGCCGCGAGCGCCTCGTTCGCCCACGCCACTTCGTGGTCGATCTCCGCCAGCATGGCCCGGTGCCCCCCGACCTTCCGCCGCCCGTGCGGCGTGTAGACCACCAGCACGTCGATCTCCGAGCCGTCGTCGGGCGCGTCCGCCGAAGAGTCGCGCGCGGTCGCGCCGCTGGGCAGCGCCGCGCCGACCTTGAAGGTGCCGGCGCACGCCGGCCACCGCGACGGATCGACGCGCTCCACGATCTGCGTTCGGCCGACGGTGCGGATGCGGTAGGCCGCCTCCGGGGTCCATGCGGAACCCACGACCATGCCGCCGTTCGCCACCAGCGTCGCCGTGCCCGCCTCCACGCCGGCCAGCGGCCCGGACAGCGAGTAGCCCCCCGCCGTGGCGGCCGCGCGCCGCACGATCCAGTCGAACTCGGCGTCCTCGAACAGGTTCAGCCGCGCCGCGGCGCCCCGGCCGCTGGCCGCCGCCTCGCGCACGGCCGCCATGCTCCCGAAGTCGAGCCGCGCCATGCGCAGCCTCGGCGCGTCCGGCCGAGGCGCGAGTCCGCGTCCGCCCGGCTCCAGGATGCGCTCCGGCATCCCCTCGGACGGCGCGCTCGCGAACACGGCCGGCGCGTCCGCCGCCGAGGCGGCCAGCGCCAGCACCGCCGCCGAGGCGAGCGCCAAGCCCGCCAGCGCCCCGCGCCGATGCGCGGACCCCGGCATCAGCCGCCGCTCTTCGGCAGCGAGCACTGCCGCACCGTGCCGTTGTCGCTGCGGCACTCCCACCGCCACTCCGTCCCGGCGTCGTCCTTCGCCGCCACGCCGTAGTCGTCCGTCGTCACCGTCTCGTCGTCGAACGCCACGTCGCAGGTGTTCGCCTTCGCGCCGCACTCGAACGTCGGCAGAATGTAGCCGTGCGCGTGTTCGGACCATTCCTCGTCGTCCCCGAAGCCGATCGGACCCGGTTCGTCCGCGCCCGGCGAGAACACGCAGCCCACGTGCGTGATGGTCGCCCGGCAGGTGCGCTGCCGGTGCGCGCAGCCCAGAATGCTGCGGTCGCGTTCCTCGTACTGGCAGGTCTCCGCCGGCCGGTTGGCGAGCTCGGGACGGTCCTTGCCGGTCGTGCATCTCGTGTAGCGGACGCTTCTGCCGCAGCCGTCGGTGTCGCCCGTGCAGGTGCGGGCCTGGGTCGCCATGCAGTTCCCGTGCCGCGCGTAGCTCTGGGGGCATGCGCGGGCGCACTTGCAGACCTCCGTGGCGCCGCACGTGGCGGACTCGCAGCCGGCCGGACACGACAGCTTGTACGTCGCGGCGACCGTCTTGTCGGCGTTCATGGTCACGTTGCACGTCAGCGCCGTCTGGTCCTTGGTGTCGCAGCCGCTCCACGTCAGGACGTGGGTGGAGATCCAGCTCGCCGTCAGCGTCACCTCGGTGCCGTAGTCGTACAGCTCCGTACAGTCCGTGCCGCAGTTGACGCCCGTGCCGGTCACCGTGCCCGTGCCGACCACCGTCACGCTCAGCGCCCGCTTCTGCGGCTTGAACTTCGCCTTCGCGCTGCGCGCCGCCGTCATTGCCAGCGTGCAGTTCGGTGACGTGCCCGTGCAGTCCCCCTCCCACTTCTCGAAGGAATGGCCCGTGCCCGGCGTGGCCGTCAGCGTCACCTCGGTGCCGTAGTCGTACTGCTCCGCGCAGTCCGTGCCGCAGTTGACGCCCGTGCCGGTCACCGTGCCCGTGCCGACCACCGTCACGCTCAGCGCCCGCTTCTGCGGCTTGAACTTCGCCTTCGCGCTGCGCGCCGCCGTCATTGCCAGCGTGCAGTTCGGTGACGTGCCCGTGCAGTCCCCCTCCCACTTCTCGAAGGAATGGCCCGTGCCCGGCGTGGCCGTCAGCGTCACCGACGTGCCGTAGTCGTACTGCTCCGCGCAGTCCGTGCCGCAGTCGACGCCCGTGCCGGTCACCGTGCCCGTGCCGACCACCGTCACGCTCAGCGCCCGCTTCTGCGGCTTGAACTTCGCCTTCGCGCTGCGCGCCGCCGTCATTGCCAGCGTGCAGTTCGGTGACGTGCCCGTGCAGTCCCCCTCCCACTTCTCGAAGGAATGGCCCGTGCCCGGCGTGGCCGTCAGCGTCACCGACGTGCCGTAGTCGTACTGCTCCGCGCAGTCCGTGCCGCAGTCGACGCCCGTGCCGGTCACCGTGCCCGTGCCGACCACCGTCACGCTCAGCGCCCGCTTCTGCGGCTTGAACTTCGCCTTCGCGCTGCGCGCCGCCGTCATTGCCAGCGTGCAGTTCGGTGACGTGCCCGTGCAGTCCCCCTCCCACTTCTCGAAGGAATGGCCCGTGCCCGCCGTGGCGGTCAGCGTCACCATCTTGCCGTCGACGTACATCTCGGCGCAGTCCGTGCCGCAGGCGATGCCGGCCGGAGAACTCGATACGCTGCCGCCAGCGGTCTTCTCCACCGTCAGGGTGTACAGCTTCTTGCAGACGCCGCCGTCGGCGCGGTAGCCCGGGTTGCAGTCGCAGCCGCAGTTGGTCAAGTTCCGGGTCGAGTTGTCGCCGCAGTTCGCCACGCACGCCCCGCCGCACGCCTCGTAGCCCCTGTTGCAGTCGCAGCCGCAGGTGGTCGAGTTCCGGGTCGAGTTGTCGCCGCAGTTCGCCACGCACGCCCCGCTGCACACCTCGTAGCCGGCGTTGCACTCCCTGCAGCCGTTGTCGTCCGTCGCCGGGTCGGCCAGGCCGCCGCAGGAGGCGGAGTTCTCCTTGAACCCGAGGGTGCAGTCGCTCCTGGTCACCGTGCCGTTGGTGCAGGACCAGTTCCATGCGCCCGCCGTGCCGAAGCAGGTCAGCGTCCTCTGGCCGTCCACGCCTGCGCACCGCCACGTCGTCTCCTTCGTGCCGACCACGCGGTTGTTCTCGGTTCCGGCGGCGCACGGGCTGGCGGCGGTGCCGCATTTGCCGTCCACCCGCGTCGTGCTCCAGCCGGGGGCGCCCGCTTCGCAGCTCGTCGGGCTCGAACACACCGCCCAGATGCCCAGGTCGTCGGGCGGTTCGCTGCGGGTGCCCGGCTTGCAGGCGCTGGCCACGCTTGACGGGTCCCCGCACTGCGGGTTCGGCACGCAGGTGTTGACGCTCCTGGACCAGACGCCGTTGCCGCAGGCGTAGCGGCAGCTGCCGTTGTGGCCGCTCGCGCAAGCGCCGGAGACCGTCGCGCCCGAGTCCGCCCTGTCCAGCGCGCAGTGCGCAACGGTGGCCGCGGCGCACTCGGCCGCGAAGGACGCGCTCGCCGTCCTGGCTTCTTCCATCGTCAACCTGCAAGTGGAGGAGGCGGCGCTGGCGGAGCAGGCGCCGCCCCAGCTGGCGAAGTCGTAGCCGCGATCCTCGGTCGCCGTCAGCGTCACTTCCGTGCCGTGGTCGTACTCCTCCGTGCAGTCCGTGCGGCCGCCGGAGCCGCAGCTGATGCCGCTGGCGGCGACGTGGCCGTTGCCAGGCCGCGCGACGGTCAGCTTGCGCTTCTCCCAGACGAAGGCGGCGCCGACCGTCTTGTCGCCGTCGAGGAGGACGGCGCAGGTGGTGCTGGCGCTGGCGGAGCAGGCGCCGCTCCAGGCCGACAGCTTGCGGTTGGCGTCCGGCGCCGCCGTCAGCTTCGCCGTCGTGCCGTCGACGTACTTCTCGGCGCAGTCCGTGCCGCAGTCGATGCCGGCCGGCGAACTCGACACGTCGCCGCCGGCGGTCTTCGTCACCGTCAGCGTGTACAGCTTCTTGCAGACGCCGCCGTCGGCGCGGTAGCCCGTGTCGCAGTCGCAGCCGCAGGCCGAGTTCCGGGTCGAGTTGGCGCCGCACTTCGCCACGCACGCCCCGCCGCACTCCTCGTAGCCGGCGTTGCACTCCCTGCAGCCGTCGTCGTCCGTCGCCGGGTCGGCCAGGCCGCCGCAGGAGGCGGAGTTCTTCCCGAACTCGCGGGTGCAGTCGCTCCTGGTCACCGTGCCGTTGGTGCAGGACCAGTTCCATGCGCCTGCCGTGCCAGTGCAGGTCAGCGTCCTCTGGCCGTCCACGCCGGCGCACCGCCACGTCGTCTCCTCCGTGCCGACCACGCGGTTGTTCTCGGTTCCGGCGGCGCACGGGCTGGCGGCCGTGCCGCATTTGCCGTCCACCCGCGTCGTGCTCCAGCCGGGGGTGCCCGCTTCGCAGCTCGTCTGGCTCGAACACGCCGCCCAGACGCCCCGGTCGCCGGGCGCTTCGCCGTAGGCGCCCGGCTTGCAGGCGCTGGCCGCGCTCGACGGGTCCCCGCACTGCGGGTTCGGCACGCAGGTGTTGCCGCTCCTGGACCAGACGCCGTCGTTGCAGGCGTAGGAGCAGCTGCCGTTGTAGCCGGCCGTGCAGGCGCCGCTGGCCATCGTGCCGGAGTCCGCCCTGTCCAGCGCGCAGTGCGCAACGGTGGCCGCGGCGCACTCGGCCGCGAAGGACGCGCTCGCCGTCCTGGCTTCGTCCATCGTCAACTCGCAAGTGGAGGAGGCGCTGGCGGAGCAGTCGCCGCCCCAGCTGGCGAAGTCGTAGCCGGACTCCGCGGCCGCCGTCAGCTCCACCGCCGTGCCGTAGTCGTAGTCCTGCGCGCAGTCCGCGCCGCAGCTGATGCCGGCTGGCGCGCTCGACACGCTGCCGCCAGCGGTCTTCGTCACCGCCAGCGTCCGCTTCTGGGGCCTGAACCTCGCCGTCGCGCTGCGCGCCTCCTTCATCTCCAGCCGGCAGACCGTCCCCGTCGCCGTGCCCGCGCAGGCGCCCTCCCACCTCTCGAAGTCCTGGCCCTCGCCCGGCGCCGCCGTCAGCGTCGCCGCCGTGCCGTAGTCGTAGTCCTGCGCGCAGTCCGCGCCGCAGTCGATGCCCGTGCCGGTCACCTTGCCGATGCCGGCCACCGCCACCGTCAGCGTCCGCTTCTGGGGCTTGAACCTCGCCGTCGCGCTGCGCGCCTCCTTCATCTCCAGCCGGCAGACCGTCGCCGTCGCCGTGCCCGCGCAGGCGCCCCCCCACCTCTCGAAGTCCTGGCCCTCGCCCGGCGCCGCCGTCAGCGTCGCCCACGTGCCGTAGTCGTAGTCCTGCGCGCAGTCCGCGCCGCAGTCGATGCCCGTGCCGGTCACCTTGCCGATGCCGGCCACCGCCACCGTCAGCGTCCGCTTCGCCCGCTTGAACGTCGCGCCCACGGTCAAGGTCGCCGACCAGCTTCAGCTGGCACTTCGGCCACCGCGCGGCGCCGCAGGCGCCCGTCCACGACTCGAACTCGTAGCCCTCGTCCGCCGTCGCCACCGCCACCACCACGCTGCCGTGGGCCTTGCTCGTCGAGCACGCGGCGCGCGTCCCCGAACCGCAGTCCACCCCCTTCGCCGCCACGTGCCCGTTGGCCGGGCGCTCCACCGTCAGCGTCCGCCGAACCAGGGCGAAGTCCGCGCCCGCCGCAAGGTTCGACTCCATCCTCAGCGCGCACGACGCCTCCGCGCCTTCGCAGGCGCCGCTCCACGACGCCAGCTCGTGGTTGAGGTCCGCCGTCGCCGTCAGCTCCACTTCCGCGCCGTGGTCGTACTGCTCCGTGCAGTCCGACGAGCCGCCCCCGCAGTCGATGCCCGGACCGGCGATCCGCCCGCGCCGCGGCGGCGACACCCACAGCCAGCGCTGCTCCGCCCCGAACTCCGCACCCGCCGTCTTCGCCCCGTCCATCACCACCGCGCACGACGCCCCCGGCGTTCCCGCGCACGCCCCCGTCCAGCCCAGCAGACGGTGGTTCGCGTCCGCCGCCGCCGACAGCCGCGCCGTCGCCCCCGCGGCCAGCCGCTCCGCGCAGTCCGAACCCGAACCCGAACCGCAGTCGATGCCCGAACCCGTCACCCGCCCGTGCTCCGGACGCTCCACCGTCAGCAGGTGGCTGGTCGCCTCGAACGACGCCGACACCCGCCGGTCCGCGTCCAGCTCCACCGTGCAGGACGCCGCGCTTCCCGAACACGCGCCGCCCCAGCCGGCGAAGCGGTGGTGCGCGTCCGCCGCCGCCGACAGCTCCGCCGCGCTGCCCGTCGCGTAGGACTCCTCGCAGTCGACGCCGCCGCCCGAACCGCAGTCGACGCCCTCGCCCGACACCCGCCCTCCCGACGGCCGCTCCACCGTCAGCTTCGGCCACGGCACGTCCGCGATCCACACCGTCGTCGGCGCCCAGCGCAGATCCCGGTGCGCCCGGTTGTTCGGACTGCCGCCGCACTTGCCGCGCAGCGTCAGCGACTCCGGCCCTTCCTCCTCCCCGTCGTGCTCCACGTGCAGCCACCAGCCGGACACGCTCAGCGTCCTGTCCTCGCCGCTGTTGAGGTGGTAGCCCTGCCGCGAAGGATCCGACGCGAAGACGTCGTAGTCGTGGCGCCGGCCGCGGCTCCGCTGCGCCTGGCGCGCCGTGTTCGGGCCGTCTCCAACCTCCACGCGGCACTTCCGGTACGCATGCGCCGGCGGATGGCGCAGCTCCAGCGTCAGACCCGCCTGCAGCGACGTCTCCGGCAGGCACAGCCGGCCGAACCCGCCGCACGCCGACGACGGCGCCAGAGCCTCGCCGTCCACGTGCACGACCAGCAGCGGCCCCGCCGGCTCGCGCAGCGTCAGCGTCGCCTCCGTCGCCGCGCGGCCCGCCAGCGACGTGCCGATCACGATGGTCTCGCCCCCGTCCGCCTCGACGTCGTCCACCGCCGTCACCCGCAGCGTCGTGCTGGCGCTCCGCGAACCCGCCGCGACGACCACGCGACGCTCCCCGAAACCGCGTAGTCGCCCGCCGACGCCGTGCCGCCGAACGTCAGCGGAACCTCCAGCCGCGACGCCGCCGGCGCCGGCCGCGTCGCCGTCACCGTCACCGCCGCCGCCGCGTCCGACTCGGTCAGCTCCGCAGGGCTCGCCGACAGAACCAGCGCCGGCCGCGCCTCGGCGCCCGCCGCCGACGCCGCCCCGCGCTTCCAGGACCGCGCCTTCGCGCCGCCGCAGGCCCCGGCCGCGCCGCCGGCCGGACAGCCCGCGCACGCCGCCTCGCCCGCGCCGCGCCGCGTGCCCGGCGGACACGGATCGCAACCCGTCCCCGCCGCGTTCGGCGTCCGGTCCGGCGGGCACTCGCGGCACGCGCCGCCGGCGTCGCGCTCCGCGCCGGCGCAGCGCGGCAGCACCCGCCACGCGGCCACCGCCTGCGTGGTGAGGCCGGCGCCGTTCGTGGCATGCGCCGTCAGCGCGTAGACGCCCGGCGCGGCGTCGGCCGGCGGCGAGAGCTCGATGTCGAGGCGCGGCGCGGCCGACGGGCCGGCGGTCCACTCCGCCTCCGCCAGCCACAACGGCGCCGGCTCCGCGCTCGCCGCCAGCTGCACCGCCTCGCCGGCGCCTCCGAACGCCCGCAGCGTCAGCGTCGCCGTGCCGCCCGGGCGGACCTCCGCCTCGCCGACCAGGATCGCCGGGCCGCCCGGCGCCGCCGCGCCAGCGGCGCAGGCCGCGAGCGCGCAGCCCGCGATGCGCGTCCAGACTCGCACTCCCGGCGCCAAGCCGAACTCCGTCGACAACGTGCCCGAACTCTAGCGCCGCCCCGCTTGCGCCGCAAATCCGAGCCGGCGCCGTGGCCGTACTTAAGGGCTACCGCATTTGAGGGCTGGCGCCGCTTGCGCAACCGCCCTCAGCCGCCTCCGCCGCCATCGTCCAGCAGCCACAGCCGCCAGCCGCGCAGGAAGCGCGGCTGGCGCGGCACCGCGACGGCGAAGGTCCGCGTCGCCGTCCGGCCGTCCGCCGCGGTCGCCGTCACCGCGACCGTCGCCGTGCCGTGGTCCGCCGGGGCCACCCGCAGCAGCGCGCCCGCGATCTCCGCCGTGGCCACCGCGGGGTCGCTCACGCGGACCGCGAACGCCGCCGCGTCCGAGCCGTCGAACTCCAGGAACACGTTCGAGAGGTCGATCTCCATCGGTTCGTCGAACTCCTGCCTTGGCGCCACGCCGTTGAGCACGAGGGGCCTGCCGGCCGCCAGCTGGATGCCCGTGTAGTGCCGCCCGAAGCCGCCGGCCTGGGGCGCCGGTCCGCAGAACTTGCCGGCATCCACGATGTCCGCGCAGTCCGCCCCGGGCACCTCCGGAATCCCGCCGACCCGGACGATCACCGGCGCACTGCCGGCCGGCGACGCGGCGACGGCGCCGCTGAGGGGCGTCGCGTGCGCGACCGTTGCGACGTCCGTCTCCAAGTGGCCGCCGGCGGCCGCAAGCCCCACGTCCATCCGGAACGGCGCGCCCTCCGCGATTCGCACTGCGACCCGCGCCGGGCGCTGCCACGCGGCAGACGCGACGACCGGTTCGAGGGCGAGGCGGAACGGCGCGCCCGGATTGCCGTGCAGGGCCACGGCCATGCCGCCGCGCTGCCTACCGCCGGCGCCGACGAACAGGCCGGGGGGCAGCGCGTTCAGCCGGTTGTGGGACAGGTTCACCCAATACAGCATGGGGTGGTCTTCGAACAGCCCCGCCGGCAGCGACGCCAGCCGGTTGCCGTGCAAGTCGAGACCGCCGAGCCGCACGCCGTCGAACGTCTCCGGCGCCAGCTCGGTCAGCTGGTTGTTTTCGAGGTAGAGATAGGAGAGCCTCTCGAGTTCGCGGAACGCTCCCGGCCGCAGCTCGCGCAGCCCCACGTCCGTCAGATGCAGCCAGCTTAGCAGGGGCAGTCCGGCGAACAGCCCCGGCGGCAGCGACGCCAGTTCCTGCCGATGCGGGCTGTGGGGGTACCGCGCGTTGTCGAGACGGAGGTGTTCGAGCGACGACAGTCCCTCGAACACGCCCGCCTCCAGCGACGTGAAGGCGTTGCGGCGCAGCCAGAGCATCCGCAGTTCGGACAAGCCCGCGAACACGCCCGGAGGCACCGCTGCGAGGGAATTGAGCCGGAGGTCCTCGAGGTTCGCCAGTCCCTCGAACACGCCTGCCGCCATGGTGACCGGCGAGCTGCCGTCGCTCATGTCCACTTCCAGCCGGCGCAGATTCGGCAGGCCGCGGAACATGCCCGCCGGCAGGCGCGCCAGCCGCCCCCCGCCCACGAACAGTTCGTTCAGCTCGGCGAGCCCGTCGAAAAGGCCGGGCTCGATCGCGGCGCGGCTCCCGTCGATGAGCCGCAGGTGGCGCAGCCGCGGCATCCCCTCGAAGACGCCCAGCCGGAGCGGCGGGAGGGCGTCGGCGCCGTCGAACCTGTTCGACAGGACGACGAGATGGCGCAGGTTCGCCAAGCCTCGAAACGAGCCGGGCTGCAGCAGCACGTTCCAGCCGAATACGTTCAGCATCTGCAAACCGGCCAGGCCGTCGAACGTGCCGGCCTGCAGCGTCCAGCCCGATGGCGGCGCCAGTTGCAGCCGGGCGAGGTTCGACAGGCCGTCGAGGTCGCCGGGATGGACGTCGCGTAGACGCAGCTCCACGATCTCCCTGAGGTCCGCCGCCGCGATGTCCGCGCAGGGCAAGCCCAGCTCGGCCTCGAGCGCTTCGCGCACCGCGGCGCTGCGTTCGCACGCCGGCGTCATCGGCCGAGTTCCCGGCTGCGTGGCGACGACCATCCGCCCGGCTACCGCCAGCGCCGCCTCGCGCTCCCAGCCCTCGTTCGCCGGAACCTGGTACTCCACCGCGCCGTTGCCGACCCCTTTCGCGCCGGACGCCACCGTGGTGAAGCCGTCGGCAGCGCGCGCCTCCCAAACGCAGCGGGGGTCCGCCTCCACGCGCAGCGTGTACGACCCCCCGGCCGCGGGCACTGCCGCTGGCATCGACAGCCGGTAGCGGCAGCGCGCGGCGCTCTGCCGGTAGCCGGCGACGAAAGCGGCGGTCTCGTTCAGGCTCCGCGCCGCGTCCGCCGGGCCGTCCGCGCTCCACGACGGTTCGTCGCCGGGCACGCCGAGCGGCACGCCGAGGAAGCGCTGGCGGGGGTTGGAGAAGCGCGGCAGCGAATCGCCGCTCGCCATGATCGTCCGGTATCCGTGGATCTCGTCGTGCCTTAGGCCGGGCAGAACGTAGCCGTGGCTGTACGGGAAGGGATCGTTCCCGTTCTGGTCGGCGCGGTGGTGGAAGAGCCCCAAGATGTGCCCCAGCTCATGGGCGAATGTGCCGGGCGAGCCGACTGGGAAGGTGGCGAAGGCGCCCTTTGCCGCCTGCTCGGCGTCCGCCAAGGAGTGCAGCCCCGATGCGAGACCTCCCTGCGTTCTCTTGAGCAGGACGACGTCGGCCGCGTAGCGGTCGCGCAGCGTGTGTGCCTCCTCAAGGTGGCCGTCGCTCGGCACGATGAGCCGCCCGACATCGCTGATCGTGTCCAGTTCGTCGTAGTTCGCCTCGACCGCGGCGACCAGCCGCGCGCGGTGCGCGACGTCCGAGACCGCAAGGGCCTCGTTGGTCCATGCCACGTCGTGGTCGATGTCCGCCAGCACGGCCCGGTGCCCGCCGGCCCATTGCCGCGCCTGCGGCGTGTAGACGACCAGCACGTCGATCTCCGAGCCGTCGTCGGGCGCGTCCGCCGAAGAGACGCGCGCCGTCGCGCCGCTGGGCAGCGCCGCGCTGACCTTGAAGGTGCCGTCGCACGCCGGCCACCGCGACGGATCGACGCGCTCGACGATCTGCGTTCGGCCGACGGTGCGGATGCGGTAGGCCGCCTCCGGGGTCCACGCCGAGCCCACGACCATGCCGCCGTTCGCCACCAGCGTCGCCGTGCCCGCCTCCACGCCTGCCAGCGGCCCGGACAGCGAGTAGCCTCCCGCCGTGGCGGCGGTGCGCTGCACGATCCAGTCGAACTCGGCGTCCTCGAACAGGTTCAGCCGCGCCGCCGCCGGTCTGCCACGCGCAGCTGCCTCCCGCACCGCGGAGAGAGTCTCCGAATCGACCCGCGCCAGGCGCAGCTGCGACGTCTCTTGGCGGCGCGGCTGGCCCGCCAGGTGGCGTTCGGCCGTCCGCCCCGGCGCGGTGCCCTCGGACACCGTGCCGGCGAACACAGCCGGCACTTCCGCGCCTGAGGCGGCCAAGGCTACGAAGGTTGAGGTGCGGGCGAGGCACTTCAGAGCCCCGGGCCAACGTCGCACCAGCCAGCCCATGTCGGCATCCCTTGGGCAATGACCACGATGCTGTCGCTGCTGCACTCCCATCGTCACTCCGCCCTGGCGTTGTCCTCGTCCACGTCGATGGTCTGTCTTCGCCGATCGCCGATCTATAGCGCGAGTGGAACAGGAAGAAGCGCGACAGGCGCATCGCGAATTGCCGCCATGTTCGTCCTCGAACGTGTGGTCGGCTTGGGCGCGGAGCTCGCTGGGTGCCGATACAAGCGCACGGCGCTCACCGGCGGCGTGGTATGCAGACACCGGCCGTAGCGGGATACGGTCGACATGTCCGGTCCTTGTGGTTAGTACATATGATGGTGTCGTGTTCCTTGTAGCCGCAAGTCGTCCCAGGCTCAGCGGTACACGAGTGGTCGTGTCCAAAGCAGCTCCGGCTGCTACTGCAGGTGCGCGCCCGCTCCGGGCTCGGGGGAATCCACTCGCGACCCCGTTCCACGCATTCCTGTTCCGCCGTCTTGCAGGTGTTGGCGTCCTCGGTCCAGTCGCCAAGGTTGCAGGAGAACCGGCAGGCGCCGGAGTAGCCGGCCGCGCAGGAGCCGGCGGCGGAGGAGCCGTGGTCCGTCTCGGGCAGCAAGCAGTTGCCCAGGGTCGCCTGGGGGCAGTCCAGCGGTGCGCAGGTGTTGCTGGTCCGGGTCCAGACGCGGTCGCTGCAGGCGTACGAGCAGGCGCCGGAGTAGCCGTCGGCGCAGAAGCCGGCGGAGGCGCCGGACGCCGTTCGGGGCAGCGCGCAGTTGTTTCCTGGTTCCGGCGGCGCAGCGTCAGCGTCGCCGTGCCGCCCGGGCGGACCTCCGCCTCGCCGACCAGGATCGCCGGGCCGCCCGGCGCCGACGCGCCAGCGGCCCAGGCCGCGAGCGCGCAGCCCGCGAGGCTTCCAGACTTGCACTCCCGGCGCCAAGCCGAACTCCGTCGACAACATGCCCGGACTCTAGCGCCGCCCCGCTTGCGCCGCAAATCCGAGTCGCAACGGTTGCGGCGGATGGCGCATAATCACCGCATCGTTTGGAGGAGCGTGGGCGTCGAACAGCCATGACGACTAGGGGAATAGCGCAACGGGCCTTCGCTGCCGCGGTCTTGCCGGGCTGGTGCGTTCTCGCCGCCAGCGTCTGCGCCCAAGAGCCGGCAGACGTGCTGCATCTGTCGCTCTCGGACGAAAACCGGACGGTGCCGACTCTGGCTCTGTCGGCTGGCCGGGTGACGACGCTGGCGTTCGTGGACAACCGCGGCCAGCCGCTGGACATCGCGCACCTCGTCGGCCCGGACGACGACTGGCTGCGCTACGAGCGGATGCCGAGCCACCGCCACGTCGCGACGCTTCGCGCCGTCCGGCCGGGCACGGGCAACTTGGTGGCCTTGCTGGCGGGGGTCGACCGACCGGCTCACTTCGAGGTTGTCGTGGACGACTCGCCAACCGCAGTAGAGGTGGAGGTTCGCATCGCCCAATCGGCCGCCACGCCACCAAGGGCCAAGGCTATGCAGGGCGGCGAGCTGGATGCGGCGATCCGCGACTACCTGCTGAGCAACCCGGACGTGCTGCGCGAGGCGATGGATCCGACGCGGCAGCTGGCTGCCACGGCGCAGCGGCTGCGCACCGAGCTTCTTGGCGCTTCCGGCGTGCCCGGCGCCGGCGACGAATCCGCGCCGGTGACCATGGTGGAGTTCTTCGACTACCGCTGCGGCTACTGCAAGCGCTCGCTGGACGCCGTGCGCATGGCGCTGGAACGCGCGGATGTGCGGGTGGAGTTGCGCGAGTATCCGATTCTGGGCGACGACAGCACCCGCGCGGCGCGGGCTGCCCTGGCGGCGGCCCAGCAGAACCGCTATCTGGACGCCCATCTGGCGCTCATGGCGCACGAAGGCGAATACGACGAGGAGTCCATCAAGCAGATCGCGGCCGACCTGGGGCTGGACGTGGGGCGGATGCTGGAAGACATGCAATCCGCGGAGGTGGAAGAGCTGATCGAAGCGAACCACGCGCTGGCTCGAAAGCTGGGCGTGAACGGCACGCCGGCTTTTCTGGTCGCCGGGCCGGGGGAGTTCCAAGTCTCGCCCGGCGCGCTCGATGCCGACCGGCTGAACGACCTGATCGACGCCGCTGGCGAGTGACCGGCGGCGGAACTCGTGCAAAGTTGCAATGCACAGGGAGGAATCCGGCCTGAGTCGCGCTGCGCGCCGTTGAAGACGAACGCGCCAGCGGATGGGTGGCAGAGCGGCAAGAGCCCGTTGGTTGACGCTGCAACGCTTCGGTCGTATGTTCGGGAGCAAGAATCGCTGAGGTCGCCAACATGAATCAGGGTCGCACCGTCGCCTTCTTCGTTTGCATCGTCGGCTCTCTCGCTCTCTGCGCTTCGGCGCAGCCGCCCGACACGTCGGGTGTCGAATACGACGCGCTTCCGGACGGCGCGCCCAGCGACGTGGCCGCGCTGTTCTATTCCGCCCTCGACGTGCCGTATGTGGCGGAGTGGCGCGCTCGGGACCGGGAGGATCTCCTGGACGTCGTGACGCTCCGCTACAAGAACCGGCTGATCGATCGCGCGCCGGCGGCTTCCTTGCCGCGCGCCAAGCGCTACGTGGAGCATCTGGCGCAGTCGGCGCTGGCGCAGGAGTTTCCGAACGCCGTGCGCCAAACGTGCGCCCAGTACGGCTTGACCACGGGCTCGTGCGCCAAGCATCGCAACTACGTGCGCCGCGCCTTGGTGATGGAGGAAATGCTCGTGCAGGGGCAGCTCACGCTGGATCAGCTGGAGACGGAGCTCGCCGGCGCAACGCGGCCCAAGCTGGCGGCGTGGCGGCAAGCGGTCCGCTCCGAGTAGCTGCACCACGCCCCGGCCTTCCGAATCGTGCATCTTCTCGGCGCGGCGAGGGCCGGAACGCTCCGGCGCCGGCGACGAGGTTCGTTCCTGCGCGGCCCCGGTGCGCGTCGGCCAATTCCAAGCGTCCTTCTTTTCGCCGCGGCCCTTGTCGCCGCCTCGGCCTTCGCCGACGGACCAGCCATCGCGACCAGCGCCGGCGGCGACGTTCGCCCCGACCGCACGTTGATCTTGACGGCACAGGCAACCGGCGAAGCCGTGCAGCTGTCGGCAGAACACGAGCCCGAACCCGGGGAGGCGTTGCCGACCTGGCTGCTGGCGACCTCGACCGTCGCCGCCACCCGCGATCCGCGCATCGAGATAGCCATCTCGCCGCCCGAGGATGCCCGACCGCAGCGGTTCACGCTGGTCGTCAGCGCCACCGCGGGCGGCGGCCTCACGTCGCAGGCGGATATCCCGTGGCAGGTGCTCGCCCCGCTGTGCAGCGGCAATCTCGAGTTCGACGACGATGGCACTTGCGCCACATGCCCGGCGCACAGCGTGCCGAACAGGGCCAAGACGCGTTGCGATTCCTGTTCGGCCGACACCGAGCGCTCTGCCGGGGCCACCGCCTGCGCACCGTGCGCGTCGGGGCTGACAAGCCGCCCCGGCGAGGGCTGCCGCTGTCCCGGCGCTGCCTTGCTCAAGGACGGCGCTTGCCTGCCTTGTCCGTTGCACTACGAGAGCGGCGACGACGCCGACAGCTGCAGGAAGTGCCCGGCCGGCTGGCAGCGGCTCGCCGACATGGAAGCATGCCAGCGCTGCCCGGCCGGCCAGACCAGCGCCAGCGGTGCCGCCTGCGTCCTGCCGACGCTCCAGCTGTCGGCTTCGCCGGGAAGCATCGACGAGGCAGGCGGGCCGCAAGCCGTGGTCGTGCGTGCCACGATCGGCACTGATGCGGCATCCCCGCTGACCGTTCCCCTTGCCTTCGGCGGCACGGCCACGTCCACCGACTACGCGCTGACCGGCACCACCACCATCGTCATCGCCAAGGACGCGCGCGAGGGCTCGACGACGCTTACGATCACGCCGGCCGACGACGGCATCGCGGACGAGAACGAGACCATCGAGATCGGAGCGACGCTCGCCAGCCACACCGTTGCCGGAGCAACGCTGATCATCGAGGAACCGACTCCGGCGCTCTTTCTCTCCGCTTCGCCGGCGCGGATCGGCGAGCAGTCCGGCGCCCAGCGCGTAACGGTGACGGCGCGGGCGCAGGCGGTGCTCGGTGCTGCGCTGACGGTGCCTCTGACGCTGGCCGGTTCGGCAACGAGCACGGACTACGCGGCGAGCGGCACCAGCACCATCGTCATCCCGTCCGGCGGCCGCGAAGCAAGCACGACGCTGACGATAACCCCGGTGAACGACCTCGTGGCCGACGACGGCGAAACCATCCGATTCGACGCGGCGGTCGCCGGCTACCAGGTGACCGGGGCCGTCCTGACCATCGAGGAACTGCTCCCGGCGATCTCGATCGCGGCCTCGCCGGCGTGGATCGACGAATCGGCCGGGCTGCGGAAGATCGTCGTGACGGCCACCAGGAATACGGTCTCGAACAGGCCGCTTGCCGTGCCTCTGACGCTTGGCGGGACGGCGACGCCGGGTGCGGACTACGCCGCCAGCCGCATTCCTGACGTGACCATCGCGGCTGCCGAGCGCCAAGGCGCCGCGCTGCTGGAGATCACGCCGGTGGACGACGGCGTGGACGACGATGGCGAGACGATCGTGTTCGATGCGGCGGTAGCGGGTTTCGCCGTGACCGCGGCGACGCTGACCATCTCGGAGCCCGATCCGGCGATAGAGCTCGCGGCCTCGCCGACCGAACTCGACGAAGACGGCGGTGCTCGGGCCGTCGTGGTGGAAGCAACAGCCAACGCCGTGGTCGGCATGGCCTTGACGCTGCCGCTGCGCTTCTCCGGCACTGCAACGGCCGGCACGGACTACGCGCTGGCCGGCGCCCGTAGCGTGACCATCCCTGCGGGCGCCAGGGCGGGTTCGAGCACGCTCACGGTCACGCCGGTGGACGATGGCGTGGAAGACGACGAAGAGACCATCGAGATCGGCGCCGCGTCCACGCGCTACGCGGTGGCGTCGACGACGCTGAAGATCGTGGAGCCGCTGCCGCCACTGGAACTCCACGCCTCGCCCGCCACGCTCGACGAATCGGGCGGTGCGCAGAGCGTGGAGATAACGGCGAAGCGCGGCTCCGCCGGAAACGCCGCCTTGACGGTGCCGTTGACTTTCGGCGGCACTGCCACAGCCGCGGACTACGCCGTCGCGGGCACGCGCGTCGTCATCATCGCCGCGCACCGGCAAAGCGGCACGACGACGCTGACCATCACGCCCGTGGCCGACGCCGTGGCCGACGACCGCGAGACCATCGAAGTCGGCACCGCGCTGGCGGACCGCGACGTGACGACCGCCGTCCTGACCATCAAGGAGCCGCCGCCGATCATCGCGCTCTCGGTATCGCCCGCCCAAATCCGCGAACACCAGGGGGCGCAAGTGGCCACGGTGAAGGCGCGGGCGGCAACACCGCTGCCCTCGACCGCAACGGTCGTCTTGACGCTTGGCGGCACCGCCACGCCGGCGATCGACTATGCCGCGTCCGGCGTGCGCAGCGTGACGATTCGGGCCGGCCGGAGCAGCAGCTCGACCTCGCTCACCATCACGCCGGTGTCGGACGACACTCCGGACGGCGGCGAAACCATCACCTTCAACGGTACCGCCGATGGCTATCGGGTGGACTCCGCCGTGCTTGCCATCGTCCAACCAACCATCGTGCTCGGCATTGCGTCCACAACGCTTTCCGAGAACGCCGGCACCGTCGCCGTGACGATGGCGATAGCCAACGCGCCCTCGTCCGGCAGCTACCGGAAGTGCCGTCTGGAGGTCGTGCAGGACGCCTTGGACACCGCGGTCGACCGCGAGGACTATCGTCTCGCGACGCCCACCAGACGCCTGCAGGCCAGCGAGAACTGGCGCGCGCAGACGACCATCACCGTGCTGCCGGACGCCATCTCGGAGGCCACCGAGACGTTCACCGTGCGCGGCCGCTGCGGCGGCTCCAGCCGCCGCACGAGTCCGCGCCACGCGGGCCTGGATTCGCAGGCGCTGCGGTTGCGGATCGCCGACGCCAGTGCCGGAAGCTAGGCGCGGCGGGATACCGTTGTGTTCGTGAAGTTCCGCTCGTACTCGCCGCGCGCGAAGATCGTCCATCCGAGCGGTCACGAGTACGCAAGCGCCATCTGGAGAAGCGCAGCGTCGCCACAGCCACTCGCCTACTGGGGGAAAACACCATGACTGACCTGCTAGCAGCTATACGCGACATCGTCGGCAGCGGCGGCGTGCTTACCGGCGACGACGTCTCCGGGCGCGCCAGTGGAATCTGGCGCAGCGACGGCATTGCGGCCAAGGCGATTGCGCGGCCGCGCAGCACCGAGGAAGTGAGCCGCATCCTCGCCCTGTGCAGCGCCACCGGTCAGCCTGTCGTCGCCCACGGCGGCTTGACGGGGCTGGTCGAAGGCGCGGTCACGCAGCCGGACGAACTGGTGCTTTCCCTGGAGCGCATGAACGCCATCGAAGAGGTGAACGCCGTCGAGCGCACGATGACGGTGCAGTCCGGGGTGGTGCTGGAGGCGGTGCAGAACGCCGCGGAGGAGCAGGGCCTCATGTATCCGCTGGACATCGGCGGCCGCGGCAGCTGCACCGTCGGCGGCAACATCGCCACCAATGCCGGCGGCAATCGCGTCATCCGCTACGGCATGACCCGGGACATGGTGCTTGGAGTCGAAGCGGTGCTGGCGGACGGCACCGTCGTTTCGTCCATGAACCGCATGATCAAGAACAACGCCGGCTACGACTTGAAGCAGCTGTTCATCGGCAGCGAAGGCAGCCTGGGCGTCGTCACCCGGGCGGTGCTGCGGCTGCGCGAGAAGCCGCGCAGCCAGGAGACCATGCTGGTGGCCGTGGACAGCTTCGACAAGGTGACGGCGCTGCTGAAGAACATCGACGCGCGGCTCGGCGGCACGCTCTCGGCGTTCGAGGTGCTGTGGAACAACTTCTACCGCCTGGTGACCACGCCGCCGGCGGCGCAAAAGCCGCCGCTCTCCCAGGACTACCCCTACTACGCGCTGATCGAAGCCATGGGCGGCGATGCGCAAGCCGACCGTACGCGCTTGCAGGACGCCTTCGAGGACGCCTACCAGGCGGGGCTGATCGCCGATGCGGTGGTGGCCGGCAGCGAGGCGCAGCGTCGCGAGCTGTGGGCGATCCGCGACGACGTCGAGCAGGTGCACCAATACCAGCCGATGTTCATCTTCGACGTGAGCTTGCGCGTTTCCAAGATGGAGGCATACGTCGAAGAGGTGAACCGTCGCCTGGCCGCCGCCTTCGGCAAGTACGTCAACTTCACCTTCGGGCACATCGGCGACGGCAACATCCACTTCGGCACTTCCGCCGGCGACGACGAAAGCGCCCACGACCAGGTGAAGAAGGCGGTCTACGAACCGCTGGCGGCCATCGGCGGTTCCGTTTCCGCGGAACACGGCGTCGGCCTGGACAAGAAGAAGTATCTGGCGCTGTCGCGCAACAGCGCGGAAATCGCCTTGATGCGCAAGCTGAAGGATGCACTCGACCCGAAGGGCATCCTGAACCCCGGCAAGATCTTCGATCGCGCCGCCTAGCCGCGGTCTTGGCGCCCGGAAGAACAGGCATGGACATCCACGCCCTCAGCCTGTCGGAGGTCGTTCGGCGCAGCAAGAGCGGCGAACTTCGCTGCGTGGACGTCGCGCAGGCGATGCTGGAACGCATCGAACGGCTGGACGGCGAGTTCGGCGCCTACGCGACCGTGCTTGGCGACCTCGCTCTGCAGCAGGCGCAGGCCCTTGACGAACGACGCAAGGCCGGTGCGCCGCTGGGGGTCCTGCACGGCGCTCCCGTTGCGCTGAAGGACTTGCTCTACACCCAAGACGCCCGGACCACATGCGGCACGGCGGTGCTGGCCGACTGGCGCCCGGACGCAGACGGCACCGTCGTGCGGCGGCTGCGGGAGGCCGGGGCCATCGCGCTCGGCAAGGTCAAGCTCACCGAGGGCGCGTTTGCCGAACACCATCCGTCGGTGACGCCGCCGAAGAACCCTTGGCACGCCGAACGCTGGGTGGGCGCATCGTCCTCCGGTTCCGGCGTCGCCGTGGCCGCTGGCTTGGCGCACGCCGCCATCGGCACCGACACCGGCGGCAGCATCCGCTTTCCATCGGCCGCATGCGGGCTGGTGGGCGTCAAGCCGACCTACGGCCGAGTCAGCCGCCATGGCGTGTTTCCGTTGGCCAAATCCCTCGATCACGTCGGCCCGATGGCGCGTTGCGTCGAGGACGCGGCGCGAATGCTGCAGGCGATGGCTGGCTTCGATCCGCTGGACTCCACGACCTTGGACGCGCCGGTGCCAACCTATGCGGCGCTCCTGGACACCGGCTTGAACGGCGTCCAAGTGGGGGTGGACTGGCGCTACGTCGGCGAAGACGCCGGCGCGGAAGCCGTCGCCGTCGTCCAAGACGCGCTGGAGCTGCTGCGCGACCTTGGCGCGACCGTCGTCGAGGTGCAGATGCCGCCCTGGGAAACGCTGGCGGACGGCTGGATGACGACTTGCGGGGTCGAGTGCGCCGGGGCGCATGCGGCGACGTATCCAAGCCGAAAGCAGGAGTACGGCGGCGCGCTGGCCAGCCTCATCGAGACGGGCCTTGCCGCCAGCGCACAGGACTACGCTCGCCTGGAGGACCAACGCGACCGCTTCCGCGCCGGCTTGCATGCGCTGCTGGAAGACGTGGCCGTGCTGATCGCCCCCTGCATGCCCGGGCCGATCCCCGCCGCCGAGCGCAGCGACGCGCCCCGGCAGGAATCCCGGCCAGAGCGCTTCATCCGCTTCACGGCGCCGTTCGACTACTCCGGCCACCCATCGGTGACGCTGCCCCTGGATGTCGACCAGAACAACGTTCCACGCGCGTTCCAACTGGTCGGCGGGCATCTGCAGGAAGCGCCGCTGCTGGCCATCGCCCGCTGCTTCGAGAAGGCCGCCGGCTTTCGCTATCCGCACCTCGACGCCACGTAGCAGCCGTTCCTGTTCCGCCGCTCCCGTCGTGGGTGGCGGCGGATTTCATCGTGCGCGAAGGCTGTCATCATGGTGTACAGTAAGACTATGGACGCAGTTGAACAAAGCGAACGGATGTTGGAAACCGTGTCCGGCAATCTGTACAAGATCGGCGCCGTCTCGAAACGCACTGGCATCACGCCGGAGTGCCTGCGGGCGTGGGAGCGGCGCTACGGCCTGGCGCCGGCCGAGCGCGCCGGCAAGACGCGCTTCTACAGCGCCGAGCAGGTGGAGTGGCTGCTGGCCATCAAGGCGCTGCTCGACCAAGGCCATCCCATCAGCCAGGTCATCCGCTTCGACGCCGAGGAAATAGGGCGGCGACTGCGGCCTGCTGCCGGCGCATCGCGGCAACCGGCGGGGCAGACCGCTCGGCTAGGAGTCGTCGGCGCTGAACTGATAGAGGCGCTGCGCGACGCCCGCGGCAGCGGCGCAACCCTGCTCGGGGCCGCAGAGTGGGCCGACATCGACGAACTGGCCGCCGACGAAGATCCCCCTGCCAACCTCGACTGCGTGCTGCTGCACCTGGCGAGCCTGGATGTGCAACGTCTTGACGCCGTTCGGGAAGTCTATGGTTCAGCGCCTCTTGTCGTCGCCTACAGCCACGCTAGGGCCGACGACGCCGAACGCTTCGAAGCCATCGGCTGCGCGTTGCTGAAGTGGCCGTCGCCGTGGCAGGACGTCGAACGCGCCGTCGACGAGGCGCTGCGCGGGCCGCTCTACAACGCTCGGCAGCTGATGACCATTGGCGAGAACGCCGACCGCGCTTGCTGCGAGTGCCCCCAGGTTCTCGTAGGGTTCATTCGCGACCTCGACAAGTACGCCGAACACTCCGGACGTTGCGACGGCGACCGAGGCGACGACCACGCCATGATCGAAGAAGGCGTGCAGAACGCCCGGACGCAGCTTGAACGCTCGCTGCGACCGCTGGTCGAGAAGTACGAGTTGCTTGGCGAAACCAACGGCCCGCTGCCGAACTGAGTGCCAAAGCCGCTTCGCCTAAAGCTGAACTTCAAGTTTTTTTGAAAAAAGTTGGAAAAAGGCCTTGACAAGCCTGTCGAAGTCCGCCAAGGTGATGTCTAGTACAGAACCTGTACGCCGAAGGGCAGCATCCTACGCCTCTCTCCCCCTCCCCCCTTGGGGATGCTGCCCCCTCTCTTCCAGCCCCGCCGACACAGGCGGGGCTTTTTTTGTCCTGCTCGGTGCCGGGAGGCCCGGCTACCCCATTCAGCGAGTCAGGAACTTCAGCGCCGACTCCGCTCGCTGGTGGATGCCGAGGCGGTACTTCTCCAGGTCGAAGTCGCGATTCTTGCCCATGGCGCCCACCAGATAGCGCTTGTACACGCCCTGGGTGATGGCGCCGAGGCGCCAGTGGGAGAACGCCCGGTAGTAGTCGATGCGCGACACGTCGCGGCCGGTGCGCCCTTGGTACGTCTCGCAGATGCGCTCTCGGCTTGGAAAGCCGCCAACGCCGGTGGGGTTGGCGTCCGCTCCGGGTTCGCCGGGTTGCGACCAGTTGTTCAGCAGGTAGCCGAGATCGGCGAGCGGGTCGCCCAGGGTGCAAAGCTCCCAGTCCAGAAGCGCCGCCATCCGTCCGTCGCGAAGCATCATGTTGCCGATGCGATAGTCGCCGTGAACGATGGCCGCGCCCACCTGCTCCGGCATGTCCTCGTGCAGCAGCCGGGCGCTCTCCTCCATTTCGGGAATCTCGTGGGTCTTGGTGGCCTCCCACTGCCGCGTCCAGCGCTTCAGCTGGCGCTCCAGATACGCTTCCTTGCGCGCCAGGTTGCCAAGGCCGACGTGGTCCGGATCGACCAGATGCAGCGTCGCCAGAACGTCGATGACGTGTTCACCGGCGCTGTGCCGCTCGGCCTCTGGAATGGCGGCGGCAGCTTCGGGGTCGTGCGGCACGACGCCCTCCACGAACTGCATGACGTAGAACGGCTGGCCGTTGACGTCCTTGTCTTCGCACAGGCCGTAGGTCCGCGGCACCGGCACGCCGGTGCCGGCCAGCGAGGAGATGATGCGATGCTCGCGGCCCATGTCGTGGGCGCTCTCCAGAATGTGGCCGAGCGGCGGCCGCCGCAGCACGTAGGCCGCGCCCCGCTGGTCGGTGAAGCGGTAGGTGAGGTTGGAGTGGCCGCCGGCGATCAGGGCGAACTCCAATGGCGGCGACAGCCCATCGATGCGGCCGTCGAGCCACTCGGTCACCCTCTCGCCGTCGATGCCCTCCACGCCCGTCTTGGCGTCCGTCTCTGCGGCCATGCGATGAGTTCCTTGGCGTATTCTGGTTTCATAACCTTTTGCAGACGATTCCGCAACCGTCGATGACCGCCGAGCCGCCCGTCAACTGGCCTTTCGCGTTTCCGGCAATGCGCAGTCTGCGCATCGCTGGCGCGCAAGGGGCGTACCTGTTCACCAGCGACGGACGCGAGATCCTCGACGCCGCTGGCGGCGCGGTTGCCGTCAACGTCGGCCACGGGCGCAAGGAAGTGGCGGACGCCCTGCATGCGGCGGCGCTGGCAAGCTCCTACGTCGTACCTCCTTGGCTGACGCCGGAGCGGGAGCGGCTGCTGCGGCGCTTGACCGCGGAGTGGCTGCCGCCAAGCCTGCCGCGCCTGCACCTGACGTGCAGCGGCTCCGAGGGCGTCGAGACCGCCATGAAGATCGCCATCCAGTACCACGCGGCGCGAGGCCAGCCGAGCAAGAAGGAAATCATCGGGCGCGCGCCTTCGTACCACGGCACGACGCTTGCCGCCGCTGCCGTCGGCGGCCACGAAGCGCGGAAGCAGGGCCTAGCCCATGCGCTGCCGCGGTATCCGCGGGTACCAGCGCCGTATCCGCTGCGCTGTCCCGGCAGCGACGTCGCCCAGCACTGCCTCGACGCGCTGCAGCAAGCGATTGAGCACGTTGGCGCGGACAACGTGGCCGCGCTGCTCGGCGAACCGATCGTCGGCGCCAGCGGCGGCGCCTTGGTTCCGCCGGATGGCTACTGGCAAGGCGTGCGCGAGCTGTGCGATCACTACGACATCCTCTTGCTGGCCGACGAAGTGATGACCGGCTTCGGCCGCACCGGCGCGAAGTTCGCGCTCGGCGACTCCGACGCCCACTGGCCGGTGGCGGTGGACGTGCTGGTCGCCGGCAAGGGCCTGGGCGGCGGCTACGCGCCGATCACCGGCGTGTTCGCCACCGAAGCCGTTGGCGCGGCGATTCAGGCGGCCGGCATGAACGTCATGTTCCACACCTTCGCGGCCCACCCCGCCGCCTGCGCCGCCGCCGACAAGGTGCTGGAAATCATGGCTGCGGAGCGCTTGGTGGAGCGTGCCGCGCGGGTCGGCGCAGACCTGCTGGCGCGGCTGGGCGCTGCGTTCCTCGATCATCCGCATGTTGCCGAAGTACGCGGCAAGGGCCTGCTGCTGGGCATCGAGATCGTCGCCGACCGAACGACGCTCGAGCGCTATCCACAGGAGGCGAAAGTGACCAGCCAGGTCGCGGCAGCGGCGCTTGAGCGCGGTGTGTGTTTCTATCCAGGCGGCACCGGAGAGGTGCGCGACGTGGTGGTGCTGG
The DNA here is from genome assembly GCA_965199875.1 of Candidatus Azotimanducaceae bacterium. GTDB lineage: Bacteria > Pseudomonadota > Gammaproteobacteria > Pseudomonadales > Azotimanducaceae > VXYL01. Next base: position 1,200,032 of record OZ241346.1, on the reverse strand, counting down.
GCCCGCCACTGATCGTCGGCGAGACGGAGCTGCAGCGCATGGTCGATGCCTTGCTGGCAGCCGTGGACGAGACGACGCGCAACCTTGACCGCTGAGCGAATGGGTGCCAACGGGCTGCGACCGTTCCGCACGGCTGCCATCCGCACGGCCGCAACTGGCCATCGCTTGACATTGGAAGAGAGGCCGGCAAGGCGCACAAGCCAAACGACCGCGACGACCATCCTGTGCTGTTTCGAACCTCGGGCCCGCGAGTCGAATGAAAGTCGCGGCTCGTAGGGTGCCGGCCGGAAAGCGCGACGGACTTGTGCATCGGCATTCCCGCAATTGCCCAAGGGGCCCGGCACGGCGCCGGCTCGGATTGCGGCGCGGGCGGCGCGGCGCTAGAGTCCGGCGCACGTTCTTGACGGAGTTCGTGCTTGGCGGTGGGAGTGCAAGTCTGGACGCGCATCGCGGGCTGCGCGCTCGCGGCCTGCGCCGCTGGCGCGTCGGCGCCGGGCGGCCCGGCGATCCTGGTCGGCGAGGCGGAGGTCCGCGCGGGCGGCACGGCGACGCTGACGCTGCGGGCGTTCGGAGGCGCGGGGGAGGCGGTGCAGCTGGCGGCGAGCGCGGAACCGGCGCCGTCGTGGCTGGCGCCGGCGGCGTGGACCGCCGGCCCGTCGGCCGCGCCGCGCCTCGACATCGAGCTCTCGCCGCCGGCCGACGCCGCGCCGGGCGTCTACGCGCTGACGGCGCATGCCACGAACGGCGCCGGCCTCACCACGCAGGCGGTGGCCGCGTGGCGGGTGCTGCCGCGCTGCGCCGGCGCGGAGCGCGACGCCGGCGGCGCGTGCCGCGAGTGCCCGCCGGACCGGACGCCGGACGCGGCGGGGACGGGTTGCGATCCGTGTCCGCCGGGCACGCGGCGCGGCGCGGGCGAGGCGGCGTGCGCGGGCTGTCCGGCCGGCGGCGCGGCCGGGGCCTGCGGCGGCGCGAAGGCGCGGTCCTGGAAGCGCGGGGCGCCGGCGGCGGGCGCCGAGGCGCGGCCGGCGCTGGTTCTGTCGGCGAGCCCTGCGGAGCTGACCGAGTCGGACGCCGGGGCGGCGGTGACGGTGACGGCGACGCTGTCGGCGCCGGCGGCGTCGCGGCTGGAGGTTCCGCTGACGTTCGGCGGCACGGCGTCGGCGGGCGACTACGCGGTTTCGGGGGAGCGTCGCGTGGTCGTCGCGGCGGGTTCGCGGAGCGCCAGCACGACGCTGCGGGTGACGGCGGTGGACGACGTCGAGGCGGACGGGGGCGAGACCATCGTGATCGGCACGTCGCTGACGGGCCGCGCGGTGACGGAGGCGACGCTGACGCTGCGCGAGCCGGCGGGGCCGCTGCTGGTCGTGCACGTGGACGGCGGGGCTCTGGCGCCGTCGTCGGCGTGCGGCGGGTTCGGCCGGCTGTGCCTGCCGGAGACGTCGCTGCAGGCGGGTCTGACGCTGGAGCTGCGCCATCCGCCGGCGCATGCGTACCGGAAGTGCCGGGTGGAGGTTGGAGACGGCCCGAACACGGCGCGCCAGGCGCAGCGGAGCCGCGGCCGGCGCCACGACTACGACATCTTCGCGTCGGATCCTTCGCGGCAGGGCTACCATCTCAACAGCGGCGAGGACAAGACGCTGAGCGTGTCCGGCTGGTGGCTGCACGTGGAGCACGACGGGGAGGAGGAAGGGCCGGAGTCGCTGACGCTGCGCGGCAAGTGCGGCGGCAGTCCGAACAACCGGGCGCACCGGGATCTGCGCTGGGCGCCGACGACGGTGTGGATCGCGGACGTGCCGTGGCCGAAGCTGACGGTGGAGCGGCCGTCGGGAGGGCGGGTGTCGGGCGAGGGCGTCGACTGCGGTTCGGGCGGCGGCGTCGACTGCGAGGAGTCCTACGCGACGGGCAGCGCGGCGGAGCTGTCGGCGGCGGCGGACGCGCACCACCGCTTCGCCGGCTGGGGCGGCGCGTGTTCGGGAAGCGCGGCGTCCTGCACGGTGGAGCTGGACGCGGACCGGCGGGTGTCGGCGTCGTTCGAGGCGACCAGCCACCTGCTGACGGTGGAGCGTCCGGAGCACGGGCGGGTGACGGGTTCGGGCATCGACTGCGGTTCGGGTTCGGGTTCGGACTGCGCGGAGCGGCTGGCCGCGGGGGCGACGGCGCGGCTGTCGGCGGCGGCGGACGCGAACCACCGTCTGCTGGGCTGGACGGGGGCGTGCGCGGGAACGCCGGGGGCGTCGTGCGCGGTGGCGATGGACGGGGCGAAGACGGCGGGTGCGGAGTTCGGGGCGGAGCAGCGCTGGCTGTGGGTGTCGCCGCCGCGGCGCGGGCGGATCGCCGGTCCGGGCATCGACTGCGGGAGCGGCTCGTCGGACTGCACGGAGCAGTACGACCACGGCGCGGAAGTGGAGCTGACGGCGACGGCGGACGCCAACCACGAGCTGGCGTCGTGGAGCGGCGCCTGCGAAGGCGCGGAGGCTTCGTGCGCGCTGAGGATGGAGTCGAACCTTGCGGCGGGCGCGGACTTCGCCCTGGTTCGGCGGACGCTGACGGTGGAGCGCCCGGCCAACGGGCGCGTGGCGGCGAAGGGGGTGGACTGCGGTTCGGGGACGCGCGCCGCGTGCTCGACGAGCAAGGCCCACGGCAGCGTGGTGGTGGCGGTGGCGACGGCGGACGAGGGCTACGAGTTCGAGTCGTGGACGGGCGCCTGCGGCGCCGCGCGGTGGCCGAAGTGCCAGCTGAAGCTGGTCGGCGACCTGACCGTGGGCGCGACGTTCAAGCGGGCGAAGCGGACGCTGACGGTGGCGGTGGCCGGCATCGGCAAGGTGACCGGCACGGGCATCGACTGCGGCGCGGACTGCGCGCAGGACTACGACTACGGCACGTGGGCGACGCTGACGGCGGCGCCGGGCGAGGGCCAGGACTTCGAGAGGTGGGGGGGCGCCTGCGCGGGCACGGCGACGGCGACGGTCTGCCGGCTGGAGATGAAGGAGGCGCGCAGCGCGACGGCGAGGTTCAAGCCCCAGAAGCGGACGCTGACGGTGGCGGTGGCCGGCATCGGCAAGGTGACCGGCACGGGCATCGACTGCGGCGCGGACTGCGCGCAGGACTACGACTACGGCACGGCGGCGACGCTGACGGCGGCGCCGGGCGAGGGCCAGGACTTCGAGAGGTGGGAGGGCGCCTGCGCGGGCACGGCGACGGGGACGGTCTGCCGGCTGGAGATGAAGGAGGCGCGCAGCGCGACGGCGAGGTTCAGGCCCCAGAAGCGGACGCTGGCGGTGACGAAGACCGCTGGCGGCAGCGTGTCGAGCGCGCCAGCCGGCATCAGCTGCGGCGCGGACTGCGCGCAGGACTACGACTACGGCACGGCGGTGGAGCTGACGGCGGCCGCGGAGTCCGGCTACGACTTCGCCAGCTGGGGCGGCGACTGCTCCGCCAGCGCCTCCTCCACTTGCGAGTTGACGATGGACGAAGCCAGGACGGCGAGCGCGTCCTTCGCGGCCGAGTGCGCCGCGGCCACCGTTGCGCACTGCGCGCTGGACAGGGCGGACTCCGGCACGATGGCCAGCGGCGCCTGCACGGCCGGCTACAACGGCAGCTGCTCCTACGCCTGCAACGACGGCGTCTGGTCCAGGAGCGGCAACACCTGCGTGCCGAACCCGCAGTGCGGGGACCCGTCGAGCGCGGCCAGCGCCTGCAAGCCGGGCGCCTACGGCGAAGCGCCCGGCGACCGGGGCGTCTGGGCGGCGTGTTCGAGCCAGACGAGCTGCGAAGCGGGCACCCCCGGCTGGAGCACGACGCGGGTGGACGGCAAATGCGGCACGGCCGCCAGCCCGTGCGCCGCCGGAACCGAGAACAACCGCGTGGTCGGCACGGAGGAGACGACGTGGCGGTGCGCCGGCGTGGACGGCCAGAGGACGCTGACCTGCACTGGCACGGCAGGCGCATGGAACTGGTCCTGCACCAACGGCACGGTGACCAGCAGCGACTGCACCCGCGAGTTCGGGAAGAACTCCGCCTCCTGCGGCGGCCTGGCCGACCCGGCGACGGACGACGACGGCTGCAGGGAGTGCAACGCCGGCTACGAGGAGTGCGGCGGGGCGTGCGTGGCGAAGTGCGGCGCCAACTCGACCCGGAACTCGGCCTGCGGCTGCGACTGCGACACGGGCTACCGCGCCGACGGCGGCGTCTGCAAGAAGCTGTACACGCTGACGGTGACGAAGACCGCCGGCGGCGACGTGTCGAGTTCGCCGGCCGGCATCGACTGCGGCACGGACTGCGCCGAGAAGTACGTCGACGGCACGACGGCGAAGCTGACGGCGGCGCCGGACGCCAACCGCAAGCTGTCGGCATGGAGCGGCGCCTGCTCCGCCAGCGCCAGCACCACCTGCGCCGTCCTCCTCGACGGCGACAAGACGGTCGGCGCCGCCTTCGTCTGGGAGAAGCGCAAGCTGACCGTCGCGCGGCCTGGCAACGGCCACGTCGCCGCCAGCGGCATCAGCTGCGGTTCCGGCGGCCGCACGGACTGCACGGAGGAGTACGACCACGGCACGGAAGTGACGCTGACGGCGACCGAGGATCGCGGCTACGACTTCGCCAGCTGGGGCGGCGCCTGCTCCGCCAGCGCCGCCTCCTCCACTTGCAACTTGAGGATGAATGAAGCCAGGACGGCGAGCGCGTCCTTCGCGGCCGAGTGCGCCGCGGCCACCGTTGCGCACTGCGCGCTGGACAGGGCGGACTCGGGCGCCACGGTCTCCGGCGCTTGCACGGCTGGCTACAACGGCAGCTGCCGCTACGCCTGCAACAACGGCGCTTGGAGCGAGGAAAGCAACTCCTGCACCCCCAAGCGGTGCCCGCAGGCGACTAAGGACGACTGTACGCTGCCCCAGACGGCTTCCGGCTCCTCCGCCGGCTCATGTGCCGCCGGCTACTCCGGCGCCTGCCGGTTCGCCTGCAGCCTCGGCGAATGGACGGAGACCAGCAACTCCTGCGCACCGGCCCCCTGCCCGCGCGGCACCGTCAACAGCTGCGTCCTCCCCCGAACCGACTCTGGATCCACTACCGACGGCCGGTGCGCCGCCGGCTACTCCGGCGCCTGCCGGTTCGCCTGCAGCCTCGGCGAATGGACGGGGACCAGCAACTCCTGCGCACCGGCCCCCTGCCCGCACGACACCGTCAACAGCTGCGTGCTTTCGCGAACCGACTCCGGCACCACCACCGACGGCTGGTGCGCCGCCGGCTACTCCGGTACTTGCCGGTTCGCCTGTTGGCTTGGCGGCTGGACCGAGACCAGCAACTCCTGCACACCCCTGGGCTGCCCTGAGGCAACTAGGGACAACTGCGTACTGCCCGCGACGGAACACGGCTCCTCTTCCGCAGGCTCCTGCGCCGATGGCTACTCCGGCGCCTGTCGGTCCACCTGTTGGTTCGGCGCCTGGACCGAGACCAGCAACTCCTGCAAGCCCCGGAGCTGCCCGGAGGCGACCAGGAACAACTGCGTGCTGCCCCCAACGGCCTCCGGATCCCACGCCGGCTCCTGCTCCCCCGGCTACTCCGGCGCCTGCCGCTTCTCCTGCAGCCGCGGCACCTGGACCCAGGCCAGCAACTCCTGCACACCGCACGAAGCGTGCGCCGCCGGAACCAGGGACAACTGCGCGCTGCCTCGAACGGAGTCCGGCGCCTCCGCCGGCTCCTGCGCCGACGGCTACTCCGGCGCTTGCTCGTACGCCTGCAGCGACCGCGTCTGGACCCGAACCAGCAACACCTGCGCCATGGACTGCCCGGCGGCGACCACGGCCGGCTGCGAGCGCCCCGCCACCCCGTCCGGATCCTCCGCCGGCACCTGCGCCGCGAACTACTCCGGCACCTGCTCGTACGCCTGCAGCGATGGCGACTGGACCCGGACCAGCAACACCTGCAGGCCGCACGAAGCGTGCGCCGCCGGAACCAGGAACAACTGCGCGCTGCCTCGAACGGAGTCCGGCGCCTCCGCCGGCTCCTGCGCCGACGGCTACTCCGGCGCTTGCTCGTACGCCTGCAGCGACCGCGTCTGGACCCGGACCAGCAACACCTGCGCCATGGACTGCCCGGCGGCGACCACGGCCGGCTGCGAGCGCCCCGCCACCCCGTCCGGATCCTCCGCCGGCACCTGCGCCGCGAACTACTCCGGCACCTGCTCGTACGCCTGCAGCGATGGCGACTGGACCCGGACCAGCAACACCTGCAGGCCGCACGAAGCGTGCGCCGCCGGAACCAGGAACAACTGCGCGCTGCCTCGAACGGAGTCCGGCTCCTCCGCCGGCTCCTGCGCCGACGGCTACTCCGGCGCCTGCTCGTACGCCTGCAGCGACCGCGTCTGGACCCGAACCAGCAACACCTGCGCCATGGACTGCCCGGCGGCGACCACGGCCGGCTGCGAGCGTCCCGCCACCCTGTCCGGCTCCTCCGCCGGCTCCTGCGCCGACGGCTACTCCGGCACCTGCTCGTACGCCTGCAGCGACGGCGACTGGACCCGGACCAGCAACTCCTGCAGGCCGCACGAAGCGTGCGCCGCCGGAACCAGGAACAACTGCGCGCTGCCCCGAACGGCGTCCGGCGCCTCCGCCGGCTCCTGCGCCGACGGCTACTCCGGCGCCTGCTCGTACGCCTGCAGCGACCGCGTCTGGACCCGGACCAGCAACACCTGCGCACCGCTGGACTGCCCCCAGGCGACCCTGGGCAACTGCTTGCTGCCCGAGACGGACCACGGCTCCTCCGCCGCCGGCTCCTGCGCGGCCGGCTACTCCGGCACCTGCCGGTTCTCCTGCAGCCTTGGCGACTGGACCGAGGACGCCAACACCTGCAAGACGCCGGAACAGGAATGCGTGGAACGGGGTCGCGAGTGGATTCCCCCGAGCCCCGAGCGGGCGCGCACCTGCAGGAGCAGCAGCTGCTGGGGGCACGACCACTCCTGCAAGGCGCTGCCGGGGGGGTCGTGCGTCTACAAGGACCACGACGCCATCCTGTGTACCAACCACAAGGACCGGACATGTCGACCGTATCCCGCTACGGCTGGCGTCTGCATACCACTCCGCCGGTGAGCGCCGGGCACTTGTGTGCCCTCAGCGAGCTCTGCGCCAAGCCGACCACATGTTTGAGGACGAACATGGCGGCGGACCAACGACAAAGACAACGCCGGTGTGGAGGAGCGACGGGAGTGCGGCAGCGACGGCATGGGTGTTCACTGCCGAAAGGATGGCGCTGACATGGGCTGGCTGGCGCGACGTTGGTCCGGGGCTCTGAAGCGCTTCGCTCAGACGTCAGCCTTCATAGCGTTCGCCGTTTCGGGAGCGGACGCGCCAACGCCGGCCGTGTTCGCGGGCGCGGCTTCCCAAGGCGCCGCGCTGGAGCGGATGGCGAAACGGCGCGTGGCCGGCCAGGAGGCGCCACGGCGCGTGGCGGTGATCGACTTCGAGACTCTGTCCGCGGTGCGGGAGGCGGCGGCGCGTGGCAGACCGGCCGCGGTGCGTCTGAACCTGTTCGAGGACGCGGAGTTCGAGTGGACTGCGGAGCGGACGGCCGCCACGGCGGGCGGCTACTCGCTGTCCGGGCCGCTGGCGAGCGTGGAGTCGGGCACGGCGACGCTGGTCGCAAACGGCGAGACGGTCGTGGGCTCGGCATGGACGCCGGAGGCGGAATACCGCATCCGGACTGTGGGCGGCGCGCAGATCGTGGAGCGCGTCGCCCCGTCGCGGCGGCCGGCGTGCGATGGCGCCTTCGAGGTCGGTGCGCCGCCGCCCGGCGGCGCGGCGGCGCGCGTCTCTTCGGCGGACGCGCCGGCGGCGGACGACGGCTCCGAGATCGACGTGCTGGTAGTCTACACGCCGCAGCAGCGGCGGTGGGCCGGCGGGCACCGGGCCGTGCTGGCGGACATCGACCACGACGTGGCGTGGACCAACGAGGCCCTCGCGGTCTCGGATGTCGCGCATCGCGTGCGCCTGGTCGCCGCGGTCCAGGTGGATTACGACGAACTGGATAAGGCAATCGACTTTCGGCGCCTCATCGAGCCGGGCGACGGCCACCTGGACGAGGCGCATGCGCTGCGCGACCGCCACGCCGCGGACGTCGTGGTGCTCAAGAGAACGCGGGCGGCCCGGGCAGCATCGATACTGACCATGGCGGACGCAGGGATTTCAGCTTCAAAGACGGCTTTCGCAATGGTCAGTGTCGGCTCTGCCCATACATTCGCCCACGAGCTGGGGCACCTCATGGGCCTCCGCCACCCACGCGAATATGACAACTCGAACGATCCCTTTCCGTACAGCCACGGCTACGTTCTGCCCGGCCTCCGGCGCGACGGGATCCACGTATACTCGACGATCATGGCGTTCAGTTCGCTGCCGCGCTTCTCCAACCCCCGCCAGCGCTTCCTCGGCGTGCCGCTCGGCGTGCCCGGCGAGGAACCGTCGTGGAGCGCGGACGGCCCGGCGGACGCCGCTCGGAGCCTGAACGAGACCGCCGCCTTCGTCGCCGGCTACCGGCAGAGCGCCACGCGCTGCCGCTACCGGCTGTCGACGCCGGCGGCGGAGGTGCCCGCGGCCGGGGGGTCGTACACGCTGCGCGTGGAGGCGGACCCCGGCTGCGCGTGGGAGGCGCGCGCCGCCGACGGCTTCACGACGGTGGCGTCCGGCGCCAGCGGGGTCGGCGCCGGCGCGGTGGCGTACCGGGTGCCGGCGAACGAGGGCTGGGAGCGCGAGGCGGCGCTGGCGGTGGCCGGGCGGATGGTCGTCGCCGTGCAGCCCGGAACTCGGCTGGCGAAGCCGGCGTGCGAACGCAGCGCCGCCGTGCGCGAAGCGCTCGAGGCCGAGCTGGGCTCCTCCTGCGCGGACATCTCCGCGGCGGACCTCCGGAGGATCGTGGAACTGCGTCTGCGCGACGTCCAGCCCGGCGACCTCGACGGCCTGTCGAACCTCAGCAGGCTGGAACTGCTGCCGCCGTCGGGCTGGACGCTCCGGGCAGGCGCGCTCGACGGCCTCGCCGGTTTGCAGATGCTGGACGTATTCGGCTGGAACGTGCTGCTGGAGCCCGGCTCGTTTCGAGGCCTGGCGAATCTGCGCTATCTCTTCGTCCTGTCGAACAGGCTCGACGGCGCCGACGCCCTCCCGCCGCTCCGGCCAGGCGTCTTCGAGGGGATGCCGCGGCTGCGCCACCTGCGGCTCATCGACGGGAGCCGCGCCGCCATCGAGCCCGGCCTGTTCGAGGGGCTCGCCGAGCTGAACGAGCTGTTCGTGGGCGGCGGGCGGCTGGCGCGCCTGCGGGCGGGCATGTTCCGCGGCCTGCCGAACCTGCGCAAGCTGGAGGTGGACATGAGCACCGGCAGCTCGCCCGTCGCCGTGGAGGCGGGCGTGTTCGACGGCCTGGCGAACCTCGAGGAACTCCGGCTCAACTCCCTGGCCTCGGTGCCTCCGGGCGTGTTCGCGGACCTGTCCGAACTGCGCGAGCTGGCACTGCAGCGCAACGCGTTCGCGTCGCTGGAGGCGGGCGCGTTCGACGGCCTGTCGTCGCTCTGGATCCTCCGCCTCGACAACGCGCGGCACGCCCACAGCCGGCATCGGCATGAACTGCCGACGCTGCCGCCGGGGCTGTTCGCCGGACTGCCCCTGGGCCGGCTGCATCTGACGGACGTGGGGCTGCGCGAGCTGCGCCCGGGAGCGTTCCGCGAAGTGGGCGGGCTTTCCTATCTCCACCTCGACAACAACCGGCTGGCCGAGCTGGCGCCGGAGACGTTCGACGGCGTGCTGCTGGCCGAGCTCGACCTCGGCGGCAACCGGCTGGCATCGCTGCCGGCGGGGCTGTTCGAAGACCAGCCCAGGCTGCAAAGGGTGGACCTGTCCCACAACCGCCTGGCAGCGCTGCCCCCGGGCCTGTTCGTCGGCGCCGGCGACTGGGGGCTCGGCATGGCGGTGGCCCTGCACGGCAATCCGGGCGCGCCGTTTCGCCTCGCGCTGGAACCGGTGGTCGCCTCCGCCGCGTGGCGGCGCCCGGCGCGGGTCGGCGTGCGGGTCGCCGAGGGTGCGCCGTTCCGGCTGGACGTGGGGCTTGCGGCCGCCGGCGGCCGCCTGGAGGCGGACGTCGCCACGATCGCGCACGCGACGCCGCTCAGCAACGCCGTCGCCGTGTCGCCGGCCGGCGCCGGGCCGGTGGTCGTCCGGGTCGCCGGGATACCGGAGGTGCCCGGGGCGGACTGCGCGGACATCCTGGACGCCGGCAGGCCGTGCGGGCCGCCCTATCCCGGCAACTCCGGGCAGCACCACACCGGCATCCGGCTGGCGGCCGGCAAGCCCCTTGTGCTCAACGGCGTGGCGCCAAGGCAGGAGTTCGACGAACCGATGGAGATCGACCTCTCGAACGTGTTCCTGGAGTTCGACGGCTCGGACGCGGCGGCGTTCGCGGTTCGCGTGAGCGACCCCGCGGTGGCCACGGCGGAGACCGCGGGCGCGCTGCTGCGCGTGGCCCCGGCGGACCACGGCACGGCGACGGTGACGGTGACGGCGACCGCGGCGGACGGCCGGACGGCGACGCGGACCTTCGCCGTCGCGGTGCCGCGCCAGCCGCGCTTCCTGCGCGGCTGGCGGCTGTGGCTGCTGGACGAAGGCGGCTGAGGGCGGTTGCGCAAGCGGCCAGCCCTCGAATGCGGTAGCCCTTAAGCACGGCGCACGGCGCACGGCGCCGGCTCGGATTGCGGCGCGGGCGGCGCGGCGCTAGAGTCCGGCGCACGTTCTCGACGGAGTTCGTGCTTGGCGGTGGGAGTGCAAGTCTGGACGCGCATCGCGGGCTGCGCGCTCGCGGCCTGTCCGGCCGGCGGCGCGGCCGGGGCCGGGGCCTGCGGCGGCGCGAAGGCGCGGTCCTGGAAGGGCGGGGCGGCGGCGGCGGCGGGCGCCGAGGCGGGGCCGCTGCTGGTCGTGCACGTGGACGGGGAGGCTCTGGCGCCGCCGTCGGCGTGCGGCGGGTTCGGCCGGCTGTGCCTGCCGGAGACGTCGCTGCAGGCGGGTCTGACGCTGGAGCTGCGCCATCCGCCGGCGCATGCGTACCGGAAGTGCCGGGTGGAGGTTGGAGACGGCCCGAACACGGCGCGCCAGGCGCAGCGGAGCCGCGGCCGGCGCCACGACTACGACATCTTCGCGTCGGATCCTTCGCGGCAGGGCTACCATCTCAACAGCGGCGAGGACAAGACGCTGAGCGTGTCCGGCTGGTGGCTGCACGTGGAGCACGACGGGGAGGAGGAAGGGCCGGAGTCGCTGACGCTGCGCGGCAAGTGCGGCGGCAGTCCGAACAACCGTGCGCACCGGGATCTGCGCTGGGCGCCGACGACGGTGTGGATCGCGGACGTGCCGTGGCCGAAGCTGACGGTGGAGCGGCCGTCGGGAGGGCGGGTGTCGGGCGCGGGCGTCGACTGCGGTTCGGGCGGCGGCGTCGACTGCGAGGAGTCCTACGCGACGGGCAGCGCGGTGGAGCTGTCGGCGGCGGCGGACGCGCACCACCGCTTCGCCGGCTGGGGCGGCGCGTGTTCGGGAAGCGCGGCGTCCTGCACGGTGGAGCTGGACGCGGACCGGCGGGTGTCGGCGTCGTTCGAGGCGACCAGCCACCTGCTGACGGTGGAGCGTCCGGAGCACGGGCGGGTGACGGGTTCGGGCATCGACTGCGGTTCGGGTTCGGGTTCGGACTGCACGGAGCGGCTGGCCGCGGGGGCGACGGCGCGGCTGTCGGCGGCGGCGGACGCGAACCACCGTCTGCTGGGCTGGACGGGTGCGTGCGCGGGAACGGCGGGTGCGTCGTGCGCGGTGGCGATGGACGGGGCGAAGACGGCGGGTGCGGAGTTCGGGGCGGAGCAGCGCTGGCTGTGGGTGTCGCCGCCGCGGCGCGGGCGGATCGCCGGTCCGGGCATCGACTGCGGGAGCGGCTCGTCGGACTGCACGGAGCAGTACGACCACGGCGCGGAGGTGGAGCTGACGGCGACGGCGGACGCCAACCACGAGCTGGCGTCGTGGAGCGGCGCCTGCGAAGGCGCGGAGGCGTCGTGCGCGCTGAGGATGGAGTCGAACCTTGCGGCGGGCGCGGACTTCGCCCTGGTTCGGCGGACGCTGACGGTGGAGCGCCCGGCCAACGGGCACGTGGCGGCGAAGGGGGTGGACTGCGGTTCGGGGACGCGCGCCGCGTGCTCGACGAGCAAGGCCCACGGCAGCGTGGTGGTGGCGCGGGCGACGGCGGACGAGGGCTACGAGTTCGAGTCGTGGACGGGCGCCTGCGGCGCCGCGCGGTGGCCGAAGTGCCAGCTGAAGCTGGACGGCGACCTGACCGTGGGCGCGACGTTCAAGCGGGCGAAGCGGACGCTGACGGTGGCGCCGCCGGCGAACGGGCACGTGGCGGGGCCGGGCATCGGCTGCGGCGCCGGCAGCCGGACGGACTGCACGGAGCAGTACGACCACGGCACGGAGGCGGAGCTGACGGCGGTGCCGGACCCCAACCGCCGGCTCTCCGCGTGGAGCGGCGCCTGCTCCGGCAGCGCCACCACCACCTGCACGGTCGCCATGGACGCCGACAAGACCGTCGGCGCGGCGTTCGTCTGGGTGAAGCGCACGCTGACCGTCGAACGCCCCGCCCACGGACACGTTACCGGCGCCGGCATCAGCTGCGGCGCCGGCGACCGCGCGGACTGCACGGAGCAGTACGACCACGGCACGGAGGTGAAGCTGACGGCGGTGCCGGACCCCAACCGCCGGCTCTCCGCGTGGAGCGGCGCCTGCTCCGGCAGCGCCACCACCACCTGCACCGTCGCCATGGACGCCGACAAGGCCGTCGGCGCGGCGTTCGTCTGGGAGAAGCGCACGCTGACCGTCGCCCGGCCCGCCCACGGCCACGTCGCCGGCGCCGGCATCAGCTGCGGCGCCGGCGACCGGACGGACTGCACGGAGCAGTACGACCACGGCACGGAGGTGAAGCTGACGGCGGTGCCGGACCTCAACCGCCGGCTCTCCGCGTGGGGCGGCGCCTGCTCCGGCAGCGCCACCACCACCTGCACGGTCGCCATGGACGCCGACAAGGCCGTCGGCGCGGCGTTCGTCTGGGTGAAGCGCACGCTGACCGTCGCCCGGCCCGCCTACGGACACGTTACCGGCGCCGGCATCAGCTGCGGCGCCGGCGACCGGACGGACTGCACGGAGCAGTACGACCACGGCACGGAGGTGGAGCTGACGGCGGTGCCGGACCTCAACCGCCGGCTCTCCGCGTGGAGCGGCGCCTGCTCCGGCAGCGCCGCCGCCTGCGTCGTCGCCATGGACGCCGACAAGACCGTCGGCGCGGCGTTCGTCTGGGAGAAGCGCACGCTGACCGTCGAACGCCCCGTCCACGGCCACGTCGCCGGCGCCGGCATCAGCTGCGGCTCCGGCGACCGGACGGACTGCACGGAGCAGTACGACCACGGCACGACGGTGACGCTCGAGGCCGTGCCGGACCTCAACCGCAAGCTCTCTGCCTGGAGCGGCGCCTGCTCCGCCAGCGCCAGCACCACCTGCGCCGTCCTCCTCGACGGCGACAAGACGGTCGGCGCGGCGTTCGTCTGGGAGAAGCGCACGCTGACCGTCACCCGGCCCAGCCACGGCCACGTCACCGGCGCCGGCATCAACTGCGGCTCCAGCGACGAAGGCACGGACTGCACGGAGCAGTACGACCACGGCACGACGGTGGAGCTGACGGCAGAGCCGGACACCAACCGCAAGCTCTCCGCATGGAGCGGCGCCTGCTCCGCCAGCGCCAGCACCACCTGCGCCGTCCTCCTCGACGGCGACAAGACGGTCGGCGCGGCGTTCGTCTGGGAGAAGCGCACGCTGACCGTCACCCGGCCCAGCCACGGCTACGTCGCCGCCAGCGGCATCAGCTGCGGCTCCGGCGGCCGCACGGACTGCGCGGAGCAGTACGACCACGGCACCAAGGTGAAGCTGACGGCAGAGCCGGACGCCAACCGCAAGCTGTCGGCATGGAGCGGCGCCTGCTCCGCCAGCGCCACCACCACCTGCGCCGTCCTCCTCGACGGCGACAAGACGGTCGGCGCCGCCTTCGTCTGGGTCAAGCGCAAGCTGACCGTCACCCGACCTGGCAACGGCTACGTCGCCGCCAGCGGCATCAGCTGCGGCTCCGGCGGCCGCACGGACTGCACGGAGCAGTACGACCACGGCACGGAGATAACGCTCAAGGCCGTGCCCGACGTCAACCGCAAGCTGTCGGCATGGAGCGGCGCCTGCTCCGCCAGCGCCAGCACCACCTGCCGCCTGCTCCTCGGCGCCGACGAGACCGTCGGCGCCACCTTCGTCTGGGAGAAGCGCAAGCTGACGGTCTCGCGGTCGAACCTCGGCTACGTAACCGGCACGGGCATCTCGTGCGGGTCGGGGCTGCGGACGGACTGCGCGGAGAACTACGACCACGGCACGAAGACGACCTTGACGGCGCTGGGGTCGCCCGGCTACCAGCTCTACACCTGGGGCGGTGCCTGCGAAGGCGCGTCGAGCGTCTATTGCGAGGTACTCATGGACGCCGCCAAGACGGTGAGCGCAACGTACGTGGCGATGTGCGGCGCGACCACGCTGTCCGGCTGCCGGCTGCCCGAAACCTCCTGGAACGGCACGGCTGGCAGCTGCGTCCACGGCGGCAGCTGCAGCTACCGCTGCACGAAAGGCCAGTGGCATCGCGCCAGCAACACCTGCTGCTCGCCCGTGGACGGCGGCTGGAGCGACTGGGGCGACTGCTCGCAGAATACCTGCGGAGCGTCCGGCACCAAGACCCGCAGCTGCACCAGTCCGAGCCCTTCCTGCGGCGGCGCCGCCTGCTCCGGCAGACGGACCATGCACTGCACCGGCAACTCGCCCGTGAACGGTGGATGGAGCGATTGGAGCGAGTGTTCGACGGCCTGCGGGGAGACTTGCACCAAAACCCGCAGCTGCACCGAGCCGAGCCCGGCCTGCGGCGGCGCCGTCTGTTCCGGCAGCAGCACCATGCCCTACGTCGGCAACTCGCCGGAGAACGGCGCCTGCGACGAAAGCGTCCGGAACGGCTGTTCGGCCGGCACGGCCAACGACGCCGCCGTGGACGACACGACTACGCACTACAAGTGGCGCTGCGACGGCAAGTGCAACGGCAGCAACTCCGGCACCTGCAAGAAGCAAAAGCCCGGCTGCAAGACCGCATCGTGGCAGGTGACGACGGCCATCAAGACGTACCGGTGCAGCGCAGACATCGACCTGCCGTCCGGCGGAGATCTTGCGGTGAGCGACGACGATCCCGACGACGTCGGCAAGGCGAAGTTCTCCTGCGACGCCGGCGTCTTGACCGAGGACGCGTCCATGTCCAAATGCTACGAATACCCCCGCTGCAGCAAGACGCCACCGAAGAGCAGCGACGACGCCTGCGACTGGAAGGACGATGGGACATCTCGGTTCCCTTACGCTCGGTCGACGGCCAGCACCTACGAGGACGGCGCCTGCGGCACTGCGGACGGCGCCTGCGCCAAGGGCAACCCCACCGCCGTGACCACCAGCCGGGTGGACGGCAAGTGCGGAGACGCCGTCGACCAGTGCGCGAACAACACCGTCTACGAGGACCTCGACGACACCGCCGCGCAGCGACGCTGGAGGTGCAAGGGCATCGACGGCAGAAAGTCCTGGAACTGCAACGGCACAACCGGCATCTGGAGGTGGTCCTGCACGCACAACGATCACACCAACCCGAACTGCATCAAGCGCGACCACACCGGCAGCGATGACGACGACTGCACCGGCTCCGCCGACCCGGCCGCCAGCGCCACCCTGCGCGAAGGCGCTCTCCTGCGGCGCGCTCCGGGAACCCAAGCTCGTGAACAAGACCTTGTCGTGCGGGTGCGTGGCCAACGCCAGCGAGGACGCCGCCGGCGCCTGCCGGTGCGACGCCGGGTTCGAGGCCGACGGCAATGCCTGCAAGGTCGTCTGCCCGTCGACCTGCCCCCGCGCCACCCGCGCCACGTGCGCCGACGCCGACGGCGGCAACGCCAGGACCGTGTGCCGCTGCGCCAGCAGTTCCTGCCCGCCGGGCTACCGGCAGTCCGGCAGCTGCAGCACGACCACGGCCACGTACTGCAGCGGCGACACCGACGGCTGCGGGCGGCGCACCCACAGCTCCAGATGCACGACTACGGCGCATTCGTTCAGCGACGTCGCGCCGGAAACCTGCCGCTACGAACATCGGGACCGCAACTGGTTCAACTGCAAGCACCGGACCCGCGTCTGCACGGCGAAGGTGACGGAAATAGGCTGCCTGCCGTCTTCCGGCGGCACCGCTCCGCCGACCGGGCCCGGCGAGCCTGGCCCGGGCAGCCCGGACCCCGGCTTCGGCGGCCACGGCGAGGAGGAGTGGAGCGAGCCGGCGGCCGGCTACATCCTGCCGACGTTCGAGTGCGGCGCCTCGCCGAACAGCTGCGACGTGGCGTTCGAGGACGAGACCCTCACCACCACCGACTACGGCGTGGTACACAAGACGGACACCTTGGAGGACTGGCTATGGGAGTGCCACAGCGACAACGGCACGGTGCGGCAGTGCTCGCTGCCCAAGGGCGGCGGCTGATGCCGGGGTCCGCGCGGCATCGGCGCGGGGCGCTGGCGGGCTTGGCCCTTGCTTCGGCGGCGGGCGTCGTCGAAGCGGCGGCGCCTCCGGCGCTGTTCTCCGCGCCGGCGGAGACGGAGGCGGCCGCCGCGGCAGCGCGGATCCCGGACGCGCCGCGACTCTTCCCGGAGGACGGCCTGCGGCCCCGCTTCGCCGAGGCGCCGCTGCGGGTGGCGCGGACGGACCTGCGGGCGCTGGCCGAGGCGCGGCGGGCGGTGGAAGCCGGCGCGCCGGCGGAACTGGCGCTGGACCTGTTCGCGGACGTCTCCCTGACCGCGGTGCTGGAGCGCGCGGCGGCGACGCGGCGGGGCTACTCGCTGTCCGGGCGCGTCGCCGGCGAGGCCGGGAGCGCGGTGACGCTGGTGGCGAACGGCGAGGTGTTCTACGGCACGGTGTCGACGCCCGGGGCCAGCTACGAGATCCGCACCCTCGTCGGCGGCCTGCAGGCCATCGGGCGGAAGGAGCCCCGCTCCTGGCGGTGCGGGAGCGGCGCGCCGCCGGCGCCGGGCAGGCCGGTCTTCGGCGGGCGGGCGGACGGCGACGGCCGCGAGGCGCCGGCGCTGGCGGACGCCGGCGGAACGGCGCGCCGGCAACCGGCCGGGGCGGGCCCTTCGGCGGAGGACGACGGCGGCGACGACGGCTCGGTGGTGGATCTGGCGGTGTTCTACCTGCCGAGCGCGCGGGTCTGGGCGGGAGGGCACCGCGCCGCCCTGGCCATGCTGGACCACCACGTGGCGTGGATCAACGACGCCTACGCCCGCTCGGAGGTGGACCTGCGCATCGAGCTCGTCGCCGCCGTGGGACTGGAGGCGCCGCCGGAACGGCTGGGGACCTACGTGTTCCGCGACCGGCAACACCGCGACCATCCGTACCTGGACGAGTTCCACGCCGTCCTGGACGCCTCCGCGGCCGACGTGTGGGCCGTCGGCGTGGGCGCCAACGGGGGAGGCGTCTGCTGCACGGTCTGGGGCATCGGCGACGCCAGCACCCTGGCGCACGAGCTGGGGCACGACATGGGGCTGGGGCACCAGCGCCAGGACTACGGCTACCGCGGGCGCTTCCCGTACAGCCACGGCTACGAGTTCCAGGTGGACGGGTACACGTACTTCACCATCATGGTCGGCAACCTCGTGGGGAGGGGCGAACTGCCGCGCTTCTCCAACCCGCGGCACCGCCACCTGGGCCATCCGCTGGGCGTTCCCGGGGAGGAGCCGACGGACGCCGTGGACGGGCCGGCGGACGCCGCCCGCAGCCTGAACGAGACGCGCCGCGAGGTGTCGAGGCGGCGGCAGAGCGCGGAGCGCTGCGGCTACCGGCTGTCGGGGCCGGCGGACATTCCGGCCGAGGGGGGCGCGTTCGCGGTGCGCGTGGAGGCGGACGCCGGCTGCGCGTGGACGGCGCGGGCGGTGGACGGCGTGGCCACGGTGGAGAGCGGCGCGTCGGGGGTCGGCAGCGGCGTGGTCGGGTACCGGGTGCCGGCCAACGCCGGCTGGGAGCGGGAGGTGGCGCTGGCGGTGGCCGGGGAGATGCACGTGGGCGTGCAGCCGGGCACGAGGCCGCTCAAGCCGGTGTGCGAACGCTCGGCGGCGGTGCGCGAGGCGCTGTCGGCGGAGCTGGGGCTGCCTTGCGGGGAAGTGTCGGCGGCGGAGCTGGCCACCGTGGGACGGGAGCTGCACGTCGGGGGGGTCATCAATCCGGACAGTCACCAGTGGATAGTCGAGGAGGCCATGCCGGCGCCGGCGCCGGGCGACTTCGACGGGCTGACGAACCTCGCCGCGCTGCACCTGGTGATCGGCCCCGGCGAAACCTTGCCGGCCGGCGTGTTCGACGGGCTGGCCAACCTGCAGCGCCTGGGCGTACACCACGCGAGGTTTGGCACCGGCCCCGGCATCCGGAGGATCTCGACGAACCGCGAGCCGATCGCCCTGGAGGCCGGCACCTTCGACGGCCTGTCGGGCTTGTACAGCCTGTCTCTGGAGAACGTCGCGGGGATCCGCCCCGGGGTCTTCCGGGGGCTTCCCCGCGTTCACCTCCTGTTCATAGAAGACAGCGACCTTTCCGGGTTGCAGCCCGGCGCCTTCGGCGAGCTGTCCAGCGTGGCCAGGATCATTCTGGAGGATTCCACGGGGCTGTCGCTCCCGCCCGGCGTCTTTGCCGGACTGGACGAGCTGCACATCTTCCAGGCGGCCAGCCCCCGAAGGCGCACTTCGATGGGCCCTCTCGAACCGGGCGTCTTCGACGGCCTGCCCAGGCTGTGGGCGATCGACTTCTTCAACGTCGGGATTTCGGAACTGCGCCCGGGCGCCTTTCACGGGGTTGCCGACAGCCTCACGTCCCTGTCGCTGATCGCCGCCCTGTCGAACCTGGAGGCGGGCGTCTTCGACGGCCTCTCCCGTCTGGAGACCATCGAGTTGGACTGGAACGAGCTTCCCGTCCTGCCGCCGGGGCTGTTCCGCGGCATCCCTCTGGAGAGGCTGTATCTGAGGGGAGTCGGCCTGACGGAACTCGATCCGGCGTGGTACGAGGACCTCCCGAATCTGGGGAATCTCGACCTGCGCGACAACCGGCTGTCGGAGCTGCCGCCGGACCTGCTGCGCGCGCTGCCCAATCTGCACCTGCTGCAACTGGCCGACAACCGGCTGCGCGCCCTGCCGGAGCGTTTCTTCGCCCACGGCAACGGCTTGTGGAAGCTCTCCCTGCACGGCAATCCGGGTGCGCCCTTCGTCCTGAAGGCCGGGCCGAGGCGCGCGCCGGGCTTGGACTACGGCAGCTGGCTGCCCAGCGTGGCGATGCACATGCCGCAGGGGGCGCCCAGGTACCTGCGCTTCCGCCTCTCCGCCTCCGGCGGCCTCTGGCACGGGGAGGGACCGCAGGTGGTCATGTACGTCGGGGAGGGCAAAACCAGCAGCTACACTTGGGGTGCCCGGCTGGACGGCGGCGGCCTCTTCGTCGCCACCGCCGAGCTGCTCACCGACCTCACCCCCGGACCGTGCGGCGAGGACACCTTCCTCCATGGTTTCCTTGGCAGCTGCCTGACCGGCCTGCACGTCGAGGTGGACGGGCCGCTGGTGCTGAACGGCGTGCCGGACGGCCGGCTGTCGACGGACGACCGCTGGCGCATCGCGCTGGAGAACGTCTTCCTGGAGTTCCCCATGGCCGGCACGTCCTACGCGGCGTCGTCCAGCGACCCGGCGGTCGCCGAGGCGGCGGTGGAGGGCGGCGCGCTGGTCGTGACGCCGCGCCGCGAAGGCGAGGCGGCGGTGACGATCACCGCCACCGCCGCCGACGGCCGCACGGCGACGCGGACGTTCGCCGCCGCCGTGCATGCGGCGGACGGGCGCCCCTTCCTGCGCGGCTGGCGCCTGTCCCTGCTGGCGGAGGACGGGCCGTGAGACGGGGCCGATGGCGCGTCCGCGCCGTGGCGGCGCTGGCGGCCGCGGCGGGCGTCGTCGAAGCGGCGGCGCCTCCGGCGCTGTTCTCCGCGCCGGCGGAGACGGAGGTGGCCGCCGCGGCGGTGCGGATCCCGGACGCGCCGCGACCCTTCCCGGAGGACGGCCTGCGGCCCCGCTTCGCCGAGGCGCCGCTGCGGGTGGCGCGGACGGACCTGCGGGCGCTGGCCGAGGCGCGGCGGGCGGTGGAGGCCGGCGCGCCGGCCGAACTGGCGCTGGACCTGTTCGCGGACGTCTCCCTGACCGCGGTGCTGGAGCGCGCGGCGGCGACGCGGCGGGGCTACTCGCTGTCCGGGCGCGTCGCCGGCGAGGCCGGGAGCGCGGTGACGCTGGTGGCGAACGGCGAGGTGTTCTACGGCACGGTGTGGACGCCCGGGGCCAGCTATGAGATCCGCACCCTCGGCGGCGGCCTGCAGGCCATCAGGCGGAAGGAGCCCCGCTCCTGGCGGTGCGGGAGCGGCGCGCCGCCAGCGCCGGGCGGGCCGGTCTTCGGCGGGCGGGCGGACGGCGGCGGCCGCGAGGCGCCGGCGCTGGCGGACGCCGGCGGAACGGCGCGCCGGCAACCGGCCGCCGGGGCGGGCCCTTCAGCGGAGGACGACGGCGGCGACGACGGCTCGGTGGTGGACTTGGCACTGTTCTACACGCCGGCAGCACGCCTCTACGTCGGGGGGCACCGCGCCGCCCTGGCCATGCTGGACCACCACGTGGCGTGGATCAACGACGCCTACGCCCGCTCGGAGGTGGACCTGCGCATCGAGCTCGTCGCCGCCGTGGAACTGGAGGCGCCGCCGAAACCGTACGGGCTCGACTTGTTCCTCTCCGAGGAGTTCAGCAACCACCCCTATCTGGACGAGTTCCACGCAATCCTGGACGCCTACGCGGCCGACGTGTGGGCCGTCGGCAGGGCATCGGGGTCGGGAGTCTGCTGCAGCCTTTGGAGCATCCGTTCCGCCAGCATGCTGGCGCACGAACTGGGGCACGACATGGGGCTGGGGCACCATCGCCAGGACTACGGCTACCGCGGGCGCTTCCCGTACAGCCACGGCTACGAGTTCCGGGTGGACAAGTGGTACTTCACCATCATGGCCAGCGTCGTGGGGAGTGGCAGACTGCCGCGCTTCTCCAACCCGCGGCACCGCCACCTGGGGCATCCGCTGGGCGTTCCCGGGGAGGAGCCGACGGACGCCGTGGACGGGCCGGCGGACGCCGCCCGCAGCCTGAACGAGACGCGCCGCGAGGTGTCGAGGCGGCGGCAGAGCGCGGAGCGCTGCGGCTACCGGCTGTCGGGGCCGGCGGACATTCCGGCCGAGGGGGGCGCGTTCGCGGTGCGCGTGGAGGCGGACGCCGGCTGCGCGTGGACGGCGCGGGCGGTGGACGGCGTGGCCACGGTGGAGAGCGGGGCGTCGGGGGTCGGCAGCGGCGTGGTCGGGTACCGGGTGCCGGCGAACGCCGGCTGGGAGCGGGAGGTGGCGCTGGCGGTGGCCGGGGAGATGCACGTGGGCGTGCAGCCGGGCACGAGGCCGCTCAAGCCGGTGTGCGAACGCTCGGCGGCGGTGCGCGAGGCGCTGTTGGCGGAGCTGGGGCTGCCTTGCGGGGAAGTGTCGGCGGCGGAGCTGGCCACCGTGGGACGGCTGGACCTGGGGGGGGTCATCAAACCGAACAGTTCCCAATGGATTGTCGAGGAAGCCATGCCGGCGCCGGCGCCGGGCGACTTCGACGGGCTGACGAACCTCGGCGCGCTGCGCCTGGTGATCGGCCCCGGCGAAACCTTGCCGGCCGGCGTGTTCGACGGACTGGCCAACCTTCAAGAACTGAAGGTGTACAACGCGAGGCTTGGGACTGGCCCCGGCATCCGAAGGATCTCGACGAACCGCGAGCCGATCGCCCTGGAGGCCGGCACCTTCGACGGCCTGTCGGACGTGGACACCCTGGTTCTGGAGAAGGTCGCGGGGATCCGCCCCGGGGTCTTCCGGGGACTCCCCCGCCTCGACGGCCTGTTCATATACAGAAGCGACCTCTCGGGGCTGCAGCCCGGCGCCTTCGGCGAACTGTCCGTGCTCGGCGTGCTGTATCTGCACGATCTCACGGGGCTGTCGCTCCCGCCCGGCGTCTTTGCCGGACTGGACGAGCTGGAGATCTTCCACGCGTGGGGGCGTCCATACGAAGGCGTTGCGATGGACCCCCTCGAGCCCGGCGTCTTCGACGGCCTGCCCGAGCTGTGGGCGATCGGCTTCCAACACGTCGAGATGCCGGAACTGCGCCCGGGCGTCTTTCAGGGGGTTGCCGACAGCCTCACGTCCCTGAATCTGAACAACGTCTCCCTGTCGAACCTGGAGGCGGGCGTCTTCGACGGCCTGTCCAACCTGGTTCGGCTTTCCATGAGCTCCTGGCGAAGAAACATCCACGAAGACACGCCGATGATGCCCAACGAGTTTCCCACCCTGCCCCCGGGGTTGTTCCGCGGCCTCCCTCTGGCTGTGCTGTGGCTGGAGGAAGTCGGCCTGACGGAACTCGATCCCGCATGGTACGAGGACCTCCCGACGCTGTGGGATATGGACCTGAGCGGGAACAGGCTGTCGGAACTGCCGCCGGACCTGCTGCGCGCGCTGCCCAATCTGAACCTGCTGGGACTCGCCGACAACCGGCTGCGCGCCCTGCCGGAGCGCTTCTTCGCCCACGGCAACGGCGTGGGGAAGCTCTCCCTGCACGGCAATCCGGGCGCGCCCTTCGTCCTGAAGGCCGGGCCGAGGCGCGCGGGCGCGGGCCACGGCGGGCTGGTGGCGATGCGCATGCCGCAGGGGGCGCCCACGTTCCTGCGCTTCCGCCTCTCCGCCTCCGGCGGCCTCTGGCACGGGGAGGAACCGCAGGTGGTCATGTACGTCCACTCGGGCGAAACCAGCAGCCCCCTTTGGGACGTCAGGCCGGACGGCGGCGGCCTCGTCGTCGCCACCGCCGAGCTGCTCACCGACCTCACCCCCGGACCGTGCGGCGAGGACACCTCCCTCCACGGTTTCCGCGGCAGCTGCCTGACCGGCCTGCACGTCGAGGTGGGCGGGCCGCTGGTGCTGAACGGCGTGCCGGACGGCCGGCTGTCGACGGACGACCGCTGGCGCATCGCGCTGGAGAACGTCTTCCTGGAGTTCCCCATGGCCGGCACGTCCTACGCGGCGTCGTCCAGCGACCCGGCGGTCGCCGAGGCGGCGGTGGAGGGAGGCGCGCTGGTCGTGACGCCGCACCGCGAAGGCGAGGCGGCGGTGACGATCACCGCCACCGCCGCCGACGGCCGCACGGCGACGCGGACGTTCGCCGCCGCCGTGCATGCGGCGGACGGGCGCCCCTTCCTGCGCGGCTGGCGCCTGTCGCTGCTGGCGGAGGACGGGCCGTGAGACGGACATTGGGAAACCCGATCTTTCCGCAAGTACGAAGAAAGCACACATCCGTGGCATTGGCATCTGTGTGACAAAGGCACTGGGGAAAGGCTTCAACGTGCCTGCTTGGAGGTCAAACGACGGTCTGATGTCGGTGCCAGCGTTTCCGTCCCTGAATTTGCTTTCCTCGATCTCCGCCGCCATCGATTGGCAAAGCACGGGCCGAGCGGCTACTTGATCTTCAAAGCCTCTGCCAGCTTGTGCGCGGCAACTCCGCCAAGCGCCAGCGAACGGTCCAGTTCGTTTGCCAGATGGTCCGCCAATGATGGCACCACGGCGGCCATCGTCGTACCCTGCCGCTTCAGCAGGCCGGTATCGACCAGGTTGTTGAGCACTGCGATGGCCGTTTCGCCGTTTTGTGCTGCGGCCATGGTTGTCGCTCTCCTCCAGAGCGTCCAGCACGATGGCCGTATCGACCTCCCCGTCGTCGTTCGCCTTGCGCAAGGCCGCAGCCAAAGCCAGCGTGTGGTTGGCGACCGGCGCCAGTCTCGCCGCGTAGTACTCCTGCTTGCTCTTCCGGCACTGCCGGCGAAGGATGTTCAGCGCCTCTTGCCCGGGCGGACGAAGCTCGCCTTCGAGGAGAATCCTGCAAACGCCCCTGGTGCTGTTGACGAGATGGTGGGGAAAGTTGGCGGACTCCGCCAGGATGACGGCCTTTGCGGCGTCGCGCCAGTTGCGCCAGTCCTCGACGCCGAAGCCAAGCTGCTGGGCGTAGCCTCGCCAATGCTCTTGTTCGGGCGCGAGGCCCAGGTAGTCCAGGTTTCGTCGACCAGCTGGGCGGCGTCCGCCCGGTTCATGCATCCCAGAGCGCGTACCTGGTCGGCGCCCAGCCGAGACAGTCCCAAAGTGCGTAGTCTCGCGGCAGTGTCCTAAGGCCGAAGCCGACGATGGCGATGTTGGTGCCGAAGCGCTTGCTGTGGATCGCCTGAAGATTCCTTCGGACTTGCGGCGTGTCTTCCATGTTCTGCATCTCGTCCACCGCCAGAATCAGCGTGATCCCGTCCGGCCACATGTTCTCGGCGAACGTGTCCAGCGTGGCGCCGAGCGACGACGACGGGTCCAAGTTCATCGCCTGCATGGCAAGGTCCAAGCGACGAGCCCCGCTTCAGCAGCTTGGTGGCGAAGCCGATGGCCCTGCCAACGTGGTCTTCCGCCTTCTCGAAGCCCGGCAGCCGGCGCAGTCGCTCCAAGCGCACGGGCACGTCGGCGGCGAGTTCCTTCACCATGCCGACGGGGGGCCTGTCGAAGAAGCCGCAGTCCTTGGACACCACGGCAACCGGCCTGTCGTCGGCGGTCGCCGCCCGGAGTTGCTTCTCGAACTGCCTGCACAGAGCGGACTTGCCAACGCCCGGCACGCCTTGCACGACGGCGGTGATGCCTTCGGCACCGGACTGCGCTGCTGCCACGGCGTCGTGCAGGAAGGCGAGTTCGCTGGCGCGGCCCACGAAGACAGGCGGGCTGGCGCGGTCGCGACGACGATCATAGTCGCGCAAAGCGGCTTCGATGCGATCGGGAATCTGCATGGGACGGCGCGTCGCAGCCAAAAACAAGCGCCAGCGTAGCCGAGTGCCTTGGCGCGGGCCGTTTGAAACTCGCTTGACATGGCCCTGTTCTCGGCGAACTGAAGAACGCCCCCGAAGGCATCGCACAAGGTGCGCACGCTTCGTAGTCGGATTTCTGCCATCCGTAGTGCTCTTGGCTTACGTGAAGCATGGGCAGTTTCCTACATACACCGGCGAAACCATCCTCTAAGTTGGCACCACCTTGGCGCGAATTGAAGACGCCAAACTCAACAACAGGTGCCCCGATGACGACCCGAAAGCCAACCCCGCTGGCGCTCCGCCGCGCCTTGAAACGCAAACTCGAACCCGACGTAGTCGACCGGCATGGCTGGTCGGACCTGCACTACGCCGCCGTCCTGAATCAGCCCGGCCTCGTCGAGGCTCTGCTGCGACGAGGGGCGAACGTGGATGCCAGACTGCCGGAGGACGACTTCGAGGACGAGACGCTAACCGCGTTCCTTGCCAGCTTCGGCATCGACTTCGGAGGCTGTGCTGGCGAGACGCCGCTGCACCTCGCCTGCATGGCCAATGCGGCACAGGCGGCGCTGGCGCTGGTCAAGGGCGGCGCGGACAAGCACGCCGCGCTGCCCGCCGTCTCGGGGTGGACGCCGCTGCACGTGGCGGCTCGTTTCAACGCGGAGGAAACGGCATTCGTGCTGTTGCTGCATCGCGCGGACATGAACCACCTGGACCAGTTCAATGCGCCGCCGCTGCACGTCGCCGCCCTCTACAACGCCGTCGACACGGCGGATCTGCTGCTGACGGCCGGCGCGAACGTCCACATCAGGGCGCAGGACGACCTCACCTCCCTGCACGTCGCCGCGCAAGCGAACTCGCCGGGCGTCGCCGGGCGGCTGCTGGACCACGGCGCGGAGGTGAACGCCCTGACCATCACGGAAGGGGTGACCCCTCTGGACCAGGCCGTGGCGAAGAAATCCCGCTCCACCGCCGACCTGCTGCGCCGGCGTGGCGGACACCACACCGTGGAATCGCGCCTGGATCTGAAGACGGTGCTGAAGACCAAGCTCGGCGAGCAGGAAGTGCTGGTGCCGGTGCTGGAACACAGCTGGGCGCGGCGGCCCCGGCCGCATCCGATGACGGAGCTGTTCTCGCACGCCGTGCTTGCCAAGGACCTGCTCGCCGGCTTCGTGGCGAACTCGGAGCGGCCCGGCTGGATCGACGGCTTCGATCTCGACAACATGGTGCTCGTGCCGGTCGACTGGGTGCCCTTGGAGTGGCGCTACGCCGACGTGACGTGGAGCATTCCGATCCGACGCAGCCGCGGCACGAAGGCAACCCACATGCTGTTCGTCATCAAGTTCGCCGACGAAGTCCTTGCCGATGCGGACGAACGCCTGGGGCACCACGTTTCCGTGCTGCTGCGCGTGCTGGACCGCCGCAAGCTCTACGGTGCGCCGAAACGCCCGCCGCTGGTGAAGAACCTGGTCGTCAACCTTGGCGACGAGCGCTGGCCGGACGCACCGAACATGGTGCGCGTCGTGCCGGGCTCAGCCAAGCCGAAAGGTCACGGTATAGAAACGCGCTGACTGGTCTTCCGTCAGCTCCGGTTCCGTGCCGTTGAACTCGCGCATCGCCTGGCGCCAGTCCATGCCGATCTTGCCTTTGGCGGCGCCTATCCCCCGGCGGCGACGGCTTGCTGGCCTTGCTTCTCCCTGCCCCGGCGCGCCGCCGCCATCCGCTTCTTCGTCTCCGGGCTGCCGTAGCGCACCGTTCGCGAGTAGTCCGGGCCGTGTTCGTCCCAGCCCATGTGATCGTCGGCGCCGACCAGCCTGGCGAACTCCGGCGGATTGCGCTCGAGCATCTCCTGGGTCGCGCGCCACTGGTAGGCCTCCTGGGTCTTCAGGCGACGATGGCAGTGGTAGCTGGTGACGTTCAGACGCAGCCCGTCCGTCTTCTTCTCGAACGCGCCGTGCCAGGTGTTGCCGTGCCAGACGATCAGCGAACCGGCTTCGGCCTGCACCGGAACCGCCGAGTTCTCGCCTTCGCCGGGCCGCGGCTGGCGGCACCAGGCGTGGCTGCCCGGCACCATGGCGATGGCGCCGTCTTCCAGCGTGTAGTCGGTGAGGCAGTAGGCGGCGTTGGCGACGTCCGAACAGGCCGGCAGGCGCCCGTCGCGGTCCGGCGGGCAGTCGCTGTGCAGCCCCAGCGTTTCGCGCTTGCCCTTCCACTTCACGAACGAGGTCAGGCTGGAAATCTGCTGCTGGCCGCGCATCAGGTAGTCGACCAGCGTGTAGAGGGTGGGATTCAGCACCCACTCCTCGAACACCCGGTCCGCCATCAGCAGGTAGAACAGCAGAAACTGCCCGTCGGTCTGCGGCTGCGCCTGGTAGCTGCCGAACTCGCCGTTGCGGTCGAGGTGGAACTCGACGCCGGTGCGCTCGTGGCAGATGCGCAGCACGGTCTCGCGCAGCCGCTCGAAGAAGGTGCGCTCCGCCACCTGCTCGGGCGGCACGACGGTGAAGCCGTAGGAGTCGAGCTCGAAGACGTGCTTCTCCAAGCCCAGTTCGCGAATGCGCTTGAACGTGCCGTTGAAGGCTTCGGTGTTCTTGAACTCGCCGAATTGCATCGTTTCCTCCTCGCCGGTCGTGGCCAGCATCGTACCACCGGGCGCGGTGGAGCATCCGACCCGTTGGCCAAGCCGTGCCGCGCCGTCACCCAGGCGCCGCCGCAGCACGGTTCCCCGAGCGCACTTGCGTTCTGCGCATCAGCCGCCGCTCGTTCGGATCGAAAGCGGCGCGCCGGTGCATGACGCTGCGATTGTCCCAGATCACCAGATCGCCGGGCAGCCATCGCTGCGTCCAAGTGCTGCCCGGCAGCGCCACGTGGCGCCAGATTTCGTCAAGCAGCGCTTCGCTTTCCGCAAGCGGCAGCCCCGTCACGTAGGCATCCTGGCGACGGCCGAGAAACAGCGCATTCGCGCCGTTCTCCGGGTGCCGGCGCAGCAGCGGATGTACCGCGCCGGGCGCAGTTCGCGGATCAACCGCGTCGATGTGGCCGCGGCGCAGCTTGCCGATGCTGTCGTGGGCGGCATCGTGCTTCAGGCGGAGCGACCTCGCGCGTTCGGCCAGTTCCCGCGGCAACGCCTTCCAGGCTGCCACCATGTCGCAGAAGTGCGTGTCGCCACCCTCCTTCGGCACCTCCACGGCGTACAGCAGGCTGGCGGTCGGCGGCTGCTCGATGTAGGACATGTCCGTGTGCCACGCTGCCTCGGCGCTGCCAAGGCCGCCAATCGGGCGGCCGTTCTCGACGATGTTCGAGATCGTCGCCACGTGCGGATTCGCCGCCTTGGCCCGCTCCTCGTCGGTAATGCGGCCCATCGGCGCGTACTCGAGCGGGCCAAAGCGCCGACTGAACCCCTGCAACTGCCCGTCGTCCAAGGCCTGGCCGCGCAAGCGCAGGATCGGATAGCGCAGCCACGCTTCATGGATGGCGGCAAAGGCGGCATCGTCCACGCTCGGGACATCGACACCGCCCAGATCGGCGACGAAGGGCGCCACGGGAACGACGGACAGGGAGACGGGTTTGACGGGCATTGGCTGGTATCCGCAGCAAGGTCTCTGGAGCATACAACGCTTGGCGGACCCGGCATCGTGCGCACGCTAGAATGCGCGACTGAACGTTCGGCCGGCCATGCCAACCGATGATGCCCAACTCCGTCGAAGCGCCAGTGCACGAACCAGCCGAACCGTCAGGCGTTGGGAAGCCCATCTCCCGCAAGTGCCGCTGCGTCTTCGAGGACGGCGCCGCCGGCGTAAGGCTGCACCAGGGGGACTGCCTGGAACTCATGGATTCGATGGCAGACCACCCCGACGGTCGATTCGATCTAATATTCGCGGACCCCCCGTACTTCCTTTCCAACGGCGGCATCAGCTGCCACGCCGGTCGGATGGTCAAAGTCGACAAAGGCGCTTGGGACCAGTCCCAAGGCCCCGACCTCAACCACGAGTTCAACCGCGCCTGGCTGTCGCGCTGTCAACGCCTGCTGAAGCCGCATGGCACGCTCTGGGTGTCGGGTACGCACCACGTCATTCACTCGGTGGGCTTCGCCATGCAGCAACTCGGCATGAAGATACTCAACGACATCATTTGGGAGAAACCCAATCCTCCCCCCAACCTGTCGTGCCGGTATTTCACCCATGCAGGAGAAACGATCATCTGGGCGGCGAAGAACGCGAAGTCGAAGCACGTGTTCAATTACCAGCTGATGAAAACGTCCAACGCCGGCAAGCAAATGAAGTCAGTCTGGAGAATGACCGCGCCGAAACGGGACGAAAAGGCGCACGGCAAACACCCCACGCAGAAACCAGTTGGCCTGCTGGAGCGGATCATCCTGGCGTCCTGCAACGAAGGCGACTGCGTCTTCGATCCTTTCGCCGGCAGTTCGACCACTGGCATCGCGGCCATCCGAACGAAACGGCGCTTCGTCGGCTGCGAACTGGAGGACGAGTTCGTCGCACTGTCGAAGCGCCGACTGGCCGCGGCACTGGGAGATCTCCGCAAGCCCTAGCGGAGAACCTGGCTAGGCCGTTCGTGCAACACGCCGTCGGCCATGAGCAGGCGGGTGGCGTTGAGCGCTGGCGGCAGCACCTTGTCTACCGATACGCCGTGCGCCTCGGCGATTCGCGCTGCCAGGGCGGCGACGGTTGCGCCGCCGCGGCTTCGTTCGATATCGCGCACCAGCTGCGCCACCAGGCCGCTTACGGGAACGTCCACCCGCCCTTCGCCTTGCAGGGCGAAGCCGCGCTCGAAACGGCCGTCGCCCAGCACGGCGCAAGCGGTCAGCTGGACGCCAGCTGCCAACACGGGTTGCGACTCCTTCGTGACGTTCGGCGTCTGGGGCGCCTTGGCTTCGATGGCCGCGGCCACCTGCTCCGGCAGCACGCCGTGGGCGAGCACCGAGCGTTCGTAGCCGGCCGCCGCCTGCCCGGACACGGCACGCACGAAGGCTTCCCGGGGCGGGCGCTGGTCGCCGGTGATGCGGCGCGCTTCCCAGAAGTACGAATCGACGCTGCGGTTGGCGGCGTAGAACAGGCGCGCCAGCTCGTGGAAGTGTTCGTACTGCGTGCGGTAGAGGCGCTCGAAGGAGGCCGCTGCGTCGCGGGCCAGTGCGCCGTCCGTCAGTGCCGTTGCGACGTAGGCGGCGCCGATGTGGGCGGCGGTGACGGCGAGATGGACGCCGGTGGAAAACAAGGGGTCGACGAAACAGGCCGCGTCGCCGACTAGGACGTAGCCGGGGCCGGTCATCGACGACGCCGCGTAGGACCAGTCGCGCACCGCGATCGGCTCTGCCACGGGTTCTTGCCGGCCGACCCAGGCGGAGATGCGTGGCGCCGCGGCGATCTGCTCCAGCAGGAAGCGGCGACGGCCAAGGGCGCCAACGGATCGAGCGCCGAACTGCCGATCGACCACCGCGCCGATGCTCGACAGCCCCTGTGCCAACGGAATCTTCCACAGCCAGCCGTGGCGGTAGGACTCGATGAAGATGTTGCCGTCGTCGGGCGGTTCGAGATGGGGAACGTCGCGGAAGTAGCCGTACACGGCGAGATTGCGGAACGATTCGTCCCACACCTTGAGGCCGAGCTGCCGGGCGATCAGCGATGCCTGGCCGCTGGCGTCCACCACCATGTCGGCGGCCACTCTGCTGCCGTCGCCAAGAACAACGCCGCTGGCCCTGCCAGCGACGAAAGACACGGCCGACACCGGCACCCCTTCCCGCACATCGACGCCGCAGTCGGCACTGTGCTGCAGGAGGATCTGATCGAAGCGTGGCCGCCAAACCTGGTAGGAGTGGGGAAAGCGCCGATTGGTCTCTTTGAAGTACCAGCTCCACGGCTGGTCGTCGCGCCCCCAGCTCATGGTCGCGCCCCACTTGCGGGTGAAGCCTTCCGCTTCGATTTTCGGCAGTGCGCCGATGTCGTCGAGCACCGCCAGCGTCGCCGGCAGCAGAGACTCTCCGACGTGGGCGCGGGGAAAGCGTTCCGCCTCGAACAGCGTCACCTCGACGCCGGCGCGCGCCAACAGCGTCGCCGCCGTGCTGCCGGCCGGCCCGCCGCCGATGACGACGACTGTTCCGGCCAACGCCCTACCGCCCGGCTTCGCCGGCGCCGGCGCGAAGCACGTGGTGCTGGCGCGCGGCCAAATCTCGCCAGCGCTCCACGTCGCCGTTCGGCCAGCGCACGGACACTTCGTCGACTTGCGGCGCGTCGCCGACGCCAAAGGTCAGCGGCAGTTCCACTTGCGCCAGATAGCTGCGCGTAGGCATCACCGTGCGGGTCTGCCGGCCCTGCGCCGTCGCCACCTCCACGGTTGCGCCGAGCGCCCGTCGGTTGCCCGCGTGCCCGCGCAGGGTCAGCCGCAGCCAGGCATTGCCGCTGGCCTGTTCGTTGCGCAGCAGCGCCGCCGCTCCGCCAATCTGGGTGATCGCCAGGTCGAGGTCTCCGTCGGCGTCGATGTCGGCGTAGGCGATGCCGCGACCCACCAAGGGTAACGCCAGGTCGCCGCTGTCCTCGGCCAGCAGGTAGCGGCGCGGGCATTGCGCGCAGTTCCAGAACAGCTGCGCCGGCTGGGCGTAGCGCTGGCTGGCCTGGACGCTCCCGATGCGCGGTTCGACGTGGCCGTTGGCAGCCACCAGCTCCAGCCGCCCGTCGAGGTCCGCATCGAAGAACGCCAGGCCGAAAGTCAGGGCGCGTCGGCTTGGCGCTCCAATGCCGGCGACGATGGCGTCGTCGCTGAACACGCCCTCGCCGGGGCGCGCCACGTAGAAGGACGACATCTCGTTGGCGAAGTTGCCGATGGCGATGGCCAGCTTGCCGTCGTTGTCGTAGCGGGCGGCGTCGATGCCCATCGCGCCGGTGGCGCTGCCGGTGGTGTCGAAGGCGAGGCCGGCGTCGATGCCGGCTTCGACGAATCGCCCGTCGCGCTGGTTGACGAACAGAAAGTTCCGCACCGTGTCGTTGGCAACCACCAGGTCCAGCCAGCCATCGCCGTTCACGTCCACCGGGTGTACCGCCAGCGCCTTGCCGGCCGGAGCGCCGGTGGCCGGATTGGCCACCTGCACGCCGGCGTCCGCCGAGACATCGACGAAGGCAATGCCCGCTGCGGAACTGTCGTTTCGGTACAGCGCGGAGTGGGTGCCGGCGAAGTCCGTCGGCGGCCCGTAGGCGCGGCCGAGGCCGGTGAGGCGGAAGTCCACGGCGCGGTCGGTGGCCGGAGACCAGGCGACGTAGTTGCAGACGAACAGATCCAGGTCGCCGTCGCCGTCGTAGTCGAAGAACGCGGCACCGGTGCTCCACGGGCCTGCTTCCTCCGCTTCGCCAGCGGTTCCGGCCGCGGCGGCCAGGCCCGCCGGCGCCGTGACGTCCTCGAATCGCCGCCCGCCGACGTTGCGCAGCAGCCGATTGCCGTCCAGCGCCGTGACGAAGACGTCCACGTAGCCGTCGTCGTCCACGTCGGCCACCGCCACGCCCATTCCATAGAGTTGCAAGGCCATGCCAGCAGCGGCGGACACGTCGTCGAAGGAACCGTCGCCACGGTTGCGATAGAGGCGGCTGGTGGGCGGATCGGCCGGCGCCGGGCGCCAAGGCCAGCGGGAGGAGTTCACCAGCAGCAGGTCGGGATCGCCATCGTTGTCGTAGTCGAAGAACGCCACCCCGCCGCCCATCGTCTCCGGCAGCAGACGCTCGCCGTAGGCGCCGTTGTCGTGCACGAAGTCGACGCCGGCTTCGGCGGCAATGTTCGCAAAGCGCAAGGGCGGCGCGGCAACGCTCGCCTTCGGCAGGCGCGGGCCGGTGGCGGCAGGATCGGCAAGCGGCGGTTCCTGCACCGGTGCCCGCTGCACCAGCACGACCACGACGATGCCCGTGGCGACCACCGCGGCGATGCCGAGCGACCACCACAGGGCAACTCGAATGCGCGCTTCGCCCTCGCGTTCGCGCTGGTTCATCGCGGCAGTCCGTAGGCGAGCGGACGTTGCAGATCGTAGACCACCACCGCCTCGGCGGCGTGGTTGGCGGCCGCATCGGTGCGGCGCGCCACCGCCACGGCGCGGTCGGCGGCGTTGTCGTCGCGCCGATAGCGGTCGTGCTGCCGCCGGTGCCGGCGTTCGGCCTCGGCATCGCCCAGGCGGGCGAACACCTGCGCCAGGCCGTAGTGGGCGGCGGCGTTCTCAGGGTCCTCCGCCAGCGTCTGCCGGAAGCGGCTGGCGGCGGTGCGCAGCCACTCCCCGGCGGCGCTTGGCTCGGCTTCCAGCTTGGCGCGCTCGAACAGCGCGCCGCCAAGGGCGTTCAGCAGGCGGGTGTCCCGGGAGAAGTCGAAGCCGCGTTGTCGCGCCGCTGGGAAACGCGTGTCGACGAGACGCTCGAAGGCGTCGATCGCGGCATCGAACTCGCCGTTCTGCACATCGACGAGGGCGCCGAACCAGGCCACGGACCACGGCCGGGCGTCCATGGCCGCCGCTCGCCGCAAGGCTTCTGCCGCTTCGTCCAGGCGGCCTTCGCGGATCAGCACCCGCGCCAGGTTCACCTCGCCGTCGCCGCGGCCCAGCGCCGCGACCTGGCGAAACGCCTGCTCGGCCTGGCGCAGCGCGCCGCGCTCCGGTTTCGCCAGCAGGCCGATGCCGTAGTCGTTCCAACGCTGCCACGCGGGTACCTCCGGGGCATCCTGCCGAACCGCCCTCGACGCCGCGTTCTTGACCGGAAAGACAACCCGATCCTCGGCGATGGTGACGATGGGCAGATCGTTGATGCGGAAGTCGTCGCCCTGGAAGTGGCGCATGTAGGTGGTGTCGAACTTGCGGTAGCGCAGGCGGACGGTCAGTTCGAGGGGCGCGGCGATGTCTTCCGGCAGGCGCAGCCGATAGTGGGCGACGGCGGCCGCGCCGGGCGGAATCTGATGGTTGTAGAGCGGCGTGAAGATGTCCTCGGCGTTGCGCTGGTCGATGCGTCGGCCGTGGCGGTCCAGCATGTAGGTGTTGACGAAGTGCGACCAGGGGTCCACTTCGCCATCCGCTTCGCGCACGCCGCCGCTGGCGCCGATCGCTTCGCCGTCGCTGCGCGCGGCCACTTCCAGCCATACCTGATTGGAGTCCGACGTCCCCTGGGTGAAGGCATGGCCAAGGGCGAGGGTGCGCATCACCACGTCGAAGACGTACTCGCCGCCGGCCGACAACGTGGGCAGACGCGGGCGCAAGGGAGCGATGGGCGCGGCACCGATGTCGCCGCCCACGTGCAGCGCGAAGATGTCCAGGCGCAGCGAACCCTCGAGGAACTCCCGATGCGCCTCGAACACCTCCGGCGGGAAGCCGAGCAGGTGGCCGAGCGCGGTGTTGGCGGCAGGAAAGCCGTGTCCGTGAACCGTCAGTTCGCCGCTGTCGTCGTTGCGCCGGGCGGCGAAGTCGTCCGAAGCGGTGAGCGGCATGTGGCAGCCGTTGCAGTTCGCCTCCGCCTCGGCGGGGTAGTAGAAGCTCGCCACGCCGTGCCCGGAAACGCCGCTCAGCAAGAACGAATCGTAGTGGTTCTGGCCGCGCAGCCAGCGGTAGTGGTTCAGCGCCTCGGGCAGGTGGACCTTGTGGCAGCTGCCGCAGAACTCCGGCGACCGGTGCAGCGGCTTCAGGAACGAGCGCTTGTGCAGCGCCGGCTTGGCCTTGATCAGAAAGCCGTTGATCCAGCGCAGCAGCGGATGGTCGGACATGGCGAAGGGATAGCGCGGCGGCACGCCGAGCACGTAGTCGGCATTGCCGCGCACGCCGACGGCTTCGATGGCATGGCAGGCGACGCAGCCGATGCCCGCCGTGGCCGTGGGATCGCCTTCGTCGTCGAACTCGGGATCGTCGAAGCGACCGCTGAACAGCGGCACCGGATCGTGGCAGCCGGCGCAGAACCGCGCCGCGCGCACGTGTCCGTCCCGGGCGTGCAGCTTGCGGCGCGTGTTGCGCACCGAGAAGGCGTAGGCGGGATTGTTGAACGAAGCGAAGCGATGGGCGCTGTGCCGCCAGCCGGCGTGGGCGTCGGGGTGGCAGGCCGCGCAGTCCTCGTCGCGCAGCATGTGCTTGGGATCGATCAGGCCGCCGCTCGCGGTTCGCGCCAGGGACGGTGCGAAGTCCACGGCGTCCACTGGCGCCGTTTCGTCCGCATCGCCAAGCCACATGCCAAGCAAGCCCAGCGCCAAGGCGACGCCAGCGATGACGCCGCCGGCCCGCCAGCGAATCGGCCGCCCGGCCAGTCGATGCAGCACGAACAGCCAGCACGCCAGCGCCGGCGCCGCCACGTGCAGCCAGTAGGCGATCTGCCGCGCCAGCGGATCGCGCAGTTCCACCACTGGAATGCCGCGAGTCAGGGCGAAGCCGGTGGCCAGCAGCACGACGACGCAGGCGAACAGCGCCAGCCCCAGGCGCACGGCCAGCCGGTTGGGACGATGGATGGCGCGGCGCAGATGCATGATGCCGTAGACCAGCGCCGGCACGGTGATGGCGAGGCCCAGCGCCAAGTGGACAAGGAACATCACCTGGTAGAACGGGCCCTCGAGGCTTTCGCCCAGCATCCACTGCTGCCAGGTGATGGCGGCCAGATACACCGAGTTCACCACCAGCACGGCAAACAGCACCAGCACCGCGATGAGCAGCTTGCGCATTCCCGGTCCGACGACCGGTCGCGTGGCCAGTGCTTCGGACATGGCTGGCGGCTGCGCCTTTAGAATCCTTCCTGGTAGCGTACGTTGTAGCGGCGATGCAGTTCGTCGCGAACGGCCAGCTGGGCCGCGTCCAGGCGCTCCGGGGCTGGAAGCGGCGTCACGGTGTCGCCGTCGCGGGTGTACAGGTCCATGTCCTTGGCCCAGCCGTGAAAGCGGATGGCGTAGTAGCGGCGATGGCCGGGCGGCGGCGCCGGAAACGCGGCGAACTGCAAGTGGATCTCCTCGCCGCTGCCGATGATGGCGAGGGCGCCGTCGATCTCGCGCACCAGTTCCGTGGCATCGCCCAGCGCCGTGTAGAAGCCGCGCGGCGTCTTGGCGTCCCAGTACGTCGCCCGCTGGCCGTAGTCGTAGTGCGGCAGCCTTTGCGCTCCAGTGCTGCGTCTGGCGAAGCCGGTGCGGGCGGCGCGGGCGGCGGCGACCGGATGCGTGGCGATCCGCACATCCGTTGGTTCTTCCTGAACGACGCGCAGGCGGTCCCAGTAGATCTCCATGTTCGACGACAGCCGCAACTGCCGGATGCCGGGCGGCAGGTCGGACAGCGGCAGGGCCATGGCCCGGGGCATTCCCCCCGGATAGCCGAACTCCACCGCCAGCGGCTGCCAGTCGCCGTGGGCGGCTCGGGCCTCGACGGTCACCGGCCGATAGCGCAAACCGGCCTGCCAGGCGGCGAACACGGTCTGCGAGTAGGGGAATTCGATCCAGGCGTCGGCGAGCAGCACCGCGCCAGCGGGCAGCGCTTGCGCGAAGGTCAGCGTCAGCACCTGCTGCCGGTCCAGCAGGCCGATGAAACGCTCGTCGCGAGCACCCGGCGGCGGCGCTCGTTCGTCCTTGGCGACGGCAAGGGACGTCACGTCTTCGCCGGCGGCGTCGACGACCCGCACCGGCAGGTGTTCGTGGCGGAAGTGGATGGCGCGTCCGGTCGCCAGCGGCGCGCTCGTCGCCAGGCGTTCGTCGAGCGCCAGCGACCAGGGCGCCGGCACGTCGTAGGCGGTCAGCGTCGCCGAGTCCAGATAGGCGTTCTCCTCCATGGGTTCGCTCAGCTTGACGTGGTAGCGGCCATTGCGCTCGGCCAGCATCCCGGCATCGAGCAGGTAGCCCTCCTCCGGCCGCGGCCGCGCGTAGACGCCCGGCGCGCTCAGATAGCCGAGCGCCGCGCCGCCCAGCACGTCGCTGACGAAGCGGTAGCGGCGGCCGTCCCAGACGAAGAACACCGGGCAGCTGGCGAGCTGGCGCTGGGTTTCGACGATGGCGTGGCGTTCGCCGGAGGCCAGCTCCAGCTCGGTCTGGGTGACGCCGTCCGACCACTCCAGGGCGATGAAGTCCGCCTGCGCCAGACCGCCGAGGCCGACGCTCAAAGGCCGATGGCTTTGGCCGCTGCCGGAGTGGGTGTCCACGGCGTCCAGCACCGTCCAGCGGCCGCCGGCGCGAACCTTCACCAGCGTGCCGATGCCGCTGGCGTTGGAGCGCATCTGCTCCGCCTCGCTGCGGCCGCTCAAGGCCAGTTCGAGGAACCGATGGCGACCGGCGCCGGGCGGCCACAGGATCAGCCCTTCGGCGTCCAGCCCCAGCAGCGAAGGCCCGTCGCCCGGGTTCTGGGTCACGGCGAGGGCAGTGGCGAGACCGTCCACGCGCTGCCGATGGCGAACATCTCCCGAGGCCGGTTCAACGATGTCGAAACCGTCCTGCCGGACGCGCAGCAGTTCGAGCCTGCCGTCGCCGTCGAAGTCGGCGACGTCCAACTCCCCCGCCGCGCTCTCCCCGTCGGCTGCGGCATCGAGCGGCTGTCGTTCCCACGTGGCGCCGTCGTAGCGCCAGCGCCACAGCGCGCCGCTTGGGGCCAGGCCGTAGAGTTCCCGATAGCCGTCGGCATCGGCATCCGCGGCGGCCACGGCGGCGAGCGGCGTCTGCTGGAAGTCCGCGAGGCCGGGGAAAGGCCGGTAGTTCCAGGTGCGGTCGTTCTGCCAAACCGCGTGCGGCGGAGTTCGGTTGAGCACGAGCACGTCCACGTCCCGATCGGCGTCGAGGTCGGCTAGGAGCACCTGGCGGCCATCGCTCTGCTGCAAGTTCATGTCCTTGGCCAGCAGCCGAAAGCCGCCGTCGCGATCGTTGCTGTAGAGCTCGTTGCCGGCGGGCCCGGTGCTGAACACGTCGAGGTCGCCGTCGTGGTCGGCATCGAAGACGGCGCCGGCGGCGCACGGCGTGGCGCCCAGCGCGGCAGCCTTCGCCCAGCTTCCCGCTGGCTGCTGGCGCCAGACCTGAACGCCGTCGCCAGAGCAGGCCACCACGTCCAGCAAGCCGTCGTCGTCCATGTCGCCCCAAAGCAGCGCCTCGGCGCGGACCTTCGCCAACGGATGCTCGACCGATGCGAAGCCTTCCTCGCTGCCAAGCAGAACCGTGGTTCCTGAAGAGTTGGTCATGGCGAGATCCTGGATGCCATCGCCGTCGATGTCCGCGCTCGTCAAGCTGCCGCTGGCGACTGGCGACGGCAAGCGCCGCCCCGCCCCGAACAGGCTTCCCTCGGGCTTCTTCGCCGCCGGTGCCGGCCGCTCCGGGGCAACGGCCAAGGCGGCGGCCTTGGGGCCCATGCGCGCATACGAGAATCCGGCCAGACGAGCCGCCGGATTGGCCGCGAAACGCTGGTACTCGGCCAGCATCCGGTCGGCTTCGTCGCTGCGCCCCGCGCGGCGCAGCGCCTGGGCGCCGGCCCAGTAGCCGCTGCGCAGGTACGGGTCCAGTTCCACGCTCTTCAACAGCCACTCGCTGGCCGCCGCCATGTCGCCCTGCTGCAGCAACGCCTGGCCCAGGAAGTAGGCAGCGTAGGCGTCCTGATCGTCCGCCGCGGCGACTTGGCGCAGCAGCCCGGCGGCGCGCGCGGCATCGCCCAGATAGAGGTGCAGGATGGCGCTGGTGTACAGAGCGCGCAGGTGCGTCGGCGATTCCTCCAACACCGCGGCGAGCAGATCCAGCGCCAGCTGCTCGTCGCCCTCCTGCTGGCGGTTCAAGGTCGCGATGGCGAGGTTCACCCGCGCTTCCAGCCACTGCGGCTGGTCGGCGGCGAGTTGGCGGAATGCCTCCTCGGCGGCGGCGTACTGGTACTGCCCCATCAGCGCGACGCCACGGTCGTTGGCGGCAATCGCAGCGGCCGACGGCGCACCCGCCTTCGGTGTACAGCATGCGATGGCGAGCGCCAGCGGCACCGCGCCCAGCCAGCGCAAGCTCGTTGGAACAAAGATTCTGCGCAACATCAGAGCAACGCCAGCGGCGGACGAGGCCGGAACCAAGCGGGCAAGACCCGTGCGAGTTGCGAATAGTGCCGTCTGACGCTTGCTCAAGCAAACCCGCTGCGTTTCAGCAGACGTTCCACGACGATCTTCCCGCAGCGACGGTTCTCGGGCGCGAAGCGGGCCATGGCGCCCCGCTCCGGCAGCTCGAAGCCGTCCCTCGTGGAGCGGATGTGGCCCTGGGAGCGCAGCAGTCGAATGCCCTGTTCGTGCTTGTTGCCGCGACTGGCGTTCTTCAGCGGCAGTTCGACGACGCCAACCCTGGCGCCGGCCGAGAGCGCTTCGTAGAGCATCGACGCGCTGTCGGCCGTCACCCAGACGCAGTTCGCCGTGGCCAGCGCGCGTTCCAGGAAGTCTCCTCCGGTGGCGTGGCGCGGCAGATAGCTGAGATTGGGCAGCGCCGGCAGCGCCTCGGCCATGCCGGAAGGCGTGCGCCGGGAGTCGCAGATCTGCCAGTCCACGTCGCTGGCGGCGCTGGCGACGGCGGCGATCTGCGCCGCGACGGCGGCGTTGTCCCAGACGAAGTGGCGGCTTGCGCCACCGAGCAGGATCAAGCCTTGGCGGCTGTCCCTGCTTGCCGCGTCTGCGCCTTGGCGACCGCCAACCGAAGGACATATGACGCCCCGCGTCGCCACGACGTTGGCGCGGGGGCGAAACCGATCGTGCTCCGGCACGAAGATCAAGTCGAACCAGCGATGGGGCAGCGACGGCTTCATCAGCGCCACGCTGGCGCCGCCGCAGAACTTTCGCGCAAGCAGAACCGGCAGGTGGGTGCGGTGTCCGGCGCCGAGCACCAGCTGGGGCTTTGGAATGTCCGCCGCACTGGCCAGGAGGTGAGCGCGGATCTGCCGCCACAGCAGTGCCTTGAAGCGCACGTCGAAGTCGTAGATGCGAAGCGCCGGCGCCGCGGGGTTCGGAGCTGCGCTGCCAGCGGCGGTACGGTGGGCGCAGAGCGCGGCCTCCACACCCTGCAACAGGCCGGCGGACTGCTTCTCATGCCCTGGCTTTCCGTCCAGGAAGCGCCACACCACCAACGCCCGAGACACCTGAGTTCCTTGAGCGGCGACCTTCACGGATGAGTCAAGTTTGCGGCTGGCGCAGTTTGCGAACAAACTCGAACGCGCCCCGCAGGGTGCGCCTAGCGGTTCGATTCCGAATTGACGTGGCAAATGGCGCGTTCCGTCTGTCGTCGCCTCGGCAGGTGCTGCTTGAGGATGTGCCGCCCCGCAAGGCCCGGCGTCCAAGTCGAGCGACGAAACCCGCCCCACTGGAACGCGCTTTGTTCTGGAAGCGGCACACTAGCGCCTCGCTTGGCTCTTCGTTCGTCGCGCCCCGCTTGCCCGACACGCCGCTACCGCAAGCTGTGGTCCATGCCGAACGCTGGCGTTTCCTCCTGCGGCGTGCCCACCACCCTGGCTGGCACGCCGGCGACGGTGACGTGGGCGGGCACGTCTTCCAGCACCACGCTGCCCGCCCCCACCTTCGCCTCGGCGCCGATCTCGATGTTGCCGATGACGGAGCAGCCAGCGCCCAGCAGCACGCCGTGGCGAACCTTCGGATGGCGATCGCCGGTGGCCTTGCCGGAACCTCCGAGCGTCACCGCGTGCAGGATGGAGACGTCGTCTTCCACCACCGCCGTCTCGCCGATGACGATGCCGGTGGCGTGGTCGATGAGTATGCCGCGGCCGATTTGCGCCGCCGGATGGATGTCCACGCCAAGGCCGACGCTGATCTGGCTTTGGAAGAACAGCGCCAGGGTGTGCCGCCCCTGCCCCCACAGCCAGTGCGCGATGCGATGCGCCTGCAGGGCGTGAAAGCCCTTGAAGAACAGGAACGGCGTCGACAGGTCGGCGCAGGCGGGGTCGCGGATGTGCGTCGCCACGATGTCGCCGACCGCGGCGGCGAGTATGCCGCCGTCGTCGGCCATCGCTTCGCCGATGACGTCGCGGATCAGCATCGTCGGCAGCATCGGGTTGTCGAGCTTGCTGGCCAGCCTGAAGGACAGCGCCGAACGGAAGCTCTGGTGATTCAGGATGGTGGCGTGGAAGTAGCTGCCGAGAATGGGCTCTTCCGCCGCCTTCGCGGCCGCCTCGGTGCGCATGGTCCGCCACACCTCGGCGTCGTCCACCGCCGAGGCGGCGTCGTTCCGAACCGTCTGTCGCGGCAGTTGTTCGACATCGGCCATGCCGGTTCCTCGCAGTCCACCGCCTACGAAAGTACGGGCGCGGCCGCTCGATGGCAAGGGCGGCGTGACCCGACCGCGTCGATCCCTCGCATGGCGCCGACGCGCTCAAGCCAGCAAGCGGCACCCGTATACTCAAGGCCCAAACAGTCCTCGCAGGAGCACCATGTCCGAGTTCCGGCGCGTCGCCGTGGTAGGCCGGCCCGGCAGCACCCACGTGGTCGACTCGTTGACCGTCGTGTTGAAGGTGCTGGAAGCAGCCGGCGTCGATGTGGTGCTGGAGTCCGCGACCGCCGCCATGCTGGGCAAGGTCGGCGGCGCGCCCCGCGCCGCGGTTGGCGAAGCGGCGGACCTGGTCGTCGTGGTGGGCGGCGACGGCAGCATCCTCGGCGTCGCCAGGGAGGTGGCGCACAGCCGCGTGCCGGTGCTGGGCGTCAATCGCGGCGGGCTTGGCTTTCTGGCGGACATTTCGCCGCAGCAGATCGACGCCAAGCTGAATGCCGTGCTGTGCGGCGAACACACCGTGGAAGAGCGCTTTCTGCTCGAAGCGAGCGTCTGCCGGAACGGCAAGCCGGCCCAACGCGGTGCCGCGACGGCCTTGAACGACGTGGTGGTCCACGCCGGCAGCATGTCGCGAATGATGGACTTCAGCCTCTTCGTGGACGACGAGTTCGTCTATCGCCAGCGCTCGGACGGCGTCATCGTGTCCACGCCCACCGGGTCCACCGCCTACGCGCTGTCCGCTGGCGGCCCGATCATGCATCCGCGCCTGGACGCGGTGGTGATCGTGCCGATGTTCCCGCACACCCTCACCTCCCGGCCCTTGGTGGTACACGGGCAGTCGCGCATCAGCATCCGCATCGGCGATGTCGCCCGGACGCCGCGGCTGAGCTGCGACTCGCAGGTGGACCAGGAGCTCGTCGCCAACGACGAAGTGCGCATCGTCAAGCACCCGCAGGCCTTGCGCCTGGCCTTTCCGCTCGGCCACAACTTCTACGAATCCTGCCGCAGCAAGCTGGACTGGGCAACGCGGCGGTCGGGATAGCGTGACGGCGCGAGAACCAAACCAACGTTCAAGGAGACAGCGATGGCGCAACAACCCAAACACCATGCCGTTGACAACGCCCACCCGGACCTCGAAGCCCTCGCCGGCGGCGTGGCCGTGATCACCGGCGGCGCCTCCGGCATCGGCCTGGCGTTGGCGGAGAAGGCCATCGAGCACGGCCTGCATCCGGTGGTCGCGGACATCGAAGCCGCCGCCATCGCCGCCGCCGAAGAACGCCTGTCGCCAGCCGCGGATGCCGCCGGAGTCGGCGTCTTCGGACACCGCGTGGACGTTTCCAGCGACGCCGAGGTGATGGAACTGGCCGCCGCCGTCGCAAAGCGCTTCCCGCAGCGTCCGGTGTCGCTGCTGTGCTGCAACGCTGGCGTCGGCAGCGGCGGAGCGGTGCTGCGGGCGCGGGACATCGACTGGGACTTCGTGCTCGGCGTCAACGTCAAGGGCGTTGCCAACTGCATCCGCGCATTCGTGCCGAACATGGTCGCCGGCGACGCGCCGGGTGCGGTGGTGGCGACGTCGTCCCAAGACGGCCTGTGCGCCGCGCAAGGCGTGTACGGCGTGTCCAAGCACGCCTGCGTCGCCCTTGCCGAGGCGTTGTTCCAGGAACTGCGCGGGCGCCTGTCGGTACACGTGCTCTGCCCCAACGTCGTCGCCACCAACATCGTCACCTCCGAACGCAACCGCCCGCAGCGCTTCGGCGGCCCGCCGCAGCGCACCGCCGCCAGCCCCGCCAACGTCATCGCCGAACGCTTCAAGGCCATGGGCATGCCGCCCTCGCGCTGCGCCGACATGGTCTTCGACGCGCTGCGGTCCGGCATCTTCTACATCCTGGCCGAGGCCGAGGAAGACCCGGGCTACGTCTACTCGGAAGCCGAAACGCGCATGAAGGCGATCCTCGACGGCGGCCTGCCCTACCGCCCGCGCAGCGCCTGGATCAGCCAGGTGTTCGATCCCAGCGCGCCGCTGCCGTCGACGAAGCCTGCCAAGCCGTAGGGGCACCGCTCGCGCTTTTGCAGTATTCTGTACGTTCGTACAGCTTGCTGCATCCCTTCCTGCAAGACGAGAGAGCTTTTGGCCGAGAGCGAACCCGCCGAGCTGGCCGTCAACCTGCCGCGGCTGGACCTGCATCCGCGTCAGGCGCCGCCGGCGCACTACTACGCCGAGAACCT
The DNA here is from genome assembly GCA_965199875.1 of Candidatus Azotimanducaceae bacterium. Classification (GTDB taxonomy): domain Bacteria; phylum Pseudomonadota; class Gammaproteobacteria; order Pseudomonadales; family Azotimanducaceae; genus VXYL01. Next base: position 1,156,532 of record OZ241346.1, on the reverse strand, counting down.
GCTGCTGGTCGTGGATACCGTGCTGCAGCGCTACGGCGACATCTTGAGCGCCGAGGAACTGGCCTACGGGCGGCGCATTCGCGCTCTGACGCCGGCCGCGCAGCGCCTGTTCGCGCGTTTGGCGGGGCGCAAGCCGGTGCTGCGGCAGGATGCGCTGGCGTATCGGGAAGTGGGCGACGAGGCCGAGCTCCGCGACGCGCTGCAGGAGCTGGCCGACATGGGGCTGGTCGAGCGCTGCCCGGCCGTGCCCTTGGACGACCTTCTCGGTCTCTTCAAGCTCGACGAGCTGCGTCGCGTCTTCTGGGAGGTTGCGCCTGGCGCAAGGGTTCCGAAGGCGCGGCTGGTGGCGCTGATCACGGCCAAGGTCGGCGAGCGCGTCGGGCGCTGGCGGCTGCGGCGCCGCGCCGCTTGGCTGCGTCTTCTTGGCAGCGATCTTCTGGCGCTCTACCGGCTGCTGTTCTTCGGCGATCCGGTCAAGGACTTCACCGTCTTCGTCATGCGCGATCTGGGCGTGCATCGTTTCGAGGCGGTCGGCCTGTCCCGGCAGACGCGGCAGTTCCCGGACCGCGATGCGCTCGACGACTATCTGCGCCTGCTGCAAGCGCAAGGGGAAGTCGCCGCGCTGGGCCGCCGCCCGACGCCGCCGAACGGCGCTCGGCTGGCGGCCGATCTGCTGACGAGGCTATGGCGGCCTTGCCGGAACCGCACCCTGGAGCGCCGTCGCGGCCGCGTTCTGAACCAGCTGGGACGCAACTTGGAACGCCTTGGCGACTTCGACACCGCCTTGGCCTGCTACGCCCGCTCGAACCTGCCGCCCGGGCGCGAGCGGCGCATGCGCGTGCTGCATCGGCTTGGCGATCGCGACGGCGTCGAAGCGCTGCGCAGCGCCGTCCTGGCGCAGCCGCGCTCGGCGTTGGAGGCGGACTTCGCCAGGCGCTTCGCGCGGGCCCGGCGGCGCCCGTCGCTGCCCGTCGTCGACTGCTTGCTCGACGCCCCGGTTGCCAGCATCGAAGAGCACGCGCTCAGCGTTCTTGCCGCCGATGGCGGCTGCGGCTGGCACCTGGAGAACAACCTGCCGATGGGCATCTTCGGCCTGGCCTACTGGTCGTGGATCTTCGCCCCGGTGGAGGGCGCCTTCGCCAACCCCTTTCAGACCGCGCCGGTGGACCTCGCGTGGCCGGACTTCTTCGCCGTGCGCGCCGCGACCTGCGCAGACCCGCTCGACGCGCCGCTGCGGCCCCGGCTGCTGGCGACCGCCGAGGCCAAGGCGGGCGTCGCCAATCGGCTGTTCAACTGGCGGCGCTTCACGCCCGAGGTGGCGAACGCCGTCGTCGAAGCCATCCCCGAGGACGACTTGCGCCGTCTGCTGGCCATCGTCCGCGAGGACCTGGCTGGCAAAAGCTCGGGCTTTCCCGACCTCACCGTGATCTACGCGCCCGGCCGCTACGAGTTCGTCGAAGTGAAGGGGCCGAACGACCAGCTGCAAATCCATCAGCGGCTGTGGATACAGGCGCTGCAGAAGCATGGCCTGCCGGTGCGGGTGCTGCGCTTTCGCCTGCGCTCGTGAAAGTCGCCGTCAAGGAGCTGGCCGAGTTCGTTCATCGTCGGGGCGACATCCACGGCCGCCAGCCGTCCGCGACCCTGGCGCAGGAGGGAATCGCCCGTCAGAAGCAGTGGCAGCAGCAGCGGGGCGACGGCTATCGGCGCGAACATCGGGTGGCGGCGCCGTTCGGCGCCGCCTTCGAGGTGCAGGGCCGCATCGACGGCTGGGACGCGGCCGCCGGCGTGGTGGAGGAGGTCAAGACCACGCGCGCCGATGCCAGGCAGCTGCATGCCCGGGCTGGCGACGCGAATCTGGCGCAGCTGCGCCTCTACGGCGGCATGCTGGCGCTTGCCGACGAGACGCTCGCAGCACTGACGCTGCGCCTGGTCTACCTGCATCCCCGCCGGCCGACGGAAACCGTCTTCGAGGAGGCTTGGAGCAGCGCCGATCTGATCGCGTTCTTCGAGGCCACCTGCGGCATCTATGCCGCGTGGCTGGAGGCGGTAGCGGAGCGCCTTCGCGCTCGGGATCGGGCGTTTGCCGCCATGTCCTTCCCCTACGGCGGCTTTCGCGGCGAGCAGCGCCGCCTGGCGAAGCACGTCTACCGTGCGTTTCGCGACGGCGAGCACTGCCTGGTGGAAGCGCCGACCGGCGCTGGCAAGACCATCGCGTGTCTGTTCCCGGCGTTGAAGGCGATGGCGGCCGGCGAGATCCAGCGGCTGGTGTTCGTGACCTCCCGCAGCACCGGACAGCGCGCCGCGGAAGGGGCGTTGCGCGATGCTGCTGGCGACGTCGGCGCCGCCACGGCGGTGACGATCACCGCCAAGGAACGCATCTGCTTCAACTCAGGCGAGCGCTGCGGCAGCGACTGCGAGTACGCGCGCGGCTACTACGAGCGCCTGCCCGCGGCGCGGCGCGATCTGCTCGCCGTCGGCTTGGCGACCCGGGAGCAGGTGGAGCGGGTGGCCGCCAGGCACCGCGTCTGCCCCTTCGAGCTGTCCCTCGACGTGGCCGAGTGGGCGGACGTGGTGATCTGCGACTACAACTACGTCTTCGACCCCGTGGTGCGTCTGCGGCGGCTGGACAACGCCGTCTTCCGCAAGGTGGCGCTGGTGGTGGACGAGGCGCACCAGCTGGGCGAACGGGCGCGCGACATGCTGAGCGCCGAACTGCCGCGCCCGGCGGTGCGGGCGGCGCTGTCGGCTGCGGCCTTGCCGAGCGTCGCGGTCAGCCGCTTTCGCTCGCTGGACCGCGCCCTTGCCGCGCTTGGCCGGGGCAGCGGCGACGGCGAGCGCGAAATCGACCCGCCGGCGGCGCTTTGCCGCGCCGTCGATCGGCTCCTCGAAACCGTGCCGGCGGAAGGGATCGAACTGGAGGCCTTTCCTGCCGCTGCCGAAGCCTACTGGCTGGCGCTGCACTTCCAGCGCGCCACGGAACGGGCCCGGGAAGACGGCTACCACTACCTGCTTGGCGGCCAGCGCGGGGAGGTTCGAGTGCGATTGATCTGCACCAACCCAAGCGACCACATCCGCACCACGATGGCGCCGTTCCACGGCAGCGTGCGGCAGTCCGGAACGCTCAGCCCGGCACGGACCTTCCAGCGCGTTCACGGCTTCGGCGACGACGCCAAGGCGTTGGCCTTCGGCGGCGGCGGCGCAAGGCTGGGCGTCTTCGTGGTGCCCGGCGTCTCGACGTACTACCGCGACCGAACGCGCACCCTGCCGTCGCTGGCGGAACTGGTTCGGGGCGTTGCCGAAGCCTCGCCCGGCAACTGCCTGGTGGCGCTGCCTTCCTTCGAGTACGTCCGCCTGCTGGCCCTTGCCTACGGCGCCGTCGACAGCCGCTGCCAGACGGCGCGCATGGATCTCGCCGAGCGCGACGACTTCATTCGCTGGATGAACGAAGCGCCGGCCGGGCGGGTGGGCTTCGTGGTGATGGGCGGCGTCTTCGCCGAGTCGGTGGACTTCGACGGCAGCGCCGTCGGCAGCATCGTCGTGGTCGGACCCGGGCTGGCGCCGCGTTCGCTGCAGCGCGACCTCGTCGCCAGGGACAGCGTCGCCGCCGGCATTGCCGACGACGGCGACGAGGTGGCCTATCGCCAACCGGCGATGACCCGCGTGGTGCAGGCCATCGGCCGCATCGCCCGGGGAAACCAGGCCGGCGTCGCGGTTCTGGCGGACCCGCGCTTCGCCAGCGCGGCGTATCAGCGGTTCTTTCCGTTGCGCTGGCAGCCGGTGCGCGTAGGCGTCGAACACGTCGCCGAGACGGTTGCGCGGTTCTGGCTGGAACACGGGCGGGCGCCAACGGATTCCGCAACGACCAGCGGCGGAGGCTGTGTTAAGGTACGGCGCTGATTGGAGGCGAGGAACGAGGTGGTGCGCTTGTCTTGCGTAAATGCGGTTCGCGGTGGCGTTTGGGTGGCGGCGACGATCTGCCTGGCTTGGCTGCCGAGCGCTTTCGCCGAAGAAACCGGCCAAGCCGGCTACGTGGCGCCTCGGGCGGCCGATGGCGTCCGGCCTGATCTGAACGGCGTCTGGCAGGCGCTCAACGAGGCCAACTACGACATCGAACGGCACATGGCGCGGCCCTCGATGTCGCTGCGCGAGGGGCCGCACGGCCCGCTGCCGGACCTGGCGACGGTGCTCCTGGGCGCGGTGGCGTCGGTGCCGCCGGGGCTCGGAGTCGTCGAGGGTGGCAGGATTCCCTACAAACCCGAGGCGCTGGCGAAACGGGACGAGAACCGTCGCCTGTGGCTCGAGCGCGACCCGGAGATCAAGTGCTTTCTGCCCGGCGTGCCGAGAGCCACCTACATCCCGCAGCCGTTCCGCATTCTGCAGGGCGACCAGGAGATCGAGTTCGTCTACCAGTTCGCCGGCGCGGTGCGCAACATCTACAGCGAAGATCCGGGGCCAGCGCCGGTGGACTCCTGGATGGGCCAGTCGGTAGCCAGCTGGGAAGGCGACACGCTGGTGCTGACGGTCACCAGCTTGAACGACCAGACCTGGTTCGACCGCGCCGGCAACCACCACAGCAATCAGCTGACCGTGGTGGAGCGCTACACGCCGACGAGCCCCGACCATCTGCACTACGAGGCGCTCATCGACGATCCGGAAACCTTCACGCGGCCGTGGAAGATCAGCATGCCGCTGTATCGGCGCATGGAGCCGAACGCCATGCTGCTGGACTTCAAATGCGTGGAGTTCGTTGAGGAACTGATGTACGGCGCGTGGCGGCGGAATCCTCTGCAACGCTGGCCGGAGGACGGGCCGCCAAAGCACGAATAGGCGAAGCGTGGAATAGGCGAAGCGTGAATAGGCGACAGCAGGCGAAGATCCGGCGTTGAAGCCGGAAGGAGGCAATGGCATGAAGGCAAATGGCAGGAACCGAAGCAGCGTGCGCGGCAACCAGCTGCTGGGCTGGGTGCAAATGGGCTTTGCGGCGGCCGCTCTGGTGCTGGTGGTCGTGGTGGCGCAAATGGCGTGGGGCGACATTCCGCGCACTGCCGACGGCAAGCCGGACCTCTCCGGCTACTACGACACGGCCACCATCACGCCCCTCGAACGCCGGGGCGATCAAGAGTTTCTGAGCGAAGAACGCGCCGAGTTCAACGCCAAACGGGCGGCGCGAAGCCTCGCCGAAGGCTCCGAGGACCAGCGGCCGGACCGCGGCGCGCCGCCGGTGGGCGGCGACGGTTCTCCCGGCGCCGCTGGCAACGTCGGCGGCTACGATTCGCTCTGGGTGGACCCGGGCGAGCAGAACTTCAAGATCGACGGCAAGTACCGCACCTCCATCGTCGTCGATCCGCCAAGCGGCCGGCGTCCGGCATGGACCGCGGCGGGCCAGGCGCGCCGGGGCGCGCGTTTTCGCGAATACGCGCACGAGAACGACGGCACGGCGTGGTGGATGGAAGAGGGCGGCGCCGGCCCCTACGACGATCCCGAGAGCCGGCCGCTGCCGGACCGCTGCCTGCTCGGCTTCGGCTCCACCGCCGGACCGCCGATGCTGCCGACCCTCTACAACAACCACAAGCGCATCGTGCAGACGCCGGAGCACATCATGATTCTCACCGAGATGGTTCACGACGCACGCATCGTGCGCATGAACAGCGAGCACGCGCCGGACGACATGCGGCGCTGGCTCGGCGACTCCATCGGCTGGTGGGAAGGCGACACCCTGGTGGTGGACACCATCAACTTCAACGACACGCCATCCCACGTCGGCGCGTCGCGGGATCTGCACGTCGTGGAACGCTTCTCGCGCATCGACGAAAACACCCTGCTCTACAACTTCACGGTGGAAGACCCGGACGCCTGGGAAGGCCCGTGGACCGGCGAATACGTCTGGCCGCAGAGCGACGAGCCGGTGTACGAGTACGCCTGCCACGAAGGCAACTACTCGATGGGCAACATCCTGCGCGGCGCCCGACGGCTGGAGGCCGAGTGGATGGCGACCCAGGCGGCAAGCGCTGGCGACGAATAGGCGGGAGGCAAGAGATGCGCAAAGTCAACACGTCGGCGACGAGGAGCGTTGCGAAAACGCTGGCGGCGACCCTGCTGGGCGTCATGGCGATGGCGGGCGTCAAGGCGTCGGCCCACCACGCCTTCGGCGCGGAGTTCGACCCCAACCGCCCGATCATCGTGCGCGGCCCGGTGGTGAAGATCGAGTGGACCAATCCGCATGCGTGGTTCCACGTCGAACACACCAACGAGGACGGCAGCAAGACGGTGTGGATGATGGAGGCGGGCACGCCGAACACCCTGCTGCGCCGCGGCATCCACCGCAACTCCGTGCCGATCGGCACGGAGGTCGTCATCGACGGCTACCAGTCCAAGGATCTGTCCAACAGCGGCAACGGCCGCAACATGACCTTCGCCAACGGCCAGACGCTGTTCATGGGTTCGAGCGGCACTGGCGCGCCGAGGGACGGCGCCGATCCCACCGAGCCGCCGCGTCCGTCAAGCAACGACGCCGAGGCGTCCGAGGGCGAGAAGAAAGAGAGCTAGGCGCTCACCGCCGCCAAGCGCTCCCCCGTCTCGAGGGATGCGCCGAGTCGTGGATACCTCTGGCGTCTACGCGCCGTCGCCGCTGCACGGCTTCGCCGAGTGGCTGGATGGCCATGCGTGGAGCACGGCGCTGCACGAGTCGCTGTGGATGTATCCGCTGATCGAGTCCACCCACGTGCTGTCGCTGATGCTGTTCGTCGGCATGTTGGCGATGGTGGACCTGCGCATGCTCGGCTGGGCTTTCCGCCAGACCCCGGTTTCCGAGCTCACCGGCCGTCTGCTGCCTTGGTCCGTTGCCGGCTTCGTCGTCATGGTGTCGACCGGCGTGCTGCTGTTCTACGCCATTCCGGTGCGCACGGCGCACAGCGTCTGGTTTCGCGTCAAGGTGGTGCTGCTGCTGCTGGCTGCGGTGAACGCCTGGTGGTTCCACCGACGGGTGTCGCGGGATCGGCAACGCTGGGACGGTCTGCCGAAGCCGCCGTTGCCGGTGCGTCTGACGGCGGCGTTCTCGCTTAGCCTCTGGGCGGGGGTCATCGTGGCTGGCCGCATGATCGCCTACAACTGGTTCGATTGCGGGCGTGGGCAGTCCGCCTTCGTGGCCTGGGCCGCCGGCTGCGCCGTGGAACTCGCCGAGGCCGCGCCTTGATGGCGCCGACGTGGTGCGAGCGGTTCGGCTGGTTCGACACCTACGACCGGCTGGAGCAAACCTGGATCGGCAACGCCATCCGCGAATCCCTGTGGCTGTTCCCAGCCGTCGAAGCGGTTCACCTGCTGGGCTTGGCGATGCTGGGCGGCGCCGTGCTGGTGGTGGATCTGCGCCTCTTCGGCGTCGGCTTGAAGCGGCTTGGCGCCGCTTCGGTGCTTGCCAGCGCCAGGCCCTGGTTCCTTGGCAGCTTGGCGACCATGCTGCTCACCGGCGTGCCGTTGTTCCTCTCCGAAGCCGTGAAGTGCTGCTTCAACGACTCCTTCGAGGTGAAGATGGCGGCCTTGCTGGGTGCGCTGGCGTTCACGTTCGGTTTCCGCAATCGCGTGGCGGCGATGGACGATGCACCGGCATGGCTGGCGAGGCTGGCGGCGGCGGGTTCCCTGGGCCTGTGGTTCACCGTTGCGGCGGCGGGGCGCTGGATCGGCTTCTCCGGCTGAGGCGGGCGGCCTTGCGGGCGGTCACTGCTCTTCGCGCAGTTTGTCCAGTTCGCGGTCCAGCTGGAACTTCGAGTCCGTAACGATGGTTTCCAGAGCGCGCACCCGTTCTTCGAGATTCGCGCCCGCCCGACGATCGCGTCCTTCTAGGGCCGCAATGCGCTCTTCGAGATCCGCCATCTTTGCCGAACTGCCGCCCCGGGAGCGCAGATAGGCTTGGTAGACCTTCAGAACGAAGACGCAGACGACGATGAGCGCGGCAAAGGCGAAGGGATCCATAGGGCCTCCTTGGGTCGGCTGAGGTGATCGTACCCAACTGCTGCAAGTCATGTGCCACTGCGACATCATGGATTGCAAGGCATTGATATTTGGGCAAGTTAATTCGCTGATCCTCGCGGTTCGGTTGGCACGTTGCGCCAAGATTCGTGGATTTGCGCCATGCAGCCGCGGCACTTCCGGCCGGAAGTCGCAGGCTTGTGGCGCGTGCCTGCCGCCAAGCGGCTAGAATCGGCGTCGCTGCGCTAATCGGAACGCACCCTTGCCAACCAAGCCGCAACGCCTGTTCTTCTCGCCCCGCCGGGCGGTGGCGATGGCCGCGGCGCTGTTCGCCTTGGCCCAGATCGGCTGCGAACAGGCCGCGCCGACGATGCCGGTGCAGGCGGTTGGCGACATGAAGGAGACCATGACGTGGCTCTTGGATCCAGCGGCGGACGTCGTCTGGAGTTCCGCTGGCTTCGTGCTGACCGCCGAAGGACAGCGCGACTTGCGGCCGACCAGCGACGACGAGTGGGCGCGGGTTCGGCACAGCGCCGCGGTGCTGGCGGAGAGCGGCAATCTGCTGCTGCTGCCGCACCTGATGCCCGAAGCATCGCCGGCCGGCGCCGACGCCTGGGTGGAGTTCGCCAACGGCATGACGCGGGTGGGCATGGAACTCGTCAGTGCCGTGGACGAGCGTGATGCCGAGACGCTGTTCGAGAAGGGCGGCCACCTGTACAACGTCTGCGTCGCCTGCCACCAGGTCTATGCGCGCGACTTGCCGCAACGATAGCGGGACGGTTCCGGCCACAGGCTGGCGGTGGCTGGCAGCGTGACGTCGACGAAGCGGCGCAGGGGCGTCGTCGGCGCTGCGACGATGCTTGCCGTGGCGGCACTGGCGGCGCCGCTGGCGCTGGCGCACGGCATCTCCGGCGACAACGCCTCCTACGTGCAGCAGCTGGACGGCCCGGCGATGGTTCCGTTCGCCTACCTCGGCGCCAAGCACATGGTCACCGGCGTCGATCACCTGCTGTTCCTCGTCGGCGTCGTGTTCTTTCTGCGTCGCCTCAAGGACGTCGTGCTGTACGTTTCGCTGTTTACGCTGGGGCACAGCATCACCTTGCTGGCCGGGGTGCTCGGCGCGTGGCAGGTGAACGCCTACCTGGTGGACGCGGTCATCGGCTTGTCCGTCGTCTACAAGGCGTTCGAGAACATCGGCGGTTTCCAGCGCGCGCTTGGCTTCTCGCCCAACGTCCGCTTCGCCGTGTTCGCCTTCGGCCTCTGCCACGGCCTGGGGCTGGCGACCAAGGTGCAGGAGCTGCAGCTCTCCGCCGATGGCCTGGCGGTGAACTTGGCGAGCTTCAACGTCGGCGTGGAGCTGGGCCAGTTCCTGGCGTTGGCGGCGGTGGTGGGGCTGCTGGCGTGGTGGCGCGAACGCCCCGGCTTCGAGCGCTCCGCCTTCGGCCTCAACGTGCTGCTGATGGCCGCCGGATTCCTGCTGGCGACCTACCAGCTCGCCGGCTGGCTGTTCGGTTCCTGATGGCAGCCGAAGCCAGCAAGGCGAGCGGCAAGCGTATCGCGCTGGCGACGGCAGGCGCTTTTCTGGCGGCGCTGGCGGTGTTCTTCACGACGGTGCTGCCGGCCGAGTTCGGCATCGACCCGACGGGCGTCGGCGGTGTCTTGGGGCTGGTCGGTCTCGCGGGGGAGGAGCCCTCTCAAGTCTCCCGCACCGGTTCCCGCCTCGTTGCCGACCGTCGCCGGTTCGAACTGGCGCCGTTCGAGTCCGTCGAGTTCAAGTACGACCTGGCCGAGGGCGACGGGCTGGTGTACGGCTGGGCCGCCAGCGGCGAGGTGGTGTTCGACCTGCACGCCGAGCCGGCAGGCGCGCCGGCGGGCTTTGCCGAGAGCTTCGCCGTCGGCCGAGGCAGCGCCGATCGCGGCACCTACGTTGCCGCCTACGACGGCATCCACGGCTGGTTCTGGGAGAACCGCGGCAGCGGCAGCGTCGCCGTCGCCCTGCGCGTGGCTGGCTTCGCCGGCGGCGCGACCCGCTATCACGACGGCGTGGCGCAGCGCGTGTCCAAGCCGCTTGCGGCGCTTGCGGACGGAAACGGGAACACCCGGACGGCGAAGGAAGGCTTAGAATAGCCCCATGAACATCTTCAAGCGTCTCGCCGAAAAGCCCTGGATCTACCAAGCGGGCAGCGTTAGCGAACTGCGCACCGCCTCCTACGCGGCGTCGAACCAGAAAGTGGCGCTGGTGTGCTTTCTGGCCATCGTCGGGGTGCTGTTCTCGCTGTTCTTCGCCGCCTACCACATGCGCTTGGAGCCGTTGGAGTTCGGCGCCGGCCGGCAGTCCGACTGGGCGCCCCTGCCCGAACCGATGCTGCTGTGGTTCAACACCGCCGTGCTGGTGCTCGCCAGCGGCGCCTACGAGTGGGCGCGGCGGGCTGCCAGAGCAGGCGACACCGGCACCGCCAAGCTGGCGTTCCTGGCCGCTGGCGGCGCCACGTTGGCGTTCTTGGTGCTGCAGCTGGTGGTGTGGAACGAGCTGGTGGCGCGCGGCTACTACGCCCACGCCAATCCCGCCAACGCCTTCTTCTACCTCATCACCGGCGTTCACGGCGTCCACCTGCTCGGCGGCCTGGTCGCCTGGGCCAGGGCGGCGCGGCGATTCGCAGGGGCGGGCCCGGCCGTCGCGGAAGGCGAGGATGCAGCGGCGGCGAATCGCCAGCGGCTGCGCCACAGCATCGATCTGTGCGCCCTGTACTGGCACTTTCTGCTGCTCGTCTGGCTAGGGATGCTGGCGCTGTTCGTCAATACCTGATGGCCGCGCCGCTCGATTCGCCAATCGAGCTCGAACTGCCTGTCGAGGGGATGACCTGCGCGGCTTGCGTGTCGCGCCTCGGCAAAGCGCTCGAACGTGTGCCCGGCGTCTTGAGCGCGGACGTCGACCTCGCCCTCGAACGCGCCGTCGTCGGCATCGATCGCAACGCCGCGAGCGCTGGCGATCTGACCCAGGCGGTTGCCCGCGTCGGCTTCAACGTGGCCACCGAACAGCGCACCTTCGCCGTGCATGGCATGACGTGCAGCGCCTGTTCCGCGCGCGTCGAGAAGGCGCTGCGCGGCGAGCCGGGCGTGCTGGACGCCGAGGTGAATCTGGCCCTCGAACGGGCGGCGGTCACGATCGTCGCTGGCGCCGCCTCGAATGCCAGTCTGGTCGAGCGGGTGCGCCGCGCCGGCTATCGGCTGGCGACCGGCGAAGTCGGCGACGAAGAGCATCGACAACGGGCGCAAGACGAGCAGCGCCGGCTGGATGCGGAACGCCGCACCGTCGTGGCCGCGGTGGTGCTGGCGCTGCCGATGGTCGGCGGCATGATCCTCGCTCTGCTCGGCTACGAGGAGTGGCACCTGATGCCAGCGGCGGAAGTGCTGCTGGCAACCCCCGTCCAGTTCGTCATCGGGGCGCGCTTCTACCGCGCCGCCTTCAACGCCGTGCGTGGCGGCGCTGCCAACATGGACGTGCTGGTGGTGCTCGGAACCAGCGTCGCCTATGCCTACAGCTGGTATCTCTTGATCGTGCTTGGCGAAGCCGCAGACGGCGAACTCTACTTCGAGACCTCCGCGGTCATCATCACCCTGGTGCTTCTTGGCAAGCACTTGGAATCCCGCGCCAAACGCGCCGCCACCGGCGCCATTCGCCACCTGATGGGGCTGCGCCCGGAGTTCGCCCGGCGTCGTCGCGCCGACGGCTCGGTGAGCGAAGCGCAGCTGGCCGAAATCGAGCGCGGCGACATCGTGCTCGTGCGTCCTGGCGAGCGTGTGCCGGTGGACGGCGAGGTCGTGCTTGGCAGCAGCGACGTGGACGAATCGCTGCTCACCGGCGAAAGCATGCCCGTGGCCAAGCAGGTTGGCGATCGCGTCGCCGGCGGCACGGTGAACGCCAGCGGCTATCTGGAGCTGCGCGCCACGGCGCTCGGCGAATCCAGCACGCTGGCGCGAATCGTCCGCCTGGTGGCGGATGCGCAGCGCGGCAAGGCCAGAGTGCAGCGCCTGGTGGACCGGGTCAGCCAGATCTTCGTGCCCATCGTCGTCGCCTTGGCGGCCGCGACCTTCGCCGGCTGGCTGCTCTTCGGCGGCAGCCTCGAAGAGGCGCTGATCGCCGCGGTTTCGGTGGTGGTCATCGCCTGCCCTTGCGCACTGGGGCTGGCCACGCCAACGGCCATCCTGACCGGCACCGGCGCCGCCGCCAGGGGCGGCATTCTCATCAAGGACGTCGACGCCTTGCAGCGCGCGCCGTCGCTGGACGTCGCGGTGTTCGACAAGACCGGCACGCTCACCGTCGGCCGCCCGATGGTCGACGACGTGCTGGCCTTGCGTGGCAGCGAAGACGAACTGCTGAGGCTCGCGGCCGGCGTTCAGCAGTCCAGCGAACATCCCCTTGCCAAGGCCGTGGTTGCCTGCGCCAAGGGCCGCGGCATCGAACCGCCGCCGGTGCAGCGTTTTCGCAACCACGTTGGTTCCGGAGTCAGCGGCTTGGTCGACGGCCTGCGGATTCGCGTCGGCAGCCCGCGTCTGGCCGAACCGCCGGCGGTGCCGTTCGGCGACGGTGCGCAAACCGTCGTCTGGGTGGCCGACGACGAAGGAGCGCTCGGCGCCTTGGCATTCTCGGACCCGGTGCGCCCGGAGGCCGCCGAAGCCGTGGCGCAACTCGAGAAACAGGGCGTTCGTTCGCTGATTCTCTCCGGCGACCGGCCATCGGTGGTAGAAGCGCTGGCGCGTCGGCTGGACATCGCCGACGCCCAGGCCGAAGCGCTGCCGCAGCAGAAGGTGGAAGCGATTCGACGGCTCAAAGCCAATGGCGAGTGCGTGGCGATGGTGGGCGACGGCGTCAACGATGCGCCAGCGCTGGCGGCGGCGGACGTCGGCATCGCCATCGGCAGCGGCACGGACGTCGCCATGGAAAGCGCCGGCATCACCTTGATGCGCCCGCTGCCTACGCTGGTGCCGGCGGCCATCGCCGCCAGCCGGACGATCCTGCGCAAGGTCAAGCAGAACCTGTTCTGGGCGTTCGTCTACAACGTCGTCGGCATTCCGGCGGCGGCCCTCGGCTACTTGAGCCCGACGCTGGCGGGAGGCGCGATGGCGTTCTCCAGCGTCTGCGTGGTTGCCAACTCGCTGCTGCTGAAGCGCTGGCGGGCGGCGTCGGCGGGCTAGGAAGCGGGCAGCCTGGCCGTGGCCGTGCCCAGCACCCGGGTCTCGCCGGCCTCGTTGGTGACGGTGATGTCGATTTCCACCGTGCCGGCGTCTTCGTCCACGTCGGTGACGACGCCGTTGATGTCGTGGGGATGATCCACCAGCACCGGCGCTCGGAAGATGGTGTCGATGCTCAGGATCTCGGCCTCCGGCGCCCAGCGGTGGATCATCGCGCCCAGAAAGCCCTGGCTCATGACGCCGGGGACGATCGCGCCGGGCAGCCCCTCCTTGCGGGCGCCCTCGTGGTCCGTGAAGCGCGGCGTGTTCCAGCCGACGTGCTGGCCGAAGCGGCGCGTTGCCGCGATGCTGGTGTCGGGCGCGAAACTGGGCAGTTCGGCGCCGAACTCCACGTCTTGGATGGTCTTGACGGTGGCGGCGTCGCTCACTTGATTCTCTCCCGGATCACGGTTCGGGTGTCGGCGTTGGCGATGTGGACGTCGTCCTGGTCGTAGAGTTCCATGCGCGTGACCAGAAACACCATCCGCCCGGAACGCCCGGTCTTGGTGTAGATGTCGTGCAGGTGGCTGCGCCCGGTGAGCGTGGCGCCGGCGCGAACCGGCGCCTTCCACTCCACCGACTTGCCGGCATCCATGCCCATGCCGCCGAGGTTCGGAAAGTCCGGCGGCATGCTGCGCCCGCCGACCAGGGTGGAAACGAACGTTGGCGGCGCCTGGAAGTCCGCATGGTTCGGGTCGGTGAAGCGGGACGCCGTTTCGCCGCACACCCGGGCGTACTCGGCGAACCGTTCGCCATCGATGGTGAAGGTGACCTCGTCGAACTCGCGGTTCAGGAATCGTTCGCGCAGCTCGACGATGTCCTGATCGACGGCTTCCTGCTCTGCCATGTCTGTCTTGCTCCTGGTTGGTGTCTAGCCGGTTCGGGGAATGGCGCGGAACTGCTCGGCTTTCAGCGCGGCCACGAGTTCGCGTTCGCTGCCGATGCGGTGCGGAAACTCCGTCGCGCAACGGCCGATGTGGCTGACGATGTGCGAATCGCTGCCGCCGATGCCGAGGTAGCCGAGTTCCCGGGCCATCGCCTGCGCCACGTCGTCCTCGTTGCCGCGACTGCCGCCGTTGTGGATCTCGACGATGCGCACGCCCTTGGGCACGCCGTGTTCTTCGAGATGCGCCGACATGCCGACCCTTGGCCGCCCCGGGTGGCAGGGCGCGGCGACCGCGTCGTGGGCGTTGCAGTGCTCGATCACTTCCTCCAGGCGAAGCCCGATGCGGGCGAAGTCGAAGGTGCCGTAGAGCGCTTCGGTGACGCCGTACACCAGCACGTGGCCGTACTCGGTTTCCACTTCCGCGCCCTTGAGGATGACCAGATCGTGTTCCTCGGCCAGCCCGCGGTAGTCCGACTCGAAGTCGAACTGGCGGTGTTCGGTGAGCACGAAGCCGTCGATGGGAACGCCCTGGGTGCGAATCCAGCGGCAGTAGTTCTGCACCTTGGCGCGCCCGTCGTCGGACTTGATGGAGTGGGTGTGGAGGTCGAGAATCACTTGCGCTCCTGCAGCCGCTGCCAATGACGTTCGAGCTGGCGGACCAGATCGGCTTCGCTGCCGGAGTTGTCGATGACGACGCTGGCATGGGCCGTTCGTTCGGCGTTCGACAGCTGCGCGTCGATGCGCGCCTGCACCGCCGCCGCGTCCACGCCGTCCCGGGCCGACGCCCGCGCCACGGCGACCTCGGGCTCGACGACGACCGCCCAGACCTCGTCCACCTCGGTTTGCCAGCCGGCTTCGATCAGCACGGCTGCTTCCAGCACGACAACGCCCTCCCCGGCGCTCTTGGCCGCGGCGATTTCCGCCTTGGCGAGGGCGAGTATCTCCGGCCAGGCGATGTCCGTCAGCCGCTTCAGCTGCTGCGGATTGCCGAACACCTTGGCGCCGAGCGCCCGGCGGTCGATCTCGCCATCGTCGCCAACCACGCCCTCGCCGAACGCAGCCACCACCTTGGCGAAGCCCGGCCGCCCCGGTTCGTAGACCCGATGCCCCAGCTGGTCCGCGTCGATCACCAACGCCCCGCGGGCGGCAAGGTGGCGAGCGGCGGTTGATTTCCCAGAGGCGATCCCCCCGGTGAGGCCGACAACGATCAACGACGACTGCTTGGCTGCGAAAGACGCGCCATGTTAGCCTGCACCGTGCGGGTAAACAACAAGCCGGCACTGTTGGGGCGCGGTCGAAGGGGCCAAGATCGGGTCGATGTCGGCGGATGCGGCTTGGTGGAAGGCGGGTCGCCGGTCGGCAAGTGCCGGAGCAGAGGAGATGACGAGTGGACACGTTGATTTTGGCAAGCAGCGCGGCCGTGCTCGTGTCCATGGTGGCTGTCGTAGCGGTTTCTGTTTGGATGACCTACGAACACAGCCTCCTTCGCGTCACAGACGTGAAGAACGACGACGAGCAGGCGATCAAGCACTTCTTGGTCGTGCTTTCTCACGCGGAGCATAAATTGCTGGTACACGACGACGGCGACCGAGTCCACGGATCGCTGTATGACGACGAAGATACCGTGGAGGCCGTGCGCGAGCGCTTGCGGGTGTGTCCAGACTTGAAAGTACGTTGCCTGTTGAACTTCAATGCGGGTGTCAAGATGGCGGCTCTCTGCGGAGAGTACGATACCCGCTTTCAAGTGCGATACCTCCATCAACGTCCAGCCGATGATGTTCACTTCAAGATCGCCGATGGCGGAAAGATGGCCTACTTGTCCACTCACCCCAGGGGCGTCGCCGAGCGAGAGGGCTGCACTCTCGAAGACATCGGTGGCCGCAAGCACACGCGAAGACGCCACTTGGGCGGCTTGATCGACGACTTCGACAAGGGCTTCCACAAGGCTCACACAAAGTGACGCTAACGTCCGAACTTCTGCCTGCGACTCAGCACTACGCGCTGCTTGCCGTCGCAGTTGCCTTGTTTTCGCTAACGATCACGCATTTCAAAACGCGACTGAATGTCGGGGTGTGGCTTGCGATGGTGGTCCTGCCGGCAGCTCAGTTGGCATGGTCGTTGTGGGAGACCATATGGGAAACAGTCGTTGGCACGCCCCATGAAATTGGAAGCCATGCGGCGTGGGCAATTGTTGTTCAGACCTTGGCTCATGGCGTGGCGATTGCGCTTGTCTTGGCAGTGGTGCTTCATGTGGTGAGACAGCCCAGAGGCGGGATGCCAAGACGGGTGAGGTTGGAACCAACGGTTCAGTCGCCCTCCTAGATTCCTTGAACCCTGTGCGATGTCCACGCCGAGCTCGCCTGCCGGCATCCGAGGGCATGGCGGCAACCGCGCTCTGCCCCGGGTCGTCTTCGTCCAGCCGGACGGCAGCCGCGAGACGCACTGCGTGGCCGTGGGGGCATCGGTGATGGACTGCGCGGTGGACAACGGCGTGCCGGGCATTCGCGCCCAGTGCGGCGGCGGCTGCACCTGTTCCACCTGCCACGGCGTTGTCGATGCGCAGTGGTTCGCGCGGGTGGGCGAAGCCGTTGGCGACGAGCGCGACATTCTGGAGTTCGTGCCCGGACGCCGGCCGCACAGCCGGCTCACCTGCCAGATCGTCATGCACGAGGGGCTGGACGGGCTGGTCGTTCACGTTCCGGCCGAGGCAGAATAGCCAGCCCCTCAGTGCGACAGTCTGGCGATGCGCTGCGGACTGCGACTGGTGTTGTAGAGGCGCGCGCCCATCGCCACGGCCACCGCCGCCAGGCCGAAGCACAGCGCCAGCCAGAAGCCGTAGACGCCAAGCGCCGGCAGCGACCACCAGCCGAACCCCAGCGCCGCGCCGAGCGGCAGCGCCAGCGCCCAGTAGCCGAGCAGGGAATAGACCATCGGCGCCCGGGTGTCCTTGTAGCCGCGCAGCGCGCCGGCCATCGTGCCTTGGGTGTCGTCGAAGACCTGGTAGAGGGCGACGATCAGAATCAACGATGCGGCCAGGGACGTCACCGTGGCGTCGTCGCTGTAGATGGCGACGACGCGATGGCGCAGCAGCACCAGCAAGCCGCTGACCGCGACCGCGTAGAGCAGCGACATGGCAAACGCCGTGCGCACCACCTTGGCGGCCAGGCGGATGTCTCCCGCGCCCACGCAGAAGCCGATGCGGATCCCCGCTGCCGTGCCAAGAGCCATGGGAATGACGAACGTCGCCCAGTTGATGTGCCCGGCGATGCTGTGCGCGGCGACCGGCGTCACGCCCAGGCTGCCGACCAGAAAGCTGACCACGGTGAACAGCACCATGCCGACGAACGAAGACAGCGCGATGGGCACGCCAACCTTCAGAATGTGGCGGATCTGGCGCCAGTCCGGGCGGCTGAAGCGACGCCAGAAGCCGGTCTGGCGGAAGTAGCGAAAGCGCGACAGCACCAGCACGGCGGCCAGCTCGAACCACATCATGATGGCGGTGGCCCAGCCGCAGCCTTCGCCGCCGAGTTCCGGCGCACCGAAGGCGCCGTAGATGAAGGCGTAGTTGAGAAAGCCGTTCAGCGCCAGGGCGAGGCCGGCGATCACCATCGGCCCCACCGTGTGGCCGAGGCCCTCGGAAGCGCTGCGCAGCAGGTAGTAGCAGATGCCCGCCGGCAGGCCGAAGGCGGCGGCGCGCAGATAGCGCACCGCCACGTCCGTTGCCTCCGCATCGATGCCGAACCAGCCGAACAACGGTTCCGAATAGAGGACGACGAAGACGGCCGGCACGCTTGCCAGCGCGGCCATCAGCAGCCCGTGCTGGATCACCTTGCCGGTTTCGCCGGTGCGTCCGGCGCCGACCAGCTGCGCGGTGATGGGCGTCACCGACAAGGTGAACCCGGCCATCAGCAGGAACGTCGGCCACAGCACGTTGCCGCCGAGCGCGACGCCGGCCAGGTGCGCCGATGCGTAGTGGCCGGCCATGGCGGTGTCCATGAAGCCCATGCCCATGATGAAGAACTGCGTCGCCGCGATGGGCGCGCCGAGGCGCAGCAGCGCGACGACCTCGCCACGACGTGCGCGACGGGTGCGCCGCATGGAAGCAACCCGCGGGTCGACGGGCCGCCGCTGGCGAACGCTTTTGCCGAGCGTGGACGTCAGCTAAGGGTTCTTGTCGAACTTGGGAACGCTCGACGACGTTTCCGCCCAGGGCT
Organism: Candidatus Azotimanducaceae bacterium; assembly: GCA_965199875.1. Classification (GTDB taxonomy): domain Bacteria; phylum Pseudomonadota; class Gammaproteobacteria; order Pseudomonadales; family Azotimanducaceae; genus VXYL01. Next base: position 1,138,238 of record OZ241346.1, on the reverse strand, counting down.
GGCCGCTGGCGGTCCAGATGTGCATGGCCGGTTGCAGCCAGCTCGGGTCGTCGAGGCTGGCCGCCTTCAGCACGGTCATCGCCCGGTTGGCGGACAGTTCGGAGAGAATGGGCGAGCCGCACGTTGGGCAGAAGCGGCGCGTTACCTGATGACCGCTGTCGGTGTCCACCGTGTAGCCCGACAGCGTGCCGGACAGGTCGAGCGCAGCGGTGGGCACGCCGACAATGGTGGAATAGGCGCCGCCGGAGGCGTACTGGCAGTCCCGGCAGTGGCAGTGGCCGGTGAACATCGGCTCGGCCGTGCAGGTGTAGCGCACTTGGCCGCAGCGGCAGCCGCCCGCGAATTCGTTCGCCATCGAATGCCTCCGTAGACTGGGAAAAACGAACGAGGAGAGTGTAGCGGATGAACGACAGCAGCGGCGACGGCGGGCGCGCCGGCTTTCCGCCGCGCTTCTTCGAGCGGGAAGACGAATCGGCGGACGCCGAGTTCTACCGGCAGCCGCGCTTCGTCGCCCATATCGACGACGAAACGATCGCCGCGCTGATGACCTTCTACGCGCAGTTTCTGCCGCCGAACTGCTGCGTGCTGGACTTGATGTCGTCGTGGATTTCGCACCTGCCGGAAGAGCGCTACGCCCGGGTCTCCGGCCTCGGCATGAACGAGGAGGAACTGGCCGCCAACCGACGCCTCGACGACCATCGAGTTCACGACCTGAACGTCCAGCCGAGCCTGCCCTACGCCGACGGCGAGTTCGATCGGGTGGTGGTCGCGGTCTCCGTGCAGTACCTCACTCGGCCGATCGCGGTGTTTCGGGATGTGTTTCGCGTGCTGGCGCCCGGTGGTCGCGTGGCCGTCGCCATGTCGCATCGCTGCTTCCCGAGCAAGGCGGTGCTCGCGTTCCGCGCCCTGCCGCCCGCCGAGCGGGTGCAGGTGGTCTGCGCGTATCTGCACGCCGCCGGCTTCGACGACATCGCCTTCGCCGATCGCTCGCCGCCCCGGGGCGATCCGTTGTGGATCGTCAGCGCCGGGCGCGGACGGTCGGGGTCCGGCGAGGCGCTTTGATGGTCGACGGCGTCGTTTCGCCCACGGTCGGCTAGGCGAACACCTCCACCACCTTGCTGTACAGCGTATACCCGGCGAAGCCGATGTACATGATCGACGCCAGCACCATGAAGAGGATGTTCACCCAGCCGGGGCGCGCCGATTCCGGCAGCCGGGTGAGGTTCATGTACAGGATCACCGGCACGTACACCGCCATGGCGAAGCCGCTGATGAGGGCGGCGATGAACAGGAAGTCGAGGCCGGCGATGTCGTGGTACTTGCCGAAGAACCAGACGCTGAAGATGCCCACGCCCATCGTGGTGCCGACGAGGATCACGTACCACTGCTCCAGCTTGAACCAGCGCCCGAACTTGAAGTTGGTGTGCAGGAGGTCCGCGAAGATGCGGCTGCCGCCGTCGACGCCGCCGAGCTGGGTGCTGAAGAGCGCCGCCATGCCCACGATCAGGAAGATGTAGCGGCCGGTGGTGCCTAGGCTCTCTTCCAGGATCGAGGCGAGGTCCCACACCAGGCTGCCGCGGTCCGGCACCAGGCCGATGGGATGCAGCACGGCGAGGGCGCCGAAGATGAACAGGAACATGGTGAAGCTGCCGAGCAGCCAGAAGAAGAGCGTCTGGTCCAGTACCACGTAGCGAAACCAGTCCTTGAACCGGTGCCGGTTCTCCGCGGTGTCGGGATAGAGGTAGCCGCTGTCCATCTCCTTGATCTCGTGCTTGTGCGCGAAGCTCATCAGCGACGGCATGCGGGCGCCCATGCCGACGTTCTTCTCGCGCAGGTAGTAGGCGTAGTACAGGTTGCCGAGGCCGCCGGCGCCGGCGAACACCACCGCGCCGAAGAAGCGGCTGAACGTCAGCTGGTCGCGCACGGCGCCGTCCTCCGCCAGCACGTTCACCGGGAACTCCGGGAAGTCGAAGAAGCCGATCACGCCATGCCACATGGCAAGGAACACGTCCGCCGAGCCGAGCTCCCAAACCACGTAGAGGAGGCCGACGACGATCACCACGATGAGAAAGCCGATGCAGCGTTCCACCGCCGTGTAGATGACCTTGGGGCCGAACAGAATCGCCGCCACCAAGGCGAAGACGATGGCCGTCCACAGCCACGCGGGGCTGTCGTCGTAGCCTGGGCCGAAGATCAGATCGCGCAAGGCGATGCCGGTTTCCCGTGCCCAGCCCGGCAGGAACTTGCCGACGAAGATGATGAACACGAACAGGTAGACGAGGAACTTCAGCACCCGCGCCATGCCGGTGAACGGGCTCTCGCCGGTGACGATGGTCCAGCGCCCGATCTCGATGTTCACCCACAGCTGCAGGAAGATGCCGATGGCCGCGGCCCAGAGCAGCTGGGCGCCGACCACCGAGGTGATCCACGGCCACATGATGAGCTCGCCCGAGCCGATGGCGAGGCCGGCCATCACCACGCCAGGGCCGATCATCTTGTACAGCGGCGTCTTGCGCTCGGGCAGGTCGGCTTGCTGGAAGGCGGGGATGGGCAGTGGCATGGCGCGTCCTTATGGGCGGTTCAGGAGGATCACGACTGGCGCACGGCCGTCGCCTCGAACACGAAGCCGTCGCCGGTGCATTCGCCGGCCAGGCGGTCTCCCGAAAGGCGTCCGTCGAACGCGATGGAGACATCCGTCTCGCCCTTGTGCGCGGTGAACACGAAGCGGACGCGGTCGCCGTCGATGCGGACGTCGCGCAGCTTCGAGACCTCGCCGAACTCCTCGTACGTCACCGTGCCGGACAAGTCGGGGCGTACCGTAAGGACCAATTCGCCCCAGAGGTTGAACCGCCACGTTCCTGCCAGGGCGCCGGCGGTCGCGCTGGTTCGAGGCGCCGCCGCTGGCTGCGCTGGCGGCGGTGCCAGCATGGCCATGGCCACCCGGTGCGTGCGCGCCGCCAACTCGGATATGCGGTTGTCGTTGCAGTCCCGCACGCACGACATAAGCCGGTCGCCGAGCACGCCGGTCCACTTCTGCGGCAGCGCTTCGGCGCCGAGCCTGGTGCCGAGGATCGAACCCACGGTGGCGCCGTTGCAGTCGGTGTCCCAGCCGCCGCGCACCGTCGTCACGATGCCGGCCTCGTAGTCCTCGGCGCCGAACGCCAGCCCCATCACCACCAGCGCGGCGTTGTTGATCGTATGCACGCCGTGGTAGTGGCCGTACTTCTCGTGGATGCGATCCCAGACGGCTTCCCAGTTCGACTCCTCGCGGCACCATGCCAGCGTGTCGCGCACCGCTTCCGCCAACCGGCACTGCGCCGGAATCTCCGAAAGGCCGATGCGCACGATCTCGTCGATGTCGCTTTCCACGAAGGCGGCGGCCAGCATCGCGGCCACGAACATCTCGCCGTAGACGCCGTTCTTGACGTGCGAAATGCTGGCGTCCCGGTAGGCCAGTTCGGCCGCCTTCTCGGGCCAGCCGGGCGCCGCCCAGCCGAACACGTCCGCACGAATCTGCGCGCCGATCCACTCCCGGTACGGATTGCGCCAGGTGGCGGACTGCGGCGGCCAGCAGCGGTTGACGAAGTTCCGATAGGCCGCGGACTCGGCCGTGTACACCATCTGGAACGGCATGCGGGCGAGCCAGGTGTTGGCCATGTTGCGGGAAGTGAGGTCGCCGCCCTTGTTCTCCAGAGTGAGCAGGCCGAGTATGGGGTAGTCCAGGTCGTCGTCGCGGGCCATGAATTCGATGTTGCCCCGAGTGCTGGTCTTCAGCCACGACGCAATCGCGCCTTCCTTGAACGGTATGTAGTCGTCGAGGGGCAGGGCGTCCATCGACTCCAAGTACGCGTCGATCCGCCGGCGCGGCCAGCCTTCCACCGGCTTGCCCAGCAGACAGCCGGCGGCGCGTCCCAGCCAGGCGCCGTGGATGCGGTCGTGGATGGCGTCGCTGCCCAAGTCCAATGCCATGCGCCGAGGCCCGGCCGGCCGCAGCGCCCGGATGGCGTCCAGTTCGGACGGCTCGTCGAACGGGAACGACGCGGCCGGCTGCAGGCCGTCGAGTTCGTCGTAGAGCGCCTCGAACAGCGCCCCGGGGCTGGCGTCGTCTGCCAGCGCGGCCGTCACGCGCGGCTCGACGTCCGACGTATCGCAGCCTTCTTCGCGGCGCTGGATCAGCTCCACTCGGATGAGCTGTCTTGCCAGGTTGTCCATGATTCCCTCCGGTTGACGAGCAGGGTTGTCGATCATGCACCTGCAAGTCCACCGTAGCATACATCCGCACCCGCGCCGGCGCTCCGTCCCCGGTCAGCGGCGCCGCGCACTCGGCCGCGGCCCGCCGCGGCCGGTCGCCGTTGTGCACCACGATGGAGAGCATGGGCGGCACGCCGCCCTCGGCGCGCACCGTCCCGCTCTCGCGCAGGGCGGACTCCACCTGGTGCAGGTAGTCGCGCATCCGCCACGCCATGCCGGGCGAAAAGTCCTGCAAGCGTCGGGACGATGGCTGCAGGAACGGGGCCTGCAAGGAGCAATGCGGTCAACCACTTGTACCGCCTTGTTGCTGATTGCACATACAGTATTCGCGACGTACAGTAGCCGTCATGAACCCTTGGCCGCGCATCGTCGTGCATGCCGATCTGGACGCCTTCTACGCGGCTGTGGAGCAGCTGGACAACCCGGAACTGCGCGGCAAGCCGGTTCTCGTGGGGCCGAACAGCCAGCGCGGCGTCGTGCTCACCGCCAGCTACGAAGCGCGCCCTTTCGGCGTCGGCAGCGCCATGCCGGTGGCGGAAGCGCGTCGGCGCTGTCCCCAGGCCATCATGGTGGAACCCCGTTTCGAGCGCTATCAGGCGTTGTCGGAGCGGATGATGGCGGTGCTGGCGGACTTCTCGCCCAAGGTCGAGGCGCTGTCCATGGACGAAGCGTTCCTGGACATGACCGGCGCGGACCGGCTGTTCGGGCCGCCGCGGGCGATGGCGCAGAGCATCAAGGCCGCCGTGCGCGAGGCCACGGGCTTGAACATCTCGGTGGGCGTGGCGGGCAGCAAGTACGTCGCCAAGGTGGCGAGCGCCCACGACAAGCCCGACGGCCTGACGGTAGTGCCGCCGGGGTCTGCCAAGTCCTGGCTGGCGCCGTTGCCGGTGGCGCGTCTGTGGGGAGCGGGGCGGAAGACCGTGCCGCGCCTGTGGGCGCTGGGCCTAACCACCATCGGCGACGTGGCCGCCTCGGACGCGCGCTTTCTCCGCCGCCGCCTGGGTGCCGCCGGCCAGCACTTCCACGATCTGGCCAATGCCTTGGATCCGCGCCCGGTGCTGCGCACGCGAACGGCCAGGAGCATCGGCTCGGATCGCACCTTGGCGACGGACGTGCGACGGCGGCAGGACATCGAACGGCATTTGCGACGCGCCGCCGAACGCATCGCTCGGCGGGTGCGGGCGAAGGGCTGCGTGGCGCGGGGACTGCGCGTGCGCTTGAAGACGACGCGCTTCGAGATGCTGACGCGCCAGCGGCGGCTGCGACGCCCCGCGGACGCCGCCAGCGAGTTTCTTGCGGTCGCCCGCTCGCTGCTCGACGAGTTCGACCACCCTGGGCCGTATCGGCTGGTGGGGCTGGCTGCCTTCGACCTCGCCTGGCGCAGCGAGCCCTTGCAGATGGACATCTTCGAGGACGGCGCCCGGCGCAACCTGGAACTCGCCATCGACTCCCTGGTGCAACGGTACGGCAGCGGCGTGGTGCTGCGAGCTCGGGATTTGGGGCGTCACGGCACGGTCATGGCCAAAGGCGTCAATCTCGACTATCTGGATGAACGCGACGGGGAATCGTCGACGGCTCCGGCATGACCAACGCGAGTGCAGCCCTTGCCTCGCTATACTCCAGTGCGAGACCAACCGCGGAGTGGCTGATGCATCGAGCGCATCTCGGGTTGGCGCTGATGGCTCTGCTGCCAGCGCTTTTCGCCGGCGCCTTGACGGTGGAGGACTTCACCTTGCCGGACCAGCACGGCGTCAGGCACCGGCTGCACGCCTACGGGGATGCGGCAGCCGTCGTGTTGATGGTGCAGGGCAACGGCTGTCCGGTGGTACGCAACGCCTTGGTGGACTTGCGCGCCGTGCGCGAACGCTTCGCCGAACGCGACGTCGTCTTCCTGATGATCAACTCGAACTTGCAGGACGAATCGACCAGCATCCGCGAAGAAGCCGACGAGTGGGGCATCGATCTGCCCATTCTGGTGGACGACGGCCAGCGCGTGGGCGAACGACTGCTGCTGACGCGCACTGCCGAAGTGCTGGTGCTCGATGGCGGCTGGCGCGTCGTCTACCGCGGCCCCATCAACGATCGCTTGAGCTACGAACGCCAGCGCCGGAGCGCCCGGCAGCACTATCTGGCCGATGCCTTGGAAGCGGTGCTGGCCGGCGAAACGCCCGCCGTCGCCCGCAAGGACGCCATTGGCTGCCTCATCAACTTCCCGTCTCGCCGTGGCGAATCGCCGCGTACCGGCACCGCGGACAGCTAGGTTGGCGCACCGCCCGATCCGCTGTAAGCCGGGGCAGCGATGAACCGGGCGCCTCATGCGCCGCCGCTGCGCGACATCGTGCTGCTGGGCGGCGGCCATGCCCACGTGCAGGTGCTCAAGGCGTTCGGGATGGCCGGCGAACCCGGGCTTCGCCTCACCGTCGTCGCAAGAGAAGCGCACTCGCCCTACAGCGGAATGCTCCCCGGCCTGGTGGCCGGCCACTACGCCTGGAACGACATCCACATCGACCTGGCGCGGCTCGCGGCGTTTGCCGGCGCCCGCTTCATCGCCGCCGAAGCCACCGGGCTGGACACCAAGAACCAGCGCGTTACGTTCGACCACCGCCCACCGCTGCGCTACGACGTGCTCTCGGTCAATACGGGAGGCGTGCCGGGGGCGCGCATCGCTTCGGACTTCGTCACGCCGGTGAAGCCCATCGGCCGCTTCCTGCCGGCGTGGCAGCGGCTTCGCGCCGAGGAGCGGATTCGCCGTCTGGCCGTTGTTGGCGGCGGCGCCGGGGGCGTCGAACTCGCCTTGGCCATCCGCCGGGCGCAGCCGCGCATCCACTGCACGCTGATCGAATCCGGGCCGCGGATTCTGGCCGGCTTTGCCGCCGGCCTGCGCCGCCGGGCGATGGAGAGCCTGCGTCGTCGGGGGGTGGACGTGATGGCCGGCGCCGAGGTGTCCTCGGCCGAAGCCGGCGAGGTATCGCTGGCCGATGGCCGCGTCCTGGCGGCGGATCACGTGCTTTGGGTGACCGGCGTAGAGGCGCCCAAGTGGCCCGCCGCGGCAGGGCTCGCCACCGACGACCTTGGCTTCATCGTCGTCAATCGCACCTTGCAAAGCACGTCGCATGGGCAGATCTTCGCCGCCGGAGACGTGGCCAGCATGGTCGGCGCGCCTCGTCCCAAGTCCGGCGTCTACGCCGTACGCCAAGGTCCGATCCTTGCCGCCAATCTGCGTCGGTTCGCCATTGGCGAACGCCTGCGGCTGTTTCGTCCGCAGCGCAGCGCCTTGGCCATCATCGGCCTCGGCGACGGGCGAGCGCTCGGCTGCAGGGGCCGCTGGCACGTCGGCGGCCGATGGGTTTGGCGTTGGAAGCAGTGGCTCGATCGGCGTTTCATGGACCGCTTCAGCGACTTGCCGGCCATGGCCGTCGAACTGCCCACGCTGCCGCCGGCGCTGCGCCCGGAAGCGCCGCCGGCCATGCGCTGCGGCGGCTGCGGCGCCAAGATCGGCGCGGACATCCTGCAGCGGGTGCTCGGCCGCCTCGACATCGGCAACTCCGCGGCGACGCTGCGCGGCATTGGCGACGACGCGGCGGTGATTCAAGTGGCGGCGGGTCGGCTGGCAGTCAGCTGCGACGGCTTTCGCGCCATGATCGACGACGGCTACCGCTTCGGCCGCGTCAGCGCCCACCACGCCTTGAACGACATCTTCGCGATGGGCGCCAGGCCCTCCTTCGCCCTGGCCTTGGCGACGGTGCCGTCGATGGCGCCGGCGATGATGGAAGAGGACTTGTTCCAGATGATGGCCGGAGCGCTGGCGGTCTTCCGTGCCCACGACGTGGACCTGGTCGGCGGCCACTCGGCGGAAGCCGCGGAGCTGGGCATCGCCTTCACGGTCTCCGGCCTGCTGCAAGGAGAACCCTTCGCCAAAGATGGACTTTCCCCGGGCGAAAAACTCCTGCTCACCAAGCCCATCGGCACCGGAGCCCTGCTGGCCGGCGCGATGCGGGGCAGCACCCGCGCCGACGACCTGCTGGCCGCCATCGACACGATGGACACCTCCAACGCCCAGGCCGCGGCGGTGCTGCGTCGGTACGGCGTCCGTGCCTGCACCGACGTCACCGGCTTCGGCCTCGCTGGACATCTGGCGGAAATGACCCGTGCGTCCGCCGTCGGCGCCGAAGTGTTCCTAGGCCGGATACCGAGCTTGAGCGGCGCACCGGAACTGATGGCGGCGAACGTCGTCAGTTCCCTGCAGGCCAACAACGAACAGGCGTTGGACGACTATGAACTGCGCGCAAGTGCGCCCGGTTCCCCGCAAGTACGCCTGCTGGCCGACCCGCAAACCGCCGGCGGCTTGCTGGCGGGCGTCGCCGACGAGCGTGCCGAGGAATGCCTGCGCGCCTTGCGCCAGCACGGCTATCCCTTCGCCGAAATCGTCGGCGCGGCAACCGCGGCCGGACTGCGGCTGGTTCCTTGAAGCCTGTGTGTCTTTGCCGACCACGACGTTCGCCGGGCTCGCGCTGGTGCTCCAGGGTTGGGAACTGGCGCACGGCGGAGGTGGCGCGGTAGCGAGGAGCGCTCTAACTCGACGCCGGCACCGCCGTCAGAAGAAGCTTGCCACCGCAGGCCGGAAGCGGTCCATGTCCACCAGAAACGAGTCGTGGCCTTGGCTGGACGCCAAGGCTCGGAAGTCCACGTCCGGCACGGTTTGCCGCAGCCCGTCCGCCAGCTCGCGCTGCTGATCGATCGGGAACAGAAAGTCGGACTGAACGCCGATCACCAGCGCCCGTCGGGCGCGTACCCGAGCCAGACCCGCCGCCACCGAGCCGCCGTGGTCCGCCACGTCGAACAGGTCCATGGCCCGGGAGAGGTAGAGGTAGCAGTTGGCGTCGAAGGCGCCGACGAACTTGTCGGCGTGCGCCTGCAGGTAGGATTCGACCTCGAAGTCCAGGCCGAAGCGGCCGCTCGACGGGTTGTCGCCGTCGGCAACGCGTTCGCGGCCGAAGCGCACGGCCCACTCGGCGGCGGAGCGGTAGGTGATCATGCCGAGCTTGCGGGCGTGGCGCATGCCTTGCAGGGGCGGCCGGTCCGGGGCGTAGTTGCCATTCCGCCAAGCCGGATCGCTGCGGATCAGCTCCCGTTGCAAAGAGCGCAGGGCGATGGCGAAGGGTTGGCAGCGCGTCGCCGAGGAGATCAGCAGCAGTCCATCCACCCGCTCGGCGTAGGTTGCCGCGTAGGCGAGCGCGGTCATGCCGCCCATCGATGCGCCCACCACCGCGCGCAGACGCTCGATGCCGAGGTGTTCCACCACCGCGTGTCCGGCGTGGGCGATGTCTTCCAGGGCGAGTACGGGGAAGTCCAGCCGGTAGCGCTGGCCGGTGGCCGGGTTGGTCGCCGCCGGGCCGGTGGAACCGAAGCAGCTGCCCAGCGAGTTGACGCAGACGACGAAGTGGCGCGAAGTGTCGATGGGCTTGTCGACGCCGATCATGTCCTCCCACCAGCCGGACGACGGGTCCGCCGGGGAAGACGCCGCATGCGCGGAGGGCGACAAGCCGGTGAACAGCAGCACCGCGTTGTCGCCGCCGGGCGACGGTTCGCCCCAGGTCTCGAAGGCGATGCGCGGCGACTCGATGCTGCCGTGGAGCATCGAGAAGGCGCCGTCGATGGCGACGTAGCGACGGGCGTCAGGCATCGACGGCGCGGGGTTCCAGCAGATAGCACAGGCAGTCCTGGCGCGCCGCTTCAACGTCGCCGGTGTACATGGCCAAGGTGGCGGTGCGTTTCAGCACCGTGGCGCCGCGCGTGCGAAGCAGATGCTCGGCGCTGACGTCGCTGCCGTCCGCGCCTTCGGCGGTCAGCCTTCCAGCGCACGCCAGAACGGTGCCGGCGGGTGCGGTCTGGAAGTTGAAGTGCTGGGTGTCCGGGTGGACGAGCGCGTCGCCTGCCACGATGACTCGTGCCGTCGTCTCGTAGAGCGCCAGCGGCGCCACTTCGTCCGCTAGGTGCGTCTTCGCCAACAGCGAGTGCAGAAACGTCGCCGCCCGCTGCGTGCTCTCGGGATCGTCCGGCGTTCCGACTTCCACGGTGACCGCGGTGCAGAAGCGGGCGAAGCGCCGGGTCTGAAAGCCGTTCGGCTGCGTCGCCAGCAGGGCGCGGGGGGAGAACGCCCGCGCCACCGCCAGCGTCTTCGGATCGTCCCGGGCAACCACGGAGTAGGGCGGGTTGCGTCCGGTGTTGTTGTGGACGTCGATGGCCAAACGAGTGTCGGCAGCCTCGGCGTAGTGCGCCACTTCCTCGGCGATGGCCGCCTCCGGAGCGTCGCCGCCTTCCCAAACGCGGTTGAAGTCGACGTGGCCCGCGAGCGTGCGCCGACCAGCGGCGGCAGCGGCGACGTTGCCGACGAAGAGCAGCGCCGATGTTTCGCGCAGCGGCGACGCCAGCTGGCGCACGGCGTTCCAGCCGGAAACCTCGTTGCCGTGCAGCAGAACGGAGATGAACAGCGGCGGCGCATCCTTGCGCAGGTCGAAGAGCGTTGGTCCGGCCAACGCGGTGCCGAGCTTGGCCGCCGGCAGCCGCACCAGCTCGTCGGGCAGCGCGTTTGCGATGTGCAGCCTCTCGGTCAAAGCGGCCAAGTGTGTACCGGTTCGCCGGTTTCCTGGGCGTCCAGATAGGCCCGGGTCAGCGCCGCCCAGTCCGCGCCATGGCGAGCCACCCAGCGGCTTTGCCAGTTCGCTCCGGTCTGGCCGTTGGCAACCCTTGCGGACGCCGTGCCGAAATAGCGCTCGATGTCGTCGGCGGGGATGTCCAGCCGCGCCAGCGCCTTCGCCGCCAGCGGCAGCAGCGTTTCGCCAAGCAGGTCCTGGGCGCGCCGCTGCTCGCCGTCGAACCAGGTGAACCGCGCGTCCAGTCCGTCGCGCGCCGCCGCGTAGAAGTTCCGCCGAGCGGCGTCGAAGTCGATGCGCGGCGCATGCAGGTCGTCCAGTTCGCCCAGTGCCCGAATCAGCCCTAGGTAGGCGGCCGTGTTGCTGACGCAGTCGCGGATGGTGGGGCCGGCCGGCACCACCCGGTGTTCGATGCGCAGGTGCGGCTGGCCATCGTAGTCGAAGCCCAGCAGGGGGCGGTTCCAGCGCCACACCGTGCCGTTCTGGAAGCGCACGTGGGCGAACTTGTGCGCCGGCTCGTCCGGCTGCACGAAGGGCAGCAGGATCGGGTGTTCGCGCTGGTTTTCGGCGAAGATCTCGAACAGCGACTGGCGGGCGTAGCCGGTGCCGAAGGTCACTCGCGCCGGTGCTCTCGGGCCCACGGAAACCGCTTGCTCGAACAGCGGTATGCGTGTCTCCTGCCACAGCGAGTGGCCGAACAGGAACGGCGAGTTGGCCGCCAGCGCCACCATAGGGGCGGAGGCCAAGAGGGCGGCGTTGAAGTCCTGCACGGCGCGTTCCGGGCGGCATTGCAGGTGGATCTGGAACGACGTCGCCGCGGCTTCCAGCATCACGTCCTCGTGGGTCATGTCCAGCCCTTCGTCGATGCGGATGTGCAGCGGATTGCCGTCGCGCAGCGCCAGAATGCGGTCGTTCAAGGCTTGATAGCGCACCAGCGCCGACATGTAGCCGGAGTTCAGCAGCTCCGGGCGGATGGTGGGCAGGATGCCGACCGTGGCCAGTCGGCAGCCGATCTGGGCGGCGCCGGCGCGGCAGGTCTCCCAGGTCGCCGCCAGCTCGTCGTGGAGGCGCGAGAAGACCTTGCCGCCGAGGGCCGTGGGACTGCCGTTCAGTTCGACGTTGAACGCCGCCAGTTCGGGCACCACCAGCGGATTGTCGATCGCCTCCAGCAGTTGCCGGTTGTGCGGATGCGGCTGCCCCTCGGCGTCCACCAGCCACGCTTCCAGCTCGAAGCCGACGATGTCGCCCCGATGGCTGAAGCCATCCTCTTGGAACAGCTCGCCCACCAAGGCGGTTTCCGCGTTCAGGCGGCTGCGAAACCGGCTGAAGTCCTCGGCATCGAAGTGGCGCTTGCGTATTTCGTCCCCCATCGGCCGCCATGAGATACGAAAAGCAGGGTGAAAGACAAGCGCCAAAGCGGGTTGGCCGCAGCGCGTGTGACAAAATTGCAGATCGCGGGCTTCGCCGGCAAGTCGCCGAGGGCCTCGTGCCGACCCGCGGCGTGCCGCGGCGAAGGTGTCTGGCGAGCCTGCTTGCCTAACTAACTAGAGCCTCGTTGGTCCACGCCACGTCGTGGTCGATGTCCGTCAGCACGGCCCGGTGGCCGCCGGCCCACCGCCGCGCCTGCGGCGTGTAGACGACCAGCACGTCGATCTCCGAGCCGTCGTCGGGCGCGTCCGCCGAAGAGACGCGCGCCCCGTCGCGCCGCCGGGCAGCGCCGCGCCGACCTTGAAGGTGCCGTCGCACGCCGGCCACCGCGACGGATCGACGCGCTCCACGATCTGCGTTCGGCCGACGGTGCGGATGCGGTATTCCGCCTCCGGGGTCCACGCCGAGCCCACGACCATGCCGCCGTTCGCCACCAGCGTCGCCGTGCCCGCCTCCACGCCGGCCAGCGGCCCGGACAGCGAGTAGCCCCCCGCCGTGGCGGCCGCGCGCTGCACGATCCAGTCGAACTCGGCGTCCTCGAACAGGTTCAGCCGCGCCGCGGCGCTCCGGCCGCTGGCCGCCGCCTCGCGCACGGCCGCCAAGCTCCCGAAGTCGAGCCGCGCCATGCGCAGCCTCGGCGGGTCCGGTCGAGGCGCAGGTCCGCGTCCGCCCGGCCCCGCGATGCGCTCCGGCATCCCCTCGGACGCCGCGCCCGCGAACACCGCCGGCGCGTCCGCCGCCGAGGCGGCCAGCGCCAGCAGCGCCGCCGAGGCCAGCGCCAAGCCCGCCAGCGCCCCGCGCCGATGCGCGGCCCCCGGCATCAGCCGCCGCTGCCGCCGCTCTTCGGCAGCGAGCACTGCCGCACCGTGCCGTTGTCGCTGCGGCGCTCCCGCCGCCACTCCGTCCCGGCGTCGTCCTTCGCCGCCACGCCGTGGTCGTCCGTCGCCACCGTACCGCCGCGCTCAGCGGCCGCCGCCGTCGTCCAGCAGCGACAGGCGCCAGCCGCGCAGGAAGGGGCGCCCGTCCGCCGCATGCACGGCGGCGGCGAACGTCCGCGTCGCGGTGCGGCCGTCGGCGGCGGTGGCGGTGATCGTCACCGCCGCCTCGCCTTCGCGGCGCGGCGTCACGACCAGCGCGCCGCCCTCCACCGCCGCCTCGGCCACCGCCGGGTCGCTGGACGACGCCGCGTAGGACGTGCCGGCCATGGGGAACTCCAGGAAGACGTTCTCCAGCGCGACGCGCCAGCGGTCGTCCGTCGACAGCCGGCCGTCCGGCACGCCGTTCAGCACCAGCGGCCGGCCCACCTCGACGTGCAGGCCGGTCAGGCAGTCGTCCTCGAAGGCGGGGAGACGGGTGTCCTCGCCGCATCCCTCCGGGGCGAGGTCGGCGAACAGCTCGGCAGCGACGGCGACCGGGCCGGCGCCGTCCGGCGCCACGTCCCAGGCGCGGCTGCGGGTTCCGCCGGAGGCCACGGGCGCGTCCGCCCGCGAGCGCGACCCGTCCAGCCGGCCGCCGGAGGCGGAGAGGCGGAAGTCCAGCGCCACGGGCGCCCCCTGCGGCACGTGCACCGCCACGCGGGACGCGAACCCGCGGCCCTGGCCCGAACCCGGAGCGCGCCTCGGCGCGGCCCTCAGGACGAAGGGCGCGCCCGGATTGCCGTGCAGGGAGAGCCGGCCGACGCCGGCGCCGGCGAAGAAGCGCTCCGGCAGGGCGCCCAGCCGGTTGTGCGCCAGTTCCAGCGTGCGCAGCCCGGGCAGCCCGCGCAGCAGGTCCGGCGGCAGCGCCGACAGCCGGTTGCGGCTCAGGTCCAGATGCCGCAGGGAGTCCAGCCCGCCGAACGCGCCGGGCTCCAGCGCGGCGAGGGCGTTGCGGCCCAGCGACAGGCGGACGAGTCTCGACAGGCCGCGGAAGACGCCCGGCCGCAGACGGGACAGGCCGTTGCCGGACAGCCCGAGGCCGACCAGGTTCGGCACGTCGTCGAACACGCCCGGCTCCAGTGCGCCCAGGCCGCCGCCTCCCAGTTCCATCTCGGCCACTTGCGCGAGGTCCCGGAACGCGCCCGGGCGCAGCTCCGAGAAGCGCGCCCGCAGCAGGCGCAGGCTGCGCAGCCCGTCGAACGCGCCGGGCCCCGCCGCGACGCGCCCGCCGCGGAGCCGCAGCTCGGCCAGGCCGCCGAGGCCGTGGAACGTGTTCGCCGCCAGCCCGCCGTCCGCCACCGTCGCGTCGAGACGCCGCAGGCCCGAGAGGCCGTCGAAGTCCCCGGGCGACGGCGGCGCCCCGACCTCCAGCGCCGCCAGCGCCGCCAGGTCCTCCGCCGTCACCTCGCCGCACTCCCTGCCCGCGGCCGCGGCGATGGCGTCGCGCGCCGCCGCGCTGCGCTCGCACACCGGCTTGACCGCGCACGCCCCCTCCGCGTCGACCGCGAACGTCCGCGCCGCCGTCCGCCCGTCCGCCGCCGTCGCGGTCACCGTCACCGTCGCGGCGCCGGCCTTCAGCGCCCGCACCGCCAGCGTGCCGCCGCCGACGTAGGCGTCCACCGTCGCCGGATCGCTCGACCGCGCCGCGTAGGCCAGCTCCCCGCCGGCGAACTCCAGGAACACGTCGGCGAGGCCGATGCGCTGCGGAAAGTCGCACGCCGCCAGGCTGCGGTCCGGGATGGCGTTCAGAACCAGAGGCGCGCCGGCCGCCAGCGCCATGCCCGTGCGCGCCAGCGTCTGGCACGGCCTGCCGGCGTCGACGACGGCGGCGCACTCCGCGCCGGGCAGGTCCGGGATCGCGCCGACGCGCACGACGACCGGCTCGCCGCCGTCGGGCCACGCCGCCAGCGAGTCGCTGAGAACCGCTCCGGGCGCCAGCGAGGCCGACCGCGCCTCCAGGGCGCCGCCGACGGCGTCCAGGGGCACGTCCAGCGCCAGCGGCGCGCCTTCGGCGATCCGCACGCCGACCCGCACCGGGCGCCGCCAGGGCGCCGACGCCACGACCGGTTCCAGCGGCAACGCGAAGGGAGCGCCGGGATTGCCGTGCAGCGTCAGCAGGTACGGGCCGTCCGGCCGGCCGGCGCCGGCGCCGGCGAACAGCTCCGGCGGCAGCGCGGCGAGCCGGTTGTCGTGCAGGGCGAGGCTGTTCAGCCAGGCCAGGTTCTTGAACGGCCCGGGCGGCAGCCGCTCCAGACGGTTGCCGTCCAGTCGAAGAAGCTGCAGTTCGCGCAGGCCGTCGAACAGCCCGGGCGGCAGCTCCTCCAGACGGTTGCCGTCCAGGTGGAGGGCGAGCAGCCCGGGCGCGCCGTCGAACGTGCCGGCGTCGAGGGCCGCCAGACGGTTGTTGGGGAGGCGGAGGAAACGCAGCGTCGCCCCCGCTTCGCGGAACGCGCCCGGCCGCAGCTCGCGCAGCCCCACGCCGCCGAGGTCCAGCAGCGCCAGGCGGGGCAGCCCCGCGAACAGGCCCGGCGGCAGCGTCCGCAGCTCGTGCCGGTGCGGGCTGTGGGCGTACCTCGGGTTGTCGTTGTCGAGGAAGAGGCTGTGGAGCGACGACAGCCCGTCGAACGCGCCCGCCTCCAGCGAGTCGAAGGCGTTGTACTCCAGCCACAGGGCCTGGAGTTCGGACAGCCCCGCGAACAGGCCCGGCGGCACGCCTGCCAGGGAGTTGAGCACCAGCTCCCGGAGGCTCGGCAGCCCGTCGAACACGCCCGCCTCCAGCTCGAGCGGCGAACCCCCGAAGCTGTTGTCCACTTCCAGCCGGCGCAGCCCGGGCAGGCCGCGGAACGCCCCGGGCGGCAGATGCGCGAGGTCCCCGACCACGTTGAGGCGATCCAGGCTGGACAGCCCGTCGAACAGGCCGGGGGCGATCGTCGCGCGGATGCGGTCCCAAAGCACCAGTTCGCGCAGCCGCGGCATTCCTTCGAACGTGCCGGGCGGCAGTGGAGCGGCGTCGTGGAGGTCGCCGCGTTCACCCGAGTGGACGACGAGATAGATCAGGTTCTCCAGCCCCCGGAACGAGCCCGGGCGTAGCGGGACGAGCCCGTGGATGGTCATTTCCAGCCATGCCAGGCTGGACAGCCCGTCGAAGGTGCCCTCCAGCAGCGTTTCGCCTACCTCCACGCGCAGGCGCAGGTAGCCCAGGTTGGACAGTCCGTCGAAGTCGCCGGGCGCCACCCGGGCGTGCCGGGCCCCCAGGCGAAACTGAATGTGACCCAGTACCAGTTCGACGACCCGCGCCAGGTCCGCCGCGGCGATGTCCGCGCATTCCGCCCCCAGCTCGGCCTCGAGCGCTTCGCGGACCGCCGCGCCGCGCTCGCACACGGGCTTCACCGGACGCGTTCCGGGCTGCACGGCCACGCGCATCCGCCCGGCCACGGCCAGCGCCGCCTCGCGCTCCCAGCCGGCGTTCGCCGGCACGCGGTACGTCACCGTGCCGTCGCCGGTCCCGCGCGATCCGGACACGACCGTCGTGAAGCCGTCGGCGGCGCGCGCCGTCCACGCGCAGCCGGCGTCCGCCTCCACGCGCAGCGAGTACGTCCCGCCAGCCGCCGGAACCTCCGGCGGCGGCGACAGCCGGTAGCGGCAGCGCGCGGCGCTGCGCCGGTGGTTCGCCACCAGGCGGCGCGTCTCGTCCATGCTCCGCACCGCGTCCGCCGGGCCGTCCACCCGCGACGACGGCTCGTCCCCCGGCACGCCCAGCGCCACGCCGCGGAAGCGCTGGCGGGGGTTGGAGAAGCGCGGCATGTTGCCGCCGCTCGATCCCATGATCGTCCAGTACGGGTAGACCCCGTCGCGTCGAACGTCGGGCAGCTCGTAGCCGTGGCTGTAGGGAAAGGGGAGGTTGCCGTTGTAGGACTCGCGGTCGTGGTGGGCGCCCATGACGTGCCCCAGCACGTGCGCGATCGCGCTCGGGTTGCCGCCGACGTCGGCCGCGCCGAACGATGCCACCGACCGGGGGTTGTCCGGGAAGAGCAAGCCGTAAGCGCCGCCGATCCACGCCGTCTTGAGCACGACGGCATCCGCGGCGAGACGGTCGCGCAGCGCGTGGACCTCGTCCATGTGGCCGTCGCCCTGGATGGCCAGGTGGGCGAGGGCGCGGGTGTCGTCCGGCTGCCGGTAGTCGACCTCGGCCGCCCCGACCAGGCGCGCGCGGTGCGCCGCGCCGGACGCCGCGAGCGCCTCGTTCGCCCACGCCACTTCGTGGTCGATCTCCGCCAGCATGGCCCGGTGCCCCCCGACCTTCCGCCGCCCATGCGGCGTGTAGACCACCAGCAGGTCGATCTCCGAGCCGTCGTCGGGCGCGTCCGCCGAAGAGACGCGCGCGGTCGCTCCGCCGGGCAGCGCCGCGCCGACCTTGAAGGTGCCGTCGCACGCCGGCCACCGCGACGGATCGACGCGCTCGACGATCTGCGTTCGGCCGACGGTGCGGATGCGGTATTCCGCCTCCGGGGTCCACGCCGAGCCCACGACCATGCCGCCGTTCGCCACCAGCGTCGCCGTGCCCGCCTCCACGCCGGCCAGCGGCCCGGACAGCGAGTAGCCCCCCGCCGTGGCGGCCGCGCGCCGCACGATCCAGTCGAACTCGGCGTCCTCGAACAGGTTCAGCCGCGCCGCGGCGCCCCGGCCGCTGGCCGCCGCCTCGCGCACGGCCGCCATGCTCCCGAAGTCGAGCCGAGCCATGCGCAGCCCCGGCGGGTCCGGTCGAGGCGCAGGTCCGCGTCCGCCCGGCTCCAGGATGCGCTCCGGCATCCCCTCGGACGCCGCGCCCGCGAACACCGCCGGCGCCGGCGCGTCCGCCGCCGAGGCGGCCAGCGCCAGCAGCGCCGAGGCCAGCGCCAAGCCCGCCAGCGTCCCGCGCCGATGCGCGCACCCCGGCATCAGCCGCCGCCGTCCAGAAGCGTCAGCCGCCAGCCGCGCAGGAAGCGCGGCTGGCGCGGCACCGCGACGGCGAAGCTCCGCGTCGCCGTCCGGCCGTCCGCCGCGGTCGCCGTCACCGTCACCGTCGCCGTGCCGTGGTCCGCCGGGGACACCCGCAGCAGCGCGCCCGCGGTCTCCGCCGTGGCCACCGCGGGGTCGCTCACGCGAACCGCGAACGCCGCCGCGTCCGAGCCGTCGAACTCCAGGAACACGTTCGAGAGGTCGATCTCCGCCGGGTCGCCGAACTCCCGCATGGGCG
Organism: Candidatus Azotimanducaceae bacterium; assembly: GCA_965199875.1. Lineage (GTDB taxonomy): Bacteria > Pseudomonadota > Gammaproteobacteria > Pseudomonadales > Azotimanducaceae > VXYL01. The sequence goes on along the minus strand of OZ241346.1, from coordinate 1,119,753 downwards.
CCACGCCGTTGAGCACGAGGGGCCGTCCGGCCGCCAGCGCCATGCCCGTGCGCGCCAGCGTCTGGCACGGCCTGCCGGCGTCGACGACGGCGGCGCACTCCGCGCCGGGCAGGTCCGGGATCGCGCCGACGCGCACGACGACCGGCCCGCCGCCGTCGGGCGACACCGCCAGGGAGCCGCCGAGAACCGCTCCGGGCGCCAGCGGCGCCGACCGCGCCTCCAGGGCGCCGCCGACGGCGTCCAGGGGCACGTCCAGCGCCAGCGGCGCGCCTTCGGCGATCCGCACGCCGACCCGCGCCGGGCGCCGCCAGGGCGCCGACGCCACGACCGGTTCCAGCGGCAACGCGAAGGGAGCGCCGGGATTGCCGTGCAGCGTCAGCAGATGCGGGCCGTCCGGCCGGGCGGCGCCGGCGCCGGCGAACAGCCCCGGCGGCAGCGCGGCGAGCCGGTTGTCGTGCAGGGCGAGGCTGTTCAGCAAGGCCAGGTTCTTGAACGGCCCGGGCGGCAGCCGCTCCAGACGGTTGCCGTTCAGTCGCAGAAGCCGCAGTTCGCGCAGGCCATCGAACAGCCCGGGCGGCAGCTCCTCCAGACGGTTGCCGTCCAGGTGGAGGGCGCGCAGCCGGGGCGCGCCGTCGAACGTGCCGGCGTCGAGGGCCGCCAGGCGGTTGTTGGGGAGGCGGAGGGAACGCAGCGTCGCCCCCGCTTCGCGGAACGCGCCCGGCCGCAGCTCGCGCAGCCCCACGCCGCCGAGGTCCAGCAGCGCCAGGCGGGGCAGCCCCGCGAACAGGCCCGGCGGCAGCGTCGGCAGCTCGTGCCGGTGCGGGCTGGCGTACCTCGGGTTGTCGTTGTCGAGGAAGAGGCTGTGGAGCGACGACAGCCCGTCGAACGCGCCCGCCTCCAGCGAGTCGAAGGCGTTGTACTCCAGCCACAGGGCCTGGAGTTCGGACAGGCCCGCGAACAGGCCCGGCGGCACGCCCGCCATGGAGACGAGCACCAGCTCCCGGAGGCTCGGCAGCCCGTCGAACACGCCCGCCTCCAGCTCGAGCGGCGAACTCCCGGAGCTGTTGTCCACTTCCAGCCGGCGCAGCCCGGGCAGGCCGCGGAACGCCCCGGGCGGCAGATGCGCGAGGCCTATCCCGACCACGTCGAGGTGATCCAGGCTGGACAGCCCGTCGAACAGGCCGGGCGCAATCGTCTCGCGGGATTCCCAAAGCGTCAGTTCGCGCAGCCGCGGCATTCCTTCGAACGTGCCGGGCGGCAGTGGAGCGGCGTCGCCGCCATGCACACCCGAGAGGACGTCGAGATAGACCAGGTTCTCCAGCCCTCGGAACGATCCGGGGCGTAGCGAGACGAGCCCGTAGGCGCTCAAGTCCATCCACGCCAAGTTGGACAGCCCGTCGAACGTGCCCGCCAGCAGCGTTTCGCCGGCCGGCACGCGCAGGCGCAGGTAGCCCAGGTTGGACAGGCCGTCGAAGTCGCCGGGCGCCACTCCGGCGCCGCCTTCGATCTCGAAGTCGTCCGCGATGTCCAGCTCCGCGACCCGCGCCAGGTCCGCCGCGGCGATGTCCGCGCAGCCCGCCCCCAGCTCGGCCTCGAGCGCCTCGCGGACGACCCGGTGGCGCTCGCACACGGGCTTCACCGGGCGGGCGCCCGGCTGCACGGCCACGTGCATCCGCCCCGCCACCGACAGCGCCGCCTCGCGCGACCAGCCGGCGTTCGCCGGCACCCGGTACTCCACCGCGCCGTCGCCGACTCCGCCCGCGTCGCCCGCGACGGTCGTGAAGCCGTCGGCGGCGCGCGCCGTCCACGCGCAGCCGGCGTCCGCCTCCACGCGCAGCGAGTACGTCCCGCCAGCCGCCGGAACCTCCGGCGGCGGCGACAGCCGGTAGCGGCAGCGCGTAGCGCTGCGCCGGTGGTTCGCCACCAGGCGGCGGGTCTCGTCCATGCTCCGCACCGCGTCCGCCGGGCCGTCCACGCGCGACGACGGCTCGTCCCCCGGCACGCCAAGCGCCACGCCGCGGAAGCGCTGGCGGGGGTTGGAGAAGCGCGGCATGTTGCCGAGGGCCGAATCCATGATCGTCCGGTACGAGAAGACCTCGTCCTCCGGCTGCGGTTCGAGCCCGAATCGAACGTCCGGCAGCTCGTAGCCGTGGCTGTAGGGAAAGGGGAGGTTGCCGTTGTAGTTGGCGCGGTCGTGGTGGGCGCCCATGACGTGCCCCAGCACGTGCGCGATCGCGCTCGGATTGCCGCCGACGTCGGCCGCGCCGAACGATGCCACCGACCGGGGGTTGTCCGGGAAGAGCAAGCCGAACGCGCTGCCGCCCCACGCCGTCTTGAGCACGACGGCATCCGCGGCGAGACGGTCGCGCAGCGCGTGGACCTCGTCCATGTGGCCGTCGCCCTGGATGGCCAGGTGGGCGAGGGCGCGGGTGTCGTCCGGCTGCCGGTAGTCGACCTCGGCCGCCCCGACCAGGCGCGCGCGGTGTGCTGCGCCGGACGCCGCGAGCGCCTCGTTCGCCCACGCCACTTCGTGGTCGATCTCCGCCAGCATGGCCCGGTGCCCCCCGACCTTCCGCCGCCCGTGCGGCGTGTAGACCACCAGCACGTCGATCTCCGAGCCGTCGTCGGGCGCGTCCGCCGAAGAGTCGCGCGCGGTCGCGCCGCTGGGCAGCGCCGCGCCGACCTTGAAGGTGCCGGCGCACGCCGGCCACCGCGACGGATCGACGCGCTCGACGATCTGCGTTCGGCCGACGGTGCGGATGCGGTAGGCCGCCTCCGGGGTCCACGCCGAGCCCACGACCATGCCGCCGTTCGCCACCAGCGTCGCCGTGCCCGCCTCCACGCCGGCCAGCGGCCCGGACAGCGAGTAGCCCCCCGCCGTGGCGGCCGCGCGCCGCACGATCCAGTCGAACTCGGCGTCCTCGAACAGGTTCAGCCGCGCCGCGGCGCCCCGGCCGCTGGCCGCCGCCTCGCGCACGGCCGCCATGCTCCCGAAGTCGAGCCGAGCCATGCGCAGCCCCGGCGGGTCCGGTCGAGGCGCAGGTCCGCGTCCGCCCGGCTCCAGGATGCGCTCCGGCATCCCCTCGGACGCCGCGCCCGCGAACACCGCCGGCGCCGGCGCGTCCGCCGCCGAGGCGGCCAGCGCCAGCAGCGCCGAGGCCAGCGCCAAGCCCGCCAGCGTCCCGCGCCGATGCGCGCACCCCGGCATCAGCCGCCGCCGTCCAGAAGCGTCAGCCGCCAGCCGCGCAGGAAGCGCGGCTGGCGCGGCACCGCGACGGCGAAGCTCCGCGTCGCCGTCCGGCCGTCCGCCGCGGTCGCCGTCACCGTCACCGTCGCCGTGCCGTGGTCCGCCGGGGACACCCGCAGCAGCGCGCCCGCGGTCTCCGCCGTGGCCACCGCGGGGTCGCTGACCGAAACCGCGAACGCCGCCGCGTCCGAGCCGTCGAACTCCAGGAACACGTTCGAGAGGTCGATCTCCGCCGGTTCGCCGAACTCCCGCATGGGCGCCACGCCGTTGAGCACGAGGGGCCGTCCGGCCGCCAGCGCCATGCCCGTGCGCGCCAGCGTCTGGCACGGCCTGCCGGCGTCGACGACGGCGGCGCACTCCGCGCCGGGCAGGTCCGGGATCGCGCCGACGCGCACGACGACCGGTTCGCCGCCGTCGGGCGACACCGCCAGGGAGCCGCCGAGAACCGCTCCGGGCGCCAGCGGCGCCGACCGCGCCTCCAGGACGCCGCCGACGGCGTCCAGGGGCGCGTCCAGCGCCAGCGGCGCGCCTTCGGCGATCCGCACGCCGACCCGCGCCGGGCGCCGCCAGGGCGCCGACGCCACGACCGGTTCCAGCGGCAACGCGAAGGGAGCGCCGGGATTGCCGTGCAGCGTCAGCAGATGCGGGCCGTCCGGCCGTCCGGCGCCGGCGCCGGCGAACAGCTCCGGCGGCAGCGCGGCGAGCCGGTTGTCGTGCAGGGCGAGGCTGTTCAGCGAGGCCAGGTTCTTGAACGGCCCGGGCGGCAGCCGCTCCAGACGGTTGCCGTTCAGTCGCAGAAGCCGCAGTTCGCGCAGGCCGTCGAACAGCCCGGGCGGCAGCTCTTCCAGACGGTTGCCGTCCAGATGGAGGGCGCGCAGCCCGGGCGCGCCGTCGAACGTGCCGGCGTCGAGGGCCGCCAGACGGTTGTTGGGGAGGCGGAGGTCGTTCAGCGTCGCCCCCGCTTCGCGGAACGCGCCCGGCCGCAGCTCGCGCAGCCCCACGCCGCCGAGGTCCAGCAGCGCCAGGCGGGGCAGCCCCGCGAACAGGCCCGGCGGCAGCGTCGGCAGCTCGTGCCGGTGCGGGCTGTGGGCGTACCTCGGGTTGTCGTTGTCGAGGAAGAGGCTGTGGAGCGACGACAGCCCGTCGAACGCGCCCGCCTCCAGCGAGTCGAAGGCGTTGTACTCCAGCCACAGGGCCTGGAGTTCGGACAGCCCCGCGAACAGGCCCGGCGGCACGCCCGCCATGGAGACGAGCACCAGCTCCCGGAGGCTCGGCAGCCCGTCGAACACGCCCGCCTCCAGCTCGAGCGGCGAACTCCCGAAGTGCAAACTTCCGAAGCTGTTGTTCACTTCCAGCCGGCGCAGCCCGGGCAGGCCGCGGAACGCCCCGGGCGACAGATGCGCGAGGCCCGTCCCGACCACGTCGAGGCGATCCAGGCTGGACAGCCCGTCGAACAGGCCGGGCGCAATCGTCTCGCGGGATTCCCAAAGCGTCAGTTCGCGCAGCCGCGGCATTCCTTCGAACGTGCCGGGCGGCAGTGGAGCGGCGTCGCCATGCACATCCGAGTGGACGACGAGATAGACCAGGTTCTCCAGCCCTCGGAACGATCCGGGGCGCAGCGGGACGGGCCCGTAGGCGCCCACTTCCATCCACGCCAGGCCGGACAGTCCGTCGAACGTGCCCTCCAGCAGCGTTTCGCCGGCCGGCACGATAAAGTCCAGGTAGCCCAGGTTGGACAGGCCGTCGAAGTCGCCGGGCGCCACTCCGGCGCCGCCTTCGATCTCGAAGTCGTCCGCGATGTCCAGCTCCGCGACCCGCGCCAGGTCCGCCGCGGCGATGTCCGCGCAGCCCGCCCCCAGCTCGGCCTCGAGCGCCTCGCGGACGACCCGGTGGCGCTCGCACACGGGCTTCACCGGGCGGGCGCCCGGCTGCACGGCCACATGCATCCGCCCCGCCACCGACAGCGCCGCCTCGCGCGACCAGCCGGCGTTCGCCGGCACCCGGTACTCCACCGCGCCGTCGCCGACTCCGCCCGCGTCGCCCGCGACGGTCGTGAAGCCGTCGGCGGCGCGCGCCGTCCACGCGCAGCCGGCGTCCGCCTCCACGCGCAGCGAGTACGTCCCGCCAGCCGCCGGAACCTCCGGCGGCGCCGACAGCCGGTAGCGGCAGCGCGTAGCGCTGCGCCGGTGGTTCGCCACCAGGCGGCGCGTCTCGTCCATGCTTCGCACCGCGTCCGCCGGGCCGTCCACCCGCGACGACGGCTCGTCCCCCGGCACGCCCAGCGCCACGCCGCGGAAGCGCTGGCGGGGGTTGGAGAAGCGCGGCATGTTGCCGCCGCTCGATCCCATGATCGTCCAGTACGGGAAGACCTCGTCCTCCGGCTGCGGTTCGAGCCCGAATCGAACGTCCGGCAGCTCGTAGCCGTGGCTGTAGGGAAAGGGGAGGTTGCCGTTGTAGTTGGCGCGGTCGTGGTGGGCGCCCATGACGTGCCCCAGCACGTGCGCGATCGCGCTCGGATTGCCGCCGACGTCGGTCGCGCCGAACGATGCCACCGACCGGGGGTTGTCCGGGAAGAGCAAGCCGAACGCGCTGCCGATCCACGCCGTCTTGAGCACGACGGCATCCGCGGCGAGACGGTCGCGCAGCGCGTGGACCTCGTCCATGTGGCCGTCGCCCTGGATGGCCAGGTGGGCGAGGGCGCGGGTGTCGTCCGGCTGCCGGTAGTCGACCTCGGCCGCCCCGACCAGGCGCGCGCGGTGTGCTGCGCCGGACGCCGCGAGCGCCTCGTTCGCCCACGCCACTTCGTGGTCGATCTCCGCCAGCACGGCCCGGTGCCCCCCGACCTTCCGCCGCCCGTGCGGCGTGTAGACCACCAGCAGGTCGATCTCCGAGCCGTCGTCGGGCGCGGCCGCCGAAGAGTCGCGCGCGGTCGCGCCGCCGGGCAGCGCCGCGCCGACCTTGAAGGTGCCGGCGCACGCCGGCCACCGCGAAGGATCGACGCGCTCCACGATCTGCGTTCGGCCGACGGTGCGGATGCGGTAGGCCGCCTCCGGGGTCCATGCGGAACCCACGACCATGCCGCCGTTCGCCACCAGCGTCGCCGTGCCCGCCTCCACGCCGGCCAGCGGCCCGGACAGCGAGTAGCCCCCCGCCGTGGCGGCCGCGCGCCGCACGATCCAGTCGAACTCGGCGTCCTCGAACAGGTTCAGCCGCGCCGCGGCACTCCGGCCGCTGGCCGCCGCCTCGCGCACGGCCGCCATGCTCCCGAAGTCGAGCCGCGCCATGCGCAGCCTCGGCGCGTCCGGCCGAGGCGCGAGTCCGCGTCCGCCCGGCTCCAGGATGCGCTCCGGCATCCCCTCGGACGGCGCGCTCGCGAACACGGCCGGCGCGTCCGCCGCCGAGGCAGCCAGCGCCAGCACCGCCGCCGAGGCGAGCGCCAAGCCCGCCAGCGCCCCGCGCCGATGCGCGCACCCCGGCATCAGCCGCCGCTCTTCGGCAGCGAGCACTGCCGCACCGTGCCGTTGTCGCTGCGGCACTCCCATAGCCACTCCGTCCCGGCGTCGTCCTTCGCCGCCACGCCGTAGTCGTCCGTCGTCACCGTCTCGTCGTCGAACGCCACGTCGCAAGTGTTCGCCTTCGCGCCGCACTCGAACGTCGGCAGAATGTAGCCGTGGGCGTGTTCGGACCATTCCTCGTCGTCCCCGAAGCCGATCGGACCCGGTTCGTCCGTGCCCGGCGAGAACACGCAGCCCATGTGCGTGATGGTCGCCCGGCAGGTGCGCTGCCGGTGCGCGCAGCCCAGAATGCTGCGGTCGCGTTCCTCGTACTGGCAGGTCTCCGCCGGCCGGTTGGCGAGCTCGGGACGGTCCTTGCCGGTCGTGCATCTCGTGTAGCGGACGCTTCTGCCGCAGCCGTCGGTGTCGCCCGTGCAGGTGCGGGCCTGGGTCGCCATGCAGTTCCCGTGCCGCGCGTAGCTCTGGGGGCATGCGCGGGCGCACTTGCAGACCTCCGTGGTGCCGCACGTGGCGGACTCGCAGCCGGCCGGACACGACAGCTTGTACGTCGCGGCGACCGTCTTGTCGGCGCTCATGGTCACGTTGCACGTCAGCGCCGTCTGGTCCTTGATGTCGCAGCCGCTCCACGTCAGGACGTGGGTGGTGGAGATCCAGCTCGCCGTCAGCGTCGCCTTGGTGCCGTGGTCGTACTGCTCGGTGCAGTCCGTCCGGTTCCCGGAACCGCAGGAGATGCCGGTGCCCGTCACGTGGCCATGCGTCGGCCGGGTCACCGTCAGGGTGTGTATCCGGACGAATGTGGCGTGGACCGCCTTGCCGCCGGTCATGTCCACTTTGCAAGTGGACGGCGCCGACGTCGACGGCTTGCAGCCGGTCCACGACCCGAACCGGTAGCCTGCGTCCGCCGTGGCCGTCAGCGTCACCTCGGTGCCGCGGTCGTACTTTTCGGCGCAGTCCGTGCCGCAGTCGATGCCGGGCTCCGAACTCGACACGCTGCCGCCAGCGGTCTTCGTCACGGTCAGGGTGTGTATCCGGACGAATGTGGCGTGGACCGCCTTGTCGCCGGTCATGTCCACTTTGCAAGTGGACGGCGCCGACGTCGACGGCTTGCAGCCGGTCCACGACCCGAACCGGTAGCCGGCGTCCGCCGTGGCCGTCAGCGTCACCTCGGTGCCGTGGTCGTACTTCTCGGCGCAGTCCGTGCCGCAGTCGATGCCGGGCTCCGAACTCGACACGCTGCCGCCAGCGGTCTTCGTCACGGTCAGGGTGTGTATCCGGACGAATGTGGCGTGGACCGCCTTGTCGCCGGTCATGTCCACTTTGCAAGTGGACGGCGCCGACGTCGACGGCGTCGACGGCTTGCAGCCGGTCCACGACCCGAACCGGTAGCCGGCGTCCGCCGTGGCCGTCAGCGTCACCTCGGTGCCGTGGTCGTACTTCTCGGCGCAGTCCGTGCCGCAGTCGATGCCGGGCTCCGAACTCGACACGCTGCCGCCAGCGGTCTTCGTCACGGTCAGGGTGTGTATCCGGACGAATGTGGCGTGGACCGCCTTGTCGCCGGTCATGTCCACTTTGCAAGTGGACGGCGCCGACGTCGACGGCTTGCAGCCGGTCCACGACCCGAACCGGTAGCCGGCGTCCGCCGTGGCCGTCAGCGTCACCTCGGTGCCGTGGTCGTACTTCTCGGCGCAGTCCGTGCCGCAGTCGATGCCGGGCTCCGAACTCGACACGCTGCCGCCAGCGGTCTTCGTCACGGTCAGGGTGTGTATCCGGACGAATGTGGCGTGGACCGCCTTGTCGCCGGTCATGTCCACTTTGCAAGTGGGCGGCGCCGACGTCGACGGTTTGCAGCCGGTCCACGACCCGAACCGGTAGCCGGCGTCCGCCGTGGCCGTCAGCGTCACCTCGGTGCCGTGGTCGTACTTCTCGGCGCAGTCCGTGCCGCAGTCGATGCCGGCCGGAGAACTCGACACGCTGCCGCCAGCGGTCTTCGTCACGGTCAGGGTGTGTATCGGGACGAATGTGGCGTCGACCGCCTTGTCGCCTTTCATGGTCACTTTGCAGGTGGGCGGCGCCGACGTCGACGAATCGCAGCCGGTCCACGACCCGAACCGGTAGCCGGCGTCCGCCGTGGCGGTCAGCGTCACCATCTTGCCGTCGACGTACATCTCGGCGCAGTCCGTGCCGCAGGCGATGCCGGCCGGAGAACTCGATACGCTGCCGCCATCGGTCTTCTTCACCATCAGGGTGTACAGCTTCTTGCAGACGCCACCGTCCGCACGGTAGCCCGGTTTGCAGTCGCAGCCGCAGGCCGCGTTCCGGGTCGAGTTGGGGCCGCAGTTCGCCACGCACGCCCCGCTGCACTCCCCGTAGCCGGCGTTGCACTCCCTGCAGCCGTTGTCGTCTGTCGCCGGGTCGGCCAGGCCGCCGCAGGAGGCGGAGTTCTCCTCGAACCCGAGGGTGCAGTCGCTCCTGGTCACCGTGCCGTTGGTGCAGGACCAGTTCCAGGCGCCCGCCGTGCCGTAGCAGGTCAGCGTCCTCTGGCCGTCCACGCCTTCGCACCGCCACGTCGTCTCCTTCGTGCCGACCACGCGGTTGTTCTCGGTTCCGGCGGCGCACGGGCTGGCGGCGGTGCCGCATTTGCCGTCCACCCGCGTCGTGCTCCAGCCGGGGGCGCCCGCTTCGCAGCTCGTCGGGCTCGAACACACCGCCCAGATGCCCAGGTCGTCGGGCGGTTCGCTGCGGGTGCCCGGCTTGCAGGCGCTGGCCACGCTTGGGTCCCCGCACTGCGGGTTCGGCACGCAGGTGTTGACGCTCTTGGACCAGGCGCCGTTGTTGCAGGCGTAGCGGCAGCTGCCGTTGTGGCCGCTTGCGCAAGCGCCGGAGACCGTGGCGCCGGAGTCCGCCCTGTCCAGCGCGCAGTGCGCAACGGTGGCCGCGGCGCACTCGGCCGCGAAGGACGCGCTCGCCGTCCTGGCTTCTTTCATCCTCAAGTTGCAAGTGGATGAGGCGCTGGCGGAGCAGTCGCCGCCCCAGCTGGCGAAGTCGTAGCCGGACTCCGCGGTCGCCGTCAGCTTCACCGCGGTGCCGTGGTCGTACTGCTCCGTGCAGTCCGTGCGGCCGCCGGAACCGCAGCTGATGCCGCTGGCGGCGACGTGGCCGTGGGCAGGTCGGGTGACGGTCAGCTTGCGCTTCACCCAGACGAACGCTGCGCCGACCGTCTCGTCGCCGCCGAGGAGGACGGCGCAGGTGGTGGTGGCGCTGGCGGAGCAGGCGCCGCTCCATGCCGACAGCTTGCGGTTGGCGTCCGGCGCCGCCGTCAGCTTCACCGTCGTGCCGTGGTCGTACTGCTCCGTGCAGTCCGTGCCTTCGTCGCTGGAGCCGCAGTTGATGCCGGCGCCGGCGACGTGGCCGTGGACGGGGCGTTCGACGGTCAGCGTGCGCTTGACCCAGACGAACGCTGCGCCGACCGTCTTGTCGCCGTCGAGGAGGACGGGGCAGGTGGTGCTGGCGCTGGCGGAGCAGGCGCCGCTCCAGGCCGACAGCTCGCGGTTGGTGTCCGGCTCTGCCGTCAGCTCCACCGTCGTGCCGTGGTCGTACTGCTTCGCGCAGTCCGTGCCTTCGTCGCTGGAGCCGCAGTTGATGCCGGCGCCGGTGACGTGGCCGTGGACGGGGCGTTCGACGGTCAGGGTGCGCTTCACCCAGACGAAGGCGGCACCGACCGTCTTGTCGCCGTCGAGGAGCAGGCGGCAGGTGGTGCTGGCGCTGGCGGAGCAGGCGCCGCTCCAGGCCGACAGCTTGCGGTTGGCGTCGGGCACGGCCTCGAGCGTCACCGTCGTGCCGTGGTCGTACTGCTCCGTGCAGTCCGTCCGGTCGCCGGAGCCGCAGCTGATGCCGGCGCCGGCGACGTGTCCGTGGGCGGGCCGGGCGACGGTCAGCGTGCGCTTCACCCAGACGAACGTTGCGCCGACGGTCTTGTCGGCGTCCATGGCGACCGTGCAGGCAGGGGCGCTGCCGGAGCAGGCGCCGCTCCACGCGGAGAGCCGGCGGTTGAGGTCCGGCACCGCCGTCAGCTTCACCTCCGCGCCGTGGTCGTACTGCTCCGTGCAGTCCGTCCGGTCGCCGGAGCCGCAGCTGATGCCGGCGCCGGCGACGTGTCCGTGGGCGGGCCGGGCGACGGTCAGGGTGCGCTTCACCCAGACGAACGTCGCGCCGACGGTCTTGTCGGCGTCCATGGCGACGGTGCAGGCGGCGGCGCTGCCGGAGCAGGCGCCGCTCCACGCGGAGAGCCGGCGGTTGGGGTCCGGCACCGCCGTCAGCTTCACCTCCGCGCCGTGGTCGTACTGCTCCGTGCAGTCCGTCCGGTTGCCGGCGCCGCAGCTGATGCCGGCGCCGGCGACGTGGCCATGGACGGGGCGGGTGACGGTCAGCGTGCGCTTCACCCAGACGAACGTCGCGCCGACGGTCTTGTCGGCGTCCATGGCGACCGTGCAGGTGGTGGTGGCGCTGCCGGAGCAGGCGCCGCCCCACGCGGAGAGCCGGCGGTTGAGGTCCGGCACCGCCGTCAGCTTCACCTCCGTGCCGTGGTCGTACTGCTCCGTGCAGTCCGTCCGGTCGCCGGCGCCGCAGCTGATGCCGGCGCCGGCGACGTGGCCGTGGGCGGGCCGGGCGACGGTCAGCGTGCGCTTCTCCCAGACGAACGCCGCGCCGACGGCCTTGTCGGCGTCCATGGCGACCGTGCAGGTGGTGGTGGCGCTGCCGGAGCAGGCGCCGCTCCACGCGGAGAGCCGGCGGTTGGGGTCCGGCACCGCCGTCAGCTTCACCTCCGTGCCGTGGTCGTACTGCTCCGTGCAGTCCGTCCGGTCGCCGGCGCCGCAGCTGATGCCGGCGCCGGTAACGTGTCCGTGGGCGGGGCGTTCGACGGTCAGCGTGCGCTTCACCCAGACGAACGCCGCGCCGACGGTCTTGTCGGCGTCCATGGCGACCGTGCAGGTGGTGGTGGCGCTGGCGGAGCAGGCGCCGCTCCACGCGGAGAGCCGGCGGTTGGGGTCCGGCACCGCCGTCAGCTCCGCCTCCGTGCCGTGGTCGTACTGCTCCGTGCAGTCCGTCCGGCTGCCGGAGCCGCAGCCGATGCCCGGCCCCGCCACGTGCCCGTTCGCCGGCGGCGCCACCGTCAGCGTCCGCTTCGCCCGCTTGAACGTCGCGCCCACGGTCAGGTCGCCGTCCAGCCTCAGCTGGCACTTCGGCCACCGCGCGGCGCCGCAGGCGCCCGTCCACGACTCGAACTCGTAGCCCTCGTCCGCCGTCGCCACCGCCACCACCACGCTGCCGTGGGCCTTGCTCGTCGAGCACGCGGCGCGCGTCCCCGAACCGCAGTCCACCCCCTTCGCCGCCACGTGCCCGTTGGCCGGGCGCTCCACCGTCAGCGTCCGCCGAACCAGGGCGAAGTCCGCGCCCGCCGCAAGGTTCGACTCCATCCTCAGCGCGCAGGACGCCTCCGCGCCTTCGCAGGCGCCGCTCCACGACGCCAGCTCGTGGTTGGCGTCCGCCGTCGCCGTCAGCTCCACCTCCGCGCCGTGGTCGTACTGCTCCGTGCAGTCCGACGAGCCGCTCCCGCAGTCGATGCCCGGACCGGCGATCCGCCCGCGCCGCGGCGGCGACACCCACAGCCAGCGCTGCTCCGCCCCGAACTCCGCGCCCGCCGTCTTCGCCCCGTCCATCGCCACCGCGCACGACGCCCCCGCCGTTCCCGCGCACGCACCCGTCCAGCCCAGCAGACGGTGGTTGGCGTCCGCCGCCGCCGACAGCCGCGCCGTCGCCCCCGCGGCCAGCCGCTCCGCGCAGTCCGAACCCGAACCCGAACCGCAGTCGATGCCCGAACCCGTCACCCGCCCGTGCTCCGGACGCTCCACCGTCAGCAGGTGGCTGGTCGCCTCGAACGACGCCGACACCCGCCGGTCCGCGTCCAGCTCCACCGTGCAGGACGCCGCGCTTCCCGAACACGCGCCGCCCCAGCCGGCGAAGCGGTGGTGCGCGTCCGCCGCCGCCGACAGCTCCGCCACGCTGCCCGTCGCGTAGGACTCCTCGCAGTCGACGCCGCCGCCCGAACCGCAGTCGACGCCCGCGCCCGACACCCGCCCTCCCGACGGCCGCTCCACCGTCAGCTTCGGCCACGGCACGTCCGCGATCCACACCGTCGTCGGCGCCCAGCGCAGATCCCGGTGCGCCCGGTTGTTCGGACTGCCGCCGCACTTGCCGCGCAGCGTCAGCGACTCCGGCCCTTCCTCCTCCCCGTCGTGCTCCACGTGCAGCCACCAGCCGGACACGCTCAGCGTCCTGTCCTCGCCGCTGTTGAGGTGGTAGCCCTGCCGCGAAGGATCCGACGCGAAGATGTCGTAGTCGTGGCGCCGGCCGCGGCTCCGCTGCGCCTGGCGCGCCGTGTTCGGGCCGTCTCCCACCTCCACGCGGCACTTCCGGTACGCATGCGCCGGCGGATGGCGCAGCTCCAGCGTCAGACCCGCCTGCAGCGACGTCTCCGGCAGGCACAGCCGGCCGAACCCGCCGCACGCCGACGACGGCGCCAGAGCCTCGCCGTCCACGTGCACGACCAGCAGCGGCCCCGCCGGCTCGCGCAGCGTCAGCGTCGCCTCCGTCACCGCGCGGCCCGCCAGCGACGTGCCGATCACGATGGTCTCGCCCCCGTCCGCCTCGACGTCGTCCACCGCCGTCACCCGCAGCGTCGTGCTGGCGCTCCGCGAACCCGCCGCGACGACCACGCGACGCTCCCCCGAAACCGCGTAGTCGCCCGCCGCCGCCGTGCCGCCGAACGTCAGCGGAACCTCCAGCCGCGACGCCGCCGGCGCCGACAGCGTCGCCGTCACCGTCACCGCCGCCGCCGCGTCCGACTCGGTCAGCTCCGCAGGGCTTGCCGACAGAACCAGCGCCGGCTGCGCCTCGGCGCCCGCCGCCGACGCCGCCCCGCGCTTCCAGGACCGCGCCTTCGCGCCGCCGCAGGCCCCGGCCGCGCCGCCGGCCGGACAGCCCGCGCACGCCGCCTCGCCCGCGCCGCGCCGCGTGCCCGGCGGACACGGATCGCAACCCGTCCCCGCCGCGTTCGGCGTCCGGTCCGGCGGGCACTCGCGGCACGCGCCGCCGGCGTCGCGCTCCGCGCCGGCGCAGCGCGGCAGCACCCGCCACGCGGCCACCGCCTGCGTGGTGAGGCCGGCGCCGTTCGTGGCATGCGCCGTCAGCGCGTAGACGCCCGGCGCGGCGTCGGCCGGCGGCGAGAGCTCGATGTCGAGGCGCGGCGCGGCCGACGGGCCGGCGGTCCACTCCGCCTCCGCCAGCCACAACGGCGCCGGCTCCGCGCTCGCCGCCAGCTGCACCGCCTCGCCGGCGCCTCCGAACGCCCGCAGCGTCAGCGTCGCCGTGCCGCCCGGGCGGACCTCCGCCTCGCCGACCAGGATCGCCGGGCCGCCCGGCGCCGCCGCGCCAGCGGCGCAGGCCGCGAGCGCGCAGCCCGCGATGCGCGTCCAGACTCGCACTCCCGGCGCCAAGCCGAACTCCGTCGACAACGTGCCCGAACTCTAGCGCCGCCCCGCTTGCGCCGCAAATCCGAGCCGGCGCCGTGTGCCGTGCTTTGAGGGCTACCGCATTCGAGGGCTGGGGCCGCTTGCGCAACCGCCCTCAGCCGCCTCCGCCGCCGTCGTCCAGCAGCCACAGCCGCCAGCCGCGCAGGAAGCGCGGCTGGCGCGGCACCGCGACGGCGAAGGTCCGCGTCGCCGTCCGGCCGTCCGCCGCGGTCGCCGTCACCGCGACCGTCGCCGTGCCGTGGTCCGCCGGGGCCACCCGCAGCAGCGCGCCCGCGATCTCCGCCGTGGCCACCGCGGGGTCGCTCACGCGAACCGCGAACGCCGCCGCGTCCGAGCCGTCGAACTCCAGGAACACGTTCGAGAGGTCGATCTCCATCGGTTCGTCGAACTCCTGCCTTGGCGCCACGCCGTTGAGCACGAGGGGCCTGCCGGCCGCCAGCTGGATGCCCGTGTAGTGCCGCCCGAAGCCGCCGGCCTGGGGCGCCGGTCCGCAGAACTTGCCGGCATCCACGATGTCCGCGCAGTCCGCCCCGGGCACCTCCGGAATCCCGCCGACCCGGACGATCACCGGCGCACTGCCGGCCGGCGACGCGGCGACGGCGCCGCTGAGGGGCGTCGCGTGCGCGACCGTTGCGACGTCCGTCTCCAAGTGGCCGCCGGCGGCCGCAAGCCCCACGTCCATCCGGAACGGTGCGCCCTCCGCGATTCGCACTGCGACCCGCGCCGGGCGCTGCCACGCGGCAGACGCGACGACCGGTTCGAGGGCGAGGCGGAACGGCGCGCCCGGATTGCCGTGCAGGGCCACGGCCATGCCGCCGCGCTGCCTACCGCCGGCGCCGACGAACAGGCCGGGGGGCAGCGCGTTCAGCCGGTTGTGGGACAGGTTCACCCAATACAGCATGGGGTGGTCTTCGAACAGCCCCGCCGGCAGCGACGCCAGCCGGTTGCCGTGCAAGTCGAGACCGCCGAGCCGTACGCCGTCGAACGTCTCCGGCGCCAGCTCGGTTAGCTGGTTGTTTTCGAGGTGGAGATAGGAGAGCCTCTCGAGTTCGCGGAACGCTCCTGGCCGCAGCTCGCGCAGCCCCACGTCCGTCAGATGCAGCCAGCTTAGCAGGGGCAGTCCGGCGAACAGCCCCGGCGGCAGCGACGCCAGTTCCTGCCGATGCGGGCTGTGGGGGTACCGCGCGTTGTCGAGACGGAGGTGTTCGAGCGACGACAGTCCCTCGAACACGCCCGCCTCCAGCGACGTGAAGGCGTTGCGGCGCAGCCAGAGCATCCGCAGTTCGGACAAGCCCGCGAACACGCCCGGAGGCACCGCTGCGAGGGAATTGAGCCGGAGGTCCTCGAGGTTCGCCAGTCCCTCGAACACGCCTGCCGCCATGGTGACCGGCGAGCTGCCGTCGCTCATGTCCACTTCCAGCCGGCGCAGATTCGGCAGGCCGCGGAACATGCCCGCCGGCAGGCGCGCCAGCCGCCCCCCGCCCACGAACAGCTCGTTCAGCTCGGCGAGCCCGTCGAAAAAGGCCGGGCTCGATCGCGGCGCGGCTGGCGTCGATGAGCCGCAAGTGGCGCAGCCGCGGCATGCCCTCGAAGACGCCCAGCCGGAGCGGCGGGAGGGCGTCGGCGCCGTCGAACCTGTTCGACAGGACGACGAGATGGTGCAGGTTTGCCAAGCCTCGAAACGAGCCGGGCTGCAGCAGCACGTTCCAGCCGAATACGTTCAGCATCTGCAAACCGGCCAGGCCGTCGAACGTGCCGGCCTGCAGCGTCCAGCCCGATGGCGGCGCCAGTTGCAGCCGGGCGAGGTTCGACAGGCCGTCGAGGTCGCCGGGATGGACGTCGCGCAGACGCAGCTCCGCGATCTCCCGGAGGTCCGCCGCGGAGATGTCCGCGCAGGAGGAGCCCAGCTCGGCCTCGAGCGCTTCGCGCACGGCGGCGCTGCGTTCGCACGCCGGCTTCGCCAGCCGAGTTCCGGGCTGCACGGCGACGACCATCCGCCCGGCCACCGCCAGCGCCGCCTCGCGCTCCCAGCCCTCGTTCGCCGGCACCCGGTACGCCACCGTGCCGGCGCCGACCCCGCTGGCGCTCCTGGTCGCCGCCGGGCAGCCCCGGGGCTTGCAGGAGTTGCTGGTCTCGGTCCAGGCGCCCAGGCTGCAGGCGAACGAGCAGGAGCCGGAGTAGCCGGACTGGGTGGTGGGGCGCGCGCAGCCGGCCGTGGTCGCCGCCGGGCAGTCGTCGGGGCGGCAGTCGTTGCGGGTCTTGGTCCAGTCGCCGACGCTGCAGGCGAACGAGCAGGAGCCGGAGTAGCCGGCGGCGCAGGAGCTGGCGGAGAGCCGGACTGGGCTAGGCGCTACGAAGCGCTCGAACTTGCGCTGGAAGATCCTCCCGCCCCGGTATCGCCGAGAACTCCCCGGCCCAGTGTTCCAGGTAGGGCCAGTTCAGACGCTCGCCTTGGCGATCGACTACCGAACGAGCGTCCTCGACATCGCGCGGCCGACCGGCGAACAGCTTGAGCAGGATCAGATCCTCCGGCGCGGCGACCGGCAGGCTTGCGCCGGCCAGTTCGACATGAGTGGCGCGGGCAATCGCGGCCTGCTCGTAGGCTGTGTTGGAGAAGATGAAGTCCACGCGGATGCCGGTTGGCGGGTGGCGCGTAGGCCAGACGAACGTTTCCGTGGCGAACGACGCGGGCTCTGGCACCAGCGACGCCAGTTCAAGGCGGCGGCAGGCGGCCTCGACGCTGGCGATGTCCTGGGGCCCGATGCCAAGGGTCAGGTCGATGTCGGTCGTCAAACGCGGCGCGCCGTGCAGCAGCACTGCCTGGCCGCCGACGAACATGAACGGCAGCCGGCGGGCGCGAAGCTCCCGGGCAATGCCGGCGAGCAGCGGCGCGAAATCAGGCAGTGGGCGGGAGGCCATTGATCGCTCGCGCCAGCGCCAGGTCCGCCGCCAGCTCCTCGCGCCAGTCTTCGCCGAGGCGCGGATCGAGTTCCCGCGCCTCCGCCCACAGCGCCTCGAACAGGGACAGTGCTTCCCGGTAGCTCAGCTGGCGCCAGGCTTCGCGACGGTAGGCCGCCTCGAACGCGCACCAGCGCGATGTTGGGTGGATCACGGCTGCCTCTGCCGGAAACACCGCGCCAACCTAACACGTCTACAAAGAAGCGGAGTTTGGCCGCCAGTGCGTCGCTTTGCCAGTGGCGCAATAGGAGTACACTGCGGGCACTTGCCAAGGTTTGGCTGCACGGAGGGGAAGATGTTGCGCTTGAAGGTCAATGGCGAAGAGCGCCAGCTGGAAGGGGTCGACGAATCGACGCCGCTCTTGTGGGTGCTGCGCGACGAACTGGGGCTGGTGGGAACGAAGTTCGGCTGCGGCATCAACCAGTGCGGCGCCTGCACGGTGCTGGTGGACGGCGCGCCGGTGCGTTCGTGTTCCTATCCGGCGGCGTCGGCGACGGGCGAAATCACCACCATCGAGGGGCTGGCACGGCCAAGCGGCGAACTCGGTCCGGTGCAGCAGGCCTGGGTGGACCTCGACGTCGCCCAGTGCGGCTACTGCCAAAGCGGCCAGATCATGGCCGCGGAAGGCCTGCTGCGGCGCAACCCGAACCCCAGCGACGCCGAAATCGACGAAGCGATGGCGGCGAACATCTGCCGCTGCGGCACCTACCAGCGCATTCGCCAAGCGGTGAAGACCGCCGCCAAGAGCGCGTGAGGAGGCTTCCAATGACGTTGAACTATCAAGGCATCCACGACACCTTCGCCGCGGTCAACGACGCCCGCGGCACTCCCTCCGCCCTGCGCATCGCCAAGCTTGGCCGTCGGCAGTTCATGAAGCTCACCGGGCTGGTCGGCGGCGGCCTGATGCTCGCCTTCTCGCTGCCCCGGGCCGCGGCCGCCAAGGGCGGGCCGCTGCAACCGAATGGCTACGTTCGCATCGACCGTGAAGGCATCCTGCTCTACGCCAAGAATCCGGAGATCGGCCAAGGGGTGAAGACGTCGCTGCCGATGATCCTCGCCGAAGAGCTGGACGCCGCCTGGCGCGACGTGCAGGTGCTGCAAGCGCCCATCGACCAGGCCACCTACGGGCCGCAGTTCGCCGGCGGCTCGATGTCCATTCCGATGAACTGGATGTCCCTGCGCCAGGCGGGCGCCACGGCCAGGGCGATGCTGGTGGGCGCCGCTGCTTCCCGCTGGGAGGTGCCGGCCGACGAACTCGCCACCAAGGACAGCCATGTGCTGCACGAAGCGAGCGGCCGCAAGCTGGCCTACACCGAACTCGCCGCCGAGGCGGCTGCCATGCCGGTGCCGGAGGCGGAGTCCCTTGAACTCAAGGAGCGCGGCCAGTTCCGTCTGCTCGGCAAGCGCATCACCGGCGTGGACAACGACGCCCTGGTGCGCGGCGAGCCGCTGTTCGGCATCGATCAGACCCTGCCCGGCATGAAGATCGCCACCTACACCAAGTGCCCGGCCATCGGCGGCAAGGTGAAGTCCGCCAATCTGGAGGCGATCAAGAAGCTGCCGGGCGTCCACGACGCCTTCGTCTTCGAGGGCAATGGCGACGCGATGGAACTGCTGCCCGGCGTCGCCATCGTCGCGGACAACACCTGGGCGGCGATCCGCGCCAAACGCGCCTTGCAGGTGGACTGGGACGAATCCGCCGCCGCCACCGACAGCTGGAGCGCTGCCGCGGCGAGCGCCGAAGGCTTGCGCGACCAGCCCGGCGAGCGGGTGGTGGACCACGGCGATGTCGATGCAGCGTTCAAGTCCGCCGCCGAGCGCGTGCAGGCGTCCTATCGCTACCACTTCGTCAGCCACGCCCAGCTGGAGCCGATGAACTGCACGGCCAGCTACGCCGACGGCGCCGTCGAGCTGTGGGCGCCGACGCAGACGCCGGGCTTCAGCACCCGCAACATCGCCAATACCTTGGGCGTCGACGCCTCGAAGGTGACCGTCCACCAGACCCGCTGCGGCGGCGGCTTTGGACGCCGCCTGTACAACGACTTCATGTGCGAGGCGGCGGCGATCGCCAAACGCGCCGGCGTGCCGGTGAAGCTGCAGTGGACCCGGGAAGACGACATGTGCTGCGATCTGTTTCGCGCCGGCGGCTTCCACCACGTCTCCGGCGCCGTCGACGGCGACGGCAAGGTCTCCGCCTGGCGGGACCGCTTCGTCACCTTCACCAACGACGGCAAGCGGCCGGTGAACGGCGGCCTTTCCGAACGGGTGTTTCCGGCTGGCCTGATCGCCAACGTCCGCTACGAGCAGACGGCCTTGGACTGGAAGACCCGCTGCGCCGCCTGGCGGGCGCCCGGCTCCAACGTCTACGGCTTCGTGGTGCAGAGCTTCCTGCACGAGCTGGCCGCCGCCGCTGGCCGCGATCACCTGGAAGTGCTCTTGGAAGTGCTGGGCGAACCGCGCTGGTTCAAGGAAGGCGATCCCCAGGCGCTGCACACCGGCCGCGCCGCTGCCGTCGTCCGGCTGGCGGCGCAGAAAGCCGGCTGGGGCAGGGCCATGCCGCCGGGTCGCGGCCTGGGCCTGGCCTTCTACTTCAGCCACGGCGGCCACATCGCCGAAGTGGCGGACGTGAGCGTCGATGCGGCGAAGAAGGTGAAGGTCCACAAGGTCACCGTGGCGGCGGACGTCGGCCAGATCGTCAACCTGAGCGGCGCCGAGAACCAGATTCAGGGCTCCGTGGTGGATGGCCTTTCCACCATGATGGGTCTTGCCGTGACCTTCGAGAACGGCCGCGCCCAGCAAACCAACTTCGACCGCTATCCGATGCTGCGCATGCCGTCCGCGCCGCAAGTGGAGGCGCACTTCATCGACAGCGACTTCCTGCCCACCGGCCTCGGCGAGCCGGCGTTTCCGCCGCTTGCGCCGGCGGTCTGCAACGCCATCTACGCGGCCACCGGCCAGCGCATCCGCACCCTGCCGATCAGCGAGGAGGGCTACCGCGTCGCCTAAGGCGAAAGAGCGAGCGTGCAGCGTGCAGTAGCTTGGCGCGGGCCCGGCCGTGGAGAGGTACTCGCTATTCGGCCTGCTGAAGCACGCGCTCCGCCACCACGAGAACTGGCCGCCGGTTTGGCGCGAGCCGACGCCGAAGAGCGCCTACGAGGTGGTGGTCGTTGGCGGCGGCGGACACGGCCTGGCCACCGCCTACTACCTGGCCAAGGTTCACGGCATCCGCAACGTGGCGGTGGTGGAGAAGGGCTGGCTCGGCGGTGGCAACACCGGCCGCAACACCACCATCGTGCGCTCCAACTACCTGCGCGACGAAGCGGCGCAGCTCTACGAGTTCGCGCTGAAGCTGTGGCAGAACCTAAGCCGCGAGCTGAACTTCAACGTCATGTACAGCCCGCGCGGCGTGCTGAACCTCGGCCACACCTTGCAGGACATGCGCGACATCGAGCGGCGCGTCAACGCCAACCGCTTGAACGGCATCGACGGCGAAGTGCTGAGCACCGCCGAGGTGCAGCGGAAGGCGCCGCTCTTGAACTGCTCGCCGGACGCCCGCTATCCGGTGCTTGGCGCCTCCTGGCAGGCCAGGGGCGGCGTCGCCCGTCACGACGCGGTGGCCTGGGGCTACGCCCGCGCCGCCGACGCCTTGGGCGTGGACTTGCTGCAGCACACCGAAGTCACCGGCATTCGGCTGGCTGGCGGCGCCGCCGTCGGCGTCGAGACCGAGCGCGGCTTCATCGGCGCGAACAAAGTGGCCTGCGTCGCCGCCGGCCACTCCAGCGTGCTGGCGGCGATGGCCGGCCTGCGTCTGCCCATCGAGTCGCGCCCCTTGCAGGCGCTGGTCTCGGAACCGCTGAAGCCCTGCCTCGACACCGTGGTGATGTCCAACGCCGTGCATTGCTACATCAGCCAGTCCGACAAGGGAGACCTGGTGATCGGCGCTGGCACGGACGCCTACAACGGCTACGGCCAGCGCGGCTCGTTCCATGTGGTACAGCACACCTTGCAGGCCGTCTGCGAGCTGTTCCCGGCCTTCAGCCGGGTGCGCATGAACCGGCAGTGGGGCGGCATCGTCGACATCTGCCCGGACGCCTGCCCGATTCTCGGCCTGACGCCGGTGAAGCACCTCTACTTCAACTGCGGCTGGGGCACCGGCGGCTTCAAGGCGACGCCGGGCAGCGGCTACGTATTCGCCGATACCGTCGCCCACGACCGCCCGCATCCGCTCGCCACGCCCTTCGCCCTGACGCGCTTCCACAGCGGCGCGCTGATCGACGAGCACGGCGCCGCCGGCGTGGCGCACTGACAGGCTGGCGAACCCCGAAGCTGCGGCCTCTCGCCTACATGCGGTAGGTCGACAGCGTCATTGCCTTCGACGCCAGCGTCATGACGTTTCTGATCGCCCGCGGGTAGGAGACGCCGCCGGCACGAACGGCGTCTTCGCCATGCCGCTCCTCGTCGCTGCGCATGGCGGCGAGAATGGCGCGGCTCTTGCCGTCGGCTTTCGGCAGCTGCTCGATGTGCCGGTCCAGATGCTGGCGCACTTCGTCTTCGGTGGCCTTGATGAAGCCGAGGCTCACCCGGTCGCCGAGCAAACCGGTTGCCGCGCCAAGGGCGAAGGACGCCGCGTAGAAGGCCGGGTCGAGGATGCTCGGCCGGCCCTCCAGCTGCGCCAGCCGCTCTCGGCACCACGCCAAGTGGTCCTCTTCGTCCCGGGCTGCCGCGTCGAGGGCCTCGCGCACCGAGTCGCTGCGCGCCGTGCAGGCCTGGCCCTGGTACAGCGCCTGGGCGCAGATCTCGCCGCAGTGGTTGACGCGCATCAGGCCCGCGGCATGGCGGCGCTCCTCGTCGTTCAAGTCGGAGGACTCGTCGGCGCCGGGGCTGTCCCGCGTCGCCGAAACGGTGCCGGCGAGGCTGCGCAGTGCGCCGTCGAGGGTCTTCAAGCAGCTGTCCAAAGTCGTCATCGTCGCCCTCCTGCCTTCAAGGATCGCTGGTGCGTTTCACCGCCCAACGCCAGCGTGCCAAACCTACTCCGGTACGGTGGCGCTACACAACCCGATAGCCGCGGCGCATCAGGCGGGTCGCCACCATCAGCCGGCGAGCGGGGTCGCTGCAGCGCACCGCGATGGCCGCATCGAGGTCCAAGGCGTCGAAGGCGGCTTCCTCCACTTCCGCGGGTATGGCGTCGAGGTCGATGCGCCGCGGCGGCGGGTTCAGGCGCGGCGGGTCGTAGTCGGCGGCCAGCTCGACCAGATCGGCGCGTTGAAAGCAGGCCAAGGCGCCGTCGCTGGCCATCACCACTTCGTGGCGGGAGGGAAGACGCCCCAGCGCGGACTCCTCGCCGAAGAACTGGCCGACGCCGAGGCGCTCGCCGTCGCGCAGCGCGACGCCCTCGGTGACGACGAACACTTGCGAGCACACCTCGCCACGGCGGACGATCCGTTCGCCCTGGCGCACTTGGCGAATGCGTCCAGCGCGCAGCACCCGCGCCCAGGCGCTCGGCGAGAACCAGCGCATTACCGGCCCGCGCAGCAGCGTCTGCATCCAGTCGGAGACGCCAGCCACGGCCGGCGGCGCCGCGGATGCCCCTTGCAGCAGAGCCCGGATGGGGCGCAGATCCACGGCAATCAGCTGCACGGTGGTCGCGGTGATGATTTCACCGGCGTCGGCGGCACGGACGTTCAGCGACAGGCCGTCGGTGGCGCTGGCGTTCAGGCGTTCGATGCCGCCGTCGCGCTGCGCGGCCACGGTGCCATCGACGAGGAACATCTCGCGGCTGAGCGTCTGGCCGCGGCGCAGCAGCCAGCGCTGCGGCGGCAAGCGCAGCCAGCTGGCGTGGCGCTCCACGGTGGCCAGCGCGGCGCGATCCAGCGATGCAAAGGGTTTGAGGGCCTTCAGTTCTTCCAGCACTTGCAACCTCCTTGGGGCGAACGGCAAGCCGGTGCGGGTGGCGTTTGCGTCAAGGATGTCGATTCCAGATAGCCCTGTCTGTCAGCCAACCGCCCTTCGCGCGGTAAGCCGAAGTTGCTTCGTCGCGTGCGTATTTGCCTCTTGTCGCGTAGGAGATTCGCCCGGCCGGGCAAGCAAGAAGCTGGGCGCGATGGGCACGATGTAGGGGGCGTGAATTGTGCTACTGTCGGCAGCACGCCAGCGCACCGAGGTGCCAACCGTTTCGGAGCCCCATCCGCTCTTGCCATCGGCCTTGCCATGCTGCTCCTTGCGTTCGCTCTTGCCGCCTTCTCTACCGCCGCGGAGGAACTCGTCGAACTCGAACTCTATCCTTGTCCTGCGCTGGCGAGGTCCGGGAAGATGGACGAGAGCGGCACAATCACGAGGCGGCTGACGCCTCGGGAGTACGCCGTCAACATGATGCGAATATGCGACTACGCGGTTCTCGGCCGCTTTGTCCGCATCACCGACAGCCGCTACGATGAGCTGTACGGCTCTCCCGATGAGCCCGTGGCTGCGACGTTCCAAGTGTCCGAAGTGTTGCACGGTGCCACCGTGACGGCGGCGACGGTTCATCTGGAACGTACTCTGCTAATCGCTCCAGGCCGGGATGTGAACCGAGCCGTGAGTGAGCAGGAGTCCGCGACCGACAGGATGTACCGCTATAGGCTGGCCACCGAAACGGAACGCGAGCTGGACGCTATGCGCGAGGCCGGGAAGCCCTTGACGCCAGAGCAGCACAGACGCCTCGTCGACGTGCTGTGGAGACTGGTGGAGGTGCCGCCTAGGACGAGGTACGAGCTCCACGAGTTGGCGAGCAGCGTGGTTTGGACCGACCACTCTTCCCTTCACTTCCACTCGGAGCTCGGCGCGATTCGCCCAGACGAGATGTACCTGCTGGGTCTCACCGCCGACAACAAGGAGCCGCCTATCGGGGGTCACTTCAATGCGCTCCACAACTATCTGTTCTGGGGACAAGAGGCGCTGGACATCGCGGCGGCATTCCGGGAAGAGCAGGAGTAGCCAACAGTTCAGCGTGCGATTGCGTCGACCTCTAGTGCGATTCGCGATCTTCGCAGTGTCGGTCCTGGCTGCTCTCGCCGCAGCGGAGGAACCTGTTGAACTCTATCTCTGTGCTGCGTTGGTACGGGTAGGGAATATGGACGAGAGCGGCACAGTCACGAGGCCGAGGGCACCTCGGGAGTTCGCCGCCAACATGAAACAATACTGCGACTACGCGGTTCTCGGCCGCTTCGTCAGCATCACCGACAGCCAGTACGACACGCTCTATGGTCTTGCGGACGAGCCCGTGGCTTCGACGTTCCAGGTGTCGGACGTATTGCACGGCGCGACCGCGAAGGCGGCGACGATTCGTCTGGAACGTGCCATGCTTATCGCTCCGGGACAACAGATGAACCGAAGGTTGCGGGCTGCGATCCATGGGAGACGAGATCTACCGCCGCGAACTCGCCGAGGAGACGGAGCGCGAGCTGGAGACGATTCGCGAGTCCGACAAGCCCTTGACGCCAGAGCAGCACCAGCGCCTAGTTGACGCGCTGTGGAGACTGGTGGAGGTGCCACTTCGGACAAGGTACGAGCTGCACGAGCTTGCCAACACGGCGGTCTGGAGTACCTCGCCCCTGAACTTCTACTCGGAGCTCGGCGCGATTCGCCCCGACGAAATGTACCTGCTGGGTCTCAGCGATGACAACGAGCAACCGCCTAGCGGGGGTTACTTCAATCCGATCCACAGCTATCTGTTCTGGGGACAAGAGGCGCTGGACATCGCGGCGGCGTTGCGGGAGAAGCAGGAGTAGGCGGATGACTCGTCCGCGTACGCACGGGGTCGCCACCAGCGATTTGGAGTACGAAGTATGCAGCGACCTCTAGGGCGATTCGCGATCTTCGCAGTGCCGGTCCTGACTGCTCTCGCCGCCGCGGAGGAACCCATCGAACTCTATCCCTGTCCTGCGGTGGTGAGGTTGGGAAAGATGGACGAGAGCGGCACAATCACTAGGCCGAGGGCACCTCGGGAGTACGCCGTCAACATGATGCGATACTGCGACTACGCGGTTCTCGGCCGCTTCGTCAGCGTCACGGACAGGCGCTATGACACGCTGTATGGTCCTGCGGACGAACCCGTAGCTTCGACGTTCCAAGTGTCGGAGGTTCTGCACGGCGCTGCTGTGGCGACGGTGACGGTTCATTTGGAACATGCCTTTCTCGTCGCTCCAGACGAAGAGGTGAGCCGGAGGTTGAGCAGGCTCGAATCCATGATGGACGGGATCTACCGTCGCGAACTGGCCGACGAAACGGAACGCGAGCTGGAGGCGATTCGCGAATCCGGCAAGCCCTTGACGGCGGATCAGCACGAGCGCCTCGTAGACGCGTTGCGAAGACTCGTGGAAGTGCCGCCCAGGACGACTAACGAGCTGCACGAGTTGGCCGACTCAGCGGTCTGGAGTACCTCGCCCCTCGACTTCTACTCGGAGCTCGGCGCGATTCGCCCTGACGAGATGTACCTGCTGGGTCTCAGCGACGACAACAAGGAGCCGCCTATCGGGGGTCACTTCAATCCGCTCCACAGCTATTTGTTCTGGGGCCAGGAGGCGCTGGACATCGCCGCGGCGTTGCGGGAGAAGCAGGAGTAAGCTGAGACTTCGCTGCGATGTCGCCGGCGAGGGCGACGTTCCCTGCGGTTGGCAGCCCGGCTACCGTTGCAGGGCGCGAAAGCCGATGTCCTTGCGGTAGGCCATGCTTGGCCACCGCACTTGGGCGGTGCGCTGGTAGGCATTGTGCTGGGCTTGCGCCACGTCTTCGCCCAAGCCCACGACGCAAAGAACACGCCCGCCGGCGGTGACCACCCGGTTGCCGTCGAGCTTCGTGCCGGCGTGGAAGATCTTGCTGTCCGGCGTATCCGCGTCCAGCCCGGAGACGGCCTCGCCGGTAGGGTAGGCGAGCGGATAGCCTTCGGCGGCCAGCACGACGCCCAGCGCGACCCTGGGATCCCAGTCCAGGACGGCGTCCTTCAGCTTGCCCTGCACGGCGCGTTGGCAGAGGCTGGCCAAGTCCGAACGCAGCCGCATCAGCACGGGCTGCGCTTCCGGGTCTCCGAAGCGGCAGTTGAACTCGACGACGCGCACCGAGCCGTCGTTGCCGATCATCAGTCCGGCGTAGAGGAAGCCTTGGTAGGGCGTTCCCTCCGCCGCCATGCCGCGCAACGTCGGCGCCACCACTTCCGCCATGATGCGGTCGTGGATTTCCGCCGTGACCACCGGCGCCGGGGAGTAGGCGCCCATGCCGCCGGTATTGGGGCCGCGGTCGCCTTCGTCCCTGGGTTTGTGGTCCTGGGAGGAAGCGAAGGGCAAGGCGGTTTCGCCGTCGCACAGGCAGATGAAGCTGGCCTCCTCGCCGGCGAGAAACTCTTCCACGACGATCCGCTGGCCGGCCGCGCCGAAGCGCCGCCCGGAGAGCATGTCATCGGCTGCCGCCACCGCCTCTTCGACATCGTCCCGGGCAACGACCACGCCCTTGCCGGCCGCCAACCCGTCGGCTTTGACGACGATGGGCGCACCGCGCTGGCGCAGATAGCGGACCGCCGTCTCGGCGTCGTCGAAGGTGGCGCTGGCGGCGGTGGGAATGCCGTGGCGGGCCATGAAGCGCTTGGCGAAGGACTTCGAGCCCTCCAGCCGCGCCGCCGCCTGGGAAGGCGCGCAGCACGGCAGGCCGCGGCGGTCGAACAGATCGCGGATGCCCGCGGTCAACGGCGCCTCGGGGCCGACCACGGCGAGGCCGATTTGCTCGCGTTCCGCCAAGTCCGCGAGCGCCGCCGGTTCCGGCCCCGTTTCGACGTTGCGGATCTTGCCCCCCTCCAAGGCGGTGCCGGCATTGCCGGGCGCCACCAGCACGGATTCCACGCTGGCGGAACGCGCCAGCGCCCAAGCCAGCGCATGCTCGCGTCCGCCGCCGCCGACCACCATCGCTTTCACGGCGCGGTCTTGTTGAAGGTCGCGGCGCGGCTGCCCAGATAGCCAGCGATGGCGCGGTCGTAGGCGGCGGTGTGGGCGAACGCCTTGGCCGCCAGGCGCTGGCGAAAGGCCAGATTCGCGCTGCCTTGGCGCAGTGCCTCGGCGACCTTCGGATAGTCGTTGGGGTCTGCCACGGCGAGCACGTGCCGATGGTTCTTCGCCGCCGAGCGCAGCAGCGCCGGCCCGCCGATGTCGATGTTCTCCACCACTTCGGCGAAGCCGCGCCGAGTGTCCGCGATGGTGCGTTCGAAGGGGTAGAGGTTCACCACCACCAGGTCGATGGGTTCGATGCCGTGCTCGGCCATCGCCTCGCGGTCCAGATCGCGTCGCGCCAGGATGCCGCCGTGGATGCTTGGATGCAACGTCTTCACCCGCCCGGCCATGATCTCCGGGAAGCCGGTAACGGCGGAGATCTCGGTGGCCGGAACATCCGCATCGACCAGCATCCGGCGCG
This sequence comes from Candidatus Azotimanducaceae bacterium, assembly GCA_965199875.1. Taxonomy (GTDB): domain Bacteria; phylum Pseudomonadota; class Gammaproteobacteria; order Pseudomonadales; family Azotimanducaceae; genus VXYL01. The sequence goes on along the minus strand of OZ241346.1, from coordinate 1,092,013 downwards.
TGCCGCTGGTGGAGAGGATGTCGATGTCCAATGCCCGAAGGCCCTTGGCGAAAGCCACCACCCCGGACTTGTCGGAGACGCTGACGAGGGCGCGGTGCGCGGCGAAGCCATCGGTTGCGGCGTCCATGTCGCTGGAATTATAGCAACCCAAACACGCGTAGTCGGCGGCAAGCGCACCGAGTCGGTGTGCGAATAGGACCAAACGGAGCGCATTCCGTAGCCGGACCAGATTGAGGCGACGAGCTTGCGGATACGCTTCGAGAGTGGAAACCGCAGCGACAACGCATAGCAGATGCATGGCAATTGGTTCACAATGGCCCGTGCGAGAAACAGGGGGAACGTCAATGGGGATCGTCAGGCTTGCCGCCTTGGGCGCACTTTTGACGCTGCTTGTCGGCTGCGGCCGGAGCGAAGCGCCGGCCAGCAACCCCGCGGCCCCCGTCGCATCGCCGGCAACGCCGGCGCCAGCGCCGGGCGGCGACTTCGCCACCGACACCCACCGCTTCGAGCAGGTGGCGGATGGCGTGTACTTCGTGCGCTACACGGTGCCGATGTTCAACAGCAACTCCATGGTCGTCGTCAACGACGAAGACGTCGTCGTGGTGGATTCGCACATCACCCCGGCCACCGGGCGCGAGTTGCTCGCCTCCATTCGCCAACTCACCGACAAGCCCATCAGCGTACTGGTGAACACGCACTTCCACTACGACCACGCGCACGGCAACCAGGCCTTCGTGCCGGTGAAGATCATCGGCCACGACTTCACGCGCCGGAAGATGGCCGGAGCACCGCTCGACGAAGCGACGTTCCAGCGCGACCTCGCCGGCCAGCCAATGGCCCTTGAACGCTTGCAGAGGCGGCTGGCAGAGGCCGAGGACGCCGAGGCGCGCCAAGGCATCGAGCAACGCATCGCCCTTGCGAAAGCACACATCGAAGCCACCAGGGAAGTCGATCCGGTGCCGCCGAACATCACCCTCAACGAACGCATGACCTTGATTCGCGGCGAGCGGGAGATCCAGATCGTGTTCTGCGGGCGCGCCCACACCGGCGGCGACGTCGTAGTCTACCTGCCCAAGGAACGCATCGTCTTCACCGGCGACATGATGCTCGGCGGCCCGTCCTGGCTGGGCGACGGCCATGTCGACGAGTGGCCGGAGACGCTGGAAAACCTCAAGGCGCTGGACTTCGACCTGATCCTTCCCGGCCACGGCCCGCCGTTCAAGGACCGCGGCAGAATCGACCTCGTCCAGGACTACTACCGAGCGCTTTGGGCGGAAGTCGTGGCCATGAGGGCGGACGGCAAGAGCGCTGCGGAAACCGCCGCGGCCGTGGATTTGACGCGGTTCAAGGAGACTCTGGGCATCGCGCGGGCGGGTACCGATCCGCTGGCGGTAGGCCGCATCTACCAGTTGCTGGAAGAACGCGGACAGCAGGCGTCCGGAAGTCCGTGAAGCCCCGCGTGGGCGCACTTCGAGGCCAGGCGGAGGCAAGCGCCCTGCCCTCGCCGCCTTTGCGGCTATGATGCTGGCTCCTGTCTGCAAGTAGAACGAGGACATCATGAACACCAAGCTCATCGTCGGCGGCATCGTCGGCTTCGTCGCGCTGCTGGTGATCTGGGACGGCGTGGTCATCGTCAACAGCGGCCACGTGGGCGTCGTCCACCGGCTGGGAGCGGTGCAGCAGAAGCACCTCATCGAAGGCCCGCACCTGAAGATCCCCTTCGTCGACTCGGTGGAAGAGGTGGACGTGCGGCTGCGCAAGGCCGAGAACCAGGCAACCGCCGCCTCCAAGGATCTGCAAGTGGTGAGCACCCGGGTGGCCGTGCAGTACTCGCTGGACGGCCCGACCATGCCCATGACGTTCAAGAACATCGGCCTGCGCGAAGTCGTGGAGCGCACCGCCATCGACCCGGGCATCACCGAGTCCGTGAAAGCCATCACCGCCCAGTACACCGCCGAGCAACTGGTCACCCAGCGCGCCCAGGTGAAGACGAAGATCCAGGAGGCCATCGTGCAGTTCGTCGACACCACCCTGGAGCAGAAGGGCGTGGTGGGCGGCGTCGACGTCGCCAACGTCGCGATCACCGACTTCGAGTTCTCCGCCGAGTTCAACCGCGCCATCGAAGAGAAGGTGCGCGCCGAGCAGGAGGCGCTGAAAGCGGAGAACGAGAAGCTGCGCCGGGTCACCCAGGCCGAGGCCGCGGCCGCGGAACGCACCTTGGCGGCCGACGCCGAGGCGTACAAGCTGGAGGTGGAGTCCAAGGCCCGGGCCGAAGCCATCCGGCGCGAGGCCGAGGCGCTCAAGGACAACCCGGATCTGATCCAGCTGCGGGTGGCGGAGAAGTGGGACGGCAAGCTGCCGCAGATTTCCGGCGGCGGCGCCATTCCGCTGCTGAACATCGACTCGCTGCAACGCAATTGAACCGCCGGCCCCGCAAGCCCCGTTCCACGGAAGCGATCCGGCGATGAAGCTGTATCTGATCCGCCACGCCCAGTCCCAGAACAACGCCCTCGCCGACACCGCGCAGAGGAACGCATGGGGGCAGACCGGCGCCGGCGGAAACGCCGACGAGCTGCCCGCCGAGTTCTTCCCGAGCGCCGATCCGCCCCTTACCGAAGTCGGCGAGGCGCAGGCGCAACGGATCGCCCGGCATCTGCGCGCGCACCCGGACAAGACGGACGTGCGCGACGGCGTTGGCGAAGAGAGCGGCCATCGCTTCGACCGCCTCTACAGCAGCGCCATGCTGCGCGCCCTGCAGACCGCCCAGCCCATCGCCAGCGCGCTGGAGCTCAAGCCCGAAGTCTGGCTGCAAGTCCACGAGGAAGGCGGCATCTGGCTAAGCCGACAGCGCGGCAGGCCGGGCGACGAGGGCGGACTCAAGCGCTCGCAAGTCGTCGCGCGCTTCCCGGAGTTCGATCTTCCCGACGAGCTTGGCGAGGCCGGCTGGTGGCAGGGCGCGGCGGAAACCCGCGAGCAGCTCATCCACCGCGCCGGCCAGGTCGCCGCGGACATCCGCGCTCGATTCGTCGCGTCAGCGTCGAAGCATCCGCAGGGCGCGGCCTTGCGCGTCGCCGTGGTCAGCCACGGCACGTTCCTCAACTTCCTCGTCCACCATCTGCTGCAGCGCCGCGCACCGGAAAACACCTACTTGAGCCACCACAACACCGGCATCACGCGCATCGACTTCTCGGGCGAGCAGACGATGCTGCGCTACCAGAACCGCGTCGATCACCTGCCTTGCGAGCTCGTCACCTAGCGAGCCGTCGCCGGGCCGATTCCTTACCGATTCGGCCCCCGCGTCTGCGGGTAGGGCTGCCAGCGGCGCAGCTTGGTGTGCGGCAGCACGGCGGGGTTGACGGCGCTGCGCGGCCACATGCCCTGCAGCACGGTGGCCAGCTCGCGGCCCAGGCGGCGGCGGGTCTCCGGGGCCATGCGCGAGGTCGCCGAGGCGATGTGCGGGGTGCAGATCACGTTGTCCATGTGCAGCAGCGGATTGTTGGTGGACACCGGCTCGGTCTCGAACACGTCGAGCCCCGCGCCGGCGATTTCACCGGCCTCCAGAGCGCGAATCAGCGCTTCTTCGTCCACCGTCGGGCCGCGCCCGTTGTTGATGAACAGCGCGCTGCGCTTCATGCGGGCGAAGTGGGCGTCGCTCAGCATGTGCGTCGTCTCGGCGTTCAACGGCGCATGCATGGAGACGAAGTCCGAGCGTTCCAGCAGCTCGAAGAGACTGGTGACCGGCTCGACGTTGGCGCTGGTCATTTCCAGCTCCGAGACGTAGGGGTCGTAGGCCAGCACCCGCAGCCCGAAGGCGTGGCAGCGGTGCGCTACCGCCTTGGCGACGTTGCCGAAGGAGATCAGCCCCAGCGTCTGGCCCCAAAGACGCGGGATGTCGGCGTGGTGCGGGCGGCCCTCGGCCCAGCGCCCTTCGCAAGTCATGCGGTGCATCAGCAGCAGACGCCGATGGGCGGCGAGAAACATCATCATGGTGTGGTCGGCCACTTCGTCGATGAACACGTCCGGCACGTTGGTGACGACGATGCCGCAGTTGGTCGCGGCGTCCACGTCCACGGTGTCGGCGCCGACGCTGCCAAGGCCGATCACCACGCACTTGTCCAGGCTCTCGATGATGTCGCGGCTGATGCGGCGGCCGCGGGCGATCAGTCCATCGGCTTCGCCCTTGACCGCGGCTATGAACTCGCCCTCGTCCTTCGCCGGCACCTCGACGATTTCCGCGCCGATGGGGTCCAGCGCCTCGCGTTCGATCTGGTAGCGCGAGTCCGCGAGGTCGTAGGAGACGCCGACTTGCGCCTGCACCATCACCTTGTAGTTGGCCATCTTGGTCTTCCAGCTCCTTTGCTGTTGGTCTGGTTGGTTTGTCTGCCGCCTTTAGCGCTTCACCGCCAAGGTCAGGCCGTCGCCGATGGGCAGCATCGCCGCATCGACCCGGCGGTCCGCGGCCACCTTGGCGTTCAGGGCGCGAATGGCCAAGGTGTCTTCGTCGTCGGCGGTCTCGTCGATCACCCGCCCGCCCCAGAGCACGTTGTCGATGCCTACCACGCCAGCCGGGCGAAGCAGCGTCAGGCAGCGTTCGTAGTAGGCGTCGTAGTTGGCCTTGTCGGCGTCGATGAAGGCGAAGTCGAAGCTGCCGGACGCTCCGCCGGCGATCAGCGAATCCAGCGTTTCCACCGCCGGACCAAGGCGCAGATCGATCTTCGCCGCAACGCCGGCGCGCTCCCAGAACCGCTTGCCGACGGAGGTCCACTCCTCGGAAACGTCGCAGGCGACCACCTTGCCGTCCGCGGGCAGGGCTTCCGCCACCACCAAGGCGCTGTAGCCGGTGAAGGTGCCCACTTCGAGGGTGCGCTTGGCGGCAAGCAGGCGCATCAGCAGCGCCATGAAGGCGCCCTGCTCCGGGGAAATCTGCATCGGGTGCCAGCTCGTCGCAGAGCGCGTCGCGGCGCGCAGTTCCTGCGCCACTGCGGATTCCCGCGTGCCGAGGCGGAGCAGATAGTCGTGCAGCGCATCGGTGAGTTCGATGGTGTGGCTGGACATGGTGCCGCAAGGTCCCGTGGATGCTTCGCCGCCATGCTAAAGCAGTTCGCCCAGCGTTCGCCATACCGCGCTCCACGCTTGCCACGCTTGCCACGCTTGAGACCGAGAAGGTTGCCGACCCGTGTCTGCTAGGATGCGCGTTTCTACGGCGTTCCAGCTTAAGCAAGGCAACGGGAGGTTCTTGTGCGGATAGGCGTAATGCTCGGCGCGACCGGCGGCGACGGCGGCATCGACGACGTGGTGGAGGCGGCGCGGCGCGTCGAAGCGGCCGGCCTCGACAACCTGTGGATGGCGAACATCTTCTCCTTCGACGCCATCTCCACGCTGTCCATCGTCGGGCGCGAAGTGCCGCGCATCGGCCTTGGCACCGCGGTCACGCCAACCTATCCGCGCCATCCGACGGCGTTGGCGCAGCAGGCGCTCACCGCCGCTGCCGCCACCGGCAACCGCTTCACGCTGGGCATCGGCCTGTCGCACAAGGTCGTCATCGAGAACATGCTCGGGCTTTCCTACGACAAGCCGGCCAGCCACATGCGCGAATACCTGGACGTCCTGATGCCGCTCTTGCGCGGCGAAGCCGTTGCCTATCAAGGCGAACAGTATCGGCTTGGCGGCGTCACGCTTGCGGTGCCGGGCGCCAAGCCGGTGCCAACGGTGGTGGCGGCGCTGGGGCCGCTGATGCTGCGCGTCGCCGGGGAACTGGCCGACGGCACCAACACCTGGATGGTGGGGCCGAAGACCATGGAGCGGCACGTCGTCGCCCGGCTCGCCGCGGCGGCGCAGTCCGCGGGCCGAGGCGCGCCCACCGTCGTCGGCGGCGTGCCCATTGCGCTCACCCGCCAGCCGGACGCGGCCCGCCAGCGCGTCGCGCAATCCCTCGCCATCTACGGACAGCTGCCGTCGTACCGGGCCATGCTGGATCGCGAAGGCGTCGACGGCCCCGCGGACATCGCCATCCTCGGCGACGAAAACGCCTTGCGCGGCGAGATCGACCGCTTCCGCAACGCCGGCGTGACGGACTTCAACGCCGCCATCATGGACGTCGAAGACGGCGCCTACGAGCGAACGCTGGAGTTTCTCGCCAGCTTGAAGTGACGGCCAGCCTGGCCGAGGCATTGACGGCTATTCGCACAACGCCGCGTTGAGCACGCGCTGCACGAAGACCGCGTTGACGCCGATGCCGTTGCTGGCCGTGGTCAGCGCTCGCCGGTTCGGATGCAGGCGCGCCCGCGTGGTTTCGATCAACGCCCGGTAGTCGGCAAAGCCGCCCGCGTCGTCGCCGTGCAGCAGCCACAGTTCGCGCCAGTCCTGGGCGAAGCCGCGCAGCAGCGAGGCGTAGGCGGCGGCGAGCTCGGGTTCGTTGCCCGGATTGGCCAGGAAGTCGGCAATCAGGTCTTCGACCAGCGCTGAACATTCCCCGGGTGCCATCACCGTCGACTCGCTGCGCCGTTCCAAGCGCAGTTCAACCTCTTGCTGCGGACGAAAGGGCAGCAGCTGAGCGGCGCTGCCGACGGCCTCGGCGGGCAGGTTCTCAACCGCCGCCACCTGCTTCCAGAAGCGCGACGAACCTGCGGTGTCGATGACCAGGTGGATGCGCTCCGAGGCACCCGCGTTGACCACCCGATGGCGGCACCAGGAGTCGAAGATCCAGCACTCGCCGGCGCGCATGTGCAGACGCTCCGGGCCGCAGTGGAAGGCCACTTGCGGCTGCGTCAGCACCGGAATGTGAATGCGCACGCGGGAGAACCAGTGGTAGTTGAAGTCCACGTGCAGCCCTACTTCGCACCCTGCCTCCAGCCTCATCAGCCGCGACCGCGACAGTACTTCGCCGAAGCTGGCCATCACCTGGCGGATGTACGGGCAGCGCGCCAGGTGGGGCGTTTCGCGCTTTTCGCCGGCGAAGGAGTCGTTGTCGCCGCCGCCGCTGGAGATCAGCGCGATCGCCGAGTTGCCGACCATGCCGCTCGGATGCGGCATCCACGTCTGCGCCGGAAACTGCTGCGCCTCGGCAGCCAGCCGCGCCGCGTCGAATCGCCGCGGCAGGCGGATGAACGGCTTGCTCAAGCGCATGGCAAGGTCGGCGGGTAGTCGAACAAGGCGAAGTCGCGAGCGTAGAACGCCGCCACGGCACGCGCCAGTTCGTCGTCGTAGTAGTCGATCCAGGGGCGGTGGTCGGCAGCGTTGTCGACGCCCAGCGGCGCCTCGGCAATGCCCACCCGACGGCATGCTTCGACAAAGCAGGAGGGCAGCTCTTCGTAGCGGCCGACGAAGTCCAGCGCCACGCAACCGCCGTCGTCGGCAAGCAGCTCCGCCTGCGGACGAACCAGCACGCGGCGCTGGAAACGGGAGACGCCGAGCGCCCGCTTCATGAACGTCCTTTCGCTGCCGACGTAGCCGGGATTCCGCTTGTTCAGCATCGCGCAAACCGATACGTAGCGGTCGAAGGGATTGCGCACCAGCGCGAACTTGAAGTAGCTGCGCCAGACCGCCGGTGGCAGACTCGACCGCGCCTGCCGCACCGTGACGTGGCCATGGCCAATCCGCGCCAAGGCCGGAATCGGGCTCGACACTCCGAGCCGCAGCGCTTCCTGCTGCCAGTCCTCGTCGCCGAGGAACGGCCCGAGCGCGGCGCGAATCGCGTGGCTGGCGGTTCTCGGCACGGCGAAGAAGATGAACCGATGGCGATGCGACACGATCACGACGCGGCTCGTCTTCTGCGCGGTGCGCGGCGCCACCTGGCCATGCGCCATCTCGATACTCGACCGGAAAGCAGCAACGGCAATGACCCCAGCCAACGTTGAACGAAACCGTAGCACGCTTGCGCGGGCGCAGCACGACGCCCAGGGCCGGGTCGTGGGCGCCGCGAGGCGCCAGCCCTTGACGCCAAGCGCAGCGTTGCTGTCAGCTACGCGAACCCAAGCCATACGCCAAGCAAGTGGCCCGCACTCCTGAAGTCCGCACGGTCGCGATCATCGGCGCCGGCGTCATCGGCGCCGGCTGGGCTGCCCGCGTGCTCGCCCACGGCAAGGACGCGGTGGCCTGGGACGTCGCGCCGGGCTGGCAGTCGAGGCTGCGCGCCGCGGTCGCCAACGCCTGGCCCGCGCTCGAGGAGCTGGGGCTGCTGCCAGGCGCCAGTCAACAGCGCCTGCGCTGCGTGGAGACGTTGGAAGAGGCCTGCGCGAACGCGGACTTCGTACAGGAAAGCGCCCCCGAGCGGCTGGACGTGAAGCGCCGCGTGGTCGCGCAGATCGATGCGGCCGCGCCGCCACGGACGATCGTCGCTTCCAGCACTTCGGGGCTCCTGCCCAGCGAGTTCCAGGCAGACTGCCGCCATCCCCAGCGCATCGTGGTGGGCCATCCTTTCAACCCCGTCTACCTGCTGCCGCTGGTGGAGGTGCTCGGCGGCCAGCAGACCACGGCGGCCAGCGTCGAGCGCGCCTGCGCGTTCTACGCGCAACTGGGAATGCAGCCGCTGAGAGTGCGCAAGGAGGTGCCGGGGTTTCTCTCCGACCGGCTGCAGGAAGCGCTTTGGCGCGAAGCGCTGCATCTCGTCGACCAGGACGTCGCCAGCACCGATGAGCTCGACGCCGCCATCGCCTACGGCCCGGGCCTGCGCTGGGCCTTCATGGGCACGTTTCTGGCGTTCCACCTGGCCGGCGGCGACCAGGGAATGAGGGCGTTCATGCGCCAGTTCGGCCCCGCGCTGAAGCTGCCGTGGACGAAGCTGGAAGCGCCGGAGCTCAGCGAAGCGCTGATCGACAAGGTGGCCAGCGGCACGGAGGCGCAGGCCGCCGGGCGCACCGTCAAGGAACTGGAGCGGCTGCGCGACCGCTGCCTGATCGACATCATGCGCGCCCTGCAACGCCATCGGGTGGGCGCCGGCGAAATGCTGGCCAGGCACGAACGCCGCATCGCCTCCCGGTTGGCCGAACCCCGGGGTGGCTCTTGAGCAGGCGGTCGGCGGCATGAACGTGCGCTGGCGGCGGCGATCCGCAAGGCGCACCCGCGAACGTATTGGACATCGCAGCGCACTTGCGCGAAAGTTGCGTACGCCAGTTGCTTGGGGACGCAAATGACCGCACTGAAACCGATTTCCGCCGATTCCCACGTGGTCGAACACGAGGATGTCTTCATCGGCCTGCCGGAACGCTTCGGCGACGACGCGCCGAGGATCGTCGGCGCTGGCACCGTGGACGACTCGATCATCATCCCGGCCAAAGGCCCGCGCGGGGTCCGGCGGCGCATGGGCTTTGCCGGCATGAGGAAGCGCCAGGGCCTAGACTTGCAGCGGCGTCCGGGGCACAAGCCGGAGGTGGACGACATGCGCGACGACGAAGCCAAGCGCATTCTCGCCAAGGGCTACGACGGCCTGCGCGCCGGCATTCGCGACGGCGCCCATCGACACGAGGACCAGGACGAAGACGGCATCGGCGCCGAGTTTCTCTACCCTGGCTTCTTCGGCCTCTTCAGCTTCGAGAACACCGAGCTGCTGGTTGCCTGCCAGAAGAACTACAACGACTGGCTGCACGACTACGCGGCCGCCTCCAACGGGCGCTTGTTCGGCCTTGCCGCCATACCCGTCCAAGATCCGCAAGCCGCCGTCGAAGAACTGCAGCGGGTGATCAAGAAGGGCTTCAAGGGCGGCTGCATCCCTTGCGCGGCGCCGCCGGAACGCCCCTACAAGGACGCCTGCTACGAGCCGGTCTGGGCGCTCGCGGAGGAAGCGAACTTTCCGCTCTCCATGCACGTCGGCACCAATGCCTACGTTCCCGCCCGCTATCGGCAGAAGAGCCCGCTGCCGCAGGACGAAACCGCCAACTACGCGGCCACGCCCGGCACCATCCAACGCACCCTGGTGGACTTGATGTGCCGCGGCGTCGCCGCCCGGCATCCGCGCTTGAAGTTCGTCGTCGGCGAGTTCAACGCCGGCTGGATCGCCCACTGGCTGGACCGGGTGGACCAAGGGCTGCTGCGCGAACACCGCTTCAGAAACCAGGACTTCACCGGCGAGCGCCCGCACGACGTCTGGCGACGGCAGTTCTACGCCACCATCGAGGACGACCGCCCGGCGGTGCTGACCCGGGAGCTCATCGGCCTCGACAACCTGATGTGGGGCTCGGACTATCCGCACGTGGACTCCACCTGGCCGTGTTCCACGGAAGTGCTGGACGAGATCTTCGACGGAGTGCCGGAAGCGGAACGCAACAAGATCACCCACGACAACGTCAAGGCGTTGTACGGCATTTAGGGAGTCGATCATGCACACGCTGACCACCGAGGAACGCCGCCAGTGGCAAACCGACGGCTATTTGCACTTGCAGGGCGCGCTCGACGCCGATCAAGTGGCTTTCTTCTCCGCCGAGATGGACCGCATTCGCGGCATCCCCGGCTGGGAGCCGGACCCGCGCCAGGGCAGGGAGCTGCCCATCGGCCACTACTCCTGGCAGGAACACGCCCGGGACCGGGACCCGGGCGGCTTCATGGACCGCCGGGATCTGCTCGACTACCACCAGGCGTTCATGGATCTGATCGACGCATCGCCGGTGTTCGACTACATCGTCGACATCATGGGGCCGTACGTCCTGCTCTCCATGACCCAGGCCATCGTGCGCCCGGCGGACCCCAAGTTTCCCGGCTACACCCACACCGACGGCGGCGAATCGCTGCGCGTGATGCGCTTGCAGGATTCCAGCCCGCCGCTGGCCATGAAGGCGATGTTCCTGCTCACCGACGTCGAGCAGCCGGACAGCGGCAATCTGACGGTGTTCCCCGGCAGCCACCTGCGGCAGATTCCCTACAAGGGAGAACGCGCGCCGTACCCCAACCTGGGCTGGGCCGGCGGCCACGGCGACACGCGCCCGGGATTGAGCGCGGTGACCCCCTACTCGCCCGGCGCCGCGCAGCTGACGGGCAAGGCCGGCGACGTCTATCTGTTTCCCCATGCGCTCTGGCACGGCCCGTCGCGCAACGAATCCGGCCGGCCGCGCAAGGTGCTGCTGTACAACTACTGCCAGCTGTGGATGCGCTGCTACGACTACGACGCCATCCCCGCCGCCGCGCAACGCGGCACGCCGCGACAACGGCGGCTGCTTGGCGATCTGGGCTACGACTTCCGGCCGGGGTCGTACTTCTACGTGCCGAAGGATCAAGTGGAGGTGATGCGCGCCGAACAAGCGGCCTGACGCCAAGCGCCTGACGGCGGAATTCCGCCAGCCCGCTTGCGGGCTCCGGTGATGGAACACCGCTTGACTGTGCCCGCCGTGGCGCGGACACTCGCCATCATCCACTGACGGCGAACAGGCATTGAGGAACTTGGCCGAACGCCGCGAATCCAAGCCATTGCTGGCGGTGCGGCGCAGGGTGTGGCGCATGATGTCGAAGAATCGGGCCAAACTGGCGTCCGCGCTGCTCTTGGCAGCGTGCATGCCCGCGCTTGCCGCCAGCGACCTCGAGCAGCTGACGCCGGCCGAGCGCGAAGCCGTGGAAACCGCCGTGCGGCGAACCTCCCTGGCGGAGCACGTGGAGGCCATCAACATCGTCGAGTCGGCCATCGATTCCATCGAGCGGCGCTCCAACCGCTACAACCCGGCGCTGATGCGGCCCTTGCTGGTGCTTGGCGATGCGCTGGCAGGGGTTGGCGACACCGTCGGCGCGTTCCGTGCCTACGACCGCGCCCTGCACGTCACCCGCGTCAACCACGGCCTGCACCACCCCAGCCAGGTGCAAATCGTCTACCGCGAAGCGCGCCTGCTGGCCAAGGAAGGCGACGTCAAGAAAGCCAACAGCCGCCACGAGTACGCCTACGGCATCCTGCTGCGGCGCTACGGCGGCAGTCATCCAGAGCTGCTGCCGGGCGTCTTCGCGCTGGCCGACTGGTACATGTCGAACTACAACATCTTCTCGGCACGGGCGCTCTACGAGCACGCGGCAGGCGTGGCGAAGACGCATCTTGGCAGGGATCACGCGGCCCGGGTGCGCGCTTTGCGCAGTTTCGCCGCGACCTATCGAAACGAACGCTTCCCGCCCTTCTACACCCGTCGTCGCAACGGTTCCAACACCGCCTTCGGCTCCTACACGGGCTTCCAGTACCGTGGCGTGAACGCCGCCAGCGTCAACAGCTTCGCCAATGGCGAGCGGGCGTTGATCGAAGTGGTGAACGTCGTCCAAGGCAAGGGCGACGCCGACAACAAGGAAGTGGCCAAGGCGATGCTGGAACTCGGCGACTGGTTCCTGATGTTCGAGAAGCATCGCCGCGCCAAGTCCCTGTACCGTGGGGTTTGGCAACTGCTGGCCGAAGACCCGTCGCTGCGCGAGCGCACGTTCAACGCGCCGACGCCGCTCTACATGCCGCTGCCGAGGAATCCGCAGACGCCCGAGGGAATCGGTGCCGACGCGGCTCGGTCGGGCGTTGTGGAGCTTTCCATCGATGTCGACGAACGCGGCCTCGTCAGCCGCATCGACACGCTGCGTTCCGAGCCGAAGGACTTGATGGACTTCAAGGTTCGGCGCGCCGTGAAACGCGCCCGCTACCGTCCCGCGTTCGACGGCGAAACGCCTCTGGCTACCGGCGACGTGCGGGTGACGCACACCTTCGTCTACTACCCGTCCGCCCAGGCGGCGACCGGCCAAGGTACGGCAACGGTGGCAGCGGCTGGCGGACAAGGAGTCGACAGATGAACCGCGAGGCATCGCACCAGCGAAGGCCGTCAACGGCGGCTGCACTGGCGTTGGCCGTGTTGACCGGCACCGTTCTCAGCTGGAGCTGCTCCGTCCAGCTGCCGACTCCGAGACTGCCCTCGCCGTCGTCGCGCATGCCGTCGCCGAGCCTGCCATCGCCGAGCTTGCCCTCTCCCAGTCTCCCGTCGCCCAGCTTGCCATCGCCGAGTCTGCCCTCGCCGAGCTTGCCGTCGCCAAGCACGCCATCGCCGTCAAGCCCGTCGTCGTCGGGAGAGAGCGGCCCTCGGGACGCGCGGCGGCAGCCGTCGTCTTCCGAAGACGCTGCCAATCCATCCTCGCAGCGCCGCGACCGACAGCGGAGCGACCGGAACGAACAAGCCGGGCAGTCCGGCGAGCAAACGCAGCGCGGCGAGCAGACGGAGGCGGACCGTTCCGGCGGCGGCACCCCCTCGAACCCGGGACGTCCGCAGGTCGTCGACGGCGACCAGGCCGCGGACGCCGGCGAGTCCGGCCAGCCCAGTTCGTCGGATGCGGACATCGCCGATGCCGGCGCCGCCGGCGAAGACGGCTGGGAAGTCAGTACCGAACTGCCCGAGGTGGCCGGAAACGACGGCGGCCGGCAGGCGCCTGGCGAAGGCAGCGAAGAAGAAGCGGCGGGCCAAGGCGAAGAACTGGCCGACCGCGGAGCGCCTGGCAGCGGCGACGACGCCGCCGCAGGCGGCGAGCAGCACGAACAAGGCGAACAGGAAGGGGGGGGCGCAGCCGGACATCAGGGCGACGATCTGGCCCGCGCCCTGGAAGATCTGGACGGCGAGATTCTGGACGAGCGCATGGCCGCCAGGCGCAGCGGACGCGCCGACGCCAGCCAGGGCCGGCAGACGGCTGCCGCCGGCGGCGGCCAATCCGGCCGCGGCGCCATGCCCGGCCGCCCCACGGTAGCTCCCGCGGTGCCCAATGCCCCGAAGCCGCCGCTGCCGCAGGCCAGGGACGCGCCCGACGCCAGAGACGACTGCGTGGTAGCCCGGCAGCTGCGCGAAGCCGCCATGAACGAAGCGGACCCGGAACTTCGCGAGGCGCTTTGGAAGGAATACGAACGCTACAAGTCATGCTCGTAGATTCCGCGGGCACCGGCACCTTCGCCAAGAGTCTTGCCGCAACCGCCGTCGCACTTCTATCTGCCCTTGCCGGCTCGAGCGGCTGCACGTCGCACACCGTCCGCATCGTCGACACCACGCCGCCGGAGCAACTGCCGCACGTCGACGAGAGCCTGCTTCTCGACGTCGGCGTGGCGGTGTTCGACACCAACGTTCCCGACGCCTTCGACGACCAGGTGGCGCAGAACATCACTCAGGAAGTGCGCCGCGCCGAAGCCAACTACATGGCGTACTTCGCCAAGAACCTGCTGCAATCCACCGGCAACTGGGGCGCGGTGCGCGTCGTGCCCCGGCAAACCCACGCGGTTCACGTCGCGGTCTCTGGCCGCATCCTGCACTCCGACGGCGAACGCCTGATCGTGCGGGCAGATGTGCGCGACGCGCGCGGCGAGCTGTGGTTCGACACCACCTACGAGTGTCTCGCCAGCAAGTACGCCTACGGCGACTCGGCACCGCCCGGCATCGACCCGTTCCAGGCGGTGTACCGGCAACTGGCGGACGACATGCTGGCCTACCGCAAGACCCTCTCCGAGGCCGACGTGCAGGCCATTCGCACGACCGCCGAGATGCGGTTCGCTCGGCAGATGGCGCCGGACGCCTTTCAGGGCTATGTGGTTGAATTGAAGACGAATGAAACGGACAATACCGCGCAGCCGGCACAGTTCAAGGTGCTCCGGCTGCCAAGCGAGGACGACCCCATGCTGGGCCAAGTGCGCCAGGTGCGCGAGCGCGAATACCTGTTCATCGACACCCTGGACGAGTACTTCGCCGACTTCAGCGCGCGCATGCATCCCGCCTACCAGAACTGGCGCCAAACCACCTACGGCGAAGCCATCGCCTATCGAGAGCAGCGGCAGAAGGCGCGCCGACGAGCCATCGCCGGCGCCGTGGGAATCGCCGCCGGCCTGGCCGGACAGACCAGCGACACCAGGGTCGTGCGCTATGGCGGCGCGGTGAGCATCATCGGCGGCGCCATGGCCGTGGGCAAGGCACTGCAGGACTACGCCGACGCCAAGGTACACAGCGAAGTGCTGCACGAGATGGGCGTTTCCGCAGCAGCGGAGATATCCCCGCATACCATCGAACTGGAAAACCGCACCATCAGCCTGCAAGGCACGGTGGCCGCCCAGTACGAGCAGCTGCGCGGCGTGCTGAGGCAGATCTACTACGAAGAGCTTGGGCTGTCCCTGCCCGACAGCCCGCAAGCGCCGCCCGCCGAGGCAGAGGACCTGGACGACCGGCTCGATGCCACCCTCTGACGAACCGATCGTCATCGAACCCGTCGCCGCGCCCTTGTCGAAGGGGCGCAGCGCTCGGCGAGCGAAAACCCGTCCAGAAGCGCGTCGCGGCCGTTGGCGGGCGTGGGGGTTCGCGGCGTCCATGCTGCTGCTCGTCGGCGTTGCGGCCTACGTCTTCGTAGCGCTTCCCGGACAGGTCGAAGCGCCGCAGCTGGACATCGGCGCGTCCGGCGAACGGCCAACCAGCGACGAGCGGGCCGCCGCGCCAACCGCCCCCGCCGACGATTCGCCGCCGCCGTACCGCGCTCTGGAGCTGGCGCAAGCGCGGGAACGGGCGCAGCAGAAGCTCGACGAGTTTCTTGCCGCCCAGTTGCAGCTGGAACAGGACATGAACGTCGCCGCCTGGGGCAGCGCCGACTTCGACGCCGTCAAGGACCGCGCGACGGCCGGCGATCAGCACTTCATGGATGGCGAGTTCGACGCGGCCTTGGCCGACTACGCCGGCGCGGTAGAGGACTTGCAGGCGCTGGTCGCCAAGGGCGAGGCGCTCTTCGACGAGGCGTTGGCCGCCGGCGAAGCGGCCCTGGCGCGCCGCGACCGCGCCGCGGCCGAGGCGGCCTTGCGACGCGCCTTGGCAGTGCGGCCAGACGACTCGCGGGCGAGCGCTGGCTTGGCGAGAAGCGAGAAACTGCCAGCCGTCGTCGCCCTGCTGCGGGAAAGCGAACGCGCCACGCTGCGCGGCGACCACGACGCCGCCTACGAGTTTCTCAAGCAGGTTCAGCAAGAGGACCCCGCCACCACGGGGCTCGCCGACAGGTTTGCCAGCGTTGCCGGCGCCCGCGCCTCGCAACGGCGCAAAACGTTGCTGTCTAGCGGCTTCCTGGCGCTGCGCAACCACGACTACGCGAAGGCGCTTGCCGCCTTCGACGCGGTGTTGAAGGACCATCCCGAGGACGAAGGGGCGCTTGCCGGGCGTCAGCAAGCCGAACGGGCAAGCACCCTGGCGGCAATCGACCGCCTGCGCGAGACCGCCCTGGCGCAGGTCGAGGCGGAGGACTGGAGCGCGGCCCTCGCCAGCTACGACCAGGCCCTCGACATCGACGCATCGCTGCAATTCGCGCGTGCCGGCAAGGCGCGGGTGCGCGAACTGCACGATCTGGTTGCCGCCATGGAGCGGATCATCGACGACGCCGGTTCGCTGTCGTCGAAGCGCGAATTCGATGCCGCCTCGGAGGTGCTGCGCCGGGCCGAGGGCGAGACCGACGCCGGCGTCAAGTTCGCCGAGCGGCTCGAGCGCTTCCGCCAAGTCGTCGAACGCAGTGCCGTGCCGGTGCCGCTGGTGCTGGTCTCCGACAACGCCACGGA
Organism: Candidatus Azotimanducaceae bacterium; assembly: GCA_965199875.1. Classification (GTDB taxonomy): domain Bacteria; phylum Pseudomonadota; class Gammaproteobacteria; order Pseudomonadales; family Azotimanducaceae; genus VXYL01. Next base: position 1,075,524 of record OZ241346.1, on the reverse strand, counting down.
GGTTTCCATCCACAAGGTCGGCGCCCTCGGCAGCTTCGAGCGCCGCGAACTGGCGCTGCGTCCGGGCCGCTACGTCATCGTCGGCAGTCGCGACGGCTGCCGCGACGTGCGCAAGGAGATCGTGCTTACCGCGGACATGCAGCCGGTGGACATCCGCTGCGCCGAACGCATCTAGGCACGGTGCATCGCGGTGGCCGATAGCCGCAACGACAACGGCGGCGCGCCGCAGACCATCGAGCCGGTTCGCTTTCGGCCAACCGCCGCCACGCCGCGCCAGCGCCGCCGGATCGTCACGCCGCGCCGGGCGCTGCTGCTTACCGCCGGCGTCGCCGCCGGCTGGTTTCTGTGGTTCATCTTCACCGCCAAGTCGGTGCGCTTCGAGGTGCAGCCGGAGGCCGAGAGCCTGTCCGTCGACGGCGGCTTCGCGTTTCGCCTTGGCGAGGTGTATCTGCTGCGCGAGGGCGGCTACCGGGTGCGCGCCCAGGCGGTTGGCTACCACGACGTCGTCCGGCGAGTGCAAGTAGGCGCACAGCGCAACCAGGTGGTGCCGCTGCGCATGGTTCCGCTGCCCGGCCGCGTGACCTTCGAGGTCGTTCCGCTAGGCGCGACGGTGCGCGTACGCGGCGAAGCCAGCGGCCAGGCGCCGTTCGAGGCGAAGATCGCCGCCGGCGAGCACGTCGCCGAGTTGAGCCACGAACGCTATCAGCCAGCCACCTTGCGCTTCCTGGTGGCCGGCAGGGATCAAGCGCAGACCGTCAGCGCCGCCTTGGCGCCGAACTGGGCCGAAATCGCCATTCCAACCGATCCTTCGGGCGCGCAGGTGTGGGTCGACGGCGCGGACACCGGCGTCCTCACCCCCGGCCCGGCGGCCATCCTGGCCGGCGAGCGCCGAGTCTCCATCCGGCTGGCCGGCCACAAGCCCTGGACGGACATCCTCCACGTCGAAGCCGGCAAGCCGCAGCAGCTGCCGCAGGTGGCGCTGGAAAGGACCGATGCCCGCGTCGACGTGCAGTCGACACCCGCCGGCGCCAGCATCACCGTCGATGGCGACTACCGGGGCGTGACGCCGCTCAGCATGGACGTGGCCCCGGGGAACCGGGAAGTACGCGCCTTCAAGGTGGGCTACGGCACCAAGACCCGCAGCCTGCAAGCCCGCTCCGGCGGCCGCCACGACCTGGCCTTCGCCTTGGTCGCACTGCAGGGCACCCTCGCCATCGAGACCGACCCGGACGACGCCGAACTGTGGATCAACGGCGAGCATCGAGGCCGGGCCAGCGGCACCCGCAGCGTCCGAGCAGTGCCTCTGGACATCGAAATCAAGAAGCCGGGCCATGCCGACTACCGCAAGACGGTGGTGCCGCAGCCGGGCTTCACGCTGGACCTGAAGGTGCGCCTTCTGACCTTGCAGGAAGCGCGTCTGGAGGCGCTCAAGCAGGTACGCACCACCAGCGCCGGACACCAACTGGTGCTGTTGAGCCCCGGCAGCATACGCATGGGCGCCTCGCGCCGGGAGCCTGGCCGACGCGCCAACGAAGTGCTGCGCACGGCGAACCTGTCGCGGCTGTTCTACTTGGGCCGCCACGAGGTCACCAACGCCCAGTTCCGCGCCTTCGCCAAGGGGCACTCCTCGGGGCAGCTGCAGAACAACGTCGATCTCGACGGCGAACGCCAGCCGGCGGTTGGCGTTTCATGGACGGAAGCGGCGCTGTACTGCAACTGGCTGTCGCGGCAGGACGGCCTGCAACCCTTCTACCTGGACGAGTACGGCAAGATCGCCGCCTTCGATCCGAAGGCGCTCGGCTACCGGCTGCCCACCGAAGCCGAGTGGGCCTGGGCCGCCCGCCACGACGAAACCGCCGACCAGCCCAAGCGCTTCGCCTGGGGCGATCGACTGCCGCCGCCGGAGCGCCACGGCAACTACGCCGACCGCTCCGCCGCCCACCTGGTGGCGCGCATCATCCTCGGCTACAACGACAACCACATCGGCAGCGCCCCGGTCGGCACGTTCCCGGCGAACGCCAAGGGCATCTTCGACCTCGGCGGCAACGTCGCCGAGTGGACCCACGACTACTACGACATACCCGACGGCAGCGAAACCACCGATCCACTGGGGCCGAGCGAGGGCCAGTACCACGTCATCCGCGGCGCCAGCTGGCAGAAGGGCACGGTGACGGACCTGCGCCTGTCCTTTCGCGACTACGGCAGCGACGGACGCCAGGACCTGGGATTTCGCATCGCCCGGTTCGCCGAATGAACATCGCGCGCCGCGGCGTGCGCCTGGCGATGCTGGCCTCGACCATGCTGCTGGCAACGTCGGCAGCCGCCGCGGCGGAAGAACCCGGCGCAACCGAAGCGCGGGAGACGACCGGCGAAGAGTTCGGAGCTTCGGCGACGTCCACGGCAGCCGCGGCCGGGGCGGAACGCGAAGGGCAGGACGGACGGGCGGCGCAACCCGAACCAGACGAAGCGGCCGACGAACCAGGCGGCGAGCCGGCGGACGTGTTTCTGCCCAGCGAAGCGATATCCGAAGATGCCGCAGTGCCCTTTCCCGCCGACATCTAGCGAGGCTGCGTCAGACCTCGAACCGACTCCGACTCGTCTGTGAAGGTTCTCGCCCATCAAGTAGGCTACGGCACATGAAGAAGACCCTGCCTTTCGAGTTCATCTACCAGGTGGTTGCGCTCGCCGTTGCGGTGATCGCCGTCCACCTCGTCTACGTGACCGTGGTGCGTCCCAATGCCGACGCCATCCTGGAAGCCCAGGCGGAACGCACCGAAGCCGGCGACGACTTCGTGCCCGATCGCTCTCTGTACGTGGTGCTGCGCGACTACGAGCAGGAGTCGTGCTTCATCCTGGCGCTGTGGGCGATGTCGATCATGGGCCTGAAGACGCGCAACGTGCTGCGCGAACGCGCCATGCTGCAGCAGCGCTTCATCGAGGTGGGCGAGGGCATGAGCATCCTGCCCGAGGACACTCGGGAGTACTCGCGCCCGCTGCAGGCGCTGCCCGCCGCCACCCGCGCCACGCTGCTGCCGCGAGCGCTGTTGGCCGCGCTGCAGCGCTTCGCTTCGACACGCAACGTGCAGGACGTGTCCACCGCGGTGCGCTCGGTCTGCGACACCGAGTCCGACCGCCTCGACAGCGAGCTGGCCATGGTGCGCTACATCGCCTGGGCGATACCTTCCATCGGCTTCATCGGCACGGTGCGCGGCATCGGCGATGCGCTGGGACAAGCCTACGAGGCGGTGGAAGGCGACATCGCCGGCGTCACCACCAGCCTCGGCGTCGCCTTCAACTCGACGTTCGTCGCCCTGGTCATCAGCATCTTCGTCATGTTCCTCATGCACCAGCTGCAGCTGGTGCAGGAACGCCTGGTGCTGGACGCCCAGCACTACTGCGACGACTACCTGATCCGCCACATGCACGTCCGCTAGGGCCGAATCGACCGCAGCCATGCTGGTGCTGGACATCAACGACGCCGAGATCGCGCTGCTGCGCGACGGCGAGACGCTCTATCGGGAACCAGGCGTCGCCTTGGTCGATGCCGACGGCGCCACCTTCGGCCTGCAAGCCCAGCAGCAGTGCCGACTCCACCCCCGCCAAGCGCACAACGAGTTCTGGCAGCGAATGAACGCCGACCCCGTGGCGCCGAGCGGCAAAGGCGTCGCCAACCAAGCCGATCTGGTCTATCTGCACCTGACCGCGATTCGCCAAGCCGCGCAGCTGCCCGGCGGCAGCGAAGTGGCCATCGCCGCACCGTCGGCGGTCGATCCCAGGCAGCTGGCCATGCTGCTAGGCATCATGGCGGAAGCCGGCTTCAACGCCCGCGCGATCGTCGACTCCGCCGTTGCCGCGGCCAGCCGAGCCGCCTTCGCCCGCGACTCGGCAACTTCGATGCGCCTGCTGGACATCACGCTTCATCGCGCCGTCGTCACCCAGCTGGAACGGTCCACCGACGCGGCAACGCCGACGCTGCGGCGCAGCGGCGTGGACGAAGTGGCCGCCGCCGGCCTTGCCGCGCTGGCCGAGGGCTGGGTGGACGCGGTGGCGGACCGCTTCGTGGAGGACACCCGCTTCGACCCGCTGCGCATCGCCGCCACCGAGCAGCAGGTGTTCGACCAGGTGCTGGCGGGAATCGCGCTCGGCGGCGCCGACCTCGACATCGAAGTCGCGCACCGCGAGGTGGCGCGCAGGATCAGCGTCGCGCGGCGGGTGCTGGCGGAAAAGGCCGAACAGCGCTATGCGCTGCTCGGCCAGGCAGTCGGCGCGCCGACCGTGCTGGCGATCACCCACCGGGTGCGCGACCTGCCGGGGCTGGCGGCCTATCTGCAGGCTGCCGGACACGACATCGTGCCGCTGCCGAGGGACGCCGCGGCCGCGGCGATCCACGCGCACCCCGAGCTGATCGCTGCCGCGACGCAAGGCAGCGGCGCGCAGCTGATTGCGGCGCTGCCGCTCGGCGAAGGCGTCGTCGCCCACGAGCGCCCGCCGGCGCAGCCAACGCACCTGCTGTGCGGCGCGGTGGCGCTGCCCCTGGGCGACGCCGTGGAGGCCGAAGAGCATCCGGGCTACTCGGGCGGCGCGCCGCTGTTCGGCCTGAAGCGCGGCAGCCAGGGCTTCGTCGTGGCGCCGCATCCCGAGGCCGAAGTCCACTTGAACGGCGCCCGTGTCGAGTTCGAGCACGCCGTCGCCGCTGGCGACCGCATCGTCTGCGGCCACAGCGAGTTTCGCCTGATCACGGTCGTCGACCCGGCGTAGGGCCACGCGAAGGCGGCATGGCGCGCAGAGTTGCCAAGCGACGCTTCAGCGTCTTCTCGCTGTCCTTCCTGGACGTGATGTCCTGCGGTTTCGGCGCCGTGGTGCTGATCTTTCTCATCATCCACCACCGCATCGACGACGACGCCGTGGAGGTGGACCGCGAACTGCTTTCGGAGTCGCGCAAGCTCGACTACCTGCTCGCCACCGGCGAAGAGAATCTGGTCGATCTGCAACAGCGCCTAGAGGCCATGCGCAAACGGGTGGACGATGCGCGCCGACGGCTGCTGGCGACCACCGAAGAGCGCGACAGCCGACGCGACGACACCGAGGAGCTGGAAGCCCGCACCATCGCCGAGCGCGAGAGCATCGACGCGCTGAAGTCCGACGTGCAAAGCCGAGAGGAGGAAGTCAAGCGCTTGCAGGCCGAAGAAGCCGCTTTGGAGGGAAGTCGAATTCGCGAAGTGGTCGGCGAGGGAGACCGCCAGTATCTCACCGGCTTGTTCGTCGGCGGCCGCCACGTGCTGATCGCCCTGGACGCCTCCGCCAGCATGTTGGACAGCACGATCGTGCAGATACTGCGTCGCCGCAACATGTCCGAAGAACGGCGGCGCAGCGCACCCAAGTGGCAGCGCGCCTTGCGCACCGTCGAGTGGCTGGCGGCGCAGCTGCCGCTGGACAGCAACTTCCAGATCGCCACCTACAACACCGAGACGACCTTCGCGCTGTCCGAGCGGGACTGGCACGCCGCGACGCATCCCACCGCCATCGACGATGCGCTGAACAACGTCGCCGAAGTTCTGCCCGCCGGCGGCACCAACCTGGAAGGCCTGATCGCCGAAATCGCCGCCATGAGCCCGCTGCCGGACAACGTGTTTCTCATCACCGACGGTCTGCCAACCCGCGCCGAGAAGCCGCCCCGACGCGCCGTCGTCACCGGCCGGCAGCGGGCAAGGCTGTTCGAGGATGCACTGAAGACACTGCCCAAGGGCATCCCGGTGAACCCCATTCTGCTGCCCTTGGAGGGCGATCCAAGGGCTTCCGCGGCGTACTGGCTGCTGGCCGTGGAAACCGGTGGCACCTACATGTCGCCTTCGGAGGACTGGCCGTGATCCGCCGCCGCGAACTCGAGGAGATCGGGCTGTCGTTCCTCGACGTCATCTGCTGCGGATTCGGCGCCATCATCCTGCTGCTGATGATCGTCAAGACCGTGGATCCGACGGTGCTGGAGGAACCTCTGGTCAACCTGGAAGGGCTGGTGCTGCAGAAGCGCGACTCGCTGCACGAGATCCAAGGCCAAACCCAGGTGCTGAACCGCCAGCTGACCGACCAGGAGCGTCAGCTAACCGGCGAACTGGCACTGCTGGCGCGGGTTGAACAGGAGATCAGCGACATCCTCGGCCGCTTCGAGACGAGCCGCGACGAAGCCGAACGCCAGCGCCGGGAGCGCCAGAGCTTCGCCAAGGCGCGACAGTCCCTCTCCGACGAAATGGAGCGCCTGCTGGGCCTCGGCTTCGTGCGCACCGACAACAACATCGGCGGCATCACCGTGGACAGCGAGTACATCATCTTCGTCATCGACACCTCCGGCAGCATGTTCGGCTACGCCTGGCCGCTGGTGCGCCAGAAGGTCGGCGAAACGCTGGCGATCTATCCCCGCGTCAAGGGCATCCAGGTGATGAACGACATGGGCGACTACATGTTCAGCCAGTACGCCGGACAGTGGATTCCCGATTCCAGCGCCATCCGCCGCAACATCGTCCAGCGCATGGGCAACTGGCGGGCCAACTCGAACTCCAGCCCCGTCGAGGGCATCGAACGCGCCATCCACGTGTTCTACGCCGAGGACAAGAAGATCAGCATCTACGTCTTCGGCGACGACTTCCAGGGCGACTCCATCGAAGAGGTGGTGGACCGGGTCGATCGCATGAACCGCGTCGACGAGACCGGCGCCCGGCGGGTGCGCATTCACGCGGTGGGCTTTCCGGTGGTTCAAGGGACCGACACCGGCGAACGCTTCGCGGCGCTGATGCGCGAACTCACCTACCGCAACAACGGCACCTTCGTGGCGTTGCCGAGCTTCCAGTAGCGCCATCGACCGTCAACGGTTTGCGGCCAGCCGGCAGGCCGTTGGGGAAGTCCGGCTATCGCGAGCGGCCTGCAGCTGGCGATGTCGCTCGACGCAGCACCGCCGTGCGGCCAGCGGCGAAGTCTCCGAAGCGCTCGCTGGCGGAGGCGCCCGGCCAGCGCACGGTCACCTCGCGCAGTTCGGTCTCCCCGCCAAGGCCGAAGTGGGCTCGCGGATCGCTGTAGGACAGATAGCTGCCGCCGGGACGCACGGCGCGCTGCATCCGCTGCTCGCCGACGACGCCCGACACGGTGGCGCCGTAGGCGTCGCGGCCATCCTCCAGCAAGACGCGGAACCGTACCCAGTTGCCGCGCTTCGACACCTGGTTCATCAGCAGGTACGGCGCCGCGTCGCGGTTGACCACCAGCAGGTCCATGCCGCCGTCGTTGTCGACATCGCCCACCGCGAGCCCGCGGCTGGTATGTCGCCGTTCGGGGTCGAGACCGCCTGGCACCGCCTCGAAGCGTCCAGGCGGCACGCCGCGCATGAGCACGTTGGGCTCGTCGAAGACGTTGCCGGCCGTCGGGCTCGCGGCGCTGACCCTGCCGTTGGCCTCGAAGAGGTCCAGCCAGCCGTCGTTGTCGAAGTCCGCCAGCGCCACGCCGAAGCGGGTGTAGCGGCCGCTTAGCGCCAGGCCCAGTTCCGCCGTCGCGTCGCGGAAGTAGCTGCCCTCGTTGCGGAAGAAGGAGTCGGTCTGGCCCTCCAGATTCACCACCATCACGTCGGTGTCGCCGTCGCGGTCGATGTCCGCGGCGGCGACGCCCATGCCGGCCTTGGCGATGCCGTGTTCGTCGACGGCGACGCCTCTCGGCATCGCCTCTTCGCGGAAGCGCAAGTCGCCGGTGTTCATCCAGAGCTGGTCCAGCATCATGTCGTTGGCGACGAACAAGTCGATGCGGCCGTCCTGGTCGAAGTCCGCGCCGACCAGGCCGAAGCCGTTGCCGAAGCCGAGGCCAACGCCGGACTCCCCGCTCACGTCCGTGAACGTGCCGTCGCCGTCGTTGCGATAGAGCCGGTCCACTGCCGGGGCGTTGTAGTTGGCCGGCGGGCAGTACGTCAGGGCGTTGCCGACGTAGCACTTGAGCTCGCCTTCCAGGCTCCAGTTGATGTAGTTGACGACGTAGAGATCCAGGTCGCCGTCGTCGTCCAGGTCGATGAAGCCGGCGCCGGTGCTCCAACGCGGGTCGCCAACGCCGGCGGCGTCGCTGACGTCCTGGAAGCGTCCGCCGCCGTCGTTGCGCAGCAACACGTTGGCGCCGACGTTGGTGACGTAGATGTCCAAGTCCGCATCGTTGTCGTAGTCGCCGACGGCGACGCCCATGCCGTAGCCGGTGTCTCCGGCGCCGTGGGCATTCGGCGCGCGGTCGAAGGTGCCGTCGCCACGATTGATGTACAGGCGGTTGCCGGAGTTGCCCTGGTAGTCGGGATGGTCCGGCGCATACAGGCTGCCGGACTGGACGACGTAGGCGTCGAGGTCGCCGTCGCCGTCGAAGTCCGCCAGCGCCGCGCCGCTGCCGGTGATTTCCGGCAGCAGCGGCCGGCCGGCAAAGCCGGACTGGTGCTGGAAGTCGATGCCTCGGGCGGCGCCTTCCTCCGTGAACCAGGCCGATTCGCTGGCCGAGCAGCCCGCGAGAAGCGCCAGCAGGCCTGCCTGCCATCCTTTCACGGCGCGCGCTCTTGTCCGGCTTCCTCCTCGAGCTCGGCCAGACGAATCCTCGCGCTTCGCAGATCTTCGGCGTGGGTGCCCAGCCGGTCGGCCCAGGCCAGCGCGGACTTCGCCTCGTCGAAACGATGCGCTTCGGCAAGAGACCGGCCCAGATAGACGAACGCCTTGGTGAACGCCTGGTGGACCGTCGTGGCGCGCTGGAATCGGGCGATGGCCTCCGGCCAGCGCTCCCTGGCGCCTTCGATCATGCCAGCGGTGTAGTGCAGCCGTTCCGGCTTCTCGGCGCCGTATTGCAGCGCCTGGTCGAAGGCCGCCAGCGCGTCGTCGTAGCGTTCCAGACGCATCAGGATCGAACCCATCCGCTCGTAGGGCCAGGCCTGCACCGGGTCGATCTCCACCGACTTCCGCAGGTGGCGGAGCGCTTCCTCGTAGTCGTCCTGCTGAAAATGCAGGCTGGCCAGCACGTTGTTGAATCGATAGTAGGCGGGATTCAGCGCCTGACCGCGCTCGACGAGGGCGAACGCCCGCTCCATGTCGCCGCTTCGCCCGACCGCCATGGCCAGATTGGCCAGCACCGCCTCGTCGTCGGGATAGGTCTCGAGCATCGGCGCCAGCACGTCCTCGGCGTCTTTGAACTGGTCGGACTTGAGCAGCTGCTCGGCATGCACCAGGCGTCCGCCGTAGCTGGCCAGAAAGCCCCACTTCTCCACATGCCGCGGATCGCGCCACTCCAAAGGCGCTGCGTTTCTGCCCCGGGCCGCGGCGATGCGCGCCTCCTCGACGTTGCCGAGCGCCTGCTGCGCTCGGCTGAGCAGGCGGTAGATCTGCGGATGCCGGGAACGTTCCGCCAGCGGCACCAGGAGCGCCAAGGCTTCCTCGACGCGAGACTGGCGCAGGTAGGTTTGGGCGATGCCAGCGTTGGCGATGGACTCCGCACCGAGTTCCCCGCCCCGCTCGAAGGCTGCGATGGCATCGTCGAAACGGCCAAGGTCGCGCAGCCAGCTGCCGCGCCACAGCCAACCCGGTGCGTAGCCGTCGTCGATTTCGAGCGCCGTGTCGAGAGCAGCGAGCGCCGCCTCGACATCGCCAGCCTTCGCCAGCAGCAGGGCGCGGAAGTAGGGCCAGTTGAAAGCCTCGCCATCCAACGCCTCGGCACGTCGGTAGACGTCGATGGCGGCCTCTTGGTAGTCGTTGATTTCGTAGGCCATGCCAAGACGGCCCCAGGCCACGCTGGATTCCGGCCGCAGCCGCACCTCGGCGTGCAGCTTGTCGAGCAGCGCGGCCAGGTCCACATCGTCGCGATTGAACTCCACCGGAACGAATGCGTCGTTCGAGCAGGCGGCGAACGCCAGCACAAGCGCCAGCGCGGCAACGGGCAGCGGCACCGCCCCCGTGCGTCGAATCGCCAGCATCCTTAGTTGGAGCCCCTACTCCAAAGCGGCGAAGCGCACGGCCCTACTGGGTTTTCGCGTCGGGTTTCCCCAGCATCGCGCAGCGCTGCCGGGTCTTGCTGCTCAAGTCCACTCGCTCGCAGAGTATGCGCCTGGCCTTTACCGCCCGCTTCGACGGACCCAGGATGCGGTAGCGCTCCCCGAACGCGCTCGACATCTTTCTCACTTCCACCGAGTCGCCCAGCGAGAGATTGCTCTCCGCGGCCACGTCGCCCTCGAACAGCAGCTGGCCGTCTACGGCAATCAGCTGCTTGTTGCGCACCAGCTGCCGATGGGCGGTCACGTCGCCGACGAACTGCTTGGGGATGGACAGAATCTTGCGTTCCACCGTGGTCTCCGAGACCCGCGCCGGTGCGTCTTCGGGCGCGGCTTCGACGCGCTTGCCTTCGGCTGCGTCCGAAGCGTTGCGCGGCACGGCGACGACGGCGCCGTCGGGCGCGTGTTCGTCGGGCGGGGGTACTTCAGGCGATTCGACGGCGGGGCGTTCGTCCGGGCGGTCGACGGCGGTTGCGTCCGCCGCGCTCGGCCCTTCCTTCGCCAGCATGTCTTCGAGTTCCTTGGCCAGTCGCAGGCATTCCGTGCGCCTTTCGCCATCGAGCAGCGCGCAGCTTTGCAGCATCCAGCAAGGCGCTTGCCGCTCCTTGGGGAGTTCTTCGCAGCGCTCGGCCGCGGCCCATGCGGCGCCAGGGCCAGGCGCGATCAGCAGCGCACAAAAAAAAGCCCGGCGAAGGCGGGCGCCTTGCCGGGCGGTATCGAGAAGGACCTTGGTGCCGAGTCGGCAAGCGAACCCGCGGCGTTGCCGCAGCGGGTTCGAATGCCTAGCACATGCGAAGGCCCTCGCCATGCCGACCCAACGCGGACTCTAGAAGCCCACGGTCAGCCGCATGAAGCCGATGCGGCCCATGATGTTGTCGACGTAGGTGTCGTAGCCGACGCCAGACATCATCGGGTCCGGCTTGGTGTCGAAGATGTTGCGCATCGAGACGTTCATCGCTACGTAGCCAAGCCCCAGCACGTCCGGCCGGGTGTAGGTGTAGCTGGCATCCCAGTAGTGGCGGGAGTCGATGCGGCAGTAGGGGTTGCGGTCCTGGTCCACGCACACCCTTTCTTCGGTGAGCGTCGACTGGTCGCGCTGGCCGTTCACCCAGACGCCCGTCAGATCGTGGCCGGCGCTCTGCACTTCGTCCCAGGACTGCATGACGTCGCTCAGCTCGTCGTGCCAGCGCACGCCGATCTGCGCGATGTGCTCGCGATAGAACCAGCGCAGCTGCATGTTGACGCGCCACTCGGGGGTTGCCGGCAGGCTCCAGTACAGCTCGTTCAGGGCGCGCACGTAGTGGACGCCGTTGTTGCGGTTGCCCACCCCGTCGACGCGGATGCCGCCGTAGGAATGGCCGCTGTCCGGGGTGAACCGGACGATGCTCATTTCCAGCATCTGCGTGGCGCTCATCGTCAGCATGAAGCTGCCGTAGTCGCCGCCGATGAGCGGCAGTTCGTCGGCGTCGAAGCGATACCTCATCCCGTAGATGACGCTGGTGGTGGTCTGTTCGCCCTGGTTGGTCCACGGGGAACCCACCGACTCAAGCTCCAGACCGTCGATTCCGCCACGCTCGATGATGCTCCCGGCAACGCCCTGCTCGCGGGTCTGCACCCAGGCGATGGCCGCTTGGCGGCGACACTCGAGCTCGGCGGCCGGCGTTTCCATGATGTACTGGCCAACCTCCGTGCGGTCCATGCGCTGCTCGTTGTCGTAGTCCAGCACCGTGCCGGGGCAGCGCTGCATGGCGAACTCGCGGAAGCCGATGCCAGCGGCACTGATGTTGGAGCCGGCGGTGAACCGATCCACCCGGCCGTTGAAGTCCACCGTCGTGTAGTCGACGTCGAAGTTCAGATCGCCCTCCATGAACTGGAAGGAGACGCCCAGGTTCCACAGGTCCGACACTTCCGCCGCCAGTTCCGGAGCTTGCGAGTCCGGCGTCAGCACGCCGTCCACCAAGCCACCCGGAGCACCCGCGCAGGCCGACAGTTCAGGCATCTGGTCGCAGATGTAGTCGGTGAGCGCTTGGCGGGAGTTGGAGTAGCTGCCCGACTGCGCGAGCGCGGCGTTGAACAGCTGCGCCATGCCCGGCAGGACGAACCCTTCGGTCATGCTGCCGCGAATGGCCAGCCAGTCAAGCGGCTGGTAGCGGAACGCCACTTTGGGAATGACCGTGTCGAAGGTGGACTTCTGTCCGGCGGTGCTGTAGCCGCCCCGGGCCTCGAATTCGGCGTAGCGGGCGGCGACCTGCAGCTCCATGGTGCCGAAGCGGTCGTGGCTGATCAGCGGCAGCGAAAACTCGACGAACGCCGCCGAGGTTTCTTCCTCGGTCTTCTGGTAGTTGATGGACGTGTTGCCCGACCAGGGGTCGAAGTCCGCCGTGCCGATGCCGAGGCCAGTCGCGGCCGTGGTATCCGGTATGAACTCTTCGCTCTCGATGCGCCAGTGCATCCCGGCGGCAATGCCGACCGGCTGGTCGTTGTACCACAGGTCGAACAGCGAGCTGTTCGACGCGACGAGGTCGATGACGTGCAAGCCGATGGTGCGCTCGTGGCGCGACAGCACGATGCCGGCGAAACGGCTCTCCTCTTCGGTGTTCACCTCGTCGGCGTCCGAAGCCCGCCACTCCGGCAGCAGTTCGCCATCCGGCGTGGTGTTCAGCCACGCCGTGCTGAACGGGTTCCAGCAGGAGTCGCCGAACGGTCCCGCCTGGCAGCGCAGGGCCGCCAGCGTCAGCGGCCAAACGGCCTCCATGCGGTCGTCGGTGCTGCGGCTCAACTGCCAGATCCAGTCCGCGTCGATGATCCACTCGCTGCCCGGAATGCTCACTTCGGTACCGAGGCGGATGCGGAAGTTGTCCACCTGGGTGCGGTCGTTCCAGGTCATGTCGTCGTTCAGCCAGGGAATGTTGTTGTTGTAGGGCTGCTTCGGCGTGACGTTGTTGTCGTGCCAGACGCGCACGTCCTCGAACAGCCGAGCGCCGCAGGTATCGAGCACGTCGCCCGTGCAGTTGCCCATCGTGTCCGGGTCGAAGCGGTCCGGGATGCCGTCGCCATCGGCGTCGTCCATCGACAGCAGCAGCACGCGATAGGTCGGATCCCGCTGGGCGGCCGCATCCGGCACGCCGTCGCCGTCCACGTCGCGGTCCGGGATGCCGTCGCCGTTCAGGTCGGCGGCGAAGAGCAGCATTTCGCCAGGCTCTTCGAGGTAGTCGTAGCGGCCGTTGCCGTTGCGGTCCATGTAGTTCAGGTAGGAGTCCGCATGGACGCCGCGGTCCACCATGATCTGGCCGCCGTCGCCGAGTTCAGCGAGAATCCATCGCTCCCGGGACTCCCAGCGTTCCGTCCACTCGTCGCAGCCGTCGAGATCGAGGTAGTCGCAGGAACTCGACCCGTCGGCGTAGGCGCGGTAGGGATTGCCAGGGTTGGAACCCACCACCATGGCGGAGTTCGGACCGTTGGACGCCTGGTTGTCCCAGTCGTCGAGGCGCACCGAGTGCCGTCGCGTGTTGTAGTCCAGGCGCGACACCACGAGTTCGCCGCGAATCTTCACGTAGTCGTTGAAGGCGTGCTCGAAGTACGCCATGCCCGACTCCTGGTTGCGCTCTTCGCGGATGTCCACCGTGTCGCCAATGGACATCCGGCAGTCCTGCGGCTCGCCAGCCGGACTGCCTTCCTGCCCGGCCCAAGCCGACCAGCCGTCCAGTTCGCCAACCTGAAAGCCGTTCAGAAAGTTGCCCTGCTGGGTGTTGTCGGTGTACGCCAGATTGCGCTCGGAGTGCGCCCAGCCCTCGGTGGTCAGCAATGGGTTGCCGCCCAGGTCGCCATCCGGCGTGAAGCCGCCGGCGCCGGTTTGGATGGCGAGGCGGCGCGGGTCGTCGGGGCCGAAGGGTGGCCGGAAGGGCGTGAAGTCGTGGCCACCGCCGAAGGCGTAGCCGCAGCCCGGATCCTGCCGGAAGGCCGTCCAAAGGCCGCCGTCGTCGATGGAAGTCTGGTTGTCGCTCAGACGCGGCCCGCGCCATGCGCCGCGGCCGCCGAAGCCGGAACCCATGAAGTGCATGGGCACGAGGCCTGGGTCGCCGATGTCGTAGATGGGCGAGAAGACCGCGCCGGAAGGACCGCCGGCCGGAACGCCTTCTGGATTTCCGGTTCCACCGGCGTGCCCGGCGCGGGTCGGCGAATAGCGCTCGGCCAGCCAGCCGCCGGTGTTCGCCCAGCCCCAGCGTTCGGAATCCGGCAGCCGATACCAAGTCGCGCTCGATGGCGCGGCCTCCAGATCGCCGGCTTCGTCGCGCACGGGAATCAGGTATTCGCCGGGGTGGGACCACGGCCGCTCCTGGTACGGATGCAGGTACTGGCCGGTCCAGTTCGCCGAACTGATCACGTAGTCCGGCCGATCGGTCTGCTTCATGCGCTCGACGTCGCGGATCTCCAACGCGAAAATGACGCTGGTCCGTTCGCCCTGCGCGCCGGCGAGCAGGCCGAGCCGCTTCTCCGGTGCGCCGTCTTCGAGCGGCTGCGAGAACTCGTAGTCGATCTTCAAGCCGTCGAAGTCCTTGCGCGGCACGAGGTTGATGACCCCGGACACCGCGCTGGCGCCGTACAGCGCCGAGGCGCCGTCGAGGATGGTCTCGATGCGGCCGATGGCGACGCCGGGATAGAGGTTGTTCAAGTCCGACCCGGCGCGGCGCGTCGAAGAACCGATGCCGGTGACGCTGGCCGGCACGCGGTGGCCGTCCATCATCGTCATGGTGGCGCGGGTGCCGAGGCCTCTGAGGTTTGCCCAGGTCTCGGCGCCCTGCTGGAACTGCTGGTCGTCGGCGCCGTGGAACTCGGACGGCGCCGAGTTGGCGTTGACGCCGATCTGGAACGTTTGATCGAAGACGATGTCGCCGAGGTCGGACGTGCCGGACAGCGACAGATCCACCGCGTCCACGACGTCCCGAGGCGAAGGCAGGTCGAAGTTGGTGCGGCGAATATAGGAGCCGGTCACCACCATCGATTCCATTTCTTCGTCTTCTTCGTCCTCGTCTTCTTCGTCTTCGGCGGCACGGATGTTGAGCGCGCTTAGCGACAGTGCGAAAGCGGACGCCCACAGCATGGCTTGCTTGAGCCGTTTATCCATTCGATATCCCCCTGTTGAGACCACGAATCTTGCACGCAGGGCGTGCGTTGGAAGGCCTTGGCGCACGCACGACTTCAGCGTCGCCACCCCCTTGGCAAGGCACCTTCTACCACTCTGATTGGCGATGTCAAGCACTCTTGCAACAAATTGCAACAATTTCGCTCGTCCTTGCCCAGGCGCAGAATCTCGACCGTCGGACGCTCGAGGCCGACCAGCCGGTCGTCGGCTGGTCGGCGCTAGCGGTTCGTCGCCGCGTTTCTGATCTGGTCGCGAATCGTCTGCATCTCGACTTCGCGCATTCCCTCCTCGACCAGGTCCAGCTTCTCGCGCCGCTTGCGGAAGTCGTCGAGGCTCTCGCGCACGCTGTCCTGCAGCTCTTCCTCGAAGAAGCAGCCGAGCCGCTTGACGTGGCTGTCCAAGGGCCGATGCAGCTCGCACACCACGCCGGTGGCGCCCTCGCCGTACTTGGCCTTGAAGTCCTCGACCACTTCCTCGAAATAGGGCACGTAGCGGTCCGGCAGGCGCTGCCAGATGTCGTTGAAGTAGTTGCGGATCACCGGCGAGGAGTTGCCCGACGAGGCCACCCCCAGCCAGCCAATCGCCTGGTTCGCGTCGCGTTCGATGTCGCCCATGCCGGTCAAGTAGATGTGGCCGACCGTGGCCTGGGAATCCTTGAAGCCGTGTCGGGCCGTGCTCAGCAGATAGGGGAAGGCCTCCTTTATCCGCTTCGTGCCGAACAGCCGTCGCGCCTTGGCAAGGTCCGCGTACACCTGCCGCTGCTGCTCCACATTCAGCAGCCGCCGGCCGAGCACGGTGATCTCTTCGTCCGGCGCGTCGCCCTCTGGCGCACCGGCGTCTGCCGCCGGGTCGGCAGCGGACGCGAGCGCCGACAAGCCGCAGCCAAGGGCGATGGTCGCCAACGCGCGACGGGCCAGCGACGGCAACGTTAGGGGGCGAACGCGGCCCCTGCTCGATGGACGATGCACTTCGCTGGCCGTAGCGGCGTGGAGCACCTATAGGCTTCCTTCGCTTATTGCTGGGTTTGCGCCGTGTCTCGCATGCGGTCATGGATGATCTTGGTTTCCGCCAGGATCGTCAGATCCCGCGCGTCGCGGAACTCGGCCATGCTTTCGCGCACGTCCTTGGGCAGTTCTTCCTCGAAGAAGCAGTCGAGGTACTTGACGTGGCTGCGCAGCGGGCGGCCCATGTCGCAGACCACGCCCGTCGCCTGCTGGCCGTACTTCGACTTGTACTCTTCCACCACTTCCTCGAAGTGCGGCACGTGGCGCTCGGGAATGCGCTTCCAGATGTCGTTGAAGTAGTTGCGAATCGCCGGCGACGTGCGCCCGGACGACGCCACCCCCAGCCAGCCGATGCCGCGTTCCAGGTCGCGCTCGACGTTGGCGACGCCGCCCTGCACGTAGATGTGGCCGACCACCGCCTGGGACTGCTTGAAGCCGTGTTCGGCGGTGTTCACCAGATACGGCCAGGCTTCCTGCACCTTGTTCTGCTTGAACAGCCGCTTCGCCTTGGCCAGCTCGGCGTAGAGCAGCCGCTGCCCTTCGGCGGTCATCAGCCGCTTGCCGTAGACGGTCATCTCTTCGCTGGGCTGTTCGACGCCGGCTTCGGCCACTTCCAGCGCGGACTCCTGCGCTTGCGTCGGCGCGGCGGCGTCCGCGTCCTCGGCGAGCGCCGGAGCAACGGCAAACGCCAAGCCGCCAGTCGCCAGCGCAGCAAGCACGACTCGACTTCGGAAGCGCGTGTTCATGGGCTGTCCCTCCCCTGTCTACGAAGCGTTTACCAAGCGCAGTCTACACGTCGTGGCGCGAGCGGCAACGCTTCGGCGGCCGGCCCGCTCAAGCGGGGTCGAACACCTGCACGACGTCGATCAGTCCCTCGTTCAGCGAGCCGGAGCGGAAGCCGCCGAGATCCACGGCGACGAAACGATAGCCGGCGGCGCGCACGCGCCGCTCGATGTCTTCGCGCAGCTGGATCGCCCGCGGCAGTTCCGCGGCCAGGAGTTCGAGGCGGGCGATGTCCTCGTGATGACGCACCCGGAACTGGCTGAAGCCCAAATCCGCCAACGCTTCCTCGGCGGATTCCACTTGCGCCAGACGCGCTTCGGTGATGTGGGAACCGTAGGGAAAGCGGCTGGACAGGCACGCCGCCTGGGGCTTCTTGGCGTTCTCCAGGCCAAGCCGGGAAGCCAAAGCCCGGACATCCGCCTTGGCGAAGCCGGCCTCCACCAGCGGCGACGCCACGGCGTAGTCCGCGGCGGCTACGAGGCCGGGACGGTGATCGCCGAGATCGTCGGTATTGGTGCCGTTGACGATGTGCCGGAAGCCCTCGGCCTCGGCGATCTGCGCCAGCGCTTCGTACAGGGACGTCTTGCAATGGAAGCAGCGGTCCACGGGGTTGGCGCGGTATTCCGCCTTGCCCAGTTCGTCGGTGACGATCACCCGGTGGCGCATGCCCCACTTTCGCGCCAACTCTCCGGCCAGTGTCAGATCGCTGCGCTTGAGGCTTGGCGAGCCGGACGTCACCGCCAGCGCGTCCGCGCCGAGGGTTTCAGCGGCCACGTAGGCGACCAGCGAACTGTCGACGCCGCCGGAGAACGCCACCAGCACCCGCTCCAGCGCGGCGATGTTCGTCTTCAGGGCGTCGTACTTGGCGTCGATGGTTTCGTTCATTGCAGCTACAAGCGATTGATGGTGCTGGCCAGGAAGCCGGCGCCGAAGCCGTTGTCGATGTTCACCACGCAAACCCCGGACGCGCAGCTGTTGAGCATGCCCAGCAACGCCGCAAGCCCGCCGAAGGCGGCACCGTAACCCACGCTGGTGGGAACCGCAATCACCGGCTTGTCGATGAGGCCGCCGACGACGCTGGGCAGCGCCCCTTCCATGCCGGCCACCACGACGGCCACCCGGGCGCTGCGGATTTCGTCCACCCGGGCCAGCAGCCGATGCACGCCGGCGACGCCGACGTCGCTGACGCGCAGCACCGGATTGTCGTAGAACTCGGCAGTGAGCGCTGCTTCTTCGGCGACGGCGCGATCCGAGGTGCCGGCCGTCACCACCGCGATGCTGGTGGCAGCATCCCGTCGTCGGCGCTCTTGGTGCTTGAAGCTCAGCAGGCGCGCTTGGCGATGATGCGTCGCGCCAGGAACGGCCTTCAAGGCGGCTGCGGCGGCGTCTTCGTCCACCCGCGTCGCCAGGGCGTCGTGGCCGCGTTCGGCGATGGCCTTGAAGGTGTCCGCCACCTGCTGCGGGGTCTTGTTTTCGCCATAGACGACCTCCGCGTGGCCGGTACGGCGCAGCCGGTCGTGATCGATGGTGCTGTGGCCCAGGTTCTCGAAGTGGGCCTGGCTGATGGCGGCCGCCGCGCCGGCGCGATCGAGGTCGCCGGCGGCGAAGCGGTCCAGAATGCTCTCGACGCTATCCACGTTCTTGTCCGCCGAAGCCCTTGAGGGTGCGTTCGACGTCCCGGTCCACGGCCGCCTTGGTGCTCAGATAGTCGCGGCCTTGGCGGCTGGCGATGGCGGCCACGTCGTCGTGTTCGGACTTCCAGCGAATGCCGCCGTCCGGCAGGGTGGCGATCTTCACCCGGACGTCGCCGAACGCCGTGGCGACGGTGCGCTCCCGACGCTGCAGCATGCGCTTGCTCACCGCGTGCAGGCGGGCGCCGATGGTGGTGGAAGCGGCGAAGAGTTCGTCGAGCACGGCATCGAGCGCCGTTTCGTCCGTCAGCGCCGAGACCTTGGTGCCGGGGCGCGACTTCTTCATCACGATGGGGGTGAGGAAGACATCCCGCGCGCCTTTGGCGAACAGCGCGTCCATCAGCGGCGCGAAGGCCTCGGCGGGCATGTCGTCGATGTTGCACTCCAGCAGCAGGTTGGTTTCCGCCGCGAATCCGCGATCGGTTTCGCCCAGCGTCAGACGCAGCACGTTCGGGCGGGCGAAGTCCTTCTCGCCGACGCCGTAGCCTATGGCCGTCGGCCGGAACGACGGCGGCGGTGCGAACTCGTCCACCGCGACCTTGAGAATGGCGGCGCCGGTCGGCGTGGTCGCTTCGCCATCGACACCGCCGTAGCGGCAGGGAACGCCCTTCAGCAGCTCCGCCGTGGCCGGCGCCGGCACCGGCAGCAGACCGTGCTCGCAGCGAACCATGCCGCCGCCGACTTCGACCTCGCTGCAGCGAACGGCGTCCGCCGCCAGGTAGTCGAGACCAATCGCCGCGCCGACCACATCGACGATGGAGTCCGTAGCGCCCACTTCGTGGAAGTGGATCTGCTCCACCTCCTTGCCGTGGATCTTCGCCTCCGCCTCGGCAATGGACTGGAACATGGCGAAGGCCGCCTCGGTGACCGGCGGCGCGTAGCCGGCGCGTTCGACAATGCCCTTGATGGTGGCGAGGTGGCGGGCCGGCTTGTCGACGTTCTCCGCCAGACGCACCGTCGCCTTGGTGCCGCCGATGCCCAGCTTGGCGTCCTTCGCCGCCACCAGCTGGAACTCGTCGGCGAGCTCCAGCTTGGCCAGTTCGGCGCGCAGATGCTCGAGCGGAACGCCGACGTCCATCAACGCGCCCAAGTGCATGTCGCCGGAGATGCCGGCGAAGCACTCGTAGTACAGCGTCTTCGCCAACGGCGTCGCCCCTGGCGGCGGCTGCTAGGCCAGCAGTCGATGCGTCGGGGCGCAGAACTGGTCGATGGGAATGCGGTGCGTGCAGGCGCTGGCGCAGGGCTGGCCGTCGCAGGAGAGGCACGCCGCCGCGTTCGTCTTCAGCATCGCGTACTCGTCGCGCGCAAAGGCCACGTCCTGGTAGTCCACGGCGTACATCCGCGTGCGCAGCACATCGGCGATGGGAACGCCGTAGGGGCAGGCGCCCTCGCAGTCGTTGCAGACGTGGCGGCAGTAGCTGTCGCCGTTCAGCATGGCGTAGCGTTCCAGCAGTTCCATGTCGCCGCTGGCCAGTTTGCGCCAGCCAGAGGCGCCCAGGAACTCGTTGATCTTCTCGGCGCTGTTCATGGTGATGACGGCGGAATCGACCTGCGGATTGGACAGCACCCAGCGCAGCGCCGCCTGGGCGAACGTCGCGCCGCCGGTCTCGAAGGGGCGCATGTCGTTCAGCCGCGCGCCCTTCAAGGTCTTCATCACCGTGATGCCGACGTTCTTCGCCTTGCCCTTGGCCAGCACCCGGGGCAGATCCTGCTGCGTCGCCACGAAGTCCATCGAGCGGGTGACGCTTTCGTAGAACTTGGGGTCCTGGCCGAAATTGTGCGCCACCAGCACGACGTCGACGAGGTCTTCGTCGAAGACGTAGTCCAGGCACTCGATCAGCCGGCCGGCGTGGCCGGACATGCCGGCGTAGCGGATCTTGCCCTGCTGCCTGGCCTTGTCGACGAAGGCGTGCCACTCCGGGTTCTGCATCACCGCCACGTCGTTCACCGCGTGGTTCATGTAGACGTCGACGTAGTCCATCTGCAGGCGCTGGAGCGAACCCTCCAGCATCTCCATCAGCCACTTGGCGCCGACGTCTTCCGCGGTGACGACCTTGGAAGTGACGACCACTTGATCGCGCTTGCCCTTCAGCGCCTTGCCAAGCACGGTTTCGGAGTCGCCGCGGGTGTAGCTCTCCGCGGTGTCGAAGTAGTTGATGCCCCGCTCCAGAGCCATGTGGACGAGGTCCTCCTGCCCCGGGCGCAGCCGACTGCTGCCGAAGGAGACGTCCGAGATGCGCAGCCCCGTGCGCCCCAGCGTCGCGTAGCGGCGAACCTCGCCAGAGGCGGGGATTTCATTGCCCGCGGCGGCGCCGGCGGCACCGGCGAAAGGCAGCGCCGCGGAAGCGGCGGCACTGGCGCGCAGGAAATCCCTGCGGCTGCTGCGGGCTTGCTGATTTGCGTTGTCGATGGACACGACACCCTCCCTCTTTCGCGCAACACGCGAATTCAACCAGTGGACGCCCTAGACTACGCCACTGGAGACCTCGCCGCCATCGTTGTTTCGACATTTCGACATGCATGCTCCGACCGCCATTGCCGCTCCCTATCTGGTGTTCCTCGGCGACGCCAAGGACGCGCTGGCCGCCAAGACCGGCCAAGGCATCGTCGACTGGCGCCCGCAGGCGGTGGCCGGACAGCTGCGCTTGCCCGGCTGCGGCGCCGACCTTGGCGTTGCCGATCTCTCCCCGGCCGAAGCGGCCGTCGGCGGCGCAAGGACGCTGGTGATCGGCGCCGTGAACCCAGGCGGCGTGGTGCCGGACCGCTGGCGCGCCTCGCTGGTGGAAGCCCTGCGCCACGGCCTCGACATCGCCAGCGGCCTGCACACCCGCCTCGACAGCCTCGACGAGGTCGCTCGGGCGGCGCGTCGCTTCGGTGGCCGGCTGATCGAAACCCGGCACCCCGAGGGGCCGTTCCGCACCGCCTCGGGACGCAAGCGCAGCGGCAGGCGGCTGCTGACGGTGGGCACGGACTGTTCGGTGGGCAAGAAGTACACGGCGCTCGCCATCGAACGCGAACTGCGGCAGCGGGGCGTTGCTGCGGACTTCCGCGCCACCGGGCAGACCGGCATCCTCATCAGCGGCAGCGGCGTCGCCATCGACGCGGTGGTGGCGGACTTCGCCGCCGGCGCCGCCGAGGCGCTGTCGCCGGACGCCGACGACGACCACTGGGACGTGGTGGAAGGCCAGGGTTCGCTGTTCCACCCGTCCTTCGCCGGGGTCAGCCTAGCGCTGCTGCACGGCAGCCAGCCGGACGCCTTCGTGGTCTGCCACGAACCCACTCGTCGAACCATGCGCAACGTCGAGACGCCCATCGCCCGCATCGACGATGTCATCCGGCAGACCACCGCGCTCGGGTGCCTTGTGAATCCCGCCATCCGCTGCGCCGGCATCGCGCTGAACACCAGCGCCCTGGCCCCTGCCGAAGCGCAACGGGCCGTGCAGGAAGCGCAACGCCGATTCGCCGTGCCAGCCTGCGATCCCATCCGCCACGGCGTCGCCGCCATCGTCGACGGCTTGTATGGCTGGTAGTCATCGGCTATCTGGTGCCGAACGGGCTACGCGGCTCCCTTGCTGGCCAGCGTGCGGACTGTTCGTTGTCGGGGGCCAAGTTGCGCCGGATGTCCTTGAAGTACGACGACAGGGACGGCAAGACGGGGCGGCAGGCGCCCGCGCGTCGCTCCAGATAGCCGTTGGCGCAGAGCTGTCGGAGTATTGCCGCAGCGCTCCGGCTATCGACGGGGTCGCCGAAGTCGTCCGACGCCATCAACGCTTGCTTGATGTCCGCGATGGGCGTCCAGTCGCCACTTCCTCCTCCGAAGGCGCGAGCCAAAGCCGTTGAGTGGTTCGCCCAAGGTTGCAGTCTGGCATCGTAGTACTCGCGCTTCTGCTCCCTGCACTTGTCACGCAACCTTTCCACCGGTGGTTCATCGCCAATCCCTTCGTCCAGTGCGATTTTGGCCAACGCATGGCAGCCATTGGCCAAATGATGAGGAAAGTTGGCGCTTTCGGCGAGGATCGTCGCCGTTGCCGCATTGATCCAGCGCTCTCGCCGAACCTCGTCATGCGCGCCCTCGTTGGTTGCAAAGTCAGCGAAAGCGCCATTCAGAGTGCCGGCGACGGCTCGCTTCGCATCCTCGTTGGGCAGTGCGCCGATTGATCGGACATGGTTGGTCGCCAGCCGCGACAATCCCAGTTCACGGAGGCGGTTGGCAGTGTTCGCCAGTCCGAAGCAGGCAAGCAGCACCTGCGTCTGTCCTTTTATGCCGTCATGCAACTTCAGCAGGTGTTCCCTGACCCGAGTCGTGTCGCCCAGATTCTGAGCTTCGTCCACAAGAAGCACGATGGTGCTTTCGCGCCGGTCGAAACGAAACGCAACGTAGTCTTCAAGCGCGGTGGGAAGCGAACCTGGCGCTCTCGCAGATGCGCGGAAGTCGTTGAAGTTCTTTCTTGTGAAGGTCGCGAACAGCGCATTGCCCAACAAGGACGCCCCGCTGACCGCTCTGTTTACTCTCCTGCCCCACTCGTTGGATGCCTCGAACTCGCGGAACTGCCTGTCGATTGCTTGAACGATGGCTGCCGGCGCTGCGTTGATGTCTCCGGGCAGCAAGGGGACTGGAATGACCGGCTTCTCCGCGCTGTCGCTGGCCGTCAGCAAGCGACCAGCGTATTCGTTCAGCAGTGCGGTTTTTCCGGCGCCCGGAACGCCTTGAATGACGACCGTGTGGCCGCCCTCGTTGCGTTGGGCGCCTCGCACCGCGAGATCGAGCAAGTCGAACTCGTGCTCGCGCCCCACAAAGACCGTGGGGGAAGCACGGTCGCTGCGTTCGGCAAGCAGGGCGAGCGAGGCTCGCAGGTCTGAGGAAAGACTTCGGGCGGCGACCATGTGCCACAGCATACCACCGCGTATGCGGGTACAGCCGCGTCAGCCCACCCGCAGCAAGGAAAACGCCTAGAACCGGTGCCTCACCCCGGCGCCGATGGCCCAGAAGCCCAGGTCCTCGGTTGCGATGCGATACAGTACCGGGCCGCCGCGCCCCACGGTCGATTCGTGGCTGCGCAGCTGGTCCCACTCGATGTCCTTGCCCTCGAAGTCGCCAAAGCGCGCCCAGCGGAACTTGACGCCGATCGACGTCGATTCGTTGAGCGGGCGGTCCGCGCCGATCAGCAGCTGGTAGCCAAGAAGCGTGTCCGAGTGGCGGGCGTCGCCGATGGTTATGGTGCCCGCAACCTTCGCTCGCAATGCCGGATCCTGGAAAGTGGCGATTCGGTCCGGGTTGTCGTTGCGCTGCCAATAGGTGGCGTGATCGACGAAAGCGCGACTGAAGCCGATGCCAAGGCCCGCGTAGGGCCTCCAACGGCTGCGGTCGGAGCGGCCGAAGCGATAGTGGACGTTGGCAAAGAAGCCATGCGACATCACGTCGTCCAACGTGCCTTGCTGGGTTTCCAGCTCTTGCTCCGACTTTTCCAGCGTCACCGCATCGCTCACGCCCGCAGGCGCCACGTCGTCGAACACCGCAACCCGGAACAGATATTCGCCTTCGAAGCGCCAGCGCGCGGTCTCGTAGCCAATCGCCAAGGACGCCAGCGGCCCCGAACCGCTGCCGAAGTCCACTTGATAGGCACTGCGCGGCGGCGCCGTGGAACACTCGCCCGGCGCGGTTTCCAAACCCAGCGGGTTGATGATCAGATCGCAGGCGGTGCTCCAGTCGTTGTCGCCGCCGGTGATCGTGGTTTCCGAGGAAACGGCAAGGCCCAGCTCCATGCCCGCATACCACTCGCCTTCCGCTGCGCCGGCCCACAGCGAGATGCTGCAAGCAAGGCACACGGGCAATGCCCGCAGCAGTTCGTTGGCCATCCGTCCATGCCTCTTGTAATGCAACTATGCCTAGCATCATCATATTGGAAACCGTCAGCGCTCTGCCACAGAGCGTCCCGGTCGCATCGGTGGGCACTGCGGCCCTTGGCCCGACTTCCGCAACTCAGCGCTGATTTTGGCGCAAGTTGATTTTCTGGAATCGCGGTTGCCAAGGGTTGCCATCCACGTGCGACATGTCGCACATGGATTTCAGAGATGTCCTGCATACATCGGCGTTGCGGGCGTCTACCGTGCGCCGCATGGACAACGACGGCATGCACAAGTTCGCCTACCGGCACCGCGAGTTCTTCGCCGACCTGGTGCGCCTGGCCGCGCCAGCGCTGGCGGCGGAGCTGGACTTCGCGCGGGCGGAACTGCTTCCGACGTCCAGCGTCGCGGCCGCGGGCGAGCGCTTCGAGCAGCGCCACGGCGACATGGCGTGGCGCGTGCCGCACCGGCGCGGCGCAGGGCGGCACGGCTCGCATCGGCCGGGGCTGATCGTGGTCGCGGAGTTCCAGAGCACGGTGGAGCAGCGCATGGCGGAGCGCATGCGGGAGTACTGCCGCAGGCAGCGCGAGAGCGACGCGGCGGGCCGGCGCGAAGGTGATCGGCCGGCGCTGCTGCTGCCTTTGGTGGTCTACAACGGCAGCGAGCGCTGGACGGCGCCGGGGGCGGCCGCCGAACTGCCGGCGCCGTGGTCGACGGCGGCTCTGCTGACGCTTGCGCCGTTCCAGGCATGGGACTATGTTCTGGTGTCCTTGGAGCGGCTGCTGGCTGCGGGCGGCGGCTTGGCCAGTCTGCCGCTGACCAACCGTTCGGCAGCGACGATGCGGCTGCAGGCCGAGCGGACGCCGGCGGGCCTGCTGGCGCGGCTGCGGGAGGAGTGGGCGCGCTTCCCGGGCGCGGCGGACCGGCCTGCGCGGGAAGTGCTGCGCGCCTGGGCCGGCGCGTTGCTGGCGGACATGGCCGGCACGGACCCGGCGGGCGCGGAGTCGGCGCTGCCGACGATGGACGAGCTGGAAGGGCTGGAAAGGTCGAAAGGAGGAACGGAGATGACAACCGTATCGCAAGCGCGGCTGGGCAAGTGGTTCGAGGAGTTCCGCGCCGAGAATGTGGCGCAGGGCGTCCAGCAGGGCATCGAGCAGGGCGTCCAACAGGAACGCGCCCGAGGGCTGGCGCGGCTGCGGCGCCATGCGGCGATCAAGTTCGGCGCCCAGACGGCCGAGCGGCTGGCGGCCCTGCTCGGCGCGGCCATCGCCGCCGAGCAGATGGAACGCGTGGGCGATTGGATCGTGGAGTGCGACCGTGGCGAGGATCTGCTGGCGCGCGTGTCCGCCATGCACGCGAACCGCGAAGACGGGAGCTGAGCCCACGCCATCGGGCGGGTCGGCTGGCGGAGCGCTAGGCGTTCGTCAACCGCAGGAAGTGGTTCGGAATGCCTGCGCCTACCGCGCTGTGCTGGATCGTTCGTCGAGCGCCACGAGACGCGACCGTGGCATTGGAGTCGATCCGGTCAGGCGATGAAAGCGACCGCCAGCATCGAACGCTGGCCGCTGGCGCGGCCGTTCACCATTGCCCGGGGCAGCAAGAGCGAGGCCGAAGTCGTGGTGGCGACCGTCGCCGACGGCGCCTTGGAAGGGCGCGGCGAGTGCGTGCCCTACGCGCGCTACGGCGAGTCGGCGGCGCAAGTGGCCGCCGCCATCGACGGCTTCGACGGCCCGTTCGAGCGCGACGCCCTGATACACGCGATGCCGGCCGGCGCGGCGCGCAACGCCATCGACTGCGCCCTGTGGGACCTGGCAGCGAAACGCAGTGGACGCCCGGCGTGGCAGCTAGCCGGCGCCGAACCACCTACCGCCGCCGTGACCACGGCCTATACGTTGAGCCTGGATTCCCCCAATGCGATGGCCAGACGAGCCGCCGTCGAACGCAAGCGCCCGTTGCTGAAAGTGAAACTGGGCAGCAACGACATCGACATGGACGTACGGCGCCTGCAAGCGGTGCGCCGGGCAGCGCCCGACGTACGGCTGATCGTCGACGCCAACGAAGGCTGGGACTGCACGGCGCTGGAACGGTTCATGGCGGCGGCGGTGGAGGCGCGGGTGGAACTCGTCGAACAACCGCTGCCCGAGGGCGCGGATGCCGAGCTTGCCCGGCGCCCGTGGCCCGTTCCCGTCGTCGCCGACGAGAGCATCCTGGACGGCGGCAATCTGGCGCAGCTGGCAGAGCGCTACCAGGCCGTCAACATCAAGCTCGACAAGAGCGGCGGCCTGACGCGCTCCCTGGCGCTGGCGAAGCAGGCCGCCGGGCTGGGCCTCGGCATCATGGTCGGCTGCATGGTGGCTACCTCCCTCGCCGTGGCGCCGGCCCTGCTGCTCGCCCGGTTCGCGCGGGTGGTGGACCTGGACGGCCCGCTGCTGCTCGCCAAAGATCGATCACCCGGCTTGCGCTATTCCACCCACGGGCCGTGCTGGACGGAAGGCGTGTGGGGAACGCCCTAGCCGCAGGCTTGAGCGACGGGCGTTCCGCTTCAAGCAGCAGCGGCTGGCGTAGAATGGGCGCCACGACCCCGAGGCCCCGGCGATGACCGAGCGAACCATCTGGCGCGACGGCGAATTCGTTCCCTGGCAGGACGCCGCCGTACACGTGCTGTCGCACAGCGTGCAGCGCGGCTCCTTGGCGTTCGACTACTTGAGCGTCCATCGCACGCGCAACGGCGTCGCCATGTTCCGCCTGCGCGACCACTTGGAGCGGCTGCTGCGCACCTGCCGTCTGGTGGGCTTGCCGCTGACCTACGGCGTCGAGGAGCTGACCACGGCCTGCGCCGAGACCGTGCGCCGCAATCCGGGCGCCAAGTCCGTGAAGATCAGCGCCATGATTCCGTCCATCGAAGTGGAGCTGATTCCCCAGGACCCGCGCGTCGCCGTGTTCATCGCCGCCTACGACGGCGACGCCGACATCATCGCCAAGAACGAGGGCGAGTTCCGCCGCCGCAGCGAGCTGTCCTTGACGGTGGAGCGCGGCAGCGTGCCGCGCCACGACGATGCGCTGCCGCCGCAAGCCAAGGTCGCGGCCAACTACACCGCGGCGATGAGCGCCAAGTGGCAGGCGCGACGCCGCGGCTTCGACGACATTCTGCTGCTCGACGCCGAAGGCTGGTTGACCGAGGCGCCTACCGCGAACGTATTCGTCGTCAATGCCGATGGCAGCTTGGCGACGCCGCCCGCCGCCAAGGTGCTGCTGGGCATTACCCGGGACAGCGTCATCGCGCTGGCCAAGGCGGCTGGCATCCGCTGCGAAGAGCGCGACATCGCCGCCGAGGAACTCGGCGCGGCCAGCGAGGTGTTCCTCTCGGGCACTTCCGTCGGCGTCTGGCCGGTGGTACGCATCGACGGCCAAGCCGTTGCCGACGGCCGCGTGGGCGCTACCACTTCGCGGCTGCGCGAGCGCTACTTCGCCGCCGCCAGAGGCGAAGACGCGGCCTTCGAGCACTGGCTGCACTACGTTTAGCCGAAGTTTAGTCCGACGTTTCATCGCAACGGCCGTTCAGAACTACGTCAAGCACAGAGACCAGACCGGCTGCACCGACTGCGGTCTCAATACTCCTTGTACTCGGGCCATTGTTTGCCGAATCCCTTGAGGTTTGCACAAGTGGAAACAACAGTAAGGCTACATTGTTGTTGATCCTTCCGAAGTCTCGTCATCGCTGTGTAGAGCAAGGCCCTGTCCTTAGGATATCTTACCGAATCGATGAACACCACGAGCAACTTTCCTTCCCAACCCTTGTAGCTATGAATCGTAGTTGCCTTGATAGTTTCCGCCCCCTGATAAAGTGCTCGCTTCTGACGCTGCGAAACACGCCGATTCTCGTCGAACGTGTGCCTCACTTCGACATTCTTATCCTTCAGTTGCCCAACTACGCTACGCTCCAGATCGGTTCTTGAAGAGATGAACGTCAAGTCCGCAACCGCAGTTCCCGGCGGAAGTGTCTTCATCATACGTATAAGTTCGTCTACACAGACCTTCGTCACCATCTTCCAACTGTGCTGGCGCTCCAAATGAACCCAGCGAAGATTACAATGAACAACCTCGAGTTCAGTTTGGCCAGTTTGGCTGCGGGTCGGCAGACTAATTTCTCTCGTGATGGGGAAGTCACGGGCGAACCTCTGAACGAGGGGAACTATTTGATTCGGGAGACGATAACATTCCTCTAGCGTACTCCAAGGACCAACGAAACCAGACTTCTGCATGACCGACTCCGTCCAATTCGATGCGGTGCCGTAGACGTCCTGCGTCATGTCGGCCACTAGCATCATCTCGCCGCCAGGTTTGAGAGCGCGACGGAGGGTTTGCCACCAGTTAGGATGGAAATCCTGACCTTCATCTACCAGAATGGCATCGTAAGACGGGAGATCGCCTCTCCTCGTCGTCGAATACAGTCTCTGTACAAGTCCGCAAATCCTATCGAGCGTTGGCTCCAGATCGTCATCTTGGTCATCATAGTGTTCTCTCCAAATGTCCCTGTGCTCGTCATGTGCGTATATTCTGCAAACACGCCTGCACCATTCATCAAAGTTCAGAAATTCAATGTGTCGTCGAATTACTTGCGAAGGCTGATGAGCGCGCACTGCCAGGTCGCGCAGGTAGTTGAGTAAAGTGATGTTGTAGCACACGACCAAGACACTACTGCCGTCTGCGGCAAGTTGGGCAGCACGACAGGCAACCACGACGCTCTTGCCGGAACCTGCCGGACCTCGAATCCTCCGATATCCTCTCCTGGTCCTTGTTGTAACAAAGTTGTTCTGCCTATCATTAAGCGGTATTGGTCTGCGTCTCTGCTCCTTGGCGAAAGCTGGTTCTTGGAGCCAGCCACGAAGATCCTCGGCCAGATCAGGGTTCATGATTTTCGATAAACGGCGTCTACGCTCGGGAAAGATTCGATCTAGCGAACTACCGCTATCTAAATTTAGATCATCATTTCCGCAAATTGGATAGTATTGGGGATATTTCCTCATCCCTTCGTCTCGGAACGGGTTTAGCTTTGCAATCACAGGTTCGCGAGGCGTCTGAGTGAACACTAGACCAGCAGTAATCACTGCTTGGCCTTTATTCGGGTCTAATCTAGGGCAGTACAGGTTGTGGATCCCGTTCTTGTACTGTCGGATTTTGTCAATTGGGTTGTGTTTCCTGAGCAGGTAATCCATCGCATCCAAAGTCCAATCCTTGATCTCGAATACGCCAACGCCAACCAAAGGGTGCAACAGGACGAGATCTGGACTTAACCCATTCATGTGCGGCTTTACATACATCTCCCAGCCTCGGTCCAGATGGCAGTCAAATAGATTGATCACTCGTAGCTCGCCGTCGGTCAGCCTGTCCGGTAGGCGACCGAAAGACTCTCTCGGCGGGTCGATCAAGCGGTTCGAGGTCACGTCGACGCCAAGAAGGACGCGCTTGCTAGCGGTAATGCGGTTCTCAATTGCAGGTAATCCATCCAACGGAACAGGGCTACTCCGCCGGCGCTCTCGCGTCCTCCTGTTGCTGGTAGCGTTCCGGTATTGGAAATCTGAACACCCGGGCGGCGTTCAGGCCAAGCACCTTGGCGCGTTCTTGGTCGGTCAGCTGGCCCATGGTGCGTTCGATGGCCGGGGCGGAGTGCGGCCAGGTGCCTTCGTGGTGGGGGTAGTCGTTGGCCCACATGAAGTTGTCGATCAAGCCGTGTTCGCGGGCGAGGTCCAAGCCGGGCTTGTCCTCCTGGAAGGTGGCGAAGCCGCACTGCTTGAAGTAGTCGCTTGGCATCTGGGGCAGCTTGGGGCGCACGAACATGTGGTGCTTGCGGTACGCCTCGTCCAGCGCCCAGATGGCCCACGGCACCCAGCCGATGCCCGCCTCCACGCTGCCGAAGCGCAGCCCGGGGAAGCGTTCCAGCACGCCGGCGGCGCACAGATTGGCGATGGGTTCCATGGTCGGGGAGAGGGAATGCACGGCGTAGTTGACCACCGCGCCGCCGTTGCCCCGGGAGGTGCGCGGGTCCCGTCCGGTGGAGACGTGGAAGGTGATGGGCAGGTCCACTTCCTGAATGCAGGCCCAGAGCGGATCGAACTCCGGCAGGTTGTAGTTCGAGTGTTCGTGGTCCGGCGCTCCCCAAACCGGCTTGCAGGGCAACGCCAGGCCGCGAAAGCCGAGGGCGGCGACGCGTTCGATCTCGGCGATGGCGCCGTCCACGTCCGCCGACGCCACGCAGCCCATCGGCGACAGGCGGTCGTTGTAGTCGGCGAAGGTCTCCCAGGCCCAGTCGTTGTACACCCGGCACATCGCTTGGCTGAACTCCGGGTCCGGGGTTGCCCAGATGGTGAGGCCCTTGTTCGGAAACAGCACTTCGGCGTCCACGCCGTCGGCGGCGAGGTCCTCCAGACGCTGCTGCGGCGTTGCGCCGGCGCGGTTGCGCAAGCCGTCCTCGCCGTCGAAGCGGATGTTGCGGATGCGCACCGGGCGAAAGCCCTCGGTCTTCTGCACCTTGCGGCCCTCGGCATCGACGGCGACGCCGGGCAGCCGGTGCCGATAGCGCTTGTCCATGCGCGTGCGCCACAGATCCGACGGTTCCTGCACATGGCCGTCGGTGGACACCATGAAGTACTTGTTCGGATCGTCCGGCCGCGCCGTGCGCGTCCAGCCGTCCACGCCGGGCGTCTGCAAGCGCCAGACGTTGTTTTCGTCGGGGTGGGGAATCGCCGTCGCCATGTCTCCTCCTGTGCTGCTCTTCCTGCTCTGCTTGCGCGCCTAGCCAAGGTTCCAGCCGTTGCGCTCGCGCAGCTGCTCCATGAACGCTGCGGTGTAGGCGTCCTCGGGCGCTTCGCGCACCATTTCGTCGATCAGCCGGGCGTCGTCGCCCACCAGAATGCGCCAGCGCTCCTGGCGCACGCCGTCGAGAATGATCGCCGCCGCCTGCTCCGCGGTGGTGCGGGCGTTGTCGCGGAAGTTGCGCCCCATTTGGGCGATCATCTCGCGCAGCTGTTCGTCCGTGGCGTCGTCGTCGATCAGCCCCAAGGACTTGTAGCGTTCGCGCCAGCGGCTTACGTCCTCGGCCTCGACGCCGCGGCGCAGGATGCGCCCGGAGTTGATGGCGATGGAGGTGCCGATGTGTCCCGGCATCACCACAGAGACCTTGACGTGCGGGGCATGGTTGGCGAAGTCGGTGATCAGCGCCTCGCTGAAGCCTTTGACGGCGAACTTGGCGGCGCTGTAGGAGGAGTGTGCGCTGGTGGGCCCGAGGGTGGCCCAGAAGCCGTTGACGCTGCTGGTGTTCACCATGTGCGCGTCTTCGCTGGCAACCAGCATGGGCATGAACGCGCGAGCGCAGTAGTAGACGCCGAACCAGCAGATGTCGAAGGTGCGTTCCCACTCCTCCCGATCGCCGCCGACGAAGCTGGCGCCGCCGCCGATGCCGGCGTTGTTGAACAGCAGGTCGATGTGCTCCGTGTCGTGCGCAGACTTCACCGCGTCGCGGAAGTCCTCGACTTCGTCCTCGTTGGCGACGTCGCAGTGGTGGATGCTGATCACCCGCCCTTGGCTGGCCTCCTGCTCGCACAGCTGCTTGGTCTCCTGCAGGTTGTCGTCGAG
This sequence comes from Candidatus Azotimanducaceae bacterium, assembly GCA_965199875.1. Taxonomy (GTDB): domain Bacteria; phylum Pseudomonadota; class Gammaproteobacteria; order Pseudomonadales; family Azotimanducaceae; genus VXYL01. The sequence goes on along the minus strand of OZ241346.1, from coordinate 1,043,391 downwards.
CACGTCGCAGGTGGCCACGTCGCAGCCTTCCGCCACCAGCTGTCGGCACAGCGCTCTGCCCATGCCGGTGCCGCCGCCGGTGATCACCGCCAGTTTGCCGCCGAAGTCTTTCATTCCGTTCTCCTTTCGTAGACGACGCCCGGCACCTGCCGAGCGGTCGGTCTGCGGGGCAGATGCGCCAGTGCCTGCTCCGCCGTGTCTCTTCCTTCTTTCTTGCTTCCTTGGTCCGCTCGCTTCGCCGCGTCCGCCTAGCCGAAGTACATGCCGCCATCGGTGCGGCGCAGCTTGTCTCGGGCGATCACCACCCGATGCACCTCCGACGGCCCTTCGCCGATGCGCTTGACGCGCAGTTCCCGGTACCAGCGCTCCAGGGGCATCTCCTTGGCCATGCCCATGCCGCCGAACATCTGCATGGCGCGATCCACCACGCGGCCGGCGGTCTCGGTGCCGTAGAGTTTGCACGCCGAAGCGTCCACCTTGCCCGGCAGTCCGGCATCCACCTTGGCCGCGGCGTCGTACACCAGCGCCCGGGCGGCGCGGAGTTCGACTTCGGAATCCGCGATCATCCACTGAATGGCCTGCTTGTCGGCGAGGATGCCGTCCCGGGCGCGCCGCTGCTTCACCCAGCCGCAGGCCATGTCCAGGGCCTCCTGGGCGATGCCGATGCAGCCGGCGGCGTAGGGAATGCGCGCGTCCACCAGCCAGTTCTGCGCGACGCCGAAGCCCCGGCCCACTTCGCCGAGCACGTTCTGCGCCGGAACCTGGCAGTTCTCAAGCACGATCTCGTACGGCGAAAGCGCCCGGATCACCTTGATCTCGTTGAAGGAAATGCCTGGAAACGTCGGCTCGACGATGAACGCGGTGATCTCCGGCGGCGCGTTTCCGTCGCCGTCCCGGGTGCGCGCGAAGACGACGCCGTAGTCGGCGCCCTTGGCGCCGGTGATCCACATCTTGCGCCCGTTCAGAATCCACTGGTCGCCGTTCCGGCGCGCCCTGGTCTCGATGTTGTTGCGCGGGTCCGAACCGCCGGAGGGTTCGGTGATGGCGACGAAGGCTCGCTTCCCTCCGTCCACGCAGGGAATGCCGTACTTCTCGATCTGTTCCGGGGTGCCGCCCCAGATGATGTTCGGCGGCCCGCCGCCGAAGGCGCCGAGCGCCGGCGCGTAGGCGCCCAGGCGGCACTTGGCCGACTCTTCGGCGATGACCACCCGCGCCAGCGCGCTCACCGGATTGCCGCCGTGTTCCTCCGGCACGGTCAGCCGCGTGAGGCCCATCGCCTCGGCCTTGGCGCGCAGCCGCGCGCGATCCTCGGCGGCACAGCCGAGCGCGTCGTGGGGCAGCTGGTCTTCGACGGGCTTCACTTCCTCGCGCATGAAGCGGCGAATCTGGTCGCGCATGAGCAGCAACTCGTCCGGCAACGCAAAGCCGTAGTGATTGCCTTCGGGCACCTGGCCTCCCCCAAGTCCTCCTTCTCGTGCGTACTTCTATCATCTTTTCGACCGCATTGCGCCATGCCCGGCGAAAAGCGGCTTGACTTCTGGCGACACCAAGGTGTACATCGCACTTGTACCTAAGTGTGGCTGGGTTGATGAACACGAGGCAAGTCTCGGCGGCGGAGTTCAAGGCGAAGTGCCTGCGCATCATTCAAGAGATGGGCAACGACGGGCGTTCGGTGACCATCACCAGGCGGGGGCGTCCAGTGGCGGTCTTGTCGCCGCTGTCGGCGGAGCGCGAGGCCATGTCGTTCGTCGGCATGATGCGGGGTACGGTGCTTGCGTACGAGGACCCTTCTACGCCTGCAACATCGCCTTCGGACTGGTCCGCTCTGCGTTGATTCTGCTGGACACCCATGTACTGGTGTGGGCTGTTGACGGCGATCGGCGGCTTGGCGAAAACGCCGCGGCCGCCATCGAGCAGGCGCGACGGACGGACCGCATCGGCATATCGGCCATTACGCCGTGGGAAATCGCACTCTTGGCGGAGAGGGGCCGGCTACGCTTGGCGCAGGACGTAGGCGAGTGGATGGACGCAGCCTTGAGCGCCCCCGGCCTTGACGTGTTGCCAATCGAACCGGCGATTGCGGTGGCGAGCGTACGCTTGCCGGGGGAGTTCCATGCCGACCCCGCCGACCGGCTCATCGTCGCCACGGCACGTCACTGGCGCACGCCTTTGGCAACGGCCGATCGGGCGATTGCCGCCTACGCCTCGAGCGGGCACTTGCGGGTGATCGACGCAACCCGTTGAAGCCGGCCGGCGGCGCAGCGTATGCGACCGGGCGACAGGGCGACAGGAAAGGCTATCGGCGCAGGATCCGCGTACTGGGTATGCTCAAGACGAGGCGAGGGCTTCGGAAAGCGCATGGCGAACACATCCTCCTTAGACCGGCCCTTCCACCGGGTCTCGGTACACGGCGGGCACAGCGGCCAGTTCTGTGGCCATGCCGAGGACTCCCTCGCCGACGTGGTGCGGGCGTACGTCGAGCGCGGCTTCTCCTGGATCTGCCTTACCGAGCACATGGCGCCGCCGAGCAAGGCGCTGATTGCCGAGGACGAGGCGAAGTGGAACCTGGACGAGCTCTCGGCGCGGTTCGAGCGCTACTTCACCGAGGCGCGACGCCTTCAGGCCGAGTTCGCGGACGCCATCGACATCTACGTTGGCTTCGAGACGGAGGCTTGCAGCGGCTACGTCGAGGCGGTTCGAGCGGCCGTTGCCAAGTTCCGCCCGGATCTCATCGTCGGCTCCGTACACCACGTCGGCGACATCCTGTTCGACTATTCGGCCGCCAACTACCGGTGCGCCGTGGCCAAGGCCGGCGGCATCGAGCCCTTCTACTGCGCCTACTTCGACCTCCAGCTGGCCCTCGTCGAAGCGCTGCGGCCGACCGTGGTGGGCCACTTCGACCTCGTGCGCGTCTTCGACCCCGACTATCCCGAACGCTGGAAAGTGCCGGCCATCCGCCAACGCGCCCTGCGCAACCTGCAGCGCATCGCCGAGCTGGACTTGGTCCTCGACTTCAACGTCCGCTCCTTGACCAAAGGCCAGCGCGAGCCCTACGTCTGCGAACCCTGGCTGCGCGCAGCGGTGGAACTCGGCATCCACCTGGTGCCCGGCGACGATTCCCACGGCGTCGCAACGGTGGGGCTGAACGTCGATCGCGGCATCGAACTGCTGCACGCCGCCGGCGCCGACTGTCGATGGCGACGGCCACGTCACGGCTATACTTGGTCAACTACCGCTTGAGGACCCGCCGTGGGCGCCACGCACGTTACCGTAACCATCCGCAATCCCGCCGATCCAGCGAGAAGCTGGGACGGCCTCTTCCTGGTGGACACCGGCGCCACGGATTGTCTGGTGCCGCGCGCCTGCGTGGAGGCCATCGGGCTCGAACCGGAAGGGCAGCGCGTCTACGAGACGACCGACGGGCGCGAGGTGCGCCTGGACTTCACCCGTGCCTTCATCGAGTTCATGGGCGATCTCACGGCTGGGCGCGTGGTCATCGCCGACGACAACGCGGAGCCGCTGCTGGGGGTTACCGCATTGGAGTCCGCTGGCATCGAGGTGGACCCGGTAAACCAGCGCCTAAAGCGCTTGCCGGCGTTGCGTCTGAAGGGCGCGACTTGGCGTCGCTAGCCCGGCCAGCAAGCTGCCTGCAAAACGCCCGAGTTCGACAAGCCGAAGCGAGCTGGGAACCGTCGCAGCGACCGACGGCGAGGATCGCGTCGCCATGTTGCTGCGAACATTGACGGAACCACCATGCAAGTCACCAACGCGCTCGTCCTCACCGAACATCGCTGGCTGCGCTTCGCGTCGTTCAGCGCCATGTACTTCGCCCAAGGGGTGCCGCTTGGACTGCTGACGATCGCCCTGCCCGCCTGGCTGGCCGAGAAGGGCGCGAGCCTTGGGCAGGTGGGCACCTACGTCGGCTGGGTGAGCCTGCCGTGGGCGCTGAAGCTGATCGGCGGGCCGTTCATGGACCGGTTCACCTTTCTGCCAATGGGATTCCGTCGCCCGTGGGTGCTGGCGATGCAGGGCGGCCTGGTGGTGTCGCTGCTGCTGCTAGGGGTGGTCGGCGCGGGATTCGACGATGGACTGGCAAGCGGTTCCCTGGCGCTCTTGACCGCGGCTGGCGCCCTCGTCAACACCTTCGCGGCGGTGCAGGACGTCGCGGTGGACGGCATGGCCATCGACGTGCTGCCGGTGGACGAGCGCGGCCGCGCCAACGCCTTCATGGGCTTTGGGCAAAGGGCTGCCAGTTCTTCCTTCGGAGCGATGAGCGGAACGCTGCTGACGCTGGCTGGCATCGCCGCCGGCGCTTTGGCGTGCGCCCTGATGGTGGGCTTGATCTTCGCTCTGGTTGCGGTGCTGCGCGAGCGCCCGGGCGAACGGCTGCTGCCGTGGAGCCCCGGCGAGGCGACGCCGCGAACGGACGGCGGCACCAGCCTCGTCGCCAACACGTCGGCGTTGATTCGCGTGCTGCTGCTGCCCACGAGCCTGCTGCTGATCGCGGTGGAGTTCATCGCCCGGCTGCGCGACGGCATGGCGCTGGGGCTGTTCCCGGTGCTGGCGACGCAGCAGTTCGGCCTCACCACGGAGTCTTGGAGCTGGCTGAACGGCATCGTCGGCTTCGCTGCCGCGGCATTCGTCGTCTTTCTCGGGCCCTTGATAGACCGCTTCGGCGCCAAGCGTTTTCTGGGCTGTTCCTTGATCGGCAGCTCGCTCGCCCACTTCGTCATGGGATGGTTTCCGGGAGCTTGGGATCAGACCACCGTGCTGGTGCTGTTCTGCGTGTCCGAGGTGCTGACGCAGATGGTGTTCGTGGCGGTGATCGCGCTCTTCATGAACGTCTGCTGGAGCAGGATTTCGGCGACCCAGTTCGCGGTCTACATGGCGTTGGCGAACCTGAGCCGTTCCGCCGGCGCCTGGGCGCTTGGCGGGATGGAGGGGTTCGTCGATCTGGCCGAGAACTTCCTGATCATGGGTGTGCTGCTGGTGGTATCCGCAGGCGTGCTGGTGCTGTTCAAGCAGGCCAGGCACGACGAACGGCTGGCCCGTTTGACGAAAAACGACGCCACGCCGCCAGCGTCTGGCGGGAACCGGCGGCTAGTCGAACGCAGCCGCCTCGGCTTCGACGACTAGCACGGCGTCGGCACCGCCCGGCGAGCGAACGGGCGTGCTTCCCGCGACCGTCTGGCGGTGCAGAACGGCGCCGTTGGCCGGGTCGTACCAGACGAGTTGGGCCCGGCCGCCGAACCAGCCTGGGTCAAGCGTCGTCTCGGCCGGCGCTTCGAAGTACGCCACCAGAGTCTTGCTCGCTGCCGATCGCGCCACATGGATTCGCGGCTGCGGCGCAAGCACGGCGTGGCCGTCGACCGGCGCCAGGTTGTGCCAGTCGAGCGCGTTGAGGATGTTGCGCATGTGCGTGGCGATGGCGACGGCGCCGGGGCGTTCGATGTCGCGTCGCCAATGAGTGAGATTCAGCCAGTTCGTCCAGCCGCCGTAGCCCTCTCCGAACCGCCGTGCAGCCGCGCCGCCCAATAGTGGGCGCGGAACGCCGCGGTGGTGCCGGTCTTGTGAATGCGAAAGACGCCGCCGTCCTTGTCGTGCTCGTACCAGGTTTCGCACAGGAAGGTGGGTTTCGCCGGCTGCCGGGCGTAGTCCGCGTCGATGCGCCACAGCATGTCGGCGACGAAACCGCGGTCCTGCACCGAGTGGAAGTCCAGCTCGTCGTCGAGGTGATCGGAACTGCTGCGCCCGGAGCGCGGATGCATGGTGACGAGCTGGGTGATGCCGGCGTCGCGCAAGCCACGGTACAGCGCCCGGTACTTCGCCACGCTGACCTGCGCTTCGTCGCCGCCGAGCGCCCAGATCAAGTTGCTCTGCGTTCGGTACCGCTTGCCGAGCGTTCTGCCGATGGCGTAGTGGGCTTCGGCGGAGAACGACGCGGCGAAGTTGCTGGCCCACAACGGGATGAAGTACGCCGCTATGTTCCTCTCGGCGAGCAGCCCAAGCACCGCGTCCACATGCTGCCAGTAGCGCTGGTTGGGATGCTCGAAGGACACGTCGCTGGTGCGTTCGGGCGGGGCGCCGTCGGCGGTGAAGAAAGGGGCTTCGCCGTAGGCATTGGTGCGCGCCTGGCCTTTCTCGCCTTCGAAGTTCCAGTGCGCGGCGCGATCGTCGAAGGACCACGGGGTGGCGACCAGCTGCAAGGCCGTGAAACCTTGGCGACGGCGAATGTCGATGTACTCCCTAGCCTCCTCCAACGGCAGGGAAGCCAGCAGCTGCCACGGCGTGTCCGCAACGTAGTAGAACGGCGTGCCGTCGGCGAACGCCAAGGTGCGGCCATTGGCGCCGACGGCGAGGGGGCCGTCGAAGGCGGCAGCGCTCGCCGTGGTCAACCAGACACCAAGCGTCAGCAGCCAGACAGCGGCCAAGCGGCGTCGCGGCGGCAGGTACTCGGCGCAGACAGGCCGAGCCTCCGCGCTTTCGCCAGCCCTAGAGCTCGCGCCATGCATGTTCGTCTTGCGGCGAGTTCCACTCATCGAGCGTGTGCTCCAAAGCGCGCAGGTACGCATGTTGCGCCACCGGCATCTTGCGCACGATCAGATGGTCCGCCTTCACCTCGAACGCGAGCGTGTCGCCGGCACGGAGACCGGCCGCCACCCTCACGCGCTTGGGTATCGTGGTTTGGCCACGAGCACCAATTCTTGCGAGTTCCATGGGCAGCCCCTGTTGCCGTCGTTAAAGCCAAGACAGCCAAGACAGTATATCGGTTGCGCCGATGGGCCGAGCGGGCCGTCATGCCGAACGCCTTCGTCGCTGCACTGCCCGTGGAAGGTTGTGCTAACTTGCCTGTCCATGAGCGGCGAGGATCTCAAAGCAAGCGCCGCTGCCGGCAGTGCCGACGGCTCGGTTCACCGCAAGGCGGCTCTAGTGCTCGAATACGAAACCGCGTGCCACGAGGACATCGGCGGGCGCGAAGAGCAGCAGGATCGGGTGGCGATGCTCGATGGCGCGAGTACGCACCTGCTGGCACTCGCGGATGGCGTGGGCGGCCACGAGGGCGGCGCACTGGCGGCGCAGGCGCTCATCGAGGTGGCGAGGGAATCGTTTCGCGCCTTCGAGCGCGTTCGGGAAGGCACGCCCGCGAACTTGCTGGAGCGCATCGTGCTCGCTGCCCACGAACGCATCAACGCCCTCGGCCTCGAGCGCGGAGTGAAGCCCCACAGCACTTGCGTTCTGCTCTATCTGGACTCCGACGCCGCAGCTTGGGCGCACGTCGGCGACAGTCGCCTGTATCGCTTCGCCGAAGGCCGCCTTGCGGAACGCACGATGGACCATTCCATCGTCGAACTGATGCGTCTGCAAGGCCGCATCACGGAAGCGGAGATGAGAACCCATCCAGACAAGAACCGCCTGTTTGAGGCGCTTGGCGGCGACCAGCAGCCGCTGGCCGAGGCTGGCGGCAAGCAGATTGCCGCCGGGGACAGCTTTCTGCTGCTCAGCGACGGCGTGTGGGAGAACGTCGCCGACGCCGATCTGGAGGCCGCGATCCAGGCGGAAGACCTAGCCGATTCGCTGCGCCGCCTGATCGACAGCGCCAAGGCCCGCGGTGGGGCGGAGTGCGACAACCTGTCCGTGGCAGCAGCCCGCTGCCGGGCAGCGCCTTGAAGTTAGGCCCATGCGGGGCCGAGTCTAGCGGCGCAACAGTGGCGTCTGGCTGCCGCCGCTACGGGTATACGACACCGTCATCAATGCCGGTAAACACAATGCGCACGAAAGGGGCAACATCCCGAAACGCTGGATGCCGACGCATGAAGTTTCGGAGCTCATCCTCGAAGTCCGGAGATAGTATCCACTCGTTCAAGTACACGGCTAGGATGAGGTCGCGCTGATTGTCGTAGCTCTGAGCTTTATCGACTTTCTCCTGGACCTTCTTGGCGATGCGGGGAAGATAGTTATCGACATCCTCCGGATAAAGCAAAGGCTCCGGCTTCATCCGCGACGTCAGCAGCCGGTGGCGGTCAATCACCGACTTGTCGTCAAGGTAAACGGACGTCAGTTCTACGCCGTACTCCTTTCCCGTTTTCCGGTTTCGAACAATGCGATCTGGTCTCTCGCGACTACCAATGCAGACTAGATCGCCGTCGCTGAGGGAAGAGTCCGATGCGATCCAAGAGTGGAAAAAGTACTCCAGTTCCTTATCTTCCCTGTCCTTCTTGTCGGACGGCCAAGTCTGGTAATGGGCATCAGGCAGGTGTCGTCGCCGCTTAGGGCGGTCATATCGGCAGTCTTCGCCATGTACCGTCCCAGGTCCGTCGCCGGCACGAAGGGCGATTCCGCTGTGTCGAGAATATCTATCTTTTCCACGTTCAACATCTCCATGGCCAGGATCAAACGACGGTGCATCGGGGTCGACTTGAGCAATGTGGGCGATACGACCAAGATGGCGACGGATGACGTCATAGCACTCTCCATCTTGCAGTTGCCACGTACCGTCATAGCGGATAGCGTGGCCGTCACCATACCGTCGATAGACATCGCCTACTCCCCCTAGGCGAATCGCGTGGCCTGCCTCGTACGACCGGCAGAAAAGATAGCCGAATCCGTTTACATACACGGTGTCCCCGCCGGCGCCAACTTGACGCTGGACGCATAGCTCTTGCGGCCGTTGGTCGAGCATCGAAGCGGCTCTGTAGACGACATAGAGGTCCGAGGCTTGCCGCGGCTCGAAATTGAGGTAGATCCTCGGACGCACGACGCCTGCGGAGCTGTCGATGACGATGGAAGCGTCGCTTTCCCACGCCGTTGCACTAACGCCCAGCGCATCGGCGTTCTCGTCAGTGACATGCACCAACGGCCCGTCGTCTTGGAATACAAAGACGTCGTACCCGGACTGGGCGACCTGCCAGAGTGACCTGCCGAACTCATCCTTTCGCCAAGCAGACACACGCGAAGCTGCGGTGCGATTGACGCTCTCGAGCAGGCCATCCTCGGCCAAGAAGTCGTCAACCCTGGTACCCAAGTGTGGGTTTTCGATGCTACTTGTCACGCGATGCACCTTCCCACTGTCGCTTGCGATCACGCGCCAACTGCAGCTCTGCCAGCGGCGTCCGGCGTTCCTTCTTCACGAAGCCGTGCGTCAGGATCATGCTTGCTCCCTCGAAAAAGAAGATGACGCGAACCTCCCTGTCGTGCAGCTTCGTGCGTACTTCCCACAGTCCTTCGCCCAAGGACCGACAGGTTGGCATGCCTGTCGGCCAGCCATACTCCACCGTCTTGATGTCCGCGCCGATCTGTCGACGATCTTCCTTTGGCATCGACCGTAGCCATGCCCGAACCGGCTCCGCACCCTCTCGCGTGCGGAAGAACGCCGCTCGCACCCGCTTGGCGGTGTCTGTCATCCATCGCTCCCATAAAGACCTTGGTGGCCACCATCGCCAAACCCGCCGTTCCGCTTGCCGGTGCGTACTTTAGCACACGCACATTCGCGGCATCGGCCCGAAGCGGCCGAGGCACGTCCGACGGGCTTGGCCCGCAACATTCGACCCGTGCGGCGTGCTACTTTGCCTGCCAATGAGCACCGAGGACCACAAGCAAGCGCTGCGGCCCGGCTTCCGGCTTGACGCCTACCGTGTGGTGCGGGTCCTCGGAGTCGGCGGCTTCGGCGTGACGTACCTGTGCGAGCACACGGGGCTCGCCGTACAGGTCGCCGTGAAGGAGTACCTGCCGAACGAGATCGCCGTGCGCGACGGCACCGAGGTACACCCGAAGTCCGCTGGCGACCGCGAGGGCTTCGAGTGGGGCTTGAGCCGGTTTCTGGACGAGGCCAGGACGCTGGCCCGCTTCGAGCATCCGAACGTCGTGCGCGTGCGCGACTGCTTCGAGGCCAACAACACCGCCTACATCGTGATGGACTACGAGGACGGCGAGCCGCTCGACGCCCTGCTGCGACGCCACGGAACGCTGACCGAGGCGCAGCTGAATCGGGTGCTCTTGCCGGTGGTGGACGGGCTGCGGCAGGTCCACGCGGCGGGATTCCTGCACCGGGATATCAAGCCTGCCAACGTCTTCGTGCGCCGCTCGGACGAATCGCCCGTGCTGCTGGACTTCGGCTCGGCGCGGCAGGCCCTGGGCCGCAGAAGCAGGAGCGTGACGGCCATCGCGTCGGCCGGCTATTCGCCGCCGGAGCAGTACGAGAGCGGCGGGCACCAGGGCGCGTGGACGGATATCTATGCTCTTTCGGCCCTGTGCTACCGCGCCATCGCGGGCGACGTGCCGATGGAGGCGACGCGGCGCCAAAGCCAGCTGCTGCGTACGCAGACGGACCCGCTGCCAAAGTTGGCGGAAGTCGGAAGAGAAGGTTATTCGTCAGCGTTTCTGGAAGCGGTGGACCGAGGTTTGCGCGTGATCGAGGCAGAGCGCCCGCAGAGCCTGGACGACTGGCTGCCGAGGTTGGAGAAAGCACGCCCTGTCGTCGCGGACTCGGAGTTGACGGAAGCCAGCCGGCCCCCTTCGCCTGCGACCGTCCGTCGAACGGCCACATGGCTAGTGGCGGGCTCGTTGGTTGCGACCGGGCTTGTGTGGGTTGCCATGCAGCAGAGTGCGGGCGACCGGTTCCGCGACTGCCCCGAGTGTCCGGAGATGGTGGTGGTGCCGGCAGGTTCGTACCGGATGGGTTCGCCGTCGTACGAGCAGGGGCGGTCCGCGCATGAAGGCCCGGTGCGTGAAGTGACGATCGCGGCGCCGTTCGCAATTGGCCGGTACGAAGTGACGGTGGCGGAGTTCGGGCGGTTCGTCGACGAGACGGGGTACTCGGCGGGGATCGTGTGCCAGACGAGCTTCTTCCAGACGTACGAGGGCGGCGAGTGGGTGGGCGCCGTTGAGGGCTGGGACAATCCGGGCTTCGGCCAAAGCGGGCGGCATCCCGTGACGTGCGTGAGCTGGGACGACGCTCAGGAGTACGCGGCATGGTTGTCGCGGGAGACCGGGGAGGAATACCGTCTGCCGAGCGAATCGGAGTGGGAGTACGCGGCGCGGGCCGGCATGGCGGCGGTGCGCTACTGGGGAGAGGGCGAGTCGGGGCAGTGCCGCCACGCCAACGGTGTGGACGCGAGCCTGAAGGAGCGTTACTCGGATTGGCCGCCTGTGGCGTCGTGCCGCGACGGACATGTGCATACGGCACCGGCGGGCAGCTTCGCGGCGAACGGCTGGGGGCTGCACGACATGCTGGGCAACGTCGGGGAGTGGACGGAGGACTGCTGGAACGGCAGCTACGCGGGGGCGCCGTCGGACGGCAGCGCATGGGAGTACGGCGATTGCAACGAGCGCGTTTTGCGCGGCGGTTCGTGGGGCAGCGGTCCATCGGGCCTCCGCTCCGCGGACCGGGAGAGGATCTACACCGACCACCAAGACGTCTTCAGCGGGTTCCGTGTGGCCCGGACGCTCGCCCCATGAATCCTAACCTCCTTACCTCGGGGGTTTGGGCGGCGCCTATGCGAAGAGCTTGAGCAGCATGAACAGCAGTGTGGCGGTGGCGACTTGCGAGAGCAGGATGCGGGTCGTCAACTGGCTCTTCAACATGGCGAGGTCGGCCTTGGTAGCGAACTTGCGGTCCATCTCTTCCCGCTGCTCCGCGAACCTGCGGTCCATCTCCTCCCGCAGTTCTGCGAACTTGCCTTCGAGCACCTTGAAGTCGCCGCGCAGGTCACCGAACTCGCCGCGCAGCACCTTCAAGTCGCCGCGCAGGTCACCGAACTCGCCGCGCAGCACGTTGAACTCGCCACGCAGGTCACCGAACTCTCCGCGCAGCTCCTTGAACTCGCCACGCAGTTCCCTGAAATCTTCCTTGCTGACCGGATCGCCAGCGGCGCCGTTGATCGCATGGACGATGGCCCTCGCTTGGGCGGGCTCGACACCGGCCGACTCAAGATCGGCAATGGTCGCGGCAGTGTCGATTGCGTAGGGCATGAGGCCAATCTGCGCTTGGCCGCATCGTTTGTCAAGCGCGTGGACTGCGCGCAGCCCGAGGAAGGCGGCGTGGGCATGGGCAGGCGGCCCTACGTCGGAGCGGCCTGCGCAGGGTGTGCGTTCGGCCGGTTTGTTACCGTCCTGGCACTGCCACGGACTGCTGCTCGGCTGCCACAGACGCAATCCGCGCAGACTGTGCTACTTTGCCTGCCAGTGAGCGCCGAAGCACAGCAAGCGCTGCCGCCCGGCTTCCGGCTTGGTGCCTACCGTGTGGTGCGGGTGCTCGGCGTCGGCGGCTTCGGCGTGACGTATCTATGCGAGCACACGGGCTTACCGTTCAGGTGGCCTGCTCGGCGACCCCTGGGTGGGCGACTTGGACCTCGACCGCCTGGAACGCCCGCCGGCGGAGCATGTCGCGGGCGGCCTCCGCGTCCGGCGGGCGACCTGCCCTGGTGGGCACCCTTCAAGCCCGGCGCCGGCGTGATGTTCCACATCGAACTTCAATCGAGTTCGGACGCGCGGATGGCGGAGCGGCTGCTGGAGTACGCGGTGCTGCTGCGCGGGGACCGCCCGCTCCTTCTCGATCCCCGCAACGCCATTTGGCGGACTACGACGGGTGTGCGCGACAAATCGTAGGTCAGTAGTCGCTCACATCGGGCTTCACGCGGCGAGTTGGCGATCCGGTCGTCCCAACCGCGGTCGCGCCAAAGCACCAACGTTGGAGTAGGATAGGCTCATGCAACGCGACACCACCATGTTCCAAGCCCGTCCTGGATTCGCCAGCGGCGCCTTGTGCTTTTCCGGAACGAAGATTCGAGTGCAGACGCTGTTCAACTACCTGTGCGACGGCGGGACTATCGACGAGTTCCTAGACGAGTTCGAGGGCGCGGTGGATCGCGAACAGGCCATGAGCGCCATCGAAACGGCCGCGACGGAGTTCGTCCGGCGCCGCGAGCGCTAGGCCCCGTTGAGATTCTGCTCGACGAATGCGTCTCGCCCAGGGTCGGGCCAGCGCTGCTTGCGTTGCTGCCGCCAGGTTCGTCGTGCGACCATGTGCGACGGGTCGGGTTGGCCGGCAAGTCCAACGGCGAACTCCACGAGCAAGCCTTGGCTGCTGGCTGCGACGCACTGGTGCCCAGACATGCGGATGCAGTTCCAGACCCCTGCTCGGTTGCCGGTGGTCGTGGTTCCAGCGGACAGCGGCATCAAGCGAATCGCACCCTACCTCAGCGAGGCCGTTGAACTGCTGACCGCGCCTTTGGACGCCACCTACCATGCCATCGCGCCCCACGCCGGCACACCGGAGTGGAAACGCTTGCAAACCAGTGGACGCCGGCGGCGGCCAGACTCGCATGAAGAGGATTGACCGCACACGACACCCCGAGGCCCAACTTTCATAGAGACTCAGTTCCCAGCCCCGGGCCTTTCCAAAGGAGAGCTGCAAGAAGCGCAAGGCGAACTGCAAGCCAGATGTTGACCGGCTGGGAGCGGTGGGATGCAAGCCGCCGTGTTGGTGCGGCGGCGATGTCGAGGAGTGCCGCAAGGCGGGCCTGCCTCGACGAACGGCGCGACCGGAAGCGCTGCGAGAACATCTCGCCGCCGGACTGCCGATCGGTTCCGGCGTCATTGAGGCGGCGTGCAGGAACGTCGTCGGCCAGCGCATGAAATGCGCCGGCATGCGCTGGACCATCGGCACCAATCCGGTGCTCTGGCTCCGCTGCGCCCGGCTGGGCCGCTGGTTCGACGAATACTGGGACGACCGCACCGCCAGACTCGCCGCCTGAAGGTACTTTGTGAGCAACCACTGACCTACAATTTGTCACACCCGTCAGGAACTTCGTGCTTGACCGCCCCAGCACAATGAATGAGGGCCCTCGCCGAGGCTGCACGATGTCCTTCTTGGACTTGAACGCGAGGGCCAGGCGCTGCAGAGAGAACGTCTCGCCGAGCGGAGAGGGCCGCACCTGGGCGTAGATCGCTCCCAGATCCTTGGCCCGCAGCATGGTTTCTTCGTCTTCCGGCAGCAGGGCGCGGCGCATCTGCCGGAGTTCCTTTGGATCGCTTCGCCTACGACGATGGCAACGATGCCAAGGCCTACCCGATCCTTGGCACGGATTCGCCCGGCGCGGCGCAGGCCCGCGGCTGGTCGACTGCGTGGCGAGGCACCGGTTGATCGGCAAGCCTCCCGCGACGGCCGCCGCCCCCGCTATGCCGTGGCCGGATCCTCCTCAAGGTCGGACTTGGCGATGAAGTGGATGTAGGGGTAGCCGGGGCTATTCTCCACGGCAGCCCACACCTTCTCGACGATCTCCGAGCGCACCCTCACCATGTCCGGCGCCTTGTCCGGGGCAATCAACCGCTCGACGTCGGCGTCGTAGACGATGTGTACGTCCAGCATGGGGTCGTCGCAGTGATCGAAGCCGGGCTTGACGTCGATGCTGACGATGCCGATGTCGCCGAAGCGCGCCTTGAAGGCCGCCTCCGCGATGTCGCGTACCTGCCGATGGTTCATGTCGGACCTCCTTATGACGATCGCTGCCGGAACAGCACGTGGGCGACGAAGCCGCGCCTGCCGTCTACGGCCGCCTGCTCGAACTGCCTGATGGCGAGCTCCGCGGACACGATGTAGCCCAGACGTCGGACTGCTGGAGTGCGGGCGTGTCCAGCGCGTAGTCCGCCTCCTGCCGCGCCTTCTGCAACGCGACGAACGCCTCCGCGAAGTCTCGGATTGCCACCGGGAACTCCGGCATGGTCTGCACTTGCCGACACTCGCTCCTGGCTCTGCCGTGCTCCAGCGCACGGTAGGTCCGATGCCACGCCGAGTTGCGCTCCGGGCCGATGAACAGATCGGCCGCCGACGCCGCCAGACAGTGGAACAGCGCGTAGTACGCCGTGTTGACGGCGCGCCGCAGCCTCGCCTGCATGGACGGTGCCGGGTCGGATTCCGCGAGGGCGCGGGCGACTTCCATCAAGTCATACGGGCTCACGGTGCAAATTTCTCCGGGTGCGGGGCTGAGTTTGCACTGGACCATACTACAGGCGGCAGCCAGCGGGCGCTTCAATCCCGACCGAGCGACCGAGCCGAGGCTTACCCTTGAACGGTGGAACGGTGACGCCGTAGTAACGGCTGGTCGCCCTCGTTCGCCGCGCTGGCAGGGCAACGCTCGTTGGAGCGGAGTGAAGCTGCTCTTCGACCACAACTTGCCGCCGCGGCTGGCAGAAGGCTTGGCCGATCTCTTTCCTGAGTCGCGACATGTGTACCCACTTGGTCTAGCCCGCGCATCTGATCGCGAGATATGCGATTTTGCCCGGGAGCATGGGCTTCAACTCCGAAGCCGGTTCGCCGAAGACCACTTTGACGGAGCACTAGCGCCTATGCGAAGAACTTGAGCAGCATGAACAGCAGTGTGGCGGTGGCGACTTGCGAGAGCAGGATGCGGGTCGTCAACTGGCTCTTCAACATGGCGAGGTCGGCCTTGGTAGCGAACTTGCGGTCCATCTCTTCCCGCTGCTCGGTGAACCTGCGGTCCATCTCCTCCCGCTGCTCCGTGAACCTGCGGTCCATCTCCTCCCGCAGTTCTGCGAACTTGCCTTCGAGCTCCTTGAACTCGCCGCGCAGGCCCCCGAACTCGCCGCGCAGGTTGCCGAACTCGCCGCGCAGCACCTTGAAGTCGCCGCGCAGGTTGCCGAACTCGCCGCGCAGCTCGTTGAACTCGCCGCGCAGGTTGCCGAACTCGCCGCGCAGCTCGTTGAACTCGCCGCGCAGGTTGCCGAACTCGCCGCGCAGGCCCCCGAACTCGCCGTGCAGGTCACCGAACTCGCCGCGCAGGCCCCCGAACTCGCCGCGCAGCTCCTTGAACTCGCCGCGCAGTTCCCTGAAATCTTCCTTGCTGACCGGATCGCCAGCGGCACCGTTGATCGCATGGACGATGGCCCTCGCCTGGGCGGGTTCGACGCCGGCCGACTCAAGATCGGCAATGGTCGCGGCAGTGTCGATTGCGTAGGGCATGAGGCCAATCTGCGCTTGGCCGCATCGTTTGTCAAGCGCGTGGACTGCGCAGTGTGTGCGTCAGATATTTGGCAAGTGACCACCTCCGGTGCGGGGGCGGCCGGGCATTGGCGATGACGGGAGGTGTTGGCGAGCCGCCGCGAGCCGCCGGCCCGCGATGGCGACGAGGACTGTGGTTGATCGGAACGAGGAAGGCAAGAGGGAAGCGGCGGCGTTGGCCGAGCTGCAGGCGGCGCTGGTGGAGTTTGGTGGCGGGCCAAGTGCGGGAGCTGGCGACGAGGCTGCTGGCGTCGTCGTCGGCGCGTCTAGACATTGAGGCGTCGATGACTCCGATGGCGCGGCGGCTGGCGAGCGAGATGGGTTCGGCGTGCTGCTGCGCGGAGGCGGACCGGCTGCTGAGGCTGGTGGGCCGGGGTGAACTTCGGGACGAAAGCGGATGGAGCGGGCGACGCGGCTGGTGGGCGACGACCTGGAGGCGTGGCGGACGCGGCTGCTGTCGGGTTCGATCACGGTGTTCCGCGGGAACGGGGCGGCGAACGATGCGTCGTTGGACGGGTCTGTGGTTCGCAAGCCATTGAAGGAAGGACAGATTCTGTGCGTAGGACTGGACGGCACGGGAGTGGCCGGCGCTCCGCTACCTGTCAAAGGGCGCGGCCAGATGCGCTACGACGAGTACCTCTGGCTCGGCCTGCCGATCGGTTCGGGGCGCGTCGACGCGGCCTGCCTGTGAAAGAGCGTAGATCGCTCTCAGGCCCTTGGCCCGCAGCATGGTTTCTTCGTCTTCCGGCAGCAGGGCGCTGGCGCGGTCGAGAAGGATGCCGCTGGCGCCGATTTTCGTCCGGCCGCTGCAGAGCAACGCTCGGCTACACGTTCCAAGACCAGCGCCATGTTTGCGCCGGAACACCGCAAGGGCCAACAGCAACGCGCGAACGAGGGGTGGTGGCTAGATTTGCCGCGCCGAACCAGATGCGCCGCGACGGAATGCGGCTCGCACGGGCTTGCCGGTGCCCTCAACGCATCACGCCAACCGGCGGAGCGTTCACTTGCCAAAGATCTGTCGTACACCCACGCCGCGCTGCCGTCCGAACAGCGCCTGGGTGCCGGAGACAGCTACCGGACGCACCTCACTAGCTGCAGATCGAAACGCCGTGGCGGTTGCGAGGGCACCGCTAGCCCGATCGCGCTCTCCGTCCCACACGCTTGCGCTTGTGCCGTTGCAGTGGTTGCCAGCCAGCAGCCGGCTGCGCGACGGAGGCGGATGCGTTCGGCCGGTTTGCAACCGCCTGGCACTGTCACGGACTGCTGCTCGGCTGCCACAGACGCAATCCGCGCAGGCTGTGCTACTTTGCCGGACATGAGCGCCGAGGATCACAAGCAAGCGCTGCCGCCCGGCTTCCGGCTTGGCGCCTACCATGTGGTGCGGGTCCTCGGCGTCGGCGGCTTCGGCGTGACGTACCTGTGCGAGCACGCGGGGCTTGCCGTTCAGGTCGCCGTGAAGGAGTACCTGCCGAACGAGATCGCCGTGCGCGACGGCACGGAGGTACACCCGAAGTCCGCCGGCGACCGCGAGGGCTTCGAGTGGGGCCTGGGCCGGTTTCTGGACGAGGCCAGGACGCTGGCCCGCTTCGAGCATCCCAACGTGGTGCGCGTGCGCGACTACTTCGAGGCCAACAACACCGCCTACATCGTGATGGACTACGAGGACGGCGAGCCGCTCGATGTCCTGCTGCAACGGCACGGAACGCTGACCGAGGCGCAATTGAATCGGGTGCTCTTGCCGGTGGTGGACGGGCTGCGGCAGGTCCACGCGGCGGGATTCCTGCACCGGGACATCAAGCCGGCCAACGTCTTCGTGCGCCGCTCGGACGAATCGCCCGTGCTGCTGGACTTCGGCTCGGCGCGGCAGGCCCTGGGCCGCAGGAGCAGGAGCGTGACGGCCATCGCCTCGGCCGGCTATTCGCCGCCGGAGCAGTACGAGAGCGACGGGCACCAAGGCGCCTGGACGGACATCTACGCGCTCTCGGCGCTGTGCTACCGCGCCATCGCGGGCGATGCGCCCATGGAGGCGACGCGGCGCCAAAGCCAGTTGCTGCGCACGCGGACGGACCCGCTGCCGAAGTTGGCGGAAGCCGGAAGAAAGGGCTACTCGCCGGCGTTTCTGGACGCGGTGGATCGGGGCTTGCGGGTGATCGAGGCAGAACGCCCGCAGAGCCTGGACGAGTGGCTGCCGCAGTTGGAAAGAGCAGACGCCCTGCCGGCGCGGGACTCGGAGTTGACGGAAGCCAGCCAGCCCGCTTCCTCTCCAACTGCCCATCAAACGGGCAAACGAAAGGCGGGCGGAAGAGATGACAGGGTCCCGTGGCTAGTGGCTGTCCTGTTGCTTCTGCTTTGGCTTGTGTGGTTCGCGCAACAAAAGGATGTCGGCCAAATCGTTGGCGGGCACCGCAATGCCGCATCGGACGGCCGGGGTTCGCTGCCGCTGCCGGTGGGCGACCGGTTCCGCGACTGCCCCGAGTGTCCGGAGATGGTGGTGGTTCCGGCGGGTTCGTACCAGATGGGTTCGCCGTCGGACGAGCAGGGGCGGCACAGGTCAGAAGGCCCGTTGCATGAAGTAACGATCGCGGCGCCGTTCGCAATTGGCCGGCACGAGGTGACGGTGGCAGAGTTCGGACGGTTCGTCGACGAGACGGGATACTCGGCGGAGAACTGGTGCCAGACGTTCGATCGCGGCTGGAGGTTCCTCGCTGGCCGGGATTGGCGCAGTCCGGGCTTCGGCCAGAGCGGGCGGCATCCCGTAACGTGCGTGAGTTGGGACGACGCGCAGGCGTATGTTGCTTGGCTGTCGGCGGAGACGGAGGAGGAGTACCGTCTGCCGAGCGAATCGGAGTGGGAGTACGCGGCGCGGGCCGGCACGGCAACAGCGCGCTACTGGGGAGAGGGCGAGTCGGGGCAGTGCCGCCACGCGAACGGCGGGGATGCGAGCCTGAAGGAGCGCTTCTCGGATTTGGATTGGGAGGGATGGGCGGTGGCGTCGTGTCGCGACGGGCATGCGCATACCGCGCCGGTGGGGAGCTTTGGGGCGAACGGCTGGGGGCTGCACGACATGCTGGGCAACGTCCGGGAGTGGACGGAGGACTGCTGGAACAGCAGCTACGCGGGGGCACCGTCGGACGGCAGCGCATGGGAGTACGGCAATTGCAGCACGCGCGTTTTGCGCGGCGGCGACTGGGCTACTCAGGGGGAGAACCTCCGCACGCCCAACCGCTGGTTCGCCACCAACTTCGGCACCAACTACCGCATCGACATCGTCGGGTTTCGTGTGGCCCGGACGCTCGCCCCTTGAACCGTAACCTCCTCGCCTCGGGGCGGCAACTGCCCAGAAGGCTGAGCCGTGAGCGCGCGTCGCACGTACGGCCGGTGGCCACCTAGCGTAAATGACGCTATGCTCCTAGGCCTTGATGGCTTCCACCGCAACCCGTACGTCGTTCGTACTAAGCCACACACCAGATCCACATAATGTCTTCGCACCAACGCAATAGGAAAATTGCCGTGAGGGAACGGCTAACGAAAATGTCGACTAATCCCAACCGCGTATACGTTGTCCACTATTCTGGCGAGGACTTCAAAAAACCAGATACCGGCGGATCGCCTCGAATTGCTTCTATTGCTGTCAGGAACTTCGATTCAGGCGAGACCAAGTCCTTTTCTATACATATGTTCGCTGAACTAGAGCACGTTTCGTCAAGAGATATAGCGAGCAGATACAATGACCTTGAGAAGAGGATGCTTGAGTCCTTCTACGAATATGTGCGCGAACATAAGGATGCTGATTGGGTTCATTGGAACATGAGGGACATTAACTACGGGTTCGTCGCGCTAGAGCACCGACTATCCGTTCTAGGTGGCAAGCCCATAGAGATCGAGGAACAGAGCAAATTTGATCTGTCGAGAGCCTTAGTAACGCTTTATGGGGAAAGCTATGCACAGCACCACCGCATGCCATCGCTTATGGCATTAAACGACATGACTACCAACGACTTCCTTAGCGGTCAGCAGGAAGCAGAGGCTTTTCGAGAAGGTAGATACGTCGCACTCCACCGATCGACGCTCCGTAAAGTTCATACCTTTTGCTACTTTCTTGAGGGCGCTATCGACCGTACGCTCAAGACGGACGCGAGATGGCGTGATAAGTATGACTTGCATCTCGTCAGCAGTGCGGTAAAGGACCATTGGATAGGAGTTATCTTAGGTCTGGTAGCAACTGTCATTACGATACTACTCGCCGTGCTGAACTTGATACCTTGGTTGTAACTCATTTAGCTATCCTTGGGACCGCGTAGATAGACGCTGTGGAGCTACCCGCCCGATCTCAACCACCTCAAACATCCAAAACCGCCAACAGCACGCTCGCGATCATAGACTGCCCCCCAACAGCGTCCACGAACTGCCCTCGCCCCGAGGCCGCCAGTTGGCGGAAGAACGGCTCGGCGTCTCGGCGGGCGACCATCACGGCGGAGACGTGGCGGCCGTCTGCGGACGCGAACCACGCGGCGCGGGCGAAGGCGGAAGCTCGTTCTTCCGGGTACGCGGGGGCGTCGCCGATGACGATGATGTAGCGGCGTTCGCTTTCCGGGCGCCAGTTCATCGCCGCGGCCTCGGCGAGGGCCCTGTCCACCGCTTCGGGCACGTCTGGATTGGGGTTGCTGAACAGCGTTGTGCCTTTGGGTTCCAGCGTCTGCACGAATCGCCGCAGCGAGCCCATCGCGGTGGTGCTGACGATGGCGTGCTTCTCGACCACGCGGTCGAACAGGCGGTCGCCGTAGGCCACCACGCCTATGCCAACCGACGGCGCCAGGCGATCCAGAACCCGCGCCAGGTCGTCGATCTCCTGCTTCAGACCCTGTATCTGTTCGCTCATGCTGCCCGTGATGTCGAGGCAGATCACGATGCCCAGCGGCGGGATGCGCACCTCCGTCAGGGCCTGCTGCAGTTCGCCCGCCCTCTGTTCCACGGCTCTGCAGTAGGCCGTCAGCGCTTCCATCTCGGCTTGGGATGCGGCCAGCTGCGCTTCGCAGGCGGCGAGGTCGGCCTGCCTCCGCGCCAGCGCTTCCGCACTTGCCGGTGACGGCTGCGGCGCTGGCGACGGCTCCGGGCACTCCAAGGGTTCCGGCGCCGTTGGCTGTGGCCACTTCGGCACCGCGAGGGGTGGTGGTAGAACTGCCCTGCCGAACAGAATGCGCCGGCGCGTACCGCTCGCCCGGGCTTGCCGGTGTCCTCGTCGCATCACGCCAACCGGCGAAGCGTTCTTGCCGAAGATCTAGCGTAAGCCCACGCCGCGCTAACCATCCGGACCGCGCCTCGGGTACCGGAAACGGCGTAAACTTGCCGTTGTTCAAGCCATCGGGCAGGTACGGGGCGATGAAGCAGCAGGTTCTGGAACGGGCGCGGAGCACGGTCGAAGGCTTCCTGCATGAACAGTGCGCGGATACCACGCTCAGCGTGCTGTCGGTGAAGCCGGAAGTGGACGGCTACGGCGACGAGCTCCTCTGGATACGCTTCGCCTACGATGACGGCAACGATGCCAAGGGTCTCCCGGACTCCTTGGCACGGATTCGACTGAAGGACCGCTTGCGCACCGAACTTCAGGGTGCGGACGTGGAGGCGTTTCCGGTCGTCTCCTTCATTGCCGAGTCGGAGGTCGGGCAAGAGCCGGAGTAGCGCGTCGTGGAGCCGGACCACCTCCTGCAGCTCGCCGCCGACCTTGCGGAGATCAATCCCCGCCGGCCGCGGCGGACGGATCTGTGCCGAGCCGTAAGCACGACGTACTACGCCATGTTCCACTGTCTGGCGCGAACCTGTGCGGACCGTTTGGCAGGCCGCGCCGGCACGGTCGGCAACCGGCCGATGTGGCGGCGCGTGTACCGAGCGCCGGATCACCAGCAGGCCAGGACGCGTTGCGAGAACGCGCCGTCCTGGTTTCCCGACGAGGTGCGACAATTCGGGCGTACCTTCGCAGAGATGCAGAGCAAACGCCATTTCGCGGACTACGACCCGGACTACCGGGTCGGCAAATCCGAAGTAACCGCAGACATCCACGACGCTCGAACGGCGATCGACCGCTTTCTGAAGACGCCCGCCAGCGTCCGCCGCGACTTCGCCATCCATGTGCTGATGAAGGTGAGGCCGGACGCCTGAACCGGCTGCTGTAGTCGAGTCGCTGAGGCGCAAATTCGGTCTGCGCCGGCATGGAGCTTGCTGCACCCTCGGGCACTGCTCCCGATCCGCAGGCTGTGCTACTTTGCCTGCCGATGAGCGCCGAGGACCACAAGCAAGCGCTGCGGCCCGGCTTCCGGTTTGGCGCGTACCACGTGGTGCGGGTCCTCGGCGTCGGCGGCTTCGGCGTGAGCCTGAAGGAGCGCTACTCGGATTTGCCATGGTCTGTGGCATCGTGTCGCGACGGGCATGGGCATACGGCACCGGTGGGGAGCTTCGGGGCAAACGGCTGGGGACTGCACGATGTGCTGGGCAACGTCTGGGAGTGGACGGAGGACTGCTGGAACGGCAGCTACGCGGGGGCGCCGTCGGACGGCAGCGCATGGGAGTACGGCGAATGCACCGAGCGCGTTTTGCGCGGCGGTTCGTGGCTCAACAGTCCACCGTACCTCCGCGCCGCGGTCCGGAACTGGTACTCCACCGGCGCCCGCGGCGTCAGCTTCGGGTTTCGTGTGGCCCGGACGCTGCCCCATGAATCCTAACCTCCTTACCTCGGGGTTGGGGAGCGGCAGCCCACCAATGGGTTCCAAGGCAAGCCCTTGGCGATTCTTCAGAACGCGATGCCTACGTCCTGTCTCCTGTGCCGCAACATCTACCGCTACTTCCCCGCCGTCGACCGCGCCATTCTCAACCCCAAGCCGGATGGCGAGACAGTGTCATCTGTCGAACCAGCAACTTCGGGAATTCGTCAATTGCTCACTCTCCGGCAGTGACTACGAGAGCGTTCTGGCGGCAAGCGACGTCCTCCAACATGCCGACCTTGGCGAAGACGGCGACAACTGGCGCTGGACGCGGCGTCGGCGGAGGGGCTGCCGCCGGCGCTTGCGCGGGCCGAGACGCTGTTCTCGGCGGCGGACGACCAGGACCTGTGGCGGTCGTTCGTGGCATGGTGCGGCGGCATTCTGAGTCCGCGGCTGGGCGGCCGGCTGCCGGTCTTGGTTCACGACAAGGAGACGACGATGCTTGCGGAAACGCTTCGAGAGCGGGACGAGCTGAAGATCGACGAAGGCCGGCAGGAGGGACGGAAAGGAAGGCCGGCAGGAGGGCCAGCGGGCTTTGCAGCCTGGCGAGCCGGCGCTTCGGCGCGGCCACCGGCGCCGAGCTGGCGGCTTTGCTCGCGGGCGTCGAGGACGGTGCGGAGCTGGCGCGGATCGGCACGTTGATCATCGACTGCGGCAGCGGCGCGGACTTCCTCGCTCGCGCACGGCTTCGCTAGCGGACAGGCCAACTCCGCGCTTGGGGAGCCAGGAGCCTCGCCGGCGCTCGCGGATCAAAGCGTCTGCGCGTAGGCCCGTTCCGTGCCGCACGGACGTTCATTCCTTGCGACCTCTGAACCACTGTTCAAGGCGGGCCGAGCACCTACCGCCTTCTGCCACCAAGCTGTATGGCTACAGTCCACCCGATCGCGACTTGGTTCGTATAGGCTTGAGGATTGTGGACTACCGAAATGCAATTGCCATTGATCCAGGCAAGCGGGGCGGCAAACCCTGCATAAGAGGAATTCAGTTGGGTAGATCGCTTGCTACTCGTCGCACCCGACCAACGGTGCATGTCCTTCCAGATATCTCTCCGCAAACGCCTGAAGAGCCGCTGCAAACAGTCCGCTGGTCGTCATGCCGTGCCAATATGCATGCGTAGGACGGCGTTTGCCTACGGAATAGACTGCGCCGCTGTAATTCACTGGTCGGTTCTCTGGCCGACCGCACTCCGGCCGGCGCAGCGTGAGCGAACGGCGCGGGGACAGAACCCATGCGACTACGCCTTCCTCGAAATCGGGTATCCGTGGCGCGTAGGCCGCGTAGACGGTGTATTCCGTGTTGCGTTCGCCTTGGAGGCCAAAGAGGACATGCCAGTATCCTGCGCCGAAGTAGTCACGCCAACGAAAGACGACGAAAAACTGTCTGTCGTTGCCGGAATAGGCAACCTGGACTTCGTGATCGACCCAGCAAACGGCAGCGATGCCGCATCTGTAGTCACGCGCCCCAGACCATTTCCTGACGACCGGCGTGATCCCTGCGTATTCGCGCATCTCGAACGTGTAGCCGTCGTGCAAGGTGATCTCGGTACTGGTGCTGTACGAATGCGCCCCGGCGCTCTCTGCGAACGCGATCAACGCCACGGTCATGGCCGCGGACGCGGCGAGGTTCTTGAGCAGGTTCATTGGTTCTCCTAGTCGGCGACGGTATGTCCAGCCCGATGAGCGCTGATTCAATGCGGAGTTTGGATTGGGCTGGACCATACTACAGCCGGCAAGCCCTTCAACTCGTCCGACAGCGCGGAGCCCTGTTTCGGGGTGCATGGCCGGCGTCGCCGACGGCCGTTTCGCGTTGCGACGACTTCGCAGTCGCGAACGGGGCCAGCCGCCTGCACTGCCAGTTGGAGGGCTGTGCTACGTTACCCACCCATGAGCGCCGAGGACCACAAGCAAGCGCTGCGGCCCGGCTTCCGGCTTGGCGCCTACCATGTGGCGCGGGTCCTCGGCGTCGGCGGCTTCGGCGTGACGTACCTGTGCGAGCACACGGGGCTTGCCGTACAGGTGGCCGTGAAGGAGTACCTGCCGAACGAGATCGCCGTGCGCGACGGCACGGAGGTACACCCGAAGTCCGCCGGCGACCGCGAGGGCTTCGAGTGGGGCTTGAGCCGGTTTCTGGACGAGGCCAGGACCCTGGCTCGCTTCGAGCATCCCAACGTGGTGCGCGTGCGCGACTGCTTCGAGGCCAACAACACCGCCTACATCGTGATGGACTACGAGGACGGCGAGCCGCTCGACGCCCTGCTGCGACGCCACGGAACGCTGACCGAGGCGCAATTGAATCGGGTGCTCTTGCCGGTGGTGGACGGGCTGCGGCAGGTCCACGCGGCCGGCTTCCTGCACCGGGACATCAAGCCGGCCAACATCTTCGTGCGCCGCTCGGACGAGTCGCCCGTGCTGCTGGACTTCGGCTCGGCGCGGCAGGCCCTGGGCCGCAGAAGCAGGAGCGTGACGGCCATCGCCTCGGCCGGCTATTCGCCGCCGGAGCAGTACGAGAGCGACGGACACCAGGGCGCATGGACGGACATCTACGCGCTTTCGGCGCTGTGCTACCGCGCCATCACAGGCGACGTGCCGATGGAGGCGACGCGGCGCCAGGGCCAGTTGCTGCGCACGCAGACAGACCCGCTACCGAAGTTGGCGGAAGCGGGCAGAGAGGGTTATTCGTCAGCGTTTCTGGAAGCGGTGGATCGGGGCTTGCGGGTGATCGAGGCGGAACGTCCCGAAGACTTGGACGAGTGGTTGCATAGCTGGCGAGGGCGTGAACGTATTTTCGAGGCCGCCGAGCAGGGAGACGCCGATGTCCAGTTCAAGTTAGGCGTCCTATTCCAGACGGGCGATGGCGCACCGAAGAATACCAGCCAAGCTGCGATGTGGTACCGCGCCGCCGAGCAGGGAGACGCAGCCGCCCAGTTCTACTTGGGTCTCCTGTACAGTCGCGGCGAAGGCGTACCGAAAGATGCCGGTCAAGCGGCAATCTGGTACCGCAAGGCCGCCGAGCAGGGGCACGCAATAGCCCAAGACAACTTGGGCCTGCTGTACGACGATGGTGCCGGCGTACCGAAAGATGCCGGTCAAGCGGCAATCTGGTACCGCAAGGCTGCCGAGCAGGGGGACGCAGCGGCCCAGAACAACCTAGGCGTCCTGTACCACAATGGCGAAGGCGTAACGAAAGATGCTGGTCAAGCGGCAATCTGGTACCGCAAGGCCGCCGAGCAGGGGCACGCAATAGCTCAAGACAACTTGGGCCTCCGGTACCGTCGCGGCGAAGGCGTACCGAAGGATGCCAGCCAAGCCGCGATCTGGTACCGCAAGGCCGCCGAGCAGGGGCACGCAATAGCCCAATACCACTTGGGCCTGCTGTACGACGATGGTGCCGGCGTACCGAAAGATGCCGGTCAAGCGGCAATCTGGTACCGCAAGGCCGCCGAGCAGGGGCACGCAGGGGCCCAGAACAACCTAGGCTCGCTGTACCGTGATGGCGAAGGCGTACCGCAGGACTCTACCCAAGCCGCCATCTGGGTCCGCAAGGCTGCCGAGCAGGGGGACGCACCGGCCCAGAACAACCTGAGCATCCTGTACCGTCGCGGCGAAGGCGTACCGAAAGACGCCGGTCAAGCGGCAATCTGGTACCGCAAGGCCGCCGAGCAGGGACACGCCGACGCTCGGCACAACTTGGGCCTGCTGTACGACGATGGTGCCGGCGTACCGAAGGATGCCGGCAAAGCTGCGGTCTGGTACCGCAAGGCCGCCTCGATCATCGCGGAACTGGTGGTCAGCCTGATCCTCTGGCTGATGGCCTCGACGATGGGGAAGAGGCCCGTCAGGGCTAGGAAGAGGAACGGCCGCCGCACATGGATATGGGTGGACGTTCCTTCGAGACGAAGGGAATCGCGATGAACTGACCCGGAGGGGCTTCGGCTGCCGAGCAGGGGGACGCAACCGCCCAGGACAACCTGGGTGTCAAGCGACATCGGAAACTGACCCCCTAGCGACACGAAAACTGACCCCCTTCGCCTTGCCGACGCGCTTTCGGTCGGGGCCAGTTGGTCGCGGTCTGCGTGCGGGGTTGTCCACGCTTTGTCCACGGCTCCGTCCCTTGGCCGAACTGGAGCGGTGGGCAAAGGGTGGTCAACCCCGCTCGACGCCGCCTCATGGTCGCCCAGCCGCCTGAACCGCCGGCGGCGCCGAGACGTTGAGCACGCCGGCGCGGCGCTTCTCGCGCAGCCGGTAGCTCTCGCCGGTGATCGTCAGCATGTGGCTGTGGTGCAGCAGGCGGTCGAGGATGGCGGTGGCCACCACGGCGCCGCCGAATACCTCGCCCCATTCGGCCACGGAACGGTTCGACGTGATCATCACGCTGCCGCGCTCGTAGCGTCGCGACACCAGCTGGAAGAACAGGTGCGCGGCGCTGTCGGAGGCGGACGGTCGTCGGGACGCTGTGGTTGCCGGAGTGCGGGGCGGCAATGCGGCAAAATCGAACTGACACTACCAGCTAGCCAGGGCAATCGCATTGGGCTGTGATGAGGCCAAAACCTTCCATGAAGGCCAGATTTCTGCCCCAGGAGCGCCCGAAGCAGGCCCGACGGGACCCGTTTTGCAGTGTCTGGCGGCCAAAATTGGCGACATGATAACATATTCTGTCCTAATGCGATTGCCCTGCCAGCTAGCCTGGGCGCATTGGCATCTCGTCACCAATGTGGTAGGCTGTGTACAGATGCATTGCGAACTGGATGATGGCCCTTGAGGAATCGGCACTCTAGACACCGGCGGCGTAGGGCGGTGCGCCGGTACAGAGTTGCAGACCGTTTTTCGGCCCGTGTGGCGAGCCTGTACCGAACATCAAGCAGACAAGAGAGGACTAGCGCTTTGTTCAATCTCCTGATTACGTCTGGACCATCCAGTTACGGTTGGCACGAGAGTGGTACATACTTTTTCGCCGATGGGCGAGCGTTCGAGCATTCCGACAGTAGCGGGCCCGTTTCCGACTACTTCAGAAATGTCCAACGCCGAATCGAGCTCCCATGTTTGTTTTCCTACGAAGGTACCAACGAGTACGGCAGAATTGGTCGCATTAGCTCTATTTCTGAACGTGGTGTGGGCGTAGACATTGCATACAGTTTGGACCCTCGCTTTCCGGCGATACCGATACATGATGATGAGACTTACCTGAAGTTTGGATGTGGAAGATGGGAGCAGAATAGGACCCATTGGGCGGTAAAGAACATCAATCTCTTTGAGACGGTTCTTGAAGTGTTGTCCAGAAGGATTCCAGATGTGCGTACGAGCGGGCAGAGACTGGATGAACTTTGGGGAGGATATGCGAGCATACGCTACGATCGTGTCTTTATCAGCCACAGGGCAAAGCATAGAGAGCGGGCCTCAAAGGTTTCTGAGGAATTGAAGAAGCAAGGTCATAGGTGCTTCGTTGCACACGACGACATACCACCGACCAAGGAGTGGCGAGACGCGATACTGTACGCGCTGAATACCATGACCCACTTTGTTGGCCTGATCACTGATGATTTTCACGAAGGAAGCTGGACGGATCAGGAAATCGGATACTCGTTCGCTAGAACGGATGTCAAGAGGATATTCGTGAAGCTGTCTGACTGCGACCCACAGGGCGTCGCGCAATTCGAGCAGGCAGCGAGGTCAGATTGGGCTAGTGCTGCTGGTCGCATCGGTGAATTGATGGACAACTACCGCTAATTGTCGCTGACCTTAGGCTCCAACACGTCTCCAGTTGCGACTCTCAACCTCAAACATCCAAAATCGCCAACAGCACGCTCGCGATCATCGACTGCCCCCCGACAGCGTCCACGAACTGCCCTCGTCCGGAGGCCGCCAGTTGGCGGAAGAACGGCTCGGCGTCTCGGCGGGCGACCATCACGGCGGAGACGTGGCGGCCGTCCACTGCCGCGAACCACGCGGCGCGGGCGAAGGCGGAAGCTCGTTCTTCCGGGTACGCGGGGGCGTCGCCGATGACGACGATGTAGCGGCGTTCGCTTTCCGTGCGCCAGTTCATCGCCGCGGCCTCGGCGAGGGCCCTGTCCACCGCTTCGGGCACGTCTGGATTGGGGTTGCTGAACAGCGTCCCTTTGGGTTCCAGCGTTTGCACGAATCGCCGCAGCGAGCCCATCGCGGTGGTGCTGACGATGGCGTGTCTCTCGGTCACGCGGTCGAACAGGCGGTCGCCGTAGGCCACCACGCCGATGCCAACCGACGGCGCCAGGCGATCCAGAACCCGCGCCAGGTCGTCGATCTCCTGCTTCAGACCCTGTATCTGGTCGCTCATGCTGCCCGTGATGTCGAGGCAGATCACGATGTCCAGCGGCGGGATGCGCACCTCCGTCAGGGCCTGCTGCAGTTCGCCCGCCCTCTGTTCCACGGCCCTGCAGTAGGCCGTCAGCGCTTCCATCTCGGTTTGGGATGCGGCCAGCTGCGCTTCGCAGACGGCGAGGTCGGCCTGCGTCCGCGCCAGTGCTTCCGCACTTGCCGGCGCTGGCTGCGGCGCTGGCGACGGCTCCGGGCACTCCAAGCGTTCCGGCGCCGTTGGCGGCGGGCACTGCGGCACCTGCACCGGGGCGGGCGCCTGCGTCCTGGACGTCATCGCGAAGAACACCATGAACACCAGCGCCACCAGAATGAACGCGCCGAGGGCCGAGGCGAACAAATCCAGCGCGGAGATGCTGAAGATGTTGATCTCACGGCTGCGTTTCTTCACCGCAGCGCCTGCTACTGGTTCTGTTCGTAGAGGCGGTTGACGAGGTTGTCCAGGCAGTACTGCCCGGCGCGATTGAGGGCGGCCTCCTCCCGGCCTTGCGCCAGGTGCGTCAGAAACACCAGCAGCGCGGAGATCGCGAGGGCGAGCAGCGTGGTGTTGAACGCGAGGGCCAGGCTGCCGGTGAGGGACTTCATCCAGGCGCCAAGCGCATCGGCCTGCGAGAGGTCCGGCATGTTGCCCGCTTCGCCGAGCGCCAGCGCGATGCCCACCACGGTGCCGATGAAGCCGAGCGTGGGAATCAGCCACATCAGATAGCGCAGCATGTTGTACTTGAGGTCGATTTCGTGCTGGAAGAGTTCCAGGCTGGAGTTCAGCAGGGCGTGGGATTGCTCGATGGACCGGCTGCCCTGGAATTGCAGCACCACGCGGGCGACCAGGCGCTGCAGAAAGAACGTCTCGGCGAGCGGAGAGGGCCGCACCTGGGCGTAGATCGCTCCCAGGTCCTTGGCCCGCAGCATGGTTTCTTCGTCTTCCGGAAGGAGGGCGCGGCGCATCTGCCGGAGTTCGTGGCCGCCGCGCAGGAACCGTACGCACACGTCGCCCAGGCCGGTGAAGAACAGCAGCCACATGGCGTTCTGTATGGTGAGCGGATAGAGGGCGCTGGCGCGGTCGAGCAGGATGCCGCCGGCGCTGATTTCGTCCGGCTGCGCTGGCAGGGCAACGCTCAGCAGGGCGATGAACGCCATGCCGGCGATGATGCCGCCGAGCGCCGCGCACGCCCGCTGCGTGGTCTCGTTCACGGTTCGTCCTCCCTGTCGCGCATCACTTCGCCGGTGCCTGGGTTGCGCTTCACCGGGCCGGCCAGGCGGTGATCCTGCGCGTGGTTCCCTTCGCCGCCGCCGGCGCCCGACGCATTGCTCGATACGCCGGCGCGGCGCAGCAGCTCGGCCACGGTCGTCTCGTAGTCGCCGAAGCGCACCTTGTCGGCGGATTGAACGGCCTCCGCGCGGATGCGCACCCAGCGTCCTCCGCGCAGCACCCGCGTGCCGTTCGTGCTGTTGCAGTCTCTCAGCATGTAGCGCCGCTTGCTCGATTGCGCGGTTGGCGCCACCTCCAGTTCCGCGTGCAGCCGCGATGCCTTCGCGGATGGCAGGGTAATGTCCATGCTCCGTCCGCGCCCAATGCGGATGCGCCTGGGGGCCGAAACAGAGCCGGGCGGGGCTTCCGGCCTCTGCTCGTGAGGACGCCTGCCCGGGCGCCGCTGCGAAACGCCATCGCGTACACGTTCCACGGCCAGCGCCATGTTGCGCCGGAACAACGCCAAGGCCAACAGCATCGCGCCAACCGCGAGCGTGGCGGCCAGAACTGCCGCGCCGAACCAGGTGCGTTCGGCGGCAGCGACCTCGCAGACGCTCGCGCTGGATGCATAGGGAATGTCGAGCGCATCGAGCGCGTCCGCGAGCTCGCCGATGAAGGATGCCCAAAACACGCCGCTCGGCGCATCGATGAGCGGGCCGCCCGGCGCAGTCGATACGGACACTGCCGCGCCCCCGGTGTTCACGCCGATAACGCGCCCGCAGGCATCGATGAGCGGGCCGCCGCTGTTGCCAGGGTTGATGTCTGCGCTGTGCTGGACGATGCGCAACGGCCCCAATCCCCAAGTGCCTTCCACCACGCGCCCGACGTTGCCCTCGTTGTAGCTCGGCGCACTCGCAGCGGTAACGGCGTTGGCCGCGCCTGGGAAGCCAACGGCGATCACGTCCAGCAAGGGCGCTGGCGGAGTGACGGCCAGCGGCAACGGCCGCAGACCCCGCAAGCCGTCGCCGCGCAGGCGCAGCACGGCCAAGTCCAGCGCTTC
Organism: Candidatus Azotimanducaceae bacterium; assembly: GCA_965199875.1. Lineage (GTDB taxonomy): Bacteria > Pseudomonadota > Gammaproteobacteria > Pseudomonadales > Azotimanducaceae > VXYL01. Next base: position 1,012,025 of record OZ241346.1, on the reverse strand, counting down.
CGAAGACCAGACGACCTCGGCAAGCGCCGCCTGCCCGTCCTGCCTGGCCTCGATGCGGCCGCCGCCGGCCACCACGTGGTGATTGGTGGCAATGTGGCCTTGGGAATTGAGCACGAAGCCGCTGCCGAACCCTTCCTCAACCAACAGCAGAACCACCGCCGGCGCCACACGCTGCCGAATGGCGGCATCGTCCAGCGTGGTTGCCGCGGATGGTGCTTGGCTGAAGCCGCCGTGCATCGCGAGTGCAAGCAGCCAACCAGTGCCGCGATGGAACGAACCGGAGCGGGCGGCGCGGGCCGATTCGTTTGCCGGTTGGCAGCCAGGACGGGGCCAGTGATTGAGGCTGCCAAGCGCTCTCATTCGGCTGCCCAAGCGAGCGTTCCCTTGGAAGGGAGGCTCGTTCAGCCCTCCCAAACCACCCGCAACTTCACGCCGCCCAGTTCCACCGCGTCCTCGTTGGCCATGCGCGTGGGCGTTCTCGGCTGCAATGGCCGGCCGTTGAGGCGGGTACCGTTGGTGGAGTCGAGATCCTCGATCTGCAAACCGGCTTCCGGTTCGGACGTGTTGCGCCTGCTCCGCCTCCTGCTTGACGGGGATGTAGGCGCTTCGGACGCAGGCCGTGCTTGCGAACTCGGCGTCGCAGATTCCTCGACGACTTCGCCGTCGCCTCGGCGTCGGACTGGCATGTCGTTGAAACACCCCTCCTCTACGGCACAGGAAGCGTCCGTGGCTGACCGCGTTTTGTCAAGTTGCGCACGCCCCGCCGGGGCGATGACGGCGGCCGCAAAGTGGCGACTTCGCACATCCCGCCGGGGCGATGTCGCAAGACGCCGCCCGCAGCGGCGCAGTAGCGTGTGCGCCATGAACATTGCACTGCCGCCGAACAGCGACTCGATCTACAAGCTCCTCTACACCTTCGCCCGCATGGTGGAGGACCTGCTGCGCAGCCTCTTCGACGACGCCGAACTCGGCGCCGACTACGGCACCCTCGAGAAGCTCCCCGCCGAGTACGTCGGCGAGGCGTTCCAGCGCAGAATGGGCGACATGGCGTGGCGGCTGCGCGCCCGCGCCGCCGGCGGTGGCTGGCTGCATGTGCTGGTGATGCTTGAGTTCCAGACCACCACCGACTCGATCATGGCGCTGCGGGTGCTGGAGTACACGGCGCTGCTGTACGGCGACCTGCTGCGCAGCGGTCGCGTCGCGCGGGACGCGCCAGTCGCGCCGGGCACGCTGCCGCCGGTGCTGCCGATCGTGCTGTACAGCGGCGACTCGCCGTGGCACCCGACGGTCGAGATGCGCGACCTGATCGCCTCGCCGCCGATGCTGGCGGCGTACCAGCCGTCGCAGCGCCACGTCGTGCTTGACGAGCGGCGCGTGCGGGCGGAAGATTTGAAGCTGCACGAGCTGACGTGGGCGGTGGCGCAGCTGGAGCAGAGCCGTTCGGCGGCGGACCTGGCGCAAGCGGCGCGGCGGCTGGCGGCGCTGCTGGCGGGCGCTGGCCAAGGCGAGCTGCCGCGGACGTTCGCGAGCTGGCTGTGGGCGCTGACGCGGCGGCTGGACGGCGGCGGCCCCGCGCCGCGGCCGCCCGAGGACCTGAACTTGGAGGACATGACGATGAGTTTGGAGGATCGCGTGGCGGAGTGGCCGAAGCCGTACATTCGGCAAGGCCGCGAAGAGGGCATCAGCCTGGGACACGCACAGGGCATGGAACGGGGCATCAGCATGGGACATGCACAGGGCATGGAACGGGGCATCAGCCTAGGGCGCGAGCAGGGCATGGAGCACGAACGCCTGTTGCTGCGCCGCCTGGCTGCGGCGCGGTTCGACTCGGCCACGGCGGATCGTCTGGCGGCGGCCATAGGGGCCGAAGCGGATCCGCGGCGCTTGATGGAGGTGGGCGAGGCGATTGAGCGCTGCACGACGGGCAGCCAACTGCTGCGGGAAGTCGGCAGCGGCCGTTGACCTGCTTGCCACGCCCCCTCGGGTTCGCATTGAATTGTCGCACGGGCCTTGCGGCAGTTTCAGGTCACTCAGTCGTGGAGGGCCTGTCCGTGTGGCTTCTTCGCTCTTTACAGCTCCGCCGATGCCGCCGGTGATCACGGCCACCTTGTCCTGCAAACGCTTGCCCAACGCATTCCTCCTCATCCGAACGAGCGCGGTTTCGCCAGACTATAGCGGCTGACTGCGCCATTTGCGCCAGAACTCATTCGGCTGCCAAGCGGGCGCTCCCTTGGGAGGGAGGCTCGTTCAGCCCTCCCAAACCACCCGCAACTTCACGCCGCCCAGTTCCACCGCGTCTTCGTTGGCCATGCGCGTGGGCGTTCTCGGCTGCAATGGCCGGCCGTTGAGACGGGTGCCGTTGGTGGAGTCGAGATCCTCGATCTGCAAGCCGGCTTCCGGGTCGTAGCGGACGCGGGCGTGTTCGCGGGAGAGCGTCTCGTCGTCGATCAGGAACGTCGCGTTGCGCGGGCTGCGGCCGATCACCGCGCCTTCGCCCGCCAGCAGGCTGCCGGGCACCTTCACGGAAACCGGCTGCCCGTCGTCCGCGTTGCCGGTGAAGAGGCAGTCGGCCACGTCAGGCGGCGGTGCGTTCGCTTCCGCTTGTACGCGCTCCGCCTGTTGTTGCGCCTGCTCCGCCTCCTGCTCGGCACGGGCCGCCTGCCGCCGTGCGCTTTCGAGTTCGCGGGCGCGACGGCGCAGCACGGCCACGACTACGATGCCCGCCATCACGGCCACAAGCGCAACCACCACGGCGGCGACGATGAAGCGCGTTCGATTCGCCTGCGCCTTCGCCTCGTGCTCCGCGCGCAACGCGGCAAGTTCTTCCTCCTTTGCAGATACCGCCGTCTGCGCCGTCTCGCGTTCGGTGCGGGCGCCATCGAGTTCCGCCTGCAGAGCCTCGGCTTCCGCCGCCCCCGTGCGCACGGCTTCGTCGTACTGCGTCTGAAGTTCCGCCACCCGCGCCTCGGCAGCTTGCAGCGCCTGCTGCCGCGCCTCCAGTTCGGCGTCCTTCTCTTCCGCCTGCTGCGCCGCCGCCTGTGCTTGCGCTTCGGCTTCGGTGGCCGTGGCTTCGGCTTCCGCCCGAGCTTGTGTCGCTTGCGCCTCGGCCGCAGCCCGTGCCTCCACGCACGGAGTGTCGCTTTGCGTAAACGCGATGCCGGCGGGAAGCATCAGTCCGGCGATGGCGCTCCCGGCCGAGCTGTGTACCGCGGAATCCGGCGCTTTGTCTTCGCGCAGCCGCCAGTGCGGCATGTCCGGCGCACCGCGATTGACGCCTGCCACTTCGCCGCATTCGTTGAGCAACGGGCCGCCGTAGCCAGCGGCGGGAATCATGGCGTTGTGCAGGACGAGCGAAACGGCAGGCTGCCCGCTGGCAGCGGCGATCTCTCCGTGCTGGCCAACGGCGCCTTCGGCCATTGCGGCAGGCACGTCGTCCGTGGTTTGGGCAACCAGAAGAACCTGCCCCGGCTCGCCCCACACGCCAGCGGAGTACACCAGTCGCCCGGGCGCGAAGCCGTCCTTGGCGAGCGAGAGGGGCGGCTGCTCCAAGCCGTCCACCACCAAGAGCGCCACGTCCGCCCGTTCGTTGAGATGCACGACGCGGGCCGCCAACTCCGCCTTCGTCTCGAGGGGCACAACGACGATGCGATCTTCGTTCGACACGCCGTGCGCTACGGTGACTACATGCCCAGCATCGGAGATGGCGAAGCCCGAACGCACGCGGCGCAGCTCGCCGTTGCGGTCTGTTGCTACGACTTGGACGAGGCTCGACCTGAGCGCGTTGGGGTCTGGTCGGGCGTGGGCAAGCGTCGCCGCGAACGTGATGGCGGCGATTGCGAAGGCGTAGCGTCCGAGTGTGCTCATGGTGCTTTCGCTCCTGCTACGGCCGGCACATGCGGTGAGGCAGGCGGTCGCCAACTGTTCTGGGAGAGTATCCTGCAACAGATTGCAACGCCATCTCAACAGCCGTCGCGTCCAATCTCACGGCATGTGGTCTACATCCGGTGCGGCTAAGGATCGTGGACCGAATTGAACATCCCTTCGATTTCTTCCACGCCCTTCGCGGCTTTCCTCAGGTTCTCCTCGAACTCTTGCCCTATACATTGCCGCTTTGCGTCGACACTTAGCGCGTCCATGTCATGCATGACGTCAACGACAGACTCGATGATCGATACCCCTATCCGGAGCGTGTCTTCCAAATCGGCAACCACGGCCAAGTTCCTTCTAGCGGCCAGCCGCTGTTCATCGTCGGCCCAACGCCGGAGAACATCGAGCGCAGCAGCCAGTTCGATGTGCCGATCTACTTGCTTGTGGAGATGGTCTTCTGGTTCACCTAGCTCGTGTTCAAACCGAGTGAGCAGTCTCCGATACAGATCGAAATCCCGATTCTGTTTCGCAGCTGCGAGCTGGCGTATGGCCAAGTCGTCCCGGCGAAGCGGCCCACATCTACGCAAAATGAGCATCGCTGCGTTTCCACGTTCCGTCAAGGGGCCTCCCAGACGGCTAGCCTTCCCCAGTTCTTGGTCAAACACCACTCTCGACTCGTCGATCAGATCGCGCTTAATCGCCATAAATTCTGCCGGCGTCCCTACCCGAATCCGGCACTCGCAATCCGCGGTTGCGAGAAGGCTGAAGTTGTCCAGTTGATCACCGATGCCAGACGCCGCATGGAAGAACTCGGCACCGGCAACGATCACGCCTTGACCCGAGGTGACATGCCGGCTAACTCCATCGGTGAACAGTGTTGCCACTTCGCGATCCTCTGGATCATCCATAGTGGTCAAAGCCTGTCTGTCGGAGTGCCAGTCAACCCGGCCGGCAACATAGAGCGTGGGGCTACTGCCAAAGGAAAGCAGCGGCAGCCGGAAGTGTAGTTGATCGCCAATGTCCGACATCGGCATGTCGAAGCCACGCAAGATCACTTCGTCGTCAGCCATCGTTAGCAACCTCCTGCACAAGCCACTCCGCAGCCCTATCCGCCTCGGACAGTCCCGGCGAAGGCACGATCGCACGGTCTTGGATCCACCTATCGATCTCGCGCCTCTCGCTACTTGCCAGCGTACTGCGGTCCCAGAGCCAGTCGAGATAGCGGTTGCGATTTTCCTCGGAAAGGCATACCGCCTGCAACTCAAGATGATGAGGGGCTAGCCGGTAAGGGACGCGAACTTCCCATGTCCATGCTCTTGGCTCGTTCGGCTCGTCCATGACAATAGTCTGTCCGGAGTTCTGCGGGTGCGTGCCGGCTGGCGCACCGCCGCGAACGTAGTCGGCAATCGTCCCATAGCGTGTGCAGATGTACGTCTCGAATTCCGAGCGCCAAGCAACCAAAGGAACGTCGTGGGTCTTGAAGACGCGTCGCCGCCCATTCCGGTCGAGCGGCCGGTCGGTGGTAATCTTGCCAAACCACATGCCGCCGCTGTCGAAGGGAGTGGCCCCTCTCGCATCGGGAGGCCAATCAACCCCTTCAACTTCGTTAAGCAAGAACACCACAAAGCCGAATCCGCTATCCGCCCGCAGGGCGTAGAAGTAGTAGGGCCTGCCCGATATGCCAAGGCCGTGCTCCGCGCTCCGCGTCCCTTCGGAAGCGGTCGGCATCGGCCATCTTCCCTTGATGGCACTCGTCAGTCGCTCGAACCAGCCTCCGCCGCGATCGACGCGGCACTGTCGCAACCCATGAACCAGAATGCCGTCCATGGTGTGGAGTCTACAACGCCATTGGCCCGAGTTCGCAACGTCGTTGCGTTCTGCCCCGCAGCGGCAAGCATCATGTTCCCTCGTCCATCGATCCGCACGAACGACATGCAACCTGCTTGGTCTGCGCCCCAAGCGCTTCGTGGTTGCCAGCAGACCCTGCTTCGCCGTTCGGCAGCGCGACGACTACCGTGGCGTTGTCCTGGCGCGGCGCCTGATGTTCTTCAATGCGCTTCAGCAGCGCCTCCGCTATCCACTGCGCTTTTGCGCCGCGGCCAGCCCCTTCGGCGCAGATGGCGGCCACTTCGTCGTCGGGCAGCGTGGCGAGGCCGTCGCTGGCCAGCAGCACCACGTCTCCGGGTTGCAGGGCCAGGCTGCCGGTCGCCATCTGGTCTATGGGCCAGCCCATCACGACGCTGGTGAGCTGGTAGCGGTCCGGGTGGGCGAGGGCGGCTTCGCGGGTGATTTCTCCGCGTTGCGTCTTGGCGTCCAGCTCGGCGGCGTAGATGTGCAGCGGGTTGAGGCGCGAGAGTTGCGCGTTTCGGCACAGGAAGAGGTAGGAGTCGCCGACGCTCAGCCACTCGCACCGGTTGGCGAAGAACAACGCGGCGACGAGGGTGGCGCCCATGCCGTTCAGCGCTTCGTCCGCCAGCACGGCCTCCGCGATGGCGTCGTTGGCGCCCCAGGTTGCCAATTGCAGGCGCGCGGGCGCTGGTTCGTTGTGGCGAACGTAGCTCTCGAGAAAGGCCCTTACGACCGTGCGGCTGGCGCAGTCGCCTGCCGGTGCGCCGCCCATGCCGTCCGCCAGCACCGCGAGGAGCTTCGCGCCGCCCTCCACGGTGGGCGGATCGACATGAACGCCCCAGTCGTCTTCCTGCCGCTCGCGTTCGCCGACGATGGCCGCGGCCGCGAAGCCGCGACCTTCAATCATCAACGTCTGGCCAGTCGAACTCCTGCGAGCAGAGTGCCTGGAACCGCAAGGTGGTGTCGCCGAGCTGAATCTCCGCGCCGGAAGCGATCTCTACCGGCGCCATCACCACCTCGCCGTTCAGGTAGGTGAGGTTTGCGCCATCGCCGTGGGAAAGCAGCCAGCGGCGCTGCCGGGGTTCGTAGGCGACGCGGGCGTGGTTGACGCGGGAGACTTTGCCGTCGCCGAAACCCAGCCGCACGCGGGAAGACGTGCCCCGCCCGATCGCGTTCATGCCGTTGCCCAGCGTCAGCACGTTGCCCTTTCCAGGCCCACGCACCACGACGAGCCAACCCACTGGCGGATCGGCCATGGCATCCGTTGCCGCGGCAGGCTCTTCGCTGGCCGCGGCGGGACGCCGGCCGGGAGAAAGAATGCGCGTCTTGCCTTCCTGGTCCTTGCGGCCGATGGGCTTGGTAGCGGACTCCCAACGTTCCGCCGCCGTGGTCGGCGCATCGGCGAAGAGCGAGTCCTCGCGTGGCGCGGATGCCGGCTCGGTAGGTGCTTCGGACGCAGGCGCTGCTTGCGAACTCGGCCTCGTAGGTTCCTCGACGATTTCGCCGTCGCCTCGGCGTCGGACTGGCATGTCGTTTTGATGGCACCCTTCCTCTACGGCACCGGAAGCGTCCGTGGCTGGCCGCGTTTTGTCAAGTTGCCCACGGGCGGCCCAGAGCGTGGGCTGGATGCGCGACAAGGCAGTCAAGTGCGCCGGGCCAAGCCGACGACGCCACCGACGATGGTGGTCGCCGGTCCGACGAGCCCGGCGGTGCGCACCTTTGCCGGGAGGTCGTCGAGGCAGCCGACCACCACGGCTTCGTCCGGCAGCGTTGCCCGGCAAACCGTCGCCGCGGGCGTTTGCGGACTGGCCCCGTGGGCGCGGAGCTGCCGGCAAATCGTCGCCAGCGCTTCAAGCCCCATGTAGAGCACCAGCGTCTGGCCAGGCCGCGCGAGTTCGGGCCAGTCGGCGTTGATCGCGCCGTCCTTCTGGCGGGCGGTGACGAAACGCACCGACTGCGCGAAGTCGCGATGCGTCAGCGGAATGCCCGCCACCGCCGCGCAACCCAGCGCCGCGGTGACTCCGGGCACCACCTCGAACGGCACTTGGCCACGCGCCAAGGCGTGGATCTCCTCGCCGCCACGGCCAAACAGCAGCGGATCGCCACCTTTCAGGCGTACCACGCGCAGGCCGTCTCCCGCATCCGCCAGCAGGCGGGCGTTGATGTGCGCCTGCCTCGCCGAGACGGAGCCGGCAACGTCGCCGGACGGGCCATCCGGCGGTCTCGTCCACGACCGCCGCCCGACATCGACCAGCCTGGCATCGCGTCGACAACGCTCAAGAACCAACTTTCCGACCAAACCGTCGTAGTAGACGACGTCCGCCCGTTGCAGACAGCGCAGCGCCTTGACGGTGAGCAGGTCCGCATCGCCCGGCCCGGCACCGACCAAGGAGACGAAGCCGGTTGCCGCCGGCTCGCGCAGGATTCGGCGCAGCGCCGCGTCCGCCCCTTCGAGATCGTTGCGCTCGATCAACCGCGCCAGCTCGCCGTCGATGGCGAGATCCCAGAACCTCTGCCGCCGGCGCACGTCCGGCAGCGCCTCCTTGATGCGCTGCCGACGACTGGCCAGGTAGTCCGCCAGCGCGCCGAGGGAAGCCGGCAGGACGGCTTCGATGCGCTCGCGCAGCCGACGCGCCAGAGTGGGCGATGCGCCGCCGGTGGCGATCGCCACGCTCACCGCGCCGCGGTCGACGATGGCCGGAAACAACACGCTGGAACGCTCGGCGTCGTCGACGCAGTTCACCAGTACGCCGTGCCGTTCGCAGGCGTCGAACACCGCCTGATTGACCGCCGTCTCGCCGGTCGCCGCCACCACGAGGACGCGCCCGCGAACGTCGGCGGCGGCGAACGGGCGTTCTTGGAACGATACGCCGGCCGCGTCGCCGAGCGTCCGCAGGCCGGACGAGATCGTCGGCGCCACCACCTCGACTTGCGCCTTCGCCCTCAGCAGCAGTTCGATCTTGCGCCGGGCGACATCGCCGCCGCCCACCACCAGGCAGGGGCGGCCCGCAAGCTTCAGCGACAGCGGCAGCGCGTCCACGGCTTCGCCTGCTGCCCTTAGGGTTCCAAGCGCGTCAGGCCACCCATGTAGGTTCGCAGCGCGTCCGGCACGTGAACGCCGCCGTCGCCATCCTGGTAGTGTTCCAGAACCGCGATCAGCGTGCGGCCCACGGCGAGGCCAGAACCGTTCAGCGTATGCACGTAGTCTGGTCGGCCGCTGCTGCCGTCGCGGTAGCGGGCCAACATGCGGCGGGCCTGGAAGTCGAGGAAGTTGCTGCACGACGAGATTTCCCGATAGCGCCCTTCGGCAGGCAGCCAAACCTCCAAGTCGATGGTCTTGGCGGCGGCGAAACCCAAGTCCCCGGCACACAGCGCCACCGCTCGATAGGGCAGTTCCAGGCGCTGGAGGATCGCCTCGGCGTGGCCGGTGAGTTCGTCCAGAGCCGCCCAGGAGCGTTGCGGTTCCACCACCTGCACCAGCTCCACTTTCTCGAACTGATGCTGGCGGAAGATGCCCCGGGTGTCCTTGCCGTAGTTGCCGGCCTCGCTGCGGAAGCACGGCGTGTGCGCGACAAAGCGCAACGGCAGCTGGTCGGCGTCGAGAACGCGCTCGCGCACCAGATTGGTGACCGGCACCTCGGCGGTGGGAATGAGGAACTGGTCCCGCTCGCCGCCGATGGCGAAGAGATCCGCTTCGAACTTCGGCAGCTGGCCGGTGCCTTCGAGGGTTGCGCGATCGACGACGTAGGGCACGTACACCTCTTCGTAGCCGTGCTCGCGCGTGTGGACGTCGATCATGAACTGGGTGAGCGCCCGATGCAGTTTGGCGAGCGCGCCCCGCAGCACGGCGAAGCGCGCCCCGGAGACCTTGGCGGCGGCTTCCAGGTCCAAAGCGCGGGCTGCCAGCTCGACGTGATCGCGGGGTTCGAAGTTGAAGGTCGGCTGCTCGCGCCAGCGGCGCAGTTCCACGTTGTCGGCTTCGTCGGCGCCCGGAGGCACCGTGTCGTCCGGCAGGTTCGGAATCGCCATCGCGAACTCGTGCAGTTCCGTGCGCACCGCCTCGAAGGCCGCCTTCGCTTCGGCCAGCCTTGCGCCCAGCTGGCCGGCCTCGGCGATCAGCGCCTCGACATCCTCGCCGGCCGCCTTGGCCTTGCCGATGCGCGCCGACGTCGTGCGCCGTTCGTTCTGCAAGGCTTCGGTTTCCATCTGCAGCGCCCGGCGGCGGCCTTCGAGATCTTGGAATCGGGCACTGTCGAACGGTGCGCCACGCCGCTGCAGTCGTTCGGTCACGGCGGGCAGATCCTGACGCAGGCGGCGCGGGTCTAGCACGTCCAGGCTCCCGCCAGGCGATAGCCGGCGAAGGCGGCAGCCAGACTGGTTGCGACGCTGCCGAGGACGTAGGCCGCGCTCCAGCCGTAGCGGCCCTGCTGCCACAGCGCCAGCGCATCGACGGAAAACGCCGAGAACGTGGTGAAGGCGCCGAGCAGTCCGGTGACGAGGAACGGCCGCCCGAAGGACTCGAACCAAGGTGCGCCGACCAGCGACCCCAGCACGGCGCCGATGGCCAGCGAACCGAGCGCATTGGCCGCGAACGTGCCCCAGGGCAGCGACCAGCCCGAAGCCAACGCCTGCACGCCGTAGCGCAGCACCGCGCCCACGGCACCGCCAGCACCGATCCACAAGACTTCCTTCACGCGCCCTCCAAGGGCTTCCGCATCGGCCAAGTTTACGGCAAGCGCGTTGCCGTGAACGCCGGGCGGTCAGGCGGTCACCAGATCGCGGATCGGTTTTGCAGCGAACGTTCGTTGTTGAGCAGCAAGGTGCTGATGGTCAGCGAAGAGACGTTGAAGTGGCTTGCGGCGTCGGCGTAGCGTTCTTCGGAGCGGTCGTCGCCGAGGAAGTCGCAGACGGCTTCGTAGGGGCAGAGCAGCTCGGCGGCGAAGGCGCGCTGCGCCTTCTGTCGATAGGTACAGGCGCGGGTTGCTGGCGACAGCGGTTCGACGTGGCCGAACAAGCGATCGCCGAGCAGCCGCGCCAAGTCGAAGCGCCTGCCCGCCGCCCACTTGCTGCGCAGAGCGACTTGGGCGCGATCGCCGGCCGCAAGCACGAACGAGAAGGAACTTGGTTGTGCTAGTTCCTTGTCCAGAACAACCGTCGGTGCGCCTGCAAGCTCGGCCAAGCGTTCGTTGCCGATGGGTTGCCCATCCATCGCTTCTTGACGCCGCAGCGCGCGGGCAGCGGCGACGCCAACGCGCCATGCGGCAACGTTTCCCCAGGCAGGCGCGTCGTTGGCACCAAGTCTCACCGCGTCTTGAAGATGCATGTTCGTTCCTGCCTGCTTGGCGACGGCGGTGAGTTCCGGGACGGTCGGCAGCGTCGTCGCGCCCTGCCAACCCGCATCCGCGGCCAACTCCTCGACCGAATCGCCGCCGAAGCCACGCACCGCGTCTGCCGTGGCGCGAAAGTCCGCGGCAGCGATTTCGTCCGGGTCGTATCCCAAGCGCGCTTCAAGGCGACGCAACCGGGCGGCTTCGAGGTCGTTTCGCTCCCGCTCGACGTCGCGCCACAGCCGATGCAAGTTGGTGTCGACGACATCGGCACCGTCCAACAGGTCGAGAACCGTTCCGGCGAAGCTGCGGATGACCTCCTCCAGCGCCGCTGCGGCAACGACCTCGAAGACCGGTGCGCCGACGTACCGGTACAGGCCAGTCGCCGGGTCGATCGTCGGCGCAGAAGAAATGCTAGCGCGAACGCCATCGGACGAAATCTCGATGTTCGGCCAAATGTAGCCAGCGCCGATGGAGGAGAGGCTGTGCGAGAACGCCCACCCGCGCCCGGGCCCATCGGGACGCGCCTCCCATCGCAAGCGCCAATGGTTCCACATCAGCCATTCGGCGAGGTGGTAGCCAGAGACGTTCGGGCCGGGCAGCAGGTCGTTGGCGTCGTGAGCCACGCATTCGGTGAGGCAGCGTCTGCCAACACGCACTTCGAACCTGCCGAAGGTGGCGGCCTCCTCGGGCGGGCCGCCGTCCGTTGACGGTTGCGGCTGCAAAGTGAACGTCAACATCGTCACGGCCGTTCGGTCTTGGTTCCAACATGGCCTAGCGTTCGCGTCGACCACTCCGCAATCACCCACTTGCGCATGGCACCGTCGTCTTCCGCCAACCGATAGCCATGATAGCGGAGTTGGTCGTGGCCGAGCTTTGCCTCGTAGACCTCGCCGAGGGCGTCCACGGCCCAGACGTACTTCGGCCACTGTCCTTCCAGGTGGGAACTCACCATGCCAAGACGGATGCCAGCTTGCAGAAGCCGCCGGGCTTCGTTTCTGCGAATGCCGCGCATGTCGTCGCAAACGGACTTGGAAGGTCTTGGCGCGACCGGCGGCTCGAAGCCATAGTCGGCGGGCCTCGTCTTGTGATGGGGACTCCCCTGGTACCGTGCAGTCGAAGCCAGCCCGTCAAGTTCCTGCTTGGTGAAGAAGCCTCGTTGGGCGATCCGGCGTTTCGGATTGTTCCCTTCGTACCTCATGCTGCCTCAACCCTGTCTAGCCAATGCTCAGAGGCTAGTATAGAAAGTCCCTACTCGCAACCGTCGCAACCACCAGGCCAACTATCCCGGCGGCGTTTTCGTGTTAGGTTGGCGAGAGTTGCGGCACTTTGGCGGTTAATCCATGACGCTGGTCGACAGCGCGGTGCGTCGGTATCGGAGCGACGGCTTCCTGGTCGTGCGCGACGCCGTCGACGACCACGACATCGAGCGCTTTGCGAACGCCTTCAAGCGGCATCCTCCCACGCACGGGCCGCTGCCGGGCGTCTATCCGGCGCCCGGGCGCTACACCTTGGCGGAGAGTTGCATGGCGGACCCGGATCTGGGCTTCGTCGTCGGCCATCCGGCCATCCTCGAAGCGGCCCGAACGCTGCTGGAGGACGATCCGGTGCTGACCGCGTTCGTCGTCTACGACCGCACGCCCGGCGGAGCGGGCATTCCCAAGCACAACGACTACAAGCGCTGGCGACCGGTGGGCTCGTCGATGAACTGGCTGTTCGCCATCGTCCCGCTCGACGACTTCGACGCCAAGCGCGGCCAGCTGTTCGTGGCGCCCGGGTCGCACCGCTTGGAACGCATCCGCGACGGCGGCGGTCGCGCCTTGGAGGTGGATGCCGCCGTCGTTCCCGACGACGACGCGTTCATCGACCCGGAACTCAAGCGCGGCGATCTGCTGCTGATGAACATGCACTGCTGGCACAAGGCGGCGCCCAATCGCTCTGGCAGCCACCGCGTCGGCATCTTCAACAAGTACGCGGCTGCGCGCTGCCCGCCGGCCACCGGCTACTACCCGTTCACCGACGCCGCCTTCCACGGGCTTGCCGAAGAGGGGCGCGAGACGGTGGCCTTCCACAGCGACAAGCCCATCGCCAGCGCGCGGGTGCTGCTGCAGCGCCAAGATCGCTTTCTGTTCGTCGACGGCGCACTGCCGGGCGGCCCGACCTTCCACGAACGGGCCATACCGGACTGGGATCTCGGCAACTACGTCGCCGCGGCGCACGCCGGAATGCGCCGCCAGGTGAAAGTGGAAACGCCTTGGCTCACCTACGTCGGCGACTACGACGAAGGCGGCAGCCTCGCTCGGCTGTACGCCTTCGAGCTCAACGGCCAAGGCTTTCCCGCACCCTACGTCGGCGAGTGGCTGAGCCAAGACGAAGTGCGCGACCGGGATGGCGGCTTCGGCTACGAAGCGGCCGCCATCGACGCCTGGCTCGACCCGACCGTGGTGCGCGGCAAAGGCATCTCGCAAGCTCAGGCCAGGGTCGATCAGTATGCCTACTGAACGACGCTCGGCGGCGCGTTTCGGCAGCAAGAGCCGCTGGGCGAAACCGTTGCTGGCGGCGGCGCTGGCGTTGGCCGCCAGCCTGGCCGGCGCGAGCCCCGAACATCTGCTGCCAGCCTTGGAGTTCGGCGCCAGGGACTGCGGCTTCTGCCACCTCACCGCCCAAGGCGGCGAAGGCCGCAACGAACGTGGCGCCTGGCTGGTGGCCGAGCGCGAGCGGCGTGGCGTGGACTTGATCGACGTGTCCTGGCTGGCCGCTCGGGAGCCGCGGCGAACGCCCATCCAAGAGAACACCGCCCCGGCCCAGACCCCGACGACGACGGCGGCCACGCCCCGGCTGCCGCCGCTGCAAGCACTGCCCCAGGACCGGCGGCGGCCCTTCGACTACTCCACGTCCCACGGCGACTGGCCGGCCTACGGCGGTGGTCTGGGCGCCAGCAAGCATTCGCCGCTCGGGCAGATCGGCGTGGCCAACGTCGGCGGCCTGCGCATCGCCTGGACCTGGGAGGCGTTCGACAACCATCGCTACCTGGGCGGCGGCCGGCGCCGCGTGCCGGACGGCTTCAAGGCGACGCCGCTGATGGCGGGCGGACGCCTGTTCGTGCGCACCGCGTTCTCGGCCGTGGCCGCCCTCGACCCTTTGACCGGCGAGACGCTGTGGACCTTCGATCCCGGCACCGGCGACGGCCCGCGGCCGGCGATGTTCGGATTCTCCACCCGCGGCCTCGCCTACCACCGCAACGCCGACGACGAGCGCCTGCTGCTGGTGAGCAGCGACGGCTGGCTGATCGCGCTCGCCGCAGCCACCGGCAAGCCCTACGCGAACTTCGGCGAAGAGGGCCGCGTCGATCTCAGGAAGGGCCTGCGCCGCCCCATCCGCCGCAGCGCCTCGTCGTGGAACTACGCGCCGGCGGTGTGCGGCGACGTGGTGGTGGTGGGCAACCAGACTTCGGACATGTCGCACTTGGAACGGGGCGACGGCCACTGGCAGGACAACGTGCCGCTCGGCGACGTGCGCGGCTTCGACGTGGCCACCGGCAAGCAGCTTTGGAACTTCAAGACGGTGCCGCAGGAGGGCGAGTTCGGCAACGACACCTGGGGCGACGAGTCCTGGCGGTGGATGGGCAACACCAACGTCTGGTCGATGATGAGCTGCGATGCGAAGCTCGGCCACGTCTATCTGCCCGTGACCGCGCCCACCAGCCACTTCTACGGCGGCTTGCGCCCGGGGGACAACCTGTTCGGCACGTCGCTGGTTGCCCTTGAAGCGGCCACCGGCAAGCGCGTGTGGCATTTCCAGACCGTCCACCACGACATCTGGGACTACGACCTGCCGGCGGCGCCGGTGGTGGCGGACATCGTGCAAGACGGCAAGCCGGTGCCGGCCGTGGCGCAAGTGAGCAAGGTGGGCTTTCTGTACGTCTTCAACCGCAAGACCGGCGAGCCGCTGTGGCCCATCGAGGAAAGGCCGGTGCCGGCAAGCGACCTCGAAGGCGAGCAGGCGGCGAAGACCCAGCCGTTCCCAACCTGGCCGCCGCCGTTCGAGATGCAGGGAGTTGGCGAAGACGACCTCATCGACTTGACGCCCCAGCTCCGGGAACGCGCCAGGCAGAAGTTGTCGGGCATCCGCCTGGGCGACCTGTTTCTGCCCGCCTCCACCCAGGGCAGCCTGGTCCTCCCAGGCTGGGGCGGCGGCGCGAACTGGGGCGGCGCGGCGTTCGATCCCGAAACGCAGATGCTGTTCGTCGCCTCCCGGCGCTGGCCGCTGCTGATGACGGCGCGCAAGATCGACCCCAAGCGCTTCGGCTTCCCGTACCGCATTCGGCCCTCCGGCGTCGACATCGGCGGCCTGCCCGTGATCAAGCCGCCCTGGGCCAGCATCACCGCCTACCACTTGGATACGGGCGACATCGCCTGGCAGGTGGCCAACGGCGCCGGCCCGAAAGAACACCCGCTGCTCAAAGGATTGAACCTGCCTGATCTGGGCGTGCCGAACAACGCCCCTGGGCTGCTGGTTACCCGGGAGCTGATCTTCCACGGCCATCGCCGCGGCTGGGAGCAGCCCTCCAGCCTGCGAGCGCTGAACAAGACCACCGGCGGGCTCGTCTGGGAGCATCCACTGGACGGCACGCACAACGTCACGCCGCCGATGACGTATCTGGCCGGCGGCAAGCAGTTCGTCGTCGTCGCCACCGGCACCGGGCTGGAACCGGGGCGGCTGACGGCCTTCAGGCTGCCCTAGCCGCGCAGCTGGCGAAGCCGTTCTTCCAGTTCCGCGACTCTGCGCTGGGCGGCTTCCGCGCGAGTTCTCTCCACCCGAGCTTCATGCTCCGCTGCATCGGCCCGGGCTCGCTCGGCTTGCGTCTCGGCGCGGGACTGGTCGTAGTCGGGGATGTCCGCCGCGGTTGCCGGATCGTGCCAGCGCATCGTCAGCGCCCAAGTCTCCTTGCGCGCCGAGGGCGACGTTCGTTTGGCAACATAGGCGCACAGCCCCAGCACGTCACTGCACACGCCGCGCTCGCCGTTCGGCAGCAGCACTTCCTCGAGTGGTTCACGGCGCTTCGGCGTCAGCGCGAACCCCCACAGTTCCTTGCCGACGCCCGCCAGGTTCTCGCCGGTGACGTCGAACAGCAGGCACTCGCGCACGCCGATGCGCTGGTAGCTGTCGAGCTTGCGCCCCACGTCGTGCTCCCAGGTGCTCCGCGACAGCACCTCCAGCACGAAGTCCGGTGGCCCCAGAACGTCCGCGTCGTAGTCGGCGCGGGTGCTGCGCCGCGGCACGGCGAGCGCTACGAACACGTCCGGCGACAGCCGGCTGTGCGTGTTCTCGCCGGGCTCGGTGAACAGCATGTGCAGGTCGTCGCCCACCTCGGCATTGGGGAAGCGGTGCATCAGGCCGTTGCGCGAGTAGGCCGTCGCGGCAGCGTGGGGGGCTTTCACCGGGATGCGCACGTCGTCGATCGGCGGATCGAGGGGGTAGGACGGATTGTCGAAGGAGAGTGCGGCGCCAAGCCGCGGGTCGGGCGCGGGGTCCGATGCATCGGCACGGCGCGAACGGGGGACAGCTTGGGCGCGGCGCGGCTCTGCCGGCGCTGGCCGGGGGCGGAAGTCGGAACTGGCTTCGGACATCGCTTGCTCCTGATCCTGATGGGCGTCGCCCTGCAGTCGGCCGGCGCACTGACGCCATCGTAGCACGCGGCCGTTGCACGCTCATGCGCGGCATGGCGCGAACGCGGAGTTGTTTCGAGTAGGGCCATGGCAACATGATCGAGGATGCCAGCGGCCCTGTCTGCGGCAACGGGCTTGCAACGCGATGCGCCGATCTCCTACGGCGCCACACGACGATCTCTGCCGCCGCCGTACACTGCCTCGAAACTTGAGTCTCCAGCGTCTTGGAACGTCGCGACACGGCGGCGGCCGCGTTGACGATGGCCGGCCAACACGGGACACTTCGCCCATGCAAGCCGCCGCCGAGTTCCAGGTCGTTGCCGACTACCGCCCGGCCGGGGATCAGCCCAGCGCCATCGCCGGGCTGGTGGACGGCCTGCAGTCCGGCCTCGCGCATCAGACCCTGCTCGGCGTTACCGGATCCGGCAAGACCTTCGCCGTCGCCAACGTCATCGCCGAGGTGCAGCGGCCAACCCTGGTGCTGGCGCCCAACAAGACGCTGGCGGCGCAGCTCTACGGCGAGTTCCGCGAGTTCTTTCCGCGCAACGCGGTGGAGTACTTCGTCTCCTACTACGACTACTACCAGCCGGAGGCCTACGTTCCCGCTTCCGACACCTACATCGAGAAAGACGCCTCCGTAAACGCCCACATCGAGCAGATGCGGCTCTCCGCCACCAAGGCGCTGCTCGAACGCCGGGACACGGTGATCGTCGCTTCCGTGTCCGCCATCTACGGCCTGGGCGACCCGCAGTCGTACCTGCAGATGGTGCTGCACCTGGACCGCGGCGACCGGGTGGACCAGCGCTACGTCGTCCGGCGGCTTGCCGAACTGCAGTACACGCGCAACGACATGGCGTTTCAGCGCGGCACCTACCGCGTGCGCGGCGACGTCATCGACATCTTTCCCGCGGAGTCGGAAAAGGAAGCCGTGCGCGTCGAGCTGTTCGACGACGAAGTGGACAACATCGCCACCTTCGACCCGCTCACCGGCGAAGTAATCAGCCGAGTTCCCCGCTACACGGTCTTCCCCAAGAGCCACTACGTAACTCCTCGTGAACGCATCCTCGGCGTCCTCGACGACATCAAGGAGGAACTGGCCGAGCGGCTGAAGTTCCTGCAGGCCGCCAACAAGCTGGTGGAAGCGCAGCGGCTGGAACAGCGCACCCGCTTCGACCTGGAGATGATCCGCGAGCTCGGCTATTGCAGCGGCATCGAAAACTACTCGCGCTACCTGTCCGGCCGCGAGCCCGGCGAACCGCCGCCGACGCTGTTCGACTACCTGCCCAAGGACGCGCTCCTGGTGGTCGACGAATCCCACGTCACGGTGCCGCAGATCGGCGGCATGTACAAAGGCGATCGCTCGCGCAAGGAGACGCTGGTGGAGTACGGCTTCCGCCTGCCCTCGGCGCTGGACAACCGGCCGTTGCGCTTCGACGAGTGGGAGGCGCTGGCGCCGCAGATGATCTTCGTCTCCGCCACGCCGGGGTCCTACGAGGGCGAGCGCTCCGGCAGCGTCGTCGAGCAGGTGGTGCGCCCTACCGGGCTGGTGGACCCGGACGTGGACGTGCGCCCAGCCTCCACCCAGGTGGACGATCTGTTCGAGGAAATCCGCGTCACCGTCCGCAATCAGGAGCGGGTGCTGGTGACCACCCTAACCAAGCGCATGGCCGAAGACCTCACCGACTACCTGGACGAACACGGCGTGCGCGTGCGCTATCTGCACTCGGACATCGACACCGTGGAGCGCATGGAGATCGTCCGCGACCTGCGCCTCGGCAAGTTCGACGTCCTAGTGGGCATCAACCTGCTGCGCGAAGGACTGGACATGCCGGAAGTCTCTCTGGTCGCCATCCTCGACGCCGACAAGGAGGGATTCCTGCGCGCCGAGCGCTCATTGATCCAGACCATTGGCCGAGCGGCGCGCAACCTGCGCGGCCGGGCCATTCTCTACGCCGATCAGATCACCGGCTCGATGCAGCGCGCCATCGACGAAACCAACCGCCGCCGCGACAAGCAGCTCGCCTTCAACGAGCAGCACGGCGTCGTGCCCCGAGGCGTCACCAAGGCGGTGGCCGACGTGATGGAAGGCGCCCGAACCGCCCCCGGCGCCGCGCGCAAGGCGGCCAGCGGACGCAGGGCGCCGCAGAGGCAGGCGGCGGTAAACGGCGACGCCAAGGCGCTCGGCAAGCTGATCGCCGAGCTGGAGGAGAAGATGTTCGAACACGCCAAGAACCTGGAGTTCGAGGACGCCGCCGCAGTACGCGACGAAATCCAATCGCTGCGCGAAACGCATCTGGCGTAAAGGCGACTGTGACTTCCTCCAAGCAGCATGAGTTGACATTGCCAATGTCACACCCGGCATCCATTGGTCCCTCCAACCTCGTCCTACTGCCCCCTACTGCCACCACAGGGCATGTGCAGTGTTGGCAAGCCAAGCTAGCCGGTCAACAGTTCCCGCACCTCCGCCAGCGTTGGAATGGAGCTGGCGGCGCCCGCCTTGGTCACTGCCAGGGCGCCGGCGGCAGAGCCCAGTTTCAGGGCCTCTGGCAAAGGTTCGCCGGCGAGCAGGCCGGCCATCAGGAAGCCGATGAAGGCGTCGCCGGCGGCGGTTTCGTCCACGGCTTCGACGGCTAGCGCCGGCAGCGTCGTCGCCTCGTCCGAGGCGGCATCGGCGTACGCCAGGCCATCAGCGCCCAAGGTCAGAACCACGTCGGCAGCAGGGCACCGAAGGCGCAAAGTCCTCAGTGCTTCAAGGGGGTCCGCAACGCCGGCAAGGGCCGCGGCCTCGATTTCGTTGACGATGAGCAGCTTGACGCCGGAAAGGTCGTAGGACGCCTCGCGCCCGTCCACCGGGGCGACGTTGAACGCCACTTGGCAGGCGCGTTGCCGGGCCTGGGCGAGAACGCGGGGCAAGTCGTTGATTTCGTTTTGCAGCAGCAGCCAGTCGCCGGCTTCCAGCTGGGCCAGGGCCGCGGCCACGTCTTCGGCGGCGAGAACCCGGTTGGCGCCGCCGGCGATGACGATGGCGTTGCGTCCGGCGTCGTCCACTTGGATGACGGCATGCCCGGAGGCGGGGGCGACCGTGCGAACGCCGCGCTCGTCGACGCCCTCATCCGCCAACCGCTCGCGCAGCCAGGTGCCGTCGATGCCGATGCAGCCGACGTGCGCCACCCGCGCTCCTGCGCGGGCGGCGGCGATGGACTGGTTGAGGCCCTTGCCGCCGGGAAAGACGTCGTGCGATGTACTGGCCACCGTTTCGCCGGGCGCGGCGATGCCGGCGACCCGGTAGACGTGGTCGATGCACAGCGAGCCGAGGTTCACCAGTTTGGGCATTTCTTCCCTAAGACGCCAGTTGGCAGGGCAACGCGCTTAGAATCCGTCCACCGCCGTTGTCGCAACGGCAGCCAAGCCGCGAGGCCAGCGCGATTTCACTGCTCGAAATATACATGATCGTCGGCTTCCTGCTGGCCGCCTACGCGGTGGTGGCGAACGACTCGATCCAAACCCTCGGCACGTTCCTCGCTTCCAATGCCCGGAGACCGTGGTGGCTGCTGTGGCTGTTCGCCAGCGGCGTGCTGCTGGCGGTGATGTTCTACGGCTGGGTGGTGAACGACGGCGACGTCGCCTACGGCCGGCTGAGCAAGTTTCCCGTGCCCGAGGGCGGCGTTTCGTGGCTTCACGCCATACCGCCGCTGGCGCTGCTGATTCTCACCCGTCTCGGCGTGCCGGTCAGTACCACGTTCCTCGTCCTGACGGTGTTCGCGGTGACCGGCGGGCAGCCGGGCAATCTGGGTGCCATGCTGGCCAAGTCGGCCACCGGCTACGTGGTCGCGTTCGCCGCCGCCATCGTGCTGTTCCGTCTGCTGTTCAAGCGCTTGAGCGAACACTTCCACCGCACCAAGGGCAGCGAAATACCCGCCTACTGGGTGTTCCTGCAGTGGTCGTCCACGGCTTTTCTGTGGAGCCAGTGGCTCATCCAGGACCTCGCCAACATCTTCGTCTATCTGCCGCGCTCGCTGCCTCTCGGCTGGCTGCTGTTCGGCGTCTTCGTCCTCGTCGCCATGCAGGGCTACATCTTCTACCAGTTCGGCGGCAAGATTCAGCAGATCGTCACCAGCAAGACGGATACCACGGACATCCGCGCCGCCACCATCATCGACTTCATCTACGGCATGGTGCTGCTGGTGTTCAAGGAGTGGAGCGACATGCCCATGAGCACCACCTGGGTGTTCCTCGGCGTGCTCGCCGGGCGCGAGTTCGCGCTGTCGTCCTTCCTGGCGGACACCTCCGCGAAGGACACCTCGCGGAAAGTGGTTTCGGACGCCCTGAAGGCGTTCTCAGGCCTGGTCGTCAGCGTCGTGCTGGCCTTCGGCCTGCCGTGGCTGCACGATCTCGCCTTCGGCTAGCGGCTGGCGAGCGAGGGGAAGACCATGAGCGCACCGGCCCGCCGCGTCTTGGCGGCAAGGCGCACCGGCAGAGCGAACGCGCGAGTCGCGAGGCGGCTGACTGGCCTGGCCGTGGCGCTCCTGGCGACCGCGGGGCTCGCGGCTGAACAGGCGCCGGCGGCCGAGCAAGCAACAACGACCAACAAGGAGAACGCGGTGGAGGAAGACCCGTACCTTTGGCTGGAAGACATCGACGGCCGCAAGGCCCTGCAGTGGGTCAAGGCGCGCAACCGCGCCACCATGCGCACCTTGGCGAGCAAGTCTTCCTTCAAACGGCTGCGCGAGCGGCTGCTGGAGGTCTTCGACTCCGAAGATCGCATTCCCGGCATCGGCAAGCTGGGCGACCGCTACTACAACTTCTGGCGCGACAAGGACCATCCTCGCGGCCTGCTGCGGCGCACCAGCCTGGAGCAGTACCGCTTGGACGAACCGGACTGGGAGCCGGTGCTGGACTTGGACCGGCTGGCCCGAAAGGAACGCGAAAACTGGGTGCTGAACGGCTACCACTGCCGCCAGCCCAGGCACGATCGCTGCCTGGTGCGCCTCTCCCGAGGCGGCGCGGACGCCGTGGTCACCCGCGAGTTCGACCTGCGCAGGAAGCGGTTCGTGAAGCCCGAGGACGGCGGTTTCTTCCTGCCGGAGGCGAAGGGCAGCGCCGACTGGGCGGCGCAGGACGCGCTGTTCGTGGCGACCGACTTCGGCCCCGGCACGATGACGAGCTCCGGCTATCCGCGCATTGTCAAGCTGTGGCAGCGCGGTCAGCCGCTGGAAGAGGCCCAGGTGGTCTTCGAAGGCGAAGCATCGGACGTCTCCGTCGGCGCCTATGCGGACCTCGCCACCGGCTACGAACTGCGGCTGGTGTGGCGCGGCATCGACTTCTACAACCGCCAGCTGTTCGTCTACGACGATGGCGAGCTGACGCCGCTGAACGTGCCCACCGACGCTTCGCCGTCCATGCATCGGGGGCGGATGTTCGTGGAACTGAAGTCCGACTGGCGGAGCGCTGGCCGGGTCTACCGCGCCGGCAGCCTGCTGGCAACGCCGCTGGCGGACTTCCTCAAGGGCAAGCGCAACTTCCACGTGCTCTACGAGCCTGTTCCGGGCACTTCGCTGGCCAGCTTCGCGCCCACCCGCAACCACGTCCTGATCAACGTGCTCGACAACGTGAGGAACCGCATCGAGTTGGCGACGCCGATGGCCGATGGCTGGACGCAGAAGCCCCTCTTCGCCAACGGCGAGGATGGCTATCGCACCGTTTCCGTCTGGCCGGTGGAAGCGGACGAAGACGACCGCTACTTCGTCGACGCCACGGACTACTTGACGCCGCCAACCTTGTCCTTGGGCACGGTGGGCGAAGAACCGACGCCGCTGAAGCGCTCGCCGGGCTACTTCGACGCGGAAGGCCTCGCCATCGCCCAGCACTGGGCGACGTCGAAGGACGGCACCCGGATTCCGTACTTCCAAGTCGGCAAGGCCCGAGCAACCCGCACGGCCGACGCGCAACCAGGCCCAACTCTGCTCTACGGCTACGGCGGCTTCGAGATCGCGCAGCTGCCGCGCTATTCCGCCGGGGTGGGCATCGGCTGGCTGGAGCGCGGCGGCGCCTACGTGGTGGCCAACATCCGCGGCGGCGGCGAGTTCGGCCCGGACTGGCATCAGGCGGCCTTGAGAGCCAACCGCCACCTGGCCTACGACGACTTCATCGCCGTCGCCGAACACCTGCTGCAGCGCGGCGCGACGACGCCGGCCCAGCTCGGCATCCTTGGCGGCAGCAACGGCGGCCTGCTGATGGGCAACATGCTCATCCGCCGGCCGGACCTCTTCGCCGCGGTGGTCGCCCAGGTGCCGCTGATGGACATGCGCCGCTACCACCAGCTGCTGGCCGGGGCCAGTTGGATGGCCGAGTTCGGCAACCCGGACGACCCGGAAGACTGGGCGTTCCTGCGCGGCTATTCGCCGTACCACAACCTAAGCCAGCAAGCCGACTATCCGCCGCTCCTGGTGACCACCTCCACCCGCGACGACCGCGTACACCCCGGTCACGCCCGCAAAATGGTGGCGAAGATGAAGGACATGGGCCACGACGTGACCTACTACGAGAACATCGAGGGCGGCCACGGCGGTGCCGCCGACAACGCCCAGAGCGCCTTCATGTGGGCGCTGGTCTACGAGTTCCTCTGGCGGGAGTTGACTCGCAAGCAGCGGCAAAGCGGCTAGGCGCGCCTTGTCGGGGCGCGTTCGAGCTGCTCCGCAACTTCCGCGCGCCGCAAAAACCGGCTTCCGCGAGGTCAGTGCCACTCAGGGAATCTGGCCGGGCTGGCCGGGCTGGCCGAGCGCCTGCAGCAGGCGCTGGAAATCCGCCGGCGGCTTGGACTCGAAGCGCAATGGCGCAGCCGTCTGCGGATGCTCGAACGCCAAGTGGAAGGCGTGCAGCGCCTGCCGCCCGAAGCCCTGCACGCAAGCGGCGTCCGCGGCCGTCATCTGCGCCGGCACCACGCCACGGGCGCCGTAGCGCTTGTCGCCCGCCAGCGGATGGCCAATCGCCGCGCAATGCACCCGAATCTGATGCATGCGGCCGGTCTGCAGCCGGGCTTCGACGAGGGTATGCGCCGGGTAGCGCTTGAGTATTCGCAGATCGGTGGCCGCGTCGCGGCCGTCCTCGCGCACCGCCTGGCGCAGTCGGTTGCGGCGGTCCCTGCCGATGGGCAGTTCCACGCGCTGGTCGGCCAGGACCTGCCCTTCCAGCAGTGCCAGGTAGCGCCGTTCGATGCGCCGTTCGCTCATGGCGGCCACCAGCTGGAGCTGGCTGTCCGGGCTGGCAGCCACCAGCATCAGGCCGCTGGTGTCCTTGTCCAGGCGATGCACGAGGCCGGCGCGGGGCAGCTCGGCGAGCTTGGGCCAGCGATGCAGCATGCCGTTGACCAGAGTGCCGCCGGGATTGCCGGCGCCGGGGTGTACCACCAGCCCGGCTGGCTTGTCGACGACGATCACGGCATCGTCCGCATGGACGACGGGGAAGGCCAAGGGTTCGGCTGCCTGCCAGTCGAAACGCGGCTCGCGGTTGGCGCGCACCTGGATTCGCTCGCCGCCCCGAAGCAGGGTCTTCGGCTTCGCCGGCCCGCCGTTCAGGCGTATCCAGCCGGCTTCGATCCAGCGTTTCAGTTCCGAGCGCGACAGCGTCGGCGCTTCGGCAGCCCCGGCAACCAGCCTCGCCACCGCCCAGTCGAACCGCTTGCCGTTGAACTCGCCGGGCACCAGGGCGTCCAATTCGACCAACCGGGAAGCGGCCAGTCCACCACCGCGCGCGTCTTGTGTACTTGTGCCGCTTGCCGACATTCTCCTAGGATACGCCACTCGTCGCCACGCGAAGCCGCTGTGATCCCGAACACGAGCAAGCCCACGAACCCAATGCGCCGGGCCTCCTGGCGCGCTGGAGCGCGGCCGTTCGCCGTCGCGTTGGCCATCGTCCTGGCCGGCGGCTTTGCCGGCTGCGCTTGGATGCCGTTCATCGGCGACGACGAGGAAGACCTCGAGGCAGAAACCAGCGAACAGGCGCTCTATCGCCGCGCGCAGGCTGGCTTGCGCACGGGCAACTACACCGAGAGCATCACTCGCCTGCAACGCTTGGAAGCGCGCTTTCCGTTCGGACGCTACGCGGAGCAGGCGCAGCTGGAGCTCATCTACGCCAACCACATGGCCCGGGATCTGGACGCCGCGCAGTCTGCCGCGGAGCGTTTCATTCGCCTGCATCCCCAGCATCCGAACGTCGACTACGCCTACTACATGAAGGGGTTGACCGCACTGGCCCGGGACCGCAGCGCCAGCGGCCGATTCATGAAGACGGAACTCGCGGAGCGCGACATCTCCAACGCCCGGCAAGCGTTCGCGGACTTCAACGAGCTGATCAGCCGCTTTCCCGCCAGCGAGTACGCCCCCGACGCGCGCCAGCGGATGATCTACCTGCGCAACGTGCTGGCGGACGCCGAAGCGCACATCGCCACCTACTACCTCGGCCGCGGCGCCTACGTGGCGGCGGCCAACCGCGCCCGCCACGTCATCGAAAACTACGCCCAGACGCCGGCGGTGCCAGACGCGCTGGCCGTGCTGGTGGAATCGAACTGGAAACTCGGCCTCGAGGACGCCGCCGAAGACTCGCTGCGCGTGCTGGCGCTCAACTTCCCGGACTACCGCGGCTTCAACGACGAGGGCAAGCTGGTGCTGGCGAACGTGCTGGAACGCCGCCAGCGCTCCTGGGTCAACGTGGTGACGTTCGGCCTGCTCAGCCGCTCCGACGCGCCGCCACCGCTGGAAATACCCCGCCCGGAAGCCGACCCAGCGCCGCCGTAGCGCGGTTCGAGCAGCTACTGCCCACCCCCGGCGTAGAGGCCGCGCCAGCGACCACCGTTTCGTCAGAACGCCATCGGCTTGCCAAGCGCGCGGCCGATGGCCGGATCTCCGCTGAGATTTCCTACATGCATTGCAGCCTGCTGCCATAGCGGTGAGGGAGCGCCTTCGTTCAAGCTGGCGTCACCATTGTGCCCAAACGGTTCAAGACCATGACGCTCGCCGAACTGACCACAACCCTCGCCATCGCCGCCGTGCTGGTCACCGCCGTCGCACCCGGCATGTCGAGCCTGGTCGCGCGCAACCGCTCCGACGACGCCGTTCGGCAGCTGCACGACGCCGTGCAGTTCGCCCGACACCTCGCCGTCGCCCGGCGCACAAGGGCCACTCTCTGTCCCGGCGGCGGTGCCCGCTGCGGCAAACGCAACGCCTGGCACGAGGGCGCCATCGTCTTCCTGGACGCCAACGACAACGGACGCTTGGAAGCCAGCGAGGAAGTCGCCTTGCGCCTGCCGCCCCTGGCCACCGGCTATCGCGTCTATTGGCGCTCGTTCCGCAACCGCAAGTCGCTGTCCATGCTGCCCACCGGGCTGACGGACTGGCAGAACGGCAACATGCTGGTGTGCCCCCCGGACGGCAACCCGCGCCAGGCCCGGCTGCTGGTCGTCAACGCCCACGGCCGCACGCGGCTGGCCACTGACAACGACGGCGACGGCGTCGTGGAAGGCGCCAATGGCAGCCCCGTTTCCTGCTAGTGAGGCTGTGGCGCACTGCCACGACCGCCACCAAATTCTTCCGTTCACGGCGTTCACCGCCTTGTGGCTGCCGTAAGTCCATCACAGGCAAACAACATGAACAGAAACTGCTCGGTGACCGGCACCCTAGAGCGCCTTTCCGGTGCCAATTGCTGTCTAACCCCACCTTCTATCCGCCGAATGTCGGACAAAGAGTATCCGTCGGGATGCGTCGCCCAGTAGTTCACCACTTTGGCAAACGGCCACACTACTCCATCAACGAACTCCACATGCCACTGATCTTCGACCTTGACAAAGTGCTGCCTGCACGGTTGGCGAGCGCGTTCGTCGATGGCCTGCATTTCCTCCAGTAGCACCTCCGCCGCCGACTTGTCGACCACTGCGGTCGGCGCTGGTATCGCACAGGCCCCCAAGACAAGAATTGTCACTGCCACCACTGCAAGTTTGATATTCACTCGCAATTCTCCTTCCTAGAGCACGATCCGTTCGGACGCCAGGCTGCGGAAACCCGTCAAAGCCAAGCTGTGCAGTTTTGGCGAGGACATGGACATAGGGTACGCACCGTAGCACGGCCCAACGGGTTCAAGAGCGGCGGTCGCCCAGCCAGCGCCGGGCCTTGCCCCAGGCGCGGCTGGCGCCGCCGTCGTCGCCGAGAAACTCCTCCGTAAGCGTTGCCCGTTGGGGGGAGAAGTTGCCCCAGGCCGCTTGCAAGTAGGGTCGTGCCGTGGCGGCGAGGGTGCGGTGGAAGCCGCGTTGGTCGATGTCCGCGTGGACTTCTCGATAGTGGTCGAGGACGTGGCGGCTGAGCAGCGTGCCGGCGGCCTGCACCGTCGACAGAGCGCCGTTGCCGAGCTTGCCCACGGTGTCGAGGGAAGCGAGCGTCATCAAGCCGGAGATTTGGAACGGGCTGACTCCCTGACGGCGAGCGGAGTCCTTCATCTGCTGCCAGCGCGTCGCCAGTTCCGCCTGGGGCAGCAGCAGGGCGATGTCGATGTTTTGCAGATCGTCGCGGGTCCGCCGCACGGTTTCCTTCAGCCCGTCCACGGACAGCGGCGGCTGATCGAACGCCGTGGCGGTGCGGCTGCTGAAGTCCGCCACCTGGTCCAGCAGATCGTCCACCTTGTCGACGCTCGACGCATCCGCGATCACGCCCTGGCGCTGCAGCTCTTCCGCCAACTCGCGCAGATACGCCTGGGAACCGTAGGCCAGGTCGCTGACCAGCGCGAGCAGCAGCATGGGCGAGAGATGCACGGTGGCCAGGCTGGCGACGTCGATGAAGTTGCCCACCGTCTTGCGGGCGACGTAGTCCTGGCCACGGTTAGACGCTGTTTCGCCGCGTTCGCCAACGCGCCCCACGTCTTCCGCCAGGAAGTCCAGCATCTGGCCGACGAACACCTGGTAGCTCTTGGCATTGCGAAACGCTTCCGGCAGCAGCAGCGCCGCCGACTCGCGCAGCGTGCCGCCAAGCACTCCGGCGGTGCTGCGCAAGGCGCGCTCCGGCAGCGACAGGCCGTACAGCACGCGCTCGCGCACGGGCCGAGCCTTGGCGTCGTTGTCGTCCGAACGCTTCGCCACCTGCTCCACCTGCCTCGAGTCGTCTGCGGCCTTGCGGCCGATGCGCGTTGCGATGGATGTTACCGCCTCCGTGGCGCTATGCTCGTCCGCATCGGACAAGCTTGAGGATCGACCGATGACATCCGAGATCGGCCGCATGCGCCCGGCGGCGGCATGGCGCGCCCTGCGCCAGCTCGTCAAGGACCCGGAAGACACGCCACGGGTGTTCGAGATCATCCGCGCTCTGGGCGGCCCTTCCCAAGTGCGCGGCCTGCGCCGCTTCCGCCGCAGCGAGACCGGCAAGCGCGTTCTGGCGCGGAAGATCGACCTGCTCGACACCCTGCACGACCGCCAGGCATTGGCGAAGCTGCCCGAGTGTACGCTGGGACGCGCCTACCACGACTTCATCTACGGCGAGTCGCTGTCCGCCGACGGCCTGGTGGAGGCCAGCACCGAGAGCGACGACAACGCCTACAGCTACCGCGATCCGGACCTGCGCCGCTTCGCCGAACGCATGCGCGACCAGCACGATCTTTGGCATACCGTCACCGGCTACGGACGCGACCCATTCGGCGAGGCCTGCCTGCTGGCCTTCACCTACGCGCAGACGCGCAATCGCGGCGTTGGCGTGATCGTTCTGGTCGCTGCCTGGCTGGAAACCCGAGGCGCTGGCCTGGCCGCCTTGCGGGCGATGTGGAAGGCCTTCCAGAACGGCCGCCACGCCAGCTGGCTGCCGGAGCAGGACTGGGAAGCCATGCTGAAGCTGCCGCTGGCCGACGTGCGACGGCAGCTGGCGGTGCCGCCGCCCTTGGCCTATCGGCAGGCGCTCGCCTCGATGCAGCCGCAACCCGCCTGAACAGCGCCGGCGGCTTGCCGGAAGGCACGCTCGGCAACCAACCGGCTACGGCCCGGCCTCGCGCAGTGCGGCTTCGGCGAAGGCATCGACGGCTGCCGCCAGGTCGGCGCGGCGTCCGGTGCCGGTGCGTTCGGTGAAGCAGAACGACAGCCGCACCTGGTCGCAGCCAGCGCGCGGGTTGCGCCGACGGGCATCCGCCGGATAGAAGTCGTACATCGGCACCACCACGACGCCGTATTCCTCCACCAGCCTGGCGATGAACTCGTCGTCCACCACGATGTCCGGGCGCAAGAAGGTGAAGACGCTGAAGAAGCCAGCCTCGGGCCGCGTCCAGCGGAAGTGCCGCGGATAGGCGCCGAGCTTCGCTTCCAGCCCTTCGAGCAGGATGGCGCGGTTTTCCCGATACACCTCGAGCTTGCGTTCCGCCACCGGCCACAGCGAACGGCGCCGCGCGAAGGTCTCGTCGAACAGCAGCGACTCGAACCCGCGCAGCGCCTGCGGGTTGTGGAACAGGATGTCGGCGCTGGCTTCGGCAAGCAGCAGATCCGTCAGCGCCGCGGTCTTTCCGCCGACCACGGCAACCGTCGCTTCCGTGTAGGCAAAGCCCACCCGCGGCCCCGGCAAGCCGATCTTCGAGCCGGTGAACAGATGCACCGTGCGCGCCGGGTCCAAGGCGAAGAACGGCGGCGGCCGCTGCGACGGCCGGGCGTAGCTGATGTAGACGTAGGGCGCGTCCTCGACGACGAGCACGTCTTCCTCGGCAGCGACGTCGAGGATCGCCCGGCGCCTTGCCGCGCTGAACGAGAAGCCCGCCGGATTGTGGCCGTCCGGCACGGTGTAGTAGAACGGCACGAAGCAGCCGTCGGCGCGGGCCTGGCGGATCGCCTGCCGCAGCGCTTGAGGCCGTGCGCCTTCTTCGTCCATGTCGATGCTGTAGACCTGCGCGTGGCGGCACAAGGTCGCTCGCGCCAGGAAGCCGGCGTAGGTGGGCGCGTCGGCGATGTAGGCGATTGCCTGCCCCGGACGCTCGAACAGCGAGCACAGCAGGCTGATGCCGCCGGTGGCGCCGACGGTGGGCAGCAGCTTCGCCGGATCCATGTCGACGCCCCAGTCGCTGCCGTAGACGGCGGCGAAGGACTGGCGCGGACCGAGCGGGCCGAGGGTGTCCGTATAGGCGTAGGATTCGCGCAGAAACTCCGGCAGCGCCGCCGCATCGTTCAAGCCCTCGCTGCGCCGCAGGTGCTCGAAGAACGCCTCCTGGTGGGCGATGAAGCCGCGCGGATCCGTCACTTCCGGGTTCGGATAGCCAGCGCCGAGGTGGTGGATGGCCAAGCCCTTGGCCTGCGCCTTGGCGCGCAGCTGCGGCAGCGACGCCGCCATCTTGCGGGTGACGGAGATCGGCTGCTCGGCAAGCGCCGGCGCCTTCAACGTTGCGCTCATGGGGCTACTGTAGCAGGTGGGCCTTGCAAAAGACGTTCGGCGCGAAGGCGCAACGCCGGCGAGGTCTGGCGGAAAAACGTGCAGCGGCCTCCAGTTTGTTTGCAGGGAACTTCCCGCGTTCTCAAGTTGCTGGACGACGCCGAATCGTCTGACAATATATGTCAATGCGGCCAAGCCGCTTCGCTTCGAGGGCAGCCACATGGCAGACTGGTTCGACGGCCTCTCCGCGCTGGAACAGACGCTGTTCGTCGTCGCGGCGTTCTCCACCACCGTGTTCGCCGTGCAAGTGGCGTTCACGGTGTTCGGCATCGGCGAAGCCGACGGCGCCGACCCCGACCACGGCGCCATCGCCGACGACGTCGGCGGCGCGAGCGGCATTCCGTTCGGCGACATCTTCACCATCCGCAACGGCGTGTCGTTTCTGATGGGGCTGGGCTGGGGCGGCTTGATGGCCTACGACTGGGGCCTCACCCACACCGCCTTGGCGCTGTTGACGGGTTGCTTCGTCGGCGCGGTGTTCGTCGGCGTCAACATGGGCCTCCTGGCCTTGATGTCGATGCTCAAACACGAAGGCAACCTGCGCATGGAGAACGCCATCGGCCAGGCCGGCACGGTCACCCTGGCGGTGCCGGAGAGCCGCTCGGGCGTCGGCAAGGTGAGCGTCCTGGTGCAGGATCGACAACTGGAGTGCCACGCCGTGACCGACGGCCGCGCCTTGAACCGCAATGCCTCGATAACCGTCGTCGGTCTTTCCGGCCGCCAACTCGTCGTCAGCGGCGCTTGAGCCGGCGCAAAGCACAAACGTAGGAGCTCGTAATGGAAATTTCGCCCACGATCGTGGTCGCCGTCCTGCTGGCCATCGTCTTCGTCGTGGCGGCGATCGCCGTGATCCGCCGCATCCGCACCTGCCCGTCGGACCGCATCCTCGTCAAGTACGGCCAGGTCGGCGGCGACCGCATGGCCAAGGCCATCCACGGCGGCACCACGTTCGTCTGGCCCGTCATTCAAGGCTATCGCTACTTGGACCTCACGCCGATGACCGTCGACATCGATCTGCGCGGCGCCCTGTCCAAGCAGAACATCCGCGTCAACGTGCCGTCGCGCTTCACCTTCGGCATCGGCACGGTGCCGGAACTGATGAACAACGCCGCCGAGCGCCTGCTTTCCCTGGACACCCGCCAGATCGAGGAAGCCGCGCGGGACATCATCTACGGCCAGCTGCGCGCCACCATCGCCATGATGGACATCGAAGAGATCAACGGCGACCGGGAGAAGTTCGAGAGCCGGGTGCTGGAGAACATCGAGTCCGAACTCATCAAGATCGGCCTGCGGCTGATCAACGTCAACATCTCGGACATCACCGACGAATCCGGCTACATCGAGGCGCTGGGCCAGCGCGCCGCGGCGGAAGCCATCAACAAGGCGAAGGTGCAGGTGGCGCAGCAGGAGCGCGACGGCGCCGTCGGCTCCGCCGAAGCCGAGCGGGAACAGCGCATCCGCGTCTCCGAAGCCAATGCCAAGGCGGTGACCGGCGAGAACCAGGCGCAAGCGGTGGAGGCCGCCTCGGGAGCGGACCTGCGCGAAGCCCAGGCCGAGGCGAAGCGGCGCGGCGACGCCGCCGAAGCGGTCAAGCACGCCGCCGCCGAGCAGGAAGGCTACGTCGCCGAGCGGGAAGCCGAGGTCGCCCGCGCCGACCGCGACCGGGCGCGGGAATACGCCAACATCGTCGTGCCGGCGGAGATCGAGCGCGACCGGGTGCGCACCGAAGCCGAGGGCGAGAAGCAGAAGGAAGTGCTGGCTGGCGAGGCCGAGGGCGAGGCCACCCAGGCCAAGATGGCCGGGGAGGCCCTGGGCCGCATGGAAATACTCACCAAGATGGCCGATGGCTTCCGCGACATCGTGCAGGCCGCGGGCGGCGATCCGGACAAGGCAGCGCGGCTGATGATCGTCGACAAGCTGGAGAACATCGCCGAAGTCCAGGCCAGCGCCATCAGCAACATCGACTTCGAGAAGGTAGTGGTGTACGACGGCGGCCAGGGCAGCGCCGTCGGCAAGTTCCTCGGCGGCCTGACCCAGGCGCTGCCGCCGTTCCACGAAGTGGCCAAGATGGCCGGCATCGAACTGCCGGAGTTCCTCGGAGAACTGGCCGACCGCCGCGGCGCCACGGAAGAGAAACCCGAGAAGACTCCCGCAGACGCCAACGACACCGACGCGACCGGAGGCAGCTGAGCCGGCTTGCCGCGACGGCGCGCCGCACTCCGCCAACGACGAAAGACGGCATCTCCGGAGGCGACCAAGAGCACTGCATCCCCTTGAGGTTCGGCTCGCGGGCCACGTCGTTTTGCGGCGCCGGCAGCCGGCGACAGCCGCCAAGGTTTGCTTCACAAGCCGGTTTCGTCCACACTGCGCCCTTTTTGGGGCTTGACAAGGCCAGTTGCAGCCATGCTTGCGACACTGGACAGCTTCAACAGGGTGCCGCGCATTCTGCGGCTGAACGTCTCTGGCCAGCCCGTGGACTGGGCGAGCTGGCAAGAGGCGGTGTGCCTGCACGCTCGGGATCTGGTGGCCTGGACGCTGGGCGATTCCGTGCTGCGGCTGCGTGGCGGACACTCGCGCATCGACGGCAGCCGCACCACGGTGGATGTCCACAGCATCATCGCCTGCGGCGGCCGACGCGCCCCCCGGGTACGACCGACGCCGCTGCTCACCAACGCCGCGCTGTTCGGGCGCGACCGCAACCTCTGCCTCTACTGCGGCCGGGTCTTCCCGCGCGGAGCGCTGACCCGGGATCACGTCGTGCCCCGATCCCGAGGCGGCGGCGACGACTGGGAGAACGTCGTGGCGGCCTGCAAGCGCTGCAATCACCGCAAGGGCAGTCGCCTTCCCCACGAGTGCGGGATGGAGCTGCTCGCTCTGCCCTACGTGCCGAACATCGCGGAATACCTGGCGCTGACCAACTCTGGCCGCATCCTTGGCGACCAGATGGACTTCCTTGCCACGCAGTTCGGCCAGCGCAGCAAGGAACGCGACAGCTTGCTGCACTAGCCTGCTTGACAGGCAGCCGCTTAATTCGCCCGCGAGGACTTGCTAAGCTGACTTCCCATGGCAAACCGGCTCAAGGTCCTCGTCGCGGGCGCTGGCGGATTCATTGGCCATCACCTCGTGAACCGTCTCAAGGACGAGGGGCACTGGGTGCGAGGAGTGGACGTCAAGCGCCCCGAGTTCGCCCCCAGCGCCGCGGACGAGTTCCGTCTCCTGGACCTGCGCGAGTTCGAGAACTGCCAGCAAGCGACGGACGGCGTGGAGGACGTCTACCAACTTGCGGCCGACATGGGCGGCATCGGCTACATCAGCGCCAACCATGCGCTGCTTACGCGCAACAACACCCTCATCAACAGCCACATGCTCGAGGCGGCCCGCGGCGCGGGAACAAAGCGCTATCTCTACACCAGTTCGGCCTGCGTCTATCCGAGTTTTCTGCAGGACGACGCGGACACGACGCCCTTGCGGGAGGCGCAGGCGATTCCAGCCGACCCGGAGAAAGGCTACGGCTGGGAGAAGCTGTTCGCCGAACAGCTTGCGAGCTACTACCGCGAAGAGTTCGGACTGAACACGAGGATCGTCCGTTTCCACAACATCTACGGGCCCCTCGGCACCTACGACGGCGGGCGGGAAAAGGCGCCTGCCGCGATCTGCCGCAAGGTCGCGTTGGCGGCGCAGAACGGCAGCATCGCCGTTTGGGGCGATGGCGAGCAGACGCGCAGTTTCTGCTACATCGACGACTGCGTGGAGGGGCTTCGCCGCATCATGGAGTCGAACTGCTTCGCGCCGATCAATCTTGGTTCGGACGAAATGGTCACGGTCAACGAGCTCGTCGCCGCGGTCTGCGAAGCCGCCGGCAAGCGCCTGCGCGCCGAGCACGACCTGACGCAGCCTCAAGGAGTACGCGGTCGCAACAGCGACAATTCGCTGCTCGCGAAAACGCTTGGCTGGCAGCCGCAGACCACCCTCGCCGAGGGCATCAAGGTCACCTACGACTGGATTGCCGCGCAAGTGTCCACCTCGTAGGCGAACACGCCAGGCCCGTGAAGATTTCCGTAGTCATGCCGGTCTTCAACGACGTTCGCGTTTGCCGCGCGCTCGACTCCGTCTTCGCCCAGCGCCTCGACTGCGAACTGGAAACCATCGTCATCGACGCGGGTTCGACGGACGGGACGCTCAACGTCCTGGAGCGCTACGCCGCCGACTTGAACGTGTGCATCAGCGAGCCGGATGCGGGCATCTACGATGGCATGAACAAGGGCATCGGCTATGCCACCGGGGAGGTGATCGGCATCCTGAACGCGGACGACCGGTACGCGGACGTGGACGTTCTGCAGGAAGTGGTGGATGTATTCGAGCACCGTCCCGACATCGAAGTCTGCTACGGCAACATCGTCTACGAGAACGACGACGGCAAGTCGTGGCGGCATTGGCGGGCCGGAGTCAACCGCAAGTTCAAGTGGTATCTCGGTTGGCGGCCTCCGCATCCGGCGTTCTACGTGCGGCGACAAACCTACGACACCTACGGTCTGTTCAATCTGAACTACCCGGTCGCCAGCGACTACGAGCTGCAGCTGCGGCTGCTGTTCGTTCACGGTCTCGACTCGATGCACATCGATCGCACGCTCGTGAAGATGGCGCCGGGCGGCAACTCCAATCGGTTTCCAGGCAACGTCATCAACGGCAACCTGGAGTCCCGCCGCGCTTGGCGGCAGCACGGACTGCGCGGCGGCATGTTCATCCCCATCCTGAAGCCGGCCAACAAGGTCGCGCAGTTCATAGGGCTTCATCGGTGAGTCAGGAGCACATGGCACGGCAAGCGGACTCCACGGCGAACGTCTACTTTTCCCAGGGCGAAAGGCGCGCGCTCGATCTCGGCAATCGCGGCCGTCTGCGCTTCGACGGGAACGGCCAGCTGCACCCGGACATCGCCAGCGCCTACCGCCGCCACGGCTTCTACGTTCTGCAAGGCTTGCTGCAGAGTGCCGAAATCGAAGACTTGCAGCGCGAACTGGCCGAGTTGCTGGCGCGCGCGCCGCGCGCACCCGGCGCCGCGGTGGACCGGCTCGGCAGATCAGCTTTCGGAAAGGACTTGCGCATTCCGCCGTTCTCCTTCGGCAAGCCGCTTTCCGATCCCTACGGCGGCACCGGCAAGAACCACGGCCGGCATCCGGCGAAGATGGCCGAGCCGGCACCGGGCGCGGACGCGCCGCCGTGGACGCTCTTCTTCGTCTACGGCATCCTGCAGGCGATGGATTCGTGCCTGCGGCTGTACGGACACCCGGACCTGCTGCGCGTCGCCGAGAGCCTGAACGGCGCCGACTTCACGCCGTTCGCGGATTCCATCTGGATCAAGGAGCCGGGGCTTGGCACCTCGGTCGCCTGGCATCAGGACGGCACGACGCATTGGGAGCATCCGCGCTGGCACGAGGACATCCACGGCTTCAACTACATGGCGCAGCTATATCCGACGACGCCGGAGAACGCGCTTTGGGTGGTGCCGGGCAGCCACAAGCTCGGCAAGATCGACATCGGGGCGAAAGTGGCGGCGTGCGGCACGGACCGCCTGCCGGACGCGGCGCCGATGCTCTGCGCAGCGGGCGACGTGGCCATCTGCAATCGCCAGGCCTTGCACGGCTCGTTCGCCAACGTCTCCACGGAGCGGCGCGTCAGCGTCGTGTTCGGCTTCCACCGCCGGGACGCGGTGCTGAACGTCCGCCAGCGGCAGCGCGACGGCGAAACCGTCCGCTACGACGCGCGGCGCATCTGGCAGCGGTCGCGTGCCATTCAGCTGGCCATCGATGCCCGTGCGCAGCGTTATCCGAACGAAACGCCGTACCGCTACCAGCCGTTCGTCGGCCAGGAAGACGACAACCGCTGGAACGAGACGAGCCGCGAGACGGTGTTGAAGGACTACAACGTCCTGAACTTGCACCTATAAGGGCAACTCCGTGCTCGGCGCGGTTCGACTCGTCCGGGAAAGTCGACGCCGTCAAGTCGTCCGATCCGCGCGAGTCGCCAGCGCGTGCAGCATGTGCGCGGTGCAGGCGGTGACTCGCTTGCCGGTGTCGATGTGCAGGAACTCGTTGGGGCCGTGGGCGTTGGAGTGCGGCCCGAGTACGCCGGTCACCGCGAACTGCACGTTCGGATAGCGGTCGCCGAGCATCTTCATGAAGGGGATGGTGCCGCCGGTGCCCATGCTCATCAGCGGCGCACCGAAGTACTCGCCGGATGCTTCGGCGAGCGCCGTCTGCAACCAGTCGGCCAGCGGCGGCGCATGCCAGCCGTCCAGCGCTCCGTCGCACTTGAAGGAGACCGCAGCGCCTTGCGGCGGGTCTTCCTCGAACACTTGCCGCAGGCGCTTCGCGGTCTCGGCGGCGGGCAACGTCGGCGGCAGGCGGAACACCAGCTTGGCGGCGGTTGCCGGGCGCAGCGTGTTGCCGGCGTCGGCAATCGCCGGCGCGCCGTCCAGGCCGACCACGGCAAGGCAGGGGCCCCAGGTGTTCGCGACCACCAGCGATGCGGGAGGCATCGGCCCCGGCGCGGTGCTTCCGGCCCACGGGAAGCGCTGCACGTTCATGTCGCCCAGCACTTCCGCCACGGCCCGCGCCTGCTCGTACACGGCAGCCGGTGTTTCCACATGCAGCAGTTCGGCCAGGCGGCCAGTGGCGGCCGTTTCCACTCGTTCGATCAGCTGCCGCAGCAGGCGAAAGCTGCACGGCACGATGCCGCCGGCGGCGCCCGAGTGAACGCCCTCGGCAAGCACTTGCGCCCGCAGCGTGCCGGACAGCGCGCCGCGCAACGAAGTGGTGAGCCAGAACTGATCGTAGTTGCCGCACTCGGCGTCGAGGCACGCCACCAGGTCCGGCGTGCCGATGTCCTCCGCCAGGGCGTCCATGTAGTGCGGCAGATCGAAGCTGCCGCTTTCCTCGCAGCCCTCGATCAACACCACGCAGCGCGGGTGCGGAAGATTCCGGCTCTGCAAGGCGGCGATGGCGGCCAGTGCCGCGAAACAGGCGTAGCCGTCGTCGGCGCCGCCGCGGCCGTACAAGCGCCCGTCGCGCAGCACCGGCTTCCACGGCGACAGCCCTTCTTCCCAGCCGTCGAACTCGGGCTGCTTGTCGTAGTGCCCGTACAGCAGCGCCGTGCCCGGCGCCGTGCCAGGCACCTCGGCGAGCAACAGCGGCGTGCGCCCGGGCAGTTCGACGATGCGCTGCCGGAGACCCCGCACGCCGCACTGCTTCACCCAGCTCTGCAGGAACTTCGCCGCCTCGTGCAGATGGCCGTGCTGCTGCCACTCGCCGTCGAAGGCCGGCGACTTGGCCGGAATGCGGATGTACTCGGACAACGCCGGCACGATGCTGTCGTCCCACAGTTCGGCGACGAATTGGCTGATATGATGGGCGTTCATGGGTCATCGAGCGAACGGAAGAGCTGCATGGTCGACGAACCTGCCGCACTCGTCAATGCCGCCGGCGGCGCGAATCCTTTGGCTGGTTGCGCCGCTGCCGTCCAATGCGGCGACGCGCGCCAGCAACGCATGAGCCAAGCGCCGCGATGACGGCCCGGCACCAGGGCGCGGGCCATGCGCTGCACCTCGTCTTCTGCACGCTGGTGTTCGTGTTTCTGATCGCGCCGATCCTCGTCGTGGCGCCCCTCAGCTTCAATGTCGAGCCCTACTTCACCTTTACCGAAGGCATGCTGCGCTTCGACCCGAACGCCTATTCGCTGCGCTGGTACGCCACCGTCGTCGGCGACGAAAGCTGGCTGCGGGCGCTGGCCAACAGCCTGATCATCGGCGTCTCGGCGACGCTGCTGGCCACGGTGCTTGGCACGCTGGCGGCGCTCGGCCTGTCGAATCCGGTGATGCCGGCCCGGCCGGCGGTGATGGGGCTGCTGATTTCGCCAATGGTGACGCCGGTGATCATCTCCGCCGCCGGCATGTTCTTCTTCTACTCCAGCGTCGGCCTGTCGCAGACCCACATCGGCTTGATCCTTGCCCATGCCGCCCTCGGCACGCCCTTCGTGGTCATCACCGTCACCGCCACGCTGGCCAGCTTCGACCGCAACCTCACCCGCGCCGGCGCCAGCCTCGGCGCCGGCCCCTGGCGCGTCTTCCGTCGCGTGCAGCTGCCGTTGATCGCGCCGGGGGTCATCTCCGGCGCGCTCTTCGCCTTTGCCGCTTCGTTCGACGAAGTGGTCACCGTGCTGTTCATGGGCGGCGTGGAGCAGCGCACCATCCCGCGGGAGATGTGGGCCGGCATCCGCGAGCAGATCAGCCCCGCCATCCTGGCCGTGGCGACCATGCTGATCGCCTTCGCGCTGGCGTTGATGGGCACCGTCGAGTGGCTGCGCCGACGCGGCGCTGGCGAGGCGGCGTAGATGGCAGACATGCCGCCAACCGAAGGAAACCAACCGTTGAAATCTGACGCCCCCTACGTCGAGTTTCTGGGCATCCACAAGAGCTACGACGGCGTGACGCCGATCGTCAGCGACTTGCAGCTGGTCGTCCACCAAGGCGAGTTCCTGACGCTCCTGGGGCCCTCCGGCTCCGGCAAGACGACGTGCCTGATGATGCTCGCCGGCTTCGAGACGCCAAGCGCGGGAGAGATTCGCGTTGCCGGCAAGCCGGTGGACGACGTGCCGCCGCGCAAGCGCGACATCGGCATGGTGTTCCAGAACTACGCCCTGTTCCCCCACATGACGGTGGGCGGCAACCTGGCCTTTCCGCTGCAGGCGCGGGGCCTGGACGCCGCCACCATCGCCGAACGGGTGCAGCAGGCGCTCCAGCTGGTGCGCCTGTCCGGCTTCGAGGACCGCCGCCCAGGCCAGCTCTCCGGCGGCCAGCAGCAGCGGGTCGCCATCGCCAGGGCCTTGGTGTTCGAGCCCAATCTGGTGCTGATGGACGAGCCCCTGGGCGCTCTGGACCGGCGCCTGCGCGAAGAGATGCAGTTCGAGATCCGGCGCATCCAGCGCACCCTGGGCGTCACCGTGGTCTACGTCACCCACGATCAGCAGGAGGCGATGGCCATGTCCGATCGCGTGGCGGTGTTCAACGCCGGGCGCATCGAGCAGGTGGCCAGCCCCGAGGTGCTCTACGAGGAACCGGAGCGGCCCTTCGTCGCTTCGTTCATCGGCGACAACAATCTGCTGCACGGGCAGGTGCAGGCCATCGACGGCGACACGGTCCACGTGCAGGCCGCCGGCCACGTCGTCAAGGCGTTCATGGTGGTGCCCTGCTCGGTGGGCGACGACGTGGTGCTGGCCATCCGCCCGGAGCGGGTCGGTCTGGCGCCGGAACACGGCCGCTACAGCAACGAGTTCGAGGTCGAGATCGACGACATGGCCTTCCTTGGCGATCATCTGCGCGTGCAGACCACGTTCGCCGGCAGCGACTTCGTGGTGAAGATACCCAACATCATCGGCCACGGCGGCGTTCTGAGCGGAGACAAAGTGCGCCTCGGCTGGACGACGACGGACTGCCGCGCCCTGGCGCCGGCATGACGATGGAAAGCGCAAGCAATCGCCCGGAACCGCGACGACGGGGGCGCTCCGGCGCGCTGTCCGTTCTCGTGGCGGCACTGGCCGCCCTGCTTGGCTCCCCGGTCGGCGCCGCGGAATCCCTCACCGTCGTCTCCTGGGGCGGCTCCTACCAGCGCGCCAGCACGTTGGCCGTGCTGGATCCGTTCAGCGCCGAAACCGGCATCGAAGTGCGC
Organism: Candidatus Azotimanducaceae bacterium; assembly: GCA_965199875.1. GTDB lineage: Bacteria > Pseudomonadota > Gammaproteobacteria > Pseudomonadales > Azotimanducaceae > VXYL01. The sequence goes on along the minus strand of OZ241346.1, from coordinate 972,162 downwards.
ATCGAGGACTACAACGGCGGCCTCGCGCAGATTCGCGCCCAAGTGGAGACCGGCAACGTCCACTGGGACGTGGTGGATCTGGAGCTGACCGATCTGCTGCGGGGCTGCGACGAGGGACTGCTGGAACCGCTGTCCCTGGACGCCCTGCCGCCATCCGCCGACGGCACGGCGCCGCTGGACGACTTCCTGCCCGACGCGCTTTCGGAGTGCGGCGTCGGCCAGCTGTTCGGGGCCACCATCTACGCCTACAACCGCAACGCCTTCGACGGCGCAACGCCAAGCACGATTGACGATTTCTTCGACATGGCCAGGTTTCCCGGCCGGCGCGGGATGCGACGCGTGCCGATGAGCAACCTGGAGTTCGCGCTGCTGGCCGACGGAGTGCCCGGCGCCGAGGTCTATGCCGTCCTCGGCACGCCGGCGGGCCTGAAGCGCGCCTTCCGCAAGCTGGACACCATCAAGGAACACGTCGTGTGGTGGGACGCCGGCGCCCAGCCGCCGCAGATGCTCGCCGATGGCGAGGTGCTGATGACCACCGCCTACAACGGCCGCATCTTCAACGCCCAGGTTCTCGAGAAGCAGCCCTTCGAGGTGGTCTGGGACGGCGCGAACTTGCAGTCCGCCGGCTTCGGCATCGTCGCCGGAACGCCGAATCTCAGCGCGGCGCGACGCCTGGCGCTGTACTCCGCAAGGCCGGAGGTGATGGCCTCAATCAGCAAGTACATCTCCTACAGCCCCTCGCGCCGCTCCGCGCTGCCGCTGGTTTCGACGCATCTGGAAACCGGCGTTCAGATGGCGCCGCACATGCCCACCGGCGAAGGCAATCTGGACCGGGCGCTCACCCAGGACGCCCAGTGGTGGGCGGATCACGCGGACGACATCAACGAGCGGTTCGCAGCGTGGCTGGCGCGATGAAGGCGCGTGGAAGGGAATGCCCGGCACTGGTGCCGAGGGGTGCGAGTCGCGTATTCGTCAAGTCGTGCCTCGTCAAGTCGTGTCTCGTCAAGCCGTGCCTCGTCGAGTCGTGCCTCGTCAAGTCGTGTTTGGACAACGCCGCACCGGCCGCCAGTGGCAGGATGGCCAGGATGCGTCGCTGGCTGCTGACGACCTTGGCGTGGTCTGCCAGCGCCCTTGTTGCGTCCGCGCACGCCGCGGAAGCGCTCACCGTGGCTTCGTGGGGCGGTTCCTACGCTCGGGCCAGCAAGCTCGCCGTGCTGGATCCGTTCAGCGCCGAGACGGGAATCGGCATCCGCCTCGACGACTACAACGGCGGGCTGGCGGAAGTGCGCACCCAGGCGACCACCGGCAACGTGCATTGGGACGTGGTGGACTTCGACACCGTGGATCTGCTGCGCGGCTGCGACGAAGGGCTTGTCGAACTGGTGGACGTCGACACTCTGCCTCAAGCCGCCGACGGCACGCCGGCCGCCGACGACTACCCGCCCGGCATGATCACCGACTGCGGCGGCACGACGCTGTTCTTCTCCACCATCGTCGCCTACAACCGCAAGTCCTTCGAGGGCGAGGCGCCGACGTCCCTCCAGGACTACTTCGACCTCGACAAGTTTCCCGGCCGCCGCGGCATGAAGCGGATCGCGCACAACAATCTGGAGTTCGCCCTGATGGCCGACGGCGTGCCTCGGCAGCAGGTCTACGCGACGCTGGACACGCCGGAAGGCTTGCAGCGCGCCTTTCGCAAGCTGGACACGATCAAGGACGTCATCGTCTGGTGGCAGACCGGCGCTCAGCCGCCGCAGCTGCTGGCGGACCAGGAAGTCGCCATGACCACCGCGCCGAACGGCCGCATCTTCAACGCGCAAGCGCTGGAAGGACAGCCCTTCGCCATCGTCTGGGACGGCCAGATGCTGAACAGCGGCGGCTTCGGCATCGTCTCCGGCAGCAAGCACTTGGCCGCCGCCAGACAGCTGGTCCACTACAGCCTGCGCCCGGACGTGATGGCGCGGCTGAGCGCCTACATCGCCTACGGGCCGGCGCGCCTGTCGAGCCGACCCGCGCCGGTGCATCTGGCCACCGGCACGCCCATGGCGCCGCACCTGCCGACCAGCGCGCAGAACCGAGAGACGGCGCTGATATTCGACTACGAGTGGTGGGCGGATCACGGCGACGAAGTGAGCGAGCGCTTCGCCGCCTGGCTGGCGCACTGATGGCGGCAAAGCGGCCCAGTTCAGAAGATTCTCTTTGAGCAGTCAACCCGGGGAAGCACCATGAAAACCATCTACCGAACCCTTGTCGCGCTGGCGTTCGCCGCCGGCGCAACGAGCATCGCGCCGGCAAGCGCCGAAGAATCCCTCACCGTCGTTTCCTGGGGCGGTTCCTACGGGCGCGCCAGCCGGCTGGCCATCCTGGACCCGTTCGCCGCCGAAACCGGCATCGACGTACGCATCGAGGACTACAACGGCGGGCTGGCCGAAGTGCGCGCCCAGGTGGAGACCGGCAACGTCCACTGGGACGTCGTGGACTTCGAGATCCAGGATCTGGTGCGCGGCTGCGACGAAGGCCTGCTGGAGTCGTTCAGCGCCGAGGGGCTGCCGGCCGCCCTGGACGGCACGCCAACGGCCGAGGACTACCTGCCGGACACCCAGACGGACTGCGGCTCCGGCCAGCTGATCGCCGCCACCATCACCGCCTTCAACCGCGAGAGCTTCGACGACGCCACGCCGTCCACCATCGCCGACTTCTTCGACCTGGAACGCTTTCCCGGGCGTCGCGGCTTGCGCCGAATCGCCAAGATCAACCTGGAGTTCGCGCTGATGGCGGACGGCGTGCCGATCGGCGAAGTCTATGCCGTGCTGGAGACGCCCGAGGGGCTGAACCGCGCCTTCGCCAAGCTCGACACCATCAAGGACTCCGTCGTCTGGTGGGAAGCCGGCGCCCAGCCGCCGCAGCTGCTCGCGGACCGGGAGGTGGTGATGACCAGCGCCTACAACGGCCGCATCTTCAACGCCCAGGTGCTTGAGAAGCAGCCCTTCGTGGTGGTGTGGGACGGCCAGGTGCAGTACGCCGGCGGCTTCGGCATCGTCGCCGGGTCGAAGAATCTCGACGCCGCCCGCAAGCTCTTGAGCTACGCCTCCCGGCCCGAGGTGATGGCGAGAATCACCCACTACATCTCCTACAGTCCGGCCCGCCACTCCGCCATGGCGCTGGTGGACAAGCATCTGCAGACCGGCGAGAAGATGCTCCCGCACCTGCCCACCAGCCCGCAGAACATGGCGCGGGTGCTGCGCTACGACTGGGAGTGGTGGGCCGACAACGGCGACGAAGTGAACGAACGCTTCGCCGCCTGGCTGGCGCGTTGATGCCCGACGCCGCCTCCGAGCAGCCCTCCCAGGGCGAGACGCCGATTCCATCCCTCGACCGGGACGCCCGGCGACGTCGCGTCGCCAAGGTGTGGGCGGCCACTCTGGCCCTGCCGCTCATCGCCTTCATCGTCGTCACCTTCATCGCGCCCCTCGGCACGATGCTGGTGCGCAGCGTCCACGATCCGCTGGTCGCCGAAACGCTGCCGGAAACGCTGTCGCTGCTGCGCCAGTGGGATGGCCAGCAAGTGCCGTCCGAGGCGGTGTTCCGCAGCATGGCGCGGGAGCTTCTGGCGGCGCGGGAGGCGCGCGCCATCGGCCAGGTGGCCACGCGGGTGAACCGCGTGCAGGGCGGCTTGCGCAGCGTCATCACCCGCAGCGCCCGAAAGCTGCGCAACGTGCAGACCGACTCCTGGCGGGACGCCATGATCGACGCCGCGGACGCCTGGGGCGAACCGGGCACCTGGCGAGCGATTCGCCGCGCTGGCGAACGCTACACCGGCAGGCACTATCTGAACGCCTTGGATCTCGACCGGGACGCCGAAGGCGGCATCGTCGCGCAGCCGCCCGAGCAACGCATCTACATCGCCCTGCTTGGCCGCACGCTGGCGGTGAGCCTGGCGGTGACGCTGCTGTGCCTGCTGCTCGGCTTCCCCATCGCCTATCTGATCGCCCACGCGCCGCCCGGGCGTGCCAACCTGCTGCTGCTGCTGGTGCTGGTGCCGTTCTGGACCTCGCTCCTGGTGCGCACCACCTCGTGGATCGTGCTGCTGCAATCCCAGGGCGTGGTCAACGACCTCCTGGTGGCGGTTGGTCTGATCGCCGACAACAACCGCTTGTCGTTGATCTACAACATGACCGGCACCTTCGTGGCGATGACCCACGTGCTGCTGCCGTTCATGGTGCTGCCGCTCTACTCGGTGATGCGCACCATTCCCGGCGCCCACATGCGCGCCGCCGCTTCTCTGGGCGCCAGCTTCCAGAGGGCGTTCTGGCGGGTCTACTGGCCGCAGACGCTGCCGGGGGTCGGCGCCGGTTCGCTGCTGGTGTTCATTCTCGCCATCGGCTACTACATCACGCCGGCGCTGGTGGGAGGCCGCACCGGCCAGCTGATCTCGAACATGATCGCCTACCACATGCAGCAGTCGCTGAACTGGGGGCTGGCGGCGGCCATCGGCGGCATTCTGCTGGCCTGCGTCGTGGGCCTGTACCTGATCTACGACCGGCTGGTGGGCGTGGAGCGGATGAAGCTGGGATGACATACTGCAAGCGGGCTTGACGGACGAGGCGGATCGCATGGCGGACACCGTGGACGTGCTGATCGTCGGCGCTGGCGCTTCCGGCGCCGCGGTGGCTTGGAGTTTGGCGGAAACGCGGATGCGCATCGTCTGCCTGGAACAGGGCGACTGGATGAATCCGCTGCAGTACCCCAGCAGCGGGCGAGACTGGGAGGCGAGGGGCTTCGGCGACATGAGCATCAGCCCCAACCGCCGCAAGCGCGACACGGACTATCCGGTGAACGACGCCAACTCGCCCATCTCCGTCGCCAACTTCAACGCCGTCGGCGGCAGCACGATCCTCTACGCCGGGCACTTTCCGCGCTTCCACCCCTCGGACTTCCGCGTCAAGACCTTGGACGGCGTCGCCGACGACTGGCCCATCGACTATCAAACGCTGGAACCGTACTACGCCGAGAACGACCGCATGATGGGCACCTCGGGGCTGGCCGGCGATCCGGCCTATCCGCCCAAGGAAGCCATGATGCCGCCGGTGCCGATGGGCAAGTCCGGGCGCGCCTTGGCCAAGGGCTTCAACCGGCTGGGCTGGCACTGGTGGCCTTCGGACACGGCCATCGCCACGCAGCCCTACGATGGCCGCGCCGGATGCATCAATCTGGGCGCCTGCGGCAGCGGCTGCGCCCAAGGCGCGAAGGCGAGCACGGACGTCACCTACTGGCCCCACGCCGTGCGCGCCGGGGTGGAGGTTCGCACCCGCTGCCGAGTGCGCGAAATCGCCGTCAACGGCGACGGCATGGCTTCCGGCGTCGTCTACTACGATCGGGACGGCGTGGAGCGGTTCCAGGCCGCCGAGGTGGTGATCGTCGCCTGCAACGGCGTCGGCACGCCGCGCCTGCTGCTGAACTCGGTTTCCGGCAAGTTCCCGAGCGGCCTGGCCAACTCATCCGGCCTCGTCGGCAAGAATCTGATGTTCCATCCCTACGCCTCGATCCAAGGCGTATTCGACGAGCCGATGGACGGCTACAAAGGCCCAGGCGTGTGCATCTGGAGCCAGGAGTTCTACGAAACGGACGCCGAGCGCGGCTTCGTTCGCGGCTACACCTACGAGATCCACCGCGGCCGCGGCCCGGTGGCGACGGCGCTCACCGGCATGTTCAACGGGCGCATCCCCTGGGGCGAAGGCCATCACGCCGCGTACCGGCAGCTCTTCAACCGCATCGCCGGCATGGTGGGCATCTGCGAGGACCTGCCGGAAGAACACAACACCGTGACGCTGGATGCCGATCTGAAGGACGCGCACGGCATCCCGGCGCCGAAGGTCGACTACACGCTCTCCGAGAACAGCCGCCGAATGCTCGACCACGCGGTGGCGCGAGGCCGCGAGGTGCTGCAGGCGGCCGGCGCCACGGACGTCGTCACCGAAGCGCCCATCGGCGTCGGCGGCTGGCATTTGATGGGAACCGCCCGCATGGGGACGGATCCCGAGACGTCCGTAGTGAACGAGTGGGGCCGCTCCCACGACGTGCGCAACCTGTTCATCGTCGACGGCAGCATCTTCGTCACCAGCGCCGGCGTGAACCCCACCCGCACCATCCAGGCGCTGGCGCTGTACATCGCCGACTCGATGAAGCAGCGGCTGGCCGATCTGTTCGACTGAGCGCACCTGCGGGCGCGTTCGAGTTTGCTCCGCAACTCCGTGCCCGCCGCAAAAACTCGACTCATCTGCGAACATCAGTGCCACTCAAGCAGCCCCAGGCGCAGACATGAACACCGTAGCCACCGACAGCCCTTTCACCGAGGCGCAACGGCAGACCTTGATCGCCATCGCCGGCGCCATCATTCCGGCGAGCGAAGAATACGGCGTGCCCGGCGCGGACGATCCGGCCATCGCTGCGGACATCATCGCCACCGCCGCGCGCCATCGAGAGCCCGTTGCCGCCGCCCTAGCGCTGCACGACCGGCTGGCCGACGTCATCTACGGCACGTCCTTCGCGGACTTGGACAGCGACGTCAAGACCGAGCTGGCCGAGGGAAGCCAGCGACCCGGCTATTTCGAGGATCTCGGCCAGGACGAAGCCGCGCAGATCGCCGCCCAGCGCGCGCTGGCAAGCATCGTCGTGCAGTGCTACTACCGCGACGACCGGGTGATGAAGTCCCTCGGCATGGACCCGCGCCCGCCTTTCCCGCAGGGGTTCGAGGTGGACGAAAGCGACTGGTCGCTGCTCGAACCGGTGAAGCAGCGCGGCAGGATCTACCGCGACGCCGGCGGCCAGCGCTAGCCCGCAAGTCGGGTTCGAGCTTCGGGCCTTTCAGGTCTGCAAGTCGCTGTTTGCCTGAACTGCGCCGCCGGGTTGGCGCTGTAGTGCCGTAGTGCCGACCTTTGGTCGTTGACCGGCGGTTTTGCTACCGTAAGGCATCTTTGAAACGGGGTTGATGATGAGACGCGGTTTGCGTCATCGACATGGCCAATCCGGCACCGGCATCGGAACGGGCACTGCCTGCCGAGCGCCAGCGCAAACGGGCGGAGCACAGCCTGGCGACGTTCAACGGCGACATCGTCCGGCGGCTGGGGCTGGACTGATGCAGGTCGAGCGTCTCGGCGTCATCCGCGAGTGCCTGCGCGACGATCTGCTGACCGAGCTTGGCCACTTGCAGTCCATGCGCGACTCGATGAGCTACCTCGAGTTCGCGGGCGACTTGCGGAGTGTGGACGCTGCGTCCTACGCCGCAGCCAAGGTCGGCAAGATGGCCGCGATGGTGGCGCCGAACGCCAGTGGGGCGCAGTCCTTCCTCGATGTCGGCTGCCAGATGACGGTCGGTGCGCAATCCGAGGATGCCGCCAGCGCCCTGTGGAACCTCCTAGGGGAGTCCAGTCGGCTGCGCGAGACGCTGCTGCGGCTCGAACGCACCAAGACTCGCCATGTGCTGCTGCGGGATTTCGCCGCTTCGTACAAAGCCGTGCGGGAAGCCGCCAAGTCCGAGCGGAACGCCGACGCCGGCACGAACAGGCACGCCAGTCTGCCCTGTCCGGCGAAGGACGCCGCCATCGCCATGCTCCGCGATCTGTCCGGTGAACTGGCGCTCCAGGGCGTCACGGCCATCGCCCTGTTCGGCAGCGTGGCGCGAGGCGACGACACGCCAGACAGCGACCTTGACATCGCCGCTGCCACCGTCGAACGCGACGACTTCATGGTTCGCGCCCGAGCTCGGCGACTCATAGAGACCCACTGCGGCCGTCACGCGGATGTGGTGCCGCTGCCCTTGCACCACCCGTTGGACAAAACGGCGGCCTGCGACCTTGTCGTGGTAGCGTGATGGGGCGACAGGACGGCGCCATGGAGTACGACGGGCGCAAGGCAATGCTGCTCGCCGCGCTTGACGAGGTGCAGTCCATGCACGACAGCCTCGCCTTCCAAGAGTTCGTCGACGACTGGAGGAACAGGCGCGCCGCGAGCAAGTGCCTGGAGATCGTCGGCGAGTGCATGCATGTCGGCCAGCGAGAGGGCAAACCTCACGCCAGCAATTCGACAACCGACTGGTTCTACGGATTGAGGAACCAGTTGGCGCATGTGTACAACATCAACGCGGTCTCGGACGAGGACTTGTGGGCGATCATGGGCAGACTCGGGCAACAGCAAGTGCGCGAGGAAGTGGAGTCCTACGTCGAACCGCACGAACGGCCTGCGCCCGAACCACCTGCGCCAGAGACGCCTTCGAGCGGATGCGGCCGCTAGCCGGCGCGGTCAGCTCCCTGCCGCTCCGTGGCCGCCAAGAAGCTCGGCGACTGCCCCGAAGCCCCGCCGCTCCGCCCAGGCGAGGGGGCTTGCCCAAGCGGGCGAATCCGGGTGCGTACCGAAGCCGTTCGCCAAGGCGAAGCGCACGAACTCGGTTTGTCCGCTGCGCGCCGCCCAGCCAAGGGGCGTGGAGCGGTACTCCTCGTCGATGGCGTTTCGGTCGGCGCCGAACTCCAGAAACAGCTTCGCGGCATCGATGTCGCCCTTGCTGGCGATGTGGTGCAGCGGCGTCACCTGCTGCCAGTTGGGCAGGTTGGCGTCCATGCCGTGTTCCAGGAGCAGTCTGGCCAGCGGCAGACGGCGCCACAGATAGGTTTGGCAGCAGGTGACCACGGGCGGCACCCGCAGCCCGCGGGCCAACAACAAGCGCACCAGATCGGCGTGGTTGGCCATGACGCTCAGCGTGAAGCCGTCGATCAGCGCCTGCTGATCGAACAGCTCCGGCTTGGCGTCCAGCAACGTGGCGACGACCTCGATGTTGCCTTCGTAGAAGCACTGCGACAACGGCAGGCGGCCGCCGTGGCGCAGCAGCAGCGCCCGCATGGCTGGATTCTTCGCCGAGCCGGTGGGCGTGCCCGAGGACTCCATTTCGGCGTTGGGATCGGCGCCGGCCTCAAGCAGCCGTTCGGCGATCTGCAGGTGGCCGAAGTGCGCCGCCGCCCACAGCGCATGGCCCCGGGGACAGTTGGGGCCTTCCGGCAAATTCGGCTTCGCGCCGGCTTCGAGCAGCAGGTGAACGATGGCGGCGTGGCCGCGTTCCGCCGCCGCCGAGAGCGGCCGCTTGCCGCCCGGTTCCGTCTCGTTGGCGAGCGCTGCGTCCGAACGCAGCAGTTTGCGCACTCGGCTCTCGTCGCCTAGCGCCGCAGCGATGGTAATCGAATACGCCGCGCCGCGTTGCAGCAGGTGGCGGGCCATGGCCTCGTTGTTGCGCTGCTGCCAGTACGGGTGGTGCCAAAGCGCCAGCGCCGATGGCCGAAAGCCGTAGCCGCCAAGGCGATCGTCGCTGCTGAAGCCAGGGGCGTCGATGGCGGCGCCGAACTCCAGCAGCACGTCCACCAGGTCGCTGCGGTCGGCTTCCACGGCGTAGTGCAATGGCCTTCTGCCCAAGGCGTCGCCCCGGTTGGCAAGGTCGGCATCGGCCGTCAACAGCCGTCGCACCGCTTCGGCATCGCCGGCGGCAACGGCTTCGTGGATGGCATGGCGCGCGCCATCCGACTGCAAGCGACGTTGCAGCTGGTCGCGCAGGCAGTTCGCCGTCTCCTCGTGGCCGCGATCCTGCGCCACCTGCAGCAAGGTCTCCTGGCCGTAGTACGTGCGCCGCGCGAGGTCGGCGCCGGCGTCCAGCAAGAGCCTTGCCGCTTCGAGGTGCCCCTCGCGCACGGCGAAGTGCAGCGGCGGCGTGTACCAGTACTCGGCTTGCGCCAAGGTTGCGTCGCGCCGCAGCAAGCTCTGAAGGCGCTTCAGGTCGCCATCGCGGCTGGCCGTGAGAACCTGCCAAACGTCCTCGCCCCGCCAGCGGCCGGTCCAGTCCAAGCGCTGGTCGGCCAGCTCGGCCGGCTTCAGCAGTTGCGGTTGCGGCATCGGCTTGTCCTCGGAAACACCACGATGTGGACGCGCCGACTGTGCCACAAGAGCTTGACGGGTGGCCAACGTTCGCGCAGCGCCCGGCGGCGCCAGCCCAAGCCGCGCAACGCGGTTGGCTTTGGTGTACGCTCGACGCTGCCGATACTCAGGCGGGGGGATCCATGCGAACGCGAACACCAAGGTGGCTGGCGGCCGGCACGCTGGCGCTGCTGGCATCTGCCTGCGCAAAGCCAGCAGGCAGCCCCGGCGACGCCACCGACGCGAGCACCCAAACGGCACCGGAAACCTACGCGGTGCCCAGAACGCCGGATGGCGACCCGGACTACAACGGCATCTGGCAGGCCCTCGGCAGCGCTCACTGGGATTTGGAAGATCACGCCGCTCGGCAAGGTCCGGCGCCGCTGCTGGGCGCCCTGGGCGCGATTCCCGCCGGACGCAGCGTGGTGGTTGGCGGCGCCATTCCCTACCAGCCGTGGGCGCTGACGAAAAGAGCCGAGAACCTGGCGAACTGGGCGAAGCTGGACCCGGCCGTGAAGTGCTACATGCCCGGCATTCCCCGCGCCACCTACATGCCGTTCCCGTTCCAGTTCGTGCAGGGCAAGGACGCCATTCTCGCCGCCTACGAGTTCACCAGTTCCAGCCGCGTCATCCACCTGAACCGGCCGGGAACCGAAGCCGAACTGCCCTCCTGGATGGGCTATTCGCTGGGCAGATTCGAGGGCGACACGCTGGTCGTGGACGTCACCGCCCAAGTGCCGGACACCTGGTTCGACAGTTCGGGCAACTTCCATTCCGCCGAGTTGAAGGTGGTGGAGCGCTACACGCGCACCGGCCCGGACACGCTGCGCTACGAGGCCACCATCGACGACCCGGAAGTCTTCACCGCCCCGTGGACGATTCGCATGCCGTTGTACCGACGGTTGGAAGCGGGCGCGCAGATTCTCGAGTTCAAGTGCATCGAGTTCGCCGAGTACGCCACCTACGGCCATTTGTATCCAGAAGACGTCGTCGAGGAAGAAGACGTCGTCGAGTAAGGAGGTACGCCATGAAACATTGCCGCAAGCCGCCACGCGGCCTAGCCGCCGCCGCTACTCTTGCCGCAGCCCTTGCCGCCGCGCCGTGGTACGCCGCCGAGGGCGAAGCCGAGGACGCGCCGCCGCCGATGAAGACCTCCTGGGGCGTCGCCGACCTGCAAGGAACCTGGGACTTCCGCACCGCAACCCCGATGAACCGCCCCGAGCAGTTCAAGGATCGGGAGTTCCTCACCGAAGAGGAAGTGGCCGCATGGGAGAAGCGGGTTGCCCAAGGTCACCAAGGCGCCCTGCAACGGTCCGCCTCGGACGAACCCAGCCAAGGCGACGTCGACGTCGGCTACGACTTCATCTTCATCGACGTGGGCACCAAGATCAGCGGCACCCGCCGAACCTCCTTGATCGTCGATCCGCCCAACGGCCGGATGCCCAGGCACACCCGCTACGCCCGAATGCGCATGGCCGAGAACCGCGAAAAGTGGGAGCGCCGCCCCATCACGCCGGCGGATCGGCCACCCGCGACCCGTTGCCTAGTGGGCTTCAACTCCGGCCCGCCGATGAGCTCCGGCGCCTACAACAACATCATGCGCGTGTTCCAGTCTCCCGGCTACGTCGCCATTCTCAACGAGATGGTGAACGACCACCGGGTGATTCCCACCGACGGCGGCGAACACCTGCCGGACAGCGTGCGCCTGTGGAAGGGCGACTCCCGCGGCCATTGGGAAGGCGAGACGCTGGTGGTGGAGACGAAGAACTTCACCCCGCACACCAGCTTCAGCGGTTCCGGCCCGAACATGGTGCTCACCGAACGCTTTACCCGCATCGACGCCGACACGCTGCGCTACGAGTACACGGTGGACGATCCGCAGTCCTTCGAGGCAAGCTGGTCCACGGTGCAGGACATGCGCGCAACGGAAGACGACGTCTACGAATACGCCTGCCACGAAGGCAACCGCGCCATGCACCTGATGCTGGCCGGCGCCCGCCGCGAAGAGCGCGAAGGCAAGGAAGACATGAAAGGCTGGCTGCCCACCTGGTACCGCGGCCTGCCGAAGAAGGAAGACCTGCTGGCGGAAGCTGGCGGCGAGGAGTAGGGGCAACAGCCCTCGCTGCCGCTCTGGCTGGGAGCGACCAGGCGCACGGTCTCCTCGAAGAGGCCGGGGCGGCGTAGGCCACCGCCTGCTTGCCCGCAGTGGCTGCTCTACCGGATCGCGTAGAGCCAATGACCCTGTGGGAACGCGGTGCCGCGAACGCCGGCCGTCGAGCCCGTCTTCAGCAATGGCTGGCCGCGACCGTCATGGTATCCGTCCGCCTTCCGCTAGACTCCTTATCGCCTCAACAATCATCAGCACCCTTCGGGCACGCTGCATCCTGGCCCTGCCATCGCACTGTTCGAATCCTTCCATCGCCTTCCGAAGATCTTCCTTGACCGCAGACGTGTCCCTCAACCACCCAGCCTCAGTCGGAATCGCCAAGCTGCGAATCATGTAATTCGCCTTCGCGATCCACGCTCGTGCCTCTGCCATGTGCTTGTTCTCGATGACGGTCTTGTTGCCGACAATCCTCCTTCCTTCTTCGGCGAGTTTCGCCAGTTCATTGATGAACGCACGGTGGTAAGAACTGAGCTGATCCGACAGAGCCTCTATCTGGTCACGTATTGCCGCTTGTCTTTCGGCAATAGCCCGCTCGGTAGCTACGATCTTCTCGGATGTCTCGAACAGCTTGTCATCCAAATGCGTAAAGTGATCTTGTGCTTTGTTGCGAACGAGATCAACTCGATTCATGAGCCATTCGCGTTCGGTAGTTGCTCTGCTTAGGTCAGTCGTTACTCCAGATATTTCATCACTTAGCTGACGTTCAGCTTCCATCACTTCGTTCGTTGTTCTTCGAATATCTTCGACAATTGCATTCTGCCGTGATTCGAGTGCATTAAGTCGTAGATTGATTTGTCCCTCGGTCCCCTGAATTACCCGATCGAGTTCCGTCCGAATCCTATCGATGTCTGCCGTGGACATCACATACGCGGCACTGCTGCCGGCAAGGACGGACGTGAGGATCCATGCGATGAAGTTAACGGTTGTCGACTCGACGAGGTTGCGCACTGTTTGGGTACGCTGGGTTGTGCCTGCTGGCGTAGCGGTTGAGTTGGCCACTTTTTCTATTCCTCCTGTCTTGGATACGGGTAACGATCTTCTTTACGGCTGTTGTCCCCTATCGCCGCCGCGGCGCTGGCGACCGTGCCCGAACAACCGCCACGCCACACCGCCTCCCACACCGCCTCGCGGCCACAATCGTTGACGTCCCCGCGGTACGAAGTAGCCGGCTATTCGGCATCGACCGGCAGCGCCAGCCGCCAGCGGCGCGTACCGGGCCAGTGGAAGGCCACCTGTACCTGGAAACGCACCGTGACGGCCTGGCCAGCGGCGTCCGTCGCCACGACCTCGATCTCCGTCGCGCCCTCGACGCCGGGTTCCGTCGCCACCACCAGCTCGCCGGCCTCGACGCGGACCGTCGCCACCGATGGGTTCGACGAGGTTGCCCGCCACCGCGCCACCGGCAGGCCGCCCGCCGCCACGAGCGACGCCAGCGACAGGCGCAGGTCTTCGCCGTACAGCGGCGCAGGCTCCGGCAGCATGTCGGCGGCCGTCGGCGGCGCCGCGAACAGCACCAGCGGATCGCCGGCCGCCAAGGTCAAGCCGCGCCAGCACGGGAAACCGTCGCAGATCGTCTCCGGCACCTCGCCCACGGACGGGGTGACGCGCACCGCCGCCGCATCGCCCGCGGCAACCGTCAGCTCCGCGCCTATCGTCTCGCCAGCCGCGAGCGGCACGGCGGCATCCTCGGACAACGATCCGTCCGCGGACTGGAAGCCGCCGCCGTCCGCCACGAGGGAGACGTCCACGGGGAACGGCGCGCCGGCCGCCATCGTCGCCTGGATCGTCGCCGGCGCCGCCGCGGCCGCCGGCGCGTCGTTCCGCCGCAGTTCCGCGCGCAGAACGAAGGGCGCGCCCGGATTGCCGTCGAGACGCGCCGAGCGCAGCGAAGCAACGCCGGCGAACAAGCCGTCCGGCAGCGTCTCCATCGCGTTGCCGTCGAGACGCAGATGGCGCAGTTCCGGCAGGCCGGACAGCAGACCGGCGGGCAGGTCCGCCAAGGCGTTGTCCGACAGGTCCAGTTCGCGCAGTTCCGACAGCTTGGCGAACGCATCCCCGCGCAGCGCCGCAAGGCGGTTGCCGCCGAGCAGCACGAAGCGCAGCGCGGGGGCCGCCGACAGCAGGCCCTCCGGCAGCTCCGCCAGCGCGTTGCCGCGCAGCCCGAGCACCTGCAAGCCTTGCAGTCCCGCCAGGTCGTCGGCGTTCAGCGCGGCGATGCCGGCGTCCTCGAGCGACAGCGTGCGCAGCGCCGCAAGCGTGTCGTCCGTCGCCGTTTCGCAGCCGGCGCCTTCGGCCACCAGCGCGGCCGCCACCGCCGGGGTGCGGTCGCAGACGCCTTCCAGCACCGCCACCGTTGCCCGCGACCGGCCCAGCGCCACCGCGTCCGCCGTCAGCTCCACGACGAACCACTCCCGGGGCCGCTCGACATCCGTGTCGTCGGCGATGCCGATCTCGATGGCCGCCTCGGTTTCGCCAGCGGCGATGCTGCCGCTGCCGGCCGCGTCTCCGTATTCGCCCGAGTCCGCGTCCGCCGTCGCCGGGTCCGCGTCCGCGAGCACCTTCCAGCTGAACGCCGTAGGCACATCGCGCGCGGCGCTCAAGCGCACCGCGAGCGACACCGTGCCGCCTTCGGCCGCCGCACCGTCGCCGGCCAGCGACAGCACCGTGCCCACCGTTACTGCGAACGTCTGCGCGACGCTCAAGCCGTGCGGATCGCTGGCCGTCACCGTCACCGTCGCCACGCCGGAGGAAACGCCGACCAACACCAGCGCCCCGCCGTCCGCCGACGCCAGCACCACCGCCGGCGCCGACGACACCGCCGAGTAGGCCAGCGCGTCGCCATCGGGGTCCTGGAACGCGCCGGACAGATCGATCCTCGCCGTCTGCCCGGTGGACAGCGTGGCGTCCGGCAGCGCGGTCAGCACTTGGGGCGGGGCGTTGGGAACAGCCGGAGGCTCCGGCTGATCGGGCGGCTCGGGCTGTTCCGGCGCTTCAGCAATTGGCGGGCGAGGCACGTACGCCCGGCGAATGCGGTGGTTCCCAGTGTCGGCGATGTAGACGTTGCCCGAACCGTCCACCGCAACCCCCGCAGGGAAATTGAGCAGCGACGAAGTGGCCGATCCGCCGTCGCCGCCGAAGCCACCGCCCCCGAGGCCGGTTGCGCCGCTCCCCGCGAAGGTTGTGATGGTCCCCAAGGGGTCCACCTTGCGGACGCGGTGGTTGTTGGTGTCGGCGATGTAGACGTTGCCCGAACCACCCACCGCCACCCCGGAGGGACTGTCAAGCCGCGCTGAAGTCGCCGCCCCCCCGTCGCCGCTGAAGCCACCCACGGTGGTTGTGCCGGAACCGGCGAACGTGGAGATCAAGCCCGAGGCGTCCACCTTGCGGATGCGGTGGTTCCCAGTGTCGGCGATGTAGACGTTGCCCGAACCGTCCACCGCCACCCCCCGGGCGACACTAACCAGCGACGAGGTCGCCGATCCGCCGTCGCCGCTGAAGCCACCCTCGAAGCCTGTCCCGCTCCAGCCAGGATAAGGTCGCCAGCCCGCGAACGTTGAAATGATTCCCGATGAGTCTACCTTGCGGATGCGCGACAGGTCGTATTCCGCGATGTAGACGTTGTCCGAACCGTCCACAGCCACGCCCGAAGTCAACCAGAGGTACGACGATGTCGCCGATGCACCCTCGTCGGCGCGGTTGCCACCACCTGCGACTCTCGACACGATCCCCGATGATGGGTCCACCTTGCTGACTGCGTTAGCACGAGGAGCGGTAAGCGAGTGGGTGAAGTAGACGTTCCCCGAACCGTCCACAGCTACCCCCCCTGCAGGCGCTCGCTGTGCCTCGATTGTCGAGATGACCCCCGAAGAGTCCACCTTGCGGATGCGGCCGCTGCCAACGTCGGTGAAGTAGACGTTGCCCGAACCGTCTGCCGCCACCCCCCTTGGTTCGGCAAGATACGACGAAGCAGCCGGCACGCCATCCAGCCCGAAGCCGAAACTGGCCGCCGCGAGTGTCGAAACTTTGTTTGCGGCGTCCATCTTCAGGACACGCGAAAACTCCGTGACGTAGACGTTGCCCAAACCATCCACCGCCACGCCTTGGGGTAGGTGGACAGCCGGAGCCGCCAGAATTGTCGTGATGGTTCCCGACGAGTCCACTTTGCGGACGCGGTGGTTGTCCCTGTCGGCGATGTAGACGTTGCCCGAACCGTCCACCGCAACCCCCTCAGGGAAATTGAGCAGCGACGAAGTGGCCGATCCGCCGTCGCCGCCGAAGCCCCGTGTGCCGGTGCCCGCGAACGTCGTGATGGTTCCCGAAGAGTCCACTTTGCGGACGCGGTGGTTGTTCCTGTCGGCGATGTAGACGTTGCCCGAACCGTCCACCGCAACCCCCTCAGGGAAATTGAGCAGCGACGAAGTGGCCGATCCGCCATCGCCGCCGAAGCCCTGCGTGCCGGTGCCCGCGAACGTCGTGATGGTTCCCGAAGAGTCCACCTTGCGGACGCGGCCGTTCCAAGTGTCGGCGATGTAGACGTTGCCGGATGCGTCCACCGCCACTCCCTGTGGAGACCATAGCAGCGACGAAGTCGCCGATCCGCCATCGCCGCCGAAGCGCTGGCCGCCGAAGAAGCCCTGCGTGCCGGTGCCCGCGAAGGTCGTGATAGTCCCCGAGGAGTCCACCTTGCGGACGCGGCTGTTGCCGTAGTCGGCGATGTAGACGTTGCCCGAACCGTCCACCGCAACCCCTTCGGGACCTGCAAGCAGCGACGAAGTCGCCGATCCGCCGTCGCCGCCAAAGCCCCATGTGCTGCCCGCGAAGGTCGAGATAGTTCCCGATGGGTCCACCTTGCGGATGCGGCTGGATTCGCCGAAGTAGACGTTGCCCGAACCGTCCACCGCCACCCCCCGAGGGCCTGCCGCCAACTCCGCCTCGGCGTCTCGGCCGCCCCCGCCCGCGAAGGTCTCGATGATCGGTGCCTGCGCCGCGACTGGCGCCGCGATGGCGACAGCGGCGAAACACGCCACGGCACTCCGCCACCAACCCATTGGCCACCGTGCATTCGGTTGGCAATACGTCGCCGTCCCGCACGACACCGGCGCGATCGATCCGCCGAACGAGCAACGGCGCAGCAGTTTCGCGATGACAGCCGACAGGCCTTTCGACGGCACGTCCACGTCGTCCTTGTGCTTGCCGCACGACGTTTCCGCTGGCGTCGTTCGCGTCGCCGTGTACACGTCGGCGCTCGTCGACTTCCGCTTCGAGATCACTTGGATACTCCTGTCCATCCGTTGGGTGGTGCTGGCTGCCGTAGCCGTTCGGGCTGGGTTCGCAAGGCATGCTGATGGCTCCCCTGCGGACTGGGTGCCGTCGGCGACGAAGGTCTCGCGTCGCAAGGCCGCAAGTCTGGCTGGATGCCATGCGGGCGCGCCGCCCGTTACCGAGTCGGCAACACGGCACGGGTGCAAACGCACCTTCTCAGGTTGCAGGCTCTGGGCGAGGGGATCGCTCGGGCACGGGCTAGCGCCCGCGCGGCGAGAAGGCGCTGCTAGGTCAGCGGGTCGCGTCGGGGGGGGGGGGGGGGGGGGGGGGGCAAGAACCGTGCCAACTTTGCTTGGCACGCCGCGACGGCGGAGCGTTCCCCGCCGGCCGGCACAGTCAAAGCAGCGTTATCGAGCACGCCTAGCGCACTCCTCCCCCCAAAACGCCGCCACCATAATTGCCCTCCCGCTGGCATGTCAAGCGCCAATTCACTCCCAAGTGTGGCATTTGGTGGCAGAAGGTGCTCGCCCGTCTTGAACAGTGGTTCAGATGCCGCAAGGAAATGGCCGCACGCACGGACGGGAACAGGCTTGGGCGTATACAGCGCTGGCCCGCGACGAGCGCCGGCGCGAGACTCCCACCGCTCCCAAGCGCGGAATCGGCCTGTCCGCTAGCGAAGCCGGGCGCGAGCGAGGAAGTCCGGGCCGCTGTCGCAGTCGATGATCAGCGTGCCGATCCGCGCCAGTTCGGAGGCATCCTCGACGCCAGCGAGAACGGCCTCCAGCTCGGCACCGGTGGCGGCGCCGAAGCGCCGGCTGGCCAAGCTGCACAGCACATCTCGCTGGCCCTCCCGTCGGCCCTCGTCGATCTTCTGCTCGTCCCATTCTCGAAGCGTTTCCGCAAGCATCGTCGTCTCCTTGTCGTCCACCAAAGTTGGCAGCCGGCCGCCCAGGCGCGGACTCAGAATCCCGCCGCACCATGCCACGAACGACCACCACAGTTCCTGGTCGTCCATCGCCGAAAGCAGCGCCACGGCCCGCTCCAGCGCCGGCGCCAGTCCTTGCGGCGACGCCGCATCCAGCGCCAGCACGGCCCGCGCCAGGTTGCCGTCCGCCGCACCGTCTCCCGCATAGTCCTTGGCGTCAATGAGGCGGCAGGCCAGACGCGGCTGCAGGGTGCGCAGTTCCGGCGGCGCCCACCCGCGCTCGTCCAGACGCAGCGCCACGTTCCACTTGGCCCGGCCGCTGTACACCACCAGCGGCACGTGCGCCACCCTTGGCGTTCGCTGAAACCATCGCCGTCGAATAGCTGCCACGATGCAGGCAGGTACAGGATGGCGCCGTTCTGCCGGAGTTGAACCGGTTGAACCAGCAGCCGCAAGGTTCGAGCGGTTGTCAACGTCGAACTCAGTCGGCACACTGCCCGTGAGCTCGAGTGTCGCGCGCCCGGGTGGTGGAATGGAGACACACGGGACTTAAAATCCCGCGAGGGCGACCTCGTGCCGGTTCGAGTCCGGCTCCGGGCACCATCTGCCAGTGGCCTTGGCGCACCGGCTTTACGTCAAGCTGCTTTCCTCGTCCTCCTTGAGCGCCGACTGGGAACGTCCGGCGGCGTTGCCGACGCCACCGCCACCAGGCGTTTCCATTACCAAGGTGGCGCCGGCGGGAACGAGGTCCTGGCCCTTGCCGCGCAGTTCCTCGCCGTCCTTGATGTAGACCCTACCCGGGGCGCCGCTGCCCCCGCCGCGGCGGCCCCGCGCCGGGTGGGCGATGCGGTCGAACATCTTGGAGATGACGAACGGCGCGCCCTCGGCGTGGACGATTTCCAGCACCTGCCCCAGTCCGCCGCGATATTCGCCGACGCCGCCGGAGCCGGGGCGGTATTCCCGACGCTTGAAGATCAGCGGTGCGGTGACTTCGTTGATTTCCGTCGGCGTGGTGCGCACGCCCGACGGGAAGGCGGTGGTCGACAAGCCATCCTTGGCGACGCGGGCGCCGGTGCCGCCGTTGAAGATCGGATTGATGACGAAGGGCGTGGAGGCGGCATTGCCGTGGGCGCCGCCGGTGTCGCGCAGCACCGGGTTCCAGATGCAGGAAGCCCCCTCGGCCGGGGCGACGCCGGGCAGCGCCTGGTCCAGGCAGCCGAGCACCACGTCGGGCAGCATCTGGCCGACCGCGTGGCGGGCGGACACCGCAGCGGGAAACTCGGCGTTGAGAATGCAGCCGGCGGGCGCTCGAACGCGCACTGGCGAGAGGGCGCCGGCGTTGTTTGGCACGTCGTTGCCGACCACGCAGCGAACGCCGAAGGAGGCATAGGCCTCGGTGTAGTTCAGCGGTACGTTGATGCCGTATGGCGACAGCCCGGAAGTGCCGTCGAAGTCGATGTCGATGACGTTCCCGGCCACCGTCAGTGCGCAGGCCAGGTGTACCGGCTCGTCGTAGCCGTCGACGTCCATCGCATGCCGATAGGTGCCGTCGGGCACGGCGCGGATCTCCGCCTCCATGGCGCGTTGGGAGGCATCCAGAATCCATGCGCCCACCTCTTCGAGGCTGGCCAGCTCGAACTCGCGCAGCATGGCCAGCAGCTGCCGGCCGCCGTTGCGGTTGCAGGCCGTCAGCGAGTGCAGATCGCCCTCCGCCACCACCGGATCGCGCACGTTGGCGGCGATCAGGCGCAGCAGGGCGGCGTTCGGCTCGCCCTGTTCGAAGAGCTTCATGATCGGGATGCGCAAGCCCTCCTCGAACAGCTGTCGCGCATCGGGGCCGAAGCCGCGGCCGCCGACGTCGGCGATGTGGCTGGTGGCCGCGAACAGCGCCACCGGGCGCTCGCCGTCGAATACCGGCGTGACCACGGTGAAGTCGTTGAGATGGCCGGTGCCGTCCCAGGGGTCGTTGGTGACCAGGACGTCCCCGGGGCGCAGTTCGGCCAAGGGGTGTACGGCGAGAAACTTGCCAACGCTTGCGGCCATGGCGTTGACGTGTCCGGGCGTTCCGGTGATCGCCTGCGCCAACATGGCGCCGGACGTTCCGAAGACGCCGGCGGAGAGATCGCCGGCTTCGCGCACGACCGTCGAGAAGGCCGTGCGCATCAGCGTTTGCGCCTGTTCCTCGACGATGGCGAGCAGCCGGTTCCAGACCAGCTGGCGGCGCAGTTCGGTCGAAGTCGTCATGCTCGATACTCTAGTTGGACCTTGGGCGCAGCAACACGTTCCCGTGCGAATCCACTTGCGCCGACCAGCCGGCGGGAACGACGGTCACCGTCTGATCTTCGACGACGAGCGTCGGGCCGGCCAGGCGGTCGCCAGGATTGAGCGACTCGCGCTCGACTCTGGGCTCGGTGGCCAAGCGTCGCCCAGGCGCTGCATCCGACGGCTCGGCGGCTACTTGCCACTGCGTCTGCGAGCGCAGCGTCAACGTCCAGCTGAGCACCTCGACATCCAGTCCCGGAATCAAGCGCCCGTATTGCGCGAGATAGGCCGCGTCGAAGGCTTCGCGCAGCGTGCAAGCCGTCGCGTCCGGTGGAACTTCCACGGCGATTTCGTAGCCTTGGCCGACGTAGCGCATGTAGGCGTGGCGCAGTTCGACCAGTTCGCCGGCGGCGACGGCGCCCACCACGGCTTGCGCTTCGGCGCGCATCTCGGCCATCGTCGTCGTCAGCAAGGCGCCTTGGAATCCGCTCAGCCGCATGTGCCGGCTGCGTACCACTTCGTAGGCGATGGGCGCCGCCAGAAGGCCCACGGCGGAACCGACGCCAGCCGCCGGCGGCACCAGCACGGCGGCAAGATCGAGCTTCTCGGCCAGTCGCGCCCCATGCAGGGGCGCCGCGCCGCCGAACGCGATCAACGTTCGCCCGGCGACGTCCTTGCCCCACTCCGCGGCGTGGGCGCGGGCCGCCGCAGCCATGTTCTCGTCGACGATTTCGCCAACCGCCTCGGCGGCTTCCTGCATCGACACCGGCGCGGCGCCGCGCCACGGATCGGCCACGTGGCGCCGCACGGCCGTTTGCGCGGCTTGCGCGTCCAGGGCGATGGCGCCGCCGGCGAAGCGCTCGACGTCGAGGCGGCCTTGCAGCAAGTCGGCGTCGGTGACCGTCGCCCGCTCGCCGCCCCGTCCGTAGCAGGCCGGGCCGGGCTCGGAACCGGCGCTCTCGGGCCCTACCTGCACCCGTCCCAAGCGATCCACCGAGGCGATGGAACCGCCTCCGGCGCCGATTTCCACCATCTCGATGACCGGAATGCGCACCGGCAGGCCGCTGCCTTTGCGAAAGCGGTAGCTGCGGTCCACCTCGAAGGCGCGGGAGTGCTGCGGGGTTCCGTCGTCGATGAGGCACAGCTTCGCGGTCGTGCCGCCCATGTCGAAGGACAGCACCCGGTTCAGCGCCAGCTCCTTGGCGAGGCGGGCAGCCAGTATCGCCCCGCCGGCCGGGCCGGACTCCACCAGCCGGATGGGGAATCGGCGCGCCGTCTCGACGTCCGTCAGACCGCCGCCGGAGGTCATCAGCAGGAACGGGCAGACGATGCCGAAGTCCGTCAGACGCTGCTGCAAGTTCGCCAGGTAGCGCGACATCAGCGGTTTGACGTAGGCGTTGGCGCACGCCGTGGAGAAGCGTTCGAACTCGCGGATCTCCGGGCACACCTCGCTGGCCAGGGAAACCGAGACGCCGGGCAGTTCGGCGGCGAGCACGTCGCCCACCAGGCGTTCATGGGCCGGATTGGCGTAGCCGTGCAGAAACCCCACTGCGACGCTGTCGATGCCCCCCGCCGCCAGTGCCGGCAGCAGCTGCCGAACCGATTCGACAGCGAGCGGCGTCAGCACTTCGCCAGCGGCGTTCATGCGCTCCGCCACGGTGAGCCGCCAGCGACGGGGCACCAGCGGGCGCGGCCGGTCGATGTTCACGTCGTACTGCTCGAAGCGGTTCTCGAAGGCCATCTCCAGCACGTCGCGGTGCCCTTCGGTGGTGACGAGCGCCGTGCGGGCGCCGCGCCGCTCGATCAGCGCGTTGGTGGCCAACGTCGTGCCGTGCAGCACGATGCCGACGTCCGCCGCGCCGCGCCCGGCCTGGGCCAGCACCTGCCGAAGGCCGTCGAGAACGCCGGCGGCCGGCTCGGCATGGGTGGTGAGCACCTTGGTGGTGGCGCGCCGGCCAGCGCTCTCCAGCACCACGTCCGTGAAAGTGCCGCCGATGTCCACCGCGACCCGGTCTTCACCCATCGCGCACCTCGAAGTAGAGATGGCGGTGCAGCGCGCAGCCGGGGTTGAAGGCGGCGGCGCACTGCGGACACGTCGATTGGCAGGCGAGGTATTCGACGACGCTCAAGCGATGTCCGCAGACGCCGCAGAGCACGGCCTTCCGGTGCCGCGCGGAGACCGGCCATACGACGACCTCGTGGTTGGCGAGGGCGCGATGGCACTCGATGCAAGAGAACCACTTGCCGCAGCACTTGAAGCGAATGGCGACGACATCGAGGGGCGAACGGTAGTGGGCGCAGCGGGTCTCGGCGTCCAAGCCGACGCCGAAGACGGCAACGCCGTGGACCGACGTGGGCGGCGGCGCAACCTGGCCTACGTGGTCTTCCGGCCCGTTCGCCGCCGCATGTCTGCCGCAATGCTCCACTTGCCCCGCCGCCTGTTCGCTAATGCGAAGAACACAGCGCCGCAAGCAGCTTCAACAGGCGCGGCCGGGCGCGCCGCACGACGTCGAGCATGTCTTCCACGGTGATGGCCGAGACGCCGCGGCCGGCGGCTGGATTGACCACCAGGCAAAGCCCGGCGTAGGGCAGGCCGAGCTCTCGCGCCAGCGCGGCCTCGGGCATCGCCGTCATGCCCACCACGGTGCAGCCGTCGCGGTCCATGCGGTCGATCTCCGCCGGCGTTTCCAGGCGCGGCCCTTGCGTGCAGCCGTAGACGCCGCCATCGACCACGGCGACGCCGGTGGTTTGCGCGGCGGCGAGCAGGCGGGCGCGAACCGAAGCCGCAAAGGGTTCGCCGAAGTCGGCATGGAAACGCCGACCGCCGCCGGAGTAGGTGTGCTCGCGCCCCCAGGTGTAGTCGATGAGCTGGCTGGGCGCTGCGAAGTCGCCATCCTTCAAGCTGGCCGCGATGCCGCCGACGGTGAGCACGGCGACCACCGCCTCCACGCCCAGTTCGCGCAGCAGCCAGATGTTGGCGCGGTAGTTGATTTCGTGGGGCAGCAGGCCGTGGCCTTCGCCGTGCCGATCGAGAAACACCGTGTCGGCGAAGGCGTCGAAGCACCGCGGCTTGGCGGACGCCTTGCCGTAGGGCGTCTCGTCGGAGGCCGCAACGCGGGCGTCGCCATCGAGCGCCGTCAAGCCGGTGCCGCCGATGACGGCGGTCTTCACGCGCCGCCCTCGACCGCCGGGGCGATCTCGGCGGGCAGGCTGTAGATGCCGGACAGCTGGCGGAAGGCGCCGTCGCAGTCCATGCCGCGGCCCACCAGGAACTCGTCCGGCCCTTCGAGGGCAACGTAGTCCGCGCTCGCCACGGCGTCGTCGCACCTCTTGCGAACCAGCACCGCGGTGAGCACGGTTTCGGCGCCGCGCTCCGCCAAGGCGTTCTGCGCCGTGCGCAGGGTGACGCCGCGGTCGAGCACGTCGTCCACCAGCAGCACGGCCCGGGCGGTGACGCTGCGCTGCAGGTCGCGCTCGAAACGCACGTCCTTGCCGGTTCCTCCGACCATGCCGCGATAGCGCGTGACGTGCATGTAGTCGAGTTCCAAGTCGAAGTGGAAGCGGCGCAGCAGGTCCGCGGCGAACGGCAGGCCGCCGTTCATCAGACAGACGACGACGGGGCGCTCTTCCCACAGCCGCAGCGCCAACCGCACGGCGACGCGATCCACCGCGGCGTCCACCGCTGCCGCGGTGAAGACGGGGCGCGAACCCTTCGGCAGCAGAGCGGCTTCGTCCTGGGAGCGCATCAGCGTTCGGGCGCGCCGGGCGCGTGATCGCTGCCGGGCTCGGCGTCCGGCGGGCTGGCGACGTGCAGCGTTTGCGTCGGAAACGCCATCTCGGCGCCGTGCCCTTCGACGATGCTGGCGATGCGCAGCAGAACGTCTTCCTTGACGACGTGGAAATGCGTCCAGGCGGTGGTCTTGGTGAAGGTGTAGACCATGATGTCCAGCGACGACGCGCCGAAGTTCAGAAAGTTGACGATCAGCGTTCGGCCGGTGTCGATCTCGTCGTGCTTGCCGAGCATGGCGCGGATGTCGTCGACGATGGGCTGCAGCACCGCCAGATCGTCGTAGCGGATGCCGACGATTTCGTAGATGCGGCGATTGCGCATGCGCGAGGGGTTCTCCACCGTCAGCGTGGTGAAGGCGGCGTTCGGCACGTACAGCGGGCGCTGGTCGAAAGTGCGGATGCGCGTCAGCCGCCAGCCGATCTCCTCCACCGTGCCCTCGATCTCCCGGTCCGGCGAGCGCACCCAGTCGCCCACCTCGAAGGGGCGGTCGAGGAAGATCATCAGCGCGCCGAAGAAGTTGGCCAGGAGATCCCGCGCCGCGAAACCCACCGCCAGGCCGCCCAGGCCGCCGAACGCCAGCACCCCGGCGATGGAAAATCCCAGCGACTGCAAGACCATCAGCAGGGCGGTGATCAGCACCGATGCCCGCAGCAGCTTGCTGATCACCGCCAGCGTGGTGCGGTCTACCGGGTGCTTGCCGTCGTCGCGGTCCTCGTGGCGGTCGGCCAGGTGGTTTTCGACGTAGGTGATGAAGCGCACCGCGAACCACGCCAGCAAGCCGATGGCGACGACATCGCGCATGGCGCCGATGGCGTCGAACAGCTCCGAATCCGAGTCGCGCCCGGCGATTTCCGCGGCGAACAGAATGCCGAAGGACCAGATGCCGAGGCCAATCGGCTTGCGAGCGGCCTCGAGCACCGCGTCGTCGTAGAGATTCCGCGTGCGCTGCAGCTGCCGGGCCAGACGGTCGAACGCCAGCTTCGCCAGCAGCCGCGCCAGCAGCGTCGCCAGCACGACGGCGAAGACGTAGGTTCCCCAGACGTTGTTCGCCAACGCCCGACCGACTGCTTCCACCCACTCCATGCGAACGACGAACGCTCATTCGGCGCAAATCGCCGCAACCTTAGCATGGCAAGCGCTCGCTGGCGCCTAACCCGTCTTGAAGTCTGTTCTTTTATACAGTACGTTGCCCATGTCGAGCTGGTTAACATACTCGTCGAGGAAGGAAACAATGCACCGTTCCACCGCCGTCAACAACGGTCAACTCCCATTGGGCATCGCGCAACCCGAAGGCCGGATCGTCCCCGGCGACTGCCTGGACGTGCTGGCCGACATGCCGGCCGACAGCGTTGACCTGATCGTCACCTCGCCGCCCTACGCCGACGCCAGGCAGCGCACCTACGGCGGCGTCAAGCCCGCCGACTACGTGGACTGGTTCGCCCCCAGGGCAGCGCAGATGCTGCGTGTGCTGAAGCCCACCGGCTCCCTCGTGCTGAACATCAAGGAGAAAGCCCACGATGGCGAACGCCACACCTACGTGCTCGAGCTGATTCTCCATCTGAAGCGCGAAGTCGGTTTCCGCTGGGTGGAGGAGTACATCTGGCACAAGACCACCGCCGCCCCAGGGAGGTGGAAGTACCGCTTCCGCGATGCCTGGGAGCGGGTGCTGCACTTCGCCAAGACCCGCGACGTGAAGATGCGCCAGGAAGCGGTGATGGTGCCCACCGGGGACTGGACCAAGGCGCGTCTGAAGAACATGAGCAGCAACGACCGCTCGCGCCAGGAGTCGGCCACGCGCTCCGGCGTGGGGCGGCGCATCAGCGCTTGGCAGGGGCGTCCGCTCGCCTATCCGAGCAACGTCCTGCATGCCTCGCCGGTCGCTCACAACACGGGCCACAGCGCACCGTTCCCGGAATGGCTGCCAGAGTTCTTCATCAAGCTCTTCACGGACCCCGGCGACCTGGTGGTGGATCCGTTCGCCGGCAGCGGCACCACCGCAAAGGTGGCCTTGCGCCTTGGCCGGCGGGCAATGGGCATCGAGATTCTGGAGGAGGACACAAAGAGCGTCGCACTGGCGTGACGTGGAAGAGGCATCTCTCAAGTAGGCTTAGCGGGCAAAGAACGGACCAACTCGGCCGCGGGCTTGTCCGCGGAGGCTTGCGCATGGAGCGCCACTGCGAGAACGCCAGCGCCGTGGCGAGGCATCTGCAAGACCACCCGAAGGTGGACTGGGTGAGCTACGCTGGCTTGCCGGCCAAGCCAAGGTAGTCCCGTGGGCTCATGTTGCTGGCACCTTCGCCAACCTCCTGCCAGCGTTGATGATTCGCACCGCATGAGGAAGAGAGCGCCACGACGCAATCAACGCAATCAGAAAACCGCTTCACATCTGCCCATCGTGCTGGATATAATCGCAGATTCCTGTTGGTACGTACACGGAACACGCATGGAAAAGCTCACCGTTCGTCAAACCGAGGTGCTGGACCTCGTCAAAAACCACATCGTCGAGAGCGGCTATCCGCCCACCCGGGCGGACATCGCGCGGCACATGGGCTTCAAGTCGCCCAACGCCGCCGAGGAACATCTGAAGGCGCTGGTGCGCAAGGGCGCCATCGAGATGATCCCCGGCACTTCCCGAGGCATTCGCCTTACCGAGCCCACCGGTCTGCCCGTCGTCGGGCGGGTGGCCGCAGGAGACCCCATCCTCGCTCAAGAGCACATCGAGGACACCGTCGACGTGCCGGCCACGCTGTTCCATCCCAATGCCCACTTCCTGCTGCGGGTGCGGGGCGACAGCATGGTCGACGCCGGCATCCTGGATGGCGACCTGCTGGCCGTCCATCAGACGACCGACGTGCGCAACGGCGACATCGTCGTCGCCAGAATCGAAGGAATCGAAGACGAAGTGACGGTCAAGCGCTTCCGCCGCAAGTCGCGCAGCAAGCTGCTGCTGCTGCCGGAAAACCCCGACTACGAGCCCATCGAGGTGAACTTGCGCAACACGCAGTTCGCCATAGAGGGCTTGAGCGTCGGCGTCATCCGACGCGGCATGTAGAGGGCCGTCGCCGGAGCGTGTGCGCCTTGACGGGTCAGGCGCTCCGGCGTCGCGTCGCGGGCTGCTTTCTGGCGGTAGTGCGCTTCGCCTTTGCCTTGGGCTTCGTCTTGGCGCGCGCCTTGGCCTTCGCCGGCGGGGCGGCGCGCCAGGCGCCGTTCTGGTAGAAGGCACTCCAGCCGGTAGGCTTGCCGTTCTTCTCGGTGGCGACGAACTGCTGCCCGGTCTTGCGCGAGAAGCGAACGAAGGCCGGATTGCCGTCGTCGTCCGCCTCCGGGGCCTTCAGCAAGTAGGCGAACTTGGGGTCCAGTTCGTTGCCGTGCGCCTTCAACTCGCTGACCAGGGGCGCACGGGTCTCGCGGTGCCTGGGGAACTTGCTGGCGGCCAGAAAGATGCCCGCGGCGCCGTCGCGCAGCACGTAGTGGTCGTCGACGCTGGCGCAACGCAGGTCGGGCATGGGCACCGGGTCGGCCTTCGGCGGCGCCGGCTGGCCGTTGCGCAGCAGCTTGCGGGTGTTCTTGCAGGTGTCGCTGGTGCAGCCGAAGAACTTGCCGAAGCGCCCGGAGCGCAGCTGCATCTGGGCGCCGCACTTGTCGCATTGCAGCACCGGCCCGTCGTAGCCCTTGAGCCGGAACTCGCCCTGCTCGACCTCGAACCCGGCGCAGTCCGGGTTGTTGCCGCAGATGTGCAGCTTGCGGCCTTCGTCGATCAGATAGGCGTCCATCGGCGTCGCGCACAGCGGACACTTGCGCTTGGCGCGCAGCAGCTTGGACTCGCCTTCTTCGTCCTGGTCGACGTCTACGGCCTCTTCGCCCGGAACCAGATTCAACGTATTGCTGCAGCGTTCCTTCGGCGGCAAGGAGTAGCCGGAGCAGCCGAGGAACATGCCGGTGCCGGCGGTGCGCAGCTGCATGGCCCTGCCGCATTTGCCGCACTCGATGCTGGTTTCCGTCGGCGCGTTGGGGCGCATGCCGCGCTGCCCTTCGGCTTTGGCCAGCTTGCTGGAAAAGTCCGCGTAGAACGTATCGAGCAGGCCTCGCCAGGCCCGTTCGCCATCCGCCACCTGGTCGAGTTCGGTTTCCATCTCGGCGGTGAAGGAGTAGTTCAGCAACTCCGGGAAGTTCTCCACCAGCCGGTCCGTCACCAGTTCGCCAATGCGCTCGGCGTGGAAGCGGCGCTTCTGCAAGGTGACGTAGCCGCGCTCCTGGATGGTGGAGATGATGGGCGCGTAGGTGGATGGCCGGCCGATGCCGCGCTTCTCCAGTTCGCGCACCAGGCTGGCCTCGCCGTAGCGCGGCGGCGGCTTGGTGAAGTGCTGAACGGCGCTGGCATCCGCCAAGCCGAGGGTTTCGCCAGCGGCGTATTCCGGCAGCGGCTTGTCCGCGTCGCGCCCCGGCAGCACGCGGGTGTAGCCGTCGAAGACCACGATGCGCCCGCGTACGCGCAACTCGAAGGGCCCGGCATCGACGGTAACCGTGCTGGACAGGTACTCCGCGCGGGTCATCTGCGAGGCCACGAACTGCCGCCAGACGAGGTCGTAGATGCGCCGCGAGTCGGCATCGAGGGCGCCCAGCTGCTCGTGGTCCGCCAGGTTCGTCGGGCGGATCGCCTCGTGCGCCTCCTGGGCGCTCGCCTTGCTGGCATAGACGTTGGCGGACTTCGGCAAGTAGCGCTCGCCATAGGATTTGCCGATGTGGGCGCGCACCGCGGCCAGCGCTTCGGCGGCGATGCTGGTGGAATCGGTGCGCATGTAGGTGATGCGGCCGGCTTCGTAGAGGCGCTGCGCCACCGTCATGGTCTTGCGCACGCTGAAGCCGAGCCGGGTGGAAGCCGCCTGCTGCAAGGTGGAAGTGATGAAGGGCGCCGACGGCCGGGTCGCGGTGTTGCGATCTTCCCGGCCGCGCACGACGAAGGTTTGCTGGCGCAGACGTTCCAGCGCGGCACTGGCCGCGCCCTCGTTGCGCGGGCGGAACTCGTCGCCGCCTTCCTTCGCCACTTGCATGCGCACCGGCTCGGCGTCGCCCGAGCGCAGCAGGTCGGCGAAGACTTCCCAGTACTCCTCCGGGTCGAAGGCGCGGATTTCCCGCTCGCGCTCGACGATCAAGCGCACGGCCACGGACTGCACCCGCCCGGCGGAGAGGCCGCGCGCCACCTTGGCCCACAACAGCGGCGACACCTCGAAACCGACCACCCGGTCGAGAAAGCGCCGCGCCTGCTGGGCGTTGACGCGGTTTTCGTCGACGACGCCGGGGTCGGCAAAGGCCCGCTCGACGGCGCTCTTGGTGATTTCGTTGAAGACCACGCGCCGGTAGCGCTCCGGCGGCCCGCCCAGCACCTGGGTGAGGTGCCAGGCGATGGCCTCGCCCTCGCGGTCGAGGTCGGTGGCCAGGTAGACGAAGTCCGCCTGGTCGGCCAGGCGTTGGAGGTCCCGAACCACCTTCTCCTTGCCGGGAATCACCTCGTAGGCGGCCTTCCAGCCGTTGTCCGGGTCCACCCCCATGCGCTGCACCAGCTGGGCGCGACTGCGCTGCTTGCGGTACTCGGCTTTCTCGGCCGGCGACAAGCCGCGAACTTTCGCCGTCTCTTCGGCGCGCCGCTGGCTGCGTTCCTGGGCGCTGGCGCTTCTGCCGCCCACCGGCAGATCGCGCACATGCCCGGTGCTCGACTTGACGGTGTAGTCGCGACCCAGGTAGCGATTGATGGTGGGGGCTTTGGTGGCCGATTCGACGATGACCAAAGAACGGGGCATAGGACTCCTTTCCCTCTTGTCGCGTGGCTCGTTGACGTGGTCGGCAAGCGCCATCGCGCGCCCGCTGCCACATGGCGGCGCATCTATACACCGCCGATTGCCGGTGTCAACCGTGGATTCCCCTTCCTTGTTGCTAGCCGTCCTCCACGGGCGGAGTGCTCGGCAGCGCCAGCGTCCGGTGCAGCGCCGCGACGGCTTGCAGTCCGTCGCGGATGCCGGTCACCACGGCGTCCACCGAGTCGCCGCCGCCTTCAAGCCGCTCCGTGCCGTACCAGACGATGGCGCTCGATGCCGCTTCGACTCCGAGGCAGCCCCCCGGCAACGCGTCGACGATGGTGGAAAGACGCTGCCAGTAGTCGCCCTCCCCGGGCACGTTCGCCGGCGTCGCCACAGCCGCCCATCCCGCCAGCTGGCGGCTGCCGCGCTCCGACTTCGCCAGCCGCCAGCGCGGCGCGTCGTAGAGCGGCGTGGGCAGCGGCAGCCGGTACGCCGCGCAGGGCTGTCGCGGCTGACGTACGACGCCCGCCGCGGAGACGCGCTCTTCGACGCCGGCATCGGGCTTCTCGATGCTGGCGAGTTCCACCGCCAGGCCCAAGCGCCGTGCCGCCATTCGGAACGCGCTGGAGCGACGCTGGCGCTTCGACGGCAACAGCCAGAATATCGGCCCTAGCGCGACCACTAGGACCACTGCGATGAGCGTCCAGACCAAGAGCAGGCTCCTTGGCCGGCCAGCCGCTGTCGCTCGACGCATCGGCTTTGGAGAACCGCGAGAACCGCAGCGCGTGTTGTTGAGGCCGGCGTTTGCGTGTAGTGTAAGGCCGTCGGTACGCGCCGCTGCCAGCGCGGAGGTGAACATGAGCGAATACGGTCGCGTTCTTCTGGCTGTTGATCTCACCGATGAGTGCCGCCACGTCGCGCACCGCGCCCAAGCGCTGGCGGCGAACGCGGAACTGCACATCGTCCACGTCATCGAACCGCTTACCTTGGCCTACGGCGGCGACATTCCCATGGACTTGACCAGCGTGCAGGATCAGATCCACGAGCAGGCGCGCACCCACTTGGCCAATTTCGCGGAGGACTTCAGCGTCCCCGCCGAGCGCCGCCACCTGGTGTTCGGGCGGCCGGAAAGCGAAATCCACCGGCTTGCCGAAACCCAGGGCATGGACCTGATCGTCGTTGGCAGCCACGGTCGCCACGGCCTCGCCCTGCTGCTTGGCTCCACGGCCAACGGAGTCCTGCACGGCGCATCCTGCGACGTGCTGGCGGTGCGCGTGGGCAAGGACGTGCCAGCAGATGACGATTCCTGAGCTGGCGCCAATGCCGGCCGAGTCCGTCGAACCGCGCCGCCGGCCGGCTCCTCGAACCGGCCACTGAGCGCAAATCTTGGCAGGGCGCAGGCGCGGCGTCGGCGCAGGGCATGTTGTTGCCTTCGCCATCGCCTGCACCGCTTTCGCGTTCGACGGAAGCGCCGCCGCTGGCGACGCCAGCGAAGCGAAGGCAAGCGTCTACGAACAGCGCCTTGCCTATCGTCGCGCCGTGCAGGCGCTGCGCGCCGGCCGCTCCAGGGACTACCGGCGACAAGCCGAGAAGCTAGGCGACTACGCGCTGCAACCCTACCTCGCGTTCCACGAAGCCCAGGGCGCCATCTCGCGGCTAAGCGCGAAACGCGCCAAGGAACTGCGCGGCGAGCTGGCCGCCACGCCGCTCGGCGAACGCTTCTTTCGACAGTGGCTGAACGCCCAGGTCCGTCGCGGTCGCTGGGACGTCTACCTGGCCAACTACGAACCCACGGACGATCCGGCCGGGCGCTGCAACCACCTGCGCGCGCTGTACCGCTCCGGCGAGCGCGACCTGGCGCTGCGCCAGGTGCGCGACCTGTGGGTGGCCGCGCAGTCCATGCCGAAGACCTGCGACCCGCTGTTCGAGGCCTGGATCGGCGCCGGCTACCTGGACCAGGACACCGTCTGGGCGCGGCTGATGCTGGTTCTCGATGCCGGAGAAACCGGCCTCGGCCGCTACCTGCTGCGCTTTCTCGATTCGTCCAACGCCGCCGCCGGCCAACTGACCATCACCGCGCACACCCGGCCGCGAACCGTGCGCAACCTGTCGCGCTTCGCCGATACGGAGGGCGGGCGGCGAGCGCTCCGCCACGGCCTGCTGCGCTACGCCAAGGACGACGCCGAGAAAGCGCTGTCGGTGTGGCAGGAAGCGCGGCGGCGGTATGCGTTCGGAGCGGCGGATCGCCACGTCGTCGAAGAGCGCCTGGTGGCGGCAGCGGCGGAACAAGGGCAGGTGCCGAAGGCCGCTGCCGAGCCTTATTCGGCCAGCGCGGTGGAGCGCATCGCCCAAGCGCTGGTGCGCCATCAGCACTGGCAGCAGGCGGCGCAATGGATCCGCGCGTTGCCGGTCAACGTCGCGGCCAAGCCGGTTTGGCGCTACTGGCTGGGCCGCGCGCTGATCGACGGCGGCGACGATCCTGCCGGCGGTCGCGGCCAACTGGCCGCCATCGCCGGTCTGCGCACGTACTACGGCTTTCTCGCGGCGGAAGGTCTCGGTCTCGAGCCGCAGCTGAACAACGACCCTCCGCGTCAAGACCTGGCCGCCCAGAAAGCGCTGCTGCAAGTTCCGCCGGTACTGCGCATGAGGGAACTCTACGCCGTCGGAGACCTGGTGAACGCGCGGCGCGAGTGGCGCTTCGCCCTGACCGTGCTGGACCGGGATCAGCAACGGCATCTGGTGGAACTGACCGCCAGCTTCGGCTGGGTGGAGCAGGCCATCTTCGGGGCCAGGGATGCGGAGCTCGGCGACATGCTGGCGCAGCGGTTTCCCATGCCGCACCTGCACGTCTATCGGCGCTACGCCACCGAGGTGGACCTGCCGCCGCACCTGCTCTTGGCCATCTCTCGGCAGGAGAGCGCATTCGATCCGAAGGCGGTGTCCGAAGCCGGAGCGCGGGGGCTGATGCAGCTCATGCCGGCCACGGCTCGTTCGGCGGCGGACCAGGCGCGGTTGAAACGGCCGTCGACGAGCGCCCTGTTCGATCCCGAGATCAACGTTCGTCTCGGCGCCAGCCACTTCGCCGAGCTGATGCAGCGCTACGACGGCAATCGCGCCGTGGCGGCCGCGGCCTACAACGCTGGCGAACATCGCGTCGGGCGCTGGCTCAAGGAGGCCGAAGGCATGCCGACCCCGGTTTGGATCGAGCGCATTCCCTTTCGCGAGACCCGGGACTACGTCAAGGGCATCATCGCCTTCGACTGCGTCTACAGCCGCCTGCTGAACACGCCACGGCCGGTGCTGGCGGCGCACGAGCGGACCATTGGCCGGTTCCGCTAGCGGCAAGCCGTGATCGACATCGGCGCCAACCTCGTCCACCGCGACTTCGACCGCGACCGCGACGCGGTGCTTGAACGCGCCGCCGCGGCGGGCGTGACGACGATCATCGTCACCGGAACCAGCGTCGCCGTCAGCGGCGCCGCGGCGGACTTGGCCGGAACGTCGGCCGCGCTGTTCGCCACTGCCGGCGTCCATCCTCACGATGCCGGCGCCGTGGCGGACGGCTGGGATGCGGAAATCGACGCCTTGGCAGCGCGGCCGGAAGTCGTCGCCATCGGCGAGACCGGCCTCGACTTCCACCGCAACTACTCGAACGCCGACGATCAGCGCAAGGTGTTCCGCCGCCAAGCGGAACTTGCCGTCGAGCTCGGCATGCCGCTGTTCGTTCACGACCGCGACTCCAAGGGCGCGACCCGCCAGCTGCTGGCCGACTTCCGCAACGAGCTGGCCGCCTGCGTCGTCCACTGCTTCACCGGCGGCGAAGAAGACCTGCACGGCTACCTGGACGACGGCTACAGCATCGGCGTCACCGGCTGGGTGTGCGACGAACGACGCGGCGCGGGCTTGGCGCGGCTGGTGCGCGACATCCCCGCGGAGCGTCTGCTGATCGAAACCGACGCTCCCTATCTGCTGCCGCGCACCATCGTCCCGAAGCCGCGCTCGCGGCGCAACGAGCCGGCGCATCTGCCGTGGGTTGCCCGGCGCCTCGCGGAGTGCAGGGAAGAGGATGTCGAAACCCTCGCTCGAACGACCCGCGACAACGCGGCGCGCTTCTTTCGCCTGCCCGAAGCCTAGGCGCCTATGCCGCAGGGAAACGAAACCGCGCGTCCGCCATGCGCCCACGTCGACGACGGGGCGGGTGCCGAGCCGCTGTTCTACAACGTCCGCTTCGCCGCCGCTGCGGACTATCCGCTGGCGCTCTCCGGCCGCGCCGAGTGGCGGCCGGGCGCAACGCCCGTTCGCGTGCCGCTGCCGGACATACCGGCGAATCACGTCGTCGCGGCCAGTTTCGCCAGCACCGCCACCGCGGCGCCGTTTTCGTTTCGCCTGGAAGCCAAGGGAAGACAGCGCTTCGAGACCGCCCGCTTCGGCCGCCGCGCCCGACGCCGCGAACGCCGCCGCGGCGAAGCGGTTGCCGTGCCCGTGGACTACTTCGACACCCGCGCGAACCTCGCGCAGCCGGTGCTCAGCATGGTCTGCCGCAGCGCGGAACCCGACGACTACCTGCTGTCGATCGCCATCCGGCCGCGGCTGCTGAAGCCGCCGACCGGCATCCCGTCGAAACGGCCGATCGTGGCCGCCACCTGCCTAAGCCAGACCACGTTGCCAGCCACGCTGAGTGCGCACGCCTGCTCGCCCACTGCCACCGCCATGGCGCTCGGCATCGCCGAAGCCGGGGACTTCCACGACTTCGTGAGCAGCGCCCGGCATCGGCCCACCGGCATGTGCGGCGTCTGGCCGCAGAATCTCTGGGCGGCGGCCCGACGCGGCCGGCTCGGGGCGCTGGAACTGGCCGCTGACTGGCGGTTGGCGGAGCGCGTACTCGGCGCCGGGGCGCCGCTGGTGGCCAGCATCCGCTTCGCGCCGACCGCCCTCGACGGCAGCCCAGTGGAGCAGACCGGAGGCCACCTGGTGCTGCTGCGCGGCATCGACGACGGCGTGGTGGTGGTCAACGACCCCGCAGCGCCGCCGGACAGCGTGGAACGGCGCTACGACGCCAGGCAGTTCGCCGCCGCCTGGATGCGGCATCGCGGCGCCGCGTACGTGTTCGCGGCCAGTCCGGGCTGAGTGCCCTTGTCGCGACGGCGTCGCGGCGAGTCCGCCATCGCTGTCGGCAACAACAGATACTACGTGGAAGGTCTGATTGCCGGCCGGCAGTTTGCGTCGCTGCATGAGGGCAGCACAGCCCTGTCGTTAATGTCGGGCCAACGGCACCCGCCGCTGCAAGCGCTGCTGGGTCCTTGCCGCCCAAGTAGGCTAGGCTTGCGCACTCAGCTTGCAAGAGTCTCGCGATGACGGAGCAACGACGAAGAATGGGCTCGGATGCCGGCTTCATTGCCGCGCTGGACCAAAGCGGCGGCAGCACGCCGAAAGCGCTCAAGCTCTATGGCGTGGACGAATCGGCCTACTCCAGCGACGCCGAGATGTTCGACCTCGTGCACGAGATGCGCACCCGCATCGTCACCAACCCGTGCTTCGAGGGCACGCGGATCCTCGGCGCCATCCTGTTCCAGAACACGCTGGACCGGGACATCGCCGGCCAGCCGAGCAGCGAGTACCTGTGGCAGCGCAAGCGCATCCTGCCGTTCCTGAAGGTGGACGTCGGCCTCGCCGACGAAGAGCACGGCGCGCAGTGCATGAAGCCCATCGGCGATCTCGACCGCCGGCTGCCGGACGCCAAGGCGAGGGGCGTCTTCGGCACCAAGATGCGCTCGGTCATCAAGGCCGCCAGTGCGGACGGCATCGGCGCGGTGGTGGAGCAGCAGTTCGCCCTGGCGGCGGAGATCCTCGCCCACGATCTCACGCCCATCATCGAACCGGAAGTCGACATCCACGCGCCGGAAAAGGCCGCTTGCGAGGCGGTTCTGCGCGAGCGGCTGCGCGCGGCCCTGGACGCCCTCAAAGGCGACGCGCCGGTGATGTTCAAGCTCACCCTGCCGGAACAGGCCAACTACTACGCGGAGTTCCGCACCCATCCCCGGGTGCTGCGCGTGCTGGCGCTCTCCGGCGGCTACTCCCGCGAAGTCGCCAACGACAAGCTGGCCGCCAACCACGGCATGATCGCCAGTTTCAGCAGAGCGCTGACCGAGGGCCTGA
The DNA here is from genome assembly GCA_965199875.1 of Candidatus Azotimanducaceae bacterium. Classification (GTDB taxonomy): domain Bacteria; phylum Pseudomonadota; class Gammaproteobacteria; order Pseudomonadales; family Azotimanducaceae; genus VXYL01. The sequence continues at coordinate 935,854 of OZ241346.1, read as the reverse complement.
ACGTCGAACAAGGCGACGCCGACTTCTCCGCCAAGCTGAACGCATCCATCGCCAGCATCGCCGAAGCATCCGCCACGTAGCTCCGCGCCGCCGGGCGAATCGCGTCAAGGCGCGGGTTCGGCAATGGCCTCGTAGACGAGCCGTTGCAGCGACCTCTGGATGCGTCCCGGCGCACCGATGCGCTGCGGCATGAAGACGCCGATCAAGCGCTCCGCCGGGTCGATCCAGAAGAACGTGCCGGCGGCACCGCCCCAATGGTAGGAACCGGGCGAGGGACCGGGTTCCGCATTCGGCCCGACGATGCCGAATCCCAAGCCAAAGCCGTCGCCGTCCACTCCTTCCGGCAGCTGGTTGCGCGTCATTTCCCCCACAGTCTCGGCTTGCAGGATGCGCGCCCCGGCCAGCTGCCCGCCGCCGTCGAGCATCAGGCAGAAGCGCATGTAGTCGCCCACCGTGGTCACCAGCCCGCCGCCGCCGGAGAGGAACGTGACGCCGACGAACTCCGGGTCTTCGCGGGGGCTGTCCTGCACGATCACTTCGCCGTCCTTGCCGATGATGTGGTCGGTGCCGAAACGGTGCAGCAGCTTCGGCGGCACGTCGAAGTAGGCGTCGGCGATGCCGAGGGGCGCGAACAGGCGTTCCTGCAGGAAGTCGTCCAGCGTCTTGCTACTGACGCGCTCCACCAGATGGCCCAGCACGTCCGTGGCGAAGCTGTAGTGCCAGCGCGTGCCGGGCTGGTGCAGCAGCGGAAGGCCCGCCAGCTTCTCCACCAGTTCTCGGGTGTCCCGGGCGAGGTAGTCCCAGTCGTCGATGAGCCCGGCTTGCCGATACAGGCGATCCACGGCGCTGTCGCCGTCGTAGCCGTAGGCGAGGCCGGCGGTGTGCGTGAGCAGATCCCGGGCCGTGATGGGGCGCACGGCCGGCGTCTTCGTGCCATCCGCTTCCAGCACGGCCATGTTCCGCCAGGTCGGGAAGAAGCGCGACAGCGGATCGTCCAAGCCGAGCTTGCCGTCCTCCACCAGCATCATCGCCGCGACGCTGGTGACCGGCTTCGTCATCGAGTAGATGCGCAGCAGCGAATCCAGCTCCATGCGGGCGCCGGTCTGCACATCGAGCAGCCCGGCGGCGTGGCTGAACACCACCTTGCCGCGCCGCGCCACCATCGCCACGACGCCGGGCAGTTCGCCCTGCTCGACCAGCCGGTCCAGCTCCGTGCGCAGATGCTCCAGCGCCGCGCCGGACATGCCGAGCGACTGCGGTTCGGCATGCGGCAGTTCAGCGGCCGGCGCCGCCGACGGCAGCAGCGCCCACGCCAGCGCAAGCGCCGGGAGAACCGAGGCGCGTCTGCGGTACGGAAGCCACGCCGATGACGACCGTCGATTGGGTTGGATCACGGAGATTCCTTGGCACGGGTGATGAGGACGCCATCATAGGACACATGGCCGCGGCAAGGCACCTGCCGCCCAGGCGGTGACAGCGTTCGGCCAGTTTGCACAAAATGTCTGTTTGGAACATCATTACGCCATTGCATGTTCGTTGAAATCAACATCCAGTGCCGCGTCCAACTTCCATCGCAACCGAGCCGCCTGCCGCCGTCGAGGCGGTCCTCGAGCGCTTGGGACGAAACGTCCGCACTGCCCGCCTTCGCCGCACCTTGACGCAGGCGCAGTTGGCGGAGCGCATCGGCGTCTCGCGATTCGTCGTCGCGGCCATCGAGCAAGGCAAGCCCTCCACCAGCATCGCCGCCTACGTCGGCGCCCTCTGGGCGCTCGGCCTGCTGGACGAGCTACTGCCCGTGGCGGATCCGTCCGCGGACGCGCATGGCATGGCGCTGGAACGAGCCCGGGCGCCCAAACGCGCCCGCCGCAGCCGAACGCTGGACGATGACTTCTAGCCGCGACTGCTACGTCTACATCGTGCCGCCGGGCGAGACCGCCTTCGTCACCGCAGGCCGCTTCCAAACCACCACCACCGACGGCATCGCCACAGGACGCTTCGTGTACGGCTCCCGCTATCGCCAGCGAGCGGACGCCGTGGAGCTGGACCCTGCAGAACTGCTGCTGGCCGAGGGCGTTTTCGAGACCAGCCGAATGGACGGCTTCTTCGGCGCCGTCCGAGACGCGATGCCCGATCACTGGGGACGGCTGGTCATCGAACACAAGAGCCTCGAACCGCTTGAAGAGTTCGACTACTTGCTGCGCGGCCCGGACGACCGCGCCGGCGCTCTCGGCTTCGGTCTGGAACCGACACCTCCCACGGCAGATCGCTCGTTCGCCGCGCCGCGGCAGCTTGGCGACTTGCAGCGCCAAGCGGAGGCCGTCCTCGCTGGCGATGCGAGCAGCCCAACCTCCGTGGAACACTTGCTCCTGCTTGGCACCTCGATGGGAGGGGCGCGCCCGAAGGTGACGGTAGAAGATGGCGGCGCGCTCTGGCTGGCCAAGCTTCCGCGCCCCGACGACCGCTGGAATCAGCCCCGAGTGGAAGCCGGCTTGTTGGCGCTGGCACGCGCTTGCGGCATCGATGCCGCCATCGGGCGCATGCACACGGTTGGCGAAAACGACGCGCTGCTGGTGCGGCGGTTCGACCGAGAACGCGTCGAAGGGGGCTATCGTCGTGCCCGCATGGCCAGCGCTCTGACCTTGTTGCGTTGCGACGAGGGCGTCACGGAGCGCGGCAAGTGGGCCTATCCGCTGCTTGCCGACGAAGTTCGCCGCGCCAGCGCCGCCCCGCGGCAGGATTTGCGCGAGCTGTTCACGCGCATGTGCTTCAACGCCACGGTGTCCAATCTGGACGACCATCCGCGCAACCATGCCATGATCGCATGGCAAAGCGGCTGGCGGCTGAGCCCTGCCTACGACCTGGTGCCTTCGCCCATGGTCGCCGAAGAGCGACGGGATTTGGCGATGATCTGCGGCAAGCTCGGACGCTGGGCCAACCGCGACAATCTGCTCAGCAACGCTGGGCGCTTTCTGCTTCGCAAGGAGGACGCTGCCGCCACCTTCGACCGTGTTCTGCATACGGTCCGCACTCGCTGGCGCTCTGTTCTTCAAGACGCCGGGGCAACTCGTGCGGACTGCCATGCCGTTGAGAGCGCGTTCGCGTACTCGGGGCTGACGCTCACGCCGTCGGTGTGATACGCCCTCGCGCCAAGGGTCGAGCTGCACGACAATGCTGTGTTCGGACAGACGGCCGTCCATCTCGTCCATCTAGGCTCGCACGGCGCTTGACGCGCCACGACAAGCGGCCTGTTGCGGGTGGACTTGTTACTGGCCCGACACGCGCCGTTGGCGGCTGGCGTTGCCCGTTGATGCCGAATAGCCGCCTGTTCCTGCCTGGGAGGGCGGCCCAACGGCACCCAGCAGGAGGCGGAGCGAGTGCGAAAGAGGCCCCCGGCGAAGATGAAGAACGAAGTGAAGCGGACGTGGAGACTCTTGCAGAACGCCCTCGATCCGCTATTGTCGTTCAACGTTGTTGCGGAGTGTCGGGCATGAAGCTGAAACTTGCCAACGGCGTCGCACTGTGCCTGTTCGCGCTTTCGAGCAGCGCTGGCAGCGAGTCGCCAAGCCAAGGGGGCGACGATCCAGACGACGTCCTCGCAGAGATGGATCCGTTCATCCAGTCTCTGGCAGAAGGCCACGCCCGCCGCGGCCATGTCCGACCAACGGCGCGAGGCGCTGGAACGCGCCAATGAACGCATCAACGAGGCCGAAGAGCGTGTCGAAGCCGCCGACCGCAGGTTGCGCTGGCTGGAAGGCAGCAGCGAAGAGGCGGCCCGAGCGAGCGCCGAGGCCGCGGCGCTGATTCGCGAGCGTTGGCCCGAGATCGTGGAGCGAACAAGGTCGGTCGTCGGTTCGATGTCGGACAAGCAAAGCGACGCGGTCTCCGAGGCGGTGCTGCGATCGCAGGCTGCGAGCGATCGAGAGGAAGCGTCCCGGCAAGCCCTCGAAGCGCTGATTGGCGACCGCGGCGATGCGCCGTTCCGCGAAGGCGAGGGCGAGCTTGGGGCCTGCACGTTCTTGAAGGCCGGGGAAACCTACTTCAAGGCGAGGTGCGACAACCAAGCGACGTTTCGCAACAGGGAGTGCCTGATCGGATGTACCGGGCTCGCTGGCGCGGCCGAGGACGAGTGCTTGGTCAACTGCGAAGAGCAACAAAAGAGCGAGCTCGAGGTATGCGCTGCCATCGGCGAGTCATGCGTCACCGAAGACTGCTGTCTCCTCCAGGCCGGTGCCGCTTCTGACGGCAACCGTGCAATACCCGCCGCACGTCGGCACTAGGCCGGCGATCTCCACCGCACCGCACACCCCGGCGATCTCCGCGATTTTGCGAAAGCGTCGTTTTCGGTTATGGTTGTGGTCGCGCGAGTCGCGCCTGTCGCCTTCGTTTGCGGCAGATAACGAAAAACGCCAGCGGTCGCCATGCGGGGATGTGGCTGTGTTTGCGGTGTTTTTCGCGGGGCAACAGACAAACTAGGTACGCTATGAAACTCAGCTTCAACGCTCTTGCTGCCCGGTGCTTGGCACCGGGTCTCACCCTCTGCGTCGCCTTCTTCGCGCCTGCCGCGGCTGGCCAGGAAGGTGCCGGTGCCGCGGCTGCCGATGGGCAGGCGATCGAGGAACTGACGGTGGTCGGCTCGCGCCGAAGAGACCGCTCGGCGGCGGATTCGCCGGTGCCGGTGGACGTGATCGGCAGCGACGACCTGCGCAACCTGGGCGACGCGGACATGGACTCGCTGCTCGCCGCGCTGGTGCCGTCCTACAACGTCGACACGCAGCCGATCAGCGATGCCGCCACGGTGATCCGTCCGGCCAGTCTGCGCGGCCTGCCGTCGGATGCGACGCTGGTGCTGGTGAACGGCAAGCGTCGGCACCGCGGCTCGGTGATCACCTGGCTGGGCGGCGGCACCAGCGACGGTTCCCATGGCCCGGACGTCGCCGCCATTCCGGCCATCGCCTTGGAGCGCGTCGAAGTGCTGCGCGACGGCGCCGCGGCGCAGTACGGCTCCGACGCCATCGCCGGGGTCATCAACTTCGTGCTGCGCGAGGACAACTCCGGCGGCTCGCTGGAAGCGCGCTGGGGCCGCCACTACGAAGGCGACGGCGACGCCTTCACGGTTTCCGGCAACGTCGGCTTGCCGCTGATGGGTTCCGGCTTCGTCAACTTGAGCGGCGAGTTCCGCCAGGCGGACCCGACCAGCCGCAGCGTCCAGCGCACCGACGCGCAAGGGCTGATCGACGCCGGCAACGTCCACGTGCGCCAGCCGGCGGCGCAGATATGGGGTGCGCCGGAAGTACGCGACGACTGGAAGCTGTTCGCCAACCTCGGCATCGACGTGGGCGAGAACAGCGAGTTCTACGCCTTCGGCAACTGGGCGCAGCGCACCGCGGAAGGCGGCTTCTTCTTCCGCAATCCGCACACCCGGGGCGGCGTGTTCGCGGGCCCTGCCGACGCGGACGGCAATCCCACCGTCAAAGTGGCGGACTTGAGCGCCGACGGCATGAGCGGGAACTGCCCCGCCATCCCGGTGGTCGACAACGTGGCAGACGCTGCCGCCATTGCCGCAGTTGCTGCGAATCCAAACTGCTTCTCCTTCATCGAGCGCTTTCCGGGCGGCTTCACGCCGCAGTTCGGCGGCGACGTGGTGGACTTGAGCCTGGCCCTCGGCCTGCGCGGCAATCTGGCCAACGACTGGTTCTACGACGTGAGCCTCGCGGTCGGGCGCAACGAAGTCGAACACTTCATGCACAACACCATCAATCCGCAGCTGGCCGGACAAGGCGTCAACATCCCCACCACCTATTTCCCCCAGGCCTACGTGCAGGCGGATCAAGTGTTCGACGTGAACCTCTCCAAGCCCTTGGACCTCGGCATGGCCGCGCCGCTGCACGTGGCGCTCGGCTTCGAGTGGCGCAACGAGACCTTCGAGCGCTCCGCTGGCGACATGAACTCCTGGTGGGTGGACGATCGGCCCGGCGGCCTCGCCGCACAGCGCTTCGGCGTCGGCTCCAACGGCTTCCCGGGCTTGCCGCCTCGCCACGCCGGCGAGGAAAGCCGCAGCAGCTACGCGGCCTACATCGATGTCGAGACGAACTTGACCGACGAGCTGCTGGTCGGCGCCGCCATGCGCTTCGAGGACTACGAAGACTTCGGCGACACCTTCGACGGCAAGTTCACGGTGCGCTACCAGCTGTCCGACGCGCTGGCCGTTCGCGGCTCCTACAACACCGGCTTCCGGGCGCCGACGGTGGGCCAGTCCACGGTGCGCAACGTCTCCACCGTGTTCGGCGCCAACGGCTTGGAAGACCGCGTCACCCTGCCGCCGACGAATCCCATCTCCATGCAGAAGGGCGCCGTGCCGTTGACGCCCGAGGAGTCGGTGAACACCACCCTTGGCGTCGTCTGGAGCAACGAAGTCGCCGACATCACCTTGGACTACTACAGCGTGGCCGTGGAAGACCGCATCGCGCAGAGTTCGACGTTGACCTTGACGGACGACGACATCGCCGCGTTGCTTGCGCTGGGCGTCAACGACGCTACCAGCTTCGCCTCCGTGCGCTTCTTCACCAACGACTTCGACACCACCACCCGGGGCGTCGACCTGGTGGTGACCGCGCCGCTCAACTTCGGGCCTGGCGACACGACGCTGATCCTCGCCGCCAACCGCAGCGATACCGACGTGGACCGGCGCAATCCGGACGTCATCGGCGACGACCGCGTGCTTCTGCTGCGCAGCGCCCTGCCCGGCAACCGCTTCTCGGCGACGCTGAACCACCTGCAGGGCGATTGGCGCTGGCTGCTCCGCGTGCGCCGCTACGGCGAGTTCTACGGCGCGCCGGCGGACGTCGCCGGCTGGTCCAAGGACTACGAGGCGCGCTTCATGGTGGACTTGGAAGCCGGGTACACGATCAACGAGTCCGTCACCGTGGTGCTGGGCGCCCAGAACGCCGCCGACGAGTACCCGGACGAGACCACGCAAGGGGCGCAGGACAACGTGGGCATGCTGTATCCAGAGAACTCGCCCTACGGCTTCAACGGCGGCTTCTACTACCTGCGGGCGATCTGGGACTTCAACTAGAGCGCCCAAGCTGCCTTTCGGCCCACGTGGAAGCGCGTCCACTGGGTAGGCTGGCGGCGGCGCTGGCGATGGCATGGACCGTCGCCGGCGCCGCAGCCGAGACCATCGACTACCGCCACGGCTACGCCTTTTTGGCCGAGCCGAAGTATCCGCCGGACTTCGCGCACTTCGACTACGTGAATCCCAATGCGCCGAAGGGCGGCGTCATGCGCCGCCACGGCACCGGCAGCTGGGATTCCTTCAACCCCTCGGCGCTGCGCGCCGCGCAGGTGGTGGCCGGCTTGAGCATGGCCGCGCCGCACGGCAACTACCTGCACGACTCCCTGCTGACGGAGGCCGCCGACGAACCGGCCACCTGGTACGGGCGTCTGGCGGAAGGCGTGGCGGTGGCGCCGGACGGATCGTGGATCGCCTTCAAGCTGCGCGACCATGCCCGCTGGCACGACGGCCGGCCGGTCACCGTCGAGGACGTCGCCTACACCTACCGGATGTACCGCGACGAGGCCACCGCCACCGTCAGCACGCCGCTGCAACCCATCGACGCCATCGAGGTGCGCGGCGAGCGCGAGATTCTGTTTCGCATCGCGCCGGAGTCGCACGGCGACGCGCTGCTGCCGATTCGCATCGGCCAGGTGCCGATCATCCCCAAGCACTACTGGCAGACCCGGGACCTCACCAAGACCACCGTCGAACCGCCGCTCGGCTCCGGGCCCTACCGCGTCAAGGACTTCCAGGTCGGCCGCTGGATACGCTGGGAGCGGGTGCCGGACTACTGGGGACGGGACCTGCCGGTGATGAAGGGCCGCTTCAACTTCGACGTGATGAAGTTCGACTACTTCAGCGACGACCGGGTGAAGACGGAAGCCGTCAAGGGCGACGTCATCGACTTCCACGTCGAAAACGTGCCCAGCTACTGGGAGAACGACTACGACATCCCGGCTTTCCGCGCCGGCGTCTTCAAACGCGAGTGGCTGCCGGTGAAGCAGCCCTGGGGGCTGTGGTGGCCGGTGTTCTGGAACCTGGACCAGCCCCGCTTCCGGGACGTGCGCGTGCGCGAAGCGCTGTGGCTGGTGTCGGACTTCGTCTGGCTGAACCGCAAGGGCTACGACTTCTTCGGCCTGGCCACCAGCTACTTCCACGGTTCGGAACTGGCCGCCACCGAGCTGCCGGACGAGCGCGAACTCGCCTTTCTGGAACCGATCCGCGATCTGGTGCCGCCCCGGGTCTTCACCGAACCCTACCGGCCGCCGCCCAACGGCGGCGGCGGCTGGCACCGCGACAATCTCATCCGCGCCGCGGCGCTGCTGAAGGAGGCCGGCTGGGTGGTGCGGGACAACCAGCTGGTTCACGGCGACACCGGCGAGGAGTTCCACGTGCGCTTTCTGGCGGTGTCCCCGGCGCTCGGCGGCTCGTTCATCCCCTACACGCGCAATCTGCGCCGGCTGGGCATCACCTCGTCGATCAAGTCGCCGGAAATCTCCAACTGGCTGTACCGCCATCGCTCCGGGGACTTCGACGCCGGCGCCCACTGGTTTCGCCCCAGCTACACGCCGACGCTGCTGATCTTCCAGAGCTTCCACAGCGTCATGGCCGACCAGGCCTACAGCCTGAACTGGCCGAACATGCGCGATCCGGCGGTGGACCATCTGATCGAAGCCATCACCGCGGCCACCACCTACGAAAACTACGCCGCGGCCATCCGCGCCCTGGACCGGGTGCTGCTGTGGAACTTCTACTACATCCCGGGCATGACCAAGACGCGCATCGGCGCGGTGTTCTGGGATCGCTTCGGGCGGCCACCCCTCGCCGGCCCGCTGAAGCGCGAGGTGTTCTGGGACACCTGGTGGTACGACGAAGAGCGCGCCGCCAACGTCGCCCGCTACCGCGGGCAGGACGGCTGACCGATGGCCCGCTACCTGCTGCGCCGCCTGCTGCTGATCGTGCCGACCTTGTTCGGCATCATGGTCATCAACTTCGTCATCGTCCAGTTCGCGCCGGGCGGGCCGGTGGAGCAGGCCATCATCACCGCCTCGGGCCTCGGCGTCTCCACCACCGCGTCGGTATCGTCCGCGGCCAGCATGGGGCCGTCCACGCAAACCGGCTATACCGGCAGCGAAGGGCTGGACCCGGAGTTCGTGGCGCGGCTGGAGAAGGAGTTCGGCTTCGACAAGCCGGCGCACGAACGCTTCGCGCGGATGATCTGGAGCTACATGCAGCTGGACTTCGGCGACAGCTACTTCCAGAACCGCGCCGTGCTGGATCTGGTACTGGAAGCGCTGCCGGTGTCGGTGTCGCTGGGGCTGTGGTCGCTGCTGCTCATCTACAGCATCTCCATTCCGCTCGGCGTCGCCAAGGCGGTGCGCGACGGGCAGCGCTTCGACGTGTGGACCAGCGCCGTGGTGTTCACCGCCTACGCCATCCCCGGCTTCCTGTTCGCGGTGCTGCTGATCGTCTTCTTCGCCGGCGGCTCCTATCTGGACTGGTTCCCCATGCGCGGCCTGGTGTCCGACAACTTCGCCGAGCTGTCGCTGTTCGGCCAGCTGGCGGACTACTTCTGGCACCTGGCGCTGCCGCTCACCGCCATGACCATCGGCGGCTTCGCAACGCTGACCATGCTCACCAAGAACAGCTTTCTGGAGGAGATCAACAAGCAGTTCGTGCTCACCGCCCGGGCCAAGGGGCTGACCCAGGGCCGGGTGCTGTTCGGGCACGTGTTCCGCAACGCCATGCTGATCGTCATCGCCGGCTTTCCGGCGGCCTTCGTGGGCCTGCTGTTCACCGCGGCGCTGCTGATCGAGGTGATCTTCTCGCTGGACGGCATCGGCAGGCTCGGCTACGAGGCGGTGGTGAAGCGCGACTATCCGGTGTTCTTCGGCACGCTGTTCTGCTTTACGCTGATCGGCCTGGTGATGCAGCTGATCGGCGACCTGGTGTACACCTTCGTGGACCCCCGCATCGACTTCGAGAGGCGCCATTGAAACTCAGCCCGGTGAACCAGCGGCGCTTGGAGCTGTTCAAGGCGAACCGCCGCGGCTACGTCTCGTTCTGGCTGATCTGCGCGCTGTTCGCGCTGTCGCTGATGGCGGAGCTGATCGCCAACGACAAGCCCATCGCCTTCTCCCTCAAGGGCGAACTGCACTTCCCCATCCTCTTCGCCTATCCGGAAACCCGCCTGGGCGGCGTGCTGGAAACCGAAGCCGAGTACCGCGATCCCTACGTGATGGAGCTGATCGAGGCGGACGGCTGGGCGCTGTGGCCGCCGCTGCGCTACTCCCACGACACCATCGACTACAGCTACGCGATCACGCCGTCGCCGCCGGACGCCAGACACTTCCTCGGCACCGATGGCGGCGCCACGGACGTCTTCGCCAAGCTGCTCTACGCCTTTCGCCTGTCGCTGCTGTTCGGCCTGGCGCTGACCCTGGTGAGTTCCGCCATCGGCATCACGGTGGGCGCCACCCAGGGCTATTTCGGCGGCCTGGTGGATCTGCTGGGCCAGCGGCTGGTGGAGATCCAGACCGGCCTGCCGATTCTGTTCGTGCTGATCATTCTGGCCAGCATCGTCGAACCCAACGTCTACTGGCTGCTGCTCATTCTCTCGCTGTTCAGCTGGATGGCGCTGGTGGGCGTGGTGCGGGCTGAGTTCCTGCGGGCGCGCAACTTCGAGTTCGTGCGCGCCGCCAAGGCGCTCGGCGTGGCCGACCGCACCATTCTGCGCCGCCACGTGCTGCCGAATGCGGCGGTGGCGACGCTCACCTACCTGCCGTTCATCCTCAACGGTTCCATCACTTCGCTGACCGCGCTCGACTTCCTCGGCTTCGGACTGCCCCTCGACGCGCCGTCGTTCGGTCGCCTGCTCTCCGGCGCCAAGGCCAACCTGCACGCGCCTTGGCTGGGCATCTCGGTGTTCATCACCTTGGCGCTGCTGTTGACGCTGCTGATCTTCGTCGGCGAAGCGGTGCGCGACGCCCTGGACCCGCGCCGCGCCCTCGCGGCCCGCGGCGACGGCGAAGGCGGCATGGTGAACCTGCAAACCGCGTGAACGCCGGCAGTCTATGCGGATTCGTGGTTCGAGCCGGTGCGCAGCTTCCAGAGCAACTTGCGTTCCGGTGGGGCGGGTTCGTCGCTCGACCTGGACACCTGGACACGGTGGCCTTGCGGGGCGGCACATCCTCAAGTAGCGTGTGCCGAACGACAACAGACGGAACGTGCCGTTTGCCACGTTGATTCGGAATCGAACCACTAGCGACGGGGAGGAATCGTCATGACGCCACTGAAGCGAACGAGCCGCCGCTCGTTCATCGAGCTGCTCACCATGGCTGGCATCGGCAGCCAGGTGCTGCTGCAAACCAGAGACGTCCGCGCCGCCACGGCAGCGGCGCAAGAGGCGGCCGACAAACTGCCGGGCGCCGAGGCCTGGCCGAGCATGGCCTACCGCACCTTGGGGCGCACCGGCTTTCGCGCCAGCCGTCTGGTCTACGGCTGCGGCGCGGCGCTGTCGTCGGACCCCAACGACGCGCTGCTCAACACCGCATTGGAGCATGGCGTCAACGTCTTCGACGTCGGCTACAGCGGCTACTACAAGAACGCCGAGCGCAACCTGGCGGCCTTCGCCAAGGCGCATCGGGACGACATCTTTCTGATTTCCAAAGCGCCGGTGCAGGTAGAGGCCGGTGCGGAGGTGACCGTGCAGGTGGCGGCCGAGGCGGCGCGAAGCTGGACGATGTTCATGGAGCAGAGCCTGCGCGAACTCGATACCGAGCATGTGGACGCCTACTACCAGATGGCCGCCAACAACCCCGGCGTGGTGCGGGCCGAAGAGATGCGCCGCGCCTTCGACGATGCGAAGGCGGCGGGCAAGGTGAGCTATCTTGGCCTTTCCACCCACGAAAACGCCCAGCAGGTGCTGGAAGCGGCCATCGAGACCGGCTGGTACGACCTTGCCATGATCGCCGTCACGCCGGCTGGCTGGTACGACTGGAACAACCGCTCCATCCTCTCCGGCACCCAGGACATGGCGCATCTGGCACCCCTGTTCGGCAAGGCGCGGGAGGCTGGCATCGCCTTGGTGGGCATGAAGGTCGGGCGCCTGCTGGCCGGCCGCTGGTGGGCCGGAGGCGGCGATCGCACGGCCTTCAATCGCTTCTACGACAAGACCTACCTGGAAAGCGGCTTGTCGGACTTCCAGCGCAGCTACGCCTACGTGCTGGCGCACGGCATGGACGTCGTCAACGCCGACATCCAGGACTACGCCATTCTCAAGGAGAACTTCGTCGCTGCGGCCACCGCGGAGCAGCACTTTCCCAATGCCGCTTGACGGCTGGGTCGGAGGACCGGGTTCGCCGTCAGCCTAGGGGCTAGCAGGCGAGAAGTCCATGGGCAAGGACATCAAAGCCGCGGTGCGGGAAATCTGTCTTGGCCTCGCCGAGGCCGAGGAGCGCCGCGGGCATGGCATGCCGGACTTCAAAGTGGCCGGCAAGACCTTCGCCAGCATGGCGGTCAACCACCACGGCGACGGTCGCATTGCGCTTTGGACCCACGCGCCGCCGGGCGCGCAGCAGTTCCACGTGGAGAGCCAGCCGAAGTTCTACTTCGTTCCGCCCTACGTCGGACCCAAGGGCTGGCTGGGCGTTCATCTGGACCGCGGCAACGACTGGCTGGCGATTGCGACGCGGGTGCAGGAAGCGTATCGGCACGTCGCCCCGGCACGGCTGACGGCGCAGCTGGCGGAACCCGCGGCCATCGAGCCGCCGACGGAGACCATCGACCCCGAAGAGTTCGATCCCCTCTCGGCACCTGCCGCGCAACGCAAACTCGAGCGCATTCGTTCCATGTGTTCGCAGTTGCCCGAGGTGACGGAGGCCACCCAGTTCGGCACCCCGGCCTTCAAGGCCGGCAAGAAGACGTTTCTGGTGGCGTACCGCCAGCGTCGGCGCATGAATCTGGAGTTCTGGGTTGGCGCGGAGTTGCAGGCCACCCTCAGCGACGATCCCCGGTTCCTTGTTCCGCGCTACATCGGCCACCGCGGCTGGATCGACTTGGACATCGAAGACCATGTGGACTGGGAAGAGGTGTGGCAGCTGGCCCTCGGCAGCTACCGCCACTTCGCCCTCAAGCGGATGCTGCGGGCGTTGGATGGGTGAAGCCAGGCCGGGGGCTTGGCCCGACTTGGCTTGATTGATGGAAGGCGATCAGTAGCTCGCCAGGTTGTAGCCGCGCTGGTTCATGCAGCGCTCGTAGCGGGCGAACTCCGGCTCGCCCTTGTGCAGATACCGGCGCTCGGCCGTGTTGCCGGACGGCTTGGCGCCGTCCGAGGCCGCTTCGGCCTGGCGCGGGTGGAACTGCACGGCGGACTGCTCGATGCAGGTATTGTTGTCGAGCTTGTACTTGGCGCGGGAGACGTCTTCCACCGCGATCCAGCGATGCGTCGGCTGCGGAACCTCGGACTGCACGCCCGTCATGGCGCAACCAAGGCCGGCCAGTACCGTCGGCACGGCAAGGAGCTTCATCAAGTAGCCCACGTTCGTTCTCCTAGAAGTCCATTTCAACCATTAGGATAATTAATCCTGCATTGGATGCAACCCCCTTAGGAAGAAAAATCCTCGCAGGCGGGTTTCGCCTCCAAGTCGCCGCGCGAACGCGCCAAGAAGCGCGCGGATTGTTCACGCAACCGTCACATGGCGCTCGCAAGCTCCCGCCCATGAAACTGGTGGTTCTGTCCTTGTGCTGGGCGGTTGCCCTCGGCGCGCAACCCGCCCTCGGCGAAGCGCCCGCCGACGCTTCCGCTGCCGCCGAAGTGCCCGCCAAGCTCTTCAAGCGCTGCTACGGCGGCTTGGAAGACGGCAAGGTGATCGTTCGCGAAGACGAACTGACCGACGAAGCCAGCCAAACCACCCACCGGCGCTGCCGAATCGACGGCGGCAGCGCCCAGCGGGCGCCCCGTTCGCCAAGCATCGCCGCCAGCCGCGTGCTGGTCGTCTAGGCGCACCCTGCGGGGCGCGTTCGAGTTCGGCAACTTCGTGCCTTTCGCAAGTCCGACTCGTTTGTGAACATCTTCGCCTCTCAAGCAGGCTAGGCGCGTTTGCGACATCCTCGCCCATAGTAGGGCGGGCCCCACTATCCAAGTAGCCCAAGCAGCTCCACCAAGCCATGCGGTCGCTTGGCGGCGTATGATGCTGCCCTCATGGAGACGCCCGCAAACAAGCCTGCGACGAAGGCGGAACGCTTCCGGCTGCGGTGGGCGACCGCCGAAGCCAACGTGCCGAAATTCGTGGACGAACTGCCGCGTTCGCCGGACGACGCCTTCGCCGACGTTGACGACATGTGGGAGTTCGCCCGCAAGCTCAATCCGGCTTTGGAGCAAGGCGACGGCGACCTTGAAGAACACCTTCGCGTCCACGACTTCCTTGTGGCCAAGAGGGACAGGGGTACCCGGAGGGCCGAGAGGAAGTCGTGAGCGCCGCCAAGGTGCTGAAGTCCATCCGGGCGCTGCTCGCCCCGAGATGCGTCGATTGGGCGGTACTCGGCGCGCACGCGGCGAACCTGTACCGCGAGGAAGTGCGGAACACCAAGGATGTCGACGTGCTGACCAGCTTGAGCGTGGAGCGTATGGAGACGCTCGCCACCGACTTGACGAACGAAGGCTGGACCGTGCGCTACCGGGCGGAGAACGACTGGCTGATCAGGGCCAGCCATCCGAACGTCGGCCACGTCGACGTGATGTGCGTGCTGGACGCCTACCAGCGGGTTGCGCTGTCGCGGGCCGATGCGAGGCCGGTGGAGGGCGTTGGCGACGTTCGCTTTCTCGCGGTGGAGGACGTCCTGATCCACAAGACCATCGCCAGCAGGTGGCAGGACGATGAGGACATCGTCTCGATCCTGAGGGGCGATCCCGAACTGGACGAAGCCTACATGGAAGCATGGCTGAGAAGCTGGGAGATCGAAGAACGATACGCCACCCTGCGCCGGCGAGCGGCAGCCGAACGGCAGCGACCGTCTGCGCAAACCGGCTCGAACCGCCTCCCATAGTGCTTGCGCCGTTCAAGGGGCGCGTCCACCACGGATCCGGCAGCGATCGTCTGCAAAATCCCAAACGGTCGTTGTTGCCGCAGTCTGCGCGACGAAGTAGAGTGCGGGTGTCTCGGCTACGGGGCCCGCCATGGCTCTAACTCTCAACGTCAACGGGCGCAAGCACGAAGTGGATGTTCCGCCCGACACGCCGCTCTTGTGGGTGCTGAGGGATCAACTCGGTCTCACCGGCACCAAGTACGGCTGCGGTGGCGGCTATTGCGGCGCCTGCACCGTACACGTGGACGGCAGCGCCGTGCGTTCCTGCCAGCTGCCGGTCTCCGGGCTTGCCGAAAGCGCCATAGGCACCATCGAGGACCTTGAAGATCGCCATCCGCAGCTGGTCGGCGCCTGGGTGGAAGACAACGTCGCCCAGTGCGGCTACTGCCAGGCCGGCCAGCTGATGTCCGCGGCCGCCCTGCTCGACAGCAATGCTGCGCCGACGGATGCGGACATCGACGCGGCCATGTCCGGCAACCTCTGCCGCTGCGGCACCTACGGTCGCATCCGCGCCAGCATCCACGCCGCGGCGCGTCGCCGCGCCGCCGGGGAGAGCGCCCGATGAACGCCATCGCCAATCTCTCGCCGAGCGCCCACAGCCTCTCCCGCCGCGGCTTCCTGGGCGTATCCGGCACCTTCGTGCTCGGTGCCTGCCTGCCGGCGTGCGCACCGACGCCGAAGCCGAAGCCGGCCGCCGTCGGCACCTTGCAGCCCAATCTGTTTCTGGCGCTGGAACCCGACGGCACCGTGCGCATCACCTCGCATCGCTCGGAGATGGGCCAGGGCATCCGCACCGCGCTGGCGCAAGTCGTGGCCGACGAACTTGACGCGGACTGGTCCCGGGTGCAGGTCGATCAAGCCGATGGCGACGTCAAGTACGGCGATCAGAACACCGACGGCTCGCGCAGCATCCTGCTCAACTACGACCGCCTGCGCAGCGCCGGCGCCACCGCCCGGCTGATGCTTCGCCAAGCGGCAGCCAACCACTGGCAGGTGCCGCTGGCGGAGGTTTCGGCGGAAAACCATCAGGTGGCCCACGCGGCCAGCGGCCAGACCTTGGGCTACGGCGAACTGGCGGGAGCAGCCGCCGAACTGCCGGTTCCCGAAGCCGCGCCGCTGAAGGCGGACGCGGAGCATCGCTACATCGGCAAGGAAGTGGTGCATGTGGACGCCGCCGACATCGCTCGCGGCCAAGGCGTCTTCGGCGCGGACTTCGCCTTGCCGAACATGGCCACCGCGGTGGTCGTGCGCTGTCCGTGGCTGGGCGGCGGCGTCGCCGGGATCGTCGATCCGCCGCAGAACGAACCGGGCTTGATCGGCATTGAAACGCTCGACCCGGCACCGAGCGCCGGGCCGGTGTTCGCCCCCCTCGGCGGCGCCGCGGTGGTGGCCGAAGACACCCACACCGCCATGCGCATCGCCCGCGGCCTGCACGTCGAATGGACGGAAAGCCCGAACCACGCCTTCGACAGCGACGCCATGCGCGCTTCCTTGCGGGCGGCGCTCGCGCAGCCCGGAACGCCCGTGCCCAACGCCGAGAAGGGCGACATCGACGCGGCGTTCGCCGCCGGCGGCACGGAACTGTCGGCCACCTACGAGACGCCGTTCCTGGCGCATGCGCCGATGGAACCGCCGGTGGCGGTGGCGGACGTCACGGCGGACCACTGCGCCGTCCATGCGCCGGTGCAGGATCCGCAAAGCGCGCGCGGTCTGGTGGCGCAGTGGCTCGGCTATCCGCCGGAGAAGGTCTCGGTGACGCCAACCCTGCTCGGCGGCGCGTTCGGGCGCAAGTCCAAGCCCGACTTCGTCCTCGAAGCGGTGGAGCTCTCCAAGCGCCTGAAACGCCCAGTGCGGGTGCAGTGGCTGCGCGAGGACGACATCCGCCACGACTACTACCACGCCGCCAGCGCCCAGTACCACCGCGCGGCGATCGACGAACAAGGCCACCCCGCGGCCTGGCTGCAACGCACTGCCTTTCCCTCCATCACCACGGTCTTCGCCGCCCAGGCGTCGATGCCGGCCGAGTGGGAGCTGGAGATGGGCTTCTCCAACCTGCCCTACGCGGTGGAGAACCAGCGCATGGAGTCCGCCGGCGTACACCCGGGCGTTCGCGTCGGCTGGCTGCGCTCGGTGTGCAACGTCTTCCACGCCTTCTCGGCCAACGTCTTCGCCGACGAGATGGCTGCGGCCGCCGGCCGCGACCCCATCGAGCATCGCCTGGCGATTCTGCCGCGGGGCGGCAAGCTGGCGGTGCCTGGGATGCAGCCGCTGGAAGGCCACGAGCTGGACATCGACCGCCTGCGCCACGTCGTCGAGCGCGTCAGGGCGCTGTCGGAGTGGGATCGGCCGAGGCCCGAGGGCGTCGGGCTGGGCTTCGCCGTGCATCACAGCTTCCGCTCCTACGTGGCCACGGTGCTCGAAGCCAGCGTCGCCGACGGCGTACCGAAAGTGTCCAACGCCTACGTCGTTCTCGACTGCGGCACCTACGTCAACGCCGACACCTGTCGGGCGCAGATGGAGGGTGCCGTGGTGTTCGGCTTGTCGTTGGCGCTGAAGGGCGACATCGCCATGAAGGAAGGCGCCGTGGTGCAAAGCAACTTCCACGACTATCCGCTGCTGCGCATGGCCGAAGCGCCGGCGACCAGCGTGGAACTGGTGCCCGGCCAGGGGCGACTGCCGGCAGGCGTTGGCGAGCCCGGCGTGCCGCCGGTGGCGCCGGCGCTGGTGAACGCGCTGTTCGCAGCGACCGGAACGCGCTATCGCAGCCTGCCGGTGAAGGTCTAGGCCAAGTGTAGATCGGCCCGCCGGCAGCGTTCGCGGCCGAAGCGACGACGGTGCGCCACCGCCATATTGGCCATATTGGCGGCCTTCGCCGAGTGCTTGTCGCGTCTGCGGCACTGGCTGCTGCGGCGTGCGGCCAGGCCCCCGACGAGCCGGCGCCGCGCTTCAAGGCGCCGCTGGCGTCGGGTGTCGTTGCCGTGCCGGTCGCCCCGGGGACGCGTTTCGACCGCCGCATCGACCAAGGCGAGCTGCTGGCGGCACTCGAGCAGAGCGGCAACGCGCATCTCGCCTTCGAGGCGCTGGACGACGAAGCCGGCCTGATCGTCGCGCATCTGCCTCGTGCCTGGTTCAGCGCGACGATTCTTGGCCTGGGCGTCGCCGCGGTCGACGTGCTGGCCAGCCACGCGCTGGTGTTGGGCAGCGGCTTCGTCAACGTCTTCAATCCGGTGCGGCCCCTGGGTCTCTTGCAGCTCGACGGCGAGGTGAAGATGGAACCGACGCGCCACGGCTACACGCGCATCGTCGGCGTTCGCGCCGGCGAACTCGGCATCATTGGCCGCAACGAATACCACCCTGGGCTGTTCGAGTCCGCCATTCAGGTGGGCCCCGGAGTCGTGCAGCTGGGCAAGCTCGACATCCTGCAACGCGAGCGCAAGCTGCCAGCGCACGTTCGCGCCGTCGTCGCCACCTGCGAGGACCGCTGGCTGGCAGCCGTCGCGCAGTCGCCGACGCATCTCTACGACCTGGGCGAGCGACTGATCGGCTACTTTGAGGCCAAGGGCTTGCAGTGCGACGAGGTGGCCAACCTGTCGGGCGACCGGGAAGCGCTGCTGGCGGTATCGAGCGCCGACGGCCGTCGCATCGCGTATTTCGGCAATCCGACGTTGCCGAAGGCGTCCATCATCGCATTCCGCGCCCGCGCTTGAAGGCCAGCAGGGCGATTTCGGCATGGATTCTTCGCCGCGCAACGGCGCGGCTTGATTCGCAACAAGGAGCAAGCGCCCAATGGACATCGGCATCTGCGTCGCCTCGCACGTCAAGGACATCGCCTACGTCGTGCGCGCCGAGGAGCTCGGCTATTCCCACGCTTGGCTGGCGGACAGCCAAATGCTCTGGTCCGACTGCTACGCCGCCCTGGCGCTGGCCGCGGTGCGCACCCGCCGCATTCGCCTCGGCACCGGCGTCGCCATTACCGGCACGCGGCCGGCGCCGAACAACGCCTCCGGCATCGCCACCATCAACGCCTTGGCGCCGGGACGCACGTTCTTCGGCGTCGGCGCCGGCAACACCGCCATGCGCGTCATGGGCCTGCCGCCCCAGCGCATCGCCGACTTCGACCGCTATCTGGCAACCGTGGCGCCCTTGCTGCGCGGCGACGAGGCGGTCTTCCACCACGCCGGCAAGGAACTGCCCATCCGCCACATCATGCCGGACAACGGCTTCGTCAACGTTGCCGATGCCATTCCGCTGTACGTTTCCGGCTTCGGCCCGAAGTCGCTGGCCCTGGCTGGCAAGCATGGCGACGGCGCGGTTCTGGCGCTGCCGGGCAACGCCGCGGTCATGGCCAACATCTGGCGCATGATCGAAGCGGGCGCCGAAGGCGTCGGCCGCCGCATCGACCGCGACTCCTACTACGCCACCGCGCTCACCACGATGGTGGTGCTCGATGCCGGCGAAGCCGTGGATTCGCCCCGGGTGAAGGCCGAGTGCGGCGCCATGGCCATGGCCGCGGTTCACTTCGCCTACGATCAGTACCGCAACTTCGGCCGCCAGCCGTCGGGCGCCATGAACGGCATCTGGCAGGACTATCGCGCCATGATCGAGTCCTATCCGGCCGAGCGCCGCCATCAGCGCATCCACGGCGGCCACAACTGCTGGGTGCTGCCCGAGGAAGAGCGTTTCCTGACGCCGGAGCTGCTGCAGGCGACGGCGATGATCGGCACTCGGGACGAACTGCTCGAACGGCTGCACGGCCTTGGGCAAGCCGGCCTCGACCAAGTGATGATCCTGCCCAACTTCGACACTCGCTTCGAGGTGCTGGAACGGGTGGCGCGGGACATCGTCGGCAACGTCGCGGCTTAGCCCGCGCCTCGGCTCGAAATCAACCGACGTTGGATCCGATCAGCCAAGGCGCGATCGGCGCGGCCGTTCCGGGCGGCGTGTTCGCTGGCGACAAGCTGCGTCCGGCGGCGCTGCTCGGCTGCGTGGCAGGCCTTGCTCCGGATCTCGACGTGCTCATCGGTTCGCCGAACGACCCGCTGATGTTTCTCGTCTTCCATCGTCAGTTCACCCATGCCCTGCTGTTCATTCCCCTGGGCGCGGCGATCGTTGCCGGCACCTGCCACTGGACGGTGCGCCACCGGCTGAGCTTCAAGGAGTCGTACTTGGCCTGCCTGCTCGGCTACGCTGCTCACGGGTTGCTGGACGCCTGCACGTCCTACGGCACGCAGCTGTTCTGGCCGCTGTGGAACCTGCGCGTGGCGTGGAACAACGTCTCGGTGGTCGACCCGCTGTTCACGCTGCCGCTGGCGGCGTTCGTCGTTGCCGGGGCGGTCCGGCGTCGCCCTCGGCTGGCGTGGATCGGTCTTGCCTGGGCGCTCGCCTATCTGCTCTTCGGCGTGGTGCAGAATCAGCGCGCGGAAGCTGCCGGCAACCGGCTGGCGCAGTCCCGCGGCCACCTGCCGATGCGGCTGACGGCCAAACCGGGCTTCGCCAATCTGCTGGTGTGGAAGGTCGTCTACGAACATCGAGGAACGTACTACGTCGACGCCGCGCGCACCGGCCTTGACGTGACGGCGTGCCCCGGCGCCAAGGTGTCCGCCTTGGACGTGGCCAGAGACCTGCCCTGGCTGCCGGCCGACTCGCAGCAGGCGCGCGACGTCGAGCGCTTCCGCTGGTTTTCGGACGACTACATCGCGCTCGATCCCAACGTCGCGAACCGAGTGATCGACGTCCGCTACTCGTTGGTGCCGAATCAGGTCGCGCCGCTGTGGGGCATCGACTTGAACCCGGCCGCGGCCTCCGACAGCCACGTTCGATTCGTCGCGGAACGTCGTGGCACGGCGCAGCAGACGGACGACTACCTGGCGTTGCTGAGCGGCGCCGGCTGCGGCGTCGTGGTCGCCTCATGATTCGTCCACCGCGTTTCGCCAGCGCACTGGCACAAGGCCCTGCGCTGGTTCACGATGGCACAACAACCGCTGCTTGAAGAGGAGATACTCCATGCACGTCGGCATTTCGCTGCCGGTTCGAGAACTGAAAGACGACCTCGGCGCCATCAGGGCGTTCGCGCAAATGGCGGAGGACGTCGGCTACACCCACCTGCGCGTGCCGGACCAGGTGTTCCGCCCGCGCAGCGGCCACCTGCACGAGCCGCTGATGCTGCTCTCCTACGTTGCCGCCGTTACCGAACGCATCGAGCTGGTGCCGTCGGTGATCGTCGCGCCGGCACGCCAGACGGTGCTGTTGGCCAAGCAGCTGGCGACGCTGGATCGGCTCTCGAACGGCCGGGTTCGGCTCGGCGTTGGCGTTGGCGGCAGCACCGCGGAGTACCAAGCCCTCGGCGAGGACTTCCACCGCCGAGGCGCCCGCTGCGAAGAGCAGATCGACCTGCTGCGACGCCTGTGGAGCGACCGCGAAGTGGATTTCGCCGGCCGCTGGGACGTCGTGCGCGGCGCCGGGATCGATCCGCTGCCGGCACGCCCGATTCCCATCTGGATCGGCGCCGCCGGCGTTCCGGTGCCGCGCATTCGCCAGCGCATCGGGCGTCAGGCCGATGGCTGGTTCGTGCTCTGCTCGCCGGAGCAGTTCGACGCCTTGAAGGCCGACATCGACGCCGCCGCCGAAGCCGCGGCCCGGGATCCGGCCGCCATCGGCATGGAGGCCGGCGTCGCCGTCGTCGGCCCGCGGCAGGCCGAATGGAAGGATCGCGTCGTCGGCTGGCGGAGCAAGGGGCTTACGCACCTGTGTTTGCGCACCCTCGGCGGCGGCTTGGACGCCAATGCCCATCTCGACACGGCGCGACGGGCGTTTGCGGAACTGCCGGACGACTGACGGACCGGACGGCTGTCTGCGCCGCTTCTTCGCTGCGGCTGCGGGATTCGCCCCCGAACAACCGCGCCACGGCGGCGCGTTATCGACGCGGTGCCGAGGCGTCGTTCGATTGAGCGCCTGCAAGGCGGGCGAGGAAATCCGTGGCGCTGCGGCACTGGAAGGCGTCCGCAACGATCCGCTCCCGGTCGCGCGACAGCAGCAGCTGGCGTGGGGCGGCGTTGTCGAGGAAAGCCGGCGGAATGTCGATGCCGCGCTGCGCGAGGATGGTGCGCACCACTGCGGCCCTCTCGTGGGCGGTGGCTTCGGCCCTGCCTTCCTTCCTGCCCGCTGCTCTACCTGCCTTGCTAGCTGCCGCTTGGGCGGCCAACAGCTCACGGCGCTGGATTGGATCATGGACAGACTCGGTTCCTTCCCTTTGGCCCAGAGCTCGGCCCACTCGCTCGACGGCTGCCCAGGTGCGCGGGGAGATGGCGGCCTCGTTCAGCGCCAAGTGGATCTCCTCGCTCGTCCAGCCCGGCAGCACGTTGCTCGCCGCGACTTCCTCGTAGCGCTTCGTGCGGGCGTTCAGGGCGTGGATCGCGAGGCCCGACCGGCGGCTTTTCGGACGGCTCAGGGCTGGCGCATCCGGCACTTCGATCCAGACCTCCGGTATTCCCCACTCCTCGTACATGCCGAGTTTCCGCCGCCGGGTATCGGTGGTGTGGTCCACCTCCAGCGCCACGTCCGGCATTTCGCCTTGCCGCACAAGGACGGGGGAACGCAGCGCCTGCGCCCGCGCCGCGTTCAGATAGATCGTCTGATCCGCTTCCATGACCCGGACATCGCCGTCGGCGTCCTGGTCGTGCAGCGACGCCGTGCTGCAGCACTCCATGGCCGAGCCGCGGATCTGCGCCATCCGGTAGACCAGCACCGCCAGGCGCGAGCGGGGCCGTCCACACTCCACGCTCGCCTCGGGGACCATCCACGCCAGGCCGCGGCGGGCGTCCCAGCATTCGATGTGGCGGTCGCAGTCGGCGAACTGCTTCGCGTTCATCGGCACTGTCTCGCAGCCGGGAAAGCCCCACACCTCGCCGCTCGGCAGCGCTTCGCCGCCGTTGCCGCGCTGGCGCGGGTCGCTGCCGATCAGGTAGCGGCGTCTGGTCTCGGTCATGCCCACAGCATAGGCTGGCGCCACAGCCCATGCAAGCATTTATGCCAGCAAAATCAACCTCGTACAAATGTGTACGATTCGCCGAGAGACCTCCCAAGGCACCCGCAGTGCTGTTTCGGAACCCCTAGTCCGCCGCGAACTGGGCTTCCTCGGTAGAGCCGGTGAGCGCCGTCACGGAAGACTGGCCGCCTTGGATCACCTCGGCCACGCGGTCGAAGTAGCCGGTGCCGACTTCCTGCTGGTGGCTGACGAACGAATAGCCAGCGTTGGTGGCGGCGAACTCCTTCTCTTGCAGGTCCACGTAGGCCGACATCTGCCGCTCGACGTAGTCCCGGCTTAGGTCGTACATGTTGAACCACATGCTGTGGATGCCGGCCAGGGTGATGAACTGGAACCGGTAGCCCATCGCCGCGAGTTCCTTCTGGAACTTGGCGATGGTGGCGTCGTCGAGATTCGCTCGCCAGTTGAACGACGGCGAGCAGTTGTAGGCCAGCATCTGATCGGCATGCACGTCGTGGATGGCGTCGGCGAACGCCTTGGCCTCGGCCAGATCCGGCACCGCGGTTTCGCACCAGATGAGATCTGCGTAGGGCGCGTAGGCGAGGCCTCGGGAGATGGCCTGGTCGATGCCGTTGCGCGAGCGGTAGAAGCCTTCCGGCGTGCGCTCGCCGGTGAGAAAGGGCTGGTCCCAAGGGTCGATGTCGCTGGTCACCATGTCGGCGGCGTTGGCGTCCGTGCGCGCCATCAGCAGCGTCGGCACGTCGCAGACGTCGGCCGCCAGACGCGCCGCGATGAGTTTCTGCACCGCTTCGATGGTCGGCACCAGCACCTTGCCGCCCATGTGCCCGCACTTCTTCACCGAAGCCAGCTGGTCCTCGAAATGCACCCCCGCGGCGCCCGCGCCGATCATCGCCTTCATCAGCTCGAAGGCGTTCAGCATGCCGCCGAAGCCGGCCTCGGCGTCGGCGACGATGGGCGCGTAGAAGTCGATGCCGTCGTCCACGCCCTTGGCCCACTGGATTTCGTCGGCGCGGCGGAAGGCGTTGTTGATGCGGTTGACGACGCTCGGCACCGAGTTCACCGCGTACAGCGACTGGTCCGGATACATCGTCTCGGAGGTGTTGTTGTCCGCCGCCACCTGCCAGCCGGACAGATAGATCGCCTTGATGCCGGCCTTCACCTGCTGCACCGCCTGGCCGCCGGTGACCGCGCCGAGGCAGTTGACGAAGTCCTCCGTTTGCAGCAGTTCCCAGAGCTTGTCGGCGCCGTGGGCGGCGAGCAGGCTGCGATGCGGAATGGTGCCGCGCAGATTCACCACGTCCTCGGCGCTGTAGCCTCGCTTGACGCCCTTCCAGCGCGGGTTGGCGGCCCATTCCTCGTGCAGGTCCGCGATTTGCTCGGCACGCGGCTTTCGGGGCGTGAAGTGCAAGGCCATCAGGGTCTCCGTGGGTCGGGAAAGGCGCGCATCCTAGAGACCGTCACTGCAGGATGCAACAGGAAATGGCGAACCGAGTGCGACTGCGGCCATCTGCGGTCAAGCCCCGTTCGACGATCATGCCCCTACGCAGTTACGTGCCAGGCGGGGCGTCTGGTCGGTCAGCCGGACCGCCCCTCACGCTGCCGCCCTCGCTCGCGCCAAATCGTAGGCCGATTGCATGGCCATCCACATGTGCGCCTTGCCGATGCCCCCCGCCTCCAACGCCAATGCCAACTTCGCGGACAGCCGCGCCCTCCCGTTGAGCACTGCCCCTAGGGACTGCCGTGCGCAGCCCAGTTTGCGCGCCGCCTCGCACTGCGTCCAACCAAGCGCCGCCAAGTCGTCGCGCAGCACCTCGCCCGGATGCGCGGGGTCCGCCATCTGCACGCTGTCGTTTTCGATCGCGTCCATCACGTTCTCCTCAGTCCCTCAGTGGTAGTCGACAAGGTCAACGTCAACCGCTTCGCCCGCTTCAAAACGGAACGTGACGCGCCAATTTCCGGAAGCCCGCGACGCCCACACACCCCGCCGGTCGCCGCGCAGGGGATGCAGCCGAAAGCCCGGATTGTCCGCAAGGTCCGCAGGCCGCCGAGCATGTTGCAACGCAGACAAGATGCGTCGTAATCGCGGTGCCAAGTGCGGAGGAACGCCAGCGTGCGAGCCGGTTTCCGCAAGCAGCCGCAGTCCTTTGTGTCTGATTTCCATTCCGCAATGCCGGATTCAAGCTCGCCGCTCCATGCCGTCTTTACCAAGTCACGCGAGTTCATGGACAACTCAACTCCAATTGCCGAGAAGGAGCTGCGATCGCAAAAGGCAACGACCGCGTGCCCAACGCCGGGCAACCCTCGGCACCTCCGCATACCGTACTACATCACCCTGTCGAATCGGTTGCTTGGACCCCGGATCGAACGCCATCTATTGCTCCGGGCCCGCGTCGTTGCGCAGCGTCATTCTGCGATGCTCGATATCAGCTTCGAGAAACACGTCGCCCTCGGCCTCGAAGCCTTGCCGTTCGTAGAAGCCCAGGGCGTCGACCTGGGCATGCAGAAATACCGCGAGGCCCTTGGCTTCGGCGGCTTGCACGGCTTGCGCCAGCAGTTTGGCGCCGACGTTGCGCCGCCGCCAGGCGGGCAGCACCGCCATGCGGCCGATCTGGCCGCTCGGCAGCAGGCGCGCGGTGCCGATGGGCCGCCCCTGGCCGTCCTCGGCCAGGAAGTGCTGGCTGCGCTCGTCTTCGCCGTCGAGTTCCTCTTCCTCGGCAACCCCTTGTTCGACGATGAAGACCGCCCGGCGCACCGCCATCAGCGCATCGGCATGGGTTGCCCAGGACACTTCCGCCACGCGCTCGGCGTCTGCGTCTCTTTGGAGCAGATCGAGCGCCAGCCGGGCGGCGAGGCCGGTGTATGCCGCCGGCGACAGGGCCGCGAGCTTGCGACGTGCCGCCGCAGGCAGTTCCAGTGCATCGAGCAGGGCGCGATAGGCGGGCTCGTCCATGCGTTCGCCGCGGGTGAGCCGCTTGAGCCGTTCGTAGGGTTCTTCGCTGCCGGCGCTGCGCATCACCGTCTGCACCGCTTCGGCGAGAACCTCCCAGGCGCCCGCCAGATCGTCGCGCAGACGTTCGGCGTCCGCTTCCAGCCTGGCGATGCCCCGGCAAGCGCTGTCGCAGGCCAGCAGGCAGTAGCCGAAGGCGGTGCCGATGCTGCGCAGCGCCGTGGAGTCCGACAGGTCCCGCTGCCAGCGCGACACCGCCAGCTTGTCCGCCAGATGCGCCAGCACGGCGTTGGCGAGGCCGACGTTGCCCTCGGAGTTCTCGAAGTCGATGGGGTTCACCTTGTGCGGCATGGTGGAACTGCCGGTTTCCCCGGCTGCCAGGTGCTGGCGAAAATAGCCGAGCGACACGTAGCCCCAGACGTCCCGATCGAAGTCCAGCAGCGCTTGGTTGAAGCGCATCAGGCAGTGGAACAGCTCGGCGATGGCGTCGTGGGGCTCGATCTGCGTGGTGTAGGCGTTGAACGAGAACCCCAGCCGCTCGACGAACTCGGCGCAGCGCTTGGGCCAGTCGACGGCTGGATAGGCCACGGCATGGGCGTTGTAGTTGCCCACCGCGCCGTTCATCTTGGCGTACACGGGCGTGTTCAAGAACGCAGCGTGCTGGCGTTGCAGACGCGCCAGCGTGTTGGCCAGTTCCTTGCCGACGGTGGTTGGCGAAGCGGCCTGGCCGTGGGTGCGCGCCAGCATGGGCAGCTCCGCCAAGGGCAGCGCCAGCTCGGCCAGCGCGTCCATCAGTCGCTGCATGGCGGGGGCCAGCACGGTGCTTCGGGCGTCCGCCAGCATCAGCGCGTAGGCGAGGTTGTTGACGTCCTCGGAGGTGCAGCCGAAGTGGACGAACTCGACGTGCGGCGACAGCCCTTCGATGCGCCCTATGGCGTCTTTGACGAAGTACTCCACCGCCTTCACGTCGTGGTTGGTGCGGGCTTCGATGCGGCGTATCGCGGCGCCGTCGGAGACCTCGAAGCGCTGCCAGATGGCATGTGCCTGGGCAGCCTGCCCGGGGCCTGGCGCCGGCAGCTCCGGAATCTCCGTCAACCCGGCGAGGTACAGGAACCATTCCACTTCGACGCGCACCCGGTAGCGCTGCAAGCCGAACTCGCTGACGATGGGGGCGAGGGCTTGCGTGCGCTTTCGGTACCGCCCGTCCAGCGGAGAGATCGCCGTCAACGGCTCGAGATTCATGCCGTGGACTCGATGCGGCCGCCGCCGAGGCACTCTTCGCCGTCGTAGAAGGCGACGTGCTGGCCGGGCGCGACCGCCCTCTGCGGGCGCTCGAAGGCGGCGCTTGCCCGTTCGCCGTCCCAGCGCACGGTGCAGTTCTGATCGGCCTGCCGATAGCGCACCTTGGCGCTGCACGCGCCGTCGCGTGGCGTCGAGATCCAGTTTAGCTGCGTGGCTTCAAGCGTTCGCGTGGCCAGGTCCGTTTCGTCCTGGGTGACCACCAGCGTATTGTTCGCGCCATCCTTGCTGGCGACGTACCACGGCTTCTCCGGGCGACCGTGCTGGCCGCCGACGCCGATCCCCTGGCGCTGGCCCAAGGTGTAGAAGGGCAGGCCTCGGTGTCTGCCGAGCGTGCGCCCTGCGGTGTCTACGATGGGGCCGGGTTCGCCGCGCACGTAGCGCGCCAGGAAGTCCGAGAAGCGGCGCTCGCCGATGAAGCAGATGCCGGTGCTGTCCTTCTTGTCGTGGACCTCGAAGCCCGCCCGTCGAGCCCGTTGGCGGACCGCTGGCTTGTCCAGGCCGCCCACCGGGAACAGACAGCGGGCGAGCTGCGCCTTCGGCACGGCTTGCAGGAAGTAGCTTTGGTCCTTGTTCGCATCGACGCCCTTGAACAGCCGAAACGACTCCCCAGGCGGGCTGCGCCGGGCGTAGTGGCCGGTGGCGATGGTGTCGAAGCCCAGCACCTCGGCGTAGTCCAGAAAAAGCTTGAACTTGATCTCCCGATTGCACAGCACGTCCGGATTCGGCGTGCAGCCGCGGCGGTAGTCGGCAAGGAACGCCTCGAAGACGTTGTCCCAGTACTCGGCGGCGAAGTTGGCGGTGTGCAGGGGAATGCCCAGGCGCTCGCACACGCCGGCGGCGTCCTCGTAGTCCGCTTGCGCCGTGCAGAACTCGGTGCCGTCGTCCTCCTCCCAGTTCTTCATGAAGAGACCAGCCACGTCGAAGCCCTGTTCGAGCAGCAGCAGCGCGGCGACGGCGGAGTCCACGCCGCCGGACATGCCGACCATGACCGATGCCGCCACCTTGCCGTTCCGCAGCCTGCCCTAAGGGCGGCGATCATACCGTGCTATGCTGCGCCGATGGCGGAGCTGTCGCATTTGAACGAGCGTGGCGAAGCGTCCATGGTGGACGTCTCGGCCAAGGCGACGACCAGCCGGCAAGCCACCGCGCAGGGCGTCGTGCGCATGGCGCCGGCCACCCTGCGGGCCATCCTCGACGGCGACACCGCCAAGGGCGACGTGCTCGCGGTTGCGCGGATCGCCGGCATCCAGGCGGCCAAGCGCACCAGCGATCTCATTCCCCTCTGCCATCCTCTGCCGCTCGCCAAGGTGGCGGTGGACTTCCACGCCGAGGGCGACAGCGCCTTGGCCATCCGCAGCCTTTGCAAGGTAGCCGGCAGAACGGGCGTGGAAATGGAAGCGCTGGCCGCGGTGAGCGTTGCCGCGCTGACCATCTACGACATGTGCAAGGCGCGGGATCGCGGCATGAGCATCGACCACGTGCAGCTGTTGGAGAAAACCGGCGGCGCCTCGGGCACCTGGCGGCGTTCTTCGACGTCCTGCTCGGAGTGAGCATGGGCGGCGTGGCAGCCACGGTGACGGTGCGCTTCTTCGCTTCCCTGCGCGAAGCGGTGCAGCGGGAGCGCATCGAGCTGGCGTTGCCGACGGCTTCCATCGCCGGCGTTCGCGCCCGGCTTGCCGACCTGCTGAGCGCGGACCAGCTCGAGGCGGTGAACGCCCAGGGCGTGCAGGTTGCCGTCAACCAGGCCATCGTGCAGAACAACGCCACCTTGGCGGAAGGCGACGAGGTGGCGTTTCTGCCACCGGTAACCGGAGGCTGAAGGGCGCTGCGCCATGCACTCCGAAGTACGCATCCAAAGCGCGGACTTCGACATCGGCCAGGAGTGGGCCGCCTGCCGCCAACGCTGCGCCGGCGCGGCCGGCGCCGTGGTTGCCTTCGGCGGCCTAGTGCGCGACCGAGCCGCGCAAGCGGGCGGCGAGGTGACGGGCCTGTACCTGGAACACTACCCGGGCATGACCGAAGCCAGCATCGAAGCCATCATCGCCGAGGCATCCCGCCGCTGGCGCCTGCTCGACGTGCTGGTGGTGCATCGCGTCGGCGACCTCGCGCCCCAGGATCAGATCGTCCTGGTGCTCGCCGCATCGAGCCACCGCCCGGACGCCTTCGCCGCCAGCGAGTTCATCATGGACTACTTGAAGACCGACGCCGTGTTCTGGAAGAAGGAGCGCCGCCAAGCCGGCGACGCTTGGATTCGCGCCACCGACGGCGATCGCGAACGCCGCCGTTCCTATGCCACCGAAGGAACTCTTTAGTGGTAGCGTGCGATCACCTGGACAGCGCCGACGAGTGTTTACCCGGCAGTGGCGCCCGTGCCACGTAGGAGCAACATGAACAACCCACCCCATCCGGGCGGTGGCATCCGCTACGACATCGAGGCAATGGGCTGGACGGTGGCCGAGTGCGCCAAGCGGCTCGGCCTGTCGCGCACCACCCTGTCCCGGATACTCAACGGCAAGCAGCGGATAACGCCTGCCATCGCGCTGTCGCTGGAACACCTAGGATGGAGCGACGCCGACACCTGGATGAGGCTGCAAGCCATCTACGACCTCGCCCAGGAACGCCGCCGACAAGCAGCTTGACCTCGCACCGGGCCCCGGTGATGGCCGATTCGTAATGTTTGCTTCAGAGTTTCAGTTACCTTCCGTTGCCTTTTCTTCAATGGCTTTAGTTCGCCAAGATTGTTTTCAAGAAGAAAGCCACATATTCCTTCCATTAGATGGCGTTCCTGAGAAGCCGTAATTACTTTCCCTTCGGTGGTTAAGGTGCGTGCTTGCGAACGACACCTAACTTTCTTGTTCTAAAAGTTTTCCTCCAGTGTTTTCCTCTCTCTAGGTTCGACTAGTTTTCCATTCACGCAAGTTCCTATTCCAAGATGGCTAATGGAATGAGCGTAGTACCACGACGGGTCGCTAATTTAATTAGCTGTAAGGCGCTAATTTAGCTGGTGGTTCCGCTTGCCACTTGTGCGATAAAGCTGAACCACCAAAACCTTCTTAGCTTTTGTGGTGAAACTTGAATTGAATACTGATTCCTGTGAATTGTACTATCGCCTTGACTTTCCAGATTCGTCTGGCTTTCTTGAAAAATCGCCTTTTGGAAAAACGGCTTAGATAAGACTGCAGAGAATAACCTCTTGGTTTCATTCTCCTGACACCGTTACCTGCTTGGTTTTGTTGGACTTTGGATCGACGTCCTTTTGCTTTCATCTTTGCTTAACTCCTAAATGAAGAAGTGGTTTCACTGCTGTCCCATTAACTTGGAGAATTAGGAGGCTTGGATCGTCCAGTGCGGTATGATTGCGTTCGAGAAAACCAATCGAAACACAGGAGATCCAAGCCGTGGCGCACAATAGCACGATATTCGGGCAGTTGCTCAAGCTGTTGCCGAGACATGAATTCGACAAGCTGGCGGAGAAGCACAAGACGGGGCGGATGTCGCGCAAGCTGACGCGGTGGGGCCAGTTCGTGGCGATGGGGGCGGCGCAGCTGACGGGGCGCTGCAGCCTTCGGGACATCGTGTCGAACCTGTCGGCGCAGTCGCGCAAGCTGTACCACCTGGGGGTGGGCGAGGTGTCGCGGTCGTCGCTGGCGCGGGTGAACGCGGAGAAGCCGTGGCAGTTGTACCGGGAGCTGTTCGGCGTGCTGCTGGGGCGCTGCCGGCCGATGTCGCCGGGGCACGGGTTCCGGTTCAAGAACCCGCTGTACTCGCTGGACTCGACGGTGGTCGATCTGTGCCTGTCGGTGTTTCCGTGGGCGAAGTTCCGGCGGACGAAGGGCGGGGTGAAGGCGCACGTGGCGCTGGACCACGCGGGTCACCTGCCGGCGTTCATGACGGTGACGGACGCCAGGACGTCGGACATCGAGGCGGCGCGGGCGCTGCGCCTGCCGAAGGGGAGCATCGTCGCGGCGGACCGGGCGTACATGGACTTCCATTGGATCAACTCGTTGATTCTGCAAGGTGTTTTCCTGGTGACGCGGCTCAAGAGGCGGATCAAGCACCGCGTCGTGGAGCGGCGGGAAGTCAACGAGCGGCTGGGCGTCACGTCCGACCAGACGATCGAGCTCACCAGCGCGCGGGGCCGCAAGCGGTGCCCGCACCGGCTGCGCCGGATCGGCTACCGCGACCCCGCGACGGGGAAGCACTGCGTCTTCCTGACGACGAACTTCGAGCTGTCGGCGAAGACCATCGCGGACATCTACAAGGCGCGCTGGCAGGTGGAGCTGTTCTTCAAGTGGATCAAGCAGAACCTGAAGGTGAAGAGCTTCGTGGGCACGTCGCGCAACGCCGTGCTGACGCAGCTGTGGATCGCCGTGTGCATGTACCTGCTGGTGTGCTACGTGAAGTTCCTCAGCCGCGGAGGCTGGAAGCTCGTCGGAATCCTGCGCCTTCTGCAGCTCAGCCTGTTCGAGCGGCGCTCCCTCGACGACCTGCTCGGAAACAACACTCAGGACCCGCCGACCTGTCCGCAAACCGAGATGAAGTTCGCGTGGAGTTAATGGGACAGCAATGAAGTGGTTTGGACCGGTGCGGAGGGGTCCCCCCACCGTGTGAGTGTAAACTTAGCATGTTGCGATTACCGATGCAACGGCACTACTTGTCCTTGAGTCCAACGCCCCGTGGTGTGCAATGCCTTGAGGCGGTGCTGTTGTTGCCGCGGCACGCGGGCGATGAGTTCCACCAGACACTTCGTCGGTCAGCGGCAGTACCGAACAGGGCGCGAAGCGGCGGCGAAGATCGTGGCGTGGATCGCCCAGCCCCGCGCTGGTCGAGGCCAGTGGAGATGACGCACCGCAGTCCGGCGACACAGGCGCGTTGATGCTGGGCGGGACGCCGGCACGGGGAGGGTGGCCAGCCGTCGAAGGCTCGGTAGGGGGTGGCAGTAGCATACGGCGGAACGGAACCACCCAAAACCGGTATGCCGGAACGGGGCGGGAGTTCGGTGCGACGGCGACCGACAGCGCCCGGCCGAGGACGCCGACCCGAAGCCGCCGCTGGTCGCGGGGTGGCTCTGGCAGGCACCGGCGCGGGTTGGACGGTTGGCGCACCAGAACGTGGCGCACCCAGTGTTCCGGTGTTCGCACTGCGATGCGTTCGCTGGGCTTTGGTGGTAGCGTAAGCACTCTTGAGGTCTCAGGGACTCTCGATGATCGATGCCAGCCAGGTGCCTGGAGTGCGGACCTTCCTCACGATGTTTGCGTTAATACCGTTGAGCCGCAGGCGCTCGGCATGTCTGCTTTCCTTCTGTGCAGTGTTGGTTCCGCTCGCCGCGAACGCGCATCCGGCAGCACCCGGTAGCCTCTTCGCGACCGCGGGCGACGAACAGGCCGTCCTAACGTGGGAAGACCCCTCCAACTCGAACATCGTGCGCTACGAGGTCCGCTTCGGCGCTGGCGAAGCGCCGGAGTTCAACGCTTGGGCGAGGGTACCGGGCAGCGGCTCGGACACCGTGGAATACACGGTGTCCAGCCTTGCCAACGGATCGCGGCACGTCTTCGAGGTGCGGGCGGTGGACGAGGACGGCGCTGGGGAGGCAGCGAGCGCGTCGACCAGATTGGCCACGGCACCGTCGTCCGCAGTCGAAGTGCCGGACGCGAAGTTGCGCCAGCGCATCGAGCGAACGTTGGGACTGACCAGTAGTGCGCCAATCACGCAGGGCGACTTGGCGAAACTGGCAGGATTGTCGCTTCGGCCGGGGGGGATCATCGACCTTGCCGGCTTGGAGTATGCGATAAACCTCGCGACGCTCTATCTGCCCGGCAACGCGATATCGGACGTTTCGGCGCTATCGGGTCTGACCTCGCTGAGGTCGCTGAATCTGTGGCACAACGCGATATCGGACGTATCGCCGCTGTCGGGTCTGACCTCGCTGAGGTCGCTCGATCTGTCGAGCAACGCAATAACGGACGTATCGCCGCTGTCGGGTCTGACCGCGCTGACGACGCTCGATCTGTCGAGCAACGCAATAACGGACCCGGCGCTGTCGGGGTTGACCTCGCTAACGACCCTGGATCTGTCGTACAACGCGATATCGGACGTGTCGGCGCTGTCGGGACTGAACTCGCTGAGGTCGCTCAATCTATCGAACAACGAGATGTCGGACGTTTCGTCGCTGTCGGGTCTGACCTCGCTGAGGTCGCTCACTCTATCGAACAACGGGACATCGGACGTTTCGTCGCTAGCGGGGCTGGCCTCGCTGACGTCGCTCGGGCTGTCCGGCAACGCGATAGAGGACGTGTCGCCGTTGGCGACGCTGACCTCGCTGACGACGCTCCATCTGTCCGGCAATGGAATATCGGACGTTTCGTCGCTGTCGGGTCTGACCGCGCTGACGACGCTCGATCTATCGAGCAACGCAATAACGGACTTCTCGCCGCTATCGGGTCTGACCGCGCTGACGACGCTCCATCTGTCCGGCAACGGGATATTGGACGTTTCGTCGCTGTCGGGTCTGACCGCGCTGACGACGCTCCATCTGTCGAGCAACGCAATAACGGACTTCTCGCCGCTGTCGGGTCTGACCTCGCTGACGACGCTCCATCTGTCCGGCAAGGGATATTGGACGTTTCGTCGCTGTCGGGTCTGACCGCGCTGACGTTGCTCCATCTGGACGACAACGCGATAGAGGACGTGTCGGCGTTGGCGGGTCTGACCTCGCTGACGTGGCTCAATCTATCGAACAACGGGATGTCGGACGTCTCGCTGTCGGGTCCGACCTCGCTGACGTACCTCGATCTGTCCGGAAACGGGATATCGGACGTGGCGCTGTCAGGTCTGACGTCTCTGAAGACGCTCAATCTACGGGCCAACTCGATAGCAGACGTATCGCCGCTGTCGGGTCTGCCGTCGCTGACAACGCTCGATCTGTCCGGCAACGCAATAACGGACATCTCGGCGCTGTCGGGTCTGACCTCGCTGACGACGCTCGATCTGTCCAGCAACGAAATAACGGACGTATCGCCGCTGTCGGATCTGACCGCGCTGGCGAGGCTCGATCTGTCCGGCAACGCGATATCGGACGTATCGCCGCTGTCGGGTCTGACCGCGCTGACGTTGCTCCATCTGGACGACAACGCGATAGAGGACGTGTCGGCGTTGGCGGGTCTGACCTCGCTGACGTGGCTCAATCTATCGAACAACGGGATGTCGGACGTCTCGCTGTCGGGACTGACCGCGCTGACGTCGCTCTGGCTGTCCAGCAACACGATATCGGACGTTTCGTCGCTGTCGGGTCTGACCGCGCTGACGCTCCTGGATTTGTCGTACAACGCGATATCGGACGTCTCGGCGCTGTCGGGACTGACCTCGCTGGGGTACCTCGATCTGTCCAGAAACGGGATATCGAACTTGGCGCTGTCGAGGCTGACCTCGCTGACGATCCTGGATCTGTCGTACAACGCGATATCGGACGTCTCGGCGCTGTCGGGACTGACCTCGCTGACGTGGCTCTGGCTGTCCAGCAACACGGTATCGGACGTGTCGGCGCTGTCGGGACTGACCTCGCTGACGACGCTTCGGCTGCAAAGCAATCCGATAGAGGAAGTCTCGGCGCTGTCGGGACTGACCTCGCTGACGACGCTCTCGCTGAGCGACACGGGGCTATCGGACGTGTCGCCACTTGTCGGGCTGGCCTCGCTGACCGCGCTCTGGCTGTCCGGCAACCCGATAGAGGAAGTCTCGGCGCTGTCGGGGCTGACGTCGCTGACGATCCTGGATCTGTCGTACAACGCGATATCGGACGTTTCGCCGCTGTCGGGGCTGACCTCGCTGACGTGGCTTCTTCTGAACCGCAACGCGGTCGCCGACATCTCGCCACTTCTCGAGATCGGGCTGTCGGGCATCGACAACTACGTGGACTTGCGAGGCAACCCGCTAAGCGAGGGGCAGGCCGATCACGTTCGGACACTGCGCGAATCCGGCGTGGCCGTCGTGTTCGACGACGGGCATCGCGTGCCGCTCTTTCCGTCTGCGGGGCGGGGGTCTTCCGTCGTAGGCTTCGTCCGGGTGATTAATCACTCGGACAGGACGGGCAGCGTGAGCATCGAAGCGGTTGACGAGACGGGCGAGCGGCGGGGCCCGGTGTCCATGGCCATCAACGCCGGCCAAGCGCTGCACTTCAACGCCGCAGACTTGGAGCAAGGTAGCTTGGCCAAGGGGCTGCACGGCGTCGGCGAGGCGGTCGGAGACTGGCGGCTGGTTTTGCGCTCGGATTTGGACATCGAGGTTCTTGGCTACGCCCGGACGCCGGACGGTTTCGTCACCAGCCTGCACGACTTGGCGCCTGAGACCTTTCCCGGACACAGTGGGGTGCCGACCTTCAACCCGGGCAGCAACCGGCGCCAGGTGAGCAGGCTGCGTCTGACGAACCCAACGGATTGGGACAGGCGGGCATCGGTTACGGCTCGGGACGACACAGGCTCGCGTCTGGCCACAAGCGTTCCCGCGCCGGCACGTCGAACGCTGGTCTTGACAGCGGCGCAACTCGAGTCGGGACAGGACTCCGGCAAAGACGATGTAGACTTCGACGGCATCGGCGACGGTACGGGCAAATGGCGGCTGGAGGTGTTCGCGCCAGGCCAGCGGGTGATGAGCCTGCTGCAAAGCCCCACCGGACATCTGGCGAACATCTCCACACGCACCGCCGTGTCCCGCCGGCACCCGGACTATTACTCGTGGGAACACGGCGGACGCTACCGGGTGCCGCTTTTCCTCGCGGCATCCAGCGACATCCACGGCTTCCTGCGCATCGTCAACCTGTCTTCGGGAACCACGGCGGTCACGCTGCGCGCCATCGACGAGGCGGGCGGTGAACGCGAACCGGCCGTGCTGACGCTGAGGGGCGGCAGGGCGCTGCACTTGAACTCCAACGATCTTGAGTCCGGCAACGCCGCCAAGGGTCTGCCCGGCATCGGGGCGGGAATCGGCGACTGGCACTTGGAAGTAAGCGCGGATCGGCGCTTCGAGGTGCTGGCGTATGCCCGCACCGCGGACGGCTTCGTCACCAGCCTGCACGACACGGCGCCGCGGGATGAGGACGGCAGCCTGTGGATTCCGTTCTTCAATCCGGGCAGCAACCGCGCGCAGGCCAGCCGGCTGCGTCTGGTGAACTGGGGCGGGACGGCGGCGGATGTGACCATCGCGGGCACCGACGACGCCGGCAACTCGCCGGGGGAGGCCGTGCGCGTGAGCGTGCCGGCAAGATCGGCAAGAGACTACATGGCGTGGGAAATGGAGACCGGCAGCACCGCTGGCCTTTCCGGCGCGCTGGGCGACGGCGCCGGCAAGTGGCGGCTGCGGGTGTCCGCACCCGCGGATGTCGAGGCGATGAGTCTACTGGGCCTGCCCACCGGCCATATCACCAACCTCTCGACGACGCCGAGACATCCGCGGGAGTAGTCGCCGCCGTTCGACGGCGGGCGAACCATCGCGCAATCCTCGGCGAGAGTTGAGCGTCTACCCAAACGATCATCCGGCCAGCACGGGATGGTCCACCCTGCGTCTGGCGAATCTTATGCAGGCAGAGATGTCGTCGGTCCAAGTCCGGCATCTCCGCTAGGATCGCTTCCCGCGAGACGCCGGCATCCAGAAGGTCAAGCACGTCCGTCACCCGTATGCGCATGCCGCGAACGCAAGGTCGCCCACCGCGTTATTGCGGTTCGTAGTGATGCGGTTCAAGGTGTCCTGGATGAGGCTGCAAACCATCTACGACCTCGCCCAGGAACGCCGCCGACAAGCAGCTTGACCTCGCACCGGGCCCCGGTGATGGCCGATCCGGCCTAGTGGTTGGACCAAGCTGCACGACTTCTGGGACGCGAACATCCACGGCCCGGCTTCGTGTGGGCCGCCACCGGCCCGGCGCTGGAAGCCTTCAGCAAGCGCCCGGTGGTGAAGCGCCCGGGCGCGCCAAAGCAGTGTGCTGACGGTGGCCGAGTTCCCGCGCCGTGTGCGCCCCATGGTGGTGCCCTTCGTCGTCAACCGCCTGTTCGCCGTACAGGCGAGGCCCCGCCACCCCTCATCGACTGCGTCCACCGCACGATGCGCCTGTGGAAGGCCGGCGAGCAAGCCGCGTGGACGGGTACTTGGAAGCCCAAGGCCTGTGGCGCAACGACCTTTTCAAGCAGGTGGCGCAGGCAGTGCTGGAAACTGGCCAAGCTTGGCCGACGAGCGTGCTATGCTTGTGCATATCCAGAACCACTTAGCGACCGATGGCGGGGTGTGGTGCCGAGGCAGCGGGCGTTGTTGGAGGAGTGGGCGTCGTCCGCGGCGCTCGCGCGGTCTACAGTGCCGCACAACCACGGCAACCGCAGTTGTGGCAGAATGAGGCGATGCAGGACGATTCGGCCATGGAACTCCGGTGCTACGCCTATCGGCGGGGCGAGGTGTGGGAAGCGATCTGCACAGACTTGGATGTAGCCACGTTTGGTTCGTCCCAAGAGGAGGTCGAGCGCTTGCTGGCAGAGGCCATTGAGCTGCACTTGGAGTGCGTAGCTGATCTCCCGGACGAAGATCGCCAAGCGATGCTGGCGCGACGAGCACCATGGCACGTCCGTCTTGGGCTTGAAATGCTGTCTCGTATTCACAATGTCCGCTGCAAGTGGGGCAAGAGCGGCGAGAAGCTGCGACACAGCTTCGTGATTCACCCCGGTATCCCGGCACCCGGGTAGTCCGAGGCAGCTACCGAACGAAGAGTGTCCTATTCAAGCCGGACTGTCGCCCGATGGACGCCAACGTACCCTTGCGTACTTCGTCACCGTCCTTGCCCGGCACGGTGACCATCCTACGCTTCCCGCCGACCATACCTTCGAAGTGACGGTGGCTCCCCTTCGTTCGGTCGAGGACGAAACCATTCGACTTTAGGACTGCGACAACCTCTCTGACTTTCACTTCCTTCCTCTCAATGTCATTTTTCCTGTTACTTTCCTGCTTGGAACCATTTATTTTGTGGCCGAAAAGCGTTGGATTTGTTGGTTCGGCTTCCGGCCGACGCACACTTGCCAACCCTCCAATCTATTTGTGCTGATAATACCTTGTTTGGGTGGTTCGGTGGTGTGCGCGGGTGGCCTAAATTGGCAAACTCGGCTTTTAATTCAATTGAAATACGTGATTTCGTGCGGCTAGGATAAGTTCTTCAATCGTTTGCCTCTGCTGTACCTCGTACATTTCAGCAAACTCTTGCAGTTTCTTGAGCTTTTGCAGCTCTTCCTCAAACCGTTCCACAAGACTTCTCCTAAAAAAGTAAGGGAAAGTGTACAAGGCAAGGCAACTGCTGTCAAGGTGTTTTGGTTCCTGTGGTTCGGCCTGTCTCGAATGAAGCAGGCCGAACCACAAACTTGAAACAACTAATCGCCGATACTTTCGCTACGACCTTCCAGATTCGCTTAGATTTCTTGCAAGATCGATCTTTGGAAACTGCTTCGACAAGACCGTAGACGATAGCCTCTTGGTTTTCATTCGTCTGAACCCGTTGTCTGCCTAGTTTGTTGGACTTCAAGGAACTTGAAAGAGAGAGTCTATTTACTTCCTGGATCAATGCCTATTTCGGAGGTTCAATCGCACAGGGGAGAGCAGGCTGAACCGACTGTTTCGTCTGCTTTACCTTGTTTCGGTGTGGTTATGCCTCGCTTGCGTGAACGACACTTAACCGACACTTTCCGCTTCCAAAATCTTTCCGCCAGTGATCCCCTTTCTCTTTTCACTTGCAGTGTTTCGCTCCAGTGTTTTTCACTGCTGTCCCATTAACATGGAGAATTAGGAGGCTTGGATCGTCCAGTGCGGTATGATTGCGTTCGAGAAAACCAATCGAAACACAGGAGATCCAAGACGTGGCGCACAATAGCACGATATTCGGGCAGTTGCTCAAGCTGTTGCCGAGACATGAATTCGACAAGCTGGCGGAGAAGCACAAGACGGGGCGGATGTCGCGCAAGCTGACGCGGTGGGGCCAGTTCGTGGCGATGGGGGCGGCGCAGCTGACGGGGCGCTGCAGCCTTCGGGACATCGTGTCGAACCTGTCGGCGCAGTCGCGCAAGCTGTACCACCTGGGGGTGGGCGAGGTGTCGCGGTCGTCGCTGGCGCGGGTGAACGCGGAGAAGCCGTGGCAGTTGTACCGGGAGCTGTTCGGCGTGCTGCTGGGGCGCTGCCGGCCGATGTCGCCGGGGCACGGGTTCCGGTTCAAGAACCCGCTGTACTCGCTGGACTCGACGGTGGTCGATCTGTGCCTGTCGGTGTTTCCGTGGGCGAAGTTCCGGCGGACGAAGGGCGGGGTGAAGGCGCACGTGGCGCTGGACCACGCGGGTCACCTGCCGGCGTTCATGACGGTGACGGACGCCAGGACGTCGGACATCGAGGCGGCGCGGGCGCTGCGCCTGCCGAAGGGGAGCATCGTCGCGGCGGACCGGGCGTACATGGACTTCCATTGGATCAACTCGTTGATTCTGCAAGGTGTTTTCCTGGTGACGCGGCTCAAGAGGCGGATCAAGCACCGCGTCGTGGAGCGGCGGGAAGTCAACGAGCGGCTGGGCGTCACGTCCGACCAGACGATCGAGCTCACCAGCGCGCGGGGCCGCAAGCGGTGCCCGCACCGGCTGCGCCGGATCGGCTACCGCGACCCCGCGACGGGGAAGCACTGCGTCTTCCTGACGACGAACTTCGAGCTGTCGGCGAAGACCATCGCGGACATCTACAAGGCGCGCTGGCAGGTGGAGCTGTTCTTCAAGTGGATCAAGCAGAACCTGAAGGTGAAGAGCTTCGTGGGCACGTCGCGCAACGCCGTGCTGACGCAGCTGTGGATCGCCGTGTGCATGTACCTGCTGGTGTGCTACGTGAAGTTCCTCAGCCGCGGAGGCTGGAAGCTCGTCGGAATCCTGCGCCTTCTGCAGCTCAGCCTGTTCGAGCGGCGCTCCCTCGACGACCTGCTCGGAAACAACACTCAGGACCCGCCGACCTGTCCGCAAACCGAGATGAAGTTCGCGTGGAGTTAATGGGACAGCAATGAGTGTTTTTTGACCTTCATATTCGATAAAAGCGAAGTTCTTGCT
The DNA here is from genome assembly GCA_965199875.1 of Candidatus Azotimanducaceae bacterium. Lineage (GTDB taxonomy): Bacteria > Pseudomonadota > Gammaproteobacteria > Pseudomonadales > Azotimanducaceae > VXYL01. The sequence goes on along the minus strand of OZ241346.1, from coordinate 895,364 downwards.
TGCCCGTTCAATTCCATGACCAATCGCGCAACCGAACCACGAAACTCCTAATGGAAGAGGTGGTGCCGGCGCGGCGTTCCGCCACGCCGGGGCGGCCGGTCATGCCGCCTCCGCGAAGGTGCCGCCGTAGGCTTCCGCCGGAGTTCGGCCGCCCAGCGAGAAGTGAGGGCGCGATCGGTTGTAGAAGCGCATCCAACGGGCGATCACGCGCTCCGCCTCGAAGCCGTCGGCCAGGTCGTGGAGGTACACCGCCTCGTACTTCAGCGAACGCCACAGCCGCTCGATGAACACGTTGTCCATGCACCGGCCCCGGCCGTCCATCGAGCACCGCGCCCCCGACGCCAGCACCCGCCCGGTGAACGCCAGGCTGGTGAACTGCGCCCCCTGGTCGGTGTTGAAGATGCCGGGCGCCGCGCCACCGCCGAGCGCGTCCTCCAGCGCCTCGACGCAGAACGCCGCGTCCATCGTGTTCGACAGCCGCCACGACAGCACGAACCGCGTCGCCCAGTCCATCACCGCCACCAGGTACAGGAAGCCGGAGCGCACCGGGATGTAGGTGATGTCCGCGCACCGGACCTGGTCCGGGCGCTCCACGGCCACGTCGCGCAGCAGGTACGGATGCACCCGGTGCTCGGCGCTCGGCGCACTCGTGCGCGGCTTCGGGTAGACGGCGTCCACGCCCATCAGCCGCATCAGGCGGCGCACCCGGTGCCGACCGGCAACGACGCCCTCCCGCCGCAGATGCATCGACATCCGCCGGCTGCCGTAGAACGGACACTCCATGTACAACTCGTCGATGCGCCGCATCAGCTCCAGGTTCGCCGCGCTCTCGCCAGCCGGCTCGCGGTACAGCGACGCCCGACCGACCGCCAGCAGCTCGCACTGCCGGCTCAGGCTCGGCGGGCCGTCGCGCTCCACCATCGCCAGGCGCTCCGGGCGGCTCAGTGCGCCAACCCGCGCCGAAAAAAATCCCGTTCCATCGTCAGCTCCCCGATCTTCGCGTACAGCTCCTTCGCCAGCGCCTCTTCGGCACCCGGCTTCCGCCCCGACGCGAACACCTCGCCCAGGCCCTCCACCGCCTGCTTCTTCCACATGCCCACCTGGTTCGGATGCACTCCGTGCTTCGCCGCCAGCTCCTGGATCGTCCGATCTCCGCGCAGCGCTTCCAGCGCCACCCGCTTCTTGAAGTCCGCCGTGAACCGGCGCCTCTTCGCTGTCATTCCATGCCTCCTTCAAGGCGTGGAATACACCTTAACCGACTGTCTCAAAAAGCAGGACCAGCTCAGGCTGTCGATCCGGGCGGAGCTGGACGAGAACGAGTACCCGACCGGCGTCAAGGTGAGCGATGCGGAACTGGCTGGCGTGCGCATCAGGCGCTCCGGCTTCCACGGCGACTGGAACTACGTTGTCTCACCGAACGGCGAAGCAAAGAGCTGAATAATCGAAGCGTTTATTCATGCGAGACTCCTAAGGGCCGGTGCCGAATTGAAGTGCGCTGTGGACGCCGGTGCCGTCGCCCTCACGCTGCCGAACGCCCCAGCCTCGTGACGCACAAAACGGCGGTAGCCACCTACGATGACGACCGCGCGGCCCGTAGGTCGGGCCAATCACGGTGTGCGTTGCCGGCGCGAGACGGATACGGACGTTGTGCCGCTCTTCGCTGACGTCCATCCCCGCCGATCAAAAAAGACGTCAATCGGCCTCGGCACCCTAGTCAAAGGAGGTGGAGGGAAACTACGTCGCCTTGATCGACGGACTCCTGCCTAGGACGATCCCCGGCTGGCCCTCGGCCCGGCACATGTCGGCCTAGGAGCCGCAACGGCACCGTTTCGACCCAGTCTGCCCCCGTGCGGGCCGCCAGAGCAGCGGGCGGCACCACCGCCGACGTTCAAGCGCTTCAAGTCGCTGGCCGGGCTGGGACATCTGCCGACGTGCGCCGACGACAGCGCTGGGGGCGTGGCTCTATCTATGGCGACCTCTCGACGACGCCGAGACATCCGCCGGAGTAGTCGCTGCTGTTATCGGTGGCGGGCGAAACCATCGCGCAATCTTCGGCGAGAGTTGAGCGTCTACCCAAACGATCATCCGGCCAGCACGGGATGGTCCACCCTGCGTCTGGCGAATCTTATGCAGGCAGAGATGTCGTCGGCCTCCAGGTCAGGCATCTCCGCTAGGATCGCTTCCCGCGAGAGGCCGGCATCCAGAAGGTCAAGCACGTCCGTCACCCGTATGCGCATGCCGCGAACGCAGGGTCGCCCACCGCATTGTTGCGGGTTCGTAGTGATGCGGTTCAAGGTGTCCACAGGGCCAATCTGGCACGTCCGAAGTTCACCAGCCGGCAGCGGTCGGGATCGTCTCGACGATGCTGCATCCCACCAGGGCGATGCCTGCCTTGGCACCGAACATCGTCGTCGGCGGGCGGCTGCTGTCGCCCTGCACCGCTTCGCGCTGTGCAGGCACCATACCATAGCCATAGGTCGGCGTAGTGGGTGGTTGCCGAGCGCGTTGGCGAGGCGGGCCCGGCGTCGACGGGCCGCTCTACGGCCATGGCCACTCGTCGCGCACGGTGGGCTACGCCAAGACCCATCGCATGCGGCACCTGGCCGCCATCCCCGACGCCGCCCGCACCATCGCTGCATTTGACGGCAACGCGCACGCCGGTGTTCCGCTTCCGCACCTAGGACTCGCCACTTCTGGCACCTCGAGACAGCGCAGTTGGCACACTTGGGCGGCTCCGGCGTTCATGTACAATGCGCCGTTTTTCGGGCGAGGGGAAGTCTGGCAAATGGGCTACGAACACATTGAAGTGCCGTCCGCTGGCGCGAAGATCACCGTTGCCGAAGACGGCACCCTGAACGTACCCCGCAACCCGATCATCCCCTACATCGAAGGCGACGGCATCGGCGTCGACATCACGCCGGTGATGCTGAAGGTGGTGGATGCCGCCGTTGCCAAGGCCTATGCCGGCGACCGTCGCATCGTCTGGATGGAGATCTACTCCGGCGAAAAGGCGCTGGTCGTCTACGGCGCGGACGAGTGGCTGCCGGAAGAGACGCTCGTCGCCATGCGCGAGTTCCTGGTGGGCATCAAGGGGCCGATGACGACGCCGGTGGGCGGCGGCATCCGCTCGCTGAACGTGGCACTGCGTCAGCGGCTGGACCTGTACGTCTGCCAGCGCCCGGTGCGCTGGTTCCACGGCGTGCCAAGCCCGGTGAAGGCGCCGGAAAAGACCGACATGGTGATCTTCCGGGAGAACACCGAGGACATCTACGCCGGCGTCGAGTGGGAGGCCGGCTCGGCGGACGCGGACCGGGTGATCGCCTTTCTGCGCGACGAAATGGACGTGCGGAAGATCCGCTTTCCGGCGAACTGCGGCATCGGCGTGAAGCCGATATCGGTGGAGGGCACCCAGCGCCTGGTGCGCAAGGCGCTGCAATACGCCATCGCCGAAGACCGCAAGTCCGTGACCTTCGTCCACAAGGGCAACATCATGAAGTTCACCGAGGGCGCGTTCAAGGACTGGGGCTACCAGCTGGCGGCGGAGGAGTTCGGCGCCACGCCGTTGGACGGCGGCCCTTGGCACGAGCTCGCCAACCCCGATACCGGGCGGCGGATCGTCATCAAGGACATGATCGCCGACGCCATGCTGCAACAGATTCTCACCCGCCCGGACGAGTACGACGTCATCGCCACGATGAACTTGAACGGCGACTACCTCTCGGACGCGCTGGCGGCCCAGGTGGGCGGCATCGGCATCGCCCCGGGCGCCAACATCGGCGACAGCATCGCGCTGTTCGAGGCCACCCACGGCACCGCGCCCAAGTACGCCGGACAGGACAAGGTCAATCCCGGCTCGCTGATCCTCTCGGCAGAGATGATGTTGCGGCACTTGGGCTGGCGGGAGGCGGCGGACCTGGTCGTCAAAGGGATGGAAGGGGCGATTTCCGAGGGTACCGTCACCTACGACTTCGAGCGCCTGATGACGGGCGCGACGCTGCTCAAGTGCTCGGCCTTCGGCGACGCGATGATCGCCAAGATGTAGCGGGCTTCGGCTTCGGCTATTCCGGCGCGGCCTCGCCGACGACGCGGATGTTGACCGCGTGCAGCCCCTTGGGGCCTTCCTTGATGTCGAAGGTCACGTCCTGCCCGGCGCGCAGCGTTCGGTAGCCGTCCATTTCGATGGACGAGTAGTGCGCGAACAGGTCCTCGCCGCCAGCCTCCGGCAGCACGAATCCGTACCCCTTCGCGTTGTTGAACCACTTGACGGTGCCTTTGCCCGTACCCTTGCCATTCGCCATGATGGCGACCCTCCCTCAAGGTTGCGTTGATCCGACGACGCTTTGCCAAGCAGACTGGCCCGCCATGGAATCGACTCGCACAGTAATGTCCACCTTCGCCGCGTTCCTGTCAAGGCAGAGGCGCGAGTTGTTTGCGCGGCAATGCGGGTGCGAGGGCGGTTGGAACGCGCGTCTTGGGGACTTGCGTTATGATTTGGCGATGCCCTTGAAGATGCCCTATATTCGCACTCAGACGTTCGAGGTTGAGGGTCTGGCCATGCATACCGCCCGTCATGGGGTGCCGGCAGTGCCAGCTGGCGAAGTCCGCCGGCGGGTGGCTGTGGCGAGCGTGCGCGTGGTGCCCGTTCTGGCCAGCGGCGACCCTGGTTTCGGCGACGACGACGCGGACACCGTCACCAAGGTGCGCCCGGCCAAGCCGAAGCTGGAAAAGCCGCCGCTCTACAAGGTGATCATCCTGAACGACGACTACACGCCCATGGAGTTCGTCGTCGTCGTCTTGATGCGCTTCTTCCGCATGGACGAAGAAAAGGCGTGGCAGCTGATGTACGCCGTGCATACCACGGGCAGCGCGGTGGTGGGCATCTTTCCCCGCGACATCGCCGAGACCAAGTCCGAACAGGTGAACGCCTACGCCCAGGAGCACAATCATCCGCTGCGGTCCACGGTCGAGATGAGCGACTGAGGCGACCGAGGCGGCCCAACGTCAACAGACCAGCAACCGACGGAAGGCAACAGCAGGAACATTCGGCGACGCCTCCCCCTTAAGCCCGAGGAAACCACGTGTTTAGCCAAGATCTGCAAACCGCCCTCAACGAAGCCTTCAAGGGCGCCAACATGAAGCGGCACGAATACGTGACGCCGGAACACCTGCTGCTGGCGCTGCTCGACGAGAAGGAGTCCCTCGACGTGCTGAACAACGTCGGCGCCGACGTCGAAGCGCTGCGCCGCAAGCTCGACGCCTTCATCGACGAGCACACGCCGCTGATTCCGGCGCGGGACAAGAGCCGTCAGGCGGAACCGACGCTGGGCTTCCAGCGCGTGGTGCGGCGCGCCATTTTCCACGTCCAGTCCATGGGCAAGAAGGCCACCAGCGGCGCGGACGTGCTGATCGCGCTCTTCGCCGAGCAGGAGAGCCACGCCGTACACTGCCTGAAGGAGCAGTCCATCGCCCGGCTGGATGTCGTCAACTACGTGGCGCATGGCATTTCCAAGACCGCCAAGGAAGGGGCGGGGGCGGAACCGGAGCCCGGCGAGCAGAACGCGGAGGAGGCCGCTCAGCAGGCGCTGTCCGCCTTCGCCAGCGACCTCAACGCATTGGCCAGGGACGGCAAGATCGATCCGCTGGTCGGGCGCGACGACGAGGTGGAGCGGGTGGTGCAGGTGCTCTGCCGCCGGCGCAAGAACAATCCGCTGCTGGTGGGGGAATCCGGCGTTGGCAAGACGGCCATCGCCGAAGGGCTGGCCAAGCGCATCGTCGATGGCGAAGTGCCGGAAGTGGTGGCGGAAAGCCACGTCTTCGCCTTGGATCTCGGCGCGCTGCTGGCTGGCACCAAGTACCGGGGGGATTTCGAGAAGCGCTTCAAGGTGTTGTTGGCGGAGCTCAAGAAGACCGAAGGCGCCGTGCTGTTCATCGACGAGATCCACACCATCATCGGCGCGGGAGCGGCATCCGGCGGGGTGATGGACGCTTCCAACCTGTTGAAGCCGCTGCTCGCCTCCGGCGACATCCGCTGCATGGGTTCGACCACCTACCACGAGTACCGCGGCATCTTCGACAAGGATCGGGCGCTGTCCAGGCGCTTTCAGAAGATCGACATCGTGGAGCCGGACGTCCACGACACCTACCTCATTCTGAAGGGCCTGAAGTCGCGCTTCGAGAGCCACTACCAGCTGCGCTACACGGACCGCGCCCTGCGCGTGGCGGCGGAACTGTCGGATCGCTACATCACCGACCGCTTCATGCCAGACAAGGCCATCGACGTCATCGACGAGGCCGGCGCGGCGCAGCTGCTCGTCTCCCCCAAGCGGCGCAAGAAGTCCATCGGCGCGGTGGACGTGGAGCAGGTGGTCGCCAAGATCGCCCGGATTCCGTCCACCCAGGTCACCACGTCGGACAAGGAAGCGCTGCGCGATCTGGACGCCAAGCTGAAGATGGTGGTGTTCGGCCAGGACGACGCCATCGACACCTTGGCCGCCGCCATCAAGCTCTCCCGGGCCGGCTTGAAGACCGAGGGCAAGCCCATCGGCTCGTTCCTCTTCGCCGGGCCCACCGGCGTCGGCAAAACCGAGGTGTGTCGGCAGCTAGCGCACATCATGGGCGTGGAACTGCTGCGCTTCGACATGTCCGAATACATGGAGCGGCACACCGTGTCCCGGCTGATCGGCGCGCCGCCCGGCTACGTCGGCTTCGACCAGGGCGGCCTGCTCACCGAAGCGGTGGTCAAGCATCCGCACAGCGTGGTGCTGCTCGACGAAGTCGAGAAGGCGCACCCCGAAGTGTTCAACCTGCTGCTGCAGGTGATGGACCACGGCACGCTCACTGACAACAACGGCCGCAAGGCGGATTTCCGCAACGTCGTGCTGGTGATGACCACCAACGCCGGTGCCCAGGAGGCGGCGCGGGCGTCCATCGGCTTCACCGAGCAGGACCACTCCTCGGACGCGCTGGAAGTGCTGAAGAAGATGTTCACGCCGGAGTTCCGCAACCGCCTGGACGCCATCATCCAGTTCAACTCGCTGCCGATGGAGGTCATCAAGACCGTGGTGGACAAGTTCCTCACCGAACTGCAAACCCAGCTCGACGCCAAGAAGGTGGAACTGGACGTCGACGACTCCGCCCGGGACTGGCTGGCCCGGGAAGGCTACGACGAGAAGATGGGCGCCCGTCCGATGCAGCGCCTCATCCAGGAGAAGATCAAGCGCCGCTTGGCCGAGGACATCCTCTTCGGCGACCTGGCCGACGGCGGCGGCGTGGTGACGGTCACCGAAGAGGATGGCGACCTGGCGCTGGAGATCGAACCCCGCACCGCCAAGGCTTGAACGGCGCAAAGCAGCTCGAGGTTGCCGGCTCCAAGTGCCTCGGTCCGTGCTGTCGAGCAATCCCTAGCGTTCTCGGAACGTGATCCGCCCTTTCGTCAGGTCGTAGGGGGTCAGCTCCACCTTCACGCGGTCGCCGGTGAGGATTCGAATGTAGTTCTTGCGCATCTTGCCGGAGATGTGCGCGGTGACCTTGTGGCCGTTGTCGAGTTCCACCCGAAACATGGTGTTGGGCAGCGTGTCGACGACCGTGCCTTCCATCTCGATCTGTTCTTCTTTCGCCATTCAGATTCTGCTTTGCGCTCCGGCGCGGCAGCCGGCGCGAACGCGCCAACGGCCTCGTATGTGTTCGATGGGGCGCATTCTAAGCGCTTGGCGCGACGCTCGCCACCTGACCTGCCGCCTGGGCCGCGTGCTCGGAGCTCGGCGACCTTCGCCAAGGCGTGGCGTCGTTCGCGTGCAGCCGCCAGCGGCCTCGGCGCGTCTCGAACGCGGCATTGGCCGCCACCCGATGCAGAAACTCGCGGCGCGGCATGGCCACGGCGCCCAAAGAACGCAGGTGGTCGCTTTCGATCTGGCAGTCGATCAGGGTGAACGACCACGCCGATAGCTGTCGTGCCAGATGGGCGAGGGCCACTTTCGAGGCATCCGCGGCGCGGCTGAACATGCTCTCGCCGAAGAACATCCGGCCGAGGGCGATGCCGTACAGCCCGCCGATCAGCTCGCCGCCTCGCCACGCTTCCACCGAGTGCGCGTAGCCCATTTCGTGCAGCTGGCAGTAGCTGCTTTGCATGCGCGGCGTGATCCAAGTGCCGGTCTCCTTGGCGCGGGGCGCGGTGCAGGCGGCGATCACCTCGGCGAACGCCACGTCGACGGTCACCCGGTAGCGCCGGGCGTTCAGCCGCTTGGCGAGGCTCCGGGAGACGTGCAGGCGCTCGGGGGCCAGCACGGCGCGAGGGTCCGGCGACCACCACAGCACCGGCCGAGCATCGCTGTCGAACCAGGGAAAGATGCCGTGGCCGTAGGCGTCGAGCAGACGCTCGGGGGTCAGCTCGCCGCCAACGGCGACGAGGCCGTCGGCGGGCGTGCGGTCGGGGTCGGGAAACTCCGAGACATCGGCCACTCCAGGGAGGTGTGGATTCGCTGCCATTTGCTGCCTCGGCGCCAACGGGTTCAAGCGAGGGCGTCGAGGTACTTCTCCGCGTCCAGCGCCGCCATGCAGCCGAAACCGGCGGAGGTGACGGCCTGGCGGTAGACGTGGTCGGCCACGTCGCCGGCGGCGAAGACCCCCGGAACGCTGGTGGCGGTGACGTTGCCGTCGCGGCCGCTCGCCACCTTGATGTAGCCGTCCGCCATCGCCAGCTGATCGGCGAAGATGTCGGTGTTCGGAGTATGGCCGATGGCAATGAAGATGCCGGAGACGTCAAGCTGGCGCTCGCTGCCGTTCGTCGTGCTGGCGAGCCGGGCGCCGGTGACGCCGCCGTCGTCGCCAAGAACCTCGGCGAGGGTGTGATCCCAAACCAGTTCCAGCATGCCTTGGCGTTGGCGCTCGAACAGCCGATCCTGAAGTATCTTGCCGGCGCGCAGGGTGTTCCGCCGATGCACCAGATACACCTTGCTGGCGAGATTCGACAGGTACAGCGCTTCCTCGGCAGCGGTGTCGCCGCCGCCGATGACGGCGACGTCCTGATCGCGAAAGAAGAAGCCGTCGCAGGTGGCGCAGGCGCTGACGCCGCGCCCTCTGTACGCCTCTTCCGACGGCAAGCCGAGGTACCGCGCCGAGGCGCCGGTGGCGATGATGAGCGCGTCGCAGGCGTAGGCGCCTTGATCGCCTTCGAGCAGCAGCGGCTGGCTGCGCAAGTCCGCTCGATGGATGTGGTCGTTGACGACGACGGTGCCGAACTTGCGCACGTGCGTCTGCATGCGCTGCATCAGCTCAGGGCCTTGCAGGCCGTCGTGGTCGCCGGGCCAGTTGTCGACGTCCGTGGTGGTGGTGAGCTGTCCGCCGACTTCGACGCCGGTGATGACCAGCGGCTGCAGGTTCGCCCGCGACGCATACAGCGCCGCGGTGTAGCCGGCCGGCCCAGAGCCGAGCACGATCAGCCGATGGTGTTCGGGGCTGGCGGTCACCCGGAACCCCTCTGCTCGTCGCTGCGGGCGTGCAGCAGTTCGATGAAGGGCCCGGCGTTGGCGTGGCTGGCGATGACGTTGGCCAAGGTGCGCCCCTGGCCGTCCTTCGCGGCGACGTCTCGCCCTTCGGCGGCGTAGAGGTTCAGGAACCGCGCGAAGTCGTCCGGGCGCATGGACTGGTAGGCATGGCGCAGCACGTAGAAGTCCGCGTCGCCCGGAAGCTGCCGCCCGGACTGGCTGGGCGCCGTCTTGCCCAGGAAGCTCCGCACGCGAGCGTCGTCCCAGATCTCGTTCAGCACCTTCTGCTTGTCTTTGCGCACGCTGGCCCCGTCGTCCTTCAAGTTGCCGATCAAGCGCCGAATGATAACGCGCCGGCGCGAACCGCGGCTTGCAGGGCAGCGATCCAACGTTGGAAGGCACTTCGCGCGTTCTTGCAAGGTAGATTGGCGGCTCTGAACGACGAGGATGCTTTGTCGAATGAAAACCCGTGCCGAAACCGAACTGCTGGCGGATGCCGGCCGCCTGGTGGACCGCCACGCCATGGCGTGGATCCGCCGTTTGAACGCGCCGCTCGACGAAGCGTGGCGGACCATCAGCACCGCGGAGGGCCTCGCCAGGTGGTGGGGCATGCCGATTCACGCTTTTGAACTGTGCATCGGCGGAGCGTTCAAGCATCACTGGGAGAACACCGTCGCGGGGTTCAAAGAAGGCGAGCACATCGACTTCGCCGAGCCGAAGGGCGCCTACGTCGGCACCGGCGGGCTGCGCTTCGAGATCGCCGCGGACGGCGAGGCGACGATGTTCACGCTGCTGGACACCTGGTCGAAAGGCGCGGTGTTCGAGGGCGGCGGCGCGCTCGCCCATCAGCCTGGCGGCCCCGGCACGCCGTGGATCGGCGTGGCGGCGGGCTGGCACAGCGGCGTGGACGCGCTACGGCGCCTGTTCGACGGCGACGCGCCAACCCACGACTACGAACGGCTTTGCCGCTTCTACGCCGGGCACTTGGGCGACCTGTTTCGCTGGCGCGACATGGTGCGGCGCAGCGCCTAGGCAGGACGACGGGCCGTCGGCCCCGACAAGGCCGATGGCGCTGATGCTATTCGGCCAAGGCCGCATGCGCCGCGGCCAGTCGCGCCACCGGCACGCGGGCCGGCGAACAGCTCACGTAGTCGAGGCCGGCGCGTTGGCAGAACTCGATGGAGGCCGGATCCCCGCCGTGCTCGCCGCAAATGCCGATCTTCAAGTTCCGGCGCTTGCTGCGTCCGCGCTCCACCGCCAGCCGGATCAGCGCTCCGACGCCGCCTTCGTCGATGCTGGCAAAGGGATTTCCGGGGTATATCTCCTTGCTGGCGTAGTGGTCGTAGAAGGAGTTCATGTCGTCCCTGGACAGCCCCAGGGTCAGCTGGGTGAGGTCGTTGGTGCCGAAGCTGAAGAACTCGGCGGCCTGCGCCACTTCGTCGGCCATGAGCGCGGCGCGCGGAACTTCGATCATCGTGCCGACTCGATAGTCGATCTTCATCCCCCGCTCGTCCATCACCTCGCTGGCGACGCGCCGCACGATGGCTGCCTGGTCCTCCAGTTCCTCGACGTAGCCCACCAGCGGCACCATGACCTCCAGCTCGACCGATGCGCCATCCCGGATGGCGTCGGCCGCCGCCTCGAACATCGCCTGGCTTTGCATTTCGGTGATCTCGGGATGCACGATGCCCAGTCGGCAGCCGCGGCAGCCCAGCATCGGATTGACCTCGGCCAGGCCGTCGATGCGCTGGCGCACGGTCTGGAAGGGCAGCCCCAGCTTCTTTGCCAACGCCTGCTGCGCTTCCGCCTGGGCGGGCAGAAACTCGTGCAGGGGAGGGTCCAGCAGGCGAATGGTGACCGGGCGGCCAGCCATGGTCGCGAACAGACGCCGAAAGTCGTCGCGTTGAAAGGGCAGCAGCTTGGCGAGTGCGGCGCGACGTTCGCCGGCGTCGGCGGCGAGAATCATCTCGCGCATGACGTCGATGCGGCCGTTGTCGAAGAACATGTGCTCGGTGCGGCACAGGCCGATGCCTTCGGCGCCGTAGACCAGCCCGTCCTGCGCCATGCCCGGAGTGTCGGCGTTGACGCGCACGGCCAGCTGGCGGAACTCGTCGGCCCAGGCCATCACCGTTCGATACCGCCGATACCACGGGCTTTGCTTTTCCGAGCGAATGCCGGCCAGCACTTGGCGCACCTCCGAGGGGGAGGTGGCGATCTCTCCGGCGTAGACCGCGCCGCTGCTGCCGTCCAAGGAAACGGCGTCGCCTTCGCGCAGCACGACGTCGGCCACGGCTAGCGTCTTCCCTTGCACGTCGATGGAGACTTCGCTGGCGCCGCAGACGCATACCTTGCCGAGCTGCCGGGCAACCAGCGCCGCATGGGACGAAACGCCGCCGCGGCAGGTGAGGATGCCCTCTGCCGCCAGCATGCCGCGCAGATCTTCGGGGCTGGTCTCCGCCCGGCACAGGATGGCGCGGCCGCCGCGCCGCGATTCGGCCAGCGCCGCCGCCGACGTGAAGACCAGGCGTCCGCTGGCAGCGCCTGGGCCCGCCGGCAACCCGCGGGTCAGCGCCGTGGCGGCCGCCAGGGCCGCTGGATCGAAGGCAGGCGCCAGCAGCGACTCGACGGAGTCCGCCGGAACGTTGCACAGGGCTTCGGAGCGCTCCAAGAGGCCCTCGTGATGCATGTCGACGCTGACGCGAACCGCGGCGAGGCCCGTGCGCTTGGCGTTGCGCGTCTGCAGCAGATAGAGCCGTTCGTTCTCGACCGTGAACTCGAAGTCCTGCATGTCGCGGAAGTGGCCTTCCAAGGTCGCCCGCACGGTTTGCAGTTCTTGGTAGATGCGCGGCATCGCTTGCGCCAGTTCGGCGATGGGTTTCGGCGTGTACACGCCGGCCACCACGTCCTCGCCCTGGGCATTGGCCAGGTATTCGCCGTACAGCACCTTGCTGCCGTTGGCCGGATCCCGCGTGAACGCGACGCCGGTGGCGCTGTCCTGGCCGCGATTGCCGAACACCATCGCCTGCACGTTGACGGCGGTGCCCCAGGAACGCGGAATGCCGTAGCGCTGTCGATACAGCACGGCGCGCTCGTTGTTCCAGGAACGGAACACGGCGCCGATGGCGCCCCACAGCTGATCCTCCACGGCCTGGGGGAAGGAAGCCCCGGCGCAGGACTCGACCAGGCGCAGATAGCGCCCGGTCAATGCGGCCAGATGGTCTGCGTCGAGTTCCGTGTCGCGTTCGACGCCGGCCTCGTTCTTCAGCGCCGCCAGCTGCGCCTCGAACGGGTCGGCGTCATCCGCGCACGGGCCGGAAACGCCAAGCACCACGTTGCCGTACATGTGGATGAAGCGTCGGTAGCAGTCGTAGGCGAAGCGCCGATCGCCGGTGCGCGCCGCCAGGCCCTGCACCGTCTCGTCGTTCAGCCCCAGATTGAGAATGGTGTCCATCATGCCGGGCATGGACTCCCGCGCACCCGAGCGCACCGACACCAGGAGCGGATCGTCGGCATCGCCGAAGCGCTTTCCCTGCTGCCCTTCCACGGCCGCGAGCGCCTCGCGGACCGACTCCTTCAAGCCCTGTGGATAGCTTCCCGCGCGATCGACGTAGTGCGTGCAGACGGCGGTGGCGATGGTGAAGCCAGGCGGCACCGGCAGGCCGATGCGTGCCATCTCGGCAAGATTGGCGCCCTTGCCGCCGAGCACGGTTCTCATCTGCGCGTGGCCGTCGGTGTGCCGACCGAACGCGAAGACGTAGGGGGCGCTGACCCGGGCCATGTGCGGTTCCGTCTGTTTCGGCAAAGCGTTCTACCGTATCACGTTGCCAGCGGCCTCCAAGGTGGCGCGGCAGCGGGGCAGCGGATTCGGCCATCGCCCGGCTTGCGGCCAGAAGCCGAAGGGGAACGGACGGGACTTCGGCGCACAGTACTTCGGTGAGAAGTCGCACGCGATGTCTGGCAAGCGTCCTACAGACAAGCGCTTTCGGCGCCTTGACACTGTCCGCGAGACCGTGCCCGTCGGCACGGAAACGACACCGGCAGGGTGCGCCCACGGACCGTGCGAGACTTATGCTACTTTCACCACCGACGCCGCAACGCGCTGCGCCAGCAAGCCACCAAGGAGAACCGCCACATGCCAATGCCTCTGCCGGCCGCGGCCGCCCGAGCCGCCCCGAACGTCCGCTCCGCCGCCGCGGAGGACGTGTTCTACCCCTGTTCGGACGGTAGGCCGATGGCCGACAACATGTGGCAGGCGGACGCCATCATGATCGCCGCCGGCGACCTCAGGACCGCGCACCCGCGGGCGCTGGTGGCGGCGGACATCCTGGTGTACCCGGAAGAGGGGAACAACAAGAACAGCATCGCGCCGGACGTGCTGGTGGCGTTGGGGCTCGGAACGCACAAGCGGTCGAGCTACTTCGTCTGGCGCGAGGGCAAGCCGCCGGACTGGGTGCTGGAGGTGGCGTCGCCGAGCACGCAGACGAAGGATCGGAACTTGAAGCGCTGCCGCTACGCGGAGATGGGGGTGCGGGAGTACTGGCTGTTCGATCCGAAGGGCGACGCGTACCCGCAGGGGGAGCCGCGGCTGCAGGGGTTCGGGCTGGTGGACGGCGAGTACCAACCGCTGGAGTCGCGGCTGGTGGACGGCGAGCGGGTGATCCGCAGCGAGGTGCTGGGCCTGGACGTGCGCGTGGACGGCGAGCTGCTTCGCTTCCGGGATGCGGCGACGGGCGCCGACGTCCGACATCGTCCCGAAGTCGAGGCGGACGAGAAACGTGCCCAGGCGGCCGCCGAACGTGCCGAAAGCCGCGCCGAGCGCGCGGAAGACCGCGTTGCGGAGTTGGAGGCCGCGCTGCGGCGTTTGCGGGAGGACCATCGGACGTGAGCGGTCAGGAGGCGTGCCCCAGCTTGGCGAAAGCCGGCGACGTTCATGGGTCCCGACGGCAACGCCTACACGCTGGCGCAGCCGCTGGCGGCTGACATCACCGCCCGGCGTCGTCGGCCACGTCGGGAAGCGCCAGTGCCGCGGGCCACGGCCTTGGCGAAACGCCTGCCGCAAGGTGTCGGCCGTACACGTTGCCGGGTTCTCCAAGGTGGTGGAACTCGCGCTCACGCGTCACCGTGGTTTGAACGGGGTCAGACTGGCCGTGTGCAGTCCCGCCCGTTGCCGCAGCCGCTCTACCGCATCACGCCGCCGGGCGTTCTCCAAAGACGGCGCGCCAGTGGAAGCCATCGCTTCGGCTGCCAGAGGCCGAAGCGCTGACGGACGGGACTTCGGCGCACAGCAATTCAGTGAGAAGTCGCACACGACGTCTGGCAATCGTCCTACAGACAAGCGCTTTCGGCGCCTTGACACTGTCTGCCGAGACCGTGCTAGTCGGCACGGGAACCGACGCCGACAGGGCGCGGCCACGGGCCGCGCGGGACTATGCTACTTTCGCCATCGTCGCGGCCCTGGGCCGCGCCAAGAAGCCACCACGGAGAACCGCCACATGCCAACGCCCCTGCCGGCCGCGGCCGCCCGAGCCGCCCCGAACGTCCGCTCCGCCGCCGCGGAGGACGTGTTCTACCCCTGCTCGGACGGTAGGCCGATGGCCGACAACATGTGGCAGGCGCGAGCCATCCTGAACGCCGCCAGCGACGTCGAAGCGGCGCATCCGCGGGCGCTGGTGGCGGCGGACATCCTGGTGTACCCGGAGGAGGGGAACAACAAGAACAGCATCGCGCCGGACGTGCTGGTGGCGTTCGGAGTGGGAACGCACAGCCGTTCGAGCTACTTCGTCTGGCGGGAAGGCAAGCCGCCGGACTGGGTGCTGGAGGTGGCGTCGCCGGGCACGCAGGCGAAGGATCGGAACTTGAAGCGCTGCCGCTACCGGGCGATGGGGGTGCGGGAGTACTGGCTGTTCGATCCGAAAGGCGACGTGTACCCGCAGGGCGAGCCGCGGCTGCAAGGGTTCGAGCTGGTGGACGGCGAGTACCATGCGCTGGAATCGCGGCTGGAGGACGGCGAGCGGGTGATCCGCAGCGAGGTGCTGGGGTTGGACGTGCGCGCCGACGGCGAGCTGCTTCGCTTCCGGGATGCGGCGACGGGTGCCGACGTCCGGCATCGTCCCGAAGTCGAGGCGGACGAGAAACGTGCCCAGGCGGCCGCCGAACGTGCCCAGGCGGCCGCCGAAGGTGCCGAAAGCCGCGCCGAACGCGCGGAAAACCGCGCCGAACGCGCGGAAAACCGCGTTGCAGAGTTGGAGGCCGCGCTGCGGCGTTTGCGGGAGGGCCATCGGACGTGAGCGTTGCCCGCGTCAGGGCAGCGGCCGGTAGCCGCCAGCCACGCCCTTGGCGAAGACGCTCACCGCGTCGTGGGCGTGCAGGCTTTCGTGGTGCTCGACGCGAACCAGGAAGTCTTCGATGTCGTCGCGGGCGTTCAGCATCGCCTTCAGCCGTCGCCCGGCATCTTCGCAGAACATCAGATTGGCGGCGTTCAGGCGGGCGAACTCGCGCTCGTCTTCGCGCTTCACCGCGGTTTGGACGGGGGTTGCGAGCACCCGCTCCACCGCGTCCACCAGAGCGGTGAGCGGGAAGCTCTGCAAGCGGTCGTCGAGGCGTACTTGCAGGCGGGCGATGCTGCGCTGGGCGTGCGGCGTGCCGGCGATGGCGTCCTCGGTGCCAAGCCAGTTCTTGACGCGGGCCGGCTGAACGCTGTTCGAGGCGCCGAACTCGCGCTCGAAGCGCTGCTGGATCAGCTGCCGGGCCAGCGCCGCCGAGGCCGGACAAGTGCTCGAGTACCACACGCCCAGCGTCAGCTCCAGCTGCATCCCGGCATCCGTCGCCGAACCGCGGATGGTCACCGGATAGCTGTTCCAGCCTGAGTTCTCGGTCACCAGCGAGCGGCGGCGCAGAAAGTAGTCGAAGGAGAACTCGACGAACGCCTGCCCGGAGAGGCGCCGGTGCGACATCACCAGGGACGACAGCAGCAGCTTCAGGCCAACGCAGCCGAGCGGTCCCTTGGCGACGTGCTCGTCGAGGATGAGATACAGCCGCGACATGTGGATGCCCTTGGCCTGGGCATCGGCCAGGTCGACGTAGATCTGCACCCGGGCGTCGACGCCGCGCACGCGGTCGCCGTCGCGTATCTCGACGGGCTGGCGGACGTTGCCCATGCCCACCCAGTCCAGCGTGCCTTCGGCGTGCTGCACTTCCCGGCTGGCCACGTCGGGCATGTCGCTGGCCAAGGCCAATGGCGTCGTCACGCGGCCTCCTCCGCATCGACCGCGCGTTCGCAACATGCATTCATCGCATGGTCTCCAATTCCGCCTCCGTCAGCGGGCGCGCTTCGTCGCTCAGCATCACCGGGATGTCGTCGCGGATGGGATAGGCGAGGCCGCTCTCCGCGCACCACAGTTCGTCGCGTTCCCGCTGGTGGACCAAGGGGCCCTTGCACAGCGGACAGACGAGTATCGCAAGCAGCTTGGGATCGATCAAAACAGCTGCTCCAGCATGATCGTCTCGTCGCGATCGGGCCCCGTGGAGATCACCGCCATCGGTGCGCCGACCGTCTGCTCGATGCGCCGGATGTAGGCGTGCGCCGCGCTCGGCAGCTCGTCCAGCGAGCGGGCGCCGACGGTGGATTCCTGCCAGCCCGGCAGTTCTTCGTAGATCGGCCGTATCGCGGAGTAGAACTCGCTGTCGAAGCGGGCCTCCACCGGCGCGCCCTGGGGGTTCTGGTAGCCGACGCAGATGCGGATGGTCTCCAGGCCGTCGAGCACGTCGAGCTTCGACAGGCAGAGGCCCGACAGACTGTTGATCTGCACGGCGTGGCGGGTAGCCACGGCGTCGAACCAGCCGCAGCGCCTCGGTCGGCCGGTGGTGGCGCCGAATTCGCAGCCGCGTTTGGCAAGGCGCTTGCCCACGTCGTTGAACAACTCCGTGGGAAAAGGGCCGGAACCCACCCGGGTGGCATATGCCTTGGTGGTGCCGAGGATGTAGTCCAGGTAGAGCGGGCCGAAGCCGCTGCCGAAGGCCGCGCCGCCGGCTGTGGTGTTGGACGACGTGACGAACGGATAGGTGCCCAGATCGATGTCGAGCAGCGAACCTTGGGCGCCCTCGAACAGAATGTTCTTGCCGGCCGAGCGCAGTTCGTGCAGCAGCGGGCCGATGTCGGCCACCATGGGCAGCAGTTCGTCGGCCAACCGGCGGGTTTCGTCGGCGGTCTTCTGGAAGTCCACCGGCGGCACCTTGTAGTAGCTGCGCAGCAGGAAGTTGTGGTAGTCCATCACTTCCGCCAGCCTTGCCGCGAACTGCTGCCAGTAGAACAGGTCCCCCAGCCGCACGCCGCGCCGGGCCGCCTTGTCTTCGTAGGCCGGGCCGATGCCGCGCCCGGTGGTGCCGATCTTCTGCTGCCCCAGGGATCGCTCCCGGGCGTTGTCGATGGCAACGTGGCTGGGCAGGATCAACGGGCAGGCTGGCGAGATGCTCAAGCGATCGCGCACCGGCACGTCGCGTTCCTCCAGCTCGCGTATCTCCTGCAGCAGCGGCTGCGGCGCCAGCACCACGCCGTTGCCGATCAGACACTGCACGCCGTGGTGCAGAATGCCGGACGGAATCAGGTGCAGAACGGTCTTTTCGCCGTTGATGACCAAGGTGTGGCCGGCGTTGTGCCCGCCCTGGAAGCGCACCACCGCAGCGGCCCGCTCGGTGAGCAGATCGACGATCTTGCCCTTGCCCTCGTCCCCCCACTGGGTGCCGATGACCACGACGTTGCGGGCGCCCACGGCTTAAGCTCCTTGCGGCCTTGAAGGAACGCGCTCGTTTCGACTCGCGGCGAGCCGCTGGCCTACCGCTCGGCGGATTTCAGGTACTTGAAGAAGTCGCTGTTCGGGTCCAGCACGAACTGATCGTCCTTGCTGCTGAAGACCTTGGAATAGGCGGTGACGCGCCGGTAGAAGGCGTAGAACTCCGCATCCTTGTTGAAGGCGCCGGCGTAGGTGTTGGCGGCTTGGGCGTCTCCGGCGCCGCGGATCTCCTCGGCCTGGCGGTACGCCTCGGCTTTGATCACCGTGACTTGCCGATCGGCGTCGGCGCGAATGCCGATGGCCTTTTCGTTGCCGGAGGCGCGATACTGCTTGGCTTCGATCTCCCGCGCCGAGTTCATGCGCTGGAACACCGACGCTTCGACGTCGGTCGGCAGATCGATGCGCTTCACGCGGACGTCGATCACGTTCACGCCTATCTCTTCGGACATCACGGCGTTGAGAGCGGTGGTCAATTCGGCCATCAGCAGGTCGCGCTCGCCGGAGATCACCTCGTGCATGCCGCGACGGCTGACGGCGTTGCGCAGGCCTTCGTTCACCCGTTCCTCAAGCAGGGTGTTGGCGGCGCTTGGGTTGCCGCCGGTGCTGATGTAGTAGCGCTCGACGTTGCCGATTCGCCACTTGGCGAAGGAATCCACCATCACCGGCTTCTGCTCCAGCGTGAAGTAGCGCTTCACCGGCACGTCGACGGTGAGCACTCGGCCGTCGAACCTCTTCGCCTCGTCGACGACGGGCAGCTTGAAGTGCAGGCCGGGGTCGATGTCGGCCCGGGTCACCGCGCCGAAGCGCAGCAGGATGGCGCGCTCGGTCTCGTGGACGGTGTACAGCACATCCCACACCAGCAGCACCAGCACCAAGGCGCCGATGGCGATCAACAAACTCTTCAGGTTCACTTTGGCGTCTCCTTGGCGGCGTGGCGGCCTTACCGGCCCGAGTTGCGCGCCACCTCGATTTCCCGGGCGCCGGCCAGATTGCGCACTTGATCGTCGGCTTCGCCGCGGGCGGCTTCGCCCTTGTCGAGGGGCAGCACCATGATGTTGTCGTCGCCGACGTCGACGATGGTCTTCGAGCTGTTGCTCAGCACGGCTTCCACGGAGTCGATGTACAGGCGGTCCCGAGTAACTTCCGGCGCCAGCTGGTACTCCGCCAGCAGCAGCTCGAAACGCTCCGCTTCGCCCTTCGCCTGGGCAATGACCTGGTCGCGATAGGCTTCGGCTTCCTGCACGGCTTTCTCGGCATCGCCCCGGGCCTCTGGAATGACGCTCTCGGCGTAGGCGTTGGCGTCGTTCACGGCGCGCACTTCGTCCTCCTTGGCCTTCTGCACGTCGTCGAAGGCTTCCTGCACCTGCTTGGGCGGCGCACTGCGGTCGATGTTCACCGTCACCACCTGGATGCCGGTTCGATAGACGTCCAGATAGCGCTGAATGCGCTCCTCCACCTCGCTGCCGAGGGCGGCGCGGCCTTCGGTGATCACCGCATCCATGGGGGAACTGCCGACGACGTGGCGCAAGGCGCTTTCGGTGGCGTGTTGCAGGCTGTTCAGGGGCTCCGCCACCTGCACCTCGTAGTCGATCGGGTTGCCGATGCGGAACTGCACGGTGAGGCTGATGTCGACGATGTTCTCGTCCTCGGTGAGCATCGTCGCCTGGTGCGGATGGGAGGACACCCGCGTGACGTTGACTTTCCTAACCTGGTCGATGATCGGCGGGTTCCAGCGCAGACCTTGCAGCTTCACCTGGTCCTGCACTTCGCCGAATCGAAACACCACGCCGCGTTCCTGCTCGTCGAGCTGGTAGAAGCCGAGGGCGCCGTAGACCACTGCCAGCACGACGATGGCGACCGAGACGGTCTTCCAGTTCACCGGCAGCTTGCCGCTGCTGCCGCCTCCGCTGCTGCCGCCGCCGCCGAACATGCCGACCAGCTTGGATTGGAACTTGCGGAATGCTTCGTCCAGGTCCGGCGGGCCTTGCGCGCTGCCGCGGTTCCACGGATCGTCGTCCTTGCCGTTCGGGTCGTTCCACGCCATCGAGGTGGGTCCTTGTTGCCGTTGTATGCCGTGCGCGGATTCTAGCGACTAAGCCGCCGCCGTCATAGCCGTCAGTTCCGCCATCCGCTGCGGGTGCAGACGGACGCGAACGGTCATGGCGCCGTCGTCGGCGACGCGCTCCTGCTGTACTTCGCCGTGCTGGTAGAGCCACGAGCGGACCTTGCCATCGCCGGGTTCCAGGCGCACCTCGGTGGCGATGGCCTCCAGCCCCAGGCGGCGGCGGATCAGCCCTTTGAGCGCCTCCACGCCTTCGCCGGCGAGGGCGCTGGCCAGCACCGAGTTGCTGCCGTCCACCCGCGGGCGGGCCGCTTCTGGAACCCGGTCCATCTTGTTGTGGACGTCGACGACGGGCACATCGGCAGCGCCGATTTCCGCAAGTACGGCGCGTACCTCGGCGCTTAGCTCGTCGGCGTCGGGGGCCGACGAGTCGATGACGTGCAGCAGCAGGTCCGCCTGCGCCACTTCCTCCAGCGTCGCCTTGAACGCCTCGACCAAGGCGATCGGCAGCGCCCGAATGAAGCCGACAGTGTCGGCGATCACCACCTCGGCGGTGTCGTCGGCGAGCCGCCGCATGGTCGGGTCCAGGGTGGCGAAGAGGCGGTTCGCAGCTTCGGCATGGCTTGCCGTCAAGGCGTTGAACAACGTCGACTTGCCGGCGTTGGTGTAGCCCACCAGCGTCACGGTAGGCAGGCGCGCCCGGACCCGCCGGCGACGGTTCTGCGCCCGGCGGCGGCGCACGTTGGCAAGCCTGGCGCGAACCTGGCGCACGCGCACCGACAGCATGCGCTGGTCGAGTTCCAGCTGCGTTTCGCCGGCGCCGCGCTGCACGCCGCCGCCGATGCGCCCGCCGGCGTTGCGGCCGCCAGCGCCGCCCACCGCGGTTTGCCGGTCCAAGTGCGTCCAGCCGCGCACCAGCCGCGTCTGCGCATGCGCCAGCTGCGCCAGTTCCACTTGCAGATGGCCTTCGTGGGTACGCGCCCGGTCGGCGAAGATGTGCAGGATCAGCTCGGTGCGGGTCATCACCCGGCACTCGATGCGCTCTTCCAGATTGCGCTGCTGGGCCGGGCTCAGTTCGTGGTTGAAGATGGCCACCGTGCATTCGGCCTCGGCGACGGTGCGGGCGAGTTCTTCGACCTTGCCGGTGCCGAGGAACCAGCGCGGATGCGGCTTGTCGCGGCTGGCGGCGAGCAGCGCCGCATCCACCAGGTCGGCAGACCGCACCAGTTCGAGAAACTCCTCGCGGTGGGCATCGCCGGCATCCCGGTAGGCACTGAAGCGCACCGACACCAGGGCGGCGCGATTTCCAGGTGCGGGACGTTCAAACAGCATGATCGCCTCTAAAGATGCGAACGCCGACGGTGGTGCGCCGCGCTTCTTGAAGCGCCGTGGCGCCGGCGCTGGCTACTCCTCGCCTTCCTTGGCACGCTCGGCGCCTGGCAGGGTGATCTGCTGGCTCGGCACCACGGTGGAGATGGCGTGCTTGTAGATCATCTGGCTCACCGAGTTGCGCAGCAGCACCACGAACTGGTCGAACGACTCGATGTAGCCCGTCAACTTGATGCCGCTGACCAGATAGACGCTGACTTGCACCTTGCTCTTGCGCAGCGTGTTGAGATACGGGTCTTGCAGCGAATGCCCTTTCATGCTGGCTACCTTTTGTTGGGGCGCCAACGAGTCGCTTGGGATGAGCGAGCCGTCGGCTGGTTCCGCTTTGTTCCTCCAATACTATGGGTTGCGGTCGATGCTTTGCAAGACGCGGCAAGCCGCCGAGTCCGCATCGGCCAGCCGCGTTGCCGGCCAGCGTCGCAGCCAGGCGAGCTGGCGCTTGGCCGCCTGCCGCGTCGCCGCGGCGATGCGCTCGACCATTTCCGCATGGCCGTAGTCGCCGGCGAGATGCCGCCAGACCTGCGCGTAGCCCACCGAGCGCATGGAAGGCAGATCGGCGCTCAGCTGCGGATCGTCGCGCAGCGCCCGCACCTCCTCCACCAGCCCCCGGCGCAGCATGACGTCGAGGCGCGCGCCGATGCGCCGGCGCAGCGCCGCGCGATCCTCCGGCACGATGGCCACTTGCAGCAGTTCGCAGCCGAGGCGCGCGGTGGCTGGCGTCGCCGCCTCGGCCCAGAAGTCGGTGATGGAGCGTCCGCTCAGCGCCAGCACCTCCAGGGCGCGTTGGATGCGGGCGCCGTTGCGCGGGTCGATGCGGGCGGCCGCGGCAGGGTCCTGGCGCTCCAGCTCGCGATGCAGAGCAGGCCAGCCGGCCGCGGCTGCGCGGTGATCGATGCGCTCGCGCAGCGCCGGGTCGGCGCTCGGCATGGCATTGATGCCATCGCGGAAGGCGCGAAAGTAGAGCATGCTGCCGCCGACCAGAAGCGGCGTTCGGCCAGCGTCGAGCGCAGTGCGCACGGCGGCGTCGGCATCGGCGACGAACTGCGCGACCGAATAGCTCTGTGCCGGATCGACCACGTCGACCAGGGCGTGGGGATGGCGTCGCAGCACCGCCGGCGACGGCTTGGCGGTGCCGATGTCCATGCGCCGGTAGACCATGGCCGAATCGACGCTCACCAGCGCCACGCCGGCCTGCTCGGCGATGCGCAAGGCGGCGTCGGTCTTGCCCGTCGCGGTCGGTCCCATCAGAGCGACTGCCAAGGGCGTCGGCTTTGGCACTTCGGCTTCGTTCGGCTACTGGCCGCGCAGGAACAACCGGTCCAGCGCCTCCAGCGGCTGCACGACGAAGGTCGGCCGGCCGTGGTTGCACTGGCCGGCGTTCTCGGTGGTTTCCATGTCGCGCAGGAGGGCGTTCATCTCGTCGATCGACAGCTGCCGGTTGGCGCGCACGGAGGCGTGGCAGGCGGCGCCAGCCAGCAGCCGCTCCTGGCGTTCGCGCACCCGATCGGTGGTGCCGAAGTCCGCCAGATCGGCGATCAAGTCCCGAACCAGCTGTTCGACGTTGGCGTTGCCGAGCAGCGCCGGCGCGGCGCGCACGACGATGCTGCTGGCGCCGGTGCGCTCGATCAGCACCCCGAGCGCGCGCAGTTCGGCGCCGTTGGCTTCCACGAAGTCGGCCTCGGCCGTGGCGACGTTCAGCGCCACCGGCACCAGCAGGCGCTGACTGCGCACCTCGCCGTCGTCGAGCTGCGCCTTCATGCGCTCGTAGGTGATGCGCTCGTGGGCGGCATGCATGTCCACGATCACCAGCCCGTCGGCGTTCTGCGCCAGCACGTAGACGCCGTGCAGCTGGGCGATGGCGAAGCCCATGGGCGGCGTTGGCGCCGCGTCCTCCGGGCCGCCGTCGCGCACCTCGGCGGCTGCCTGCCGGTGTTCGTTGAACAGTCGTGCCAGGTTGTCGGCGTTGCGCGGCGGCTGGCGCTGATGCAAGGGCATCTGCGCCTGGCCGGCCGCCTCTGGCCGTGCCGTCGCGGCGCCCGGCCGCAGTTGCGAAGCGGCGGCGTGGTCGGCCGGGCGGATGTCGCGCAGCGCCTTGGCCAGCTTGCCGTAGATGAAGTCGTGGACGTCCCGAGAGCGGCGAAAGCGCACTTCGTCCTTGGTTGGATGGACGTTGACGTCGACCAGCCCCGGGTGCAGTTCGAAGAGCAGCGCGAACACCGGATGGCGGCCGTGGAACAGCACGTCCCGATAGGCTTGCCGAACGGCGTGTCCGGCCAGGCGGTCGCGCACCGCTCGGCCGTTGACGGCGAAGTGCTGGCGATTGGGGCGGCTGTCCGAGTGCGTCGGCAGGCCCACCCAGCCGTGCAGCCGCATGCCGCCGCCGCTTTCGTCCACGACGATGGACTGCTCGACGAACTCGTCGCCGAACAGGGCGGCGATGCGCGCCTCCATGCTGCCGCCGCTCAAGCCGTCCAGGCTGCGCGAAGCGGCAGCGAGTTCGAAGCCCACCTGGGGATGGGTGAGGGCGATTCGGCGCACCGCCTGCTGAACGTGCAGCAGCTCGGTGCGTTCGGTCTTCAAGAACTTGCGCCGCGCCGGCGTGTTGTAGAACAGTTCCTCCACCTCCACCGTCGTGCCTTGCGGATGCGCCGCCGGTCGGCACTGGCGTTCTTCGCCGCCGGCCACCTGCAGCAGCCAGCCGGCGTCGGCTTGCGGGTGGCGGGAAGTGATGCTGAGCTTGGCGACGGAAGCGGCGCTGGCGAGGGCTTCGCCGCGAAAGCCCAAAGTGGCCACGCCAGCGAGGTCCGTGGCGCTCTCGATCTTGCTGGTGGCGTGCCGCGCCACCGCCAGGCGCAGGTCGTCCGGGTGGATGCCGCCGCCGTCGTCGCGCACGCGGATGCGCCGCACGCCGCCCTGCTGGACGTCGATGCGGATGTTCTGCGCGCCGGCATCCAGGCTGTTTTCGACGAGTTCCTTGACGATGGACGCCGGCCGTTCCACCACTTCGCCAGCGGCGATCTGATTGGCGACGAAGTCGCTCAAGGGGCGGATTCGAGCGCTCAAGGCCGGGCTACCTCTGGCCGCCGGCAAACGGAATCAGCAGCACCTGTCCGACGCGGATGCGATCTCCGGCGATGCTGTTCAGCGCCCTTAGGCGGCGCATCGAGACGCGGTTGCGCACGGCGATCTCCGACAGCGTGTCGCCGCGCTTGATGACGTAGCGCAAGACGCCGTTCTCGGCCAGGGCCGCGAGGTGCGTGTCCGGCGGCGGATGGCGCAGCAGATAGCCGCGAATGCCGTCGGCGATGGCGCCGGCCAGGCGCGTCTGGTGCCTGGGATTGGCCAGGCGCCGGGCTTCGTCGGGGTTGGAGAGAAAGCCGGTCTCGATGAGTATCGACGGCACGTCGGGGGACTTCAGCACCACGAAACCGGCCAGTTCGACACGGTTCTTGTGCAGCTTGGCGACGCTCGACAGAGCGCCGAGAACCGCTTCGCCCAAGGTGATGCTGGCTTCCATCTTGTGGTCCATGGCCATGTCCACCAGTACGCTGGCCAGCTGATCGTCCTTGTCGTCCAGCGACACCGCGTCGCCGACGCCGCCGATCAGGTCGGAACGGTTCTCCGAGTTCGCTAGCAGGCGCGCCATCTCGCTGCTCGCGCCCCGTTGCGACAGCGCGTAGACGGAAGCGCCGCGAACGCTCGCCAGGCGGAACGCGTCGGCGTGGATCGACACGAACAGGTCCGCGCGCACCCCGGCGCGGCGGGCGATGGCCGTGCGTTTGCGCAGCGCGACGTAGTAGTCGCCGTCGCGAATCAGCACGGCGCGCAGCCCTGGCATGGCGTCGAGGTTCTTCTTCACCGCCCGGGCGATGGCCAGCACGACGTGCTTCTCGTAGACCCTGCCGGGGCCGATCGCGCCCGGGTCTTCGCCGCCGTGGCCAGCATCGACCGCCACCACCACGTCGCGCTTCTCGCCGGGGCGGCGGGCAGGAGGACTCTGCGGTTCGCGGGCTTGCCCGGCCGGCGTCAAGTCGACGACCAGGCGATGGCCGTAGGGCTTGATGGGCTGCAAGGTGAACTGCGCGGGCTTTGCGTTCTGGCGCAAGTCCAGCACCACGCGGAAGTGGCGGCGCCGGCGCGGCGAGACGCGGATGCGCTTCACCACCTTGCTGTCGATGCTCGGCGCCTTGAAGGTGCTTGCCGCCACGGTGTCTTGCAGGTCGATCACCACGCGGTTCGGCTTGTCCAAGGTGAACAGCTTGTACGAGGCGGCGCTGCGGGTGTCGAGCACCACCCGGGTCGAATCCGGCGCGTCGTGCAGGCGGATGCCGTTCAGCTCGTTGGCGGCGAGGGTCGGCAGCGCCGCCAGCGCCGCCGCCAGCGCCAGGCATCCGCGCCACTCAGCGATGATCGACCGCTTGCACACGTCGGCTCCTCCCTGCCACGCTCAATCGTACTTCGATGTCCGCCGTCGGCAACGCATCGCCGGCCTTGGACGGCCACTCGACCAGTTTGACGGCCGCCTCGGCCATCAACTCGTCGATGCCGATGTAGCCCAGTTCTCTAGGATCCAGGATGCGGTAGAAGTCGAAGTGGTAGATGCGCGCGGCGTCGAACTCGTAGCTCTCCAGCAGCGTGTAGGTTGGGCTCTTGACCGCGCCTTCGTAGCCGAGGGCGCGCAGATAGCCGCGCACCAGGGTGGTTTTGCCGGCTCCTAGTTCGCCGTGCAGAAAGACCAGTTCCGAGCGCAGGCCGAGCTTGGCCAGCGCACGGCCGTAGGCCAGCGTGGCCGCCTCGTCGACCAGAGTGCGCACCTCGAACGGCGAACTCACGGCGTCAGCCTCAGCGACTCGACGATGTCCCCGGCCAGCAGCGACGCCTTGCCGCGGCGCTCGGCTTCGTCGCCGGCCCGGGCGTGCAGCCAAACACCCAGTTCGGCGGCGTCTTCGGGGGCAAGCCCGCGCGCCAGCAGGGCGCCGACGATGCCGGCAAGCACGTCGCCGCTGCCGGCGGTGGCCATGCCCGGGTTGCCCAGCAGGCAGATCGAACGCAGCCGGCCGTCGCTGGCGACGAGCGTTCCAGCACCCTTCAGCACGGCAACCGCGCCATGCTCGGAAAGCGCCGCCGCCGCTTGCGGGCGCGAGCGGCGAATCCACGCCGCATCCCGGCCCAGCAGCCGGGCGGCTTCGCCAACGTGCGGAGTGACGACGGCGCCGGGCGGCAGGTGTTGCAGGCCATCGCCATCGACGAGGTTGTTCAGGCCGTCGGCGTCCACCACCAGGGGCTTGCCGGCGGCGATGCAGAAGTGCAGCAGCTGCCGCCCCCAGGAGGTTCGGCCCAGGCCCGGCCCGACGACGATGGCCTGCGCCCGTTCGGCCAGATCCTCGATGTCGCCAGGCGATTCGACGGCGGCGCACATCAGTTCCGGGCGCCGTGCCAGTACCGCGGCGCGATGGACGGCCCGGGTGGCGATGCTGACGACGCCGGCGCCGCTGCGCAGCGCCGCTTCGCCGGCGAGCAGCACGGCGCCGCCCATGTCGGCTTCGCCGCCGACGATCAGCAGGCGCCCGAAGTCGCCCTTGTGGGCGCTTCGGCGGCGGCGCAGCCCCGACAGCGAAGCGCCGTCCAGCACCGCGATGCCTGGGCGATCGAAGACCGCGTCGGGAAGCTGCAGATCCGCGACGATCACCTCGCCCACGCAGTCGACGGCATCGCCGGTGACCAGGCCGAGCTTGGCGGCGACGAAGGTGACGGTGAGCTCGGCATGCACCGGAACCGGCGTCAGCAAGCCGCCGCTGTCGGCGTCGATGCCGCTCGGCAGGTCCAGCGCCAGCACCGGTTTGCCGGATTCGTTGATGCGTTCGATGGCCTTGCGGAACGGCGGTCGCACCTCGCCCTTGGCGCCGGTGCCGAGCAGCGCGTCCACCACCACGTCGCCGTCGATGCGCCAGTCGTCCTGGACGTCTTGGATGATGCCGAGGCGGCACTCGGCGAACCGGCGGGCGGCCTTGGCGTCGTCGCTCAGCCTGGCCGGATCGCCGACTTGAACCAGCTGCACGTCGAAGCCGGCGTCCCGGGCCAGCCCGGCGACGACGTAGCCGTCGCCGGCGTTGTTGCCGGCGCCGCAGACGATGGAAAGACGGCAGGCGTCGGGCCAGCGCTCGCGCAAGGCGGCGAACGCGGCGCGACCGGCCCGATGCATCAGGCGAATGCCGGGAACGGCGAAGTCGTCGATGGCCCTGCGGTCGAAGGCGCGTACCTCGGACGCCGTGTAGACTCGCATAACGATCCGTGTTAGGCGGAGCAAGGGCACGGATTATAAGGGTGTTGCGTTGGCAGAGGGAACGGGTCGATTGCCGAGCAAGCCGTTGAAGAGCATCGACTACGCCCGGCTGGTCGCCGACATCGAGTGCTGGGCCCGGCAGCTCGGCTTTCAGCAGCTTGGCATCGCCGACACGAACCTCGCCGCCTACGCGCCGGCGTTCCGCCGTTGGCTGGACGAGCGTCTGCATGGCGACATGGGCTACCTGGCGCGCAACGTCGAAAAGCGTCTGGCGCCGGAACGTCTGGTCGAGGGCACCGTTCGTGTCCTCACCGCGCGCATGGACTACCTGGGCGTCGAACCTCCCGCGGCCACCGATCTGCCGCTGAACGACGGCTCTGCCTACGTCGCCCGCTATGCCCTGGGGCGCGACTACCACAAGGTGCTGCGTCGTCGTCTGGCGCGGCTTGCGCGGCGCATCGAACGGCGTGCCGGCGGCGCCTATCGCGCCTTCACGGACTCCGCGCCGGTGCTCGAAAAGCCGCTTGGCGAGAAGTCCGGGCTCGGCTGGATGGGCAAGAACACGCTGCTGCTGAACGCCAACGCTGGCTCGTGGTTCTTCCTCGGCGAGATCTACACCGATCTGCCGCTGCCGCCGACGACGCCTGCGCCGCAACCGGGCTGCGGCAGCTGCCGCGCCTGCATGTCGGTGTGCCCCACCGGCGCCATCGTCGCGCCCGGCAAGCTCGACGCCCGCCGCTGCATCTCCTACCTGACCATCGAGCACAAGGGCGCCATCCCGGCGCACCTGCGCGAGGCCGTCGGCAACCGCGTCTTCGGCTGCGACGACTGCCAGATCGTCTGCCCGTGGAACCGCTTCGCCAAGCGTTCCGAGGAAGCCGACTTCGCGCCCCGGCACGGCTTGGACGGCGCTGCCATCGCCGATCTGCTGGGCTGGGACGAGGCGACCTTCCGCGAGCGCACCGCCGGCATGGCGATTCGCCGCATCGACTACCGCCAGTGGCTGCGCAACCTCGCCGTCGCCGCCGGCAACGCGCCGCCGTCCCGGGACATTGCCGCGGCCTTGCGGGAACGCCGACGCGATGCCGACGCGATGGTGCGCGAGCACATCGACTGGGCGCTGCAACGCCAAGCCGCGGCGGTCACGCCTTGAACAGGCGCCGCCGGTAGTGGCGCAGTTCCGCGATGGATTCCAGAACGTCGTCCTTGGCGCGATGGGCGTTCCTCTTCTTGAACGCCGCTCGCCGGGGCTGCCAGCGCCGAGCCAGCTCCTTGACCGTGGAGACGTCGACGATGCGGTAGTGGAAGTGCGCCTCCAGCACCGGCATGTGGTGCGCCAGAAAGCGCCGATCCTGCCAAATCGAGTTGCCGCACAGCGGCGCGGCGTGGCGGGCGCAGTGCTGTTCGACGAAGTGCAGCGTCAGCGCTTCGGCTTCCGTCAAGCTCGCCGGCGACTGGCGAACGCGATCGAGCAGTCCGGAGGCGCCGTGATGCTCGCGGTTCCAGTCGTCCATGCCGGCGAGCACGTCTTCGTCCTGGTGGATGGCGAGTTCCGGCCCCTCGGCAACGACGTTCAGATCAGCGTCGGTGACGACGGTGGCGATTTCCAGAATGGCGTCGGCTTCCGGGTCGAGGCCGGTCATCTCCAGATCCAGCCACACCAGGCGCCCGGCCGGCGGATCCGCTGGAAGGGTCGACGCCACTTAAGGACTCAGAAGGGGATGTCGTCCTCGAAGTCGTCGTCCGGCGGCGCTGCCGGCGGCGCTTGGGAAGCCGGCCGCGGGCCGCTGCGGGGCTGTTCCTGCGCGTAGCCGCCTCCGGCCTGGCTGCTTGGCGGCCCGCCAGCGTCCGGGGCGTAGCCGCCACCGCGGCTGTCCAGCATCTGCATGTCTCGCGCAACCACTTCGGTGGTGTAGCGCTTTTGACCGTCCTGGCCTTCCCAGGAGCGGGTTTGCAGCCGTCCTTCGATGTACACCTTGGAGCCCTTGCGCAGGTATTCGCCGCAGATCTCGGCCAAACGCTGGAAGCAGACCACCCGATGCCACTCCGTGCTTTCGCGCCGCTCGTTGGTGTTGCGGTCGGTCCAGCTGTCGCTGGTGGCGACGGAGAAGCTGGCCACCGCCTGCTGGCTTTGGGTGTAGCGCATCTCGGGGTCGCCCCCCAAGTTGCCGATCAGGATGACTTTGTTGATGCCTCGGGCCATGTGCTGCTCCGCCGTGCGAACGTTCTTTGCGTTCAGTCTAGCGCATCGCGTCGGCAACGCTAAGGCGAATCGGGCGATTGGAGCGATTGCCAGGATGTGCCATCGTCGCGCCATCTTTTGTCGGTCGCCGTGGGCACTCGCGAGTTTGGGCGGGTCCAAGCGTGCCCGCGTAGGCTGCTTGGTCGGCGTTGTTGTGCGCCAGCGGTTGCATGCACACGGCGTATTGACTTTGGCACCGAGGTGGCGTGAGCTTGGCAGCTGCTGGATGCAGAGCGCGGCTCTGCATTTGCTACGCTCCGGCTGCCGTCAAAGAGGGCCGTTCATGCTGACTGCCGAGGAAAACGCGGTTCTTGCCGAGACGGGACCAGGCGCGCCGATGGGCGACGTGTTCCGGTGCTATTGGCTGCCGGCGCTGCTCTGCCGGGAACTTCCCGCCGCGGACTGCGCCCCGGTGCGGGTGACTCTGCTTGGCGAGGACTACGTCGCCTTTCGCGACAGCCGCGGCCGTGCCGCCATCGTCGAAGCCCGCTGTCCGCATCGCGGCGCGAACCTGTTCTTCGGGCGCAACGAGGAGTGCGGCCTGCGCTGCGCCTACCACGGCTGGAAGTTCGATGCCGAAGGCAACTGCGTGGACATTCCCAACGCCGAGCCGAACGTGGCCGAGCGCCTGAAGCCCCGCGCCGGCATTCGCGCGCTGCACGTGGCCGAGGCGGGCGGCATCGTCTGGGCTTGGTTCGGCGATCCGCAGCGCGCGCCGCCGTTGCCGGACTTCGAGTTTCTCGCCGTGCCGCCGGAGCAGCGCTTCGTCAGCAAGAAGTTCCAGCAGTGCAACTGGGCGCAAGCCTGCGAAGGCGGCCTGGACACCGCGCACTTCTCCTACCTGCACTGCGGCATCCGCGACGGCCGCAAAGTGGGGCTGCACGAGGCCGGCGACGCGCCGCTTCGGCGCGGCGACAACGAACCGGAGAGCCTGGCGCGCTTGCGTTGGATCGCCGAAGACGGAGCGCCGCGGTTCTCCGTGCTGCGCCACGCCGCGGGGCTGCTGCTATGCGCCGCGCGACGCACCGGGGACGAGCGCCTGTACTGGCGCATGACGCAGTTTCTCATGCCCAGTCACTCGCTGACGCCGGGCAACCTGCCGGAAGACACCTGCTTCGCCAACACCTGGATGCCGGTGGACGACACCTCGTGCTGGATCTTCTGCTACGCGTGGCACCCGTACCGGCCCATCGGCGAGGTGGAACGCCAACGTCTTGAAGCCGGTTCGGCGATCTTCGCCGAGGTGGACGACGAGTACGTGCCGCTCAGCCGCCGCGAGAACGACTACCGCCTGGACCGCGTCCGGCAGCGCGAGTCCAGTTTCACCGGCATTCGCGGCATCTCGGAGCAGGACCAGGCGATTGCCGACAGCCAGGGCCGCATCGCCGATCGCAGTCGGGAGATACTCTGCCAAACCGACTTGGGCGTGGTGCGCTTTCGCGAAATGGCGTTGGCGGCGGCGCGCGACGTGGCCGCCGGCCGAACGCCGCCGGGAGCGGACCGGCCGAAGGCGTACCGGGTGCGTTCCGGGGACGTGGTGGCTGCGGCGGACGTGGACGTCGAAGCGGTGGTGCGGGAACGGTTCGGCGAGCACTGGGGCGAAGCGCTGCCATGAGGCGCGCAAGCGGGCGCGTCCCCGGGCAACCGGCGAACGCGCCGATGCCGCAAGCCGACTTCGACGCCGTGGCTGCCAAGTGCTCGCTGCTAAGCCGGGAGAGCCGGGGGCAGGCGAGACAGTTGCGCGGCGCTGTCGCGCTACAATGGCGGCAGTGAACACCCTCGCCGCACAGCCCGGGGCAACGCTCTTCGGCCATCCGCCCGGCCTCTTCACGCTGTTCTTCGCAGAAATGTGGGAACGGTTCTCGTTCTACGGCATGCGGGCGCTGCTGCTCTTCTACATGCTGAAGGGCTTTCTCGGCTACGGCGACAGCCAGGCCTACGCGGTGTTCGGCGCCTACACGGCGCTGGTGTACCTGACGCCCTTCTTCGGCGGCATGCTCGCCGACCGGCTGATCGGCGCCCGCCGCGCCGTGGTGCTGGGCGGCTT
Source organism: Candidatus Azotimanducaceae bacterium (assembly GCA_965199875.1). GTDB lineage: Bacteria > Pseudomonadota > Gammaproteobacteria > Pseudomonadales > Azotimanducaceae > VXYL01. The sequence goes on along the minus strand of OZ241346.1, from coordinate 863,070 downwards.
GCTGATGGCGGCCGGGCACTTGACCATGACGGTGGAGAGCGAACCGGCTTTCTTCCTTGCGCTGGCGCTGCTGATCTGCGGCAACGGCTTCTTCAAACCCAACATCTCGACCATGGTCGGCGCGCTGTATCCGGCCGGCAGCGTCAAGCGCGACGCCGGCTTCACGCTCTTCTACATGGGCATCAATCTGGGCGCCGCCATGTCGCCGCTGCTGTGCGGCTACATCGGCGAAACCTACGGCTGGCACTACGGCTTCGGCCTGGCGACGATCGGCATGCTCACCGGTCTTGCGGTGTTCGTCGTGCCGCAGCGCGTCACCCAGGTGACGATACTTGCCGGCGCCCTTGCCGCGGCGGTGGGGCTGCTGCTGTTCCGCCCGGACAGCGGCATTCAGATCGCCATCAACGTCTTCGTCGCCGTGGCGCTGCTGGCCGCCGGCGCCATCGCCTGGGTGGCGCTGGGGCGCGGCGGCCTGCCGAAGGAAGCCGGAGCGCCGCCGGATCGCGAGCGCCTGCGCACCCGCGTCGGCGGCGTGCTGTCGGCGGAGTGGCTGGTGTATCTGGGCACGCTTCTGGCGTTGCCGGTGGTGCTGCTGTTCGTCTCCGGCTTCGCGCCCTTCGGCGGCGAACCCTGGACGGCGCCGATTCCGGAGTCGTTCATGCAAGGCCTGCGATCCGGCGGCGCTCTGGCGCAGATTCTGGCCGTGTTCGTGGCGGAGATGAGCCGCCCCGCGGGCTTGATTCTGCTGACCGCCGGCGTCGCCGCCTTGGCCTATCTGCTGTGGCAGACGGCGAAGCTCGCCAAGGTGGCCCGGGAGCGCATGTTCGTGGTGCTGATTCTCACCTTCTTCTCGCTGCTGTTCTGGTCGTTCTTCGAGCAGGCCGGCAGTTCGCTGAACAACTTCGCGGACCGCAACGTGGACCGGGTTGCCGCGGAGCGCGCGGTGACGCCCGCCGACGTTGGCGCCACCATCCGCATCCAGCCGACCCAGGCGCAGCTGGGCTACAGCAACGGCAGCGAGCGGTTCACCATGGACGTTCTCGATGCGCTGCGCGCCGAGCACGAGAACCCGAACTTCGAGATCGACTGGCTGGTGGCGGCGGACAATCCGGGCATGGTGCTGGCCAGCCGCGCGGACGAAACTCCGGCCAGCGTCTTCCAGTCCTTCAATCCGGTCTACATCCTGATCTTCGGGCTGGCGTTCACGGCGCTTTGGGGCTTTCTGGGCGCGCGCGGCTGGGAGCCGCCGACGCCGTACAAGTTCGCACTGGGGCTGGCGCAGCTGGGGCTGGGCTTCGCCGCCTTCTGGTACGGCGCCGTGCTGTCGGACGAGCGCGGCATGGTGGCGCTGCAGTGGCTGATGATCGGCTATCTGCTGCACACCACGGGCGAGCTGTGCCTGTCTCCGGTGGGTCTGTCGATGGTGACCAGGCTGTCGCCCGGCCGGCTGGTCAGCACGGTGATGGGCGCGTGGTTCCTCGCCACGGCGTTCTCGCAGTTCCTCGCCGCCATCATCGCCCAGTTCACCGGCGTTGCCGGCCCGGCGGATGCGGATCCCGCCGTGCCGCCGCCTATCGACACGGTACACGTCTACGGCGACGTCTTCGCCAACATCGCGGTGCTCGCGGGCGTCGCCGCAGCGGTATGCCTGCTGCTGTCGCCGCTGCTGACCCGCTGGATGCATGCCGACGCTCCGCCGGCGCCGGAGCAGGAAGGATAGGCGTCACCGCGATCATGTCGCCGGGGCGCGTGGTCCGTCAGTTTTCGGATGGAGGATGCGCCAGCGGCGCATCTTGACGACGCTCCGATGGCTGGCGTCGCTTGCCAAACTGGATGTCGAACTCGTTCGAGTCGCTTGTCCTTTCGCCAGCGGCCCGCAAAGCGTCTTGGATCGACTGGCGGATCGCAGCGATGTCTCCGGCCTTGGCTCTTCCAGACATGCGGACGAGGTCCTGAGTTTCGTTGCCGCGCGGTGGAGCGGCATTCTGGCCAGCCAACCTCAGGCAGGCTTGCCGGACCACGACGTGCATGAAGTCTGGGGCATCTCTCGCAAAGCCCTCCCAGTTCCGGGTTCGGCGCTGGCGCGCGACGAAGTCGACAGCGGCTTCGCTGCTTGCCAGGGTTTCTCTGCCAGCCACGCTCATTCTTTCGAGAAGCCGGCGGACTTCCGCATCGAGCGCTTCGTCCTGTGCTCGCTGGGCGACGTCGATCATGCGCGCCGTGCCGACGACATCGAGCTGCTGTGCCTCGTACTGCCGACACATGCTGGCCATGGTCGGGCGCACGGCCTTCTCCTCCAGCTCGGCCCTGTCAATCCCGGTGATGGCGGCCACGAGTCGCTTGTCTTCCTTTGACAACCCCCTGATGCCCGTGCCGAAGCGGCGGATGAACTGCCACTTGGCAACCGCGTCCGGCACGTCGGTTGTCGACGTGTGCGCCGCGGCGCGCTCCTGCAGATAAGCCTCCGACTCCAACACGCCTCCAGGGAACGCCTCTGCTTTGCCCGTCTCGCAGACGCACAGGCAAACGGCTGCGACCAAGGCGCCGGCGGGCTTGATCGTCACGCGCGAACCAAGCGGCAGCGGGTTCGAGATGGCGCCCGGCCGCCTCGCCGGGTACCTATCGAGCGGTGTAGCCGCCGTCTACCGGAAGCACGACGCCGGAGACGAAACTGGCATCGTCGCTGGCCAGGAACGCCACCGCGCCGGCGACTTCTTCGGGCTGTCCCAGTCTTCCCAGCGGGTGCAGCGACTCCAGGAACCGCTGGCCTTCTTCCGCTTCGCGCAGGGGCGCGGTCATCGCCGTCTCCACGTAGCCAGGCGCCACGGCATTCACACGCACGTTGCGCTTGCCGAAGCTGATGGCGTACTGGCGGGTGAGGCCGGCAACGCCGTGTTTCGCGGCCACGTAGGCGCCGGCGCCGGGCGGCGGCGGTTCGTTGCCCGCGTCGACTCGGCCGACCAGCCCGACCAGGCCGGCGACTGAGGCCGTGGACACGATGGCGCCGCCGCCACGCTCGGCCAGGAACGGGGCGCCGTGGTACAGCCCGTAGTAGACGCCGCTCAAGTTCACGGCGATGGTGCGATCCCAGTCCGCGCTGCCGCCGATGCCAGCGTTGTTGAAGATCACCTCCAGGCCGCCGAGCGAGGCCACGGTTGCCGTCAGCGCGGCTTCGACGGCTGCTTCGTCGCTGACGTCCAGCGTCAGCGAATCCGCGCTGCCGCCGTTGGCGCGGATGTCGGCGGCGCTGGCCTTGGCGCCCTCGGCGTCGATGTCCGCGCACATCACCGCGGCGCCCTCGGCGGCGAAGCGCCGCGCCGTTGCGGCGCCGATGCCATGCGCGGCGCCGGTGACCAGGGTGCGCTTGCCGAGCAGACGTGTTGCGACGTTCATCCAATTGCTCCTCAGCGGGAGGACTCGCTGCGCCTCTTCACGGCACCGGCGAGAAGTCGGTGGTGCGCGCCGTCATCAGGTCGCGCCGTTCGTTGGCCAGGAGCAGGGTGTCTTCGTCCTGCCAGGCGATGGCTTCCAGCTGGCGTCGCCACAGGCTTTCCTCCAGTTCGCTCTTCCACGCCTTGCCGGCCAGCCAGTTGTCGCCGCTTGCCGGCCGCTCGAACAGCCACAGCGCGGTGTAGGTGGCGACGGCCAGGCGGTTTCCGCTGGGCGACAGGTCGGCGGCGGTGGCGGAGAGCACGTCGTCGCGCTGGCCAACCGGCGTCAGCGTGTTTTCGCGGTCCGTGTGGAAGGTGTCCAGGCGGTACAGCTTGGTTCCCGTCTGCTGGCTGCGGAACTGGCGCGGCTGGCGGTGCTTGGTGAGGAAGTACAGCTTGCCGTCGGCGACGAACAGCGCCTCGCAGTCGAAGTGCCAGACGTCGCCCGGATGCTCCTGCTGATCGGGATAGCGCAGCGGCCAGTAGGTCAGCGCCCGCATCTGCTGCACCGCCAGCGGATCGGGTTCGTTGACCACGTAGACGCCGAGGTCGCGGCGGGCGTTGCCGTTGTTGCCGACGTCGGCGATGTACAGCACGCCGTCGGCCAGCGCGATGTCCTCCCAGTCGAAGTTGACGGCGTTGGCGACGGCGTGCCCCTGCCAGTCGGCGATGGAGACGCCCAGCCAGCTTGGCCGGATGGGCGTTCCGTTCGCTTCGATCGCGAACAGACGCGCGGAATCTCCGCTGTCGTTGTGTACCCAGTAGAAGTCGCCGCGAGCGGACTTGACGATGCCGCTGACTTCGGCCAGCGCCCCGTGCTCCATGCGCCCGACCATCTCCACCGCGTTGGCGGGGAGGCCGCCGGCGGCTGCGGCTAGCGCGCAGAGCGCCGTTGGCAGGGCGTGGCGCAAGGCGGGTCAAGCGTCGATGGCGTAGCGAAGCATCACTCGTTCGCCGCTTTCGAGCCCGTTGCGGAAGCGCGGTCCCCAGGAGCTCCAGCCGTCTTCGCCGTACTTGCCGGCCATCGCCTCGAGCACCGGCGCCTGCACTGCCGCATCGGCAACCAAGGATGCGCTTGCCATCAGTTCGGGCGCTTGGCGGAAGGCGTCGTCGGCGCTGCTCCAGACGCCGAACTCGCCCACCCAAAGCCGTGCTCGCGTCAACCCTTGGCGAATGGCCTGGGTGCGCCAGGCATCGGCCTGGGTGACGACGAAGACGTCGCCGTCGTGGTAGGCGAACCAGATCTCCGCCTTGCAGCGGCTTTCCTCGCCGTCGCTCTTCAGCGGCGTCAGATACACCAGCTTGGACGTTGCCAGCGCCGTCGAGGCGTCGGCAAGGATGCGGGCGGCCATCGCCACCGCCGGGGCGGCGACCGCGCCAAGGATCAGGGTTCTGCGTCGAATCATGCCTGCGGCCTCTGCTTGTCCAAGATGGAAACCCGCTCGCCGTAGCGGCTGTGCGGGTAGTAGTCCCACACCGCGTGGTGCTGGGTGCAGCGGTTGTCCCAGAACGCCATGGTGTTCTTTTGCCACGAGACCCGCCCCCACAGCCTGGGCGTCGAGTCGATGTGGCGGTAGAGCATGTCCAGCACGGCGCGGCTCTCGCGCCGGGAAAGGCCGACGATGTGCGAGGTGAAGCCCTGGTTGACGTAGAGGACTTTGCGCCCGGTTTCGGGATGCCGCGCCACCACGGGATGTTCGTTGCGCGGATAGCCGCCCTCGGGCGGCACGGACTTGTAGGAGCCGACGTAGGGAATGGCGCCGTCGTGGACGGCGGTCAGCCCGTCGAGAAACCCCTTGATGGGGTCCGACAGCATCTCGTAGGCCAGATACATGTCCGCGAACAGGGTGTCGCCACCGCCGCACTCCGGCGTTTCGGTGACGTAGAGCATGGAGCCGAGCGGCGGAATCTCGTCGCAGGTGACGTCCGTATGCCAGCCGTCGCCGGCGGTGTAGGGCGACTTGGCGGTGGTCTTGACGGTGAGGATCTCCGGATCGCCGCCGTAGTGGTGCTGCATCGGATGCACGTGCAGCGCCCCGAAGCGACGGCCGAACGCCTTGTGCTGTTCGCGGTCCAGGCGCTGATCGCGGAACACCAGCACTTTCCAGTCCAGCCAGGCGTCGTGGATGTCCTGGGCCTGCTCGTTGGACAGCGGCGCGGCGAGGTCGACGTGGCGCACCTCGCCGCAAACGTGGGGCGTGACCGGATCGATCTCGAAGGTGCGGTACTCCGTGCGGATGTCGCCGCTGGCGAACTGCTCGGCTCGGGTGTTGAACATGGCAGGCTGCTCCACTTGGGGCGTTCGGCGAATGCGCTTTGTAACCCAACTCGCGGCTGCGAACAACCGGCGTTGGCATAACAGGCAGGCGGCGTGAGATCGCCTCTTGGCTGTCATCTGCGCTTGTGGCCAACGGCGTCCAGCGAGCGTTCATTGCTCGAGCAGCTTGGCGCCAGTACCTCGTCTCGCGCACGGCCGGTGTAGGGAGACCGAAAGCGCTCCCACAAGGGTGCGGCCAAGTCGTCCACCGTGGCCTCGGCAAGAACCTGCTCGTCGCGGCGACGCACTGGCCGGCTCGGAACGCCAGCGCATGCAGCATTTCCGCGTCGCCGTTGACGACGATGTTGGGATTGTGCGTAACCACGATGATCTGCCTCCTGAGCTTGTTCGCTCGCACCTGCCAACGTCGCGCCTGCGATCAGCACGCGTGCGAGGCCACGCGCTGGATTGCGAGCCGTAGCACAACCCCAACGGAACGGATGGCGGGCAGACGCGCTTGGCCTTTGGGCTTCGCCGATGGGGTAGGCTTGCGCGAATCGGCTTGGTGGCCGGCCACTCGGCGAGGCTGAGGACAGTGACCGTTATCGACTGCGACTCCCACGTCATGGAACCAGCGGATCTCTGGCAGCGCTATCTGGAGCCGAAGTACCGGGATCGGGCGATTCGCATCGAAGAAGAGGATGGCGTCGAGAAGCTCGTCATCGGCGAGCGGGTGGTGCTGGAGCGCGTGCTGGCGGCGCTTGGCGGCGCCCACATCGACCGCGTGAAGCTCTTCGCCGGCGGCCTGCGCTATGCCGACGGCTGCCAGCCGGCCAGCTACCAGCCGCTCGCCCGCGCCGCACTGCTCGACGAGTGGCAGGTGGACCGAGGCGTGCTCTTCCCCACCATCGGCATCCTGCCGTTTCCCACCGAAGACAACGACTTGGCCAGCGCCTACTGCCGCGCCTACAACACCTGGCAGGCGGAGTTCTTCCAGACCGTGCCGGATCGCGTGGTGCCGATCGCCGCGGTCAACTGGCACGACGTCGACGCGGCCGCCGAGGAGCTGGAGCGCTGCCTGAAGCTCGGCTTTCGCGGCTTGTTCGTGCCGCCGGAGACGGTGCAGGGCAAGCGCCCGGGCGACGCCCGTTTCGACCCGATCTGGGCGCGCTTGCAGGAGGCGGACGTTCCGGGCTGCCTGCACGTCATCGTGCGTTTCGAAGGCGCTGCGGTGCCCTTTGCCAGTTGGCACCAAAGCGGCGCTGGCCCGGTCTTCGGATTCGGCCTAGGCGCCACCGGCCAGCTCATACCGGCGCTGGCGAGCCTGGTGCTGGACCTGTTGTTCGAGCGCTTTCCACGTTTGAAAGTGGTCAGCGTGGAGGCCGGCTGCGGCTTCGCCGCCTATCTGATGGATCGGCTGGACGAGAAGCACCACTTCTTCCGCGCCATGTCGCCGCTGAAGGAGCGGCCCAGCGACTACATTCGCCGCAACTGCTACTTCGTCGCGGAACCGGAAGAACGCTGCATCGGCGCCATGCTGGAACTGGTGGGCGAGAACAACATCCTCTGGGGCAGCGACTATCCCCACGTCGATTCGCGCATGGACGCCGCGACCCTGATCCGTGACTCGATTGCCCACCTCGATGCCGCCTCCCAACGCCGCGTGCTGGGCGAGAACGCGGTGCGGGTTTTCGGTTTTTAGCTTGGCGGCGGCGCCGCGGTCACGGATGCCAAAGCAGTTTGCGTACTTCGCCGAGTCCCGGGGCGGTTTCTGCCACTGCTCGCCTCGGAGCTATCCACAGTAGTAGTACAGCAGCCCGGCGAAGCCAATCGCCAAGCCAATCAATGCCAACATCCGATCACCGTTCAACCAACGCCTAAGTCTCTTGATTGCGTTCATCATGCCTAAGGCTCTTGTGGTGCCTCGGCGCGTTCTTCCATGTCGCAAACGTAGCCTATGTATCCTGCGCCGGTTCCTGTGCCGAAAACCAGCGCTCCTATCCGTCCAGTCAGAAGACTAGCAGCACCGGCAACGACTAATACAGTAAACACTACCGGCAACACGTGCTCGCAGGTCAAAGGAGGCAGGTCGTAGTCTCTTGCGCAAGAATCGGCATCGCTGCGGCAGGGGATGTTCTGTCGATGCTCGCAGTCTTCCTCTGGGCTGCAGTGCCGAAGCTCCTGGAGAGCAGCGTGGGCGTCGCCAACGCTAGGCATGACGAAGCCGACAGATGGCGGAATCGGCGCTCCGAGCAACGCAAGCGCTACTACAAAGGCCATCGGTGCGGATAGGTGCTTCATTGGGTTCTCCTTGCTTGGTGGCTTGGACAAGACTGCCAGCGGCGATGTGTCGACAATGTGCTGTACTGGTCCACTACGCGCTGGAAACCGGGCGCTGGCGCGCCGCGACCCTGATTCGCAATTCAATCGCCCACCTCGACGCCGCCTCCCAGCGCCGCGTACTGGGCGAGAACGCGGTGCGGGTTTTCGGTTTGTAGCCTGGCGGCTTGCGCGCGGTCATGGGTGCCAGAGCAGGTTGCGTACTTCGCCGAGTTCCCGGGGCAGTTTCAGCCACTGTTCGCCGCCGTCCGTGCTGCGGAACAGCTGGCCGAGGTTGGTGCAGGCGAACAGCAGGTTCGGGTCTGCTTCGTTGGTGGCGACGGTCCACGGCGTGGAGTTGGTGGGGCCGGGCAGCTGGGCGTCCTCCCAGCTTTCGCCCCAGTCGCGGCTGCGCAGCAGGCGGCCTTGGCTGCCGGGCGGACCGTCGCCGTTGCACAGGAACACCGTGCCGTCCAGGTCCGCGCGGGGCTTGATGCCGCGGGTGTACTGCCAGGGCGAGTCGAGGCGCTGCCACTGCCAGCTGCGGCCGTCGTCCAAGGATCGGTAGAGGCCGACGGCGGTGGCCGCCAGCAGCTTGCGCTGGCCGTCCTCGTCGACCACGGCGATGTCGTGGATGTCGGGAAACTTGAAGCCCTCCTCGCAGCGTCGCCAGCTGTCTCCACCGTCGCTGCTGTGATGCACCGCGTCGATCTCGGCGCTCGCCCAGATGGCGTCTTCGTCGAACGGGTCGAAGCGGATGCGGGTGATGCGCGGCTTGCCGATGAGGCACTCGTCCACCAGTTCGATGGGCAGCTCCCGCCAGCTGCCGCCGCCGTCGTCGGAACGGAACAGGTGGCCGGGATTGGTGCCGATGAAGAGGGTTTGCGCATCTCCGGGCGCTTGCGAGAACGCCCACACCTGCATGTCGTCGGCGGGGGAGGGAACGCGCTCGGCGTGGCCGTCCGGAAACTGCTTCAGCACGCCCCGGTCCGAGCCTGCCCAGACCACGCCCGGCTGTTGGGGGTGCCACGACAGCGACCAGATCCTGCATTCGACGTTCAGCCCTTTGAAGGCGAACTGCCAGCTCTCGCCCAGATCGTCGCTGCGCCAAATGCCCCAGCCGACGGTGCCCGCGTACACGCTCGTCATTTCGATCCTCCCGCCGGAACTCGAAGCGCCAGTGTAGCCGCTTGAGGCGAGCCGCGTCCGTTCTCAGCGGCGCTGCGGCTGCGGTTTGTCGACGGTCTGATCCGCTGCTTCCGCAGGAGGCTTCCAGATGCTCTCCGGGAACGACTCCGCCACCAGGCCGCGTTCGCGCAGTGCGCCGTATTCGGCTTCGCTGTAGCCCAGCAAGTCGCAGTAGATGTCGTGGTTGTGTTCGCCGAGCCGCACCGGCGGAGTGCGCAAGCCGTTCGGCGTGCGCGCCATGCGGAACATGAGCCCTGGATAGCGGTAGACGCCACCGTCGTCGCCGGTGGGCAGCGGTTCGAAGAAGCCCCGGGCGTCGAGCTGGGCGTCGGCCAGGGCTTCCACCGCATTGTGCGTCGGCGCGGCGCAGACGCCGGCCGCTTGCAGCCGGTGGAACAGCTCTTCCTTGTCTCGACCTTGAGTGGCGGCGGCGATGGCGGCATCCAGCGCTGCGCGGTTTTCGCGGCGCCGGGCAGCGCTGGCGAAACGCGGCTCGGCGGCGAGCGGCGTCGCCAGCACGTCGCACAGAGACTCGAACTCCGCATCGCTGCCGACGTCGATGGCGATCCAGTCGTCGTCGCCGAGGCAGGGGTAGACGTTGTGCGGGGCGTGCCAAGGGTGCGTATTGCCTTGGCTTGGCGAATCCCGACCGTTCATGGAAGCATCCATGATGAACTCGCCGAGCACCGGCAGAAAGCCCTCGGTGAGCGGCAGTTCGATCAGCTGGCCCTCGCCGGTGTACTGCCGGTGGCGCAACGCCATCATCACCGCCAACGCGCCTTGGACGCCGGAAATGCCGTCGCTGGCCAGGGATTCGCTCAGCACCTCCGGGCCCGATCCGGGATAGCCGCGCAACAGCGTGTGGCCGACCATCGCCTCCACGTGCAGGCCGAAGGCGCGGAAGTTGCGGTACGGGCCTTCCAGCGCGAAGGCCGGCATGCGCAGCATGATCAGGCGCGGGTTCGCGGCCGCCAGCGTCGGCCAGTCGAGGCCGGCCTTGTCGATGGTCTCCGGCACGTTGTTTTCCACCAGCACGTCGCACTCGGCGATCAGCCGCAGCACCGCCTCGCGGCCCTCCGGCGACATGATGTCGCAAGTCATGGAGCGCTTGTTGCGGGCGTGGGAGTTGAACGCGGCGTCGCGATTCCACGGGTCCTTGCCTGGGTCGTTGCGCGGAAATCCCACCGGAGCGCCACGCGCCACCAGCGCCGATAGCTGGTCCGGGTTTGGCACGCGCTCCATGCCCCTGGTGTAGGGCTGAATCCGGTTGGCCGGCTCGATGCGCACCACGTCCGCGCCCCATTCCGCCAGCAGCTGGGTGACGTGCGGGCCTGCCCAAACCACGGTGATCTCGGCAACGCGTATGCCGGCGAGGGGCAGCGGCAGCTCGGCGGGCCGCGGGCTGGCGGCAGCCGTTGGCGGCAGCGTCGGCGTTGCCCGGCGAATGGCCTCGCCGTGTTCGTCGAGCAGCGGCGCGGCGTGCGGCTTGGCGCGTTCGGCGGCGGACATCTTGAACGGCCGGCCAGGATGGAGGAGCCGTCCGGTCTCTGGATGATCGACCTCGTCCCAGGCGCCGCGATCCCGGTAGTGCGGATCGCGCAGCAGGTCGACGATGGTGTTGAAGGCGCCGGCGAGCAGGCCGTTGCTTTGCGCCAGCCGCACGATGTCGTGCTTGCCTCGGCTGGCCAGCCAGCGTTGATAGGCAGCCTCCAGCGTCTTTCGCTGATCGCTGTCGAGATTCAGCGGGTCCACTTGGGCCGCCGCCTCGGTCTCGCCGATCATGCGCAGCAGCGTCGGCAGTCTCTTGGCGCCGGCGCCGGTGATGTTGACGTAGCCGTCGGCGCAGCGGCGCACGCCGACGCCCAGGCCGCGCCGTTCGCCGGCAAGGCGGCCACCGCACATGCCGGTGTAGGCGGCGATGGTGAGCTGGATGACGCGCCGGTCCCGACAGCCGGCCTGGCACTCGTAGACGCTGAGATCCACCCAGTCGCCCTGGCCGGTCTTCTCGGCACGGAACAGCGCCATGAGCGCCGCCAGGGCGGCGGCGATGCCGGCGTGGCAGCAGGCGTAGTGGCCGCCCAGCTTCAGCGGTTCGCGGCTGGCGTGGCCGTTCGTGATCAGCGGCCCGCCGATGGCTTGCAGCGTCAGCTCCGAACCGCGGTAGTCGCGGTAGGGGCCGCTTTGTCCGAACGGCGTGATCGAGACCATCACCAGTTTCGGATTGACGGCGGCGAGGGTCTGCCAGCCCCAGCGCCAGTCGGCCGGCTTGCCCGGCGGGAAGTCCTCGATGAAGATGTCCGCTTGCGACGCAAGGCCGCGAATCAAGGCGGCATCGCGCTGCGGGTGCGCGGCCACCGAGCGCTTGTTGCGGTTCAGATGCAGGAACAGGCCGGAGCGCTCGGGGTGGGGAACGTCGTCGGGAAACGGGCCGAAGCGTCTGCTGGAGTCGCCTTCCGGCGGCTCGATCTTGACCACGTCGGCGCCGTACTGGGCCAGCAGCCAGCCGGCGTAGGGGGCGGCGACGTCGCGCCCGAACTCGACGACGCGGACGCCTTGCAGCGCCGTGGTCACTCTTCCGCTTGCCAGTAGGGAGGATTGTTCAGCGGCCCCGGCGTCTGGCCGAGCTGAATCAGCAGGCCGTGGGCGCTCTTGGGCGATATGAAGGCGTCGACGGAGCTGGGATCGTCCAGGTTCTTGTCCACCACGCGGACGCCGCGCTGCTCCATCCTGGCCACCTTGGCGGCGAGGTCCGGCGTTTGCAGCGTCAGGTGATGGAAGCCCTCGCCGCGCTTGGCCAGAAACTTCGCCAGAAAGCCGTCCGGGTTGATGGGCTCCAGCAGCTCGATGCAGAACTCGTGCAGGTCGAAGAGAGCGACGCGGAAGTCGCCCGAGGCGTGATCGCTGGTCAGCCGATGCTTCGCCCCAAGCACTTCCTCGAAGAACGGACGCGCCCGGTCGATGCTGTGAACGGCGATGCCGATGTGGTCGAAGCGCCCGATGGGATCGGCTTGGGAGGCATTGGCGGACACGGTGACACCCCGTTGGCTGGCAGGTGGTGCGATTCTAGAGTCAATCCGCTCGCTTCTGCACCGCTTAAGACCACCGCCGGATTCTTGACGGACCCGACACTCGTCGGCAAAGACGCAGCGGGCGTCCGTCGAACGGCTAAACTGTTCCGATGCAGCTTGCCCTTGAACACGATGTCGCTTCCGGTGCTGGGAAGGCGGCCAGCGAACGCGGCTTTCGCGACCCTGCCTTCATGGCCAACCGCGCCGCGCCGGTGCATCGATGGGTGCCTTGGATCGCCGGCTACTCGCAGCAGTTTGTCGAGGATGCGCTCGGCCAGTGCATCGACGACTACGGCACGGTGCTGGATCCGTTCGCCGGCGTCGGCACCACCCTCGTCGAAGCCGACCGGGCTGGCCACGAAGCCATCGGCTTCGAGATCAATCCCTACGCGGCCTTCGCCTCGCGAACCAAACTCAACGCCCACCGGATCGACCTGGCAGCGCTTGGCGACGCCATCCGCGAATGCCGGGAGTTTCTGCACGAGGCCGAAGCCAAGGCGGCCGCGCCACGCGCAAAACCGCCGGCGGGCTTTCGCACCCGGTCGCCGTTCTACAGCCCGAAGGTGCTGCGCAAGGTGTTGCTGGTGCAGGACTTCATCGCCAGCCAGCACACGCCAGCGGTGGCCGACGTCTTCCGCCTGGCGTTCGCCGCCACGATGGTGGAGTACTCGAACTACTCCTACGAACCCAGCCTGGGGCGCAAGTCCGCGGTTGGCCGGCCGGACGTCGAGGACTTTCCAGTCATGGAGACCGTCGCCGGCAAAGCAGCCTTGATGGCGGAAGACGCTCGTTGGTACCGCCGAGCGCGCAACGGCCGGCGCAGAAAGGACGGTCGCGTCTTCTCCGGGTCGTTCTTCGACGAAAGCCGGGCGCTCCCGCGCCAGAGCGTCGATCTGATCGTCACCTCGCCGCCCTACCTGAACAACTACCACTACAACCGAAACACGAGGCCGCACCTCTACTGGCTTGGATTCTGCAGTTCCCCGAAGGACTTGAAGCGCCTTGAGGCATTGAACTTCGGCACCTATTGGCAAAACGCCAGGGATCGGGAACGAATCGACCTCGCCGCGGAAGTTCAAGATCGGGAAATCCTCGACGCCATTGAGGAAGTGCGCGCCAGGCATCCCGAAAAGGGCATCTACGGCGGCGCCGGCTGGGCCAACTACGCCACCCTCTACTTCAACGACTGCGCAAGGTTCGCCGCCGCCATGAAGCGGTGCCTGCGGCCGGGCGCCAGGGCGCTGGTGGTCATCGGCAACAGCATCCTGCAAGGGGTGCAGATTCCCACCGACCGCTTCCTCGCCAGGATCGCCGAGCGGCAAGGGCTCGAGACCGTCGAAATCCACGCTCCGCGCAGCACCAGAGTGGGCAACAGCATCATCGACTCGTCCGTGCGCGCCGCCAAGGCCGCCAACGGCGTCCGCCTTTACGAGTCCGTCGTCGAACTGCGTCAATCGCCTTGCCCTTCGACGCCCTTGGCGGCGACCGTTACCGACGCACGTCCAGTACACTACACTTGACGCTTCCCTGGTCGAGTTCGAGGAAGGAGAACGCCATGAGCGAGCGCGCAGAGCCCTTTGCCGGCAAGCAGCTGACGCAGCGCACCTACGCGGTGACGGAGTCGGCGCTGGCCGACTACTACAACGGGCTCAAACTTGAGCCGCGCCCGGACGGCCTGGTGCCCACCACCCTGGCCAGCGATGCCGAGAACGGCTATTTCGGCGAGATCGCGTTTTCCAACCACATCGGCCATCTGTGGATGCGCCAAGGCTGGGAGAGCTTCGCCAGCTTGAAGCTCGGCAGCAGCTACGCCGCGACCGGGCGCATCCGCGACATCTACGAACACCGGGACCGTTCGGTGGTGTACTACGAAGTGGACGTGGCGGACGACGACGGCAACGTGCTGGCGCGCACCCACCACCATCAGAGCTTTCTGCGCGAGAAGCCGGCCGGCGGCGAGGTGCAGTTCCGCGATCCGGCCAAGAAGCCGGGCGCCCGCCGCTTCGACGTGCCCGAGGGAGAGCCTTTCGGCGACCTCACGCGCACCATCACCTTGGAAATGTGCGGCGAGTACTTCCACGGCGACGCCAACTACCACACCGACAAGAAAGCCTCCGAGGAACTGGGCTTTCGCGATGTCGTGGTCGGCGGACGCATGACCCTCGCCTACGCGGCGCACGTTCTGGAGCAGCGGTTTGGCGATGCGTGGTGGAGCAGCGGGCGGCTGAACGTCAAGTTCACCAATCCAACCTGGCCCGACGACACGCTCACGGTGCAGGGCGTCGCCACCGGCGCCGATGCGCACCAGCGCGAGGGCGCGTTCGTCTGGATCGCCAAGGCGGACGGCACGATCGTGCTGGTGGGCGAGGCCAGCGTTGCCGCCTAACGCCGCTCTCTCGGCGGAAACGCACGTCTACGGCTGCGCGGAATCGCTGCCGCTGAAGGCGGAAGTGCATCGCCGGCACAACCCCGCCGGCCGCATCGGTAGGGCCGTAGTCGTGGTTCACGGCGGCGCCTGGAGCGCCAACGATCGGCACACACCCGAGGTGTTCTGCCGGCACTTGGCGACGGCTGGCTATACCGTGCTGTCGCTGGACTTCCGCGACGGGCGCAACGGCAAGCATCCGTGCGCGGTGCAGGACATCGCCGCCGGCGTTCGCTACGCGCGCGCCAATGCCGATGCGTTGGGTGTCGACGCAGAACGCATTGGCTTGATCGGCAGTTCATCCGGCGGCCACCTGGTGCTGGCGAGCGCCTTGCAGCCGGACCTGCCGGCGCATCGGGGAACGTCCGTCTACGTCAACGGCCAGTCCTCCGATGCCGCCGACGTTTCCGCGGCGGTGCGCTGCGTGGTGGCGCTTTGGCCGGTTTCCGATCCTCTCGAGCGCTACCGCTACGCCCTGCGCGCCGGGCGGGAAGAACTGGTGGCGGCGCACCAGCGCTACTACCGGGACGAGTCGCACATGCTCGCCGCCAGCGTGCAGCGCATGTTGCGCGAGGGCGAAACGCAAGCGCTGCCGCCGCTGCTGCTGGTGCAGCCCGGGGAGGATGCCAACGTGCCCCGCGGCATGACCTTGGACCTGGTGCGCGAGTACCAGAACGCCGGTGGCGAGCTGCACTATCTGTTCTATCCCGGCCTGCCCCATGCGTTCGCCTACCAGGAGTCGGCGGACACTTCGAGGTTGGCCGAAGCGGTCGTTCGATTCCTGGCGGGAGCGGTCTAGGCCGTGCCGGCGAACGTGGTGACGCACGGCCGCGCCCAGCGAGCGTTGCTGGCCGCCAGCATCGTCGTGCTGGCGCTGGTCTTCGCGCCGCCGTTGCTCGCGGCCGCCGGCTGGCCCTACGCGGAACTGCTGCGTTGGCTGGCGCATCCGGTTTGCCACCAGCTCGCCGAACGCAGCTTCCACGTCCTTGGCGCTCCCGTGGCGGTGTGCCAGCGCTGCACCGGCATCTACGTCGGCTTCGCCCTCGGCGTTGCGCTCTGGCCGCGCCTGCCCTCGGCGGCGCGCTGGCTTGCCGACCATCCGCGCACTCTGGTGTTCTTTCTGCTGCCCGTCGGCGCCGACTGGGCGCTCGACAACACGGTCGTCTCGCGCTTTGCGACCGGCGCGGTTGCCGGCTTTCCGGCGGCGCTGCCGATGCTCATGGCAATAGACTGCGTCGCCGGCAAGCATCGCGCACCGGCGAAGCAACCAGCAATTGCTTTTTCCAGGAGGGATCGAAGATGGACAACAGCAAGCTGACGTCGGCGCTGATCGGCGGATGTACTTTCGGGGTCGCGGCTGCGCTGCCCTATTTGAGCACCAGCGGCGTTGCCGTTTGCGCGTTGTACATCGGCGGCGGCGTATTGTCGGCCTACCTCTTTCTGAGGCTGAGGGGGAGGCCGCCCACGCCGAGCGCTCCCTATGGCGACGGCGCCGTGGTTGGCCTACTTGCCGGACTCCTGGGCGGTGTCGCAGCGACGATCGTGGGCCTGGTCGTCGAGTTGGCGGGTTTGGGGCAGGGCGCCGAGGCGGCAAGAGCGGCGTTGGAGCAGATGGAGCAGACCGGGTTGGAGATGCCGGCGTGGTTCCTCGAAGCGATGGGCCTGCACGGAGTCACGCCCTTGATGGCCGCCGCGCAGTTGGTGACGGCATGCGTGGGCTACGCGATCGCCGGCTGCATCGGCGGCGTGGTCGGCGTGGCGATTCTGCACAAGAAAGAGGCGTAGGCGTGGATTCCGTCGCCTGGTGGACCCGCCCGCCAACGCTTGGCGGCCCGTGATGCGCATTGCGACGTGGAACGTCAACGGCCTGCGCGCCCGGCTGGACTACATCCTGCACTGGCTGCGCAGCCGCGCCCCGGACGTCGTCGGCTTGCAGGAGCTCAAGGCCACGGACGACGAGTTCCCCGTCGAGGCGTTCGAGGAGCTGGGCTATCAGGTAGCGACGCACGGGCAGAAGGGCTGGAACGGCGTTGCCATCGCATCTCGGCGGCCCGTCGAGGTGGAACGCCTCGGCCTGCCCGGCCAGGAGCCCGCCGGCGCTCGGCTGATCCAGGCGCGCACCGCCGAGGGCTTGACCTTCGCCACCGTCTACTGCCCCAACGGCAAGGACCTCGATCACCCCGACTTCCCCAGGAAACTTGCGTGGTACGACGGCCTGATCGAGTACTTGGCCGGCGAACTCGGCGATGCGTTCGTGCTCGGCGGCGACTTCAACATCGTGCCGGCGCCCCTCGACTGCTGGCGGGGCGAGGCCGCCGACGGTGCCATCTTCTGCACCGCCGAGGAACGCCGCCGCTACCAGCGCCTGCTCGATCTCGGCCTTGCCGACCTCTACCGCCACCTGCACCCGGACGAACAGTGCTTCTCCTGGTGGGACTACCGCGGCGGCGCCTTCCACCGCGGCATGGGCTTGCGCATCGACATGCTGCTTGGCACGCCGGCCGTGGCCCGGCGTCTGCGCAGCGCGACCGTGGATCGCGAATACCGCTACAAGAAGGACGGCTTGATCTCCTCGGACCACGCGCCGGTGTACGCGGACTTGGACTGACCGCCGTTGCGCCGACGTGGAGATCGGCACCGCGACCGCATGGCGCTTCCACTGAAACTGGATGCATCCAACACGCGGCATGTTCTCAAGGTGGTCGGCACGGATCTGGAAACCAGAGGACCCCACCGTGACGTGGGTACGCGGAGGCCAGGTAGAGAACGACGCCATCGAGATACGAACCGACGACCTTGAACACCGTTTCGAGAAGCACGGCGATGCCTACCGCCTTGCCCAGGTGAGCCACGCCGCGGGGACGATACGCTTCGCATACGTCGACGGGCTGCTGGCGACGGTGTCTTCCGGCAGCGCCTGGGTGCAGCTTCACCGGCAAGCGGATGGACGCATCGCGGCTGCCGAGGACGACCTCGGACGCAAGGTGCGCTACCGCTGCGATGGGCGCGGGCGCCTGGTCGAGGTGAAGGACCTGGCCGGCGAATCCTGGTATCTGGAGTACGTCGACGACCTTCTCGTCGCCGTCACCGACCCGATACCGGCGACGATCTTCGAGGCCGCCTACGACGGCGCCCGGCGCGCCGTGAGGGTGCGAGCGCTCGCCAACGCCATGGACTTCCGCTACAAGGATCGCGAGACCCACGCGACGGACGCGCTGGGCCGCACGACGACGTTCTACTGGGGCGCGGACGGAGTCACCGAAGCCATCGTCGATCCCGGCGGCGGGCTGGCCGAGGTCCATTTCGACGCCGAGCGCCGCCCGACGGAACTGCTGCGAAACGGCTCGCCGGTCGCGTACATGACCTACGACGCAAGCGGCCGGCTGGCGACCCTGAAGCACTTGGGCAGCAACGCGAGGTTCTCCTACGGCGAGCACGGCCTGACAGGTGTCGACGCCGAAGACGGTCGCTCGCAGTACGTTTTCGACGGCAGCGGCCGGCTGGTCTCCGCGTCGGACGACGCCGGCCTGAGGAGCTATCGCCACGCTGCCGCTGGCTGGCTGGACAGCGTATCCGTCAAGAGCCCAGACGGTGCGACCGTCGAGCTGCTGCACGATGCTAGCGGCGCCGTTTCCGACGTGCTGCGCGGCGGCGAGACGCTGGCGATCTACAAGTACCGTCCCGACGGTCGCGTGGACGCCATCGACTACTCGGGCGGACACGGCGCGACCTACCAGTACGACCGGCGCGGACTTCGGAGCGCCGCGGCCTACTCCGGCGGCGAGTCGTCGTCGATGGCCTACGACGCCGCCGGCAACCTGGTGCGCTACCGGCTGCGCCACGCCAACGGCGAGACCACGACCCAGAGCTACGAGGTGGGCGCGTTCAACCAGGTGCTGAGCGCGAGCACCGACGGCGCCGACGCGCCGACGGCGTGGTACGAGTACGACGCCGCTGGCAAGCTCATCGGCGCCCGCGCCGGCGGTCGAACCGCGGTGGTGGAATACGACGCGGCGGACCGGGTGCGGCGGGTGACCCTCGACGGCGGCGAGCGGGTGTTCGAGCGCTCCTACGAGCCGGGACAGGAGGACGCCGCGAGCGAGCGGGACCTGCGCACCGGCGAAGTGCTGGCGCCGGCGGGCGCGTCGGCGGTGTTCGGCCCAGCCCACGCCATCGTCCACGCCCGCCTTCGGACGGTGGACTTCGGCCCGCTGGCGTACCAGCCCGAGCGCCGGACGTTCCGCGTTTCGGCCGACCATCTGCGCCCGGACGCGGCGTTTCTCTCCTCCCTGCGCAGGCGCATGGCGCCGCTGGACGGCGACGCGCCGGACCCGTCGCCGTTCGGCCACGACGCGCCCAGCAACGGCCTGTTCCTGCCGCCGGAGTACCGGGCGGTGAACTGCCAGCAGTGTACGAGCGTCATCGAGTCCGTGGAGGTGAGGATGGATTCTCCGGTCTTCATGGACCACCGGACGAACATCACCGTGCTGGCAAGCGGAGTCTGCCTCGAGGCGGATGGGGCCGAGAATTTTCCCTACATCCGCCCGCTGCGCTCGTTCACCTTCTCCGTGGCCTTTGGCGACGGGACGCGCCGCTCCTACAAGCCTTCGCTGCCCTCGCCGGTGTTCAGTACCAGCCACGTCTACAGGAGGCTGGGTCCGCACCGGCTCACGGCGCTGGTGTACTGCGACTGCGCCAGCGGGGTGTTCTCGTTCCGCACCACGAGCGTGGACTTCGACGTTCTCTGCCCGGTGACGCCGTCCACGACGGTGCCGAGCGGCGTCTCGGGGGTGACCTACAACCGGCACACGTTGAGCAGCTCGCCGGACGGCTGGGGCCGCTTCACGGGAGCAGCGCCTGTCGTGGACATCGCGGCGTACTACGACGAGGACAGCGACTCGTGGAAGCCGAAGGTGACATCGGCGACCAGTCGGGAGGAAGTGTACGTGGGCTATCCGTCCCACATCAGCGAGGCGAGCGTCGGCGCGGCGACGAAGAGCAACTGCGCGCAGATGATCTCAGACCTCAGCCGCACGAGCGAGTACGACCTGCCGAGCCACTGGGCCATGCTGGCGGCGGTGCGCGCGCACGAGGAGGGCCACGCCAGCGAGTGGAGGGAGTCACTGGACATGGCCTTCTCGGACGCGAAGGCGACCATCGAGGGTCTCTCGGTGTCGCACAAGTGCAAGAAGACGGCGGCGGAGGCCAAGACTCAGCTCGAGGCGCTGCCGGCCTACAGTGCGGCCATAGACGGCACTGACGCGGTTGCCCTTAGACACTACCGAAGCCTAGGATCACAGTACGCCATGGATGCCGAGTGGGCCGTCACCCGTCCAGTCGTGCAGGCCATCAGAGCCAAAGCCAAGGCCGAAGGCGACTGGCCATCCGCCTGCCAGTAGAGGGTGGAGTTGATGACGAAGCTCAGGCGGACGATCGACTCGGTCCCCGGACATGGTGGTGCTGTCGCTCCACGGGGTTCTGTCGTTCGGCGTCGCAAAGGCGCGATCTTCCTGATGGCGGCACTCGCGACGCTGCCGGTTGCGGCCGCAGCACTCCCGCCGCTTGTGCATTGGAAGGGCGAAGAGCGCAACGTGCCGGTGGCCACCGACCACGGGCTCGCCGTCTCGGTAACCGTCCCCGAGGTGGTGTACAAGACCGCGCCGTTCGAGATCGTCGTGGTCGTCGCCAACCTGAACGATGTGGCGGCAGAGATCACCGTGTCGCACGGCGACGACGCCCTCGATCCCGCAATCTTTGCCACTATACGAAAGCCTGGGCAAGATCACAGGGTAAGCCTTTTTCCAGTGCTGCAGGACGGTTGGCACGTCATGGGGTTCATATCAAAGATACGGATGCACGCCTACGGCATTCCGGCCGGCGAGAGCCTGTCGTTCCGCGCCGAGGTCGACTGGCGAAACTACGACGGGAAACAGTGCCTTGAACCCGGGCATCCCGAAGGGGTCGACTCGGGGGACTACCGCATGTTGCTGAACTTCGCCTACAGCTTGGGCGACAACACGGTGCCCTACTGGTCCAAGTCTAAGGACGACCCGTCTGAGTCGAACGATCCGCCAGTCAAACAATCCTTGCCGCCAACCCACAGCGTGACGTGGCATCTTTCCTTCGAAATCCGCGATACGGAGGCTTGAAGCCTAAAGCGGCAGGTTGGAGCGGAGCAAGGTTCAAGAGTGCCGACGGCGCCCTCCGGGGTGAGCTACACGCTGCGCGAGACTTGGAGTAGCTTGGGACAGTTCAGCAGAGGGCCGCTGCGGGTGGACATCGCGGCGTACTACGAGGACAGCGACTCGTGGAAGCCGAAGGTGACATCCGCGACCAGTCGGGAGGAAGTGTACGTGGGCTATCCGTCCCACATCAGCGAGGCGAGCGTCGGCGCAGCGACGAAGAGCAACTGCGCGCAGATGATCGCAGACCTCAGCCGCACGAGCGAGTACGACGCGCCGAGCCACTGGGCCATGCTGGCGGCGGTGCGCGCGCACGAGGAGGGCCACGCCAGCGAGTGGAGGGAATCACTGGACATGGCCTTCTCGGACGCGAAGGCGACCATCGAGGGTCTCTCGGTGTCGCACAAGTGCAAGAAGACGGCGGCGGAGGCCAAGGGTCAGCTCAAGGCGCTGGGAGCTTACGGGAAAGCTGTAGATGATGCCTTCATGCGCGCCTCTGATCGCTACGAGAGCTTGGATTCAAAGTACGCCATGGCTGCCGAGTGGGCCGTTACTCGCCCCGTGGTGCGAGGCATCAGAGCCAAGGCGGAAGACGACTGGCCGGACGCCTGCAAATAGAGGAGTGAAGAAGATGAGGAAGCGTGCTGATGAGCGACCGGGGCCTGAACGCGGTGCCGCCGTTCCGCAGGGCTCTCCCGTTGAACTCCGCGGCGCCGCGATCTTCATGGCGGCAGCGGTCGTGGCGCTTGCGCCGGTTGCCGTGGCAGTGGAGTGGGAGAGCAGCGAGCGCGACGTGCCGGTGGCCACCGACCACGGGTTCGCCGTCTCGGCGACGGTCGCGGAGGTGGTGTACAAGACGGCGCCTTTCGAGATCGTCGTCGTTGTCGACAACCCCACCGACAGGGCGGTCGAGATCACCGTTCTTCATGGCGACAATGCCCTCAAACCCGTAATCCGCGCCTCGATCCGCAATGGATCAACAGTGATGAGCCTCCTTCCAGTGCTGCCGGACGGCGTGGCTGTACAAAGCGGGGGGTTCATAGGCAAGCCGTGGCGGCGGCACGCATACAAGATCCCAGCTCGCGGCAGTCTCTCGTTCGGTGCCGAGGTCGACTGGCGAAACTACCCCGACCGGATCGACAGGATCGACCCCGGGCGCTACCGTCTCCTTGTGCATTTAGCTATGAGTTGGGCGCCAACACGGTGCCCTATTGGTCTAAGTCCAAGGAAGACCCCGCGGCGTCGAACGACTCGCCGGCGAAACAGGCCATGCCTGAACGTCACCGCGTGAAGTGGTATTTTTTTATCGAAGTCCGCGATACGGAGGCCTGAACCCTGAAGCCGCCGGATTGGAGCGGAGCAAGGCTCAAGCATGCTGAAGAACTGGTCGGGGGCCATGGCTGCCGAGTAGGCCGTTACCCGCTCCGTGGTGCGGGGCATCAGAGCCAAGGCGGAAGACGACTGGCCGGCCGCCTGCAAGTAAGAGGAGTGAAGAAGATGCGAAGCCCATGCGGATGAGCGGCCCGGGGCTTGGACGTAGTGATGCCGCCCCTCCGCGGCACCCTGCCGCCGAGCGTCGCGGATGCGCGAATTTTGGGACGGCAATCGTGGCGCTAGTGCCGATTGCGGCCGCCGCGCTTGCTCCAGCCATACGCTGGACGAGCGATGAGCGCGACGTTCCGGTGGCTACGGACCACGGCCTCGCCGTCTCGGTGGCCGTCCCTGAGGTGGTGTACAAGACCACGCCGTTCGAGATCGTCGTCGTCGTCGCCAACCTGGCCGAACGAGCGGTCGAGATCACCGTGTCGCATGGGGATGATCCCCTCCATCCCGCAATTTTGGCCACCATCTGGCAGCGTGGACAAGACCACCGCGTGAGTTTTTTTCCGGTGATGCAGGACGGTTGGCACCGAATGGGGTTCATAGCGAAGACACGGATGCACGCGTACGGCATTCCGCCCGGCGAGAGCCTGTCGTTCCGCGCCGAAGTCGACTGGGGAAACTACACCGGTAAAGTGTGTAGCGTACCCGGACACCCCGAAGGGATCGACTCTGGGCAGTACGACAGGTTGATTGGCTTTGCCTACAGCTTGGGCGACAACACGGTGCCCTACTGGTCCAAGTCTAGGGACGACCCTGCGGCGTCGAACGATCCACCCGCCCATCTCGTGATGTGGAATCTCTCCATTGATGTCCGCGATACGGAGGCCTGAAGCCATAAAGCGGCAGATTGGGCGCGACGCGGAGACCGGAGGCGACAAACGGGCGTGGTCATGAAGGCGCGGACGGCACGACCGTCGAGGCGCGGCACGATGCCGGCGGCACGGCGCGACCTGCCAGTACGACCGACGCGGACTTCGGAGCGCCGCGGCCTACTCCGGCGGCGAGTCGTCGTCGATGGCCTACGACGCCGCGAAGAGCAACTGCGCACAGATGATCGCAGACCTCAGCCGCGCGAGCGAGTACGACGTGCCAAGCCACTGGGCCATGCTGGCGGCGGTGCGCGCGCACGAGCAAGGCCATGCCAGGGAGTGGGAGGAAGGCATGGATTTGGCCTTCGCAAACGCGAAGGCGACCATCGAAGGTCTCTCGGTGTCGCACAAGTGCAAGAAGACGGCAGCGGAGGCCAAGACTCAGCTCGAGGCGCTGCCGGCCTACAGTGCGGCCATAGACGGCACTGACATGGCTGCCCTCGATCATTACGAAGACCTAGGATCACAGTACGCCATGGATGCCGAGTGGGCCGTCACCCGTCCAGTCGTGCAGGCCATCAGAGCCAAAGCCAATGCCGAAGGCGGCTGGCCGTCCGCCTGCCAGTAGAGGGGTGACGTGATGCCGATGAGGAAGCTCTTGCGCACGAGCAGATTGGTCCCCGAGCGTGGTGGTAGCGCGGCTCCACGGGGTCCTGTTGTTGGGCGCGGAAGCGCGTTCCTCATGGCGGCACTCTCGATGCTCGTACCGGTTTCGGCCGCGGAACTCTCGCCGCCCAAATATTGGAAGGGTGACGAGCGCAACATGCCGGTGGCCACCGACCACGGGCTCGCTGTCTTGGTGACCGTCCCCGAGGTGGTGTACAAGACCACGCCGTTCGAGATCGTCGTGGTCGTCGCCAACCTGAACGATGTGGCGGTCGAGATCACCGTGTCGCACGGCGACGACCCTCTCCATCCCGCACTCCAAGCCACCATACGGAAGCCTGGGCAAGACCACAGAGTGAGCCTTTTTCCAGTGCTGCAGGACGGTTGGCACGTCATCACTGCTGTCCCATTAACTTGGAGAAATTAGGAGGCTTGGATCGTCCAGTGCGGTATGATTGCGTTCGAGAAAACCAATCGAAACACAGGAGATCCAAGCCGTGGCGCACAATAGCACGATATTCGGGCAGTTGCTCAAGCTGTTGCCGAGACATGAATTCGACAAGCTGGCGGAGAAGCACAAGACGGGGCGGATGTCGCGCAAGCTGACGCGGTGGGGCCAGTTCGTGGCGATGGGGGCGGCGCAGCTGACGGGGCGCTGCAGCCTTCGGGACATCGTGTCGAACCTGTCGGCGCAGTCGCGCAAGCTGTACCACCTGGGGGTGGGCGAGGTGTCGCGGTCGTCGCTGGCGCGGGTGAACGCGGAGAAGCCGTGGCAGTTGTACCGGGAGCTGTTCGGCGTGCTGCTGGGGCGCTGCCGGCCGATGTCGCCGGGGCACGGGTTCCGGTTCAAGAACCCGCTGTACTCGCTGGACTCGACGGTGGTCGATCTGTGCCTGTCGGTGTTTCCGTGGGCGAAGTTCCGGCGGACGAAGGGCGGGGTGAAGGCGCACGTGGCGCTGGACCACGCGGGTCACCTGCCGGCGTTCATGACGGTGACGGACGCCAGGACGTCGGACATCGAGGCGGCGCGGGCGCTGCGCCTGCCGAAGGGGAGCATCGTCGCGGCGGACCGGGCGTACATGGACTTCCATTGGATCAACTCGTTGATTCTGCAAGGTGTTTTCCTGGTGACGCGGCTCAAGAGGCGGATCAAGCACCGCGTCGTGGAGCGGCGGGAAGTCAACGAGCGGCTGGGCGTCACGTCCGACCAGACGATCGAGCTCACCAGCGCGCGGGGCCGCAAGCGGTGCCCGCACCGGCTGCGCCGGATCGGCTACCGCGACCCCGCGACGGGGAAGCACTGCGTCTTCCTGACGACGAACTTCGAGCTGTCGGCGAAGACCATCGCGGACATCTACAAGGCGCGCTGGCAGGTGGAGCTGTTCTTCAAGTGGATCAAGCAGAACCTGAAGGTGAAGAGCTTCGTGGGCACGTCGCGCAACGCCGTGCTGACGCAGCTGTGGATCGCCGTGTGCATGTACCTGCTGGTGTGCTACGTGAAGTTCCTCAGCCGCGGAGGCTGGAAGCTCGTCGGAATCCTGCGCCTTCTGCAGCTCAGCCTGTTCGAGCGGCGCTCCCTCGACGACCTGCTCGGAAACAACACTCAGGACCCGCCGACCTGTCCGCAAACCGAGATGAAGTTCGCGTGGAGTTAATGGGACAGCAATGGCACGTCATGGGGTTCATATCAAAGATACGGAAGCACGCCTACGGCATTCCGGCCGGCGAGAGCCTGTCGTTCCGCGCCGAGGTCGACTGGCGAAACTACGCTGGGAAACAGTGCCTTGAACCCGGGCATCCCGAAGGGATCGACTTGGGGCACTACCGCATGTTCCTGGGCTTCGCCTACAGCTTGGGCGACAACACGGTGCCCTACTGGTCCAAGTCTAGGGACGACCCTGCGGCGTCGAACGAGCCGCCGGCGAAGCAGGCCTTGCCTGAACGTCACCGTGTGAGGTGGTATTTTCCCATCGAAATCCGCGATACGGAGGCCTGAAGCCCTAAAGCCGCTAGATTGGAGCGGAGCAAGGCTCAAGCGAGCCGACGGTGCCCCTCCGCGGTGAGCTACACGCTGCGCGAGACTTGGAGCAGCTTGGGACAGCTTAGCAGAGGGCCGCTGCGGGTGGACATCGCGGCGTACTACTACGAGGACAGCGACTCGTGGAATCCGAAGGTGACATCCGCGACCAGTCGGGAGGAAGTGTACGTGGGCTATCCGTCCCACGGCTGCCGAGTGGGCCGTTACCCGCCCCGTGGTGCGAGGCATCAGAGCCAAGGCGGAAGACGACTGGCCGGCTGCCTGCAAATAGAGGAGTGAAGAAGATGAGGAAGCGTGCTGATGAGCGACCGGGGCTTGAACGCGGTGCCGCCGTTCCGCAGGGCTCTCCCGTTGAACTCCATGGCGCCGCGATCTTCATGGCGGCAGCGGTCGTGGCGCTTGCGCCGGTTGCCGTGGCAGTGGAGTGGAAGAGCAGCGAGCGCGACGTGCCGGTGGCCACGGACCACGGGTTCGCCGTCTCGGCGACGGTCGCGGAGGTGGTGTACAAGACGGCGCCTTTCGAGATCGTCGTCGTTGTCGACAACCCCACCGACCGGGCGGTCGAGATCACCGTTTTCCACCGCGACAGCTCCCTCGAACCCGCAATTGGCGCCACGATCTTCAACGGATCGAACGTGAGCCTCCTTCCAGTGCTGCCGGACGGCGTGGCTGTACAAAGCGGGGGGTTCATAGGGAAGCCGTGGCGGCACGCATACAAGATCCCAGCTCGCGGCAGTCTCTCGTTCAGCGCCGAGGTCGACTGGCTAAACTACCCCGACCGGATCGACAGGATCAACGCCGGGCACCACTGCCTTCTTGTGTACTTTAGCTATGAGTTGGGCGCCAACACATCGCCACCCCCATTGATAGACGACCCGGCGTCGAACGGTCCGCGGGCCGATCTTTCCTTGTGGGAGCTACAGAGCGTGCGGTGGAGTCTCGACATTGAAGTCCGCGACGCGGAGACCTGAGGCGACAAGCGGGCGTGGTCATGAAGGCGCGGACGGCGCAACGGTCGGGGCGCGGCACGATGCCGGCCGTGCGGCGCGACCTGCCAGTACGACCGGCGCGGACTTCGGAGCGCCGCGGCCTATTCCGGCGGCGAGTCGTCGTCGATGGCCTACGACGCCGCCGGCAACCTGGTGCGCTACCGGCTGCGCCACGCCAGCGGCGAGACCACGACCCAGAGCTACGAGGTGGGCGCGTTCAACCAGGTGCTGAGCGCGAGCACCGACGGCGCCGACGCGCCGACGGCGTGGTACGAGTACGACGCCGCTGGCAAGCTCCTCGGCGCCCGCGCCGGCGGTCGAACCGCGGTGGTGGAATACGACGCGGCGGACCGGGTGCGGCGGGTGACCCTCGACGGCGGCGAGCGGGTGTTCGAGCGCTCCTACGAGCCGGAACAGGAGGACGCCGCGAGCGAGCGGGACCTGCGCACCGGCGAAGTGCTGGCGCCGGCGGGCGCTTCGGCGGTGTTCGGCCCAGCCCACGCCATCGTCCACGCCCGCCTTCGGACGGTGGACTTCGGCCCGCTGGCGTACCAGCCCGAGCGCCGGACGTTCCGCGTTTCGGCCGACCATCTGCGCCCGGACGCGGCGTTTCTCTCCTCCCTGCGCAGGCGCATGGCGCCGCTGGACGGCGACGCGCCGGACCCGTCGCCGTTCGGCCACGACGCGCCCAGCAACGGCCTGTTCCTGCCGCCGGAGTACCGGGCGGTGAACTGCCAGCAGTGTACGAGCGTCATCGAGTCCGTGGAGGTGAGGATGGATTCTCCGGTCTTCATGGACCACCGGACGAACATCACCGTGCTGGCAAGCGGAGTCTGCCTCGATACGAGTGGCGGGGCCGAGAACTATCCCTACGTCGGCCCGCTGCGCTCGTTCACCTTCTCCGTGTCCTTTGGCGACGGGACGCGCCGCTCCTACAGGCCTTCGCTGCCCTCTCCGGTGTTCAGTACCAGCCACGTCTACAGGAGGCTGGGTCCGCACCGGCTCACGGCGCTGGTGTACTGCGACTGCGCCAGCGGGGTGTTCTCGTTCCGCACCGCGAGCGTGGACTTCGACGTTCTCTGCCCGGTGACGCCGTCCACGACGGTGCCGAGCGGCGTCTCCGGGGTGACCTACAACCGGCACACGTTGAGCAGCTCGCCGGACGGCTGGGGCCGCTTCACGGGAGCAGCGCCTGTCGTGGACATCGCGGCGTACTACGACGATGACAGCGACTCGTGGAAGCCGAAGGTGACATCGGCGACCAGTCGGGAGGAAGTGTACGTGGGCTATCCGTCCCACATCAGCGAGGCGAGCGTCGGCGCGGCGACGAAGAGCAACTGCGCGCAGATGATCTCAGACCTCAGCCGCACGAGCGAGTACGACGTGCCAAGCCACTGGGCCATGCTGGCGGCGGTGCGCGCGCACGAGGAGGGCCACGCCAGCGAGTGGAGGGAATCACTAGACATGGCCTTCTCGGAGGCGAAGGCGACCATCGAGGGTCTCTCAGTGTCGCACAAGTGCAAGAAGACGGCGGCGGAGGCCAAGACTCAGCTCGAGGCGCTGCCGGCCTACAGTGCGGCCATTAAAGACACTGACGCGGTTGCCCTCGGCCACTACCAAAACCTAGGATCACAGTACGCCATGGATGCCGAGTGGGCCGTCACCCGTCCAGTCGTGCAGGCCATCAGAGCCAAAGCCAAGGCCGAAGGCGACTGGCCGTCCGCCTGCCAGTAGAGAAGGTGATGTTCGATGAAAAGGCTCATGCCGACGAGCAGCTTGGTCCCTGGGCGTGGTCGTGTCGCGGCTCCACGGGGTTCCGTCGTTGGGCGATGCCGAGGCGCGATCCTCATGGCCGCGGCACTCGCGACGCTCGCGCCGGTTGCGACCGCGGCACCGTCGCTGCCTGTAGTTTGGAAGGGCGAAGAGCGCAACGTGCCGGTGGCCACCGACCACGGCCTCGCCGTCTCGGTGACCGTCCCCGAGGTGGTGTACAAGACCACGCCGTTCGAGATCGTCGTGGTCGTCGCCAACCTGAACGATGTGGCGGCAGAGATCACCGTGTCGCACGGCGACGACGCCCTCGATCCCGTAATCCTCGCCACTATATGGAAGCCTGGGCAAGACCACAGGGTAAGCCTTTTTCCAGTGCTGCAGGACGGTTGGCACGTCATGGGGTTCATATCAAAGATACGGAAGCACGCCTACGGCATTCCGGCCGGCGAGAGCCTGTCGTTCCGCGCCGAGGTCGACTGGCGAAACTACGCTGGGAAACAGTGCCTTGAACCGGGGCATCCCGAAGGGATCGACTCGGGGGACTACCGCATGTTGCTGAATTTCGCCTACAGCTTGGGCGACAACACGGTGCCCTACTGGTCCAAGTCTAGGGACGACCCTGCGGCGTCGAACGAGCCGCCGGCGAAGCAGGCCTTGCCTGAACGTCACCGCGTGAGGTGGTATTTTCCCATCGAAATCCGCGACACGGAGGCCTGAAGGCCCTAAAGCGCCAGATTGGAGCGGAGCAAAGCTCAAGCGTGCCGACGGCGCCCTCCGGGGTGAACTACACGCTGCGCCAGACCTCTTGGAGCCTGCAAGTAGAGGAGTGAAGCAGATGGGGAAGCCTGTGCTGAAGAACTGGTCGGGGGGCCACACGAAGCGCTACCGATGGCGCAGCCCTGCCGTGCATCGCGGCGCCGCGATCTTCATGGCGGCAGCGGTCGTGGCGCTTGCGCCGGTTGCCGTGGCAGTGGAGTGGAAGAGCAGCGAGCGCGACGTGCCGGTGGCCACGGACCACGGGTTCGCCGTCTCGGCGACGGTCGCGGAGGTGGTGTACAAGACGGCGCCTTTCGAGATCGTCGTCGTTGTCGACAACCCCACCGACCGGGCGGTCGAGATCACCGTTTTCCACCGCGACAGCCCCCTCGAACCCGCAATTCGCGCTATGGTCTTCAATGGATCGTACGTGAGCCTCCTTCCAGTGCTGCCGGACGGCGTGGCTGTACAAAGCGGGGGGTTCATAGGGAAGCCGGGGCAGCACGCATACAAGATCCCAGCTCGCGGCAGTCTCTCGTTCGGTGCCGAGGTCGACTGGCTAAACTACGCCGACCGGATCGACAGGATCAACTCCGGGCACAACTGCCTCCTTGTGTACTTTAACTATGAGTTGGGCGACAACACCGTGCCCTATTGGTCCAAGTCCAAGGAAGACCCCGCGGCGTCGAACGACTCGCCGGCGGAACAGGCCATGCCTGAACTTCACCGTGTGAGTTGGTATTTTCCCATCGAAATCCGCGATACGGAGGCTGGAAGCCCTAAAGCGGCCGGATTGGAGCGGAGCAAGGCTCAAGCATGCTGAAGAACTGGTCGGGGGGCGGCACGAAGCGCTGCCGATGGCGCAGCCCTGCCGCGCATCGCGGCGCTGCGATCTTCATGGTGGCGGCGTTCGCGCCGGTTGCCGCGGCTGTGGTGGTGTGGAAGAGCAGCGAGCGCGACGTGCCGGTGGCCACGGACCACGGGCTCGCTGTCTCGCTCGTCGTCCCCGAGGTGGTGTACAAGACTGCGCCGTTCGAGATCGTCGTCGTTGTCGACAACCTTGCCGACAACGCCGTCGAGATCACCGTTTTTCACCGCGACAACTCCCTCGAACCGCCAATGCTCGCCTCGATCAGTAACGGATCGTATGTGAGCCTCCTTCCAGTTCTGCCAGAGGGCGTGGCCGTACAAGGTGGATTCATAGGGAAGCCGTTTCGGCACGCGTATAAAGTTCCAGCTCGCGGCAGTCTCTCGTTCGGCGCCGAGGTCGACTGGCGAAACTACCCCGACCGGATCGACAGAATCGAACCCGGGCGCCACCTTCTCCTTGTGTACTTTAGCTATGAGTTGGGTGCCAACACATCGCCTCGCCCGTTGAAGGACGATCCAGCGTCGAACGGTCCGCGGACGGACCTTTCCTTGCGGGAGCGACAGAGCGTGAGGTGGAGTCTCGACATTGAAGTCCGCAAC
This sequence comes from Candidatus Azotimanducaceae bacterium, assembly GCA_965199875.1. GTDB lineage: Bacteria > Pseudomonadota > Gammaproteobacteria > Pseudomonadales > Azotimanducaceae > VXYL01. The sequence goes on along the minus strand of OZ241346.1, from coordinate 832,316 downwards.
TAGAGTCAAAAGTACGCCATGGCTGCCGAGTGGGCCGTCACCCGTGCAGTCGTGCAGGCCATCAGAGCCAAAGCCAAGGCCGAAGGCGACTGGCCATCCGCCTGCCAGTAGAGGGTGGAGTTGATGACGAAGCTCACGCGGACGATCGACTCGGTCCCCGGACATGGTGGTGCTGTCGCTCCACGGGGTTCTGTCGTTCGGCGTCGCAAAGGCGCGATCCTCCTGATGGCGGCACTCGCGACGCTGCCGGTCGCGGCCGCAGCACTCCCGCCGCTTGTGCATTGGAAGGGCGACGAGCGCAACGTGCCGGTGGCCACCGACCACGGCCTCGCCGTCTCGGTAACCGTCCCCGAGGTGGTGTACAAGACCGCGCCGTTCGAGATCGTCGTGGTCGTCGCCAACCTGAACGATGTGGCGGCAGAGATCACCGTGTCGCACGGCGACGACGCCCTCGATCCCGCAATCTTGGCCACTATACGAAAGCCTGGGCAAGACCACAGCGTAAGCCTTTTTCCAGTGCTGCAGGACGGTTGGCACGTCATGGGGTTCATATCAAAGATACGGATGCACGCCTACGGCATTCCGGCCGGCGAGAGCCTGTCGTTCCGCGCCGAGGTCGACTGGCGAAACTACGCTGGGAAACAGTGTCTTGAACCCGGGCATCCCGAGGGGATCGACTCGGGGCACTACCGCATGTTGCTGAACTTCGCCTACAGCTTGGGCGACAACACGGTGCCCTACTGGTCCAAGTCTAAGAACGACCCGCCTGAGTCGAACGATCCGCCAGCCAAACAATCCTTGCCGCCAACCCACAGCGTAATGTGGCATCTCTCCTTTGAAATCCGCGATGCGGAGGCCTAAGGCTTTAAAGCGGAAGGTTGGAGCGAGCAAGGCTCAAGCGTGCCGACGGTGCCCTCCGCGGTGAGCTACACGTTGCGCGAGACTCTTGGAGTAGCTACCAGCGCTTGGGATCAGAGTACGCCACATGGCTGCGAGTGGGCCGTCACCCGCCCCGTGGTGCGAGGCATCAGAGCCAAGGCGGAAGACGACTGGCCGGGTGGCCACCGACCACGGGCCCGACCAGTGCCGTGAAGGCGCCGTCAAACGTCGCAGTTGGCGCGGTTGGCGCCTAGGTAGGCGACCACCTTCCAGATGTCGTCGTCGCCCTCGGGCAGCTTGCCTCTGAAGGCGATCATGGCGGTCTCCGGCACGCCGTCGGCGATGATGTCGAACAGTTCCTGGTCGCCGCCGCTGCCGTGCTTCCAGGCGCAGTCGAAGAGGTACGGCGCTGCGCGTTCGACGGCCGGGCTGTGGCAGTAGCCGGCGCAGGTGCCGACGAACAGCGACTGGCCGCGCTTCAGCGCCTCGGCATCGGCGCGAAAGGCGTCGGCGGGAGTCGGCGGCGCGCAGCCCGCCGCGGCACCGCCGACAAGGACGCCAAGCCCGCAACGGGCGGCGACGTGCCGCAGCGACACCTACCGGCCCCGCACGCGGCGGAGCGCTGCGCGGCTGTGTACCGTCGCAAACGGCGCCCGTGGCGGCAGCCTGTGCCGGTTCAACAGACGCTTGATGTCGCGCTTGGCGGCTGGCTGCTGGAATACCTGATTCGCCTCGGCAAGCAGCGCGTCGTCCTGCCGAGCGACCGCGTGCAGATTCCAACGCAGCGCTTCGGGCGGCTGGAAGCTCTCGCTGCGTCCTGGCGGCTTGGCGTCCAAGAGGGCCAGATTCGGTCCCCAGACGAGGGCCGCTTTCGCCGCGCCGGTGGCCACCGCCGAAACGATGGCCGCGGTGCTGGCCTGCATCGTCCAGGGAATGCCGGCGGCGTCCACGGTAACGTGCGCCACGCTGTTGGAACGCACCGCGATGCGGCCGTTGAAGGGTTCGCCCCAGCTGAAGGAGGAGTCCTTCGGAATCAACTCGAAGGCGGCGCCGTAGTACGGCTCGCTGAGCGCCAGCCGGCCGCCCCAGGGCGCGATGGCTTCCTGCCCCGGCACGGAAAGCTGCATGTCGCACTGCCCGGCAAGAACCGGGCGAAAGTCCATGTCGCTGGACTCGATGTCCGTCTGGCCCTGCTCGGCCATCCAGACCAGGCGCAGCGGACGCCCCAGCGCGCCAGCGAGCAGACGCGCCACGTCGATGTCGAAACCGCGGCTGTCAGCGCGTTCCGAGCGTGGCGGATCGTTCTCCGCGAAGCAGACCGACAGCGCCTCCTCCGCCCCCAGCGCCGGCAGGCAGGCAAGCGCCGCGAGCGCCGCGCCCGCGGCGAGCGCCGGCCGCGCCTTGCCGGCCGGTGCGCTACGGCAGGGCGAAGACGAACAGATGGCCTCCCTCCGGTATCTCCGTGCGGCCGCCGGCGAAGGCGACGAAGGTGGCGAAGTTGCCGGAGCCGATGGCGACGTAGGACTTGCCTGCCGCTCGATAGGCAACCGGCTGGCTGCGCATGCCGCCGCCCATGCGGAACTGCCACAGCAGTTCGCCGCTGGCCGCGTCCAGCGCCAGGGCGAAGCCCTGCTGATTGCCGGTGAACACGACGCCGCCGGCCAGCGACAGCACGCCGCCCATCATCGGGTCCTCGTCCATGTGCCGCCAGCGCACTTCGCCGGTGTTGACGTCGATGGCCGACAGATGGCCGTGCGCCCTGTTCTCGGTGACGTCGATGGGGATGGGCGTGCCGCCCATGAACGGCTGCCCCCGAACGAACGCGGTGATGCCCTTCTGGTAGAGCTGGCAGGATTCCACCGATGGAATGTAGGCGAGGCCCAGTTCCGGGTTCAGCGCGCCGGTCCAGGCGCCGTTCATGCCGCCAAGATTGGAGGGACAGACCCGGTAGGTCGGTTCTTCCGTCGGATTGGCCCTGGGGTCCACCACCGGGCGGCCGTTCTCGTCCAGCGTTGCCCAGTTGAGTTCCTCGACGTACACCTTGGCGTCGATGAAGGCGCCGGTGTCGCGGTCGAGGATGTAGAAGAAGCCGTTGCGATTGGCCTGCACGATGGCGGGCCGGGTGCTGCCGTCGCGTTCCACGTCCACCAGGAACAGCTGGGTGTTGCCGTCGTAGTCCCAGACGTCGTGGGGCGTGAACTGGAAGTGCCAGAGGCGCTCGCCGGTGTCGGGATTCACCGCCAGCAGGCTGTTCGAGAACAGGTTGTCGCCGGCGCGCAGGTCGCCGTTCCAGTCCGGCGAGGGATTGCCGGTGGTCCAGTACAGCACGTCGCGTTCGGGGTCGTAGGCGCCGCTGGTCCAGGCCGGTGCGCCGCCGGTCTTCCAGGAGTCTCCGGCCCAGGTGTCGGCGCCGAACTCGCCAGCCACCGGCACGGTGTAGTGCCGCCAGCGCCGTTCGCCGGTCGCCACGTCGTAGGCGTCGAAGAAGCCGCGCACTCCGTATTCGCCGCCGGCGATGCCGATGACGGCCATGTCCTTGACCACCATCGGCATGGACGTGGCGCTGAAGCCGTCGCCATGCTCGGCCAGCGTCACCTGCCAGACGATTTCGCCGCTGAGACGGTGGAAGGCCAAGAGTTGCGAATCCAACGTCGCCATCAGCACCAGATCGCCGGCGATGGCGGCGCCGCGGTTCACCGCGCCGCAGCACAGCCTCAGCTCCGCGCGTTCCGGCAGCGGGTGGTCGTAGCGCCAGTGCAGCTCGCCGGTGGCGGCATCCACCGCCAGCAGCCGGTTGAACGAGGTGGTGATGTACATGATGCCGTCGTAGACGGTGGGCGACACCTCGAACTGCTCGGTGGTGCCGGTGGACAGCCCCCAGGCGACCTTCAGTTCGCCGACGTTCGCCGGCGTGATGTCCGCAATGGGCGAGTGCCGGTGGTTGGCGTAATTGCCGCCGTAGAGCAGCCACTCTTCCGGGTTGGCGGGGGCGGCGAGCAGGTCTTCGCCGGCCACCGGCCCCTCGCCGTTGCCGATGGGCTCGCTGTTCGTCCAGTGCGTGGGCAGGGGCGGCGCTGCGGCCACCTCCACGGCGGTCTCGTTCGGCGCCGGCGCTGCTTCCGTGGCGGCGGGATCCGCCGTTCGCTCGGTGTCGCTCGGTTGGCAGCCGAGCGCGCCGAACACCGCAACGGTGCCAGCGAGGACTGCGCCAAAGGCCGGTATGGCGTCTTTCATGGCCTCCCTCCGGGGATTTCTTGCCGTCATTATTGCCCATTGCCGCAACGTCTGTCTGCGCCGAAGACGCTGCGGCTCGGCATGCTTGGGCGCATTCGAGACGTCCTTGACATCCCTCAAGACCCTGTGTGCGCAGCCCTTCGGCGAAAGGAACTCCAGCAGCGTTGCTCCTTGCCGTCCTTGAAGCGCCTTCGCCAGCGTGCGCCCTAGTGTGCCGCTTCCAGAACAACGTGCGTTCCAGTGGGGCGGGTTTTCGTTGCTCGACCTGGACACCGGTGGCCTTTGCGGGGCGGCACATCCTCAAGCAGCACGTGCCGAGGCGGCGACGGACGGAACGCGCCATTGCCACGTCAATTCGGAATCGAACCCCTAGCCGATCTGCTTGCGTACTTCGGCGGCGAAGTCCTCGTCGCGCCGCTCGATGCCTTCGCCGACCTCGAAGCGCTCGAAGGCCGTGCAGCGGGCTTGGGCGGCGGCGAGCAGTTTGCCGACTTTGACGTCCGAGTCCTTGACGAAGGGCTGTTCGAGCAGGCTGGATTCGCCGAGGAACTTGCGCACGCGCCCGGCGACCATCTTGTCGACGATGTGCGGCGGCTTGCCGCTGTCGGCGGCCTGCTGCTCGAAGATGGCGCGTTCCTTGGCAACGGCTTCCTCGGCTACGTCCTCCGGCGCCACCACCAGCGGGCGCATGGCGGTGACGTGCATCGCCAGGTCGCGGCCGAGCGCCTCGTCGCCGCCGGCGAGGGCCACCAGGGTTGCCTTCTTGCCGTCTTGATGCAGATAGCCGAAGACGGCGCCGCCATCGGGGGCTTGCACAAGGGCGGCGCGGCGAACGTTGATGTTCTCGCCGATCTCCTGCACCAGCGCCTGGCGTTCCGCCTCCATGCCGGCCGTCGCATCGGCCTTGCCTTCGGCAAGCACGGCATCCAGCGCCCGTTCGACGAAGGCGCCGAACTTCGGGTTGCGGGCGGCGAAGTCGGTCTCGACGTTCACCTCCACCAGCGCCCCACGGGGGCCTTCCATGCGCATCCCCACCAGACCTTCGGCGGCGGTGCGGTCGGCCTTCTTGGCCGCCTTGGCGCCGCTTTGCAGGCGCACGATGTCCACCGCCTGGTCCATGTCCCAGTCGGCCTCCACCAGGGCCTTCTTGCAGTCTCCGAAGCCAACGCCGGTGCGCTCGCGCAGCTCCTTGATCATGGCGGCGTTCATGTCGTCTCCTCGCCGCCTGTCGGCGGTTCCTCCGGCGGCTCTGCGCTCTCGCCGTCGAGGTCGACGAACTCGTCGATGGTCACTTCGCCGCTCACCCTGGCCTGGCCCTCTTCGATGGCGTCCGCCACGGCGGTGACGAAGAGCCGCACGGAGCGGATGGCGTCGTCGTTGCCGGGGATGACGAAGTCCACGCCGCTGGGATCGCTGTTGGTGTCGACCAGGCCGATGACCGGAATGCGCAGCTTGTTGGCTTCGGTGACGGCAATGCGCTCGTGGTGGACGTCGACCACGAACAGCGCATCCGGCAGGCCGCCCATGTCCTTGATGCCGCCGAGGCTGCGTTCCAGCTTGTCCAGCAGGCGGCGCTTCTGCAGGGCTTCCTTCTTGGTGAGGACGTCGAAAGTGCCGTCTTCCGCTTGGGTTTGCAGATCCGCCAGGCGGCGAATGGACTGTCGAATGGTCTTGTAGTTGGTCAAAGTGCCGCCCAGCCAGCGCTGATCGATGAACGGCTGGCCGACCCGCTCGGCCTGCTCGCGAACCACCTTGGAGGCGGCGCGCTTGGTGCCGACGAAGAGGATCTTGGCGCGCCTCGACGCCAGACGCCGAACTTCGTCCAGCGCGGCGCGCAAGGCGGGCAGCGTGGCTTCCAGATTGATGATGTGGATCTTGTTGCGGGCGCCGAAGATGTGCTCGTTCATCTTCGGGTTCCAAAAGCGCGTCTGATGGCCGAAGTGGACGCCGGCCGCCAGCATGTCGCGCATGCCGATTGTGCTCATCGATGTCTCCGGGTTGGGTTGTCCACGGCGCCGGATCGCTGAATCCACCGTTGCTTCGCTTTGCGTTGGAAGCCAACGGTCACCCGCAGCGACCTTGCCGACGCCGTCGTGTATTTGCCGCCGATGGGCGGAGGCCCGACCAGTTCGGGCGGGCGCTTTATACCACAGTTGAAGCTTTCGCCGAGCGGCTCATGCGAAACGGGAGGAGTCGCCGATGGCGCCATCTTGCCGCAGCGCCGCAAGATCGGCTTCGCCCAGCCCCAGATCGGCGCCGAGCACTTCGTCGGTGTGTTCGCCAAGCCGTGGCGGTCGCGTCATGGGCACTTCCGAGCCCGACATTCTTGGCGCGAAGCCGAGCATCGGCACCTTGCCATGCACCGGCAGCTCCATCTGCTGGACGAAGCCGCGCTCGGTCAGGTGCTTGTCGTGGTGCAGCTCCGCGGTGTCCAGGCAGGCCGAGCAGGGCACCCCGGCGCTGGCGATTGCCTCCATCGCCTCGTACTTGGTGTGGGCGCGGGTGAAAGCCGCCACTTCTTCGTACAGCGCCGCGCCGTTCGCGATGCGTTTGCGGGTGTTCTCGAAGCGCTCGTCGATGAGCAGGTCCGCGCGGTCGATGGCGGCGCAGAGGCCGTCCCAGTGGTCCTGGTTCACCGGCATCAGGTAGATGTAGTCGTTGGGCCCGAACGGCTTGCAGGGATAGATGTTCACCGGCGGCAGGCCGCCGGCGTTGCCGGTTCGGGGCGTCGCCTTGGTGCCCCAGGCGGAACCGATGTAGGCGCGGGTGCGCACGTAGTACGCCATCGCCTCCTGCATCGACAGCTCGATCTGCTGGCCTTGGCCGGTGCGCAGCCGCTGCACGTAGGCGGCGAGGATCGCCATCGCCGCCTGTACGCCGGTGCCGGAATCGCCGGTGGTGGGGCCGGGCATCATCGGCGGGCCGTCGGCTTCGCCGGTGATGGAGAACGCCCCCGCGGCGGCTTGCGCCACCATGTCCATGCAGCGAAATCCGGAGTAGGGGCCGCTGACGCCGAAGCCCTTGATGCGGGCGTAGATGAGGCCGGGATGGACGGCGCTCAGCTCGTCGTAGCCGATGCCCAGCCGTTCGATGACGCCGGGGCCGTAGTTCTCCACGAAGATGTCGTACTTCGGCACCAGGCGCATGAACAGCCCGTGGCCGCCTTCGCTGCGCAGATTCAGCGCCAGGCTGCGCTTGTTGGCGTTCCAGGCGCAGAAGTAGGCGGAGTAGTCCTTGTTCTCCGAGCGTCCGACGCCCCGTCCGGGGTCGCCGTACTCGGGCGCCTCCACCTTCACCACGTCGGCGCCCAGCCAGGCCAGCGCCTGGGTACACGAAGTGCCGGCCTCGTACTGCGTCATGTCGAGGACTCTCACGCCGTCCAATGCGGGCATGGCTGCTCCTGGTTCGCGATTGACCGTAGGCCAAGTACACAACTACCGCCGCGCAGATTCAACAGCGGCGCGTTGCCGGGTACCAAGGGCGCCAAAGATTGCTGGCGGTTTGCACGGCACCGGATGCTGGTTTGGGCCGCGGACGAGGGCCTGCGCTCCGGCCCGGTCGGAAGCGTATTGCGCAATGTCGTTCCCGAAGAGCCAAGGCCGGAGCGCACCGCCGGCCTGCGGGGGCGTCGGGAGTGTCGAAAAGGAACCAGTTCGCCAGCGCCAGTTCCGCGTGGGGATCTGGCGTGGGCGCAGGCGAGTGCCCACCTCAACGCTGGATGGCCCCGCCGGCTCCCTCCGGTGGCACGACGGCATTGATGATAAGGTGCTTGACAACCGTACAGGAGGCTATTACTGTCCATCTATACATGAAACTCAACGCAGCCAAAGTCTCCTTCGGGCGCCACGAGTCCTTCCCTCTGCGTTTCGGCTGGATCACCAAGGGGCTGGACGCGCTGGCGGACGACGCCAACGTCTTCGCCGCCGAAGACGCGACGGTGACGTTGGGCGTGGGCAAGAACATGGTGGCGGCGATGCGCTACTGGCTGCTGGCGACGGGCATGGCGGAACGAACGGACGACGGCGGCTTGGCGAAATCCCGCATCGGCGCAATCCTCTTCCCGGACGGCGCAGGCGGAGACCGCTACTTGGAGGACGACGGCACCATCTGGCTGCTACACTGGCTGCTCGCCACCAATCCTACCGAAGCCACGGCGCTCTACTGGTTCTACAACGACTTCCACAAGCCGGAGTTCGCAAGCGAAGAGGTGTTCGCCGGGTTGCGCGAGTTCGTCCGGCAGAGCGTCACCGCCAAAGTCGCCGCGACGACGTTGAAGCGAGACGCCAATCTGGTGCTGCGCATGTACGCCCAGTCCAGCGGCGGCACCCGGCTCCTGCCCGAGGATGCGCTGGATTCGCCGTTGGCGGCCTTGCTGCTGCTCGAACGCCTGGATCGGAAGACGTGGCAGGCGGTGCCGAGGGACAGAGAGGAGATCCCCTTGGTTGCCTTTGCCTACGCCGTGGCCGACGTGTTCGCCAGTCTGCCGGAGGATCAGCTAGCGGTTGAACACTTGATGTACAGCGCGCGAAGCCACTGCGCACCGGGCGCCGTATTCCGTCTGACCGAGAGCGGGCTGACGGCCAAGCTCGACGCGCTGTGCGAAGCGTACCCGGAGAGCCTGCGGCTGGACCGCACGGCGGGCCTCTATCAGCTGTACAAGATCGGCCCGTTCGAGCCGCTGTCCATCTTGCAGTCCTACTACGGGGCGCCACGGCGCAAGGGGCGCAGAGCAAGCGGCCAGCGGCGGACTGCCATCGGGCAGGCAACACCGGCAACCGAAGCGGCAGAGGCGGCGGCATGAGCTTGGCGCAGCGAATCAGAGTCAAGACCTGCTACACGCGCTCAACCAATGTCGAGCGCGACGGCGGCAGCGTGGCGACCGTTGCGGCCTATTGCCCAACGGCGCGGGGCATTGCCCTGCTTGAAGACGTCGGCGCCGCCTTGGGGCAGGAAAACCAGCCGAGGGCATGGAGCCTGATCGGCCCGTACGGCTCCGGCAAGTCCACGTTCGGCGTATTCCTGCACGCGCTGCTTGGCGCCAAAGCACCCACGGACGCCAAGGAGGCCGCAGCGGTCGAGGCCGCCAAGGTGCTCGGCCGGCAGTCCCGCCCACTGGCAATGCGCTTCCGCCGTCAGAAGGCATGGTGCCGCGTCGCGCTCACCGGCAGCCCAGAGCCGCTGGGCCGCCGCCTGCTCACCGCAATGGACGCCGCCGCGAGCGCGTTCTGGCAAGGTCGCCCGGGGCGAAAACCCCGCGTGCTGCAAGACATCCACGACGCCTGTGCCGAGAAAGAGGTGCCGGAGAGCCGCCTGCTGACGCTGGTGGACGAGCTGCAGAACGCGCTTGAGCGCAGCGGGGCTGGCGGCCTGCTGTTCGTGATCGACGAACTTGGCAAGTTCCTGGAGTTCGAGGCCCGGGGCCGCACCGGCAACATGGGCAGCACCTACCTCTTGCAGGAATTGGCCGAGCGCACCTACGTCGGGCGCAAAGCCAACCTCATGTTGTTCGTCCTGCAGCACCAGACCTTCGACATGTACGCAGCAGGCATGGACGAGCAGTTGCAGAACGAGTGGGCCAAGGTGCAAGGCCGCTTCCAAACCGTCTCCTTCGTGGAGACCACGGAGCAGACCCTGCGCGTTCTGGCTGCCGCCTTCGAGCACGACCTCACCGAGTTGGAGCAGCACGGCATCCGCCAGTGGTCTGCGAAAACCGCGAAAGCGCTGGCCGCAGCGAACGCATTGCCGGTTGGCATGACGCAGGATGCGGCAGCGCAGCTTTTCGTGGCGTGCTACCCCATGCATCCCATCTCGCTGCTGGCGCTTCCGGTGCTTTGCACCCGTTTCGCGCAGAACGAGCGCACGCTGTTCAGCTACTTCGGCAGCAACGAGCCACACGGGTTTCAGCAAGCGATGGCGCACCTTGAGCACCTCGGCGAATGGGTGTTCCCGGGCGACATCTACGACTACTTCGTGCAGACCCAGCCGCCGGCCTTGGCGGCGCCGCTTGCACAGAGAACGTGGGCGGAAGTGGTGACGGCGGTGGATCGCGCCGAACGGGCCGAGGTCGAGGGTTTGGACGGCGGCGCGTCCGCGGGCGGTTTGACGGCTCTCGTCAAAGCCGTTGGCTTGCTGAACTTGACCACGGGCAGCCAGGGCCTGTTGGCCACCGAGGCTGTGCTGAGGCAGCTCTACCCAACCAAGGCTGCCTTCAAACGGGCTATTGCGGACGTAGAGGGAGCATCCCTCCTGCAGTACCGCAAGTTCGCAGACGAGTACCGCGTGTGGCAGGGCACGGATTTCAACATCGACGAGCACATTGCCCGAGAGCGCGACAAGATTGGGCGCGTCGATTTGGCCAGCACCCTCACGGAGCGCGGCGAGTCCACGCCCATCGTGGCGCGGCGGCACTCAATCGAGACGGGAGCGCTGCGCGCGTTCGATGTGGTCTATGCGGATTCCGGGAGCGCTCGCCCGAAGGAAGACCGGGCGCATGTTCCCCGGGTGGTGTTCTTCTTGGCCGAAAGCCGCAACGACGAGGCCCTCTTCCACCGCGCCCGCAAAGGTGCCCAAGCTGGCGAAATCTGGGCACTGCATCCCAACGGTGCCAGCCTTCGCGCCGCCATCGTTCAAGTTCTGGCCCTTGAGCGCGTACAGCAAGGCGCACAGGAAGTCGCGTCCGATCCGGTGGCCGCCCGGGAGGTCAAGGAGCAACTCAAAACGGCGCAAGTGGCCGAGCAACAGGCCCTGAACGCATTGCTGCGCGACCCGGCCGCGTCGCAGTGGTACTGGCAGGGCAAGCGGCTGCGCATACAGGAGCGGCGCACCCTGCAAGCCGCGCTCTCCGAGGCGATGGACAGCATCTATCCCGACTCGCCCAAGGTGCGCAACGAACTCATCGTCCGAGAGCGCCTCTCGTCCCAAGCCGCCGCCGCACGGAACAAGCTGTTTGGCGCCATGCTCAACCGTGCGGCCCAGGCCGGCCTTGGCATCGCCAAGTACCCACCGGAGAGGGCCATCTACCGCTCCGTGTTGGAGCGTGGCGGGCTGCACGCCCAAGACGAGTCTGGCGAATGGAAGCTCATGCCGCCGCCGAAATCGGACCCGCTCCACCTGCGGCCCGCCTGGGCACGACTCGACGCGCTTTTGGAGGCATCCGAAGCCCAGCCTGTCTCTGCCGAACAGCTGATGGACGACTTGGCGGCACCGCCAATCGGCCTGAAGCGGGGCTTGTTCCCGCTGATCTTCCTGCACTACTACCTCTTGAACCGCCGCGAGATCGCTTTCTACGACGAGGGTGCGTACTCGCCGTCCCTCGCCTACGAACACCTCGAACGCTTGGTGCGACGGCCAGACATCTTCACCTTCCAGCGCTTCCGGGTGGCCGGCGTTCGGGCAACGTTGTTCGACGAGTACAGCCAAGCCCTCTTCGGCGAGAAGCGGCACTCCGTTGCCGTGTTGGACCTCGCCCGCCCCTTGGCGAGCTTCGTGTTGGGATTGCCCGAGTACACCCATAAGACGCGCCGCCTCTCGAAGACAGCCTTGGACGTTCGCCAGGCACTGGCCCACGCCAAATCCCCCGAGAAGCTGCTGTTCGAGCATCTGCCCAAGGCTTGCGGCTACGGCGGGGCAGAAGAACCGTCGGGCTTTGCGGAGAAGCTCATCGGTGCGCTGAAGGAGTTGAACGAGGCCTACGCGACCATGGTCGACGAGCTGCGCGCGGCGCTCTGCAACAGCTTTGCAGTGCCCGGCGACACCGCGATTGGCGAGCTGCGGAGCGTGGCGATCGGCCGCTGCCACGGCCTCGACGACTACACAGTGGACGTGAAGGGTCTCAAGAGCTTCATGCGGCGGGCGATGGAGCAAGGCCGCACGGACGACGACTGGCTGGATTACGTCCTCACCTTCCTCGGCCAGAAGCCGCCACGGAAGTGGACGGACCAAGACCGCAGCACAGCGGAGTACCGCCTCGCCGAGTTCTCCGCCCGCTTGCGGGACCTGCAGCGGCTGAAGCTGTACTACGACGGACGAGGTGCGAGCGTGGCCGAGGGCTTGGACGTGATCCTATTGAAGACGCTCAGCCGGGAACACGGCGAGATCGACGAGACCGTGCCCATCGACGGCAGCATGGAAGAGGCCATCGCCGAAACGAAGCGCCAGGTGGAGGAAGCTCTTGAGAACGTGGGCGACGACAGATTGCGCCTTGCGTTGGTGGCCACGATGGCCCAAGATTACTTGGTCGCCCGTCGCCGACCGGCGGCAGAGGAAGGGGGGAAGCGTGGCTTGCGAAGGGTTGGATAGCGGCGCAACCGCTGTGGACGTGAAGCACACGCGGCACATCCTCGGCCTGTCGGGCGGCAAGGACAGCGCCGCCCTTGCCATCTACCTCAAGGACCAGGGCCGGGACGACCGCATCGAGTACTTCTTCTGCGACACCGGTGCCGAACTGCGCGAGGTGTACGACTACCTAGATCGCTTGGAAGACTACCTCGGCAAGCCCATCGAACGCTTGAGCAGCGGGCGCGACTTCGACCACCACCTCAAGCGCTTCAACGGCTTCCTGCCCGCCCCCCACGCCCGTTGGTGTACCCGCGTGATGAAGCTCGAACCCCTTGAAGCGTTCGTGGGCGACGACCCATGCGTAAGCTACATCGGCATCCGCGCCGACGAACAGCGGCAGGGCTACATCAGCCACAAGCCGAACATCAAAGCCGCCTACCCCTTCATCGACGACGGTTTGGTGCGCTCGGACATCTTCCGCATCCTCGAGGAGTCCGTCGGCATCCCCGAGTACTACAAGTGGCGAAGCCGCTCCGGCTGCTACTTCTGCTTCTTCCAGCGCCGCGACGAGTGGATTGGACTCGCGGAGAACCACCCGGACCTGTTCGAGCGGGCAAAGCAGTACGAAAAGGTTGACGCGGCGACGGGGAAGCTGTTCACTTGGGTGCAGGGAGTGACTTTGGACGAGGTCTGGGAGGGCAGGAAACCGGCTGGGTCTGATGACGAGAGCGCCAGTTCACTTCAGAGCTGGCAGGAATGCGTAGCCCTCAGTGCTGAAGAGGATGCAGCCTGCCTCATTTGTACGCTCTAACCGACGGCTGACATGCAACAACCATGGAAGAACGAGGAGATGCGGTTCCAAAGTACGTTCTCGGCCACCCTCAGACGAGAGGGAAGGAGGTTCACATTCCAGAACATCATGTCCGTGCCGCGAGCGTTGGTTGGGGTCTACGTCCTCTACTACCGTTCCATCTTCATCTACGTCGGAAAGGCCGCTGCACGGCCGATTCAACGGCGCCTTGAGGAGCACTACAACGGATCCCACAACGAGAAGCTTGCTGTTTGGATAAGGGCTCTCGACGGTGACGTCATGTTCAATTATGAGTCTTGCGACAAGGCGAAGATCGACGATCTGGAGAGATCCATGATCCATCATCTTCAACCACACACAAACCAACACCGGTACGAAACTTATGTACCGGCTGCAACCCTCTGGAGAAAAGCACATGGCTAGCGTATATCCCGCGATGCGGGGCACGTTCGGCTCCACGGATTACTTCATCGTGACGATGAAGGCCAACGACGTGGCGAATCAGATCACGATTCCCAAGGAAATGCCGGGGTGGGATGACATGAACATCGAGGAGCGTTTCCAGAGGGAAATCAATTACACCCGTGTGAAGAAACAGATCGCCCCATACCTTGCGAACGATCCCGACCGCTTCTTCGGTGCGTTGATAGTAGACGTGATCAATCCTGAGGAGATGGACTTCGAGCCGGCCGAGAAGGTCCTTGGCAGCAGAGTGCCAAGGCTCTACCAGACCGCTTCCAAATCGTTCGGTTTCCTCACGCTGTCCGGCGGCGAGATGTTGGTCCCGCTGGACGGACAGCACCGCCTCGCGGCGTTGACCTTTGCATTGTCCGGGAAGGACGAGAGACAGAACCCCATTTCGGGTGTTGACCCGAATCCCAACCTAGCAAACGACGATGTGCTTCTCATCATGATTAAGCACGATTTGAAAAAAGGCCGAAGCATCTTCAACAAGGTCAATCGCTACGCGAAGAGGACGTCGAAGGGCGATGATCTAATTACCGCGGACGACGACGTTATCGCTGTTATTTCGAGGGAGTCCATTGCCAACGACGTCATCGGGAGCCGTCTCGTCAACTACCGGTCGAACACCTTGAGCGACAAGGCACACTACTTTACCACCTTGGCGACGGTCTACGAGGCGACGAAGGTCACGTTAGAGGAGAATTTCGGTCGCATCGATGTGCAGAACCTCCCGAGCCGGGAACAGTGTGCGCTCTTTTGAGCAGACTGCCTACGAGTACTGGGAGGCGTTGGCGGATGGCGTAACTATCTTCCACTCTGCATTGGTGGACAAGGAAGAGAGCGGCGATGAACGTCGCAGGGAGATCAGGAGATCTTCGCTGTTGGGCAAGCCCGTTGCGCAACTTGCCTTGATGAGAGCAGTTGTTCGAATGAGGAAGGCGGACAAGCCTGATGGGGCGAAGTTCGCGTGGCAGGAGATTGTTGACCGCATCAATGAGGTCGACTGGAGCAGCGACAATGTGCGGTGGCAACGCATCCTATTGAATGGCACGAGAGTCGTAAGCGGCCGGCAGGCCGTCCTCTTTGCTTCTCGTTACATCGCCTACGACTTGGGGGAACCGCTGGCCGATGAGGAGTTGGAGAGCCTTCGCGAACAGTATCTCAGTCATTACGGACCGGACGAAGTGGAGAGTGCGACGCTGCCTGATAGAACCTCTGGAAAAGAGAACGTGGAACAGGAGACTCAAGCCCCTGAGTCCGACGCAGGGGAGTGAAGTTCATGAAGGCTGCGGTTTTCATCGGTGAAACCGGTATCGCCGTGTTGCGGCTGATGACGGAACGCACTCATCGCCACTCGCCGCCGATGCCAAAGCAAGAACAGCGCTGGCACCACGGCCAGCGCCAGCACCGCGGCCCCTAGCACACCCGCGAACATCGGCGCGGCGATGCGGCGCATGACTTCGGTGCCGGTGCCTTCGCTGAGCATGTGCTGGCATGAGGCCGGCGATGAGGGTGGCGGCGGTTCATGGCGATGGAGCGCACGCGTCGTGCAGTGCTCGTCGAGGACGGCGAGGCGGATGTCCTGGGCGTTCAGTGCGCGTACTTCCCGTTCGGCAAGCGTTGCGCGTTCGGCGAGGGCCAGGCGCAGGTAGGTCACCATCATCACGCCGAGTTCCACGGCCAGGCCGGCCAAGGCGATGAAGCCCACGGCCACGGCAACCGAGAGGTCGTAGTCGAGCAGATGGAGCGTCCATGCGCCGGTCGCCAAGGCAATCGGCAGTACGCCGAGCACGATCGCCACGGCGGCGGCGTGCCGGTCGAACAAGCGAATGGAAGCGACCGCCATGTATGCCTCGCCACTGAAGTTGCACAAACCGCTGTTGGTCTTGCTTCATTGCTGTCCCATTAACTCCACGCGAACTTCATCTCGGTTTGCGGACAGGTCGGCGGGTCCTGAGTGTTGTTTCCGAGCAGGTCGTCGAGGGAGCGCCGCTCGAACAGGCTGAGCTGCAGAAGGCGCAGGATTCCGACGAGCTTCCAGCCTCCGCGGCTGAGGAACTTCACGTAGCACACCAGCAGGTACATGCACACGGCGATCCACAGCTGCGTCAGCACGGCGTTGCGCGACGTGCCCACGAAGCTCTTCACCTTCAGGTTCTGCTTGATCCACTTGAAGAACAGCTCCACCTGCCAGCGCGCCTTGTAGATGTCCGCGATGGTCTTCGCCGACAGCTCGAAGTTCGTCGTCAGGAAGACGCAGTGCTTCCCCGTCGCGGGGTCGCGGTAGCCGATCCGGCGCAGCCGGTGCGGGCACCGCTTGCGGCCCCGCGCGCTGGTGAGCTCGATCGTCTGGTCGGACGTGACGCCCAGCCGCTCGTTGACTTCCCGCCGCTCCACGACGCGGTGCTTGATCCGCCTCTTGAGCCGCGTCACCAGGAAAACACCTTGCAGAATCAACGAGTTGATCCAATGGAAGTCCATGTACGCCCGGTCCGCCGCGACGATGCTCCCCTTCGGCAGGCGCAGCGCCCGCGCCGCCTCGATGTCCGACGTCCTGGCGTCCGTCACCGTCATGAACGCCGGCAGGTGACCCGCGTGGTCCAGCGCCACGTGCGCCTTCACCCCGCCCTTCGTCCGCCGGAACTTCGCCCACGGAAACACCGACAGGCACAGATCGACCACCGTCGAGTCCAGCGAGTACAGCGGGTTCTTGAACCGGAACCCGTGCCCCGGCGACATCGGCCGGCAGCGCCCCAGCAGCACGCCGAACAGCTCCCGGTACAACTGCCACGGCTTCTCCGCGTTCACCCGCGCCAGCGACGACCGCGACACCTCGCCCACCCCCAGGTGGTACAGCTTGCGCGACTGCGCCGACAGGTTCGACACGATGTCCCGAAGGCTGCAGCGCCCCGTCAGCTGCGCCGCCCCCATCGCCACGAACTGGCCCCACCGCGTCAGCTTGCGCGACATCCGCCCCGTCTTGTGCTTCTCCGCCAGCTTGTCGAATTCATGTCTCGGCAACAGCTTGAGCAACTGCCCGAATATCGTGCTATTGTGCGCCACGGCTTGGATCTCCTGTGTTTCGATTGGTTTTCTCGAACGCAATCATACCGCACTGGACGATCCAAGCCTCCTAATTTCTCCAAGTTAATGGGACAGCAGTGGTCTTGCTTCGGCTATGCCGCGAGGGCGAAGCGGGTGTGGTTTCGAGGGTTCGAACGTAGCGTTGCAGACGTCGGCATGGTGAGGGCGAGTCTGGTTCGCCCGATAGCCGCAACCGTTGTTGCCTTGGGGCGCTCTCGTTCCTGGGCGGCCTCTTGATGTCTTGGGGTTCGATCGCTGCTATCTTCTTGCTCGGAATGTCCAGTACCGCCATCGGACTCGCCAGACGCCATGGAACCGCCGCCGCGTGCAATTGCTTCGGCCTGCAATAGCGCAGACTCTGCATCGTTGAAGATGTTGCGGCTTGTACTGCTGTTGGATTTGCCAGAGGTCTTGGCGCTTGCCCGCCAACGGCCGGTAACGCCTCAGGACAGCAAGCACCCCATTCAATCTGGTCGTGGCCATCGTGCTAGTTCGACGCCATCTGCGTTGACGCTTGCGTTCGCGCTAACCATGCTTGCGTTCGTGGCCAAGGCCGAGACGGACCTCACGGTTGAAGGGCGCGTGGGTGGCAATCTGGCGGGCGAACCAGTCTGGATCGGCTTGTTCGTAGGCGACAGCAAGACCGGAAGCTGGGCTCGCGTTGACGGCGCGCACTTCAAGGTAGCGGTGCCGGTGGACAGTCCGTCGACGCTGCTCTTCCTCAGCAAGGATCGCGTAGCGCAGAAAATGCTGGTTGTCGGCGACGTCGCGCAGGAAACGGCGGCGGTGCCCGCGGGGGAGCGGCCAACGGTGCCCACAGTCGGCGAGGATCGTTTGTCGAAGAAGCTAGTGGCTGCGGACGACAGCTCGATGGAAGCACTGGCGTTGCAGCTGGCTCCCGGCCACGCCTTGGCGGGAACGGTCCGCTCGGAAGGCGGGGTGCCGCTCTCTGACGTGACCATCACCATAGAGGCCCGGGCTGGCCACGGCCTAGAGGTTCCAGTGTTCGCGACACCGCACTGGCGAACCGACCGTTCCGGCGCATTTTTGATCGAAGGCCTAGGTGATGGTTCGCACACGCTTTCCTTCGCTCGGGATGGCGCCCCCGCGTTGCTGGAAGATGTCTGGATTCGGCCGGATGACGTGCCGAATCGAATCGATGTCGTAGTGGGCACAGGGCAATTCCTCACTGGGCGCGTCGTGGATGGCGATGGCACCCCGGTAGCGGATGCGACCGTCGAAACAAAAGGCGGGATCGTTGCGCGGACAAAAACGGAGGAGGATGGATCGTTCCGCCTTGGGCCTTTCCAGAGGAGCGCTCGCGCTCTCGTACGGGCCTACTCGCCCACGTTGGGCGCCAGCCTCACCCACGAAGTGTATGCGCCACGGGAAGGCGTTGTCCTCGAGCTGCGCCAGTACATGCTGCTCGGACAGGTGGTACACGCGACGACCGCCGAACCGGTGCGGAGCTTCCAACTCATGATCCTGCGGCACGGAGAGAAGCCGTGGCATCGCATCGAGACCGAAGAAGGCTTTTTTCAGGTGCCTCTGGAGGACATGACCTACGCGGTGGTCATCTCCGCCGACGGCCATCCGCCTTGGTTTTCCCGCTTGTCGCCTAGCGAGTCCGACAAGTACGACCTTGGGGTGATCGCCTTGGCCCCCGATCGCTCGATCTCCGGTCGGGTGGTGGATGCGCTCACAGGCGCACCGATCGAGGGGGCGACCGTGCGGCTAGGCACCCGGGAACACGACGACGACGCGTGGCGCATGGTCGCACTGAACTGGCTCGATGGTGCCGATTCGGACGAGGACGGTAGATTCGAGTTGCGCAACCTGCCGCGCGAAGGAACGCCGCTCTCGGCCTTCGCGGACGGCTACCAACGCGAGACCGTACACCTGCCGTCGGAGTTCCAGCACCTCGACATTGCCTTGGATCCCCATGCCCCCGGCGCCACGATCTCGGGGTCGCTCACACGGTCCGACGGTACGCGGGTAGCTGGCACGGTGGTCCTTGCCAATCCCAACAGCGCCTATACGCGGCACAGCCCTTACAACAGGCAGGGGACCACGGACAAGAACGGCATCTTCCGTCTCGCGGAACTGGAAGACGGCACCTACGACCTTGTTGCCGCATCGGAAGCCGGCGTCGTGCAGAGCCGCGCCGTGACTGTCGCCGACGGCCAGTCGCTGGAGAACGTGAGGCTGTTCGTCAAGGACGGGCCGCGAGTACGTCTTTCGCTGGCAGGTCTGCGCTCCAAGGCAGAGGTGGCGGTCTACGATCAGAACCGGCGGAAGATCTACGAGTGGCCGTTCGGCAACGGCACGCATGCCATACAGGGCCTGCCGGAGGAATCGACCATGGTCGTGCGAACGTCGTGGGGCAACAGCTCCCGCCGACTGGTCGAACGGATACGTCTGGCGGAGGGCCAAGAAACCGACCTGACCTTCGACTTCGCATACGATTCGCGTCTCAGCGGCGTCGTAACCGCGGGCGGACGGCCGCTGGGCGATATCTACCTCCAAGTCGTACCCGCGAATCCGTCCTTGCCCCTGGCGTATACCGAGACGACTCGGCAGGGGCGCTACGACGTGTGGGGGCTGTCTCCGGGCCGTCACGTCGTCCGCACACGCGCCGGCCATTCCTTCGAAGTCGACATCGCACGGCAGACGTCGCTCGACATTGACCTTCCTCCGATTTCCCTGTCGGGAGTGGTGCAGTCCGCGCAGTCGGTGCGCCCAATCGGTCTTGCCTACGTTCGGCTGCGCGGCAACGGCTACCGGAAGGGGCGGCTTGGCGGCGGCCGACGGCACGTTCCACTTCCATGGATTGACTGCCGGCGAGTACGTCATCCACGCATCGCGGCACGGATTCCAAGATCTGAGCCAGCGGCTGCGGATCGACGGCCAGGAGTCCGTCACCCTGGAGCTGGAGGGGTCGCCGAGTCGAACACGGAATTGAGACGCCGGTCGCGTTCGGCCATACTTCCGCCATGCCTGTTATCCCCAAGACCGCGGAAGAAATCGACAAGATGCGCATCGCCGGGCGCCTGGCGGCGGGCGTGCTGGAGATGATCGGCGACCATGTGCGGCCCGGCGTCACCACCGAGGAGCTGGACCGCATCTGCCACGACTACATCGTCGACGAGATCGGCTGCGTGCCGGCGCCGCTCAACTACACCAACTCGCCCAGCCAGCCGCCGTTCCCGAAGTCCATCTGCACGTCGGTGAACCACGTCGTCTGCCACGGCATTCCGTCGCCGAAGAAGGTGCTCAAGCGCGGCGACGTGCTGAACATCGACGTCACCGTCATCAAGGACGGCTACCACGGCGACACCAGCAAGATGTTCTTCGTCGGCGAGGCCAGCGTGCTGGCGCGGCGGCTGGTGGAGGTGGCCCAGCAGTGTCTGTACGCCGGCATAAGGGCGGTCCGCCCCGGCGCCCATTTGGGCGACATCGGCCATGCCATCGCCACCCACGCCCACGCGCATCGGTTCTCGGTGGTGCGCGAGTTCTGCGGCCACGGCATCGGCGACGTCTTCCACGACGATCCGCAGATCCTCCACTACGGCAAGCGCGGCCAGGGGGAGGTCATCCGCGAAGGGACGACCTTCACCATCGAACCGATGATCAACGCCGGGCGTCGGCACGTTCGCCTGCTGCCGGACCAATGGACGGCGGTGACCAAGGACCACCAGCTGTCGGCGCAGTGGGAGCACACGCTGCTGGTCACCGCCGACGGCCACGAGGTGCTGACGCTGCGCGCCGAAGAACGCTGCGGCGACGGCCAGTACCCATAGACGCGCGCGTCGAGACGCCGAGCGAGCCGAGGCCGGATACGGACGACCTGCGCCGGCGCATCCGCTCCGCCGACGAGACGCTGGCCTGCCGCTTCTGGGCTGGGGAGGATGTCGAACTGCTGGTGGCCGAGCGCGCCCGCTTCATCG
Source organism: Candidatus Azotimanducaceae bacterium (assembly GCA_965199875.1). Taxonomy (GTDB): domain Bacteria; phylum Pseudomonadota; class Gammaproteobacteria; order Pseudomonadales; family Azotimanducaceae; genus VXYL01. Next base: position 811,619 of record OZ241346.1, on the reverse strand, counting down.
ACGCCTTTCTGGCCGAGATCTGGCAGCACTGGTTTCAGCGCAACGACAGCCTCGCGTTGCTGGCGGTGGGCGGCTACGGGCGCGGCGAGCTGCATCCGCACTCGGACATCGATCTGCTGATTCTCGCCAAGCGCCCGCAGGCGGCCAAGGACGACATCGCCGCCTTCGTTCGCCTGCTTTGGGACCTGCGGCTGGACATCGGCCACAGCGTGCGCACGCTGGCGGACTGCCGCCGCGAGGCGGCGCGCGACGTCACCGTGGCGACGACGATGATGGACCGCCGGCATCTGGCCGGCTCCCACCGCTTGGCGGCGAAGCTGGACAAGCTGCTGGCGCGCCGTTCGTTCTGGCCAAGCGCCCGCTTCTACCGCGCCAAGCAGGACGAGCAGGCCGAGCGCCACCGGCAGTTCGACGACATGGACTACGGCCTGGAGCCGAACATCAAGAGTTCGCCCGGCGGTCTGCGCGACATCCAGACGGTGCTGTGGATCGCCGAGCGGCACTGCGGTTCCTCGGCGGCGTCGGAACTGCTGGCGGCGGGCTTCCTGACGCCTTTGGAGTGCGGCTGGCTGAACGACGGGCGGCGCTTTCTGTGGCGGGTGCGCTTCGGCCTGCACGCGCTCGCCGGGCGGCGCGAGGACCGCCTGCTGTTCGACCATCAGCGCGAGCTGGCCAGGCGCTTCGGCTATCAGGACACCGAGGCGCAGCTGGGCGTCGAACAGTTCATGCACGACACCTACCGCCACGTGCTGCTGCTGCGGGAGGTGAACGACATCCTCCTGCAGCACTTCGACGAGGCCATCGCCCGCGCTGGCGAACGGCCGCGCATCGAGCCGATCAACGAGCGCTTCCGCATCCACAACCACTACATGGAAACCACCAGCGACGAGGTGTTCGCGCGGCATCCCGCGGCCATCATGGAAATGTTCGTGCTGATGGCGAATCGGCGCGACATCGCCGGCGTGCGCGCTTCGACCATTCGCTTGGTGCGCCAGCACCTGCACTTGATCGACGACCGGTTTCGCAACGATCCCCAGGTCACCGGCTACTTCATGGACCTGCTGCGGGCGCCGTACACGCTGGTGAGCCAGCTGACGCGCATGCGCCGCTACGGGGTGCTCGGCCGCTACATTCCGGCGTTCGGGCAGGTGGTCGGCCAGATGCAGCACGACCTGTTCCACATCTACACCGTGGACGCGCACACCATGGCGGTGATCCGCCAGATGCGCCGCTTTCGCTACCGTTCGGCGCGCGAGAAGTTTCCGGTGGCGGCGCAGCTGGTGCATCGGCTGCCGAAGATCGAGCTGCTGTACGTCGCCGGACTGTTCCACGACATCGGCAAGGGCCGCGGCGGCGACCACTCCCAGCTGGGCGCGGCGGACGTGGTGCGCTTCTGCAGCCGCCATCGATTGAGCAGCGAAGACACGGCGCTGGTGGAGTGGCTGGTGCGCGACCACCTGCTGATGTCGGCAACGGCGCAGCGCAAGGACATCGCGGACCCGGACGTGGTCAACGAGTTCGCCCGCGTGGTCGGCACGCAGACGCGCCTCGACTACCTCTACGCGCTGACTGTGGCGGACATCAACGCCACCAATCCAACCTTGTGGAACAGCTGGCGGGCGACGTTGATGCGCCAGCTCTACCACAGCACCCGGGCGGCGCTGCGGCGAGGCCTGGATTCGCCGGCGCAGCGCGGCGAGCGCGTCGCGGCGTGCCGGGGGGCGGCGCTGGAGCTGCTGGCCGCGGCCAGCTTCGACGGCGCCCGGGCGCGGGAACTGTGGGACGACATCGACGACGAGTTCTTTCTGTACCACTCCGCCGAGCAGGTCGCGACCATCACCCGCGCCGTTCATGGCCACGACTTGAGCACCGGCCCGCTGGTCACGTTCATCGACTTGAGCGGCGCCGCGCGCGGCGAGGGGGCGACGGAGATCTTCCTCTACGCCAAGGACCGCGACGATCTCTTCGCCGACAGCGTGGCGGCCATCGACGGCGCGGACCTGCACATCGCCGCGGCCTGGGTGTCCACCGGCGCTTCCGGCGTCTGCTGCAACTCCTACGTGGTGCTGAATGCCGAAGGCCGGCCGCTGGAGATGGACGACGGGCGCCGTCGCGGCCTTGCCGCGGCTTTGGCCAGCGCCATCGCCACCGGGGACGCCGCGGCGAGGGCGTCGCGGCGTGTGTCGCGGCGGCTCAAGCACTTCGTGATCCCGGCCGAAGTGACGTTGGACACCGAGCCGGGCGCGCGTGCGTCGACCCTGCGCGTGGTGGCCTCCGACCGCCCTGGGCTGCTTGCCGCTCTCGGCGGCATCTTCGCGGAACTGGACCTCAGCGTGCGCAGCGCGCGCATCACCACGTTGGGAGAACGGGTGGAGGACGTGTTCGAGATCACCAACCGCGCCGGCCGGGCCATCACCCACTCCGGCCACGCGCAAACCATCGGCGAGGCCGTCCGCGGACGTCTCGATGCCCAGATCGCCGGGATGCCGCGGTGAATCCGCATCTCGACAGCTTGCGGCGCTATCCGTTCGAGCGTCTGAACGCGCTCTTGGCGTCGCTTCGGCCCAACGCCGCGCGGCCCCGGGTTGCGCTGTCCATCGGCGAGCCGAAACATGCGCCGCCGGACCTCGTGGTGGAGGCGCTGGCCAATTCCGCAACGCTCCGCCGGGGTCTTGCCGCCTATCCGCCGACCCGGGGCAGCGACGAACTGCGCACCGCCATTGCGAACTGGATCCAGCGGCGGTACGGCGTCGCGCTGGACCCGGCGCGCCAGGTTCTGCCGGTAAGCGGCACCCGCGAGGCGCTGTTTTCCTTCGGCCAGGCGGTGTTGTCCGGCAAGCCCGGGGCGAGGGTGCTGATGCCCAATCCGTTCTATCAGATCTACGAGGGGGCGGCGCTCCTGCGCGGCGCCCGGCCGACGTTCGTGGCGGCCACCGGCGTGCCGGACTTCGACGCCGTGCCGGAGCGCGTCTGGGCCGAGGTCGAGCTGGTCTACGTGTGCAATCCGGGCAATCCCAGCGGTGAAACGATCGCCGCGGCGCAGCTGGCGGAACTGGTGCGCCGCGCCCATGCCCACGACTTCGTGATCGCCGCCGACGAGTGCTACTCGGAACTCTATCGGCACGAGGACGCGCCGCCCGTCGGCCTGCTGGAAGCCGCCGCCAAGGCCGGCTTCGGCGCCTCCCGCTGCGTTGCGTTCAACAGCCTGTCGAAGCGCTCCAACCTGCCGGGCCTGCGTTCCGGCTTCGCCGCCGGCGATGCCGAGCTCATCGACCGCTACTACCACTACCGCACCTACCACGGCTGCGCGATGCCGGAACACGTGGCGGCGGCCAGCATCCTTGCCTGGGGCGACGAGGAGCATGTGGCGGCCAATCGTGCCGTCTACCGGGCGAAGTTCGACGCCGTGCATCCGGTTCTTGCCCAGGTTCTGGACGTGGACATGCCGCCGGCCGCCTTCTACCTGTGGCCGCGAACGCCGGTCGATGGCGAGCGCTTCGCCGCCGGCCTGTACGAACGCGAGCACATCGTCGTGCTGCCGGGGGCCTATCTGGGGCGCGAGCAGGACGGCGTCAATCCCGGCGCCATGCGCGTGCGCATCGCCTTGGTGGCGGCCTTGGACGAATGCGTCGCCGCCGCCGAACGGGTGGCGGACTTCGCCGCCGAGCTCGCCTAGGTGCGCGAAGTGGACGCGCGTACCGAAGCGGTGCTGCGCCTGACTGCCGCGTTGATCGAGCGGCCCTCGGTGTCGCCGGAGGACCGCGGCTGCCAGGAACTGCTGATCGAGCGCTTGCAGGGCCTCGGCTTCGGCGTCGAACGCATGCGCTTCGGCAAGGTGGACAACTTCTGGGCCAGCCGCGGCGAGGGTGCGCCGCGGCTGGTGTTCGCCGGACACACCGACGTCGTGCCGAGCGGCCCGGAGCAGGCTTGGCGGTCGCCGCCGTTCGAGCCGACCTTGCGCGACGGGCATCTGTACGGTCGCGGCGCCGCGGACATGAAGTCCAGCCTGGCGGCGATGGTGGTTGCCGCCGAGCGCTTCGTCGCCGCCCATGCCGAACATCGGGGCACGCTGGCCTTTCTGGTGACCAGCGACGAAGAGGCCGAGGCGGTGGACGGCACGGTGCGCGTGGTGGAGGCGCTGACCCGGCGCGGCGTCGGCATCGACTACTGCGTCGTTGGCGAGCCTTCGTCCAGCGCCCAGGTGGGCGACGTGGTGCGCGTCGGGCGCCGAGGATCCTTGAGCGCCACGGCGGTCTTCCACGGCGTGCAGGGCCACGTCGCCTATCCGCAGCAGGCAAGGAACCCGATTCACGCCGCGCTGGACGCCTTGCCGAAGCTTCTCGCCCGCCGCTGGGACGAAGGCGACGAGGACTTCCCGCCGACCAGCCTGCAAATCTCCAACATCCACGCCGGCACCGGGGCTGGCAACGTCATCCCCGGGCAGCTGCGCTGTCTGTTCAACTTCCGCTTCAGCCCCCGGCAAACGCCCGAAGCGCTGCGCACCGCCACCGAGCAGGCCCTTGCCGGGGCCGACTGCGAGGTCGAATGGCGGCTCTCAGGCCTGCCCTTCATCACCCGCGGCGGCGAACTGGTCGACGCGGTGCGCGGGGCCATCGCCGAGGAAGCCGGCATCGACACCCGCACGTCCACTTCCGGCGGCACTTCCGACGGCCGTTTCATTGCCCCGACCGGCGCCCAGGTGGTGGAACTGGGGCCCGTCAACGACACCATCCATAAAGTCGACGAGCGCGTTCGAGTCGCGGATCTGGCGCCCTTGGCGGCGATGTACGAGGGCATCGCCCGCCGTCTGCTGGCGCGGTGACGCCGGCCATCCGCTGACGCCGTGGGCCGGGTTGGCTACATCCTGCTTGGCGTCTTTGCCGGCGTTGTCTTTCTGCTTGCGCTGATTCCAGCGCGGGCGGTGGCGCCGCTGGCGGAACGCGTGGACGGGCTGCGCTTCCTGGGTGCGACGGGAGTCTGGTGGAACGGCCAGGCGGACGTGGTGGTGCGTGGCTTTGCCGCCGGGCGCCTGACCTGGATGCTCGCGCCGACGGCACTGCTCGACGGCCGCCTCGGCGTGAACTGGCGCCTGCGCCACGCCAACCACGACCTGTCGGGCAGCGCCGCCGCCGGCATGGATTCGTTCGCGGCGACCGTCACCGGCAGGATGGAAGCCGCGACGGTCAACGAGGCGCTGTCCTTCTACCGCATGCATCTCGGTGGACGCTTCGTCGTGGACACCGCCGGCGCGCCCCGCGGCCTCGCGCTCAGCTACGCCGACGGCGAGCTGGCAACCGCCGGAGTGTTGCGTTGGAGCGGCGGGCGAACCGACTACGAACTCGCTGGTCAAAGCTACCAGGCGCAGATGCCGCCGATGGCGGCGCGCTTGGCGACGGAAGCAGGCGGGCCGGTGCTGCGCGCCTACATGGAGGGTGTGGCAAAGCCCCTCCTGTCCGCTCGGCTGGATGCCGAAGGCTGGCTGCACGTCGGCATGAGCAGACGCTTTGCCGAGCTGGCCGGCAATCCCTGGCCCGGCAGCGGGGATGCCGACGCGGTGGTACTGACGGTGCAAGAGAAGGTGTTGTAGGTGGAGGAAGCGCAAGCGGTACGGGGAACGTCGCGGCCAGCCGTGGCGAACGGCGGCGGCGGTGCAAGGTGGTAGAATCCTCGGCAGTGTACGCGCTTCCGGGCGAACTCCTATCGATGGCCGATATTCACAAGCCGCTGGCGATCGTCGTCCACATCGCCGTGGTGCTCGGCATCGTCTACCTGGTGGCGCGTTCGGTGCTGTTCTTCGCCTTCGGGCCGGACGAAACTGCGCCCGTGGCGGCCGACGCCGTGGGCCAGCGCGCCGTTCAAGAGGAAACCCCCGTTGACCCGATCGCCGACTTGCACTTGTTCGGCAAGCCGCCGGCCGCTGGCGTTGCGCGCCCCATCGACGAAACCGAACGGCTGCGCGAAACCCCGTTGTCGCTGGTGCTCCACGGCGTCTTCGTCGCCGACGAAGCGGCTGCCTCCACGGCGCTCATCGCCAGCAAGGGGCGCGCCGCCGAGGCCTACAACGTCGGCGACCGCATTCCCGGCAACGCCCGGCTCGAAGAGGTGTACTGGGACCGGGTGGTGATACGCCGGGGTCGCGTGTCGGAACTGATCCGGTTCGAAGAGCAGGACGGTTTCGTGGTGCCGCGCTCGACCTCGGCGCCGCAAGACGCGGCGGACATCCAAGCCCGAGCGCAGAACGACCCGCGCCAGCTGCTGGCCGACCTCGGCGTCGGGCAGGTCAGCGGCGACGGCGAGGGCGGCTACACCATCGGCTCGCTGGCGGACCGGCCGCAGCTCAGCCACACCGGATTGCAGCGGGGCGACCGGGTGCTGTCGGTGAACGGGCTGGTGGTGGGCAATCCGGAAGAGGATCGTCTGCGCATCGAAGACATCATCGCGCAAGGATCGGCCAGCTTGGAAATCCAGCGCGGCGAACGGCGCTTCGTGGTGACGGTTTCTCTCAACTGACTTATCGGGAAGCATCGCCATGAACTACCAAGCCGGCTTCTGGCGCGCTGCGCGGGCGACGGTTGTTGCCGCTGGCCTGCTGGCCTTCGCGCAAGCCGGCGGCGCGCCTTCCTCTTGGACCATCAACGGCAAGTCGTCCATCAGCGACTTCGCTGTCAAGGTGGCCGAGATTACCGGCAAGACGGTGGTGCTGAGCGCCAACGTCAAGAACAACGAAGTAACCGTCATTTCCAACGTCAGCCTGGATGCGGACAGCGTCTACAAGCTGTTCGTCACGGTGTTGCGCGTGCATGGCCTCGCCGTGGTCGAAAACAACGGCGTCATCAGCGTCGTGAATCTGCAGAACGCCCGGCAGTTTCCCGGTCCGGTCGACATTGCCGAAGGCCAGCCGCCGGACTTCATGATCACCAAGGTCGTGCCGCTCGAGTACGTGCGCAGCGCCGATCTGATGAAGATCGTGCGCCCCTTGATTCCGCAGACCAGCATCGTCGTGTCCATCGAGGAGCCGAACGTGCTGGTCGTGGCGGACCACGTCGCCAACGTCCAGCGCATCATGAAGGTGATCGAGCAGATCGACGTGGTGGACAAGGACGACCTGGTGCATTGGCCGCTGAAACATGCCTGGGTGGGCACCGTCGCCAGAGTCCTGGAAGAAATGGCGCCGGAGCAGATCGGCCGTGGCGCGAAGGGGCCGCTGAGCGTGCAGATCGTCGCCAACGAACGCGACAACTCGCTGATTCTCAAGGGCAAGGCGCATGCGGTTGCGGAAGTGCTGCGGCTGGTCGAGAAGCTCGATGTCGCCGAGACGACCGGCAACTCGGCGCGGGTCATCCACCTCAACTACGCCGACGCCGCCAGCGTCGCTTCCATCCTGGAAAGGCTGGTCGACAACGCCGAAGACGCCCAGAGCGGCGGCCCGATCGCCATCATCCAGGCCGACGAGACCTTGAACGCGCTGATCATCCGCGCCAATCCCTCCACCATGAGCTTCATCCTCGGCACCCTCGCCGAGCTCGACATCCGCCGAGCGCAGGTGCTCATCGAAGCGGCCATCGTCGAGGTTTCCATCAACACCGTCGATCAGCACGGCACCGAGTTCATGGTCGGGGATGCGCGAGGATCGGCCGTGCCGCTGGTGAGCACGACGCTGAACGGCATCGTCGGCAGCGTGCTGCGGCGCGCCGGCGGCGACGGGGCGACCCTGGGCTTCGATCCTGCCGCCGTGGTCTCGGGCTTCGCCTCGCCGACCATCGCCTTGGCGAAGCTGGACCCGGACGGCATCGCCTTCGGCGCCATCATCAGCGCCTTGGCGACCGACACGCGAGCCAACCTGCTGTCCACGCCCAGCGTGCTGACGGTGGACAACGAGGAAGCCACCAACCTGGCCGGCCAGGAGATTCCGTTCAGAACCGGCTCCTTCACCACCACCACCGACGGCGCCAGCAATCCCTTTCAGACCATCAATCGGCAGAACGTCGGCGTGGAGCTGACGGTCAAGCCGCACATCCACGAGAACCTGTCGATGCGCATGGATCTGAAGCTCGAAGTGGGCAACGTCGTGAACTCCGTGGAAGCGGCCAATATCGGCATCGGCAGCAGCGGCTTTGCCGACATCGTCACCAACAATCGTTCTCTGGAGACGACGATCCTCGCCGACGACCGGCAGATCATCCTGCTCGGCGGGCTGATTCAGGACGACTTCCGCGACGTCGGCCGCCGGGTGCCGCTCTTGAGCAGAGTTCCGGTGCTCGGACGCGCCTTTCGCTCCAAGCGCGAGACGCTCACCAAACGCCACTTGCTGATGTTCCTTCGCCCAACGGTGCTGCTCTCGGGAGACGAAGCCTCGCAGATGGCGTTTGGCCGCTACGATGGCGTCTATCGCTTGTACGACGAGTCCGATGCGCCGATTCCGCCCGAGGTGAAGGACATTTTCGACAGCCGCAACTAGCGTGCCGCTGCCAGAACAACGCGCGTTCGGCCGGGGCGGGTTTCGTCGCTTGACCCGGACACCGGTGGCCTTGCGGGGCGGCACATCCTCAAGCAGCGCGTGCCGAGCCGACGACAGACGGAACCGTGCCGTTTGCCATGTCGATTCGGCATCGAACCACGAGCGGCAAGCGCCCGTGAACGGCTTGGCGGAACGGCCGTGCCCGTAGGGAGCTTCCGCTACGCGTTGCTGCGGCGCTGCTTGCGCGCCTGGGCCAGGCCCACCGTCAACGGCGCAAAACGACCGCCAAACGGCCAGCTGGTCTACGCCTTGGCGAATCCGTCGGCGGCGGACGTTGCGCTGCTCGACGTCGTCGCCGAGCGGCACGGCATTCCCTCCCCGGCGACCACGCTGCGCGGATTCGACGAGGCCGGGTTCTTCTTTCTCAATCGACCCGCCGGCCTGTGGCGGCGCAACACCATGCGCGCGCTGCCGCCGGAGCTGCCGCGCCTGGAAACGAAGCTCGCCGCGGCCTTGAAGAACGGCGACGACGTCGGCCTGTGGCTGCTGCCGGTGTCGATCTTCTGGGGCAGGGCGGCGAACAAGGACCGTTCCTGGATGCGTTCGCTGCTCTCCGAAGGCTGGGCCATGTCGTCGCGCCTGCGCCGGGCGCTGATACTCGTCTTCACCCGGAGCGACATTCTGGTGCAGATCGGCGAACCCCTGGCCTGGCACGACATCGTCGCCGATGCTCCGGCGACGCGCTCTGGCGACTTGGCGGCGCGCCGAACGGCCAGGCTGCTGCGCGTCAAGTTCCGCAACCAGAAGGTGGCGGCGCTGGGGCCGGATCTCTCCCACCGCCGCACGCTGGTGGGGCAGATGCTGCGCAGCGCCCAAGTGCAGGCGGCGATAGAAGCCGAGGCCTCCGAAGCCAGCCGCGCGCGCCTCGAACGCAAGGCGCGGCAGTGCGCCCTGGCGATTGCCGCCGACATGTCCTATCCGACGGTGCGCTTTCTCGATGCGCTGCTGCGCTGGTTCTGGCACCGGGTCTACGAGGGCATTTCGATTCGCGGCATCGACCGCTTCGCGCCGCTGGCGCAGACGCACAATCTGGTCTACGTGCCCTGCCACCGCTCGCACATCGACTATCTGCTGCTCTCCTACGTGCTGTTTCAGCACGGCTTCATGCTGCCGCACATCGCAGCCGGAGACAATCTGAACATGCCCGTCGTCGGCGGCATGCTGCGTCGCGGCGGCGCTTTCTTCATGCGCCGGCGGTTTCGCGGCGACCGCATCTACACCGCGGTGTTCGCCGAGTATCTCTACCAAGTGTTTCGTCGCGGCCACTCGGTAGAGTACTTCGTCGAAGGCGGCAGAACCCGCAGCGGGCGCTTGCTGTCGGCGCACACGGGAATGATCCAGATGACCTTGGACGCGCACCGCCGTGGCGTGCCTCGGCCGATTGCCTTCGTGCCGGTGTACTTCGGCTACGAAAAGCTGGTGGAGGCGGGCAGCTACGTCGAGGAGATGCGCGGCGCCGACAAGCAGCGGGAGACGGTTGCCGGCGTGCTGCGCAGCTGGAAGCTGGTGCGCCAGTCCTTCGGGGCGGCGCAGGTCTCCTTTGGCGAACCGATCATGCTCGATGCGTTTCTCGACGGTTGCGAAGACGCATCTCCGGCGCGCTCGCTGGGTGCGCGGGTTCTGGCCGGCATCAACGACTGCACCGCGGTCAACGGCATGAATCTGATCGCCCTGGCCACGCTGTCGATGCCGAGACAGGCCATCGAGGAACACGCCCTGACGGCGCAGATCGACTTGTACCGCGAGCTGCTGCGCCGAGACGCCGACCACCACGGCTACTGGGTGGACGAGCTTCCGGCGTTGGAAGTGATCGCGCGGGCGGAGCGTCTTGGGCTGCTCGGCCGCGACGGCGACATCCTGCGCCACGACGACTTCACCTCGGTGCTGATGACCTGGTATCGCAACAACGTCCTGCACGTGCTGGCGGCGCCGGCGCTGGTCGCCTGCCTGGTGGTGAATCGTCGCCGCGGCATTCGGCCGGCGGCTCTGCGCGGCTTGTTCGCGACGATCTTTCCGTACATCGCCCACGAGCTGCATGTTGCCGAGGGCGACTCGCTGGGTCGCTGGCTTGCCCACTTGCAGGCGGTCGAGCTGATCGAGTTGCGTGGCGAGGGATACGTCGCGCCGCAGGATGCCGGCGCGAGGTTTCGCCTGCGTCTGCTGGCGAACACCGTGATGGGCGTGCTGGAGCGCTTCTACATCGCCATCTCGCTGTTGCACGACGCCGGCGCTGGCGCCGTCGATCGGCGCACCCTCTTGGCGTCGTGCCGCGACACCGCAGCGCGTATTTCCACGTTGTACGGCATCGACGCGCCGGAGTTTTCCGACCCGCGGCTGTTCGAGGGCTTCGTTCAAGGTCTGGCGGAGCGCGAAGTCGTGACCGAGGACGACGCCGGGCTCCTGCTCTTCGACGAGCGCATTGGCGACTTCCTGCGCATGGGGCAGGGCGTCATCGCCGTGGAACTGCGCCAGGCGTTGCAGCAGCGTTCGCGCTGACCCTGGAACGCCTCAGCCTGCCAGCGGCCGGTAGACGTCGAAGCGCACGCTGCTGCCCTGAACCTGCCAGTCCGGACGAAGAAGCGCCTTCGCGGCGGCTCGGCGCTTGACCACCACTCTGGCAAGGGCGACCCGACGTGCCGCTTCGAGGGCGGCGTCGAGGTTCTCCACCGGTGCTGCGAGTTCCGCCAGCACTTGCATGTGCTTGGCCGGCAGCGCCGTCTTCGGATGCTCGCCGAACATGGGGTCCAGATAGACGACATCAAAGGCGCCGGGCTGGCGCCAGCGGGTTCGAGCGTCTTCCAGTGCGCTGGTGATTCTCCGGCCGGCGCTATCGTGCCGGCCGGCGCTTTCCTGCAAACGGCAGCGCAGCAGCCGATGGACCTCGGGATTGCGTTCGCTCATGTGGACGACGCAGCCGAGCGCCGCAAGCACCAGGCCGTCGGTTCCCCAGCCGGCGAAGGCATCGTGGACGCGCACGCCGGGCGCGGCGGCGCAGGCGCGCGCCAACGTCGAACGGCGTCCTTGGCGAAGGCGACGGCGAAGGTCCGGCAGGCGCAGTTCCTTCAGCGCCGCCGGCCGTGGCGGTGCGCCGGCAAGAGCGTTCCTAGTGGTTCGATTCCGAATTGACATGGCAAATGGCACGTTCGTCTAATCGTCGCCTCGGCGTGCGCTGCTTGAGGATGTGCCGCCCCGCAAGGCCGCCGGTGTCCCGGTCGAGCGACGAAACTCGCCCCACTGGAACGCACGTCATTTTTGGAAGCGGCACACGTCCGCTTGGACACTCGGCTTCCAGGGCGTGTCGCCTTCCACGTAGAACGGCAGCGCCAGTGCCGGCGCCAGGGGCTGCTCGGTTCCGCGCAACGCCAGTTCGCCGACGATGCGCGCCGAAACCGCGTGGCGTCTGCCGTTGACGAAGTTCGTCTGGGGCGCTTCCGAATCTGGCTGCAAGGTGTCGAACTGGACGCTGGCAACGGCCTCGGCGGTGATTCGATAGCGCGCTTGATAGTGCCAGCCGCGGCGCGACGGCCGACAGACGATCAACGTGCCGCGCATGCCGCTCTGCCGGGCGGCTTCCGCAAGGACCGTGGAACTGGCCACGGGAAGGACTTCCGCACCGACGCCAAATGCGAACCCTTGCGCGATGGCGGCGCCGATGCGCACGCCGGTGAACGAGCCGGGGCCGGCGCCGAAGGCCACGAGATCGACATCTCGCTTGGCCGCGTCCGCGGCGCGAAACAAGCCGTCGATCATCGCCAGCACATGCTGATTGTGCAGCTTCGGCAGCTTGCGCGTATGCTCTAGGCAACCGTCCCGCGACGCTGGCGAGCCGCGCAGCAGTGCGACCGAGCAGACGTCGGTGGTGGTGTCGATTGCCAATACGCAGGTCACTTGCCAATGCTACTCAACGTTGACTCCGCATGGCGACGACTTGCCGACGGACTGCGGCCGGTGGCCGAACACGAAGAGGTGGAGCTCGCCGACGCGCTGGGCAGGGTCGCGGCTTCCGACGTCTCGGCGCGCATCGACTTGCCGCCCTTCGACGCCTCGGCCATGGATGGCTACGCGGTACGTTCGGCGGCACTGTCTCGGCCAGGCGCGAAGCAGTTTGCCGTCGTGGACACCAGCGCCGCCGGCCATCCGGCGCGGGAGCGCGTTGGCGCCTTCGAGGCGATCCGCATTTTCACGGGCGCGGCCATGCCGGACGGCGCTGACGCGGTGGTGGTGCAAGAGGAGGTGACGCGCACGGGGAACGTGGCGGAGACCTCGGTGCCGGTGCATGCCGAGCAGAACGTGCGCCGTCGCGGGCACGACATTCGCCGCGGCGAAAAACTGTGCAGCGCCGGCGACAAGCTCTCCGCCTACCGTTTGGCTTGGCTGGCGGCCTGCGGCATTGCCGGCGTTTCCGTAGCGCGCCGGGTGCGCGTGGCGATCTTCTCCACCGGCGACGAGCTGGCGGAAGCGGGAAAGCCGTTGCGCGAAGGCCAGATCTACGACTCCAATCGCTTCGCGCTGTCCTGCCTGCTGCGCCAGAAAGCCGCCGAGGTGGTCGATCTTGGCTGCGTTGCGGACAACCCGGAGGCTATTCGACAAACACTGCGCCGGGCGGCCGAAAGTGCCGACCTAGTGGTGACCAGCGGCGGCGTGTCCGTGGGCGATGCGGACTTCGTCAAGGCCGCGGTGGAGCAAATCGGCACCATCGACTTCTGGCGCATTGCGTTGAAGCCTGGCAAACCATTGGCCGTTGGTTCGCTTCAGTGCGAAGAACGCGAAGCGTTGTTCCTCGGCCTGCCGGGCAATCCGGTTTCGACGCTGGTGACCTACCTGCTGTTCGTCGCTCCCGCCGTCGATGTTCTCGCCGGCGGCCGTCCGACGCCGCCGCTGCAACTGCCGGCGCTCATCGACCACGACGTAAGGCACAGCAAGGGCCGCCGCGAGTACATGCGCGGCGTGTTCGACGTACGGCAAGGGCGTTTGCACGTGGCGACCACGGGAGACCAAAGCTCCAACCGCCTAGCGACCTTTGCGAACGCGAACTGCCTGGTGGTGATCGACGAACACCGCGGCAGTCTGCGCAGTGGCGACGAGGTGCAGGTCATCCCCTTGGCCAGCGAAGGAGGACATCTGCTCCACGCGCCCGCCATAACGTCGTTGGCAAGTGTCGCCGCGTCTTAAGCGGTTCTGGGCCGACCAGCCGGGAATTGGCCGATCCGGTGATTATCGAGCTGATGCTCGATCACCATCGCCGAGACGCCGAACTCCGTTGCCAACTCGTCGATGTCGTCTTCGTCCAATCTCACACGCCGCACTCTGCGCCGCAAGCCTGCCGACGGCGCGAGGAACTCGGCAGCGAAGGCGCGATTGCTCTGCTGTCGCTCCGTGTGAGCTCGCGTCAGCAGCGCGTTGGTGCCTGGTCGCCACAGCACCTCGGCCAAGGCGCGGCAAAAGTGGAACCGCCTGCCGTACTCTCCACGCGGGCGAAACGCGAAGGCCGGCCTGTCGCCCTCGCCGAAGGTCACTAGGCCATCGACGAGGATTGCGTCGCCGCCGTCCACCGGTACCCGTTTAGTCGCTGTGTCAATCGTACTTTCGTCCAGCGCCTGCCCCAACGCATCCATCGTGGAAAGCGGCTCGCCGTCCAAATGCAGTTCTCTACGAAGTTCCCGCGCCAACTCTTGACCGGCTTGCCAGGGATACGGTGTCGACGAACCGCGGCCGGAGACTCGATCTCGGACTGACTGGATGCGTTCCAGACTCAAAGTGTTGCTGCGTTGCGCGTCTCGCAGCGCTCGCTCGATGACCGTCCAGCCTTCGGTCGTACGCTCCGCATTCAGGGCGGGAATGGCTTCCGCAAGCATGGTACCGAACCGATCCGCTAGCAGGATGACCTCTTCGCGTTTGGCGTCGTCAATGGCATAAGGATCCCAGCCCAACCCAGCTGCCGTACGGCAAAAGTCCGCTTCCTGCGCATCGGCCCTCCGCACGGCGGCCCACTCCTGCTGCAAGAGAGAATCCTCGATGCCGAAGCCGACCAGACGTGCGACCACGCCGTCCAAGAGATCGCTGCAAGTCTCGCGGAACTCGGCGCTGTCGGTTAGAAGCTCGCCATCGTCCAAAAACCAGGTCTTGGCCCACGGGCTTGTGCCGCGGTGCCAGACCAGGCGGGTCAGATCGCCAAGCGGAAAGACGTGAAGGTCCGGGTAGGCATAACCTTCCCGATTGGCCGCCAGCGAGTGCCGGCGCCGAAAGTCGGCACCCTCGTGCTTGATGGCGCTCTCCAGTTCGGCCGTGAGGAACCACCAGTTCACCGCCAGCCACTCCGCCATCGGATACAGCGGCACGTAGACGTGTTCGCGAACAGTCTTGGCTCGTTCGTCGAGTATGTGCGTGACGGTAGACGATCCCGCCTCGATACGTAGGCGTGCCCAAGTAGCAACTAGCTCGGGGCCGTTGACACCCGGAGCGTCCATCCAGTCCCAGTGGAAGCTAAGCTGCGCCATAGATGGTCTCAATACCGTCCGGCCACTCCTCTTCGGCCAACGGGTAGCCCTTGTAGGTCCCCCTGAGTACGGTCTACCAAGCGCCCCTCGAATACGACTCCCATGTGTCTGTACCACACGTAGCGTGGGAACCGTCCTTCCCAGGGTTGGCCCACCGCGCCCAGACGAATGGCCGTTCGCAGCCAATTGGATAGCTGCTCCCGGTCCAAGGCCAAGTTCCTCGGACAGCATGAAGCGTCCCGTCGGAGGCGCGGCGGACCGGCAAAACTAGGCACATCCTTGTGTTCTGGGCTGCCCACATAGGTGGCCCTGTCAGCCATGTCAGTCAAGCTGACAGGCGCAGGTACGATCATCGAACGTCTCAAAGGACGCCTCCGTGTTGGACTGCGCATCGGTGCAATTCCTTGCTTACGGGGGCTGCCGCAGCATAGAGAAGCCGTCTGGATGAATGTTGGGCAGCCCGGCCGTCGTTGCCTAGGACCTAGGCCGACCTTACACCACCCCGAAGGAATTGCAACCCGACTTCAGGTTCGCGGGGGGCTAGGCCATTGGACATAAAATGTCGTATCGTGGCTTGCTTTCCCAACTACGCGGCGTAGTGCTCGTCAGCGAGCACGGCAGAACGGTGGAGTTCGGCCGGGTGCCTATGCGGTGCTGCGGCCTCGGCGGCGCTTCTTGGGCGGCTTGTCTTCGTGGGAATCCTGTGCCGCCGACACCGCTTCGTCATGCTCCCGTTGAAACTTGGCCCGTTGCTGCTGGGCCTGCTTCGCCCGCGCCTTTGACTTTCTGGCCTCGATGCGCTCGAGTTTGGCCGCCTCGGTGCTGCGGAACTTCTCCACAGCGCGTTCGAGCTTGCTGGCGATGCGCTCGCGGGCCAACGCATCGGCCTGGTCCAGGCGATGCTTGATGAAGTTGAGGCGCGCACTCAGCCGGTCCCGCGCCTTCAGTTTGGCCACCCGAGCCTCTGCCGCCTTCACCGCCGTTCGCGCTTTGTCGACGCGAACGCCAGTGCGCTGCAGCTTCAGCTGCGCCTTCTTGAGTGCGGTCTGGTCTGCCTTGGCGCCGGTCTCTTTCGCTTTGCGCCGAGCTGCTTCGGCTTCGTCGCGTGCTGTCGCCAGCGCCGCGCGTTCGCTCTTGACCCGCGCCAGGGCCGTGGCGGCAGCGCCCTCGGCCCGGTTGGTCGCCGGAGATGCGGTAACCCGCCGACCGTCCACCGTGGCGGTTTCGTCTTCCGCGCCTGCCGACTGCTTGGCGCTTGCGTCGTCGCTGACTGCCGCTTGCGCCTTCGGCGGCCGGCCGCGTCGTTTCGGTGCGCTTTGTTCGCCGGACGCTTGACTTGCTTTGGCTCTTGGCACTTGCCTTGCCCCTCCGTCTATCCCGTTGCCCCCGTGCCCCTTGCCTCGCTGACACAACCCTCGCTGTCAGGTTCGGAGCTTGATGCTTGGACAATATTGCGTTTTTGCCTGGATGTCCACAGCAAATGCAGCGAATGATCAGCGTTGTCCCTGGTTGGACAACGCGTCCCGGACGGCGTCTTGCACGTCCTTCACGCCGAGGCTTCCGTCGATGGTGAGATAGCGCGTCTCGCCGTTGGCGGCGAGGCGTTGATAGAAACGGATCAGCGGCCTCGTTTGCCGGTGGTAGATGCGCAGCCGGTCGCGCACGGTTTCCTCCTCGTCGTCCGGTCGCTGCACCAGCGGCTCGCCGGTGGCGTCGTCGAAGCCGGCGCGGCGCGGCGGGTCGTATTCGACGTGGTAGGTTCGTCCACTGCCTTCGTGGATGCGACGGCCGGTAAGGCGTTCCAGCACCAGGTCGTCCGGCAGGCGGATTTCGAGCACCGCGTCGATGTCGATTCCCGCATCCTCCACCGCTTGCGCCTGGGCCAGCGTGCGCGGGAAGCCGTCGAACAGAAATCCCTTGCCGCAGTCGGGCGCGGTGAGACGATCCTTCACCAGTTCGACGACCGTGGCGTCGGCGACCAGCTCGCCGGCGGCCAAGGTGTCGCGTACCTGGATGCCGAGCGGCGTCGCCGCGGCGATGGCGCTGCGCAGCATCTCGCCGGTGGAGATCTGCGGAATGCCGTGTTGCTGGCAGATAGAGCGCGCCTGGGTGCCCTTGCCGGCGCCAGGCGGACCCAACAGGATCAACTTCATCATGCACATGCTCCAACGTGGTTCCGAACGCCCGGCGTCTTCGCCAACCTATCGCGTCTCGCGCGGTCTCGCCGCTGGCGGAGGCATTCGCCGGACCTCCTGAACGCCGGGGATGGCGCCGATGTCGTCGACGGCCTTGGCAAGCCGCCCGGGGTCGTCGACGAGCAGCTCCATCGAAACGGTGGCGCTCTCCCCCGGCACTTCGGCCCGGGCATTGGCGGCAGCGACGGAAATGCCCGATGCGGCGACGACGGCGGTGATGTCGCGCAGCAGGCCGTCCCGGTCCCGGGCGCATATCTTCAGTGCGCACAGGTTGGCCGTGCTCTCTTCCGGTCGGCTCGGCCTGGTCGACGCCGGCGCGCGCCCGGCGAAGTAGAGCGGCACGAGGTCGATGACCAGCTGATCGCCGACGCCCACCGCCATCAGCAGTTCGTTCTCGGAAGCGTAGCCAGCCCGTTTGGCCAGCTCGGCGAAGTTCGCATCTTCCGCCTGCTGCCCGGTCCCGTCGCTGGCGCGCGATGCGCTACTGGCCAACAGGGAGTCCTCGAGCAGGGCGCGCCCTGCCTGGATGTTCGAGTCCGCGACCTGGGCGCGAAACCAGGACTGGATCTTCGATCGCGCCCGCGCCGTGTTGACATAACCGAGCTCGGGATTCAGCCACTCCCGCCGCGGCGTCGCGTCCTCGCCGGTTTCTATTTCCACTCGTTCGCCGGTGACCAGCCGGCGGTTCAGCGGCACCGGATGCCCGTCGATGCGGGCGCCTCGGCAGCGATGGCCGATCTCGGTGTGTATCCGGTAGGCGAAGTCCACCGGCGTGGCATTGGGCGGGAGGTCCAGAACGTGGCCTTGGGGGGTGGCGACGAAGATGCGTTCTTCGGCGGTGAAGACGTTGCTGGCGGTGGCACGCGCGAGTCGGCTTGCCGAAGCGCTGTCGCCGAGGCGGCGGCGCTCTTCGTACCACTCCAGCACGCTGCGCAGCCAGTCCGTCTTCTGCGATTGCAGGGCGTGGTCCGTGCTGCCATCGGCATCGGACTTGTACGCCCAGTGGGCGCAAAGGCCGAGCTCCGACTCCTCGTGCATCTCCCGGGTTCTGATCTGCACTTCCAGGTTCTTCCCAGCCGGGCCCACGACCGCGGTGTGGATGGATCGATAGCCGTTTTCCTTTGGATTGGCGATGTAGTCGTCGAGTTCGCCGCTGATGGGCGGCCATGCTCTGTGGACCGTGCCGATCACCCGGTAGCAGGTGTCGACGTCGCGCACCAGAACGCGCAGCGCCTGCACGTCGTAGACTTCCGAGAAGGCGATGGCCTTGTGGCTCATCTTGTTCCAGATGCTGTAGATGTGCTTGGCGCGGCCATGTACTTCCGCTTCGATGCCCGCTTCCGACAAGCGGAACTCGAGGTCCTGGCGGATGGCTTCCACCTGCCGCTCCCGGGCTTCCCGGCGGCCGTCCAGCTTGAGCGCGATGTCCTGGTATTCGTCGGGATACAGATAGCGAAAGGCCAGGTCTTCCATCGCCCATTTCAATTGCCAGATGCCAAGGCGTCCGGCCAGCGGTGCAAAGAACTCCATGACTTCCCGCGCCGCCGTGTGGCGAGCGTCGGGGTCGTCTTCCTTGACGTTGCGCAGGGTGACGAGCCGTTCCGCCAGCTTCACCACGGCGACCCGGGGATCGTCGATCAGCGCGACCAGCATGTGCCGGACGTTGTTGGCCTGGCTCTTGGACTCGCTCGACAGCAGCGGCGAATCGCCGAGCGCCAGCACGTTGGTGGCGGAAAGACGCAGCACCGCAGCGACGACGCCAGCCACCTCCTTCGGCAGCCGGTGCGCCTCGACATGGCCGCGCTGAACGGCGAAGAACGTCAGCCCCGCCAGAGCGGTGACGATGTCCATGCGCAGCTTCAGCAACGTCTCGAAGAGTTCGAGCCCCGGCTTGCGGGAGTCGCAGCGGGCGATGAGATTGAACGCGCCGAGCGCCATCTTGCGGCTTCGCGCCGACATTTCGGACGCTTCGTCGAGCCAGATGTCGATGTCCGGCTCGCCGTTCGACAGGCGCGGCAGATCGATCTGAAAGTCAGCCATGCTCGACGCTCCGGCCGTTGCCGTTGCGCGCTTGGAACAACGCCCGGGCCGCCAGGCGGCGGTTGCCGAGGCGCTGCTGCAGCGCGGCGCGAAAGACGCGCTTGGCGACTTGCCGCACGTCGGCGGCGCGGTAGTCGCCGTTCGCCATGGCGACGACGTGCTGGCCGCGCAGCGAAAGCGGTGCTCCGTCGCGTTGGCTTCGCGCTCCCTGCCGTCGTTCGACAAAGCCTTCGCCCGCAACCACCTCGTAGCAGCGCGACGCGGCGATGGCGCGACCGCTGCGCACGTCCGCGTCGAAGTTGAGGCCGTAGCCGAGTTCCTCGAGCAGGCGGCGCTCGAAGTTGCGCAGTGCGCCTTCGACGTCCGCTGTCGAGGCGTCTTCGGCACGCAGTGCCGACAGAACTTCGCGGTAGTGCCGAAACAGGGCGGGCACCGGTTCTTCCTGGCTGAGCGTCTTGACGAGCAGTTCGTTGACGTACAAGCCGCAGAACAGTCGTTCGCCGTAAAGCGCCTGGCTGGCCACCGGCTCGCAGCGCAGGATGTTCACCAGCTGCCCGCGGCCTCGCCAGCTGACCGCGAGCTCGCAGAACGGGTCGATTGGCCGAGAGCGGCGAGCGGCGCCTCGGACGCCACGCACGACGCCGCTGACGCGGCCGAAGTCCACGGTCAGCAGATCGACGATGGCGCTGGTTTCTCGATACGCCCGTCGATGCAGCGCATACGCCGGCTGGCGTTCGGCCGGGGCGGGCACTTACGCCCCTCGCCCAGTGAGCGTGCGCCGTTTCACGACCCGTAGCCGAGCCGCAGCAGGGCGCGCCGACGGTCGCTCCAGTTCGTCTCGACCTTCACCCACAAGTTGATCATGGCCTTGCCGTCGATGAGCACTTCGATGTCCTTGCGGGCTTGCTGGCCGATGGATTTGAGCATGGCGCCGCGGTTGCCGATGGCGATGCGCTTCTGCGATTCGCGCTCGACGTATAGTACCGCATGGATCTCGGTGCAAGGCCCGGCCTTGTCCTCGACGGGCTTGATGCTGTCCACCACCACCGCGGTCTGGTGGGGCAGTTCGGCGCCGAGCCGCCGCACCGCCTTCTCGCGGATGATCTCAGCGATCAGAAACCGCAGCGGACGGTCCGTTACTTCGTCTTCCCCGAACATCGGCTCGCCCTCGGGCAGGCAGCGCGCCACCACGTCCGCCAAGTGCGTCAGGCCGTCGTTGCGCAGCGCCGAGACGGGCACGATCTCTTGGAACGGGTGCTTGTGGCGCAGCGTGTCGATCAGCGGCAGCAGGCGTTCCTTGCTGCGCAGACGATCGATCTTGTTGACGATGCACAGACACGGCACCTGCGCCTCGGCAATGCGCTGCAGCACGATGTCGTCGGCATCCCGCCAGCCGCCTGCCTCCACCAGCATCAGCGCCACGTCGACGCCGGCCAGCGAGCCGACCGCCTGGCCGACCATGTAGCGATTCAGCGCCTTCCCCTGGGCTTGGTGAATGCCGGGCGTATCGACAAAGACGATCTGCGCGCCGGCGTGGTTCATCACTCCCATCAAGGCGTGGCGGGTGGTCTGCGGCTTGCGCGAGGTGATGCTGAGCTTGCGCCCGAGCAGGTGGTTCAGCAGCGTCGACTTGCCGACGTTGGGACGGCCGGCGAGGGCGGCGTAGCCGGCCCGTCGCCGGCTTGCGCCGGCCGAGCCCCCGGCATCGGCCGGCAGGTCGCCCCGAGGCGCGTTGCCGACCACGCTACCGTTCCAAGCGGCGCAGAACGGTGGCTGCCGCGGCCGTCTCCGCCTTGCGGAGGCTGCGAGCGCGGCCCTGGGCGCGCACGTCCAGGCCGTCGACGGAACACTCCACCAGGAACTCCAGGGCATGGTCGGCGCCTTGCTTGGCCAACAGCGAATAGCTCGGCAAGCCCATGCCTCGCGCCTGCAGATGCTCCTGCAAGCGCGTCTTCGGGTCTTTCAGGTCGACATCGTCCGGTTGCGTTAGCTGGCCTAGGAAGATCCGCCGCACGACTTCGGTGGCCGCCTCGAAGCCGCCGTCGCAGACGATGACACCGAGCATGGCCTCGAAGGCGTCCGCCAGGATGGAAGTGCGGTCGGCGCCGCCGGCTCGGCGTTCGGAGACGCTCAGCGTGAGACACTTGCCGAGCTCCAGCCGCCTGGCGTTGTCCGCCAGCGCGTTGTCGTTCACCAGCTTGGCGCGCATCAGCGTCAGTTGCTGCTCGCTGGCATCCGGCCAGGTGTCGAACAGCAGCTGGGCGACGGCAAGACCCAGCGCCGCGTCGCCCAGGAACTCGAAGCGCTCGAAGTTGCTGGCGCTGGCGCTCTTGTGCGTCAGTGCCCGGCGCAGCAGCTGCTGATCGCGGAACGTGTAGCCGAGCCGCTGCTGCAAACGCTCCACGCTCGTCTCGACCGCGCCCGGCGCGCCGTCGGCGGGCGGCGTTCCGCCACGCCTAGCGTTGGCTGTTGAGCGCCGCAAGGAACGCATCCTGGGGAATCTCCACGCGGCCGAACTGCTTCATCCTCTTCTTGCCTTCCCGTTGTTTCTCGAGCAGCTTCTTCTTGCGCGTCACGTCGCCGCCGTAGCACTTTGCGGTGACGTTCTTGCGCAGCGCCTTGACGGTCTTGCGCGCCACCACCTGGCCGCCCACCGCGGCCTGCAAGGCGACGTCGAACATCTGCCGGGGAATGACTTTCTGCATCGCGGCGACCAGGTCGCGGCCGCGCCTTTGCACTTGCTCCCGATGCACGATGACGGCCAGGGCGTCCACCCGTTCGCCGTTCACCAGAATGTCCAGGCGTACCAGCGGCGCCGCTTGGAAACGATCGAAGGAGTAGTCGAGGGAAGCATAGCCGCGACTTGCCGACTTCAGCCGATCGAAGAAGTCCAGCACCACTTCGGCGAGCGGCACGTGGTACTCGATGGCCACCTGCCCGGTGCTGAACTGCATGCCCTTCTGCACGCCTCGGCGTTCGACGCACAGGCCGATGACGTTGCCGACGTAGTCCTGGGGGGTGAGGATGTTCACCAGAGCGATGGGTTCGCGCATCTCCGCGATGGATGCGGGTTCCGGCAGTTGCGACGGATTGGCGATGCGCTGCACGTCGCCCTGCTTGGTGAGCACTTCGTAGACGACGGTGGGCGCGGACGTGATGAGGTTGAGATCGTACTCCCGTTCCAGCCGTTCCTGAACGATCTCCATGTGCAGCATGCCGAGGAAGCCGCAGCGGAAACCAAAGCCCAGGGCGTCGGACGTCTCCGGTTCGTGGGCCAGCGAGGCGTCGTTCAGCGACAGCTTGTCGAGGGCTTCGCGGAAGTTCTCGAAGTCCTCGGAGTTGACCGGAAACATGCCCGCGTAGACTTGGGGCTTGACCGTCTCGAACCCTGGAACGGCATCGACGTCGCGGCTTGCGGCGCTGGTCAAAGTGTCCCCGACGGGAGCGCCCCGAACGTCTTTGATGCCGGCCACGACGTAGCCGACTTCGCCAGCGTGGAGCTCCGTTCGACGCTGTCGTTTCGGCGTGAAGACGCCGAGGTCGTCCACCACGTGGGCGCGTCCCACGGACTTGACGACGATCTTGTCGCCCACCGACAGGCAGCCGTCGAAAACCCGCACCAGCGACACGATGCCCAGATAGTTGTCGAACCAGGAGTCGACGATGAGCGCCTTGAACGGCGCGCCGGAACGGCCTCGAGGCGCGGGAATCGCGGCGACGATGGCGGCCAGCAGCTGCTCGACGCCGGCGCCGGTCTTGGCGCTGACCGCCAGAATGCCCTCGGCGGAGATGCCGATGATGTCTTCGATCTCCGCCGCCACGCGGCCGGGGTCCGCTTGTGGAAGATCGATCTTGTTCAGCACCGGCAGCACTTCAAGCCCTTGCTCGATGGCGGTGTAGCAGTTCGCCACCGACTGCGCTTCCACTCCCTGGGCGGCGTCCACCACCAGCAGGGCGCCTTCGCAGGCGGCGAGCGATCGAGACACTTCGTAGCTGAAGTCCACGTGTCCGGGGGTGTCGATGAAGTTGAGGCAGTACCGCTTGCCGCTCTCGTCGACGTGCTCCAAGGTGACGCACTGCGCCTTGATGGTGATGCCGCGTTCGCGCTCGATGTCCATCGAGTCGAGCACTTGCTCGGCCATTTCGCGCTCGCTCAAGGCGCCGCAGAGCTGGATCAGGCGATCCGACAGCGTGGACTTGCCGTGGTCGATGTGCGCGATGATGGAGAAGTTGCGAATGTGGTCGAGGTCGGACACGGCTTGCGTCGGCGCAGCGCGGCGCCGTTCTTCGGCTACGGTCGAGTCTGGCATTCGCCCGGCGCGCGCGCCGGCGCTTCGCGCGCTTGCGGCGGGCCGACGGTCAGCGACGTTCGCGGCTCGCGCAGCAGGAATCGCCGTGTCAGCAAAGCCGCGAGGACGCTGCCGGCAAGGGCGGCTGCCACCGGCCAAGCCGCTTGCGCGGCCGTTTCGACGGCGAACGCGACGACGGCGACGCAGGCGATCGGGACGCCGAACAGCAGCACGGTCTCGCCGACCAGCCGCGAGGCGGACGCCGACAGCGCAACCTCCGTGCCGCTTGGCGCATCGACCTCGCCGGGCAGCGGCCAGAGCGGCTTCCTGCCGAAACGTACCGCGCAGCGTCCGTCGCACCCCGGGCAGCGTTCGGCGTCGAAGACCACGGCATCCGCGTACACGGTGCCGCGGCGCGTCAGTGCGCTCATCGCGGCTCGCGGTAGATGCTGGACGCCACGCGCCGCGCCGTCGCCACCGGCACTTCGCCGACCACGGTGACCAGGTGGTCGCCGCCGCCGCCGCGCAGCGCATGGGTGAGCAGCACGGTGGCGCCGTTGCGCGAGACGACGCTGCCAGCGCCGGCGGCCGGCATGGTCTCGATGAATATCGAGAACGCCGCCAGGCCGTCGGTGAAGAGCAGCGTGTTCACCGACGCCGCGCTTCTTCGCTGGCTGACGTTGGCCTTCGCCATGCGGAATCCGGATGGCACCCAGCCGGCCCGCCAAAGCGTTGCCGCGGCAGCCGGCGTCTGGCGCCGCTGCGTCGCCCTCGGCGACGACAGTTCGCGGCGCACCGCCTTGCCGGTGGCGGGTTCGAGATCGGCATTCTTCACGCCGTCGCCGATGCGCACTGCGGCGAACTGGAAGATTTCCAGGTGTGCGCCTTCGACATCGTGCAGTTCCGAACGCAGCAGCAGCCCGGTCTCGGCGTCCAGCCAAAGCCGAAAGCCGAAGCGGTTGGCGTCTTTGGGCATGACCAGCAGGCGCACCGCCGAGCGAGCCGCTACGCGGTCGTTGCCGGCGAACTCGACTTTGTAGCTGTCGGGCACCTCCTCGAAGCGGCGGGCGAAGACTCGGGTGTAGGAGCCGCCATCTGCGCCGTCGAGGGCGAAGTCGTCGCCGGGGGGCAGCAGGCCGACGACTTCGTCGCCGACGCGCAGTATTTCCCGCGGCGGGCCGTTCAGATGCAGGATGCGTTCGTGTTCCACGCCGTCCACGACCTTGTGGATGACGCGAAAGGTGGCCAGCCGGGTCGCGCTGCGGTAGCCGACGCCGTAGCCAAGGCTGCGTTCGCGTCGATCCTGCGACTGGCTTTGGGAAACCACGACGTGCTGGGCGCGATTGGCGGTGTAGTAGCTGAACACGCCGTCGTAGTCCAGCTCGCGGAAGGCGTGGTCCATGGTGCGCAGCCAGTCGGCAGGCGTCTTGGGGGACCGTTCGGCGGCGTTCGCGGCCAAGCCAAGGGACAGGCCGGCGGCAAGCGCCCACGCCCACCGGCGGACTTCGGCGACTGGCCGGGCGGCGCGGTTCACCGAGACGAGCTCTCCCGCAGCTGGTGGTTGTTGGCTTGCATGAACATCCGAGCGTTGTTGTCGTGCGCCGCAAGCGCGTTGACGAACGGCATGGCGGCAGGTCGCGCGGCCACTGAGGTGTGTTGCGCATGGTGCAGCAGATAGGCGTTGGCACGACGCAGATCCTGCTCGGACGGCAGTTGCGCCAAGTTCTCGGGCGCGGCTGGCGCGGCTGCCACGGCGTTCGCTCCTGGCGCCGGCGCCGTTTCTTCGCTGCCGAGGTAGAGCACCACGGCGACCGCCACGGCTACCGCCGCCGCGATGCCGCCGCCAGCGACGCGGAGGAACCAGCGCCGCCCGGCAGCGCTCTGCGGCGGCAGTTCGTCCGCCGCGCCCTCGGCTTGGCCGCGCCAAGCGGCGGTTTGGCGCTGGTGAACGGCCAGCGAGGTGCCGCGCAGCGCCTCGCCGACAAGATGCATGCGCTCCCAGCGGGCGTGCAGCTCGGGGTCGTCGCGCACTGCGTTCAAGACCCGCCGCAGCTCCAATTCGTCGGCTTCGCCGTCGATGGCTGCGGACAGCGCTTCGTGCAACGACTCCTTGGCTTCCGACATGCTGTTCTCCGTCTCTTTGGTTTGCTTGAACTGGCGCGGCCAGCCTATCTGCGCCGGTCCACCAGCGGCTTGATGTGCTGGTCGACTGCTTCCCGCGCCCTGAATATCCGCGAGCGGACCGTGCCCACCGGACACTCCATAATTTCTGCGATTTCCGCGTAGCTTAGACCATCGAACTCGCGAAGAGTTAGCGCCGAACGCAAATCCTTCGGCAGCTGGGCGATCGCGCTGGCCACGGCCTGCTGCAGTTCGTCCCGGCGCAGCGCCGCCTCCGGGTCTTCGCCATCGGTCAGCGCCTCGACGACCTCCCGTCCATCGCCCTGCTCGGCGTCGAGTTCGACGCTGCGCGGGCGGCGGCTGCGCGACACCAGGTGGTTCTTCGCGGTATTCACGGCGATGCGGTACAGCCAGGTGAAGAACGCGCTCTCGTTGCGAAAGCGGGGCAGGGCGCGGTAGGCCTTGATGAAGGCGTCCTGGACGATGTCCTCCACCTCCTGAGGGCCGCGCACATAGCGCGACACCAGGGCGTGGACCTTGTGCTGGTAGCGCAGAAACAGCAGGTCGAACGCCCTGCGCTCGCCCTGCTGCACCCGGCGCACCAGCTCGCTGTCCGTGTCCGCGCTCAATCCCCGCATCCTTGAGTGGCGTTCATTCGCACCGCTTCATTATGGCAACTGCGCGGCGCAATAGTGCCCTCGGAACGCCAGCGCGTTCAGCCGCCGGTGCTTCGCGGTTGCATACGGCGTGGTCGGGCAGCAAACTGCCGACGGTTTCGAGGTCCACAGGCATGGCGTGAACAACGACCGTCCGCTGCGACGCATGGTCGTCAAGCTCTCCGGCGAGGCGCTCGGCGGCAGCTCCGGCGTTGGCATCGACGCCGGTGCGCTGAAGAGCATCGCCTTGGAGGTGCTGGAAGCTGCGGCGTACACGCAGGTGGCCTTGGTGCTCGGAGCGGGCAACTTCGTGCGCGGCGCCGCCGCCACAGCCGGCATCAGGCGCGTGACTGGCGATCACATGGGCATGCTGGCGACGATCATGAACGCGCTGGCCTTTCGCGACGTGCTGCGGAGCCTTGGCGGGGCGGCGGAACTGCTGTCTGCCCGGGCCGTGCCGACGATCGTGGATGGCTACTCCGTCGACGCGGCCGAGGAGCAGCTGAACGCCAACGCGGTGGTGCTCTTGGCCGGGGGCACCGGCAATCCGCTGTTCACCACCGACACCGCCGCCTGTCTGCGTGGCGTCGAACTCCGTGCCGACCTGGTGGTGAAGGCGACCAAGGTCGACGGCGTGTACAGCGCCGACCCGCACAAGGATCCCGCGGCGACTCGTTTCGACGCGCTTTCCTACATGGAGGTGATCGAACGACGCCTCGAGGTGATGGACCTCACCGCCATCACCCTGTGCCGAGAACACGATCTGCCCATCGTGGTGTGCGACATCGGCGAACCCGGCGCGTTGACGAACGTCGCCACCGGTGCCAAGGTTGGCACTTGGATTGGTTCGGGCAGGCCGCCGTGATCGAAGAAATCAAGGAAGACGCCGCGCAGCGCATGGAGAAGACCCTGCAAGCGCTGGCCACGGCGTTTTCCAGAATCCGCACCGGGCGCGCCAATCCGGCCTTGCTCGACGGCGTCGAGGTGGACTACTACGGCAGTTCCACGCCGATCAAGCAGGTGGCGAGCATCACCGTGGACGAAGCGCGCAGCCTGCTCGTCTCGCCGTGGGAGAAACGCCTCCTGGTGGACATCGAGAAAGCCATCCTGCAGAGCGACCTCGGCCTGACGCCCACCAACAACGGCGACCTGCTGCGCCTGAACCTGCCGCCGCTGACCGAAGAGAACCGCCGCGAGCTGATTCGCCAGGCCCGCCAGGAAACCGAAAACGCCCGCGTGGCCATCCGCAACGTGCGCCGCGACGCCATCGCCGACCTGCGCGAACTGGTGCGCGAGAAGGAAGCTACCGAAGACGACGGGCGGCGCAGCGAAGACGACGTGCAGAAGCTCACCGACGCCCACGTCAAGCGGGCGGACGAGGCGCTGGCGGCGAAAGAGGCGGACCTGCTGGAGATCTGAGGCCAGCGGCGCTAGCGGGGGCCAGCGGCGCTGACCGTCTCGCTTGGTGTAGACTGCCTCGCTACGGGCCTATAGCTCAGTTGGTTAGAGCAGTGGACTCATCAACGCAATGGTGCGCTGTCGCCGCGAGGCGGCAGATGAACGGGATGAATTCAGGGGAACCGTCGGCGCAAGCGCCAAGATCGTCGGCGCAAGCGCCACGGCAATCCTGAGCCAAATCGACGGTACACCGTCGGGAGGTGCAGAGACTACCTGAGGGCTGGCCGGCGGCGGCTTCGTCGTTGAGCCGAGTGCCCTTAATGACAGGCTAGAGCGTCCCGCACCCGCAAGCCGACGTTGTACGGCTGGCGGGTGGTGATATAGTCCGCGCCCGGCGGAAACGCCGGGGCTACGCGAATCCATCGGTCCCAGGTTCGAGTCCTGGTGGGCCCACCAAATCCGCCGCCCTGCTGTACCATGCTCGTCCATGCATGTGCGATTCGGCCTGCACGCCGACGGCCTCGATCTTGGCGCCGAGACCGCCGTGGGCGAGACCACGGTTGGCCCGCGCGGGATGCTGCGGTTGCTGGAGAGCGATCTTGGCATTGCGTCGGTGGCGGCGCATCCGGCCGAAGACGTGGCGGCGTATCGCGAGTGCCTGGCCGAATGCGACGACCTGACGCGCTTCTACCACCGTTCCTTCGCGATCGATCCCGTGGGCACGGCGCGGACGCTCCTGGATTGGCGGCGGGAGTGGCATCTGCACGGCTGGGAGGGATCTTTCCCGCCCCAGACGTCGTTGCGGTTGGCCGATGTCGCCGCCGTGGAAGCCGTTGCCGTGGGCCGGGTTGCGCCTTCGCCCGGGCAACGTCTGCGGCGCATCCTGCAAGCGCTGCTTACAAGACGCACGCAAATCGGCACGTTGCAGTTGCTGGACGATCCACGCGACCTGCCGCTGCTTTGGCGGCAACTGGCGGAGCGTCTGGGCGGTCGGCCGCTTCCCGAGGCCACGCCTGCGGCGGCGCCGGAGACCGATCTCGGCAAGTTGCAGGCGTTGCTCGGGGGCGAAGCTCCGCAGCCCTTGCGCGGCGATGGATCGTTGGTGGTTGTTCGGGCGCTGTCCAGGGACGTCACCGCGCAGGCGGTTGCCGAAGTCGTGCGCCAGCGAAGGGATGGGAGCGCCGTCGTCATCGCCAGCCGCGACGGCATCGTCCTCGACAACGCCTTCGAGCGCGTCGGCCTGCCCCGCGCCGGGTTCCAGCACTACTCGCCCTTCCGTGCCGCCGGCCAGGTGTTGAAGCTGGCCTTGGCGCTGGTCTGGGAACCGTTGGATCCGCACCGCCTGCTGCAATTCCTCATCCATCCGGTGGGGCCGCTTAGGTGGAAGGCGCGAACGCGGCTGGCCGAAGCGGTGGCTTCGGAACCGGGCATCGGCGGCCCGGCCTGGCAGGACGCGCTCGAGGCAATCGACGAAGGCCGGGACGAAGTGGCGTTCTGGACGATGCCCACCCGCCATCCGGTGCGAGAAGGCGCGCCGGTGGATGTGCTGCGCGAACGCGCCATGCGTTGCGCCGCGTGGCTGGGGCGGCGGATGAGAGCGCCGGGGACGGACGAGTCGGCCGCGGTCTATCGCGCCGCGCTTAGCCAGGCGGAGGCATTTGCCAGCGCTGTCGGACGTCTTGACGTCGAGCGCGTCTCCAAGATCGAAGTGGATCGGCTGGTCGACGAAGCAACGCGCTCGCTGCCGGACGACAGCACGTTCGCCGAAGCGGGCCATGCGGCGGCAGTCAGCCATCCTGGCAACGTCGTTGCACCGGTGGACGACGTGCTGTGGTGGGACATCGCCCCGCTGCGCCTGAATCTTCAACCTACCTTCTCTCCCGCCGAGCAGCGCGAACTGGCCGCGGCGGGCGTTCGCCTGCCAACGCCGGAGCAGACCATTGCCGCCTCCGCTCACGCATGGCAGCGGCCGGTCTTCAACTGCCGTCGGCGCCTGGTGCTGGTGGTTCACGACGAAGACGAAGGCCGTCATCCGCTGTGGGCGCGAATCGCCGAACAAATGGGCGGCTGGCGCGAAGCGCCGCTCGACGACGCGCTGCTGCACGGCGAAGCGAACGCCGCCCAAGTGCTGCGGCTTCCACTCGCGCCGTTGCCGTTGCAGAAGCTGCCCGGCAAGCGGCGCTGGTGGAACTTGCCGCGGTCGATTCCGGCGCGAGAGGTCGAGTCCTATTCCAGTCTCTCCAAGGCGTACTACTACCCGCACCAATGGGTGCTGAACTACCACGCCAAGCTGCGCGGCAGCCGAATCGCTGGCGTTTCAGACGGGCCCCTGCTCTACGGCAGCTTGGCGCATCGTCTGTTCGAGCGGTTCTTCGACGACTACCCGAACTGGCAGACGCTTGGCGAGGACGACGTAGACGGCTGGCTGCACCGCGTCATTGCCGACCTAATCGAGAAGGAAGGCGCGGTGCTGTTGGAATACGGGCGCGGCGTCGATCGGCAGCGCGTGGAAACCACGTTGGAGGAAACGCTGCATCGGCTGCTCGCGCACTTGCGCGACGCCAACGTGCAGGAAGTGTTCTCCGAACATCCGGTAGAGCGGGAGATTCCAAACGGCCAGTTGCAGGGCAGCGTGGACTTGCTGCTTGTTGCCGAAGACGGCGCCCGCGCGGTGCTCGACGCGAAGTGGGGCAGCCAGCCGTTTCGCGAAGCCGAAATCAAGGAAGGCCGGCATTTGCAGTTGGCCATCTACGGTTTCGCGCTGAGCGCCAACGACTGGCCTTCGTCCGGCTACTACATCGTCACCACCGGCAACGTGCTCGCGCCGAGCGCGGATTTCTTCCCTCGCGCACGAAGCGCCGGCGGCGCCGATAGCGCTAGCGGCCCTGATAGCGCGGAGACGGTTTGGAAGAAGAGTCTCGTCATCCGCGCTTGGCGGCAGAAGCAGCTAGCGCAAGGCGTGATCGAAGTGAACGCCGGTGCCGCATCGGATGACCAATCGCAACCGCCAGCCGACGGTTTGGAAACCCGCGTCGACCCGGATCGCTTCGACGACTTCGCATGGCTCACTGGCGTCGTGCCTTCGCAATGAACGACGCGCCTGCCCCAGCGGACTGGAATCACGTCACCTTCATCAGCGCTGGCGCCGGCAGCGGCAAGACGTATCGGCTCACGGAAGAGCTTGAGCAGGCGCTGCTCACCGGTGCCGCCACGCCGGCCGGCATCATCGGCACCACCTTCACCGTCAAGGCCGCAACCGAACTGCGCGAACGGGTGCGCGACCGCCTGCTTGCGAACGGCCATCTGGAGTTGGCGGAGCGCAGCGCGGAATCGCTCATCGGCACCGTCCACAGCGTCTGCGAACGGCTGCTCAAGCGCTTCGCCTTCGAGCTGGGCCTGTCGCCGCAGCTGAACGTGATGAGCCTTGAAGACGGCACGCGGTTCTTCAACCAAGCGCTTGATCAGGAGTTGGATCTGTCGCGTGTGCGAATGATGAACGCGCTCTCCTATCGCCTGGGATTGATGGAGCGAAACGATCCGCAGTGGCAATCCACCGTGAAGACAATCGTCGACATCGCCCGCGAAAACGACATCGGCGCGGACGAATTGCGCGTCATGGCGAAGAGCAACGCGGACGACCTGCTGGCTTTCTTCGGCGAACCGCTGGAAACCGACCCAACCGACGAACTGAAACGCCATGTCGCGGAAGCCGTCGAGATGCCCAAGGACGGCACGAAGAAGACCGAGGAGTACCGCGCACTGCTCGCGGAGTCCCAAGCGTCTTTGCAGCGCGACAATTGCCCGTGGCAGGTTTGGATGCGCTTGGTCACGAACGAGGGCGCCAAGAAATCGTCCGCGCATTGGGCGCCTGTCGCGCAGACTGCCGTGCTCTACGAGCGACACCCGAAGTTCCAAGAAGCCTTGCGCGCCTTCACCCACGGCGTCTTCGAGACCGCCGCCGACTGCATGAGGCGTTTCACCCAGTTGAAGACAGACCACGGCCTGATCGACTTCGCCGACATGGAGCAGCTAACGCTGCACGCGCTGGACGACGAGACCGTGCGCACCCGCCTTGCCGACGAAGTGGAGCTGCTGCTGGTGGATGAGTTCCAGGACACCAACCCCATGCAGTTGGCGCTATTTCTAAAACTCGCGGCGCTCGCCAATCGCGTCATCTTCGTCGGCGACGTGAAACAAGCCGTCTACGAGTTCCGCGGCTGCGACCCGATGCTTGTCTTCGCCACCCTCGAAGGCCTTGCCGCCGGCAATGCGGAGCGGGACGTGCTGCGCCGGAACTGGCGCTCCCAAGCCAACTTGCTGCACTACTTGAACGAACTCTTCGCCGCCAACTTCGGCAACGATCCGAAACAGCCCATCGAGCGGAGTGCCGTCGCGCTGGAAGCGCAGCGCGGCGCATTGCCCGGCACCGCCGTCGTCACTTGGCAGCTCGGCGCGAAAAACATCGCCGAATGTGCACAGCTGGTCGCCGACGGCGTGGCGCGTCTGGTGGCCGATGGCGAACTCGTCACCGATCCGGTGTCCGGCAGCGAACGCCCGGTGGACTATGGCGACATCGCCGTGCTGGCGCGCACCAACGACCATGTGGAGCAGATCGCCCAAGCGCTGCGTGGCCGGCAACTGCCGATGAAGATGACGCTGCTAGGCTTGCTGACGACCGCTGAGATCACGCTGGCTAGGAGTTGCCTGCGTCGCGTGGCCGACAGCGCCGACACGCTGGCCAGCGCGGAGATACGGGCGTTGGCCGACGGCGAGCAACCGGAACAATGGCTGGAAGACCGCCTGCGCTGGCTGGAAGAAGGCAAAGAGGCCATTGCCTGGGGCGAAGAGGACCACCCCATCATCCGGCGCTTGAGCGAGTTGCGCGACGAGAGCGCATTGCGTTCGCCGGTGGAGATCGTCGCCCGGGTGCTGAACGAAGTAGACATCCGCCGCATCGTCGCCGCCTGGGGGCCGGACGACATCCGCGCCGCGCAAAGACAGAAGAACCTGGACGCTTTTCTCGCCTTGGCCGTGGAGTACGAAAAGCACGCCGCCTCTCACCACGACCCAGGCACGCTGAGCGGATTCCTGCTCTGGCTGGAACACCCGAGTTCGCCGGACTTGGATCTGCAGCCGGTTGTGACTAGCGGCAACGCCGTCCATGTGCTCACCTACCACCGCGCCAAGGGCTTGGAGTGGCCGGTGGTGATCTGCACGGACTTCGACTACCGCGAGACGCGCTTGCCGGTGTGGGACACGCGCATCGAACTCACCACCGACTTCGACATCGCCGCGCCCCTCGCGCACCGCCAGCTTCGCTATTGGCCCAACGTGTTCGGCAACCGCAAGAGCGGCCTGCCGGCGTTGGACGCCGTCGTCGATTCCGAGGAAGGGCAACGCTGTGCAGAAGGGCGCCTAGCGGAGCAGTTGCGCCTTGCCTACGTCGGCATGACCCGCGCCAGAGACCGCTTGATCATCGCCCTGCCGAGCAAGACCGCCGTGCGCGGCCCTGGCAAGGGAGTGTGGATGCAGAGCTTCATGCAGGACTTCGCCATCCCCTCCGGCGACAGCGGCGAAACGACGCTCCCCGGCGACATCGCCATCCCAACCCGCGTAGAGAAGATCGACGCCGTCAGTGCGAATCCCGCAACGATCGCCTACCAACCGCGCTGGTTCGAGCAACGAGAGCGCCGTGTGCAGACGCGCCGCTTCCTGTCGCCATCTTCCTTGCCGCCAGTTGCCGCCGAAGTTGGCCAGATCATCGACTTCGGCGAACGCATCCCCCTGCTCGGCAAGGAGATGGCGGACGTCGGCAACGGCCTCCACGCCGTCATCGCCGCAGAGTTCGTCAACCCGCTCGAAGCGCAAGAAGGCGTCGCCCGCGCCAAGGAAATCCTCGCCAACCACCAAGTCGACGGCCACCTGACCGCGCCCGATGCCCTAGCCGCAGTACGCCGATTCCAGCAAGCCCTTGAGCAGCACTTCGCGCCCTCCCGCATCGAAGTGGAAGTACCCCTCCACCACGAACTCGACGACGGCCACGCCGTACGCGGCTTGGTGGACTTGCTGGCCGAGACCGACGCCGGCTGGCTCGTCATCGACCACAAGTCCTCGCCCCAGCGCAAATCCACTTGGCAAGAGGAAGCCCTGAAGCACAGCGGCCAACTCGACGCCTACCGCAAGGCATTGGAAGCGGCCGGGCGCAAAGTGGCAGGCTGCTACATCCACTTCGCCGTGACGGGCGGGCTGGTGGAGGTGAAGTTCGGCTAGATAGAAGAGGTGCGTGGCTTGGTACTGCTTTGTGCAAATTATGCAGCAGAGCACCAGACGGCCACAGATGCTATGCTGGCGCACGCCACCGAAACCGACTTTGCGACCGAAGGAGCACTCGCAGATGGCCATAAGCATAAGCAATGCGGCCAACGAATTTGTCCGCGTCCTGCTGTCCGACGCTGGCAAGCTGGCCGGCGGCCTGAAACCCGAGCAACGGAAGCAGACGCTTGAGTTCTTCGAGAACTGCTGTGCGTACACCGGCGTGCCGCTCAATAGAGACAACAAGGCGTGGGACCATGCCATTCCCATCAACCGGCATTATTGCGGGCTGCACCTGTACGGAAACTTGGTTCCGGCTACCAAGAGAGCGAATGAAGCCAAAAGCAGCAAGCACTTTCAAGAATTCGTTGACGATCCTGAGCGGCTGCAGAAGATCAAGGAATTCATGGCAAAGGCTGGGTATTACGAACGGGCCAAGCCCTTCCAAGGACTTCAGGCGTACTGTCAGACCCAATACAACTTCATTGTGGCGCTTCGCAATACAAATGCCGACTACTTGAAGATGCTCTTGCCGAAGGACAAGCACGCGCATGAGCAGATGGGAGTCGATAGCGTATGTGAACGCCCAGCCGATCCCCGGCCGTCGCGACGGTCGAAGGGCGCCACTCGTGACATGATCGTTGACCTCATGCAAGTGGCTGACGAAGACCGCCGTGGTCTGTCGTACTGCAAGATCGCCGACTGTGTGCGTGAGCAGGTGCCCGGCGCCAAGACGACCGCCCGTTCGGTCGCCAACTACAAACAGTACGCCAAGAAGCTGACGCACGGCATCTCGCAGGCAGAAGCCAACGCGATCCTCGCGATCAAGACGCGCGCCTAAGCCCAGCCCGCGAGCCGGACCACGCGTTCCGGTCTGCTGTCCTTTACGTCGCGGTGCGCGTGTACGGCGTCGCACTCGCGGGCACGTTCAAGGCGTCACGAGAGCGTCGGACATCAGCGAAGCTACCGCTGGCACAGCTCACTTCAGCTTCAGCAGAGGGGCGTCCGGCGATTCCGGGCGCGGCGACAGCGTGCGATTGCCGCAATCCGCCGTCAGGTCCAGCGCTTCCAGTACGATCTGGCCGATCAGCGGCTCGCTCGATGGCGGCCCGATGATGCAGTCGGCGTTCATGAAGCGGTTGCCGATCTGCACCGTTACCGGCCCGGCGACCTTGCGGGTCTCCCTGTACTCGTTGGCATAGGCCACCATCACCTCGCGCCGCGTCTTCAAGCCGAGGCGCCCGACGACGTCCTCGGGCAGCACGAGCATGACCGCGCCGGTGTCCACCACGCCCTTCACCGTCGCGCGGCGAACCGCGGACTCGTCGCACAGGCCATCGCTCGCGTTGTCTCGGTCAACGGTGTTTTCCAGTTCCATCAAAGCGACTATCTCGCCCATTCGCTGCTCCTTGTCCTCGGCATCCATCAAGCGTCCGGCGTCCATCGGCACCAGTGCCGCGCCGACCGTGCGGCGCGGGTTGGGCCGGCACCAGCCTGCGCCGCATCATACTACGGCCCGACGCTGGCCCCACCTCCATGACCACCCTCTGTCGCGTCCGCAAGCCCGACACTGGGTACTTCCAAGTCGAGTTCAGCGCGTCTCGCCTGGCAAACGAACGACCTTCATTACCTCGTCGCCGAGGTGGTTGATGACTTTCACGGCGATGCGGCCGGATTTCGGCTCGGGGAAGGGGCGGGAGGTGTTGCTCTTGTGGGTGGCCCAGGCGTCGGCGTTGATTTCGGCCTTCAGCGTGGTTCTCAAGGATTTGTAGGGGTCGCTGGCGCCGAGGAAGTAGGCTTGGCGGACGAAGAAGCTCTCCTGGTTGTAGTCCGTGTCCACGAACCAGCAGGCGATGCCGTCCGTTTCGTGGCTGCGGACTTCGCCGCTGCTGGGGTGGTACACGTCCACGCCGTTGATCTTCACCTGGAATTGGTCGTCCGCTGGCAGAATCTCGATGTCCGGCTCGCCGAAGACGACGAACAGGTTGGCGCGGTTCGTCTTCTTGAGGTCTTGCGCCATGTGCAAGTCCGCGTTCATGCGCGCCTTAAGGATCGGCACGCGGCCCAGCCGGGCGAACTCGGAGGCTTGCACGTCGTAGTTGAAGGCGCAGGCGATCAGCACGTCGCAGTTGGCGTCGGCGGCTTCGCGGGCGGCCTCGACCAGATCTGGGCGGGAAACCGTGCCGAATTCCGGGCCGACGAAGATGGCCGCTCGCTTCTCGCTGCCGTTGCCTTCCGTATAGCGACCTATGGCGCAAACAGACGCGCCGGGCCAGTGTTCACACGCATCAAGCGGCGCCGTGAACGTGATCCGGTCGTCCTTGTGGAGCTGTTGAACGCCGGCCGCTTGCAGATTCTCCAAGATGACCGTCGTGAAGTCCTGATTGCCGTTGCCCACTTGGTACGAAGCGCGTTCGTCGCGCACCTCGTCGCCTTGTGCATCGCCGTCTTCGTCAACGGGCAGCGTGCGATGCGGCGACAGGCTCTCGACGGTGAACGGGCCAGCCACGCGGATGCGCCCGCTGTCCTCGTAGGGCTTGTCGTAGAGGTGCTCGTAGTCCGCCTTGGCGGCGATGGAGGCGTCAATGTCCTGCTGGCGGGCGATGCGTTGCTGCCACCACTCGGCGTGGAGCTGCTTCGTCTTCTTCGGCCACTCGTCGTTGGCTTCACGGGGAATCTCCCACTCCTCCCACTGCTCGCCCAGCGCTCGATTGAGCGCTTCGCGCCGCGGTTCGAGCTTGGTTTGGTACTCTTCGTAGATGACGTCGATTTCGGCGTTGTTGGCGATGGCCCTAAGCGTGATGTGCGGCACGCGCTCGTAGACGAAGCCTTGACGGACGGAGCCGTGGGTAGGCGCCTGGGAAGGCACTGTGCGAGAGAGTTCCGCTTCCTTGGCTTGGCCTTCGGTGGAGTCCGCCAGCAGGTAGTAGGGGTAGCGAGCGCCCATGATGCGGGCACGGGCTAGGGCGAGTGCGACGCGAGACGTGTCGATCGTGATCCAGCGGCGGCCCCACTGCTCGGCGACGTAAGCAGTGGTGCCGGAGCCGCAGGTGGGGTCTAGGACGAGATCGCCGGGGTCGGTGGTCAGCAAGATGCAGCGCTGGACGATCCTCGTGCTGGTCTGAACGACATAGGATTTCGCGATCTCAGGGCCGGTGTCTGTCCACAGATTGCTGATTTCCGTTGCCGGATAGTCTTGATGGAAGTAGATCGAGCTCAAAGCCGTCTTGTCGGCTTGAACACGATCTGCCGCGAGTAGTCGTCGGAAACCAAGTGGCGAATACCGCCAATGAGAAGTTGGCGGTATTCGCCACCTGGTTCCGAAAGCAACTCGCGGTTCGTGATCGCCGGTGTTCATCGAATGAAGTGGCAACTTTCGATATGCCTTGGCGTCTTCCGGCAAGGTCGACGTGTCGCGCTTCTCGTTCGCAGACATCGGCCTTCGCGAGCCATCCGCTTCCTGCACTTGACTGTACATCCCCGTCTCGATCTCCCGCTGCTGAAGCAATCGGCGGAACTTCGAGTTTTCGGAGTCCTTGCAGTACCACAGAAGGTAATCAGCCACGCCTTTAACCGACCGCTCTCGCGTCGTTCCACTGCTCACACGGCAAGTGATCTGGCTGACGCAATTGTCCTCCCCAAACACCTCGTCCATCACCGCCCGCACCCTGTGTACATTCTCGTCGCCGATCTGCACGAACACCGAGCCGCTTTCCGTCAACAGATCCCGCGCCACCGTCAGCCGGTCGCGCAGATAGGTCAGATACGAGTGGATCCCATTGCGCCAAGTGTCCCGAAACGCCTTCACCTGTTCCGGTTCGCGGGTCATGTGTTCGGCCTTGCCGTCCTTCACGTCGCGGCTGGTGGTGGACCACTGGAAGTTGGAGTTGAACTTGATGCCGTAGGGCGGGTCGATGTAGATGCACTGCACCTTGCCGCGCAAGCCCTCGCGCTTGGCCAAGGACGCCATCACCTGCAGGCTGTCGCCGAGGATCATGCGGTTCGTCCAGCTGGCGTCGTGTTGGTAGAACTCGGTGCGGGCGTTCTCATCCGGCAATCCATTGAAGTCCGCGAACATATCCACTTGCGGTTCGGCCTCCGCCTGTTCCTCCTTGCTGCGCCGCACGAGGTCGTCGATAAGCACCTTCGGCTTCACCTTCTCCTGAATGAAAAGCGGCGGCGCCGGCACCACCAGGTCTTGCCAACCCTGTTCGTCCTTGCCGCGCCACATCAGTTGCGGGTCAAGGTCGCGATTGCGCTCGTAGGTCACGGGCACCGGCTTGCGGTCATCCTCCGCCAACACCGCCTGATGCTCCGCCGTTGGAAGGTTCTTGCGCGACGCCTCCCCGTGCGTCAACGCGGTCACCTGCTTTGATCTCCGGGTCTTTCGTGCCATCAGTCTGGGGCCCCTAGCCGGCTCGATACTTCTGCACCGGCAACCCATCCACTTCAAGCGTGGTGAGGCCGAAGCGCTTGGCCGCGTGGTCTATGTCGAACCCAACAACTTCGCCTGATGCGTCCACATCAACATTGAGGCCGTCTGCGATTTCGCGGGTCTCAACGCCGGGCGCATCCTTGAGTTCAACGTGGAGGCTGTCGGTGTCGGCGTAGTAGTGGAGCTTCATCGTTGGTCGTCCAGCACCGCGTCGATCTCCTCGCGCATACTGTACACGTCTCGAAGCTCCACGAACTTCCAGCGTCCGTACTCGCCGAGGCGGTTGACGCCCGGCATCCACTGCGTTTCCACGGTCTCCTTCTTCGCCTTGGCATCCTCCAAGCGGCGTCCCTTCACTTCAACCATCAGGTGCAGGAGGTCGTCTTTGCCGTGGCCGTCGTCGGCCAGCACAATGAAATCCGGCACATAGGCGCGGGCTTCGCCGCCCAAGCGGTACGGCACGGTGAAGCCCAAGCCTTGATTCTTCACGTAGGCGTACACCTTGGGATGCGCCTCGATGCTGCGGGTGAACTCGGCCTCCCAGCCGCTGTCGCACACCACGTGATTCACATGGCAGCGGCGCGGGTCGGTGCGGTAGGTCTCCTTGGAGGTGGCGAAGTGGACGTCGGCCGTGGAACCGTGAGCGTTGTACGGGTCCAACACCACCGTGGCAGGCCGGCTGCCGATGTTCTCGCGGACGATGCCGCGCGTGATGCGCTCGCAGGCCTCGTCGCCGAGCCGTCTGTAGAGCAGTTGCGCCGGGTAGGTACCGCCTTGGCAGACCAGGTGGCTGCGCAGCCACTGCATGGCGATGTTCTTGAGTTGCCCGAAGAGGTGCAGCTTCGGGGTGCCGTCGGCGTCCTGCCATTTGTTTTCCACCAGATTCCTGGCAAGGTGGTAGGCCACCGTGGCAGAGCGCGTGGACTTGGTGTGTGCCAAAGTGAGCATGGCGCTCTCGCCGAGGATGCCTTCGTTCAGCGTTTCCGCCGGGCCGACGAGTTCAGGCGTCAGAACGAAGGTAGAGTCGTCGTCGAACGTCGCCGCTAGACGTTCTTCGGGAAGTTCCACCCGATAGCCGGCAACGTGCGGGAAGCGAATCGCGCAGGCGTCTCGGTCCGGGCTCACGGCCTGCACCACCACGGTGTTGCGTGGCGGCTGCGGCTTCACGATGGTCGGCTTGGCGGTGAAGTCGAAGGGAATGCCCAGCACGTCCGCGTATTCCACGTCGAAGCGGCCGGCGTCGTTCAATTCGTAGGATTGGCGGCGCAGCGCCCGGCCCACCACTTGCTCGCACAGCAATTGGGTGCCGAAGGCGCGCACGCCGAGCACATGCGTCACCGTGCTGGCGTCCCAGCCCTCGGTGAGCATGGAGACGGACACCACGCAGCGCGTCTCGCCGCCGAGCCGCCCCGCCTTGCCGACGGTGTTCATCGCCTCGCGCAGCAGATCTTCGTCCGTGAAATCGTCGGCGTTGCGGCCTTGGCCGGTGCGTTCCACCACCTCGCGCCGGAAGCGCTCGATTTCGTCCTTGGCGATGTCGCGGAAGCTGGCGTCCAACGCGGCGCCCGATTCGAGTTGCTCGCTGTCGATCAGCAGCGTGCGCGGGCGCGGGTGGGCGTTGCCGGTTTCGTCGAAGTTGCGGAAAAGGGCAAAGCGGCCGGATACGGGTTCTTGCGAACCATCCTTGCGTTGCCGATGGAAGCCGGCAATGTAGTCGTAGACGAGCTTGGAGGTGGCCGTGTTGTTGCAGACGACGATGAAGCACGGCGGCACGTCGATCTTGGCGCGCTGCCATTCGTCGAATATCCGTTCGTAGTGCCCGTATAGTGCTTCAAGGGCGCTTTGCAGCTGCACCGGTAGGTCCAACGGGTTCAGAGCGCCGGCGTTGGCGCGGCGGCCCTTCCTCGGCATTGCCTTGCCGATGTGCTCCCAGAGGTTGCGGTAGACGGGCATTTCGGCGCTGGGGACGTTGTCCGCCACCGGCACCCGGGGCAGCTTGACGATGCCGCACTCGATGGCGTCCATCAGCGAGAAATCGCATGCCGTCCACGGGAACAGCGTGCCTTCCGCGTAGCCGGAGCCGCGCAGGAAGAACGGCGTGGCGGAGAGATCGATCACGCGGCTTAGCCCCAGCTTCGCATGGACGGATTCCAAGCCGGAGATCCACACCCGGGCCGCTTCTTGATTGCGCTTGGCTTCGTCGCGTTCCTCGCCCTTGAGGTCGCCCTCCTCGGTGGCCTCCGCAGGGCGCTCGCGGTAGCAGTGGTGGCCTTCGTCGTTGAACGCGAGGATGCGCTTCATGGCCATCAGTTCCGGCATCACCCGGCGGAGCATCTGGCCTTCGGTCTCCTGCGTTTGCAGCGCCGGGCCGTGGCCCTGCAGCAAGGTACGACTGCCTTTCCCCTATTGTTGCAGGTCGAGAGTTCCAAAGGTATGGGATCCCAACGACGGACCAGGGTTTCCGCGGCGCTTCGGGCCTGCCGGTTGAGCTCACTCCAAGTGAGGTTGTCCGGGAGCTGGTCTTTCGGTATTCGGCGCGGCTGGAATACGACATTTCATCGTTTCCCGCAGATGAAAAGGCGGCCTCCTCTGTTACGATGTTGGTGATCGAAGGCAACATCGGAGGAGACCGCCGAAGTGAATCGTATCAGGAAAGAAGTCAGCGGCAAAACGCGAAGCGGGCTGGTCGTCCGGTTCGAGGACCAGAGTCTCACGTCGCACGCCGGGCTGGTGGTGTTCCAAGGTCTGTTCTCGCGTCTCGGCCTGAAGGAGCGGCTGCGCGGCTGCTTCCGGCACGAGTCGGGCCGGCGCGCCTACGCGCCGCACGCGGTGACGCTGCTGCTGGTGGTGCATCTGCTGGTCGGCTGCCGCGAACTGCGCGACATGGTGCGCTACCGGAACGACGAGGCGGTGCGGCGGGCGGTGGGGCTGCGCCGGCTGCCGGACGTGTCGACGGTGTCGCGGGCGTTGTCGGACATGGACGCGCGCGGCGCGGACCGGCTGCGGGCGCTGGCGCGCGACATGGCGCTGGACCGGCTGCGGGCGCTGGCGCCGCGGCGGGCGACGGTGGACTTCGACGGCACGGTGCTGGGCACCCGCCGGCTGGCGGAAGGCACGGCGGTCGGCTACAACCCGGCCAGGAAGGGGCAGCGGAGCTACTGGCCGCTGTTCGCCACCGTCGCGCAGACCGGCCAGGCGCTCGACGTCCTGCACCGTCCGGGCAACGTGGCCGACTCCACGGGAGCCCTGGACTTCATCTGCGGAACCGCCGACCGGCTCCGCGCCGCACTGCCGGGCGTCCGCCTGGAGACGCGCATGGACGCCGCGTTCTTCGACGGCAAGCTGCTCGGCGAACTCGAGAAGCGCGAAGTCGAATACACGGTGTCCGTGCCGTTCGCCCGCTTCGCCGACCTCAAGGCCGCCGTCGAGGGGCGCCGCCGGTGGCGCCGGGCCAGCCCGGACATCTCCTTCTTCGAACTGCGCTGGAAGCCCGCCAGCTGGCATTGCCGACGACGCCTGGTGGTCGTCCGGCGACGGGTTCCCCTGCGCCGCAAGGAACCGCTGCAGCTCGACCTGTTCGAGCCCCGCGAGCACGGCTTCGAGTTCAAGGTCGTGGCCACCAGCAAGCGCGTCCGCGCCCGCGCCGTGGCGCTGTTCCACGAAGGCCGCGGCGCCCAGGAGGCCATGTTCGCCGAACTGAAGTCGCAGTGCGGCCTCGGCTACGCGCCGTGCCGCAAGGAGGCCGCCAACCGCGTCTTCGCCCTCGCCGCCGTGCTCGCCCACAACCTCGCCCGCGAACTCCAGATGGCCGCCCGGCCGCCGTGCCGGCGCACCAGTCCCAAGCGTTCCCCTCTGTGGGCGTTCGCCCAGCTGCGAACCATGAGAAACGACTTCCTTCTCCGCGCCGGCCGCTTCGTCAACTCCGGGCAGAAGCGCGTCCTGTCCATCATGAGCGACCCCAAGACAGAGGCCGCAATGTCTCAGTACCTCGATGCCCTCGTAACTTAGACGCCGAAAGCCTGCAACAATAGGGTTTCGCCAGGGACATGTGCTCGCGGCGGATGAAGGCGTGGTAGTTGGCGATGACGATGGTGGCGCGCTGCAGGTCCGTCAGCATGTCTTGCGGCACCAGCTCGCGGGCTTGGTAGTAGCTGTCCGGGTCGTTCGGTTGCAGTACCCGCAGCCGTTCGCGGATGGTGATGCCCGGCGTCACCACGAGGAAGCCCCGCGTGAAGCGGCGGCTGCCGGGATGCCGCACGGCATTCACCGTCTGCCACGCGATGAGCATGGCCATCACCGTGGTCTTGCCGGCGCCGGTTGCCAGCTTCAGCGCGAGGCGCGACAGCCCCGGATTGGCGCCTTCGTTGGCGTTTCGCAGGTGCTCGAGGATGTTGCGCGCTTCGCGGCCAAGGCTGGGTGCCACTTCGGTAAGCCAGATCACCGTCTCCGCCGCCTCCACTTGGCAGAAGAACGGCCGGATGCCGCTGAAGGAGTGGTGCCGCCAGTGTTGGAGCAGCCGGGCGGTCTGCGGCGTCACCCGCCACTGGTGGGCCGGCAACTCGCGCCAAGCGTCGAGCTGTCGGCGCAAGGCGTTGATGTGGGCATCCAAGTCGTAGCGTTGATTGTCGCTGCTGACCTCTGCGGCAGCTTGGTTGAGCACCATTTCCGCCTGCTGGCGCCGTTGTTTGCGCGGTTTGGGCACTGGCGTGATGAAGGAGGCAGGCCGGCGGCTGCCGATGCGCTTGTTGGTGGGCTGTCGGTTGTCGTCCAGCTCCCAGTGTTCCCCAGGCCGCTCGTAGGGCGAGTTCAGGATGGGCTGGTCAAGGAAATCGGCCATGCTGGCGGGCCACGCTCTGGATGCGGCGGATTGTAGCCGACCTCGGCGCTCGGCGGAGGCGCCTGTATTCGCCACGCTGGCATTGTCACCGAGCAGTACGAGGGCATCTGGTTCGGACGTTGGGGCGTTGACTTCCGGACGCAGTCCTAGCCCACGCGCCGCCCTTGGTGTGTTAGGGTATGTGGCGAGAAACACGATGCAGGCCGATGCATAAGTACGCTCGCAGGACATCTCTGACCGATCTCCGGGCTCTCTACCGGTCGGCGCGGCTGCCTGCGACGCCGAGACTGGCCACTGAAGTGCCCATGCAACGAGGGCGACCACCATGGGTCACATCCGCAACAAGGAGGCTGGATTGTTGTCGAGCGTCGATGGGACGTAGCGTCTAAGCGAGAGCACTAACTTATGGTGAAAGTAAACATAAACATACTAAGTTCCAAGGGTTCCAAGGGCGGAGGCCTTGGAAAGGGGCTAGAGCATGTCGCGCAGTTGGTGTCCGATGCAACGGGTGCAACAGCGCACGGTAAACGACTCAATGCAGAAGCCGACCGCGACGTCAAGTTGATCGAAGCGCAGACCAACCGGGACATTGCGACCATTGAGGAAGGCCTCGCTGAGTACCGGCAGGGAAACTTGATAGCCATAGCTGAGAAGGCAACACCGCTGCTGGAAGATCTGCCGGATCCCAAGATCGAAGACCCAGATTGGATCGCGCTTTGGCTAGAAAAGGCACAGAACACGTCCGACGAGGGTCTCCAGCAATGGTGGGCGAGAATCCTCGCCGGCGAAGCACAGTCGCAGGGTTCGTTCTCCAAATGGGCACTAAATGCGGTAGCCTGCATGAGCAAGGACGACATCGAAGCATTCGCGAAACTAGCGCAGTGCGTCTGGGCATTTGGCCCAGGTCCATTGCATCGAGAGGTCGTGTATTGGGAGTCTTCGAGAAAATCGTCCCTCTAGCGGAGTATGTCTTGCAGAGAACGGGGTTAAGCACGGGCTTCGGCAGCCCCTTGCTCGGATACATGAATGTACAACATCATTGCTGTCCCATTAACTCCACGCGAACTTCATCTCGGTTTGCGGACAGGTCGGCGGGTCCTGAGT
Source organism: Candidatus Azotimanducaceae bacterium (assembly GCA_965199875.1). Lineage (GTDB taxonomy): Bacteria > Pseudomonadota > Gammaproteobacteria > Pseudomonadales > Azotimanducaceae > VXYL01. Next base: position 767,217 of record OZ241346.1, on the reverse strand, counting down.
GTTGTTTCCGAGCAGGTCGTCGAGGGAGCGCCGCTCGAACAGGCTGAGCTGCAGAAGGCGCAGGATTCCGACGAGCTTCCAGCCTCCGCGGCTGAGGAACTTCACGTAGCACACCAGCAGGTACATGCACACGGCGATCCACAGCTGCGTCAGCACGGCGTTGCGCGACGTGCCCACGAAGCTCTTCACCTTCAGGTTCTGCTTGATCCACTTGAAGAACAGCTCCACCTGCCAGCGCGCCTTGTAGATGTCCGCGATGGTCTTCGCCGACAGCTCGAAGTTCGTCGTCAGGAAGACGCAGTGCTTCCCCGTCGCGGGGTCGCGGTAGCCGATCCGGCGCAGCCGGTGCGGGCACCGCTTGCGGCCCCGCGCGCTGGTGAGCTCGATCGTCTGGTCGGACGTGACGCCCAGCCGCTCGTTGACTTCCCGCCGCTCCACGACGCGGTGCTTGATCCGCCTCTTGAGCCGCGTCACCAGGAAAACACCTTGCAGAATCAACGAGTTGATCCAATGGAAGTCCATGTACGCCCGGTCCGCCGCGACGATGCTCCCCTTCGGCAGGCGCAGCGCCCGCGCCGCCTCGATGTCCGACGTCCTGGCGTCCGTCACCGTCATGAACGCCGGCAGGTGACCCGCGTGGTCCAGCGCCACGTGCGCCTTCACCCCGCCCTTCGTCCGCCGGAACTTCGCCCACGGAAACACCGACAGGCACAGATCGACCACCGTCGAGTCCAGCGAGTACAGCGGGTTCTTGAACCGGAACCCGTGCCCCGGCGACATCGGCCGGCAGCGCCCCAGCAGCACGCCGAACAGCTCCCGGTACAACTGCCACGGCTTCTCCGCGTTCACCCGCGCCAGCGACGACCGCGACACCTCGCCCACCCCCAGGTGGTACAGCTTGCGCGACTGCGCCGACAGGTTCGACACGATGTCCCGAAGGCTGCAGCGCCCCGTCAGCTGCGCCGCCCCCATCGCCACGAACTGGCCCCACCGCGTCAGCTTGCGCGACATCCGCCCCGTCTTGTGCTTCTCCGCCAGCTTGTCGAATTCATGTCTCGGCAACAGCTTGAGCAACTGCCCGAATATCGTGCTATTGTGCGCCACGGCTTGGATCTCCTGTGTTTCGATTGGTTTTCTCGAACGCAATCATACCGCACTGGACGATCCAAGCCTCCTAATTTCTCCAAGTTAATGGGACAGCAGTGGTACAACATAGACAAGCGTACATTCAGTACTTCGACGAAAAGTACGCGATGAGATTTCCTGAGTCATTGCAGGTTCCGCGAGGATCGACTATTTCTTTGACACTGCTAGGAAAAGAGCTTCTCCCGCTCTGTGACGCCAAACCCAACGACGAGTATAAAGAGGATTGCATTGCACAATGGAGGTCCAGAGACGTTATCCCTATTGTTGCAGTTTGAGGTCCGCACGTATCCGGACGCGAAGTGCCTGCTGGTGACGGCGGACGCGGGCGGCTCGAACGGGCCGCGCAACCGGCTGTGGAAACTGGCTGCAGCGCGTCGCGGACGCGACGGGGCTGGAGGTGTCGGTGTGCCACTTCCCGCCGGGCACCAGCAAGTGGAACAAGATCGAGCACCGGACGTTCTGCTGGATCACGGAGAACTGGCGCGGGCGCCCGCTGGTCAGCCGCGAGGCGGTGGTGAAGCTGTCGCCAACACCGGATCAACCCACACCAACGACGCCGTAAGCGAAGGGCCTACCGACCGGTCTCCATCGGCAACGACTCGTCGCGTACCCACTCGGACATCGAGCCGTCGTAGACGGCGACGTTCTGGTGACCGAGCAATTGGCAGGCGAAGGCGTCCACCGTCGCAGAGATGCCGCCGCCGCAGTAGGCGATGACGCGGGGCGCGTCGAGCAGCCCTTTGGCGTTCAGCGCCTCGCGCAGCGCGTCGCTCTGCTTGAAGTGGCCGTCGTCCAAGAGTTGGTCGTAGTAGACGTTGACGCTGCCGGCGATGTGGCCGCGCCGGCCGTAGGTGAAGTCGCCCTCGCCGGCATGGACTTCGGGCGACAGGGCGTTCACCGTGCAGGTCTCCGCATCGGCGATGGCCGCCAAGACGGCCTCCTTGTCGGCGAACAAGCTCTCCACTGGACGCGCGGTGAAACCACCGGGAGGATAGGTGCGGATCTTCGTGGAGATCGGATGTTCGCCCGCTCGCCAAGCCTTGAAGCCGCCGTTCAGCACTCTCGCGCGGCCATGGCCGCAGTAGCGCAGCAGCCACCAGGCCCGGGTGGCCCACATGATGTGGCCGGTGCTGTAGAGCACGACTTCGCTGTCGTCGTCGATGCCTAGGGACCGGAACAGCGCTTGCAGCTGGCTTGGCGGCGGCAGGCTGAAGCCCAAGCCCGTGCCGGTCTCCGACGCGGCCTCGATCAGATCGAGAAACGCCGCTCCCGGCACATGGCCGCGCTGAAACCGCGCCAGGCCGGACTCCGCCCGATAGCCAACGCCGCTTGGCGCTGGCTGCAAGAACACGGTGGCGTCGAAGACGCGGAGATTGGGCGCATCGAGGTTCGCGGCCAATTCTTGCGCAGTGACGAGGTATTCGGGGTTCGTATAGGGCACTTGCCGTCTCGCTCCGTTCAGCTACGCCGAAGTATCGGCCCGTGCATCTTGTCTGTCCACGCCGAGTGCAAGCGCGGCGCTGCGTCGTGGACAAGCCGCTCCGCTTGCGCGACAGTAGGCGAGTCGAAGACGAAAGGGTGAGAGATCATGTTCGCAGCGATGCGGTTTCCATCGATTAGCGTGTGGCAGCCCGCTCTGGGCAAGCGGTGCCGGCGTGTCGGCCCACTCGTCGTCGTGCTGTCTGCGGTGTGTGCGGGTTGCGATGGGTCTGCGCCATCCGTTGCGAGCGCGGAAGTCGATGACGCACCGATCGTTCCCACGCACATGGCTTTCGACTACGAGCGGCTGCGAAGCTCGCACCGCACTGCGGCGGACGCGGCCTTGGCGTTCCTCGACACGCTTTCCGCAACGCAACGAGCGGAGGTGGTCCTCAACTTCGACGATCCGCGCCGGAGCAACTGGTCCAATCTGCCGCCCGGCCTCTTCAACGACCGCAACGGCGTGCGCCTTGGCGACTTGAGCGAGACGCAAGCGGAGGCGGCGCACCGCTTCCTCGCCACGGCATTGAGCGCCGACGGCTATGCGACGACGATGGCGGTGGTGGGCGCGGAGGACGCGTTGGCGGCCGACTCTCTGGTTGGCGGCTTCTATTGGAGCAGCGGCAACTACTGGCTGGCGTTCTTCGGCGAACCGGCCAACGCGCAGTTGGCGACGGTTGAGAATGTCGACGCCGACTCGACGCCCGCCGCGGCCGTCCGCGAGCAGCCGTGGGGTTGGCAGTTCGGCGGCCACCATCTGGCCATCAACATGACCGTGGCGGGCGAGCGCAGCACCCTTTCGCCAACGTTCGTCGGCGTCGAACCCGGACTGTACGCCACCCCCGCAGGCACGGTGGCGCCGCTGGCGGAACATCGGGCCGCGGGTCTGGCGATCATGAGTGCGCTCGACGAAATCCAGCGTCGCCACGCACTCTCTGACGACCGCCCAAGCGGAACTCTGACGGGCGCTGGCAAGGACGGCTTCGTACCCGAGGTCGACGGCGCTGCCGTGGGCGCCTGGAACGCTGCGCTGCAAGAGCAGCTGGTCGATATGGTGGGCTTGTGGCTGCGCATGCTGCCAGCCGAGAGCGCCGCGCACCGCCTGGCGGAAGTACGCGAGGACCTTGGCCAAACCTACTTCGCTTGGCACGGCGAGATCGACGGTGCGCACCCCATCTACTACCGCGTTCAAGGGCCGCGCTTGATCGTCGAGTTCTCCACCCAAGACCAGGACAGCGGCCACGAACACACCATCTACCGCAACCCCACGAACGAATATGGGAGCGCGGCAACGCGATGACGCTGCTGGGGCAGCTTCGCATCCTGTCCTTGCTCGCCGGCCGTCGCGTCGCCCTCTAGCACCGTGCGAACGCCGCCGCGCAAGACGCGCCAGGCCGCCCGTGCCGTCGTGCTGACGGGATGCCCGGCGCGCGTCCTGCTGCTGCGCCACGAACGGCCGGATCAGCCGGGCGACTTCTGGCTGTTGCCGGGCGGCGGCTGCAAGCGCGGCGAAAGCTCCTTGAGCGCGGTGCGCCGGGAACTGTGGGAAGAGACCGGCCTCGCGCTCGACCACCCCTCGCCGCTGGTCTGGAAGCGCACGCACGTCTTCGCCCGCGCCGGCATCGTCACGGAGCAGCACGAGGACATCTATCTGGTTCGCACAGGGCGCTTCCAACCCACGAGCACCAACAACGTCGACGTCAGCGAGGTGGGCATCTTCGTCGAGTTCCGCTGGTGGGCGGTGGCGGAAATCCTCGCCAGCGATGAGGTTTTCGGCCCGCGCAACCTCGGCTGCCTGCTTGCCGACCTGCTGGCGAACGGCGTACCGGCAAGTCCGCTCGTCGTCTAGGTGCAAGTCGGCTGGGTGGCGCGAATCCAGCCAGACTGCGTGCTGATGCCGACGCAGAACGCACCGAGCCGCGAGGGAGTCACCCCTCGCGTGACGAGAGCTCCGCGTCCGGCCCAATGGCGTCGCGTCCGCCCGGGCCAAGAAACCGATGCACCATCAAGCGCCGCAGTTCGTTGCGTTCGCGGTCGTTGATCTGCTGGTACGCGGCGCTGTCGAGGAAGTGCTTGTAGGCGGTGCTGGTGTCGTTCTTCGGCATGACGAACATCGGCGTCATGGCTTGCAGCATGGCGGCGCGTTTGTCGCCGGTGCGGTTGACGCCGGCGCGGTGCCAGGTGCGCGAGTCGTAGAGGATGATGCTGCCCGCCGGCGCTTCCACCACGTCCGCTTCCGGGCCGTTGTAGGGCAGGCCGTGTTCGGCGCGGTAGCCGGGGCGGCCGTGCATTCCCGCGGTGCCCCATTCCTCCGGCGGCCCGTGGTTCAAGGCGTGGGAGCCGAGCTTGAAGGCCGTGGCGCCGCGTTCCTTGGTGAACTCGGAGACGCAGACGTTGCGCTGCACGCCGAGCAGCACCTCGCCGGGCAGTTCCGGCACGCGCCCGCGCACGTTGATGCCCCAGTGATAGGGATAGTCGGAGTGCCAGCCCTGCACGTTGCGCTGGCCGTCGTCGCGGCCAAGCACGATCAGCGCCGGCGTGTGCGAGAAGTGGATGTCCGGCGTTCCCAGGTACTGGCGGATCACCCACAGCGACACCGGCTCCGCCGCCGTTCTCGCCAAGGCCGCGTGCTGGCTGAACTGGGGCGTGGCGCGATCGGGCGTCGAGTCGCCGTAGGCATCCGTGCAGGCCGTGCGCTGCAGGCCGTCCACCACATCGAGCGCAAGGATGCCGGTGAGGCAAGACCAGCCGTTGGCGCGCAACTCGCGCAGATGTTCCGAGGGCAGCTTCTCCGGGCCGTGGCAAGGCGCGAAACGATGCGCCGTCGAAGGCGACGCGCTCGTTCGCGGCGGCGATCGAGCGTCCGTGGGCAACGTGGCGAAAGCCGCCAGGGTCGAAATCCCACACCACGCTGTCGTCGGCCTCGCTGCCGGCTTTGAGCGCTCCGTTCCCGTCCATCCCAAGCAACCGACCGCTCGCGTCTTGGAGCAGCGAATAGCGGTGCGCGGCCAGTTCGACCTTGACGGCGCGTTCGGCGAAGGATTCCTCGTGGAGCATGGCAGAAGTCCGTAACGTCCAAGGACGAAGCCTAGCCGCTTCGCAGTTAACTTTTCGGCGGTCACCTTGGTGCCTCAAGGCCCGACCTTGGCGTGCTCCGCCCTCGCCGGCACTTAGCCGCTTCTGGTCGTCGGTGGCGTCTGCCTGTTCCGTTGGCAGTCAAAAGCCAACATATCCTTGCAATCTCTCCAAGGCGTGGATAAATTGCAAGGATAATGATCCCTCGTCTCATCGCCAGCGACGTTGATAGCGCCTTGCAGCGGCAAGCCGCTGTTGCCTTGATCGGCCCGCGGCAGGTCGGCAAGACCACGCTGGCTCTGGAGATCGGCCGGACTCGAGACGCGCTCTATCTCGACCTCGAGGACCGCGACGACCGCAACCGTCTGGCGCAGCCCGCGCTCTTTCTCGACAACGCAGAGGATCGGCTCGTCATCCTGGACGAGATCCATCGGCTGCCGGAACTCTTTGCGACGCTGCGCGGCATCATCGATCGGGGGCGGCGCAAGGGCAAGGGGCTAGGCCGGTTCCTCATCCTGGGGTCGGCCTCCATCGACCTGCTGCGGCAGTCCGGCGAGACGCTGGCTGGGCGCATCGCCTACATCGACATGGCGCCTTTTTCCGCCCTCGAAGTGGAAGACGCCCGCTCGGCCCGCGAACGCCTGTGGCTGCGGGGCGGCTTTCCGCAGAGCTACTTGGCATCGAGCGACCCAGACAGCCTGGCACTGCGCCGGGACTTCATCCGCACCTACCTGGAGCGCGATGTCGCCATGTTCGGGCCGCGCGTTCCGGCCACGACCTTGGAGCGGCTCTGGACGATGCTGGCGCACCGCCAAGGCACCACGCTGAACGTCTCGGCCCTTGCAAGGGCTTTGGAACTGAGCGCCCAATCCGTCACCCGCTACATCGACCTTCTGTGCGACCTGCTGCTGGTGCGTCGGCTGCCGCCCTTGCTGGCCAATGTCGGCAAGCGCCTCGTGAAGGCGCCGAAAGTCTACGTGCGCGACAGCGGCGTGGTTCACGCCTTGCTCGGCATCGGGTCCTTGGAACAGCTCGCCGGACACCCGGTGGTGGGCGAAAGCTGGGAGGGCTACGTGGTCGAGACGCTGCTCAGCGTATTACCGCCGCTGGCACAGCCATGCTTCTACCGCACCAGCGCCGGCGCGGAGATCGACCTGGTGATCGACCACGCCGACGGCGAGCGCTGGGCCATCGAGATCAAGCGCTCGCTCTCCGCCAAGGTGCGCCGCGGGTTTCACCTGGCCTGCGAGGACATCAAGCCGACACGCGCCTTCGTCGTCCACGCCGGCGACGACCGCTATCCGCTGGCGCAAGGCGTGGAAGGGATTGGCGTGCGCGAACTGGCTCAAGCGTTGCGAGAGCGTGGATGAGGGATCGGTGTCGCAAGGCTTCTGTTCGCCGACGGCATGTCTCGTCGGGGTGCCGGTGCAAGCGTCTACGCCACTGCGCTTGGTTGTGACAACGCCGCTCAATCGGGTGACAATCGGGGCATCACCCGTTGCACAAGGCTCGGACCAGACTGATGAAGATGAAACGGCTTCCGCTTCCCCTGCTTGCCGCCATCGTGCTGAGCGCCTGCGTGACCAGCCCGACCGGACGTACGCAGTTCATGCTCGTCTCGCCGGAGGCGGCCATCGTCGAATCCCAGCGGGCGTATGCCGCGCAGCTGCGCAACGTCGGCGAGCAGGGCAAGTTCCTGCACGACCCGATACTCGCGGACCGATTGGGCATCATCACCGGCCGGCTGGTCGGGCAGGCGGTGGCGATGTTCCCGCACACGCGAAACTGGGCATGGAGCGTGGCGCTCATCGACGAGCCGGACACTGTGAACGCATGGTGCATGGCCGGTGGCAAGATGGCGATCTACAGCGGTTTCGTCGAGCAGCTCGCACCCACCGATGCCGAATTGGCGCAAGTGATGGGGCACGAAATCGCTCATGCCATCGCCAACCACACTGCCGAGCGCATGTCGATTGCCATCGCCCAGGGACTGGGCGTGCTTGCCGTCGGTGCCGCCACCGAAGATGCCTCGACCATGCAAGACGCGAACTTGCTTGCCAACTTGGCCTTGGCGCTGCCCAACAGCCGAGCATCCGAGGCCGAGGCGGACCGCATCGGCATCGAGCTCGCCGCCCGGGCCGGCTACGACCCTGCCGCCGGAGCGTCGCTGTGGCGCAAGATGCAAGCCTTGCAGGGTTGGGGGTTGCCGGAGTTCCTGCGCACGCACCCCAGCCCTGGCAATCGCGCGCAGACCCTCGCGGCCCTCGCACCCGCCATGTGGCCGTTGATGCCCGCAACGCCGCCAGCACCGGTGCCCATCGTGGTGCTGCCGTAGAGTGGGACATGTCAACGGCACGTTGCGTGAATTGAGGCTGCCCTTTCCTCGGGCTTGGTTTTGGTCTCTTACTTCGCCGCCAGACTCTGCCGCGAACAGCGTGCTCCTCTCGCCGAGTGCCTAGCGTGCGAGCCACCGGGCGAGCAGCCGCGTTGCCGCGGCAAGAAAGACGGGTTCCGCCTCCGGTTTCCTCGTCGCGCATCGCAAGGCGGCGTGGACGTACTTGACGAGGTGGGCGTCTTTCATGACGCACGCCTGCGAGACGACCTCGCCCCACGCCTGCATCGCGACCTCCTCGGATGCGCCCAGGCAGATGGCCACGGCGTCCTCCGGCGATGTCGAGGCCAGCGCCTGCCGAAGAGCGGCAATCCCCGCGGCCCGCGTTGAGGCGGTGGGCGCGGGGGAAGGCCAACCGGGGAAACCCAGCGCCGAGACGTAGCCCGTCACGTAGGACAACGCCACGAGCGCTCCTGCGTCGTCGTCCCTGTCGACGAATCCCCAGGCCGCTTCCGACAACGTGAGACAGTGCGACCATCCGTACTCCATGTCCGTCTCCGCCGTCAGCATCATGCGCGCCGCGGCGACGCAGGCCGTTCCCGCGGCTTCGAACGGCGTCCTGCCATCGACGCTGTCGATAGCGGTGATCTCCACTCCCTGGCCGCGCGCCATCACGCCGCGTATTCCCGTATGCGGCGTGTCCACGCTCGACCGAGGAACGCCGCTCAAGAACTCGTCGAAGGCAGCCGGCCCTACCCGCAGCAGCGGCCCGAGCTGTGGAATCACTGCGCCGTTTTCTGTGCTCGGGTCCTCGCGGTACGCCCGAACGAACATCTGCAAGTGCGGCAGCAGCTTGCGCCGCACATGCAGGTCGGCGTCCAGCATATGGCCCAGCAGAATCTGGCCGTGGCCGGCACCGCCGACCTGCTGCAGAACGCGTGTGGCCAAAGCCTGTCGATTCAGCCGACTCTCCGGCTGGCACATGGCCAAACAGCGACCAATCACCGACCATGAGGCAGTCGCCAAGTCGTCTCCGCCCACGCAGTTGGTGGGATCGTCGGCCTGCCCAATCGCGGGTACCGCAACGTCGGCGAAATCCCGCGCCGCTTCCACGAGGTATCGCCGAGCGCCCTGTCGCCGTCGGGAGTCCGCCAGCGGCAGCAGCAGGTAGCGCGCCATCACCTCCAAAGGCGCATGGATCTCGAGGCTCGACAGCCCCGACGTGCCGCCTTCCATCTCCGCCAGACACGCCAAGAGGAGCGCACGGTCGCTGTCGTGCTCGTGGGCACGAACGAAGTCGTCCAGATCAAAGGACATGGTTGTCAGCGGCGTCGAGTGTCACTCGGCCGCAAAGAGGTCCTGCACGACGACCGGAAAGTCCGGCAGGCATGCGCAAGCGGCGCTGTCTCCTTTGTTGAAGACGCCGTGTTCTTCGTACTCGCCGTTCACGAGCGTCAAGACGGTTATCGTTTCGTCTTGCGGGTCGACAATCCAATACTCGGGAATGGCGGCTTCGGCATAGTCAAAGCGCTTGTCCACCGTGTCGCGGCGAGCATCCCCTTGGCTTACGACCTCAACGACAAGATCCGCGCCCAGCCAGAAGGCGTCCTGCCGACGAGGATCGTCCGCCTTCAGCAGCACCAGCAAGTCTGGCTCGCGAAACTTGCCGGGGCGGATGCGAAGCCGCAGCGGGGCGAAGAACACGGCTCCGCCCCGGGGCCCGAGGAAAGCGTGAAAGGCCAGGAACAGGAACTTGAGCACGGCTTGGTGCTGCGTGGTCGGCATGGGCAGAAGGTCCAGGTGGCCGTCGGTGAACTCGATCAGCCGGTTGCACCGCTCCGTCAGCTTCAGGTAGAGCGCTTCCGTCCAGCATCCCTGCAAAGACGACAGTTCCGCCACCGTGGATTCGTCGTCCGCCACGATGCGCCACGGGAGTTGGTCGCGAGCCGCGCCCATCCGATCGAACGCTTCCAGTTGAGCCGTGGGATTCAGTGTGCGGAGGCGCCGGCGGCGTGTCAAACAACGGACGAAGGAACGCTGGCCGCTAGCGTCCGGCCAGCCGCCTCGCCAGTGCGCCGAAGAACGCCCCTTGATGTCGGTAGAAGGCGTCGCCGATGGCTGTCGGCCAAGCGCTGTGGGTGACGATCACCAGGTTGCGCGCGGGGTCCACGAAGATGGTTTGGCCGAAGATGCCGAGGGCGGAGTAGGGCCCGTCTTCCAGCCACCAGAGATAGCCGTAGCCGGGATAGGCGCTCGAAGGTTCCGTGGACGACTGCATCCAGCCCTCGGGCAGCACTCGCGTGCCGTCGGCAAGAACGCCGTCGGCCAAGGCGAAGAGGCCGATGCGGGCGTAGTCGCGCAAGGTGGCGCTGATGCAGCAGCCGCCGAGTTCGCCGCCGCCGACGCCGTGGGTCATCCAGTTGGCGTCCGCCTGCATGCCGAAGGGCAGCCACACCTTGTGTTCGAGGTAGGTGGCCAGGTTGTTGCCGATGGCGGCGCGCAGCAGGGCGCCCACCAGGTTGGTTTCGGCGGTGTTGTAGTTGAACTCCTCGCCGGCCTCCTCGACTCGCGGCTTCGTGCGAAGCATGCGGTACAGATCGACCAGGTTCGGCGGCGTGTTGTTGATGTCGGAGGCGGGGTCGGCGTAGTCCTCGTTCCACGCGACGCCGGAGGCCATTTGCAGCAGATCGCGGATGCTCGTCTCGTCGTAGGCCGAACCCTTCAGACGCGGCAGGTAGTCGGTAACCGGCTCGTCCACGGAAGCGATGTAGCCGTCGGCGATGGCCGCGCCGACCAGCATCGAGACCACGGACTTGGCGACGGAGAATGACACCCAGAGACTGTCTTCGTCGTTGCCGGCGGCGTAGCGCTCCAGGCGGACGACGCCGTCCTTGACGGCGATCAAGCCGACGATGTGGTTGTGCTCCATGAAGTCGTCCACGTCGAAGGCGGTGCCGCCGATGCGGTAGATCAGTCGGCGGAGCGTCCGGCGCGCGACCGGCAGCGGCAGCACCTCGTTGCCGGCACGAATGGTTCGCGTTGGGAAGATCGACGCGATGTTGCGAAAGCCTGCCACCTTCTGCTTGGGGCTCCAGAACAGAAAGCGCGTTGGCGGCCCGAAGTGGCGGGCATCGTCGGCCGGATCGACGTAGGGGGCGCCAGCATGGCCATGCAGCGCCACGCCGACGACGAGCGCGCCAAGCACCGCCCGGAGCTTCGTAGAGCGCGTCCGTCCCGGGGCGGCGCCGGTTCGGGTTGCTTTCTCGACCTTGGCGAACATGGCGTCTCCTGCCACGAGGCTGTTGCGGAACAGGTTATGCAGCATAGGCGAGCACCGGATGTTCTTCCAAGTCGCTTGCAGCGAACGCGACGAACCAGCATGCGATCGCCGCGATCGACGCGCTATGTTGAGGAACGCCCGCAGAGAGCTTAAGCTAACCGGACGACCCACCGGAGCCACGCAATGCCCGCTCGATGGGAACAACCGCCGTGACCACCGGTCGGAGCTTGCCGCCAAGCGCCAAGTACCCGCACACCCGGTACTGGCCCTGGTCGCCGACCACGGGTCGGGGCGATGCCGTGCATTCGGTGCCGGAGCGGTTCGTTGGCGAACAGGTGGTGGCGACCGAGAAGCTGGACGGCGGCAACACCTTGCTGCACCAGGGCGTCGTCTACGCTCGCAGCGTGGCTGCTCCGTCCGACGGCAAGTGGATGGCGATGGTGAAGAAGCACCATGCCTGGAAAGTCACCGAACCCGACGTCTACCTGTACGGCGAGGACATCTACGCCGTACACAGCATCGCCTACGACCCGGTGCTCGAAGACGCGACGTTCCACGCCTTCGCGCTGCGCAACGGGGATGGCGCGTTCGCCGCCTTTGCGGAGCTTGAAGACTATGCGAAGCGCCGCGGCATTCCGGTCGTGCCGGTGCTGTATCGCGGCCGGTTCCAGTCGGTGTCGGAGATCCGCGCCTTCATGAGCGACGTCCAGCGCCAACCTTCTGTGCTCGGCGGCAAGCGGGAAGGCGTTGTCTTGCGCTTGGCGCGCGGGTTTCCCGCTGCCGAGTTTCAGGACAGCGTCTGCAAGAGCGTTCGCGTCGGCCATGTGCAGACCGACGAACACTGGACGCGCAACTGGCAACCTTGTCGGATCAAGCGCTCCGCGGACGGGCAGCCGGGCAGTGCCGCCGCAGGCCGAGCTTGTTCGCTGCCGAAGAGCGCCCGCCCAAGGCGGCGGCGCTAGGATCGACCCTATGCGAACGCTTGGAACGAACCTGTCGGTTTGGCGCGCTTTGGTGCCATCGGCACGGCCAGCGTGGCTGGCGGCGTCGATCTTCGCGACGGTCGCCGCGCTCGGCGGCGAGACGGACGCCTGCGACACCGGCGCGTTCACGTTCCGTGCCGACTATCCGGGCGCTCGGCTGAGCGGCTGCCAGGTGCTAAGCGCCAACGCCGTCGTGGTGGACATCGCGCCGGAAGACGGCGGCAGGATCAACCCCAGCCCCTGGTACGGCTTCCACGTCCGCTCGCTGCGCCCGAACGCCGGCGAAGTCCGCGTGCGGCTGCGCTACGAGGGGCACGAACATCGCTACCCGCCGAAGATCAGTGCCGATGGCCGGACGTGGCAGCGCCTGTCGGAGGCGGATGTCGAAGTGGACGCCCCGGGGGCTGCGTTCCGCCTGCGGCCGAACGCGCGCGGGCTCTACGTCTCGGCGCAGGAAAACTGGAACGTCGCCTTCTACGACGAGTGGCGCCAGCGTTTCGCCGAGACCGCCTCGGCCTCGTGGTTCGAGATCGGCCGCTCGCTGCAAGGGCGGCCGATCTGGGCCATGCACGTCAAACCCGACGCCCCCGGCTATTTGCTGCTGCTGGGCCGCCAGCATCCGCCGGAAGTGAGCGGCGCGCATGCGTTCCTGCGCTTCGCCGAGCGCTTGGTGGCAGCCGAACGGCAGGAGTGCCCGGCACCGTCGCCGCGCTGCCGGTTCCTCGACAGCCACGGTCTGGTGCTGGTGCCCTTGCTGAACCCCGACGGCGTGGCGAACGGCCACTGGCGGCACAACGCCGGGCAGACGGACCTCAATCGCGACTGGGGGCCGTTCAGGCAGCCGGAAACGCAAGCGGTTCGCGATCTGGTCGCGCAGCTGGAACGGCAGCGCAAGCGGCCTCGCCTGGTCTTGGACTTCCACTCCACGCGGCGGAACGTCTTCTACACCCAGGACGAGAACGCGCCGACCCGCCCGCTGCAGTTCGCGGAACGCTGGCTCGGTGCCGTGCAGGGCCGGCAGGGCGTCTACGCCTTCGAGAACGCGCCGCGTCCGCTGCGCGAACAGGGAACGGCGAAGAACTACTTCCATCGCCGCTTCGGCATTCCTTCGATTACCTACGAGGTGGCCGACGAGGAAGATCGAGCGTTGGTCGGCAGTTCGACGGTCGCCTTCGCCGATGCCCTGGTGGATGTGCTGGCGGCCGACGACGCCGACGGTTCGCCCTGCGAGGACCAGTTCTGCTTCCTGCTGGCCGCCAACCAGGCGTCGCTGGTGATGTTGGCCGAAGAGGGCTTGCTACCGGCCGCGCTGGCAGCTGCCATCGCCGACGCCGTCGAGTGGATCGAGGAGGAGCAGGCCCGCCCCGGCGCCAAGCGCTCCAGCAACTACCTGGACATCGAACAGCGGCTGATCGAGCTGGCCGGCGTCGAGGCCGCGAACATCCACCTGGGCCGTTCGCGCCAGGACTTGCACGGCACGGCGCGGCGCATGGTCGCCCGGCAGCGTTGGCTGGACATGGCGCGGGGCATGGCGCGGGCACGGCAGGCGCTGATCGGGCTGGCGCAGGCCGAAGCCCACGCGCCGGTGCCGGCCTACACCCACGGGGTGCCGGCGCAGCCTACCACCTTCGGCCATCAGCTGCTCGCCTTCTCGGCGGCGCTGGAACGCGACATGCAGCGCAGCCGGGCCGGCTACGCGCGTCTCAACCAGAGCCCCTTGGGCGCCGCGGCGCTGGGAACGTCCGGTTTTCCCTTGAACCGCCATCGGCTGGCGGAACTGCTTGGCTTCCGAGGGCCGCTTCCGAACAGCTTCGATGCGAACCTGGTGGCGTCTGCGGACTACAAGCTGGAGTTCGCCGCGACGCTGGCGCAGTCCGCCGTCGTGGTCGGCCAGTTCGCGCAGAACGTCCACGCCCAGTACCACGATCCGCGGCCGTGGATCGTGCTGAACCCGGCGACCACCAGCGGCAGCAGCATCATGCCGCAGAAACGCAATCCCCGGCCCATCGACCGTCTGCGCAGCGCTGCCAGCATGACGATCGCCAAGGCCCAGGAAATCACCCTGCTGGCGCACAACGCCAACACCGGCATGCACGACTATCGGCAGATCGCCCCTTTGCTGGCGCTCGCGGATCAGAGCGAGACGATGTACCGCCGCTACGCCGCCTTGGTCGAATCGATCGGGCTGGACTCGGAGCGCGCCTTGGAGGAAATCGGCCGCGGCTACTCGACGATGACGGAGGTCGCCGACGTGCTGGCCCGGGAAGCCGACGTTCCGTTCCGCGCCGCCCACGGCTACGCCTCGGCGCTGGTCGATCTGTGCCGCGCCACGAACCGGCGTTCCACCGAGCTCACCAACGCCGAACTGCGGCGCGTCTATGCCGAAACCGTCGGCGGCCCGCTGCCGCTTTCGCCGCGCAGAGTGCGCCGGGCGATGGATCCGACGGCGCTGATCGCCGGGCGCAAGGGCTTTGGCGGGCCGCAGCCCGACGAGATGGAACGCTCGCTGGCCGCGCACCGGAGCGCCTTGAAGGCGGATCTGGAGTGGCTGCAGGCGACCGAGTCGGCGCTGCGTCAGGCGCGCCTGAAACTGCGCCAGGCGTTCGCGCAATTGTCGCTGGCGGCGCGGCGCGAGATCCCCTAGCATTCGCCGGCAATCGCCGCTCCTTGCGGCCCCCCAAGGTACGAACCATGAGAGCACCCCTCGCGTTGGCGGCGTCGGCCGCCGCGGTCGCCATTGCATCTGTTGCGGCGGAACAAGCCGAACAACAAGAGCCGCAGCAGGAACAGGAAGAGTCGATGATCGAGGAGATCGTCGTCACCGGAACGCACATTCGCGGCGCCAACATCGGCGGCGTGCTGCCGGTGTCGGTGTTCAGCGCCGACGACATCGACGCCTTCGGCGTGGACTCCGGAGACGAACTGCTCGAACTGCTGCCGGAGCAGGGGCAGAACTTCTTCAACGAGGCCGAGAACATCAGCGGCGGCGTGAACTCGGCGCGCGGCGACATCGGCGCCTTCAACCTGCGCAACCTCGGCACCGGCAACACGCTGGTGCTGCTGAACGGCCGCCGCCTGGTGAACGCCGCGAGCTACCAGACCGAGGAAGTGGGCGGCAGCTTCGTGCCGGTGAACACCGTCAACTCGAACACCATCCCGGTGTACGGCATCGAACGGGTGGAAGTGCTGAAGGACGGCGCTTCCGCAGTTTACGGGGCGGACGCCGTGGCCGGCGTCGTCAACCACGTGCTGCAGAGCGACTACCGCGGCTTTCGGGTCCGCGCCCGCTACGGCTGGTACGAGCGTCTGGATCGCAAGCCGGTGAACCTGGATTTCGCCTGGGGCGGGGACTTCAACGGCGGCCGCACCAACTTGAGCGTGATGGGCAGCTGGCAGTCCCGGGGCCGGGTGCGCGCCGACGAAGATCCGCGCTGGGCCACGGGCGACCTGCGGGTCTTCGTGGACGAGAGCTCCCCCTGGGACGGCGATACCCGGCTGCGCAACACCAGTGCGCATTCGCTCTACGGCCAGTTCGACGTGGTGCCGAGCGCCAGCCGCTCGGGCGTGCGCCACCTGACCGACGGCGCCGGCGAGTTCGAGGTGTACCCCGCCGGCGACGGGCGCTGCGAGTGGGCGTTGAACGACCGGCTCTGCGGCGCCCCCGACGGCCAGGGCACCGAGCGGTACAACCTGAACGGGTTTCGCGACGTCTCCGCGGAACTGGATCGGCGCACCTTGTTCGCTTTCCTCAACCACGACTTCGACAACGGCGTTGAGAGCTTCTCGGAGTTCATGCTCTACCAGTCCGACACCAATCTGCGCCGCCACGCCTCGTACTCCTTCTCCTCGGTGCGGCTGCGCGTCGGCGCCCAGAACCACTACAACCCGTTCGGCCCCTGCGGTTCGCCGAACCGGCTGCCGGAGAGCGTGATTCCAGACGTGCCCTGCGAAGGCCTGGACCTCACCGTCGACAACTACCGTTACGCGGAAGTGCCCCGCATCGTCGACAACAGCGGCACCGTCTACCGTCTTCTGCAAGGCTTGCGCGGCAGCGCCGGGGAGTGGGACTGGGAAGCCGCGGTGCTGCACTCCAAGGCGACCCGCGAGGACATCACCCGCAACCGAGTCTCCAACACGCTGATGGTCGAGGCGCTGCGGGATTCCACGTCGGCGGCCTACAACCCGTTCGCCGAGGGCGTGAACAGCAATTTGGAACGGGCGCTGGTGGACGTCTACCGGGACAACGAGATGTCGCTGTCCACGGTGGACTTCCAGCTGAATCGCGACGGCCTGTTCGAGATGCCGGCCGGTCCGGTGGGCTTTGCCGCCGGCGCCGAGCTGCGCCGCGAGTCCTTCGAGGACGACCGGGACCCGCGCCTGGACGGCACCATCGCCTTCACGGACTTCGACGGCGACACCTTCCCCTTCGTGTCGGACGTCGTCAACTCCAGCCCGACGCCGGACAACAGCGGCAGCCGCAACGTCGCCTCGGTGTTCGCGGAACTGCACATTCCGCTGTTCGACAGCGTCGACGTGCAGGCGGCAGCGCGCTACGAGAGCTTCTCCGACGTCGGCGACACGGTGGTGGGCAAGATCGCTGGCGGCTGGCGGCCCCACGACGCCATTCTGCTGCGCGCTTCCTGGTCCCAGGCGTTTCGCGCTCCCAACCTGGTGACCGTCAACGAGACCATCGTGGCGCGCCAGAACACGCGCAACGACTACGCCTGCATCTACGCCGCCAACGCCGGCGGCGACCCCGGGCAGGACATCGTCGACTGCCGCAACTCCGTGCAGCGCACCGCCCGCGGCAGCGACGCCCTCGAATCGGAGCGTTCCGACAACGCTTCCGTCGGCGTCGTCCTCGAACCGTTCGATGGCCTCACCTTCACGCTGGACTACTGGAGCATCGAGAAGACCGACACCATCGGCCTCTTCGGCGAAGAGAACCACACCGTGCTCGATGCGCTGCTGCGCCTGCAACACGGCGCCGGCAACTGCTCGGCACTGCAGGCCAACCCGGCCGTGGTGCGCGACGCCGAAGTGGACGAAGACGTTGCCGCCGTCTACCGGGCCGCCGGCGTCTGCCCGGCTGGCGACGTGCTGCGCGTCAACGATCGCTATGCCAACCTGGACACGCGCACCTTGAAGGGCTTCGACACCAGTCTCTCCTACCGCTTCGAGGTGGAAGCCGGTACGTTCAACATCAGGTATACCGCTTCGTTCCTGGATACTTTCGAGCAGGCGCCGGGCGGCGAAGCCGCTGGCTTGCTGGCGGCCAAAGACGCCGGCACCTTGCCAGCCAGCATCCCGGTTCGCGGCTTCGACGACTTGATCTACCGCAACGGCAACCAGAAGCAGAAGCACAATCTGCGCGTGTCCTGGTCCCGAGGCGCTCTTGGCGCCAGCCTCTCCGGCGTGCGCATCGGCAAGCTGTACCAGGAGTCGCTCACCTTGGACTGCGACGACGTTCCGTCGACGGTGTCGTGCTCGGACGACACCGGGCTGCGCTGGTGGCTGGCGCCGATGACCACCTTGAACGCGACGGTGGACTACACCATGGACTGGCGCGACGCGGACGTGCGCATGCGCTTTGGCGCCAGAAACCTCACCGACGAACGGGCGCCGCTGGCGGACCGCTACTTCGGCTATCTGGCCGACGCGCACCAGGACTACGGCAGGAACTTCTACCTCGATCTGCGCATGACGCGCAGATAGGCGCACCCACCGACGGCGGGTCCACCGGACGGTGGACCCGGTCGCTGGGGCCTACTCCGGCTTGCGGAACAGCAGCGTGAAGCGGTCGGTGTTGCCGGTTACGGTCTTTCTGCCCACCTCGTAGCGCAGTTCGTCGTCCGGCCGGTAGTGCAGGTCCGAGTAGTCCACGAACTCGAACCCGGCGGCCTCGATTTCCTTGATGGCCAGCACCGGGTCCATGCGCCGCCAGTTCTCGTCCGTGTCCGCCTGCATGTGTCGGCGGGTGTGGTCGACGACGCCGTAGAGGCCGCCCGGCTTCAACGCTTGCAGCACCGCCTCGTTGATGGCGGTGCGGCCCACCTCGTTGAAGTTGTGCAGATTGCGGAAGGTGAGCGCCATGTCGAACCGGCCGGTGCCGAAGTCGAGGTCGGTGATCTGGAACAGCCGCGAGTTCTCGACCGGCGAGAAGTTGCCGGTCTGAATGACGTCGACGTCCCAGCCCTGCTCGTCGGCGACCGCCTCGGCGCCCTGGGTTCCAATGGAAACCGCCAGTCGCCCGTTCTCCGCCAGCACGGGTGCCAGCACTTTCGTGTACCAGCCGCCGCCGGGCACCAGTTCCAGCACGTGCATGTCGTCTTGCAGGCCGAAGAACTTCAGCGTTTCCAACGGCTTGCGGTTGGCGTCCCGGGCCGTCTCGGCGTCGCTGCGGACATCGGCCGCCAGCGCGGCGTTTACTTTGTCGTCGATTTCCGCGCCCGTCGCCGCGCTTGCGGCGAATGCGGCACAGGCGGCAACGGCGACGACAGACAGTCTTCGGTTCCTCATCGGTTCGGTCCTCGGTTCATGGGGTAGGGCTGCCAGCGCTCCAACGGCGTCTTCGGCAGCACGGTGGGATTGACGCAGCTCATCGGCCACTTGCCGCGCAGCACCAGCGACACTTCGCGCCCGACCCGGCGGCGGGCGGTGGGCCTCATGCGCGTGGAAGCCGAGGCGACGTGCGGCGTGACGACGACGTTCGGCATCGTCAGCAGCGGATTGTCCGCCGCTGGCGGCTCCTGCTCCAGAACGTCCAGGCCAGCGGACTGCACCTTGCCGCTCTGCAAGGCGTCGATCAGGTCGGCCTCCTTGATCACCGGGCCGCGGGCGGTGTTGACGATCACCACGCCGTCCTTCATCTGCGCGAACGCCGCGGCGTTCAGGCTGTGCCGGGTTTCTTCGTTGTCCGGCGAATGCACGCTGATGTAGTCCGAGCGCGCCAGCAGCTCGCCCCAGGGCACTGGCTCCACGCCGTGCTCGCCGATGGTGAGTTCGCTCACGTAGGGGTCGTAGGCGATGACGTTCAAGCCGAATGCCTGGGCGCGCGCCGCGGTGCAGCGGGCGACGTTGCCGAAGGAAAGCAGCCCCAGGGTTCGGCCCATCAGCCGCGGCACGTGGTTGAGTTGCGGGCGGCCCCGGTGCCACTGGCCTTCGGCAGCAAGGATGTTCTGCTCCTTGGTGCGGCGGATGGCCGAGAGCAGCAGCATCATGGCGTGGTCCGCCACTTCCTCGATGAACACGTCCGGGGTATTGGTGACGACGATGCCGGCCTGGGTGGCGGCTTCGACGTCCACCATGTCCACGCCGACGCTGCCGAGGCCGATCACCACGCAGCGGGGCAGGCGGCCGACGATGGACTCGTCCAGGCGAATGCCCCAGGAGGTGATCACCGCGTCGCAGTCCGCCGCGCCTTCCACGAAGGCGTCCGGCGTGGTGCTGGCCACCTCCACGATGTCGGCGATCGGGGCGAGGGCTTCGAGTTCCAAGGCGTAGCGCTGCTCCAGGTCCGCCACGTCGGCGCGTCGCGGCAGCTGCATGGCGACCTTCTTCTTTTGTGGCTGTGGCGTCTTTTGTGGCTGTGGCGTCGTTTCGCCCATCGGCTCCTCGTTGCTCATCCGCTGGCTTGTCGAGCTTTCAGCCGCTCGATGGCTTCGTCGCGCAGGCCGCGCTTGAAGATCTTCTCCGAAGCGATGCGCGGCAGGCGTTCGCTGCGAATCCAGACGTGGTCCGGCACCTTGAACTTGGCCAGATGCTCGGCGGCGAAGGCGCGCACGTCCTCGCTGCTCAGCCGCTGCCCGGGCTTGGTGGCGACCACCGCGGCCAGCGTCTCGCCCAGGCGCTCGTCCGGCACGCCGAACACCGCCGCTTCCTGAACCGCGGGATGGTCGTAGAGCACCGCTTCGACCTCCTGGCAGCCGACGTTCTCGCCGCCGCGCAGCACCATGTCCTTCAAGCGGTCGGTGATGAAGACGTAGCCTTCGTCGTCCAAGTGGCCGATGTCGCCGGTATGCACCCAGCCGTCGGTCAGCCCTTCCGCCGTCGCTTGCGGCTTGTTCCAGTACTCGGAGAAGTTCATCACGCCCCGGATCCACAACTCGCCGGTCTCGAACGGCGCGGCGTCCTGGCCATCGCTTTTCACCGCTTTCACCCGGACGATGGGTGGAACCGCACGCCCGCAGCTGCGTGGCCTTTCGAGAAACGCGGCGCCGCCGATGGTGGTGGCGAGGCCCTGGGTTTCGGTCATGCCCCAGCCGGTGCCGGGTGCGCCCTTGCCGATGGTCTTGTCGATCTGCCGGGCGTGTTCCGGCGCCATTGGCGCCCCGCCGCCGCCCGCGCTCTTCAGGCTCGACAGATCGTAGTTGCCCCGATTCGGCGACTGCACCAGTTCCCAAGCCATGGTCGGCACGCCGTTGAACTCGGTGATGCGCTCGGCTTCGATGATCCGCAAGGCTTCCTCGGCGTCCCACTTGTACATGCCCACGACCTTGCGCCCGCGCCGGAAGGAAGACAGCAGCTGCACCACCAAGCCGGTGACGTGGAACAGCGGCACGGTGAGAATCGCCGCCGGCGGATACTCCGGCTGCGGCGCCGAGCGCCCGACCGCGGCGCCCAGCTGCGGATTCAGCGCCATCGCGATGGCGCCGCCGCACTCCCAGCCCAAGAGCGCGTTGGCGATGGCGCGGTGGGTGGAAAGCACGCCCTTGGGGTGCGCGGTGGAACCGGAGGTGTAGAGGATGGTGGCGTTGTCCTCGGGGCGGATGTCCGGCTCGGGCATCTCCTCGCTGGCGCCGGCGACGAACTGCTCCCAGGTTTGCAGGTCGGCATGTCGGTGGCGCACCGTCACCAGTTCGATGTCCAGCCCATCGAGGCGATCCTGCAGCCGCTCGGTGCGCTCGGCGTCGGTGAACAGCAGCTTCAGGCCGCTGTCCGCGATGCCGTAATCCAGTTCGTCGCCGGACCACCAGGCGTTCATGGCGACGGCGATGCCGCCGGCGCTGGTGATGCCCATGAACGCGGCGATCCACTCCGGATAGTTGCGCAGCGCGATGCCCACGCGGTCGCCGTGCCGGATGCCGCGTTCGCGCAGGCGGTTGGCGCACCGGGCGGCCAGCGCCCACATCCGCCGGTAGCTGTAGCGTTCGTCCTGGTAGACGTAGAAGTCCTGCTCGGCATGGTTCAAGCCGCTGGCGTACAGCAGCCGCAGGTTGGCGGGAGCGTTGACGAACGTCGTGAACTCCACGCCGCGAATGCGCTCGCTGCGCGTTTCGTAGGGCTGTCCCGCCGCCGTCACTTGCGCCACGGCTGCGGCTATGTCGGGCTGCATCCGTTCCTCTCCCCACCCCGCATAGGCGGCCCCAAGGGCGCCGGCGGTTTGCCAAGCGCGGAAGTCTATACAATCGGCCTTGCCAAGTAGCCGTTTTTCGACGCGGCGCCAAACTGCCAACCGACACTGGAGGAAACCATGAGAGAAAACACAGCGCTGGCCGCTTGGCGGGCCGGCGGCAACACCGTGGGCGGCTGGCTGAGCATCGGCAACGCCTACACCGCCGAGACCATGTCCAGCCTCGGGTTCGACTATCTGTGCGTGGACTTGCAGCACGGCATGTTGAGCTACGACGACCTCACCTACATGCTGCCGGCCATTTCCACCCGCGACACGGTGCCGATCGTCCGCGTTCCCTGGAACGAACCCTACGAGATCATGAAGGCGCTGGACGCCGGCGCCTACGGGGTGATCGTGCCGATGGTCAACAACCGCGGAGAAGCGGCGAACGCCGTGGCCGCCTGCCGCTACCCGCCGGACGGCTTTCGCTCCTTCGGCCCGATTCGCGCCGCCATGTACGGCGGCAGGGGGTATACGTCCGAGGCCAACGGCCAGATCGCCTGCATCGCCATGGTGGAAACCGCCGAAGGCATCGACAACCTGGACGAAATCGCCGCCACCCCGGGCTTGGACGCCATCTACATCGGCCCCTCCGACCTCGCCTTCGCGCTCGGCCTGAGGCCCGGCCAGGACGACGATCCCAAACACGTCGAAACCGTGGACAACATCCTCGCCGCCTGCCGAGCCCACGGCATCGCCGCCGGCATCCACACCGGCAGCCTGGCGCGCACCCAGCATTACCTGCGCCAAGGCTTCAACCTGGTGACCCTGGGCACCGACAGCGGCTTCCTGGCCCGCGCCGCGGCGTCGGACCTGGCGGCGGCAAGGAAGACGGCGGAGGAACCCCGGGAGGCCACCGGCTATTGATGGTAGGGACGTGCGCCTTGCAGCTATGCCTGTGCAGATCACCACCGGCCGAGCGCTATAGTTTGGCAATGGATGGAGAACAACGAAGGGGCGAAATCGTCGCTTCCATGGAACTGGAAAACGCCACCGACCGGGGCATCGTCAGCCAAGGTTTGCGCGACGAATCCACGGTTCGCTGCACCACGGTGGACGGCATCGTAGATACCGGCGCAGTGATGCTCATGCTGCCGGAGAACGTCGTCAGCCGTCTGGGGGCTCGAAAGGCAGCGGCAGGTCGTCGTCACCTACGCCGACGAGCGCAAGGAGACCCGCTCGGTCGCTGGGCCGGTGAAGGTCCAGATCGGCAACCGCTTCATGAACACGGACTGCGTCGTTGGCCCGCCGCTCAGCGAGGCGTTGATCGGTCAGATCGTCCTGGAAGCGCTGGACCTGGTGGCCGACTGCACCAATCGCACGCTTGCGCCGCGTCCGGAGTCGCCGGACAGTCCGCTGCTCAAGCTGAAGTAGCCGTCGGCACCGAAGCCGGCTGACAGCCGAAGGGCCTGCTACGCCACTGCTTCGCAGCGGGAAAGTTCCCAGCCGCGAAAGACGACCGCCAAGCCGGTGTAGGCGATGTCCTGGCGCTGGCGTGCTAGTTTTTCGTCGGCCAGGTAGCGCTCGAGCTGGGACTTGGCTTTGGCAAGCGCGGCGTCCACCTTCGCCTCGTCGCCATCCCGCTTGACGTACTTCAGCTCGATCAGATAGCCATGACGCGCTTGTGGATGCCGAGCAGCGAAAGGTTCCAGGAAGAAGTCCACGAAGCCCTTTGCGAGCTCGCGTTCGGTGCTGAAAAGGAAGTGGTCCGTGGCACCCAGATAGGCGGCCAGGAAGCCCTGCACCATTTTCTCCTCGCGCAGGTAGTCGCGCACGCTGGTCTGCGAGCGGATCGCCTCGGCCAGGAAGTCCAGCGCCGGCTGCCACTCGCCATGCTGCGCCATCCCTCGCAGCAGCCGTTCCAGTTCGTCAAAGTCCACGGCGAACGCGCCGACGTCCCGGTAGGCGTCGCGCAGAAAGCTGTGCAGCAGCTGCCGCGCCGTTTGGTTCGGTACCACCAGCTCGGGCTTGTCCGCCGCCGTGGCGTGGATGCTCAGCAGGCCGAAGTAGTGCAGCAGGGAGAGAAAGTTGTCGCGCTGCTGCAGTTCCCGAAGCGGAAAGCTGCGCCGCACTCGACACGCGGCGCGGCCTTCGGCCAGCGCCGTGCGCAGCAGATCGAAGTTGCCGTTGAGACGTCCGCCGGCGGTGAGCAGATGGCGCAGCTTGCCGTAGTCCACGCGCACGTTGTCGTCGATGAGTTCTTCCGGCGACGCCTCGGCGCCTCCGGACTCGGCCAAGTAGTAGAGCACCAGGTCCGTGTTGTAGACGTCCTGCCGCGCCTTGCTGGCGAAGCGGTACCCGTTGTACCACTTGCGCATGACTGCCAAGGCGTCCTCGAACCGCTCCGGCAGCGCCTTGGCATTGTAGTCGCGCAGTAGGTCCCGCACTTCGTTCTCGGTGAAGCCGAGCATTTCATTGAACTCCGGCCTCAAGCTGAGGTTCCGCGCGATGTTGAAGCCGCTGGTCAAGTCGTCCATGGCCAGCGGCGAGACGCCGGTGACGAACAGGCGCTCCAACGCGCCGCTGTTCGTGCCCGCCTTCAACGCCGCGAAGAAGCTGCGGTAGAAGCCGTCGTCGCGGGTCAGCGAGTGGTAGGCGGCTTCGCCGTGGCGGGCGAGAACCGCATTGGCGAGGTTGTCGTATTCGTCGATCAGCACGTAGACGGGAACGTGGCGGTTGCCGGCGATGGCGAACAGCGCGCGCAGCTTGGTGCTGATCGACGAATGTGCCAGCACGTTCTGCTTCTCTTCGGCGGCGAAGACGTCGTCATGTTGCTCCAGTGCCTTGCCGAGGTCGATCGCGCAACACTCCTCGAAGCGGTCCTTCAAGGCGTCCAGCGGCGCGTCGATGGCGGAGAAGTCGAAGCGCAGCACCACGTAGCGGCTGCGGTTCTCGGTCGGCGACGCGCCGATCTTCGTGCCGCCGAACAGCGCCTGGAACTCGTCTCGGTGATGGCGGCCGTAGTAGCACTCCAACATCGAGAGCCAGCACGTCTTGCCGAAACGCCGCGGCCGGATGAACAGCACGTAGTTGTGTTCCTCCAGCTGGCGGACGAAGCGGGTCTTGTCCACGTACAGGCTGCCGTCGAGACGAATGCCCCTGAAGTCGGCCCGCCCGTAAGGGATCCGTGGCGAACGACCGCTGGGCGGGTTGGGCTCGACGCCGGGATCTTCTATGCGGGTTTGGGCAGGCGCGGCCAATGGTGCGGTCTCGACAGAGCGCTTGTGCGCCATCTTACATCAGCCGGTCGACGGTGCTGCCTCCGCCGTGCGCTTTGGGGCGGCCAAGCGCAAGCCGGTATTCAAGCGAGGCAGCGCCTAGATTCCTTGAACGGCACCAGACATTGGACATTTTCGGTCAAGTTGGGAACGCAAGGCGCGGGAAAGATGGGGGCGAGGCGGCTGATGGAAGCTGCCGAAGTTCGCGCCGTCGGCAATAGCGCAAGGTCTCGCGATCCGAACGCTCGGCGTTCGTCGCAACGCGCATCGATGTTCGTCGCCCAGCTGCCGGCCACTTCTGGCGTAAGGGTTGCGGTTGGAGCGCTCGACGTCGCCGTCGTGCTGGCGACCGTAGGTACTGCGATGTGCGCCAGCGGCTTCGAACGGCGTGCGAGATCGGCGCGGCAGGTTGTGCGCCCTTTGCCGCAGACAGCGCGGCTGGCGTCTTCGACAATGCCGTGCCATGGCCCTGCTCGATACATTCCTGCGTTTGCGCCGTGCGGCGCCCAAGAGCGCGATCGCCGCATGCTACGATGGCGTCGGTGCGTCGGTCAGGGCGACGCCCATCAGGATCAGGAGCAAGCGATGTCCGAAGCCAGTTCCGACTTCCGCCCCCGGCCGGCGCCGGCAACGCCGCGCCGCGCCCAAGCCGTTCCGCGTTCGCGCCGTGCCGAAGCATCGGGCCCAGCGCCCGACCCGCGGCTTGGCGCCGCACTCTCCTTCGACAATCCGTCCTACCCCCTCGATCCGCCGATCGACGACGTGCGCATCCCGGTGAAGGAGCCCCACGCCGCCGCGACGGCCTACTCGCGCAACGCCTTGAGGCACCAGTTCCCCAGCGCCGAGGTGGGCGACGACCTGCACCTGCTGTTCACCGAGCCCGGCGAGAACACGCAGAGCCGACTGTCGCCGGACGTGTTCGTGGCGCTCGCCGTGCCGCGGCGCAGCACCCGCGCCGACTACGACGCGGACGTCCTGGGGCCGCCGGACTTCGTGCTGGAGGTGCTGTCGCGGAGCACCTGGGAGCACGACGTGGGGCGCAAGCTCGACTGCTACCAGCGCATCGGCGTGCGCGAGTGCCTGCTGTTCGACGTCACCGGCGAGAACCTGGCTGGCGCCGGCAAGGACCTGTGGGGGTTCGCGCTGACGCCGAAGCGCCGGAAGCCGCTCAAAGAGGTGCTGCTGCCGAACGGCGAGCGCGGCGTGCGGAGCGAAGTGCTGGGCCTCTGCGCCTACGTGGCGCAGCGGACGCCGCCCTCGGCGCGCAAGGAGACCTGGGCGCTGACGATGCGCTGGCACGATCCGGCGACCGCGGAGGACATTCCGGACTACGACGAGGCGCGCGCCCGGGCCGAAGCGGCGGAGCATGAAGCGCGGGCGGAGCGAGGCCGTGCGGACGCGGCGCAGCGCGAAACGCGGGCGGCGCGGACTCGCGAGCACGCGGCGCGGCGTGAAACGGAGGCTGCTCAGCACCGGGTCGCGGAACTGGAGGAACGGCTTCGCCAGCTGCGCGAGGGGACTTGAGAGTCGCCGAGGGCGCGCCGATCAAGGCGTCGATGTCCGCGAAGGGATTAGGGGGCTTCTCGCGGTAGTTGCGCAGGAACGCGCGGTGCGCCTCGGCGTCGGGCTTGTCGCCCTAATTGGCACGCAAGGCCGCGTTGTGTTCCCTCAGCTGGCGGACGAAGCGGGTCTTGTCCACGTACAGGCTGCCGTCGAGACGAGCGCCTCTGAAGTCGGCCCGCCCGTAGGGGATCCGCGGCGAACAACCGTTGGGCGGGCTCGGCTCGACGCTGGGATTTCCAATGCGGGTTTGGGCAGGCGCGGCCGATGGTGCGGGCTCGACAGGGCGCTTGCGCGCCACCATCAGCCGGTCGACGGTGCTGCCTCCACTCGCGCTTGGGGCGGTGGAATTGCCGTGGCCGACGTGTCATGTTTGGCGCTCTTCCACGACACGAATGCGGGGTGGGTGCCAGACATGCCCTTTGAGACGATCCTTCTCGACAAGGCGGACGACATCGCTGTCATCACCTTGAACCGGCCGGAGCGGTTGAACGCCTGGACGGCGCAGATGAACGCCGAGTTGTACGCGGCCATCAGCGACTGCAACGACGATGCCGACGTTGGCGCGATGGTGGTCACCGGCGCCGGGCGGGGCTTCTGCGCTGGCGCGGACATCCGCGACAACTTCAAGGCGCAGATGGATGGCGGCGCCGAACGCGACGAAGCGCCGCGGGAGCGGCCGGGCGACTGGATCGAACTCGTGCGTTCGTCCAAGCCGCTCGTCGCCGCGGTCAACGGCGCCAGCGTCGGGGTCGGCGCCACCATGATTCTGCCGATGGACGTGATCGTCGCCTCGGAGGACGCCAAGTTCGGCATGCTGTTCGTCAAGATGGGCGTTACGCCGGAACTCGCCAGTTCGCACTTCCTGGTGCAGCGCATGGGTTTCGGCCGCGCCAGCGAGATGTGTTTGACGGCGCGCTTGTACTCCGGCCGGGAAGCCTTCGAGATGGGGCTGGCGGATCGCCTGGCGTCGCCGGACCGGCTGATGGCGGAAGCGACCGCGTTGGCCAGGGAGATGGCCGGCAATCCGTCGCGCCACTTGCGCTGGGTGAAGGAGCTTCTTACCGCCAACGGCGCCGAGACGGACATCGCCAAGGTGCAGCAGCGCGAAGGGGAGGTGCTGGCGCAGGCATACGCCTCCGCCGAGCACAAGGAAGCCGTGGACGCCTTCCTGGCCAAGCGCAAGCCGGTATTCAAACGAGGCAGCGCCTAGATTCCTTGAAGGCACCACATTCGACTTTTTCGGGTCAAGTTGGGACGCAAGGCGCGGGAAGATGGAGGGCGAGGCGGCTGATGGAAAGCTGCCGAAGTTCGCGCCGTCGGCAACGGCGCAAGGCATCGCCATCCGAACGCTCGGTGTTTCGCCGCGACGCGCCCAACGCGCATCGGTGTTTGTCGCCCAAGCCGCCGGCCGCCTCTGGCGCAGGGCTGCGGTTTGGGCGCTCGCCGTCGGCGGAGTGCTGGCGACCGTAGCCACTGCGATGTACGCCAGCGGCTTCGAACGGCGTGCGAGATCGGCGCGGCGCGCTGTGCGCCCTTTGCCGCAGACAGCGCCGCTGGCGTCTCCGACAATGCCGTGCAATGGCCCTGCTCGAAACATTCCTGCGTTTGCGCGGTGCGGCGCCCAAGAGCGCGATCGCCGCGTGCTACGATGGCGTCGGTGCGTCGGTCAGGGCGACGCCCATCAGGATCAGGAGCAAGCGATGTCCGAAGCCAGTTCCGACTTCCGCCCCCGGCCGGCGCCGGCAACGCCGCGCCGCGCCCAAGCCGTCCCCCGTTCGCACCGTGCCGATGCATCGGACCCCGCGCCCGACCCGCGGCTTGGCGCCGCACTCTCCTTCGACAACCCGTCCTACCCCCTCGATCCGCCGATCGACGACGTGCGCATCCCCGTGAAGGAGCCCCACGCCGCCGCGACGGCCTACTCGCGCAACGCCTTGAGGCATCGGTTCCCCGCCGCCCAGGTGGGCGACGACCTGCACCTGCTGTTCACCGAGCCCGGCGAGAACACGCAGAGCCGACTGTCGCCCGACGTGTTCGTGGCGCTCGCCGTGCCGCGGCGCAGCACCCGCGCCGACTACGACGCCGACGTTCTGGGGCCGCCGGACTTCGTGCTGGAGGTGCTGTCGCGGAGCACCTGGGAGCACGACGTGGGGCGCAAGCTCGACAGCTACCAGCGCATCGGCGTGCGCGAGTGCCTGCTGTTCGACGTCACCGGCGAGAACCTGGCCGGCGTTGGCAAGGACCTGTGGGGGTTCGCGCTGACGCCGAAGCGCCGGAAGCCGCTCGATGAGGTGCTGCTGCCGAACGGCCAGCGCGGGGTGCGCAGCGCCGTGCTGGGCCTCTGCGCCTACGTGGCGCAGCGGACGCCGCCCTCGGCGCGCAAGGAGACCTGGGCACTGACGATGCGCTGGCACGATCCAGCGACGGGGGCGGACATTCCGGACTACGACCAGGCCCGCGCCGAGACGCAAGCCGAGCGAGCCCGGGCCGAAGCGGCGGAGCATGAAGCGCGGGTGGAACGAGGCCGTGCGGACGCAGCGCAGCACGAAACGCGGGCGGCGCGGACTCGCGAGCACGCGGCGCGGCGCGAAGCGGAGGCCGCGCAGCGCCGGGTCGCGGAACTGGAAGAACGGCTTCGGCAGCTGCGCGAGGGGACTTGAGAATCGCCGCGGGCGCACCGATCAAGCGGTTTGGCGGCACATCGGCCGGAATCCGCTCTCGCGGCCGTGGTTCTCCACCCGCTTCCACACGCGCATCAGATTCAGGCCCAGTATCTTGGGGATGTCGGCTTCCGGGTAGCCGCGTTGCAGCAGGCCTTCGATCAGATTGGGGAAGTCCGCCACGTCCTTCAAGCCGTTCGGCAGCGTATCTCCCACGCCGTCGAAGTCCGAGCCCAGGCCGACGTGTTCCACGCCGGCAAGTTGCACGACGCGGTCGATGTGATCCAGCACGGCGTCGACGTCCGCGAACGGATAGGGGTGCTGCTCGCGGTAGTTGCGCAGAAAGGTCCGCCGCGCCTCGGCGTCGGGCTTGTCGCCCAGTTCGGCGAGCAACGCCGCGCCGCTTTGCTCCGCCCAGCTTCTCGCTTCCGCGCTTACGAAGCCGCTGCCGAAGTTGATCTGCACCACGCCGCCCCGCGCGGCGAGCGCCTTCGCCATGTCGTCGGTCATGTTGCGGTGGAAGCCGGGAACGAAGTGGCGCAGCGACGAGTGCGAGGCGATCACCGGCGCTTCGGAAAGTTCGATCACCTGCCATGCGGCGTTGTCGGACAGGTGCGAGATGTCGATCATCACCCCGTGCCGATTCAACGCCGCCACCAGCTTCCTGCCGGCGGCGGACAGGCCTTGCCAGCGCTCGTCTTCGTCGTAGCTTGAATCGGAGAACTCGTTGGACCTGGAGTGCGCCAGCGTCACGTAGCGAATGCCGCGGCCGACGAAGTGTTCAACCCCGGCGAGGGGGTCCGTCGAGGTTGCCAAGGGGCTGCCGTTCTCCATGCCGAGCGCCAGCGCCACGGCGCCACTTGCGCGAATTCGCTCCACGTCCTCGGTGCAGGTGGCGATGGCGAAAGCGTTTGGCTGCTCTGCTGCCAGAGCCTCCATCGCGTCGATCTGCTGATCGGCCAGCTGCCGCGCCCTGCCCTCGGTGGCGGCGGAAGGGGGCGTGTAGATGGACATGAACGCCACGTCCAGGCCGCCGGACTTCGCTCGCGGATAGTCGAACTCCCGGTCCGGTGCATCGACGCCCAGATCCGCTGGCCGCAGATGAAGCCGGTACGGAGCGTCGATGTGGGTGTCGACGACGAGCTGCGCCTCGGCGATGGCTTTCGCCTGCTGGGCGTACCGAGAACTGGAATCGTCGCCGCAGGCGCCAAGCACCACCGCCACGGCCGCGAGGATGGCGCGGCTGCTTGCGGGCTGCCACCTGGAACCGCGTCTTTCCATCGTCCGGTGCAGGCGACTGGGCGGCAAGATCTACTCCCAGAGCCGGTTCAGCCAGCGCCCGATGTCGGCGATCTCTTCAGGACATACCTGATGCCCCATGCCGTATTCGCGCCAGTCCACCTGGTAGCCAAGGCGGTTCAGCGCTTCTCGGGAAGTCACGGCGCGAGCGATGGGAATCATGGGATCCATCTGCCCGTGCGCCATCAGAATGGGCATGTCGACGCTGGCGAAGCTCACCTCCTCGGCCAGATGCTCGTGATCGTGAACGTAGGTGGAGAGCGCCATCACGCCGGCGAAGCGGGTCTCGGAGCGCAGCGCCAGGTGCAGCGCGACAACCCCGCCTTGGGAAAACCCGGCAAGGACGATTCGCTGCCGCGCAATGCCCCGTGCCTCTTCGGCCTGCACCAGCTCTTCGACGGCTTCGGCGGAAGCGCGGATGTCTGCCGTGGCGGCCAGCGGAGCGCGCATGTCGATGTCGTACCAGGCGCGCATCCTCGCGCCGCCGTTGATCGTCACCGCCCGTTCCGGCGCGTGGGGGAAGACGAAGCGCAAGGGCATTGCGGTGTCGAGCATCGGCGCGATGGGCTCGAAGTCGTGCCCGTCGGCACCCAGCCCGTGCAGCCAGACGACGCTGCCGACGGCGTCTTCGGCATCGAGTTCGACGGTGGCGAGGGTCATCGGCGGCGGTGGTCCGGCAGCAGACGCGCCTAGCGCATCTCGATGGCGGTCTTGAAGGCCGGACGCGCCTCGATGCGTCCCAGATAGCCTTTCAGATCGCTCATGTCGTCGCCGACGCAGCCCAGCCGGTTGCTCATGTAGCAGGCGTGCCCGAGCATGATGTCGGCGGCGGAGAACGCGCCGATCAAGTAGTCCTTGCCTTGCAGCGCGTCGTCGACCGGTTGCAAGGCCTTGCCGAGCAGGCGCTGCGCCTGCCCCAACGCGGTTTCGTCCCGGCGTTCCGGCGGCAGCAGCATCGTCTGCACGACGATGGTGTTCACCGGCGGCATCACCATGCCTTCGCAGTAGTGGAACCATTGCAAGTAGGCCGGGTACTCCGGTGCCGAGACGGCCGGCTTCAAGCCGCCGTTCTTGTGCCGCTCCAGAACGTACTCGACGATGGCGCCGGATTCGTACAGCCGCACGTCGTCGTCGTCCAGCACCGGCACTCGGCCCAGCGGATGGCGCGCCCGGTGTTCGTCGGATTTGAGGTCCTTCGGATGAAAGGCCATCTTGTTCATCCGGTAGGGAAGGCCCAGCTCTTCCAGCAGCCAGACGATCCTTCCGGCCCTGGAGTTGGGCGCGAAGTGCAGCGTCAGCATGGTTCCCCCGTCGTGCTCCCATCTGCGATAGGCCGGCGAGTGTAACGCGGCGGGCAGGCCTTGGGGGGACGGCGTTCGGCCTGCGGCGTGTATAGTGCCAGGCAACGCCAAGCTCGAATCAAGGGGGAGACATGAGGGGTGCGCTGCTGTTGGGGATCGCCGCCGCATTGGCCGTTCCGGCGTCCGCCGGGGCGTGGCTGGACACCTGCCACAAGCTGTACCGGCTGACGGACCTGGACCACGCCATCGAACCGGGGATATTCGTTGCCGCCACGGACGAACTGCCGAACCACTGCCGCGTGCGCGGCGTCGTCAACCGCGCCATCCGCTTCGAGGTGACGCTGCCCATCAACATCTGTCCGGACGAACCGGCCGAGTCCTGCGCGTGGTGCGAGCAGTGCGGCGCCTGGAACGGCAGGCTGATGTTCTCCGGCGTGGGCGGCACGGCCGGCACCATCGGAGACACCACCAGCCTGCTGGCAAGGGGCTTTGCGATGGCCTCTACCGACACCGGCCACGAAGCCAAGGACGGCAACGCCTTCTACGAACAACCCGAGGCGCTGCTGGACTACGCCTATCGCGGCGTTCACTTGGCGACCCGGGCGGCCAAGCGCGTGGTGCAGCGGTTCTACCAGCGCGACGTCGACTACGCCTACTTCCAAGGCTGCTCCAACGGCGGCCGCGCGGCGATGCTCGAGGCGCTGCGCTTTCCGCAGGACTACGACGGCATCATCGCCGGCGCGCCGGCGTTCCGCTTTCAGGAGTTCGCGCCGTGGATGGTGGCGATGTACCGGGCGCAGCGGGCGAATCCGCTCACCGTCGAATCCTTGCGCGTGCTGGACGATGCCTCGCGCAACGCCTGCGACTTGCTGGACGGATTGGAAGACGGCGTCATCGACGATCCCCGCAAATGCACTGGGGACGTTTTCGACGTTGCCGCCTTGACGTGCGCCCGAGGGCAAACCGAGGGCTGCCTGACCGCTGGCCAGGTGGAAACGGCCCAGGCGGTGTACCGCGACATGCTGGATGCGGACGGCAACGTGGTTTCGCCCGGCGTGCCTCCGGGCGCCGAGGCCGCCGGCGACTGGGCGTTCTGGATGCTTCCCAACGATCTGCTGCCGGGCAGCGACTCCGTGGTGGGCGGCGTCGGCGAAATGCTCAGGCTGCTGATGCGCCACGACCCCGAGTTCGACATCGAGCAGTTCGATCCCATTGCCGACCGCCAGCGCATCGCCGCCGCCACCACGCCGCTGGACGTGCGCAATGCGGACTTGACGGAGTTCCGCGACCACGGCGGCAAGCTGCTGATGTACCAGGGCTGGAACGACTACCCGCTGCGCGCCCAGCGCGCCATCGACTATCTCGAGGAAGCCAACCGCACGCTGGGCGGCGCCGAGGAAACGGCGGGCTTCTTCCGCCTCTTCATGGTTCCCGGCATGGCGCACTGCGCCGGCGGCCCAGGCGCATGGCAGGCGGACTACGTCGACTCCATCGTAGCGTGGCGCGAAGAAGACATCGCGCCGGAGCGCATCCTCGCCGACCAGCCCGGGCCGGTGCCGATGGCGCATCTGGCGGTGGACGAAGAAGCAGCCCAGACGCGCCGCTTCAGCCGACCGCTCTGCCCGTATCCGGAAGTCGCCAAGTACCGCGGCAAGGGCGACGTGGACGACGCCGCCAACTTCGACTGCGTGGCGCAACGCTAGCGAACGGATTCGTTTGGACGTTCTGCACGTTCGGTTAGCCTTGCTCGCCAACTGGCTGGTCTGTATGGTGTCGCCGCACCTTTGAGCCATCGAGGAGGTTGAGTGCCCGAAGACGGAGCGGCCGCGTCCGACATGCTGCCGTTGCTGCTGTTCATGCTCGCCGTGACGGCGGTCATTGGCGTTGCGCTGGTGGCGGCGTGGTTCATCGGTTCCAAGGCGCGGCACGGCGGTGCCCGCACGCTGCCCTTCGAGAGCGGCATCGTGCCGGTGGGCGATGCCGAAGAGATGCGCCTGTCCATCGAGTACTACCTCATCGCCGTCTTCTTCGTGGTCTTCGACTTGGAGACCATCTTCATCATCGCCTGGGCGGTGGCGTTCTTCGACGTGGGCTGGCGCGGCTACGCCGGCGCTTCCGTGTTCATCCTGATCCTCTTGGCGGCGCTGTTCTACGAGTGGCGCAGCGGTGCGCTGGACTGGGGCTTGAAGCGCCGTGCGCCGGGGCCGGGCCGCTACGCGCTGTCCAAGGTCGAACCGGAAGCCGCCTGATCGTGCGCTGGCGGCTGGTCAAGGCGGAAGCCGACGCGCCGATGCAGGCCGCGGAGGACGCCTACAACGAGGAAGCCGGCAAGAGCTTCCTCACCGCCAGGCTGGAAGACCTCGTGGCGTGGGGCAGGGCCAACTCCATCTGGCCGTTCAACTTCGGCCTCTCCTGCTGCTACGTGGAGATGGCCACTTCGTTCACCTCGCGCCACGATCTTTCCCGCTTCGGGGCGGAAGTGATTCGCGCCACGCCACGCCAAGCGGACCTGATCGTGATTTCCGGTACCGTGTTCCGCAAGATGGCGCCGGTGCTGCAACACCTCTACGAGCAACTGCTGGAACCGCGCTGGGTGGTCTCGATGGGGTCCTGCGCCAACTCCGGCGGCATGTTCGACGTCTACAGCGTGGTGCAGGGCGCGGACAAGTTCCTGCCGGTGGACGTCTACGTGCCGGGCTGTCCGCCGCGCCCTGAGGCGTTCATGCAGGGGCTGACGCTGTTGCAGGAGAGTGTGAAGAACACGCGCCGCCCGCTCTCCTGGATGATCGGCGAGGATGGCAGCGTCTCCAAGTACGCGCCGAGCCAGCGTGATCTGCGCACGCCGGAGCGGATGCGCGCCACGACCCTGGCCGAACCCACCACCGTGGGCGATGCGCCGCTCTCCAAGGACCTCCTCGGCAAGAAGCGCGGCAGCTGATGGCGGAAGTCGCGCATCCGAAGGTGGACGAGCACCACCACTTGCCGGCGGACCTGGCCACCCACTTCGGCGAGGACTGTACGCTGCAGAAGACCGTCGACGACATCCCCACGGTTTGGGTGCCGAAGGAGAAGCTCGGCGCCGTCCTGCGCTACTTGAAGCACGATGCGCCGGCGCGATTCGAGCTGATGTTCGACCTTTCCGCCATCGACGAACGCACGCGCCAGGTGCGCGACGGCCAGCCGGACGGAGACTTCACCGTCTTCTATCATCTGATGTCGCTCTCCGGCGACGACGACATCCGCGTCAAGGTGGCGCTCGAAGACGGCGAGAGCATCGACTCCATCGAGTCCATCTATCCAGTGGCGAACTGGTACGAGCGCGAGGCGTTCGACATGTTCGGCATCCGCTTCGACGGCCACTCCAATCTGTGCCGCATCCTCACGCCGGCCTTGTGGGAAGGACACCCGCTGCGCAAGGAACATCCGGCCCGCGCCACCGAGATGGATCCCTTCAAGATGACGCCGGAGTTCCAGAAGGAGCAGCAGGAGGCGTTGCGCTTCGTGCCGGAAGAGTGGGGCATGAGCCGCGAAGCCAAGCACACGGACTTCATGTTCCTGAACCTGGGGCCGAACCACCCAAGCGTTCACGGCGTGTTCCGCATCGCCTTGCAGCTCGACGGCGAGATCATCGTGCAGGCGGTGCCGGACATCGGCTACCACCACCGCGCCCAGGAGAAGATGGCCGAACGCCAAAGCTGGCATACCTACATCCCGTACACGGACCGCGTGGACTACCTCGGCGGCGTGATGAACAACCTGCCGTATGTACTGAACGTGGAGAAGATGGCCGGTATTGAAGTACCGGAGCGCGCCCAGGTCATCCGTGTGATGCTGAGCGAGTGCTTCCGCATCGCCAGCCACCTCCTGTTCTATGGCACCTTCGCCCAGGACGTGGGGCAGATGTCCCCCGTGTTCTACATGTTCGCCGACCGGGAGCGCCTGTTCTCCATCATCGAAGCCATTACCGGCGGGCGGATGCACCCAAGCTGGTTCCGCATCGGCGGCGTCACCAGCGACCTGCCGGACGGTTGGGAGACGATGGTGCGGGACTTCTGCGACTACATGCCGGCGCGCCTGGACCACTACGACAAGATGGCGATGCGCAACAAGATTCTGCAGCGCCGCACCCAGGGCATCGGCGCCTACACGGTCGAGGAAGGCTTGGACTGGGGCATCACCGGCCCGTCGCTGCGCGCCGCCGGCCACGACTGGGACTTGCGCAAAAAGCGTCCCTACAGCATGTACGACCAGTTCGAGTTCGAGGTGCCGACGGCGGACGCCGGCGACTGCTACGCCCGCTGCGAAGTGCGCGTGGAGGAAATCCGCCAGAGTCTGCGGATTCTTCGCCAATGCGCGGAGAACATGCCGAGCGGCCCGGTGAAATCCGATCACCGCCTCACCACGCCGCCGAGAAAAGAGCGCACGATGCAGGACATCGAAACGCTCATCCACCACTTCCTGAACGTCAGCTGGGGGCCGGTAATTCCGCCTGGCGAATCCGCCACCACGGTGGAAGCCACCAAGGGCTGGAACTCCTACTACTCCGTTTCCGACGGCGGCACGATGGCCTACCGCACGCGCATCCGCACGCCGTCCTTCCCGGCTCTGCAGCAGATTCCGCTCATCAGCCGCGGCTTCATGGTGGCGGACCTCATCGCCATCATCGCCAGCATCGACTTCGTGATGGCGGACGTGGACCGATAGGGCTGGAGCGAGCAAGAAGATGGCCGAACCCGCATTGATCGAAGTGCTTTCCGACGAGGAAGTGCGCGAAATCGAGGAAGAGTGCGCCCACTTGCCGGACCGCCAATCCGCCGCCATCGACGCCATGATGATCGTCCAGCGCCACCGCGGCTGGGTTTCGGACGAGAGCTTGGCGGCCATTGCCCGCTTGCTGGGCATGTCCGTGGAGAACCTGGACAGCATCGCCACCTTCTACAACCTGATCTACCGCAAGCCGGTGGGCAGACACGTCGTGATGGTGTGCGACAGCGTCTCCTGCTACGTGATGGGCGCGGACGGCTTGCGCAAGCAGGTGGAGGAACACCTGGGCATCGGGCTGGGGGAGACGACGCCCGACGACCGCTTCACGCTGCTGCCGATCGTGTGTTTGGGCGCGTGCGACCGGGCGCCGACGATGATGGTTGACGAGGAGCTGTTCGGGGACGTGACGGCAGACAAGCTGGGGGAGATTTTCGGGAGGTTCGAGTAGGTGGAGCAGAGCGCACGACCGAAGCAGCCGTTGCTCCTTGAACATCCTTGACCGATGAAACTCGTCGGCTTCCAAGCCAAGCGCTACCGCAGCCTGTTCGATCAAGACGTCGAAACCAGCGACCTCAACATCTTCATCGGCGCCAACGCTTCGGGCAAGAGCACGATCCTAGACGCGCTTCGATTCCTGAGCGAAGCCGTGTTGGAGAGAGATTTCGAGGGGCCGATGTTCTCGCGCGGCGGCATGATCCACTTGGCCTGGAAAGGTGCCGCGGCTTCTCAGGTTGAACTCACGGCCCGGGTTGCCGACGGCGACAGCACCTTCGAGTGGCGCGTTCGCCTCCGGCGACGGGATTACGAGTTCGACGTTGAAGAACGTGTGATGCAGATTCAAGCTGGCGCTGCTCCGATGCAACTGTTGGAATCATCTGGCGGCAGAGGCGCGTGGTGGTCCGGCGAGAGAAGCAAGAACGTCCCGTTGAGCCAGAGCCCTACGTCCTGCGCGTTGGCTGCCGCCGCTGCGGATGCGTCGTTCCCCGCTCACCACGTCGCCCGGTTCATCGCCCGCTGGGGCTTTTTCGATCCCAATCCCTTCCTGTTGCGCCGAGACTGGAACAGCATCGAATCCTCTCGACTCGATCACTTCGGCCGCAACTTGGGCCAGACCCTCTTTCGCCTCGACGAGGCGACGCGACAGGACATCCTAGAGGCGACAAGAGCGATCGTCGGGCTGCCGGACGCCATTGAACCAAGATCGGCGGAAGACGAGGACCGCTTCTACTTCGTGCAGCAGGAGGAGGGCCTTCGATACCGCGTCCACCAGATGGGCGTGTCCAGCGGCACGTTGCGCGTGCTCGCGCTGATGACGGCGTTGCACGCGAGCGCCGAAGCGAAGCTCATTGGCATCGAGGAGCCCGAGAACTACCTCCACCCTGGCGCATTGTCGGCCTTCGTCGAATACCTCGGCGGCGTCGGCGAGAACATCCAGCTCGTCATCACCACCCACTCGCCCTTGGTTCTCGACGCGCTAGGCGACCCCAACGTGGTGCGCGTCGTCCGCCGCGACCCGCAACGGGGCACGGTCGTCGAGGCCGGAGACGCTGAAGGCGTACGAAGGGCGTTGGATGCATCGGGCTTCGGGCTAGGTGAGTACTACCAAACACGGGGATTCGGTAACTGACGTGTCGAAGCGCGTTGTCGTCATAGCGTCGGGAGAGACCGAGCGAAGGGCGCTGCCGCTTCTGATTCGGCACTTGGCGGTGCAGGGCATCGTCGTCGAGGACGTTCGCATCCCGCCAAGACACAGAGCGATCAACGTTGACATTGCCGAGAAGCTCATTCGTTCGGCTTGGTTCGAGAGGGCAGAAGATGCACGGCCCGGCAAGTTCGTGGTGTTGCTCGACACTGACAGGGCTTCGCCAGACGACGTGATCAAGCCGATTCAAGACCTGTTGCAAGACCGTCTTCGAGACATCGGCGCCAGCATCCAGTTCGCCTTCGCCCGTCAACACCTGGAGGCGTGGTATTTCGCGGACGCCGATGGGTTGAGACGCTACCTCGGCCGCGATCTGGGCAACACCGATCCATCCCAACCGGACGCGATCGTCAACCCCAAGCTCCACCTCAAGCACCTGCTCGGACGTCGCCCCTACACGTCGCTCGTGTCTCAAGCCATCGCTGCCGAACTGGATGCAGACACGATTGCCCAGCGCAGCCCCAGCTTCCGAGGATTCGTCGCAGCGGTGGAGAACGGAAGTGTCCGCACACCGGAGTAGGCGCGGCTAGACCTGATTAAACTGCAAGGAGGAGACGAACATGTCCAAGCGCGAGAGGTTCCAAGTCTATCTGGCAGGCCCGATCACCGGCTGCAACGACAAGCAGATTCATCGTTGGCGCAACGAAGTGAAGGCGAAGTACGCGAAGGACTTCGCCTTCATCGATCCAACGCAACGATGGGAGGGGAACGCCATCGGCGACGACAAGTCGCCCCATGAGATCGTCGAGGCCGATCAGAAGGGTATCGAGCGCGCCGATGGGATGCTCGTGAACATGTGGCGGGAGTCCATTGGCGCTTCCATTGGCATGGTGCATGCGCACAGGTCGGGCAAGCCGGTGGTCGTGGCCGATCCCAACCATCTGCGAAGCCAAGTCCTCGCCTTTTACGCAGACGCGCTGGAGGACAATCCCCTCAAGGCTGCCGCGGCGTTGCGCGGCCTTCTGCGTGCCGAGCGCTGGCGGGTGATCAAATTCGGCGAGAGACCCGCCGAACCGTTCGAACGACGCAAGCTGGTCTCGGCGATAGCGGCTACATGCGCGGAGGCTGGCCGCAACGATGTCATCGTGCCCCGCATCGCGCTACCGCTGGTGATCGACCGCCTGAAGCGCAGGAAGATCGACAACGAGGTGAGGACTCGCGACATCTCCATTGCGGTACGGAGGACCTTCGAGGAACTGACGGCTGATGCAAGCCATCGCGACGCCGTTGAGGGTGTGCTCGAACGGTGGCTTGCAGGAGACGTCCATCAAAGCGGAAATCGGCAAGCGAGAGCGGCGACTGAGCCGTTACGCCAACATCGAAAGGTCTCCGTTCCCGTCCATTCGACCAAGGCGCACGGCACGATATGGGGCAAGGGCGTGCGGGGAATCGCCGACATTCCGTCGGCCGACGTGCGGCGCGTATTCGAGGCGATCGTGCGCACGCCAGGCGTCATCGAGGTGGTCCTGCGCCAGTTCAACCGCAAGGAATCCCGAGAGCACATTGGCGGCGTGGTCACCGAGTCGATCACACCCAATGTTCTGGAAGGCAAGGTCTTCGACAAGGGCGAGAAGGGCAGCGTTCAGACCTTCCAAGTGCGGGTGCAGGCAGACGACGAGAAGCCGAGGATCAGAGAGCAGTGCGAGAACGCGCTGCGCAAGGCGTCGTTATGGGATGGGTGATTGCTGTCTTGCGGTAGGCGCTTCGGCCCACCACTTCGCCACGCTAGCCGCGGAACACTTCATCCCGGTGGTAGTCGAGAAACTCCCGCTCCGGCTGGAACTTCTCGGCGAGCTCGATGGGCCGACCGTCGTAGGCACCTATGGCTTCGGCGAAGAAGCTGTCGCCTTCGTTGGCCAGGCCAGAACCCACGCGCACCGTCATGTCGTTGGCAATGGTGATCAAGCCGCTGTCGAACGCTCTGTCGTGCAGCGCCGACAGCAACAGGCCGTTGCGGGGATTCACGCGGTTGGCTCGATCTGCCCGCCACGGCACGATGTGGCTGGCAATCAAGAGTTCCGGCGTTACCAAGCCCGTGATGCAGCAGCGGCCTCGATATGCGCTCAAGAGAGCACACCGGAAGAAATCTTGGCCAATGCGTGCACGAGTGGTCGCAAGCCGCTCGCCGCCCAGATCGCCCTGCGAATTCGGCTCTGGCTGCGCCAGGTTCTGGAGTTTGAGGTCATCCGTGTCGGGTTGGACCGCCTCGACGGCTCGCCACGTCTCGACGGCGAACGCTTCCCAGTCCTCTTGCATCTCGGCCCACATCTTCCGATCGTTGGCTGAGGGGTTAGGCAGGCCGCGACGGCCTGTCGTCGTGATGGCTGGATCAAGGCTCGCGATATTGCCGAGCTTCATGGCGAGGGCGCTTGGCGTTCGCCCAATGGCTTCGGCGAATGCGACGATTCGTGGATTTCGATGGTGCAGGCGTCCGAATGGCAGTCGGCAATACAACCAGAATGCGACGAGCAACTGCTCCCGCTTCCAAGGATCACCCGCCAACGTCGTGCCTCCACCAGCCCCGCTGGCGGCTCGGCCCTACGTCCGGCTCGGCGCGGCGGCGCGGAGCGCGCCGGCCAAGGCGTCCGTCGCGGCGCCGGTGGAGGTGGAGCGGCGCCCGCTGAGCGTCTACGCGGAGGCGGTTCGATGAGCGTCGCGTCGGCAGGCCGCCGCGACCGGCTGCGGGAGATGCTGGCGGACCTGCGCATGCCGGGCGCGCTGGAAGCGGTCGACCAGGTGCTGGCGGACGTGGACGGCGGCGCGGCCACCGCCGCGGAGGCCATCGAGCGGCTGCTCGCCGCGCAGATCGCGCTGCGCAACGACCGCCGCCTGGAGACCGCCATGCGCGCCTCGCGGCTGCCGGCGGTCAAGACCCTGGCGGACTTCGACTTCGCGTTCCAGCCCAGCATCAAGCGCGAGCAGATCGAGAGCCTGCACGAACTCGGCTTCCTGGCCAGGCGCGAGAACGTCGTCCTGCTCGGTCCGCCGGGGGTCGGCAAGACGCATCTGGCCGTCAGCCTGGCGATAGCGGCCGCCCAGAGCGGGCGCCGCGTCTACTACGGCACCCTGGCCGGGCTGATCGAATCGCTCGAGCACGTGAAGGCGTCGGGCCAGCTGGCCCGACGCCTTCGCGTGCTCACCCACCCGGCGCTGCTGGTGGTCGACGAGATCGGCTACCTGCCGGTCAGCCGCGACGGCGCGGTGCTGTTCTTCCAGCTCGTCAACGCCCGCCACGAGCATGCCTCCACCGTGCTCACCTCGAACAAGGGCTTCGAGGACTGGGGCGCCGTGCTCGGCGACGACGTGATGGCCGCCGCGCTCATCGACCGCCTGCTGCACCACTGCCACATCGTCAACATCCGCGGCAACAGCTACCGCATGCGCGAGCACCAGGAACTGCGGAGCTCCATGCAGCACTCCGAGGCGGACCGGGAAGCCGGCCGGACCGCCTCGTGACCGTTGCGACGATGGCCGGCGGGCAGGCCCCGGGGAATCAATCGGCGGACGCCGCGACCCGTGGCGCCGCCCTCAATGTGTGCAATTTTCGATTGTCAAAAGTGTGCAGTTTTCGATTGCCATTGACAGCACGATCAGCAAGCGCTCCCTCAACAGCTTGCATGCTGCCATGCTGATAGCCCAAAGCCGACAATACTGCATGACGGGACGACACGAGAAGGCAAGGTCTTCGACCACGAGAAGGGGAGCGTTCAGACCTTCCAGATGCGTGCAGGCAGACGACGAGAAGCCGAGTATCAGGGAACAGTGCGAGAGCGCTCTGCGCGAGGCGTCGTTCTGGGCTGGATGACGGTGTTCTCGCACGTTGATTTCGCGTAGTCACCTACACAGGGAGCAAAGCAATGAACCCGATCCAGAAGCTCATCCACGGCGGGGCGGCGGCGCTGGCGCTGTTCCTTTTCGTCGACATGCTGAACATGGAACCGACCGGCGCGCCGCAGCAGGCGGTCCAAGGCATTTACATGGCGCTGGCGTTCGTCGGCCCCTATACGGTCGCTTGCCTGCTCTCCGCTTGTTTCGCATCCAGTTCTTCGTCACCCCAACGAGATGCTTAGCACCAGCAGGCCGCCTAGGATTGCGCTCACAAGTTGCCAGAAGAGTGCCGGGTTCTTCTCCATCAGCGGCGCCGATTCGGCGCGGCGAACTAGCTCCGGGTTCGGGTGGGACAAGTCCATGACCAGTTCGGAGAGCGCTTCGTAGCGGTTGATCGGGTGTTGCGCCGTTGCCTTGGCGAGGGCCAGGTCTACCCACTTCGGCACGTCGTCACGGCCGGCGTTGGCCAAGGGAATGTACGGACGATTCAGGTGCGCCTTGGCGTCTCGCGCCAGCGGCGGCTTGTAGGGCAGTGCGCCGGCGAGCATTTCGTAGGCGACGACGCCGAGCGCGTAGATGTCGGCACCGTGGCTGGGTTGTCGTCCCAGCAGGCACTCCGGGGCGACGTAGCCGACCGAGCCCACCGGATGGGTGGCGCGAACGGCGTCGGACTGTTCGGCGAAGCCCTGCACTTGCGCCGCGCCGAAATCGACGATCTTGGCGTTGCCGTCGCGGTCGATCATGACGTTCTCCGGCTTCAGATCGCCATGCACGATCTGCAGCCGCTGGAACGCGCGCAGCGCCTTGGCGATGTCGTCCACGAGGCGGCGAACGTCGTCGATGGGCGGGCGCGGATTGTCGAGCATCCACTGGCGCAGGCTCACGCCTTCGATGTGTTCGGCGAGAAGGTAGAGAAAACGGCTTTCCGGGCGCGGCAGAATCTTCATCACGCCCGGATGGTCGATGCGCTTGCCGATCCATTCCTCGCGGATGAAGCCGTCCAGGTAGGCCGCATCCTCGGCGAAGGACTCGGACGGCGCCTTGAGCGCCAGGCGGCGTCCCGCGGGATCTTCCACGAGATAGATGTGGCTGCGGGTGCCGCTGGCAATGGTGCGCAGGACTCGATAATCGTCGATGCGGGCGTCGGCGGGCAGCACCGGCGGGATGACTTGCCGCGTCAGGCGGCGGTGCGCTTCGTCGATGTCTTCGTCCGGCGTCTGCGCGATGCGCATGAGCAGACAGCTTAGGTTGTCTTCGCTGCCGCGCTGCAAGGCGGTGTCCAGCACGGCGCGGGCAGCGCTCTCCAGCGGCTCTTGCGCGGCCAAGGCATCCGCCACGCGCTGGCGCAAGTGTTGCGTCGGCAACACGCCGTGGACGCCGTCGGTGGTGAGCACGAAGACGTCGCCAGCGGCCAAGTCTTCGACGAGATAGTCCACTTGCAGATCGAGGTCCGTGCCCAGCGCGTTGGTCAGCGTTTCATGGCGCAAGTGGTCGCGGGTCAGCTGTTCCAGATCGCCGTCCCGAAAGCGGTACACGCGGCTGTCGCCGACGTGGAAGACGTGCGCGGTGCGGCCCTTGGCGACGACGGCGCTCACGGTGGTCGCCATCCCGTCGTGATGACAGAGCCAGCGGTTGAGCGCGTTCAGCACTCGCGCTGCGGATGCCTTCACCGTCCATGTTTCCGGCGTCGCCAAGTATTCGTCGATGAACTCCGTCACCGCCGTCTGGCTCGCCTTGGCGGCGCGTTCGCAGCTTGAAAGGCCGTCGGCGATCACTGCCACCGCGCCTTTCAGACGATCCGGAGGCGCTGCCGCGAACGCGTCTTCGTTCGCGGCGCGCCGACCGGCAAGCGATGCGCCGCCGTAGCTGATGTCGAGCTCTGCGCTGCGCATCGCTGCGCCTCAAGCGACTTTGATCAGCTCCACCGTACCATCGTCGCGCACTTCGGCCATGTGGCCCCGCGGCTCCTCCATGAAGAACAACGCGAGGAAGCC
This sequence comes from Candidatus Azotimanducaceae bacterium, assembly GCA_965199875.1. Lineage (GTDB taxonomy): Bacteria > Pseudomonadota > Gammaproteobacteria > Pseudomonadales > Azotimanducaceae > VXYL01. The sequence goes on along the minus strand of OZ241346.1, from coordinate 723,199 downwards.
GATCACGGCGGAGATGCCGATGACGACGAAGAACGTCCCGTAGTCCACCATGGAGAAGATGGTCAAGTAGACGACGGCGCCGATGTTGCCGTAGGCGCCCGTCATGCCAGCGAACTGGCCAGTGAGCCGGCGCTTGATGAGCGGCACGACGGCGAATACCGCGCCTTCGCCGGCCTGCACGAAGAACGAGCAGGCCATCGCCGTGACCACGGCCAAGGCGAGCGGCCAGGAAGCGTCGACCAAGGCGAAGGTGAAGTAGCCAAGCGCCAGCCCGGCGATGAGGATGAGCAGCGTCGGCTTGCGGCCGAAGCGGTCGCTGATAAGGCCGCCGGCAGGACGCGACATGAGGTTCATGAAGGCGTAGGAGGACGCCACCAAGCCCGCCTGCACCATGCTCAAGCCGAACACGTCGCTGAAGAAGAGCGGCAGCATGGAGACGACGGCCAGCTCCGAACCGAACGTCGCAAAGTACAGGACGTTCAACACGGCAACCTGCTTGAACTCGTAGCGGTGCAGTTCCGGCACCGGCTTCTCGAACACGCCTTTGTTGACGCGCCAAGCCTGCCAGGCGTCGTAGCCGTAGCCGGCGACCAGAAACGCGTAGAGCGTGTTCGCGGCGGTAGTGGAGAGCAGATCCACGCCGCTCGGCGACAGCTTCCAAGTCAAAAGGGCGAGGGCGAGGAAGACCGGCACCTTCATCGCCAGCAGCAGGAAGAAGTCGCGCCGGCTGGTGACTTCGATGGCACCCATGTTCTTGGGCTTGAAGTACGTCGAGCCTTTGGGCGTGTCCGACACGGTGAAACGGTAGAGAACGCCGAAAACGATGGAGAGCACGCCCGTCACGCCGATGGCGTAGCGCCAGCCTTCGTCGCCGCCGAACAGCAAGGCCAGCGTCGGCAGAGACATCGCCGCGGCGGCCGATCCAAAGTTCCCCCATCCGCCGTACACGCCCTCGGCGCGGCCGAGTTCGTTGGCCGGAAACCACTCGCCCACCATGCGAATGCCCACCACGAAACCGGCCCCGACGAAGCCGACCAGAAAGCGCGCAATCGCCGCCTGCGCGAACGAGTCGGCGAGCGCGAACGCGAAGCACGGCACGCTGCACACGATGAGCAGAATGGAGTAGACCTGACGCGGCCCGAACTTGTCCGTGAGCATGCCGATGAGGATGCGCGCCGGAATCGCCAACGCCACGTTCAAGGTGAGCAGCGTGGACACCTCCGCCTTGCTCAGCCCCAGCGTGTCCTTGATGGCGGACATCAGCGGCGCATGGTTGAACCAGACGACGAAGGTGACGAAGAACGCCATCCAGCTCATGTGCAGCACTTTCATCTTGCCGCGGAAGGCAAGCAGGTTGAAGCCGCGGACTTCGGTCGCTTCGGCAGTCATCGAGATGTTTCCTTGGGACGTCGTTGAAATGGCACTGGGCGCCGCGTGCGGTCAGTGGTCGATCGGCGCGACTCCGAAAGCCGGATTCGCCGCCAGCCCGATGTCCCGGGCGTGCTGCTCGAAGCCCTTGTTCTTCCAGAAGAACGCGCCAGGCATCGTCGTCGGCACCACGACCACGTAGAACAGCGCACGGCCAATCGTGGCCGAGCACAGGGCCGCGAGACCAGCCACCAGCCACGGGACGGGATGAGCGACGCTGCCAGCGCAGAGTGCGCCGACCAGCACGAGGTTCCCGAACAGAAGCCAGTTGCGCAGTCGGTAGACGTGGCCGAAAGTCGTCGTCTGCACATGGTGGGAGACCGCGCCTTCGTGTTCCGCGCTGCGCATCGTTCGCGCATGGCCGACGAGACCGATGGCCTCCAGCCCCAGCCCCGCGAACACTGCCCAACCTAGGAAAGAGGGCTCGCTTCCGCCGGCGCCGAGTGCCAAACCAGCCAAGCCGCCCAGAGAGAGCGCCGCGCCGACGAAGGACGCGCCTGTGTGCCAGTGGTTCCAGAAGGGTCGCGCTGGTATGAGATAGCAGCGCACCATGTAGTGGAGCGTCGCGAGGCCCGCAACGATCGCCGCGGTGCCGAAGCCGAACGTCGCGCCAGGCCAGCTGAGAAGATCCGCGCCGAAGTAGAGCGCCGTCGCTGCCCCGAAGACGGCAGTGGCGAGTGCTTCTCGGCTCAAGTTCGAGTGCCGCAGATTGTTGAAGCCGCGATAGAAGCGCAGCGTCTTGCCGAGGTGCGCCGTGGACGCGGCCATGCCGAAGCCGACGAGCGCGAGCGTTGCGAGGACGATCAAGCCGCTGCCTTGGCCGCTTAGGAATGTCGTCGCGAAAGCGCCGACTGCCGCCTGCACCGCCAAGGTGAACGCCAACAGCGGGTTCTCGCGGGACGACAGACGCGCCCAGTTCCACTGTCTTGTGACGCGCTTGTTCCGATCGCCGTTCGCGTCCGCTTTCATGTCGACGACGTCGACGACTGGCCGATATCCGTTCTCTTCGTCGCGCCGATACTTCACCGGCGCGGAGTCCGGGCGCGTCAGCTCGTGCGGCGTCGGCTGGCGCTGCTGAAAGCGGATGTTCGCCTTCGTGATGTTCGGGTCGGGGAAGCCCGGAATGTGCGTGTCGATTTGCTCGCGCCGCCTCGGCACGTTCTCGACTACGCCGAAGTCCAGCGCGTTGCCGACGCACGCGGAGACGCACGCCGGCTTCAGGCCGACTTCCAGACGATCCACGCACATGTTGCATTTCTCAACTTGGCCGGCCAGCGGATCCAGCTGCGGCGCGTTGTACGGACAGACCCAGGTGCAGTAGCCGCAGCCGAAGCAGATGTCCGGGTCCTGGATGACCGCCCCGTACTCGGGATGCTTGGTGTAGGCGCGGGTCGGGCAGCCTTTCAGGCACACCGGATCGTCGCAGTGGTTGCACGCCATCGAAATGTTGATGCGTGCGTAGTCTGGATAGGTGCCGCCTTCCACATAGCCGACGGAGCGAAAGCTCAAGTGCGGCGGCAGGCTGTTCTTTTCGCTGCACGCCGCCTCGCAGGCGTGGCAGCCGATGCAGTTGTCCGCCGTGAAATGGAACGCATGTTGACGCGTGCGGTTCGGGTTGTCGCCGATGCCGGCGTCGCCATTGATGTTCAGACTGACGCCGTTGTCGCCGTCCGGCAGCAGCTGAATCGGATTGCCGTAGCGATTGAGCGTCTGCGCGTTCGCATCGGCCAGCTTGGCATAGTCCGGTTCATCGGTGCGCAGCGGGATCATCAGAAGGTCCTCATCGCGGCGTTCCAAATCGCCGCTTCGCGCTGATCCACCGGTTCGACGCGCACCGCGCACTGCTTGAACGCCGGCTGCCGGGAGTGGGGATCGAGCAGTCCGAGCGTCAGGCGGTTGACGCATTCGTGGAAGTGGAATGGCACGAAGACCATGTCGCGCGGCACGCGCTGGGTGCGTTGCGCCATCACCACCGCATCGCCGCGCTTGGACACCAAGCGCACGTAGCCCATGTGTTCGACGCCGAGTTCCTCCGCCGCATCCGGGTTCATTTCCATGTACGGCATCGGCGAGTGCTTGTTGCAGTCGCCGACTTTTCCTGTCTTGGTTCGGGTGTGGAAGTGTTCGACCACACGGCCGCTGTTCAGCCAGAATGGAAACTCGTCGTTCGGGCGCTCGTTGTTCTCGACGTACGGCAGCGCGAGCAGCTTCGCCTTGCCGTCTGGAAACGCGAACACGCCATCGGCGTAGAGCCGTGGCGAACCGCGCGCGTCGCCCTCGCGCATCGGCCACTGGATGCCGCGCGCCGTCTCGATCTTTTCGTAGGCCATGCCGGAAATGTCGAGATTTCGCCCGCGCCCCTTCGAGAGCAGCTTCATTTCCTCGAACGTGGCCTCGGGCGTCTCCGGCCAGTTCATCTCGCGCGCCGCCGGCCAGCGCTTCGCCAGCGAAGTGAAGATCCAGTGGTCCGGCTTCGAGTCCGCGAACGGCGCTGTGACAGCCCGAGTGAGGTTCACGCGACGCTCCGTATTGGTGAAGCAACCCTCTTTCTCCGCCCACACGGACGCTGGCAGATAGACGTGCGCGTAGTTGGCTGTTTCGACGTCCTCGTACGCGTCCTGCACGACGCAGAACTCGAGGTTCTGCATGGTCTTGCGAATGCGCGGCGTGTTCGGCATGGAGGTCATGGGATTGGTGGCGACCACCCAAAGCGCCTTGATTTGGCCTGTTTCGATGGCCGGAAAGATGTCCGTCTGAAACAGGCCGCGCCGCTTCGGGAAGAACTCCGGATCGACATTCCAGAACTTGCCGACTTCCTCTCGATGCGCTGGATTTTCGAGTTGCCGATAGCCTGGCAGACCGGAACACGACGACCACTCCCGCGTGCCCATGGCGTTGCACTGGCCGGTGATCGAAAGACTCGTGCCGCCCGGCTTGCCAATGTTGCCGGTGATGAGGTTCAAGTTGTTGATGGCGCAGACGCCGTCGCTGCCGTGGGTGGATTGGTTGATCCCCATTGTCCAGAGCGACATCGCCGCATCCGCCTTGCCGTAGAGCCGCGCCACCGTGCGGATGGTGTCTTCGTCGATGCCGCAGATCTGCGCCGCCGTGGTGGGGTCGTAGTCTGCAACTAGGCTTGCGAACTCGTCGAAGCCGTTGGTGTGGGCGCGGATGTACGCCTCGTCGTGCAGGCCGTCTTCGAGAATCACATGGCACAGGCTGTTCAGCAGCACCAGATCGGTGCCGGGCGTCACCGGCAGGTGCATGTCGGCCATCTGGGCGAACATCGTCACCCGCGGGTCGACGACGATCACCGGAAACTTGCGCGTCTCCAACGCTTCCTTGAGCCGCCAGTAGATGATCGGATGCTGCTCCGGCAGGTTCGAGCCGAACGCCAGCAGGCACTCGGCATGTTCGAAGTCGCCGTAGCAGCCCGGCGGCCCGTCCGAACCGAACGAGCGCTTGTAGCCGGACACCGCCGACGCCATGCACAAGGTGGTGTTGCCGTCGTAGTTGTTGGTGCCGATGACGCCCCGCACCAGCTTGCCGAGCGTGTAGAACTCTTCGGTCATGATCTGGCCGGTGGAAATCACGGCCACGGAATCGCGCCCGTAGCGCGCCTGGACGCGCTTGAACTCGTCCGCCACGCGATCCAGCGCGGAATCCCAATCCGCGTTCTGCCAGGCGTCGGACGCGCGCTCGCGCACTTTTGGCGCACTGCCGCGCCCGGGCGCACCGAATATCTGCACCTGCGTTAGGCCCTTGATGCACAGCTTGCCGCGATTCACGTCCGCCCCGCCGACTCCCCGCGTGGTCACCGGCTTGCCCTCGGCGTCAACGCCCACTTCGATGGAGCAGCCCACCGAACAATAGCCGCAGGTGGCGTACTTCCACTCCGCCACCGCCTTGTTGGCGATGCGAATGGGATTCTTGCGGCGGCGACCGAACAGCATGGTCAGCGGCCACCCGCCACGAGGCGGCTGGCGACGGCGTTGATGGAGGCTGGCGCGTTCACGCCGATGGTTTAAGCAACTACCGTGCCAACGTTGAAGACGCCCCCCGCTGGGGCGCTTCCAAGTTCGCATCCAAGTGAACCAGCGGGAGGTGCGGCGGCAGTGCCGAACTGCGCCGTTTCCTTGCGCTAAGATCACCGGCGTGAGCGCGGCCATGGTCGACGCGACACCAACGGAGGCGAAGACGTGGCTATTGGATGCATCCTCAGTGACTATGTGGAGAACGCGATATCGTCAGCGACATTCGACAAGCTCGACGACGGCACCTTCGCAGGCAAGATCCCCTCTTGCCAAGGAGTCGTGGCGTTCGGCGAGACGTTGGCGGAATGTCAACGAGCGCTACAGTCGACGCTGGAGGACTGGCTTCTACTTGGTCTGAGAATGGGCCACGCCATGCCTGTGCTGGCCGGGCTGGACCTCAACGGAGAGTTGGCGGGTGAGCCGCTGGACGCCGTGTAAGCGCAGAGGCGTGGACGGCCCTCTAGACTACTGAGCGTCCAGTTCGCCATGGCGCGTCCGACGTGCGCTATTCACGTTCTGGCCACGACGCCGCGCGGTTCTGCGTGTACGTCTCTTAGCCCATCCCATTCGCTCCAGTGGTCGCACAGCTTGTCGATGGACGTCTTGAACGGGTCGTAATCGTCTGGATAGTCCAGGAAGTCGCCGTTCAAGGTTCTGTCCGGATGATCCGAGACGCCCCAGCCTACGCGCTGGTCGCCTTCGTAGGGGTTGTCTGAACGGAAGCGGCGGATGCGGAAGTACACGTTCATGCGCGGATCGTCGCTCATGTTCGGCGTGGCGGTGTGCGGGAGCGAGTGCAGTGCGATCACGGCGTCGCCTTCCTCCATCAATACCGGCGTCAACTCCGGCCAAGGCCAGTGCTCGCTCCCGAAGCGGGTGCCCGGGCCATCTGGGTAGGCTGCCTCCATCGCTGCCGGCATGATGCCGGCATAGGCGTCGTCTTTGCCGACAGCGACCAGTCGCGGCCACGCCGGGCCGCCACCGCCGATGGGCCCACCTTCGGCCCGCTGCATCCGAAAGAAGGCCTGCACCGCTTCGTGGGCGCCGCGGCGCACCGCGAACTGGCCCTTGCCCGGCCGGCGTTGATCGTTCAAGGCAACGCCCACCAGCGCGGTATAGCTGCCGATGGCCAGCGTGCGCTCGCGATCCTGCCACAGCGGTGCGCCGCCAGCCGGCCCCATCGATCGTGGATCGCCGTCGCTGCCCCACGTTTCCAAGGCGCCTCCCGCGGCGAGAATTGCGCTGCGCTTGATCGGGCACAGGCCCGCCCAGCCGCCATCCACGTGCGCCCGTGGCGCATATTGGGCACTGGCCTTGTGGCGCACCACAGCGTCGGCGAAGCGCGGCAGCGTCACAGCCACTTGGGCATTGATCGGCGCGGTGTGCGGGCCCATCGCCTCGCGCACGATGTCGCCCAATGCGCTGTCGTTGTACAAGCCGTTGATGGCGGGGTCGTCGCCGTGAACGATGCGCGTTGGGTCTTGGTTGACGACGGCCTTGGCGCGCTCGGCAACGGCTTGTGGCACGGCGTTCTTCAAGACGACGAAGCCATCGCGCTTGAGCGTGTGCTTCTCGTCGTCCGAGAGCCGTCCGGGGTGCAGTGCTGGCATGTGTGCGGGCCTGGCGACTTCGATTGATCGTCGGCACTGAGCATAGCAAAGGCACGGCACGCCTTCCGCACCGGCCGCACCTACCGCTCGCGTTGCCGCAAGGCTATGATCGCTCGCGAACATCAGCCGAGGGAGCACACATGACCGCCTACGCGGAGATTCTCTACGAACACGATGGCGCGGCGGCGGTGATCACGCTGAACCGGCCGAACACGCTCAATGCGCTGACGGACCTCACGCAAGCGGAGGTGCGCCACGCGCTGGACGCTTCCGAACGCAATCCGGACGTCGTCGGCACGGTGCTCACCGGAGCAGGACGCGGATTCTGTTCCGGCGTGGACATGAACGCGCTCGGCGCGATGAGCGCCGCGGGCAAACGGCTCGGCGCCGCGCACGACCACCTTGCGGCGGATCCCGGCAACCCGGACGACGACCCCAACTACCAAGCGTCGCCGACGTATTTTCTGGGCCTGCGCAAGCCGCTCCTGGCCGCCGTCAACGGCGCCTGCGCGGGCCTGGGCTTCAGCTACGCCACCTTCTGCGACATGCGCTTCGTGGATCGCACCGCCAAGTTCGTCTCGTCGTTCTCGCCGCGCGGCCTGATCGCGGAGCACGGCACCAGCTGGATGCTGCCGCGCATCGTGGGGCCGTCCAATGCGCTCGACATCTTCTGGAGTTCGCGCCGTTTCGACGGCGAAGAAGCCTATCGCCTGGGCTACGCCAATCGCCTGTGCGAAACCGGCGAATGCGTGGCCGACGCCGTGGCCTACCTGAACCAGATTGCCGGCACGGCGGCGCCGATTTCCCTCATGATGATGAAGAAGCAGGTGTACAAGCACCTCAATCGGGAACTCGGCGAAGCGATGGCCGAATCCACCCGCTGGATGGACGAGAGCCTCGCCCGCGACGACTTCAAGGAAGGCGTGGCGTCGTTCGTGGAGAAGCGGGCGCCCCGATTCGCAAGGCTCGAAGTGGAGTGAATCAGCGGTACCGCTAGGCAGCGAGCGGGGCAAGAGCATGGGCTATCCGAAAGACGGCCGGCGCGGCTTCGATGCGTTGAAGTACAGGAATACCGTCCCGTGCCACGAAATCGACCATCGCGCCGTGCCCCGCGGCGAAGACCCGCCGCCAGCGAGTTCGTGGCAGCGGCATCTGGCTGAAACCGGCCGCGGCCGGGATGCCCTCAGCGCCCGGCAGGCAGTGCTGCCGAGAGCGGACCTCAAGCGCCTGCTGGGATCCTGAACCTTCCGCGCGCCGCGAGCACATCTTGGACATCCCCGGCGGGCGCGGCATCGCCTTCGACACCAACATGCTGGCCCGCCCCACCCAACGTCGTCTGATGACGCTGTGGTGCGAACTGGCGGGTTCGCGCACGGCTGTCCTTCCGCAAGTCATGTTGGAGTTGACCGCCAAGCCGACGTTCGGGCCGCCGGCCTTGGCGACGAGCGCGCACGCGCAGAGCTCAGCGTGGGCCGAGATCGTTCAGGCGCCGCAGTCGCCGTTCGAACTGGTCGCGCTGGACGCAGAAGCGCAAGCGCTGTTCGGCAGGATTCTCATGGCGTTCACGCTGCCATGCTTCCCGCTTCTCAACAACGTGGACGAGATCACGACGCACCCGGACGCCATCGTGCTGGCGCAAGGCTTGGCCGCTGGCATGGACGTGATCGTCAGCAACAACATGCGCAGCATCGACCACTTCGAGATCAACGGCCTGGTGCGCGAGACGTTCGGGCGCAACGCCGGACTGCTCGTCGTCGCCGACGATGCGCTGCTCGAAGCGCACCCGTGCGGCGAAGGATCCCGGGCGCTCTTGACGATGGCCCTGGCGTCCGCGTGGCCCGACGACACCGCCCACCTGACCGTAGGCGACGCGACGGACGTGCTCGGCGGTCTATGCACAAGACTCGAGGGCGCCACCATGCCGCAGACCGCCGCACGCCTGCGAAGCCGATTCGCCACCGACGGCGACTTGCAATGCGTGCTGCGAGACGCTGCCGAGATTTCGGCTTCGTCGAACGCCCTGCGTCACGAACGTGTGCGGACCGCGTGGGTGGAGCGCGGTGGCGTGGACGCGGCGGAGCTCCCCGGTTGAGTCGTTTCCGATGTTGTGCGCCGCGCAAGTCAGTGGCGAACCTGCACCTGCCCGTCGACCACCCGCACCGCGAAGGTGCGCACGGCAACCGAGTCGTCCTCCAAGCACTGGCCGGTCGTCAGATCGAAGTGCTGCTTGTAGATCGGCGACGCGACGACAAGCCGACCCTTCACATCGCCCACGATGCCCCGCGAGAGCACCGGCGCATTGCTGAACGGATCGAAGGCATCGATGGCGAATATCTCGTCGCCGCCGGAGAGCTTGAAGACCGCCACCTGACTGTCCCCAAGCAGGGCGCGAACACCGACGTTGGGGAGGAGAGCGCTGAGCTCGCAAACGGTTGTCCAAGTTTTCGACGGCATGGTCTCGACCCTATGCCGCGAGCGCTGGCCGCGGCCCGCTCGCAGGACGACGGCTGTAGCGGTCGCGGCGTTCATGCGCCTCAGAGAAGCAACAATTGTGCCAGCATTCCAAATTCGCGCCTTGCGCCAGACGGTGACGGCAATTCTTGGAGGAGACCTTGTTTGCTCTGCAGCGGACGCCAGCTCCCGAGTGTCAACAACAACGTTGTCAACAGAGCGGTTGACAACAGTGTTGTTGACGCCTACTGTCTTCGCCAAACACAGCCTTAGGCGACCTTGAGATGAAGCCGCAAGCTGGCCCCCCGGTGACGGGCGAGAACTTCTTCAATCGCGATGCCGAACTCCGGCTGCTCGACGCGAAGGTGCGCGGCGGCACGCATGTCTTGCTGGCCGGCCAGCGACGCATGGGCAAGACCAGCCTTGCCGGAGAGCTCGGCAGGCGCCTGCAGGCAGACGGGTGGGCGTTTCTCTTCGTGGACGTGGAGAACGCCACCTCGCCTTCGGACATCATCCGCGACATTGCCAAGGCCGCGCACGCCATCACTGGGGCGTCGCGTCTGACCGCAGAGCTCGGGCGCTGGTTCAAGGAGAACTTTGAGGAACTGAGCGCCCAGGGGACATTCTCCGTCGGCGCACGTCGCGCCTTGGAGCGGATCTATTCAAGCGTGCTGCCGAACGCCCGAGAGCGTGTCGATGAGGCGCTCGACGTGCTCGTCCACGACGGCCACTTGGAGAGAACGGATGCTGGCCACCGATTGGCGTTTCGTCTACTGGAAGACTGGCTCCGCACGAGATTCAGCGACCACCATGTGCCGCTTCAGCAACGCATCGGCGGGAGGCACTGATGTCGTCCGCGCCGGCCGCTTTCCGCAAGTTCAACCCCGGCGTTCTGCAGTCCGACGAAGAGGTCGTCGCGCAGTTTGTCGTTCGCCAGCGCGAGTTCGGCATTTTGATGGATGTGCTTCGCGGCAACATCGCGTCTTCGCCCTGCCAGCACATGCTTGTCGTCGCTCCACGCGGGCGCGGCAAGACGATGGTGCTGGCGCGGGTGGCCGCCGAACTGCGGGCGAACGAAGAACTGCGGCGCGAGTTCCTGCCGGTGCGCTTCATGGAAGAGAGCTACGAGGTCTTTGATCTGGCGGACTTCTGGCTGGACGTGTTGTTGTATTTGGCACCGGAAGTCGCACGCCACGATGCCGAGGCAGCCGGCCAGCTGCGCCAAGCCCACGCCGAGTTCTCACGCCGCCCGCGGGGTACCGAAGTCGAAGAGAGCGCTCGGACGGTCGCTTTGGACACCGCGCAGCAGCTGGGCCGGAAACTCGTCCTGATGGTAGAGAACTGCCAGTCGCTCTTCGACGACGTGGACGAGCGTTTCGGCTGGGGGCTCCGCAAGACGCTGCAAACCGAGCCTGACGTGATGTTTCTCGGCACAGCGACCGTGCGCATGGCTGCTCTAAGCAATGTTGAAGCACCCTTCTACGAGTTCTTCCGCACGTTGCTGCTGGCGCCCCTGCCGTTAAGCGAATGCAAAGTGCTGTGGGAGGCAGTGAGCGGCGAGACGCGAAGCGAGCGGGAAATCAGGCCGTTGCAGATTCTCACTGGAGGCGATCCGCGCCTGTTGGTCATCGTCGCTGGCCTCTCCCGCCACCGCTCGTTGCGGGAACTGCTGCAAGAGCTCGTCGCCCTCATCGACGACCACACCGAGTACTTCCGCTCGCATCTCGACCACCTTGGCAAGACAGAACGGCGCGTGTACGTGGCGCTGATCGACCTTTGGCGGCCCTCGACCACCGCCGAGATCGCCGCCAGAGCAAGGCAGGACATTCGCGCCACCTCGTCGCTGCTCGGCCGGCTCGTCAAACGCGGCGCGATCAGCTACGAAGGAAAGGGACAAAAGCGGCTCTACCAAGCCACCCAGCCACTCTACAGCATCTACTACAAGCTCCGCCGCCAGCGCGACGAAGCCGCGGTGGTCCACGGCCTCGTGCATTGGATGATTGCGTGCTACACAGTCGACGACATATCGGAGATGGAGGACGAATTCGCTCAAGTCGAACCCAACGAAGTGCAGTGGGCCGAGTGGACAAGAGCCAGTGCGCTATTGATCGAAGGAAAACGCGACCTCGCCCTGGACGCGCTGAAGGCCGCCTACAACGGCATGGTCATTGATGAAGATTCCCCCGTGCGGTTGCTGCACCACGTCTCGGAGTTAGTCGGTTGCGGTCTGGCACCGCGTGATCTACTGAAAATCTTGACGGCGGAATCTCGAAAGTGCTCAGCCATGGCACCCTTGGTTGCCGCGTTGTGCCTACGCGGCAACGAGAAGGTGCGTATGCCCGCCGAGGTGCTCGCCGTCGCGCAAGACTTGGCGACGCTGCTGGATCGGTCCATAGCACATGTGCGAGCACGTCAGCCTACGGTGGCCTCCTCCGCCACGGTGCCCTAGGAATCAAGCTAATCAGCCACCTCCGACGCCACCGCCGGCCTCCTCTGCCCCCGCTCCCGTACAAAGACCAGCGAGTCATCCTCCCGCTCGCTGTTCACAAACGTGCGAAAGCGCTTGAGCTTCTCCGCATCCTCTATCGTCGTCTTCCACTCGCACTCGTAGGTGCCCACCACATGGGCCATTTCCGCTTCGAGGTCCGCAACCAGCCCTAGCTTGTCGTCGATCACGACGGACTTCAGATAATCGAGGCCGCCCTCCAGATTCTCGAGCCACACCGAAGTGCGCTGCAACCGGTCCGCCGTGCGGATGTAGAACATCAGGAAGCGGTCGATCAGTTGGATCAAACGCGCATCGTCAAGGCCAGTGGCGAACAGATCGGCGTGGCGGGGCCGCATGCCGCCGTTGCCGCAGACGTAGAGGTTCCAGCCGATTTCCGTGGCGATCACGCCCACGTCCTTGCTCTGCGCCTCGGCGCATTCGCGGGTGCAGCCGGAGACGGCGAACTTGAGCTTGTGCGGTGCGCGCAAGCCCTTGTAGCGGTTCTCGATGGCGATGGCCATGCCAACGCTGTCGAGGACGCCGTAGCGGCACCAGGTGTTGCCGACGCAGGACTTCACGGTGCGCACGGCTTTGCCGTAGGCGTGGCCGGTCTCGAAGCCGGCGTCGATCAGTTCGCGCCAGATGAGCGGCAGTTCGTGAACTTGGGCACCGAACAGGTCGATGCGCTGGCCGCCGGTGATCTTCGTGTAGAGGTCGTATTTCTTCGCTACTTGCCCGAGCGCGATGAGCTTGTCCGGCCTGATCTCGCCGCCGGGCACGCGGGGCACGATGGAATAGGTGCCGTTCGTCTGCATGTTGGCGAGAAAGTGGTCGTTGGTGTCCTGCAGCGGGGCGCGCGAGGCTTCGAGCACATGGGCGTTCCAGCAGGAGGCGAGGATCGATGCCACGGCGGGCTTGCAGATGTCGCAGCCGAGGCCCCTGCCATGCTTCTCTATCAATTCGTCGAACGCGGTGGTGCCCTCCACGCGCACCAAGTGGTACAGCTCCTGGCGCGTGTGCGGGAAGTGTTCGCAGAGATCGGTGTTGATCTCGAAGCCGCGTTTTTCGAGCTCCGCGTTCAGCAACTGCGTCACCAGCGGCGTGCAGCCCCCGCAGCCGGTACTCGCCTTGGTGCAGCCGCGCAGTGCGCCGAGTGTGGTGCAGCCGTCCTCGACGGCAGCGACCAGGGCGCCTTTCGAGACATCGTGGCAGGAACAGATCTGCGCATCGTCCGGCAGCGCCGCAACCGCTTCGGCGGGCATTCCGCCGCCTTCGCGCGCGGGCAGGATCAGCGCGTCGGGATGCTTCGGCAGCGTCAGTTCGCTGCGCATCGTCTGCAGCAACGTGCCGTAGTCCGCCGTGTCGCCCACCAGCACGGCGCCGAGCAGCTTCTTGCCGGTCTTGTTCACGACAATGCGCTTGTACACATGCTCGCGCTCGTCGACGTAGGTGTAGGCGGACGCCCCCCGCGTTCGTCCATGGGCGTCGCCGATGCTGGCCACGTCCACGCCGAGCAGCTTCAGCTGGGTGCTCATGTCGGCGCCGCGAAAGGCAACGTCCGCGTCTCCGGCCAGTGCGCTTGCCGCCACCTTCGCCATGTCGTAGCCGGGCGCGACCAAGCCGAAGATGCGGCCGTCGTAAAGGGCGCATTCGCCGATGGCGAAGATGCTGGCATCCGATGTCCGGCAGTGCTCGTCGACGACGATGCCGCCGCGTTCGCCAACGTCCAGTCCGCACTGCCGCGCCAACTCGTCGCGGGGACGAATGCCGGCGGAGAACACCACCACATCCGTTTCCAACGTGTCGCCGTCGGCGAACTCCATGCGCTGACGAGCTGATTCGCCCCCGTCGCCACCTGCGGCGACGATGCGCAGCGTGTTCTTGCCAGTGTGTACCGTCACGCCCAAGTCCTCGATCATGCCGCGCAGCATCGCGCCGCCGCCGGCGTCCAGCTGGGCGTTCATGAGGCCGGGCGCGAACTCCACGACGTGCGTGGCGAGGCCCATGTTCGTGAGCGCGTTGGCGGCTTCGAGGCCGAGCAGACCGCCGCCGACCACCACGCCGATTTCGGCCCCGGCACCGGATGCTTGGATCGCATCCAAGTCTTCAATGGTGCGGTAGACGTGGCAGTGGGGCAGATCGCGCCCGTCGATGGGCGGCACGAAGGGGTAGGAGCCGGTGGCGAGCACAAGCACGTCGTAGCCCACGCGCCGACCTTGGCTGGTGCATAGGCACTTCCCCTCGCGGTCGATCTCCGCCACGCCCTCGCCGGCGTACACGGTTACGCCCGCCGGCAACGCCGGCAGCGCGAGGTCCTCCGCGCCGGTGCCGTTGAAGTACTCGCTCAAGTGAACGCGGTCGTAGGCTGGGCGCGATTCCTCGCCGAACACGGTGACCGCCACCCCCGGCACGGCGGCGGCGAGCTCGGCGAAGCGATGGCCGACCATGCCGTTGCCAACGACCAGCACATGGCGGCGGACACGGGCGTTCGTGGCGGGGGCTGCGTTCATGCCGGTTGCTACAGCAATAACCGTGCCACCAACGCAACCAACAGGCGGCCATGAAGTGGAACGAGGTTGGCGCAGCGGTGGTGCTATCCGCCGCGCGTCTGCACCGTGATGGCGCGTGCCTTGCTTTCGGTGCTTTTGCAGGCGCTTCCGCAAGACAAGGGCCAACGGCGGTGACGCGGTGACGCCGTTTGACGGGGCTGGTCGCGTTCGCCAACATGGTTCGCATGGTGCGACGGACGCGGCATGAGGCTGCCACGGTAGCCGCTATGGACGAGGGCGCCTTGGCCAAACGCTGCAGCTGGTGCGGGGACGACGACCTCTATGTGCGCTACCACGACGAGGAGTGGGGCGTGCCGCTACGCGACGACCGCGCCTTGTTCGAGTTCCTCGTGCTGGAGGGAGCGCAGGCCGGCCTCGCCTGGATCACGGTGCTGCGCAAGCGCGAAGGCTATCGGGCGGCGTTCGACAACTTCGATCCGGCCAAGGTGGCGCGCTACAGCGACCGAACGTTGCAGCGACTCTTGAACAATCCGCGCATCGTTCGGAATCGGCTCAAGGTGTTCAGCACCCGGCAGAACGCGCGCGCTTTCCTCGCTGTGCAGGAGGAGTGGGGCAGCTTCTCGAACTACATCTGGCACTTCGTGGATGGCAAACCCGTGCAGAATCGCTGGCGGTCGATGGCGGAAGTGCCAGCAACCAGCCCGCTCTCCGACTGCATCAGCAAGGACTTGAAGCGCCGCGGCTTCGGTTTCGTGGGCACCACCATCGTCTACGCGCACATGCAAGCCACCGGCATGGTGAACGACCACTTGGCGAGCTGTTTCCGCCACGCGGAGTGCCGAGAGCTGGCGGACTGAGCTGCTGACAGCGTCGGCAAGCCGTCAGCCCTCGCTTGTTGGTCGGAGCGGCCGGCGGCTCCGAACACTTCGCCACCGAATATCCATCCGCATTCGTTTGTTCGCGCGTGGGTTTCGGTGTCCCAAGCTGGCGCTTACTCGCTCGAAAGGCGTTCTGCCGTGGACGTCGCCGCCGCCACCGTTGACGTTGCCATCAGGCCGATGCGCCAGCCGCGCAGCCAGGGACGCGCTGGCGCCAAGACGGTGACCCGGTAGTGGCGCACGATGTCGACGCCGGTGCCGGTTGAGGCCGTCAGCTCGACGATGGCCTCGCCTTCCTGATCCGGCGCGTGGCGCAGCGTCATCCAGCCGTTGGCGATGCGGATTTCGACCAGCCCTTCGACGCTGGCGATGGCGGAGTAGCGGAAGTGGCGGCTTGGCGAAGCCGTCGAAGAACGCTCGGCGATTGGTGGGAGTTCGAAGCGGGCTTCGGTACCGGGTTGCAGCACGGCGTTGCGGTTCGCCGGCGGCCGTATGGTCAGTGCAAAGCTGTCTTCGCTGCTCAAGCGCGATGGCTGGGTGGTCGCCTGCAGGGTGACGGTTGCGGTGCGCGCCGGTTCGTCGTCGTCGACGATGATCGTGAGCATTCCGCCGCCCAGGTTCATGTCCAACGAAGCCGGCGGGTCGGTCCAGGCGTCGAACTCGAGGGCTTCGCCGTCGGCGGAGGCGAAGGTCCGGTTGAGGTCGACGGTCAGACGGTCGCCGGGAAGGAGGGCGATGTCCGGCACCGCGGAGGCGATCTGCGGCGAACTCGGCCCATCGGCTATCTGCATCGTGAACGGGGTAGCGGCCAGTTCCGTGTGCCGGGGCGTGGTGTCGCTGGTGCTGCCGCCGCACTTGCCTTGCACGGTGAGCGTCTCGGTGCCTTCTTCGACCCCATCGATCAGAATCTCGAGGGGCAGGGTTGCTCGCCAGCCGTTGCTGGCAGCAAGCCGAGCGCGATCGCCGCTGCGTTCCGGCAGGCGATAGTCTTCGCCGGCGGTGGCGGTGTTCGGCCCGGAGGCCACTTCCAGCAGACAGGTTCGGTAGGTGCCTTGGGCGGGCGGGTCGCGTAGCGAGATCGTCAGCTGCACGGTACCGACGCTCTCGATCAGGCACGGAGCGTCGTTGCCGGCGCACTCGCCAGGCGAGGTCTCCGCCGACGCCAAGCCGAGGACAAGGGTCGGAGGGTCGTCGGGCGGCCGCGGGGGCGGCTGGGGAGGCGGAGGCGGCCCTTCGCTTTCGACGTTGGCGATCTGCACCGTCAGCGGCGTGGCTTCCAGCTCCGTGTGTCGGGGTTCGGTGTCGCCCACGGTGCCGCCGCATGTGCCTTGAACGGTGAACCACTCGGTGTGCTCGGTCAGCCGGTCCGCCAGAATGGCGAGCGGCAGCGTCGCGCTCCAGCCGTTCGCAGCGTGCAACCGCGCCCGGTCGCCGCTGCGTTCCGGCAGGCGGTAGTCCTGGCCGCTGATCGCCGTGTTCGGCCCGTCGTCGACCACTTCGAGCAAGCACGTTCGATAGCCGCCTTGGTCGGGTGGATTGTCGATCTCCATGGTCACCGTCACGGTGCCGGCGTCTTCCGGGACGCAAGGCCAGGCGGCGCTTTCGCACTGGCCTGTGAAGTCGCCCGCGTCCACCGCGATGACGACGGTGGATGTGGAGCTTGGCGACGGCGGTGGCGGCGGCGGCGGCGGAGGGGGAGGCGGCGGTGGCGCCGCGTTTTCGACATTGAGGATCTGCACCGTCAGCGGCGTGGCTTGCAGCTCCGAGTGTCCGGGCTCGGTGTCGCCCACGGTGCCGCCGCACGTGCCTTGAACGGTGAACCATTCGGTGTGCTCGGTCAGCCGGTCCGCCAGAATGGCGAGCGGCAGCGTCGCGCTCCAGCCGCCTTCGGCGTTCAACCGCGCCCGGTCGCCGATGCGTTCCGGCAGGCGGTAGTCCTGGCCGCTGATCGCCGTGTTCGGCCCGTCGTCGACCACTTCGAGCAAGCACGTTCGGTAGCCGCCTTGGTCGGGCGGATTGTCGATCTCCATGGTCACCGTTACCGTGCCGGCGTCTTCCGGAACGCAAGGCCAGGCGGCGCTTTCGCACTGCTCGGAGAGGCCCGCCGCGTCCAAGGCGATGACGATGGTGGACGTGGAACTTGCCGGTGGAGGCGGCGGTGGCGAAGGCGGCGGTGGGGGCGGTGGGGGCGGTGGCGGCGGGGGTTGCGGCGGAGGCGGGCTCGCGGCCTCGACGTTGGCGATCTGCACCGCCAGCGGCGTTGCCAGCAGTTGATGGTGATCGGGGACCGTGTCCTTGCCGGTGCCGCCGCACTTGCCTTGAATGGTGAACGTCTCGGTGTCTTCGGCAAGTTCGTCCGTCAACAGCGTGACCACGAACTGAGCCCGCCAGTTCTCCCCCGCGGAAAGGCGACGCTCGTAGGTTCGGTCCTGCAGCTCGTAGTCTTCGTCCTTGGTCGCCGTGTTCGTTCCCTCTGCCACTTCGATGATGCAGCTCCGATAGGTGCCCTGTCCCGGAGGGTCGTCGAGCGACATCGTCACCGCCACGCCGCCAGCGTCTTCCGGCAGGCAGGGGATGTGGGTGGACTCGCACTGGTCCGACGTCGGCGCGTCCGCGCCAAGGCTGAGCACGATCGTGGGCGTCGTTGCTGGCGGCGGAGGCGGTTCGGGGGGCGGATCCGGCGGCGGCGGATCCGGCGGGTCGGGCGGGTCCGGCGGCGGGTCGCTTGCCTCATCGACGATCTGCACGGTCAGGGGGGTCGCCTGCAAGTCCCTGTGGCGCGGCGTGGTGCCGCCGACCGTGCCGCCGCACCTGCCTTGGATGGTCAGTGTTTCCGTGCCTTCTTCGGTCCCGTCCGGCAGGATGGTCAGCGTCAGCGACGCTTGCCAGTTGTTCTGCGCCGTCAGCCGAACGGTATCCGTCGGCAGGCGGTAGTCGCTGCGCAGGGTGGCCGTGTTGGCGCCGCTGGCGACTTCCAGCGAGCACCTCCGGTAGCCGCCGGAAGCCGGCGCATCGTCCAACGACATCGTCACGGATACCGATCCGGCGTTCTCCGCCAGGCACGGCAGCTCGGCGCTCGCGCAGCCGGTCGCCAAGTCGCCATCCGCGAGGCCGAGAACGATGGTCGGGGCGTTGCTCTGCGCCAGGACCGGGCAGCACCACAAGAGCGCGATCACGGCCAGGCAGCGCGACCATCCCGCTAGGGCGCGTGCATCAAGGGCGGCTTGCCGGCACGGATACATGGTCGGAACCATACTACATTCGGGTTAGTCGATCCCGTAGCGCTCGCGCACCTCGGGCCCCAGCGCTTCCTTCAGAGGGTCCAGCCACGGTTCGAAGTTCCGCCACTGCTGCAAGCCGCTGCGGTAGATGGGTTGGCGCACTTGCTCGGAGCTGGGCGTGCGGACGCTGCGCTCGGTGCGATGGAACTCGACGCAGGCCGGCTCGAAGGGCAGGGCGCAGAAGTCGAGCAGGCGGCGCACCTGGCCTTCGAGATCGTCCACCACGTCTTCGTGCTGAACGCGCAGCACGAAGCCGGGCAGCACGTCGTCCCAGTGGTCCATCAGCTTCACGTACTGCCGGTAGTAGTTGCCGACTTCGCGCAGGCCGTAGGTGAACTCCTGGCCTTCGCCGAACAGCTGCTTGAAGCCGCTGAAGCAGCACGCCAGCGGATGTCGGCGGGCGTCGATCACCTTGGCGTTGGGCAGGATGAGCTTGATCAGGCCGACGTGGAAGAAGTTGTTCGGCATCTTGTCGATGAAGAACGGGGCGTCGCCGCGGTATGGGCGGGTGTCGTCGATGAACTGCTCGCCGAAACGCCGGAAGTAGCTGTCTTCCAGCTCCCCCAGGATGCGCGGATAGCGTGGCTGGCCGGGGCGTTCGTCGCGACCGCGCAGGCGTTTGGCGAGGTTCAGCACGTTGTGCAGTTCCATGGTGCCGTCCACTTGGGAATGGGATGCGAGAATCTGCTCCAGCAAAGTGGAGCCGGCCCGTGGCAGCCCGACGATGAAGATCGGGTCCGCGGCTTCGCAGCCAAGCCCGGCGCGACGCTCGAAGAGTTCCCTGGCGCATACCTGCATCTGGCTGCCCACGCGCACCTGCAGCTGCTCGGCGCTGTGCTGGGCGCGCGCCTGCTTCAGCGCGTTGCCCCTGCTGAAGCGCTTGAACGCGGCCTCGTAGTCGCCGGCGGTTTCGTGGGCGTTGCCGAGCGCGAAGCAGATCTGCAGCCGGTCTTCTTCGCCGGTAGCGGGTTCGGCCTCGACGGCCTTCATCCGTTCGACTTCGTCGCTGGTGAAAACGTAGGACTTGGTGTTCGCCAGGCTCCAGTAGGCGTCGCCGTGGTCCGGCTTTCTGCGGTAGGCCTCCTGGTACAGCGCCACGGCGGCGTCGATGTCGCCGTCGGCCTTGTACACGTGGGCGAGGGACACCGGATACAGGTGGTTGCCGGGATGGGAACGCATCAGCTGGCGGTAGTGTTCGATGGCCTCGGCGCTCTTGCCGACGCCGTTGCAGGCCGCGGCGTGCAGCGAGCGGACGATGCCGGTGTCGTCCGGGTGTTCGCGCAGCAGTCGGCTGGTCTGCTCGTAGGCGCTGGCGAACTTCTGCACGCGCAGCAGGATGTTGGCGTATTGGATGCGGGCGTTCTTGTGCCGCGGCTCGAAGGCGACGCAGCTGTCGAGCAGAAACTCGGCCTCGTCGAAGACGCGGTTGCGGGTGGCGATCTCGGCCAACAGGCGCATGCCTTCGACGTGGGTCTTGTTGCCGCGCAGGAAGTGCTTGCACAGGCGTTCGGCGTCCTCGAACTGGCCCTCGGCCAGGTAGCTGCTCACCGCCAGCAGCTCGGCAGGCAGCGCGCTCAAGGATTCGACCTGATCCTGCGCCATCGCCAGCTTGCGCACGGTCTCGGTGGAATCGGCGCTGGCGTGTTCCTGGTAGAGCTTGGCGAGGCACTTCCAGCTGTTGATCAGCGACGGGTCGGCGGCGGTGGCTTCCTCGAAGGCAGCCATGGCGCGCGCGAACTGGCGCATGGCGATGTGGTTGTAGCCGACTTCCTGCCAAGCCCGTCCGAAACCGGGCTTCAGTTCCAAGACGCCCTTGAGCGTCTGCAACGCGAGCGTCCACTTGTGCTGATGGCGGTGCGCCACCGCCAAGGCGTAGTGCGCCTCGATGTCCTTCGGCGCGTGGCGCAGCAGCGCCAGCAGCAGGCGTTCCGCGTCGCCCGGCGCGCCTTGCGCCAGCAGTTGCTGGGCTTTTCTGACCTCTGCGGGAACCGGGTCTTCCGCGCTCGGAGGCGACGCCGCGCCATCGCCCTGCACCGCGTTCGGCACAGCACGATGGCGGGGTGCGGGGTGCGGCATCGGCCAACGTCGCGCTCGAACGCTCCGCCGCTGCCTACGCCCTTGCTAGAAGAAGTCGTAGGAGAAGCGCATGCCGACAGTGCGCGGCCTTTGCATCGTCACCACCGGCGTGTAGTGGCCGGCGATCTGCATGATCTGCGCTTCTTCGTTGTTCAGGTTGTCGAAGTACAACTCCGCCGTCCAGCTGTTCCGGGAAATCCCGATCGAGGCGTTGAAGGTCAGCGCCGCCGGATTGACGAAGCGCGAGTTCACCGGCAGACGACGCGCCGTGCCTGCCCTGCCCTCGGGGATCATCACGGTGCCGAAGGTGCCGCCTTCCTCCTGCCACTTCAGGCCGGAGTAGAAGCCGGACTGCCGAAACAGGGTGTCGTCCATGAACTCGGCGCTGCCGATCAGCCCGGTGACGTTCTTGCCGCGGTACACCAGGCTGGCCGAGACGAAGGCGTCGAGGTCCGCTCGTTTCAGCAGGAAGTCGTAGCGGGCGCGCAGGTTGCCGGAGAACTTCGGCGCCAGCGGCAGTTCCGAGCCAACCGGCACGGCGATGCCGTCCAGCTGCGGATTCAAGCGCACCAGCTCGGTGTTCAGCCAGCTGAACGCGCTGAAGATGGTGAGCGACGGCGTCGGCGCCCACTGCAGGTCGACGTCGAAGCCAGTGGTCTCGGCGTCGCCGACGTTCTCGATGAAGAACAGGAAGGCGACGTTCGACGGGTCGAAGCGCGACAGCTGCAGATTGTCGATCTGCGTACGGTAGAAGGTTGCGTTCACGCGCAGGAAGCTGGCCGGGAAGTCGCCCTTCATGCCCAGCTCGAAGCTGCTCAGATCGTCCGTGACGGCCATCGCCGGCACCACGTAGTTCTCGAACACGTCCTTCTGGTTGGTGCTGAGCTGGCCGGCGTTGCGGTTCTGCGTGGCCGGCCGGTAGCCCTCGGAGTAGGTGACGAAGAGCAGCATGTCGTCGGTGGGCTGCCAGTTCAGCGACGCCTTGACGATGGTGTCCACTTCGTTCAGCGAGCCGTCGGACTGCAGGCCTTCGATGTTCAGATAGCCGTTCTTGATGGCGTCGAGGGTCGCCTGGTTGCTGCCGCCGCCACGGAACAGTTCCCGCGGCGAACCGTCGTCGCCGTTCGGGCTGAGCGCGTTGAGAATGACGCTGTCGTCGCCGCTCGCGGCGTACTGGCCGAGGGTGCGCAGGCGCAGCGACACGTCGTTGCTGAAGTCCGTGCCGTTGCAGCGTCCGTCGGCGGTTCGCTGGGCGTTGGAGCCAATGCCGTAGCGGCAGCCGAACGAGAAGTTCGACGCGCCGGTCAGCTGCGAGGTCAGATCGTAGCGGCGGGCGCTCAGCGACACGCTCCACTGGTCCGAAAGGTCGTAGGCGATCTCGCCGAAGAATGCCGTCTCGTCGACGTGGCGCGTGAAGTCGTTGAAGAACACCGTGAACGGCGAGCGCGGGCCCACCGCGTTGACGCCCGTGGTCGGCAGCGTGGCGTTGCCGAGCATGAAGCCGTCGCCGCTGTTGTCGTTGTTGTAGTTGTTGATGTGTTCGGCGAAGGCGTCGTTGGCGGAGGCGTACTGGAAGTCGCCGATGTGGGTGGATTCGACGTCGTTGATGTACACGCCGCCGAGCAGACGCAGGCGCTTGGTGGAGTCCGAGGTGATGCGGAACTCGTGCGTCGTGCGGGTGTTGCCGGAATCCTCGGTGTACTGCTTGGTCGGATCGAAGCAGTTGTTGACGTCCGTGAGGTCGTAGATGTTGCCGCTGCACAGGTAGTAGCTGATGTAGCCGCCGCCGTTGTTGTAGTGCGTGTAGTCGATGACCGAATCGACCTGCCTGGCCAGATGGCCGCCGGTGTAGATGAGATCCAGGCTGGCGACGCGCCCGGTGAGCGTCCAGGTGGTGAGGCCGAATTGGTCGCGGTTGTACTCCGGCGAGAAGCGCGCCGAGGCGTGTTCCTGCCCGAGGCTCGTGTCGATGACGAACGAACCCTCGGCCTCCAGGGTCTGCGCGGTGTGCTGGACCAGCGCGTTCCAGTCGTCGTTGATGTCGTAGGAGACGCCGATCCGGGCGCCGCGGTAGGACGCTTCGTTCCAGTCGTCCTGCACCAGCGCGTCGTTGCGGGCGGTCTCCAACGAGTCTGCGCCGGGCTCTCCATCTCGCCGGAGTGCTGGCGACCGCAAGGTCGCCGACGGGCCGTAGCCAGCGACGTTGTTGCGGTCGATCACTTCGCCGCTTGGCGTGAAGGTGGCGGGGATGTTGTCCACCCAGCCGCCCTGGGTGTCGCTGTACACGACGATGCGCGTGGCCAGCGAGTCGGTAAGCGCCAGATTGATGAAGCCGTCGGCGCCGCCGCTGTCCGCCCCCTTGCTGGTGAGGCCGTAGCGGGACTTGAACCCCGCCTCGAAGCCCTTGTGGTTCGGCTTGTTGGTGATGAGCCGCAAGTTGCCGGACTGGGAACTGGCGCCGAACAGCGTGCCCTGGGGCCCCGACAGCACCTCGATGCGTTCCAGATCCGCGGCGAAGACGTCGAGGTTGCGCCCGCCGAACGAAACCGGCTGCTCGTCGACGTACAAGGCGACGCCGGGCGAAGAGCCCTGCGCCGAACTGATGGTGACGCTGGTCTGCTCGGTGGCGCTGCCGCGTATGTAGATTTCCTTCTTGCCGGGACCGTTGCCGGCGCTGACCACGTTGGGCAGGAACTCGACGTACTCGTCGAAGGTTTCGGCGCCGATGTCGCGCAGCGTGTCGCCGGAGACCGCTTGCAGGGCGACCGAGACGTCCTGGGCGCTTTCGGCGCGCTTGGTGGCGGTGACCACCAGCGTCTCCAGCCGGCTGGCGTCCACCGACGGCCCGCTCTCTGCCGCTTCTTCTGCCGCGGCGGCCGCCGCGGCACCCACCACGGTGGCGGAGATGGCGGCGCTCAGGCGCGTCCTTCGCCAGTGCTTGGGCTGACGGTCGGCGGGCGCGGCTTTGCCGGGCGAGCGATAATTCGTCTTGTTCATGCAGACTCCTTATTCGATGCGGAATTCTTCGGTGGCGAGGGATGGAAAGCGCCTCGTCGAGAGGCGACGGAACCGATGGCGGCCAATCGAACGCCGCCTTCGCTAGCGAAGCGAAGCGGCCAGTGTGCGGACAACGCAAGCTTGGGGTTGCCGCCGGCTGGTGCCATCGTGTTGCCTCCCTGCCCGATGCCCCTTTGTAGCACCGTCGAAGACCCATTGCAACCGCGATGACCGATTGAAACCGATTGAACCGGCCAGGCCGACTGGGGGCGTGGGCATCTCGTCTCGTCGCATCGAGCCGTGCGAAGCAGGCACGGCTTCACTGCCGAGGCGGGGCGTCCGCACTCGCGCTCCGATCAGCTAGGTGCGCCGTTGCCCGCGTCGCGAACCATCGTCGACAGCCGTTCGAGCAGCGCCTCGCCGGTGTCGCACTCGAGCAGCCACTCGCCAGCTTCGTCCAAACGAGCAACGTCCGTCACGTCGGCCAGGAGCGTGGTCACTTGGCTGGCCACGTCAGCGCCGAACCGCCACTCAACCTGGCGACGAAGCAAAGCGACGCGGCCCCGCTGCACGCCTTCGGCCAGGCCTCGCTCCACGCCCTCGGCCAGGCCCCGCTGCACGCCTTCGGCCAGGCCGCGCTGCACGCCCTCGGCCACCTTCGCCTCTTCCCAGCGCGCCAGCGTCGCGTCCAACATCGCCGTCATGTCTGCTCCTCGTCTTGCCGCGAGCATCCGCTCGCTCGCCGCCAGCGGCGGCAGTCCTTCGCCCAGGCCCCGGCCCGCCAGCGCGGCCTCCACCCGCAGATGCAGTCCGCGCCGCAAGGCTGCCGACCCCTCGCCGTCGTGGCGCTCGAACGCCGCCAGCAGCAGCCTCGGCAGCGACTCCGCCGGCGCCGACTCCAACTCCGCCAGCGCCGCCAGACGGCCGCCCGGCGCCAGCTCCCGGCCCTCGCCGTCGGGGCCCCGCGCCAGCACCTGCAAGTCCACCGTAGCATACATCCGCACCCGCGCCGGCGCTCCGTCCCCGGTCAGCGGCGCGGCGCACTCCGCCGCGGCCCGCCACGGCCGGTCGCCGTTGTGCACCACGATGGAGAGCATGGGCGGCACGCCGCCCTCGGCGCGCACCGTCCCGCTCTCGCGCAGGGCGGACTCCACCTAGTGCAGGTATTCGCGCATCCGCCACGCCATGTCCGCGTCGTGGCCGGACTGGAACTCCAGGAGCACCAGGGCGTAGCGCCGCCGGCCGTTCGCGAGCCTGCCCTCCTTGAACTCGACGCGGCGGAGCTTGTCCTGCAGGCGGACGCGGGCCAGCGCCGTCAGATGTTCCTTGTCGAGCGAGGTGGCGGTCTCGAAGTCGAGGGCGTCGGCGAGTTCGGGGGCGACCAGGCGCACCGTCTCCTCGAAGAGGCCCGGGTCCTGGAACAGCACCTTGTAGGGCGAATCGCTGGGCTTCATGGCCATCTTTCGCGCTGTCGTTGAGGCTTGATTCGCCCACTATGCGCCCTTCGCTCGGCGAGATCGCCACGCCGGGCGAAAGTCCTACAAACGTCGGGACGATGGCTGCAAACGGGCCTGCAAGACCGTGTCCATGACCATTCGAGCAACACTATCCTCACGATCGGGCGCTCTCCGACCCGCCTGCCGGTCGCACGCCGGCGTGGCCTAGGGCACTCGGCACCGAGGAGTGTCTCGAGGCGGTCGGGTCTAGGCCTCCGGCAGGAAGAACGGCTACCGAGTACGTCTTGGCGAGTTCCGCCAGTTCACCAGATCAGACGACCGCCAAGCACCCGGAGTTCCTCGCGCCGCCGGTCGTAGTCCGGCATGACGCGACCTACGGCTTGCCAGTAGTCGCGCCCGTGACCCCGGTGCCGCAGGTGCGCGAGCTCGTGGACGACCACATAGTCCACCAGCCGCATGGGCGCTTGGACGATGCGCCAGTTGAGGCGAATGGTTCCTCGGCTACTGCAACTGCCCCAGCGCTTGCGCTGGTTCGCCACCAGGACTGGTGGCATTGGCACGCCGAACTTCGTGTGCCAAGCACTTACCCGCTCCGGCAGCCGTCCCTCGGCTTGAAGACGAAACCAGGAGATCAGCGCGGCACGCACCTGATCCGGTTGGTCTTCGCTCGTATTGGCAGGGACGTGCAACCAGCGGCCGCGCAGCTTTGCTGGCCCGCTGCTGTGCAGACAGACTTTCAGGCGATAGTGTCGGCCTAGGTACAGGACGCTCTCGCCGCTGACGAACTCGCGGGGGCCGGGTGGAGGACCCTGCGACTCCACGCGGCGAATCTGCTTCTCGATCCAGGCGGCCTTGCGCCGCACCACTGCGTCGAGCTCGGGGGTCGGGAAGTCGGCTGGTGCCGCCAGTAGCACACAGCCGCCAGAGTCGACCGTCACCGTCACCGTTTTCCGGCGCCGGGTGCTGCGGCGGATGGTGTACGGCACCTGTGTATTGCCCCAAGCGACAACAGACTTCTCCAGCATGGTCATGGATCGTTTCGTCCCTTGGCGAGATCGACCACCTCCTCGGCGAGCGTATCAACCGCTTCGTCGTCGTAGCCGCTCCGCCGAAGGCACTTCTTGATGGCACGGCGCATCCGACGCTGCTCATCGTCTTTCTGCTGCCAGTCCACCACGCCGGTGAATGGAACGATCGCTCTATCGATCTGCAAGGCTAGATCGCGTTTGGCAGAAGTAGAGCGCGACCGGCCCGTAGTAGACTTCCCGATGCCGTAGACGGCGCGTTCCTCACCCACCTGCCCTTGCGGTTGACGTTGCAGCAGGCCGTAGATGGCGAAGGCGCGGGGGGTGAGGCCGATGTCCTGGGCTTGAGCCCCTTCGCCTTTCAGGTCCTCCCGCAGGCTGTCGAGCCGGGCAAGCTGCTGCGCGGCATCGATGCGTTCCTCGCGCCGTTCCTTGATGATCTGCTCCAGCCGTTCTCGCAGAGACTGGTAGTAGTCGGGGTTCTCGTCCACGCGCACGTTGATCTCGTGGCGAATGGCGTGCTCCATCTCGCTCGCCTTCGCACCGTCGGTCTTCAGCGCTGTGCGCGTTGACCTTCGCGTACTCCCGGTATCCGGCCCGTCAAGTTCCTGGAACTTCTGAATCGTGGTCATCACCGTCTTGCCGATGGGATGTTTGAGCATCCGCCGCAGGTCGCGTACGCTGGTAGCCCGCTCCGGGTTCGGAAACCCGCACGAAGTGAACACCGCGGCGATCTGCGCGTCCAGCTTCGTGCGATCCGTGACTATGACGATGGTGGGTTGCTGCTGCGCTTGATCGCGCCGGAGCTTCAACGCCAGCCAGAGCATCGTGAGGCTCTTGCCGGAGCCTTGAGTGTGCCAGATGACGCCGCCTCGAGTCGCGGGCTTGCGGGCCGTGCGAATTCGACGCATGGCCTTGTTGACGGCCATGAACTGCTTGTAGCGGGCCAGTTTGCGGACCATGCGTCCACCCTCGACATTGAAGACGACGAAGTTGCGCACGATGTCCAGCAGGTTGCGTGGTTCGAGCAGCCCGTAGAGGAGGGTATCTTGGGCTGTCGGCTCCCGACCGAGTTTCTTCTCGAGCCCTTGCGAGTTCAGCGGATACGGCTCTTTCCATTCGAAGTAGTACCGCTCGGGCGTGGCGAGCGTGCCGTAGACGGCTCGTTCCCCGCAGGTGCCGACGAGAATCTGCGCCGTCTCGAACAGCTTGGGTGCGCCTTGCTGCTTCCAGCGCTCGTCCGCCTCTTGGTAGCGGCGTAGTTGTTTGACCGCTTCGGCCTTCCAGCCATCGCCGAGCGTGGGGCTCTTGCACTCGATGATCACCAGCGGCAGTCCGTTCACGAAGACGACGATGTCCGGAATAATGTCCTTCTTCGCCCCACGAACTCTGTACTGACGGGTAACGATCCAATCGTTGTGCTGGGGTTCGTCGAAGTCGAAGAACCGTACCGTGCGGCTCTTGCGCCCTTCGCCGCGACCCTGATCCAACGCCACGCCGTAGGTGAGGGAGGTGTAGATCGCTTGGTTGGCTTCGGGGAGACTAGCGGCGGTAACTCGCGTGACCCTCCGAATCGCTTGGGTGACGTTCGCTTCGGACGACCAGGGATTCAAGCATCTGAGGGCTGCGGCGAGGCGTGCGGCAAGGATGGCCTCCTTGAGGCTACCTCGTTCGTGTTCGAGCGTCTCGGGTGGGATGTAGGTGTACCCTAGGGCTTGTAGGAGATCGACCGCGGGGTCCTCCGACAGGTTCTGTTCGTTCCATGCCGATGGACCGGGCATCGTGCAGCCCTCACTCTTCGCCGTGAAGATCCGGCGTGACGCAGAGTTCGCCAGCCAACAGAACAGCCATAAGAGATCGCTTAACGACCATTAGCCTGCCGATATTCGCCGCGCACCCCCTTACGACGGCATCTACAGAGGAGAGCACCGCGCCAATCTTGTCTTGCTCGTCAAGAGGTGGGAGTCGGAAGGCAAACCGTTTGAGTTGCTTCCATGAAGTCCTCGGCATTTTTGTGCCCGATGACGTCGCCGTAGCATGATGTCGAAATGGTTGCCAATGGACGAGCTGGACAAGGAATCGTTCGTCAAGATCATCGCCGCTATAGATTGGTATTATGTCTGTCGAACAGACGCCATCAAATGGTGCCAAGGCTGCCTTTCGGAGATTTGGGCGAAGTTTACCGAACAGAACATCCCCTATCTTGAAGATCGTTTTTTCACTATTGGCCTCCTTGGCTTCACGCCAACCCAGTATTTCTGGTGCGCCTTGAGCAAGATGTTCGAGGGCCACATATGGGCGTCTGTCGTTCGGCTTGGGTCGGAGTTTCTCTGTCCGGTGGTCAGCGACCTCGCCTAGCTGAACCAGCCGCCACGCTGTCCTGGTAATTGACGGTGCTAAGTTTAACATGCTCTGAATCAGACCACGCTTGACAAGCCGAACTTGCTCGAGGACCGATCGCGACTTCCGGATAGCGTCATCGACAGAGCAGAGGATGGTACCTATTTTTCGTTGCTGAGCGAGAGGAGGCAGTGATAAAGGATAGGACTCAACGTCCGCGGCCGTGACAGCAGGGTAGTTGCTGCCGTTCATGCGTCGTCCAAGAAATTCGACAAATTTATCTGAGAGTATGTGCTGGTAGAGGAAATCGCCGTCGACGTTATCACTGGGCCGAACGACAGCGTATCCGGTCGATACCACAAGGTTATCTGGTGCGCTCTGGACACGACCAAAGTTGCGAAGATATGGTCTGACCGTTGACACAAGGATGTCGCCATCTCGCGCCAGTCTTCGAGCTCGGCTGGGCGCATCGCCAAAACGGAACTGCCGACCGCCGGTAATCATACCCGGGCGTTCGATAGCTCCAATGTCGAGGTACTCCAATCGAAAGTTGGGATCTGTCTTGCTCCGGAGCTGCTCCGAGTTCACCTCCGCGCACTGGTCAAGCCTCCGCTGCGTCCATCCCTTTGGCATCACGGCATCAAGCGACGTTCCGTTCATCGTCCCCTCGCGCCACAGTTTGCCGAATCCGCTAGTCCACGTAGCCGAGTTCCGCCAAGTGGCCGTTCATTGTTGCCTCGGCCGCCGCACGTTCCTGCTCCAGCTCGCGGAGCCTTCGCACTGCGTCCGCGACGTCAATACGTTCCTCCTTTTCCGATGAGTCAACATAGCCGCCAATACTGAGGTCGCAGTCGTTCTGTTCGATTTCTTCAAGGGATACCACTGAGGCGAACCTCTCCACATCCTCGTAGGCGCGAAACGTCGAGGCGACGCGGCGGATGTCTTCGTCGCGCAGCCGGTTTTGACTGCCGCCCTCCTCGAACGCGCCGGAGGCATCGATGAACAGCACCTTGCGCCGTCGCCTTGCAGGCTTGCTGCGATTGAGCACCAAGATAGCGGCTTGGATACTGGTTCCGTAGAACAGGTTCGACGCAAGCCCGATCACCGCCTCGAACAGGTCTTCGCGGAGCATTCCTTGGCGAATCTTGGCTTCGGAACCGCCACGGAACAGCACGCCGTGAGGCATGACGACGCCGAGCCTACCTTGGGCGTTGAGCACGGCAACCATGTGCTGGAGGAAGGCGAGGTCGCCCTTGGTCTTGGGCGGCAGGCCGAAACGAAAACGGCCGAAGGGGTCGTGCTCGGCCTCGTCCCTGCCCCATTCGTCCAAGCTGAACGGGGGATTGGCGATCACCCGGTCGTAGAGCCGGAGGTCGCCGTCTTGAACAAGCCGCGGTGCGCGGATCGTGTCGCCCTTCTCGATCTGGGCGTCCGGCAGCTCATGCAGCAGCATGTTCATCTTGCAGATGGCCCAGGTGCCGAGGTTCTTCTCCTGGCCGTGCAGCGTGAGGTTGCGCGGATTGCCACGGCGGCTCTGAACGTAATGGGCGCACTCGATCAACATGCCCCCGGAGCCCACCGTGGGGTCGCAGATGCGCATCTCTTCCTTGGGGGCAAGCAGCTCGACAATGAGGTTCACGACCATGCGCGGCGTATAGAACTCGCCGCCTTTCTTGCCCGCGTCGTCGGCGAACTGTTCGATCAGATACTCGTAGGCGCGCCCGAGCAAGTCCGGTTCGGCCATGCTGTCGTTGCGCAGCGAGATCTGCGAGAAGTGCTGCACCAGCCTTGCCAGCACGTTGTCGCGCTGGCGACCGTCGCCAAGGCGGTGCTCGTCGTTGTAGTCGATGCCGGCCAGTACGCCTTCCAGCCCGGCATTTTCTTCTTCCAGCGCGGCGCAAGCCTTGTTCAAGTGCTCGCCGATGTTGGTGGCGGTCTTCTCGATGGCGTCCCAGCGAGCGCGATCCGGCACGAAGAACTGATGGTTGTCGCGGTCTCCCCAAGCGGCGGAGACCGGCTCGCCCTCGGCGATGAGCTTCTCGGCCTCCTCCTCGAATCGGTCCGAGAGGCGCTTGAGGAACAGCAGGCCGAAGATGTAGGTCTTGTAGTCGCTGCTGTCGATGGAGCCGCGCAGGATGTCGGCGGCGGCCCAGAGGTGTTTTTCCAACTCGTCGACGCTCAACGCCTTTGAGGATGGCGTTCGTTCGACAGGGCTTCGGGTCGCTTTGCGGGCGGCGCTCGCGGGCCTCGTGGTTGGTTGAGCGCGGCGCGTCAAACGAGCGACGATCTCCGCCTTGCTGCGCCCCGAATCGTCAACGTCCAGCGCGCGGCACAGCTCCTTCAGCCGCTGCCGAGGCAAGACAGCGAGAATTTCGCCGACGGGCACCTTGCGCGTTCGAGCCAGCGCACCAACGAGCTGATCCTTGAGGCGCTTGTCCGGCACGGACAGGCTGTGGGCGCTCACGGCGGTGCGGAGTTCACCCGCGGTGAGTTCGGACAAGATGGCATGTTTCGTTGCCACGTTCTTGGAGGCGACCCTTGGCGACCGTGCGGTTGGGCGGAGATTAACGCACATAAGTGTGCGATTCACGCAGTATATGCGGGATCGGGTGTGCGACGTAGGTGTTAGCTGGCACTCATGTGCGTCCGAGTGCTGGCGGGATGCCTTGACTGCCGTGGCTACTGTGGCTACCGTGGCTACCGTGGCTACCAACCGCAACCCTTGGCACTATCCGCGCCCGGAAGTCGCGCAGGGCCTGCTGCGGCTGCTCGAATCGAGAGTGACGCCCGCCGAAACGGTGTTCGGCCCGCGGCGCACGGGCAAGACCGAGTTCCTGCTGCAAGACTTCGCGCCGCTGGCGGAAGCGCGCGGCCACAAGGTGGTGTATCTGTCCTTGTGGGAGGCCGAGGACGCGCCCTTGGCGCTGCTGGTGCGGAGGTGGAGCGACGCGCTGATGGAAGACAGCGTGCTCCACGCCGCCAAAGAGAGGCGCCCGCAGCGGATCGCCGGTTCGGCCGCCGGATTCGGCGGCACCATCGAGTTCGCGCGGAGGCAGGGCGACGACAACGAGCTGATCCTCTTGGACGACCTGATCGAGCGCGTGGTCGGTCACCGCAAGCGCGGGCCGCGCGGTTTGACGATACTCGTCATGGACGAGGCCCAGGAACTCGCCGCCCGGGGCCGCGACCGGCGCGTGGTCGCGGCGCTGCGCAGCAGCTTGGACAAGCGCATAGGAAGCCTGGCCAGCATCTTCGCGGGCTCCGACCGTCGCCGCCTGGAGGCTATGTTCGCGGACCGACGAGCGCCCTTCTTTCGGTTCGGATCCGCCTGGCAGCTGCCCGCGCTGCCGGACGACTTCGCCATCCACATGGCCAATCGGCTGCGGCAAGCCGCCGACGTGTCGCTGAGCCCGGGCGATGCAATAGCCTCCTTCAACGTGCTCGACCGCAACCCCTACGTTTTCCACCGCCACTTCCTGCACCGGCTGATTGAACAGCCCGACGCGCCCGTGGAACTCGCGTTGGCGGCATCCAAGGAGGTGCTCGCCGGCGTCTCCGATCGCGAGCGCATGTGGCGAGCGCTGACTCCCTTGCAGCAGCGCGTGGCGAAGCGGATCGCGACGCTTCGCGGCAACGCCTGCCTCTATCGCAAGGGATCGCGGCAAGCCTTGGCGCGCGAGCTGGGCGTGGACGCCGTCGCCAAGTCCTCGGTGCAGGCGGCCTTGCGCAGGTTGGAGCGCCTCGACGTGGTCGCCAAGGACGATCGCGGCTGGCGCATCGCGGACGACGCCATGGGCGCCTGGCTGGTGCGCGAAGGCCAAGCGTAGCGAGGCTGCGTCTTAGATCGTCGAAGCTAGGCGCGCTCCACGTCGAAAGCGGCGACGTTGCGCTGCGTCTTGCCGAACTCCACTCCGATCAGGTAGATCGGCAGGCGCAGGCTTCGATACTTGTCGGCGTAGCCCTTCCTCTTGATCTGCGCCAGCGCACCGCCCTCCGGGGCGCCGTTCGACAGCTTGAACTCGAACAGATAGACGGCGTCGTCGCACCGCACGACCATGTCTGAACGTCCGGCGCTGGTGCTGTCCTCCGCGACCAGTTCGAAGCCTTGCGCGGCGAAGCAGGAATACACGACGCTGGCGTAGTAGCCCTCGAAGTTCCCGATGTCGTTGTTGACGTGCCACTGGTGGGGGATGCCGGCAAACAGCGAGCGGAAGAACCCCTCCAGACCCTCGAAGTCGTTGGCGGCGAGCAGTTTGCGCAGCGGGGCGTCGTCGGCTTGGCGTCTCGCGCCTTCTGGCAGCAGCGCCCGCAGCAGACGCTCGTTCAGGCTTTGGCGCACCTCCAGATTGGGGTAGCCGAGGCGATAGCGGATGCGACCGTCCTGGTGCTTCTCGTCCAGGATGGTGAGGTAGCCCGTTTGGAACAGCAGGGCCTCGACGGCCATTTCGTCCACATCGAATGCGGAGAGCAGCGCCTCGCTGGTGGTCATGCCGTCCAAGTCGATGGACGGAACGCCGCGCTGCCGCAGTTCGTCGATGAGGAACTTGGGCGATCCGGTCTCGAACCAGTGCGCTCGGAACTCGCCCTCGTCGAGCAGCAGGAGAATGTCGAAGGGATTGTAGACGCGCTGCCCGCGCCAGCTGTAGCCGTTGTACCAGCGGCGAACCTCGTCGCGGTCGAAGCCGGCGAGCGCTTCGGCGAACACGTCGTCCAAGTCTTGCTCGGTATAGCCGCATACGGCGGCATAGCGGCGGTCCAAGGTGATGTCCTTCAGATGGTTGAGGTCCGAGAACAGGCTCGCTTTGGAGAACTTGCTCACGCCGGCGAGGAAGGCGAACTTGATGTGCGCGTCGCTTTGTTTGACGACCGCGTAGAGGGCGCGCAGGAACTGCCGGTTCGCGGCCGCCGCCGGCGTGCCCAGCGCATCGAGAATCGGCTTGTCGTACTCGTCCACCAGCACCGCGACGCGCTGGCCGGTTTGCTCGCGCAGGGCGGCGACGAGGTGGCGGAGTCGAATAGGAGGGCTGGCGTCGGGGCGCGACGAAACGCCGTTCGCTTCTTCCAGCGTGGCGAGCTGATCGTGTACGTCTTCGGTCAAGCGGGCCGGATCGGTGAAGTCTCCGGCCCCGAAGTGCAGACGCACCACTGGATGGCGTACATCCCAGTCCCACTGGTCGTGGATGTGCAAGCCCCGGAACAGCGCCTCGCTGCCCTCGAACAGTTCCTTGAGCGTGTCCAGGAACAGGCTCTTGCCGAAGCGCCGCGGGCGGGACAGGAAGTAGAGCTTGCCTCCCTCGACCATGCCTTGCGCGAACTTCGTCTTGTCCACGTAGTAGAACCGCTCCTCCCGCATCTCGCGGAAGGTCTGGATGCCGATGGGCAGCTTGCGCTTCAACATGCACTCGTGCCGGTCCCTGCTCGTGCCTAGCCTACTTGACGGGCGAGGACCTTCACAAACGAGTCGAGTTCGGCGCCTGCATGGCGGACGGCCGAGCGCTCTGGCCCACAAGGCTGCCGCGGGTCTCCGACAGACTTGCCGCCGGCGCGGCAAATCCGCCACACTTGCGTCCATATCAACGCCCGATCGGGCGAGGGGGGAACGGCCAGTGAACGGCTACGATTTGATAGCGCGCTGCCTGAAGGCGGAAGGGGTGACGTGGATGCCGTGCTTTCCCGCCAATCCGCTCATCGAAGCGGCGGCGCGGGTGGGCATTCGGCCCTTGGTGTTTCGCCAGGAACGCGGCGGCATCAACGCTGCGGACGGCTTTGCCCGGCAAAGCCGCGGCGCGCCGCCGGGCGTGTTCGCGTCGCAGTCCGGGCCCGGCGTCGAGAACTCCTTCGGCGGCATCGCCCAGGCCTGGGGCGAAGCGGTGCCGATGGTGTTTCTGCCGGGCGGCGCAGGCCTCGGCGGCTACGACGTGCAGCCGAACTTTTCCGCCACCAGAAACTACGCTTCGATCACCAAGGCGGCGTTGTCCATCGATCGCATCGATCGCACCGCGACGCAGATTCGCCGCGCGTTCCACCTGGCGCGGCAAGGCCGCCCGGGGCCGGTGCTGGTGGAGATGCACGGCGACGTCCTCGGCCAGCAAGCGCCGGAAGGAGCGGCAGAGAACTACCGGCCCTCCACCGCGATGCGCAGCGCCCCGGCGCTAAGCGATGTCAAGGACGCCGTGGCGCAGCTGCTTGCCGCCAAGCGGCCGGTCATCTGGGCCGGGCAGGGCGTGCTCTACGCCGATGCCTGCGCCGAACTGAAGGCGTTCGCCGAGTTGACCCAGGTTCCGGTGATCACCACCATGCAGGGCAAGAGCGCGTTCCCGGACGATCATCCACTGGCGCTCGGCTCGGCGAACCGCACCGCGCCGAAGGCGGTGTTCAAGTGGCTGGGCATGGCGGATGCCGTGCTGGCCATTGGCTCCGGCCTTACCCGAACCGGCTTCGGCCTGCCCATTCCCGCCGGCAAGTTCTTGATTCATGCCACGTCTTCGGCGGAGGACATCAACAAGGACTACGCCGCGGACATCGGTCTGGTGGGCGACGCCAAGCTCGCCCTAGAAGCGATGCTGGACGAAGCGAAGGCGCGACTCGGCGAAGACGGGCGCGGCGAGGACGCCAGCACGGTCGCCGCCATCGCCGCCACCAAGGCCGAGTGGCTGGACGAGTGGGCGCCGCTGCTCGACTCGGATGAAACGCCCGTCAACCCCTATCGGGTGATTCGCGAAATCAACCGCCACGTCGATCACGCCGACGCGGTGGTCACCCACGATGCCGGCAATCCCCGGGACCAGATCATGCCGTTCTACCGCGCCGCCAAGCCGCATGGCTACATCGGCTGGGGCAAGACCACGCACCTCGGCTACGGCATTCCGCTGGCCATCGGCGCCAAGATGGCCGCGCCGGAACGATTCTGCATGAACTTCATGGGCGATCTGGCTTTCGGCCACACCGGGATGGAGCTCGAAACCGCTGTGCGGGCGGAGATTCCCATCACCACGGTGGTCATCAACAACCTGACCATGGGCGGCTACGACGACAAGATGCCCGTGGCGATGGAACGCTACGGCGTCGGCAACCAGTCCGGCGACTACGCCGGCGTGGCCCGGGCGCTCGGCGCCGAGGCCACCTACGTCGACGATGTCGCCGGCATCGGGCCGGCCCTGGAATCCGCCAAACGCGCCAATGCCGAGGGCAGGGTGGCGATGATCGAGATCCGCACCCGCCAGGAGACGCGCTTCTCGGTGTACGACGACCTGCTGCGTCCCGCGTAGCGGTTGGACGAGACGTCGGTGCGTCCTCGCTGCTGCGGTTGTTGCGCCGACGCAGTGCGCTATCATTGGTTTTCGGGGCCTCGACGGTTCAAGGCGCAGCCGCCGGTTCGCGGTTTCAAGCAATCTGCCACGTAAGGAGCAAACGACGGAATGAAAAGCAAGTTGGAGTACATCTGGCTGGACGGCTTCGCGCCGACGCAAAGCCTGCGCAGCAAGACGCGGGTTGAAGAGGATTTCGGCGGCACGGTGGAGGAATGCCCCGTGTGGTCGTTCGACGGCAGTTCCACCCAGCAGGCCGATGGCGGCGCTTCCGACTGCCTGCTGAAGCCGGTGGCCGTCTACGCGGACCCGCAGCGCAAGAACGGCTATCTGGTGATGACCGAAGTGCTGAATGCCGACGGCACGCCGCACGAATCCAACGGTCGCGCCACCATCGAGGACGACGACGACGACTTCTGGTTCGGCTTCGAGCAGGAGTACTTCCTGTGGGATACGCGCACCAACCTGCCGCCGGGCTTTCCGATTGGCGGCTATCCGGGCCCTCAAGGCGCCTACTACTGTTCCGTCGGCGCCCGCAACGCCTTCGGTCGCGAGTGCGTGGACGCCCACTTGGATGCCTGCCTGGCCGCCGGCATCAACGTCGAAGGCATCAACGCCGAGGTGGCGGCCGGGCAGTGGGAGTTCCAGGTGTTCGCCAGGGGCGCGGCCCGGGCGGGCGACGAAACCTGGGTGGCGCGCTATCTGGCCGAGCGCACCGGCGAGATCTTCGGCCTCTCCATCAACTGGCATCCGAAGCCCGTGCAGGGCGACTGGAACGGCTCCGGCATGCACGCCAACTTCTCCAACGGCCCCATGCGCGAGTCCGGCGAGGAGGAGACCTTCACGCGCATTTGCGAACACTTCGGCAAGAACATCGGCCGGCACATCGCCGTCTACGGCGCCGACAACGACATGCGCTTGACGGGCCTGCACGAGACCCAGTCCATCGACAAGTTCAACTACGGCATCTCGGACCGGGGCGCTTCCATACGCATTCCCATCGCCACCATCGAAGACGGCTGGCGGGGACGCTTGGAAGACCGCCGCCCGGCATCCAACGCGGACCCGTACAAAGTTGCCGCGGCGATCGTCAAGACGACGAAGGAAGCGCTGGCCAAATAAGCCGCCGGCCCCGGACCTAGGAGGGGGAGTGAACGCTCCCCCGGTTCCTTGGATTCCGTACCGGCGGGCTGATCGCCCGCTGCGACTCGCGAAGCGACGGGGCCGTGAGTCCGGTTGAGGGCGCCGCGAGTGCGGCGATGCGCATGGCGATCACCATGGGCGACCCTGGGGGCGTCGGGCCGGAGATCGTGCTGCGCCGTTTCGCCGCCGGCCAGCTTGGCGACGACGTGCTGGTCTACGGCGACGCGGCGATTCTTCGCGCCGGCGCGAAGTGGCTGGCGCTGGATGTTCCCATCAACGCCGTCGCCAGCCCCGGCCAAGCCGTCGAAGGTTCCCTCAACGTGGTCGATCTGGCCTGCCTGGCCGATGCCGACTTCGCGCCGGGAACGCTGAAGCGTCGATTCGGTGCGGCAGCCCGAGAGTACGTCCGGCGAGCCACCGTCGATGCGCTGCACGGCCAGGTGGCGGGCGTCGTCACCATGCCTTTGAACAAGGAGGCGACCCGCGCCTCCACGCCGGGCTTCGTCGGCCACACCGAGTTCATCGCCAGCCTGTGCGGGGCTACCGAGTTCGCCATGATGCTGGCCAGCGAAGCCGTGGCGGTTTCCCACGTCAGCGCCCACGTGTCCTTGGCGGAGGCGATTCGCCGAGCGACTGCGGAACGAGTCGCGACGGTCATCCGCCTCACCGACGAGACGCTGCGAGGGTTTCTGGAACGTCCGCGCATCGCCGTCTGCGGCCTCAATCCCCACGCCGGGGAACACGGCTTGTTCGGCGGCGAGGAAGAGCGGGCCATCGCGCCGGCCATCGCGGCCGAACGCGGACGGGGCGTCGACGTCGCCGGGCCGTTTCCCGCCGACACGGTGTTC
Organism: Candidatus Azotimanducaceae bacterium; assembly: GCA_965199875.1. Lineage (GTDB taxonomy): Bacteria > Pseudomonadota > Gammaproteobacteria > Pseudomonadales > Azotimanducaceae > VXYL01. Next base: position 685,326 of record OZ241346.1, on the reverse strand, counting down.
TACCAGGCCATCCGCAACGACCGCTTCGACGCAATCGTCTGCATGTACCACGACCAGGGGCATGCGCCGATGAAGCTCGTGAGCTTCGAGTCCGCGGTCAACGTCACCATCGGCCTGCCCATCGTGCGCACGTCCGTGGACCACGGCACCGCCTTCGACATCGCCTGGCAGGGCAAGGCGTTCACCGAGTCGCTGCAGGCGGCCTTGGACTACGCTTGGAAGCTACGGCGCCGCGGCGCTTGAGGACCGGGCGTTCGCCGTCGAAACGCTACCGGCCTGTCTCCAACCGGTAGTCGAAGACGCAGGAAGCGCCGAGCATCTCGCGAACCCACAGCGTTGCGGTTTCGCCAAGCGCATCCGTGAGGCGCATCGGCTCGTTCAAGGCAAAGTGGACGGGCTGCGCCATGCCGTCGTTGATCGCGACGTTGTCGGCGTAGAGGTACATGCGGTCGAGATGGTCGAGGATGGGATTCAAGCGCCCTTGAATGCCGGGCAGGTGGCCGGTGCGGTGGGCGATGATGGCAGCGCCGCCATGCGGGGCCGTCTCCAAGGCGAGCGCCAGCTCGCCGTTCGGCAAGCGGTCGGCGGCAACGGCCGCGGCGTGGCCGTGCGCGGCGCAGAACACGGTCATGGGAACGCGGGAGTGCAGCAGAAAGTCGGCGTGGCCGAAGGCGTCCGTGCGCGCCTCGCGAAACGTCTTGTTCGGATAAAGCGCCAGCACGTGGGCGTCGGCCAGCGGTTGCCGAGAGTGCGCGCTGATCACCTTCACGCGCAGGGCGATGCCTTCCGGCAGCGGCGGGCTGGCGGCCGGCAGGGTGAGCTTCAACTCGCGCTCGCCGATCAACTCGAAAACGGGTTTGCGTCCGGCCAGCGCGAAGGTCTCGTCTTCAATCACGCCGATGCCTTCGCCGCGCCTTTCGATGAAGTAGCGCCTTTCCCCGGCGCCGGCGGTTTCCTCCACCGGGCACTGGCCAAGACGGGAGGACAACAGCTGGTTGCGCGTGAACTGGCTTGTTCGCAGGTCCTCGACGGTCATCGAGTTGGCCAGCCCGCCCGGCGAATAGAGCTCCAGCCGGTCGTCGAACATGAACAGGCGGATGTGCGAACCGGAGGCGGCGTAGTCGCGATGCACCACGGCGTTCACCAGCGCCTCGAAGACGGCGCGATCGCTGTACTCGGGAACGTCCCGACGTTGCGGATCCTTGTGCGCGGCCACGCGACGATTGCGCAGGACGAAGCGCATCGCCTCCTTGATCTGCGCGTTGAGCGGGCCGCCAACGTCCTGCGCGTCCAATTGCCGATTGCCGTCCATCCGCGAACCGGCGTAGCGCACCGCCTGGATGTACGCGTTCGGCAGCCACTCGCGCGGATCCTCGGCGCCGAGCAGCAGCCCGCCGACGGTCGCTCGCAGCGCGCCTGCCGCGTCTTCCTTGACGAACTTCAGCTTGCCGAGCTGGACCTCGGCGGGTTCGTCCGTCCGCGAACTGGCGTAGCGGCGCCAGTGCGTTGGGCGCAGGGAGTTGACGCCGGTGCCGGCCACCGGCTGGGCGTCCACGTCGGTGGCGTCGGACTGCCCGCGGGCAAGCAGCAGACGGCGGATGCCGTCGGAGTCCATCTGCCGCTTGGCGTCGCCCCGGCGCCGAAAGCAGCCCCCCGGCGATCGATGCACCGTGGCCCCGGGGAACACGTCCACCACCAGCACGCCGCCTTCCCTGGCCGACGGCGAGGGCACGCGGTGTGCTTCGTATTCGAGTGGCGGCCGGATGCTGTCCGTGCAGACTTCCCCGACCACCGCCATCAGCTGGTTCAGTTCCAGCGGCGTCAGCGCTTGCGGTTCGCGCTGGTCGGTGACGCCAAGCACGAGACGTCCGCCCCTCGCATTGGCGAACGCGGCGATTTCGTCGGCGATCACGTCGCCGCTCGGCCGTTCGAGACGGCGTCCTTTGAAGCGCACTTCCTTGAGTTCGAGACGGCTGTCCTCGCCTAGCCGCACCGCCTGCCAAAGCGCCGCTTCGTCAAGCTGCATCGCAGGTGTAGTGCGCACACGTCCGACTGTAGCCGCAAGCACGAAACGAGTCGAGACGTCATCTGCCGCCGCGGCGCTTAGGGTACCTTGCGCGCCCGTGGCTTGAACGTAGGCCCAGCCCGGTCAGCCCGGTTACCCCTATGCGCGGTGCGGCGCGACTGAACTTGCCGAAGCACACCAGTCGTTCGCAGTCGCCAGACAACCATATCGGCGCTTACGCCGAACTGGGTTGCCAAGGCGTGTTCGTTGGGCAAGCGAAGCCTTGCTTTGAGCAAGCCGTCGCACGGTACGAGCAAACATCCACCAAGCCAGTTCGCCTCCTCTTCCTGTTCGCGGTCGAACGTACCGCGAAAGAGCAGGCCCTCGTGCGATAGCTGCGTCCGATCGGTGGAGTGGTTCAGGATCAGGTGCGCGAGTTCGTGAGCGAGGCTGCTCGTCTGCCGCACGTCGCTCTGACCGGAGTTCAGAATCACGAGTCGAGCGCCGCCTAGGGCGATGGTGACTGCGGACCAACTGCCCGGGTCGACTTCGACAAGCTGCCTCCTAGCGGTGTCGGACAGCGTTGGGATGTCTTCCGGTGTCGCAACCCGCACACCTAGATGGTCGGCGAGACGGCGGGGATCCAACGGCCCGGAGGGTGCAACGCCGAGGGCTTGCCGATAGTCGTTGGCCGTCCTCTCGCACCACGCCTTGAAGCCTCGGCGCATCAGTCCTCCGGGCGGCTCTGCTGGGCGAAGGTCTTCTGCGCCTCGACGATCAGCTCCTGCAGAGCCGCTGACGTGTCGGTAGAGAGGGCAGCGTCGCTGCGGAAGTGTACGGCCGCCACCGGCAGGCTTCGGGCTTGTGGGTCGAACCCCAGCAAGCTGGCGGGGTCCACTTCCAGCCAACGACAGATACGGGTGAAGTTGTCGAGATCCGGCAGTCGGCCGTTCTCGACCCTAGACAAGGTGGCTGGCGAGAGGCCGATCTGCCGAGCGGTGGCGCGGATTCCAACCTTGCCGCGCTTCTCGGCGACCAGCCGGCTCAGTCGCTCGGCCAACGATGGTCTACCTGACATTCCGTTCCCCCAAGAAACGCCTTGACGAAGTGTTCTACTCGTGAGACGATCCCTCCACGCGTCTCACCCGTGGCACACTTTGACAGGGGAGATGCGCCAAAGTCAAACTCGGCCGCTCGACCATGCGTCCGCGGCCACCACAACCCAGTGGGGGCAAAATGGCGAACTCGATCGAACCACAAACGACGGAGGTGCCTAGCGAGGCCGTCCAACACGCAGCCGCGCCTGGAAGCCAGACGCATGGCGATGGTATGTTGGGGCACACTGCGCGTACGGAAGAGGACGACCACCCGCGGCCAGTAGAGCCGGCTGCGCCTCTCGTCAGGGTGGACCGGCAGGACATCAGGGTCTCCTTGGACCTTCTTCACAATGGGACGCTTACGGGTCGCCAGATTCGCGAGCTCGCAACACCGCCAATCGGCGCTGACCGCGATCTCTTCGAGATCGTGCCGGGCGGCTCGGACCGGAAGATCGGGGACGAGGATACCGTGGTCATCCGGGATCACCTTCGCTTCTTCTCTGCTCCCGGCAACATCAACCCCGGTGCCGGCGCAACCCCGTGCCGTCGGTTCTTGTGCCGAAGCCGTCCATGTCCGAGGAGTGTTCGTCGTGCTTCCCAGTGACGACCGCGACTACTTGGCGCAGCGGTTCCCAGCGTTTGCCGAAAGTGTCGAGGACGGAATGTTGTGCTTGGTCCTTCCCAACTATTCGCCGCCACCCGGCTTGGCACCAGACCGGGCGGATCTCTTGCTTCGGCTCTCGCCGAACTACCCCGACGTGCCGCCGGACATGTGGTGGTTCCATCCAGCGGTTACCCGCCTTGATGGTGGGACGATTCCGAATACCGATGTAACCGAGCAGCACTTGGGCAAGGCATGGCAACGCTGGTCGCGGCACTTGGGGGAGCACCAATGGCGACCTGGCGCGGACTGTCTTCGGACCTACTTGGCTATCCTTGGCGGCAACTTGATGTACGCGGCGTCCCTACAGGCTTAGGTCATGTCCGTCACGCTGGTGCTGCCCGGTCCGATCACTGCTGAGTTGGAGGCAAAGGCCAAGCTGCTTGTCGAGACGGCAGGCGTGTTGCTGGCTGTGCAGCATCGCACGAGCGCCGGGGAAACCCGTTTGTTGGCCCGTTCAGTCCACTGGGCTCCTGACCAGGCCTACGAGCGGCGGACGACCGACGAGATGCTCGTGGCCCCGGAGGGCTACGTTCCGGCATTGGCCTTGGCGGAGCAGGACGGGGCTGTTCCGCTGTGGGTGCATACGCATCCAAACGGATGGCCCGTGCGCAGCGCCAAGGACGAACGTGTGGACGAGTTGATCGCGGACGTCTTCCGCGTGCGAAGTGGCTCTCCCTGCTACGGGACGGTTATTGTCTCTCCCGCCCAAGAGTGGCTCTCGCTTACGGGGAAATTCCAAGAGGCCGGGAGCGGTGCGAAGGAGATCGACCGTTTTTGGATGGTGGGCGACAGGTGGCGAATGCAGCCTGCCTATGGCACTGCGCGAGACTCGTCGAGCGCGGCTGTGTTCAACCGCAACATCCGTGCTTTCGGAGAACCCGTCCAACGGATGATGGGGATGCTCCGCATCGGCGTCGTCGGCTGTGGCGGCACCGGCTCCGCGGTGGCTGAACAGCTTGTGCGGTTGGGAGCGCGGCACTTGCTGCTAGTGGACGCCGACACGCTGAGCGCTAGCAACGTCACCCGCGTTTACGGCTCCACGCCCGCTGATGTGGGCAAACCCAAGACCGACGTATTGGCAGATCACCTCCGCCGGGTCGCTCCCGATCTCGACTGCGAGACGCTGGTAGGGCGATGCACGTCGCAGCGCGTTGCGGAGTCACTGGCAGGTACCGACCTCCTTTTCGGCTGCACGGACGACAACGCTGGCCGTTTGGTTCTTTCGCGGCTCTGCTACTGGTTTCTCACGCCTGTGATCGACATGGGGGTTCTGCTGACGAGCAACCCCGGAAGCACCTTGGGCGGAATTGACGGGCGGATCACCGTCTTGGCCCCCGGAAGCGCTTGCCTCTTGTGCAGGGGCAGGATTGATTTAGCTCGCGCCGCCGCGGAGACACGCGCTTCCGAAGAACAAGGCCGCCTCGAAGCGGAAGGCTATGCCCCAGCGCTCGGCGCGGTCGAGCCAGCCGTGGTGACGTTCACGACGATGACCGCGGCCATCGCCGTCTCGGAGTTGCTCGAGCGGCTAGTGGGATACGGTGGTTCGCCACGGCCCAGCGAGATTCTGCTGCGAGCGCACGACAGGGAGATTTCCACGAACGTCGCAACGCCCGCTCCAGGGCACTACTGCCATCCCATGGCTGGCAAATTCGGGCGTGGGCGGACGGAGCCGTTCCTCGAACAGGTCTGGTCGGCATGAGTCGGAAGTTGCCTGCGCCACACGTCCGGCTTCGGAGGCTGGCCGCCACATGGCGCACTCGCTGGCGCACGCTGTTCGAACGCCTGACGTTTCGCCCTTGGCGACTCGAAGCCGTGGTCGCCGACATGGATGAAGTCCCCCCCACCATCCGCCCACGTCGTGCATACCTCGTGGGTACGCTATCGCGCCGCAAGTGGCTCGTCTTCGACTGCCCTTGCAATGGTGGACACCGCATCCTGCTCAACTTGGACGCCTCACGCCGACCAGTCTGGACCCTACACTTTTCAAAGACAAAGATTCTCTCGCTGCGTCCGAGCGTGAACTACCACGACGAGCGCCGGACATGCCACTACATCCTGTCGAACGGACGGATTGAGTGGATGCGGCCGACAGCCCTGCACCAAGGGCTACAGGAGTAACCATGACCGACCACAACCCAACACCAGCAGTGATTCCGCCGCTGCCGCCCCGTGCTGCGACGCTAGGACAACGCGGCAAATCAGACCTTCTCGACGTTGCTCTACTCTCTCGATGTAGACGCCGGAAGCTGATCCGCGAGATCGAAGCGGCAACGGATCGGACGCTGCTGTGCTATGTGAGTCTAGGGCCGGGCATTGAGCCGTCCGACATCTACAACTTGGATAGACTCCTTCAGCCGGTTGACGCCGGTACGTCGATTTCGCTGCTCCTCGACTCGCCCGGTGGCGACGTTGACTCGGCGGAGAAGATGATCCATCTCCTTAGCCAGGTGTGTAAGCCGCTATCCGGCCCAAGCGGCGAGCTGGAGGTCGTCATCCCCTACCAAGCCAAGAGCGCTGCTACGCTCATCGCGCTAGGTGCCGACCGCATCGTGATGAGCGACTCGTCGGAACTTGGCGCAATAGATCCGCAGGTCGAGTTCTCGGAGGGCTACTCGATACCAGCCCTAGCACTGCTCCGCGCCTATGAAAAGGCGGAAGAGCGCTGTATGACGAACCCCAACAACGACGCTTTCGCTAGGCAGTTCGAGTCGTTCAGCCCAGCCGTTGTCGAAATGATGCGGCTAGCTGTGATGCGATCCCGAGCCTGCGCGGAGCGCCTGTTGAAGCAGAAGGGCGTCAACTATACCGCCATCGCCGCGCTCTTGGTCGATGTAGATCGCTTCCCATCGCACGGTCAGATGATCGACTGGCGCACGGCAAAGGAAATGGGAATCGCCCATGTGCATCGGTTGGAGCGGCAGAGCCCGCTCTGGCAGCAATACTGGCACCTGTATCGACAGCTATCGCTCGTCTGCGGAGCCGGGCGACGCGTGTTCGAGTCTCGCGATCTGACCATCGTGACGCAATAGCCGTCAACGCATACGGGGCGACCGCAATGCGCGGCGCATCTCCGTCAGTGCCTTCTTGAGTTCGATGTTCTGTTTCTCAATCTTCGCAAGCAACTCATCCGGTGTCCGCGATTCCGGTGCGCCCCTGCGGCGCGGGTTGATGGCCCTGAGGTCGTAGTTGGGTTCGGTGATATCGTCTATCGAGACCGTCCAGGAGTGATCGGAGTCAGCACGACAGCCCCGAGACGGCCAAAGCTTGAAAAACCCATCAAAGTGGCTGAGCGTCAGAGGGTCCGTCTTCGTAAAGCGCTCTCGCTCCTTCGGCAGCACCTCGTAGTACCAGACTTCCCTAGTCGACGTTCCCTTGTTGAAGAACAGGACATTAGTCTTGACGCCGGCACCTGCGCTGGTAAAGACGCCTGGTGCGAGACTGACGATGCAGTGCAGATTGCACTCATCGAGAAGCTTCTGCCTAGTTTGAACGAAAGCCACATCGGCGCGGAAGAGGAGCCCCTCGTCTACTACCACACCGGCGCGCCCGCCGTCAGCTAAGCTGTCGATCACATGTTGAAGAAAGAGCACTTGGGTCGAAGATGTCTTGTAAGCAAATCTGCTCTGGGCGTCACGCCCCTCTTTGCCCCCGAACGGTGGGTTGGTGAGGACTACCTCGAAATGCGACGGCGCACCCTCGAACAGCCGATCATATACGGTATCTCCAGTGAGTGCGTTGCCGTGCCAAATGTGCGGAAAGTCGATGCCGTGAAGTACCAAGTTGGCGAGACCGATCGGATACGCCAGATGGTCCTTCTCCCTTCCATAGAACGTCTCCTCCGCAAGTCGTTGCAAGTCAATGGCCGACGGTGGCGGTGTTGAGTCGCGCATGTGCTGGTAGGCTTGCGCGAGAAAGCCACCAGTGCCGCAGCATGGGTCGTAAACTCTATCCCCTGTCTTCGGCTTGACCACCCGCACCATGGCTCGCACGAGCTCTCTCGGCGTGTAGAACTGCCCTCCGTCGTTGTTTTTCTGCCCCATTTTGAGCAGGAGGCCCTCGTAGGCACCGGAGAGCGCGAAAATATGCTGATCGTCGATGTTGCCAAGGCGGATTTCGTCGACCTTGTCAATGACGTCGAGGAAGTTGCGCTCCGTGTCGACGCGTGGTTCCTTCACGTCGTCCACGATCTGGCTGATGAGCCGTTGGCGGGCCGTCGCGCGACCTCGGGTGCCAACCTTCTGCAGATGCGGTAGCAGATCCTCCTTGAGGAACTTGAAGACATCGCCCGATGATCCGTTCTGTAGTTTCTTCCGATAGGCCCCGTCTGGGGATGCCCAGCTACGCCACCGGTGGCGGCCAGTCAGAGATTCTCGAAAACCAGTGCCCTGAGCCTTGGCGTCCCGTGCTTCCACCTGCTCGCGCTCGTCAAGGAAGCGCAGAAAGAGCAGCCACGTGAGCTCAGGTACATATTGCAATGCGCCGGCACAGTTAGAACGGCGCAACACGTCGCAGACATTCTTGACCTTAGCGCTTAGAGATGCAACAGGCGTCATGGTTCAAACGCTTGTTGAACGACGGCCCTCGACAACGCATCAATGTCCTCGAGCTGGGCGACAGTAGCATTGCGGATGCGATCGGCGATCTCGATCAGGGCTTCAAGGCGGTGAATCACACGGCGCTGTTGCTGTGGTGGAGGAACCGCTATATGCAAGGTCAGCAGGTCTTGCATGGATGTCCTTGGCATCTGCGACCCCGTCTTCCCGTGCATGGCGTGGTCAACGACCTCTTGCCGTCGGAGAAGCCATGCTAGCCAACGACGATCAACGGAGAGCGGCTTGAGCGGAATGATCTCGGTGGTGCAGCGCCCGGCGAACTTGGGCAGTGCAACCTTGTTCAGGTAGGGCCGGAGCTTGCCGTAAAGGACATGCTCGGAATTGAAGCGGAAGTTATTGCTCTTGGAGCTAGATCGCCGGGCACCTTGCTCGCTTACCAATATCTTGCCGGAATGCGGCTCAATGTGTTCAAGGCCTATGTATGGCATGTTGGCGTAGCTGGGATTGTCGCTATTGATGGCAACGCGGTCTTCGACGCATATCTCGCCGAGTTGGGCAACCCGCCATCCTTTCGGGAGATTGTTGGTTCTCACGCTGCCCACTCCGCATCAGTCGCCAGTAGGCGGCGCTTTAGGTCAGGAACGGTGACGCCTTCAAGAGACGCGAGGCCACCGGCCTCCTGGATTGAAGGCACGCTGCCCAGATGTCTGCTCTCCAACGCCTCCGTCCCGGCTACCCCAAACTGATTTGCCAGCGCCGAGAGGATCGGTCCCGACGCGCCCTGCTTATCGATCCAACCACTGATCCGTTCCGTGCGCTCAACACGACTGCGGATCGTCTCGCCCCAGCCGAGTGACGCGAGGAGGTCATAGCCATCCGTGTCCAGTCGGTCCGCGACGCTTCGATACGCGCTCAGGTTGATGCCCTGTTCTGTCAGCACCTTCAGCAGTGAGCTGCGCCGTGCGGGCCGGAGCCATCGGTTGCGGAGTTCGTTCAAATCGGACACGTCGGTGTGCAGAGCGGAGGCGATCCTTTGCCCGTAGTCCTCGATCGACAAGAACTCCAGCTTGCCGTCTTTCCCGACAAGGCCGATGCGCTGTTCGCCGCCATCGATGCGGACTTCCACGCCTTCGACGCGGTAAGACTCCGTGGGCTCCGCCGGCGGGGCGGTGCGGCGTTCAGCCTGCTTGACCTGCCGTTGCTTGAGGGGCGCATCGAGCAGGCGCGTCGCATTGGTGTAGTCGTACACCGTGAAGTGGCGCTTGCCGGTCGCCTCGTCGATTCGCGTGCCGCGACCGAGCATCTGGTGAAAGAGAATGGGAGACTTGATGTAGCGGAAGTAGACGACGTTCTGCAGGCAAGGCACGTCAACGCCAGTGGTGATGAGGTCGACGGTCGCTGCAACGAAAGCGCGGCGCCTGCTGCCGCGCAGGTCGGCAATCAGTTCGCGGCCGCCTTGGGCAGTGCAGGCGAAGGCGTAGGGCTCAACGGCATCTCCATGCTTGCGTCGCTGCCACTTGGCGTAGAGGTTGTTGATCGCCGCCACGACCGCATTCGCGTGGGAAATGCTCGCGCAGAAGATCAGAGTCTTCTGAAGGGGCCCGCCTGACGAGAGCAGGCACTTGAACAGGTCTGCCGTCATGGCACTGATTCGGTCGGGCAAGAGCAGATCCTGCTCGAGCGAACCAGGGGCATATTCTGGTCGCAAGTCGTCAACCTCACGAACTTCATTGGTCCGCGTCTCCGTTACGCGGCGAGCACCGCGCAAGCGTTCTCGCTCGACACCGTCCAAGCGATCCAAAGTGCCCGCCGTCCAGACGTCGGATCGGACGATCTCCATCGCCGCGAGGTAGCCATCCTGCATGGCCTGCGCGATTGAGTACTCGTAGGAGGGCTGCCCAAAATACCGGTAGTTGTTCTCCGACACCTTCTGATCATCACCCACATCCACGTCTTGCGCCTCCCCTGTGTCGATGTCCCGTGGAGTTGCGGTGAGCCCGACTTGGATAGCGTTCGGATTGCGCCGCAGCACTTCGCTCCACTTGCCCCAAGCGGAGCGGTGGCACTCGTCGATAATGATGTGGCTGAAGCAGCCGTCTGGGTAGTGCGTCCTTAGGAACGACGCATCGCCGTCTCGGTCGATGCCGAGCGTCTGGTAGGTGGCCACGATGACGCGGGCGTTGGTGGCTGGGTCGCGGGTGGTGGCCTTGGCAGCATCCGAGGCGAAGTGTGCGGAGAGCGCTCCCAACGCTTGGTTGCGCAGTTCGTCCCGGTCGCAAAGGAAGAGTGCCTTGCGCAGTTGGCCGGCCATAGCCACCGCCCGGAGAATGCTCACCGCGATCCACGTCTTGCCTGAACCTGTTGCCAGCGGTAGCAGAATGCGGTTCTGGCCTCGGGCCATGGCCTCCAACGCCGCCCGGCGGGCAGCGCGCTGGTAATAGCGGGCGCCTTCACGAGGCCGCGTCCAAAGCGGTTTTGCATCATCGGAACTGGGATCTAGCGTCCGTCCCTTGCCGCGGCGTCGCTGCCAGCGGTCGCGGAGCGCTTCCCACTTCGGAAAGTCGCTGACTGGCAGCGGGCCGCGGGTTGCGTTGCTGCGCAGATCGGCTTCATGGAATTGATGCCCGTTGGTTGCGAAAGCGAACGGGACACTGTGCAAGCGCGCGTCCCGTTTGGCCTGTTCGATTCCGGCGTCCGGCGGGGCATCTTCGGCCTTTGCCTCAACAACGGCGATCGGGATCATCTCTTCTTCTTGGCCGGGGATGTAGAGCACATAGTCGGTCCGACCTTGGCCGCGTTCGTAGCCGGAGGCGGTCCGCACGAACGGCCCAGGCGTCTGTTCACGACGGATCCAGTCTTCGTGCCAGCCCCGGCTACGCAATGCGGGGTCGATCAGCTTTGCGCGAGTGTCGGCTTCGTTGAGCGGCATTCCGAGTTGTTTGTAGGGCCGTACCCGTGTCCGAAGGCCACCACGCTCGGTGGTGTCGATGACTGCCCTCGCCCGAAGACACCAAGGAGCTGCCTTCCTCCTACCGTACACATAGGTGCGAGCGTAGCAGATGCAGGCGACTTGGTCGACCGTCGCGAACTGCCGCTTCGACGCCATCGCGACTGATGACCGCCTAGACGTAGGGCACGCCCTGGGTTTCCACGTACAGCGAGTACAGCGACTGGGAAGCGGCGATGAACAGGCGGTTGCGCTTGACGCCGCCGAAGCAGACGTTGGCGACCGCCTCCGGCAGATGGATGGCGCCGATCTTCGTGCCGTCGGGCGCGAAGACGTGGACGCCGTCCGCGCCTTCGCCGCCCCAGCCGGCGGCGGACCAGACGTTGCCGTCCATGTCGACGCGTATGCCGTCCGAACTGCAGCTGCCCATGTCGCAGAAGATGCGCGGATTGGCCAGGCTCTTGCCGTCCACCACGTCGAACGCGGAGATCGTGCGCGGGTGCCCGCGCTTGTGCGAAGCGCCGGTGTCGACGATGTAGAGGATGCCGTGGTCCGGCGAGAACGCCAGGCCGTTGGGCTTCACCAGAGTTTCGTCCACCACGGTGGCTTGGAGCGTGTTCGGGTCGATGCGGTAGGTGCGTTCCGGCAGTTCGAAGGGCGCCTTGTGGCCTTCGTAGTTGACGTGGATGCCGTAGCCGGGATCGGTGAACCAGATGCCGCCGTCGGGGTGGACGACCACGTCGTTGGGCGCGTTCAGGCGTTTGCCATCGAAGGAGTCCGCCAGCACGGCGAGGGTGCCGTCGTGTTCGGTGCGCGTCACCCGCCGGGCGCCGTGTTCGCAGGTGACGAGGCGGCCTTGGCGGTCCCGGGTGTTGCCGTTGGCGTTGTCCGCCGGCTGGCGAAAGACGCTTACCGCGCCGCTGTCTTCGTCCCAGCGCAGGATGCGGTCGTTGGGAATGTCGCTCCACAGCAGCTGGCGGCTGTCGCCGAACCACACCGGGCCTTCGGCCCAGCGGCAGCCGGTGTACAGGCGTTCGACGGCGGCGCTGCCCAGCACGTACTGGCGAAAGCGCCGGTCGAGCACTTCGACGGCGGGGTCCGGATAGCGCACCGGTTCGTTCCAGTCGCGGCGCATGGCACGACTCCTCTTGTTGCTTTGGTTTGGCTGGCCGACCGTGCCCGAAACTCGTCGTGGCGCATGGCGGGCCGTGCCGGCAGTATCGCACGAGCGGGCCCGCTGGTCGCTTGGCGCTCGCCGCGGCGGTGCGTTACGCTGTCGCGCAAACCGAAGAAGCGTCTACGGCAGCATGGACATGCAGTTCCAAGACAGGCTGAAACGCGCCTGCCAAGACGCCGACAGCGCACTGTGCATTGGTCTCGATCCGGACCCGCAGCGCTTGCCGGAGGACTGCTTGGCCCAGCCGGAGCCGCTGTTCGCCTTCTGCCGTGCCGTCGTCGACGCCACGGCGGATCGGGCGTGCGCCTTCAAGCCCCAGTTCGCCTGCTTTGCAGCGCTTGGGGCGGAACAGCAGCTGCGCCGGCTCTGCGGGCACATCCGCGCGCGGTATCCGCGCATTCCGGTCATCCTGGACGCCAAGCGGGGCGACATCGGTTCCACCGCGCGGTTCTACGCCCAAGAGGCCTTCGAGGTGTACCGGGCGGATGCCGTCACGGTCAACCCCTACTTGGGCTGGGATGCGATTGCGCCCTTCGCGGAGTGGCCGCAGCGCGGCGTCGTCGTGATCTGCCACACGTCGAATGCGGACGCCGGATGGTTGCAGGAACACCCGGCGGAAGACCCAACGTATCTGCGCGTCGCCGAACTGATCTCGGCGAAGGATGTCGGCAACATGGCGCTGGTGGTCGGCGCGACCTACCCGGAACAGATGGCGAAGGTGCGCGAGCGAGCCCCCGCGGTGCCGTTTCTGGTTCCCGGCGTTGGTGCCCAGGGGGGCGATGTCGCCGCGGTGTTCGCGCACGGCTTGGACGCCGAAGGCGGTGGACTGGTGGTGAACGCCTCGCGCAGCATCCTCTACGCCAGCGGTGGCGAGGACTGGACTGACGCGGCGCGACGAGCGGCGACGGCGCTACGCGACGAGATGCGCCGCAGCCGCGATGCGGCGCTCGCTGGACGTTAGCCGAAACGGCCGTCCTCATCCATCGAGACGTGGGCGTTCAAGCAACGGCTTCGCCACCGATGACGCGATGTTGGGGCTCTCCGGGTTGACGACGACCTGGCGCGTCTTCGGCACGACCACCAGGTCCATGTCTTCCATGGCGATGGCGCCGAGCAAGGCCTGGTCGCCCATTACCAGAGCGCCGACGAAGCCCACCCGGTTCGCGTAGCGCAGCTCGATGGGGCCGACGTAGGGAACCAGCCGCCGGCTGCCGTCCGCCAAGGTGACCTCCTTCTCGTCGACGGCATCAAGCCTTAGCTGCACTTGCACGTGGGAGGGGATGCAGACATGCACTGCGCCGGTGTCCGCCAAGGCATCAACCTCCATGGCGTCGAGTTCCGGCAGCCTTGGGTTGCGCAACTGGATCCTGGCGTTCGTGAGGCCCACGAGCTACTCGCGCCAATGGATCGCGCCGATGGCGATGCCGCTTTCGCCAGCGACGGCGTAGAGCAGGAACGTGCGTTCGCCTTCGACGTAGACGGCGGGGTCGCGCAGCTGGTTCGCCATGCCGTAGGCGACGCTGCGAATGGACGGTTCGAGCGGCGCGTCGGCGCCCTCCCAGGAGCGTTCCGGGCGCAGCACTTCCAATGGAGCGGACTCCTGCCAGTTCATCCAGTCGCCGTCGAGATCGATGGTGGAGAGCAGGATGCGTTCCGGCGCGTCCCCCACTTGGGTCCAGAACACGAACAGCCGGTCGCCGCGCACCAGCACGGCGGCGTGGCGCATGTTCGGGTTGAAGAGCAGCGGCCCCTCCTCGAAGCGGCGCAGCGGCTCCAGCTGGCGATAGAACTGGCCGGGCATGGCCAGGGCGTAGGTGTCGCCGCGGTAGTCGAAGACCCGCATGTAGGTTCGCCCCAGCACTTCGCTGCCGCAGTCGAAGGCGAGGCCGTCCGCGGACGTCGCAACGCGGGTGACTTGCCGGCCGGCGGACTCGAGGCCGTGGTAGTACATGACGATGCGCTTGCGCCGGTTGTCCACATGGACGTCGGGCGAGGCGATGTGCGGCGTCGTCAGCTCCTCGCGGACGCCGTGCGCGATGCGCCTGCCGCTGGCCTTCATGCGCCGTTCGGCGTCGCGCAGAACGTCCTCGGCGAGCGGCGGCGGATCGTTTGGAAACGGCGTCTCGACAAGGTGCAGGCTGCCAGGCGCGTGGACTTGCCACGGTCCGGTCAGCGCGTCCGCGTAGGCAAGGCGGATGTAGCTGCCCTTGTGATCGGCGAAGTAGAGGTAGTAGCGGCCGAGCGCCCCCGGCAGCCAGTCCGGCACGCGAACGAGGGACGGCCCCTGGATGTTCGCGCCGATGCTGGGGTGCGACGCCGGCGAAACGATGGGAGCGTCCAGCAGTCGTTCGACGTGCGGTGCTGCGACGTTCATGGCGCGATCATACCTGCTCCGATCGGGCTCGGTGCATTGATGCAACGGAGCTTCGAGTACACTTGAGGCCCGACTCTTGGAGCGAAGAGGCGCTCTGGGGAGCGGCGAGGCAGGCTTGAGCGATGGCGGTGATCGGCGAATTCTTGAGCTTTCTGTGGACGTCCCTGCTGCTGCTTGGGCCGATGCTGCTGCTTGGGCTGCTGCTTGCCGGCGTCATCCACGTGCTGGTCTCCCGCAAGGCGATCCACCGCTGGTTGCGCCGCGACAGCCTGGCGTCGGTGGCGGCCGCCGCGGCCGTAGGCGTGCCGGTGCCGCTGTGCAGCTGCTCGGTGGTGCCGGTGGTGGCGGAGATGCGGCGCAAAGGCGCGTCGCGCTCGGCATGCATGTCGTTTCTCATCACCGCGCCGGAAACCGGGGCGGATTCCATTCTGGTAACCCACGCCTTCTTCGGCCCCCTGGCTGCGGTGGTGCGTCCTTTCGTCAGTTTCGTCACCGCGGTGGCAACCGGCATGGTGTGCATCGGCATGGGCAGGCGCGATGCGAAGTCGCCACCTGCCGAGGCAGCCGCGCGGCAGCGCGACGACTGCCAGCACCCGCAGCACCATCGGCCGCTGATCCCGGGCAGCGACGACTGCTACGTCAGCCCGGCGCAGATTTGGGCATCCGCCCGAAGCGCGCTGACGAAGATGATTGGGCGTCGGCGCACGGCGGAACCGGCCAGGCTCGCCCAAAGCCCGGACCTCCACGCCATCGGCAGACACGTCCTGCGCTACGGCTTCGTCGACGTGGCGGACGACATCCTGTTCGCGCTGCTGTTCGGAGTCGCCTTGGGCGGGCTGCTCTATCTGGCCGTCCCCACCGACTTGCTGGCGCACGAGCACGCCCGCTGGCTGGCGTATCCGGCGATGGTTCTGGCCGGCCTTCCGCTGTACATCTGCGCGTCGGCGAGCACGCCCATCGCCGCGGCGCTGGTCGCCAAAGGGCTGAGCCCGGGCGCGGCGCTCATCTTCCTGATGACCGGCCCGGCCACCAACACCGGCACCATCGCCATCGTCGCCAGCCAGTTCGGTTCCCGCTACGCTTCCATCTACGTCGGCGCGGTGGTGGGGGTCACCGTGGTGCTCGGCGTGCTGATCGACGTCTTGCTGGTGTTCTCCGGCTGGTCGCTCAGCGTCAATCTGAACGCCTCGGACTCGGCCGCCGTCGCGCTGGTGCAGTGGGCAGGCGCGCTGGGCTTGATCGCGCTGATCGTCTGGCGTTCCCGCGCCGGCGCCCTGAAGAGCGGCTACCAGCAGATGTTCGCCAACCTGCGTCGGCAAACGTAGAAAGCGGCCGAGCACCCGCAGCACCCGCGCGAAGCTGGCGAAGTTGCGCTCGATGGGCCTATGATGCCGCCGTCTCGCCGTAGGTGCGGGGGCTCGCAAGGCGGGCCGGGAACGCTGCCAATGCTCTTGATGATCGACAACTACGATTCGTTCACCTACAACGTCGTCCACTATCTGGGCGAACTGGGCGCGGATGTCGTGGTGCGGCGCAACGACGAAATCGCGCTGCGCGAGATCGAACGGCTGGCGCCGGAGAAGATCGTCATCTCGCCAGGCCCGTGTACGCCCGACCAGGCGGGCATCTCGGTGGACGTGGTGAAGACTTTCGGCGCCACGGTGCCCATGCTCGGCATCTGCCTCGGCCACCAGAGCATCGGCCAGGCCTACGGCGGCGTCGTGCGACGCGCCCGGCGGGTGATGCACGGCAAGATCAGCACCATCCATCACGGCGGCCGCGGCGTCTTCCGCAGCCTGCCGCCGGCCTTCGACGCCACCCGCTACCACTCGCTGATCGTCGCCGACCTGCCGGACTGCTTGGAGGTGACCGCGTGGACCGCGCACGAGGACGGCAGCGCCGACGAAATCATGGGCATTCGCCACCTCGAACATCCGGTGCAGGGCGTGCAGTTCCACCCGGAGTCGATCAAGACGCCTTGCGGCCATCGGCTGCTCGGCAACTTCCTGAACGGCTAGGGCGCCGGAGCGTTCAGCGAATGGAAGTGTCGTCGATTCTCGAGACGCTGTTGCAGGGGCGTGGCTTGCAGCAGGCACAAGCCAAAGCGGCCTTCGACGGCATCATGGCCGGCGCCTGTACTCCCGCGCAGATCGCCGCGCTCCTGGTCGGCTTGAAGGCCAAGGGCGAAACCGTGGCGGAAATCGCCGGCGCCGCCGAAGCGATGCGCGCCGTGTCGGCGAAGGTGGAGGTGTCGGCGCCGAATCTGCTGGACACCTGCGGCACCGGCGGCAGCGGCAGCGCCAAGCGGTTCAACATCTCCACCGCCGCCGCCTTCGTCGCCGCCGCCGCTGGGGCGCGGGTGGCGAAGCACGGCAATCGAGGCATGTCCAGCAACAGCGGCAGCGCCGACGTGCTGGAAGCCGCCGGCGCCGATCTGCAACTGACGCCGGAGCAGGTGGGCCGCTGCATTCACGAAGTCGGCGTCGGCTTTCTGTTCGCGCCGAATCACCACCCGGCGATGCGCCATGCCGGGCCGGTGCGCCGCGAACTTGGCATCGGCACGGTGTTCAACCTGCTGGGGCCGCTCACCAATCCGGCGGGCGCCAAAAGGCAGGTGCTGGGCGTTTTCGCCGCGAAGTGGCAGCAGCCCTTGGCAGAGGTCTGCCGACTGCTCGGTTCCGAGCGCGTGCTGGTGGTGCACAGCGACGGCCTGGACGAACTGTCGCTGCATGCCGCTTCGCAGGTGGTGGAACTGGCCGATGGAAACGTCAGCGCCTACGAGATCGCGCCTTCGGACTTCGGCCTGCGGCAACGCCCGGTGGACGGCCTGCGCGCCGAGACGCCGCAGCAGAGCCTGGCCTTGCTCAGGGCGGCACTGCGGGGCAGCGACGAACTGGCCAGCGACATCGTGGCGCTGAACGCCGGGGCTGCCATCCATGCGGCGGGGGTTGGCGTCTCCTTGGCCGGCGGCGTCGCCCTGGCGCAGGATGTCATCGCCAGCGGACAGGCTGCGGAGAAGTTCAAGGAGTTCGTCGATCTCACCCGCATGATGGGCGAACTGTGAGCGGCATCCTTGCCGAGATCGTCGCCCACAAGCGTAGCGAAGTGGCGCAGCGACAGGCTCGACGAGGGCTGCCCGAGCTGCGCCGGGAGGCCGTCGCCGCACCGCCGCCGAGGGGCTTCGCCAAGGCGCTGAAGGAGCGCCGGCCGGCGGTGGTTGCGGAGATCAAGCGCGCTTCGCCCAGCGCCGGAGTGATTCGCGAGGGGTTCGACGTCGGCGCCATCGCCAAGGGCTACGAGGACGCCGGCGCCGCGGCGCTGTCCGTGCTGACGGACCAGCGCTACTTTCAAGGCGCGGACCGCCATCTTGCCGAAGCCCGCCAGGCCTGCCGGCTGCCGCTGCTGCGCAAGGACTTCGTCGTCGCCCCGTACCAGGTGTTCGAGACCCGCGCCTTGGGCGCCGACTGCCTGCTGCTCATCGTCGCCGCCCTCGACGCCGCCGAACTTCGCGAATTGGCGCGGTTGGCCAACGAGCTGGGCCTCGACGCGCTGATCGAGGTCCACGATCGTCGGGAACTCGACGCCGCCTTGCTGCTTGAACCGAAGCTCGTTGGGATCAACAACCGGGATCTGCACACCTTCGAGACCCGTCTCGACACCACCATCGACTTGCTGCCGCACGTCCCCGAGGGCGTGGCCGTGGTGGCCGAGAGCGGCATCAGCCGCCAGCAGGACGTATGCCGGCTGCGCGCCGCCGGCGTCGGGGCGTTCCTGGTCGGAACCGCCTTCATGCGCGAGCCCGACCCCGGCGAGGCGCTGCGACGACTGTTCGCCCCGACATCGTGACCGCCATGAGCGCATCGGTGGTCTGGAAAGGCGACGTTCGTTTCACCGGGCGAAGCGACAGCGGCCACGAAGTCGCCATCGACGGACCGCCGGAGTGCGGCGGCAGCAACAGCGGCGCCCGGCCCATGGAACTGCTGCTGCTGGGCGTTGGCGGCTGCGCCTCCTTCGATGTCGTGGAGATCCTGCGCAAAGGCCGTCAGCAGGTGCTTGGCTGCGTCGCCGAGATCGATGCGGAACGTGCCGAAACCGAGCCTCGCGTCTTCACCCGGGTCCACTTCCACTTCCGCATCAGCGGACGGCGGCTGAGCCGGAGCAAGGTGGAACGGGCGATTCGGCTGACGACGCGGAAGTACTGTTCCGGGTCGATTCTGCTCGAACGCGCCGGCGTGGCCATCAGCCACGACTTCGAGCTGAGCGAAGCATGACCTCCCGCCCCGCCATGGCCGGGCTGCGCCACGTCGCCCTGCACGCCCGGCGCTTCGAGCAGACGCTGGCGTTCTACCGCGACGTGCTCGGCATGCGCATGGAGTGGCAGCCGGACGAAGACAACGCCTACCTCACCTCCGGAGTGGACAACCTGGCCATCCACCGCGCCAGCGGCGCCGTCGCCACCGCCGGCCAGCGCTTGGACCACATCGGCTTTCTGGTCGACGACCCGGCCGACGTGGACCGCTGGCACGACTATCTCTTGGCCCGCGGCGTCGCCGTCGGCGCGCCGCCGCGCGACCACCGCGACGGCGCGCGCAGCTTCTACTGCGAAGACCCGGAAGGCGCCACGGTGCAGATCATCTTCCACCCGCCGCTCGCCAGCCGGGGCTAGCGGCTGGCTGCGGCGGCCATGCCGAGGCGGTTCGCCGCCGGTGCGTCGTCGCTCGGCAGTTCGAAGGAAAACCGGCTGCCGCTGCCCAGTTCGCTCTCCACCTGCAGCTTGGTGCCGTGCCGGCGCAGGATGTGCTTGACGATGGCGAGGCCGAGGCCGGTGCCGCCGCGCACGCGGTTCTTCGCCAGATCGACGCGGAAGAACCGCTCGGTAAGCCGCGAGATGTGTTCCGGGGGGATGCCGAGGCCGTGGTCCTCGACCTCGAAGCGGGGGCCGCGGCTGCCCTGCGTCCAGCGCACCGCGACGACGCCGCCGTCGGGGCTGTAGCGAATGGCGTTGGCGATCAGGTTGAAGCAGGCGCTGTGCAGCTCGCTCGGCACGGCGGTGGCGGCAACCTCCGGGTTGGCGTCGAGGACGATGTCGTGCTCCGGCGTCGCCAGCTGCCGCGCCTCGCTGATCACCGATTGCAGCATCGTGGTGGCGTTGAACACCTCCATGTCGCCGCGCCCGGGCATCGGCGACGACTCCAGCCGCGTCAGCGTCAGCAGGTCTTCGACCAGCGCCTTCATGCGGTCCGCCGGCGGGCGCATTCGCCCGAGCAGGCGACGCGTGGTGTCTTCGTCGATGTCGTCTTCCTCGAGCGCCTCCAGGTAGCCGATGATGACCGTCAGCGGCGTGCGCAGCTCGTGCGAGACGTTGGCGATGAAGTCCTGGCGCATGGTCAGCAGGCGGTCGAGCATGGTCACGTCGCGGATCAGCACGATGGAGCGCTCTTCGTCCACCGGCAGATAGCGCAGTTCCAGGCGGCGGGCGTCGTCCACCGGCGACGCCAGCTCGACGATGCCGTCCTCGACCTCGCCGCGCACCAGCGCGGCCATGGACTGGTCGCGCAGCAGTTCGACGATGTTGCGGCGGCGGTCGCCCCGGGCCAGCCCCAGCAGATGGCCGGCGCCTTGGTTCATCGCCTCGATGGCGCCGCCGCGCTGCAGCACGATCCAGCCGTCGGGCATGGAGTTCAGCGTGCCGTGCAGCCAGCGCAGTTCCGCCAACAGTCTCGACGTGCGCTGCCTCGACCGGCGCAAGGAAGAAGACAGGCGCTCGGCCGTCGGCTGCCAAGGCGACGGCCCAAGCCGCGGCCGGGAAATGGGCGATCGCGCCCAGCGCCTGAAGGCGCCCGCCCGCAAGGCGTCGAAAGCGACCCAGGCGGCCAGGCCGGCGACCAGGCCCCAGGCGAGACTGGCGGTCAGCAGACCCGTCAGCAGCGCACCGGCGGCGCAAGCGCCCAAGGGGATGCCGATGGCGGCCATGCGCGGCTTGTTCGGCATGGCGGCTGCCCGGCGCGAACCAGCCAGTGGGCCGTCGCGCAGCCTAGGTGGGCTGGCTGGCCGCCAGTTGCGGAGACAGCCGGTAGCCGATGCCGCGCACGGTCTCCACGGCCTTGCCGAGGCCGAAGGGCGTCAGCGCCTTGCGCAGACGCAGCACGTGGACGTCGACGGTGCGCTCTTCGACGTAGACGTTGCGCCCCCACACCCGATCGAGCAGCTGGGCGCGGTCGAAGGCGCGATTGGGATGGCGCATCAGCAGCTCCAGCAGGCGGAACTCGGTGGGCGCGACGTGGACCCGCTCGTCGCCCACTCGGACGTGGTGGCCGCGCAGGTCCAGACTCAGGCAGCCGCAGGCGATCACGCCGTCTTCGGGTTCGCCGCTGCGCCGCAGCAGCGCCTTGATGCGGGCGACGAGTTCCCGGGGCGAGAACGGCTTGGTGACGTAGTCGTCGATGCCGACGTCGAAGCCCTTGAGCTTGTCGGATTCTTCCCCGCGCGCGGTCAGCATCAGCAGCGGCAAGTCGCTGGTGATCGCTTCCCGGCGCAGCCGCCGCGCCAGTTCCACGCCGCTCATGCCGGGCAGCATCCAGTCGATGATCACCAGGTCCGGCAGTTTGCCGTGCAGGAGCTGCAATGCCTGCTCGGCGGTTTCCGCGGCGACGACCTGGAAGCCCACGCGTTCCAAAGAGAACGTGAGCATCTCGCGGATGTCCGTTTCGTCTTCGACCAGGAGCAGGGTGTTCGACCGCATCGTGGTCCCGTCCGAGTTGCCCGGTTGGCGCTAGTATGGCGCAGATTGTGACCGTTTGATGATGCCGCCGCAGAGGGATTACGCTTGCGCGCACCAGCATCATTGCACGACGGAGGAACGATGGGCTTGAGACAACTGCGCGCCGCCGACGGCTACGCCTTCGGCATCTACGAAGCGCTGCCAGCGGACGCGCCCAAGGGCGCGGTGGTGGTCGTGCAGGAGATTTTCGGCGTCAACGCGCATATTCGCGAGGTGGCCGACGGCTTCGCCGCCGACGGCTACGCGGCACTGGCGCCGGCGCTGTTCGACCGCGTGCAGCGGGGTGTCGAGCTCGGCTACGACGCCGACGGCATGCAGCGGGGCAGGGCGCTGGCCTTCGACGGCCTTGCCCAGGAGGATGCGCTGCGCGACTTGCAAGCGACCGTCGAGGAAGCCTCGAAGTACGGCGCCGTGGGCATCGTCGGCTACTGCTTCGGCGGCCTCATGGCGTACCTGGCATCCTGCCGGGTGGACGGCCTGGCCTGCGCCTCGGCCTACTACGGCGGCGGCATCGCCAACGTGGTGGGCGACGACGCGAGCGCCGAGAACACGCCCAGGTGCCCGACGATCATGCACTTCGGCAGCTTGGACGCGCACATCCCGCTGACCGACGTCGAGCGCGTCAAGCGGGCGCTGCCCGAGGTGCCGGTGCATGTCTACGACGCCGACCACGGCTTCAACTGCGATCACCGCGCCAGCTACGACGAGGACGCCTCGCGCCTGGCCCGGCAGCGCACCTTGGAGCTGTTCGCCGGGCACCTCGGCTGAAGGACGATGGGTGGCCAAAGGGCGCAAACGGCGCAGGTCCTGCCGAGCGGCACGTCCCTGCAATGAGTGCGATTTCCATGTTGACAACGCCCAAACGGTTGTTGATGCTTCAAGCGACCAACCGAGGGGTGGGGATTCCTCGGCACTAGAACCGATGCAGGAAGGCTTATGAAACACAGCGCAACGAAGAGGCTCGCGCACCTCAAGGTACTGGCAGCTGCCGTCGTCCTGGGGCTGCTCGTCCCCAGCGTCGGCGCCGCAACGCTGTCGGACATCTTCGCGGTGGCGGAGCGCATCAATCTCCAGGCCGGGGAGTCCCAGGCCAAGGTGGACGCTCTCTCCGACGAAGCCGACAAGCTCTACGGCGAGTACAAGCAGGTGCTGAAGGAGATCGAAGGGCTGCGCGTCTACAACCGCCAGCTGGAACGGCAGATCGCCGGCCAAGAGCGCGAGATGAGCGAGATCTCCACCAACATGGACAAGATCACCGGCGTCCAGCGCCAGGTGACGCCGCTGATGCACCGCATGGTCACCGCCTTGGAGCAGTTCGTCGAGAACGACATGCCCTTCCTGCTGGACGAACGTCGGCAGCGGGTGGAGCGGCTGCGCGAAATCCTCGACCGGCCGGATGTCGCGGTCTCGGAGCAGTTCAGCCAGGTGCTCAACGCCTTCCAGATCGAAAACGACTACGGTCGCGCCATCGACGCCTACACCGGCCAGATCGAGATCGAGGGCGAGGCACGCGTCGCGGACATCCTTCTGGTTGGCCGCGTGGCCTTGGTCTTCCAGACCAGCGATGGCCTGGAAACCGGCTACTGGAACGAAGACGCCAAGCGCTGGGAGTTCCTGGACGACGCCTACCAGGCCACGGTGCGCAACGGCATCCGCATGGCGCGCCGGCAGGCGACCGCCAATCTGCTGCCCATGCCCGTCAGGGTGGAGGACTAAGCCATGAACGCAACGACAAGAATCGCCCTTGGCGCCGCCCTCCTGGGCTTTGCCACTTGCGGCTGGGCGCAAGAGCCGGACGCCGCCGACGACCTCGAAGTGGTCGAGGCCAACTCCTTGGACGAGCTGCTGAAGAACGTCGAAGAGCGCCGCGTCGTGGAAAGCCGCGAGCACCTTCGCCGCGAGGCGGAGTTCCGAGAGCGCAAGGATCAGCAAGCCAAGCTGCTTGCCGACGCCAAGGCCGAGAAACGCCGCCAGGAACAGCGCGGCGAGCGCCTCGAGACCCAGTACGAAGAGAACGAGCGGCGCATCGGCCAGATGCAGGAGCAGTACGACAAGCGCCTCGGCAGCCTGCGCGAACTGTTCGGGGTGCTGCAGCAGGTGGCTGGCGACACCCGAGGCAAGTTCCACGACTCGCTGATCAGCGCCGAGTTCCCCAACCGCGGCGAGTGGCTGAGCCAGCTGGCGGCGAAGATGGGCAAGTCCACCCAGCTGGCCACCATCCACGAGATGGAGCAGCTGTGGTTCGAGCTGCAGCGGGAGATGACCGAGTCGGGCCGGGTGACGCGCTTCAGGAGCACCGTCAACATGCTGCACGGCGCCCAGGTGGAGGCGGACCTGGTTCGCGTCGGCTCCTTCGCCATCGTCGGCGAAGACGGCTACGTCAACTACGACCTGAACCTGCAGACGCTGGTGGAACTGGGCCGACAGCCGGAGGCGCAGTTCGCCAGCACCGCGGAGGACCTGGTGAACTCGGAACCGGGCGAACTGGTGGCCTTCGCCATCGACCCCACCCGCGGTTCGCTGACCTCGCTGCTGATCCAGAAGGCCACGTTGGGCGAGATGGTGGGCACGCCCTTCGGCGGCTACACCACCGGCCACTGCTGGATGCCGTTCTGCACCGGACAGGGCGGCTACATGGGTTCGATCATCATCCTGGTGGGCATCGTCGGCGTGCTGCTGACCATCGAGCGGCTGATCACGCTCAACTTGGTCGCCAGTCGGGTGAAGGGGCAGCAGAACCAGCCCGAAGCCCCCAACGAGGGCAATCCGCTGGGCCGCGTCATCAAGGTCTACCACGACAACAAGGAGATCGACACCGAGACCCTTGCCTTGAAGCTCGGCGAGGCGATTCTCTCCGAGATGCCGTCGCTGACCCGCTTCATCAACATCATCCAGGTGATCTCCATCGTCGCGCCGCTGATGGGCCTTCTGGGCACGGTGATCGGCATGATCGAGACGTTCCAGTCCATCACGCTGTTCGGCGCCGGGGATCCGAAGACGATGGCGAGCGGCATTTCCACCGCCTTGATGACCACCGTGCTGGGCCTCTGCGTGGCCATTCCCACGACGCTGGGGCACGCCCTGGTGAACACCCGCAGCCGGTCGATCATCCACGTCCTGGAGGAGCAGTCCGAGGGCATCGTGGCGCTGCACGCCGAGGAATCCGGGCGGCCGCTCGACTAGCAAGGCGATGATCTACGACATCTACATCGCCCTGTCGGCGTTCTTCCACCAGGGCGGCGACGTGCTCTACCTGATCGCGCTGACGACGTTTCTGATGTGGTCGCTGATGTTCGAGCGCTTCTGGTACTTCCAAAGCGAGCACAAGCGGATGGTGCGGGAAATCACGGAACTGTGGGAGGAGCGCGACGAGCGCAAGTCCTGGTCCGCCCACGCCATCCGCGCGGCGCTGGTCTCCCAGGCCAGCGAGCGCATCAACGGCAGCTTCGCCATCATCCTCACCTGCGTGGCGCTGTGCCCGCTGCTCGGGCTCCTGGGCACGGTCACCGGCATGATCACGGTGTTCGACGCCATGGCCACCCAGGGCGGCAATGCGCGCTCGATGGCGGCCGGCGTCTCCCAGGCGACGATTCCGACGATGTGCGGCATGATCGCCTCGCTGTCGGGGATCTTCGGCACGACGTTCCTGCGCCGCAAGATCCTCTACGAGACGGAGCTGGTTCAGGACCACTTGACGATGGACCACTAACGGCGCATAAAAGCGCCTGAGTGCGGCGGCGAGCCGAAGACTCGCCAGCGGCCAAGGTGAAGGAGACGCGAGACCCATGGCAGCAGTTAAGGTAGGCGGCCGTTTCGGCGGCCGCGACGACGACGCCGACATCAACTTGACGCCGATGCTGGACGTCGTCTTCATCATGCTCATCTTCTTCATCGTCACGGCGACGTTCATCAAGCAGCCCGGCACCGACGTGCTCCGTCCGGAGGCGAAGACGCAAGTCAAGAAGCCGACGGTCAGCGTGCTGATTGCCATCAACGCCGCCGGCGAGATCTGGATCGACAAGCGCCGCGTCGATCCGGCAGCCGTGGGCGCCATGATCGAGCGGCTGCACACCGAAAACCCCAAGGGCGGGCTCATCATCCAGGCCGACCGCGATGCCAAGTACGACAAGCTGAAGGCGGTGCTCGACGCCGCCCGCAGCGTCGGCCTGACCGAAGTTGCGGTCTCCACGCTGGAGACCACCTAGCGCGGCTGAAGCAAGCCCAAAGTCAACGAGCCCGAAGTCAACGAAAGGAGGCAGCATGATTCAGCGATACGTTCTCGGCGTCGTCCTTGGCGCCGTCATCACGTTTGCCCTGCTGTGGCTGATGCGATCGATCATCGCCAATCCGGACGCCGCGACGGACAGCGGCATCAGAGGCCACATCGTCGAGTTCGTGCGCGTGCAGGAGGATCAGGAACTCGAAGTCAAGATCCGCAAGCCCAAGCCGCCGCCGCCGCCGGACGAGCCGCCACCGAACCTGCCGCCGACCAACTTCAACAACGATGTCAGCGTCGGTGTCGAAATCGGCATGGTGGATGTCGACGTGGACGTGGACCTGTCCGGTACCGGCGGCTTCAGCAACGACGGCGAGTATCTGCCCATCGTCAAGGTTCTGCCCATCTATCCGCGCCGGGCGCAGAGCCGGGGCATCGAGGGCTACGTGGTGTTGCAGTTCATCGTCACCAAGACCGGCTCGGTGCGCGACCCGGAGGTGATCGAAGCCAGTCCGCCGGGCATCTTCGACCGCGCGGCCATCAACGCGGCGCTGAAGTTCAAGTACAAGCCGAAGGTCGTCAACGGCGAACCCATCGAGGTGGCGGGGGTGACCAACCTCATCAAGTTCGAGCTCTCGGACACCTAGGGCCGGCTGCCGTGTACAAGCAATCCACCCGCGCCGTCCTGCGCTCGCTGGCGGCGGTCGTCCTGGGCGCGGCGTTGGCCGCCGGCGGCGCGGCCCACGCCCAGTCCCAGTATCCGCTGGTGTGCCCAGAGCCGACGGCCAAGAAGAAGCCGCGCACCATTCCCCACGTCAACCTGGACACGGCCAACCGCCTGGGCAAGGTGCAGGAGTTCGTCGATGCCGATCAGTTTGCCGAGGCCATCGAGCTCTTGGAGAACATGGCCGAGCGGATCCGCCGCTACAACGGCAACGAGCGGGCGCAGATCCACAACATGCTGGCCTACGCCTACTACGAGCTGGACGACGTCGAGAAGACCATCTACCAGTACGAACAGGTGCTGGCGCAGATGCCCGACATCGCCGAGGGAATGGAACTCACCACCTTGAACCAGCTCTCCAAGCTGTACTTCACCGAAGCCAACGACTTCCAGGAGGCCGGCCAGGAAGCGCGCGCCCAGGAGTGGTTCCAGAAGGCCCTCGACACGATGGACGTGTGGATGGCCAAGAGCGAGTGCCCAGGCCCCGACGCCCACTTCTACGTGGCGCAGGTCTACTACCAGATGAAGAACTTCGACAAGGCCATCGAGCGCTTGGAACTGGTGGTGGCGATGTCCCGGGCGCGCGGCTTGCTGGTGCGCGAACAGTGGTGGCAGATGCTGCAATACCTGTACTTCGAGGAAGAGAACTGGCCCAAGGTGACGGAAGTGCTGGAAGTCCTCGTGCGCGACTTTCCCAAGCGCATGTACTGGGTGAACCTGGCCTCCGTGTACGGCGAAACCGAGCAGTACGACAAGCAGCTGTGGACCATGGAAGCCGCCCACACCGCGGGCTTCCTCGAAATGGACTCGGACATCCGCACCTACACCGGCCTGCTGCTGAACGCGGACCTGCCCAACCGGGCTTCCAAGTACTTGCAGCTTGGCTTCGACGAAGAGGTCGTGGAGCGCACGGCCACCGCCATGCAGATGCTGGGCCAGGCCTACCAGGTGGGCAAGGACATCGACAAGGCGATTCCGGTCTACGAAGAAGCCGCCGAACTGGCCGAGGACGGCAGCACCTACGACAACCTGTCCCTGCTGTACCAGCAGAAGGACCAGCCCAAGGAGTGCAGCGCCGCCGCCGAAAAGGCCTTGGACAAGGGCGTTCGGAACGAACTGGCGACGAGGATCACCCTCGGCGTCTGCCAGTTCAACATGCACGAACTCAACGCCGCTCGGGACACCTTCGTCGAAGTTCGGCGCGAAGCCCGCGAGGCCGAGGCGCGCACCGAGGAACGCAGCGCCAGGCAGTGGCTCAGCTACATCGCCAACGAACGCAAGCGCTTGGACGAACTCGACAGCCGCTAGCCTTTGCCGAGGCGCGGTGTCGCCGGCCATGTTCACCGGAATCGTCCAGGGGGTGTGCGGCGTGGTCCGGGTGGAGTCGGGCGCCGGCATCACCACGCTGGACATCGACTTGGGCCAGCTTGCCGAGGACCTTGGCCCCGGCGCTTCCGTCGCCGTCAACGGCACGTGCTTGACGGCGGTGGCCGTGGACGGCGGCGTGGTTCGCTTCGAGGTGGTCAGCGACACCCGGGAACGCACCAACCTGGGCGAGTTGGCCGCTGGCGCCGAGGTCAACGTCGAGCGCTCGTTCCGCGTCGGCGACGAAGTAGGCGGGCATGTGCTATCGGGACACACTTCGACCGTCGCCACGGTGACGGCGATAGAGGCCAGCGCCGGCCAGAAGCGCGTCGCCCTTGCCGTGCCGAGGGAGTGGACGCGCTACTTGATGGCTAGGGGGTTCGTCGCCTTGAACGGCGCCAGCCTCACCATCCAGGAACTCGACCGCGAGCGCGCCGCGATCGTCGTCAGCCTGATTCCAGAGACCTTGGCGCGCACCACCTTTGGCCGCATTGCCGTCGGCTGCCGCGTCAACCTGGAGGTGGACGCGCAAACCCAGGCGGTGGTGGACACCGTCCGCGCCATGCTGCCGGAGTTGCTTGCCGAACGGCGCGCCATCCCGGCGGATGCGCCGGCGGACGCTGCGGCGACGGCGTGAACAGCGCGAAGTTCAACGTCGGCGACATCGTCCGGCACCTCAGATTCGGCTATCGCGGCGCCGTCTGCGACGTCGACGCGCGTTTTTCGCTTTCCGAGGAGTGGTACGACAAGGTCGCGCTGTCGCGGCCGCCGAAGACGCAGCCCTGGTACCACGTTCTGGTGGACGGGCAGTCCCACACCACCTACGTTGCCGAGCGCCACTTGGAGCGGCTCGGCGGCGGCCAGATCAGCCATCCGCTGCTTGGCCAGTTCTTCGCCAGCTACGACGGCAGCGGCTATCGGCCGCACCCGATGCACTGACTTCGCGCCATGTCGAAGAACACCGCCTTCCTCGCGTGCCTGGACTTCCGCGGCGCGGATGCGGCGTCCTTCCTGCAGGGCTACCTGACCGCGGACTTGGATCGCCTCGACGCCGGCGGCGCGCTGCCGATGGCCTGCTGCGACATCAAGGGCAGAGTGGTCGCCAGCGGCTGGGCGTTTGGCGCCCGGCATCATGTGCGGGTGCTGGTCCACGACACGGTGGCGGACGATCTGGCTGCCAATCTGGCCAAATACCTGCCCTTCTCCAAGTCGACGCTAAGCCGGTCTCGAACGGGCCTGCGATTCTGCGCACTGGCGGATGGCGAAGCCGTGCCCTTGCCGCCGACGGGCTGGGGCGTGGTCTTCGAAGCCGATGGCGATGCCGGGCACGCGGGCTTCGCCAAGGCCTGCGCCGAGGCGCGCTTCGTGGTGGTCGAAGCGGCGCTGGCCGGCGCCTACCTGCCGCAGATGATCGGCTTGACGGACGCCGGCGCCGTGAGCTTCTCCAAGGGCTGCTATCTGGGGCAGGAAGTCGTTGCCCGGGCGGAGCACCGGGGCCGGGTCAAGCAGCGTCTCGGCAGCTATCGGTTCGACACCGGGTCGCCGACGCCTGGCGCCGACGTGCTGGCGGCCGACGCCAAGGTCGGTGCCATCGTTGCGGTCGGCGACGGCGTGGCGCTGGCAGCGGTGCGTTCGGATGCGACGCCGCTGGCCGCGAACGGGTGTACGCTGCATCGGCAATGAAGCGGAACGTGGCATGCGAACTGGCACGACGGCCCTTGGTCTTGGCCTTGGGGTTGCTTGCTGGCGGTTGCGCCACCCTGAGCGCCGGGCCGACCGAGCAGTTTCGCGTCGATTCGACGCCGGAGGGGGCCTCGGTCAGCTCGACCACTGGCTGGACCTGCATCACGCCGTGCAGCGTGTCGATTGCGCGCCGGGGCGACTTCGTCGTCACGGTGCGCAAGGAAGGGTTTCTGACGCGAACGGTCTGGGTGGATTCGGTACGTGCATCCGCAGGACGCCCGCGCAGCGGAATGCAGGTGGACACGGGCGTGATAGGCGGCGTGACCGACTGGCTGAGCGGCGCCAACTACGAGCACAGGCCAAATCCCTTGCAGGTGACGCTCGAACCCGAACGCTAGCGAGGCTGCGCGTCGGATCGTCGCGTCGTGCCAGAAGGCGTCGCATGTGCTGCCCGCTGCCGGGCGGCGTCGAGATCCGCGCTGGTGTTCACGTTCAGAAAGTCCGCGGCGTCGAAGGCCACCCGCGCGGCGTCCTGGTCGCGCAGCCATCGATGCGCGGCGCGACCGCCCTCGGCGAAGAAGCGCGCCAGGGAAGCCGCCCGCCGTGCGTCGAGCAGCATCGTCAGGTTCTGCTGCCTGCCTCCCGCTAGCGCCACCGCCACGCCGCTGCGAAGGCAGTGCGGCGCCAGCGCCGCCATCAGGTCCATGGGCAGAAAGGGCGTGTCGCCCGGCATCGTCAGCAGCCAGGGCGTCTGCACCTCGGCCAGCGCCGAACACACGCCGCCAAGCGGCCCCGCGTCTTCGAACCGATCGGCGACGACCGTGCAGCCCAACCGCTGGTAGGCGTCCAAGGATCGGGAACAGGACAGCAGTATCGAATCCACTTGCGGGCGCAGGCGTGCCACGACATGGCCCGCGAGAGGCTTGCCGGCCAAGTCCAGGAGCGGCTTGTCCACGCCGCCCAGACGGCTGCCCCGGCCGCCGCACAGCACGACCGCCGTGGTAGGTTGTCGCCTTTGCACCTCGTCCGGCCGGCTACAGGACGCCGGCGGCATCCACGTAGACGTTGTACGCGTCCGCTTTCAGGAACCCCACTAGGGCGATGCCGGCGTCGGCCGCCAGCTCGATGGCGAGGCTCGACGGCGGGCCGATGGCGGCGACCAGCGGCGCATGGGTCATCGCCGCCTTCTGCAGCAGCTCGAAGCTGGCGCGCCCGGAGAGCAGCACCGCCAAACCGGCAAGGAGCGTGTCCTGGCGCGCCAGATAGGAGCCGACCAGTTTGTCCAGCGCGTTGTGGCGCCCGACGTCTTCGCGCACCCGCCGTATTCGCCCGTCCACGTCGAAACAGGCCGCCGCGTGCAGCCCGCCGGTGCGCTGGAACTCCGTCTGCGCAAGCCGCAGCGCCTGCGGCAGCGCCTTCAGATCGGCGGCGTCGATTGGGAAGTCTCCCCTGCGGCGTTTCGGCATCTGCACCGCCACCGCTTCCAGCGACGCCTTGCCGCAGACGCCGCAGCTCGACGACGTGAACACATGCCTCGAGAGGCGTTCCGCGTCGAAGGCCACGTGTTCCGCCAACGTCACCTTGACGGTGTTGAGCAACCCCTTGTCCGGGCTCGGCGGCCCGCAGAACTCGACTCCAAGCACGTCGTTCATGCTGCCGATCACGCCCTCGCCGAGCAGAAAGCCGAGCGCCAAGTCGAAGTCGTGCCCTGGGGTTCGCATGGTCACGGCGATGCTCGTTTCCCGCTGGCCGTCGCCGGAGCGAAAGCCAAGCCGAACCTCCATCGGTTCTTCGACGGTGACGAGGTCCGAAGACGCGCCTTCGCCACGTCCGCGGAAGCACACCGGCACGCGCGCGCTCTGCGCCGGCGAGGTGGCCGAAGGAATCGCGCCCGTCGGCGTTGCGGGCGCCTGGCCGGTCACTTGGGAATCGCGTCCAGCTGCGTGGCCTCGCGCTTGGCGAAGCGCTCCTGCCAACGGGAACGGTGGTTCGCCGGGCGCACTTCCACGGCGGTTACCTTGTACTCCGGGCAGTTGGTCGCCCAGTCCGACAGCTCCGTGGTGACCACGTTGGTGCCGGTGTTGGGGTGGTGGAACGTGGTGTAGACGACGCCGGGCACCACCCGGTCGGTGACCGACGCCGGCAGGCTGATCTCGCCGATGCGGCTGGCCACCGACACCCAGTCGCCGTCGCGCACGCCGCGCAGCTGCGCATCGACGGGGTGGATCTCCAGCACGTCTTCGCCCAGCCACTCGATGTTCGGCGTGCGACGCGTCTGTGCGCCGACGTTGTAGTGGCTGAGCATGCGCCCGGTGGTGAGCAGCAGCGGGAACTTGCGATTCGCCCGTTCCGGCGTCGGCTGGTACTCGGTGGGCACGAACAGCCCCCTGCCGCGCACGAACTCGTCCTCGTGCATGATCGACGTGCCCACCGGCGCGGAGTCGTTGCAGGGCCACTGCACGCTGCCCTCGCGGTCCAGAAGATCGAACGTGACGCCGGCGAACGACGGGGTCAGTTCGGCGATCTCTTCCAGGATCGCTTCCGCCGATGGATAGTTCATCGGATAGCCCATCGCCTGCGCCAGCGCCTGGGTCGCCTCCCACTCCTGCATTCCGGCCTTCGGGCTCATCACGGCGCGCACCCGGTTGATGCGCCGCTCGGCATTGACGAAGGTGCCGTCCTTCTCCAGGAACGAGCAGCCGGGCAGAAAGACATGAGCGAACTTGGCCGTTTCGTTCAGGAACAGGTCCTGGACGATGACGCACTCCATGGCGCTCAAGGCCGCTTCGACGTGCTGCGTGTTGGGGTCGGACTGGGCGATGTCCTCGCCCTGCACGTACAGCGCCTTGAACGTGCCAGCCACCGCGTCGTCGAGCATGTTGGGAATGCGCAGGCCCGGCGTCGGGTCGAGCTCCGTGCGCCAGTGCTGGTTGAAGACGCTGCGCACGGCGTCGTCGTCGACGCGGCGATAGTCCGACAGCTCGTGCGGGAAGGAGCCCATGTCGCAGGAACCCTGTACGTTGTTCTGGCCGCGCAGCGGATTGACGCCGACGCCGGGACGCCCGATGTTGCCGGTGGCCATGGCGATGTTCGCCATCGCCATCACCATCGTCGAGCCTTGGCTGTGTTCGGTCACGCCCAGGCCGTAGTAGATGGCGCCGTTTCGCGCGTTCGCGTACAGCCGTGCAGCGGCGCGGATGTGCTCCGCCGGAACGCCGACGATGTCGGCAACCTGCTCCGGCGAGTTGCTGGGATCCTTGGCGAAGGCCAGCCAGCGGTGGAACGACTCGACGTCGCAGCGCCGGGCGACGAAGTCGTGATCGATCCGATCTTCCGTGGCGACGACGTGGGCAAAGGCGTTCATCAGCGGCACGTTGGTGCCCGGCTTCAACGGCAGGTGGAAATCCGCCTCGACGTGCGGCTGGCGCACCAGGCCGATCCTGCGCGGATCGCAGACGATCAGCGCCGCGCCTTCGCGCAGCCGGCGGATCATCTGCGAGGCGAATACCGGGTGGCCCTCGGTGGGGTTGGCGCCGATGACGACGATGGCGTCCGTGTGCTGTATCGAGTCGAAGTCCTGGGTGCCGGCCGAGGTTCCGAAAGCCTGCTTCAGGCCGTAGCCGGTGGGCGAATGGCAAACCCGTGCGCAGGTGTCGACGTTGTTGTTGCCGAACGCCGTGCGCACCATCTTCTGCACCGCCCACACTTCCTCGTTGGTGCAGCGCGACGAGGTGATGCCGCCGATGGAGGTGCGCCCGTGCCTGGCCTGGATGGCCTTCAGCCGCTTCGCCGCGTAGTCGATGGCCTGGGGCCAGTCCACCGCCTGCCAAGGATCGTCGGTGGATTCGCGGATCATGGGCTGGACGATGCGGTCGCGGTGGTTGGCGTAGCCCCAGGCGAAGCGGCCCTTGACGCAGGAGTGGCCGTGGTTCGCCTTGCCGCCCTTGTGCGGAACCATGCGCACCACCTGCTCGCCCTTCACTTCGGCGCGGAACGAACAGCCAACGCCGCAGTAGGCGCAGGTGGTGTCGATGCTGCGTTCCGGGACGCCATGCTCGACGACGCTCTTCTCGACCAGCGTGGCGGTGGGGCAGGCCTGGACGCAGGCGCCGCAGGAGACGCACTCGGAGTCGAAGAAGCGCTCGGCGTTGGTGGCGACTTTCGAGGCGAAGCCGCGGCCGTCGATGGTGAGCGCGAAGGTGCCCTGCACTTCGTTGCAAGCGCGAACGCAGCGCGAGCAGACGATGCACTTGGCTGGGTCGAACTGGAAGTAGGGGTTCGAGACATCGGCCTTGGCATCCAGATGGCTGGCGCCGTCGGCATAGCGCACTTCGCGCAGCCCTACCTCGCCGGCGACATCCTGCAACTCGCAGTCGCCGTTGGCCGAACAGGTGAGGCAGTCGAGAGGATGATCGGAGATGTACAGCTCCAGCACGCCGCGACGCACCTTGGCCAGGCGCTGCGTCTGCGTCTGCACCACCATGCCTTGCTGCACGGGCTCGGTGCAGGACGCCACCAGGCCAGGGCGCCCCTGCACTTCCACCAGACAGACCCGGCAGGAACCGAAGGCGTTCAGGCTGTCGGTCGCGCAAAGTTTGGGAATGTCGAGACCGGCGCTCCGGGCGGCGCGCATGATGGAGGTTCCGGCGGCGACGCGCAGCGGCTGGCCGTCGATGCGCAGTTCCACCGCAGTCGGCGCCTGCTGCCGAGGCGAGTTGGTGACATCGCCGTTGACGACCCGCTTGGGAGTCGCCGCTGGAGTGCCGAAGTCTGCGACTGCGAACGACATGGTGGCTGTTTTCCTCCTCGCCGCGCTATTCGTCTGGGCGACGTTGACGAATGCCGATCATAGCGCCAAACCGCAAACCGCGTGAGCCGGCCGTCAGCGAGAGCCCTGCGCAGCCTGCACCGTGCAGCGAATCGAGTTGGCCTGCACGTGGAACGCCGGCGCCGACTGGCCGTTCTGCCGCAAGGCGCGGCGCGCCGCGGGAATGCCGAAGCCGTAGCGCTGCACCAGGCCCAGCACGCGCATTGCTTCGGCCAGCGTGGGGTTGCGGTAGTCCACGGCGTCTGGCTGGCCGAACGTTTCCTCGGTGACGATGCCGTAGGGACCGCCCGGGCTGGCGATCTCGATGCGGTCGTCGAACCAGTACACGCGCACCGGCGCGGCGGTTCCCTCGTAGGTGCGGTGCAGCACGGCGTTGCGGGTGAGCTGTTGCAGCGCGGCAAGTGGATAGGCGGAACGGCGGCTCTCCAGTGATCCCGAGGTGAAGTCCACCACGGTACGGTTGTGGGCGATCAGCTTGTCGTCCAGGCGCTGCATCAAGTCGCTCAACATGCCTTCGCAACGCGCCTCGTCGATCACGTCGTCGCCCCATTCGGTGCCGTCGATGCGCAGGAACTGAACGTAGGCGCCGGGCAGGTGGTCCAAGGGGCGCCTGCCGAGTACGAGAATGCCGGCCACCGTGGGCACGGGTTCGGGCGCCAAGACGATCATTTTGGCGGCGGCGAGGCGCTGTTCAGGGGTGCGATCGTTGGCCGCCAGCGTCTCCGCATCGACCGCCGCGGGCAGGTATTCGTCGATGAATCGGCCGACGCGGAGATCCGCGAGGCTGGCGCCGCGGACCGGCTGCGCGTCGAAGTGCGGATCCCTGCTGCGGCGCTTCTCGTTCAGCACCCGCTCGTCCTGGGTGCTCGCGACGGCGCGCCGCGGCCCGACGCGAATCCATGTTCGGCCCCGGTGCCGGACCGGCGGCGAGTCCGAAGGGTAGGTGTTCAGGACGGCTACCGCATGACCGCGCAGCATGTGCCTGGCCACGGTCAGCGTCGGCGGCGGCACGATGTTGCCGTCCGCCTTGATGTCCGCCAGCTGGCGCAGCAGCTCGTCCGTTACCTCGAGGCCGGTTGGTTCGCCAGCATCGTCGACGCCGACGAATACCACGCCGGGGCGGCGATGATCCGGCAAATCGTTGGCGAAGGCGCAGACGGCCTGGCGGATGGTTCTAGGCGCGTCGCCGCGCAACGATTCCTTGCGCTCCACCAGGTCGGACTCGAGGTCGGCGAGCAGGCGCTCGAGGTCGTCCTGGCAGTACGGTGTAGTCACGGTCGGTCGACCGGCTACACCGTCAGCTTGATCGTCATGTTGAGGGAAGCCTCGGGAGCGTCGTCGAACCAGCGCGCCGTCACGGTCTTGGTTTCCGTGTAGAAGCGCACCGCCTGCTTGCCGTAGGCGTGCAGGTCGCCCAGGAAGGAGGCCTTCCAGCCGGTGAAGGAGAAGAACGGCAGCGGCACGGGAATGGGGATGTTGATGCCGACTTGCCCGACCTGCACCTCGTGCTGGAACCGCCTTGCGGCGGCGCCGCTCGAAGTGAACAGCGAGACGCCGTTGCCGAAGGGATTGGCATTGACCAGCGCGATGGCGTCGTCCAGCGTGTTCACCACGCAAGCCAGGAGAACCGGGCCGAAGATCTCCTCGGCGTAGATCGCCATGTCCGGCGTCACGTCCGTGAACAGCGTCGGACCTATCCAGTTGCCGTCGGGACAGCCCGCCACCTGCACGTCGCTGCCGTCGAGCAGGCAGTTCGCGCCCTCGGCCTTGCCTTGGGCGATCAGATCGAGGATGCGCTGCCGGGCGGCGGGGGAAATCTGCGCGCCGTAGGCGGCTTGCTCGTCGTTCCACCGCCCCGGCCGCAGTGCGCCGAGCGCCGTCTGGATGTCGGCGAGCCAGTCCTTTGCGCCGCCTACCAGAACTGCCGCGCTCACCGCCATGCAACGCTGCCCCGCGGCGCCGCAGGCGGCGCCGACAAGGCTGGCGACGGCCTGTTCCTTGTTGGCGTCCGGCATCACCACCAGGTGGTTCTTCGCTCCGGCAAGGGCCTGAACGCGCTTCAAGTTGTCCGCCGCCTTGCGATAGACGCGCTTCGCCACCGGCGCGGAACCGACGAAGCTGACGGCGCGCACGTCGGCATGTTCGATCAGCGCGTCCACTTGATCCCTGCCGCCGTGGACCACCTGCACCAGTCCATCCGGAGCACCGGCTTCGGCAAGCAGTTCCATCAGCCGCATGGGCGTCATCGGGTCGTGCTCCGACGGTTTCAGCACGAAGCTGTTGCCGCAGGCGATGGCCAGCGGAAACATCCACAGCGGCACCATGGCGGGAAAGTTGAACGGCGTGATGCCAGCGCAGACGCCGATGGGCTGCACCAGGCTGTAGGTGTCGATGCCCCGGGCGACGTTCTCGACGGTTTCGCCCATGCACAGCGAGACGACGTTGCAGGCGTGTTCCACCACCTCGATGCCGCGCCACACTTCGCCCTTGGCATCCTCGAAGGTCTTGCCGGTCTCGCGGCACAGCAGCGTGGCGATGTCCTCCTGGCGGTCCTTGAGGATCTGCTGATAGGAGAACAGCAGCCGGGCTCGTTCCGGCGCCGGCACCTGCCGCCAGTGCTCGAACGCCGCCTTGGCGCCTTGCACGGCCCGGTCCACTTCCACGGCGGTGGCGAAGGGCACGTGGCAAAGCACTTCCTGAGTGGCCGGATCGGTGACGTCGACGCCGCTGGCGACGCTGTCCACGCCCCTGCCGTCGATGAACAGCTTGAGTTTCTTCATGGGTTTGGTCGCGTTCGCTTGAACAGGGTGTCCGGGTGGCTGGCTCTCAGCGGTCGAGCAGCACGAGGATGGGCAGCAGATTGGCGATGTCTTCGAGCGAGAGGCCGCCTTCGGTTTGCAGTCCGCAGGTGGCGTTGTAGCTGGCGATCTCCTCCCTGGTGAAGGCGTCGTTCGCGAGGAAGTGCGATCGGCCGGCCACCGACGGGTCGACCAGGAACTTCATCAAGGTTTCCTGCACCGGGCGGCCGGTGAAGGCGTAGGACTCGGTCACTCTCTCCAACTCTCCGGTGGGGTCTTCCATGCGCCGTTCCTCGAGCCGATCCTGCGTCCAACACAGGAACTCGCCCGCGCCGCCGGTGGTACCGGCGCGGCAGACCGTGGTGCGGAACGTGCGCGTGTCTTCGCCGCCGAGGCAGGAGAACTGGTAGCGGCCCTGGTCGGCGTAGCCTTCGCGGCTGGGCCGCCCGGGCCTCGCGGTCGCCTGGTGCCGGTTGTAGATGCAGGTGAGGGTGGTGTTCGCCACGTCGCTCTGGCAGCTCAGGTGCGGGGCGTCGGCGTCGTCGTGCGCGAACGCGAGGCCGCTGGCGAGGACGGCGCCGGCAACCGCGATCCGCCAAGGTCGGAGTCTGCGGCCTTCGTCGCCGAGTGCGCTTGCTTCCATGTATGTTCCCCCAAGTTGGTGCAAGGCAGTGTTTATACCATGCTTGCTTGCCGGTTAGCCGGTTAAGTGGACGCCGAGCTGGCAAGACCGTCACGGCTGCGAGAAACCCGCGTCATACCGTGCGACAAGCCGTGGCGATTAGCGTTATCATCGCCGCCATCACCAACCGATAGTAGGGAGATGCGGGATGGACATCGGGGTCGAGCGGCAAGACGGCACCCTTATCGCCAAGGCGGACGGGCGCATCGACGGCGTCAACGCCAGCGCCTTCGAACAAGGCTTGCGCAAAGTGATCGAGGATGGCGACAAGGCGGTGATCGTGGATCTCGCCGGCCTGTCCTACATCAGCAGTGCGGGTTTGCGCGCCATTCTACTGATCGCCAAGACGCTGTCCGGGCGCAGCGCCAAGTTCGGGCTGTGCTCGCTGTCGCCGCCGATTCGCGAGGTCTTCGAGATCAGCGGCTTCGACAAGATCGTCGACATCCACGAGTCGCGCGACGAAGCGCTGGCGGCGGTAGCGGAGTAGCCGCGGTGCGCCCTTGCTGCTAAGGGCGCACCGGCGTATCGCCGGAACGCTGCGACGGGCGCTGGTCTAGGTGCGTCCTGCGGGGCCGCGTTCGATTTTGTTGCTCAAGGCTCCGTGCCTGCCGCACGACTTGACCCAATTGTGAGGTCGGTGCCTCAAGACATCTAGGCGCGGGATTCCTCCGCGCCGGGAAGTCTAGGCGGAGGCTGGGGCAGTTTGACGGTCATCGTGGTGCCCTCGCCGTCTTCGGTTTCCACCTCGATGGTGCCGCCGTGCTGGCGCACGATGTCGTTGGACAGCGCCAGGCCCAAGCCGGTGCCCTTGTCGGTTGGCTTGGTGGTGAAGAAGGGGTTGAAGATCTTCTCCGCCACGTCCTTCGGCATGCCGCCGCCGTTGTCGGCGATGGCCACCTCCACCCGGTCGTCGAAGCGCCTGGTGGCGATGCGCAGGGAGGCCTGGTAGCCGCTCGGTTCGGCCAGGCGCCGCTCGTTGGTGGCGTAGCAGGCGTTGCTCACCATGTTCAGGAAGACGCGCCCCAGATCCTGGGGCACGGCGACGATGGTGCCCAGGTTCGGGTCGAGGTCTTCCACGATGCCCAGCTGGAACTCGATGTCGTTGCCGCGAGCGGCGTGAAAAGCGAGTTTGGTGTGCTCGCTCAAGAGTGCGTTGAGGTCCGTTTCCTGGCGTTCGCCGGAGTCGCGTCCCATCGTCAGCATGTCGCGCACGATTCGGTC
The DNA here is from genome assembly GCA_965199875.1 of Candidatus Azotimanducaceae bacterium. Lineage (GTDB taxonomy): Bacteria > Pseudomonadota > Gammaproteobacteria > Pseudomonadales > Azotimanducaceae > VXYL01. The sequence continues at coordinate 646,211 of OZ241346.1, read as the reverse complement.
CGCTCGTTCGCTGTGCTGCCCGATGCGGGCCAGGTTTTCCGTTAGATCCTGATTGATCTCCTTGATCAGCCCCTGTTGCTCGTCGTCCAAGGACTCCGTCGCCTCCGCCAGGGTTTCCTGAAGCTCTTCAAGCAGCTCCTGGGACGCCTCGGAGAAGTTCTTCACGAAGTTCAGTGGATTCTTGATCTCGTGGGCAACCCCGGCGGTCAGCTCGCCGAGCGCTGCGAGTTTCTCCTGCGCCACCATCTGGTCCTGCATGCGCTGCAAATCCGCCATCGCCGTCTCCAGCCGCTCGTTCTTGCCGCGCAGCTCGTCGGCCAGCTTCTCGACCAGATTCAGCCGCTGCGCTTCCAGAGCGTGCCGCCGGAACACCTCCAGCGCCTTGGCCATGTCGGCCACTTCGTCGCGTCCGGCGATGTCCACCTCGCCCTCGAGGTCGCCATCGGCCATGGCCTGCATGCGTTCGGAAAGCCGTTCGATGCGGCGCAGCAGCACCCGGCCGACGAACAGCCAGGCGATCAGCACGGCACCGGTGATGCTCAAGACGTTCAGCACCAGCAGCAGGGCGCGACCGGTGGTGATGGCGGCGTCGGCAGCGTTGGTGGCCGCTGCCGCGTTGTCGCCGGCGGCGCTCACCAGCTGTTCGACGTCGACGATCAGTTGCGCTGCGATGTCGCGGTTGTCCGCCAGCAAGCTCGCTTGTCGATCGCGCAGCGCCAGTTCCCGGGTGCGCACGTCGAATCCGCCGCGTGGGCCGATGCCGAGTTCGCGCAGGCGGGCGAACAGCGACGCCATGTCGGTTCGCAACGGGCCGTGGCCCAAGGCGTCGAGGCTGCGCTCGATGCCGCCGGCGGTGGCCAGGAGACGATCCCGCAGCGGTTGCAGCAGGGCGCCGTCGGAGAGATTCAGCATGCTCTCGAGAAGCTGGGTGCCGATGGTCACGTCGGCCTGCAAACGCGCCAGGTGCCGATAGCGGGAGAACTCGGCCTCGGACAGATGCTCGCTGCGCGGCTTGGGCGCAGTGCCGATTTCCCGATAGCCGGTCATCACGTAGAACAGCTGGTCGTCGATGGCCGGGACGAGGATGTTGGCCAGATCGGCCTGCAGAATGGCAAGTTCGTCGCGCACCAGCTGATTGCGCTCGGCGAGGTCGAAGCGTTCCGCCAGCGAGTCGTAGATGGCGTCGATGTTGCTGATCAGCGCGTTGCCGAACTGCCGTATCTTCTGGTCGCTCGCTTCGTCGCCGGTCAGCGCGTCGAGCTGATTCTGGAAGGCGCGGCGCTCGGCGCTGATGCTGTCCGCGACGCGGTGGAACTCCTCCGGCGTCGCCGCCGCCACCAGCGCCGGTGCGGCATCCACCAGTGTGCCGGCGCGCTGGGCGATGCCGAAGGCAGCGGACATGGCCGGGATGCTGCGTTCGTTGACGACGCTCTGGGCATCGCCGACCCGGTTGAAGGAGAACCAGCCCACCATGCTGGCGATGAAGGTGATGGCCGTCGCCGCGCCAATGCCGGCGTACAGCTGCGTGGAGATGCGCGAGCGGCTGGCGGCGATGCGGCTCAGCAGTCCGCCGTCGCGCCCTTCGCCGGCGTCTCCGGTATCGGCCGAGTCGCTGGTGTTGTCGGCGTTCATTCCACAAAGTCTCGCAGGGCGTTGATCGGCCGGTAGCGGCCATTGGCGTCGATGACGGTCAGAAAGACACGGTCCGAACCTTGATTGTCGCCTTCGCCGTAGCGCAGCTCGAAACCGTCCAGGTCGATCGGATCCGAGCGCAGCAAGCCGTCGAGCAGGCAGCTGCGAAGCAGTTCCTCGGCGCAGCGTTCCAAGGCCGCCACCGCCAAGCGTCCGGCAAGATAGCCCTCCAGGGAGACGAAGCCCGGCTCGGCGTCCGCTTGCACCGCGGCGAGTGCTTCGGCGTAGGCGGAGACCACCGGCGGTTCGCTGGCGCGGGGAAACGGCACCACCTGAGTGACGAAGACGCCGGCGCCGCCGCTGCCCAGTTCCCGGGCCAAGGCGTTGCTGCCGACGAAGGAAATGGTGATGAACACCGGATCGAAACCGATGTGCCGCGCCCAGGCGATCAGCGTCGCTACCGGCGCGTAGGCGCCCACCAGGATGACCGCGCCCGGATCGCCGGTGCGCACGTCCACCAGTGCCGTCTTCACGGCTCGGGTGTTGCGCGGGTAGACGCCCACGGCGACCGGCGTCATGTTGCGCTTGCGCAGCGCTTTGACGACGCCGCTGTGCCCGGCGCGGCCGAACGAGTCGTCCTGGTACATCACCGCGATGCGATCGATGCCCAAGTCGCCGATCAGCCGCGCGACCATCGCTTCGGTTTCGTCGTCGTAGGAAGCGCGCAGATTGATGACGTGGGCGCCGTCGCCGCCGGTCTCGCGCAGGAAGGCGGCGCCGGTGAATGGCGCGACGTAGGGAACCCCGGCTGCGGCCGCGACCGGAGCGGCCGCCAGCGATGTCGGCGTGCCCACGGCGCCGATCATGGCGAAGACCCCGTCTTCGAGCAGACGGCGGGTGTTGGCAATGGCGCGTTCCGGCTCGTAGCCGTCGTCGAGCGACTTGAGGATCAGCTTCCGTCCTTGCACGCCGCCACGGCGGTTGGCTTCCTCGAACGCGGCTTGAATGCCAAGGCGCATGTTGCGGCCGAGTTCCTGGGAGGGGCCGGAGAACGCCGCGGACTGGCCGAATAGGATCTCCTCGGCCGACGAGTCGGGCTGCTGCGCGCTGGCGAGGCCGGCCGCCCAGAGGAAAGCGGCTGCGCTGGCGAGGCCGCGCTTCGGGAAGTAGCCAGCCAGCTTCATGACGGCATTCGCTTGACGAGGGTGACGTGATTGCGCTCGGCTTCGCGCCGGTAGCGCGCCTCGTCCATCAGCGTCTTGACGAAGAACACGCCGAGACCGCCTATCGGGCGTTCCTCCACGGCGGAGTCCAGGTCCGGCGGCGGGGCTTCGGTGAACGGGTCGAAGGGGATGCCGTTGTCGATGATCTCGATGGTGAGTGCCTCCGGGTTCGACTCCAACGCCAGTTCGATGCCGTGATCGCCGTGGCCGCCGTAGCTGACGACGTTGACGCAGAGTTCTTCGATGACGAGTTCCACTTGGTACTCCAGTTCGCCGGGCCAGCCTTGCGCCTTGCCGAACGCCGCGACTTCCGTCTGCAGCCGCGCCACCTCGTCGAGGGTGGCGGCGATGCGCAGCGACAGCCTGGCGCTCATGTTACGGGCTGTGCCGGCGCAGCGTCACGCAGGTGATGTCGTCGGACTGCGGCGTGTCCGTCGCGAACTCGTGGACGGCCTCGAACACCGCCTGGTTGGTCGCTTCGGCGCTGGCCGGCGGCCGCGACGAGAATACGTCGGCCAGGCGCTCCATGCCGAACTCCTCGCCGGCCGCGTTCATGGCCTCCGAGACGCCGTCCGTGTAGAAGACGACGGTGTCGGTCGGTTCGACGGTGATGGTGTTCTGTTCGTACTCGATCCCCGGCATGACGCCCAAGGCGACGCCGTCGGTGGTCGGCAGTTCCATCGAGGTGCCGTCGGCATGGACGAGCAGTGGCGGATTGTGGCCGCCGTTGGCGTAGGTGAGCGAGCCGTCGGCCGGGTTGTACACGGCGTAGAAGAGGGTCACGAACATCATCGACTCGTTGTCTTCCTCAAGCAGCGTGTTCAGCTCGCCGAGCACGTTGCCGGGCTGCGGGGTGCCGATGGCGGCGCCCTTCAGCAGCGTTCGGCTGGACATCATGAACAGCGCCGCCGGCACGCCCTTGCCGGAGACGTCGGCGATGGCGAGGCCCAGGCGGTTGTCTTCCAGGCGGATGAGGTCGAAGAAGTCGCCGCCGACCTCTCGCGCCGCCTCCATGTTGCCGAACACCTCGTGGGTGGGCTCGTTGGGGAACACGGTGGGAAGAATGGACTGCTGCATGTTTCTGGCGACATCGAGCTCGTTCTGCAGCGCCACCAGCTTGTCGCGGGTCGCCAGCGCGTCGCGCAGCGCCGCCAAGTGGCGCAGGGTCTTGTCGATGGTGATGCGCAAGTCCTGGAAGTCGATGGGCTTGGTGACGAAGTCGAAGGCGCCGCGGTTCATGGCGGTGCGGATGTTCTGCATGTCGCCGTAGGCGGAGACGATTACCGCGCGGACGTTCGGGTCCACCGACGGGATCTGATCGAGCAGCGTCAGGCCGTCCATCTCGGGCATGTTGATGTCCGACAGCACCATGCCGATGTCGCGGTCCTGCTGCAGTTTCGACAATGCTTCGATGCCGTTGTGCGCGAACACCAGCTCGAAGCGCCCGGCGCGCACGTCTCGACGCATGCGCTGGCGCATCAGGTGTTCCAGGTCGGGTTCGTCGTCGACGACGAGAATCTTCGGGGTGTTGTTCATCCTCCCTCCGCGGCGGGTCTGCCGCACGGCGCAGTTTCAACGCCAGCGCCGCCAGCCGTCCGGCCGGCGCTTGGCCGCTTGACCAAAAGCCGGCACGGGCAGTACCCGCGAACCGGCGACTTGTCGCACTGCGCCAATTTAATGGTGGGGCAGGGCAGTTGGCAACCGCTTGATCGACTTCGCGCAAAATACTTCGCTTCGACGATTCCTCCGCGGCGCCAGCACTTGCGCGCCGTCGGGTTCAGCGGCGGTTTTCCGTCCAGTCCTCCAGGAAGCTCTTCAGATGCTCGCTGCGGCTGGGGTGGCGCAGCTTGCGCAGCGCCTTGGCTTCGATCTGGCGAATGCGCTCCCGCGTCACGTCGAACTGCTTGCCGACTTCCTCCAGGGTGTGGTCGGTGTTCATGTCGATGCCGAAGCGCATGCGCAGCACCTTGGCTTCTCGCGCCGTCAAGCCGCCGAGCACCATGCGCGTCGCCTCCTTGAGGTTCTGGCCGGTCGCCAGCTCCGCCGGCGAACCGACGTTGACGTCTTCGATGAAGTCGCCGAGATGGGAGTCCTCGTCGTCGCCGATGGGCGTCTCCATGGAGATCGGCTCCCTGGCGATCTTCAGCACCCGGCGCACCTTGTCTTCGGGCATCTCCATGCGTACGCCGAGTTCTTCCGGCGTCGGCTCGCGGCCCTTCTCCTGCAGCATCTGGCGGGAAATGCGCAGCAGCTTGTTGATGGTCTCGATCATGTGTACCGGGATGCGGATCGTGCGCGCCTGATCGGCAATGGAGCGGGTAATGGCCTGGCGAATCCACCAGGTGGCGTAGGTGGAGAACTTGTAGCCGCGGCGATACTCGAACTTGTCCACCGCCTTCATCAGGCCGATGTTGCCCTCTTGGATCAGATCGAGGAATTGCAGGCCGCGATTGGTGTACTTCTTGGCGATGGAGATGACCAGCCGCAGGTTGGCCTCCACCATGTCCTTCTTGGCGCGGCGCATCTTCGCCTCGCCAATGGACATGCGGCGGTTGATGTCTTTGACCTCGGCGACTTCGAGGCCGCAGCTTTCCAGCACCGCGGCCATCTTGCGCTGGGCATGCTGGATGTCCTCGGCGGCGCGGGCCAGGCGGCGGCTGTAGTCGCGCCGGGAGTCGATGCGCTGCTGAAGCCAGTCGAAGGAGGTCTCGTTGCCTTGGTAGCCGCGCAGGAACTCGCGCCGCGGCATGCCGGCTTGCGCGACGCATGCCTGCATGATGATCCGCTCCTGGCGGCGGATGCGTCGCAGCGCCCCCCGGGGCATGTCGATGATGGCGTCGTAGTGCTTCGGCACCAGCTTGAAGAAGCAGAACACGTTGGCCATCTTGGCGAACGCCGCCTGCTTGGCGTCCGCGTCGTCGTCGCTGGTGCGATGCCACTTGTTGCGGGTGCGCTTCAGGCGAGAGAAGCGCCGCCGCGCTTCCACCGGATCAGGCCCTTTGCGCTCCTCGGTGGTGTCGTCGTCCTTGTCGTCCTTGTTTTCGGTGCTGGCGGTGAGATCCACCTTGGCCGCCGGCGGCACGTGGTCGGCGGGGTCCAGATAGCCGACCAGCAGATCGTAGAGCTTGTCTTCCTGGACGACGTCGGCGTAGCGGTCGAGCAGGTAGTCGACCGTGCCGGGAAACGACGCGGCGGCGTGCAGGACGTCGCGGATGCCCTCCTCGATGCGTTTCGCGATGGCGATTTCGCCTTCCCGGGTGAGCAGTTCGACGGTGCCCATTTCGCGCATGTACATGCGCACCGGATCGGTGGTGCGGCCGGTCTCGGTCTCCACCGCCGCCAGCGCGTCGGCGGCCTCCGCAGCGGCCAGCTCGTCGGTGGTGTTGTCGCCGGCGTTGAGCAGTTCGTCGGCGTCCGGCGCGGCCTCCGCCGACTCGTAGACGGTGATCCCCATGTCGTTGATCATGGAGATGATGTCTTCGATCTGGTCCGGGTCGCTGATGTCCGCCGGCAAGTGATCGTTGACTTCGGCGTAGGTCAGATAGCCTTGGTCCTTGCCCTTGGCGATCAGATCCTTCAGCCTGGATTTCTGCTTTTCCGTATCCGTTTCCGTGGCCATGTCACCTCTGCAAGCGGATCAAAAGAACGGCGCTTCGGCACCGCGTAAGGACGGCGCAACTAAATGGCGCATCCTAACATGGTGGCGCTTCGCCTGGATTCAACCGGAACGCCTGAAACGCCGAAGCCGGCTCAATCTCGTCAAGCAGACCAGCGGGCTTGGATCAACAACGGGCGTCAAGCCCGCGCATCGCGCAGACGCTGCAGATCTTCCAGCGAGCCGCTCGCTCGGACGCTGTCCAACAGCGCGGTTCGTTCGCGGCGGGTCGACTCGCCGAGATACCGCTGCGTGGCGTCGGCGAACTCGGCGGCGAGCGCCGCGCCGGCGAGCAGCGCCGGCGCGGCGGCCGCGTCGGCGAGCTGGGCATAGGCGGCTTCGCCGGCGAAACGGCCCAGCAGCGTTGCCGTGTCGGCATCGGGCCGCTCGACGAGGTAGCGCAGCACGTCGCCAAGCAACTCGCCCTCGGAGGCTTCGACGAGCCGTTGCCGGAGGCTGGCATCGAGGCCGGTCGCCAGGTTGGGACGCTTCACCAGGTGGCGCAGCAGGCGCGCGCCAACCTTCGAGGCGGCTTGGTCGGTGGTGCGACGCCGGGATGGCGCGTGTTCCATGTCGGCGCGGCGTGCAAGAGACCCTGCATCGGTTTGGCTCAAGCGCGCCAGTTCGGCATTCAGCAGGCGCCGCAGCGCGCCGTCCGGCAAGCGGGCGATGTGCGGCGCCGCCAGGTCCGCCAGCAGGGCGCGATGATCGACTCGGCGCAGGTCCAGGCCGGTCTGGAGGCGGCGCAGCAGGTAGTCGCCGGCGGGCAGGGCGCTCTGCACTTCTTCGTGGAAGCGCTCGGCGCCGTGGCTGGCGACCAGGCTGTCGGGATCTTCGCCCTCGGGCAGGAAGGCGAAGCGCAGTTCCTTGCCCTCGGCGAGCACCGGAAAGGCCGCGTCCACGGCGTTCCAGGCGGCCTTGCGCCCGGCTTCGTCGCCGTCGAAGCAGCACACGACGAGGTCCACTTGGCGAAACATCTTCTCGAAGTGGGCTTGGCCGACGGCGGTGCCCAGCGTGGCGACGGCGTTGCCGATGCCGTGCTGCGCCAGCGCCACGACGTCCATGTAGCCTTCCACCAGAACCAGCTCGCGAAGCTGGCGCTGGCGGCTTCGGGTCTCGAACAGGCCGTACAGCTCGCGCCCCTTCTTGAAGACGTCCGTTTCCGGCGAGTTGAGGTACTTCGGCCCCGCGTCCTCGCCGTTGAAGACCCGCCCGCCAAAGCCGATGGTGCGCCCGCGGTTGTCGCGAATGGGAAAGACGATGCGCTCGCGAAAGCGGTCGTAGACGTGCCCGCGGTCGTTCTTGGCAAGCAGGCCGGCGGCAAGCAGCTTGTCCTGGCCGAAGCTGGCCAGGGCGGTCTTCAGCCGCTCCCAGCCGCCGGGCGCAAGGCCGATGCCGAAGTCCGCGACCACCTGCTTGGCCAAGCCGCGATCGCGCAGGTAGCGATGCGCCTGCTGCGCCAGCCCGTCGTCGTGCAGCCAGCGCTGGAACTGCCGGCTGGCCGCCTCGAGCACTTCGTAGATGCCTGGGTCCGCAGCCGGTGTCCGGCCGCGTTCGCGGGGCACTTCGAGGCCCAGCGACGCGGCTAGGGACTCCACCGCCTCGGGGAAGGTCAAGCCGTCGATATCCATTACGAAACCCAGCGTGGTGCCGTGGGCGCCGCAGCCGAAGCAGTGGTAGTGGCCGTCGGGATAGACGTGAAAGGAGGGCGTCTTCTCTTCGTGGAACGGGCAGCGGCCCATGTGGTTGGCGCCAGCCTTGCGCAGTTCCACCCGCGCGCCGACGACGTCGACGATGTCCACGCGCTCGAGGAGGTTGTTGATGAAGGACTGCGGAATCTGCCCGGCCATGCGGCAAGCATAGTCCGATGCGGCGCCTGCGTGGGCGCCATCCGCTTCGACAAGCGGCCCGAAGGAAGCGGTTTGCGGCCTCGCTAGCCGTCGAGGGCGGCGCGCACCAGGCGGCTCGCCGCGCCCATGTCGGCGCGTCCGGCGAGTTCGGCCTTGAGCGCGGCCATGACCCTGCCCATGTCCCGCATGCTGGAGGCGCCGGTGTTCTCGATGGCCGCGGCGACGGCGCTTTGGACTTCCTCCGGCGTCATGGCGGCGGGAAGAAACTCGCTGATGACGTCGATTTCGTACTGTTCGATGGCTGCCAGGTCGGCGCGCCCGGCGTCGCTGAACTGCTGCAGCGAATCGCGCCGCTGCTTGAGCATCCTGGTCAGCACGGTCAGCACGTCGGCGTCCGTCAACTCCTTGCGCTCGTCGATTTCCACCTGCTTGATGGCGGCGTTGACGAGGCGCAGCGCCTTCACCCGGTCGCGCTGGCGGGCGCGCATGGCATCGGTGCTGGCGGCCTTGATGCTGGCTTTGATGGCGGACATGGGCTGGCTTCGGATCGGGGCGGCGGCTGTGCCGTGCTGGTACGGGTCGAGGGTTGCGGGAGGCCCCGCTGGGTGCGCCTAGTGGGTCCTCTCGAAGCGCCGGGCTTCGCGTTGCAGCTTCTTCAAGTGCCGCTTGACGGCCGCGGCGGCCTTGCGCTTGCGCACGGTGGTGGGCTTCTCGTAGTACTCGCGCTTGCGCACTTCCGAGAGTATCCCGGCTTTCTCGCAGGAGCGCTTGAAACGCCGCAGGGCGATGTCGAAGGGCTCGTTTTCTCTAACCTTGACGAACGGCATGATGCCTCCAGTTGACGTGTGCCCATTGTAGCGCGTTCCGCGTGGCGGTGGCGCGCCCGTTCCGCGTCGATGCCGACTGCGTCGACGGTGCCTTGCCGGCTAGCCAGCGCCTTGAGAACGGTAGTCCGAGTCCAGCGTCTTCAGCCGCAGCGCAGGCAGTTTCTTCAATCGCTGATTGACAGGGTCGACTTCTATGCCGGCGGATTCCAAGGCGGTCACGCCCAACAGCGGTTCCGCGTCGTCGTCGCCCATGATGATGCGTCCAGCCGTGAAGTCGCCCATGAACTCGATTTCGGCGGTAGTGACATCCAGCGCCACTTTGCGTCCGTCCGCCGTCTCGTAGACCCGTGCGCCCTTGGACTCCAAGCCGATGGCCTCGAGGCGGGTCTTCGGCGCCAGCGAATCCGTGGCGCCGGCGTCGACGAGGAACAACCCTTCCCAAGACCTAGCGGGATCGGCCGGGTTGCGAATGGTTACTGTGACATGTATCGCTCCCATAGGGCGCGATCTTAGGCCACGTCGCCGAGGAAGTGAACGGCTCGCGGGCTAGCGTTCGTGCGTTCCGTCCGTGCGCCGCGCCAGTTCGGCGATGTCGGCGCGGGCCACGGGCTCGTTGTTCACCAGCATCGACGGGCCTTGGGCGCACAGGCCCAGGCAGTAGACGGCGCCGAGCGCGATGCAGTCGTTGGCTTCGCCCAGGCGCAGGCCCAGATGGTCCTCCGCTTGGCGGGTGAACTCGCGCCCGCCGACGGCCTGGCAGGCCTCGGCTTGGCAGATGCGCACCTCCAACGGCGGGCCCGGTCGGGTCTTCAAGTCGTGGTAGAACGACACGATGCCGCGCACTTCCGCTTGGCTGAGGTTGAACACGTCCGCCACGTCGTGCTCCTGCTCGCGGCTGACGTAGCCGTGTTCGGCCACGATGGCGCGCAGAGCCCGCAGAACGCCGCCGACGAGGTCGCGGTTGCGCAGCGCGATGTCGCGGGCGGACTCGGGTTCGACCATGAGCCGACGGTTTTGCGGCCGCCGTCTAGAACGGCGACTCCAGATCCAGTTCCCGCATGGCGCCGTTGAACCAGTCGATCACCTCCGGGTGGTAGGGGATGCCGTTCGCCCTGCGGTCGATCTCCGCCTCGTGCTCGGGGATGCCGGGGTAGACGACGCGGCTTTCGCCCGGCGCCGGCTTGCAGTCGAGCAGCGAACGCAGGTAGGCGTCCATGTCGGCCTTGAAGGTGTCGATGTCGGTGAACGCGGCGACGTTGTAGGCCATGAAGTAGTGCGCGATGCCCTGGCGGCGATGCGGCCCGGCGCCGGTGCCGGTCAATGCGCCGCACAGCACTTCGACCAGCATCGACAGGCCGAATCCCTTGTGCGAGCCGATTTCCCGGGTGCCGCCCAGGGGCAGCATCAGAAAGCGCTCCGGCACGCTGGACTCGGTCATGATCGGCGTGCCGTCGGCAGCGGCGATCCAGCCCGGCAGCGCCTTGCCGCCAACGCGCCTCAGCAGCTGGATCTTGTTGCCAGCCACGGAACTCATGGAGGCGTCGAAGACGAACGGCGGCTCCTTGGCCGACGGCGCGGCGATGCCGATGGGATTGAGGCCCAGCAGCGGCTCGGCGCCCTGGGTGGGCGCCACCTGCAAGCCTCCGGCGGTCATCGACACGCCGACCATGTCGTAGGCGAGGGCCAGATGCGCGAAGTACGCCGAGGGTCCGTAGTGGCCGCTGTTGAACGCCGTGACCACGGCGACGCCGTTGCTGCTGGCGCGCTCGCAAGCCAGTTCCATGAGCTCCCTGCCCTGGCCCAGGCCAAGGCCCTTGTCGCCATCCACCGACACCGCCGCTGGCAGATCGCGGACGCGCTTCATGCTGGGCGTCGGATTGATGTAGCCTCCCTTCAGCCCGGCGACGTAGTGCCGCATCATGTTGCTGACGCCGTGCGAGTCGATGCCCCGCACGTCGGCGTAGATCAGCACGTCGGCGCAGTTGGTGGCATCCGTGGCGGACATGCCCAGGCGGACGAAGATGTCCACCACCGCCTGGCGCATGGCGGCCGGCGCGATGCGCACCGCCAGCTCTTCGGGAACCTTGAACCGTTCGAGCACTTTCCCTCCTAAGTCGGCTGGTTGAGGACGCAGGGTAACGCCTTGGGCGGCGCAACGGCTGCGCCCGGAAGCTCTACATGTTGCCGTAGTTCGGGCCGCCGGATCCTTCGGGCGCCACCCAGGTGATGTTCTGCGCCGGGTCCTTGATGTCGCAGGTCTTGCAGTGGACGCAGTTCTGGGCGTTGATCTGAAAGCGCTGGCCGCCGGCGTCCTCGATCACCTCGTACACCCCGGCCGGGCAATAGCGCTGCGCGGGTTCGTCGAACCTTGGCAGATTGTCGCGGATCGGCACCTGCGCATCGGCGAGCTGCAAGTGGCAGGGCTGGTCCTCCTCGTGGTTGGTGTTCGAGAGGAACACCGAGGAGAGCTTGTCGAAGGAGAGCTCGCCGTCGGGCCTGGGGTAGTCGATCCTGGGCGCTTTGTCGGCGGGCAGAAGCCGGTCGTGGTCCGCCACCTGGTCGGCAAGGGTGAACGGCATGCGGCCCCGGGCGAGGGTCTGATCGACGAAGGCGTAGGCCGAGCCGAGCAGCGGCCCGAACTTGTGCAGCCCCGGCCCGACGTTGCGGGTGCGCTGGAGCTCCTCGCCCAGCCACGAGGCGTCCACGCGCTCTCGAAAGTCCTCGAGTTCGTTGTGCGCGTCGCCTCGCTGCAGGGCGTCGAACACGGTCTCGGCGGCGATCATCCCGGACTTCATCGCCGTGTGCGTGCCCTTGATCTTCAGCATGTTGAGAAAGCCGGCGTCGTCGCCGATCAGCAGGGCGCCGGGCGCCGACAGCTTCGGCAGCGCTTGCAGGCCGCCCTTGACGATGGCCCTCGCGCCGTAGGAAACCCGGCTGCCGCCGAGCAGCGTTTCCCGGAACAGCGGATGGTGCTTCAGCCGCTGCAGCTCGTCGAAGGGCGACAGGTGCGGGTTCCGGTAGGCCAGATCGACGATGAGGCCAAGCGCCACCTGGCCGTTCTGCTGATGGTAGAGGAACGAACCCATGCCGGGCCCGCCCACCCGGCCGAGGGGCCAGCCGACGTTGTGCAGCACACGGCCCGGATGGTGGCGCTCGGGCGCGACGTCCCACAGTTCCTTCAAGCCGATGGCGTAGTGCTGCTCCGTGGCGTTGGCGCGCAGGCCGAACCGCTCCATCAACTGCTTGCCCAGATGCCCGCGGCAGCCTTCGGCGAACAGCGTGTAGCGGGCGTGCAGTTCGTAGCCGGGCTCGAACGTCCCCTTCGGCTCGCCGTCGGCGCCGACGCCCTGGTCCGCCGTGGCAACGCCCTTGACGCTGCCGTCGTCGTTGTACAGCACCTCGGCGGCGGCAAAGCCCGGGAAGACGTTGACGCCGGCGCGCTCCGCCTGTTCGCCAAGCCAGCGGCAGAGATTGCCGAGCGAGAGGGTGAAGTTGCCGCGATTCCTGGTCGCCTTGGGGATCGTCCAGGGCGGCAGCAGAATGCGGTTGGTGTCGTTGACCAGGTAGTAGAAGCGGTCGTCGACCACCGGGACGCCAAGCGGCGCACCCTGTTCGGCGGCGTCCGGGAAGAGTTCGTCCAGGGCCTTGGGCGAAAGCACGGCGCCGGAGAGGATGTGGGCGCCGATTTCGGATCCTTTCTCCACCAGACAGACGTTGGGTTCGCTGCCGTTCCGGGCGCCCAGCTGCATCAATCGGCAAGCCGCCGACAAACCGGCCGGCCCGCCGCCGACGATGACGACGTCGAACTCCATCGACTCCCGCGTGGATTCGGGCACGGTTCCTCCAAGGCCGCCAAGCAAAGAACGGATTATAGACGTGCGTTCGAGGTGCCGGTTTGGCGGTCCGCACTGCTTGCGCGGCCAGCGAATTCGCGCAGGGTCAAGCCCGTGGAGGTGTTTAGATATTATTTGATGCTTATTGCACCTATTCTTACCGGCAGATAGCGACGTTGGCGGATTGCAGAGCATAATATGCTGACGTTCGGTTACGCCTTGGGGGCCGTAGCTACGAGCTCGTACCGCTGAGGTCGGCATTGTAGGGAGGGGCAGGCGTGTCAGAGTCCAGCGATTCCGCGCAACAGGCGCAGAAAACGTTCCAGTGGCGGGGCATTGCGCAGCTGGTGGTCGTAGCCGTGGTCGCCGTCGTCGCCATCTACTTCGCCCGGGCGCCGGGCAGCGACGCTCTCGTCGAAGAAGCGCCGAGGCTGGAGGCGCGGCCGCCGACCGTCGATGTCGTTCGGCCCGTGGTCACCAAGGCGGCGCGCACGATCAGAACCACCGGCGTCGTCGCCGTCTCGGCCGGCGTCGGCTTGCGCAGCCAGGTGACCGGAGAGGTCGTGTTCGTCTCCCCGAAACTGAGCAGCGGCGGTTCGTTCGGAGCCGGCGAGACGCTGGTGCGCATCGACCGGCGAGACCACGGACTGCGCCTGGAAGCCGCGCAGGCCCGGTTGCGCCACGCCCAAGCGCGCTTGTTGAAGCAGCAGCTGAAGGGCGAACGCAAGAGCGAGCGGTATCGGCGCGAGAATCCCGCCGCCGAAGTGCCGGATCTGGTGGCCAGGATTCCGCAGATCGCCCGGGAGCAGGCGCTGGTCGATGCGGCGATGAACGGCATCGAGCTGGCAGAGCTTCATCTCTCCCGCACCGACGTGTCCCTGCCGTTCGCCGGCCGGGTGAGAACGTCGGAAGTTCAAGTCGGCCAGGTGGTCGGCCCGACAAGACGCTTGGCGCAGGTGTTCCCGAAGGACGCCATCGAGGTCGAAGCGCGGGTCTCCCTGGAAGATCTGGACGCCTTGGCGCCGGTCATCGGGCGCGCCGCCCGGGTCGCCGCCGGCGGACAGATCTTCGACGTCGCCGTGCAGCGGGTGTCGTCGGTCATCGACCTGCAGAGCCGCTTGGCCACCTTGTACATGGCGTTTCCCGCCGACAGCGACCTCGCCAGCCTGCCGCGCCCCGGCACCTTCGCCAACGTGATGCTGGAAGGGCCGCCCATGGACGGCGTGTTCGTGCTGCCGGAAGCCGCGGAACAAGCCAACGGCAGCGTCTGGATCGTCGACGACGGCGCCCTCGCGGCATTCGCGCCGCGTTCCCTGGGACGCATCCCTGCCGGCTGGCTGGTGCAGGCCTTCGACTCTGGCGACGGCGTGGTCGTCGGCAAGGTGCCCGCCGGGCGCGAAGGTCTGCGCGTCCAGCCGAAGCCTGCGTCGTCGTAAGTCGCGCCGCGGAGTCGACCCGCCATGAGCGACGTGCAGGACAGCCCCAGAGACGTCGGCGGCGGCCTGGTCGGCTACTTCGCCAGCAATCGCGTCGCGGCCAACGTGCTGATGCTGCTGCTGCTCGGCCTTGGCCTGTACGCCGCCAGCCAGCTGACCAAGGAGCGCTTTCCCGAGTTCGACCCGCGCACCATCACGGTGACCGTGCCCTACCTGGGCGCGGCCCCCGCCGAAGTCGAGGAAGACGTCAATCGGCGCGTGGAGGAAAGCCTGGAGGGCATCGTCGGCGTCGAGCGGGTGACTTCCACGGCGCACGAAGGCGTGGGCGTGGTCACGGTCGAACTGGAGACCTTCGCCGACGCGGTGGACGTCGTACACGATGTCCGAACCGCCGTCGATCGCATCGAGAACTTTCCCCCCTTGGACGCCGAGCAGCCGGAAGTAGTACGCACCGAGCCGGTACACAAGGCCGCCATGCTGGCGGTTTCGTCGCCGACTCTGGACGAAGGCGAACTGCGCCACGCCGCCGAAGCGCTGCGCGATGCCCTCCTGGCGCTGCCGCTGGTCTCCTTCGTGTCGCTCGATGGCGCTCGGGAGCGGGAGATACAGATCGAGCTGAGCGAAGAGGCGCTGCGTCGCCACGGCTTGCGCATCGACGGCGTGGTCAGCCAGGTGCGCCAGTCGTCGCTGAATCTCACCGGCGGCGAGTTGCGCACCGACGCCGGCGATCTGGTCATCAGCACCTTCGCCAAGCGCACCGAGGCGCGTGAGTTCGAGGACATCGTGCTCATCGCCGCGGCCGACGGCGCCATCGTCAGGCTGCGCGACGTGGCGACGGTGCGGGAAGGTTTCGTCGAACAGCCGCTGACCAGCGAAGTCGACGGCGTGCCGACCGTCTTCGTTCGCGTCGATGCCGGCTCCGGGCAGGGGATTCAGAAAGTCGCGGAGGAAGTCAAGCGCTTCGTCGCCGGCTACGTGCCGACGCCGGGCGCGCGCGTCTCGCTATGGGAGGACGTGCCGAAGTGGATCTCCGAGCGGATATCCGTCATCGCCAGCAACGCCGTCATCGGCGCCGTGCTGGTGTTCCTGGTTCTGCTGGCGATCTTCGACCTGCGCATCGCCCTGTGGATCGCCATGGGCATTCCCATTTCGTTCCTCGGCGCGCTGGTGTTCTTCGACACCGCTGGCGTGAGCATCAACCAGCTGACGATGTTCGCCTTCTTCGTAGTCACCGGCATCGTCGTCGACGATGCCGTGGTGGTTGGCGAGAGCATCGCCCGGCAGCGCGAGCTGGGGCAGAAGGGGGTGGCGGCGTCCATCGCCGGGGTGCGCGCCGTGGCGGGGCCGGTGCTGATCGGTGCGCTCACCACGATCGTGACCTTCTTCGCGTTGTTTCCCTTGGACGACGCTTGGGGCCAGCTGTTCAAAGTCATGCCCGTGGTGGTCGCCCTGGTGCTGGCGATCTCGCTCGTCGAAGTGTTCTGCATCCTGCCTGCCCACCTGGCCGGATCCCGGTCTTGGAGTCTTTCGCCGCTGCGCGAGCTGCAAACCCGTGCTCGCGCCGTCTTCGACGAGTTCATCAACGACAGGCTGATTCGCGCCATCGCCTTGGCGGTGCGCTTTCCCTACCACACCGTGCTCGCCGTGCTGCTGGCGATCGGCGTCGCGGTTGGCCTGGTGGCCACGGGCATCGTCGTCTACACGTCTTTCCCGCCGTTGGCTTTCGGGGATCGGGTGACGGCGTCCATGACCATGCCCCAGGGTACGCAGTTCCAGGTGACGAGCGACGCGGCTCGGCATCTCGCCGAGGCGGCGCGGGCCGCCGATCGCGCCTACGGTGGCGACAACGTCCATTCCATCGCCGTGCTGGTCGGCGGCGAACGCCCGTTGGAGGGCTATCTTGGAAGGCAGGAGCTGAGAACCGGCAATCATCTCGCCACCGTGGAGGTGAAGCTCAAGGCGCGGCCCTTGCGTTCGGTTGCGGTGCCGGACTACCTGCGGCTTTGGCAGCGTGCCGCGGGGCACGTTCCGGGGGCCGAGGCCGTCGACTTCAGCGAGGATGCCTGGAACGATGCGTCGTCGATCTCGTATCTGCTCCTCCACGGCGATGCGGAGGTTCTGGCGCAAGCCACCGCCGACTTGCGCAGCGCCTACCTGTCCATCGACGGCGTGCGCGAGGTCGACGACTCGCTCGTTCTGGGCAAGCGCCGCTACGACGTTCAACTCACCGAGGCTGGCGTGGCGGCAGGACTGACCTCCGCGCGGATAGCCGGCCAGCTCAGAAACGCGTTCTTCGGCGCCGAAGCGCAGCGAATTCAGCGCGGGAGGGACGAAGTCCGCGTCGTCGTGCGCTATCCCGAGGAACGTCGTCGCAGTCTTCGCGACCTGCTCGACGAACGCATCGCCCTGCCGGCGGGAGGCGAGGTGCCGCTGGCGACGGTGGCTCGGATCGTCGAGACCCAGGACTACGCGAAACTGCTGCGCGTCGATGGCCGTCGCGCCGCCATCATCGTCGGCCGGGTCGACGTCGACCTGGCGAGCGCCGCGGCGGTCGACGCGGAACTGCGCGCGGACGCCCTGCCGAAGTTGCTGGCCCGCTATCCGGGGCTGGAAGTGCGCGAGGAGGGCCAAACCCGCGAGAACAACGAGATGATCGACACCTTGGCGTGGTCCTTCGCCTTGGCGTTGCTGGTCGTCTACGGCCTCTTGGCTTCGCAGCTGCGCAGCTTCGCCCAGCCCCTCTTGGCTTTGGCCAGCATGCCGATGGCCGTGGTTGGCGCGATCGTCGGCCATCTGCTGCTTGGCTACGAGTTGACGAACATGTCGGTGTTCGGGCTCGTCGCCGTCTCCGGCGTGGTGGTGAACGACACGCTGCTGCTGCTGGACCGCTACAACCGGATTCGCGCCGAGGATCCAAGCCTTCCCGCCATCGCGGCGATTTCCGCCGCGGCGCGCCATCGGGCAAGGGCCATCGTGCTCACCAGCGTCACCACGGTGGTGGGACTGCTGCCGCTGCTCTACGACAAGAGCGAGGTCTTGCAGTTTCTGGTGCCGATGGTGATCAGCCTGGCGGCCGGCCTGGTCTTCGCCAGTCTGGGCGTGCTGTTCCTCGTTCCGGCGGTGGTCATCATCGGCGACATGGTGCTGTTCTCGCCGCTGTTGTCCGTGTTCTCCGCCAACCGGCCTGGCGCCGCCGGCGCGCGTGCCGAAGGCGCGTTGGAGGCGCCTTCGCAGGGATGACGTCAAGCCTGCCGGACAGGCTGGTTGGCTACTTCGCCAACAACGGCGTTGCTGCCAACACCCTCATGCTGCTGTTGCTCGGCGGCGGCTTGCTGGCGACCAACCACATCGTCTTCGAGAGGGTTCCCGAGTACGACCCGCGCGCGATCACCGTCACCGTGCCCTATCCCGGTTCGACGCCGGAAGTGGTGGAGGAGGAAATCACCCGCCGAGTCGAGGAGAGCGTCTCCGGCATCGTTGGCGTGCGTCGCGTGCGGTCCCGGGCCGAGGAAGGGGTCGGCGTCGTGACCGCCGAGCTGCAGCCTTTCGCCGACGCCGCGGAAGTCCACGACGCCGTCAGAACCGCCGTTGAGCGCATCGAGAACTTTCCACCGACCAACGCCGACCAAGCGGAAGTGGAGCGCACCGAGGCGACTCGCAAGGTGGTGGTGCTGGCGCTGACGTCGGCCATTGCCAGCGAGCACGACCTGCGCGAGGACGCCGAGGCGTTGCGCGACGCGCTGTTGGCGCTGCCGGGCATTTCCTTCGTTTCGCTGGTCGGCGCGCGGGATCGGGAGATCCACGTCGAGGTCAGCGAAGAGGCGCTGCGCCGCCACGGTCTCGGCATCGGCGAGGTTGCCAGCCGCCTGCGCGAGTCGTCCTTCAACCTGACCGGCGGGCAGCTGCGCACCGGTTCCGGCGATGTCCTGCTCAGCACCTTCGCCAAGCGCACCCGCGCGGAAGAGTTCGGGGACATCGTGCTCGTCGCCCAGGCGAACGGCGCCGTGGTGCGCCTGCGCGACGTGGCAACGCTCAGCGACGGATTCGTGGAGAAGGACCTCGTCAACGAGGTGGACTCGCGTCCCGCCGTCTTCGTGCGTGTCGACGCGCGCAGCGGCCAGTCCCTGCGGGAAGTGGCCCGGCAGGTCAGGCAGCGGCTCGCCAGCTACGTGCCGGCCCAGGGAACCGAGGTGTCCGTGTGGCACGACGAGAGCGTGTTCATCGCCGATCGGATCGCCGTGGTCAGCAGCAACGCCGTGATCGGCGTCGTGCTGGTGTTTCTGACCCTGCTGGTGATCTTCGACTTGCGCATCGCGCTGTGGATCGCGATGGGCATTCCGGTTTCCTTCCTTGGCGCGCTGGTGTTCTTCGAGGTCGCCGGGATGACCGTCAACATGCTGACCATGTTTTCGTTCTTCGTCGTCACCGGCATCGTTGTCGACGACGCGGTGGTGGTGGGCGAGAGCATCGCCCGGCAGCGCGACAGCGGCATCCGCGGCGCCGCGGCGTCCCTCACCGGCGTCCGCGCCGTGGCCGGTCCGGTGGCCACCGGCGCACTCACCACCGTGGTGATGTTCTTTGCGCTGTATCCCCTGGACGACGCCTGGGGGCAGCTGGTCGCGGTCATGCCCGTGGTCATCGCCCTGGTGCTGGCGGTTTCGCTGATCGAAGCGTTCTGCATTCTGCCCGGCCACCTGGCGCCGCAGACGCCGTGGAGCCGTTCGCCGCTGGCCGAGTGGCAGACCGCGGTGCGTCTTCGCGTGGACGGGTTCATTCAGAGCAGAGTGGTGCGGGCGATCGTGCTGGCGGTGCGCCACCCCTACCTGACGGTGCTGGCGGTCGCCGGCCTGGTGGCGGTGGCGGCGGCGCTGTTCGCGCTGGACGTCGTCCGCTACATCGGATTTCCCAGCAGTTTCTCGGCGGACCGCTACCAGGCGACCATCACCATGCCCCAGGGCACGCGCTTCGAGATCACCGAAGCGGCAGCCCGGCAGGTGGTGGATGCGGCTCGGGCCGCCAACCAGGCGGCCGGCGGGGCGGCGGTGGCCTCGATTGCCTTGATCGTCGGCGAGCATCGGCCCTTCGAGTACTTCGCCGGCCGGCAGCTTGGGCCTGCCGCGGACAACCTTGCCACGGTGGAGGTGAAGTTCAACCCGCCGCCCCTGCGAACGGTCTTCGCCACCGACTACGAGCATCTTTGGCGGCACGCTCTCGGCGAACTGTCCGGCGCCGAGACCGTATCGTTCCAGGCTCCTACCGAGCTGGCCGCCCCGGCGGTGTCCTACCTGCTGAGGCACGACGACGATCGAGTTCTGGCGCAAGCCGTTGCCGACATGGAGACCGCCATCGGCGACCTCGAAGCGGTGTACGACGTGCAGAACTCGTCGCTGCGGGGCAAGCGACGCTACGACGTGCGGCTGACCGAAGCCGGCGTTGCCGCCGGGTTGACTCCGGGCAGGGTGGTCAACCAGCTGCGCAACGCCTTCTTCGGCGCCGAGGTGCAGCGCATTCAGCGCGGGCGCGATGAACTGCGGGTGATGGTGCGCTATCCGGACGAACGCCGCCGCCGTCTTGCCGATCTGCTCGACGAACGCATACGGCTGCCGGGCAGGGATGCGCCGTTGTCGTCGGTGGCCACGGTCACCGAGAACCAGGACTACGCGAGTTTGCTGCGCGTGGACGGCGTTCGCGCCGTCACGGTCACCGGCTGGTTCGACTCGGAGGTGTCCAGGGCCTGGCAGGTCAACGCCGACATCCACGCGAACATTCTGCCGCGGCTCCTGGCCCGCTATCCGGGGCTGGCCATCGAGGAACACGGCGCCATCCGCGACGCGAGCTCGATGCTCGGCACGCTGGCGTGGTCGTTCCCGCTGGCGCTGGTGCTGGTCTACGGTCTCCTGGCCGCGCAGCTGCGCAGCTTCGCACAGCCGCTCCTGGCGCTGGCCGGCGTGCCGTTGGCGCTGGTCGGCGTCGTCTTCGGCCACCTTCTGCTTGGCTACGAGCTGACCAACATGTCCTTGTTCGGCATCATCGCGGTCTCCGGCGTGGTGGTGAACGACACCTTGATTCTGCTCGATCGCTACAACCGCATCCGCGCCGAGGATGCGCAGCTGCCGGCCGTCGCGGCGATTGCCGCCGCCGCCCAGCAGCGCGCCAGGGCCATCGTGCTGACCACCATCACCACGGTGATGGGACTGCTGCCGATGATCTACGACAAGAGCGAGGCGATTCAGTTTCTGGTGCCGATGGTCATCAGCCTCGGCGGCGGAATCGTCTTCGCAAGCCTCGGCGTGCTGCTGCTGGTGCCAGCCGTTGCGATGATCGGCGAGACCATGACCTCTGCGGTCAATCCGTTCCCGCGGGCGCTGCGCGAGGCGCAGGCCGGATGAGCGGCTGGGCGCGTCCTTCGGGCGGCCAGCAAGTGCTATGATTCGCTGGCTGTCGCGTTAGAGGGCACTTGGCATGGTTCGCGAAACGCCTGGCGCGAAGATGATGTACCTCATCAAGCGCAAGCCGGACACTTCCAGGGAAGAACTGGTGGCGCACTGGTTCGCCAACCACATGCCCGGCGTCATCCAGGGCCAGAAGGACGCCGCCGAGCGCGGCCGGATGCATGCGACGCGCTACTTCGCCACGCTGTTCGACGCCAACGCCGAGGGCTCGCACCCGTGGGACGGCGTGGCGCAGCTGTGGTGGCCGCGGCCGCTGCCAAAGCCCGCCGTCGGCTTCGGCCGCGAGCCCCGGGACACCTTCCAGCAGAAGGCCGAACCGTACATGCCTTGGGCGACCCGGGAATACGTGGTGATCGATGGCGGCCTGCCCACGGCGCCGCTGACGCTCAACGCGCCCTATCCGACGACCCGCTCCGGCTTTTTCAAAATGAGCTTTCTGGTGGCCGCCAACGCAGAGGCGGACTACGACGCCTTCTTCCGGCACTGGCTGGAGGTACACGTTCCGAACGTCGGCGAGACCATGCGCCAGGTGGGCGGATTCCGCTACGTGGTCAGCCACAGCCTGCACGCCGACGAACCCTACGCCGGCATGGCCGAGCTCTACTTTCACGACGCCCGCGGCTGGGCCGACTACCGCGAGGCCATCGCGGCGGACGGCATCGAGCGCTGGATCGATGGCGAACGCACGCTGGCGCTGGCGGCGCGTACCGAGATGGTGGGCATTCCGTGAGGGCGTAGCCCCGATGGCCGAACTCGCCTGCTGGAACTGCAATGCGTCGCTGGCGGAACTGCCGCGCCCGATCACGCGGCACATGAACTGTCCCGAGTGCTTCGAGGATTTGCACTGCTGCCGCATGTGCCGCCACTTCATCGACAAGGCGACCAATCCCTGCGCGGACGAGCGCGCCGAACCGCCGGTGCACAAGGAAGGCGCCAACTTCTGCGACTACTTCAGGCCTGCGGCTGGCAGCTACCGCGCCGGTTCCAAGCAACGCGCCGAGCAGGCGAAGTCCGACTTGCAGGCGCTGTTCGGCAAAGGCGCGGAGGAGGCCGCGGAGGCGTTGGAAGATTTGCCCGCGCCGAACGAACCGCCCGGCGAGGCCGACGAAGCCCGGCGCAAGCTCGACGAGCTGTTTCGCTAGCCCAATGACCGCGCTCAGCAACGCGCGCATCGCCGAGTACCGCGCCAACGGCTTCGTCTGGCCTATCCGGGCGTTTTCCGAAGCCGAGGCGCACGCCTACCGCCAGCGGCTGGAGCGCGCCGAAGCGAGCGCCCCTGCGGGCGGAGAACGCGCTGCCCGCAGCGGCCTGCCCATCACCCACGCCTGGGCCTGGGACCTGGTCCACGATTCGCGCATCGTCGAACCCGTCGCTTCGCTGCTGGGCCCCAACGTGCTGCTGTGGTCGATGGACTGGTTCATCAAGGAAGCGGGCGGGCCGGGCTACGTCTCCTACCATCAGGACGCCACCTACTGGGGTTTGGAACCGCATCACGTCGCCAGCGCCTGGATCGCGTTGTCCGACGCCAGCGCCGACACCGGCCCCATGCGCTTCCTGCCCGGCAGCCATCTGGGGCCGGTCATGCCGCAGGACGACACCTACGCCCAGGACAACCTGCTGAGCCGAGGCCAGGTGGTGGCGATGCCGGTGGACGAGTCGAAGACCGTGCTGACGCCGCTGGCCATCGGCGAGATGTCCATCCACCACGTGCGCGTCGTGCATGGTTCGGAACCCAACCGCGGCAGCGACCGGCGCATCGGCATGGTGCTGCGCTACTGCGCGACGGACGTCCGCCAGACCAAGGTCGAAGGCGACCGCGCCATCCTCGTCGCCGGCGAAGACGCCTACGGCAACTTCGAGCTGGTGCCGCGTCCACGCACCGACACGGGCGAGGCGGAACGGCAGCTGGCCCGCCGCCATGGACGAACCCGCTACAAGGCGTTGATGGAAGACTAGGCGCACGCCCTGCGGGGGGCGCGTTCGCTGGCGGGAAGCGGCCTACAGCCCGAGGGCTTGGCGGTCCAAAGGCTTCAGCGCCACGTCCGGGTCCGGCGACGGAATCGCCGAGAGCAGCAGCTTGGTGTAGTTCTGCTGCGGGCGCTCGAAGACGTCCAGCACGCTGCCGGTTTCCACCACGCGGCCCTGGTGCATCACCAGCACCCGATCGCAGATGTGCCGCACCACGGCAAGATCGTGGGCGACGAACAGATAGGTGAGGCCCAGTTCCGTCTGCAGATCTTCCAGCAGATTGATGATCTGCGCCTGCACCGAAACGTCGAGCGCCGAGACGGACTCGTCGCAGACCACGAACGACGGGCGCAGCACCAGGGCGCGGGCGATGCCGATGCGCTGCCGCTGGCCGCCGGAGAACGCATGGGGATAGCGGGTCAGCGAGTCGCGTTCCAGCTGCACCAGATCCAGCATCTCGCGGGCCTGCTCGAGACGTTTGCCGCGATTGCGTTCGCCATGCACCAGCAGCGGCTCCTCGACGATCTGGCGCACGGTCATGCGCGGATTGAGGGACGAAAACGGGTCCTGGAAGATCATCTGCATCTCGCGCCGAAGGGGCACCAGGGCCTTGGCCGAGAGGTCGTGCAGGTTCGTCCAGCCGGCGGCGGCGTTGAAGCGCACGGTGCCGGCATCCGGGTCGATGGCGCGCAGGATGCAGCGCGCCAGCGTGGTCTTGCCGGAGCCGGACTCGCCGACCACGCCTAGGGTCTCCGCCCGCGCCAGGTCGAAGGAGACGTCCTCCACGGCGGCGACTCCGTCGAAGAACTTGCTCAAGGCGCGCACTTCGAGCAGCGGCTCGCTCACGCCAGCATCTCCGTCGGCAGCTGCTCCCTGGGCAGGCTTACCTGCCGTCCGTCGCTCAGCTGGAGCAGCGGGAAGGGCGTGGTGATGTCCGCGTCGCCGACCACGCTGGCGATGGTCGCCAGCCGCTCGCCGGGCGGCACGATGCCGGGAATGGCTTTCAGCAGCCCCTTGGTGTAGGGATGCAGCGGTTCCTTGAGCACTTGCCGGACGGTGCCGATCTCCAGCACCCGGCCCTGGTACATCACCACCACGTGGTCGGCGATCTGCGCCACCACGCCCAGATCGTGGGTGATGAAGATGACCGAGTTCTTCAGTTCGTCCTGCAGGCTGCGAATCAGCGTCAGAATCTCCGCCTGGATGGTGACGTCCAGCGCCGTGGTGGGCTCGTCGCAGATCAGCACTTCCGGATTGCACACCAGCGCGGTGGCGATGACGACGCGCTGGCGCATGCCGCCGGAGAACTCGAAGGGGTACATCCTCATGCGCCGCTCGATGTCGCCGATGCCCACCCGCTCCAGCATCTGCGCGGCTTCCGCCCATGCCTGCTCCTTGCCGACGCTGCGGTGGCAGAGAATGGCCTCGGCCACCTGGCCGCCGATGTCGTGTACCGGCGACAGCGCCGTCATCGGTTCCTGGAAGACCATGCTGATGTGGCCGCCGCGCAAGTCCAGGAGGCGCGGGTCCTTGTCGGCCAGCGCCACGATGTCGAAGGCTTCGCCGTGCCGAGGCGCGAAGCGGATGCTGCCCTGGGTGATCCGCCCCGGCGGCTGCACCAGGCGCATGATGCAGTTGGCGGTGACGGACTTGCCCGAACCGGATTCGCCGACGATGGCGGTCACCTCGCCGCGCGGCACGTCGAAGCCGACGTTGCGCAGGGCGTGGGTGAGGCCGGTGTCGGTCTTGAACTCCACCGCCAGATCGCGAATGCCAAGCACCGGTTCCGCCATCAGCCCTGGCCTCCGGTGCTGTAGGGGTCTGCGGCGTCGCGCAGGCCGTCGCCGAACAGGTTGAAGGCCATCACCGCCAGCACCACGAAGAGCCCCGGAATCATCAGCCACGGCGTCATCACGATCACCTGGTAGTTCTGCGCCTGCTGCAGCAGCACGCCCCAGCTGACCACCGGCGGGCGCAGGCCGATGCCGAGGAAGCTGAGCGCCGTTTCGCCGATGATCATCGCCGGCACGGCCAGCGTCGCCGTGGTGATGGTGTGGCTGAGGAAGTTCGGCAGCATGTGGCGCAGGATGACGCGCATCCGCCGCGCGCCGATCAGCCTCGCGGCGACGACGAACTCCTCGACGCGCAGCGCCAGGAACCGCCCGCGGACCTGGCGCGCCAGAATCGTCCAGCCGAACAGCGACAGGATGATGGTGACGCCGAAGTAGATGCGCAAAGGCGACCACGCCGGCGGCAGCGCCGCGGTCAGCGCCATCCACAGCGGCAGCTGGGGAATCGACAGCAGCACCGCGGTGACCCGCTGCACGGCGCGGTCCACCCAGCCGCCGATGTAGCCGGCGAGGCCGCCGAAGACGATGCCGAGCACGAAGGTCATCACCAGCCCGACGAGGCCGATGGAGAGCGAAATGCGCGCTCCGTAGAAGACCCGGGAGAACAAGTCGCGGCCCAGCTGGTCGGTGCCGAAGACGTGTACGTAGCCGCCCCGGGGCGCGAACAGGTGGCGGTTCAGCTTGAACAGCCCCCACAGTTCGTACTCGTCGCCTTCGGCGAAGAACTCGAGGGGATAGAGCTTGCCGGGATTCACCGTGTACTCGCGCATCCAGGTGTCGGGATTCACCTGCATGTCGTAGCCGTAGACGAACGGCCGCAGATGGAAGGCGCCGTCCTGGTCGAAGAAGCGGACCAGCATCGGCGGCGCGTTGATGGCAGCGACGTTGCGGGTTTCCGGACGATACGGCGAGACGAACTCGCACAGCGCCGCGGCGAGGTAGAGCACGCCGAGGAAGCAGCCGCTGGCCAACGCCAGACGATGCCGCTTGAAGCGTCGCCAGGTGAGCTCCCGGGGGGTGATTTCCGCCAGCTGCTCGGCGCCCCGGGGTTCGACCGCCGGCGCGCCGGCAAGCGGCTGCTGCGGCGGCGCGGCGACCGCTTCACTCATAGCGGATGCGCGGATCGATCCACGCCAGCAGCAGGTCGGAGAGCAGCAGTCCGACCAGCACCAGAATCACTTGCAGCATGACGACGCTGCCAGCGAGGAACATGTCCTGGGTTCTCAGCGAGTCGAGCAGCAGCTGGCCCAGGGTGGGCAGGTTGAGCACGATGGAGATGATCGCTTCCCCGGCGATCAGCGTCGGCAGCAGCAGGCCGACGGTGCTGACGAAGGGATTGAGCGCGATGCGCAGCGGATACTTCAGCACCAGCTTCACCGGCCGCACGCCCTTGGCGCGGGCGGTCACCACGTAGGGCTTGTTCAGTTCGTCGAGCAGATTGGCGCGCAGCACGCGCATGGTCGCCGCGGTGCCGCCCATGCCGAGCACGACCATCGGAATCCAGATGTGCTTGGCCAGATCCCACAGCCGGGCGCCGCTCCACGGCGCCTCGCGGAACTCCGGCGAGAACAGCCCGCCGATGCTGATGCCGAACCACTCGTAGCCGACGTACATGAAGATCAGCGCCAGCAGAAACTGTGGCGTGGCGATGCCGACGAGGCCGACGACGGTGAACGCGTAGTCGCCGACGGAGTACTGCCGGACCGCGGAGTAGATGCCGATGGGCAGCGCCACCGTCCAAGTGAAGAGCACCGCCGAGATGGTGATGAGCAGGGTATAGCCCAGGCGTTCGCCGATGAGTTCGTTGACCGGCCGGGAGTAGCGGTAGGAATAGCCCATGTCGCCCACCACGAAGCCGCCGGCCCAATGCAGATACTGCAACCAGATGGGCTTGTCGAGGTTGTACTGGGCGCGCAGATTCTGCACCTGCTCGGCGGACACTTCGACGCCGGAGGATTGCAGCCGGTCCAAGGTGGAGGTGACGATGTCCCCGGGCGGCAGCTGGATGACGACGAAGATGATCATCGAGATCAGCACCAGGGTTGGAATCATGCCGAAGATGCGGCGCAGGACGTAGATGCGCGCCAGCCGGCGCACGGCGTTCAGCAGGGGCGACGGCGGTGTCGCGGCGGCGCCACGGCGGCCCGGGAGGGCTTGCGCAAGGGCTGGTTCGACGTCGGCTTCGAGCCCGGCGTCGCTCGGCATGTCGCTCATCCGCCGCCTCGGCCGTCTCGTCCAGCCGCTGGCATGGCTTTCGCGATCGCGCCGGGCAAGCAAAACGCACCTGCGGCACGACGCTTCTGTACGCCGCTGTCCAAGCCCTTGTCCCTCCGCCTCGAAGCCGCTGACTGCCGGCGACCCTGTGCCCTAGAGTAACCTATGCCGTCGCGGGGAATAGCCGCGATGCGGCGCTTGGCAGACGCGGCGGTTTTCACGTCCGCCTACGCGCCGCCCACCAGTTGCAGGAACTCGGCGCGGGTTGGCGCGCTGTCGCGGAAGTCGCCCAGCATCACCGAGGTCTTCATCGTCGAGTGCTGCTTCTCGACGCCGCGCATGGCCATGCACAGGTGCTGGGCCTCGACGATGACGCCAACGCCGGAAGCGCCGGTGACGTCCATCAGCGTGCTGGCGATCTGCTGCGTGAGCGTCTCCTGGATTTGCAGGCGGCGGGCGAACATGTCGACGATTCTCGCCACCTTCGAGAGGCCGAGGACCCGGCCCTGGGGCAGATAGCCGACGTGGCACTTGCCGACGAAGGGCAGCAGGTGGTGCTCGCACAGCGAGTAGAGTTCGATGTCCTTCACCAGCACGATCTCGTCGAGTTCGGTCTCGAACAGAGCGTTGTTGACCACGTCGCCAAGTTTCTGCCGATAGCCTTGGGTGAGGAACCACAGCGCCTTGGCGGCGCGTTCCGGCGTCCGCGCCAGGCCTTCTCGCCCTGGGGCTTCGCCGATGCCGACGATCAGTTCGCGGTAGGCGCCGGCAAGGGCGTCGATAAGCGCGGATTCGTCCACGGTCGAGCCGGCCGCCTAGTAGGAAATCTCGGTGTCCAAGGTCACCCAGCGCCCGTTTCGGATCTGCGACAGCGTCGAGTGGTCCACGCCCTTGTGATCGCCGGGGCCGAAGGACAGCCGGTTGCCGAAGATGTCGGTGTAGTCCGTCAGCGACTCCAGCGCCGCGATCAGGCTTTCCCGCGTCAACTCCCGGCCAGCGATCTCCAAGGCGCGAACGGCCAGATCGGCCGCCCGGTAGCCGAGCATCGGCGGCAGATCGGGCGCTTCGCCGTAGCGCTCCCGGTAGCGCGCCAGCCAGTCTTGCAGCGGCGGCGCGAGGTCGTCGTCTTCGTACACCAGCGCCATCGGCACGAAGGCGTAGTAGCCCTCGCCGGAGCCGCTCTTCTGATCGGCGATGACCTGTCCGTAGGCGGCCTCGTTGCCGACCCAGGCGACGTCCGTCCAGCCGATCTTGCGAGCGGTCTCCAGCACCAGGATGGTGTCGCGGTGAACGAGGCCGACCATCACCAGATCGCAGCCGGCGTTCCTGAGGCGCAGCACCGCTGCGGTGAACTCCACATCGGTGGGCTTGTGCGCGGAGACGGCGGCGACGGAAAGCCCCATGGCGGCGGTCTGGTCCTCGACGGCCTCTTTGATTTCGTGGCCGTACTCGGTGTCGTGGTAGATGGCGCAGGGCGTCGTCCTGCCCTTCTCTTCGACGAAGTACTTCACTCCGGCGCGGATCTCCTCGTAGTACAGGCCCATCTGGCTGACGACCAGCGGGTTGAACGGTTCCACCATGGCCCGCGCGCCGGTGGCGGGAAACAGATTCGGCACGCCCTTGGCGAAGGGCTGCTCCATGACGGCGACGTTGGTCTGCGTGCCCACGGAGGACAAGAGCGCCAGCACCTTGTCGCGGTTGATGAGCTTGTTGGCGGCGGCGATGGCCTTGGGAATCTGGTACTGGGAGTCCTCCACCACCAGGCGCAGCTGGCGGCCGTGGACGCCGCCGGCGTCGTTCGCCTCGTCGAAGCGCATGCGCAGGCCGTTGACGATGCCGACGCCCCAGATGGCGATGGGGCCGGTCAGGTCGGAGTGCGTGCCGAACACCACCTCGGTATCGGTGACGCCGTCGACGACGGCTGCTGCGGCGGTTTGGGCGTCGCCGCTTCCGTTGGCGGGCGCGGAAGGGCCGCAGCCCTGCACCGCGCAAACGCCGAGCAGCGCCAGCGTTGCTGCAACCGTGCGCGGCCCCGCTCCCTTTCGGTCCAACGTCTTCATGTTTCCCCGCTGCCCCCTCGATTTTGACGGCTGGTTGGTTGAGCTTAAGGCAAACCGGCGCGCTTGTGCCAACGGCACCGGGGGCCGTACATTCGCCAAGGCATCGCGCAAGTGTGCGAACGGGGCATCGAGCAGAGTGTTGAACGCGGCATCGAGCAGGGCAGCGAACGGCAGCGGACGCTGCAGCGCCAAGTCGAGGCGCGGCTCGGGCCGAAGATGCCCGGCAGCGTGTTGGCCGGACCGCGCTGCAAGACGGCGGCCGAGCCGGCTGCTTGCGTTCCTCGTCGCTTGCTCCTGCACAGCCGGCGTCACCGCGTCGGCAAACGCCTCGGAGGACGAACAGGGCCCGCAGGGCAAGGCAGGGAAAGGGCGGATCGAGGAACTGGTCGTCACCGGAACCCGCATTCGCCGCCGCGACGCCTTGGGCGAGTTCGCGCCGGTTTCCAAGCTGTCCGGCGACGATCTCGGCCGCGCCGGGTTGGCCAGTCTGGGCGCGGCGCTTCGGCAGCTGCCGATCTCCGGCTCGGCGATCAACACCCGCTTCAACGTGCCGGGCAACTCCGGCTTTCCCCAGGACGGCAACGGCATCGGCGCTGGCGCGGCCAGGGTGTCGCTGCGCAATCTGGGCGCCAAGCGCACGCTGGTGCTGGTCGATGGCCGTCGCTGGATCGCCGGCGCCTCGGCTTCCGGGGTGCCGACCGCGGTGGACCTCAACTCGCTGCCGGAGAGCGTTGTCGAGCGCGTCGAGATCCTCCACGACGGCGCTTCCGCGGTCTACGGTTCGGACGCCATCGGCGGCGTCGTCAACGTCATCACCCGGCGCGCCTTCGACGGCATGCGCATCGACGCGCAAAGCGGCGGCTACCTGTCGCACGGCGACGGCAGAGCTACGCGGATCTCGGCGCTCTGGGGCAGCGGCAGCGGCGGAGCAACCGGCGTTCTGGCCAGCGCCTACTACGCCGACGAAGGCGCCGTCTACACCTCGGATCGGGCCCAGTCGGCGTTCCCCAGCCCCTTCGGCACCAGCTGCGAGGACGGCGGCTGCTCGTCGTTCACGCCCCAGGGGCGGTTCATTCTCGGGCCGAACCTGGGCGGCGCCGACCTGACGCTGAACGACGGTGCCCTGAACGACGGCGTTCGCCGCCCGGCGTTCAACCCGAAGAACCCGACCGCCGGAGACTTCCACGCCTTCGCCAGCGCCGACCGCTTCAACTACAACGGCAGTCGCTTCAACTACCTGCTGACGCCGAGCCGGCGCTTGAATCTCTACACCCAGCTGCGCCACGAACTCGCCGGTTCGCTGCGCCTGGTGGCCAAGGCCGCCTACACCCGGCGCGAGTCCGCCACCAGGGCGGCGCCGGAACCGCTGTGCCTCGGCAGCGGCTGCGGGAACGCCATTCTGCACGACGTCGTCATCGCCGCCGAGCAGCGCTACAACCCGTTCGGTGTCGAGCTCTCCGTGGCCAACGGCAATCTGGCGTTCTTCGGCCGTCGGCCGTTGGAGTCCGGCCCGCGAGTTTTCGAGCAGCAGGTGGACACCTGGTTCCTCAGCGCCATGCTGGAGGGCGAGTTCGAGCTGGCCGGACGGGCGCTGTACTGGGAACTGGGCGTCAACCGCGGCGAGAACCGGGGCTGGCAGCAGAAGCGCGGTGCGCACAACGCCGCCAAGCTGGCGACGGCGTTGGGCGATCCGCGCCTCTGCGACGCCACCCCCGGCTGCGTGCCCTTCAACTTCTTCGGCGGACAGGGGCCGGACGGCCGCGGTTCCATCACCGACGAAATGCTCGACTTCGTCGGCTACGTGCAGCGCGACTTCAGCGAGCAGACGCTCGGCGACGTCGCCGGCACGCTGAGCGGGGACGTTCTGGCTCTGCCAGCCGGGCCGCTGGCCATCGCCGTCGGCTTCGAGCGCCGCTCCCACGATGGTTCGTTTCAGCCGGACCCGATTGCGGAGCGTGGCGAGACCGCCGGCATCCCTGCCGGCAGCACCCGTGGCGGTTTCGACGTCGCCGAGTTCTACGTCGAGGTCGATACGCCCTTGCTGGCGGCGCTTCCCCTGGCCGACTACCTGGCCGCGAACGTCGCCGCGCGGCGCTCGCGCTACAGCACTTCCGGCGCCGAGACCGCCTACAAGCTGAGCATCCTGTGGCGGCCGATGGTCGATCTCTCCTGGCGCGCGTCGCTGTCCACCGGCATTCGGGCGCCCGGCATCGGCGAGTTGTTCGGCGGCGCGGCGCGGGAGGACTTCTTCCATCTGGACCCATGCGCCGACGTCTTCGCCGTGATCGGTTCCGCCAACGGCGGCCGGGACGCGCCGCAGCCTCGGCGGATCGTCGACAACTGCGCCCAGCTGGGCCTGCCGCCCGCCCTGACGCAGCGCAATCCACAGCTCACCGCGGTTTCCGCCGGCAACGAACGACTGCGCGCGGAGACGTCCAAGAGCCGCTTGCTGGGCTTCGTCTATCGCCCTTCCTGGCTGGAGGAGGGTCGCTGGGTCGATGCGTTGACGCTGTCCGCCGACGCCTACGCCATCGACGTGGACGATGCCATCGAGGGGCGCGCCCCCGGCGATCTGGTCGACGCCTGCGTGCGCACCCTGTCGCCGCTCTTCTGCGCCGGCGTGCGGCGCGACCGCCTGGGCGCCATCGAACGGGTGGACAACCGCTTGCAGAACATCGGCGGCATTCGCGCCGCCGGCGCCGACTTCCGCTTGGACTACTTGGCCCCGGCCACCGCGTCCGGCCAGCTGGCCATTGCCTTCAACGCCACGCACCTGCACGAGTACGAGGAGCGGACGCTCGGCGTCGACGGCTCGCAAGCCGCCAAGGAACGCTCCGGCGACATCACCGGCGAAACCTTTCAGCGCGCGTTCCCGAAGTGGCGCTACACCGTCAAGGCCGACTGGCGACGAGGAAACTGGCTGGGCGGCGCCACCGTGCGCCACGTTTCGGCGTTGCTGCAGAACGGCGCGGAGCGTCTGCAGTCCGAGCGGTACTTGGACTTGCGCGTTCAGTATCGCGGAGCCTGGTTCGAGCGGCAGCTCACCACGACCGCTGGCGTCAACAACGTGCTGAACAACGAACCCGCGCCCTGCACGGTGTGCGGCGCGGCGAACATGAGCCTGGTGGCGCACGAACTGCCTGGAGTCTTCGGCTACCTCCGAGCGTCCTTGCGGCTTTAGCGGGTTGCCGAAGTGCTCCTCACGGCCCGCCGGTGAGCGGCACGAAGCGCACCGGGAACAGTGTGCGAATGCTGTCGCTGCTCTTGGAGTACACCACCAGCTGCTGAAATCCGCCGCTGCCGCCGACCGGCATGACCAGACGGCCGTTCGGCGTCAGCTGTTCGATCAGCGCCGGCGGGATGATCTCGCCCACCGCGGTGACGACGATGCCGTCGAAGGGCGCGTGCTCCGGCCAGCCCTGCCAGCCGTCGCCGGCGCGCACCTGCACGTTGTCGTAGCCCATGCCCTCGAGGCGCTCGCGGGCGCTCGCCGCCAGTTCCGGGACGATTTCCACCGAATAGACCTCGGCCGCCAGATGCGCCAGCACCGCCGCCTGGTAGCCGGAACCGGTGCCGACTTCCAGCACCCGGTGCTCGCTGGCAACGCCGAGAAACTCGGTCATGACGGCGACAATGAACGGCTGCGAGATGGTCTGTCCGTAGCCGATGGGCAGGGGATGGTTGGCGTAGGCCAGCGAGCGGCTGCGCGGCAGCACGAACCGCTCGCGGGGCGTCTGGCGCAGCGCCTCCACGACGGCCTCGCCGATGCGCTCGATGCCGGTGTACGAGGACGTGCGCTCGGCATCGTCTTGAATCTCGCGGATCATCGTTTCCATCGGCGTGTCCTGCGTTCGTTCGGGAGGCGCCTCGGCATAGGGCGCCTCGCCCGTGGCGTTCGCGGCCGGCAGCAGCGCCAGCATGGCGACGATTCCGGCCCGACGAACGGCGCGCATCATGGCATGGCAGGCGCGCGAACTACGAACTGCACGACAGCATGGAACAGCCGGCGCGATGCCGAGCCCACTCCGGGCGCTTGGCGGCGAACCGTTCCTTGCCGGGTTGTTCGTCGTAGGGACGGCGCAGCACGTCCATCCACTCGCGCAGCGTCGAGAAGTCGCCGGCTTCGGCCTTGTCGATGGCCAGCTGCGCCAGGTAGTTGCGCGGCACGAACCGCGGATTGGCCGCGTTCATGCGGGCGACGCGCTTGGCGTTCGGCTCTCCTTCAAGGCGAACCCTTGCGGCGTAGGATGCGAGCCAGGCCTGGGTGCGTTCGCGCAGCGCCGGGGTCGTTGCGGCGCTGGAGTAGTAGGCGTCGAGCAGCGGTTCGATGCTCGGCCGCTGCACGTCCACCTGCACCAGGCCGCGGAAGAACAACGTCATGTCGGTCTCCACGCTGCCGAGCAGGGCGAACAGCTCGTCGCAGAGGGGGGAGTCGTGCTCCGCCTGGTAGCGCGGCAGGCCCAGCTTGGCCGCGGTCATGGCTTCGGACTGGCGGGTGTAGTTCCCGGCGAAGTCGTTCAGCACCTCGTTCAGCGGCTCGGCTTCGCCGATCAGCGGATAGACGGCGTTGGCGAGTTGCAGCAGGTTCCACTGCGCGATGGCCGGCTGCTGGCCGAAGCGGTAGCGGCGCGTGGCGGCGTCGGTGGTGTTCGGCGTCCAGTTCGGGTCGAAGCCCTCCAGCCAGCCGTAGGGGCCGTAGTCGATGGTCAGCCCCAGGACGGACATGTTGTCGGTGTTCATCACGCCGTGGACGAAGCCGACGCGCATCCAGTGCGCCACCGTGGCCGCGGTGTGCTCGGCGACTTCGGCCAGCCAGGCGAGGTAGCGCCGCTTGGCGTCCGCTTCCTCGGCGAGGTGGGGGAAGTCGGTGGCGATGGTGAAGTCGAGAAAGCGCCGCAGCAGTTCCGTCTCGCGCCGGGCGGCCAGCATCTCGAAGTGGCCGAAGCGGGTGAACGACGGCGCGACCCGGCACACCACGGCGCCGGGTTCCGCCGCCGGATGGCCGTCGTAGAGGATGTCGCGCACCACTTCTTCGCCGGTGAGCGCCAGCGACAGGGCGCGGGTGGTGGGCACGCCCAGGTGGAACATCGCCTCGCTGCAGACGAACTCGCGCAGCGAGGAACGCAGCACGGCGAGGCCGTCGGCGGTGCGCGAGTAGGGCGTCGGCCCGGCGCCCTTGAGTTGCAGCGTCCAGCGTTCGCCGCGCGGGTTCACCACTTCGCCGAGGTTGATGGCGCGCCCGTCGCCCAGCTGCCCCGCCCAGTTGCCGAACTGATGGCCGCCGTAGCAGGTGGCCACGGGCTTCATGCCGGGCAGCAGCCGGTTGCCGACGAACACGTCCGCGAACGCGCCCGTCTCCGGCACGGCTTCCGGCAGATCGAGCAGTTCCGCCACCTCCCGCCACCAGCCGACCAGCCGCGGAGCTTGAACGCACGTGGGCGCAACCGGCGAGTAGCAGACCTCGCGGACCTGACGGCGGTAGTTGCGCGTCTCGGCGTCGCCGGGCAGCGCGTCGACGTAGCGGTTGTCGAAGCGCAGAGCGTCGAGGGCGGATGCGCAGGCGTCGGCAGCCATGCGCGGCATGTTAGCCGATTCCGCCGTCCGGTTGACGCCGAGCGGTGGCGGCGAGCAGCAGCGCCGGCAGCACGCCGACGAGCACGAGGGCCAATGCGGCCGTCGACGCCTCGGCAAGCCGCTCGTCGGAGGCCAGCCGATAGACCCGGGTCGCCAGGGTTTCGAAGTTGAAGGGGCGCAGAATCAGCGTCGCCGGCAGTTCCTTCATCACGTCGATGAACACCAGCAGGACGGCGCTGGCCAGCGCCCCGCGCAGCAGCGGCAAATGCACCGCGCGCAGCACTCGGCCGGGGCTCGCGCCAAGGCTTCGCGCCGCATCGTCCAAGCGCCGGTGAACCTTCTCCAGGCCGCCGCTGCAAGCGTTGTAGGAGACGGTGAGGAAGCGCACGACGTAGGCGAACACCAGCGCCGCGGCGGTGCCCGTCAGCAGCAGCCCGGCATCGACGGCGAAGACGTCGCGCAGCGTTCGCGCAAGCCACTTGTCCACCGTGGTCAGAGGCACCAGCACGCCCACCGCGACCATGGCGCCCGGCAGCGCATAGCCCAAGGTGGCGGTGCGCACGGCGATGCGCGTGGACGGGCGTTGGCTGATCCGTTCGCCGTAGGCCAGGCACAGCGCCAGCGCCGTGGCGGCGACCGCGGCAGTGGCCGCGACGCCGATGCTGGCTTGCACGAAATCGCCGAAGCCTCGCCCCAGCAGGGGATCGCCAGCGACCACCGCGTAGCCAGCAAGCACCAGGAGCGGCACGCCGAAGCCAAGCATCAGCGGCAGGGCAACCGCGATGCTGGTCAGCCAGCCGCGCCAGCCGCGCAGTTCCACCGCCGCCGCGCCGCTGCTTCGGCCCAGCGGATTGCTGAATCGACCGCGCCGCGCCCAGCGCTCGACAAGCACCAGAGCCGCCACCACCACGAACAGCCAAGCCGCCAGCTGCATGGCCGCGGCGCGGTCGCCGAGGGCGAACCAGGTGCGAAAGATGCCCGTGGTGAAGGTGGCAATGCCGAAGTACTCCGCGACACCGTAGTCGGCAACCGCTTCCATCATCGCCAGCGCCACGCCGCCGGCGATCACCGGCCGTGCCGCCGGAAGGGCGATGCCGAAGAACGCCCGTCGCGGGCTCGCGCCAAGCACCCGCGCCGCCTCGAAGAGCGAACCGGCCTGGCTTGCGAAAGCCGTGCGCGCCAGCAGATAGACGTAGGGATAGAGCACCAGGCCCAGCACCAGCGCGGCGCCCGGCAAGGAACGGACGGGGGGAAGCATCGCGCCTTGCCCGCCGCCGAGGCCGCGCAGCGCGGTCTGCACCGGCCCGGCGTACTCCAAGAGGTCCGTATAGACGTAGGCGACCACGTAGGCCGGCGCCGCCAGCGGCAGCACCAGCGCCCAGGACAGGAAGCGGCGCCCGGGAAAGTTCCGCGTCGCCACCGTCCACGCGGTGGCGATGCCGATCACCGCCGCCAAGGCGCCCACCAGCACCGCCAGAACGACCGTGTTCCACACGTAGCCGGGCAGCACCGTAGCGCGGATGTGCTGCCAGGAGTCGCCGGCCGGCAGCGCCAAGGCCAGCAGCACGACGACGACCGGCGTGCCCACAACCGCCGCCGCCAGCCATGCGCCGAGGCTCCAAACTCGCGTCATGGCAAGGATTTTCGCACGCTTGGCGCCCGCCTTCGCCGGTGCCGCCGACGGTAGCGGGGCAGGGCGGTCTGGCCAAGTACACTGCCGGCATGGCTTTGGAGTTCTGCAACGTCAGCCACCGCTACGTCCGCCAGCAGGTGCTGCGGCAAGTGTCGCTGCGCGCCCAGGCGGCCGAGATCACCTGTCTGCTCGGGCCCTCGGGCAGCGGCAAGAGCACGCTGCTGCGCCTGGCCGCCGGGCTTGAGCGCTTGCAGTCGGGTTCGATTCGGCTTGATGGCGAGGTGCTCGCCGAGCCCGGACGCGAGCCGCCGCCGGAACGCCGTCCGGTTGGCCTGGTCTTCCAGGACCATGTGCTCTTTCCGCACAAGACGGTGCGCGAGAACATCGCCTTCGGCCTGCGTGCGCTGGCCGCCGACGAACGAGCGCGGGTGGTCGAGCGCTGCCTCTTGGACGTTGGGCTGCAAGCGTTCGGCGGCCGCTACCCGGACACGCTCTCCGGCGGTCAGCAGCAGCGCGTGGCGCTGGCCCGGGCGCTGGCGCCGCAACCCCGGGTGCTGCTGCTCGACGAACCGTTCGCCAACGTCGATGCCACCTTGAGACGCGCCCTGCGCGAGCAGACCCGCCGCGCCTTGCGGCGCACTGGCCGCGTCGCCCTGGTGGTCACCCACGACCCGGACGAAGCGCTGGAACTTGCCGACCGCATCGTCGTCCTCGGCCGCGGCGGCGTGCTTCAGGCTGGAACGCCGGCCGAGCTGTGGCGTCGGCCCGAGACCCTTGAAGTGGCGGAGATGTTCGGCCAGTCGCAGCACCTGCGCGGCACGGCGAGGAGCGGCTTCGTGCGTACGCGGTTCGGCGGTTTCGAGTGCTCGCGCGCGCCGCTGCCGGATGGCGAGGTGGACGTCGTGGCGCGGCCCAACGCCATTGCGCTTCGCCGCGCCGAAGAAGGGCCGCGGGTGGAGGACGTCCGCTTCCTGGGCGAGCGCTACTTCGTGCTCGTGCGCCTTGGCGACGACCTGCTGCGGGTCAGCGCCGCGGCCTTGAACGGGCTTGCCGTCGGCGACCCGGTAACCGCGCTGTTCGACGCCGAGGCCACGTTCGTCTTTCCGCGCAGCGAGGCGCGGTGATAGCATCCGCGTTTGCCGAGAGGCCCCCAAACGCCATCGAAAGAGGAAAGCGCCCCATGCGTCGATTAGTTCTGTGTCTCGCGTTCGCCGCCGCCAGCGGGGCGCTTGCCGAGGAGGAAGTCAACGTCTACTCGGCGCGCCACTACGACACGGATCTCGCGCTCTACGATCGCTTCACCGAGCAGAGCGGCATCGAAGTCAATCTCATCGAAGGCAGCAGCGACGGCCTGATCGAACGCATCCGCAACGAAGGCGAGTTCAGCCCCGCCGACCTGCTCGTCACCGTGGATGCCGGACGGCTGTGGCGAGCGCATCAGCAAGGCGTCTTTCAAAGCATTGATTCGCCGCTCTTGAACGAGCGCATCCCCGCCCACCTGCGCGATCCGCAAGGCTACTGGTTCGGGCTGTCCAAGCGCGCTCGCGTGGTCGTCTACAACCAGGCGGCAGGCCTGCCGGAGGGCGTCTCCCGCTACGAAGACCTGGCCGACGAGCGGCTGCGCGGCAAGGTGTGCATGCGATCCTCCGGCAACATCTACAACCTGTCTCTGCTGGCCTCGCTGATCGAGCACCACGGCGAGGACGCCGCCGAAGCCTGGGCCAAGGGCGTGGTGGCGAACTTCCGCCGCCCGCCCCAAGGCAACGACACGGCGCAGCTGCGCGCGGTTGCCGCCGGCGAGTGCGGCGTCAGCGTCGCCAACACCTACTACATCGGTCGCCTGCTCGGTTCCGACGACGAAGAAGACCGCGCCGTCGCCAAGGGCCTTGGCGTGTTGTTCCCCAATCAGCAGGGGCGCGGCGCCCACGTCAACATCAGCGGCGCAGGAGTCGCCCGGCACGCGCCGAACCGCGGCAACGCCGTGCGCTTCCTGGAGTACCTCGCCAGCGACTTCGCCCAGCGCCTGTTCGCCGAAGGCAACAACGAGTATCCGGTGATCGGCGCCGCCACCGGCCCCATCGCCGAACTCGGCGCCTTCAAGGAGGACGCCGTGAGCGCCACCGTGCTGGGCGCCAACCAGTCCCGGGCGGTGCAGGTCTTCGACCGCGCGGGGTGGCAGTAGTGGGTCCGTTTCGCACCGACGGGAGGGCTGCCGACGTGGCCGACAATCGGGTATTTCCGGCCAAGGTGGTTCCGGCGGGCGTTCGCCGGTTGCTGACCGCCGTTCTGCTGGCCGCTCTTTGCGGTTGCGCCTACACGCCGATTGCCGTGCCGGAGGCCGCCCAGGCCGACGCCGACCTGCTCTTCAAGCTGGGTCTGATGCGCGGACACCTGATGGCTGGCCACGCCTTGTACGCCTTGGGCGAGCACGCCGCCGCCGGCACCCACGCCAAGCACCCTTCGGACGAACTCTACATGGATGTGGCGGTCGCCTTGGAGCGGCGCGGCGCACCGCCTTTCGCCGCCGAACTGGCCGCCCACGCCGAAGCGATGGCCTCGGGCGCTGCCGACCTCACCGACGCCTATGCCGACCTGCTGACCGCCATCGCCGCCGCGGAAAACGCGGTGACGGACGCTTCCGCCGCCTTGCGCGGGCGAGTGATCGTTCTGCTGCTGCGGGAAGCGGCGCGGGAGTACGCGATCGGCGTCGTCGACGGCCAGCTGGAAAACGCCCACGAATACCAGGACGCCTACGGCTTCACGCACATCGCGCTGGGGCTGGCGCGGGTGCAGCACATGCGCCGCGAAGGCGACGACCGGGAGGTGTTCCGCCGCATCGTCGCAGCGATCGAACCGCTAGGCGACATGTGGCCGAACCTTGCGCCGCCGCCGCGCATTCCGCAGCACGCCATTCGCATCGACGCGGTTGCCGCGGAGGTCGAGCAGATGGCGCTGCGGCTGAGCGCGCCGGGCCGGTTTCGCTAGCCGCCCCTTGGGGGGGCGCCCGCGTCTGCTTTGCGCGTGTTGCTCTTCAGCTTCGGGATCGCTTGGCGGAGCAGATCGTCCACTTCCTGACGCACCGCTTCCGGCGCGGTCGAGTTCAAGGCGACGCCGAGCCGAAAGGCGAGGTCGTGCCCGGCGCTCGCTGAGAGCAGGCTGGGAATCGCGTCGGCCAGATCCTGCAGCTCGTTCGGCGTCACTTCCACTTCGGCGCTGCGGGGTGCCGGCGCTGGCGGCTGGGAAGTCTTCGGCAGCCGCAAGCGCCAACCGCCGGCGTGGACGAAGTCCGCCACGCCGCCGTCGCCTTGTTCGGTCTCCAGCCAACGGCTGCGCACGGCTTCGCCCAGGCTCTCTCGAACCAGCCCCCAGGGCATGACGACGCCCTTCTGCTGCGACAACGCCTGCACCACGGCGGCGCCGTTGGTTCCGTCGTTTTCCCAAGCGCCGGGCAATGCCTCCGGCGTCAGTTCCTGGGGCGCGACCAGCTGCGGCGGCGGCAGCAGCTCGGCGTTCTCGTCCAACGCCCGGAAGGGAACGTCCTCCTTCCAGCAGGAGGTCGGGCCGTTGACCAGCCAGACAACCCCGGACTTCACGGCCGACGCCATCGCCGCTTCAAGCGCTTCTTG
Organism: Candidatus Azotimanducaceae bacterium; assembly: GCA_965199875.1. Lineage (GTDB taxonomy): Bacteria > Pseudomonadota > Gammaproteobacteria > Pseudomonadales > Azotimanducaceae > VXYL01. The sequence continues at coordinate 606,378 of OZ241346.1, read as the reverse complement.
GCCGCAACGAGGGATGGGCAGCTGGTCCTCCCACCCTTCGTGTTCAATCGTGGCGACGTGCTTGCCCGAGAAGTAGCGCTTGGCCTGCGCCAGCGTCAGGCGACCGTCCTGCCACAGGCCAGGCAGCGCATCCGGCGCCAGCAGTTCGCTCGGAAGGTCGGAGAGCATGGCACTCTGGGGCAGCACCGCTTCCAGCGTTCGATCTTGCCGTGCTTCCTCGGCCACCGGCGCACGCCACCAGGTGCGCACGCTGCCGTCTGGCCGCGCCAGCCGTGCGACCAGCAGGCCGCGTTCCACGCCTTGCATGGCCGTGCCATGCACCACGCCGGCGTTCAGCACTTTCGGCAGGCGCGGATCCCGGGCGAAGAGACTCGCCAGCTCATGCACCAGCCGGGCGTCTTCGTCGTCGCGCCACAGGTCGAAGGGGCCGCCCGGCAGCAGCGCCTCGGCGTCAATGGCGGTTTCCTTGATGCGGGCGCGTTCGTCGTTCTTGATCTCGATGAACAGCGGCCCGGCAGCGGCCGCCAGACGGAACGCTTGGGCCTCGCCGTCCTCGCCGACGGAGACCACCACGGCGTAGCCTTGCCGAACCATCTGCGGCAAGCGGCTGCGCGCTTCCTGCAACTCCCGACGCAAGCGTTCGGCGCGCAAGGGATCGACGGTTTGGTCCTGCAGTTGGCTGCTCACGTCCTCCCAGCCGAGCAGCGTTCTGACGCTGGCGCGCATGGCGTCCAGGCCGTCCCGCGAAGGCGCCGCGAGGACCAGCGCATTGCGGTTCACGCGCGGGCGTTTCGGGCCCGTGGTCTCGGCCAGATAGCGCTTCGCCAAGGCGCTCGGCCGGCCTGAATCCGAGACGGCGTCCGGGCCGAGAATCACGAAACGGAACAGATCGTCGTCCTGCACGTCCGCCGGACTCGCCGGCAGCAAATGCACCTTTGCGCCCGTCGCCGCTGCGCCGCCCGTCAAGCTGTTCCGCGCCTTGCGAATCGCGTCGGCGAGTGCGGCATCCACGGCGTCGCTGGTCACGCGCTCGCGGCAGGCTTCGTCGTGCATCTGCTTCAAGTTCGGGCGATTGCCGAGCCGCCAGGACTTGGGCAGTTCCTGCTCGCCGACGCCTCTGGCGTCTTCGTCGTCCAGGAACCAGGAGACTTCGCGCCAGCGGCGCAGCGCTTTCATGAGTTCGATGCCGTCCGCCCCGCTGCCGACGGCGCGCTGCAACTCCGGCGTGTTGGCCTTGCTGCCGATGGGCTGGGAGTGCAGGAACGTGGCGACGACCGCCTGCTCCGCAGCGCGGCTTGACGCCAGCGCCGGAAACTCGTCTTGGATCTCCTTGGCCTTTGCCAACTCGCCTTCCAGCAGCCGCGCCCAATCCGTCGGCCTGCCTTCGCTGCCGGTATCCACGACGTTGGCCAAGTCCTTCACCGCTTCGGAAACGCCCGCTTCGCCGGGTGCGGCAAGCAGCGCCGCCGGGCCGACCAGCGGGCTTGCGTCCCATTGCCGCGCACCGCGCAAAGCGGTGGCCAGCGTGCGCAGAATGCCCCGCGTGCGTTGGAACGCCGGCAGTTGCGTCCACTTGCCGTAGAACACGTCCGTGAGGTCCGGGTGGAAGGGAAAGCTCGCGAGAAACCGCGTTTCCTGGGCGGAACGATCCTTGGCCGTGGTCTCGTCCAGCTTGGCGAGTTCGCGCACCACGCCGATGACGTGCGACTTGTACGCATCTTCCTGCTGCAGGCCTTCGCGCTCGAAGAAGCGGCGCCGCAGCACCTCCGCGACATCCTCCCGCGCCACCGGCTGCACGCCCTCTTCGCGTTGCCGCCGCACCACCGCGAACAGTTCGTCGCGCACTCGGAGCCCGACTGCATCCTGCTTTTTCGGATCGGTGGCGAGCAGGGAAGCGACCATCGCGGCGCGATCCACCTTGCCGACCGCCGCCACCAGATGCTGAAAGAAATCGACGATGCGCGGCTGCCACTTGGCATCCAGCCCGACCTTCTCGCGGGCATACATCAGCACCTCGTCCACCAGCACCAGGGTGCCGAAGCCCCGCTCGCCCGGGATGGCCAACAGCTTCGCCAAGAGCGGTTCCGCCGGCGGCGTCTCGCGTTCCTCCGCTTTGCCGTCGGCATGGATCGCGCTCAAGCCGTCGTCGCCCGCCAACTGATAGGCCAGCACGCTCCAAGGATGGCGGAGCGTGCGCGTTTCGCCGTTGGGGGCGCGGACGTCCTCGATGCCCTTCTCCACATCGATCTTGTCGAAACAGAGCGTGGCGACGAACGCTTGTGGCAGATCGGCGCCCACATGCTCGCGGAACTCGCGCACCGCCGGAATGTCCGGCAGGGAGGCGGGGTCTTGGAACAAGTGGTAGAGCGTAATGAGCGTATGCGTCTTGCCGCCGCCATAGGTGAGCTCCAACTGCCGCACCGCCTTGTCGCTTTGGCCACTGAGCCGAACGGCGACGTCTTTCGCCAGCTCGCGCAGCGCGTGGGTGGGGTAGGTGAGGGCGAAGAACTGGGCAGGATCTTCGTAGACGGGGCGCTTGCCGCGGGCGAGGGTGACTTCGTGGAGGTCCGCGGCGAACTCGGCAAGGGTAAGCTCGCCGGATTCGAGCTCGGGCTTGAGGGTGACGAAGTGGTGCCAAGGCTGCATCGGGCGAAGCGTATCAGGGTGCGTGAGAAGGTGCTGACTGCGCGTCGCCGAACCAGCGCTTGAGCGTGCTCTTGAGTTCGGCGAAGGCGGGGCACTGGCAGCCGCGCCACGTCGTGCGCTTGGCGAGCTCGCCGAATAGCGCGGCCGAGTGCGCCTTGCGCGTTTCGCGGAGCACGGCCTTCATGGCGGCCTTCGGGTCCGTTGGCTTGGCGTTGCCCTCCAGCCAAAGCCTGCGTGCCACGAGCCAACCTCTCAAGTCGTCGTACCCACGCTGCCAACCAAGAACACGCGCAGCATGTGGCGAACCGGTCCAGACCCAGGCTTCGAGCTCGGGTTCAATCACCACCGCCTTGGCCCGGTCGCCATCCCACCCGTTGCCCGCGAGTTCCCGCTCGACATCCCGCTGGATTTGCTCTCGAGGCGAGTCCTCTCGGCCACAGCCTTGCTTGTCGAAGACGACGATTGCCTTGCGGTACCGGTCGGGGTACGGACGCAAGCGCCGACTGGCGTCGCGGCAGCACCCGGCGTCCCGCCGAATATGCCGCGCGACGTCATGCTGAATGGGCCGGATGCCAAGGCTCTTCGGCCTGTCGAGCACTGCTTTCAGTGTTTCGGCCATGTCTTGATCGGCCACCAGCACGTACAGGTCCTTCACCGACGCACTCACCCAAGAACTTGGGGTGCAAACAGCAGATCGACGTCAGCCGCGCTTTGCCAGTGCCTCAGATGGGGATGCTCGTCGCCACGGACAATCTGCGTTTCGCCATCGTGTTTGGAGAAGCACAGCAGTTCCTTTGGCTCCGTGCAGGCGAGGAGGATTGGCGAGTGTGTCGTGACCAGCACCTGCGCATCGTACGTTGACGAGAGAGAGCGGTAGACCGCCTCGACAGCCAGCGGATGAACGCCGTTCTCTGGTTCCTCGATTAAGTGGGTTCGCCCCTCTTCGGGCAAGTACGCCATGATCGACAGCGCCAGAAATCGCAAAGTGCCGTCGGAAAGCGCCCAAGAAGGGACTTCCACGCCGCTGCCAAAGGCCACAACCAAGTAGGCATGTCTGTCGTCGCTGCGTCTCTTGACACGTATGTCTTGGAAGTCCGAAATGGCCGTGCAGATATGCTTTTTCCAGTCGGCGAAGCGCTTTGGATACCTTCTGAGACGAAGGATTAGCCAGGGCAGCGCGTGGTCCGGAGTTGGGGCCCAACGACGCAGCGGCGCGCTTGCCCGGCGAAGAACACGATTGTCCAAGGCGATTTCGCCGATCTGGGACACTGTGCGATCGACGTGGCCAGCGACGATCGGACTTCCGAACTCGACCTCGGGCTCGAAGGCGCTGTCGGCATCAAACCGCATTCGTGTCGTCCAGCGGGGAGACTTCGCCCCCGACTTCCGCGTGACAGTCGCTTCCAGCGTGCCGGTGAGACCGTCCTTCGCCTCCGTCACATTCACAAAGACGGCCATTCGCTCGTGAGATTCCGGTATCCCCTCCGTGTTCTCCGGCAAGCCGAGCTCGAGCTCAAGCGCAAACCGCGACTCGCGCTCGGGACGCCCCCAGACCAGATCCCGAAGGTCGTTCACCCGCCGGTCTATCGCCGAATCCAAGCCAGTGCGTACCATGTCGCCGACAAAGAGCAGCGCATCGAACAGCGCACTCTTGCCGCTGCCATTGGCGCCAACGAGGACGTTGAACTCGTCCAGTTCCACGTCGACGTTGCGCAAGCAACGATAGTTGACGGCCCGGATGCGATGCAGCGTGGCACCCATCGCGTCAGCCCTCCTGCGCTGGCGCGCGACCAAACAAGGCTTGAAGCCAATCCGCGAACTGGCCGGCGAGTGGCACTCCCGCATCCAGTTCCGCCGTCCCGATCGCCGCACCCATCTTCCGGGGCTCTTGGCGGGTCGCCAGCCAAGCGTGCAGCTTCGCCCGCAGTTCCTTCCCCGTCGAGAACTGTCGGTGCTCGCTGGGGATGCTCTCGATGTACTGTTTGGCCAGCGGCCAGACGGGATCATCCTTGGGAACAAGCTCAGCGACGAAGTTCTCAAGCTCGCCCGGCGTCGAGTTGTTGGGCATCAGCCAGACGCCGACGCGGGGCTCGCCGTTGATGATTGTGCCGCCTTGCGCTGGTTGGTCGGGGAGTTGGACGTCTGCGCCTCGCAAACGGTGGCCAATGGCCTGCCAGCGTGTAACAGGGTTGTCGTTGGCGTCCACCACGATACCGAGAGCGGTCCGTTCGAACGGCCTCAGCGCCGGAGAGATTGCCTTCAGCAGCGGGTCAATTCCACGAGTATCTTGGCAGCGGAAGTCCCGATCGGGCGCCAGATCGGGCACGAGCTTTCTGCACAAGTGCTCAACAACGTGCTTGTCGTCCACGCCTTCCACCAAGAGCAGCTTCGGTGGTTCGGTTCTGCTCCACTGCCTCACGCCTATCTGACCTCAAAATTCTGCTCGGCAACGGCCTCGAGATCCTCCGTCGAGTATTCCACGGCTCGCAGCTTGCCCTTGCGCCAGCCGATGCGGACGAGGTTTGCATCGATGTTGCTGTTCAAAGCAGCGTCGGCGAATCCGTAGATGCAATCCTTGCTGTGAGTGGTTGCGAGAACCTGTACGTTGTGCATTTCCGCGGCGCACAATATCGTGCTCCAGAATTTGCTCTGCAGCGAGTAGTGGATCCCGTTCTCCGCTTCGTCCAACAAGAGAATGCCGTCCCGGCAGTTGGCGAGCGCCAGTGAAACGCCAAACATTCGCGTCGCGCCATCGCCGAGGCTCTTCAACGGCACGGGATTGGGGTAGTCGGAGAACTTCACGACGACGCGCCTCCTACTGTGGGGGGGCTGGCCAATAACCGCGCTGCGTTCAACTCGATCGCCAAAGGCCAGACGAAGGGCGTCCCGCGCAAGCGTTTCGTTGTCGGTAAGCGCTACGCCGTCCCATAGTCTAGCCAAGTCCACGCTGCGCAATGGCTCCGGCCCCAACGATTCGCATCGCGTTTTCGCTACCGAACTCCTTGGCGATCGCTCCGATGGAGAGTCGAACCAAGACGATGGCTCACCCCACTCTCGGTGGTCATAGCGCTGCCTCTTGCCGTTGAACAAAACGTCGACGATCTTCTCTTCGGCCTCGAGCTTTTCCTCTATTCTCAAGACTGGTCCGCCACCAAGTGGGCCGATGGATGCGCTGCCCAGCTCGTTCCCGCTTCGATGGAACAGGCGATCGAAGGCTGGGACCTCCTCGTAGTCGTTGTCGCCGAATCGCTCGGTGATCAACTCCTCACGACGTACAAGTAGATCTTTCAAGGCGGCGAATCGACCGTGCCCCACATAAGCCCGCACCGCATCGAGCACCGTGGTCTTGCCAACGCCGTTCTTGCCGGTGAGCAACGTGACGTGGGCCAAGTTGGGGATGTCCAACTGGTCTATCCCGCGGAAGCCCGAAATCGACAAGCTCTCCAGCCTGCTAAAGCCGGTAACGGCACTCTGTCCTTTTTTCAACTCCGTCACCTTCTAAACGCTATCACGAGTCCAACAAGAAGATCTGCAACGACTTGGGCATCGCCGAGCTCGGGAGGCGTGGTTAGACCGCGATCGCGACCTCTTCATAGGCATGTTCGGCGTGGCCGAGCGCATCTTGCCGGTTCATTTCGAGGGCTTCGCGCAGCACTTCGGCCAAGGTGTCGAGCAATGCTTCGCGCGTGCGCTCCTGGGCATTCACGCCGGGCACTTCGGCGATCCAGCCGATCCACCAGCCGTCTTCCTTGCTCACGATTGCTGTCCAGGGGGACTGGGTCACGCTTGTCGACTCTCCGCAATGGACAAGGGGGCGTAGTCGAAGCTGTGGCGCACCTTCTCGCGGCTCTTGCCCCACTTGTCCCGTACGGCGTGAACTCGAGACAGCAGTTCAAGCCCAAAACGGACGTGCCACGGTGCTCGCCGCGCCAACATCGCTTGACGATCTTCCTCCGGGAAGTCAGCTACGCACTCCAAGTGCAACTCAATGGCTTCCGCCAACAAACGCTCGACCTCCTCTTGGGACGGCCCAAAAGTGGCAACGTTCAAGTCTGTGCAGATCGCTTCCCACACAGCGCCCCGCCGATAGGCGTAGCACCGAAGTTCCATGGTCGAGCCGTTTTGCATAACACCTATTCTGCCATAACTTCCGGGTACCGTGGTTGTGTGCATGGCAGCCCCCTGGCAGCCCCCGCAACCGTGGGCAGTGAACGCCGCTACTCCTCCAACAACCCCCGCTGCCTCGACACCACCACCCCGCCATCCGTTGCCAAGTGGTTCTGAATGTACTCAAGCGTAGCACGCTCGTCCGTCCCCGGCTTCGCAAGTTCCAGCACCGCCTGCACCACCTGCTTGAACAGGTCGTTGCGCCACAGGCCCTGGGCTTCCAAATACCCGTCCACGCGGCTTTGTTCGCCGGTTTTCCACAGGCGCATCGTGCGGTGGACGCAGTCGATGAGGGGGGGCGGGTTGCCGTCGTTGGTGGGTTCGCCGAGGGCCTTGGCGGTGCGGCGGTGCCAGGGTTTCAGGCGGGTCTTGCTGCCGGAACCGGTGGTTGCGGATTCGTCGTCCTCGCCATCGCCTTCTTCGTCATCCGCCGAGGGCTCCGCCTCCTTCCCCCGGGCCAGAAGATCCAACCGCCCCGCCAAGTCCGCATCCGAGACGTTGCAGGAGAGGGCGTAGAGGATGCAGGCGCCGGCGGGCGCGTCGCCCAGGCCGAAGTCGTTGCGGTGGAGCAGGTAGTAGGTGGTGGGGTCGTCCAGCGTCGCCGTGGCCTCGCCCTGCACGGCGAACAGGCGGTTGACGACGAAGGCCACCACCATGCGGCGCACGTGGCGCAGGAACTCGGCTACCGTCAGCACGCTGCCCGGCGCGTCCGTGCGCTTCACCACCGGGTGCTTGCTGAAGGCTTCCAGCGCCGGGCCGGTGGCGGCCCAGACGAAGTCCGGCCCGCGAATGCCGGCGTCCCAGAAGTCGCGCAGCTTGGTGGTGATGTTGGCCTGCATCTCGCGCAGCACGGCGTTGTCCCAGCCTGGGCGGGCGGCGCGCGGGCGCTTCCTGCACACCAGCCAGATGGACGAGGAGAGGGCGGCGGAGGACAGCGAGCGTTGCCGGTTCTGCATCTCCGTCTGAATCGGCCACGAGCCGTCGACCACGAAGCCGGCGCGAATGAGGGCGGACACCAGCGTCTCCCAGGCGTCCGGCGACTTGTTGGCGAAGACGATCACCAGCCGCCCGTCTTCCCGCAGCGCGTCGTGGAAGCGCGAGAACGCCCGCGCCATGCCGTCCTCGTAGTTGCGCTTGGAGGCTTCGCGGTCGCCGCCGAAGCGCGCCGCGTCGTCGATGAGTTCGCCGTCTTCGGCGTCGCGGTTCCACTTCGGGCCGAGCGGCGCGGCGAAGGCGGCGTCGGTTTCCGGCGAGAGGCCGTGCAGCGCGCGCCGCAGCCAGACGTGGAAGAAGTCCATCAAGTCCGAGTAGGGGATGGCGTCGTAGTACGGGGGATCGGTGCAGATGACATCCAAGGAGTCGGGAAGCGGCTCGGCTGCCGACTGGCGCAACACGCACGGGCGCGGTGCCTCGGCTGCCGCGGCTTGAAGGTGCTCTGAGACGCGAGCTATCCATTCAATGGCTTGGCCGAAGCTGCCGCTGGCATCGCCGAGAGGAGAGGACTCTGCGAAGTCCCAAACCATGGGCAGGGCAAAGCGCGCGAACGTGTGCCCGATGCCCTCGCGATCGTTTGTCCAAGTGGTTACAGCGCTGCCCCTGTCTGCCGAGCGGCTTATGGCCGGTGCCAAGTACGCCAACAGTCCTTCGCGCCAATCGTCCGGGTAGCCGTCCAGCGCCAAGCCTCGAATCTCGCGCACCAAAGTGCCGAGGGCGAGCAGTTGGCGGCGGGTGAAGAGCTTGCGCCACATGTCGAAGCCGTAGCCGTCCACCGAAAAGGCGCGGGATGCGCCCATACCCGCTTTCGGCGTCGGCTCGTCCGGCAGGCCGTAGGGAACGTCCGCATAGAGCTCCGCCAGCGCTTCCTCGCTCACCTCGGCGGCTTCGAGTTCCGCAGCCGTTGGCAGCCGATACTCCTTGCCGCGCTGGCCGTCCACCACCACCGCCGTCATGCGCTCGCCCAAGCGCCCGGCGCGGCCAGCGGCGCGCAAATCCGCCATCGTCGCCGTGACGCCGCAGCACGGGCAGGTGACGCCGCTGCTGGACATGGTGCCGGCGCCGAGCGCCCGATCCCGTTCGCGCCGCTGCGCCGCGCTGCCCCTGCCCGCGGGCACACTGCTTTTGACGCCGAAAACGACGCCGTTCTCTCCTGCGGTCATCTTCAACCGCACGCGCTTGCTGCCGCGTTTACAGAGCCAGCGCGTCTTCAAGAGCGGCACTTCCTGGCGGCATCCCGCGCACGGCACGGTGCGCGCCCACAGATACGCCACCGTCGGCTTGGCCACCCAGCGGGGATTGCGCTCGTCCGCCAGATAGCCGGCGCCGAACTCCGCGTTCAGCGCGGCGACGGCCACATCGCCTCGGGCGTTCGGCGTGAGCAGTTGGGGCGGCCGCGGTTCCCAGGTACGCGGCGCCCTCGGCGTTGCCGCTGCCTTCCCCGGCGGCCCCGGCGACGGCGGAACGGGCTCGAACTCGGCGTAGGTGGGATAGCGGGCGGCCAGGGAGCGCCGCGCTTGTGCCAGCACGCGCCGCCCCCAGGCGCGCAGATGCCAAGCGAAATCCGCTTGCGTCTCCACCGCCATCGGCAGCAGCCCGCTGCCGGTTGCGTGGTGCGCGGACTTGCCGCCATGCCGACTGCCCACTGCATCCAGCGCCTCCCGCAACGCCCGTTGCCCGACGACACCCTGCGCCTTGAAGAAGGCCGCCATGAACGCCTCGTCATCCAGCGCGAACTCCGGCAGCGGGCGCGTCTGCCCGGCGAGCAAGTGCGGATAGTGCAAGGTGCAGCGGAGAATGAACCACGCCACAGGGTTCAAGTCCGACGCGACGACCTCGCAGCCAAGGCGCATGGCCTCCAAGGGGATGGCGCCACCGCCGGCAAAGGGATCGAGCACCCGCGGCGCCTTGCCGCCGAACGCTCTCTTGATTTCTTCGCGGAAGCGGGAGAGCGGGTGGCCACGGGTGCTTGCCGGCGCCCCGTTCGCCCGGTCGCTTGCGGAGGCTCGCCCCGACCGCGAACCGCCCGCACCCCTGGCGCTCTCCCGCCCCCAATGCAGGATCCCACCCTCGGTCGTCTCGCCTGTTACCTCGCCATCACGGTCCACCTTGTCAACCACCCGCCCCGCCATCCGCCGCAGGTCGTCCCGCCGCGCCTTGGCGCTCACGGGATCCGGCAACAGCGTCGCCAACAATGCCGCGCGACTCGCAGCCAACGGCCGCCGCGCCGGCCAGATGTGCAAGGTGGAGATGTGGCCGTGGCGAACGGACTTCTCGTGGACGGAATCGAGAGACGCCTGCTTGAGGGGGAAGGCGGCCTCGATGAGGCGGCGGGAGGTCATGGGGAGACAGTCTTCCGCCAGAGGTAAGCTGGCGAAGCACCAGGCACGGAACGCCCTTGTGCCCTTACCTTCTGCGAGAAGGTCAGCATTCTTCCTCGTTCACTGTGTCACGCTGGCCAACACTTCGAAGCATTCTTTCGACACCGCCGCGGCGAAGTCGCAAGGCAGTGCGTTGCCGACCACGTTGCAGACATGTTCCATGTATGGAACATCAAAGCGGTAGTTTTCCGGAAAGGTTTGCAAAAGCGCTGCTTCGCGCACGGATATGGTCCGGTTGGCTTTAGGGTGTCCGAACCGGCCCTTGCTGAACGTCGTGCAGCCGCCGGTGATCGTCGGCGAGGGTTTGTTCCATTCCATGCGTCCGTAGACGTTGGAGAAGCCCTTGTATTCGCCTTGGTGGCAGGCGGGGCGAAGCTCGGGGGGTATCGTGGCCCAACTCTTGCCGGCTTCCGCTGCGGCGATTCGGAGCTTGTTGGCCGGTGACAGGTCTCTGACGATGTGCCAGTCCGACTCTTCCACGGAGCCTTGGCGTTTGGCCACACCGAGGGTAATGGGCTTGTCCATGTCGCCGATGGCATCCTCGACCGTGCGCCAAGGTGGAAGCCCGTTCGCACCGTTCCTCGTGTGCGTCGGCTTAGGAAGTTCGATGGAGAATCCCAACCCGCCGAGCAACACCAAACGGCGACGGAACTGGGGTACGCCGTAGTCGGCCACTTCCAAGACACCTGCGGTGAGCTCGTACCCGGCATCCTGCAGTTCTCGCAAGAGCTTGTCGTATAGGGGGCGCCCTTTGCGTGTGAGCCCCGGCACGTTCTCCATCATTACGCTGCGTGCGCACGTTTCCCTTGCCAGCCTAGACATCTCGAATATCAGGTCGTTGCGGGGGTCCACCTTGTCGTACTTGGCGGTCAGGCTAGTGAAGCCTTGGCAGGGCGGACAGCCCGCCAGCAAGTCGATGCGTCCGCCGGCCAGATCAAGCAGGTCTTTACCCCGTACCTTCTTGATGTCCTCTAGCAGCATGTGGACTTCGGCGTGGTTGGCCTCGTATGTGGCACTGGCGTGCGGCTCGAGCTCCACGGCGGCGGCAACCTTGAAGCCAGCGCGTTTCAAGCCGACCGTTAGGCCGCCTCCGCCGGCGAAGAGGTCAACAGCCACGAATGTCACGGTCAATCGCTCCTCGAAGCTGTCAAGCGCTTCTGGCGATCCGCCTCAGCCAAGAAGTCCTTGTGTACGGTTTCCGTGCGCATCAGGAAGTCGCGCCATGTCAGGCGGGTCAGCTTGGTCATGAAGCGAAGAGCCGCGTTCTGGCTTCCCGACAACGCCACGTCGTCGCAAACCAAAGTGATGTGGAAGTCCTGTATACGCCGCCTGAATTCCGTGTTTGCCGCCAGAAATGATTCCATGCAGTCGTGGTATGCGACTATCCGCTCCATCTCTGCATTCCTCAGCTTGTGGCCAGGCATCTTGATCTCGATGATTTGCGCGATGCCATCCTGGCTCGACAGGACGAAGTCCGGGCGCTTTCTTGGATGCTCGAAGTTGCCAAGATCAATCCGTTCGCCAGTCTCCCGCTCGTAGTGCGTGGCGAACTCCCGGCGTAGCCGTTGGAGCGTTTGGTTGGCGGTGACCGGCGCCCACTCCGGATCAATGAGCCAAGGGGCATCGCTAATCAGGCGCTGCAAGTCCGCCTCTTGGGTGTCAGGCCCGTCCTTCAGGCCATCCAAGCGAGAGATCACCTTGAGGCGGTCTTCGGCGATGCGGCCAAACGATGCAAGCTCGGCAATTCGAGCGGTCCGAAGGAGAGAGACCAACACCTCGAATGGCGCGTTCGTTTTTTCGGCGGCTTCCCGCATTTTGGCGTCCAAGGTGACGTGCGGCGCCAGTTCCAAACTCAGATTCACCCAGTTGCCAACTATCTCTTCGTCTTCCGCATCCGAACGGTTCATCGTTCGACCGAACATCCGAGCCAAGTCCGCTGCCTTGGCGCGAATCTCGCTCTGACCCTCGGTTGGGAACTGCGTATCGATGCGGTCTGCAACCCGGCCCGTCTCCATGAACAGCTCCAACGTGGCCTTTCGCATTGGGTCTCGGGACAGTGTGCCGATGCGCTTGACAACGCGCCTTCCCCAGTCCTGAAACGCGGCTGCGACTTCGTTGGACCATAGGATGTCTCGGCGATCCGTCTGGATGAGGTCTTCGTCCTCGTCGAGCCAGTCCGCATGCAGTTCGCCGACCAAGTAGGAGCGGATGTTGTGCTCGCCCGTGAAGCCTGCTCGCTGGTTGAATATCGTGCTCTGGGCAGCGATTTTGCCGCGGCAGTAGATGCGAACGCCCGCCATCAACTCGTCGCGGTACGGCGCCTTGGAGTACCCCATCCATCCGGTAACCGAATGGAAGGCTTCTTCGTGTGTGAAGCCCGCCTCGATGTCCCGTAGATCAGCTCCATCGGGGCCAGCAACCTTGCCTTTCTCAAGGAAGTTGATGCGCGTGTTTGGCATCGTCTCGACGTCGAACGCTCCGACAACATGCGCATTGGATGTGGCACCGTTGTCGCGGAGGGAGATCTGCCACTCTTGCGATTGGATTCCGAACCGCTGCGCGATCTGACGTGCGAGAGTGTCGATTTCCGACACGCGTCTATAGTCGAAGTCTCGCAAGGAAATCACGGTACCCGGCGCTGCGCTTAGCGTGCCGTCTTTGGGCCCGACCTGCGGTTGGTATGGTTCGTCGTGTTCGTCGCCGACGGCAATGATGTCGTCGTAGTTCAAGATGATGTGGGACGTGCGGTGGCCCGTCTTGCCGTCCTCCTTAACCAGCTTGCCGCCAGCGCTGATGACTTCCATGACCTTGCAGATGCCGAAGGGCGCGAGCTTGCCCACGCCCTTTCGCCCCATGACCTTACGGCTGAACCGCTTGGAGACGCCGCCTCGTCGGGAGTCGGTCCTGCGTTCCGCGCCGATGACGAGGAAGAACGCCTGCATCTCATTCGGCGTCATGCCAGCGCCGTCGTCTTCGATCTTGATCTCGAAGCCCTTGTCCTGAACTTCGCCGTTGGCCTTGCCGGCGAGGTACTTGCCCATCGGCGCGTGGATGGCCACGTTCTGAGCGTCTGCGTCGTAGGCATTGGCGATGAGCTCGGCAAGCACCGCCGACACTTTGTCGTAGAGCTTTACGCCCAGCTTGTCCACGGTAAGCCGGGAGATGCGCATGGTGTACTTGGCTGGCATCAGTGTTGGCCCCGCGTTCAGCGACGGTGGTTCCACGAGACTGGACACCATACGCCAACGCTCAGAGACAGTCAAACAATCATCGCACTATCAAATGATATGTCGTGGCATCATGCAGTTCTTCGGCGCCGCAACGTCCACCGCTCGCCTCAATCCCCCTCCGCCGCCTCCACCACCGCCGATGCTGCAATGGCAAACACCGCGCTCTCCTGGCGGCTGACCACCAGCTTGTGGAACGGGTTCTGCACCCGCAGCAGTTTCGGCGTGGCTGTGGCGCAGTCGAATACCGCGTACAGCCAGTAGTCCTTGCCCAGGTGGCAGGCCTGCGTCCACTCGTTGGCTTCCATGTGGATTCCGTCTCGGCCGGCGCGGCCCTTCACTTCGATGCGGCGCAGCTGGCCGTCGGGCTGCGTGGCCAGCAGGTCGAAGCCGGGCCAGTTCGGCAGGCTGGCGTTGCGGGCGAGGGCCGGCTTGGAGACGTCCCGCACGGTGGCACCGCGTTCGCGTTCCCAGGCGATGGCGATGCGCACGGCGATGTCTTCCACGCGCTCGTCGTAGCGTTGGGCGTCGTCGCCCTCGGGTGGCGGGATGGCGAGGGCGTGGGCGACGAACTGCACCTCGCCGGCGACGATCCGGTCCGGTTCGGAGGCAAGCACTTGGAGGGCATCGGCGCGTTCGGCCAGCAGGTCGCGTTGGGCTTCCTTGACGGTTGCCAGGTCCTCGGCGTCCGCATCCTTGCCTAGCGCCTGACGTTGGGCGGCGAGCTCGGCGGCGCGGAGATCGAATCCGGCACCGGCCTGGCGTTGGCGCTCCGGCAGTTCGGCGCGCAGCGCGATGCGGCGTTCTTCGGCCAGTTCGTCTTGTGCCACCTGGGCGAGGAAGCGAGCGGCGTCGGCCGTCATGCCCACGGCTCTTGCGGCCAACGGCACGGCGCCGGGGGGAACGTCGGGGGCGCTGTGGAGCAGCAGCAGGGGTTCGACGGGACACATGATTGGTTCGCCCTCGGCATTGTGGCGCACGGCGATCAATCGGCGTTCCAGCAAGCTGGCTGCCGAAGCGGTGGTTGCAGCTTCGGCCTCCAAGCGCAGCGATGCGATGGCCAGGTGGCACAGGTACGGCTCGCTTGCTCTTGGGTCGATGAAGATGCTGCCGCGCAAGGCGTCGGCGCCGAAGCGTTCGATCACGCGATCAGCGAGCGCGTCGAACACCGGCTCGCCTGGGTGCAGCCAGATGCACGCTGCGGCGTCGCCTTGGCTTGGCCGATACACGCGGAGCTTGTCGCGCACCTCCGCATCGTAGGCGGCGAGCGCCGGCAGCAGCGCGTCCAGTGCGCCGGCTTCACGCGGCGCCAAGGCGAAGACGTCGTCCAAATCGCCGCGGATTTCCAGCCCCAGCAGCGCCGTGGCGGTGGCGACGAACTGCCGCACGTAGCCGGGCGTGAGTTGCAGATAGCGCTCGCGTTCGATGTCGCCTTGCAGTTGCCCAAGACGCCCGGCCACGTCGCCCTTCGCGCCGTAGATGCGCTGCTCGGCATCGCGGAGGGCGGCGGCGCGCTCGGTGGTCAGGGGCTCGTCCAGCGTGGCGATGGCCTCGCGCTCGCCGTCCTCCGTCACTGCGCCGAGCATCGCGTCCTTCAGCGAGACGTTCTCGAACAGGCGGCCGATCACGTCGAATACCTTGTCCGAACTCAGGGTGGCACGGATGGCGTCCAGCTTCTCGAAAAGCCGCATGAGGACGCGGCCTTCGCGGGTGCTCACCGCGACGAGGTTGACGATGACGACGTCCCGCGCTTGGCCGTAGCGGTGGATGCGGCCCATGCGCTGTTCCAGGCGGGCGGGGTTCCACGGGATGTCGTAGTTGGCCATGCGGGCACAGAACTGCAGGTTGATGCCTTCGCCAGCGGCGTCCGTGGCGATGCAGAAGCGCGCGCCGTGGGGATCCCTGAACTGCTCCACCTGGGCTTCCCGCTCGCGCCAGTCCATGCCGCCGTGGATCTGCGCCACTTGGCCGACGTAGCCGAGCCCGTCAAGGCGCTGCACCAGATACTCCAAGCTGTCGCGGTGCTCGGTGAAGACCAGCCACTTTTCCGGGGGCCCTTGCGTCCCTTGCGCCCCGTCCTCCAACACCTCGCGCAGCTTCGTGAACTTCGCCTCGTTGCCGTCGTCGAGCACCTTCCGCGCCATGCCGCGCAATCCGGTCAGCGTCTCCACTTCGGCTTGCAGATCCTCAACGGTTGCCGCCACCACCGCGCCGAGCACTTCGGCCTCAAAGTCCTCGTGGGCCTCGCCGACCATGCCTTCGCGGTAGTCGTCGTCCGCGCCGTGTTCGTCGAAATAGTCCCCGCGGCGCTCGAAGCGCCGGCTTTGGCCGGCGAGTTCATCGAGGGTTGCGTTGCCGGATTGCAGGTCGGCGGCGTGGCGTTCCAGTTTCTCGATGCGCCGCTCGAAGGAACGCAGCAGGGCCCAAGCCGAACTCGCCAGCCGCCGTTGGAACACGCCCAACGCCAGTCGAGCGGCGCCGCGATTGCCGAGCGCTTGGCGGAAGGTGTCGGCGAGGTAGGCGGTGGTGGCGTCGTAGAGCGCCTGTTCGCTCGCGCTCAGGTCGTAGCCGAAGGTGTCGCACTTGCGCTCGCGATAGAGCGCGTTGCCCTGCAAGTCCACCGTCTCTTCCTTGGTGCGGCGGATGAAGTGCCGGGCGCGGGCGTTGGGCGGGAAGCGCCGAAACGCCTCGCCGGTGGCGAAGGCGTGCGGGTCGAGCAGGCGCCAGAGGTGATGGTAGGGCGAATCCTTGCCCATGTGCGGCGTGGCGGTGAGCAGCAGCAGATGGCGAGCGCGCCAAGGCAGGCCGGCGTAGTCGCTCGCCGGCGAGGCGCAGCCAGCCAGCGCTTCCGCCAACTCGTAGCGCTGGGTCTTGTCGACGCGCCCCCGCACCGTCTCCGCCGCCAGCTTGTGCGCTTCGTCGAACACCACCAGGTCGTAGGGCGCGGTCTCGGCGCTGCGCAACCGGTCGAAGGCGGCGCCGCGGGCCAGCGTGTCCAGAGAGACGATGGCCAAGTTGCTCCCCTCGCCTTGGAACGGGTTGCCGGCGCGAGCGTCCTCCCCAGCGACGATGCGGAAGTCCAAGCGGAACAGCGTGCGCAGCTCGCGCTCCCAGTTCCCCACCAGGCCCGCCGGCGGCACCACCAGCACGCGCCGGATGCGGCCGCGGGAGAGCATCTCGCGCACCGCCAGGCCGGTCATGATGGTCTTGCCTGCGCCGGCGTCGTCCGCCAGCAGAAAGCGCAGCGGGTCCTGGCGCAGCATGTGCTCGTACACGGCGATGCGCTGGTGCGGCAGCGGATCGATGCGCGAAATCTCGCTGGCGAAGGCGGGGTTGAACTGGTGGCCGAACGCCAGCCGCTGGGCTTCGGCGACGGCCAGCACGGCGTTCGGGTTGCCGGCGAAGTCCAAGGCCGGGGGCTCCGTTCGCGCCATGCCGCTGCGCGGTGTCGCCCGGCTAGCGGCGAACTCCTGCTCCAGCTCGCGCAGCTTCGCCACTGCCAGCGGGCGGGGCACGGACTGACCAGCCTCCCAGCGCAACACGGTGAGCGGCGTCACGTGCAGACGCTCGGCGAACTGCTGCTGCGTCAACCCCAGGCGCTGGCGCAGGCTGCGGACATCGAAGCGAATTCTAGAGACATCGACGGTGTTCACGGTGCGCCAGCATAGGGCAGTCGCAGGTGGCTTGTCGATGACGTATCAAACGATACAAGCCTTGGGCCGCCGAAGGTGCCGATCAAGATGGTTCATGCGCCGACCGTTCAAGCGCTTGCTTCCTCGGCGCACTCCTCGATCAGCGCTTCGGCGAAGTCGCGGCAGCTGCCGCAGCCGGTGCCGACGCCGAGGTGCTCGGCTAGCTGTTCGACGTCGTTCACGCCGGACGCCACCGCTTGGCGGACTTCCGCTTCCTTCACGGCCTGGCAGAGGCAGACGTACATGATGGCTGCGAATATAAACGCGAATCATTCTTGATTGCAACAGCAATACCGAAGTCGGGTTTTATGCGTCCGGCAGCCGTTCCGCCCACGGAAAGTCCATGTCGCCGACGGCTAGGAAGAACGGGTTGAGGATGGATTCCCGGGTGTTGTAGGCCAAGGGCGCGCCGTCGAGTTGCAGGACGGCACCGCCGGCGGCTGCGAGCACGGCGTGGGCGGCTGCGGTGTCCCACTCCGAGGTGGGGCCGAGTCGGGGGTAGAAATCCGCCTTGCCTTCGGCGAGCAGGCAGAACTTCAGCGAACTGCCCACGGCCACGGACTCCGCGTGCGCGAAGCCGGCCTGCACGGTGCGCAGATAGGCTTCGAGGCGCGCGTCTCGATGGCTGCGGCTGGCCACGATGGTGATGGCGTCCGCGGACATCCGCCGGCAACGCAGTGCGGTGCGGCCGCTGCTGTCGAGGCGGAAGGCGCCGTCCGGCCCGCCCGCGTAGACGCACTGGCGAACCGGCACTCCGACCACGCCGAACGTCGGCTGGCGGTCTTCGATCAAGGCGATGTTGACGGTGAAGTCGCCGTTGCGGCTGACGAACTCCTTGGTGCCGTCGAGCGGGTCGACCAGCCAGAACCGACGCCACTTGCGGCGCACCTCGAAGCTCGGCAAGGGCGATTCTTCCGAGATGATGGGCGTTCCGGGGTCCAGAAGCTCAAGCCCGGCGACGATGGTCCGGTGGGCCGCGAGGTCTGCTTGGGTAAGCGGCGAACGGTCGTCTTTCTGGTCGACGTCGAAGTCCGTCTCGTAGACGCGAAGAATCTCGTCGCCGGCGCGCCTGGCGATGTCGACGAGGGCGGTCCCCACGTCCGCCATCGGCTAGCGCACGGTTCCGTCGCGTGCCGCCAGACAGCCTAAGGCCGGAACTGCAAAGTCCTCGGCACCAGCCTCGCGGGCTGCGCCACCAGCCGCCAGGCCGTCTCCAGCCACTCGCAGATCAGGCGCCGGGTGTCGCGGGGATCGACCAGCTCTTCGATCTGGAACTTCGACAGCGGCCCTACCGGCCCGCGGGCGCTCTCGATGCGCGCCATCAGTTCGTCGCGCAGGGCGCGCGGGTCTTTCGCCTCGGCGAGTTGCCGCTTGTAGGCGGCTTCGATGCCGCCTTCGGGGGGTATGCCGCCGACGTCGGCCGCTGGCCAGGCCACGCGCACCGAGGGCCGGGAGCGGGGCGTCGCGTAGTTGTTGCCGGCGACGCCGAAGCTGCGCCGCATCACCACCGTGAAGATCGGCACCGTCACTTGCGAGAAAGCCACCATCCACTCGCCGCCGCGCCGGATGGTGCCGGCGATTTCATGCTCCAGGCCGACGGCGAAGCCCGGGTTGTCCACCAGGTTGAGGATCGGCAGGTGGAACAGGTCGCACAGGTCCTGGTGGCGAACGAGCTTGCTGCAGCCGTCGGCGGTCAGCGCGCCGCCGTTCGCGTGCTGGCTGTCGGAAGCGAGGATGCCCACCGGGTGGCCGTTGAAGCGCGCGAAGCCGGTAATCTGGTCCGTCCCCCACAACGGGCCGATCTCGAAGAAGGAATCCCGATCCGCCAGCAGACGGATGGCCTTGCGCATGTCGAAGACGGCGGTGCGCTTGCGGGGAATCAGCGTCAGCAGCTCCTCTTCCCGGCGTTCCGGCGGGTCGTCGCTGCGCCGCGGCAGCACCGGCGGCGTCTCGTAGACGCTCGACGGCAGGTAGGAGAGGAAGCGCCGAGTCAGCGCCGCGGCTTCCTCTTCCGTTTCGGCCAGGTTGTCCACCGACCCGTTGCGGCAGTGGATGTGCCAGCCGCCCAGGTCTTCCTTGGTGATGTCGTAGCCCATCGCGTGCTGCACCACCGGCGGGCCAGCGACGAACAGCTGGGCGATGTCCTTCACCATCACCGAGAAGTGGCCGAGCACCGCCTTGGCGGCGCCGATGCCGACGACGCTGCCGAGCAGCATGTTCACCACCGGCACGGTGGAGAGCTGTTCGGTGTACATGGCGCTGCCCAAGTGGCCGGGCAGGAAGGAACCGCCGCCGCCCGCCACCCTTGGGCGGCCAGCCTTGATGGCGCCGCTGCTCTCCTTCGCCTTGCTCTCGCCCTCCTTCCGCTGCGCTGGCACCATCGCCGCGACGCTGCCGCCGCCGGAGGAACCGTCGAGCAGGCGGATCGAAGGAGTGCGCATTTCCACCGACAGGCGGTCCAAATGGCCGCTCTTGGCGCCGATGGCGCCGTCGGCATGGCCGCCGCGGGAGGTGAAGTCGTCGGCGCAGACGATGGCCGAACGGCCGTCGATCCTCCCCCAACCGCCGACGTGGTTGGCCGGCGTGAAGGCGACGATGGCGCCGTCTTCGTCGTAGGAGGCGAAGCCGGCGACGCTGCCCACTTCGCGGAAGCTGCCCTCGTCGAGCAGCAGGTCGATGCGCTCTCGGCAGGTGAGCTTGCCGCGGCTGCGTTGCCGGACGACGCCGGGATCTTCGGAGCCGGGCGCCAGCCGATCCAGCGCCAGGCGCCGCATGGTGGCAACGTCGTTCAGCAGCGGCGTCCAGGACTCGTCGTCCTGAACGGTGGAACGGCGTCCGCCGGCCGCCGGCGCGATCACGGCGAACACCTGGCCTGCTTCCACGCTGTCGCCGGCCGCCAGCGGCTGCAACGCGGCGAGGACGCCGTCGCAAGGCGCGGCGACCTGGGACTCCATCTTCATGGCGCTGACCACCAGCAGCGTTTCGCCGGCCTCCACGCGATCGCCTTCGCGTACGGCGAACTCCAGCACGGAACCGGACATGGGGCAGGCCACGGCTTCCTGCCCGGGCTGCACGTCCAGCGCCGCCGCGGGGCTTGACGCCGGGAGCGTGGGAGCGCTGCCGACGCTGGCGATCCCCATCACCGTGGCCTGCTGGCGCAGCAGTGCGAGGGTGCCGTTGCCCTGCGCCTCGGCGGGCGCTGCGGTCAGGTCGGGATGTTCTGCCAGAAGGGTCGTGCGAGCGTCGCCAGCGCGAACGGCAGGATGGCCGAGGATGGCCTTCAACTGCCCCAGATTGGTGGCGACGCCGGCAATGTGGAACTCGTCCAACGCCCGCGCGGCGCGATCCACGGCGGACGCGAAGGACGCTGCCGAGCTCGACGTGGCCACCACCTTGGCGAGCAGCGGATCGAACTGCGGCGGCGGCGCGTAGCCGACGTAGCCGCAGGCATCGACGCGTACGCCCGGACCGGTGGGTTCCTTGTAGGCCGTCAGACTGCCGCTGCCGCGAGCGACCACCCGGGCTTGCACGGCGAAGCCGCGTGGGCGGCCGACGGCGTTCTGATCCTTGAGGCCCAGCGCTTCCAGGCTGGCGCCAGCGGCGATGCGGAACTGCGCCTCGACCAGATCGATGCCGGTCACCTGTTCGGTGACCGTGTGTTCCACCTGGATGCGCGGATTGCACTCGATGAAGTAGTAGGCGCCGTTCTCGGGCGTGACCAGGAACTCGACGGTTCCGGCGTTCACGTAGTCCGCCGCCCGCACCAGCTTGACGGCGTCGTTCAGAATGCTTTGCCGCAGCGCTTCGTCGAGGCCGGGCGCCGGGGCCGTCTCCACGACCTTCTGATGGCGCAGCTGCACGGAGCAGTCGCGCTCGTGCAAGTGGACGACGTTGCCGTGCGCGTCGGCGAGAATCTGCACTTCGACGTGGCGCGGCCGCTCTACGAGCTTCTCCACGAACAGTGCGCCGTCGCCGAACGCGGCCTGCGCTTCGCTGCGGCAGCGTTCGAAGGCATCCCCCATCTCGCCGGCGGACTCCACCCGGCGCATGCCGCGCCCGCCGCCGCCAGCGGCCGCCTTCAGCATCACCGGATAGCCGAGCTTCGCCGCCAGCGATTCGGCCTGCGCCGCGGCCTCGGCCGCGGCATCGCTGCCGGGCACCACGGGGATGCCGAGCGACTGCGCCAGCGCCCGGGCGCGAACCTTGTCGCCGAACAGCGACAGGGCGGCAGCGGGCGGCCCGACGAAGGCGATGCCGGCGGCCGCGCAGCGTTCCGCGAACGGCGCGTTCTCGGCCAGAAAGCCGTAGCCCGGGTGTACGCAGTCGCATCCGGCTTCCATGCCGATGTCCACGAGACTGGCCGCATCCAGATAAGCGGCGACGGGATCCGGGGCAGCGCCGTTGCCGATCTGCCGCGCTTCGCTGGCGGCCCGGGTATGCAGCGACAGAGCGTCCGCGGCCGCGTAGACGGCGACGGACTCCATGTCCAAGGCAGCGGCGGCCTTGGCGATGCGAATGGCGATCTCGCCGCGATTGCTGATCAGTACGCGCCTGTGTGCAGCCACCTTCCCTCCTCAAGTGTGTTGCCAAAGCAAGTGAAGCGGAAACGCATCGGCGTTGTCCAGCGTTGCGGCGTGGCGCAACCGCCCGGTGCTGTGGAAGGTGCTACGCTTGGCGCGTCCCAAGCTGCATACGCGAAGAGCCATGTCCGACTACGAAACCATCCTCTACGACGTGGAGGGCAACCTTGCCACCGTCACGCTGAACCGTCCGGACAGCCTGAACGGCATCACCAACACCCTGATGCGCGAGCTCTACGAGTGCTTGAACGCCGTCGCCCTGGACGAGCGGGTGCGCGTGGTGGTGTTCACCGGCGCCGGACGCGGCTTCTGCCCCGGCGTGGACCTCAAGGCGTCCACCAGCGGCGCGAATCAGGAACCCAACCGCCGGGAGTACTTCCACATCACCACGCTGCTGCACGAAATGCCCAAGGTCACCATCGCCGCGGTCAACGGTGCCTGCGCCGGCGCTGGCTTCGGCTGGGCCTGCGCCTGCGATCTGCGCTATGCCAGCGAGCGGGCGGTGTTCAATTCCGCCTTCCTCGGCGTCGCCATCTCCGGCGACATGGCCGGGCCGTGGCTGCTGCCGCGCATCGTCGGCGCCACCAAGGCCCGGGAGCTGTTCTTCATGTCGCAGAAGTTCGGCGCCGACGAAGCCGAGCGCATCGGCCTGGTGCTGAAGACCTTCCCGGACGATGCGTTCCGTGGCGAAGTGCGCGCCATTGCCGAGCGGCTTGCCAAGTCCGCTCCCTTGGCCATCGGCGAGATGAAGAAGAACTTCATCAATGCCGAGAACATGCCGCTGCGCGACTACATCGAAGTGGAAACCGAGCGGCACACGCGCACCGGCGGCAGCGAGGACTCCCGGGAGGCGTTTCGGGCGTTCGTCGAGAAGCGCGAGCCGCAGTTCCAAGGCAGGTAGGCCCGGTCCAGGCGCGGCCTCGAGCAGGAGAGGGCAGGCGGTAGCGCGGTTGCGCCCAACCTGCCGCGAGGGTCTACAAGGTGATGTCCCGCTGCCAGTACTCGTCGCCTTCCTTGCCGATCTCCGCCCGCGCCTGCTCGTTCCAGGCGCCGTCGCCGAGGTAGCTTCCGGTGTAGCGGTACGGCTGTTCGTCGGGAAAGCGCTGGCGGCGGGCGTCGATGGCCAAGGGGATCATGCGCGCTCGCCGCAGCACGTAGTCTTCGCTGTAGGTGATGCTCTTGGTCTTGCCCGGCCGCTTGAAGGCGTGGACGTTGGTGGTGGCGGTGCCGATGGCCGAGTCGCGCTTGTGATAGCCCATCACCATGGTGATGCGGCGTTCGTCGGAGCGGTTGGGGTAGGAACCGTGCAGCGAACTGCGGTTGACGATGCCGCAGTCTCCGGGTTCGAGCAGCATCGGCACCGCGTCCGCCAGGCGGTCGGTGATCGGCGGAAAGCTGCCGCCGCCGGCCAGCCGCCAGCGCTTGTGGCTGCCGGGCACCACCCACAGGCAGTTCTCCGGCGTGCAGTGCGACCACGACACGGACAGGTTGAAGCCGTGCGTCTTGCCGCTGCCGTCGTCCGCCTCCAGGGCGCTGCCGTCTTCGTTCCAGTGCGTGCGGCCGTCCTGGTGCCACGGCGTCGGCGGCCCTTCGCCAGCGCCCTTGTGGAAGATGCTCTCGTGAAAGGGCACGAAGTCGTCGCCGTTGACGCTGGCCACCATGCGCAGGATGTCCGGATGCGCGTAGGTGCGCAGCGCCGAGTCCATCATCATCAGCGGATGCGACACGAGGCCCACCACGGCTGGCGTGTCGGGTTCGCCGGGCGCATCGGCTTCCCCCGGCGTGTCGCCGGCATCTTCCGCAAGGTGCAGCGTGTAGTAGCCGGGGAAGCGCACGCGCCGTCCGTGCTTGTCCACGACGCCGCCTCGGGCGATCGGAGCGTTGTCGAGGATGGCGTCGAACTCGCTACGCAGCTCGGCGACTTCCACGTCCGATAGAACCCCGCGAAAGACGTAGAACCCGAAGCGGCGGTAGGCGGCGAGGATGTCTTCGACCAGACGGCCTTCCGCGTCGAACCGCATCGGCCCTTGGTTGCCAAGGGCCAGCGCGCGCTTCACGCCGTCGCGGCGATACTCGCGCCACGGCTTCCTGGTGGTGCGGTCTTGCGGCGTTTCCGCTTCGGGCATCTCCTCGCCTCCGCCTCGGGCAAAACTCACGGCGGAGAGGACGACCTAGACGCCGCCCATGCGCGCGCACGGCGGTACTCGCGAATCGCGTCGCGGAGTTCGCGGCCGAAGCCGATGACGAGGCCGATGACGAAGCCGGCGGCGACCGCGTACCAGAAGTAGAAGTACCACATCGCGCGGATCGTGCAGCTAAACAGTCAACAACGCAAGCCTAGGAGACGACCTTGCCGCTCCACCGTCAACCATACGCCAGCGCTGGCCGTCGTCAAGGTGCGGCGGAGGAGTCCTCCGCCAGCGACTTGATCACCCCGAAGGTCATCGCCAGCAGCACGATGCTCACCGGCAGGGCGGCGGCGATGGAAGCCGCCCGCAGGGCGCTCAAGCCGCCGGCCATCAGCAGCACCGCGGCGACGAGGCCTTCGGCGGCGCCCCAGAGGACGCGAAAGCGCTGCGGCGGGTGGTCGTCGCCGAGGCTGAGCATGGTCGCCACCACCAGCGTGCAGGAATCCGACGAGGTGATGAACCAGGTGGCGAGCAGGAAGGTGGCCAAGGCGGCCATCGTCCAGGTCAGCCAGCCGATGTCGCTGATGGCGTTGATGGTGGCGTACAGCGCCGCCTCCGGCTGGCCGCCGCGCACGCGGTCGAGGACGCCGGCGGTGCCGACGCCGCCGTCGGCGTAGAGTTCCATGTGCAGGGCGTTGCCGCCGAAGATGCAGATCCACGCCATGCCCATCGCGGTCGGCACGAACATCGCGCCGATGGTGAACTCGCGGATGGTGCGCCCGCGGGAGATGCGGGCGATGAACATGCCGACGAAGGGCGCCCAGGCGATCCACCAGCTCCAGTAGAACACCGTCCAGTCGCCCTGCCAGGCGGCGTTGCCGGGCGCCGCCGCGGTCCAGAATCCCATCGGCACCAGATTCCACAGGTACTCGCCCACGGTGGTGACGAAGAAGCCCATCAGCCACTCGAAGGGGCCGCAGAACAGAAAGAACGCCAGCAGCACGATGCTGATGTAGATGTTCCACTCCGAGATGATGCGGATTCCCCGGCCGATGCCGGAAACCGCCGAGAGAGTAGCCACGGCGGAGATGACGAGGATCACCAGGATCTCCGTGGCGAGGTCCGGTTCGACGCCGAACAGCTCGTTCAAGCCGGCGGCTATCTGCCCGGCGCCGAGGCCGAGCGAAGTGGCGATGCCGAACACCGCGCCGAACACCGCCAGCAGATCGACGGCGTGGCCGACCGGCCCGTAGATGCGATCGCCGATGATCGGATACAGCGCCGAGCGCAGCGTCAGCGGCAGCTTCTTGCGGAAGCCGAAGTAGGCGAGGCACAGGCCGACGATGACGTACACGGCCCAGGCGTGGAAACCCCAGTGGAAGTAGGCCACGCGCATGGCGTGGGCGGCGCGCCGCTCGTCGCCGACAAGGGCGCCGGCGTGGTCCGCGTGCGGATTGTTCGGATAGCCGCTGGTCTCGGTGGTGTCGAAGTAGAACAGCGGCTCGTAGATGGAGAAGAACAGGATGCCGATGCCGAGGCCGGCGGAGAACAGCATCGCCAGCCAGGAGAACATGCTGAACTCGGGACGCGCGTCGTCACTGCCCAGGCGCACGCTGCCGTGCCGGCTGACCATCAGGTAGACGCTGGCGAACAGCATCACGCAGATGGTCAGAACGTAGTACCAGCTGAGCGTCGCTTCGATCCAGCGCCGCACCGTGCTGTAGATGGCGTTGGCCAGTTCGACGTTGAGCACGGTGAAGACGACGAAGGCGAGCACCATGAGCTTGGACGCCATCGCCATGCCCGGGTGCAGACCGCTCCACAGGCCGGACTTCGCCACCATCAGCCGCTTGTTCCGCTTTTCCGCCACGATGCCTCGTCTTGCCTTACGGCCAGCGCAGGTTGAGGTTCAGTTCGACGCTGGCGCCGTTGAACCACTCCACGACTTCCCGGTGGTAGGGAATGCCGTGGGCTTTGCGGCGCGCCGCTTCCTCGTCTTCGATCAGGCCGGCGTAGTAGACGCGCTCGCAGCCGGGCGCCGGCTTCATGCCGCTGAGCTTCTTCAGCAGCGCGTCCATGTCCCGCTTGAACGTCGGCAGATCGGTGAAGGCGTCGATGCGCAAGGCCATGACGAACTGCGAGTGCTTGCCGCCGCCGGCGACGAAGCCGGGCCCGTTGCCGGACAGCAGCCCGGCCATGATGTCGGCCACCATGGCGAAGCCGTAGCCCTTGTGGCTGCCGTTCTCCCGGGTGCCGCCGAAGGGCAGCATGTGGAACGTGCCGTAGTCCGGCGCGTCCACCGCTTCGAGGATGGGCCGGCCGTCGAGATCGGCGATCCAGCCGGGTTCCAGCTTCGAGCCGATGCGCTTGGCGAGGCCCAGCTTGTTGGCCGCCACCTGGGTGGTGGCGACGTCGAAGACGAAGGGCGGCATGTCGCCAGCCGGAGCGCCCCAGGCGATGGGATGGGTGCCGAAGGCCGGCTCGGCGCCGAAGGTGGGCACCGTCAGGCTGCCGCCAGCGGACACCATGCAGACGCCGATCATGTCCTGCTCGACGGCCATCAGCGGGTAGTAGGCAAGCATGCCCACATGGCCGCAGTTCTGCACGCCCACCGCGCCGATGCCGACCTCGGCGGCCTTCTGCATGGCGATGCGCATGGCCCTCGGCCCCACCTGCAGGCCGATGCCCTGGTCCGCATCCAGGGTGGCGCCGACCGCGGATTCGTGCAGGGTTCGCACTTGGGGAGCGGGGTTCATGCCGCCGGCGGCGTACATGCGCAGGTACTGGCGCACCATGTTGGAGATGCCGTGGCTTTCGCAGCCGCGCAGGTCTGCGGTGACGAGCACGTCGGTGCAGACGGCGGCGTCGTCCGCCGCCATGCCCATGCGCTCGAACAACGCCTGCGTGCCGGTGCGCGCCGTGGCTTCGTCCACGAGAACCTGATCGGCCTCGGGCACGAGGAAATGTTTGAGCATTGGCCTCCCTTGCCGGCGCCCGGCGCACTGGCCAGCCTCGCCAGTGGCTGAACGCACGGCGCCAGCCTAACGCAGCCAGCCGCGCCGTGTCACCCGCGGGTAGCCCGCCGGGTGTGCGACGACTTGCAGGTCAGTGACCGCTCACGGCGGAGGAACCGCCCTCGAACGCCGCAGCGCGGCTTCCAACTCTGCAACGCGAGCCTCGGCGGCCGAGCGGGCGGCCGCTTCCTGCTCGGCACGAGCCGACTCCCGTTCGGCACGGGCTTCGGCGGCCTTGCGCTGCGCGGCCTCCTTTCTGGCCTTGGCTTCGGCACGTTCCTCGTCCGCTTCGACTTCGGGCCGGTGCCGGACGTCGGCGCCCGTCGCCGCATCCCGGAAGCGAAGCAGCTCGCCATCCACGCGCACGTCCAGCCCCAGCACCTTGCTGCGGATCAGCCGCTCGCCGTCCACCAGCCGCGATTCCAGCGCATGGTATTCGCCGTCCGCCAGCTCGAACCCTTGCAGCCGCGGCTCCCCCTGCGGGTACACGTCGCCCTTCGCATCGAACAGCCAGTACTCCCGCACCCCCATCGCCCGGTAGCGCCGCCGCTTCAAGTTCCGATCCTTCGCCTGCGTGCCCGGCGACGCCACCTCCAGCACCCAGTCCGGCGGCTTGCCTTCCCGCCAGACGAAGTAGCTCGAACGGCTGTGCGTTCCCACTCCGAACGCCACCAGCACGTCCGGCGCGATGCCGTTCTTGTTGTTCCCCTCTTCCGGGTACACCAGGATGTCCGCCGCCACCAGCGCCCGCGGATGCGCCGCTTCGATGTCGCCGGCGGCGTTCAGGATGGCCCGCGCCTGCCACATGTTGTCGGCCATCGGCCTACCGTCCGAGCAGGGGTAGAACACGTCCTCCACGGCGGCGGGGCGGACGTTCGGGGCGGTTCGGGCGGCCGCGGCCGGCAGGGGCGTTGGCATGTGGCGGTTCTCCGTGCTGGCTTGCTGGCGTGGCGCGTTGCCGCGTCGGTGGTGAAAGTAGCATAGTCTCGCCGGCGGATTTCCATGCCGTTGGGCACGGCTTCGGCAGACAGTGTCGAGCTTCGAAAGGCGCTTGTCTGTAGGACATTCGCCCGACGTCATGTGGGAAATTCCTAGGACCAAGTGCCGCGGCATCGTAGAGGACTGTGGGAGCGACCAACCTCGACAAACGGCGCGACCGAAATGCGCTGCGACGAACACGTTGCCCGCCCGAGGGCTGGCGAGCAACCATTGGCCTACTGTTGTCGCATACCCTGGCCCCGCGTTGCTGCCGGCGACCGTCAACGCGCCGCCGAACCGGCGTCGCGCTCTTCGAGCAAGCGCAGCACGTAGCGGTGGAACGAGGGAATCGGGAAGGTCAGCACACCCGTCGGACTGGCGCTGAAGATGCCTTTCTCCACCGCGGACTCGATCGCTTCGGCGGGGTCGATACCCGGCACCGTCCCGTCGACGACGGCCGCCGCTTCGTTCCAGCCGATCTCGGCCGTTCCATGGCGTTCCTCCATTGCCGCCGCGATCTGCACGACGCCTTGCTGGTGACGCGGCGCCAGCGACGTGAGGCGCAGTTCGTAGAAGCGTTGGCGCCGCTTGTTGCCGGTGGCCAGCACTTCCACCTCCGCTTGCCGGGAGCGCAGCGAGCCGTGCGTCTGCAAGACCCGGATCGACGCTTCGACGAAGCCGTGGACATGCTGCGGAAAGCCCATTGACGCGGTGGCGATGCGGCCCGCCAGACGCTTCGGGATCGTCCCTTCGCCGCTTGCTTCCACGCCCTTGACCACCGCTTCGACGACCTCCTCGCGGCGCAGCATCCCCAGCGAGAGCACCAGCGCGAAGCGCGAGATGGCGTCGTCCCGAACCACGCCGTCCCTGGTGGTCTTGGGTTCCGCCAACGACGCTCGCGCATGTTGCAGCCCCGCCGCGATGACCATGATCGGGCAGCCGTGCGTGCCTTCGTGGAGTATGCGCAGCGTCGAGCGCCCTTCGGCGTCGATGCTCTGCACCTCGTCCACGGTCAGGATCAGCGTGCGTCCCTGCCACCATCCTTCCGCCTGCGAGTCGCGCAGCAGGTCGTCGAGCAGGCGGTGCCGCTCGCGCAGTTCGACGGTGCCGATCCCAACGGGGACTCGCTTCAGGTTTCGTGCCGCCGAGGCGATGGCGCGGGTCTTGCTGGTGGCCGGCTTCGGCAGCGATTCGGTGAAGACGGCGAACAGTTCCGCCGGATCCGCCGGCAGCCCGCGCGTGGTCAGCGGCAGGTGGACGACGCCGGCATTCCGGGTGCGCTCCCGACGCACGAACTCCATCATCAGCTGGGTCTTGCCGATGCCTTGGACGCCGTCGATCAGCGTCATGCCGCCGGACGGGTCGCCGCTGTGCTTCAGGTAGGCGAGCCGGTCCGACAGTGCGGCCAGTTCGTCGCGTCGGCCGGCGAAGTGGAGCGGGCGGTCCCTTTCGGAACCCAGCGGTCTCACCATGGCGATGCCGACGGATGCATGTCGGGAATAGTACCAACACGGGCAGCCGCGGCGGCTTCGAGTGGCCGAAAGCGCGGTGTTACGCTCGCTGGCGTTGAAAGCTACCGAGACGAGAGGTGCGGATGTGATTCGAAGCATGCTGCGTGGCGCCGTCGTGGCGGCGTTGGCCGGGGCCGCTGCCTCTTCCGCGGCGCAGCACTGCGTGGCGAGGGAAGAGCCGCTGACCTTCGGCTTCTACTTCGACTTCGCGCCGGTCAGCTACAGCGAGAATCGGCAGACCGGGCAGCCCGGCTACCACGAACACCGGGGCTTCGAGGCGGACCTGGTCACCGCGCTGGAGGCCTTGCAGGGCGCCAGCCTGAAGTTCCGGCGGCGCGCCATCGGCTACTGGGCCGAGCAGGAGCCGCCGATCTGGCTGCTTGCGGCGACGCCGGAGTTCGACGTGGTGGGCGGCGGCATCACCATCCGCGACGACCGCACCTTGGGTGCCGACGGCGAAGCCGCCATTCGCTTCACCTCCGGCCACATTTCGTTTCGCCAGTCCATGCTGGTGCGCCGCGCCGATGCCGGGCGGCTGCGCGACTACGCGGCGCTGACGGAGGACGTGACGGTGGGCGTCATCGGCGGCACCACCGGCGAAGCCCGGCTGCTGCAACTGGCGGGCTACGCCGACGACGACGGCGTGCTGAAGGCCGGCACGGGCATCGAAGCCGTCGCCGACGGCACGGCCAAGTTCCGCGTCACGCCGGCGATCCGGCAAGCGGACCCAGCCGGTTGGCGGCGGCTGCGTCCGCCGGATGCGAACAGTCCGCAGATCGTCTACCTGGAACACGAGCGCGCGCAGCTGGCCGCCCTTGAGGATGGCGGCATCGACGTGGTCGCCCGGGGCGAAATCGGCAACGCCGACGCCGCCAGCGACGGCCGCTTCGTCATCACCGGTGTCGACACCGAGGCCAAGGAACGGGGAGGCTTCGCGGTGGATGTGGACGATCCCGGCCTGCTTGCGTGCTTGAACGAGCGCATCCCCTGGCTGACGGCGGCCGGACGCATCGGCTATCCCCAGTGGCGGCAGAGCGCGAACGTCTTCATGCAGCGCGCCGAACTGTGGAACGGCATGCGCCAGGCGCTGCGCGAAGACGGCCAGGTGACGCAGAGCCTGGACGTTCTGTTCGCCGCTGGCGCCGAGGCGCTGCGCTACCGGGCCAGCAGCAGCAACGCCGGCGTGGCGACGGCGGCGGTGGCCGATGGCGTGCTGACGGTGCGCGTGCGTGAAGACGGCGAGGGCATGGCGACGATCGCCTTGACCGCGACGGCCGCCGACGGCAGTTCGGTAGCGTTCAGCTTCGACGTGACCGCCAGCGCCGCGCCGCAAGCGTTCCTGCGCGGCTGGCGATGGGTGCTTGCGGACGAGTGACGCCGAACAGTGGCGGTTCCGCAACGCTGCGCGGCCGCCTGCTGCCCTTTGCGGCCTACTGCAACGCTGCCAAAGCGCTGCGCTGGCGTTGCAGCCGCGACGCGCGTTCGGCGGCAAAGCGGGCCACGCCAGCGGCGATGGACTGCTGGTCCAAGCGCGCCTCGGCGATCACGTCCGGCTCCAGTCCGCCGGTCAGCCAGCGGTCGTGCCAGTCCGAAACCAGCGAATACTCTTCGGTCAAGGGTCCGACGCCGCGCACCGGCCAGCTGCGGCGGGTGCCGGTGGAGACCACCATCATGTCGTGCTTCGCCTCGGCGGGCAGCACGGCGTCCTGGTACGCCTGCGGCTGGCGCTCGAAGAGCTCCTCGCTGATGGCCGCGACGACCTTGACGTTGATGCCGTCCCTGGCCAGCTCCGGCAGCGCCTGCACCAGGTTGAACGTCGAACTCGACCCCTGCGCCACGACGTAGCCGTGCCGGGGCTGGTCCGGCTGGAAATCCCGCAGCACGTAGAAGCCCTTGGCCGCGGCCAGCAGATCGGAGTCCGCGAACGTGGAGCGATCGGCGACGGGGAAGTCCGGACGCGCCACTTCCAGCACGATCACGCCCACCAGGGGATCCCTGGCGGCGATCTCGGCGGCGGCGAAGTAGCCCGGAGCGACGTCGTTGTAGTCCCAGAAGTTCAGCGTGATCGCCTGCCCGCGGGGGAACAGCTTCCACACCTGCGGGGCGAAGATGCCGAAATGGGTGCGGGCGTCGGCGGCGGTTTCCGGGCCGGAGTGGCCGGCCAGTATGTTCAGCACGCCGATGCGGAACGGGCTGTCCTGGTTCTGCTGGCTCCACACCCGGGCCGGCAGGTACATGAACGGGGTGAATGCGCCGTAGCTGCCGGAGAGCGCCCATACGCCGCTGTGGACGTCGGGGTCCAGGGACGCGCTCTGGCCCACCAGGCCGATGGCGGTGGAAGCGTTGCCGGCCTCCTGGATCGCCGCCTTCAAGCGCGTGCCGGCGGGGTTGGAAACCGGATCGTAGTGGCCGGTCAGCGTTCCTTTCTCGACGTTGATGGAGCTGGACAGGTCCGCGGAGATGGTGACGAAGCGGTTGTCGGTGACGTGGTTCATCCACTTGACGACCTCGGAGATCGCGCGCCGCGTGCCCGCGACCTGGCCGGGCTGCTTGAACAGCTCGACGCCCACGTCCTGGGGCTGGCCGTTCAGCCGGGCGGAAACGGTGCGCGGCTCGGTGGGCAGATTCGCCACGCGCAGGCGTTCGTCCTGGAACGGGTCCCGGCTTGCGTCGAGACGCAGCGGGTGGTCGTCGCGCACCTGCTCGCCGATGGCCGCCAGACGATCGCTCAGCCACTCGCCGAGGCCGTCCTTGTCGAGCACGGACATCGCCACGTCGATGTTGGTCTTGAACTGGCGCAGGCGTTCGACCTGATCGCTCACCGCGCCATCGCGGATGCCTTGGAACGTCACGCCGAAGCGCTGCTCGAAGGTCTCCGCCAAGGCGACGAAGTAGGGCGAGTTCATCTTCATGTCGTAGGGATGGCTGGGATAGCCCACGACTTGATCGCCGAAGCCCGGGATGGCGCCGTCCTGGGCCGCTGGCCACCAGCCTTTGGTAGTGTTGCCGACGACGATCATCGGGCGGCGATCCCTTGCATCCCACTGCTCCATCGTCTTCAGCGCCGCCAGCACCTGGTCGTAGTCGTTGCCGTTGTCGAGGGAGATCACGTTCCAGCCGTAGGCAGCCCACTGATCGGCGATGTCGTAGCCGTCGATGGAGTTCGCCACCACGCCGCCGAGCAGGGAGTCGTCGATGCCAGCGTTGTTGTAGGACAGCAGGATGCGCAGACGCTTGCCGACGCGCTGGGCGACGGCCTGGGTCTTGAACTCCTGGGCATGGCCGGCGGTCATGGCGAACTCGCCTTCGAGGGCGACGATCTTCGGCGCTTCGCCAGCGCCCATGAAGTCCCAGAACGCGGCCTTGCCGGCCGCGGTGGCGATGCCGATGCCGGAGGGCCCGCCGTTCACGTCGTTGATGAGATCGGTGGTTTCCGAATGCCCCGCCAGCGAGCGGATGCCGCGCAGCTTGGCTTGGGCGAACAGCGGGTCGTCCTCCAGTCCAGCGTCTTGCAGCAGCCTCTTCAAGGCCCCTGCGCCGCGCCTGAAGCCGAGCGCGTCGATGGGCAGCATGGCGACGTTCGGGTCGACGTGGAAGCGGTCGTCCCCGGTGGCGGCGTGGCGACGGGCCATGGCTTCGCCCTGGATCATCCACAGCGCGTAGAGGGTGGGGATGTTGTGGCCACCGGCCAAGAGCAGCTTGTCGCCGAAGGGGTGCTTCGGGCGGCGGTAGTCGTAGCGCAGGCCGCCGCGTTCGGGCCCGGCCAGATGCAGCGCGACGTTGTAGGGGGTGTAGGCGAGCGGCCCGCCGAAGTGCCCGGTTTGCTGGTAGTTGCCAAGCAGCGTCAAGGTCATGGCGGTCATGAAGCCGACGTCTTCCAGGCGCTGGCGGTCGTAGGCGGGAACTTCGACGGTGGTTTCGTTGGCTTGGCCACGCTTGTCGGCCGTGCGCAGCAACACGGCTGTTGCGTTGGACATCTGTGGTTTCTTCCCCCTCGTGGCTTGGTTTCGTGCCGCACTCGAAAGCGCGTTGGCCCATCGCGACCAGCGCAACGGCATCGCCCAAGGCCAACCGGAACGGCGGCGCGGCGCAAAACCTTGCCACCCCGCCATTGCGCCGCAAGCCTAACCCACCGCGGGCGCGGCTGTCATCTTGCGGTCGCGGCATCGCTGCTTGGAGTAGCGCGTGGGACGGGCGTCGGTAGCGCGAACAGGTTCAGGTACGGTCGCGCCATGGGCCGGAGCCTGTCGTCGCGTCGGTCAACCGCCGCTGTGGTAGTGTCGCGTTCCAACAGTTAATTGGGCCTTAATGGATGCGAAGGCCGACGTTTCATCGTGACAATCCAAAGTCTCGGCAGGTTCTGCCACAGCCTCCCGACGTGGACATCGAGCTCGTGGCGTCGAGTTGCTTCTACGTCGGGAGTCCTTACCACGCCGCAGCGCCGAGCGCCGGTGTTGCTGTTGCAAGACGGCCGGACGCTACGATTTGCCCAAAGGAGTTGACCGCGGATCGCCAGCGCGTTGAGGAGTGGCTTCGAGCCAGCGTCCTCGCTGGCCATACCGGTGCCTGGAGAGGTAGGTTTCCACAATACGTCTGGCACCGGGAGCAAGGGACGGTATACGAGGCCCGCCAGGGCGGCCTAGGTTCCGGCGAGTACCACGGCTACCCGGTCCAACCTTGGCAGCGCGTGCGGGGGCTTCAATGACCTTCCGCATGCACTTCGACTGGGTGGAGGCCCCGCCATCCAGGGACTCGCTCGCGCAGTCCACGATGGCGGCATTGACCATCGAAGTGGAAGGCGCGGTGGTGACGTCCGTGCTGGACCGTCGAAGTCGCTCCTGCCGGAATCACGTGGTGACGCCTCTTGGTTGCGTCGCGCAGTGGCTGGTAGGCAACTGGTGGCGGCTCTTTCACGAAGTCGGGGGGGCGTGGCCGCCGCGGCCGGGCTTCTCCGAGGCACACGACTTCGCCTGCATCGGCGAGGGCTACTTGCTTCCGAGCCTGACGATTGCGCCAACGCCGGAGAAGATGTGGCTTCGTTGGCGACCGCAGCGGCCCCGTCACAGCGCGATAGAGTTCACGGAACAAGGCGAAGCGCTGGTCGATCGCGACATGCTTGAGGCGGCATTCGGAAACGTCGTGGAAGCCGTGCTGGATCGGCTCCCCGACGACGATCCAGAGGCGGAGCTTCTGCGCGGCGAGTGGAGCGCCATCCAAGCGGTGGACCAAGACGAGCGCGAGTTCTGCCGGGCGGCGGCCCTGCTGGGCCAGGATCCTTTCGCCACGCCCCGAGAGCTGGCCGATCAAATCATCGACTTCTGGGAGCGTACCGCGACGCCCCTTCGCGAGGATGCTTTGGCAGCGGCAAGCGAACAGAATCTCCCGCGACTGGCCGACTGGCTGACAGATGCCACGCAGCGCGTCGACGGTTTCGGCTGTGGCGATTGGGATGCGTTCCGCCGTGATCTGCCGCAGCCTTCGGCCCAGGAGCCCTACAGGCGCGGGTACGACCTGGCGCGTGCTGCCCGCGCTCAACTGCAACCAACGGAACTGCGCTACAACTTCCGCTCGGCCGGGGCCGAGGCGATTCCTTGGGTCGTGATGCAGCCTCCAACCAGAGACATACAAGGACTGGTCGCTGCGGAGAGCCCCGCCTGCACGGTTGCGAAAGACCGCGAAACGGCGCGACGGTTCCTCCTGGCGCGCGCCCTCGGCGACTACTTGGGTCGCACCATGCAGGGGCCGGCGATTCTGAGTGGATTGGCCACCGACCGGCAGGCGCAATCAAGAGCATTCGCCGCCGAGTTCCTCGCCCCTGCCGAGGCTTTGCGAAGAAAGCTACGCAGCGACCGCATTCCCTTGGACGACGTGGACGACTTGGCAGATGAATTCGGCGTATCCAGCTACGTCGTTCGGCACCAAATCGAGAACCACAACTTGGCGCAGATCGCCGATTGGTAAGGCAGGCACATTCCGGCGCTAGCCCGCCGTCCCACTCGGCGACCACATGGCGTGGAAGTCGGAATACAGCGCATTGCGCCGCAGCAACTCGCTGTGCTGGCCGACATCGACGCCCTCGCCACCCATCACAAGCACCCGCTTCGCGCGCAACGTCGCCGACATCCGGTGGGCAACGACGACGAGCGTACAGCCGCTGGCCATGAAGGCGCGTTCGGCGCGTTCCTCCGCCGCCGGGTCCAAGTGGCAGGTGGCCTCGTCCAGCACGACGATTGGGCTTGATGCGCTTGCTGCGAGGTGCGCGCTCATGCCATAGCCAATGGCTTCCCCGTCCGGCCCGCGTCTCGGCGGAGGGATTGGACTCGTTCGGCAAGCCGGCCTATCCGACGTAACAGTTCATCGACATCGCCGGCCAGATTGACTTCGGCGATCTCCAAGCGTTTCCCTGCGTTGCGAACTCGAAATGAATCACGTTGGCGCTCCCCCTCCGCATAGATCAGCAGCCCTCCGGGAAGATCAAAACGCCGTCACATAGGCGAGTATTTGGTAAAGGTCCGCGTTCGGCGCACCGTCCTTGATGTATTTGTACTTCGCGTCCCCAACAAACGTACAGCGAGAACCATCCCACCAGGAGAGATCGGGTTCAAGTCCTACGCGCCCATCCTCGTCAAGCGAGACATGATCGCCCCTGAGCCCTTTGTCCGATCGAAGCGTCCGGTCGTCGACACCAAGAGCTTCGCGTAGCGCTCGCGTGACAAAGTGCTGGAAGACGACGTTCATGTCCATGTGGAACCCCGGCGCCGGGACCGTGCCAGGCTCGGCCTCAAAGAAGCGCCGGCGGAGCACGAGCCGTGAAAGCATGACCACCTCCCGATATCTCTCGTTCAACCGGTCGAACCTGACCTCGGGTACATCGTGCGGGGAGAATTCGACGAGCGATACATTGCCAAGCCTCGCAGAGACCTCTCTCAACCCGTCTCTGGCTTTTTTGGACCGGAGCCGCAGCTGCCCAAGTTGCCAAGCCGCTGTTTTGACGAGCCGATTCGCGACGATGTCATCGGTGAACTCGTCGTATCGCACCTCGACAGGGAAGGGCATGCCGAAGCGCCGCCTGATCTGATCGCCCATTCTGATGCGGCCTCGCACGGTATGCAGGGACTCATCCTCCGTGCGATAGCCGTGCAACAACCCCCTTTCGAACGCTTTTCGAGCCGCGACCAAGAGCGACAATGCCACGGCGTCCGGCAACGTTTCCGCTTCCTCGAAGCGGTATCGCTCCCCATCGTGAAGGCTAAAGGCGTCCATGGCGTAGCACGCCAGAAGATGAGCTTCGGGATGTCAAGCTTCGGATGAATGAGTACGGACAACTCGCCGATCTCAAACGCGCCCACCACTGATCCCGCTGTGAGTCGGTATTGCCCTTCCTCGCCACGCTCGGGCACAATCCTGATTGACGGGACCGAATCTGCTAAGGCATCACGCTGCGCCACATCCAGTGCGATGGGCTCCCTTTCCTCATACTCCTTCAGATGGAGATTCTTGGTCATCGGCCAATCCTGCCGCGTTGTCCGCCGGTCCATCGTCATCCTCACCCCCGCCAGACCGACCTTCCAGAGCATCCAACTCAAAGTCTTTCAGCCGATCTGGTTCCCCGACTAGGTGTTCCTCGACATACGGCATCACGCCGTGTTTCCAGATGCGCACGACCGCTTCTCGGTTCAACCCGTCCCTCATGAAGTAGCTCGGCCCGATGGCCGCTCGGCGAGAACCAAGCCGCTCATGGAGCCGCCCATTGGCCTTCGTGACCACCTTTGCCACCCACGCCATGTCGGAGGCGTTCTTGTCTAGCCAGCGCTTGAGTAACCCTTCAACAGGCGGCTCGTGCGGATCGAAGGAGACGAAGTAGAAGCGACGGCGCAACGCAAGGTCGACTAAGGCGATCGAGCGATCCGACGTGTTCATTGTACCGATGATGTAGAGGTTGGGAGGCAACCTGAACTTCGTCTTCTTATGATATTGGAGCGTTATTTCCTCGTCCCGGTATTCAAGCAGAAAGTAAAGCTCGCCGAAGACCTTCGCTAGATTGCCGCGATTGATTTCATCAATGATGAGGAAGTGCTTTTCCGCGGGCCGAGACGCCGCTCGGCTGGCGCGAAGTTCACATTCCGCTCGTGCCGCGGCTTCAAGCAATGGGCCATTGCTCAACTCAAAGCCAGCCTGACCTTCTTTCAGAGTTGGGCGGAAGCCTTGTACAAAGTCTTCATATGCATAGGAGGGGTGGAATTGCACGATGGTGACGCGCTTCGGCGACCCCGCAAGACACTCGGCCAACCTCCGGGCGACGTAAGTCTTCCCGGTCCCCGGCGGCCCTTGGAAGATAATCTGGCGCTTTTCTTTCAACAACGTCCAGATTTCCTCCAAGAACACGGGATCTAGCAGCAGTGCGTCGGCAAGAGAGCGCAAGCTTGGATGGGCATCAGAGTGTTCCGAAGCTCCCGCGTTCTGATCGTTCCAGTTTCCTAGCAAGTCCACACGTCCAATCGCTCGAAACACAGCCTGCTCTTGCTGATCGTTCAGTCCAAAAATGGCATTTTGCTGTAAGTGCAGACCACTAAACACGTCCTTATTGAAATCACCGATCCAGTTCACGTTTCGTCGATTGGAACACGGCAAGCAGCCCTCGGCATATTCGAGGTCCCCAAGGATTCCATAGTGGATTGTCTGCTTTCCGTCGTCGGTCACTACATAGTCACCGATCTCGATGTTAATGAGGAAATCGGTGACTCCCCTAGCTACATTATTGATGCCTTGAGGCTTATAGTCGGGTAACGCTCGCTTTACCTCGTCCTCTACCTCTTGCGTGCGCTTGGACATGTCGACGTCATTTAGGTTTTGGTTGAATCCCACATATTTGCCTTCGAGGAAATCCGGAGTCCACTCTCCACCATTGCTCCGTACCATCCAAACGTTCGGCTTTCGTTCGTTGCACAACTCGTCATACTCATCCTCCAAGATATGAATGCGACCATTTCTGCCGTACATGTTTTTTGTTGAGGGGTTTGCCAAGTTTCTGCATGTAGCTCTCCAGCGCCGCTCGCCATCGGTCGAACGCATTTGACGCCTTTTCGGGATCTATTGCCTTGAACCACTGCTGAAGCTGATCCTTCGTATCGCCACCGTGGAATTTGCCCGCGTAGCCGTCCACCGTGGCATTGACCATTCCTATGAACTTGTTCGGCGCGAACACACCCAAGTCCCTGAAGTAATACCAGTTATAGTGCCCGGCCAAGCCTTTGAACAAGGCCGTTTCAGGCTTATCCTTGATCGTCGAAAAGCGGCGAGCGTTTTCCTTGATCTGTTCCAAATTCTTGACCTCTCCCGCCATCTTTCACGCCAGCGCTGTTCGTCTTGCCAACATCCGATCCTCCGGTAGCGTCAAGGTGCCGGCCACGGTCAACAGGGGCGAAGCGAACGACAGCGCACTGTTCGTAACGTAGCCCCTCACTCGAATACGGTGGCCGAGAACCCAGTAACGGACGGGATGCTGCCGGAGCTTGATGCCCCTGTCAACAGCATTCGCCGGATGCGGGGCGTGGGACCTTCGTGCGGCAGCCGCGGAGAGCCGCGTTGCAGAGTTGGAAGCCGCCCTGCGGCGTTCGCGGCAGGGCGCGACTGACCACTGGCCGACATTCATCCCCACAGCCCACGGCGCCAGAAGCGCCGGCCGCCACCTTCAACGTGCGGATGGATGGCCGGATTGGGCTGCACCGCGCCCAGATTGCGCCACTTGCCGCCGCCGTAGCCGGTCTCTTCGAGCAGCTCGCGCTGCGCCGCGGCCAGCGGCGTCTCGCCCGCATCGACCATGTCGCCGGGGGCCTCCAGGGTGCGCTCGCCGATGCCGAAACGGTACTGGTCCACCATGATGGAGAGGCCGTCCTTCGTCAGCGCCACCACGTTCACCCAATCCACGGATTCCAGCACCAGGCGCTTGAGCGCGCGCTCGCTGGTGGGATGGCGCATCCAGTCGAAGCGCACGTCCAGAATGCGGAGCGCCGGCCCGCGTTCGGAGCGCTCGCGCCGCCACTTCAGGCGCGCATCGCCGTCCGCGTCGAACGTGCGGGCGGCGGTGGCACGGCGAGGCCGCTAGTGTAGTGTCCCTATCATAGGGTTGATTATCTGCCGAGAGGCCGTCGGGATGCTCGCACGCAGGCGGCGGAGTGCAAGACATGAGGGTGGTGGCAAGGGTCGAGGCGTCGGACGGGGATCGAGCGAAGCTGGAGCGGTGGGCGTCGTCGCGCAGCGCTCCGGTTCGTCTGAGGGAACGCTCGCGGATCGTGCTGAAGGCGTCGTCGGGTCTGACGAACCAGGAGATCGCGGCGGAGCTGGGGCTGGAAGTGAACAAGGTGGGGCGGTGGCGGAAGCGGTACGCGGAGGAAGGCATTGCGGGGATCGAGAGGGAGCGGGCGCGGGGAGGCAACCAGGGCGGCCGGAGCGACGCCGAGCGGGAGGCGCTGCGCAGCCGCATCGTGGAGGCGACGACGACGCGGCTGCCGAAGGACGCGACGCAGTGGTCGTGCCGGTCGATGGCGCGGGAGGTCGGGGCGTCGCGGAACTTCGTGAACCGGACGTGGCGGGCGCGGGGCCTGAAGCCGCATCTGTCGCGGACCTTCAAGCTGAGCACGGATCCGCGCTTCGAGGAGAAGCTGCGCGACGTGGTGGGTCTGTACCTCGACCCGCCGGAGAACGCGGCGGTGTTCAGCTTCGACGAGAAGAGCTCGATCCAGGCGCTGGATCGGACGCAGCCCGGGCTGCCGATGAAGAAGGGGCGCTGCGGCACCATGACGCACGACTGCAAGCGGCACGGCACGACCACGCTGTTCGCGGCGCTGGACATGGCGTCGGGCGAGGTGATCGGGCGGTCCTTCCGCCGCCACCGCCACCAGGAGGTGCTGCGCTTCCTGCGCGAGGTGGACAGGGCGGTGCCGTCCGGGCAGGACATCCACGTCGTGCTCGACAACTACGCCACGCACAAGCACGGGAAGGTGCGCAGGTGGCTGCAGCGGAACAAGCGCGTGCATCTGCACTTCACGCCCACCAGCTCGTCGTGGCTGAACCTCGTCGAGCGCTTCTTC
Source organism: Candidatus Azotimanducaceae bacterium (assembly GCA_965199875.1). Classification (GTDB taxonomy): domain Bacteria; phylum Pseudomonadota; class Gammaproteobacteria; order Pseudomonadales; family Azotimanducaceae; genus VXYL01. Next base: position 565,970 of record OZ241346.1, on the reverse strand, counting down.
GCGCTGCTCTCCGAGCAGCGCCTGCGGCACGGCGCGTTCACTTCGGTGTGCCATTTGGAGAAGAGCCTCAAGCAGTACCTGGACACCTACAACGAGAATCCGCGGCCGCTGGCATGGACGAAGTCGGCCGAGGAGATCCTCGAAAAGGTCGGCCGTGCCACGGCGAAACTGGCGGCAGCCGTTTAATCAACATTACGACAGGGACACTACACTAGCGCTTCGTCAAGCACAGTACCGGCTTGGGGTGTGCGACATTCGGCGGCGGAACGCGCTCGGCCCCCTTGAACAGCGGTTCAGCGGTTGCAAGGAGACAGCCGCCAGCAGGGACGGAACTGGCGCGCGCGACGAGCACAAGCCTTGAACGCCTGGCGTCCCGTAAAGCGCAGTCGTCCTGCGCTAGCGACGCCGCGCGCGGGCGAGGAACTCCGCGCCGCTGTCGCAGTCGATGATCAGCGCACCGACCCGCGCCAGTTCCGAGGCGTCCTCGACGCCAGCGAGAACCGCCTCCAGCTCGGCGCCGGCAGCCGCGCCGAAGCGCCGGCTGGCCAGGCTGCACAACACCTCCCGCCGGCCCTCGGCGATCTTCATCTCGTCCCATTCCCGTAGCGTTTCCGCAAGCATCGTCGTCTCCTTGTTTTCCACCAGAGCCGGCATCCGTCCGCCCAGGCGCGGACTCAGGGTGCCGCCGCACCATGCCACGAACGACCGCCACAGTTCCTGGTCGTCCAGCGCCGAGAGCAGCGCCACGGCCCGCTCGAGCGCCGGGACCAGCCCCTGCGCCGGTGCGGCGTCCAGCGCCAGCACCGCCCGCGCCAGGTTGCCGTCCGCCGCATCGTCTCCCGCATAGTCCTTCGCGTCAATCAGCCGGTAGAACAGGCGCGGTTGCAAGGTGCGCAGTTCCGACGGCGCCCACCCGCGCTCGTCCAGCCGCAGCGGCGCGTTCCACTCGGCGCGGCCGTTGTACACCACCAGCGGCACGTGCGCCACGACCCGGCCGCCTTCCGCCGCCATCCAGCCGGTGCGGCGCAGTTCCCGGGGCAGCAGCGCGACGTACTCCAGCAGCCGCTCCGCCATGTGGGCATCCGGGCTTGATTGGAACTTGTCTGTTTAGATCGCGTTGATGGTGCCTTCGGGAGGGCCCATTCCTCCGGCTTCCCGGTACCGGGAAGCCGGAGGCGGCGGTGGTCGGACCGAGATTGGAATGGGCCGTTGCGGGGCCGTTCTCGAGAGAGGTCGCCACCGTCTTTCCCAAGTCCTGAATAGATACGCGAGCGTAGAGGCTCGAACGACAAGCACAGGAGAAGGAAAGCATGAACGATCATAGCCGGGATGCCATCGGCGTGGACATCTCGAAGACGCACCTGGACGCCTGCCGGCTGGACGGCCAGGCGAAGCGCTTCGCCAACGACGCCAAGGGCTTCGAGGACTTCGCGGCGTGGGCCGGGGAGTCGGACGCGGTCGTCGTGGTCTACGAGTCCACCGGCCACTGCCACCGCGACTTCGAGGAGACGCTGGCCGGGCGGCTGCGGCTGGCGCGGGTGAACGCGGCGCGGGCGAGGCGCTTCGCGCAGGCGCTGGGCGCGGCGAAGACGGACGCGGTGGACGCGCGCGTTCTCGCCACGATGGGCCGGGCGCTGCCGCTGCGGCAGGTGGAGGCGCGGCCGTCGACGCAGCGCGACCTCGACGAACTGGCCACGGCGCGCGACGGACTCGTCAAGGACCGCGTCGCGGCGCTGAACCGCCAGAAGCACGTCCGCCACAAGCTGCTCAAGCGGCAGAACCGCAGCCGGCTGGCGCAGATCGACCGCCAGCTCAAGGCCGTGGACGCCGAGATCCGCCGGCTGCTCGCCGCCGATTCGGAACTGGCGCGGCGGGCCGAGGTGCTGGCCTCGATCCCGGGCGTCGGCCCGGTCACCGTCGCCGGCCTCGTCGCCGAGATGCCGGAACTGGGCGCGCTGGACGCCAAGGCCGCCGCCAGCCTGGCGGGGGTGGCGCCGATGACGCGCGAGTCGGGGAACTGGAAGGGCCGAAGCTACATCAAGGGCGGCCGACGGCGGGCGCGGCGGCTTCTCTACATGGCGGCGCTGAGCGCCATCCGCTGCAATCCCGACCTCGCCGCCAAGTACCGGCAGCTGGTCGAATGCGGCAAGCCGCCGAAGGTCGCCCTGGTCGCCGTCATGCGCAAGCTGCTCCTGCTCGCCAACGTCCTGCTCCGCGACGACCGGCTCTGGGCGCCGCGGGCGGGCGGCCAGCCCACGCCGCCGGATGCGGCCGAGGACGCCGGCGGCCCTTCGGGCCTTGGCGAAGGGAGCCTTGGCGACCGCAGCCAAGGCCCGAAGGGCCAGCCGCCAGCCACGACCGCATCCGGCGGCGCATCGTCCTTGAACGCCGGCCAGCCAGCACCAGCATGAACATCATCTGACAACCGCCGACGGACAGAGAGAGCTATATGAAAATACAGTCCCAATAGGGGCGCTTGCAAACATAGATACTCAATGTGGAACATCACCCCCGCGCCGGCGGGGTGGCCCGTGCCGGGCTTGAACGGCGCCCACCAGGGCAGGTCGGCGCGCCGGGTGCGCAAATCGCCCGAGATGTACTCCGCCGGCAGGCGCTCCATGCGGTCGAGGTCCAGGTCGTCTACCCAAGGGTCGCCGAGCAGGCGGACGAGGTCCGCAGCCACGCGCGGGTGCGAGAAGAGCTGCTTGTTGGCCGGGTCGCTTTGCAGTGCTTGTCTTGCCATGGGCGGCACTGTGCGCCGGCGACGGGTTGGCGCGAAACGGACAAAGGCTGAAAATTCATGTGCGAGATCGCCCATGCCGGTGCCACCAAATGTCGCACACCCACCGGCTTGCGTTTGCCCAGCACCGCGACGGCGCACGTGGGTCGTCATGGTCGTCGTCCCGACGGTTGCGTAGTGCCGCTGTATTGCATTAGGTTGTACAGACGGTTTGACGAGAAGAGCAGGCAATGGAAGGCAAGGTTCGAACGGCTGGGGTGAACGAAGCCAGAACGAAGCTGCCCGACATCTTGCGGGCTGCGAACCGCGAAGGCACGGTCACCATCGTGACCAAGCGGGGCAAACCCTACGCTGCGGTTGTTCCGGTGTGGCAGGCGCTCCGCGAGGCGCCGGAGCTCTCCGCCTTGCGTGGTTCGGCCAAGGGGTGCTACGGCGACGCGGGGGCGTTCGTCCGCGCCATGCGTGACGAGTGGCCGTGATGGACATCGGGGCTCTGCCTCCTGGCGGCAGGGTGACCGTGGACAGTGCGCCCATCATCTACTTCCTTGAGGGCCATCCGCACTTCGCTCCGCGGTATGCGCCGCTCTTCGAACGGGCCGAGGCCGGCGACTACGAGTTGGTGATCGCCACGGTGACGCTTGCCGAAGTGCTCACAGGCCCGCTGCGCACCGGCAACGAAGCCTTGGCGCAGCAGTATCGACGCGCACTGACCGTCCGGCCCGCGTGGCACTTGGCAGATCTCACCGCTTCAATTGCCCACCGCGCCGCTCGCCTGCGCGGCCTGTTCGGGCTGCGCCTGCCGGATGCTGTTCAAGTCGCCACCGCGTCGGAAACGGCGAGCATCGCGTTGGTGACCAACGATCGAGACTTCGCCGCCTTGGACAACTCGCCGGAGGCGGTGCCCATCTACGGCTGACCGCTTCGCGGAGCCGACTCGATGCGGGGCGCCGATCAAGGCGCCTGCTGCGCCACGCGGTTGCATTCGGCTTGCGGATAGCAGCCGCCTGCCTTCCAGTCTTGGAACGTGGCGAACCGTTCAACCTCCAATCCGTCGGTCAGGGTTGGTTCGATGCGCCACAGCCACGGGGCGTCGGGCAGCAGCCAGGTGGTCTGCCCGCGCACCTCGACGCGCTGTGCGGGCAGTCCGGTTTCGTCCCTGTGGTCTTCAAGGGCCGCGTAGGCGGCAGCGAACGTCCTCGCAGCAGCTTCGTCCTGCCAGTGGATCGCCCAAACCCAGCCTTCGCCGGCGGTGGCGCAGCGGATGTAGGCATGGCGGTCGCCTTGCCAGTGGCGAAGCCAGTCCGGCGGCGCGTCGTCGTCCGCCAACTGGCCGTAGTCGAGCAGCAGATTCCAGATCCAGCGCGCGCCCAGCACGTCGCTGCTGACGACGGAGCAGCCGAACGCGGCGAGGCGCTTGTCGGGAAGGCGCAGGATCGCCACCGCCTCGCCACTCCTAGGCACTAGATAGTGCCGCGTCGTCAGCGGCGGGTCTGCGAGCAGTTCGCGCAGGCCGGCTGTGCCGGCGCCGGCGAAGGTTCGGGCGACCACCGTGGTGCCGTAGATGTCGGCGAAGGTCGATGCCGAGGCGAAAGGCCTATCGGCGTCCGGGTGGTAGGTGGTGTGCATCCAGTCGCGCAGTTCGCTGGCGGCGCCGCAGTGCGGCAGCAGTCGCCAGTGCGGGTCGCGCTGCCAGGTGCTCCAGTGGGCGATGCCGGCAACCACCGCCCGGCAGGCCTGGGCCAAATCGCCGTTGCGCACGGCGTTCAAGTTGCAGAACGAAGCGAGTTGCGCGCTTTGGGCGAGCACCGAGTCGATCTCGGCAGGCGTGGCAGGTGCGCTTTGGCGCGCGCGGCGAATGCGTTGCAGCCAGTCGAGGAAGGGCTGGCGCTGCGGTGCCGTTCGCTGGCAAGCGTACTCCGGTTCTTGAAGGCCCTTGCGCCAGCCTTGCGGGGCTTCGTAGCACTCGTCGTTGGGAAAGCAGCCGCTTGCCAGCCACTCGCGATAGTTCGCGAACTGCCTGGTCTCGGCGTCGGCCAAGCCGTCTATCGTGCTGGCCAAGGCGCGGGTTGTCGCAACTACGGTCTTGCCGCGAACCACCGCCGCCAAGGGCGTCGACAGCACGCGCCCGTGAAGTGCGGCTCTGCCGGAGATCTTGCCCAGCCGTGCGGCGAACTCCTGCGCCGCGGCAGCGGAACGCCAGCGCGTCAGCCAGGCGAGTTCGTCGTCGCGTTCGCTCGGACAAGCGATGTGCCTGAAACGGTCGCCGCGCCATTCGTACAGAAACTCCGGCAGCTGATCCGGCGTCGCATCGTCGTCGCCGTGGCGCAGCAGCAAGCCCCAGATGCCAACGACGCCAGCGGTGTTGGCAAGCCCCTCTTCGCAGCCGCGCTCGCCGAGCTTCGCCGTCAGCAGGTCTTCGGGCATGCGCATGAAGTCCACCGGCCTCGCGCGCTGCGGCTGCAACACGGCCAGCGTGGAGAGCGGCGGCGACTCGAGCAGCCGATCCGCGCCTGCCGGGCCGTCGTCCAGCCAGCGCTGCAACACCCGCGGCGGTCCGAAGACATGGGCAAAGCCCTCGTGCGCCCAGAAGCTGTCGGCCCGCCAGCGGCGCCAGCCGACGAAGTTGGCGTCGATGTGGCGCGGATCCATGCTGCACCAGTAGCGGCGGCTGACCGGGTCGAGGGACGTGCCGACCACGTGGGCGTCGCCTTCGATGGCCGCCGCGGTCGCTGCGGCCAAGTCGCGGTTGTCCCACGGGTGGGCGGCGTTCAGCTCGGGAAAGTTGTGGTATTGCAGCGCGTGGACGGTCTCGTGCGCGACGGTGCTGGACGCGAGGCCGGCCATGCGCACGAACAGAGTGTTCTTCTCGAAGTCGTACAGCCCGGACGGTCCGGCCAGCGGGCTGCCAGGCGTAGCGCCTTCTCCGCTGGCGGTCGACTCGTCGTTCGGCGGCGCGCAGTAGATGCCGAGGGCGCACCAGCCGCTGCGCCAGGTTTCCGCGTACTTCTCTTCCCAGGAAACGCTGCCGAGGCCAGCCGTGTAGCCGCCCTTGAACCGTTCCATCGGCTGCACGCGCACTGGCGCTTGCAGCGTCAGGCCGCGCGCCGCGCAGGCCGCTTGCATGGTTTCCGCGATGGCTGGCGGCACTTCGGCAGCCGCGATGCCCGAAAGCAGCAGGCACGCCGACGCCGCTAGGCTTTGGAAGGTGCTTTGCCGGCAACCCGGCACGGGCAGGCTTTAGGCGAAGACGAAGTCTTGCGGATCGGGCGCGAGGGTCTGGTTCCAGAATTCCAGCAGCGTGAACGGCCAGTTCTGGGTGACGCGGCCGTGCTCGTTCTTGTACCAGCTGCGCACGTTCGGCGAACCCCAGGCCATGTCCAGATTGCCGGCGTCGATCCGCTCGTTGTAGACGTCGTGGACATCCTGCCGACAGTCCATCGCCCGCTGGCCGCGCTGCATCAGCAGCTTCAGACAGCCCATGATGTAGCGCACTTCGCACTCGGAGAAGAAGACGATGCTGCCGTTGACGACGATGTTGGTGTTGGGGCCGTAGCAGCAGAAGAGGTTGGGATAGCCGGGCACGACGATGCCCAGATAGGCGCGCGGATCGGCGCCCCAGTGCTCGCGCAGCTCGACGCCGCCCTTGCCGTGGATGTGCATGGGAAAGAGGATGCTGCTGGCATGGAAGCCGGTGCCGTAGATCAGCACGTCCGCATCCACCTGGCGGCCGGACTGCGTGGCCACGCCGCTCTCGTTGATGGCGGCGACGGGCTCCGTCACCAGCTCCACGTTGTCGCGCTTGAGGGCGCGGAACCAGTGGCCGTTGTCCACCAGCATGCGCTTGCCGGCGGGCGGATACTCCGGCACGCACTTGGCGAACAGCTCGGCGTCGTCGCCCACCATCTGCTGCACGTTGGCGGTGAGCATGGCGCGCAGCTGCTGGTTGGCCTCGCTGACCGCGCCGTCTTCGTTCCAGCCCGGTTCCCGGCGCACCATGCCGAGCAGCCCCTCGCCGGTGGTCCAGAACATCCAGAAGCGAAACCACTTGGCGTAGAAGGGCACGTTGTTCAGCAGCCAGTGCTTGGCGGCGCTGATGTCGTCGTGGTATTCGGCGCGCGGCGCCACCCAGGGCGGCGTGCGCTGGAAGACGGTGACCTGACGCGCCGTCTTGGCGATTTCCGGCACCGTCTGGAAGGCGCTGGCGCCGGTGCCGATGACGACGATGCGCTTGCCGTCCAGGTCGTGCTCGGCCTCCCAGTACGCGGTGTGGAAGGCCGGTCCCTTGAAGGTGCCGACGCCGTCGATGTCCGGCATCTTCGGGCGGTTCAGCTGCCCGACCGCGGTGACGACGGCGTTGGCCGCGATGGTCTCTTCGCCGGCGTCGTTCGCAACGAGCACGTTCCAAGTGCCGTCTTCCTGGAAGTGCGCCTCGATCACCTGCGTGTTGAAGCGGATGTTGCCGCGAATGCCGAACTCGCTGGCGATGCGGTGGAAGTAGCCAAGCAGCGCCTTCTGCGGCGAGAAGTGCTGCGGCCAGTCGTTGGGCGCGAAGGAATAGCTGTAGGTGTGGTTCGGGCTGTCCACCCGGCAGCCGGGATAGCGGTTCTCGAACCAGGTGCCGCCGACATCGGCGTTCTTCTCCACCACGGTGTAGGGAATGCCAGCCTGTTGCAGGCGGATGGCCGCCAGAATGCCGGACATGCCAGCGCCGACGACCACGACGTGGAAGTTGCGCCTGGCCTCTTCGTCCACGTCGTCGAAGGAGACGCGGTACGGGTCTTCGTCGAAGATCTTCAGCTCGGACATCAGAAAGTCGCCGTAGCGTTCGTCCAGCTCGGCACCGACGATGAAGTCCACCATCTCCTTCACCAAGGCGGGAGAGGGCGGCGCCAGCGCCGGTCGCCCGGCATCCCGATAGGCGCACAGCGCCTCCAGCGCCCGTTGCCGAACGGCAGCCTGCTGTTCCGCGCCGATGCCGCCCTGGGGATCCCCGAACAGCTGGCTCGTAGGACGAACGTCGCCGCGAATCAGCGTCGCGTCGCCGGTGAGGTGTACCAGCGCGTTGATCAGCGAAGGCACGTGCGCTTCCTGCAGCGCCGCAGCCAGCGCTTGGCTGCTCCAGCCGTCTTCGGTTTGCGGGGCGGTGCTCAAATCGAGTTCCTCGTTGTGGCAGCGTGGCTTGTCGGCGATGTTAGCCGACGCCTTTGGCAGCCGTCATGCGCGGTAGATGGTCGGTGCCCGACCGAATGGAAAAAGCCCGGCTCGGCAGTCGGCTGAGCGCCGAGGGTCCTTGCGGCACGGAAGTCCAAGCTGGGTTCCTCGAGCAGTCCTGTTCGTTAAGGCGGGGATCGGAGTGTGAGTGCTGATGGTAACGCAGCAAAATTTCCGCGAAGCGACATGGGGCGGTTCAGTCAGCGTTGGGCAAACTGTCGAAGCCCTGCCACCAAATCCATCCTTCTTTCCGTGCGACGTCGTCGTCGACTTCGGCGTCTCTGGGGGTCTTAAGTCTCCCGCGGAGAAATCCCGACGCCGCGCCAAGCATCGTTGTGATTCGCCCCCACGACTCAAGCTCCGTTCCGAAAGTACTGTGTCCCACGGTACTGCCTGCTTCAGGCAGCGCCAAGGGTTTGTCCTCAAGTGTAGGTTCCCGCGGATCCACACGTTCAGCCCGTTCCCGTATGGAACGTCCTTTTGCATTAACGGTCGTCACCTCAATAATAGAAGACTGAGTGATGGGGCCACACCAAGTCGTTAGAACAGGGAGAGAGGCTTCCAAGCTGCACCTGAGCAGATTGATCAGCCTGAGCGCTTGGTGCGTGGTCCGTGCAGATTTGTCGGCACCGACATCAAGGCCATGCGGGCCATACGGTTCAGCGCGCATGCATTCCCTCACATACGTCTCAGTAGCACGACGAAAGAACTGATTACGCTCATCCCTCCACGTCGCCTCTTCGAGCGTCTCCCAGTCGTTATACAACGGCACTGCTTCTTCCTCAGCAATGGCCCCGGCTTCCCGCCACTGATGTTGTCTTTCTTGACTCAAGAGTGCTTCACCGGCTGCATGCGACGCAATCGCTCCCATCTTGCGGGGCCAACCTAACGCGCAATCCAGTACAATCAAGACAGGTACCCCGCGACTTTCCCAACAACGTACCTCGCCGATTACCGTCTCGACAATCGCTTTCCATGTGCTATGCCGCTCGTAAGTTTCTCTTTCCAGAGGAGGCTTCCCAGACATTCTTGGCGGCCATGGCCACTCCCGGATAACGTTTGGCCAGGTTGCCCGCCAGAGCAATGTCTTCTTTGGACTCGTGGACATCGAGAGACATAAGATGCGTACGCGAGGCTGTGCGATGTCTCCGATCATACCCTCTTTGCGGCGTAGCCAAAACTCCACATAGCGCTGCAACTCTTGGTCGTCGATGGGCATGCGCGATCCTGACCAGGCGCGACGGGCACAGCTAGCCGCCTCGTTCTTGATCGACGCTACAAGAGCCGCGACCAGCTGGACGCAGCCAACCGTTACATCTGCCCACGGGTCGACATCTTGCGATGCCTCGGATCCGAATCCATACGCCTGTACGCTTGAGTTGGCGGGTCTGAAGTTCTTCAACTTGGTCCGGATGTGACGGCCGGCTATGTCGTCGTACAGGTTAAGGAGGCTGTCAAATGAGAAGCGCTGGTACAAGAGCGTCAGCCACCGCTCGTACTCGTGGTATGCGGATATGCTGACCTCGGTCAGGCTTGGCGGCTCGCACTCGACGTTCTTAAGCCGCGTCTGTCGGGGGACGGTCTGGAGAAGCTCCCGAATCACTTCTATTCCGAGCCGCTTTTCGGCCGCGAACTGGACTAGTATCGCCTCTCTGGACTTGAGCACTTCGCCCACAGTTACGTCAGTCATCCGTTAGCCCCACCAACGCCCGCTCTCCACAACGTCAACCGCAGTTCCTCCCCGAACAACCGATACTCCGGCGTCCGCCCCGAGTGCGCCTCTCCCTGCCGCAGTATCTTCCGCACTCCCTCGCCCCGGGACTCCAAGAACACCTCGCCGGTGCGTTTGCTGCGCTGGCGGGAGAGGAAGCTCACCAGGAGTTGGTTGCGGGTGAACGTGCGGTAGGGCATGTCGGCGAGGGTCAGGGTGTTGGGCAGGCCGCCGGGGCTGTAGAGTTCCAGGCGGTCGGCGAACAGGAACAGGCGTATCTTGGCGCCGCCGATGGCGTAGTCGCGGTGGGCGACGGCGTTGACGATGGCCTCGTCCACCACGTCGATGGCGTAGGCGGGCGCGCCGCTGCTGGCGCTTCCTTCCCGCATGAACTGCGCGACGAAGGCGGTGGCGGCGTCGATCTGGTCGGAAGCCGGGCCGGCGAGGCGTTCAACGTGCGTCAGGTGGTCGGATGCGAGTTCCGTGCCGGCGTAGCGGGCGGCTTCGATGGTGCAGGAGGGCAGGAAGTCCGACGGCTCGGTGGCGAAGGCGAGCAGCCCTGCCACGGTGGGGCGATCCGCGCCGTGTTCGTCCGGCGCGACGACCCGGGTGTTGCGCAGCAAGTCCGGCCAAGGGATGGTCGGCGAGCGGCCAAAGAACGCTTCGAGACGATGCTGGTTGAGCGCCGAGACGCTGGCCGCCAGCACGGCTCGCTCGTCGAAGACGTACTCGCGGCCACGCTGCTGAAACAGGCGGGCGAGCTCCGAGGGCGTGAGGTCGCGCTTCGTGCTGCCAACGCGCTGATAGTAGCGGCCGCCGGCCGTCCGATGCACATAGAGGCCACGAGGAATCTCGCCCAGAATCAAGTGCTTGCACATGCTCTTGATGCGCACGACGTGCTTGCGGACGACGGGGCGGATGGGCGGATCGCAGTTCTGCGTGGCGATGTCCACGAACCAGCGCTCCACGGCGTCCAGCCGATTTTGCGGGATGCCCAGCGGCACGCCGGCGTCGTTCACGCCGAGAAACAGCGTGCCGCCGTCGGCGTTGGCGAACGCCACCATCTCGCCCGCCACGGACTCCGCGTTCGGGGCCTGCACGCCGCGGTCCGTCAGCCGCAACTCCTTGAACTCGGAGAGGCTGTCCTCACCTGCGAGAAGCTGGCCCTGGATCTGCTCCGGCGTATCGAACATGAGACTGGTGCGCGTCCGCGCTATCGGCTTCCGGTCGCCGCCATCATACGCCGGTCAAGCGACCAGCTGGCGCACCACGGCCGATGGACGCTATGGCGCGTAGGCCGCGATCGAAACCTCGCTGATGCACCGATAGTGTCGGGCGTTGGCGGTGAGGAGCATGTCGCCTGCTTCCACCGTTGACGCAGCGATCAGCGCATCCGCCAAGCGCAGGCCGTGCGACAGGCCGAAGCGTTCGACATACAATGTGGCTCGGTGGCCGATGGCCTCGGTCAACGGCAGGATGCACCAGCCGTTCAACCGCACCGTTTGCCGGAGCAGCCGCAGCTCCGCGTTGCTTCTAACGCCCTGCAGCAGCTCCATGTAGGTGATCGCGGATAGCTCCACGGCGGCGCATGCTTCAACGGCGGCCTTCGCCGAGCTCTTCCCACGCAAGAGCCAGATCAGAACGTCGGTGTCAACCAGCAAGAACGCGCCCCTTGCGCAGGCCTTGAACATAGGCATCCACATCGGCCATGTCGTCCCGGTCCCGCCACATGCCGAAGGCCGGCATGCGCTCTTTCTCTCCGGCCGTCGGCAGCCCTTGATGCAGGTCCACACCCACCAGCTGGGCCCTGGGCTCGCCCCGGTAGGTGATCGTCACGGTCTCGCCGCGGTCCACGCACGCCAGCGCCGCGCCGATCCCGCTTCTCAGGTCTTTCGCCGTCATCTCCACGGCCCATGCCTCATGCCAAGGTGACACTTGGCAGTGTACACTTGGCGATGCCGATGTCAACACGGCGCTGGAGACCTGAGACCCTTGGAAACCGCAATACAACGGTTGCCGCCACGCCGAGTTGGCGAGTGAAGGTGTGCTTGCCTATGTGGCGGCCCGCGGCATCCGTTGCCCAGCGGGTGGTATGCTCGCAGGCCCAGCTAGGGCTGCTCAAGCCTCGCGGCACTGGCTGACCAAAGGGAGGGAATACAACATGGCAAAAGCGGTTTCTCCAGCGGACGGTCCGGTCGCTGTTACCGGGGCGAGCGGCTACATCGGCTCCTGGATCGTGCGCGACTGCGTCGAGCAGGGCTATCGGGTGCGCGCCTGCGTGCGCGATGCCAAGCGGCCTGAGAAGGTCGATCATCTCCTGGCGCTGAACGAAGCGGGCTTGCGCGGCAGCGTGGAATTGGCGGAGGGCGACCTGTTCCAGTCCGGCAGCTACGACGACGCCTTCGACGGCTGCTGCGCCGTCATTCACGCCGGCGCGGCGGTGGGCTACAACCGCGAAACCCCGCAGCAGGTCTACGACGGCTGTTTCACCGAAGTGCGCCACGTGCTCGATTCGGCGCGCAAGAGCGGCGCCATGCGGCGTTTCGTGTTCACCAGCTCCTTCGCGGCGGTCGGCCATCCGCGCCCGGAAGGCTACGTGTTCACCGAGAAGGACTGGTGCGGCGACAACGTCGAGGCGTATCGCGGCCGCTGGACGGAAGAGCGCATTCCCGAGAACCGCGATCTCGCCTACGCCATGGCCAAGGCCAATGCCGAGAAGATGCTCTACGAAGTGGCGGCGGAGGACGGCAGCTTCGACGCCATGTCCATCCTGCCGCTGCACGTCATCGGGCCGCTGATGTGCGCCAACCACGATCAGGGCTGGAGCTGGCAGAACTGCATCCGCTACATGCTGCAAGGCAAGCAGTACAGGAAGTCCCGCGGCGGGCGCATGCTGTGGAACAACGTCGACGTGCGCGACACGGCCCGCGCCCACCGCCTGTGCGCGGAAAGCACCGTGGCCAGCAACGGTTCGCGCTACATCCTTTCGGCGGCCGATCGCAACGGCGAACTCTTTACCTGGCAGATGCAGCAGAAGCTGAAGCAGCTGTTTCCGGCGGTGCAGGAGGTCGGCGGCGAAGAGATGGACGGCGGGCAGCCGGCCGGGCACACCTACGATTCGCCGCGTTCCTACTGCCTGCTGGCGCAGCAGGAACTGGGGCTTGCAACCTACTCCATCGACGAAACGCTGAAGGCCACCGGCGACTCGTACTTCGCGCTGGGGATTCTGCCCGCCTGAACCGCCGGCATTGTGTCGGTCGGCTTTCAGGCGTTTAGAGTTCTACCCGCACGGCGGCAGCCACGGCGCGGGCCTTGCGCCTTGCCTCGTCGATGCTCTCGCCGTTCGCCAGCGCCACGCCCATGCGTCGTTCGCCGTCGACGTCCGGCTTGCCGAACAGCCGCAACTGCGTCGCCGGTCGGGCCAGGGCGGTGTGGAGGTCGCCAAAGGATGGTGGGGCCTTGGACTTTCCGCGGGCGAGAACCACCGCCGATGCGGAAGGCCCTAGCTGGCGAATCTCGGCAATCGGCAGGCCCAGGATCGCCCGCGCGTGCAGGGCGAACTCGGAGAGGTCCTGGCTTGCCATCGTCACCATGCCGGTGTCGTGGGGGCGCGGGCTTGCCTCGCTGAACCAAACCCGGTCGCCCTTGACGAAGAACTCCACGCCGAAGACGCCGTAGCCGCCGAGTTCGGCGGTCACCAGGCCGGCCACGCGCTGGCACTCGGCCCGGGCCCGCTCGCTCATCGGCTGCGGCTGCCAGGACTCCCGGTAGTCGCCGCCTTCCTGCCGATGGCCGATGGGCTCGCAGAACGACGTGCCGCCGACGTGGCGCACGGCGAGCAGGGTGATCTCGTAGTCGAAGTCCAGGAAACCCTCGACGACCACCGTGTCCGCGCCGCCCCGGGCGCCAGCTTGCGCCTGGTGCCACGCTTGCAGGGCGTCCGCGGGGTCGCGGACGATGGACTGCCCCTTGCCGGAGGAGCTCATCGCCGGCTTGACCACGCAGGTCGTGCCGATGTCGGCCACCGCGGCCAGGCATTCCTCCGCCGAGCGGGCGAACCGGTACGGCGAGGTGGCGATGCGCAAGGTCTCCGCTGCAAGACGCCGGATGCCCTCTCGGTTCATGGTCAGCGCCGTGGCCCGTGCAGTCGGAACCACATGCACGCCTTCGCCTTCCAGCGCCACCAGTTCATCCGTGGCGATGGCCTCGATTTCCGGCACGACGAAGTGCGGCGACTCCGCTTCGACGAGGCGCCGCAGCTGCGTCGCATCGAGCATGTCGATCACATGCGCTCGATGCGCCACCTGCATGGCCGGCGCGTGGGCGTAGCGATCCACGGCGACGACTTCGACGCCGAAGCGCTGCAGCTCGATGGCCGTTTCCTTGCCGAGTTCCCCAGCGCCGAGCAGCATGGCCCGGGTGGCGTTGGCGGCTAGCGGCGTGCCGATGGTCATCCTTCGTTCGCCGTACGCGGGAGCTGGCTAGACGGGGCGAAGGCCGGCCTTGTAGCGGCGCAGGTTGCGCACGTAGCGGTTGGCGAAGTCGGTGATTTCCGCCACTTCGTCGTCGCCGAGTTCGCGCACCACCTTGCCCGGCGAGCCGAGCACCAGGCTGCGCGGAGGAATGACCTTGCCTTCGACGACCAGCGCGTTGGCGCCGATCAGGCAGTCGTCGCCGATCACGGCGTCGTTCATCACCACCGCGTTGATGCCGACGAGGCTGTTGTTGCCGATCGTGCAGCCGTGCAGCACCGCCTTGTGGCCGATGGTGACGCCGTCGCCGATGGTCACCGGAAAGCCCTCGTCCATGTGGACGACGGCGTTGTCCTGCACGTTGCTGCGCTTGCCGATGCTGATGGCGTCGTAGTCGGCGCGCAGCACCGCGCCCCACCACACCGATGACTCGTGCAGCAGCCTCACGGCGCCGATGACCACGGCGGTGGGGGCGACGAACGTCTCGCCCTCGGTGTGCAATTGGCGGCCTTCCAGGGCGTAGATCAAGATGGCTCCTGCTGCGGCGTTGGCATTCAGTTTAGCCAATCGGAACGCAAGGAGTTGCAAGCCTGCACCGTGCGCGACCTGCCATAATCGCCAAGCGCGGGCTTGTGGCAAGCGAACGAGGCGACAAGGAGAGGGAATGGCCGAGACGACCGCCGCGACGGTGGATGCGGGCAACGCCGACGTCGCGGCGCTGCTGAAGTTCGTGGACCCCGCGCGCACCGTGGACGGCAAGCAGCGGGCGCGGGTGCGGCTGCGGCGGCTGAAGACGCTTTGGTTCAATACCGGCACGCTGTGCAATCTGGCCTGCGAAAACTGCTACATCGAGTCCAGCCCGCGCAACGACCGGCTGGTCTACCTCAGCCGCGCCGAGGCGCTCGACTACCTGCACGAGGCGGCGGCGCTGCATCTCGGCACCGAGGAGATCGGCTTCACCGGCGGCGAACCGTTCATGAATCCCGACCTCGCGGGCATGTTGGCCGACGCCCTGGAAGCCGGCCACCGCGTGCTGGTGCTCACCAACGCCATGCGCCCGATGATGAAGCGCGCCGACGACTTGCTGCGGCTGCGACGGCGCTACGGCGAACGCCTGGTGCTGCGCGTTTCCGTCGACCACTTCCGCCCGGAACTGCACGAGGAAGAGCGCGGTCGCCGCTCCTGGGCGCCAACGCTTGCCGGCTTGCGCTGGCTGAGCGCCAACGGCTTTGCGGTGCGCGTCGCCGGGCGGCTGCGCTGGGGCGACGAAGACGCTGCGATGCGCTGCGGCTTTCGGGCGCTGTTCGAGGCCGAGGGCGTGGTGGTGGACGCCGACTCGCCATCGGACCTGGTGCTGTTCCCGGAGATGGACACGGCCGCCGACACGCCCGAAATCACCACCGACTGCTGGGAAACGCTGGGCGCGCGCCCGGACGACGTCATGTGCGCTTCGTCGCGCATGGTGGTGAAGCGCAAGGGCGCGGCAAGGCCGGAGGTGGTGAGCTGCACGCTGCTTCCCTACGAGCACGCGTTCTCCCTAGGCGCCACCTTGGCCGAGAGCGCCGGCAGCGTTGCGCTGAACCATCCACACTGCTCGCGCTTCTGCGTGCTCGGCGGCGGCAAGTGCTCCGGCTAGGCGCAACCCTGCGTCCCACTCAAGGAAGCTGGCGGGGTTGCGCCTCCTGCACATCGGCTTCGTTCGTTTCGCCGCCGGCTTCCGCATCTTTGCCGTTGCCTCCGGGGTCCGCCTCGAACGGGCCTTTCAAGCCCAGTTCTTCGCCCATCTCGCGCACCGCCGGGATCACGTCCGAACCCATGAGCCTGAGGCTGCGCATCTGGTCGTCGTGGCTCATGGCGCCGTCGCCGTCCCAGAAGAAGATGGTGCCGGGGCGGATGGTCTCCAGCACCTGGCGCACCTTGGGAATCACCGTGTCCGGCGTGCCGGAGATGATCGACAGCTTCTCGGTTTGATCCTTGTAGATGTCCTTCGGCGGTGGCGGCGCGGCCTTGCGCTGTTCCTTGGCGTGCTGCCCGGCGCGGCCTCGGGACGCCGCGGCGGCAAAGCTCTTCATGGTCGGCAGCAGGTTGTTGCGCTGGGTCAGCCCGGGCAGGTTCTGGATGAACGGACGGACGATGCCCTGGTTGCCTTCGAGGAAGGGATTGCTCGGGCCTTGAACGTACTTGCGCCCGGCCTCCTCGGCCAGTTCTTCGGTTTCGTCCACGTGAACCTTGAACAGATAGCCGCGGTGCTCGGTTCCAGCCTCGAAACCGGCCTCTGCGGCCACTTCGTCGTAGTAGGCGAAGGACTCCACCGTCGGTTGCAGTTCCGTCGCCAGCATCAGGTACGGATAGCGGTGCCTGGCCGCCCAGGCGACGGTGTTGCGGCTCATCACGCCAGGGATCCAGATCGGCGGATGCGGCTCCTGGTAGGGCCGCGACCACGGGTTGACGTAGCGGTAGTGGTAGTGCTCGCCTTCCCAGCGAAACGGGCCGGGCTTGGTCCACGCCTCGACGATGAAGTCGTGGGCTTCCTGGAAGCGCTCCCAGTTGTACGGCGGCACGGCGTTGTGGGCGACGCTTTCGCGTCCGGTGCCGCGCACCCAGCCGGTGACCAGGCGGCCTCTGGAGATCATGTCGATCTCGGCCAGTTCCTCGGCCAGGAACAGCGGGTCGTCCCAGATGGGCAGGATGTTGCCGAGCAGCACGATCCTGGCGCGGCGGGTGATGCGGGCGAGGATGGCGGCTTCCAGGTTCATCACCCCGCCCATGCAGAACGGCGTCGAGTGGTGTTCGTTCAGCATCAGCCCGTCGAAGCCCATCTCTTCGGCGAAGACGCGCTCGTCCAGGTAGCGGTTGTAGAGGTCCGCGCCCAGCTTCGGATCGTAGCTGGCGTTGGACATGCCGAGGTCCATGATGCTGCGCCCGGTGGCGCCGAAGTAGCCGGAGCTGGGGTCCTGATACGGTCGTTCGGTGAAGTGTCCGATGAACATGCCTATGGCTCCTGTTGCGGAAACGCCGACACCAGCGCTGCCAGCCGATCCGGCTGCTCCAGCTCCACCACGTGGCCGGCATCGGCGACGACCTCGGTGCGGGCGTTGGGAATGGCCGCCTGGTAGCGCTCGGCGCACTCGAACGGCACCACCTTGTCGTGCTGGCCCCAGACCAGCAGCGTCGGCACGGCCATGTCGCCGAGCAGCGGCTCCAGGCGGCGGTTGAACATGTAGGGCTTCCAGGTCACCCGCGCCGTCATCTCCCGGGAGAAGTCCCACAGATCGCGCACGTCGTCGGGCGGTTCGTCGCCAACGTAGGCCGCGTAGGCGTCGGCGTCTCGGAAGCTCTCCTCGACGTACTTGCGGTGCGACAGCATCATCTGATCGAGAATCTCCCCCTGCCGGGGTTGCAGGCCGGCTGCGCCCACCAGAATCAGGCCGCCGAGCCGCGAGGGATTCATCGTCGCCAGCTCGGCGGCAACGTAGCCGCCGAAGCCGAGGCCCACCAGCTTCGCTTGCTGCGCCTCCAAGGCGGCGAGCACGCGGCCCATGACGATGGCGATGTCCCGGGGATCCCGCGCCCAGCTTGGCCGTTCGGAGCCGCCCCAGCCGGGCATGTCCGGCACCGCCACCCGGTGGCCGGCGGCGACGAGCCGATCGTGGAAGGGCAGCCAGCCGGGGCTTCCCCAACTGTGGTGCAGAACCACCGCCAGCGTGCCGGAACCCTGTTCCAGCAGCTTGATCCTGCCCGATGCGAGCGCGATCTCGCGCTCGGCGTAGGACGCGGCTTGCGACACGTTTCCCTCCCTCTGCCGTCCGGCGAGTGTAACGCTTGCCGACGTTCGATGGATGGCCAAGCGCGGGCAGCCGTTGGCGTATCATCGCCAGCCGTGGATCGGGTGCTGGAGATCGGCGGCTACGCGGCGGGCTACTGCGGGCGCCTGTTCGCCCAGTGCGGGCACGAGGTGGTGCGTGTCGATGCGCCAACAGCCGCCCCGGCCTGGGCAAGCCAGCAGGCGCTGGACCTGTACCTGCACCCGGGCAAGCGCCGCGTCTGCACGGCGGACAGCCACCTGCTGGCGGAGCTCGCGGGGTGCGCCGACGTGGTGGTCGCCGAAGCCGAAAGCGCGGACGCCGTCAAGGAGCTAGGCCTCGACGACTGGCCGGCGCCAGTCAAGGTGGCCATCACGCCCTTTGGCCGCACCGGCCCGAAGCGCAACTGGCAGGCGACGCCGCACGTTCTGCTGGCGATGGGCGGCTACACCTATCTGATGGGCGATGCGGACAAGGCGCCGTTGTCGCTGCCCGGCCACTACGTGGAGTTCCAGAGCGGCGGCTTCGCCTTCGCCGCCGCCAACGCCTGTCGCCTGGCCAACGAGACCAACAGCGTCGACATCGGCATGCTGGAAGTGGTGATGGCGCTCAGCCAGTTCACCACGGTGATGTGGCACTGCGGCGGCGTGGTGCGTTCGCGCCACGGCAGCGACTTCTGGTCCGTGGTGCCCACCAATCTGTTCCGCTGCGCCGACGGCTGGGTCTACATCAACATCGTGCCGACGTTCTGGGACGCCTTCACGGTGTTCCTCGCGCGGCCGGAGCTGGCGCTGGACGAGCGCTTCGCTGGCAACGAAAAGCGCATGGCGAACCGCGACGCCTTGCACGCCATCGTTGCCGAGTCGCTGGCGACGCGGACGAAGGCGGACATCGCCCGCGGCGCCGAAGAGTGCCGCATTCCGCTGGGGGTGGTGCAGTCCTTCGACGACGTGCTGGCCGACCCGCACCTGGCCGAACGCGGCGTTTGGCAGCGCCTCGAGGCAGCGACGGGCGCGGTGCGATCGCCGCGGCGGCCCTGGCACGTTCACGGCGAACCGGCTTGGGTGCCGGACCTGCAGACGACCGCCGCGGCGGAGTCGCCGAGTGGCTGACGGCCCGCTGCGCGGCGTGCGCATCCTCGATCTCACCCATGTCTGGGCGGGGCCCCTGGCCACCCGCATCCTCGGCGACCTCGGCGCCGAGGTGGTGAAGATCGAAGCCCCGATGGGACGCGGCCCCCGCGAGTTCCATGGCGGCCTGCCCCTGGGCGGCTGGCTTGGCGGCGGCCCGCCGAAGGAGCCGTGGAACGTCAACGCCATCTTCGTCAAGCTGCAGCGCAACAAGCGCAGCGTCGCCCTCGACTTGAAAGTGAAGGCGGGCAGGGCGCTGTTCCTGGAACTGGTCGCGGTGGCCGACGTGGTGATCGAGAACTTCAGCGCCCGCGCCATGCCCTCCCTCGACCTGGACTACGAACAGCTTGCTGCGGTCAACCCGAACCTCGTCTACGTGGCCATGCCGGGCTACGGCAAGAGCGGCCCCTACTGCGAACGGGTTGCCTTCGGCCCCACCGTGGAGCCGATGTCCGGCCTTACCACGGTGATGGGCTATGCCGCCGACGAACCCCGCAACACCGCCATGGCGCTGATGGACCCGATCACCGCCGTCAACGCCGCGGCGGCCGTAGTGGACGCCCTGCGGCGACGCGAACGCGCCGGCAAGGGCGCCTTCGTGGAGCTGTCTCTGCACGAAGGCGGCGTCGAGTTCTGCGGCCCGTGGCTGATCGAGACCCAGCTGGGCGGCCAGCCGTCGCCGATCGGCAACCGACATCCGCAGATGGCGCCGCACGGCGTCTATCGCTGCGCCGGCGACGACGCCTGGGTAGCGATCGGCTGCCGCAGCGAAGCCCACTGGCAGGCGCTCTGCGGCATCGTCGACGAGTTGCCGGGAGGGGCCGATTTAGCGGCGCGATTCGCCGCCCAGGACGCCATCGACGCCGCCATCGCCGCTTGGACGGCGCAGCGCGCCAAGGAAGAAGCGGCTTCGGCCCTGCAAACGGCGGGCGTGCCGGCGGGCCCGGTGAACATCACACCGGACATGACCGCCGATGGCCAGGTTCAAGCGCGGGGCTTCTTCGTTCCTTTGGAGCCGGGGCCGACGCCGATGCCCGGCAACCCGGTGAAGATGAACGGCATCGGCAGCGAGGACTGGACGCCGTGCCCGCGTCTGGGGGCCGACAACGGCGCCGTTGTCGAAGATTGGCTGGGCTGCGACCAGAGCCGCGTGGAAGCGTTGCAGCGCGCCGGCGTGCTGGTGGACAAGCCGCCCAAGTAGCCCCGTTCAACGCCCAACGCAATTCAAGCAAGCAGGAGAAGCCATGCGCATCGCCGACGTGACCGCCACCCTTTGGACGTGGGACGACATTCCGCCCACGCGCTACACCACCACCATCGCCAGTTCCGGCAGCCGCAGCACGCAGATGGCCTTGCTGCGCATCGTTGCCGACGACGGCAGCGACGGCTTCGCCTTCCTCGGTTCCGCCCTGGGTTCCGCCGAGAACGACGCCGCGGCGCTCATCGGGCGCTTCAAGCCGATGCTGATGGGCGAGGACGCGCTGGCGCGAGAGCGCATCTGGCAGACCATGATGCGCCGCAGCCGCGGCCAGATGCTGCGCGTCATCGGCGCCATCGACGTGGCGCTTTGGGACCTGGCTGGCCGCGCCGCCGGCGTGCCGATCCATCGCTTGATGGGCTCTTTCCGCGATCGCGTTCCGGCCTACGCCAGCTCCGCCGTGCTGCCCTCCGCGTCGGCCTACGCCGAAGAAGCCCTGCGCCTCAAAGAGGCCGGCTGGACGGCCTACAAGATCCATCCGCCGGCGGTGCCGGAGCAGGACATCGAGATCTGCACCGCGGTACGCAAGGCTGTCGGCGACGACTTCCGCCTGATGCTCGACTCGACGTGGTCCTACAACTACGTCGAGGCGCTGAAAGTGGGCCGAGCGGTGCAGGAGCTTGGCTACTACTGGTACGAGGACCCGCTGCTGGAGGACGACATCTACCACTACGTGAAGCTCAAGCAGAACCTCGCCATACCGATCATGGCGACGGAGTTCCCGCCGGCCGGCCCCACTTCCTACGCGCCCTGGGTGCTCTCCCGCGCCACCGACTTCCTGCGCGGCGACGTGGCCATCAAGGGTGGCCTGACGTCGTGCCTGAAGACCGCCCACCTGGCGGAAGGCTTCCATATGAACTACGAGGTCCACCACGGCGGCAACTCGCTGAACAACGTCGCCAACCTGCACCTGCTGATGGCCATCCCGAACTGCGAGTACTTCGAGGTGCTGCTGCCGGACGCGGCGCAGAAGCACGGCCTGATCGAGGACATCGAAGTGGACGACGACGGCTTGGTGCATGCCTTCGACGAGCCGGGCCTCGGTGCCAGGATCGACTTCGAGCTGATCGAGCGCAACAAGACGGCGATGCTCTCGTAGCGCTGACTCGCGGGTAAGCCGTGCCGTCATCCTGACGACGATGGCCGATGTGCTACGCTGCCCGTCAAGCCAGCATCGGAGGCATTGAAGTGGGCCGCTCGGAAAAGAACGCCGCCGCGAAAGTGTCGGCTTTTCCTTGGTGGGCCATCGTCCTGGTGGCTCTGGCCGCGGGCGCGTGGTTCCTCGGAGCAGTCGGCGAGCCGTTGCTCTTGGGTCTATTTGATGATGACGACCCGATGGGTGCGGTGATGGTGGCAATGCTTTCTGCCGCTCTTTCCTTGATAACTCCCGTCTTGGCCTTGGCCCTCTGCTGCTTTGCCGTGTTCCTTATCTTTCGACATTGGTGCCGGTCGAAGCTGTTCAAGAGCCAGACCGACTTGCAGAGCATTCGCGATCGGTCGTGGCAGGACTTCGAGCACTACGTTGCCGAAGCGTATCGACGCAAGGGGTACGCGGTTGAGGAGACAGGCTCCGGCGCGGACGGCGGCATCGATCTGATCGCGAAGAAAGGCGGCAGCAAGATCCTTGTGCAGTGCAAGAATTGGCGTACGCACAAGGTGGGTGTGCGCGTCGTCCGGGAGCTCTTCGGCTTGGTGAAGGCGGAGGGTGCCGCCGGTGGCGCCTTGGTCGTCACTGGGGAGTTTACGGCCGAGGCGCGGGAGTTCGCCAGACAGAACGGAGTGGACTTGGTAGACGGCGAGGGTCTGACTTCGTTTGTCGAAGGGCGGCGGACCACACCTTTTCGGGCCGAGAATCGCCAATCTGGATCACCCGACGAGTCCGACGACTACCCTTCGCCGATCGTAGATGCCCCTTCTTGTCCACGATGCCAATCGCCAATGGTCAAGCGGACGGCGAAGCGAGGAACACGCGCGGGGAGTCCGTTTTGGGGCTGCTCCAAGTGGCCACGTTGCAGAGGAACGCGAGAGTGGGAGGCCACCGTGGCCGCTGGAGCGCATTGAGTGCAGGAGGGCGTGGCTGTCGATTCTGAAGGACGCCGGACAGACGCAAGACGGTGGACTTGCTCTATCCTTCGACACCGAGCATCGGAACCATCGAGGCGGAGTTGCTTGCCTCGCCATGTCGTCGCTCGCTCTATCTATGTCCCTTTGGTAGCCAGTTCCAGTCGCGCCAGCCATCGATCGAAATTGTGGCAGCGGCTGCGTATGCTGGCCAAACCGATCTCTTGGATCGCCACGGTGCCCATGGTCACTTTGTCGTAGGTTGGAACCAAGTCGAGTATCCGCTTTGAAGGCGCCGTGTTCGGCGAGTCGTCGATCTCCTCCGGGCCGCCAAACGAATCGAGTACGCACTGCAGCTTCGATGCTACATCCGGTATCTCGATACTCCGCGCGAAGGATTCGCAGTCGCTGAACAGCAGCGCCTCGAACTCGTGCATGGAGACATACGCTATGAATCGATCTGGATTGAAGGCGGCACCCATCTGGTCGCGGACGTTCCGATCGATGGCTTGCTGCACGGTATCGGCCTTCGCAGCGAATGGCTGTCGTGCGGCGCACTCCCTGCCCGGCCACTGTGGCATGCCGTAGTAGTCCACCATCATCGTCGAGATGGTCTCCGGGTCGGACTTGAGGTGGTGGAGGATGCCTTGCAGCACGGATTGCCACGATCTGGCGCCGCCCCGTTTGTTTCGGTTGCGCGCACTGCCAATCATGCGCGCCGCAACGTAGGAATAGCCTGCACCGTACAGGTACGGCGCAAGGACCGTGTTTACAAAGGTCTCTTCGGTTTGCCCTTCAACATGTACCAGCAAGCGCATCGAGTCAGCCGTCGCTCCGACTAGAGCTTTCGTAGGCGGGGCGGCCGCCGAGCTCGTTCTTCAGCCACAGGTCACCGAGGCTGTAGTCTTCCAACCACGCTTCGAGATCCTCTGGTGCCAACCTGCTGAATCGGGACTGGCCGGCAACACGATCCACCACCACGATGTCCTTGGGCTGGAAGTGATCGACCAGATAAGGCGACTGGGTGGCGAGTATCACCTGCGTCTCCACTGCAACGCTCCGAATCAATGAGCACAGTGCAGCAACGGCGTAGGGGTGCAGGCCAAGCTCCGGCTCGTCGAGGAGGATCACGGAGGGGCGTAGCCCTGCCGGTTGCAGCAGAAGAGTGGCGAGCGCGAGGAAGCGCAACGAACCATCCGAGAGCGTGGACACGTCAAAGTGCTTGTCGACCATGCGGTGTCGCCACTCGATGCGGATCATCCGATCGTTTAACGCTAGTGGTTCCAGTACGAAGTCGTCGAAGAACGGGGCAACGAGGCGAAACGTCTTCTTGATGCGCTGGTAGCAGCTCGGTTCCTTCTGGCGAAGGAAGTAGAGAAACGCGGCGAGGTTACCGCCATCTTCACGGAGGAATCGATTGTCGTTCAGCTCCGAGTTGCAGAGGATGGGGGCGCCCTTTCCGGTGTCGTGAAAGTGGTAGACGCGCCACCGCTTCAGGCACGATCGAACAAACGTCTCGATGTCTGCGTGCTGCGGTTCTTTGGCGTTTCGCGCCGGCGGCGGGCCGCCCACGGACCCGGACATCGCGCGCAGTCGATCGTCTTCCGTGGCGGCCAAATGAATGTCACGGCGTTCGCCGTCGGCAAAGGCAAGCTGCACGTGCAGTTCCGGCGTGGTCTTGGTGCCGAAGTGAAGGTTGCGGTCCGCTCCTCCCGAACGACCGACGTAGCCGTCGAGGCGACCCTCCGCCCAGCATCGAAGCAGCGGGAACACGTCGACAAAGTTGGACTTGCCCGATCCGTTCGCACCGATCAGAACATTGACGGGCGTCAGTTCGAGCTTCTCAACATGGGCAATGCTCCTGAAACCCTTGACGGTAATCCAGTCCAAGGGATTGTTCATTGCTTGCGCGTCCGTCATCCGAGGTGCCTTAACCGGTTCCGTTGAGGGGTCGAGTTTCGCCCTGCACGGCCAGGCCAGCGGCTCATGCGCTTCTCCAACGACATCACGTCCTCCAACTTGGTTTTCTTCGGCGGTGCGGACGGCTCGTCTCCGCCGTGTCACAGCCCGCGTCGGTTTCCGCAGATTGTCCGCCGACGCCGGCCTTTCATCAAGCAGGGCGTAGCGCTGGCAGTCAGAGCGGCGAACTCGCCGCCGGCGGTCAGCCGCACCGTAGCGGCGGCTCGAACGTACGCGCGGGGGGCGCCTAGTCTTCGCCCGGCCAGGGATCGTCTCGGACTCGGTAGGTGCCGAACAGCGCTTCGATGGTTTCGTCGTGGGCGCTCTGCCAGCGATTCTTCGCGCTGGGCGAGGTGCGGTCCCAGACCCGCGCCCAGAAGATGCAGGGATAGGAGCGCACGGTGGCGCTTCTTCCGTCTCGCTCGACCTGTGCGAAGCGCTCTCGGAAGGCACGGTTGCTGAGCGGCTGGTTGTACGGCAGGCCGTCGAGGTTCAGCCGCCGCGCTTCGTTCCTGTAGGTGGCGTTGCTGTCGTCGCTGGCGCCGCCGGTCGGCGTGGATGCCGGCAGCACGATCATGTGCTCGTCGAAGACCGCTATGTTGAAGGTGTAGTGGGGCTTTTCGCGGGTTGCGCCAGCGTCCGTCGGCACCTTGCGGTACCAGCAGGGCGGGTTGATGCCCTTGGTGCGCAGCATGTGCAGTTCGTGCTCTGCCTGGCGGGCCGCCTCGCGCGCGGTCTCGGCTTGGGAGAGTGCTTCCTCCACGGCCGCGGCCACGCCGTCCTTGGACTTGTCGAGGACCTCCTGCAGCGCGTCCGCGCGTTCGCGTTGACGCTGGCTGTTCCGCTCCGCCTCCTCTTTCCGTAGGCGCAGCGCGACGACGTCCTCCGGTTTCTTGAACTCCTCCAGGACGCCTTGCCATGCCTGCAGGGCTTCCTGCCCGTGCTGCGCCTCGCTGCGCTCGACTTCCCAGTCCCGCACCAGCGCCAACAGCGCGATCAGCACCAGAAACAGCAGCAGGATGAACACTTCGGCAACGGTCAGCCCCAACACGGTGCCGCGTCGATAGGCGTTGTTTTCGGTGGTCGAACCGCTTGGCACGATGCCGGCTCAGCCCTTGCCTTGCGCTCGTGCGCCGAAGCGCGGCCGCAAGCGCTCGGGCAGGCCGCCAAGCCAGCGGGGCAGTTGCGGTTCGGGCTGCTCCTGCTTGCGCTCGACGCCGAGTTCCTGACGCGCTTGCTCGACGACGGCTGCGACGTCCGCGGCGGCCGCCTGAGTCGTCGCGCCGAAACTGGCGGTGGCCTCGCGGATGTCGGCGATGCCGGTGGCGAGTTCGCCCAGCGACCTGCGCGCCGCGCTGACGACGCTGGCCTGATGCTGCCGTTCGGCGGCGGCGGCAACGGCGAACTCGTCAACGGCGCTCTTCATCGTGTCGCCGAGAGTGGCGATGTCGTCGCGAGCGGCGGCGACCCCGGCGGCCAGCTCGTCCAGCGACTTCCGCGCCTCGTCGGCGATCGCCGCTTGACGCTGCCGTTCCGCAGCGGTGGTGGCGGCGAAGCTCTCCGCAGCGGACTGCCACAGTCGGCCCTGTTCGGCGAGGCCGTCGCGCAGCGCCGCGATCTGCTCTGCGGTCTTGCCGAGGGTTTGCGCGATGGTTTCCTGCACCCGGGCTGCGCCGTTGGCCAAGGCGCTGTGCGCTCGCCCGGTGGCCGCGGTCTGGTCGCCGATGCGGGTCGCGGCCTCGGTTGCCTCGTTGCCCAGTCCGGCGACGCTGTTGCGGGTCGACGCGAGCTGCGCATCCAGCGATGCAAGGGCTTGACCGGTAGCGGCCATGTGCCCCAGCAGCGTTGCCATCTGCTCGGCGTCTTCGTCGAGGCGCACCCGGGCGGCCTCGGCCGTTGCGCTTGACGCCGCGGCCAGCTGGTCCCACCTGGCTTCGGTGCGCTGCGCGGCGTTGGCGGTGTGTTCGTCGATCCGCCCCAGCAGTCGCTCGGTGGCGGCAGCCATGCTGGCGGCGGCTTGCGTCCAGGCGTTGGTGGTGCCGTGTACGCCCTGCGCGGCGGCGGCATCGATGCTGCGGTTGAAGTCTTCGACCACGCGTTCGGTGTGCGCCTTGACGCTCTCGCCGTGGGCAAGGGTGACGCGGGTGAAGTGGACGAACGCCGCCGATGCCTCGCGCAGGTCGCGTCGCAGCGCCAGCATCGTCTGCGCCGTTTCTTCACCTGCCTGGGCGATTTCTTCGCTGGCGGCTGTGGAACGCTCTGCCGCCGCTGCCTCTTGCGCGGGGCGTTGCTCGCCTTCGGATTGCGCCACCGGCGCCGCCCCGGCTTGCAGCAGGATGCGGCCGAGAATGCCGGCAATCGTCGACACCAGGGCGATGCCGAAGCTGCCGATCAACTGCTGGAAGCGGGCTTGCGCCTCCTCTGCATCGACGACCAGCTCGATGAGCGTGTGGCTCATGGAACACAGGGTGAACAGCAGCCCCAGATAGTAGAGGTCGTCGCCGGCGCTGCCCCGGTCCCGTCCTTCGTCCTTGTGGTAGTAGAAGCCCAGCCAGGCGACGACGCCAACGGCAATGGCGGCGGCAATGGCCGCGGCGGTCATTTCGCCGCCGAAATGGGGCGCCAGCAGCCGCACGCCGATGATCAGCGCCAAGCCGCCGACGAATGCGACCAGCAGCGGTTTCATGGCTCGGGCTTGCAGGCCCAATGCCACAGGACGCTCCGGGCGCGACACGCCAGGCCGTGCCTCTGGGCGAGGACGGTCAAATCGGCTCCTGCCAGACGACCCGTCCGCCGAAGGATCGGATCAGCTCGGTCCACCAGTAGTAGTGGTCGCGGGTTTGCCAACGCGCATCCCGCGCTCGGCTGCGCTCCAAGCGGTACAGGCTGACGTCGACCCCGGCGAGATCCGTGCGCAGCGCCCGCAGGCCGTTGGTGTCGAGGACGTCCGCGGCCGGCGGATAGCTGCCGTAGTGGGACAGCGTCGCCGAGTGCTGCAACAGGTCCGAGAACAGAATCACGTGGGTGCGGGAACCGCCGCTGCCGGCGCCGAGGCGCCGGCTGGGCGCGTAGCGGGGCACGATCACGCCGAGCATTTCGATGATCGGCGAACGTGAACGCGACGTCTCGTCATGCGCTTCGTCGAACAGCCTCTCGACGATGTCCTGGAACCGCCGCCACCGCCGCCAAGCCACCTGCTTGCCCTGGGTGAGCTCCTGCTGCCAGCCCCACTCGTCCGGACGCTGCCCCGGATTGCACACCTTGAGCACGGGTTCCAAGGCGTCCAGATTCTCCGCCAGTTCGTAGGCGACCAGCGCCTCGCCAGGAGCGACCCGCAACTCGGCCTCCGCATCCGGCGCCTGCAGTTCCTCGACCAGCCGCTTCAGCTCGGCCCGATGCTTGGTGGTGAGCGGGTCCGAAGTGTCGAGAACCAGAATCGTCGTACGGCCGGGTGTCCGGTCCCGCGGACACAGGTTTTCGTCGAGGCGTTCGCAGCCGGCGACCGTCAGCCCCAGCGCCAGCAGCGTGGCGCCGGCACGGCTCGCGAAGCCCAGTTTGCCCAGGCCTGCCGCCGCCGACGGCGTTTTGCGGCTAGGCCGAGGACGCGGTGATGGAGCGCGCACGAAACGCCTCCGCGCCTTCCCGGGCCAGGGCTTCCAACGTTGGGATGTTGGCAGTCGCCGCGTCGTAGGCGTTCTGAAGTTTGGTGATGGCCTCGTGGACGCTGTCGCCGACGCCCTTCATGCTGGTGGCCTCCGGCGGATTGAACGTGGGGGCTTGCAGGATGGCGTCGTTCACCGGCACCGGATCGTCGAAGTGCGGCGGCGCCGGTTCGCTGCGGGCATTGCGGTTGGCGCTGCGGTACTCGGCGAGCAGATAGTCCAGGTCGGTTTGGTACTGGCTCAG
Organism: Candidatus Azotimanducaceae bacterium; assembly: GCA_965199875.1. Taxonomy (GTDB): domain Bacteria; phylum Pseudomonadota; class Gammaproteobacteria; order Pseudomonadales; family Azotimanducaceae; genus VXYL01. Next base: position 537,719 of record OZ241346.1, on the reverse strand, counting down.
ATAGCGGGAGTACTCGGAGGCCAGGCGGTTGCCGCGCATGCAGATGTCCTGCCACTTGCTCTGCTTGGTCTCCAGCTGGTGCAGCATGTCCGCGAGCTGGTCCTGGTGCTGCTCGTAGGTCTCGAGCAGTTCCCGGTCGGCGCTCTGGTACGCGGCCGCGTAGGCGGCTTTCTTGCCGTCGAGCAGCCTGTCCTGGCGACCGTAGTCGGGATAGGCGTCGTCGCGCTGGAACCACTTCCACGCGCCGATGGCGAAGCAGAGAATGCCCAGCAGTATCAGCAGCGCGGTCTGAAACGAGCCGAGATCGAACGGGCCCGCCGCCAGCCGTTGCAGCGCGTCGCCGCCGACGGCGAAGACGTCCGCCGATGGGTTGTCGACGATCGCCTGCATGCTGTCGCGGAAGTGGCCCACGGCCAGGTTGAAGACGGCCACCGCTGCCAGCAGCACCGCCATGCCCGCCCAGGCGACGCTCTTTCGCGCCTTGAAGACGTGATGGCGCTGGCGCAGCAGCGCACCCATGGCAAGGCCGGCGAACAGCACGTTGACGGCGCTGATGAGGCCCATCTGCATGGTCGAGCCGAGCAGGCCGAAGGCGTTGACCTCCATCAGCAGCGAGGCGTTCAGAACGATCTCGACCAGTGCGCATATGGCGATGACCCACCCTGCGGAGCGTCGGTGGCTGTAGTCCGGCAGCCGCGTCAGGCGCGACTCGTGGCGAAAGCGCTCGAACTCCTCCGCGCCGATGCGGACGTCGTTCTCCTTGTCCGCGAGGGCGTTTCTGATGGCGCGCACCTTGCCGCCGAGGGCGAGTTCCGCCTCGCGTACGCGCTGCTCGATGCGCTGTTCGCGGATGGCGATCTGTTCTTCGCTCTCCAGATCCACCAGCTCGCGTTCGAGGTCGGAGAGGTGCGTGCCGACGTTCTGGCGGCAAATGCGACCGCGCTGGTTGATCCAGTCCGCGATCTTCATTTCCATGGCGTCCAGGCCGTGTTCTTCTGCCGACGGCTTGTTGTCGCGGCCCAGCTTCTCGCCCTCGGCGGCAACTCGGTGGGTGTTCAGCCAGTCGCCCAGGTTCAAGGGCAGGTACTGCTCCTTGATGGGGTCGAAACCTGGGATGTTGTCCCAGTCCTGGCTCGCGCTCACGCCGTTTCCTCCTGCGGGTGCTGGACATCCTTGCGTCCGGCTCGCTGCCCCCGGCAGCGCCGACGGTCGATGGTGTCGTTGGTGGTGCTCCGAGTATCCGGCTCCGGGGAGACCATGCTGTCGGCGCCTGTTGCGGGACCCCGTAAGAGGAAGGGCGACACTACACCTCGTTGCACGCGGATTTCAAGCCGCGGAGCGCGAGCAGGCGGTGCGCTGTTCGTCGTAGCGCATTCGGTCGCGCCGTTCGTCGAGGTTGGTCGCTCCACGGTCCTCTCGATGCTGTGGCGGCACCTGGCTTTCTTGGCAATTTCCTACGTGACGTCGGGCGAGTGTCCTACAGACAAACGCTTTTCGAGCGCCGAGACTGTCCGCCGAAACTGTGCCCGACGGCATGAAATCCACCGGCGAGACTTATGCTACTTTCACCACCAGCGCGGCAACGGGCCGCATCGACAGACCACGACGGAGAACCGCCACATGCCAGCGCCCCTGCCGGCCGCGGCCGCCCGAACCGCCCCGAACGTCCGCCCCACCAGCGCGGAGGACGTGTTCTACCCCTGTTCGGACGGTAGGCCGATGGCCGACAACATGTGGCAGGCGGACGCCATCATGATGGCCGCCGGCGACCTCAGGGCCGCGCACCCGCGGGCGCTGGTGGCGGCGGACATCCTGGTGTACCCGGAAGAGGGGAACAACAGGAACAGCATCGCGCCGGACGTGCTGGTGGCGTTGGGGCTCGGAACGCACAAGCGGTCGAGCTACTTCGTCTGGAAGGAGGGCAAGCCGCCGGACTGGGTGCTGGAGGTGGCGTCGCCGAGCACGCAGGCGAAGGACAGGGACTTGAAGCGCTGCCGCTACGCGGAGATGGGGGTGCGGGAGTACTGGCTGTTCGATGCGAAGGGCGACGTGTACCCGCAGGGAACGCCGCGGCTGCAAGGGTTCGCGCTGGTGGACGGCGAGTACCGTGCGCTGGAATCGCGGCTGGTGGACGGCGAGCGGGTGATCCGCAGCGAGGTGCTGGGCTTGGACGTGCGCGTGGACGGCGAGCTGCTTCGCTTCCGGGATGTGGCGACGGGCGCCGACGTCCGGCACCGGCCCGAAGCCGAGGCAGCTGCCGAACGGGCCGAAGCCGAGGCCAGAGAGGAGGCCGCGCAGCGCAAGACCGCCGAAGCCAGTGCCGAACGGGAATCGGCCCGCGCCGAACGGGAATCGGCCCGCGCCGAGCGCGAATCGGCCCGCGCCGAGCGCGAATCGGCCCGTGCGAACCGGGAGGCCGCCGCCCGCTCGGCCGCCGAGGCTCGCGTTGCGGAGTTGGAAGCCGCGTTGCGGCGTTCGAGGCCGTCACGCCCCGCCATCTGAGCCAGACGCCGCTCCCGTTCGCGGTCACTGACCTGCGACTTGTCGCACACCCGGCGTGGCAACACCCCTTCTCGCAGTAGCCGCAGTAGCGCACAGCGACGAAGCGCCTTGACTCCAATGTTAAGGTGAGCGCCGCTGCAGGAATCCTAGGACACCATCATGGCGGTACAGAAGAGCAAGGTGTCGCGCTCCAAACGCGACAAGCGCCGTTCCCATCACGCGCTCGACAAGCCGACGCTGTCGACCGATCCGGAGAGCGGCGAGTTGCACCGTCGCCACCACGTCACCGATGGCGGCTACTACCGCGGCCGCAGGTTGCTCGAAGTTCGCTAGCGGTCCTCCGGCCTACGGCAGCAGCGGGCGCAAGCGATTCGCGTTGCCATCGACACGCTGGGCGGCGACGCGCCCGCGGCCGAGCTGGTCGGCGGCGCCTTGGCTGCGGTCGAAGCCATGCGCCGCGAGGTCGCTGCGCCGCCGGCGCTGACTTTCTTTGGCGACGGCGACGCCATCGCGTCGCTGGTCGGCGGCCGACACCGGATCGTCCACGCGCCGCGTACGCTCGCGGTCGACGACTCCTTGCGCGCCACCTTGCGCGGCGAGGTGCGATCGTCCATGCACACGGCGATTCGCGCCTTGGCGTCCGGCGGCCAGGATGCCTTGGTCACCGCCGGCAGCACCGGTGCGTTGATGGCGCTCTGCCGACACGCCGTCGGCATGCTGCCCGGCTATCGTCGGCCAGCGATCGTCAAGGCCCTGGTCGGCGAGGGCGGGCATGTCTTTCGCGTTCTCGACCTCGGCGCCAACATCGGCGTCGGCGCTGCGGCGCTGCACCAGTTCGCTCGCATGGGCGTTGCCGCCGCGCAGGCCAGTGGCGTCGGGGATCCCAGCGTCGCGCTGCTGAACATCGGCTCGGAAGTTCGCAAAGGCCCGCCGGTGGTGCGCGCCGCGGCGCGGCTTCTCCAAGCCGACGAGCAACTGCGCTACGTTGGCTACGTCGAACCGGACCGGCTGTTCGTCGCCGGCGTCGATGTCGTCGTGGCCGACGGCTTCGCCGGCAACGTCGCGATCAAAGCTGCCGAAGGGGCGCTGCGCATGGCGCGCTACCTTCTCGCCCAGGAACTCGCCGCGGCTTCCCCGGCGCTTGACGCCGCCAAGGCGCATCTGCGCGAACCGCTCGACAATCTGCGCGAAGCGTACAATCCGCAAAGCTACAACGGCGCCATCCTGCTCGGCCTCAAGCGCGTGGTGGTGAAGAGCCACGGCGGGGCCGACGGCCAAGGCTTCGCCGGTGCCGTGCGCCAGGCCGTGCGGGCGGTGTCGGCGGATCTGGTCGCCAAGGTGGCGGCCGCATCGACCCGGTCAACCAAGGAGGAAGCGTGAAGCTAGGTTTTCTGTTCCCCGGCCAGGGCGCTCAGCACACGGGCATGCTGGACGACCTCCGCGAGCGCTCGCCGGCCATCGACAGGCGCTTCGAGGAAGCGTCCGAAGCGCTTGGCTTCGAGCTGGCCGAGATCGTGCGCCGGGGCCCGCCGGAAGCGTTGAACAGGACGGAGATCACCCAGCCGGCGCTGCTCACGGTCTGCGTGGCGCTCTTCGATCTCTGGCGGGAGTCCGGCGGTGCTGCCCCGGCATGGGCCGCTGGCCACAGCCTGGGCGAGTACTCGGCGCTCACCGTGGCTGGCGTGCTGGAGTTCGCTGCCGCGGTGCGCCTGGTGCATGAACGCGGCAAGTCGATGCAGCAGGCCGTGCCTCCTGGCGAGGGCAGGATGGCCGCGATCATCGGCCTGGACGATGCGGCGATTGCCGAGTGCTGCGCCGCCGTGTCCGGCGTGGTCGCGCCGGCCAACTACAACTCGCCCGGCCAGGTGGTCGTCGCCGGCGAAGCCGCGGCGGTGGCGGCGGCGATAGCCGCCTGCACCGAGGCCGGCGCCCGTCGCGCCGTGCCCCTCGACGTCAGCGTTCCCTCGCATTGCGCGCTGATGCAGCCGGCCGCCGACCAGCTGGCCGCGCTGCTCGATGCGGCGACGCTCAAGGATGCCGACATACCGGTGGTGCAGAACGTCAGCGCGCAAGCAACCACGGACGCAGCCGTCATCCGCGCCAACCTGCTGCGCCAGCTGGTTTCTCCGGTGCGTTGGTCGCAGTCCGTCTCGGCAATGGCGGCGGCGGGTCTCGACACCTTCGTCGAGTGCGGCCCCGGCAACGTGCTTGCCGGCCTCGCGCGACGCATCGACCGCCAGCTGGTCGTCCACGGCATTGGCGCGGCGGAAGGTTTCGACGCCGCGTTGGCGGCTTTGCGCCCCTAGGCACGCCGATGGAACGCAAGATCGCCGTGGTAACCGGCGCCAGCCGCGGCATTGGCGACGCGATCGCCCGGAAGCTCGCGGAAGACGGCCTGTTCGTGGTCGGCACGGCAACCAGCGATGCCGGCGCCGAGGCGGTGGGCGCGGCGCTTGGCGACGCCGGCGCCGGTGTCGTGCTGCGGCTGCACGACGGCGAATCGGTCGCAGCTGCGGTCGAAGCGATCGGCGAGCGTTTCGGAGCGCCGCAGGTGCTGGTGAACAACGCCGGCATCGTGCGCGACAACCTGCTCTTGAGAATGACGCCGGAGCAATGGGCGGCGGTGGTGGAAACCAACCTCGGCGGCCTCTACCGCCTGACCCGGCCGCTGCTGCGCGGCATGATGCGCAGCCGCTGGGGGCGAATCGTCAATTTGAGCTCGGTGGTGGCGCGCATGGGCAATGCCGGGCAGACGAACTACGCCGCGGCGAAGGCCGGCATCGAGGGCTTCACCCGGGCGCTCGCCCAGGAGGTGGGTTCCCGGGGCATCACCGTCAACGCGGTGGCGCCCGGCTTCGTGGCCACGGACATGACCCGCGACCTCGACGCCACGCAGCGGCAGGCGCTGACGGCGCGCACCGCGCTCGGGCGCATGGGCACTCCCCAGGACATTGCCGCGGCGGTGGCGTTCCTGGTCGGCGACGCCGCCGGCTACATCACTGGCGAAACGCTGCACGTCAACGGCGGCCTGTTTGCCGGCTGAAGGGCGCCGCCGAGCCAAGCGAGCGTGGCGGTTCGCCCAAGCGCCACCGGAACGGCTGCCGAACGGCTCGCTTCGACCGCGCCTGGTCGGTGGTTTTGCGCCCTTCAATACCGCTAAACTACGCATCGCCGATTTTGAAATCACCTAGACAGGAGTCTTGAACCATGAGCAGTGTCGACGAACGAGTCCGACGGCTGATTTGCGAGCAGCTCGGCGTGAAGGAAGACGAAGTGAAGGACGAAGCGTCCTTCGTGGACGACCTCGGCGCCGATTCGTTGGACACCGTGGAACTCGTCATGGCCTTGGAGGAAGAGTTCGAGACGGAAATCCCCGACGAGGAAGCCGAGAACATCACCACCGTCAAGGAAGCCATCGACTACATACTGGCGCACCAGTAGCCGCCGGTTTCAGCCTACCGAGGCGCAACAACACGATGCGGCCTCAAGGCCAGCACCCGAGAGCAGGCGAAGAACCCGCAAGATGAGCAAGCGACGAGTCGCCGTCACTGGCCTTGGGCTGCTGTCGCCGATCGGCAACGACATCGACGAGGCTTGGCAGAACGCCTTGGCGGGCAAGAGCGGCGCAGCCGCCATCGATTCCTTCGACACCGCCGGTCAAAGCGTCACCATCGCCGCCGGCGTCAAGGACGTGCCGGTTCAAGACTACATCGACCGCAAAGAGGCGCGGCGGCTCGATTCCTTCATCCAGTACGGCATGATCGCCGGCATCCAGGCGGTGCGCGACGCCGGCCTCGAAGAAGCCGATGGCGACCCCGAACGCATCGGCATCGCCATCGGTTCCGGCATCGGCGGCATCAACACCATCGAGTCGACGCACTCGGTGTGCGTCGATCGCGGTCCGGGCCGGGTGTCGCCGTTCTTCGTGCCGGCCAGCGTCATCAACATGATCGCCGGCAACCTCTCCATCCGCTACGGCTTTCGCGGTCCGAACATCGCCATCGTCACCGCCTGCACCACCGGCACGCACAACATCGGCATCGGCATGCGCATGATCCAGCATGGCGAGGCGGACGTGATGATCGTCGGCGGCGCCGAGCAGGCGACATCGCCGGTCACGGTGGCCGGCTTTGCGTCGATGAAGGCGCTGTCCACCCGCAACGACGATCCCGAACGCGCCAGCAGGCCTTGGGACCGGGACCGCGACGGCTTCGTGCTCGGCGACGGCGCCGGGGTTCTGGTGCTCGAGGAGTACGAGCGCGCCAAGGCGCGCGGCGCCAGCATCTACTGCGAGCTCAAGGGCTTCGGCATGAGTGCCGACGGCTGGCACATCACCAGTCCGCCGGACGACGGACGCGGCGCCGTGGCATCCATGCGCAACGCCTTGGCGGATGCCGCCATGGCGGCGGCGGACATCCAGCACGTCAACGCCCACGGCACGTCGACGCCCCAGGGCGACGTGGCGGAAACGCTGGCGATCAAGGCGGTGTTCGGCGACGACACGAAGGTCGCGGTGAGTTCCAACAAGTCGATGATCGGCCATCTGCTCGGCGCCGCCGGCGCGGTGGAGGGCATCTTCTCGGTGCTTTCCCTGGTTCATCAGGCGGTGCCGCCCACCATCAACCTGGACAACCCGGACCCGGCGTGCGACTTGGACTACGTTCCCAACGTAGCTCGGGAAATGCCCGTTCGCGCGGTGCTGTCCAACTCCTTCGGTTTCGGCGGCACCAACGGAACCTTGATATTCGCCGCCGTCTGAACGTCGTCGCGGCTTACCCAAGCTGCAAGCGAGCATCGTGAGCAGGCGCGTGTTGTTGGTACCGCTGGCGCTGATCGCCGTTGGCGTCGCGTGTCTTGCCGCGGTGAACGTCTACGTCAGGCACTGGGCTTCGCAGCCGCTGCCCATCGACGAAGAGACCACCGTCGTCGTCGCGCCGGGCATGGCTTTCGCGGAAGTGGTGGCCATGCTCGAGGAACTCGATGCCGTAGACCCTTGGCCGTTCACGCTGCGCGCGCAGCAGCTCGACTGGCAGAAGTCCGTGCGGAGCGGCGAGTACGGCATCGTGCCTGGGGAAACCGCGGACGGCCTGTTGCAGCGGCTGGTGCGGGGCGACGTGCTGCTGCACAGCTTCCGCATCGCCGAGGGCAGTACGGTGGCGCGCCTGCTGCAACGCCTCGGCGAAGACGAACGGCTGCACTTCGACTTGGCCGGCGCCAGCGCCGAGACGCTGATGCGGCGCTTGGGGCTGCTTCCAGGCCATGCCGAAGGACGCTTCTTCCCGGACACCTATCTGTTTCCCCGCGGCTACCGGGCATCCGAGTTGCTGCGCAAGGCGCACGCCGAGATGGAGCGGCAGCTGGACGAGGCCTGGCGGGAACGCGATGTCGATCTCGACGATCCCTACCAGGCGCTGATCCTGGCTTCGCTGGTGGAGAAAGAAACCGCCGCGGCCGAAGATCGCGGCAAGGTGGCCGGCGTCTTCGTGCGACGCCTGGCTCTGGACATGCGGCTGCAGTCGGATCCAACCGTGATCTACGGCCTGGGCGACGCCTTCGACGGCGATCTGACCCGCGCCCACTTGGCCGCCGACGGCGCCTACAACACCTATCGGCGCAAGGGCCTGCCGCCGACGCCCATCGCCTTGCCGAGCCGCGCGGCCATCGTGGCCGCCATGAACCCCGAGGACGGCGATGCGCTGTACTTCGTATCCCGCGGCGACGGCACCAGCGAGTTCTCGGCAACCCTCGCCGATCACAACGCGGCCGTGCGCCGCTACCAGCTGCGCTGACGGGGCGCCAGGCCGACGGGGGCAGGCAGTGCAAGGCCGCTTCATCACCTTGGAAGGCGTCGAAGGCGCCGGCAAGAGCACCCAGGTCGAGACCATCCGCGCACTGTTGACCGCTCGCGGCCAGGATGTGCTGCTGACCCGGGAGCCGGGCGGAACGCCGCTCGCCGAAGACGTCCGCTCGCTGCTCCTGGCCGAGCGGCAAGAGCGGGTGGAGCCGATGGCGGAGGCGTTGCTGATCTTCGCGGCCCGCGCCCAGCACCTGGCGGCGGTCATTCGGCCAGCGTTGCGGGCAGGGCGCTGGGTGCTCTGCGATCGCTTCACCGACTCCACCTTCGCCTACCAGGGCGGCGGCCGAGGCATCGACAAGGAGCTGCTGACGCGCTTGGCGGCCCTCGTCCATGGCGACTGCTGGCCGCAGCTGACGCTGTATCTCGATGTTCCGGTGGAAACCGGGCTGAGACGCATCGCCGGGCGCGACCGCGATCGGATCGAGCGCGAAGACCTCGCTTTCTTCGAGCGCGTGCGCCATGCCTACCGAAGTCTGGCGCGAGCGCATTGCCGAGTCGTCGAAGTGGACGCGAACCGCCCGCTGCCCGTCGTGCAAGAAGACGTGCGCCGCATCGTCCGGCGCTATCTGGCGGAGCAGAGCCAATGAGCCCGCCGCCTTGGCTGCAAACGCCGCTCGCCCGGATCGCCGCCATGCGCGCGCGGCTGCCCCACGCGCTCCTGGTGCAAGGGCCGCGAGGCTGGGGCGAAGAACAGGTCGCCAACGCGCTGGCGCTGGACTTGCTGCGCCTGGCGCCGCAGACGAACGCCGCCGAAGTCGCGCATCCCGACTTGCGCTGGCTGGAAGCCGAGAACGGCAGCATCAAGGTGGACGCGGTGCGCGGCATCACCGAGTTCTTGACCCAGACGCCGCAACTCGCCGGCCGCAAGGTCGCCGTCGTTCAGGATGCCGAGCGCATGAATCCGAACGCCGCCAACGCGCTGCTGAAGACCTTGGAGGAGCCGCCGCCGGAGAGCTTCCTCGCCTTGACCAGCGGTGCCGCCGAGCGGCTTCTGCCGACGGTTCGCAGCCGCTGCCAACGCATCGACGTCGCACCCGGCGAAACGCCGCAAGTGCTGGCATGGCTGCGCGAGCGCGGCGTCGATGGGCAGCTGGCGGGCTTGCTGGCGGTGGAGTACGGCGGTGCGCCGTTGCTGGTACTGGCCGCCGCGCAGCGGGATCAGCAACCGCTTTGGCCGCTGTTGGCAGAAGCGGGGCGCGATGCCTCGGCCGCCTACGACCTTGCCGAGCAGCGCCGGGACGACGACCTTGCCGACCTGCTCAGCCGCTGGTGGCGCATCGTCCACTGGCTGATGCGCCAGGGCGACGCCGGCCGAGAACGCTTGCTCGGCTTCGCCGTGGAACTGTCCAAGATCCGCCAAGCGGCGCTGCTGAACAGCGGCTTGAATCGCGCCGTGCAATTGCAGCGGCTGCTGCTGATGTGGTGCGAAGTCTGGCCGCGCCTGCCCTCGGGCGCGGTGCCGAAGTGGTGAGCGCCGTCGCCGGCGGGCGGCGGGCTACATCGTGTAGGTGGGCTGCTCGGCAAAGGCGCCTTCGGCGTCGGCAAGATGCCGTTCGATGCGTTGGCGCACCAGGTTGTCGGCGTCGTTGAACTGCACGCCGATGCCCGCTGGCTTGGCGCCCCGAGCGCCGCTCGGCGTGATCCACACGACGCGCCCGGCGAGCGGAATGCTGGCCTCGTCGTCGAGCAGGCGCAGCAGGACGAACACCTCCTCGCCCAGCCGATAGCGATCGGTGGTTGGCACGAACAGGCCGCCACCGCGGATGAACGGCATGTAGGCGGCGTGCAGGACGCTGCTGTCGGCGATGGCCACCGAAAGCAGATGGTGGCTGGACTGCTGGCTCATGGCGACTCCTCAAGGTGCTTGAACGCGAAGAGTGCCAAGCAAACCACGACTCGCCCCGGAGGCATGTGCGCCTTCTGCCAGTGTGCGCGTAGGCAGTCGTCCTTTCGTTGCGCCCCTTGCGAACGTTCGTTGCCGCCGCAGTGCGCTTGGCCGAGTCTTTGCGGCAAAGGGAAGCGGTTGGTGCCTGGGGAGAGACTCGAACTCTCACATGGTTTCCCATACCAGATTTTGAGTCTGGCGCGTCTACCGATTTCGCCACCCAGGCTGTGGATGTACGCCGTTTGGAGTCAGCGAGGCTGCGCTTCGCACCGTCGAGACTTGCGATTCTAAGCGGAAGAACGCCGTTTGTCGTGCCAAGATCGATCGCAGCCTTGCTACCTGCCACACGCACCCAAGGCGGCGCCGTCGCTTGCGCCGCTGGCAGACTCTTGGCGCAGCCGATGGCCGTAGGCCCAGCGAATGTAGTGCGCTGTCAGCTCCATGCCCCGTCGGAGGTCGACTTCCGGCTCGAAGCCCAAGCGCTGTCGTGCCTTGTCGATGCTTACGGGGCACTTTGCCGCGTAGACCCTCAAGCGTCGCCGCGACAAGTCCCCGACCACCGAAGCCGCACTCGTCGACGGCAGCAGGGCACGACCGTAGAACCGCTTGGCCTTGGACAACGCTTGGCGCAGGGGTCGCAGGGGTGGATACGCCAGCAGGCGTCTGGCGACGGGCGCCCCGGACCCCGCTTGGCCGACGAGGTGCTTCAGTTCGCTGTACTCCACGGTGCGGATGGCATGTTCCTTTCCCACCGCTTTCGCGCAGGCGCGATAGAACTCCAGCCAGGTGGGGTGATCGGGGCCGGAGACCAAGAAAGTCTCGCCGATCGCGCCCTCGCGGCATGCGGCGAGAATCAGCGCCGACACCACGTCGTCGACGTGGACGGCATTGCAGATGCCGTCGCCCGGTGCCGGCAGAACCAGGTTGCCTTGTAGGATCGAATGCACCGGATCGTCGGTCCAGAAGCGGCTGAACGGCCCGTAGACGATGGTTGGCTGAACCACCGTCGCGCGAAGGCCCTCGTCTCGTGTCATGCGCAGGACTTCCTGCTCCGCCGCGAAATTGCTCTCGCCCCAGGCAGGCCCGGCGAGGCTCTCCTCGTTCAACGGGGCGTCGGGGAACTCGTAGACCGACATCGAGCTGACGAAGACCAGCCGACGAACGCCGTTGCGGAGGCAAGCCGCGCCGATCCGTCGAGCGCCAGCGGCGTTGTCCTTGGCCGATCCGGCGTTGCGGACCAGATGGAACACCGTGTCGCAACCTTCTACCAGACGATCCAGCGACTTTTCCGTGGCCATGTCGAAGCGTCGCACCGCGACGGCGTCGGCAGAAAAGCGGGACACCCTGGCGGCGTTCTGGAACGTGCGAACCGCGGCGCGAATCCGGGCGCCTTCTTCGACAACAAGCCGCTCCGTCAGCCTGCCTCCGATGAAACCGCTCGCGCCGGTGACAAGAACGGCGCGGCCCTTCAGGGCTCCGGGCGGCCGCCGCGGTGTTCTTTCGAACCACGGCTGGCGCAGCGGCCGACGGAGCGCCTGGCACTGTGCGATGACGTCCATGACCGGCAAGGCGGAGGCGCCGCTGACGAATGGCGTTCCGCCGGACAAGATGACGTTCAGCCAGTCGCCAAGCTCCTTCTCGAACATGTCCTTCCAAAGATCCTCTTTGGGCATCGCGGCGACGCTGCGGCCGTCGAGTTCCAGAGCAGCGATGTCGTCCGGCACGACGTCCACGATCTCGTTGCGGTGCAGTGCAACTTCAACGCGGCCTCGGCTGCCGACGACGATGGCGGTGTTGCGAAGGGTGCGAGTGCGACTCAGCTCGACCGTTCCCATCGCGCCGCCTTGGGTCTTCAGCTCGACAACGGCGTCCGCTTCAACGCCGCCCAGCGAGTCGTCGTGGTAGCTGGCCACGCTTGTGCCGCCAAGCCACCATGTGACCGTGTCCAGGACGTGCGAACCGATGTCCAGCAGGATGCCGCCGCCGGACATCTTCGGGTTCCAGAACGCCGGCGAAAACTGGCCCGTCAAGCGCCGTGCGCGCGGACTGCCGGACCAGCGCCGATGGAAGCACTCGCCCTCGCGGACGTCGAAACGCTCGATCCGGCCAAGCGAACCGCTGTCGACGAGCATCTTGACCCAGCGGTTTGCGAACAGGAAGCGGCGCATGTGGCCGACGGCCAAAGTCACCGGAGGCGACTGCTTCGCGGCCGCCTCTGCCATCGCCTGGGCATCGCGAAGCGACACGGCCAGAGGCTTTTCCACGAACACGTGGATGCCGCGTTCGATAAGCGCAAGGCCGATGCTGGCGTGCAGCGTGGGGTTGGTCGCCACCAGGGCGGCCTCGACCTCCCCGTCGGCGAGTTCCGCGATGTCCTTGACCACGCGATCGACCTTGTGCAGCCGGGCCAGTCCCGAGGCGCGGCTCAGCTGCGCGTCGATCAGAACGCTCGGACGCCAACCGATGCTTGCTAGCGCGGGCAAGTGGCGTTCTTCGGCAACGGCGCCGCAGCCGACAACCGCCAAGCGGGGAAGGCCTTTGCGGCGTCGGCCTAGCAGCGGTTTCGCCTTTCGTCCTGCCGCTGGATCGCTACGCCGTCCTCGAAGCGATAGCCGAACATCGCCGTCATCGCACTGCACAACTCTGCGACTTGCCTTTCGGAGTAGTCGGTGAAGTAGTCGCGGTAGTCGGATCCCCTTGGCCGCTGTCTACTGTTGGTTCTTGGCAGTCGTTGCTGCGGAAGATTCAGCTGATGGCATATTTTGTCGTAGTCGGGTTGCAGCGCTTCGTACCGGATGACACCGTCCGCATAGGGCTCTTGCCGGCTGAAGTAGAACTGTGGAATTTCTCGGATGTTGGAGAACAGGCCCTCCCGCAATATGGCGTCGACGCACTCCTTCCAAAGCCCGCGCCTGAACTCGGAACGCAGACGGTGCAGGCGTAGTGCCCTCGGAAGGTTGTAGGCGAACGCATTTGGGCCCTTCCTGGCGGTTCGCCAGACGTCTCTCCAAAAGTCGGGCCCGAACTTCGAGTAGAGAAAAGACACCAGAAGATCCCACGGGTTTCTGACCACCGTGAACTTGAAGTACTCGCCCCATATCTGTTCGCCGACCCGCTCTCGCGTCCTGTCAGGCAGCTCGTGTCCGGTAGTGCCGTCCCGAGCGCGCCCGCCGAGTACGGCAAACGGGTCTTCGTCGATGCGCGGATCGAACGCCCTCGTCCGGTCGAACCCTATGATGTCCTCCGCTCCAAGGCAGCGCGACAAGGAAACCTGTATGCTCGTTCCGGCGACCTTGCGCGGGCGGATGAATATGAATTTGTGTCTATGCGAAACGATGGTCATTGCTTGGTCGGCCGTCGCCGGGGCACCGTGAGGCAGCATAGCACACCCGCTTTGGGTCGCCGCTGGCGACAGCGCCCGTGCGCGGCTTGCCTCGGCGGCTCGGGTTTGCCGGGGGCGCGAGCGTGAATCCGTCGCCGACGACGGTTCCATACAACGACTGGCGTCAGGTGGCCGTTCCGCCGTTGGAGACGTTCGTGCCGGAGCTGCCGGTCAGCGTCGTCATCCCGTACTACCGCGCCTACCCAACCTCCTCCGAAAAGCTCGCGAGAACCCTGGCGGCGCTCCAAGGCCAGAGCTATCCCCGGCGGCTGTTCCAAGTGGTGATCGTGGACGACGGCTCCGATCCGCCACTGGCTTGCCCGCCGAGGGCAGGACTGGATGTGCGGGTGGTACGCCAGGAACGGCGGGGCTTCGGGCGGGCCAGAGCGCGCAACACGGGTGCTCGGGCTGCCGACCATGACATTCTGCTTTTTCTCGACAGCGACATGCTGGTGGAGAGGAACTGGATGCTGGCGCACGCTCGCTGGCACCATGCGATCTCCGACGCCATGACGTTGGGCATCCGCTCGCACGTGGCGGTCGACGACATCGATCCGGGGACGATTTCGAGCCGGCCAGGGACGCTGGAAGAGTTGCTGTCGGACCGGCCGACGGATCCACCTTGGGTCGACAAGATGCTGACCGCGACCGATGATCTGACGTCGAGGATCGAGAATCCGTTCGACGCTGCGGTCGCAGCGGACTTCGGCATGGGCAAAGGCTTCTACGAGCAAGTGGGCGGCATGGACGAGTCGTTCGTGCGCTGGGGGCCCGAAGACCACGAGCTCGGCTACCGGGTCTACGTCCAGGGTGGTCTGCTGATACCGATCCGGGAAGTGTCGGGCTGGCACCAGGGACGCTGGAGCGACGACCGCGAGGCCAAGCGCCGCAGTCGCATCAGCCAGTTTGGAAAGATGGAGCATCTCGTCGCGTCGCGGGGCTGGCGGCGGCCCCAACCTGGGCGGATCTTCGCGGTACCCCAGTACGTGGTGAACCTCGACGGAAGACGCGCCTCGGTGGAGCAGGTTGTACGCGTCGCGGCGGACGTCCTTGCGGACCCGGTCCACGACTTGGTGCTGCGCATCGAGACGGACGCGGAGGAGGAAGGCGGCGAACGGCTCCTTCGGCTGCAAGACGACTTTGGGCCGGACCCGCGAGTGCGCGTCGCGCCGGCGCTGTCGGCCCTCGATCAGTTTCCTGCTTCGCCCTTCCACATCGAGCTTCCCCCCGCGATGTTCGCCAAGGGTCTTGTGCGACGTCTGCGTCGGCGAATGGGAGATGCGGTCGTCGCCACGGCGTTGCTGGCAGACGGAACTCCCGTGTCGATTGCCCGCGCATGGGCGCTTCACCGTGCTCGCCGCACCGGCAAGAAGGTTGCGGACTTCGGCGAGGCACGGACATTCTCCGTCAAGACGCTGAAACTGCTTGCCGGCCTGGACGGTGCCGCGCAGGGGTCCGCCATGCGACTCGGTCGGCGGTTCGTGCTGACCTTGGCCAAGCGGTTGTCGGGCGCGGCGTGGCGGAAGTGCCGAGGCTGGGCGACGAGAGCCCTTGGATTGAACCGCGTCGATCTTCACGAATGAGTCGAGTTGGCGGCCGGCACGGAGGTTGCGGCGTTGGGCAGATTCCGCGCCCGGCGTTCGTTCGCTACAACGACTGGCGCGAAGTCGATTTGCCAGCGCCGGATGCGTTCACGCCTGCCTTGGCCGTGAGCGTGATCGTTCCGTGCTACCAAACGCCCGACGAGACGCTGGCGATGACTTTGGCCTCCCTCGAGGGCCAGGCCTGGCCGCCGCACCTGTTCGAGGTGGTGCTCGTCGACGACGGTTCCGAACCGCCGCTGCAGCCGCCGCCGTCGAAGCTGTCGAACGTCAGAGTCGTGCGCCAGGAACGCCGCGGCTTCGGCCTCGCCCGGGCGCGCAACACCGGCGCTCGGGCCGCGGCGCACGACATCCTGCTCTTCCTCGACAGCGACATGCTGGTGGAAGCCGACTGGATCGCGGCCCACGCCCGCTGGCACCATGCCGTGTCCGACGCGCTGACCGTGGGTACGCGGCGCCATGTGGCGATGGACGGCATCGACGCGAGCGTGGTGAGACGCCGGGCCGGGACGTTGAAGAAACTGTTCCGCGACCGCCCGACGGATGCGTCCTGGGTGGAAGCCAACCTGGCGAGAACCCGCGACCTCACGTCGAGAGCCGACGATCCGTTCAGAGTCGTGGAAGGCAGCAACTTCGGCGTCGGCAAGGGCTTCTACTGGTTGCTGGGCGGCTGTGACGAGTCGTTCAGGCGCTGGGGCATGGAGGACATCGAGTTCGGCTATCGCGCCTACACCTTGGGTGGGCTGCTGGTGCCGGTTCGGGACGCCGCCGGCTGGCACCAGTCGCGCTGGGCGCAGGATCGGGCCGCGAAGGATCGATCCCTTGCCATCCAGCGCGGCAAGGCCGCCCAGCTGATCGCGCATCCCCACTTCCGCAGCAACCGGCCCGGGCGCATCTACCAGGTGCCGCAGTACGTGGTTACCGTCGTCGACGGCGGCGACCTGCCGTTTGAAGCGCTGCTGGAGACGGTCGCCAACATCCTGGACGACCGCGCCTACGACTTGGTCGTGAGGCTGGAAATTCGTTCCGACGAGAACGATGAACGGCTTGAGCGGATTCACGAGGAGTTCGGGCCCGACCCGAGAGTGCGCGTCGGCGCCGCCGGCTCGGCGCTGGACGACTTTCCCGCCGCGGCGTTCCACGTTGCGCTTCCCGTCGGCGTGTCGGGCAGCAACCTCGTGCATCGTCTGCGCGGCAAGCTGGGCGATGCGGTGGCCGCCGTTGCGCCTCTTGGCGACGGCGCCACCGTATCCATCAGCCGGGCATGGGCGCTGCATCGGGCGCGCCGCAGCGGCGGCCGGGTCGAGGATTTCGGCGACGCGCGCTCGTTGTCCCCTCGCGCGCTGGGGCTTGCCAGCGGCGAACCGGCGGTGGCGCGACGGGCGCGGTCGGGCCAGGCCGCCAGATGGCGGCTGCTGCGCGACTGGGCGCGGGAA
Source organism: Candidatus Azotimanducaceae bacterium (assembly GCA_965199875.1). GTDB lineage: Bacteria > Pseudomonadota > Gammaproteobacteria > Pseudomonadales > Azotimanducaceae > VXYL01. Next base: position 521,056 of record OZ241346.1, on the reverse strand, counting down.
GTCCGCCATCCGATGGATGCGTGGTCGCTGCTGAAGGGTCTGATCGTCGCCGTTCGATGGCGATTGGCCAATCGGTCTCGCGCCGCCCGCCGGGCGCTGCGGCGTCCACGCCCATGAAGAGGGCGCGTTGGTGGCTCTTTGGCGCGCTGGGGTCGACCCTGCCGCTGCTCCTCGGCTGCTACGCCGGCGAAGCAAGCGGCATCGTCGCGGTGCGCGACTACGCCGTCGACGACTTCGTGGCCGTGGCGGTCAGCAGCGATGGCGGCGTGCGCATCGTGCCCGGCGAACACGGCGTTTCCGTCTCTGGCGAAACCAACGTGCTGCCCACCGTTCGCGTCGAGCGGCGAGGCGACACGCTTTTTCTCGGCCGCGCCGTGGACTGGATCGACGGCGTGCGCCCCACCGTGTCCATCGAGTATCGCGTGTCGATGCCGGTGCTGCGGCGTCTGCAGGTGTCCGGGCCTGGAACGGTCGCGGTTTTCGGCATGAAGTCGAAGGCCGGTCTGACGCTGGACATCGCCGGCGCCGGGCGGGTCGACCTCGTCGACGTCGCCGCCGCCGAGGTGGAGCTGACCGCCCGGGCGGCCAGCGTGGTTTCGGCGACCGGCCTGCGCGCGCCCGTGGTGCGTTGCGTCGTCGGCGGTTCCAGCCGCGTTGCCTTGGACGGAGAAGCCGAAACGCTGGTGCTGGAGGCCAGCGGCTCTGGCTTGTACCGCGGCAGCCACTTGCGCGCCGCCACCGTGCAGGCGGCGTTGAACGGCGCTGGCCAAGCGCTGGTTTGGGCGCATGAACGGCTTGAGGCGGAGGTGGGCGGGCGCAGCCTGCTGCGCTATCGAGGCGCCCCGGCCATCGACGGCAAGGTGGTTCGGGGCGGCGCCATGCAGCCCTTGGCCGCGGCGGAGTCCTAGCCCCGTGGACGTGGCGGACTTCGACTTCGCCTTGCCGAAGTCGCTGATCGCCCAGCGGCCGACGCTTGAGCGTTCCGGCAGCCGTCTGCTGGTGCTTGAGGGCGACGCCATCAGGCACTGCCGCTTCGACGCCGTGTGCGACTTGCTGACCAATGGCGACCTGCTGGTGGTCAACGACACCCGGGTGGTCAAGGCGCGGCTGCAAGCGCACAAGGACAGCGGCGGGCGCGTGGAGCTGCTCGTCGAGCGCATCGAGTCCGAGACCTTGGCCGTCTGCCAGGCCCGCGCCAGCCAGCCGCTGCGCGAAGGCAGGAAACTGGTGCTGCGACAACGCTTGTCGGGGCAGAACGCGCCAGCCTCGTGTGGCTGCGGCGAAGAGACCGTGCGCGTCGCCGGAAGGGACGGCGAGTTCTACCAGCTGGAGTTCGCCAGCCCGGTGGCGAGCGTGCTGGAGCGTTTTGGCCAGCTGCCGCTGCCGCCGTACATCGAACGCGCCGCCGATGCCGAGGACGAAGAGCGCTACCAGACGGTCTACGCCGCGGTTCCCGGGGCCGTTGCCGCGCCGACCGCAGGCTTGCACTTCGACGCTGCTCTTCTTGCCCGGCTGGCGGAGCAGGGCGTCGAGGTTGCCAGCGTCACGCTGCACGTCGGCGCCGGCACGTTCCAGCCGCTGCGCGTGGCGGACCCGCGCCAGCATCGCATGCACCGGGAGCGCTACTCGATCAGCGCCCGGACGCGCCAGGCGCTGTCCGAGTGCCGTGGCCGCGTCGTCGCCGTGGGCACCACCGTGGTGCGCACCTTGGAAGCCGCAGCGGCCAGCGGCTGCGACGCCGGCGAGACGCGCCTGTTCGTGCTTCCGGGCTTTCGCTTTCGCGCCGTCGATGCGCTCGTCACCAACTTCCACCTGCCGAAGTCGACGCTGCTGATGCTGGTTTCGGCGTTCGCCGGCAGCGAGCGGGTGCGGCGCGCCTATGGCGAGGCCGTGCAGCGCGGCTATCGCTTCTTCAGCTATGGCGACGCCATGTTCTGCGAACGCGCAGACCCGGACCACGGCAGCTAGGGCAGGCGGGCAGGCATGTTCGAGGTTCTCGCCGAAGACGGCGCCGCCCGCCGAGGTCGGCTGACGACCCTCCACGGCAAGGTGGAGACGCCGGTGTTCATGCCCTGCGGCACCTACGGCAGCGTCAAGGCCATGACGCCGGAGAACCTGGTGCGGAGCGGCACGCAGATGCTGCTTGGCAACACCTTCCACCTGCATCTGCGGCCGGGCGACGAGACCGTTCGCGAGCTTGGCGGTCTGCACCGCTTCATGGGCTGGCCGGGCCCCATCCTTACCGACTCCGGCGGCTACCAGGTGTTCAGCCTGCGCGACCTGCGCAAGGTCACCGCCGAGGGCGTGCGTTTTCGCTCGCCGGTGAACGGCGACCGCCTGACGCTGACGCCGGAGCGGTCGATCGACGCCCAGCACCATCTGGGCGCGGACGTGGTGATGTCCTTCGACGAATGCACCCCCTATCCGGCCAGCGAGGCCGAGGCGCGGGCGTCGATGCGCCTGTCCATGGACTGGGCCAGGCGCGGTCGGCTGCGCCATGCCGACCACCCGAGCCTGCTGTTCGGCATCGTCCAGGGCGGCATGTTCGCCGACCTTCGCCGCGAGAGCGTGGCGCGGCTGCTGGACATCGGCTTCCACGGCTACGCCGTCGGCGGGCTGTCGGTAGGCGAGCCGAAGGAAGCGATGAACGCGGTGCTGGCCGAAGTGGCGCCGCTCTTGCCAGCGGACAAGCCGCGCTATCTGATGGGCGTCGGCACCCCGGAGGACCTGGTGTACGGCGTGCAGCACGGCATCGACATGTTCGACTGCGTGCTGCCCACCCGCAACGCCCGCAACGGCTACCTGTACACCTCTGGCGGCATCGTCAAGATCCGCAACGCCAAGCACCGCAGCGATCCGTCGCCGCTCGACGAACGCTGCGACTGCTACGCCTGCCGGAGTTTCTCGCGCGCCTATCTGCATCATCTCCACCGCTGCGGCGAAATGCTCGGCGGCGTGCTGATGACGCTGCACAACCTGCACTACTTCCACGGCCTGATGGCGCAATTGCGCCATGCCATCGAAGCGGGTACATTGGCGCACTTCGCTCGCACCGCCCGCGGCGGCTGGGATTCCAATTGAACGACGCACCCGAACTGCTGTTGGCCGCGGCCCCTGCCGGCGGCGCATCGTCGTGGACGATGTTCCTCTTTCTCGGCGGCTTCGCGCTCATCTTCTACTTCATGATGATCCGCCCGCAAAGCAAGCGCCGCAAAGAGCATCAGGCGCTGGTGTCCGGTCTTTCCAAGGGCGACGAAGTGGTCACCGTCGGCGGCATCACCGGCACCGTCTCGAAGGTGGAGGACGACTTCGTCCGCCTCAGCATCGCCAGCAGCGTGGACATCCGGGTGCAGAAGAGCTCCATCGGCGCCTCGTTGCCGAAAGGAACGTTGAAGTCGCTGGATGACAAGAAGCAGTAGCACCGCCGCCGGGCTTGGCCTCGGTGGGCTCGCCGCGCGCCAACGCGCGGGGTCTCCGGCGCGCATGGCGCCTTGGCGCTACGCCGTGGTGGCGCTGGTGATCGCCATCGGCTGCCTGTACGCGGCGCCCAACCTGTATCCGCCGGACTTCGCCCTGCAGGTGACGGTGGACAACGCCGAGCGTCCGGTGGACGCGGCGCTGCTCGACGAACTGACGCGGCTGCTCGAGAACCAAGGCATCGCCGTGCTCGGCAGCGAGCTGCGCGGCGACGGCGGCCTGCTTCGGGTCGGCGACGGCGACGACCAGCTGCGCGGCAGCGCCGTGCTGCGCCAGCACCTGAATCCGCCGGGCGAGGAGCGCCGCTACGTGGTGGCGCTGAACCTCGCCTCCACCACGCCGTCCTGGTTGCAGGAGATCGGCGGCAAGCCGATGGCGCTGGGCCTGGACTTGCGCGGCGGAGCGCACTTCGTCCTGCAAGTGGACATGCAGGAAGCCCTCGCCAAGCGGCTGGGCGACGAAGTGGAGAAGATCAAGGACATGCTGCGCGAAGAGCGGGTCCGCTACCGGCGCGCCGACGACGCCGTGGTCGGCAACTCCATCCGCTTCGGCTTTGCCACCGCGGCGCTGCGCGACCGCGCCGTCGCGGTGATCGAGGACGAGTTCCGCCAGCCGGACTTCCTGCTCACGGAAGAGGACGTGGCCGGCCGCCCCGGCTTCGTCGTTGCCGTTCAGCAGGAGCGCATCGACGAGATCGAAAGCAACGCCGTCGAGCAGAACCTCACCGGGCTGCGCAACCGCATCAACCAGCTGGGCGTCGCCGAACCGCTGGTGCAGAAGCTCGGCGGCTCGCGCATCGTCATCGACCTTCCGGGAGTCCAGGACAGCGCCGAGGCGAAACGCAAGATCAGCAAGTTCGCCAATCTGGAGTTCCGCCTAGCCGCGGCCGCCAACGACCGGCCCTCGGAAGTGGACGAGTGGATGTACGAAGGGCGCAGCGTCAAGCTCAACAAGCGCGTCATCCTTACCGGCGACCGGGTGATCAACGCCGTGCAGGGGCGCGACCCGGAGACCGGCCTGCCGGAGGTCAACATCAAGCTCGACAGCATCGGCGGCGAGACGTTCCACGACGCCACGGCGCCGAACATCGGCCGCAGCATGGCGGTGATCTTCATCGAGCACAAGCCCATCGTCACGGTCGAGGAAGTGGACGGCGAACGCGTCGAGACCCACGGCAGCCGCGCCGACAAGCGGGTCATCAGCGTCGCCACCATTCAAGCGGCCTTGAGCTACAACTTCCGCATCACCGGCTTGAGCCTGCGCGAAGCCCAGGAGCTGGCCTTCCTGCTGCGCGCCGGCGCTCTGGCCGCGCCGATGTACATCGTCGAGGAGCGCACCGTGGGGGCTTCGCTGGGCGAGGAGAACATCGAGCGCGGCATGCTGGCGGTGGCGGTCGGCTTCGTGGCGGTGCTGGTGTTCATGGCGTTCTACTACAAGGTCTTCGGCCTGGTCGCCAACGTCGCGCTGGCGCTGAACCTGGTGATACTGGTGGCGGTGATGTCGCTCCTCGAAGCCACGCTGACGCTGCCCGGCATCGCTGGCATCGTGCTCACCGTCGGCATGGCGGTGGACGCCAACGTGCTGATCTTCTCCCGCATCCGCGAAGAGCTGAAAACCTCGCCGCCGGCGGTCGCCATCCAGTCCGGCTACGAACGCGCCTTCCTGACCATTCTGGATGCCAACGTGACGACTCTGTTCGTCGCCCTGATTCTTCTCGCCATCGGCAGCGGCGCGGTGGCCGGCTTCGCGGTGACGCTGTCCATCGGCATCGTCACCTCCATGTTCACCGCGGTGTTCGCCTCCCGGGCGCTGGTGCAGCTGATCTACGGCGCCCGCCGCGTCGAGAAGGTGCTCATCTAGGCGCAAGCCATGACTTCCTTGGACTTCATGGGCAAGCGCCACATCGCCACCGTGGCCTCGGTGCTGCTGGTGCTCGTCTCCATCGCCTCGGTGGCCTTCTCGGGCATCAGTCGCGGCCTGGACTTCACCGGCGGGGCGCTGGTCGAGTTCGGCTTTCCGCAGGCCGTGGACCCGGACGAAGTGCGCGTGGTCCTCGAAGCGCAGGGGTTTGTCGACGGGGTGGTGCAGAACTACGGCTCGGAGACGGACCTGCTGGTGCGCATGCCGCCGGTGGCTGGCGTCGATCAGTCGGACCTCGGCGGCGAGATCGCCGCCGTGCTGGCGCGGAACTTTCCCGGCGTGGCGCTGCGGCGTTCGGAGTTCGTCGGGCCGGCGGTGGGCGAGGAACTCACCGAGAACGGCGGCCTGGCGCTGCTGGTGGCGCTGGGCCTGGTGATGGTCTACATCATGTGGCGCTTCACCGGCAAGTTCGCGCTGGGAGCGGTCGCGGCGCTGGTTCACGACGTGCTGATCGTGGTCGGCGCGTTCTCGGTGTTCGGCTGGACGTTCAACCTGCCGGAGCTGGCGGCGCTGCTGGCGGTGATCGGCTACTCGCTGAACGACACCATCGTCGTCTCGGACCGCATTCGCGAGAACTTTCGCACCGTCCGCCGCGGCACGCCGGTGGAAATCGTCAATCGTTCCTTGAACCAGACCCTGGGCCGAACGCTGGTCACCTCGCTGACCACCTTGCTGGTGCTCGGCGCCCTTCTGTTCGCTGGCGGCGAGCAGATATCGGGCTTCGCCACGGCGCTGGCCATCGGCGTGCTGGTAGGGACTTATTCGTCGATCTACGTGGCCGCCAACGTGCTCCTGGCCATGGGCGTCAGCAGCCAGGACCTGGCGCTGCCCGAAAAAGAAGACGCAGGCGCAACGCCGTAGGGTTGCCAGCCCGTCCGCAGTGCTTGCCTACATGGCCGGGCCGGTCGCGATGGATTCGCCGTACCCGGCCGCCGACGGATCGTAGACCGCGTCAGGCCCTGCTGCGGCATTTCGCGCATTGGCCACCGCCGTCGGAGCGACCGGGCAGGACGCGTCGCGGCGATAGCGCAGCGCTGCGGCCAGCATGGCTTCCTCGGGGTCGCCGAAGGCGTGGTCGAAGTCGTCGGCGACCGAGCAGCCGGCCACCGACACGCCGCCTAGGCTGCGCTGATTGCGTGGCGTGAAGCCGTCGCTGTAGTCGCCGAATCCGGCGGCGTTGATGCTGCGGAACTGCACCGTGGAGTAGGTGGTGCCGCAGTTGTCGGTGGGGTAGAAGCCATAGGGCTTGCCGCAGGTGGTGGCGCCGATCAGCACCACTTCGACGTCGATGCCGCGCAGACTGTTGATCACCAACTCGCTGGCCGAGCAGGTGCCGGGGCCGGCGAGGACGAAGACGCGATTGAGGTGCAGGGCGGGAAACGGCGTTCCCGACGCCACGTCGAACCAGCCGGTCGCGGCGCTCAGGAAATAGTCGGGGCGCAATCGGTTGCCGGTCACCGGGTCGAACACCGTGTGCTTGTCGTTGAACTGCAGCTCGCTGAACACCTGCCCCTGGGCATGCCTTCCGGCCAGCATGTAGCCAAGCTGGCTGGCGATGGCCAGATAGCCGCCGCCGTTGTAGCGCAAGTCCACCACCACGTCGTTGACCTCGGCGGCGGCCAGTTCGTCGATGGCGTTCATCAGCGCCCGCTCGGCGGTGGCGATGTGCGTGTTGAAGAGGAAGTAGCCCACCGGCCCGCTGTCCGTCCCGATGACGCGCACGTGCTGAACCGGGGCGGTGGTGATGGCCGCGGAGGTCATGGCGATGGTGCGCGATGCGCCGGCACCCGGGTCCAGCACGGTGAACTCGTGCGTCTCGTCCAGCGCGCCGGGAAACAGGCCGGCGTTCAACGCCGCCGCCGAGCCGTCCTCGACATCGACGCCGTCCACGGCCAGGATGGTGGTGCCGCGCAGCAGATTCGCTTCGGCGCTGGTGGCTGGACTGTCCGGCTCGGTGTAGGCGACGCGAATGAGGCGCGGCGGCCGAGCGGCGAGGATGGCGAAGCGGACGCCGTAGCCCGCCGACACGCCGGAGCGCACCCGCGCCCGCCGCTGCGCCGTGTCTTCGGTGAAGTGGAAGCGATCCTTGTAGTTGCCCGAGGGCGTGCGGGCGAAGGTCTTGAGGCCGTCGAAGTAGGCGGGCGTGTCGCAGCAGCCCGGGTCCCGATCCTCGATCTCGTCGTACCACAGGTAGGTGTCGTTGCTCCACGAGCGCAGCCAGTTGTTCTCGTCCACCGTTTCGCCTTGGCGGTCCGGAAACGCATTGCCGTCGGCGTCGCTGCCGCTGCGCGGCACGGCGCACAGGCTCTTGAAGTTGGACGCGCTCTCGAACACGCCCTCCATCCAGCCCGCCACGGTGACGGCGAAGGTCACCGGCGCCGACGTGGCGTTGCCGCTGCCGCTGCTGTCCGTCGCCGTCACCGTGATGGCGGCGGTGCCGGCGCCGACTGCGGTGATGGTGATGGTGGTGCCGCCCACCAGCACCGTGGCGACGCTGGTGTCGCTCGAAACCGCTTGCACGGAGTGCCGGTCGGCGGTGTCCGCATCGACAATGCTCACGACGATCAAGGCGGTGTCGCCGGGCGCCAGCATCTGCTCGCCAATCGCCGCAACCACGGGGGCCGAGTTGACCGGCGTCGAACTGCCGCCGCCTCCGCCGCACCCGGCCAGCGCGGCCAGCAGAGCGCAGATGGCCGCCAGCTTCGGCATCATGGCGTGGTTCCGGGCCGGGTGGATAGGGCGCATGGCTTGCTCCCGGTGCAGAATAGCTAGCCAATCGTACCGCACCTAGGGCAGTTGCGCTTTCACGAGCCCGTGCTAACGCCAAGGAAGGCCTGATCAAGTGCCTTTGCGGGGAAGACAACCGCCGTCCCATAAGGGTCCACGGTCTGCCCGGAACACTTAAACAGAGAGGTTCCCTAACGCCTGAAGGCGCTTGCCGAGGGTGCGCCATTTGGCGGCGTCACTGAACAGCAATGCGCTGGCCGGCAAAGGTTGGGCTTGGCCAGAGGGTCGGTAGCGCTTCCTGAAGGTGCCGCTTTGATCGGTGCCGCTTGCCATCGTGCCGTACTCCGGCGGTGGGCGATTTCCCACGTTCCGCCAGGCGATGACGGCGGCGACAAGACGGCGATTTCCTACCTCCCGCCGGGGCGATGTCGCAAGACGCCGCCGGCGGCGGCGCGATAGCGTGTGCGCCATGGACGAACACCCGCCTCCGCCGATCAGCGACTCCAATCTACAGGCGCCTCTACGGCTTCGCCCGCGTGGTGGAGGACCTGCTGCGCAGCCTCTTCGGCGCCGAACTCGACGCCGACTACGGCACCCTCGAGAAGCTCCCCGCCGAGTACGTCGGCAACCTCTTCCAGCAGCGAAGGGGCGACGCGGCGTGGCGGCTGCGCGCCCGCGGCGCCGCTGGCGGCTGGCTGCACGTGCTGGTGATGCTGGAGTTCCAGAGCACCACCGACGCGGCCATGGCGCTGCGGGTGCTGGAGTACACGGCGCTGCTGTACGGCCTGCTGCTGCGCAGCGGCCGCGCCGCGCCGGGCGCGCTGCCGCCGGTGCTGCCGGTGGTGCTGTACAACGGCGACGCGCCGTGGCGCCGGGCGGTCGAGATGCGCGACCTGATCGCCGCGCCGCCGGCGGCGCTGGCGGCGTACCAGCCGTCGCAGCGCCACGTGGTGCTTGACCAGCGGCGGGCGCGGGCGGAAGATTTGCAGCTGCACGGGCTGACGTGGGCGGTGGCGCGGCTGGAGCAGAGCCGCTCGGCGGCGGACCTGTCGCGGGCGGCGCGGCGGCTGGTGGAGCTTCTGGCAGGCGGCCAGGGCGAGCTGAGGCGGCTGTTCGCGCAGTGGCTGTGGGCGCTGAGGCGGCGGCTGGAAGGCGGCGGCCCGGCGCCGCGGCTGCCGGAGGACGTGGACTTGGAGGACATGGCGGTGAGCTTGGAAGAACGCGTGGCGGAGTGGCCGAAGCCGTACCTTCGGCAAGGCCGCGAAGAGGGCATCAGCCTGGGGCGCGAGCAGGGCATCAGCCTCGGCCGCGAAGAGGGCATCAGCCTCGGACGCGAGCAGGGCATGGAGCAGGGCATGGAGCATGAGCGCCAGCTGCTGCGCCGCCTGGCGGCGGCGCGGTTCGACTCGGCGACGGCGGATCGTCTGGCGGCGGCCATCGGGGCGGAGGCGGATCCGCAGCGCTTGATGGAGGTGGGCGAGGCGATCGTGCGCAGCGCGACGGGCCTCGAACTGCTGCGGGAAGTCGGCGGCCGCCGCTGACCTGCTTGCCCCGCCCTTGGCGGCTCGCTGGATCGCCGCGGGCCTTGCCCGTTCCAGCCGGTCGGTCGTCGCCCGCCATCGTTGGTCGTCGCTCGGCGGCCGGCGGGAAGTCTCCATGTCCTCGAACGCCTGCTCGCGTGCTCCAATCGAGTCCATTAGCCACACCTTGGAAACCCACCACCCAAGCCAGTGAGCATCCCGCCATCAAATGTCGCACACCCCGTTGGACCTTGCCCTTCGAGCGCTCTCGTCCTAGTTCTCAAAGCCCGACGACTAAGATGTCTCGAGGGGCTTCGCTGTCCGCAAGTGATCTAGGGTGTTGCTGTGGTGCATGTTCCGGGGCGCGGTGGCGGCGCTCTCCGTGTTCCTGATCGACCTCGTCGGCAAGGGCAACGACACAGGGACGAGCCCGTGGACGGCCATGCCGGCACGGACGGTCTCGACTAGCGTTCGTGAAACGGGAACTCCGGCCCAACTCAACCTTCCGCGAGTGCGCTGTCCCCGGTCCTCTGCGCGCTGGCGCGTATCGCCCGCAGCAGCTCGCGGAACAGCTTGGGGTTCGCCGCCACGGCGTTGCCGGTGTGCAGAAAGCGGTCGCCGCCGGCGGCGTCGCCGACGAAGCCGCCGGCTTCGCGGATGACGACGGTGGCTGCCGCCATGTCCCAGGGCTTCAGACCGAACTCGATGAAGCCGTCCACCCGCCCGGCGCCGACGTAGGCCAGGTCCAGCGCCGCGGCGCCTTGCCGGCGCAAGGTTCGGCAGCGTGGCATGAACATCCGCAGCAGGTCGCTGTAGGCATCGAGGTGCTGGGCGGCAACGTGGAAGGGCAGGCCGCCGGCGATGATGGCGTCGTCGATGGTGGCGCGGTCCGAAACGCGGATGCGACGCCCGTTGAGGTACGCCCCGGCGCCCCGGCTGGCGGTGAACTCCTCGTTGCGCACGTGGTCCACCACGGCTCCGTGCAGCAGCGTTGCGCCGCGCTTGACGGCGATCGAAGTGCAGAAGTGCGGGATGCCGTGCAGGAAGTTGGTGGTGCCGTCCAACGGATCGACCAGCCAGGTGAACTCCGCCTCTTCGGTTCGCGCTCCGCCTTCCTCGCCCAGCACGGCGTGCTCCGGGTACAGCTTCAGGATGGTGTCGGCGATGGCGTCTTCGGCTTGCCGGTCGATCTCGGACACCATGTCGTTGCGCCCCTTCATCTCCACCTGCAGGGTGTCGACCCGGTCCATCGCTTGCAGGATGATGCGTCCGGCGCGACGGGCGGCGCGCAGTGCGACGTTCAGCAGCGGCTCCATGCGAATCACCGTAACATGGCGCTACTCAAGCGCTCAATCGCAGGTGCCATGAGCGACCACCAAGTTCGCAGTCCGCTTGCCGACGTTCGCATCGTGCTGGTGGAACCCAGCCACCCCGGCAACATCGGCGGCGCCGCGAGGGCCATGAAGACCATGGGATTCTCGAAACTGACCCTAGTCGCTCCCCGGCGCTATCCGGACCCGCAAGCCGAGTGGCGCGCCGCCGGCGCCAAGGACGTGCTGAATGCGGCGAACGTCTGCGCCAGCATCGACGAAGCCATCGCGGACTGCATCGTGGTGGCTGGCACCAGCGCTCGCCGACGCCGCATCCCTTGGCCGATGGAGAGCGCCGCGGCCTTTGCCCGGCGCTTGGCGGAGGAAGGCTCCGGGCGTCCGGCAGCCATTGTCTTCGGGCGCGAAGACCGAGGCTTGAGCAACGACGAGTTGCAGCGTTGCAGCCAGCACGTCGTCATTCCGGCGAACCCGGACTACGCATCGCTGAATCTGGCGATGGCCGTGCAGGTGGTTTGCTACGAGATCTACCAGGCGCTGGCGGTCCGTGCCGACGCTGGCGGCGAAGAGGAACAGCCGCCTGCCGGCGCGCGGACTTCCGGGGATCGTCGCCGCGCCAGCGCCGGCGAAGTCGGTGCGCTGCTGGCGCACTGGGAGCGCGTGCTCGTTCGCGTCGGCTTCCTCGATCCCGCAGCCCCCCGACGCACCATGGTGCGCCTTCGGCGTCTGCTGCAGAGGGCGCAGGTGGACGAAACCGAAGCGGCGATTCTGCGCGGCGCGCTGACCGGCATCGAGCGGGCGCTGGCGAGCGTCGATTCGCCAGGCTCGCAAGGTTGATAGACTTTCGCCACCGGCAGACAGGCAAGTTCGTTCACCATGCATCTGACCACCAGGGGCCGCTACGCCGTGACGGCGCTGCTCGATGTCGCCTTGCACGCCGATGCGGAGCCGATCGCGCTGGCCGAAATCGCCGAGCGGCAGGGCATCTCGCAAGCCTACCTGGAGCAGCTCTTCGGCCAGCTCAAACGCGCTGGCCTGGTGGAGGGCGTGCGCGGGCCGGGCGGCGGCTATCGGCTGCGCAGGGGGGCGGAAGCGGTGAGCGTGGCGGATGTCATCGGCGCCGTCGGCGAAGGCGTCGATGCCACCCGTTGCGGCGGCAGCGGCGACTGCCAGGACGGCGAAGTGTGCCTCACCCACGAGCTGTGGTCGGACTTGTCCATGCAGATCCACCTGTTCCTGTCGCGCATCACCCTCGCCAGCCTGGTGGCCCGGGGCGACGTGCTGGCCGTGGCGCGGCGCCAGGACGGCGCCGACCTCATCGCCGCCTGCCGGGTGTAGCGAGTGGCCGAACAGCGGTCCGCGGACCAGCTTATGCGCCCTGGTGTGCCCCTTCCAGAACAGCCTGCGTTCCAGTGGGGCGGGTTCGTCGCTCGACCTGGACACCGATGGCCTTGCGGGGCGGCACATCCTCGAGCAGCACGTGCCGAGGCGACGACAGACGGAAGGTGCCAATTGCCGTGTTGACTGGGAATCGAGCCCCTAGGAAGGCGGTCTACCTCGACTACTCCGCGACCACGCCCGTGGACCCGCGCGTGGCGCAGAAGATGAGCGGCTGTCTGCTTGCCGACGGCGACTTCGGCAATCCCGCCTCCACCTCCCACGTCTACGGCTGGGACGCCTCGGAGCTGGTCGAAGCCGCCCGGCAGCAAGTGGCGGAACTGGTCAACGGCGACCCGCGCGCCGTGGTGTGGACGTCCGGCGCCACGGAGTCCGACAATCTGGCGCTGAAAGGCGTGTTCGAGGCCGTGGAAGGAGGGCATCTGGTCACCACGAGCTACGAGCACAAGGCGGTTCTGGACACCGCCGACCATCTGGCCGGCAAGGGCGTCGAGGTCGCCTACGTCGAGCCGAACGGCGACGGCATCGTCGCCCCGGAAGCCGTTGCCGCGCGGCTGCGCGACGACACCGTGCTGGTCTCGGTGATGCATGCGAACAACGAAATCGGCACGGTCAACGACGTCGCCGCCATCGGCCGCCTGTGCCGGCGGCGCGGCGTGCTGTTCCACACCGACGCCGCGCAAAGCGCCGGCAAGCTGCCGCTGGACGTCGAACGCGACTGTTTGGACCTGGTGAGCATCTCGGCGCACAAGATGTACGGCCCCAAGGGCATCGGCGCGCTGTACGTGCGCCGCGAGCCGCCGCTGCGAGTCGCTCCGCAAGTACACGGCGGCGGCCACGAACGCGGCATGCGCTCCGGCACGTTGGCGACGCACCAGATCGTCGGCATGGGCGAAGCCTGCCGGCTGGCGGCGGGGAACATGGCCGAGGAGAACGAACGCATCCGCAAGCTGCGCGACCGGCTGTGGTCGCACCTGCGGCAAGTGCCCGGCGTCAGCCTGAACGGCTCGCTGCGGCACCGCCTGCCCGGCAACCTGAACGTCGGCTTCGCCGATGTCGACGGCGAAACGCTGCTGCTGGCCTTGGACGACGTCGCGGTGTCCACCGGCTCGGCCTGCACGTCGGCCACCGTGGAACCGTCCTACGTGCTGCGTGCGCTGGGCGTGCCCGACGAACTGGCGGCCAGCTCGCTGCGCTTGACCATCGGCCGCTTCACCACCGTCGCCGACATCGACTTTGCCGCGCAGCGCATCGCCGACGTGGTGGGCGCGCTGCAGCGTCCGGGCGTATAATCGCCGCCTACGGCTCGCGCTCGCGGCGAGCCGTCGCGCTGGCGCATCAAGAGACAACCACATGGCCGTAGAAAGGACGCTGTCCATCGTCAAGCCCGACGCCGTGGCGAAGAATCTCATCGGCGAAATCTGCTCGCGTCTGGAGAACGGCGGCTTGGCCATCGTGGCCGCGAGGATGCTCCACGCCACGCCCGAACTCGTCGGCGGCTTCTACGCCGAGCACCAGGGCAAGCCCTTCTACGACGCTCTGGTGCAGTACATGTCCTCGGGGCCGATCCTCGTCCAAGTGCTGGAGGGGGAAGACGCCATCGCCGTCAATCGGCGGCTGATGGGTGCGACGGACCCGCAGCAGGCGGCCCCCGGCACCATCCGCGCGGACTTCGCGGAGTCCATCGACGCCAACGCCGTGCATGGTTCCGACAGCCCCGAGTCGGCGGCGCGGGAGATCGACTACTTCTTTTCCGCCAGCGAAATCTGTCCGCGAGACAGCCGCTCCGAGCCATGAAGTCGGGCGCCGACGCCAGCGCAGGCGACGTGCTTGCCGTGGACGCGCCGGGCCGGGAGGCTGGCAACGGCGGCCGCGCTGGCGCGACGCATCGGTGCGCCAATCTGCTGGGCATGACGCGCCAAGGCATGGAGGCCTTCTTCGCCGACCTTGGCGAGAAGCCCTATCGGGCGCAGCAGGCGATGAAGTGGCTCTACCACTCGCTGGCGGACGACTTCGACGTCATGACCAACATCTCCAAGGCGCTGCGCCGCCGACTGGCCGAAGTCGCCGAGATTCGTGCGCCCGCCTTCACCCGCGTCGGGCGTTCCTCCGACGCCGTGGTGAAGTGGCTGGCGTCCACCGGCAACGGCCAAGCGGTGGAGACCGTGCTCATCCCCGAGCAGGCCGACGGCAAGCCGGGCAGCCGCAACACGCTGTGCATCTCCGCCCAGGCCGGCTGCGCCCTGGATTGCAGCTTCTGCGCCACCGGCAAGCAGGGCTTCGGCGGCAACCTCTCAAGCGCCGAGATCGTCGGCCAGGTGTGGCAGGCGAGCCGCGAGCTGGCGTCGGCAGGGTCCGGCCAAGGCATTACCAACGTCGTCTTCATGGGCATGGGCGAACCGCTGCTGAACTTCGACGCGGTGATGGATGCCGCGGACGTCTTCATGGACCATCTGGCGTTCGGCATCTCCAAGCGCCGAGTGACCGTCAGCACCGCCGGCGTCGTGCCGCGCATCTACGATCTCGCGGCCCGCTCCGACGTGTCCTTGGCGATCTCGCTGCACGCCGCCGACGACGACCTGCGCGACGAACTGGTGCCCATCAACCGCAAGTACCCCATCGCCGAACTGCTGGCGGCCTGCCGCCACTACCTGGCCGCCGGGGGCGAACGGCGAACGGTGACGGTAGAGTACACGCTGATCGACGGCGTCAACGACGGCTTGGCGGACGCCCGGGCACTGGCGCGCCTGCTTGCCGGCTTGCGCTGCAAGATCAACTTGATTCCCTTCAATCCGTTTCCAGCGGACCGGCGCGGCTACCGGCGCCCGTCGGCGGGCCGCCTGGCGGCTTTCCAGAACGCGTTGCAGCAGGCAGGCCTGGTCGCCATGCCGCGTACCACCCGCGGCGACGAGATCGCCGCCGCCTGCGGGCAGTTGACCGGCGCAGTGCGCGACCGCACGCGGCGCAGCCAGCGCGCCTCGACGTCGCGGCTCGTGCCCAGCCGGCCCGCCAGCAAGGCCGTCGCATGACCGCCACGGCGCCGCCTGCCGAAGCGCCGCCTGGGCTGGCGTTGAAGGAAGCGCGCGAGCGGCTCGGCGTCGGGCTGACGGAGATCGCCGCGTCCATGCACTTGGACGAAGAGGTGGTCGTGGCGCTGGAACAAGGCCGCTACGAGGCGCTGCCGGCGCTGGCGTACGTACGCGGCTACCTGCAAACCTACGCGCGCCTGGTGGGGCTTGACGCGGAAACGCTGAAGGAAGGTCTGCGCGACGTCGAAGCGTCGCCCGGGCGAGGTCCGGTGCTGCGCCGCTCGCCGTCGCGGCCAACCTTCGCCGTTCGTTCGCAACGGCACATCGGGGTGTTGTTCGCGGCCATCGTCGGCGCCTTGCTGTTGGCCGCTGCGGTCTTGCTGTGGTTCGTCTGGCGCTTGCCGGACACTTGGTTTTCGTCCACGCCGGAGGCCGCGCCCGATGCCGGCACGGCCAGCGCGGCCATCGAAAGCGTTGCCAGAGCGCCCGTCGAGCTGCCGGCGGAGCAGCCTTCGGCGCCGAGCGAACCCGCTCTTCCGGTCGCTGGCGAACCCGCGCCGGCCGTCGCCGTCACGCCCGTTGCAGAGACACCGCCCGCCGACTCGCCGTCCGACTTGCTGGTGCTGCGCTTCGACGAGAGCTCCTGGGTCGAGGTGCGCGACGCGGCGGATCGTCTCATCCATGCCGAGGTGGGCGAACCGGGACAGACGGCGACGGTGGCCGGCAATGCGCCCTTCAGCATCGTCGTCGGCTACGCGGCTGGCGTCGAGCTCGACTTCAACGGCGATCCGGTGCCGCTGTCGCCGCACACCCGCGAGAACGTCGCCCGCCTGGTGGTGGGCTACTAGCCATGGCCCGCTACCAGCTCGTGCGCGGCATGCGCGACGTTCTGCCCGATGCCAGCGCCCGCTGGCGGCACGTCGAGGCGACCATCGTCGACGTGCTCGAACGGTACGGCTATCGGCAGATCCGCCTGCCGCTCCTGGAAGCGACGGAGCTGTTCAGCCGCGGCGTCGGCGAAGCCACCGATCTGGTGGAAAAGGAGATGTACACCTTCCCGGACCGCAAGGGCAAGCTGCTGTCGCTGCGCCCCGAGGGCACCGCCGGCTGCGTGCGCGCCTGCATCGAAAACGGCCTGCTGCACCATCGCAAGCAGCGGCTGTGGTACCAGGGCGCGATGTTCCGCTACGAACGCCCGCAGCGGGGCCGCAGCCGCGAACACATGCAGATCGGCGCCGAGGCATTCGGCTTTCCCGGGCCCGACGTGGACGCCGAGATCCTCGTCATGCTGGCGCGCATGTTCCGCGAACTGGGCATTGCCGGGCAGCTTGCGCTGGAACTGAACACGCTGGGCTCCGGCGCTTCCCGAACGCGCTATCGGCAGGCGCTGGTGGACTACCTGACGCCGCATCGCGACGAACTCGACGCCGACAGCCAGCGCCGCTTGACGAACAATCCGCTGCGCATTCTCGACAGCAAGGCGCCAGCCACCCGCGCCGTGCTGGCGAACGCGCCGAAGCTCATCGACAGCCTGGAAGAGGACGCCCGGCAGCACTTCGACGAACTGCGCCGCCGCTTGGACGCGGCGGGGCTGGCCTACCGCGTGAATCCGTATCTGGTGCGCGGCCAGGACTACTACACGCACGCCGTGTTCGAGTGGGTGACGCAAGCCCTAGGCGCCCAGGGCACCGTCTGCGCCGGCGGACGCTACGACGGCCTGGTCGAGCGGCTTGGCGGTCGCTCCGTGCCGGCGGCCGGTTTCGGTATCGGCGTGGACCGCCTGGTGCTGCTGCACGAAGCCTGCGTCTCCAGCGACCGTGCCGCGGCGGACGTCTATCTGGCCGTGGCGTCGCCGGAGCACGGCGCCTGGGCCCTCGAGGTGGCCGAGCGTCTGCGCGACGAGACCTCGTTGAAGGTGCTGCAGCACGCCGGCCAGGGCAGCCTGAGCAGCCAGCTGGGCGAAGCCGACCGCAGCGGCGCTCGCTGGGCGGTGATTGTCGGCGACGACGAGTTGGCGGAAAATCGCGTCTCGCTGAAGTGGCTGCGCGACGACGCGCCGCCCGGTGAACGCACCCGGCCGGCGCCGCAGAAAGGGCAGGGCAGGCAGCGAAGGCAGGCAAAGGTCGCCGTGGACGCGCTCCCTGCTGCCTTGACCGCCGCCGGCCAGGGCAAGGAGCTGCCATCATGGCCGACTACCTAAGCGACGAAGAACAGGCCGAGCGTCTCAAGCAATGGTGGGACAAGAACGGCACGTCGCTGGTGGTCGGGCTCGCCATCGCCGTGGCGGCGGTGGTCGGCTGGCGCTTCTATCAAGATTTCGCCGAGGATCGCGCCGATGCCGCCTCCGAGGCCTTCGCCGCCTATCTGCAGGCGCGCACCGAGGACCAGCCGCAGATCGATCACTTGGCCATTCTCGACGGCGAGTTCGCCGGCACCACCTACCACGTCTTTTCACTGCTCTATCGGGCTGCCGACCAAGCCGCGGAGGAGGACTGGGAGGAAGCGCTGGCGCTCTTGGAACGCGCCATCGAGCTCGCCGACGATCCGCTGCTTCGGGACACGGCCCGCTACCGCGCCGCCAAGGTGCTGTTCCAGTTGGATCACCCCGATGCCAGCGAAGCCGCCCTGGCGACGGTGCAAAGCGGCGGCCTGCAAGCCCAGGTGGCGGAACTGTCCGGCGACATCGCCTTGGCCCGGGGCGACTTCGACGCCGCGCGCCTTGCCTATCAGGCTGCCGTGGATGCGGCGCGGGGCGATCCGGCGCACGTGGCGCCGGGCATCGAGTTGCTGGAACTCAAGCTCGCCAGCCTGGTCGGTGGTGTGGATGAACCCGAATAGCGCATCGAGCGGCCTCTGCCGGCCCTGCTGGCGACTGGCCGCCCTCGCCGCCGTCGCGCTGGCCCTTGGCGGCTGCGCGTTCTTCTCGTTCCTGCCCTGGGTGGACAAGCCCGAAAAGGACGACGACAGCGACGAGCCGGCGGCGCTGGTCGACTTCGACGCCGAGGCCGCCATCGACCGGCTGTGGGGCGTCAAGGTGGGGCGCGGTCTGGGGCGCAAGTACGTGCGTCTGCAGCCGGCCGCGGTGGCCGACCGCGTCTACGCCGCCGACGCCTACGGCGAAGTCGTCGCCGTGGATCGATTCAGCGGCAAGCGGGTCTGGTCGGCGCGCATCGGCGAACCGGACGATCGATCGTTCTACCAGTTCTGGGATCGTCGCGACCCGTCCTTCGTCAGCGGCGGCGTCGGCGTCGGCGACGGCCGCGTGCTGATCGGCACCGTGCGCGGCGAAGTCGTTGCCTTGGACGCCGGCGACGGCAGCGAGCTGTGGCGCTCGCAAGTGTCCAGCGAAGTGCTGTCGCGGCCTGCCGCCGGCGATGGCGCGGTGGTCGCGCAGACCGCCGATGGCCGCGTCGTGGCGCTGGAGGGGCGCGACGGCGCGCAGCGCTGGTCCTTCGACAGCCAGGTGCCGCTGTTGACCTTGCGCGGAACCGCCGCGCCGCTGTTCGACAGCGGCTTCGTCTTCGTCGGTTTCGGCGATGGCAACGTCAGCGCCGTGGACGCGCGCAACGGCGCTCCGCTGTGGAAGCAGCGCATCATGCTGCCCCAGGGGCGCACGGAACTCGACCGCATGGTGGACGTCGACGGCACGCCGCTCCTGGCAGGCGGCCTGCTCTTCGCGGCGAGCTTCCAGGGCCGCTTGAAGGCGCTGCGTCCCGCCGATGGCGGCGTGGTCTGGGAGATCGAAGCGTCCAGCTTTCTGGACCTGGCGGAAGGCTACGGCCAAATCTACCTGGTGTCCGACGACGACGTCATCACCGCCGTCGGCCAGACGTCCGCTGCCGTGGTGTGGCGGCAGGAGGGCTTGCGCCATCGACGCCTGACCAGTCCGCTGGCCTTCGGCAACTACCTGATCGTCGGCGACTCCGAAGGCTATCTGCACGTTCTGGCGCAAAGCGACGGCCGCTTCGTCGCCCGCCGGAAGCTCGGCGACGGCATGCGATCCAAGCTCTTGGAAGTGGACGACGTGGTCTACGCGCTCACCAACGACGGTCGCTTGCAAGCCTTGCGCATCGAACGCCGGAGCTGACGCGACCGGCGGCCCGCCCCGGCCCGCCGCGCAAGCAGCCGACGCCCCTGACCTCGACGAGTGCCCAGACGTGTCTACGCGGCAGTCGGAGCGGCCGTTGGTGGCGCTGGTGGGCCGGCCCAACGTCGGCAAGTCCACGCTCTTCAACCGCTTGACCGGAACCCGGGACGCCCTCGTCGCGGACTACTTCGGCTTGACGCGGGATCGCCGCTACGGCGGCGCGTGCCTGGCCGAGCGGGACGTCACGCTGATCGATACCGGCGGCCTGACCGAGGCGAGGCGGGAGCGCAACGACGCCGACGACATCTTCGCCGCCATCGCCGCGCAGGTGGAGTGCGCCCTTGAAGAAGCGGACGTCGCCGTGCTGGTGGCCGACGCCGGCGACGGTCCGACCGCGCTCGATGCGGACATCGCCCGGCAGCTGCGCAAGCGCGGCATCGCGTTGCTGCTGGCGGTGAACAAGATCGACGCCGCTCCGAACGCCGGCGAAGAGTTCGCCGCCCTGGGCTTGGAGACCGTGCCCGTGTCCGCCGTCCACGGGCGTGGCGTGGCGGCGCTTGCCAAGGCGGTGGCGGCGCGCCTGCCGCCCGGCGCCGCGGCGGCGGAAGACTTGCCGGAACCGCGTGTTCACGTTGCGGTCGTGGGGCGGCCCAACGTCGGCAAGTCGACGCTGGTGAATCGCCTGCTGGGCGAACAGCGGCAGATCGTCGCCGACCAGCCGGGCACCACCAGGGACGCCATCGACATCCCTTGGGGCGACTGTCTGATCACCGACACCGCCGGCGTGCGGCGCAAGGGCAGAGTGGGCGAGATGGTGGAGAAGTTCTCCATCGTCAAGACCCTCACGGCGCTGGATCGCGCCCAAGTGGCCATCCTCGCCGTGGATGGCGGAGAAGGGATCGTCGAGCAGGACCTGCACGTGCTGAGCTACGCGCTGGAAGCCGGCGCCGGCGTCCTGCTGGCGGTCAACAAGTGGGACGCGCTGTCGGCCGCGGAACGCCGCGCTGCGCGGATTTCGGTGCAGCGGCGGCTGGCGTTCGCGCCTTGGGTGCCGGTGCGTTTCGTCTCCGCCCTCGGCGGCAAGGGCGTCTCGTCGTTGCCGGCGACCGTGGAACGCATCCACCGATCAGGCAGCTTCGCGGCCACGACGGCACAGCTGAACCGCGTGCTCGCCGCGGCGCTGCGCGACCATCCGCCGCCGAGCGTGCGCTCCCGGCCCATCAAGCTGCGCTACGCTCACAAGGCCGGCGAGCATCCGCCGCGCATCGTCCTGCACGGCAATCAGACCGAGCAGCTGCCGGCGTCCTACCTCCGCTACCTGTCGAATCGGTTTCGCGACGGGCTCGACCTGTGCGGCGTGCCGGTGGTCGTCGAGACTCGAACGACGGTCAATCCATTTGCGGCGAGAAACACCCTCAGCGAGCGTCAGCGGAAGCATCGCCAACGGATGATCCGCCATCGTCGGCGACAAGGCCGTTGAGCACCGCCAGCGCCCGAAGCGGGTCTACCCGCACCCCTTGCAGACTGACGCTCCAGTGCAGATGCGGCCCGGTGGCGCGCCCGGTCGCGCCTACCGCCGCGATGACTTGCCCGCGCGCCACTTCGGCATCCGCTTCGACATCAATGCGATGCAGATGGCAGAACATCGTCACCAGTCCGCTGCCGTGGTCGAGCAGTACCGTCTTGCCGTTGAAGAAGTAGTCGCCGACCGTGGCGACCGTGCCGGGAGCGGGCGCCCGAACCGGCGTGCCGGTGCTGGCGGCGATGTCCAGACCGGAGTGTCTGGAGCGGGGTTCGCCGTTCAGTATCCGGCGATAGCCGAAGGGGCTGGAGATTCGGCCCTCCGCGGGCATCGTCCAGGGCAGCAGATCGTCCCGCCCGGGCGTCCGCCGGTCGTAGGCGGCGCGCTGGATCGCGCTTTCGCGTCGAATGCGCTGCATGTCCTGCGCGGAAGGGTTCACGTGGCGGGGATTGTCGATGGTCAGGCGTTCTTCCGGGAACTCCTTCCCTTGCACGACGAACTCGATGGCGTGCTCGCCGGAGGCGGAAACCACCTTGAGGGTTCGCGGGCCGGGCTGCGCATCAGCGGCGATGCCGACGACGGCGTGGCCGGCGACGACCAGCGTCGCCTCGCCGCGGTACTCGGCGCGGAGCGCATCGGCCGGCAGCTCCAGCGCGGCAACGCCGCCGACCTCGACGTTGACCGCCGCGGCGAGCACCAGGAACGTACCGATCACGTTACCGTCGCCTGCACCTTGCCATCCGACCAGTGTATGTCGATGGTGTCGCCCGCGTTGGCTGCCGCGGCGCTTGCGACAGGTCGTCCCCAGCGGCTGCCGTCGGGCCTGGCGACGATCGCGTAGCCGCGGTCCAAAGTCGCCATCGGGCTGACGGCGCGCAACGCCCGCCCAGTCGCCTCCAGCCGCTCGCGCCGCCGCCGCACGGCGTTGGCGGCGGCCGTCGCCAGCCGTGCCGCCTGGTCGGCGAGACGCTGCTGTCCCGCATCGATGGCGCGTTGCGGGCTGGCCCGCGCCAGCAGCTCGGTCTGGTGGCCGAGCGCGATCTGTGCTTGGCGCAGCGAAGAGCGCATCGCCGCGACGGCGCGTTCGGCCAGTTCGTCGCTGCGCTGCAAGCGTTGTTCAAGGGCGCGGCCCGGGTGGACCAGGCGGCGGCGCATGGCGTCGAACAGCCGTTCTTCGTGGCGCAAGCGGGATTGCAGCCGAGCGGCGAGGGCGATTGCCAGCCGTTGCAGGCGCAGGCGCAGTTCCGCGCCGTCCGGCGTCGCCAGTTCGGCCGCCGCGGAAGGCGTCGGCGCTCGGCGATCGGCGACGCAGTCGGCAATGGTGGTGTCGGTCTCGTGGCCGATTGCCGAGACTACCGGGAGGCCTGCGGCGTGGATGCGGCGGGCGACGGACTCCAGATTGAACGCGGCGAGATCCTCCAAAGAGCCGCCGCCGCGCGCGAGGATGACGACGTCCGGAGCATGGCGCATGCGTTCGGCCCGGTCCATCGCGGTGAGAATCTGCGCCTCCGCCTCGAAGCCTTGCACAGCGACGAAGAAGCAGGTGACGCGAACGCAGGGAAAGCGCCGCCGCAGCACCGCCAGCACGTCGCGCAGCGCGGCGCCGTCTCGGGAACTGACCACCGCGACGTGGCGCGGAAACGGCGGCAGCGGCTTCTTGTGCCGCTCGTCGAACAGTCCCTCGGCAGCCAGTCGCGCGCGCAGCTGTTCGTAGGCAATGCGCAGCGCCCCTTCGCCGGCCGGTTCCACATGATCGACGACGGCTTGGAAGTCGCCCCTTGCTTCGTACACCGACAGATGGCCGCGCACCACCACGGAAAGACCATCCGCCATGCGGAAGCGCGCGAAGCGGTTGCGGCTGGAGAACATGACGCAGCGAAGCTGCGCGCGGGAGTCCTTCAGGCTGAAGTACCAGTGTCCGGACGCAAAGCGCCGAAAGTTGGACACTTCGCCTTCGATCCAGACCCGGCCGAAACGCTCCTCGACGCAGAACCGCGCCTCGGCGGTGACTTCGCTGACCGTCTTGACCCGATCCTCGGCGGCGCTGCGAGCACGGACGCGCACGGCGGCAGCGGCGCGCGGTCGTTCAACGGGGTGCCGCACCACCCTCGCCTCTATCGGGGACGTGCCCGAATCCGCACTTTGGACACCAGGCGCGAGCGAAGCCCGACACGTCCCCAGGCAGGTGCCGTCCTACTCGTAGTAGATGATGACGGCGCGGCGGTTCTTCGCCCAGTCCGCCTCGCTGCGGCCGGCGCTCGCCGGGCGGCTCTCGCCGAAGCTCACGGCTTCGATGCGCGCGGCGGCAACGCCCTTGGCCGTCAGCACGTCATGCACCGCTTGCGCCCGCTTCATGCCAAGGCCGTCGTTGTAGCTCTCCGCGCCGCGCTCGTCGCAGTGTCCCTCGACGGTGACGGCATAGCCGTCGTGGTCGCGCAGAAAGGCGGCGTGCCTGGACAGCAGCGCCATGTCTTCGGGGCGGACGGTGGCATCGTCGAAGTCGAAGTAGACGACGCGCATCGCCGGCGGTTTGGGCGGCTCCGGCGGGGGCGGCGGGGGCGGCGGGGTCGGCGGCGGTTCCGCAACCACTGGCGGAGGTACGTCTTCTTCGCAAGGGCCGACGCACTGCTCGCCAAATCCACAGGCGCAGCCAGTGACCAGCAGCGCAGCCAAGGCCGCCGCAGGCAGCTTCGCCGCATCGCCCCAACCTGCCATGCGCTTCTCGGCCATGTGTCCTCCGCGTCTTCGCCCGCCAAGTTCGACGCAGTAAACCACGCCCGTTGCCTTCGGTAAAGAGGCAAAGAGGTCTGCGTTCGCGGTTGCGCTGAGCGGGCTAGTGCGCAGCTTGGAGAGCGCGAGGGGAGGGACCCAGCGTGGTACGTATTTCGCTATGATGGGACGCATGGCCATCACCCACCCGACAGACCCTCGCGGCTTTCTTCGGCCGACGGTGCCCGGGCGTCCTCGCCGCTCAATCGAGTGGCCTCGCCCTCGATGACGGCCTCAATGGACGCCTCGACACCTGCCACCGCGGTGCGAGTAGCATCGGCCTCGGCCCTTGGCCACGGCGGTTCTCAGCAGCGACATCCCGCCGTGGAAGTTCGACGTCCAAGCCGTGGAACCCGGCTCGGACGTCCTGGAGATCAGCGACTGGGAGCGCAGGCAGAGGCGCAAGCAGGTCGAGCGCGGCAGCACGGTGGACGCGGGGTCGGTACGCCGTTTGGACGTGAAGGATGATCGCGGCGGGCGATGAGCGTCCGGGCCCGTTTGCGGTGCGGACCAGTCGATGGGCGGCTGTCGCGCTGTTGCTGGCAGCCGGCTGCGACGACGCTTCCGCGCCGGCTGGCGGGCGCGGCGGCTTTGGCGGCCGGCCAGCCACCTTGGTGGTGGCGGAACCAGCCACGCTGCGCCCGCTCAACGACGTGGTCGAGGCGGTGGGCACCACGCTCGCCAACGAATCCCTCACCATCACCGCCAAGGTCACGGACGCCATCCGTCAAGTGCGCTTCGACGACGGCGACTTCGTGGCCAAGGGCGACGTTCTGGTGGAGCTCACCAACGAGGAGCAAACGGCGCAGCTTGCCGAGGCCGAAGCCAACGTGCTGGATGCCCGCACCCAGTACGAGCGGCTGAAGAACCTCTTGGACCAAAGCAGCGTGCCGGTCTCGGACGTCGACGAGGCGCAGGCGCGGCTGGCCGCCATGACGGCCCGCCACCAGGCCATTCTCGCGCGCTTGGACGACCGCCTGGTGCGCGCCCCGTTCGCCGGTCTGCTCGGCTTCCGCCAGGTGAGCGCCGGCACGCTCATCACGCCGGGAACGCCCATCACCACGCTGGACGACATCTCCGTCGTCAAGCTGGACTTCTCGATACCGGAGATTCACCTGGGCGTCGTGCAGCCCGGCTTGCGGCTGACGGCGCAGAGCGCGGCGTTCCCCGATCGCTCCTTCTCCGCCGAAGTCGCGACGGTGGGCTCCCGCGTGAACCCCACCACTCGCGCCGTGCCGGTGCGGGCGTTGATCGACAACGCGGAGCTGCTGCTGCGCCCCGGCATGCTGATGGCGGTGGTGCTCACCACGTCCAGCCGCGAGGCCCTTGCCGTGCCGGAAACGGCGTTGCTGCAGCGCGGCGGCCAGACCTTCGTGTACACGCTCGGCGAGGAACAGCAGGCGACCATCACCAGCATCGACATGGGTGCGCGGCAAGCAGGCTGGATCGAGGTCCTCTCCGGCTTGGCGCCGGGCCAGCAAGTGATCACCGAAGGCGTGCTCAAGGTGCGCAACGGCGCGCCGGTGCGCCTGGCGGAGCAGGCCGGCCAAGCCCCCGGTCAGCCGGGTTAAGCCATGTGGCTGTCCGACGTATCCGTAAAGCGCCCGGTCTTCGCCACCGTCATCAGCTTGACGCTGGTGGCGTTCGGCATCCTCTCGTTCTCCGTGCTGCCGCTGCGCGAATACCCGGACGTCACGCCGCCGGTGGTGTCCATCAGCACGTCCTACCCCGGCGCCGCCAACGACGTGGTGGAGTCGCGGGTGACGGCGGTGATCGAGGACCAGATCAGCGGCATCGAGGGCATCAAGTCCATCCGCTCGACGAGCCGCGACGGCGGTTCCTTCATCAACATCGAGTTCGACTTGGACCGCGACATCGATTCCGCCGCCAACGACGTGCGCGATCGCGTCTCCCGGGTGAACCGCTGGCTGCCGGAAGACGTGCGCCCGCCGGAAGTGCGCAAGCAGGATTCCGATGCGCGCCCGGTGATGTACATCAACGTGGTGAGCAAGCAGCTCAGCCGCATGGATCTCACCGACTACACCGACCGCTACATCGCCGACCGCTTCGCGGTGATTCCCGGCGTCGCCAACGCCAGCGTCTACGGGGCGAGACCGGCGATGCGCGTGTGGATCGACCGCCTGGCCCTGGCGGCGCGCGACCTCACCGTCGGCGACATCGAAGCGGCGCTGCGGCGCGAGAACCTGGAACTGCCGGCTGGCCGCATCGACACGCCCACCCGCGAACTCACCGTGCGCATCGCCCGCGGCTTCCAGTCCGCGGCGGACTTCCGCCAGCTGGTGATCACCCGCGGCGAAGACGGCCACCTGGTGCGCCTCGGCGAAGTGGCGGAAGTGGAGGTGGCGCCCCGGGACCACCGCGCCATCTACCGCGCCAACGCCCTGCCGACGGTGAGCATCGGCATCATCAAGCAGTCCACCGCCAACACGCTGGAAACCCTGGAGGCGGCCAAGGCGCAGATCATCCGTCTCAACGAGACGCTGCCGGAACACATCGAACTCTCCACCGGCAGCGACGACTCGGTGTTCATCCGCGAAGCGATCAACTCCGTCTACCGCACCATCGCCGTTACCATCGTGCTGGTGAGCCTCGTCATCCTCGCCTTCCTCGGCTCGCTGCGCACCATGGCCATACCGGCCGTCACCATCCCCATCTGCCTCGTCTCCGCGTTCATCGCCCTGGCGGCGTTCGGCTTCACCGTGAATCTGATCACGCTGCTGGCGCTGGTGCTCTCCATCGGCCTGGTGGTGGACGACGCCATCGTCGTGCTGGAGAACATCCATCGCCGCATCGAAGACGGCGAAGCGCCGCTGTTGGCGGCCTACAACGGCGCGCGTCAAGTGGCGTTCGCCGTGATCGCCACCACCGCCGTGCTGGTGGCGGTGTTCACGCCGATCATGTTCCTCACCGACAACATCGGCGTGATCTTCGGCGAACTGGCGGTGACCATCGCCGCCGCCGTGGTGTTCTCCAGCGTGCTGGCGCTTTCCCTGACGCCGGTGATGTGCGCCAAGCTGCTGCGCCAGCGCGGCGAGGAGAGCCGCCTCTCGCGCTGGATCGACCACGGCTTCGCCGGCCTTCGCGGCCGCTATTGCGCGGCGCTGCGGGTGCTGATCGCGCACCCGTGGGCGGCGCTTCTGGTCGCTCTGGGTGCGCTCGGCGCGGCCTACTGGCTGCTCGACGCCGTGCCGCAGGAGTACGCGCCGCAGGAGGACCAGGGCTCGTTCATGGCGATGGTCTCCGGTGCCGAAGGCATGGGCATCGAGCGCATGAAGCGCGAGGTGCTCAAGCTCGAAGTGCCAGCCATGCAGATGGTCGACGAGGGCATTGCGGACGTCGTGGTGATGGCGGTGCCCGGCTGGGGCGGCAACGCCTCGAACAGCGGCGTGATCATGGTGTCCATGAAGCCTTGGCAGGAGCGCTCGGTGTCCACCGCCGAGGCGGCCGGCCGGGCCACCGCGGCCTGGCAGACCGTGCCGGGCGTGCGCGCCTTCGCGTTCATGCGCTCGGGTCTGTCGCGGATGGGCGGCGGCCAGCCGGTGCAGTTCGTGCTCGGCGGCCCGGACTACGACACGCTGGCGGACTGGCGCGACGAGATCGTCGAACGCGCCGGCGAGTTCCCGGGCCTGCTGCGGCTGGACAGCAACCTCAAGGAGACCCAGCCCCAGGCCATCGTGCGCATCGACAAGAACCGCGCCGCGGCGCTGGGCGTATCCGTGCAGAACATCGGCCGCACGCTGGCGACGATGATGAGCGAGCAGCGCATCACCACCTACGTGAAGGATGGCGAAGAGTACGACGTGATCCTGCAGGCGAAGGACGACCAGCGCGCCGCGGCCGAGGATCTGACGAACATCCACGTGCGCTCTGAACGGACCGGCGAGCTGATACCGCTGGCCAACCTGGTGCGCGTCGACGAGCGCGCCGGGCCGGGCGCGCTGAATCGCTACAACCGCTTGCGCTCGGTGACCATCTCGGCCAGCCTGGCGCCCGGCGTCGCGCTTGGCGACGCGCTGGGCTTCCTCGAGCGCGTCGTGCGCGAATCGTTCCCGGACGAAGCCCGCATCGACTACCAGGGGGAGTCCTTGGAGTACAAGGAGTCCACCGGCGGCCTGATGTTCACCTTCGGCCTCGCGCTGTTGATCGTCTTCCTGGTGCTGGCGGCGCAGTTCGAGAGCTTCGTGCATCCGTTCGTCATCCTGGCGACTGTGCCGCTGGCGGTCACCGGGGCGCTCCTGGGGCTGTATCTCACCGGTTCGACCATCAACATCTACAGCCAGATCGGCGTGGTGATGCTGATCGGCATCGCCGCCAAGAACGGCGTGCTGATCGTCGAGTTCATCAACCAGCTGCGCGACGCCGGGCGCTCCTTCGAGGACGCCATCGTCGAGGCGTCCGGCATCCGCCTGCGCCCGGTGGTGATGACGACCATCTCCACCGTGATGGGCTCGATCCCGCTGATCCTCGCCGCCGG
This sequence comes from Candidatus Azotimanducaceae bacterium, assembly GCA_965199875.1. Classification (GTDB taxonomy): domain Bacteria; phylum Pseudomonadota; class Gammaproteobacteria; order Pseudomonadales; family Azotimanducaceae; genus VXYL01. Next base: position 492,784 of record OZ241346.1, on the reverse strand, counting down.
GGCGGGCTCGGAGAGCCGCACGGTGCTCGGCGTGGTGGTGTTCTCCGGCGTGACCTTGGCGACGCTGCTGACGCTGTTCGTCGTACCCTCCTTCTACGCCTTGCTGGCGCGGCGCACCGGCTCCCCGCAGGCGGTGACGAAAACGCTGGAGCGGCTACGGGCGGGAGCGGCGCGCGCATAGCGGGCGCGACTCGGTGTGGCGACGGACGCCGCTGGCCGGTCCACCACGGTGCGCTTCAGGTGCGGGTGGACTTCTACTGGCTCGGTACGCGCCGCTGGCGGCTGGCGGTGCCTGCCGAGTAGCCATGCGCGTCTTTTGGGTTAAGGTGTCCCCATGTTGACGCTGGGCATCGAGACGTCCTGCGACGAGACAGGCGTTGCCTTGTACGATAGCGCCGAGGGGGTGCTGGCGGAGTGTCTCTACAGTCAGGTGGAGCTGCACGCCAAGTACGGCGGCGTCGTGCCGGAGTTGGCCTCGCGGGATCACATTCGCAAGATTCTGCCGCTTCTGCAAGAAGTGTTTGCCCAGTCCGGGCGGCGCCCGGAGCAGCTTGACGGCGTGGCCTACACCACCGGCCCGGGGCTCGTCGGCGCGTTGATGGTCGGGGCGATGGTGGGGCGCTCGCTGGCGTTCGCCGTCGATGCGCCGGCCATTGGCGTCCACCACATGGAGGCGCACCTGCTGGCGCCGCTGATCGGCGGCGAGGGCGCCGGGTTTCCCTTCGCCGCGCTGCTGGTGTCCGGCGGACACACGCAGATCGTCCGCGTTGATGGCATCGGGCGCTATCGCATCCTGGGCGAGAGCCAGGACGACGCGGCCGGGGAAGCGTTCGACAAGGCGGCAAAGATGCTCGGCCTCGGCTATCCCGGCGGCCCGGCGATTGCCGCGGTGGCCGAACGAGGGAATCCAGGGCGCTTTCGCTTCCCCCGGCCGATGACCGGCCGGCCGGGCCTCGACATGAGCTTCTCCGGCCTGAAGACGTTCACCATGAACACGATCCGCGATCTCGGCGACGGACGACGCCTGGCGCCCGGCGATGTCGCCGACGTGGCCCGGGCCTTCGAGGAAGCGGTGGTCGATACGCTGACGATCAAGTGCCGCCGCGCCTTGGCCGAATCCGGCCTGTCGACGCTGATAGCCGCCGGCGGCGTGGCGGCCAACCGGCGTCTGCGCGAACGCTTGCAGGACGCGCTGCCGAAGGTCGTCTACCCGCCGCCGCAGCTGTGTACCGACAACGGCGCCATGATCGCCCACGCTGGCGCCCTGCGCCTGGCCGCCGGGCAGCACGACGGCTTGGCGGTGTTCCCGAGAGCCCGCTGGCCGATGGCGGAGCTGTCGGCGATTGACTGCGCTTAGGGGCTAGCGCCGGTGTTCGACACACCCAAGCCGGCGCCGTCGCAGCCGAGACGCACGGCGGACTTCCGCAAACTGCCGCGGTCGAACGGTGCGTCTGGGCTCGAATCTGCTGACGTTTCGGGCGCTAGCCCCAACGGAACGCAAGTACGTCTCTGACCTGATCGCTCTCGTCAAGGAGAGCTTGGACGCCCGCTTGGCACACATGGACTCCGCTGTCCGTTCGAGCGTCAATGGCGCCAGCGCTCGATCGTCGCCAGACGCTTCGCGGCCAGCGCCTTGCCGTAGTCGGGCCCGGAGGCCCCCTCGACGCGCAACGCCTTCAGTTCCGCGATCAGCGCGTGCAGTGCCGGCGTGTCCGCGTCCGTGCAGCAGCCGACGGTCTCCGCCACCAGCGCGGTCAGACGGCCTTGGCGGAAGGCGTCCAGCGCGCCGAGGGCGTTCAGCAGCGCCGTGGCGGATCCGGTGCCGGCCAACGTTCTGCCGTGGCTGGCCACGGCGCGCACGGCGCGTTGCAGCAGTCGCGGGGCGCGCAGTCGGGAGTAGGTCCTGCCAACCACGTGCGCCTCGTGGACCCAGCCCGGCATCGTCAGCGCGGCGTCTCGGCTGCTGGCTGCGCGGCGCTCGAACAGCGCGACGGTGGCCGGCAGATCCAAGGCGTCGAACCAGTGGCCGCCGTCCAGCTTGCCCACGACGCCGAAGAAGCGGCCAAGATTCGGCGCCGCCTTGACGAACTCCTGCCACACCCGCTCGCCGGACAGCGCTGGCAGTTCCGGGCGCATCGCCTGCATCAGCGCAAGGGTTTCGTCGGCGATGCGGAAGTCCGGCAGCTGCGCGGCGAAGCGGGCGACCCGAAACACCCGCAGCGGGTCCTCGGCGAACGCTGGCGAAACATGCCGAAGCCGTTGAGCGGCAATGTCGGCCTCGCCGCCGAAGGGATCGATCAGGCGGCCGTCGCCGTCCCTTGCCATGGCGTTGATGGTCAGGTCGCGGCGGCGCAGATCGTCTTCGACGGTCACGTCCGGGTCGGCGTGGCAGACGAACCGAACGTGGCCGTGGCCGGTCTTGCGTTCGGTGCGCGCCAGCGCGTGGTGTTCGCCGCTCTCCGGGTGCAGGAACACGGGAAAGTCGCGGCCCACCTGCCGGAATCCTTGTGCCAGCAAGTCGTCGGCGGTGGTGCCGACCACCACCCAGTCGCGGTCCGCCGGGCGCTTCCTGCCCAGCAGCTGGTCGCGGACGGCGCCGCCGACCAGATAGGTCTTCACGGCGACGGCCCGGCGACCGCGAGCTCCGCAGCAGGTACGCGAAACAGCCGCCGGTCTTCGACGCGCATGGCGGTCAGCCACCGCCCCCAGACGCAGCCGGTGTCGAGGCCGACGAAGCGAGGATTGCCAGTCCGCCCGTCCAGTGCCGCCCAGTGGCCGAAGACGACGGTCTTGTCGATGCGCGAGGGAAGGCGGAACCAGGGCAGGTAGCCTGCTGGCGCTCCCGCCAAGCCTCCCTTGTGGGAAAACTCCATGCGTCCTTCGGCGTCGACGAGGCGCATGCGCGTCAGATAGTTGGCAATGGCGCGCTGCCGCGCCTGGCCGCAGAGCGCGTCGTCCCACAGCGAGGGCTCGTTGCCGTACATGGCCTTGAAGAAGGCCTCGCGCTCGCCGCCGGCGAGCACGCCCTCCAGCTCTCTGGCGGCCCCGCGCGCGGCATCGAGGTTCCACTGCGGTGGGATGCCGGCATGGGCCAGGAGCAGATCGTCGATTTCGGCAAGCAGGGGCTGCCGGCGCAGCCACTCGGCCAGCACGAACCGATCCGGCGCGTCCAGCAACGCCTGCAAGGTGTCGCCTCGGCGCTGAGGATGGCCGCCGTAGATCATCGCCAGCCAGTGCAGGTCGTGATTGCCGAGCGTGCAGAGGAAGCGCGCGCCCAGGTCTTTGGCGAAACGCAGCACGGCGAGAGAGTCCGGCCCCCGATTCACCAGATCGCCAACGCAGCAGAGCGAATCCCGATCTCCGAAGCCCAACTCCTGCAGCAGCGCCTGCAAGCTGGCGAAGCAGCCTTGCACGTCGCCGACGATGTACGTCGCCATCAATGCACGGCGTTGGGCGCCGCCAGCGAGAAGGCGTCGATGGGCACGTCGAAGGTCTCGCCAGCGCCGTCGACGAACTCGTAGCTGCCCTGCATCACCCCCACCGGCGTCTCCAGCACGCAGGCGCTGGTGTAGCGGAAGGTCGCGCCGGGTTCGATGCGCGGCTGATTGCCGACCACCCCGGGTCCGCGCACCTCCTGCTGTTCGCCGTCGCCGTTGGTGACGAGCCAGTAGCGATTCAGCAGTTGCGCGGTCTCGCTGCCGTGGTTGCTGATGGAGATGGTGTAGGCGAAGACGTACCGAGGCGCTGCCGGGTCCGATTCGGCGGCGATGAATCGGGTTTCGACTTTGACCTCGAATCCGCGCATGGCGCCCTCGGCGGCAAGGCTATCCGGCTGGCGCTTCGGACGGACGCGGGGCAGGGCGCTGCCCGCCGGCCGCGTTGGCCAGGGCGACGTAGTCCGCCACGCTCAAGGTCTCGGCCCGGGCCGTTGCGTCGATGGCCAGTTCGGCAGGTTCGATGCGCAGCGACGCGAGGGCCTTGCGCAGCTGCTTGCGACGCTGGGCGAAGCAAACCCGCAGCACGCGATCCAGCGCCAGCGGGTCGCAGCCGTCGCCCGGACGCGGCACCAGGCGAACGAAGGTCGAAGACACCTTGGGCGGCGGCGAGAAGCTGGCCGCCTCGACATCGAAGAGCGGCTCGATGTCGCAGTGGTACTGCGCCATGACGGACAGCCTGCCGTAGGCGCGGCTGCCGTGCGCCGCGGTGAGGCGCGTTGCGACTTCCGTTTGCAGCATGACGTGGATGTCGGCGATGCGACGCGATGCGGCGAACAGCCGCCCGAGCAGCGGCGTGGCGATGTTGTAGGGCAGGTTGCCGACGACTCGGCAGCGGCCCTGGCCAGCGGCGGCCAGGCTGGCGAGGTCCGTCTTCAGCACGTCGCCGGCGATCGTATTCACCGCAGGGAGTTCCTCGCGCAGCCGCGCCGCCAGCTGTCGATCCACTTCCACCGCGGCGACGCTGCCGGCTTCCCGCTGCAGACGGCGGGTGAGGACGCCGTTGCCCGGGCCGACCTCCACCACGTGGTCGCAAGGTTCAAGCCGCAGCGCCGCGAAGATTCGCTCCACCACCGCCGCATCCGCAAGGAAGTGCTGGCCGAAACGCCTACGAATCGGCGGCCTCGTCGCCATCCTCGTCGAGGGACATGCGCTCTTCGACGAACGCCTCGTCGCGGATTTCCGTCAGCCACTCCTGCAGCCGTTCCTCGAAGCGCTGGGCGTGCAGCACCCGCACGGCGTAGTCGCGCCGCGCCTCTTCGCTGGCGTCCTGCTCGCGCCGGCCTTGCACCTCGAGGACGTGCCAGCCGAACTCGGTGCGAAACGCCGGGGACAGTTCGCCTACTTCCGTGCCCGCCATCGCCTCCTGGAACTCGCGCACGTAGGCGTCCGCGGTGCTCCAGCCCAGATCGCCGCCGGCCAGGGCGCTGGCCGGGTCCTCCGAGTGTTCCATGGCCAGTTCCTCGAAGCTCTCGCCGGCGAGGATGCGCTGGCGCAGTTCCTCCGCCGCCGCCTGGGTTTCCTCCTCGTTGCGGATGGCCGAGGGCTTCAGCAGGATGTGCCGTGCCTGCGTCTCGTCGGCGGTCTGCTGGGAGGCGCCGCGCTGGTCGAGCAGCTTGAGGATGTGGAATCCAGCAGCGTTGCGGATCGGATCGGCGACTTCGCCGACGCCAAGCGCCAGTGCCTGTTCGGCGAACACGCCAGGAACGCGGCTGGCCTTGCGCCAGCCCAGATCGCCGCCTTCGAGCGCGGTGGACGTGGAGGAGTGCTTCACCGCCAGCGCGGCGAAGTCGGCGCCGTCGCGCAGTTCCGCCACGATGCCTTCGGCCTTGGCTTGGGCTGAATCCAGCTGCTCCGGGGAGGCGCCCGGTTCCACCGCCAGCAGAATGTGCCCGAACCGGTACTCGTCGGAAATCTGCTCGGCGAAGAAGGGCGACGCCAGCAGCTCGTCGATGTCCTGTTCGGTGACGTAGACGCGCCGGTTCACCACCTCGCGCTGCACCCGGTCGAGGGTGAGCTGGCGCCGCACCTGGTCGCGGAAGGCCCGGTAGGAGATGTTCTCGGCATCGAGCGCGGCGATGAACTCGTCGATGTCCATCCGGTTCTGCGCGGCGTAGCTGCGCACCGCCGTGGTGAGGGTTTCGTCGTCGAGCACGACGCCCCGGGCCTCGGCTTCCTGCAGCTGGATGCTCTCGAGGATCAGCCGCTCGAGGATCTGTTCCAGGACGGCGTTGCGTGGCGGCGACGCGCCGCCTTCGGCGTCGATGCGCTGCATCACCGCGTCGTAGCGCTCCACCACCTCGCTGGCCATCACGACGTCGTCGTTGACCACCGCGGCGATGCCGTCGACGGTCTTCACCTCGGCCGCGGCCCCGGCTGCCGCCAGAATGGTCAGCAGGGCGAGCGCCACCGCCCCGGTGCGCCGCGCACCCTTCGCTTGCCCGTATTGCCCGCGCTCGATCATGGTAGGTGGCTCCTGCCGGTTGGGATCGTCAATCCGGTCAACAGCCGCTATGGTATCGCCACAGCAGCGGAAAGGCGAAACCGGAATCCGTGCCTGGCAGCGCGTCAGCCCGGTGCCGGTCGATAGCCCTTGATGCCGCGCCGCAAGCGCGAATCCACCTTGCTGCCGAATCCCGCCAGGCCGCGAAACTCGATTTGCAGCAGCACGCCCCGGTCTCGCCGGGGATTCGTCGTTGGCCGGTTCGCCGGCGTTTCGACGGAGTCGTGCCAAAGCAGCTTGACGCCGAGGCAGCAGCTGGCGTAGCCGACGCCGGCGAACGCATCGACGCTGCGCTGCTCGCGCCAGTCGTGGTTCCAGCGGCCGAACAGGCTCCAACGTGGCGCCAGCGGCCAGTGGAAGGAGAGGTCCGTTTGGCGGGTGTCGTTCAGTCGTCGTCGGCGGTAGGCCAGGTTGACGATCCGCTGGCGGTCCGGGCGATACGAGAGGCCCAAGGCCGCAGCATCCACTTCGTCGTCGTTGTTGGGGTCGAAGGCCAGGCGCAGGTCCAGCCGAAGGTCGCCAAGCGCGCCGCGCACTTCGCCAGCGAGCGCCGAGGTCGGCTGCCGCTGCTCGGCGCCGGCCGCTCCCTCGAGCACCACGCGCCGGTCGTCGAAATAGACGATGGCGCCGACCGCCGCGGCGAGTTGCTCGGCGCCGGTGGCGTGTTCGAGCAGGCGCGAGACGACGCCGACGGCCAGCTGATTGGCGTCGCCCAGACGGTCGAGGCCGGCAAAGCGGTTGTCGCGGAACAGCTGCTGGTACGAGGGTGTCGGCCGGGCGGCGTCGAAACGCGGCAGATCGCCCTGTTCGGCGAAGCCTTGGTACAGATAGCGCAGGCGCGGTTCCACGGTGTGCAGCCAGCGCCCGGCGTCGCGCTCGAAGAACAAGCTGCCGTCGATGCTGGCCAGCGCGATGTCGCGTCGTGGCCGGTTGTCGACGGCTTCGGGCGTTCGGCGCAAGGCGTAGCGGGTATGTCGTGCCGCCGCCGACAGCGCCAGCGTTCCCCAGGCCCGTTGCAGCGGCAGGCGCAGCCGGGGTTCCAGATGCAGCCGCTCGCCGATCACCGCGTCGATGCCGGTTGCCGATGCGCCGGCATCGCGTCGAAACGCCGCCCATGCGCCGTCGAGGGACCATTGCAGCGGCCCCCGCAACGCGCCGCCGGTGCTCAGGCTGGCTTCCGGCAGCCGCCGGTAGGGTGCGCGGCCCGGCTCCAACCGCTGAAAGCTCTGCAACCACAGGCGCGAAGTCAGCCGCTGCTTGCCGTGGCGGTCGTAGCGCAGCTCGGCGCGGCGCTCCAGCAGCACTCGGCTGCCGCTGCCGACGTCCGAACCCAAGTCGATGAAGTAGTCGCTGTCGCTGACGGCATCGACGTCCAGCAGCGTGCGAACGCCGCCCCAGCGTCCGCGGTGATCGACGTCCAGCAGCCAGCGATCCGCCGGAGCGAAGTTCGCCGCCGCGCCGCCGCTGGCCAGATAGTCGCGCCGGGACTGCTCGCCGTCGTAGTCGTCGTCCTGCGGCAGCAGCGCCACGTTCAACACGTTGTCCTGGAAGCGGCTGCGGTGGCGCAGCTCCGCCGCCAGGCCGGCGCCGCGCCTGCCGATCCAGCGCGGCGTCAACGTGGCGTCGTAGTTGGGCGCCAGGTTCCAGTAGTAGGGCAGCGAGACGTCGACGCCGTCGCTGCTCGACAGACTTGGAAACAGAAAGCCGCTCATGCGCTCCCTGCCGGTTGGAAAGCGCAGGTAGGGCGCGTAGAACACCGGCACGCTGCCGACATCGACGCGCACATGGCGGGCGCTGGCGAACGTCTCGCCCTCGTCGACGCTCAATTCGGCGGCGCGCAGACGCCAGCTCCGGCGGCCGGGCGGACAGCGCGTCAGCCACGCTTCGCGCAGCCGCACGGCCCGTTCCTTGCGCTCGACGTCCGCAGCGTGGCCGCGCAGTTGCGGTTTGGTCAGCACGAACTCCGCATCGGCAAGCCGCGCGGTGGGCTCGAAGAGACCGAAGACGGCGCTTCGCCCGAGCACTTCCACGCCGTCGTCGCTAAGCCGGGTTTCTGCGCCGCTGCGGGCGATGCCGGCGTCTTCGTCGATGATCACCTCGGCGGAACGCAGCCGTCTTGCGCCTTGCAGCACCACGACGTCGCCGCGCACCGTGGTCGTGCCGCCAGTCCGCGACAACGAGCTGGCCTGCAACTGCACCACGGACGGGTCGACGTTCGTCGCCGGCGACGCTGCGGGCGGTGCGTACAGCCCGTGGCAGGCGCGCTGGCCGGCTGGCGCCGGCGTTCGCCAAAGGGATTCGGCCAGTTCGCCACGGGCGCTGCCAGCCAGGGCGACGAGCAGCAGTGTTTCTTTCCAGCGCCGCCTTGGCGACAATCGCGGCATGGGCAACCACCTTGCCGCCTGGGCGAAACGCGCCTTCATCGACGCGGGCGAAGGCGTCGTCGGCGACGGCGACGACATCGCCATGGTCGCGCTGCCCGTGGAGGCCAGCACGCGCCGGTTCTTTCGCATGTCGATGGGCGCGTCCTCCTGTATTGCCATGCATGCGCCGCCGCAGACGGAGGATAACCCGCGCTATCTGCGCCTGGCGCGGCTGTTCCGAGCTCATGGCTTGGCGATGCCGCGCATCCACGCCGCGGATCTGCAACGCGGCTTCGTGCTCATGGAAGACTTGGGCCGGCGCGACTTCCAGGCCGCCTACCGGCGCGGCGAGTTGGACGCGCCCTTGAGCGCGGCCGTGGAAGCGCTGGTGGCGTTGCAAGCGGTCCCCGAGGAAGGCATCCCGCCCTATGCGGCGCAACGCTTCAGCGACGAACTCGACATCTTCGAGCAGTGGCTGATCGAACGCTACCTGCGCCTGCCGCTGGCCGGCTTCTTCGCCGAGGTGCGCCATGCGCTGGTTGCCGCCACGGAAAGCGTGCCGCGCTGCGTGGTGCATCGCGACTACCACTGCCGCAATCTGATCTGGCGCGACGATGGCCGGGTCGGCATCGTCGACTTCCAGGACGCGCTGGTCGGCCCCTGCTGCTACGACATCGCTTCGCTGCTGCGCGACTGCTACCACGAGTTTGCCGAGACGCAAGTCGCGCACTGGCGGCGGCGCTTCTACCAGTTGGCGGAACCCGACTGCTCGGAGCAGGCGTTCAACCGCGCCTTCGATCTGATCGCCGTGCAACGCCAGCTGAAGGCGGTTGGCATCTTCGCCCGCCTGTACCTGCAACGCGGACGCAGCAGCCACTTGGACGACATCGTGCCGGTGCTGCGGCGGCTTGCCCTGCAAGCGCGCCGCCACGCCGAGACCGAGCCGTTGGCGGCATGGCTGCAGACGCAAGTGCTGCCGGCCGCCCGCCAGCAAGCCGAGGAGCGGCAACCTTCGTGAAAGCCATGATCCTCGCGGCCGGCCGCGGCGAACGCCTGAAGCCGCTGACCGACCGCCTGCCGAAGCCCATGATCCCCATCGCTGGCGAACCGCTGATCGCCCATCAGCTGCGCTGGCTGCACCGCGCCGGCATTCGCGACGTGGTGGTGAACGTGCATCATCTCGGGCAGCAGATCGAGCGCGGCATCGGCAGCGGCTCGGACCTTGGCGTGCGCGTTCGCTACAGCCGGGAGGACGAACTGCTGGAGACCGGCGGCGGCGTCAAACGGGCGCTGCCGCTGCTCGGCGCGGACCCGTTCGTCGTGCTGAACGGCGACATCTGGACCAACTACGCGTTCAAGAACCTCGTCGGCATGAAGCCGCAGCGGGCGCATCTGGTGCTTACGCCGACTCCGGCACACCTCGCGGACGGCGACTTTCGCCTCGACGGGAGGCAGGTGCGGCGCGGCGAAGGCGCCGTTCTCACCTACTGCGGCATCGCCGTGCTCGCCGGCGCGCTCTTCGACGACTCGCCAGACGGCGCGTTCTCGCTGCGCGACCTGTTCTTTCGCGCCGCGGCGGAGAATCGGCTGGACGGCGAGGCTTTCACCGGCACCTGGATCGACATCGGCAGCCACGACCAGCTGAAGCGCGCGCGCCGGCTCACCTCGTAGAAGCCTGCCAGTCGGCGTCGCCGGGACACGGGCTCCGGTTCAAGAACCCGCTGTACTCGCTGGACTCGACGGTGGTCGATCTGTGCCTGACGATGTTTCCGTGGGCGAAGTTCCGGCGGACGAAGGGCGGGGTGAAGGCGCGCGTGGCGCTGGTGGACCAAGCGAGCTGGTGTTCGTTCGGTCCATAGCTGCCTCGCCGCTCCAGAGCGGGTCTTGAGGGCGCCCTTGTCCGACGCGAATGCGATCGATTGGGTAGCTCGGCAGCAAGACTTCCGCAATCGGGCGGATGTAGTCTGGCACGGGCGGGCGAATGCGGTCGATTGCGTAGCTCGGCAGCAAGACGGAGGCGACGCAGGTGTGGTCCATCATTACGCCGATTTCGGCGAAGTGGAAACTGCGCTCCTCAACGCCGTCGGCGCGGGGGATGGGCAGAAGGCCGTGCGGCAGAACAGCGACGGCTCCTCGCAGGGACATTGCCAGATCGTCGGCGTTCTCCGGGAACGGCCGGAAGGCCTGCACAAAGAAAGGTGGCCGGATGTCGTCGACGCGACACTGCTCCCTTACGAAGAGCAGCCTGTGGTCGTTCGTAAGGTATACGTCAAAGGTCGACTCGATCACCGGGTCGCCCGTCAGGCCGGAATAGTTCGCGGGTGCGGCGAGAGCGTCCACGAGTCCCGGCGCTTCGAGTACATGGAGTTTGGTGTTGCCCTTGGCTTCAGCGAGCAGCTCCACGTCGACACCCTCGTAGAACAGCGCGAGCAGCCGAAGGTCCGGCAGCGCGATGTGCGAACTGATGATGTAGAGCCTGTTGGACAGTTCCAAGCCGGTCTGGACGAGGTACCGGAGGAAGGCTTCGGTAATCATCAGGTTCCCCCACTCCCGCTTGCTGAAGTAGTAGTTCGATGGCGGCGTGTCGAGGTTGCCAAGGTAGAAGTGCGCTGCCGCCGCTCCTCTCGCTACAAACACGGCGTCGCTCTCCTGGACGCGCCCTTCCAGCGCGGCCAAGACACTCTTCATGCCTTGCTTCTCGGCGTACGTCTTGCCAACAGCGATCCAGAACGTGCCGCTAGCCACTGTGACCGCCGCCAGCAACGCCATCGTCGCATGCACGATCCACGGCCTTCCCGCGGCTCTCGCGACCGCGAGTACCCCGAGGTGGCTTGCGTAAGTGGTCGCCAGGAGCAGGATGGGAACGAGATACAAGGAATGTCGCCCGCCTTTCAGGGGATACACGGCCAGAAGGCCAGCCAAGACCGCTGCCGCGAACGCCAGCAAGGCGGCGACGACTACGCAGTCGAACCGATGCCTCAAACCGATGAGCGCAAAGCCGAATCCGACAGCGAACAGGGGAACCCAAGACAGCGGGAGGTGGGACGCAACCAGGTCCCACGCTCCGTGGGCCGCGAACTTCGCGGCTTCCAGCGGATCCGCAAGGGCGCCACCATAGTATCCATGCGCAAGGTAACGCCCCCCGAACGCATGTTGCCACTGATACTGCAGGACTGTCGCATAGCTGATGCAGCAGCCCGCAGCAAACGCGCCAAAGAGCCACACCAAGCTGCTGACGGGGAATCGATGGGTCCCGTTCCATGGACTGGCGAGGCGGCTGCGAGCGTCGAACGGAACGAAGCGGGCGAGCACCACCGTCGCCAAAGTCGCGCAGCCGAACAGAACCAGGCCGTACTGCACCAGTGGTGCTGAAAACAGAGCGATGCAGAGAACTGCACACCCTCTAGCTCTAGCCTGGCCCGCGCCGCCACGGAGCAAGGACAGCAGCCCAACGATCATCAGCACCGCGACCAGGGCGTCGATGGAGTACTCTCGGGCATCCCTCGCCGCCCGTATCGCTTCGGTGGAGAACGTGTAGAGAAGCGCGGCCTGAAGCGCCGGCCACCGCCCCACAAGACGGGGAAGCAGCAAGAGCATGCCAGCAACGACCAGTGTGCTCGCGGTGGCCGGCACGAGGCGGACGCTGAACGCTGAACTCTCCACATTCTGCACCAACCACAAGACCACGGGATGGAGCAGCGGCGTACCGGACGCACGTGTGTGCTCCCACATCTCGGAGAAGGTCCCTCGGGTCAAATTGGCCGCACGGGCTTCGTCCAGCCATAGCGAATTGGCGGACAGCTCCCACAGGCGCAGCCCTGCGGCAACCACGATCAAGCAGGCGCACGCGATCCAATAGATACGACTTGTCGACCAATCGGAGGGGCGGGTGTTGGCTGGCGATCGCACAGACCAGTCCTCCGTATTATGTCTTTGCTGAAGTCCGGTTCGCATACTCGTTCATCAACGTCGTTTTGCCAGCCCCGGCGCTCCACTGATGAAGACCGTACGTTCGACCCTCGCCAGTCTTCAAGGCCTGCCGGCGCGATTGAACAATTGGGTCACTGCGCTCCGAGTTGCGGAAGTCGGGCTAGTAGCGTCCGCGCCGCGGCCCGCCCTTGGCGGACAGCATAGTTGGTGCCGCGATCTTGTGGATATATCTGCGCCATGCTGGCCAGATAGAGGTTGTCGAGGGGCGTTTGCATGGAAGGGATGAGACGCCGGTAGCCGCGCTCGACCACCGGCTGGGCGTAGCGCGCTCGCCAGACGTGGGCGGCGTACACGTTCTCGCTTGTCAACACCGGAAACATGCGGCGCAGATGCCGAAGCGCAAACGCTGCGGCTTCGTCCTCCGCCATCGAGTAGAACGGATCCTCTGGCGGCAGATAGGCCGACAGATACACGATGTGACGGCCGGCATAGCTCGACGCCGGTTCGAAGTTGGTGTGCTCGATGACGGCGACGAACGGAAAGCTCGGGTCGTTGACGTTCAGCCAATAGGTGTCCGAGAGGCTGCTGTCGAGTTCCAGCACCACGCAGACATTGGCCAGGTAGCGGATGCGGCGCAGGCGCTGCGCGTAGTCCGGGTCGTGTTCATGCATCAAATCGGCGACGATGGGCAGCGCCGGGGTTGCGACGACGGCGTCGGCTGGCACTACGCCGTCGGGCGTCTCGACACCCTGTACGAGTCGGTCGACCACGCGCAGCCCGGTAGCGGGCGCCTGACGGCGGATCTCCCCGCCTTGCGCTTCAATGGTCTGCCGGAGCGTATCGGCCAGCGCCACGAAACCGCCCCGGTAGTAGGCGAGCTGCTCGGCCCCGACCTTGCCGCGGCTGCCGCCCCGCAGCTTGAGTTTGTTCCAAAACCACACTGCGGCCACCTCCTCGGCGAGATCGCCGAACTTGCCGCGCAGCAGCGGTTCCCACACCACTCGGTAGACGCGCTCGCCGCCCGCTTGTCGCAGCCAGTCGGCGGCGGTGACCTCCTCCAGGCGTCGCCAGTCGCGCAACCGCCGCGCCCGCAGCGCGAACAAGCCCAAGCGCATGCGATTCGGCATCGACAGCGGCGTGAAGCGCAGCAGGTCCCAAGGCGTCGAGAGCTTGAAGAAATCGTGCGCGTAGTAGGTGCCGGTGCGCGTCCGGCGCAGCAACACGCGATCCGACATGCCCAGCTCCCGGATGAGCTGAAGGATGTCCACATCGCTGGCGAACCAGTGGTGGTAGAACTTCTCCAGTCGCTCGCCGCCAACATCGAAGCCGCCGGCCAGGCCGCCGATCTCCGCATCCCGTTCCAGCACCGTGACGTGTGCGCCTTGGCTGCCGAGCTCGTAGGCTGCGGCCAAGCCGCAGAAGCCGGCGCCCACTACGACGACCTGAGCGGGAACCGCGGCCGTCATTCGTCTTCAACGCTAATTCGCGCCAGCTGGACGCCCCCATGGACAGGATGGCGAATGACAAATACCGTCCAGCCCGCTGGAAGACCGCGGACAACGGACTGCCCCTGTGCGAAATCGAGCATGGTCGCCACCATAGCGGGCAGCCTCGGCGAAGGCAACGCTGCGGTTGGGGGAGCGGTGCTGCCGGATGCGCCAGCGAGGTCGCGCCTTTCTCGGACTCGGAACTTCACCACCGCCGCGCGGCCGTCCGCGTCCCGCTCCAGCGTCCGAACCGGGACGTTGCCAGCCCAGCGGATCGAAGCCGCACATGTCCAGAAGCGCCGACCTTGGTTGTGACAAGGGCGGCGGAAGGGGCAGAGCACCGCTTCGAGAGCGCCCCGACGTTTTCACTGCGGCCACTCGCCTGAGACTTCGTCGCACCCCCGCAGGCCGTCGCCACGGCGGCAAGCCTGTAGAATGGAGCAGGTCGCAGATGTGGTCTCGTCAACGTGGAACCGTGGATCGCGCCGTCCATTCTTGCCGCCGACTTCGCCAAGCTCGGCCAGGAAGTCGACGACGTCCTCGAAGCAGGGGCGGACGTCGTGCATTTCGACGTGATGGACAACCACTACGTGCCGAACTTGAGCGTCGGCCCCATGGTGCTCGACTCGCTGCGCCAGCACGGCGTCGAAGCGCCGGTCGATGTGCATCTGATGGTCAAGCCGGTGGACCGGCTCATCGACGGCTTCCTGGCAAGCGGCGCGAACACGCTGTCCATCCACCCGGAGGCCAGCGAGCATCCGCACCGCTCGCTGGAACGGATCCGCCAGGGCGGAGCGGGGGCAGGGCTGGCGCTCAATCCCGGCACCGGCATCGAGCGCCTGGCGCCGCTGCTCGACGCCGTGGACTTCGTGCTGGTGATGTCCGTGAACCCCGGCTTTGGCGGCCAGACGTTCATTCCTTCGAGCCTGGGCAAGGTGCGCGCCGTCAAGGACATGATCCGAACCAGCGGGCGCGACGTTCGCTTGCAGATCGACGGCGGCATCAAGGCGGACAACATCGCCGCCGCGCACGACGCCGGCGCCGACATCTTCGTTGCCGGTTCCGCCATCTTCGGCGTTCCAGCGGGCGCCGGTGGCCGTGCCGAGGACTACCGCCGCGCCATCGGGGCGCTGCGCGAGAGGCTGAAGGATTGAGCCGCCAAGCCTATCTCTTCGACCTCGACGGCACCTTGGTGGACACGGCGCCGGACCTGATGCGGGCGCTGAACCACGCCTTGGCAGGGGCTGGCGTCGCGCCGGCGGACGAAGCGCTGACGCGGCACTGGGTCGGGCACGGCGTGCGCGCCATGCTCGGCGCCGCGTTCGAGCACCACGACGTCGCCTTGCCGGCGTCCCGCTTGGACGAACTCGAAGCTGCATGCGTGGCCTACTACTCGAGCCACATCGCCGACCACTCGAAGCCGTACCCGGGCGTCGTCCGCACCTTGGCGGTGTTGTCGAAGTCGGCGCCCTTGGCGGTGGTGACGAACAAGCCCACGCGGCTGAGCGAGGAACTGCTCGACGCCTTGGAAATGCGCTCCTTCTTCAGGCTGGTGGTTGGGCGTGGCAGCACGGCGAAGCCGAAGCCGGATGCCGCGCCGGCGCTCCATGCCTGCGAGCGGCTTGCGGTCTCGCCAGCCGATGCGCTCTTCGTCGGCGACTCCGACGTGGATGTCCGCTGCGCCCGGGCGGCCGGCTGCGGCGTGGTGGTGGTTCGCCACGGCTACAGCCACGGCACGCCGCCGGAGTGCCTGGGCGCGGACCGGGTCGTCGATTCGTTCCTCGATCTCCTCTAGGGCATCCGCTTTCGGTTGCCATCATGGATCAGCAGCAGTTCGACAGCCTCCGAAGCCAGGGTTATTCGCACATCCCCGTCGTCCACGAGATTCTGGCGGACCTCGACACGCCGCTCTCCACCTACTTGAAGCTCGCCGACGGGCCCTACTCGTACCTGCTCGAGTCGGCCGCCCAAGGCGGCGAGAAATGGGGGCGCTACTCCATCATCGGCCTGCCTTCCAGCACCGTTCTGCGCGTTCGCGGCCAGCGGCTGTCGGTGGAACGCGCCGGCGTGGTGGTCGAAGAGCTGGACGTCGAGGATCCGCTCGCCGCGATCGAGCAGTTCGGACGGCGCTATCGAGTGCCGGACCTCCCCGAACTGCCGCGCTTCTTTGGCGGCCTGGTGGGCTACTTCGGCTACGACACGATCCGCTACGTCGAGAAGCGCCTGCGCCACGGCGCGCCGCCCGACGACCTGGGAACGCCGGACATCCTGCTGATGGTGTCCAGCGACGTGGCGATTTTCGACAACACGTCCAGCCGCATGAAGCTGGTGACGCTGGCCGATGCGGCGCAGCCGAACGCCTTGCCGGCGGCACAGCGGGTCTTGCTGGAACGGGCGCAACGGCTGCAATCCGCGACGCCGGAAGTTCCCGCTTCCAACGCCAATCAGCCGGTCGAGGAGGAGGACTTCGTTTCCGTCTTTGGCCGCGGCGCGTTCATGGACGCCGTGGAGCGCATCCGCGAGTACATCCATGCCGGCGACGTGATGCAGGTAGTGCTTTCCCAGCGCATGTCGATTCCTTTCGGCAGCGCGCCGATCAATCTCTACCGGGCGCTGCGCAGCTTGAATCCCTCTCCGTACATGTACTTCATGAACCTGGACGACTTCCACATCGTCAGTTCGTCGCCGGAGATTCTGGCGCGCTTGGAGAACGGCGCCATCGTCAACCGGCCGCTGGCCGGCACCCGTCGCCGCGGCCGCACCGAGGCGGAGGACCGGGCGATGGAGGAGGAACTGGTAGGCGACCCCAAGGAGCTCGCCGAACACCTCATGCTGATCGACTTAGGGCGCAACGACGTTGGCCGGGTGGCCGAAATCGGCAGCGTCGAAGTGACCGAACAGTTCACCGTGGAACGCTACTCCCACGTGATGCATCTCTCCTCCAACGTGGTGGGGCGGCTGGTGCCCGGCAAGACCGCCATCGACGTTCTGCGCGCCACGCTGCCGGTGGGCACGCTGTCCGGAGCGCCGAAGATCCGCGCCCTGGAGATCATCGACGAGCTGGAGCCGGTCAAGCGGGGCATCTACGGCGGCGCCGTCGGCTATCTGGCCTGGAACGGCAACATGGACACCGCCATCGCCATCCGCACCGCCATCGTCAAGGACGGAACGCTCTACATTCAGGCTGGCGGCGGCATCGTCGCGGACTGCAAGGCGCCCCTGGAGTGGAAGGAGAGCATGAACAAGGGACGGGCGATATTCCAAGCCGCCCGCATGGTGGAATCTTCACTGCGCTAGGGAACCTCTGAACAAGTGCCTCGGGCGCGGTTGAAGCTGCTTCGGACCGTGCCGCGTCGCTGTGCCGCCGTGCTGCGCTGGGTGGCGGCCGACCAAGCAATGCGGTCCGAGAACGAGGACATCCGCCATCCATTTGTGCGACATCCGCCAATGCCGCAGACACCGGGCAAGCGGCGCTCCATGATGGGCGCGGAACGTCCAAACGGTGCGCCAGACAGTGTTATGGTTCCAAGCATGGCCATGCAACGCCCAGCCGAAGCCGCCCCGTCGCGAACGGCGCCCGGGCCGGCGCCGGAGCTCGCCGAGCGCGAGGCGGCGGACGAAGCGATCAACGGCGCCGAGCTGCGCTTCGGGGCGGCGGTGCGCGAGCCGTGGGACTACGTGCCCACGCCGCCGGTCGTCGTCGACGACGACGGCTATCTGATCGCCGACGCCATGCCGCAGAACGACAGGCATCTGAGCCGCTTGCTGGTCTACGGGCCGGCATTGAAGAGCCGCTACGAAGGGCGCGGCGGCATGGTCGGCGCGGACCTGTCGATGCCGTACGTGAAGGGCAGCCCGGGCAAGACGCTGGCGCCGGACCTGTTCGTGGCGCTGGCCGCGGAGGAGCGCGAAGGGCGGTTGTCGTACAAGCTGTGGGAAGAGCCGGTGCCGGACTTCGTGCTGGAGGACCTGTCGCCGAACAAGTGGCGCCGGGACACGGTGGACAAGCGCAAGCTGTACCGGCGGCTGGGCGTGCGCGAGTACTGGATGTTCGACGAGACGGGCAGACGCCTGCGCGACGACCGTGGTTCGCGCCTGGGCGAGCTGCTGGTGGGCTACCGGCTGCGCAAGGGCGAGTACCGGCGGATAGGCGCCAACGACGCCGGGCGCCTGCCGAGCAAGGCGCTGGGTCTGGAGCTGTGCGTTCGCGAGCGGCTGGTGCGCTTCTACGACCCGGTTGGCGGCGACTATTTGCCGACCTACAGCGAAAGCAGGGCGCTTATGGAGGCGGCGCAGCGGCGCGCAGAGGCGGAACGATCCAGGGCTGCTGCTGCGTTGGCGCGAGTCGCCGAGCTGGAGGCCGAACTGAGCGCGAAGCGCACTCCGGGTTGACTGGCCGAATCGCAACGCCTGCGAGTATCGCCAACGGCCTAGGCCAGATAGCCGTCCTGCTCGCCTTGCCGCACCTCGGCTTCGGACATGCCGAGCCAATCGCCAAGCACCGCGGCGTTGTCTTCGCCGATCCGCCGGGTGCGCCGATACTCCTCGCAGGGCGTGGCGTCGAAGCGAATGGGCAGACGGTCGGCGTAGGTGGCGCCCAGCGCCGGATGCGGCTCGTCGATGACGCGCAGGAACTCGGCGTGGCGCAGCTGCGCGTCGTGTTCGCACAGGTCCTTGCCGGTCTGCACCACGCCAGCCGGCACGCCGGCGGCCTGGCAGCGTTCCATGAGCTCCTCGGCGCGCCGGGTCTTCGTCCACTGGCCGATGCGGTCGTCCAGGTCCGCGGCTTCGGCTCGGCCCTTCGCCGTCGCCAGCCGCGGCGCGCGCCCCCAGCTTGGATCGCCCATCACCCGCCGCAGCGCCTGCCACTGGTCGTCGGTCATGCAGGCGATGGCCAGCCAGCGTTCGTCGGCCACGGCGTCGGACTCCGTACCGGCGCAGCGGTAGCAGCCGTGCGGCGCGGCGGCGTCGTAGGGAAGCCGGTTGCCGCAGGGTTGCGCCTCCTTGCCGTTGGCGAAGTAGTCGAGCAGGCTCGGGCCGATCAGATTGACGCCCACCTCGAACTGGGAAAGATCGATGCGCTGGCCGCGGCCGATCTGCCGGCGGGCTTCCAAAGCGGCCAGAATCGCGCAGGCGCCGTGCAGTCCGGCGCAGTGGTCGTTGTAGGAAAAGCCGATGCCGATGTCCTCGCGGCCTTCCACGCCGGTCAAGCGGGTCAGGCCGGCGAGGGCGTGGATGGTCGGCGCGTAGGTGACGAAGCTGGACCACGGCCCGCCTTCGCCCATGCCGGACATCTGCAGATAGATCACCTTCGGGTTGGCAGCAGCGACGCGCTGGTAGCCGACGCCCCAGCGCTCCAGCACGCCGACCGAGAAGTTGTCGATGACGACGTCCGCGGTTGCGCAGAGACGCCGGCAGATGCCGCGGGCTTCGTCCTGGGACATGTCCAGCGCCAGCGCCCGCTTGTTGCGGTTCCACATGGCGTAGTAGACCCCGTCCGGCGCGTTCGGCCCGGCGCGCGCGTTCGAGTTGACCTTCACCACGTCGGCGCCCAGGTCGGCGAGGATGCGCGTGGCGAAGGGCCCGGCCAGAACGTGGGTAAAGTCGAGGACGCGCAAGCCGCTCAAGGGACGCTCGTCCGTCGCCACGGTTTCGCCGCGGTCGCGCTGCCCCGCGGTTGGTGGCGGACGCTCGCGAAAGCCGCTCGCATGGACGCTCCGGCGCAGCCGCCAAGGCGTGGCCTCGAAGCGATAGGGCGCGCCGGGGCCGCGCAGCTCTGCCGCTGCACCGCCGCCGTCGGTGCCGATGCGAAAGTCCTGCCACCACTGCCGTGCCCGCAGTTGCGGATTCTCGGCCACCTTCTGCACCGGCAGCACCCAGCCGTAGGGGGCGTGCCGCTCCTGCGCCTCGAAGAACAGTTCTTCGACGGCCTCGCCGGCCACCCATTGGCGAAGCACTTCCATCAGACGGCGAATGAACGCAGCGCGGTTTCCCGGCTCTTGGTACTTCGGTTCCAAGAGGTCCTGCTGAACCTCCTTCTCGATCAGCCAAACCAGCTGGTTGTCGAGGTTCGGCGTCGGCGTCACCATGATGCCGCCGCCCTTGGCCGGCATGACGACGTAGGCGTTGCTCCAGTGCAGGCTGCCGCGACGCGCAAGCACCGGGCCGGCGGCGTTCGGCAGGCGCTCGCGGTACCAGTACCACATCAGCACGTGTTCCAGACAGGAAGCGATGCTCTCGTGTACCGACACTTCGCCGCGCTGGCCGCTGCCACAGCGCCTGGCTCGATGCAGCGCCGCCAAGGCGGCGATGGCGGCATAGGCGCCGGAAAGCACGAAGTTCAACTCGCCGAAGGTCTTCAACGGCGGCGTGTCGACGTCGCCGCTGGTGGCGACCGCCCCGCCGAGCGCGCCGGCGACCAGATCCGGCGCCAAGTAGTCGCGCCACGGGCCGGTCGCGCCAAAGGAGGACGTTTCGACGACCACCAGCTCCGGCCGCCGTGCGCGGGCCGCATCGAGTTGCGCCTCGGCGACCCCGAAGGCGCCGGCGCAGCTCAGCACGACGTCCGCTTCGTCGACCAGCGTTCGCAGCTGCGCAAGGCCCGCGCTGTGCAGATCCAAGGTGCAGATGCGCCGGCTGGAAGCGAAGAACGCGTGCCACAGCGAGTGCCGGTTGCCGCCGGCGTCGAGCGTCGGGCCGCGCTGGCGCAGCGGATCTCCTTGCCCGGGCTCGCAGCGCAGCACGTCGGCGCCGAGGTCGGCGAGCAGCTTGGCGCCGTAGATTCCCCGCTCGTCCGTGAGATCGAGAACGCGAACGGCTTGCAGGGCGGCTGGGCTTGTGGTCACGTTGTCGCAGACCTCGTGCAGGTCGAACGAGCGAATCATAGCGAATGCGGCGCGTGGTCATTGCTTTGTGCCAAGATGCGCTATAGTCTCCACTTTGTGGGGAAGGCAGCTTGCTGGCTAAGCTAGGCTGCTAGATAGGCGAGGACCTTCACAGATGGGTCAAGTTCTGCGACACGCACGGAGTTTGCAGCACGAACTCGAACGCACCAGACTGGAGCGTCGTGCATCGCAGGGTGCGCCTAGGCCATGCCCGGACTCGACAAGGACCGCATAAGGATGAACAAGCGCATTCAGTTCCCGTTGGCTCGAGCACACTTGGCTCAGGCCATGCTCTCCGTCGGCTTGGTGGCGGCGGCCAACAGCGCCGCGGCCGACCTGCGTCAGGCCATTGCCGATGGCGAGACGGCCCTCGGGCTTCGCTACCGCTACGAGCAGGTCGATCAAGACGGCTTCGACAAGATGGCCAAGGCGTCGACGGCGAAGGCCCGCCTGACCTGGAACTCGGCGCAGACCGGCGCGTTGAGCTTCGGCGTCGAGGCCGACTACTCCTTCGTGGTCGGCATCGAGCAGTTCAACTCGACGACCAACGGCCTCACCCAGTATCCGCTGATCGCGGACCCGCCGGGTTTCGATCTCAACCAGGCGTTTCTCAAGTACGCTGGCGACAACTCGACGCTGACGTTCGGCCGGCAGCGCATCAACCACGGTTCCCAGCGGCTGCTTGGCGGCGTCGCCTGGCGGCAGAACGAGCAAACCTACGACGCCGTTCGAGTGCAGGCGGACACCGGCGTCGCCAACGTGGACTACGCCTTCATCCACAACATCAACCGCATCTTCGGCCCCGGCGACGGCGTCCAGCCCGGCGACTGGTACGGCAACACCCACGCCGCCCGGGTGACCTTCCAGCCAGCCGACGACCACAAGGTGGCGCTGTTCGGCTACTTGATCGACCTGCAGAACGCCAACGGCCCGCCCAACTCGAACGCCACCTTCGGCCTCGACTACGAAGGCCAGTTCGATCAGTTCAAGCTGAACGCCGCCGTCGGGCGGCAGTCCGACTGGGCCGACAACCCGAACTCCTACGACGTCTCCTACTATTCGATCCAAGGCAGCGTCAAGCTCGCTGCGGCCACCTTCACCGGCGCCTACGAGGTGCTTGGCAGCGATGGCGGCGAGGCCACCTTCCGCGCCCCCGTGGCGACGCTGCACAAGTTCCAAGGCTGGACGGACAAGTTCCTGACTCCGCCGCCCACCGGCGTTCGCGACGTCTGGTTCAGCGTTGCTGGCCAGGTGCTCGACGCCAACGTGTCCGGCGTCTACCACCGGTTCACCGCCGACGACGGCGGCGCGGACTACGGCAGCGAAATCGGCGTGTCGGTGGTCAAGCCGATTTCCGACTACTTGAGCTTCCAGTTCAAGGCGGCGCGCTACTCGGCGGACGAACACGCCACCGACACCACGAAGGTTTGGGTGGTGTTCAACTGGCAGTGGTAGGCGCCAAGCGCGTCGGCAACGAGGCGCTTGCGCCGCGCTAGCCGTTCTTGTGGGGAATTCGGCGCGGAGCTGTGGAGTAACTCGAAATCTGAAGCCAAGTAGCCGGCGACTCGGCTGGCCGGATCAGTAGTTTCCGCCGCCGAGGGTGGGTTGTTCGAAGGGTTCGTCGGCGTCCGCGCCACGGTCTTCCCAACGCGGCGCGTCCTTCTTCGCCTGCTCCTGGCCGGTGAGCTCCGCCGCCACCTGGCTGTCCTGGAACTGCAGCTCGTGCAGCGTGTAGTAGATGCCGCGCTCTGCCAGCAGTTCCTCGTGCGTGCCCAGTTCCTTGACCGAGCCGTGGTGCAGCACCAGCACCCGGTCGCACTCCTGGATGGTTTGCAGGCGGTGCGCGATGATGATCGACGTGCGCCCTTCGGTGAGCTTGTGCAGGGCATCCTGAATGATCAGCTCGGTGCCCGTGTCGATGGACGACGTGGCTTCGTCGAGCACCAGTATTTCCGGATCCGACGCCAGCACCCGGGCGAACGCCAGCAACTGCTGCTGGCCCTGGGACAGATTGTGGCCGCGCTCGGCGAGCTCGGTGTCGTAGCCGTTCGGCAGCTCGCGGATGAACGAGTTGGCGTTCACCACCCGCGCCGCCCACAGCACGCGCTCTCGGGACACTTCTGGATTGTTCAGCGAGATGTTGTCCAGCACCGTGCCCGAGAAGATGTGGAAGTCCTGCAGCACGACGCCGACGCGCCGCCGCAGATCGCTGCTGGCGATGCGGTTCACGTCCATGCCGTCGAGAAAGACCATGCCGTCGTCGAAGTCGTAGAAGCGCGCCAGCAGGCGGATGATGGTGCTCTTGCCAGAGCCGGTGGGGCCGACGATGGCCAGCTTTTCGCCAGCGGCGATGCGGAAGGAGACGTCCTTCAGCACCGCCTCGCCGCCGGGGTAGGCAAAGTGCGCGGCGCGGAACTCCACCTCGCCGCGCAAGCGCTCCGGCAGCTGCGCGGGACGTTCCGGCTCGTGCAGCCGCTCGTCCCAGTCTAGGGCCTGGAAGATGCGCTCGCCCGAGGCCATGGAGCGGAACAGCACGTTGAAGAACCGGCCGACGGACTCGACGGGCCCCACCAGCATGTTGATGTAGTGGGTGAAGGTGAGCATGGCGCCGAGGCTGATGGCGCCTTGCACCACCTCGCCGCCGCCGAACCACAGCACGCAGACCGTGGCGACGGTGGCGAGGCTCATGTTGAAGGTCTCGAACACCACCTCGTAGTTGATGGCGTGGAACTCGTGGCGGCGGTTGTCGCGATTCAGCTTCTGGTACTGCTCGGAGTTCATCGCTTCGCGCCCGGAGATCTGCACCACTTCGATGCCGATCAGGTCCTCCTGCATGTACTGGTTGAGCGCCGAGACCGAGTCGCGGATGCGTCGAAACACCTGCCGCATGAGCTTGCGGAAGTAGTAGGTGGCCACCGCGGTGACCGGAATCATGGCCAGCCCGATGCCGGTGAGTTCGGGGCTCAGCGCCAGCATGATGGCGGCGACGAAGAAGAACTGCACGACGACCCCGGCCCGGCCCACGAAGCCAACGAGCAGCTCGAACAGATTCTCGATGTCGTTGGTGACCCGGGTCATGATCCGGCCCACGGCCACATGGTCGTAGAAGGACGCCGGCTTGCGCTCCAGCGTCGCGAACAGGTCGATGCGCAGATCGCGCAGCGTCTTCAACGCGCCGCTGGTCAGCAGCAGCTGGTGCGCCAGGCCGATCAGCGTCTGCAGGACGAACATGGCGATGTACATGACGACGGCTGCGGTCAGCAGCTCGATGGACAGCAGGTCCTTCAGCCAGTGCAGGATGTCGCCTAGGTAGAAGTCCGCCATTTCCTCTTCCGTGGCGGTGCCGGGCACGAGGATCTCGTCCACCACCACGCGGTACTGGAACGCCGGCATCAGCGAGCCGAGCCCGACGCTGACGATCACCAGCAGGGCGGCGCTCAGCAAGGTGATGCGGTACGGCTTGGCCCACTTCAGCAAGCGCAGAAACAGGCGCATGTTGAGCGCCTGGTGGGTAAGTTCCGCATCGAAGGCGGAGTAGTTGCGCGCCGGCTGGGCGCGGGCGGCGGCGCCGTTCATCCGCTGCTCTCGGCGGCAAGCGCGCCGCCCTCGCTCGGTTCCGCGTCCAAGTCGTGCAACAGAGCGCTCTTGCGCGACCGGTCGCGCTCCTGGTTGCTCTGCACCGCTTCCAGCTCGGCGTAGTAGCCCTTCATCGCCAGCAGTTGCCGATGGCTGCCGGACTCGCGAACGCGGCCGTTGTCGATGACGTAGATCCGGTGCGCATGGCGCGCCGTGGACACCCGGTGCGAGATCAGCACGGTCGTCTTGTTGCCGCGCAGCCGTTGCAGGCCGCTTAGGATGTTCTCCTCGGTTTCGGTGTCGACGCTCGAGAAGCAGTCGTCCAGGAGCAGCACGGTGGCCTTGCGAATCAGCCCCCGCGCCAAGGTGGCGCGCTGCTTCTGGCCGCCCGACAGCGTGATGCCGCGTTCGCCGACGGTGGTTCCAAGGCCATCCGCCAGATCTTCGTCGACGGTGCGCTTGAGCCCCGCCGCTTCGACGGCGTCCCAGATCGCCTCGTCGCCGCGTTCGGGGTCGTCGTAGGTCAGGTTCTCGCGCAGCGTCGCCGAGAACAGGAACGGGTCCTGGGGCACCAGCGTCACCACTTCGCGCAGACGCCGCACCGGCAGATCGCAGACGTCGCGGCCGTCCAGGAAGACGCTGCCTCTGGGCGTGTCGAGCAGTCGCACGGCGGCCTTGAGGATGGTGGACTTGCCGGCGCCGACGCGGCCAAGCAGGGCGATGGTCTCGCCGGCTTCGGCGCGGATGTCGATGCCCGAGATGGTCGGCCGCGGCGCGCCGGGATGCTGGTAGGTGAAGTTGCGGAACTCCAGGGTTCCGTCGCCGTCGTCGGCCAGCGGATGGCGCGGTTCGTCGCGCACTTCCGGCTCGTGGTCGAGGATTTCGTAGATGCGCTGGGTGCCCGCGGCGGCGCCGACGAACATCGACAGCGCCCAGCCGATCTGCGTCACCGCGTGGGTTAGCATCATCAGGTAGGTCGAGAAGGCGGACCACGTGCCGATGGTCATTTCGCCGGTCAACACCAGCGAACCGCCGTAGAACAGGATGATGAGCGGCGCGATGGTGGTCAGCGAACCCATCGCCACGTCCATGAACTGCTGGTAGCGCGTGGCGCGATAAAACTTCTGCGCGTAGACCGTGCTCGCCTTCCTGAAGCGCTCGATCTCGTGGTCTTCCTGCGCCATCGCCTGAATGGTGCGGATGCCGTTCAGATTCTCCTGGGTGAACGAGGTGACGTTGGCCAGCGCTTCCTGGCGCTCGATAAAGTAGGGATACATGCCCCGCGCCATGAAGAAGCCGGTGAGCGCCACCAAGGGCAGCGGCAGCACCACCCAGGCGGTGAGCGTCGGCGACATGTAGATCATGAAGAACAGCGAGGTACACAAGCCGAACACGACGCTGGCGATCTGCACCCAGCCGAAGGACACCGCCATGCGCACCATGCGCACGTCGTTGACGGCCCGGGACATCAGGTCGCCGGTGCCGAAGCGATTGAAGAAGGATGGTCCCTGGTACTGGATGCAATTGAACAGCCGCTTGCGCAGGTCGTAGGTGACGGCGATGGAAATGCGCCGCAGCGCCCGCCGCGAAAAGATGTAGACGACTGCCTGAACGGCCGCGATGAGCAGAATGCCCAGCGCCGGCACCAGGTAGTTGGGGGGAATCTCCGGGTCGGCCAGGCTGTCGATGGCCGTGCGCATCAGCTGCGGCACGAAGTTGAACGCCAGTCGCGTCAGCAGCAGGCCGGCGATGGCGAGCCCAAGCACCCAGGCATAGCGGCGGACGTAGTCCATCAGCCGCCAGAGATGGCGCAGGTGCTTGATCGACGAGCGCTCCCGGGCCACGCCGGTGCGATAGCCGCTGACCGCCATGCCTCTCATGGCCATTCACCGCCCGAGCGGGCGGCCGATGGGTCGCTTGGGGTTCTTCGGGGGAAGGCGGGAAGTGGGAACAAAACTACCATGCGAGTGGCCAGTGGCCTCTAGTCTACCACCATCCCCTCGGCGCCTGCCGAATCTGCAGCAGGAACCCCGCGGCCGCATGGGCCACGGCAGCTGGATCGCCCTCCGGCAGGCCACCCGCCAACCGGGCCGCAAGAAGCGTGAACGGCCCCGGTTTGGCGTGCCGATCGCGGCGGCGCGGAGCGTCCGGCCACCGCCAGGGCGATGGGCGAGCGTACGCTATCTGCCCTGCCAGTTGGGCGGGCGCTTCTCGGCGAACGCCCGCGGCCCCTCGATGAAGTCCTGGCTGCTCGACAACGTGGCGACGGATTCGTAGCGCACGGCCATGGACTCTTCCAGCGACCCCATGCTCAAGCTGCGGTAGACGACGTCCTTGCTGGCGCGGATGGAAAGCGGCGCGCATTCCAGCGTCATCCGCACCCAGCGGTGGGTTTCCTCCATGAGCTGGTCGGCCGGCACGACGGCGTTGACGAAGCCCAGCTCGTAGCCTTCCTGGGCAGGAACGTGCCGACCGGTGAGGATCATGCCGAGGGCCCGCTTCGAGCCGATCTGCCGAGGCAGCCGTTGCAGGCCGCCGGCCAGCGCGGCGAGGCCCACCTTCGGTTCCGGCAGCGCGAACACGGCGCGCTCGGAGGCGATGATGATGTCGCAGGCCAGCGCGATCTCGAAGCCGCCGCCCATGGCGACGCCGTTCACCGCCGCATACACCGGCTTGGTCAGATCGAAGCGCGAGCTGAGGCCGCCGAAGCCGCGCGGCGTCGGCACCCGCTCGCCGCCCTCGGCTTGATAGCGCAGATCGTTGCCAGCGCTGAAGCCGCGGCCTTCGCCGGTGACGATGGCCACCCACATGTCGGCATCGGCAGCGTAGTCGTCGAACACTTCGCCGAGCTCGGCGTTCGCCGGCGGATGCAGCGCGTTCAAGCGCTCCGGCCGGTTCAGAGTGACGGTCATGACGTGATCGGATTTGTCGACCTTGCAGAACTGGGTCATCGAGTGGCCTCCCTCGCAGATTGGCACAAGCGTCTGGCAAGCAAGTGTGGGCGTCATCGCGTCGCCAAGCAACCGCCGACCTTGCGGTTGCGGCGCGCCGAGCAGATGTTGATGTTTTGATGCGCTGCGTGGGATGCGCTAGGGTAGGTCATCGCTGCTGGGAGACGAATGTGCGGACTACGCTGGATATCGACGAGGACGTCTTGGCGGCAACCAAGGAAATCGCAAAGCGATCGCGTTAGCAGGGAGCGCTCCGCCCATTCGGACGCGCATGTGGCGAGCTGCGCAAACTCGGTGCCTGTCGCGAACTTCGCGGACTGACTCGTCTGTGAAGGTTTCTCGCCCATCAAGTAGGCTAGAGCGGTTTCCCGAAGGGGCAGCCCTTGTTCCGCCCGCTCTCCGTCAACGTCGGCTTGCGCTACGCCCGCTCGCGGCGCAGCTTCATTTCCTTCGTCAGCGTGCTGGCGCTGGCGGGGCTGGTGCTGGCGGTGGCGATCCTGCTCTTCGTGCAGGCGGTGGTGGCGGGATTCGAGCGGGAAATGCGCGAGCGGGTGCTCGGCGCTTCGCCCCACGTCACCGTGCTCGGTCGCGCGCCGCTGGCCGATGTCGAAGCGCCAAGGCGGCTGATCGAGGGCGTGGAGGGCGTGATCGCGGCCAGTCCGGTGGTGGTTGGCGCGGGCCTCCTGGCAACCGACGCCAAGGTGGCCGGAGCCAGTCTGGCCGGCGTCGTGCCGGAACGCTACGGCGACGTCTCGCGCACCTTCGAGTTCGCCGGCGGCGCCACGTTGCGCAGCGGTCGGTTCGACATTCTCATCGGCGTCCAGCTGGCCGAGCGGCTCGGCCTTGGCGTTGGCGACGCGGTCGCCGTCGTCCTGCCGACGGCCATCGCCACGCCGCTTGGGGCCTTCCCGCGGCACAAGCGGTTCCGCGTTGCCGGCGTCGTCGACACCGGCTCGCAGCTGGACCGCTTCTCCGCCTACCTGCACCGCGACGACGCCGCCAAGCTGTTCCGCTTGGGCGAGCAGGTGCATGGCTTCCACGTCGCGCTCGATGATCCGCTAAGCGCTGGCGAGCTGCGCGCCCGCATCGTCGACGCGCTCGGCGCCGGACGCTATCGGGTGGGCACCTGGATGGCGACGTTCGGCAGTCTGCACAACGCCATCGAGGCCACTCGCGGCATGTTGTTCCTGCTGCTGTCCCTCTTGGTCGCAGTGGCGGCGTTCAACCTCGTCTCCAGTCTGGTGATGATCGTCAACGAACGCCGCGGCGACATCGCCATGCTGCGCACCATGGGCAGCCGTCTGCGCACCGTGGGCAGCGCGTTCCTGGTGCTTGGCGTGGTCATCGCCGCCATCGGCGTTGGCTTGGGCGTCGGCGCCGGGCTGCTGCTCGGCGTGCTCGCCGAGCAGGGCTTTCCGTGGCTGGAAGCCGTGCTCGGAATGCCGCTGATGAGCGAGTACCTGGTCACCTCGCTGCCGGTGTCCTTCGTCCGCGAAGACATCCTGCTGGTCGCGGCCACGGCCTTCGTCCTCTGCCTGGCCGCGACGCTGATTCCCGCTTGGCGGGCCGCCCGGTTGAACCCGGCCGACGTGCTTCGCCATGAGTGAGCCGGCGCTCCTTGCCGATGGCGTCGCCAAGGCGTTCATCCAGGGCGGCCAGCGCCTGCAGGTGCTGCGGCGCATCGACCTGCGCGTGGCCCAGGGCGAGCGCGTCGGCATCGTCGGCCGCTCCGGCGCCGGCAAGAGCACGCTGCTGCACATCCTTGCCGGCTTGAGCGATCCGGACCGCGGCAGCGTCGCGGTCATGGGGCAGTCGCTGAACGGCGCAAGCGCGGCCGTCCGAGCGCGCCTTCGCAACCGGCGCATGGGCTTCGTCTACCAGTCCCACCACTTGCTGCCGGAGTTCTCGGCGTTGGAGAACGTCGCCATGCCCTTGCTGGTTGGCGGCACGCGCTTCGTCGCCGCGCGCAAGCGGGCGCGGCGGCTGCTCGCCGACGTCGGCCTGGCGGAGCGCGAGACGCATCGGCCGCATCAGCTGTCCGGCGGCGAGCGGCAGCGGGTGGCGGTGGCGCGCGCCCTGGCCAGCGCGCCGGCCATCGTCCTGGCCGACGAGCCGACCGGCAATCTGGACCGCGAGAGCGCCGCCGACGTGATGGCGGCGCTGGCGGCCCTCGGCCAGAGCAACGGCGCGTCCTTCGTGCTGGTCACCCATGCCGAGGACATCGCGGCGAGCATGGATCGGGCCCTGCTGCTCGCCGACGGCGCCTTGACGGAGCTCTAGCCTACGCGAGAGGCGAAGATGTTCGCAGACGAGTCAGATTTTGCGCCAGGCGCGGAGTTTGCGGAGCAAACTCGAACGCGCCCCGCAGGGCGCGCCTAGCCTACGCGAGAGGCGAAGATGTTCGCAGACGAGTCAGATTTTGCGCCAGGCACGGAGTTTTGCGGGCAAACTCGAACGCGCCCCGCAGGGCGCGCCTAGCGTGGCGTCCCCGCCCGAAAGACGCTCGCCCGGCGGCGACCTGCGCACCGGATGGTGGATCGCCCGGCGCTATCTGCTGGCGCGCGGGCACGGCTACGCGTCGTTCATCAACTGGGTGTCGTTCGCCGGCCTCGCTCTGGGGGTGATGATCCTCACCGTGGTCATCAGCGTCATGAACGGCTTCGACCGGGAAATCACCTCGCGCACGCTGAGCGCCGTGCCCCATGCCGTGGTCACCGCCGAGCACGAGCTGGAAGACCTGGCGAGCTTGCGGCGGCTGCCCGGCGTCGCCCACGTCAGTCGCTACTTCGAGGGCGAGGCGATGCTGGCCGTCGGCCGCAGCGTCGACTTCATCGCCTTGGCCGGAGTGGACGCCGGCGGCGCCCGGCACTTGCCGCGGCTGCTCGACGGCAACGCCCGGCAGGCGCTGGAACGGGTGCCGGGCGGCATCGTGCTGGGCGAAACCCTTGCCGACGCCCGGCGTCTGGCCATCGGCGACCCGCTGCCGCTGGTGCTGGCGACGCCCGCCGCCGGCGGCGTCAAACCGCGCATCGAGCGCTTCGAGCTGGTGGCGACGTTCGCCATCGGCGCCGACGCCGACGCGACGCTCGGCATCGTCGGCCGCGACGAGATCGCCCGCCGCGGCCTTGCCAGCGCCGGCATCGACGGCTGGCGGCTGCATCTCGACGACCCCCGCGCAGCGCCGAGGCTGGCCGAGCGCATCCGCAGTGCGCTTGGCGGCAGCGCGAAGGTGCGTTTCTGGATGGACGACTACGGCGCCCTGCTGCGCGCCGTGAAGATCGAAAAGGCCATCATGTTCGCCCTCTTGGCGCTGATCGTCGCCATTGCCGCGTTCAACATCGTCTCCGGCCAGGCGATGCTGGTGAACGACAAGCGCGGCGACGTGGCCATGCTGACGACCATGGGCGCGTCGAGGCTGCTGTTGACGACGATGTTCTTCCTGCAAGGCTTCGCCGTGGCGTTCGCCGGAGTCGCCGCGGGACTGGCGCTGGGCTTGGCCATCGCCTTCAACGCGGACGCCGTGCTGACGCTGCTGGCGGCGGCGACCGGCGTCAGCGTCATCGAAGGAAGCTGGTTCACGGCGATTCCCGCCGAAGTGCAGCCGGCCGACGTGGCGGCGATTGCCGGCATGGCGCTGGGCGTCTCGCTGATCGCCGTGCTGGTGCCGGCGGCGAAGGCGGCCGCGGAGAACCCGGCCGAGGCGCTGCACGCCGCATAGCCTCACTGGCCGGACCGCTCCACGCCGCCGTTCGGCGAACCTCCCAGCGCTTTCCGGTAGCGGCGTCGCCAACGGCGAACCACGACGAGCCGCCAGATCACCCGCGTCAGCACCGCCCCGGTGATGCCGCTCACCCAGCCGCAGAGCAGCGAGCCGAGCAGCAGCGGTTGCCAGATGGCGGCCAGCCGCTGCCACAGCCACTGCCAGGAGAGCTCCCACTCCGCCTTGGCGACTTCGAGGTCGAGCAGCCAGGCGCCCAGCTTGTAGGTGAAGAAGAAGATCGGCCCGAAGGTCAGCGGGTTGGACAGCCACACCAGACCGATCGCCAAAGGCAGGTTGCAGCGCGCCAGCACGGCGAGCAGGGCGGCGATGAGCATTTGCGCCGGCAACGGCAGAAAGGCGCAGAACAGGCCGATGAAGACGGCGCCGCTGACCGAACGGCGATGGAAGTGCCACAACTCGGGTTCAAGGAGCAAATTTCGCACAGGCGCAAGAGAGCTTTGCCGACGAATCGTCTCTCTGCTTGGCAGATACTTGCGGATCCACAGTGGCGGCATTGGACAACGCGAGCTGCGACTGGCTTGGTTGGCAGCATAGGCGACCGTCGCGGATCGTTCCATGCCGCCGTCGCTCGTTGTCGAGCGCCCGGCCCGTCGCTCGACGACGGCCTTGGCTGCCGCGCTGCAAGAACTGCTTGGCCGGCGACCGGGTCTTCGCGTGGGGTTCCGCAATCAGACATTGGCGTTCTCGTTCGGCGCTGTCCTGGCGCACTGGCTGCCCGGCGTGCAGCCGCTGTGGCCATGCCTGCTGGCCCTCGGCCTCGGCGGTCTGCCAGCGAAGCGTTTGCGCGTGGCGGCAATGGCGCTGCTCGGCCTGGGCTGGGGCGCCTTCCATGCCAGCTGGAGCGTTCAGCAGCGCGTGCACGGGTCTTGCGCCGAGGCCCTCGTCACCGGCCGCGTCGCCGAACTGCCGACCCATCAGCGGCTGGATTCCGGCATGGCCATGCAGCGCTTCGTGCTGGCGCCGGAGCAGGCGAACTGCCCGCTGCCGGGACGCCTGCTGCTGAGCTGGTTCGACGGCGAACGGGTGCGCGCTGGCGAACTTTGGCGACTGCATGTTCGTCTCAGGTCCCCAAGAGGAGCGGCAAACCGGCATGGCTTCGACCGCGATCGCTGGTTCATGCGCTCCGGGATGACAGGGCAAGGCTACGTCGTCGCTGGCGAGCGTCGGCACGGCGCCGGCGCGCCGCCGTCGGCGAAGGCGCGCCTCGATGCGTTCCGGGAACGGCTGCGCGATCGCCTTCGGCAGCTGCCGCTGGTACACGGTCCGATCGTCGCCGCGCTGACGTTGGGCGATGCGTCGGCGATTCCGGGCGGCCAGGCGGCGTTGTACCGGCGTACCGGGACGCTGCATCTCCTGGTCATCTCCGGCCTGCACGTCGGCATCGTCACCGCGGTGGGTTTCCTGCTCGGGCGCGGCGTCGGGCTCTTGACCGGCGTTGCGCCGAAGGCATTGGGCGCCGTCGCGGCGTTGCTCCTGGCCGGCGGCTACGTCCTCTTGGCCGGCGCCGGGCTCTCCCTGGTGCGCGCCTTCGCCATGTCCGCCACGGCGATGCTCGCCCTCTTGGCCGGACGCTCGACGATGCCGACGGCGGTATTCGCCTACGCGCTCGCCGTGGTGCTGGTGCTGGACCCGATGGCGCCGCTGGCGCCGGGATTCTGGCTGTCGTTCGGCGCCGTCGCGGTGCTGCTGGCGTTCTTCGCGCCGCGCTCCCGGCCCCGCGGTGCTGGATCGTGGGTGCGTTCGGCGGTGCTGGCGCAGCTGGCCATCGCCGCCGTCTTCGCTCCGGCCAGCGCCGTGCTCACCGGTCTGATCCATCCGCTGGCCATCTTCGTCAACCTCGTCGTCGTGCCGCTGACGACGATGGCGGTGGTGCCGTTGGCGCTGGCTGGCGTCGCCTTGCTCGGCAGCGCCGTCGGGCCGTGGCTGCTGCTCGGCGCGGACTTCTGCATCGCCGTCGTCGGCGAGGTGCTTGCCGTGGCCGACGCGGTCCCGCCGCTCTACGTCGGGCCGCCAGGATGGTGGCTGGCTTGGCTGCTTGCCGCGGCGGCCGCGTTGCTGCTGCCGCTGTCGAAGCTGGCCTTGCTGGCGCTGGGCGGAGGAGTCGCGGCGCTGCTGATCGCGCCGACGCTGCTGCCTTCGGCGCCGGTGGCGTCCGGCGAGATGTCCATGACCGTGCTCGACGTCGGCCAAGGCACCGCGGTGATCGTCGAAACGGCGCGCCGCGTGCTGGTCTACGACACCGGCCCAGCCTATCCGACCGGCGCCGACAGCGGCATGAACGTGGTGTTGCCGACGCTGCGGGCGCGAGGTGTCGACCACGTCGACCTGCTGGTGCTCAGCCACGGCGACTTGGACCACGTTGGCGGCGCCGCTTCCGTTCTTGCCGGCGTCGAGGTGGGCCGCGTGCTGGCCGGGGAAGCCACCGCCGGCGTCGCCGCCGAACCCTGCCGAGCCGGCCGCCGCTGGCGCTGGGATGGCGTCGGCTTCGCGCTGCTTGCTCCCGACGGCCCGCGCGAGGGCAACAACGCTTCCTGCGTCCTGCTGATCGAGACCTCGTCGGCACGGGTGCTGCTTGCCGGCGACATCGAGAAGACCGTGGAGCGCGCGCTTGTGGTGCCGCCGGTCGATGTGCTGCTGGTGCCGCACCACGGCAGCGCCACGTCCTCGACCGCCGAGTTCGTCGCCATGCTGCGCCCCCGCTTCGCCCTCGTTTCCGCCGGCTGGAACAACCGTTTCGGCCACCCGCATCCAACGGTGCTGGAACGCTATCGGGAGCGCGGCGCCCACGTCGTTTCGACGGCGGTGTCCGGCGCCTTGCGCTGGCGCAGCGAGCGGGCGGGCGAAATCGTCGCCGAGCGCTGTCGAAACAGCCCCTACTGGCGCTTGGGAGCGCCCGCCGAAGCGCGTCTGCTGCTGCCTTGCCGATAGGCGGCGTCCTTGCAGGATGGAGCGGGGCAGGGCATTGAATTGCCGCCGCGCGGACGCACTTATTGAAAGCGCTCAGATCATTTCCAGGAACGACCACCGATGCAGTTCGATCGACTGACCACCCGTTTGCAGGCCGCCATTGCCGCCGCCCAGTCCCTCGCGCTGGGACGCGACCATGCCGCCATCGAACCTCTGCACCTGCTCAGCGCGCTGCAGGACGACTCCGGCGTCGATGCCTTGCTCGCCGCCGCCGGGCTGGACCGCCGCCGGCTGCGCGCCGATGTCGACGCCGGCCTGGAGCAGCTGCCGCGCATCGGCAAACCCACCGGCGACATCGCCATGTCGGCGCCTCTTGTCCGAGCCCTGAATCTTGCCGACCGCGAGGCGCAGCGCCGCGGCGACGGCTATCTGTCTTCGGAACTGGCCGTGGCCGCGCTGGCCGAGGACGGCGGCGCCGCGGGCAGGGCGCTGGCCGACGCCGGCTACGACGCCGACCGCTTTCGCGCCGCGGTGGAAGCCGCCCGTGGCGGCGAAGCCGTCGCCGACGCCAACGCCGAAGAGGCCCGCCAGGCCTTGGACAAGTACACCGTCGACCTCACCGAGCGCGCCCAGGCCGGCAAGCTGGATCCGGTCATCGGTCGCGACGACGAAATCCGCCGCACCGTGCAGGTGCTGCAGCGCCGCACCAAGAACAACCCGGTGCTCATCGGCGAACCCGGCGTCGGCAAGACGGCCATCGTCGAGGGGCTGGCGCAGCGCATCCTCGACGGCGAAGTGCCGGAGGGGCTGAAGCACAAGCGCATCCTCTCCTTGGACATGGGCGCGCTCATCGCCGGCGCCAAGTTCCGCGGCGAGTTCGAGGAGCGCCTGAAGGCGGTGCTGAACGAACTCGGCAAGCAGGGCGGCAGCGTCATCCTGTTCATTGACGAGCTGCACACCGTGGTCGGCGCTGGCAAGGCGGAAGGTGCCATGGACGCTGGCAACATGCTCAAGCCAGCGCTGTCCCGGGGCGAACTGCACTGCGTCGGCGCCACCACGCTGGACGAGTACCGCCAGCACATCGAGAAGGACGCCGCCCTCGAGCGGCGCTTCCAGCAAGTGCTGGTGGACGAGCCCGACGTGCAGAGCACGGTGGCGATCCTGCGCGGCTTGAAGGAGCGCTACGAGCTGCACCACGCGGTGGACATCACCGACCCGGCCATCGTCGCCGCGGCGCGCCTGTCGCACCGCTACATCAGCGGGCGCCAGCTGCCGGACAAGGCCATCGACGTGATCGACGAAGCGGCCAGTCGCATCCGCATGGAGATGGACTCCAAGCCAGAACGCATGGACCGTCTGGAGCGGCGCCTGATCCAGCACAAGATCGAATTGGAAGCCTTGAAGAACGACACCGACGAAGCCTCCGAGAAGCGCCGCGCCGCCTTGGGCGAGACCATCGACGAGCTGGAACGGGAATACGCCGACCTCGACGAGGTGTGGACCGCGGAAAAAGCCAGCGTCAACGGCGCCCAGCAGGTGAAGGAAGCCTTGGACGCCGCCCGCCTGGAGTTCGAAGCGGCGCGGCGGGCCGGCGACCTGGCGAAGATGGCGGAGCTGCAGAACGGCCGTATTCCGGCGCTGGAGCGCCAGCTCGAAGTCGCCGGCGCAGACGCCGGCGAACAGCGCCGTCTGCTGCGCAATCGCGTTACCGACGCCGAGGTCGCCGAGGTGGTCTCCAAGTGGACCGGCGTGCCGATGGCCAGGATGCTCGAAGGCGAGAAAGACAAGCTGCTGCATCTGGAAGACGAACTGCATCGCCGCGTGGTGGGGCAGGACGAGGCGGTCAAGGCCGTCTCCGAAGCCGTGCGCCGGGCGCGCGCCGGCATTGCCGACCCGAACCGGCCGAACGGCAGCTTCCTCTTCCTGGGCCCCACCGGCGTCGGCAAGACGGAACTCTGCCGCACCTTGGCCGATGCGCTCTTCGACAGCGAAGACGCCATGGTGCGCGTGGACATGTCCGAGTACATGGAAAAGCACTCGGTGGCGCGTCTGATCGGCGCCCCGCCGGGCTACGTCGGCTACGAGGAAGGCGGCCAGCTCACCGAGCGGGTGCGCCGGCGACCGTACTCCCTGGTGCTGCTCGACGAAGTCGAGAAGGCGCATGCCGACGTCTTCAACATCCTGCTGCAGGTGCTGGAAGACGGCCGCCTCACCGACGGGCACGGGCGCACCGTGGACTTCCGCAACACGGTGCTGGTGATGACCTCCAATCTCGGCTCCGAGGCCGTGCAGGCGCTTGCCGCCAAAGGTCTCGACGAGGACATCCACGATGCCGTCATGGAGGTGGTGGGCCGCTCCTTCCGCCCCGAGTTCGTCAACCGCATCGACGACGTGGTGGTGTTCCACGCTTTGAAGAAGGAAGACATGGCCGCCATCGCCGACATCCAGCTCGGCCGCCTGCGCAAGCGCCTGGCCGATCAGGACCTCGGGCTGTTCATCGACGACAAGGCGCGCCAGGCGCTGGTGGAACAGGGCTACGACCCGGTGTTCGGCGCCCGGCCCATGAAGCGGGCTATTCAGCGCGCCTTGGAGAATCCACTGTCGCTGGCGCTGCTCGAGGGCCGCTTCGCGCCCGGCGCGACCATTGCCGTCACCCACGACGGCACTCGAATGCACTTCGCCACGGCAGCTTGAAGGCCCGTTCCAAGGCATGGATGTGTTTGGACACGACGAAGGTCGTCCTTGGTCCGTCGTCCAAGAAACGTGCGTCCGGCCTGCAATCGACCAGGTGACATGGTATGTTCCGCGCTGTTGTGTTCCCGGGGCGGAGCAAGATGATTGTCGATGGCGCTGGGCAGGTCACGCCGAGCCGAGGCGCCGGCGCGTACCCCCCTGGAGAGAGTCTCGGCCCGTCGGCCAGCGGTTCCTAGTGCTAGCCATGCGTAGCAGCCGCGTCCTCGCACTGTGCCTGGGGCTCTTCGCCGCCAACGCCGGCGCGCAGTCCACCACCGACTACGACGACGACAACGACAACCTGATCGACATCCGCACCCTCGCCCAGCTCAACGCCGTCCGCTACGACCTCGACGGCAACGGCACGGTCAGCGCCAGCGACAGAACCAACTACACCGCCGCCTTCACCACGCCCGCCACCGGCATGGGCTGCGCAAGCACCTGCACCGGCTACGAACTGCGCCAGAACCTGGACTTCGACGTCGACGGCGACAACGACGTCGACAGCAGCGACACAGGCTCCTACCCCAACTGGAGTCCCATCGGCGGCACCTACTCCGCCACCTTCGAGGGCAACGGCTTCACCATCTCGCACCTGACCATCGTCGACGCCTCCGGCAACGCCGGCCTGTTCAACGCAGTGAGCGGCACCGTCCGCAATCTGGGCGTGGCGGACGCCAACGTGAGCACCGTCGCCTCCTCCAGCTATTATGCCGGGACGCTCGCGGCCCAGATCAGCGGCGGAACGGTGATCTCGTCCTGGACCTCGGGCCAAGTGCGCGCCGGTACCGGCGCGGGCATCCGTGCCGCCACGGGGGGGGTCGTGGGGCGATTGACTGGGTCCAACGCCCGTCTGGCGGCCAGCTACTCCACCGCGAACGTTAGAGGCTCGGGCGACAGCTCCCAGTACGTTGGCGGGCTGACCGGCGGTGTCTACAACGGGCCGAAGATCGTGGCCTGCTACGCGACGGGAGCGGTCAATGGCGGCGGCAGCTCGTACGCCGGCGGGCTGATCGGCAACAACCAAGGTCCCTCGGAGGTGAGGGCTTCGTACTTCGCCGGCACGGTCACGAACGCCGGCACCGCGCAAGGCGTCACCGCCGAGAACGACGGCAGCGACGAGGACTACTACGACGTGTACTTTGACGCCGGCACCACGGGGCTCTCGGGGGGCCAGTCCACCGCCAACTTGCAGAGACCCACCGACGCTTCCGGCATCTACGCCAACTGGGACGACCTGGACGTGAACGGCAACGGCTCGGCGAACGAAGACCCGTGGCACTTCGGGCAGTCCAACCAGCATCCGGTGCTGAACTACGGCGCCCTCTCCGCGGCCACGCAGTTCGCGGAACAGCTGGTTGGGCAGACGGATACCGCGCCGAGCTACAGCGGCATCTCGGTGTCCGACAAGGACTTCCGGAGGGGTATCGCGATAGGGTCGTTCGTGATCCCGCCGCCCACCGGCGGCAACGGCACCTACGACTACACGGTGACCGGCCTGCCGACCGGGCTCGTCTTCGACGAGGACGGCTCGGGCACCTGCATGGCCGCGCGCACCGTCTGCGGCACGCCCTCGGTCGTGGGGGCGGCGACCGTGACCGTGACCGTGGCGGACGCCGACACCAACGTAGCGACCACCGACCGCGCCACGCTGACGTTCTCGGTCGCGGTGACGGAGGGGCGGCTGATCGTGTCGCCGAACCGCCTGTCGCTGGCGGAAGGAGGCAGCGGCACCTACACGGTGGTTCTGTCCGCCGTGCCGACCGGCCCGGTGACGGTCGGCGTGTCGAGCGACAACCCGGCGGTAACGGTGGGTGCCAGCTCGCTGACCTTCACGACGCAGAACTGGAACACGGCGCAGTCGGTGACGGTGACGGCGGCAGGCGACGCGGACGCGGTGGACGAGGCGGCGACGATCGCCAACGCGGCCAGCGGCGGCAGCTACACCGCCTCGGCCTTCGTCCGGGTCGGCGTCTCGGACGACGAGCGGACCGGCACGGACTACGATGCGGACAACGACGGCCTGATCGACGTCGACTCCCTGGCGAAGCTGAACGCCATGCGCTGGGACCTGGACGGCGACGGCGCGCCGTCCTCCGGCAACGCCGCCGACTACGCCGCCGCCTTCCCCGGCCGCACCGCCGACATGGGCTGTCCGGACGGCCCGGACGCCAACCAGCTCGCGGACGCCTGCGGCGGCTACGCGCTGACCGCGGATCTGGACTTCGACACCGACGACGACGGCGACGTGGACGCGGACGACGACTTCGCCAGCTGGACGCCCGTGGTCGGCTGGGCGACGACGTTCGACGGCCGGGGACACACGATCTCCAACCTGACCGTGACCGGCAGCGGCGACGACCGCGGGCTGTTCGCGACGGCGACGACGGCCGCGACGGTCCGGGCGCTGGGCCTGCTGGACGTCTCGGTAACGGGCGCGGGCGTCCGGCTGGGTGCGCTGGCGGGCGTGTTCAACGGGCGCGTCGCGGCGGTGTACGCGACCGGCGTGGTGCGCGGAGCGGGCGGGGTGGCCGGCCTGGTGGCCGAGATGCAGTCGACGTCGGCGCGGATCGTGGCGTCGTACTCGACGGTGGCGGTGGAATGCACGAGCAACCAGAACTGGGCGCGCGCCGGCGGGCTGGCGGCGCGCAACGACGGCACGATCACGACGAGCTACGCGGCGGGCGCGATCACCGGCGACTGCCCGGCGAACCGCAGGGGCGGCCTGGTGTCCACCAGCAGCGGCACGGTGACGGCGAGCTACTGGGACGCGGGGCTGACCGGCATCGCGGACGACACCGACTCGGCCTCGCCGGAGGGCCTGTCGTCGAGCGCGATGTGGACGCCGACGGCGTACGGCGCCAGCGCCAGCGACGTCTACAACGCCTGGGACGATCAGGACCTGGACGGCGACGGCGCCGTGGACGCGGACCCGTGGCACTTCGGTACCGCGCTGAACCATCCGGTACTGAAGTGGGGCGGACTGGACCCGGCCGACCAGCGCACCGACTACGACGCCGACGGCGACCGGCTGATCGAGATTTCCACGCTGGCGCAGCTGGACGCGGTGCGCTGGGACCTGGACGGCGACGGCGCCCCGTCCAGCGGCAACGAGTCGGGCTACTTCGGCGCGTTCTTCAACCCGGTGTTCAATCCGAGCGGCGTCGGCTTCTGCGCGCCGACCGAGGACGACGCGGACGACAACGACTGCCTGGGCTACGAGCTGGCGAACGACCTGGACTTCGACACCGACGGCAGCGGCAGCACGCACACGAACGGCGCCGGCGACTCCGACGACGCCTACTACAACGCCGACGACGGCTGGGTTCCCATCGGCCCGAACGAAACGCCGGGCGCCGCGACGCACTACCGCGCCCGCTTCGACGGCAACGGGCGCGTCATCGACAACCTCTTCGTGAAGCGCAGCCGCAACTACTCGGGGCTGTTCTCGGCGCTGTCGGACGCCGCGTTGGTGACGTCGCTGGGTCTGCCGGACGCCTACGTGGGCGACGGGCAGGGCACGGTGGGGATGCTGGCCGGGTTGAGCCGCGGGCGCGTCGCGGCGGTGTGGTCGTCGGGTTCGGTGACGGCGAGAGGCAACGTCGGCGGCCTGGTGGGGGCGGCGCAGGCGACGTCGACGGTGGTGGCGAGCTACTCGACGGCGACCGTGGTCTGCACGCAGGCCGGCGCCTACCGCGCCGCCGGCGGGCTGGTCGGCGCCAACGGCGCGAGCTCCACCATCGCGACGAGCTACTCGACCGGGACGGTGACGGGTCCCTGCGGCCTCCGGCGCGCCTTCGCGTACAACGAAGGCACGGTGGCGGCGAGCTACTGGGACACGACCCTGAGCGGCATCATGGACGACACGGAGAACCCGCCGCAGCCGCCGGAGGGCCGGACGACGGCGGTGCTGCAGGCGCCGACGGACTACGACACGCTGGTCGGCGATCCGGACGAGGCCATCTACGCGGCGTGGGACGACCAGGACGTGGACGGCGACGGTGCGACCGGCGACGACGACGACGCGGACCCGTGGGACTTCGGGCCCTCGAACCAGCACCCGATCCTGAAGTACCGGGGCTTGGCGGCGGCGCCGCAGCTGGACGCGCAGCCGGACACGGCGCCCATGTTCGCCACCTCGACGCTGGGGGCCGCGGTCTTCCAGAAGGACGTGGCGATCCAGGCGTTCCAGGTGCCGGCGGCGACCGGCGGCAACGGCG
Source organism: Candidatus Azotimanducaceae bacterium (assembly GCA_965199875.1). Classification (GTDB taxonomy): domain Bacteria; phylum Pseudomonadota; class Gammaproteobacteria; order Pseudomonadales; family Azotimanducaceae; genus VXYL01. The sequence goes on along the minus strand of OZ241346.1, from coordinate 451,955 downwards.
TCCTGAGCTACGCGGAGAGCGGCCTGCCGACGGGCCTGGTGTTCGACGCCGACGGCACGGGCAGCTGCGCCGGCAACGCGCCGCGCGCGGTGTGCGGCACGCCGACGGCGACCACCACGGCGCCGGTGACGGTGACGATCACCGTGCGCGACGCGGACGGCACCGTCGGCGCCACGGACGAGGACGAACTGACGTTCACGGTGGAGGTGGTCGTGCCGTCGGCGTCGATCGCGTCGCCGGCGGCGCTCGGCGAGGCGGCCCTGCACAACGCGACGGTGACGGTGGGGCTGGCGAACACGACGTTCGAGGGCGGCGTCCCGGCGGGCAGCTTCGCGCTGGCGATCGACCCGCCGCTGGCGGGGCTGTCGGTCGGCTCGGTGGCGCCGGTGAGCGTCGGCGACACGTCGGCGGTTCTGACGCTGAGCTACGCGGGCGGCAACTTCGACACGGTGCGGACGCTGTCGGTGACGGTGCCGGATTCCGCGCACGCGCTGGTCGGGGCGCTGACGACGCCGACGGTGAACGTCGTGCCGACGCCGTCGGTGTCGGTGAGCCGGACGAACCTGGCGCTGACGGAGGGCGGCGCGAGCAGCACCTACGCGGTGGTGCTCGGCGGCCAGCCGACGGGCACGGTGACGGTGAGGGCGACGAGCAGCGATACGGACGTGGCGAGGGTGGACACGGACGGCACGACGCCGGGCTTGCAGAACACGCTGACGTTCACGCCGCAGAACTGGAACACGGCGCGGACGGTGACGGTGGAGCCCCGGGACGACGACGACGCGGCGGACGAATCGGTCACCATCAGCCATGCGGTGTCGCCGAACTACGGCGCGACGGCGGCGAGCGTGGGCGTGACGGTTGCGGACGACGAGACGGCGGCGCTCGTGATCGACGCGGACCCGGCCACGGCGAACGTCGCGGACGCCGGCCCGGTGGCGCTGACGGAGGGCGCGGCGACGAGCACGCCGTACACGGTGAAGCTGTCGTCGCTGCCCACGGGCACGGTGACGGTGGCCGTCGCCAGCAGCGACGCGGACGCGGCGACGGTGGACACGGACGCGGCGACGGGCCTGCAGAGCGAGCTGACGTTCACCACGGGCAACTGGGACACGGCGCAGACGGCGTGGCTGACGCCGGTGGACGACGACGATCCGAACAACGAGGAGGTGGAGATCCTGCATACGGCGTCGAACGGCGGCTACGACAGCGTGGAGGCGCGGCTGCTGGCGACGGTGGCGGACAGCGACGTGGGCGTGGTCGTGGACACGGACCCGGACACGCCCGGCGACCAGCTGACGGCGCTGGCGCTGCGCGAAGGGCAGACGCGGACCTACACGGTGCGCCTTTCGACCCTGCCGACGGGCGGCACCGTGGCGGTGACGGTGTCGAGCGACAACCCGGCCATCGACATCGCGGCGGGAACGTCCGGCGGAACCTTCGGCAGCACGGCGAACCTGCAGTTCAACACGCAGAACTGGGGCACGGCGCAGACGGTGCGGGTGCGCCCCGAGGAGGACGCGGACCGGGTGGGCGAGCGGGGGACGATCTCGAACGACCCGTTCGGCAGCGGCCAGTACGCCAGCGCCGCGACGATCGACATCGCCGCCACGGCGCGGGACGACGAGGCGACGGGGACGGACCACGACGAGGACGACGACAACCTGATCGAGATCGACTCGCTGGCGAAGCTGGACGCGGTGCGCTGGGACCTGGACGGCGACGGGACGCCCTCGAGCTCGACGTCGACCTACCTGTCCATCTTTGCGGGTTCGGTGCTGGCGGAGGACATGGGCTGCCTGGACGGCCCGGACGTGGACCAGGAGGGCGACTGCGCCGGCTACGAGCTGGCGGCGGACCTGGACTTCGACACGGACCGCGACGGCGACGTGGACGCGGACGACGCCTACCCCAGCTGGGCGCCCATCGGCGGCGTCTACTCGGGAACCTTCCACGGCAACAACCGCTCCATCTCCAACCTGACCACGAACGGCGCCGGCGACCGGGGGCTGTTCGCGGAACTGGGAGCGGGCAGCCGCGTGTCGAACCTGGGGCTGGCCGACGTCGCCGTGACCAGCGTCGGCAGCGTCCGCGGCCGGGCCGGCGGCCTGGCGGCGGTGGTCCGGGGAACCGTGGTCGCCGTCCATGTCCGCGGCGGCGCGGTTTCCATCACGTCCTTCGGCAACGACGCGTTCGCGGGCGGTCTGGCGGGCGTCCACGCCGGCGGCGTGGTCCGGGCCTGCCACGCGACGGCCGCCGTTTCGGGAGCGGGGTATTCCGTCGACGTCGGCGGCCTGGCGGGGCTGTCGCAGGCGCCCATCGCCGCCAGCTACGCCACCGGCGCGGTGAGCGGCAGCGCGGGGTCTGCCGGGCGGTTCGGGGGCCTGGTCGGGCGCACCGACACCGCCGCCGCGGTCGTTACGAACTCCTACGCGACGGGTGCCGTCTCCGGCGTCGGTTCGAGTCCGGCGAACGGCGGCCTGGTCGGCCAGAACGCCGGCGGCAGCGCTTCGGCGTCGTACTGGGACAGCGACACCACTGGGCGGAGTTCGAGCGCGCTGGGCACGGCGCAGACCACCGCCGGCCTGCAGACGCCGACCGCCTACGGGACCTCGACGGACATCTTCGCCGCGTGGGACGACCACGACACGAACGACGACGGCACGGTGGACGCGGCCGACGACGCCTGGGACTTCGGCAGCGCGTACAACTACCCGGCGCTGAAGCACGGCGGCCTGGATCCGGCTTCCCAGCGCAACGACTACGACGCCGACAGCGATGGGCTGATCGACATCTCGACGGTGGGACAGCTACACGCCATGCGCTGGGACGTGGACGGCGACGGCGCCCCGTCGTCCGGCAACGAGTCGAGCTACTTCGCCACCAGCACGTTCTTCAACGCCGTGTTCAATCCGAGCGGCGAGGGCTTCTGCCCGCCGACGGAGGACGACGCCGACGACAACGACTGCGCCGGCTACGAACTGGTCGCGGACATCGACTTCGACACCGACGGCAGCGGCGCGGTGGACACGAACGACCGGTTCTCCAGCTGGACGCCCATCCCGGGCTGGGCGACGGTGCTGGACGGCGGCGGCCACGTGATCGAGCACCTGACCGTGAGCGGCGTCGGCGACGACCGCGGGCTGTTCTCGACGGCGACGACGGCGGCGACGGTGCGCTCGCTGGGCCTGGTGGACGTCTCGGTGACGGGCAGCGGCGTGCGGCTGGCGGCGCTGGCGGGCACGTACAACGGCCGCATAGCCGCGGTGTACTCGACCGGCACGGTGCAGGGCGCCGGCGGCGTGGGGGGGCTGGTGGCCGAGGTGCGGTCGGCGTCGGCGCGGATCGTGGCGTCGTACTCGGCGGTGGACGTGGAATGCACGACCAACGCGGGCTGGGCGCACAACGGCGGTCTGGCGGCGCGCAACGACGGCGTGATCTCGGCGAGCTACGCGATGGGCAGGATAACCGGCAGCTGCCCCGGGACCGTCAAGGGTGGTCTGGTGAGCAACAGCCCCGGCACGGAGCCGGCGAGCTACTGGGACACGAACCTGACCACCATCGGGGACGACACGGACAGCCCGCCGCAGCCGCCGGAGGGAAAGACGACGGCGGTGCTGCAGGCGCCGACGGACTACGACACGGTCGTCGGCTCTCCCGGCGAGGCCATCTACGCGTCGTGGGACGACCAGGACGTGGACGGCGACGGCGAAACCGGCGACGGCGGCGACGCGGACCCGTGGGACTTCGGGCTGTCGAACCAGCACCCGATCCTGAAGTACGGCGGCCTGGCGGCGGCGCCGCAGCTGGACGCGCAGCCGAACCTGGTGCCGACCTTCGGCATGGCCACGGTGGCGAACAGGACCTTCCAGAAGGACGTGGCGATCCAGCCGTTCGAGGCGCCGGCGGCGAGCGGCGGCAACGGCGCGCTGACCTACGCGGCGGCAGGTCTTCCGGACGGCCTCGTCTTCGACGCCGACGGCACGGGCGGCTGCGCTGGCGACGTGCCGCGCCGGGTGTGCGGCACGCCGACGGCGGCCACCACGACGACCGTGACCGTGACCGCGCACGACGCGGACTCGAACAGGATGTCCGCGGACGAGGCCACGCTGACGTTCACGGTGGAGGTGGTGGTGCCGGCGGCGGCGATCTCCGCCCCGGCGGCGCTGGCGGAGGCGACGCTGAACGGCGCCACGGCGACGGTGGCGCTGACCAACGCGGCGTTCGAGGCTGGCGCGACGGCAGCGAGCTTCACGCCGACGACGAACCTGCCGGGACTGCGGGTCGCCTCGGTGGCGACGGTGAACGCCGGCGACACGTCGGCGACGCTGACGCTGGGCTATTCGGGCGGCGGCTTCGACACGGTGCGCACGCTGTCGGTGACGGTGGCGGATTCGGCGCACACGCTGGCCGGGGCGCTGACGACGCCGACGGTGGACATCGTGCCGACGCCGTCGGTGGCGGTGAGCCGGACCAGCATGACGCTGACGGAGGGAGGCGCGAGCAGCACCTACACGCTGGTCCTCGGCGGCCAGCCGACGGGCGCGGTGACGGTGACGGCGACGAGCAGCGACACGGACGTGGCGAGGGTGGACACGGACACGGGGACGCCGGGGTTGCAGAACACGCTGACGTTCACGGCGCAGAACTGGAACACGGCGCAGGCGGTGACGGTGGGGCCCCGGGACGACGACGACGCGGCGGACGGCATGGCGACGATCAGCCACGCGGTGTCGCCGAACTACGGGGCGACGGCGGCGAGCGTGGGCGTGACGGTTGCGGACGACGAGACGGCGGCGATCGTGCTCGACGCGGACCCGAGCACGGCGACCGTCGCGGACGCCGGGCCGGTGGCGCTGGCGGAGGGCGCGGCGGCGCGCACGCCGTACACGGTGAAGCTGTCGGCGCTGCCGACGGGCACGGTGACGGTGACGGCGACGAGCGCCGACCCGGGCCTGGTGACGGTGGACACGGCGCCGGCGACGGGGCTGCAGAGCGAGCTGACGTTCACGACCGGCAACTGGGACACGGCGCAGACGGCGTGGCTGGAGGCGGTGGACGACGACGATCCGAACAGCGAGGAGGCGGAGATCCTGCACACGGCGTCGAACGGCGGCTACGACGGCGTGGAGGCGCGGCTGCTGGCGGCGGTGACGGACGACGACGTGGGCGTGATCGTGGACACGGATCCGAACACGCCCGGCGACCAGCTGGCGGCGCTGTCGCTGCGCGAAGGGCAGACGCGGACCTACACGGTGCGGCTGTCGACGCTGCCGGCGGGGGGCGGCAACGTGACGGTGGCGGTGTCGAGCGCCAACGCGGCGATCACGGCGACGCCGGGGAGCCTGGCGTTCAACGCGCAGAACTGGGCGACGGCGCGCACGGTGACGGTGCGTGGCGAGCAGGACGGCGACCGGGTGGGCGAGTGGACGGACATCGCCAACGAGGCGAACGGCGCCCAGTACGGCGGCGAGACGACGACGGTGCGGGCCACCGCCGAGGACGCCGAGATGGCCGGCGCGGACTACGACGCCGACGGCGACTTCCTGATCGAGGTCGCCACGCTGGCGCAGCTGGACGCGGTGCGCTGGGACCTGGACGGCGACGGCTCGCCCTCGGCCTCGACCTCGACGTACCAGGGCGCCTTCGCGGGTTCGGTGCCGGGGGAGGACATGGGCTGCCTGGACGGCCCGGACGCCGGCGAGGACGGCGACTGCGCCGGCTACGAGCTGACGGCGGACCTGGACTTCGACACGGACGACGACGGCGACGTGGACGCGGACGACGACTACCCGAACTGGGTGCCCATCGGCGGCACCTACGCGGCGGCCTTCCAGGGCAACGGCCGGACGATCGCCAACCTGACCACGAACGGCGCCGGCGACCGGGGGCTGTTCGGGGAACTGGGAACGGGCAGCAGCGTGTCGAACCTGGGGCTGGTCGATGTCGCCGTGACCAGCATCGGCTCCACCCGTGCCCGGGCCGGCGGTCTGGCGGCGGTGGTCCGGGGTACCGTGGCCGCCGTCTACGTCCGCGGCGGCACGGTTTCCATCACGTCCTTCGGCAACGACGCGCTCGCGGGCGGTCTGGCGGGCGTCCACGCCGGCGGCTTTCTCCGTGCCTGCCACGCGACGGCCGCCGTTTCGGGAGCGGGGCTGTACATCGACGTCGGCGGCTTGGCGGGGCTGTCGCAGGGCGCCGTCGTCGCCAGCTACGCCACCGGCGCGGTGAGCGGCAGCGGAGGGGGCGCCGGGCGGTTCGGCGGCCTGGTCGGTCGCACCGACACCGCCGCCGCCGCCATCACGAACTCCTACGCGACGGGCGCCGTCTCCGGCACCGGTTCGACGCCGGCGACCGGCGGCCTGGTCGGCCAGAACGCCAGCGGCACCTCCACGGCGTCGTACTGGAACAGCGAGACGTCCGGACAGAGCGCCAGCGCCCTGGGCGCGGCGCTGACCACCGCCGGCCTGCAGACGCCGACCTCGGCGACCAGCACGTTCGCCGCGTGGGGCGGCCACGACACCAACGACGACGGCACGGTGGACGCGGCCGACGCCGCCTGGGACTTCGGCAGCGCCTGGAACTACCCGGCGCTGAAGTACGGCGGGCAGGACCCGGCGTCGCAGCGCAACGACTACGACGCCGACGGCGACGGGCTGATCGAGATCTCGACGCTGGCGCAGCTGGACGCGGTGCGCTGGGACCTGGACGGCGACGGGGCGCCGGCATCCGGCGCGGCGTCGAGCTACTTCGCGGCCAGCGGCACCAGCACGTTCGCCAACGCGGTGTTCAACGCCGCCGGCACGGGTCTGGCGTGCCCGACGACGACGGCCGACGCCGACGACAACGACTGCAAGGGCTACGAGCTGCTGAACGACCTGGACTTCGACACCGACGGCAGCGGCGCCACGCACGCGAGCGGCACGGGCGACGCCAACGACGCCTGGAACCACGGCGGCGAGGGCTGGGATCCCATCGGCCCGGCGACCACGGTCACCGCCACGACGCACTTCAACGCGACGTTCGACGGCAACGGGAAGATCATCGACAACCTGTTCGTGAACCGGGCGCGGGACAACTCGGGGCTGTTCGCGGGGCTGTCGCCCAGCGCGAAGGTGGTGGCGCTGGGTCTGCCGGACGCCCACGTCCGCGACGGGGAGGACCATGTGGGCGTTCTGGCCGGCCAGTCGCGGGGCCGGATCGCCGCGTCGTGGTCGTCGGGGGCGGCGTTCGGCGACGACGAAGTCGGCGGCCTGGTCGGCGACAACCGCGGCGTGGTGGCGGCGAGCTACTCGGCGGCGGCGGTGGAATGCGGGGACGCGGCGGGCAGCGGCGGCGGTCTGGCGGGGGTCAACTCGCTGGCCATCGACACCAGCTACTCGACCGGCACGGTGACCGGCGCCTGCGCGACGAAGGCGGGCTTCGCGCCGGGGGCCGGCGTGGCGATCGCCAGCTACTGGGACACGGGCCTGAGCGGCATTGCGGACGACGCGGACGATCCGCCGATCTCGCCGGAGGGCAGGACGACGGCGGCGCTGCAGGCGCCGACGGACTACGACACGGTCGCCACGCCCGCCGACGGCGCCATCTACGCGGTCTGGGACGACCAGGACGTGGACGGCGACGGCGCCACCGGCGACGGCGACGACGCCGACCCGTGGGACTTCGGGCGCGCGAACCAGCACCCGATCCTGAAGTACCGGGGCATGGCGGCGGCGCCGCAGCTGGACGCGCAGCCGGACACGGCGCCGGTGTTCGCCACCTCCACGCTGGCGGCGATGACCTTCCCGGGCGGCGTCGCCATCCAGCCGTTCCTGCTGCCGGCGGTGACCGCCGGCAACGGCGCCTACGTCTACACGCCGTCGGGGCTGCCGGCGGGCCTGTCGCTGGGCCTGCCGGACTGCGCGACCGCGCGCACGGTGTGCGGCACGCCGACGGCGGCGATCTCCACCACCGTGACGGTCACGGTGGACGACGGCGACAGCAACCAGGGGCCGGGCGACCGCGACACGGTGACGTTCATGGTCACCGTGCCGGCGGCCTCCGCGCGCATCGTCTCCACGACGCCGACGGCGCTCGCGGAGACGAACCTGAACGGCGCGGCGGTGACGGTGGTGCTGTCGGGAACGGCGTTCGGAGCGAGCATTTCGCCGTCCGGCTTCCAGCTGGCGACGACGCCGCCCATCGCCGGCCTGTCCATCGCCTCGGCGATCCGCGCCAGCGCCACGTCGACGACGCTGCGGCTGCGCTTCGACGCCACGGACTTCACGGCGCAGTCGACGCTGTCGGTTCGCGTGCGGGCGGCGGCGCACCGCTTCGGCGGGGACCTGGACACCGCCACGGTGGACGTGGTGCCGGCTCTCGGCGTGGCGCTGTCGGCGACGGAGCTGGCGCTGCAGGAAGATCCCGGCACGTCGAACGACAACGTCGGCACCTACACGGTAGCGCTGACGGGCCAGCCGGCCGGCACGGTGACGGTGAGGGCGACCAGCGGCAACCCGGACGTGACGGTGGACCCGGGCACGCTGACCTTCGACGGATCCAGCTGGAACATCCCGACGTTCGTGACCGTGACGGCCGGCGGGGACGACGACGCGGTGGACGACGTGGCGTTCATCACCCATGCGGTGCAGGGCATCCCCGGGGTCGCGAGCGGCCCGCGGGTGCGGGTGACGGTGGCCGACGACGACTCCCGGGGGCTGACGCTGGCGACGACGACGCTGAGCGTGGCGGAGGGCGCGACGGCGACCTACACGGCGCGGCTGGTCAGCGCGCCGACCGGCGTGGTGGCGGTGGCCATCGCCAGCAGCGACGGCGCCGTGACGGTGGACGCGGACGCGACGGCCCTCGGCGAGCAGGCGACGCTGCTGTTCAACGCCGCGAACTGGAACGCGCCGCAGACGGTGACGGTGCGCGCCGCCGAGGACGACGACGGCGAGGGCGGGACGGCGACGCTGACCCACGACCCCTCCGGCGCGGACTACGGCGACGTGTCGGACGTCGCCGTGACGTTCGCGGTGGTGGACAACGACACAAAGGGCGCGACGCTGTCCGCGAGCTCGCTGAACGTGCAGGAGAACGGCGCGGCGGAGTACACGCTGGTTCTGGACACGCAGCCGGTCGGCGGCCCCGTGAGCGTGGCGGTGGCCACGGCCGGCACGGCCGTCGCCACGGCGGTGCCGCGGACGCTGACGTTCACGGCGGAGAACTGGAAGGTTCCGCAGACGGTGGCGGTGTCGGGCGTGGACGACGCCAACACGACGGACGACGCGGAGACGATCGCGCACACGCCGACGGGAGGGGGCTACGACGGCGTGTCCATCGCCAACGTCGACGTGACGGCCGTGGACGACGACGTGGCGGGCCTGAAGGTGTCGCCGGTGAATCTGACGGTGGCGGAGGGCGCGACGGCGACGTACACGGTGCGCCTGAACGTCGCGCCGACGGCGGCGGCGACGGTGACGGTGGGCGGCGCCACGGCGAAGCTGACGGCGGACACGGACACGGGCACGACGGGCGACCAGACGACGCTGTCCTTCGACGCGACGAACTGGGACACGGCGCGGACCGTGACGGTGGCCGGCGTGGCGGACGCCGACGGCAAGGACGAGAGCATTGACCTGACGCACGCCGTGACGGGCACGGGCAACTACGCCTCGCTGGCGCCGATCCGGCGCCCCGGCGTGACGGTGCGCGTGACGGACGCCCAGACCGCCGGGGTGGTGGCGGAACCCACGTCGCTGACCATCGCCGAGGGCGGCACGGCGACGTACGAAGTGAGGCTGACGGCGCCGCCGGCGAGCGGCACGACGACGGTGTCGGTGGCGGCGTCGGGCGTGGCCGGCCTGGCGGTGGCGACGAGCACGCTGCGGTTCGACGCGGCTAGCTGGGCCACGGCGCAGACGGTGACGGTGACGGCGGTGGCGGACCACGACCGCCTGTCCGACGCCGAGGCGGTGCTGAGGCACGGCGTGGCGAACTACGGCGCGGTCATGGCCGGCCCGGACGTGCGGGTGACGGTGCGCAACGTCACGATGGACCACGACGCCGACGCGGACGGACTGATCGACATCGACAGCTTGGCGAAGCTGAACGCGATGCGCTGGGACCTGGACGGCGACGGGACGCCGGCGCCGACGGCGACGAGCAGCTACGCCGCGGCGTTCCCGAACCCGCGCGGCGGCGGCGTGTGCCCGACGCCGGTGTCGGGGGTGGCGTGCGTCGGCTACGAGCTGACCGCGGACCTGGACTTCGACACCGACGGCGACGGGGGCACCTGGACGGAAACCGGCGGCGTCGTCGGCGGCGACGAAGACGACGACTACTACAACGGCGGCCTGGGCTGGGAGGCGGTCGGCACCGACCTGGCCACGCCGTTCACGGGGCGGTTCGACGGCAACGGCCGCATCGTGCGCAACCTGTTCCTGAACTACGGCAACGTCCGCTACCGGGGCCTGTTCGGGGTCGTGTCGGGCCGCCTTGAAGCGGTGGGCGTGGCGGACGCCTGGGTGCGCGGCGATCACGGCGCGGGAGCGCTGGTCGGCTTCGCCAGCGCCAGTGCGCGGGTGACGGGGAGCTGGAGCACGGGTGCCGTGTCGGGCGACAGTTCCGCGGGCGGCCTGGTGGGGCGGACGCAGACCGGCGCGCGCATCGCCGCGAGCTACTCGACGGCGTCGGTGGAGTGCCGCAACGGCGCGTCCGGCTACGCGGGCGGTCTGGCCGGCGGCGGCAGCAGCGGAACGACGGCGGTGTCGACGAGCTGGTCGGCGGGGGCGGTGTCGGGCGCCTGCCCGGACAAGGCGGGCCTGATCGGCGAGCGCGCGGCGGCGACGGCGAGCTACTGGGACGCGACGGCGAGCGGCATCCCGGACGACGGCGATCTGGACGCGCCGGAGGGACTGGGCACGGCCGATCTGCAGCGTCCCACGGACTACGACGGCATCTACGCGGCCTGGAACGCGGACCTGGACGGCGACGGCGGCCCGGACGACCCCTGGGACTTCGGCACCTCCAGCCAGTACCCGTCGCTGAAGTGGGACGGCTTCGACGCGACGAAGCAGTTCGCCGTCCCGCCGCCGCCGGAACCGGAGACGCCGGAACCGGAGACGCCGGCGCCCGAGACGCCGGGCGTGGTCGATCTGGCGCCGGAGGTGGTGTCGACTCTCGCGGACCTGGAGCTGGACGTCGGCGCGGCGGTGCATCTGGACCTCGGCGCCGCGTTCCGGGACCCGGAGGGCGGCGCGCTGGCCTACCGGGCGGAGAGTTCGCATCCGCGGGTGGCGTCGGCGACGCTGAGCGGCGGGATTCTGGCGGTGGCGGGGCTGCGTCCGGGCGAGGCGCGGGTGACGGCGACGGCGACGGACGCCGGCGGCCAGAGCGCGTCGCAGAGCTTCGCGGTGCGGGTGGGCACGGTGGTGTCGTTCGCCGCCGACGCCTCGGCGCCGGAGGGCGGCGCCATCCGCCTGGCGCTGCTGGCGAGCCGCCCGGCGCCGCGGCGGCTGGAGGTTCCCTACGTGCTGTCGCCGGCGGCCGAGGGGGCGTCGGCGGACGCCGCGGACCACGACGGCGGCGCCGGCGGCGTGGCGGTGTTCGAGGAAGGCGCGGAGCGGACGGAGATCGCCATCGGCGTCGTGGACGACGACGAGGTGGAGCCGGTTCGCGAGCGCTTCGTGGCCGTTCTGTCGGCGCCGGCGGCGGACGCCGGCTACGGCCTCGGGGCGAAGCCGAGCGCGCTGGCGACCATCGAGGAGGGGGTGTGCGACCGGGAGGCGGCGGTGCGCGACGCGCTGCGCGGGACGCTGCCGTGCGCGGCGGTGGCGGACCTGTCGTCGCGGAGTTCGCTGCGTCTGGCGGGGGCGGGGGTTTCGCGGCTGCGGCCGGAGGACCTGCTGGGCCTGTCGGGGCTGCGGCTGCTGGACCTGTCGGGCAACGCACTGACGGCGTGGCCGGGCGGGGCCTTGGAGATGCTGCCGAACCTGCGCTCGCTGCGTCTCGGCGGCAACCGCATCGGATCGCTGCCGGAGTCGCTGGGCGAGCAGCCGCAGCTGGCGGATCTGCGTCTGCCGGGCAACGGCCTGTCGGAACTGCCGCCGGGCGCGCTGGCGGGTCTATCCGGCCTGCGCCGCCTGGACCTGTCGGGCAACGCGCTGGAGGAACTGCCGGCGGGGATGTTCGAGGGTCTGGCGGTGCTGCGGGAGGTTCGGCTGCAGGACAACCCGGGCGCGCCGTTCCTGCTGACGATGGAGCTGGTTCGCACGGACGCCGAGGCGTGGGCGCCGGGTCCGGCGTCCTTGGCGGCACGGGTGCGCGAGGGCGCGCCGTTCCCGATGCAGGCGGCGCTGGCGGAACCGGAGGGAGTCGCGCTGTCGATTCCGGCGGGCGCGGTGCGCGGCGGGCCGGCGACGGTGGAGCAGGACGGAGCGCCGCTGCTGCTGGCGCGGCTGTCGTCGGCGCCGGCGGTTCCCGACGCGGAGTGCGAGCGGGGCGAGCTGCTCCGCCCGTGCTTCGACGGGCTGGCGACCGCGGCGGGCGCGCCGCTGGCGCTGTTCAAGCGCCCGCCGACGGTGGCGGGTCTGGCAGCCCAGGCGCTGCAGTCGGGCGGCGACGACCTGCGCGTGGAGCTGTCGCAGCGCTTCGGGTCGGAGGACGTGCTGGCCTACGTCGCGGAGTCGTCGGACGAATCGGTGGCGCGGGTGCGGCTGCGCGACGGGCTGCTGATCGTCGAGGCGGTTGGCGAAGGCACGGCGACGGTGACGGTGGTGGCGACGGACGCCGACGGCCTGGCCGGCACGCTGCGCTTCGAGGTGCGGGCGACGGAACTGCTGCGCAGCCAGTGGCGCGGCTGGCGCATCGTCCTGCTGGAACGCGCCAGCGACGACCGCTAGCCAAGTCAAGGATGCCGCGGATGCCTTGAGCGAGCGTTGGCGCCCACGATCGACTATGGTGCGCCGCTCGCTGACTTTTGAGAAACCGAACATGAGAGTTGGCATCTACGGCGGCAACGTTCGGCGCCCGGCCCATGAAGCGGGCCTTCAGCACGCCTTGGAGAATCCACTGTCGCTGGCGCTGCTCGAGGGCCGCTTCGCGCCGGGCGCGACCATTGCCGTCACCCGCGACGGCAGCCGTATGCACTTCGCCACGGCAGCTTGAAGGCCCAGTAGTTCGATTCCGAAATTGACGTGGCAAAAGGCGCATTCCGTCTTATCGCCTTCGGCATGTTGCTACTTGAGGATGTGCCGCCCCGCAAGGCCGCCGGTGTTCAGGTCGAGCGACGAAACCCGTCCCACTGGAATGCACGTTGTTCTGGAAGCGGCACACTGGCTCCAGGCATGGATGTTGGGCGCGACTAGGCCGTCCTTGGTCGCCATCCAAGAAACGCGCGTCCGGCCTGCAATTGACTTGGTGACATGGTATGTTCCGCGCTGTTGTGTTCCGGGAGGGCGGAGCGAGATGGCTGTCGATGACGCCGGGCAGGTCACGCCGCTGAGGCGTCGGAGCGTATCCCCCCCCCCCCCCCAGCAGCAGGCTAGCCGGGCCTTGCGCCGATGCCCTGGATCGCCGGCAAAACCGCCGTTTACGGACAGGAACTGCCTATGAACGGAGGCTCGAACCAGCGGCGCGCCATCATCGCCACGCTCGCCTTTGCGGCCGCCATGCTGTCCACGATGGCGCATGGGCAAGACGACCACGGCAATACATGCGCCGCCGCCACTAGCGTTGTCTTTCCCAGCGAAACGTCGGGCAGAATCGACCCCGGCACCGACGAGGACTACTTTGGCTTTACGTTGTCGGCCCAAACGGCCCTCGTAATCGACGACAACGGTCAAGATAGTTTGGACTCGCAGGGCTGGCTTTACGACTCGGGTGGTACGCGAGTGACGGACGACGACGACGGCGGCCCTGCCGATGCATTCCAAATTGCCCGAACGTTGAACGCAGGTACATACTGCGTTCGCGTCCGGTCCTATCTGACCGGAGTCGGCGACTACTCATTGCGCCTTTACGCGAGCGCTGACAACCACGCCAACGTGCGTGCAAGCGCCACTAGCGTTGCCTTGAATAGCGACACGTCGGGCGTCATCTTCCCCAGCAACGAACGGGACTACTTCAGCTTTACGTTGCTGACCGAAGGCGGCCCCGTAACAATCCGAACGACGGGCACTACAGACACGCAGGGCTGGCTTTACAACTCAGCCGGTACGCAACTGGCGACAGACGACGACGGCGGCACTGGCACCAACTTCCAAATCACCCAACAAACATTGAGTGCAGGCACCTACTTCGTTCGCGTCGGGTCTTATTTGGACAGAGTCGGCCCTTACACGCTTCAAATTCGCGGCCCAATCACGGTGCAGCGATTGATCGTGTCGCCGAACCGCCTGTCGCTGGCGGAGGGCAGCAGCGGCGCCTACACGGTGGTTCTGTCCCACATGCCGGTCGGCCCGGTGACGGTGGGCGTGTCGAGCGACAACCCGGCGGTGACGGTGTCCACCAGCACGCTGGCCTTCACGACGCAGAACTGGAGCACGGCGCAGTCGGTGACGGTGACGGCGGAGGGCGACGCCGACGCGGTGGACGAGGCGGCGACGATCGCCAACGCGGCCAGCGGCGGCGGCTTCAATGGCTTTTCAGCCCGCGTCCGGGTCGGCGTCGCGGACGACGAGCCGAGTGCCGGCACGGACTACGACGCCGACAACGACGGCCTGATCGACGTCGACTCCCTGGCGAAGCTGAACGCCATGCGCTGGGACGTGGACGGCGACGGCGTTCCGTCCTCCGGCAACGCCGCAAGCTACGCCGCCGCCTTCCCCGCCGCCGCCGCCGGCATGGGCTGTCCCGACGGCGGGGATTCCGACCAGCTCCCGGACTGCGGCGGCTACGCGCTGACCGCGGACCTGGACTTCGACACCGACGGCGACGGCGACGTGGACGCGGACGACGCCTTCGCCAGCTGGACGCCCATCGTCGGCTGGGACGCGACGCTCGACGGCCGCGGCCACACCATCTCCAACCTGACCGTGACCGGCGCCAGCGACGACCGCGGGATGTTCTCGACGACGACGTCGAGTTCGACGATCCGGGCGCTGGGGCTGGCGGATGCCCGGGTGTCGGGCGGCAGGGCCCGGTCCGGCATCCTGGCGGGCACGATCAACGGCCGCGTCGAGGCGGTGTACGCCACCGGCGTGGTGTCGGGGCTGTACGCGGTGGGCGGCCTGGTGGGCGTCGCGGCGGCGTCGTCGACGATCGTGGCGTCGTACTCCATAGCGGCCGTGGAATGCACGCACACCGAGTCGTGGGCGGGCGCGGCCGGGCTGGCGAGCTACAGCGACGGCCCGATCACGGCGAGCTACTCCACCGGCGCGGTGACGGGCGACTGCCCGACCAAGCACGGCCTGGTGGCCGGCGGCGGCGGCACGGTGACGGCGAGCTACTGGGACACAGGCCTGACCGGCATCGCGGACGACGGCGACACGAACTCGCCGGAGGGCCTGTCGACGGTCGCCATGTGGACGCCGACGGCGTACGGCGCGAGCGCCAGCGACGTCTACAACGCCTGGGACGACCAGGACGTGGACGGCGACGGCGCCGTGGACCCCGACCCGTGGGATTTCGGCGCCGCGTTCAACCACCCGGTGCTGAAGTGGGGCGGGCTGGACCCGGCGGACCAGCGCACCGACTACGACGCCGACGGCGACCGGCTGATCGAGATTTCCACGCTGGCGCAGCTGGACGCGGTGCGCTGGGACCTGGACGGCGACGGGGCGCCCGTGTCCAGCGCCACGACGAGCTACTTCAGCGCGTTCTTCAACCCGGTGTTCAATCCGAGCGGCGTCGGCTTCTGCGCGCCGACCGAGGACGACGCGGACGACAACGACTGCCTGGGCTACGAGCTGGCGAACGACCTGGACTTCGACACCGACGGCAGCGGCAGCACGCACACGAACGGCGCCGGCGACTCCGGCGACGCCTACTACAACGCCGACGACGGCTGGGTTCCCATCGGCCCGAACGAAACGCCGGGCGCCGCGACGCACTACCGCGCCCGCTTCGACGGCAACGGGCGCGTCATCGACAACCTATTCGTGAAGCGCAGCCGCAACTACTCGGGGCTGTTCTCGGCGCTGTCGGACGCCGCGTTGGTGACGTCGCTGGGTCTGCCGGACGCCTACGTGGGCGACGGGCAGGGCACGGTGGGGATGCTGGCCGGGTTGAGCCGCGGGCGCGTCGCGGCGGTGTGGTCGTCGGGTTCGGTGACGGCGAGAGGCAACGTCGGCGGCCTGGTGGGGGCGGCGCAGGCGACGTCGACGGTGGTGGCGAGCTACTCGACGGCGACCGTGGTCTGCACGCAGGCCGGCGCCTACCGCGCCGCCGGCGGGCTGGTCGGCGCCAACGGCGCGAGCTCCACCATCGCGACGAGCTACTCGACCGGGACGGTGACGGGTCCCTGCGGCCTCCGGCGCGCCTTCGCGTACAACGAAGGCACGGTGGCGGCGAGCTACTGGGACACGACCCTGAGCGGCATCGCGGACGACACGGAGAACCCGCCGCAGCCGCCGGAGGGCCGGACGACGGCGGTGCTGCAGGCGCCGACGGACTACGACACGGTGGTCGGCTCTCCCGGCGAGGCCATCTACGCGGCGTGGGACGACCAGGACGTGGACGGCGACGGCGCGACCGGCGACGACGCCGACGCCGACCCATGGGACTTCGGCCTCTCGAACCAGCACCCGATCCTCAAGTACCGGGGCCTGGCGGCGGCGCCGCAGCTGGACGCGCAGCCGGACACGGCGCCGGACTTCGGCACGGCCATGGTGTCGAACAAGACGTTCCAGCACGGCCGCGCCATCCCGGCGTTCCAGATTCCGGCGGCGGGCGCCGGCAACGGCGTCCTGAGCTACGCGGAGAGCGGCCTGCCGACGGGCCTGGTGTTCGACGCCGACGGCACGGGCAGCTGCGCCGGCAACGCGCCGCGCACGGTGTGCGGCACGCCGACGGCGACCACCACGCCGGTGACGGTGACGATCACCGTCTCGGATTCGGACTCGAACCTTGGCGCGGGCGACCAGGACATGCTGACGTTCACGGTGGCGGTGGTGGTGCCGTCGGCGGCGATCACGGCGCCGGCGGCCCTGGCGGAGGCGACGCTGAACAACGCCACGGTGACGGTGGAGCTGGCCAACGCCGAATTCGAGAGCGGCGTGGCGGCGGGCAGCTTCACGCTGACGACGAACCTGCCGGGGCTGCGCGTGGCCTCGCTGGCGACGGTGACGGCCGGCGACACGTCGGCGACGCTGACGCTGGGCTACTCCGGCGGCTTCGACACGGTGCGGACGCTGTCGGTGACGGTGGCGGATTCGGCGCACACGCTGGCCGGGGCGCTGACGACGCCGGCGGTGAACATCTTGCCGACGCCGTCGGTGGCGGTGAGCCGGACGAACCTGGCGCTGACGGAGGGAGGCGCGAGCAGCACCTACACGGTGGTGCTCGGCGGCCAGCCGACGGGCACGGTGACGGTGACGGTGACGAGCACCGACACGAACGTGGCGAGGGTGGACACGGACACCGGGACGACGGGGCTGCAGAACACGCTGTCGTTCACGCCGACGACGTGGAACACGGCGCAGACGGTGACGGTGGGGCCGCGGGACGACGACGACGCGGTGGACGGCTCGGCGACGATCAGCCACGCGGTGTCGCCGAACTACGGCGCGACCGCGGCGAGCGTGGGCGTGACGGTGGCGGACGACGAGACGGCGGCGATCGTGATCGACGCGAACCCGGCCACGGCGAACGTCGCGGACGCCGGCCCGCTGGCGCTGACGGAGGGCGTGGCGACGAGCACGCCGTACACGGTGAAGCTGTCGGCGCTGCCGACGGGCACGGTGACGGTGACGGCGACGAGCGCCGACCCGGGCCTGGTGACGGTGGACACGGCCGCGGCGACGGGCCTGCAGGACACGCTGACGTTCACCACCGGCAACTGGGACACGGCGCAGACGGCGTGGCTGAAGGCGGTGGACGACGACGATCCGAACAGCGAGGAGGCGGACATCCGGCACGAGGCGAACGGCGGCGGCTACACGGGCGTCTCGGCGATCCTGCAGGCGGCGGTGTCGGACAACGACGTGGGCGTGCTGGTGGACACGGACCCGAACACGCCCGGCGACCAGCTGACGGCGCTGGCGCTGCGCGAAGGGCAGACGCGGACCTACACGGTGCGGCTGTCGACGCTGCCGGCGGGCGGCAACGTGACTGTGACGGCGACGAGCGCCAACGCGGCGATCTCGGCGACGCCGGGGAGCCTGGCGTTCAACGCGCAGAACTGGGCGACGGCGCGCACGGTGACGGTTCGGGCGGAGCACGACGGCGACCGGGTGGGCGAGTGGACGGACATCGCCAACGAGGCGAACGGCGGCCAGTACGGCGGCGAGACGACGACCGTGCGGGCGACGGCCGAAGACGACGAGATGACCGGCACGGACTACGACGCCGACGGCGACTTTCTGATCGAGATCGATTCGCTCGCCAAGCTGAACGCGATGCGCTGGGACCTGGACGGCGACGGCTCGCCCTCGGCCTCGACCTCGACGTACCGGGCCGCCTTCCCGGGTTCGGTGCTGGCGGAGGACATGGGCTGCCTGGACGGCCCGGACGCCGGCGACGACGGCGACTGCGCCGGCTACGAGCTGATGGCGGACCTGGACTTCGACACGGACAACGACGGCGATGTGGATGCGGACGATCCCAACTCCTACGCCAACTGGGCGCCCATCGGCGGCGCCTACACGGCGGCCTTCCAAGGCAACGGCCGGACGATCGCCAACCTGACCACGAACGGCGCCGGCGACCGCGGGCTGTTCGCGGAACTGGGAACGGGCAGCAGCGTGTCGAACCTGGGGCTGGTCGATGTCGCCGTGACCAGCATCGGCTCCACCCGTGCCCGTGCCGGCGGTCTGGCGGCGGTGGTCCGGGGTACCGTGGCCGCCGTCCACGTCCGCGGCGGCGCGGTTTCCGTCACGTCCTACGGCAACGACGCGTTCGTGGGCGGTCTGGCGGGCGTCCACGCCGGCGGCGTTCTCCGTGCCTGCCACGCGACGGCCGCCGTTTCGGGAGCGGGGCTGTCCGTCGACGTCGGCGGCCTGGTCGGGCTGTCGCGGGGCGCCGTCGCCGCCAGCTACGCCACCGGCGCGGTGAGCGGCAGCGCGGGGGATGCCGGGCGGTTCGGGGGCCTGGTCGGGCGCGCCGACACCACCGCCGCCGTCGTCACGAACTCCTACGCGACGGGCGCCGTCTCCGGCGTCGGTTCGAGTCCGGCGAACGGCGGCCTGGTCGGCCAGAACGCCAGCGGCACCTCCACGGCGTCCTACTGGAACAGCGAGACGTCCGGACAGAGCGCCAGCGCCCTGGGCGCGGCGCTGACCACCAGCGGCCTGCAGACGCCGACCTCGGCGACGGGCACCTTCGCCGCGTGGGACGACCACGACACCAACGACGACGGCACGGTGGACGCCGCCGACGAGGCCTGGGACTTCGGCACGGCGCACAACTATCCGGCGCTGAAGTACGGCGGTCAGGATCCGGCCTCGCAGCGCAACGACTACGACGCCGACGGCGACGGGCTGATAGAGATCTCGACGCTGGCGCAGCTGCACGCGGTGCGCTGGGATCTGGACGGCGACGGCGCGCCCGTGTCCAGCGCCACGTCGAGCTACTTCGCCGCCAGCGGCACCAGCACGTTCGCGAACGCGGTGTTCAACGCCGCCGGCACCGGGCTGGCCTGCCCGACGACGACGGCCGACGCGGACGACAACGACTGTCTGGGCTACGAGCTCCTGAACGACCTGGACTTCGATACCGACGGCAGCGGCGCCACGCACACGTCCGGCACGGGCGACGCCAACGACGCCTGGAACAACGGCGGCATGGGCTGGGATCCCATCGGCCCGGCGACCACGGTCACCGCCGAGACGCACTTCAACGCCAGATTCGACGGCAACGGGAAGATCATCGCCAACCTGTTCGTGAACCGGGCGCGGAACTACTCGGGTCTGTTCGCGGGCCTGGCCGGCGACGCGAAGGTCGTGGCGCTGGGGCTGCCGGACGCGCTGGTGCGGGGCGGCGGCGAAGATGTGGGGGCGCTGGTCGGCTACAACAGCGGTTTCGCGGGGGCGGCGTGGTCGTCCGGCTCGGTGTCGAGCGACGACGACGTGGGGGGGCTGGTCGGCTACAACTACGGAACCCTGGTGGCGAGCTACTCGACGGCGGAGGTGGTCTGCACGAGTTCGCAGCCGAACACCCGGGCGGGCGGCCTTGTCGGCACCAGCCACGTGGGTTCGATCGCGGCGAGCTATTCGACGGGGACGGTGACCGGCAACTGCGCGATCCTGACCGGCCTGGCGGGGACGACGGGCATCGGCACGATAGCGGCGAGCTACTGGGACACGGGCCTGAGCAACATCGCCGGCAATCCGCCGCTTGGGCGGTCGACGGCGGCGCTGCAGGCGGCGACGGACTACGACACGCTGGTCGGCGATCCCGGCGAGGCCATCTACGCGACCTGGGACGACCAGGACGTGGACGGCGACGGCGCCACCGGCGACGACGACGACGCCGACCCGTGGGACTTCGGCCTCTCGAACCAGCACCCGATCCTGAAGTACCGGGGCTTGGCGGCGGCGCCGCAGCTGGACGCGCAGCCGGACACGGCGCCGGACTTCGGCACGGCGATGGTGTCGAACAAGACGTTCCAGCACGGCCGCGCCATCCCGGCGTTCCAGATTCCGGCGGCGGGCGCCGGCAACGGCGTCCTGACCTACGCCGAGAGCGGGCTGCCGACGGGCCTCGTGTTCGACGCCGACGGCACGGGCAGCTGCGCCGGCAACGCGCCGCGCACGGTGTGCGGCACGCCGACGGCGACCACCACGCCGGTGACTGTGACGATCACGGTTTCGGACTCGGACTCGAACGAGCAGTCGGCGGACCAGGACATGCTGACATTCACGGTGGCGGTGGTGGTGCCGTCGGCGGCGATCACGGCGCCGGCGGCCCTGGCCGAGGCGACCTTGAACGGCGCGACGGTGACGGTGGCGCTGACCAACGCCGCGTTCGAGAGCGGCGTGGGGACGGGCAGCTTCTCGCTGACGACCAACCTGCCGGGGCTGCGGATCGCCTCGGTGGCGACGGTGACCGACGGCGACACGTCGGCGACGCTGACGCTGGGCTATTCTGGCGGCTTCAACACGTTGCGCGCGCTCGCGGTGAGGGTGGCGGATTCGGCGCACACGCTGGCCGGGGCGCTGACGACGCCGACGGTGAACATCGTGCCGACGCCGTCGGTGGCGGTGAGCCGGAGCAGCCTGACGCTGACGGAGGGGGGAAGCGACGGCACCTACACGGTGGTTCTCGGCGGCCAGCCGACGGGCAACGTCGCGGTGACGGTGACGAGCACCGACGCGAACGTGGCGACGGTGGACACGGAGGTGGCGACGGGGCTGCAGAACACGCTGACGTTCACGCCGACCAACTGGAACACGGCGCGCACGGTGACGGTGTCGCCGCAGGACGACGACGACGCCGTGGACGGGACGGCGACGATCAACCACGCGGTGTCGCCGGGCTACGGCGCGACGGCGTCGAGCGTGAGCGTGACGGTGGAGGACGACGAGAGGGCGGCGATCGTGATCGACGCGGACCCGAGCACGGCGAACGTGGCGGACTCCGGCCCGATTGCGCTTGTGGAAGGCGCGACGTCGACCACGCCCTACACGGTGAAACTGTCGGCGCTGCCGACGGGCACGGTGACGGTGACGGTGACCAGCGCCGACACGGCCGCGGCGACGGTGGACACCGACCCGGCGACGGGCCTGCAGAACACGCTGAGCTTCACCACCGGCAACTGGGACACGGCGCAAACGGCGTGGCTGACGCCGGTGGACGACACGGATCCGAACAGCGAGGAGGTGGACATCCGGCACGAGGCGAACGGCGGCGGCTACAACGGGGTGTTCGCGGTCCTGCGGGCGGACGTGGCGGACGACGACGTGGGCGTGATCGTGGACACGGACCCGAACACGCCCGGCGACCAGCTGACGGCGCTGTCGCTGCGCGAAGGGCAGACGCGGACGTACCGGGTGCGCCTGTCGACGCTGCCCGCGGGCGGCAACGTGACGGTGGCGGCGACGAGCAGCAACGCGGCGATCACGGCGACGCCGGGCAGCCTGACGTTCACGGCGCAGAACTGGAGGACGGCGCGCACGGTGACGGTTCGGGCGGAGCAGGACGACGACGCGGTGGGCGAGTGGACGGACATCTCCAACGAGGCGAACGGCGCCCAGTACGGCGGCGAGACGACGACCGTGCGGGCCACGGCCGAGGACGACGAGATGGGCGGCGCGGACTACGACGCGGACAACGACTTCCTGATCGAGATCGATTCGCTGGCCAAGCTGAACGCGGTGCGCTGGGACTTGGACGGCGACGGCGACGCGGGCGGCAACGAGACGAGCTACCGCGCCGCCTTCGCGGGTTCGGCGCGGTTGGAGGACATGGGCTGTCTGGACGGCCCGGACATGAACGACGACGGCGACTGCGCCGGCTACGAGCTGATGGCGGACCTGGACTTCGACACGGACAACGACGGCGACGTGGACGCGGACGACGACTTCCCAAACTGGGCGCCCATCGGCGGCGTGTACGCGGCGACCTTCCACGGCAACAACCGCGCGATCTCCAACCTGACCACGACCGGCGGCGGCGAACGGGGACTGTTCTGGGGACTGGGGGGCAGCAGCCGCGTGTCGAACCTGGGCCTGGTCGACGTTTCCGTGACGGCGACCAGCGGCCCCGGCGCCAACTACCGCGGCGTGGGCGCCTTGGCCGGACAAAGTGATGGAACCATCGAGGCGGTCTACGTCCGCGGCGGCACGGTGTCGGCGTCCAGCGGCGGCGGTCGCGGCGTCGTGGTGGGCGGCCTCGTGGGGTACCTCTTCGAAGGCGTCATCCGCGCCTGCTACTCGACGGCGGCCGTTTCGGCCAGCTCCGTCCTCTCGCCTGACGTCGGCGGCCTGGTGGGGCATGCGTCAGCCCCCATCGTCGCCAGCTACGCGGCCGGGACGGTGCATGTACACGTCCGCGGCGGCACGGGGAACGTCGGCGGGCTCGTCGGCTGGGCGACGACCAACTACTCGGTCTTCACGAACTCCTACGCGACAGGGCGCGTGTCCTGGGACGGGTCCGCCCTTCGGGGCGGCCTGTTGGCCCGAAGAAACCAGTCCGGCAGCGCCCCGGGCTCCACCTGGGACTGGCAGACGACGGGGCAGGGCGGCGGCGGTGGGACCACCAGCGACCTGCAGGCGCCGACCTCGGCGACCGGCACCTTCGCTGGGTGGAACAGCCACGACACGAACGCCGACGGCACGGTGGACGCCGCCGACGAGGCCTGGGATTTCGGCAGCGCGTACAACTATCCGGCGCTGAAGTATGGCGGCATGGACGTGGCCTCCCAGCGCAACGACTACGACGCGGACGGGGACGGCCTGATCGAGATCACGCGGCTGGCGCAGCTGGACGCGGTGCGCTGGGACCTGGACGGCGACGGGGCGCCGGCGCCGGGCGCCACGTCGACGGCGGCCTACTTCACCGCCACCAGCACGTTCTTCAACGCGGTGTTCAACGCCGCCGGCACGGGTCTGGCCTGCCCGACGACGACGGCCGACGCGGACGACAACGACTGCAAGGGCTACGAACTCCTGAACGACTTGGACTTCGACACCGACGGCGACGGGCAGACGCACACCAGCGGCACGGGCGACACGGGGGATGCGTACAACAACAGCGGCATGGGCTGGGATCCCATCGGTCCGACGTCCTCGCCGTCCGCGGCCACGCACTTCAGCGCCAAGTTCGACGGCAACGGGAAGGTCATCGACAACCTGTTCGTGAACCGCTCGCGGAACTACTCGGGGCTGTTCGCGGCCACCGTGGATGCGGAGATCGTTGCGCTGGGGCTGCCGGACGCGCGGGTGCAAGGCGGCGACGGCGACGTGGGCGCGCTGGCGGGCGCGAACGGCGGACACATGGGGGCGGTCTGGGTCTCGGGGTCGGTGTCCGGGAGGCAGAATGTGGGCGGCCTGACGGGTCGCGCGCTCAACGATTCGGTGGTGGTGGCGAGCTACTCGGCCGCGACCGTGTCCTGCACGGGCACGAGCAGTTCGGGCGCAGGTCTGGTGGGCCTCAGAGGTTCGAATTCGTCCATCGCGGCGAGCTACTCGACGGGGCGGGTGACCGGCACGGGCTGCGCGAGCCGGGCCGCCTTCGCCCTGGGCAGCGACGGCACGGTCGCGGCGAGCTACTGGGACACGGGGCTGAGCCAGTTCGCGGACGATGTGGACGATCCGCCGCAGCCGCCGGAGGGCAAACCGACGGCGGACCTGCAGGCGCCGACGGACTACGACACGCTCGTCGGCGATCCCGGCGAGGCCATCTACGCGACCTGGGACGACCAGGACGTGGACGGCGACGGCGCCACCGGCGACGGCGACGACGCCGACCCGTGGGACTTCGGGCGTCCGAACCAGCATCCGATCCTGAAGTACCGCGGCCTGGCGGCGGCGCCGCAGCTGGACGCGCAGCCGGACACGGCGCCGGTGTTCGCCACCTCGACGCTGGCGGCGATGACCTTCCCGGGCGGCGTCGCCATCCAGCCGTTCCAGCTGCCGGCGGTGACCGCCGGCAACGGCGCCTACGTCTACACGCCGGCGGGGCTGCCGGCGGGCCTGTCGCTGGGCCTGCCGGACTGCGCGACCGCGCGCACGGTGTGCGGCGCGCCGACCGCGGCGACCTCCACCACGGTAACCGTCGCAGTGGACGACAGCGACAGCAACGAAGGGCCGGGCGACCGGGACACGGTGACGTTCATGGTCACCGTGCCGGAGGCGGAGGCGCGCATCGTCTCCACGACGCCGACGGCGCTGATGGAGACGAACCTGAACGGCGCCAGCGTGGTCGTCGAGCTGTCCGGCAGCGTGTTCGGCGCCGGCGTCTCGCCGTCGGGCTTCCAGCTGGTCGCCGCGCCGTCCATCGCCGGCCTGTCCATCGCCACGGCGACGAGGAACAGCGCCACGTCGACGACGCTGCGGCTGCGCTTCGACAGCACGGACTTCACGCAGCAGTCGACGCTGGCGGTTCGGGTGCGGGCTGCGGCGCACCGCTTCGGCGGGGATCTGGACACCGGCACGGTGGACGTGATGCCGTCCGGCGGCGTGATGCTGTCGGCGACGGAGCTGGCGCTGCAGGAGGCGCCGGGAAGCACCAACGCCAACGTCGGCAGCTACACGGTGGTGCTGACCGGGCAGCCGGACGGCCCGGTGACGGTGACGCCGACCAGCAGCAACCCGGACGTGACCTTGAGCGGGGCGCTGTCCTTCAACGCGACGAACTGGAACACGGCGCAGCCGGTGACGGCGACGGCGGGCCGGGACGACGACGCGGTGGACGACGTGGCGCACGTCACCCACCCGGTGCAGGGCATCCCCGGGGTCGCGAGCGGCCCGCGGGTGCGGGTGACGGTGGCCGACGACGACTCCCAGGGTCTGACGCTGTCGCCGACGACGCTGAGCGGCGTGGTGGAAGGCGGGACGGCGACCTACACCGTCCAGCTGGACTCGGAGCCGACGGGCCCGGTGACGGTGGCCATTTCGAGCAGCGAGAGCACGGCGGCGGTGGACGCGGACGCGACGGCCGCCGGCGAGCAGGCGACGCTGCTGTTCAACGCCGCGAACTGGAACGCGCCGCAGACGGTGACGGTGCGCGCCGCCGAGGACGACGACGGCGCCGACGAGAGCGTGACGCTGACCCACGACCCGTCCGGTGCGGACTACGGCGAGGTGGAGGACGCGGAGGTGGCGTTCGCGGTGACGGACGACGACGCCAAGGGCGCGACGCTGTCCGCCACGAGCCTGGACGTGCAGGAGAACGGCACGGCGGAGTACACGCTGGTTCTGGACACCCAGCCGGCGGGCGGCCCGGTGAGCGTGGCGGTGGCCACGGCCGGCACGGCCATCGCCACGGCGGCGCCGCGGACGCTGACGTTCACGGCGGAGAACTGGAAGGTTCCGCAGACGGTGGCGGTGTCGGGCGTGGACGACGCCAACACGACGGACGACGCGGAGACGATCACGCATACGCCGACGGGCGCGGACTACGGCGGCGTGTCCGTCGCCAACATCAACGTGACAGCCGTGGACGACGACGTGGCAGGGCTGAAGGTGTCGCCGACGTCGCTGACGGTGGCGGAAGGCGCGACGGCGACGTACACGGTGCGCCTGAACGTCGCGCCGACGGCGGCGGTGACGGTGCAGACGGTCACCAACTCGCTCAAGGCGACCGTGGACACGGACCGGGAGACGGCCGGCGACCAGCCCGCGCTGTCCTTCGACGCGACGAACTGGGACACGGCGCGGACGGTGACGGTGAGCGGCGTGGCCGACGCCGACGGCGAGGACGAGACGGTCGTCGTGTCGCACGACTCGACGGGCACCGGGAACTACGCCTCGCTGGCGCTGATCCGGCGCCCGGGCGTGACGGTGCGGGTGGAGGACGTCCAGACGGCCGGTGTGGTGGCGGAACCCGAGTCGCTGGCCGTCGCCGAGGGCGGCACGGCGACGTACGGAGTTAGGCTGACGGCGCCGCCGGCGAGCGGCACGACGACGGTGGCGGTGGCGGCGACCGGCATGGCCGGCCTGACGGTGGCGACGAGCACGCTGCTGTTCGATTCGACGAACTGGGACGCGGCGCAGACGGTGACGGTGACGGCGGTGGCGGACCACGACCGCCTGTCGGACGCCGAGGCGGTGCTGACCCACGCGGTGACGAACTACGGCGCGGTCATGGCTGGCCCGGACGTTCCGGTGACGGTGCGCAACGTCACGGTGGACCACGACACGGACGCGGACGGCCTGATCGAGGTGGACAGTCTGGCGAAGCTGAACGCGATGCGCTGGGACCTGGACGGCGACGGGACGCCGGCGCCGACGGCGACGAGCAGCTTTGCCGCGGCGTTCCCGAACCCGCGCGGCGGCGCGGTTTGTCCGACGGCGGTGTCGGGGGTGGCGTGCGTCGGCTACGAGCTGACCGCGGACCTGGACTTCGACACCGACGGCAACGGCCGCACCTGGACGGAGGCCGGCGGCGTCGTCGCCGGCGACGAAGGCGACGACTACTACAACGGCGGTCTCGGCTGGGAACCGGTGGGCATGGCCATCAACCCTCCCGATCCCTTCACGGCGCGCTTCGACGGCAACGGCCGGCTGCTGCGCAACCTGTTCGTGAACCGCGCCTCCCGCTACGCGGGTCTGTTCGGGGCGGCGAGTGGACGCATCGAGGCGGTGGGGCTGCCGGACGCGCGGGTGTCGGGGTATACCGCCGGCGCGCTGACCGGCGTTGCCCAGAACGGCTCCCGCGTGGCGGCGAGCTGGAGCACTGGCGCGGTGTCGGGGGAGACTTCCATCGGCGGCCTGGTGGGCGAGATGTACCCCGCGGCGGAGATCCTGGCGAGCTACTCGACGGCGGCGGTGGAATGCACGGACACGGCCAGCAACGCCAGCGCCGGCGGTCTGGCCGGCGGCCAGCTGAACAACGTCGTCGGCGTCGTGGAGGCGAGCTGGTCGGCTGGCGCGGTGACCGGCGCCTGCCCGCACAAGGACGGTCTGGTGGGCGGCGGCACGACGGCGACGGCGAGCTACTGGGACGCGACGGCAAGCGGCATCCCGGACGACGACGACCTGGACGCGCCGGAGGGCCAGAGCACGGCCGATCTGCAGCGTCCCACGGACTACGACGGCATCTACGCGGCCTGGAACCTCGATCTGGACGGCGACTACGAGGCGGACGATCCGTGGGACTTCGGCACCTCCAGCCAGTACCCGTCGCTGAAGTGGCGGCGGTTCGACGCGACCCGGCAGTTCGCCATCCCGCCGGCGCCGGAACCGGAGACGCCGGCGCCCGAGACGCCGGCGGTCGATCTGGCGCCGGAGGTGGTGTCGACGCTCGCGGACCTGGAGCTGGACGTCGGCGCGGCGGTGCATCTGGACCTCGGCGCCGCGTTCCGGGACCCGGAGGGCGGCGCGCTGACCTACCGGGCGGAGAGTTCGCATCCGCGGGTGGCGTCGGCGACGCTGAGCGGCGGGATTCTGGCGGTGGCGGGGCTGCGTCCGGGCGAGGCGCGGGTGACGGCGACGGCGACGGACGCCGGCG
Organism: Candidatus Azotimanducaceae bacterium; assembly: GCA_965199875.1. Lineage (GTDB taxonomy): Bacteria > Pseudomonadota > Gammaproteobacteria > Pseudomonadales > Azotimanducaceae > VXYL01. Next base: position 423,704 of record OZ241346.1, on the reverse strand, counting down.
GCCAGAGCGCGTCGCAGAGCTTCGCGGTGCGGGTGGGCACGGTGGTGTCGTTCGCCGCCGACGCCTCGGCGCCGGAGGGCGGCGCCATCCGCCTGGCGCTGCTGGCGAGCCGCCCGGCGCCGCGGCGGCTGGAGGTTCCCTACGTGCTGTCGCCGGCGGCCGAGGGGGCGTCGGCGGACGCCGCGGACCACGACGGCGGCGCCGGCGGCGTGGCGGTGTTCGAGGAAGGCGCGGAGCGGACGGAGATCGCCATCGGCGTCGTGGACGACGACGAGGTGGAGCCGGTTCGCGAGCGCTTCGTGGTGGCGCTGTCGGCGCCGGCGGCGGACGCCGGCTACGGCCTCGGGGCGAAGCCGAGCGCGCTGGCGACCATCGAGGAGGGGGTGTGCGACCGGGAGGCGGCGGTGCGCGACGCGCTGCGCGGGACGCTGGCCTGCGCGGCGGTGGCGGACCTGTCGTCGCGGAGTTCGCTGCGTCTGGCGGGGGCGGGGGTTTCGCGGCTGCGGCCGGAGGACCTGCTGGGCCTGTCGGGGCTGCGTCTGCTGGAGCTGTCGGGCAACGCACTGGCGGCGTGGCCGGGCGGGGCCTTGGAGATGCTGCCGAACCTGCGTTCGCTGCGTCTCGGCGGCAACCGCATCGGATCGCTGCCGGAGTCGCTGGGCGAACAGCCGCAGCTGGCGGATCTGCGCCTGCCGGGCAACGGCCTGTCGGCGGTGCCGCCGGGCGCGCTGGCGGGTCTATCCGGCCTGCGCCGCCTGGACCTGTCGGGCAACGCCCTGGAGGAACTGCCGGCGGGGATGTTCGAGGGTCTGGCGGCGCTGGACGAGGTTCGGCTGCAGGACAACCCGGGCGCGCCGTTCGAGCTGACGATGGAGCTGGTTCGCACGGACGCCGAGGCGTGGGCGCCGGGTCCGGCGTCGCTGTCGGCGCGGGTGCGCGAGGGGGCGCCGTTCCCGATGCAGGCGGCGCTGGCGGAACCGGAAGGAGTCGCGCTGTCGATTCCGGCCGGCGCGGTTCGCGGCGGGCCGGCGACGGTGGAGCAGGACGGAGCGCCGCTGCTGCTGGCGCGGCTGTCCTCGGCGCCGGCGGTTCCCGACGCGGAGTGCGAGCAGGGCGAGCTGCTCCGCCCGTGCTTCGACGGGCTGGCGACCGCGGCGGGCGCGCCGCTGGCGCTGTTCAAGCGCCCGCCGACGGTGGCGGGTCTGGAGGCCCAGGCGCTGCAGTCGGGCGGCGACGACCTGCGGGTGGAGCTGTCGCAGCGCTTCGGGTCGGAGGACGTGCTGGCCTACGTCGCGGAGTCGTCGGACGAGTCGGTGGCGCGGGTGCGGCTGCGCGACGGCGTGCTGATCGTCGAGGCGGTTGGCGAGGGCACGGCGACGGTGACGGTGGTGGCGACGGACGCCGACGGCCTGGCCGCCACGCTGCGCTTCGAGGTGCGGGCGACGGAGCAGCTGCGCAGCCAGTGGCGCGGCTGGCGCATCGTCCTGCTGGAACGCGCCGACGACGACCGCTAGCGAAGGATGCCGCGGGCGGGATGCGCGGGATGCCTTGGGCGAGCGTTGGCGCCTGCGATTCGGCTATGATGCGCCGCTCGCTGACTTGAGAACCGAACATGAGAATTGGCATCTACGGCGGCAACGTTCGACGCGGACAACCCCTTGCCAGCCTGGTGGACGAAATCGCGCAACGCGAAGAGCAGGGCTTTGCCAGCTACTGGACGCCGCAGGTTGGCACCTTCGACGCCCTCACCATGCTGGCGCTGGCCGGGCGCGAAACCAGCCGCATCGAATTGGGCACCGCGGTGGTGCCAAGCTATCCCCGCCATCCCAGCGCCCTGGCGCAGCAGGCGGCCACCGTGAACGCGCTGTGCGACGGTCGGTTGCTGCTCGGCGTCGGCCCGTCCCACGCGCCGGGCATCGAAGCGCTCGGCCTCGCCTACGATCGTCCGGCGCTGCACATGCGCGAGTACGTCTCGGTGCTGAAAGCGCTTGGCAGCGAGGGCAGGGTGGACTTCCAAGGCAGCATGTACCAGGTGCGAACGGGTTTCGCGTGTCCCGATGCCAAGCCCTTCGCGGTGCTGATATCGGCGCTGGCGCCGTTGATGCTGAAGGCCGCCGGGGAGGTCGCGGACGGCACCGTGACCTGGATGGTCGGCAAGAACACCATTCGCGCCAGCACGGCGCCGCGCATCGCCAAAGCCGCCGCCGCGGCCGGACGCGCCAAGCCGCGCGTCGTCGTTGGACTGCCGGTGTGCGTCCACGACGACAAGCAGCAGGCAACGGCGCGTGCCGTGCAGATCTTCCAAGGCTACGGCCAGCTGCCCAACTACCGACGCCAGCTCGACGCCGAAGGCATCGACCAGGCCGGCGAAATCGCCGTTGTCGGCGACGAAGACGAGGTGCGCGGCGAACTGCAGGCGTACTTCGACGCCGGCGCCAGCGAAGTGATCGCCAGCATCTATCCCGCCGGGGACGACAGCCGAGGCTCTTTCGCCCGCACCACCGCGCTGCTCGAAAGCCTGGCCAAAGAAGGTTGACTCGTCGCCGGCGTTTCCGCCAACCGCACGCAAGAGGACTGCCATGATCGGATACACCACCCTCGGCACCAACGACATCGACCGCGCTGCCGAGTTCTACGACGCGCTGTTCGCCGAAGTCGGCGCCAAGCGACTGCTGGACATGGATCGGCTCATCGGCTGGGGCGTCGGCTTCGACAAGCCGATGCTGGCCGTGTGCAAACCCTACAACGGCGATCCGGCGACCGTCGGCAACGGCGTCATGGTGGCGCTGGTGCTGCAGAGCAACGAGCAAGTGGATCAGCTGCACGCCAAGGCGATGGAACTCGGCGGCACCGACGAAGGCGCTCCCGGCCCGCGCGGCCCGGGTTTCTACGGCGGCTACTTCCGCGACCCGGACGGCAACAAGCTGGTCTTCTTCTGCGCCCGGGCCTTCTCCTAGCCGGGCCGACCGCCTTCGGACAGTCGGCCCATGGCGCTCCTGGCAGGACACAACAAGACTTCCCGCGACGAGCCGTACCACTTCGCCGGTCGTCGCGAGGAACTGGCCGTCCTGCACAGCCGCCTCGACGAGGTGATCGACACCGGCGAGTCCGTGGGCGGCGTGGCCCTGGTGACGGGCGTGCCGGGGGTTGGCAAGACGCAGCTAGGCCGCCGGTTCGGCAAGGAAGGCCGGTTGCGCGACGACGCGACGGTCGAGCACTTGGCGATCAGCGCTGGCATGTTGGGCGACGATCTGAGCTTGTTCATGGCCATTGGTCGAGAGATGAATGCCGAGGACGCGTTCCGCAGCGCCGCAGAGACCGACACGCGCACGACCGCTGCCGGCGGCGGGTTTGGCGTCGTCAAGGGCAACGTGACGAAGGAGCATGTGCGCCACACTGGATCGTTCGGATCGCTGCTGCTCGCAACCAGCGCATCGCAAGCGTGGCGGGGCAGAGCCCTGGTGTTGACCGTCGACGAGCTGCAAGGGCTGAAGCCGGAAGGCCGGCCTGCATTGGAAGAGCTGCACCTGGGGCTGCATCGTTGTCCGATCCTGCTCGTCGGAATCGGCCTGCAGCACACGCTTCGCGTTCTGGAATCCGGCGACAGTCGCGCCGGACTCTCGCGCCCTGCCACGCACCTGCGCCTTGGCACGATGACCATCGACGAAGCCGAGGAAGCGATCGCCGGCGCGTTGCTGGAGCTTGGCGGCGGCATACCGAAGGCGGCCACTGCCGCTTTGGCGAAGATGTCCCAAGGCTTTGGGAAACACGTCCACGGCTACATCGAAGGCGCCTGCCTGGCCTACGACAAATACGGCGGCTTGCACCGTTCAGCCGCCGTCGACGAAGCTGCGAACCACGGCCACCGTTTGCGTCAAGACCACTATCAGAACAGACTGGCCGCGCTGGGCGCCGTCAACCGAAGTGCCATGCTGAACGTCGCGGCGACCATGCTCCGCAGAGGCGTCGATCGTCTGAACTGGGAAGCAGCCGTGGCGGCGGCTGCGGCGAAGCGACCGAACCCGGAGTCCGTCGTCCTTGCCGCGGTCGAGCGCGGCGTGCTGTCCGAGAGCGAAGACGGAACCGTCGGATTCGGCATACCGTCCTTTTTCGCCTACATGCGCCAGCAGATCAGCCATCGGGATCGCCGTGCGGTTCGACCGCTGCCGAGCGCTGATCCCTAGGGCGGTCTTTCGCTCGCAAACTTGGCGACTTTCCCCGGCAGCGAGTGCTCGGCCAAGCCCCGGCGCAAGGGCGCGATTTCAATTCACTTCCGGCGGTCTTTTCGTCGATAATTCGCCAAACCCGCCATTGGAGAAAGCCGTGGCACTGCCCCATCTCGATGACTACTTCCCGGACTGGAAGGAACGCGAGGCGCTGGCCGAGGCGATGATCCCCATCATCGGCAATCTCTACCGCAAGAACGTCGTCGTCTACTGCTACGGTCGCGCCCTGTACAACAAGAGCGTCACCGACATCATGAAGGCGCATCGCTACGTTCGCCAGGTCGCCGAGAACGAGCTGTCGGAGTTCGAGAGCTATCCCATCCTCGAAGCGCTGTCGCAGCTGGATGTCGGCACCTCCCACGTCGACGTCGGCCTCTTGGCGGTGGACTACATGGAGCGCGTCGAGCGGGGCGAGGCCATCACGCCGATGGAGTACATCCAGGAAGCCTGCGCGAAGGTCGTCGGGCGCCACGTCAAGCCGCTTGCCAAGCCCCGGGACGTCGTGCTGTTCGGCTTTGGCCGCATCGGCCGGCTGCTGGCGCGGCTGCTGATCGAAAAGACCGGCAGCGGCGATCAGCTGCGCCTGCGCGCCATCGTGCTGCGCCCCGGACGGACCGGCGACATCGCCAAGCGAGCGGCGCTGTTGCGCCGCGACTCGGTACACGGATCGTTTCGCGGCACCGTCCGCGTGGACGAAGAGAACCAGTGCCTCGTCGCCAACGGCAACGTCGTCCGCTTGATCTACGCCGAAGACCGCGCCAGCATCGACTACACGCGCTACGGCATCGACGACGCCATACTGGTGGACAACACCGGCCGCTGGCGGGACGAGGCCGGCCTGCGCGAACACCTCAAGTGCAGGGGCATTGCCCGGGTGCTGCTGACGGCGCCCGGCAAAGGCGGCGTCGACAACATCGTCTCCGGCGTCAACTCGCATCGCGTGCAGGACGAAGACGGCGTGCTGGGCTGCGGCTCCTGCACCACCAACGCCATCGTGCCGGTGCTGAAGGCAGTGAACGACCGCTGGGGCATCCTGCACGGCCACATGGAGACGATCCACGCCTACACGCCGGACCAGAACCTGCACGACAACTACCACAAGAGCGACCGGCGCGGTCGCAGCGCCCCGCTGAACATGGTGATCACCGAAACCGGCGCCTCCAAGGCCGTGACCGAACTGCTGCCCGAGCTGGACGGCAAACTGACCGGCAACGCGATCCGCGTGCCCACCCCGGACGTCTCGCTGGCAGTGCTGAATCTCACCCTCCTGCGCGAGGCGGGCCGCGACGAAGTGAACGGCTATCTGCGCGACACGGCGCTGTACTCGTCCTTGCAGCGGCAGATCGACTACACCTCGTCCCGGGAGCGGGTGTCCAGCGACTTCATCGGCAACCGCCACGCCTGCGCCATCGACGGCGGCGCCACGCTGGCGGCTGGCAATCGCGTCGTGCTGTACGTCTGGTACGACAACGAGTTCGGCTACGCCTGCCAGGTGGTGCGGGTGATCCAGAAGTGGGCCGGCATCCGCTATCCGCTGATTCCAGGCGACGTGGCGCGCACCGGCTTCGACGAGCTGCGTCCTTCCGCCGCCGCTTGAGAACCGGGCAAGGCCATGCGCATCGGCGTGCTCGCCATCGACTTCCACCTGGCTGGCTGCCGCTCGCTGAAAGAGAAGCGCCAGCGGCTGCGGCGGCTGCGCGACAAGTTCGGCCGCGTTGCCAACCTCGCCGTGTGCGAGAGCCGCCACCAGGACTCCCTGCAACGCGCTGGCTGGTCCGTGCTGGCGGTGGCGGGAGACGCGAAGGTGGTGGAACGCGCCCTCGCGGACGTGGAGCAGTGGGTGGCCTCGTCGGTGGACGCCACCATCGTCGACATCGAGCGGAACGTCGTCGACGTCGATCACCGCCCGGCAGGGCTTGGCATGGTCTCATCGTGATCGTCTGGCTGCTCGTCGTCGGCGTCGCCTTGCTTTGCCTGCACTGGGCGCGCAAAGCGCGCCGGGCGCGCCTGGCCTGGCTGCAATCGCTCAACCTGGTGGGCAAGTGGGAGTGCGCCGGCCAGCCGGCAGGGATGCGCCGCTCGCTCACCCTGAGCGGCGATCTCGCCTCCGGCAGCTACGTCGCCAAGGATGGCGACGCCACCCACCGCGGCGACTGGCGGCTGCGCGGCCAGTCGCTGACGTTGCAGCCGAAGGAAGGGGACTGCGGCGAGGGGCCGCTGCACTACGAGCTGCGCCTGTTCGAGGTTGGCAAGATCGGCCTGGACGGGCCCGATCGCCAGCGCGAGGTCTACGTCAAGCGCGGCAGCAACGTCATTCCGCTGCGGCGCGGTCCTCAACGCGGATGAGATGACCCCGAACGCCAGCGACGGCCAGGTTGCTGCTCGTTCGCCCTCCGGCAAGTTCGACCCGGAGCCCTTGCTCGCCACGCTGCCGGTGCGCCCGGGCGTCTACCGCATGCTCGGCGAACACGGCGAAGTGCTCTACGTCGGCAAGGCGCGCAGCCTGAAGGCGCGGGTGACGTCCTACTTTCGCGCCTCCGGCCTCGATGCCAAGACGCTTGCCTTGACCTCCAAGCTGCGCGACCTCGAAATCACCGTCACCGGCAGCGAAACCGAAGCGCTGCTGCTGGAGCAGAGCCTCATCAAGGAGCAGCGCCCGCGCTTCAACGTCGTGCTGCGCGACGACAAGTCCTATCCGTACATCGGCCTCACCGAGCATCCCTACCCGCGGCTGACCTTCCATCGCGGCGCCAGGGGCAGCGGGCGCTACTTCGGCCCCTATCCCAGCGCTGGCGCGGTGCGCGACAGCCTGAACATCCTGCAGAAGCTGTTCCGCATTCGGCCCTGCGAGGACGGCTTCTTCAAGAACCGCTCGCGCCCCTGCCTGCAATACCAGATCAAGCGCTGCAGCGCCCCTTGCGTGGGGCTGATCGAACGCGAGCGCTATGCGGAAGACGTGCGTCTGGCGGTGCTGTTCCTGGAGGGCAAAAGCGCCGACGTGCTGGAGGAGTTCAAGCTGCGCATGGACGCCGCGGCGCGGGAGTTGAAGTTCGAACGCGCCGCCCGCTACCGGGATCAGATCGACCACCTGCGGCGCATCCAGGAAAACCAGTACGTCCACGGCGACGGCGGCGACGTGGACGTCTTCGGCGTCGCCGTGGGTTCCGGCCAGGCCTGCGTGCAGGGACTGTTCGTTCGCGACGGCCGCCTGCTGGGGCAGCGAACCTGGTTTCCCAGGAACGAGCTGGACGCGCCGGACGACGAGCTGCTGTTCGCGTTCCTGTCCCAGTACTACCTGGGCAGCGGCGAGCGGGAAATCCCGAAGACGGTGGTGGCCGCAGAGCCGTTGCAGGACGTCGAACTGCTGTCCTCGGCGCTGGCCGAGCGGGGCGGGCGCAAGACGGAAGTGGCCTGCCCGCTGCGTGGCCAACGCGCCCGCTGGGCGGCCATGGCCAGCGAAAACGCCAAACTGTCGCTGGCCGCGCTGCTCGCCGGGCGCAAGAACGTGCTGGCGCGCTTCGTCGACCTGCAGGCGGCGCTCGGCTGGGAGGACGTGCCCAGCCGGCTGGAATGCTTCGACATCAGCCACTCCAGCGGCGAGGCGACCGTGGCCTCCTGCGTGGTGTTCGACCGCGAAGGCCCGGTGAAGTCCGACTACCGCCGGTTCAACATCGAGGGCGTGCCCCGGGGCGACGACTACGGCGCCATCGAACAGGCCATTCGCCGCCGCTACACCCGCTTGGCGAAGGGCGAAGGCGCGCTGCCCGATGCGCTGGTCATCGACGGCGGCGCTGGCCAGCTAGGCCGCGCCGCGGAAGTGCTCGAGCAGCTGCAAGTGGACGACGTGGCACTGCTCGGCATCGCCAAGGGCAGCACGCGCAAGGCTGGGCTGGAGACCATCCTGCTCGCCGGCCAGGGCGAGGTTGCGCTGCCGCCGAACGGCCCGGCCATGCACCTTTTGCAGCACATCCGCGACGAGGCGCACCGCTTCGCCGTCGCCGGCCATCGGGGTCGGCGGGACAAGAAGCGCCGCCGTTCCGTGCTGGACGACATTCCCGGCGTCGGCCCCCGGCGCAAGCGCGAGCTGCTGGCGCACTTCGGCTCCGTGGCGTCGATTCAAGGCGCGAGCGCCGAGGAAATCGCCAAGGTGCCGGGCCTCAGCGGCAAGCTGGCCGCGCACATCCACGCGGCGCTGCATGGCTGACGCTTGCCGGCGGTGAGCCTTGCCAGGGCGGTGCCGCCAACTTGGCGCACCGCGGCAAACGGGGTGTGTTAGGTTAGCGCGAAGGCCACCAGCCACGGCCAGCCACAGGTAGCGCGGTGAATCTGCCCAACGTCCTCACCATCGGCCGCATCGCGCTGATCCCGGTGTTCGGCCTTGCGTATCTCTTTGCCATGTACTGGCCAGCGGCGCTGCTGTTCGCAGCGGCCGCGTTCACCGACTGGCTGGACGGCTACCTGGCGCGTCGGCTGGAGCAGACGACTCCGTTCGGTGCGTTTCTCGATCCGGTGGCCGACAAGCTGATCGTGGTCACCGCCCTGGTGCTGCTGATCGGCGGCCACTCCAGCCTCTGGCTGACGATTCCGGGCGTGATCATCGTGGGGCGCGAGATCGCCGTCTCGGCGTTGCGCGAGTGGATGGCGGAAATGAACCGGCGCGGCGTCGTCGCGGTCAGTTGGACGGCGCGGGTGAAGACCGCCGTGCAGATGACCGCCATCGCCATTCTGCTGGCCAACCCGCCAAGCATGGACCGCCCTTGGGCGATCGCTGGCGTCGTGCTGCTCTACGCCGCCGCCTCGATCACCTTGTGGTCCATGATCGCCTACTTGCGCGCCGCCTGGCCGACCTTGAAGGACGGGCTGACGAAAAAGGCGTCCTAGCGGCCCTGCGCTCTTCATGGGTCCGGCTTCACAACCGGACGAAGCACTTGCTACCAACACAGGCCGGCAACTGGCCTTGCGCCTGTGCACAAGCCGTTGGAGAATGGTGGAAAACTTGGGGACAGTGGCCAGTGCTACAGCGTGGCGCGTTCTTCATGGCACTGCTGCTTGCCATGCCGGCTGGCGGCGAGCAGGTCCTGCGGGTCAAGGATGGCGACAGCCTGGTGGTGGACTCCGGCGGCCATCGAGTGGATGTGCGCTTGGCGGCCATCGATGCCCCGGAATCCAATCAGCCGAGTGGCGACGAAGCACGGTCTGCGCTGTCGTCGCTGGTTTCCGGGAAAGAGGTCGAACTGCGCCTTGTGGGAGGCGATGCGTACCGCCGGGTGGTTGCGCACGTCCTGGTCGATGGTGTCGACGTGAACGCCGAGATGGTGCGCCGTGGCCTCGCCTGGGTGCCCCGGGACTACGACCCGCCACCGCACCTGCTGCGCCAGGAAGACGAAGCACGGGCCGCCGGCGTGGGGCTTTGGGCAGAAGCCGAACCGACTCCACCGTGGGTGTGGCGAAAGAAGCGACGCAAGGCGTCGCGGACGGCTCCCTCGGGCGTGGAGCTGGCCAGTATTCCGACGGTGGAGTGTGGCGCAAAGCGCGCCTGCGGGCAGATGGACTCTTGCGCCGAGGCGGTCGCGTTTCTTCGCCAGTGCGAAGTTCGCGCCCTCGACGGCGACCGCGATGGCGTACCGTGCGACCGCCTGTGCCGTCGCTTCAAAGTGCGCTAGGCCTTGAGGCCCGAGAACGGTCCAAGTCGCCCCAAGGCGCGGAAGTCGGGCGAGCGTTGGTGGTCTGCGGCGTACCGCGATCACGGGCATGAGCGCCGACGTGCAGCCGTTTCTTTGCAGCCCGATGCCGTGCTGGTGACAGGAGACGCAAGGCTTGCCGAACCAGCCGATTCGACAGACGAGGATCCCACAGGCGTCGTGCCTGCACTCCTTTGTCAATCGCCGTCGCTGGTGGCATCATGCTCCGCATTGCCGCTATCCAAGGTACATCTTGAAAACGCGGAACGTTGCGACCAAGTCTTGCGCCCGTCGCTGGCGCAAGAGCCGGTTGGCGGTTGCCGTGTCCGCGGCCGCCGCCATGCAGGCCAGTGGCGGTGAGCAGGCCGAGGCCGCGCGGGCTCTTGAAACCCTCGTCGTCACCGCCAGCAAGCGCAGCGAGAGCGTGCAGGATGTCGCCATCCCGGTGCAGGCGGTGAGCGCCGAAGGGCTGCGCGAGCTGGGCGTCGAGACTTTCGACGAATACGTCGGCTTTCTGCCCAACGTGGCGAACGCCGGCAACGGGCCGGGCAAGAAGGAGATCTATCTGCGCGGCAGCGCCACCGAGCAGTCCGGCGTGACGGTCTCCACGCAGCAGGGTTCGGCGCCGGGGGTCGCCTTGTACATGGACGAACAGCCGGTGTCGTTCGGCGGCCGCAATCTGGACGTCTACGCCGCGGACCTCGAGCGCATCGAGGTGCTGTCCGGCCCGCAAGGCACGCTGTTCGGCGCCAGTTCGCAGTCCGGCAACCTGCGGCTCATCACTCGCAAGCCCGATCCAACGGACTTCGCGGCCGGCTTCAACAGCCGCTACGCCACCACCCAGGGCGGCGCCGACAGCGCCGCGGTGGATGCTTTCCTCAATCTGCCCATCGGCAACGCCTTCGCCTTGCGCCTGGTCGGCTACAGCGACAGCCAGGGCGGTTGGGTGGACAACATCCCGGCCACCTTCACGCCCAGCGCCGAGGTGATCGACCGCAACAGCGCCGGCTACGGCCCCCGCGTGGCGGATGCGGACTCCATCGCCAGCGCGCGCAACGACGGCCTGGTGCAGAGCGACTGGAACCACGCCAGCTACCGGGGCGGGCGCGTTGGCGTGCTGGTCGGGGCCGGCGACTGGGAAGGGCTGGCGCAGCACACCGGCCAGACGCTGGAGACGGAAGGAACCTTTCTGATCGACCCCAGCTTGTCCACGCCCCACGCATCCACGACGTTCGCGCCGGACTACAACCGCGACCACTTCGGCCTGACCACCTGGACGCTGAGCGGGCGCTTGATGAGTCTCGACGTCATCTATGCCGGAGGCCGTCTGCAGCGCGACATCGACGCGGTGGTGGACTACACCCACTACAACGCCGGCGGCGGCTACATCGCCTACTATCTGTGCAGCGGCAATCTCTACGATCTGGCCGATCCCAACAATTGCTACGACCCGACCCGGCACTACACCGACGCCAGCACCAACGAGCGCACCACCCACGAACTGCGCTTCTCCACCGACCCGGCGAGACGCTGGCACCTGCTCGGCGGCGTGTACGTCAACGACACCCACACCACGCACCTCGGCGACTTCCACGACTCCGCCGCCAACACCGCCTTCGCCGAGCACATCAGCAACTACTACAACGACGATTCCGGCGAAGGATTCCTGCTCGGCAACACCACGCTGCCCACCGCCGGCGTCGTCTCCTCGGGGCCGCGTCCGACGACGGTGACGTTCTTCAACGACTACACGCGCACGGAAGAGGAGATCGCGTTCTTCGGCGAGTTCGCCTTCGACTTCAACGAGCAGTGGAGCGTTGCCGTGAGCGGCCGCCGCTACGATCTGGTGTCCGGCCTGCAGGGCGCGTCGAACTTCTCCTTCGGCTGCCGCTACGGCATCGGCGCCAACGCGCTGCGCACCGCCGACGGACGCTGCAACGGCAACGACTTCAGCAACGACGTCACCCTGCGTCTGCGCCTCTTGGGCGAGTACGCCGCAACGGGCGACGACAACGTGATCTTGAACGCCCGCAGCCCGAACGGCGAAGACGGCACGCCCCGGGACCTGTTCCGCGGCGGCGGCAGCAACGAGGCGACGTTGAACGCCATCAAGAGCGGCAGCTTGAGCCTGGCCGGCATGCAGCCCGACGGCGCCATCAACGAGGTGGACACCATTCTCAAGGCGACGCTGACCTGGCGGCCGCTGCGCGACATGATGCTGTTCGCGACGTTCTCCGAAGGCTATCGGCCGGCGGCGCTGAATCGCAACGGCGGCCAGTTCGCCAACATGCAGACCGGCGTGTTTGAGAACTACGCGGTGCCGCCGGTGGCGCTCACCGACCACTTGTTCAACTACGAACTGGGCCTCAAGGGAGACTTCTTGGACGGCCGCCTGCGCATCAACGCCACCGCCTACCACACGCGCATCGACGACCTGCAAGTTTCCCGCTACGACGCGGTGAACGTGGCGTTCAACTACTTCATCGAGAACGTCGGAGACGCGCAGACCGAAGGCGTCGACGTGGACTTCCACTGGCTGCCCAGCGCCGCGCTGACCATCGCTGGCGCATTCAGCCTGCTGGATACGGAACTGACGCGCCTGAATCCGCAGCTATCCAGCGTCTCGGTGCCGGTGGGTGCCGAACTGCCGCTGAATCCGCGCTTCGCCGGCAACCTTAGGCTTCGCTACGAGTTCGCCCTGCGCCGGCTGGACGCCGACGCCTTCGTTGCGGCCAGCGTGGTGCATCGGGGCGAGAGCCTGGCCGGCATGGTCGGCAAGGCCGAATACATGGACGACACGCTGTACCAGCACACCGGACGCTACTCCGGGCTGGCGATCCACCAGGAGGGCGGGACCTTCGGCAACATCACCATCCCCGACGGTGCCGGTCGCCGCCTGCCGATGAACTCGCGGTTCGTCAATCCGGCGGCGACGACGTTCAACGCCTCCTTGGGGATGGAGCGGGACGGCTGGCGGGCGGAGCTGTTCATCAACAACATCGGCAACGAAAAGGCGACCGTGGTGCAGGTGGGTGGGCGCTACATGCCGGTCGTGACCGAGCAGCGTCCGCGCAGCATGGGCCTGCGGCTGTCGTTCGAGGGCTAGGGGGTGCGATTCGCGGGCAGTCGGCTTGCCATGATGCAGTCGCGATACAACGTTGCAGACTTCCATCCGCGCCAGGCGCAAAGACTGCTTGCGGCGCTGGTGCTCGTCACCGGCGGGTTCGGCGGCGGCATTGCGACGGCGGCGGAGGCCACGTTCGACCGCTACGAGGCGGTTACTGGCGAGCAGCGCGAAACCATGTTGACCGGACGCTTCCTAGGCGGCCCCTTCGCCAACGTCGCCATCGTTGGCGCGGACGCCAACGGCCATCGCCGCCTGCGCATCTTCGCGCTTGCCGACGGCGCATGGAAACCGGCCCTCGACGCGGCGCTGCGGCCCGGCACGTTGTTCGTCGACGTGGCGGCCAGCGCCACCCCGGATGGCGAAATCGATCGCCTGATCACCTACCAGCGCGGCAGCCTGAACTGGTTCGACCCGCAAGCAAGGGCGGAACGCCCGCTGCTGCCGCTGGACATCGACTATCGCACCGGCGACGAAGCGGCGATCGCCACCATCGACATCGCCCAGGACCTCAACGGCGACGGCTTGGACGATCTGCTGGCGCCGGCGGCGGATGGCTTCTGGATTTCCACCCAGGCCGACGACGGCACCTTCCAGGCGCCCGTGAAACTCGGCCCTGCCGAGCCGTACCTTGACGAGGTTGCCATTGGCGAAGGGCGCTCCTACCGTGCGATGGGCATCAACGCGACGACCTTTCCCTGGTACGCCGGCCGAGTTCACCAGTTGGACTACGACCGCGATGGCCTGACCGATCTCGTGTTCTGGAACGAGGACCACTTTCAAGTCCACTTGCAGAACACGCAGGGGCAGTTCGAGCCCGTCGCCAGGTTGTTCCACGACGACGTGCCGTTCGACGTCGACGGCACCTACGCGCTGATGTTCGAGTACAACGACGAAAGCACCTGGGGGCTCATCCTGGGCTTAAGGAAGAAGACCAGGATCACCATGCTGCACGCCCTCGGCGACATCAACGGCGACGGCATCGCGGACTTGACCACCCTGTCGCTGGAGGGGCGCAGTCTGACCAACCACCGCGGCACCTACCGAGCGCACTTCGGCTCGCCGACGCCCGGCGGCACGGCGTTCTCCTCTGAAGCGGACGTGACGATCAAACCCCGCGGCAAGGCTGGCGCGCTGCATGCGTCGGGCTATTCGTCGGTATGGAGCGAAGACTTCGACGGCGATGGCGACGCCGACCTGCTGTTTCGGGACGTCTCCGTGGGTCTCTTCGGCATGGTACGCGCGATGGCCGGCAAGTCCGTCGCCTTGGACGCGGAGTTCTATCGCATGGAAGACGGCGCATTCCCTCGCCGGGCGACGGAATGGCGCAGGATCCGCCCGCGCCTGTACCCCATCGGCACCGGCGTCTTCTTTCCGCCGGTGCTGATCGGCGACGTGCATGGCGACGGGCGCTTCGATCTGGTGGTCGGCAAGAGCCGCGAGGAACTGCAGGTATTCGCCGGCGTCGATGCGCCAGGCGCATTCGCGCGGCAGCCGCAGAAGGTGTCCGTGGCGCTGCCCGACGACGAGCGCAACACGCGGCTGGTGGACCTCAACCACGACGGCAAACAGGACATCCTCGTCTACAACACGTTCACCACGCCGCATCGCCTGACCACGCTGGTCGCTCGCTGACGCAGGCCTCGCGTTCTGCGCACGCCGCTTGGCGGTCGTCGATCTCGATGTCGAGTCGCAAGTGCTGTCTCCCTTGCTGCCGGGTAGGCAGGGTAGTCCGCAAATCCGGGTAGGTGGTTTGCCGTCTTGGAGCGGCCAGCGTACTGCATCAAGGGGATGCCGAAGATCAGGCGGCCGGTCTCGTCAAGAGCCAAGACGCCGGCTTCGTAGGCGCTGCGCAGGACGGCGTCGGGCGAGGTGGAAGCGGCCGCGCCCGGCGAAGTGCGGCGGTCTGTCCCGCTCGGAATCCAGGAGACTCATGCTTCGATCCGCTCCTTCGCTGCAAGACGACCCGTTGGCAAGTTGATGGGCATGTCGGCACGTCCGGCCCATGTGGAACCGCCAACTTCGGTAGCTTAAGCTGTAAGCGTTCCACTCGAAAGGAGGAGAGGGATGAAGGCGCTCAAGATCGCCGGTATCGTGTTCCTCGTCTACGTGGCGATCGTCGTCGTCTTCGAGTCGCTGATCGGCTACTTCCAGCCGGAGGGCGGCGACACGGTGGTGATCACCACGTTCGATGCGCAAGGAGAAGGCCGCGAGCGGGTGTTGTCGGGCCTCGACAGTGGCGAAGCGTTCTACGTCGCCGTGAATCACTGGCCCCGGGCCTGGTACCGACGAGCGCTTGAGAACCCAAGGGTGCGCGTTGCCCGGGACGGCGAGACGCGAAGCTACTTGGCGGTTCCGGTTACGGACGAAGAGCACGACCGAGTCAACGCCGAGCACCCGATGACCTTCGGCAAGAGCATCCTGATGGGTTTCGCGCCACGCCGCTTTCTGCGTCTGGATCCCGTTGCGAACTGAAGCTGCGCCCGGGGAGCAGCTGGTGCCGCTCGCAGTAGCGAGCGGCATGTTCGTTGATCAATCGGGGGAGGCGCGGGTGCCGTCGCGGCACTTTCAGCGATCTCGCACACGCTCCATGGCCGATGTCGCTGCGATTCCTAAAACCAGATCGCCCATGCTGGCGGCATGTACGAAGACGAAATCAGCCGCGTTGCCTTCGCGGAACCGGACATGGTGCGCCACCTGCTCGCCCTGCTGCCGGCCGACGCCGTGGCCGGGCTGGACACGCGGCGCCTGCGCCGGCTGCCCACCGAACGCATCGGACGGGGCGCCCGCCGGCGCGTGGCGGACATGGCCTGGACCGTCGGCGCGCCGACGCCCGAGCGCCCGGACGCCGAGGCGCTTCTGGTCGTGGAATTCCAGTCTGCGCCGCATGCCCGCATGGCGCTGCGCATGGAGACCTACGTGGCGCTGCTGCGCCAGGACATGGCGGACGAACTGCCAGCCGCTGCCGGGCTGCCGCCCGTGCTGCCGGTGCTGGTCTACACCGGCGACCGCCGGTGGCGGCCGGCGGGCCTGCGGCAGCTGACCGCCCCGGTTCCGGCCGGGCTGCGGCGCTGGCAGCCGGAGCTGGAGATGCTTCCGGTTGACGCGGCGGCGCTGAGCGCGGAGGATGGCCGCGTCAACCCGGCCGCGGCGCTGCTGCGCCTGCAGCGCTGCCGGCTTCCGGCGCAGCTGCCGGGGCTGACCGCGGCGCTGTTCGGCACCCTGCGGCGGGAAGGTCTGCGGCTGCTCGCCGAGCGGCTGTCGGGGGTGCTGATGCGCATGCTGGTGGAGCGCTTCGGCGGCGACGAGACGGGCGAGCGGCACGAACGGGAACTGCGGCTGGCGCTGCGCAACATGGAGGAACCGACGATGCTGGCGGAAAGAGTGACGCAATGGCGCCAGGAGGCGCTCGACGAGGGCAGGAGGCAGGGCGTCTCCGAAGGCAGAAGGCAGGGCGTCTCCGAAGGCAGGAGGCAGGGCGAGCGGGCGCTGTTGCGGCGCCTGGCGGCGCGGCGGTTCGGCGTTGCGACGGGCGATGCACTGGCGGCGCTGCTGGCGAACGAGGAGGACGTCGAACGGCTCGCGGAAGTGGGCGATCTGGTGGTCGACTGCCCGAACGCGGAGGAGCTGCTGCGGCGCGGCGGAGGTCTGCTCAACGGCGGGCGCTAGCACTCCACCAGATGAAGACCGTGTAACCGGTCACGGACCGTCGACTTTGTCACCCCAACTTGACTTCATCCTGCCGCACTCGCCCATCGGCGCGGAGCACTTCTGCGATGTCTGCGGTAGCTCCGCGGCAGTGCGCATCTCCGCTCTAACGCTAACTTAACTGGCATCGTGGAACCTGCAACGACCTAGGACTCCGAGCATGGTGAACTTCCTTG
Source organism: Candidatus Azotimanducaceae bacterium (assembly GCA_965199875.1). Lineage (GTDB taxonomy): Bacteria > Pseudomonadota > Gammaproteobacteria > Pseudomonadales > Azotimanducaceae > VXYL01. The sequence continues at coordinate 406,789 of OZ241346.1, read as the reverse complement.
CCGAGAGCAACTGATACGACCGCACGCTGACGGTCGCCGCGCTGCACCAGTTTGGTGCGCCTGTCGCCGGTCGTGCCTTGCTATCGACCTTTCAGCCCCCTTGCTCGCGGCGTGTGGCGGGTCTTTTCAGTCGTTGGCACGCACCTTGCTTAATCGCCGACAAGGGAGAGCGGTGCTCGAACTGAAGGAGAGCTAGGGTTCCGGCTCCGTCGTTGGCGGAGCGCTGGTCCGAGAGCTTTCGGCCTGGCCGTCATGGCGGGGCTACACGGAGGGATAAAAGCCCGGGAGAGCAGTGCTCCCGTCACCACCGTGAGGAGGCCATCATGCCCAACCGTTTCACTCGTCGCGTTTCGCGAACCGCTGCCGCCTTTCTGCTCGCGCTTTGCTCGTTCTCCGCGTTCGCCAAGGACGACTACAGGATCGCCTGGAGCATCTACGTCGGCTGGATGCCTTGGGACTATGCCGCCGCGGCCGGCATCGTCGACAAGTGGGCGAAGAAGTACGGCATCGCCATCGAGGTGGTGCAGTTCAACGACTACATCGAGTCCATCAACCAGTACACCGTCGGCGCCTTTGATGGCTGCACCATGACCAACATGGACGCGCTGACCATCCCCGCGGCCGGCGGCCGGGACTCCACGGCACTGATCGTGGGCGACTTCTCCAACGGCAACGACGGCATCGTGCTGAAAGGCGCCGGCAAGCAGCTTGCCGACATCAAGGGCCAGAACGTCAACCTGGTCGAGCTGTCCGTCTCGCACTACCTGCTGGCCCGTGCCCTGTCGACGGTGGAGCTGTCCGAACGCGATCTCGCGGTGGTCAACACCTCGGACGCCGACATCGTCGCCGCCTTCGCCACCGACGACGTGACGGCCGTGGTCACTTGGAACCCGCTGCTGGCCGAAGTACAGGCGCTGCCGAAGGTGAGCCCGGTGTTCGACTCTTCCATGATTCCCGGCGAGATCATCGACATGCTGGTGGTGAGCACGGAAGCGCTGGAAGATGCGCGCTTCGGCAAGGCGCTGGTCGGCGCCTGGTACGAGACGATGGCGGCGATGTCCGCCGCCGGCGCCGTCGGCAACCGGGCGAAGGCGCACATGGCCGAGGCGTCCGGCACGGACCTGGCCGGCTACAACGCCCAGCTTGCCGCCACGCAGATGTTCTATGCGCCGCAGCCAGCGGTCGATTTCGTCCGCTCGCCGACGCTCGGCGAAACGATGGCCAACGTCGCGGCGTTTTCCTTCGAGCACGGCCTGCTCGGCGAGGGAGCGCAGGATGCCGGCTTCATCGGCATCGAGCTGCCGGGCGGCAGGGTTCTCGGTGCCGAGGACAACGTGAAGCTGCGCTTCGACGCCGCCTACATGCAGATGGCGGCGGACGGGGAACTGTAGCGACGTCGAACGCCAAGCACGGAACCACGGCAGGAGAGCGACGGATGCGGGCGATCAACCGCCATCCCGGGCGCTTGAGCCTCGTCGCCGCGACGCTGCCGTTCGCGCTGGCGCTGCTGTTCTACGCGCTCGCCTCCAGCGCCCGCCTCTCCGAGAACCCCAACGACAAGTTGCTTCCGAGCATGGACACGATCGCTGCCGCCGTTGAACGCATGGCCTTCGAGCCGGACCGGCGCAGCGGCGAGTATCTGTTCTGGAACGACACCGCGTCGAGCTTGCGCCGGCTTGCCATCGGCGTGTCCCTCGGCGCGGCCCTTGGCTTGGGCGTCGGCGTGCTGAACGGCCTCTTGCCCTGGTTCGGCGCCTTCTGGTCGCCGTGGGTGCGGGCGCTCTCGATGATCCCGCCGCTGGCCATCCTGCCGGTGCTGTTCATCGCCTTCGGCGTCGGCGAACTGGCCAAGGTGATGCTGATCGTGCTCGGCACGGCGCCGTTTCTGATGCGCGACATCGAACAGCGGGTGCGCGAACTGCCCCGGCAGCAACTGGTGAAAGCGCAAACGCTTGATGCGTCGAGTTGGCAGATCGCCACCCGCGTCGTCCTGCCCCAGGTGCTGCCGCGGCTCGTCGATGGCGTGCGGCTGTCGCTGGGCGCCGCGTGGCTGTTTCTGATCGCCGCCGAAGCCATCGCCTCCACCGATGGCCTCGGCTATCGCATCTTTCTGGTGCGCCGCTACATGGCGATGGACGTCATCCTGCCCTACGTCGCCTGGATCACGCTGCTGGCGTTCCTGCTGGACCTTGGCCTGAAACAGGCGAATCGACGGTTCTTCCCCTGGTACGGAGCGGGCTCGTGACGCTGGTCAAAGTACGCAACGTATGGAAGCGCTTCGAGACGGCCGGCGCCCGGAAGGTCGTGCTGGAGAACATCCGCGTGGACATCCTGGAGCGCGAGTTCGTCACCATCGTCGGCGCTTCGGGCTGCGGCAAGACCACCTTCCTGCGTCTGCTGCTTGGCGAAATCGCGCCCTGCGAGGGCGCCATCGAACTGGCCGGCGTGCCGCTCGCCGCGGAACCGGACGCCAATCGCGGCGTGGTCTTCCAGCGCTACTCGGTATTTCCCCACCTCACCGCGCTTGGCAACGTGCTGCTCGGCCTGGAGTTGCGCGCTTCGCGGTTTCTCGGCCGTACCTTCGGCAGCAGACGGGCGCGCAACGTGGAGCGGGCGGAGCGGATGCTGGATCGGGTTGGACTGCTGTCCTCGGCGAACGCCTACGCGGCGCAGCTTTCGGGCGGCATGCAACAGCGCCTGGCGCTGGCGCAGACGCTGGTGGTCGCGCCGCGCATCCTGCTGCTCGACGAGCCGTTCGCGGCGCTGGACCCGGGCATCCGTGCCGACATGCACGAGCTGGTGAGCCAGCTGCATGACGAACTGCCGCTGACGGTGTTCATGGTGACCCACGACCTCGCCGAGGGGTTCAAGCTGGGCACGCGCCTTCTGGTGTTCGACAAGCCGAGGGTGGATCCGCACCAGCCGGACAGCTACGGCGCCACGATCACGTTCGATCTGCCCGTTGCCGGCGCAGCGGGCAAAGCAACCGCGCAACCGATGGAGCAGAGCGCATGACCCACTCCGACGTTCGCTACCAGGACGTGCTGCCCGGCGGCTGCCACTGGTCCTTCGTCGTCAACGCCGGCGTGCAGCTGCGGCTGGTCGACCTAGCTGGCGGCGGCAATGCGGCGATGCTGGCCTACAACCCGGACAATCCGCTGGAGCGGCTCAATCTGCCCGACACGCTGAAATGCCAGCACACCTTCCGGCTGGGCGCCGGCCACTGCCTGTATTCGGACATGGGGCGCATCTTCTGCTCCATCGTCGCCGACGATCTGGGCTGGCACGATGCCGCAAGCGGCACCTGCGACGCCGCGCTGGTGAAGCGCAAGTGGGGCGCCTTGTCGTTCCAGCAGGCGCGCAACGACTACCGCCGCAACGGCCGCGACAGCTTTCTGGTGGAACTGGGCAAGTACGGCCTCGGGCGCCGGGACTTCGCCGCCAACGTCAACTGGTTCTCCCGCGTGGACGCGGATGCCGAGGGCAACCTGGCCTACCGCGAAGGCCACTCGCCGGCTGGCAGCTCGCTGACGCTGCGCTTCGAGATGCGCACGCTGGTGGTGCTGCACACCTGCCCGCACCCGCTCGACCCAAGTGCCGAGTACCCGCGCCGGCCCATCGGCTACGAGCTCGGCATGGCCGAACCGGTGGCCGAGGACGACGCCTGCCGGCGCTCCCGGCCGGAGAACGGCCGCGGATTCATGAACAACGCCCTGCATGCGCTGGGGAGCTAGACGATGCTGCTGGAAAGCGAGCTGAACACCGGCGACGCGAAGCGCCTGGACGTGGTTGGCGCCGGCGAGTACTGGCTGGCGGAGGTAGCCAAGGGCGAGGTGTTGCGCATCACGGACCTCGAGGGCAACCAGGCCGTGGACACGTTGTTCTTCAACGCCCGAACTCCCCACGAGCGCTACAGCGCCATGGACACCATCCGCGAGCAGGGCAACCTCTACCTCGGCGCCGGCACGACGCTGCTCTCCGACGAGGGCAACGCCATGCTCGCCATCGTCGCCGACACCTGCGGCCGCCACGACACGCTGGGCGGCGCCTGCGCCGGCGAGAGCAACACCGTGCGCTACGCCTTGGAGAAGAAAACCATGCACTCCTGCCGCGACAGCTGGCTGCTGGCCTTGAACACCCACCGGGAGTGGGGCTTGAGCAAGCGCGACATCGCCCACAACGTCAACTTCTTCATGAATGTTCCGGTCACGCCGGACGGCGGCCTCACTTTCGAGGACGGCATCAGCGCCCCGGGCAAGTACGTCGAACTGCAGGCGAAGATGGACGTGCTGGTGCTGATCTCCAACTGCCCGCAGCTCAACAACCCCTGCAACGGCTACAACCCGACGCCGATTGAACTGGCGGTATGGGCGGCAAGCCGCGGCGCCTGAAGGACGGGCTTCAAGGGCCTGCAAGCGGTCGCCGCCATGTTCAAGAAGGTGCTCGTTGCCAATCGCGGCGAAATCGCCGTGCGCATCTGCCGCACGCTGGACGCCCTCGGCATCGCCAGCGTCGCCGTCCATGCAGAAGCGGAGCGCGACTCGCTGCACGTGGAGGCGGCTGCGCAAGCGGCGTGCCTGGGTTCGGGCGGCGTTGCGCAAACCTACCTGCACCAGGCCAAGCTGCTCGACGCCGTGGCGCGCACCGGTGCCGACGCCGTACACCCGGGCTACGGCTTCTTGAGCGAGAACGCGGCTTTCGCCCAGGCGCTGGAGGAGCAGGGCGTCGCGTTCATCGGCCCGAGACCCGCGCACATCCGCCGTTTCGGCCTGAAGCACGAGGCCCGCCAGCTGGCCGAGTCCGCCGGCCTGGCGCTGCTGCCCGGCAGCGGCGTGCTGACGCACCTCGACGACGCCCGCGCATGGGCGGCGCGCATCGGCTATCCGGTGATGCTCAAGAGCTCGGCGGGCGGCGGCGGCATCGGCATGTCGCGCTGCGACGACGAAGCCGAGCTGGCGGATCGTTTCGCCACCGTAGAGCGCTTGGCCAGAGCGCAGTTCGGCGATGCCCGACTGTTCGTGGAGCGCTGCGTCGCCGCGCCTCGCCATGTGGAAGTGCAGGCGTTCGGCGACGGCGAGGGCGGCGTGCTGGTGCTTGGCGACCGGGACTGCTCCTTGCAACGCCGCCACCAGAAGGTGGTGGAGGAGTGCCCGGCGCCGAATCTGCCGGACGCGGTTCGGGCGCGCCTGCACGCCGACGCCAGGGCGCTCTTGGAACGGGTGGCGTACCGCAGCGCCGGCACGGTGGAGTTCCTCTACGATGCCGAGCGGCAGACCGCGTACTTCCTGGAAGTCAACACGCGCCTGCAGGTGGAACATGGCGTCACCGAGCTGGTCTTCGGCATCGACCTGGTGCGCTGGATGATCGAGCTGGCCGCCGGCGAACTGCCGCCGCTGGAGGCGCTGGCTGCGAACCTGCAGGCATCCGGCTGCGCCATCCAGGCGCGGTTGTGCGCCGAAGACCCGCAACAGGATTTCCGCCCGTCGCCCGGCACGGCATCCGTGGTGGCGTTTCCCCGCCGCCACGGCGTACGCGTGGACACCTGGCTGCGTTCCGGCACGGCCATCCCGCCGCTGTACGACTCCCTCGTCGCCAAGGTAATGGCTCACGCCCCAACTCGTGAGCAGGCGCGGCGCAACCTGCGCGTGGCGCTGGCCGAAAGCGTCGTGTTCGGCGTCCAGACCAACCGCGACTACCTGCGCCAGGCGCTGGCCTGTGCGCCGTTTGCGGAGGCGCGACACGACACCGGTACGCTGGCGGCGCTGGACTGCCGGGCGCGCGGCATCGAGGTATTGGCCGCCGGCGTCCACAGCACCGTGCAGTCCTGGCCCGGTCGCCAGGGCTACTGGCCGGTGGGGGTGCCGCCTTCCGGGCCGATGGACGACCTCTCGTTCCGCTTCGGCAACCGGCTGCTGGGCAATGCCGAGGGTGCGACCGGGCTGGAGATGACGCTGCAAGGCCCGACGCTGCGCTTTCGCAGCGCTGCCAGGGTGTGCGTGGCGGGCTTCTGCGAGCTGGACCGGGGCGCCTGCTGGGAACCCTTCGACGTGGCGGCGGGGGACGTGCTCGCCATCGGCAAGGTGACCAGGGGCGTTCGCGCCTATCTGCTGGTTGCTGGCGGCTTCGACGTGCCGCCGGTGATGGGTTCTTCGGCGACGTTCACCTTGGGCGGCATCGGCGGCATGAACGGCCGTGCGCTGGTTGCCGGGGATGTTCTGCCCTTGGCGGAAGCAGCGGCGCCGGCTGCTACGTCGCCGGTGCCGCCGCCCGACTGGTCGCGGCGGCTTGAACTGCGCGTCACGATGGGGCCGCACTGCACCGAGGACTTCCTCACCCGCGACGACGTGCGCGCCTTCCTCGACGCCGAATGGACGGTCCACTACCACTCCGACCGCACCGGCGTGCGCCTGATCGGCCCGCGTCCCGCGTGGTCGCGCAGCGATGGCGGCGATGCCGGCCTGCATCCGTCCAACATCCACGACAACGCCTACGCCTTCGGCGCCATCGACTTCACCGGCGACGTGCCCGTGGTGCTCGGCCCCGACGGACCGAGCCTGGGCGGCTTCGTCTGCCCGGCGGTGGTGGTCGAAGCGGATCGCTGGAAGCTCGGCCAGCTGGCCGCCGGCGACCGGCTGCGCTTGCGCGCCGTCGCCGAGGCCGAGGCGCGGCGGCTGAGACGCGCGCAGAACGCGGCCATCCGAGTGCCTCGTGCACTGCGCCGCCAAGCCGCCGCCAGGAAGCACCACATCGAACCCGCCATCGTTCTCGAACACGAGGACGTGCGCGTGCGCCGTGCTGGCGACGAAGCGCTGCTGTTCGAGTTCGGCCCCAACACGCTGGACATCGAACTGCGCCTGCGCGTCCACGCCTTCCAGGCCGCCATCGACGCCGAACGGCCAAACGGCGTGGTGGAAACGACCCCCGGGGTTCGCTCGCTGCTGGTCCGCTACGACTCGACGCGCTGCTCCGGCGCGAGCTTTGCCAAGGGCTTGCTGCCGCTCTTGGAATCTTGCCGAGAGGGCGGGGCTTCGACGGTGGGCTCGCGCATCGTTCGGCTGCCCCTGTCCTGGGACGATCCGGCCTGCCGGGAAGCCGTCGAGCGCTACAGCGCCAGCGTTCGCTCGGACGCGCCGTGGTGCCCGGACAACATCGAGTTCATACGCCGCATCAATGGCCTGGCCGAGCGGCGGGACGTGAAGCAGGTGGTCTTCAACGCCGACTACCTGGTGCTGGGCCTGGGTGATGTCTACCTTGGCGCACCCGTGGCCACGCCCCTCGATCCGCGCCACCGCCTGGTGACCACCAAGTACAACCCGGCGCGCACCTGGACGGCGGAGAACTCGGTAGGCATCGGCGGCGCCTACCTGTGCATCTACGGCATGGAAGGGCCAGGCGGCTACCAGTTCGTCGGCCGCACCCTGCAAGTGTGGAATCGCCAGCGGCGCGGCGCCGCCTTCGAGCGGCACTGGCTGCTGCGCCCCTTCGACCGCATCCGCTTCTTCGAGGTGGACGCCGAGGAACTTGCCGCGATGCGCGAGGCGTTTCCGCACGGGCGCCTGGACATCGACATCGAGGCTGGCGCTTTCGACATCGAGCAGCACCGGTCCTTCCTCCGCGCCCACGCCGCCGACATCGACGCCTTCGAGACGCGCCGTCGCCAGGCGTTCGCCGACGAACTGGAGGACTGGCGGAGGCGGGGCCTGTTGACCTTCGAGCAGAGCCAACGCGACGATGGCTTCGAGGGCGTCGCCGAGGTGTCCGCGAAGGACGCGCCGCCGCCGTTCGTCGTCAGTCCGATGGCGGGTTCCATCTGGTCCGTGGCCGTGCAGCCAGGCCAGCGGGTGGAGGCGGGCGAGACGCTGTTCGTCGTCGAGTCCATGAAGGCCGAGTTCGAGGTCGCGGCGCCCGTCGCCGGCGTGGTCGAGCAAGTGCTGGTCGCCAAGGGGCAGACCGTCGCCGCGGGGCAGGCGCTGGCGGTGTAGCGACCGCATGGCGCCGCCCACCATCGCCAACCTGCGGCGGCTGTACGCCGAGGCCGCCATCGAGTCGCGCGCCCTGCTGAAGCGGCTGTCGATGGCCGCCGAGCGCTGCGAAGACCGCGCGGCGTGGATTCATCGATTGGACCAGAGCGCCATCGAGCGCTACTTGGCACGCGCTGCGGAAGCCGACCCGAAGGCGCCGCTGAAGGGCATCCCGTTCGCCATCAAGGACAACATCGATCTGGCTGGCGTTCCCACCACCGCCGGGTGTCCCGCCTACGCCTACGTTCCGAAGCGCTCGGCCACGGTGGTGCAGCGCCTGCTCGCCGCCGGCGCGGTGCCGGTCGGCAAAACCAACATGGACCAGTTCGCCACCGGCTTGGTGGGCACCCGTTCGCCCTACGGCCCGACGCGAAACGCGGTGAACCCCGAGTACATCGCTGGCGGCAGCAGCAGCGGTTCGGCGGTGGCGGTGCGCCTCGGCTTCGTCGCCTTCGCGCTGGGCACGGACACCGCGGGTTCCGGGCGGGTGCCAGCCGCCTTCAACGGCATCGTCGGCTTCAAGCCGACACGGGGCTGGTGGTCCACCCGGGGCGTGGTGCCGGCATGCCGTACCCTAGACTGCGTCAGCGTCTTCACGCGCACCGTGGCGGACGCCCGCGCGGTGGCGGAAGTGGCAGGCGGCTTCGACGTTGGCGATCCCTTCTCGCGGCGCATCGAGTTCCAGCGCTTCGACGCGCAACGCGCCAGATTCGGCTTCCTCCCGCCAGCGGCCTTGCCGTTTCGCAACCGCGCCTACCGTGAACGCTACGCCGCCTTCGTGGCCGGCCTGCCGAGCCAGCCGGAGACCGTGGACCTGGAACCGTTCCAGGCCGCCGGGCGCCTTCTCTACCAAGGCCCTTGGCTGGCCGAGCGCCATGCGGCCGTGGGCGAGTTCGTGACGGCGAACGCCGACGACGTGCATCCGATCACCCGCGCCGTGATCGCCCAAGGCGCGGCGATCAGTGCCGCCGACTGCTTTCGGGGCATGTACCGCTTGGCCGAGCTCAAGCGCGAGGCCGAAGGCGTCTTCGACGCCATCGACGTCCTGGCGCTGCCGACCGCACCGACGATCTACACCGTCGCGGAGGTGGAACGCTCTCCGCTGGAAACGAACGCCGCGCTCGGTACGTTCACCAACTTCGTGAACTTGCTGGACCTCTGCGCGATCGCGATTCCAGCAGGCGAGACGCCCGACGGCCTGCCATTCGGCGTGACCTTGCTGGCCGCCGCCGGCCGCGACCACGCACTGCTCGACACCGCCGCGCTGCTGCTCGGCGAGCAGGACCGGTCGGGCCGACTATGACGTCGAGCAGTCGGCGCCATTGGGCCGTTTGGGCGGTTTGCTCGAAGCAAGGAACGTAAGGAACGTGCTACTGTATTGCCTTGCTGAAGCACGCTGCTGTCCTGAACAGCTATAGGGATTCCTCATGTCGAAGTCGCCAGTGCCCGGTATTGAGTGCACACCCGGCGTCTGCGGCGGCGACGCCTGCGTCGCACGGACGCGGATTCCCGTCTGGGTGCTCGTTCGCGCCCACCAGCTTGGCGGCAGCGATGAGGACGTCCTCGAGGACTATCCGACCTTGTGCCACGACGATCTAGACAATGCTTGGGCCTACTACGATCTGCACCGGGCCCATATAGACCAGCAAATCGCGGACAACGAGTCGTTGGAGCTGCCAGAACGCCCGCAGAAGGGCAAGGCGCCGAGACGGCATCGTCGCGCACCGAGCGATCCCCAACCGCTTGCGCGGACAGCATAAGACTCTGCGCTTCCACCCCAACGTCCCCGTTGCTCCGCTTCCGGCATGGCAGTAGGCTGCGAACTCCCTCCAACCGGAGCAAGCGACATGGACATCGAACTGCCTGGCGCGATGCACCCGCTGGCGCCGCCGACGGTGGACGAGGTGAACCGGGCCGGCGCGCTGGCGAAGGCGAAGCTGGAGAGGGGCGCCGAGTTCTGCTCCGTGGCGCTGGTGGAACCGGCCAAGGAGTTCATGGGCCGCCATCGAGCCGGCGAGCCGACGCCGCGCAAGCTGCGCTTCCTCGGCTACGACTATCCCGACGGCGAAGCGCCCGACGGCGGCTTCGATGCCGTCGTCGACCTTGCCAGCGGCGCCGTGGAGGTCGCTCGAATCGACAAAGGCCAGGCGCCCATCGGCTTTGCCGACGTGGTGGCGGCGGTGCGCATCGCCAAGGAAGACGCCGGCTGGCAGGCAGCCATGCGGCGGCGCGGCATCGACGACTTCGAGCGGGTGCAGATCGATCCCTGGCCGGCCGGCGGCTATCAGCACCCGAGCATTCCGCCCGGCCACCGTGCGCACCGCGCCATCAGCTTTCTGCGCGAAGACAAGACCGACAACGGCTATGCGCGGCCAGTGCAGGGCTTGATCGCCCACGTCGACTTGACCGCCGGCAGGGTGGCGCATCTGGAGGACTACGACGACGTGCCGCTGCCGCCGGAGTCCGGGCGCTACGACGCGGCCAGCCAGCCGAAGCTGCGCGCGCCGCTGAAGCCGTTGTCGATCGCTCAAGCCGAAGGCCCCGGCTTCGCGGTGGATGGCAGCGCGGTGGCTTGGCAGAACTGGCGGTTTCGGATTTCGGTGCATCCGATCAACGGCCTGGTGCTGCATCAGCTGGGCTATCTGGACGGCGACGAGCTGCGCCCGATCCTGCACCGCGCGGCGCTGTCGGACATGGTGGTTCCCTACGGCGACACCGATCCCATGCACCGCTGGAAGCATGTTCTGGACGCCGGCGAGGCGAGCATCGGCAACTGCGTCAACTCGCTGGCCCTCGGCTGCGACTGCGTGGGCGAAATCCGCTACCTCGATCACGTCGCCGTCAAGCCCGACGGCAGCGCGCGGCTGGTGGAACGCGCCATCTGCCTGCACGAGGAAGACTACGGCATCCTCTGGAAGCACCACGACGGGCACTCGCAAACCACCGAGGTGCGGCGCTCCCGGCGTCTGGTGGTGAGCACCTTCCACACCGTCGGCAACTACGAGTACGGCTTCTACTGGTACCTCTATCTGGACGGCACGATCCAGATGGAAGTGAAGCTGACCGGAATCGTCGGCGTTTCCGCGGTGCGCGAGGGCGAGGAACGCCCGCAGTTCGCGCCCCTGGTCGCGCCCAACCTGGCCTCGCCCATCCATCAGCACCTGTTCTGCTTCCGTTTGGACTTCGACTTGGACGGCACACGGAACAGCGTCTACGAAGTGAATACCGAAGCACTGCCGCCAGGTCCGGAGAATCCGGACGGCACCGCGTTCCAAGCGGTCTCCCGCCTGCTGCGCAGCGAGGCCGAAGCGAAGCGCAATGCCGATGCGGCGCGTTCGCGCATCTGGAAGGTCGTCAATCCCAGGCGCCGCAATCGCCTGGGCGTTCCGGTGGCGTACCGGCTGATGCCGGGGGCGACGCCGACGCTGCATGCGGCGCCCAGCTCGCAAGTTGCCGCCCGGGCCGGATTCGCCCGGCACAATCTATGGGTGACGCCCTACGCCGAAGGCCAGCTCTCGGCGGCCGGGGATCATCCGAATCTCGGTCCTGGCGACGGCTTGCCGAAGTGGACCGCCAAGGATCGCTCGATAGAGGACACCGACGTCGTGCTCTGGCACACGGTCGGGGTCAGCCATCTGCCGAGGCCGGAAGACTGGCCAGTCATGCCGGTGGAGTACTGCGGCTTCATGCTGCAGCCGGTGGGCTTCTTCGACCGAAACCCGGCGCTGGACCTGCCGCCGGAGCACTCGCCCAAGGTTGGTGCCGACGACATGGGCGACAAACGGTAGGCCGCCCGCCGTGAGTTGTCCGCGACCTGCGACGGTCGCCCCCCGTTCGTCGCTACGGCGGATCGGAACCCGCTGCCGGTCGCCTGCAAGGACGAGTAGTCGTCGAACACGCAGGGCTTGGCAGAGCCCAGCCAAGCGCAATGGGCTGCTTATTCGATCACCTTGTTGATCGGAAACTCGACGATGCCGGTGGCGCCGGCGTTCTTCAGCGCCGGGACGATGGAACGTACCTCGGCTTCGTCGATGATGGTGCTGATCGCCACCCATTCGGGGTCGCTCAAGTGCGAGATGGTGGGGTTGCGCAGCGCCGGCAGGATGGCCGTCACTGAGTCCAGGTCGGCCTCGCGGACGTTCATCATCAGGCCGACGCGGCCTTCCGCGGCCAGGCAGGAGGCCAGCATCAGGGCGATGTTGTCCAGCTTCGCCTTCTTCCACGGGTGCTGCTCGGCGGCGTGGTTGGCGATCAGCCGCGGCGTGCTCTCAAGCACTTCGTCCAGGATGCGCAGGTTGTTGGCGCGCAGGGAGTTCCCCGTTTCGGTGATCTCGACGATGGCGTCGGCCAGGCGAGGCGGCTTCACCTCCGTGGCGCCCCAGGAGAACTCGATGCTGGCGGTCACGCCGTGGCGACGCAGGTAGTCTTCGGTCAGGTTCACCACTTCCGTGGCGATGCGCTTGCCTTGCAGGTCGCGGACGGCCCGCACCGGCGAGTCGTCGGGCACGCAGAGCACCCAGCGGCTGGGGCGGCGGGTCGCCTTGGAGAACACGAACTCGGCCAGTTCCACGACGTCGGCGCGGGTTTCCCGCACCCAGTCGTGGCCGGTGATGCCAGCGTCCAGCACGCCTTGCTCCACGTAGCGCGCCATCTCCTGGGCGCGCACCAGCAGGCAATCGATTTCCGGATCGTCGATTTCAGGATAGTAGGAGCGCTTCGGAAAGGTGACCCGATAGCCGGCGCGCTCGAACAGGTCGGCACAGGCGTTTTGCAGGCTGCCGGATGGAATGCCCAGGTTCAGGATGTTGCTCATGTTCCTTGTCCCGCGCCGCCGCCCGTGCCCGCTCCATCCTTCGCGCCGTAGACGTCCGCCGGGTCGAAGACGCGCTCGGCGACGACTTTCGCTTCGCCGCTGGCCGGGTCGATCTCGCGAAAGAAGCAGCTCGCGTAGCCTTCGTGGCAGGCCGCGCCGCCAACCTGCTCGACCTTCACCAGCACGGTGTCGGCGTCGCAGTCGTAGTAGATGTGCTTGAGATGCTGCACGTGGCCGCTCTCTTCGCCCTTGCGCCACAGCCGCCGGCGGCTGCGGCTGTAGTAGCACACGCGCCGCGTGGCCAGCGTTTCGGCGTAGGCGTCGGCGTTCATGTAGGCGAGCATCAGCACTTGGCCGGTCGCCGCGTCCTGGGCGATCGCCGGCACCAGTTCGTGCTTGGAGAAGTCCGGGCCGGCCATCGGGCGTTGCTCCGGCTGCACTGACGAAGGCGGCACCATAACACGCGAGGCGAACCGCTCGGAGCGTTCGTGCTACGCTGCAAGCTCTGGCAGCGGAACGTGGCGGCCATTTGGCGGAGGAAGCAACGCCGGCGAGCATCGGCCCGCGCTTGGGGCAGGGCATGTTCAAGGCGCGTCGGGCAGCGAGGCCCCAAGCCGTGGACTGGCCCGTGTTCGCGGTCAGCGTGGCATGCGTGGCTGGCGCTGCGGTGCCGATGATCGCCTATCACGAGGCCGCCGCGGCGACGGTGGACGCCATCTACGCCTGGATCGCCGGGGCGCTCGGCGTCTTCTACCTCTGGGCCTGCATTTTCGCCACGGTGTTTCTAGGCTGGCTGGCGTGCAGCCGCCACGGCAAGCGCGTCCTCGGCGACGAAGCGATACCCGAGTACGGCACTGTGAGCTGGATGGGCATGCTGTTCTGCGCCGGCATCGGCTCGGGCCTGCTGTACTGGTCCACCGCGGAGTGGGCCTCCTACATCGATCAGCCGCCCTTCGGCGTCGAACCGGGCAGCGTGGAGGCCCGGGAATGGGCGGCCACCTACGGCATCTTCCACTGGGGCATCTCCGCGTGGTGCCTGTACTGCCTGCCGACGGTGGCCATCGCCTGGCCCTACTACCGCTACAAGCTGCCGCATCTGCGCCTGTCGATCGCCTTGACCGGCATGTTCGGGCGCGACTTCGCCGACCGGCCCTGGGGGCGCGCCATCGACGTGGTGTTCATCCTGGCGCTGATCGGCGGCACCGGCACGTCGCTGGGCCTGGCGACGCCGATGCTGGGCTCGGTCGCCGCTCGGCTCTTCGGCATCGACGAGTCCTTCGCGCTGACCATGACCATCTGCGCGCTGTGCGTTGCGTTGTTCGCCGCCAGCGTCTACCTGGGCCTGGAACGCGGCATCCGCCGGCTCTCCAACCTCAACGTCGCTCTGGCGGGCTTGTTCCTGCTTTGGGTGCTGGCGACCGGGCCGGCCGTCTTCGCCCTGGAAGTCGGCACGTCGTCCATCGGCCTGATGGTGCAGGAGTTCGTGCGCATGAACACCTGGGCGGATGCGCTTCGCGACACCGGATTCGTGGAAGACTGGACGGTGTTCTACTGGGCCTGGTGGATCGCCTACGGCCCGTTCATGGGGCTGTTCGTCACCAAGATCTCCCGCGGCCGCACCTTGCGCTCCCTCATCTTCGGCATGGTCGGCTTCGGCACCCTGGGCTGCGCCGCCTTCTACATCGTCTGGGGCAACAGCGTGATGTGGATGGACATGCACGCCGGCATCGGCTTTCTCGACCTGGTTCGAGAGGGCAGCACGGCAACGGCCATCGCCGCCGCGGTCGGCGGCCTCGCCGGGCAGCCGCTGCCGCTGATCGCGTTCCTGGTGCTTGGCCTGGTGTTCGTCGCCACCACCTACGATTCCGCCTCCTACGCCATCGCCGCGTCGGCCACTCAGGGGCTGACGCCGGGCAGCCATCCGGCGCGCGGGCACCGGGTGTTCTGGGCCGGCGCCTTGGCGGTGCTGCCCATCGCCTTGGTGATCATCGGCACGTTGAACGCCGCGAAGTCCGCGACGCTGGTGGTGTCGCTGCCGCTGCTCGGCATCCTGGCGCTGATGGTGCTGGCGCTCCTGCGCTCGCTGCGCGAGGACTGACGCCGCGAGAACTGCGCTGAAGCTCCAGGACGCCAAACCGCCGGACGCCGCCGGCGCATGCTTCGCCTTTCTGATGGTGCCGGACTACACCATCGTCACCCTCACCAACGCCATTGCCGTGCTGCGCATGGCGAACCGGCAAAGCGGAAGGGCGCTGTACCACTGGGCCTGCCTGACCCGGGACGGCCAGCCGGTGCCCTCCAGCGACGGCTTGCGGCTGCTGCCGGACGGCGACCTGGCGTCCGTGGGCGTGGACACCGACATCCTCTTCGTCTGCGGCGGCTACCACCCGCAACGCTACTGCGATCGGCCTCTGCGCCAGGCGCTGCGCGGTCTGCAGCGGCGCGGCGTCGCCCTCGGCGCCTTGTGTACCGGAGCGCACATCCTCGCCGACGCCGGGCTGCTCGACGGCTATCGCTGCGCCATCCACTGGGAGAACGCGGAAAGTCTGCGCGAACAGTTCCCTAGGTTGCGGGTTTCCTCCAACCTGTTCGTCATCGACCGCGACCGCTACACCTGCTCCGGCGGCGTCAGTTCCATCGACCTGATGCTGCAGCTGGTGGTTGCCGAACACGGCGCGGAACTGGCCAGGGAGATCGCCGAACAGTTCGTGCTGGAGCGGGTGCGTACCGAAGAGGACGCCCAGCGCACGCCGCTGCACTATCTGATCGGTGCCGGCAACCAGCCGAAGCTGGTGGATGCCGTGGCGATGATGGAGGCGAACGTCGAGGAGCCCTTGCAGCTTGCGGAACTGGCGGAGCAGGCGGGAATCACCCGCCGCCAGCTGGAACGCCTGTTCCACGACCACCTGCACTGCACGCCCTCGCGCTACTACATGGATCTGCGGCTGCATCGAGGGCGTCTGCTGCTGTTGCAGACCTCCTTTCCCATCGCCGAGATCGCCGAGCGCTGCGGCTTCGCCGACCCGGCGTCGTTCGCCAGGCGCTACCTGCAGAAGTACGGCCATCGGCCCAAGGACGAACGTTCCGAGCGCCGCTGACGAGGCGCGTCGTGTTTGGACGCCTCCATGTCGCCTTTGCCCCTTTCGCGGGCCGGGGGAAGGCGAATAATCCGCGCCGTCAATCCACTCGAGCGGCAGGAGGCAGCCATGGCGGATTTCCCCGTGTACTCGCAGTTGCGACAGTGCTTGAGCGTCGATCAGTCCGATCGGCGCGTGCCCGTCAACCTGCGCCAGTCCGGCCCGACGCCGGTGCAGATGCTCATCTCCACCCGGGTGCGCAAGTCGCCCTTCTGGCACCTGTCGATGGAAGCCGGCTGCTGGCGGGCGACGGTGTACAACCGCGTCTACCACCCGCGCGGCTACGTGCGCCCGGAGGACGGCGGCGCCATGGTGGAGTACGACGCCCTGGTGAACCACGTGACAATGTGGAACGTCGCCGTCGAACGGCAGATCCAGGTGCGCGGGCCGGACGCCGAACGGCTGGTCGACTACGTCGTCACCCGCAACGCCAGGCGCATCCGCCCGATGCAGGCGAAGTACGTCATTCTGTGCAACGAGAACGGCGGCGTGCTGAACGACCCGGTGCTGCTGCGCGTCGCAGAGGACGAGTTCTGGTTCTCGCTTTCCGACAGCGACCTCGAGATGTGGCTGCGCGGCGTCAACACCGGGCTCGGCTGCGACGTCGAGATCGCCGAAATCGACGTCGCGCCGGTGCAGATCCAAGGCCCCAAGTCGGAAGCGCTGATGGTCGACCTGTTCGGCGAAGCCGTGCGCGACGTGCCGTTCTACGGGCTGATGGAAGGCAAGGTGCGTGGTCGCGACGTGATCGTCTCGCAGACCGGCTTCACCGGCGAGAAGGGCTACGAGATCTACCTGAAGGACGCGACGCTGCACGCCGAAGACCTCTGGTACGCCGTGCTCGAGGCCGGCAAGCGGCACAACCTGATGGTGATCGCGCCCGCCCACCATCGCCGCATCGCCGCCGGCATCCTCTCCTGGGGCCAGGACCTGGATCAGGAGACGCTGCCGTTCCAGTGCAACCTGGGCTACCAGGTGCCGCGCCGCAAGAAAGCCCCCTACATCGGCAGGCAAGCTCTGGAGACGGCCCGGGCGGCCATCGAAGCCGGCAACCCGCCGTTCCGCAGCGTCATGGCGGGTCTCGTCTTCGGCGGCAAGCCGGTGACGGACTACGCCAACGACTTCTGGCTGATCGGCGCCGCGGACGGCGGCGATCCGGTGGGCTACGTCACCTCGCCCTGGTATTCGCCGGAACTGGCAACCAACATCGCGCTCGCCTACGTGCCTTGGGAAATGCGCGCCATCGGCACGGCGCTGCGCGTGCATCTGCCGGCCGTCTACCGGGAAGAGGGCGCCGGCGACAGCGTGCCGGCCGAGGTGGTGGAGGTGCCTTTCCGCCCATCGGTGAACCCCAACGCCCGGGAGCTGGCCAGCGCCCACGGGCGCGATCACGCGGACTGGCGCTAGTGGAGGCGCAAGTGGACACCCTGCAAGTGGCGGCGTCGGAGTTGGACACGTCGACGCCGTCCGTCGTCGGCTTGTTGGCGGACAACGCCTCGCTGGAAATCGCGCCGGGCCAGCTGGCGGGCTATTCGGCGACAGCGTCGCTCAGCGAAGAACTGAGGCCCGGAACCGAGGTCTACGTGCCGTGGCTGCCCAAGTCGCAGTGGCAGGAGACCGTCCAGGCCTGCGGGCAGCTTCGCGGCGTCGGCATGGTGCCGGTGCCGCACCTGGCGGCGCGCAGCGTGGCCAGCGCCGCCGAACTCGACGAGCGGCTGGGCGCGTTGGCCGCCGCCGGGGTCGACCGGCTGCTGCTGATCGCCGGCGATCAGGCGAAGCCGAGCGGCCCCTACGTCGACGCGCTGGCTGTTCTCCAGTCCGGCAAGGTGCTGGCGCATGGCTTTCGCCGCGTTGGCGTGGCGGCGCATCCAGAAGGCAGTGCGCACGCCCGGAAGTCCGAAACGGACGCCGCGCTGGCCGGCAAACTGAAGTATGCGGCGAACAACGGCATGTCGATGTGGGTGGTGACGCAGTTCGTTTTTGCGGCCGCCCCGGCGCTTGGTTTTCTGGAACGGCTGCGCTGCGAGCATCCGACGCTGCCGGTTCGCATCGGCATACCCGGGCCGGCCAAGCTGAGCACGCTGGTAGCCTTTGCGGCGCGTTGCGGCGTCGGCGCCTCGCTGCGCACCCTGACCCGACGGCCGGAAGCGGCGCGGCTGCTGGCGCAGTGGTCGCCGGACGCGCTGCTCGAAGCGCTGGCCGAACACCCGCTGGCAGGGAGCGAGTGCGCTTCCGTTGGCATCCACGTGTTCGCTTTCGGCGGCGTCGGCGGCGCGCTTCGCTGGCTGCGCACTCGGCGTTCTTCACGTCCCGCTGAACGCTCGATGCAGGTCTCGCCGGCGATCGCGACGACGTCGAGTGGCTGTTCCGAGCACCGTACCGACGGCGACATCGCCGCCAGCGTTCCCTTGCGCCCGCTGCTGCCGCTGCTCCACGAGCGCTACGGCCTTGACGCCGACCAGCTGATCCCCTACGGCCACTACAAGGCCAAGCTGGCCGCGTCCGCGCTGGATTCCTTCGCGGCGCGGCAGCCCGGCAAGCTGGTGCTGGTGACGGCCATCTCGCCGACCCCGGCCGGGGAGGGCAAGACGACCACCAGCATCGGCCTTGCCGACGGCTTGAACCGCTTGGGCGTGAACGCCGCGGTTTGCCTGCGCGAACCGTCCCTCGGCCCTTGCTTTGGCGTCAAGGGCGGTGCGGCCGGCGGCGGCTGGTCGCAGATCGCGCCGATGACGGACGTGAACCTGCACTTCAACGGCGATCTGCACGCCATAACCGCGGCCAACAATCTGCTCGCCGCGATGGTCGACAACCACCTGTACTGGGGCAATCGCCTGGACATCGACGCCAACGCCGTCTCCTGGCGCCGTGCTCTCGATCTCAACGACCGGGCGCTGCGCGAGGTGGAGCTGAACGTCGGCCGCGGCATCCGCCGCAGCGCCGGCTTCGACATCACCGCCGCTTCCGAGATCATGGCCGTGCTCTGCCTTGCGCAGAACCGCGAGGACTTGCAGCGGCGCCTGGCGCGCATCGTCGTGGCGCGAAGCCGAGACGGTACGCCGGTGACGGCGAGCCAGCTGGATGCCCAAGGCGCCTTGGCGGCGCTGCTTTGCGACGCCATGCAGCCGAATCTGGCGCAGACTCTGGAGGGCAATCCGGCCTTCGTCCACGGCGGTCCGTTCGCCAACATCGCGCACGGCTGCAACTCCGTGCTGGCCACCCGCGCCGCACTGGCGTTGAACGACGTGGTGATCACCGAGGCGGGCTTCGGCGCGGACCTCGGCGCCGAGAAGTTCCTCGACATCAAGTGTCGGCAGTCGGGCCTGCGCCCGCACGCGATCGTGCTGGTGTGTACCGTGCGCGCCTTGAAGATGCACGGCGGCGTCGCCCGGCGCGACCTGACGCGGCCGAACGTCGAAGCGCTGCGCGCCGGCGGCGCCAATCTGCGCCGTCACATCGCCAATCTGCAACGGTTCGGCGTGACGCCGGTGGTGGCGATCAACCGCTTCAGCGACGACGCCGAAGCGGAACTCGCGGCCATCGAGGACCTTGCCCGGGACGGCGGCACGGTCGCCGTCGCCGCCAACCACTGGGCGGAAGGCGGGCGCGGCGCAGAAGCGCTGGCCGCCGCCGTGCAGACGAAGCTCGGCGAAGCAGCGCCGAACGTCGAACTGCTGTATCCAGACGCGATGCCGCTGGCCGAGAAGCTGCGCACGGTCGCCACGCGCATCTACGGCGCTGCGGACGTGTCGCTGGCGGAAGAGGCGCGGCGGCGGCTCGACGAGTTCGAGCAGCTGGGCTATGGCGAACTGCCGGTTTGCATCGCCAAGACCCAGTACAGCTTCTCGGCCGACCCCAAGGCGCTGGGCGCTCCCAGCGGACACCTGCTGCCGGTGCGCGAGGTGCGGCTTTCCGCCGGCGCTGGCTTCGTCGTTGCCATCGCCGGGGACATCATGACCATGCCTGGCCTGCCGCGCCGCCCGGCGGCCGTGGACGTCGGCGTGGACGACGCAGGCCGGGTGATCGGGCTCAGCTAGCGGCCTGCTGCCTGGCGAGGCGAGCGACGGATGCAGCAGACGGCGCGAGTGGTGGTGATCGGCGGCGGCGTCGTCGGCGTCTCCACCCTGTACCACCTGGCGCAGAAGGGCTGGTCCGACGTGCTGCTCTTGGAGCGCAAGGAACTCACCTCGGGTTCGACGTGGCACGCCGCCGGCCTGCTGCCGCTCTTCAACATGAGCTATTCGGTAGGCCAGCTGCACAAGTACTCGGTGAAGCTGTACCGCACGCTGGAGGCCGAGACCGGGCAGGACGTCGGCTTGCGCACGGTCGGCAACATTCGCCTGGCCACGACACCGGATCGCATGGACGAGTACCGGCAGTACGCCGGCGTCGCCCGCACCATCGGCGTGGACGTGCAGTTCTTGACGCCGGACGAGGTCGTGGAAGTCTGGCCGCTGGCGGTGGCCGACGGCCTGATCGGCGCCATTCGGCATCCCGACGACGGCTACATCCAGCCAGCCGACCTCACCCAGGCGCTGGCCCGGGGCGCTCGCGCCGCGGGCGCCGCGATTCAGCGGCAAACCACCGTCACGGCGATTGGACGTACCGCCGGCGGCGAGTGGAGAGTGTCGACCACGGCTGGCGAGGTGCTGTGCGAACACGTCGTCTGCGCCACCGGCAACTTCGCCCGGCGCACCGGCGCGATGGTCGGCCTGGACGTTCCCGTGCTGCCGGTGCAGCACCAGTACATCGTCACCGAGGCGCATCCGCAGATCCGGCAGCGGCACCAGCAAGGCCAGCCGGAAATGGGTGTGCTGCGCGAATCCGACGGTTCCTGGTACATGCGCGAGGAAGCAGGCGGACTGCTGCTCGGCCCGTACGAAGAGGGCGCTCCGGCCTGCTATCTCGACGGCCCCGATCCGCAAAGCGAATACGAGCTCTTCGACGCGGACCTCGACCGCCTGACGCCGCACATCGAGTCCGCCATGCGCCGAGTGCCGGCGTTCGGCGAGGTCGGCGTCAAGCAGGTGTTCAACGGCGCCATCGCCTACACCCCGGACGGCAGCCCCATCGTCGGCCCGGCCTGGGATCTGCCGAACTTCTGGCTGAACGAGGGGCACAGCTTCGGCATCACCGCCGCTGGCGGCGCCGGCTGGCAGCTGGCCGAGTGGATCGTCGACGGCGAGCCGACCATCGACATGCTCGGCGTGGACCCGCGCCGCTTCGGCGACTACGCCACCGGCGCCTATCTGAAGGCGAAGAACGAAGAAGCCTACGCCAACGTTTTCACCATCCACTACCCGGACGAAGAGCGCCCCGCCGGCCGCCCCTTGCGCACCGCGCCCTGCTACGGGCGCATGAAGTCCCTCGGCGCCGTGTTCGGCCAGAAGTTCGGCTGGGAGCGCCCCAACTGGTTCGCGCCCAAGGGCGTTGCCCAGCAGGATCACTGGTCATTCCGCCGCTCTCGCTGGTTCGGGCCGGTGGGGGAGGAGTGCCGCAACGTCCGCGACCGCGTTGGCCTGTTGGACATGACGGCCTTCGCCAAGGCGCGCGTGAGCGGCCCGGGCGCAGCAGCGTTCCTCGACCGGCTGGTGGCGAATCGTCTGCCGCGAGTCGGCCGGGTTGGCCTGTGCCATGCCTTCAACAGCCGTGGCGGCGTGCATTCCGAGTTCACCATCCACCGCGAGGCGAAGGACCGCTTCTACCTCGTCTCCGCCGGCGCCTTCCAGCGCCTGGACCACGACTGGCTGAGGCGCTGGATGCCGAACGACGGTTCCGTGCGCTTCGAGAATCTCACCTCGACGATGGGCGTGCTGGTGCTGGCCGGGCCGAACTCCCGCGAGCTGCTGGCCAGGGTCTGCGATGCCGACCTGTCGAACGATGCCTTTCCCTGGCTGACCGGGCGCGACGCGACGATAGGGCTTGCTCCGGCCACGCTGCTGCGCTTGAACTTCGTCGGCGAACTGGGCTGGGAGATCCACCACCGCATCGACTACCAGAACGCCATCTTCGACGCCCTCGTGGCCGCGGGCGGCGACCTCGGGCTGCGACCCTTCGGCATTCGCGCCATGGACTCGCTGCGCATCGAGAAGTCCTACCGCATGATCGGCGCCGAACTCTCCATCGAGTACGCGGCGCTGGAGTCCGGCCTGGACCGCTTCGTGCGCTTGGACAAGGGCGACTTCATCGGCCGCCCCGGCCTCCTCGCCTGGCAGCAGCGCGGCTTCGCCAACGCCTTCGTAACGCTGGAAGTGGATGCGCCGAAGGATGCCGATCCCATCGGCAACAATCCCCTCTACCTCGGCGCGGAAATGGTCGGCCGCTCCACCGGCGGCAACTACGGCTTCCGCGTCGAGAAGTCGCTGGCCCTCGGCATGGTGCGCCCGGAACTCGCCGCCACTGGCCAGCAGCTGGACATCGAAGTGCTCGGCGAGCGCTGCCCGGCCAAGGTCGTGCCCGAGAGCCCCTGGGACGGCGCCAACGAACGACTCCGCGGCTAACGTCGCGGGGCGTCATGCACATCACGAGGCGTCATCGCGTATGCATTGGCGCGAACTACCGAGCCATTCGGCCAAAGAACGGGGGATGGCGTCGCATGGTTTTGGATTGGCACCCACGCAGACTACGATCACCTGACCAGCCAGCGGTAGTAAGGATGCGCCTCGGTGCCCGCACTATGACCGAAGGCGACGCATCCTCCGCTCACAGGAAGTCCTCGGCTTTGAGGCGGCCCTGCCGGCGCAGCAGCGTCAGGTGGTTGCGCACGTTGTCGTGGTCGAAGTAGGCGTCCTGCAGGTGGCGTTTGCCGATGCCGGTGATGGGGGAGCGGGCGTGCAGCACGCGGTGGGCGGCGATGACGAGCACTTCCCCGGCGCACAGGCGCAATCGAGCCCTTGCGCCGGGGTCGAGCATGCGAACCGCCAGCTCGTGGTAGGCGTCGTAGAACTCGAACAGGCGCGGTTCGTGCAGCGGCAGGCGCTGCATGAGCTGGTTGGAGAAGCGCAGCATGCGCAGCTGGCCGTCGTCGTCGACTTCCACCGTGGCGCCGCAGGACTGGGTTTCGTTGTCGGCGTCGAACTGGCGAAAGGGCACCGGCACCGTGCGCAGCACGTCGAACATCGCCGGCCGTTCCAGACGCAGGCATTCCAGCACGGCAAAGCCGTCGACAATGCCGGATTCGCCGCCAGCGCAGTCGTTGGCCAGCATGTGCAGCGCCTGCACGCTCGGCGGCCAAGCGTAGCTCACCATGTCGTTGTGCGGCGGCACGTCCTCGGCGGTGTGCGCGATGTTGTAGCCGGCCGGATTCACTTCGACGTTGTGAATGCGCTCGAACAACACCTCGCGCACGGGCCCTAGGCGGGCGGCCAGGCCTTCCAGGGAGTTCGGCGCGGTTGGGCCGTCCACGAGCAGGCAGGCGCCGCTGGCCAGGAACTCGGCAATGAAAGCAGCGGCCACGCCGTCGTCCTGCAGGAAATCGTCGAAGCGGAAGCGGCGCGGCTCGAACGTGCCGTCCCAGTGCCGAAGAGGGGTTCGACGAGGACGCAGCAGCTGGCGCAGGTCGCGCATGGCGTAGCGGGTTCGGTGTCCGTCCGGCCAGCCAATGGCAAGGGCTGCATGGTGGGCCGCGGCGTCTTCCACGCACACCTGCCACGGCGTCAAGTCGGCGTCCACGGTGGAAATCAGCAGCCGCTTTTCGCCCGTCTGCCGCACCACGCACTCGTCGCAGTCGCAGTTGTGGCGCAGCCACAGATAGGGGATCCGCGCTGCTTCGCCATCCTGCCAAGTGACCGCGACGCCGTGGTCGCAACGATCGACCTCGACACCATGCGAGTGCGGAACGCCTGCCTCGCACGCTCGTGCGTCTACGCCTCGCCAGCCCGTGTGTTGCAATTCGCCAGCCATGACGCCGCTCCTTCGCAGCCGGCGGCGATTGTAGACTTCAACGGCGGGCTTGCAAGCGTTTTCGGCAGCCTTTTCGACGGCCTTGAAGCAAGGTGATGTACGGTCCAGTAACCTATTGAATTATAAGGTAAATGTGGTCATAGAGTTCTTGAGAAGATCGCTTTGCGAGTCATGTCCGGTCAGCCGCCTTCGTAGGCGGCGATCCGTTGCCGCAGTTCCGCTGGCACTTGCAGTGGACGCGCAAGGGCCAATAGGCCCATGGCCGGGTGGTCGAGGTAGTGCAGCTCTCCGCTGCGCATGCGACGGTGCTCGGCAAGCAGCGCCAGGCCGCCGCCTGGCAGCCGAACCTGAAGCTGCACCTGCAAGTGCAGGTAGCGCCCGATGGTGACGGCCAACCAGCCTTCCAATGGAAAGCGCCGGCTGGCATCGGCGGCGCCAACCTGCACCAGCAACGGCTGCGGCTGGTCTCGGGGCGGCAGCGCCTGATGCCAGGCGCCGGCGGCAAGGACGTTGAAGCGGCGGCGCAAGCGGGCGAGGGGTGCCTGCAGGTCGGTGACTGTCGGCGTCCAGGCGTAGCTGGTCTCCTGCAAGCGTTTTTCGTACTCCTCGATGGCCGCGGTCAGCGCCTCCAGAGCGGCTTGGCGCGGGTCGGGTTCAATGGCTTCTTCGACGACGGGCTCTTCCGCGGGCGGAGCCGTCTCGACGGGCCAGAACGCAGACGGATCGTCGGGAAAGCGCTCCTCCGGATCCACATGGAGGAACTCGAGGCACGGGTCCGGCGCACCTTCCACCGTTGGTTGCCAGCGCTCCAGTGCGCAGTCGCCAGTGAACCATCGCGGCGGCAGCAGGTTCGAGATGAAGAACGGCGGCGCTTCGGCCACCGCCAGCCGCGGCGCGAAGGGTGGATGGTCCGTGTCCGACGGTGCCGCCGATGGGTCCGGCGCCAGCGTCGCCGCCGCTCGCGGATAGCGCATCGTCGCCAGCAGCCGAGGGCGCGCGGCCAACAGGTTCGGGGCAGGGCGCTCGAAGAGGATCGCTTCGATGCGGAACCAGCGCGAATCCAGCCAGCGCGACTCCGCAGCATCGGCGTCCGCCGCCGCTGCGTTCGGCGCTGGCAGTGCGGCAAGCAGCACAGCAGCCAGCGCGGCCAGTCTCAGCGCTGCCGTCGGCGTCCGCCGCCAGCGTCGCTTGCCCCGCGCCGCGGCCCCAGGCATCAGCCTGCCGACGCTGCCTCCCGCAAGGCCGTGTCTTCGCTTGCCGCATCGGGCGCGAACTCGCGCAGCAGCTCATCCGCCACCTGGAAGCGGGTGTCGGGATGGGGCATGTCGCGGCTGATGGTCAGCTTGCCGCCGTCGTCCTTGCCGGCGTTGCGGAATCGATAGGTGCCCGGCTGCCGCTGCACCAGGCGCACGATGGCGAGTGGGTGGATGGACGTGCTGCTCGAGAACTCCAAGCGCCCGCCATGGCTGCCGATGTCCAGCCGGTCGATGCCCAAGGCGCCGGCGGCCAGCTTCAGCTTCGTCGTGCGGAACAAGCTGAGCAAAGGTTCGGGCAGCGGGCCGAAGCGGTCGATCATTTCGATCTTCAACTCGTCGAGGCCCTCTTCGTCCACCGCCGAGGCAATGCGCTTGTAGAGAATCAACCGCGCATGGACGTCCGGCAGATAGTCGTCCGGAATCAGCGCCGGCACGTGCAGATTGACCTCGCGGCTCGTCGTCAGCGGCTGGTCGAGATTCGGCACGCGGCCAGCCTTGATGGCGGCGACGGCGCGTTCCAGCATCTCCATGTAGAGGTTGAAGCCCACCGTGGCGATCTGCCCGGACTGCTCCTCGCCAAGCAGTTCGCCAGCGCCGCGTATCTCCAAGTCGTGAGTTGCCAGGGTGAAGCCGATGCCCAGCTCGCCAGCGGCCTTGAGGGCGTCCAGGCGCTTGACGGCGTCGCCGGTCATGGCCTTCGGATGCGGCGTCATCAGATAGGCGTAGGCTTGCCGGTGCGAACGCCCGACGCGGCCGCGCAGCTGGTGCAGCTGCGCCAGCCCGAAGCGGTCGGCGCGGTCGATGACGATGGTGTTGGCGTTGGGAATGTCGATGCCGTTCTCGATGATGGTGGAGCACACCAGCACGTTGCTGCGGCGGTGGTAGAAGTCCGCCATCACCCGTTCCAGGCGGCGCTTCGGCATCTGCCCGTGGCCGATGCCGATGCGGGCGTTCGGCGCCAGTTCGGCGATTTCGTCCGCCGCCCGCTCGATGCTGCGCACCTCGTTGTACACGTAGAACACCTGGCCGCCGCGGGAGAGTTCTCGGGCGATGGCCTCGGCGATGACGGAGCGCCGCTTCTCCATGACGAAGGTCTTGATGGCCAGGCGCTTGGCCGGCGCGGTGGCGATGACGCACAGATCGCGCAGGCCGCTCAAGGAGAGGTTCAGGGTGCGCGGAATGGGCGTCGCGGTCAACGCCAGTACGTCCACCTCGGCGCGCAGGTTCTTCAGCTGCTCCTTCTGCCGGACGCCGAAGCGATGCTCCTCGTCGATCACCACCAGCCCCAGATTCTTGAACGCGAACCGCGAGGAGAGCAGGCGATGGGTGCCGATGGCGATGTCGAGGCGGCCGGCCGCCAGGCGCTCGGCCAGCGCCTTGGTTTCGCCTTCGGTGCGCAGCCGGGAGATGGCCTCCACGCTCACCGGCCAGCCGGCGAAGCGGTCGCTGAAGGTCTCGAAGTGCTGCTGCGCCAGCAGCGTGGTCGGGGCGAGGATGGCAACCTGGCGCCCGCTGGCGACGGCGAGGAAGGCGGCGCGCATGGCCACTTCGGTCTTGCCGAAGCCGACGTCGCCGCAGATCAGTCGATCGGTGGCCTTGGCGGCGGTGAGGTCGTCGATGACCGTGTCGATGGCGGCCTCCTGGTCCGGGGTCGTCTCGAAGGGGAACTGTTCGACGAAACGTCGGTAGTCGTCGTCGGGGGCCTGGAAGGAGACGCCCTTGGCGGCCTGGCGACGCGCGTAGACGTCCAGCAGCTCGGCGGCGGCGTCCCTGGCTTGCTCGGCGGCGCGCTTCTTCGCCTTCGCCCACTGGTCGGAGCCGAGGCGATGCAGCGGCGCCGACTCCTCGTCGGCGCCGGCGTAGCGCGACACCAGATGCAGGGACGTCACCGGCACGTAGAGCTTGGCCTCGTCCGCGTACTCGATGACCAGAAACTCCATCGCCACGGGTTCGGCGCTGGCCGAATCGGCACCGCCGGGCGGGATGTCGAGCTTCAAGGTCTGCAGGCCCCGGTAGCGTCCGACGCCGTGGTCGATGTGTACCACCGGCGAACCGATGTTGAGTTCAACGAGGTTTTTGACCACCAGGTTCGGGTCGATGCTGCGCCGACGGGCGCGCTCGGCGGCGGCTTCGCTGCGGTGGCCGAACAGATCCGCCTCGGTGACCACGGCGAGGTCGGAGAGCCAAAATCCGCGCTCGATGGGGGCGACGGAGATGGCCAGCTGGCTGTCGCCGTTCGCGAACGCGGCGAAATCGCTGGCTTCTTCGGCGACCATGCCCTCCCGGCGCAGAAACTCGTCCAAGTGCATCTTGCGCCCTGGCGAGTCGGCGGTGAGCAGCAGCCGAGACGCCGTGTTGGCGGCGAAGGTGCGCAGCCTGGCCGCTGGATCCTGGCTGCGGTGGTTGGCGGCGACGTCCGGCAGCGGCTTGCCGCCAAAGCCCACCCGGTGCCGATGCCGCTTGGCATCGGGGTCGAGGTTGACCCGGCCGAAGCGGCGCAGGCGCTCGTTGAGTTCCGCCGTGCGTATGAACAGCATCTCGGGAGGCAGAATCGGCCGTTCGGCGTCGTGGCGCAGGGATTCGTAGCGCTGCGACACTTCGTCGAGATGCAGCTGCGCCGCCCCCAGCGCGTTCTCTTCAAGCACCAGCACGGCGTCGTCGGGCAGATAGTCGAACAGCGTCGCCGTCTGCTCGGCGGCGGCGTCGGCGGCACCGCCGAAGAACAGCGGCAGGTAGTACTCGATGCCCTGGGGCGCCACGCCTTCGCTGACCTCCTGGTAGACCGGACAGCGGCGCACGTCGACGTCGAACGTGCGATGCCAGTTGTCGCGAAAGCGGCGAATGCCGGCGGCGTCCAGGGGCATCTCTCGCGCCGGCAGGATGCGCACGCGGTCGAGATGGTCGCCGATGCTGCGCTGGCTGTCGGGGTCGAAGGCGCGCAGCGTGTCGATCTCGTCGTCGAACAGATCGATGCGCACCGGATTGCCAGCGCCCATCGGAAAGATGTCCACCAGTGCGCCGCGCACCGCGAACTCGCCGCGTTCCGCTACCGAGTCGACGGCGCGATAGCCGGCCGCGGCCAGATGCTCCCGTTCCCGCTGGATGCCGAACGTCTGCCCCACCTTCAGCAGCAGCGAGTGGCGGCGCACGAAAGCAGTCGGCGCCAGGCGCTGAAGCAGCGTCGGCACCGGCACGACCAGCGCGCCGCGGCTGCGCGAGGGCAGCTCAAAGAGCGTCGCAAGACGTTCCGAGGCGATGTCCTGATGCGCCGAGAAGTGGTCGTAGGGCAGAATCTCCCAGTCCGGGAAGGCCAGCACCGGCGTGTCTGCGGCAAAGAAGCGCATTTCTTCGCTGGCTTGGAAAGCCGCCTCGGTGCTGGCGGCGACGTAGACCACGAACTGTCCCGCGGCGGCCGCCAGGCGGGCAGCCATCAGGGTGCCAGCGCTGCCGTGCAGCCCTTGCCAGTTGTGGACGAGGTGCGGCGCCGGCGGCGTCGGCGCGGATGGGGATCGCATGGCGGCGATCCTACCAAATTGCTTCCACGCTTGGCGGTTTCGGCGGTTCCAGTCGACCCACGCGACTCTTTGGACACTCGTGCGCCAGTTCGACGCCGTTTGCGTCGCCGCCGCTCTCGGCGTTACGATAGCCGAGTGTTTTGGTCGGGATTCAGCCGATGGTCGACATCTCGCAAGCCGCCCAGCAGCACCTGCGCGGGCTGCTCGAGGAGCAAGAGGAAGGCTGCGGCATTCGCATGTTCGTCGCCCAGCCGGGTACGCCCAACGCGGAAACCTGCATCGCCTACTGCCGCCCGGGCGAGCAGCAGGACGACGACAAGCCGGTGGACTACGACGGCTTTACCGCTTGGTTCGAGACCCGCAGCGAGCCCTATCTGCTGGACGCCGTGGTGGATTTCCAGGAAGACCGCATGGGCGGCCAGCTCACCATCAAGGCGCCCAACGCGCGGGTGCCGAGCGTCGACGAGAACTCGCCTTTGGAAGACCGCATCAACTACGTGCTGTACAACGAGATCAATCCCGGCCTCGCTGCCCACGGCGGCCAGGTGACGCTGGAAGAAGTGGTTGAAGACACGGTAGCGGTCTTGCAGTTCGGCGGCGGCTGCCAAGGCTGCGCGGCGGTGGACATCACCCTGAAGCAGAGCGTCGAATCGTCCTTGCTGGCGCAGATTCCCGAACTCACCGAGGTGCGCGACGTCACCGACCACACCATGCGGGAGCACGCCTACTACCGGTAGCGAGCCGCGCCTCGAGACGGCGAGCCCACATCGTGGCCAAATAGCTGTCGGCTGCTGTCTTCAAAGAGGCCGGGCAAGGCGCGCCAGGAAGTCCGCCTCGCGGCAGACGCGCCTCGGCAACCACTTCCTGTGCGCGGCAACCCGCCGGCATTGTCCCGTCAGCGAGCAGGTTGTCGGAACAGACGACGCGGCGCTGCGCCAGTACCTGTCGCGCCGCCTTGACCACGGGCGCGTGGTCGCGCAGAGTGCGGCGAAGCTCAAGGCATCGAGGACACGCATGGCGCCGCTTTCCCGCTTTCGCATCGTAGAACTCGGCATCGGTCCGGTATCCGGCCTCGCGACGATGATGCTCGCCGACTTCGGCGCCGACGTCGTGAAGGTCGTGCCCAGGTCCGGCGACCCCTTCGCCGGCATGGCGTCCTGGCCGCTGTGGAGCCGCGGCAAGCGCATCGTGCATGCCGACCTCAGCGCTGCCGACGACGTCGAGCGCCTGCGCCGTTTGATCGCGGATTCCGCAGATGCGGTCCTGACGACGCTGAACCGCGAGCAGCGCCAGCGCATCGGCCTCGATGCCGAGTCCCTCGGCCGCGGCGATCTGGTGCTTGGCGTTGTTTCCGGGTTCGGCGAAGAAGGCCCCTACGCCGGCTATCCGGGCTACGAGCCGGTGGTGGCGGCCAAGTCCGGGCGCATGCTCGCCTTCGCCGGCGTCGCGGACCGGGAAGGGCCGAACTACGCGGCGCTGCAGGTGGGCAGCCATGCCACGGCGCAGTCCGCGGCAACGGCGATCCTGGCCGGGTTGATGGGCCGCGAAGCCTGCGGCCACGGCTTCAGCTTCGACACCTC
This sequence comes from Candidatus Azotimanducaceae bacterium, assembly GCA_965199875.1. GTDB lineage: Bacteria > Pseudomonadota > Gammaproteobacteria > Pseudomonadales > Azotimanducaceae > VXYL01. The sequence goes on along the minus strand of OZ241346.1, from coordinate 376,565 downwards.
GCTGCTGCGCGGCATGATGCCCTACGAGATGGGCATCATGGCCATGGCGCAGCTTTGGGACAAGGGCATTCTGGAACGTCCCAAGGTCAGCCGCGACCGCACCAAGTCCATGCCGACGCTGAACTACCACCCGGTGCGCACCAAGGACGGCAAGTGGTTGCAGCTCGGCAACCTGCTGCCGCATCTGCTGGCGAATTTCTTTCGCGCCGCCGGGTTTGCCGACCACCTGCGCGAGGACAAGTACCAAGGCGATCCGCTGCGCTGGCCGCGACCGGTGCTCGAAGAGTTCCGCGACGTGCTGTTCGAGCACATGCAGACGAAGACCCTGGCCGAGTGGACGCGCCTGTTCGTCGCCGACGGCGGCGTCGTGTCGCATCCCTACCAGACCACCCAGGACGCCCTGCAAGACCCGGACGTGCTTGCCAACGGCCATGTCGTCGAGCGCGGCGGCACGAGGCAGCTGGGGCTGGTCGCCAATCTCACCGGGATGCCGGGCGAAGTCGGCGGCGCGGCCAGGAACGTGGCGTTCGACGACATCGAGGCGCATCCGCGGCCAGCGAACCAGCCGCAGCCGGCGCCGGCGCCCCGCAAGCCCCTCGCCGGCGTCACCGTGGTGGAGAGCGCGACGATCATCGCGGCGCCCTTGGGCGCGTCCGTGCTGGCCGATCTCGGCGCCCGTGTGGTGAAGCTGGAACCCTTGGGCGGCGACCCCTTTCGCAGCATGTTCCACGGCTTCGGCGCCTCCAAGTGCAACGCCGGCAAGGAGAGCATCTGCCTGGACCTCAAGTCGGCGGAAGGGCAGCAGATCGCCCGCTCGCTGGCCGCCAAGGCGGACATCTGGATCCACAACTACCGGGTTGGCGTGCCGGAAAAGCTGGGCATCGGCTACGAAGAGCTGTCGGCGTTGAATCCCCGCCTCGTGTACGTCTCCGCCAACGGCTACGGGCCGGCCGGCCCCGGCGCGAAACGGCCGTCCACGCATCCCATCCCCGGCGCAGCCTTGGGCGGCGTGGTCTGGCAACTCGGCGGCTTGCCGCCCGAGGACGTCGAGCAGAACCCGGACGAGCTGCGTGAAACGGCGCGCAAGCTGCTGCGCGCCAACGAAGTGAACCCGGACCCGAACACCTCCATGGTCGTCGCCACCGCGGCGCTGCTTGGCTTGGCGGCGCGCCAGGCGCACGGCGGCGGCCAGAAGATCTACGTCGACATGTTCGGCGCCAACGCCTACGCCAACTGGGACGACTTCCTCGCCTACGACGGCAAGCCGGAGCGGCCGCCGGTGGATGCCGAGGGGTTGGGCATCGGCCCGCTGCAACGGCTGTACCGGTGCCGGGACGGATGGGTGTTCCTGATGGTCGTTGGCGACGACGAGTGGCGAACGCTCAGGCGCGAGCTCGGCCTGGTTGTAGAGCGCGACGACGACGCTCTCGGGGCCGCTCTGGAGGCGGTTTTCGCAGCCGGGGACGCCGACGACTTCGAGCGGCGGCTGGCGCCCAAGGGCATTGGCTGCGTGCGCGCCGATGGTGCCGCGCCGCCGGACTTCTTGCTGAACGATCCGCACTGCCGAGTCGAAGAGCTCGCCGTTCCGGCGACGCATCCGGACTGGGGCGACTACTACCGCAACGGCCCGATGGCGCGATTCTCCAAGGGCGACGACTATCGGGGCGCCAGCGCCATGGGCGACTCGACCCGGGCGCTGTTGGAGGAGCTCGGCTACTCCGCCGCCGAAATCGACGAGCTGGTCGCCAGCAGGAAGGTCTACGCGCGCGATGTCGCCTAGGCTGCTGGCGTGCGGCGCTGGATGCTGGCTGGCTGTGTTCGCGCCGCTGGCCTGCGCGCCGGAACTGCCGCCGGCCCGGGAGCAGGACGTGGTCGCTGCCCTCTTGGCCGACTTCGTGCCGCGCATCGGCAAGGCGCTGGTCGCCAGCCGGGCCAGCAACTGCCGAACCGCCGGCGAGACCAACGCCGACGTGCCAGCCGGCCTGTTCGCCGCCTTCCTGGCCGCCAATCGCGGCGACGTGGACGGCTTGGACCTTGCCGGCTACGCCCCCGAGTCCCGGCTCGACTCGAGCGGCGATTCGCCGCGCGCGGTCAACGCGCGCACTCGAAGGCCGGTGCTGACGCTCTCGCGCGTCGGACTTGTCCATGACGCGGCGCTGATCTGCGTCGAGGTGTTCGGCGTTGAAGAACGCGCCTTCTTCGTGTTGTTGAGGCGCGACGCCGAGGGCCGCTGGTCGCTGCGCGGCGAGTGGGAAGCATGGCGGCACGAGGTCATGCCGTGGGAGCGGGAACCGGAAGAGCTGCCGGACGGTCGGCGCTACGAAGGATGACGCGCTGCCGGGCGTTGGCGCTGACCGCCGCATTGCTGGCGCTCTGCAACTGCGGCGAGGCGCCGGAGGTTGCGCCTCCGGCCGCCGAAGATCAGCCCTTCTTCGGCGACTGGGCCGCGGTTCGAGAGCGCGGCGTGCTGCGTCTGGCGCGGCGCAGCTGGGAGGGCTTCGACACGCTGCCCTCCCAGGGCCTGTCCACGGAGAGCTATCGACGCATCGCCGAGGACTTCGCCGCCCGCCACGGACTGGCTGTTCGCTGGACCCATGCCCAGAGCATTCACGGGCTGCTGTTGGCGGTTGCAGAAGGCCGTGCCGACGTCGCCATCGGCAACATCACCGTCACCCCGGCGCGGCAGCAGGCGGTGGCGTTCTCGCTGCCTTTGACGCGCTCCCGGGAGTGGGTGGTCGGAGTCGACGAGGCAGGCCGGTTCGCGGTTGCCGAACACACCGCCTACGCCGACAGCCTGGCCAGGCACTACCCCGAAGCGGTGCGCGTTCCGGTGGCAGCCGCTGCGGGTCCGGAGACGCTTCTCGACATGCTGGAGAGCGGCGCCATCGACGCCACGATCATGGACGAAGCCGTGGCGCGGGCGATCGTTCGCACCAGCCCGAAGGTCGCCAAGCTGCGCGAACTGCCCGAGGTGCAGGCCCACGCCTGGGCGCTGCGCAGGGACGCGGCGGAACTCAAGGCCGCGCTGGACGGCTACTTGCTGGAACGCCACCTGCTCGACGACCGCACCGCCGAACGGCGCGACTGGCAAGCCATCGTCGACGCCGGTCGTCTGCGCATGCTCACCGTCAACAGCGCCACCACCTACTACCTGTGGCGCGGCGAGCTGCTCGGCTTCGACTACGAACTCATGGACGCCTTCGCCAAGGCGAACGAGCTGGCCTTGGAAGTGATCGTGGCCTCCGGCATCGACGAGCTGTTCGCATGGCTGCAGGAGGGGCGGGGCGATGTCGTCGCGGCTGGCCTCACGCGCCTGGCCGAGCGCGAGGCGATGGGCGCGGCCTTCGCCAGCCCGTATCTGGAAATCCGCGAGACGTTCGTCACCGCCGGTGCGCCGATCGTCGACTTCGACGGGCTGCGCGGGCGACGGATCACGGTCAATCCGTACACCAGCTACGCGGTTTCGCTGGCTGCGCATCGAGACGCCGGCTTCGCCATCGACTACGCAGAGCAGTCCACCGAGGCCATTCTCGACGGCGTCGCCGCGGGCAAGTTCGATGCCACGTTGGCCGACAGCCATCGCGCCAGGCTGGCGGCGACGTTCCATCCCGATCTCGCGCTGGGGCTCGACGTCGGCAAGAAAGGGCTGGCCTGGGCGGTGCGGCGGGACAACGCGGAACTGCTGCGCCGCTTGGACGAGTTCGCCCGCAAGGGCCATCGCGGCTACCAGTTCAACGTTCTGTTCAACAAGTACTTCGTCAACCAGCGCCGCATGACGCGGCAGCGCGAGCAGCGCATCACCGGCGGCTCGCTGTCGCCCTTCGACCACATCGTCAAGCCGCTGGCCGCCGCGGCCGACATCGACTGGCGCCTGGTGGTCTCGCAGATGTACCAGGAGAGCGGCTTCCGGCCAGAGCGGGTGAGCTTCGCCGGCGCCCGCGGCCTCTTGCAGGTGCTGCCGCGCACGGCGGAGGAGGTGGGCGTCGATCCCGAACGGCTGGCGGAACCGGAAGAGGGCATTCGCGCCGGCGTCGAGTATCTGTCGTGGACCCGGGAGCGCTTTCCGGAACTGCCGCTGCGCGAACAGCTGCTCTTCGCGCTGGCCGCCTACAACGCCGGCGCCGGCCACGTCCGCGATGGCCGCCGGCTGGCGGCGCGGCTGGGCCTCGACGGCTCGATCTGGTTCGACAACGTGGAACGTGCGATGCTGAAACTGTCCGAACCGGAATACGCCGCCCAGGCCCTGCACGGCTATGTGCGCGGTACCGAGGTGGTACGCTACGTGCGCGAGATCAACGACCGCTACCGCGCCTATCTGGATCACTTTCGCGGCTTGGCCGACGCGGAGGAAGGAACGGGTTGAGTCCGCTTGTGCAGTTGCCGAAAAAAGGCGGCGATCAGGTCGGAGGCACGAACGCCTGCCACTCTCGACGGGGGCGCGACCTTGCACGTCGTTCGGGTAGCTGGCGTCCAGCCCTTCCGGGGCGCGGCTGACGCGCCGCCGGAATCCCCTGCCGAGGTTATCGCACGCCCCTTTGGATGACACTTGACACATGGGACAGTCTCGCGCAAGGTCGCAACTACGCGCAGCAAGAGGTGCCAACGGAATGAGGATCTTGATCGCAGTCTTCATGCTTTGCTTGGCCGTCGTCACAGTCGACGACGGAGCTGCCGCACAGTCGCCCAACGCCACCGCCGGAGAGCCTTTGGAGAGCTACGTGGCCCTGGTTGAGGAATTGGGCCTTCGTCGGCGCGTCAATGTCCTGTTTCCCAACCCACAGTCGATTTTCGACGGCTATCACTTGGGGTTCGTCAACGTCGGCACGGGGAATCTGACCTTCAGGAGGCGCGACATGGTCACGCGCGCGGCGGCCATTCCCGTCGCGTTCACGCGTGTCTACGACTCGCGCATCGACGACAATCATGACTTCGGCCCAGGCTGGCGCCTCTCGTTAGCCGAAGAAATAGTCGTCCGCGAGGGCACGTTGACCTATACCGACCGATCTGGCGCACGTCATCGATTCGCGCTGGATCCTAGTGGCTCGTATCGAGCGAGTCCTCCGAAGCCAAGCCACTTGCGGACGAAGGTGACGGTTTCCTCGGGCCGCGTTCGGCTCGAAACCAAAAACGGCGCTATCCGCGAGTTCACCGGACGTTCCGGGACGCCCGACATGCGCAAGTATAGCATCTCGTCGTACAAGGCACCCAACGGAGGCGAGCTCGTATTCCACTACGACGACGAGCATCTTTCGTCGGTAACCGTACGCAACAAACGAGTTTTTTCCATCGAGAGGGACGCTCGCGGCAGGATAGTGTCCGCCAGCGACAACCTCGGGCGCACGGTAAGGTACTCTTACACCGCCGACTATCTGTTGAAAGATGTCCTAGATGTCGCCGGTCACTTGTGGTGGTATGAATACGACGAGGACAGGCTGGCAAGGGCGATGGGCCCGAACCGGCAACCTTTCCTCAAAGTGCGTTACCGCCACGGCAAGGTTTCCCAGTCCATTGCCGGGCGCAGCTACGCCTTCGAGTACCACCCCAGTAGAAGGACCCAGGTGGTCGAGGGAACCGGGGCAGCGCATACATTCCATCAAGCGGAGTCCGGCGCAACCTATCAGATGCAGTCGAGCACTGGGGCTTCATGGCGGTTGGTCCTCGGTCCCGACAGTCTTCCTAGGCGATTGACGACCGGCCGGGGCTCCCACTTCTTCTACTACGACGCGGCCCGCAGACTCGTCAAGATCTCAGAGTCTTCGAACGAGGGCACGCGAGAATGGACAATGGAGTACGACGAGGGCGTGATCACGGCCACGCGGTCGGGCGAAGGCTTGACGACCGTGATGCGCGTCGATGACAGAACCATCGTCACGATGCCCTTGATGAAGATCGAATTCGCAACCGATTCCCATGGCGTACGATATGTTGAAGACAACTTTCGTACTGAAGGCATCTCCCATGCAGTGGCAGTCGAGCGCGATAGCTTCGGCGAGATCTCTGCAATGCGGTCGGGTACTAGCACGGTGTATTTCGTACGCAATGGGACGGGACGCATAACCGGCGTAACCTATCCCAATGGCTTCGAGAGCGCATACGCATACGACGCGCTTGGCAATAGAGTGTCGGCACATTACAGCGAGAAAGTTTCTGAGCATTACGCCTACGACCCTTCCGGCAATATCGTACGCATTTCAAGCGCCGGGCCAAACGGTCATGCAGGAACGCAGGCCTATCTGATCGGCGAGATGAACCGCGTTCGTTCCATAGTCAATGTCCACAACGGCCTCTCGATGGACGTTGGCTATGACGTCGACGGAAACCCCGTCACGTTCGACACGAAAGACGATACCGTGGTCGCGAAATACGAGGCTGGGCACCTTGTCAGTTTACGTTCGACTAGAACGGCGGATGTAGTCCATGTGGACGAGCAGATGCGGTACGCCATGGATGTCGACCTCACTCACGAAAGAACATCAGCGAAGCGATCACTATTGGCTAGGAACGTCGAGTCACGGTACCAACCCGACTATGGCACCATTAGCTTCTCTGAATCAAACCAGGCCATGGTGGACGATCCGATTGAATCGGGTGTTCCGTCCTATGTGGAAGCGTCGATGATATTGGATCTGTCTAGGGCCTTCTTTGCTCCGGGCAATCACATTGTGTCGTTCGAGAAATCGTCGAACCCTGTTTTCCATCCCCCAGAGTATGCGTCCCTAAACTGTTGTGTACCTTGTGTTGGGCTAAGTTGCATATGCGCTGGCGCCTCGTCGCTCTTTGCACCCGCAAACCAGTCAGCGCCATTGGCGCCTTGCGGGTGCTTGTTGCAGGATGCTGTCGAATTTGTTCAACGTCTACTGAACGACGGCGGGAGCGCTACGGAAGACAGTGGCGAAACGGATGAGGAAGACAAGGAACCGACCTGCCTGCCATGCAGACCTCCGGTAGGAACGTTGATGTTTTTGTTCCACACCAAACACAACCGTGGGCATCCGGATAGTGGCGATCGGAACCATAATTTGCCAGGCAGTCACCACTACCACCACTTGAAAGTTGGTCAGATTCCGGCTACGCACGCCACCAGACCGTGCGAATGTCAGACGCAAGAGAATACCAAAGCGACGACTGAGAGGTATCCTGAGGAGATCATCGATCAACCGGTCAGCGGTGGTGGGTTGGATGACTGCTGAGAAAAGGGAACCAAACGCGCCAGCGCTGCGGTATGCCAGCGGCGAACGCGTCCTGGTCGGCGACGTTGTGATGCAGCCTGTCAACGCTGAGGATGCGGAAGTTGCACCGGTCCCGGGCTGGACACCCATCTTCCTGCACGAGGCGTTCGGAAAGATCACCGATGTGATGCAACCCGGATCGGACGAGGCGCATTTGGTCGGATTTCCGAAGGGGTGCGCTTGTATGGAGTGGCGGCACTCGCCCGACACCTATCTTGACGACCAGGACGACTTTCTCGCGGCAGACTGCTTGTTCTTCGTGTGCCGCGGTTGACCGATGGCCGAAACTGACGGCGACGCCACCGCTCGACGACCGCACCGCCGAACGGCCGATTGGCAAAGCCATCGTGGGGCACCGGTCGTCAAACAGCGGTGGTGGGTTGGATGACTGCTGAGAAAACGGAACCAAACGCGCCGGCGCTGCGGTATGCCAGCGGCGAACGCGTCCTGGTCGGCGACGTTGTGATGCAGCCTGTCAACGCCGAGGATGCGGAAGTTGCACCGGTCCCCGGCTGGACCCCCATCTTCCTGCACGAGGCGTTCGGCAAGGTCACCTATGTGATGCGGCCCGAGTCGGACGAGGCGCATTTGGTCGAATTTCCGCAGGGTTGCGCTTGCATTGAATGGCGGGGCTGGCCCGGGAACACCTCCCTTAACAGCCAGGACGGCTTTCTCGAGGCAGACTGCTTGTTCTTCGTGTGTCGCGGTTGATCGATGCCGAAACTGGCCGTGCCGGATGCCGCCGAGGCGCGCACGGTGTGTTACCGCCGGGAGTGCCCTACGGCAAGCCGCTTGCGCAGTTGCCAGGAAAGGGCGCCGATCAGCGCCAGCGGCACGAACGCCAGCCACTCGATGGGCACGATCTGCACGTCGATCAGGTAGCTGGCGTATTGGCACAGCGACACCAGGCCGATGACCGCCGCCACGTACCAGCAGCGCGGCACATGGAACGCCAGAACGATGGCGACGACCTCGGCCGGAAAGAAGAAGCGATCGTGCATCTTCGGCAACGTGTAGGGCACGACGAGCAGCGAGTACGCCGCCAGGAAAACGACGAGTTCGGCCGTGACCTTCACCCGGCTCCTGTAGACCGCAACGGCGATCAGCAGCACTAGGAGGGCGGCGAAGATCACGCCGAGCGGCCACCACGGGTAGTAGCGGTTCGGTATCCACGCATAGAGATTCGGCATGTCCATCGTCAGCTCGCCGTACCAGCCGAGCTGGCGCAGGTAGATAAGCAGCAGCTCCTCGAGGGGCCTGCCGACCAGCCACGCCGGCACCAGCACGGCCAAGTAGACCAGCGGCACCAAGGCGAAGTTGCGCCAGCGCAGTTTTCCTTTCACGAACAGCCAGAGAAACAGCGGCGCCAGAAAGACGGCCTGCAACTTGAACGAGATGGCCAGCCCGAGGGCGACGAACGCGCCGGCCTGCCGACCGGCAAGCAGAAAGTAGAGGCACGCGGCCAGACATGCCGTGTAGGTGGCGTCGGCATTGGCCCACGCCGAACCGTTGAGCACCACGGTGGGCGCAAGCAGCGTCGCCACCGCGGCCAGGACGGGAAACGGCGAGGCGGCCTTCGAGTCCTGGTACTTGATGGCCACGCACTTGTACACGTAGTAGGCCAGCACGAAGTCGAAGGCGGCATGGAGGACCTTGACGGCGACCAAAGGGTTCTGCCAAGGCAGGAAGTCCGCCAGCGTCGCCGTCAGCGCGAACAGGTAGTGGTAGAGAACGTTGTAGTTCGACAGGCCGCGCTGCAGAGATGCGACGATGCCTTGGTCGGCCACGAAGTCGTACCAGCGGCTGTAGTAGAACGCGTAGTCGCCGGACTCGAAGGGCAGCAGGATGTAGCGAATGGCCAGCGCAGCGACGATGCCGATCGCCAGCAGCGTCGAGTTCCAGTTGCCGTGGAGAAGTCTCAACGTTCGCCTTTCGGTCATGGCCGCAGCGGTCGAGAAGGTTGCCGATGGAAGCAACGCGCGGCGCTGCTACAGCTGCAGCTCCGGTGCGGCCCGCGGCGCGGCCGGCGGTCGGCGCATCGCCTCGGGCGCCGGGGCGAGGGCGCTCGCTTGCAGGCACGGGCCCGCCAGGACGCGGTCCAGCAGCCGCGCCTGTTCGGGATGGAGCGCCAGCGTTCCCTCCAGCACCCAGATCAACTCCAGGAGTTCGCGGGTGAACGTCGGCGGCCAGCGCGCCGGGCGGACTTCGTCGAGGGGCGAGGAGCGCCGGCCGGCGCCGCGCTTCATGCGGTAGCGCAGCCAGGACTGCACCGCCTTGAGGCCGGACACCTCGAACTCGTAGACGTCCCGGGCGACCGGCGCGAACTCCCCGCCGCCCACGTGCAGCGTCTGCGTCGCCGCGTCGTGGGAGAACGCCTCCGGGTAGCCGTCTTCGTCCACCGGCACGCCTTTCGTGCAGCGGGCGGCGCCCGGCGGCACGCTGGCCGGTTCGTCGGCGCCGAGGCAGCGCTCGTGGTAGGTGTGCAGCTTCAGGAGCTGGCGTCCAACGGCGCGGACTTCCAGGAACAAGGCCGCATCGGTGGTGATCGGCACGCGCAGCTCGCGGCTGTCCAGCTCGCTGGCGAAGCGCTCGGTGAAGGCGGGCTGGGCGAGTGCGCCGTAGACGTAGGCCAGCAAGTCCTCCGCGCTGGCGTCGGCGAGGGGCAGCTGGCGGAGCAGGCCCGGCGCGACGTTCGCCTCCCGGCCGTCCGCGCTGCGGTAGAGCGGGATGGCGTCCTTGGCGCCCCGGCCGGAGAAGTGGTGGAGGTCGGGGATGTCGGCGCAGGCGCACAGCGCGGGGCCGCGGCCGAGCGGCTGGGTGAACGAAGTGGTCAGGTACACCTGCCGGCCGCCATGAAGCCGCCAAAGGTCCGGCCGTGGACGAGATATCAATCGACCGTCGGCCAAGACATGCTGGCGGTCCAAGGAGCGATGGGCATAGCTGCGGACCGGCGGTGCCTCGACGTCCGCAGGAAGTTCTGCCAACGGGGTGTCGTCCCGCTCTGCGGCCTCGTCCATCAGTCCGACTTGGTAGCGTCCGACCACGGTCCGATCCCGCGTCTCCCGAAACAGCGCCGCACGGTCCTCCGCCCGCATCAGCTCCCGCCACCGTCGCGTCAGCGTCTCGGCGTCTGGCGCGACGGGCCAGGTGCGCTTCAGCTGCACCCCCGAGTGCTGCCAGGGCATCAAGTCGGCCAGCAGCGGCAGCTTGAAGTAGCCGCCGACCCCGGCAGGCAGAAAGGGCTCGTGCCAGCCGTCGGGACAGTTCTGCCAGCGCATGTCCTGGAAGCCGCCGATCGCGTCGAGACGTTCGAGCTTCGCCGCCCGCCTGCCGTCGATGCGGGCGTATTGCACTTGCGCCGGCGTCTCCGGGTTCGCCGCGCCGCGCCGCATGGCGACGGCGATGGCCACCCGCGTCTGGATGGCGAACACGTTGTCGCTGGTGCGGCCGCCGCGCCCCTCGCCGCCGAGGTCGAGAATCCAGATCTCGTCGCACAGCCGCCGCATGTGCTCCCGCATGCCCAGGAACGCATCGCCCGACAGGTAGCTCGACGCGGTGACGAAGCTGACGACGCCGCCGCGCTCCGCGTCCTGCTCGAACACCTTCCACAGCGCCCAGCGCCAGAAGTACACGTAGAGGTTGTACAGGTTCTTCAGCTGTCCGCCGCGCCCGGCCGCCGCCACCGGCGCCGCGAAGTCGCGGAAGATGGCGTCTGCGCCGCTGCCGTCCTCGCCCCAGCGCACCCAGGCGCCGGTGCGGTGGCCGTTGTCCGGGCGCGCCGCCTCGTGCCGGTCGTAGGGCGGATTGCCGATGCAGACGATCATCGGCGTCCGCCGCTTCACCTCCAGCGCCAGCCGGTGCTGCTCGGACATCGGCTGCATGAACAGCGGCAGCTGGCGCGGCGCCGCGTGCGGACTCTCCAGGGTGTCCGTGAGGTAGACGTTGGCGCGCTGGCTGCTGGCCCCGCGCTGGCTCAGCGACCGGCTGACGCGCAGTTCGCTCACCGCGTAGGCGCCGACCAGGCGCTCGAAGCCGTGCAGGCTGCCCGCCAGCTCGTCCGCGTAGCCGGCCACCGCCCCGGCGCCGTAGCGCTCGGCCACCCGCGCCAGGGCGTGTTCGACGATGCCGAGCAGGTAGGTGCCGGTGCCGGCCGCCGGGTCCAGCGTCGTCACTTCCGGGTCGGCGAATCCCAGCGAACGTCCTAGGCGATTGGTCAGCAGGTCGTCCGCCAAGCGCACCTGCGCGCCCACCACCTCGATAGGCGTGTAGTACACCCCGGCGTCCTTGCGCAGCGCCGGGTCGTAGGCGGCCAGGAAGTCTTCGTAGAAGTACAGCCAGGGATCGCGCTGCTTGCCGGGTCCCTGGGCGGCCTGTGCGGCAAGCGACTCGCCCGCGAACGCCGCCGGCGGCACCACCGCGAGCACCCGCTGCAGCAGCCCCAGGGACGCGGACATCTCCGAACGCGCGTTCGGATCCGTGAGCACTTGCAGCGCCCGGGAGAGCAGATTGTGCTGCGCGGCCAGCGTCTCCTGCGCCTTCTCCAACGTCAGCGGCTCGGCGCCTTCGGCGCGGCCGAGCAGCAGCGCGAAGGCCACGGTCTGCGCGTAGGCGTCGGCGAACTGGGCGTCCGTGGCATCGGGAAAGAGCATCTGCCGCCAGTCCTTGGCCAACGCTGCCAAGGCCGAAGCGTCGCTGCCGAGGGCTTCCGCCACGTCGTCGCGCAGCAGCCGGCAGATCGGCGCCAGCAGCGCCGCGAACGCCTTGAAGTCGATGCGTCCGCCGGCGGTGCCCGGCAGGATCGGTTCCCAGGAGAGGAAGTCGCGCAGCAACTGCGCGAGCCGGGTCGCGTCCTGCTCCCCAACCGCGCCGGCGCCGTCTTTGACGACATCGCCGGCAAGCCCGACCAGCCGCCCAACACGCTCGCCCCCGCGGTACAGCGCCCACTCGTTGCCGTCGCCGTAGAGGATGTTCGGAATGGCCGAGAAGCGCTTGAACTGCTGCCGGTCGCGCCCGCGAAAGCGCTTGGAGTCGGCGCCGCGGCCCGGCGCCTTCAGCTCCACGTACCCCACCAGCGCCCCGCCGGCCGAAACTGCGAAGTCCGGCCGCCCGAGGCGGTTCGGCAGCGTCGCCTCTCCGGTGCAGGTGGCGTCGATGCCGAACTGCGCCGCGGCGGCGGCCAATAGACCCTCGAACGGCCCGCGCAGCTGCTCCTCGGCGCTCGCCGCGAAGGGCGCCGCGCTCTTCCGCGCCACCGCGTCGGCGAAGGTCCGCAGGGCGGACAGCAAAGCGTCTGTATGAACCATGGCGTTGTCTTGACTTCCCCAGCACGTTAACCGTGCGGCACGAGCTCCGGTGCGGCCCGCGGCGCGGCCGGCGGTCGGCGCATCGCCTTGGGCGCCGGGGCGAGGGCGCTCGCTTGCAGGCACGGGCCCGCCAGGACGCGGTCCAGCAGCCGCGCCTGTTCGGGATGGAGCGCCAGCGTTCCCTCCAGCACCCAGATCAACTCCAGGAGCTCGCGGGTGAACGTCGGCGGCCAGCGCGCCGGGCGGACTTCGTCGAGGGGCGAGGAGCGCCGGCCGGCGCCGCGCTTCATGCGGTAGCGCAGCCAGGACTGCACCGCCTTGAGGCCGGACACCTCGAACTCGTAGACGTCCTGGGCGACCGGCGCGAACTCCCCGCCGCCGACGTGGAGCGTCTGCGTCGCCGCGTCGTGGGAGAACGCCTCCGGGTAGCCGTCTTCGTCCACCGGCACGCCCTTCGTGCAGCGGGCGGCGCCCGGCGGCACGCTGGCCGGTTCGTCGGCGCCGAGGCAGCGCTCGTGGTAGGTGTGCAGCTTCAGGAGCTGGCGTCCAACGGCGCGGACTTCCAGGAACAAGGCCGCATCGGTGGTGATCGGCACGCGCAGCTCGCGGCTGTCCAGCTCGCTGGCGAAGCGCTCGGTGAAGGCGGGCTGGGCGAGTGCGCCGTAGACGTAGGCCAGCAAGTCCTCCGCGCTGGCGTCGGCGAGGGGCAGCTGGCGGAGCAGGCCCGGCGCGACGTTCGCCTCCCGGCCGTCCGCGCTGCGGTAGAGCGGGATGGCGTCCTTGGCGCCCCGGCCGGAGAAGTGGTGGAGGTCCGGGATGTCGGCGCAGGCGCACAGCGCGGGGCCGCGGCCGAGCGGCTGGGTGAACGAAGTGGTCAGGTACACCTGCCGGCCGCCGTGAAGCCGCCAAAGGTCCGGCCGTGGACGAGATATCAATCGACCGTCGGCCAAGACATGCTGGCGGTCCAAGGAGCGATAGGCGTAGCGGCGGACCGGCGGTGTCTCGGCATCCGCTGGAAGTTCCGCCAGCGGCGTTTCGTCCTGTGCTGGCGCCGGCCCCGCCAGCGTGGCACCGTACCGGCCCGCCACCGTCCTGTCTGACGTCTCCCGAAACAGCGCCGCACGGTCCTCCGCCCGCATCAGCTCCCGCCACCGTCGCGTCAGCGTCTCGGCGTCTGGCGCGACGGGCCAGGTGCGCTTCAGCTGCACCCCCGAGTGCTGCCAGGGCATCAAGTCGGCCAGCAGCGGCAGCTTGAAGTAGCCGCCGACCCCGGCAGGCAGAAAGGGCTCGTGCCAGCCGTCGGGACAGTTCTGCCAGCGCACGTCCTGGAAGCCGCCGATCGCGTCGAGACGTTCGAGCTTCGCCGCCCGCCTGCCGTCGATGCGGGCGTATTGCACTTGCGCCGGCGTCTCCGGGTTCGCCGCGCCGCGCCGCATGGCGACGGCGATGGCCACCGGCGTCTGGATGGCGAACACGTTGTCGCTGGTGCGGCCGCCGCGCCCCTCGCCGCCGAGGTCGAGAATCCAGATCTCGTCGCACAGCCGCCGCATGTGCTCCCGCATGCCCAGGAACGCATCGCCCGACAGGTAGCTCGACGCGGTGACGAAGCTGACGACGCCGCCGCGCTCCGCGTCCTGCTCGAACACCTTCCACAGCGCCCAGCGCCAGAAGTACACGTAGAGGTTGTACAGGTTCTTCAGCTGTCCGCCGCGCCCGGCCGCCGCCACCGGCGCCGCGAAGTCGCGGAAGATGGCGTCTGCGCCGCTGCCGTCCTCGCCCCAGCGCACCCAGGCGCCGGTGCGGTGGCCGTTGTCCGGGCGCGCCGCCTCGTGCCGGTCGTAGGGCGGATTGCCGATGCAGACGATCATCGGCGTCCGCCGCTTCACCTCCAGCGCCAGCCGGTGCTGCTCGGACATCGGCTGCATGAACAGCGGCAGCTGGCGCGGCGCCGCGTGCGGACTCTCCAGGGTGTCGGTGAGGTAGACGTTGGCGCGCTGGCTGCTGGCCCCGCGCTGGCTCAGCGACCGGCTGACGCGCAGTTCGCTCACCGCGTAGGCGCCGACCAGGCGCTCGAAGCCGTGCAGGCTGCCCGCCAGCTCGTCCGCGTAGCCGGCCACCGCCCCGGCGCCGTAGCGCTCGGCCACCCGCGCCAGGGCGTGTTCGACGATGCCGAGCAGGTAGGTGCCGGTGCCGGCCGCCGGGTCCAGCGTCGTCACTTCCGGGTCGGCGAATCCCAGCGATCGTCCTAGGCGATTGGTCAGCAGGTCGTCCGCCAAGCGCACCTGCGCGCCCACCACCTCGATAGGCGTGTAGTACACCCCGGCGTCCTTGCGCAGCGCCGGGTCGTAGGCGGCCAGGAAGTCTTCGTAGAAGTACAGCCAGGGATCGCGCTGCTTGCCGGGTCCCTGGGCGGCCTGTGCGGCAAGCGACTCGCCCGCGAACGCCGCCGGCGGCACCACCGCGAGCACCCGCTGCAGCAGCCCCAGGGACGCGGACATCTCCGAACGCGCGTTCGGATCCGTGAGCACTTGCAGCGCCCGGGAGAGCAGATTGTGCTGCGCGGCCAGCGTCTCCTGCGCCTTCTCCAACGTCAGCGGCTCGGCGCCTTCGGCGCGGCCGAGCAGCAGCGCGAAGGCCACGGTCTGCGCGTAGGCGTCGGCGAACTGGGCGTCCGTGGCATCGGGAAAGAGCATCTGCCGCCAGTCCTTGGCCAACGCTGCCAAGGCCGAAGCGTCGCTGCCGAGGGCTTCCGCCACGTCGTCGCGCAGCAGCCGGCAGATCGGCGCCAGCAGCGCCGCGAACGCCTTGAAGTCGATGCGTCCGCCGGCGGTGCCCGGCAGGATCGGTTCCCAGGAGAGGAAGTCGCGCAGCAACTGCGCGAGCCGGGTCGCGTCCTGCTCCCCAACCGCGCCGGCGCCGTCTTTGACGACATCGCCGGCAAGCCCGACCAGCCGCCCAACACGCTCGCCCCCGCGGTACAGCGCCCACTCGTTGCCGTCGCCGTAGAGGATGTTCGGAATGGCCGAGAAGCGCTTGAACTGCTGCCGGTCGCGCCCGCGAAAGCGCTTGGAGTCGGCGCCGCGGCCCGGCGCCTTCAGCTCCACGTACCCCACCAGCGCCCCGCCGGCCGAAACTGCGAAGTCCGGCCGCCCGAGGCGGTTCGGCAGCGTCGCCTCTCCGGTGCAGGTGGCGTCGATGCCGAACTGCGCCGCGGCGGCGGCCAATAGACCCTCGAACGGCCCGCGCAGCTGCTCCTCGGCGCTCGCCGCGAAGGGCGCCGCCCTCTTCCGCGCCACCGCGTCGGCGAAGGTCCGCAGGGCGGACAGCAAAGCGTCTGTATGGGCCATTGGCGTGCGTCGAGCTCCCGCGAAGCATGTTAGCCGGGTTCGCGTCAGAACGCTTTCCTTGCTTTGTGCCGAGCGGCGGGCTGTGCGCTGGCGGGACTCCAAGGCGATGTCGGGAACCGACGCCCTTTGCCGGTCGAGGTCGGTGGCGCGCGAGCCTGCACCTGCGCTTGCCCCTTGGCTTGTCGAACGGTATGGTGGCGCGGTTTCTGTCGGGCTTGGCACTGTTTGCGCGAGTTGAACGGCGCGACGAGGACTCGACAGCTTGCAGCTCAAGGCAGCTTGAGGCAACTCGAGGAGGGTTGGCGTCCGGCGGGGCCGACAAGCCCGCGGCGCTGCTCCGTTGTTCGCAGCGGACCCGTCGAGGTGTCGCGAAGCGCCGGCTACAGCGAGGAGAGGCTTGTCCAGCATGGCCCGCGTCCACATAGACGGCAGGGAGTACGATCTCGAAGCAGGTCAGAACCTGCTCCACGCCTGCTTGTCCGAACGTCTGGAGCTGCCTTACTTCTGCTGGCATCCGGCGATGGGCTCCGTGGGTTCCTGCCGCCTGTGCGCGGTGATCCAGTACGCCGACGAAGCCGACCAGCGCGGTCGCCTGCAGATGGCCTGCATGATGCCGGTGCAGGACGGCATGCGCGTCTCCATCGACGCCGCCTTCGCGGCGGACTTCCGCAAGCAGGTGATCGAGTGGCTGATGGAGAACCATCCCCACGACTGTCCGGTGTGCGAGGAAGGCGGCGAGTGCCACTTGCAGGACATGACCGTGATGACCGGCCACTCCATGCGCCGCTACGCCGGGGCCAAGCGCACTTGGCGCAATCAGTACCTCGGCCCTTTCGTCGGCCACGAGATGAACCGCTGCATCACCTGCTACCGCTGCGTGCGCTACTACCGGGACTACGCCGGCGGCAAGGACCTGGACGCCTTCGGCTCGCGTTCGCGGATGTTCTTCGGGCGCCAGGAGGACGGCGTGCTCGAGAGCGAGTTCGCCGGCAATCTGGTGGAGGTGTGCCCCACGGGGGTGTTCACCGACAAGCCGTTTTCCAAGCTCTACAGCCGCAAGTGGGACTTGCAGTCCGCGCCTTCCGTCTGCCCAGGCTGCGCGGTGGGCTGCAACACCTTCCCCGCCGAGCGCTACGGCCTGCTGAAGCGCGTCCACAACCGCTACCACGGCCAGCTGAACGGCTATTTTCTGTGCGACCGTGGGCGCTTCGGTTCCCACTTCGTCAACCACGAGAAACGCCTTCGACATGCCGGGGTGCGCGGTGAAGACGGCGTCTTCGACGCGCCGGGAAGCGACGCTGTCCTGCAGAAGATCGCCGAAGGGCGCGATGCGGCCTTGATCGGCATCGGCTCGCCCCGGGCGTCCTTGGAAGCCAACCACGCGCTCAAGCAGCTCGTCGGCGAGGACAACTTCTGCACCGGCATGGCGGACCAGGAAGCCGAAGCCGTCGACGCCGCCCTCGATGTCTACCGCGCCGGCGGTTTTCGCGTTCCCTCGATCGCCGACATCGAACGCGCCGACGCCGTGCTGGTGCTCGGCAGCGATCCTTCCAACGTTGCCGCCAGGATCGCCTTGGCCGTACGCCAGGCGGTGCGCGGCGCCAGTCTGGGAATGGCCGACGACGCCGGCATTCCCCAGTGGCAGGACGCTGGTGTGCGTGGCCACGGGCAGGACGCCCGCAGTCCCCTGTTCATCGCCTCGGTGGCTTCCACCCGCTTGGACGAACTGGCCGCGGCAACGCACCGCGGTGCGCTTGCCGATCTGACCCGAACCGGCTTCGCCATCGCCCAGGCCATCGACGGGGATGCCGTCGCGGCGGCGCCGTTCGCCACCGCCGCCGCCGAGGCGCTGCTGGCTGCCGAACGCCCGCTGGTGATCTCCGGTTGCGACTCTGCCCAGCCAGCGCTGATTCAAGCGGCTGCCAACGTCGCTTGGGCGCTCGCCAGGCAGGGCAGGGACCCGGCGCTCGTGTTGACCGCGATGGAGGCCAACAGCTACGGCGTGGCGATGCTTGGCGGCGGCCTGTCGCTGGGTGCCGCGCTGCGGCGGATGCAGGGCGGCGATGCCGCGCTGGTGCTGGAGAACGACCTCTACCGCCGCGCTCCTGCGGCCGACATCGAACTGGGCAATGCGGTCGTCTTGGACTGCCTGGAGACGCCGACCGCCGAAGCCGCCAAGGCCGTGCTGCCGGCGGCAGCCTACGCGGAACAGACCGGCACCTTCGTCAACTACGAGACCCGTGCGCAGCGCTTCTACCAGGTGTTTCAGCCCGGCGACGAAATCGCCCCCTCGTGGCGCTGGATTGCCGCCATTGCCGAGCGCCGGGGACGCGAGGCGCCGCAACGCATCGACGAACTCACCGCCGCTTGCGCTGGCGCCACGCCGGAGTTCTCTGCTCTTTCCGGTTTCGCCCCCGCGGCGACGTTCCGCGCCAAGGCGAACACGAGGATTCCCCGCCAGCCCCATCGCTACAGCGGGCGCACGGCGATGCGCGCCCAGCTGAGCGTTCACGAGCCGAAGGCGGCGGAGGACGACGAAACGCCGCTGGCCTATTCGATGGAAGGCCAGAACACGGGCGATCAGCCCGGCGCGCTGGTGCCCTACGTCTGGACGCCGGGCTGGAACTCCAACCAGTCGGTATTCAAATTCCAGCAGGAGGTGGGCGGTGCGCTTGCCGGCGGCGACCCAGGCGCGCTGTTGCTCGAGCCGAGCACGGGGCAGGGCGGAGGCCGCCAGCCGCTTGCCGAGGCGCCGGCCGTCGACGCCCCCTTTGCCGCCGCACCGGTGCATTGCGTGTTCGGCAGCGACGAGCTGTCGGCCGCCTCGGCGCCGGTCCGCGAACGCGCGCCAGCGCCCTTCGTGCTCTTGAACGCCGCCGACGCCAAGGGCTTGCAGGTGGTCGAGGGCGACGGCGTGGCGGTGCAGGAGCTGGGCGAATCCCTGGAGGTGCGCATCGACGAGGGCGTTGGCGCCGGCGTCGTGGCGATCGCCCAGGGACTGCCGGATGCGCCGCTGCTCACCGCCGCCGCGGTTCATCTGGCGCGCGACCCGGACTTCGTGCGCCGACCCGGCGACGCCAACGTCATCGCCAGGGGCTGACCGCGAAGTGTTCGGCTTCGAGATCAACTGGAGCTACGTGCTCATCCTGCCGGTGGCGGCGGGCACGCTCCTGGCGGTGATGTTCCTGCAGTGGTGGGAGCGTCGGCTGCTCGGCTGGTGGCAGGATCGCCGCGGGCCCAATCGGGTTGGCTGGTTCGGCGTCCTGCAGGGCGTCGCCGACGGCATCAAGTTCATCACCAAGGACGACTGGGTGCCGCCCTTCGGCGACCGCTTCTTCTTCGTGCTGGCGCCGGTGATCGTCTGCGCGTCGATGCTGTTTGTGCTGGGCGTCGTGCCCTTCGCGCCGGACTTCCACATCGTCGACGTGAACATCGCGCTCCTGTGGTTCCTCGCCATGTCGTCGCTGGCGGTGTACGGCGTGCTGCTCGGCGGCTTCGCCAGCAACAACAAGTACGCCTTGCTCGGCAGCCTGCGGGCGGCGGCGCAGATGGTCACCTACGAGGTGTTCATGGGGCTGTCGGTGATGGGCGTGGTGATTCACGCCGGTTCCTTCAGCCTGGTGGAAATCGTCGAGCGGCAGCAGGACCTCTGGTTCGTCCTGCCGCAGTTCCTCGGCTTCGTCATCTTTCTGATCGCCAGCTTGGCGGAATCCCACCGCCTGCCGTTCGATCTGCCGGAAGCCGAGCACGAGCTCACCGCCGGTTTCCACACCGAGTACTCGGGCATGAAGTTCGCGCTGCTGATGTGCGGCGAGTACGTCGCGGTGATCGTCGCATCCTGCTTGATCGTGCTGCTGTTCTTCGGCGGCTGGCTGGTGCCGAGCTTCCTCGACTTTCTGCCGCCCTTGGTCTGGTTCGGCGCCAAGGTGCTGTTCTTCATCCACCTGTTCGTGCTGCTGCGCGCCGCGATTCCGCGTCCGCGCTACGATCAGCTGATGAGTCTGGGCTGGAAGGTGCTCTTGCCGCTGACGCTGCTGAACCTGCTGGCAACCGGCTTTCTGGTCGCCTGGAAGGAATGGGGGCTGTGACGTGCTGAGCCAGTTGCGAACGCTGTGGACGGTCTTCAAGCACACCTTCATGCGCAACGAGACCGTGCAGTACCCCGAGGAGATGCCCTATCAAGCGCCGCGCTACCGGGGGCGCATCGTGCTCACCCGGGACCCGGACGGCGAAGAGCGCTGCGTTGCCTGCAACCTGTGCGCGGTGGCCTGCCCGGTGGACTGCATCGCCTTGCAGAAGACCGAGCGCGAAGAGGACGGGCGCTGGTATCCGGAGTTCTTCCGCATCAACTTCTCCCGCTGCATCATGTGCGGCCTGTGCGAAGAGGCGTGCCCTACCTACTCCATCCAGCTGACGCCGGACTTCGAGCTGTGCGAGTTCGACCGCAAGAACATGGTCTACGAGAAGGAACACCTGTTGATCGACGGCACCGGCAAGTACCCCGACTACAGCTTCTGGCAGGTGGCGGGCAAGACCATCCACGGCAAGGACAAGGGCGAAGCGCAGCGGGAAGCGCCTCCCACCGACGTGCGGAGCCTGCTGCCTTGACCGCGGAGCTGGTGCTGTTCTGGGTGCCGGCGCTGGTAGCGATTGCCGCCACGCTGCGCGTTGTCACGCACAAGAACGCCTCCCACGCGCTGGTGTACCTGGTGGTGTCGCTGCTGGCGGTGGCGGTGATCTTCTTCGTCCTTGGCGCTCCGTTCGCCGCGGCGCTGGAAGTGGTGGTCTACGCCGGCGCCATCGTCGTGCTGTTCCTGTTCGTGGTGATGATGCTGAACCTGGGCCGCAGCTCGGTGCTGCGCGAGAGCCGCTGGCTGCAGCCGGAAATGTGGATCGGCCCGGTGGTGCTGGCGCTGGCGCTCCTGGCGCCGGTGATCTACGTTCTGTTCGGCGCCCACGACGCCCGCACCAGCGGCACCTTGATGGCGCCGAGGGCCGTCGGCGCGCAGCTGTTCGGGCCCCATCTGCTGGCGGTGGAGCTCGCTGGCTTCCTGCTGCTCGCCGCCCTGGTGGGCGCCTACCACCTCAGCAGGCGCTATTTGGAGGAACGGCGCGAAGACGCCGGCGCTGGCGACGGGCGGGGCGAAGGCTAGATGGCGATTGCCGTTCCCGCAGCGCACGTTCTTGCCTTGGCGGCGATCCTCTTCGTCATCGGGCTGGTCGGCGTGCTGGTGCGCCGCAACGTCATCTTCCTGCTGATGTCCCTCGAAGTGATGATGAACGCCGCCGGGCTCGCCTTCGTGGCGGCGGGGGCGAAGTGGGGACAGCCGGACGGGCAGATCATGTTCATGCTGATCCTGGCCTTGGCGGCGGCGGAAGTGGCCGTGGCGCTGGGGCTGGTGTTGCAGCTTTCCCGGCGATTCGGCTCTTTGGACGTCGATGCCGCCAGCGAAATGAGCGGCTAGCGTGGAGCTGCTCTGGCTGGTGCCAACGCTGCCGCTGGCCGGCTTCGCGTTGCTGTTCGTCAGCGAAGGACGGCTGCCGGACCGCCTGGTGGCTTTCGTCGGCGCCGGATCGGTGGGTCTGGCGGCGCTGGTGGCGCTGCTGGTCGGCCACGCGTTCCTGCAAAGCGGGCAGGAGAGCTACGCGTTGACGCTGTGGACGTGGATGTCCGTCGCCGGCTTCGATCCCGCCGTCACCTTGTACCTGGACGCCCTGTCGCTGGTGATGGTTGGCGTCATCACCGGAGTCGGCTTTCTCATCCACGTCTACGCCACCGGCTACATGTGGAAGGACCACGAGGAGCCGGCCGGCTACAGCCGCTTCTTCGCCTACATGAACCTGTTCGTCTTCGCCATGCTGATGCTGGTGCTGGGCGACAACCTGCTGGTGCTCTTCCTCGGCTGGGAAGGCGTCGGCCTTTGCAGCTATCTGCTGATCGGCTTCTACCACCGCGATGCCGAGAACGGCTATGCGGCGCGCAAGGCGTTCGTGGTGACGCGGGTGGGCGACACGGCGCTGGCGCTGGGGCTGTTCCTGCTGTTTCGCGAGCTGGGCACGCTGGACATCCAGGCGGCCCTCGGGCGCGTTGCCGAGCTGTCGCCGGGAACGGCGACGGCGATCTGCCTGCTGCTGCTCGGCGGCGCGGTGGGCAAGTCGGCGCAGCTGCCGCTGCAAACCTGGCTGCCGGACGCCATGGCCGGGCCGACGCCGGTGTCGGCGCTGATCCACGCGGCGACGATGGTCACCGCCGGCGTCTACCTCGTCGCCCGGATGCAGGGGCTGTATCTGGAGTCCGCCGACGCCCAGCACGTGGTCGCCGTGGTGGGCCTGGCGACGCTGCTGATTTCCTCGTTCACGGCGCTGGCGCAGTCGGACATCAAGCGCATTCTCGCCTACTCGACGATGAGCCAGATCGGCTACATGTTCATGGCCCTCGGCGTCGGCGCGTGGTCGGCGGCGATCTTCCATCTGATGACCCATGCCTTCTTCAAGGCGCTGCTGTTCCTCTCCGCCGGTTCCGTCATCCTGGCGCTGCACCACGAGCAGGACATCTTCAAGATGGGCGGCCTGCGCCGGAAGCTGCCGGTGCCGTTCCTCGGCATGCTGATCGGCGCCTTGGCGCTGGTGGCGCTTCCCGGCACCTCCGGCTTCTTCAGCAAGGACGCCATCCTGCTCACCGCCCACCACGAGGCTGGCTGGCTGTACTGGGGCGGCGGCGTGCTGGCCGCGGCGCTGACCGCTCTCTACACCACGCGGATGATGGTGATCGTGTTCTGGGGCGAAGCGAAGACCGAGCTCCACGACGCCTCCCACGCGCGCTTCGCGCGCCCCAACATGTGGCTGCCGCTGGCGCTCCTGGCGGCGCTCTCGGTCGTCGGAGGGTGGTTCGGCATCGGCGTGCTGGACGATCTGCTTGGCGCGGTTCGGTCGTTCTCGCACTTCGATCCGGTGGCGCTGGCGACGATGGCCGTGCCGCTGCTGGCGATCGCCCTTGGCGCGTGGATCTTTGCCGGCAGCGGGCAGGGCGGCTTCATGCGGTCTTCCATCGGCCGCGGCGTCGGCCGGTTCTTCGCGGCCGGCTGGGGCTTCGACTGGCTCTACGATCGCCTCTTCGTCAGGCCCTTCGTCGGCCTTGCCAATGCCAACAAGGGCGATGTCGTGGACCTCGTCTACCGAGTGACCGCGGCGGTCACCCGGGGCGTCCACCACGTCGGTGCGCTGGTGCAGACCGGTCGTTTGCGCTGGTACGCGGTGAACACCGCCTTGGGGCTGATCATGGTGGTGTGGCTGGTGGTGGTGGCGTGATCCTCGGCGTCGTGCTCTTGCTGCTGGCCGCCGGGCTGCTCGCCTGGGCGGCGGAACGGTTCGCCGGCGCCAACGCGCCGCGCTGGATCAGCCTTGCCGCCTTCGCGCTCGGTCTGGCGTGGGCCGTCGGCGAGTGGCAGGGCGGCGTCGACGCCAACGGCCTCTACGCGGCGCAGTTCTTCGAGTGGATCCCGCGTTTCGGCATCAACGTGATTCTGCAGCTGGACGGGCTGAGCCTCATGATGGTGGCGCTCACCATGTTCCTCGGCATCGTCGCGGTGGTTTCCTCCTGGGACGAAATCGAAAGCGGCCACGGCTTCTTCCAGTTCAACATTCTCTGGGTGATGGCCGGCGTGGTGGGCGTGTTCACGGCGCTGGACTTGTTTCTGTTCTTCTTCTTCTGGGAAGTGATGCTGATTCCCATGTACTTCCTGATCGCCATCTGGGGGCACGAGAACAAGGGCTACGCGTCGATGAAGTTCTTCCTGTTCACCCAGATCAGCGGGCTGCTGATGCTCGTGGCGATCCTCGCGCTGGTGATCTTCCACCAGCAAAGCAGCGGCGCCATCACCTTCGACTACCGCGAACTGCTGGCCGCGGACATCCCGATGCCGGCGCGCAGCTGGATGATGCTGGGCTTCTTCGTCGCCTTCGCCACCAAGCTGCCGTCGGTTCCCTTGCACACCTGGCTGCCGGACGCGCACACCCAGGCGCCCACCGCCGGCAGCGTCATCCTGGCCGGCATCCTGTTGAAGACCGGCGCCTACGGGCTCATCCGCTTCGCCGTGCCGCTGTTCCCGGAGGCGTCCGGCGACTTCGCCTGGTGGGCCATGCTGCTGGGCGTGGCGAGCATTCTCTACGGCGGCGCGATGGCGTTCAGCCAGTCGGACTTCAAGCGCCTGGTGGCGTACAGTTCCATCGCCCACATGGGCTTCATCCTGATCGGCATCTACGCCTTCAACGAACAGGGCATGCAGGGCGCGGTGGTAACGATGGTGGCGCACGGATTCTCCACCGCGGCGCTGTTCATGATGGCCGGAGCGCTGCAGCAGCGGCTGCACACCCGGGAGATGTCGCGCATGGGCGGGCTGTGGGTGCGGGCGCCGCGCATGGGCGTGATGACCTTGTTCTTCGTCGTCGCGTCGCTGGGCATGCCGGGCCTCGGCAACTTCGTCGGCGAGTTTCTGGCCTTGCTGGGGGCGTTCAAGGCCAACGTGCCCCTGGCGGTGGCGGCGACGCTCGGCATCGTCGTGGCGGCGGTCTACGGCCTGTGGCTGATGCAGCGCTCGTTCCA
Source organism: Candidatus Azotimanducaceae bacterium (assembly GCA_965199875.1). GTDB lineage: Bacteria > Pseudomonadota > Gammaproteobacteria > Pseudomonadales > Azotimanducaceae > VXYL01. Next base: position 352,084 of record OZ241346.1, on the reverse strand, counting down.
AGGCACGCCGAACCCGGAGGTCGAAGCCATGCGCGACTTCGGCGCTCGGGAAATGAGCGTCATGGTGCTGATGATGGCCGGCCTGCTGTGGGTGGGCGTCTATCCGCAGCCGCTCCTGGAGCTGTCGGCGGCGACCATCGAAACCCTGGGCGTGCTGCCGTGACCGCGTTGCAGGCGCAGGCGCTGCTGCCGTACCTGGTCATGGCCGGCGGCATCGTGGCACTGTTGATGCTGGTGGCCTGGCTGCGCTCCGAGGCGGTGGCGTTCGGCGGTTTGCTGGTGCTGCTGCTGGCGACGTTCGTGCTCGCCATTCCCTTGGCCGCCGATGCGGGAGCGCAGACGGTGGACGGCATCCTCGAGGTGGACGGCTACGCGCTCTTCTTCTTCGCCTTGTTCGTGGCCGCGGGATTCGCGACCGCGGTGCTTGCCTACCGCTACCTGCCTGCCCGCGCCGCGCATCGGCAGGAGTTCTACGTTCTGATCGCCGTCGCCGTGCTTGGCGCGGCAACGGCCGCCGCAGCCGCGAACTTCGCCGGTTTCCTGCTGGGCCTCGAGGTGCTCGCCGTTTCGCTGTACGCGCTGATCGCCTATCCGGAGGATGCTCGGCCGCCGGTGGAGGCGGCGGCGAAGTACCTGGTTCTCTCCGGCGCCGCGTCGAGCACCATGCTGTTCGGCATGGCGCTCGTCTACATGGCCAGCGGCACCCTCGCGTTCTCGTTCGCTGACGGCGAACTGACGACGGCGGAGCGGGGCATCGCGCACCTTGGCCAGGCGATGCTGCTCGCTGGCGTCTTCTTCAAGCTGTCGCTGGTGCCGTTCCACATGTGGACGCCGGACGTCTACCAGGGCGCTCCGGCGCCGGTGACCGGTTTTGTCGCCACCGTGTCCAAGGGGGCGGTGTTCGCGGTGCTGCTGCGCTACGCGCTGGATTCCGGCATGCTGCGCTCCGAGCTTCTGCAAACCGTCGTGGTGGCGGTTGCCGTGCTGTCGATGATCGGCGGCAACCTGCTGGCGTTGCTGCAAACCAACCTCAAGCGTCTGCTGGCCTATTCGTCCATCGCGCACATGGGCTACCTGCTGATCGCGCTGGTGGTGGCCGGCAGCCCGGGCGGCGATCGGGCTCTCGGCATCGAGACCGGCCTTGTCTACCTGCTCGGCTACTTTCTGATGACGCTGGCCGCCTTCGGCGTGTTGACGGCGTGTTCCGGCAGCGACGAGGATGCCGAGGAGCTTTCCGCCTACGACGGCCTGTTCTGGCGGCGGCCGGCGATGGCGGCGGTGCTGGCTGCCGCGGCGCTGTCGCTGGCTGGCATCCCGCTGACGGTCGGCTTCATCGCCAAGTTCTACGTCGTCGCCGCCGGCGTCGAGGGCGCCGCCTGGGCGTTGATCTGGGCGCTCATTGTCGGCAGCGCCATCGGCGTCTACTACTACCTGCGCATCGTCTTCGCAATGACGAAACGGGAAGACGCGGAAGAAGGACAGGCCAGGCCGCAGGGACGACCATCCTGGGAGGGCGTCGCCGCCGTGGTGGTGCTGGGCGTCTCGGTGGTGGCGCTGGGCGTCTACCCGTCGCCGGTGGTGGAGATGCTGTCCAGCCTGACCGGGCCTTAGCCGTGCTTGAAGAGCAGCGGTTGATGTCATCCAAGATCAAGCAACCGCTCAACGGCGCAGCCGGCGACCGGAGAGACGCGGAGAAGTACCGGCGGGACTGCCACGCGCTGGAGACGTACGTTCGGCAACTCAACACGAAGCTGCACACGCTCAAGGTGTCGGAGAGCAATCGTTCGCTCCTAGTGAGCGCCGTGCTCATCGCTTTGCAGCGGCCCGCGTTCGCCCGTCGCTTTGCTGCAGAAGACGACCCGAAGGAGCTGGCGAAGTTCGTCGTGGAGTCGGTTCTAGGAAACTTGCAGCAGGCGGGCGTGGATGGCCGCCGCCTGGCCATGCTTCGCCAGGAGATCGGCTTTCTGCCCTTGGCGCCGGTGCTTACCACCAAGAAGAACGCGCTGAAGGAGATCGTCCAAGGCATCGACGACGAGATCAACTCCTTCGGCAAAACCCATCGCTACCGCGACGTTTTGGGCTCCATCTACGTCGAGTTTCTCCGCTACGCCAACAGCGACAAGGGCCTCGGCATCGTGCTGACGCCGCCGCACATCACCGAGCTGTTCGTGGAACTTGCCGACGTCGACGCGAAGTCCATCGTCTACGACAACTGTGCAGGCACCGGCGGTTTCCTCATCAGCGCCATGAAGCGGATGATCGAGGACGCCCGAGGCAACCAGAACGTCGAGGATGACATCAAGAAGTCGCAACTGTACGGCGTCGAACTGCAGCCGAGCATCTTCGCGCTGGCGGTGTCGAACATGCATGTCCATCAGGACGGCAAGTCCAACATCGAGCCGGGAGACTGCTTCGACGAAGCGATCGTGCTCAAGATGCGCGAGCGCAAGCCCACCGTGGGTCTGCTCAATCCACCCTACAAGGCGGACAAGAAGCAAGACACCGAAGAGCTGCTTTTTGTGTTGAACAATCTTGACTGCTTGGTGCAAGGCGGGCGATGCATCGCCCTGGTGCCGATGCAGTGCGCGTTGTCCACCCAGCGAGGGATTCTGGAGCTCAAGCGGCAACTCATGCGCAGGCACACGCTGGAGGCGGTGCTCTCTCTGCCGAACGAGCTGTTCTTTAACTCCAACGTCGGCGTGGTGTCCTGCGCGATGATGTTCACCGCGCACCGTGCCCATTCGCCGAACAAGGAAGTGTTCCTCGGCTACTTCAAGGACGACGGTTTCGAGAAGCGCAAGATCGGCGGCCGCTGCGACGTGCATGGTCGTTGGGCGGAGATCAAGGAGCGGTGGATTGCCCATGTGGTCAACCGCACCGAGAAAGCCGGCCTGTCGGTAAACGCGACGCTGTCGCCAACCGACGAGTGGGCGGCCGAGGCGTACATGGAAACCGACTACTCCATCCTCGCCAAGGCGAGGTTCGAGGACACCTTGCACGCCTATGCCACCTACCTGTTCGGCAGCCGGCTGCTGGACCAGGCGTCCAGCGCGGCGGCGACGAAAGGGCGCCCGGTGCTCGACGTTCGCAAGTGGCGGCGGTTTCCCGTCGTCGACCTGTTCGACGTTCGCGGCTCGACGACCACGCCGCCGCGGGAGCTCGCGGTGCTGCCACGGGGCGAGCATCCCTACGTGACCACCCAGGCCAGCAACAACGGCGTCGCGGGCTTCTACGACCACTGCACGGAAGACGGCGGCGTGCTGACCATCGACAGCGCCGTCATGGGCTACTGCTCCTACCAGGCGCGGCCGTTCTCGGCATCCGATCACGTCGAAGTGCTGGCGCCGAAGTTCGACATGAGCGCGTTGGCGGCGCTGTTTCTCGTGACGTTGCTGAACGTCGAGCAGTATCGCTACAACTACGGCCGGAAGTGCAGCCAAAAGCGCTTGCGCCGCACCTCGATGGCCTTGCCGGCAACGGCGGGCGGCAGCCCGGACTGGCGCTGGATCGAGCGCTTCATGCAGAGTCTGCCGTACTCGGCCAACCTGCGCCGACGCGGTGGCGAGGCCGTGCGCGGCTAGCTCAACTTGTGCCTAAGTTATGGAAAATCAACAGGTTGTACCTGATTGAAAACGAGTAGCAGCGACGACGGGAACGGCCGGGCGGGGTCCGCGGGGCCGCTTGCCAAGGGCGAGCGATCGACGAAGAGCGGCGACTGGGCCATCTATCGACGGCTGCTCGGCTACGTTGCCGACCACAAGCGCTGGTTCCTGGTCGCCGCCGTTGGCTTCGCCTTCGCCGCGGGCGGCGAGGTGGGCTTCGCCTGGGTGTTCGGCAGGGTCGTCGATGCGCTCAGCGACCCCAAGTTGCACTACGTCTGGATGTTTCCCTTGGCCATGCTGGCGCTGGCTGTGCCTAGGGCGCTTGGCACCGTCGCCGGCGAGTACGCGCTGTCCAAGGTGGCGCTGCACGCCATCCACGTCGTTCGCCGGCAGCTGTTCGACAAACTGCTGTTTCTGCCGAGCGCCTTCTACGACAAGAGCGCCCAGGGCGCCTTGGTGAACCGCATGACCTTCACCGCCGGGCAGCTGCGCGATACCACCACGGACTCCTTGAAGGTGCTGGTGGCCGATGGCCTGAAGGTGGTGGCCTACCTCGGCGCCATGTTCTACATCAACTGGCTGCTGACCCTTACCTTTGCCGTCGTTGCGTGGCTGGTGGGAGTGATCGTGCGCTTCGCGTCCAAGCGCTTCCGGCGTCTGAGCACGCGCATCCAGGACTCGATGGGCGACGTCACCCACGTTGCGTCCGAGGCCGTGTCCGGCTATCGGGAAGTGAAGATATTCGGTGGCGAAGGCTACGAAAGGCAGCGTTTTCTCGCTGCCAGCGAGCAGAACCGGCGGCTGAACCTGAAGATGGCGGCCACCAAGGCGAGCAGCGCCCAGCTGATCCAGCTGCTCGCGGCGGCGGCGCTCAGCGCACTGGTCTGTCTGGTGTTCGTGCCCTTGGGCGAGGAAATGTCCCCGGGCACGTTGGCCACCTACCTCGGCATCGCCGGGGCGCTGGCCAATCCGATCAAGAAGCTCTCGGACGTCAATGCGCGCTTGCAGCGCGGCCTGGCGGCCGCCGAGGACATCTTCGCGCAACTCGACCAGCCGCCCGAGCAGGACGCCGGCGAACTGGACGTGGATCGCGTGGCCGGCGAGTTGCGCTTCGAGAACGTGTCGTTCGCCTACGGCGACCGGCCGGCGGTGCTGCGCGACGTCTCGCTGACCATAGCCCCGGGCCAGACGGTGGCGCTGGTCGGCCGTTCCGGCGCCGGCAAGACGACCTTGGCAAGCCTCATCGCCCGCTTCTACGTGCCCACTTCCGGTCGCATCCTGCTCGACGGCAAGCCGCTTCAGAGCTATCGGCTGTCGTGCCTGCGTCGGCAGATCGCGCTGGTGACCCAGAACGTGACGCTGTTCAACGACACCTTGGCCAACAACATCGCCTACGGCGGCTTGGCGGACGCCTCTGCCGAGCATGTGCAGGAAGCCGTGCGCCGGGCCCAGGCCCAGGCGTTCGTCGACGAACTGCCGCAGCGCCTCGGCACCGTGGTCGGCGACGACGGCGTGCTGCTCTCCGGCGGCCAGCGACAGCGCGTGGCCATCGCCCGGGCGCTGCTGAAGGACGCGCCGATACTGATTCTGGACGAGGCGACATCCTCCCTCGATGCGGTGTCGGAAAAGCAAGTGCAGGCCGCGCTGGAGGAGGTGATGCACGGGCGCACCACGGTGGTGATCGCCCATCGTCTGTCGACGATCGAAAAAGCCGACGTGATCGCGGTGGTGGAAGACGGCAGCGTGGTGGAAACCGGAGACCATCAAAGCCTGATGGCCGCCGGCGGCGCCTACGCCGAACTCTACCGCTCGCAGTTCGAGGAAGCCGCCAGCGATGCGGCCGCAGCGGCGCCGGTGTTGCAACCGACGCCGATTCCAGCCGCGGCCTTGAGCCCGCTGGTGCGCGCCTGGTACGACGCTCGGCTGTGGCCGTGGCTGCTGATGCCGGCGGCGGCGCTGTTCGCATGGTTCGCTCGCCATCGCCGACGGCGTTTCCTGCAAGGCCGAAGTCGATGCTGGCAGGCGCCGGCGCCGGTGGTGGTGGTCGGCAACATCACCGTCGGCGGCACCGGCAAGACGCCGCTGGTGGTTTGGCTGGCGCGCTGGCTGGCCGAACGCGGCGTGCGTCCGGGCGTGGTTTCCCGGGGCTACGGCGGCAAGGCGGACTATCCGCTGTCGGTGGCAGCGACCACGCCGGCCAGCGAATGCGGCGACGAAGCGGCGCTGATCGCCCGCCGCTGCCGGTGCCCGGTGGTGGTGGACCCGAACCGGGTGCGCGCCGTGCAGACGCTGCTGGCCACTTGCGAGGTGGATGTCGTCATCGCCGACGACGGACTGCAGCACTACGCCTTGGGGCGCAGCGTCGAAGTCGCCGTGATCGACGGCTTCCGCGGCGTTGGCAACGGCCTCTGCCTGCCCGCCGGGCCGTTGCGCGAGCCGGTGGAGCGCCTGCTGGACTGCGACTGGGTGGTTGCCAACGGCATCCGAACGGGGCTGGCGGAAGGCGAGTCCGTGATGACGGCGCAGGCAACGGCCTTCGTCAACGTGGCCACCGGCGAACGACTGGCGGTGGCGGAGTTCGCCGCCTCGCGACGCCCGATCGCCGCCGTTGCCGGCATCGGCAATCCGCGGCGCTTCGAGGCGACGCTGGCCAGCATCGGCATCAAGACGCCGGTGCGCGCCTATCCCGATCACCATCGCTTCTCGTTGGCCGACCTCGAAGTCGCCGCCGGCACGACGCTGGTGGTCACCGAAAAGGACGCGGAGAAGATCCGCCCGCTCGGCACGGTACGGCACTGCTGGTACCTGGAGATCGACATGCGTTTCCACGAACCCGTGGAAGAACGGCTGCGCGACATCCTGCGCAAGGGCGGCGTGACGTTCGGCAACGACGATGCCGCCCGAGAGGCGGCATCCGCGCATGCCGCCGCGTCCGATGCCGCATGAACTATCGGGTGGTGATTCCGGCGCGCTACGCCTCGACACGGCTGCCGGGCAAGCCGCTCATCGACCTGGGCGGCCAGGCCATGATCGCAAGAGTGGCGCGACAGGCTTTGGCGTCGGCCGCCGACTGCGTCGTGGTCGCCACCGACGACGAACGGGTGGCTGCCGTGGCCGCGGCTTCCGGCGCGCCGGCGGTCTTGACCAGCACCGACCACGCATCCGGCTCGGACCGCGTCATGGAGGCGGTTCGCCAGCTTGGCTGGGGCGCTGACGACATCGTCGTCAACGTGCAGGGCGACGAGCCCCTGGTGCCACCCGAGGTGATCGATCAGGTGGCGAAACTGCTGGCCGCAAGCGGCGCGCACGTCGCCACCTTGTGCGAGCCGATCCACCGCACGAAGGACGTCTTCGATCCCAACGTCGTCAAAGTGGTGGCGAACGCCGCCGGCCGGGCGCTGTACTTCTCCCGAGCGCCGATACCGTGGTCCCGCGCCGAGTTCGGAGCTGCCGAGCCGGCGGACATCGGCGGCCACTGGCGGCGGCACATCGGCATCTACGCCTACCGGGTGCGGACGCTGGACGAGTTCGTCTCCTGGCCGCCGAGCGCGCTGGAAGAGGTGGAAGCCCTGGAGCAGCTGCGCTTTCTGTCCCAGGGCCGCAGCATCGCCGTCGCCGAAGCGGTGGCGCCGGTGCCGGGAGGCGTCGACACGCCAGCGGACGCGCGGCGGGTGCGCCAAGAGCTCGGCGGCTGAGGTGCGACGCCGTCGATGATGCGATCCTCGGCAGGTCGGCGCCGGCGGCTATCGAGTCGATGTGCGGCGTGGTCGGCGAGCCGTCGGGCATGGTCGCCAGGCTGTGCAAGGAGACGTCGTTGAAGCCGGATCGTCGGCCAGGATGAAGACGATGTTGGGCTGCCGCCCGTTCGGCGGCGCCGTTGGCCGCGCCGGCCCTTGCTGCCACGACACCGAGCGATGCGGGGCGATGGGATCCCGAACGTCGTGACGACTGGCGCCAGCGCGAGCAGCAGTTCCAGCCGGTAGGCATAGCCCCGGCCAAGGCCAGAAGCACGGCCACCACTGGCTGCCAGCGCGAGCTTTCGCACCTGCTGCTGCTCAAGTGCCCGGAGGCGCCGGTCCGGCGGAGCGGGCGGAGTCGTCGGTTCGACGCTCGCCGAGCAGACGCTGGATCGCGCGGCTGACCAGCCACAGCCGATCCTGTCCCCAGGTGGCCAGTACCGTCTGCGCGTCGCGGCGCAGATGGAAGCTCGGCACGCCCCACAGGCCGCATTCGTACAAGGCGAGCCGGTTTGCCTCGATTTCCGGTGCCCACTCGCCACTGTCGAGGTGCCGCCGCGCCTCCTGCCAGTTCAGCCCGGCGCGTTCCGCCACCTGCCGCAGGCCGGCTTGCGTGCTGGTGTCCACGCCCTCGTAGAAGGCGGCGCGCATGAAGGCGCTGAGCAAGGCGACGCCGCGGCCCTGGCGGACCGCGAAGGGATACAGCGAGTAGCAGCGGCGCACCGGTTCGCCCACCGGATCGTGGAAGTCGCCCCAGTCCAAACCCAGCGCCCGCGCCTCCCGCGCGGCGTCCATGAAGATGTACATGCCTTTCTCGCGCGGCACCGGCACGTCGCGCATGACCATCGGCAGCACCGGCCGGACCGCCAGCTGCACGCCGGTGGCCTCGGCGAGTTCCACGGCCTGGTCGAAGACAAGCGACGTGTAGGGGCTGCGTATCGAGGGGTACACCTCCAAGGTGAGCGAGTCGCCTTCCTTGTTGGGCCCGGTTTCGACGGCTGGCCGGGGCGCCAGCAGCCCGCCGGCGGACTTGCCGGCGCCCAGCTCGCGCAGCCGCCGCTCCAGGTGGTAAAGCCGGTCCACGCCCCAGTACCACTCGCCGCCGTAGTGGAACATGGCGCCGGAGTAGTGGCGCAAGCGTCGCCGCCGCGCCGCGCCCGACGCCAGCGCCTGCGCGGCGCTCGCAGCATCGACGGGCGGGGCCTGCTGCGCCAGAGACTGCATGGCGTCCGTCGAGCTGCTCCACAGCGCCTCGCCCACTTGCGGCGCTAGATCGGCGAATGCTTCGCCGGCGGTGCCCGCCAGCATCCGCGTGCCGAGATCCAAAAGCTCTGGCTTCTGCGCAGCGGCGCCGTCGAACCGCAAGCCGTAGTGGGGCGCGATGCTTGCCGCGTCGCGCCGCGACAGTTCCGCCAGCAGCTCCTGTTCCGGCGCGTTGCGCAGGTCGGGCGGGGGCACCAGATGGCCGACGAGCTCGATGTCGTAGGCGTTCAGCAGCGGCCGCAGCAGCTGCGCGGCCAAGTGGCTGTAGCCGTCGTCGAGCTGGTGGAAGTACTCCACGACGTGCCCGCGGCCGGCTTTCCGGCGCAGGCGTTCCACCTTTGCGTGGCGTGCCTTGGTGCGCTCCGCGCTCACCAGCCGCCGCATGGCTTTCGACATGGCCCAGCGCAGCAGGCGCGGCGGATCGCTTAAGAGTTCCACTTCGTGCCTGGCGGACGGCGGCTAGGCGGCTTGGAGAAGAACGCGCCTGCTAGCGGTTCGATTTCGAGTTGACGTGGCAAATGGCACGTTCCGTCCGTCGTCGCCTCGGCACGTGCTACTCGAGGGTGTGCCGCCCCGCAAGGCCGCGGGTGTCCAGGTCGAGCGACGAAACCCGCTCCACTGCAACGCACGTTGTTCTGGAAGCGGCACGCGGGTACTTTTGCCGAACGAAACGCACGGAGCTGTCGACGAGCTCGCGCAGCACGGCGACGTCCACGTCGGCAAGGCGTTTGACGTACAGGCAGGACTTTCCGGTCGTATGCCGGCCGAGCTTGGCGAGCAGCGCCTGGCAGTCCGAGAAGCCGGCCATGACGTAGATCGTCAGCACTCGCTTGCGCGGCGAGAATCCGGTCTCCATGAAGTCGCCTTCGCGGCCGCTCTGGTAGCGGTAGTGGTAGCTGCCGAAGCCGACGATGGACGGCCCCCACATCCGCGCCGGCGCGCCGGTGACCTCGGCCATCATGGCGGCGACAGTGCGGCAGTCCGCTCTGCGTTGCGGGTCTTCCACCGCGTCGATGAACGCATCGACGCTGGCATCGGTGGGCACGGTCTTCATCCTGCTCACGACTCCCGCCCGGCTGCCGCCGCTGCCGGCGCCAGCTTGCGTATCCAGCCGTCGCCCTTGGTCAGCAGGTAGAGCTCTCCTGCATGATCGATGCCAAGACGCAGGTCGACCCGGGGATGCTCCGGCCCGTGGTAGGTGTTGGCGAAGCCGGCGACCTCCGCCAGGCTCTGTTCCCGGCCGTCGACGAGCAGCCGTATCTCTTCGATGGGGCTGGGCTCGCCGGGCTTCAGGTGGTCGGTGTCGATGGCGAACAGCCGGCCGTTGGCGATGTCCGAGAAGACGTACTTGCCGCGCAGTTCGGCAATGCGCTCGCCGCGATAGACGAAGCCGCCGGCGATGGCGAAACCCTCGTCGTGGTCGTACTGGGCGACCGGATAGACGAACGGCCGCGGGTCTGTCGCTGGCCGCGGGAAGACCGCGCCGATCTGCTCGGCGTCGACGCCGAAGGCGGTGGCGAACGTGCCTTCGCGCAGCCGCCAGCCGTAGTTTCCCCCGGCGACGCCGAGATTCACCTCTTCCACCTGGTCCTGGCCGATGTCGCCGATGTACATGCGCCCGTCTCGATCCCAGGAGAACTGCTGCGGGTGGCGCAGCCCGTATGCCCATATTTCGGGCGCCGCGCCAGGCACGTCGACGAACGGGTTGTCCGCCGGTATGCCGTAGCCTTGCTGGTCGTTGCCGCCCAGTGGATCGATGCGCAGGATCGCTCCCAAGGGCGTCGCCAAGCTCTGCCCGTTCAGCTTCGGGTCGTCTCTGCCGCCGCCGTCGCCGAGGCAGACGTAAAGGTTGCCGAAGTCCGCGCTGCCTTCGCTGGCGGTTGGGTTGAAGGCGATGGTGCCGATGTTGTGCGTCGGCGAGAACTGGCCGACCCGCAGCACTTCCCGCGAGGCGCCGCGGAACGTGTCCGCGGCAGGGTCCGCGACGGTCCACTCGCGCAGGACGCTCTCCTGGTTCTGCCCGCTCTCGTCCAGATACGCTGCCGTGCCACTGTCCGGGCCGGAACTGAAGGCCAGATAGAGTTTGCCGTAGCCCGGCTTGCCGCGCTGGCCGAACTGGGGGTGGAAGGCGAAGCCGAGCAGCCCGGCCTCGTTGGGAAAGTCGCGGTTGTGGAAGTCCACGTTTTCGCGGCGCAAGTCCAAGTAGACCCGCGCCGGACTGCCGGCGACATCGGTGAGGTAGAGCAGACCGCGCAGGTCGTTGAAGGCCAGCCGCCCGGAACCGTCGGGAACGGGCAGCAGGTATTGAATGCGCGCGTGCGCTGCGTTGGTGGTGGCGGGCTTGGCCGGATCGATGGTGCGCGGGGCGCGAACGAACGGCAGCGCCGCCAGCAGCAGGTCGCCGTGCGCGATGGGCGTCGGAATCGGATCCTCGAGCGGCTTCGGCTGGGCTTGCGCCATCAGCGGCAGAGCGCCAGCGAGGGCCAGCGCCGTGGCGGCCGAGGCTCGCGAGTTCCACTTCATCGCTGTCGCCGGCCCAGCTTGGACGCTAGCGGGGCTGCATCCGAATGCCGCCGTCGAGGCGTATGGTTTCGCCGTTGAGGTAGGGGTTTTCGACGATCTGCTTCGCCAGCAGCGCGTACTCCGGCGCTTCGCCGAGACGGTTGGGGAACTGCACGGCGTCGATCAAGGGCAGGCGCACGCGATCCGGAGCGCCGAGCATCATGGGCGTCTCGAAGATGCCGGGCGCGATGGTGCAGACGCGAATGCCGCTGCGCGCCAGGTCCCGGGCGATGGGCAGGGTCATGCCGACGACGCCGCCCTTGCTGGCGCTGTAGGCGGCTTGGCCGATCTGCCCGTCGAAGGCGGCCACCGACGCCGTGTTGACGATGACGCCGCGCTCGCCGTCGTCGTTGTCCGGTTCGTTCTTGGCCATGTGCAGGGCGCACAGCCGCAGCGTGTTGAAGGTTCCCACCAGATTCACCTGCACGATCAGGTTGAACGCTGCCAGATCCAGCGCACCGTCGCGGCCGACGGTGCGTCCAGCGGCGGCGATGCCAGCGCAGTTGACGTTGATGTGGATGGCGCCGAAGCGTTCCACGATGCCGTTGATGGCGGCTTCGACCGAGGCGGCGTCGGCGACGTCGGCGGCAAAGGCGGCGCTGCCTTCGCCCAGCTCGCGCGCCGTGCTTTGCGCCAGTTCCATGTTGCGATCCACGATCGCGACCTTGCCGCCGGCGGCGGCGATGACTTGCGCGGTTGCCTTGCCGAGGCCGGAAGCGCCGCCGGTGACCACCGCGACCTTGCCCGAGATATCCATGCTTGCCGCCGTTTGTGACGCGGATTTCAGCCTATCATAACCAGCCATGACCTATCTGCCTCCGGCGGAACTCCTGTGCGCGGGGCACGGCGTCGGCGTTCCTGAAGTCCACCTTGTGCCGGCGTTCCTGGAGCGTCTGGAAGCGGAGCGTCTGTTCCGCCAGGCCCTCGCCGCGCTGGAGTGGCAGCGCGAGCGCATCGTGCTGTTCGGCCGGGCGCATCGGGCGCCGCGGCTGACCGCTTGGTACGGCGAACCCGGAACCGCCTACCGCTACAGCGGCGTCGTCCGCCGGGCGTCGCCCTGGCCGGCGCTGCTGCGCGAACTGGCCTTGGAGGTGGCCGGGCGCACCGGCTGGCGCTTCAACTTCGTGCTGGTCAACCGCTATCGCAACGGCCACGACATGCTTGGCTGGCACGCCGACGACGAGGCCGACCTCGGCCGTCGGCCGGTGATCGCCTCGCTCAGCGTCGGCGCCGAGCGGATGTTCCGCCTTCGCCCCCGGCGCGGCGGCGCAAGCGTCGGCGTGGCGCTGGCGCCGGGTTCGCTGCTGCTGATGTGGGGGCGCAGCCAGCGCGACTACAAGCACTGCGCGCCACGCACCGCCAAACCGGTGGGCGAGCGCATCAACTTCACCTTCCGCTTGACCTGCTCGGCATGAATCGACTGGTTCCCAACACCTTGCGCGTGGAATGCATGGCCGACGACGTCCAGCTGGCGACCAGCGACCACGAACTGGCGGAACGCTTGTCGGAGGCGGACGCTCGAGACGTTCCGGTGACGCTGCTGGGCGAGGGGTCGAACGTCGTCCTGCGTCGGCGGCTTCCCGGCATCGTGGTTCGTCCGGCGATCCGTGGCATCGCGGTGGTGCGCCTGGACGCGCAGCGCTGGCGCCTTTGCGCGGGCGCCGGCGAGAGCTGGCACGGGGTGGTTCGGTTCGCCCAGGGGCAGGGCATCGGCGGCTTGGAGAATCTGGCGCTCATTCCTGGTTCGGTGGGTGCCGCGCCGGTACAGAACATCGGCGCCTACGGGCTGGAACTGGCCGAAGTGCTGGAGTCCGTCACCGTCTTCGACCGTCGGCGCGGCGCGTTCCGAACTCTCGGCGTCGACGAGTGCGGGTTCCGCTACCGCGACAGCCTGTTCAAGGCCGACGGCGGCGAGCGGCTGGTCGTCGTGCGCGTGGCGATGGTGCTCGGCGAACGGCCGCTGCGGCCGTGCTATGCGGACGTGCGCCGGGAACTGCGGCGAATGGGCGTCGGCCCGAGCCGCGTCAGCATCGCCGAAGCGGTGCTGCGGGTACGGCGCCGCAAACTGCCCGATCCGCGACTCGTCGGCAACGTCGGCAGCTTCTTCAAGAATCCGCTGATCGATGCCCGCCAGTTGGACGCCGTGCGCGCCAGGCTCGATGTCGACGCCTTCGCCGAGGGCGTCGATCGATTCAAGGTCTCCGCCGCTCGGTTGATCGACGCCGCGGGTTGGAAAGGCGTGCGCCAAGGCGACGCGCAAGTGTGGCCGCGACAGCCCCTGGTGCTCGTCAACCGCGGCCGCGCGACCGCCGGCGACCTGCTGCAGCTCAGCGAACGGATACGCGACGACATCGCCGCGAAGTACGGCGTCGGGCTGCAGCTGGAACCGGCGGTGAAGGGCGTGGACGCTCCTTGACCGGATCGCGTGCGTCTATGGCTCGGCGGTCTGCGCTCTGCGCCGAAGTTCCCTCGGGTCGTTGCTCGCCCGTCCCAGGGAGGCGATGGCCGGCGACGGTTCCCGAGCTGCCGATGGCACGGTCGCCGACTCCGCTTTGGCCGGGGCCTCCGTGTGCGACGCGGCGTTCGACTTCGCCTCGGCGGGTTGATCGGTTTGGTGGCGCGGTGCCGCTTGCCCCGCGAGTGCCGCCGGCGCTGCTTCCCCGGGGCTTGCTGCGGCCTGCGGTTTCGTTGCGTCTGGCTTCGCCGCTGCCGGGCCTGGGCGGTTGTCACGAGGCTCGGCGCTGGATGCGGCATTAGCGGGATCGGCACTCTGGCCAGCTTGCGCGTGTACCGCCTGCGGAGCGTTTGCCGCGTTGGCGGAGGGAGCTTGCTGCGGCGTGCCGTCGCCGCTCTGGATGGACGAGCGGTCGCGACGCGGCTTGCGTCTGCTGGCTGCGACGGCCTCCTCGCTGGCGGCGCCGCCGTGCCCGCGACCGCCGACTTGGGTTGCTCCGCGGTTCGCTTGTTCATCCGTGGCGCGTCCCTCGTGCGCCGGTGCGGACGAGTCCTGCGCGCTCCGTGGCGCTTCCTGTCGCGGCTGGGCGCGGCCTTGTCGGCGGCGATTGCGTCCGCCGCGCGAGCGACCGCCCGGCGCGTCGGAATCGGAGCGCGACTGGCTGTGCGCATCGCCGGACTGGTTGCGCTCGTCGTTCGTCGGACGTCGCGTTCGGCGTCGGTCCCGGCGAGGGTCTTCGCGGCGCGCCCGGCTACCGGCCCGAGCCGGTGCCGGCGCGGCCCGCTCGGGCTGCCGCGGCGTTCGGGCAGCGCTGCCGCGGCGTCGGCTGCGCCTGCCTGGGCTGCTTTCGGCGGCTGCCTCTTCGCCGGTGCTGCCGCCGCTGCCGAACAGTCGCTTCAGCAGACGCCGCAGCATGCCGCCTTCGGCCGCTGCTGGCTGCTGCCCTGGCGCCCGGGCGGCGTCTTGCCTCGGCGGCGCTGGTGGCGGCGCTGGCGGCGGCGTGCTCGGCACGGCCGCGGTCTGCCTGGGCCTCGCTGGCTTGACGTCCCGCGGCATGGGAACTTCGGCCGGGGCCGCCTCCATGAACTCGTAGCTGGCAATGCCGCCTTCGGTCTCGGCGATGTCGTCGCGTATGCGTTTGATTTCGTAATTCGGAGTTTCCAGGTCCGCCGCCGGGACGATGACCAGATGCGTGGAGGTGCGTCGTTCGATGTCCGCCACTTCGCTGCGCTTCTCGTTCAGCAGATAGGAGGCGACGTTCAGCGGCACCCGGGCGCGGACGATCGAACTGCTTTGCTTCAACGCCTGCTCTTCCACGACGCGCAGGATGGAGAGCGCCAGCGTCTTGATGTCGCGAATGCGGCCTTGTCCGGAACAGCGCGGGCAAGTCTCCGTGGTCAGTTCCTCCAGAGACGGGCGCAGGCGCTGGCGCGACAGCTCCATCAGCCCGAAGCGCGAGATCTCGCCAACCTGCACCCGGGCGCGGTCGGCGCGCAGCGCATCGCGCATCCTCGTTTCCACGGCGCGCTGGTTCCGTTTCGCCACCATGTCGATGAAGTCGATGACGATCAGGCCGCCCATGTCGCGCAGGCGCAGCTGGCGGGCGATTTCGTCGGCGGCTTCCAGATTGGTGTTGAAGGCGGTTTCCTCGATGTCGGTGCCCTTGGTGGCGCGCGCCGAGTTGATGTCGATGGACACCAGCGCCTCGGTGGGGTCGATCACCACGCTGCCGCCGGATTGCAGCTTCACTTCGTGCTGAAAGGCCGTCTCGATCTGGCTTTCGATCTGGTAGCGGTTGAACAGCGGAATCGGATCGTCGTAGTACTTGATGCGCTCCCGGTACTGGGGCATGACCGGCTCGATGAAGTCCCGCGCCTGCTGGAAGGCGTCCTCGCCGTCGATCAGCACCTCGCCCACGTCGCGGCGCAGACAGTCGCGGATCGCCCGCACGACGACGTTGTTCTCCTGGTACAGCAGCGTCGGCGCGGACAGCGACGCCGCCGCCTGCTGGATCGAATCGTGCAGTTGCAGCAGGTAGTCGAGGTCCCATTGCAGGTCGCCGGCGTCCCGGTCCACTCCGGCGGTGCGCACGATGACGCCCATGCCTTGCGGAATGTCGAGCGTTCGCAGCGCCTCGCGCAGCGAATCCCGGTTGTCGCCGGCGATGCGCCGGGACACCCCCGCGGCACGGGGATTGTTCGGCATCAGCACCAGATAGCGGGCGGCGATGCTCAGGAAGGTGGTAAGCGCTGCGCCCTTGCTGCCGCGTTCTTCCTTCTCGACTTGGACGATCAGCTGCTGGCCTTCGTTGATGACGTCGCGAATGTTCGCGCGTCCCTCCTTGGCCTGGCCCTTGGGTTGGCGAACGAAGCAGCTCGGGGCGATCTCCTTAAGCGGCAGAAAGCCGTGCCGGTCCGATCCGAACTCGACGAAGGCGGCTTCCAGACTGGGTTCGACGCGCGTGACTCGCGCTTTGTAGATGTTGCCTTTCTTTTGCTCGTAGGTGCGGTTTTCGATGTCGAGGTCGTAGAGCTTCTGACCATCGACCAAGGCGACCCGAACCTCCTCCGGCTGGGTCGCGTTGACTAGCATGCGTTTCATGTTGGCGTTTCCGTGTTGTCAACGCCTCGGAACGCGCCTGAACGTCGTCCGTCGCTATGCGCTGCCCGTGTCCTGCCCGGTCGCCGGTGTCTGTCGCCACTGCGTGGGCGTGGCGCGCGTCGGCGGGCAACGGGTAGTCGGCATCCGTGTGCAGGGCACCAGGACAGGCGAGTTCGCCTTGTCGGTGCGGATGCCCGCTGGCTGTCGTGGCGCGCGGGTCTCCAAGGCTGGTTTGGCGAGCCTTGGTCGGCTGTATCGTGGCGCATGGCGTCGGGGCACTTCGCGTGCCTTGGGGATGCTCTCCCGTAGCGGATGCCGCCAGCCGTTGGACTCCTGACGATGTGGTGCGGTGCGAGGCGTTGATGATGCTGATGACTCTCGTGAAAGAAGGCGCGGGATGGCAAAGCGATTGGCTTGTTGCCCTTGCCGCGCACAGCGCCAACTGTAGCATGGTGTGGACAAGTTCTTCAACGCATTGATAGTTGGGCAGTTGGGCAGAGCGTGAGGCGAGAGTGCGGACGGGCGCGACGGGGCAGAAAAGCAGCCGGGCAGGGGAGGGCGACGATGCGCCGTCGAGCGCTTGGCACCCGGCGGCCGTCGTCGAGGTGGCCACCGGCGTGCCTCAGCGTCTGGACAACTTTCTGCTTGGCCGACTGAAAGGGCTGCCGAAGAGCCGCGTCTACCGCATGGTTCGGCGTGGCGAAGTGCGTGTAAACGGCGCTCGGGCGCAGCCGGCCACCCGCGTTCGGGACGGCGACCTGGTGCGCCTGCCGCCGTACCGAGGCACGGCGCACGCGGCCGCCGCAACGGCACCCCGTGACGCATTCGCTCGCCTGATGGCCAGCGCCATCTACGAGGACGACAGCCTGCTGGTGCTCGACAAGCCGAGCGGCCTGGCGGTTCACGGCGGCAGCGGCGTTTCCTTCGGCGTTGTCGAAATCCTGCGCCAGCATCGACCGCAGACGCGCTACGAGCTGGCGCATCGCTTGGACCGCGACACCTCCGGCTGCCTGGCGGTGGCGAAGAGCCGCAGCATGCTGCGCCACCTGCACGCGGCCTTCCGGGAAGGCCGGGTCGGCAAGCGCTACGACTTGATCGTCGCTGGCCGGTGGCCGCCGAAGCTGCGCTTGATCGCCGAACCGCTGAAGCGCTACGTGCTGGAGAACGGCGAGCGGCGCGTGCGCGTGGACGCCGCTGGCGAGCCGGCGCGCACCGCGTTCCGGGTGGTCGCGCGGGGCGCGGATTCGACTTGGCTGGCGGCCTATCCGAAGACCGGGCGCACGCATCAGATCCGCGTTCATGCGGCCGCTGCGGGGCACCCCGTGCTGGGCGACGAGAAGTACGGCGGCGACGCTGGCGGCCGTCTGCTGCTGCACGCCAGCGAGCTGAAGCTGCCACTCGGCGACGCGAACAAGCGGTTCGAAGCGTCGCTCCCGTCGGCGTTCAGCCGCTGGCAGGACGCGGCCGGGTCCACCCCCTGACGGCATGAGCGGTGGCGCGGCGGCTCGCTTGGGGTGCGGCCGCCGGCACGATTCACGCGAGGGGATCGAACCCTTCGTCGCGCAGCATGGCGCCGAGCTTGATGAGCGGCAGGCCAATGGCGGCGCTGGGGTCTTCGCAGACCACCCGCCGCAGCAGCAACGGGCCGAGGCCTTCGAAGCGAATGCCGCCGGCGCAGTCCAGCGGCCGGTCGCGCTCGACGTAGCGCCGCGCTTCGACGACGCCGAAGCAGCGGAAGTGCGCCGAGGTCAAGTCGACGTGCAGCGCGGCGCGGCGCGAAGGCGCGTGCAGCACGGCAACGCCGGTATGGAAGTCCACTCGTCGGCCGGCGAAGGCGAGCAGCCCTTGCACCGCTTGCTCGACGTTGCCGGGCTTGCCGAGGATGCGGTCGTCGAACGCCGCAGCTTGGTCCGAACCGATGATCAACGCTAGCGGCCACTGCTCGGCGACCGCCCTGGCCTTGGCCAGCGACAGCCGCGCCGCCAACTGCGCGGCGGATTCATTGGGCAGCGGACTCTCGTCGATGTCGGGAGCGACGGCGG
Source organism: Candidatus Azotimanducaceae bacterium (assembly GCA_965199875.1). Lineage (GTDB taxonomy): Bacteria > Pseudomonadota > Gammaproteobacteria > Pseudomonadales > Azotimanducaceae > VXYL01. The sequence continues at coordinate 333,822 of OZ241346.1, read as the reverse complement.
TAAACGGCAGGCCGAGGCGTTCAAGCAGTTCCCGGCGATAGGGAGAAGACGAGGCGAGAACGAGCAGCGTGCCACTCGAGGAGTCGGAGTCTGGCGGCACAGGAGCCCCCTTTGGCGTTGTCGTCCCCAAACCGCTTCCATCCGCGCAACGGGAACCCTACCCACACTGCATCCAGCTTAACGGCAGCTGGCGACATTCGCACGATCCCGTCCGCCATGCGGCATGCTAGGCTTGGCGCCTGCCAAGGCTACGCAACTTCCTAGGAACCCAACCCTATGCGACTCGAAGAACGACAGCGCCTGCTGGGCATTCTCAAGCAGGGCTTCGACAAGGATGGCGGCGAAATACACGGCGACGGCATCGTGCGCAGCCCGCTTGAGGATTTCACCTGCCCGAAACTGCTCGCCGAGGAGCGCCGGACGTTCTTCCGCGAAACGCCGCTGTTCATGGGGCTCTCGTGCGATCTGCCGAAGCCGGGCAGCTACTGGGCGGATTCCGAAACCGGCTTGCCGATCCTGATGACCCGCGACGAACAAGGCGCGTTCCATGCCTTCGCCAACACCTGCCGCCACCGCGGCGCCCAGGTGGTGCCGGACGGTCGCGGCGAGCGTCTGCGCTTCAGCTGTCCGTTCCACGCCTGGACGTACAACAGCCAGGGCAACCTCGTCGCCATCAACCGCGAGCAACGCTTCGGCGAAGTCGACAAGAAGGGCTTCGGCCTCATCGAACTGCCGGCGGCCGAACGCCACGGCATGTTGTGGGTGAGGCCGACTCCGGGCGGCGACATCGACGTGGATGCGATGCTCGGCGGCCTCGAAGACGACATGGCGCACTGGGACCTGGCCGCGCACAGCTACGGCGCCTCGCAGACCATCCACGCGGACGTCAACTGGAAACTCGCCGTCGACACCTTCGGCGAGAACTACCACTTCGACGTCCTGCACCGCAAAACGCTGGCCAACGACATTCGCGGCAACCTGCAAACCCACGACACTTTCGGCGCCAACTACCGCATGGTGTTCGCCCTCATCCAGCGTTTCGAGGAGGTCGGCGAATCGACGCCGAACTTGAACGAGTGGCCGTTTCGTTCCATGACGCTGTCGGTCTACTTCGTCTATCCGAACACCATCTTCCTGGTGGACCCGGGCGCCGTGGACGTGGTGCGCATCTTCCCGGAGGGCGACAACCCCGGTCGCTCGCGCACCGCGCACAGCTTCTACGTCACCGAGAAGGCCAGGCCGCACTTCGCCGGACACCGCTTCGAGGAACGCTTCGACGGCTTCAATGCCGTGGTGCAGAACGAAGACTACGCCATGGCGGCTTCAACCCAGCGCAGCGCCGAGGCGGGCATTCAAAGCCATGTGCTGTTCGGGCGCAACGAACCGGCGCTGCTGCACTACCACAACGCCCACCGGGCCGGGCTGGGCCGGCCGCTGCTGGAGGTGGAGGCGGCGGTCTGACGGGGCCTTGGGCCGGTTGCACGGATGCGGATGCGGGCGACGCGACGGTCGAGGCTAGCCGGGCCGCAGCAGCATCCCCAGCGGCAGGGCGTGAAAGCGCTTCGTGCCAAGGCTGAACGGCAGCGCCTCCTGCCCGCCGTAGAACAGCGCGCCGCGCTCGAAGGCGCTGCCAGCGAACTCGGCCAACGCGGCGAGGCCCTTGAAGTCCTCCCGGCGGACGCTCGCGGACGCCTTCACCTCCACGCCAATGATGCGCGAGTCGTCGCGCTCTAGCACGATGTCCACCTCGCGCTTGCGCTTGTCGCGGAAGTGCCACAGGTCCACGGCCTCGTCCGCCCAGGCGATGTGCTTGCAGAACTCCATGCAGATCAGACTCTCCAGCAGGCCGCCGTAGTACGGGCTGCCCAACAGCTGCCGTTCGCTGCGCAGCCCAAGCAGGTGGCAGGCCAGCCCGGTGTCGACGTAGTGCAGCTTGGGCATGCGCGTTGCCAATCGCTTGGCGCGCCCCTTGCTCCACGCCGGCAGGCGACGAACGATGTGCATGAGTTCAAGGATTTCCACGTAGCGCTTGCTCAGCCGGTCGTCGAGTTCCAAGTCGTTGGCGATGTTCGAGTACTTCAGCAGGTTGCCGCTGGCGCCCGCCAGCCACGGCGCCAAGGTGCGCAGCTTGGAGAAGTAGTCGCCGCGGGCGGCGTGCAAGGTCTCGAAGTCCTTGAACAGCCGACCTTCCAAGTAGGAGCGGAACCACGCCTGCTTGCCGCGTCGGCTCTTGCTCTGCACTTCGGGATAGCCTCCGCGCAGCACCAAGCCGGCGATGTCTTCCCGCGTTGTCGCCATGGCTGGAACGTTCGTGAAGTCTCCGGCCAGCAGCTGGTCGACGACGTTCAGCGGCTGGCCGCTGAGTTCGGTGATCGCCAGCGGCAGCAACTCCAGCCTCGCCATGTGTCCAGGCAGCGATTCCTGCGTGCGGGCGGAACGGAACACGTCGGCGGAACCGGTGAGCAGAAACTTGCCGGTCTCGTGCGGCTCGAGGCGGTCGGAGGTTTCCTTGACGGCGGCGATCAAGGCTGGCGCGTACTGGAACTCGTCGAGAACCGCGGCCTTGTTCCCCAGCGAGCGAACGAAGCCGTGCGGATCGCTTTGCACGGACGCCAAGGTCGCCTGATCGTCCAGCGTGATGTACTCCAGCCCCGCGTTGCGGGACACCAGGCGGGCGAGCGTCGTCTTTCCCGACTGCCGCGGCCCGGTCAGGTAGACGATGCGAAACTCGCCAAGCAGCTCTTCGAGGACGGGCTGCAGGTATCGGGCGTACATGGTAGTCGGCTCCACGGCATGACGGGCCCGACGCGCCGGCCCAGTCATCGACCTAGGGCGGTGAAGAATACACCTTAATGCGAGAAATCAACATCCCTAATGCGAGAAATCAAACATCCCTAATGCGAGAAATAGACGCCCTTAATGCGAGAAATAGACGCCCTTAATGCGAGAAATAGATGCCTTGAGGCGGGCGGCATGAGTCCCGAGCGTTGGTTTTGGGCAAGTCCGGCCGTTGACGTCGAGCTCGCGTTGGCCCTTGCCGACATCGGGCTCCAAAGCCGTCTACACGGTCTCCATCAGCTTCTTCATGCCTTCGCCGAGGTTCATCCACGCGGCGCGGACGAGCATGCGGTCCCAGCCGATGCAGAAGTCGCGCACGCCAAGGTCGAGGTAGCGCTTGGCCTGTTCCACGGCGCCGATCTCGATGCGCGGGCGAATGTCGTACTCCAAGGATTTGGCGATCACCTTCTCCTCGAAGGGGCGGATGTCCGGCGAACCCATCAGCCGCAGCTGCCCGCGCGAGAAGCTGAAATCCGCCGGCCCCCACTGGGTCATGTCCACGCCGCGCTCGCGGGCGCGTTCGAGCACGCCGTCCAAGCCTTCCACGGTGACGTTCTTCTCGATCATGATGGCGAACACCACGGACTCCAGCTCTTCCAGATAGCCGTCCATGCTGTAGCTGCCGAGGGCGGGCCGGCGCAGCTTCACGCCCATCAGCCCGCCGGTGTTCGGCGTGTCTGGGGCGATGGCGCGGTGGCAGTCGTCCACGTCCTCGGCGGTGCGCACATCGGTGAACAGCACGGACTTGAAGCCGGCGCCCAGCGCCGCTTGCGCCCAGAAGCTCTGCGCTTCCTGGTCGAGCTTGATCATCAGCGGCAGGTTGCCGCACTGCGCCGAGCGGGCGAGGTGGTAGAGCAGGCGCATGTCGAAGGCCGAGTACTCGGCGACGTACTCCGCGTAGTCGAACATGCCGGTGTCGCCGATCAGCTCCGGAATGTCGGGGTCGGCGAACAGGAAGTGCGTGCCGATGGTGGGTTCGCCGCGATCGAACTTTTCGCGGAAGGTGTTGGGCTGGATCATTGGCTTGCTCTCCGTTGGCGGCCGGATTGGCGCTCCACGCCTAACTTATACGCCGCGAGGCCGTTTCGCCATCGCTCCGATCGCCCTTGCCGCCGTGATTCGCGTCCACGAACGTCCGCGCGTCTTCGTAGGCGGCGGTGATCAGCCGCTCCAGCGCACGCGCATCGATCGGCGCTGCCGGGCGAAGTTTCACATGGCGCATGCGCTTTCCGGTGCCTTCGAGCAGCGCCGCAGGGTCGCCCAAAGCAGCACCGTTGAAGAATCCCACGTTGACGTGCCTGGCGAACGCGTTGACGTAGGCGAACGGAACGTCGCCGATGCAGGCCACCGGGCAGCCGTCGTGGACCAGCTCCGTGACGTCCTCGCCGCAGCTGCGCATGCGCTCGAACCACGCGTGCGCCATCTTGGCGAGCGCGTCGCTGCGTTCCGCGAACCAGTCGTCCACCGCCGGGTGGTAGGGCGCGGCACCGGAAAAACGCAGCCGGTCCGCCGGTCGTTGCGCCGCCATCTCCAACCTCGGCGCCGGCGCTCGATCAGTCGCGCAGTTCGATGGCGATGTCCAGGTCGTCTTCGCCGACGTCGAACCGGGCGTCCTGGAACTTCGGCGGTCCGAACCTGGGCACGACGCCGTTGCTGAATCCATAGGGTTCCTTCGGAAAGCGCATTCGCGTGTCCATCCGCCCGTTGCCGTTGACGTCGTGTACCACCGCCACGGCGTAGCTGCCGCTCGGCAGATCGAAGGCGACGCTCAAGCTGCCGGCGTCCGGCGCTGGCACGATCTCGCGAGCGATCCACTGCTCGCGGCTCAGCCAGGTCTGTTCGTCGTACACGACGATTCGGACGCTGCCTTCGGCCTCGTTGACGTTGTCCACGGTGATCGTCAAGGTCGCCGCGAAGGCGAAGCCATAGGCGCCGACCGCGCCGATGCCGATCGCCGCGCGCAGGCGTTTGCCGAGTTCAAGCATCGAGCCCCCGAGTGAATGCGCCAAGGAAGCGGCCATGCTACTCGATGCCAAGCCGCAAACCCACCGGAGGCGAGGCATGGGAGGCAAAGGTTCGCAAGCGCTTTCTTCAAGCGGCGGTTGTCGGTATGTTCCCGCTTTCCAACAATGCGAGAGGCAAGCTCTTGGAAGACAACGAAGGCGGGATGTTCCAATCCATCCGATTCTGGCAGGGCTGGGCGGTGGTCGCCACCGTGGCGGCGCTGTTCGCGTTCATTGCCAATGCGGAGTTTCCGCTCGACGGGCACACGCCGGACTACGTGGCCTTGCTGGGCGACGACGGCGCTCCGGCGTGGGTGGTGAATGCCGACTTGAAGGACGGCACGCTGCACGTGCGCGCCGCCGGTGCGAAGCCGCCGACCGGCGAGCAGCGCTACGTGCTGTGGCTGGTGGGCGTCAACCCCCAGCGGCTTGGCGAGCTGCCGCTGCATCGCGAGCACGCGGCGCTCGCGCTCTCCGGCACCGCGGCGGCGATGCTGGCGCATGGCAAGACGCTCGGCGTCGCCGTGGAGTCCGTTGGCGAAGGCGAAGCCGGCGAACCGCCGTCCAGCTGGAAGTGGCAGGCGAACATTGCCCGTTTGTAGGCCATGAAGGTCGCTGTCGTCGGCGCTGGCAACTTCGGCACCGCGGTGGCCAACATCGTCGCCGCCAACGGGGTGGACGTGCAGCTGTGGATGCGCGATCGGGCCCAGCTGGCGGACATCGTCGCCCACGGCGAGAATCGACGCTACCTGCCGGGCCACGCGCTGGCCGACGGAGTGACGCCGGGGGACGACCTAGCAGCCGCGGTTGGCGACAGCGAGATGCTGTTCGTCACCGTGCCCAGCACGTCCTTTCGCGCCGTGGCGGACGAGCTTAGCGGCTTGGTGCGCGACGGCACCTTCGCCATCAGCGCCACCAAGGGCATCGACGCGGAAGGCTTCCAGCTGATGAGCCAGATTCTGCAGGCGGCGCTGCCGACGGCGAAGGTAGGCGTCATCAGCGGCCCCAATCTGGCCGAGGAGATGGCCGACGGGCGCTACACCGGCACCGTCGTCGCCAGCCGTCACGAATCCCTCTGCGCCGCCGTGCAGGAAGTGCTCAAGAGCCCGACCTTTCGCGTCTACGCCAGCGAAGACGTGTACGGCGTCGAACTCGGCGGGGCGCTGAAGAACATCTACGCCATCATCTGCGGGCTGGCGAGCTCCCTGGACGTCGGCCAGAACGCCATCGCCATGCTGATCACCCGAAGCCTGGCCGAAATGGGACGCTTCGCGGTGTCACTGGGCGCCGATCCGCTCACCTTCCTGGGCCTTGCCGGGGTTGGCGATCTGTACGCCACCTGCACCTCGCCGTTGTCGCGGAACTTCCAGCTGGGCACCAAGCTGGCTTCGGGCGCGTCTCTCGACGAGGCCATGGCCGAGCTCGGCAAGACCGCCGAGGGCGTCAACACCGTGCGCGTGGTGCGCGCCAAGAGCGCTGAACTTGGCGTCTACATGCCGCTGGCGGACGGCCTCTGCCGGCTGCTGTTCGGTGGCGAGAACCTGCTGGACATCATTGCCGAACTGATGGCCAGCGAACAGCGCGTCGACGTCGAGTTCGCGATACCCGGCTCATGTCGCTAGATTTCCCACGCCACGGCCTCGGCGGCGTGGCAGCGCAGCGACGCTCGTTCGCGCCGGCGCTGGCCGTTGCGCTCGCTCTGGCAGCGCCTGCTGCCTCGACGTTGGCGGCAGCTTCCGACGTCGAAGGTTCCGCGGACCCTCCGGGCATGCAGCGCTTCCCGGACGCGTGGATCGTCGCCTACTCGCCCAGCGTCCGTCTGCGCGGCTATTCGTTCGTGACCGGCCGGGTGGATAGAAGCAGCCGCGCCTGGCGCGCCGATCGCAGCGAGCGGGTGGCGGCGGAAGTGGTTCGCGTCACCTACCGAGCGCCCGACGGCGTGCAGTACGAAGACGTCCTCGAGCACTACCGCGGCGTGCTCGACGAAATGGGCGCCGAATTGTCCTTCAGCTGCCGCGGCCGCGCCTGCGGACGCAGCACCGTCTGGGCGAACGACGTGTTCGGCGTCAAGGAGCTGGTGGCGCCGGACTCGGCGCAAGCCTACTTGGCGGCGAAGGCCGGCAGGCACTTCATCTCGGTGTACGTCATACAGCGCGGCAATCGTCGCGTCTACGCGCACGTGGACCTGGCGCAGAGCGACGTGCTGGCCGCCGGGCCGTCCACGGAAGGCGTTGGCGCCGCGCTGGCTCGTCAAGGCTTCGCGGTATTGCCAAACCTTGCGCCCGACGACAGCGGCGCCATCGCAGCACGGGCCTTGGATGCGTTTGCCGTTGAACTCAAGCCCTTCGCCGAGCGCGCCCTGCACGTGGTCTGCCACTTCGACGGCGCGTACGACACAGCCTTGCAGCGCTCCAAGTCCTGCGCGGAGCAGGCTGCCGCCCAGCTGAGAGCGTTGGGGTTCGACGCCCGGAGCTTCGGCGCCGGGCCGCTGCTGCCCCGCACGGACGCGCCGTCGCGCCGCATCGAACTGGTGCTTTCCGATCAATAGCGCGTCGCCCGCGTCGACGGAGGAAGTCGACGCGCTGGTCGATGCCTTCGCCAAGCAGCTGGCGTGCGCCAACCTGGCCTTCGGGCACGGCACCGACAACGCCGGCGACGAGGCGCGTCGCCTGGTGCTGGACGGCCTGCGCGGAGGCGGGCTCACCGCTGCGGCTCGCAGACGGCTCGAAGGTCTGCTGCAACGGCGCATCGGCGAGCGTCTGCCGGTGCCTTACCTCACCGGCCAAGCGTGGTTCTTCGGCACTCGCTTCGCGGTCGGCCCCGGCGTCATGGTGCCGCGTTCGCCCATTGCCGAGGTGCTGGCGAACCATGTGCGGCCGTGGCTCGCGTCGCAGCCCAAGCGGGTGCTGGACCTGTGCTGCGGCTGCGGTGCCTTGGGAATCGCCGCGGCGCGAGTCTTCCCCGCCGCCGGCGTCGATCTGGTCGATGTCGATCCGCTGGCGCTCGCAACCGCTCGGGGCAACGTCGGCGACGCCGGGCTTTCGGCGCGGGTCTCCGTCGTCGAATCGGACCTGTTCGCCGACTTGGCCGACCGCCGCTACGACTTGATCCTCTGCAACCCGCCCTACGTGCCAACTGCCGAACTCGATGCGGCGCCCGCGGAGTTCCAGCACGAGCCCCGGCTGGGCCTCGACGGAGGTGCGGACGGCCTGGCCGTGTGGCGTCGGATCGTTGCCGATCTGGACGCCCATCTGACGCCTGGCGGCGTGCTGGTGGGCGAGGTGGGCAACGGCCGTCGCGCCTTCGAGACCGCGTTTGCCGGCCTCGTGCCGGTGTGGCTCGATCTCGAACACGCCGAGCCACAAGCCGACGGCGGCTTCGGGGTCTTCGTCGTCGCTGCGGAGTTGACGCTACGACTGGCGGCCGCTCGCGCCGTGGCGTGACCTTGCTGGTAATCTAGCTGCCATGGCGGGCAACACGTTCGGACAGGCATTCACCGTAACCACGTTCGGCGAGAGCCACGGCGCGGCCCTGGGTGCCGTGGTGGACGGGTGTCCGCCGGGCATGGCGCTTGCCGAGGCGGACTTGCAGTACGACCTGGACCGCCGCCGCCCCGGTCAGTCCAAATACACCACCCAGCGGCGCGAACCGGACCAGGTTCGCATTCTCTCCGGCGTCTTCGAAGGCGTCACTACCGGCACGGCCATCGGCCTCGCCATCGACAACGTCGATCAGCGCTCCCGGGACTACGGCCGGATCAAGGACCAGTTCCGCCCCGCCCACGCGGACTTCACCTACCACGCCAAGTACGGCATCCGCGACTACCGCGGCGGCGGCCGCGCTTCGGCACGCGAAACCGCGATGCGCGTGGCCGCTGGCGCCATTGCGCGCAAGTACCTGGTGGAGCAGACGGACACGACGATACGCGGCTGCCTGGCGCAGATCGGCGAGCGCGAGATCGAGCCGCTGGACTGGGACGTCGTGGACGACAATCCCTTCTTCTGCCCGGACCCGGACGCGGTGGACGAGATCGCCGCGACCATCGACCAACTGCGTCGGGATGGCGACTCCATCGGCGCCAAGGTCACCGTGGTGGCCAGCAACGTGCCGGTGGGTCTGGGCGAACCGGTGTTCGGCAAGCTGGACGCCGAGCTGGCCGCCGCGCTGATGGGCATCAACGCCGTCAAGGGCGTGGAGTTCGGCGCCGGCTTCGCCGCCACTCGCCAGCGCGGCAGCGAGCACCGCGACGAACGCGACCGGAGCGGCTTCTTGAGCAACAACGCCGGCGGCATCCTGGGCGGCATTTCCTCCGGCCAGGACATCGTCGCCAGCATCGCCTTGAAGCCGACCTCCAGCATCACCAAGCCGGGGCGCGGCATCGACCTGGCCGGCGACGAGGTAGAAGTGGTCACCACGGGCCGCCACGACCCCTGCGTCGGCATCCGCGCTGTCCCCATCGCCGAGGCCATGGTCGCCCTGGTGCTGATGGACCACCTGCTGAGGGACCGCGGGCAGGTCGTCCGCCCGCCGAAGCCGGAGTAGGTGGAAGGCGACCATGCGATGCCGTCGATCTGGATGGCTTCGTGCGTTTGCTTGTAGGCCGCTCGTGTGGCAAGGTAAGAACTAAGGTCTTAACTTAATCAGGTACTCCAATGCCTTCGGAACGTCTTGCAAAGCAGGTGGCGGCGCGTGGCAAGTACGCGCCGCTGTATCACTACCTGTGTGCGCTGGACGCACTTCAGTGGTCGGTCACTTTTGCGGACATCGAGTCCGTACTCGGATTCACGCTGCCGGACTCGGCCCGCATCCACCGACCTTGGTGGGCGAACCAGGTCAACGGCGGTCACAGCCATGCCCTTGCTTGGCAGGCGGCGGGTTGGAGGACAAGCGCCGTGGACCTGCAAACCGAAGCCCTGGTCTTCCAGCGCCTGAGGAGTGCGTCCGCGACTGGCCAGCCGGCGCTTTCCATCGAGGAACTGTTCCCGCCCCACGGCTTCGGCTCGCGTTCTGGCAAGTTCACGGCCAGCCGAGAGCAAATCTATGGCGACGAAGGCCGATAGCCGTGTTCGTGGACACCAACGTGCTGGTGTTCGCCCGCAACGCCGACTCGCCCAATCGGCAGATCGCCTTGGAAGTGTTGTCTCGCGAGCGCCAAGAAGGGACGTTGCGGATCAGTCGGCAAGTGGTCCGCGAGTATCTTGCCGTGGTGACGCGCCCGCAAGCATGGGCTTTGCCTTTGCCCATGTCGGAAGCGCTGACCGACGCCAGCCGGTTTGCGTCCGCCTTCGAGATTCTGGAAGACGGGCAGGCTGTCGCCGACATGCTCGCCTCGTTGTGTCGGGAGGTGTCCATCGGCGGCAAGCAGGTTCACGACGCCAACATCGTGGCGACGATGCTCGCGCACGGCGAGCGGCGGTTGATGACCTTCAACGCCAAGGACTTCCGACGCTACGGACAGCGCTTGGAATTGGTGGTGTTGTAAGCGCAACCTAGCAATGCCGAACGAGCTGTTCGCCATTGCCAAGACTCCTGGTTGGCAAGGGAGCGGGTAGTCTAACCATGAGAAGGCGGCGAGTACGGCGGAGAGCATCGTGAACGGAAAGCGAAAAAAAGCGCCCGCGCTGGACTACCGGCTCGATGTGCAGGACTTCGGCCCCATCGCCCGGGCGAGCGTGGAGATGCGTCCGCTGACGGTGTTCATCGGCCCGAGCAACACCGGCAAGTCTTATTTGGCGATGCTGCTCTACGTCTTGCATCGATGCTTGTGCTCGGAAACGGGCGGGCGCTGGCAGGACCGGCCAGTGGCTTTCATCGAATCCAGCTTGGACCATCCGCTGCGTCGAAGGGCGTACTTTGGCGGCGCGGCATGGCGTCAAGCTGGAGAAGACTCGAAGGTGCGAGAGGCTCTCACGGATTGGATCGCATCGTTTTTGGCCAACGACAGTCCGCCACCGTTGCCCGACGAGCTGCTCAAGCACATTCAATCGCATCTTGAACAGCCCCGCCTGCTTGAGGCCGCGCTCGACCATGAGTTGCGACGCTGCTTTGGCGTTCATGATCTCCGCAGCTTGGCAAGGCAGGGAGGCGCCAAGAAACCGACCGTGGCCGTCAGCGGGCCGCCTGCAACCCAGCCGCAGTCGGTCGAAGTTGCCCTTTACGAGTTCAAGCTGGCTGCGATGGTCCAACTCGCCGGCAACCTGCCGCTTGACTTGCTGGCCAAGTCTCTTACGGAGTCTGTACAGACCGAGAGGTCATTCTTCGACGGGCTGGGCGACCTGCGAGAGGAGGATAGAGCGTCGATCTACTTTTCGCGCGCCATCGAGCGGGCGATTCATCACTCTCTTGGCGCCGCTTGTCGACAAGCACACTATTTGCCGGCGGATCGAACCGGCGTCATGCACAGCCACCAAGTGGTCGTCGGCGCCCTCGTTCAGAGTGCTCCGATGGCCGGCATCCGCCCCGCGCCGACCATGCCTACGCTAACTGGCGTACTGGCGGACTTTCTCTATCAGCTCATCAACATAGGCGCTGGCCCCCCGGGTGGACACGGTAGCGACCTGGCCAAGCAGCTCGAAGAGAGCCTGCTCGCGGGTTCGGTGCGGGCGGAGGCCTCCGAGGCCAACTATCCGTCGTTCCTCTACCGGCCGCGCGGCTGGGAAGAAGACCTGCCGCTGATGCGCACGTCGTCCATGGTCTCGGAGCTTGCGCCGGTGGTGCTCTATCTGCGCCATGTCGTGCAGGCAGGCGAAGTCTTGATCGTCGAGGAACCAGAAGCGCACTTGCACCCGGCCATGCAGGCTGCGTTCGCACGCGAGCTGGCGCGGCTTGTTCGCGGCGGCGTGCGCATTGTCTTAACCACCCACAGCGAGTGGCTGCTGGAGCAGATCGGCAATCTCGTTCGACTGTCTGCACTCCCGAAAGGGCGACGATCAGGCATTGGCGGTGCCGAGGTCGCACTCGAACCCAGCCAAGTGGGCGCCTGGCTCTTCAAGCCCAGCGCACGTCCGCGAGGATCCATCGTTCAAGAGGTAAAGCTAGACCCGCAAACTGGCTTGTTCGCCACCGACTTCGACGACGTGAGCATGGCGCTCTACAACGATGGCGCCGAGATATTCAACCGGCTGCAAGAAGAGCAGGAGCGTTGAGCGAGGCAATCGAAGCCATACATCGGCAGGTTCCAGCCGAGTGCATCGCGCGACGGTGCCGAAAAGAAGGCTGTTCAGTAACGATGAAGAGCGTGCCTGACGACCGTGTTGTTGTCGATTTCGACTGCGGAGCGCTGCCTGCTGCTATAGGCAAGCGCTGCGACTACCTCTTTTGGCGCAGCAAGACACCACGACTTGGGTCGCTCCCATCGAGTTGAAGAGCGGCGCTTTCCGCCCTGGATCAGTCGCAGAGCAGCTTCAAGGCGGTGCCGACATGGCCAACGGTTGGCTGCCGACGGTGCAACGCTTCCGGTTCGTTCCCGTAGTCGCCCACGGCCGCGGCATCCGGAGAGCGCGGGTCAAATCGCTGCAAAAGGCAGCCGTGACCTTTCGCAAGCAGACCAGACGCCCGCAGCTCGTCAGGTGCGGTGCGCCCTTGGTGCCGCTGCTGCGCTGACTTGGGCCGCCTAGCCCGACTTCCGCAACTCGGCATCTAATTTTGGCGCAAGTGGTTGATTTTTTGGTGGCAGGTCGAAGGCACTATAAAAGTGCTGTCCGTGGACTGCTCCGTTGAAGGCGCTATTGGGCGGAGGCGCGCAGGGGGCTGTTCGGGGAGTTCGCAGTCCGATCTGGCGGAGCACTCGAGCTCCGGCTGCGGCATCGAGTTCGACGGGTGAGTGTGGCGACGAGTCCATAGCGGTATGCTTGGCTTGACGACACAGGACGTTGGCCAACGAACCCTAACCGGCACCGCCGAGCCGGGCGGGCTGGTGCTGCCGGTGGACCACCACCTACCGCTATAGGAGCACGCGATGTCGATTGCTGAGGGACACCACTCGGTGGTGCTGGCGGCCATGGCCGACGGCATCGGCGACTTGAGCTTCGCATCCGAGCAGTGGGTGACCGAAGCGGCGGCAACGCTGGCCGCAGCCGTCGCCCACCACGCCTCGCGCTTGCAGGATCTGGGCGCGTTTGCGTTCTGCGAGGTGGCGCACAATCCGCCCGCTCACTTGCATGTCGGCGGCGCGCTCGCGTGGCATGCGCGGTTCGAAGGGCCGACGGTGCGCGTGGCCACCGGCGAACTTGCCGCCGAGGAGTGCGATCTCAAAATCGAGGGCGACCATTCGATCATGAGCAATCTGGCCAGGCTGCAATACCGAGGCCGCGATCCCGCAGTGGTCGCCGCGGCCCGGGAGCGGCTGATGAAGCTCTGCAACTGGCGATTGCGCGGTGCGCTGCCGCAACACGCGGTGCTGGGGATCGTGCTGGGCGCGCTGCACGACGAGATGGCGGTGCGCACGCTGCCGCGGTTCGTGTTCATGACGCCCGAGTGGGTGAGCTCGGCGCGCCACATCCTCACGGAAAGGGGGAGTTCGGCAAAGTACGCCCCCGGCATCCAGGACGTCGTATACACCTTTTCCGAAGAGTTCACCGAAACGCCCGCCTACGCCTTTCCAGACGGCAGCCACGGCGGATTCTGGGTACACGCCGACCACGGCCACATCACGGTCGGCGCCGGCCCGGCACCGGCGGAACGGCAACCTGTCGACGCCCTCACAAAAGGTCCCTACGGCCGAGTGGTTCCAGTGGGCCGCACCGTGGAAGCGGCGCTGACCGACGCCGAAAAGGAACAGAAGAACGCCTACGCGAAGATGGCGTTCGCGCCGCCGCCCGGCAGCAAGGACTTTCCCGTCAGGCAGATCTCGCCGTCCGGCCGCGGGGCGATGCCGAAGGAGCTGATGCGCGTGTTCGCCGTGCTGCACGACGAGCTTAGCCGGCGCACTTCCGGGGAGCTGCCGGCGGACTACGACGAGAGCCTTGATGCCGACTGGGCGCAGCCGCAGTCCTTCGACCGCGCTGCGGACTACGATGCTTCCTGGGTGCGCTACGACGCCTTCGACATCTACGGCAATCCGCGCTAGGGCCCCATGCGCCCGCGGAGCTTTGCAACGCGCGCCATCCACAGTGGCGGACGCGATGCCGCCACCGGCGCGATCAACGTGCCGGTGCATCTCTCCGCCACCTACGCGCAATCCGCCCCCGGCGTTCACCAAGGCTACGACTATTCGCGCACGGCCAATCCCACGCGCCGTGCCTACGAGCGCTGTCTGGCGGATCTGGAAGGCGGCCGCTTCGGTTTCGCATTCGCTTCCGGCAGCGCGGCCACGGCCACGGCCCTGCATCTGTTGAACACCGGCGAGCATGTTCTGGCGAGCGACGATCTCTACGCCGGCAGCGTGCGCCTGTTCGACCGCGTGTTCGCCAAGCAGGGGATCGCCTTCGACTACGTGGACATGACGGACTCGCAAGCGCTCGCGGAGGCGCTGCGACCGCAAACGCGCCTGGTGTGGATCGAGACGCCCACCAATCCGCTGCTGAAGCTGATCGACGTGGCGGCGGTGGCTGGGATCGCCCGCGCGCACGGCGCCCTGATGGCGGTAGACAACACGTTCATGAGCCCCTACTTCCAGCGCCCGCTGGCGCTCGGCGCAGACCTGGTGGTGCATTCGACCACCAAGTACGTCAACGGCCACAGCGAACTCATCGGCGGCGCGGTGGTGACGAACAACGACGAACTCGGCGAACGCCTGGCATTCCTCGCCAACGCCATCGGCGGCGTGCAAAGCGCCTTCGACGCCTATCTGTGCCTGCGCAGCCTGAAGACGCTGGCGCTGCGGATGCAGGCCCACGAGCGCAACGCCTTGGCGGTGGCGCGGTTCCTGGCTGCCCATGCCGAGGTGGAGCGGACGATCTATCCCGGCCTTGAGAACCATCCGCAGCACGACTTGGCGCGCCGGCAGATGAGCGGCTTCGGCGGCATGGTCACGGCGGAGCTCAAGGGCGGCCTGGCCAAGACAATGCGGTTCATCGAGCGCCTTGCGCTGTTCACGCTGGCGGAGAGCTTGGGCGGCGTGGAATCGCTGGTCGAACATCCCGCCACCATGACCCACGCCAGCCTGCCGCCCGAACGCCGCGCAAGCCTCGGCATCGGCGACGGCCTGGTTCGCTTCTCGGTCGGCATCGAAGCGCAAGCGGACTTGCTCGACGACTTGGACCAGGCGCTGGCATAGGCCAACGCTTGAGAGCCGATCCGAGCTGTCGGCCGGCGGCGGACGGCTACAGGGTCCAAACCGTTACCTGGCGGCCGTTTCGTTCGCGCTCCGTGCAGAGGTCATGCGCCGTTGCCTCTTCGTTCGAGGGAGGTTCCTGCTTCGACCGCTGACGGGCGGCTCTCTCGCGGCGGTCGATGACCACGAGGTGTCCTTCGTCGGCGCGGCACGTCTCCATGTAGCCGATGGTCTGCTCCACGCCTTGCTCGATGGTGGCCTCCATGCCGCGGCGGGCCGAGTCGCGCAGCACCTTGCATTCGATGACGAAGCGCCGCCACAGGTCGTAGGGCTGGCCGCGTTCGCTCGGCCACAGCACCAGCAGATCGGTGCGACCGCGGCCTAGGCCGTACTCGCGCTCGATGCGGCCGCCGCCGTTGACGACGCGCTGCAGGTACGCCTGCAGGATCAGCTGCGGCGCCGCCTCGCTGTAGTCCTCGAAGTGGCCCAGCCAGTGGCCGGCGTTCTCGCCGTAGAACGTGGCGAAGGCGGTCAGCAGCCGGCGCAGGTCGAGGCCGCCGGCGTCGTCCACGTACCAGGCCGTCTCCTCGACGAGGCTGTCCTGCAGCACATGGCCGAGTTGCCGCGGCACCACCTCGGCGTAGATGGGGTTGGCAATGCGCGTCGGCGGGTCCGGCGCCAGCAGGCCGAGGTCGCGCGCGTATTCCAGATCGGGCAGCCGATGCTCCGCGTTGCCGCCGGCGAGGACGGGTTCGATGACGCGGCGTACGCGTTCCTCCCCCAGCTTGTGCGCCAGCTGGTCGAGGTGGGTGCGGCGGGAGATGACGAGTTCCTCGCCGGCAGCGAGGATGTCCTGCACGTCGATGGCGCGGTCGCGGTCGCGCCCTGCCTCGTTCTCGAAGCAGGCGCCGGCGCACAGGGCGTTCACCAGCCATGGCTGGCCTTGGGTCTGCGTCCACACCGCCTTGCGTGCCGCTGGCGTGAAGCGCTGGCCGGTCTCGCGGGTGTGCTGGCACAGCAGGCGGCGCGTCTCCTTCCTGGTGAAGTCGCCGAGGCGCAAGGACTTCGCGGCGACGTTGAACGGGCTGCCACCGGCGATCAGCTGGCCGCTGCTGGACTTGATGCGATAGTCGCGGATGTCGCGGACGCCGCAGAGGGCGATGCTGTGCGGGAAGGCGCGCGGGCGATCTTCGTAGCCGGCGCGCAGCTGGCGCAGCACGGAGAGCAGCGTGTCGCCCATCAGCGAGTCGATCTCGTCGATCAGCAGCACCAGCGGCGTCGGGTTCGCCAGGCACCACTCGGTCAGCAATTCCTTCAAGGCGTCGCGGGGACCGGATTGCTCGAAGACGCCCGGCCAAGTGCGTTTGGGGAAATCGTCGCCCATGAGACGCGCTCTGCTCGCCAGGCTGCTCAGGATGGTACGCATTCCTTCCGCCACGTCGTCGCGCGCCACTTGGCCGCCTTCCACGTTCACGTTCACGCAGCGGTAGTCGCCCGCTTGGCCGCTGTTCAAGAGGTCGCGCAGGGCGATGAGGGCGGAGGTCTTGCCGGTTTGCCGGGGGGCGTGGAGTACGAAGTAGCGCTTGTGCTGGATCAGGTTCAGGATCTCGCCGATGTTGCTGCGCTTGAGGGGCGGAATCGCGTAGTGCTCCTCTTGCCGGATCGGGCCTTCGGTGTTGAAAAAGCGCATGGATTCGATTGTGGCACGGTTGGGTTTGTGGAGGCTACATGGCGGCGCCGCACAGGATCCTTCGATAGCTTTTTGAAGCCGTTGTCTGCGCCTGTCGTCGAGACGACCCTTTGAATATCAGCAAGTTAAAGTCGGCTACTTGGCGGAGGGGCAGGGATTCGAACCCTGGGGAGGTTGCCCCCCTCTGGTTTTCAAGACCAGCGCTTTCATCCGCTCAGCCACCCCTCCGGGAGGGAAGCCAACGCCTGTCGGGCCGACCAGCTGGCTGCCGGCCGAGTGGCAGCCAAAGGCGTTCGGCCAAGCAGGGCGTAGTTTGCCACAGGCACGAGCGTTCCGCGCGTGCTTCTGCGCGTTCGGCGTTCAGGCGGCGCGGAAGCCTTCGGGATGGGTCGACTGCCAGCGCCAGACGTCCTCGCACATGCGCTGCAAGTCGTGGCGCGCGGTCCAGCCGAAGTCCTTCCTGGCGAGGCTTGGGTCGGCGTAGCAGGTGGCGCAGTCGCCGGGGCGACGGCCGACGATGCGGTAGGGCAGGGCAGCGCCGGTGACGGCCTCGAACGCGGCGATCACTTCGAGCACGCTGTGGCCACGCCCGGTGCCTAGGTTGTGAACGGCGAACTGGCCGTCGTCCGCTTCGCTGGTCGGGCGCGTCAGGTAGGCCAAGGCGGCGGTGTGGCCGCGCGCCAGGTCCGAGATGTGCACGTAGTCGCGGATGCAGGTACCGTCCGGCGTTGGATAGTCGTCGCCGAACACCTCCAGCTGCTCCCGGCGGCCCACCGCGACCTGGCTGATGAACGGCAGCAGATTGTTGGGCGCGCCCAGCGGGTCTTCGCCGATCTCGCCGCTCGGGTGCGCCCCGACGGGGTTGAAGTAGCGCAGACACGATACGCGCCAGCTAGGGTCGGCGGCGTGGATGTCGCGCAGCACCTGCTCGATCATCAGCTTGGTGCGGCCGTAGGGGTTGGTCGGGGCGTAGGGGAAGTCCTCGCGGATGGGATTGGTCGGCGGTTGGCCGTAGACGGTGGCCGAGGAGCTGAACACCAGGGTCTTCACGCCTGCTGCCGCCATGCAGTCGAGCAGCCGGCCGGTGCCGCCGACGTTGTTGTCGTAGTACTGCAAGGGCATGGCGACGGACTCGCCAACGGCCTTCAAGGCGGCGAAGTGGATCACCGCGTCGAAGTCGCCTTCCCCGAACAGGCGCGTCAGCAGCTCGCCGTCGCGTATGTCGCCTTCGACGAACGGCACGTCGCGGTTGGCGAGCAGGCGAATGGCGTCGACGGCCCGGGGCGAGGCGTTGGACAGATTGTCCAGCACCGTCACGTCGTGGCCGGAGGCCAGCAGTTCGATGGCCGTGTGGCTGCCGATGTAGCCGGCGCCGCCGGTGACCAGCACGTTCATGGCGCAGCCGCCACGCCGTAGTAGTCCCGATACCAGGCGACGAACCGCGCGACGCCCGTTTCCACGGACGTGCTGGGCCGATAGCCGAAGTCTCGCTCCAACGGCGAGATGTCGGCGAGGGTTTCCGCCACGTCGCCATCCTGCATCGGCAGGCAGTTCTGCCGCGCCCGGCGGCCCAGGTTGTCCTCGATCAGTTCGATGAAGCGCAGCAGGGGCACCGATTCGCCGCGGCCGATGTTGTAGACGCGGAACGGAGCGCAGGAGGCGGCAGGATTCGGCCTTCGGGCATCCCATTCCGGGTCCGGTGCCGCCGGGCGGTCCAGCACCCGCAGCACCCCTTCGGCGATGTCGTCGATGTAGGTGAAGTCGCGAGCGTGCTGGCCGTGGTTGTGGACGTCGATGGCTTCGCCGGCGAGTATCCGGCGCGTGAACAGGAACAGCGCCATGTCCGGGCGTCCCCAAGGCCCGTAGACGCTGAAGAAGCGCAAGCCGGTGGCGGCGATGCCGAACAGGTGGCTGTAGACGTGCGCCATCAGTTCGTTGGCCTTCTTGCTGGCGGCATAGAGGGAAACCGGATGCTCCGCGTGGTCTTCGGCAGCATAGGGCAGACGGGCGTTGGCGCCGTAGACGGAGCTGCTCGAAGCGAACACCAGATGTTCGACTCCAACCTCGCGCACGGCTTCAAGCACGCCTAGGAAGCCGACGATGTTGGCATCGACGTAGGCGCTCGGCTGGTCGATGGAGTAGCGCACCCCGGCCTGGGCCGCCAGATGCACCACCCGCTGCGGGGGTTGCTGGCGCAGCAGCCGTCGAAGACCGTCGCCCTCGGCAAGGTCCATCTTCTGGAAGGCAAACGCTTCGTGGCGATGCAGGCGCTGCAAGCGAGCCTCCTTCAAGCGCGGATCGTAGTAGTCGTTCAGGTTGTCGATGCCGAGCACCCGATCGCCGCGCTGCAGCAGCCGTTCGGCAACCGCGGCGCCGATGAAGCCGGCGGCGCCGGTGACCAGCACGCGCACGGCTACAGCCTGCCGTCCACGGCGCCGGTCGGCAGCACGTGCTTGACGTCGAAGACGACGCTGCCGGGCTTGCCGAATGCGCGAATGCGCTCGGCGCCCATCTCCTTGAACTCGTCGTGGGCGACGGCGAGGACGATGGCGTCGTAGCGTCCGGCTTCGGGTTGCTCGATCAGCGGCAGGCAGGGGGATTCAACGACCACGGGATCGAACACGTCCACCTGCGCTCCTCGCTGGCGAAGCGACTGCACGAGATCGGCGACCTTGGTGTTGCGAACGTCCGGGCAGTTCTCCTTGAAGGCGAAGCCGAGCACCAGCAGCCGAGCGCCGTCGGTGGCCATGCCGGCGCCGGCGAGCAGGTCCGCGACGCGCCCGGCGACGTAGTGCGCCATGTCGTCGTTGACGCGACGGCCGGCGAGGATCAGCTCCGGGTCGTGGCCAGCGTCTTCCGCCTTTGCGGTCAGATAGTAGGGGTCGACGCCGATGCAGTGCCCGCCCACCAGGCCAGGGCGGAAGGGCAGGAAGTTCCACTTGCTGCCGGCGGCTTGCAGCACCGCCTCGGTGTCCAGCTGCAGGCGGTGGAAGATCATGGCGAGTTCGTTCACCAGGGCGATGTTGAGATCCCGCTGCACGTTCTCGATCACCTTGGCGGCTTCGGCGGTGCGTATGTCCGGGGCAGGGTAGGTGCCCGCCGGCACGATGCGCTGGTACAGCGCGTCGACGAACGCGGCGGCGGCTGGCGTGGAACCGGCCGTTATCTTGACGATGTCGCCCAGACGGTGTTCGCGATCGCCCGGATTGATGCGCTCCGGGCTGTAGCCGACGTAGAAGTGCTCGTTCAGCCGCAGGCGGGATTCTGCGGCGATCAGCGGCGCGCACACTTCCTCGGTCGCCCCCGGATAGACGGTGGACTCGAACACCACCACGGCGCCTGGCGCAACGAGGCTGCCGACCATGCTGCTGGCGCGGCGCAAAGCGCGCAAGTCGGGCTTCTTGTCGGCGTCGACGGGCGTTGGCACGGCGACGATGTAGACGTTGCAGCCTTCGAGGTCCGCAAGCCGGTCGGTGAAGGCAAGCCGGGTGGCTTTCGCAAGCTCGTCGGCGCCCGTTTCGCCGGTGCGGTCGCGGCCGCGGCGCAGCTCCAGGACGCGCCGGCTGTCGATGTCGAAGGCCCTTGTCTCGAAGTGGCCGCCGAGCGCCGCCGCCAGCGGCAGCCCGACGTAGCCCAGCCCGACGACGCCGACTACGGTGTCCGCAGCAGGAGCGGCAGGCAATGGCGCGGCGACCGACATCGCGCGCACTCTACTCGGTTTCGTCGCCGCTTGCTTGAAACGCCGCGCCGGCCAGCGGTTCGCGACGAAGCGGCGTCGGCGGAACCCACCCGAATGCAAGTGCGAGATCGTCGCTGCAAGCGGCGTATAATGCGGGCGGTTTCCACCTACGGAGCAAAGCAATGAAGGCAGCGATAGGTTTCGCGGTTCTCGTCGTCACGACGGGCGCAGTTGTTGCTCAGGAACAAGAACCGAGGATGATCGAGGAAGTGCTGGTCACCGCGCAGCGGGTGACGGAGAACGTCCAGCGCGTGCCCATCGCGGTAACCGCGATCAGCGCCTCGATGCTCGAAGACAAGCAAGTCGTCAACCCTTCGGACTTGCAGATGAACGCGCCCAACGTCTCCTTCACCGCCACCAACTTCGGCGGTTCCAGCTTCAGCATTCGCGGCATCGGCAACCTGGTGATCGGGCGCACCGGAGAGTCGGGCGTATCGCTGCACTTGAACGAGATCGCCGTGCCCACCAACCTCAATTCGATCGAGTTCTTCGATATGGAGCGCGTGGAGGTTCTGCGCGGTCCGCAGGGCACGCTGTTCGGCCGCAACGCCACCGGCGGCGCGATCAACTTCGTCACCAAGAAGCCGGAAATGGGCGCGATCGACGGCTACTTGGATTTCGAAGGCGGCGACTACGGGCATCGTCGCATCAAGGCCGCCTTCAACGTTCCCTTCGGCGACTCCTTCGCCATGCGCACATCGGCCTACAAGCTGGACCGCGACGGCTACATCGAGAACCTCGCCTACGGGCAGACGGACGCCAACGGCAACGTCCTGCCCGGCATCGACGGCAGCGTCGACGGACGCGACATACTTGCCTGGCGCACCACCCTCGCCTGGCAGATCAACGACGACGCCAGCACCTGGCTGCTGTACGGCAAGTTCGATGAACACGACGACCGCGCCCGCATCACCAATCAGGTCTGCCGGCGCAACCCGCTGCCCACCACCGGCTGCCTGCCGGACGAGTTCGGCTGGGACACGCCGCACCTGGGGGCGACCACCGCCGGCATCTTCGCCGGCTTGGCGGGGGCGCTGCCCTTGGGGGCGGACGGTTCCTCGGCATCTCTGTACGACTTCCAGCGGCCCGCCATCAGCGGTTTCCGGCAAATGCACACCGACATGGATCCGGTGTTCAAGGACTACGAGAACCTGTGGGCATTCGGTGCCGAATATGCGTGGAACGCGCTGGACTTCAGCTTGATCGGCGCCAAGCGGGATGGCGAGTACCTGGCGCAGCAGGACTACAACATGGACGTGGGCCCCCTGCTGTCGCCCACCGCCGGCAATCCGAGTGGCCAGTGGCCGGTGTCGGCCCCGGCGGGAGGCGCCGGCGCCGAATGGGTGTCGGATACTTGCAACGTCGTCGAGGGCACTTCCGGCGTGCCCGGCGGCTGCATCTTCCCCGCGCATCAGAACCGCGTGTTCGCCTACGACCAGAGCGACTCCCGCGCCACGTTCTGGACGGCCGAGGCCAAAGTGCGCTCCGGCTTCGACGGCCCGTACAACTTTCTGCTCGGCGTCAGCAAGTTCGCCGGCAGCAACTACGGCGCGTACTACGTCTTCGCCAACACGCTGGACCTCGCTACCATCGCGCCTCCGGCGGTGTTTCCAGCGCCGCTCTATCCGGGCTTCTTCATGAACTCCAACAACCCCGCGGGCGGCGCCGAGCAGGAGGGCTGGGCGGCCTTCGGCGAGTTCTACTTCGACGTGAGCGATCGCCTCACCTTCACCGCCGGGCTGCGCCTGAACGAAGACGAAAAGAACGTCAGCGACAGCAGCGCGCTGCTGAACAGCGCGGATGCCAGCGCCGCGGTGGGCGGCCTGCTCGGGCCGAACGCGATCTGGATACGCACCGGACTCTTTACCGAAATGGCCGCCATGGCGGCGGACCCGACGCTGCAGCTGAGCACCGCGTCGACGCGGCTGTTGCAGTTCCACGGCGCCGAGAGCGTCTTTGCCAGCAACGGCCCTGCCGCGGTGGGCGTGCTGGCGGCGGCCGGCGCTGCGCAGCAGATCGGCGCCGCGGTGGCGGCCGGCGTTCTGCCGCCGGCGGCGGTGCCCGCCGCCATTGCCGCGCTGCCGCTGCCGCCGGTGTTGCAGGCGACGGTGCTGACGCTGGTCACGGGGGGCAACGTCGCCGCGGACCCAGGCATTGCCGCCGGCGCCGCGGCGTTCGCCGCCATCGCCGAGGCCGTGCCGCCGGTGCCGGGTTTCGGCGAGACGCGCTTCGTCACCGGCAGCCCCACGCAAGCGTCCTGGCGGGAGATCAGCGGCCGGCTGGGATTCGACTACCAGCTGGACGACAACACCATGCTTTACGGCTTCTACAGCCGCGGCTACAAGCCCGGCGGGTTCAACCCGGCCATTCCGCCGGCGTTTCAGGCCTCCTCGTCGTTCACCTTCGAGGCCGAGGAAGTCAACGCCTTCGAGGCCGGTTTGAAGAGCGTCCTTTTGGACGGCCAGCTGGTCGCCAATGCGTCGCTGTTCAGCTACGACTACACGGGCTTGCAGGTGACGCGAATCCGCAACAACAGCTCCATCAACGACAACATCGACGCCAACCTGACCGGCATCGAGGTCGAAGGGCGCTGGCATCCGCCGTGGGCCTCCGGCCTCGCGGTTGACTTCGGCTACGGCTGGCTGAACAGCGAAGTGGACGGTTCCCAGTCTCTGGATCCGGTGAACCGCACCGCCGGCAACCCGGACTTCATCCTGCTGAACAACATCGATCCGGGCTCGCTGACCGGCGTCAACTACGTCGCCCGGGAGGCGCAGATCAGCAACGCGCTGATCGCCGCCGCTGGCGGTGCGAACGCGATCATCCCGGTGTTCTACCCGGCGAACAGCGCCGGGGTGAGCATCCCCGCGTACTTCTCGCGGACCTTCCTCAATGCCGCCGGGGTGGAGACTCTGGACGGTCTCGACACCAACCTGGACGGCAAGCAGCTGCCGAACGCGCCGGAGCACACCTTGAAGCTGGGCGTGGCGCATACCTGGAACGTGCGCGGCAGCGCCACGCTGACGGCGCGTTGGGACTACTACTGGCAGAGCGAATCCTTCGCCCGGGAGTTCAACACCCTGGGCGACGAGATCGACGCCTGGTCCCAGCACAACGCGACGCTGGTCTACGAGCGCGGCAACTGGAGCGCGCGGGTGTGGGTGCGCAACATCCAGGACGAAGACAACGTCACCGGCAAGTACCTCACCTCCGACACCTCCGGCTTCTACCGCAACTACTTCCTGACCGAGCCGCGCATCTTCGGCGCATCGGTTCGGATGGGCTTTGGCGGCTGAACCGCGTTCCGCGGCGACCGGCTTGGCGGGCCGGTCGCCGAAGCAGCCCCAGGGCGGTTCCCGTTCGCCAGCGGCTAGGCCAGACGCGGCGCTGAGCCGGGCCGCGGCGCTGGCCAGCGGCCTGTACTCGCATCAAGTCGAGGGCGTGGCCTTTCTGCTCGGCCGTCGCCGCTCGATTCTGGCCGACGACATGGGCCTTGGCAAAACCCGCCAGTCGGTCCTCGCCATGGCCGAAGCCGCGCCGCAGGGACCGTATCTGGTGGTTTGTCCCGCCTCGGTGAAGCTGAACTGGGTGCGGGAGATCAAGCTGGCGCTGGGCGAGGATGCGCTGGTCTCGGTGGTGGGGCCGGCCGCGCCTCCCGCGGCCGGCTTCGCCGGCTGGATGATCGTCAACTACGACCTGCTGAAGGCCCATCAGGAAGCACTGCTTGCCCACCCCTTCGCCGGCTTCGTCTTCGACGAAGGCCACTACATCAAGAACCACCGTTCCCAGCGCAGCATCTACTCCCGACGCCTTGTGGACGCGGCCTCCGATCAGCCCGTCGTCCATGTGCTCACCGGAACGCCGCTCACCAACCGGCCTCGGGATCTGTTCCCGCTGCTGCAGCTGGTCGGACACTCCCTGGGCAGGAGCTTCCTCGCCTTCGCCAAGCGCTATTGCGAAGGGCACAAGAACGACTACGGCCACTGGATCACCGGCGGCGCCAGCAACGTGGGGGAGCTGTCCGTGCAGCTGCAGGGCATCATGCTGCGGCGCACCAAGGACGCGGTGCTGGACCTGCCGGCCAAGCAGCGCACCTGGATCGAGGTGGACGTTGCCGAAGAACTGCGCGACGAGCTGAGCCAGGCGTTGCGGCGCTTTGTCGACGGAGAGCGTACCGAGCGCGGCGGCCGGCAGGGCATTGCGATGTTCTCCGGCGCTCGGCGGCGGCTGGCGGTGGCCAAGGTGCCGCAGACGCTGGACTTCGTGCGCGGCGCGGTGGAGCAGGGCGAAAAGGTGGTTCTGTACTCCTGCTTCACCCACGCCACGCGCCGTTTCGCCCGCGCCTTGGGCGATCTGGCCGTGGTCGTCACCGGCGAAGTGCCGACGGCCAAGCGCCAGGCCCTGGTAGACCGGTTTCAGAACGACGAGTCCGTGCGCGTCTTCATCGGCCAGATCCACGCCGCCGGCGTCGGCATCAATCTCACCGCCGCCCGCCAGGTGGTCTTCAACGACCTGGACTGGGTGCCGGCCAACCACTGGCAGGCCGAAGACCGCGCCCACCGCATCGGCCAGACCTGCCGCGTCAACGTCGTCTACATGGTGGCGCGGAAGACCCTGGAAGAGTTCGTGCGCACGGTGCTCGAAACCAAGGCCCGGCTGGTCGACGACGTGGTGGAAGGCCGGGCGCTGGGCGCCGCGATGCGCGGCGACGTGTTGTCGGAACTGCGCCGCATGATGGCGCACCTGGACGACGCCTTCGCTGCGGCGCGCGCCGAGGGCATCGACGCGGCGGCCCTGCAGCAAGCGCTGCGGCAGGCCGGCGACGCCTATCTGCGCGATCACGCCGAAACGCTGGGCGAGCGGGCGCGACGCGAGCTGCGCCCCGTCTCCGAACAGGCGATCCGCGCCCTGGCCGCGGCGCTGTCGGGGCAGTCGCAGGCGGTCTACGCCGTTGCCAGCGCCTCGAACCCTCGCGTTCGCTACCGCCTGGAAGTGGATGGCGCCGATGTCGCCTGCGACTGCAAGGGCTTCAGCTACCGCGGCATGTGCCGCCATGCGCGAGCCTTGAAGGATGCGCTCGCCACCGGCAAGCCGCTGTCGGACTATCGACGGTTGGACGCTGCCTGACTCGCCGCTCGGCTGCCGCGACGCGATGCTGATCGCCGTGCAAGCGACTTCGCCGCCGGCGGCCGTCGTTCAGCGCTGTTCCAGCGGCACGTAGGGCCGCGAGGTCTGCCCTCGATAAAGCTGCCTTGGCCGGCCGATCTTGTACGGCTCGCTGACCATCTCGCGCCAGTGCGCTATCCACCCAGGCGTGCGCCCGGTGGCGAAGATGACGGTGAACATCTCGGTGGGGATGCCCACCGCCTTCAGCGTGATGCCGGAGTAGAAGTCGACGTTGGGATACAGGCGGCGCTCGATGAAGAACTCGTCCTCCAAGGCGATCTTCTCCAGCCGCTGCGCCATTTGCAGCAGTGGATCGTCGTCGACGCCCAGCTCGGCAAGCACTTCGTGGCAGGTCTCCTGCATCACCTTGGCGCGGGGGTCGTAGTTCTTGTACACCCGGTGGCCGAAGCCCATGATGCGGAACGGATCGTCGCGGTCCTTGGCCTTGGCGACGTACTTGTCGATGTTCTCCGGCGAGCCGATCTCCGCGAGCATGTTCAGCACCGCTTCGTTGGCGCCGCCGTGGGACGGCCCCCACAGCGCGGCGATGCCGGCGGCGATGGCCGAGTAGGGGTTGGTGCCGGTGGAGCCGGCCAGTCGCACGGTGGACGTCGAGGCGTTCTGTTCGTGGTCCGCGTGCAGCATGAGGATGCGATCCATGGCGCGGGCGATCACCGGGTTGATGACGTAGTGTTCGTCGTCCGCGAAGGTGGCGTAGAGGAAGTTCTCCGCGTAGCCGAGATCGTCCCTCGGCGGCAGATACGGCTTGCCCTGGCGGTGCCGGTAGGTGAGCGCCGCCAGACCAGGCATCTGCGCCACGAGGCGCTGCGCCGTCGCCATTCGATGGGCTTCGACGGTGATGTCGAGGCCGTCGTGATATTCCGCGGCCAGTGCGCCGGCCAGCGCCGTCATGATGCCCATGGGGTGGGCGCTGCGGGAAAAGTGGCCAACCATCTCGCGCAGGCCCGCGGGCACTTCCTGCTCGGCGCCGATGGCGGCGTCGAAGGCTTCCTTTTGCGCCGGCGTCGGCAGTGTGCCGTTCAGCAGCAGGAAGCAGAGTTCCAGGAAGTCCGACTGCTCGGCGAGTTGCTCGATGGGATAGCCGCGGTGCAGCAGCGTGCCGGCTTCGCCGTCGATGTAGGTGATGTTCGAGTCGCAGGCGGCGGTGGAGACGAATCCGGGGTCGTAGGTGAAGTAGCCCGCCCCGGTGAGCGCACCGATGTCGATGACGTCGTTGCCCAGGCTCGGCTTCAACACCGGCAACTCGATGGGCTGCTCGCGTCCATCGACGAACAACCGGGCAAGCCTCTCGCTCGTTGCTGCCATAGCTGCAAGCGCCCCCTCTTGCGTCTGCTGATGACCATGCAGCGTATAGAACTCCGGCGCTTTCCGTCAAACGGCGACCGCGGTTTTTGGTGGGCGACAAATCTCAGTCGAGAGACTCTCGCCGGGTTGCGCTTCGATCGGCGGTTGACGAACGCCTAGTGCTCCGCCAGCCGACCCACCGCGGCGTCGGCTCAGCTCCCATCGCTGTCGTTCGCGCGCATGGCGGACACGCGCGCCAGCAGATCCCCGCCACGGTCGCACTCCACGATCCAGTCGCCCACGCGTTCCATCTGCTCGGCGGCGATGGCGGTGCCGAGCAGGGCCGCCAGCCGCTCGGCCGTTGGCGCGCCGAACTTGATTGCCGCCTGGCGCCGCAGTCGCACGAGCCCTCGGGCGCGTTCCTGTTGGACGCCCTGCTCGATGCCCCGTTGGATGCCCTGCTGGACGCCCTGCGCCACGTTCTCGGCGCGGAACTCCTCGAACCACTTGCCCAGCCGCGCTTGCGATACGGTTGTCATCTCCGTTCCTCCTTTCGACCCTTCCAGCCCTTCCAGCTCGTCCATCGTCGGCAGCGCCGACTCCGCGACCGCCGCGTCCGTGCCGGCCATGTCCGCCAGCAACGCGCCGGCCCAGGCGCGCAGCACTTCCCGCACGGGCCGGTCCGCCGCGCCCGGGAAGCGCGCCCACTCCTCCCGCAGCCGCGCCAGCAGCTCCGCCGGCGTCCGCTCGGCCTGCAGCCGCATCGTCGCCGCCGAACGGTTCGCCAGCGGCAGACGGGCTAGGCCGCCGCCCGCAGCCAGCAGCCGCTCCAAGGACACCAGAACATAGTCCCATGCCTGGAACGGCGCAAGCTCGACACGCGCCGCCGTCGACCACGGCGCCGGCAGTTCCGCGGCCGCCCCCGGCGCCGTCCAGCGCTCGCTGCCGTTGTAGACCACCAAAGGCAGCAGCAGCGCCGGCCGATCGCCGTCCGTCCGGCCCGCCATGTCGCTCTCGCGCTGCCTGCGGCAGTATTCCCGCATGCGCTCCGCCATGCCCTGCTGCACCGTGCTCTGGAACTCCACGACCACGATCAGCTCCGGCCGATGCGAGCCGTGCCGCCCTGCGCCGCGCCGGTGCGGCACGCGCCACGCCATGTCGCCGTGGCGCTGCTCGAAGCGGTCGCCGGCGGCCGCGACGCTGGACGTCGGGAGCAGTTCCGCCCGCGCGAAGTCCAGCTCCGCCGCCAGCGCCGGCGCGGCCAGGCGCACCAGGTCGGCGAAGAACTCGCGGCGCCGGTAGGCGAACTTGTGCAGGCCGTCGTTGTCCATGCGGCGCACGGTAGACACCCGCAGCGCCGATGTATGCAGGACATCTCTGAAATCCACGTGCGACATGTCGCACGTGGATGGGAAGTCCGAACCTCGAGAACGCCACCTGCGGACCGTCCATTGCCAAGATCTGTCGCGCCCCCCCGGCGGCTTGGAAGCGGCAGGGCGCATTGCGATCGTCGTGCGCTTGGCGCATGTTTGCCAGTTCGGATGGCTTGACGCTAACAACCGATGCAAATCCCCAGGCGTAGCTACGGCTTCCGGAGCGGCGTTGTCGCAGCGCTGGCGTTCATCGTTCCTGCCTGTGCCCCGGACGGCAACAGGCAGGCCAGCATGGACGTTGGCGACGACGAACACTGGCGCGTGGTGGACGCCTATCGGGTCATGGACGAGGCATGGCACGCCGCAGCGGCCGAGGAGAGAGGCGAGCATCCCCCCATCGAGCTGGCGGTTGCCGCCGCCCGAGCCATCGTTCGCCAGCCTGATCACCCCCGCTTGCCCGACGCCGCGGAGTTTCTGATCGAGCATCCGCCCGGCATGGTCGAATCAGCCGCGGAGGACCTCGAACTTGGCTTTGCGGCGCTGGCGCTGCGGCTTGGCCCGGACTGGGCCGTGGCGGAAACCTACCAAAGCGACATGGCGGAGTGGACGCAGCGGCGGCTGGAGGCGATGGCCGAGCCTGCTGCGCAAGCGAGGCAGGAAGCTCTCGACCGCTTGAATGAAGCAGAACCGAAGCCGTTTCGCGCCCTTGCCGTCGCCAAAGCCGTCGCCGACATCGACGGCCATCGCAGACAGCGCCACGCGGCCGCGTTTCTGGTACGCGACGGCTATAGGCTGGGCGACTCCGGCAACCTGGCCCTTGCCGGTGCCAGGCTGCTCGTAGAGCGCTTCCCCGAGTACAACCGCTGGCCGTCGCTGCTTGGCGCCCTAGAGGTGGATACCCAGCGTCGCGGCGGCAACGCTGCCATCGAGCGACTGTTTGCAGGGCTGGCCGAAGTCGGCGAAGGAGAAGTGCGCGCCATGGCGCGCTACTACCAGGCGGCGGGACTGATGCGTTCGGCCAACATCTTCGGCATTTCCCCCCAAGATCGGGACGACAAGCGCCAGCAGGCCATCGAAGTGGCAACGGGCTTGAGCGCCGGAGTCGGGGAGGAAACGTTCGACCGCACTGGCCAGTTCGGCGAAGACGGCATGCCGTTCTTGGGCACCTTTGCCGACGCGGAGCGCGAACTGCTGGACCGCCTCCGTCACGCCACCGCCGGGGGCACCTTGCCCGAGGCCAGCGGCCGACGGCTGGACGGCGTCGCCGAGAGCCTCTCGGCCTTCGCCGGCAAGGTGGTGTTCATCGACTTCTGGGCGACCTGGTGCGCCCCCTGCGTGAAGGCGTTGCCAACGCTGCGCGAACTGAACGACGAGCTGCCAGGTTCGGCCTTCGCCCTGCTGTCCGTCAGCGCCGACGACGAACTGGCAACGGTCGTCGAGTTCCAGCGCGACGAGCCCATGCCTTGGGCCAACTGGCACGTCGGCCACGACGGCGAGCTGCTCGACGCTTGGAGCGTTCGCGCCTATCCGACCTACATCCTAGTGGATGGCGACGGCGTCATTCTTGCCCGCAGCAACCTCCTGCACCAGCCGCTGCTGGACGTCGTCAGAGACAGCGTCAACGCCGCCGGCGCCAGCTGACGCTCGTTCGCGCCGACCCGGGCGCAACGGCCCGCCGGTGGCCGGAACGTTGCCTTCAGGCGGTGCCGTGGCGCAGCACCTGCCCGGAGCAAACGCCGGTGTGTTCGTCGTCGCGCAGCGTCACCTGGCCGTTGCACACCGTCGCCTTGTAGCCGACGGCGCGTTGCAGAAAGCGCGGAGCGCCGCCGGGGAAGTCGTGCGCGATGTACGGCTGGCGCTCTTCCAGACGGTCGATGTCGATGACGTTGACGTCCGCCTTCTTGCCCGCCGCCAGGGTTCCCCGATCGGCGAGGCCCAGCACTCGCGCCGGTTCCCCGGCGATGCGGCGCACGGCTTCCTGAACCGTGTACGTCCCCTGGTCCCGGTGCCAGTGGGAGAGCACGAAGGTGGCCCAGCCCGAGTCGATCATCTGGCTGACGTGGGCGCCGGCATCGCCGAGGCCCGGCAACGCCCAGTCGGTGGTGATGAGTTGCTCGAGATTCTCCAAGTTGACGTTGAAGCCGCGCTGATGGAAGAGCGCTTTGCCGCGGCTCTCCACGGTCAGCCGCAGCCATGCCTCGACGGGATGTTCGCCGGCAGCGGCGGCGATGTCGGCCAGGCTCTCGTAGCGCGACTGCGTGTAGTTGGGCCTTGCGCCGTCGCCCATCGGGTAGTAGCGCTTGGTCGTCCGCAGCACCTGTTCGTTCAGCGCCTCGTTGCTGCGCACCTCGTCCACCAGCCTGGCGCGGAAGTCGGCGTCTTCGAGGGCCTGCAGGCGGGCGTCGAGGTCCATGCCGCGCAGCTCGTTCCACGACGGCGTGCGCCAAAAGTTGTTGGTGGCGAGGCCGCCGACGCCGCCGCCGGAGCGGGGCACCGTGACCCCGGTGATGTCCACCCCGGCGGCGCGCATGGCGCTGACTTTCGCGTCCAGCGCCTGGCGGTGTTCGCCGATGGCGCTGAACAGGATGCGGCTCTTGCGCCCCTCCTCGGCGAGCAGGTCCATTTCTTCTTCGACCTGGCCGAAGTTGGGCACGGTCTGCATGAGGCCGCCTTCCTTGCCGACGGCTTCGGCGATGGCAAGCATCTCTTCCCTGGCAGCGAAGGTTCCGGGGATGGGGCGTCGATCGGGCAGCGTGTGGCCGGGATGGCGATTCACCGAGAAGCCAAGCGCGCCTTCGCGTACCGACTGTCCAGCCAGGGCGGCGATCCGCCGGATGTCGTCCTCCGTTGCCACCTCTTCGATGGCGCGTTCGCCCATGACGTGGAAGCGTGTGGCGCTGTGCCCGACCAGGCCGCAGACGTTGATCATCGGGCCAAGGCGTTCGATGGAGTCCAGATAGCCGCCGTAGGTCTCCCAGTCCCAGGGCAGACCGGTGAGAATGGCGTGCTTCGGTATGTCTTCGACGGTTTCCATCATGCCGGCGAGGAACTCCCGATCCTCCTTGCGGCAGGGGGCGAAGGTGACGCCGCAGTTGCCGAGCAGGGCGGTGGTGACGCCATGCCAGGTGATCGAAGTCATGTGCGGGTCCCAGCCGATCTGCGCGTCGAGGTGGGTGTGCAGGTCGACGAAGCCGGGGGTGACGAAGTGGCCGGAGGCGTCGATTTCCTCCTTGCCGGCGCCCGCTACTTCGCCGACGGCGGTGATGGAATCGCCGTCGATGGCGACATCGCCGTCGAAAGGGTCGCTGCCGCCGCCGTCGACGACGGTGCCGCCGCGAAGAACCAGATCATGTGCCATTTCCTTGCCTCCCTCGGTTTTGGATGCGCCAACTATGCCACAGATTCACGCCCAGCCTGGAAAACTTGCCCGTCTGCCTATGGGCTTTTTCCTACACGGATTTCAGCCATCTGCCACACGGCGAATGGGCGAAGGCGCAAGACGCCGGCGGTTTCGCCCGGCAAACTGCCTGCCATGAGAATTGCCTATCCGATACGGTTTACGCAGCTTGGCAGCGGCGTCGAGGCGGTGTTTCCAGACGTCCCGGAGGCGTCGGCCACGGCATCGACCCACCGTGCGGCCCGGGCCGCCGCCAGCGTTCGGCTCGTTGAAGCGCTGTGCGCCCGCGTCGACGAACATGCCGACATCCCGACGCCTGGGCTCGCCCACCGACGCCGAGACTCGGTGTCGCCCCCGGTGCTGACGGCCGCCAAGCTGGCGCTGTATCAGACCATGCGCGATCAGAACGTCAGCAACGTCGCCCTGGCGAGGCGCCTGGGCGCCGTGGAGGGCACGGTCAGACGGCTCTTGGACCCAGCGCACCGGTCCCGCGTCGACGCCGTGGAAGCGGCCTTGGCGGCGCTCGGCAAGCGGCTGGTTCTGGAACTGCTGACGCAGCCCCGATAGGCTGCTTTGCGGAGACCAAGCGGACGGACTCCGCTCGTGGCCGCGAGCCGAGCCTTGGCGGTATTCAAGCCAGAGTCGCCTGGAGTGCTACTCGTCGACGACCTTGACCGCCGTGCCCACGGCCAGCAGTTCCGCCGCGCCGCCCATGATCACCGAAGTGGTGAAGCGGACGCCGACGACCGCGTCGGCGCCGATCTCGGCGGCGTGCTCGACCATGCGGTCGAGGGCCTGTTCCCGGCTCTCGGCCACCAGTTTGGTGAACTCGTGGATCTCGCCGCCGACCAGCGTACGCAAGCCGGCCATGATGTCCTTGCCGACGTGGCGGGCGCGAATGGTGTTGCCGCGCACGATGCCCAAGGTGGCGACGATGCGCTTGCCGGCGATGGTTTCGGTGGTTGCCGTGATCATGCGACCTCCTGCCTTGTGCTCGTCTAGAGCTGGACGTCCTTGTAGCGCTCCGTCTTGCGGTCGGCAAGACGCCGCCTGAGCACGGACACCAAGAGCAGCGCCAGCCCAGCGTAGATCGCCGCCACCGCCGCCTTCAGATAGCCCGGCGTCTCGTCGTCCGTCAGCAGGCCATGGATCAGAAAGCCGCCAACGACCACGCAGCCAGCGATGAACAGCACCCAGCCCGCCAGCGTCAGCATCCGACCTCGGCTCATTTGCGGCGCTCCTTCGAACAGTGAACCAGTGCGGTCGAGTTATAGCACATGTGCTAACGTCAAGCGCTTACCGATTGCCATTGCCAGAAGGAGACCGCCATGTCCTTTCGACAGGAAGTTCGCGCCTGGCTGGACGCCAACTGCCCGGACAGCTGCCGAGGCCCGGGCGAAGTGCCCGGCGGCGGCACCAAGGCGCCGATGACCGACGATCAGCGGCGGTGGATCGAACGCTGCGCGGAGCGTGGCTTCACCGTTCCCACCTGGCCCAAGGAGTACGGCGGCGCTGGCCTCGGCAAGGACGCCTTCGTCGCGCTGCTCGAAGAGATGCGCGCCCTGCAAGTGCGGGCGCCGGTGGCTGGCATGGGCACGGCGATGATCGGGCCGACGCTGCTGGAACACGGCACCGACGATCAGAAGGCGCGCCATCTGCCGCGCATCGCCCGGGGCGAGGTATGGTGGTGCCAAGGCTACTCGGAGCCGAGTTCGGGTTCGGATCTGGCGTCCCTGCGCACCCGCGCCGAAGACAACGGCGACCACTTCGTCGTCAGTGGCCAGAAGATCTGGACCTCCGGCGCCATCAACGCGGACTGGATCTTCTGCCTGGTGCGCACGGACCCGGACGCGCCCAAGCACGAGGGTATCAGCTTTCTGCTGTTCAGCATGGACCAGCCAGGCGTGACCGTGCGCCCGATTCGCCTCATCTCCGGCGCTTCGCCGTTCTGCGAGACCTTCTTCGACAACGCCATCGCCCAGAAGGACGACTTGGTGGGCGGCCTGAACAAGGGCTGGACGGTCGCCAAGCGGCTGCTGCAGCACGAACGCTCGGGCATCTCCATGCTGGCGAGCGGCGACAACCGCGAAACCGGCGCGGAACTCGAAGACGTCGCCCGCCGCTACGCTGGCAGCGAAGCCGGCCGAATCGGCGACCCGACGCTGCGCGCCGCCATTGCGAAACACGCCATCGACGCGCGGGCGTTTCGCCTCACCCAGCGTCGCACGGTGGAAGAATCCCAAGGCTCGACGCCGGGCCCGGCCACCTCCATCTTCAAGTACTGCGGCGCCAACCTGCGCAAGGAACGCGCCGAACTGCAGGTATCCATGATGGGCACCCAGGGCGTCGGCTGGGAGGGCGCGTCCTTCGCCGGCAGCGAACTAGCGACCACGCGCAACTGGCTGGGCGGCAAGGCCGGTTCCATCGCCGGCGGCAGCAACGAAGTGCAGTTGAACATCATCGCCAAGCGGGTGCTCGGCCTGCCGGACTGATCCGACGCCCGTTCCGACGCTTCGCAGGCCAACGAACCAACCGAGAAACACGCCATGGCAGCAACCTCTTTCGCCTGGGACGATCCGCTGGCGCTCGACGCCCAGCTGACCGACGACGAGCGCATGGTCCGCGACAGCACCCGCCAGTACGCGGCGGACCGGCTCATGCCCCGGGTCCTCGAAGCCAACCGGCAAGAGCGTTTCCACCGCGAGATCATGAACGAGATGGGCGAGCTGGGGCTGCTTGGCGCAACGCTGCCGGCCAAGTACGGCTGCGCCGAAGCCAGCTACGTCTGCTACGGCCTCATGGCCCGGGAAGTGGAGCGGGTGGACTCCGGCTACCGTTCCGCCATGAGCGTGCAGTCGTCGCTGGTGATGCATCCCATCCACGCCTACGGCAGCGAGGAGCAGCGCGCCAGGTATCTGCCTAGGCTCGCCACCGGCGAGTGGGTGGGCTGCTTCGGCCTTACCGAGCCGGACCACGGTTCGGACCCGGGCAGCATGACCACCCGCGCCGAGCAGACCGGCGACGGCTATCTGCTGAACGGCGCCAAGATGTGGATCACCAACGCGCCGATTGCCGACGTGGCGGTGGTGTGGGCCAAGCTCGACGGGCGCATTCGCGGCTTCCTGGTGGAACGGGACACGCCGGGCTTCTCGACGCCGAAGATCGACGGCAAGATGAGCCTGCGCGCCTCGGCCACCGGCCAGATCGCCTTGCAGGACGTGCACGTGCCCGCCACCAACCTGCTGCCGGGCGCGGTCGGCCTGGGCGGCCCCTTCGGCTGCTTGAACCGCGCCCGCTACGGCATCGCCTGGGGCGCGATGGGCGCCGCCGAGTTCTGCTGGCATGCGGCGCGGGAATA
The DNA here is from genome assembly GCA_965199875.1 of Candidatus Azotimanducaceae bacterium. Taxonomy (GTDB): domain Bacteria; phylum Pseudomonadota; class Gammaproteobacteria; order Pseudomonadales; family Azotimanducaceae; genus VXYL01. Next base: position 298,740 of record OZ241346.1, on the reverse strand, counting down.
CACCTTGCAGCGCAGTCAGTTCGGCCGGCCGCTGGCCGCCAATCAGCTGGTGCAGAAAAAACTGGCGGACATGCAGACGGAAATCGCTCTCGGCCTGCAAGGCTGCCTGCGCATGGGGCGTCTGCTCGACGACGAGCGGCTGCCGGTGGAGAGCATCTCGCTGTTGAAGCGCAACAACTGCGGCAAGGCGCTGGACATCGCCCGCATGGCCCGGGACATGCACGGCGGCAACGGCATTTCCGACGAGTACCACGTCATTCGCCACGTCATGAACCTGGAGACGGTGAACACCTACGAGGGCACCCACGACATCCACGCGCTGATCCTGGGCAGAGCGCAAACCGGCATCCAGGCGTTTACCGGCGGCTGACGCCGGCTTCAAGAGTCGAGGGACGCGGACGTCCGTGACGACGCCGATTCGTTCGATTCGCTGCGAACGGTTGCTTGCCACCGCGCAAGCGCCTATGATCCGCGCCCTCGATTGTCCCCTTCGTCTAGAGGCCTAGGACTTCGGGTTTTCATCCCGGCAACAGGGGTTCGAATCCCCTAGGGGACGCCAGCCACGGATAGCACGGGCAGCAGAAGAGCTGCTCCAGACACGAGCTCAAGCGCCGCTATGGACACCGCAACGGCCGTCGCCCAGAGCGACGCTCCTGCCATCGAGGCCAGGGAACTGGGCCACACCTACAAAGGCGGCCACAACGCCCTTGACGGCGTGAACCTGTCCCTCGGCAACGGCCTGTTCGGCCTGCTCGGCCCCAACGGAGCGGGCAAGAGCACGTTGATGCGCATCATCTGCACGCTGCTGGTGCCCACTCGCGGCAGCGTCCTGGTTTGCGGCCACGACGTCACGGTGGCGCGGCGCGAAGTGCGGCGCCTGATCGGCTACCTGCCCCAGGAGTTCGGCGCCTGGCGCCATCACCGCACCGAGGAAGTGCTCGACACCCTGGCGCGGCTTTCCGGCATGACGGACAAAACCCATCGGCGCCAGCGCCTTGCCGAAACGCTGGATCAGGTGGGCTTGGCCGAGGTGGCCGATCGCAAGGTGAAGAAGCTCTCCGGCGGCATGGTGCGGCGGCTGGGCGTTGCCCAGGCGCTGATACACGAGCCGCGGGTCTTGATCGTGGACGAACCCACGGTGGGCTTGGACCCGGAAGAAAGAATGCGCTTTCGGCAAGTGATGGCGCGCCTGGGGCGAGACCGCACCATCCTGCTTTCCACGCACATCGTCGCCGACTTGGGCGGCGGCTGCCGATCGATCGCCTTGCTCGACGACGGCAGCATCGTCTTCCAAGGTTCGCCCGAGGAACTCCTGCGGCAGGCCGCCGGCAGCGTCTTCCAACTTGCCACCGACGCAGCCCAGGCCGAGCGCATCGAGGCCGAATACGAGATCGTCTCGCGCAGTACCGGCGCGGATGGCGTTCGGCTGCGAGGCGTTGCCGCCAACGGCCTGCCCGAAGGGGCCGAGCTCGTCGACAGCCCGACGCTGGAGGAGGCGTATCTGGCCTTCATGGCCGCCCGTGGGCGCTCCGAGGCGGCGCGCCAGGAGGGCGAGACGCTGGAAGATGCTGCCGAGGAGGCGTGACGCCAACGAAAACGAAGTGGCGCGACGCGCCAACATAGCGCCGACAGCGAGCCAACCCGCATGGCACCAGCCTCGACCACGAACGAAACCCAGCCCGAACCCACGGAAGTCCGCACCCGCATCGCGCCGAGCCCCACGGGCGATCCGCACGTCGGCACGGCCTACACGGCGCTGTTCAACCAGGTCTTCGCCAGAAGCCGGGGCGGGCGCTTCGTGCTGCGCATCGAAGACACCGATCGCCTTCGCAGCACCGCTGCCTCGGAAGCCGCCATCCTCGACACGCTGCGCTGGGCGGGCATCGAGTGGGACGAAGGCCCGGACATCGGCGGCGGTTTCGGCCCCTATCGGCAGAGCGAGCGCCAGCCCATCTATCGCCAGCACGCCGAGCTGCTGCTGCGCGAAGGCAAGGCGTTCCGCTGCTTCTGTTCCGCCGAGCGGCTCGACGAAGTGCGTCGCCGCCAGCAGGCGAACGGCGAAACGACCCGCTACGACGGCCGCTGCCGGACGCTGCAAGCGGCGGAAGTTCAAGCCCGCTTGGGCAGCGGAGAACCGCATGTCGTGCGCTTGGCGGTACCCGAGGACGGCAGCTGTCGATTCACGGACGGCTTGCGCGGCGACATCGAAATCCCTTGGCGGCAAGTGGACATGCAGGTGCTCGTCAAGTCCGACGGATTCCCCACCTACCATCTGGCGGTGGTGGTGGACGACCATGCGATGGCGATCAGCCACGTGCTGCGCGGCGAAGAGTGGATCAGCTCCATGCCGAAGCATCAGCTGCTCTACGCGGCGTTCGGCTGGCCGATGCCCAGCCACTGGCACTTGCCGCTGCTGCGCAACGCCGACGGCAGCAAGCTCTCCAAACGCAAGAATCCCACCGGCCTCGACTACTACCGGCACAGCGGCTATCTGCCCGAAGCGCTGCTCAACTACCTGGCGCTGATGGGCTGGTCGATGCCCGACGAACGGGAGTTGTTCAGCGTCCGGGAAATGATCGAACGGTTCGACATCAAGCGCGTCTCCCGGCGCGGCCCGGTGTTCGATCTCGACAAGCTGAACTGGCTGAACGGCCAGTACGTTCGTTCCCTGGACGCCGACGAGTTCATGGACCGGGTCTCCTCATGGGCGCTGAATCGGCAGCGGCTGGCGCCGCTAGCGCCGTTGCTGCAACAGCGTACCGAGCGTTTCCGAGACCTTCTGCAGCAGGTGGACTACCTGCTTGGCGAGCGGGCGCCGCTGACGGAGGCGGACTTCGCCCACGAGACGCTGGACACGGCGGCCTGTCGGCGGATTCTCGACCACGCCAGCCGTCGCCTGGACGAACTCGCCGACTGGCGGCGCGGCGATCTGTACAACGCGCTGAAGGGCCTCGCCGACGCAATGGGCATGAAGACGAGAGACTTCCTGGCGCCGCTGTTCGTGGCCGTAGCGGGGCGCGCGGTAGCCTTGCCGCTGTTCGACTCGCTGGCGTTTCTTGGCCGGGATCTCACCCGCTCTCGGCTGCGCAGCGCCCTCGAGGCGCTGGGCAGAGTCAGCAGGAAAGAGTCGAAACGGCTGGAAAAGTCGTACCGGTCCCTTGAGCTGGGAGGTCCAAGCGAGGCAAGGGATTGAAGAACGGCGGCGGCATTCGCTATAGTTCGCATCACGACAGGGGCCATAGCTCAGCTGGGAGAGCGCTACAATGGCATTGTAGAGGTCGCCGGTTCGATCCCGGCTGGCTCCACCAACACCTTCCCCGCACCTCAGGCCAACGCCACGGGGCCGCACTGCAGGCACACGGCGAGGGCCGGCTTTGCTTGCGCGGGCCGCCTTACTGGGCTTGCGCCGCCATCGCCTCCTTCAGCGCTGCGATTTCGCGCTTAATGGCGTCGTCGTTCGGCAGCTGACGCTGGGCGTTGGCGTACCAGTATCCGGCGTTGCGCCGATCGCCTTCCAGCAGGTGGACAATGCCGTGCGCCCAGCTGCCGAGCGCCGACGAGTCGCTCTGCACGATGGCGTGCGCCGCTTGCCAGTCGCCAGCCTCGAGATGCTCGATGGCTTCGTTCAACGTGCTCATGGCGCAACCCTAGCAGCGGCGAGGCGGCGAGTCCATCGGCGGAACTCGCCCGGCTGCCTGACCGGCCGGGCGCCGTGTCGTTGGCTCAGATCGCCCACTCGTTGTCGGCGGCGTCGCCGGCGACGGTGGAGCGCGCCATCACGCGAGCTTGCTCCGGCGGCCACGGGCGGCCACGGTGCAGCACGCAGCGGTTGTCCCAGATGGCGATGTCGCCCGGCTGCCAGCGGTGCGACCAGGTGCGCGGCGGCTGGCAGGCCGAGGCAGTGAGGTCGCGCAGCAGCCGTCGCGACGGCTCCACCGGCTCGCCAAGGATGTGGCTGGCATGGCGTCCGACGAACAGACTGCGGCGTCCGCTGGCGGGGTGAACGCGCAGCAACGGGTGTTCCACCGGCGGCAAGCGCTGCAAGTCGTCCTCGTCGAGGATCTCCAGGCCGCCATGCCAAGCGTGGCTGAAGCGGTAGCTGTGTACGGCAGTCCTGGTCGCCAGCCACCCTTGCACGTCTTCGTCCAAGGCGTCCCATGCGGCGCGCATGTCCGCCCACTCGGTTTCGCCGCCTTCTTCCGGCACCACGTGGGCGGCCAGAATGGACGCCTTGGCGCCGACGCGCTTGTAGGAGCTGTCCGAGTGCCAGTCCTGGTTGCCGCGCTGGAATCGAGCCTGGATGTCTTGTGCGCCAACCACTCTGCCGTCCCTGTTCACGTTCGACAAGCGGCCGAGGCCGACGCCGGAGCTGCGCTTCAAGCCGCGCTCCAAGCGACCGAAGCGACGCGTAAAGGCGAGCTGCGCTTCGTCGCTCAAGGCCTGGCCGGGGAATACCAGCACGGCGTAGCGGTGCCAGCACTGTTCAATCGCCGCGAACGCGTGGTCGTCCAGAGCGGCGAGATCGATGTCGCGGACGGTGGCGCCCAGCGTCGCGCCGCTTGGTTCGATGTGCATTGGTCTTTGCTTGCCAGTGGCGGTTTCGGAGGAGTGCGTCGAGCGGCCAAGCGCGGAGTATATTGTCATTGTGCTTGCGTCGCCTCGGCGCAGGCGGTGTGCGCCCGCAAGCACGGCGGCGTCTGGAATACGGGCATAGGTCATGTTGAGATTCGGCATCCGCGACAGCGGTACCACACGCGCCGTGGCGAGTGCGCTTCGGCGCGGCTGCCTAGGCTTGGGCGCATGTCTGCTGGTCGTCGAAGCCGTTGCCCGGACCACGCCGGACGCGATTCCCGACGATGGCCTCGGAAGCTACGAAGGCAGCCTGGTCGATGGCGTGCGCAGCGGCTACGGCACCTTGACCTGGGGCGACGGCTATCGCTACGAAGGCGAGTTCCGCAACGATCGAATGCATGGCCGCGGCGAACTTGCCACTCCTTCGGGCGAACGCTACCAAGGCGACTTCGCAGACGGCAAGCGACACGGCCAAGGCACGCTGCAGATGCCCAACGGCGACGTCTACGTCGGCGCCTTTCGCAACGATGCCATCGACGGCGGCGGCGAGTTCGCCTGGGCCAATGGCGATGTCTACCGAGGCGACTTCGTGGCCGGCGAACGCACCGGCTGCGGCGACTACCGCTGGCAGGCGGGACATCGCTACCAGGGCGCGTTCGTAGGCGGCGAACCGCAAGGCGAGGGCGTCTACCGGTTCGCCGATGGCCGCATCTATCGCGGCCAGTTCGATGGCGGCGCCAAGCAAGGTCAGGGCTCGCTCGCCTGGCCCAACGGCAACCGCTACGTCGGCGGGTTTCTCGCCGACCAGCGCCACGGCGCCGGGCACTTCTTCTGGCGCGACGGCACGCTCTACAAGGGGCACTTCGCCTACGACCGCCAACACGGCCCGGGGGTGAAGGAGTCGCCGGACGGCGAGCGCACCTTCCAAGTGTGGGATGCCGACGAGTTGAGCGCTTCGGCGGCGATCGACGCGGTGCCGCGCTGCGCCTTGCAGGTGGACGGCCAGCCGTGGATGTTCAACGGCGATCGCTGCGTCAACGGCCTCGCCCACGGCGACGGCACGGCGGTCCGCCTTGACGGCTTGGCCTACATTCTCGATGGCCGGTTCGTACTTGGTCGGCTGGTGCGTGGCGAGTTGCGCTCGCTGGCGCTCGAGGCGCCGCCTCCGCGACTACGCTGCCCGGTGGCCGACCTCGATCAGGCCGCAGCGGCCGGCAGGTAGCTGGGCGTGGACGTACCGGGCTACCGCATTCAGCGGCAGATAGGCGAGGGTGCTTGCGGGCGCGTCTATCTCGCCCTGCAGCACGCCTTCGGCCGACCGGTCGCCATCAAGGTGCTGACGCCGCAAGCGGCTGCGGATTCCGCGCTGCGCGAGCGCTTTCTGACGGCGGCCAGGGCCGCTCGCCGGCTGGACCACCCGAACATCGTTCGCGTGTTCGACTCGGACGCCTACGGCGACACGGTCTACATGGTCATGGAGTACCTGCGCGGCGGCGACCTCAAGGAGAATCTGCGTTCCGGCCTGCACATGCAGAACGTCTTGATGGTCGTCAAGGACATCGCCACGGCGCTGGACCATGCCCATCGCAAGGGCGTCGTGCATGGCGACGTGAAGCCGGAGAACATCCTTTTCAACGAACAGGGCAGCGCGTCGCTGACCGGGTTCGGCAACGTGGCGCGCCCCCCCGTTGCGTGGCAGGCGGACGAAAGGGCTGTTCGCCCGGCCGCCGGGCGCTCGGAACAGCCGCTTGCCGACGGTCGCGACGACCTGTACGACCTGGGCATCGTCTTCTATCGCATGCTGACCGGCCGTTCGCCCGCCGCCGGCGGCGTTCCGCTGCACGAGCCGCTGCTGCCGCCTCAGCAGGCCGCCTTCCAGGAGCCGCTTCGTCGTCTGCTGGCGCGTTCCGTGGGCGAGCGCTACGCATCGGGAGCGGAGATCGTCGCGGCGATGGACGCGCTGCATGCCAGTGGCCGGGTGCCGAACGCCGTGGTCAAGACGCAAGCGGTACGCACCGACGAAATCGATGCTGCCATGGACGCCGCGCCGCGCCGCGCCGCGCGCGAGACCGCCCCGGCTTCGAGACTGCGTCGGCGGGTCTTCCCCATCGCCGTGCTGTGCGTGCTGCTGCTGGCGTCGGCCGGCGTTGCCAGCTGGTACTTGGCCACCCGCCCCGGGGGAGTCGAGCGGGCACTCGCTTTCGCCGGCCTCGCGGAACATCCCGACGTCAACGCGGCCTGGCACGAGGCCGAAGCGCTGCGTCAGGACCCGAACCAGAGCCTCGCCGTGGTGGTCGCCGCATATCGGCGCGTCTTGACCCACGATGCCCTGCACGTTGGTGCCGCGACGGCCATCGACGACGCTGCCCAGCGTTGGAAGCGGGATGCCGCCGCCGCGCTGGATGCCGGAGACGCCGGCCTCGCGGAAGCCAAGCTGAACGAACTGGCTGGCGTCTTTCCCGCCGACGCCGCGCTGGCAGCGCTGTTCGACCGGCTGAACGATCTGCGTCAAGGAAGGCGCTTGCTGGCGGACACCGAGCGCTTGCTGGCCAGGTCCGGGCTCTCCGACGTGGCCTCGGTGGAGGTGGCGATCGTCACCTTCGAGGAAGTACTGCGGTTGATCCCGGGCAATCGGGAAGCCTTGGCGGCGCTGGACGAAATCGCCCGCCACTACGGCGCGTTGGCGGCGCGGGATGCCGAGGCCCAGGACGTTGGCGGCGCCATGGCGAACTTCGACCGCGCCGTGGATGCCAACGCCGAATTCGAAGGCGTCGACCAGGTTCGGGCGACGATTTCCAAGGCCGAAGCGTTGCAGGCCGAGATCAACGCGATGCTGCGCCAGGCCGCCGAACTGCGCGAGGCGGGAGCGTTGATCGATCCGCCCGGCGCCAACGCTGCCGACATCTATCGCCGCGTGCTGGCCACCAAACCGGAAGATGCGTTGGCGGTGCAGGGGCTGGCGGAGGTTTCCGCGCAAGTGCAGGCCGGTTTCGGCGAACTGCTGGCCGAAGGCGACCTTGCCGCCGCCAGAGACCTGCTCGATCGCGCCGCCGCGTCCGGCATTGGCGATGCTCCGGTCACCGAGATGCAAGGGCGCTTCGAGGCGGAACTGCAACGCATCAGCACGGTTCGTCGGCTGATCGCCGAAGCCGAGGGTTTTCTCCGCGATGGCTACATCACCGGCCCGTCGCAGCAGGACAACGTCGTCGCCAAGCTGCGCGAGGCGCAACGGCTGGACCCGGACAACGTCGATGTCGTGCGCCTTCTTTCCGTGGCCGCGACGCGGCTGGCCGAGGCGGCGATCGACGCCTACGACGCCGGCCTGGCCGAGGAAGGGCTGCCGTATTTGGATCTGGCACTGACGGTAACGCCGGGCATCGGCCAGTGGCGAGAGATGCGCGAACGCTGGCAACGCGAAATCGAGCGTACTCAGGCGGCGCAGACCGCCAGACGGTAGGTCTGCGACTTGCAAGACCTGACTCGTTTGTTTGTGAAGGTCCTCGCCTATCAAGTAGGCTAGGGTCTTCGCACCGCTTGCCGAGAAGGCTCACTCTTGGTTGCCATTCCATTTCGCCGCGAGCTCGATTTCCAGTACGGCGTGGCCGCCCAGCTGTCGCCGCATCTGCGTCGCGTCGTGGCCAGAAATCCAAGTGCCTTCACGCTCTACGGCACCGGCACCTACATCTTGGGACGCGGCCAGGTCGCGGTCATCGACCCTGGTCCGTCGGATGCCGCACACATCGACGCCATCCTGCGCGCCACGGCGGGGGAGACCATCAGCCACATGCTGGTGACGCACACGCACATGGACCACTCGCCAGGCTGCCGCCTGCTGGCGCAGCACTGCGACGCCAAGACGCACGGCTACGGCGCCCACGGCGCCGGCAAGATAGCCGCCGGCGTGCCGGTGGAAGAGGGCGGCGACATGGACTTCGTGCCGGACGTCGTCGTGCGCCACGGCGACGTGATCGAGGGCGAAGGCTGGGCGGTCGAGTGCGTCTACACGCCAGGACACACCTCGAACCATCTGTGCTTTCGGCTGCTCGACGGCGTCGGCGAAGGCGATTCGGTGCACAAGGCGCTGTTTACCGGCGATCACGTCATGGGTTGGTCCACCAGCGTCGTCTCGCCGCCGGACGGCGACATGAAGAGCTACATGGAGAGCCTCGATCTGCTTCTCGCCCGCGACGACGCCATCTACTGGCCAACCCACGGCCCCGCCGTCGTCGAGCCGAAACGCCATGTGCGGGCGTTCATCGAGCATCGTCGGCAGCGGGAGGCGCAGATTCTCGACTGCCTGGCGAACGGCAAGCGGCGCATCGCCGAAATGGTGCCGTCGATGTACCAAGGGCTGCAGCGCAACCTGCACGCCGCGGCGGCGCGCAGCGTCTTCGCGGCGCTGGCCTATCTCGTCGAACGCGGCGAGGCGCATTGCGAAGGCGAGTTGGCCGTCGACGCCGAGTATCGCCTCTAGGGGTGCGCCAAAGGTGCTAGACTTGCACGTCGATGGCGGCCATACCGGTCCCCTCGCGACGAACCGGTGTCAACCCCGTCAGGCCCGGAAGGGAGCAGCGGTCGCAGCGAATTCGGGTGCCGGGGTGTGGCTGGTACGGCCGTCTCCAGGAGAGGTGTCCGAGCGGCTTAAGGAGCACGCCTGGAAAGTGTGTATGGGCCGAAAGCCCATCGAGGGTTCGAATCCCTCCCTCTCCGCCATAACGCCCGCAATTTCGACGACATCCAGCGCAGCCTTGCAGCCCGACAACGAGGTGGTGCTATCGGTGCGCGCCATTTGCGTCCTTAGTGTGGACTGCAAGGTCCTCGACGATCTGAAGTGCAGCCTCGCTAGTCGTTGTTCGGCGTTGGCTGCTTGGGTGCTGCCAGCTCCGCTGGACGAACGCGATTCGGCAGAAAGGCGCCGGCGCTTGCGCCGTCGTCCGAGAGGTACTCGTCGCAGGCCGCGCTGAAGGCGTCGGTGCCTGGGTCCGGCGAGTTCCTGTAGTTGACCCACAGCCCGGAATCGCTCAAGTCGGCCTTGGCATCCCGCAACGCTTGGTTGAAGCGTTCGCGAGCGTTGGAGCGGCGAAAGTCGTAGGCCACTTCCAAGTCGGTGCAACCCGTTTGGCAGGCGTCCGCGTTGCGCACGTTTTGCTGCGCCAGCAGGCAGAAGTTCTCTTCTTCGATATCAAGAAGTACCTGCTGGCCAGCTCGCGTGAGTGCCTGAAACTGGGGATTGAGCGCCAGATCCGCCAATCTGTCGAGCCTGGCGAGGCCGGCCAACGCCAGGCGTTCGCCCCTGGCCATGCAGGTGGCGTAGCAGTTGGCGATGGCGACGCGCCCTTCTTCCGCCTTGGTCAGATTCTGGGCGCTGGCCTGGAAGGCGAACAGGCCCGCAAGGGCCAGTACGAGTTTCCTCATGGGGTGGTTCTCCTGTCTTGCATCGGTCTCCGCCGCCTGAGCGTCGGGCCACTGCAAGACAGTCCACGGAAGTGGAGAGTGCCGCCTATTCGCCACGCCCGACTACGGGTAGCTACTCCCGTCGGGCGTCCTGAAGCTATGGTATTCGACGGCTAGCCCGACCTGCGGGCAGCCGTGAACCGTCTTGCGGGAGGGATTAGACTAAGCGCCAGTGGTTAAGTCAAGGTCGGATCGGGGCATCGAAGGGATCGAGCGGCAGCAGCGGGCCCGCCCCTTGGCGTGGGCCATCGCGTCGCGAGGCGTTCCGCACTGGCGTGAACTCGGCATGAGCCTGCTGGTTCGCCGCATCTTCAACGCGCTCCGCGACCTGCTTCCCATCGTCGTCATCGCGTTCTTCCAGATCGCCGTGCTGCAGCAGCCGTTTCGCATCTCGTCGGGGTTGTCGGCGGTCTGCTGTGCGTGGTGGCGGGGCTTGCGCGCCTTCCGCCTGGCTTTGGCAAGAAGCGGCGTCGGCCGGGCAGCGTCTGCTGAACAGTGGAGCGGGAAACGGGGTTCGAACCCGCGACCCCAACCTTGGCAAGGTTGTGCTCTACCACTGAGCTATTCCCGCAAACGGATGTAGTGTGCCGCAACGGTCCCGAGACGTCAAAGGGCATCTTGCCCATCGACGGAACGCTAAGAACGTCGGAAACCCTGTGCCGGCTCAGTTGGATTTGGCACTGCGGCGGCTATGACCGGCTTAGTGCGGCACCGACGGCGGAATGACAACCGCCGGCGCCGACTCGGGAGCCTTCGGTGAACGCAAACCCCACTGAAAGGGGAACCCGAACCATGAACCTCGAGTCCATGCGGCCGCGATCTTTACCGCAGCTTCAAGGTGGACGACGCGGAGCTGCCGGCGGCGGCGCGCGAACGCCTGCTGGGCATCTGGCGCTTCGACGAGCGGCGCGCACTTACGCTGCCGCGCAGGCCGCCTTGGAGACAGACGCTTGCCAACGTGCGCTGCGGCGCCCATCATTCGCTTGCCAAGGCGGGGGAGTGCGATGCCAACGGTAGCTCGAGCGCGCTTCGAGGCGGCGCTCGACTCGCTGCTTGAAGACGTGCGCAGGGACGATCACATCCTTGCGGCGATTCTCTGCGGCAGCCTCTCCCACGACGAGGTGTGGGACAAGTCCGACATCGACCTGGTGCTGGTCTGCAGCGACGACCGCAAGACCTCGGCCCACGGCGTCGCTCTGGTGGCCGACGACGTCAACATCCACACCAACGTCGTGCCCCGCGGCGAGTTTCGGCGCAACCTGGACGCCGCCGTGCGCAACTCCTTCCAGCACTCGCTGTTCGCCAAGGGGCGGCTGCTGTTCACCCGGGATCCGTCCATCGCGACGCTGTTCGGGCAGCTGGCCGAAGTCGGTGCGCGGGACAGCCGCGTGCAAGCCATGAACAGCGCCCAGCACGCCCTCGGCGCTCTGTACAAGGCGCGCAAGTGGTACGAGATCAAGGACGATCCGGTCTACACCGCGCTGTGGATCCTGATGGCGGCAAGGTCGCTGGCGGAAGTGGAACTCACGCTCAAGGGCCGCATCGTCGACCGCGAGGCGGTGGTGGACGCGCTGCGCGTCAATCCGCTGCTGTTCCGCACCATCTATGCCGACCTGCTGGAGAAGCCAGTGACGAGGCCGGCGCTGACCGCCGCGCTCGCCGCCATCGACGGCTATCTGGAAGCCAAGGCGGAGGAGCTGTTCGCGCCGATCATCGACTACCTGGACGAAGCGGGCGGCGAGCCGCGTTCGTGTACCGAGATCAGCCACTACTTCCACCGCCACTACGACATCCACGAAGTGGTCCTCGCTTGCGAGTGGCTGGCGGACATCGGCGTCGTGGAGACGGCCTCCACGCCGGTGAAGCTGACCACCCGCAGCCAGGCCGAGGTGGACGAGCTGGCATTCTTCCACATGAGAGTCTGAGAGGGCAGGAAACGCGACGATGGCACGCGCAACCGCGACGACGAAGAGCAAGGCCGGACGAACCAGCGCCAAAGCCCCGGGACGAACGACGGCGCGAACCCGTCGGCGTTCGCCAAAACGCACCTCCATCGCGGTTCAAGGCGCCCGCGTTCACAACTTGAAGGACATCTCCGTCGAGATTCCCCGGGATCAGCTCACCGTGGTTACAGGTCTCTCCGGTTCCGGCAAGTCGTCGCTGGCCTTCGACACCGTCTACGCCGAAGGCCAGCGCCGCTACATGGAGTCGCTGTCCAGCTACGCCAAGCGCTTCATCGCGCAGGTGGAAAAGCCCGACGTGGACTTCGTCTACGGCTTGTCGCCGGTGGTCTCCATCGAGCAGAAGACCATCGCCCGCAATCCGCGCTCGACGGTGGGCACCCTCACCGACATTTCCAGCTATCTGAACCTGCTGTTCGCCACCATCGGCGAGGCGCACTGTCCGTACACGGACGAACCGGTGCCGGTGAGAACCGCTTCGCAGATTCTGGAATCGCTGCTGGCGTTGCCGAACGGCGCCGAAGTGGAGTTGCGGGCGCCGATTTTCCAAGTCTACGGCGAGGCGCCGGAGTTCATTTTCAACGAGGTGCGCAAGCTCGGCTGCCGCTACGTGGACATCGACGGCGAACGGCTGGACTTGACCGAGCAAGTGCCGGACGCGCTGCCCGGCGATCCCAAGCTCTCGGCGCTGGTGGATCAGCTGGTCATCGGCGCGGGCGTGGAAAGGCAGCTCAAGGCGGCGATCGAACATGCCTTGCGCGTTGGCGACTCGCTGATGTCCGCAGCCGTCGTCGGCGGCGCCACCAAGGCCAAGGCCAGCTCCTTCGCCAGCGCCTTCGGCAGCAAGAGCCATGCGCTGGTCTACGGCGACATCGTGCCGGACTTCTTCATGTTCAACAATCCGGAAAGCGCCTGCCGCACCTGCGGCGGCATCGGCACCGACAAGCGCACCCATCCGGACCTCCTGGTCACCAATCCGGAACGCAGCATCAGCCAAGGCTGCTTCCTGCGCGACGTCGGCACCTACCGACCAGACAGCCACCGCGGCTACACGCTTCACTCGCTGGCCCAGGAGTACGGCTTCAGCCTCGACACGCCGTGGCGGGAACTCGACGCCGACGCGCAGCGGCTGGTGATGTACGGCACGGGCGGCCAGCCGTTGCAGCTGCGCAAGCCGCCCGACGCGAAGAAGACGAACGAAAGGTGGCTGCGCCACCGCTTCGCCTTTCAAGGCGTTGCCGGCAGCATCGAACGCCACTACCGCGGGTACCGGCAGCGCGACGTCGCCAGTTCCGGCATGGAGGCGTGGCTGGACCGGGTGATGGTGGAACACGTCTGCGCGGACTGCGAAGGTTCGAGACTGCGCGCCACGCGCTTGAAGTTCCGCATCAACGGGCGAACCGTCGACGACTTCGGGCGCATGAACTTCGACGAACTGGGGCCGTTCCTGGCGACCATCGAGCCGCAGGGCGCGCATGCCGAAGCAGGCTCGCAGATTCTCCGCGAGATCGGCCGCCGCATCGACCTGCTGCTGGGCATCGGCTTGGACTACCTCAACTTCAACCGCGCATCCGGCACCCTCTCCGGCGGCGAAGCGCAGCGCATCCGGCTGTCCACGCAGATCGGTTCTGGCCTCATGGGCATGCTCTACGTGCTGGACGAACCCTCCATCGGGCTGCACCCCAAAGACAACGTGAAGATGATCGAGACGCTGCGCTCGCTGCGCGATCTGGGCAACACCGTCGTCGTCGTGGAACACGACGAAGAGACCATTCGCGCCGCCGATCACGTTCTGGAACTAGGCCCCGGGCCGGGCATTCACGGTGGCGAAGTGGTAGCGGCCGGCAGCCTGCAGGACATCGCGCGCTGCGCGGACTCGCCGACCGGCCAGTATCTGTCCGGCGCCCGGCGCATCGAGACGCCGGCGAAGCGCCGCCGGGCGTCTGGCAAGGCGCTCCGAGTGCGCGGCGCGCGCGCCAACAACCTCAAGAACGTGGACGTGGAAATCCCCCTCGGCCAGTTCGTCTGCGTCAGCGGTGCGTCGGGCTCCGGCAAGTCCACGCTGGTCAACGAAGTTCTCTACAAGGAACTGTGGAAGCGGCTGGTGGACTCGCGCTCGCTCTCCGGCGATCACGATGCCCTCGACGGCGTGGAGCACGTCACCCGGGTCGTCAACATCGACCAGTCTCCCATCGGCCGAAACAGCCGTTCCAATCCCTCTACCTACGTGGGCTTCTACGATCAGATACGCAGTCTGTTCGCCAAGGCCGAGCTGGCCCTGCAGCGCGGCTACAAGCCCGGCAGGTTCAGTTTCAACGTCAAGGGCGGGCGCTGCGAGGAGTGCCAGGGCGAGGGCGTCATCGCCACCAAGCTCTACTTCATGCCCGACGTCGAAGTCGTCTGCGGCGCCTGCAAGGGGCAGCGCTTCAATGCCGAGACGTTGGAAGTCGCCTACGACGGCAAGAACATCGCCGACGTGCTGGACCTGTCCATCGAAGAGGGCGTCTCCTTCTTCAAGAACCTTCCCGCCATTGGCCGCAAGGTGGAAGTGCTGAACGACCTGGGCCTTGGCTACATCACCCTGGGCCAGTCGGCGACCACGCTGTCCGGCGGCGAAGCCCAGCGTATCAAGCTGGCCGGCGAACTGTCCAAGATGCAGCGCCGCGGCCACATGCTCTACATCCTGGACGAGCCGACCACCGGCCTGCATCTGGCCGACATCTCCAAGCTGCTCGACTGCCTGCATCGGCTGGTGGACGCAGGACACACGGCGCTGGTGATCGAACACCACCTCGACGTGGTCAAGACCGCCGACCACGTCATCGACCTAGGGCCGGAAGGCGGCCGCGGCGGCGGCGAAGTGGTGGCGGTGGGAACGCCGCAGCAGATCGCCGCCAGCGAACGTTCCCATACCGGACGGTTCTTGCGGGCGCACCTGTAGCCGCCAAGCCCCACATGGCCTTCGGGGCCGGTGCGCTACCGGCGGACGCGGCGGAGTCGAGCAAGGAAGTCCGCCTCGTTGGCGCAACGCAGCGCCGCGGCGGCGACATCCTCCACGTTCGCCTCCGCAAAGCCCGGCGCTTCGAGAAGGAAGTTCGCGGTCACCTGCAGCTGCCGTTCCGCCATGATCGCGCGCACCATGGCGGCGCGGCGCTCCAACTCGGCAGCGCGCGCCTCCCGCCGTCCCGCCGCAACTCCCGCCGCAACTCCCGCTTGGCGTTGCGAGCGCAGCAGCGGATCGTCGTCCGGCCCCGTGCCTTCGCGTGCGCCCATGGCGGCCCCGACACGCGCCAAGATGGCGCTGGTGCGATCGGAGAGACGCGCCTCGTTGAACGCCCGGTGGATTTCGTTGGCCGCCCAGCCGGGAAACGCCCGGCTGATCGGCGCTTCCCGCAAGACCCCGTCGTGCAGCCGATAGATGGTCAACCCGTGCGTCCTGGCCGGACGCGACGACCTGTTCGGCACCTCCACCCACAACTCCGGGAAGCCCCAGGCCTCGTACAGCTTGAGCTTGTGGCGGCGCACGTCCGTGGTGTTGTCCACCTCCAGCACCACGTCCGGGTAGTGGTTCTCGCCAACCACCATCCGCGACCAGCTCACCGGGTTGGCGCGCTGCGGGTGCAGGTAGAGGGTCTGGTCGGCCTCCATGGTCCGCTCCACGTCGCCATCCTCGCCGAGCAGGCAGAGGGTCATGGTTCCGAAGCAGCGGATGGGCTTGCCGCGCACTTGCGCGATGCGCTCCGCCAGCGCGGCAAGGAGAGCTATCGGGCCTTCGTGGCGGGGGCTGGTGTCGCGCACTTCGAGCGCCGTCTGCGTGGCGCGGTCCCAGAGCTCCAGATGGCCGTCGTAGCGCTCTTGCGCTCGTGCGGACATGGGCACGCGCCGGTAGGCGTCACCGAAAGGAAGTTCGGCGAGCGGCGGACCGGCCGTGGGGCGGAACAGACCGCCGTTGGCGGCCGTTCGGTTTGGCGGTGCTGGCCCGGCTTCTCGACCGTGGGGTTTGGTGGGTCGCATCGGATGTCCGTCGCTTGGTTGGCTAACTTGCGGAAACCCTACACCGGTATCTGGCGGAAGTCCACTTTTCCCAAGAAAATCAAATAGAAGCGTACACATTTGTACGAGTTTACTCGTCCGTGCCGCGCTCAGGAGGCTGTTGATCGAATGGCCGCTGCCAGACGCGCCGCCGGTTCGCGCAAGCGGCGTTCGGCTGTATTACACTGCGGCGAAGATCTTTCGGCGGAGGCACGCCATGCCCGTTCAAGCCCAAGTGCGCTACCTCAACGAGGAGTGGCGGCAGCGCGACGACATCCCGGAAATCGGCGACCGCGAAAGCCGTCGCGCGCACACCGCCAAGCACACGGTGTCCATCCACGATGCCCGCGCGCAGCTCGAGCGGGGCGAGATCGATCTGGACGCCAACGGCTTCACGCTGCTGCGCATGAAGTCGCAAGTGCGCGACTTCCGCGACGACGCCGAAGTGCGCAGCGTCTACTACCCGGAGGTCACCAGCCTCGTGAAGCGCGCCACCGGCGCCGTGGAAGTGTTCATCACCCAGCACCTGGTGCGCACCGAAAGCCGCGAGGACTTCAACAAGGCCTATGCGCGCTTTCTGCACTGCGACTACAGCCTGGACGAGCCGCGGCGCTCGGCGGCCCGGGTGCTGGAAAGGCGCGGCTTGCGGATGGCGGACTACGACGCCAACGAGTTCGCCTGGTTCAACGCCTGGCAGCCCTTCGATCATGCGGCGGTGCGCAACCCGCTGGCGCTGCTCGATGCCGCATCGCTCAGCATGGACGACATCGTCGACTACCGCTACACCGGCTACGGCCAGAAGCAGAATCCCAACGCCGCCGCCGAGACCAAGTCGGCCATGCCGGCGCACAGCCCCGCGCATCGCTTCTACTACGTGTCGAACATGGCGACGGACGAAGTGCTGTTCTTCAAGCAGCTCGACAGCCGGCGTCCTGGCGGCGTCTGCGCGCACACGTCCTTCGACGATCCCGCGTCGCCGCCGGACGCGCCGCCCCGGCGCAGCATCGAAACGAGGCTGATGGCCGTCTTCGCGTAGCCGCTCAAGAGACGCGCCCGGCGATGGCGCAAGCCCTCGAGTCCTTCCGCATCTGCGACTTCACCGGTCAGCTGGCGGGGGCCGGCGCCACCAAGTGGCTCGCTTCCTTCGGCGCCGAGGTCGTTCGCATCGAAGATCCGCAGCGCGAAGGGCGCTGGGACATTCTGCGCGGCACGCCGCCGTTCGTCGACGAGCGTCGCGGCGTCGACATGGGCGGCGCCTTCAACAACCACAACGCCGGCAAGTTCGGCATCACGCTGAATCTGCGTACCGCGAAGGGGAAGGAGATACTCGAGCGCTTGATCGAAGTCTCGGACGTGGTCAGCGAGAACTTCGCCAAGGGCGTGATGGAGCGCTTGGGCTTCGGCTACCGGCGCTTGCGCGAGTTGAAGCCGGACATCGTCTACGTCTCCAACTGCGGCTTCGGCCACACGGGGCCGTACAGCCAGTTCAAGACCTGGGGGCCGATCGTCCAGGCGGTCTCCGGCCTCACTTTCAGCAACGGGCTGCCTGGGCTGCCTCCGGCCGGCTGGGGCTACTCCTACATGGATCACACCGGCGCCTACTACATGGCGATGGCGATCATGCTGGCGCTGATCCACCGGCAGCGCACCGGCGAGGGGCAGTGGGTGGACCTCGCCTGCACCGAGTCGGCGCTGTCTCTGCACGGCCCGGCGCTGCTCGACTGGACCGTGAACGGCCGCCCGACCAGGCGCGAAGGCCGGCCGCACGCCAATCGTTCGGAGTGGCCGCCAATGGCGCCGCACGGCATCTATCCCTGCGCTGGCGACGACGAGTGGGTCGCCATCGCCTGCCGCAGCGAAACGGACTGGCGGAAGCTCGGCGAAGCGGTGGACGAGGACTGGTGCCGCCGGCCCGACTTCGCCGATCTCGATTCGCGGCGGGCCGCCGAAGACGAACTCGACCGCTGTCTCGCTGCCTGGACGGCCGTGCGCGGCAAGTCCGACGTGCAACGCGCGCTGCGTGCCGTCGGCGTTCCCGTCGCCCCGGTTTTGAAGCCGGAAGAACGCATCGACCTGGACTCGAGCACGGGCGACTTCGGCCTTTGGCCCACCGTGCGCCATGCCAAGATGGGCGACGTGCGCGTCGATGGCCAGCCGGTGCATTTCTCGAAGACGGACTGGCAGCTGTCCCGGGGCGGGCCGTGCCTGGGCGAGCACAACGAGGAGGTTCTGACGCGATTGCTCGGCTACGGCAGCGACGAAGTGGCGGCGTTGCGCGAAGAGGGCGTGATTTGACCGCGCTGGCCGGACTGCGGGTGATCGAACTGGCCCGGCAACCCATCGCCCTGGCCGGCAAGCTGCTGGCGGACATGGGAGCGGACGTGATTCTGGTGGAACCGCCCGGCGGCGATCCGTCGAGGCGCTATCCGCCGTTCGTCGACGACCAGCCGGGCGAGGACCGCAGCCTCTACTGGTGGCACTACCACACCAGCAAGCGCGGCGTGGTGGTGGATCTGGACGACGCGGCCGGCCGCGATCGTTTCCGCGCGCTGGCCAACAGCGCCGACGTGCTGATCGAAGCCGAACCGCGCCGCCGGCTGGCAGCGCTGGGCTTGGACTACGCGGACCTGTCCGCCAGCAAGCCCGACCTCGTACACGCTTCGGCGACCCTCTACGGTCGGGACGACGCCAAGAGCGATCAGCCCTACGAGGATCTCACCCTCATGGCCGCCTCCGGGCCGCCGTGGAGCTGCGGCTACGACGATCACTCCCTGCCGCCGGTTCGAGGCCCCTTGCAGGGCTACCACACCGCATCGCACTTCGTCGTGATGTCGGTCTTGACGGCGCTGCTGCACCGCGGCGCGACGGGTGCTGGCCAGTTCATCGATGTCAGCATGACGGCGGCCTGCAACGTCACCACCGAGGCCGCGACGTACTCCTGGCTGGTGGCGCGGAAGACGGTGCAGCGGCAAACCGGACGCCACGCGTCGGTTTCGCCCTCCGCGGAGACGCAGCAGCTGTGCGCCGACGGGCGCTACGCCAACACCGGCGTGCCGCCGCGCAAGCCGGCGGAGTTCGCGGCGCTGCACCGCTGGCTGAAGCAGCTGCGCCTCGACGGCGAACTGCCCGAAGCGGTGTTCCTGGAGATGGGCGCCGCTTGGGAGGGGCCGTTCGATCTGTCGAAGATCGGCACGGACGACGAGGTCACGGCGATATTCGGCGCTGGCCGCGAGGCGCTCAAGCTGATCGCGTCAAGGGTTTCGGCGCAGGACTTCTTCACCGGCTGCCAGAGGGCCGGCTTGGCGGTAGGGGTGGTCAACGCCCCGGAGGAAGCCTTCGAGGACGAGCACTTCAAGGCAAGGGGGTTCCAAGTTCGGGTGCGTCACGAAGATCTCGGGCGGGATGTCGTCTACCCCGGCGCCCCCTATGCGTTTGCCGCCACTCCCTGGTCGATATCCCGCCGCGCACCCAAGCTGGGCGAGCACCAGGCGGAAGTCTTCGGCGGGCTGGACGAGCGCTGAACGCAGCCTGCCGCCCGATGGCGAGCGCCTGCGCAAGACGAATCGGCCTCGCTGGCGTTGACTCAAGCGCATCGGAAGGCAGGATTTCGAGGTTCGATCTCTGGTCTGCGGTTGTGCAGTCCACCACCGACTGCGACGACGACAACCTGGTCGAATCCGTCCGCACCTCCGCCCAGCGCGGCATCGCCTGCCGTTACCGTTCTGTTGACACACTGCGGCCGACTTTGGTGCTAGGCTTGCCGAGGGTAGCTTAGAAGCCAAGGGAGCACGATGTTCGACAAGCGCAAAGACAACAACCTGCGAAGCGGCGAACCGATGGGTGCGGCGGTCGATGCCGTCAGGCACCCAGGTGACGCCGCGACGATGATGCCTGGCCCGAAGGCGCCGGTCGTCACGGCAACCATCGGCGCCACCATCGTCATCAAGGGCGATGTCTACGGCGACGAAGACGTGGTCATCGCGGGCGAGTTCGAGGGCAGTATCGACCTGCCGAATCACGCTTTGACGATCACCGAGAGCGGCCGTGTACGGGCGGATGTCAAAGCCAACGTGGTGGAGATCCAGGGCGAAGTGAACGGCGACGTGGACGGTGCCGACAAGGTGCTGATCACGCGCACCGGCCGCATGCAGGGCAACATCACTTCGCCCCGGGTCATTCTCGACGACGGCGCCAAGTTCAAGGGCAGCATCGACATGGATCCAACGCAGCCGCAGCCCAAGAAGGCGGCCGCGCCAAGGCCAGCGCCGGAACCCGTCTCGCCGTCGAAGCCGAGCACCATCGCGCAACCAGCCTCGGCTGCGCGTTCCGACACTGCGCCGTAGGCGCAGTCCAAGGCGATTCGTTGACGGTTGCCCGGCCAGTCGTGCCGCAACTGCTGCCCTTGGTTTTCGACGGTTTCAACGCGGGGCGGCCGTTGACGGTACTCGACATCGGCGCGGCGACGCCCGAGACCGTGCGTTTCTTCAGCCGCTTTCGCTGCCGTCTGTACTTTGCGGATCTGTTTGGCGAAACCGGCTTCAAGCGTCCGCAGCGGGATCGGCGACGAGCGAAGGAGACGCTGTTTCAGCGCATTCTCGACGTTCCGCCCAACGCCGCGTTCGACGTCTGCCTGTTCTGGGACTTCCTCAACTATCTGGCCCACCCGCTGCTGCGCGACTTCGCCCGCACCTTGATGACCCACGTCCACGACGACACCCGCGCCCACGCCTTCGCGGCGTTTTCCAACGCCCTGCCTTTCACCGGCATGCGCTACGGCCTCGAGGACGTGGATCGGCTTGCCGGGCGACCGGACCCCGAGCCGGTGCCGCACCCGCAGACGCGCAAGGCGATTGGCGAAGCGCTGTGGCCGTTTGCGGTGAAGCGCGCCGCGCTGCTCGAGGAGAATCGGCAAGAACTGCTGATGGAGGTGCGCCGGATCTAGCGTGGCGAGCGCCGCGTCCGTCAAGCCGTCTGGTCGGCCTTTTCGGCCTTGGCTGCGGCGCGGCCGTTGCGTACGGACAAGCTCGACGAAGGCGCGTCGGCCAGCGGCAGGCGCACGCAAACGGCGACGCCGGAACCGTCGATCAGATTGGCGGCGTGGGCGCTGCCGCCGTGCTGCTCGGCGATCACCCGCACCACGTAGAGGCCGAGCCCGAAGTGCAGATTGGCGTCGGAGCCGCGTCTTGAAACCATGGACTCGAACAGCGAACCGGCGGCATCGGTGGGCAGCGTCGGGCCGCGGTTAGCCACCGCGATGCGCAGATTCTCGCGCTTCACGTCGAGCTGCACGGTGATGGGACTGCCGCGGCGGTGGAAGTCCACGGCGTTGTCGATGAGCTTGTCGAGCATCTGTTCGATGCGGAAGTCCGCCACGTTGGCGTACACCGGCCCGACGGTGCCGAGATACACGAACGCATGCTCCGGGTGCGCGGTACGGCAGTTGCCGACGTAGCTGGCGAGCAGCGCCTGAATGTCCACCGTCTCCATTTCCTCCGAGGTCAAGGACTCTTCCAGATTGGCCGCGTCGGCCAGGTTCTGCACGATGGCGCCGATGCGCAGCACGCCGCGTCTGGCGCTGTCCAGGTACTTGCTGTCGCGCACGCTCGGCGTCTCCAGGGAGAGGTGTTCCAAGGACGTGTTCAGCGTGTTGAGCGGGTTGTTGATCTCGTGGCGCAGGGTGCGCGGCATCCTCTTCAAGAAGGTGTTGCGCTGGTCCAAGCGCGCCAGCATGTTGGAAATGCTGCGCGCCAGATCGCCGATCTCGTCGCCGGCGGAGGTGCTGCGGGCGAGGGTGTCGCTGCGCAGCCGGCCGTAGTCGTCGATGGCCGACCCGGCTTCCCGCCGCAGGCTGCCGATGCGCCAGGCGAGGCGCCCCGCGAAGGCCACCAGACACAGCGGCACGATGAAGAAGCTGGCCACCGAGACCAGCGCGATGCGGTCGATGGCCTCGTACTGGAGCAACAGGATGTCGTCGATGTTCTGCTCGACGGAAACCATGCCGATGACGCTGCCCTGAGCGGAGACGATGTGGTGTCCGGCCAGCACGGTTTCGACGTCGCCGGTGCGCCGGCGGCGGGCAATGGGCTCGCCGGCCAGCACGGAGTCCTTCACTTCGTTCTCGATGCGCTGCGCGGCGGCGTCGCCGGCGGCGACGCTCGATTCGTCGCCGAACCAGCGCTGCAGCACGTTGTGCGCGGCGATCAGCCAGGCAAGCGCCTTGCCTTGCCAGGACGACTCCGGCTGCGCCGCGCCACTGGTGCGAAAGGTGCCGGTGTCGACCCGAATGCGTCTCTCGGCGTCGACGACGAGGATGCGCATGTCCGAGTAGCCGAGGCCCTCCACGATGCCGAGCAGTTCCGGTGAACGGTAGGCGACGAGAGTGCTGTCTCCGGTTGCGGTGAGGCCGCGAATGGCGCGCCCGTCGGCATCGTCGACATCGACGAAGGACAGTTCGAAGAAGCGCTGCGAGCCGAGAATGGAGTAGGGCATTCTCAGCTCCACCGCGTGGCCGGCGCTGGTGGCGCGCACGTAGCCCTGGACGTCGCGCTCCGGCTGGCCGTCCTCGGCAAAGCGCCAGTCGGAGTCCATGCGGTACGCGGTCGTGGCACCGGATTCCGACAGGGTCACGGCGATGCGGCCGTCGTCGCCGTTCGGCTCGATGAATCCCAGACGCACCTGATCGGCGTTGTTCAGCCGCAGCACTTCGGGATTGCGGTAGACGCGGGCGTCGTCGGTCACGTCCAGATAGAGGTAGAGCATGCCGCCCCGGGTGCCCAGGCTGAGCGCGAAGGAGGCGTCGCTGTTTTCCGCGCCGAAGAACATCGGCCGCACCGCCTGCTCGCCCCAGTCCGCGACGCTGCCGTCGAGCCGGGGCCGCAGCGGATTCTGAATGGGTCGCGCCACCAGCGTCAGGTCGCTCGGCTGGACATCCCCCGGCGCGCCTTCGCCGGCGCTGACCGGCAGGTCCGTGAACAGATCCTCGCGGCCATGCAGCGAGATGGCGATGCTTTCGGCGATCAGCCGCTGCTGATTGGACTGCATCTGCACCGACAGCCGTTCCACCTCGTCGACCAGCAGATAGGCCATCCAGGGCACGAACAGCGCCAGCGGCACGCCAAGCAGCAGCAGCTTGACGCCCAGTCCCGGGCGTCCTTTGGGCGGCTTCAAGCGCATGGCTTCAAGCGTCTTGCCGGCAACGCCGACGATCATGGCTCGCTCGCCTAGGAAGCCCAGCGATAGCCGAAGCCGTACTCGCTCTTGATGCTGGCGAAGCCGTCGTCCGCTTTCTCGAACTTCTTGCGGATGTTGCGCATGTGCGTGTTGATGGTGTTGTTGGTTACCAGCGATTGCAGCGTCGCGCTCATCAGCGTTTCGTAGCTCACCGCGTGGCCGGGGGCGCGTATCAGCTTGGCCAGCATGCGGAACTCGGTGCCAGACAGGTCGATGCGCTGCCCCTTCCAGGACACCAGCAGCGCGTCCTGATCCACCGACAAGTCGCCAACTTGCCGGGCGCTGGCGTCGCGCCCGTCGGCGCTGGCGCGCACTTCGTTGATGCGCAGCAGCGAGGCGATGCGCGCCGCCAGGTAGTCCAGCGAGATGGGCTTGGACTGGTAGTCCCAGGCGCCGAGGCGCAGGCCGGAGATCTTGTCCACTTCGCTGATGCGCTCGGTGAGGAAGATGACTGGCAGGTTGGGGTTGCGGGCGAGCAGGTCTCGGCACAGATGGAAGCCGGCGTCCACTTCGTCGCCCAGAATGATGTCCAGGACGGCGAGATCGGGCATGCGCGCGTCGAATCCGCCCAAGGCTTCCTGGCGGCTGGCGAAGGCGGCCACCTCGTAGCCCTTGGCGACGATGGCGTCCTTGTAGTTGGCGCGCTGGTCGGCGTCGTCTTCGACGATGGCGATGAGCTTCGGCATGGCGTGTATTGTAGCGCCTCCACCGGATCGGGGTTTGCTGCCGTGGGCGTCGTCTGCGCGGTCGGTACCGAGAGCACCGGCAAGACCAGCCTCTGCACCTGTTTGGCGCGGCGCTTCGGAGTGCCTTGGCTGCCGGAGTACGCCCGCGAATACCTGCAGACCGGCGGACCCTACGACGAAGGCGACGTCGCCGCCATCGCCCAGGAACAGATGCGCCGAGAAGCCGAGCTGCTTGCCGGCGCCGCCAAGGGCGCGGTGCTGGACACGGACCTGGCGGTCATCGTCGTCTGGTGGCAGGAGAAGTTCGGCCTGCTGCCGGCGTGGATCGCCAACGCCTTCGCCGCGCAGACGCGGCGACTGTATCTGCTGTGCCGGCCGGACCTGCCCTGGGAGTTCGACCCGCTGCGCGAGTCGCCCGGCGACCGCTGGCGACTGCACGAACGTTATCAGCGGCTGCTGACCGACCGCCAGCTGCCGTTCGTGGAAATCGCCGGCCGCGGAAAAGCGCGGCATGCCCAGGCGGTGGCAGCCGCGCTGCCCTGGCTGGGTTAGGTTTCCGACACGATCAGCCGCCGCATGGTGGCGGCTTGTTCTTCGATCTCGCGCCGAGGGTTGCCGAGGGCCAGCTGGGCCGCGGCCCAAGCGTATTCGCGAATGCGGAACGCCAGTATCGCGCGTCGCACGCGCTCGGCGCCGTGCTCCAGTGGCATCCCGGCGCGTCGATAGGCAGCGGCGCACTCGGCGATGGCGTCTTCGCGCCACTCCAGGCCCAGGCAGAGGCCGACCAGATCGAACAGCGGATCGTTGTCGCCGGCGACTTCCCAGTCCAAGACGCGAAAGCCGTCTTCGCCGTGCAGCACGTTCCACGGGTTCAAGTCGTTGTGGCAGCCTCGCAGCCGCGCTGGCGACCACCGCAAGCGCTGGAAACGGGCCAGCACGCCGGCGTCCGCATGCCGGGCACGAGCCAGCAAGGAAGCGACCTCGGCGACGACGTCGTAGCGCCGCACGCCTTGGGGAATCTGCCGGTGCAGCCGCGCCAGGCAGCCGCCGGCTTCGGCCGGGGCGGGTGGCGCGTGCGCCCACAGCGGCGCATCGATCCAGTGCGTGATCAGGTGGCCGCGGCGTTCGTCGTAGGCCAGCACGTCCGGCGCCGAAGCGATGGCCAGATAGTCGCGCTCCCGTGGCCGAGGCGCATCGCCTTCGACCAGGCGTAGCGCGTAGGCGCCTTGGCCGATCTCGATCTTGTAGTTGCGGTGGGTATAGCCGCCGGGCAGGTACTCGATGGCGTCGAAGACCCGCCCGCGCCACGCCGGCACGAGTTCCTGGGCGATGGTTCGCGCGACGCATCGATTCACGGTGGCCATTGCCTACTGCTCGGCGTGCTTTGTCAAGACCGGGCCGCTGCTTCCGGTAGAATCCACCGGGCAACGCAGGCGGGCAAGACCTCGGAGGCAACCATGGACATCCGCTACGTCAACGACGCGCCACGCAAACTCACGCAGTTCGACCCGCAAGTGGACATGGCGCCGGAAGACGTCGCCCACGTGGCGGAGATCTTCCGCACTCCCTTGGACGGCGCCTACAACTGGGACTATCGGGTTGCGGACAACCGCATCAAGCGCCTCTACGAACTCGGCAAGGAGCTCAACTGGAACGCTTCGACCGACATCAACTGGTCGCAGACGCCGGACGTCCATGCCGCGCCGCCGCTCTCCGCTGCCACCATCGAAGGCTTGCTGACCGACTATCCGTGGAACGGCTACGGCCCCTTCGAGGCGCTGTCCACCGAGCGCAAGGTGGAGTTCGTCCGCCACGAAGTCGCCTGGGCGCTGTCGCAGTTTCTGCATGGCGAGCAGGGCGCGTTGCTGGTGGCCTCCCAGCTCGCTTCCTGCGCGCCGAGCTTCAACGCCAAGCTGTACGCCGCCTCGCAGACCTTTGACGAAGCCCGCCACGTGGAAGTCTTCAACCGCTACGTGCGCAGCAAGGTGGGCTTCAGCTATCCGGTGACCGGCGGCCTCAAGGATCTGCTCGACAAGATTCTCACCGACCAGCGCTGGGACTTGAAGTTCATCGGCATGCAGATCGTCCTCGAAGGTCTGGCCTTGGCGGCGTTCCACACCCGGCGCAACGAAACCGACGACCCGGTGCTCAAGGAACTGCTCTACCTGGTGATTCGCGACGAAGCCCGGCACGTCACCTTCGGCGTCAACTATCTGGAGGAGTTCGTCTCCACGCTCGGCGACGCGGAGCGCGAAGATCGCGCCGAGTTCGCCTACCAGGCCTGCGTCGTCAGCCGCGACCGGCTGATCGGCACGGACGTCTTCCGCTACTTCGGCTGGGACGTCGACCACGCCCGCGCCGCCTTGGTGGAACGGGGCCTCAACGCCGACTTTCTGAACATGCTCTACGCCCGGATCATCCCCAACCTGAAGCGCATCGGCCTGCTCACCGAGCGCGTGCGCCCGAAGTTCGAAGAGATGGGCGTGCTGGACTTCGAGAACCTCGCCACCGACGGCGACATCGACTGGCGCGAGCTGGAGCGGCCGCTGGACCTCGAAGCGGCCTAGGCTCGACTGCCCTGGGGTCAGTTCACGCCCACCGCGTAGCCCAGCGTGACGCCGATTTCCGCGTGCAGCACCACGTCGGCGATGTCGTCGAGGGGGGTGGGCTCGCGATTGACGATGGCGAGCTTGGCGCCGAGCCGCTTGGCGTATTCCGGGAAGCCGGCCGCCGGATAGACCACCAGCGACGAGCCGACCACGACGAACAGGTCGCAGCGGTTGGTGGCCTCTTGCGCCCGGGCCATGGCGTCCTCCGGCATGGCCTGGCCGAACGAGATGGTGGCCGTCTTGATGATGCCGCCGCAGCGCGTACAGGGTTCGACGCGGCCGAGGGACTGGAACTGGCGCTTCAGATCGGCCAGCTCGAAGCGGGTTGCGCAGGACAGGCACTTGGCGTAGCGGTTGTTGCCGTGCAGTTCGATGACGCGGTCCTCGGCAACGCCGGAGTCCTGATGCAGGTTGTCCACGTTCTGCGTGATAACCGCGCTGGCCTTGCCGTCTTCGACCAGCTTGGCGATGGCGCGATGGCCGCGATTGGGCTTGGCGTCGTCCCAGTTGCCGGCGTCGGCATCGAAACGCCGCCGCCAGGACTCCTGGCGCTTGGCCTCCGAGGCGACGAAGTCCTGGAATTCGATGGGCTTGATCTTGGTCCACAAGCCCGTGCCGGGGCTGCGGAAGTCCGGAATGCCGGACTCGGTGCTGACCCCGGCGCCGGTGAAGAAGACGACGCGCTCGGCGGCCTCCAGCAGGCGCCGAAGCGCATCGGGGTCGGACTCGTGGATGTCGTTCATGGCAAGGGTCCCAAGTGCCCCTTAGCGCAGGGCGCGACTATCGCATGTATCTCTAGCAGGCATCGCTTGCACTCGCTTGACCCTGCTCAACGTGCGGCGTAGTCGAAGACCGCCAAGATGTCCGCCCATTTCGAGGTCTTCATAGTCCGCCTGCAATCTCCCGGCCGGAGGCCGTGCCGGTCGGGCCTGTGGCTAGCGCGCACACTAGCTTGAAGCACAAATGCCTGCAAGCCGACGGCTTGTTGCGCTGTGCTGCCAGAGCAGCTACGGCTGCGGCGAACGGATGGCGTCGAAGGCCGACGGGCGGGGCGGATGGCGCAACGTCGCGAGCACCCGCTCGGCGCACTGGCGGGGCGTGTTGCACGAAGTGTCCACTTCCACGTCGTAGCGGCAGCCAGCGTGGACGCGCTCGGCGTGCGCCGCAGCGGTGCCCGGAAAGCGCCCGCCGCGCTGTGCTTCGCGGCTGGTCAGCGTGGCGACGTCGCAGCGCACGCCGACGAACAGCACCGGCAGACCGTCCAGAACGCGCAGGTAGTCGTCGAGGAAGCCCGGCTCGAGCAGCAGGTCGTCCACCACGACGTCCATGCCGAGGCGGGAGAACTCGGCGACGGCTCGGCGCATGCCCTTCAGCGTCAAGCGGCCAACGTCGCCGAAGCGCAGATGGGTGTGCGCGGAGTCCGAGCTTGGCACCACGTTCAGGCCCCGGGCGCCCGGCTCGCCGGCCGTTGAGTTCATGCCGCGAAAGCGGTCGGCCATGCCGTCGCGGAACTGGTCCAGCGCGATCAGCTGCATGGGCTG
Organism: Candidatus Azotimanducaceae bacterium; assembly: GCA_965199875.1. Lineage (GTDB taxonomy): Bacteria > Pseudomonadota > Gammaproteobacteria > Pseudomonadales > Azotimanducaceae > VXYL01. Next base: position 270,655 of record OZ241346.1, on the reverse strand, counting down.
GCTGGCAAGGCGCTGAATAGCGCGCGCCAGCGTCGTCTTGCCGGCGCTCGATGCGCCGTTGAGCAGGACGATGCGGCCAGCCATCAGCCCGACGCGCCAGCCGAAGCAGCGCCCCAGGCGGCGCGATAGCGCGTCTCGAAGTCGTCGCAGAGGTGGGTTTGGCAGCCGGCGCTTTCGAGCACGATCGCCGCCGCCACGCTGCCTCGCCGCACCGCTTCGGGCAACGAGGCGCCGCGCAGCCGGGCATCCACGAAACCGGCGCGAAAGGCGTCTCCGCAGCCGGTGGGATCGACCACCTCGGCGGCTACTGAGGCCTCTCGGCCTTCGCCCTCGCTGGCGGATCGCCACCGGGCGCCTTCTTCGCCGAGAGTCACCACCAGCAAGCCCAGCCCTTGCAGTTCCGCCCTCGCCGCGCGTTGCAGCGTCGCATGCTCGAACTGGTTGACGATCACCGAGTCGGACCGGCGCAGCAGAGCGCGGCAGTCCGCTGCCGAGAAGTCGGTCAGGTTCTGGCCGGGATCGCACAGGAAGGGAATGCCGGCCTCGCGCATCGCCGATGCCGCGGCGATCATGTTCGCGGGCACGTCCGGGGCGAGAACGGCGTAGTCGAAACGGCCCCGCCTGGCGAAGCGCAGGAGGCGATCCGCGTAGTCCCGGACCGCGGAACCGGGACCGCCGTAGAAGCCGGTGAACTGGTTCTGTTCGCGGTCGGTGAAAACGAAGCCGTGCGCGGAGTAGGGCGCGTCCACCACTTCGATGCCGGCGGTGTCCATGCCCAGCGCGGCAAGGTGCGCCGCGTAGTCGGGCTGGAAGTCCCGCCCGGCGAAGACGAAGGGCACCGGCTTCTGCCCCAGCAGTTGCAGGGTGTAGGCGATGTTCATCGCGCAGCCGCCGAAGCGTCGCTCCATGCGCTCCAGCTGCACGGAGAGGTTGATGCCCGGATGCCGCGGCAGCGTCGAGAACGCGCCGCCGTAGCTGCCGAGGTAGTCAATCGCCAAGGTGCCGGTCAGCAGGATGCTGGCGGCGCGCGGGGGCGGGACGGCACTGGAAATGGCTGCTTCCTCAAGTTCGGTAGACTTCGCGCTCCTAGGGAGGTTAAGCAGTCGGGGAGATGCCATGCAAGGCGTTCAGGGGCTGATCGGGGTCGTCGCGCTGCTGGCGACGGCCTGGCTGCTCAGCGAACGGCGTCGGCACGTTCGCTACGGTCAAGTGGCGCTGGCGCTGGGCATGCAGGCGGCGCTGGCCTTCGTGCTGCTGAACGTTCCCTGGGTGCGCGACGGCCTGCTGCTGCTCAACCACGTCGTCCATGCGATGGAGGCGGCCACCAAGGCCGGCACGTCGCTGATGTTCGGCTTCCTGGGCGGCGAGCCGGCGCCCTTCGTCTTCGTGGAGGACAATCCGGCGCGCACCTTGGCGCCGATCTTCGCATTTCGCGTGCTGCCGCAGATTCTCGTCTTCAGCGTGGTGGTGGCGGTGCTCTGGCATCTGCGCGTGCTGCCGTGGCTGATCCGCGGCTTCGCATGGGCGCTGCGGCGCACCTTGGGCTTGGGCGGCGCGGTGGGCGTGGCCGCGGCGTCGAGCGTGTTTCTAGGCCTGGCCGAAGCGCCTCTGGTGATCCGCGCCTACCTGAAGAGCCTGTCCCGTTCCGAGTTCTTCGTGGTGATCACCTGCTGCATGTCCACCGTGGCGGGTTCCATCATGGCGCTCTATGCGGCCATCCTGTCGGACGTGGTGGACGGTGCTCTGGGGCATGTGCTGGTGGCCTCTGTGCTGAACGTCATCGGCGCCGTGACCATCGCTCGCATCATGGTGCCCGAAGACGCCCGTACGGAGGGCGACATCGCCGGCGCTCTCGAGTACGGCAGCATCATGGACGCGATCAGCCGCGGCACCTTCGACGGCTTGCGCCTGGTGGTCAACGTCGGCGGCATGGTGGTGGTGCTGGTGTCTCTGGTGGCGCTGGCCAACTACCTCCTTGGCGTGGTCGAGGTGCTGGGCGCCCCGCTGGCGTTGGAACGAGTAACCGGCTGGGTCTTCGCGCCGGTCGCCTGGGCGATGGGGGTGCCCTGGGCGGAGGCATCCCACGCAGGGGCGCTGCTGGGCACCAAGGTGGTGTTGAACGAGCTCATCGCCTACTTGCAGTTCGCCGGTTCGGATGCGCCGATGTCCCTGCAAACGCGGATGATCCTCACCTACGCGCTGTGTGGATTCACCAACTTCGGCAGCGTCGGCATTCTCGTCGGCGGCCTCGGCACGCTGGTGCCGGAACGCCGCGACGAACTGCTGCGGCTGGTTCCCAAGGTGCTGCTCGCCGGCACTCTGGTGTCGTGCCTGACCGGGACTCTGGCCGGTCTCGTCATGGGCATCTGACCGGGGCGCCGGCGGCAAGGCCCGCTGCGGCGGCGACGGCCCGCTCGATGCCTTCGTCGTCCACATCGAGATGGACTACCCAGCGCGCGCCGGACACGCGCACGCCGCCGGCGGCCATGTGCGCGACCATGCGCGCCGTATCGACGCCGAAGACGAAGACCATGTTGGTATGCCGCTCCACCAGCAGGCCGTGCCGGCGCAGGCCGGTGGCCAGCTGCTCGGCCCGGCAATGGTCGTCGGCCAGACGCTGGCAGTTGCGTTCCAAAGCAAAGAGGCCGGCGGCGGCAAGCACGCCAGCCTGGCGCATGCCGCCGCCGAGCACCTTGCGCCAGCGACGCCCTTCGTCGATGAAGTCGGCGTTGCCGCAGAGCACCGATCCGGTGGGAGCGCCGAGCCCCTTGGAGAGGCATATCGAAACGGAGTCGCAGTGTCGGGCGATGTCGCCGGCGTCGACGTTCAGCGCCACGGCGGCGTTGAACAGACGAGCGCCGTCCAGATGCAGCGCTAGGCCGTGGCGGTCGGCAAGGGTGCGCATTTCGGCGAAGTAGGCGGGAGGGATCGCCTTGCCGCCCTGGGTATTCTCCAAGCAGATCAAGCGGCTGCGGGCGAAATGGAAGTCGTTCGGCTTGATGGCGGCTCGCACCGCCGCCGGGCACAGCGTGCCGTCGTCCTGGAAGGGCAGGGGCTGCGGCTGAATGCCGCCTAGAACCGCCGCGCCGCCGCCTTCGAATCGATAGGTGTGCGCTTCGTGGCCGGCGATGTACTCGTCGCCGCGTCCGCAATGCGTCAACAGCGCCGTCAGATTCGACTGCGTGCCGCTCGGCACGAACAGCCCTGCTTCCAAGCCAAGGCGCTCCGCGCAGACGCGCTGCAGTCGATTGACCGTGGGATCTTCGCCGTAGACGTCGTCGCCCACCTCCGCCGCGGCCATGGCGCTGCGCATCGCCGGCGAGGGGCGGGTGACGGTGTCCGAGCGAAGATCGACCTCGGACAAGGGGGCGTTCGCGTTGCCGCCTCAAGCGAACGCGATCATGCGCCGGCGGCCAGCGATACCTTGAACACGCCCGCTTGGCGAGCGGAATCCATGACGTGGACGAGCGTGTCGGTGCGCGACTCGGGATGCGGCTGAATGATCACCGGCGCTTCGTGGTTCTCGGCGTGCAGGCGCTCGATGTTGGCGCGTACCGAACGCAAGTCCACGTCGCGTCGGGCGATGATGATGCGGTCCCGGCTGGTGATGCGCACGACGATGCTCTTCTTGTCCGGGTCCACGGTTTTCGGCTTGTCGTCCTCCGGCTGGTTGACGTCGAGTCCCTCTTCCTTGACAAAGGTGGCTGTAACGATGAAGAAAATCAACATGATGAACACGACGTCCAGCATCGGCGTCAGGTTGATCTTGTTGTCGTCGCTGGCTTGTCGGGAAGTAAGTCGGCGCATGTTCGTTCCTCGAGTTCGCTCCTGTGGCGCTGCCGCCTCAGCCGACCATACGGGTATCTGAAGCGGCAGGGCACTGTATAACGCCCAACCGATGCAAGTGCAAGGAGCTATTTGTTCCACAGCACAGCAAGGGGCTTGCGCTGTGGATTCAGTTGCGTATAGTCGCCGCCATCTTGGGCGGAAATGAAAAGGAGGTGATCAGTGCAATCATTTGTTGGGGGCAACCCCCGCTGACTCCTTGAGTCACCTGTTGGGGATTGCCCCACAACCATGAATACCTGCCCATCCTCGCAGCCGCGAGCGCCGCGTAGCTGACGGCGAGACCGGGCGACGGATGTGCCGGTAATCGGGGAACGCACCCTGCGGGAACCCAAAGGTCCACCCGCAAGGTGCGTTTTTCCCTGCGAAAAGCCGTAGGCAGGTCGCTAGCGTTCGGACGAGCGAACGCCGTCTTCCGTTTCTTCCACTGCAGCAGGCCGAGCTGCAAAGCCTAGTGCGGGACGCGCTCCGAAGAGCGCCGCGGCGAGAAATCCGCATCCCCAGCTCAGGTGGATCGTCGCCCACACCAGCGGCAGCAGCAGCGCCGATGTGTCCCGGCGTCGTGCGCCCGCTACGGCCGCACCGCCGATCAGCCCGCCCAGCCATGCGGCAGGAGTGACAAGCGCCGCCACGGTTGCGCCCGCACCAGCCAGCACCGCGCTAGCGACCATGCCAAGCAGCAGAATCGGCGCGGCAACTTGCCGCAGCCGCACCGACTTCGGATACAGCCGCAGCATGGTCAGCTTGCCGCCGCCGTAGTTGAAGTACTGCCGTGCCAGGTCGCGCAGATTCCGTCGCGGCTGGTAGATCACCTCCAGTGCCGGGTCGAACCAGACCACCTCGCCCCGGCTGCGCAGCCGCCAGTTGACTTCGTAGTCCTCGTTGACCCAGCACGCCGCGTTGAAGTCGCCGATGCTGGCCAAGGCGTCGCGTCGAAACACGCCCAGATAGACCGTATCCACCGCCCCCTCGGCGCCTCCCTGCCGATGACGAGCGCCACCCGTGCCGAGCCAGGTCGTCTGCGCCAGCGCCACCGCCCGGGTGAACCACGACGTCCCCACCGGCACCTGCCGTCCACCGACGTTCCCTGCGCCCGTTCGCTGCAGCGTTGCCACCGCCCTGCGCAAGTAGGCAGGAGGCAACCGGGCGTGAGCATCGCAGCGCACCACGACTGCCGCGGTCGCTACGCCCAACGCCGTGTTCAGACCGTCCGGCGTGGTCTTCCTCGGGTTGGCGACAACCTGCGCGTCGGGCGCCACCTCGCGCACGCGCTTGGCGGTCTTCGAGTCGTCGGAACCGTCCGCGACGATCAACTGGATCGGCCCGGCGTAGTCTTGCGCGAGAATGGACTCGATGGCGTCGCCAATGGTGGACTCGGCGTTGTACGCCGGGATGATCACCGACACCGGCGGTTCGTCCGCTTGATGGTCAGGCACGATGGCAGAACCAGACGCCATCGCGGAACCACCGATGCGCCAGCGCGTCCAAACAGCTGACGAACTCCGACGGAGGCGTGCTCGGCGTGCCGGGACGTTCGCCGTTCGGCAAGGAGGTCTGACGCATGGACGGCATTGTAGCTTGGGGCGTCGTGGCCAGTGCGGCGGCGTCCGAAGCCATACGCGGTGCTGGTATGATGCCCGGCCTTGGACGATCGGCAGGCTAGGGTGCCAGTGGCAGAGGTCGAAGAGCAGATCAGCTTGCGCAACGGCGATGCCGTGGCGCATGCAAGCGCCGTGCGCGAAGGTGCAGCGGCGGCCCTCGAGTCGACGGCGCCGGCGCCGGCCGCGGAAACGCCGCCGCTGCCTTTCGCGTTCGCTCGCCGGTTCGGCGTCGTGGTGGTGCGCGACGCCGAACTGTCCGACGTTCTGACGGTCGCCTGCAAGGCTGCACCGTCGCTGGCGACGCTGGCGGAAGTCAAGCGCGCCACCGGAATGCGCCTGGCGGTGCGCGTGGTGCCGGACGGCGAGTTCGAAGAGCTGCTCACCGCGGTGTACATGCGCGACGCCTCGGAAGCGAAGCAGATGGTCGCCGACATCGGCGACCACTTCGATCTGGCAAGCCTCGCGGAGTCGGTACCGGAGACCGAGGACCTGCTCGACGAGCAGGACGACGCGCCCATCGTGCGCTTGATCAACGCGGTGCTCGCCGAAGCCATCCGCGAAGGGGCGTCGGACGTTCACATCGAGACTTTCGAGAAACTGCTGCAAGTGCGTTTTCGCGTCGACGGCGTGATGCGCGAGGTGGTGCAGCCGAAACGCGCCCTGGCGCCGCTCCTGGTCTCGCGCATCAAAGTGATGGCGAAGCTCGACATCGCCGAGAAGCGCATTCCCCAGGATGGCCGCATCGCGCTGCGCATCGGCGGGCGGGAGGTGGACGTGCGCGTCTCGACGCTGCCCACCGGCAACGGCGAGCGGGTGGTGCTGCGCCTGCTCGACAAGCAGGCCGGCGCCTTGCAGCTGCCGAACCTCGGCATGGATGCCGACACGCTCGCGCGGCTGCGCGGCGTGGTGGCCAGCCCGCATGGCATCTTCCTCGTCACCGGGCCCACCGGCTCCGGCAAGACCACCACCCTGTACGCCGCGATGGGCGAGCTGAATCGGGACTCGGTGAACATCCTCACCATCGAAAATCCCATCGAGTACAGCATCGCCGGCATCGGCCAGACGCAGGTGAACGAAAAGGCCGACATGACCTTCGCCCGTGGCTTGCGCGCCATCCTGCGCCAGGACCCGGACGTCGTCATGGTCGGCGAAGTGCGCGATCTGGAGACGGCGCAGACCGCCGTGCAGGCCAGCCTCACCGGCCATCTGGTGATGTCCACGGTGCATACCAATACCGCCGTCGGCGCCGTGACGCGGCTGGTGGACATGGGCGTGGAGCCCTTTCTCATTGCCTCCAGCGTCGTTGGCGTCCTAGCGCAGCGCCTGGTGCGAGTGCTTTGTCCAGCGTGCAAGGTCGCCGCCGAACCCGACGCCCTGGAGCGCCGATTCCTTGCCGAGTGCGCAGACGCGACGCCGATCTACCGCGCCAACGGCTGCGACGAATGCGGCCGCTCGGGCTACAAGGGGCGCACCGGCATCTACGAACTGGTGGTTCTGGACGACGGCCTGCGGGAGCTCATCCACGACCGGGCCTCCGAGCAGGTGATGACCAGCCATGTCCGCCGCAGCAGCCCCGACATCGCCGCCGACGGGCGCGCCAAGGTGCTGGCCGGAGTCACGTCGATGGCGGAAGTCATGCGCGTCAGCCTTGCCGACTCGCCAGCGGCCTCGGAGCATGCCTAAGGCGCGTTCGAGTGGCGCAACTGCCGGCCGTGAAGCCTGACTCGTTCGTGAAGATCCTCGCCGCTCAACCATTCCAGCGCAGCTAGCGTGCCAGCGTTCGAGTACACCGCCATCGATCCGGCGGGCCGCCAGCGCAAAGGGGTTCTGGAAGGGGACAGCGGCCGCCAGGTTCGCCAACTGCTGCGCGATCGGGGCTTTGCGCCGATGGCCGTGGAGCTGACCGCAACCCGGCGCGGCAACGGCGAAGGCGTGTCCTCGAAGGCTTCTCTGGCGCTGCGCCGCGCCATGTCGCCACTGGAGCTCGCGCTCTTCACCCGCCAGCTGTCGACGCTGATCGCCGCCGGTCTGCCGGTGGAGGAATCCCTGCACACCATCGCCCGACAGTCCGACAAGCGGCGTATTTCCACGCTGGTGATGAACGTTCGCGGCAAGGTTCTGGAAGGCCATTCGCTGGCTTCCGCGCTCGGCGAGTATCCCAACGTGTTCGCCGCCATGTACCGCTCCACGGTCGCCGCCGGCGAACAGTCCGGCTACCTTCATGCGGTGCTCGACAACCTGGCGGATCACACCGAACAGCGCTTCGAGTCGGTGCGCAACGTGCAGATGGCGATGTTCTACCCGGTGCTGCTGCTGATCGCTTCGCTGGGCATCATCGGCGGACTGATGGTCTACGTGGTGCCGAACATCGTGGAAGTCTTTGCCGACACCGACCAGCAACTGCCGTTGTTGACGACGTTGCTGATCGACGCCAGCGACTTCCTGCGCAGCTACGGCTGGCTGCTGGCGATACTGCTGCTCGTGCTGGCGATGACCGTCCGCCTGCTGCTGCAGCGTCCGAGCGCGCGCTTGCAGTGGGACAAGCAGCTCCTGGGACTGCCGATGGCCGGCAAGATGGCCCGCGGCGCCAACGCCAGCCGCTATGCTGCCACGCTGGCTATTCTCACCAGCAGCGGCGTGCCGCTGGTGGACGCCATGCGCATCGCCACGGAAACCATCGGCAACAGCTGGCTGAAACGAAACCTCGTCGATGCTGTCCAACGTGTCAGCGAAGGATCGACCCTGCGTTCGGCGCTGGAAGCGGCGGAGTACTTTCCGCCGATGTTCCTGCACATGATCGCCAGCGGCGAGGCGGCCGGGGAACTCGATGCCATGCTGGCCAAGGTTGCCGACTATCAGTCGAAGGAGCTCGAGCGGCAGATGACGACGTTGGTGCAGCTCATGCAGCCGTTGATACTGCTGCTGATGGCGGGTATCGTCATGGCCATCGTGCTGGCGATCCTCGTGCCCATACTCGGCATGCACCAACTGGCGGCCTAGCTGGCTCGACCGGGCGAAAAGACGGATGAATGCCAAGTTCGGGTTCCCAAGACAGCGAAGGACGGCTATGGAGATGAACCGGATGCAGCCCTTGGCGTCCCGACAGCGCGGCTGGACGCTGATTGAAATCATGATGGTGGTGCTCATCATCGGCATCCTCGTGGCCGTGGTCGCACCGAACTTCGTCGGCGCCGGCGACAAGGCCCGATGGAATGCGGAGCGGGCGAACTTGCGCAGCGTCGCCCAGGCGCTGGAAATCTACCGCATGGACAACCGCCGCTACCCAACGACCGATCAAGGCCTCGAAGCGCTGGTGTCCAAGCCTTCCGGCTATCCGGAGGCAAGAAACTGGGGGCCAGACCCCTACCTGCGCAAACGCCCCGTGGATCAATGGGAGAACGAATACGTCTACGTCAGCGACGGCAGGACGTTCGAGCTCAAGTCCTTGGGCGCCGATGCCACCGAAGGCGGCGAAGGCTTCGACGCGGACATCGCCTACGGCGACAACTAGGCGCACCCTGCGGGGCGCGTTCGAGTCTGCGCTGCAAACTCCGTGCCGGTCGCAAACTCGACTCGTCTGCGAAGGGCAGTGCCACTCAAGAGAGCCAGGTCTTCCATGGCGCACCCGCGCTCCAAGCCACCCATGTCCGCCGGCGGCTTCACCTTGCTGGAACTGCTGCTGGTGATGCTCATCATTGGCATCCTGGCCGGCACCGTGGTGGCCAATTTCGGCGGCGCCGGGCAGCGCCAGCAGGTTCGCGCCGAAGCCGAACGCCTGGCGCTGGCCATCGAGATGGCCAGGAACGCGGCGCTGCAGCGCAACGAACTGTGGGGCTTGGCCACCGAGGAACACGGCTACTCCTTCAAGCGCTACGACCCGGATGCCCATACCTGGCTGCCGGTGGACAGGCGTCCTTTCGCCTCCTACACGCTTGCCGACGAAGTGGCGATGACGATGCGCACGACGTTTGCGCCGGGGCGCAGCGAAGCCTTGCAACGCTTGACCGAAGGCGACGAGGCCGACGACGACGAAGACGCGCCGCCACCGCCGGACATCGCCATTCACCCGGGTGGCGAAGTCACGCCCTTCGATGCCGCCGTGTCCGGCGACGACGCGCCCACCTGGGTGGCGTACAGCGACGGCATCCAGCGCGTTCGCGCCGTGCCCGAGAGCAGCCTGGACGGCAACCGCCGCCGAGCGCCGATCACCCTTCGATGAAGCGCCCGCCAACCGCCAAGCGCCGCTCCGGCTTCACGCTGCTGGAGCTGATGATCGCCTTGGCGGTGCTGGCTACCGTGTCCATCGCGGTGTACGGCAGCGGCAGCGATCGCGTCCGTCAGCTATATGGCATGGAACAGCGCACGCTGGCTCGCTGGACGGCCGAGAACCAGCTCGCCAAGCTGCGTCTGCAACGCTACGTAGAGGTCTCCAAACAGCGCGCCGAGGCGCTGAGGAAGAGGGCGGAAGAGGGGAGCGACGCCCCTGGGACGCCCGCTGCCGTCGACGACGAGCGCGGCTGGAAGGCGGACCGGGGCGACCCGTCCCGCGACGGAGGGGGGCGGCAGCGCGTGCAGCTGGGCGATCGAACCTGGCGCATCGTGCAGGAGGTGGAACCTACCGGCCATCCGCTGCTGTGGCGCCTCGACATCACCGTGTACGCGGTGGAGAAGGGCGTCGAGACCGGCCCCGTCGATACCCTCACCACCTTCATCGGCCGCTACTGATGCGCAACGCCGGCAGTCGCGCCTTCACGCTGCTGGAAATGGTGGTGGCGTTGGCGATATTCGCGGTGATCGGCGTGATGTCGAGCCGCATCCTCGCTGGCGTGGTCGAGCTGTCCGACGTGGTGCGCGACCGCGGCGAGGCGTTGAGCGAGCTGCAGCGCGCCGTCGCCATCGTCGAACGCGACATCGAACAGGGAACGCGCCGGTCCGTGCGCGACGGCTGGGGCGACACCATCGAAGCCATCGTCGCCGGCGACCAGTTCCTGCTGGAGCTGACGCGGCTTGGCTGGCAGAACCCGCTGGCCGAGCCTCGCTCCGAGCTGCAGCGGGTTGCCTACGCGATGCGCGACGACATGCTGCTGCGAGTGTACTGGCCGGTGCTGGACCGGGCGCCGGAGACCGAGCCGGTCACGCAGATACTGCTCACCGGCCTGGACGGAGCGAGTTTCGTCGTGTACGACAGCGGCGGCGAAGAACACCGGCACTGGCCGCAGCCTCCACGCCGCGACGACGAGCCGGCGCACGCCGCCGCCATCGCCCTCGAACTCGACTCCACGACCTTCGGGCGCATCGAACGCCTGTGGATGCTGCCGGCCCAGGCGAGCGGCTTGAGCTATCGTCCCCGCCTCGGGGCGCCTGGCGACGAAGCGCCCGTCGGGACGCCGGAACGCGAGTCGTGAACCGACGCGCCGAGGGCATTGCGCTGGTCAGCGTGCTGCTGATGGTGGCAGTGGCCACCACCGTTGCCTATCAGGTGGCGACGCGGCACGCCCTCACCGTGGCGCAGAGCCGCCAGGCGCTGGACGGGTCGCAAGCGCGGCTGTACGCCCTCGGCGGCGAGGAATACGCCCGGCAGCTGCTCTACCAGGACTGGGAAGACGCCGAAGGACACCTCAAGGACACGCTGCTGGAAGCCTGGGCCGGCGTGGTGCCGGAGGAAGAAGACGAGCCGCCGTGGGGCAGGGCGGAGCAGGAGCGCCCGGAGGCCGACGGCGCCGGCTACGACGCCGTGGAGCAACCGCTGGCCGGAGGCTCGCAGATGCTCGCGTTCGACATCGACGATGGCGGCAGGCTCCAAGTGCGCATCGACGACCTGTCCGGGCGCTTCAATCTCAACGCCGTGGCCGGGCCGGACGGCGCCGGCAATCTGGCGCGCCTGAAGCGCCTCTTGGCCAGCCTCGGCGTCGACGAGAACGCCGCCGACGCATGGCGCGACTGGATCGACGACGACGAGGACGTGCAGGGCTTCGGCGCCGAGGATGCCGATGTGCTGCTGCGCGACCCGCCGGGCCGCGCCAGCAACCAGCGGGCGGTACACGCCTCGGAGTTCATGGCGGCGACCGGGCTGCCGGCGCAGCAGTTCGGCACCCTCGCGCCGCACGTCGCCGCCTTGCCCTTGGATGAACAGCGCGTCAACGTCAACACCGCGAGCGCGGTGGTGCTGGACGCCTTGGCGGCCAGCTTCGAGTCCGGCGAGGCGGAGTCCTTGGCGAACGGCGAGCGCGACTTCGGCGACGTGGAAAGCGTCGTCGCGGCGCACGCGACGCTGGGCGAGAGCGTCGGCGTGCTGGCGGTGTCCAGCGACTTCTTTCGCGTCCAGGTGCTGGCCGAAGTCGGCGACAGCCGGGCGGAACTGACGTCGACCATCCACCGCGACTACGCCTCCGGCGCCCTCACCGTGCTGACGCGCAGTTTCGGCAACCGCTTCGAGACCACCCAGTCGCCCCAGCCAGCCGAGCTGGCGAACTGGGGCGATGCTTGAACGCGGCCAGCGGAAAGTCTGATGTGGTCTAATCGCCCTCGGGTCCTGGCCTGCCCGAGGCGAGGCCGTCGCGGGCGAGTCGAGTTTGGGTTCTGATACAGCGCGTCGTCGATGTCTCGTCTGTTCCTTCGCTTCGCCGCCTCCGCCGACGTCGTGGAGTGGCTGGCATGCGCCGACGGCGACGAAGGGGAGGGCGCATCCAGCGAGGGCCGTGCGCCGGCAGACGAACTGGCCGCGGTGCTCGCCGACGAAGTACCCTGGGCGGCCAACTCCGGGGAAGTCGTCGTCTTCGTCCCAACCGCTGAACTGCTGGCCCTTAGCTGCCAGATCCCCGGACGCAGCGAGACCCAGCGCCGTCGAGCGGCCCCCTACGCGGTGGAGGAGTTCGTCACCGAGGACATCGAGACCATGCACGTCGCCTGCGGCGCACTGGTGCGCAACGAGCCGGTGCGCTGCCTGGTGATGCCCCGCACGCGGGTGCAGAGCTATCTGACGCTGCTCGACTCCGCCGGCATCGCGCCGGCGTTCATGACCGCGGACGCCATGGCGCTGCCGGTGGCGGCGGACAGCGCCAACGTGCTGTTCGACGGGGACATCGCGCTGGTGCGCACCGCCAAGCAGCTCGCCAGCGTCGACGTGCCCAATCTGGCAGCTGCGCTGGAGGCCGCGCGCGCGGACTTCGACGACGAAGATCAAGCACAGCTGCGGCAGGTCAACGGCACGCTGTCCGAGATCGAGCTCACGGCCGCTGGCTTCGCGCCCGGGCGTGTCGAATCCCTGCCCCTCGAGGGGTCGCTGCTCGGCTTCCTGGCCTCGGCCTTCGACGAAGCCGACGCCATCAACCTGCTGCAGGGCGACTTCGCCGCCAAAAGGCGCCGCAGCGCCGCTTGGGCGCCTTGGCGTCCGGTCGCCGCCACCGCCGGCGTCGGACTGGCCGTCGCCGTCGTCGCGCTCGGCGCCGAAGGGTTCTGGGCCGCCCAGCGCGCCGACGCGCTGCGTGAGGAGGCGCGGACGCTCTACCAGGACATCTACGACGTCGAACGGGCGCCGGCGAACCCGGCGCTGCGCATGCGCATGCGGATGGGCGGCGCGTCGGCCGAAACGGTGGGATTTCATCGACTGCTTGGCAATCTCGGCGCCTCCCTGCAAGAGCTTGCAGGGCGCTACGAGCTGCGCAGCCTGTCGTATTCCGAGCGCACCGGGCTTGGCGCCGAAGTGATCGTTCCCGACTACGACTCCTTGGAGAAGATCGAGCTGGCGCTGGCCGAACGCACGGTGGAACTCGACGTGGTGTCGGCGGAACTGTTCGAGGAACGGGTGCGCACCAACCTGCGCATCAACGACGGCAGGGGCTGACCGGTGTTCGATTCGCTAGCACGGCTGCCGCAACTGTCGGCATTGCGCCGGCGCCTTGAAGCGCTGGCGCCGCGGGAGCGCCAGCTGATGCTCGCCGGGGCGGCGGCGGGGGCGCTGGCGCTGCTGTACGGCGGCGCCACGGCGCTCTTGGAGTTTCGCGCCGAGGCGGTTGCCCGCTATGCGGCGGAACGGCAGGAGCTTGAGTGGATGCGCGTCTACAAGGACGTCGCCGCGGCGTCGGTTCAGCGCCACGGCGATGGCGGCGGCGAGCAGGGCAGGCTCTCGGCGGTGAACGCCGCCGCCAAGGAGCTCGACCTGCCGCTGCATCGCATTCAGCCGGAGAGCGGCGGCATCACCGTGCAGATCGAAGCGCAGCCCTTCGACAAGGTGATTCGCTGGACCCAGACGCTGGTGGCGGAGCACGACATCGAGATCGTCAACGCCAACGTCGACGTCCACGAGCAGGGCGTCGTCAACGCCCGTTTCGGCATCCGATGAACGGCCGCAAGGGGCTTGGCAGCGTCGTCGCGCCGCTCTTGGCATTCGCGATCGCCTGCTCTTGCTCCGCCGCCCACGGCGGCGCACTGGTGCTGCAGACGGACTTCGGCCTGCGCGATCACGCGGTGGCGGCGATGCGCGGCGTCGCCCGCCTGGTATCGCCGAGTCTGGTGATCGACGATCTCACCCACGAAATACCCGCCTACGACGTCTGGCAGGCTTCCTACCGCCTGCGCGCCGTGGTGGACTACTGGCCGGCGGACACCGTGTTCGTCTCCGTGGTGGACCCCGGGGTCGGTTCCGAGCGCCAGTCGGTGGTGGCGAGGCTGAAAGGCGGACAGCTGGTGGTGACGCCCAACAACGGCACGCTGACGCTGCTGCATCACCAGGGCATGGCGATACGGCGGATCGACGAGGACGAGTATCGGCTGCCCGGCTCCGCCGCGTCGCACACGTTCCACGGGCGGGACCTCTACGTTCACGTCGGCGCGCTGCTCGCCAGCGGCCGCCTGCGCTTCGACGACATCGGCGAAGCGACGGAGGCGGTGCTGCTGGAACACCAGCCCCCGAGCATCGAGCCGGGCAGGGCCAGCGGGGGCATTCCGGTGCTGGACCCGCAGTTCGGCAATGTCTGGACCGACATCCCGGCAGCGGACGCCGGGCTGGTGCACGGCGAAGCATACCGGGTGGAGATCTTCGCCCCGGACGGCGCTCGGCGGTTCGCCGGGCGGGTGCCGTTCGTGCGCACCTTCGCGGCAGTCGCCAAGCAGCAGCCGCTGCTGTACCGCAACAGCATCGACAACCTGGCGCTGGCACTGAACCAGGGCAGCTTCGCCGAGCGCTACGATGTCGCCTCCGGCCGGGCCTGGCGCGTCTTCATCCAGACCACAACGTCGAAACCTTAGGCCGCGTCCCTCGAACCGGCTCGATTCGCTCTGCGACTTAATTTAACATAATATACATTATGCGAACTTTGGCTTGGCGCAAGTGCAGGGCGGTCAGCCAACCAGCGCCTTGCCCACCACCTTCAGCGCCAGCGTCTCTTCGGTGCCCTCGAAGATGGACAGCACCCGGGCATCGACGAAGTAGCGGCTGACGTCGGTTTCCTCGGCATAGCCCAGGCCGCCGTGGATCTGCATGGCTTCCCGGCAAACCCACTCGGCGGCCCGGCAAGCCAGGAGCTTCACCAGGCTCGCCTCGAGCTGGCCTTCGCCACGGTCCATCCGCGCCGCCACGGCGTAGGCGAAGCGCTGGCAGACGAAGATCGACGCGGCCATGCGGGCGAGCTTTTGCAGCGTCAGCGGATAGCTGGCGACGCGCCGGTCGAACACCTTGCGTTCTTCCGCGTAGCCGAGCGCCTTCTCGAAGGCCGCGCGCATCAGACCCGAGGCCCGGGCTGCGGTTTGCAGCCGCCCCCCGGAGAAGCCGCGCATGGTGTAGTAGAAGCCCTTGCCGACGCCGGCGTCTTCGCCCACCAGGGCGCTGTGCGGCAGGAAGTAGTCCTCGAAGAACAGTTCGAAGGAGTGCATGCCGCGATAGCCGATGGTGGCTATGGCGCGGCCGGTCAGCGTTCCAGCCGACGGATTGCGGTGGACGAACGCATGGTCGTCGCTCGGCGGCTTTTCGACCACGAACAAGGACAGCCCGCGGTGCGGCGGCGAGGCTTCGGCGTCCGTGCGCGCCAGCACCAGGATCACGCCGGCCTTGCCAGCAAAGGTACACCACGTCTTGGCGCCGTTCAGCAGCCAGCCACGTTCGCCGTCGCGTTCCGCCGGCGCCGCGCGCAGCGACACCGACGCGACGTCCGAGCCGGTATCCGGTTCGGTGACGGAGATGGCCACCAGCGGGTCGCCGGCGGCGATGCCCGGCAGCCAACGGCGCTTCTGCGCCTCGGTGCCGCCTTCAAGCACTGCCCGGGCCATGATTTCCGGGCGCGTGATCAGGCTGCCGGCGGCGCCCAGCGAGCCCCGGGACAGCTCTTCGGTGGCCACCACCATGCCCAGGCTGTCCTCCTGGTCGTCGGGCTTGACGCCGCCGTAGCGGCCCGGCACCGACAGCCCGAAGCAGCCGAGTTCGCGCAGGCCGTCGATGATCGTTGGCGGAATCATCGCATCGTTGCGATGGATGTCTCCGGCCAGCGGCATCACCTGTTCTTCGGCGAAACGGCGAAAGGTGTCGCGCATCAGCGCGTGATCGCCGTGCATCCGGTCCGGCAGCCGGCCTTGGCGCTCGCGCACTTCCTCGCCGAGCGCCGCCACGGCCGCTGGCGCCAGGCTCTCGTTCACGAACGGCGGAGGCATGCCGATCTGCGCGGCGGCGAGACCGAAGGCCGAGGGACGCGCCAGCAGGCGTTGGTGCAGATGGGCGATCGCCTCGGCGCAGAACAGCCGCGCCAGAGCGCACTCGAAGGAATGCTCGGCGCTGGCGGCCGGGGCCGCCGGCGCAAGGACGGCGCGGGCGGCCTCGAGCTCCGCGCTGCACAGGGCAAGGTCGTAGAGCTCGATCTGCGCGGTGTCGACGTCCCTGCCCGTCAGCCCCGCCCTCGCCCGCTCGAACAGCGCCGCGGCTTCGGCAATGGCTTGGCGGCAGCGTTCCATGACGGCGATTCTAAGTCATAATCCCGCACTTCCACTGCCAAGCGCCGGCGTTCCCGGGCGCTGCGGCGTAGCCGTTGACGAACGACAGACAGGCCCCGACATGAGCATTCTGCACGGCATTCGCGTCCTGGACTTCGGCCGTTTCATCGCCGGCCCGTTCTGCGGCGCCCTGTTGGGCGACCTGGGCGCCGACGTGATTCGCGTCGAAAAGGTGGACGGCAGCGAGGACCGCTTCACCGCGCCGGTCACCGAGGACGGCCAAGGCAGCGCCTACGTCACGCTGAATCGCAACAAGCGCGGCTTGACGCTGAATCCGCGCAAGCCCGAGGGTCAGGAGGTGCTGAAGAAGCTGGTCGCCACCGCCGACGTGGTCATCGCCAACCTGCCGCCCGACACCTTGGAGTCCATGGGCATGGACTACGCAAGCCTCAAGGCGATCAAGCCCGACATCATCCTGACCACCACCACGGCCTACGGTTCGGGCGGGCCCTACGGCACCCGCGTCGGCTTCGACGGCGTGGCGCAAGCCATGTCCGGCAACATGCACCTCACCGGCCATGCCGACGAGCCGATGAAGAACTACTTCCCCTACGTGGACTACACCACCGGCACGCTGAACGCGATGGCAACCTTGGCGGCGCTCATTGGGCGCATGAACACCGGGCGCGGCCAACACGTCGAAAGCTGCCTGCTGGCTTCCGCCCTGACCGTCGCCAACGGCACGCTGATCGAGCAGGCCATGCTGAACAACGAACGAGTCGGCAGCGGCAATCGCGGCCAGACCTCGGCGCCGTCGGACGCCTTCCGAACCCAGGACGGCTGGATACTGGTGCAGGTGGTGGGCAACCCGCTGTTCGAGCGCTGGGCCAGGCTGATGGGCGAACCCCACTGGCTGATCGACCCGCGCTACGCCAGCGACGAAGCCCGCGGCGACAACGCCATCGACATCAGCAAGCGCATGGCCGTCTGGACGGCCGAACGCACCACCGCGCAGGCCATCGCGGAACTGGACGCCGCCCGCGTGCCCTGCGGCGAAGTGCTGCGTCCGGCCGAAGCGCTGGTCAACGAGCAAGTGGTGGCGCAAGGATTCCTGCAAGCGACCGACTATCCGGGCCTGCCCCGCCCTGCCCCGGTCGCCGTCATGCCGGTGGACTTCTCCGCCGCCGACACCGGCATACGCCGGCGGGCGCCGACCCTCGGCGAACACACCGCGGAAATCCTCGACGAGCTAGGCTACGGTTCGGAGGCCATCGCCGAACTGCGCAGCAAGCGCGTCGTCTAGACCGCTGCGATTCGGCGTCCGGAGGGCAGACAAGCCATGGGCTATCGAACGATCCCAAACTCACGGGGCTGGCGGCAGTGATCTACCACTCCGACGAGCCTAGCTGGGAGTTCGACATTGCCGCGGTTCCTCCCGGCGAGGATTGCACGGAGATCAGCGACTGGCATTGTCGCCACGGCTGGGCCAACGACAAGGACGGCAACCTCGCCAACGCGGCGCGTGCAGGAATCGCCCCCGTCCCGTTGCCCGGAGGATCGACGTCGCGTGGCGGATGACCGCCGCTGGCGGAAGTCCGCGCCTTCCGCCCTCTTCGCCCGATGCCCGAGCTCGACCAGTCACTGGCGCCGCCTTGCCGTGGCCAGCGCCCTCGCCTGCTGCGTGCTTGGCGCGTCCGCGACGGTCGCGGAACGCTTGCACGTCGTCATCCCGGCGGCGCCGGGCGGCGGACTGGACGGCGTGGCCAGAGAGACCGGGCGCACCCTGCTTGACCTCGGCCTGGCGGAGCACGTTTCGTTCGAGAACGTCTCCGGCGGCGGTGGCGGTCGCGCCATGGCGCACTTCCTCGACAACGCCGGCCGCTTTGAGGCACCGCTCCTGGTGAACTCGACGCCGCTCCTGGTGCGCAGCCTGCAAGGGCTCTTCCCCTACGGCTTTCGCGATCTGACGCCGGTGGCGGCGCTGGTCGCGGACCCGGGCGTCTTCGTCGTCCGCGCCGGATCGGAACTGGCCAGCTGGCCGGCGATCCTCGAAACGCTGCGCGAGCGTCCGCGCGCCATCACCTTCGGTGGCGGATCGGTGCGCGGCAGCCTGGATCACATCGTGCTTGCTCTGGCGTTGTCCGCGGCCGACATCGATGCGCGCTCGGTGCGCTATCTGCCCTACGACGGCGGCGGCAAGGCGATGCTGGCGCTGCTTGGCGGCGAAGTCGACGCGCTGTCCACCGGCTTGGGCGAAACCGTGGCGTTTCTCGACTCCCGCCGCGCCGTCGCTCTGGCGGTCAGCGCCGCGGCCCGGGTGGCCGCCAGCGCCGAGACGCCGACGCTGCGCGAGCTTGGCTACGACGTGGTGTTCGCCAACTGGCGGGGCCTGTTCGCGCCGCCGGACGCAGCGAAGGAGGATGTCGAACGGCATATCGGGCGGCTGAGAACGATGAAGCAGTCGCAAGCCTGGCAGGAGGTGTTGAGCAAGCGTGGCTGGGCATCGCTGGACGCCGACGGCGCCGGCTTCGAGGACTTCCTTTCCGCCCAGGAGGCGCAGCTCGCATCGACGCTGAAACGCCTGGGCTTCGTGCAGTGAAGCGGCGCATCGTGCCGCTGGCGCTGGCTGCGTTCGCGGCCGCCTACCTGGCGCAGGCGATGACGGTGCCGCTGGATCCCTGGTCGGCTTCGGAACCCGTCAACGCCCGCACTTTGCCGGTCGCTGCCGGATGCGCTCTGCTGCTGACGGCGCTGGCGCTGGTGGCCTGGCCAGGCACCGCCCCGGCGGCGACGTCGCCCGAAGGCCGGGGGGCGAAGCGTTCCGCACGCGCCGGGGTTGGCGCACTGGCGCTGCACGTGGCCGCGATCGTCGGTTTCGGCCTGGCCATTCCCCGAATCGGCCTTTGGCTGGCCACCGCGGCGCTGTTCTTCGCGTCGCTCTTCATCGCCGGCGAACGACGGCCTTGGCTGCTGGTGCTGGCGCCCTTGGGAACGGCCTTCGCGGCCTGGCTGCTGCTGGTGGTGGTGCTCGACATCTACATCGACCCCGGCCGCTGGATGCCGTGATGTGGGAGGGCATCGCCACCGGCCTCGCCATCGCCCTCGACCCGGCCAACCTGGCCTGGGTGGCGGCGGGCTGCTTCGCAGGCACGCTGATCGGCATGATGCCGGGCCTGGGGCCGATCACCGCCATCGCGCTGATGATTCCGGTGAGCTACTCCCTCGATCCCGCCGCCGGGCTGATCATGATGGCGGGCGTCTACTACGGCGCCGTGTTCGGCGGCTCCACCTCGTCCATCCTGATCAACGCGCCGGGCGTCGCCTCCACGGTGGCCACTTCCTTCGACGGCTATCCCATGGCGCGTCGCGGCCAGGCCGGCCGGGCCTTGGCCATCGCCGCCTATGCGTCCTTCGCTGGCGGCGTCTTCGGCATGCTCGCGCTGCTGCTCTTCGCCTCCACGCTGGCGCTCCTCGCCACCAAGTTCCAGTCGCCGGAGTACACGCTGGTGCTGGTCTTCGCACTGTCGAGCATGGCGGCGTTCGCCGAACGCGGCCAGGTGCTGCGCTCCGTGGCGGCAGCGCTGGTCGGTCTGATGCTGGGCGCGGTGGGCACGGACCAGTCGGCCGGCGTGCAACGCTTCACCTTCGGGCGTCTGGAACTGACGGACGGCATCAGCTTCGTCCTGGTGGCGATGGCGACCTTCGCCCTCGCCGAAGCGTTTCGCATGGTGCTCGACGGCGGCGGCGACGCTGGCGCCGCCAAGGTCGCCCACGCCCGACTGCATCCCGGCGACGCCAAGGCGGCGCTGCCAGCCGTCGGGCGCAGCGCTACGCTGGGCTTTCTGGTCGGCGTGC
This sequence comes from Candidatus Azotimanducaceae bacterium, assembly GCA_965199875.1. Taxonomy (GTDB): domain Bacteria; phylum Pseudomonadota; class Gammaproteobacteria; order Pseudomonadales; family Azotimanducaceae; genus VXYL01. The sequence goes on along the minus strand of OZ241346.1, from coordinate 250,436 downwards.
TGCCCGGCGCTGGCGCGACGTTGGCGAGCTTCTTCGCCTACGAACTGCAACGGCGCTTCCGGCGCGGCGACGAAGCAGACGCGGCGCGCGGCGTCGCAGCGCCCGAAGCGGCCAACAACGCCGCCTGTTCCGGTTCGTTCGTGCCGCTGCTTACCCTCGGCATCCCCGGCTCCGGCACCACGGCGGTGCTGCTTGGCGTCATGCTGAGCTACGGCGTGCAGCCCGGCCCGCACCTGCTGGAGACCGAGCCGGCGATGTTCTGGGGCGTGATCGTTTCCATGGCGGTGGGCAACCTGGTGCTGCTGGCGCTGAATCTGCCGCTCATTCCAGCCATCGCCCGCATCATCTACCTGCGTCGCACCGTGCTGGTGCCGCTGGTGATCGTGCTCTCCCTGCTTGGCGTCTACTTCACCTCGCTGGCGGTATTCGACATCTTCCTGATGCTGGGCCTTGCACTGATCGGGCTGGCGCTGCGCCTGGCCGGCTTCCCTCTGGCGCCGCTGCTGCTCGGCTTCATCCTAAGCGGCATGCTGGAGGACAACCTGCGCCGCACGCTGCTGCTTGTCGACGGCGACTGGTCGATGCTGCTGGAACGTCCCATCTGCCTCGGCATCGCCACCGCCTGCGTTGTGGTCTGGCTGGCGCCTCTGCGCCGAGCCCTGCGCCCTTCGTCGGCGGACTAGTTGGCGGAAAGCAGCTGGCGGCGCATGTCGCCCAGTGTGCTTGCACCGAAACGTGCCACAATCGCCCCATGCGCTTCTTCAACACCGAGGGGCCGGTTCGCGCCGAGGACCACTACGCCATTCCGCCGCTCAAGCGGGGCAGCATCAACGAAATCCTGAATCTGATCCGGGACAAGCGCTACTTCGTGCTGCACGCGCCGCGGCAGACCGGCAAGACCTCCGCCTTGATCGCCCTGCGCGACCTGCTGAACGGCGGCGAAGGCGGCAGTGACTTCCGCTGCGTGGACGTGAACGTGGAGGTCGGACAAGTGGCGCGCGACGACGTGCAGGAAGGCATGCGCGCCATCCTCAGCAGCCTTGCCATGAGCGCCGAGTTCCTGGGCGACGACTATCCGGAGAGCGTGTGGCCGGACATTCTGGCCAAGTCCGGCCCGAACAACGCCCTGCGAAGGACGCTCGCCAGCTGGTGCTTGGCGAACCCAACGCCGCTGGTGCTGCTGATCGACGAGATCGACTCGCTGGTGGGCGACACCCTGCTCTCGGTGCTGCGCCAGCTGCGCGCCGGCTACCAGCAGCGGCCCCGGGGCTTCCCGCACAGCATCGTGCTCTGCGGCGTCCGCGACATCCGCGACTACCGGATTCGCTCAAGCACGGGCGAGGTGATCGCTGGCGGCAGCCCGTTCAACGTCGCGGCGGAGTCCTTGCGCCTGGGAGATTTCACAAGGAAGGAAACGCGCCATCTGATGGTGCAGCACACCTTGGAAACCGGCCAGCGCTTCACGCCGGCGGCGCGCAAGGCCGTATGGGAACAGACCAAGGGGCAGCCCTGGCTGGTGAACGCGCTCTGCGCCGGCGCCTGCTTCGACGGCGAAGCCGGGCGCGACCGCTCCCGGGCCATCGGCGTGGAGGACATCAACGCCGCCCGGGAGGAGCTGATCCTCTCCCGGCGCACGCACCTCGACCAGCTGACGCACAAGCTGGAGGAAGAGCGGGTGCGCCGCGTCGTCGGGCCGATCCTCGCCGGCGGCGAGGCGGAGCACGAGGTTCGGGATCTGGAGTACGTCCGCGACCTGGGGCTGATCGACGCCGGCGAGCCGCCGCGCATGGCGAACCCCATCTACGCCGAGGTGGTGCCCCGGGAACTCGGCTACGTGCTGCAGAGCATCCTCGACGTGGACGACGCATGGTACGTGGACGCCGCCGGCGTGGTGGACCTGCGCAAGCTGCTGACGGCGTTCGCGACGTTCTACCGCGAACACGCCGGGCACTGGCTGCGGCGCCTCAAGGAATACAGCGAGGCGGCGCCGCAGCTGATCCTGCAGGCGTACCTGCAGCGCATCGTCAACGGCGGCGGGCGCATCGAGCGGGAGTACGGGCTGGGCCGCGGGCGCACGGACCTCCTGGTGCTGTGGCCGCGGGAGGCCGGCGCGCCCTACGACCTGTGGCGGCGCTTCGTCATCGAGTGCAAGGTGCTGCGCGACTCGGACCGCCAGAGCCTGGAAGGCACGGTCGAACGCGGCGTGGAGCAGACCCTCGGCTACATGGAGCAGTGCAACGCCGAGGAAGGGCATCTGGTGGTGATCGACCGCCGCGGGGCGCCGGCGGACCCATGCCTCGGCAAGGAGCGCGAACGGCACGGGCGGCGGGTGGCCGTCTGGACTCTGTAGCCGCCTGGCGGTGCCACGAACGCGCCGATACCGCGCTAAGCGAATCGCGCCGCGTTGCAGCGGGCCGCCATGATGAAGTCGTTGCGGTGCAGGCCGCCGATGGCGTGGGTCCACCACTGCACGGTCGCGGCGCCCCATTCGACGACGATGCGCGGGTGATGGTCCGCGGCCTCCGCCAACTCGCCAACGCGGTTGGCGAACGCAAGCGCCGAGGCGAAGTCGTTGAAGTCGAACGTCGCCGACAGCCGATGCATCTCTTCCTGCGAGACGATGCGCCAGTTCGGCAGCGCCTCCAGCAGTTGCCGCGCCTCCGCAGCCGCCACGCGGGGGCTGTCCGCTCGACAGGCGACGCAGCGCTCCTCGGCCAGGCTTGCGCTCATTGCTTCGGCATCCTGATGCGCTGCACCAGTTCGCGGATTTCCTCGGGCGGTTGCGGCGTCAGCGAACTCACCGTCAACGCCAAGGCGAAGTTGATCAGCATGCCGATGCCGCCGATGCCTTCCGGCGAAATGCCGAACAGCCAGTTCTCCGGGACGTTGGCGAGCAGCGGATCCATGAACACGCCCTTGAAGACGACGATGTAGCCGACGGTGAACAGCAGGCCGCCGAGCATGCCGGCGATGGCGCCTTGGCGGTTCACGCGCAGCGAAAAGATGCCCAGCAGAATTGGCGGGAACAGCGACGAAGCCGCCAGACCGAAGGCCAAGGCCACCACTTCGGCCACGAATCCCGGCGGGTTGTAGCCGAGAGCGCCGGCGACAAGGATCGCGACCGCCGCGCTGATGCGCCCGGCCATCAGCTCGCCGCGTTCGGAGATGCCGCGCATCCACCTGCCCTTCAGCAGATCGTGCGAGACGGCCGCCGAGATCACCAGGAGCAGCCCGGCGGCGGTGGACAGCGCCGCGGCGATGCCGCCGGCGGCGACCAGGGCGATCACCCAGTCCGGCAGGCCGGCGATCTCCGGGTTGGCCAGCACGATGATGTCGCGGTCCACGGTCAGTTCGTTGCCCTGCCAGCCGTACGCCTCGGCCTCGGCGGCGAAAGCGGGATTGCGGTCGTCGTAGTACTGGATCCGTCCGTCGCCGTTCTTGTCCTCGAAGGCGAGCAGGCCGGTTTCCTCCCAGGTGCGAAACCACCCCGGGCGTTCTTCGTAGACGAGATTGGCGTCCGGCTGGCCCACCGGGCCGTGCTGGATGGTGGTGGTGAGGTTGAGCCGCGCCATGGCGCCGACCGCCGGCGCCGTGGTGTAGAGGATGGCGATGAAGAGCAGCGCGTAGCCTGCCGAGCTGCGCGCGTCGCGCACCTTCGGCACGGTGAAGAAGCGCACGATCACGTGCGGCAGCCCGGCGGTTCCCACCATCAGCGCCAAGGTGATGAAGAACACGTCCACCGTGCTCTTGGTGCCGCTGGTGTAGGCCGAGAAGCCCAGATCGGTGATGATCCGATCCAGCTTGGCCAGCAGGTAGCCGCCGCCATCCGCCAGTTCGCTGCCGAACGCCAGCTGCGGCAGGGCGACGCCGGTGACTTGCAGCGAGATGAACACCGCCGGCACCGTGTAGGCGAAGATCAGCACGCAGTACTGCGCCACCTGCGTGTAGGTGATGCCCTTCATGCCGCCCAGCACGGCGTAGAAGAAGACGACGCCCATGCCGACGAACAGGCCCCAGCCGATGTCGAGGTTGAGAAAGCGCGCGAAGACGATGCCGACGCCGCGCATCTGTCCGGCGACGTAGGTGAAGGAGACGACGATCAGGCACACCACCGCCACCACCTTGGCGGTCTCGGAGCCGTAGCGCTCGCCGATGAACTCCGGCACGGTGAACTTGCCGAACTTGCGCAGGTAGGGTGCGAGGAGCAGCGCCAGCAGCACGTAGCCGCCGGTCCAGCCCATCAGATAGACCGCTCCGTCGTAGCCGAGAAAGGCGATCATGCCGGCCATGGAAATGAAGGAGGCCGCGGACATCCAGTCCGCCGCCGTGGCCATGCCGTTGGCCACCGGATGGACGTGCTTGCCAGCGACGTAGAAGTCGCCGGTGCTGGCGGCCCTGGACCAGAAGGCGATGCCGATGTAGAGGGCGAAGGAAAGCCCCACCACCAGGTAGGTGAGCGCCTGCAGGCTCATGGCTCTTCCTCGACGCCGTGCTTGCGGTCGATCTTCGCCATGCCGACGGCGTAGACCGCGATCAACGCCAGAAAGACATAGATGCTGCCTTGCTGGGCGAACCAGAAGCCGAGCTGGAATCCGCCCAAGGGGACTTGGTTCAGAACGTCCGCCAGCAAGACGCCGAAGCCGAAGGAGACGGTGAACCAAACCGCTAGGCAGACGGCCACCAGGCGCAGGTTCGCTAGCCAGTAGGCGTGGTTGTCCATAGGGCGTCGCGTTCGTTTGGAACGGCGGATTGTAGTCGCTAGGCGCTCGCCGAACAGCGCCAGCAGCACGGCGCCGTAGATGAACGGCTCCATGGTGCTCGCCTTGGACAGCCAAAGCAGGTGAACCCAGGCGGCGACGGCGGCGGGATAGACCAGCCGGTGCAGCTGCCGCCAGCGTCTGCCGAGCCGCCGCTGCCAGCCGCGGGTGGACGTGATCGCCAGCGGAATCAGCAGCGCAAGGGCCAGGAAACCCACGGTGATGTACGGCCGCCTGGCGATGTCGGCGACGACGGTGTTCCACTCCAGTCCGGCCAAGAGGCCCAGGTAGGCGGCGAAGTGCAGGCAGACGTAGGCGAAGGCCCACAGGCCGACCATGCGCCGGACGCGAATCAGCCACGGCCGGCGCAGCAGGCGCGACGCCGAAGAGACGGCCAGGGTCAAGAGCAGCATGCGCAGCGCCCAGCTGCCGAGACGATGGACGAGCGCTTCGCCCGGGTCCGCCCCCAGCGCGCTGCCCGGCTGCGCCAGTTCCCGCCAGACGTCGACGCCGACCAGCGCCAGCGGCGCCGCCAGAGCGAGGAACAGAAGCGGCTTGAGGCGCCGCAGCCAGGCGTCGGTATTCGCCAAGGCGAATCAGTAGTAGCGGCCGAGGTCCATGTCTGCGTACAGGCCGGCCACCTCGTCGTAGCCGTTGAACATGCGCGTCGGGATGCGGTTGGGTTTCAGCAGCGAGGTGGGGAAGCGCCGCTCGCTCGCCTGGCTCCAGCGCGGATGGTCCACTTCTGGATTGACGTTGGCGTAGAAGCCGTACTCGCGGGGTTGCAGCACGTTCCAGGTGTTGCGCGGCTGGGTTTCGGTGAGGCGTATGGAGACGATGGACTTGATGCTCTTGAAGCCGTACTTCCACGGCACCACGAGGCGCAGCGGCGCGCCGTTCTGGTTCGGCAGCACCTCGCCGTACATGCCCACCGCGAAGATGGCCAGCGGATGGTTGGCTTCGTCCAGCCGCAGACCCTCGACGTAGGGCCAGTCGATGCTGCTGAACAGCGAGCGCTGGCCGCGCATCTCCTTGGGCCGGTGCAGCGTTCTGAACTCGACGAACTTGGCGTTGCCGGTGGGCTGGAACTTGTCCAGCGCCTTCTTCACCGGAAAGCCGATCCAGGGAATGACCATCGACCACGCCTCCACGCAGCGCAAGCGGTAGATGCGCTCTTCGAGGTCGATGCCGGCGAGCAGGTCCTCGAGGGCCACCCGGCCCGGCTTGGCCACTTCGCCGGACACCTCCACGCTCCAGGGATCCACGGTCATCTCGTGGGCGTGGGCGGCCGGGTCGTCCTTGTCGGTGCCGAACTCGTAGAAGTTGTTGTAGCTTTGCGCGTCGCGCTTGGACGTCAACACCTCGCCGATCGGTTCGCCAGCGCGATAGCCCTGCTCCGCGAGCCAGGCGGCGGACAAGGCCAGCGCCGGCGGCGCGGCGCCCACGGTCGCCAGCGCCAAGGAGTCGCGCATGAACCGGCGCCGCGAGCGATACGTCTCCGGCGGCGTGATCTCCGAGGGCGGAATGTCCGAGGGGCGTAGGATCAGCATGGCGGCCTCGCTTCGGCTGTCAACTTGCGGATGGAGGGTCGGATGGGGGGGCGGATGGGGGATCGGCCGATTGGCGTCGGTACTTCCGCCAGACGTACATGGCCGGCCCGGACAGCGCATAGATGCTGAAACAGGCCAGCAGCACCCGGGGCGGATCCACTAGGACGATGGCGAAGACCACCACGACGGCGACCAGGGTGAGGAAGGGCACACGCCCCTTGACGTCGAGTTCCTTGGGCGAGAAGTAGGTGAATCCGGACACCATCAGCAGACCGACGCCGCCGGTGACCAGCGCCATCGCCACCGCCGACCAGCCGCTGCCTTGGTCCGCGTAGTCGCTCCAGATCCACACCGCGCTGGCGATGATCGCCGCCGCCGAGGGGCTGGCAAGGCCGGTGAACGTGGCCGTCTCGCCCTTGGTGTTGAAACGCGCCAGACGCAGCGCCGCGCAAGCCATGTAGACGAAGGCGAACATCCAGCCGAACTGGCCGAGACCCGAGAGCGCCCAGAAGAAGGCGACCAGCGCCGGCGCCACGCCGAAGGCGACCATGTCCGAGAGGCTGTCGTACTCGGCGCCGAACTGGCTCTCGGAGCGCGTCCAGCGCGCCACCCGGCCGTCCAAGGTGTCCAGTATGAAGGCGCTGTAGATCGCCAGCGCCGCCTCGACGAAGTTGCCGTTCGCGGCGGCCACGACGGCGAAGAAGCCAGCGAACAGCGCCGCCGTGGTGATGAGATTCGGCAGCAGGTAGACGCCGCGCCGACGCTGGCGTTCGGCGCCGCCGTCGGAATCGCGCCGCGGTGGGGAGTCGATGCTGCGAAGCCGGGAGTCCATGGCCGTGGCGAGGATTCCTTGCCCTTGCGAGGCGTCGATTATAGGCCGTTCAAGGATGCCTGCCAGTCTCGTGCAGCGGCCGAAAACGGGTTGCCCAAGCCAGTCGGTGCCAGCCCGCGGGCTGCCTCACGAGGCGGGCCTTGAGCGTCAGCTCTGGACAGCCTGCAGCGTCCTCGGCGCGTCGGCGCCCGATGCGGTGACCCGGGTCCAGGCATCGGTGCAGCGCAGCACGGCGCGGGCCAGCTTGTTGTTCAGCGCATGGCCGGACTTGTAGCCGTAGAACGCGCCGATGACCGGCATGCCGAGCAGATAGAGATCGCCGATGGCGTCGAGCAGCTTGTGCTTGACGAACTCGTCGTCGTAGCGCAGCCCCTCGGCATTGACGATGTGGTCGTCGTCGATGCCCACCGCGTTCTGCAGGCTGGACCCGAGGCACTTGCGGATGGCCTGGGCCTGGTCGAGTTCGCGCATCAGCCCGAAGGTGCGGGCGGCGCAGACCTGGCCGGTGTACGAAGTGACGGCGAAATCGACATCGACCCGCTTGGGGTAGCGGTTGTACACGGGATGATCGGCGACGAACGTATAGCCGGCGCGGAAGCCGTCGTAGGGACGCAGCGTGGCGTGGGCGTCGCCTTGGGAAACCGAGATTTCCCGGGTAACGCGGATGAACTCCTTGGGCGCTGCCAGTTCTCGGATGCCAGCGGCCTGGACGATATCGACGAAGGGCCTGGCGCTGCCGTCCATGATCGGCACTTCCTCGCCCGAGAGCTCCACCCGGACGTTGTCGATCTGCAAGCCCCAGAGGGCGGACATCAAGTGTTCGACGGTGGCCACCTGCACGCCCTGCTCGCCGATGCTGGTCGCCAGGGTGGTGTCCGAGACGTTCTGCGCCAAGGCCCGAACCGCCCTGCCCGGCGCGTCTTGGCGGAAGAATCGAATGCCCGAATCAGCGGCGGCAGGGCGAAGCGTCATGCGAACCGGACGCCCGGTGTGGACGCCGATGCCGACGGCATAGGCGGGGCGACTGATCGTCCGTTGACGTAGCATATGAGCGCTCAAGTGTTCGACCAAGCGCCCACTATAGCCAAGTCGAAGCAGAAAGTGAAGAGAAAATGAAGAGGAAGTGGAGGGAGGCTCAACGCACGAATGCCGAACGCATGCGGAGCTTCCAGCGTTCAACTACATCCTCGCCGGAGGTTCTTACAGAGGGTAGCGAGTCGGTCGCTCGTTGAGTGCGCTACTCGGGCGACTCCAGGCTCGCCACCAGGTCCTTGAAGCGCTCCTTGTTGTCGTCGTTCATCCCCATCAGATGACGATGCGCCGCCAGCACCCTGCCGCGCAGTTCCTCCGGCGACAGGTCGCCCTTCGGCAGTTCGCCAAGCTGGCGCTCGTGCTGCAACGGTTCGTCGACGATGTGGAAGATGTCGTCGAAGCCCATGGTCGTCAGCAGCCGGGTGATGTCCGGGCGCGTCGAAACCAGCGTCGGCGCGCAGCCCAGACGCGCCTTGGCCTGCATGGACAGCCGCGCCAGCACGCCGAGCGAAGTGCTGTCGATGTTTTCCGCCGCGGACAGATCCACCAGAATGGAGCGCAGCTGGTCGCCTTGGAACAGACGGTCCAGAAGCTCGTCGAAAGCGGCGCCCAGGCTCAAGCGCACGTCGCCGACGAACTTCATCAAATAGGTGCCGTCGCCGTTGGCGACCAGTATTCGGCCTGGCAACGCCCTACCCTTCCCTGGCGACGACCAGGCAGGTGACGTCGTCCGGCCCTGGGGAGCCCTCGACCACGCCGATGTCGCCCCACATGGCGGCGATGTCCGGCGCTCGCTTGGCCGCGCAATCGACCAGGCGCGCCTCCTTGGCCGCGAGGCCCTCTTCGGCGAGCATTTCCAACGCGCCGTCGGAGAACATCACCAGGCTGTCGCCCGGCGCCAGGTCCACGGCAGCGACGTCGTAGTCGACGCTGTCGAACAGGCCGACGGGCTTGCCGGGCATTTCCAGATACTCGGCGCTTCCGGCGCCGGCGTGGATGGCATGGGGAAAGTGTCCGGCGTTGGCGTAGGCCAGCCGATCGGCGTTGATGTCCACCACGCCGACGAACATGGCGACGTGCTTGCCGAAGCCGTGTTCGAGCAGTTCTCGATTCAGCAGCGCCAGAATCTCGCCGGGGTTGTGCAGCATGCGCGGCCGATACTCCCGGCGCAGGCGGCGGAAGAAGTTCTTCAGGATCACCGTCACGAAGGCGCTCGACGCGCCGTGTCCCGACACGTCCGCGATGTAGAACACCAGGTGGCCTTCGGCCATGCGGAAGTAGTCCACGAAGTCGCCGGACAGAATCATCGACGGCTGCACTCGATGGGCAAGGCGGTAGCTGCCGATGGACGTCGGCGACGGCGGCAGCATGCGCAGCTGTATGTAGCGGCCGGCGCGCTGATCGCGCTCCAGCGTGTCGAGCTGTCCGGCAATGCGCAGGTCGGTGGGCTTGACCCGATTCACGGCTTCGCGCAGCCGCGCGCTCAGCTGCGCGTCTTCCGCCGACGGCGCCACTACGTCGATGACGCCTTGGCGCATGGCGACGAGCATGGCCCGTGCGCAGGGCGTGCGTTCCGGCAACCACACGAACGCCCCAGGAAGGCGCCCTACCGCCACGGTTCCCGCCGCTGCCTGCTCCAGCGACGTGCAGAGAATCACGTCCGCCGCCTCCAGCACGCTGGCAAAGGCGCGGCTGCCTTGCTTGGCATGAATGGCATCGAATCCGAGGCTGCTGAGTCGAAGGATCAGCGACGATGTGGACTCGGCATCGTCGCCCATGACCGCGATGGCCATCGACCATCCGCCTTGAGGCAGTTGACGGTGCGCAACACTACTCGCATCACGGCGCGAAAACAAGCACTTGTGGCCTCCTCGGCCTCCTCGTCCGGCGCATCGGCTCAGCGCACCGAGGCGCTGGCCGCAGAAGCGCTGGCGTTGCGCCAGAAGACGACGGCGCCGCGCTTCAGGTTGTCGAAGTGGACGAACAGCAGCGGCGTCAGCAGCAGCGTCACCAGGCTGGCGAAGGCCAGGCCGCCGATGATGGCGCGAGCCAGCGGCATGTAGCTGTCGCCGGAGCCGCCGACGCGAACGTCGCCGACGGCCAGCGGCAAGAGGCCGACGACCGTGGTGCAGGCGGTCATGACGATGGGGCGCAGCCGGTCGCGGCCGGCCTGCACGATGGCGTCTTCGCGGTTGGCGCCCTGGCGCTGCAACTGAAAGACGCGGTTCAGCAGCACGATGCCGTTGTTCACGACGATGCCGGCCAGCAGCACCATGCCGATCATGGCCATCATGGTAAGCGGCGTGGCGGTGGCCATGAGGAACAGCATCACGCCCACCGCCGAGTAGACGATGGCGAACAGCACGACGCTGGGGAACAGCACGGACTCGAACAACGCCGCCATCAGCATGTACACCAGCAGGATGGCGGCGCCGACGAGCAGCAGCATCTCGCGGAACTGCTCGGCCTCCTTGTCGAAGTCGCTGCCCATCTCCCAGCGGTAGCCTGGCGGCAGGCTGAAGTTCCGCATCGCCGCTTCGACCTGCCGCCGGGCAGCCATCGGCGGCGCGCCGTCCAAGGAGAACTCCACCGTCAGCGTCGTCTCCCGGTTCGAGCGGCGAACGCCGCGCAAAGCCGGGCGGAACTCCAACGAGGCGACGGACTGCAGCGGCACGGAGTCGCCGTCGGCAAGCGCGATGGGCAGGTGGCGCAGATCGTCGACGCGGATGTCCTTGCGATCCGCAAGCTCCAGCTGGATGGCGTCTTCCCAGCCTCCCTGGTCCAAGCCGCGACGCAGCTGGGTGCCGCCGAGCGCCACCGAGACGCTCCGCCCCACCTGCATGGCGCTGACGCCTAGGCGGCCGGCCTGTTCGGCCTTCAGCACCACCGCCAGATCCTGGCGGCTGGAGCTCGACTGGGTGTGGACGTTGGCAAGGATCGGCAGGCTTTCGAGCACGGCGATCACGCCTTCGGACATCTCCAGCAGCGCCGCGGTCGAATCGCCGATCAGCCGCACGCCCATGCCGCCGTCGCCGTCGCGGCTCTTCGACCAGCGCCCCTTGGAGCGGAAGTAGAAGCGGACGTTGGGCACTTCCGGCATCATGTCGAGGATGCGCTGGCGAACCACGGCGGCGGCGTAGCGGCCGTCTTCGCGCATCTGCATGAAGACATCGCCGCGGTCGGAGTCGAACGTGGTGGAGATGTCGCCGATACCCAGTTCGTCGCGGGCGGCGAGCAGGCGCGCTTCCACGTCGTCGACGATGGCCTCCATGCGCTCCAAGGCGATGGTGCCGCGCACCCAGAAGCGCAGCTGCAGCGAGTCGCTGTCCTGTTCGGGGCGCATGTTCACCTCCAGCTGGGTGTAGGCGAACCAGCCAGCGCCGGCGAGCAGCAGCGCCGGAAGCAGCGCCAGAAAGCGGTGTCGCAGCATGTGCAGAATCAGCCGCCGGTAGATGTCGGCGACGCGCTCGAACAGCCGGTGGCGGGGCTCCCTCGCGGCCGTCGGCAGGCGCGCCAGCAGCGCCGGAATCAGCGTCGTCGCCACCAGCAACGACGCCGCGATGGAGGTACACAGCGGCAGCGCCACGTTGGTCATCACGGTGGAGCTTTCCACCGTGTCGGTGAACACCGCCGGCACGAACACGACGATGGTGGTCAGCGTTCCCGCGGTGATCGCCATGCCGACGTCGGTAACGCCGCGATCCGCCGCCTGGTACGGCGTCAGGCGCTGCGCGCGTCGCTGCAGCGCGATGGACTCGGTGACCACCACCGAGTTGTCCACCAGGAGGCCCACCGCCAGCATCAGCCCCACCAGCGACAGCACGTTCAGCGTCAGTCCGGCGAAGTACATCGCGCCCAACGTGGCGACCAGCGCCATCGGCACGGTGGCGGCGATCAGCAGCGTCGGCAGCAGCCGGCGGATGAAGGCGAACAGCACCAGCGCCGACAGCACCCCTCCGAGCAGACCGTTCTGAAAGAGATCCACCAGCGCTTCCACCACCGCCTCGGAACGATCGCTGACGGTGAGGAACTTGACCCCGGCGAGTTGCGGGTCGTCGCGGACGCCGTCCATCACCTGCTGCGCCGCCGCGGCCACCGAGACCAGATTCGCCTCCGGCTTCTTGTACACCGAGACGCCGAGCGCCTCCTCGCCGTTCAGCCGCCGCTGGTCGGCTTCGTCCCTGGGCACGTAGGAGACGTCCGCCACGTCGCCCAGCTTCACCCCTGCGCCCAGCGGCAGGTCGACGATGTCTTGCAGGCCGTCGAAGCGCCCCAAAGGCCGCACCTGGGTCTCCAGCCGCGCCTGATCGATGCTGCCGGCGGAAAGGTGGAAGTTCTCGGCCTGCAGGCGGCGCTGCACGTCCACCACGTCGAGGCCGTGGGCGTCGAGACGCCCCGGCTGCAGCGCGATGCGCACGTAGCGCTGCGCCGCGCCGAACAGGTGGACGGTGTTGACGCCCGGCACCCGCTCCAGAACCGTGCGCACCCGGGCGTCGAACAGCCGCCAGGCGTCCTGCTGGTCGATGTCCGGCGCGGCGATCACGAACGACAGGATCGGTTCGCTGCCTTCGTCCTGGGCGCGCAGCTGGATGTGGCGGATGTCGTCGGGCAGACGGTGGCGGATGCTCTCCACCAGTTCCTTCGCTTCCACGCCCTTGGCGGCGCTGTCGGCGTCTTCGTCCAGTTCCAGCCCCACCCAGACGAAGCCGGTGCGGGTGTTGGTGAACATGTCGTCGATGCCGCCCATGGTGGAGAGAATCTCCTCCACCGGCCGGGTGACGTTGCGCTCGATCTCCTGCGCCGAGGTGGACGGATAGTTGATGCCAAGCCCGACGTAGGGCTTCTCCTCCTCGGGGAACTGCTCGATGGACATGCGCAGCCCGGCGAAGCCGCCGACGATGGCAAGACCGACGAAGGCCATCGCCACCGTCACCGGCCGCCGGATCGCCGCCCTGGAGACGATCACGCGACGCCCTCCTGCCGGGCCGGGTGGCGCTTCCGGTATCGGCTCACGCGGTTCCCGCCTCGCCAGCGCCAACCGGCGAAGGCGTCGACTCGGCGTCGAACACGTCGCCGTGGATCGCCTTGCGATCCACCAGGTCGTAGACCACAGGAACCACCACCAGCGTCAGCAGCGTCGCCAAGAGCAGTCCGCCGATGACCGTGATCGCCATCGGCGTGCGCAGCTCCGCCGCTTCGCCCAGCCCCACCGCCATCGGCAGCAGGCCCAGCACCGTCGTCGCCGTGGTCATCAGAATGGGACGAAAGCGCTGCTGGGCGCCGGTGAGCACCGCGGCGCGCCGGGGCATGCCGCGCAGCCGCAGCCGGTTGACCCGATCCACCAGCACGATGGCGTTGTTCACGACGATGCCGACCAGCAGGATGGCGCCGATGAACACCACGACCGAAATGCCGATGCCGGCGAGGAAGATTCCGAGCACCGCGCCGACCGCGGCCAACGGCACGGTACACATGATGACGAAGGGATGCAGCAGCGACTCGAACAGCGAAGCCATCACCAGATAGACCAGTATCAGCGCCAGCAGCAGCGCCAGACGCAACGACTGGAACGAAGCCTGCATTTCCTCCGCCTGGCCGCCGACGCGGCTGTTGACGTTCGGCGGATGCGCGATGCCGGCGAGCAGCCGCGTCGCCTCGGCGCCGCCGAGGGCCAAGTCGCCATGTTCCACCTGGGCGCTGACGATGGCAACCCGTTTCTGGCCAAGGCGCTGAATGTCGGCCGGCCCGGCGACCATTCGCACGCTGGCCAGCGCGCCCAGCCGCACTTGCCGATCGCCGGCGTCCACGAGCAGATTTTCGATGTCGGCGCGGGAGTTGCGCTCCTGTTCGCCCAGGCGCACGCGGATGTCGACGCGCTTGTCCCGCCAGGTGAACTTGGTCGGCACGTCGCCGCGGAGCTTGCGCACCACCCGGCCGGCGACCTCCGGAACGAACAAGCCGGCGGCCGCGGTGCGTTGCTGATCGAACTCGATCTGCAACTCCGGATAGCCGGCGCTGACGCTGGACTCCACGTCGCTGAAGGACGGCGACTGCGCCATCTGCTCCGCCAGCCGGGTGGCCACCTGGTCGATGGCTTGCAGATCGTTGCCGGAGACCTCCACCTCCAGCGGCGTTGCGAAGGTGAACAGCCGTGGCTTCTCCAGCTGGAATTGAACGCCCGGAAGACTGGCGAGAAGACGCCGGGCAAGGCTCATGGCCAGGGATTCGTCGTCCGCAGTCACGCCGTCGCGCAGCACGACGTTCAACTCGCCCACCTGTTCGCCGCCGCGGGTCGCCGTGGCATCGAGCTTGCCGCCGGTGCCGGCCACCGAGTAGGTGCGTTCGACGATGGGATAGGCCAGCAGCTCCTGCTGCAACTGCGCGAGCACCGCATCCGTCGCCTCCAGCCGAGTGCCTGGTTCGAGTTCCACCTCCACTTGGAACTCGCCCTGGGACAGCGGCGGAATCAACTCCACCGGCAAGGCCGGCGTCAGCGCCGCGGCGCCGACCAGGCAGGCAAGGGCCAGGCCAAGGGTCGCCGCCCGATGCTCGAGCGCCCCGCGCAGCAGCACCGTGTAGGCGCGGAAGGCGGCGTCGTAGCCGCGGTCGAACGCCCAGTGAACCGGCCCCAGCAGCGCGCCGGACGCCTTGGCCAGCAAGCGCCCAGCCCCCAGCGTCCAGCGCACCGCCGCATGAAACGGCGCCGCCGCCAACCGGCGCCAAGGGGGCAGGTTCGTCGGCGCGGCAATGGACGCGTCGCCGCCGAAGCGAACCGCCGCCAGCATGGGGATGAGCGTGAACGCCAGCAGCAGCGAGGCCACCAGGGCGAAGGCGACGGTTAGCGCCTGATCGCGAAACAGCTGGCCGGCGATGCCCTCGACGAAGGCCAAGGGCAGGAACACGGCGATGGTGGTCAAGGTGGACGCCAGCACGGCGCCGCCGACCTCGCTGGCGCCCTGCCGGGCCGCTTGGGCGAGGGATGGCCGAAGGTCCGCTTCGCGGTAGCGGGCGATGTTCTCCAGCACCACGATGGCGTTGTCCATCAGCATGCCCACCGCCAGGGCGATGCCGCCGAGGCTCATGATGTTCAAGGTGATGTCGAAGGCGTCCATGAGCACGAAGGTGGCCAGCACCGAGACCGGGATGGTCACGGCGACGATCAAGGTGCTGCGCACGTCCTTCAGGAAGAGGTAGAGCACGATCACCGCGAAGAAGGCGCCGACGATGGCCGCCGACTGCACCTCGTCGATGGCCGCCGCAATGAAGGTCGCCTGGTCGTAGATCTTCAGCAGCCGGTAGTCCGCGGGCATTTCGTCGGCGAGCTCTTGAAACCGCTCGTTGATGGCCGCCGCCACCGCCACGGTGTTCGCATCGCCTTCCTTGTACAAGGCGATCTCGATGGCCTCGGCGCCCTGCACGCGCATGACGCTGTCGCGCTCCTTGTGGCTCTGCTTCACCTCCGCCAAGTCCTTCAGCCGCAGAATGCTGCCGCCCTGCTGGAAGACGATGGTGTTGCGGATGTCTTCCACGGTCTCGAACTCGTTCATCGCCCGCACCAGGTATTCCTGGCCGCGATCGGTCAGCCGTCCGCCGGAGAGATTGACGTTGGCCGCCAGCAGGCGCTGGCCGAGCTGCTGCACGTTCATGCCGACCTGCGCCAGACGCTCTTGATCGACGTCGACCGCCACTTCGTCCTCGTAGCCGCCGCTGACCAGCACGGCGGCAACGCCCGGCACCGGATCCAGGCGCTTCTTCACCACCTCCTCGGCGAAGCGGCGCAACTGCTGCAACGCGGCGACGCCGTCGTCCTGCGGCGGTTCCGCCAGCGCGACAGCGGCGCGGACGATGGGATCGAGGTTCGGATTCAGGCGCAGAATGGACGGGCGTTCGACATCCAACGGCAGCTGCACAAGGTCCAGCTTCTCGCGCACCTCCACGGCGGCGTTGTTCATGTCCGTGCCCCAGGCGAACTCCAACACCAGATCCGAGCGTTCGGCGGCGGAAACCGAGTGCATGCGGCGCACGCCGTTGACGACGCCGACGCGCTCTTCGAGGCGCCGGGTAACCTGTTCTTCCACCTCGCCGGGCGCTGCGCCCTCGAAGTCCGTGCGCACGGTGAGGGTCGGATAGGCGAGTTCCGGCAGCAGGTTCAGGCCCAGCCTGTCCAAGGACAGGCCGCCGAAAAGGGCCACGGCCAAGGTCGCCATGGCGACGGTGACGCGCCTGGCCACCGCAGTGGCGACGATGCTCACGGAACGACAAGCGCGGCAGCGCGGAACAACGTCACGACTCGGGCGTTCCTCGCGACGATCCGTCCGGCGAGTGGCTGGCAACGACGCGCACCGGCGTGCCGTCGCGCAAGCCCTCCTGGCCGGTCGCCACCACTTCGTCGCCTTCGTCGGCGCCGTCGAGCAGTTCGATGACGCCATCGGAGACGTAGCCCGTGGTTACCGGCCGGCGCGCCGCAACGCCCTCTTCCACGACGAAGACGCTGCTTCGATCGCGCAGCACCATCACTGTCTCCAAAGGCGCCAGCAAGGCATCCTGGCGTTCGTCGACGCGCACTTCGACGCGGGCGAACATGCCTGGCTTCAAGCGCCCGTCGGCGTTGGCCAGAGACACCGTGACGCGGAACGTGCCGGTGGCCGGATCCACCTCCGGCGCCACCCGGGAAACCGCGCCGACGAACTGTGCGCCGGGCAGCGCGTCCACCGACAGCCGCGCCAGCTGACCGGCGCGCACGCGCTGCATCTCGCGCTCCGAGACGTTGAGAACGGCCTCGATGTCCTGCAGGCTCTTCATCTCGAAGGCGACGCCGCCGGGGTTGAGCGTATGCCCCACTTTGATATGGCGGCGGGTGATCACGCCATCGATGGTGGCGCGAATGGCGGCTTCGCGCAGATCGTACTCGCGCAGGGCCAGATTGGCCTGTTCCGAGCGGTAGTTGAAGCGCGCGGTGTCGTACTCGTTCG
Source organism: Candidatus Azotimanducaceae bacterium (assembly GCA_965199875.1). Classification (GTDB taxonomy): domain Bacteria; phylum Pseudomonadota; class Gammaproteobacteria; order Pseudomonadales; family Azotimanducaceae; genus VXYL01. The sequence continues at coordinate 233,293 of OZ241346.1, read as the reverse complement.
GCGAGATCATGCGTTCTTCGTGCAACCGACTGGCGCGCTCGTACGCTGCTTGCAGGTTTTCGAGTTGCGTGCGCGAGCGCTTGAGCTCCAACTCCAAGCGCTCGGTTTCCAGCTGCGCCAGGCGCTGCCCGGCACGAACGACGTCGCCTTCCTCGACGAAGATCGACTCGACGACGCCGAGGGTGCGCGCCACCACCACGGCTTCGTCGGCGGCGGTGAGGTTGGTGGCGCCGCGGTAGTAGTCGGCGATGAAGCCGCGCTCGACCCGCGCCGTCGCCACGGGCACTTGCTGCGCCGGCTGCGCCAGGCGGTGCTCCGCCATGGCGCGGAAGCGCTCTGCCGCTGGCGCGGCCGGCGCGTCGGGCTTGGCTTTGGCGGCGTCCTTGCCGGCGGGCGCTTGCGCAACGCTGCCGGCACCACTCTTCGCCGATTCGGCGGCGCTGCCGCCGCCCACATGCACCTCGCGATTCGCTTCGGCCACGCCACCGCAGCCGGCCAGCGCAACGGCGGCAAGCAGAGGCGGAGCAAGAACTCTCATGCGCGCTTGCAGGCGATAAGGGCGTGTGGAAGTCAAAACGGTCCGCTGGGCTTCGCTCTCAGTTCCGCCTCCAGCGCGGCGACCCGTGCCGCCTTCGCCCGTTCCGCCTCCGCACGCTGTTCCGCCGTCTCGGCACGCGCTTGGGCTTCGCCGAGGGTTGGCAGGTACTCGCCGTTGGCCGGATCGTAGAAGCGCACCAAGCGGTCGCGAACGCACAGCTCCAGCCCCAGCGCCTTGCTCGGCAGACGCCCGGCGTCGTTGGCGCGTATCCGCCGGTACTTGCCCTTGCGCAGCCGGTAGCCCGCCAGCAACTCGCCTAGGCGCGAACCCCGGTCGTCGCGCAGGCGTCTGCCCGTTTCGTCGAACATCCAGTACTCGCGCACGCCTAGCCATCGGTACAGCTTGCGCTTGTCCACCGTGTCCCGACGCCACCCGTTCGGCGACAGGTCCTCCAGCACGAAGTCCGGCGCCGGTTCTTCCCCACAGCTTGTACGAAGACCGCCCTTCGCGCTCCTCCGCGGCCAGCGCCACGAACCGGTCCGGCGCCAGCGTCTTGCGGGGCTGCCCTTCACATACGGCATCGACAAGTCCGCGCCGACCATGCCGCCGCGACCTTCGTAGCGTCTTTTCAATGCCGGCGCGTAGGCCAGCAGGCGGCTCAGATGCCTGTCGTTCTGCGGCATGGCGTCGGCGATCAGATAGCCGTCGTCGTCGAGGACAACCGGCGGCGTGGGCACGTAGTCCCACCGCTCGCGCACCGCCGTGCCGAGGTGCAGCTCGACACCGTCGACCGCTTCGTCCTTCGTCTCGCACCCCGCAGGCGGCGCGGGCGTGGGCACCGTCCGCGTTGCGACAGCTTCGGCTGGGCGTGGCGTTGCCATGCCTGGAACCATACCATTGTTGGCGCACCGTTTGGACGTACTGGACGTTGACGACGTCGACGTTGCGCCCATCATGGCGCGCGACGCATTCGGCGTCTGCGGCGCTCCGTGCGCACCAGTTCGAGCCTGTGCGCCAGCCCGAACGCACCCATGAGGCGGATCACTGGACGAGCTTGGCTTGAAGGTTCTGCTCGACATGAACGTGTCGCCCGGCTTCGGACACAGTTTGCGGTCCATGCTTCAAAAGGGTCGACGTCGCCCAGAGTCACCGATGAAGATTTGGATGAGTCTGGGGCGTGCTACTGTGGCACGAACATACCTCGGAGAGCTCCATTGAAAGACTTCCACTTGCGGTTTGCGTGGGAAGCCCTCAAAAACATCCGCGCAACAACACTCAATTTGGACGCGAATACTTACGGGTGGTATGACAATGACGACTACGCCATGTTCGACCTAGTCGGCGGCGAAAACGCCGACGTGCCCAATGAGCCTGGTGCCTATGTGCTCGGCGCGGCAGACAACACGATGCTTGTATATCCGTGGGGACTGTCGCCGATCTACTACATCGGGAAGGCTCAGAGCCTCCGTGCGCGGCTCGCAGGTCACCGCAAGGATACGCTGGGCGCGATGGAAGACCACACGAAGGTGTACTGGTGGCCACGCGACCAGTACGGCGCTGCCTTCGGAGCTCATGCGGTCTGGTACCTCGCTCATGGCCTCGAACCCCAGAACGTCGAGGCAACCCTAATCACGAGCTTCTATAACGTCTACGGATCAATACCCACGGCGAATGCCAGATGGCCAAAGTGGCTTGAGGTCAACCCCTCGGTCGACGACGAAAACTAAGACAGTTCGCCACCGCCCGCGCTCAGTGTCCACGCCGGCGCTGTAGTGCCGCACATTGAGGCGCCGCGCCAATTGCCGGCCGCCATGACTTCCTGCACTGATGCCCCGCGCCAACGGGGATGTCGCACAAACGGATAGCCGATGTCCTACATCACGCCGCGCTGACTGCACGGCGACTGCCGTTCACGCGTACGGCCTGCCAAGTCGCTCCATACGCCGACTGCGCTGTGCTCGTGTTCGTGCTCACACCCATGCTCCGGCGCGACGCAAAGAGCGGTATGCTGCGGTCGATGAACGTGCCGGGGCCGCCTCCGGTCGAAGTCATGGGGCCGGCATGTCCGAGCATCAGCCGCTGCTTTTCGAGGATTCCGAGTCCACCACTCGCCGCCGGGCGCTGAACGTCGTCCACGCCCGCGCCGAGGCCGTGCGTGCGTTCGACACCAGTTACTTCGCCGGATTCGCCCGCATGCGCACGCTTACCTACACGTCCAGCATTCCGATGATCGCCGGGCTGCTTGAGGAGCACGACTTCGACGACTTCGAATGCATCTTCGGCCACAGCGGCATCCTGTCCCGGGAAGCCGAGGACGTGCTCGCCTTCCAGAGCGTGGTGCGCGAGAAGCTGGCTGGCGGCATCGTCGCATTGAAGAGCGATGCCCGTCGCACGGCGATCCACGAAGCGCAGGCGCAGGGCAAGCTGCGCTTCCATGTCGTCAAGGACAGCATCGCCCACGCCAAGATCTACCTGCTCGAAGGAGGCCGGGGCGATAGCAGTCGCCGCGTCGTCGTCGGTTCCGCCAACCTCTCCGAACGGGCGTTCTCCGGACGCCAAGCCGAGACCCTGGTGGTGTTCGACGACGACGAGACGGCCTGGGATCACTACTCCGCCCAGTACCAAGCGGTGCGCGAAGCGTCGAGCAGCCGCATCGCCCTGCCCCAGCAACCGCTGGCAACCGAGCACGTTCGCATCGAGGAGACGCCGGCACTCGTCGAAGCGCTCGAGGACCCGCAAGGCACGACGCTCTTCGTGCCGAGCGGAGACGCCGCCGAGGAGAGTTTCTCGGTGCCGGCCGTCACCGCCCGCATCGAGACCATCAAGCCGGCGTTGCGTCGCGGCCTTGCCGGAGTGCGTCCGAACCGGGACGGACGGCTGCGCATCACCCCCCGGGTGGTGAAGGAGATCGTCCGCATCGTGCGCTCGCGGGAAGCCGAAGCCGTGCCGCCGGTCTATCTCAGTCGCGAGATCGAAGGCGGCGACGCCAAGTTCGTCCTCTCCGGAGAACCCCTCGACACATGTGCGTCGGCTACGGACATCGGCACCGACGTGGCCTGCTGGCTGGAGTTCTTCGACAACTACAACAACGGCTTCGTGGGAGATGTCGAACGCCTGCAACGCGACTACTTCACCTTCATGTGCTGGTTCTACATGGCACCTTTGATGTGCGATCTGCGCAACGCCGCGCTGCGCCGCAACGCCTTTGCGTTCGACCAGCCCCTGTTCGCGGTGCTCTATGGCTCCAGCAACTGCGGCAAGACCAGCCTGATCGAGACGCTGATGGCGTCCATGTTCAAGCATCCGCGCATCGTCGATACGCAGGACTTCACGCCCGGCAAGCTACGCGGCCTGCAACAGGCGTACAAGCGCTTTCCGGTGGTCTTCGACGATGTCACCAGGGACCGGTTCGGTCGCTACGCGGACGAGATCGTCAAGGACGAGACCATCCCCTACCGGGAATATCCTTGCTTCGCGTTGTCCATGAACGCGGATGCACGCAGCTTCAAGCCAGAGATCGTCAAGCGCTGCCTCATGATCTACACGCGCACCTCGCTGCCCGGCGACAACACCATGGCGCGGAGCCGCTTGCAGCGATCGGTGGCGGCGATCCGCGAGCGCATGGGAACGGCGCTGTTCCGCGCCTTCCTGCAACGCGCCGCCGCCGAGGTGGACGACGCAATGGTCAACGAGAGCGACCTGGTGGACGCCTTGAGCCTCGCGTCCGGGCTGCTCTGCGAACTGTTCGAGACACACCTGCCCGATGGCCAAGAGCTTCCGAAGTGGTGTTCGCCGACGACATTGACGGCGTATCAGGAACGTGCGTTCGAGCGCCCGCGGCTGTTCCTCGAAGGGCTGCTCAGCCCCAGCCGGAACAGCACGGCGCGCCGCCCCGCCGAGGGATGCTGGAGCATCGCCGGCGACAAGGTGATCGTCGCCGTGGCATCCATCGAGTTCACGCGCACCCGCGCCGACATCCCGGACTGGCTGCTCGACGACGCCGGCAGCTCGGCCGGCAAGATCGTCCTGAACCGCGGTCTTACCGAGAGCTTCATCGGGCGCCGGCTGCGGCCGAGCCGCTGGCCTTGGCGGCGCTGACGACGATGTCGTGGCGATGCAGCCGGTTCAGCATCGCCAAGCCGGACTGCTCGATGCGCATCGTCGCCGCGTCTCGCCCAGAGTGCTGCGGTGCTACCGCTCGCAGGCACTCGCCGATCGTTCGCTCGGCGCCGATGGCCTGCAGCAGCGCCAGCGTGCCGGGGCTTGCGGACATGACGCGCACGCGGTCGTCGCGGTCGCGGTAGACGATCAGGCAGGTCGCCGCGGCCGGTGGCGCTTCGGGCTGGAAGTCGGGGCCGACGCGGGTGACCGGATAGGCGTAGCGCAGAGGCCAGGCCAGCGGCGACCGTTGCACCACGTCGTCCTCGCCGAGTTGGGCGTCGTCGAACCGGCACTCGGCGTCCGGCGCCTGCTCGAGCGCCCTCTTCACCCACTCGTAGTGGCACAGTTCCAAGGCGAAGGGCGGCACCCTCGGGACCGTTTCGCCATCTTTGGACGGGTGGGCAGGGCCGGCGTCGAGACCGCTCAGGTAGTCCAGAAACTCCTCGGGAATGCGCGCGTAGTACGGCGATTCGGCGCGGTGGCGATGCATGAAGTCGCGTACCAGGGCGTGCCAAAGCGGCTTGCCGACGGTGCGGCGGAAAACCCGGAACGTGGCGGCCAGGCAGCTTTCGACGGTGTTGTAGAAGAGCCGCGCATAGATGCGCATGCGCCGTTCTTCGATGCCGACGGGCAGCGGATTGCGCTCGGGATGGCGGATGTAGGCGGCGAACTCGGCCTGCACGGCGCGCAAGGGTCGGGGTGCGGACTCGGACATCAGCCGCCGGCAGCCGCGTTTGGCGTCGGCGCTTTGGCATTCTGCAAAGCGCGAATGGCCGCCACTTCGCCAAGCAGCTCGGAGACCGGAGGAAAATTGAAGTCGCGCTCGAGCAGCGTCGGCACCGGCCCGCAACGCTCGAACGCCGCCCGGGCCAGCTGCCACACCGGCGCCGCAACCGCAGCGCCGTGGGTGTCGATGCGCAGATCGTCGGCTTCCCAGGCGTGGCCAGCGACGTGCAGGTAGGCCACGCGGTGCAGCGGCAGGCCGTGCAGAAAGGCCTGCGGGTCGTAGCCGAAGTTGACGCTGTTGACGTAGATGTTGTTGACGTCGAGCAGCAGCAGACAGTCCGCCTCGTCGATCACGGCGTTGACGAACTCCAGCTCGGTCAACGCCGGGTCGGGCGCGGCGTAGTACGAGACGTTCTCGATGCCGATGCGCCGCTCGAGGAAGTCCTGGGTTTGCCGGACGCGCTTGGCGACGTGCCGAACGGCCTCGTCGGTGAACGGAATGGGCATCAGGTCGTAGAGATGGCCATGGTCGCTGCAGGCCGACAGATGTTCGGTGTAGCAGCGGATGCGGTGGTCGTTCAGAAACTGCTTGATGGCCGCAAGCAGTTCGAAATCCAGCGGCGACGGGCCGCCCAGGGAAAGCGACAGGCCGTGGCAGACGAAGGGATAGCGCTCGGAAAAGGCTCTGAACCGGCGCCCGTCGCGGCCGCCGATGTCGATCCAGTTCTCCGGCGCGACTTCCATGAAGTCTATCGCTTCACGCGCCGCCTCGCCTTGATCGACGAGGCTTTGCATGAAGCCGCGGCGCAGGCCCAAGCCTGCGCCGACGACATCAGCCGACATCGACGACCGCTGCCGTCGCTGTCGAACTCCGGAAGGCCCGGTAGCCGGCCGATCGCGGAGAATCGCGAAGGAGCCTATTCCTCCTCGGCTTCTTCGGCGGACTCTTCGCCCTCGCCGCCCTCGCCGCACTTGCCTTCGCCGCACTTGGCTTCGTCGGTGTCGCCAGAGCCTTCGCCCTCGCCGCACTTCCCTTCGCCGCACTTGGCCTCGCCTTCGCCCTCGCCGCACTTGCCCTCGCCGCCGTGGGCGTCGGCAAGCACAACGCCTTGGAGCAACTCGGCCTCAAAGGGATCGGCGGCGCCTTCGTCGGCCACCGCGCCGGTGGCCAAGGATGCCGCGAAGGCGGCGCCGACCGCCGCGGCGATGGGCTTCATCTTGCGATTGAGCATGACAATCTCCTACATGGATGCAAGTGTTCGCCAAGCGTCTCCTCGGCGTTGGCGGCGACTATAGGCAAACAACACGCGATTGGCAACGCCAGAAAACTGCCGTTGCCGTCGCCAGTACACGGCGACCGTGTCCGTCGCGCCGCATTGGCCGAGATCGCCGCGCGGGGCCGTCACCGAGCGTCGGCTAGGCCAGCTGCCGCCTCGGCTTCCTCGAAGCGCCGGCGCAGGCGGTCGGCCGAGACCTTCCCCTTGGTGCCGATGGCCTGGCTGAACGTGGCGATGCGGAACTCCTGCAACAGCAAGCGCAGCTCCCAGGCGGGCCCGGTCTCGCCAGCGGCGGCGAGGGCTTGCAGGCGCCGTTCCCACGGTTCCACCTCGGCCATGCGCGCCTGATCGCGCTTGACGCGGCCGGGCAGGCGCTCCACGCGATAGGCCATGCCGGCCAGGTAGCGCGGCAGTTCGCGCAGCCAAGCACTGGAAGCGCCGTCCAGCACCGGGTCCAGGAAGGTCGCTCCGACCAAGTGGTCGAGTTGACGCTGCAAGTCCTCTCGACTGTCCGCAAAGGCCGGCGAACGCAAGTCGGCGACGGCTTCGGCGACTTGGCCGCGAGCCTCGAGAACGCGACGCGCCTGGGCAAGCGTGTCCGCAAAGGCGGACGCCAACCTGCCCGCGGCCACGCGCTCGTCGAAGGCGCCCTTGGTAGTCGGCAGTTCGCGACCGTCGAAGCAGGCGAACCACGCCGCGGCCATGAGCATCGCGTCGGCGAGGTCCGACAGCCTGCCCAAGGGGGCGAACCGCCTGCCCAACACGGCGTCGCGCTCGACTTCGCGACGCAGCCGCCGCACCGCGTTGCCGTCCGCCAACAGCGCCAGCCGCGCATAGCCGCGACGGTTCCGCGCCGCCTGGCCGCGAGACGTGGCGTGGACGACCAGATCGACGCTGTCGCCGCGATCCGCCAACGATGGATAGACGACCGCTCCGCCGCCCGCGCCCGGCAGCTGCAGCGAGCGCGGCACGCCCCGCTCGGGGAAGCGCCGCATGCTCCGGCACTCCAACTTCTGTCGCCAGTCTTCAAGGCCGTGCTCCACCTTGGCCGCCAGACGCCCTTGCAGCGCCTCCAGGTCGCGATCCTGGTCCAGTACGCGGCCCTTGTCGCCGCGCACCTGCACGTTCATGCGCAGATGCGGCGGCAGTTCGCCCGGGCGCCAGGCCGTCACCGGAATGTCGATGCCGAAGGTGGCGCGAACGACCGTGGACAGCGCCGCCGGCAGTGCGCCGCGGCGATAGACGCCCTCGGCTTGCAGCGGCGCCAGGATGCGCCGCACCCGTTCGGCGGCCGGGGCCAGCTTGCGCCGCTCGGCCTTCGGCAAGGACTTCACCAGCGCCAGACACTTCTGCTCCAAAAAACCCGGCACCAGCCAGTCCAAGGCGTTCGCATCCAACGCTGGCAGCGTGGCGAGATCCACGCGCATGGTGACGCCATCGTCCGCTTCGCCGGGCGCGAACTTGTAGGCAAGACGCGCCAGCACCGGAACCGCTTTGGATGGATGGTCGATCGCCAGGGCGGCCGGATAGTCGTCGTCGCGAACGCTCGTCGCGCCAGCCAGAAGGTCGGCCTCGGTCATCCTGAACCGCGCCAGCCGGGCGTCGCTGGCGCGAGCGGCGAATCGCCGCCACGCGGCAACGGAACAAAGGTCTGCAGGCAGTCGCTGCAGATAGAACTTGGCGCGTTCCTTCTCGCCGACCAGCAGGTCCGCGCGCCGTTCTTTGGCCTGGCGCTCCTCGATGCGTCGCTGCAGGCTCTCGTTGTGCCGTAGAAACGGCGCATCGAGGCGCTGCTCGTCGCTTCGCTGCCCTCGGCGCACCAGCGCTTCAAGCGCGAACAGTTCCTGCGCGGCTTGCGCATCCACGCTGGCGGCGCGGCGCTGGCGCGCCGCTACGACGGTCAAACCATAGACGACCACCCGCTCGTCGACCACTGCCTCGCCGCGCTCTTCGTCCCAGCGCGGGCTCGAACAGGTGGACTTCGACAAGTGCCTGGCGGCTTCCTCGATCCACTCCGGGCGCACCGCGGCGGCGGTTCGCGCCCAGGTCTGGCCGGTAGCGGCGACTTCCGCGGCCATCAGCCAACGCGGTGGCCGCCGGCCAAGCGCGGAGCCGGGAAACACTCGAAAGCGCAGGCCGCGAGCGCCGTCGTACTCGGCCGCGGGCCGCTTCGGCTTGCCGCCGGCGGCCGCACTGCCAACGTCGCCGGCGTCGACTTCCCGGCGCTGGCCAATGAAGCCGAGGGAGCCGGCAAGCAGCGCCCGATGCAGGCTGGCGTAGTCGGCGGGCGAGGCGTTCAGCCGCATTCCAAGGCGCCGGCAGGCGAGCAGCAGCTGGCGGTGCAGCGCATGCCACTCGCGCACCCGGGACGGGCTGAGGAAGCGCTGCTCCAAGAGACGGCGAAAGGCGCTGCGGGTGTGGTCGGCGCGCGCGTTCTCAAGCCAGTGCCACAGATTCAAGATGACGACGAAGTCCGACCGGTCGCCGCCCTTGGCACGGTCGGCGGCGTCGGCAAGCACCCCGTCGTTGGCAAGCCCGCCGTTGTCGAACGCCGCGTGGGCCTGATCGGCGGCTTCTCGGCGGTCCAATGGCCGAAGGCGCGGGTCCTGCGCCGCCAAGGCGGCAACCACGATCAGCACCTCCTTGAGCGCGGCGCGGCGGTGCGCCTCGACGAGCATCCGCGCCAAGCGGGGATCCACCGGCAAGCGCGCCATCGCGCGTCCGACTTCCGTCAGCGCCCCGTTCTGGAAAGCCTGCAATTCATGCAGCAGCGTCACGGCGTCGCGCACGGCCCGTGGCGCGGGCGAATCCATGAACGGGAAACGCTCGATGTCGCCGAAGCGGAAGGCGCGCATGGTCAGCACCACGGAGGCGAGATTGGTGCGCTGGATCTCCGGGTCGGTATAGGCGGCGCGTTCGGCGAAGTCGTCCTCGCCGTAGAGCCGGTAGCAGACGCCCGGCGCAACGCGACCGCAGCGTCCGGCGCGCTGCGCCGCGCTGGCCTGGGAAATCGGTTCGATGGGCAGCCGCTGCAACTTGGCGCGATAGCTGTAGCGGCTGACGCGCGCCAGCCCAGGGTCCACGACGTAGCCGATGTTCGGCACCGTGATGCTGGTCTCGGCAACGTTGGTGGCGAGCACCACGCGCTGCCGGGGGCCGGGCGCGAACACCCGCTGCTGCGCGGCGGCGGGCAGCCGGGCGTACAGCGGCAGCACCTCCAGGCGCTCGGCGAACGCCTTCTTGAGCACTTGCGCGTTGTCGAAGATGTCGCGCTCGCCGGATTGGAACACCAGGATGTCGCGCCGGCCCGCCGGCGCCTCGCGGACGATGGCGTCCACGCAGTCCACCAGCGCCGACTCGGCCGTGCCGTCGAACGGGCGGTAGACGATCTGCACCGGATGGCCGCGTCCGCCCACCTCCACCACCGGCGCGTTGCCGAAGAAGCGCGACAGCGCTTCCACGTCGATGGTGGCGCTGGTGACGACGACTTTGAGATCCCGCCGCCTGTGCAGCAGACGCTTGAGGCAACCGAGGATGAAGTCGATGTTCAGGCTGCGTTCGTGGGCCTCGTCGACGATGACGCAGTCGTAGCGCCGAAGCTGCGCATCATTGCGGACTTCCTGCAGCAGCAGGCCATCGGTGAGCACTTTCACGACGGTTTCCGGCGAGGTTCGATCGCCGAAGCGCACCGCGTAGCCCACTTCCCTGCCCAGCTCCACGCCCAGTTCTTCGGCGATGCGCGCCGACACCGTGCGCGCCGCCAGGCGTCTCGGCTGGGTGTGGGCGATGGCGCCGCGCCGGCCGAGCCCCGCGGCCAGGCAGGCCTTGGGCAGCTGGGTGGTCTTGCCGGAACCGGTTTCGCCGGCGACGATCAGCACCGGATGGCGACGCAGCAGCTGGACGATGTCGTCGATGTGCGCCGCGATCGGCAGTTCCGGCGAAAACCGCGGCTTGGCGAGCGCGGACGGCAACGTGCGCAAGGGATGGGCTATCCGAAGGCGAACAGCGCGAAGGCGAAGTCGGGCGCTGGCGGCGCTGCGGCACGCCGCGCCGCCGAGGCCGACGCCGGCAAACTTGGAAGATAGCGGCGCTGCTGTTCTTCCGGCGGCAAGGCATCCACCAGCTCGGCACCTGCCTGGCGTAGTTCGTCAAGCAGCTCGGCGGCGGTGAAGGTCGACTTCATCGGTTCGCCCAGCCAGCCGACCAGACGATCCAGCCGCTTCGCCTGGGCCTCGCCAGCGGGCGACAAGTGCTCGGCCGGCAGCCGGTAGTCGAGCGCAAGCCGACTGCCCGCGGCCGCGCAAGTCTTGATGCGCGCCAGGGTTTCGCGGATGGATTGCTTCTCCAGGTAGTAGGTGACGCCCAGCCAGGAGAAGAACGCGGGCTGCGTGGCGTCGAAGCGGCTGCTGGCCAGCGCCTCGTCCACCCCCTCGCGCTCGAAGTCGACGGCAACCAGGTGCAGATTCGCCGGCTGGCCGCCGAGACGGGCAAGGCGACGGCGCTTGACGTGCTGTGTGGCGGCATGGTCCAGCTCGAAGATCGACACCGTGTCGGCGAGGTCCGAGCGGCGCAGCGCGAAGGAGTCGAAGCCAGCGCCAAGCACGACGTACTGGCGAACGCCGGCGGCGATGGCGGCGTGCAGATGGTCCTCGGCGAAGCGCAGGCGCAGGGCGTTCTCGGTGTGCAGGGGCTTGAACGCGCCAAGCATCTTCTCCGCAACCAGCAGGCTCAGCCAAGGGTCGCCGATCACGAACCGCCACGCGCCCGGCAGCATGCGCATCGCGTAGTCGTCCGCGAACACCGGCGCCGGGGACCAGCGCAGGTGGTAGGCGCGCATGGCCGCGGCGAAGGCGGCGGTGGCGCTGGCTCTGCGCCGTCGTCGCCGGACTGCCGGCATCGCCTTCGGCAACAGCCCTACAGGACGACGCACTTCTGCTCGCGGTGCGCCCGGTAGGCGGCTTCCATGAGCTCGGTGAGTTCGATGGCCGCGGCCAGGCCGAAGTCGATGTCCGCGCCGTTGCGGCAGCCCTCGATCCACTGGTCGACCGGCTTCGGCCGCGCTGCTGGCAAGGCGGGGCGATGCCAGGCCGAATCGCCGAAGCTCTTGCCGCGAACGGCGACGCCTTCCTTCGCGGAGAGCAGCCGATAGCCGCCTTCGGTGCCGTCGATTTCCAGCGAGGAGCTGCCGCCGAAGCCGACGAACGAGGTCTCGTTCACCGCGATGGCGCCGTTGTCGAACTCGACGACGCTGACGGCGTTGTCCTCGACGGCGCGGCCGGTGACGGCGTTGAAGGCCGACCAGACGCGCTTCGGACGACCGAGCAGCCAGCGGCAGACGTACATGCCGTGGGCGCCCAGATCCATCATCGCGCCGCCGCCGCAGGCTTCGGCGTCGTAGAAGTGTTCCGGCAGCCACTCGGCCAACGCCCCGTTGTGGGCGACGCGCATGCGCAAGGCCGTCGGCCGACCGAGAAGCCCGTTGTCGAGCAATTGCTTGGCGTAGATGATCTCCGGCTGCGCGCGGCGCGGGAAGGAAATGCAGAACTTGACGCCGTGGCGCTCCACCGCCGCGGCGATGGCGCGGCAGTCCGCCACCGTCGTCGCCAGCACCTTCTCGGTGAAGATGTGCTTGCCGGCCTCGGCGGCGGCGATCATCACCTCGCGATGGCGGCTGGTGGGCGTGGCGACGCACACCGCGTCCACGTCGGCTCGGTTCAGGCAGGCATCGAGACTCGCCTCGAAAGGCACGGCCAGTTCCCTGGCCCAGGCGCGGCCGCGCTCGGCGTCCTCGTCCCAGACGGCGACGACGTCGGCGTGCGGCGCATGGTCGCGTATTTCCCGGGCGTACTGCTTGGCATGGACATGCCAGCCGCTGAGCATCGCAACCCGAAGCATGGCGTAACCTCCTATGGACGCGTTCGCCGCGCCGACGACTGTATGCGCAAGTATGTCATGCCCGCACCACGCGCCGGCACCTTCAAGCATCGCCGACGGACTCGTGCCCGCGCACCAGCAACGCCGCGCCGAGGTGCTGCCTGGCGAAGTGGTAGGCCGTTCGGCCGCTGCGCACGCCCCGGGCCAGCGACCAGCGCAGGGCGGCCTGGCGCAGCTCCTCGGTCCAGACGCAGTGGATGCCGTGCTCCGCACCGAGGCGCTGAAGCCAGTGCTGCGCCAGCAGCAGATAGTCGTCCTGGCGGAAGGCGTGGAAGGACAGCCACAGGCCAAAGCGGTCCGACAGGGAGATCTTCTCCTCCACCGCCTCGCTCTCGTGCAGTTCGCCCTGCCGATAGGTGGCGGCCAGGTTGTCGGCCATGCTCTCCGGCAGCAGGTGGCGGCGGTTCGAGGTGGCGTAGATCAGGACGTTGCCCGATTGGCGGAACACGGAACCCTCCAGAGCGCTCTTCAGCGCCTTGTAGGAGGCGTCGTCCGCCTCGAAGGAGAGGTCGTCGCAGAACAGCACGAAGCGATAGGGTTCGTCGGCCAAGAGCGAGACGATGCCGGCGACGTTGTGCAGGTCGCCCTTGTCCACCTCCACCAGCCTCAGGCCCTGGCCGGCGAAGCGGTTCAAGAGCGCATGGACGAGGGACGACTTGCCGGTGCCCCGCGCACCCCAGAGCAGCGCGTTGTTGGCCGGATGGCCGCGCACGAACTGCTCGCTGTTGGCGACCAGCTGGCGTTTCTGATCGTCGATGGCCAGCAGGTCGTCCAGTTCGATGGGATCGACCGCGGCCAAGGGAACCAGCTGGCTGCCGAGAGAACCCGTCTGCCAGCGCGCCGCGCGGTGCGTCCGCCAGTCCACGGCTTCGCGCCCCGGCACGATCGCCAGCAGTCGCCGGCCCAGTTCCAAGGCGACGCTCGCCAACTGCCTTGCCGTCGGAACATCCACCTGGCGCATTGTGCCAGTAAACTGTTCGCACCCGCTTGGCGAAGCGAACGCGAACATGATGACGGCCGGCTTCTTCGGCTACCTGGCCATCGTCGCGGCCATCGGCGTGCTTGCGCTGCGGCGCACCAGGACGGCCGACGACTACGTCATCGGCGGCCGCACCCTGTCCGCTCCGGTGGCGGCGCTCTCGGCCGGCGCCTCGGACATGAGCGGCTGGCTGCTGCTTGGCCTGCCCGGCGCGGTGCTGCTGCTCGGCATCGGCGAAGCATGGATCGTCGTCGGCCTGGTGATCGGCGCATGGGCGAACTGGCGCCTGGTGGCCGCGCCGTTGCGTCGGCACACCGCCGCCTTGAACGAAGCGGTGACGCTGCCGCAGTACTTCGCCGCCCGGGTGGCCGCCAGAACCCGGCTCCCGGCGCTGCTGGCGACGGTGCTGATACTGCTCTTCTTCGCCATCTACGCCGCCGCCGGCTTCGTGGCGGGCGCGAAGCTCTTCGCCACGACCCTGGGCCTCGACTACCACGTCGCGCTCTGGCTCGGCGTCGTGGTGGTGCTGGCCTACACGGCCCTTGGCGGCTTCCTGGCGGTGAGCTGGACGGACTGCTTTCAAGCGCTGCTGATGATGGCCGCGCTGGTCGCGGTGGCGATTCTGGCCACGGCCCATGCGCCGGTCGGCTTATACGTCGCGCCCGGCACGACCATCGGGGCGATGGCCCTCGTCAGCGCTCTGGCCTGGGGCCTTGGCTACTTCGGACAGCCGCATGTGCTGGCGCGGTTCATGGCCATCGACAGCCCGCGCTCGGTACCTTGGGCCCGACGCGCCAACTTGGCCTGGATGGTCGTTGCCAGCGGCGCAGCGGTGGCGGTCGGCGTCGCTGGCGGCCTCACCTTCGGCGCCGACGGCCTGGCCGACCCGGAAACCGTGTTCATCGTCCTGGCCGGGGAACTGCTGACGCCTTGGCTGGCCGGCGTCGTGATCGCCGGCATTCTTGCCGCGGTGATGAGCACCGTCGATTCGCAGCTGCTGGTGGCGTCGACGGCGCTGGTGGAGGACGTGCTCCGGCCCTTGGCGCCGAAGCTCGACGAGGGACGACGGTTGGCGGTCAGCCGCGTCACCGTGGCGATCATCGCCCTCGCCGCGGGCGCCATCGCTACGGACCCGCATAGCCAGGTGCTGGGCCTGGTCGCCTACGCCTGGGCCGGGCTCGGCGCGAGTTTCGGCCCGGCGCTCTTGGCCTGCCTGTTCTGGCGGCGCACCACCGAGGCGGGGGTCGTCGCCGGCATGGCCACCGGCGCCGCGGTGACGGTGGCGTGGCATCACATGAGCGGCGGCTGGTTCGACCTCTACGAGATGGTGCCGGCCTTCCTGTCCGCTGGACTCGTCGTCCTTCTGCTCGGCCGCTCGCGGCCCCCGGGACGAGCCGTCTTCGAACGGGTCCGGCACGCCGCCTCGCCCGAACTCAAACGCTGAGGCTGAGCAGCGGATTCACCATGCCGTGCTTCACCGCCAGCATGGCCAGCTCGACGTCGCTGGACACGTTCAGCTTCTCGAAGATGCGGTAGCGATAGCTGTTGATGGTCTTCGGCGACAGGTGCAGGTTCGACGAAATGTCGGCGACGCGCTGGCAGTTGATGACCATCAGCGTGATTTGCAGTTCCCGCCCGGAGAGCTGGTCGAACGGCGAATAGCCGCCCTCGTCGAAGGCCTGGAACGCCAGCCGCTCGGCGACGTCGGCGCTGACGAAGCGCTTGCTGGCGTAGGCGCGCTTGATCGCCGCCACCACCTCGTCGGGCGTACAGCGTTTGGTGAGGAAGCCGCAGGCGCCGGCGCGCATGGACTGCGCCGGATAGGGCGGATCCCAAGAGCCGGTGATCATCACCACCTGGGTGCGATTCTCCGACTTGAGGATGCGCCGCGCCGCCTCCAGGCCGCCGATGCCGGGCATGGCGATCTCCAAGGTGACGACGTGCGGATTCAGCTGCCGCACCAGCTCTACGGCTTGTTCGCCGTCGTCCGCCTCGCCGACGACGTCGATGGCCTTGACGTCCTTCAACAGGCGAATCACTCCCGCTCTGAACAGACTGTGGCTGTCCGCTACGACCGTTCTTATCATTGTGCTGTTGTCTCCCAATACGCGGGAAACATAGAGAAGCCCGCACAAGCGGCACAAGGCGAATAGGAGCTTTCCGCCGTGAATTCACGCGACTTCTCGAAAGCGATGTCAATATGACATCACGCCGCCAGGAGCTCCAACAGCAGCTTGTTGACTCTTTGCACGTAGGCGCCGGGCTCGGCGACGGCGTTGCCCTCCGCCAGGTTGGCCTGGTCGAAGATGATGGCGGCCAGATCCTTGAAGCGGTCCTCGTCCGGCTCCTCGTCGAGGCGGGCGATCAAAGGATGGCCCAGGTTCACTTCCAGGTGCGGCTTGGTGGTTGGGGCGTCCTGGCCTGAGGCTTCGAGAATGCGCCGCATCCCCGCGCCCATGTCGTGTTCGCCGAGCACCAGGCAGGCCGGCGAGTCGGTAAGGCGCCTGGACTTGCGCACGCCCTCCACGCGCTCGCCCAAGGCTTCGCCCAGGCGCTTGAGCAGCGGCTCGTCGTCCTTCCGGGTTTCACCGTCCTCGCTGCCGGCGTCCAGATCCAGTTCGCCTCGGGCGACGTCCTGCAACTGCCTGCCGTCGAACTCGTGGGCGAAGGACAGCCACCACTCGTCGATGCGATCGGTGAGCAGCAGCACCTCGACGCCGCGCTTGCGGAACACTTCCAGGTGCGGGCTTTGCCGAGCGGCGGCGTCGGACTCGGCGACCAAGTAGTAGATCTTGTTCTGCTTGCCCGAGGAGTCGGCGGGCTGGGCCTCGGCGGTGCTTTCGGCCTGCTTCGCCTCCCCGGGTTCGGCGTTGGCTTCGCCCTCCCCCGCCGCTGGTTCCACGGTCTGCTCCTCCGTCTGCTCCGCTGCGGACGCCTCGGCGCCAGCGCCGTTCATGCGACCGATGTAGTCCTGCAGCGAGACCCTCTGCTCCGGGCGCTCGTCGAAGGTCGAGGCAAAGCGCAGCAGGCCGAGCAACGCCTCCTTGTTGGCGAAATCCTCGCCGATGCCTTCCTTCAGCACCTGGCCGAACTCGTCCCACACCTTGGCGTAGTCGTCGGCGTCCATCTTGCCGAGCATGTCGAGCACCCGCTTGACGAGGGCGTTCTTGATGGTGCGCACGCGGTCGTCCTGCTGCAGGATTTCCCGCGAGACGTTGAGCGGCAGGTCGTTGCAGTCGACGATGCCGCGCACGAAGCGCAGATACAGAGGCAGGAACTGGTCCGCCTCGTCCATGATGAAGACGCGCTGCACGTAGAGCTTGAGGCCCCGCGGCAGCTCGCGGTTCCACAGATCGAACGGCGCTCGTCCGGGCACGTAGAGCAGGCTGGTGTACTCCAGCTTGCCCTCGACGCGGTTGTGGCGCCATGCCGCCGGATCCTCGAAGTCGTGGGAGATGTGCTTGTAGAACTCCTTGTACTCGTCCGCCGAAACGTCGCTGCGCGGGCGCGTCCACAGCGCCTTGGCGGCATTCACGGTCTCCAGCTCCGGCGCTTCGCTGGCGGCGGCGTCCTGGTCGGCAGCGTCGTCCTCGTCCTTTTCGTCGAAGCCGCCCTCTTTCGCCATCATCACCGGCACGCCGACGTGGTCGGAATAGCGGCGCACCACCGAGCGCAGGCGAAAGCCGTCGGCGAACTCGCTGGCGTCGTCCTTCAGATGCAGGGTGACCCGGGTGCCCCTCGGCAGATCGGGCACGGTCTCGACGGTGAACTCCTCCTCGCCGGTGGAAGTCCAGCGGGTGCCCTCGCCGTCGCCGGCACGGCGGGTGCGCACTTCCACTTCCTTGGCGACGATGAACGAGCTGTAGAAGCCGACGCCGAACTGGCCGATGAGGGCGCTGTCCTTGCGCTGGTCGCCGGTGAGCCGCGAGAAGAATTCCTCGGTGCCGGACTTGGCGATGGTGCCGAGGTGCTCGACGGCCTCTTCTCGGCTCATGCCGATGCCGTTGTCGGTCACCGACAGGGTGGACGCCTCGGGGTCGAACTCGACGACGATGCGGAACTGCGGGTCGTCGGCGATCAGCGATTCGTCGTTCAAGGCCTCGAAGCGCAGCCGGTCGATGGCGTCGGAGGCGTTGGAGACCAGTTCGCGCAGGAAGATCTCCCGGTTGGAGTACAGGGAGTTGATCATCAGCTGGAGCAGCTTGCGGGCTTCCGTTTGGAAGCCGCGGGTTTCGGGAGCGGGCTCGGTCATGGCATTGGCGGCAGTGGCGATTTCGGCTGCAATATCGGGGCAGCCGCGGCGATTTCAAGCCGCGCGGGTCGTCGCCTCAACCCCAGCCGGTCGCTTCGGCAAGGGCGTCGCCGATGTCCGCCAGGCTGCGCACGGTGCTGACGCCGGCCGCTTCCAGCGCGGCGTACTTCTCCGTCGCCGTGCCTTGGCCGCCGGCGATGATGGCCCCGGCGTGGCCCATGCGCTTGCCCGGCGGCGCGGTGACGCCGGCGATGTAGGCGACCACCGGCTTGCGCACGTTGTCGGCGATGAAGGCTGCCGCCTCTTCTTCGGCGGTGCCGCCGATCTCGCCCACCATGACGATGGCCTCGGTCGCGTCGTCGGCCTCGAACAGCGCAAGCACGTCCACGAAGTGGCTGCCCGGAACCGGATCGCCGCCGATGCCGACGCAGGTGGACTGGCCATAGCCCTTGTCGGTGGTCTGCTTGACGGCTTCGTAGGTGAGCGTGCCGGAGCGGGACACCACGCCTACCCTGCCGGGCAGGTGGATGTCGCCGGGCATGATGCCGATCTTGCACTCTCCTGGCGTGATGACGCCGGGACAGTTGGGGCCGATCAGCCGCACGCCCTCGGCGTCGAGGTGGTGCTTGACGGCCAGCATGTCCAAGGTCGGGATGCCCTCGGTGATGCAGACGATCAGTTCGATGCCGGCCGCCGCCGCTTCGAGGATCGAATCCTTGCAGAAACGCGCCGGCACGTAGATGGACGACGCCGTGGCGCCGGTTTCCGCGACCGCCTCGGCAACGGTGTCGAACACCGGCCGCCCGAGGTGGGTGCCGCCGCCTCGCCCCGGGGTGACGCCGCCCGCCAGCCGCGTGCCGTAGGCGATGGCCTGTTCGCTGTGCAGCGTTCCTTGCGAGCCGGTGAAGCCTTGGCAGATGACCGTGGTTGCCTGGTCGACCAGAATGCTCATCGTTCGCCCCCTGCCGCCGCCACCACCTGGCTGGCGGCATCCGCCAGCGACGAAGCGGTGGCGATGTCCAGGCCGCTTGCCGCCAGCGCGGCCAGCCCCGCGGCCGCGTTGTTGCCCTCGAAGCGCACCACCACCGGCACCGCCACGCCCACCTGGCGCACCGCTGCGATGATGCCTTCGGCGATGATCTTGCAGGACACGATGCCGCCGAAGATGTTGATGAGCACGGCCCGCACCGCGCCGTCCGAGAGGATGATCTTGAACGCTTCGGCAACCGCTTCTTCGGTGGCGCCGCCGCCGACGTCGAGAAAGTTGGCCGGATTGCCGCCTTGCAGCTTGACCAGATCCATGGTGCCCATGGCCAGCCCGGCGCCGTTGACCATGCAGCCGATGTTGCCGTCCAGGGCCACGTAGTTGAGGCCGAACCGGTCGGCATTCGCTTCGCGCTCGTCCTCCTGGGAGAAATCGCGCATGGCGGCCACTTTCGGCTGCCGATGCAGGGCGTTGTTGTCGATGTTGACTTTGGCGTCCAGGCACAGCACGTCGCCGGCGGCGGTGACCACCAGCGGGTTGACTTCCACCAGCGAGCAGTCGAGGTCGTGGAACAGCCGCGACAGATTCAGAAAGACGTTGGCGAACTGCGCCACCTGGCCGCCTTCGAGACCCAGCGCGAACGCCATCGCCCGGCCTTGGAACGGCTGCGCGCCAAGGGCCGGATCGATCGCGCTGCGCAATATCTTCTCCGGCGTCTCCACCGCCACCTGCTCGATCTCGACGCCGCCTTCCGTGCTGGCCATCATCACCACCCGGCGGCTGGCGCGATCCACCACGGCGCCCAGGTAGAGCTCCCGGGCGATGGCCGCCGGCGCTTCGACGAAGATGCGGCCTACCGGCTGGCCCTCGGCGTCGGTCTGCACGGTGACCAGGCGCTTGCCCAGCCAGCTGGCGGCGAACTCGCGCACCGCGTCCAGACTCTCGACCACCTTGACGCCGCCAGCCTTGCCGCGTCCGCCAGCGTGAACCTGCACCTTGCACACCCAGGCGCTGCCGCCGAGTTCCTCGGCCGCCGCCACGGCCTGTTCGGCGGTTTCGACGGCCCTGCCCTGGGGAACCGGCAGGCCGTAGCTGGCGAACAGTTCCTTCGACTGGTATTCGTGCAGATTCATGCGCTTCGACCTGGCCTCTTGCGGTTGATCGTGTGAATGGCGTTGCCGCCGACGCCGAGCGCCGCCTCGTGCAGGGCCTCCGACAGGGTGGGATGGGCGAACATCGTCAGCGCCAGATCTTCCGCTCCGGCGCCGAACTCCATGGCGATCACGGCTTGGGCTATCAGTTCGCTGGCTTGCGCGCCGAAGATGTGGACGCCGCGGATTCGGTCCGTCTCCGCGTCCGCGATCACGCGAACCATGCCCGTGCTGTCGTTGGCGGCAAGGGCGCGACCCGTGGCTGCGAAGGAGAATGCGCCGACCTTGGCGGCGTCCCCGGACTCCTTGACCTGCTCTTCGGTTTCGCCCACCCAGGCGACTTCCGGATGGGTGTAGATCACCGCTGGCACGCAGTCGTAGTTCACCAGCGGCTTGTGGCCGTGGATGCGCTCGGCCACCATGACGCCCTCTTCCATGCCCTTGTGCGCCAGCATCGGCCCGCGCACCGCGTCGCCGACCGCATAGACGCCCGGCGCGCTGGTGGCGCAGACGTCGTCCACGTCGATGAAGCCGCGCTCGTCGATGGCCACGCCGCTGCCCTCGGCGAGCAGGCAGTCGGTGCATGGTCGGCGGCCCACGGCGACGATGAGCTTGTCGACGCCAAGACGCTGTTCGCCGTCGTCGTCCTCGTAAGCGACCTCGACGGCGCCGTCGTCGACGCGCGTGCCGACGACCCGGGTGCCGAGGCGGATGTCGAGACCCTGGCGGCGGAACTCGCGCAGCGCCTCTCTGGCGATGCGCCGGTCCGCGGTGGGCAGGAAGTCCGGCAGCGCTTCCAGCACCACGACCTCGGCGCCGAGCCGCCGCCAGACGCTGCCCAGCTCCAAGCCGATGACGCCAGCGCCGATCACGCCTAGGCGCGGCGGCACGGCGTCGAACTCCAACGCCCCGGTGGAGTCCACCACCCGCTGGCCGTCCACGGGTGCGGAGGGAATGTCGATGGGCACCGAACCCGGCGCCAGAACGACGTGCTGCGCCGCGAGCGTACGCGCTTCCCCGTCGTGGGGCGTGAACGCAACTTGCTTGTCCGCCAGCAGCTGGCCGGTACCCGCCAGCGCTTCCACGCCGTTGCCGGCGAACAGCGTGCCGATGCCGCCGGTGAGCTGGGAGACCACCGCGTCCTTGCGGGCGATCATGCGCGGCACGTCCACGGAAACCTCGCCGACGCCGATGCCCAGCTCGGCGAATCCGTGCTCGGCTTCGGCGACCTTGTGCGACGCGTCCAGCAGCGCCTTGGAAGGAATGCAGCCCCAGTTCAGGCAGGTGCCGCCAAGCGTCGGCTGCCCGTCCTTGCCGACGGACTTGTCGATGCAGGCGGTCTTCAAGCCCAGCTGCGCCGCCCGGATGGCCGCGGCATAGCCGGCCGGCCCGGCGCCGATGACGATGAGGTCGTAGTTGTCCATTGCTCTCGCGTTCTCCCGGACCAGCGTGTCAATCGCCAAGATATTGGTTGTTCACCTTCGGTCCGCTCACAGCTCGAGCAGGATGCGCGCCGGGTCTTCGATGAGATCCTTCACGGTGACGAGGAATTGCACGGCTTCGCGGCCGTCGATCAGGCGGTGGTCGTAGGAGAGCGCCAGGTACATCATCGGGCGCACCACCACTTCGCCGTCTTCCACCACCGGGCGCTGTTCGATCTTGTGCATGCCGAGAATGCCGGTTTGCGGCGGGTTCAGGATGGGCGTCGACAGCAGCGAGCCGAAGACGCCGCCGTTGGAGATGGTGAAGGTGCCGCCCTGCATGTCGGCGAGACCCAGCTTGCCTTGCCGGGCGCGGCTGCCGTATTCGACGATGGCGTCTTCGATCTGGTGCAGCCCCAGGGCGTCGGCGTCGCGCACCACCGGCACCACCAGCCCGCGGTCGGTGCTGACGGCGACGCCGATGTCGTAGTAGCCGTGGTAGACGACGTCGCTGCCGTCGATGCTGGCGTTCACCGCCGGAAAGCGCTTCAGCGCTTCCACGCAGGCGCGCACGAAGAAGCCCATGAAGCCGAGTTTGGTGCCGTTGTGCCGGGCCTGGAACTCGTCGCCGTACTTGCGGCGCATGGTCATCACCGGCTGCATGTTCACCTCGTTGAAGGTGGTGAGCATGGCGGCGGTGTGCTGGGCGGCTACCAGGCGCTCGGCGATGCTGGCGCGCAGGCGCGTCATTGGCACCCGGCGCTCGGTGCGCGACCCGTCATCCGCCGGAGCGGGAACCGCTATGGGTTCGGCGGCCTCGGCCGACGCCTCAGCCGGGGCCGCCGGCGTGGCGGAGTCGGCCTCGCGCACCCGCAGCACGTCTTCCTTGGTCACTCTGCCGCCCTTGCCGGTGCCGGCCACGGCACTCACTTCGATGCCCGCTTCGGCGGCCAGCTTGCGCGCCGAAGGCGTGGAGGCGGCTGCCACGGCTGCGGACGCCTGTGCTGCGGGCGCTTCTTGCGCACCAGCGTCTGGTGTGGCCGGAGGGGCTTCGGCGGCCTCCCCCTCGGCCAGTCGGCCGAGCAGCTCTTCGGATTCCACCACTTCGCCTTCGGCCTTGAGGATTTCCGTCAGCACGCCGTCGGCGGGGGCGAAAATCTCGATCACCACCTTGTCGGTTTCGATGTCCACCAGCACGTCGTCGCGCTGCACGGCATCGCCGACGTTCTTGTGCCAAGCCGCAACCGTGCCTTCGGAAATGGACTCCGAAAACGCCGGGGTTTTGATTTCGACGCTCACCGATGCGCTCCTCAACCGTTCGTGCAAACCGCGATACGCCGCTCGGCGGCGTCACTGCGCATAAAGCGCTTCGCGAACCAGACGCCGCTGGCGCTGGGCGTGCAGCGCCGCATAGCCGCCGGCGGGCGCGGCGAACGCCTCCCGGCCAGCATAGGCCAGGCGCAGCGCCGGATCGTGGGCGCGCAGCACGGTATGCATGTGATGCTGGCTGGAGTACCAGGCGCCCTGATTCATGGGTTCCTCCTGGCACCAGACGGCGTGCGCCAAGCGCCGATAGGGCGCGATGGCGGCGGCCAGCTGCGCTTCTGGAAAGGAGTAGAGCTGCTCCAGACGGACGATGGCGACGTTGCGCAAATCGGCTTCCTGGCGCGCCTCCAAGAGGTCGTAGTACACCTTGCCGCTGCACATCACCAAGCGGTCCACGGCGTCCGGGTCCAGTTCCTCCACTTCGCCGAGCACCGGCTGGAAGCCGCCGCCGGACAGGTCGTCGAGGCTGGACACCGCCTGCTTGTGGCGCAGCAGGCTCTTGGGGGTGAGCGCCACTAGGGGCTTGCGCAGCGGACGCAGCATCTGCCGCCGCAGCAGGTGGAAGATCTGCGCCGGGGTGGTGGGAATGCACACCTGCATGTTGCGCTCCGCGCAGAGCTGCAAGTAGCGCTCCAGACGCGCCGACGAGTGTTCCGGCCCCTGCCCTTCGTAGCCGTGCGGCAGCAGCATCACCAGACCGCACATGCGCGCCCACTTGGTTTCGCCGCTGGCCACGAACTGATCGATCACCACCTGGGCGCCGTTGGCGAAGTCGCCGAACTGGGCCTCCCAAACCACCAGGGTGCGCGGCGAAGTGGCGCCGTAGCCGTACTCGAACGCCAGCGCGGCTTCCTCGGACAGCAGCGAGTCGTAGATGTCGAAGGTGGTCTGCTTGCTCAGCCGGTTCAGCGGCACGAGGCGCTTGCCGTCGTTCTGGTTGTAGAGCGAGGCATGGCGATGGGAGAACGTGCCGACGCCGACATCCTGGCCGGTGAGGCGCACGTCGTAGCCGTCGTCGAGCAGCGTCGCGTAGGCCAGCGTCTCGGCATAGCCCCAGTTGAGCGGCACGTCGCCTCGGGTCATGGCGTTGCGATCGTCGAGGATCTTGCGCACCTGCCGGTGCAGGGGAAAGTCCTGCGGCACTTCCGTGAGCTGGTTGGCCAGCTGTTGCAGGCGCGAACCGTCGACGCGGGTGTCCACCGGCGTCTCGGAGACGTTGCCGAGGTAGGGCCGCCAGTCGACGAACAGCGAGGTGTCCGGCTCGTGGACCAGAGACAGCGCCATGCGGTCGCCGGTGTCGAGGGCATAGCGATAGAGGCCTACCAAGGCGTCGGCTTCCGCAGCAGGTACCGCAGCTTCGGCAACCAGCCGCTCGGCGTAGAGCTCCCGGGTGGTGGGATGGCCGCGCACCTTCTGGTACGTGAGCGGCTGGGTTTTCATCGGCTCTTCGGCCTCGTTGTGGCCACGGCGCCGGTAGCAGACCAGATCGACGACGACGTCCTTCTTGAACTTCATCCGGTAGTCCACCGCCAGCTGCACCGCGAAGACGCAGGCCTCCGGGTCGTCGCCGTTGACGTGCAGGATGGGCGCCTGCACCATCTTGGCGATCTCCGAGCAGTACTCGGTGGAACGGGCGTCTTCCCGGCGGCTGGTGGTGAAGCCGATCTGGTTGTTGACGATGAGGTGGATGGTGCCGCCGACGCCGAAGCCCCGGGTCTGCGACATCTGCAAGGTCTCCATCACCACGCCCTGGCCGGCGAAGGCCGCATCGCCATGCACGATCAGCGGCACCACCTTGTCGCCGTCGTAGTCGCGGCGGCGATCCTGGCGCGCCCGCACCGAGCCGGTGACCACCGGCGCGACGATCTCCAAGTGCGAAGGATTGAACGCCAGCGCCACGTGCATCTCGCCGCCGCTGGTCATGACGTTGGACGAGAAGCCCTGGTGGTACTTGACGTCGCCGTTGCGGTCGGTTTCCGGCATGACGCCCTCGAACTCGTCGAACAGATCCTTCGGATCCTTGCCGAGAATGTTCACCAGCACGTTCAGTCGGCCGCGATGGGCCATGCCGATCACCGCTTCCAGGCAGCCCTGCTCGCCAAGCCGCTGCAGCGCTTCGTGGAGCATGCAGATCAGCGTCTCGGCACCCTCCAGGCCGAAACGCTTGGTGCCCGGAAAACGCGCATGCAGGTGCTTCTCCAGCCCTTCGGCAGCGCTTAGGCGGTCGAGAATGGTGAAGCGCGTTTCGGTGCTGAACGCCGGCTGGCCGAGGGCGGACTCCAGCCGCTCGCGCACCCACAGCTGCTCTTCGGCGTTGGTGATGTGCATGTATTCGGCGCCCAGCGTGCCGCAGTAGACGCGCTCCAAGGCGTCCACGATGTCGCGCAGGGGCGCCTTCGCATCGCTGCTGCTTCGCTGGAAGAACTGCGCCGATCCGGTGTCGAACACGGTGTCGAGGTGCGCTTCGCTCAGACGGTGGTAGGCCAGTTCCAGTTCCGGCGCCGGCTCGCGCTGCCAGAGGCGCAGCGGATCGAGGTTGGCCTTGCGGTGGCCGCGGTGCCGATAGGCGCTGATGAGCTCCAGGACGCGAATCTGGGCGCGTTCGTGCGCCGAGGAGACCTCTGCGGCAACCCGCTCGGGACGCGCCTTGAGGCGATTGCGTCCCAGCCGCTCGAAGTGCTGCACCACGGTGCTGTGCGGCACGTCCGCAACGCCGCCGTTGCGCCGAGGCAGCCCGTCGAAGTAGCTGCGCCACTCCTGACTGATCTGCGCCGGGTTGTCGAGAAACGCCTCGTAGAGCGCCTCGACATAGGCGTTGCCCGCCGACAGATGAGAGCCGGCGCGCAAGCGATCCAGATTCCCGGAGTCCATCTCGGCGCTAATCGTCAAGCCTGGTCAACTTAGCCCGTGTGGCTTCAAGCCCGGCCGTCTCATCCGAACACAAGCCACTCGCCGCATCATAGCACCGATTCAGCCGAAGCTTTTGACTGCCAGGCAGCGGTAAAGCTAAGGTGCGTCCATGAAGCGACGCAAGCTGCCGGCTGGCGTTCAGACCTTTCGAGAGATTCGCGAGGGGGGCTACTACTACGTCGACAAGACGGCGCACATCCGCCAACTGGTGGCGCAGGGGAAGCACTGCTTCCTATCCCGCCCGCGCCGCTTTGGCAAAAGCCTGCTGGTGGACACGCTCAAGGAACTGTTCGAGGGCAACGAAGCGCTGTTCCGGGGGCTCGCCATCCACGACTGCTGGGACTGGCGCGCACGTCATCCCGTGGTGCGGCTCAGCTTCGCGGCTGGCAGCTTCGACGAACCCGGGGCCTTGGCGGCCAACTTCGCCGACAGCCTGACGCGGCTGGAACGCAAAGCTGGCGTGGTCTCGGAGTACGCCTCGCCCGAAGGCCGCCTGGCAGGCCTCATCGAGTCGCTGGTCCAACAGACCGGCCAGCGCGTGGTGCTGCTGGTGGACGAGTACGACCGGCCCATCGCCGACGCGCTGGGCGATCCCGGGCTTGCGAAGAGGAACCGCAGCTTCCTGCGCGCCGTGTACGGCGTGGTGAAGGATTGCGACGCGATGATTCGATTCAGCTTCTTCACCGGCGTGACGAAGTTCTCCAAGGTGAGCGTCTTCTCGGACATCAACAACCTCATCGACATCACCTTGGAGCCGCGCTTCGCCTCGCTCTGCGGCTACACGGAGGGCGAGCTGGACGCCGTGTTCCAGGCAGAACTCGAAGGGCTGGACCGGGAAGCCATCCGCGACTGGTACAACGGCTACTGCTGGCGGGGCGACGCAAAGGTCTACAACCCCTTCGGCATGCTGCTGCTGCTGCGAAGCCGCGAGTTCAGGCCGTACTGGTTCGAGACGGGCACGCCGGCCTTCCTGCCCGACACGCTGCTCTCGCGCAAGGTGGATCCAGCCTCCCTTGAAGGTCTGGTGGTGGGCGATGCGGACCTGGCGGCGTTCGACATCGACTACGTCAAGACCGAGGCGCTGCTGTTCCAGACCGGCTATCTGACGATTGTCGGGGAGGAGCTCGGGGCAGCGGGCTATCTCTACCGCCTCGGCTATCCCAACCGCGAGGTGCGCAGCGCCCTCAATCTGGCGCTGCTGGCGACGATGGCGCCCGGTTTGTCGCCGGTGGCGGAGTGTTCGCGGCTGGCGCGGCTGCTGGCGGCGCACGACTTCGCTGGCGTCCTGGCGCTGTTCCGCGCTTTCTTCGCGGGGGTGCCCTACCAGTGGTACACCAACAACGACATCGCCCACTTCGAGGGCTACTACTCGGCGGTGTTCTACTCCCACTTCGTCGGCGCGGGACTGGACGTGACGGCGGAAGCGAGCTCCGCTGGCGGTCGCGCCGACATGGTGGTGCGGCACGGTGGCGGCGTCTGCGTGTTCGAGTTCAAGAGGGTCGACTCGGAGGCCGACGTCGAGAAAGAAGGCGGAGTGCGCAGCGCCCTAAGCCAGATGAAGAGCAAGCGCTACGCCGACACGTACCGCGCCGACGGCGTGCCGGTCCACCTGGTCGGCGTGGCGTTCAGCGAACAGCGGCGCAACATCGCTGCCTTCGAGGTCGCCGATCTGGAATAGAGCCTCTACATCCCCTTCTGCAGCATCATCGTGCGGATCTTGCCGATGGCGCGGGTGGGATTCAGGCCCTTCGGGCAGACGTCCACGCAGTTCATGATGCCTCGGCAGCGGAAGACGCTGAACGGGTCCTCCAAGTCTGCCAAGCGCTCTTCCGTGGCGGTGTCGCGGCTGTCGGCGATGAAGCGGTACGCCTGCAAGAGGCCGGCCGGGCCGACGAACTTGTCCGGGTTCCACCAGAACGACGGACACGCCGTGGAGCAGCAGGCACAGAGGATGCACTCGTAGAGGCCGTTCAGTTGCTCCCGCTCTTCCGGGGATTGCAGGCGCTCGCGCGCCGGAGGCGGATCGTCGTTCACCAGCCACGGTTTGATGCGCTCGTACTGGCGGTAGAACTGCGTCATGTCCACCACGAAGTCGCGAATCACCGGCAGCCCCGGCAGCGGGCGCAGCGTCAGCTTGCCGCGCGGCGCCACCTCCGCCACCGGCGTGGTGCAGGCGAGGCCGTTCCTGCCGTTCATGTTGATGCCGTCCGAACCGCACACGCCTTCGCGGCACGAGCGGCGGTAGGCGATGGACGGATCCTTCGCCTTCAAGAGCTCCAGCACGTCGAGCACCATGAGGTCGCGCACGCCCGGCACGTCGAGCTGCACGTCTTCCATGCGCGGCGATTCGTCCGTGTCCGGGTTGTAGCGGTAGAGGCGGACTAGCATCGGTCGGCTCCTTGGCTTCGACGCGCCGGCTGAGGCGCGGGTTCAATAGCTCCGCTGCGCCGGAGCGAAGGCGTCCACCGTCTTCGGCGCGAAGTTCACGGCGCGTTTCGCCACGCGCTTCTCGGCTGGAAAGTAGAGCGAGTGGCACAGCCAGTTGTCGTCGTCGCGTTCGGTGTAGTCGTCACGGGCGTGGGCGCCGCGGCTTTCGGTGCGCGCTTCGGCGACGATGGCGGTGGCCTCCGCCACTTCGAGCAGGTTGTCGAGTTCCAGCGCTTCCAGGCGGGCGGTGTTGAACACGCGGCTCTTGTCCGGCAGATGCGCCTTGCCGATGCGCTCGCGCAGGTCCGCAAGGGCGGCGACGCTCTCGCGCATCCGCTCGCCGCTGCGAAAGACGTTGAAATTCACCAGCATGAGGCGTTGCAGTTCCTGCTTGAGGTCGGCCACGGATTCGCCGGTGGCGGATTCGTCCCAGCGCGAGAGCCGCGCCGTGGCGCGCGCGATGTCCGTCTCGGTCGCGGCGCGGGAGGCCACGCCCTGGCGCAGCGTCTCCTCGATGTGCAAGCCGGCGGCGCGCCCGAACACCACCAGATCGAGGAGCGAGTTGCCGCCCAAGCGATTGGCGCCGTGTACCGAGACGCACGCCGCTTCGCCGATGGCGTAGAGGCCGGGGACCACCGCGTCTTCCCCGTCCGCGCCCTGGGCGAGCGCCTGGCCGTGGACGTTGGTGGGCACGCCGCCCATCATGTAGTGGCAGGTGGGCACCACCGGAATCGGCTCGCGAACGGGATCGACGTGGGCGAAGGTCTTGGACAGCTCGACGATGCCGGGCAGGCGCTTGCGCACCGTTTCCTCGCCCAGATGATCGAGCTTGAGCAGCACGTGGTCGGCGTCCTCTCCCGCGCCCCTGCCTTCCATGATCTCCTGCACCATCGAGCGCGCCACCACATCGCGGCCAGCCAGGTCCTTCGCGTTCGGGGCGTAGCGCTCCATGAAGCGCTCGCCATCCTTGTTGACGAGGTAGCCGCCCTCGCCGCGGCAGCCCTCCGTCACCAGCACGCCGGCGCGGTGGATGCCGGTGGGATGGAACTGCCACATCTCGATGTCCTGCACGGGAAAGCCCGCCCGCAGCGCCATGCCCACGCCGTCGCCGGTGTTGGTCATGGCGTTGGTGGTGGTGGCGTAGATGCGCCCGGCGCCGCCGGTGGCGAGCACCGTGGCCTTGCACTGCACAAACACCACCTGCCCGGATTCGATGTCGATCGCCACCACGCCAGCCACCGCGCCGTCCTGGTTCGCCACCAGGTCGACGGCGAACCACTCGTTCAAGAACACCGTGCCGGCGCGCAGGTTGTTCTGGTAGAGGGTGTGCAGCAGCGCGTGCCCGGTGCGGTCTTCCGCGGCGCAGGTGCGCGCCGCCTGCCCGCCCTTGCCGAAGTTTTTCGATTGGCCGCCGAAAGGCCGTTGGTAGATGCGTCCGCTCTCGGTGCGCGTGAACGGCATGCCCATGTGCTCCAGCTCGTACACAGCTTCCGGGCCGACGCTGCACATGTACTCGATGGCGTCCTGATCGCCGATGTAGTCCGAGCCCTTCACGGTGTCGTACATGTGCCACCGCCAGTCGTCCTCGGGATCCTCGCTGGCGATGGCGCAGGTGATGCCGCCCTGGGCGGAAACCGTGTGCGAGCGGGTGGGAAAGACCTTGGACAGGATCGCGGTCTTCAGCCCGGAACGTGCCAGCTGCAAGCCGGCCCTCATTCCCGCGCCGCCGCCGCCGACGATGACGCCGTCGAACTCCATCACCGGCAGGCGCGTCGTCGAAGCGCTCATCGCAACCCCCAGACCACCGACAGCGGCCAGACAAGATAGACGAAGATCAAGCCAATGCAGCCCAGCTGGTAGAGGGCCAGATACAACACGTGGCGGCGGCCGAAGTAGTGCTGGCGAATGTAGTCGGTGCCGACGGTCCACATGCCGATCCAGGCGTGCGCCGCCAGCGCCAGCAGCGCCAGCGTGGTAAACGCCTGCATGGGCAGAGTGCCGAAGAAGGCAGCGACGGCCGTTTGGTCGAGCGGCACGGAGACCACGAAGAAGCCCACCATGCACAACGCGTAGAGGGCCAGCACCACGGCGGTGGCACGTTGCAGGACGAAGTCCGCCAGGCCGCTGCGGGCGAAGCTGGCAATCGGCGTTACCACAGCCAGATTCCCGCCAGAACCGCCGCCAGCGCGGACAACAGCAGCGTCAGCCAAGTGCCGACGCGCCCGCCCGCCGCGCTGTCGCCGACATGGAAGTCCAGCAGCAGGTGCTTGAGGCCGGCGATCAAGTGGAAGCCGAGCGCGGCCAGCACCAGCCACAGGCCGAACTTGCCGAGCGGCGCGGCGACGACGGCCGCCGCCCGTTGGAATCCCTGCTCGCCGCGCAGCGCCAGATCCAGCAGATAGCACAAGTAGAAGACGGCGAAGAACAGCACGACGCCGCTGAACCGGTGAAGGATCGAAGCCACCGCCGTCACGGGCATCGCCGCGAACAGTCGCAAGAGCGGCAGATGGACGGGGCGGTCGTTCATCGGATCGGGTGTGTTGGCAGTCGACGGCGACGCCGATAGTAACCCAGACGAGAAGGGGCCTGCCGCTCAACGCGTGCGCGTGCGATCGAAGTAGCCGCCTGCCGTCACGCGGTGGTGGGTCAGGCCGCGTTCGTCGTTGGCCATTCGCCAGCAGACCAGTTTCTGCGCGGCTTCCAGAACGTCCTGGCGGCGGCTTGGGTCTTTGGCGTGGTCCACCGTCTCGCCGGGATCTTCGTGCAGATCGAAGTACAGCGGCGGCAGCGCCTCGAGGTCCGCGAACTGCACGTACTTGAACGTGTCGCCGCGAACGACGTTGAGCTTGCAGCGGCTACGCGGCAACCCCAGCTGCTTCGCGCCCTCCTGGCCGAAGTCGTACTCCCAATAGGCTTCGGTGCGCCATCCCGCGGGCAGCGCGCCGGCCTCGGTGGCCGGCAGCAGCGACGCGCCGTCGCACTGGGCGGGAGTCTCTAGGCCCAGCCAGTCGAGCAGCGTCGGCATGATGTCCACGCTTTCCGTGAACGCGCGTTGCCGGGAACCCCGATGCGCGTCCGCCGCTGGCGAGGGATTGCGGATGATCAGCGGCACCGCGTAGGACTGATCGAAGTAGCCCTGCTTGCCGAGCAGCCAGTGGTCGCCCATCTGCTCGCCGTGATCGGAGGTGAAGACGATCAGCGTGTCGTTCCATGCGCCGGACGCCTTCAGCGCGTCGAACAGCCGGCCCAGGTTGCGGTCCACCTCGCTCATCAAGCCCAGGTAGCTCGCGTGCAGGCGTCGTCGCCGGTCGTCGTCGCTGGGCGCCTTGGCGAACCTCTGCGCCAGCGCGAGGGCGGTGTAGGGATGGCGGGCTGCTTCCTCTTCGGCGCTTGCGGCGCGTATCGGCGGCGGCAGTTCGCGCATGGGATACATGCCGTTGTAGGGGGCTGGCGCCACCCAGGGCGGATGCGGTCGCAGCAAGGACAGGTGAACGCACCAGGATCGACGATCCCGGATGTAGTCGAGCACCTGGTCCACCAGGAACCAGGTGTCGTGCAGCTCGGCCGGAACCGCCAGCGGCGCCGGCACGTCGTCGCCGTCCCGGGACGGCGCGGTCTTGGTGTACAGATCCATGGGCTGCGCCGGCAACGGATAGCCCTTGTCCTGCAGCCAGGCCAGCCAAGCGTCGGGCGCCCAGATGGCCTTGCCAAGCAGCACGACTGGGTCGAGACCGGGAAGCACGCCATCCCATGCCTCGCCGGCAATCGCCTGGCGCGGGTCCCGGGTGGTGTCGGTGTAGCCGAACAGCACCGGCTCGCGGCCGGCTTGCCGGGCGATCAACGCCCAGTTGTCGTGGCGCGCATCCAGCGGCGTACCGTTGGCGATCACGCGATGGTTCTGCTGGTACATGCCGGTGTGGATGCTGGCGCGGGACGGCCCGCACGGCACCGTGTTGGCGAAGTGGCGCTCGAACAAGGTGCCCTCTCCGGCCAGCGCGTCGAGATTCGGCGTGGACACCAAGTGCCCCAGCGCCGACAAGCACTCCCCCCGCCATTGATCGGCGGTGATGAACAGCACGTTGGCCGTCACGTTAGGCGCGTCGGCCCGCCCATGCCGCAGTTTGCACTCTCCATGAGCGCAACTTAACACACCCGGTCGACAAGGCCCCGACGCCGCGGGAGGGGTGGGAGCAGGGCAATCGCATTTGGGATTGGTGGGCGGCGGGGAGAGAGGGGACGGTGCAGAATAGGCATTCCGATCCACGGAGGGAGAAAACGGGATGCTGGAACTTCTGGCGATTTTTCAAGAGGTTGAAGACCCTAGGAAGGCAATGCCAAGCGCCACGACCTGCACGAGATGCTGGTGGTCGCGCTGCTGTCGATGCTCACGGGCGGGCGGTCGACGATCCCGGCGCTGCCGGAACTGCTGGAACTGGTGGACGCGAGGGGGTGCACGGTGACGGCGGACGCGTGTACGCGCAGCGCGGGACGGCGGCGGCGATCGTGGCCAGGGGCGGCGACTACGCGCTGGCGCTGAAGGGCAACCAGGAGACGCTGCGCGAGGACGTGGCGGAGTACCTGGACAACCCGCCGGAATCGGCGGAACTCCTGTCGCATCAAGAGGTTGGCAAGGGCCACGGGCGAGTCGAGAGGCGCACCGCGACGGTCTGCCACGACGTCGAATGGCTGCAGGAGCGCCACGAATGGCCCGGTCTCTCGGCCATCGGCACCGGCTTTAGCCGGCGTGGTCGCGGAGCGGCATCTCGCCGACGGCGGGCAGAGCATCGACACCCGCTGCTGCCTGCTCAGCGCCAAGCCCTCGGCCGAGCGCTTCGGGCACGCCGTCCGCTCCCACTGGGCGATCGAGAACGCCGATGCGTGCATCGGACGCCTGCACTGGGTGCTCGGTGTCGATGGACGAAGACCGGGCGCGCAACCGCAAGGGCAACGCCGCCGCCTGTCTGGGGGTCATCCGCCGGCTGGCCTTGAACATCGCTCGGATGCATCCCGACAAGCGATCCATCCGCCAGTGTATTTGTTCCCTAGGAAACCTCTGTTTAAGTGTCCCGGGCAGACCGTGAACCCTTCTGGGACGGCGGTTGTTTTCCCCGCAAAGGTACTTGATCAGACCTTCCCTAGCGGTCAAGTTCGTCACCTCAATCTCTTCATGGCGCCACATTGTACGACCGCCGATGCCTCGTCTGAACCAGTGGCGGCTGTGGCGACGTCGATCTCTCGACCGCTGCACCCACACTCGGCGGCTCCTTGCGCCCGTGCTACCCGCCCCCTGTGCCGAACCCAGGCCAGTCCGCCCGGGCCTCCACGCTGCAGCGCACCCAATGGCCGTCCACCTCATAGGTCGGCGGCAGTTGCTGGTTGGCGCGCAGTTCGCGGCGCACGAGTGGGATGCCGAGGCCGTAGCGCTGCACCAGGCCGGTCACGCGCATGGCTTCAGCGAGGTTGGGATTGCGGTAGGCCAGCAGGCCGGGCTGGCCGAAGTTGTCTGGCGTGATGTCGCCGTAGGCGCCGCCTGGGTTGATGATCTCGATGTGCCGGTCGAACCAGTAGACCTGTATCGGGCTGTTGCCGCCCTCGTAGCTGCGGTGCATCACGGCGTTGCGCACCAGCTCCTGCAGCGCCGGCAGCGGATAGGTGGCGCGGCGCACTTCGGTGCGCGCCTCGCCCACGGCCACGGCGGTGCGCACGTGGGCGCGCAGGATCGTGTCGAGGGTGGCCATCGCCTCGCCCAAGGGGGCGTCGATGCGGGCGCTGTCGAGGATCGGATCGCCGCGTTCCTCCCCGGCAATGCGCAGGAACTGCACGTAGGCGCCGGGCAGGAAGTCGGTTGGCGTCTTGCCGAGCACCAACATGCCGAGCACCGTGGGCGTGGGGTCGTCGGCGCCGACGATCATCTTGGTGGCGGCGAGGCGCTCCTGCACGGTGCGGTCGTTCCTGGCAAGCACGTCGACGCTGAACGCTTCCGGCAGATAGAGGAACTCGAAGCGCCGCAGGTCCAAGTCGTCCAGCGTGGCGGCGCGAATGGGATGGGCGTCGAACGGCGCGTCGCCGTAGCGGCGTTTCTCGTTGAGGATGCGTTCGTCCTGGGCGCTGGCGATGGCGCGGCGCGGGCCGACGCGGGTCCAAATGCGGCCTCGGCAGCGCACCGGGGGCGAATCGGCTGGCGCTACCGTGACCACCGCCAAGTCTTTGCCGCCGAAGGCGTGCTTGTGGACGGTCATGGTCGGCAGGGGCAGGATGTTGCCGTCGGTCTTGCAGTGCGCCAGCTTGAGCAGCAGGGCGTCGTTTACCTCGAGGCCCGTGGGCGTGCCGTCGTCGCGGGCGCCGACGAAGATCACGCCGGCGCGGCGGTGGTTCGGCAGATCGTTGGCGAACGCGCAGATCGCTTGCCGCACGGCGTTCGGCGCTTCGCCGTCGAAGGTCTCCTTGCGCTCGACGAGATCGGATTCGACGTCGGCGAGCATCGCCGCCAGCTGGGTCTTGGTGTAGGGCTCCTGCGCAGCGACGGCGGATCTGGACGGATTGGCGCTCGGCGCGGACGGACTGCCAGCGCGCGACAGATCCTGAACCCGTGCAGTATCGTGCGTTGTGCCCACGCTGCAATCCGCGATGCCACTTGGAACTTGACGGCGCCTACTCTACCAACACTCCGGTTTCGGCGGGTGATCCGACATCGACGAGCGCGATGCCGTACTGCTCCCCGATGGCCGAGATCCAGCGCACGACGTAGTCGGCGTAGCTGCTGCGCACGATCAGATCGAACGAAGCGTCCGGCGCGGCGGCGATCAGCGCCGTGGTCTTGGCGAACACCGTGCTGGCGCAACGGCCGGGCGGAAAGACCCGCGGATGGCAGTCGTAGGGGGTGGAAGCCTGCAACACCTCGGCGGCGAACTCGCCGGCCAGGTCGAACAGCCGCTGGCCGCCAGTGACGTCCACGGCCGCCGCTCGGCCCTCCAGCTGCTGCAACAGCCTCGCCAGCTCGGCCTCGTCGTCGGCGAGCGCAAGCAGCCACTCGTCCGGGGCAATCCAGTACGCGGCCCGATCCTCGAAGCTGGCGTAGGCGCCGGCGGCGCTTGGCAGCACGAGGTTCGCGGCCCTGCCGACATCGGCCGCCACGTCGCCGGCGCCGAGGCGCAAGCTAACGAAGCTTCTCGGCACGGCGCGCAAGACGACGCCGGCCTTGCCCTTCTGGCCAGGCTCAGACACGCTGGCGCCTTCCTTCGGGATCGTAGAACACGGGATCGACGACCCGCGCCGCCACGCTGCCGGCGACGCCGTGGTGCGCACAGTACATCGTTTCGCCCAAGCGCCCTCGGCCGTTCTTCACCATCGCCAAGGCGATGGGCCGGTTCAACGCGGCGCTGAAGTAGCTCGACGTGACGTGCCCCAGCATCGGCGCCGGCGGCGCTGGATCGGGCGTGGCGACGATGGCCGCGCCTTCCGCCAGCACGCTGGCGCCATCTGCCGACTGCAAGCCCACCAGCTGCAAGCGGTCGCCGCGCTGGTGGTCCGCCAGTTCCAGCGAGCGATCGCCGATGAAGCCGAAGGGCTTGCCCCGGCGCACCGCCCAGCCGAGGCCCATGTCGTCGGGCGTCATCGAACCGTCGGTGTCCTGGCCGACGATGATGAAGCCCTTCTCGGCGCGCAGCACGTGCATGGTCTCGGTGCCGTAGGGGGTGATGTCGAACTCCTCGCCAGCCGCCATCAGCGCCTCCCAGACGCGCTCGCCGTGACGGGAGGAGACGTTCACCTCGAAGGACAGCTCGCCGCTGAAGCTGATGCGGAACAGCCGCGCAGGAACGCCAGCGACCCGGCCCTCGCGCACGCTCATGAAGGGAAACGCCTCGTTCGACAAGTCCAGGTCGCACAGCTTGCCGAGCACCGCTCTGGACTTCGGCCCGACCAGCGCCGCGGTGGCCCAGTGGTCCGTCACCGATGCGAGCTGCACGTCCAGCTGCGGCCACTCGGTTTGCAGCCACCGTTCCAGCCAGGCGTAGACGGCTTCGGCGTTGCCGGTGGTGGTGTGCAGCAGATAGCGGTTGGCGAGCAGCCGCGCCGCAACGCCGTCGTCGAAGATGGTGCCGTCCTCGCGCAGCATCAGCCCGTAGCGGCAGCGGCCGATGCCCAGCCTGCGGAAGCCGCCGGTATAGACGCGGTCCAGAAACAGCGCCGCGTCCCTGCCCTGGACGTCGATCTTGCCCAAGGTCGAAGCGTCCAGCAGGCCGACGCCGTTGCGTGCGGCGAGGCACTCCCGGGCGACCGCGTCGTGCATGGTTTCGCCAGGCTTCGGGTAGTGCCAGGGCCGCTTCCAGCGCGAGACGTTCTCCCACGCCGCGCCGTGGCGCAGATGCCAGCCGTGCATGGCGGTGTGGCGTTCCGGGTCGAACAGGTCGCCCACGTCGCGGCCGGCGACGGCGCCGAAGGTCGCTGGCGTGTAGGCCGGGCGGAACACCGTGGTGCCGGTTTCGGCGATGCTGCGCCCGGTCGCCGCGGCGAGAATGGCGATGCCGTTGACGTTGCCCAGCTTGCCCTGATCGGTGCCGAAGCCGAGCGCCGTGTAGCGCTTGACGTGTTCCACCGAGCGGTAGCCCTCGCGCGCCGCCAGTTCGATGTCCGCGGCAGTCACGTCTAGCTGCAGGTCGACGAACTGGCGCGGCGCTCGGCTCACCGACCGGCAGTGCGGCACCAGGAACAGCGCCGACGCGGCTTGTTCCGGCGGATCGTCTACTTCCGGCAGGTCGACGGCGACGCGGCCATCGCCGCAACCCGCCAGCGCCGCGGCTTCTGCACCGGCCTCGGCGCCCTGGCGCAAGCAGTCGCCCATGGCGAACGCCCCGGCGGCAGCGCCGGCGCAACGCGTCGCCTGACGCAGCGGGCCGGGCACGAAAGCCGCCAGTTCGTCGCTCCAGACCGGCCGGGCGCCGGCTTGGGAACTGAGATGGAGCGTTGGATTCCACCCCCCGGAGCTGGCGATCAAGTCGCAGTCGATGCGCCGCGGCGGGCCTTCGAGCCGCGTCGCATCGGCATTCAGCGGCGCCAGCAGCGCTCCTTGCACGCGCTTGCCGCCTACGGCTTCGACGACGCCGTGGCCAGCGATCACGTCGATGCCCGACGCGCGGGCCTGCTCGGCGCACACGCCCGGCTGCGCCCGGGAGTCGACAATCGCGGCCACTTCCCGGCCTGCCCCCAGCCAGTCCAAGGCGACGCCGTAGGCGCTGTCGTTGCAGGTGAACAGCAGCAGCCGCTGGCCCGGAGCGACGGCGTAGCGCTTGACGTAGACGGCGACGGAGGAGGCCAGCATGACGCCCGGAATGTCGTTGCCGGCGAACACCAGAGGCCGTTCCACCGCGCCCGTCGCCAGCACCGTTTGCCGGGCGCGAACGCGATGCAGGCGCTGGCGGGGCGCACGGTCGAAAATCGGCGGGAGATGATCCGTACAGCGCTCCAAGACGGTCAGGAAGTTGTGGTCGTAGTAGCCGAACACGGTGCTGCGCGGCAGCAGCAGCACGTCGCGATGGCTATGCAGTTCGGCAAGCGCGGCGGCAAGCCACGGCTCGGCGCTGGCGAACGTGCGCGGCGAGGCCAGCAGGCTGCCGCCCATCTCGCTCTGCTCGTCGACCAGAAGCACCCTGGCCCCGGCGCGAGCGGCCGCCAGCGCTGCCATCACGCCGGCCGGGCCAGCGCCCGCCACCAGCACGTCGCAGTGCTGATTGGCGGTCTGGTAGCGGTCCGGGTCCGCGCCGTTCGGCACGCTGCCAAGGCCCGTGGTCTGGCGCAGGCCGTGCTCCGCTGCCGCCCAGACACGTTTGGAAGCCATGAACGTCTTGTAGTAGAAGCCGGCCGGCAGCCAGCCAGCGAACGCCGACGCCAGACGCTTGTAGGGCGAATCCCGGCTGCGCTCGGCGCTCAAGCCTTCGTAGAGCTCCACCTGCGTGGCGCGCAGATTCGGAACGCTGGCGGCGCCGCTGCCGACGCCAACGATGGCGTTCGGTTCCTCCGCGCCGTGGCCGACGATGCCCCGGGGACGACCGACCTTGAAACTGCGGGCGACGACATCGACGCCGTTGGCCAGCAGCGCCGATGCCAGGGTGTCGCCGGCGAAGCCCTGCAGCGCGCGGCCGTCGAAGGTGAACGACAAATCGACGTCGCGGTCGATGCGTCCGCCGCTGGCAAGCCGCCACGGTTGCCGCGTCATTCCGGCCGGCCGTCCTCGCCGATGCGCCAGGTGCGCAGAACGTCGTAGCTCACGGTGTCGCGCCGGGCGTTGAAGTAGCGCCGGCAGCCCGCCGCGTGGAACCACAGTTCGCGGTGCTCGCCCTTGGGGTTGCGGCGGAAGTGCAGGTAGCCGCCCCACTCCTCGTCGCTTAGCTCGAACGGCTGCGGCGGGCGCGGAACGTCCGCTTCGCCGGCGTAGGCGAACTCGTCCTCGCTGCGCAGTTCGTTGCAGATGGGGCAGTGGATTTGCAGCATCCTACGGCTCGGCAAGGGTTAACATGGGCCAAGCGAAGCCGCTCGGCGACAGCCACGGAGCATAGTGGTTCGGTTGCGAAACAGCATCATGCGCGTGGCCCGCGGCGATCCGCTTCGGCACTTCGGCACACACAGGGAGTCATCGCATGGCAGACGCGGCGACGCGACAACGGGTCTTTTCGGAAGCGGAACTGCTCTCCGAGCACGCATACGCCGCGCTCCACGAAGTTGGCGGCAAACGCCTGCACGGCGGCTTCGACGACGACGGGCACTACGTCTCGCCCCGCTCCAAGGGGCGCAACGTCGCCCTGGACAACTGGACCGCGGCGTTGCGCGAGCAAGGCGGCGACTGGCTGGCCGCAGACGCCTCGCTGCTCGCCGGGACGCGCCTGCCGAACGATGCGCAGCAGCGCCTGCTGATCGAGAACGGGATCTCGCGGCCGTTCTGGAACGCGCTCACCATCACCGGCAAGATCGAAGGCCGCGGGCGCATGATCGCCACCATGCCGTTCCCGGATCTGCAAGCGCTGGTGGTCGAAGACTTGAGCGGCACGGCGCTTGGGCACCTCCGCAAGGGCCTGCTGAAGGCGCACGGCGTCGACGAAGGCGGCGAACCGGACCGCGGCATCGGCGGCCACGACGTGATGTGGTTCGTGGCCCGGGATCTGGCCTTCGGCGCTGGCGCATACCCGGACGTCGAACCGCCGGCGAGCATCGCCCGGCCCGACGCCGAGCGGCGCATGCCGGAGATCGACATGCCCTTCGAGATGGCGCTCGGCTTTCTGATGAATCTGCTGGTGATCGAGTTTCGCGCCGAGCTCGGCTTCGCCAGTTCCCAGGCGTTGTTCCGCGCGCCGGGCTTGTTCCCCGAGCGCCGCGCCGAGGCCCAGCTGGCCGCGGAAATCGTCGAGCGCATCCGCATCGACGAGCGCATTCACGTTGCCTCGCTGCGTCTGTACCTCGGCGAACTGCGCGAGAGGACGATACGCACCAGCGACGGCGGCACCATGCCGGCGCGCCTCCTGGTGGACCGCTACTGGAACGAACTGCTCGGCTGGGCGACGGCCGAGCAGCCGCGCCTCGCCGCCGAGCGGCAGCGCGAAGCCTTGAGCGCACAGATTCTCGCCAGCCCCGGCGGCAGCGGCCTGCTGCGGCAGTTCGACGCCTTGGCGGACTGACCGTTTGGGCATCGTTCGAAAGAGCCGCGAGGTGCGAAGTGTTACGATGACCGGCGATGGCTGAGAACGTCGACAAGAAAGCGCTGCTGAACGAGTTGAAGATCCAGCGCGACGCGGCCCCGGGTTCCGCTCGTCCGGTCAAGTGGTTCGTCGCCGTGGCGGTGGTTGGCGGCTTCGCCTTCGTCGCCTGGACCTTCGGCCGGCCCCTGCTGGCGGCGCCCGTCGTCGAGGTGGAGGCCGTCGCCGTGCGCGCGCTTGCGCCTAGTGCGGCCGGCGACAGCGTGCTCGACGCCACCGGCTATGTGGTGGCGCGCCGGCAGGCCACGGTGAGTTCCAAGGCCACCGGCAAGGTGCTCGAAGTGCTGATCGAAGAAGGCGTCACCGTCGAACAGGGGCAGCTGCTGGCGGTGCTGGACGACAGCATTCCTCGCGCCTATCTGGAACTGGCGGAATCGCAGCTTGCGGCCGCAAAGGCCGGCAAGGACGAGCTGCGCGTCAACATCCGCCAGGCGCAGCTGGACGTCGAACGCACGCGCAATCTGGCTTCCAAGCAGATGGCCAGCCAGGCGGATCTCGACCGCGACACCCTCGCGCTGCAAGCCTTGCAGGCGCGCTTCGCCCGGGTCGAGCGCGACATCGTGGTCGCGCAACGCCAGCTGGCCATCCAACAGCGGCAGCTGGAAGACATGCGGATACGCGCCCCGTTCGGCGGCGTCGTCGTGGCCAAGGCGGCGCAGCCAGGCGAGATGATCTCGCCGGTCTCCGCCGGCGGCGGCTTCACCCGCACCGGCATCTGCACCATCGTCGACATGGGCTCGCTGGAAGTGGAAGTGGACGTCAACGAGGCCTACATCAACCGCGTCTTTCCCGACCAGCCGGCCACGGCGACGTTGAACGCCTATCCCGACTTCGCCATACCGGCGCGGGTCATCGCCACCATCCCGGCTGCCGACCGCAACAAGGCAACGGTGCGCGTGCGCATCGGCTTCGAGCAGCGCGACCCGCGCATCCTCCCGGACATGGGCGTCAAAGTCGCATTCCTGGAGGCAGCACAAGCGCACCCCGGCCCGGAGTCGCAAGAGCAGACCGCGGCCGAGGGGCCGGTGCTGCTGGTGCCGAAGGCGTCGGTGGTGGAAGATTCCGGCAAGCACTACGTCTGGGTGGTGGAGGGCGACGCCGCCGAGCGCCGGGAAGTGGCCATCGGCAACGCCCGCGGCGCCAATCTGCGCATTACCGACGGGTTGCGGAGCGGCGAGCGCGTCGTCGCCCGCCTCGGCGCCGCCCAGCTCGCCGAACTGCGCACCGGGGCGTCGGTAGCCGTCGTCAACTAGAGGACCCGAACCATGCCGATCGTGGATCTGAAGCAAGTCGAGAAGAGCTTCGTCAAAGGCCGGGAAGTGGTGGATGTGCTCATGGGCATCGACCTGCAGATCGACGCCGGCGACTTCTTGGCGCTGATGGGGCCGTCCGGCAGCGGCAAGACCACCATGCTGAACATCATCGGCGGCATCGACAGCGCCAGCAGCGGCGAAGTGCGCGTGGCCGACGAGCACATCGACCGGCTGGGCAGCCGCGAACTGGCGGCATGGCGCGCCGCCAACATCGGCTTCGTCTTCCAGTTCTACAACCTGCTGCCGGTGCTGAACGCCCGGCGCAACGTCGAGCTGCCGCTCTTGCTC
The DNA here is from genome assembly GCA_965199875.1 of Candidatus Azotimanducaceae bacterium. Lineage (GTDB taxonomy): Bacteria > Pseudomonadota > Gammaproteobacteria > Pseudomonadales > Azotimanducaceae > VXYL01. Next base: position 191,861 of record OZ241346.1, on the reverse strand, counting down.
ACCAAGCTGTCGGGCAAGGAGCGGCGCAGGAACGCCGAGACGGCGCTGCAGGTAGTGGGCCTCGCCGACCGCGCCTCGCACAAGCCGGCCGAGCTTTCCGGCGGCCAGCAGCAGCGCGTCGCCATCGCCCGCGCCATCGTCGCCGACCCGCCGATTCTGGTCTGCGACGAGCCCACCGGCGATCTGGACCGCGACACCGCCAACGAGATTCTCGACCTGCTGGAGATCCTCAACCGCGACCACGGCAAGACCATCGTCATGGTCACCCACGACCCGAAGGCCGCCGAGCATGCCAAGCACACGGTGCACTTGGACAAGGGCCGGCTGGTGGCGGAGGCCGCATGAGCACCGTCGGCCTGGTGTGGCGCAACCTGCAACGGCGTCCGATCCGCACCTATCTGACCTTGTTCTCCGTGCTGGTGGCGTTCCTGCTGTTCACGCTGCTGCGCACCCTGGCGGCGTTCTTCGAGGGCGGCGGCGTCGACGTGAGCGGCGCCGACCGGCTGGTGACCACCGCCAAGTACTCCGTGATCGAACTGCTGCCAGTGAGCCAGCGTACCGGCATCGGGGCGGTGGACGGCGTGGCGGCGGTGACGCATCAGACCTGGTTCGGCGGCAACTACCAGGACCCGAGCAACTTCTTTCCGAAGTTCCCCGTGGAGCCGCGTCCCTACTTCGAGATGTATTCCGAGCTGACCATTTCGCCAGAACACCTCGACGCCTTCGAGAAGACCCGCACCGGCGCCGTGGCGTCGCGCAATCTGCTGGAGAAGTTCGGCTGGCAGGTCGGCGACAAGATCCCCATCGAGGCGGACATCTGGCCAATGCGCGACGGCAGCCGTCTGTGGGAGTTCGATCTGGTCGGCTACTACGGCTACGAGGACGACGACATCGGGCAGTCCAGCCTCCTGTTCCACTACGACTACTTCGACGAAGCCCGGGCGTTCGGCCAGGGCAGCATCGGCTGGTGGACCCTGCGCATCGCCGACCCGGAACGCGCGCCGGAGGTCTCGGCCGCCATCGACGCCTTGTTCGAGAACTCCCTCGACCCCACCAAGACCACCACCGAAGACGAGCTGGCGCGCTCCTTCGGCGCCCAGCTGGGCGACATCGGACTGATCGCCAACGGCATTCTGTCCGCGGTGTTCTTCACCATTCTGCTGCTCACCGCGGTGGTCATGAACCAGGCGCTGCGCGAGCGCATCCCGGAGCTTGCGGTGCTGAAGACGCTCGGCTTTTCGGACGCCAAGGTGGCCATGCTGGTGCTCGGCGAATCGGTTCTGCTCTGCTTGCTGGGCGGACTGCTCGGCATCGGCATCACGCTGCTCGCCGCGCCGCTGCTGAACGCGGCGCTCGCCCAGACGCCGTTGGGAGCATTCGTCTTCGCGCCCGCCACGGCCGTCACCGGCGCCGCGACGGCGCTGCTGCTCGGCGTCGTGGTGGGCGTGCAGCCGGCCTTGCAGGCCAACCGGCTGACCATCGCCGAAGCGCTGCGGAGAAGCTAGATGTTCCGCCAGCTCCTCGAGATCACGGCGATGAATCTGCAGAACCTGCCCTCGCGCCTTGGCAGTTCCGCGGTGATCGTGGTGGGCATCGCCGGCGTGGTCGGCGTGATGATCGCGATTCTCGCCATGGCCGCTGGATTTCGCGCCACCCTGGACCGCGGCGGCGAAGCGGACCGCGCCATCGTCCTGCGCGGCGGTTCGGACAGCGAGCTGTCGAGCGCCATCTCCCTTGCCGAGATGAACGTCATCGCCAGCATGGAGGGCGTGCTCGACGCCAGCGGCGAACTCTACACCGTCGCCGACATGCCGAAGCGATCGACGGGCCTCGACGCCAACTTGATCGTGCGCGGCGTAACCCCGAAGGCGTTCGAGGTGCATCAGGCGGTGCGGATCGTCGACGGCCGCAACTTCCAGACCGGCAAGGCGGAGCTGATCGCCGGTCGCGGCGCGCACTCGGAGTTCGCCGGCATCGACGTCGGCGACACTCTGGAGGTGCGCGGTTCGCAGTGGCAGGTGGTGGGCATCTTCGCGGCCGACGGTTCCGCCTTCGAGTCCGAACTGTGGCTGGACCTCGCCATCGCGCAGTCCGCCTTCCGGCGCGGCGACAGCGTCAGCTCGATGCGCCTGCGGGCGGATTCGCCAGCGCGAGTCGCCGAGCTGGCCGAGCGCGTCGAGAACGATCCGCGACTGGACCTCAAGCTGGTTGGCGAGGTGGAGTTCTTCGCCAGCCAGGCCGGCGGCGTCGCGGAGCAGATCGAGGCGTTCGGCATCGCCGTCGCGGCGATCATGGCGATCGGCGCGTTGTTCGCCGCGCTCAATACCATGTACTCCGCCGTGGCCACGCGCACGGTGGAGATCGCGACGCTGCGGGCGCTCGGCTTCGGCAACGTGCCGGTGGTGGTTTCGGTGATGATCGAAGCGATGGCGCTGGCCCTTCTGGGCGGCTTGCTGGGGGCGCTGGTCAGCTATCTGGCCTTCAACGGCTACACGGCGTCGACGCTGAGCAACGTGTCGTTCTCGCAGATCGCCTTCGACTTCGCGGTGACGCCGGAACTCGTGCAGACGGGGCTGGCGTGGGCGCTGTCGCTGGGCGCGCTGGGCGGGCTGTTCCCTGCCGTGCGCGCCGCCTGGCTGCCGATCACCGCGGCGCTGCGCGGCGAGTAGCCCGCGGCGCGTGGCCGGCGCTTCCTGCAAGCGATGAAGTTCGCCGTTCTGCAATTCTTCAGCTGGCCGGGGCGCCGGGTGCCGCTGGCGACCGTCTACCGGCGCGCCTTGGAGCGGGTGCGCATCATGGACGGCGGCGGCTACGATGCAGTGTGGCTGGCCGAGCACCACTTCTCCACCTACAGCGTCTGCCCGTCGGTACACATCATGGGCATGCACGTCGCCGACATCACCAAACGGCTGCGCATCGGCACCGGCGTCAGCCTCGCCGCCTTCTACCATCCGCTGCGCCTGGCCGAGGAAGTGGCGCTGCTCGACCACCTCTCCGGCGGGCGCGTCAACTGGGGCGCCGGCCGCGGCTTCGACCGCAAGGAGATGGAAGTGTTCGGCGTTAGCCGCGACGACTCCTACGCCCGCTTCCGCGAGAACGTCGACATCGTGCAACGGGCGTGGCAGGACGAACCGCTCACCTACTCTGGCCGATTCAACGAGTTCCGCGACGTCGAGGTGCTGCCGAAGCCCTTGCAGGAACCCATGCCGACGTGGATCGCCTCGACTTCGCCGGACGCCATCGCCTGGTCCGCCAGCCAAGGCCATGCCGTCCTGATGGATCCCCACGCCACCCACGAGGAGACCGCCTCGAAGTACGCCCGCTACCGCCACTGCCTGGACGAGCACGGCTTCGAGCAGCGGCAAGACACGCCCATGGCACGGCTTCTGGCCATCGCCCGCAGCGACGAAGCAGCCGAGGCCATCGCCCGGCAAGGGGCGCGCTGGACGTTGGATTCCTACGCCGCGCCAGCGCCCGGCGCGCCTTCCAAGGAGGAGCGCATCGAGCGCTACGTCAACGAGGTGATCATCCACGGCTCCCCCGCCAAGGTCGTGGACGAACTGAAGCGCCTGGAGGAAGAGATTCCCTTGCGCTATCTGCTGGCTTCCATCCTCAGCCACGAGACGTTTCTGCTGCTCACCGACGAAGTGATCCCGCGCATGTAGCGCTTGGCCGCGGCACGCGGCGCACAAGACCGAAGGAGACGGCGCAAGCCGAACGAGAACCGATGACCACGAACCGCGACTGCGAACAATCTTCCGACCGCCCCGCTTCCCCGCGACTTCGCCCTAGTGCGCCAAGGGCGTCTGCCGCGGCGGCGCTTCTGGCCGTGGCCAGCGCCGCTGCCGACTTCGGCCCCGGCGAGCGGGTGGAAAACTTCGAGCTGCTCGATCACCACGGCGAGGCCGTGGAACTGCACTACCTCTCCGACGCCCGCGCCGTGGTGCTGATGGCGCACAGCGCGCGCTGCGCCTCCTTCGCCGCCGATCAGGCGCGTTTCGAGTCGGCGGCCGCCAATCATGCGGAACGCGACGTGGTGTTCCTGATGCTGAACTCGGAGGGCATCTCCCGAGACGGCATCGCTGCCAAGACGCCGGTGCTGATCGACCACGCCGGCATCATTGGCGAATCGCTGCGCCTTCGGCACGCCGGCGAAACGTTGATCATCGACACCGGCAGCTGGCGTTTGGCATACCGCGGCGGCAGCGATGTCGAGGCGGCGCTCGACGAGTTTCTGGCCGGCCGCGAACCGAAGACGAGCACGGTATCCGGCGCGTGTCCTCTGGCGAACGCTGGCGCCGGGAGCGCGGAGGCGCTCACCTACACCGAGCACATTGCGCCGATCCTCGCCGAGAACTGCGTCACCTGCCACCGCGACGGCGGCATCGGCCCGTGGGCCATGACCGGCTACCCGATGGTTCGCGGTTTCGCGCCGATGATCCGCGAAGTGCTGCGCACGCGGCGAATGCCGCCGTGGCATGCGGACCCCGCGCACGGAAGCTTCGCCAACGATCGCTCCCTGAGCGCCGACGAGATCCGAACCATCGTCCACTGGGTGGAAGCAGGCGCCCCGCGCGGCGAAGGCGAAGATGCGCTGGCCACGCTGCCGGACCGCTGGCCGCAGTGGCAGCTGGGCGAACCCGACCTGGTGCTCGACATTCCAGCGTTCGACGTGCCCGCCAGCGGCGTCGTCGAATACCAGTACCAGCGCGTGCGCAATCCGCTGAACCGGCCAGTGTGGATACGCGGGCAGGAGATCCTGCCTGGCGACCGGGCGGCCTTGCACCACGTGATCACGCAGTTCGTGGTGCCCGAGGCCGAAGCCGAGGGCCAGCGGAAGGTGGATGCCCTCGGCAACCCGATCGACGGCCAAAGACGCCGGGGCTTCGCCAGCAGAGGCAGCCTGGGCGGCTACGTTCCCGGCATGGTGGTGGACGAGTACCCCGACGGCACGGGCACGCTGCTGCCGCCGGGCGCCGTGGTGGTGTTCCAGATGCACTACACGCCCTACGGCAAGGCGGTGACGGACCGCTCCAAGCTCGGCCTGTACTTCCACGAGGAACCGCCCGAGCACCGCCTCGAAGGCGCCGTGCTGATGAACACCCGCATCCTCATACCGCCCCATGCCAAGGCGCACAGCGACATCGCCGAGCGCACCTTCAAGCGCGACATTCTGGTGTACGACCTGCTGCCCCACGCCCACTACCGAGGCAAGGCAAGCGAGTTCCGCGCCTTCTACCCCGACGGCAGCGAGGAACTGCTGCTGCGGGTGCCGAACTACGACTTCAACTGGCAGACCAGCTACGTGTTGCAGCAGCCCAAGGTGCTGCCCGCGGGAACCCGGGTGGTTCACACCACCTGGTGGGACAACTCGGCGCAGAACCCAGCCAACCCGGACCCGAGCCGCGCCGTGCCTTGGGGCCGCCAGTCCTGGGACGAGATGCTCTTCGGAACGCTCAGCTTTCGCTATCTGGACGCGGAGGGCGCGGAGTCGACCGGCGCCGAGTAGCATCCGCAACGCCCCTCGCTGCACGCCAAGCTGCCCTCCTGCGCAGTCGAGCGACGCTGTCGACATGAGTCGCAACTCCACTATCATTGGCGCCGTGCTGGCTGCTCAGGAACTTCGGTGACAGGCGAATCCACCGCAGGCGCGGAACTGGCCGCCCTCGAAGTCCATGGCGAAACCGCCGTGGGCTGGGACGAGACGACCCCGGTGAACGAGACCGTGGACGAGCACGGTCGCCCGTTCCCGGAGCAGCGCGGATTCGGCGTGCCGGACCCGCGGGCGCCTGGCCGGCGCGTCTACGACGACCCGGAAGTCGAGCGCCTGCGCTCGCGGTTGAAGCGCGACAACGGCATCCGCGGGCTGGAGATCTGCTCGCCAGACGAAGTGCAGCGCGCCGCGCGGATCTTCCATCGGGACGGTTTCGTGGTGGTGCGAGACCTGCTCGACGAAGAGCATCTGGCACGCTTCCGCGAAGGCAGCGCCCGGGCGCTTCGGCAGATCCTCGAAGTGCCAGGCAGCGGGCGGCGCAAGTACGCGACGGAGAGCGGCCGCCTGCCCCACCGCTACAGCTACGGCACGTCTTCGGCCTCGCGGCAGATGCTGCACGAGGAAGAGTGGGCGGCGATGGTCGATCTGCCGACGACGACGCCCATCCTCGCGGAGATATTCGGCAGCGAGGATTATCTGGTGCTGGGCGCCGGGGGCGATCTTTGCCTGCCGGGTGCCGTCGAGTACCAGCACCTGCACGCGGACGTCGGCGAGTCCAACGCGCTGTCGCCAGAGCGCATCGAGGCGGCGAAGGCGCTCGGCATCGAAGTGCGAACGGTCGACGACGGCGAAGCGATCGACAACGCGACCCGGCGGCGCATCGTCGACTTCACGCCGCCAGTGGTCACCATAAACTTTGCCATGTGCGATCTCACTTGGGAGAACGGCCCGATCCGCCAGATTCTCGGCTCGCATACCTGGCAGATGCGCCCTCCCCCGCCCGCCGACGAACCGGAGTGGATGCGCCTGTCGACCCTCGTGGGCGCTCCGGCCGGCGCTGGCGTGTTCCGCGACAACCGTGCCTGGCACGGCGCCACGCCGAACCTGAGCCGCGAGGTGCGGGCGCTGCCGAACGTCGAGTACGGCGCACCCTGGCTGCCGAAGCGCGAGGCCATGAAGAAGACCATGCCGCACGACGTCTGGGAAACCTTGACGCCCCACGGCAAGCACATCTGTCGCCGCGTGAAAGCGGACCCCGGAGTCTGGCCGGCCGGCGCTGGCGTCATGCATCCCTGGGGCGCGCATCGGCGCGCCGCCGCCAAGCGCATGGGCGGCGACGGCGAACGGCAGTCCGGCAGCCCCGGCGGCTAGAGGTGCGGCAGCACTCGGCACCGGCGTCGCGGCAGACATGCTCTCGTCCTCCCGCCGCCGCTTGATCGCCGCCTTTTCGCTGCTGCCTGGGTTCGCGGTCGCGGCAAACGTGGTCAGCGGCCATGCACTGGCGGCCTTCGTCTCGCTGTCGGGGGAGTTGACCGGCTATCCGCCGGAGCGCTTGGATCGGCAGTTCGCCAGCGCCCTGCTGCAAGCGCTCATCGCCCAAGGGGCGGAAGTCGAGACGCTCGGAGACAGCAACGACGTTGCCGAGAAACTTGCTGTGCAGATCGTCTCGGCCTGGTACAGCGGCGTTCTGCCGACGACGCCCACGCCAACCGTGGCCAAGTTCCACGACTCTTTGGCGTGGCGCACCGTGGACTTCGCCACGCCGCCAAGCGTCTGCGGTCTGCCCGGCGCTTGGGCCGAAGCTCCTACGCTTCGGCATGGGAACCCTTAACCCACCGAGGAAACGAGCCATGCAGCCGGACCCGAAACGCCTCTATCTTGGCATCAAGGGGCACGTCGTGTGCCTGCGCAAGGAAGACGGCAAGGAACTGTGGCGCACGTCCCTCAAGGGACGCGGCTTCACCAACGTCGTGGTGGAGCCGGATGGCGTCTTCGCCTACTCCCGGGGCATCTTGTACGCGCTCAACGCCGATTCCGGCAGCGTTCTTTGGCAGAACGAACTGCCCGGGCTCGGTTTCGACGCCTGCACCATCGGCTCCGCCAACCAGACGCCGGTGGCGATCGCCGCCATCAAGGCCGCGCAAGAACAGGCCGCCGCCGCATCGAGCGCCTCCCACGGCTGACTCCGCCAACGGTTCGGCAAGGACCGCGGGTTCCGCGAGGACAGGCAAAGTGCTGGAGATCGAAACGGACGCGGTGGTGGTCGGTTCCGGCATTGCTGGCGCCTTGCTGGCGACGCGGCTGGCACAAGCAGGGGTGGGCGTTGCCATCGTCGAGGCCGGGCCGCGAATCGATCGCCAGCAGGCGCTGGAGACCTTCGCCGCCGCGCCGGCGAAGACGCCGGAGAGCCCCTATCCGCGCACCGCCACGGCGGACTTTCCCATCTCCCAGGATGCCGGCCACTGGTATCGCCAATCCGGCCCCGACAAGTTCAAGAGCACCTACTTGAAAGCCGTCGGCGGCACCAGCTGGCACTGGCTGGGCACCTGCCTGCGCTTCCTGCCCAACGACTTTCGACTGCGCAGCAGCTACGGGCGCGGCGTGGACTGGCCCATCGGCTACGCCGACCTGGCGCCCTTCTACCAGCAGGCAGAATACGAACTCGGCGTTGCCGGAAACTCGGCCGACGACCTGGGCTCGCCGCGTTCCGGACCTTTGGCGATGCCGGCCATTCCGACGAGCTATCTCGACCGGGTGTTCCAACGCCGCCTGGCCGACAGCGCCTACGCGGTTTCCGCCACGCCGCAAGCGCGCAACGCCGTCGCCTTCGATGGCCGCCCGGCCTGCTGCGGCAGCGCAAGCTGCATCCCCATCTGCCCCATCGGCGCCAAGTACGACGCCAGCGCGCACGTCGCCAAGGCCGAGCGTCTAGGCGCCGCGCTGCACGAGAACACCACCGCGACCACCATCGAGACGGACGCGGACAACCGCGTCTCCGGCATTCGCCTGCGCCGGCCGGACATGAGCAGCGCCGTCGCCCGGGGCCGCGTCTACGTGCTCGCCGCCCACGCCGTCGAGACCCCGCGGCTGCTCTTGCATTCGCGCTCCGAGCGCAATCCGAAAGGCGTGGCGAACGCCTCGGATCAAGTCGGCCGCAACCTCATGGACCACCCCATCCAGCTAAGCTGGGCGCTGGCGGGGGAACCGGTGTGGCCCTACCGCGGCCCGATCTCCACGTCCGGCATCGAGAATCTGCGCGACGGCGCGGAGCGCCAAGAGCGCGGCAGTTTCCGCACGCAGATCTCCAACGACGGCTGGAACTGGCCCACCGGCGGCGTCGCCACCGCCGCCGACGATCTTGCCCGCCAAGGCCTGCGCGGCAAGGCGCTGCGCGAAGCGGTGCGCCATCAGACGGCGCGGCACGTCCAGCTGGCGTCGCTGGTGGAGCAGCTGCCGCAGGCAGGAAACCGCATCGCGCTGGACGAAGACGAAAAGGATCGCTACGGCGTCCCCCTGCCCAGGATGCACTACGACATCGGCGACTACGCCCGTCGCGGCCTGGCGGCGGCCAGGCAGGCCCACGACGAGGTGTTCGCCAGGCTCGCGTCCACGTCCGCTCGGCACATGGACGAGTTCCAAGGCGCAGGACACATCATCGGCACCTGCCGCATGGGCAACGACGCGAAAGCGTCGGTGGTGGACCGCCACTTGCGCAGCCACGAGCACGACAATCTGTACGTCGTCGGTTCCGGCGCGTTCCCAACCTCCGGCACCGCCAACCCGACGCTGACCATAGCTGCACTCAGCCTGCGCCTGGCGGACCAACTTCTGACAAGCCTCCGGACCTAGGCCCAGGCCCGGTAGTGCCGGGGCTGCACGTCCTCGACCGACGCCGACCACCAGCACTACGGTATCATTTGCCCCATGTCTCTACCGTTCACAATCATCCACTTCGCGGATCTGCATCTCGACGCAGGATTCGCCTGGGCTGGCGCGCACAGCGACTCGGCGCGGCGGCGGCGCCAGGGCTTGCGCGACACCTTGCTGCGCATCGTCGATCTGGCCAAGGAAGCGCACGCCGACGCCCTCTTCTGCGGCGGCGATCTCTACGAACACGAGCGGGCGACGCCCGACACCGCGGCGTTCCTCAAGGACACATTCGCCCGATTGGAGCCGATCCGGGTGTTTTTGGCACCGGGCAACCACGACTGGTACGGGCCGGACAGCATCTACGCGCTCAACGACTGGAGCGCGAACGTGCATGTGTTTCGAGAGAAGCGCCTGCAACGCTGCAAGCTTGCCGACGGACTCACTCTTTGGGGTGGCGCACACTTGGCATCGCGCGGCAGCGGCAATTTCCTCGAAAACTTCAACGTCGACGAAGGCGGCCTGCACCTGGCGCTCTTCCACGGCTCGGAAAACGCATGGTTCTCGAAACAAGAGGAAGGCAAAGCGCAACATGCTCCTTTCGATGCCACCGAGATTCCAAAATCGGGGATCTGCCATGCCTTCCTTGGGCACTATCATCGACCGCAGGACGCCGAGCACCACACCTATCCCGGCAACCCGGACCCGCTGGCTTTCGGCGAACAGGGCAAGCGCGGCGCTGTCGTGGCGACAATACAAGGTGATGGCAGCGTCCACCGACAACATCATGGCGTTGCTTCGACCAAAGTCCACGACTTGAAGCTTGACGTGAGCGGATGTGGTTCGCAGCAAGCCATTCGCGACCGCTTGGCGAAGCGCATCAACGAGCTTCAAGGGATCGCTCGACTTGCCGTGCATGGCGACTTGGATCCTGATGTCGATTTGCACGACGCCGACTTGCGCGATGCGCTCTCCGCCTCCTTCGAGGCGGCGCAGATCGACTACAGCGACCTGCGCTCCGGCTACGACATTGACGCCATCAAGGATGAACGCACGGTGCGCGGCCAATTCGTGAGGGACATTCTGGCTTGGGACGCGGCACCGTCCGACCAACGGCGCGTGCTCACTGCCGGCCTGAGGGCTTTCGACGGGCGCGACGATCTGGACGTTGTCTGATGCGCTTCGAGTCGGTGACAGCTCACGCCTTCGGGCCTTTCCGCGATCGGACACTGAGGCTGGCGAGTGGCATGAACATCGTCCACGGCGCGAACGAATCCGGCAAGTCGAGCTGGCATGCCGCGCTGCAGGCAGGACTGTGCGGCGTCAAGAACAAGAAGGGGCCGCCGACGAAGCAAGAGAGGGAGTTCAAAAGGCAACGCAAACCGTGGCACGAGACAGATGGCTGGGATGTGGAAGCCGTAGTTGCTCTTGCCGACGGACGGCGAGTTGAACTGCGCCACAACCTAGCCGCGAAGAGTGGCCACGCCCAGGATGCCGACGTCGCAGGGCAGGACTACTCGGCGGAGATCAGCGATGATGGCACCGCGCCGAATGGAGCGCGTTGGCTGGGTTTGAGCAGAGCTTCCTTCCTTAACACGGCTTGCGTACGACAAACCGAGATCCTTGAGGTACGCGAAGGCGCCGACGATCTTCAGGATGCGTTGGCGAGGGCAGCGGACAAGGCTGGCAAGGACACCACCGCCGCAACGGCACTGCAGCTGTTGGCCGACTACAGGAAGAACCAAGTTGGGTCCAAATGGGCACCAACGAAGCCCTTGCGCCTAACGCAGACCGAAGTCTCTGACGCCAAACTTCGGCTAGACAGTGCCAAGAGCCGTCTTGAGGACTACCTTCGCCGTCAGCGTGACGTCAAGACGCTGGAGCAGGAATTGGGAAAGCACCAGCGGTTGCTAAGGGGCGTGCAGGCGCACAAGGCCAAGGACGCTGCGTCAACGGCGGAGCAGCGTATTCGGCGTGTGCGTGAGTTGCAGGAATCCGTTGGCGAAGTCCCGCCCAGTGTGACCGCCCAAGACGCAGACCTTGCCAACCGAATAGCGGCGGCCATCGCGGCTTGGCAGAGCGCACCCCCTCAGCCGCGCGAGCCGCAAGGGAGCGCTTGCGAGGAGCTAGAGGAGGAACGATTGACTGTTCTGGAAGAACAGGCCCGGCTGAAAGTTGCCAAGCCAAGGTCGCGACCCAAGTATCCGGCTCTGCTGTCTGGGCTTGGCTTGCTCGCCGCAGCAGGCACCGGTCTCTGGATGCAAACGACCGTGATGACGCTCGTTGGCGTGATCTGCTCAATTGCCGGGCTCGGCTCCATCGGTTGGTCGTTGGCCACCGGCAAGCGCAGGGCCGCGGATGATCGTCTGAATCAACTGGCGGAGCTTGCCAAGCGCCTCGACAGCCTTGAAGGCCGGATCGAGCATCGTCGCAGAGCCGACTCGGCCTATCGCGACGCCGTGAAACAACGGCAGAATGCGCGACAAGAACTGCATCGAGCAGCCAACGCCACCGGCACTCGGGAGTCAGATGCCGCCGCGCAAATCCTGGCACTTCGCAAGTGGCAGGACGAGCGGCAGGATCGGATCGACGACAAGTACCGCAGATGGGGCGAGTTGCAGCGCGAAATGGCAGGACAGTCGTTGGAGCAGATCGAGTGCGAAGCGGTGGCCAAGCGCAAAGAAGCGGACGCGCTGCTGCAAGATTGCGGCATGGGGGAGCTGAATGACGCCCTCCGGTTCGAGGGAGACTTGCCTGCACAGTTGGAAGAAATCCAAGCGAAAATGAACAATGCTAAGGGCGAGCTAACGGAGTTTGTCAAAGGCATGGTGAGCATCGCAGACGCGGAAGACGACTACGAGAACGCGACCCGGCGATTGGGCCATCTTAAGGTACTAGACCAAACCTTGCAGAAAGCAACCGCGCTCATCGAGCAAGCCCAGAAAGGCGTGTACCGGGACATGGCCGGCGTACTGCGGAGCACGCTATTGGAGTGGTTGCCTCAAGTCACCGGCGGGCGCTACACCGACTGCCGCGTAGATCCGAAGACTTTGTTGGTGGAAGTACGCGAGCCGCAAGGCGAATGGCGGGACGCCAGCCTGCTGTCGCACGGCACGGCGGAGCAGGTGTACCTGCTGCTGCGGCTGGCGCTGTGCCGACATCTGGTGGCGGAAAACGAGACCTGTCCGTTGATTCTGGACGACCCTGTGAGCGCTTGCGATGGCCACCGGCAAGTCCTGGTTCTGGAGACGCTGTTGGCCATCAGCGCGGAGACCCAAGTCATCCTCTTCACGCATGACGACGACGTTCGGGACTGGGGACACCGCCGTCTCTCCGACGCGAACAACAGCCAAGTCCAGGAACTTCCGACTGCGAGCCCGAAAGACCCCGCGACTGAACGCCTCGGCACGCGCATCGCCAACCGATTCAGGGGCGCCTCGTTGACCGAGCCAATCGAGGAACTGCGGGGCGCGTCCGTCAGACCGTTGGACATCTCTTGAGGTGATCGTCCTAGACACGAACGTGGTCTCCGCATTGATGCTGGACGAACCAGACGCGGATGTCGTGCGGTGGCTGGATCAACAGCCGCTTCGTTCGATCTGGACGACCTCGATCACTGTCTTCGAGGTGCGCTTCGGCCTTGCCTGCATGGACGCCGGCGCCAAGAAACGCAGACTGTCAACGCTGTTCGATACCTTGCTCAACGAAGACATCCGTGGCCGAGTATTCCACTTCGACACCTTGGCCGCCGAGCGCACCGCGGCACTGATGGCCGACCTCCAAGACGCTGGACGGAGCATCGACTTGCGTGACGGCATGATCTGCGGAATCGCGTTGGTGCGCCGGGCCGACGTCGCCACGCGCAACGTTCGCCACTTCGCGGCTACGCCCGTTTCGACCATCAATCCATGGTCCGCGCATGTCTCGTAGAGATCGCGAGTTGCGGACTAGGCCCGCCCCAGCACGAAGCGTTCGCCTTCGCTCCAGACGCTGATTTGGCCAGCGTCGTCCTCCGTGGCGCACTCCGCCAAGCGGTAGAAGACCGCCCGCGCGATCAATGCGTCGAGGCCGTCGCGCACGGCGACGTAGGGGCGCGGCTCGCCGTTTCTGTCGGCCACCACGATGGGGTGTGCCGCGCTGGCCAGCACCGCGTCGCCGACGTTGGTGGCGAAGAGGATGCGGCGAGCTTCGCCCTTGCCTTCGCATTCCATGCCGGTGGCGACGAACGGCGCATCGTCCACTTGGATGCGCAGCTTCTCCACCGGCGTCACCAGGTAGTAGTGGCCGTCTTCCAAGCGCAGAATCGTCGCGAACAGGCGGACGATGGCCAGGCGCTTGACGAGCCCGCCCTCGTGGTACCAGTCGCCGTTGGCGGCGATGCGGATGTCGATTTCGCCGGTGTGCGCCGGCTGCCAGCTGGACACCGGCGGCAGCTGGCGATCCTTGGCGGCGGCGAGGAGTTCCTGAAAGACGCTCATCGCCGGCATCGCTGCCCAACCGTCGAGCAAAGCGGCGCTAGCCGCCGATGAACTTCATCACCGTGACTTCGCCGCGGAACTGCAGCGTCTGCTTGTCGCCAAGCGCTCCCATCAGCCGGGTTTGCAGCAAGGTTCTGGCCTGATCGTCCGGCAGCTCCAGGAGGTCGGCCATGGCGTGGCGCTTGCTGCTCGACAGGCAGCCGTACAGATAGCCGTTGGAGGAGAGCCGCAGCCGCGTGCAGGAGGCGCAGAACGGTTCGGACTCGTTGGCGATGATGCCGAAGGCGCCCCTGCCGGGGATCTCGTAGCGCACCGACGTGGAGTCGTAGGCGGCATCGGTGCGGGCGAACTCGTAGCGGGTGCCGATCAGGGCGAGGATGTCGTCCATGCCGAAGAAGTCGCGCGCGTAGCCGGCGCCGTGCTTCAGATGGCCCATGTTCATGAGTTCGATGAAGCGCAGTTCGATGCCGCGGTCGAGGCAGTAGTCCAGCATCGGCAGTATCTGATCGACGTTGGCGGTCTTCATCGGCACCATGTTCACCTTGACGCGCAGCCCGGCGTCGAGAACGCCGTCGATGCCGGCCAGAACGGTGGCCAGGTCGCCGCTGCGGGCGATGGCGCGAAAACGCAGCGGATTCAAGGTGTCCAGACTGACGTTGATGCGCTTCAAGCCGGACTTCTTCACCACTGCCATCTTGCCGGGCAGCAGCTGGCCGTTGGTGGTCACCGACACGTCGTCGAGCGGCAGCTTCGTCACCGCCAGCAGGAACTCGTCGAACTTCGGCGACAGCAGCGGCTCGCCGCCGGTGATGCGCAGCTTGTCGATGCCGGCGGACTCGACCAGCAGGCGCACGGCGCGCAGCAGCTGCGTGGCGTCCAGCTCGGCAATCGCCGGCTGCAAGCGCTTGCCGTTGGGAACGCAGTAGGTGCAGGCGTAGTTGCACGCCGCGGTCAAACTGACGCGCAGATTGCGAAAACGGCGCCCCTGAGCGTCGACGATCATGGCTTGACTGCAACTCGCTGGCTATGGAGGCGCATCATAACCCAAGCGCTCAAGCGGCACTGCCGTTCGCGCACCGGTGCGCCGACAGGCGGCGGCCGAGGAAAAGGGCGATGGCCGGTGAAACTTCGCGGCAAGCTCAGCGCGAGCCCAGCGCCGCGGCAAGGGCATCGACGAAGCCGCGAGACCAGAAGACGCCGTTGGAGCCCTTCACCAGCACGCGGTCTCCATCCTCGAGTTCGCCGGCCAGGCGCTCTACGAAGGCGTCGTCCGCCGTTGCGGCCCAGCCCAGGCGCTGGTTCGCCGGCAGCGTTCGGTACAGCGCCTCCATGCGGGCGCCAACGCAGTACACGCCGGCGAGTCCAACGCAGTGGGCGGCAAGCTCCCGGTGATAGCGTTCGGCGTCGTCGCCGAGTTCAAGCATGTCGCCAAGGACGGCGACGAGGCGCCCTGCGGGCACCCCGCCCTCGCCGGCGAACGCCGATAGGGTTGCCGCCATGCTGGCGGGATTGGCGTTGTAGCTATCGTCGACGATGCGTATCCCGGCGACGGCGAGGCGGTTGCCCCGGCCTCGCGGAACGTCCAGATCGGCGAGCCTTTGCAGCCGATCCAGCGGCAGTTCCAAAGCCACCAGGAGCGCCGCCAGCGCGGCAACCGACCGGGCCCGATGCAGGCCGCCGCCGGGAACCGGCGCCTCCACCCGGCCGGAAGGCGTTGCCAGATGCGCGTAGTCGCAGCCTTCGCCGTCGGTTTCGCGCAGGCGCAGCAGCACCACGTCGGCGTTCTCTCCCGCGCCGCCGAAGGTGATGGTTCGAGCGGAACCGTCGTCTTCGACCTCGGCCGCCCTGACGAATACGCCCCCCTCGACCAGGCCGCGAGCGATGGACGTCTTTTCCCGGCGGATCGCGTCGAGGCTGCCGAAGTTCTCGATGTGCGCCGGATGCACGTTGAGCAGCACTGCCGCGTGGGGCATCGCCAGTCGCGACAAGGGCTCGATCTCGCCCGGATGGTTGGTGCCGATTTCGCACACCGCCCCGCTGGCGCGCCGGTGGCAGCGCACCAGCGACAGCGGCACGCCGATGTGGTTGTTCAGGCTGCCGGCGGTTGCGAACGCGCCGAGCGCCTTGGCGGCGAAGGACTTGAACGTGGTCTTGCCGCTGCTGCCGGTGACCGCGACGACGGGGCCCGCCAACCGCTGGCGCGCCGCGGCGGCCAATGTCCACAGGCCGTCCAGCGTGTCTTCCACCAGGAGCGTCGGCGCGCCGTAGTCGCCGGGTCGATGCGCCAGCACCGCGGCGGCACCCTTGCCAACCGCGTCGGCGATGTAGTCGTGGCCGTCGCGATTCGAGCGCGCGGTCGCCGTGAAGCGAGGGCCGGGGTCTCCGGGCAACGCCACGAACAGGTCGCCGGCCTCAAGCTGGCGCGAGTCGATGCAAACGCCGTCGACGGCAGGGCCCTCGGCAGCGCCCAGCCCCAAGGCCGACGATAGTTCGGCAAAGCTCCACAGTGCTTCCAAGGCTGCCCTCCCCCAATTGGCGTCACGCCGCATCTATTGTGGCAAGTTTCTCCTTCGGGTTCGGGCTGCTTCGTCGGCTTCCGCAAGGGAATGCCGCAGGACTGCAGCCCGGGGCCGTCCCTTGCGTTCAACCGGCGTCGGCTACGACAATCCGCCTCACATCCTCAAGACGGTCAAGCCATGTCTTCGCCAAACCCGCCCGCACCCGCTTCGTCGCCACTGGTCCGCCTGTTTCGCCTCGTCGGCCGCGTTTTCGCCTTCGCCCGCGCCACCTTGGCCAATCTGCTGGTGCTGTTCGTGGTCTTCGTCGTCGTCGCCGGGATCGTCGCCGGCGCCACGGCGGAGCGTCCGCAGGTGCCGAAGGGCGGCGCCTTGCTGATCGCGCCGGCCGGCGCCATCGTCGAACAGCGGTCGCAACCGAGCCCGATGGCCATCGCCACGAGCGGATCGCTTCGGCAGACGACCTTGCGGGATCTGCTCGACGGCATCGACAAGGCCAGCAAGGACGACCGCGTCGCCACCATCGTGCTCGACCTCTCCTCCTTGGTCGGGGTGTCGCCGGCGCAGCTCGAGGCGATCGGCGACGCCTTCGACGCGTTCCGCGAGAGCGGCAAGCGGATCGTCGCCAAGGGGCACCACTTCGGGCGCAACCAGTACTACCTGGCGAGCTTCGCCGACGAGATCTACCTGCATCCCTTCGGCGACGTGACCCTCGGCGGCTTCGGCATGTCCGGCCTCTACTACCGCGACCTGCTCGACAAGCTGAAGGTCAGCGTCCACGTGTTCCGGGTCGGCACGCACAAGGCGGCGGTGGAACCGTTCACCCGGGACGGCATGTCCGAGCAGACCAGGGAGTCCTACCAGGAACTGGTGGACGGCGTCTGGCAGCGCTACGTGCGCCGCGTCGCGCGCAATCGCAACATGGAACCCGAGGCGCTCGTCGCCTATGCCGACCGGCTCGACGAGTTCGTCGCCGAGGCCGACGGCGATACGGCGAAGGCGGCGCTGCGGCACGGTCTGGTCGATGCCCTGCTCTCGGATCACGAAGTCGCCAAGAGGCTGCGCGAGGCAACGGGCGCGAACGAAGACGAACGCTACCGACGCATCGAACTGGCGGAGTATCTGGGGCCGCGCATCGAGCCGGTGTTCGGCGACACCGTCGCCGTGGTCACCGGCACGGGCGTCATCGTCATGGGCGATCAACCGCCCGGCGCCATCGGCGCGGACAGCCTGGCGCAGCTGCTGCGCGACGCCCGCAAGGACGATTCGGTGAAGGCGGTGGTGTTGCGTCTGGACACCGGCGGCGGCAGCGCCCTTGCTTCGGAGCTGATTCGCCAGCAGCTGGCGCTGGTGCAGGAGGAAGGCAAGCCGGTGGTCGTTTCGATGGCTGGCACGGCAGCCTCCGGCGGCTATTGGGTGGCGGCGACGGCCGACGAGATCTGGGCTTCGCCAACGACGCTGACCGGGTCCATCGGCATCTTCGCCATCGTGCCCACGGTCGAGAACGCCTTGCGGCACGTTGGCATTTCCGAAGATGGCGTGCGTACCGGGCCCTTCGTCGACGCCGACGACCCGACCCGGGGCATCGGCGACGGCCTGGCGCGCACCCTGCAGGCCAGCATCAACCACGGCTACCGAACGTTCATCGAGCTGGTCGCCCGGGGGCGCGGGATGTCCATCGAAGAGGTGGACGCCATCGCCCAGGGCCAGGTGTGGACCGGCCAGCAGGCGCATCAGCTGGGCCTGGTGGACCGCCTTGGGCATCTTGAAGACGCCGTGGCTCGCGCCGCGGAACTGGCCGGCGCCGAGAACTACCGGGTGCGCTACATGCAGCCCGAACAAGCGCCGTACTTGCGCCTGCTGCAAGACCTCGCCGAGAACTTCGGCTTCGCGCCGTCGCCGGGCCAACCGTACCAAGGGATCGCCAGAACCGTGCTCCGCGATCTGGAGATGATCGTTCGCCTGAACGACCCTCGGCACATCTACGCGCTCTGCGACGCTTGCGGCACGATGCCGTAGGCGCCCGAACGGCCACGCGAGACGAACACCGCTAGCAGGTGCCCGGCCCAAGGGGCCCCGGGTCTTCTTCGGGGTGTTCGCAACGACCCTTGCGTCCAGCAGACCCGCTTGCCCTACAATCCCCGCTCCAAGGGGGAAGCCTTGGACTTTGTCGGCAGCCACATCCTGTCCGTCGAGCAGTTCGAGCGTTCGGACATCGACCACCTGTTCGCGGTTGCCGACGACATGCTGCCCTATGCCCGTCGCTCGCGCATCACCCGGGTGCTGCAAGGCGCCATCCTTTCCAACATGTTCTTCGAGCCGAGCACCCGCACCCGGCTGTCCTTCGGCTGCGCCTTCAATCTGCTCGGCGGCGACGTGCGCGAAGCCACCGAGCTGAAGTCCACCTCGTTGGCCAAGGGCGAATCGCTGCACGACACCGCCCGGGTGCTCTCCGGCTACAGCGACGTGATCGTCATGCGCCATCCGGCCGCCGGCGCCGTTGCCGAGTTCGCCGCCGCATCGAGGGTGCCGGTGATGAACGGCGGCGACGGCACCAACGAGCATCCGAGCCAGGCGCTGCTCGATCTGTACACCGTCAAGCGCGAACTCGGCACCCGGCAGCGCGCCATCGACGGCATGCGCATCGCCCTGGTGGGCGATCTGCGCTACGGCCGAGCGGTGCATTCGCTGCTGAAGCTGCTCGCGGTCTTCGACGACGTGTCCGTCCATCTGGTGTCGCCGCCTGGGCTGGAGGCGCCCGAAGACATGGTCGCAGCGCTGCGACGTCGCGGCCATGCCGTCAGCGTCTTCCATCAACTGGAAGACGGCATTCGGCACGTGGACATCCTCTACGTCACGCGCACCCAGGAGGAGCGCTTCGGCAGTCAGAAGGAAGCCGACCGCTACCGCGGGCTGTTTCGCCTCAACCAGGAGATATACACCGAACACTGCGAACCGAACACGGTCATCATGCATCCCCTGCCCCGGGATTCACGGGCGCAAGCCCAGGAGCTGGACGACGACCTGATCGCCAATCCCAACCTGGCGATCTTCCGACAGACGGACAACGGCGTCCTCGTGCGCATGGCGCTCTTCGCCCTGGTGTTGAACATCGCCGACCAGGTTCACGACTACGCCCAGCCGGTCACCTGGTACACGGCGAAGCGCACGCCCCGAACCCCGTAGCGCGGCCTTGAAGGTCGTCAGCCGAGAGCGGCCTCGAGTTCCGGCAGCGCGTTGAACAGGTCGGCGACCAGGCCGTAGTCCGCCACTTGGAAGATCGGCGCGTCTTCGTCCTTGTTGATGGCCACGATCACCTTGGAATCCTTCATGCCGGCCAAGTGCTGGATGGCGCCGGAGATGCCAACGGCGATGTACAGATCCGGCGCGACGATCTTGCCGGTCTGCCCCACCTGCATGTCGTTCGGCACGAAGCCGGCATCCACCGCGGCGCGGGACGCGCCGATGGCCGCGCCGAGCTTGTCGGCGATGCCCTCGAGCAGCGCGAAGTTGTCGCCGCTCTGCATGCCGCGACCGCCGGATACGACCACCGAGGCGGCGGTCAGCTCGGGCCGCTCGGACTTGGCGATCTCCTCGCCGACGAAGCGGGAGACGCCAGCGTCGTGGGCGGCGGCAACGTCCTCGATCAACGCGGATCCGCCATCCGCTGCCGCTGGATCGAAGCCCGTGCCGCGCACCGAGACCACCTTCGTCGCATCGTTGCAGCGAACGGTGGCGATGGCGTTGCCGGCGTAGATCGGTCGTCGGAAGGTGTCCGGCGCGACGACGCCGACGATGTCCGAGACCATCTGCGCGTCGAGCAGGGCCGCGGCGCGGGGCAGAAAGTTCTTGCCCGTGGTGGTGTGCGCGCCGAGGACGTGGCCATAGCCACCGCCGAGTTCAGCGACCAGTGCGGCCATGTTCTCGGCCAGCGCGTGCTCGTAGGCCGCGTCATCCGCCAGCAGCACCTTGTTCGTACCGGCGATTCGGCCTGCTTCTTCGGCCACGGTCGCGCAGCCGGCGCCGGCGACGAGAACGTCGAAGGCGTCGCCGATGGCCTGCGCCGCAGCCACGACGCTCAAAGTGACCGGGCGAAGCGCTTGGTTGTCGTGTTCGGCAACGACGAGAGTGCTCATTCGCGTTTCCTCCTATGGCCGGCGCTTAGACGGCGTCGATGACTTTGGCTTCGTTGCGCAGTTTGTCGACCAGTTCCTCGACATCGCCCACCTTGATGCCGGCTTGCCGTTCCGGAGGCGGCGCGACTTCAAGGACCTCGGTGCGCCGGCCGACATCAACGCCGAGCGCTTCCGGCGTGGTGGTGTCGAGAGGCTTGCGCTTGGCCTTCATGATGTTCGGCAGCGATGCGTAGCGGGGTTCGTTCAAACGCAGGTCGGTGGTGACGACGATGGGGGTTTTCAGCGAGACCGTCTGCAAGCCGCCGTCCACCTCGCGGGTGACTTCGGCGGTGTCGCCATCGATGGACAGCTTGGAAGCGAACGTGCCCTGGGCCAAGCCGGTCAACGCGGCAAACATCGGGCCGGTCTGGCTGTTGTCGCCGTCGATGCTCTGCTTGCCGAGGATGACGATGCCCGGCTGCTCTTGATCGTAGACGGCCTTCAACACCTTGGCGACGGCCAGCGGCTCCAGGTCGGGCGCCGTCTCCACCAGAATGGCGCGGTCCGCGCCCAGCGCCAGGCAGGTACGCAGCTGCTCCTGGCAGGACGTTTCCCCAACGGCGACGGCGAGGACTTCGGTAGCGGTTCCCGCCTCCTTCAGACGCACGGCCTCCTCGATGCCGATTTCGCAGAATGGATTGACGGCCATCTTGACGTTGGCGAGATCGATGCCGCTGCCATCCGGCTTCACACGAACTTTGACGTTGGCGTCCACCACGCGCTTGACGGGGACCATTACCTTCATAGATTGGCGTCTCGGCTGCTTGGGTTGAGGGAGGTGGCAGCGCATGGAACACGCGCTGCACCCGCGTACAAGATGCGCATTCTGCAACATCCGCCGGAGGTATGAAAGCAGCGGCGCTGCGTTCGCTGCGTCCCGCCGTCGCGGCTGCTTGACATGACACCGTGGACGGCATGGCCGCGGCGTATGAGTGTATCCTTGCCGGACTGGTCGCCTGAACTTGCGCTTGCTTGCAGCCGTGGCCGACCAAGAAGCAATCAGCTAAGGGAACCAGCCATGAACACCCGCCCTCTCTCGTCTTTCGTCGCGCTCGCCGTCGGCTTGCTGATCGGCCCGCCGGCCGGCGCCGACGGGCCCGATGGCCTTCGCGTCGGGCTGCAAGGCAGCGTCTCGCAGTGGCACATCGACCAGGGCGTGCAGCTGCTCGGGCAGAACGAAAGCATGGAGTCCGACTTCGAGCCGACGCTCGGCTTCGTCGGCCAGTACGTCTTCGACGACGGCAGCGACACCGGCTTCTTCGTCGGCTTCGAGGTCGACGCGACGCCGGGTGGCGTCTCCCACGAGGAGGTCTTCAACGTCGGCGACGTTCCCGTGAACGTCGCGGCGGACATCTCGTGGAGCATGGACCTGCTCTGGCTGATGGGCTACGACTTCGGCAAGGTCTCGGCGATGCTGGCCGGCGGCGGCAGCTACATGTCAGGGGAAATCACCGCCAGCGGCGCCGGCTTGACGGCCAGCGACGAGAACTCCCACGCTGGCTGGAAGGTCATGCCGACGGTCGAGATCGACCTGGGCAGGTCTTCGGCGCTGATGGTGCGGCTGGGCATTGGCCAGTATCAGACGAAGAAGTACACCGGCCGCTTCGCCATGCTGAACTCCGACGTGGACATCGACGTCGAACCGCGCACCATCGACGTGCGCGTGGCCTGGGTCTATCGGGTCGGCAGCCTGTTCAGCGCCAAGCAGTAGGCGCGCCTCCGCACGCGGCCACTACTGGCGGGGCAGGCGGATGTCCGGCGCCGGCCCCGGCGTCGTCGAGCGATAGGGGTTGATGTCGATGCCGCCGCGGCGAAGGAAACGGCCATCCACGGTCAGCTCGCGGGCGTCGGTGGCGGCGCGAACCTCGGTGAAGATGCGCTCCACAACCTGTTCATGGAAGGCGGCCTCGTTGCGAAACGACACCAGGTAGGCCAGCACGCCGCGGCGGTCCAGCTTGCCACCACGCCAGGAGAGGAAGAGCGATGCCCAGTCCGGCTGGCCGGTCACCGGGCAGAGACTGCGAAAAAGGTGCGTGCAGACCGCGTCCGCCCCCTCCTCGTCCAGCGCCCGCAGCAATGCGGGATTCGGCTCGTAGTCGACGATGTCCACCTGCATGTCGTCCAGACAGACAGCAGCGAAGGCCGAGCCCGACGCCGGCGGGGCGGACTCGATGGCCGCGACAACCGGCGCCTGCACGATCCGCCCCACCTCCGCCTCGATGCTCGCGCCGACTTCGGCGCTGCTCTCGAAGACCGTCTGCGCCAGGGAGTTCAGGTACAGCTTCAGCGACTTGCTCTCCACCATCGCCGGCGAGTCGCACGGCACGCGCAGGCGCAGCACGCCGACGCGGGGCAGCCCGGAGGCCGCCAGCCACGACAGCTCGTAGCAGCGCCAGACGTCTTCGCCGAAGAACGGCAGCGGCTTGCCGAGGCCGAGCTCGCGCCGTGCGGGGCTTCGGTCCAGCCGCCGCAGCAAGGAGGGGTCGTAGCGCGACGAATAGGGTACGGGCTTGCCGAGCAGCGTCTCGTTCATGGCACGTCGCCGAGCCTTAGCGGGGCCGCGGCGCCCCGGCGTAGGCCGGCGGGACGATGACCAGGTTCCACAGCCCGGAGCGCAGCGCCACCAGCACGACCACCAGCATCAGGGCGGCGGAGGATGCCACCAGCGCCGCCGGCGCGCCTACCGCCGCGACCAGGTAGCCGCAAAGCAGCGCTCCGAGGGGCCCGGCACCCATGAACGAGAAGGAGAAGAACGCCATGACGCGACCGCGCTGGCCGTCCGGGGCCGCCTCCTGCATCATCGTGCGCGACATGCTCATGGCGATGCCGCCGCAGGCGCCCCACAGGTAGACGCAGACGGTCAGCCCCCAGAAGCCCAGCCCGGCGCCCAAGGATGCGAATCCGGCGGCGGCAAGGAACACGCAGCCTCCGGCGTGCGCCATCAGCAGCAGCCGCCCTTGGCGGCGGACGTCGCCGGCGACCAGCAGCCACAGAATGGAGGTCACCAGGCCGAGCATGTTGGCCGCGTTGACGAGGGCGAGATCCGCCGACGTGCCGTCGTAGACCTCGCGGATCAGCAGCGGCATGGAAACGATGTAGGAGCCCATGAAGAACAGCCCCATGGCGATGTTCTGCACCACCACGGGGCGCATCGTGTCCGAGCGCAGCACCGTCCGGCAGCCTTCCACCACGGCGTCGCCGAGGTCGCCAAGGCGCACCGCGGCGGACAGCCGGGGCCTCGACGGCAGGCGGCGGTAGGCAAGCACGCCCATCGACAGCACCACCACCTGAAACGCCATCACCGCCTCGGCGCCGATCGTGCCGGCCAGTCCAGCGACCAGGAATCCAATCATCTGCACGCCGAACTGCGCCAGGCTGACGGTGACCACCGTGCGCTGGATGCTTCCTTCGGCAACCTGATTGAGCAGGCCGTCCCGGGCCGGGGTCACGAACGCCACCGCGCAGCCCATCGCCACCGCGTAGACCAGCATGACGTTCAAGCTCAGCGCGTCGAAGAACAGCGCCGCCAGCAGACCAGCACCCGGCAGCACGGCGAAGCTCTGCGCCAGCATCGCCACCCGCCGGCCGCCGAACGCATCGGCAACGCTGCCGGCGAACAGCATCAGCAGCATGGCCGGGGCCAGCATCGCCATCTGGGCGAACCCCACCAGCTGCGGCGTCTCGCGCAGCACCATCGTCACCAGCCAGGCGAACAGCACGTTCTGCACGCCGTGCGCGGCGAACCAGGTGCCCGTGGCGAGGCAGTAGTAGTGAATGGGTTTCAAGGCGAAGACGGCGGTCAGCCATCGAGCATTCGCTCGCGGCGATTGGCGCGCATGAAGGCCAGCGCCACGACGCCAGCGATCAGCAGCGCGAAGCCAATACGGTTCTGCACCGTCCACGCCAGAACTTCCGCGGGGTCGCTGCTGCGCACCGCCAAGTGGTTCCAGAAGGGCGAAATGCGCAGCTGTTCGTCGCCGAAGCCGGTGATCAGACCGTTCAGCACCAGCAGCGCCGCGGTGGCGACGGCGCCGGCGACCTCGCTGCGGAACAGCGTCGCCATGCCCATCGCCAAGACCAGATAGAACACCGCGGCCTGCAACACGCCGTACAGCGCCAGCACCGGAAAGTCGGTGAAAAACAGGGCGACGACGGCTGCCAGCAGCGCTTCGGCCAGCATCAGCATCAGCACCGCGCCGGCCAGCTTGGCCCACCACAGACGCTCGCAGCCGCCGGGTACCGTGTAGGCGATCTCCAGGCTGCGCTGGTCGATCTCCCCGGCAATGATGCGAACGCCGAAAAACACGGCCAGCACCGTGACCGGCAAGCCGATCAGATAGCCCTGCGCGTCTTCCGGCTCGAAGGGTTCCATATCCAGTTCGAGCAGCGTGGCGGCTGCCAGAGCCAGCAGCCAGGCAAGGGGCAGAAGCGGCAGCAGCCAGAAGCGGTGTCCGGCCACCGCCACCGCCGCCAAGCGGTACAGCGCCAAGTGGCCGACGATGCTGCGCCAGGCGTTCATGGCGATGCCGGCGCCGATCGCGGCGCGGAGATCAGCCACAGATAGCCGTCTTCGAGACGCGCTGGCACGGGCGTGGCGTCCACGGAGGGTGGCCTCGCCGTAACGATGCGACGCACGACGCCATCGGCAAGCGGCGCTTCCTCGGCAAGAATGGTGCCTTCGGCGGCAACGAAAGGCTGTTCCGTCGGCTGCCGCAGCTCCCAGACCTTGCCCTCGGCAACGTCGGCAAGGGCCTCGGGTTTGCCGTCGAAGACGAGACGTCCACTCGCCATGACGAGCACCCGATCGCAGGCAACCGCGACATCCTCCACCACGTGCGTGGAGAACAGCACGATGCGGTCCCGTGCCAGCCTCGCCAGCAGGTTGCGAAAGCGAATGCGCTCGCGCGGGTCGAGCCCCACCGTCGGCTCGTCGACGATGACCACCGGCGGCAGGCGCAGCAGCGTCCTCGCCACGGCAACCCGTTGCCGCATGCCGCCGGAGAGGGACTTGATCGGATCCTCCGCTCGTCCTTCCAGCCCCACTTCGCGCAGCAGCGACTCGACCCGGGGCTTGCGCTCCTCCGATGGCAGGTTGTAGAGGGCGGCGAAGTACATCAGGTACTCCCGGGCCGAGAATCCACCGGGCATTCCGGCGTCCTGGGGCAGATAGCCAACCCAGTGCGCCAGCACCCGCTGCACGTTCGCAAGAGGCACGCCGCCCAGGGAGACGACCCCGCGAGTCGGTTCGAGAATGCCGGCAAGCTGCCGCAGCAGCGTCGTCTTGCCGGCGCCGTTGGGGCCGAGAATGCCCACCATGCCCTGTTCGACGCGGAAGTTGACGTGCGTCAACGCCAGCACGGAGCGGCCAGGCAGATCGAAGCCGGCAACGCGCAGGGCAAAACGCCGCAGCAACGTCCTTGGATAGCGCAGCGGGCCGGAAACCGCCCGGGCGGGAAGCGTCCCGCGCTGCTGGCGCACGGCGCTGAAACGCAGCAGCTGGGCCGCGGCCAACAGCACGGCGGCGATGAGCGGCCACGCCAGCGCCGCCCGCCGCGGCTGGCTTGCGAGGTCCGGGGCAATCACCGCCCAGAAGGCGAACGCCGCCAGCACCAGCCAGGGCAGAAGCACGCGCAACGCGCCTTCGACACCGCCCGGTTCCACCTTGCCCGCGGCATCCGCCCGGCCCCGGGCCCGGCGCACGTCGGCCAGCAGTCGCGCCCCGAAGGCGGCGCCGGTCAGCCACAGCACCAGCTGCCAGCCGCCGCTCTCCATCTGCGCGGCAATCAAGAACGGCGCCGCGGCGAGCATCGCGCCGGGGCCGAAACGGCGCAGGAGGTCCTTGCCCTGGAAGTCGCCCACCCCGGCCACCAGGCCGCCGGCTTGCGCCACGCGGACGGCGAACTCCCTCGGCGCGCGGATGGAGCGGCGCATCGGCCCGGGAACGCCGTAGACCTTCTTCAAGTTGCGCACTTCCAAGGCCGGCGGCCCGGCGCTCGCGTCCGGCACCGCCATCTCGCTGCGACGGAACAACAGCACGACGACGGCCAAGAGGCCGGCGCCGACCAGCAGGCTGGTGACGATCTGCCAAGTCAGCGAGGTCACCGTCTCGGTCAGCGTCAACGAAGACACCACCGCCGCGGTGGCTGCCAGCCAACCCACCACCAGCCAAGGCCCGACGCGCCCGAAGAGCTCGTCCAGACGTCGCAGCAGAATGAACGCGACGGGTATCACCAGCAGCGTCAGCAGGGTCGAGGTCGCGAGGCCCCCCATCACGACGACGGCGAACGGCGGCCAGATCTCGTTTTCGCGCCCGGTGGTGAGCGCCAGCGGCCACAACGCGGCAATGGTCGTGGCGGAAGTCATCAGCACCGGCCGGGTGCGTTCGCGCACCGAGGCCAGCGCCGCGGCGCCGGTGGACCAGCCGCCGCGGATGCGCTGCTGCATGCGATCCACCAGCAGAATGGCCGGATTCACCGTCAACCCGAACAACATGACGATGCCGGCGCCGGACATGATGCCGGCCGGCGTGCCGGTCAGCAGCATCACCCAGCTGGCGCCCAGCAGCGTCAGCGGCAGCGCCAGAATGACCAGCACCGGCAGGCTCAGCGACTCGAACACCATCGCCAGCACCAACAGCACCAGCAATATCGCAGGCACCGAGAAACGGCGCAGCAGGCTGGCCTGTTCGTCGTCCTCCTCGATCTCCACGGTGTAGCCGGACGGCCGTGGCACGGACTGCACGACGGCAGCGATTTCCCGATCCACGGCCTCCCGACCAGCGCCGCTCTGCGGCACGTCGTCTTCGAGCCGGTAGTAGACGGCGGCTTCCCGTCGTCCGTTGCGGTGGACGATGGCCGGTGGCGACGGCATCTGACGGATGGAAGCCAGCGCCGCTATCGGCGCAACGCCAGAGTTGGTTTGCACGCGCATGTTGCGCAAGTCGCGAAGCGCATTGGCCTCGCGAGCACCGGCGCGTTCGACGACCACGGGCACTTCGCGCCCGCTGGGGAGGAGGAAGTCGGATTCGACGGGGTAGCCCTCGCGGCCGGCGAAGCGGAGCATCGGCAGCACTTCGTCCAAGGTCAGCCCGAACGCCTCGAAGGCGCTGCGGTTGGGCTCGACCCACAGTTCCTCCAAGCCCGAAGGCGCCCAGTGCCATGCCCTGCCGACGCTGGGCACGGCTTCCAGACGCGCCACGGTGTCCCGTGCCAGGCGCTCGAGCGGCCCGCTCTGCGCGCCCGACAGCAGGATCCGCTGCGGGGCGCCGGAAAACGCCTGGGCAACTTCCTCCTGGCCGCCCTTGCCCTGCTGTTGATCCTCCTCCGGACGGCGCAGGTCGAGACCTTGGATCTGCTTGGCGGCGTTGCGCGCCACTCGGCGTATCAGCGCCACGTCGACGTTGGCCGGACGTTCATCCGCTTCGTGCAACTCCACGTCGATGGAGGCGCCGTCCTCCTCGATGTTCGAGGTCACCCGCTTCACGCCGTCGACGGCCAGCACCGCCTCCTCGACGCGCCCGACGGCTGCTGCCAGCACCGCCACGGTATTGCGCTCTTCCTCGAAGCGCGCCAGCAGCTGCACGCTGTCCGCTTCCGCGGCATCCGGCGCCCCGCCGCTGGCCAAGAGCAAAGGCAGCGCGGTGATGGCGGTGAACACGACGGCGAAGATGGTGCCGGCCAGCATGGCCGATGGACGGCGCAGCGCCGAGGCAAGAGCGCCGCTGAACAGGATGCGCAAGGGGTCGGGGGCGCGCAGCCCGCCGCTTTCCTCGCGTTTGCGGCGTTGCTCGTCAACCCGCCGCAACGCGGCCGGCGCGGCCAGGCGGTAGGCAAGCACCGGAACCAGCCCGACCGCCACCAGGAGCGACGCCGTGAGCGGCAGCAGTATGGCAAACGCAAGTATTTGCACCAGCGACGAGGCAAAGGCACCCAGATCGACGAACGCCATGGGCAGAAAGACCACCGCCGTGGTCAAGCTGGCGGCGGCAATGGCCCGTGCCGTGCGGCGCAAACCGATACGCACGGCGGTGGTCGCCGCCAAGCCGCGTTCCAAGCGCCGCAGCACCGCTTCGTAGACGACGATGCTGTTGTCGATCAGCAGCCCGACGGACAGCGAAAGCCCGACCAGGGAAATCAGGTTGAGCGTCTGCCCGAACACGTACAGCAAGGCCAGCGCCGTCAGCAGACTGACCGGAACGGCCAATCCGACCAAGGCTACGGCTCGCCACTCGCGCAGGAACAGGAACAGCACCGCCAGCGCGATCAGATAGCCGGTGAACCCCTGCCGCGCCAAGTGGCCGATCTGTTCCTCCACCTCTTCGGCAGCGTCGTTGCCAATCGCCAGGTCGATGCCGAGAGATGAGACCTCGGCGCGCAGCTCCTCCACGCGCTCGCGCAGCTCCGCGCCAAGACGCAAGAGATTCGCGCCCTGTTCCTGAAACACGACGACGCCCACCGCCGGCTCGCCGTTGACCCGCAGCACCGTCTGTTGCGGCGCGACGCCGAACTGCACGTCGGCGACATGGCCGACCTTCGCGGCGCTGCCGGCAGCTACTTGTGCGTCGGCCAGCGCAAGAATGCCCCGTGGCCGACCATCCACAAGAACGTTGGTGCGGCCATCCTCGGACTCGCTGGCGCCGGCGTAGTCGAGCTTCTGCACCCTGCGCGACACGGCCTGCAGCAGTTGCAGAGGATCGACCCCGGCCGCGACGATGCGCTGCGGGTGCGCGGTCACCGTCACCTGGCGCCTCGGCGCGCCGGTGGCAAACGCCTGGCTGACGCCGGGAACCGCAGCAAGGCGCGGCACCAGCAGCTGATCGGCCAGCTCGAAGAGCGCACTGCGGTCGGCGTCGCCGAGCACGTGGATCATCATGACGAAGGCGCCGCCGGCGGCAGTCTGGGACTCGGTCGAGCTGACGTTCATCCAGGTGCTGTTGCGCGGCTGCCGGCGCACGATGGCGGCGGCGATGCGACGCAGTTCCAACTCGCGCACCTTGATGTCGCCGCCCGGCTCGAAACGCACCCAGTACTGGCCCGACGAACCGCGCACCTCGCCGCCGGTCTCTTCCACCATGGGCAGCGCCGACACCCGGGCCTGCAGCGGCAGCAGAATGTCCCGCTCGATCACCTCGGGTTCGGCGCCGAAGCGACGGAACTCGACGTACAGCGAATCCCCCTGCATCGCCGGAAACAGCTCGACGGGGATGCGCTGCAGCGCCACCAGGCCAAGCAGCACGGTGCCCAGAAACACCATGCTCACCGCCACCGGGCGGCGCACGGGAAGGTCCAGCAAGCTCAACGCGCGGCCCCTAGCCGGATGGCGCAGCGACGGTCGAACCGCGTCGCCAACCCACCAGCCGGCGCAGTCGTGCCGCCAGCGTGTCCAGCACCAAGTACAGGCAGGGCAGCACCAGCAGGGAACCCACCGTGGAGGCGACGATGCCGCCAATGATGGTGATGGCCATGGGGGCGCGCAGCTGGGCGCCTTCGCCACTGCCGAAGATCAGCGGCAGCAGCGCCAGAGCGGTGGTCAGCGTGGTCATCACGATGGGCCGCAAGCGGATGCCGGCGGCGGTGGCCAGCGCGGCAGCGCGTTCGCTGCCCTCGGCCATGAGCTGGCGCGCGGTGACGATCAGCAGCACCGCGTCGTTGACCGCGACGCCGGCGAGGACGATGAACCCCAGCATGGCCATGACGCCGATGGGTTCGCCTGCGGGCACCAGCACGCCAGCGACGCCGATCAACGCCAGTGGAATCGCCGCCAGCACCGTCAGCGGCTGCAACAGCGACTCGAAGGCCCCGGCGAGCACCATCAGCACCAGCAGCAGCGCAAGAACCCCGGCCAGCTGCAGTTCGCCGAAGGTGCGCGCCCGCTCCTCCTCCTGCCCGCGCAGCCTGGCGCGCAGGCCCGGCGGCAGGGAGGCGTCCTCGAGTGCCGCGGCCACGGCAGCTACGGCTTCGGCCTGGTTGAAGCCCTCGGCGATCTGCGCGGTGACCTGCGCCGTGCGCCGCTGATCCCGGCGGAAGACTTCCCGCGCGCCTTCCTCGTAGGCGAACTCGGCCACCTGGCCGATGGCGACGTGGAGGCCGGCGCCGCTGCGGAACTCGACGTTGGCCAGGTCCCGCTCGCTGGCGTCCGGCAGTCGAATCGTCACCGGGCGTTCCTCGTCGCCGGTCGAAAGGCGCGTTGCCACGCGGCCATCGAGGCTGGCTTCGAGAACCCGGCTGACGGTGGCGAGATCGACGCCCACCGCATCGGCCATGGCTTGATTCAGCGTCACGCGCAGTTCCGGCGGGCCGCCTTCGAACGACGAACGGACGTTCCACACCGCCGCCTCCCGGGCCAACCGATCGGCGACGACACTGGCGCCGCGGCGCAGATCGTCCAAGGCGTTGCCGGCGATTTCCACCACGATGGGCGGCCCGGCGGCGCCGAGGGCGGAGGCAAGCGCAGAGCGGCTTACCTCCCAGGTGACTTCGGTTCCCGCCAATCCTTCCAGCTCTTCGCCCAGCCAAGCGGCAACCTGCCGACCCGTCGGGCCCTCGGGCGCCATGCGGATGGTCACTCGCGCCGTGTTCTCCTCGGTGAGTTCGCTGCGGATGGATCGGTCGTCCTCCGGCAAGCGCCCCACTTCCGACAGCGTTGCCGCCAGATGTCCGCGTTCGCTGCCTTCGCCGGCGCTGCCGGCCTGGGCAACCAGCGCTTCGACGGCTTGCGCCGCCCGCGTAGTGGATTCGACGCGCTGCTCCGCCACGCCCACCAGGCGCACCGAGAACTGGCGCGGATCCGACGGCGCCAGAAGCTCGGTGCCGAGGCGCGCCAAGGCCGCGACGGCCATAGCAGCCAGCAACAGCGACGCCAGCACCACGGTTGCCGGTCTTCTCAGCAGCGCGGCGACCAGTCGCTCCAGCGCCGAACGCGCCCAGACCCGCTGCTCGACGTTCTCCGGAGCGCTTGTCGCGCCTTGCGGCAGAAACCAGCTGCCGAGCGCGGGGAGCAGCAGCGCCGCCACCAGCAGAGAGGCCAGCAGCGATACCACGACGGTGAAAGCGATGCCGTCGATCAGCCGCGCTGCCAGACCTTCGACGAACAGCACCGGCAGGAACACCACGCAGGTGGTGAGCGTGCTGGCGACGATCGCCGGCGCCACCTGCCCGGCGCCGCGCACCGAGGCGTGGAACGGCGTGTCGCCCAGCTTGAGGCGTCGATACATGGATTCGACGACGACGATGGCGTTGTCCACCAGCATCCCGGCGCCCAGCGCCAGACCGCCCAAGGTGACGATGTTGAGGCCGTAGCCGGCGGCGTCCATGGCGAAGAGCGCCGCGAAAATCGACACCGGCACGGCGGTGGCGACGATCAGCGTCGCTCCGGCCGAGCGCAGGAACAGGGCGAGCACCAGAATCGCCAGCGCGATGCCGGCTCCGGCGGCGATCTTCAAGTCGTCCAAGGCATCGGTGACGAGGCCGGCGTCGTCGGATATCTCGTGCACGTCGACGCCCGGCAGATCCTCGTGCAGGCCCTCGAAGGCCTTGCGCACTTCGGCGGAGACGGCGACGGTGTTCGCGCCGGCCTCCTTGTAGATGGACAAGCCGACTCCTTCGACGCCGTTGACCAGCACCAGGTGGTCGATCTCCGCATCGACCAGGCCGACTTCGCCGAGGTCCGCCACCCGCACCGCCTTGCGGGCGCTGCTTTCCGGCGCGTTCGGATCCGCGACGTAGCGCACCACCACGTTGGCGACGTCCTCGGCGCTGCGAAACCGCGACAGGCCGCGCACCAGGTAGACGCGGTCGTTGTCTTCCAGAGTGCCGGCGGCGACATCGACGTTCTCGCTGGCGATCCTGTTCTCCAGCATCGCCAAGGTGACGCCGAAGGCGTCGAGCCGGTAGCGATCCACCGACACCCGCACTTCCTTTTCGCGACCGCCGGTGATGCGCACCTCGGCAACGCCGGGCAGCTGCTCCAGCGCCGGCGCCAGCTGGCGACGCGCCAAGCGCCTGAGTTCCGCCAGATCCGGCGCGCCGCTCGGCGCAATCAGCCCCAGCGTCAGGATGGGCGCCTGGCGCGGGTCGAAACGGCGCACCAGCACCTCGTCCACCTGCGGATCGCCCTCGATGGAGCCCACCGCCTTTTGCACGTCCACCAAGGCGATGTCCAGATCCACGTCCCAGTCGAAGACGACGGTGGCCACCAGCCTGCCGCTGCGAGCCACCTGCGAGACGTCGCGGATGCCGCGCACGGTGAGCAGCATCTGCTCCACCCGTTCGCCGTAGAGACGCTCCATTTCCGTGGGCGGGCGGCTGCCCGAACGCACGGCAACGACCACCGTGGGACTTTGCAGATCGGGAAGCAGATCCACGGGCAGATCGTTCCACGCCAGCCAGCCCAGCAAGGCCACTGCCAGCGCAACCACGCTGACCGACACCGGCCGGCGGGCGGCCAAGGCGGCAACGTTCTCGAAAGCAGACACGGCTCGGCTGGGGCGTGGTCGGCGGGTCCGTGCGACTCGACTAGCTGCCGATCACCCGCACCCGCGTTCCGTCGGTAAGCGTCTCGAGACCGCGCAGGACGATGCGATCGCCAAGCGCCAGTCCGTCGATGATCTGCACCTGTTCGTCGTCGCCCAGGCCAAGGTCCACGTCGCGGCGGGTGACGCGCTGGCCATCGAGCAGAAACACCACGTTCTTGCCGCCGCGGCTGGCGACCGCCTGGCGCGGCACGACGTTGACGTCCATGCGCCGCTGCACGACGACGGTGACCTCGACGAACATGCCCGGGCGCAGCAGTCCGGCGTCGTTGGCCACGGCGACCTCGGCGCGAAAGGTGTGCTTGACCGGATCCATGGTCGGCGACAGGCGAACCACCTCGCCGTCGAACCGCGTGTCGGCGAAGGCGTAGTGGCGGATGCGGGTTTGCAGCCCCGGTGCCACCCGTGCCAGCTCCGGGCCGATCAAGTCGATGTCCGCGATCAGTTCGTCGAGCGGCGCGACTTGCGCCACCACGAAGCCGGCGGCCACCAGCTGTCCATCGGCCAGAGGAGTGCCGTTGGCATCCCGCGCCAGGCGCAGAATCGTGCCGTCGATGGGCGTCGCAAGCGTCGCCTTGGAGGCGTTCAGCAGACTGCGCTCGTATTCGTAGCGGGTGTTCTCCAAGCGCTCCTCGGCCTGCTGCAGCTCCTCTTCGGAGGCGAGCTTCGCCTCGAACAACTCGGTGCGGCGCCGAAGCTGCGCCTCGGCAGCCTCCAGCGAACGGCGGGTGGAATCGAGGCGCGCATGCAGCCGGGCGTCCTCGCCGGTGACCTGGACGATGGTCTGACCCGCCGCCACCGCCGAACCTTCCACCAGCCGCCGACCTTCGGCATCGCGCCCGACCTGCAGATGCCCCGGCGTCTCGATGCTGAGGCTGGCGATTTCCCGGGCGCGCAGCGTGCCGGTGGCGACGACCAGTTCCTCCACCCTGCCGAGAACGACCTCGGTGGCCTCCACCGGAATGCGAAACTCCACCTCGGGCTGCGGCGCCGACCCGCCGCAGGCGGCAACGGACAGCGCCAGCAAGGCCACGAACGGGCGAAAGCGAACGGGACGGCGCGCTCGCAACGTTGGACGATAGTGGGAAAACATGCGTCGCCAGACTGTTACCTAGCGTAACACCGTACCACGAAAGCCGACCGCGTGTTTGCGACGACTGGCTAGCCGCCTAGCCTCCTTGAGTGGCGTTCGACCTTCACGTACGAGTCAAGGTCGACGACTGGCAAGCGCATCGAAGCGCGCCAGGAAGCTGCCGTAGGCTTGCTCGATGATCGTCCCTTCAAGGCGACGTGGCGACTCCCCCGCCGCCAAGCAGCGCGTCCAATGGATGGGCATCGGATCGTGAGGAGCATGATCCTCCAGCAACTCGAAAGCGAAGCCACAGGACTCGGCGTCGGTACCGACGTCGTCGTCATAGAGGTGATCTTGAAAGAGCGCCCACGACCGCTCGCGAAAGCGCCTTATGTATTCTTCGGTGTCGATGTCCGGCGTCAGGCTGGAGACGATGGACAGCCGATCACGCATGTCTCGAGCAAGCCCCAATTTCTTCCAATGTTCGAAGAGGATGCCGTAGTCGTGCCAACTGGTCTCCGAGCTCGTGCCGAACAGCAGCGCATGGGCACTCAAATCTGTCACCGTTGCCGCTGCGATGTCGTGCAGGCCGCTGCAGCTGTCCAACAGCACCGTCGTCGGCCGAGCCGCCTGTCGCAGGTTCTGCAGCATTTGTTCGAGGCGCTGCGCCCATTGAACGTCGGACTGGCCGCCATCCATGGTCTGGCGTTTGTCCAAGTAGACGCGCCCGAGCTTTGCCAGATACTCGCCAAGGTTGGCGCCATGCGCGGGCACGACGCAAACCTCGCCCTGGAGATCCGTCTGCCAGCCGGGCCGGGCGATCATGCCCTCAATGACGCGATCTCCTTGGCCGACCATGTCTTCGACGAACCAGTCCACGACACCAAAGTCGGGGCGCATTGAAGGTTCCAACATGGCGGAAGAAAGACCCGGCGACTCCAAGTCCAAGTCCACCACCAGGACGTTCTCTCCGCGTTGCGCAAGATGCCACGCCAGCACAGCCGCCGTTGTGCTGCGTCCAACGCCTCCCTTCATCGAATGCAGCGTGTAGGCAGATGTCTGAGACGAGGAATCGACGCTCCACCAGCCGGCACCGGTGATCAGACGGTCTACCAGGAATACGTTCTCCAGTATCTTTCGGCCATCCCGGTGCAGCTCCGAGAGCAACTCCGCGTCCAAGAACAAAATGGCATCTTCGGGCGGATACGAGCGAACTCCCAACCGCGTTTGAAGCAACTTCGCCTTGGTTCGCAGCCACTGCATGGCACGGCCATCTTCCTCAATCGCCTCCGACACGGCGAGTCGGACTCTTCCGTACAAGTCTCGAATGACGTAGACGCGCTTCACTGCGGAATGCATCGGCACCCGAAACGTATCGAGGATCTGCGGTAACACGCTGTCGAATCCGCAGAATCTGCTAGACATGGCCGCTTACCATGAGACGCAAGCAGAACCGTCGAACCCGTTTTGCCGCTTCCCGGTGCCGAGCTACCGCCGGCTCGTCGAAGTGGCGGCTGCTGGCATAGCGATTGTGATGCGACCACGCCGCGAACGGATTGGCATCCGGCAGGTGATGCAGAAAGGTGGCTGTTGGCCGACCATAGACAAAAGAACGAAAGATGTCCCAGAGGTCTTGAATGTGCTGCTTGTGGCGACGTTCCCTCGGAGCACCCGCGCCATCGACGCGCATGCCGTTCGCTGCCATCACCGCCTCAAGCCGCATTCGGCGCTGAAGCCATACAGCTGATCGGCATTTCCCCAGCATCGGGCGGCGTACAGGAGCTCGGCGTCTCGCCAGTGTCGGACGTGCGCGTCGGAGAAGTCTGCGGGATAGGCCATGTGGCAGGTCATCCGTGCCAACCTTGCAGACGCGACTTTAGCACGAAGGCCGTCGCCCCTGAACTGGCAAACTTCCGATTTTTCTCTTGATACTGTATTAAAAACCAGTTATTTTCGCGCTCCCAAAGTTGGCTTGGGGGGCGTATGGGCGTTCTTTCGGTGCAAGCGGGGCAAGCTGCGGGCCTTTGGCGTGCGCGGGATTTCGCGCGGACCGAGGCAGAGCGGCGAGGTTCCGGCATTGGCACGGGCTTTGCCGAGCTCGATGCGGCGTTCTTCGATGGCGGCTGGCCGCGTTCGGGCCTGGCGGAATTGCTGTGCGATACGCCCGGCATTGGCGAACTGCGTCTGCTGGTTCCGGCGCTGGCGGCCCTTGCGGCGGGCGAAGAGCGCTGGATCGCCTGGATCGCGCCGCCCTTCGTGCCTTTCGCGCCGGCCCTGGCGGCAGCGGGGGTCGATCCCGCCAAGATGCTTCTGGTTCGCACCGAGCGCGCCTCCGAGGCGCTGACGGCGATGGAACTGGCGCTGAAAACCGGCGCATGCAGCGCCGTGCTCGGCTGGCTGCCGGAAACCCGCCTGGGGTTTTCCGAACTGCGCCGGCTGCTGATCGCGGCCCGCCAAGGGGGCGCCTGGGGCAGCCTGTTCCGCCCGGCGAACACCTTGCGCAACGCCTCGGCCGCGGAGCTGCGTCTGCGGCTGCATCCCGGCTGCGAAGGCAGTCTGCGGGTGGACATCGTGAAACGTCGCGGCGGCTGGCCTCTCGCCGACGTGCAGCTGGCACTTCCGGGCGCTGGGCCGGCCGTGGATCGAGCGTCGATATGAGCAGCGCCGATCACGCGCTTTGGCTGGCGGCGTGCTTTGCCGACCTCGGTTTCGAGATCCAGGACGGCTTGCCGGCGGAATCCGCCGCTGCCGACGAAGAGCGCCCCGCCGTGCTGCTCGCCGACCATCGGATAGCGCTGGCGAACGCGCCCGCTCGGCACCTTGGCATCCGGCCGGGCAGCACCCTCGCCACTGCCCGCAGCCTGGTGCCGGAACTGCTGCACGTGCAACGCGATGCGCAAGCCGAGCGAGAACGGCTGGCATGGCTCGGGCAGGTCGGATACCGCTATTCCTCCCGGGTCAGCGTCGTCTGGGACGATGCGCCGGAACCCGTCGATGCGGCACCCGGTCTGCTGATCGAAGTGCGCGGCAGCGAACGGCTGTTCGGCGGCCTGGCGGCTCTGGCCGACGATCTGCACCGACGCTTTGGCCGCCTTGGCCATCGAACGCGCAGCGCCATGGCGGAAACGCCGCTGGCGGCGCTGCTTCTGGCGCGGGCCGGCTATTGCGGATTTCCGGGCGATGCCGCCGCGGCCTTGCGCCAAGTACCCATCGGCTGCGCGAACTTCCCGGCGCAAGAACGCGAGCGCCTGGCGAACATGGGCTTCACGCGCTTCGGCAGCTTGCTGGACTTGCCGGCGGCGGAACTCGGCAAGCGCTTCCAGCCCGGCATGGTGGACTACCTCCATCGCTTGAGCGGCCAGAAGCCCGATCCGCGCCCGTTCATCGAGCCGCCCGAGCAGTTTCGCTCCGCCCTGCACCTGCTGCAGTCGGTGGATGCGAAAGACGCCCTGCTGCTGCCCATGCGACGGCTGGCAAGCGAGCTGGCGCATTGGCTGGCCAAGCGGCGCCTGGGCGCCGAGATGCTGACCTGGGAGTTCACGACGCTGGGCGGCAGGAAGGCCAGCTTCGCCGTTCGCTTCCGGGATGCCACGCGCAGCGATGCCGCGTTTCTGGCCTTGAGCCGGCTGCGGCTGGAGCGTGCCGAGCTGCCGAAGGAAGTGATGAGCATTTCCCTCGCCGCCGGCTTGACGATGCCGCTCGCGCCCGCGGCGGCGGACCTGCTGGCCATGCGCGACGCCGAGAACAAGGCCCTTGCTTCGCGTGCCGAGCTGGTGGACTTGCTGGCCGCCCGGCTTGGCGACGAGGCGGTGCGAACGCTCGGTCCGGTAGACGATCACCGCCCCGAATGCGCTTGGACGACGCTGCCGACGACGTCGAAACCGCCGGCGAGGAGATCGCCGGCCAGGAAGGGCGTCGAGGCCAGCTTCGCCCATCGGCGCCCCTTGTGGCTGCTGGCGGAGCCGCGCCCCGTGGCCATCGAGCGCTACGAGTTGCAGAGCGGCCCCGAGCGCATCGAAACCGGCTGGTGGGATGCGCTGGAGTTCCGCCAGTTTCGCGACTACTACGTCGCCGTCTCGACATCCGGGGCGCGATGCTGGCTGTACCGCGACCGCCGCGAGCGATCCGCGGCCAAGGCTGGACCACGCTCGGCAGCAACGACGGAACCAGCCGACGATGGCAACGGCCGGTGGTATCTGCATGGCTACTTCGCCTGAAGCGTCGCCGCATCCGCCCCAATCGGCACCCTCTTCGCAGCCGGCCAGCCTCCGGCGAGGGCGCCCGGCGCCTCGGCAGTCGTATGCCTTTGCCGAACTGCACGGCATCTCCAACTACAGCTTCCTGAACGGCGCTTCGCACCCAGAGGAACTGGTTCGGCGAGCATCGGAGCTCGGCTACGAAGCCATCGCCATCACCGACGAATGTTCCCTGGCCGGCGTGGTCAAGGCGCATCAGGCCGCCCAGGAACTCGGCGTCAAGCTGATCGTCGGGGCCGAGTTCCACGTCGAAGTCCAGATCGGCATCGACGGCGTCGCCGATGCCGCGAGCTACAGCGGCGATGGCCGCCAAGTGGACGTCCACCTGGTGCTGCTCGCCCCCACGCGCCGCGCCTACGGGCAGCTTTCGACGCTCATCACCTCGGCCCGCCGCCGCTCTCCCAAGGGCGAATACCGCTTGCGCCTGGAGGACTTGCGCAACAGCGTCGGCGACTGTCTGGCGCTTTGGATTCCCCCTCGGCAGGCCATCGCGGTGAACATGGCCATCGGCAGAAGCCTCAAGGACCTGCTGGCGAATCTGTGGATCGCGCTGCAACTCTTCCTGGAAAGCGACGATCTGGACAAGACCGCCCACGCCCTCACTCTGTCGGCCCGGTTGCAGCTGGCCGTCGTCGCCAGCAACGGCGCCCGCATGCACGTTGCCGAACGCAAGCCCCTGCACGACGTGCTGACCGCCATCCGCCTCGCCACGCCCGTCGCCGACCTCGGCACCCGGCTCGACCAGAACCGCGAACGGCACTTGAAGCCGCTGTCCCGGCTGGCGGCGATGCATCCGCCGGAGATGCTGGCCGAGACCATGAATCTGGCCGATCGCTGCACGTTCTGCTTGAGCGAACTGCGCTACGAATATCCCCGGGAACTGGTGCCGGCAGGGGCGACGCCGGCCGAGCATCTGCGGCGTCTGGTCATGGCCGGCGCCCGGCAGCGCTGGCCGGAGGCCGTGCCGTCCGAAGCGGCAGCCATTCTGGCCAAGGAGCTCGAAATCGTCGCCGAACTCGGCTACGAGTACTTCTTTCTCACCGTCCACGACATCGTCCGCTTCGCGCGCAGCCGCGGCATCCTCTGCCAAGGGCGCGGTTCGGCGGCCAATTCCGCGATCTGCTTCTGCCTCGGCATCACCGAACTGGACCCGTCCAAGCTGCACCTGCTGTTCGAGCGGTTCGTCTCCAAGGAGCGCGACGAGCCGCCGGACATCGACGTCGATTTCGAACACGCCCGGCGCGAGGAGGTCATCCAGTACATCTACCAGCGCTACGGCCGGGAGCGCGCCGCCCTGGCCGCCACCGTCATCACCTATCGGCCGCGTAGCGCCATCCGCGACGTCGGCAAGGCGCTGGGGCTGCGCCTCGACCTTCTCGACCACCTGGCGAAGTCCATGGCCTGGTGGGACAACCGCAAGGAGATGCTGGAGCGCTTCCAGCAAGGCGGCATGGATCCGAACAGCCGCATCGTCCGGCAGTTCGACTTTCTGGTGCGCGAAATCCTGGGGTTCCCCCGGCATCTCTCCCAGCACGTCGGCGGCTTCGTCGTCTCCGCCGGGCCGCTGGCGCAGCTGGTGCCGGTGGAGAACGCCGCCACGCCGGATCGCACCGTCATTCAGTGGGACAAGTACGATCTCGAAGCCCTGGGGCTGCTGAAGGTGGACGTGCTGGGGCTTGGCATGCTCACCGCCATTCGCAAATCGCTGGCGCTGCTGGGCGCATCGCCGCGCATGGCGGACATTCCACCGGAGGACCCGGCCACCTACGCCATGCTGCAACGCGCCGACAGCGTGGGCGTCTTCCAAGTGGAGTCCCGGGCGCAGATGTCCATGCTGCCGCGCCTCAAGCCGAAGAGCTTCTACGACCTGGTGATCGAGGTGGCCATCGTGCGCCCGGGGCCGATTCAGGGCGACATGGTCCATCCCTATCTGCGCCGTCGAGCCGGCACGGAAGCGATCACCTACTCCAACGATGCCGTGCGTCGGGTGCTCGAACGCACCCTCGGCATTCCCATCTTCCAGGAGCAGGTGATCGAACTGGCGATGGTGGCGGCTGGCTTCTCGGGCGGAGAAGCCGATCAGCTCCGGCGCGCCATGGCGGCGTGGAAGCGGCACGGCGGCCTCGAACCCTTCGAGCAGAAACTGATCAACGGCATGTTGGAGCGCGGGCACAGCCGCGAGTTCGCGGAGCGCATCTTCAATCAAATCAAGGGCTTTGGCGAATACGGATTTCCAGAATCCCATGCTGCCAGCTTCGCCCTTCTGGTCTACGTGTCCGCATGGCTGAAGCGCCATCATCCCGCGGCCTTCTACTGCGGGCTGCTGAACAGCCAGCCGATGGGCTTCTACACCCCCTCGCAGCTGCTTCAGGATGCCGTTGCCCACGGCATCGAATGCCGGCCGCCGGACGTGCAGAA
This sequence comes from Candidatus Azotimanducaceae bacterium, assembly GCA_965199875.1. Classification (GTDB taxonomy): domain Bacteria; phylum Pseudomonadota; class Gammaproteobacteria; order Pseudomonadales; family Azotimanducaceae; genus VXYL01. The sequence goes on along the minus strand of OZ241346.1, from coordinate 151,056 downwards.
AAGCGCTTGGGACTACGCTTTGGAAGCGCCCCCAAGCACGCCCCGGGCAGCGCCTGCGGCGGGCGCTTGCCAAGCTCGAACGCAGCCGTCCTTGCGCGTCGGCCTGCGGCAGGTCAAAGGCTTGAGCGAAGAGGCGGCACGGCGCATCGAACTCGGCCAGCCGTATCGGGACATCGACGATCTGGCGGCGCGCGGGGCGCTCGGCGATCGGGAGCTGACCTTCCTTGCCCGCGCCGGCGCCCTCAAGAACCTTGCCGGGCACCGCTACCAGGCGCACTGGGATGCCGCCGGCGTCGATCGGCCAGCGGCGATCTGGCAGGTCGCCGAGGCCAGAACGCCCTATCGCACCGCGGTGAAGCTGCCAGCGCCGAGCGCCGGCCAGGACCTGCTCGCGGACTACCGCTACGTCGGGCTCACCCTGGGGCCGCATCCTCTGGCGCTGCTGCGCGGCGAGCCGGAGCTCAAGCGCTGCCGCAGCGCCCGGCAGCTGCAAGGCTGCCGGCACGAGCAATTCGTACAGGTGGCCGGCATCGTCACCTGCCGGCAGCGCCCGGGCAGCGCCTCGGGCGTGGTTTTTCTGACCTTGGAGGACGAAACCGGCAACAGCAACGTCGTCGTTTGGAACTCGGTGCTGACGCGCTTTCGCCGCGAACTGCTCGGCAGCCGGCTGATCGCGGTGAAGGGCATCGTGGAGCGGGAAGAAACCGTCGTTCACGTCGTCGCCGGCGAGGTGCGCGACCTCAGCCACAAACTTGTCGAGCTCGGCCGCGCCGAACCGGCGCAGACGGCCTCGGCCGAGCAGCGCCTATGGCATGCCGGCGCGGACCACATCGCCGCGGACGATGCCCGCTACGCGTCCTTCCGGTCGCGCAACTTCCGCTGATGCCGCTGCGGATGGTGCGGCAGCGGGGCGCAGCTACTCGAACCGTCGCCAGTAGTCGCGCACCGTTTGCTTCATTTCCCGCCGCAGCAGCACCACGCCAAGCAGGTTGGGCAGCGCCATCAGCGCCAGCGTGACCGCCGAGACCAGCCAGACCAGCGAGGTGTCGGCGATGGCCGCCAGGAAGAACATCGCCACGTAGGCCAGCCGGTACCACAGCACGGCGCGGGTGTCGCCGAACAGGTAGGTCATGGCGCGGTCGCCGTAGTACGACCAGGCCACCGCAGTGCTGAAGGCGAACAGCACCAGCCCCAGCGTCACCGCGTACTGGCCGTAGACGCCGAAGAAGCTGCGCTTGAACGCTTCCACCGTCAACGGCACCGAGTGCAGCAGGGACTTGCCGCGCAGCGTCAGGTCCTCCGCCAACACGCCGTCGTCGATGGTGACGGCGCCGGTGTAGGGGGCGCCGTCGGCAAGGAAACGCACGTCCTCGGCCACGGAACGGTTGTGCAGAATGGTGATCGCAGCGTCCTGCAAGCGTCCGTCGACGACGGCGAAGGTGCCGCTGGCCAGCGGCAATGCCTGGTGGGGATTGTCGAACACCGCGCCCAAGGGGTGGCTGCCGCTGTGCAGATGCCCGTACAGGGCTGCCACGTCGTCGCCGTCCCGGTCGCTGTAGACGCCGGCCAGAAAGCTGGTGTCGGTGCCTTGGAAGTCGTTCTCGAACTTCTCCTGCCACACCCCGGAGGAGAGAATCACCAGCCCGGTCAGGGTGCAGATGACCAGCGTGTCGATGAACGGTTCGAGCAGCGACACCATGCCTTCGGAAACCGGCTCGTCGCCCCGCGCCGAAGCGTGGGCGATGGGCGCCGAGCCCTGCCCCGCCTCGTTGGAGAACAGGCCGCGGTTGACGCCGCGGTTGAAGGCATAGGCGATGGAAGCGCCCAGGAAGCCGCCGGCCGCCGCCGAGCCGGTGAAGGCGTCGCGGAACACGGCCACGAAACCCGGCCCCACCTGCTCGACGTTGGCGGCGAGCACGGCGAACGCGCCGATGGCGTAGAGCACGCCCATGAACGGCACGATGGCCGAGGCCACCCGGGCGATGGTCTTGATGCCGCCGACGATCACCAGCAGCAGCAGCACGGCCAGCACCAGGCCGCTGGCCCACTGCGGAATGTCGAAAGAAGCGTTGAGGCCGCTGGCCAGGCTGGCGCTCTGCGGCATGTTGCCCGAGCCCAGCGTGCTGAACACCGTGGCGATGGCGAACAGCACCGCCAGCCACTTCATGTTCAGGCCGCGCTCCATGAAGTACATCGGTCCGCCGGCCATCTCGCCGTGGTCGTCCTTGACGCGGTACTTGTGCGACAGGGTCACCTCGACGAACTTGGTGGTCATGCCCAGGAAGGCGGTCATCCACATCCAGAACAAGGCCGCCGGGCCGCCGAGGAAGATGGCGAAGGCCACCCCGGCGATGTTGCCGGTGCCCACCGTGCCGGAGAGCGCGGTGGAAAGGGCCTGGAAGTGCGACGTGTCGCCCTCGGCGTCGCGCCGGGTGTGGCGGCCGAACAGGATGCCCCAGGCGCGACCGAAGTAGCGGATCTGCGGGAAGCCCAGATAGAGCGTGAAGAAGAGACCCACGCCCAGCAACGCGTAGGGGAAGTACCAGGCAGCGCCCAGGTAGCTGTCGAGACTGCGCAGGATGTTCTCCCACATGGCTAGTCGCTTCCCTCGTCCTCGCCGTTCTGGCCGCCGTCCTCGCCGTTCTGGCCGCCGTCGCTCTCTTGCCGGCCGAACAGCGCCGCCCGCATCACGCCGTGCAGCTCGTGCTGGTCCATCACCCCGCGCACGGCCTCCGCGCCAACGCCGAGCGCATAGGCCGCCACGTCTTCGCCAGCGTGGGTTTCGGCGAGCATCGGATGGGTGGCGCGCTGGCGGTAGTCCGCGTGGCGTGGCGGCAGTTCTTCCGCCCCTTCGGCGCCACGGCCTGCGGCGGCGCCGCGGATCGCCCCTGGGCCGTTGGCATAGCCTAGGGTCGTGTAGCGCCGGCCTTGGGCGTCCTTCGCGTCTTTCCCGTCCGCGTGGACGACGAAGCCGAGGATGGGATTGCCGCGCGCCGGATAGCCGGCGATGGTCAGCGTGTGGCTGTGGTCCGCGGTCACCAGAATCAGCGTGTCCTCCGGTTCGGTCATGGCAACCGCCTCCTGCACCGCTTCGGCGAAGGCGATGGCGTCCGTGAGCGCGCGGTAGGCATTGCCGGCGTGATGGGCGTGGTCGATGCGTCCGCCCTCGGCGATGAGCAGGAACCCGTGTTCACTTTCTTCCGAGCGAGCCAGGCGCGTAATGGCGAAGCGCGTCATTGCGGCGAGCGAGGGTTCGCCGCCGAGGTCCGCTGCCCGGTCCGCCTCGAACTCCATGTGCGATTGCTCGAACAGGCCGAGCACTTGGCCCTGCGCCGGCAGCGCCTCGAATCCGGCCAAATCGTGGACGTAGCTCCGTCCTTTCCCAGCGGCAAGCCATTGCGCGGCCAGATCGCGCCCGTCCCTGCGATAGCCCGTGCTGTCGGCTTCCTCCGGGTCCGCGGCCGTCGTCGGCAGGAACATCGCCCGGCCACCCCCGAGCACCACGTCCACGCCGTCGCCGTAGGGAAACTCCACCAGCTGCCGGGCGATGTCCGCGCAGACGCCTTGCGCTTCCGCCGGCACCGCGGCTTCCCAGTTGCGGTCGGCGGCGTGGGCGTAGGCGGCGGCAGGGGTCGCATGGGTGACGCGCGCCGTGCTTACGATGCCGGTCTTGTAGCCGCGCTGCTCGGCTTCCTCCAGCAGCGTCGTCAGTTCATGCTCGCGGCTGCCCTGGCAATCGCCGCGTTTGGCCTGCGGGCCGATGCTGAGCACGCCAGCGCGCGTTCGCTGCCCCGCGATCAACGCCGTCATGGTGCCGGCGGAGTCCGACACCTGGGCATCGACGTTGTAGGTCTTCACCAAGGCGACGTTGGGGAAGCGCTCGAACGAGAGCAGGTTCTCCTCGCCGCTGCCGCCCTTGTTCTGGCCGTCGAGGATGCGCGCCGCGGTGACGGTGGAGACGCCCATGCCGTCGCCAACGAAGAGAATGACGTTGCGCGGCTCTGCCGCTGCCAAGCAGCCGGCGAACGCCAGCGTCGCTGCAAAGACAAGCCGCAAACGCACGCCCGTGGATTGAATGTCCTTCATCGTGTTCTCTCTCGCATGGTGACGAACTCCTCGGCGGAGCTGGGGTGGATGCCGATGGTGGCGTCGAAGTGCGCCTTGGTGGCGCCGGCGGTCACCGCCACGCCCAGGCCTTGGATGATCTCGCCGGCTTCCGGGCCGCACATGTGCGCCGCCACCACTCGATCGTCGTCGCCGTCGACCAGGAGCTTCATCAGCGTTCGCTCGGAGCGCCCGGACAGCGTGTGCTTCAGCGGCTTGAAGACGGATTCGTAGACGGCGAGGTTGGGGAAGCGCTGCCTGGCTTCCTCTTCGGTCGGCCCGACGCAGCCGATGTTCGGCTGGCAGAAGATGGCGGTGGGCACGTTCCGGTAGTCGACGCGGCGCTCTTCGCCGGCGAACAGTCCATGCGCCACGCACATGCCTTCGGCAATCGCCACCGGCGTCAGCTGCACGCGGTCGATGACGTCGCCGATGGCATAGATGTGCGGCACGCTGGTGCGGTAGTCGTCGTTCACCGGAATGGCGCCGCCCTCGGCAATGGCCACGCCGGCTTCCTCGAGGCCCATGCCGGCGCTGGCCGGACGGCGGCCGATGGCGGCCAGAATCAAGTCCGCATCGACGCTGGCGCCGTCGTCGAAGCGGCAGCGCAGGCCGTCGCCAAGCTGCTCCACTGCTTGCGCCTGGGTGCCCAGGCGCACATCCACGCCCTTGGCGCGCATTTCTTCGAGCACGAATCGACGGATGCCCTCGTCGAAGCCGCGCAGGAACAGATCGCCGCGGTAGGCCAGCGTGGTACGGGCGCCAAGACCGGCGAAGATCCCCGCGAACTCGACGGCGATGTAGCCGCCGCCGAGAATCGCCACCCGCCGCGGAAACTCCGGCAGGTGGAACAGCTCGTTCGAGCTGACGACATGCTCCGCGCCCGGGAACGTCGGCGCGACCGGCCAGCTGCCGCTGGCGATCAGGATGTTGCTGGCCGTGACCGTGGCGCCGCCAACGCCCACGGCGTGAGCGTCTTGCAGCGTCGCCCGGGCGTCGAATACGTCGACGCCGGCGTTTTCCAGCAGACTGCGGTAGACGCCGTTCAGACGTTCGATCTCGCGGCTCTTGTTGTCGCGCAGAACGGTCCAGTCGAAGGTCGCGCCGTTGCGGCGCCAGCCGTAGCCGGCGGCGTCCTCGAAGTCTTCGGCGAAGTGGGAACCGTAGACGAAGAGCTTCTTCGGCACGCAGCCGACGTTGACGCAGGTGCCGCCCAGGTAGCGCTCCTCGGCCACCGCAACCCGCGCACCGAAGCCCGCCGACATTCGCGCGGCGCGCACGCCCCCGGATCCGGCGCCGATGACGAACAAGTCGTAGTCGTACTTGGGCAAGGGGTTCGGCGCCGGCGGGAAAGTCGGGATTTTGGCGGCTTGGCGCCAACACCGCAAGCATCCCGGCCGCCAAGACCGCCAAGTTACGAAGTGCTACCGTTCACCATACGTCGGGCTGCACGGACTATCGCTCCGGTACCGAGGAGGCGCAAGCGATGAAGCAACTCACCGTAGAGACGGAACGCGAGGTGGACGGCCGCGTAATCGCGGAGGTGCCGGAACTTCCCGGAGTGATGGTGTACGGCAGCACGCGCGAGGAAGCCATTGCACAGGTCGAGGTGCTGGCGTTGCGTGTACTCGCAGAGAACATAGAAGAAGACGGCCGGCCGGCGGAGGCTATCGAAATCCGGCTGCCGGCCGGGTGAGGGCTTGGTCCGCCGCACGGCCGACGCTCCGCTGTCTGACGGCCAGACTTCGGTAGAATGGTTGCACGACAAGCCTTGCGGGTGCGGCCTCAAGCGCATGAACATCACCGTTTTCGGCGCTGGCTATGTAGGCTTGGTGACTGGCGCATGCTTTGCCGAGATGGGCAACCAGGTCGCCTGCGTCGACGTGGACGAAGCCAGGGTGTCCGCCCTCGAACGCGACGAAGTGCCGATCTACGAGCCGGGCCTGCCCGAGCTGACGCGCGGCAACCGGCAAGCCGGGCGACTGACCTTCACCTCGAACGCGGAACGCGGCATCGGCGACAGCGAGGTGATCTTCATCGCCGTCGGCACCCCTTCCGGCGAAGACGGGTCGGCGGACTTGCGCCACGTGATGGACGTTGCCAACGCCATCGGCGAGTGCGTCGGCGGTTCGGTGGTGGTGGCGGTGAAGTCGACGGTGCCGGTGGGCACCGGCGAACGGGTGCATGCGGCCATCGCCGAGGGGCTGGAACGCCGCGGCGTCGCGTTCGACGTGGCCGTGGCAGTGAACCCCGAGTTCCTGAAGGAAGGCGCGGCGGTGGCGGACTTCATGAAGCCGGATCGCATCATCGTCGGCTGCGACGACGGCGACGCGGCTGCCCTGCTCGAGCGCCTGTACGCGCCTTTCAACCGCAACCACGACAAGGTGCTGCACATGGACATGCGCTCGGCGGAACTGACCAAGTACGCGGCGAACGTGATGCTGGCGACCAGGATCAGCCTGATGAACGAGTTCTCCAACCTGGCCGACCGCCTGGGCGTCGACATCGAGGCGGTGCGGCAAGGCATCGGCGCCGATCCGCGCATCGGCTACCAGTACATCTACCCCGGCTGCGGCTATGGCGGTTCGTGCTTCCCGAAGGACGTGCGCGCCCTGCTGCGCATGGCCTCGGACGTCGACTGCGACACGTCCATCGTGCGCGGCGTGGAAGCGGTGAACGAGCGGCAGAAGCGGGTGCTGATCGAAAAGCTGACGCGGCACTTCGGCGGCAGTCTCGAAGGCCGCGTCATCGGCCTGTGGGGGCTGTCTTTCAAGCCGAATACCAACGACATGCGCGAAGCGCCCAGCTGCGCGATCATGGAAGCCGCATGGCAGGCCGGCGCCACCGTGCGCGCCTACGACCCACAAGCGTTGGATTCGGCCCGGCAGCTGTACGGTCGGCGCGAGGACCTGGTACTGTGCGGCCGGCGCGACGACGTCCCGGTCGGCGCCGACGCGTTGCTGGTGGCCACCGAGTGGAACGAGTTCCGCAGCCCCGACTTCGCCGTCGTCAAGGCGGCGCTGAAGACGCCGGTAATCGCCGACGGACGCAATCTCTACGACCCGGCTTGGCTTGCCGAGATGGGTTTCACGCACCTCGCCATTGGGCGCGGCGGAGTGCGCCCGTCGTGACGCGCAAACCCGCGGCACGGCTTTGGCGGCGGACGGCGGGCTGCCTCGCCCTGGCGCTGACGCCCCTGCTCGCCCATGCCGGGGTCGAAAGCCGCCAGTGGTGCCGTCTCAGCAGCGACCACTTCGACCTGGTGACCGACCTCGGCGAGCGCAAGTCCGTCGCCCTGCTGCTGTCGCTGGACCGATTTCGCGCCGCCGCGTACGCCGTGCTGCCCGGCCGGCCGTTGAATCCGCCGGCGGCGCCCAGGCTGCTGGTGTTCAAGCGCTCCCAGGACTTCGCCGCGCTGTTCGAGTTCCCGCACATCGTCGGCTTCATGCGGCCAGCCCTGGAGCAGAGCCTGCTGGCCTTCGGGCCGGACCACAACGGCCGCCATCTGCACGCCTTCGCGTACCACGAATACACCCACTTCCTGCTGCGCAGCCGCACCATGCTGAATCTGCCGATCTGGTACGAAGAGGGCCTGGCGTCCTACCTGGCCAGCTTGAGCATCGACGCCGAAGGCTTCGTCACCCTTGGGCGCGGCCCGCATGCGCTGCTGCGGTATCTGGTCAAGCAGCCGGAACTGCCGATCCAGCAAGTGCTCGGCGAGCGGTTCCGGCTGGACTGGCAGCGCCACGATCTGTCGGACGTCTACACCCTCGCCTGGGGGCTGGTTCGCTTTCTGCATCACGCTGCCCGCGCGGACGGCAGCCGCTACGCCGAGGACATCGGCGCCATGCTCGAAGCCGTCGATGCCGGCGCGACCTCCTTGCAGGCGATCGAGCAGGCGCTTGGCGTGGCGCCGGCGCAGCTGCATCCGCTGATGCGCGCCTACTACGACTCGAGCGGCGACGAACCGGCCAAGGTGCATCGCTTCAAGATGGAAGACTACGAGGCGCCCAAGTACAAGCGCGACTGCCTGAACGACAGCGAGTCGCGCTACGTGCTGGCGCAGGCCGTCTATCCGCACCATCCCGACAAGGCCGCCGTCCACTACGACGCCATCCTGCAACGCGACCCTCGGCACATCGGCGCTCTGCTTGGCCGTTCGCGGATTGCCGCCAGTGCGGAACGGGGCCTGGAAGACGCCAACGCGGCCGCCGCCATCGCACCCGACGATCCGGCCGTCAACGTGCGCATCGGCCAGCTTCACACGGCGCTGTGCGAGCTGAGGCCGACGGAGCAATGTCCGCAGCAACTCGGCGCCGCGGCGACGGCGTACCATCGCGCCTTGGCGGCCGCCAGCCATCGCGCCGACGCCGCCTACGGGCTGGGGCTCCTGTACTTGCTGGCGGGGCAGCCGGAGGAGGCGTTGGAATACCTCCTGGCGGCGCACTTTCGCGCTCCGTGGTCGCCGCGCATCAACTACTACCTGGGCGAGGCGCATCGGTTGGGCGGCGACGTGGCGCGCGCCCGGGCGCATCTGAACAAGACCGCCAACTGGCACCCGGACGAAGCCTGGCGGCAGCGCGCCAATCGGGCGCTTGAGAAACTCGGCGCGGAAGTGCCGGCGGCAGTGGACGGCTAGCAGCGCCCCGGCGCACTCGCGCACCGGTGCCGCACGAGACAGCCAGTGAGGGCTGCGCGGCAACGAGTTGGCTACCAGTCCTCCTGCAGCTCGCGGATCAGCGTCTCGGCGGTCTGGTAGCGCTCGCCGGGATCTTGATGCAGGCAGGCCATGGCGATGGCGTCCAGTCGCGGCGGCACGGCGGCGCTGGCGTGGTCCGACGGCGGCACGATCTTCGCCTCCAGCGTCTGTTCGAGGATCTCGTCGATGGTCTCTCCGGTCACCGGCGGCCGGCCGGCCAGCACTTCGTACAGCACGGCGCCCAGGCTGTAGATGTCGGTGCGCTGGTCGATGGCCGGATCGTCGCGGATCTGCTCCGGCGACATGTACGACACGGTGCCCTGTATCTTGCCCTCGCTGGTGAGCGTTGGGTCTTCGACCACTACCCGGCTCGGCTCCTTGTCGATGCCGGCGCCGCTCGACTGCCAGACCTTCGCCAAGCCCCAGTCCAGCACCAGGACTTCGCCGAAGGGGCCGACCAGGACGTTCTCCGGCTTGATGTCCCGGTGCGCGACGCCGTGGCCGTGGGCGTAGTCGAGGGCATGGGCGACCTGGACGATCACCTCGACCAGGCGCGTCAGGTCGTAGCGCTCGCGGTAGTCGAGAATCTCGCGCAGGGTGTAGCCGTGGACCAGCTTCATGGTGAAGTACGGATGGCCGTTGCCGTCCCTGCCGATCTCGTAGGTGGGCACGGTGTTCGGATGTTGCAGCATCGCCGAGACCCTGGCTTCGCGCACGAAGCGGCGCTGTTCAACCGCGTCGTCGGCGAACTCCGGCTTCAGGCTCTTGTAGCAGACGACGCGCATCAGATGCAGGTCCTTGCAGGACTGGATGATGGACCGGCCGCCCCGGGCGATGGTCTTGAAGTAGGCGTAGCGGGTGTTCGGATCGATGCGCTTGGGCAGCGGCTTGTCGGTGTCGGCCAGATAGACGACGGGGTAGTCGTCCTCGGGCGTGGCGGCGAAGCGTGGCATCGGGCTACGCCTCGCCGGCCGATTCGACTCGGCGCAGGCGCTCGATCAGGCTGGAAGTGTCCCAGCGTCCGCCGCCCATCGCCTGGACGTCGGCGTAGAACTGGTCCACCAGCGCCGCCAAGGGCATGCGGGCATCCAGCTGGCGGGCGGCGGCCAAGGTCATGTCGAGGTCCTTGCGCATCCAGTTGACGGCGAAGCCGAAGTCGAATTGGCGCCGCGCCATGCTGGCGGCGCGGTTGTCCATCTGCCAGGACTGCGCCGCCCCCTTGGAGATGACCTCGACCACCGCATCCACGTCCAGGCCAGCCTTCTCGGCGAAATGCAGGCCCTCGGCAAGCCCTTGCAGAACGCCGGCGATGCATACCTGGTTCACCATCTTGGTGAGCTGGCCGCTGCCGGCGCCGCCCATCAGCCGCACCGCCTTGGCGTAGCAGTCGATGATCGGACGCGTTCGCTCGAAGGTGGCCGGATCGCCGCCGACCATGATCGTCAGCTGGCCGTTCTCGGCACCCGCCTGGCCGCCGCTCACCGGCGCATCAAGAAAGCCGACGCCGCGCTCGGAGGCGACCGTGGCCAGTTGCCGGGCGAGCTTCGCCGAGGCCGTGGTGTGATCGACCACGACGGCGGCTTTGCCAGCGCCGGCGAAGACGCCGCGGTCGCCCAAGCCGACGCTCTGCACGTCCTGATCGTTGCCAACGCACATGAAGACGAACTCGGCGCCTTCGGCGGCTTCCCTTGGCGTTTCCGCGCGGCTGCCCGAGTGCTCCCGAAGCCACGCTTCGGCGCGTTCCGCGGTGCGGTTGTAGACGCGCACGCGGTGCCCCGCCGCGGCCAGATGGCCAGCCATGGGATAGCCCATGACGCCGAGGCCAACGAACGCCACTGCCCTGCTCTCGGTCATCGAGCGCCTCGCTGTCGAACAAACCCGCGCACCTTATCACCCGCCCGTTCGCCGTGCATCGTCGCCGAACACTTTGCTCGTCGGCGTTTGCCACGTGTTCGTCGCTGCCGCTCCCGACTCGCTCCCCCAGCGCGTGGTAGTCTCGAAACCATGCCGCGTCGCCATCTGTCCAGCGTCGACAGCGTCCTGAACGCCCCGGCAGTTCGCGCCCTGGCGGAGCCGTGGGGGCTGCTGACGGTCAAGCACGCCGTGCGCGCGGTGCAGGACGAGTTGCGCGCCGCGGACGCGCCGGTGCCGAGCTGGGCCGCGCAGCCCGATGGCTACGCCGAGCCGCTGCAAGCATGGCTGGAACGCGAGGTCGGGCGCGGCTACGTTCCCGTGTTCAACCTCACCGGCACCATCGTCCACAGCAACCTGGGGCGCAGCGTGCTCTCCCGGGAGCTGGCCGAGACTGCGCTGCAAGCCGCGTCGCGGCCGGTCGCCTTGGAGTACGACCTGAACGCCGGCGGACGCGGCGACCGCGAGGCCATCGTCGCCCACCGGCTGCGTCTGCTGTGCGGTTCCGAACACGCTACGGTGGTCAACAACAACGCCGCGGCGGTGCTGATCGTGCTCAACACGCTGGCGCTGCATCGGCAGGTTCCGGTCTCGCGGGGGGAACTCGTCGAAATCGGCGGCAGCTTTCGCCTGCCGGAGGTGATGGCGCGGGCTGGCAGCCAGCTGTGCGAGGTCGGCACCACCAACCGCACCCATCCGGCCGACTTCGAGCGCGCCATCGGCGAACGCACGGCGCTGTTGCTGAAGGCGCATCCAAGCAACTACCGCGTGGAAGGGTTCACGCGCTCCGCTTCCGTGCGCGAGCTGGCCGACATCGCCGCCCGCCATGGCCTGCCCTTGTGCGTCGACGCCGGCAGCGGCGCCTTGCTGGACACCCGGCGCTTCGGCCTGGCGCGCGAACCGACGCCGCGGGAACTGCTGGCCGCCGGTGCGGACATCGTCACCTTCTCCGGCGACAAGCTGCTTGGCGGCAGCCAAGCGGGGCTCGTCGTCGGCCGGCGCGACCTGGTCGACGCCATCAACGCCAATCCCATGAAGCGCGCGCTGCGCCTGGACAAGGTGGCGCTGGCCTTGCTGGACGCGACGCTGAAGGCCTACGAGGACGAGTCCAGCGTTGCCGACAAGATTCCGCTGCTGGCGACGCTGCAGCTGGCGAGTTCCGAGTTGAAGCAGCGCGCCAATCGGGTGGCCGAGGCGCTGGCCAAGGTGCCCGCGGCACGCATCGACGTGCAGCCAGCGCAAGCGCAGCTCGGCAGCGGCGCACTGCCCGGCGAGGCCATCGACAGCTGCGCGGTGACGATTGCCTTCCCGTCGCATGGGCAGCTGCGCGCGTTCGAGGCCAAGCTGCGGCGCTGCCACCCGGCCGTGCTCGGGCGCATCGCCAGCAACCGGCTGTGGCTGGACATGCACGGCGCCGAGCCGCTCGAAGAACTCCTGCAAACGCTGCGAACGCTGCCGTGATCGTTGCGCTCGCCGGGCACGTGGACCACGGCAAGACGTCCATCGTCCGCGCCCTCACCGGCGTCGACACCGATCGCCTGGCGGAGGAGAAGCGGCGCGGCCTGACCATCGACCTGGGCTTCGCCTACGCCGACATCGGCGGCCATCGGATCGGTTTCGTGGACGTGCCCGGCCACCATCGCTTCGTCCACAACATGGTGGCTGGCATCGCCGCCAACCAGTACGCGCTGCTGGTCGTCGCCGCCGACGACGGCGTCATGCCGCAGACCCGCGAGCACTTGCAGATACTGGGCTTGCTGGGCCTCGGCCAAGGCGTCGTCGCGCTCACCAAGATCGATCGCGTCGCCAGCGAGCGCGTGGACGCCGTGCGCGAGCGCATCCGCGAGGCCGTCGCGGGTTCGTTTCTGGCCGACGCCGACGTCGTCCCGCTGTCGTGCAGCGCTGGCGACGGCATCGCCGACCTTCGACAACACTTGGGACGCGCCGCACAGACCCTCGCTCCGGCTGCCGCGAAGGGGCTTTTCCGTCTTGCCATCGACCGCGCGTTCACCGTTCGCGGCAGCGGCGTCGTAGCGACCGGCACGGTGGTTTCCGGGCACGTCGGTCTGAACGCCCGCCTGGTGCTCGGTTCCAGCGGCAGCGAAGTGCGCGTACGCGCCATCCACGTGCAGAACGCCGCCGCGGACCGCGCCCAGGCCGGAGATCGCGCGGCGCTCAACCTGGCCGGCGTCGACATCGCCGCCATCCGCCGCGGCGACTGGCTGATGGAACACACGCTGCGCGAACCGGCAACGCGATTCGCGGCAACGCTGACCGTCGTCGAAGACTTTCCGCGCCCGGTCAAACACGGCACGCCGACGCACATCTACCACGGCACCAGCCACGGCCAGGGGCGCATCCTGCTGGTATATACGTCGCCCGTCAGGGCCGGCGAAGAGGCGCCCGTGGACATCGCCTGCGAACCTCCTCTGCACGTCAAGGTGGGCGATCGGGTGGTGCTTCGAGATCAGGCTCTGGAGCGCACGCTTGGCGGCGCCGTGGTGCAGGACCTGGACGTGCCCGCTCGCCGTCGCAGCCCCAAGCGCCTGCAGCGTCTGGCGTCGATTCGAGTGGACGCCATGGACGTCACGCTGGCCGCCTTGGCGCGTACGCAGCCGGTGGACGCAGCCGCCTTCGGCCGACGTTGGAACGCCGCGCCGGACGCCGTGCGGAGCGCCGCCGAAGCTCGCCGGCTGCAATGGCTGGACGGCTGCCTACTGCATGCCGAACTGGTTGCCGAGACCGCCGAGCGCATCCGCGCCACGCTGGCCGCCTGGCACCGCAGCGAACCCGCCAGCGAGGGCTTGAGCGCCGGAGAACTGACAACGCCCGGCGCCGAAGACGCGACTCGGCTGGTGCTCGCCTCGCTCGCCGCCGACGGCTCGCTGCGGCTGGCCGGCGGCAAGTACGCCCTCGCCTCGCACCACGCCGACATTCCCGCCGAAGTGCAGCGCTTGTACGAAGCCGTCGAACCCATGCTCGACTCCATGCAACCGCCGAGCATCGGCGACATCGCCAAGCGTCTGCAACGCCCCTTCGCCGGCGTCGAGCGCGAGCTGCGCACGCTGCCGGCGTTTCGACTGGCGGTGCGCATCAGCGCCACCCGCCTCTACCTGCCGAGCCGGCTGCTCGAACTGGCCGACATCGCCGTTGGCCTTGCCGCCAAAGGCCCGTTCACGGTGCGGCAGTTCCGCGACGCATCGGGCATCGGCCGCAACGTCGTGATCGAAGTGCTGGAGTACTTCGACGCCAACGGCCTTACCCGACGCAGCGCCGACACGCGGCAGGTGATCGGCGAACCCTCGGCGTGGCAGCCCCGCTAGCAGACGTATACTGGACAGCGGAAGAGCATCGTCTCCGGTGGGGCGCGCGGCCTTCAAAGCCGTCGGGACGCTCGTTGGCGTCCGGTGGGTTCGACTCCTACCTCTTCCGCCACCGAAGGCTTGTCAGCTACCAGGCTTTTCCACATACGGCTCCCACGAGGTAGACGGCGGCTGTTGCTCGTGGAACGCGGCTGTCGTGACGTTATGTTGAAGCAGCCTGTTCTCACCGCTTGCACGACCAAAGGGTCCGCCTAGCGGACGATCAGCGCCTTCAGCACAGCACGGGCCGGAAACTTCGACTCGAATGTTAAGGTGGACGCCGCTCAAGGAACCAGATGGCACCGACCCGAGACACTCGATACCGGCGCGGCTTGCTCCGGGAACGCGAGCTTTGGCAGACCCGCGTCCGCTTCGAGGAGGGAATCGCCGCCGAGCGCCTTCCGGGAGAGGAGGTTCTGCTCAAGCTGGACTGCCCTGCCTATTTCGACTTGCTTGGCGCGCCGGCGGCGGATGGCCGCGACGCCACGCTCGAAGTCCTCGAGCGCGACAGGCTGATCGGCCCGTGCGAGGCGGGCGGTTTCAACATCACCAATCTCGGCGCGATTCTCCTCGCCAAGAATCTCGGCGACTTTACGCGGCTGCAGCGCAAGGCGCTGCGCGTCGTCGAGTATCGCGGTACGGGCCGCCTCGAGACGCTGCGCGAGCGCGAGGAGACGCGGGGATATGCCGCCGGCTTCGCCGAACTGATGGACTACATCCATGCTCGACTGCCGACGCACGAGGCGAACGGACGCGCGTTTCAGCGGGCGACGCCGGATTTCCCCCCGCTGGCGGTGCGCGAACTGGTCGCCAACGCGCTCATCCACCAGGACTTCTCGGTAACCGGCGCCGGCCCGTTGGTGGAGATCTTCGACGGGCGCGTGGAGGTCACCAATCCCGGCGAACCGCTGACGAGCCCGGAGCGCTTTCTGGACAGCCCGCCGCGATCGCGCAACGAGGCGCTGGCTTCGCTGATGCGGCGCTTCGACATTTGCGAGGAACGGGGCAGCGGCATCGACAAGGTGGTGGCCGAGGTGGAGCGCTTCCAGCTTCCGGCGCCGATCTTCGAGGCGCCGGCTGGCTTTACGCGCACTGTTCTGTACGGGCCCAAGCCCTTGGCGGACATGGTCCGATCGGAGCGCGTGCGCGCCTGCTATCTGCACGCCTGCCTGAAGCATGTGAACGGGGAATCCCTTACCAACGCTTCGCTGCGCAGCCGCTTCGACATCAACGCGGCAACGCCGGCATCGGCCGCAAGCATCGCCTCGCGCTACATCCGCGAAGCCGTGGAAGACGGCGCCATCAAGCCCGTGGACGAACAGGCCGGGCGGCGCAGAATGCGCTACGCGCCCAACTGGGCGGGCGATCGGCGAAGTCCAATTTAACGGACGCCCCGAAGATCGAGCGGAAATTGATCTAACTCTTTGAATACATAGATTTTTTCTATTTGACGGTCATTTAACAAGAACGTCCGTCGAATGATCTTGCAAAAGGCACCACCCCGCATCTACCTGCTGGCCGTCTGCTCGAACTGGCCGCTGCAACAACGCTGGCTACCGGCAATTCGTCGTTCGCCACAAGTGATCGCGAACGATCTCCACGGACCAAAGGCTCCTTCAGCCGGTTGTTCGCCACATCCCCCTCGGCCCTGCGCCTCGCCTATGGCGGCGCCGGCTTGGGTGCGTCGAACACCGCGGCCACCTCCACGCGCAGCCCTTCCAGCGACGCCGAAGGCGCGACCTCGCCGCGCCGGTAGATGCCCGCCTGCTGGTAGGCGCGGTTGTCGAGGCGGAGCACGCGAAGAGTCTCGTCGCGGGGATCCGCGATCCAGTACTCCGGAACGCCTGCTTCGGCGTAGTCCGCGCGCTTCTCCACCAGATCTCTGTCGGGGTTGGCGGGGCTCACCACCTCGGCCACCAGGTCCGCGCCCAGCCAGTAGCGATCCTCGAAGCGCGGATCGTTCCGATCACGCAGCAGCAGCACGTCCGGTTCGCGAAACTTGCCCTCGCGAACGCGCATGCGCAACGGCGCCACCATCACCACGCCGCCGCGGCTCCCGAGGTAGGTACGAAACAGGTCGTACAGGAACAGCAGCACCGCCTGATGCGTGGAGGTGGGCATCGGCAGCTCCTCAAGCCAGCCGTCGGTGAACTCGATCAGGCGCGCCGTGCGATCGGTGAGCCACAGGTACTCGCCATCGCGCCAAGCGCCCTGCCGCGGAAGGGCATCGCACAGCAGCATGGCCAGGCGAGTATCCACGGCCCGAGCGTCTTGCGGTTCCGTCAACAATGCAGCGTTCTCCCTTGGGGCCCGCTCCGTACTTAGCCCTTAAGCGTAGTCAATCGCCGACAGCTCCGCCATCGGCGCTGTCGTAGTACAAGGCAACGCCCGTCTCGTCGCAGGATGTCTCGATGCCCAGCGTCAACATCGGAACACCTTAACCCAAAGACGCCCATAGGCTATTCGGCGGGCACCGCCAGCCGCCAGCGGCGCGTGCCGGGCCAGTAGAAGTCCACCTGCACCTGGAAGCGCACGGTGACGGACTGGCCAGCGGCGTCCGTCGCCACGACCTCGATCTCCGCCGCGCCCTCGACGCCGGGTTCCGTCGCCACCACCAGTTCGCCGTCCTTGACGCGGACCGTCGCCACCGACGGGTTCGACGAAGTTGCCTGCCAGCGCGCCACCAGCAGGCTGCCCGCCGTCACCAGCGACGCCAGCGGCAGGCGCAGGTCCTCGCCGTACAGCGGCGCAGGCTCCGGCAGCATGTCGGCGGCCGTCGGCGGCGCCGCGAACAGCACCAGCGGATCGCCGGCCTCCAACACAAGGCCGCGCCAGCATGGGAAGCCGTCGCAGATCGTGTCCGGCGCCTCGCCCACGGACGGGGTGACGCGCACCGCCGCCGCATCGCCCGCGGCAACCGTCAGCTCCGCGCCCACCGTCTCACCTGCCGCCAGCGGCATGGTGGCATCCTCGGCCAGCGTCCCGTCCGCGGACTGGAAGCCGCCGCCGTCCGCCGAGAGGGAGATGTCCACGGGGAACGGTGCGCCGGCCGCCATCGTCGCCTGGATCGTCGCCGGCGCCGGCGCGGCCGCCGGCGCATCGTTCCGACGAAGCTCCGCCCGCAGGGCGAAGGGCGCACCCGGATTGCCGTCGAGACGCGCCGAGCGCAGCGAAGACGCGCCGGAGAACAAGCCGTCCGGCAGCGTCTCCAGCGCGTTGCCGTCGAGACGCAGATGGCGCAGTTCCGGCAGGCCGGACAGCAACCCGGCGGGCAGGTCCGCCAAGGCGTTGTCCGACAGGTCCAGCTCGCGCAGTTCCGACAGTCCGGCGAACGCATCCCCGTGCAGCGCCGCAAGGCGGTTGCCGCCGAGCAGCACGAAGCGAAGGGCGGGCGCTGCCGACAGCAGGCCCTCCGGCAGCTCCGCCAGCGCGTTGCCGCGCAGCCCAAGCACCTGCAAGCCTTGCAGTCCAGCAAGGTCGTCGCCGTTCAACGCCGCGATGCCGGCGTCCTCAAGGGACAGCGTGCGCAGCGCCGCAAGCGTGTCGTCCGTCGCCGTTTCGCAGCCTTCGGCCACCAGCGCCGCCGCCACCGCCGGCGTCCGGTCGCAGACGCCTTCCAGCACCGCCACCGCCGCCCGCGACCGGCCCAGCGCCACCGCGTCCGCCGTCAGCTCCACGACGAACCACTCCCGGGGCCGCTCGACATCCGTGTCGTCCGCGATGCCGATCTCGATGGCCGCCTCGGTTTCGCCAGCGGCGATGCTGCCGCTGCCGGATGCGTCTCCGTATTCGCCGGAGTCTGCGTCCGCCGTCGCCGGGTCCGCGTCCGCAAGCACCTTCCAAGCGAACTCCGTAGGCGCGTCGCGCGCGGCGCTCAAGCGCACGGCGAGCGACACCGTGCCGCCTTCGGCCGCCGCACCGTCGCCGACCAGCGACAGCACCGTGCCCACCGTCACCGCGAACGTCTGCCCGACGCTCAAGCCGCGCGGATCGGTAGCCGTCACCGTGACCGTCGCCACGCCGGAGGAAACGCCGACCAGCACCAGCGCCCCGCCGTCCACCGATGCCAGCACCACGGCCGGCGCCGACGACACCGCCGAGTAGGCCAGCACGTCGCCGTTGGGGTCCTGGAACGCGCCGGACAGGTCGATCCTCGCCGTCTGCCCGCCAGACAGCGTGGCAGCCGGCAGCGCGGCCAGCACTTGGGGCGGGGCATTCGGCACAGCCGGGGGCGCCGGCTGCTCCGGCGCTTCAGCAACTGGCGGGCGAGGCACGTACACCCGGCGGACGCGGTTGTTGCCGGTGTCGGCAATGTAGACGTTGCCCGAACCGTCCACCGCCACTCCCCTGGGCCCATAAAGCATCGACGAAGTCGCCGAACCGCCGTCGCCGCCGAAGCCGGCTGTGCCGGTGCCCGCGAAGGTCGTGATGATCCCGGACGAGTCCACCTTGCGGACGCGGTTGTTGCCGAAGTCCGCGATGTAGACGTTGCCCGAACCGTCAACCGCCACATCCAAAGGATTAAGCATCGACGAAGTGGCCGCCCCGCCGTCGCCGCCGAAGCCGTATGCGCCGTTGCCCGCGAAGGT
This sequence comes from Candidatus Azotimanducaceae bacterium, assembly GCA_965199875.1. Taxonomy (GTDB): domain Bacteria; phylum Pseudomonadota; class Gammaproteobacteria; order Pseudomonadales; family Azotimanducaceae; genus VXYL01. The sequence goes on along the minus strand of OZ241346.1, from coordinate 132,391 downwards.
CGTGATGGTTCCCGAAGAGTCCACCTTGCGGACGCGATGGTTGTTGGTGTCGGCGATGTAGACGTTGCCCGAACCGTCAACCGCAACTCCGTTGGGAGTCCAAAGCATCGACGAAGTGGCCGCCCCGCCGTCGCCGCCGAAGCCGTATGCGCCGTTGCCCGCGAAGGTCGTGATGGTTCCCGAAGAGTCCACCTTGCGGACGCGGAGGTTGTTGGTGTCGGCGATGTAGACGTTGCCCGAACCGTCCACCGCCACCCCTCTCGGAGAGGCGAGTGTCGCCGAAGTCGCCGAACCGCCGTCGCCGCTGAAGTTGCTGCTTCCAAACTCAAAGCCTGTATCGCCGTTGCCCGCGAACGCGCCGATGTTTCCAGAGGAATCCACCCTGCGGATGCGGTTGTTGTAGGTGTCCGCTATGTAGACGTTGCCCGATGCATCTACCGCTACCCCGTCGGGGTTCCACAAGCGCGCCGAAATCGCTGCTCCGCCATCGCCGCTGGAGCCGAGCGTCCCGGTGCCCGCGAACGTCGATATGTTTCCCGAGGAGTCCACCTTGCGGATGCGGTCGCTGGCTCTGTCGGCGATGTAGACGTTGCCCGACCAGTCAACCGCCACTCTCCGAGGATCCGCAAGCAGCGACGAGGTCGCCGGCACGCCATCCAGCCCGAAGCCGTAGCTGCCCGCCGAAGCGATCGTCAAAACGTTGTTCGTGAGGGCGTCGAACTTGAGGACGCGGGAAAACTCTGCGACGTAGACGTTGCCCGAACCGTCAACCGCCACGCTTTTGGGGCGGTGGATGGTCGGAGCCGCTAGGATTGTCGTGATGATCCCCGACGAGTCCACCTTGCGGACGCGGTGGTTCCAAGTGTCGGCGATGTAGACGTTGTCCGAACCGTCAACCGCAACTCCGCTGGGCCGCCAAAGCATCGACGAAGTGGCCGAACCACCGTCGCCACTGAAGCCTGCGTTGTAGTAGCCTGAGCCCGCGAAGGTCGTGATGATCCCCGATGAGTCCACCTTGCGGACGCGGTTGTTGCCCTCGTCCGCGATGTAGACGTTGCCTGAACTGTCCACAGCCACCCCCGCGGGAGACCAGAGCATCGACGAAGTGGCCGAGCCGCCGCCATCGCCGAAGCCCCCTGTGCCGGTGCCCGCGAAGGTCGTGATGGTTCCCGACGAATCCACCTTGCGGATGCGGTGGCCGTTGATTTCGGCGATGTAGACGTTGCCCGAACCGTCCACCGCCACGCTCGCGGGAGTCCTTAGCAGCGACGAAGTCGCCGAACCGCCGTCGCCACCGAAGCCGAAAGTGCCCGTGCCCGCGAAGGTCGTGATGGTTCCCGAGGAGTCCACCTTGCGGACGCGGTTGCCGCCGTCGGCGACGTAGACGTTGCCCGAACCGTCCACCGCCACCCCTCTCGGAGAGGCGAGTGTCGCCGAAGTCGCCGGCCCGCCATCGCCGCCGGAGCCCCATGAGCCGGTACCCGCGAAGATCGTGATGACCCCCGAGGAGTCTACCTTGCGGACGAGGCGGTTGCGCGTGTCGGCGATGTAGACGTTGCCCGAACCGTCCACCGCCACCCCCCATGGCTCGGGCCCGATCTCGGCCTCCCCGCCGCTCCCGGCGAAGGTTTCGATGATCGGTTCCTGCGCCGCCACTGGCGCAACAAAGGCGACCGCCGCGATCCACGCCACGGCCCAACGCGAACCCGCGTCAAACATCCTCAACCTCCCTTAGAAGTGCGCCCACCGTGCCCACGACAGCCGCTTGACACTTGGCGCGTGACCTGTCGGCACTCAAGTCTGTACCGGGACAGCCGCACTCCTCGGCGTCCGGCCAGACCGGTTCCCGATCCTCGGCGTCCGGCACTTCGCTCGAGTAGCCCGGGCAGAAAGTCACGTCTACGCGCCGTCCTCGTGGGCTTAATCCCTCCAGGTCGCTACGGTCTAGAGAGACCTCTCCTCCTGCGATCTCCCTGAACGCGAACTTCCCTTTCGGCAGACCACGATCGAGGCATCGAGACACGCAAGCCGCACGCAGGTTTGACAAGCGCAAATTGTGAACGGCATGGCCTACTGGCGTCGCATAGCCCACGGTCAGGAAGAGCCCCTCTTCTTGCGTAGACAGCTTGTCGAGCACGCAGTCCAACTCGTCCTGATTTCCGTCTTCGATGCGATGGCAGTCGTGCTCAAAGGGCACACTTCCCAAATAGCGGCAGTTGTCGGGAAGCGTCCCGCAGCCTTTGCAGGCGTTGCCTAGCTGTTCGGCAACCTCGGCAAGCCCTTTTTCTACTTTCCGCCCCACTGCATCCACGCTGACCGTCAGCTTCTCCACCTCGTCGCCAATGTCCGCCGCCTGCTCCGAGACCGCAATCGTCGCCGCCGTTAGGTGCTCTCCAGCCGTATGCACACTGGCTGCCACCCGGCCTATTCCGTCGCGAATGCCCGCGGACTGCGCTGCGATTTCGCTCGTCGAGGTGGCGACCGCTTCCAATGCGGCCATGTGTTCCGCAATCGCTCTCTGGTGCTTCTCGATCTCCTGCATCACATCGTCAATACGCCTCGGCACGACGGTGACCGGAGCGCTCCAGCAGGCGAAGTCCGCAGCGTCGAGTTGGGCCCGAACTTGAAACGTGTATGCCTTGTCGTTGGTTAGGCCGGATACGACGTAGGCGGTTGCCGCAGGGCCGGTGCTGCGGGAGACCGACCAGCTATCGCCTTGCAGTGCCTGTCGGATTTGCCATGCCTTGACGGCGGCTCGCAAGCCGACGGCAGGTTCCCACTCCAACGTTGCCTTGCCATCGTCGACCGACGCCCTCAGGAGCGGGCTGGTGGAGCAAAGTTCGGCACCGCCTTCGTTGCAGTTCCGACAATCCTTGGCGTCATTGCATCCCACAAGGAGAACCGCCGCCATCAGGCCGACTGCGCAGAGGCCGGTGTTGTACGGCATCCGTTTAATCCGACCCGCCCCCGCCTTGAGGCGGATCTCCAGCCCTTTCGATTCGATCCCGTGCTGCCCTTGCAGCCGTCTGCACATCTTGTCGCGCACTATCGAATGCGCCAATCGTCTCGTTGCGCTGCTGCATCACTTCTTGGCTCGCTGTATCTATCGTGCCTTGTGCTTCACTTGCCGCGGTGCCTATCCGCTCCCGTATCCCGTCAATGATCTGTTGCGCTTCACTTGCGAGGTTCGTCGTCTGCTCTCGCGCTCCGTCAATGGCCTGTTGCGCCTCATTTGCCAGGCTCGTCGTCTGCTGTCGTGCTCCGTCAATCGCACCGCTCGCGGCGTCCTCCTGCGCCTGAATCTCCGCTACGACGGCGGAGCGTTTGGCCTTAACGCAGTCTCTCGCGGCCGCCATTTCTTCAAACAGATTCTCCTTGTAGCGCTTGAGGTATGTCCTGGCGGCCTTGTCCGCAACGTGCTGCGCCTCGGCCCTCGCGGTGCTGTCTGTTCTGAACGCCGTGATGATGGATACGCCGGTGACCACTAGGCCGAAGAGGGCGAGGAACCCGGCGATCATCGATGCCCAGAATGTGATCAGGTATTCCGGGCCGGAGACAAGGCAGCAGCCGGAACTGCTTAGGATCAAGACGGCGCCGAGCGGCAGACCGACCAATAGGACGACGGCGCCGACCAACACGACCGGGACAACGACCGCCCAAGGGATTGGGCGATCCGCTGGAACCGTCGATTTCGTTTGCGACGAGCTGGTGGCGTCGTTTCCGGTAGACGTACTCGAATCTGATGTCATGCGCTTGGTCCTCGCTCATCCCTTGTTTCGTGGCTCAACGACTCCGAAAACACCTCGGAAGATGCATTGCTCGACGGGCTTCGCACATTGGAACCCCATCGGAGGGAGGGAGGGAGGGAGGGAGGGAGGGAGGGAGGGAGGGAGACGGGGAAAACGGACGTGTCAAGCGCAAGAATCGGACCGCCGCCCAGCTACCAGTCGTACCGCGTCGCGGACATCTGACATCGGCCTGCCCACCGATGCCCTTTGGGTTTGCGACTATTTGTGGTCAGTGACCGCTCACGGCGGAGGACCCGCCCTCGAACGCCGCAGCGCGGCTTCCAACTCCGCAACGCGAGCCTCGGCGGCCGAGCGGGCGGCGGCCTCCCGGCTCGCACGGGACGCTTCCTGCTCGGCGCGGGCCGATTCCCGCTTGGCGCGGGATGCTTCCTGCTCGGCACGGGACGCTTCCCGCTTGGCACGGGCCGATTCCCGCTTGGCACGGGCCGATTCCCGTTCGGCACGGGCTTCGGCAGCCTTGCGCTGCGCGGCCTCCTCTCTGGCCTCGGCTTCGGCACGTTCGGCAGCTGCCTCGGCTTCAGGCCAGTGCCGGACATCGGCGCCCGTCTCCACGTCCCGGAAGCGAAGCAGCTCGCCGTCCACGCGCACGTCCAAGCCCAGCACCTCGCTGCGGATCACCCGCTCGCCGTCCACCAGCCGCGATTCCAGCGCGCGGTACTCGCCATCCACCAGCGCGAACCCTTGCAGCCGCGGCTCCCCCTGCGGGTACGCGTCGCCCTTCGGATCGAACAGCCAGTACTCCCGCACCCCCATCTCCCGGTAGCGGCGCCGCTTGACGCCACGATCCTTCGCCTGCGTGCCCGGCGACGCCACCTCCAGCACCCAGTCCGGCGGCTTGCCCTCGCGCCAGACGAAGTAGCTCGACCGCTTGTGCGTTCCGAGCCCCAACGCCACCAGCACGTCCGGCGCGATGCTGTTCTTGTTGTTCCCCTCCTCCGGGTACACCAGGATGTCCGCCGCCACCAGCGCCCGCGGATGCGCGGTCCTGAGGTCGCCGGCGGCCATCATGATGGCGTCCGCCTGCCACATGTTGTCGGCCATCGGCCTACCGTCCGAGCAGGGGTAGAACACGTCCTCCGCGGCGGCGGGGCGGACGTTCGGGGCGGCTCGGGCGGCCGCGGCCGGCAGAGGCGTTGGCATGTGGCGGTTCTCCGTGGTGGTCTGTTGATGCGGCCCGTCGCCGCGTCGGTGGTGAAAGTAGCATAAGTCTCGCACGGCCCGTGGGCGCACCCTGTCGGTGTCGGTTTCCCGTGCTGGCGGCACGGTCTCGGCAGACAGTGTCAAGGGGTCGAAAGCGCTTGTCTGTAGGACGATTGCCAGACGTCGTGTGCGACTTCTCACTGAATTGCTGTGCGCTGGAGTCCCGTCCGTTAAGCGACTGCGCCAGTACATGGGCATTGCCGCCGGATCCATGAGCGTCGCCAGCTTCGCCATGCCGGGCAGTTCGACGGTGTCGCTATCGAAAGCGCACGCCCTTGGCCGCTCACGTCCGATGGCCTTCCCGCAAACTCCGCAACGCGCCTCCAACTCTGCAACGCGGTCTTAACTCTCCAGTTATTGGCTGGTCCAATTTAACGAGAAGGCTTCGCAGATGTCGTATTTGCAGATAACTGGTTCATTTTGCTGGATTTTTCTATTTGACGGTCATTTAACAGAACGTCTGAACATCTGTTGGGAGTTTGATCTCGCAAGATGCTGTCGCCCGCCGCTGATTCGGTTATCGTTTGGGGCACTGGCAGGGAATCGGGGCGGGCTATGGCGAAGGCAGCGTTGATCACCTCTCTCGACGAGTTCGAGGCCGAATACCGCAAGGGAATCGGCTACGTCATGCCGCCTCGGGGCAGCCGCGAGGCGAGCATCGACAACATCCGCCGCTTCGGCGACGGCGTCGGCGACTACAATCCGCTGTATCGAGACCATGCCTACGCCGCGGCCAGCCGTTTCGGCACGATCACCGCGCCGCCGATCTTCATCTACGGCGCCAGCCTCGGCATCGCCTTGGCCATCAACGGCAACATCGACGGACGGCGGCTGTCGTCGAGCTACTTTCCGATGAACTACGCCGGCGGCAGCATCGACTTCTACAAGACCATCTGGCCGGGCGACCGGATTTCCGCCACCGAGCGCATCAAGGACATCCACCGCAAGCACAGCGAACGCATCGGCGATTTCGTGCTTTGCGAGGCGGTCATCGACTACCACAACCAGCGCAAGGAGCGGGTGGCCAGCAAAACGACGCTGATGGCCCGCTACCGGAATCTCGGCGGCGGACGCACGATCCGCTACGACCGCGAGAAGAAAACGCAGGTGATCGAAGAGTCGCCGGATCCTCTGGTGTTCGAGCGCGTGCGGCGAGGTGGCGAGGCGCGCTACTTCGAGGACGTGCAGGAAGGCGACGAACTGCCGCCACTGCACAAGGGCACGTACACCGTCACCGAACTGTTCCTCTTCACCCACGGCGTTGTCGGCACCGGGCGCAGCCCCAGGGCGGCGCTGGAGGCCGAGGAGTCGAAGGATCTGGGCGGCGGCGGCCGCTACGATGCCGAGCATGCGCGCAACCGCCGCAACATGCCCGGGCAGTTCGACTGGGGGCCGCAGCGCGTCTGCTGGCTGGCGCAGATGGCCACCGACTGGATGGGCGACGACGGCGTCCTGAAACGCATGCAGACCCGGGTTCGGCACCCGAACGTGGTCGGCGACACCAACACCGTGTTCGGCAAAGTTGCCAGGAAGACGGTTGTCGACGGCGAGCACCTGGTGGAACTGGACGTCTACAACGAGAACCAGGCGGGCCTCGCCACCGCCGAAAGCCGCATCACCGTCGCCCTGCCGACGCGAAGCCGCGCCGGGACCTGACCGGACGCCGACAGGCGGCAGCCCACTGGGGCCAAGCGAAGAGCGGCAGTCTCCTGCTAGGCCGTCGCCGTCGCGGCCATCTACCTCGCACAAAACTGTACGCAAGGCGCTATGCTGGCGCGGTCTTGTTTTCGGTGGCCGAGCCGATGGTGGACACGCTCTCGCCCGAAGAGCGCAGCGCCTTGATGGCGCGCATTCGCGGTGTCGACACCAAGCCGGAGATGACCGTGCGTCGGGCGTTGCATGCGCGCGGCTATCGCTATCGTCTGCACGGCCGCGGTCTGCCGGGCCGGCCGGATCTGGTGTTTCGCAAACGCCGCAAGGCGGTGTTCGTTCACGGCTGCTTCTGGCACCGCCACGGCTGCAAGAAAACCACCCAGCCGAAGTCGCGCCAAGAGTACTGGCAGGACAAGTTCGCCAAGAACGTCGCCAGAGACCGGCGCAATGCCGAGCAGCTGGCCCTGGACGGCTGGCAGGTCATCGTCGTTTGGGAGTGCGAGGTCGAAACCGACGAACAGCTGCTCGAACGCCTGGTCGCCCTGCTCGGCCCGCCCCGACTCGAAACGGCATGACCGGCCTCAATGCCGCGGCCGAAGGTGCGCCTGCTGCGCGCCGCGGCTAGGCAGCGGCAGAGTTCAAGGGCGCATCGGGAAGCGCGTCGGCCCGGTGAGCTCGGCAAGCTGCGGCTGAATCCAGTCGATCCAACGGCACAGCATGGGGCGGGTTTCGCGCGGGTCGATGAGTTCGTGGACCGCGAAGGATTCCGCCCGTGGGTAGGGCGAGCGAGCGTTGCGCAGGCGCTCCTCCAACTCGCGCCGCTTGGCTTCCGGATCCGGCGCCGCGGCGATCTCGCGATGGAAGGCCACGGCAACGCCGCCTTCAAGGGGCAGTGCGCCGCTTTCCACGGAAGGCCATGCCAGAACGTAGCTGTTGGGCGCGTAGTGGGCGGCGGTGGCAACTCCGAAGCCCTTGTGGACCTGCACGGCCGCCCAGGGGATCGTCGCCTGGGCCGCGGCGCAAACCGCCGCCATGCCGTAGCGGATGGTGCCGTTGCGCTCGGCTTCCGGGCCGATCATGAAGCCCGGCTGATCGACGAAGTTGACGATGGGCAGGTGGAAGGTGTCGCACATCTCCACGAAGCGGCGGTACTTCTGGCCAGCTTCGGCGGTCATCGCGCCGGCGTAGAACCGGTTGTCGTTGGCAAGCACTCCCACCGGCTGGCCGTGCAGCCGAGCAAGGGCGGCGATCTGGCTGGGGCCGTAGTCGCGCCCTAGCTCGAAGACGGAGCCTTCGTCCATGATCATGGCGAGGATCTCGCGCATGTCGAAGGGCGCGTTGGAGTCCCGGGGCACGGCGTGGATCAGTTCCTCCTCCATGCGTTCCGGGTCGTCTTGCGAATCGATGCGCGGCGCCCGTTCGTGGACGCTGCCCGGCAGGTAGCCGAGGAATCGCCGTACCTGCTCGAACAGGTCGTGTTCGTCCTCGGCGATGTTGTCGACGATGCCGCTCTTGGCGTGGATGTGGGCGCCGCCGAGTTCGTCCTTGCTGAGGCTGACGCCCAGCGCGCGTTCCACCAGCGCCGGCCCGCCGACCATGATCTGCGCCGTGTAGCGCGTCATCACCGAGAAGTGCGACGCCACCAGGCGTCCGGCGGGAAAGCCAGCCACGGCCCCGGCGGCCATGGAAACCACCGGCACGGCGCCCATGGCGTCGGCGATGATGCGAAATCGCGGGGTGGAGTAGACCGGCTCGCCAACCGTGCCGCCGCGCCGTCCGCCGCCGCCCTTGACGCTGCCGCCGCCGCCTTCGAGCGAGCGCACCAAGGGCATCTTGTACTGCACCGCCAGGTGTTCCGCGTAGACGCTCTTGCGCAAGCCGGCGGCGTTGGGCGAGCCACCCTTCAAGGTGAAGTCTTCGCCGCCGACCACCACCCGACGGCCGTTGATGCGGCCGAAGCCGACCACGTAGTTGGCCGGCACGTAGCCGGTCAGGTTGTCGTTCTCGTCGTAGTCGGGGATGGCCGTGGCAAGGCCCTGCTCTTGAAACGTGCCGGGGTCGAGCAGCTCGTCGATGCGCTCGCGGATGGTGAGCCGGCCGCGAGCGTGCTGCTTGGCGATGCCCTCCTTGCCGCCCTGCTTCTTGGCCAAGCGGCGGCGACGATGGATCTCGGCGACTTCGTCTTCCCAGCTCATGGGGGTGCAACTCGACCCGGCTAGGTGTTCAGGACGGCGACGATCTGGTCCTCGGAAACAGCATCTTCCACGCTCACCAGCACGTCCGCCACCGTGCCCGCCTGGGGCGCTTCCACCGGAATCTCCATCTTCATGGACTCCAGAATGAGCAGCACATCGCCTTCGCGCACTTGCGCGCCAGCCGCCACCTGCACCTTCCAGACGTTGCCCGTGACCTCGCTTGCCACTTCCAGCCGCGCCATCGATCGCCCTACCGCCGAGTCGTGAAGGGCGGCTTTATAGCAGATACCACCGACACTTGACACTTGCCGTGAGCGAGCAAGAGCGTTGAGGTGGTCACGCCCCTGCACGCAGCGCCCTCGCCATCACCCGGTGGGGTCGGACATCGGCACCGATGTGAAACTCAACGCTCTTCCAAATCGGCGAGGCGTTTGCGCAGCGCGACCAGCTCGCGCTCGGCCGCCATCCGCTTGCGGGCTTCCTCCTGCCGGAGGCGCTGTTCCTCAAGCCGGCGGCGCTCTTCCTCCTGCCGCCGACGCTCTTCCTCAAGCCGCCGGCGCTGTTCGGCCAGCCGCCGGCGCTGTTCGTCAAGTCGCAGACGCTCTTCCTCAAGCCGCAGACGCCGCTCTTCCTCGGCGGCGTCTTCGTGCGACAGCAGCAGAACTCCGTCCTGGCCGAACAGCTGCGGCGCGGGCTCGCCCCGCAGGGCGTGGATGTCCAGGTTCAGCACCTCGCTGTGCAGACACAGCCCGCCGTTCGGGAGGATGGTCGGCTCGATCGGCTCGTACTTCGGCTTCTTGGCGGACCGCTCGCCCCCAGCGTCGGCAGACGGGTCTGTCATGCGAAATCCTTGCAGCCTCGGCTTCAGGAACCGATCCGTCGCGTCGTGCAGGAAGTATTCCTTGACGCCAAGGCGGCGGTAGATGGCGATCTTCTCGCGGCGGTCGCGCCGAAAGGTGGTTTTCGACGCAACCTCCATCGCCAGGTCCGGCGGCTTGCCCTGCTCCCAGGTGAGGTAGACGTCCGGTGCTTCGATCTTCGGCGTGCCCAGCGCGACGAAGAGGTCCGGAACGATGAGACCGGAAGGATCGCCACGGCGGTAGTAGACGCCCATGTTGGCGGCAACCAGCGCACGGCGGCCAAGAAAGCGGCGCAGCGCCATCACCACTTGCGCCACCACGTTCCACTGCTTCATCGATTCCACGGGCGTGTCGTCCGACTCCGGATACTCGACAGGCGCGACAGGATTGGCGAGGGCCTCCGCCATGTGGTTCTCCTTGGTGTCCTTGGCCAGCCAGCCAGACGCCACAGACCATACCACGCCGCATTCGCACGTTGCGCCGACCAAGCAGCCATGCATTCCAAAACCCGCATTGTGCAGGCACCGTGGGGTGTCAAATTAGCGACATTGGCCGGCGGCGATGTACGCCATCGCTGAAATCGAACGCTGCCTGAACGCTGGCTGAACGGCGCGGCTGCCAGCCCTTCCGCCACGCCGAGCAGCGGCTAAGGTGGGCGGACGACTCATGCCGCAAGAGAGAACACCATGAAGCGATACGTTGCTGCGCTCGTTGGCGGCTGCCTGGCTTTGGCAGCCGCCACTGGCGCCGAGAATCTGAACAAGGCCGAGGAAGGGCGCACTGCGGTGGCAAGCTGCTACGCCAGCTGCGTGGACCGTTCCGAACGCACCCGGCTGGCGGTATACGCCCGCTTCGACCGGCTGACGGATCTGCTGATCTCGGACGAGTACCACGCGCTGACGGAGGCGTCGCAGGATCTGGCCGTCGACGGCGAGAAGACCTACATCTGCCTGCTCGGACAGGACTACGTGCGCAGCCTGGACGCCTGCCAGGCCGGCTGCGTCGATCTGGAGGATGCCTACGGCGTGCGCTCCTCCCACGCCCGCAACCGCTTTCGCGACCTTCTGGCGCGGGAAAGCGCGGTGCTGCGCGAAGTCGGGCTGTGGAGCGACTACCGAAACTCTCCCGCTGGCGGCAGCGATGCCTTCGCTCAAGCGTGCGGCGCCTACTGGGACGACGGCGCCAGCGGTTCCGCCAGTGCAACGCCAAGCCGCACCAGACTGCTGCCAGCGCTGCTCGGCAGCGGTCGCCCCGCGCTGCAGCGCAAGGACGACAGGCAGAGCCCGCTCGCCGGCGAGGCATTGCCAACGGTGCGCTAGACGGGCGCTTGGCTTACTCTTGCGGGGCCGCATCCTTGCAAGAGCCAGTGGTGAAGACCAACGCCTTCTACGCCCAGTCCGGCGGCGTCACCGCCGTCATCAACGCCAGCGCCTGCGGGGTCATCGAAACCGCGCGTCGCCACGGCGAGCGCATCGGCACGGTGTTCGCCGGGCGCAACGGCATTCTGGGCGCACTGCGCGAAGACCTGATCGACACCGGCGGCGAATCCGCCGAAGCCGTCGCGGCGCTGCGTTCGACGCCGGGCGGCGCGTTCGGGTCCTGCCGCTACCGGCTTGAGCCGCCGGAGCAGAGCGAGCGCGAATACCGGCGCCTGATCGACGTCTTCCGGGCGCACGACATCGGCTACTTCTTCTACAACGGCGGCGGCGACTCCCAGGACACCGCATACAAGGTGTCCCAGATCGGCGAACGCCTGGGCCATCCGATCGTCTGCATCGGCATACCCAAGACGGTGGACAACGACCTGCCGCACACCGACACCTGCCCCGGCTTCGGTTCGGTGGCGAAGTACGTGGCCATCGCCACGCAGGAGGCGGCGCTGGACGTGGCGTCAATGTGCGAGACCTCCACCAAGGTCTTCATTCTCGAAGTGATGGGCCGCCACGCCGGCTGGATCGCCGCCGCCAGCGGCTTGGCGAAGCATCGCCGAGACGACGCGCCGCAGCTGATTCTGCTGCCCGAGGTGCCGTTCGACGAAGACCGGTTCATCAGCAAGGTGCGATCCACCGTTGGGCGCGTCGGCTACTGCGTGGTGGTGGCTTCGGAGGGCGTGCGCGACGCGCAAGGACGCTTTCTGGCCGAGGCCGGCGGCACCGATGCCTTTGGCCATGCGCAACTGGGCGGCGTTGCTCCTCGGCTGGCCGAGCGGGTGCGCGACCGGCTTGGCTTCAAGTTCCATTGGGCGGTGGCGGACTACTTGCAACGTTCCGCGCGGCACATCGCTTCCGCCACCGACGTCGAGCAGGCATATGCCGTCGGGCGCCATGCCGTGGAGCTGGCATTAGGCGGGCACAACGCCGTCATGGCCAGCATCGTGCGCAAGGCCGACCGGCCGTACCGCTGGCAGCTTGGACACGTGCCGCTGAAGCGCGTGGCCAACGTCGAGCGCAAGCTGCCGAAGGCGTTCATCAGCCGCGACGGCTTCGGCATCACCGCCGCGGCGCGGCGCCATCTGCAGCCGCTGGTGGCCGGCGAAGACTACCCGCCCTACCGCGACGGCCTGCCCCGCTACGCGACGTTGAAGAACGCCGCGGTGCCGAAGAAGCTGCCCTCCTTCGAGACTTGAGCCGCCGGCGCGGGTCGCGCAGGTTCCGGCGGCGTCCGGCCTACTCCAGCAGGTTCTGGCCGCCGTCTTCCAGCGTTTCCGGCCGCTTCCAGTAGTTGTACTGCGGCGTCCAGTCGTCGCCGTCGAGCCCGGCCATGCCGAGGAAGGGCCAGACGGCGCAGTACAGGTCGCCGGGGCCGAACACGCAAGCGTTCTTGCGCAGGATGGTCGCGCCCTGGCGCTCGTAGACCACCGCGCCGGGGTAGTTTTCCGCCTCGCCGAACACGCCCTGCTCCTGGATGTAGGCGCCGCCGCCGTGGGAGACCATGCGAAAGCGCCAGCCCCGGGAGTGGGCGAAGCGGCGCTGCACGGCCGGGGCGTCCTTGGACACCAGCACGACGCTCAAGACCGACTCCAGATGCGCCAGCAGCCCGTTGAAGCCGTCCGCCCACAGCGTGCAGTAGCGGCACCCCTGCCCCATGTTGTGAACCACCAGCAGCTGCTCGCGCTCGCCGAACAGCTGGCTCAGGCTGGTCTCGCCATCCAGGGTCTGGAAGGCGTAGTCGGGTACCGGCGTCGGCGGGTTTTGCCGGCGCAGGGCGTTGAGTTCCGCCGTCAGTTCCCCGATGCGGCGTTCGACGGCGGCGATTTCGTCGTTGGACACGTTGGCTCCTGTTCGGATGTAGACGCGCGGCCCTCAGTTCTTGCCGCGGAACTGCTCGTTGCCGCGATACGGCTCGTCGCGGGTTTGGAAGGCATGCTTCAAGCCGCCCTCGCGGATGGACTCGCCGAAGCGGTAGGTCCACTCGGTCATCTGCGCCAAGGCGTCCTGTTCGGTGGCGCTGCGCACCGAGGAGTAGATGCCCATGTTCTCGTAGAAGCGGTTCATCGTCAGCGGTTCTTGTCGTCGACGGTGCGGTAGCGCCTTTCGCCGGGCCGACGCTCCCGCCCCGGGGTGAGGTCGTAGCCGGCGCTGAAGCAGCGCCCGGCGCCGCGCAGGATGATGACGCGGCAGGTCTGATCGGCTTCCAGGTCGTGCAGGCAGTCGTTGAGCTCGGTGAACAGTTCGCCGGTCAGGGCGTTCATCTTCTCCGGGCGGTTCAGGGTAATGCGCGCCAGGCGTTCCTCGGTGCCCAGGCGCTCCAGGATCAGCGTGTTGTAGTCCGACATGGCGGTCTCCGCAGTGGCTCGACGGCGAAGAATACGCTCTTGGCGTTGCAACGTGGGCAGGGTCGCGGCGATGAACTCCAAGCTGCCGAGCTTGTCGGAATAGCGACGCGAAGCGGCAAGGGCAGCGGGGGCCAAGCGTGACGAGAGTGCAACGAACAGCTTGGCCGTTTCTGGCCGCTTGCGCGACGTCGTGCGCGCTAGCTGCCACCGCCGCCACAGCGCCGGTATTCGACAGCTTCGTGCTGGACGTCGGCGACGGCACGGCGCAGGTCGTGCTGCACGGCAAACTGCTGGAGGATGGCCGCACACACGAGATCGTCGTCTTCGGGCGCAGCGACGACGAGCGCCGTCTGGCGGTGTATTCCCTAATGCCGACGGGCGCTTGGCAGCAGGTCCACGAGGCCGAAGTGGCCGCCGAGGTGCTCTTCGCGGACACCGTCCGGCTTGCCGGGCGGGATCGGCTGCTGCTCTACCGGCGTGGCAGCGTCGATTGGCTCGACTTCGGCGACAGGAAGCGCAAGCCGCTGGCCGCTGCGCCGTCGCTCTACAACGTGCCGACCCGCACGGTGCCGCACGTCGACATCGGCCGCGACATCAACGGCGATGGGCGCGAGGACATCGCCGTGCCGAACTTCGACGGCTACCGGCTGTGGCTGCAGAGCCCGGACGGCACCTTGAGCGAGGGCACGGACCTGCCCATTGCCGCCACCGCCAGGACCACCTTCGAAGCCGCCAGCTATCGGCCGCGAAGCCTCTACACGCTGGACTACGACGGCGACGGCCTTGGCGACCTTGCCGTTTGGGACGAGACGCGGTTTGTCGTCCATCGCGGCAAGGACGCCGGCGGCTTTCATGCGAAGCCGATCGTGGCGCCCTCGCCCGTCGCTTTCGACAGCGACGACATCACCGTGTCGTTCGGCTTCGGCGACGACGATCCGGTCACCATGCTCTACGCGCTGGAGGACTTCAACGGCGATGGCGTGGCGGACATCGCGGCCACCAGGGCAACGGTCGAGGGGCTGTTCGACCAGACCACCCGCTACGACTTCTACTTTGGTCGTCGCGCCGCTGGCGCCACGACCTTCCCGCGCGAGCCGGACACGGCCATCGTGTCGGAAAGCGTGCAAGCCCCTTTCGACGCCATGGACATGGACAACGACGGCAGGACGGATTTCGGCATGGGCTCCTTCGACATCGGCATCGGCATGCTGATCCGCTTTCTGCTGACCGGCGCCTTGCGCTTCGACCTGGACTTCTACGTCATGCGCGAAGGCGGCTATCCCGAGCAGCCGAACGTCACCCGGCCGGTGAAGATCCGCTTCAGCCTGGCCAGCGGCGACGTGCTTGCCGGCAACTGGGTGGAACTTGGCGACTTGACCGGCGACGGCATCGTCGACCTGGTCGTGTACTACGACGAGACGCGCATCGACGTCTATCCCGGCACCGGCGACGATGCGCTGTTCGCGGAACGGCCCTTGGAGATCGCCGTGGATCTGCCGGATCGCAAGGTAGGCCCCGACAACGTCGAAGTGGCGGACCTCAACGGCGACGGGCGCGACGATCTGCTGATCGAGTTCCCCAGGCGCTCCGGCGAGGACGAGCCCAATCGAGTGGGCATCGTCCTCAGCCGCTAGCCCCCCAAGGCCGCAAGCAGCAGCAGCGCGACGATGTTGATGATCTTGATCATCGGATTCACCGCCGGCCCGGCCGTATCCTTGTAAGGGTCTCCCACGGTGTCGCCGGTGACGGCCGCCATGTGCGCTTCGGAGCCCTTGCCGCCGTGGTTGCCGTCTTCGATGTACTTCTTCGCGTTGTCCCACGCGCCGCCCCCAGCAGTCATCGAAATCGCCACGAACAGGCCGGTGACGATGGTGCCGAGCAGCATCGCGCCGACCGTCTCCAGCGCTTCGGCCTGGCCTTTGAGGCTCACGAGGAAGTACACGACGATGGGCGCCAGCACCGGCAGCATGGAGGGCACGATCATTTCGCGGATGGCGGAGCGGGTGAGCAGGTCCACGGCGCGTCCGTAGTCTGGCCGCGTGGTGCCGTTCATGATGCCCGGCATCTCGCGGAACTGGCGGCGCACTTCCTCCACCACGGCGCCCCCGGCACGGCCCACGGCCTGCATTCCCAGCGCGCCGAACAGATACGGCAGCATGCCGCCGACCAGCAGTCCTACCACGACGTAGGGATTGGAGAGGTCGAAGTCGATGGGCACGTTCGGGAAGTAGTGCGTGAGGTCTTCGATGTAGGCGGCGAACAGCACGAGGGCGGCGAGGCCCGCCGAACCGATGGCGTAGCCCTTGGTGACGGCCTTGGTGGTGTTGCCCACGGCGTCGAGGGCGTCGGTGGTCTTGCGCACGTCCTCGCTCAAGTCGGCCATCTCGGCGATTCCGCCGGCGTTGTCGGTGACCGGCCCGTAGGCGTCGAGCGCGACCACCATGCCAGCCAACGCCAGCATGGTCGTGGCGGCGATGCTGATGCCGTAGATGCCGCCGAACTGGTAGGCAACGGCGATGCCGACCGCGACGATGATGGCCGGCACCGCCGTGGCTTCCATGGACACGGCAAGGCCCTGGATGACGTTGGTGGCGTGCCCCGTCTCCGACGAGCGCGCCACCGAGCGCACGGGGCGGTACTCCGTGGAGGTGTAGTACTCGGTGACCCAGACGATCAGGCCGGTCACCGCCAGGCCGACGATGGCGCAGCCGAAGTAGGCCAGCGCCTGTTCGCCGAGCAGCATGCGCGTGACGACGTAGATGAGCACCACGGAAACCAGCGCCGTCACCACGAAGCCCTTGTAGAGGGCGCCCATGATGTTCTCGCTGCTGCCGAGCCGCACGAAGAACGTGCCGACGATGGACGCGAAGATGCACGCGCCGCCGATCAACAGCGGCAACTCCATGCCGGCGGTGGGATCGGCGCTGAACTGGATGGTGGCCAGCAGCATGGTCGCCACCAGCGTCACGGCATAGGTCTCGAACAAGTCCGCGGCCATGCCGGCGCAGTCGCCCACGTTGTCGCCGACGTTGTCCGCGATTACCGCGGCGTTGCGCGGGTCGTCCTCGGGGATGCCGGCTTCGATCTTGCCCACCAGATCGGCGCCGACGTCCGCGCCCTTGGTGAAGATGCCTCCTCCCAGGCGCGCGAAAATGGAGATCAGCGAGCCGCCGAAGGACAGCGCCACCAACGCTTCGATCACCGTGCGCTGATCGACCCCGGCCGCTTGCAGGACGCCGTAGTAGCCGGCGACGCCGAGCAGCCCCAAGCCAACCACCAGCATTCCGGTGACGGCGCCGGATCGAAAGGCGATGCTCAGCGCCGGCTTCAGACCCACCGTCGCCGCCTGGGTGGTGCGCACGTTGGCGCGTACGGAAACGAGCATGCCGATGTAGCCAGCCGCGCCCGAGAGAACCGCGCCGACCACGAAGCCCGCCGCCACCCAGGCGCCGAGCGTCAACCACAGCACGACGGCGACCACCACGCCGACGATGCCGATGGTGGTGTACTGCCGGTTCAGGTACGCCGCGGCCCCTTCCTGAATGGCGCCGGCGATCTCGATCATGCGCTCGCTGCCAGCGTCGGCTGCCAGCACCGAACGGGCGGCCAGGACTCCGTATACGAGCGCGAGCACGCCGCAGCCCAGCGCTATCTGCAATGCATCCATGAAAGCGTTGATTCCCCGTGTGATTGGACGAACGAAAGCGACCACGCCGCCTTTAGCCTGTCGGCCCGCCGCCCTCTTGTCCCGACGAACGGACAGCGCGGCACTCTACCCGACCAATGGCGGCTCTACAAGACGTTGCCACCGCTGGACCAGACACGCAGACGTGCAGCCGGCTCAGTGCCGGAACGGCGCCCGTTTTCTGCCGGTCCTCTGCCCGACCGGCCGGGCCTCACGATCCACGCCCTGAACGCCCGCACGAAGCGCTACGAGGAAACCGCGGCAAGCGAAATGCTGACCGGCTGGACCAGCGAAGAGATCCACTTGGCGCTGAACGAGGCGGCCATCTCCCGACGCACTTGGGCAGCCGTCGAGCGAGTAGGCCGCGCTCTCGGCCAGAAGGAAGGAACCAAGCCCGTCCTTGACCCAATCCAGCGTCGCCAGCTGTCGGCGGCCCGAACCGCGGGCAGGAAGGAAGGCAGCGCCGCAGCCACCGCCAGCGAGAGGGCTGCTACCGTGCGCACCATCCTCGCCCAGCGCGGCATCGACGTTCCGCCGGCATTCCTTGGCAACGCCGCCGCCCGCCGTCTGCTGCTGCCGCACGACACAGAGCGGATCGTTGCGGCCGCTTCTTCATGCCGGAGCGCCGTCGACTTCCTAGCCCGCCTTGCGGCCCCTTGATCGATCGATAAGCGGCACTTAGCGCCCTTCGGGAACAACCTCCGTGAGGCGCAAAGCGTGATGGAATATCTCGTTCAAGAACCGCGTCCAAGCGCGATCGTCGTGCAGCGAGCATTCGATGTCGAAGTCGTCCTCGATGTGCATTTCTGCAAGCCTTTCGCGCCACCGCCTCCGCGCACTCCTTGGTTCGTCCGCCCCGAACCGGAATCCCCTTGATCGCACAGCCCTTGCCCCGTGCGGCTCCGCGATTTAGCGGAAGTCGCTGGGCCGCGGTGGCGGCCGGCGCTACGAGTTGGCGCACGTGAGCAGGTCCTCCATCTCGTCCTTCGCCAACCAGTTTCGGATCAGCTCCACCGACCACGGTTCGGTTAGGCTGTTGCCGCGCACGTCCTTCGCCAGCTGACCCACCGAACAAAAGCTGCCGCTCAGCGAAGTGCCGCTCTTCTCGAAGAACTCCGATCTGCTGAGCACCGCCGAGACGTCGTTCGTGTCCGCCCGCCACTCGTAGGCGATGCCGACATGCCTTGAAGTGCTCTCGCCGTTCCCGAAATAGACTGCGCCCATCAAACGCAAGGCGGATGGTACCTCTTGCAGCCGCAGCTCCTCTTCCAGTTCCCTCGCTGCGCAGTGCAGCAGCGGGTCGCCATTGGCGGCGTCCTCGCAGCGGACATGCCCGCCAGCCCAGATGACGACCTTTTCATGCAGCGGGTTGTCCGGCGACTTCTCCCGACGACGCAAACGCAGCACGTCACCATCTGCGTTGCGAACAACCACGACGGGCAGCGCCTGGACCACGGAGTTGTTTCTTTCCACCTCGTTGCGGGGGCGGTAGTCGCCACGCCCTCCGTAGGCATCCGCAAGAGAAGCAGCGCCAACCTCGTCGACGAAACAACGACCGGCGAACACGTCCGTCACTTCGCGCTTGGGACAAGACAGGATGCTCTCATCCACATGCCCTTCCGCCAGCGCGTGGTTTCCGGCACTTTGCCGGCAAGCTCGTCCGCCGTTCCCTACGAGGCAACCTCCGGCACCATGCTGACCAAGCGCCGATAGGTTTCCTCGCTCTTTTGCGACAAAGACTCCGCTGGCTGAACAAAGGAACGACAATGAGGACAGGCTTCTTCATCACGTTACTGCCAGGTTTGGCAGCGGGCGCTACGACTCCGCGCGTTGCGCCGCCGCCTTGAGCACGGCAAGCGTGTTGCCAGCGGTGCTGCGCCAAGAGTAGCGCTGGCTGCGCATCAAGGCGCGGTCCGCCAAGCGTTGCCGGAGGCTGGCATCGCCAGCAACGCGGAGGAAGGCGTCGGCAATGGTCGCCGGGCGCTGCGGATCGACGAAGACCGCGGCGTCGCCGACCACTTCGGCCATGCCCCCGGCGCCGGAAGTGACGACCGGCCTGCCCTGCCGCATGGCTTCCAGCAACGGCATGCCGAAGCCTTCGTAGAACGACGCCAGCACCAGTGCCTCGCAGCCTCGATAGAGCCGCGCCAGTGCCGAGGTCGGCACGGGGCCGAGATCGACGACGCGGCCATGCACGTCCGCCCCCTCGAGTGCCGTTCGCAGCGGCTGCTGTTTCCAGCCGTCGACGCCAGCCAGCAGCAGATCGTGCCCCTCGAGGCCGCGTTCAAGGGCCTGTCGAAAGCCCTCCACGGTGCCGGGCAGGTTCTTGCGCGGCTCCTTCTGGCCGACGAACAGGAAGTAGGGGCGCGGATGCGGCGGCTGCGGACAGCCTTCGCCCGACGGCGCAAGGCGCGCCGCCAGGGGCGTCACATGGACTCGACAGCGCGGATTGAAGCGCCGCACCAGCGCCGCGGTGTGTCTGGACACCGCCAGCACGCGGCTGGCGCGGGCCAGCGCCAGCGGCATCATGGTCGCGTCCGCCAGGCGGTTGAAGGGGCGCATGGTTTCCGGCGCCAGACGCCAGGTCATGTCGTGGATGGTGACGACGCCGGGAATGGCGCTCGGCGCCAGCGGCAGCTGGTGGCGAGGGCCCCAGAACACCTCCGCGGCGTCGCGCTTGGCCCAGTGCGCGTAGGCGACGTGTATGGCGGCCTGGGCAGCCGCCCCGCTCCACCGCCCGCTGCGCAGCGTGGCGCGAAACGCCGGCGGCGACGGCAGCGGCCGGTCCAGATAGACGAACAGCTCGTGTTCGCCGGCGATGCGCGACAGAATCTCCTGCAGATAGACGCCGATGCCGGTGTGGGGATGGCGCAGCGGCCGACCGTCCAGCGCGATGCGCACGAACCGACTCGGCCTCCACTATTCGGCCGCCGAAGCGGGCACGATCGTCGCCTCGGCGCCGCGCTGGCGGGCGCTCAGCAGCGACTGGTAGATGCCGACGTAGCGGTCGCCCATCAGCTCGCCGTTGAACAGCGCGGCGAACCGCCTCCGGGCACCCTCGCCCAGCCTTCGCGCGGTTTCCGGCTGCCGGTGCAGGCGATCCATGGCCTCGCGCAGCGCTCGATGCGAGGCGGGAGTGACCACCAGCCCGGTTTCGCCGTCCACGTTGACGTGGCTGGTGCCAGAGCCGACCTCCGTGGAAATCAGCGGCTTGCCGTGCATCGCGCCTTCGAGCAGCGCGACGCCGAACGCCTCTGCCCGCAGGTACGAAGGGAACACCACGGCGCGGCTGCGCTCGATCAGCGCCACCTTGAGCGCGTCGGAAACCTGCCCGGTGAAGACAACGTTGGTCAATCCCAACTCCCGGGTTTGCCGTTTCAGCGCCTTTTCGGTGGGGCCGGAGCCGACGATGACGGCCCGGTACGGCGCACCCTGAAGGGCGTCCAGGAGGATGTGCAGGCACTTGTAGTAGCGCAGCATGCCGACGAACAGGAAGTAGCCGTCGCCGTAGCGTTCGCCAGCCTCGGCCAGCTGCGCCGCCGTCGCCTTGGGGTAGGAGTCGGGTTGCAGGCCGATGGGCACGATGTCCACCTTGTCCTCGAAGCGCGGCAGCACGTTGGAGGTGGCGAAGTAGTTCGGCGACGTGCAGACGATGCGCTGCACGGAGTTGAGGAACCGCGTCATCAACGGCGAATACAGCGATGCCAGCAGGCGCTGGCGAACGATGTCCGAGTGGTAGGTGAGCACCGTTGGCTGGCGCACCCGGGCGGCGAAGTGCAGCAGATCCGCGAATGGCCAAGGGTGGTGGTAGTGCACGAGGTCCGCCCAGTCGAGCAGCCGGCGAAACATCGGCAGCGCCTGCCAGGAAACGCTGCACGAGGCCACTTCGGCAACCAGCAGCGAGCGGTACACCGCCGCCTCGGCTCGGCGCACCACCCGCGGTTCGACCTGGCGGCTGATGCAGAGCACCCGGCTCTGCACGCCGTGGCGTTGGGTGTTCAGGCAGATCTGGCGAATCACCTCTTCCGCCCCGCCTTGGGTTTGGGGAAAGTAGGTGCGGTAGACGTGCAGTACGCGCATTCGTCGGCTGGCCGTTGCCGGGAGCGGGCAGAGCTTACATCATCCGGGTGCGCAGGGCCTTCCAGCGCTGCCAGCGGCGCGAAGAAGCTGCGCGACTTCAAGGTCCGCTTGGGCGATACTCGCACCCATGGCGGCCGGCCCAGCACATCGCCCGCAGGGGAATGGCAGCCGCTGGTCGACGACTGCCGCCGCCTTCGCAGCTTGGGCCCGGCGCACCGACCGGCACGGCCAGCCACGATGAGCAGTGCCGAGGAACCGCTCGCAGCCAGCCGCTTTGCACTGCCGCATGGTGCCGGCGAAGCGCTGGACCGCCGTCGTTTCGTCGCCCTCTTCCTGCGTACCTGGCCCTATCTGCGGCCCCAGCTGCCGCATCTGGCGACGTGGATCAGCGCCCGCATGGTGGTGGAACTGGTCTTCGTTTTCGCCGCCTTCGTCGCCTACGACCTCTTCAACAACAAGATTCTGCTCGGCGAAAAACTCGAAGCCAGCCAAGCGGCGCTGCTGCGGTTCGACGACAGCTACGTCCGCGATGTCGACGAGCGGCAGCAACTGCAGTCCGTCGCCGAAGAAACAACCGGCGAGACGACGAACGGCGCCTCGGCAGCGATGCTCACGCCGGAACAGCGGCGCTCGGTCACCAACCGTCTAGGGGTGCTGTTCGCCATCACCGCGGTGCTCATGTTCATGCTGATTCCCGCCGCCGACTACTACGGCACCTGGATATTGCAGCGGGTCAATCAGTTTCTGCGCGTCACCATGGTTGAACGCGCCGAGCATCTGTCGCTGCGCTACCACAGCCATGCGCAGACCGGCGACGCCATCTACCGCGTGTTCCAGGACAGCGCCATGATCACCAGCGTCATCGAGCGGGTGCTGATCGAGCCGGTGGTCGCCATCGGCCAGATGTTGCTCAGCTTTGCCGTGATCTGCCTGTTCAGCCCGCTGCTTGGCGCCCTCTACCTCGCCGGCGTCGCGCCCATCGTCTGGCTGATCGCCTGGTTCACGCCGCGCCTGCAAGTTCGCTCCCGGCTGGCAAGGGCCACCAACGGCGCCCTGGTGTCGCGCATCCAGGAGTCGTTCGCGTTGATTCGAGTGATCAAGGCGCTGTGCGCCGAAGGCAGCGTGCGACGGCGTTTCGACGGCGACTCCAAGAACGCCTTGGACGCCGCCTTCCAGCTGCGCATGGAGTACATCCTCATGCGCCTGCTGGTCGCTCTGGTGGCCGGCGGCGCGATCATCGGGGCGCAGTTCCTGATGGCTGGCTGGACCATCGCCGAGGACGCCACGTTCCTTGCCGGCGCCGTTGCGCTGGTCGGCTTCACCGCCTGGAACCTGGGCGCGTTCAACGCCGCCAGCAGCCGCAGCGAAGAGATGTTGGGCGGCGGCATCGAACTGACGCGCATCTGGGGACTGCTGCAAGACATGGCGGCCGGCTTGGAGCGCGCCTTCACGCTGCTGGATCTGAAACCGGACGTCGTCGACAAGCCGGACGCCAGGGCGCTGCCGGAGACGGTGCGGGAGGTGCGCTTCGAGGACGTGCATTTCGGCTACGACGCCGAACGGCCGGTGCTCAAGGGCGTCGATCTGCTCGCCGTCGCCGGCACCGTCACGGCCATCGTCGGCGGCACGGGCGCTGGCAAGTCCACGCTGATGACGCTGCTGCTGCGGCTCTACGAGGCGGATGGCGGCAGCATTCGCATCAACGGCACGCCGCTGGGCGACTTTCGGGTGGACAGCCTGCGCGCCGGCGTCGCCATCGCCTTGCAGCAGAACGTGCTGTTCAACGCCAGCGTTGCCGACAACATCGCCTACGCCAGCGCCAACGCGACCCGGCCAGACATCGAGCAGGCCGCGAGCATCGCCTGCGCCGACGACTTCGTCAGCGCCCTTCCGGAAGGCTACGACACCGAACTCGGCGAGCGCGGCAACAAGATATCCACCGGCCAGCGGCAGCGCCTGTCCATCGCCAGAGCGGTGCTGCGCGACACGCCGATCCTGATTCTCGACGAACCGACGGCATCGCTGGACGCGGCGACCGAACAGCAAGTGCTGGCCAATCTCGCCTCTTGGGCGAAGCAGCGCATCGTCTTTCTGATCACCCACCGCCTGTCCACCATCCGCAACGCCGACCGGATCGCCTTGCTGGAGGACGGCCGGGTGTGCGAGTTCGGGGATCACGACACGCTGATGGCGAAGAACGGCCGCTACCGCCGCTTCGTCGATGCACAAGTCCACGGCGAAGCCGCATGAGCGAAGGGACTGTCGAGAGCAGCGCTTCGCGCATCGCGCCGCGATTCGACGATCGCATCGACACCGATGCGGCCATCGGCAATCGCGAAGTGTTCTCGCTCCTAGGCCGGGCGCTCAAGGTGCTGGTGGTGGAAAAACGCCTGCTGATCGCCAAGATCGGCCTCAGCGCGCTGGCGCTGATTCCCGCCGCCTACCTGCCCTGGCTCGGCAAGATCGTCATCGACCAAGTGCTTCTGCAACGGCCCTTCGGCGAAACCGAGGTGTTGTTCCCGCCCCACGTGATGCCGCTGGTGGACGCCATACGCGACCTCTCGCCCATGGGCATGATGGCCGCCGTCAGCGCCGTGGGCCTGCTGCTGCTGCTCGGCTTCGGGCGCGAAGGCTATGGCACCGAAGCCGAGCTCTCCCAGGGCCAGGACAGCGCGACGCAAGCCGAAAACGCCATCAACAACGGCGGCAGCAAGGCTTCCGGCGCGGTTGGCGTTGCCGACGCGCTGGTGCAGATCCGGCTTTCCCAGCGCTTGGCGAACCGGGTTCGCACGCTGTTGTTCCAGCGCATGGCCAGCCTGCCGATGACCACCTTGGACAACCATCGGATCGGCGATGCCGTGTATCGAGTGATGTACGACGCGCCGATGCTGCCGCACATGTGCTACCGCGTCACCGTGGAGCCGGCGTTCTCGGTGCTCGCCGCCGCCATCGCGCTCTATCTCGTCAACTACAGCTACAGCGCCGTCGCCCCGGAGCTGGTGCGGGCGTCGCTGCTGATGGTTCCCGCCGGGCTGATCCTCACCGTGCCGCTGTCCAACCTGGCGCGCCGCATGCAGCAGAACAGCCGCGCGTCCGGCGCCGCGACCACCAACGCCATGGAAGAGAGCTTGAGCAACATCGCCGCGGTGCAGAGCTTGGGCGGCATGGCGAAGGAGAAGCAGCGCATCGAGGCGCGCAGCAAGGAGTCGTTCCGCCGCTATCTGCTGGTCAAGCGGGTGGAGATCCTGCTGGCCTTCGCGGCGATTGGCAGCCTCACCGCCCTCGGCTTCTGGATCTACGTCTTCGTCAGCTATCGAATCATCGACGGCGCGATGTCGCCCGGCGACTGGGGCGCCCTGTTCGGGCTTGGAATCACGCTGGGCGGTTCCACCTTGGGCCTCGGCACCATGTGGATCGAGGTGCAGGCCAGCGCCGCGGCCTTGCGCCGGGTGTTCTTCTTCATCGACCTGCCGGCCGAGAACACCGGCCGCGGCTTGCGCCGGCTGCCGACCGTGCAGCGCGGCGTACGCATCGAGGCGGCGGACTTCAGCTATCCAGAGGGGTCGCGGGTGCTGCAAGGGATCGACCTCGATCTGAACATCGGCGAGTTGATCGCCATCGTCGGCCCCACCGGCGCCGGCAAGACCAGCCTCGCCTACCTGATCCCGGCCTATCTGCGGCCGAGCCGGGGCCGGGTGCTGGTGGACGGCGAGGACGTCGCCGGCGTGGACGTGAACTCCCTGCGCGAACAGGTGGCCTACGTCTTCCAGGAGCATCTGCTGATGTCGGAATCCATCCGCGCCAACCTGCAGCTGGCGCGCCCCGGGGCGAGCGACGCGCAGCTGCGAGCGGCCTTGCGGACGGCCTGTGCGCTGGACTTCGTAGCGGCGCTGCCGGACGGCCTGGACACGCTGCTCGGGCGTGCCGGCGACACCCTCTCCGTGGGGCAGAAGCAACGCCTGTGCATCGCCCGCGGCCTGCTCCGCGAGACGCCCATCCTGATCCTCGACGAACCCACCGCGGCCTTGGATCCGCAGACGGAGAACGCCTTGATGCGTTCGCTGCTGAACGCTCGCGAGGGCCGCCTGGTGGTGGTGATTTCGCATCGCCTGTCCACCGTGCGCCTCGCCGACCGCATCGTCTTCGTCGACGACGGACGCATTCGCGACATCGGCAGCCACGACGCCCTGATGGCCAACGAGACGGGCCCCTATCGACGCTTCGTAGCGCTGCAAAGCGGGGAATAGCTTCCCGCTGCTGGCAGTGCCGAAGGCCGGTGCGAGACGCATGGTTCGAAGCAGCGGTCGCCTATAATCGACCGCAAGGGAACGGACGCTGCCAAGCCCATGAAACGCATCTGGCTGGAGAACTACCGCTGCTTTCGCGAGCGGCAGGAAGCGCGGCTGGCGCCGCTGACGCTGCTGGTTGGCGACAACAGCACCGGCAAGACCTCGTTCCTGGCCATGATTCGGGCGCTTTGGGACGTTGCCTACCTCGACCGCGTACCCAACTTCAAAGAGCAGCCCTACGACCTCGGCAGCTTCGACGAGATCGCCCACTTTCGCGGCGGCAGAGGCGGACGGGCGGAGTCTTTCGAGGCTGGGTTCGAGGCGGTTCCACGCTCGAAGCGTGCTTGTTATTGGAGCGTCGAGTTTTCGCGGCTAGGGACCGCGCCGCTGCCGAGCAAGAGACGGCTCTCCAACGAGAAACGGGACTTGTGGATAGAGCACGACCATGACTCGTCGAAGATTCTATTTCGCACACCGACAGACAAGTGGCAAGTCAACGCGCCTCAGCTTGTCGAGGGAGATCGACTCCTCCCCCTAGGCATCTTCATAGAGCTTGTAGGACATACAACGAAGAACGTCATCGAGCATTTGCTTCCTTCGCTTGGGGCATTGCCACGTTCTCAACCGCTCTACGCCGGCGCCCCGGTTCGTTCCAAACCCCACCGCACCTATGATCCGTCGCTGGTCGCCAGAGATCCGGAGGGCGACTACGTGCCCATGTATCTCGCCAACCAGTACTTCGAGGGCAAAGAGCGCTGGGACCACTTGCGCGAAGCATTGCAGCGCTTCGGCAAGGATGCTGGCCTGTTCGACGAAATTACCGTCAAGCCCCTGGGCAAGCAGAGCGGCCCCTTCCAACTGCAGATTCGGCGCTTCGACGGGCATACGAAAGGGCCCCAGCGCAACCTCATCGACGTGGGCTACGGCGTCAGCCAAGTGCTTCCGGTGGTCACCGAGCTGCTGCGCCTGGACGCGCCGCCGATGTTTCTGCTGCAGCAGCCGGAAGTCCATCTGCATCCAAGCGCTCAGGCGGCACTCGGCAGCCTGTTCTGCCGAATCGCCGCTTGGGATCGGCAGATCGTCATCGAGACGCACAGCGACCACCTGCTGGATCGCGTGCGAATGGATGTGCGCGACGGCGCCGGCGCGTTGAAACCCGAGGACGTCTCCATCCTGTACTTCGAGCGCCAGCGGCTGGACGTTCGCATTCATTCGCTGCGCATCGACGAGGACGGCAACATCCTCGACGCTCCACCCGGATACCGGCGGTTCTTCATGGACGAGGTGCGGCGGTCGCTTTGGAAGCAGGAGGCCGCGGACTAGCCATGTGCGGCATCGTGGATGCCCAAGTCGCTCACGAAGTGTTCGGGCCGGAGCTTTCCCCCGCCGGGCGCGAGTTCTACGAGTGGGTGGACAAGGCGCACGGACGTCTGGTGGTAGGCGGCAAGCTGCTCGAGGACTCGAAGCGGGATCGCCGGGATTCAGGGAGTGGTCGAAGCAGGCGGTCCTCGCCGGCCTAGTGACCATGTTGGATGAGCGGAAAGTAGACGAGCGCGCAGAGCGGATTGAACAGGACGGCCAGCACCGTTCCAACGATCCCCACGTCCTCGCCCTCGCCCAGCTCAGTCGCGCACGCTTGCTCTTCACCAACGACAAGGAACTCGAACAGGACTTTGGCGACAAGGCGCTCATCGACGGGCCAAGAGGCCGCGTCTACCACACTCGCGACATCCGGGCCCCGAACGACAACAAGCAGTTCAGCAGTACGCACAGGAGATTGCTGAACGACAGACGCCTATGTCGTCGCAATCGATGACTTTGGCATTAACACGGATGAAGAAGCCTGTTCTCATTGTCGCTCCTCTGTTGGCCCTCGCGGTCCTAACCGGCACCATCTTCCTGCGCGAGGTCCGCCAGGCCGAACTTCCCGCAAGCGTGGCCCAGCGTGCGGAGGAGCGGTTGCCCGCGCCTTCGCAGCCGTCGCTGTTGGCAGGCAGCGAGAGCGCCGTCGCTGTTGACAGCCTCCCCGCAGCCTCCTTGGCAGACTGCGTTGCGGCCTTGACGAGTCCCGAAAGCAGCAGCCGATTGATGACGGAGCAGCGACGGCTGCGCATTGCGAACTTCCTGGAGGAACAAGGAAACGCCTTGGAACAGGAACTCGTCGCGGACATCGCCGGCTATCGACGCGATACCGAACGACCGGGGGACGGTGGCTTGCCCATCCGCTTTTTCTGGACTTACGGCACCCCAAGTCCGCCTGACCATCGCGAATTGACGGTCGGCGAACAGCGTAGGTTGACGACGAGACTCCACGAGACCGGGGTCGAAGGACTGATCGCCCTCGACGCCACGCTCCTGCAGGAGCGGTGGGACGACACCTCTTTGGTAGGCCACCTGATCCGCGAGCACGGCGAGGCCTTGTACGCCGCGCTGCCGGCCGCCGAGGGCGCACTTCCCGTCGGGCTGCACGAGCTGGCCATCGCCATTGAGGAAGGCGTCGCGCTGGCCAGCTTCGTTGTGCTGGTCGATCACACGAACGCCGACCTTTCCGAAGCGTGGCGAAACGGCGCCAATCTGGCGAAGGTGGCCGCGATACATGGCCGTCCCGACATCCTGCGCTACCTGATGTCGAACGGCGGAAGTAGCTCGGCGTCTTCGACGAGCAGCCGATGCCGGACACCTTGGCGAACCGGTGCGGCGGCAGCGACAGCTCGGCGCAGGCCTGGACGATGGCGGCTGACACCGAATCGTGGCCGCAGCCGGCGCAGAGCGTGGAGACGGAGCCTTCGTAGTCGCGCCGGTTGAGGCCAAGTTCCGTTGACCGTCAGCAGCGGATGGCGGGCCTTGGGCTTGGCGACGAAGGTCACGAGCGCACCTCGCGCAGACGCGGCAGCTCGGCGAGCATGCCCTTCATACTCGTCACCTCGCAGCCGTAGCCTGCGTTGATCTCCATAGATGTTGCACATACTGGATCAAATGCCATATTGACAATGGCCACCCCCGGGATAGGGTCAAAGTCGGTGAGTTCGCGTGGTGGAGTACATCTTGATATACCTTGAATTGTCCGACGAAAGTGGGTGCCCACCAGTACAACTTGAGGGTTCGACGTGAAATTGGACCGACTACTGCTGTCGGGCAGCCTTGTTGCATTGCTGGGATTGTGTCCGTCTGAGGCCATCGCAGGCGCGAAGAAGACTGTGAAGAAGATCCTGACTGCGAGGTCGTGACCGTGACCGCACAGCGAGTGAGTCCTAGCTCAAGATCAGTCAGCCATGGAGATGAGTATTTTGACGAATCTGGCCCGGAGCCGTCGACAGCACCTCAAGAGGGTGAAGGACCATGGGCGTTTGTAAAGCCCGCAAGCATCAACTGCCAACCGCTAAAGGATAACTTCGATAGACAGCATGCAGAGTGTCATGCTACAGCAGAACGCAATAAGGATTCATGTTTGGGGACGGCAGGAAGTATTGAAAACATCCTTGACACAGTCCTCGCAAGAAAACGCTGCGAGTTAGACCGGAAGAACGCCGTTGCTACTTGTGACAAGAACTATAAGGACAACCTTGCCGCCATGCCAGCGGAGTGTTATTGGCAGTAACGTGATGAAGAAGCCCGTCCTCATTGTCGCTCCTCTGTTGGCCCTCGCGGTCCTGGCCGGCGCTGTGTTCCTGCGCGAGGTCCGCCAGGCCGAACTTCCCGCAAGCGTGGCCCAGCGTGCGGAGGAGCGGTTGCCCGCGCCTTCGCAGCCGTTGGCAGGCAGCGAGAGCGCCGTCGCTGGTGACAGCCTCCCCGCAGCCTCCTTGGCAGACTGCGTTGCGGCCTTGACGAGTCCCGAAAGCAGCAGCCGATTGATGGCCGAGCAACGACGGCTGCGCATTGCGAACTTCCTGGAGGAACAAGGAAACGCCTTGGAACAGGAACTCGCCGCGGACATCGCCGGCTATCGACGCAGTACCGAACGGCCGGGGGACAGTGGCTTGCCCATCCGCTTTTCCTGGGCTTACGTCTCTCCAGAGCCCTTCGGCAAGCGCAAGTTGACGGCCGGTGAACAGCGAAGGCTGGCGAACCGGCTCGACGAGGCCGGAGTCGAAGGACTGATCGCCTTGGACGCCCCGGCGCTCTTGCAGGCGCGGTGGGACGACACCTCCTTGGTGGGCCACCTGATCCGCGAGCACGGCGAGGCCTTGTACGCCGCGCTGCCGGCGGCCGAGGGCGCACTTCCCGTCGGGCTGCACGAGCTGGCCATCGCCATTGAGGAAGGCGTCGCGCTGGCCAGCTTCGTTGTGCTGGCCGACCACACCAACTCCGACCTCTCCGAAAGGTGGTGGAACGGTGCCAATCTGGCGAAGGTGGCCGCGATACATGGCCGTCCCGACGTCCTGCGCTACCTGATGTCGAACGGCGTGGACCCAACGGTGGATCGGGCGTGGGGACGCGACGCATCCGTGCTCGACGACATCGCTTCGCTGCCGGAACGTCCGAACAAGGCCCCGCTTGCCGAAGTCGTCGAACAACTGATCGCCGCCGGCGACCATCCCTACCTGCCCAGCACGTTGACCACTCTCGGCCAATGGCTGCCGGACGTCTCGCTGCCGCCGCTGCACCCGGACGCCGCGGCGGCGCTGCCCTCGGTGGCGGATGCGGCGCGAACCGTCGCGGAAATGGACGCCGAGTGGACAACGAAAGTCGAGAGCGCGACTCTCCTGGAGGAGCGCTGCAAGGAGCAGCTAGCCGCTGGCGAGCAGGCGGCGGAGATGTTCCACGGCACCGACTTGGCGTCCAAACAGCGGCATCTGGAAACGCTGGAAGTGCGTCAGGAACGCTGGCTGGAAGAGCTGGCTAAGATGGCCGACGCAGCGAATGACGGCGTGGTGATGGAGGACTCCGCGCATTGGGCTGACGTCGGGACACGGCTAGTCGAAGCAACAACCGAAGGCCGGTGGCAAGAGGCCATCGCCATCGCCGATCAGCAAGGCCGGAACTTCCACCTGGCTTTGCTGGACATCGCATTACGCTCCGATGCACCCGTCGAGGTTCTTCTCGCCTTGACAAGTCGCCACCGTGCGCTGCCGGACGAAGCCATCGCCTACCTCGCCGGCAATCGCCGCGAGGACGTGGTGGAGGTCGTCCTGGCGCTGGAACCTTTCGGATTGGACATCCACCATGTCGACGAACTGGGGCACAATGCGTTTCACGTTCTCGCCGGGCTGTGGGGCTTGGATGAGGAAAGCAGGTGGCGGCTCGCGGAGTTCCTGGCAAGCAGGAACGTGTCGGTGAAGCCGAGCGCCATGGGATTGGACCCCTTGGACCACAATCTGATGAAGCTGCTCCAGTTTCCGCAATGGGGCAGCCAAGCGCGGATTCGATTCGCACGCTTCCTGATCGATCACGGAGCACCGGTCGAGCCGAGCCACTTTCAGCTGGCGGAATCTTTGTCGCAAAAGAGCGAGGAGACCTACCGGCGCCTGGTCAGGGTGGTACCGGAGGTCGCCTCGTAAGACAACGACCGATGAGCTGCTGGGCGGAGGGCTGCTGCGTCCTTCGCCGGGCGGCGACAGCCATCCGCCAGGTTCGTCAGCGCAGCGAGGCGTTGACTCGTTCGAGGGCCAGGGCGCCCGGGCAGAGGATGGATTCGTCCAGCGCGTTCAGCGGCTTCGCCGGCGTACCCAGCACGTCGTGGCAGTCGCTGGCGTCCGGGTCCACGTACAGCAGCCCGGTGACCACTTCGCGGTTCTCGGTGGCGCGCTGCACGTGGGTGAGCGCCTGCACGCGGTCGTGGGGATCGTAGTCCTCGTCGAGCTTGCGCAGGCGCAGGACGGAACCGTCGGGCATGGCGACGTCCTCGGCGGCGCCAGGTTCGTAGTCCACCAGCGTTTCTTCGCCGGGGGCGATGTAGTCGGCGTCCACCAAGGCGCCGTTGTGTCCGCGCACGTAGTCGTAGCTCTTGGTGGAGCCGTTGTGGTTGTTGAAGGCGACGCAGGGCGAGATGACGTCGATGAAGGCGAAGCCCTTGTGTACGAGGCCGGCCTGGATGAGCGGTATCAGCTGGCGCTTGTCGCCGGAGAAGCTGCGCGCCACGAAGCTGGCGCCGATTTGCAGCGCCATGGAAACCAGATCGATGGGCTCGTAGAGATTCGGCACGCCCTTCTTGCTGGTGGAGCCGAGGTCGTTGGTGGCGGAGAACTGCCCCTTGGTGAGGCCGTAGGTGCCGTTGTTGTCCACCAGATAGAGCATGTTGATGCGCCGGCGCACGATGTGCGCGAACTGGCCGATGCCGATGGAAGCGCTGTCGCCGTCGCCGGAGACGCCGATGCAGTAGAGCTGGCGATTGGCCAGATTGGCGCCGGTGGCCACCGACGGCATGCGCCCATGCACCGAGTTGAAGCCGTGGGAGTTGCCGAGGAAGTAGCTCGGCGTCTTCGACGAGCAGCCGATGCCGGATACCTTGGCGAACCGGTGCGGCGGCAGCGACAGCTCGGCGCAGGCCTGGACGATGGCGGCGGACACCGAATCGTGGCCGCAGCCGGCGCAGAGCGTGGAGACGGAGCCTTCGTAGTCGCGCCGGTTCAGACCAAGTTCGTTGACCGTCAGCAGCGGATGGCGGGCCTCGGGCTTGGCGACGAAGGTCACGAGCGCACCTCGCGCAGACGCGGCAGCTTGTTCGCCCGGTAGTAGTCGCCCACCTGCTCGTGGATGGTGTCGGCGGAGATCGAAAAGCCGCCGTAGTAGAGCACGGACTGGATGCGCGCCGGGTCGATGCCCAGATCGTTCACCAGGAGCGTCTTCATCTGCGCATCGCGGTTCTGCTCGGCCAGGAAGACGATCTCGTGGCTGTCGATGAAGGCGCGCACCTGGTCGCTGAAGGGAAAGCCGCGGATGCGCAGGGTGTCCAGTTCCACGCCGTCTTCGCGCAGCCGGTCCAAGGCCTCCGGTACGGGTGCCGCGGTGGTGCCGTAGTAGATGATGCAGGCGCGCCGGCGAGCGTCGTGGACTTCGGGCGCCGGCACCAGCGAGCGGGCGGTTTCCCACTTCACCAGCAGGCGGTCCATGTTGGCGGTGTAGGCGTCGGGATGCTCCGTGTAGCGCGCGTACTCGTCCCGGGAGGTGCCACGGGTGAAGAACGCGCCTTTGTCCGGATGCGCCCCGGGCAGGGTGCGGTAGCCGATGCCGTCGCCGTCGGCGTCGACGTAGCGGCCGAAGGTCTGCAAGCGGTCCAAGTCTTCGGCGGCGAGCACCTTGCCGCGGTCGTAGCGGCGGGAGTCGTCCCAGGTGAACGGCTCCGAGAGGTTGTCGTTCATGCCCAGTTCCAGATCGGAAAGGACGATCACCGGCGTTTGCAGGCGGTCGGCCAGGTCCAGCGCGTCGGCACCGAACTCGAAGCACTCCTTCGGCGTCGATGGAAACAGCAGCGGATGGCGGGTGTCGCCGTGGGAGGCGTAGGCGGCGGCCAGAAGGTCGCCCTGCTGGGTGCGCGTCGGCATGCCGGTGGACGGGCCGGCGCGCTGGATGTCCCACAGCACGGCGGGGATCTCGGCGAAGTAGGCGAGGCCCAGGAACTCGGTCATCAGCGAGACGCCGGGGCCGCTGGTCGCCGTGAACGCCCGGGCGCCGTTCCAGCCGGCGCCGATGACGATGCCCATGGCGGCCAGTTCGTCTTCGGCCTGCAGGATGGCGAAGTTGCGCTCGCCGTCGCCGCCGGTGCGCAGCTGGTTGCAGTGCTTCTCGAACGCTTCGGCCAGGGACGTGGACGGCGTGATGGGATACCAGGCGCACACCGTGGCGCCGCCGTAGAGGGCGCCCAGCGCCGCCGCGGCGTTGCCGTCCACCATGATCCGGTCGCCCACCGCTTCCGAATAGCGCACTTGAATCGGCAGCGGGCAGTCGAGGTAGTTCAAGGCGTAGTTGCGGCCCAGCTCCAAGGCATGGATGTTCGGCGCGATGAGGTCGTCCTTGCCCTTGTACTGCGCCGAGACCATGCCGGTGATGACCTCGAAGTCGATGCTGATGAGCGCCGACATGGCGCCCAGGTAGACGATGTTGCGAAACAGCGCCCGGTGCTTGGGATTGCTGAACTCCGGCAGCACCAGCTGCGAGATGGGGATGCCGACGTGGTGGATGTCGCTGCGCCGCAGGCGCCGGGACAGCTCCTTGGAGTTGTCGTAGACCAGAAAGCCGCCCGGCACGATGGCGTCGATGTCCTCGGCGAAGGTTTCCGCGTTCATCGCCACCATGAGGTCCACGCCTTCCCGCCGCCCCATGTAGCCGCGTTCGGAAACGCGCACCTCGAACCAGGTCGGCAGGCCTTCGATGTTGGACGGGAAGATGTTCCGCGTCGCCACCGGAATGCCCATGCGGAACAGCGCCTTGGCGAACATGCCGTTGGCGGACGCCGAGCCGGAGCCGTTGACGTTGGCGAAGCGAACGACGAAGTCGTTGTAGCGCACCGTGGCGGCGTCCTGGGGCTGATTCGACGGCGCGCTGCTGCCGCTCCCGGTCATTGCGCGTAGCTTCCCAGCTGCGGCGTGTGGATGACGGACTTCTGCATGTCCCAGGCGTTGGTCGGGCAGCGTTCGGCGCACAGCCCGCAGTGCAGGCACACGTCTTCGTCCTTTCACCATCACGCGGCCGGTGGGCAGATCTTCGGAAACGTAGAGGTCCTGCTCGGCGTTCGGCGCCGGGGCCATCAGATTGGCGCGCAGCTCCTGCTCTTCGGCGTTGGCGGTGAAGGTGATGCAGTCCATGGGGCAGATGTCCACGCAGGCGTCGCACTCGATGCACAGGTTCTCGGTGAACACCGTCTGCACGTCGCAGTTCAAACAGCGCTGCGCCTCCTTCAAGCCGAGCCGGGCGTCGAAGCCGAGTTCCACCTCGATCTTGATGTTGTCCAGCGCCTTGCGCTTGTTGGCATGGGGCACGATGAAGCGCTTGGAGGCATCGTGTTCGGCGTCGTAGCTCCACTGGTGGACGCCCATCTTCTGGCTGACCAGATTGACGCCGGCCGGCGGGCGGTCCGCGGACGGATCCTTGCCCTGGCAGAGCAGGTGGATGGAGATGGCGGCCTGGTGGGCGTGCGCCGAGGCCCAGATGATGTTCTCGGGGCCGAAGGCCGAATCGCCGCCGAAGAACACCTTGGGATGGGTGGACTGGAAACGTCGTTTCGTCCAGCACCGGGCAGTCCCACTTGTCGAACTCGAGGCCGATGTCGCGTTCGATCCACGGGCAGTGGTTCTCCTGGCCGATGGCCATCAGCACGTGGTCGCACTCCATGTACACGTCCGGCTCGCCGCTGGGCTCGTAGCGCAGGCGGCCGGTGGCGTCCGGCACCGGCTTGACGCACTCGAAGACGATGCCCGTGAGCCGCCCGTTGTCGTGGACGAACTCCTTGGGCGGGCGGTTGTTGACGATGGGAATGCCCTCGGACATGGCGTCTTCCTTCTCCCACTCGGATGCCTTCATCACCTCGAAGGCCGAACGCACCACCACCGTCACGCTTTCGGCGCCCAAGCGCTTGGAGGTGCGGCAGCAGTCCATGGCCGTGTTGCCGCCGCCCATGACGATGACCTTGCCGGAAATGGAGTGGGTGTGGCCGAAGGCGACGCTGCCCAGCCAGTCGATGCCGATGGAGATGTGCGCGTCCACCTGCTGGCGGCCGGGCAGGTTCAAGTCGCGGCCCCGGGGGGCACCGGTGCCGACAAAGTAGGCGTCGTAGTTCATGGCGAGCATGTCCTTCATGCTCGTCACCTCGTAGCCGTAGTGGGCGTTGACGCCCATGTCGACGATCAGATCCACCTCTTCTTCCAGCACGTCCGCGGGCAGACGGAAGGCGGGGATCTGGCTGCGCATCATGCCGCCGCCGGCCGGGTCGCGATCGTACATGTCGATCTCGTAGCCGAAGGGCAGCAGGTCCCGCGCCACCGCCAGGGAGGCCGGCCCGGCGCCCAGCAGGCAGATGCGCTTGCCGTTCTTCTTCTTCGGCACCCGGGGCAGGTAGGCGGAGATGTCGCCCTTGTGGTCCGCGGCGACGCGCTTCAAGCGGCAGATGGCGACGGGCTTTTCTTCCGTGCGCACGCGCCGACAGGCGGGTTCGCAAGGACGATCGCAGGTGCGGCCGAGAATGCCTGGGAAGACGTTGGAGTCCCAGTTCAGCATGTACGCCTCGGTGTAGCGTTCCTCGGCGATCAGGCGGATGTAGTCCGGCACCGGCGTGTGCGCCGGGCAGGCCCACTGGCAGTCGACCACCTTGTGGAAGTAGCCTGGGTCGGCGATGTTGGTTGCTTTCATGGGCGCAGTCGCTTCAAGCACGTTCAAGTGCCGCCAGCGAGCCAGCTACCTCCTTTCCGTTTGTTGGGCGTTGGTCGTGCGGACCGCTTGGCTTGCGGCCTGTTGGGGCCATCCGAAGGATTCCACCGTGGCGGCAAGCGCTTATTCTACGGGCGCTCGCGCCCGCGGCGCAAGCGCCGGCGGGTCGCTCTCTCCGCGTCAGTGCTGCTTTATCGTGGAGTCTGCCGCCCATCCACCGACTCGCTCGCCCAAGCACTGGCGGCACTGCGCTGCCGAGTTGCGCAAACCTGCTGATGCCGCATCAGCCACTCGAGCAGGGCTTCGGCTGCCCACAGGTGGCCAGTAGGGTTCCAGTGGCCGTCGTAGGGAAACACTGCGTCGTCACGATTGCCGCCCCGCCGAACGATGTGCTCGACCTGATCGACGATGGGAATGTCGCGCGGCTCGGCCAGAACATGCAAGATGTCAAACTGCAACCCGCCCAGCCCGCCGAGCGAATGGTTGGCAAAGGCAACGAGGGCTGCGCCGTCGCGCGCCGCTCGTGCCTTGAACTCGTCGAGAGCAAACCCCGTGGCGGAAAAACGGGAGTTGTCGGGCCTCGGGTGGCCCCGACGCTTCAGCGTCTCTACGTACTCGTCCTGTTCGCGCTCGGAGAGGAAGCGCGGGGGTACCGAAATGGCCCACCGGTAGAACGCAGAGTGCTTTGCGAGTGGCCGGACGTGGCGCAAAGGTTGTTGCCAAAACGATCGCCATGGAATGGCACCCTTCCGGTAGTCCGCGGTTGGCGGGATGAACTTGAAGGTACCGTCGGCAGCACGCGCCACCGACAGGAAAGGCAACCGGTATGGATCGCGCGCCCCTCTCACCCACCGCTGCTGAACGTTGTCGTTGAAGTCGTTGCTGGTAAAAAACAACACCACCAGTTTGGCGTGAAGCCGGCGTGCGTAGGCATCGTAGAGCGGCAGCTGGCTGATCTGCCCGGTGTTGCCGATGCCGAACGCCGACACGGTGATGTCCAAGTGCGGGAGACTTCGCCGCGCAAGGGTCTCCAGCCTGACTTGCACCTTGTCGGCGATGGCCACTTCCTTCGCCGCGATGAAAGAATCGCCGATCAAGGCGACGTGGCAGCTCGCCGCAGCTCGTTGGGGAGGGGGAGGCTCGCGATCCAGGAAGCCCCAGCGGTTGCTGTACGCAACCGTCCAGAAGTCGCGTCGGTCAGTGGCGCGCACCAGCGATCTGGGCTGAATCATCCGACCAACTTCGGGCACGAACACCCAGGAAATCTGCTCGTCGACAAACGGCAGCGTCACCCGCACCCACAGCTCCGCCAAACCCAGTACGGCAACCGGGCCCGCGGCGCTCGAAATCAGTATCAGCAACGCTTTGGATAGGCGGTGCCGATCCGCGAAGAAAGGGGGACGTCCTCTGTCATGCGTCGGCTTGTTTTCGATGACAGCTATCCTCCGGTCGCCAGTCGACAAGAGTGATGTCCGCGATCACCGAACCGATGCCCGCCGACCCCTGTCGTGGCACTATACTGGATCGACACCGTTGACGGACAACCAGCGGACTTGCCACGGGTGTCGCCAGACCCGCCGGCGCTTCGGTTGTCCGCCTGCCATGCGGGCATGCACCCATTGGAGGCGTTGGGATGCACGACCGGCCCTTTCCAAGCCGTCCTGGGCACCAGGATGGCTACAATGCTCCAATCAGCGTCAATCTCCGAACAGCAGCGCAGACGCCCGGTGCGGCTTCCGATTTTCGTCATTGAACATGCGCCCGGCGGCAGCGCCGCTCGGCAGCTCGATGCCTGGCGGCTTCGCTACGAAAGCATCGACGTCGCGGAAACCGCGCAGCAAGACGCGGCGCGGCTGATGGAAGCCCACGGAGAACAGATATTCCGGCCGTACGGACCAGGGCTGACGATGACGCCGGCGGAAGTCGCCAGCGCGGTCGGCCATCTGCGCATCTACGAAGTCATGGCGAAGCGCCGCCTCGGTCGCGCTTGCATCGTGGAAGGATGCGCCGAGCTGTCGGCCGGCTTCCCGCAGGTACTGCAGTCGAAGGCGCTGCTGGAGAGCGACTGGCAGGTGCTCTTGCTGGCGCATCGTTCCAGCCGCCGGCGGCGCGCGGCGTCGGGCGCCACGCCATCGCTGTGGCGCAAGCAGGTCGCCGCCGGCCACGGCATCGCAAGGCCCGCGGAGTTCCCAAGCGGCGCCACGGCGTGCCTGGTCACCGCAGAAGCTGCGCAGAAACTTCGCCGCATTGCGTGGCCGATTCGTCTGCCCGCGGCCGTGGTGGTTGCGCACGCCCGAATGACCGGGCTGGACGTGCGCATCGTGACGCCTTGCCTGGTTCAGCCGCCCGCCCCGGCCGTCGATGGCGACGATGGCGACCTCCAAGACGCGCTCAAGGACGCCTTCTACGCGCCGCCGGTCGTCGACTTGATGAATCGCGTATGCAGCCCCTGCGCCTCGCCCGGCGCATGGAGCGTGTATCCGGCAAGCGCGGTGGACCCTGCTCCGAAGGGCGTCGAGCTGCGTTCGATGTCGTTGCGTCCGAGACGCGAACACGCCGGCGGGGCCATGGCCGAGTTCGCTGGGACGGCGACGGATCTGTGGCGCTACCTCAGATTCCGCCATCGCGCACTCGGCGCGGCGATCGTCGCCGCACGGGACGGCGTTGCCAACCGCCTGCGCCGCGCCGCGATCTGGCTGCTCGGGGTACACTGGGTACCGTCTTCTCCCGGCGCTGAACCGCTGGCACCGAGCCCAAGGCCCATACCGTTCAGAACACCCGCCGGCGCCACGGTCGAACCACGCCCGAAGATCGCCGTCGTGGTGCCAACCGTGAACCGCCGGCAGCTCGTCGCGGCGACGCTGGCCGCCGTGCGCTCCCAGACCCTCGAGCCCCATCGTCTGATCGTTGTCGACGACGGCTCCAGCGACGGCACGGCGGAGGCCGTGCGCCAGCAATTCGCCGCCGGCGGTTTTCCGTTCGATACCGACCTGGTGGTGCAGGAGCGGAACCGCGGCGCGCCCGCCGCCAGAAACGCCGGCCTCGCTCGCGCCGGCGACTGCGACTTCGTCTGGTTCCTCGACTCCGACGACTTCCCGCCAAGGAACTTCCTCGAGAAAACCGCATCAAGCCTGCAGGAGAGTCCCGAAGCCGTGGCCGCGAGCACCGATCGCGTCATTCGCACCCGAGGCCACGCCTGGTTCTCCAGCCTGCGCACGCTGCGCCCCGAACCGCGACCCTGGTTCTTCGAACACGGCACCGTGGTCGGCTCCTGCACGTTGTTCCGCACCAGTGTGGTGCGGCAGCTGGGCGGCTTCGACGAGGCGCTGCCGACCAGCCACGACACGGCGCTCTTCATGCGCGTTGCGGGTGTCGGCCCCTGGCTGCACGCCGCCGGCTCGCCGGTGCAGTTTCTGCAACGGGACTTCCACGCGCACCTCAAGTACGGCTACGACGACTGGGAACGGAGAGTTGCCGAGATACAGGAAGCCTGCCTGCTCGACCCTGGGGTCGACGCGGCGGTCTCGGGCGAACTTCGCCGTCGCGTGTTGTGCAATCGCTGGTATACGGCAGGAAGGCAGCTGGCCGAGCAGGGCCGGTGGCGGGAAGCCGCCGACTGCTTCCGGCGTTGCCTGGCCTGGAAGCGCCGCTTCGCCCGCGCCTGGTTCTACCTGCTCGCGAGCAACGTCGGCGTCTTCCGCCAAGCCAAGGCCGGTATGGATTCCGAGCCCAGGTCGTCGAGGCCGGCTGCCGCTCATCCACGCGACACCCGCCCGAGCAACTCGACGTAGCCTTCGACGAAGTTCTCGGCGCTCGGCAGCGCTTCGGCCATGCGACGGCTCTCAAGCCCCATGAGGCGCCTGCGCTCGGGTGAAGTGTCCGCGAAGCGCAGGATCGCCCGGGCGATGTCCGCCGGCGACTGCGGGTCGAACAGGAAGCCGTTGCGCCCTTCGCGCACCAGACGCGGATTGTCCGCGACCCGACTGACCAGCAGCGGCACGCCGCAGGCCATGGCCTCCAGAATGGCGTTGCAGGTGCCCTCGAAGAACGACGGCAGACAGACCGCGTGCGCCATCCCGTACAGCGACGCGACGTCCTTGCGCGGCGGATGCAGGCGAAATCTCGCGCCGAGCGAGCGCCGGTTGATCGCTTGCCGCAAGTCGTCGTGGTAGGCGCGCAGCCTGCGCTGGGCACGTCGCTGGCGGCGGGCAAGGTGGTGGTCGCCAGGCATGGACGACTCGCCGTACCAGTCCACCCCCAGTTGCAGCGCCGGGCGCTCGCGGTGGACGAGGTCCACCGCGGCGAGCAAACCGAAGGGATTCTTCTGCGGGTCGATGCGCGCCGGCGCCAGCAGACGCAAAGCGCCGTCTTGCGGCGAGCCGCCGGCTGCGCCGTCCTCGCCACGGGCAAACGCTTGCAGGTCGACGCCGTTGACGATGAGGTGGCTGCGCTTGGCCAGATACGGCGCTCGCTCGACGATGCGCTGCCGCTGCGCGTGGGAATTGCTGACCACGGCGTCGGCCAGTCGATGCAGGACGTATTTCAAACGCCGCCGCAGGTGGTTCGCGCTGACGTCCAAGTTCGCTTCCAAGGCGACGACGGCGAACGTTCGCGGCCCCAGCCGCAGGCCGGCCAGCTCGGCCAGCGCGCCAGCCTCGCCTTCGACGGCGACAACCGCATCGGGCTTGCTGCGCGCGATGGCGTTGCGCATCGCAAAGACAAGGCCGAGCCGAGTGTGCGCGAAGACCCGGGCAACGGGAACGTCCGCCTCGGCCAACGCCTCGCCGAAGGCGCCCGCAGGCCATGAGGTCAGCACCTGCACCCGGTGGCCACGCTGCTTCAAGCCGACGGCCAGGCATACGAGGTCGCGCCCGGAGAACCCCGTCCGTTCGACGACGAAGGTTACCCGCACGGGCCCGTCGCTCGTGTGCCGCTTCCAGAACAACGTGCGTTCCAGTGGGGCGGGTTTCGTCGCTCGACCTGGACACCGGCGGCCTTGCGGGGCGGCACATCCTCAAGCGGCACGTGCCGAGGCGGCGACGGACGGAACGTGCCGTTTGCCACGTTGGTTCGGAATCGAACCGCTAGCTCGACCGGCACCGCGCGGTACGCGAGCAGCTTCGTGGCCGATCGGCCACGACGTTGCGGAACAGCGCCTCGTAGCAGTCGACGGAGCGGCGCTCGTCGAACTCGTCCGCATGGCTTTGCCGAGCGGCCTCCGACGGTCGCGGCGCTTCGAGTTCCCGGACGATGGCTGCGCCCAGCTCCGCGGGCGATCCGACCGGCACAAGCACGCCGCGCCTGCCGCCGTCGAGCACCTCGGCAGGACCGTGCGGCGCATCGGTGCTGACCACCCGGGTGCCGCACACCAAGGCTTCGACGAGCACCAGCCCATAGCCCTCGAATCGAGACGACAACACGAACAGCCGAGCACGGCGCATGTAGCGGTACGGATTGTCGTCGTAGTCGAGAAACGCGACGTCGTCGGCGACGCCTAGAAGCCGCGCCAAGGAGAGCAGCCGCCGCCGGTAGCGCCTAGGGGAATCGCCCATGATCACCAGCCGCGCCTTGCGCTGTTGGCGAGCGATGGCGAACGCCTTCACCAGCGTCGCGTGGTCCTTCTGCACCGCTGCCTTGCCGACGGTCAGCACCACCGGCACGTTCGCATCGGCGAACCAGGGGTGCAGCACGTCGGCGCCGCTCAACCGCCATATTTCGGCGGCTGGTCTGCCCGCATGGATGCAATGCAAACGCCCGGGGTCCACGCCCATGAGCTGCTCCGCTTCCACCCGAACGCCCCGAGACAACGCGACGACGGCCGCCGCATGGGGATAGACATGCCTGGCCTTCGCGAGCCACTCCTGCGAATAGCTGTGCTGCACGGAACAGTTGATGCCCAGTACTGCGGGAACGCGCGGCGAAACCAAGCCGGCGCCAAACACCGCGGCGACGTTCTCCCGATGTTCGCCGGCCAGCAGCAGCTGCGGCTGCGCTTCGCGGACGTATCGAGCCACCGCCAGTGCGTTGAAGACGTTGCCGGCCGGGATGCGCACGCCCGGATACCGTTCTACAAGCCTCTTGCGGGCGCGCAGCATGGCCAGCGGATGGTCGATGCGCAGCGCGTCGACTTGCACCTGGCGCTGCTCGCAGCTGCGCAGAAACCTGCGATCCGGCCCTCGTCCGCGGGGATGGAACAGCCGCGCTCCCGGCGGCAGCCCCGAGCGGTAGCGGCCGATCGGCCGGAGCAGCAGCAGGTCGACCCGATGGCCACGCTCGACGAGTGCGTTCGCCAGCCCAAGAAGCAACCGCTCTACCCCTCCCCCCACCAGCGGAGACAGCACGATACCTGCATGAAGTTCGTCCTGGCGCATCAGCGAACCGCAATCGACGAAACACCGGCCGCACGGCGGTCGCGAGCTGCACACACTTCCTGGTGCCGTCGCAGCCACTCGAGCAGCGCCTGCGCAGCCCACCGGTGGCCGGCGCGGCTCCAATGCACGTCGTGAGGCCAACGGGCGTCGGCTGGGTCGCCCCCCTGACGGACGATGTACGCGTACTGGTCGATGACGGGGATGCCGCGTGGTTCGGCGAGAGCCCGCAAGGCCTCGAAGTGCTTCCGCCTCGAACCGAAGAGATGGCTGGTCGCCAGCACGACCAACGCAGCGCCGTCGCGGTCCGCGCGCATTTTGAACTGGTCGAGCGCGAATCCCATGATGTCGTGGCGAGCATCGTCCATCCTGGCATGGCCTCGGCGCCGCCTTAGGAAGGCGGCTACTTTGGCTTGCACTTTTCGGTTGTAGAAGTCCCCGAACGGGTTGTTGCCCTGCAAGGCCCACTTTACAAGCCATGACCGCCGATTGACTGCTCGGAAGACGTAGGTGAAGGGATCCTCCGAGAAGCCTAGCGGAATGGCGCCTTCGCGGTAGTTTGCGGCCGGCGGCAGCAACTTGAAGACGCCATCCGCGCCGCGCGCTGCCGACAACCAAGGCAGAAGATGCGGATCGTGCCCGAGCAGCGCCATCCGATCGGCCACGTTGTTGCGGAAATCGTTGTAGAAGACAACCAGCACCACCAGCTTGGGATGCAAACGCTTGGCGTAGACGTCGTAGAACGGAAGCTGGTTGATCTGCCCGGTGCCTCCTCTGCCGAATGCGGACACGGTGACATCCAAGAGCGGAACGCTTCGCCGCGCGAGGGACTCGAGCCTCACTTGCACCTTGTCCCTGACGGGCACCTCCAGCGCCGCCACGAAGGAGTCGCCGATCAGCGTCACATGGCAGCTCGCCCGGGCGCGTTCGGGCGGCAGCGGCCCGCGGTCGACGAAGCCCCAGCGGCTGGCACGGGAAGTGGTCCAGAAGTCGCGGACGTTTGTGGAGCGCACTCGCGAGCCCGGCTCGTGCAGCGGTCCGACGTCCGGCACGAAGACGTAGGATTGCGAACTGTTCATGAACGGCCTTTGCAGCCGAAGCCAGGCCTCGCCGACGATGCCCGTCAGAAGCAGCCCCGCCATCAGGCCGACGACGTTCCAGAACGCCACACGGAGCAGCGCGCCGGCGCGGCCGGATGGGCTGGCTTCCCCTGCCATCGTCGTTGTCCTCCTTCACTTACGTCAGCGAACGCAATTCGATGCGTGAAGCCTCGGGCCTCGTCGGCAGGCCATAGCAGGTGCGGCAGTAGTCGGGAACGTCGTCGTTGGCGATCCGCCTTCGCAGACTCTGGTAGTGCCTGTTGTTCCAGATCTCG
This sequence comes from Candidatus Azotimanducaceae bacterium, assembly GCA_965199875.1. GTDB lineage: Bacteria > Pseudomonadota > Gammaproteobacteria > Pseudomonadales > Azotimanducaceae > VXYL01. Next base: position 88,803 of record OZ241346.1, on the reverse strand, counting down.
CGCATCGGCTCTTCGTGCAGGTTGCCCATCTTGGCAACCTCGGAGTTGCCGACGACGCAGCAGGGAACGACATCGCCGTCCGCGGCTACGAATGCGCCGCTCCAAGGCCACGGGCAGCGGTTGGACGGCGAATAGCGCACGCCATGCGAGACATGCACTCGAAACCGCCCGGCCGCTTCGTCGACCATTCGCAGCACGTCGTCCACAGCGGCGCTGGCGCGCGAGACGTCGATGGGTGCGATCAAGCGCCGCATCGCCGGTTCGCCCCAGTCGGTCAACGTGGTCGAAATCGTCAACCGGTCCACACCGAGTCTCTTGGCAAGGCGCACGATGTCCGGCAGCTCGTGCAGATTGCGGGCGGTTGCCACGGTGTTGATTTCGATGCGCGGCCATGGGCGGTTGCCGCGCAGCCGCACAAGAGCATCGATGTGCGCCACCACGGCATCGAACTTGCCGTTGACGCGGACCGCCTCGAAGGTCTCGGCAGTGGCGCCGTCGACGCTGAACAGGATCACCGTCCGCCGCAGCCGGGCCAAGCGCTTGGCAATGGCATCCGTATGCACCGAACCGTTGGTTACGACCGTCGCCTTGATGCCCTGTCGCTCGCAGTCCTCCAGCATCTCGACGAGACGGCGGTTGAGCAGCGGTTCGCCCATCCCCTGCAGCTTGACGTACCTGAGGCGACGGAACTGCCGCAGCATGCCGCTAAGCCGTTCCGGCGAAAGCCGCGTGGTTTCGCGTTGCCAATGCGTCACTTGGCAGTGGTCGCACGCGAAGTTGCATGCGTTGATCGGTTCGATGTCCACCGTTGCCGGGAGGAACGGCACGGTTTCGCGCTTGAACAGCCTCCACGGTCGCCATCGAAGGTGGTTGTAGAAGAGCTCCGCGAGTTGGTCCAGCAGGCCCTTCAGGCCGTAGCGCATCAGAAACCGCTTCGTCCGCCACAGCAGCCGCCATGCCGCGTTGATCCACGCCAAGGGTGCCGTCCGCGCAGTGGCTGTTCGACGGGGGCTGTCCGCGATCACCCGATCCAATGTCCGGCTCCGTTCGGCGGCAAGCCTACTATCGGCACCGTCGACGGACAACCGGCGCGGCGCCGTTCGGTACCTGTCCGGAGGCCGCAGGCCGTTGCGGGAGCGCTCGCCCCAGCACCTTGCGCAGCAACCTTCGGCACGGGATTTCGAGTTCCCAGCGCAGCCTCCGCAGGTACGCATGCAGGTCGCGGGAACCGAGGAAGTCACGCAGAAACTGCCCGGCTTGACGGCGCAACGCGCCAACCCAGGCACGTGCCACCGGCCTTGGCCCGACACCCAGTCCGAAACGAGCCAGCGGCTGACGCGATCGAGTGGACGGTGCGCCAAACGCGGGCATGGTCGCCAGCTCCACGCCCGCCTTGTCGCGGACGAATCGGGCAAGCCGCATGAGTTCCGCCGCGCTCAGTTCGGCGCGAACCGGTCTGGCGAGGCCATCGTCCGGCGCGCGAAACAGAACGCCTTGCGAATCGACCGCGTAGTCCCGGGCCAGCTTCGCGTTGGACTCGGCGAATCGATTGGACAGCGCCTCGACCTGCCCGTGGTCCAGCCCGGCGAACGGAACATCGCCATCGAGCAGCGCCGGCACCTGCCAACGCAGACCTTCCAGTTCCAGTGCCAGCTGCTGCGGCTCGGGATTTCGCGCGGCTATCAGGGCAGCGGCGACGAGACGCAGGGCCTCCAAGTGCTTGGCGCCCAGCCGCCGATTGCGAGGCGGCCGACTGGCGGCCGCGCCGGCCAGGTCGGCGGCGCCGATGACGCCGAGAAAGTCCGCCAGGAGCCCGTCGGGCATCCGCTCGCACTGCAAAGGACGCACCCTCACGCGCTGCCCGAACGCCGCCCGCCAAGGCGCAAAGATCCGGTTGTAGTCCAGTCGCTCCCCGCCGGCGTATTCCTCGACCACCGCGTCGAACGGCCGCGTCTCCCGGCCCATCTTCACCTTCTGCGCGTACTCGGACTCGACGCGCTGGTACTGCGGGCGCACATAGCCGACGACTTGCACGTCGACGCCTGCGGAGCTGGCGAGGGCGGCAACGTCGGCGGCGCAGTTCCTGGCGTAGGACGGCGTGGACAAGCCGTGCGTGAACCCCTCCCAGGAAATCGCGAAGCGTTGAACGGCGCAGTCGGTCAGCTCGCGCAGCAAGTCGGTCCAGACACCCGGTGCGGGTACAAGCCGTCCGCCGGACATGCGGTACAGCCGAGCCCCACCGCCCAAGGTTCGCCCAGAGACGGGCACATGGACTCCTCGGTGCTCCAAGGGCAGCGCCCAGTCGGCCAGCATGGACTGAATGGAACTCGATCCCGCCTTCGGCAGACCCACATGCACGAACAGCGTACGCTTCGAGGCCGGGGCGCCGGCCGCCGGGGCGCGCCGCTCCTGATGGCGTCCAACCATGTCGCCGGACCTAGCGACGCCGCGCCTCGGACCGTCGAGGCATGCAATCCACATGGCAAGAACGCCGCTTGCCGCGCGAGCCGATGCCCGTCGCAGTCTCGTCGTGCGTCTTTCCGACGCCGCGCAGCGTCCAAACTCGACTCATTCGTGAAGGTCCTCGCCCGCCCAGCAGGCTATAGACTGCTTGAGGACGCTCACACTAACACTTGCGTCAAGGCCGCCTTCGCTCGCGCCTAGACATCGGGTAGCGTAGGGTGTGCGACATTTGGTGGCACCGGCATGGGCGATCTCGCACATGAATTTCAGCCTTTGTCCGTTTCGCGCCGACCCGTCGCCGGCGCACAGTGCCGCCCATGGCAAGACAAGCACTGCAAAGCGACCCGGCCAGCAAGCGGCTGTTCTCGCACCCACGCATGGCCGCGGACCTCGTTCGCCTGCTCGGCGATCCCTGGGTGGCCGACCTTGACCTCGACCGCATGGAACGCCTGCCGGCGGAGTACATCTCGGGCGATTTGCGCACCCGGCGCGCCGACCTGCCCTGGTGGGCGCCCTTCAAGCCCTCCGCCGGCCAGCCCGCCGGCGCCGGGGTGATGTTCCACATCGAGTATCTATGTTTGCAAGCGCCCCTATTGGGACTGTATTTTCATATAGCTCTCTCTGTCCGTCGGCGGTTGTCAGATGATGTTCATGCTGGTGCTGGCTGGCCGGCGTTCAAGGACGATGCGCCGCCGGATGCGGTCGTGGCTGGCGGCTGGCCCTTCGGGCCTTGGCTGCGGTCGCCAAGGCTCCCTTCGCCAAGGCCCGAAGGGCCGCCGGCGTCCTCGGCCGCATCCGGCGGCGTGGGCTGGCCGCCCGCCCGCGGCGCCCAGAGCCGGTCGTCGCGGAGCAGGACGTTGGCGAGCAGGAGCAGCTTGCGCATGACGGCGACCAGGGCGACCTTCGGCGGCTTGCCGCATTCGACCAGCTGCCGGTACTTGGCGGCGAGGTCGGGATTGCAGCGGATGGCGCTCAGCGCCGCCATGTAGAGAAGCCGCCGCGCCCGCCGTCGGCCGCCCTTGATGTAGCTTCGGCCCTTCCAGTTCCCCGACTCGCGCGTCATCGGCGCCACCCCCGCCAGGCTGGCGGCGGCCTTGGCGTCCAGCGCGCCCAGTTCCGGCATCTCGGCGACGAGGCCGGCGACGGTGACCGGGCCGACGCCCGGGATCGAGGCCAGCACCTCGGCCCGCCGCGCCAGTTCCGAATCGGCGGCGAGCAGCCGGCGGATCTCGGCGTCCACGGCCTTGAGCTGGCGGTCGATCTGCGCCAGCCGGCTGCGGTTCTGCCGCTTGAGCAGCTTGTGGCGGACGTGCTTCTGGCGGTTCAGCGCCGCGACGCGGTCCTTGACGAGTCCGTCGCGCGCCGTGGCCAGTTCGTCGAGGTCGCGCTGCGTCGACGGCCGCGCCTCCACCTGCCGCAGCGGCAGCGCCCGGCCCATCGTGGCGAGAACGCGCGCGTCCACCGCGTCCGTCTTCGCCGCGCCCAGCGCCTGCGCGAAGCGCCTCGCCCGCGCCGCGTTCACCCGCGCCAGCCGCAGCCGCCCGGCCAGCGTCTCCTCGAAGTCGCGGTGGCAGTGGCCGGTGGACTCGTAGACCACGACGACCGCGTCCGACTCCCCGGCCCACGCCGCGAAGTCCTCGAAGCCCTTGGCGTCGTTGGCGAAGCGCTTCGCCTGGCCGTCCAGCCGGCAGGCGTCCAGGTGCGTCTTCGAGATGTCCACGCCGATGGCATCCCGGCTATGATCGTTCATGCTTTCCTTCTCCTGTGCTTGTCGTTCGAGCCTCTACGCTCGCGTATCTATTCAGGACTTGGGAAAGACGGTGGCGACCTCTCTCGAGAACGGCCCCGCAACGGCCCATTCCAATCTCGGTCCGACCACCGCCGCCTCCGGCTTCCCGGTACCGGGAAGCCGGAGGAATGGGCCCTCCCGAAGGCACCATCAACGCGATCTAAACAGACAAGTTCCAATCAAGTCCGGACGCCCACATGGCGGAACGGCTGCTGGAGTACGTCGCGCTGCTGCCCCGGACGCTGCGCCGCACGGGCTGGATGGCGGCGGAGGGCGGCCGGGCCGTGGCGCACGTGCCGCTGGTGGTGTACAACGGCCGCGCCGAGTGGAACGCGCCGCTGCGGCTGGACGGGCGCGAGTGGGCGCCGCCGGAACTGCGCGACCTGCAGCCGCGCCTGCGCTGCCGGCTGATTGACGCGAAGGACTATGCGGGAGACGATGCGGCGGACGGCAATCTGGCGCGGGCGGTGCTGGCGCTGGACGCGGCATCGCCGCAGGGGCTGGCGCCGGCGCTCGAGCGGGCCGTGGCGCTGCTTTCGGCGGCGGACGACCAGGAACTGTGGCGGTCGTTCGTGGCATGGTGCGGCGGCACTCTGAGTCCGCGCCTGGGCGGACGGATGCCGACTTTGGCGAACGACAAGGAGACGACGATGCTTGCGGAAACGCTTCGGGAATGGGACGAGCAGAAGATCGCCGAGGGCCGGCTGGTCGGGCGACAAGAGGGGCGCCGGGAGGGAATGCGGGCTGGGCGTCGGGAGGGCCAGCGAGCGTTGCTGTGCAGCCTGGCCAGCCAGCGCTTCGGCGCGGCTGCCGGGGCCGAGCTGGAGGCGGTTCTCGCTGGCGTCGAGGACGCCTCGGAACTGGCGCGGGTCGGTGCGCTGATCATCGATTGCGACAGCGGCGCGGACTTCCTCGCCCGTGCGCGGCGTCGCTAGCGCAGGGCGACTCCGCTTCAAAGGGAGCGCCAGGCGTTCGGGGCTTGTGCTCGTCGCGCATGCCAGTTCCGTCCCTGCTGGCCATCTCCTTGCAACCGCTGAACCGCTGTTCAAGGGGGCCGAGCGCGTTCCGCCACCAAATGTCGCACACCCGGTAGCGTAGCAGACGTCGAGACTGCGCCAGACGGCGTGGTATCGTTGCTCCTGTCCGCCAGCAGCCAAGCGACCATAAGGACCTCCGCATGGGAATACGCAGTTTCGGATGCTGGCTTCGCGCCACTTCTTCGCTAGCCCGTGCATCCGCCGATTGACGACCGCGCAGGGAAGCGGCATGCTGGTAACGTCCCCCGACTGGCCGCAACGGCAACGCACTGGTTGGTGAGCGGTCGCCCAGTCCGCCCATGACAAGGATCAGCCGGCTGGCGTTCGTGCCGGATAGTCGCTCGCTCTTCCTGCTGCTGGCGTTGTCGGCCGTGTTCATTGCCGGCAGCGATTCGGAGCGTTTCTACCAATGGGACTACGATCACGGCGGCATCGCGTTGAACCACTTGACGGTGGCCGACAACCGCTCCTACGAGCACGGCTTCCTGGGCTTCTACCACCGCTCCATCGATGTTGCCGGAGAACCCGCCTACACGCCTTACAACCGCTTCCCGATCGCCGGCTCCTTGCTGATCAAAGCCGCCATCCTGGCGTTTCCCGACGACATCGCAGCGCAGATTCAAGCCGCTCGGATGCTGATGCTGACGTTCTTCGCCGCGGCGGCAGCGGCTGCGTACTTCGCCCTTCGACGACTGAGCAGCCCCAACGTCGCCTTGGCCGCCACCCTGCTGGCATTCTCCTCCTACTATCCGCTGCGCTATGCGGATCTGGTCGCCACCGAGGGGCCGATGGATCTGTTCGCGGTGATGCTGACGTGCCATGGCCTCGTCGTGTTCGTCCAGCAAGGACGCTTCAGCCAGTTGCTGGCGAAGATCGGCGTGGCGGTGCTGATCGGCTGGCACGTCTTCGCCCTGCTGCTGCCGTTCACTGTCCTCGGCCTGGCGGCCGAGTGGCTGCGTGACCACGGCAGCATCGCGCGCCGCAGCGCACGCCTGCTGCACAGCCGACAACTCCTGCTCGGCGCCATCGCGTTGTCGTTCGGCCTGGCGATGCTGGCGCTGAACTTCGCGCTGGAAAGCACGGCGCACACGGGGTCCGGGGCCGCCGCGGCGCAGCAACCGGAGCTGCGGCAAGCGCCGTCCCACCGGGCCGTGCTGAGGGTCTTCGGGCTGCGTCCGGACTTCAACGAGCAGCACAAGGACCATGTCGCGTGGCAGCCGCTCTTGGAGAAGCTGCTGCAACGCTCCGGCAGGGCGTTCGTCCCCTTCTGCGCGGAGCACCTCGGGCGCGTCCTGCTGGCCGACGCGCCGCGGCCGTCGCCACCGTCTCGGCAAGACCGCCAAGGGAAGTCGGCGGCAAGCGGCGCGGAGCAGCGCCCGGTCGAGTCCGCCAGCAGCCGACGATCCGCTGGCGGCAACGGGCTGCTTGACACCATGGCGCTTCTAGCGGGTGCAGCCGCCTGCCTCGCCGGCGCAGTCGCGGTGGCGTTCTCGCGCCAGCGCATCCTGTTGGCAAGCCTGGCGACGTGCGGCCTCGGCTGGGGTCTCCTGGTGCGGGGTTCGGTGCCGTTCAACGCTTTCGAGGGGATGTTCCAGGTGGGCCTGCCGCTGGTGGTCTACTTGGCCACGCTGGTGAAGGCGAGCCGCTGGTCGCCACGACTGGCGAACGGCTGCGCGGGCCTCGCGCTCTTGGTCTTCGTGCTGTCCAGTCTGGCCATGTGGCGAGCCGACCATGCGCCAGGCACCGAGTTCCGTTCGCTGATGTCGGACATCGAGACGATCCGCAGCATCGCCGCCGAAGGAACGGCGGTGGTCGGCTATCCGCCGACGCCGCCGATACGACACCTGCTGACTGGCCGGATCCTTGTGCCGTCCGTCAACGGCGCGCAACGCCAGCGCGCCGACTTCGTGCTTGCCCGAGGGCGCGCGGCCAGCGACAGCGGCCTGCTGACCCCGAACAACCGGCACCTGTTCCTCTTTGATCGCAGCGCCTTCGACACGCGCTACGCGACGCTTGGAGAACCCGCCATCGGCGGCGAACGAGGCTGGAACGTCCACTGGGTCGGCCACCGGCTGATCTACACCTCGGGCGAAGGCTGCGAGGCCCGGCAGGCGTACAGAGACGAGCCGCCGTTCTTTCTGGAGGTCTTCCCGGCCCGCTCGACACCGCGCTCCCGCCCCTTCTTCCAAGTGCCAGGACGAGTCCGGCGCACCGAGTTCCGATTCCGCGAAAGCGGATTCGAGGTCGCCGGCCGCTGCATTGCGGAACTCGTCCCTCAAGCCTACGACGTCGCCAAAGTGCGAACAGGCCAGTTCCTCGGCCAGGAAGTTCTCTGGGCCGACGAGGCGGTCGGACCCCGCCGGCCATGAGCGGCTGGCGGTCCACGAGCGGCGCTGGCAACTCGCACTCGGATGCCGGCGCGGATCCGTCGTGGCGACGGGCGCTGCCGACTGCGCTGCTGTTGCTGGCCCTGGCCACCCTGTTTCTGCCTGGCGGCGAGCGCGGGCAGTTCTATCGCAACACGCAGCACAATCAGATCTCGTCGCACCATCTGGCGCTCGCCGCGAACATGTCTGCCGAGCACAACTTTCTCGGATTCTACTACCGGACTCTGGACGAGCACGGCAACCCTGCGCACGGCTGGGTCTACAACCGCTTTCCGATTGGCGGCTATCTGCTGATCAAGCTGGCCGTCCTGCCCTTCCAGGACGACCTGTCGGCGCAGATCCACGCAGCCAGGCTGTTGATGCTGGCGTTCTTCGCCGCCGCCGCCGTGATGGCCTACCTGTCGCTGCGTCGGCTGGTCTCGCTGCCGTGGGTGGCGCTGGCAGCGACGTGTCTGTCGTTTTCTTCCTTCCACTGCCTGTACAACAGCGACCTCGTCGCCCCCGAAGCCGCGCCCGATCTGTTCGCCATGCTGCTGGCCTTTCACGGCATGGTGGTGTTCATGCAGGCTGGCCGCCTTCGGCAGTTGCTCGTCAAGTGCTGCCTGCCGCTGCTGCTCGGCTGGCACGTCTTCGCCGTGCTGCTGCCGTTCGTCGCGCTGGGGCTGGCGACGGGCTTGCTTAGGGTGCGCGGCGCTTCGCCCGTAGCGCCGACGACCCTGCGCAACCGCTGCCTGCTGCTTGGCGGCGTCGTGCTGTGCTTCGGCTCGACCGTGCTCGGCGCCAACCTGGCCAACGAGTACACGGCGCTGAACGCCGAGGCGGCCGACCTGCCCTCGTTCGGATCGCTGCTAAGGAGATTCGGCCTCGACGTCGACCCTTCCTGGGCCGAGCGCGCCGCGTGGCAGCCCTACTTGACCGCGCAGCTGTTCCGCATCGCCAGCATGTTCGTACCCTACTGCTTGACCGGCTTCGCCGAATGGATGGCGCCAGCCGGGGCCTGGCGGGTTGCTTTGGGAGCGATCCTGGGAGCGGCAGCGCTGCTGGCGTGCCTGGCGGGGCTCGCCTCGCTCCGCTGGAAGCCGCTTTGGGCAACCCTGGCGCTGTCCGGTTTGTGCTGGTCGCTGCCATTGCGCCATCAGGCGGTCGCCCACCTCTTCGAGAGCATTTTCTACGTCGGCCTGCCGCTGCTCTTCTACTCCCTGGTGCTGCTGCACGTCCATCGACGGTTCGACGGCCGGGCCGTGGTTGGACTGTCCGTCGTCGCGTGGTCGGTCTTCGTTCTGTCCGGCGCGCAAATGGCGCAGCGGGGCAGCGACGCCGAAACGGCGAAGCTGCACAGGGACAGGCTGGCGGACTTCGAACGCATGCGCGGCACGACGGCGGGGAAGGTGGTGGTGGTGCCACCTGGCTGGGCGGCTGCGCCAGCGTTCCGATCGGCCTACTTCTACCTCGCCGGCACCACGATCCTGTTCGGCTACGATACCGCGGGACGCGCGCTTGCGGACTTCGTCATCACGCCGCAGCACGACGAAGAAACGCCGTCGTTGACGCCGGAGAACCGGTCGCTGTTTCTCTACGACCGAGCGGACCTCGGCAAGAGGAAGCCCATCTCGAAACGGGCTGGCGGAGCACTGTTGCGCAACGAACACGGCACCGTCTATGTCCACGACAACGCGCTGTACTACGAGCGACGCGTGTCGGCGCGGATCAGTCGGCAGGCGCCGGTGGTTGGCGATCCGTTCCGCGTCCGGCTGAGCACTCTGCTGGGCAAACATGCTCGTCCGAAGCCCTGGCAGTGGCAGGCAAGCGACGACGGGCGGCACTGGGACGACGTTGCCGGGGAGTCGAGGCACAACCGCCTGTACGTCCCCACCGCTGCCGACGTGGGCTCGCGACTGCGGGCGCGGCTCGACTACCTGAACAGCGACGGCGAGTGGGCGAAGGCGGTGAGCCAGCCCTCGCTGCCAGTCTTGGCGCATGGCGCCGGGGCCGGGCCCCGCTTTCCGCCGGCCCGCCTGCTTGTACACGTCGTCCCGGTCGATGCAGGCGACCTGGGGGAAGACGCCCGGCGCCGCGGCTTCGACCGGTTCGACTCCAACCTCAACTGGCACGCCGTTCCACACTCGGCAAGCGGGCTGGCGCTGGCCATGCGGCGACTGCCCGAGTACCCCATCGCCGCCATTCGAGTCGGCGAGACCGTCCCGGGCGAAGGAGTTCTCTGGAGCGCCGAGATCGGGCTGCGCGACGCACCGAAGTGACGCGCCGCTTGAGGAACGCCTACCAGGCCAGCGGGATGCACGATGCCATGCGCGCGCTGTCGAAGCCGGAGCGAGGCTCGCTGGCGCTGCTGCTGCTCGCGTTGTCGGCCGCGTTGGTGTTCAGCGATCCGGGACGCTTCCATCGCTGGAACTCCGATCACGCCGGCATCACGCTGGATCACATGCAGGTCGCTCTGAACCGCTCGCCGGCGCACGGCTTCCTGGGCTTCGACTTCCAGCTTCTGAACGCTGCAGGAGAAGCCACGTACCAACCCTACAACCGCTTCCCCATCGCTGGTTCGCTGTTGATCAAGGCGGTTACGCTGCCGTTTGCGGACGACCTCGCGGCGCAGATCCACGCCGCCCGCTGGCTGATGCTGGCGTTTTTCGCCGCTGCCGTCGTGCTCGCCTACCTTGGCCTCAAGCGGTTGGCCGCTTGCCCGACCGTCGCTCTGGCCGCCACCGTGCTGGCCTTCTCGTCGTTCTGGACGCTCCACTACGCCGACATGGTGGCGACCGAAGGCCCGATGGACCTGTTCGCGGTGATGCTCGTCTTCCACGCGCTGGTGGTCTTCGTCCAGGGCGGTCGTTTCCTGCAACTGCTGGCGAAGACCGGCGCGGCGCTGTTGATCGGCTGGCACGTCTTCGCGCTGCTGCTGCCCTTCGTCGTTCTCGGCCTCGCCGTCGAGCGGCGGCGCGGCGGTGGAGCGGCAAGACTGCCACGCGGCCGCCTGGTCGTGCTGGGCGCGGTTGCGCTGTCGTTCGGCCTATCCGTGCTGGCGCTGAACGTCGCGCTGGAATACTCCGCCCTGGCCGAAGCGTCGCCGGCGGCGCAAGGGCGCAAAACGACGCTGGCCGATCTGCCAACGCTGCAGGCGCTGTCGAGAAGGCTCGGCTGGCGGGCTGACCCGGTACCGGGCCACGCCCCGCCGCTGCCGCTGCTGCAAACCCTCTTCGAGCGGGCTGGCAGAGCCGTCCTCCCCTACGCCGGCGAACACGTCGTGCGCTCTTGGTTGGGCGCGCCGGACGGCGCGCTGGAAGGCGGTGTACGCACGAGTTCGGCGAAACCGCCGCCGGCAGGCGGCGTCAAGCTCGATGCGGCAGTGCTCTGGGGAGGCGTCGCGTGCCTCGTCTGCCTCGTTGGACTGGCCTTCATGCGGCATCGGGTGTTGCTGGCGGCGCTGGCGTCTTCCGGTTTCTGCTGGGGACTGCTCGCGCCTGGTTCCGTGCCGCAGCATGCCTTCGAGGGCATGTTCCACGTCGGTCTTGCGCTGGTTTTCTTCTTCACGGTGCTGGCCGGGGCGCAGGCGCTGCTCAGCGCGCGGCCTTTGTTCTCCACTCGTCTGATGGCCGCCGGCGCCGGCGGGGCGCTGTTGATCTTCGTGATTTCCAGCCAGCAGATGGGGCGGCTGGACGTCGACCGAGTGCAGCCCGGCTTCCGGGAACTGGTCGCCGACATGCAGAGGATCCGCGCCATTGCCCCGCCGGGCGCCGTGGTCGTGCCATCGGCGGCGCAGCCCGGCGTCACGGCCTACCTCCTTGCCGGAAGAGTCCTGCTGTCTCCACTCAACGGCAGGCAACGCCACCGCGCCGACTTCGTGCTCTCCCGCGAGCGCGCGCCAGGTCCGGGCACCGGCCTGCTCACGCCGGAAAACCGCTATCTGTTCCTGTACGACCGCAGGGAATACGACACACGCTACGCCACCCTTGGCGAACCGGCCTTCCGGGGCAGCGGCTGGAGCATTCACGTTGTCGGCAACCGCCTGCTCTACACGACCGGCAAGACCTGCCCGGCCAGCAGCATGGAACACGAACCGCCGTTGTTCCTGGAGATCGCGTCGTCCTATGGGGCGCCTCGTCGTCGCAGCATGCCCGTCCCGCGCTTCAAGTTCGCCTTCCGCGACAGCGGCTTCGAGGTGGCAGGACGATGCGTTGCGGAGTTCGCGCTTTGGTCGCACAACGCCGCCGTCGTCCGCACCGGCCAGCTGCGTGCCGACGACCATGCGCTTTGGAGCGAGGAACTGACCGTGAACTGGCCCCGGCTGCGCCCTAGATGGCCGGTGCTGGCGCGTCCGACCGATCGGCTGCTGCTGCCCGCGGAGTACCGGCGCGAGCGCGGGCCAGCGACGCTGCCGACTCCTTGGCCGAGCCTCCGTTCACGGTCTCTGTAGCATGCGCCTGCCGAACGGAACACCACCACGCCGCCGCGCTCGTCTCGGCGCAAGCATCATGGCCGACCACCGAACGCTGAAGCCGAGTTGGCACTCGATCGCCCTGATCCTGGCCCTTGCCGCGGCGTTCGTCGTCGGCAGCGGTCCCGGCCGCTCCCACTTCTGGAACCTGGACTACGGCACGGTCTCCGTCGCGCACTTGACGGTGGCCGCAAACCGTTCGCCGGAACACGGCTTTCTAGGCTTCCACCTGCAGTACTTGAGCAGCGCCGGAGAGCGCGCCTACCAGCCGTACAACCGCTTTCCCATCGGCGGCTATCTGCTGATCAAGGCGGTCATGCTGCCGTTCCCCGACGACATCGGCGCCCAGGTCCAAGCGGCGCGGATGCTCGCGCTGGCGTTCTTCGCGGTTGCGCTGGTCGTCGCCTATCGGTCGCTCAAGCGTCTGACGGCAAGCGCTTCCGTCGCCTTGGCGGCGACGCTCTGCGCGTTCTCTTCGTTCTGGATGCTGCACTACGCCGACATGGTGGCCACAGAGGGTTCGATGGACCTGTTCGCGGTGTTGCTGACGTTCCATGCGCTGGTGGTGTTCGCCCAAGAGGGACGATTCGCTCAGCTGCTGGCGAAAACCTGCGCGGCGCTGTTGATTGGCTGGCATGCGTTGGCGCTGCTGCTGCCGTTCATCCTGCTTGGCCTCGTGGCCGAGTGCTGGCGCACCCCCGGCGGCATCGGGCGCCGGGCGGCGCGCCTGCTGCGCAGCCGCCACGTCGTGCTCGGCGCCGTGGCGCTGTCGTTCGGCTTGTCCGTGCTGGCGCTCAACTTCGGCCTCGAGGCCGCAGCCTTGGCCGGCGAACCCTGGGCGAGAGAAGGGGCCGAGACGCCGCTGTCGGCGCCGCCGTCGTTTGGCGACCTGCGCCAGCCGCCCGATGCCTCTGCCGACGACGCGAAGCTCGTCGAACTGCCGTCCTTCGCATCGATGTTGAAACGGCTTGGCTGGAATGCCGAGTTCAACGCCCGCCATGCCGACGCGGTGGCCTGGGTTCCGCTGCTGCGCGTTCTGTTGGAGCGCGCCGGCAGAGCATGCGTCCCCTACTTCGCCGAGCACGTCGCGCGAGGGCTCTTCGACCAGCGCGCCGGGGGCGTTCAAGCTCGCCGCGGCGCATGGAACTCCAGCCCGTCGGCGCCGCCGTCGGAAGGCAGCGCGAAGCCAACCGACGCCGGCGGGGGCTGGCTGGCGGGCGCCGTGCTGCTGCTCGGGGCGCTCGCGTGCGCGGCGGCCGCCGTGCTGGTGGCGGTGGCGCGCCATCGCGTGCTGACCGCGGCGCTGCTGGCGTCGGGCTTCTGCTGGGGGCTGATGGCCAGGGGCTCCGTGCCCTACAACCCCTTCGAGGGCATGTTCCTTGTCGGTCTTCCGCTGTTCCTGTTCTCCTTCGTGCTGATGCAGGCGCAGCGCTTCTCCAAGCGCGTCGTCGACGGCTGCGCGGTTGGCGCACTGCTGATATTTTCGCTTTCCTGCTGGCGGATCGGAGAACTTGGCCCCGACGTGGACGCGGCATCGGACTTCCGGACGCTGCTTGCCGACATGCAGGCGGTACGCGACCTCGTTGCGGAAGGCGAAGCGGTGATCGCCTACGGAGACTCCGGCGAGGCCAGGTACATGCTGTCGGGCAGGATGCTGCTGTCGCCGCTCAACGGACGCCAGCGCCAGCGGGCGGACTTCGTGCTTTCCCGTCGGCGCATCCCGGATGCGGGGCTGCTCACCCCGGACAATCGCCACGTCTTCCTGTACCGGCGGTCGGCCTACGATCGGCGCTACGCGACGCTTGCCGACCCGGCCGTCGAAGGCGGCCGGGGCTGGAACGTGCATCTCGTCGACCGGCGCTGGATCTTCGCCTCGGGCGAACCTTGCGCGGCGAGGCAGGGGTTTGCGCAGGCGCCGCCGTTCTTCGTAGAGGCTTTCCCCGCGCGCCAGCGCCGCAAGGCGGTCTACTTCGGGGGCGTGGCCAAGGCTTCGCGCATCGAGTTCCGCTTCGCCGACGCCGGGTTCGAGGTCGCGGGACGGTGCATCGCGGAGGTCGTTCCGCCGCCCTACGAAGTCGCCCGGATACGCATCGGCCAGTTCGGTCCCGGCGGCGCCGCCAGCAACGGCAAGCGCCCCTTCGCCCAAGCCGATCTCTGGAGCGAGGAACTGCGCCTCGAGCAAGGGGCGTCCGCGCTTGAAGGCAAGCGGGAAGGCGGCGCGCAAGGCGATGCGGCGAACGCTCCGCTCGCGACGCCATGACGACCGGCTTGCTGCGCACCGCGTTCAGCGCGGAACGCCGCGCGGCGCTGCTGCTGTTGTTGGCACTCATCACGGTGGTCGCCGTCGGCAGCAGCCCGGGGCGCTTCCATCTGTGGAAGTTCGATCACGGCATCACCACGCTGGGCCAGTTGACGTTCGCGGCAAACCGGTCGCCCGAGCACGGCTTCATCGGCTTCGAGTATCGGTTTCTGGACGGCGACGGGGGGCTCGTCTACGAAGCCTACAACCGCTTTCCCATCGGCGGCCAGCTGCTGATCCAGCTGGTCATGGAGTTCTTCCCGGACGACCTGGCGGCGCAGCTGCGCGCCACCCGTACCTTGATGCTGGCGTTCTTTGCCGCCGCCGTCGTGCTGGCCTACCTCGCCCTCAGGCGTTTGACCGGCAGCCCCTCGGTGGGCCTCGCGGCAACTCTGCTCGCCTTCTCTTCGTTCTTTCCGCTGCACTACGCGGACATGGTCGCCAGCGAGGGTGCGATGGACCTGTTCGCGGTGCTGCTGACGTTCCATGCGCTGGTGCTGTTCACCCAGGAAGGCCGGTACGGCCAGTTGCTGGCGAAGACCGGCGCGGCGGTGCTGATCGGCTGGCACGTCTTCGCGCTGCTGCTGCCGTTCGTCGTCTTCGGCTTGGCGGCCGAGTGGCTGCGCAGCGATGGCAGCGTTCTTCGCCGTGGCGGACGACTGCTGCGCAGCCGTCATGCCGCTCTCGGCGCGCTGGCGCTGGCGTTCGGAATGTCGATGCTGGCGCTCAACTTCGGCCTCGAGTACGCCGCGTCGAAGCGTTCGATCTCGGCGGAGGAACTGAGCGAAACGCCGGCGACCACCCTCGACAGGCTGCGCGACTGGTCGCGGCGCAACGACCCGCCAAGGGGTGCGGGCGAAGCAGCGCTGGCGCAGCTGCCGTCTTTGCGGTCGATGTGGACTCGGCTTGGCTGGAACGTCGACTTCAACGCCTCGCGCGCCGACGCAGTGGCCTGGCTGCCGCTGTTGAACACGCTGTTCGAGCGCGCCGGCCGAGCAATGCTGCCCTACGTCGTCGAACGCGCCGCCCGGAAACTGCTTGGGGTGCGAAGCGACGGGTCCGTCGAAGCGCGCCGAGGGAGGCACTCCGTCGATGCGGCGTGGCGGCCGCCGGCGTCCTCCAGCGCAGTGCGCTCCCAGGCCGACGGCAGCGCCGCGGCCCGTGCCGCATGGCTGCTGGGGGTGCTTGTCTTCGTTGCCGCGACCGTCGCAGCGGCTTGCCACCGCCATCGCGTACTGCTGGCGACGCTGGCCACCTTCGGACTGTGCTGGGGGCTGCTGGTGCCCGGCTCGGTGCCGTTCCACCCCTTCGAGGGCATGTTCCTCGTCGGCCTGCCGCTGGTCTTCTACTCCGTCCTTCTGGCGCAAACACGAACGCTGCTGCAAAGGCGCGGCTGGTCCGATCGCTGGAGCGACGGCGTTGCCGGCGTCGCGATGCTGGCGTTCGTGCTGTCCAGTCTGCAAATCGCGCGCCTTGGCCCCGGCAGTGCGGAACCCTCGGATTTGCAGGTGCTGCTCGCCGACGCCGAGGCGGTGCGCGGGGTCGCGGCCGAGGGCACTGTGGTCATCGCCAATCTCGAACCGCGGGGAGAGACCCAGCTGCTGCTGGCCGGCAGGACGCTGTTGGCGCCGCAGAACGGCGCGCAGCGCCACAGGGCGGACTTCGTGCTTGCGCGCAAGCGCATCGCCCACGGCGCCGGACTGCTGACTCCGGAAAACCGGCTGGTGTTCCTGTACGACCGGCCGGCCTACGATGCCCGCTACGCCAGCCTCGGCGAACCGGCATTGGAAGGCGGCCGAGGCTGGCGCGTCCACGCTGTCGAGAATCGCTTGATCTACACTTCGGGAGAGGCCTGCAACGCCCGGCAGGGCTTCAAGCACGAGCCGATGTTCTTTCTGGAGACCTTTCCGACCACGCCGCATCCACCAGGGGTGTTCTTCAGCGAGCTGCCCGCCCAGCTGCGCATGGAGTTCCGTTTCGACGAGAGCCGGTTCGAGGTCGCCGGGCGCTGCATCGCGGAAATCCCGCCGCCGGCATACGACCTGGCGCGCATTCGCACCGGGCAGTTCTCGCCCGGCAAGGGACTGCTCTGGAGCGAAGAAACCACCGTGGCGTGGACGCCGGCGAAGCCATGATCGCGGCGTTGGTTCGCAGCCGCCCGGCGCTTTGTCTGCTGCTCGCGCTGTGCGGGGCGTTCGTCTACGTCAACGGCAGTTCGCCCCACTTCGGGTTTCGCACCGAGATCAGCCTGAACCGCCTGGTGGTTGCCGAGAACCGATCGCCGGAGCATGGTTTCCTCGGCTTCTACCATCGGTTCCTGAACGATGCGGGAGAAACCCGCTACGCGCCCTACAACCGCTTCCCGATCGCCGGGTCCTTGATTCTCAAGGCCGTCATATTGCCGTTTTCCGGCGACTTCGCCACCCAGTTTCAAGCCGCCCGGCTGCTGATGCTGGCTTTCTTCGCCGCCGCCGTGCTGGTTGCCTACCTTGCCCTCGAACGGCTGACCGGCGGCCAGTGGGTCGCCTTCGCGGCGGCGCTGCTTGCGTTCTCCTCCTACTACTCGCTGCGCTATGCCGACATGATAGCCACCGACGGCAGCATGGACCTGTTCGCGGTGATGCTGACGTTCCACGCGCTGGTGGTGTTCGTGCTGGAAGGCCGTTTCGGTCAATTGCTGGCCAAGACCTGCGCGGCGGCTCTGGTCGGCTGGCACGTCTTCGCCCTGCTGCTGCCGTTCATCGTGCTCGGCATGGCGGCCGACTGGCTGCGCGGCGACGGCGGTGTTCTTCGCCGCGCGAGACGACTGCTGTGCAGCCGCCACGTCGTGCTCGGCGCCGTCGCGCTGACGGTCGGCGTGTCGAATCTGACGCTCAACCTGGGGCTGGAGTACAACGCCCAAGCCGCCCCATCCTCCCCTCCCCAGGACGTCCAACTGCGTCCGTCCGGTGCGGGACTCGGCACTTGGCACCCGGTCTACGAAGACGACGCGCCGCGAACCGGGGCGAAACAACGTGGACGGGTGTTGCCGTCCTTGGCGTCGGCTTCAAGGAGGCTCGGATGGGATGTCGACTTCGTTGCCGAGCGGGCCGAAACAGTGGGCTGGCTTCCGACGGTGGCGGCGCTGCTCGCGCGCACCGCCAGAGCATCGCTGCCCTACGCCGCCGAACGCGCTGCGCGCCAACTGCTTGGCGCGAGCGGTACGCGCAACAGGGCTTCAGCGGACGACGATGGCACGCGGTCGATGCGCCTCCGCCAGCCCGGAGCATCCGCCAAGGACAAGGGGCGCCCGCAAGCGCACAAGGCGTTTTCAGGGTCTAGGCTTGCCGCGGGGCTCTTGGGAACGCTCGTCGCCGCCGCCGCGGCCGTCTGCGTGGCTGCCGGCCGTCATCGCATCCTCATGGCGACCTTGGCCTCCTTCGGGCTTCTCTGGGGCCTGCTCGTGCGCGGCAGCGTGGCGATCCACTCCTACGAAGGCATGTTCCTGATAGGCGTTCCGCTCGTCGTCTTCTCGACTCTGCTGGCCCGAACGCAGGCTCTGCTGCCACGGCACCTGGCAGGGCGCTGGATCGCCGGCTGCGCCGGCATCGCCGTCGCGCTGTTTGCATGGTCAGGGCTGCAGATTGGCCGCACCGCCGAGGTCGATCGCTTCAAAGACCGTCTCGCGGACGTCGAGGCGGTACACGACGCTCTTCCGCAGGACGCCCTGGTGATCGTCCACACCATCCCCCAGGAAGAGTTGCGATCCCTGGCGCTTGGCGGCGTACTGCTCGCCTCCCTCAACGGACGCCACAGACATCGCGCCGACTTCCTGCTCTCGCGCACCCGGCGCAGAGATGGCGCCGGACTGCTCACGCCGGGGAACCGGCTGGCTTTCCTGTACGATCGGGCCAGCTACGACGCCGGCTACGCGACGTTGGGCGATCCGGTGGTCGAACGCGGCCAGGGCTGGCAGGCGCACCTCGTCGGCAACCGCCTGCTGTTCACCTCCGGCGAGGACTGCCAAGCCAGACAGGGCTACGAGCACGAACCGCCGTTCTTCGTGGAAGTCTTCCCGGCCGCCAACGCATTGCGCCTTGCCATTGCTTCTCCGACCAGGTTTCGTAGCGAGTTTTCGTTTGCGAGCAGCCGCTTTGAGGCCGGTGGACTGTGCATCGCCGAGCTCGACCATCCGGGCTTCGACTTGGACTGGGTGCGCGTTGGCCAGTTCGTTCCGGGCGAAGGCGCGATCTGGAGCGAGACGCTGTCCCGGGATTGGGCGCGCCGCCCGGGCCGGGCAACGACGCCCTGATGGTCGGGCTACGGACTGCGAGCGCTGAACGGCGTTCGGCGCTGCTGCTGTTGCTGGCGCTCGGCGTCGTATTCGCCGTCGGCAGCAGCCCAGGACGCTTTCATCTGTGGACCGGAGACCACGGCGACGTCACCCTGAACTGCTTGACCCACGCCGCCAATCTGTCGCCCGAACACGGCCTCAGGAGGTTCTACTACCAGTTCCTGAACAGCGCCGGGGAGCGTGTCTACGATGCCTACAATCCCCTTCTTCCCTACGAGACGGCGAGCCCGACGTCGCTTCCCATCGGCGGCATTCTGCTGGTAAGGGCTGCCGTCAAGGCGTTTCCCCACGACCTCGCCGCGCAGTTCCGGGCGGCGCGGACGCTGATGCTGGCGTTCTTTGCCGCCGCGCTGGTGGCCGCGTACTTGGCGCTCAAGCGCCTAACCGCGAACTCGTCCGTCGCTTTGGCGGCCACGCTGCTGGCGTTCTCTTCCTTCGGCACGCTGCACTACGCCGACATGGTGGGCACGGAAGGATCGCCCGACCTGTTCGCCGTGATGCTGACGTTCCACGGCCTGGTGGCGTTCGTCCAGGAGCGGCGCTGGCCCGGGCTGCTGGCGAAGATCTTCGCCGCGGCGCTGATCGGCTGGCACGTCTTCGCGCTGCTGGCGCCGTTCGTCGTCCTCGGCCTGGCGGCGCAGTGGCTGCGCGGCCATGGCGGTCCGCTGCGCCGGACGACGCGACTGTTGCGCAGCCGCCACCTGCTGCTCGGCGCCATCGCGCTGTCGCTCGGCGGCGCCGTGCTGGCGCTCAACTTCGCCATCGAGATCGCCGCAGCGGCTGCCGAGGGCTCTCTACTTGCGAGGGGTTCCCCCTCGCGCTCCCCGGCTGAGGGCTCTCTACTTGCGAGGGGTTCCCCCTCGCGCTCCCCGGCTGAGGGCTCTCTTCTTGCGAGGGGTTCCCCCTCGCGCTCCCCGGCTGAGGGCTCTTGGCCGGAAGATGCCGAGCAGGTGTTCGTCATGCCGCGCACGGCATGGCTTGGGGCTGAACACGGGCACCCGCAGCGCATCGAGACGACGCTGGAGAAGCTGCCGTCGTATCGTTCGATGGCCAGGGCGGTCGGATGGGATCCCCACGCCAGGGAGTGGAGCGATCACTCGTTCGCCTGGGCGCCGCTGCTTGAACTGCTGTTGAACCGCGCCGGAAGGGCGTCGATCCCCTACTCCGTTGAACGTGCCGGCCGGTTCTTGTTCGGCTCCCCTCCGGCGGGCGTGGTGCAAGCGCATCGGGGGGTGGCGGACCTTGCATCCGGCAAGCAGTTGCCGGCGCTGCCAGTCGACGCCACCGCCGCAAGGCGCGACGACGCCAGCAGCGGCGATCTGGCCAAGGCGGTATTCTGGTGGGGAGTCGCCGTCTTCGTCGCCACGGCGATCGGCGTGGCTTTCGCCCGACATCGCATCCTCTGGGCGACCTTGGCCGGCAGCGGATTCTGCTGGGGAGTAATGGTCAACGTGTCCGCGTCCCATCCCTACGAGGGCATGTTCCTCGTCGGCCTTCCCCTTTCGTTATTCTCCCTGGTTCTCGTGTACGCGCGATGGCTGCTGCAAAGGCACGGTCTTTCCGAGCGCTGGATCGACGCCTGTGCCGGAGCGGCCTTGCTGGTGTTCGCGCTGTCCGGGACGCAAGTCGGGCAGCTCGCGGAGGGCGAAGAGGCATCGCACTTCCAAGCGCTGCTTGCGGACATGGAAGCGGTGCGCCACGCGGCGCCGGAGGGCGCGATCATGATCGGACACACCTTCTCCAGGGGAGAGATGCGCTACTTGACGATCGACAGGGTGCTGCTGCACGCCTTGAACGGACGCCAGCGCGCGCGCGCCGACTTCGTGCTCTCGCGCGCCCGTCTTGCCGGCGCGGGGCTGCTGACGCCGGAGAACCGCTTCATCTTCCTGTACGACAGAACCGCCTACGATGCCCGCTACGCGACGTTGGGCGATCCGCGGTTCGAAGCGGCCAACGGCTGGAACGTCCATTTCACCGGCAACCGGCTGGTCGTGGCGTCCGGCAAGGCCTGCGACGCGAGACAGGGCTACGAACGGGAACCGGCGCTGTTCGTGGAATCCTTCCCGACGAGCCGACGCGTCGCGCCTTTCTTCTACTACGACGCGCCGCCGCTTGCCCGGCGCACCGAGTTCGGGTTGCGGGAGAGCGGCTTCGAGGTGGCGGGAAGGTGCGTCGCGGAGGTTGCTCTTCCGGCGTACGACGTGGACCGGCTGCGCGTCGGCCAGTTCGTTCCGGGCAAGGACGCCGTTTGGAGCGCCACGCTGTCCCTCGCGCCCGGACGCCTTCCCGGCCGAGCGGGAGCGCCGCCTTGACATCCTCGCCAACGGCGTCGTTCGTGCGTGCGGCTCTCGCACCAGAGCGGCGCTGCGTCGTTCTGCTGCTCGCCTTGTGCATCGTGATTGCTACCGCCGGCGGCGGTGCGCACGGGCCGCTTTCCCAGCATACGGCCTTCAGCTTGTTCTACCTAGGCAACGCCGAAACCCGATCGCCGGAGCATGGCTTCGTGGGATTTAGTCACCAGTCTCTGAACGCCGACGGAGATCACGTCTACTCCCTCTACAACCGCTTTCCGATCGCCGGCTACCTGGTCATCAAGGCCGCGCTGCTGGCATTCCATGGCGACATGCCGGCGCAGATCCGAGCGGCTCGCGCGCTGATGCTGGCGTTTTTCACCGGGGCGATGCTGGCCGCCTACTTCGCGCTCAAGCGGCTGACGGCGAGCCCGTCCGTCGCCTTCGCTGCCACCTTGCTCGGCTTCTCTTCCTTCTACGCGCTGGATCATGCCGACATGATCGCCACCGAAGGCGTCATGGATCTGTTCGCGGTGCTGCTGACGTTTCACGCGCTGGTGCTGTTCATCCAGGAGGGCCGGTACGGCCAGTTGCTGGCCAAGACCTGCGCGGCGCTGCTGATCGGCTGGCACGTTTTCGCCCTGCTGCTGCCGTTCATCGTGCTCAGCCTGGCCGCCGAGTGGCGGCGCGGCGATGGCAGCCTTCTGCGCCGTGCGGGACGACTGCTGCGCAGCCGCCATGTCGCCCTCGGCGCGGTGGCGCTGGCGTTCGGACTGTCGATGCTGACGCTCAACTTCGGCCTGGAATGGGCGGCGCTTCACCGGCAGCCACCTCTTGCCGAGCAAGTCGAACACGAACAACGGGAAACGAGCTTGGCAACGCTGCCGTCATTCAGGCAAGCGCTGAAGCGCACTGGATGGTTCCCGCAATCCTGGCGACATCAGTTTTGGTCGGCGAACCGGTTCCTCGACCACGTCGGCAGAGCGTCCATTCCCTACGTGGCGGAAGGGGTCGTCAGAACCGTGCTGGACTTTCCCGTCTCTGCGGCCCGAGGAGAAGACAAGGCGGATCTCTTCGGCCGCATCGTGCAACAAGACACACGGCCCAGCGTCGCCGGCTCGACGTCGGGCATCTGGCATGTTCCACGGAACATGCCAGACTCCCGTGAAGAGGAAGACATGCGTTCCTTCCTCGTGACCGCCGTGCGCATCCTCGGATTCCTCGTATGCGTCGCCACGCTCCTTGCGATCGCAGCAGCGCCCCATCGCGTCCTGCTGGCGACACTGGCGACGTCCTGTTTCTGCTGGCGCCTTCTGGCGCCGGGGGCCGGGGACTCCGTCGAGGGCATGTTCTGCGTCGGTGTTCCCCTGGTTCTCTATTCCTGCGCGTTGATGCAAGTGCAGCGGTGGTCGAAAACCGCGATGAACGGCTGCGTCGGCGTCGCACTGCTGATCTTCTCGCTCTCCGCCCTGGTGTCTCTAGGCCCGTCCGAACGGGTCGACGTCGTCGCGGAGTTGGCTTCCGACAAGCAGGCGATCCACAGCGTCGCTGCGGAACGGTCGGTAGTCGTCAGCCCCATAGACTCCGTCGCGAATGCCTTCTTGCTGACCGGCAGAATCTTAGTGCATCCACGCAACGAGCATCGGCACCGTGCAGACTTCGTGCTCACCCGAAGCCGCGTCGGCGACGAAGGCCTCTTGACCCCGGACAACCGGCACTTTTTCCTGTACGACCGAGCCACCTATGACGCACACCACGCCCCGCTGTATTGACATCAGCGAGTGCGCAGCGACCGTTTCGGTCCGGGTGCCGGCGATCTGATGGCCGCGACACGTGCGGCGACCCTTGCGCGAGCGGCTCTGGCGCCGGAGCGGCGCTGCGTGCTTCTGCTGCTGCTCGCCCTGTGCATCGTGTTCGCAAGCGTCGCCGGACGCTCGTACCGGCTGGACTCCATGCACACCACCTGGAGCCTGGAGTACTTGGCGGACGCCGAAAACCGCTCGCCCGCGCACGGCTTCGTGGGGTTCCACTACCGCTATCTGAACAGCGAAGGAGAACACGCCTACCACGTCTACAACCGCTTCCCGATCGGCGGCTACCTGCCCATCAAGGCCGTCATGCTGCCGTTTCAAGACGATGCGTCGGCGCAGAGACAGGCCGTTCGGGCACTGATGCTGGCGTTCTTCTCCGCGGCGGTGTTCGCCGCGTACTTCGCCCTCAAGCGGCTGACCGCGAACCCCTCGGTCGCGTTGGCCGCCACGCTGCTCGGCTTTTCGTCCTACTACGCGCTAGGTCTCGCCGACATGATCGCCACCGAAGGCGTCATGGACCTGTTCGCGGTACTGCTGGTGTTCCACGCCTTGGTGGTGTTCGTTCAGGAAGGCCGATTCGGCCAGGTGCTCGGCAAGACTTGCGTCGCGTTGCTGATCGGCTGGCACGTCTTCGCCCTGCTGCTGCCGTTCATCGTCCTCAGCCTGGCCGCCGAGTGGCTGCGTGGGAAGGGCAGCGTGTTCCTGCGCACGTGGCGACTGCTCCGCAGCCGCCACGTCGCGCTCGGCGCCGTCGCACTGACGGCAGGCGTGTCGATGTTGGCGCTCAACTTCGGACTGGAGGAGACGTCGACGGGTGACGAGCCCTTACGAGCGGTTTGGCGGGCGGAGGAGGCCAGTCGGCCGTACTGCCCTGGAATACGCCGTCCAACGTCGTACCAGTCGCTGTTTCGACGAACGGGGCTGGACTCCGGTTTCAACACGCGCAAATCGATCAACCTGCGCACGACGTTGGAGCGGGCCTTCGACTTCGCCGGCAGAGCTTCGCTTCCCTACGGGGCGGAAGCCGTCCTGCGGCAGCTGCTGGACATGGGGGGGGGGGGGGGGGGGGGGGCCCACGGAAGTGCGCCGCAAGTCGCGACATTGCGTCGAAACAGCCGCTCAAGCCCCGCCAGCAACGGATCGGGCCGACCACCGTGAGGAAGCGCGCTCCTTGGCCTCCACCGGCGCTCGCGTTCTGGGCCTGCTGGCGCTCTTTGGCGCCGTGGTTGGGATCGCCACGACGCGCTTTCGCACTCTGTGGGGCACGTTGACGCTGTTGGGCTTCTGCTGGGCCTTCCTGGCCCCGGGCAATCCATGGGGCAACGAGGGTCTGTTCTTCGTCGGTCTGCCTTTGGCGCTCTGGGCCGTCGCGTTGACGCACACGCAGTCGTTGCCCGTGGCGGCAGGAGCAACGAACTGCTGCGTCGCAGTCGCGTTGCTGGTCTTTTTTCTATCCGCCTTGCAGGTGAGCGACTTGGGGCTTGGGAAGCCGCCAACGACCGTCGACATCGTCTCGGAGCTGGCCCTCGACAAGGAAGCCATTCACGACGTCGCTCCGGAACGATCGGTGATCGTCGCTCTCGTAGACTCCCACGCGGTACCCTACTTGATGACCGGCAGGATACTCCTCTCGCCGTTCATCGACGAGCATCGGCACCGGGCGGACTTCCTGCTCAGCGACTGCATCGTTGGCGACGAGGGCCTCTTGACCCCCGGCAACCGGCACTACTTCCTGTATGAACGAGCCACCTACGACGCACATTACGCAGCGTTGGACGATGCTCGAATTCGCCGGCAATGTCCGCGCCAGCAGCACCGTCCACTTGTGCAAACGGAAAGCGCCTTGGACGCAACGCCCCTAAGCGGCGACCCCTGATGGCCGCACCATGACCGCGCCTTGGCCTTGGATGCGAGCCGCGCTGGCACCGGAACGGCGCTGCGTGCTTCTGCTGCTGCTCGCGCTGTGCGTCGTGTTCGCAAGCGCCGCCGGACGCTAGCACGTTGGGCTCGATGCATACCAGCATAAGCCTGGCGCACTTGACGCAGGCCGAAACCCTCTCGCCGCTCCGGCCACACCGAGTCGAGCAACCTGATTTCCTTTAAGAGAGAGGACGACGGGAACCTGCCGCCATGACGCCTGCTTTCGTCCGTGCCGCCCTAGCGCCGGAACGACGTCCCATCGCCGTGCTGCTGCTGGCCCTCGGCACCGTGTTCGCGTCCGCGCTCGGCCCAGGGGGCTTCGATCTGTGGCGTCCCGATCACGGCGGCATTTCCGTGGACCACTTGATGGTCGCCGCCAACCGCTCGCCCGAGCACGGCTTTGTCGGCTACGACTTCCGCTTCGTCAACAACATCGGCGAGACCGTCCTTCAGCCGTACAACCGCTTTCCCATCGGCGGATCGCTGGCTCTCAAGGTCGCTACGTTGCCCTTCGCCGACGATCTGGCGGCCTGTCTCTACGCCGCCCGCGTGTTGATGCTGGCGTTCTTCGCCGCGGCGATGGTGCTCGCCTGCCTGGCCATGCGACGGCTGGTGGAGGACCCCTCCGTCGCCTTGGCGGCGACGCTGCTGGCATTCTCGTCCTTCTACCCGCTGCACTACGCGGACATGGTCGCCACGGAAGGAACGATGGACCTGTTCGCGGTGATGCTGACGTTTCATGCGCTGGTGGTGTTCAGCCAGGAAGGACGCTTCCGCCAGCTATTGGCCAAGAGCTGCCTCGCGGTGCTGATCGGCTGGCACGTCTTCGCCCTGCTGCTGCCCTTCATCGTCTTCGGCATCGCGGCCGGGTGGCTGCGCGGCAGGCGCACAACGGGGTGGACGGCACTGCTGCTCGGCCGCCATGCCATGCTCGGCGCCGTCGCTCTGACGATGGGCCTCGCGATGTTGGCGCTCAACTTCGCGCTGGAACGGACGGCCGTGGCCCAAGGTGCGCCATGGGCGGGATACGGAGCTGGTACGGCGCCACCCGAACTCTCTTCGTTTCGAAGCCCGTACCACACCGTATACGCGCTTGCGGGACACCGCGAGACGACGTTGACGGAGCTTCCATCCTTTCGCAGTATGCTGAAGCGGCTAGGCTTGAACGCTCGCTTCAACGAGCGGCAGGCCGCCTCGGTCGGATGGCGACCGTTGCTGGCCACGCTGATCGAGCGTGCTGGCCGGTCGTCGATGCCCTACGCCATCGGGCACCATGTGCCCGGCAAGCTCGCCGCGCGCCTTTGGGGCGTCTTCGTGTTCACGGTCAGCATCGTCGGCCTAGCCTTCACCCGGCATCGGGTGCTGATGGCGACGCTGGCGACGTTCAGTGGCTGCTGGACGCTGATCCTGCGTGGCGGCGTGACGTTTCAACTCTTCGAGGGCATGTTCCTTGCCACGCTTGCGCTGGTGTTCTTCGCCACCGTGCTGGCCAGGGCGCGCTCGCTTGCCCGAACGGGCCGCCGCGCCCAACGTCTGATCGACATCTGTGTCGGCGTCGCCCTGCTGCTCTTCGTGTTCTCCAGCTTGCAGCTAGGCTGGCTGCGTTCCAACCCCGAGAAAAGCTCGCCTTGGCGCGCGCTCAGCGACGACATGGAGGCGATCCGCCGTCTCGTGCCGGAGGACGCCGGCGTGATTCCCTACCGAGCGACGCGGCTCGAAACCCAGTATCTGATGACCTACTTCTTGAGCGGCAGGCTCTTCGTCCCACCGCTGAACGGCGCACAGCGCCAGCGAGCGGACTTCGTGCTCAGACGCGAGCGCAGCGGAGACGGCGCTGGTCTGCTAACGCCGGAAAACCAGCATGTGTTCCTGTACGACCGAGCACGCTACGACGAACGATACGCCATGCTCGGCGATCCGCTGCTGAAGGGCGGCGCCGACTGGAACGTCCACTTGGTGCGCAACCGACTGATCGTGGCGACCGGCGCCGCCTGCGCGCCACGCCAGCGCTTCGACGGCGAGCCACCTTTCTTCCTGGAGACCTTCCCTGCCGACCCCGGGCTCGGCGCGGCGTTCTACTTCCGCGAAGCCGCGCGCGCCCGACGCGTCGAGTTTCGCTTTCAGGACAGCGGATTCACGGTCGCAGGACGCTGCATCGCAGAGCTTGCTCCGCCACCCAACGAGGTCGACCGGATACGCATTGGCCAGTTCGTGCCCGGTGCGGCTGCGCTGTGGAGCGAGGACGCGCATCTCGAGTGGGGGCCTGGCTTGGCCGCGTGGCCGACGCTCCAACCGTATCGCTTTCATCGCTTTCGCCGATGAACCGCCGCACGGACGCCGGCACGTTCAGCGGCCGGCGGTCGTCCGCGCAAACGAGGCAAACCAGGCAAACCGGAAGGACCGCCGGCGGCAGCGAATTTCGAGCTCCCAGCGCAACCAACGCAGAAAAGCGACTGCGCTGGGGTAGTCGCGAACGCTTCGCGCCTGGCCGCGAACCAACCGCACGCGCCGGCGCAGCCGCGCATACGAGGCATCGAGCGCCGGCCACGAACAACGCCGACGCGGCCGTGCCGGCAACGTACCAGGGCGCTCGACGGCGCGAGCCGACGAGGTTTGACGCTTGGAGACCGACCAGCGCCGAGCGTCCAAGGACGCGGCGACAACTTCGGCGACTTCCTCGCCGAGCACGGCGTCGATCAGCCGGCACAGCCGAGAGCGCTCGACGTCGCTGAAGTTCGTCCTGTCGGCAATCGCCGGGCGCACAAGGCCGTCGGCCGGCTGGCGAAACAGGACACCGTCCGGGTCGATGCCGTATTCGCGGGCGAAGCGGGCGTTGGAGGCGTCGAAACGTTCGCCGACGGAGGCGACTTGCGCAGACGTCAGTCCGGCAAACGGACAGTCGGCGGCGAGCAGCGGTGGCACCGTCGAGCGCAGCGAATCGAGCTTCCGGGACCTCGCTCGCCGATCCGGCGGCAGGCCAGCGAGGGCCGCGCCGGCCAGTCGCAGCACCTCGACATGCTTGGCGCCGATGCGCGCGTTCTTGCGCAGCCGAACCTCGGCCAAAGCCGGATCCGCAGCCCCGACGACGTTCAGAAAGTGTTCCAACACGCCACTGGCCGTTCGTGCTCCTGCCAGCGGAAGAATGACCAGCCGGTCTCCGAACGCTTCTCGCCAAGGCTTGAAGACCCAGTTGTAGTCGAACGTTGGACTTTGCAGGTACTGCTCGACAGCGGCAGCGAAGGAAGCCGTCTGCCTCGCCATCTTTACCCCTTCCACGTACAGCGACTCCAGGTACTGGTACTGCGGGCGGACGTAGCCGATGATCTTGACGTCGACGTCGGCCGCCCTGGCGAGCGCGGCGATGTCGGAGACGCAGCTGCCCCTGCTTTTCCGCTGGCCGCCGGCGCTGCGCCCGTTGGCCGCGAACGGCTCCCAGGAAATCACGAACCGAGGCGCCGCGCAGCGTGTCAGTTCGCGCAGCAGATCGTCCCACGCGCCGTGCTCCGGCTCGCCATCGTCGCCGTACAGCCGGCTGTGCCTGCCCGCCTGCCTTCCGGCGACGGCTACATGGACGCCGGCTCGCTCGAAGAAGGCAGGCCAATCGGCCAACATCGACTGGATGGACGTCGAACCGGCCTTGGGCAGCCCGATGTGTACGAACAGCTGGCGTTTCATGGAACGCCAAGACTATCGCGCCGAACGAGCCGTCGGGGGCAACTCGCCTGCAGGTCGCAACGCCATCCGCGTTCAGCGCCAATTTCGGCGCTATAGTGGCAGTCGCCACCGACCAACGACCGCGACGCTGCCGAGGGCTTGTTCGGTGCGTTGACGCTCGCACCGACGGCCCATGCGAAGCCATGCCATGAGAGATTTCGGTTCGCTGCTGCCACGGCTTCGCAACGCCCTGCGGCCATTCCCGCAACGGATCTTCTTTCTGCACGTGCCGAAGTGCGGCGGCACGGCCGTGTACGACGCCATGCGGTCGCTCTATCTGCGCCTCGACTTCCGCGAGAAGACCATCGTGGCGCAGCTGGACCGCAACGCTTCCTGCCAAGCGGCGGCCATCGGCGATGGTTGCGGCAGCACGTTCGAGTCGCCGGCGGCGTTCGACCGGCTGCTCCGGCGACGCGGCGATCTGCTGCTGTACGCGCTCGGCCAGGAGTCTTGCCGCTTCGTTTGCGGACACTACGCCTTCAGCGACGCGGCGCAGCGCGCGTTCGGAGACCGCTACGCCTTCGTAACCCTGCTGCGCCACCCGGTCGAACGCTGGATTTCGTCGTACTTCCAGCACGCCCGGGCGAACGATCCCTGGTTCGACACCGAGCGCGACATCGACGCCTTCCTGGAGTCCGACTTCGGCCGGGCGCAAGGGTACGAGCTGGTGCGCTTCATCGGCGGTGTCGACGAGCGCGGAGACTACACGTCGGCCGCGGCCATTCGCCGCGCCCAAGCCAATCTGGAGAAGTTCGCCATCGTCGGCACGCTGGAGCGCCTCGACCGGTTCCAAGCGGCGTTCCGCAGGCGCTTCGGCCGCCCGCTGCGCCTTCGGCAGCTGAACCAGCGTCCACCGACCCAAAGCACCGATGCGCTGTTCGACAAGGGCAGGCAGTCGAGGATCGCGGCGATCTGCCAGCCCGACCTCGAGCTGTACCGCCACGCCTGCCGCCTGGACGGCGGCTGAAGGTGCTGACGGCGCCCATTGGGACATCGCTGTGGAGTTGTGGCAAGGTGTGCAGCGACACAACGCTCGCCCCTTGAGCGACTAGGAGAACACAGTGGCATTTCGCGGTGTAGAAGGCGCCAAGTTCGGCGTCAGCACCTTTCCGACGGACTACTCCATGCAGCCGGTGGAACTGGCCAAGGCGGTGGAGGAACGCGGCCTCGACGCGCTGTTCTTCCCCGAGCACACGCACATTCCGGCGAGCCGGGCAACGCCGTTTCCCGGTGGCGGCGAGCTG
This sequence comes from Candidatus Azotimanducaceae bacterium, assembly GCA_965199875.1. Classification (GTDB taxonomy): domain Bacteria; phylum Pseudomonadota; class Gammaproteobacteria; order Pseudomonadales; family Azotimanducaceae; genus VXYL01. The sequence continues at coordinate 59,065 of OZ241346.1, read as the reverse complement.
CCGAAGCAGTACTGGCACGGGCACGATCCGTTCGTCGCCCTGAGCGCTTGCGCGGCGGTAACCGAGCGCATCCTGCTCGGCACCGGCATCTGTCTGATCATCGAACGGGACCCGATCACCACGGCCAAGGAGATCGCCTCGCTGGACGTGATCTCGGGCGGTCGCGCGATCATCGGCATCGGCGCCGGCTGGAATCGCGAAGAGATGGAGAACCACGGCGCCAGCTACCGCCACCGCTGGGCCATCAGCCGCGAGAAGGTGCTCGCCATGCGCGCCATCTGGAACGACGACGAAGCCGAGTTCCACGGCCAGCACGTGAACTTCGATGCGCTGTGGAGCTATCCGAAGCCGGTGCAGGAGAACGGCCCGCCGATCTGGCTCGGCGCAAACTCCAAGTGGGTGTTCGAGCGGATCGCCGACTACGCCGACGGCTGGATGCCGATCGGGGGCCTCGGCAGCGGCAACATGGAGCGTCTGCAAGAGGCGATGGCCGCCAAGGGACGCAAGGTGGAAGACCTGGCCCTGGCGCTCTTCGGAGCGCCGCCGGATGCCGAGCGCGTGGCCGGGCGCATCGGGCAGGGCTTCGACCACGTCATCTTCGGCCTGCCCCCGGAAGGCAGGGACGTCGTGCTGCCACTGCTGGATCGCTACGTCGAGGTCGTCGCGCAGGTGAAGGGCAACGCCTAAGCGCACCCTGCGGGGCGCGTTCGAGTTTGCTCGGCGAACTACGCGCCCCGCGGCAACCACGGGAGCAGTCAGTCCAGAACGGTCGCTTCGTAGCCGTGTTCGCGCAGCGACCGCACGACCTCCTCGACCTGCTCCTCGCCGCGCATCTGCAAGACCAGTTCGACCACGGTCGCCCGTGCCGAGGAGGCGCGGAAGGCTCGCTGATGGACGATGTCGACGATGTTGCTGTCCAGTTCGCCGAGCACGCCGGTCAGCCCGGCTAGGGCGCCCGGCAGGTCCGCCAGTTCCACCGACAAGCGCACCAGGGAGCGCCGGCGGACGAGGCCGCGCTGCAGCACAGACGACAGGATCATCATGTCGATGTTGCCGCCGCTCAGCACCAGTGCCGTCTTGCCAGCCGCCAGCGACGGTTCGGCGGCGACGGCGGCAAGCGTCGCGGCGCCTGCTCCTTCCGTGACCGTCTTTTCCAGTTCCAGCAGCGTGAAGATCGCCTGCTCGATGGCACTTTCGGAGACGGTCACCAGACGGTCCACCAACTCGCGGACGATGGGCATGGTCAGCGTGCCCGGCGTCTCGACGGCGATGCCCTCGGCGACGGTGCCGGCGACAGAACGCGGCGGGTGCTTGCCGTTGAACATCGCCGCCGCGGCGCTGAACCGTTCAGTCTGGACGCCGACGATGGCGATCTGCGGGCGCAGCGCCTTGGCGGCCACCGCGGTGCCAGCGATCAGGCCGCCGCCGCCGACTGGCACGACGATGGTGTCCAGGTCCGCAGCCTGTTCGAGCAGCTCGAGCCCCAGCGTGCCTTGGCCGGCGATCACGGCCTCGTCGTCGAAGGGATGCACCAGCACCAGATCGCGCTGCTCTGCCAGCTCCTGGGTGAAGGACAGGGTCTCGGCGAAACGGCTGCCGTGCAGGTGGACCTCGGCGCCGAAGACGCGGGTCTGGCGAACTTTGGCGTTCGGCGTATGACGCGGCATGACGATGACGACGGGAATCGCCAGCCGTTGGCCGTGGCAGGCCAGCGCCTGGGCGTGGTTGCCGGCGGACATGGCCACGACGCCGCGAGCCCGCTCGGCGTCGTCGAGCTGCAACAGGCGGTTGAGGGCGCCTCGTTCCTTGAACGAAGCCGTGAATTGCAGGTTCTCGTGCTTCAGGTGGATGTTCGCGCCGAGACGCGCGGAGAGAACCGCGGAGTGCGTCAGCGGCGTCTTGACGACGAGACCGCCGATGCGCCGTCTTGCGGCGCGAATCGCCGCCAAGTTGATCGCCATGCTTCCCGCCCCAAGGCCGTCCCGCGTCTAGCTGCCGGGTGCGGGGCGGCACGGCACCTGCACCAAGTCCGCTGTGGTAGTGTGCGCTTGATGCGCCCGACACCACAGCGTTCGCCAAGCGGCTCGCCATGGATTCCGCCAAGCGCTTGCTGATCGTATACCACTCGCAGAGCGGACGTACCAAGGCGCTGGCCGAGGCCGCCTACGCGGGAGCGACGAACGAGCTGATCGAAGGCGTCGAGGTTCGCCTTCGCCGGGCGAGCGAAGCGGGGCCGGACGACCTCTTGTGGACGCAGGCGCTGCTGCTGGGCACGCCCGAGAACTTCGGCTACATGTCCGGCGGCATGAAGGACTTCCTGGATCGCACGTTCTACCCGGTGGAGGGCAAGATACCGCCCCTGCCCTACGCCCTCTTCATCAGCGCCGGCAACGACGGGCGAGGCGCGCTGCGCGCCATCCGCCGCATCGCCGGAGGCTATCCGTTCAACGAAGTGCAAGCGCCCGTCATCGCCCGCGGCGAAGTGCGACGGGAAGATCTGGACGCCTGCCGCGAACTCGGCATGACCTTGGCAGCTGGGTTGGAGGCCGGCATCTACTAGCGAAGCGATGTCCGCCGCCACCGGCCATCGAGGTTTCCCGCGGCCCGCCTCACGGCCCGCCGACTTCCCGGCGAATGGCCTCGAAGGCCCTGCCCAGAACCTCCACCATCGCATCGACGCTGCGCGCCCCGGACTGAAAGATCGCGGTGGCGTTCAACGCGCCCCACTCGAAGCCCATCGCCTTGACGGCCGCGGCGCGTTCGGCAACGCGGTCCACTTCGGCGTAGAAGCGCTTGCCGGCGTCGTCTCTTGGCGGCACGTCCAGCATCATCTGATAGCCGATGTGCGCCGGATCGCGCCCGGCCGCTTCGGCATGGGCGGCGATCCTCGCCTTGCACCTGGCCGCCTGGGCCGGGTCGACGATGGCGGTGGCAAGCCAGCCGTCGCCACGCTCCGCCACCCGCTTCAAGGCGGCGTCCGCGGCGCCGCCGATCCAGATGGGCAGCTGGCCGCCCTGCGGCGGCTTCGGCTCCATGGCCATCGCCGTGGAACCGTAGAACTCGCCGTGGTAGTCCACCTGCTCGTCGTTCCAGCAGGCGCGCAGCACGTCGATGGCCTCGTCCATGCGCCGGCCACGGGTGTGGAAGTCTTCCTCCAGAGCGTCGTACTCGGACTCCTGCCAGCCGACGCCGACGCCCAGACGCACGCGCCCGCCGGACAGGATGTCCAACGTCGCCACCTGCTTCGCCACCAGCACCGGCTGGCGCTGCGGCAGCACCAGCACCTCGGTGCCGAGGCCGATCCGCCGGGTGACGGCGGCAATGTGGGACAGCGTCATCAGCGCCTCCAGGATCGGCATCCTGGGGGGATACATCGGCGCTGGCCGAGTGGCGGTGGGATAGCCCATGACGACGTGGTCGAAAATGTCGATCTGATCGAAGCCGATGTTCTCGATGGCTTCGGCCAGCTGCAGAACCTTGGCACCGCCTTCGCGATAGCTGACGCTCGGAAACTCGACCGCTAGTTTCATTGCCGTCCTCCTAGGTGCGTTCCAACAAGCCTAACCCAACCGCATGCGCGCCAGTCTCGGCAGCCCGGCTATGCCCGGCGCGCGCTGGCCGGTTGCTTTCGTCGCCCGTCGGCGGGCAGACCGGCACCGCCCAGCGCCTGCATGAACCGTTGTCGCGACGGCCTTCGACACCTTCGACGCCCAACGAGCGTCAAAACCGCGTCAGACGCCATCGCCGTCGGCCGGCAATCCGGCGGCCATCGCCAGGGGATTGCCGTCGGCGTCCAGGTGGACGATTTCGTAGCCCAGCGCTTCGAGTTCGGGCTGCACGGCGGAACGGTCGCCGACGACCACGATCACCATGTCGTCCATGGCCAGCTGCTCGGCGACGATGGCGTTCAGCTCCTGCGCCCCGACGTTGGCCAGGATCTCGTTCTGGCGAACCACGAAGTCGTCGGCAAGGTCGTAGGTAAGGATGCGCGACAGGAAGGCGAGCTTCTGCAACGGCGTTTCGTAGCTGCGGGCGTCGCGGTTGCCGATGGCGTTGCGGGTGAAGGCCAGCTCGTCGGCGGCGATGCCGTCCCTGGCGTAGCGGCGAATCTCCTTCTCGAACTCGACGATGGACGCGGCGGTGGCGTCCCGGCGCACGCCCGCCCTGGCGGTGAACGTGCCGTAGTCCTCTTCGCCCGAGAAACCGGAGCGCGCACCGTAGGTGTAGCCCTTGTCTTCACGCAGGTTGAGGTTGATGCGGCTGCTGAACGTGCCGCCGAGGACGAAGTTGGCGAGGCCGGCACGGTAGAACGCACCGGTGGCGTCGAAGTTCAGCGCCCGTTTGCCGATGCGGATTTCCGACTGCGCCGCGCCCTGCTTGTCGACCAGGTAGATCTTCGTCTTGCCGGTGTCCGGGAAGGCTGCGAGGGGCGCTTTGGCGACATCGGCCCCCTGCCACGTCTCCAACACCGCCAGTTTCCGCAGCACGGACGCCTGGTCGAGATCGCTGACCACCACCAGGCTCGCATTCGCCGGCGAGTAGTGCCGGGCGTAGAAGTCGCGGGCGTCGTCGAGGCCGAGCGCCCCGACGGTGGCCGACGTTCCGGCATCCAGATAGGCGATGGGGTTCTGCGCTCCGAACAGCAGCAGGCGGTAGACCACGTCGGCGGTGGGGCTGGCCTCCTTCTTGCTGGTCTCGATGGCCTGCAAGGTCTGCGCCTTGAGGCGGTCGAAGTCGGCGGGATCGAACTTCGGCTGCATCAGCTTCTCGGCCAGAATGGCCAGCGTCGCGTCGAGGTTCCTGGTCAGCGAACGCACGGTGGCGACCGTGTCGTTGTCTCCGGCGCTGAAGGAAATGGTGGCGCCGAGCTTCTGCAGCCGGTCGCTCAGCTGCTCGTTGCTGGAGCGCTCGGTGGCTTCGTTCAGCATGCCGGCGGCGAGCGCCGCAAGACCTAGCTGCGCCAGGCTCTCGTTGCGCTGGCCAGCGGCGATGCGCAGCCGGACGGTCGTCGTGGGCACTTCGTCGTTGCGGGCGCCGAGCACGCGGATGCCGTTCTTCAGTTCGCCGCGCCAGATCGCCGGCAGCGTCAGCGCCGGGTTGCTTCCGGCTGGCGGAACCACGCTGCGGTCGAAGTCGTCGCTGGCCGGACGGTAGGCGAGGTCCTGCTCCGAGACGCCCTGGTAGTCCGGCAGCTGGCGCCGATAGCGCTGCCAGGTGTCCTCACTGGCGCGCAGCGCCGAGTGGCCGTGGGGGACGATGCTCATCACCACCGCCGGCTTGCCGCCGACGTAGCGCTGATAGGTGCGCATGACGTCTTCCCTGGTGACGTTCTCGTAGCGGGCGACGTCTTCGGCGATGTAGTCCGAGCGGCCGGTGAGGGTCTGGTAGTAGGCAAGCTGTCTGACCTTGCCGGCAACGCTCTCCAAGCCGTAGATCATCGACGCGACGATGTCCATCCTGGCGCGTTCCAGATCGTCTTCCGAGGCGCCGCGCTGCTCGAACTCCAGCAGGGACTGCCGGGCAATGCGCTCCAGGTCGGCAAGGGTCTTGCCAGCCGCCGGATTGGGCAGCGCGGTGATGGCGAAGACGCAGGCCAGTTCGCCGCAGCCGTGGGAGGCGCCGGCCTGCACGGCGATCTGGTTCTTCACCATGTTCTTGTACAGCAAGGAGGTCTCGCCGCTGCCGAGCAGGAACATCAGCACGTCGAGGGGCGCTTCGTCCGGGTGAAAGCGATGCACCGTCGGATAGGCCATGTAGAGCAGCGGCAAGGCGACGTTGTCTTCCAGCGAGATGTAGCGGTCCGCATCCAGCGCCACCGCGGGCTTCTCGGGCATGGCGACGTGCGGACCGCGGGGAATGGAACCGAAGTACTTGCCGATCCATTGCAGGGTCTCAGCGGTGTCGAAGTCTCCGCCGATGGTGAGCACGGCGTTGTTCGGCCCGTACCAGCGCAGGAAGAACCGCTTCAGGTCGTTCACGTCGACGCGGTCCAAATCCTCGATGTAGCCGATGGTGGACCAGGAGTACGGATGGCCCTCGGGATACAGCGCCTCGCCAACGCGCTCGTAGAGCAGCCCGTAGGGGCGGTTGTCCACGCGCTGGCCGCGCTCGTTCTTCACCGTGTCGCGCTGCACCTCGAACTTCTCCTGGGTGACCGCGTCGAGCAGGAAGCCCATGCGGTCCGCTTCCAGCCACAGCACCTTCTGCAGCTGATTGGCCGGCACGGTCTGGTAGTAGTTGGTGCGGTCCGTGTTGGTGGAGCCGTTCAAGGTGCCGCCGGACTCGGAGACGATCTTGAAGTGCTGGTCGTCGCCGACGTTGGTGGAGCCTTGGAACATCATGTGCTCGAAGAAGTGCGCGAAGCCGGACTTGCCCACTTCCTCCCGCGCCGAACCGACGTGGTAGGTGACGTCCACGTGCACCAGCGGATCGGACTCGTCCTGGTGCAGGATGACCGTCAAGCCGTTGTCCAGTCGATACTTGGCGTAGGGGATGACGATGTCGTCGCCGGGCTTGCGCTCCAAGGTTTCGACGAGGGCGATGCCCGGCGGCAGCGGCGGCTCGGCTTGCTGGCAGCCGACGATCAAGGTGGCCAGCGCTGCGGCAGCGCTTGCGAAGACTGGTCTCATGGCGTCAGCCCTTCAAGATTTCGTTCGAGGAGCGCCATTGTGCCACCGTGGGCGGCAAACGCTCAGGCCAACGAAGTCGCAGGCATCGTGGCACACTGCGCTCTCAGCAAAGCCAAAAGGGAGCGCTTGGGACCATGGCCAGGAAACGCCTTTCCGTGATGCTGATGGGCGCCGGCGGCAACATGCGCCACGCCCACCTGCCGCGCATTCTCGGCGACGGAGCGGTGGACATCGTCGCCGTCGCCGATCCGGTTCGGGAACAAGCCCGGCTGCTGATGGAGAAAGCCTCGCTGGACATCCCCTGCTACCGGAACTGGCGCACCATGCTGGAGGAGACCGACGCCGACGGCGCCTTCGTCAGCACGCCGCATCGAGACCACTACGCCCAGGCCAAGGCCTGCCTCGAACGTGGCCTGCACACGCTGGTGGAGAAACCGCTGGTGATTCGGCCGCAGCACGCGAAGGAGCTTCTGGCGCTGGCCGCGGAGCGGCGGCTGGCGCTGGTGGTGGCCTACCAGCGCCACTGGATGCCGCACTTCGTCCACGCCCGGGAACTGGTTCGCCAAGGCGCGCTCGGCGAGCTGCGAGGCGTCGTCGCCTACGTGACGCAGCACTGGACCGGCGCTGGCGGCTGGCGGCTGGACCCGGCCGCCTCCGGCGGCGGCATGTTCATGGACACCGGCAGCCATCTGGTGGCGTCGCTGCTGTGGGTGAGCGGCCTCGCGCCCAGGACCGTCGCCGCGACCTTCGACAACGCCGGGCTGGCGGTGGACGTGAACGGCGGCGTGCTGGCGCAGTTCGACGGCGGCGTCCTCGGCACGCTGACCACCACCGGCAACGCCTCGCTGCACGACGAACGGCTGGCGCTCTCCGGCAGCGAAGGTTCGCTGGTGCTGCATCTGCACCAGTGGCAGGTGCGCTCGATGCTGCTGAACGACCAGCCGCTCGAACCGCCCAAGCGCAGCGCGCCGAACACGCCCGACGCCGCCCTCTTCCGCTGGATGCGAAACGGCCTCGACGACTACGAAGCGCAGGACTTCGCGCTGCAGGTGTCGCGCCTCACCCAGGCCGCCTACCGCTCCGCGGCGGAAGGAAAGCCAGTGGAGATGCTCCAGTAGGCCACCTTGCGCGGCCGGTTTTGCGAAGCAACTCGAACGCATCCCGCCGACGCGCCTAGGCCATAATGGCGAGACGCACAACGGCTACCAGGGGGAAAACTTTGAACGACGAAACGCATGGCGAACCGCGCCAGGAGCTGCGGGGCAAGGTGGCCATCGTCACCGGCGGCGCCGGGGGCATTGGCACGCACATCTCGAAGACCTTCGCGACCGCCGGCGCCCGGGTCGTGGTGGCCAGCCGCAGCCAGGAACGGCTGGACGGCGTGGCCAGCGACATCGCGGCACAGGGCGGCGAAGCGCTGGCAGTGGCTACGGACATTACCGTTCCCGACCAGGTCGATGCGCTCGTGCGGCGCACCGTCGAGCGGTTCGGCCGGCTCGACGTGATGGTGAACAATGCCGGCGGCGGCGCGCGCATGCGCCAGCCCGAGGACACGCCGGTGGACGAGTGGATGCGGCTGATCGAGTTCAACCTCACCGGCACCTTCCTGTGCTGCATCGCCGCCGGCAAGCGCATGATCGAACAGGGCGGCGGCAACATCATCAACATCTCCTCCGTCGCCGGCACCAAGGGCAACCCGGGCATGCTGCACTACTCGGCCGCCAAGGCCGGCGTGATCAGCCTCACCAACAACCTGGCGTACATGTGGGCGCGGCACAGCATCAACGTCAACTGCATCGCGCCCGGGCTGATCGCCACCGACGCCATGAAGCGCTACGGCGCCATTCCGTCGAACAAGCGCGAGGACGGCACGCCGGTGCCGCCGCTCGAACTGCCGCCGGGGCCGGAGGACGTCGCCAACGTGGCGCGTTTTCTGGCGTCGGACGCGGCCGCCGCCGTGACCGGCGAACTCCTTCCCGTGCGGGCGTGGTTCAAGTCCGATCGGTTCTGGCAATAGCTCCCCCGCACCGCTAGGCGGAGGGCACGGTGGACGACTCGCGCCGAGTTCGCGCCCTGCCCGTCTGGGGCGCCGGCGTCGTCCCGCCGGAACGCGATCGCCGTGGCGACGACGGCGGCCGCGGCTTCGGCGACGTGCTGCGCATCTTTCTGCGCACCTGGCCGTATCTGGCGCCGATGGTGCTTGGCCATTGGCGCGAACGCGATGTCGGGCAGTGGCCGGGGAGTTCGGCGCACCGGAGCGCGTGGTCGTACCGCTACGTGCCGCTTCTGGCCACCGCCGCGGCGCTGCTCGGCCCGGCCACCGGCTGGCTGCCGCTGGGCGTCGACTGGCAGCGCGACGCCTTGGTGTGGGCCGCCGCGGCGATGGCGCTGCTGTGCTGGCTGCTGATCCTCGTGCGCGGGCGCCCGTTCGCGGCGGCGGCAACGGCGCTGGTGCTGCTCGGCATCGCCGCCAACCTGTTCGCGATCCTGGCCGTGGAGGGCTGGCGGGACGACGTCGTCGTCGGCCTGGTGACGCTCGCCTGTCTTGGCTTGTGGCTGTTCCAGTACCGCATCGTGGACGGCCGGCTGCAGGTGCGGCTGCGTCTCGGCTGCCACCTGGTCTACTACTACGGCCTCGTCTGCCTGAACATGCTGCTCGGCATCGTCACCGGCCTCTTCACCATCGATCTGCTCAATCAGTCCATCCTGCAGGCGCAGCCGCTGACGCCCTTCCTGGCGGACTTCGTGGGCCAGCCGGAGCTGAAGGCCGGCGCGGTGGAGACGCTGAGCACGGCGCAGCGCCAGCAGCTGCAGTGGATCTACGTCGCCTTTCTGGTCGCCATCGGCGTGATTACGTTTCCGCTCGGCGTGGCGCTGCCGTACTACAACGTGTGGATCATGCAGCGCATCAACCAGGACCTGCGCCTGGCGCTGGTGGAACGCTGGCACCGGCTGTCGCTGCGCTACCACAGCGATCACCGGGTCGGCGACTCGGTGTACCGCATCTATCAGGACAGCGCCCAGGTGACGGCCATCATCGACATGCTGGTGTCCGTGGCAACCCAGGTGACGCAGTACGCGATCACGGTGGTCTTCGTCGCCGCGCTGGATCCGCGGCTGGGGCTCATGGGCGTTACCGTCGCGGTGCTGGCGGTGGCCTGGGCGCGCTGGTTCTCGCCCAGGGTGCGGGTGCGGTCGCTGGTGGCGCGGGAAACCAACTCGGACCTCACCTCGCGCATTCAGGAAGTGCTCGGCGCGGTGCGGGTGGTGAAGGCGCACGGCGCCGAGGCCATCGAGCAGCAGCGTTTCGAGGCGGATTCGGTGGTGGCTTTCAACGCCGCCGCCCGGGTGCGCACGCTGGTGGCCGCGGTGGGCATCATCATGTTCACCTTGGCGGCGGCGATCCTGCTCGGCGCCCAGTTTCTGATGGCGGTGTGGGCGAGCGAAGAGCGCGAGACCTTCGCCGCGGTGCTGATCGGCCTCGTGGGACTCAGCTTCGTGCGTTGGAATCTGGCCGCGTTCCAGTGGGCCCAGGGCGAGCTGTTCAAGTCCAGCGAGCAGGTGCGCGGCGTGGTGCGGCAGTGGACTTCCGCCCAGGACATGGCGATGGGCCTCGGGCGCGTGTTCGAGATTCTCGACATCGAACCGGACGTGCAGAACGCGCCGGACGCTATTCCCCTGCCGTCGCTGCGCCGCGAGATCCGCTTCGACGGCGTCCACTTCGCCTACGAGCCGGGCCGCCCGGTGCTGCGCGACCTGAGTTTCGTCGTCAAGCCGGGCACGGTGAACGCCATCGTCGGCCCGACCGGTTCCGGCAAGAGCACCGTGGTGGCGCTGCTGACTCGCCTGTTCGACCCGGACCGCGGTTCCATCGCCATCGACGGCAACGACCTGCGCCGCATCGACGTGGAGAGCCTGCGCGCCAACGTCTCCATCGCCTTGCAGCAGAACGTGCTGTTCGCCATGAGCGTGCGCGACAACATCCGCTACGTGTCGCCGGCGGCCAGCGACGAGGCGGTGAACCGCGCGGCGCGCGTGGCCTGCGTGGACGACCTGATCGAGGCGTTGCCGGAAGGCGTGGACACCCTGCTCGGCGATCGCGGCGGCAAGCTGTCCACCGGCCAGCGGCAGCGTCTCTCCATCGCCCGGGCGGTGCTGAAGGACACCCCGATCCTGATTCTCGACGAACCCACCGCGGCGCTGGACGCCGCCACCGAGCACCGCGTGCTTGCGCGTCTGGCCGAATGGGGGGCTGGGCGGGCCATCTTCCTGGTGACGCATCGCATCTCGACGATTCGCCAAGCGGACCAGATTCTCTACCTGGACGAAGGCCGGGTGATGGAGAGCGGATCCCACGCCGAGCTGATGGCGGTGCCCGAAGGCCGCTATCGGCGCTTCGTCGAGACGGAAGCCAGCCTGCAACGGGCGGCCGGCGCCGCGGCCGGATAGGGAGAACACGGTGAGCGATGCGGCACTGGCGGCCAAGCCGTCGCTCAAGATCGTCGAGCGGCAGCTGGACGAGCAGGCGAGCTCGCTTGACGCCCACACCGACCTGCGCTTTCGCGAAGCGCTGCGCGTGGTGATGCGGGCGGTGGGCTACATCCGCATCTTCCCGCTGCGCTTCGCCGCCAAGTTCTTCCTGATGTGGCTGTCGCTGCTGACGCCGCTGATCCTGCCGTGGCCGATCAAGATCGTCATCGACAACGTGGTGCTCGGCCAGCCGCTGGCGCCGGATGCCTTCCCCGGCTACTTCGCGCCCTTCGTCGCCTTTCTGGACGGCATGTCGGCCATGGAAATGATGGCCTGGGTGATCGCGCTCGGCGCGGCGATGGTGGTGCTCATCGGCGGCTTCGGCACGGACGGCGGCGCCAACGACCAGACCGACGCCATCCTCGCCCAGGGCCACGACACCGCGACGCAAACGGAAAACGACGCCAACTCCGCGTTCAGCAAGTTCGCCGGCCTCGTCGGCTTCGCCGAGTTCCGCCTGCAGCTGCGGCTCAGCCAGTCCCTCAACCATCTGCTGCGCTCGCAGCTCTTCGAGCGCATCCAGAGCCTGCCGCCGGCGTTGCTGAACGACCAGCGCATCGGCGACAGCCTCTACCGGGTGATGTACGACACCGCGGCGATCCAGAACGTGTTCTTCCAGACCCTCATGTCGCCGATCCTCGCCATCGCCACGGTGTTCGTGATCCTCGCGGTGATGTCCTTCAACTACGGCGAAGCGCCGGAGCTGATCTGGCTGGCCATGCTGATCCTGCCGCTGCAGTTCGTCGCCATGCTGCCGTTTCCGCGTCTGCTGCGCCGCCGCAGCCAGGCGAGCCGCGCCGCGGGTTCCATCACCACCGGCAACGTCGAGGAAGGCATGAGCAACGTGCTGGCGGTGCAGAGCCTCGGCGGCAACGCCCGCGAACGGCGGCGCTTCAGCGCCCACAGCGCCGAGTCGTTCAAGCGCTTTCGCGCCGAGGTGCTGGTGCGCATCCTCTACGGCGTCGCCAACGGCGCGGCGCGGGGCCTGCTCGGACTGGTGGCGTTCTACTTCATCAGCAGCCGGGTGGTCGAGGGGGTGCTGACGCCCGGCGACTACGGCGTGCTGTTCTACTACTACGCGTGGCTGTCCGGCGCCCTCACGGCGATTCCCTACGTGTGGATCCGCATCCAGCAGGACGTGCCCGGCATCCGCCGGGTGTTCTTCCTGATGGACCTGCCGAGCGAAGCCGCTCGCGTCGGCGCCACTTTGCCGCCGGTGCGCCGCGGCATCGAGTTCGCCGGCGTCGGCTTCACCTATCCGGACGGGCGCGAGGCGCTGCGCAACGTCGACCTCGCCCTGCGCGCCGGGGAAGTCACGGCGCTGGTCGGCCCCACCGGCGCCGGCAAGACCAGCCTCGCCTATCTGGTTCCGGGCTTTCACGATCCCACCGTCGGCGCGGTGCGGATGGACGGCGTGGATCTGCGCGACTTCTCGCTGGCCAGCGTGCGGGCGCAAGTCTCCTTCGTGTTCCAGGAACCGCAGCTGTTCTCCGACTCGATCCTCGACAACATCCGCTACGGCAACCGCGATGCGGGCCGCGCCGCCGTCGAACGCGCCGCCCGGCTGGCCGGCGTCCACGACTTCGTGGCCGCCCTGCCGGACGGCTACGCGACGCGCCTAGGGACGGTGATCAGCAAGCTCTCCGTAGGCCAGATCCAGCGCATCGCCATCGCCCGCGGCCTGCTGAAGCCAGCCAGCGTGCTGATCCTGGACGAACCGACCTCCGCCCTGGACCCGGAGACGGAAGCCTATCTGGTGCAGGCGCTGCGCGAAGCGGCGAAGGACAAGCTGGTGGTGGTCATCGCCCATCGGCTGTCCACCATCGCCGGCGCCGACAAGATCGTCTTCATCGAGGACGGCGAGGTGCGCGAAGAAGGCACCCACGCAACGCTGATGGCGAAACAGGACGGCCACTACCGGCGCTTCGTGGAGCTGCAGTCGGCGCAAGCGGCGGCATAGACAGTCGTACATCCGGCCAAACTGCTAATCTTGCCGGTAATCACGCGGGCTGTTCGACAGCACACGAGGGCGTTGGCATGGTCGCTGCCGAGTTCTTTGCCGGCATGGGCTTGATGCGCACGGCGCTGGATCGCTGCGGCATCGACACCGTGTTCGCCAACGACATCGACAAACACAAGGCGTCCCTCTACAAGGAGAACTGGGGCGACGGCGAGCTGCGCGTCTGCGACATCCGCGATCTCCGTGGGCGCGACGTGCCCCGCGTCGACCTTGCCACCGCTTCCTTTCCCTGCGTCGATGTCTCGCTGGCCGGCTATCGGGCCGGCTTGAAGGGCACCCGTTCGGGCACCGTGTACGAGTTCTGCCGCCTGCTGGACGAGATGTGCGAACCGCCGGCGGTGGTGATCTTGGAAAACGTGCCTGGCTTCCTCTCCGTCAACGAAGGCCGGGACTACAGGGCCTTGGTGGCGCGGCTCGGGCAGTCCGGCTACTGCACGACGCACATCTGCGTCGATGCGGCGTCCTTCGTCCCGCAAAGCCGCTTGCGCGTGTTTCTGCTTGGCTTCCGCGATGTCGAAGGCGCACCGATGCTGCCCCCGCCTCCCGGCCCGCGCCCCGACCTTCGCCTTGGCGACGTCATCGACGACGGTCTTGAATGGTGGGATGAACGGCGCCTCGGAGCGTTTCTGTCGTCCCTTTCGGAGTTGCAGACGGAGAGGGTGAACGGCTACCGAAGGCAGTGCGCGGTCAGCCATCACGGCGCCTACCGCCGCACCCGGCGGGGCCGCGCCGTGTGGGAGGTGCGCCGGGACGAGATTGCCGGCACGTTGCGGACGACCCAAGGCGGTTCCGGCCGCCAGGCGGTGTTGCGCGCCGGCCAAGGCGAGGTGGCCGCGCGCTGGATGGACGTTGCGGAGTACGCGGCTCTCCAAGGCGCGCAAGGCATCAAGTACGACTCGGTGTCTCCCCGGCAGGCCATGTATGCCTTCGGCGACGCGGTCTGCGTCCCGGCGGTAGAGTGGCTGGTGAAGAACTGCGTGCTGCCGGCGACCGCGGACGATGACCAACCTTGCGCGCGTCATCAGCGAACACCGCGTCGAAGCTCGCGTCCGCCACACGCCTGGGCCCAAGCCCAAGCGCGGTCATTGCCCGACGCCGCCCCGCTGCGCTTGGCGTGCGAGGGCTTCCGCTCGGCTCAGTGACTGCTGCATGTAGGCGTGGAAGGATGGAATGCCGAACGACACCTCGCCCTTGTTGAGTTTCAGCACTCCGTGCTCGATGGCCCTCCAGACGATGGCCGGGCCGTCGCTGCCGCCGGCGGAAACGGCCCGCGTGGCTTCTTCGTGCGTCAGCGACGCCGCCTTCCGGTCGCGCATGAGCTTGACCACGGGGTGGATCACGCTGCGGTCCGGCCCCATCTTGTCGGCGATCATGTCGTAGTAGGCTTCACGGTGCCTGTGGCCGGCCGCCAGCGCCGACGCCAGCGCCGCACCACGATCCAAGTGGCCGTGTTCGGCGAGGGCCAACACGGCGCCAGCCAGGTAGCCGTGGACGTGGTGGGGAAATCCTTGCGCTGCGTCCGCCAGTGCCTGGGCGCTTTCCGCCGGGACGTCGTGCCCCTGCTTCTCGAGACCTTTCGCCACGGCCTCGACCGTCTCGTCGCGGCTCAACGGACCAGGGCAGATGGGCTCGTTGGGTCGCGAAATGGTGTCGCGTCCACCCGGACTGCCCAACACGAACGGCGTGTGCTGCAGCCCGGCGCCGAGCAAGTGGATGGGGCAGCCGTGGTTGCCTTCGTGCAGAACCCGCAACGTCTTCATGCCTTCCGGCGTTACCGTCTGCAGCTCGTCGACGACCAGCACCATCGCCGAACAGCCTCTCCACATGCCGGCATCGGCGCTCTCCCTCAACAGGGTTCCGAACGACGGCGTGTGGCGTACATGCTCTTTCGTGCGCGAGCGCGAGAACAAACGGGCGACGTCTATGGCGCCACCGGTGCTGCGCGAATCCATGTCGGCCGCTCTGCGAGCGATTGCGACGCTGTCGAGGCGCTTCGCCATGTCCATGAGCAGGCTGACGGGCGACTCGAGAACGCTGGTCTCAACGACGCAGGAAACGACGCCCTTGTGCCGTTCTTTCGCGTCGTCCGTGAACCTTCTTGCCAGCTGGGTCTTGCCAATCCCGGGAACGCCGGTGATCAGAACGATGCCGCCAGACGGATCCCCCGTCTGCAGCAGGTAGTCGAGACCTTGGTTCAACAGAGCCAGCTCTGGTTCGCGGCCGGCAAAATGGGGCGGTGGCAGCCTCGCCGAGCCGAGTGGCACTGCCGGTTTCGGGCTGACTCGGCGCATCGCTGAAGGCGCTCCCTGGGCTTCGGCTGCAAGGCACACGGCGGCTGTGCGTGGAAGCTCGCCTGCCGGTGTAGCCGCCACGATGTCGGCACGCGGCAGCGACCATTGCACGGGCAGGCAGGGGCGGACGACGCAGCCGTGTTGCAGCAACATACGGGAGGCGCGCTGCGGAATCAACATGGCGCAAGGGTTGAGGGTTTGGCAAGCAGGGCGTCAACCGTCATTTCGAGAGTGACGGACTTCTCGTGGCTTGTGGCGGCGAGACCGTGTGCGTGCCCATCGAAGACCGGGCCGACTCGGAGCTCGGAAGCATGGCACCCGGCGAAGGCTGCAAAGGTTGTATAGTGGCGGTCGCACAGTTACGGAGGCATTGGGAATGGCAACGATTCCACCATTGGATGCGGTGAAGCGCGACTTCGAACGCGACGGCTTCGTCGTTCTGCGCGGCTATCTGGACGATGACGAGGTGGCCGACCTGAGGGGGCGCGCCGAGGCCACCGCACGGGCGACGTTCGCCAGCCACGCGGACTGCGACAAGGCGCATCCGTTCACCAACGTGCTGAAGAATCTGCAGGACGAAGACGCCTGGTTCGCCGGGCAACTCAATCACGGTCAACACGTCCCGCTGCTGAAGGCGCTGGTCGGCGACGAACTGGTGCCAGCCACGGCGGCGTGGTTCGACCGACCGGGCGGCACCGACGAACGCATCAATCCGCACATCGACGGCGGCGGCCGCGGCCGCGGGCCAGGCGTCGGCGCCATCATCTGGATCGCCCTGGACGCCGCCACGCCGGACAACGGCTGTTTGCACTACGGGCGCGGCTCGCACCTGGTGGAACACTCGAAGGGCGTCTTCAACGATTTCGACACGTCGTCGCCCACCGCGGTGGCCGTGGAAGTGGCACCGGGCGACGCGGTGGTACACGATGCGTTGACGGTTCACTGGTCTGGCGTGAACCATTCCGGTCGTCCGCGCCGCGCCGTGTCGTTTTTCTACTGGGGGGCGAAGTCCCATGCCGGACTGATGCAGGACCCGCAGTGGCGAGCGAAAACGGCCAAGGTCATTGCCGCGAAGACGCAAGCGAGCAAGGCAAGGCAAGGCAAGTCAAGGCAAGTAGGGAGACAAACATGGCAGAGATAGACGTGGCAGCGCTGCAGCCGGTTGGCGAGTTCGGCTCCAAGGCGTGGTGCGACACCTGCGCCAAGTACGGCATGCAGCTGCTGGAGGACGGCAACATGCCCGCCGACTTGGCGTGGGGGTTCAGCGAAATCTACACCCACGCGCCGCAGCGGCTGCTTGCCGACGGGCGCGAAATGGCCGCCTACTACCTCATGGTGAAGGATGGCCGCGTCAGCGGTGGCGACGGCGCTCCGGAAGAGTGCCGCGCCCTGCCCGGCTTCCACGTGCGATTGCCCTGGGCGGCCATCTGCAACCAGTCCCGCGCCAAATACGGCCGGGAGGGCCAGCGCCAGCGCAGCAAGGAGGAGCAGGTGATGTACGGCGCCATGGCGGAGTACCTGGGCCGCGAGAATCCGCTCGGTCTAGGCGGCGGGCCCAAGGCCGTGTGGCCGCCGGAGGTCGCCGCCGCGCTCGGCAAAGGCGCCGAACAAGGCGGTGGCCTGCACAACATCGCCGCCAGCCTGCAGGCGCCGTCGCCCGAGTTCGCGGACTTGCCCACCACCGAATTGGGCGTGCCGGTGTTCGACAAGATGACGAACGCGCAGAAGGATGCGTTTCTGGCCCTTTGCGGAGTGGCGCGCTAGCGCGGAACTGCCAAGACTTTGACGATGTGCTCTGGTTCGACGCTCAACGCTGCTGTCGGCCAGCCGATAAGGAGGAACGGGTGAAGCTCTACGTCGTGATTGTGCCAGCAGGCGAAATGAATTCGGCGGACGTTGCAGGCGCCTTTCCGGACAACTACGAGTTGCTGCCGGGCAACGTGTGGGCTGTGGGGGGCGCCGTAGCTACTTGCGCGGAGGTCTGCGAGATGTTGGGGATCGGTCGAGACGGCAGGCGTGGCGTGGTCACCAAGATGGACGACTACTACGGCTTCTACGACCGCGCCCTGTGGGAGAAGGCGAACGCTTGGGGAGCGCAGTCATGAATGAGGAGGACAACGTCGTCCCGTTCGGGCCGCCTCGAGGCGGCGGGCAAGGGGGTGGCGATGACACCAGGGAACGACTTGCTCGAATCGAGAACGAGCTGACGCACTTGGCCAAGCGGGAAGACATCAAGGACATGGAGGCCAAGATCATGAAGTGGCTCCTGACCATACTATCGGCGGCCATGATTGCCGTGCTTGCGGCTCTGGTTCGCACATTCGTCTAAGGCGGATTCGTCGTTGGGCATTGGCCGGCACCTACTGCCCACGTTGCGGGGAACATGAGCCGCCTACTGTGGCGCAGATCTCAAGCGGTCTGGCCGGTGGGGCAACGCACTCCCGCTCTCGCGTTCAGCCAGGCGCCGATTCGTCGCCGCGATGTCGGCGTCGAGTGCGCCGTGGTCGGCGGCTTCGGCGAGCGCCGCCCGTGCCTCGTCGATGCGGCCTGCTTCGCCGAGGCTTCGCGCCAGATAGAGGTGGCCCACGGCTAGGCCCGGGTCCAGACGAACGGCGCGGCTGAAGCGTTCTATCGCCTGCGGCCAGTTCCGCTGCTCCGCTTCCACCATGCCCAGGTAGAACAACGTCGTCGGCTGCGGCGGCGCCAGGCGCAGCGCAGCAGCAAGCGCGGCCTTGGCTTCGTCGTGGCGGCCTAGCGCGAACAACGCTCGGCCGCGCTGCACCTGGGCGCGGGCCGAGTGGGGGTTGAGCTGCGCGGCGCGATCGGCGTGGCGCAAGGCGGCGTCGAAATCGCGCTGCTGCCTGTGGTGGCTGGCGAGACTCAACCGAAACGGGGCGAAGTCGGGGTTCATCTCCAAGCCCTGTCGCGCCGCCTGCAGCGCCTCCTGCAAACGCCCGGCGCGGGCGTAGGCAAGGCTGGTGGAGTTCAGCAGGTTGCAGGCGAAGAATCCTTCGCGGCCACCGCACTGCTCCGGCGGATGGCGTTCGCTCAGGCGGCGGAAGATCGCCAACGCTTCGGTGGTGCGGCCGGCGCTCGACAGCTCCTGCGCCCAGTCGAAGCTGGCATAGCCTCGGGCGTGGCCAATCTTCTCGCGCTGGCGCTCGTCGCTCCACTCGAAGGGCCGCGCTTCGCTGCCGCGCGCCAGCGCAACGCGGGCTTCGTCCTTGCGGCCCAGCGCCCGCAACGCCTGGCCGTGTACGCGGTGGATGGCGGGATGGCCCAATCGTGCCGCCAAAGGTGCCAGCAGGGCAGCGGCTTGGGCGTGCTGGCCCTGCGCCATGAACGCCTGGGCGCGTCCGAAATCCGCCTCTGGTTGGGCGGCGCCAAGCGCGGCGGCGCGTTGGAAGGCTTGCGCGGCTTCGCCAGCACGGTTCAGATCGAGCAGCCAGCTGCCGCGCCACAGCCACGCCGGCGCGTAGTCCGCGTCGATGGCCAAGGCGCGACGCAGCGTCGCCAGGGCGGCGCCCGCGTCGCCGTCTCTGGCCTCCAGCAGAGCGGCGAAGTAGGGCCAGCGGAAGTCGTCCGGCGCCAGGGTTTCGGCCTGCCGGTAGCTGGCGCGGGCGGCGTCTAGAAAACCGTTCGCCTCGTAGGCCATGCCCAGCCGACCACGCATCCGGCCAGACTCCGGCAAGGTGCCTGCCGCTTCCAGCAGCTCGCCGAGGTATTCCACGAGCTCCTCGTCCGGCGCTTCGAGGCCCGCCGCCACCGGTTCGCCGACATCGCTGCTCGGGCCGGAGCCGCAGGCGGCCAATGCGCCGACGGCGAACCACGGCGACAGCAACGTCCGCCAGTTCACGGCGATGGCCGCGCTCCGTTGCCGCGAATCAGCGCGTATTCGGCACCGGCGGCGAAGTCGCCAAAGGCTTCCCGTTCGCCGCCGGGCCAGCGCACCACCACGTCGCGCGCCATGCCCGCACCGCCCAGGCCGAAATGCACCAGCGGTTCGTTGGCCGCCAGATAGCTGGCGGCGGGTTGCACGTCGCGGCGCTGGCGGGCCCTGCCAACGGTTGCGGACACGATGGCGCCGTGGGCGTCGCGGCCGGCGGCGAGGGCGCGGAAGCGTACCCAGTTGCCGCGTTCGGCGCGGTTGATCAGCAGATAGGGTGCCGCGTCTCGGTTCGCCACCACGAGGTCCAAGCCGCCGTCGCCATCGACGTCGCCGACCGCGGCGGCGCGGCTGGTGTGTACCAGCGCTGGCAGCAGGCCGCCTTGGGGTTGGACCTCATCGAAGCGTGCGGCGCCGTTGTCCAGCACGCCGCGATACAGCGTGTTGGGCTGCGCGTAGCCATCGCCCGGCGCCGGTTCGGATTGCTGCACGTTGCCGTTCGCCTCGTACAGATCCAAGCGGCCGTCGTTGTCGAAGTCCGCCAGCGCGACGCCGAAGCGCGTATAGCGCCGGCTCGCCGCGCCCAAGCCCATTTGCCGCGTGGCATCGGCGAAGTGATCGCCCTCGTTGCGGAAGAAGGAGTCGCTTTGGCGTTCGAGATTGACCACCAGCAGATCGCTGTCGCCATCGTCGTCCACGTCCGCCGCCGCAACGCCCATGCCAGCTTTGGCGATGCCGTGCTCGTCCAGCGCACAGCCCCACAGCACGGCCTCGTCCTCGAAGCGCAGCTCGCCATCGTCGCCCGGCCGGTTCAGCCACAGTTGATTGACCATCGTGTCGTTGGCGACGAAGACGTCGAGCAGCCCGTCGTCGTCGAAGTCCACGCCGGCCACGCCCAGTCCGTTGCCGAAGGCGACGTCCAGGCCGGCGGCGAAGGTGATGTCCGTGAAGGTGCCGTCGCCGTTGTTGCGGTACAGGCGATCCATGGCCGGCGCGTCGTACACGGCGGGGCTGCAGTAGGTAGGGAAGAAGGCGCTCTCGTAGCAGTCCTGTTCGATGTCCGGCGACCAGTTGAGGTAGTTCACGACGAACAGATCCAGATGCCCGTCGAGGTCCAAGTCCAGAAACGCCGCCGCCGTGCTCCAGCCGTCGTCGCCGACGCCAGCGAGCGCCGTCACGTCCTCGAAGCGCCCGTCGCCGTCGTTGCGCAGCAGGGCGTTCGGCCCGTAGTTGGTGACGTAGAGGTCCACGTCGCCGTCGTTGTCGTAGTCGCCAACTGCCACGCCCATGCCGTAGCCGCGATCGCCGGCGCCGTTGGCGTCCGCCGCTGGCTTGAAGCGGCCATCGCCCCGATTCAGATAGAGCCGGTTGGCGGGCCGGTCGGCAGCAGGCACCGCCACGCTGCCGCTCTGCACGAGATACAGATCCAGGTCGCCGTCGTTGTCCACATCGACGAGGCCCGCTCCGCCACCCATGATCTCCGGCAGCAGGTGCCGCTCGGCATGGCCGGAGCGGTGCTGGAAGTCGATGCCGCGCGACGCGGCCTCTTCGCTGAACCATGCCGGCGTCGGCGGCGAACACGCCGACGTCAGCAGCAAGCCGAGGCCAGCCGCTTGGGCACCGGCTGGCCAGCCCATCAAGCGCGCAGAAGCAACAGGCGTTGAACCGCCGCCACCTCCCGACGTGTCCGCGCTACATCCGCCAAGTGCCGCTCAAGCCGATTTCTCTCGGCTCCACCACCGTGCCCCACGGCGACCCGGCGCCTTCGCGGGGCGACCACATGTGCAGGGCGGCCTTGTCCAGAGCGTTCTGCACGTAGGCGGTGATCTCCAAGGGCGAGTCCGCCGCCCGCCAGATGGCGCGCAGATCCCAGCGCGTGTAGGGATCCACCGCGTAGGCTTCGATGTTCGCCAGTTCGACGTACTTCTTGCCGCGGTAGTTGGCGATGGTGAGCAGTTCCAGATCGCCCCTTGCGCCGCCGAGCGGCATGGCATAGGCCAGCGTCAGCGAGCCCTTGTGCTTGGGCTGGTTCGGCAGCTGGCTGCCGCCGTACTCCAGTTCGCCGGCGCGGATCCACGTTGCCCGCTGGTTGCCGTCGGCATCGGTCCAGGGCAGTTGCTGCCAGGGCCTGACCTGGCCTGGGATGTCGAACGGATAGAGGGACAGGAACGGGCCGACCTCGGTGTCCAGGTAGTTGTAGAAGCCACGCAGGGTGAGCCGATCGCTCAGCCGCCACGCGCCTTCCAACTCGAAGCCCTTGATGGTGGTGCCGGCGATGGGCGACACCTCGTCGGTGGTGGGGCCGGCGAACGGATCGAGCTGCGTCTCCTCGGGCGTGCGCAGCCGCGCCGCGTACACCCAGTAGTTCTCGAAGTCCTGGTAGAACACCGTGGCGGACAGCTGCAGCGCGTCGAAGTAGACGCCCTTCACGCCTACTTCGTAGTTGATCACCTCTTCGGCGTCCCAGCCCCAGGGAGGCGCCGACCGGCCGTAGCCGAGGAAGCCGCCGGCGCGATAGCCCGTGGAAATGCGCCCGTAGACCATGACGTCTTCGTTCGCCGCGTATTCCACGCCGGCGTTCCACGTCGTCTTGCCCCACTTGGCATCGCCCTTGCCTTCGTAGCCGGCGATGCTGGAATCGCGCAGGGCGACGTTGACGAAGGCGACGCCGTCGGTGCAGTCGTCGTTGCCGCAGAAGCTCCAGTCGGCGGAGTGCATCGCCAGCGTGTAGGCGAACGAGTTCTGCTTGTGGTCCTTGCGGTCCGAATCGTTGCGCAGGCCGCCGAACACCTTCCAGGTGTCGTTGATGACGTATTCGGCGTTGAAGTACACGCCGCGGCTGGTGTAGGCGGTGTTGCCGAAGAAAGAGTTGTTGTGGCCGTCGAGATCCGCCGTGAACATGGCCACGCCGGTGTCGGAGAAGTTCACCACCTCCGGCGAGCCGGGGCAGCCCCACAGGCCGCCTGGGGCGCCGGCCATCGCTTCGGCATTCGTGTAGACGTCGCGCAGCAGCCTGTTGACGCCGCCGCTGTGGCTGCCGCCGCTGCCGAACAGCTGCTCAATGACTGCTTCGCACTGCGCCGAAGTGTCCGACAGCGCCCAGTCGTTGCGGCTGGAGCCGAAGTCCCAGTTCTTGTAGAAGTAGGGTTCCTCGCCGTCCAGATACACCGCGCCGAGGGTGAAGTTGAAGGCGCCTTCCAAATCCGAGACGAGCGTGATCTCGTGGCTGATCTGTTCGGAGGTGAAGATGTAGTTCACGCGGCTGTCGGCGAACGTGCCGTTGCCGCCGCCGTCGAGGGCGCACCACGGGCTGGTCTGGCCGGCGCGCAGCTGGCCGCTCAGCACCTTGGGATGGTTGAACGGGCAGGTGCCGCCGCCCTGCCGATCCAGCTGGTCGGCGTCGTTGAGGGTGTCCTGCTTGACATCGCGCCAGCCGTACTTGTACACGACGTCCAAGGTCTCGGTCAGCGCGAACGTGGCGTCGATGGACGCGTTCTTGGCGTGGTTGTCCATGTAGATGGGGGCGTTGAAGGCCACCTTCCACTGCAAGTCGTCCGGATCGCAGATGATGTTGTTCTCGTCCCTGGTGCCGTCGTTGTTGATGTTGCTGCAGTTCGCCACGGCCGGCGACGCATTGGTACGGAAGTACGGATTCCGCTGGCACACCTCCAGGCCGGTTACCGGGTCTACCACGCATATGGGTTTCCCCGTTGGGTCCAGCATGAACTCGTCGCGGGTGTTGCGCGCGCCGAGCGGCAGCGACACGTGGGGCGTGCCCGTGTCGGTTTGGTGGGAATAGCGCAGCGTGACGTCGAGGCGGTCGTTCTTCCAGCGCAGCTGCGGCATCATGATGGTCTGGTCGGGCTTGGAGGCATCGATGCCACTGGAGCCGATGTTCTCGATCCTGCCGTCGCCGGTGTAGCGGCTGACGCCCAGCCGGTAGCTCAAGCCGGTGTCGCTGATCGGGCCGCCGAAGGCGACCTGGGCGCGCTGCGTGGAGATGTCCGTGAACTCGCCCTTGACGCGCAGATCGAACTCGTCCGTGGGCTTGCGGGTGTGGAAGTTGATGGCCCCGGCAATGGCCGCCCGGCCGCCGGTGGTGCCCTGCGGCCCGCGCGCCACTTCCACCCGCTCGACGTCGAACAGGCCGTCGGTGGCATAGGACTGATCCGTCCACACGCCGTCGATGTACACCGCCACGGAGGTGTCGCTGAAGAAGTTGACGGTGCGTTCGGAGCCGAGGCCGCGCATGTAGTAGTGATCGTCCTCGTTCTTGCCGCCGCCCTGGGTGCGGTTGCCCACCTGCAAGCCGGGCACGAGCACTTCCAAGTCGTCCGAGTTCTGGATGCCGAGTTCTTCGATCATGGCGGCGTTGAAGCCGGTAACCGTCATGGGACGGTCCAGCACGTTGACCTCGCCACGCTCGCTGGTGACGACGATGGTCTCGACGTAGTTCTCGTCGTCCTCCGCCTCGGCCTCCACGGCGTCCTCGGCGAACGACGGCGACGCGACGAGCAACGCCGCGCAAGCCATCCATGGGACTGCTTTGTAGTTCGACATCGTCAAAATGCCCCCTGTTGCCTCTTGAACGGTCGTCCACGGCTACGGGGCACAGCCCGCAACGGCTGGCCGACCAAAGACGTGGAACTTAGACCCACAGAGCGCCGCCGTCAACGACTTCGCAGGTTTTCTTCAAGGCCGCTTCGTGCCCGTTGGTCCGCGGTGCCCGTCGACAGGTTGGTCAAGTGGCCGCTTGGCGTTTTTCCAGCAGGCTCATCACGGAGATCAGCTGGTCGGAACGCACTCGCAGCCGCCACTTGCCGTGGCCGTCGTCGAGACGGCCCGCGAACCGGTCGCTGCCCGCCTCCAGCTCGGCAGACGCGAACGCGAGCGCCGAACCGGCCCGCACCGCGAGTTCCACCGTCCCCGAATCCGCCCCACCGTCGTCGATGCCGGCAATGGTCACCGACGCCGCTCGGCCGTGCATCGCCATCCTCACTACCTCATGCCCAAGGTTCCTTTCTTGGGGCGTAGTGATCTGAAGTGGTCCTGTTCGCGAGGCAGTTCGAGGGCGCGGCGCGAGCCTATTGGCTGCCAAGCAGCCATAGGCCTCCCGTTGCAGCCCCAGTTTCTCGAACTCGCATGTCGCCGAACGTTGGAACGCAATCGTCGGGATTCTCGTACGATGGCGTGGCATACGCCAAGCGCCCATCGAGTCGGACGCCAGCGCAAGCGCCGGCGTCCGGCCCCTAGGCATCAAGCCGCAGATTCCTCCTCGTCGTGAAGCAGCACCGTGCCGGCGTCGCCGTCGATGCTGAGCAGCTGGCCGTGCTTGATGCGCACCGTGCCGTTGCCGACGCCGAGAACTGCCGGAATGCCGTATTCCCGCGCCACGATGGAACCATGCGCCAGGATGCTGCCCATGTCGGTGACGAGGCCGACGGCCTGGGCGAACAGCTGGGTCCAGGCTGGCGTGGTCAGCGGGCTGACCAGAATGGAACCGGGCTGCATCTTGTCGAACTCGCCGGGGCCCAGGATCACGCTCGCCGGGGCGGTAACCCGGCCGGAGCTCACCGGGAAGCCGCGCATGGTGTCGCTGGCGTCGTCGTTCTTGATCTGCGTCTCCTTGAAGGCGATGCCGTCGATGTTGCTGGCTTCCGCCGGAATGGTGCCGGGCGGGTGGTGGCGCTTGCGCGCCTCGCGCAGTTCCCGGCGTTCGGCCGCCAGAGCGCCGAGTTCGGGCAACGCACGGCCTTCGCGTTGCGCCTCGATGCCTTGGCGCAGTTCCTCGGTGACGAGGAAGTAGACGTCGTCCGGCTGCCGACAGGTGCCCGCTTCCGTCAGGCGGCGGCCCAGTTCCGCCGCCATCGGGCGCAGCACGGACCACGTGTAGCCGAAGTGGAAGGCGACCGCTTCGCGGATGTGGTTGTAGCGCCGCGCCAGCCAGAGGCGGAAGCGAAACTGCCAGTACGCCATGCCGTCGAGCAGCGCGGAGATTTCCTCGTACTTCTCCTCGCGCACTTTGGCGGCGCGGATGTCCTGGTTCTTCGGGTGGTAGCTCTGGTCTTGCACCATGCCCTTCAAGGTGGCGAACAGCGCCGACGGGTCCTCCACCTGGGTGGGTTCCACGAAGTCCATGCTGTAGCCCTGATGGCCGTAGGCGTCCAGGTAGGCGTCGATGCGAGCGAGCACGGCGGCGCTGTCGCTGCGCTCCTTCAAGGCGTCCATGAGGAACTTCGTCGGCGTCACCGCCACCAGCCAGGCGAGCTCGTCGTTGGCGCGCACCAGCTTGGCGATCTCGAACAGGTCGGCGTTCGCCTGCATGGTCTTGGATTCGATGCCGGAGAGGAACTGGCCGCTGATGAAGTGGTGCTCCGGCAGCGTTTCGCGCAGGAAGCACTGCAGCTGATCGTCGGTGGACTTGGCGACGCCGAAGGTGTGGCTGGAGTTGCTGGACCAGTAGTAGCCCTCCTCGATGGCCATTTCGCAAATGCCGGCCAGGAGCTCGTCGTCGGCAGCGGCTGCCGCATCGAGCTGCTTCCACTTCTCGCCCACGCCCACCAGACGCGGCTGCGTAACCTCGTGCCACTCCTTCAGCTGGCGGTCGTTCATCACCGTGTTGTTGAACGCGACGTAGGTGGGGTTCTTGCTCTCCGGCATCGTCACCGTGCGCCGTTCCTCGGGGCTGCGCTCGGCGATCCAGGCGTTGAAGGCGATGCGCTCCTCGACACCGAGCTGTTCGGCGAACATCGCCAAGTCGTGTTCGGCCCGTTCTTGCTGCTCCAGCTTGCGAGCTTGCATCGCCTCTTCATGCTTGCGGCGCTCGGCTTCCATGGCCTCGTATTCCGCTTGGTCGATTTCGGCTTCGTCGACGGGCTTGCGCTCTTTGCCGTCGTCGCCCCGGCCGACGCGCAGCTGCGGCCAGTCGAAGCGCTGGTAGGCATAGCCGTTGACGGTGACGAACAACGGGCCGCCGCCAACCATCAGGCTGCGTCCTTTGCGCGTGGACTCCAGCCCTTCGGTGAGGTAGAGCTCCTCGAACAGCGGACAGATGGGGTCCGGCATGTTCTCGACGATCTGCCGGCGGCTCAGATACTTGGCGGGTGGCGGGGGAACCCACGCCAGTTCGACGGGCTGCACCGGCAGATTGGTGATGGGACGCGACTGCAGCAGGTGCAGCTGGCCATCCGAAAACGCCCACTCGATGTCCTGCGGCACGGCGTCGGCGAGCGCTTCCACGCGCAACGCGGTGGTCGCGAGGTCGTCCAGCATGGCGTCCGTCAGCGACGATCGGCCGCGTTCGCTTTCTTCCACTTCCGCCAGGCGCGTGCCCTGATCGCCGGCGGCGACGATCTGCTGCTCCTTGGCGCCGATGACGGTGTCCTTGGCGGTGCGGCTGGCGCGGTCCACGACGTAGGTGTCCGGCGTCACCTGGCCGCCCACTACGGCCTCGCCCAAGCCGAAACTGGCGTTGACGATCATCTCCGAGCGCTCGCCGGTGGCCGGATTGGCGGTGAACAGGATGCCGGACACCTCCGACGGCACCATGATCTGCACCACCACGGCCATGGCCACGGCGCCGTGGTCGATGCCGTTCTGGTGGCGGTAGCTGATGGCCTGCGGCGTCCACAGCGACGCCCAGCAGTCCTTCGTGGCGGCCAGCACGGCGTCGGCGCCGGTGACGTTCAGGAACGTTTCCTGCTGGCCAGCGAAAGACAGCCCGGGCAGATCTTCCGCCGTGGCCGAGGAGCGCACCGCCACGGCCGGCGCGCCCGGCAGCGCCGCGTACTCCGCTTGGATTTCCGCTGCGGTCTCGGCGTCGATGGGGTGCTCGGCGAACAGCGCGCGGATGTCGGCGGACGCCTGCTCGAACGACACGGCGCGGGTCTTCGCATCGACCGCGGGGCGCGCCAGGGAGACGATCCGCTCCTGCAAGCCGTGGGCCGCCACGAAGCGACGATAGGCGGCGGTGGCGACGAGGAACCCGCCCGGCACGTTGAAGCCGGCGCGGGCCATGCGGGCCAGCGACCGGCCCTTGCCGCCGACGGTTTCGAGGTCGTCGGCCTGGGTATCTATCGGCGTGGTGAAGGTGGGCACGTTTTCCTCCTTACGTTGGGAGTTGCCGCGGCGCGAGCATGCCGCGTTGGCGCTTGATCGAAGACACGTCGTTCCGCTCGGCACGCGGGTGCCGAGGCGCTGAACACTTCTGCAATATCGCACATCTTGGCGAACTTGAACACTGGCCGCTGCTCTCGCTAGTCTGTGCGGGTCGCAGCGACGAGGACCGCACGATGACGATCAACTCCGTAACCGGGCCGATTGCGCCCGACCAGCTTGGCTTCACGCTCATGCACGAGCACGTCATGGTGAGCGCCAGCGGCATGTACCGAAGCTATCCGGACCTGCTCGGGCCGAACCGGGAAGAACGCGCCATCGCGACCTTGAAGCAGGCCAAGGCGGCCGGCATCGACACCTTCGTCGACGCCACCACCCACGACCTCGGGCGCGACCCGGAACTGCTGCGAACGGTCTCGGCGGCGTCGGGGGTGAACATCGTCAACGTCACCGGCTGGTGGCTGGACGTGCCGCGCTTCATCCACAACGTCTCGCCCAACCAGATGGCGAGGGAGTTCGTGCGCGACATCGAAGAGGGCTTTCGCGGCACCGACATCAAGGCTGGCGTGCTGAAGTGCGCCGCCGACTTCCAAGGCGTGACGCCAGAGCTGGAAATCATGAATCGCGCCGTGGCCCGGGCGCACAACGAGACCGGCGTGCCGATCATGGTGCACTCCTATCCAACCGGCCAGGTCGCCCGTCGGCAGATCGCCATCTTCAAGGAGGAAGGCGTGGACCTGGAGCGGGTGAAGATCGACCACTCCAACGACACCACCGATACGGAATACCTGAAGTGGATTCTCGACCAGGGCTGCTTCCTCGGGCTGGACCGCTATCCCGGCCGCTTCGTCAGCCCGCGCATGCGCACGGCGACGATGAAGTCGCTGATCGACGACGGCTACGGCGAGCGGCTGTGCCCGGCGCACGACTGCATCTGCTTGCACGTCCTGAACGAACGCGCCGACGGCACCCTGCCGGAGGAACACGCCCTGGCGCTCGGCAACCCGGACGGCTATCTGTACATGCATCGCCACGTGATTCCGGAGCTCAAGGAAATGGGCGCCGGCGACGACGTGATCGACACCCTGTTCGTGGACAATCCGCAGCGCTTCTTCACCGGCGCCTGACAGGTGCCGCCGGCACCTGATGCAGGCCGCCGGTGCCGTAACGCACGACAGGCTCGGAGTTTTGCAGAAGCAACTCGAACGCGCGCCGCGCCCGCAGGGTGGGCCTAGTCGTACCTGATCGCAGGGCGAATTCGCCGGCCACGTCGCGCCCATGTCGCACGAAACATTCAGCCATTTCCTACAGACACGTCCCCGGCGGCTCGCCAAGCTATGCGCCGATTCGCCCCGGCGAGTGTGCCATGCTACCGTTCAGCCATGCCGAGATGCCGCCGGCCCGTGCGTGCCCGGCAGGAGGAGCCCGCCATGACCGTGCCTTCGTTCCGCGCCTCCAAGCGGTTTGCCGTCAACGGCGCGGACCCGCGCGCGTCGGA
The DNA here is from genome assembly GCA_965199875.1 of Candidatus Azotimanducaceae bacterium. Taxonomy (GTDB): domain Bacteria; phylum Pseudomonadota; class Gammaproteobacteria; order Pseudomonadales; family Azotimanducaceae; genus VXYL01. The sequence goes on along the minus strand of OZ241346.1, from coordinate 30,096 downwards.
CATCGTCGACGGCATCTACTATCCAAGCAGCGACGGCAAGCCGATGGCTGAGAACGTCGCCCAGTGGCGCTCGGTGCTGGTGGACGGCTCGGTGCTGGTCGGCCGCTACGAGGACGACCCCAACGTGATGGTGGCCGGGGACGTGCTGGTCTACCCGGAGCGAGGCAATCCGCGCAAGAGCGTGGTTCCCGATCTGCTGGTGGCGTTCGGGGTGCCGAAGCTGCCGCACCGTCCGAGCTACAAGGTGTGGGTGGAGGGCAAGGCGCCGGACTTCGTGATGGAGGTGGGGTCTCCTGGAACGTGGGAAGCCGACAAGGGCCCGAAGAAGAAGGTCTACGCCGGGATGGGCGTGCGCGAGTACTGGCTGTTCGATCCGACCGGAGAGCTCTTCGACCCGCCGCTCTTGGGCTTTCGGCTGCAGCGCGGCAAGTACGTGCCGCTCGCGGCCTGCCCCGGGCGGTCGGAGCTGGTGCTGGCGAGCGAGGTGCTCCAGCTGGAGCTGCGCCCGGACAACGGGCACGTGCGGTTCCACGATCCGGCCGCCGGCGAAGACTTGCCTACGCCGTTGGAGGATGCTGCCGCACGCAGACGCGAAGCCGCCGCACGCCGGGAAGCCGAAGCCAAGGTGGCAGAACTCGAGGCCCTCGTTCGCCGGTTGCGAAGCCGCCCCGCGCCTTAGTTCGCCATCGCTTGGCGAACTTGCCGTCGAGCCGCGCAAGCACGGCAGCCCGCTGTTCCGAAATCGACGAAACTCGACGAAACTCTAGGCCAGCGTGTGTTGCTGCAGGAAGCCGACCACCGTCCGCACGGTGCCGTCCGCTTCCGCGTCCTTCCACCGCTCCACCAGCCGGGCGTTGGGGGCAAGCTCGGCGATTTCCCGGGAGATCGCCTCCGGGTGGTACGCGTCGCTGCCCATCAGCACCAGCAGCGGCGTCTCGCAGGCGGCGACGAGCTGCCGATCGACGTTGTAGAGAAAGGGCCGATCGAACATGTTGGCGCGAAAGCTCGTCCACGCCGCCGCATCGACGCCGGGCTGGCTGCGCTGCACGTCCGCGGCCCACTCGTCGAACATGGAGAAGAACAGCTCGCGGTTGTTGCCGTCGTTGCCGATGGACTGCTGCAACACCGCCGCCGCCACCCGCTCCGGCGCACTTTCGATGACGCCGAAGCAGTACGGGCCGCCGATGCAGCCGCCCATCAGATGCGCCCTGTCGATGCCCAGGTGGTCGAGCAGCGCCAGGTGGTCTTCGGTGTAGGTGTGCCAGCCGTGGCTGGCGTCCACCGGCGCCGTGGAGCGGCCGGCATTGCGCTGGTCCATCGCAATGACGCGAAAGTGCGGCGACAGCGCCTCGATGGGGTCCCACTCCGCGCGGCGCCAGAAAGGCACGGCGGAACGCATGCCGCCGGGGGCGAAGAGAAGTATCGGAAAGCCGCTGCCGAACTCCTCGAAGTGGAGAACGACGTCGTCGCGCTGGAAAGTCGCCATGCGGGTGTTCCTTCAGACAAGTGGAATTGATTGCCAGGAATCTCGCACGAATCGCAACGGCCAGACAAGCGCTTCGGCGAACTGCGCCGGCCCCACGCCGCTTCTCAAGCCGACGCCGAATACTGCCGCAGTTCGCGCTTCACCACCGGCGCCAGCAGATACAGGCCGAGCAGGTTCGGTATCGCCACCAGGAAGATCAGCGCGTCCGAAAGGTCGATCAGCGCACCCAGATTGACGCTGGCCCCCACGACGACGAACGCGCAGTACGCCAGCTTGAAGCCAAGGTCCCTGCCCCGGCCTTGCCCCGCCAGATGGGTAAACGCCTTCAGGCCGTAGTAGGCCCAGGCGATCATCGTCGAATAGGCGAACAGCAGCCCCGCCAACGCCAGCAGCGGCGGCGACCACGGCATGGTCGACGAAAACGCCCGCACGGTGAGTTCGATGCCGCTTACCTCGCTGCCGATCAAGCTCGGCTCGTACACCGTGGTGACGATCACCAGCGCCGTCAGGGTGCAGATCACCACCGTGTCGATGAACGGTTCCAGCAGCGCCACGTAGCCTTCGCTGACCGGCTTGGGCGTCTGCGCGGTGGCGTGGGCGATGGCGGCGCTGCCAAGGCCCGCTTCGTTGGAGAACACCGCGCGGCGAAAGCCGACGATGAGCACGCCAAGCACCCCTCCGGCCACGCCCTGGGGGGCGAACGCGCCGTTCCAGATGGCCACGAACGCGGCCGGCACGCGCTCGGCGTTCAAGACGAGCACCATGAGCGCCATGGCGACGTACAGGATCGCCATGGCCGGCACCAGCTTCGAGGTGGTGCTGGCAATCGACTTGATGCCGCCGATGATCACCACCCCCACCAGCACCGCCAGCACCAGGCCAAGCAGCCACTCGTTGTCCGCCAGCCAGCCGATCTGGACGACGGTGGCGACGTTGGCAACCGCTTGATTGGACTGGAACATGTTGCCGATGCCGATGCAGCCCACCACCATGCTGGCGGCGTAGAAGACGCCAAGCGCCCGACCAAGCCTCGGCCAGCGTCCGGCCAGGCCGCGTTCCAGATACACCATCGGGCCGCCAGAGACGGACCCGTCGTCGTGCTGCCGCCGGTAGAAGACGCCGAGGGTGCATTCGGCGAACTTGGTGGACATTCCCAGCAATCCGGCGACGATCATCCAGAACGTCGCACCCGGCCCGCCCACGGAGATGGCGACCGCAACTCCCGCCATGTTGCCGATGCCGACGGTCCCCGACACCGCCGTCGCCAGCGCCCGAAACTGCGAGATTTCGCCCGGGTCGCCCGGTTTCCGGTAGCGCCCGGAGACCACCCGCAGGGCATGCGCGAAGCCGCGAACGTTGACGAAGCCCAGATAGATCGTGAAGAACACGCCGCCGGCGACCAGCCAGGCGACGATCAGCGGCACTTCCGCGCCGAGCACCGGCACGCTGGCGAAGACGATGGCGGTGGCGAAGTCCGCCAGCGGCCGCATCGCGGCATCGATGAGCTGATCCACGTCGACTCGGCGTCAGCGGCTGGGGCGGGAAGCAACCGTTCGTCAGCCGACGGCCGACAACCCGCCCTCATGCACGGAGACGCGGCGCCCGCAGAACTCCTGGCGCACCATGTCGGCCAAGAGCTGGCGGTCTTCGACGTTCGCCCAGGTGCGTTCCCCCGCTGGCGTCAGGCAGGAGACGTGGCCGATGTTCGGAACGTCCTCGGCGTACATCACGGTGTAGGACTCGACCACTGCTTCGCCTTCGTATTCGGGCAGACACTGCCGCGACGGCAGGGCGGCAATCTCCTCCTTGACGTCCGCAGCGCGGAAGTCGCGGCGGGGCGGCGCGCTGGAATAGATGCCGTGGGCATGCTTGTAGAGATTGCCGCCGTTGGCCGTCACCAGGGCGTAGCCGCCCGGCTTCTCGCGCAGCCGTTCGACGCTGCGGGCGATGCTGTGCATGACGTAGTTGTTGAGCGGGCCGCCACCGAAGGTCAGCCCGCCGGTGACCGTCAGCGGCCGCTCTTCGGAAAGGCCAAGTTCCGCCGCCGCCACCTGCACTGCGGACGGAAAGCAGCTGTAGAGGTCCACGAAGTCCAGCTGCTCGACGCCGATGCCGGCAAGCGCCAAGGCCCGCTGGCCGGTGATGCGGATGCCGGGCGAGGTGTGGAAGTGCTGGCGCACGGAGGCCGAGAAGTGATCGTAGCCTTCCGCTCCCGAGACCGGATAGACCAGCTTGTCGTCGGCGATTCCCAGCTGCCGAGCCTTGGCCAGCGAGCAGACGATCAGCGCCGCGGCCATGTCCACCGACAGGTTGGCGTTCATGAACTTGGTGTAGGGAAAGCTGATCTGCCGATTGCGCGGGCTGGCGGTGCGGATTTCCTCCGCGCTCATGTCGTGGCGCACCCAGGCGTTCGGATTGTCCTGCGCCACGTCGTTGAAGCGCGACCACAGCCCCGAGACCCGCTCGATGTGCCCGGCGAGGGTTTCGCCACGGGCATGGCGGATGGCGTTGTCGTACATCGGATACACCTGGATCGCCCGGCTGATGCCCTTGGCGCGTTCGCAGTCGTGGTGCTCCGGCTGCTGTTCGGCGCCGAAGATCACGTCTGGTCTGCCGGGCGCTTCGCTTTGCGGCAGCGTGGTTCCGGCGCGCCGCGCCTTGCCGCTGCTGTAGCCGTTCTCCGCGCCGGCGACGAGCACCATGTCGAACTTGCCGGCCAGCACTTCCTCGGCAGTGCGGTTCAGCAGCGCCTGATTCTGATTGCCGCCGATCAGCGTGCCCACGGTCTGCGCGCCGACCGCGCCGATGCGTTCGGCGATGGCCGCGGCCGGGTCGCCGTAGTTCCACATGCCGCGCACGACGCGCACGGACTGCGCCTGATCCAGAAAGCCGCCGCTGCCGGTGTCTGCCTCGGCGCGGCGCACCGCCCGCATCATCATCTCCAGCGGCTCGACGGCCTGCCGCAACGACTCGATGCGGTTCAGAAACTGGCCGACGCCGACGATCACCGGCGTGTTGGGATTGGGCATGAACGCGCTCGCCTCGGGCAAGAACGCGAGAATGCCAGCTTTGCCGCCAACTGGCCAATCGCTGTACTGGTTCGACCGGTTCGATCTGGTTTCGACGGGTTCGCTTGGTTCGCTGCTTGCGAGGGCTCACCGACCTACTAGACAACGACGCGGTCCATCCTCGGCGTCATGTGGTCCGCCTGCACGCCAAGGTGCCAGTCGTCCCGAGTCCAGCGCTCGGCGTGCGAGTCCTCGAAGTCCCGCCGCCGCGCCGCCCGGCCCGCCCCTCGCAGAACGAGCAGGCCGCACCCGCCCGGCCTCCACGCCCAGGCCAGGATGCGCGCCACGGTGGCCGTCGACAGCGCCCGCCGCGGGCGCCGCCTGGCCAGCTCGACGGCCACCCGCGCCCTGCCCGCCCCACGGCATCGTGCGGCGAACGCCCAGCACCGTCGGCCATCGTCCACTGCCGATCCGCGTGGCGCAGCGGACGGCTGCGGCGCGGAACCACGTACTTCACGAGTAGAAGAGCCAGGCCGTTCGAGTGGCGCCCTAACGATCCGCCGCCCTCGATTGAACCCCAAGACCGTTCGTGAACGTGCGTTGCCAACAAGAAGCGGCCGCCTAGCGACCTCCCGGCCAAGCAGCGGAAACGTCGAACTCCACCAACGCCTTCTTGGAGTTGCGCTTGCGGATTGGTCGCACCGCGACGTCCACGAATCCGCACTCCTGCAACATCGCCGCGTAGATTTGTTCCGTCGAAACCAGCACGCCGTAGAACGTCGAGTTCCGACGATGTAGTGAACGCGGGCATCCTTCTTCAGGACTCTTCGCAGGCTGTGGAAGTGCCGCGCCATGTCCTCGCAGTATTTCGCAACATAGGTCGCGAGCAAGCCGCTGTTCGCGTTGGCTTGGGCGGCGATTCGCTCCACGACTTCGTCTACTCCTTCGGGGAGGCGGCAATCGTGCCGTCTAGACCAAGTGCCGAGACGACTGGTGGCGATGCCCCAGGTGCCGCCTATGGCCTCCCAGTCCAGTTCGCCGGCATCGCTGGCGTCGGTCAAATAGCCAAGCCAGTACATGTACGGGCGAAGTTCGCGGATGTAGGACATGCGATTGGCGTACGGCGGCGACGTCACCACCAGGTCGAAGTGGCCTTCCGAAATCCGCGATAAATCCCGCGCATCGTCCTGAACGACGGTGGCGACGCCGCTAGGCTCGTCGCTTGCGCCGCGAAGCACGAACTGAAGATCGTCGAAGAAGAGCGCATTCGCATCCAAGTCGATTTGCAGCCTTCCTTGTGCGTTGTCCGAATCCTTGAACGACATGGACTGGTGATTGAAGGCGGCGTTGGAGAGCTTGATGAGAGTGCGGCAAAACGCCACGAGGAGCAGATCGCGCATCGCCCGGTCAGCAGCCGATGCGAGGATGGATGCCTTGAGGTGGGCGAAAAAGCGCCTTGCGGGCTCCGACCACCAGCGTTCGATTCGGTGGATGTCCGGAACCGGCACCGGGGCCACCGCTTCGCGGCGAGCCGCATCCAGCGCCTCGAGACCGGCGCACTTGGTCTCGGCAAGCGACGCTTGCGAATAGGTGCCGGTCTTGGTTCGCGCTAGCCAGACTAGGAACGGATTGATGTCCACGGTCGTCGCTCGGTGCCCCCGCGAAACCGCACACAGAGCCGTCGTTCCGGTGCCGCAGAACGGGTCCAGCACGTTCAAGCCCTCGCCGTAGTCCGAGATGATCTCATCGACCACCTTCACAGAGTAGGCTGGCGTCAGGCGCAGCCAACCATGCCGCCCCGTCTTCGTGTTGAACGAGTGCGTGTAGTCGGCCCGTTGCCGCAATTGCGCTGCTGCTCGCATTCAATCGCTCCCCGGGTCCAACAGCGTCTGAAGAACGCGGGCTACTTCGCTTCGGAGTTTCCCTGCATTGCGTTCGAAGAATCCCGCAAGGTCGTAGCCGACGACGTCGCGCATGAAGTCGTAAGTGGACGTAAGCGCGTCGTTGCTGCCGACGGTTCCCGTCACAACCACCCATCTGGCAGCGCGATAGCGCCGCAGCACGTCCTCGTCGATTTGGTTCGACAGAACGACGACGCAAGGCAGGTACGACTTGACGTAGGCCGACGCGGCGTTGGCGATGTCGGCGTTCTGCCGCTTGCTGTCTCGGCTCTTGTAGCCTTGCCGAACCTCGAAGACCGCACCCGTGAGCGAACGGAACACGCCGGATTCAACGCCCACCGCCCGCGAGGAGCGCCTGATCCATTCTCGGACCCTCTCTCGACCGGCAGCATCCTTCACCTGCGCCAAGGGAACTCGCCCATCGAGCGACAGCTTGCGCGTTCCGCCGTCGCTGGCTGGCACTTCGTAGGACCACACCGTGTCGGTGGGCGACAAGCAAGCTCGTCCTCCAGTATCTGGCGGAACACCCTCTCGCACCCGATGCCAATCTGACGGTAGATGCTCGTCATGCCGCCAGCCGCCTTGTGCGCCGCATACAGCATGGCGTCGTCCAAGCCGAACCACGCATAGAACGGATCGGCGCTGTAGAGACCCCGGAACTCGCGCAACGTCAAGCCAACGCGCCCGCCTTGCCCGAACTTCGGCTTGTACGATGCCGAGACCCGCACACGCTCAAGGATGATGTCGACGTACCCGGCGTCTCGGGCTTGCACGTCAGTCATGGCCGTCGAATCTCGCACCCTGCTTCGTTGGTTTCCACGCCTGACCTCACCCTCCCCCTCCGCCGCCAGCGGCAACATCTGTTGAGCACTAAGGAAGCTGTCCGCCCGGGACGCACGATGAGGCGACAGCCGGGCCGCAAGTCCTCGCAAGCGCGGCAAAGAAGCCCATCGGACTCGGGCGCACCAGTGCGTTTGACCTCGACCAACCCTGCAAATCTATCACGGCGTGGTGTATTTGCATGGTTGTTCGAAGGCTTGCGGAGGCTATGGCTGCGACTTTCTTCGTCGGGACCAAAGGCAGGGCGCACTTGAGTGCGTGGGGTTCTCGGCACCAGCCAGTCGCTGGAAGCGGTGGCTAATGCGGGGCCCGCGCACTACTTGGTACGGCCTCAAGCGTCGGCTATGCTACTTTCGGCGCCACCCGAGCCGCCATGCGAACCACGACGAAGAACAGCCACATGCCGCCACTGCCGCCTGCCGTCGGGTGGTTGCGGGGCGATCGCCCGAACGACCGGCTTTGACGTCCCGAGCGGCTTGGCGGCGCTTGCGCGACGGCGCGGCGGGTGGCGCGCTGCTGGCGCTGGCGGCGGTCTCGGCCTTCGGCCAGCCTCGGCTGACCATGCCCGTCGAGACGCTGCATCTCTTCGGCGGAGAACGCGCAACGCTCGACCTCGCGACGCACTTCGCCGGCGTTGGGCTGACCTTTGCGGCGCAGTCAAGCGACCCGGAACTGGCCGTGGCCGCCATCGACGGCTCGCGGCTCGCCGTCACCGCCAACTCGGAAGGTAGGGAAGGCGAGGCGACCGTCGGCGTCACCGTCACCGACCGCAGCGGCGAGAGCGCCCGCCACGACATCCGCCTGGTGGTCTCTCCGAAACCGGCGCCCTTCTACCGCGGCTGGCGGCTGGCGGTGCCGGCTGGCGACTCGACGACGCCCCGCGCGCCCTGGCAGGACGAAACCGTGGCGGTGATCGATGCCATTCCGGCATCGGGCGCCACCATCGACCCCGCTATCGGAAACATCAACGTCGCCCACCTGGGCAGCGCCGAGATGACCTTCGGCTACCGCCGGGCCTGCCAAGGCCGCGGCGTCGCCGTTCGTCGTTCTCTCGCCGATGCCGGCATGGACGTTCACGACGGTGCGCAGCTGATCGACCATCGCCTGCACTGCCAACTCGCCCCGGACGCGCAACAGTCGTTGACGGTGGACATCGAGCTGGGCCCAAGCCAGTACCAGGCCACCCTCGAGTTCGGAACCGCCGCCACCTCCGCCACGCCTAGGCTCCATGTGACGGAGTCGCTTAACACCCCCGTGGCGCAAGTCAACTCGCTGTTCGAGCGCTATCTGGAGGATGGGCTGCTCGGCGACATCGAGAACCGATTTCTGAGGATCGCGGTCGCCGAGCTGCTGGACGAGATCGCCGAGAACGCCTGGCCGCGACTGCGCTCGCCCGAAGCCATCTACGACGTGACGGCGCAGCGCGTCTCCTACGCCTCGCGCACGCCCGATGGAGAACCGTCGGCGCAACTCACCGGCCTGGTCGCCATGCCCGCGGCCGACGCCGACGAGTTCCAGCGCCGCGACCGGGTGGTGGTGCTCAGCCACGCCACGGGTTCGACCCCCAGCTCCTTCGCCTTCACGGACACCTGGTTCGTGCTGGCGAACCTGATCGCCGGGCGCGGCTATCTGGTGATCGCGCCCGACAACTGGGGGCGCGGCGAGGGCACCAAGGGGCGGCCGGAGACCTACCTGATGGCGAATCGCACGGCCAACGCCAGCATCGACTTGCTGGACGCCGTGCTTGCGCACCCGGCCTACGATGCATTCCACGATGCCGACGGCCGCACCGACCTGGCGCTGTTCGGCTATTCCCAAGGCGGCCACAGCGCCCTGGCGTTGTGGCTGGCGCTGCAAGCCCGCCCCGACGGCATCGACGTGCGCGAACTGTACAGCGGCGGCGCGCCGCACAACCTGCAAAGCACGTTTCGCGGCACCATGCAGCGCCTCGGCGGCCAGTGCGACGGCAATCCGTGGTGCCGACACGTGGACGAATCCGTGGTGCCCTACGCCACCGGGCGGATACTCCCCGGCCTCCTGGCCTACACGCGCACCGGCCTGAACGCCGACGAGATCATCGACGGCGACACTCTGGACCCGGACTTCGTCGCCGGAATGCTTGGCAGCGACCCCCGCTACGACGCGCTGAAGGCGATGCTCGCGCTCAACTCCTTCACCAATCTGGCCAACTTGGCGACCGCCATCGGCGCCGAGACGCGCATCAACCTCTACCACTCGCGCTACGACCGCCTGGTGCCTTTCGAGAACAGCCGCCAGCTTGCCGACTTGCTGGCGCCGGAGTTCGACGTGCAACTCCACGACGACGAGTGCAACTCCGGGACCTATCGAGGGCTGTTCCGAGTGCTGTCGGAACTCGACGGCCCGATCGGCGTGCTGCACGCCGTTTGCGGCATGGAAGTAGCCGACGAGGTGCTTCGGGAACTGACGCCGCCATGAACGAGTACAACGGCATTCACGGCGGCTACCACTGGGAGGTAGCTGGCCGCACCTTGCGGGTGTTCAGCGCCCGCCGGCGCATCGGCCTGTTGCAGGTGTTCGAGAACGTCAACGCGCAGAACTCCGAGCAGGCGCAGTGGTCGGCGCAGGCGAAGATCGACCAGAACCTCGACGCCTTGCATCGCCTCGAAGCGGCTAAGATGGCCGCCGACGATTCCTCAAGGCAACGGTAGGAGACCATGCCCTATTCCGACATCCTCTACGAGACCGACGGACGCTTGGCGTTCATCACGCTGAACCGTCCCGAGAAGCTGAACGCGCTGAGCAACAACTTGCGCGGCGAAGTGATGGACGCCATGCGCGAAGCCGAAAGCAACGACGAGATCGGCGTCGTCGTGCTGCGCGGCGCCGGACGTTCGTTTTCCGCCGGCTACGACCTCTCGCCGGCCCGCGCCGCCGACAGCTTCGATTTCGTCAGCCCGCGCTCCGGCCTGCCGGACACCGGCTCCACGCATCCCGGCAGGACCCAGTGGGCGCGGCACGTGGTGATGACCAACTGGATCATCTGGGAGCTGGCGAAGCCCGTGGTGGCGCAGATCCAAGGCCACTGCCTGGCCGGAGGAACCGAACTGGCGACGGTGTGCGACTTTCGCATCTGTGCCGAAGACGCCAAGATCGGCTATCCGCCGGTGCGCGCCATGACGACGATGGACATGATGTGGACGCCCTGGCATCTGCCGCCGTGCAAGGCCAGGGAGTTCGCCTACGTCGGCGACTCGTTCTCGGGTGCCGAAATGGCCCGCCTCGGCTGGGCCAACTACGCCGTGCCGGGCGACGAACTGGGCGCCTTCACGGAGAAGTTCGCCCGTCGCATGGCGCACGTGGACAACGAGATGCTCATGTACTCGAAGCGGGCGGTGAATCGCCAGTACGAAACCCAGGGCATCCGCGACGGCCTGCACTCCGGCACCGAGATACAAGCGCTGTCCGCGCAGCGGGAAGCCGCCTCCGAGTGGGGCCGACGGGTACGCGACGATGGCCTGAAGTCGGCCTTGGAGTGGCGCGACGGGCCGTTTCGGGACTTCCGCGGCGCCTACGACAGCGCGCCGAAGGACCGGCCGGTGGCGGGGATGGACAAGACCCAGGGCAAGGTCGAAGGGTACGGCGACTAACTGGCCAGGCAAGCTAAAAGACATGCAATCGACCGCCGCTCGGGAGACGTCGCCCGGCGTGAAACCCAAGTCCATCGTCTCCTACGCGGACCCGCTCTGCGTTTCGCCGGGCGGGCTCTTGCGCGTCATGGCGAGTTGCGAACCGTCGGAAGAAGACGACTCGAGCGGCAAGGCCGATCAGACGTTTCAAGCCGATCTCGTGCGCTTGATCTGCGGCGACGACCGCAAGCACGGCGCCGGCTACCAGGAAGAAGCGGTGGAGTCGTCCTTGCGCGGGGCCTATCCGGCGCGCAAGCAGCCCATTCGACCGGGCTCCTACGCGACGCTGGAAGCGCTGCCGGCCTTCCAAGCGCTGTCGTTCTCGTGCGACGTGCTGCCGACGACGCCGCAGCGGCCACGCCAGACCGTGGTGAGCGGCCCTGGCGGGCTGATACTGCGCATCGACGCCGGCCACCTCGCGCTCGGCATCGGCGAGCACGTGCTGCGGCTGGCCGAGCCGGTGGTCGCCAACCGCTGGCACCGGGTTTCCATTCGCTGCGACGACGAAGCCACGGAGCTGAGTTGCAGCGTGCGCGGGCTGACGGTGGCCGAGCCGGCAACGCGCACCTGCCGCGCAACCGGCGCGTTCAGCGTCTCGGTTCCCGGCGGAAACTGGCAGCTGGCCGCCCGGGACGGCATTGCCGGCTTCAACGGACGCATCGAAGCGCCGACCTTCGCCGATGGCGGCAAGCGCGTGGCGGCTTGGGACTTCGGGCGCAACATGGCCAGCGCCGAACTGGTGGACACCGTGCAGCGCTTGCGCGGCGTCGCCCATCAGCATCCGGCAAGGGCGGTGAAGGGCGCGCGCTGGACCGGCTCGACCCAACGCTGGCAGGACGACCCCGCTCAGTACGCGGCCATTCACTTCCACGAGGACGATCTCACCGACGCCGGCTGGCAAGCGGACATCGAGTGGCGCGTGCCGCGCAACACGCCAAGCGGCGTCTATGCGGTACGTCTCACCTACCGGGACAGCGAAGACCACGCCGTGTTTTTCGTCCGCCCGGCATCGGGCGCGAAGCGGGCGCCGGTGCTGTACCTGGCACCTACGGCCACCTACATCGCCTATGCGAACCAGCGCGCCGTTCTATCCCGCGGTCGCAATCCTTCGGACGCCTACTTTCTCGCTCATCCAGAGGTGGGCAAGTCCCTCTACGAATACCATGTGGACGGCAGCGGAGTGATGTACTCGTCGTGGCGGCGGCCGGTGCTGAACTTGAAGCCGCGCACGCTCACCTGGGCCTTCAACGCAGACACCTGCATCACCGCCTGGCTGCATCGCAGCGCCGTTCGCTACGACGTGGCAACGGACGAAGACCTGCATCGGCAAGGCGCAAGCCTGCTCTCCCAGTATCGGGCAGTCGTTACCGGCACCCACCCGGAGTACTACTCCACGTCCATGCTGGACAGTTTGCAGAGCTATCTGGCCGAAGGCGGACGTCTCATGTACCTCGGCGGCAACGGCTTCTACTGGCGCATCGCCTACGACCCGGCGGATCCGGCCGTCGTCGAAGTGCGTCGCGCCGAAGACGGAACGCGCACCTGGATCGCCGAACCGGGCGAGTACTACCACTCCTTCACCGGCGAGTACGGCGGCCTCTGGCGGCGCCTCGGGCGACCGCCCAACCACCTTGCCGGCATTGGCTTTGCCGCTCAGGGCTTCGACGGCGGCACCTGGTACCGGCTGCGCAGCGGCGCCGCCGACGCGCGGGCGGCGTTCATCACGCAAGGAGTACAGGCAGCCGACGGCATCGTCGGCAACCACGGTTCCCAAGCCGGTGGCGCCGCTGGCGAAGAGATCGACCGCTGGGACGCCACGCTCGGCTCCCCGGCCCACGCCATCGTGCTGGCGTCTTCGGAGCAGCACCGGCCCGGCATGTTGCGCGTCAAGGAGGAGTTCCACGATACCCAGCCGCCGGACCCGAACGATCCGAACGTGCGCGCCGACATGGTGTTCTTCGAGACGCCAGCCGGAGGCGCGGTGTTCTCCACCGGTTCCATATCCTTCGCCGGCGCACTGGCCACCGACGACTACGACAACGACATCGCGCGCATCGCCAACAACGTGCTTGCGCGTTTTGCGGATCCGGCGCCGTTCGAGTACCCGAACACGACGACCAGCGGCAGCGGTGAAGATCGCCAGCCGCATCGGCGTTGACGCAACCCGTCGGCGGCGAGGTAGGTTCACGGCGGCACGGGCGGGCCTTGGGATGAAACTCAAACAAGCGATCCTGGAAACGATGGGGCGCGACGCTCTGCGCGATGCACTCGCTCGGCTGGACCTGGCGGAGGGCGTGGACAAGCGCGTTCCCGACGACATGCGGGCACGCCTGCGCGGCAACGGCAAGTTCCGCGACCGACGGGCGAAGTGCTGTTCATCGACGCCCGGAGCGAGGGCAGGATGGTGGACCGCACCCACCGCGAACTCGCCGACGACGACATCGCGCATCGCCCGCGTCTACCATGCGTGGCAGCAAGCGCGAAAATGTGGACTACGAAGACGTGCCAGGCTTCTGCAAGAGCGCGACTTTGGACGACATCCGCGCCCACGACCACATCCTGACCCGGGCCGCTACGTGGGCATGGCACCGCAGCCGGAAGACGACGAACCGTTCCACGAGAAGATGACGCGCTCGCCGCCGAGTGGCGCGAACAGCGGGCGGAAGCACGGCGGCTGGACGCGGCCATTGCGAAGAATCTTGCGGCGTTGGGTTTCGGGCCGGAAGCGAGCAAGGGGTAGGCCATGCTGCACTGCCTTTGTGTAAGGGGCTGCAAATCCCCCCGTGCCTTGACGTGGATCAAATGGGCGGTCTGTTGCCTTCCCGGGGCTCCATGCCGTCCTGCCCGTGAGCAAGCTCGGCTCGAACCGCCTCGACCTCCGTTCTGACCGCTGCGACCGCATCAGCAACTTCCGCCGGCAGCGGTCCAATTTCCTCGCCCAACTCCGCGCACGTTGCGTGCCATAGCGGTTCCATTGGCTCCGCAAGGGCAGCGTTCGCCATGATGTCTTTGACCCGGCTCGCGTGACCAGCAGCCAAGGCTCTGATGAACGACTCGGCAAATTCGCGGTCCGCCGCGGCCCGGTCCGACCCAGACCGCCTCGCAACCTCCTCCAAGTGCGTCAGAGATTCTTCCCATCGCCCCTGCCGTGCGAGAACATCCGACAGAACGTGCAAGACTACGCGGCCCTTCGGACTGTACTCCCAAGCACGTCGAACGTAGCGTTCCGCTTCGGCGAGATCTGCTGCTTGCTCTGGCGCCACCTTCCCTAAATCCGTTTCGCCGCACGTCAGGAGCCACATAGCAGAGATGGTAAGAGGCATAACCATCCACCGACGAGCCGATCTTGGCACATCCGTGCAGTCATATTCCCAAGCCCTTCGAGTGTTCGTCGTGGCCTCACTGAATTGCCTTCGCTCGATATGACTGCAGGCAACACAAAAAAAAGCACATGCAGCAGTGGCCTGCAACGATGATGGATCGTCCACACCGATGAGATCAGCAGAACGGGTCCACATATCGACAGCTTCCGCTGTTCTGTCGAGTGCATCAAGCGCCCTGCCACAGATTAGGAAGTACAAGGCCGCCACATCTCGCATGAGCTCATCGTCGTTCAATGACACGGCCTCGACAATGTGTGAGTACTGGTCGCTCGCAACGTCGTCATAGTTCTTGAGATAGAGCAACGAAATCGTCCTACGCACGAGAGCACGGAGCGGCCAAACATCGCTTGCGGTAGCGTCTTTTCTTGCAAGCTCCAGCACGTCGCCAAACGTTACGGCAGCATCCTTGAATTGCGAGGCTTTGAACTGCTTATCACCGTTGCGAAGCCAACCGACGATGACTGAAACCCTCGCGACCTTGGCAGCTTTCTGCATCCATCCGGCACGTCCACCGAAGCCCTGATCGCCGGCGACGTGCTCCGCCAAAGCGCCGATCAGATCGCCCCGTTCCTTCGCGGCCGTCCCTTCGCGCAACTCCGACAGGGCGGCTTCGTACATCGTCCGCATGCTAACCACGCCGAACAGGTCCTGCAGGAACTGCAGCAAGTGCTCGAACCGGCCGCGGCTCCGGTGGGAGAGCCGCAATAGGTAGTAGATGTTGTAGAACCGATCCACGACTTGGTAGTACACGCGCTTGCTGTTCGGTAGCCGGTGTTCTTCGGCGTAGCCTTTGTCGACAAGCTGCCGCAGTTGAGCACTCGCGTGGGACGAGCTCAGCTTGGACGTCGCCGCGACTTCCTTCGCCAGCAGCGGCTGCCAACCTTCGGCGAGGCAATGGAACACGCGGCGCAGTTGCGGTGGAAGTTCCTCTATTCGGCCTTTGAAGTAGGGAGTCTGCTCGTCGATGAGCCGTTCGAGATCTTCAAGCGCCGTCCCGAGCGGCGACTCCAACATCATCCGGCAGGCCAACTTCAGCAGCCGCGGGTTGCCACCGGTCAGACGCCGTATTGTCTCTAGGCGGCCCCTCTCGGCGTCCATCGCGTCTTGAAAGCCCTCGCGCGATTGCTCGCCCACGGCGGCCATCAGCAGAAGGCGGGTTTCGTCCGCATCAAGCTCTCGGAGGAAAACCAGGCGAAAGAACTCGTAGAACGGGTCGCTGTGGCTGCGTATGGCATTGAAGACGGTGTTGGCCGACCCGATCAGTAGAAGCTCTGGATGCTGTATCAACGCTGCCCTGAGCGCATGGATTTGGCGTTCGTCGCCAATCTGTGCCAGTACCTGGTCCAGGTTCTCAATGAAGAGCAGCAGGCGTTTGCCGCTCTCTTGGTGGAAGTCCAGAAGCGCTGCCAGCGCATAGGCGGCTTGGCGATTCGCGTCTGGTTCGCCGGCAACCAGCGCGTCGGCCTTCTCTGCCCATTGGCTGTCGCCGGTGGCGTGGGCCAGATGCCGCAGTGCGGTGAGCCACAGGTCGGCGAGATCGCCAATGCCATAGCTCTCCTCGTGAAACGGTACCGGCTGCCAGAGCGCGGCGAGAGCAGGATCTTGCTCAACTCGGCGCAGACACATCAGCCCCATCGTGGTCTTGCCCATGCCGCGCGGGCCGATCAACAGAGTGTGTTGGCACGGGCTATCTGCTGCCTGCTGGCGAATGGTGCGAAGAAGGTCCGCAAGGGTTTCCTGCCGTGCCACGAAGGACTGCTCCAGATCGTCGCCACAGAGTTGTGCGGGGTTGTAAATGCGCGGGCCGCTCACGATGCATCCCCGGCGTGGTGTTTTTGCCACCATCGACGCAGCAGGTTGGAGCGGAAGGAGACGCCATCGCCATCTCGACGGACGTAGCCATCGGCTTCCAACGTCCGCAGAGCGGATCGGAAGGCGCTCTCGCGCCCTGCAGACAGGTGCTGGAGTTCCTCCACGGGCACAAGCTCTTTTGGCGAGGCCAGGCGCGACAATACGGCCAGCGCGACAAGCCGTTCCTGCTCGCCCAAGGCGAGCTCCAATCGGGTCGCATAGTGGTCAAGGTGCGCTGTTCCGCTAGCCCCGGCAAGCCTTTGTTCAAAGCAGCTCCTCACAAGATCTGGCGTGATTGAGGCGGGGTTGCCGCGGCACTCGTCGCGAAGCGCTTGGAAGAAGAGCTGCAGGTGATAGGGAACGGGGTCGTAGAGCAGATCCAAGACTTGCTCTACGGTCGCTTCGCCGAGCGGGAAATCGCTGCTGCGACCGATCTCGCAGAGGAATCGCCGAGCCGTCGAAGGGCTCCATGACCCCAAACGGAACGGCACGAGGTCGTTGATGAGGCCGGAGAGACCGGCGCGCTGGACGACGCCCTCCAAGCCGATGGAACCACCCGCCAGCGTGACTACGCGGCATCGCAAATCCGGTGCCTGGCGCCACTCCCGCAGCTTGGAAAGAAGCACCTCCGCGTCCTGCCTCCGCTCGTTGTCCACCAGCCTGGCCACCAGCATTGGCAGTTCGTCGATGATGACCAACAACCGTTCTTCGGCCTCCGTCGCGGCCAGACGCGCGCGAATCTGATCTGCACGACGGTGCCAGTCCGTGCGCATGGCGCTGGCGAACTCCACCTTCAACTCGCCAACATGCGCCTTGGTGAGTTTGCTGGCAGCGCTGAGGGTGTCCTTTGCCGCCCGCCAGCCGGGGATGTTCTCGAGGCCGCGCCGATACGTCGGATGGCTTGCAAGCTGGGCAAGGATGCCCGCGAACAGATCGGCGGCATCTGCCGCCCCCTGGACGTCAACGTAGATCACATGCCACTTCGGATGTGGCTGGCGCTCCATTTCCAGCATCAGACTGGTCTTGCCCACTCGCCGTGGCGCAAGCAACAGGACATGCTCGCCGGCCACCAGACGCTCCCAAAGGGCCGCCAGCTCGTAGCCACGCCCGTAGAGATCGTCCCCCACGACCGCTTGGCCAGTGATGTTCCGCATTGGCTGCGCCTCGGTCCGACAGCGTGGGCGGCACATTACATGGCAAAAGAACCATTGGCAATGGTTTTTTTGCCAAAAATTGTTTTGCTGGCTTGCCCTATGGCACGGCTGGTCTGATTCCGCGCCCTCGGTCTCGCGTTCAGCCCCGCCGCATGGCGTCCTGTGCTCCCTCGCGCACGCCCCTCGCTGTGGGCTCCGCCGCCAGCAGGTCGAGCGACCTCCTCGCGACGGCAGCTCCCTGCTAGGCACGTTGACGCGCCACTGGCGACACATTAGGTTGCATCGAACGCGGATACCCATGCTGGGGAGCGCGACGCGAGCGGCATGAAGCTCAAACATGTAGTCTTGGAAGCGATGGGACCGGACGCCCCGAAGGCCGCCCTTGCGCGGCTGCTGGTGCGGATGCTCGAACCCCGCCAAGGGCGCGTCTACGCCCCCTGCTGCGGATCGTCCGGCATGTTCATGCACACCGAAGCACGGCGGCTGGACGTGGCGATTGCCACGAGTCTGGCGGTGCTGGGTTTCGGCCCATCCACGGCAGGGGATAGGCCATGTTGAACCGCATCCGCGTCAAGGGCTACAAATCGCTGTGCGACCTCGACGTGCATCTGAAGCCTCTGACGTTGCTGTTCGGGCCGAACGCGGCTGGCAAGAGCAACATCCTGGACGCCGTGCAATTGCTCTCTCGGTTGGCGACCAGCCGGACGCTGAAGGAGGCATTCGATCCCCCCTGCCGGGGCAAACCGCTCGAGTCCTTCACGATGGGGCCGAGCGGCCTCAAGAGCCTGCGCGAACAGGAACGGCTAGGGAAGGCCTGATCAAGTGCCTTTGCGGGGAAAACAACCGCCGTCCCAGAAGGGTTCACGGTCTGCCCGGAACACTTAAACAGAGGTTCCCTAGCCTTCTCCATCGAAGCGGACCTGCACATCTCCGAAGCCGTCGCCAAGGCCATAGACCGGGAAATACTCGAGATGCGCCAGCCCGCTGGCACCGGCAACACCGACACAGTGCCAGCGCGCGTGCGAGAACGCCGCCTGCGCTATCGCTTGGAGGTGGAGATGCTGCCGAGTTCGGGCCTGCTCCGCGCCACCGACGAATACTTGGCTGCGCTGACCGAGGACGGCAAACCCACCCGCCGGCGCACGCCGTTCATCGAACGGCAAGGCCAGCATGTGCGCCTCCGCCGAGAACGCCATCTGGATCGAACTATCCTGTCGATGCCCCACTACGCGCCCCACTACCCTCACCTGACGGCGGCGCAGCGCGAACTGGAAAGCTGGCGATTCTTCTACTTCGAGCCTCGGGAACGCATGCGGGAGCCACGCCCATCAAGGAAGCGCGCCATGTGGGCCCGATGGGCGAGGAACTGGCTGCTTTCCTCGTCACGCTGAAGACGCGCCAGCCACGACAGTTCCAAGCCTTGGAAAAGGCGCTGCGGCTGCTGCTGCCGGATGTGGACAGCATCGAGACGGACGTGAACGACTTGGGCGAAGCGGAGTTCCGCCTGCGCGAGAACGGCGTGGCCATCCCAGCGCGAGTGCTCTCCGAAGGCACGCTGCGCCTGCTGGGCCTGCTGGCGTTGTCGGGTGCGGAAGACAGCCCTTCGCTGGTGGGCTTTGAGGAACCCGAGAACGGCGTGCATCCGCGCCGCATCGAACACATTGCCGACTTGCTGAAGACGAGCTCGCAATCGGGAGAGACGCAGTACATCGTCACCACGCACTCCCCGATCCTGCCGGATCGGCTGCCCGATGACGCACTGTTCGTGGTAAGCCGCACCAACCGCGAAACGCAAGTGGAATCGTTCAAGACTTGGGGCGCACTCGGACGCAAAGCGGACATCGACGAGGGCCTAGATGACGAAGGCTAGCCCCTGCCCGTTTCCGAGCGCATCCTGCGCGGCGACTTCGATGCGTGAGGTCGCGTTGTTCGTGGAGGACCAACGCGCATCGACAGGTGGTTGGCGCACTCCTGCAACGCTTGGCGAACGAGAGCGGCATCGCCGTCAAGCTCGATTGGCGCAGCGCGATTCGCGGCCACGGCTCAAGGGGTACGAAACATGCAATACACCATCGTCATCGAGCAGACGCCGAGGAACTACTCCGCCTATGTGCCCGACCTACCGGGCTGCATCGCCACGGCTGCCACGAGGGAAGCTGTGGTGCATCAGATTCGAGAGGCCATAGAGTTTCACATCGAGGGCATGCGGGAACAGGGCGAACCGGTGCCAGAACCCCAATGCACCGCGGCGATCGTCGACGTGGCCGCAGCCTGACCTGTAGCCAAGACACGGGCGCCATCACAGCCCTCCCTTCCGAGCTCGACTACGGCAAGTTGCGCCAGTCGCTGGCGCGGCTTGAGGAACAATACGCCGACTTTGCCGTCCGGACATCGCCCTGCCCCAAATCCATGAGGAGGCGGTTGCCGAATCCGTCGTCCGTCGCTTCAAGATTTGCTACGACTGCCTGTGGAAGGTGAGCGGCGGCACGGGGCGGCGCTGGACCAGAACGAAGCAGTGGCGTTGCTGCAGGAGAAGCACGAGGTCTGCCGCGCCCTCTTCCACGGCTTCGACTGAGACCGTTCGCGCCAAGCTGCGCAGCGCCGTGAAGAGAATCTTGAGAAACCACGGCTACCCGCCGGACAAGCGCGAGAAGGCGGCGGAAACGGTGTTGGAGCAGGCCGAAGCGCTGTCGGCGGCTTGGGCGGAGACGCCACCGCCTGGCTGCTTGGCCAAATCGGCCGCAATAACCAAGTAATTTACTCGGCTATTCGCTACACTGCCCGCTCGATTCGCCGTTCAAGACCTTCCCGCCATGCCCACGGCGCACAGCAACGCGGAACTCGATACGCTGGTTCGCCAGGAGTACGCCGCTGGATTCGTGACCGAGATCGAGTCGGAAACCCTGCCGCCGGGCCTGGACGAAGACGTGGTGCGGGCGATCTCCGCCAAGAAGGAAGAACCCGCCTGGCTGACCGAGTGGCGGCTGGACGCCTACCGCCGCTGGCGCGCGATGCAGCCGCCGCGCTGGGCGCACGTGCAGTTCCCGGACATCGACTTTCAGGCCATATCCTACTACTCGGCGCCCAAGGGCGAACGTCCGAAGTCCCTGGACGAAGTGGATCCCGAGCTGCTGCGAACCTACGAGAAGCTGGGCATCCCGCTGCACGAGCGCGCCCGGCTGGCCGGCGTCGCCGAGGCGGACGATCCAGCCGCTGGCGCTTCGCCGCAAGTCGCCGTGGACGCGGTGTTCGACAGCGTCTCCATCGCCACCACGTTCAAGGAGCAGCTCACGCAAGCGGGCGTCGTCTTCTGCTCCTTCGCCGAGGCGGTGCGCGAACATCCGCAGCTGGTGCGCCGCTACCTCGGCAGCGTCGTGCCCAAGCCGGACAACTTCTACGCGGCGTTGAACTCCGCCGTGTTCAGCGACGGCTCGTTCGTCTACGTGCCGAAGCACACCCGCTGCCCGATGGAGCTGTCCACCTACTTCCGCATCAATGCCGAGAACACCGGCCAGTTCGAGCGCACCCTCGTCATTGCCGACGAAGGCGCCTACGTCAGCTACCTGGAGGGCTGCACCGCGCCCATGCGCGACGACAACCAGCTGCACGCCGCGGTGGTCGAACTGGTGGCGCTCGACGACGCCGAGATCAAGTACTCCACGGTGCAGAACTGGTACCCGGGCGACGAACACGGCAACGGCGGCATCTACAACTTCGTCACCAAGCGCGGCGCATGTCTGGGCGCCCGCTCGAAGATCAGCTGGACGCAGGTGGAAACCGGCTCCGCGATCACCTGGAAGTATCCCTCCGTGCTGCTGCGCGGCGCCGATTCGGTGGGCGAGTTCCACTCCGTGGCGCTGACGCGCAACCGCCAGCAGGCGGATACCGGCACGAAGATGATCCACATCGGGCCGCGCACCAAGAGCACCATCGTTTCCAAGGGCATCAGCGCTGGACGCAGCCAGAACAGCTACCGGGGGCTGGTGCGCATGAATCCCAGCGCCGTCGGCGCCCGCAACCACACGCAGTGCGACTCGCTGCTGATCGGCGACGAGTGCGGCGCGCACACGTTTCCGCACATCGAGTCCAAGCTGCCGGCGGCGGTGGTGGAACACGAAGCGACCACGTCCAAGGTGAGCGACGAGCAGCTGTTCCTCTGCCAGCAGCGCGGCATCGACCCGGAGCGGGCGGTGGCGATGATCGTCAACGGCTTCTGCAAGGACGTCTTCCGCACGCTGCCGATGGAGTTCGCGGTGGAAGCCTCGAAGCTCCTCGAGGTCAGCCTCGAAGGCGCGGTTGGATGAGCCTGCTGGCCATCGAGAACCTGCACGTCGGCGTTGCGGAACAGACGATCCTGAAGGGCATCGATCTCACCCTGCAAAGCGGCGAGGTGCATGCGGTGATGGGGCCGAACGGTTCCGGCAAGAGCACCCTGGCCAACGTTCTGGCCGGGCGGCCGGGCTACGCCGTCAGCGCCGGCTCGATGACCTTTCGCGGCCAGGACTTGACCCAGTGCTCGCCGGAGGAACGCTCGCGGCTGGGCCTCTTTCTGGCCTTTCAATACCCCGTCGAGATACCCGGCGTCAGCAACATGGAGTTTCTGAAAGCCGCGGTGGACGCACACGCGAGAAGCGCCGGACAGGAGGAACCCGCGGCGATGGAGTTCATCCAGCGCACCCGGCAGGCCGCCAGCCGGCTGTCGCTGAGCGCGGACTTCCTGAAGCGCGGCGTCAACGAGGGCTTCTCAGGCGGCGAGAAGAAGCGCAACGAGATCCTGCAAATGCTGCTGCTCGAACCGACCCTCGCGGTGCTCGACGAGACCGACTCGGGCCTCGACATCGACGCCCTGCAGGTGGTCGCCGAGGGCATCAACGCCTTTCGCAGCGAAGACAACTCCGTGCTGCTGGTCACCCACTACCAGCGCCTGCTCAACTACGTGGCGCCGGACCGGGTGCATGTGCTCGCCGGCGGCCGAATCGTCCGCTCCGGCGATCGCACGCTGGCCTTGGAACTCGAAGCGAAGGGCTATGGCTGGCTCGACGACTGATGCCGAGGCGCTGACGCAGCGGCTGCTCGACGCCAGCGTCCGCTGCGCGCCTTGGCTGGATCGAGAGCGTGCTCGCCAAGCCGTCGCCAACGGCTGTCTGCCCCGCTTCCGCTCCGAGGCCTGGCGGCATACCAACGTGGCGCACTGGTACCAGGCGGTGCTGCGCGAAAGCAGGCCGGCGGCTTCGCCAGGCAAGGGCATCGGCGGCGTGGACAGCGTCGAAGCCGTGGACTTCGCCTGTCCCGGCGCGGCCGAACTGGCCGGGCGCCATGTCGGCTGCACCTTCGCGTGGGACGACCATCCCCTCGCCGCGGTGAATCGCTTGCTGCTGGACGCCGGCGCCGTCGTGCGAGTGCGCGGAACCTCGCAGCGGGTGGGCATCGGCGACCTCGGCGGCAACTTCCAGCATGTGCTGGTGCTGATCGACGCCGGCGCCGACGTCGTCGTCGACGAAGAGCCCAGCCGACACGTCCATCGCATCGTCGAGATCGTCGTCGCCCCCGGCGGCCAGGTGGAGCATCGACGACGGCAGGCGGCCGGCGCGGAGCACCAGTGCAGCCTGCTGAGCGTGAAGGTGGAGCGCCAGGCCAGGTACGTCTTCGCGCAGAGCAGCGTTGGCGCAACGCTCCGCCGCAACGACACCGTGGTTGCCCTGGCCGAAGGGGCGCAGGCGGAGATCGCCAGCGCCTGGCGGCTCGAAGGCCGCGAACATCTGGACAACCAAGTTGCCGTCAGCCACCTCGAAGCCAACGCCGACAGCCGGCAGGTCTACCGCGGCGTCGCCAGCGACCACGCCACGGCGATTCTGAACGGCCGCATCCACATTGCCCCGGGCGCGGACGGCAGCGACGCAGCCCTGTCCAGCAAGAACCTGGTGGCCGGCGACCACGCGCAGGTGTTCGCCAAGCCGGTGCTGGAAATACACGCCAGCGACGTCAAGTGCAGCCACGGGGCGGCGGTCGGCGCACTCGACGAGGCGGCCATCCACTACCTGCGCTGCCGCGGCATCGACGAGCCGACGGCCCGGGATCTGCTGCTGCGAGGCTTTCTGCGCGAAGCCATCGACGACGCCGACGCGCTGCTGGGCCTCGCGTGACGACGACGCCGAGCTGGAGAGACGACTTTCCGCTGGTCGCGGAACGCGACGACGTCGTCTATCTGGACAACGCCGCCACCACGCAGAAGCCGCAACGAGTGCTCGAAGCGCTGCGCCGCTACTACCAGCGCAGCAACGCCAACGTGCATCGGGGGGCGCACCGCCTCTCGGACGAAGCCACCCGGGCCTTCGAGGCAGCGCGGGACACGGTCGCCAAGCGCATCAACGCCCGCTCGCGCAAGGAAGTGATCTGGACCCGGGGCGCCACCGAGGCGCTGAATCTCGTCGCCTGCTGCTACGCGCCGATGGTGCTCGGCGAGGGCGACAACGTCGTCGT
Source organism: Candidatus Azotimanducaceae bacterium (assembly GCA_965199875.1). Taxonomy (GTDB): domain Bacteria; phylum Pseudomonadota; class Gammaproteobacteria; order Pseudomonadales; family Azotimanducaceae; genus VXYL01. Next base: position 6,325 of record OZ241346.1, on the reverse strand, counting down.
CACGGAAATGGAGCACCACTCCAACATCGTGCCGTGGCAGGTGGCCTGCTCCCGCCAAGGCGCTGGTTTGCGCGCCGTTCGGGTGCTGGGCAACGGCGAGCTGGACGACGCGGACTTCCGGGCGAAGCTGGACGAACGTACGCGTATCGTCGCCGTCGGCCACGTTTCCAACGCCCTCGGCAGCATCAACGACCTGGCCGCCATCGTCGCCGCGGCCAAAGACGCCGGCGCCGCGGTAGTGGTGGACGGCGCCCAGGCGGTTGCGCACTTGGACGTCGACGTGCAGGCCATCGGCTGCGACTTCTATGCGTTCTCCGGGCACAAGATGTACGCGCCCACGGGCATCGGCGTTCTCTACGGGCGGGAAGACCTGCTGGCCGCCATGCCGCCCTGGCAGACCGGCGGCGAGATGATCGAGCGGGTGCGCCTCGACGCCACCACCTACGCCGCCCTGCCCTTCAAGTTCGAGGCCGGCACGCCGCACATTGCCGGCGCCGTTGGTCTGGCCGCGGCGGTGGACTATCTGGACGGCCTCGACTTCGCCGCCATGCAGGCCCACGAGGCCGACTTGCTGAGCTACGCCAACGCTTCCCTCGGCCAGATCGAGGGGCTGTCGATCGTTGGCACGGCGGCGCGCAAGGGGCCGGTGCTGTCGTTTCTGATCGCCGGCGCCCATCCCCACGACGTCGGCACCCTGCTGGACCAGCAAGGCGTGGCGGTGCGTACCGGCCATCACTGCGCCATGCCCTTGATGGACGCGCTGGGCATTCCGGGCACGGTGCGAGCGTCGTTCGGCCTGTATAATCGCCGCGACGATGTGGACCAGCTGGTGGCCGCAGTGCATAAAGCGCGTACCATGCTGTAGCGTCGCGAACAGGGCACAGCCGATGAGCACCGGATACTACGACCCCGCCGAACATGCGAACTCCATCGTCATGACTCCTTCGGCGCAGACCCACGTGCGCCGCCAGCTCGCCCTGCAGGGCGCCAGCGCGCTGCAACTCGGCATCAAGAGCAGCGGCTGCAACGGCTACATGTACGATCTCTCCTACCTCGATCAGACGGTGCGCGACGCAGCGGCGGACAGCCGCGTCTTCGACTTCGACGGCATCACCGTGCTCGTCGCCAACGCCAACTGGCCCATGCTGCGCGGCACCGAGATCGACTTCGTGACGGAAGGCCTGAACTCCATGCTGGTGTTCAAGAATCCGAACGCCACCGCCGAATGCGGCTGCGGCGAGAGCTTCTCCGTCGAGGAAGCCGCTGCCAGCTGAGCACTTGCCCGGCCAAGCAGCCCCGCCGCCGTGAAACGCCAACTGATACCGGTCGCCCGCACGGTGCAGGCCCGGCTGGTGCCCACCGGCACGCCGCTGACCATCCCAAGCGGCGTCTTCGTCACGCTCACCCAGGCGCTCGGCGGCACCTACACGGTGATCCACAACGGCAACATGGCGCGCATCGACGGCGAAGACGCCGACGCCTTGGGTTTCGAGCCGGAAGTCCTCGAGCTGGCGCCTCCGGCGGACGGCCGCGCCTGCGCCGACCAGGTCTGGCAGGCGCTGCGCACGGTTCACGACCCGGAGATACCGGTGAACATCGTCGATCTGGGGCTGGTCTACCAGTGCGACGTGCAGGAGGACGCCGTGGCCATCGACATGACCCTCACCGCGCCGGGCTGCGGCATGGGGCCGGTGCTGGTGCAGGATGTCGAACGGCGCGTCGGGCAAGTGCCCTTCGTGCGCTCGGTGCAGGTGAATCTGGTGTTCGACCCGCCCTGGGAACGGAACATGATGAGCGAGGAGGCGCAGCTGGAGCTGGGCCTGTTCTAATGCGGCAAGCGGTCGCAGGCCAAGGCGCGGCGATCGACGACGTCCGCACCGCGTTCGCGTTCTTCGACAGCTGGGAAGACCGCTACCGTTTTCTCATCGACTTGGGCCGGAAGGTCGACGTGCTGCCGCAGCCGCAGCGCGTCGATGAGAACCTGGTGCGCGGCTGCCAAAGCCAGGTTTGGCTGATCCACGCCTACGACGCCGCCAACGACCGGCTGACCCTCGCCATCGACAGCGACGCGCACATCGTGCGCGGCCTCATCGCCATCGTCCTGGCGGCCTACGACGGCCAGTCGCCGCAGCATGTCCTCGACATGGACATGGAGGCGCTGTTCGACGAGCTGGACCTGGTGGCGCACCTGAGCCCAAGCAGAGGAAACGGGCTGCGGGCGATGGTGGCGAGGATTCGCGCCGTCGCAGCCGACTACGCCGAAGGCGGCGCCCCGGTCGTGCAACAACGGTGAGTAAATATGGAACGCAATATGGAGAAAGTGTGGAGATAGGCGCAACGGGGTTTCAATCGCCGTCCAGTTGGCTATAGTCGCAGGCAGAGAGAGGACCGGCCAGCCAAAGAACGGCGTCGGCGGCCAAACCGCCACAGAACGCAGGGTTGCCGGAATCGCACCCGTGCCATTCGGCGGCCCGTCGCCGAGAGGTACCGGCATGTCCAGTGCCGTCAATGCCACTACAGGAGGGCATCTTGAGCCGCTCGCAAAAGAAACTGCCGCAGAACAACGTCGAAATGCGCAAAACCATCGAACGAGACTTGCAGAACTTCATCGCTTCCGGAAACAAGATTCAGGTCGTGCCCATGGGGGTGAGCGGACAAGACAAGATGGGGCGCAGCAAGAACATCGTCATCTCGCGCAAGCGCCGCGCCGCGGTCTAGGCGCCCGTCGGCTTCTTCGTCAGTTCACCGGCCGGCAAAGACGGTCGGCGCCGCGCCATCAGCCATCGCCGGCGATGGCGGCCCGGGCGCAAGCATGCAGCTGCCGATAGGCACGCCGGGCCGTGCCTCGAACGTGCGAAGGCGGTGCCGACGACGTCGCCAGGCGTCGCAGATCGGCGGGCCCGTCGACGTCCCAGAGGGTCGTTTCCAAGGTGGCCACGGTTAGCGGCTCGGCAGCCTTCAAGGTCGTCGCCAGCACCGCGTCCGAACCCCACGGGATGTTCTCGAACAGCTGCGGGTGCAGACGATTCATGGCGATCAGGCAGTAGCCGCCGTCCTCGGCGGGGCCGAGCACGACGTCCGCTTCCGCCAAGGCCGCGAAGGCAGCGTCCACGTGATCCGCGGTCAGATGCGGTATGTCGCACCCGACGACGGCGCCGGCGCCGTCGGCAATGGCTGCCGCCATGCGCACGCCCAGGTCTCCTTCCGGCTGCTGGTGGATGTCGAAGCATCGTCGCCAGTCGTCGACTTCGGGGCTGCTTCCAGACACCCAGATCTCCGCCTTGAAGTCGCCGCCGCCACCGCCCAGGTTGGCCAGCGTCAGCTCCAGCATGCGCCGATGCAGCTGCAGCGCCGCATGGTCTCCCACCGCCTGCGCCAGGCGGGTCTTGACCCGTCCGAGCTGCGGCGCGCGGGCGAGTATGGCCAGTCGTTTCACGGCCCTGCCGAGGGTTCGGGGCGGTCGCCATCCCGGGCGCTGCCGTAGTAGCGCAGCGCCAGCCGCTCCGGCGCTTCGCCGCAGAAGTAGCGAAGGCGCAGCTGCCACATCGTCAGCACCGTGCGGAGGATGCCGTCGCGCTGCCAGCGTCGAGGCGATGTCGCCAGCGGCACCGGAACGCGCCGCGGCCTCGCCAGCCGGCGCAAGCGCTTCGACAACTCGACATCCTCCATCAGCGGCTGCGGCGGCACTCCGCCGATGCCGCGCAGCAAGTCGCGGTGAACGAAGATGCCCTGGTCGCCAGTGGCGATGGAGGTCAACGCCGCGCGTCGATTCATGGCCGCGCCGACCACGCGCAGCGGCCAGCCTTCGCCGTCCAGGCGCACGTCGAACCATCCCCACCCCGGCGTCGCGCGCTGACGCGAAAACGCCGCCAACGCCGCCGCGGAGACCCGGCTGTCGGCGTGCAGCAGCCACAGCCAGTCGTGGCTGGCCTTGCAGACGCCATGGCGCAGCTGCCGCCCCCGCCCTGGGGCATCCCGGCACAGCGCATCCGCCCTCGACGCGACCTCGACGCTGCTGTCGCTGCTGCCGCCATCCACGACGACGATCTCCAGCGAAGCATCCCGGCGCAGGTCGACGATCAGGTCGGCCAGCGCCGGCGCGTCGTTCAGCACCGGCACGACGACGCTGGCCGGGCCGCTCACGGTGCGCCGTCCGAGCTCGCGGAACGGCGCGAGGCGGCCAGTCGATAGCGCAGCAGGCAGTTGGCCACCACCCGCTCGAAGTCCTCTTGCAGAACATGGCGCTCCTCGACCAGCTTGAGCGTCCACTCGCGCACCCGCTGCTCGTATTCGGCCCGCGGCGGCAGCTCGTCGGCAAAGCGGCTGAAGCCAACGAAGATCGCCGGCAGCATCGGCGCGCCGTGCTGCGGATGGCGTGGGTTCCAACCGGTGTGGCAGCCCACTGGAACTTCGATGTCGGGCAGGCGAATGCCTGCCACCTCGTTCAACGCGGCATCCACCGCCGAGACCAGACGGGCGTAGCGGCCGCCCTCGACGGCAGGAAACCGACAGCGGCCCTGTTCCACCCCAGGCCCCAGATCCAGCGCCGACAGGCCGCCGATGCGCCGCGCGTCCAAGCCCTCGAAACCGTCGAGGGACGCGAACTTCCGCAGCACCTCGGCGCGCTCGACCAGGCTGCCGTTGGCAAGCCTCGGCAGCGCGGATGGCGGCGGCTCGTCGCCCTCCACCCAGTTGGCCAGATTGACCAGCGCGGCGCGAACCAGCGGCGAGTGATCCACCACGTTGAACGTATAGCGCGCCTTCTCGCCGGTTGCCTGGAAGACGTTGGTCGGCGGCAGAATGCCGCCCAGGTGATGGGTGCCGGCGAACAGGTAGTTGCGTTCCCAGGGGTGGCCGTCGAGGTCCCGAGAACCGTCGCAAGCGGTATGGGTGAGCGCGGCGTCGCCCCTCCAGTACTCCCAGGACGTGTTGGTGATCACCACCTTCGGCATGGCCGGCGTGCCGTCGAGCTTGGCGTACAGGCCATCCTCGACGTCGGTCAGCGGATCGCGCGACGTCGCTCCGGCGAAGGGAAAGCGCTGCCCGACCGCCGGCGCTCCGGCGCTCGACGGTTGGGCGAAACGATGATTGAAGTCGCCGCGCTGCCCACCGGCGATGTGGATGTGAACGCCGTCGAAGACCGGCCGGCCATCGGCGGCGCGGTTCAGACCGAGGTGCAGCAGGTGGCGCAGCACGCGCCCGGTTTGCGACGCGCCGAAGGCGAGCACGTGCTCGAAGGGCGCCCCGTTCGGCCCCCCGCCAGCGCGCAGACTGGCCGCAGCGTCGCGCAACGCCAGCAAGCCGCAGCCGACGACCCGAGGATCCCGGGCGCGGTAGACCAGCGTGTAGATGCGCCCCTTCTCGAAGCCGCCGTCCTTGTGGACGAAGCGGTCGCTGGGCTCCAGCCGACCGCCCTTCTGCCGAGCGAAACGCCAGCTGCCGCGGGGAATCCGCTCCTGCGGCGCGTTGTCGTCGTCCCGGACGAAAAGCCGTGCCGAGGGATCGTCCCGGTGCGCCGGAGGATAGGCGACGTCGCCCAGCTGCCCGAAGAGCACGGCCGGGCGGTCCGCGCCGGGTTGAATCCGGCAAACCACCTCGCCGTCGATGGGTTCGCCTTCAGCGGTCGCGGTCGGCGCATCGAGGCGCAGGCCCGGCGCGTCCCACTGCCAGCCGATGCTGGCGACGGCGAAGCCGCGCCGGAACAGAAAGCCGTCGCCGCAGGCGCACGGGTCCTCGGCCAGGTCGGCAGGCGACGCGCGGTTGAACATCGAGAAGGGCAGTCGGCGGCCGCGGTTCGGAACGTCGATCAGCAGCCGGCGCGCCGGCCTGCCTTGGGGAACGATCAGCGTGTAGTCGCCGGAACAGCGGACCCAGCCCTGGTCGTCCCGTGGCGCGAGGGCCAGATCGACGATGCCGGCATTGCGTTCGTCGTCCGGTCGCAGCCGGTAATGCACCCGCCCCTCGACGATTTCGAAGGCGCCGTAGTCGCCAAAGGGCCGACCATCGGCGTAGCCCGAGCGGGTCGTGACGCTCCAGCGCGTGGCTTCCATCGATCGCCGATCCCCGCCCAAAGTCGGCACAGGTCGGCAAAGTGTGCTCGACGGCGGTCGCGTTTACAAACGCACCGCGTCGGCGGTCAAGCGCACCGGCTCGCCATCGCGCAGCTGGCGCAGCGTCCTGGCCGGGCCGACGACGACGAACTCGTCGCCATTGACGCCCGACACCACTTCCTGGAACTCGGTGTCCGAACGGCCGATGTCCACGGACACCTTGCGCACCACTCCGGTCGCATCGGCGTGGCGCCCTTCGTCGGCGTCGAAGACGT